>CAWEQA010000024.1:0-213641 GCA_963811095.1 uncultured Acidobacteriaceae bacterium | reverse complement strand
GAAGATCTCTCTCGGAGAATATCCAGTTTATCGCTGGAAACGCCCCGGCGTGGGAATGCTCCTTCCCCATGGCTTGACCTTGGGACACTTGTCACAAACAATGAGAACCTGAACTCATGAAAGCCATCTACCCGCTACCCCTCGTGCTAGCGCTGGCCGCCTGTTCCAGCGCCCGGAGCGCCCCGTCCCGCGCCCTCTCCCGCCAAGGAGACCCCGACCATCGGGCACATCGATCGTCGCGATCCGGCATTCGACGCCCTCGTCGCCAAGGATGCCAAAATCGAAAAAGTGGCCACCGGCTTCACGTTTGTCGAAGGCCCGTTGTGGCGTCCGGAAGGCGTCCTGTGGTTCAGCGACGTCGTGGGCAACGTCCTTCGCTCGGTAACACCCGCCGGCGAGGTGAAGGTCCTGATTCCCGATGCCGGTGGAAAATCCACGGCGCCTCCTGGAGGCTTCGTCGGGCCCAACGGCATGATCTCCGATTCCGACGGCAACGTCCTCCTCTGCCAGCACACCAACCGGCGGATCGTCCGCATCGCCAGAGGCCTGACCATGACCCCGGTCGTCGAGAAATACGAAGGCAAACGCCTCAACAGCCCGAATGACCTCATCTACCGCTCCGACGGCGCACTCTTCTTCACCGATCCGCCCTACGGCCTCACCAAGCAGGACGACGATCCCGCCAAAGAGCTGAAGTTCAACGGCGTCTTCATGTTCAAGGGCGGCAAACTGACGCCCATCATCAAGGACATCCTCCGCCCCAACGGGCTGGCGCTTTCGCCCGACGAGAAGACCCTCTACGTGGCCAATTCCGACGACAAGAACCCGTCCCTTATGCGCTACGACCTGGCCGCCGACGGCAAGGTCTCCAACGGTAAGAAGTTCTACGATTGGACCGGCGGCAAGGAGAAGGGCATTCCCGACGGCGTGAAAGTGGATACCCAGGGCAACCTGTGGGTCGCGGGTCCGGAAGGCATTTGGGTGATCTCGCCGGACGGCACCCAGAAGCCCCTGGGGGTCATCAATCCCGGAGAGACGGCCACCAACTGCGGCTGGGGCGATGACGGCAAGACGCTCTATATCACCGGCTACCACCAGCGTCTACCGGATCAAGTCGGCCGTGCCCGGAGTGAAGCCCCTCAATCAGGTTTACCAATAAAATACCAGGAGCATCCATGAATCGACGTTCTTACCTCACAACCATGCTCGCAGGCGGTCGCCGCCGGAAAGGGAGTTCAGAGCGCAAACGGCAGCCCAAGAACCCCATCGTGCTGTATTGCGATCTGGTCATTGACCCGTCCAAGGAACAAGAAGTCCTGAAGAACTTCCACACCATCTTCAAACCCGCCGGGGAGAAGTTCCCGGGCTACATCGATGTCAAATTGCTAAAGCTGCGGACGGTGTACAGCGGTGCCGCCCCGGGGAACGTGAATTACCGCTTTCAGCTGACTTACGAGAGCGAAGAACTCCGGCAGAAGTGGATCAACTCGGACGTTCACAAGAAGGTGTGGCCCACGATAGAAAACTGCTTCGCCAACAAGACCAGTTACCAAACCCTGCTGTTCGATTCGAAGTAGCCCTGGCGCCTGCGGTCCTTGTGGGCCGCAGGCTGCTCGAACAAGTGATAGAGCGGTCTACCATCGCGGAGGAGATGGTGATGAAGCGTAAGTACATAACACTGGCATTGGGATTTAAGTCGGTTGGCCGCGGTCGTCGCGGCGCGTGAGCCCTTGGCCGCGCGAATCGCGCACAGCGATCCCAGCAACTACCGGCACAGCCCGGCCGTCCATGCGGAGCCCGGGCGTTGGATTTCATGGCCCTGTTCGACTCCCACACGCTGGACACCAATCTTTATTTTCTGCACCGCGGCGTCATTCAGCCGAAGAGCGGCATCGGCGCGCACTTCCACAACCAGTGCGAGGAGATGTTCGTCATCTTCGACGGCGAGGCGCAGTTTACCATCGACGGCCGGACTTCGGTTTTGAAAGGGCCGGCCGGCGCCCCTGCCGCATGGGCCACTCGCACGCCATCTACAACGCCACCGACAAGCCGGTTCAGTGGATGAACATCAACGTGTCCATGGCCAAGGACCAGTACGACGCCTTCAATCTGGACGACGGCGCGCGTGGACGTGCCGCTCGATCCGATCCCGCATTCATCAGCATGCGGCTGGACCGCGGACGCTTCTCCGACCCATGATCAGGTTACGGCATGAATGGCGGCAAAGGGCACGGTCAGTACCGCCGCGCGCTGGATCGTCCATCTTCTTTAGCCCCTGGGCGTATGTGGACCATCTGCTGCTGCCGCCGGGTACGTCCATCGGACCCCACATGCACCACGAAGTGGCGGAGTTCTATTACGTGATGAAGGGCTCCGGAACGGTGAGCGTAGGCGGCGGCCGCGGCGGCGCTGAGACCGCCCCGATCAAAGAAGGCGACGCCATCCCGATCCAGTTGGGGATGTTCACTCCTTCGAGAACAACGGCACCGAACCGCTGGAGTTCATGATCGTGGGCGTGGCCCGCGATTTGAATCGCCACGTGGACAGCATTGACGTCGCCCCTGGCGGCCGCGGTGGTCGCGGCGGCCGAGCGAATTAAGGCCTGGGTAATTAAGGCTTTGCCCCCTCCACCGCCTTGCCGAAGACGGTGAACTCCATGATTCCCAGGGGAGCGTTGGCGATGTGCGGCCAATGGGCCATCGTAGCCGCACGTAACGGCACTCGGTCGGCGTTCGTTCGTCGAACTCCGTTTAGCGCGTAGCGTCGTTGCGAGTTTGTCCGCGACCGTGGTGAAGTTCGTAGCATCGCGGGAGACTTCGATCCTGTAGCGGACAGCCGGGCTGCCCTGATCGCCGGCGGGCCCGGCGCCTGACCTCCGCGGGCACCGCGGCCCCCAAGCCCCCCTGCCGGCGACGAATGAGGCGGCTCAGATCCACCGTGAAGAATTGCTCGCTCGACCACTCGGTGGCGGAGCCCAGATCGATGGTGACGACGGCTTCGGGGCGTCTTCCGCCGGTTCCCACCGCGTGCCGTTGGAGTCATCCACCGCATCGGCGGCGTCATGCCCGGACGCTGGCTCGAGATGCGCCCCTGCTGGTCCGATGTTGCGGAGCTTGTTGATGGTGAGCGGAATAGAGCCGGATCGCCGTTGCGCGCGGATCGGACACCGCGCCGGGCGCCCACTGCGGCGTCTCGCTGGAGGGTCACAAACATTATTTTCCCTGGGCATCGAAGCGGTCGGGGTCCATGCCGAGCCGGCGGCCGCCCGGCGGACTCGAAGCACGATCGTGTAGAACTGCCACCAGACCCCATCCGGTCCTTGAATCACGCATCCGTGGCCCGGGCCTGTCACCATGCCGTTGAGTTTGCGCAACACGCGGGTTGTTGGGGGCGTAGGTAAACGGCCCCAGCGGACTCCGCGAAGTGTACACGCCCGTCGCATACGACTGCCACTGCGTGCCCGACGCCGCTGTATTCCAGGTAGTAGATCCGTTCCGTTTGAAAACCCAGGGACCCTCGATCCAGGCCTCGTGCGCGTATTCGTTCGACTCGCCCTACCGCTCCCAGCGATGCGCCGGGTTGAACCCGAACAGGTGCTTCGGCGCGGCGGGAAGTGCGTGAGGTCCTTGGGATCCAGCGGCATCACGTAGATCCCCGCCGTCGACTGCCCGGCGCGTACAGGTACGGCTTGTTGTCATCGTCGATGAAAATATCGACATCGAAGGAGCCGGCCCACGGGTTCCGTTGACGACGCCCTTCCAGGGCTCGCCCTTCTCGTCCTTCCACGGGCCGATGGATTCGTACCGGCCCAGAATGTTGGCGGCGCGGTCGAGCGGGGAAGTTGCCCGACATGTAGAATGCGCCATTGTTTCAGCAATGTGGGGCCACCGGCAGACGGCAGCCGCGAACCTCCGCCGCCTGGTATTTCCAGTTGAGCAGGTCGGGCGAGACCCAGGCGCCCCCGCGCTTCCCACCGGTAATCGAGGCTGCCTTCGCGGACCACCGTGACGTCGCCCAGGCGACGCCCTGCGGCGATCCGTCTTTGGACGACGCTTCCATCGGCAGCGGATTCAGGTCGCGGGCAGATTTCCAACGACGGTTCCGCCTGCTTGCGCGCGGGTTGCGACCACAGGAGCAAGGCTGTCCCAAGATCGCCGGGACGATAACGCGGCAGTTGCGTGCGCTGGGTACGCCGTTGCCTTGTATGTCGTTTTCAAATGCACAGTCGCGAGTCTATAGCGCAGCGATGTTTCAGTCAAGGTTGGCGCCCGTTGGGTATAAAATGCCCTTCAAGGCCGCATACCGAAAAGGGAAAAGGAAAGTTGTATGGACCGCGTACGGAACGCGTGTATTGTCTTCCTACGTTGCGGGCTTCGCTTTGGCGCAAGCTCCCGCGGCGGCGACTCCTCCCAGAGGAGGTGCGGGGCGTGGAAATTTTGCGCCCATCGTGATCGGCCCGGGCGCCCGTCCCACCCGAGGTCGCGATGCCGCGCCCCACCCCCGCCGACATTCAGCAGGTGAACGACGCGGTCAGCGGCTGATCGCCGCGGACACTTCGTCGGTGAAGCCGCTGTTGACGAAGTACCGAGTCGCTGATGATCTCTTCAGCCCCCCGTCTTGAATGTGGCCGCCGCCTACACGCAGACGCAGCGGCGCATCGGCCGCGCCACGAGGGCTTTGTCGAGACCGCCAGGAAAGGCGACATCAACTTCTTCTGGAAGGTGGCTGATTACCGACTGGTGGGTCCAGGCGATTGCCAACAAAGCGATGTTGGATAAGTACTTCGGCAGCATGGAGACGGCCGAACTTCGCCATTGCCGGCGATACCACCCAGGGCGTGCTGTGGGGGCTGAAGAATGGCGAAGGCCAGGGATTCCAGCCCAAGGCAGTCATGGTAATGATCGGGACCAACAACACGGGCGGAACGAGACAACGCGGGCACAGCCACCGCCGCGGAGATCGCGGAGGGCGTGGGCGCGGTGGTGCAGGAGATGCGGAACGGATTTCCCGCAGGCGAAAATTCTCCTGCTGGCGATCTTCCCGCGCGGAGCTGCCGGGCGATTCGGTGCACCACCAAGATCGCGCCAGATCAACTCACATCATCTCCCGCCTGGATGACCAGAAGCACGTCTTCTACCTGGATATCGGCGCCAAGTTCCTGGATGACACCGGCACCTTCCTGCCCGATTCATTTCGGGCGGACAACTTGCACCCGCAGGCCCAAGGGCTACGACATCTGGGGCGCCGCTGTAAAGGACAAATTAGCGGAACTCATGAAGTAATAAAGTTGTGGCAGGAAATTGTGCCGATGTGGCGCAAGCATGCTCGAAAACCACGCTGGCACAGATTGTGGGGCAGGCGCTTCCGCCTGCCAACCCCCCTTTTCTGTGGCGCAAGCACCCTCGAAAGTCACTCGAAACTCACTGCCGCCGGCGTGGCGCAGGCACTCCTGCCTGCCGCGTCGGCACTCCTGCCGACGCATTGGCGGAACCCGCACCGGCGGGCGCTTTCATTCCAATCTTTGCGCCGCCCGCGGCGCCTTCCAACACTCGTGCCTGGCGAATTGTGTACCGGCGGGCGCTGTCATCTTCGCGCCCGCCCTTCATTCACTTAGCGCTCAGACTGATCGTGTACCCCTTCAAAGGCTTATCATTCTCATCCAAAAACCGCGCGCAGAAATCCGTGGCGCCTCCAGCGTTGACCACCGCAGCGCGCACGATGTTGGACCCCTTCTTCAACGTGAGCTTGCGAGAAACCCCATCGTCAACCACAGTCTGGCGATCGCCGTAAATCCCGATCACCTCTTTGCCATTCACCCACCACACAGAGGCCGCGTTCGAGCCAATGGCGAGCCGCACATTGGGCATCTCGCGCGGGCAGTTGACCACCGTCACCACCCAGAACAGAACGTCCGAGGTGGGCTTACCCAAGGCGTGCGCAAAGTGGTAAAGGTTGACATTGTAGTTCTTGGTATCCACCGCGTGCCACGTAAGTTCCTTATCCCCCACAGTGACTTTGTCGCCGTCCTTCGGCACCACCGTGAACTGGTCCGGAAAATACTCCTTCTTGACGGCCGCCTGGACAATCGTGTCCGTGCGTCCATTGGCGGGGATAGGCTCCAGCAGGAGCCACGGGGGTGAAGCCGGCGGCATCCGGCGGCCGCTCCGGCGTAAGGGGTTTGGTGAGCGTTACGGGTGCGGCACTGGGCGCTGCGACGGCGCCAGCCTTCGCCGTTTGCGAGGCGGTCTTTTTCTGAGGTGCGGGGGGCGCAGGGGATTGGGGCGTAGCGGCCAGCGCCAGAAATGCCGAGCCGGCCAGTACGGCGACTGCCCATGGATTGGATTTGAAAAGCAGATTCATTTAGATTCCTTTCAGTGGCCGCTTACGGCATCTTCAGCAGCCAATGCTGCCGGTCGCTGGTAGGATCGAACTTGGCCAGCGTGGCGAAACTGCTGCCCACGGCGGAAAGCGCCAGGGCATCCTTGGAATTGGGGACCGCCTTCGGCATGATGCGCCACGAGCCGTCTGCCAACTGATCGAGCCGCCAGAGCTGTTCGGGTCCACCCGTAAAGGCGGGCAGCACGACCAGTTCGGCGTCCCCGGTCACTGCCAGGGCACGGTCGGTCCCGGCGATCGTGATCTTGAAGTAGGGCGACCCGGGGTATCCGCCCGCATTGGGAACGGCCTTGATGGCCCACTTCTGCTGCGCCTGCACGAGGTAGTTGGCCATGCGTACTTCGACGTTGCCCGTGGGCCAATTGGTGGAGACCTGGGAAGCTTCCTGCGGCGGAATGGGGTTGCCGGTGCCACCGAACATGCCCGGCCCGCCACCGCCTGGTCCACCCGGTCCGGCGCCGCGGCCCGGTGCACCTGCACCTGCGCCTGGCGCACCTGCGCCACCGCGTTCTTTTGCCTGGTCTCCTCCGCGCCCGCCACCGGGACCGCGTCCGCCGCCAGGACCGCGTCCACCACCGCCGCCCCTGCGCGGGCCGCCCACCGGGACGCCTTCCACCGCCATCTCGAGCGCCGTGCCGGTGCGCGGCGACTCAATCTCATAAGTCCCTTCCTTCGTGTTCTCACCAGCCACAGGGCCAGCCGTCTTTCCCAGAGCAGCGGCCTGATGTCGAGCACGCGCGCTGGCCCCGCCCTTCTCCCAGGTCGGATTCCCAGTGCATCGAGAACTTCTGCACGCCCTGGCCGAGATCGAGCAGCCCGAAGTGGCCCGCGCCGACATAGCGCCCGCCGGCGCCCGGAGCAAGACGCACCGGAGATTCTGCGCAGTGATCTATCGCAGCTTTGTCTTGAACTGCGAGCCATGGGGATTGCCCACGTCAGTGATATCGCATGGCTGGACGCTCCCTCTGAAGCGGCAGTGGAACGCGCCGAGTCGCTGCTGGATCGTCTGGGCGCCCGCGGACAGATGGCGCAGCGCTTGGCGCGGTATCCGCTCCCTCCGCGGTTGTCGCGAATTCTGGTGGAGGCCGTGGAGCGTGGCGTAGGCGAGCATGGCTGCGTAGCTGTGGCTCTGCTGGGGTCGGGCGTTCGCATCGAGAAGAATGACCTACTCGCGGCTATGGATGCGGAACTTGACCGCCGGGTTCTGCAGCATGTCGCACAACTCCGAAGAATCGCTCGGATCTCCGGAAAGAAGAAACACGATGACGACGTCCTGCTGATGTCGGTACTGTCCGGATTTCCAGATCGCGTAGCGCGCCTGCGGGCAGGGAAGCAGGTGCTGCTTTCGACCGGCGGGTCGGCGGAGTTGGAGGGGGAGTCTCCGCAATACGAATTCATGGTTGCGGTGGATGCCGAAGACCGTAAGGAGAAGCCTCTGCCGCTGATCCGCATGACTGCGCGCATCGAGCCGGAGTGGCTGATTGATCTGTTCCCAGATCATGTGAAGGATCAATCCGGCGTCGTATGGAATCGCGTGGCCGAGAGGGTGGATGCGGTGAGCGCGTTGTTGTATGACGAATTGGTGATTCAGGAATCACGAGGAGCGGTACCAGACGCGCAAGCCGCGGCGGAGTTGCTCGCCGAGAAGGCGGTGGAAGCGAGGCATCGAGCGGTTCGTAGACATCCATGCGCTGAATGATTTCCTGGGGCGTGTTGAATTTGCTGGTTTTGCTGTGCCCGATATACCGCAGGCACTGCGGGAGTTGTGTGTCGGACTGCGAAGCTTTGCTGAACTGAAAAAGGCAGCGGTGGATTTGGTTTCGGTGCTCGAACAGAAGATAGGTGCGCGGCGGTTTCGTGAACTCGCACCGGAGAGCATCCGGCTGCAGAAGGGCCGCCAAACCAAGGTTCACTACGAGCGTGGGAAGCCACCCTGGATCGCGTCGCGCCTGCAGGATTTCTTTGGCATGCACGACACACCGCGGATCGGGCCTGAACGGACGCCACTTGTGGTGCACTTGCTGGCGCCGAATCAGCGGGCGGTACAGACGACGACGGACCTGGCAGGTTTCTGGGAGCGGCTCTACCCAGAAGTGCGGCGGGAATTGATGCGACGCTATCCGAAGCACGCATGGCCGGAGCGGCCGTGAGGCTCTTAGTCTTCCAACTTGAAAACCCGTTCCATCAGCAGCCATTTCTCGCCCGGCTTCGCCTGTGGCAACAATTTCTGAAACGTTCCCATGAGGGTCTCCCACTCCTGCACCTTTGGGTTGAGTCGATCTGCTTTGCTCTTGGCCTCGAACGAGAAAGACTCGTTGACCTCCATGATCATGAACATGCGCGTGCCGAGCAGATAGATTTCCATGTCCTCGATGCCGGACTCTTTGATGCTTTGGGTAATCTCGGGCCATATCTTCTCGTGATAGCGCTTGTATTCGGCGATCAGCGTGGGATCGTCTTTCAAATCGAGGGTTAGGCAGAAGCGTCGTTTCATTCGACCTCAGTGACGGGAATAGCCAAGGGTGTGCCCGCGTTCGCGACGGCGGGCCGATATCCCCACATTGCAAAATAAAACACGAAAGCATGGCAGACGAGCGGAACCACAAACGCGCGTTGAATGTTCCAGGCATCGGAAATCCTCCCCATCACCCAGGGGCAGACCGCGCCTCCGATGATGGCCATTACCAGCAGGGAAGATCCCAGTTTCGTGTACGGGCCAAGGCTCTTCAGGCTCAAAGCGAAAATCGTGGGGAACATGATGGAGTGAAAAAATCCGATTAACACGATGGCCCACACCGGCGCTGCGCCTGAAGCGAACAGGACGACCAGAAGGCAGAGCAGCGATCCGCCGGCAAACAGGCTGAGCAAACGCGGAGCCGCGACCTTTTGCATGATGGCGGAGCCGGCGAAACGCCCGATCATGAAGCCTGCCAGGTGCGCCTGCAGATAGTGAGCGGCATCTTTTTCATGCACGCCGGGGAGTGTGAACTCGGTGAAGCGGATGATGAAGCTACCGACGCCAACCTGAGCGCCGACATAGAAAAA
The DNA here is from genome assembly GCA_963811095.1 of uncultured Acidobacteriaceae bacterium. Taxonomy (GTDB): domain Bacteria; phylum Acidobacteriota; class Terriglobia; order Terriglobales; family Acidobacteriaceae; genus Sulfotelmatobacter. The sequence goes on along the minus strand of CAWEQA010000024.1, from coordinate 204,200 downwards.
CTGGGCGAGCACACCCTTGATCAAGTGTGGAAACGCCAGGGTGCCGCTGAGCTTCGTATTTGAAGTTGTCGGCCCAACGGTGTTGGTCTCGCGAATCTCCGGCAGCTTCGTCAGAAAGATAAGCAGCGCGACGAACAGGAATACGCCTGTGATCACGAGGTAAGGTGTCTTCACCATGTTGGCTTCGGATACCCGATAGGTCAACAACTGAGCGGGGCTCATGGCGGCGATCTCTGCAGGCGTGTGCTCGATGCCCGAGAGAATAAATCTGGAGCCGACCAGAGCGATCATTACGGCGCCCGCCGCATTAAAGGACTGCGCGAGATTCAATCTTCGTTCCGAACTGTCGGCGGGACCCAGCGTGGTCACATACGGGTTGGCAGCGACTTCCAGAACGGATTGTCCACAGGCCATCAAGAAAAGCGCGAAGAGGAAGAATCCATAGATTCTCGCGGAAGCTGCCGGAATGAAAAGAATCGTGCCGGTCGAGCAGACGAGTAGCCCGATGAGGATTCCGCGCTTGTAGCCCACGCGCTGCATCAGCCATCCCGCGGGCAGGGCGGCGAGGCAATAGCCGCCAAAGAAAGCAACCTGAATCAGTGAGGACCCGGAGTCTGTAAGACCAAAGGCCTTCTTGAAATGCTGGATCAGGATATCGTTGAGGTTGACGCCGATCGCCCACAAGAAAAACAAGCTGGTGACCAGGACCAGTGGCACGACGTAACGTCGCTCGGTGATGGGTGGGGATGGCTTATTCGCAAATGTCATGTGAGTGCGCGGTCTAGGTGAACGTATCCGCCGTCGACGAACAAATGCTGGCCCGTAGTGTGGCTCGATTTCGCGGAGATCAGGAATACGACCATCGCAGCGATTTCATCCGACGTTGTCATGCGCTGCTCGAGGGGAATCTTGGTGAGAATGGTCTTCAGCTTGTCTTCGGGATTTGGGAAAGTGTCGAGCCAACTGCGGTAAAGCGGCGTCATAACCTCGGCGGGAATTACCGTGTTGACACGAATGCCGTAGGGCAGCAGTTCCGCCGCCCATTCGCGCGTCAGCGCCATGATTGCGCCTTTTGAGGATGCATAGCCCGACGTGCTCCCCTGTCCGGTGACCGCGGTCTTCGAGCCAACGTTGACTATAGCGCCGCGCCAGCGTTTCAAGTGCGGCAGGGCGTAGTGGGCCATGGCGTAGTAGTGCACCAGATTGCGGTTGAGCGAGGCGACGTATTCGCTGACACTTCCAAATTCCAATCCAACTTTGTCGTTGCGTCCTGCATTATTTACCAGCGCATCGATGCGCCCAAAGTTCTTTAGCGTCTGCTCGACGGACTGCGCGCAGCTTTCCGGAGTGGCGAGATCGACGGTAATGAGTCCGCAAGTTGCGCCGTTCTTGTGCAGTTCGCTTTGCAGTTTCTTGCCGGCTTCGGCGTCGCGGCCGACGATCACCGGAATCGCGCCTTCGGCGGCGCAGGCGTGGACAATCGCCGCGCCGATTCCCTTGGCGCCGCCGGTGACGATGACGACTTTGTCTTTCAGTTGCAGGTCCATGTGCTAGCCTCGCAGGTTGAAGAAGCCGCCGTCGATCGGATAGTCCACGCCTGTGATGAACGCCGCTTCGTCCGAACATAAAAAGAGTGCAAGGGAAGCGACTTCCGCCGGTTCCGCCATTCGTCCTATGGGTTGTGCCTTTGCCAGCTTTTCGAACATTTCTTTCTCACGCCCCGGATAATTCTTCTGTAGATAGTCGTCGACGAACGGCGTGTGAACCCGGGCGGGAGAAACACAATTACAGCGGATGTTGTCTGCGAGATAGTCTCTCGCCACGGAATAAGTCATCGCAATGACGGCACCCTTACTCATCGAGTACGCGAAGCGGTCGGCGAGACCCGAGGACCCGGCAATCGACGCCATATTCACAATGACTCCGCCGCCGGAGCTCTTCATGTGCCCGACGACCGCCTGCATGCAGTTGTAGAAGCCCTTGACGTTCACTCGAACCACGCGATCGAAGTCTGCCTCAGTGGTGCTCTCAACTGTTCCGATATGTGAGACGCCGGCGTTATTAATAAGGATGTGAATGCGCTCTCGCCGGAAAAGTTGGTCGAATAGGGCCTTCACGTCGGGCTGGCTGGTCACGTCGCAGAGGTGCGCAGAACCGGTGCCACCAGCGGCAGAAATTTGCTCGCATGTCGCGGCTGCGGCGGATTCGTTCACATCCAAAACGCGAATCACCGCCCCGTGCGCCGCCAACTTCAGAGCGATAGCCTGTCCAATCCCGCTGCCGCCTCCCGTGACGACTGCGACTTTGCCGTCGAGGCGGAAACTCTGCGCGCCTTCATTGCTCACAGAGAAACGCCTCGTTTCCACGGAATGAAATCTTCCTGGGCCCTCTGTTCGGCCTTGGTGCGGACCTCACCGTTCGCTACTTGGATTACCAGACTCGAGGATCGCCTCTCCCATTTCCTCGATTGTTTTCTCACCCGAGACAACTGCTCCGGTATCGATGTCGATGATGTCATGCATGCGTTTCGCCAGATCGGAGTTTGTCGAAAGCTTCACGACAGGCGTGATCGGATTCCCGGTCGGCGTGCCGAGGCCGGTGGTGAACAATACCACGCTGGCTCCGGCGCCGACTTGTGCCGTGACGCACTCGACATCGTTGCCTGGCGTGCACTGCAGGTTGAGTCCGGGCTCGGTTGAATACTCGGGATAGTCGAGTACGGCGGTCACCGGAGACGTGCCGCCCTTTTTCGCGGCCCCAGCCGACTTCATCGCATCGGTCAACAGTCCGTCGCGCATATTTCCTGGGGAAGGATTCATGTCGAAGCCGGAGCGCACGGCGGCGGCGCGGGCGGCATAGTCGCGCATCAGTTGAATGAACCGGTTGCCGACTTGCTTGCTCTTGCCGCGATTGATGAGTTCCTGTTCCACACCGCACAACTCTGGGAACTCCGAAAGAATTGTTCGTCCACCCAGGGCAGCTAGCAGGTCGGCGGTGTGCCCGATGGCGGGATTCGCAGAGATGCCGGAGAAACCGTCCGAGCCTCCACACTTCAGGCCCACGCATAGATCGGCAAGAGGAGCAGGAGTGCGTTGAGCCTTGTTGGCCTCGACCAGACCGAGAAACGTTTGCCGGATCGCGTCCGACATCATTTGTGCTTCCGAACCGCTGCGCTGTTGTTCGAGGATGACGAGCGGCTTATCGAACTTGGGATTGCGCTTGCGAATCTCTTCGCGGAGGATCGGGATTTGCGCGTGCTGGCAGCCGAGGCTGAGGACTGTGGCGCCCGCCACGTTCGGGTGGTGCATGTAGCCGGCGATGAGTCCGCATAGGTTGTTGGAATCTTCCCGAGTGCCGCCACAGCCCCCTTCGTGGAGCAGAAAACGGATGCCGTCGACGTTCTCGAACAGGCGGCTGCGCTGCGTGGGAACGGCATCGGGCAGGGAGTGATCCTTGATGACGTCCGCATGTCCTTGTCGATACAGCTTCGCCAGTTCCGCGACCTGGTGGCGGTAGAGTTGCGGCGCAGCGAAGCCCAATTCCTCTTCGAGTGACTGCTTGAGAACTTGTATGTTCTTGTTCTCGCAAAAAACAAGAGGAACGACGAGCCAATAGTTTCGGGTCCCCACTTGACCGTCGGAGCGCTGGTATCCCATGAACGTTTGTTGCTTCCGATGCGAAACGTTGGGAGGCGTCCAATGAAATTCACCCGACTGTTCCTGGAAGGGCGCGGCCTGGTGTTGGATGTTGCCAGTCGTCAAGAGTTCTCCCGCCGCGATTGGCTTGACGGCTCGGCCAACCAGAACGCCGTACATAAGGACATCGTCGCCGACGGAGAGATCTCGTATGGCGAACTTATGTTTGGCCGGAACGTTCTTGGGGAGGGTGTAGAACTCACCGTTAAAGTCGATTCGATCGCCGGCCTTCAAGTCGGTCAGGGCGATCAAAACGTTGTCGCGGGTATCGAGTTGGAGCACGCTGGAATGCATCGCAGTTTCGAGCCCGCCTATTGTAAAACATCGGCCCGGCGAAGCTTCCGGTGATCCTCAACGGCTTGTCAGGCGCCAGAATCGTTGAGCGTTGCCACCGAGAATGGCCTCTCGACATTCCGGGCTCTTCGCTAGCAGGTATGTCTTCACGACATGGACCGTTCGCTCATACGCTGCAGCCACCAGGCAGACCGGCCAGTCGGAGCCAATCATGAGGCGATCCGGCCCGAAGACTTCGAAGGCGACATCGAGAAACGGGACGATCTGCTCGGGCCGCCAACCCTGCCAGTCGGCTTCCGTGACCAGTCCCGACAATTTGCAGAACACGTTCGGGAATTCCGCCAGCCTCCTGATACCGTGCGTCCAGGAATCAATCTGGCCGCTTTTGATTGGTGGTTTGGCAAGATGATCGAGGACGAACCGCTGGCGTGGGAAACGCTCCACAAATTCGGCGGCGGTGGAAAGATGTTTTGTGTAGATCAAGATATCGTAAGCAAGATCGAACTCTTCAAGCGTGGCAATTCCCCGCAGAAATTCTGGCTGCAGCAGGAATCGGTCGTCAGGTTCACTTTGCACGATGTGGCGGATGCCGACCAGTTTGGGATTCCGCGCCAAGGTTTTCAGTTGAGAACGAATGTCCGGGGACCGCAAGTCAGCCCACCCAACCACGCCGAGAATTGACGGGGAACTCTCCGCCAATTCGAGAAGCCACTGCGTCTCTTCCAGAGTCTGGCGCGCTTGAACGGCGACCGAGCCTTGAAAGTCACTGCGATCCAACTCCCGCTTCAGATCCGCTGGCAAAAAATCACGGCGGAGTGCGGACATGGAATCATCGATCCAGTCGTACTCAGCGGGGTTGTAAATCCAAAAATGCTGGTGGGCGTCAATGTGCATGGAAAGAATTGATCAGCGCCAGACGCTAGCGCACAGGTGCGCATGATTATAGACCAGCCCTGCCTTTGGCCGATTTTATGGATTGGGAAGGACTGACGCTGGCGAACCTCCAACAGTACCGGTCGCGCGATCGAGCTAACTTCCGGGTCATAGCACTCGTACAAGCGGGGTGGAACGTCCTTGAACTTCAAGCGCTTGCAGGAGTGTTCGTAATTACATTTCGGTCACTATGCGGGGTATTCCTTGGATGCTCGGACGCCGCCGGGGACATTGCTTCGTTGTGGAGGGGGAGTTCCTTAACAGGATAGAAAAAATATGGCTGACGGGATTTCTATTGTCCCCGTCAGCCCAAAGATTGCGTACCCAAGGTCCGGCTTCAATCACGACCGCTGGTTTCGTCAACCCGGTCGTGTTTTTGGCCGTCAGCCTGTTAGCTCAACGGCGGCAGAGTCGTTTGGCAGTTAGGCTGTCTGGGTGGGCACAGAATGAGCGGGCCCCCGTCTGCGGCGGAAATGGGCTGAACGCTTGCTGCGATGAAGGTACCTACCATCCCTACGGCCAGAATCGCGATCCTGATTGTCAGCTTTGCATTCATCTTTACCATTGTCTTGCTCCTTAGTTCCTGGGGATTTTGTTTCTCTTGCTCGGGCCGTCCGTCGCAAGTGACCTTAGTAATGCAAGCTGGGTACCAAACCCGACGCATCGGTCAGCCGCGTGCAGACCCTAGGATTTCCTCCAAAACTGGGCCAAATCAGCGATTTCGACCGGGGGACTCACCGACCTTTGCCCGCGCCGGGCTTGGCAACTCAAACAAAAGCGCTACTACGTAACATTTATGTTAGGTGGAGGGCGCAGCCGGCAGGGTCCGGTATACTCATTGCGTCATGGGCGATTCGGGCGAACAGGCTGTCGCTGCCACGGGCGGGGCGAGGCTGGAAGCCGTAAGCGGGCCCCTAAAAGGGAAGCTCTTTCCCTTGACAGGGGACGAGGTCTCGATCGGTCGCGATCCTTCCAATGAGATCTCGCTGCTCGACTCCCTGGTATCGCGCCGCCACTGCGTCATCCGTAAGGAAGCGAACGGATTCCGCCTTCAGGATCTGGAGAGCCGGAACAGCACCTTTGTCAGCGGCGTGCCTGTCAGGGATAGGGTGCTGGTCCACGGGGACCAGATCCGGGTCGGCAACTCGATTCTCATCTTCCAAGGGGCAAATAGTGACTCCGTTCCCGGCAACGCCTCGCTGCAGTTCGATGCGACGCCCGTGTCTGGCGCCGCGACCGTAATCCTGCGAAAAGAGGATGCTCGGTACCTGCAGCCTTCACGGCCCGACGGCCTTCCCGCAACCGCTAAAACGGTTCGCGACCTCAACGTGCTGCTGGAGTTCAGTCGGACTTTGAACTCGGTGCGAGGCTTGGCGGCTCTGCAAGACAAGGCGCTGGAGGCGGTCCTGGCGATCGTTCCTGCGGATCAAGCGGCGGTACTACTGATCGAGGATGGGGTCGCCGGATTCTCTTCGATTGTGGGCAGGCACCGCCGCCTGGGGCCGAATCAGCCCATTCGTGCCAGCCAGACCATTCTCAACCGCGTCCTCGAAGAGAATCTCGCGATACTCTCCAGCGATGTCCAGAGCGATGACGCCTACCGGGAGGCCGAGAGCCTGCTGGAACGCCGGGTCCACTCCGTTCTGGCTGTGCCGCTCGAAGTGCAGGGAAAAATATTGGGCGTGATGTATCTGGACGCGCACACTCCGGGCGCGCGCTTCGACGCGGACCTTCTGCAACTGGTTACGACCCTGGGTAACATCACCGCACTCGCGATTGAAAACGCGCGGCACGTCGAGAGGCTGGGAGGGGAGAACCGCCGGCTGAACGAGGAACTGAGCATCCACCACAGCATGATCGGGGAAAGCAAGGCCATGCACGAGGTGTATGGATTCGTCTCCCGAGTGGCGGGACGGGATTCCACTGTCCTTATATCAGGCGAGAGCGGCACGGGGAAGGAACTGGTGGCGCGGGCGGTCCACATGAATAGTGGCCGGGTCGACAAGCCATTTGTCGCCATTAACTGCGCCGCCATTACTGAAACCCTGCTCGAGAGCGAGCTGTTCGGACACGAACGAGGGGCTTTTACTGGTGCGGTCACGCAGAAGAAAGGAAAACTCGAGGTCGCCGAGGGCGGGACAGTTTTTCTGGATGAGATTGGCGAGTTGGCCGTGCCTATGCAGGCGAAGCTGTTGCGGGTTTTGCAGGAGAGAGAGTTCGAACGAGTCGGCGGTACCCGTTCCATCAAGCTCGACGTCCGACTGATTGCCGCGACGAATCGCGATCTGAAGGAGGCGTCGCGCACTGGGGCCTTCCGCCCGGACCTCTACTATCGACTCAATGTCGTATCGCTCCATATGCCGCCGCTGCGGGAGCGTCGGGAGGATATCCCAATGCTGGCCGCATTCTTCGCGGCGCAATATGGCGAGAAGGTGAAGCGGCGTGTGGCCGGGATCTCTCCGGAGGCTCGTGCCTGCCTCACGCGCTACGACTGGCCGGGGAATGTGCGCGAACTGGAGAACGCCATTGAGCGAGCGGTTGTACTGGGCTCGACTGAGTTGATCCTCGCGGAGGACTTGCCGGATTCAATCCTGGAAGAAACCGCCGCTTCTGGGGAACCGGTGAGCGCGCTGCATGATGGTATCCGCGAGGCGAAGAAGGTTCTAATCGAGCGCGCTATCGAGCAGGCGAACGGAAACTACACCGACGCTGCGAAAATCCTGGGAGTGCATCCCAACCATCTGTTCCGCCTGATTCGCACCCTGAACCTCAAGCCGAAGCGGCAGCGGCAAGGGTAAGGGTGTTCGCTCACAACTCCGATCGCTGGCTATCGTGACTGGGCTGGTCAATGAGCGCTATCGGGAGTTAAATCAACCATGCGGTAGTCTTGCCGTTCAGGACGGTCGTCTGCGAGAACCTGATGTGGCGGCATTTCGACGTGAAGAACGATCAAGCCCACAAACGGAATCGAGTGCAGGACTCTCAAGAAATTCTATTCTCGATGAACATCGGGTTCGCAGTCGCGTATGCACTGTTTGCTTACGATGGCAGCTCCCGTATCGCCGTGAACGCCCCTCGGGGCGTTCGAGACCTCCTTCAGGCTTTGGGCCGGACCCTCAGGCGTCTTGCGCCGTTGGGCGTCCACATGCGCACGAAGGCCCAGTTCTTGCGAAGCGCGGTCATCGACGAGGTTGTCTTTATCGTTTTTTTGTCTGCAATTGCGCTACTTCTCTATTGGGTGGCGCGCTCCTTCAGGCAATCCCACGGCGGCCGGTTCGTCTTCGCCGCCATCTCGGGGCTGACAGCTCTTTCCGCAGTACCGGGATGCTGGTTATACATTGTGCGTGCAACTTGGTTCGACTACGAGCCTCTGACCTTTTGGCGTAGCTATGGATACATCTCCGTTCTGGAGATCGTTGTGGCCGGTGGACTTCTCTATCTGGTGCGGGACCAGGCAACTTGGCGTGGCACACTCGTGCTCGCGCTTCACTATGTTTTCTGGGCGGCTGCGATCGCTGGAAGGGATTACGGCAACTTCATCGCCCCTATTATCGTTTCGCTACCGCTTTCCTTCGTGTTTCCCCTCTCAGGTTTCGCTTGGCTGCGCTACGTTAGGATGCTTCAGGCACAAAGGAACCCCTGAATTGCGTGCGGCGTACGATGTGCAGAAATTGCGAAACTGTTGCCGACTGGCCAAATCGCTCATTGACCCGTGCGGTGGCAGACGGGTGGTTCCGATAGCGTCTCTTACTTGAGGCCCCGCACCAGAAACAGATTGGCAAGGTCGCGCTGGAAGGTTGTGGCGCACGCTTTTCCGTCTGCGGACAAAGCCAATGGCCCAAGGAACTGGGCTCCTGGTTCAGGGACTTTCACGACCAGCCAAGGTTCTTTGCGGCGCGTGGTCACTTCGAGACGGCTGATCTTGATGCTTGTGGGCTCGCGTTGCTGCAAAAAGAGGTATCGCCCGTCACCGCTCCAGCGCACGACACTTTCATCCTGCAAGTCAGCGATGGTTTTGGAATCCCCACCGCCAACCGGAGAGAGCAGCAGCTTATGCGGGTCCACGGTGATGAACCATTTGCCGTCGGGCGAAACCCGCACGCCCCGTATTCCTTCGGGCGTGACCGGTGTCGATTGATTCGTTTCCAGGTCATACATCCAGGTGCGGGTTCCATGACCGGTTTCATTGCCAGTGAACAGAATGTGCCTGTTGTCGGGGAACCACTCCACACCGTCGAAGTGCATGCCTTCAATCTTTGGGAAGCGCGATTCTCCGGGGCCGGTCGGAAGCAACATTAAACTCGAAGTTCCCCCCTCATGGTGGATGCAGGCCACCCACTTTCCATCCGGCGAAAGCGCAGGCCGGTTCCCCGATCCCAACTGTACGGCAGGAGAACCGTCTGTCTTTCGCAAGTAGATCGCGGAGTTGCGCCCCTGGCCACTGGAGAGCTCGACGAAGACGATGGACTGGGCATCGTTCGAAAGGTCATACATCAAGGAAGAATCGAGCCAAGCCAGATCGCGTTGTGCGCCGCCGTTTGGTGGCAAATAGTGGATACCCAAACGGGAGTTCACGGTGGTCAGCAGGACGCGGCCATCCCGGGCTACATCCTGCATCACGATCATTCCGCCGGTTTGAGAAACCAGCCGCTGCACGCCCGAGAGCGTAACCGCGTAGAGTGCTGGATCGCCGCCGGGTTGGCCGCCAGAGAACCAGACTTCGCGATTGTCGGCTGACCAGTCCAACGCGCCGATGGCACGCCATCCTCGGGAAAGAACTTGCCGTGGATGGTTTGGGCCGACCACGCACAGGGCATAATCGCCAACTTCGACATCAAAATCGAAGAACGCAACCAGCTTGCCGTCCGCCGAAACGCGCGGCATCATGGGGGGCCGCTTCTCCGTCTCGTACAACACCGTCCCGATGGGATATTCCAAGCGGAACTTTCCGCCGAGAGCGCGCACTACGGCGAGCGATTCTCCGTCGGGCCCCCAATCCGCGCCACTCACGCCTTCCAGCACCTCGCGGGGCGCGCCCCCTCCGAAGGGAACGCGCGCGAGGGTGCCGACGTCCGCCCCGCCTAGCAGGATCGCCATCTCACCGGTGGGTGAGATCGCGAGCACGCGCGCACTGGGTAGCGCCAAGGGCTGAGCTTCGCGATTGCCAGGCTGCGCGGAAAATAACGTGGAGGGTGCGCCATCCCACTCGGCGCTGTAGACAACCGTGTCACCCGGAGCGAACTTCGCAGACGTGACATCCCCACGCCGAAACGTTAAGCGCCGGTACGACGGCGGTTCGGGCGGAGGACTGTATCTCCGTTCATACGAGATGCGCAACGCGAGTCCGAGCAAAATTCCAGCCAGCAACCCCGCGCCGGTCCAGAGCCGGATCCGCGACGCCTTACGCGGAACTGGGGTCGGACCAGCAAGCGCAAAGTTGCTGAAGTCCATTTCTTCCCGCAACTCTTCCAGAGCCACCTTCACGTCCGCCATGGTTTGCCAGCGGCGCTCGGGATCTTTCTTCAGACAGCGGCTGATGATGCGATCGAGTTCCGGGGGAACCTCCGCAGCAGTTTGCGAGGCAGGCTGTGGATCTTTGTAGAGCACCGCCGAAAGCGACGACAGCTTCGACCCGCCCGCGAAGGCACGTTGGCCGGTCGCCATTTCGTAGAGGACCGAGCCGAAGGAAAAAACGTCTGACCGGGTGTCGACCTTTTTGCCGTCAGCCTGCTCGGGAGACATGTAGGCCACGGTCCCGAGGATCGTGCCCTCCTCGGTAAGAGGCGAGCCTTCGCCGTGCAGAGTTTCGGCATAGGCGTCGGCGCCCGCTGGTTCGCTGAGCTTGGCTAAACCGAAATCCAGGATCTTGACCACGCCCTGAGGAGTAACGATCACGTTCGACGGTTTAAGGTCGCGATGCACGATTCCCGCCGCGTGCGCCGCGGCCAGCGCGTCCGCGATCTGAACGGCATACTTCAACACATCCCGAATCCGCAGGCCCTTGCGCCCGATAAGGTGATCGAGCGTATCTCCCGCCACGTACTCCATGGCGATGTATTGGATCGGCTTTCCGTCGACATCCTGCGTGTCAATGTCATAGATCGTGACGATGTTGGGATGGTTCAGAGATGAAGCGGCCTTGGCTTCCTGAACAAAGCGCCGCTCACGATCCGCGTTGAGAGCCGCCGTGGAGAGAATCTTGATGGCGGCAGTTCGGCCAAGACGAGAATCCACCGCCTTGTAAACCACACCCATGCCACCGGCTCCCAGCTTAGCCTCGATGCGGTACGAGCGAAGTGATTTGCCGATCATGCGCGTAGCCCTGGAAAACTGTGGTCGCACCTTGCGGCACGAAATCCGGTGATTCGCGGCCGCAACAAATCAAAAATCTCAAATGAAGGCCGTCATAAGACGACAAAGAAAAAACTCAAGAGAAGCAGATGCGGACGACGATATGCTCATGCCGGCTGAGCTTGTGTGACAGCAATTCTACCGCAGATGCGCTCGCTTTACTCTGTGTGTCGCGCCGTGCAATTTGTCGGAGGGGCCCAGATGCGAGATCGGTCGTGCCTCTTCATCGGCGCTGTCATTCGTTCGATGCCCTACACGCGGTGTGCCCGCGGGTCATGTGTTTGCAACATTAGACAACTGGTTGATGTCATCCTCATTGGTTGAGCCTTGACATCAGGGCTGCGGCAAATAAAATGGCTGGCACTTCCAAGTCATCGAGGAAAATGTCATGAGGGCCTGCAACGCGCTGTGGGTGGTCGTGCTAACTCTTTTTGTCTCGTATTCACTCGGTCAAACGGGAACGAGTTCCGTGCGCGGGACTGTGCTCGACAAGTCAGGCGCGGCCGTGACAGGCGCTAAAGTGACCATCTCCAGTAATGGCCAGGCGCTGCAGCGTGAAACGCAAACCGATGAGTCAGGCGAATACCGATTTCTGGCGCTGCCTCCGGGAGCCTACACTCTCGTTGTAGAGAAGGCCGGGTTCCGCACGTCTCGGCAGAGTAGCCTCGAGCTTCTGGTAAACGTTGCCGTGACCAGCAACGTGAAAATGGACGTAGGAACAACCTCGGAGAAGGTGGACGTTTCTGCTGCAGCCGAGACGGTCAACACCACTGACGCCTCCCTGGGGAACGCCTTCAGCGAAGTGCAGGTAAAAGAGTTGCCGCTGGAAAGCCGCAACGTTCCTGACCTGCTCAGCTTGCAGGCGGGAGTGCTATATACCGGCAATCGTCCGGACGTGGACCGGAGCGTGGACACGCGAAGTGGCGCGGTTAACGGCGCGCGCAGCGATCAGAGCAACGTCACCGTCGACGGTATTCCGGTGAACGACAAGGGTTCTGACGCGTTCACGTCCGTGCTTCCGGTTACGCTGGACTCGGTTCAGGAATTTCGCGTGACGACCACGAACTATGGCGCCGATCAGGGCGTTTCCTCTGCTGCTCAGGTCGCACTGGTTACCAAGAGCGGCACGAACTCGTTTCACGGCTCCGTCTACGAATACAACCGCAACTCTTATTTCAGCGCCAACGATTACTTCATCAAGGCGTCGCAGATCAATAGCGGGTTGCCGAACAAGCCTCCGCAACTGAACCGTAACATTTTCGGCGCTTCCGTCGGAGGCCCAATCCTCACAGACCGTTTCTACTTCTTCTTGAACTTTGAAGGCTATCGCGATTCTGAAGCCATCAGCGCGGAGCGAACAATCCCGACCGCAGCGTTGCGCAACGGCGTCATGCAGTACTACTGCCTGAACGGGGACACAAGCCAATGCCCGGGCACTCCGGTTATTGTCAACGGCGTCACCTACACTCCTCCGGCAGGATACATGGCGCTTACTCCCGCTCAGATTACCGCGATGGACAGCCACAGCCTTGCTTCGCAACCTGGCCCTAATCCGGTTGTGATGCAGTACATGTCGAGCTATCCGCTGCCCAACGATTTCACCGTAGGCGACGGGGTTAATACGGCGGGATACCGTTTCCGGGCGGCTACCCACACTAAGAAGAACTGGTACATCGCCAAGCTGGATTACAACCTGACGGCTAATGGGCAACATCGGTTGTCTCTCACGGGGGCGCTGGCCAACGAAAATGACGCAGGTGCGCCGTTCCTGCCCGGCACACCTCCGGAGACGACCACAGTAAACTTCAACAAAGGCCTGATCGCCAGCTACTCCGCGGTGTTCTCGCCGACATTGCTGAACAATTTCCGTTACGGTTTCGTGCGGCAAAGTCTGGGCAATCTGGGAGACTCGAACCTGCCTTGGAATTATCTGAACTTCGACCAGGGCATCGCGCGCTCCTCTTCATTCCAACGGCCGATCAACAACTTCACCGATGACCTATCCTGGGTACACGGGAAACATACGTGGCAGTTTGGCGTTCAGTTGGCGTTTCTGCGCAACCCGGAAAGCAATCTGAACAATTCTTTCAGCGCCGGTTTCGCCAATCAGGACTGGATGCTGAACTCAGGCATATCGCAACCTACCAACTCGGATCCGCTCAATCCGCTAAACAATGGTTATCCCGAAGTCGACTCTTCTTTTGTCAGTAACTACGACGCCTCCATCACCAGTTTGCTCGGCATGATCACACTGGGAAATGCGGTCTACAACTACGACCGCAGCGGGGGCACGCTGGCGCCGGGGGCGCCGGTTGCACGTCGTTTCGGCGAAAATTCTTACGAGATGTATGCCCAGGACACCTGGAAGGTGAAGCCCAATCTCACGTTAACTCTCGGACTGAGATACTCACTGTTTTCTCCCCCGTGGGAGACCAAGGGGCTGCAAGTGGGCACGAACATCAATCTGGGGAACTGGTTCAACGCGCGCGGCGCGGGCATGCAGCAGGGTATCCCGTCCAATGCACAGCCGCTCATTTCCTACGATTGGGCCGGCCCCGCAAACGGCAAGCCAGGCTACTACGGCTGGGACCACAAAGACTTTGGGCCTAAAGTCGCCTTCGCCTGGTCCCCGAATTTTTCCGGCGGATGGCTGGAGAAATTATTCGGCCCCACCGGTACCAGCAGCATTCGCGGCGGATTCGGCATGGTCTATGACCGCGCTGGCGAAAGCCTGGTCGATACGTTCGACCAGAATGGATCTTTCGGTTTATCCACACAGCTGAACAATCCGTCAGACTTCGAAACTTCCATCACGGCGCCACGACTGACGAGCATGAACACCATTCCGCAGTCGGACTATGTGAATGTTCCAATTCTCGAGCCCGCACCGACGGGCGGCTTCCCGCAACAATATCCAGTTGGCTTGGGGGCGATTTCATGGGGTATCGATCCAAATCTGAAGACGCCGTATTCCTACACATTGGATTTTGCGGTGAGCCGACAGTTGAAATCGAACTTTAGCCTCGATCTCGCCTACGTGGGGCGGATGTCGCATCGCCTGCTGGCGCAGGATGATCTGGCCATGCCGCTCGACATCGTGGACAAGCAGTCAGGGCTGGATTACTTTACGGCGGAAAGAGGGCTCGCTCAGGTTTTCCGTCCACAATTGCTGGCCGGAGTGTCGAACCCCACACAATCATTTAATCCGAGTCAGGTTTCAGCCAAAGTCCAGCAGTTCTGGACCAATCAGATCCAACCATTGGTCGCGGGCGGAGCGTATCCGCTCACTGGTTGCACCGGGGGCGCAAATCTAACTACGCAGAATCCCGTGATTTTTGCCTTCGACACGTTCTGCGCCACCGCCTTCAACGACTCTCTGGCGCTCTACAACCTGGATTACAATGGCTTCCCCGATGCCAACATTCCGGGCCAGACATACTACACATCGGGTGGACAGTATTCCTATTACGCGCAGCAATTCAGTTCGCTCTACGCCTGGCGTTCGATCGCTTGGTCAAACTACAACGCCCTGCAAGCCACGCTACGCCATGCTATGTCGCATGGTGTCCAATTCGACCTGAACTACACCTATTCCAAGGCGATCGATATCTCCTCCGATGCTGAACGTGTGGCCGGCCAGCAGCGGTAGCTTGCTTGGGTTGAATAACAACATCCTCAATGCCTGGAATCCCGCGGCGCAGAAAGGTGTGGCGTCGTTCGACGCGACGCATCAGATTAATTCCAACTGGGTAGTGCAGTTGCCCTTCGGTCGCGGCCAGTTGCTAGGAAAAAATGCCAACCACGGGCTAGACGCGGTCATTGGTGGATGGCAAGTGACGGGCCTCTTCCGCTGGACCAGCGGCTTCCCGGTCACCGTAGATAACGGATTCAGCGCTTTCCCCACGAACTTCGAGATGGAAGGAAACGCCGACAAAGTTGGGCCCGTGAAAACCGGCGTGTATCTGAACACTCCAACGCAAACTGCTGGGGTGGTGAATCCTGGTCCTAATATCTTTGCGAACGGTGTGTTGGCCATCAATTCTTTTTCCTACGCATAGGCCGCGAGTCGGGTGCGCGCAACCCGATTCGCGGTGACGGCTTTTTCGGAATTGACCTAGGCCTCGCCAAGCGCTGGATCATGCCTTGGAGCGACAAACAGAGCCTGCAGTTCCGCTGGGAAGCGTTCAACCTCACCAACACGGCGCGTTTCGACGCGCAATCAGCCTTGCTCTCGGACTCGCTGGGATTGGGCAGCTCCAGCACGTTCGGGAATTACTCGGGGTTGCTGACGAATCCCCGCATCATGCAATTCGCTCTCCGCTTCGAGTTCTGAGGAGGGATGGCTCGGTTCACCGGATGCTTTCGACGCCGGAACGTCGACCCAGCCGCGCGTGCGATGGCTTCGCATTTCGGCGTCGAGGATACTCAACTGCCGCAGCCCATCGGTGAACTGCGGATACTCTGGTGTTCCGCCGCCCGCCCCGATGGAAGCGTAGAACCTGCGGAAGACTTGCTTGAACGTGTCGTCGTAGCCCTCACTGTGGCCGCCCGGCAGATCGGCGAATCCGCGCGCCGCGGGTTTCAGCAGAGAGGGATCCTTGATGAAGATCTGGTTGCCGTCGTCGCGGTGACCTGACCACAGTTCGTCGGGCCGCTCCTGGTCCCACGCCACCGAAGAGCGCGTGCCGTAGATTTCGATGCTGAGGCGGTTCTTGCGCCCGGCGGAAACCTGGCTGGCTGTGACCGAGCCCCGCGTGCGCGTCCCCATGCGGAAGATCACAGCCCCGAAGTCTTCCGTATCCACCGGCGTCTCGATGTAGTCTTCCGGCCCCAGCAGCTTGTTGGCAAAGGTCTCGACCGAATGCTTCGGCTGCTTCCGGGTTGGGTGGAATGTCTGAAGATCAGCGCAGAGCGACTGCACCCGCAGGCCCGTGACGTGCTCGGCCATGTCGAACCAGTGCGAGCCGATGTCGGCCATGCAACGCGAAGGGCCTCCAGCCTTGGTCTCGACGCGCCAGTTCCAGTCCGTGTCGTACAGCAGCCAGTCCTGGGAATAGGTACCTTGGACAACGAGAATATCCCCCAGAGTCTCCCGCTTCGCGCATGCTGCGCATCTGCTGCACCATTGGGTAGTAGCGCAAGTTGTGGCAAACGCAATTTCGCAGTCCCTGCTTCGCTGCCAGAGCTACAAGCTCTTCGCCTTCTTCTACGCTGGTGGCCAGCGGCTTTTCGCAGAGAACGTGCTTGCCTGCGTTCAGGGCATCCTTCGCCATGGAGAAATGCTGCGCGTTGGGCGTGCAAATGTGGACCGCATCGATGGCTGGATCGCGTAGGATCTCGCGATAGTCCGTGGTAATCGTGGGGATGGAAAAGCCCGTGCCGAGTCGTCGCGCTGCGTCGGCGCTTCTGCCCGCGATCGCCACCGCCTCGACGCGACTCAACCCGCCGCACCGCCTCAAGATGTACGCGGCCCATGAAGCCGGTGCCGAAAATCGCTGTCTTGATCTGCTTCATCGTAGTTGTCTTTCCCTCGCAGTCACTCAACGGCAGTTGGTCGATTCAAAGAATCGATTCAAGCTAGGTCCACCACGCAGCACCTGGCTTTTCGCGGATGACGATTCCGTTTAGAAAATTGGCCGCCTTGGTCAATCCTTCTTCCGGGGAGAGCAGACTGTCTTCGTGCTCAATGGAGATGACGTAATCGTAGCCAAACATGCGCAACGTAGAAATGAGTTCGCTCCAGAACTCGGTGCCGTGACCGTAGCCGCAGGTACGGAAGATCCAGGCGCGGTCACGTTCCTGCGTGTAGGGCTTCGTGTCGAGCACGCCGGTGCGCGGAAGGTTGGCGGGGTAAAGCTGCGTGTCTTTTGCATGGACATGGAAGATGACATCCTGCAACACGCGCACGGCGGCGATGGGATCGATGTTCTGCCAGAAGAGGTGACTCGGATCGTAGTTGCACCCCACATTCGGGCCTGCGATGGAGCGCAGCCGCAGCATGGTCTCTGGGTTATAGACGACGAACCCAGGGTGCATCTCGACCGCAATCTTCACGCCGTGGTCGGCGGCAAACTTCGCATGCTCGACCCAATAGGGCGCGACGACTTCGTTCCATTGCCAATCCAGCACCTTGAGATAGTCGGGCGGCCATGGGCAAGTGACCCAGTTGGGAGCCGTAGCATTCGGCGAGTCCCCGGGACACCCTGAAAAATCGACCATTATAGGGACGCCGAGCTTTTCGGCCAGCAGAATCGTCTTGCGGCTCACCTCGCGATGCCGCTTCGCATGATCCTTATCCGGATGCAGCGGGTTGCCATGACAACTCAATGCGCTGATCTTTGCGCCATGATCGGCCACAATTTTCTGGAACTCAGCCAGCGCGGTTGGATTTTCAAGCATTGAGACCTTGCAGTGGGCGTCACCCACGTAGTTTCCTGTGGCCAGTTCGACGGTATCAATATGGAGTGCCGCGAGTTTCTTGAGGACGACCGTGAGCGGCAGTTGCGATAGCAGAGGCGTAAAGACCCCAACGCGCATAGACCAGTTCTCTCCTGAAATTGACCGGCAACATTCTATCGCACACGCCGTATGTTACCTTCTTAGTTCGACTGGACTCGGCTTTCATGCCCAGACAGTCTCACGAAACGAATTCGGAGGGAGATCGCTTGCGTCCAGCTCGAATCGCTTCAATCCTCTTTCTGTTCTTACCCGTTGTTATGGCCGCGCAGAATCAGGTGGGTGTAGATCCCTCGCTCCCGCCTCCGCCGCACGAAAAGCAAGTGCGCCTCAAGCACGTCCTCGTGATCGGTCAGACCAAGGGATTCGAGCACGACTCCGTCTCCAGTGGGATGGTGGCCATCTACAACGCGGGCCGTGACAGCGGCCTCTGGGACGCCACGCTTCGCACCGATGTCGAGCTGATCACGAAGAAGGATCTAGGAAGAAATGCGAAGAATCTCAATTACTTCGATGCCCTGGTTTTTGTGAGCACGACCGGCGAGCTTGACCTCGACGACAGCCAGAAGGCCGACATGATGTCGTTCATCAAGGATGATGGCAAAGGCTTTGTCGGCGTTCACGCCGCCCTCGATACGAATTACAAGTGGCCGGAATATGGCGAAATGATCGGCGGATGGTTCGACCAGCATCCGTGGTCCACGTTCAATGCTCCGATCATCAATGAGGACCCCAACTTTCCCGCGGTCCGCCACTTTCCAAAAGCTTTCCTGCAGTACGACGAAATCTATCAGCCGAAGGAATGGTCGCGCGAAAAGGTCAATGTGCTGCTGAGTCTCGATCCCTCGAAGCTGAACTATGCCAACAATCCACGCGTCCACAGAACCGATCATGATTTCGCGGTGGCCTGGGACAAAATGTACGGCAAGGGGCGCGTTTTCTATTCCACTCTTGGCCACACAGAGGAAGCCTGGAACGACCCGGACATCCGCAAGATGTATTTTGAAGCGATCAAGTGGGTGCTGGGCATGACCGAAGGCAGCACGACCAGTCATCCTCGTCTGCAAACGTCCGCCGAGCAGCACTGAGGGCCCCGATGAACTTTCTACGTGCAGTTCGGTATAGCGGCACTCCAGCGTTGTTGTACTTGGTTATTGCAGTAGCCGCGGCGCAAGCGCCTGCCAACAACAAGCCAATCAGCGGAGTCGAACAAATCGCGGCCGCGGCGAAAGCGTACTCGCCGGATCTGGTGCAGCAAGGCCGAGCCCTGTTCCGCAAGGACTGCTCCTTCTGCCACGGCCGCGATGCCGGCGGCGGAGAGACCGGGCCAGACCTGACGCGCTCGAAGTTGGTGGCTGCCGATGTGGACGGAGACAAGATCGGCCCCGTCGTGCGCAACGGGCGCCCCGACAAAGGTATGCCGCCCTTTGATCGTACGGATCAGGAAATCGCCAGCCTCGTAGCTTTTATTCACACGCAACAAGCAAATGCGCTCGCGAGCGCGGGCGGACGCGGCGGCAGTGGGGGACGAAAAGGAGTGGACGTATCGGATCTCCAGACCGGAAACGTCGAGGCCGGCAAGCGCTACTTCGAAGGCGCGGGCGGATGTGCCGGGTGCCATTCGCCGACCGGCGATCTTGCCGGAGTCGCAACGCGTTACAGCGGCCTCGAACTCGAGGAACAGATGCTCTATCCGAAGCACGCGAAACCAAAGGTCGCAGTCACACTCGTCTCGGGTCAAACGATTATGGGCACGTTGGGATATCTGGATGAGTTCACAGTTGGCGTCATCGATTCCACAGGCAGGTATCGCTCTTGGCGGACCCGCGACGTGCAGTACAAGCTGGACCCAGCCTTGAATGCTCATGTGGAGCTGTTTCCTAAATACACAGATGCCGACGTCCACAACCTGATGGCGTATTTGCAGACGTTGCGCTAGCGCGAAACGCTGTTTCTGGTGGCAGAGTCGGGGGATACCAATCGATATGAATTTTGCGAGTCGTGTATTTTGGGTTGCCGTGATCGCGCTGATCGGGCTTGCCTCTTCCAGCATCCTGCTGGCGCAGGCACCGGATGACCAAATGCTTTTGCATCCTCCGGCTGGTAGTTGGCCCGGATACCACGGTGATTATTCCGGCCGGCGCCACAGTTCTCTGAATCAGATCACGCCGCAGAACGTCGGCAGTCTCGCTCTCGCTTGGGCCTTCCAGACGAACCAGGGTGCGCCCATCAAGTCTTCTCCGCTACTGGTCGATGGCATTCTCTACTTCACGGTTCCGGACAATATCTGGGCGGTGGACGCACGGTCCGGGCATATGATCTGGCGCTACAACAAACCAACGAGCCAAGGGGAGCACATTGGCAATCGCGGCTTGGCCATTTACAAGGGCTCTCTCTTCTTTTCACAACCCGACGCGCACCTGGTATCGCTCAACGCCAAAGACGGAACCGTTCGTTGGAAGGTTGAGGTTGCAGACGTCACAAAAGGCTATTGGACCAGCATGGCGCCTCTCATCGTTGGGAACCACGTGCTCATCGGGGTCTCCGGCGACTTTGATAACTTGAGCGGCTATATCCGCTCAATTGATCCAGAGACGGGCGCAACCCAGTGGCAGTGGGATTCCACGCCTCCTGCGGGAACTCCCAATCAAACGACGGGCGGAATGACCTGGATGACGGGTACCTATGACCCCGACCTCAATCTGGTGTACTGGGGAACCGGAAATCCGACTCCCGTGCTGAACGGCTCAACGCGGCCGGGCGACGATCTTTATACGTGCTCCATCGTGGCGCTCAATCCGGACACGGGCAAGCTCGTATGGTCCTTCCAGCCGTCGCCGCACGACACGCACGACTGGGATGCCGTGGAAACTCCTGTATTGGTGGATGGAGATTTCCACGGCCAGCCGAAGAAGATGCTGATGCAGACGTCGCGCAACGGCTATTTCTTTGTTCTGGATCGCACCAACGGCAGGAATCTCCTGACCGTTCCCTTCGGCCCTGTGAACTGGACCCTTGGAATCGACAAGCAGGGACGCCCGATTCCGAATCCTGCCAAGGAGCCCGCCCCCGATGGACGACTCATTGCGCCCGACGAGGGTGGCATGACCAACTATCGTTCACCTAGCTTCGACCCGAAGAGTGGCCTGTTCATTGTCAGCGCCCATCCCAGTTGGAGCCTTTATTTCGCCAAGCCGGCCGATGGAGTCTACGGATGGGCGGGCGCGGACTATGACGTCTGGGGCAAAGGCGTGCTCGAAGCCATCGACTACCAGACCGGCAAGATCCGTTGGAGCCATGAACTCGGGCCTGAAGGCTCGGGCGCGGGAGTCTTGACCACAGAGTCCGGGCTTACCTTTACGGGCGATGCGATGGGTAACTTCCTGGCACTGGACTCGAAGGACGGCAAAACGCTTTGGCATGCAGGTTCAGGGTCACACATTGTCAGTTCGCCGATTTCGTACGAACTCGACGGGCGTCAATACGTGCTGACCAGCAGCGGCAGCGTGCTGTTCGCCTGGGCCCTCCCGGAGGCGCAGTAAAGCTTACCGGCAAGTCTTTGATAGAAGTCCCTTGATAGGCGTCCTCCCCACTCCGAGGAGGAAGTCGCCAAGATGACCGCGTCGCGCCGGATTCACGCCTGGCCAAGCCAATTCGGCGACACTAACTCTGAATCCTTTTTCCCGTTGGTGAAATCTATTGGGGATAACTGCGCGTGCTGTGTCCGACCGCCGCCTAGACAATAACCAATTGTTCTGTTCCAGATTTGGGAGAACTGTATGGCGAAACGAATGATTTTGATGTTAGTAGTGGTGGCCGCTTTGTTGGGAGGCCTCGGATTTGCAAAATTCCGGCAGGTTGAGGCGGCGATTGCCCTAGGGGCAAGCTTCCAGCCTCCGCCGACCGCCGTTACCACGGTGGTCGCTCAGCGAGAGACCTGGCCCTCGACTTTGTCGATCATCGGTACGGCGGCCGCGATTGAAGGAGTCACCGTCAGTGCAGACCTGCCGGGCACGATCGACAAGATCCACTTTGAGTCGGGCCAATGGGTTCACGAGGGGGACGTTCTGGTCGAGCTCGATACCCGCCAGGAGCGGGCCCAATTGGCCAATCTTGAGGCTCAGCGTGATTTGGCCAAGATCAACTACGATCGTGCGCAGGAGCTCGTAAAGGCCGGCGTCATTTCCCGCTCGGAGTACGACAATGCCTCCGCCCAGCAGAAGGCGACCGAGGCGCAGGTCGGTGACATTCGCGCCGCAATCGCTCGCAAGACGATCCACGCCCCGTTCTCCGGGATGTTGGGTATTCGGCAGGTCAGCCTGGGGCAATATCTCGCGGCGGGACAGGCGATTGTCTCCCTGCAATCTGTTAGCCCGATCTATGTGAATTTTGGAGTCCCGCAGCAAGAGACTCCCAAAGTGATACCCGGTCATGTTCTGCGCGTCACGAACGGCGAACTTCCGGGCATGGCGTTCACCGGCCGGATTACCGCGCTCGATTCGGTCATCAACGAGCAGACGCGAAACATTCAGGTGCAGGCTACGGTCACGAACAAAGACAACAAACTGCGTCCCGGGATGTTTGTGCAAGTCGAACTTCCGCTCGGCCAGCCGCGCCAGGTTGTTCCCTTGCCGGCTTCGGCCATCAACTATGCGCCTTACGGTGACTCGGTGTTCGTCGTCGCTGAAATGAAGGACGCGAAGGGGAACACCTATCGCGGCGTGCGCCAGCAAGTGGTCAAAGTCGAGGGCTCTCGCGGCGATCAGGTGGCTATCATTTCCGGCATCAACCCGGGCGACGAGGTTGTGAGTTCGGGAGTGTTCCGGCTGCGCAATGGAGCCCCTGTTCAGGTAAACAACACAGTGAAACCCGAAAACAGCGCCAGTCCCAAGCCTGAGGATAGCTAGATATTCAGTGCTAAACCCGGCTTGCCCCTGGAGGAACATTCATGAAGTTCACGGATTTATTTGTTAAGCGTCCAGTTCTGGCGATTGTTGTAAACCTGGTCATCCTGATCGCCGGCCTGCAAGCCATTCGCTCGCTGAGTGTGCGGCAGTATCCGCGCAGCGATATTGCGGTCATCCAGGTTACGACCGTCTATGTCGGCGCGAACGCCGATCTGGTCCGCGGTTTCATTACGACCCCGATCGAGCGGGTCATTGCCAGCGCGGACGGCATCGACTACATGGAGTCGACGAGTGCACAGGGCCTGAGCACGATCCAGGTGCACCTGAAGATCAACTATGACACCACCGCGGCTCTAACTCAGATCCAAGCAAAGGTAGCGCAGGTCCGCAACGATCTTCCTCCGGATGCGCAGATTCCGGTGATCGATCTGCAGACTGCCGACACTCAGTTCGCGGCCGTTTACCTCGGATTTTCTTCCGCCGACCTCGACCAGAACCAAATCACCGACTACTTGACCCGTGTAGTGCAGCCCAAGCTGAGCGCGATCAGCGGCGTGCAGCGCGCCGACATCCTTGGGAACCGCACGTTTGCGATGCGCATCTGGCTCAAGCCTGAGGAAATGGCTGCACGTGGCGTCTCTCCCTCCGACGTGCACGACGCTCTTTCCCGCAACAACTATCTTTCGGCATTGGGAAGCACCAAGGGCTCCATGGTGTCGGTGAACCTGATCGCAAACACCGACCTGCGGACTCCCGATGAGTTTCGCCAGATGGTGGTGAAGCAGCAGAACGGCGTCGTCGTTCGACTCGGAGAGATCGCGGACGTCGTTCTGGGCGCTGAAAACTACGACCAGGATGTCCGCTTCAACGGCGAAACCGCGACCTTCATGGGCATCTGGGTTCTGCCCACGGCCAATTCGCTGGAAGTGATTCGCAACGTGCGCCAGGCGCTGCCGGGAATTCAAGCGCAATTGCCCACGGGCATGAAGCTGGGAGTTCCCTACGATTCGACAGCGTACATCCAGGACGCGATCAACGAAGTGCTGCACACGTTGGTGGAGACACTGCTGATCGTCGTGGTAGTGATCTTCCTGTTCCTCGGCTCGTTCCGGTCCGTGCTGATCCCGGTGATCGCGATTCCGATCTCGCTGATCGGAGCTGTGTTCCTCATGCTCCTGGCGGGTTTCACGATTAACCTTCTGACGCTGCTGGCGATTGTGCTCTCAGTGGGCCTGGTCGTTGACGATGCCATCGTCATGGTAGAGAACGTTGAGCGTCACCTGCACTTGGGCAAGTCACCGTTCCAAGCTGCGAAAGACGCTGCTCGTGAACTAGTCGGACCGATCATCGCCATGACGATCACGCTAGCCGCGGTATACGCACCCATCGGAATTCAAGGCGGGTTGACGGGCGCGCTGTTCCGCGAGTTTGCATTCACGCTGGCGGGCGCGGTCGTCGTGTCGGGTGTCGTCGCTCTTACGTTGTCACCGATGATGGGTTCGAAGCTGCTGCGCTCTGGGGATACGGAGCGGGGCTTCGCGGGAATCGTCAACCGGCGCTTCGAAAGCGTGCGAAACCTTTACGGCAGGCTGCTGGCTGGAACGCTGCACTATCGTCCAGTCGTGCTCACGCTCTGGGCGATCGTGGCCGTGCTGATGATTCCGTTTTATATGTTTTCCCAGCGCGAACTGGCGCCGGCCGAGGATCAAGGAGTCGTATTCGGCGTGATTCAGTCGGCTCCAAACGCCACATTGGATCAGACGAATCTGTTCACCCAGCAGGTCTACGACGTTTACCACTCGTTCCCGGAGAGCGCGAGCGTCTTTCAGATTACGAATCCAAACGGCGGCTTCGGGGGCATGGTCACCAAACCGTGGAGCCAGCGCACCAAGACGACGCAGCAATTGCTGTTGGAATCAAGCGGAAAGCTGTCCAAGATTTCCGGCGTGCGGGTCATTCCATTGACGCCGCCGCCTCTTCCTGGAGGCGGTAACTTCCCGGTCGATTTTGTGATTGCCTCCGCGGCCGAGCCACAGCAGGTCAGTCAACTGGCCGAGCAGATCGTGAAGAAGGCGATGGCCAGCGGCATCTTCATCTTCGCCGACACCGATGTAAAGTTCGATCAGCCCCAAACGGAAGTCGTGTTTGACCGCGACAAACTGCGCTCCCAAGGAGTGGACCTGAGCCAGGCCGGGCAGGACCTCGCCACCATGCTGGGCGGAAACTACGTCAACCGTTTCAGCATTCAGGGACGCAGCTACAAGGTGATCCCGCAGGTCAAACGCGTGGAGAGGTTGACTCCAGAGCAGCTGTCGCAGATCTACGTGAAGGGTTCTTCGGACAAGCTCGTGCCTCTTTCGACCTTTGCCACGCTGCGGACAACAACTGAGCCGAGATCGCTCAACAAGTTTCAGCAGCTGAATGCGGTGCGCATTCAGGGCGTCATTCCCCCGCAGGTGCCTCTCGATCAGGCTCTTACGTTTCTGGAAAATGAAGCCAAGCAAGTACTGCCGCAGGGATTCACGGTCGATTACGCGGGTGAGTCGCGCCAGTTGCGCGTAGAAGGCAGCAAATTTCTGGGCACGTTCCTGCTTTCCGCGGTCCTGATCTATCTGGTGCTCGCGGCGCAGTTCGAAAGCTTCCGCGATCCCTTCATCATTCTGGCCGGTTCGGTCCCGCTGGCCATCTCAGGCGCGCTTGCGTTCTCGTTCCTGGGTTTCACGACTCTGAACATCTACAGCCAGGTGGGATTGATCACTCTCGTCGGTCTGATCGCGAAGAACGGAATTCTGATCGTGGAATTCGCGAACCACCTGCAGGAAACCGGCTTGAGTAAGCTGGAGGCGATTGCCGGCGCGGCGAGCACGCGCTTGCGTCCAATCCTGATGACCACCGCCGCGACCGTCTTCGGACATTTCCCGCTCGTGCTGGCGAAAGGGCCCGGTGCCGGCGCACGAAACAGCATCGGCATCATGCTGGTCAGCGGCATGATCATCGGCACGGCATTCACCTTATTTGTGGTGCCGTCCATCTACATGCTGGTCGCGAAGACGCACTCGCGGGTTGAGACCGAGGAGGAGATCGCCCTCGGCGCGCCCGCGGAAACCGTAGCCTGATTGAGGGGCTCCAAGCATCGATCTCATCGAAGCTTGCTCTTAGATAAACGGAATCGGGTAGCAGCCAATTGAGCTGCTACCCGATTCCGTCATTTCGTTGACGAGTACCCGGCGCGTCCGTAATATGTAGCGACCCGACAGCCAGGCATCTCCCGCACGAGCAATCTTCTCTTTCTGAACATCGCATTGGCTAGACCCTGGCAGGGCGAGGTCTAACGAGTGAGGGCGCCGCGTAAGACGCCCTCGTTCGTGATTCCCCATAGGAGACGACCCGATGCGGCCTCTTGGCCAAATGCGCGCAGATGTGTTCCAGCAGTTGTCCCGGGTCTCAACTCCGAGACGTGCGTTTCCTGCCCAAGTCTGGGCGCTCGTCATACTTGCTCTGGCTTCGAATGCGTGGCCTCAAGGGACGACCTCGTCCGCGCCCGGCCCCGCCGATCGTGTCTACCGTAACGGCGTTATCTTCACCTCCGATGCCAGGAACACGACCGCCGAGGCGCTGGCGATTCGCGACGGGCGAATTGTCTACGTAGGCAGCGATCAGGGTGTTGCGTCTTTTGTCGGCCCCTCCACCACGTCGGTCGACCTCAAGGGACGGTTCCTCATGCCCGGCCTGGTCGATGGCCATATGCATCCGCTCGAAGCCGGGTTGCAGCTCTTGAAGTGCAGCCTGAACTACGAGTCGCTTACAGTTCCCGAAATGCAGCAACGGATCCAGGCATGCCTCGACCGTGCGCCTGCCTCAGACGCGAATGCCTGGCTCGAGGTGGTGAACTGGTTCCAGGAGAGCATGCGCCCGGCAGGAGTCAAGACGAACCGCGCCACACTCGATGCGCTGAGAACGACGCGGCCGATGCTTGTTGTCTCGTCTTTCGGGCATACTGCGCTGGTCAACTCGCGCGCCCTCGCCCTCGCTAAGATCACAGCCGCGACGCCAGATCCGATCGGGGGCAAGATCTGGCGCGATGAGCACGGCGAGCCAACTGGTTTGTTCGAAGATGCCGGGTATGCAGTGTTTTCTGACCTTCTGCCCAAGCCGACGGAAGCAGAGTACTTGGCGGCCGCGATGGCTGCACTCAAGGCAATGAGCCACCAGGGCGTCACTAGCTTTCTGGACGCGGCGGCTCCATCCGAGTCCATGTCGGCGTTCGCGGCGGTGCGTCGTGCTGGAGGCCTAACCGCCCGCGCCCACTTTGCGCCCGTAATCGATCCGGCCGAGGCTGGGAATCTGTCGGCCGCCGTGGCGCGCGTGGTTGGGCTTGCGAAAAAATACGACGAAGGCGCGATAGTGCCTGCACCCGGTATCACAGTCCGCAACACGAAGCTGTTTCTCGACGGCGTGATTGCCGCTCCCGCGTTCACGGGAGCCGTGAGCGAACCCTACCTGATGAATGCAGGAACAGCCGACAAGCCGCACTGGGTGCCGGGCACCAGCCGGGGACCGGCAATCTACTTCTCTGCGCATGCACTCGCAACTGTGCTTGTGGAACTCGGTCGCGCCGGAATCGATCCTCACATGCACGCCGACGGTGACGGTGCCGTCCATGCGGCCCTTGATGGTATCGAAGCGCTCAGGAAGGCGCTGCCCGGCGCCGACATCCGTCCTGCCATCGCTCACGACGAGATCGTCGAGCCCGCAGATTTCCCACGCTACAAGCAACTCGGCGCGATTCCGGTGCTGTCGCTACAGTGGGGCAAGCCTGCGGGTGACACTCTGGGCCTCACAAATTATTTCGGGCCGGCGCGGATGAAGATTCTGGAACCATCAGGGTTCCTCGCCGCGGCCGGAGCCCGCATCGCCTTCGGCAGCGACTGGCCGGTGGACCAACTGGATGAATGGTTTGCCCTGAAGGTGGGCGTGACGCGCACCAACGCGCCCGATGCGCCGCCCGAGTATCACGGCCGGCTCGGTGACGATCCCGGATTGTCGCGCGAGACTGTGCTCCGGGCTGCGACCATCGACGCAGCTTATGAACTTCACGAGGACGACGCGACGGGCTCGATCGAGGTGGGCAAGTTCGCCGACCTCATCGTGCTCGACCGCAATCCGCTCCAGGTGCCAGCCGAGGAGATTGCGAAGGTCCGTGTGCTGGAAACGGTCGTAGCCGGGAAGACCGTATACGTGGACTCTACGGCCTCGCACTAACGCCTTCGGGATCGAGCACTTCGGATAAACTGTATATCTCCATGAAACTCGATCGAGGATTATTGCAGAGCCTTCCCAAGGTCCTCTTGCACGAGCACTTGGATGGTGTGCTGCGGCCACAGACGGTAATTGACTTGGCCAGAGACACGCGCTACACCGACCTTCCAACGGACTCTCCTCAAGCCCTATCCGACTGGTTTTTTCGGGGCGCGAATCAGGGGAGTCTGGCGAAATATCTGGAGGGCTTCGCTCACACCATCGCTGTGATGCAGACCGAGGAGGCGCTGCAGCGCGTCGCGTACGAACAGGCCGAAGATCTGAGCCGGGATGGAATCGTCTATTTTGAGACTCGCTTTGCGCCCGTTTTCCATACTCAGAAGGGACTGACCCACCAGCAGATTGTCTCGGCAGTGCTGAAAGGGCTGGAGAGAGGACGAAAGGACTTTGGGATTGCCTCCGGATTGATTATCTGCGCGATGCGGAACATGAACACTTCGCTGGAAATGGCGGAGCTAGCCGTAGATTTTCGCGCGCGGGGTGTAGTTGGCTTTGATCTGGCGGGCGAAGAAGGCGGATATCCACCCGAAAAAGCACGTCGACGCATTTCATTACATTCAGCGCGAGAACTTCAACATCACGATTCACGCTGGCGAGGGCTACGGGAAAGAATCGATCTGGCAGGCAATTCAGTATTGCGGGGCGCACCGCATTGGGCACGGGACGCGACTGATTGACGATATCGCCGTTGTGGATGGCAAGGCCGTGAAATTGGGAGATCTCGCCCAATACGTTCTCGACAAGCGCATCCCGCTCGAGATCTGCCTGCTCAGTAACGTCCACACCGGAGCAACGCCGAGCCTGGCGGAACATCCCTTCAAGATTCTTTATCAAGAGAAATTCCGAGTGACTCTAAACACCGATAATCGTTTGATGAGCCGCACGTCGATGGCTCAGGAATTCGAAGCCGCTGCGGAAGCCTTTGGACTCTCGATGGCCGACTTTGAAAAGATTACGATTAATGCGATGAAGAGTGCATTCTTGCCGTACAAGCAGCGCTGCGACTTCATCTACTCTGTC
This sequence comes from uncultured Acidobacteriaceae bacterium, assembly GCA_963811095.1. Taxonomy (GTDB): domain Bacteria; phylum Acidobacteriota; class Terriglobia; order Terriglobales; family Acidobacteriaceae; genus Sulfotelmatobacter. Next base: position 175,225 of record CAWEQA010000024.1, on the reverse strand, counting down.
ATCAAGCCCGGTTACGCCAGAATCCGGGAAGCGATCGCATCCAGAACATCCCATTGACCTCGTCGTAGCACACGGAGATTTCATCGTCTTCGACTGATTCGCGGGTTGCTGACGTCAGCTGACCTAAACAATTACGCGTAGATAGAGCAATACATGGACAATCCTTTCATGGCTCGCGCCATTCAGCTCTCGATCGATAACGTCCAGTCGGGACGCGGCGGCCCCTTCGGCGCAGTCGTCGTGAAAGACGGCGCCATCGTCGCCGAAGCCGCCAACCAGGTCACCTCGACCAATGATCCTACCGCGCACGCAGAAGTGCTCGCCATCCGTGCAGCCTGCAAGAAACTTGGCGTCTTCGATCTGGAGGGCTGCGAAATCTACACTTCCTGTGAACCGTGCCCCATGTGCCTGGGGGCTATCTATTGGGCCCGCCTATCGAAGGTCTACTTCGGCAATGCCGATGCCGACGCCTCCAGGATTGGATTCGACGATTCGCTGATTTATAGCGAGATCGCTCAACCCCATTCGCGCCGCAAGATTCCCATGATCCAGATGATGCGCGAAGAAGCGCAGGCGGCGTTTCGGGCCTGGGAAAACAAGCCCAACAAAATCGAGTATTGAGCTGTTTCGAGAAGCAGCCAATTTCAAGTTCGCGGAGGATCTTTGATCGATCGCTATTTCAAGCTCACCGAGAACCAGACCTCCGTGAAGCAGGAGATGCTGGGCGGTCTCACGACTTTCGTGACCATGGCCTATATCGTCGTCGTGAATCCCCAGATTCTCGCCAAGGCTGGGATGCCCGCGGATGGCGTTGTCTTCGCGACCTGCGTCTCTGCCGCCGTGGCCACGCTGGTGATGGGGCTGTATGCGAACTACCCGATCGCACTGGCACCGGGTATGTCTCTGAACGCGTACTTTACGTATTCCGTTTGCATCGCGATGCATGTTCCGTGGCGCGCCGCGCTGGCGGTGGTCTTTTGTTCCGGTGTTCTTTTCCTTGTGCTCACGGTGACGCGCGTTCGCGAGCAGATCGTCAACGGTATCCCCGACTGCCTGAAGCATTCGACGGCTGCGGGCATTGGAATGTTCATTGCGTTTGTTGGCTTGCGGAATGCGAAGCTGGTCGTGGCCAATCCGGACACGTTTGTGGGCTTGGGCAGCTTCGCCGACAAAGACGTGCAGACCGCCTGCTTCGGTCTCGCGTTGACGCTGATCCTGATGTCGCGAAAAGTCTACGGCGCAATCTTGCTGGGCATCTTCGGCACCACGCTGCTCGGAATTCTTCGCGGCCTCACGCACTGGCCCACCGCAATTTTTGCGATGCCGCACCCTTGGTCCACTTTTCTGCAGCTTGACTTTCGCGGCGCTGCGCATCTCGGCTTACTCGAGATCCTGTTCGCGTTCCTGTTCGTGGATCTCTTTGATAACGTCGGCACTCTGGTTGGAGTTTGCGAGCAGGGCGGGTTCGTCAAAGACGGCAAGATCCCGCGCGTAGGCCGGATCCTGGTGGCGGATGGTGTGGGCACCGTTGTCGGCGCCTTGACGGGAACTTCCACGGTGACGAGTTACATTGAAAGCGCCGCGGGAGTTGCGGCCGGGGCTCGCACCGGATTGAGCAACGTTGCCGTCGCCGCGCTCTTCCTGCTGGCGACGTTCTGCTCGCCGCTGGCCACCGCGATTCCGGCTTATGCGACGGCTCCCGCTCTGATTCTGGTCGGCGTGCTGATGACTCAGTCGATCGCACAAATTGCCTGGCAGGATTTCAGCGAAGCGGTCCCGGCATTTATCACCATGCTGGCCACGCCTCTCACCTTCAGCATCGCGACCGGCTTGAGCCTCGGACTCATCTCCTATACCGTCGTGAAAACCGCGGCTGGAAAAGTTCGCGAGATCAACGCCCTCATTTGGATCCTCACCATTCTGTTTATCCTGCGGTACGTCTACCTCGCAGCAGCGTAGCCACAAGCCTGCGGGTATGGAGGAGACGCGACTTGCGCCCCCTCCTTCGCTCGCGCGTGGATGAATCACCTTTGCATCGCCGCCGCTTCCTGCTGCAAAGCCTCTCCTATCTCCTCGTATTCCTTCGACGATAGCCGGAACGATGCCGCCCCGATTACGCCCGACACTTGCTTTGAATTACGCATTCCCACGATCGCGCCCGTCACAGCCGGATTGTGCAGTGTCCACGCGATCGCAACTTCTCCTGCGGTCCTGCCGTGGCGTCCGCCAACTTCCTTCAGCAATTCGACGAGACGGAGATTGCGCGAAAGCAGCGGCTCGCGGTAGTTGGGATTCTGCAAGCGCCAGTCCTCCGCAGCCAGCGAAGAGACACGCTGCCGCGTCATGCCACCGCTCAATAGGCCGGAATACATCGGCGAGTAAACGATGACCCCGATATTATTCTGCACAGGCGAATGGCAGGATTGACTTCTCAACGTCACGTGCCAGCATTGAGTATGGCGGCTGCAGGGAAGTGATGGGCGCAATCGCCGCCGCCCGCTTCATCTGTGCGACATTGAAATTCGACACGCCGATGTGCCGGACTTTACCTGCTTCCTTCAGGCGCGCCATCTCCGTCCAACCCTCTTCAATGTCCGCATCCGGCTCCGGCCAGTGAATCTGGTAGAGATCGATGACGTCCACGCCCAACCGCCGCAGGCTGTCTTCACATTCCCGCCGAATAGACGCCGCTTTGAGAGTCCCGCCGATCTTTCCATTCTTGTCCCAGGTCCGTTCGCATTTGGTAAAGACGTAGGGTCGATGATTGCGTCCATGCAGCGCCTGCTTCACCACTTCTTCGGAGTGCCCCAACCCATAGACCGCTGCGGTATCAATCCAATTGATGCCGCGATCGAGCGCATCGTGAATCGCCGCAATCGAGTCGTTATCGTTCTGCGGCCCCCAACTCCACGTCCATCCGCTTCCACCCATTGCCCACGCGCCGATGCCGATCGGCGTAATCATTAAATCGCTGTTACCTAATCGTCTTGTTTCCATTTCAACCTCCATTTGTGCCAGTTATTACGCTCAGTATGCCTTTCGAACGACGCTTGTCTGGGTGCATTTCTGATTCCATACTCGGCAAAAGTCGTGGCCGTCCACATGCCTGAAGGCAAAGCGTTTGTTGAATCCAACCCGCGCGCTGCCTCATCTGAATTCTATAAGTAAGTTCCACTGGGTCTGCACGTCGACAGCTTCCGACACGTTGCCTTGGGGTGGGGAAGGATTTATCGCAGTCATGCAGAGTATTGCCGAAGAAAAAGATCAAGCTCTCTCCGGGCGCTACCTCGCTCTGCTGGAGGTCGCGTCGGCTATCGCGTCGCACCGGACGCTGGAAGAATTGTTTACCGACCTTGCCCAGCGGCTTCATCCCATCATTGATTTTAGCTATCTCAGCGTGCTCCTCTACGATTCGGCACGAAATGTAATGCGAGTCCATATCTTGAATTCAGACGGCCCCGACAGTGTTCGTCCGGGAATGGAGTTCTCCATGGACGAGTCGCCGTCCGCTTGGGTGTGGACGAATCAGCAACCCTTGGTGCTCGACGATCTGGATCTTGAGGACCGATTTGCGCGCCCGATCCAGCTGATGCGCGAATACGGAGTCCGCTCTTTCTGCAGCATCCCGTTGAGCACCCCGCGGAGGAAGCTGGGCGCTTTCAGTTTGGGACACACGGCGCCAAACGCCTACGCGCTCGATCAACTCGAAATTCAGAAGCTGGCTGCGAGCCAGGTCGCGGTCGCCGTAGAGAACGCGCTGAACTATCAGGACGCTTCAACTTTGCAGCAAGAGGTGGCTCGCGAACGGGACCGACTGAAGCTGCTGCTCGACGTAAACAACGCCGTGGTGTCGAACCTATCGTTGACCGAACTGTTCAAGGTGATCCCGCGTCGCGTCCGATTGGCCATGCAGTGCGATGGAGCGTGCCTCTCGTTGCCCGATCTGCAGAAACAACAACTGGAAATTCATGGGCTCGATTTTCCTGAAGGCCGCGGTTTTCTTCAGGAGGAAACGCAACTCCCTATCGACGGATCGAGCCCAGGCAAGGCGTTTCGGACCGGCGAGCCTGTCCTCTTTGAAACCGCGCCACGTGCCCTACATGTGAGTTCTCTGCAGTTGAACTTTCAAGAAGGAGTGCAATCCGGCTGTTTCCTGCCGCTGGTGCGCGGCGATCGCAAGATTGGAGTGCTGCATTTGTTGGACCGGCATCCTCATCGTTTCTCGGAAGCCGATGCGGACTTCCTGCAGCAGGTCTCCAATCAGGTCGCCATCGCGCTCGACAATGCCATGCAGTACCGCGAAGTCGACGAGTCGAGGGAACGCCTCGCGGGAGAGACCTCCTACCTGCGCACTGAGATCCGCGCCGAGCGCGGCTTCGACGAAATTCTGGGGAACACGCCTGCCATTCAGGAAGTGCTGCGGCACATCTCGACTGTGGCGCCGACCAACTCCACTGTTCTGATCCAGGGAGAAACCGGCACAGGCAAGGAATTGGTGGCGCGGGCCATTCATAACCTCAGCTCCCGCCGTGAGAATCTATTTGCGAAACTCAACTGCGCCGCGATTCCGTCCGGATTGCTGGAGAGCGAGTTGTTCGGCCACGAAAAAGGCGCATTCACCGGAGCCATCGCGAAGAAGGTTGGCCGCTTCGAGGTTGCCGACAAGGGAACTCTGTTTCTCGATGAAGTTGGCGACATCCCTTCGGAATTACAACCCAAGTTGTTGCGGGTTTTGCAGGAGCAGGAGTTCGAGCGCCTCGGCAGCAGTCGCTCGATCCAGGTTGACGTTCGTCTCGTGGCCGCGACCAATCAGGACCTGGGAAGAATGGTGGAGGATCGTTCGTTTCGCGCCGACCTCTACTACCGGCTCAACGTTTTCCCCATTCGTTTGCCCGCCCTGCGCGAACGCCGGGAAGATGTTCCCCTGCTTGTCTTCCACTTTGTAGAGCACTACGGCAAGCAGATGAACAAACGGATCGACGTCATCCCCCCGGAGACGATGGACGCGTTGATGCGCTATGACTGGCCGGGGAATATTCGAGAGCTGCAGAATTTCATCGAGCGTGCGGTCATTCTGTCGCAGACCAGGACTCTATGTGCGCCGGTCTCGGAATTGGCACGCGTACGCGAAAACCTCGTGGCCGCACCAATCACTCTCGAGGACGCGGAGCGCGAACACATTCTGCAAGCATTGCGCGAAACGCAGTGGGTGTTGGGCGGTTCCGGTGGGGCAGCGAATCGCCTGGGAATGCCGCGAACGACGCTGATCTACAAGATGCGGAGGCTCGGCATTGCGCGTCAGCCGGATTGAGGCTGCCGTTTTCTCACTTGGATCCTGATATCGCAGGTGCGGCTTCAGCTTTTGAGTCTGCCGCAGCCGCTCCGCTCGTTTGACTGATCAATCTGCCACAGCACTCCGGTCGTTGTGGCAGCGTGGAACTGTCCCATCCACCTCCCAACGCGCGCACCAGCAACACGCTTGCCGTGATCCGCCGGCCCAGAATCTGCACCGCCGTCCGCTCATCGGAGAGAGCCAACCCCTGCGCGGTGATGACTTCAAGGTAAGTGGTCACGCCGCCCTTGTAGCGGGTGAGCGAGAGATTCAGTGAGTTCTGCGCAGCTTGCACCGCCGCCTGTTGTGTTTTCGCCTCGTCCTGCAAAATCCTGAGCGCCGCCAGATTGTCCTCTACATCCTGAAATGCGCCGAGGACAGTCTCACGATAGTTGGCCACAGACTGATCGTATGCAGCCTGCGCCTGATCCGAAACGGCGTGGCGCCGGCCCGCATCGAACGCGGTCACCATCGCGGATGCACCTGCCATCAAGAATCCGCTTGGCCCCGACAACAGGTTCGTGATCGTGTTGCTCTCAAATCCGCCCGAGGTGGTCAACGACATGTTCGGAAAGTATGCGGCCTTCGCGACACCGATGTTGGCGTTGGCTGCGGCAACCCTGCGCTCGGCGCTAGCCACGTCGGGACGCCTTTCCAGCAGTTCGGAAGGCATCCCGGCCGGGATCACCGGTGGCGCCAGCGTCAGAGGCGACGATGCCAGCGTGAACGTAGACGCCGGCTTGCCGATCAGCACTGCGATCGCATGTTCAAACTGTGCTCGCTGCACTCCGATGTCGATGGCCTGCGCGCGTGTGGTTTCGAGCTGAGTTTGGGCTTGAGCAACGTCCACGCCTGAAGCGACCCCGCCCTTGAACCGATTCTGCGTGAGATCAAGCGCCTGTTCGTAAGCCGTGACCGTCGACGAAAGCAGTTGCTCCTCCGCGTCCAGTTCCCGCAGTTGAAAATAATCCGACGCGAGTTCCGCATGCAGGCTCAGACGGACGCCTTCCATGTCGGCTGCGGTGGCCTGGGCCTCAGCACGGCTAGCCTCGACCGTCCGGCGGACTCGGCCCCAAACGTCGGCCTCGTACGACGCACTGACCGGCAACACAATATCCGTGTAAGTACTCGTTGCCTGGTTGAAGAGCGGACGATTCTGCGATTGATGATCCCGGATCGCCGAAAGCCCCGTTGTGATGGTCGGGAAATAGTCCGCGCGATTTTGCCGGACCAACGCTCGGGCCTGGACGTACTGCGCCTCGGCCGCTTTCAGATTCTGATTCGATACATTGACCTGCTCTTCGAGTTCGCTTAGTTTCGCGTCTTGAAATATCTCCCACCATCTGCCGCGTGCGATGGCATCGTTGGGCTGCGCTGTAGTCCAGTCGGGCGGCAATTCCTTGTACGCCGGAGGCGCGGGCACGTTGGGCCGGGCATAGCGCGGGCCCACCTCGCATCCGGCCAACAGCAAGATGGGAATGAAACATCCCAGCAGCGCGATTCTGTACCTCAAGTTTGCGTACGCTCGGAAGCTCATAGCGCATCTCCCGTGGCGGACTGGGCGATTCGTACGGACTGCCCAGAGATAATCGAATCCGGCGGATTCACGATGATCGACTCCTCTCCCTGCAAGCCTCCGACGATCTCCATCCGATCGCCGAAATCATGGCCCGGTGTTACGGGCGTCAACATGGCCTTGCCATCTTTCACCACCGCCAAACGCAGGCCCTCTTTTCGGAACAGCAGGGTATTTACCGGGACGACATAGGACGAGCTTCCCGCTGGCAGTTTCAGATGAACCTCCGCATAAGAGCCGGTCAGAAGTGCACCCGTGGGATTCACCACGTCGATCTCTACCAACAGAGTGCGCGAAGCCGGATCGATTGCCTCCGCAGTTCGCACCAATCGTCCCTGGAACCGGCGTCCCGGAAACTCAGCCAGGGTCAAATCCGCAGTCAAGCCCGGCTTTGCAGCCTGCGAATATGCTTCCGGAACGTTGACGTAGACGCGCAGTTTGTCCGGTTGAGCAATGTCAAAGAGGTCGGTTTTTGATCCGCCGCTGGCGCCAGCATCGATCAGATCGCCGATGTCGGTTTTGCGCGCCGTGATCACTCCGCTGAACGGGGCGTAGATCTTCTCGAATGACTGCAACTGCTGCAGCCGGCTTACGTTTGCCTCGTTTGCCTGCACGGTCGCCTTGTTCGCGGCCAAAGCGCCAGTCGCATTGTCAGTCTCTTGCTGCGAGACTGAATTTGACTTCAGCAAGTCCTGATAGCGGTTCGCCGTGATTTCCGCGAGGTGCAGGTTTGCTTCAGCCGTACTCAGATCCGCCCGCGCCTGCTGCAGTTGCTGGTCCACTTCCGGCGTTTCGATTTCCGCCAGAAGTTGTCCCTGCTTCACGTGCGCTCCAATGTCCGCGTACCACTTCTTCAGATACCCGTTTGTCCTCGCGTAAATTGGAGCGCTGATGAAGGCCTGCACATTCGCGGGAAGCACAACTTCTTCCGCTTCGGCCGTGCGTTCCGGATGGACGATTGCGACGGTCGGCAGCGCCATTTGCGCGTTTTCTCTCCGCAGCGTCGTCCGGGCAGTGACCCGCGGCAAGATGCCGAATGTCAAAGCTGCGGCGACCACCACGGCGGCCACGATGGCAGCTGCCCAGTGTTTGGACCTTGCGGGTTTTTGATTTTGCTTTGGCACTTCCGGCATTGTTACTGCCATCTCTGTGCTTGTTTCAACTGGCATATTCCCCACGCTTTCTTACTGGTATTTCTGAAGACTCAATTCGTCTTGCTTCTTCTCCCCGCTGCGGCGCGATCCGTGCAGCAGGCTGAACAGGGTTGGCACGAACAGCAAAGTTGCTACCGTGGCAAAGAGCAGACCGCCGATCACCGCGCGGCCCAGCGGAGCATTCTGCTCGCCGCCTTCGCCCAGCCCAGCGCCATCGGCACCATGCCGATGATCATGGCCAAGGCGGTCATCAACACTGGACGAAATCGCGTATATCCCGCCTCCAGCGCCGCCGCGATCGCATCTTTTCCTTCCTGCATCTGCTCGGTCGCAAAGCTCACCACCAGAATGCTGTTCGCCGTGGCCACGCCCATACACATGATGGTTCCCGTCAGCGCCGGCACGCTGACCGTGGTGTGGCTGACGAAGAGGAACCATGCGATTCCCGCCAGAGCCGCTGGCAGCGCCGAGATGATGATGAATGGGTCCAGCCATGACTGGAAATTCACCACGATCAGCAGGTAGACCAGCATGATCGAGAACGCCAGCCCCGCCAGCAGGCCGATATAAGAAGAGCGCATCGTCCGTACCTGCCCACGCACAATCACCTGCGACCCACGAGGCAGCGAACTTTGCGTCTCCTTGAGGATCTGATTGATCTGCCGCGCGACCGCCCCCAGATCGCGGCCTTGCACGGAACCATAAATGTCGATCACGGGACGAATGTCGTAGTGCGAAACCACCGGCATGTGCACCTGGCGCGTGACCGAAGCCAGACTGCCCAGAATCTCGGGCGGAGCTGCGGGATTCGTACCTGTGACAGGAATGTTCTCGACATCCTGCAAGGTCTGAATCCGGTACTGCGGCGTTTGGGTGGCGATCGAATAGCTCACGCGATTCTTAGGATCAAGCCAGAACGTTGGCGAAGTCTGAAAGCTGCCGCTCAGTGACACCAGCAGGTTTTGCGCAACGTCGTGCTGCGTGAATCCAATTTCATTAGCCTTGGTGCGGTCCACGTCAATGTAAAGTTCGGGCTGATCGAAAGGCTGCTGAATGCGCAGGTCCGCAGTCCCCGGGACTCCCCGGATCTTCTGCAGCACGTTGTCAGCGTAGCGCCGGTCTCCCTCCAGATCATTGCCGGCGACTTGAATGTCAATCGGAGCAGGCAGCCCAAAGTTCAGGATCTGGCTGACGATGTCGGCGGGCAAAAACGAAAACGTTACTCCCGGAAAGCGCTCCGCCAAACTGAGCCGGAGGTCGTGTACATATTTGTCCGTGGGATGATGGTCGGTCGAGAGACTAACCAGAATGTCCGCGTCCGCCGGCCCGATCGGCGCGGAATTGCTGTACGACAGGTTGATGCCGCTGTACGGAATCCCAATGTTATCGATGATGCTCGAGACTTCAGCCTGCGGAATCTGCTGCCGGATCGACTGTTCCACCAGGTCGCAGAGCCGCGCCGTTTCTTCAATACGAGTCCCCGTCGGTGCCCGCAGATGCAGCTTGAACTGTCCGCTATCCACGGTAGGAAAAAAATCCTGCCCCAGGAACGGAATGAGCAACGCCAGAGAAACGATGGAGAAGGCCAGCACGCCGGCCAGAAAAGCGCGCCGATGGTTCAGGCAACCCTCCAACACGCGCTGGTAACCTTCCCGCAGATGCTCGAAGGCCTCCTCGAACCGAATTTGCAGACGAACCAGAGGATTACGGCTCGACCCAGATATGTGCCCGGTCTCCTGTTCGTGCCCGCGCAGCAAATACTTCGCCATGGTGGGCACCAGTGTGCGTGAGAGTAGGTAAGACGCAAGCATTGCAAACACCACAGATTCCGCCAGTGGTACGAACAGATATCGCGCAACCCCGGTGAGAAAGAACATGGGAACGAACACAATGCAGATGCAGAGTGTCGAAACAAATGCAGGAACTGCGATCTGCTGCGCGCCATCGAGGATCGCCTGCTGAATCTCTTTCCCCTGCGCGATATTTCGATTGATATTCTCGATCTCGACCGTGGCATCATCGACGAGAATCCCGACCGCCAGCGCCAATCCGCCCAGCGTCATGATGTTGATGGTTTCGCCCAGTGCGCTCAGCACGATGATCGACGTCAAAATCGACAGCGGGATCGAAACCGCAATGATCAGTGTGCTCCGCCAGCTTCCCAGAAAGATCAGAATCATCAGCCCAGTCAGGCACGCCGCAATCGTCGCCTCCTTGATCACGCCGTCAATCGACGCGCGCACAAAGATGGACTGGTCGGCCAGCGGTTTGATGTCGAGTTCCGGCGGCAGGCTCGCCTTGATCTGCGGAAGCAACGACTTGATACCGGCGATAACGTCCAACGTCGACGCGTTCCCGGCCTTCTGAATCGTCAACAGAACGGACCGCTGCCCGTCGACGCGAACAATATTGGTCTGCGGAGGAAACCCATCCCGCACCCAGCCCACGTCGTGAATGTAGATCGTGCTGCTGCCCACGGTCTTAATCGGCAACTGGTTCAGTCCCGCAATGTCAGTCGGGCTGCCGTTGATATCGACGTCATATTCCTTCGACCCGATCTTCGCCGTTCCCGAGGGCAGAATAAGATTCTGCGCACTGATGGCGTTGACCACATCGAGCGGCGACAGGCCTTTCGATTGCAGCGCAGCCGTGTCCAGGTCGATTTGCACCTGCCGCTGCTTTCCTCCGTACGGATAGGGGACCGACGCCCCTTCCACCGTGATCAGGCGTGTACGAATAAAGTTGAGCCCGTAATCATTCAGCTGTTGTTCAGAGAGCTTTCCTCCCGAAAGCGCAAGCTGCAGAATCGGCACGCTCGACGCGCTGTAGCTGATGACCAGCGGAGGAGTGGTGCCCTGCGGCAGTTGCCGCAGTTGGGTCTGCGAAACCGCCGTGACTTGCGCGATGGCGCGCTCGACGCTCGCGGTGGGCTGAAAGAATACCTTCACCACCGCAATCCCATTGAGCGATTGCGACTCGATGTGCTCGATGTTGTCGACGGTGGTAGTGAGCGAGCGCTCGGTCACAGAGACGATGCGGTCGCTCATATCCTGCGCGTTCAGTCCGTTGTAACTCCAGATAATGCTGACGACCGGAATATTGATATTCGGAAAAATGTCGGTCGGCGTCCGGACAATGGAGAACGCGCCAAGGATCAGGATCAAGATCGCAAGCACAACAAAGGTATAAGGCCGCCGCAAAGCAAGCCGGACAATCCACATATCTGCCTCACGCGGGATTCCTCAACAAAACCGATCCCGTTCTACTGCTCCCATAAATCGGTGAGAGCCAAATCCCCACTTGCCATCATTAATGCACGCTCCATGCCACTGGTCCGACTCCCCCGGCGCTCTCAGACTTGAAGAAGCACAAGGAGTTAACGGTCTGAAGGTGAAGGGCCAGAATGTTCCTGATGTACGGCCTGTCGAGGTGTCGACAGCACCCCGACGCATAGGTGAGCCGGCGATGCTGCTACGCGAAAATGGGATTCGAAATTGTGCGATTGCAGACCGGGGCTGGAGAGAAACTGAAGGCGAGACTGGTATTCGAAGACCAGAAAAGGTGAGAGCTCCGGTCCGGTTATCGGCGAAGCAGCGCCACGAGATCTGCAGAGCGCGGAACTTTCGTACACGCGGACCTCAGATTCGTTTACAGTATCGGGTTGAATCGGGAATGCCGTAACTCTCACGGCAAGATGGGCATCGTGATCTGCAGTAAAGGAGGCGAACGTGAAGAATCAAGGTCGATCGCGCAGCAGTGGAGTGGGCTCAGTTTCGCGGCGTACGTTCTTAGGACAAACTGCCGCAGCGGCGATTGGTTTTTCGATTGTTCCGCGCCGGGTGTTGGGCGGCGTGGGCTACGTTCCGCCCAGCGACAAGGTCAATATCGCTTTCATCGGCGTTGGTGCCCAGGGTTTGCGCGTCATGCTGCATTTCTTGCGGGAGCCCGACGTGCAGGGCGTCGCGGTCTGCGACTGCAACAAGTCCGGCGCGGATTATCCGCAATGGGATACGCATGAGTTCTGCAATTCCGTCCGCAAACTGCTCGGCGTCGAACAGTGGATGGGATTGGCTCAGCCCCGACCAGCCGATTCGGCTGTCCCATTCGCTCGCCGTTACCAGCGGCGTCGCCGGCCGCGAACCTTGCCAGAAAATCGTGGACGGCTACTACGGTACTCAGCAGCGGTCCGGCCAGTATAAAGGCTGCGCAGCCTATACGGACTTCCGCGAACTGCTGGAGAAGCAGAAGGATCTCGACGCCGTCGTCGTGTGTACCACCGACAACCTGCATGCGGCCGTCTCCGCCGCGGCCATGAGGAAGCGCAAGCATGTGTTTTGCCAGAAGCCGCTGACGCACACCATCTATGAGGCGCGCCGCATCGCCGAGATCGCCAAGGAAACGGGCGTGGCCACGCAGATCGCAGTGGGCAACCAGGCGTCCGAAGCCACTCGTTTATTGTGCGAATGGATCTGGGACGGTGCGATTGGACCGGTCCGGGAAGTCAGCAACTGGTCGAGCCGTCCGTTCTGGCCGCAAGGACTCGAACGCCCCAAGGAAACCGAGCCGGTGCCCGAAGGTTTGGACTGGAACCTCTGGCTAGGCCCGGCGCCCGAACGTCCTTTCAACCACGCCTATCTTCCTTTTGTGTGGCGTGGGTGGACCGATTTCGGTTGTGGAGCGCTGGGCGATATGGGTTCCTACAGCTTCGACACAATCTTTCGCGTTTTGAAACTCGAGGCGCCCGTGAGTGTGGAATCGAGTTCCAGCGACCGTTACGATGAGACTTATCCGCTGGCCTCGATCGTCCGCTATAACTTCCCCGCGCGTGGCGACATGCCTCCAGTGAAATTCACCTGGTACGACGGTGGACTGAAGCCCGCGCGCCCGGAGGAACTGGAAGAAAACCGTCCCCTGAAGGGAGACGGCGAAGAAGATGAAGGCCTGCTGTTCATTGGAGACCGCGGGAAGATTCTCTGCAGCTTCAATGGCGGCAATCCAAAGCTGATTCCTCAATCGAAGATGGACAGCTACAAACAGCCGCCGAAGACTTTGCCGAGATCGCCTGGAAACGAGCGCGAATGGCTCGACGCCTGCAAGGGAGGCAAGGTGAAACCCGGTGGGAACTTCGAGTTTGAAGGCCTCGTCACCGAGACGCTGCTGTTGGGGAACGTCGCGTCTCGCATGGGACAGAAGCTTACGTGGGATCGTTCCACCTTGAGCGTGAACTCCGAGGTCGCTCAGAAGTATGTCAAGCCGGAACGCCGCACTGGTTGGGAACTCTAGTTAGTTCCCGTTGTCATCCTGAGCGGAGCGAGCTCGAATGAGCTCGCGGAGTCGAAGGATCCCTATCCGCGGGCGTCAGTCCTCAGCGCCCTCAGGGTCTCTCCCTTCGTTGTCAGGGCCTTAGTCCCTGAGGCGAACGGGCCAGCTTTTCAGCAAGCTATTTAGCCCGCAGCCCGGAAAAGGTTACGGCCAGAAATGAAGCGAATCTAAAACACATTCGTCGTAAGGAGACTTCGATGTCATCAATTTCGAGAAGAGACTTTCTGAAGACTGCGGCAACCTACACCGCTGCAGCCAGCTTTCTTTCGACGTTCGCGTTCGATCTTCGCGCCAATCCTCTGGGCATGCCTATCGGATGTCAGACCTGGCCCGTCAGGAAAATGATCGAGCAGGACTTTCCCGGCACGATCAAACAACTCGCCGCCGCTGGATTTCAGATGATCGAACTGTGCTCACCAGTAGGCTACGCCGACAACGGATTCGCCGGCGTCGCCAAATACAAAGGAGCCGAGCTCCGCAAGATTCTCAGCGACGCAGGAGTCGGTTGTGTGAGTTCTCACTTCGGCATCGACGAACTGAGAAAAGACCAGCAGGCCGCAATTGCCTGGGCGAAAGAAGTAGGCCTCACCCAGATGTTAGTGCCCAGCCTCGACGGGCCTGACAAGCCGACCATGGATGACGTGAAGCGCGCCGCCGACGAGTACAACAAAATGGGCGAGCAGGCCGCAAAGGCGGGCATCCAGCAGGGACTGCACAACGAAAACTTCGAACTTTCGACGGTTGACGGCAAGCGCACCTATGACGTGTTGTTCGATCTCCTCGACCCCAAGCTGGTGAAGTTCCAGTTCCAGGTTTCTACCATCAGCCGCGGCTACGATGCTGCCGAGTATTTCACGAAGTATCCCGGCCGCTTCATTTCCATGCACGTGCAGGGCTGGTCAGCGGAGACTAAGAAAACAGTGCCGGTGGGGCGGGGCTCCCTGGATTGGAAGAAAATCTTCACCGCCGCTAAAACGGGTGGCATCAAGAATTACTTCGTCGAAATGAACCTGGAAATGATGAAAGCCAGCGTGCCTTACCTGCGCAATCTGCAGGTCTGACGAGCGTGATTTCCGACAGCGGTTGGATCAAGGTCTGGCCGGAAGCGCGCCCCGGACGATGTTGGAGTAAGCAGACTCGCCATCGGCATTGATGGCGCGCACGCGGTAAGCGAATCTCTCACCCTGCTTGACGTTGGAGTCGCTGTACTCAGTGGCGCTGGCTGGGAGTTTTGCGATTCGATCCCAACTTCTTCCTCGCGCTGTCGCCCTCGTCGATCCGGCGTTCGATCACGATACCTATGGGACTGCCGCCATGGACCTGCCAGCTTAGTTTCGCGGTATTGCCCGCCAGCGAGAGCTTCAGCGAACTTGGAGCTTCCGGAAGAACCGGCCAATCGAAGTAGCCCTCGTCCGTAACGGCCATGATGCTGTCTTTGACCGGCAGACCTTCGAGTGTGTCGTTCGTGCCCGGTTTCCACTTGACCGGTTTGATCTCGCCGGAAACGACATCGACCAGAACCGGATGTGCAATGCCCGTGTTCTTCAATGAGAGCGTGGCATAGAGCGGAACAAATGCATTCCCCGGAAAGCTATGTGCCGCCAGCCAGTACGCCACAATCGCTTTTCCTTTGTCCGATCGGAACCCGTACCCGAGGAAAGGAACGCCCGCTTGGCGCCGCAAGGCAGGCAGATCCGTGCCGCCGACCTCGATCGACGGATCAAACTTGGTATCCGAAAAAAGCGCGTTCGTGTTCTGCAACGCGGAAAAGACCGGGCGAGGCGTGAAGTCGAGTGTCGTGATTCGTAAGCCCGTGAATGATTCCAAAATCGTCGTACTCATTGCCGTCCGTTCCCGCAGCCAGCAGCCAGACGAACGTCTTCACTCCTGCTGCCAGGTTATAGACGAAACCCCGCGGGATATACTTGGCCTGCACCGACTCATCGGAACCCGCCCACGCGGGAATCGAGTTGAACTCGTCATCGAAGAAAGGAATGTCCGGTTTGACGCCGGGATAATGCGTGACCAGGTCCCGCAACGCCCGCGGAGATTCCGACTGGTACGCGCCGTAATCCATCGTTTCCGGATTCATGTTCGAACCATAGCCCGGGTAGGTGTGATAGGCGTACACGTCGATTCCCGCGGCACACTGGCAGGTATCGAATGCCCGCTGCGTGAAGTCCCGGGTTGGATCTGCCTGACCGCCGTAGATCACCTTCGCCTCCGGATCGGCTCGGTGTACGGTTTCGACAAAAGGACCCAGCAGCTTTCCAAACTGCTCGGGATTACCCCACGGATTCCAGTAACCAATGTCCTGCTCATTCCACAAAGCCCAGTAGTGAATCCGATCGTGAAAATGATTCACCATCCACGCAGCGTATCGATTGAAAGCAGCGATCTGCTCCGGCGTGGTCGGCGGCCAAAAGACGGAATACAAACTCCGGTCATCATTATGAAATGATCCAGATTCGGGAACGCTCACATCAGGCCGCTGGCCGCTCGGTGAGGTGTACATCACGTTGCCATAAATCAATTGCACCTGGATGTCGACCCCGTTGTCGACGAGTGAATCGACGAAGTCCTCAAGCTCAGGCGAACTCGAAAACACGCCGCGTTTCTGTTCGATCCAGTCCCAACTGGTGCGGTCTGAACTGTTTTCATATTGTCCGATGCGGGCCCACTTGAAGCCGGCATCGAACATGCGCGTCCACCACCAGCGGTCCCATGGAAGATAGGGATCGCGCGGCATGTCAGAGTTGATCCCAAACCCATCGTGAATTTGCGACGACCGCTTGGGCGGGACGTGGCCAGGGACCGGGCGCGCAGCCTGAGCCCAGGAACTCAGCGGAATCAGAAACAGGAAAACAACCGAAGCGAGAACTACGACCAACCGACTCCATGACGGCGCCAAGCATCTCTTCATCGTTTTCTCCCGTGCCGGCTATAAGATCGCTGTTTGATCAACCAACGGAACCACGGCCGACTCAATCCATTCCTCGTTCTCTCCGCTGGGCACGTGGCTAAACAGCCACCAGTGCTCGACATGTTCCACCACTTCTCCCGGTTTCAATTCGACCATAGGCCCCAGTGTTTCCAGTTCGAGGAAATCCGGGTTGGTGAAAACTTCAAAATTACAGCCGAAATCGGGGTACCGGGCGCCGCCGATCACCGCGGCGCGCTTCACGAAAAGATCGCCCTGACAGAAGTAAGCTCCCCAGCCAGCCGCGTTGTAAATGCCCCCCATCTGTTCTTTGAAACGGCCTTTGGGATTTGCCAGTTGCCGCAACTGGATGTAAGAGGTGCCGTGCACCCAGCGAGGGTCGGCAAAATCCGTGAACGACCAAATGCCGAAAACCCCTACCGGCAAATAGTGATCTTTGTCCATCGCAATTCTGGGAGAAAGGGGCAGGATCGCGCGTCCCCCGGCACGCATCATCGTGGGCGACCAGGGCGCGAGCGTGGTCGATTGCGCATCGTGATTCGTGATGCGGTGTGTGATCCGGACCTGCGAGCCCGTTGCCGCCAACTCGATCTCGAGCTCCTTTTGCAGGTTGGTTCCTGGAGGCAGATCCTCGAGCTGAGCCGTAAAGCGAACGCTCTTATCGCGCTGTGACACCGCCACCGGAGCATTGTCGGGATAATAAGTTCTCTCCACTTCCGGAGAGATCCACAAGCGGTGGCCGCCATACAAGCGGAACTCGGAACCGCCAGTCTTGCCTGCATCTTCCACGACTTCATGAAGCTGGTTCTCGCCATTGCGAAAGCCGTAGAAGAGAATCCGAGGGCCGACGTCCGCGGTCACAACCAGCTCGACGACCCCGTTCGACAGCCTGTAAGCGTTGTTCCAGCCCCGGTATGAGAATCGCTCGAACATGGTCGTGAGGTTGTCGCGCCCCTCAGGCAAGTTCCTTCGCGTTCTTCTGAATCTTGGTCAGCGCAGCCGCGATCTCGTGCATGTCTTCTTCGTCTCCCAACAACGCAGGCTGCGGAATCCAGACCGTTTCCCAAGCCGCTTTTTGAGTCGCCGGGAACTTCTTCTTCAAAAACGCATGTTTCTGTTTCGCCTGCTTCCCGCTGAGGCGCTTGCGATACTCCCCGTTGCGGAACATGTGCAGCTCGTGAAGGGGCGGATAACTTGCCTGGTTCGGAATGCCCTCTGCGTTCATGGCCGCGATAAAACGTTCGGTGGAAATCTTCGCGAACTTCTTCTTGTTCACATGGAAAATGTAGGCATACTGCCCGTTGCGCGTGCACCGCTCGTCGAGCTTTTGCGGCGTAATGCCTGGGATCTTGCTCAGCAAGCTGTCCAGCAGCCGTGAATTTTGATGGCGTCGCTTGGTCTGCTCGTCCAGTCGGCTCAACTGCACGTTCAGAACTGCGCCCTGCCATTCGCTTAGCCGGTAATTCGATCCATAAATAAAGTGGCTGTAGAACCATTCACCCGGCATGCGACCGCAGTCATGCACCGATCGCGCTTGTACTTCAAATTTGTCGTCATTGGAAATGATCATTCCGCCTTCGCCCGCGGTCATCAGCTTGCTCGCTTGAAAACTGAAGGTGCCCGCGACCCCAAACGTGCCGATCCGTTGCCCGCGCCACTCGCTGGCGTGCGCGTGCGCTGAGTCTTCGACCAGCGCCAGTCCTTTGCTGCTGGCGATTTCCTTCAGCCGATCAAGATCCGCGGGATGTCCGCCCATGTGCACCGCGATGATCGCCTTCGTTCGCGGAGTGATCGCCGCTTCCACCAGGTCGGGATTGATGCAATACGTTTCGGGATCAACATCCACCAGCACCGGTAGCGCATTTGCGAACAACACGGCACTCGCAGTCGCGACGAAGGTAAAGTCCGGCACAATCACCTCATCTCCCGCGGTGATGCCGAGCCCAGCCATGGTGACTTCCAACGCAGCGGTTCCGTTGGTCACGGCGATCCCGTGACGCGCTCCGTGAAATTTGGCGAATGCCTGTTCAAATTCCAGAGTCTTGGTTCCGGGCGTGCGCCACCAGACTCGGCTCTCCAGAACTTCTTTGAGAGCGCGCTCTTCATTCTGGTCGTAGAACGGCCAGACCGGAAACGGCTTGTTCTTTGCTTTCGTGCCCCCGAGCAATGCCAGTGCAGACATGTATTGGTCTCCTTGTTGCTCCCTGATACTCGTTGAATCCGTTGCGCGGCCGTTCTCGCCGGCTAGGGTTTCCAATCCAAGAGATACGCCGAGAAACTTGTTCAGCGCACACCCCGCGGATCTCCAAGCATTCAGCGTTAGTGTGGATTTGGCCCGCGCGATAGTCAAACGAAAAAAGCGTGATGGATGGGTTGAGTTATGCTTGATTCGAAAATCAAGAGGGGATGGGAATGAATCAAGCGATCTTGAGGACACGAATCTTCGCAGTGGCAATCATCCTGCTGTTGGTTGCGCCGTTTGGTCTGACTCAATCGGTGCCATCGAAAGCAAGTATCGAGAAGCGGGTTGATTCACTGCTGAGCCAGATGACGCTCGACGAAAAAATCGAGATGATCGGCGGCATCAACGATTTCTATACGCGGCCGATTCCTCGAGTCGGGATCCCTTCCCTGAAGATGTCGGACGGCCCGATGGGCGTGCACGACTATGGGTTAACGACTGCATACCCGGCTGGCATCGCACTGGCGGCTTCCTGGGATGTCGATCTGGCGCAGCGTTTCGGCGCCGCCATGGGGCAGGATGCCCGTGCGCGCGGAGTCCATTTCATTCTCGGCCCCGGCATGAACATTTATCGCGCGCCGATGAACGGCCGCAACTTCGAGTACTTCGGGGAAGACCCATTCCTGGCGTCGAGAATGGCGGTTTCGGTGATTCGAGGAATTCAGTCACAGCGCGTTATCGCCACGGCCAAGCACTTTGCTGGGAACAATTCTGAATTTGCGCGCATGACTCTCAGTTCCGACATCGATGAACGAACACTACGGGAAATCTACTTGCCCGCATTCGAAGCGTCGGTGAAGGAGGGGCACGTTGGCGCGGTTATGGACGCCTACAACCTGGTCAACGGCAACTACATGACTCAGAACACTCATCTGAACAACGATATTCTCAAGAAAGAGTGGGGATTCGACGGCGTTGTCATGTCGGATTGGGGCGCCACGCACGACGGCGTTGCCGCAGCCAACGGAGGTCTCGATCTGGAAATGCCGTCGCCAACGTTCATGAATCGCGATGCGCTGCTGCCAGCGCTCAAAGACGGCAAGATCTCGGTGGCGACCATGGACGACAAGGTCCGAAGAATTCTGTGCAAGGCGATCGAGTTCGGATTCATCGAGCAACCGCAGACGGATATCGGCTTGCCTACCTACAGCCAGGAAGGAAGGCAGGTGGCGCTCGAAGTAGCCAGAGGTGCAATGGTCCTGCTGAGGAACTCAGGCAATCTGCTTCCGCTCGACGAGAACAAAGTGAAGACTATTGCCGTCATTGGCCCCGATGCCTACCCCGCCGTGATTAGCGGAGGCGGCAGTGCGGAAACCAAGCCATTCAACAGCGTGAGTTATCTGGAAGGCATCAGCAACCGCTTGGGAACGAAAGCCAAGGTTTTGTATGCGGTTGACGTCCCTCCGCTCGATGAAGTTTTTGAAAACTCGGAATTCGTTACGGCTCCTAACGGCGAGGCCGGTCTCAAAGGCGAATATTTCAGCAATGAGGAACTGAAAGGCACGCCAGCGCTGGTGCGTACCGACAAGCACGTGCACTTCGATTGGGGAGAGGGAAGCTTTGCCGCAGGCGAACCGGTGGATCATTTCGCGATTCGCTGGACGGGCTATTACGTGCCAAAGGAGACCGGGGACTATAAGTTCTACACCTCCGCCGACGACGGAGTGCGACTGTATGTCGGAGACGACATCGCAATCGATGACTGGCTGCCTCATTCCCAGACGCTCGACGTCGCTACTCGGCATCTGGAGGCTGGCCAACCGTACAAGATTCGTCTTGAATACTTCGACTCGGTGAGCACCGCGATCGTTGGTTTCGGTGTGGCTCGGGCAGAAGCTTACGTCGGCCGCGACACCAAGCCTCTGGCCGCGAAGGCCGACGCGGTGATCCTTTGCGTGGGCTTCGATCCCAAGACCGAGGGCGAGGGTTTTGATCGTCCGTTCCAACTTCCCGGCGGACAGGACGAACTCATCCGCCAGATCAGCGCCGTCAACAAGAACGTGATCGTTGTGGTAACGGCCGGCGGCAATGTGGATATGACGCGATGGGTGGATAGTGTTCCAGCGATTCTGCACGCCTGGTACCCGGGACAAGAAGGCGGCACAGCGCTGGCACAAATTCTGTTTGGCGATTACAGCCCGTCGGGCAAGTTGCCAGTGTCGTTTGAGCGCCGCTGGGAAGATAATCCCGTGTTTCACAGCTACTACCCCGAGAAAGGGAGCAACCGGGTGAGCTACTCCGAAGGTGTGTTCGTGGGCTATCGCGGCTTTGATCGGTCTGCCACCAAGCCGCTGTTCGCTTTCGGTTACGGTCTCTCCTACTCGACATTTGCGTACAGCAAGTTGTCGGTGACGCCGCAGTCTGGAAATTTGAACGAGCCTGTCTCAGTTTCTTTCGACATAAAGAACACAGGCCATCGCGCGGCGGCGGAAGTGGCGGAGTTGTACGTGGGCGATGCCCATGCCAGTGTTCCGCGGCCCGTCAAAGAACTAAAAGGATTTGCCAAGCTAGATCTCAAGCCGGGCGAGACCAGACGCATAACTCTCACGCTGGATCGCCGGGCCTTTTCCTTTTACGACGTCGCGAAGAAGGATTGGAGCGCAGAGCCGGGGGATTTCACTATTCTCGTCGGGGGCTCCTCCGACAACATCCAACTGCGAGGCAAGTTCACGTTGGCGCGCTAGGTGATTTTTGGTAAGTCGTTGAGTCTTCGTGGAAGTCGTTGAAAAGTCGTAGCAGAGTCCTGGAAGCTCCCAGGGCGCGTTTTCTCGTGCTGGACGAAGTATCTGTCGTCCCCGGAGTCGATCGTCGCAGCTAGCAGCCCGTGTCTAAAGCCTACCTTTTTTGCCAGCGGGTTCCTGTTGAGCGCACCGGCGTCGGTGCGGCATTCGACGCGAGATGACAGCCGGGAGCGACCGTGCCGGTTTATTCACGACGTCAATGGCCGAGATCCGCTGCAAAAGAACAAGCAATAGATGTGCCACTGCGTCCTGCATAGCTCGCGGCGTTCCCACTCCAACCATCTTTCGAAGCAGCAGCGCCAAGTTACACGCGGCCGCTTGCAGCAGAAGCCGCTTGTGAACGTTCTCTTTTCCGCGTACGTACAATCGCCGTAGAGCCCCGGTCTCGTAGGCATGCGCGAAAGTCCGTTCGACCAGCTCACCCCGCCGCCTCAACAACTGCTTGCCTCGATGGCTACCGATTCGCTGCCGATTTCCGTAGACTGCCGCCTGCTCTGCTCGCTTGCCCTCCCACCTCCGCCGTCCGCGATCCGGTTCCGCGATGTAGGTCCGCACTTCAAGTCCTTGCATATCCACCAACACGTCCCCGGAGTGGTAGCCCTTATCTGCCACCAACTCTTCGAGGCCCTTTGCATTCACCTCGAACTTGCCATTCGTGGTTGGCTCCGCGATGCGTTCGGCAATCGCTTCTCCCGCTGCCGGCAGCGTTTCTCCCACCGAGGTGGTATCGCCCTTCGCGCCACCGTGTGTGGTCACCGCCACAATGGCTCCGGTGTCCATGTCCACGGCATGCTCCGCCTTGTACGCCAACCGGGTGCGGCCATCCTTCATGCGGGTGATTTCCGCTTCTGGATCATGCGGATTTACCCACTCCTCATTCGAACCCTTCTTCTTGCGTCGCCGATCCATGCGCCGGAGTGCCGCCTCATTGGTGGCTTCCAGGCCGGCGGCTTCCGCTAAACGCTTCAGATACTCGATGTAGCTCTCCTCGGTGTCACGCCGCACAATCGACTTCATCGCGGCATTCGCTTCCAGCGTGGTGGCGTCGATGCCAACCGTCTTGCCTCTCAGCAATCCCTCTCGTGCTACTTGTCGCAGCACCCAGCCAAACACTTCCTGATGTGCCGCCTCGTCCATCAGTCGGCGGGTGCGCGAGATGGTCACATGATCCGGCGTCCGCTCATCCAGTCCGATCTGCAAAAACTCCCGTAAGCACAACGAATCTGCCACCCGCCATGCGATGCCCCGTTCGCTCTCGATCCCCTCAAAAAAACCAATCAGCATCGCTCGGAATACATCCCCGGAGCGAGCGACGGCGGCCCAGCTTTTCGTGATAGAACTTGTGGCAGCGTGCCTCGCAGAACTCATCGAAGCCTGCCTGATCCAGCACTTCGTTCAGCCGCCGTAAAAGGGATGGCCCGTAGCTTCCGCTAAATCTCGGCGTCCAAAGCTCCTCCTGCCGTTGACGCTTTCTGCGCGTGCCCATTGCCATGGCGATACACTACCCTGAATCGGCTTCGGCACAAAGCGAGAAGAGAGATGTGAGGGTGACATGATCGATAAGTACGAATCGCGGCGCATAAGGCCGGTCCGCCGTGTACTGTTGGATGTGTGGACCCAATCGGAGTTAAACGAGCCCAACGCTCAGACGAGTACACTGCTGTCTGGTTCCTTGTTCACCTGCTCACACTCCGACGATGAGCAAATCGCGGAATACCTGTGGCGACAAGGAACGAGCATATGGCTATCGCTCCAGAAAGAAGCGATGTACTCAACCGTCGCGCACTCCACGGATGCGCTCCCCGAAGGCCAAGCTGGCCGGACTTTAGACACCGCTAGGGTGTTTGCCGGCCCCGCAAAGGGCATCGTAAGGCGAGCAGCGAGAGCGCTTTCCCGGTCCTTAGAATCATCCGTTTCGTGAATGGTATAGTCAACATACCAATATGTACGTACAAGTGCGTACTGATATTGCCCGATGAATGGAGCGTTGTGGGCGCTAAACCGCGGGTGTTGAATGACTTCGCGCAAGGCTGAAGCCCGCCGGGCCGGTAAAGAGCCGAAATTACTTCCACTTAAATGTCGCAATGGCCCCCGCCGGCAAAGTGTAGTTGAAGCTTTGCCCCTTGGAACTGACGGTGAATGCGCCGGAGCTGCTGCCTGAGTTCAGCACGAACAGAACCAGCGATCCGTCGGGATTCTGAAAGGCGACATCCTCGATGCTGCCCGCTCCGAAAGTGTTCGAATTGATCCGGTGCGCGCCCGGGACGACGAATTTTCCCAGATGTCCCAGGATGTAGTACTCCACGTTGAAACTGACACTGGCAGGCGACACACTGTCGTCGATGGTCACAACCCCGCGGCAGTTGGAGCAAGTGCCGTTCTTCGGTCCGGAGTTCTGATCGAGGCCCAGGTTCCACAAAGAAACGCTGCGGGCCCAGTTCCGCGTGGCGCCGATCAGCAAGTGCTCGGCATTCCACACCAGGTCGCCGGCAAAGGTGCCTGAGGTGATGCCCGAGCATTCGGTGAACCAAATGTCTTTGGCCGGGAACGCCGTCTCTACCGTCGACTGCGCGCTGGGATCGCCCGCGTAACAGTGAAACGAACTCCCGGCAACGTACGACGCGGCAGAACTGCCGAGCACCGACTCCGGATAGGCGGTGTTGTCCCAGTTATGTTCGTAGGCGAAGATCTTCACACT
Organism: uncultured Acidobacteriaceae bacterium; assembly: GCA_963811095.1. GTDB lineage: Bacteria > Acidobacteriota > Terriglobia > Terriglobales > Acidobacteriaceae > Sulfotelmatobacter. The sequence goes on along the minus strand of CAWEQA010000024.1, from coordinate 151,219 downwards.
GCTCAGTCCGGCAGCGCTGAGAGCAGGTCCGAGATTGTTTGCGATAAATGTGGATTCGTCGGTGGCGGCGAGGTATTCGGATGGATACGCCGTGGTCGAGTACAGCGGCTCGTTCTGCACCGACAGGGCGTAGATCGGAACGCCTTGCTGCTGGTAAGCCTGCGCGAAATCGACGAAATACTGCGCCAGGCTTGAAAAATAGGCCGTGTTCATATTCCCGCCGTTCATCGTTCCGGTGGTTTTCATCCAGGCGGGCGGACTCCACGGGACGGCGACTACCTTGATGTTCGGATTGACCGAGAGAGCCTGCTTGACCAACGGGATGATGTAAGCGGAATCGTGCGTGACTGAGAAGTTGGTGAGATTGGGATCGGTCTGGCCCGCGGGCATGTCGTCGTAACTGTAGTTGCCGCTCGCCGAGAAATCGGTTGCACCCATGGGCTGTCGCAGAAAACTGATGCCGATGCCGCCGCTCGGACTGAAAAGTTGTTGCATCAGCGTGGCCTGTTGCGAAGCGCTGAGCTTGTTTGATATCAACCAGGCGGATGAATCGGTCAGCGAGCCGCCAAAGCCATCGATCTGCTGATACTGAGTGGTGGCATCCACGGTGACGACAAGACTGCTCGAACTTCCACCCGAGCCGAAGGACACGCTGGGTTGCGCTTGCAGCAGCATGGTCTGGTCGCCGGTCGTTTCGACGACCTGCACGCTGGGACCGTTCGAGGTTATTTGCGAGGGTCCGGTCGAACTTGGGCAGGCACTCAGAAAAAGGCAGGCGGTAAATATCAACAAAAGTGGGGCTAAGGCCCGCGTGCGAGGGCAGGATGCCCTCGCGACAGCCGGCAAGATGCCGGCGCTACTCTGCACACGGTCTCGGTGAAATCGCACATGCGAAACGATTTCCGGTCCGGATGCCAACATAACCCTCTCGCCGCGCATGCCCTCTTTAATCGATGTCGCTGACTAGAATCTCATGCGTGTCAAATTGCCCTACCGTCTGGTCGCGTCAGCAAAAGGCAAGAGTTTGTGCGTCTGCTGGCTCAATTCATCAGGATGCAGGAGTTCTGACCTTTCCACCGCCGCCGCTTTGGGCTACCCTTAGCAAACATGGGATGGGTCGGCCGTCGGCGAAAGCGGCCCGCGGTTTGATCCCTCAGTTCATCATCCGTGTTGAAGGAAATCATGCGGGCACATACCGTTGGTCAGCGATTCGAGCAAGGGTTGAGGCTGCTCGCAGTGTCGGCTTTAATTGCTGGAGTGCTCGGCACAGCGGCTCACGGGCAGCTTCCGCCCGCTGCGAAGTCGCTGCCCATTCTTACCCACGCCGATCAGGTTCGCCGTTTGAGTCCTGAAGAAGCCGCCCTTGGCTATCCAGTGCTGATTCGGGGCGTGATTACGATGGATGCACCGGCGCCCGACTTCATTGTGCAGGATGCAACGGCAGGGATCTATGTGGAGGGCAGCGTCTCGCCGAAGTATCCCCACCTGCTCAGCCAGTTGGTCGAGGTTGAAGGAGTCACTGGGCCGGGCAAATTCGCTCCCGTCATTCGCGAGACAAAGTTTCGCGTGCTGGGCGCGGGAGCGCTTCCGAAACCGCAGCTCTTTTCGTTTTCAGAACTCGCGAACGGGCAGCAGGACAGCCAGTGGGCACAAGTGCGCGGGATTGTGCGGTCCGCGGCCATCGACCGAACATCCTGGCACGAGCCCGCATTAGCCTTGCGCATTGCGTCCGAAGGAGGTGAGTTCCATGTCCGCGTGCCCATTGCGCGCGAGGAGGATTTTTCTTCCTGGGTTGACAGCGAAGTCCTCGTCGAAGGCGTGTGCGGCAGCCTGTACAACACCAACCGGCAATTGACGGGCATTCTGTTCTACGTTCCTCGCTTGAGCTTCGTGAAAGTGGAAGCGCCGGCCACGGAAGTTCCGTTGTCGGCGTTGTTGCGGTTTTCGCCGGTGGAGGGAACGCGTCACCGGGTGCGAGTGCGCGGCGTCGTGGGCTACCAGCAGCTGGGCAAAGCGCTCTTTCTGCAGAGCCAGGGCAAGGGGCTGCGTGTGCTGACGCAGCAGAACACGCCGCTCGAGATCGGAGACGTTGTCGAAGTGCTCGGTTTTCCTGCCATGGGGGACTCCGCGCCGATGATCGAGGACGCCGCATTCCATCGATTGGGCCACGAGAGCGTACAGCAAATCTTGAAGCTGGACCTCGAAGTGCCATGGGAACAATTCGACGGCGCGGTCGTGACCACCGACGCGAAGCTGCTGAACCGCCAGACCCAGCCAGATGGACTTCGGCTCTTGCTCCAGCACGGCGAATTGTTTTTTGACGCGGACGTTGCGGCGGGCGCTGCCGCCGAACGTATGCTGTCCATTCCCCTGAATAGCGAACTACAGCTCACCGGCATTTGTTTGGTTCGCAGCGGAGGGTTGTGGCAGATTCCGCAATCGCTTCGCATGTTGCTGCGTGAGCCGCAGGATGTCGTTGTTCTCAAGACTCCGTCCTGGTGGAACTTGCGCCACACTCTCTGGGTGCTCGGCATTACCGGGGGCGTTCTACTGGCTGTATTGGTGTGGGTCGTCGTGCTGGGGCGGCGATTGCGAGAGCAGATGGCTGTGCTTCGCCAGAAGCGGCAGAGTAGCGCGGTACTCGAAGAGCGCAACCGGATTGCCCGCGAGCTCCACGACACGCTGGAGCAGGAACTGGCCGGAATCACCATGCAACTGGATCTGGCGGTCGATTGCTTTCAGCAAGCACCGGGCGTGGCCCAGCATGCGCTGGAAACGGCGCGCGACATGAGCCGTCACAGCATGGTCGAGGCGCGCCGCTCGGTGTGGGACTTGCGCTGCCAACTGCTGGAAAATGGAGACCTGGTTTCTGCGTTGACCCAGATTGTGGAGCCGCTGGTCCCACGCGAGCGGACGAAAGCTGATTTCAAGATTCAGGGCAGCCCGGTGCGCCTTCCGGCGGCAGTCGAGATGAACCTGCTCCGCATCGGGCAGGAGGCCGTTGCCAACGCGGTGAAGCACGGAGGCGCCCGGCATGTTTCCATCGAGTTGCGGTTCGAGAGTGCTTCGGTGTGCCTGTCGGTGAGCGATGATGGCGAGGGCTTTGCTGCCCATGAGCCCTCACCCACGGGCCATTTCGGGCTGCTCGACATGCGCGAGCGAGCGCAATCGATGGGCAGCCACTTGAGGGTCGAGAGCGAGCCCGGTCACGGAACTCGCATCGCAGTGGAGATCCCCCTCCATCCCGCAGAAGGGATTGATGAAGAACTCAAAGCCAATTCGTATTCTGGTCGTTGACGATCACTTCATGGTGCGCATGGGGCTCTCTGCGTCTTTGAACGTGGAACCCGACATGGAGGTGGTCGCCGAGGCGGGCAACGGCAACGCCGCTCTCGAGGCCTACCGCAAACATCGCCCCAGCCTGGTGATGATGGACCTGCGGCTGCCGGGAATGAGCGGTACCGAGTGTACGGCCGCGATCCTTCTCGAGTTCCCGGACGCGCGCATCCTGATGCTGTCGACGCATTCCGGCGAAGAAGAAATTTTCCGTGCCTTGCAGGCGGGAGCGAAGGGATACATCGTCAAAAGCATCATCCGCGAGGAACTTCTGCGCGCCGTGCGGGAAGTCCACCAGGGGCGCCAGTACGTGGATCCGATTGTGGCCTCACATCTGGCCGAGCGCCGCTCCCATCGTTCCTTGAGCGCCCGCGAAGTGGAAGTACTGCGGATGGTGGCCAAGGGGCTGGGAAACAAGGAGATCGCGACCGAGCTCAACATCGCGGAAGTGACTGTGAAGCTGCATGTCAGTCACGTTCTGGAAAAACTGAGCGTGAAGGATCGCACCCAGGCAGCCACGGTAGCGCTGCAGCGTGGAATCATCTCGCTGGACTGACAACCTGAATCCTGCCCCGATACCGGCCCTTGAGTCGCAACGACCGCTCCCACGAACACCTGCGTCGGTCGAATCTCGCCACATTTGCGAACGATTGCGAAGCTGTACGAAAGTATAGTTGACAGTGCTGCTGGGTTGTTTTCTATTGAATGGTCTGAGGAATTTCCCGAAATGAGCGCGAAGACGCTACGGGATGGCACCGGCGCCGAGGTTTCTGTGGCGGGGTGGTGTCTGGCAGAGAACTATAGGGAACGTTCCGAAGACGTCTGATGGGCGTGGAACTAATCCATGCCGAGCACTAATTTTTCCGGTGCAACGACTTCGCTTGGAAGGTATGTAAAACCGGTTTTCGGTCGATTGCATGAGTTCGTCACAAAATCGTAAGGCTCCCCGACGAGTCGCGCTATTGCTCCCATGAAGGAGACATCATGTCCCGCAGGTCTGAAACGATTCAGTTCCGCACTGCTGTCATCGCAATGTCTGTCATCATCCTGTGCCTGTGTTGCGCCCCGCTAGTGGCGCAAGTGACTTCCGGCACGATCTCGGGCCGAGTGCAAGACGCAACCGGCGCCGTCATCAAAGACGCGTCCGTTACCATTTCAAACCCCGCCAACGGAATCACGCGCACAGTCACGACTTCCGACAGCGGGGAGTTCGTCGCTCCCAATCTTCTCCCCGGCACTTACAACATCACGGTGGACGCAAAGGGATTCAAGAAGCTGGAATCTAAGGGCTTCGTGCTCAGCGCCGCCGACAAGCTGAACGCGGGCGACCTGGTGCTCGCCGTTGGAGCAGCCACGGACGAAGTCACGGTCACGGCCGACGCCGGCCAAGTCCAACTGCAGTCGAATTCGGGCGAGCGCTCCGACCTGATCACGAGCAAGCAACTCAACAATGTCGCCATGAATGGCAGCAATGTATTGGATTACATGAAGCTCATTCCCGGCGTGGTCAGCAGCTTTGACGGTCACGCTTCCGGCACGGGCGGCCTGGACTCGATGAATATCAATGGCACGCGCGCCAACCAGCACGAATTCACTATCGATGGTGCCTCGAACGTCGATACCGGTAACAATGGAGGAACCCACGTCACCATCAATACCGACGCAATCGAGGAAGTAAAAGTTCTGAACTCGAACTACCAGGCGGAATTCGGCAAGGCTGCCGGAGGACAGATCGCTGTCACCACGAAGGGTGGCACCAACCAATTCCACGGGGACGTCAGTTTCTTCCATCGCAACGAGGGGATGAACGCCAACAACTGGTTCGCAAGTCAAAGCACGCCCGTAACGCCCAAGGCCTTCTACCGATACAACTACATCGGTTATACGCTGGGAGGACCTGTGATTATTCCTGGCACCGGCTTCAACAAGAAGAAAGATAAATTGTTCTTCTTCTGGAGCCAGGAATTCTACCGTCAGCTGATCCCGCAGCAGGGTCTGACCCAGTTCTATACTCCGACGGCGGCGGAACGGCAGGGGGATTTCTCGGCGTCTGTGGATGGCAACGGCAATCCAATCGAAATCTCTGGTCCGGGAATCACAAACAACAAAATTGATTCCACTCTGCTCACGTCCGCCCAGCAAACAGTGTTCGCTCAAGTCCAAAAGATACTGAACCTGTATCCTCTGCCGAATATCACGGGCAATAACAGCTACAACTACCAGGCTGCGCTTTCCGGTACCTATCCGCGCCGCGAGGATATCCTCCGCATCGACTATCAAATCAACGACAAGAATCGCATCTTCGGACGCTGGATCCACAACACCGACCACCAGACAGGTCCCTTTAATGACTTCGGGCTCCCCTGCAGCGCGAATATCCAGTTCCCCGGCGGCTGTACACAGAATCACCCGGGCTGGAACCTCTCCGTCAACCTGATCAGCACAATCACACCAACCGTGTTGAATGAGTTCTCGACAGGACCCAGCCACACCTTCTCCTATGTATCGGGCGTGAACGGGAACGTCTCGCGTGGTGTGAACGGAATCACCCTGCCACTGCTATTTCCGGTTACCCCCAACCAATCCATTCCTGATATGAGTTTCAACGGCCTTTCGGGCGTGAATTTCGGTGGGAGCTACCTGGGCGCCACGCCCTGGCGCCAGGCCAACACCACCATCAACCTGAATGACAACCTGACGTGGGTGCGCCGCAACCACACTCTGAAGGCTGGACTCTTTTACCAGCGTAATCGCAAGGATCAGATTGCTTGGGGCAACATTAACGGACAGTTCAACTTCAGCAACGCTGAGACCTCGCCGAGTTCCTGCCCGGTGAGCGTCCCCAACTGCGCCCTCGGGGATCCGCTTGCCAGCGCCCTTTTGGGAGACTTCTCCAGCTTCGGCCAATCTACCGCTCGTCCAGTTGGCTTCTTTCGTTACAACCAGCTGGAGTTTTACGTGCAGGACACTTGGAAGGCTACGGCTCGACTGACGCTCGACTACGGAATGAGGTTTGCCTGGATCCCGCCGCAGTATGACGCTAAGAACCAGATCGCACTCTTCGATCCATCAGCTTACAACGCGGCCGACGCCGTGACCATCAATCCCAACAGCGGCAATATCATCACCGCCGATGGCGGCAATCCGCTGAACGGCATTGTGTATACCAAGAGTCACCAAATCCCAGCTGGCGGATGGAATGACCGCGGCATTATGCCGGAACCTCGGTTCGGTTTTGCGTTTGACCTGCTCGGTGACCACAAGACGATTCTCCGTGGCGGCTTCGGCATGATGCACGACCGCACCCAGGGCAACCTGATTTTCAACACGGTATTCAACAACCCTGCAGTGGTTGAGACGCCAACGGTGAACAATGCCAACATCGCAGATCTGCCGACGTTGTCGACGTCCTCTACCGAGAGTCCGGTGCTGACCAATGTTTTAGGTGCAGCGAGGAACGGGAAGGTGCCAACGGTATATAGCTTCAGCTTGGGCGTGCAGCATGAGATTGGTAAAGGTACGACGCTTGATATCGCCTATGTGGGCACGCTCTCGCGCCACTTGGTCACGTCGCGAGACATCAATTCAATGCCGTATGGCGAAGCGTTCACAGCGGCCGCTCAGGATCCAAACTGTGTTGACAATAACGGCAACCCGGTATTCCCGGGCGGCGTTGTACCCGCTGTCCAGCCTGGGCTGCAGCCGCAGTATGCGGCGGCGGGCTATAACTTCAACGGATTCTGTGCCTTCGGCTTCCACGCGTTCACGTCTGCTTACCTGTTGCCTTACAAGGGCTACGGTACGGGCAATGGCGGACTCCAGTATCTCGAGTTCAATGGAACCTCCAACTACAACTCGCTGCAAGCCTCCTTGCAGCGCCGCTTCAGCAAGGGCCTGACTTTCGGGGTTGCTTACACGTGGTCGAAATCGTTGACCACTGCGAACGCGGATCAGGACGTGCAGGATCCTTTCAACGCACTGCTTGACTACCGCGCCGCGAGTTGGGACCGCACGCACGTGTTTGCCGCGAACTATGTCTACAACCTGCCTAACCTGACCAAACATTTCGGCGGGCCGCGATGGCTTTCCTCCATCACTGACAACTTTCAAGTCAGCGGAGTGACGCAGTTCATGACGGGAACGCCGATCGACCTAAATAACGGCTTTGGATTCCCGCCCGGAAGCATAACCGGCTCCGATCAATATGGAGCCATCCCGTTCTACCTAACACTCGACAAGAGCGGGAATCTGGTACTCCCCACAATCGGTTCACCGCAGCGTGGCACGCGCGACATCCTTCGGGCGGGAGGCATGCAGAACTGGGATATGTCGTTGTTCAAGAACATCCCGTTGGGCAAGAGCGAGGCGCGCTATCTCCAGCTCCGTTTCGAAGCGTTTAACGCGTTCAATCATCCGAATTTCCAGGACAAGAATTACAACGTGTCAATGACTGGGCCGTGGAACTATGCGAACCCCACCGACCCGCTGGTTATCTCGAAGAATTCTAACTGGGGCACGTACAACGACCAGTACTCAGGCGTTGGCGGTCCTCGCGTACTCCAGTTGGCCGCCAAACTTTACTTCTAATTTGGTGCTTCCCCCGACCGCCCGCGGCTCCCGCCGCGGTCTCTGAGAGGCAGGACTGAACTCGGCAGTTTTCGGCTTTCGTAACAACCGCAACAAGGGAGTTAGCTAAGGTCTTCTCTGATGTAGCCTCGGGGTTTGAAGTCAGGTCAACCTCAGCCTGTCTGAGAAACCTTTAGGTCACAGAGAAAGGTGAAGCATGCACACTTTCCGACTCAATCGCATTGTGCGGTTTTTCGAGGTTTTTCGCATGACCACGCGCAAAGTGGGTAGTAACGCTGTGGTTCTACTTGTAGTTCTGACGCTCTTCTTACCACCGGCGTATGGTGGAACGTGGACGCAACTGAGTCATCTTCCTCCCGCCTATGTAAGCACTCCGTTGCTGCTCACGGATGGCTCCGTCATCGTGCAGGAGGTCCACCCGGGTGGCTTGGGAACTGGAATATGGTATCGGCTTACTCCTGACAATACTGGCAGCTACGCCAATGGAACATGGACGCAGATTGCTTCCACGCCGTCCGGTTACGCTCCGGATTTTTATGCGTCCGCGGTGCTGCCCGATGGGCGGGTTATTGTTGAAGGCGGAGAGTACAATGGCAACAACAATACACCGGTCGAGACGAATCTGGGAGCAATCTATGATCCGACAACCAATGCCTGGACATCCGTCACCGCGCCCGGAGGATGGACGCAAATTGGGGATGCGCAGAGCGTGATTCTGGCGAACGGCGAGTTGATGCTGGGAAATTGCTGTGGTTCGGGCCAAGCTCTTCTGAACGCCACCAACCTAACGTGGACACTTACAGGAAGCGGCAAAGCGGATTCGAACTCCGAGGAAGGCTGGACTCTGTTGCCGAGCGAAAAGGTGCTTACCGTCGACATTTGGAATATACCCAGCACCGAACTCTATAATTCAATCACGGGAACATGGTCGAGCGCTGGAAACACTCCGTCTTCCTTGGTCGCATTGTGCGAGACCGGACCCGCAGTGTTGCGGCCAGACGGCACAGTGATCGCCTTTGGATCTACCGGTAGCACAGCCATCTATAACAGCAGCACGGGAGCATGGTCAGCCGGCCCGGCAATCCCGAGTGGATTTGTAGCACAAGATGTTCCTGCGGCTCTGTTGCCGAACGGAAACGTATTGGTGGCGGCGAGCAATCCGGGAACCGGCACTTGCAAGAGCCCGAGTTATACGCAGCATACGTATTTCTATGAACTCAGCGGGTCTGTTTATACGCTTGTCGGTGGTCCGACAGGCAACTACCCGTATGAGAACCGTTTCTTGGTGCTCCCCAATGGAACTGCGCTTTGGACGCACAACTCGAACGATGTAGAGGTCTACACACCGAGCAATTCGACATACCAGAGTTCGTGGCAGCCGACGGTAAGTTCCGTTGGCGGCACGCTGTTTGTGGGGGAAACGAACAACGTCATCCAAGGAACTCAGTTTAATGGATTGTCGCAGGGGGCAATGTTCGGTGACGACGCACAGATGGCCAGCAATTACCCAATGGTCCGGCTCAAAAACAATTCGACGGGGCATGTCTGGTACGCTCGGACACACAATCACAGCACCATGGGGGTGGCAACCGGCTCAGCGACCGTCTCCACATATTTTGACATGCCTCCAAGAATGGAAACGGGAGCCAGCCAATTGGTGGTCGTAGCAAATGGAATCCCGTCGAACCCCGTTAACGTTACGGTTGCGACATCGTGCAGCACTAGCCTTTCGTGCGTGCTCCACCCTACTATAGTGTTGAGTCAGATCAGCGTCGCATGTACCTACCCGACCTCGATCAGCACGAGTACGCAAGTGTGCGTACCTACCATTAGCGGCCAACAGTGCAGTCCCTGGAACAACGGCGCGTCCGGAGTACTTACCTCCTCGATCGCCAATGCCGCGAATCCGCCGGGTACTGTCCAGGGTCCGCCAAATGTTTGCAATTATCAGTACAACGTGGCCGGCCAGAATTACCAGACGCAATTGGATGCGCACTGAAGCGACCTCGCCGTCTGGCTCGATAGACACAGGAATTCGGTCCCGCCTTTGGTCGGCCCTCCGGTGCGGGGAACCCGTGACATTCTCCGCTACGGTGGAATGCAGAACTGGGATATGTCCTTGCTAAAGAACATTCCGCTGGGCAATAACGAAGCGCGGTATCTCGAGCTCCGTCTGGAAGCCTTCAATGTGTTCAACCACCCGAACTTCACCGGCCAGAACTATGGCTACAGTGTGAACGGACCGTGGGAATATTCAGATCCCAGCTACTCTGATATCCATTTCGAAGGATGGGAACTTCGGAACCAACCAGAGCACTCCCAACACGGGTCCCGGCGGTTTTCGAGTAGTTCAGCTCGGTGCCAAAATCTATTTCTAATCGGATCGCTTCCCCTGGGCCCGCGGCTCCAGCCGCGGGCTTTCTTTTTAGGTCGCCGCGGCAATCAGTTGTAAATAACTACAGGCTCGGCCCAAGGCGATGCGCGCGGAGGAGTCGAATCGGCGGTAGGATCGCATGCGAGAACTTTTTCTTCGGTCGCCGTTCGGTCCCACCAAGCCGAACACGCTGTTGGCAATGGAGAGTGAAAGGTTCTTGAGCGAACTGCACTTGCGCTTTGGTCTAGCGTCGGAGACCGAAACACCTCCTTTATATGTATTGTGCTGTCCGGTAGTGGACAATTGGTTCCGGCAGTGGACACCGGCCACCACCTGATCGCTCAGGCGGGCCTACCTATCTGACTGTCGATCCAACACTTAGGCCATTCTGAGATGTGGAAGGCGAGTTGCCATTAGTAGTTCGATGGATATCGCTCGGCCAGAATTTAGGCGTCAGAAACTACGCCGCCAGATCGTGTTCGCGGCAATCGGCATCGTGGTCATCGCGGCATTGACAGTTGGCGTTTCGCGGTTGAGGCCGGCAGCACCCTCGGTCGAACGCGGAACGGTGTGGACTGACACGGTGAAACACGGGTCAATGCTGCGCCAAGTGCGAGGACCGGGCTCGCTGGTCCCTAGCCAGGAAGCCGTTCGCCAGATTCCCGCTGAAACTGAGGCGACGGTGGTGCGCATTCGCATGCTGCCGGGTTCGCAGGTGAAGGCGGACGACATTCTTCTGGAGATGAGCAATCCCCAGGTAGAACAGGCTGCGGTCGATGCCGAGTTGCAGCTGAAGGCGGCGGAGGCCGAGTACCAGAGCTTCAAGGTAAAGCTCGATAGCGACCTGATGACGCAGAAGGCCGGCGCCGCAACCGTGACCGCAGACTACAGTCAGGCACAACGACAGGCCGATACCGACAAGGCCCTTTACGATCTTGGAGTCATTTCAGGGTTGGCCTACAAAGCGTCCAAGGGCAAAGCGGACGAACTCACGACACGAAACGATCTCGAAGAGCAGCGACTGGTGATCAACAAGAAAGCGATCGAGACTCAACTGGCGCAGGAACAGGCCAAGGTTGACCAGGCGCGAACCCTTGCTGGGCTCAAAAAGAAGCAACTGGAAGCCTTGAAAGTGCGCGCCGGCATCACCGGAGTGCTGGTAGATCTTCCATTGCAGGTCGGGCAACACGTTGCGCCGGGAGCGATGCTTGCGAAGGTGGTCGAGCCGAACCATCTGATGGCGACGTTGAAAATCGCGGAAACTCAGGCGCGGGATGTGCGGGATGGCGAACCGGCGGCAATCGACACGCATAACGGGATCATTAACGGAACGGTCATGCGAGTCGACCCCGCGGTGCAAAACGGAACGGTGACCGTAGACGTCAAACTAACGGGACAATTGCCCGAGGGGGCGCGCCCGGATTTGAGCGTGGATGGGACCATCGATCTGGAGCGACTGGACAACATTCTCTATGTGGGGCGTCCCGCGTTTGGGCAGGAGAACAGCACGATCAGTCTGTTCAAGCTGGATCCAGACGGTAAAGAAGCGGCGCGTGTGCCGGTCAAAGTGGGACGGGAATCCGTGAATTCGATTCAAGTTTTCGAAGGCCTGCGCGAAGGCGATACCGTCATTCTTTCCGACATGTCCCGTTGGGATAAGACGGATCGCATCCGTTTGGAGTAGGGACCGCAAGTTAAGAACGAAATCCAACATATCGAGGCAAGAATCCATGACTGAAACAGGACAGCCGTTGATCCAGATTCAGGATCTGACCAAAGTCTTCTACACCGACGAAATTGAAACCCACGCCCTTTCCGGTGTGCACCTCTCGATTGCCAAGGGCGAGTATGTGGCGATGTCGGGACCTTCCGGTTGCGGCAAGTCCACGTTGCTCTCCATCATCGGATTGCTCGATACACCCACGCAGGGACGATACTCGCTTAATAACAAGACGGTGGAGAACCTCGATTTCGCCGAGCGTTCGCGCATCCGCAATCAGGAGATCGGGTTCATCTTTCAGAGTTTCAACCTGATTGGCGATCTCACCGTTTACGAGAACGTCGAACTACCTCTGACCTACCGCCAACGGATGCCTGCGGCGGACCGGAAGGCGCGGGTCATGGAAGCGCTGGAGCGGGTAGGAATGGCGCACCGCGTCCGGCACTATCCTTCACAACTCTCTGGCGGTCAACAGCAGCGTGTCGCCGTGGCGCGTGCTCTCGGAGGGAAACCGTCCATCTTGCTGGCGGACGAACCTACCGGAAATCTGGATTCGCGCAACGGCGAGGCCGTGATGGAGTTGCTGCAGAACCTGCATCGCGAAGGGGCGACCATCTGCATGGTGACGCACGATCCGCGCTTCGCCAAGCACGCGCAACGGGAAGTGCACCTCTTCGACGGCAAAGTCGTGGCGGAAGAAGAGCTGCAGAAGTTGATGGCTGACGCGCACGCATGAACGGCCTGTGAGTAGCCAATGAACAGCCTGGTTCAGAATCTTCGTTATGCACTGCGCCAGCTGCGCAAGAGCCCCGGGTTCACGGCCGTTGCAGTGTTGACCCTTGCTCTCGGAATCGGCGCGAACACGGCGGTCTTCAGCGTAGTGAACTCGGTCCTGTCTCGCATGCTTCCGGTGCGCGATCCGGGGTGTCTTTACTATTTGCAGATCGCCAGCGGGAACCAGCCGCCAGGGGCGGGCAATACAGGGAACAGCGACACCTCGTTCTCCGAGCCAGTATTCGAGGCGCTTCGCCAGCGCCATGATGTTGCCGCATTTCTACCTGCATGGCGCGCAGCGAGAGTCGATCCCATGGTGGCGTTGAGGTACGAGTAGTGGGAGGCGAATGATGAGCGGGTTGCTGCAAGACCTTCGCTACGCGGTGCGGCAGTTGCGCAAGAGCCCGGCCTTTTTCTCGGTCGTCGTGTTAACGCTTGGGCTTGGCATTGGAGCCAACACTGCCATTTTCAGCATGGTGGATTGGCTGGTGCTGCGGTCTTTGCCGATCAGGGATCCGCAGCAGATGCATTTTCTGGTCTTTACACGACCCGGCGCAAATTCCGAGATTCAATTTTCTTATCCCGAGTTTGCGGATATTCAAAAGCAGACCACGGATGTATTTTCGGGTATAACGCCATTCATTTTCGGCGGCCTGGCAGGCGAGCAGAGCTCGCAAAGCGGCCTGACCGCTGACGGTACAACCAAAGCGGTACAGACGGCATATGTGGGCGGCGATTTCTTCTCAGTGTTGGGCATTGCGCCCGCTGCGGGCCGTTTCATTTTGAATACCGAAGGCAAGGCAGCCGGTGCGGATCCGGTCGTCGTTCTGGGCTACAACTATTGGCAGACACGCTTTGCCGGTGATCCTGCAATTGTCGGGAAAGCCGTTTCGATTAACGGTCATCCAGTCACGGTCGTCGGAGTTGCGCCGAAGGCGTTTTCTTGGGCCGACTCCGCTTCCTCGAGATCCAGGCTTATCTTCCGCTGAGCATGTTCCTCGTTGAGAGGGGAGTTGCGGGCGACTTCCTGTCCAATCCGAGCACTCGCAGCATGCTCGCCCTGGCTCGAGTGAAGCCCGGGGCGAATTCGAAACAAATCCAGTCCGAGCTTGCCGTCGTGGGCCAGCGACTGCTAAAGCAATATCCCAGAGATCGCGGAATTGGCGAATTGCAGGCCCGTCCCTTGCGGCCGCCAGGAATTATGAGCGGGGCGACGAATCCCTTTCCCAAGCTGGCAGCTCTGTTCCTGACTCTTGCAGGCTTGGTGCTGGCTCTGGCCTGTGTGAACGTTGCAAACCTCTTTCTGGTTCGAGCGGCAGCGCGGCAGCGCGAGATGGCGGTGCGCGCTGCGCTGGGCGCCGGAACTGGCCGGCTCGTTCGCCAACTGTTCACCGAGAGTCTGGTGGTGGCAGCTCTCAGCTGCGGTTTGGGAGTAGCGCTGGGCTTGTCTGCATCGCGTCTGCTGGGCTCTGTGCCCTTGCAGACTGAGTTGCCGAGTCGCGTTTGACTTCGAGTTCAACTGGCATGTGTTCGCGTATGCCTTCGCAGTCGCGGCCGCGACCGCGGCGTTTGTGGTTGTCGTGCCTGCGGCCCGCATCCGGCATGGCAACTTGCGGGAAGTGTTGCACGAAGGCGGACGCACGTCGACCGCTGGACGCCAGCGTTTGCGCGATGTCCTGGTCGCCGTGCAGGTTGGCGGGTCGCTGACTTTGCTGATCGTTGCAGGATTGTTTGTCCGCAGTCTTCGCGGCGTCCAGACCAGCGATTTGGGATTTGATCCCCAGCATGTCCTCAATTTGACGCTCGACCCAAACGAGATTGGCTATACGGAGCAGCAGGGAAGAGCTTTCTATCGCGCGATGCTGGAGCGTGCGCGGGCTCTGCCCGGAGTGCAGTCTGCCAGCCTTGCTTCGGTGGTTCCGCTCAGCGACTCCGTCCAGGGCAGCGACTTGGTGATTCCCGGATATGCGACCTCCGCAAACCAGGAAGCACCGCACGCCGAAGACGATGTTGTGTCTTCGGACTACTTCAGCACCATGCGCATCGCGCTGAAACGCGGCCGTGATTTCACCGACGCGGACAACGAAAACGCGCCTCACGTTGCGGTGATCAACCAGTCCATGGCGGACCGCTTCTGGCCGCGTCAAGATCTGCTGGGAAAGTCTTTTACGCTGACTTCTGATCCAAAGCATCCCGCGACGATCGTTGGCGTCGTGCAAAACAGCCGGATGAACCAGCTCTATGGGGAATTCGAACCGATCTTCTATCTGCCGGCGGCGCAGAGTTACGTGTCGACAGAGACGCTGCAGATTCGCTCGCAACGGAGTGCGCAAGACATGGTCGCCGAAGTAAGGACAATCGCGCAGTCACTGGCGCCGGCGATTCCGGTCTATGGCGTACGCACGATGACGGAAGCCCTGCACGGCGGCAATGGCTTGTTGTTCTTCGAAGTGGGGGCGAGTTTAGCGGCGGCGTTGGGATTACTGGGGCTGATTCTCGCAGTGGTTGGCGTGTATGGAGTGATGTCCTACGCCGTCAGCCAACGCACTCAGGAGATTGGTGTTCGGATGGCGTTGGGGGCTCAGCGCCGCGACATTCTCAGGATGATCGGACGCCGGGGAGCAGTGATTGTCGCGTCGGGCCTGACCGTAGGCTTGCTCGCCGCGCTCGCTGCGGGACGGCTAGTCGGCGATTTTCTCGTCGGCATTACGGCCAGCGACCCAATTACCTATGTGGGCGTTTCACTTTTGCTGGCCATTATCGCATGCGCGGCTACCTACATTCCCACGCGTCGGGCGACCAAGATCGACCCCATGGTGGCGCTGCGCTACGAATAGAAGATGGAGAACGGTATGACCGGGCTGATTCAGGATTTTCGCTACGCGTGGCGTCAGTTGCGCAAGAGCCCGGGGTTCGCCTGCACGGCCATCGTGATTCTTGCGCTCGGCATCGGGGGGACGACGGCCATCTTCAGCACGATCAATCCGATCCTATTCGAGCCTCTACCATATCCCAATGCCAGCCGGATCATGATGATCTGGTACGCCGGGGAAGACGGCTCCCGCGTTCCCCAATCGTTCCACACTTATCGGGAAGTGGCGGAGCGCAGCCGGTCGTTCGATGCGCTTGCCGTGATGAAGCCTTGGCAGCCGACCCTCTCGGGAGAGGGTCAGCCAGAACGTTTTGATGGGCAGCAGGTCAGCGCAGGTTATTTCCGGGCGCTCGGTGTGCCGCCGGCTCTGGGTCGAGATTTCCGTGACACTGACGATGTGCTGCATGGACCAAAAGTGGTGATCGTCAGCGATGGGCTGTGGCGCAGCCGCCTCGGTGGCGATCGCGCGATCGTCGGAAACCAGATCCGGCTCGACGGCGACAACTACACCGTCATTGGCGTGATGCCGCCCCGGTTTGACAATGTGCTGGCTCCCTCGGCCGAGGTCTGGTCACCCCTGCAGTACGACGCCGGGAATGTCGCGTCGGTTCAGACCAGGGAATGGGGACACCATCTGCGGATGGTGGGGCGAGTGCGGGCCGGTGTCAGCATCGAGCAGGGCCGGAATGATCTCAATTGGATCGCGCAGACGCCGGTAGCGGAATTTCCACGCCCTCGCTTTGTGTCCCTGGCGCACGGGTTTATCGCGAACGCGCTGCAGGATGACGTCACGCGCGGGGTTAAGCCGGCACTGCTCGCGGTCTTCGGGGCGGTGATACTGGTGCTCCTCATCGCCTGTGTGAATGTGACGAACCTTTTGCTGGCGCAGAGCGCGCAACGCCGCAGTGAATTCTCGATGCGCGTTGCGCTGGGCGCGGGACGACCGCGACTGATCCGGCAACTGATCACCGAAAGCTTGTTGCTAGCTTTGCTAGGCGGAGCTGTCGGAATGGTTGTCGCGCAGGTGGGTGTGCGCGCGCTCGTGGCGCTCAGCCCTCCCGGGCTGCCGAGGGTGGACGCGATCCACTTAGACAGCACGGTATTCGCTTTCGCACTCGGTATTACGACGCTCATCGGCCTGACGGTGGGTTTGATTCCGGCACGGCAAGCTTCCCGCGCCGACCTGCACATCGGAATACAGGAAGGCTCACGGCGCACCGCCGGAACCCATCAGGTCACTCGCCGGGCATTCGCTGTCGCCGAGATCGCGATCGCGCTGGTACTGCTGGTGGGTGCGGGACTGCTGCTCCACAGTTTGCGCAGGCTGTTCGCGGTGCCTGTGGGCTTCGACGGTTCCCAGCTTGCTCACCATGCAGGTGCAAACCTACGGGCCCCGTTACGACGACGATCGTGTATGCCATCAGTTCTTCGCCCAAGCGCTCGATGCGGTGCGCGCAGTCCCGGCGTCACCGCGGCGGCCTTTACCAGCCAGTTGCCCCTGAGCGGAGATTTGGATGTGTATGGCGCGCATTTCGAGAACGACGAACCCGAGCGGGGTATCCAGTCTTCCGTTACGCGGTGACGCCGGGTTATCTCGAAACGCTGCGCATCCCGCTGCTTCGCGGCCGTTTCCTCGGCAGCCCAGGATACGGCGGACGCTCCGCGGGTGATGCTGATCAGCGAGTCGCTGGCGAAGCGCAGATTTCCCGATCAGGATCCAATTGGAAAGCGGGTTCAGGTGGGCGGCGGAAGCAGTGCGACGCTCTTCACCATCGTTGGCGTCGTAGGCGATGTCCGGCAAATGTCGCTCGCGATGAGCGACTCCGATGCGGTCTACGCCCCTACGACGCAGTGGCATTGGGCCGACGAACGCTGTCGTGACCGTTCGCGCACGCGGCATGTCGCCGCGCTGACACCGCCATCAGAATGCGATCTGGTCGGTGGACAAGGATCAACCGATCGTCGCGTCGCCACCATGGATAGTCGATCGCTGCATCAGCTGGCGAGAGAAGGTTCGTGTTGATCCTGTTCGAGGCATTCGGGATGGTGTCACTGACATTGGCAACGACCGGAATCTATGGTGTCCTCTCCGGTGGTGTCACCGAGCGAACTGGCGGAGATCGGAGTGCGGTCGGCTCTGGGTGCATTCCGCAGTGACATTCTGTCGCTGCCATTCGGAAGGGAATCGTTCTCATGGGAATCGGGATCGCGTTGGGACTGCTCGGGGCGGTGTCCGAGTCAGGTTCTCTCCACGCTGCTGTTCGACGTGTCGATCTCAATCCATCGCCCTATGTCGGCGTGATTGTGCTGCTGGGCGGGGTATCGATGATCGCGTGTGGGGTGCCGGCGTGGCGTGCGGCCAGGACGATCCGATGGTCGCGCTGAGATATGACAGGACGCTCCGATGAACTCGGTGTTCCAGGAATTTCGTTTCGGATCGCGCCAGCTTTTAAAAAGCCCGGGATTCACAGGCGTGGCCATAATCACACTCGCGCTCGGAATCAGCGCGAACACGGCCATCTTCAGCGTGGTCAACGGAGTCCTGCTGCGGCCGCTGGCGTTCAAGGATCCCGGCCGCCGGTTCGCGTCTGGCATGTTCCCTTCGAGATTTTCCCGGCAATGACGGTGTTCGCAGTGTCAGCGGCGAACTATAGAGACTGGGAAAGCCAGAACCGTGTGTCCGACAGCATGGCGATCATGACCTACACGGCTTCACGATGACGGGCGGCGCAAGCCGAACAAGTGGCCGCTGGCGCGGTGTCTTCACTTTTCTCTACCCTGGGTGTTCCATCCGATGCTGGGTCGCGTGTTTTCTCCCGACGAGGATCAAGTTGGACACTCGCACGCGGTAGTTCTTAGCCACCGCATGTGGCAGGAGCACTTCGGATCCAACCTGAATCGTAGGCCACGACATCCATCTGGATGGTGGCTTACCTCGTGGCCGGTGTCATGCCGGGGAACTCCGGTTTCCTGACTTTGCCCAGATGTGGACGCCGATGGCCTGGACCGACAAGGAACGCGCGGTGCGCGGCGAGCACCACTACATGGTCATCGCGCGCTCAAGCCCGGAGTCGATTTACACAGACGAGGCTCAGATGAACACGATTTCAGATCGCCTGCAGCAACTCTATCCCGATGATGACAAGGGATGGGGCGCGACCGTCCTGCCGTTCACGACGATATGGTGAATGACGTTCGCACTCCCTGCTGGTGCTGCTCGGAGCGGTTCGCTTCGTCCTGCTGATTGCCTGTGGAATGTGGCCGATCCGGCGCTGGCAAAATGTTCAGCCGTCAGAAGGAAATCGTGATTCGCACGGCGCTGGGCGCGAGCTGGCCGTGGTGCTCCGCGACTCCTCACCGAGACCGTGCTCCTCGCGCTCACGGGCGGAGCTCTCGGCCTATCCTGCGCTCATTTCGAAATCCGCCTGATCGTGGCTTTACTGGGGACAAATTGCCGGGTTTCACGGAGGTCGCGCTGGATTCCAGGTCCTCGCATTGACAACCGTCATTTCGGTTCTCAACCGCGTGATTGCGGGAGTGCTGCCGCCGTCCGTCTGGCGCGAGGCAACGTGAGCCAGGTGCTGAACAGGGATTGGGTCGAACTGATGCGGATTCCGGCGGACATCGCACCCGCAGCGTTCTGGTTGTGGCGGAGGTCGCCCTCTCCCTCATGCTGTTAGTTGGCGCGGGGCTGATGATTCGCAGCTTTCAGAAGCTCCAGGGCGTGAATCCAGGTTTTGACGCACGCAATGTTCTGACCATGAACGCGATGGTCTCCCGGGCCAAATTTTCCTCTGCGCAGCAGCAGATCAATTTCTTCGAGCCCGTGCTGCAACGGACGCGAAGCCTACCGGGATCGAATCTGCCGCGTCATCGATGACCTTCCACTGACACCGGTTCCCATCAGCCCATTGCGATTGAAGGTCGGCCAGTTGTGCCGATGTCGGAACAACCGGAGGTCGAAGTGCGCCTCATCAGCCCGGCTATATGAGCGCGCTGCATGTCCCGATTTTGCGAGGACGAGACATTAGCGATGCAGACGTCGCCGGCAGGCCGGACGTGATCCTGATCAGTGAACCATGGCCCGGCAGTTCTGGCCGGGCGAGGATCCATAGGCAAGCGTCTTACGTGACATTTCTTCCAGGCGCACTTCGCGAAGTGGTTGGAGTCGTGGGCGACGTCAAACTCGACAGCCTGGATCAGACCCGCCCGAACGCAGCTCTCTACTTTCCTCGACCAGATATCCCCTCGTCGAATGGGGATGGAGTTCATTTCCGATGACGCTGGTCGTGCGATCGGCCTCGGGTTCTGCAGGCATGCTCTCGCCCGTGGTGAACGCGGTGCATGACGTCGATCCGGCGATGCCTTTGCGCGACATTCTGACGATGGACGATCTGGTCGCGAACTCGGTCTCCCAGCAGCGCTTCAACATGATGCTGCTCGGTGCATTCGCCGGGCTCGCCCTGTTGCTGGCGGCCGTGGGCATTTACAGCGTGCTGTCGTACAGCGTGAGGCGGAGTGTACGAGAATCGGAATCCGCATGGCTCTGGGTGCGCGCCTCGGAGATGTGCTGCGCGGGGTCGTCGTCGAAGGCATGAAGCCGACGTTGCTAGGCGTCGTAATCGGAGCGGCCGGCGCGCTGTTGCTGGGGCGTGTTTTGTCGAGCCTCGTCTTTGAGGTGAAGCCCACCGATCCGGTTACGTTTCTGGCGGTCGCTGCATTGCTGAGTGCGATCGCTTTATTGGCGAGCATCATTCCTGTTACCGTGCGACCAGGTCGATCCCATGACGGCATTGCGATACGAGTGAAGAGAGGAAACCAATGAACGGCTTTCTGCAGGATTTCCGTTATGCACTGCGCCAGCTTCGCAAAGGCCCTGGATTCGCCGCCACGGCAATCATGGTGCTGGCTCTGGGAATGTGCGCCAGTGTGTCGATATTTGCTTTTGTCGACGCCGCCCTGATCAAGCCGTTGCCTTTCCCGAACCCTAACCGCCTGTCTTCGTGACGGAAAGTGTTCCGATGATTCCGCTCACGAACCTTTCCTACCCGATTACTGGACTGGAAAAGCTCAACCAGGTCTTCAGTTCGATGGATGTGTACAACGGAACTGGGTATCTGCTTGGTACGCCCCCGTTACTGAGCCTGTGCCGGGAATTCGCGTGAGTGACGGGTTCTTTGCACCTTGGGTGTTTCTCCGCGCTGGGGCGCGATTTTTATGCTGGCGAGGATTACCCTCGGCGCCCAGACCGTGATTCTGAGCTACTCCACCTGGCAGAAACGATTCGGGGGAAGGCAAGCGCAGTCGGAGAAACCGTTTCGCTCAGCGGCATGCCTTACACCATCGTCGGAGTGTTGCCGCAGGGCTTCCAATTTGGCTGGGCAGGAAAGATGAATTCCGACGACGCTGCATGCCTCCGACTCGTGCTCCATCCGGCGAAGCTGCCACGGCCTGGCGGGGATCGGGCGGCTCAAGGATGGAGTCTCCGTCGAGGTGGCCCTGGCCAACATGAAGACGATCGCGGTTCAGTTGGAGCTGCAGTATCCCGAAGACAACCGCGGCCAGGGGCAACCGTGTTGCCGCTCTTTGAGGTTATTGTTCAAGATATCCGCCCATTTTGCTCGCGTTGCTTGGGGGGCCGGATTGTTTTGGTCATTGCGTCGTGAATGTGTCGAGCTTGCTATTGGTTCGCTCGGAAAGCCGCAAGCGCGAGATTGCGGTTCGCGGCGCGCTCGGTGCCTCCCGAGCTAGGTTGATCCGCCAATTCATCACCGAGGGACTGGTGCTGATGACGGTAGGCAGTTTGCTGGGTTTAGCCTCCGCCGACGGTCGACGCAGATCCTCACCCGGCTCATCTCTAAGACATGATGACAGTTATGCCGTATCTGAGCGGGCTGGGCCTGAACTCCCACGTGCTGGTATTTGTTTGCGCCATCTTCTTTTTGGCAGCAACTCTCTTGTCTTTGCCGCCGATCGTTCGCTTTCCCCTCAACAGAATGCGAGAGGGCCTGACCGAAGGCGGGCGCGGCTACGCCGGTACGTTGTGGCGCCGCTTCGGACGAACCTTGTCGTCGTGGAGTTGGCGATTGCCCATTGTGCTTCTCATAAGCACCGGTCTTCTGGGTAAGAGCTCTTATCGCTTGCTCCATGTGGAGACCGGGTTTCAGGCGGAATAATCTAGCCACGGTGCAAGTTGCCTTGTCGGATGTGGCCTATGCGAAGGACAAGCAAGTTTATGCGGTTGAAGCAGATCATCAGCCGCGTATCCAGTTTGCCGGGAATTCAGTCGGCGGGAATCTCCAGCGTGTTGCCTGTGAGCTTTAATGGCAATACCGACTGGATTCAGTTTGTGGCCCGTCCGTACAACGGAGAACACATTGAAGTGAACCAGCGGGATGTGAGTTCCGATTTCTTCTCCACGATACGGGCCAAGCTATTCGGGGCCGCTATTTTAGTGAGCCGATATGCCTTGAAGCCTCACGTTGTCATCGATTAACCAGCCTCTTGCCCGGCAGACTTTCCCGAGAAGACCCGATCGCGAAGTAATCGGCTCCACCCAGCTGACGCCGAAGTCGGTCAAGGAAATTGTCGGCGTTGTGGAAGACGTGAAGGACGGCTCGCTGGATTCCGAGTATTGGCCAGCTGTTTATTATCCGTTCGACCAGGATGGCGACACCTATTTCTCCGTGGTCGTTCGGACGTCGCCGCCCGAGCAATCTGTGCTTCCCGCGTTGGTCGCCGCCATCCGTGAGATCGATCCCGGCATTGGCACGATGATCGAGACGACCATGGTCGCGAGAATCAACGATTCGCCGACCGCTTATCTTCATCGTTCGTCGGCCTGGCTTGTCGGTGGCTTCGCCATATTAGCGCTGCTGCTGGGCGTGGTGGGTCTCTATGGCGTGATCGCGTACTCGATTTCCCAGCGAACGCGCGAAATCGGTGCACGTATGGCGCTCGGCGCACGACGCAGTTCGGTGTATCAGCTCATTTTGAAGGAGGCCGGAAGGCTGGTGGCAATGGAATTGGAGCTGGGCTTGCCGGTTCGATCGCCACTGCAACCCTGATCCGCGGACTGCTGTTTGGAGTCGATCTTGGGACGGGGCAACGCTTGTCGCGGTTTTCGTTTTGTGGCGACGTCCGCAATGCTCCCCAGCTACATCCCGACACGAGGGCAGCGCGAGTAGATCCATGGTGGCGCTGCGCTACGAATAAGGAGACGAATGATGACTGGGCTTTTACAAGACCTTCGTTATGCTCTGCGCCAACTGCGCAGAGTCCTGGCTTTGCCATGGTTGCGGTGATACTTTGGCGCTCGGAATCGGAGCGAACACCGCTGTCTTCAGTGTTGTCGGCGCCGTGATGCTACGCCCTTTGCCTTACGCTCACCTGAGCGGTTGATTGAGGCACAGTGGGCAAACCCGCACAATCCCAGCCCAGCGCAATCTGCTATCCGGTTTTTTTATTGGCGCTCACAGAATCGGACTCTCGAACATCTGGTTTGGTATCACGATAGCTTGTTCACCTTGACCGGTCTGGAGCGGCCTGTCCAGGTGGATATCGAGGTCGTCTCCTGGGATCTGCTGCCTGCACTTGGGTCCGTCCGGAGCTAGGAGTTGTGTTTCGCCCCAGATGAGGAGAAGGCAGGCGCCCGCGTGGTATTGATCAGCCACGCTCTGTGGTCTTCGCAGTTCGGAGCAGATCCGGCGATCATCGGCCGGGGCGTTCGCTTGAGTGGAGACCTCTACACGGTGATCGGTGTCATGCCGCCGTCCTTCCGCTTCCCGGTGAACAAAGCTCGGACCAGTGTCTGGACCACGCTCGCGGTGGACGATGATCCCGCCGATCCCAAGCCGAACATCAGTAATCGCGGTTCTCACTTTCTGAGCGCTTTTGGCCGGCTGAAGCCGGGCGTTACCGTCAGCCAGGCGGATCAGGACCTGCGCACGATTGCGGCGAGTCTGGCGAAACAGTATCCCGACACCAACACGCGCCATAATTCGGCACGCGTACAAACTGAAGTCGCGGCGTTAATCGGCGACACGCGAACCGCGCTTTTGGTTGTATTGGGGCGGTCGCTCTGGTGCTGCTGATCGCGTGTGGCAACATCGCAAACCTGCTGCTGGCGCGCATGCGCGAACGCCAGCGCGAGATCGCGCTACGGTCTGCCCTGGGTGCGGGCCGGAACCGGATTGTCCGCCAACTGCTGGCGGAAAGCCTGGTTCTGAGTGGGATCGGTGGCCTCGCTGGTTGTGGACTGGCCTTGGTTTGCACGCCCGTAGTGCTCTCGCTGATCGGAGACAGCGTGCCGCGTGCGGCGGATGCGGGTGTTGACCCGCGGGTGCTTTCCTTCGCGGTGTTCGTATCTGTTGTTGCCGGACTGATCTTCGGGATCATCCCCGCCATCGCCGCTTCAAGGACCAACCTCATCTCTACTTTGAAAGAGGGCGGGAGAAGCGAAATCATTGGCCGGGATTGGGTGCGTGCATCGTTGATCGTCGGCCAGGTGGCTTTGGGTCTGGTGCTCACCGCCGGGGCCGGTTTGCTGATTACCAGTTTTCAGCACCTGGTCCATGCCAACGAAGGATTCAATCCGGACCATCTCACGACGCTTTTCTTCGAAACGCCGGACGCGCACTACAAGGATACCCGCGGGCAGTTCTATCGCGATTACTTCGAGAAACTCCGCGCCCTGCCCGGGGTGCAGTCGGCCGCAGGCGTCATGATCCTGCCCATGACGAACGACGGAGCCGTCATCACATTCGAAGATCCTGAGCACCCCACGCCGGAGGGGCAGCGACCCAGCGCGGACATCACCCCAGTCTCACCCGAGTATTTTCACACGATGCAGATTCCTCTGCTGGAAGGGCGGGACTTCTCCGAACGGGATGACCCGAAGTCCCTGCAAGTGATGATGGTGAATCAGGCATTCGCGCAGAAGTTCTTTCCCGGCGAGCACATCTTGGGCAAGAAACTCAAGCCGGGTGCCGGCAACGGGGCGCCGGAGGGGCCGCCATGGCGGGAAATCGTCGGAGTGGTCGGCGACATTCGGCTCGGGGCGACGCAGCGTGAAATGCGTCCCGCGATGTATCTGCCTGCAAACCAGTTGAATACCTGGTGTTGCCTGTACTCGGTGGTGCGCACGTCGCTCGATCCCAGCAGCCTGCAGGCGAGTGTCCAGCGGATCGTCTCGGAGATGGACAAGGACATTCCTGTGACGCAGGTTCGCACCATGAATGAATTAATGTTCAGCGAACTTGCCCAGTCGCGATTTGCGACAGTTCTGCTGAGTACGTTTGCCGGTCTTGCCCTGGTTCTGACGATCGTCGGTCTTTATGGAGTGATGACTTATTCGGTTGCGCGGAGAACGCGCGAGATCGGAGTTCGCATGGCGCTGGGCGCCCAACGCAGTGCGGTCCTCACGATGGTTTTGCGCGATGCGGCCATCTTGCTGGGGGCCGGCATCGTGATTGGCATTGCCGCAGCGCTAGCTTCCGCGTCCGTGTTGCAGGAGATGTTGTATGGCACCGGAGCACGCAATCCATCTGTGCTGGCGGTCGTGTGCGTGGTGGTTGCGCTCGTCGGAATTGCTGCAGCCTACATCCCGGCTTTCCGGGCAGCGAAGGTCGATCCCATGGTGGCCCTGAGATACGAGTAGGAGACTCATGAAAACACTACGGCAGAATGCTCGCTACGGTATTCGATTGCTGCGCAAGAACCCTGGCTTCACCCTGATTGCCGCGCTCACGCTTGCGCTGGGCATTGGCGCGAACACCGCGATCTTCAGTGTCATTTACGCCGTGCTGCTGGCTCCCATGCCGTATCCCAATCCTGATCAGTTGGTGATGGTGTGGTCGAAGGTTCAGGGGGGTAACAATTCCGTAGCCGCGGGCGATTTTCTCGACTGGAAGCAGCAGAACAAGACCTTCACGGACATCAACGCCTGGACCGGCACCAGCTACAACTTCGCCACTCCCGCGCAACCGGAACAGATTGACGGAAGCGCGGAGACTCCAGGATTTCTCCGCATGACTGGAAACGCCTTTGTAATGGGGCGGGACCTTCTCCCGGAAGAGGGGGTACCCGGGAAGGACCACGTAGTCATCCTCACCCATCGGCTTTGGGAACATCTCGGCGCCGACCGCAACATTATCGGCAAACCGATCCAGATGAACAGCGAGCCGTACACGGTGGTCGGAGTGCTGGCGGCAGGCCAGGCTGACCGGTTGACAACGAAGTTCGTGGTACCGCTGGCTTTCAAACCCGAGCAGATCAATCACGACTTTCATTGGCTGCTGGTCATGGCCCGCATGAAGCCGGGCGTGTCGTTGTCCCAGGCGCAAGCCGACATGGAAGTGGTAACCAACCGCATCGCACAAGATCACCCGCAGAGCAATAAAGGTTGGGGCGCCAGCGTAGAAGAACTCCATAACGACTTTTTCCCCAAGGAGGCGAAGCAAACGCTCTGGCTGCTGATGGGTGGGGTTGGCTTTATCCTTCTCATTGCCTGCGGCAACGTTGCCAACCTGGTGCTCGCCAGGGGAACGACGCGGCTAAAAGAGTTGGCCGTGCGCACTTCGCTGGGCGCGACCCGGTGGCACGTGTTCAGCCAGCTCCTCACGGAGAGCCTGGTATTGGCGGTACTGGGGGGTGCGCTCGGGATTGGGTTAGGCGCGGCGATCATCAAGGTCATGATGGCGAAGATGCCGCCGTTCACTCTTCCTTCCGAGGCAGATGTGACGCTAAATATTCCAGTTCTGCTGTTCACCCTGTTGACTACGACGATCGCCGGTATGCTGTTCGGTTGCGTTCCAGCGTGGCAAGCCTCGCGCGTCGATCCCAACGAGACGCTGAAAGAGGGCGGACGCTCGGGCACCAGCTCCGGAAGGCACCGGCTTCGCAGATCTCTCGTTGTCGGCGAGTTTGCGCTGGCCCTGACCTTGCTGGCTGGCGCTGGTCTTGCCATCCACAGCTTCTGGAACCTGGCGCGCGTCGATCCCGGGTTCCGCACCGATCACATTCTGACCTTCAGCCTTCCTGTGCCGGAGAAGCGGCTGACGCAACCCGAGCAGATTGTTGCGTACTACAAGCAACTCGTGGAGAAGATTGAATCGCTGCCGGGAGTGATCCGGGCCGAAGCCGGCACGGGCATGCCCCTTCAAGGCACGAACTTCGGAATGCCATTCACTATCGAGGGCAAGCCGGTCGCTGATCCGTCCGCTCGTCCGGGCGCTGGATTCCAGATGGTCACACCCGGATTCTTCCAGACCTTCGCCATCCAGATGGCGAAGGGCCGGGCGTTCACCGATCAGGACACTGCCAGCAGCGTGCGCGTCGCGATCGTGAATGAGACTTTCGTCAACCGCTATCTTTCCGGAGTGGACCCGCTGACCCAGCGCATCTTAGTCGAGCAACTAATACCGGGCGTGACCAAGCTGGGACCGCCGCTGGAGTGGCAGATCGTCGGGGTGTATCGCAACACGCATAATGGCGGCATTCGCAGCACTGGTTTTCCAGAGATCGATGTTCCTTTCGCGCAGAGTCCCTGGCCGCAAGCTTCCATGGCGGTGCGAACCACGGGCGATCCAGCGCAGATGACGCAAGAGCATTGCCGGCGCGGTCCACTCCGTCGATGCCGATCTAGCCTTGGCCAATGTAAGGACGATGGATCAGATTGTCAGCGAGTCTTTGGTGGGAGATCGGTTCACGACCGCGCTCTACATCAGCTTCGCAACTGTGGCGCTGGTGCTGGCCGCGATCGGCATCTACGGCGTCATGGCCTTTGCCGTAGCGCAGCGCACGCACGAAATCGGATTGCGCATGGCGTTGGGCGCGAGTCAGGATCACGTGCTCGGCCTGATTCTGAAAGAGGGCATTGTCCTGGCAGCCATCGGTCTTGGCCTGGGCCTCGTGGGGGCCTGCTTTGTCGGCCGTGCCATGCGGGGACTGTTGTACGGAGTGGGGACGATTGATATCGCGGCCTTCAGTGCGGTGGCGGTCACGTTGTTCATGGCTGCACTGCTTGCATGCTACTTGCCGGCGAACAAGGCGGCGAAGGTCGATCCCATGGTGGCGTTGCGCTACGAGTAGGAGTGGAAAGAATGAGCGGACTTATTCAGGACGTGCGTTTCGCCATGCGCCAATTGCGCAAGAGCCCCGGGTTCACGCTTGTTGCGGTGCTAACCCTGGCCTTGGGAATTGGTGCCAACACTGCCATCTTCAGTGTGGTGGAGGGCGTTCTCCTACGTCCATTGCCTTATCGCGATTCGAACCAACTGGCTCGCGTGTGGTCCACTTCCAACCGGTCGTCCAAAGATGCGAGTTCTTATCTCGATTTCAAAGATTGGGCCGATCAGAACCACAGTTTCCTGCAGATGGCGGCGTATAGGCCGCAGTCCTTCAACCTCTCCGGTGGCGATCGTCCAGAACGGATCCGGGGCCTGATGATCACGTCCAAGTTTTTCGAGTTGCTGGATGTGAAGCCGACCCTGGGGCGCTCCTTCACGAACGATGAACACGAACTCGGGCGCAATCACGTCGTGCTTCTCAGCTCGTCTCTCTGGCAGAGCCACTTTGCAGGCGATCCGGGCGTTCTCGGTCGAAATGTCAAGCTCGACGACGAAAGCTACACCGTGATCGGTGTCCTGCCGGCTTCGTTTGATTTTCCTCCGGACGAAGACAAGGGTGGCGTAGTCCTTCCCCTTCCGCCGGATGTGCGCCGTAGCCACGGCTTTCTATATGTGTTCGGCCGACTGAAGCCCGATACCACGCTGCTATCGGCTCAAGCAGACCTGGATACGATCACTCGCCGTCTTGCGGAGCAATACAAAGAAGATAAGGGCGAGGGAGTCTCCGTCCAATCGTTGCAGTCTTCCTTTGTCAGCGACTACCGTCCGGCCCTGATGATCCTGCTCGGCGCTGTCGGATTGGTGCTGCTCATCACCTGCGCGAACGTCGCCAACCTGTTTCTTGGGCGCGCGAGTTCAAGACAAAGAGAAGTGGCGGTACGCGCTTCTCTGGGTGCCGGACGCTTGCGCTTGATGCGCCAGTTCCTCACCGAGAGTTTACTGATCGGCCTCGGAGGCGGTGTAGTAGGTCTGGTATTTGCCAATTGGGGCGTGAGCATGCTGGTGCGGCTGCTGACTCAGAGCTTCTCGATTCACGGGACGGAAGCAATCGGAACCAACTTCCGAGTGCTCGCCTTTGCGGCCGCGATATCGATCATGACCGGCTTGATTTCAGGGCTTCTTCCCGCGCTTTTCGCTTCGAAGGTTAATCTGAGTGAAGGACTAAAAGAGGGAAGTCGCAGCGTTGGAAGCGGCCGGGCGCACAAACGTTTTCGCGGTGCGCTGGTGGTATCGGAGGTCGCTCTCGCGCTTGTGCTCCTCTCTTGTGCAGGACTGTTGATCAGGAGCCTCATGCTGCTGACTCGCGTCGATTCAGGCGTGCGGACGGAGAATGTGATGGCGATCGACCTCTCGCTTACAACCGCCAAGTACTCTCATACCGCGACGCGGGCCGCCTTGTTCAGCCAGATACTGCAGAGAGTCGAGCAGTTACCCGGCGTGCAATCCGCGGCGGTAGTGACAGATGTTCCCCTTACTCAGAACGAAGACAGCCTTGGCTTTAGCATCGAGGGCGTGCCGGATCCCCCGGAGCGGAAGCTAAGTGTTCGCTTCAATATTGTTGGTCCCGGGTATTTCAACACATTGGGCATCCCCCTGACCCAGGGCCGCGACTTTGCTGACGCTGATGCGGACGGCACGCCGATGGTGATCGTCGTGAATCAAGCGATGGCGAGGCGCTTCTGGCCGAACCAGAATCCGATTGGCCGGCGCATCACGACGGACAACAAAACCTGGTACTCAATCGTTGGTGTCGCAGGGGACGTTCGTCAAATGGGTTTGCAGGCAGACTCCGAGCCTGAAGTCTACATGTCTTATCTGCAGGATCCATTTCAGTGGCCGTTCTTGAGTTTGCTGGTCCGCGCCAGCTCGAATCCGGTGAAACTGTTCCCGTCTATTGAGCAAGCTGTCTGGTCCGTCGATAAGAACCAACCTCTGTCAAATCCAGTCACCCTCGACCAGGCGCGCTCGCAATCGATTGCGCAGCCTCGAATCGCGGCGCTTTTGCTGGGACTCTTCGCGGGCGCGGCTCTGCTGCTCGCGGCGGTCGGACTCTATGGAGTTGTGAGTTATTGGGTTGCGGAGCGGACTCACGAGATTGGGGTTCGCATGGCGTTAGGTGCGAGATCGTCTGACGTGTTTGTACACGTGGTCGGACGCGGATTACTTCTGGCGTTGTTGGGTACTGCTTTCGGCTTAGCCGGTTCTCTGGCCGCAACCAGGATGTTGGCCAGTTTTCTCTTTAGTGTCCGCCCCACCGACCCACTGACGTTCGCGGCCGTGGCATTGCTTCTGATGTGTGTTGCCCTTGTTGCCAGTTACTTTCCAGCCCGGCGTGCGGCGAAAGTCGATCCCATGGTGGCGCTACGCTACGAGTAGGAGGATGAGACCGATGATGACCGGATTCACGCAAGATTTTCGGTACGCGCTGCGGCAGTTGGGTATGGCGCCGGGCTTCGCCGCGGTTGCCGTCATCACGCTCGCGCTCGGAATCGGTGCGAATACGGCGATCTTCAGCCTGCTCGATCAGGCGTTGCTGCGTACTCTCCCGGTGAAGGATGCCGATCGGCTTGTGATTCTGCAATTCACGGGGAACAGCAGCGGCCACGTCAGTTCTCGAACGGATGACACTTTCTACTTCTCGTATCCCATGTACCGCGACCTCCGCGACCGCAATTCGGTGTTTAGCGGCCTGATCGCAACCGACTGGACGCAGGTTGGTGTGCAGTGGCGCAATCAGCCCGAACTAGTCGCAGCCGAATTGGTCTCGGGCAATTATTTTGATGTGCTGGGAGTGCAGCCCGCGCTGGGCCGTGTTCTCGTTGCATCCGATGACCTGGTGGCGGACGCCAACCCAGTCGTGGTCTTGAGCTTCAGTTACTGGCAGCGTCGATTTGGTTCCGATCCGGCAGTCGTGAACCAAAGCCTTCTCGTCAATGGCCGTCCCTTCACGATTCTTGGAGTGGCGCCGCCGGGCTTTCACAGCGTGGTGATGGGGGATACTCCCGACCTGTTTGCGCCCATGACCATGAAGGCTGAAGTCAGGCCCGGGTTCAAGGATCTCGAGGACCGCACGTCCCGATGGCTCAACATCATCGGAAAACTCAAGCCAGGGTTCAGCCGCGAGCAGGCGGAAGCGGGGATCAATCCGCTCTGGTATTCCATCCGCGCGGACGAGTTGAAACAGAGGGGACACAGCTCGGAGCACTTCAAGGAGAGTTTCCTGACCAAGTCGCATCTGTTCATTCGCGACGGAGCTAAGGGATTCTCCCCGCTGCGCAGCGACACGCAAATGCCGCTGCTCATTATTATGGCGATGGTCGGTCTGGTCGCGCTGATGGCCTGCGCCAACGTGGGCAGCCTCTTGCTGGTTCGGGCCGCGGGGCGCGTGCGCGAAATGTCGGTCCGCTACGCGCTAGGAGCGAAGCGCGCACGTGTCGTGCAGCAGTTGCTGGTCGAGGGCTTGTTGCTGGGCTTGGCGGGCGGTGCTCTCGGAATCGCGATTGCGCCACGGGTTTCAGCGTGGCTGATCAACATGATCTGGAGCAGTACTGCGGGTGATCTGCCGTTTTCCTCGCATCCGGATCTGCGAATCCTCGTCTTCAATTTCTCTCTGGCGCTGCTGGTAAGTCTGGTGTTTAGCCTTGCTCCGGCGGCACAATTCTGGCGTCCAAATTTGGCTCCGGCGCTCAAGCAGCAAGCGATGACTGCGGGAGGCGGGCCGCTTCGCTTCCGGCGCATTGCGGTTGGAGTCCAGATTGGATTGAGCCTGTTCGTTCTGATGGGTGCAGGCCTGTTCGTGCGGACACTGCACAACCTCAAATCGCTGAACGTAGGATTTGCGACAGATCACCTGGTGACCTTCGGTGTTCAGCCCACACTCGCTGGATATCAGCCTGATCGAGCCGGCGGCCTGTATACGCAAGTCCTGCAAACGTTGGCGGGACTGCCGAGTGTTCGCTCTGTAGCGGGCACAACGGATCCAGAACTGGCGAATGACAACACGCAAAACAACATTACCCTGGCCGGTTATACCGCGAAAGAGAACGAGGACCTGACCGTGGAGTCGCCGAGCGTGAACCCGGGCTATTTCTCGACGATGGGCATGCCCTTGCTCGCGGGACGGGAATTTGGTGACCAGGACCGGGACGGAACGCAGAAAGTCGCGGTCGTGAACGAGAGTTTCGCTCGCCATTATTTCGGAGAACCGCAGCTTGCCGTCGGCCACTATTACTGCAAGGGCGGAGGCGATGTGAAGCCCGACACGGAGATCATCGGAGTCGTGAAGGATGCAAAGCACACTGGTGTCCGGCAGGAAATCGTACGCACCACGTTTACTCCGTATCTTCAGAATCCAGATCCAGGTGCCATGACCTTTTATGTGCGTACCTGGCAGTCCCCGGAAAGCGCGGAAGCAACCGTCCGGAGCGCCATGCAAACCCTCGACTCCAAGCTGGTTCTGGACAATTTCCGAACCATGCAGCAGCAGATCGACGACAACCTAACCGCCGAGCGCGTGATCGCGATTCTGGCGACGGCCTTCGGTGCGCTCGCTGTGCTCATGGCCGCCGTTGGACTTTACGGAGTCCTGGCTTATTCGACGGCGCAGCGGACTCGCGAGATTGGCATTCGTATCGCGCTCGGCGCGGGCCGTACTTCCGTGGTGCGGATGGTACTGGTTGAAGTGCTGTGGCTGGCGGGAATCAGCATTGCGATTGCGCTGCCAACTTCGCTCCTGCTCACCTACGCAGTCCGCAGCCAGTTGTTCGGGATTTCGAGCAGCGATCCCTTGACTCTCGTTGTGGTAACTCTGGTGGTCGCAGCGGTGGCGCTCGCATCTGCGCTGCTGCCGGCGCGGCGGGCGGCTAAGACGGATCCCATGGTGGCGCTGCGCTACGAGTGAGGCGGATGACTCTTCAACTGAGGACAAAATGATCCAACTGAAAAACATAGATCGCAGTTACAAAACTGGCGCTGGACGGACTTGGGTTCTGCGCCGCGTGAACCTCGACATCCGTGAAGGGGAGTTCATCACTGTGATGGGACCATCCGGAGCAGGGAAGTCCTCGCTCCTCAACGTGCTGGCTCTTCTCGATGACCAGTGGGAAGGCGAATACTGGTTTAAAGAGCAAGGCGTGCACGCGCTGAAGCGCAAGCAGCGGGCTGAGCTGGCCAAGAAGAATGTCGGGATGGTCTTCCAGAGCTATCACCTGCTTGACGACCTCACCGTGCAGGAAAACATCGATCTACCGCTCTCCTATAAAGACATTCCGCGCAACCAGCGGCAGAGCCTGGTGGCTGACACGCTCGATCGCTTCCAGATCGTGGCCAAGAAGGATCTGTATCCAAGTCAACTCTCGGGCGGGCAGCAGCAGCTCGTCGGGATTGCTCGGGCTGTGATCCACAAACCTCCGCTGCTGCTTGCCGACGAGCCGACAGGCAACCTGCACTCGAGCCAAGCCAAGGAGATCATGGAACTCTTCCGCGCCCTGAATGAGCAGGGAACCACGATCGTGCAGGTCACGCACTCGGAAGCGAACGCGGCGTACGGAAGTCGCACCATTCAACTGCGGGACGGATGGCTTGTCGGTGACACGGCCAATCCATCGCTCGCTCAGCCAGCGGAGGTCAGCGCATCGTGAATGTTTCTGGGACCACTTTCTTGCGACGGGGAACTACTGTCATTTGCATTTATGCGATGTTGGCATCGACGCTGCCGGCGCAGACGTCCAACCCTGCAGCGCCGACTCCGCCACAGAATCCTCGCGCGCAGACGCGCTGCTTCTTCGAGCAATCTTCCAGTTCGGTTTGACATGCCGAAGTCGCACAACCCGCTCAATGCCTATTCGCCGGATTATGTTCCCGAGCCGGTGCTGGCGAACTCACCGCGTATCGATCGGCTCGTCCGTGACGGGAAGCTCTATCTATCGCTGAAGGACGCGATTGATCTCGCGCTTGAAAATAATCTGGACCTGGCGATTGCCCGTTACAATCTTCCGATCGCGAACACTGACATTCTGCGGACACAAGCTGGCGGGTTTTTTCGCGGCGTAAACACTGGAGTCGTCCAGGGAACGCCCGGCGGCGGAGTTGGTGGCTTTGGCACCGGAGCTCCGGGCGCGGGCGCTGGCGGCACGACAGGCGGTGCTGGCGGGGCGGGGGCGGGCGCATCTGGATTGGTTCAGTCGACGCTCGGCGCCGGGACCGCGGTGTCTTCCTATGATCCATTTATCAGCGCGAATGGCGGAGTCGAGCATCAGACTTCGCCGGTTGTTAACCAGGCGGTGTACGGTGTACCGTCTCTGCAACTGAATACTGGGCAATTCAACCTTAATTACTCTGAAGCCTTCCCGACGGGAACCAACATCAATTTTTCATTCAACAACGCCCGGCAGACGACAAATAGCCCATTTTTCACTTTGTCTCCCACTCTAACTTCGGCGTTCCGCTTCTCGATTCAGCAGGAACTGCTTGCTGGATTCGGTTTCGGGCCGAACCTGCGCTATTTGCGAATCGCAAGAAACAATAAGAAGATCTCAGACATTGCATTCAAGGACCAGGTAATTGCGACGGTCACCCAGATCAAGAATATGTACTGGGATCTGGTGAGCGCCTACGAGCAGACCCAAGTGAACGAGCAATCCTCGGCTTTTGCTCAGCAAACTCTCGACAACGCCCGCAAGCAGTTAAAGCTGCAAAGCATTCCCGAGATGGACGTGCTGCGCGCCGAGGCGGAGGTTTCCAAGCGCGATCAGGATTTAACTGTCGCTCGGACTAGTCTCCAGTTTCAGGAGACCCTGATGAAGAATGCGATTACGAAAAGCTTGGATGATCCGGTTCTTGAAGCAATGCCGGTCATACCCACCGACCGGACGGAGAGTTTGCAGCCTCAAACCAGCCAGTCCATCCAGGATTTGACTGCCACTGCGCTGAAAGGCCGGCCGGAACTCTTGGAGTCGGACGTGGACCTGGTGAACCGCCAGATCAGCCGTCGTGCGGCACGGAATGCCTTGTTGCCATCACTGTCGGCGGTGGGTTTCTACTCTGGAGCGGGGTTGGCAGGCCCTCTGAATCCCATTTGCCAGGGATGCACCGCTAACGTGCCGGTTGACTTCGCAGGGGCGCTGGCCAATACCTTCAATAACTCCAATCCTGACTATTACGTGGGCCTGAACCTGAATATCCCGTTGCGGAATCGGGTCGCAAAAGCCGACCAATATCGATCCGAACTTGAATACCGGCAGGCCGAGTTGCGATTGGAGCAATTGAAGAAGCAGGTCCGCATCGAGGTTCGCAACGCGCAGTATTCGGTTGAGCAAACCGGAGCACGCGTTCAGGCAGCTCGCAAAGCCCGCGATCTCGCACAGCGCACCTTCGAGATCACCAAGAAAGAGCAGGACCTGGGCGCGGGATCCAGCTATCAGACGCTCTCCGCCCAGAAAGATCTCTCCCTAGCCGAACTGGATCTGGTGACGGCGATGACCATCTTCGAAAAGGCAAAAGTTGAACTGGATCGGGCAACCGGTGCGACTTTGGAACATAATGGAATCCAGCTGCAAAATGCGGTGAATGGCACGGTTGGTGATACCATCAGCGCCGCGACCCCGTAAGAGGACCATGCCGACTTCCACCAAACCCGGAGCCCATCCCGCCGTTACCCCGGCGAAGGGCAGTTACGAGCGGCCGCGAATCTTGGCGGCCGACGACCAGCAGCATGTTCTTGAGGCTCTGGAACTTCTTCTGCGACCCCAGGGATACGAAATCGAGACTGCGAGATCGCCGGCGCTGGTTCGCGATGCGCTGGCCACGGGCTCTTATGATGCTCTGCTCATCGACTTGAACTATACGCGGGATACGACCTCTGGCCAGGAGGGGCTCGACCTCCTTTCTGAGATTGTTGCCCTCGACAATTCAATTCCCGTCATTGTGATGACCGCCTGGGCCAACATTGAATTGGCAGTCGAAGCCATGCGACGTGGGGCGCGGGATTTCATCCAGAAGCCATGGGAGAACGAGCGGTTGTTGACAATCCTGCGGGCGCAAGTTGATCTCCGCAAGGCGTTGCAGCGCGCGGAGCGCCTGGCCGCCCAGAACCGCCTCCTGCAGGCCGAGGGACGTCCCGAGTTCATTGCCACGGCCCAGCTCATGCAACCCGTCCTCGAGGCCATTACCCGCGTCGGGCCCTCCGATGCGAATGTTCTGATTACGGGCGAGCATGGCACGGGAAAAGAAGTTGTGGCGCGGACGCTGCACGCGGTTTCTCGGCGCGCGCAGCGCCTCATGGTCTCGGTAAATACCGGAGCGGTGCCGGAAGGACTCTTCGAAAGCGAACTCTTCGGACATGTGAAGGGTGCTTTCACCGATGCCCGCTCCGACCGCATCGGCCGCTTTGAACTCGCGGATGGCGGTACGATCTTCCTCGACGAAATAGGAAACATACCCATTCGCCAGCAGGCGAAGTTGCTGCGAGTGTTGGAGGCCGGTGAGATCGAGCGCGTCGGCGCGTCCCGTGCAGTCCGCGTAGACGTACGAGTGGTGTCGGCGACGAATGCCGACCTGCGTGCGGCGTGCGCCTCCGGACAGTTTCGAGAAGACTTGCTGTTCCGGCTGAACACGGTCGAGATTCATGTGCCAGCACTGCGGGAACGCCGCGAGGATATTCCGGCGCTGGCCGTGCATTTCCTCACGCGCTACGCATCCCGCTACCGGCGTCCCATCCAGGGGTTTGAGGCGTCCGCCCTGCAGTTGCTCATGCAATATTCATGGCCGGGCAATGTACGGGAATTGGAGCACACGCTCGAACGCGCCGTATTGATGTGCCGAGGCAACGAGATCCAGCGAGCAGACTTGGGGTTGGATATGTTACGGCCTCAAAGCCAGAACCTCGAAGAACTTAGTCTCGAATCGGTGGAGGCCATTCTCATCCGCAAGGCCTTGCAGCGCTCTCAGGGGAATGTGAGCCAGGCCGCGGAGACTCTGGGGCTCAGCCGCGGCGCCCTCTATCGCCGGATGGAGAAGTATGGGCTCTAGCCCGCGAGGGATCCCCAATCGCGGCGTAAGCAAGCCTCCAAAAAAACGGGTTCGCCTCCTGTATGAGCGGCGGGTAAATCTATACGCATTGCTGGTGGCCCTTCCCGGCATTCTCGTCGCCGGGATCTTCATCTGGCTGCAGCCTTGGACGCTGGAGTCCAAGCTGGCGCTGATTTTCACCGAATTGTTTGTGTGGTGGCTGCTGGCGATGGCGCTCCAGGAGCAAGCCACGCGGCCTTTGCAGACGCTCGCCAATGTGATCGCCGCGTTACGCGAAGAAGACTACTCGTTCCGGGCGCGGGGAGCGGCCACCGATGACGCCCTCGGCGAACTCTCCATCGAAGTGAATGCGTTAGCCGACCTGCTCGCAGACCAGAGGATTCGCGCCATTGAAGCTGCCGCTCTGTTGCGCCGCGTGGTGGAAGAGATTGAAGTTCCGCTATTCACCTTTGATCCTGACCAAATCTTGCGCTTAGTGAATTCTGCCGGAGAACGCCTTCTGCAGCAGCCCTCTGTGCGGCTACTGGGGCGTACAGCGAGAGAGATTGGATTGGCCGCCTGCATGGAGGCTGAGAGCGAGACCGTGGTCCCACTGCCATTCCAGGGCCCGAACGCCCGCTGGATGGTGCGGCGCAGTTCGTTTCGCCAGAAGGGTGTGCCGCACACTCTGATCGTTCTGTCGGATGTGAGCCGCGCTCTGCGCGAGGAAGAACGAGGCGCCTGGCAGCGTTTGATTCGCGTGCTGGGTCACGAGCTGAACAACTCGCTTACGCCGATCAAGTCGATTGCGGGCACGCTGCGAGCACAGATTTCCACGGGCGCGCTCGAATCCGATCAGCGGGATGACTTTGAACGCGGGCTCTCGATCATCGAAGCTCGCGCCCACTCTCTGAATCGTTTCCTGCAGGCCTATCGGCAACTGGCTCAGATGCCGCCGCCTGCTTTGCGCAAGACGGAACTTCTCCCGATTGTGCAACGGGTCGCTGCCCTTGAGGCTGGCTTGCCGGTGCAGGTGCTTGCCAGTCCGCAGGCTGAGTTGATGGTAGATCCTGATCAGCTTGAGCAAATGCTGATCAACCTGACGCGGAACGCGGTTGAGGCCGCACTGGAACCGCAGCATGCTCCCGCCGCTCACAACGGAGCCGCAATCCAAGTCGGCTCGTCGCGAGAGCCGCGCGTAGTTGTTCGGTGGGATCTGACCGAAAAAGATCTGGTGCTGACCATCGAAGACAACGGACCCGGGCTCGGCAATCCCGCCAATGTGTTCGTCCCGTTCTACACAACTAAGCCGTCGGGGAGCGGAATTGGTTTGGTACTTTCGCGGCAGATCGCCGAGGCCCACGGGGGCTCGATTGAACTTCTGAACCGCACAGACCAGAAAGGCTGCCAGGCAAGAGTCGTGCTCCCCCGCACTCAGCCGCTGGCTTAAATATCCGGGTTATTCCGAGGTGTCCGCGACTAGCAGCGGGCGGATTTTGCGGCCAAGAGACCGAAGGCTACGCTTTAGAAGTCACCGGTTTTTCGCCCTTCTTGACCAGCTCTTCGGCGAGCTTGTATGCGTTCAAGGAATGCTCGTGCGCCTGCCGGCTGAGCTCGTGAGCGGTCAGGTGGTCCTCTTTGCCATGAGCGACGGCTGCGGCCGTGTGGGTGTGGGCCGCAAGATTGTGTAACTCGGCGAGTCGATTGTGCGTGCTCTGTGGCATGTGTTCTCCTGTGTTTATTTTTCTATGGTAGAACGTGGTCCGTCAAGCATCACTCCCTTGATTAAACCCCTGGCCTAGAGCAAGGAATCGCCGGACCGCTTCGAAAGTTCGTCGATGCTACAGCGGCTCGCCATGATTCTCACAGTGCTTCAGGGTGTGATGGCAATGACTCTCAAAGGACTGCCGGAGCCGCCCACGATTTTCAGGGGCGCGGCGATGACGATGGCGCCTGTTGGCGGGAGCTGATCAAGGTTGGAAAGACTGGCCAACCCGAACTTGCCGCTGCCATGCATCAGATAGTGGTTCGGGAATGGGGGATCAAAGGTGGCGGCCTGCCCGGCATCGGTCCCCACTGTTTCCACGCCAACGCCTAACACATCCCGCTCCCCAGAGAGGAGGGCAGAGCTTTCCTTGGCTAATCCGGGAGTGTGGGGTCCATTCTCCTTTAAGTTAATGTAGTCCTTGGGGTCCGTCCGCTTCGACCAGTCCGTGCGTAAGAGAACCCATGCGCCGGCTGGAATACGGCCGTGCTGTTCTTCCCACTGGCGGATGCGCTGCGGCGTCAGCAAATAGTCTGGATTTCTTGCCACATCCGCGCTGATGTCGATCACACAGGCAGGTCCGACGAATTTCTTCGGCGGGATGCGATCCACGGTATTGTCCGGCAGGTCCTTCCCAGAGACCCAATGGACGGGAGCATCAAAATGGGTGCCAGTGTGCTCGCCGGTTTCGAACCCATTCCAATACCAAGCGGGACCGCGTTCATCGTAGTGCGACAGCTCCCAGATTTTGAATGCGGGCGTGTTGTTCCACTGCGACGGCAGGGGCAGCAGAGGCGTGTCCGGGCTCAAGGTCTGGGTCAAATCCACGACCCGCAGCCGGCCCGCGGCGAGTTCCTCGAGCAGTGTGGCCAAGACAAGAGACATTTAGACTCCTTCTAAAATATATCGTCCGACACTCCGCGGTCCGAACTGCGCCGCATTAACGTGTTTTCAGCGACTGGATATGCCGGCGGAATTGAAACCGATTCTCCAGCAACGACAGGTCTGTGACGTAGGCCGCCGGGCCTTTGGCTTCGACCTTGGCGATGATGGTTGTCAGTTCGCTGCCCTGCATGGCGTCGGTCATCGCAGCCTTAAAACTCTCCACGCTGCGGACTGTGGTCACTCGGGGAATGCCGGCGGCGCGGGCGATGCCGTCCAGATCCGTACCTGTGGCGGTTGCTGTCGGGAAACCGCCGACCGACAGCAGGCTTTCGTTGTCGAAAACGACGTGGACCAGTTTCTTGGGACGATAACGCGCCATGGTGCTGAGAGTGCCAAGGTTCATCAAGAGCGAGCCATCGCCATCGAAGACAATCACTCTCTGTTCGGGCAGGCACAGAGACAGGCCCAGCCCAGTCGACGAGGCCAGTCCCATCGCATGTTGCAAGTAAAAACAATTGGGACGGTGCCCCAGGGAGTGCAGTTCAGCCGCGACCGCTCCCATGATCGTGACGACCAGACAGCTTTCCAGTTCCGCATAAACCGACCGCAGACATTCCAGACGCAGCATCACTCCTCCCACATGAGGTCGCGCGTCAGGAGAAGGGCGACCGGCTGCAAACTGCTTTCGGCGAGAGTCTGCGCTTGCCGAATACGCTTTCTGACGGTGTCGAACGCGTCGAGAAAAAAGTACGGGATACGCAACGCTCGCAGGAGCGGCTCCGTGACGTTGCCGCCCTGGGTTTGCCATGGGTCTCGCTCCCCCAAAGAGCCGCGGTAGCTGATGAGCATCAAGAGAGGGATCTTGTACAGATGCGCGAAAGAAACGATACCGTTAATGGATGCCAGGAAACCGTGGTTCTGCATCAACATGGCCGACTTGACCCCTGCAAAGTGCGCTCCGGCCGAGATGCCGACCGCTTCTTCCTCCTTTGCGAGTCGTACCAAAATCATCGCTGGATCGTCGTCTGCCAGCCGGATGAGATGTACCAACCAGGTTTCCGGCAGAGCTGACAGCAGGCGGATGTCGCACTCCTTCAGTGCGTCATAGATCAGCTTGGAATTGGTCGCGGATACCGGCATCTTTTCGCTTTCAGGTTGACGAGTTGTTGCAGCGGAGTATAGGTTTGGCGCTGCTCATTTTGCAAGACTCAGGGCTGACTTTTTAGAGGTAACCAGGAGAATAGGCTTGGAAGCCAAATCCCAAGGAGTTCTCAATCCAGAAAGTCCGTTTGGATTGAATCAAGACTTTCCCGTTGAAACCGTACGTGCTACTTTTCACGCCCTAACCCGGCCTCCGGGCTTCATCTTTTTCGACAATGCGGCGGGCGCACAGGTACCACAGATCGTACTGGACGCGGTAAATCACCATCTCGTCGAGTGCAATGTGCAGCGTGGTGGACGCTACGCGAAGAGCCGTGAAGTGGACGAGATGATTTTGCGTTCACGGCATAGCGTCGCTGATCTTGTGAACGCTCGCGATGCACGTGAAATCGCGTTTGGCATGAACGCCACTTCCTTTATTCGCCTGGTGAGTCTGGCGATCGGACAAACACTCGATCCGCGGAACGAGATTATCGTAACTGACATGGACCACGAGGCTAACGTCGCCACCTGGCTGGCGTTGGAACGTTGCGGCGCCAAATTTGCCTGGTGGAAGATGAGGGACGACGGGAATCTGCACGTGGACGACCTCATCCCTCTGGTGTCTTCGACGACGCGCCTTGTGGCCTGCACGCTGGCTTCGAATGCCATCGGCTCGATTGTAGATGTCGCGGCGGCAGCACGAGTAGCCCACACGGCTGGGGCCGAAATCTTTCTCGATTCCGTGCATTTCGGCCCTCATGGGCTGATCGACGTGCAAGCATTCGACTGCGATTACCTGGTCTGCTCGGGCTACAAGATCTTCGGTCCCCACATGGGGTTTCTGTGGGGACGACGCGAACTGCTGGAAAAACTCCCAACCTTCCGTGAGGATTTCATCCCCGACGAGCCACCCGGAAAAATAGAAGCGGGTACGTTTGTGTACGAAAATGTGGCCGGCATGGATGCTGCAGTGCGCTATCTGGAAACTCTAGGCCGAAGGCTGGCGGGGAACGACGCAACGGCGAAATCAGAATCCAGAAAGTCTGCTCTCCGACGTGCGTTCCAGGCAATTCGAGTCTACGAAGAATCTCTTTCGCTCGAAATGCTGCGGGTGCTTAACGACTGCGGCGCCGTTGTCTACGGCGTGTCGCCGGAGGAGCGTATTGGTCAACGAGTGCCAACGCTTTGCTTCAATCTGCCGAACGTGCCACCCGCAAGAGTCGCCGAAGAGTTCGCGACACGGAATATCGGCGTGCGCGACGGCCACATGTATTCACCAAGGCTGATGAAACGACTCGGGATCCCCACAGAGACTGGGGCAGTCAGAGCATCATTGGTCCACTACAATACGGTCGAAGAGGTGCACAGATTCGGAAGTGTACTGGCTGAGATCAAGGAATCATGCTGACCGACACGCAAGTCCTGCAACTTCGTTCCCGCTTCAAAATCTTCCAACACAAGATCTATCTCAACAGTTGCTCGCAGGGACCGCTATCCGATGCGGTGCAGGCCGGCCTGGAGGATTTCATGGCGAGTTGGCACGAGCAAGGCTCGCCGTGGGAGCTTTGGGTGAATCAGTATGAGGCAGCGCGAAGTGCCTTTGCGCAATTCATCAACGCCAGCCCTGATGAAGTTGCCATTGTGACCAGCGTGTCGGCAGGCATCAATGGTGTCGCCAGCGCATTGAATTTCCAGCAGCGGAAGAAAGTCGTGATGGGCGAGTTTGAGTTTCCTACGATGGGCCATGTCTGGCTGGGGCAACGGGTTCGAGGTGCCGAGGTGCACTTTGTCAGTGCAGACGGCAACCGCATTCCCGCCGCCAATTACGAAAAGATGGTCGACCGGAATACGCTCATCGTGCCGCTCACCCACGTTTGTTTCAAGAACGGATTTCGGTCGGAAGTAAACGCTGTCACGCAGATCGCTCACCGCGCCGGCGCTCTTGTAATGCTTGATGATTACCAGGATTGCGGGACCCGTCCCATTGACGTCAAGGCCATGGATCTGGACTTTTTTGTGACCGGGACTCTCAAATACCTGCTCGGCCCTCCCGGCCTGGCGTTCCTGTACGTGCGCAAGGAACTCATTTCATCGTTGATTCCGACTATCACTGGATGGTTTGCGCAAGCAAATCCGTTCGCCTACGATCCCAAACTGTTCGACTTATCTCCCACGGCGCGACGATTCGAGTCAGGTTCTCCGTCTGTACCGAACGTGTACGCGGCGCTGCCCGGATTCCAACTGCTGCAAGAAATCGGCATGGAGAATGTCGCAGGCCACATCAAGAAACTCGCTCAATCGCTGTTGGGCGGCGCCCACGAGCTGGGCATTTGCGCCAAGACGCCCGCTGATAGCGCTGGGCCACTGGTTGTGTTGCAGAGTAAAGATTCGACTTTGCTCGTGCAGAAGCTCGCCGAGAGTAACATCGTCGCATCGAATCGTCACGACGGGCTGCGGATTTCGTTTCATGTGTACAACACGTTGGACGATGTAAAGGCGGTCGTGGAAGTTCTCAAAAAGAACATCGATCTTATGGTCCTTAACCCTGCCAGCGTTGGCAGCTATGACTGATCAACAACGTTCAGTTCAGCAAGGTTCAGCGGCCGGGGCCATTCTTGCAGGTGAGACGCCTACGACGCCGGAAGTGGAGGGTCTCCACCGCCGGTTGGGGCAAAGGCAGCTCACCATGATGGCCATTGGCGGCGCCATCGGTGTGGGTTTGTTTTTGGGAAGCAGTGTCACGATTCGTCTCGCTGGACCCGCCGTCATTCTTTCTTATCTTCTGGGGGCGGGCATCGCTCTGATCATGTCGTATGCGCTGGCGGAGATGGCGGTCGTCCATCCTGTCGCGGGCGCTTTCGGAGTGTACGCGGAGAAGTACCTCAATCCGTGGGCTGGTTTTTCGGTTCGAGCCACTTACGGAGTCGCACAGATCATCGCCATCGGTGCTGAAGTCACTGCCGCCGGTATCTATATTTCTTTTTGGTTTCCGAATGTTCCGCAATGGATTTGGGTCGTGTTGGTTTCTGGCTGCCCTGGTGGCACTCAACTCCATGCAGGTGAACCGGCTGGGTGAGTTCGAATATTGGTTTGCAACGATCAAAGTGGCGGCCATCGTCGCCTTCATCCTTGTCGGAATATCTTTGATTCTTGGCGTTGGTTCCCGCGGCGCGATTGGCTTGGCCAATTTGACTCAGCACGGAGGATTCTTGCCTGCGGGATGGAAGGGAGTCTGGCTTTCGCTCACCATCACAGTCACCAGTTACATGGGAGTGGAAATTATTGCTGTCACAGCGGGAGAGGCCGAGCATCCGGAGGTTACGATTCCCCACGCCATGCGAAGCATTGTTTGGCGGCTCATTTTGTTCTATGTGCTGGCGATTGCGATTATGGTGACGATGGTTCCCTGGAACCAGACCAGTGCTTCGTCCACGCTTTCGGGCAGCCCCTTTGTGACGGCATTCGCTGCGGCGCATATACCGTTCGCGGCTGCGATCATGAACTTCGTGGTGCTGACGGCGGCATTGTCGAGCGTGAATACGAACCTTTACCTGTCAACTCGGATGCTTTTCTCGCTTGGTCGGGGAGGGTATGCCCCAGAATGGATAGGCACAGTGAGTCGCAACGGCGTGCCGCATCGGGCGCTGCTGGCCTCAACCGCAGGGATCATTGCCGCGATTCTGCTGGCCATTTTTGCACCTAAGAACGCTTTCCTGATGCTCTATGGAACGGCAGTAGCCGGAATGCTCTTCGTGTGGCTGGTGATTCTCAACACGCACCTCCGTTTTCGCCGGGCCATTACGCGCGAGCGGCTCGCGAGCTTGCCCATGCGCCTGTGGGCTCATCCGCTGTTCACGATCGTCGGTATTCTGTTGCTTCTTGCGATCTCGGTCACAACTTTCTTTGTCGACGGATTGCGATGGTCGGTTCCAGCATTTTCCGTTTTCTTGGGCCTCATCTCGCTCTTTTATATGCGTAGCCGGCGGCGCAACACCATTTAGGAAAGCGCTCCCTCGTGGTTAAGAGGAATATTCTGCAAGGAAAGCACCCAATGATCGAAGCTAGCGAAGAGGTTTACTCCTCGCTCCACAGGCAATTCAAAGGGGACCTGCTGCGCCCCGGCCAAAGTGGCTACGAGGACGCGCGCGTCATCTGGAATGGCATGGTCGCTCGCACCCCAGGCCTCATCGCGCGCTGTGTAGATGCGAACGATGTGC
Source organism: uncultured Acidobacteriaceae bacterium (assembly GCA_963811095.1). Lineage (GTDB taxonomy): Bacteria > Acidobacteriota > Terriglobia > Terriglobales > Acidobacteriaceae > Sulfotelmatobacter. The sequence goes on along the minus strand of CAWEQA010000024.1, from coordinate 106,412 downwards.
AAAGCGCGATCCGGGCCGCTTCTGAGGCCGGAATTCTTACTGCTATCCGCTGCGGAGGGCATAGCCTCGCAGGTTTTAGCACATGCGATGGCGGGTTGGTGATTGATTTATCGAGAATGCGCCAGGTCACGGTTGATCCCCGGGCACGGCGAGCCAGGATCGCCGGAGGTTGCCTGTTGGGATCGATCGATAGCGCAACCCAGAAAGCGGGACTCGTCTTTCCCTCCGGCGTCGTCTCTCACACCGGTGCTTCCGGACTGATCCTGGGTGGAGGAACCGGATGGCTCACCCGGCGATTTGGATTGTCATGCGACAACGTCGAAGGGTTCACTCTCGTAACTGCAGATAGCTCAGTGGTGCGCTGCAACTCAAGCGATAATCCGGATTTGTTTTGGGCCCTCCGCGGAGGCGGCGGGAACTTCGGAGTGGTGACAGAATTCGAGGTGAAGCTGCATCCACTTACATCTGTTGTGCTTGCGGAAGGCATAACTCCCGAGTCGGGCATTCGGCGCCTCCTTGAAAGTTGGAGGGACTTCATGGCCGAGGCGCCAATCGATCTAAAGTGGAATATTGATCTTCGCCTTGCCCTGCATACAAGTAAGGTACCCATTGAACTCCGCGGACGACCCGTGGCCGGCAGTTCGTTGATTTGGACAGGCGATCCCGAAGCCGGACGGCCTTATCTGCAGCACGCGCTTTCCATGTGCAGCCCCGATTCGGTGAGCAGCAGGATTGTGTCGTTTCTGAATTTACAAACCATGGCGGATTCCGATTTCCCCCACGGCCGTCGCTACTACACAAAATCCGGATATTTCACCTGTCTAGACGACAGCAGTATCGATCGTTTGCTGGAGGCAGTCGCCACGATTCCGTCATCGGAAACCCAGATTGAGTTGGCCTATCTTGGGGGCGCCGCGGCGCAGATCGGCGCAGAGGAGACCGCATTCGGAGATCGCAGCTCTCCTTTCATCCTGAATTTGCTGGCGAACTGGTCGGAGCCATCCGCGGATGCCGGCAATATTGCCTGGATTCGCAGAGTCTTCAACAAACTTCGGCCCGCAATGAAACCGGGGGTTTACATCAACTTCATGAGCGGCGATGAACAGGATCGCGTGCCGGAGGCTTATCACGAACGATGGGACCGCATCGTAGCCGTCAAGGCGCACTATGATCCCAGTAACTTCTTCCGGCTGAATCAGAACATTCCACCGCGGAAACCGCTGAATCGATGAGACCTCGCGATGTGACTGCGATCACAAGGATGATCCAGCGAGATCCCTTGGCAGGGCTCTCTTGCTTGTGGCCGCAAAATCACCCTCAACTGTGATCGGCCGTACAGCCTCCATTCGCCAAGCAGCGGGAACATACCAAGTACAAATAATCTGCGCTGGAGAGTAGCCATGAAGCGTCTCTTAATTCTTGGTGCCGCAGGCAGGGACTTTCATAATTTTAATGTCCTATTTCGTGATAATCCCGCCTACAACGTAATCGCATTCACAGCCACACAAATTCCTGATATTGCCGGACGCCGCTATCCGCGCGAACTGGCTGGCAATTTGTATCCCGACGGGATTCCCATCTTTGAAGAGAAAGATATGGAGAATCTCGTCGCCGAACACGACATTGAGGCTGTCGTGTTTTCCTACAGTGATATCTCTCACCAGAATCTGATGCATCTCGCATCCCGTGCATTAGCGGTGGATGTCGATTTTTGGCTTCTAGGGGCGGGGCATACGCAGATCAAGTCGTCGGTTCCTGTGATTTCCGTGTGCGCTGTGCGAACCGGATGTGGCAAGAGTCCGGTCTCGCGCCTGGTCGCCGCAGAGTTGCGCCGCCAGGGGAGAAGGCCTGTGGTCATTCGACATCCCATGCCGTATGGAGACCTTGCTGCGCAGGCTGTACAACGCTTCGCGGTCATGGAGGACCTTGACCTTCAGCAATGCACGATCGAAGAGCGCGAAGAGTATGAACCGCACATCGCTCAGGGCACCGTGGTGTATGCGGGCGTGGATTACGAGAAGATTCTCCGGCAGGCCGAGAAAGAGGCCGACGTCATCTTGTGGGATGGTGGCAACAACGACACTTCTTTCTATGCCTCCGACCTGGAGATCGTGGTTGTCGACCCACACCGGGCCGGGCACGAACTCGCCTATTTCCCTGGGGAAGTGAACTTGCTGCGCGCCGATGCCATCGTGATCAACAAGGTGGACACCGCCGACCAGCGTGATCTTGAGACGGTTCGCCATAACATAAAGCTCCACAACCCGAAAGCTGCTGTTTTTGAGATGGCTTGTCGCGTCTCCGTTCCCGAGCCATCCATTGTGAAGGGACAGCGCGTGCTGGTTGTTGAGGACGGCCCAACCCTCACTCACGGAGAAATGCCCTACGGCGCCGGCGTAGTCGCGGCGCGGCAGTGTGGGGCGGCAGAACTGGTAGACCCGCGGCCGTATGCCGTCGGATCGATTCGCGGCACCTACGAACGTTATCGGCACCTGACAAACCTGCTTCCCGCCATGGGCTACAGCGCGATGCAGAAGCACGAACTCGAGGAAACCATCCGCCGCACTCCGTGCGATCTGGTGCTGATCGCCACTCCGATTGACCTTGCCCGGGTAATCAAGCTGGACAAGCCGAACCTCCGCGTGACCTACGAAGTAGAGGAACTCAGCACGCCGGGCCTGACCGGAATGCTCGCCAAGTTCTCGCATGAGCACGAGCCAGCCCTGGCAGGAGTCAGAAAATGACCAGCAAGGATTTTCTGTCGATTCGCGATTTCTCACCCTCGGAGATTCAGTACCTGCTCATTCTCGGTCGTCAGGTGAAGGCTGACCCGACCGGATTTAGCGCGGCACTCCGGCGCGAGACTCTGGCCATGATCTTCGAGAAACCTTCTTTGCGGACCCGAGTGACATTTGATGTCGGCATCCAGCAACTGGGCGGCTTCTCCTTGTACCTCTCGCCTGCTGAGATCAATCTGGGCAAACGGGAGTCGGTGTACGACGTGGCCAAGAATCTGGAACGCATGGTGCAGGGGATCATGATCCGCACCTTTGATCACGACATCGTTGTGCAGATGGCACGGTGCGCCAGCATTCCCGTCATCAATGGCCTCACCAACTACTCTCATCCCTGCCAGGCGATGGCGGACTTCTTCACGATCTGGGAGGCCAAAGGCCATCTCGAAGGTCTGAAGATTGCGTTTATCGGTGACGGTAACAACGTGGCACGCTCTCTGGCATTTGCGGGAGCCCAGGTAGGGACGAATGTCTGGCTGGCTACCCCTCCCGGGTACGAACTTGATGCCGAATCGGTGCGGTGGGCGAGAGAGCGCGGCGCCGAGACCGGCGGCACCTGCACCGTGACCAACGATCCCGAAGAAGCGGCTTCAGACGCGGATGTGGTCTATACCGATGTCTGGGCCAGCATGGGGCAAGAGGCCGAAGCGGAGAAGAGGAAGCAAGTTTTCCTTCCTTATCAGGTCGATGCGACTCTGTTCCGCCGGGCCAAGCCCGATGCCATCTTCTTGCACTGCCTGCCTGCGCATCGCGGAGATGAAGTCACCAACGACGTGATCGACTCGCCACGGTCTCTGGTATTTCAGCAGGCGGAGAACCGTCTCCATTCGCAAAAAGCAATCATGCTGGAACTGATGAAAGGCGAGTTCATCAAATTGCCGGGACTGGTCGAGTTGAGGGAAATGGTGCACGCGTAGGATCGGTTCGATCGGGTAGCAACCTATGAAGACCATGCTCCTGGCCATCGGCGGCAACTCCCTGATACGCGCAGGTGAAAAGGGAACCATCGCCGAGCAACGGGCGAACGCTCAACGGACAGCCGTACAGATTGTCGGCTTGATCCGTGCCGGCTACCAACTCGTGCTCACGCATGGCAATGGTCCGCAGGTGGGGGCGCAGCTTCTGCGCTCGGAACGAGGAGCGAGCCAGGTTCCTGGACACCCCCTGGACGTTTGTGGCGCCTCTACGCAGGGAGAGATCGGATATCTTCTCGAACAATCCCTGCAAACCGAACTGCAGCACGCCGGTCTGCACGTGCCGGTTACTGCGGTGCTCACCCAAAGCCTGGTGTCGCTGGACGATCCCTCGATGCAGCACCCTACCAAACCCATCGGCCCATTTTATTCGCGCGTGGATGCCGAGGAACGCCAACGCCTTTTGGGATGGGAAATCGTCGAAGACGCCGCCCGCGGGTATCGCCGCGTAGTGCCGTCTCCGGACCCGATTGACATTGTTGAACTCGAAGTCATTCGAGATCTGGTCGAGCAAGGCGTGCTCGTTATCGCATGCGGAGGTGGTGGGATTCCTGTGGTCTGGAAGAACGGCAATCTGGAAGGCGTGGAAGCTGTCATCGACAAGGATCGAGCCTCCGCTTTGCTTGCGTCGCGGCTTGGCACAGACCTGTTTGTGATTTCCACCGATACCGACTACGTGTATCTGGACTACAAGAAGCCCACGCAGCGTCCCCTCGGCCGCATCGGTGCGACTGAGTTGGAGCAGTACGCAAGCGCTGGCCACTTTCCACCCGGCAACATGGGCCCCAAAATCGAATCCGTCTTGCGCTTCTTAAGCAACGGCGGGAAGGAAGCCATCATTACCTCTTGCGAGAATCTGTGCCAATCCGTCGTGGGATCAGCCGGAACCCACGTGGTCTCCGATCACGACCGTGTGGAAATCAAGCTGAACGCAAATCTGGAACTTCCGGTGGGAGGACGCTAATGTCACAGCCCACGATCGCCCCTCGCAAGCCGACCCTATCTCCTGCGTTGGACTCGCCGCTGAGAGGGATGACCTTGAAACACGTGGTCGAATCTCAGCAGTTCACGGTTCCGCTGCTCATGGAATTATTCGAGCGGTCGCGAGGCATGGAGCGCGTGGTCGCGCGTGGCGGCTCCCTCGATTACCAGAACCGCATCATGGCCACTCTTTTCTATGCGCCTTCCACCCGCACCCGGCTGTCGTTCGAGGCGGCCATGCATCGCCTGGGCGGCAGAGTCTTGTCCACGGAAAATGCGGGCGCCTTTTCTTCGGAGGTCGAAGGCGAGCAGTTGGAGGATTCGATCCGGATTATCGGCAGCTATTCGGATGTGATCGTGGTCCGCCATCCTGAAGATTGCGGTGCCCGCCGCGCCGCGGACGTTTCACCCGTGCCCGTGATCAATGCCGGGGATGGGAACGGTGGGCAGCATCCCACCCAGGCCTTGCTTGACCTCTACACCATCTACCGGCAGCGCCCGCTCGATGGCCTGAGTGTGGCCATCATTGGCGAACTGGACAAGGGACGGACGGCAAGATCGCTGGCCTATCTGCTCGCCAAGTTTGAACGCGTGAAAATGTTCTTCGTCAGTCCTCCGCACCTTCAGATGAAAGCCGACATCCTGGGTTATCTGGATGAGCACGGCGTCCGCTACGAGCTGGAGTCGGACATTGATCGGGTGATTGGCGAAGTGGATGTGGTGTACCAGACCCGAATCCGCCCGGAGCACCTCCGTGGCGGGAAGGACCTTAGGAGTTATGCCATTGACTCGACAGTCTTGCGACGGATGAAGGAGGATGCGCTGATCCTTCATCCCTTGCCCCGCACCGTCGAGTTGGACAAGTCCGTCGATGCCGATCCCCGAGCGATGTACTTCCGCCAGGCCAGGAATGGGCTCTATGTGCGCATGGCACTTTTGACCATGCTGTTGGATCAGGAGCAGTCTGCAAGGGATGCGTCACGGCTGGACACCAGATGAAATCGAAATAAGCTGCACACCTATTTGGAAAGGAACCTTATGGCAACGCGAATCATAGAGCAGCGCTTACACACCCAGGATTTCGTCGAACTCGAGAACCGCTATGGCGCTCACAATTATCATCCGCTCGACGTGGTCATCGAGCGCGCGGAAGGCGTCTGGGTGTATGACGTCGATGGCAAACGTTACCTCGATTGTCTGGCCGCGTATTCCGCGGTGAATCAAGGACACTGTCACCCTGCGATTCTGCGGACGCTGGAGGAGCAGGCCCGTAAAGTCACATTGACCTCACGCGCGTTCCGGAACGAGCAACTCCCGCTTCTCTGCAAAGAACTCCACGACCTGACCGGGTTCGACATGGTTCTCCCCATGAACTCGGGCGCCGAGGCCGTCGAAACCGCAATCAAGACCGCTCGCAAATGGGGCTACAAGATCAAGGGGATTCCCGAGGACAAAGCCGAGATCATTGTGTGCGCCAACAATTTTCACGGCCGTACCGTCACCATCGTGAGCTTTTCCACCGATACACAATATCGCGATGGATTCGGCCCCTTCACTCCCGGATTCAAAGTCATTCCCTTCGGTGATGCGCGAGCCCTCCGCAAAGCCATCACCCCGAACACCTGCGCTTTTCTGGTCGAACCCATTCAGGGCGAAGCTGGAATCGTCATTCCGCCCGAGGGATTCCTGCGGGAAGCGGCGGCCATTTGCCGCGAAAATGATGTCTTACTGATGGCCGACGAAATTCAATCCGGTCTGGGACGAACTGGCAAGCTCTTTGCCTACATGCACGAAGCCATCACGCCCGATGTCCTGATCATCGGCAAGGCGCTGGCTGGCGGCTTTTATCCGGTCTCGGCGGTCCTGGCGTCACATGAGATCCTCGGCGTGTACAAGCCCGGGGACCATGGCAGCACGTTCGGCGGCAATCCCATGGGCTGCGCCATCGCGCGGACCGCGCTGCGCGTCCTCATCGAGGAGAAGATGGTGGAACGTTCCGCTGAACTGGGCGCATATTTCCTGACTCTGCTACAGACCCTGCGCAGTTCAGATCTGAAACAGGTGCGCGGCAGAGGCTTGTGGATCGGCATTGAACTCCACAGCCCGGCGCGCCCTTACTGCGAGGCCCTCAAAGAGGAAGGAATCCTGTGCAAAGAAACCCATGACAGGGTGATTCGCATCGCACCACCGCTCGTCATCAGCCGTCAGGAGATCGACTGGGCCTTTGAGCGAATCACGAAAGTGATTCAACGGCATTGAGGCGCGGGCAAGACTCGCTCCAACTCACTGCAGAAATGTCTGATCGCTCTTCGGGAAATCCGCGACGAGTGGCACGCGTTGAACTGCCTCTCATTCGCATTTCAACTTGCCATTCACGCGATGATGGCGCAGGACCTGTGCAACGACCCACTGCACTGCCTCCTCCACCGCGCATGCTACCTCAGGCGAGAGGTCACCGCCGGTATCGAATCGCCGTCCTTCAATTCCTAGCACCCGTAAGCGATGCGGAAGCCGGCCGAGCAGGTGCGCCAGTTCTATGGCTTCTGCCACACCGAGTCCGTGGGTTGATGTCGACACACTCCCTTGAATCCTCTGAGATCTGGCGTTCCACAACCGCACCTTGCCGGCGGGCGCTCCGGTCACCACCGTGTCCACAAGGATTACGTCATCGGCCCCGCTCCATGCCTCGATCAGGGCCAGGGATTCGCCCGTACAGATCTCAGCTTGCACGCCCAGTTTCCGCACGCGCTCCGCGACCATGACTCCAGCGCCGTCATCGCTCCGATCCCGATTCCCGCAGCCGATGACCAGCATGGTTTAGTCCACCCCTGCCTCTTCACGCTCCACCACGACCTTCAGCGAGTGGGTGGCACAGGAAATACATGGGTCGTAGCTGCGGACCGCCTGCTCGCACTTCCAGGTGGCCTCTTCGATCGGCCAGGCCACCAAGCGAGCGGCATATTCGCGAAGGTCATCCTCGATCTGTCTAAGGTTTTGTGAGGTGGGAGGCACAATTCGGGCGGCGACGATGAGTCCTTTTTCATCCAGGGCATAGCGGTGATAGAGAATGCCACGCGGCGCTTCGGTGATCGCATGGCCTACACCGGTCCGGTTCGCGACTTCGGCCCGGGGCGCGGCCGCAGGCTCATATTCATGGATGACTCGCAAGGCTTCAGCGCAGGCGAAGACTAACTCGACCGCACGTACTACGATGCTGCGAAAAAGATTCTTCACTGGTGGCTTCAAGCCAACCTCCAGCGCGCCATTGCGGGCAACGTCCGGGAGCTTGTCGAAGTTCAGATTGAAACGGGCCAGCGGGCCTACGAGATACGAACCCCGGCCGCGCACCACCGAGTGCAGCGCGTTCGAGTGCTTCACATGCAACTCGACAAAGTGGTCCTCATATTCTGCCGCGTCGATATCCATGCCCCGGTTCGACACCAGCCGCCCTTCGTTCAAGGGGTACTCGTCTGGGTGGCGCAGCGCCACGAACTCGTAGTCTTGCTCGAAGTTGGGAAACTCGAAAGATGCCGTCCAACGCACGGTTTCGAGCGAGGCTTCCAGCGCCCACTCGAGTTCCGGGACCAGATCGCTCAGTTGTTGCCTGGTAGGTACTTTGTAAAAGCCGCCGACCGCGGCCGAGATGGGATGAATCTCGCGTCCGCCCAGCACTTGCACAATGCGGTTCCCGATCTTTTTCAGCCGCAGCGCGCGCTCGACGATGGCGCGATGATCTGCCGCCATGGCAATCACATCCGGATACCCAAGAAAATCGGGGGCATGCAGCATGTAGACATGCAGCGTGTGGCTCTCGATCCACTCACCACAATAAAAGAGGCGGCGAAGAAGCCGTACCGCCGGGTCGATGTGCACATCCAAAGCGCGCTCCATCGCGTGCACCGCACTCATCTGGTAAGCGACGGGACAGATGCCACAAATTCGCGCGGTGATGTCAGCCGCTTCAGAGAAATGACGTCCGCGCAGGAACGCTTCGAACAATCGAGGTGGCTCGTAGATCTTCAGTTTCACATCAGCGACGCGGTCGCCCACAATCTTTATATACAGGGAGCCTTCCCCTTCCACGCGGGCTAGAGTGTCGACTCGAATCGTTTTTGTTCCGCGCCCGGTCATTTGTGCTCACACTCCTCGCTGGCCTTGCGGAACTGCCATGACCAGGCATTGAATCCCCGAAAAGCGCGGACATTCTGATCGTCAGCTTGCCCCAGAACCCGCAATTGGTTCGTGAGCGACGCGGTATTAGGAGTTTCCATGGGACCATAGCAGCCATAGCAACCGCGGTCATAGCTTGGGCACAGAGCTCCGCAACCGGCCTGCGTAACCGGCCCCAGACAGGCGATCCCGCGGGCCACCGCAATGCAGACATTCGCCTTGCGCTTGCACTCGATGCATACGCTGTAGGTGGGAATATTCGGCTTGCGCCCTGCCATCGCGGCCGTGATCAATTCGATCAAGTGGTACTTGTTGATCGGACAGCCTCGCAATTCGAAATCGACCGGCACGTGTTCGGCGATCGGGGTCGAGAGTTTCAGCGTACTGATGAACTGGGGCGTCGCGTACACAACGCGGACAAATTCGTCGACGTCCTTCCAGTTGCGCAGGGCCTGAATACCCCCGGCGGTGGCGCAGGCCCCGATGGTGATCAGCGTCTTGCACTGCCTGCGTACTTCCTGAATACGCTGCGCATCCTGATGGGTGGTGACCGATCCCTCCACGAAGCCGATGTCATAAGGCCCTTTCAGCATCGTGCGTGAAGCTTCGGGAAAGTAAACGACGTCCACCGCAGCAACAATTCCCAAAAGTTCGTCTTCCGCATCGAGCAGGCTTAACTGACAACCGTCGCACGAAGCGAATTTGAAGACTGCGATCCTAGGCCTTTCATTCTTAGAGCTCATACTTATCCATCTGCGCAGCGATTTGCTCGTACGGAAATACTGGTCCGTCTTTGCAAATAAAGTGCGGACCAAACTGGCAATGGCCGCAGAATCCGACCGCGCACTTCATGTTTCTTTCCATGGAGAGATAGATCTGGTTCCGGCCAAGGCCCTGTGCCTCCAGGTCGCGGACTACGAAACGCATCATGATCTCGGGCCCGCAAAGCATCGCCAGAGAGCGGGACGGGCGCAGGCGCGCGAACTTGAACAACGTGGTTACGACACCCACATGGTTGCGCCAGCTCAATCCGCCGTAGTCCACAGTGACGAGCACTTGCGTGTCGAGCTGCCGGGCCCAACCGGCCAGTTCCTTGCGGTAGAGAAGATCGCGAGGACTGCGCGCGCCATAGAGCACCACGAGCCGCTCATAGTCCTGCCGATGGGACAAGACGTGATAAATGACAGGCCGCAGGGGGGCAAGCCCAATTCCGCCGGCCACAATGACGAGATCGAGGCCTCGAGCCGCGTCCACCGGCCAGCCTGTCCCGAAGGGGCCGCGCACGCCGACGCCGGAGCCTGCCTTCTGGCTCACGAGCGCATGGGTCGCCTTGCCGACGGAGCGTACGGTGTAGACGAGATGATCTCGTTTTCCTGGGTCGCCGCTAATGGAGATAGGCAATTCCCCTGCTCCGAAGACCCACAACATGCTGAATTGTCCAGGCTGGAACGAACTTCTGCCGGTTCCGTTTTCGGGCTGGAGCGTAAGGGTGAAGGTATCGGGGGTCTCCTTCGCGACGTCGTGGACGCAGTAGGGCTGCGGAGTCATCGGGTCGGCGGCTACAGAGATTGCTGTGCTCATCATCGCACCGCGTAAACGTCAACCAACTGAAAACGAGCCTCATCCAGCCGGTGCTCAATAATTTGAACGAGGCGCTTCAGTATTTCGTAGCCCAGATCGTGGTTGGCCTCGCATTTGGTTCGCAGACATTTTCCGTCGAGAGCGATGGCGCGGATGTTCTGGAGGGCATGGCCGTTGAACTTCCAGACATAGGGTGCCAGGAGCCACGACCAACCCAGGATCTCTCCTTCGCCAATCGTGGCGATCACGAGAGGCTTGCGCTGCGGCGCAAAGATTTCAACGGCCACCTGGCCCTCGCGGATCAGATAAAAAGTGTCGGCGGGGGCGCCTTCCCGGAAGACATAAGCGCCCGCGTCAAAACGGACATTCGAGGCACAGCCGACGATTAAGTTCAGGTAAGCACGATCGAGTCCCGTGAAAAAAGGGCACTCGGAAATGATGCGCTCAAGGTTCTCCATTCTGCTCTCCTTCCCGGATAGCGCAAGCTTCTTCCGTAATGTCGATCCCCACTGGACACCACGTGATGCAGCGACCACAGCCGACGCAGCCCGAAGTGCCAAACTGGTCGATCCAGGACGCCAGCTTGTGAGTCATCCATTGCCGGTATCGGGCCTTGCCGGAGTTTCGTATGCTGCCGCCGTGGATGTAGGAAAAACCCAGCGTGAAACAGGAATCCCACCGGCGCCACCGCTCGGCATGATGACCAGTCACGTCACTGATATCTTCCACCGTCGTGCAGAAGCAGGTCGGGCAAACCATGGTGCAATTGGCGCAAGCCAGGCAACGTTGCGCAACGTTGTCCCAGCGCCGATCGTCAAAGCTCTGGTAGAGGAGATTCTTGATCCGGTTGGTGTCGATCCGCCGCGTTTGCTGGTTCGTGGCTGCCCGAACCCCGGCTTCCATCTCTTGAAGATCATCTTCGCTGGCTGGAGATACCTCCAACTCAGCCAATACCTCTGCCCCATGGTCACTTCCGGACTCCACCAGGAAGCGATGTCCTTTGTCTCCGAGCAGTTCGGTGAGGACCAGATCGAATCCCCCAGTAACCTGGGGCCCGGTTTCCATGGACGCGCAGAAGCAGGTCGCCACCGCACGCATGCACTGCACCGCGACGATGAATTTATCGGCACTGCAGTGCGCGTATGTCGGATCGCTGAACTTGTCCTGGAGCAGAACTCGGTCCTGCACTGCGATAGCCGCCAGTTCGCATGCGCGGACTCCTAGAAATGCAAACGGATGTTTGGACTGCGGCTCGCTATTCAGGATCCGGAAGGTCTTTTCCTTGCGCTCGGCCGAGCAGAGTCGCACATCTGCCGGGTGGAGATATTTCTTCCAGCTCTGTGGTCCCACCGCGAAGCCGAAGAAGGTCTTGTCTTCGCGCTGCATCAGCCGGTAATGGGCCGGTTCTTGCACATCGGTCCAACCGACGGGCAAATTCTCAGGCGATCCAATCCGGTCGTAAACGATCGCTCCGTCCCGCACAGTCGGTCCAATTACCTCGTAACCCTTGCGCTTTAAGGCCAGGATCAAGGTCCCTAGACGGTTTGCTTCCAGAACCACAGGCTGTCTCGGAAACACGTTATCCCACCGTTTCTTTCCAGGCGCGAGCAAGCTCGCAGCAGCCACAAGACCCTCCACATCACACAGCGATCACCGCCGCTACTTGCAGGCCGGGGCATGCTCAAGCTGCGATCGGAGCCTCCAGCGACACCAGTTTCGCCGTACAAGTAACGTCGAGGTTGAGCACACTCACAATCGGACAGTCACGACGTGCCTCCGCCACAGCCTCGTAAAAAAGGCGATCGGTGGCCGGCGTGCGCACATGTCCCGTGATCTCCAAGTGAAGACCGCAAAGCCGCCATCCTCTCGCGGAGTCGTCCACCGTGATGACCGCGCGCGCGTCCACCTCAGCGGGCCTTACACCCAACTTGCCCATTTTCAGAGAAACCATTGTGGACATTGAGGAAGCCACCGCAGCCGCCAGCAACTCACCGGGAGCAGTGCTGGTGGAAGTCTCTGCCAGCCCAAAAACGTAGCTTGCGTGCCTCAAAACGCCGCTAGGGGTGGACACCGTGTCCTTACCCGGGTACGGGCCATCTTTCCAGACTGCATGGGCTTCACGAAACATAGGTACCTCCTGAATGAGACGCTGCCGGGTGACTCCCCTTCAGGTTCCGAGGAGAAAGAGGCCCTTTCTCGAGTCCTCGCAGAGGTTTCTCTTCCGCGTCGGGCAATACCAATTTGCCGGTCAACCCTCCGATGATGGCTCCCACCAAGAGTGATGCCAGAAGCGTGTAGCCCAGTTCGAGCTTTAGCAGATCTTCGGCAATGCGGGCTTGAGCGGCCCCAATCACGCCGAGTGCGGCGACTGCGCCCCAAAGCAAGGTCGATACAACGATGCCCCGCCACATGCCTCGTCGTCCACGATAGGCCACCAGAAATGCCACACCATAGGCAAACAAAAGACAGACTCCGGCGCTGAGCAGGTGGGGACTGTACCAGCCGACGATCTGCTTGAGTTCTGCCTGACTCAGCCCTAGCGCAGTCATCCACCGCGTACGAAATAGATATTGTGAGTGCCATACCGCTCCCAAGTACCAACTGGCGAATGCGGCGATCAATACGGGCAGGTGGTAGATCTTCTTGGTTCTCACTTTGACTTCGCCAAGAGAGTAGGGTTCCTGATGGACGGCTTCCGGTAGGCAATCCTGGCTGCAATTTGAACGCGCAGGCCAACGGGTGCAGTCCGCGATGAGCAGGTCTGGTCTACCGGTGAGTCCAGTTACGGCTGCATGAGTGCTATCGAGGCTGACTGCGACCTGGCGTCGCGTTTCCGGGCATGTCACCGCCCTGCTTCCGGCATATTGATTGCGGATTTCTCGGCCCCACAGCACTGGCAACAAAATCAATGAGGAAGCGAAAATGAAGAAAAGGAAGACTGCAAATACTATCAACATGACGGACCTCCTGACCTGTCCGACTCTTGACAAGCCATGCTAGTCACGGTCCATTCGTCAAGGCGCAGCGCCAAAGGGCTGGCATCCTGGACTCACACCCCTGCAATCTAGTTCAACCACAACGGATGTCCATTCGTTTCCCGGAACGCGATGGTCTGTCCCCCGAGCGTAGCCGTGCGGGCGATCATGGCCTCGTGCCCCCTGTAAATAATTCTCGATCCGGCCACCCGAATCTGGTCCCCGGGGCTGAAACGTAAATTGTTGTTGCGAAGGAAATGCGTCGGTGCGAGGTGGACCTGAACGGCTCCGTTCTCTGTTTTCACCGTCAGATGAGTTCCAACTTCGCCACTGATCGGACAGTAGAATTCCTGTACGTCCTGCACTACGCCTTGCACCTCTACCTCGTCAGAGGCGTTGTACACTGGTACACGCTGCCTGGGGCTGGTAAACAGCAGAACGACGAGAACGACAAACGCGATGCCCATGATCGTTTGTGGAGTTTTCATACACTCCTCCTTTCTCCGGGACTGACGCGAGACTGCCTCGTCAAGCCTTAGCCGTGGCTTCTTTGGGCTGCTCTGCGACTTTGGGCAGTTCGAACTTCAGCATCCCCGCTTGCAGTTCGACCACGGCTCCCTCCGGATCGATCTCCATCGGAAGGTCGATCACGCGCAAGATCTGGTCGGGATACCAATCGATGTACTCGATTTTTCCCGTCCCGGTCTCGGTGGTGACCGCCTCTTTCTGGCCCAGGATGGCAATCCGCTTGGGTTCGATGCTGATCAGGAGTTCGTGTTCTGCGAAGCCGAAGACGTTCGCGTGAAGACTCAACCGTTCCGCTGATTCGTGCGTCATGATCGACACAGGACGCAACAATTCCGATTCCGCCCGGAACCAGTCTTCCTCGTTGTGGCCATGCTCACGATCACGCTTCTCGAACAACTCAAACGCGCGGCGCGCGATCGCCAATTGCACGGGTTGCATCTCCCAACGCAACTTTTCGGGATCGCACGGCTGCAGGATGGATGACGCTTCCGCCGTGGACTGGGAACTCTTGGTGGATTTCATGACACCCTCCTTCGAAACTCCCGATGAAAGAGGATCGCTCGGCCGCTTGTCGCAATCAGCAAACCGGCTGAGACGAGCTCGCGTGAAATAGGGCCGGATTCGGTGAAGAACGCTCTTGCAGTTTCGATTCTCCTCGCAGTTTGTGACACTGGCTGTGATCCACGTCACTCTCTGGCGCTTTTTTGTTCCGCGCACTGCTGCACCGAATAGGGAATGCACTCGTGGGGTGGGGACCACTGTTGCATGCCCTTCAAGCGGTTGGTCCTCCTCTTCTCGTTTGGGTCCGCAGAAGCTTGGGCTCAGGAGAAGTCCTTTATCACAGTAGACGGAAATAAGCTGAACAATGGTGTGGTGCTCTTGGACATCTCCAGGGCCGGCAAGTCCTACGTACTGCAATGCAACCACGCGGCACCCGGATGTGCTGCCCTGCACAACGGCAAATACCAGATGGTTGAACTTCCTCAGAACTTCGGGATGTACGAGTGCAAAGATAAAGACGTCGAGCTGTATGGGGAGGATGATAATACTCGACAAAAGAGACTCGGAGAGTACTGCCTGATCGAAAAGCAATGAACGGCTGGAACTTTAGTCTGGAACTATAGTTAAGAGACGGACACTACGCGGAGATATGTGAGATGACACGGCCAGCTAGGCAGCTTCGCCGTGCTGCCAAGAGCTTCTGAACGCCCGCAAGGCATACAGTGCATCTTCGAGGGCGTCTTCCTCTTCTGAGGCTCCGTGATCGTAAGACAATTGTCGTGCCCGTTCTATCACGGCTTTTTCAGCTTCCGAGACTCTCTGCGGGAGAAGGCTTTTGTTAGTTTCCAGAATGGCGACTCTGTATAGAACTCTCCACTCGCGGGGATTTGGGCATGGGGGAAATGCCGTATTCATGACTGAACTCCAAAAAGAGGAACACGACTGAGGGCTTACCTGTTTGGCGCAACAGGACCTTGTGAATTTGACCCTAGTCCGATTGCCGGAGAAGTCAAGGTAAAACGTTGAGGTCGTGAACAAACCACTTTCGTTGTGATGTGCTTTGCTACAGAACCCGCGGAGTCAACCCTTCAGCCGCAGTTGCGACGTTGAATCCGAGCCGCGCTAATGGAATCTGTTAAGCGCAGACTGAAACAGTCCCTGAAGGTTTCCACTTATGTCCGTTGATGACTTGTGGCTTCTGGACGGAGGCGACGACTTATGTCATGGGGTCGCGGTCCTGGTCGGAGCGTCGTTCTCGTATGCACGGCGAATTGCGACAGTCCGATACAATAACCAACGTGCCGGAATCGAAAGCGACATGTGAACAAACGCTCGCCAAAGTCCCAATCTTTTCCGGGCTAACGCAAAGTGAACTGAGTTTTCTCGCGCAACGTGCAGTGCCGCACAGCTATTCAGCAGGGCAAAGCGTGTTCGGCGAAGGCGAGCCTTGCTCCGGACTGTACGTTGTCGAGTCCGGCCATGTGCGAATCTTTAAGAGTTCGGCCAATGGACGCGAACAGGTACTCAGCATTGATGGTCCTGGCAGTTCCATCGCCGAGCTTCCCGTCTTCGATGGCGGGAGCTATCCCGCGTCTGCAACGGCTATCGATGATGTCACGCTGCTCTTTGTGAGCAAACAGGATTTTCAGGCATTATGCCTGGCCCATCCCCAGGTGGCACTGAAGGTCTTGCGCGTGGTCGGTGCACGCTTGCGTCGACTGGTTGGCATCATCGAAGAACTCTCGTTCACCACCGTGCGTCACCGGCTGGCTTCGTTTCTGTTGCGTCTCGCCCAGAAAGACGGAAGACGCTCGGCCGCGGGTGTGGAAATCACATTGCCTGCGAGCAATCAGGAATTGGCGTCGCATATTGGCACGGTCCGAGAGCTGGTTTCCCGCAATCTCTCTCGTCTTCAGGCCGAGGGGATGCTTCAAATCGACGGACGGAGAGTGACGATTTCCAATCTAAAGGCGTTGGAAACCGAAATCGATTCCCCGGAGTGAATCTGAATCCTCTTCCTACGATTTTCCTCGTTAATTCCCCTAATCTGAACTATTTCGTCCATTGTTGCCCCTTCGTGACAAAAGTCATCGGCATGAGTCCGCCGCTCCGTTAGCTTTGGAACATCAAGCGCGGCCTGTAGGCATCGAGCCGGGTCGTGAGGAGATTGCAATGAACATGACCGCTGAGAAAACCGTTCGCGATTTGGCGCTGGAGAACACCACCGCCACCAGAGTCTTTGAAAAGCTGGGGATTGACTACTGCTGCGGAGGCAACAAGTCGCTGGAAGAAGCCTGCCGAACCTCGAACGTCTCGATCGATCAGGTGATCGATTCGCTGGAGATGGCCGAGCAGGCGGCACATGCTGCCCAGAAAGACCGGAACTGGCAGATTGAACCACTCGCGGATTTGGTCGCGCACATTAAGAACACGCACCATAAGTACACGCGGGAGGAAATGGCTCGCCTCGTCCCTCTCCTGGATAAGGTTTGCTCTGTCCACGGGAAGAACCATCCCGAACTGCAACAGGTCCGCACCAGCTTTCAGGGCTTGGTCCAGGAGCTGACGACACACATGATGAAGGAAGAGCGGGTCCTGTTTCCCTACATCGTGAGGATGGAGGAGGCCGTTATTCAGAAGGAGCCTGTTCTGCCACCGCCTTTCGGCAGCGTGCAAAACCCAGTATCCATGATGGAACACGAGCACGATTCCGCTGGCAACGCATTGCGTGCCATGCGCGAAGCCAGCTGCGGCTATACGGCTCCAGGCGATGGGTGTATCAGCTACCAAACGCTGTACAAGGCGTTCGCGGATTTTGAAGCCGATCTTCACCAGCACATTCACCTGGAAAACAACATTCTGTTTCCCCGCGCGATAGCGATGGAAAAAGCGCACTAACGGGCCATATAGCCATGTCCGCGCTGCCAACCCGCATTGAGAAAGAAGCCGGCCGGCCGCTCACGCCGCTGCAGATCGTCGACATAACTGCGGCGCGAGAAACGACGTTGTCGCGCCTGCTGACGCTCTACATCAGCACCGGGCTTGTGTTCATGCTTCTGCCAGGAACGTTTCTGGGGGTATGGAACCTGTTGGCGATCAGCAGCCATCGGGCTGCGGATTCCGTGTCCCCCGCATGGATTCAAGCACACGGGCATGCTCAGATCTTTGGTTGGATCGGGACATTCATCCTGGGCATCGGTTTCTATTCCATTCCCAAGCTCAGGCGCCTGAATTCGTTCGCGTTATCGGCGGTGTGGTCATCGTGGGTTCTATGGACCGGCGGCGTTACGCTGCGATGGCTGGTTAGCGTCTACCAGTGGCATTGGAGGACCCTGCTGCCGCTTTCAGCAGCACTCGAACTCGCAGCCTTTGTAATTTTCTTTCGCACTGTTTCCGGTCACCGTCCTCAAGACGCGGGCAAGGCCAAACTGGAAGACTGGGTCTTCGTGGTCATTGCGGGCTCGGTGGGCCTGCTCCTCACACTTCTGGTCAACTTTGGGATTACGTTGATTCTGGCGGTGCGAGGAACGTCGCCAGAAATACCGGCGGATTTCGACCAGCGTTTTCTGGTTCTTCAAACTTGGGGATTCTTGGTTCCATTTGTCTGGGGATTCAGTGCTAAGTGGCTTCCCATTTTTCTCGGACTACGGCCCCTGCGCGGACGCGTTCTCTTGCTGGCGGTCGCTCTAAACTCAGCCGGCGTCTTGGCCGCCTTGGCGGGTTGGATGATGGCTGCAAGTCTCGTGCTCGTCGCCGGCCTGATCACGGCGGTATACGCGCTACGATTGCTCGAGCCCACCGCGCGTCCTGCCAAGGTCAAAGGAGTGCACACGAGCTTTCCAGTCTTCGTCCGGCTAGCCTACATCTGGGCCTTAGTTGCGGGCGCGCTTGGGATCTGGGCGGCCGCAGTTCAGAACTCGCACGGTGTTTGGGGAGCGTCGCGACACGCATTAACAGTCGGTTTTCTAGCCACAATGGTGTTTGCAATCGGACAGCGGGTGTTGCCAGCCTTCTCTGGGATGCGCCTTCTGTTCAGCACCAAGCTCATGTTCGTGGCGGCCGCGTTCCTCACCATTGGATGTCTCCTGCGCGTCAGTTCAGAAATTCTCGCCTATCAAGGCCTGGTACGATCTGCCTGGTCGTGGCTTCCAGTTTCCGCTATCACTGAGATGACTGCTGTAACACTATTTGCCGTTAATCTACTGGCAACATTCGTGCGGCGTCCTCCATCCACGCAAACGCCGATTTACGAATAAAAGGCGTGGCCGTCGGACCTGGCGGTCTCCCCAACAACGCAATGCGGGCGCTGAGAGTAGAATTCTTAAAAAAGATTGTCGGGAGCAAGTAGTGGAGCATCCTCAAGATTCTCAAAAGCGGCATCTGCTGCTCGGCACAGTATCTTTCACGGTTTGCTTCGCGGCATGGGGCCTTATCAGCGCATTCGCCCCGCATTTTCGTCAACAGTTTCACCTCTCAGCGACACAAACGGCCTTTCTGGTAGCAGTTCCTGTACTGCTGGGTGCTTTGGCTCGCATTCCAATAGGAATGCTGGCCGACCGCTTTGGAGGCCGTGTTGTTTTCACCGTTCTGATGTTCTTTGTCGCCGCTCCGGTAGCTCTGGTACCAGCCGCTACCAGCTACCAGAGTTTGCTTGTTGTGGCATTCCTTCTAGGAATGGCGGGATCTTCATTTGCCGTTGGTGTCGGTTATGTGTCCCGCTGGTTTTCCATGGAGAGTCAGGGCAGCGCGCTCGGCGTGTATGGTTTAGGAAACATTGGCCAGTCCGCCGCGGTCTTTCTCGGACCCGTGGTGGCTGCCGCGTACGGGTTTCGCACTGTCTATTGGGGAATGGCGGCCATCCTTTTGATCTGGGCAGCGTTGTTCGTTATCTTCGCTCGGAACGCTCCCCACGCTGCTCGTCCCAAAGGCCTCTCGGAAATGCTTGGCGTGCTCGCACGCGAACCTCTGGCCTGGGCACTCGCGGCACTCTATTTTCTGACCTTTGGTGGATTCGTCGCATTCTCGATCTACCTACCAACGCTGTTGCGTGACCAATTTGCTCTGAAGCCAGCGGACGCCGGTTTCCGAACGGCCGGATTCGTCGTGCTTGCCACGCTATGTCGGCCGCTCGGTGGATGGCTGTCCGATCGAATTGGAGGCTCACGAGTTCTTTCGTGGATTCTGCCGGCCATTGCTGCCTTCGGGCTGTTGCTCGGCGCGCAATCGATGCTGCCATTCACCGTTGGAGCCCTGGGATGTGCTGCTTTGCTTGGTATCGGCAACGGTGCAGTGTTTCAACTTGTACCGCGATATTTTCCGACCCAGAGAGCCACCGTGACCGGCCTCGTAGGTGCAATGGGTGGAATGGGCGGATTTTTTCCACCGTTGCTCCTAGGCGCGTTTCGCGACCGGCTCGGAGTGATTTGGCCAGGGTTTCTTCTGTTGTCCGTAGTGGCCTGTGTTCTTTGGTGGATGAATGGCCGCGTCTTCTTGCGGCGGGAAGAAGCGGTTGCAGCGAAGCTTCCTCCGGCTCTGACCCGTACAGCAGACAAGGTCCGCGCGGGAGCTTGGGCTACGTTGTGGACCGGCATTCTTATCGCCGCCATCGTGCTCGGTTCACGCAACCTCCAGAACTTCGATCCTGCACTCGTGATCTATACCTTCGCCATCATATTTGCGACTTGGGGCGTTGTTTACCACTACTCCGTCTGGATACGAAAACCTCCAACCTATGTGTACTGGCAGCGCGGATGGCAGCTGTTCAAGGAAAGAGGATTGATTCGAACCTTCGGTCAGGTCGTAACACAGGCAGGAACTCATCTACTTGCTCAGACATTTATCGCGAAGCGCTCCAGACTCCGCTGGGCGATGCATCAGATGATCTTTTGGGGATGCGTGCTGGCGGCAATGATCACGTTCCCCCTGGTATTCGGATGGATTAACTTCACCAGCGCCCCAGACGATCAGATGACATATGTGACGCACTTGTTCGGGTTTCCAGCTGGCAGGTTCCATCTGCATACATTTACGGCCCTACTTCTCTTTCATGGTCTTGATATTTCAGCGTTCCTGGTTCTGGGCGGAATTGCACTTTCGCTCTGGCGCCGTATGCGAGATGAAGGTGCACGCGCGGTGCAGAGCCTGGTCATGGATTTCTGGCCGCTGATTCTGCTTTTTGCCATATCGATTACGGGCTTGGCCCTCACGGTTTCGCAAGAGTGGCTCGGTGGGAGCTTCTATGATTTCATTGCCATTTTGCACGCGATCACCGTGGTTGCGGCATTGCTCTACCTTCCATTCGGGAAGTTCTTTCACATTTTCCAGAGGCCGGCGCAGTTAGGCGTGAAGCTTTACCAGCGCGCCGGTGAGGAAGGCGACGGTGCGATCTGCGGCCGTTGCGGCGAGCGCTACGCATCTCTCATGCATGTCGAAGATCTGAAACGTGTGTTGCCGCAAGTCGGATTCAACTACTCGCTGTCGGGGCCGGTGGGGAATTGGCAGGAACTGTGTCCCGCCTGCAAGCGCAAATCACTCTCTCTTGCGCAGTTGAGACTGAAAGAGGAAGCGAATGGCTAAGGCTCCTGTTTCCGAAGAGATCCTCAAACAAGAGTTCGGGCCCCATTTGAATTACAAGCCGCCTGGCGGATGGAACGATGAGTCGGTCCATCCGGCTGAGAAGCTTGTTAAGACCCACTGCTGCTTTTGTGGGCAGCAATGCGGTATTCAGCTAAAGGTTCGCGAAAACCGCGTGATCGGCTTTGAGCCATGGGAGGAGTTCCCGTTCAACCGCGGTATGCTCTGTCCAAAAGGCGTGAAGCGCTATCTGCAGGGCAATCATCCTGACCGCCTGCTTGCGCCGTTGATGCGCAGCGACCAGGGATTTCGTCCCGCGTCCTGGGATGAGGCTTTGAACTTCGCGGTTAGCCGGATGCGCGAGATCCAGGATAAGTATGGCAAAGACTCCGTTGCTGTCTACGGCGGAGCATCGCTCTCGACCGAGAAATCCTATCTATTGGGTAAGTTCGCCCGCGTCGCGCTGGGCACACGCCACATCGACTACAACGGGCGCCTGTGCATGGTATCTGCCGGAACGGCCTACAAGCTGGCATTCGGCGTCGATCGAAGCCCAATCCCGTGGAGCGAGATCCCCAAAGCGGAAGTCCTGTTTGTGATCGGCGCGAACATTGGCGACTGCGCCCCGATTACGACCGACTACATCTGGCGCTGTCGCGACAAGGGTGGGAAGTTGATCGTCGCCGATCCCCGGATGACCCCCATTACGCGAAACGCTGATCTCTATCTTCCGTTGCGCCCGGGAACAGATCTCGCGCTACTGATGGGAATGCTGCACGTGATCTTGCGGGATGGGTTGGTCGATCGGGAATTTATCGATCAATACACCACTGGCTTTGAGTCGGTCGCCGAATCTGCCAAGCAGTGGGATCTGCGCAAAGTAAGTGAGATGACAGGCGTGCCGCCGGAGTCCATCGAGAAGGCTGCGCGTTGGATTGGCAAATCGAAGCGGGCCATTATGATGCACGCTCGCGGACTGGAGCATCAATCCAAAGGCGTGGAAAATTGCCTGGCCGTGCTCAACATTGCTCTTGCTACGGGAAATGTGGGGCGCGAGGGTGCGGGTCCCACGATGATTACCGGCCAGGGGAACGGCCAGGGCGGACGTGAGCATGGGCAGAAGTGCGACCAACTTCCAGGGCAACGATCGCTCGCGGACCCCGCCGCTCGCGAATACGTGGCCGGCGTCTGGGGGATCAAGCCCGAAGAACTTCCCCAGCCAGGCTACAGCGCGCAAGAAATCATGAACGCTATCCACAGCGGCGAAATCAAGGGATTGCTCTCCATGTGTTTCAACCCGCTTGTGTCGCTTCCGGATGCGAACTTCACCCGCGAGGCATTGTCGAAGCTGGAATTCTTCGGGGTGATTGATTTCTTTCTCTCGGAGACAGCTCATCACGCCGACGTGGTACTCGCGGGCAGCCTGCATGAGGAAGAAGACGGGCTTGGGTGCAGTGCCGAAGGGCGCGTAATTCATTGGCAGAAGAGCATCGACCCTCCGGGTGAGGCGAGACGCGACTCCGACATCGTGATCGAACTGGCTCACCGGCTGGGGCGCGGGCAGTTCTTTCCATTCAAGAATCCCGCCGACATTTTCGAAGAGTTGCGAGTCGCGTCACGTGGCGGCATCGCGGATTACTACGGCATCACCTACGAGAGAGTAGATAAGCAGATGGGCATTTTTTGGCCTTGTCCTTCGCTCGATCATCCCGGAACGCCACGACTTTTCGTCGACAAGAAGTTTTATACCCATGACGGGAAGGCGCATTTCAACGTGACCGAATGGCGTCCCAGCGGAGATCCGATCAATGAAGAATATCCTCTGTTCTTAACGACAGGGCGAGTCGTCAGCCAGTACCTATCAGGAACGCAAACCCGGCGTATCGGTGCGTTAGTCGACCAGAATCCGGAACCTCGGGCGGAGATTCATCCACGATTGGCCGAACAACATCAGATCAAAGACGGCGACTGGATCACGGTGACAACACGGCGCGACGATCTGACGGTTCGCGTTATGGTGGTGAAGACCATCCGGCCCGACACGGTCTTCATTCCATATCATTGGGCCGGCATTCGTAGTGCAAACCGGCTGACTCATCGGACACTTGATCCTCGCAGCAAAATCCCGGAGTTCAAGGTTTCCGCGTGCCGGATTGCAAGAGCGAAGGGCCCTGACGCGTCTCCGGATGATCGTAGCGCGCACAAGAACGGCGCATCGCGGGGAGGCGCTTAGTGTTCGGCTACGAGTTTTATGTCGATCCCTCGCGCTGCATTGGCTGCCGCTCCTGCTTGCAAGCCTGCGAGGAGTGCGACACCCACCGTGGAAAGTCGATGATCAACTTCGACTTTATCGAACGGAAAGAGAGCATTCGCTCCGCCGCGTACGTATGCTGGCATTGTGACGAACCTACTTGTGCGCAGGTCTGCCCCGCGGATGCGATTAAGAAGGGCGAGGATGGAATTGTCCACTCCTCGCTCAAACCGCGCTGTATCGCCTGCAACAACTGTGTGCTGGCCTGCCCGTTCGGCATCCCGAAGATGATGATTCCCGAGCAGCAGATGATGAAGTGCGACATGTGCTATGACCGCACTTCGATCGGAAAACGGCCCATGTGCGCGACGGTGTGCCCGAGTCAGGCGCTTTCCTACGTCAGGCCCGAGGAGATAGCAGGCCGTCGCGAGAAGCCGACGAATATTTTCTATTTCGGCAACCAAAAGATCACGACCAAGGTTTTCATGATGGCCCCAGCCGAGCGCGAGGCCATCGCTTTGGATGTTGTCGACTACATGTGGGAGGAGAACCATGAACTGGCTGCGACGAGGGACTAGCGAACCGCTCTGGAAAGAGGAGTTCTCGGTTCACACCGCGGACGAACGCTACGTCACGCGCCGGCAACTCACCAAATTTCTTGTCCTGACCAGCCTCGGCATGTTCGTGGGGAATATCTGGATCCTGATCCGTTCGATCTTCTACAAAGCCCCGATCTATCCGCAGCAACCAGTCGCTCAACTTGGCGAAATTCCGGTCGGCGAAGTAAAGCTGTTTAGCTATCCGACAAAAGACGACCACTGCATCTTGATCCGGACCGCCGAGAATGAATATGTCAGCTACAGTCAGAAATGCACTCATCTTTCCTGCGCGGTCTATTATTCTCAGGCGGAAAACAGACTCGAATGTCCGTGTCATAAGGGCTTCTTCTCGATCAAGGATGGCGCCGTCTTGCAAGGGCCGCCATCACGCCCATTGCCGCGGATTATTCTCGAAGCGCGCGGCGAGCAATTGTTTGCTGTCGAGGTGAAGGGTTAACGCCAAATGCCAACTTCAAACGACCGGCCTCCCCAGAATCGTGGCCTGACCGCTATCGCGGGAGCGATGTCACTGATCACTGTTCTTCTGATCGTGCAAATCTGGCTCTTGAGCGCTGCGCTGGAATCCTTCCTCAGCGGAAATCATCGCACTGCGCTGCCAGCCGCTATATTCTCCGGAGTGCTGTTTCTGATTTGCCTGGGCCTCTACGCTTTTGTCGATCGCGTCGATGCCGAGGTTCGCGGTTCGGGCGACGGTCGGTAACTCCATTTGTTGGTGTTTCTTAGGATTGTTCACCGCTCTAAATCGCCCCGTGACATTAGTCACATGCAGACTGTGACGGCTCTGTCAGGCTTGTCGTCAGGAGAATCTGCGGTCGGGAAGAATTGTCGGAGAGAAAGATTCGAACTCCGATCGCGCGACACAGAATCAATGCAGAACAACGAACATGGGGTCAAATCCAGAGATAGTCAGAGCAGCGACGATCTTCGCGAAAATCGAAAAAAAGGTAACCTTCCCTGTGGGGCTCGATACTGCCATCGGTGCCACGAAGAGTGTGGTGTAATCGTCGATGCGTACATCCTGCGGGATATTGCGGCTGAGTCAAGCGCACACGAGTCTTCGCGAGTTGGACAGCCGGAGCCAGAAGATGCTTAAGAGTGTCATGAAGCTGGTTGAGAGGTGTATTGAAGATGCCTGTTCAGATTGGAGCTAAGGTCCACCTCTTTTCCGACCCCACCGGCCTTTTGTCGGACTGTCACCGTCGCATTGAAATGTTCCTGGGAGCTCTTGAAGGAGTTGCGTCGGTCATCGATCGCCCGTTGACGGAAGAAACCCGCGCTGCACTCGAGTCGGCGTTGCGCTACTTTCGAGAGGCTGCACCCAAGCATACTGCAGATGAGGAAGAGTCTCTGTTTCCGAGAATGCGTCAAAAACGCGATCCGAACATGGAAGCCGCGATCAAAAGGCTAGAACCGCTCGAACACGACCACCTCTTGGCCGGATCTTTGCATGCAGAGATGGAAGAGTTAGGACAACGGTACCTCTCAGCGGGAAGCTTGGAATCCACTGGCATCGAAGCGTTCCGGAAAGCGATTGCCAGTCTTGTTTCCATATACAAGCAGCACATTAGTATCGAGGACGATTTGGTTTTTCCTCTTGCAAAGCGGCTGTTGTCTGTTGCTGATAAAGCCGCCATTGCAGGCGAAATGGCTGCTCGACGGAAAGTGAAGCCACCAGGCCTTTAGATTGTGATTCGTCAAACGGTCGGTCAGGTTCTCTGAGCATCAAATCTTCAAATTTCCGGACTGCCTCATTGTGATCGGGCAATGGCCTCCGAGTATTCAAGCGCGTCGGCGGGAAGAGTCGTGATCGGGTTGCTGCTCCCTTGACGAATGCCTCCAATGCCAGCGGCGACATAGCCTTCAAATATCGTAGCGTCCTCGGCAAACGCGATCTGTCGAGCGGCGTCCTTTGCGGGTTGCCAGTCGGCAGTCGTTCGCGCCACGATCAACATCGTCGATACTTTTGCGATCTAGTTCGAAGGGAACACGCAGTTCGACCAACGCCTTCACCTCGCGCTGGCTCGCGACAATGCCTTTTGCCGGGGCGGCGAGGGTGCGCAGGTGACCCGTGCCGACGGCTGAGAGGGCGGGGCCGGCTGGACCTTTTACGTCGAGGACACGTCGTCCGGCAAGGTAGCGCTTGAGCGTGCGCGATGGTTCCTCTTCAATCTGGGCCCATTCCGAATCGGAAATCGGGGCGAACTCGCGATGAAGAGTATTCATGTCGCGTGTCTCCTTTGAGAGAACCGATGCCGAGCGAACCGTCGCGCACCGGTGGGATGGATGAGGAGGGTTCGGCCGCCGCCCCCGGTGCTGCCGGAATTCGCGGGAACGCAGGGAATGTCGTCTGGCCGGTCGGCGCGGTGGTAAGTCCTGTTTGGTGTGAGGTACGTCACCCGCAACTGTGCCCAACGTCACTGAATCCTGCGCATGACCCTGTTAGTTATGTGCCGAGACCGTAGTTCTAGAAATCCATCAGAACCAGGCTTCATCGGATCTGAGCACTCCGTTCCACGGATGATCGTAAAAATCGAGTCATAGGGCTTCTGCTGGACAGGTTCCTCGACGTACCGACCTCCCTCCCCTGGTACCTGACAACGACCCGGCGACGACCCGCAACTCTGGGACGTTGTCTAAGACGCAATAATTTACTGAGTCATGACCTAGGGAGGTTTGCATGTTCCACTGCGGATCGGTTGTCTGCCGAACACCTCCGCGCGGGATTCCACACGCCTCCGCTCTCTGCATCCTCACAGATATGTTTCGAACAATCGGTCCGGAGGGATCTTTGCCTGTCGCTCCCCTCCGGCAAGCAAGATTCAATCTGAGAACAGAATCGGAAATCCGTTGCGTCGGAAGCACCGGTGCGGAGCGCCTTTCTAACCGCTAAACCTTTAACCAGCAATGCTTTGCATCGATATCCACAGATCGGCGCAAGGAGCGGAGCTATGTGCGAAGGCGCGGCTGAATGCGGCACAGACAATCCCGAATCTGCCGCACAAGGTTCTGAAGCCACGAACTGTATCCCTCGCTTTCAGCCCCACTGGTACGCAGTGCATACCTGCTCTCGCAGGGAGAAGCAAATTGCCAGACTCCTCGAAGAACGCGCCATTGAAAATCTCCTTCCGCTGTACCAGCGCAAACCGAAGAATGGCAGCATCCGACCGCCGCTCCCATTGTTCCCTGGGTACGTGTTTGTTCATATCGTCCTGCGTGACTACCTCCGCGTACTGCAGGTGCCTGGCGTTGTCAGGTTCCTGAGCTTTCGTGGTCGCCCAGTGGAGGTTGGTGACGAAGAAATCGAGGCCATACGGGTTGCGTTGCAAAAAGGAGTTCATCTCCAACCCTATCCCTACATGAAGGTCGGCCAGTTGGTTGAAATCCATCACGGGCCCCTACAAGGAACGCGTGGCCGAGTTCTTCGCAGAAACAATCGTCTGCGCGTCGTGCTCTCGGTCCACGCTCTCGATCGATCCATCGTGGTCGAGGTGAACGAAGAGGATCTGACGCTTCCGTGGATCGCACCAAGAAACCGCACAGCCGCCTGAACCCGACAGCGATCTTGCCGCACTGAAACCTCCGCCTGCAGAAGGTGGAACTCCGAAGAAAAACAGACTCTCGCCAACGAGCCGTATTGGAAAGAGGTCCACATGAGCAGAATCGCCGAACTGCTACAGCAATCTCGACCCGAAGATTTGGCGTGGATCCAGGAACGTCCAGAGATACCGGGTCCACCCCGCCAACTTCGCGGATCCGTGACCAAATTCCCGTCTGGCGATCCTGCCGGTAATAGCACAGACTGGTCCCGCGCTCTCGCAGCACTGCAAAAGCACTGGCGAAAGTCCGCCCTATTCGCCGGATCCGTCATGGTGGCGGTGTTGTTGATTACGATTCTTACCAAGCCGACGTACACACCCGTTGCGCGGGTCGAGATCGATCCACCCGGCGCCGAATTGTTCAGCCTCGAAGGTCGCAGTGGTCCAGAGAGTGCTCCCGACTACCTGGAAACCCAGGCGCGCAACATGCAGAGCGATCAGCTTCTGATTTCAGTAATGCAACAACTGCAACTGGAACAACTTCCCGAGTTCAAGAAGAAGGGACTCGCCTCTCGCGCTCTGGGTACCACGATCTCTGCAATCGATCGAATACCAGCGTGGCTGTGGAGAACCGAAGCCAATCATTCCTCAGCCGGCACAGATGCGGAAGTCCTCAATGCCGCACAATCTTCGACTCTGCGCACTATGCAGGCACGGCTGTCCGTCGAGCGGGATACCGCCAGCCGCCTCGTCAACATCAGTTTTACGACCCATGACCCGCTACTTTCCGCGAACATCACCAATACGCTCGTGCGCTCCTTCATCGAACGCAGCTACGAGACCAGACACAAAGCGATCATGGAGTCCACGAATTGGCTGTCGCGGCAACTGGATGACATCCGCACGAAGATGGAAACATCTAACCGTACGCTGGCCGATTTTCAGCGCATCAGCGGGATCGCGGACATTGACCAGAATAGAAGCACCGTGTCGGAACGAATAGGAGAACTCTCCCGGCAGAAGACCCAGGCCCAAACCGAACGAGTGCAGATCGAGGCCTATTTGCGCAAAGCACGCGAAGGCCAGATCGGTTCCTTGCCCCAGGTCCAGAGCAACCCGGTTATCCAACTGCTTTCACAGAGGCTTGGAGAAACCCGCGCCGAACTCTCCCAGACCCTGGCGGTCTATGGCAAGAACCATCCGAACGCGAAGAAACTCGAAAACCAGTCGAAAGAACTGGAGTCACAACTCCAATTGCAGCGCAATGCGATTGTCGCGGAGATGCAGACCACCTACGCAGCCGCCCTATTTCGGGAACAGATGCTGGATGACCGACTCCGCGGCACAAACCGCGAACTGGGACAGATGGCGCAGTACAGCGAACTTAAGCGAGAGACGCTTGCCAACGCGGGACTCTATAACGCGCTCTATGCGCGCGTAAAGGAGGCGGGAATTGCCGCGGCTTCAAAGTCGATCAATGTTCGAGTCATCGACGAGGCTCGCGTTCTGGACCGACCCAGCAGCCCGCAGCCTCTAATGAATCTGGGAATCGGCATTTGCGTAGCGCTCTTCGGTGGTGTGCTGTTAGCTTTTGTCTTTGAGGCCCTCGACACAAAAGTCCGCACCATGGAAGACGTGAAGCGTTCCATCGGGGTCTCCACCATCTCCATGATTCCGATCGCGGAACGAAATGGTCGGACCTCGGTTTTCGGATCGTTGTCCTCAGCTTTTGGGGTGCGCCCAAAACTGTTTGAACCGCCGGCTTTCTTCTTTCTCGATCAGCCCGCGTCTGAACAGTCGGAGGCTCTGCGTGGCATACAGACGTCGCTCATGATGTCCCGCCCGGCTCCGCCGCGCATTCTGCTGGTTGTATCGTCGCTCCCGGGCGAAGGAAAAACCACAGTGGCGATTAACCTGGCAGCCATGCTGGCGCAACGCGGGAGGACCTGCATTCTCGATGCGGACCTGCGACGGCCAGCCGTGGCACGGGCCTTCCATCTTCCGGATCGGGTGGGGCTGGCAGAATACCTTTCAGATTCCCTTCCACTGGAAGGGTTGTTCTCTCCTATCCCCGATATTCCTGGGCTCACCGTAATTGGAGGCGGCAAATCGTTATCAGATCCGGGAAAGTTCGCCAGCGCGGAAAAGATGCGTGCTTTGCTCCAGAGGATCGCAAGACTCTATGACTATGTCGTGGTTGATTCCGCGCCGATTCTGCCTTACGCCGACGGTCGTGTCCTGGCTGCACTAGTCGATGGCATCATTTTTGTCGCCCGGGCGGGCGAGGTCACTCGTGCCGCCATGTCGCGCTCGATGGAATTGCTGCAACAGGTACACTCCGCTCCGATCCTCGAAGTCGTACTCAATGGCGCAAGCTCCGACTCTCATCTCTACGGGTACGGATATCACTACCAACAATCCGCTTAGCAAATCCCCAAGAATTTCTTCGACGCTCAGTCGGCGTCGTCGCGCAACATTCACAGATTAGGAGGAAGATACGTGGCCAACTCATTGCTGGAACCCACCCTGGTCAAGCCGGCTTCAGCGCCGACGATGATTCCGTTTCTCGATCTGAAAGCACAGTTCGGAGAAATTCGGGAAGAAGTGCTCGATGTCGTGATCAAAGTTCTGGAAGAGCAGCATTTCATTCTCGGCCCTGAGGTGTCCCAACTGGAAACGGAGATAGCGGCATACATCGGTTGTCGCTTCGCCATCGGGTGCGCTTCGGGATCGGATGCGCTGCTGCTCGCTCTGATGGCTCTTGGAGTGGGTACTGGCGACGAAGTCATCACGACGCCCTTCACGTTTGTCGCAACCGCCGGTTCGATTGCGCGTTTGGGAGCGAGACCGGTTTTCGTCGATATCGACCCAGCCACCTACAACATCAACCCGGACGAGATCGCCAAGGCGGTTACCCCAGCGACCAAAGCGATCTTGCCGGTGCACCTGTACGGCCTGCCTGCCGCCATGCAGCCGGTCATGCAGCTTGCCTCGCACTATGGCATCCCGGTGGTGGAAGATGCTGCTCAGGCACTTGGAGCCGTTTGTGACGGCCGCAAAGCCGGAAACATTGGAACTGTGAATTGTTTCAGCTTTTTCCCGTCAAAGAACCTGGGATGCGCGGGAGATGGCGGCCTGGTCGCCACGAACGATCAGGAACTGGCGGACCGAGTGAGACTCCTGCGCGTGCACGGTAGCCGAAGGAAGTATCACGCCGAAATATTGGGAGTGAACAGCCGGCTGGATGCTCTGCAGGCGGCCATCCTGCGAGTGAAACTGCGGCACCTGGAAACCTGGACGGACCAGCGCCGCCGAAATGCTGACTCGTATCGCGCTCTGTTCCACCAGTACGGCCTCGACCAGCAGGCGGTCCTGCCATTCGAACCTGCGGGGATGCGTCACGTCTATAACCAGTTTGTGGTCCGTGTGACAAATCGCAATGCGTTGAGAGACTACCTCTCGCAGCGGGGCGTCTCCACGGAAATTTATTATCCCGAGCCATTGCACCGTCAGTCGGCATTCGCATATCTCGGCCATCATCTAGGAGATTTCCCCCATTCGGAGGCCGCCAGCAACAGCGTTGTTGCTTTGCCGATCTACCCGGAATTGACTCACAAACAACAGGTCACAATCGTAAGCGCAATCGCCAGTTTCTATTTGAACAGCTGAAGCATCCTGTCGAAGGGAGTTCTGTCATGGCTTCAAATATCGCAGTGATCGGATGTGGATATTGGGGGAAGAACCTGGTTCGTAACTTTTATGAACTGGGAGCCTTGCGTTGGATCTGCGACGTGCAGGAGCAGATTCTGCAAGACGTGGCTGCGAAATATCCGGCGCGCACAACCTCGAACGTCAGCGATGTGCTTGCGGATCCGAGCGTCGAGGCGGTGGCCATTGCAGCTCCCGCCGCGGAGCATTATCGATTGGCCATGCAGAGCCTGGCCGCCGGCAAACACGTCTTCGTGGAGAAACCATTGGCGCTTCATCTCGAGGACGGCAAGAGAATCGTTCAGGCTGCGCTCGACTCGCATCGCCTGCTGATGGTCGGGCACATCCTGCAGTACCATCCTGCCATCCTCAGCCTCAGACAACTCATCAACGACGGAGAACTCGGCCGGATCAAATACATTTATTCTTCCCGCTTAAATCTTGGGAAGTTGCGCCGTGAAGAGAACATACTATGGAGCTTCGCTCCTCACGATATTTCTGCAATTCTGTTCCTTCTTGACGAGACCCCGGTCCGAATCACAAGTCAGGCCGGTAGCTATCTCGACAGCCAGGTCGCTGACACCACCATGACAATTTGCGAGTTTGGCAGCGGCGTCTCGGCTCATATCTTCGTGAGCTGGCTGCATCCGTTCAAGGAGCAAAAACTGACAATTGTGGGCGGAAAGAAGATGGCCGTGTTCGACGATACCGAACCCGTCAAGAAGCTGGTTTTGTACTCGCACCGAATCGATTGGATCGATCGCACCCCGGTTGCGCACAAAGACGGCGGCGTTGTCGTTCCTTTGCCCAGCATTGAACCTCTGCGCGCGGAATGCCAGCACTTCCTGGATTGCGTCGCCTCCGGCAAAACCCCTCGTACGGATGGCGAGAACGGGTTGAAAGTGCTGCAGATCCTCGAGGCGTGTGAACGCTCGGTCAAGCAACGTGGACAGCCCGTAGAGGTAACCCAGACTGAGCCTGCTTACTTCGCGCACCCCACGTCGGTGATTGATCCGGGGTGCAACATTGGGCCGGGCACCAAGATCTGGCACTTCTCGCACATCATGAGCGGTTGCACATTGGGCGAGCACTGCAATCTCGGTCAGAACGTTGTTGTGAGCCCCGAATGCAGGATCGGCAACAATGTAAAAATTCAGAATAACGTTTCGATTTACACGGGTGTCGAACTTGAAGACGACGTGTTTTGCGGCCCGTCGATGGTTTTTACCAACGTGGTGAACCCACGCAGCCACATCATTCGCCGCAATGAGTACAAGAAGACCCTGGTGAAACAGGGCGCATCGATCGGAGCAAACGCAACCATCGTTTGCGGAACCACTCTCGGACGCTATTCTTTCATTGGCGCGGGTGCCGTTGTAACCCGCGATGTCCCGGACTATGCACTGATGACCGGGGTGCCCGCCCGGCGCGCGGGATGGATGTGCTACTGCGGAATCCGCCTGCCGGAGACATCTCCCATTCTCACGTGTCCGGCGTGCCAGCGTCGCTATGAACTGGCCGGAAAACAGTTGTGTCCTCTTCCAGGCGATCAGCAGGAGTCGACTCCCCGGCGGCAACCGGAGACTGTCGCTGCATAAACAAACCATTCACATTTAGTGTCTGCAGAATGTGTTGAGACTTCGTCCCCCTTCGCACTCTGCAATGCACATCAACAGTGAGAGCATTCTCCAGTGGAGGCCAAGTCATGAATGTCCTTGTGGTGGGCGGCGCCGGATATTTGGGTGGGGCGGTGGTCGATCTTTTGCTGCAGAGCCAACATCACCCTCGCGTTTACGACGTACTTCTGTACGAAGAGAGTTATCGCAAGGCTGTCGATTTCTCGTATGGCGATGTGCGGGACACCGAGCGGCTACGTCCCGAGTTGTCATGGGCCGATGCTGTGGTGTGGGTGGCTGCAGTAGTGGGGGACCGCGCCTGCGACCTGAACCGCGAGGCAACGATTGCAATCAACGAAAAGAGTGTGGCATGGCTCGCGAAAAACTTTCATGGCCGCATCCTTCTCACCTCGACCTGCTCGGTATACGGAGAACAGAAGGAAGCCACTCTGACGGAAACCTCGGCCCTCAGCCCTTTATCGCTATATGCGTCCACCAAGATTGCGGCAGAGAGTCATTTGTCTAAAACAAATGCGCTTATCTTCCGTCTGGGCACATTGTTCGGAGTGGGAGATTCTTTCTCGCGGGTGCGGCTGGATCTGGTGGTAAACACTTTCACCGTAAATGCGTTTCAGCGCGGCAAAATCACCATCGCAGGAGGCAGCCAGTTTCGCCCTTTGCTGCACGTGCAAGATGCGGCCCGAGCCATTGTCGACAACATCATGACTCCGAATACTGGCATCTTCAACCTTCACCGCCAAAACGTGCGCATCGGGGACCTGGCATTTCAGGTGCGCAACCACTTCCCCGATCTGATCATTGAGACCGTCGCGATCCCTGCGCAGGATGCCCGCGACTACCGCGTCAACAGCGACAAAGCCAGATCACTTCTCGGCTTCGCCCCCACCCACTCCATCGACGATGGAATCGAAGACCTTAAGAGCATCCTTCAAGGCAATCGCCTCAAGCACATCGATAACCCCAGATATGCCAATGATCGTTTTCTCGCCAGTGCTACGGCGTTCGCAGCCTTCACCGCGCCGACCACCAGTCCAGCGGACCCGAGCCGCGGCAATGGCCACAGTCGCCCCTTTGTTCCCGCCGAACTCCCCAATCGATCCGCGGAAGTAGAGGAGCCAGTAGCCGCCGCTTAATTACATTCCAAGAGAAGGGCTTATGTCGACCAGACCTTATGTACCGTTTCATCGCGCTTCCATAGGTGAGGAAGAGATCAGGGCAGTCATCGATGTGCTGAAGTCCGGCTGGTTGACGACTGGTCCCCGAGTCCTGGACTTCGAGCGTGAATTCGCAACTTATGTTGATTGCAAACATGCCGTGGCAGTGAGTTCCTGCACCGCCGCGTTGCAGCTGGCTCTCGACGCCATCGATCTGAAACCTGGAGACGAGGTTCTCTTACCTACCTATACCTTCACGTCGACCGCGGAAGTAGTGACTTACTTTGGCGGGAAGCCAGTGCTTTGCGACAGCGTTCCGGGCGGATTCAACATCGACACGTCACAACTGGAGAAGCACATTAACGCGAGAACGCGGGCAGTAATCCCGGTTCACATTGGGGGACACCCTTGCAATCTGAGCGGGATTCAGGAGATCGCCACGCGCCACGGTCTGCACGTGATCGAAGACGCGGCCCACGCTCTGCCTGCCGTCTATCGAGGCTGCCGCATCGGCGGTATCTCGGAATTGACCGCTTTCAGTTTCTACGCCACCAAGACAATCACCACTGGCGAAGGCGGAATGCTGGCTACGCAAAACGATGACTTTGCCACGCGGGCTCGCATGATGCGGTTGCATGGCATCAGTGGCGACGCCTGGAAACGGTATACGAAAGCCGGATCCTGGTATTACGAAGTGGTCGCTCCCGGATACAAAGCAAATCTGACCGACATCCAGGCCGCAATTGGCAGAGTACAGCTGGCCA
Organism: uncultured Acidobacteriaceae bacterium; assembly: GCA_963811095.1. Taxonomy (GTDB): domain Bacteria; phylum Acidobacteriota; class Terriglobia; order Terriglobales; family Acidobacteriaceae; genus Sulfotelmatobacter. The sequence continues at coordinate 71,664 of CAWEQA010000024.1, read as the reverse complement.
AGGCCGACGATTTGTGGAAGCGGCGCACTTACATCGCGCAGAACTATATGGACGCATTCTCTGATTGCGAAGAACTAGAGATGCCGCCGCTCTCTCCGGACTCGGTGGAGTCGTGGCATTTGTTCATTCTCCGTCTGAAGCCGGAGCGACTCGACATAGGCCGCAACGGTTTCATTGAAGAACTCAAGAAGCAAGGCATTGGGACCAGCGTACACTTCATCCCGCTGCATCTGCACCCGTTTTACGCAATCCGCTATCGCTACCGGCGCGGAGACTTCCCCAATGCTGAAGATGCGTACAGCCGGTGTCTATCCTTGCCTATTTTCCCAGACATGACGGACGTTGAAATTGAGCAGGTCATTGAAGCTGTCCGGTCGACCGTGGCAGGGCATGCTCGGATGCTGGTGGCCGCGTGAGTGACTTAACTCAAGCTTCCAGCCTGAGCGCTTTCGCGGACCGACAGGCGGTAACGCCGTGGAGCGTATCGGCCGCCAAGCGTGCGTTCGATGCATTGTTCGCGGCGTCTGCGCTACTTCTGACCATGCCGCTGGTGGCGACCATTGCGCTCCTGGTCCGGGTAACGTCTCGCGGCCCCGCCTTATTTCGTCAGACCCGCATCGGTCAAGGAGGCCGCAGCTTCACCCTGTTCAAGTTCAGGAGCATGACGATCCGTAGTGAAGACGATTCCTGCCTGACTTGTCGTGGAGATCGGCGCGTAACTTCCTTGGGAAAGATTCTGAGAAGGACCAAACTCGACGAACTACCTCAGTTTTACAACGTGCTGCGGGGCGATATGAGTATGGTCGGACCTCGGCCCGACATGCCGGAATACGTGGCGACTTTGCCAACGGAACTGCGCCATGTCCTCTTGTTGAAGCCGGGTGTCACCGGCGCCGCCAGCATCCGGTTTCGCGATGAGGAGGAACTTCTGGCCGCCATTCCGCCGCAATATGTGCAGCAGTATTACTGCGGCACGTTGCTTCCCAGGAAAGTACAGCTCGATCTGGAATATGCGCGCTCGGCAAGTTTCCTTCGGGATTTGAAGACGATTGTGAAAACAGTCGGTGTTCTCTTTGAAAGGAATTCGGGAAAGCAGTGAAGGACATAACCCAATCCGGAGGCTTGGAATTCGTACTGCCGCGGCGGCGGTCGCCGGTTTCGTCATGGATCGCCATTGCTTTGGGTTTGTTGGCTGCAATCGCCGTCACTCAGACCTCATGGGCCGGGCTGGGTCTGTTGACGGCCATCCTCATGGCTCTTCTCGCACCGGTTCAGTTCGCGTTTGGAATGCTGGCACTGGCCGTTCCTTTTGACACCGTAACCGGGCTCGGTGGAAGCACTCTTACGGTGAGCTTCCTGGTCAGCGCAGGAGCCGGCGCGATTTTGCTGGCCAAGATGTTGGGCGGTGGATCGCTCGGCTCTCCTCCGCGTGCGGCGAAGTGGTTTGTCCTCTTCTTTTTGTGGACCGCCATGAGCACTTTTTGGGCTCTCAATCCGCAATTGTGCACCCTGCGGCTTCCCGCGGCTGTAGCGCTAGTTGCCCTCTACCTCGTGGCGGTGAGCGCAATAATCTCAGAACGCGAGTTTGCATGGATCGGGAACCTGGCAATACTGGGCGGTACGATCGCGGCTCTGGTGTCGGTGTATCAATTTTCGCGGGGGATCACCGTCGCCGGGCGCGCCTCGATCGTGTTCGGCCAGGCTGCCACCAATTCGAATGAATTGGCCGCCAGCCTCATTCTTCCTCTCTCCCTTGCTGTCGGAGGCGTGGTCTCCAATCGCGGCGTGAAGCGCATGCTATTGGCCGCTGCCGCCAGCCTGATGTTGGCGTGTACCGTCCTGACCATGTCCCGCGGCGCCTTGGCGGCGCTGGCTGTGATGGCTGCGACCTACTTTTATCGTCGCGGAGCAGATAAGAAACTAGTGGCTTTTCTTGCCTGTGCGGTATTGCTGATTGCGGTCGCGCCCGACTTGCTTCGCGTCCGGATGGAGGAAGCTCTCGCCAGCCGAGCTCAAGGGCGCTGGGACATCTGGTTGGTCGGCATGGAAGTTGTCAAACATCACGGCTTATTTGGGGTCGGGCTCGACAACTTCCCCCTCGCATTCCAGCAATATGCCGGTAGGCAGGTGGTATTCCGCACGTTCTCGGTCGTGCCGCACAATATCTACCTCCAGGCACTAGCCGAAACCGGAGTGCTCGGACTCTTCTTGCTCCTCGCGGCCCTTCGTTCGCAGATCAAAGACATCGCTCGGGCAGTTCGTACTACTTCGGATAATTTGCGGGGCATTACCATCAGTTATGAAGCTGCCGCTTGGGGAATCCTAACGCACGCCCTGGTCGCCAACTTACTTTGGCGAAAAGTCTTCTGGTTCAACTGGATATTAGTGGCGCTGGCTGTGCAAGTGGCAATACGCAACCAGAATCAGGCGACGTCCTCTTGATATTGACAACAACGCGATCCACATCACCTTAGCGTCCCAGCTGATCCCACCCGAACAACGCCCAAGGGAAGACCCTCAGCTATATATGAACATCGAAGCCCCAGAGAGGACTGAGTCGACCGCCACCGGTCCAGTTGGCCACGGGGAATCATTGACCGCAAAGGCTCGGATTGAATGCAGACTGAAACCCGGAACCAGGCGTCGCTGGCTATGGCACGTGCTGCTCATCGGATTTGTGCTCGCGACGCGATTTCCTTTGGTCGGCAACTTCGAAGGCGAGCCGGATAGCTGCAGGTACCTCACTGGGCTGCACCTGTGGGTATCTGGTGATCGGACGAATCACCTTATCTACGCCAGAGCCATGTCGTCCGGATATTACTGGTTGGGTGCTCACTTGGCCAACGCCGGGCACTTCTCGGTTCAGGACTACTCCCTTTTGCTGAGCATCGTTAGTTTGTGCGCTGCATTGCTGCTAGCGCCGGTTGTATACGGACTGAGCCGATGGGTTACGAATGACGATACAGGTTTTCTGTGCACGCTCGTGTTCTTAACGTGCCCGGCGGTCTGGTGGACAGGAATAGAGCCACACCCGCAAGCTCTTTCAATGCTGCTTGGACTCTTCTCGTTGTACGGGTTCTATAGGGGATTTGTTTTTGCGAGTAGTTGGCCCTGGATCGTATTCAGCACACTCAGCTTGGCCGCTGGTTTGCTCGTGAAGATCGATACCCTTTTGCTCTACCCTGGATTCTACGGTCTTTTGCTGTTTAGGGACGGACTCGGTAAGCATACGATCGTCCGGCTGACAAAGGCTACAGGAATACTTGCCGCTGCGCTAGCCTTGTTCCTCGTTGGTCGTACCATTCTGTTAGGGGCAGACAGTCATCAGATTCAAACGGAGACCAATGACGTACTTCGCTCGTTTCTGATATTGCCCGTGGGACTGTCAATTGTAAAGCAGGCGATGCCCGTAGTGATGGCGATGGGGCCGCTGCTCTTCCTGTTTGCCGTCTCTGGAGCAGGCGTCTTTGTGTGGCGGGCGAGTTCCGAAGATCGAGTGCGTTGGCTGACCTTGCTTGGCGTCTGGATGCTGCCCGGTTGCTTGTTTTGGTTTTTCATCATGGGAAACGTCCCTCGTCACGTAGCAGTCTTTACCTTGCCCCTAGTTTGGTTGGCTCTGAGAGGAGCGTCGCACTGTTTCAGTCATCGTGTTACCGCACTCGCAGTGGTCGCCGTAGTTCTGCTCAATTTCTTTTCGGTGCCGGCAAACTCCAGCCCATCGCACCTGTTGTCCCCAAACGTACCCACGAGCGCTATGTTCTTGCGGGAGCGCGAAAAGGAAATCCGCGCGGTTGCCCGTGAAGCGGCGGAGCGTGGAGGAGACGCTTGTTTTCTGGGAAGCTACACCACGGCCTACTTCAGGTTCTACTTACTGCAAGCTACCGCAGACTTGAGGCCTACTCTCGGCCAAGAAAAAAACCTTGTTTCGTGGGTGCGCTCAAGTCGTTATTCGATCACTTGTGGGGACCCGACGAATCTGATGATCAGCTCCCAGACTCCCCAGGCTCAAAACTTCGGAACAGCGTGCGCCCACTCCTACAGCCTTGAATTCAGACCTGATGGCAGCAAAGCCCGATTTTTCGGACGGGAAGTATACACATCTCGCCTGTGGGAAAAGATTGCGGTTGCAGCCGGCGGTTCGAGGTAAACGAACCTGAGATCGCGCTATGAGAAATTACGCGGGCGGTGGGCAAAACAGGGAGTCGTTATTCAGTCCACTGAAAGGCGCCGACGTTGTATTCGCTGCCTTGGGGGCGGGCGAATCCCAGAATATCTTGTGCCGACGCCCCCGTCTTCGTCCCCTTGCGATTCGGACTTCCCGCCTGCAGCCGATAGTCTCCGCTGCCGTCGCTGCGGTAGTCCACAAACATCGGGTCCGAGGTGATGTCGTTGCTATGGCTCAGGGTCGTGTACCAGTTGCCCGCCCCGTTTCTATACATATTGTTGTGATCGATCATGTTGTGCGTCCCCACACTGTTGAACGCCACAAATCCGTATTCTCGATTGTTGTAGGCAATATTGTTCGTGAACATGTTGTAGTCCGCCGTGTTACCGTTCCCGGCACCCAGCGTGTACCCGCGATAGCCGCCAAATACCGTGTTGCCGCTCACCGTCGTGTGTTGCGGATTGCCGCTGCCGCTTCGACCGTCCCAAATCTGAATGCCGATCTTGGCAAAGTTGTACACGAGGTTATTGGTCACGGTACAGTAGCTGTCGGAGATGTAGATGGCTTGGTTATCGGTCTTTCCGCCCCAGGTTGTGGCGACGTCGTTCACCATATTGCCATCTACGACTGTATAATTCGCCGTCCCGCCCGCGAAAATGGCCGCCCCTGGGGCATCGGACTTGATGTGGTACACGTGGTTATGCTGCACCAATCCGTAGGGCGCCTGCATGTTGATGCCCCCGACCGCGCTGCCATTGCTCGAGCTCATCTCGAAACCTACAATGTCGACGTAGCTGCCCCCGTTGTACCACACCCGAATATCGGAGCTGACAATCTTCGTCTCCCAACTGCGCGCCGTCATGTCGTATTGGCTACCTTCAAAGCGGATGTGTGCGTTCGTGGTTCCACTCGCCTTGCTCCAAATGAACGACGAGATGTAATACGTTCCCGGCAACACATGCACGGTCCACCCCGGTTGCGCCAAGTCCGCAGCATGCTGGATTGTCGCCCATGGATGACACGCCGACCCGTCGTTGCTGTCACTCCCCTTCGTCGCTACATATCGGTGACTCCTCGTACCAGGAATAGCGAGAATTGCAATGGTGGCCTGAGCCGACAGCAAAGGATCATCCGAACTTCGCACGGTGACTGTGACTTTAGAAATGGAAGGGCAGGCTGGTGCAGCATACAGGCCGTTGCGGGAAATTGTGCCGTAAGTTCCGCTCCCGCCCAACACACCATTCACCATCCACAACACAGATGCGGATCTGCTGCCGACGACGGTTGCGGCAAGCCGTTGTGTTTTTCCGGCCGGCACAACAGCGGTCGTAGGCGAAATGGTGATCTCTGATTTGCTCTCTGCGTAACGAGGTGCGGCCAATACAACAACGAGAAACCAACTCGCCTCGATTAAGCGGCGCCGGCAGCAGCAGGTAGAGAACAAGCGCTTAACCTCGCAAATCTTCGAGCCCGAAGCCAGAATTATTTTAGCGGAAATGTCGACGACGGCGCGAATTTCGGCGCCAGCCTTATTCGGCTCAAACAGAAAAGGAGCGAGTGATGACTCACTCGCTCCCGCAAATAAAGCTATGCTGGAATTGTTAATGAGGATACTCGTAGGCACCCACATCGTATTCGCTGCCTTGGGGGCGGGCGAATCCCAGAATATCTTGTGCCGACGCCCCCGTCTTCGTCCCCTTGCGATTCGGACTTCCCGCCTGCAGCTGATAGTCTCCGCTGCCGTCGCTGCGGTAGTCCACAAACATCGGGTCCGAGGTGATGTCGTTGCTATGGCTCAGGGTCGTGTCCCAGTTACCCGCCGCGTTATCGTACACGTTGTTGTAATCGATCGTGTTGTGCGTCCCCACACTGTTGAACGCCACAAATCCGTATTCTCGATTGTTGTAGGCAATATTGTTCGTGAACATGTTGTAGTCCGCCGTGTTACCGTTCTCGGCACCCAGTGTGTACCCGCGATAGCCGCCAAATACCGTGTTGCCGCTCACCGTCGTGTGTTGCGGATTGCCGCTGCCGCTTCGGCCGTCCCAAATCTGAATGCCGATCTTGGCAAAGTTGTACACGAGGTTATTGGTCACGATGCAGTAACTGGTGGAGATATAAATCCCCTGATTGTCCGTGCTTCCTCCCCAAGTCGTGGCCACATCTTCTATCACGTTGCTATCCACGGTCGTGTAGTTGGCCACTCCTCCGGTGAAAATGGCTGCTCCTGGGGCATCGGACTTAATGTGGTACACGTGGTTATGCTGGACCAATCCGTAGGGCGCCTGCATGTTGATGCCCCCGACCGCGCTGCCATTGCTCGAGCTCATCTCGAAACCTACAATGTCGACGTAGCTGCCCCCGTTGTACCACACCCGAATATCGGAGCTGACAATCTTCGTCTCCCAACTGCGCGCCGTCATGTCGTATTGGCTACCTTCAAAGCGGATGTGTGCGTTCGTGGTTCCACTCGCCTTGCTCCAAATGAACGACGATATGTAATACGTTCCCGGCAAGACATGCACGGTCCACCCCGGTTGCGCCAAGTCCGCAGCATGCTGGATTGTCGCCCATGGATGACACGCCGACCCGTCGTTGCTGTCGCTTCCGTCTGTCGCAACGAAGCGATCGCTCGATTTGGATACACCCGTCGAGATGGTCACAGTTGAGTTCGCGTTGGCTTTATTATCGAAGGCACTCTGTGCTGTCACAGTCACGGCCGAAACCGATGGGCAATTCGGCGCGGCATAGACGCCGCTGGACGAAATCGTACCGTCGGTGCTGTTCCCACTTTGCACATTGTTAACGAGCCAGTTTACGGATGTATCCGTCGTGCCTGACACAGATGCAGAAAACTGTTGCGTCGCACCAGCCGCTACAGTCACGCTGACAGGCGTCACCTTTACGGACACACTCGAAGTGGAAGAACTCACGATCACCGTCGCCGATGCAGACTTCGTAGAGTCGGCAACGCTCTTGGCTGTCACCGTAGCGACTCCGCCGGACGGAACTGTCGCCGGAGCGGTATAGAGGCCTGCACTTGTGATGGTTCCGTAGGTAGAGTTGCCATTTTGGACTCCGTTCACGAGCCAGGTCACAGCCGTATTGCTGGTCCCCGTCACCGTTGCCGTGAATTGCTGGCCTCCGCCAACTTGCAAGCTGGGAGAACTCGGCGAAATCGAAACCGCAACGGTCTGGGTGGAAGTCTTCAGGGCGACCGTAGTCGATGCGTATTCGGTGCTGTCGGTAGAACTGGTTGCCGTTACCAGTACGCTTCCAGTCGGCGCCGTCACAGGTGCGACGTATAGCCCGGTCTTTGAAATCGTGCCGGAGGCGGAGTTTCCGCTTTGCACACCGTTCACTGCCCAAATCACGGTTGATGTCGTGCTTCCAGACTGGATCGCACTGAACTGAAGGCTGCCACCAAGGGGTACCGAAGGGTACGCAGGGGAAAGAGCCAAGGTTGGAGAAGTGTGGCCGGAGGAGCTAGCTGATACACCTGCGCAACCAACCATGACCGCTACGAGCGCACATACGGTACCCACACGAAACAACAAACGAGCCGAAACGTTCAACATCTTTACCTACTCCTAAACGCACGCACGGCGCGTGCCGGGGGATTTTGGATTCCTCATCGCATTCGTCGAAGATCAAGGTTCGAGTGCTTGACGAAAGACGGTCGTCTAGCGGCCGTTACCAAACCACTCAAGTGATTAATTTTTCAACAGTTAACGACCCAAGCGGATGCAATGGAAAGAACTCTTACGCGCACCCTAGCGGCACTAAAGATTTCCGGCAAGTCACGAAAGTGCAAGACCTGTTCGGAAGGGCTAGAGATTAATGAGTTACCCACGAACGACGCTAGTCGGGGGATTGAAGTGATGAAAAACGCAACAAAAATCACTCTCTTGATTTGCTACTGCATCGTGCCCGTGGCACAAACCGCTGTCGCGAGCCGTAAACGCACAGCGCATCGATACATGTCGCCTAGCGAATCGCAGCCCAATGCAAACTCTACAAAGCAATAGCGAACAGTCCGGATGTGCGGCAGTGCCTCCATTCTTGAGGCAAACTGTCCAATCCATCCCGTCGGCCAACGCTTCCCATGAAGCTCCTTCGAGCTTTGCGGCCGACGTCGTGCGGCTGGCCTCGGGTACGGCATCGGCGCAACTGATCGGGGTTCTGGCCGCGCCGTTGATTGCCAGGATGTTTGCTCCGCAAGCGTTCGGGGTGCTTGCAATCTTTGCCTCGATCGCGGGTGTCATCTCTGTGATCAGCTGCTTTCGCTATGAGATCGCAATCTACTTGCCGGAACGCGACGAAGACGCTGCCAACCTCGCGGCCCTATCGTCGCTCCTCGTCACCGCAGTTTCCGCTGCCACGGCAATCCTGGTCTGGTCGTTTGGGTCTTCTGCTCTGCGCTTTGCAAAATTGCCCGAACTCGGGGGATGGCTCTGGCTGCTGCCCCTGAACGTTTTCATCACTGGCATGTGGACCATCCTCAATTGCTGGAATCAACGCAAGCGAAGATTCCTCCGCATCACCGTTCTGCAGGTGGTCACACGAGTTGCCATGGTGGGCTCCCAGATCGGTCTCGGCTTGGCCGGATTCTCCAGTGGGTTGGCGCTGATCGGCACAACCGTGTTCGGCGCCTTCGTCACTGCCGCTTTACTCGCCGGACAGACCTTCCAAGACGACCGGCGCCTCTTCATGGAGTCCATTTCGTGGCGTGCGATGAGAGGACTTTGGACACGCTATTCAAAATTCCCGCGCTTCGGAATGGCCGCGGCTTTGTTGAACTCCGCGTCATTTCAGTTGCCCATCATTCTCCTGTCGGGGTTCTTCAGCGCGGCGGTGGTTGGTAGTTATTCTTTCGGATTACGTGTTCTCCGAGTTCCTGGAATGCTGATTGGCACCAATGTTAACCGTGCGTTTTTCCCCCGGGCCGCTGAAGCGCGGCATCGAGGGACTCTTGGTTCGTCGGTCGAAAGTGCGCTTTCTTATCTGATCACCCTGAGTTTCTTTCCCTGTTTTCTCCTCACTCTCACCGGTGGCTCCATCTTTTCATTCGTATTTGGCGCACGGTGGCATGAGGCAGGAGTTTACTCCCAGATCCTGAGTGTCTGGCTCTTCTTCTGGTTCGTTTCTTCCCCTTTGAACACGGTGTTCGCAGTTCTGGAAGAGCAGGCGCTTGAACTCCGTTATCAAGTCGCTAATTTGTTGACGAGATTTCTTGCCATGGTGGTAGGGGGAGTGATGGGTAACGCGCGCATGGCGATCGTACTGTTCACGCTCTCTGGAGTGGCCGTATACGGCAGCTATTGCCTGTCTGTGATTCGCAAGTCTGGAGCCTCCGGGTCCGCCATAAGCCGCGTCCTGCTGACTCGAGTGCTGTTGTTCCTGCCGGTGGCGGGCCTGTTGCTCATCACGCAGAAATTCTGGCCTTCTCCTGTAGCGATTGTGGGCGTAACGATCCTCGTCCTTATCGCCTACTACTGGAATGTTCTACGCACCGACGCGCTCGCGCGAAGTGTGTTGAGAGGAGTTTTTCGTCGTCCGGCCCGCGCATCCGAGTAACACCATTTCCACACGAGTCCCTGCAATGGCAATTAGAACTCTATTCGTCGCTGGTTCCCTCCGGATCGGAGGATCCGAACAGGTATTGGTTCAGATTCTCCGCCGCATCGACCGCAACGCCTTTGAACCGCATCTTGCGCTTCTGGCCCGCGAAGGACAGTTCCTGAACCGTGTACCGGCGGACGTGGTCATTCATTCAATCGGCGTGAATCGTGCGAGGCTTGCGCCCCTCCCCCTCGCTCGCCTTTGCCGGAAACTGCGGCCACACGTCGTCATTTCGTTCACAGCGCATTTGAGTTCGGCGGTTGTCCTCGCAAAACTTCTGCTGCCACCGGCAACGGGGATAATCATTCGTGAAAACGCAAACGTAACTCTGCCCGAAGTTGCAAGCGCTCCGCGGCGCGCGATCTATCGTTTCCTTTATCGCCATGCCGACGCCATCGTTTGTCAGAGCGAAGACATTGTGGGCCGTTTGATGAAATCCTTTGGCCTTCCACAGCATCTGTTGTTCCGCATTTACAACTCGGTGGATGCTGCAGCCGTGCGACGCGCCGCTGAGGGGCCGTCACCCTACGAAAGCGGCGGACCTAATCTCCTGTTCGTAGGCCGATTCGTTCGGGTTAAAGGTACGGATCTCCTGATCCGCTCTATGCCCGATGTCCTGAAGACCTTCCCCAACGCAACATTGACTCTCGTCGGAGACGGCCCGCTTCGTCGCGATCTGAGTTCGCTGGCGGACTCGTTGGGCGTCGCGGCGGCTGTCCGATTCACTGGCTTTCAGTCAAACCCGATTCCATTCATTCGTCACGCCAACGTTCTGGTAATTCCCTCGCGTTCTGAGGTGTTCTCCAACGTGGCTCTGGAAGCCCTAAGTCTTGGTACCCCCGTCGTCGCGACGGATTGTCCGGGAGGTATGCGTGAAATCGCGCGACACACCAGTCGATTGCGGCTCTGCCCAATGGATTCGGTTCCTTTGGCCAGGACGATTGGAGTGGCTCTCACCGATCTTGAATCTTCGCGACGGGATACTGAACCAAACTTCCTGAACGAATTTTCTCCTGCGCGCATGATCGAGTCGTACGAAGGACTGATCGCCGCAACGGCTACCGGTTGCCACTACATGCCAATGGAGCCTATGGAGATTACAACGCGATGAGGCTCGTCTATGTCACATCCAGTTTTCCATTTGGCCCAGGAGAGGCGTTCATTCTTCCGGAACTCGAATCTCTGCTCAAGATGGGGCACGAACTGCTGGTCGTCCCGCTCTGGCCGCAGCGTCGAGTGGTCCATGAAGATGCTGCCCGCTGGCTGGCTCGCACATCGGCAACAGGACTGATCTCGTTTGAGACCGGCAGCCGCTTTTTCAGGGAATTCTCGAAAAGCAGTCACAGAATCGGGCAACTATCACGGGTCTTCGCCGAGGCGAAGCCTTTCATTGCGCTCAAAAACCTTGCGGTTCTGCCCAAAGCCGCGTGGCTCGCCGAAAAGGCAACACAGTGGCGGTCGGACCATATCCATGCGTTCTGGGCATCAACCGTCGCCACGCTGGCCATGGGTGCTTCGGAACTGAGCGGAATTCCCTGGAGCTTCACCGCACACCGTTTCGACATCGTGCAAGACAATCTCTTCAAAGAGAAAGCGCGCAGAGCGCGATTCGTGCGGTTCATCTCCGCCAGCGGCCTTCGCATGGCAGGCTTATTGGGGACATACCTGGAAGGAAAGGTAGAAGTGTTGCATCTGGGTGTAGACCTGAAGGACCGCATTCCTATTGTGAACAACAATAACCCGCCTGTCGCTCTTTGCGCCGCCGGCTTTGTGCCGGTAAAAGGACATGCAATTCTGATCGATGCCGTTGATCAACTGCGAAAGCGTGGCATTCCGCTCGTACTATGGCTTGCCGGAGATGGTGAACTGCGCGACGATTTGCAGCTTGATGTTCAGAGGCGCGGACTGGCCGAACGCGTGAAATTTCTGGGCGCACTCTCACATAAGACACTACTGCAGCTATACGACTCGGGGGCCGTCGACGTTGCAGTCCTCGCGAGTACCGACCTTGGCAACGGTCTTCACGAAGGAATTCCAGCTTCGCTAATGGAAGCCATGTCATTCGGTGTGCCCGCGCTCGGAACTGAGACCGGCGGCATTCCTGAACTGCTTGCGGGTGGAGCGGGCGTACTGGTCCCTCCGGACGACGCGGTGGCTCTAGCCGATGCGCTTCAGTGGATGGCCCAAGACGAACGCGTGCGGGAATCTATTGGCCGAGCAGGACGAAAGCGTATTCAAGAATCATTCGCGGCGCTGAAGATCGCCTCCGAAATGAGTCGTCTGTTTTCTTCCACCCTAGACTCTGCCCTGAGGCAGGCTAGTTAAGTTCACTCTTATGTACTCCCTCCAGACTCTTTCGCGAAAGGTCAAGGCGAAGCTCTTGCGTCTCGCCTACGGTGAGCAATGGGTGATTGGAGTTTGCCCCCGATGCCATTCGAAACTGCCGACAGTCATTGGGCCATGCACATTGCTCCGACCTCCAGATGGCATGCACTATGCCGACCCCTTTCTCCTGCAGCGCAACGGCAAGACCTACGTTTTCTTCGAGAGCTGGGGCGGCGGAGAGCAAAAAGGAATAATTCAGGTAGCCACACTAGACGCGTCTGGCCAGTGGAGTTCGCCAGAGCCGGTGCTCGACCGCCCCTATCACCTCTCCTATCCCCATGTGTTCTCATGGCGCGAGAACGTCTACATGCTTCCCGAAACTCGGCACAATCGCACTGTCGAGTTGTATCGGGCAACCCATTTTCCGTCCGCTTGGGAGCGTATCGCTGTGTTGATGGAGAATGTCGACGCCGTTGACACCACACTGTTTGAGCAACACGGCAGGTGGTGGATGTTCACAGCCGGGTTCGGAGACGTGGCCGACCGAGTTCGCCGGCTTTCAATTTTCTATGCCAATTCGCCTCTAGGACCATGGCAGCCTCACCCTGGCAATCCGGTGGTGAACGATCTACGCACGGCACGCCCGGCGGGAAATCTGTTCGTACTCGGCGAACAACTCATTCGCCCGGCGCAGGACTGCCGCTCGCGCTACGGATATGCCATTAGCTGGAACCGGGTCGACCTTCTCACGGAAAATGCCTACTGCGAAACCTTAATCGCGAGCCTGAATCCCAGGCCTGCAGAGGGTTGGGTCGCAACTCACACCTTCAACCAGGACGCGCATTGGCAGGTCTTTGACGGTAAGCGGTTTGGCCGCCGCCTGAACCGCAGCCGCGTGGCATAAGACTCCTCACCATTATTCACAATTCATATGAAAGGTGAAACGACATTCCCGCTCTTCCTTAGTGACTCGCGGCCGATGACCGCATATCTGCGTAGTGAAATCATCACTGATTTCGGGCAACTGCTCAGCCTTGAAGACGCCTGGTCAGAATTGGAAGAACACAGCGCATCGGCGACTATTTTTCAGAGCCTGGCATGGACCCGCGCCTGGTGGAGGGCCTTCGGCGAACACCTGGCACTTTCGACAGTTGTGGTGCGCGATGGAAATAGCATTCTGGGCATTCTGCCTCTTCTGCGCAACGGTGGGCAGCTTCGCTTTGTAGGTACGCCGGGAGCTGACTACTGCGACTGTCTTTGCGTCGAAGCGATGGGACGGGAAATCCTCGCGACGGCGCTGGGGGCATTACTGAAGTTGGACGGTTGGCAAACCTGCCGATTTGCCAATCTTCGAGGTGAGTCTCAATTCGTCCGATACTCGGACCAGTTGCCGGAAGACGTTTTCAGCCATTTCGCTCTTGCGCCGGTCGGCCGACGTTCCGCTCTCGTGTTGAGGGAAGAACGCGACAAATGGATTGTTGCCATGCGCCGCAAACCCGCCCTCAAGCGTCATCGCAATAAACTCTACCGCAGCGGGCAAGTCCAATTCCGACACATCGAGACCCGAGAAGAAGCATGCAAGCTGCTGCATACTCTCTTCGAGCAGCACATCTGTCGGCGAGCCATGGCCGGCGAGTACAGCCAGTTCCTGTCGCCACATTGGCGGGAATTTTATACCGCCCTGGTTGACGAACTTGACCTGCGCAAACACTTACGATTCAGCGTCCTGGAACTGGATGGCAGGCCGGTCGCGTGTCACTTAGGCTTCCAGAAACACCGCACGCTGGTTCTCTATAAGCCCACTTTCGATATTGACGCATGGGAACTCTCCCCGGGAGACGTCTTGCTTAGTGAATTACTTGGCTACGCCGGCGACCAACAACTCGAGGAAGTTGATTTCACCATTGGCGTTGAGCAATACAAGGAGCACTTCACAAACAATTCGCACGATGTGTATTGCGGAATCCTGGACCGCAATCGCATTCGATCTGGTATGCGCCGTCTGGTTGCACCACTCTCCTATCTGACGCGAAGCTCCGCAGTGAGAACGGTTGCGGAACGACTAACTCTCGCCAAGAACCGGGCTTGCGCCAAGGCCCGCCGCGCGGTCCGCGGAGCTGCCTTGAGATCTATCTACGTGCCTGCCGCTGGCTCGGAATCACTCTCAAATCTCCCTGTGACTCAACCTTCACCGTTGCCACAATCTGAGATCCGATTGAGCGATCTAGCGAAACTGGCCATCTGCGGCCCGGTTTTACTGGAAGACCAGCTTCTTCCGGAATACAGGGCCCGTCTGCGAGCGGGAGACCGCTGCTATCTGGTAGAGAATGGCGGTTTCCCAGTTATTGCATGGATACGCCGTATTTCCTTGCCTCCAAACCCGGGCCTCGTGACCCCCGTAACTGCCGATGTCCTTTACGATTTTCGGCACGTTTGTACACAGAGGCGGCGCTCCTTGAGCCTTGAATCGCTGGAGTGGTTCACGCGACTCGCATGCAGTCAGGGTACTCTGGCTTGCATCTGTGCATCCCGATTCGATCACGCGACTCGCAGCATCCTCGAGAAGGCGAAGTTTGAACCTCGTAAAGACCTTATTCAACTCGCAAGAAGAACTCTATGGCAGAACTGATCGCACCTGTTGCCCCACCCGCTCGATTAGCGCCTCACCGAATCCGCGATGCTAACCTCAATCAGGAAGGCGCCGAGATCATCCGCTTGTGCCGAGCCGGCGCGCTCAATTGCTCGGTTGAAAAGTATCACTGGAAATATGAGTGTGGTGTCGAGCGGCGGCCATGGTGCGAACTGGCGGTCGACGCCGTCAGCGAACGGCCCGTCGGTACTACTGCCCTGTTCCCCCGTAAACTTCTCATCGACGGCACTCGGTTTGCGGCCGCCGTGGCAGGTGACTTTGCAGTCGAGCCGGGACATCGAACACTCTACCCGGCCTTGGCCCTACAGAAAGCTGCTCTCCAGGCATGCCGTGACGGCCGGTTCGATGTGCTGTACGGCTTTCCGAATGATGCGGCCCGACTGGTGCAATTGCGAGCCGGCTATGTTTCCGCCGGACGGGTCCGCGCAGGTATTCGTTCCCTTCGAGCGCGTCGCTTCCTCGAAACTCAAGGACGGCCCCACTGGTGGGGATATTTCGCCGACCTCATGGATGGCCTCATCCGATTTGCCACCAAGGAATCTCGCCGAGAGTTGTCGCATGACTATGACTACAGGACGTTACCGGAAACCGACGGGCGCTTCGATCGCTTCTGGGCGCAAGTGTTGCCGCAACATCGCATCATCGTGGAAAGGAATTCTTCCTACGTTAACTGGCGGTTCATGCAATGCCCTTACAGGAACTACCATTTGTTTGCGGCTTCGCATCGGAAGACCGGCGAGGTTGGCGGCTACATCGTTTGGTACGTCTCTGACGACGGCAAGGTTCACATCTCCGATCTCATGGCTTTCGATAACGTCTTCCATCACCTGCTCGCCGCCTTCATCCGTCTACAGCAGGAACGCAGTGCTACCTGCATCACAGTCGCATATTTCGGCGATAATCGACTGATCCGTCAGCTACGAAGTTTTGGATTCTTTTTCCGGCAGACGCGCTCTCAGGTTCTACTCTCCGTCGGCCCGCGTGTGCCAGACCCAGCAAGATTGTTTGATCCCACTAACTGGTATCTCTTTGACGGCGATTCCGATTCCTGAAATCAGCTTCTTCACTACACGTTCTTGTCTAACCCCTGACTCACGACAACCAGCAAGGACCACAAGCCCATGCGCTGTCTTATCCTGACTCAGTATTACCCTCCCGAGACGGGCGCTGCTCCCAATCGCCTGTCTGACTGGGCCCAACGCCTTGCTGCCTGGGGTCACCAGGTAACCGTAATCACCGCGGTTCCCAACTATCCGGCCGGTGAAATCCTTCCGGCGTACCGAGCAAGGCGCGTGTACGAGGAGAGGGACGGCAGCGTGCGAGTGTTGCGCGCTCGGATTTATGTGAGTCGCGCCCCCGGCTTTATCCGCCGCCTGCTCAACTATTTCTCGTTTGTATTCGCGTCGCTGCTACTGGGCACCACGAAGGTGGGAAGACAAGACATCATCATCGTCGAATCTCCTCCGCTCTTTCTCGGCCTGTCCGGATTGTGGCTGAAGCTGTGGCTCCGCAGCCGCATGGTGTTTAACGTATCCGACCTCTGGCCCGAAAGTGCAGTGGCCATGGGCATTCTGCACAATCGTTTTCTCATCTGGCTCTCCACCCAGCTCGAGCAATTGTTCTATCGCAGCTCAGACTTGATAACCGGCCAAACGGAAAATATTGTCGCCAACATCAACCGCCGCGTTCGTGTCCCCAACGCGTTGATCACCAATGGAGTGGATTTCCGGATTTTTACTGATTCGGCGATTGCGGCTCGCGAGGTGCCGCGGCACACCTTTGGATTCTCCGACAAGTTTGTCGTGGGCTACGCGGGATTGCTCGGCATAGCCCAAGGCTTAGATGTCGTGCTCGACGCGGCTGAACTCCTGCTTCACATTCCCGACGTCCTCTTTGTGCTCTTTGGAGATGGGCCGGAAAGAGAACGCCTGATGCACGAATCCCAGCATCGCGGACTTTTCAACGTACGCTTTTATCCGCCGGAGCCGAAGAAAACCATGCCCGCGGTCATGGCTTCATTCGACGCCACACTCGTGCCTCTTAAGCGATTGGACCTGTTCAAGGGAGCGCTTCCCTGCAAGCTTTTTGAGTCGATGGCGGCTGGAACGGCAGTCATCGTAGGGATCGAAGGAGAAGCGCAACGTCTGGTCGAGGACGCCGAGGGCGGAATCTGTGTTGCGCCTGAAAACGCAGGCGCCTTGGCTGCGGCGGTCCGCCAACTCCGCAACGATCCCGAGCTCAGGACATGTCTTGGAAAGAACGCGCGGTCTTACGTGCTCGCCAACTACGACCGAGAGCAAATCGCCTCGAAGCTGCATTGCCTTCTGAATCAACTCGTCGTGTCGGATCAGCAACCCAAGCTCGGATCATCCCATGAAGATCGTCTCGGTCATAGGCGCCCGACCGCAGTTCGTTAAGGCGGCCGTAGTCAGTTGCGCGCTGCGTAACAGCGAAGTCGACGAGGTGCTAGTCCACACCGGCCAGCACTACGACGACAATATGTCAGGAGTTTTCTTCAGTGAACTAGGTATCCCGCAACCCCAGTACAACCTTGAGGTCGGCTCCGGATTGCATGGGGAACAAACAGCCCGCATGCTGCAGGGAATTGAGCAGGTTCTTATGGCTGAGAACCCGCAGTGGACGCTGGTCTACGGCGACACCAATTCGACTCTTGCAGGAGCGCTAGCGGCAGCGAAGCTGCACATCCCGATTGCCCATGTCGAAGCAGGGCTTCGTTCTCGGAACCGTCAGATGCCCGAGGAGATCAACCGCATACTTACCGATCACAGCTCCACGCTGTTGTTTGCGCCGAGCGTGACTGCAGTCCAGAATCTACGCCAGGAAGGAATCGATGGAGCTCGTGTCCAGTTGGTGGGCGACGTGATGTACGACGCCGCCCTGATCTACGGTCAGAGGGCGGAGACTGCAAGCGATGTCTTGACACGCCACGGGCTGTCCGGCGGCGATTACGTACTGGCCACGATCCACCGCGCTGAGAATACGACAGCGCTCCCTCGCCTGCGTGCGATTCTTATCGGCTTGGCCAGAATTGCGCGGAAGCTACCTGTTATCCTTCCTCTCCATCCCGGCAGTCAGAAGGTGCTTTCTGCGAATCCGGACTTGGTCGATGCGGCCGCACCTCTCCAGATAATCTCGCCCCTTGGTTATCTCGACATGGTCAAACTGGAGAGACACGCCCGCGTCATCGCCACCGATTCGGGAGGTGTGCAGAAAGAGGCCTTCTTTCACCGAGTCCCTTGCGTCACCTTGCGGGAAGAAACCGAATGGGTGGAACTGGTTCAACTCGGCTGGAACCGTTTGGCTCCTCCCTTGAGCCCCGATTCGGTGAGCTCTGCCATCGAAGCGACAATGAATGCAAAAATCGACAGCTATGAATGCCCCTACGGGGACGGTCATAGTGCGCAGCTCATCGCCCAGAAACTGTCATCTCTGTTTGCGGAATGAAGGTCTAGCATGTCTGAGTTCAGATTCGATGCTTACCGGACCCTCCTACGCCACTGGTGGGACATGGCCACCGGACAGAGCTACTGGCACAGGCCCCAGGCGGAAGGCAGCCTGTTCGTCCCAGGTACAATCGCCGGCTACTTCAATGACCTGCGAGGCAAGACAACATGGTCGGGTCCCGTCGATCCGAGCGGAATCCCTCTCGTGCAAATCAACGGCACTCTTCAATACTTTCCGACCACTTCGCTTCAAAAAGGTTTGGGACATTGGGATCTCTGGCTGCAGTCGAACAGGACTGACACCGCGCAATTCAATGCCTTCGAACAACTAGCGCACTGGGCGTTGCGGACACGAGATGAACGCAGCGGTTGGCGCGTCCCCTCGTGGGAGGGCTCGTCGACTTCCCTGTACTCAGCTATGAGCCAAGGAGAAGGGGTCTCTTTGCTGTGCCGCGCTTACAGCGTCACAAATCTCGAGGAATACCTTGTCGCGGCACAGGATGCTGCTCAACTGATGCTCGCACCGGTGGCCGCTGGAGGAACAGCCCGATACGAGAAAGAAGGAATCATTCTTGAGGAGACGCCACTGCGTCATCCGCAAACGATCCTGAATGGTTGGATCTTTGCTCTCTATGGCCTGTATGACTTGAGCCAGGTTTGTAAAGAAGACTCGTGGCAGAGCGCACTATCCGAAACGCTCGAGGCACTCCATACTATGTTGCCGGTCTTTGACGCGGGCTTCTGGTCTCTGTACGACTCCGACGGTAACTTAGCGAGTCCTTTCTATCACCGTCTTCACATAGCCCAACTTCGTGCTCTGCAAAGAACCTTTCCAAGGCACTCCGAATGCTTCCGTCAATCGGCGGACCGCTTTGAACTGCAGCTGGCGAAGAGAGCCGCCAGAATTCGAGCTATCGCAATCAAGAGTTATCAAAAGCTTCGACACCCTCCCCCGGTGGTCATCGACTGAACTGCGGTTCGCTTGATGTTCGTCTCTAGTCCAACCCCCCGGACAGTGAACGGTCGATGGGGCGAACCCATTAGTCCTGATGTCGTGCTCTTAGTTTGGAAAACGCTTTTATTGAAGGAGGCGCCATTTCAATGAAACATCTTCTCTCCATCAGCATAATAGTGTGCTTTATTACCCTCGGCTGTGGTTCCGGAAACAACAAGAGTTCATCCGGTTCAAATCCACCTCCTCCTGTTCTTGCCTCGATCACAATCACAACCGCATTGACCACCGTTCCTCTGGGCGCAACTCAGCCACTAACCGCCACCGGCACTTACTCCGACGGAAAAACCCGGGATCTGTCAGACAAAGTGACCTGGACCTCTTCCGACGGAAACATCGCGACCGTAAGCGCGCTCGGTGCCATTACGGGCCTTGCCATGGGCGCGGTCATGGTGACCGCCACTTCGGGTTCGATCAGCAGCACCATTGACCTGACCGTCGGATCTGCGGCTCTGTCGGAAATTGATATCTCACCCTCGGCGCCCAACACTCCGCCGAATACGATGCAACAACTGGCTGCCGTCGGGCGATATACCGATGGCACCGCACATGAATTGAACAACGTGACATGGACCTCCTCGGATGAATCCAAGTTGACGATCTCAGCCACCGGCCTCGCGGCCGCTCTCGCTACCGGGACGGCAACGGTCACAGCCACGTCCGGAGCCATTTCCGGATCCGCCACCGTGACGGTTTCAGGGGCACAACTGGTGCGCATTGCCTTGCTTCCCTACGAGCCTGTTACCGGAATCGGAGTGGCCCAGCAGTTTGTGGTGCTCGGCACGTTCGATGACTACGGCACTCACCAACTCATTTCCACGGCGTGGAGCAGTTCACAATCGAATGTTGCGTCGATCACTTCCGCCGGTCTGGTGACGCCGCTCCTAGCCGGATCATCAACGATCACCGCTACCGTCGGAACGATTACGAACACGACGGCGTTGACGGTCCTGCCGGCGACACTCAGCAAAGTGATAGTCACGCCCTCTACGGCCTCTGTCGCGGTCGGAACGGACCAGCAATTGGGAGCCACCGGATATCTGACCGATGGCAGCCTGGTTGCCCTGCCGGTTGTCGATTGGACATCGAGCGACAACTCGATCGCAACCGTCGACAGCAACGGACACGTGCTGGCGGCCGCCACCGGCTCGGTTGTACTCAGTGCCGGTGTGGCAGGGGTAACGGGCTCCGGTTCTCTGAGTGTCTCGAACGCGAAAGTACAGTCCATCGTCCTGGCGCCGGCGGCAACTTCCGTGCCGGTTCTCAGCCTGAAACAGCTGTATGCCATCGGCACCTTCAGCGATGGAACCAGCCAGGATCTGTCCAACATTGTTACATGGTCCACCAATAACCTGGATCGTGTGATGGTGAATCACCGGGGTCTCGCCGCTACCAACGCAACCGGGACCGCCAAGCTTTCGGCAGCTCTGGGCGATGCGGTCGGGTATGGCGATTTCACCGTTTCCTCTCTCACCGTGTCCTCGGTCTCGGTCCTGCCCGACTCGATTTCCTTGCCGAGAGGCGTCAAGCAGCAATACAGCCTGATCAGCACTCTGAGCGACGGGAGCACCGTGTCGCTCGATGCGCCGCATTGGTACACGTCACCGATCACCATGGCCACCGCCGATTCACATGGGCTGGTCACCGCGCGTACCCCAACGATCGGGAAAGTGTACGGGGAGACCTGCTGCAAGACCGCCCATACTCAGGTCACCGTTACCAGCGCTAAAGCTGTCTCGCTCGCCATCAGTGCAGAGACACTGACCGTTCCTAACGGGGCTGTTCAGCCTCTGCATGCTATCGCCACCTTTGACGACGGCTCTCAATCCGATGTCTCCAATGCAGTGCACTGGACGTCATCCGATACCAACTCGGCGCTGGTGGATGGTCAGGGATTTCTGACAGGAGTATCGAGCGCCAGCAATGCCGTAAATGTTACGGTGACGGCGACGTTTGGCCCGGTCGACGGGAACTCTCAGACCGTTGCGGGAACGAATACGGCCGTAATTAATCCCGGCAATATCGCCGGGTTAGCCATTGTGCCGCCACCTTCCGGCGCAATTGCGCTGGGCGGCATGGAACAACTATCTGCAACGGGAAGTTTCAGTGATGGCAGCACTCACCAGGTTCCAAATCTAACCTGGCAGTCCTCAGACCCGACCGTCGCTGTCGTACTCCCAACCGGCTTAGTCATCAGCACCGGAAGAGGAAGCGCGGTCATAACAGCAAGCGCTTCTGGATTCAGTGCTACCACCACCGTCACTGTTCAGTGAAAGGCCGCTTACAGAGACCGCTCGGCGAGTGTTCACCGACAGATGTTTGCTCGCCGAGCCGGAATCCACGTCTTCTATTGCGCTTGTGCATTTTCGATCCTTCCGAAAGGGAATCTCGATGTGTGGAATTGCGGGCGTGTGCAAATCAGATGGCTCATTGGTAGAGCCGGCGCTGCTGCACGAAATGAACGCGATGATGCGCTACCGCGGTCCTGACGAGTCCGGTGTTCACACCGAGCCCGGGATCGGCTTGGCCAACGTAAGGCTCAGCATTATCGACTTGGGTGGTGGACATCAACCGATGCACAACGCAGACGAGTCACTGTGGATTACATTCAACGGTGAAATCTTCAACTACATCGAGTTGCGTCAGGATCTGATCGCCCGTGGATATCGTTTCCAGACCGGTTCTGATACCGAAGTAATACTGCACCTCTACGAAGAACAGGGTGAGAACTGTGTCCACAGTCTGAACGGGCAATGGGCCTTCGGCATCTGGGACACGAGGAAGCGCAAGCTCTTTCTTTCGCGCGACCGCTTGGGAGTTCGTCCCCTCTTCTATTCCATCGTAGGAAACGACCTGATCTTCGCCTCGGAAATTAAATCGATTTTCGTTCACCCGGAAGTCTCCCGCGACCTGGACCTGTTGGCTCTGGATCAGATCTTTACTTTCTGGTGCACGATTCCGCCGCGTACTGCCTTTAAAAATGTCTGCGAGCTTCCGCCCGGACATTCGTTGACTATCGAGAATGGGCGCGTGCAGATTCACGCAGATTGGGCCCTCGATTTCGACGGCGTCTGGAACAATCAGAAATCTGAAGAGGAATATATAGAGGAGACAGCTGATCTTTTGAAGGACGCGGTTCGCATCCGGCTACGTTCTGATGTGCCTGTTGGCTCCTATCTCAGTGGAGGTCTGGACTCAACGATCGTCACCAGCCTGATCCGGCAGTTCTCCAGCACCGAACTGCGGACGTTCTCAATCTCTTTCGTCACGCCGGAACTCGATGAGAGCCTGTTTCAGCGTGAGGCCGTCTCGTTCCTTCACACCACGCACCAGGAAATCAACTGTGATTATTCGGACATCGCACGCTCCTTTGCCGATGTGGTCTGGCACTCAGAGAAACCGATGATCCGGACTGCCCCCACGCCGATGTATATGCTCTCCCGATTGGTTCGAGACTCCGGCATCAAGGTGGTCCTCACCGGCGAAGGCGCAGACGAGGTATTCGGCGGATACGACATCTATAAAGAAGCAAAGATCCGGCGTTTCTGGCTGCGTCAGCCTGCATCAAAGCGCAGAGCTTCGCTGTTGCGGCGGCTCTACCCCTATCAGGCCAACTTAAGTAAACAGTCAGATGCTTACCTGCGGAGCTTTTTCTCGATCGAAAAACACGGCGGCGAGAATCCTTTCTTTTCACACCTCCCGCGCTGGGAATTGACTTCGCGGCTGAAGCTCTTCTTTTCCAATGAAGTTCTTTCGGAGATTGGCTCTTACGATTGCCTGGACGAACTCGCGTCGCAACTCCCGGCCAACTTTGATTCATGGCCACCTCTGTGCCGCGCGCAATATCTCGAAACGACCCTCTTACTCCCCGGTTACATCCTTTCTTCCCAGGGCGATCGTGTAGGCATGGCTCACTCCGTTGAGGCCCGCCATCCTTATCTGGATTACCGCGTCGTCGAACTCGGAGCCAGAATGCCGCCCAATCTGAAAATGAAAGTTCTCGACGAGAAGTACGTCCTGAAGCGCGCTTTTGGGACAGGGATCCCCCACTCGGTTGCCAGCCGGCCCAAGCAGCCCTACCGAACCCCCGATGGAAAAAGCTTTTTTACTCACAACGTGCCCGAATACATCAATGAATTGCTGAGCCCGTCGAAAATTAGGGCCATTGGAATCTTTGATCCGAATGCCGTCAGTGCTCTGGTGCAGAAGTTCACCGACGGTTATGCGCTCGGCGTCAAGGACGACATGGCCCTGGTCAGCATTCTCTCGACTCAGCTGGTTATGGATCAGTTTGTTGAACACTTTCAACGCGGAGGTTCATCGTGCGCCACATCGAAACTGAACTACGCCGTTTTGTCGTAGACAATTTCCTATATCGCCGCCAAGCCCACTTTTCCGACGACGATTCTTTCCTCAGTATGGGCATTGTCGACTCTACCGGGATGCTCGAACTGGTCTCGTTTCTTGAGAAGCACTATGGCATCGACGTTGACGAGGCCGATCTCATTCCCGAGAATTTGGACTCGGTAACCCAGATGGCCCAATTCGTCCGTAGAAAACTGGTGATGGAAGAAGCAGCCTCCCCCATTTCTTCCAGCACAACCGCGTATTCCACGCAACGAGTCGAACAGCCGTAAATCATTCCCCAGAGCCAGAGTCTGCAGCCGTCTGGCCACGCTCCATCGTCAAGAGGAGCCGACCCAATTGCTGATGAAACCGCCGCGTTGGCCGGAGTTGCATAATGAATATCCTGAGACCCGAAGTCAGCGAGTGGCTACACATCGACGCCGCGGCTGCGTCGCAAACGATTCAGTCCGCCATCGAGGAAATGGTTTCTCTTATCCTCAAGAGGAAAGGCGTGGTCGTCGGACTTTCGGGCGGCATCGATAGCAGCGTCGTGGCAGCGCTATGCGTCCGAGCACTCGGCAACGATCGCGTCCTCGGCCTGTTCATGCCCGAGCGCGAGTGCTCCGACGAAAGCTACCGTCTGGGCAAACTCCTCGCGAATGGTTGGGGAATTGCCACGGCCATAGAGGACATTACGCCGATCCTGGAAGCATCGGGATGTTACCGGCGCCGGGACGATGCGATTCGTCGGCTTTTCCCGGAGTATGACGAAAACTACCGCTGCAAGGTGGTGATGGCCGACATTGCCAGCGGAGCTCGCTATTCCTTTCCATCCCTTGTCGTTCAGTCGCCCGCAGGCCAGGTAACCAGGCTTCACCTTGACGCCCAGACCTATCGGGAACTCATTGCTGCCAGCAACTTCAAGCAGCGCGTGCGCAAGATGATTGAGTATTACAACGCAGATCGATTGCAATATGCCGTAGCCGGTACGCCCAATCGGCTGGAGTACGATCAGGGATTTTTCGTGAAGAACGGAGACGGCGCGGCCGACTTAAAACCCATTGCCCACCTCTATAAAGGCCAGGTGCGCCAACTGGCGGAGTATCTCGACTTACCCATCGAGATTCGCGAGCGCCCGTCCACGACCGACACGTTCCCGCTGGCCCAGTCGCAGGAAGAGTTTTATTTCCAAGTCTCTCTGCACAACCTCGATCTTTGCCTGTACGGACTGAATCACGGATTCGACGCCCATGAGGTAGCCTCCAAAACGGGGCTTCCCGTACGGCAAGTAGAAGCCGTGTTTCATTCGATCGAGTCCAAGCGCAGGGCAACCAGATACTTGCACCACGAGCCTCTTCTCGTCGAAGAAGTTGCGGAAGTGAACCATTCACTCGCTGCCTGAGAGGTTTTCACCGCACGCCTGTTCCTATTCGGTCTTATAGCCAAAGCGTAGCCCCCAAACATAGTTACGCTCTCCTAGGGAGGATCCAATGTCCGCCACCTCTGCTGTCCCTTGCATCTCGCTGGCTTCGCAACTCAAATCCCGAATCGAAGACCGAACGGCCTCGATCGGAGTAATCGGCATGGGCTATGTCGGCCTGCCGCTGGCGCTTCTGTTTTCTGAGGAGCGCTTTCATGTGGTTGGCTTCGACGTCGACCAGAAGAAAGTCAGCTCCCTTTCCGAGGGGCAGTCTTACATCTATCGCATTCCTTCCACGGAAATTCAGATCGCGAAACACCACGGATTCCGCTCCACCGCAGACTACTCCCATCTGGCGAATATGGACGCCGTGATCATCTGTGTCCCTACTCCTCTGGACCATCATCGTGAGCCTGACCTCTCCTATATAAGGTCCACTCTTGATTCGATCGCGCCCCATCTGCAACCAGGGCAACTGATCGTACTTGAGAGCACAACCTATCCCGGGACGACCGAAGAAGTGATGGTGCCCATCCTGGAGAACAAGAATCCGCGTGGATTGAAAGCAGAGCGGAATCGTGAAGGCGATGACGCCAGGTTTTACGTTGCCTTTTCGCCGGAGCGTGAGGATCCCGGCAACGACACCATCGCGCGTCGCGATATCCCAAAAGTTGTCGGCGGACTGGGGCCCGATGCGACGGACCTCGCCTGTGCCCTCTACGGCTCGATCTTCCACCACACTGTGCCCGTTTCCGGTCCGGCAGTTGCCGAAATGACCAAGCTGCTCGAGAACATCTACCGTTGCGTCAATATCGCGCTGGTGAACGAGCTCAAGCAGCTCTGCCTGCGTATGGGGATGAATATCTGGGAGGTCATTGATGCCGCCAGCACCAAGCCGTTCGGATTCCATCCCTTCTACCCCGGTCCCGGTCTAGGAGGACACTGCATCCCCGTAGATCCGTTCTACCTCTCCTGGAAGGCTGAAGAACTGGATTTTCATACGCGATTCATCGAATTGGCCGGGGAAATCAACACCGCAATGCCCTACCATGTGGTCGATGCTGTCTCCTCTGCCCTGAACCACCGCGGCCGCACCCTGCCGGGCGCAAAGGTATTGATCTTGGGAGTTGCCTATAAGAAGGATGTAGACGACCTGCGCGAATCGCCCGCTCTTACCATCATCGAGCACCTGCGGAAGGAAGGGGCGGTTGTCAGCTACAACGATCCTTACATTCCCTTCGTCGGACAGGGTCGCAAATACGAGCTCCACATGAAATCTGTCCCGCTCGACGACTTGCAGACTTACGACTGCGTGCTCATTGTGACCGATCATTCCGAATACGACTATCGGCGGATTGTCAGCGAAGCCCGGCTGGTGATTGATACCCGCAATGCGACCCGCGGCAATCCCTCTTCAAACATCGTGCGCTGCTGAGCACGCCTAAAACTTGCAGGAGGTACCCATGGAACGACAAATGATTAGCTTGTCGGTGTTCATCATAGGTCTCATACTGTGGTCGGCACCCGCAACAGGTCAGGACGCTACAGCTCCCCCAGACACTGGACAGGCGGCGACGACGCGCGTGCAGCCCGTACAACAGAACGTCGGCAGCCCGCAGAACATCGTCTCGCCTCAAGCCCCGCCCGCTCCGGCCCCCAGTTTCGAACTGATGATCGGAAGCGGCGATCTGATCGAAGTCGCCGTCTACGGAGCGCCTGACTTTTCGAAACAGGTACGCGTTGCGGACAGTGGAGACATCTCCCTCCCTCTGCTCGGCAACGTTCACATTGCCGGCTTGACGATCAGCGCGGCCGAGCTTTTGATTCAAAGGAAGCTGTCAGACGGTGGATTCTTCAACGAGCCGCAGGTCTCCATTTTCGAGCGTGAGTATGCGACGCAGGGAATCTCTGTGCTCGGAGAAGTACAGAGGCCGGGCATCTATCCCCTGCCGGGCCCGCGGGTGCTGTTCGATGCAATCTCCGCTGCAGGAGGCGTAACCCCTCGTGCCGGAAACAGGATCACCATCACTCACCGGACTCGGTCGCAAGAGCCCGAGACCGTCCATTTGCCCGCGAACGAAACCCTGCCTCCCGAGAGCAATGTCGCAGTCTTTCCCGGGGACACGGTCGTGGTGTCCAAAGCTGGAATTGTGTACGTGGTCGGGGACGTGCGCATGCCGGGTGGGTTCGTCATGGAGAATTCTCGGCTCACTGTCCTACAAGCCGTCGCCCTGGCGCAAGGAGCAAATCCCACGGCAAAACTCGATAAGACAATCTTGATCCGTAAGAAAGACCAGGGGCATGAAGAGATTCCCATTGCCTTGGGTCAAGTCATGTCGGCGAAAGTAACCGATCCCCAACTCAACCCTGAAGACATCGTTTTTATTCCGCGCAGCAACACCAAAGCCGGTTTTCGGCGCGGCATCGAGGCCGTACTTCAGACTGCTACCGGCGTGGCAATCTATCGCCGCTGAACAACTCTTGCCGCACCCATTTATGCAATCCACAATAGAACGTAAAGTTGCAGACGCCGCCCCGCAAGTTCCCCAGCGCTCGTCGGCGAGGAGTTCATTGCCATTGATGCGGCATCCGCGAGACCCCGTCCCCATTCTCGCCCTGGGTGGCGGAGTCACCGGTGTGGGCGTTCTCCGCTGTCTGGGCAGAAGGGCATTGCCGGTCTACTCCATCTGCGCCAACGCGGGATTTGACTTCGCTCATCATTCCCGCTGGTACCGCGA
The DNA here is from genome assembly GCA_963811095.1 of uncultured Acidobacteriaceae bacterium. Lineage (GTDB taxonomy): Bacteria > Acidobacteriota > Terriglobia > Terriglobales > Acidobacteriaceae > Sulfotelmatobacter. Next base: position 43,921 of record CAWEQA010000024.1, on the reverse strand, counting down.
ATTGCCCGGACACCCAAAAGTCCGACCTCCTGACCTCGCCACCTTCCTTGAAACTCTGGCCTTGGAGCAAGCCGTCCTGATGCCGTGCGCCGATGACTGGCTTCTGGCTGTTGCGGATCTGCCATCCGATTTGTGCGCCCGCTTCCCGGCGAGCGTTCCAACCTCTCCGGTAACTCGCGTGCTTGTGGATAAATGGAAGTTCGCGGAGCTTCTGCAGTCGATCTCTGCTCCGTCTCCTGTAACCCGCCTCATTCGTTCTTGCGACCAACTGGAGAGTTCGCTGGAAACTCGGTTCGAGCCGCAGATTCTGAAGCCGTTATCGTCCAAGACTTTCCGCGAAAAGTACGGGGTAAAAGGCTACATCGTCGACCAGCGAACCGATGCTCTGAGCATTGCCTCGCGGCTGGAGTTCCCCATCATGTTGCAGGAGTACATCCCCGGCCCGGCGACGGCCACGTATCACATCGACGGCTTTGTAGACCGACACGGCCAGATCTGCGCCCGCTTTGCGCGTCAACGATTGCGCCTCTATCCTCGTCAACTCGGAAACAGCAGCATGATGATCACAGTGCCACTCAACCAGGTGGCTGCCGCGCTTGAAACACTGGAACGTGTGCTGAGTGCAGTCTCCTATCGCGGAATTTTCGACGCTGAATTCAAGTACGACTATCGCGATGGAATGTTCAAGATGATCGAGATCAATGCCCGGCCGTGGTGGTACATCGAATTCGCTGCCAACTGCGGGGTCGATGTTACATGGCTGGCCTACCGCGACGCGCTCCGCCTGCCCGTGTCCCCGGTCGACCGATATGAAATAGGGCGCCACTGCGTCCATCTCATTAACGACGTCCAGGCGTTCCACGACAGACAGAGTGAAGACCACCTCACATTCGCGGCATGGCTGCGCTCGGCCCTGCGCGCTCACGACACCGTCTTCGCCTGGGACGATCCCGGCCCGGCCCTCGCCACTGCTATGCGGGCAATGAGAAGAGGTTGGCGCTATACGCTGCCCAATCAAGTCCACTCTTCGGCAAAGCCTGAGGTCCCGGTGTCTCCAATCGTCGGATCCTGAAGGAACTTGTAGTGCTCGGAAGAAAGGCGGGCTCGATGCCCGCCTTTTTTTATGAGTTGCACGCGTCCTGCTGGGTCGACAGTTATACAGGCTTGCTCGTCGTACTCGACTCTCGCCGTGCGGGATAAGTGCCTACTGATTTCGGGCTTTTCAGGACTTTTCGAATTTGCTGGCCGACGATGAACTCCTCTCCCGGATTAAGAAGAAAAGTGGTGACGACGAGCGCATGGGGTTGCGCAGGGACACCCTGGGAAGACTCCGTGCTTCCGGTGTGAGGGTTTAATTCGATGCAGGGAGTCGCCGTGCGCAGGCGATCGCGGAGCTCGCGCGTCGAAGCACCGATGACATCCGGATCGAAATTGATCATCAAGTGAGGAACATGGTTGGCCAATTCTGGCACCATGATGCTGGTCTGCACGCTTGGAATACCTTTTAGCAAGCCGATGATCACTGCCATGCGTTCCCGCGATTCCTGCTCCATTCCTTCATCTGTTTGGGTGAGCAGCCAATCCACGGCGGCCACCATACCCACGATCTGTTCTTTGGCCACTTTCATGCCGCGGCCGACTGAGTCCACAGGGCAGAGATTGCGCTGAGCAAGATCGGTGTATTGTTTCTTGCCCAGCAGAAGGCCCGCGTTCTGGGGCCCGCGGATATCTTTTCCGCCTGAAAAAGACACCATATCGAAACCCATTCCCGTGTACTTCCAGAGATTGAAGATCGGAGGCATATCGGCGGCAGCATCCAGGTGGCATGGGATGCCTTTGTCGTGGGCTACGGCGATCCAATCCTCGCGGCTGATGCCAACGGCTTCTGCCGCATTGAAATAGTTGGTCATCACGGTGTTCGGGCCAAGAGCCTGCTTGTAGTCGTTCAACGTGACCACATCCACCATCTTAATGCCGCAGATCTGCATGGCTACATCGTACTCATAGCGATGAATTTTCTGGACGACGACTTCATTCTTTGGAAACTGCGGAGTGCCAATCATGCTTGGAATGTCCAAAGGGTGGCAGTTGTTCGCGGCCATCACCGAGGCTGCGGTGGCAAGCGTGATAGCCGAAGATGCACCGCAGCTGACGCAGCAGCCTTCGGCTTTTAACTTTTGTGCGATATAGGCTCCAGCCTTCTGCTGCAACTCCTCAAGATGCACAGGATGCAATGCGGCCTGCGCGACGGCTTCACGAACGGGCGGAGGCATCACGGCCGATGTCAGTTCCGTGTAAGTGCCCGCGGCGTTGATGATCTTCGTTACGCCGAGCTTGTCGTAATAGTCCGAATGTGGATCCGCAGAACTTCTCGGGACCGTAGCGGCCAGGAGATTCGTTGCGCTGCCAAGCATCGGGACAGCGCTCAGTGCGGCTACTGCAGCCTGCGAAGCACGTAGGAACCGCCGGCGAGAGCAAGAAAGCGAATTCTCGGGATTCTCGGAATCTCTCATTGCGATGATCTCCTCTCAGGCCGGAAGGCCTGCGACTTCACCACGTAAAACGGTGACGGAAGCTTTGGGGAGCGCGAACACAGTTTGTGCTGAGGCGTCGATGGACGAAATGACAGGCGGCAGGTTCGGATCGGCGTGAGCGGTGGCGTCCTCGCCGTGCCAGACGTATTGCTCGCTGCCAAATGTGACCATGCGAGTTATGCCGAAGAAATGTCCGGTCTTGCCGCTGTTTTCAAAGGCGACTCGAATGGCATGCGCATTCTCTCTATCCTTGTTGATAAGCAGCAAGGCCCATTGGCCGTCCGGGCGCCGCACGGCATAGCTCGTGACAAGATCATTCCCGGCGGCGTCTTCGATTCCGACATCGACGGAATAGAGATGATGAGTGCCGCTGCGATGCGTCACCCACTCGTTATTGATCATTCGTCCGGCATGGTAGAACGCGGTATACGCGACGATCTTTGCATCGTGGTCCCAGATGGCGTTGCCCCAGATCGCCCAGCCCTGGCAGCCATGATGGACGACGCTGGGCTCGATCGGCGAGTGAATGTAGAGCGCGCCGCCCTCGGCAAAGAAACTGCCCACATTGTCCGCGAGCCACAGGGCCGAAAAAATGTCGGACATGTAGACCGAAAGCGAACCGCAGAGATTGCTCTCGGTGTTCATCAGTGGAACAGAAGCGGGCAATCCGTCATCGCGAAAGGCCTGCAGCGTCTTGCGCGTCAACTCCCGATTTCGATATAGGTCCTCCCACTTCATGGCGCAAGCTTCGTACGGATAAATCTCAAAAGACGCAAATGCCAGGTCCCCGTGACGATTGTGCACTTTTAGATATTCGTAAAAGCGGCCGAACCACGATTTGTTCCCGCGCGCATCAGGCCAGACTGAAACGTCCTGATTGATGCCCTGGAACACCGGCCCGCCAAGCTTGAGCGTGGGATCGACCTTCAGCATTGCATCCGCGAATTGGATGTAGAGCGTGGCGTAGTCCTCGGGCATGTAGAACTGCCCATCGGCTTCTTCGTCCATTTCAACCCAGCTGATCGGATATCCGCGTTTCTTCAGATACGCAATCATTGCGGCGGCGTCTTCGGGAACGCTGTAAATCAGAGGGACGGTGATTAGCGCTGGCAGGCCGTTGGTGATGCCGCTGGTGTAAAAGATGTCCCAGCCCGTCTGGTCCCCTTGCGGGTTTAAATCTTCGGCGGTATGCCACGGGTCGGTAGAAGAACAATAGGTAGCGGTCTGTTTCTGGCCGTCCGGCGCGTGCCTCACGAAATCCGCGAACCTCCCATCGCCATCCAATCTGCCTACGTAAGCTTCATGGATTGCATATCCCACGCGGTGACGCACGTCATCGTTCCCATGCGGTCCCGGCTGATTGGACGATTGCTTCATCACCACGCGAACCCAACGCGTCGCAATCAGAGTGTCCGAGAGCTTGAGAGTGACGCTTCCACCTTTGCCGTCCTGAACCGTACCCTTGGGAAAACGACGCCACTCACCCATGGCCTGATTCGCAACCGGCAGATACTCGCCGCCCTGTCCCGTGGAGTCTAGCGCCGGTTCTTCCCAGTTCATGGGATCAGCTCCAACCCAATACTCCACTCCGTACTCGCGGGCGCTCGGCTCGCACCAGTCGATGCGGATCGCGTTCACGTCGTAGTATTCGCCCAGGTCAACGATGATCCATTGCGGATGCAGAGAGTCGTCTTCATGCGTGAACGGTTTGGTCAAATAAGGATTGCTCTTCCAGAAAGTCTTCGGATCGCCATCCGTCAGACGGGAGTAGCCGCGATCGGTGCCGCCATTATGCGTGCAGCCGCGATGAGGAAGACTGAATCCGAACGAATCGCGAATCGGTTCCCCCAACTCCGAGCTGCCCACGAAGTATCCGCGTTGGTTTGCTTCGTCGGTCCAGCGGCCATTGGGATTCCAGTGCCAATAATCGACGGTTTCCGGAGTATGCAGGCGATAGCTGATCGGCCCCCAGCCCGCAGACAAGCAAACGTTGACGTTTTTGGGCGTGTAGATCTGATTGATCGACTCGCGTGACTGAATGTCCATCGATGTCGCGAGGGCGTTGTCGGGATCGAAGGAGTTGACGACGTGGGCAGGCGCCGCGTGCACCCGGACAACCGCGGGAGTTGTCGGAGAGGAAGCAGCATCTTGATCAGACGCAATGACCGCGTCCGCCAGAGGACGAACCATCGTCAACGCGGCCGCGCCGACGCCTACCCCCAAAAAAGTGCGCCGCGAAGTAGCCATGGATCCCTTTACCTCCAACGCGCCGAATCCGAGTTGAGACAGTGCCCAGCCAGAGATGTTAGTCCAGAACAGGTGAAAGGATCTTATATCATTGACCGGCTTGGAACCCCGTTCTGCGATGTCTGGGTGGGCGCTGTGCCTAATGGCTTCGCCTCGCGAATCCAAAGGTTCAACGAAAATCGCCGTCCCGGCGCCGATTGAACAGAAATCGCGACGCACGCGGAACTCTACTCGTCCACCCCCAGCCCTCAAGAACGACCGCAAATTCGACCCCCAGGTATTCCTCGACACCATCGGCGAAGGCAGGAAAGCTTTGCTCTTTCCGAAGAAGCAAACCATCATGGCCCAAGGGGATCCCGCAGACGCAGTTTTCTACCTGCGGACAGGCAAGATAAGACTCACCGTTGTCTCCAAGGATGGCAAGGAAGCCACAATCGGCATATTAACTGACGGGAGTTTCTTCGGCGAAGGTTCGCTTGCGGGCCAACCTCTTCGCATGGGTTCTGCAACCGCTATGACGGATTGCGCTGTTCTGAGAATCGAGAAAAAGGCTATGGTGGACGCGCTTCACCGCGAACACACCCTTTCCGATCTGTTCGTCGCATATTTGTTGACCCGAAACATTCGATACGAAGAGGATCTGGTTGATCAACTGTTTAATTCCAGCGAGAAAAGGTTAGCCCGTGTCCTTCTCATGCTTGCTCATTTTGGCAAGGAAGGGATTTCTGAATCCGTGGTTCCGAAGATCAGTCAAGAGACGCTGGCAGAGATGGTGGGCACCACTCGGTCTCGGGTTAGCTTCTTCATGAATCGGTTCAGGAAATTGGGATTCATTGACTACGCCGGGGGTCCTGAAGGCGGGTTACAGGTTCACAGTTCACTTCTCAACGTGGTTCTCCACGACTAGCGGGCCGTGTCATCTCGATTGTGGAACAGCGGCTAAATAATGATCCAGGGCGGGCCACCGCACCCCAGAATCCGATGAAGCAGGAGCACGCCCTATCCGAGCGACTCCCAAACGCGTTACATTAGGCTGAACGCTTCATGTCCAGGTGTCACGGGAATTTTGCATGGTAACGGAACGGAAATGATGCTTCCCCCGCAGACGCGAGATTTGGCCCTGCGACTTCTTGCTTACGAAGACGCTGCGGGCAAGACCTCCGAGCCGACGGAATTCGCGGCCTTTGGCGTATGCGAGAGGTTGCGCCAGCCCCTGATTGCACTCGCGGGAGTTGCCGGTTTTCGCTCGCTCCTTTCTCGTGCTCTGACGCTGGCCAGGGCGGAAGCTCCCAGTCTTAGCACCGTGCAGGTCGCGGCGGATGGCTCCTTACAGGGTCTAGAGGAACTTCAGCCTCAAGTCGATGCGGACCAAGCTCGGGAGGCAGGAATAATTCTCATTACCCAGCTACTTGGACTGCTTGTCCGAGTTGTTGGCGAAGCTGTGACGTTGCAGCTGGTGACATCTGAAATTCTCCCAGACTTCAGGTTCCTCTCGAAGAGCGGTATACCGATCGGCTTTGAGGCGATCGTCAACGAAGTCGATAGTCTCCAAGGAGTGAGCGCGCGTCTCGAGAAACTGGCGGAGCAGTATCCGCCCGTCACCGAAGCGCTGAGGACTATCTCGGGGAGCGTCCTAAACACGGCGACCGTATTGGCGGTAGTGGCGGCGATTAAAAGCCCCAAGCCGAACTGAGTACAGCGTTCGCGCCCTGCACGGAAAAGGAAATCGTGAGACTTCCAGAGTCACGACATTTGGCCCAACGCCTTCTTACTTACGAGGCCGTTGCGGGCGAGAACTCCGCGCCAGCGGAGTCTGCGGCTTCTCGCGTCTGTGCGAAGCTTCGCCGGCCCCTAATCACACTCGCGGGAGTCGCCGGTTTTCGCTCGCTGCTTTCTCGTGCCCTGACGCTGGCCAGGGCGGAAGCTCCCAGTCTTAGCGCGGTACAGGTCGCGGCGGATGGATCCTTAAGGGGTCTAGAAGAACTGGAGCCGCAGACTGACAAAGAACAGGCCAGGGACGGAGGAGCCATTCTCATTGCCCAGTTAATCGGGCTGCTCCTCACTTTCATTGGCGAGGGTTTAACGTTGCGGCTGGTTCAGGATGTGTGGCCGGAGGCCGCCTTCGACGGCCGCGTTTCCGAGAAGAGAGGAAAGCTTGAGCGCACAAGATAGAGTGATCATAAAAAAACTGCCGACCGGGGTACCGGGCCTCGATGAAATCCTGGGCGGCGGACTTCCGGAATTTTCTTTTAATATCATCGCGGGTGCCCCGGGAAGCGGCAAGACCACGCTGGCGCACCAAATCATATTCGCCAACGCGACGCCGGAGCGCCCCGCGCTCTATTTCACCATCCTCGGCGAACCTGCCATCAAAATGCTGCGCTACCAGCAACAGTACACGTTCTTTGACCAAGCCAAGTTAAACAATGCTGTCCGCTTTATCAACTTGAGCCAGGTGGTGTTGGAGAAGGATCTGGACGCGGTCTTAGAGGAAATTACGAAAGAGGTTGAGAAGGCAAGTCCCGGTGTCGTGGTTGTGGACTCCTTTCGCACCGTGGTGCGGAAGGCGCTCGGCGGCACAACCGAAGTGGAGTTGCAAGCTTTCATTCAGCGGTTAGCCCTGCTGCTGACGAGTTGGCAAGCCACGACTTTTCTGGTCGGGGAATATGTCGAAGGTGAAATCCGGGACAATCCCGTTTTCACGGTCTCCGATGGCCTCTTTTGGCTTTACCAGGCTGCGGAGCGGAGTTCCATTGTGCGGAAACTCCAGATCGTGAAACTGCGCGGGCAGGCGTCCGTGCCCGGACTGCACACCTTCCGTATTACCCATGCTGGGCTGCAGGCCTTCTCGCGTACTCTTGGGCTGGCCGGACAAGCAAGGAAAATACCCAGTACACGGCGCCTTTCCGTTGGTATTCCGGAATTGGACAAGATGCTCGGGGGCGGCATTCCCGAGGGAGACAGTGTCCTGGTGGCAGGGGCTTCGGGGACGGGAAAATCAGTCTTGGCAACCCAATTCATCGCTGAGGGCATACGTCAGGGGGATCCGGGAATTGTGGTGGTATTCGAAGAACGGCCGCAGGAGTATGCGGAGCGGGCCAGCAGTTTTGGTCTGGATTTGAAGACGCCGCGAAAAGACAAGAAACTTGAAATCCTCTACCTCCGTCCCCTCGACCTCTCGGTGGATGAAACCATGCACGAGATTCTCGCCGCGGTCCAGAAGATCGGCGCCAAGCGCCTGGTGATCGATTCGCTGGCGGGCTTTGAGATGGCGCTGGCACCCGGCTTCCGCGCGGACTTTCGCGAATCGCTCTACCGGATGATCACCGCTCTGACCGGAGTTGGGGTGACAATTCTAAGCACGGTTGAAATGAACGAGTCTTTCACAGAATTCCCGTTCAGTACCTACTCGATTTCCTTTCTCACCGATGACATTATCCGGCTTCGGTACGTGTGCATCGACGGTCAGCTTCGCAAGATCATGGTCGTGATCAAGATGCGCGGTGGCAACCACAGCAAGGATATCCGCGAATATGAAATCACCTCCAAAGGTGTGGTCATCATGGGTGGCCGCCTCACGGATTATCAAGGCCTCATTACCGGAATTCCTGAGCATTTGAACCGATCCGGCAATAATCAAGATTCACCTAAGCCGAAAGCCAAAAGCAAAAGCAAAGCAAAAGCAAAAGCTAGAAGCAATCTGGGACTAGTGTTAAGAGCGATAGCATTCACAACGGGGGTGGCTGGTCTGTATTTCTGGCCGTGTCACAAGCCGCGACCAAAGTGATGACAACGAATTGCAATCCGATCAACGCTCCAGCCGAAGATCCCACGATTACGAAGAAGTTCTCCCGTCCCGTGAGTTCCGTCATGCCGTTACCTCGTCTTCTGTCGTCTTTGCGCAAGGCAAGGATGCCGCGTTAAAGGCGGAATCCTGAGGCAGGTTGATTGCCCAACACTGCATCCAGGTCATGGCGCACTCGGTCAGGCTCGTCTTCTAGCGGCTGGTTTGCCGTGCCGGCCTCATGCTCCTGAATGCTCTCGACGCCGCCAGCGCCGCGTTCGAGGTCGGATACGAAAGTACAGGCACGCTCCGCGCGCTCTGCGCTCCGCCCCTGGAGTCAGTAAGCAATCGGCAAAGCATCATGTGAGAGTGTTGCGGCGCACGAATTATGAGTCAGGCCCCGCTCTCTCCTGCAGCAGTCCACCCTCCAGACTACGCAATTGGTAATGGCTGGAGCGATATGCAACGAGATCTTTCGGGGATCAGAGAATTGGCCGAGAATACGCGCCCAAAGCCAGCAAAGACTTCGCCGTGCGACGTAACCGAGGTAGGGCCGCGAATTTCATGTCGCATCCGCAACCTGGCATTTATGTCTGTCAAATTGCTGCTGAAGGTTGGCCTGGGCATCGACCGTCCGACTGGGAGCAGTCATCGCCGCTTTGAACTCCCGGTTGCAATGCTTGCATACAGCAACCACTGGAGTTGAACTGAGCCATTTCCGACTCGGAGTCTGCCCAGGTGGGCGGAGTATTCTTCTCGCTCATCAGACTGAGAGTCTAAACAGCGTCAACGGTCCCGAGCTTCTCTCGAACGGTGGCACCTTCCCGGAAAAGCTCGATGCGAGAGTGGCATTTCTTCCCAAGCAGACTCTCCGATGCCGCGCACTGATGGACCAACGGAGTTGACTTCGATCACCATGGCTAAGGCAGTGGAGCATTACAGCATCCACGAACTTGCCGGCTACGCGCACGTCAAGGTGCTGTTCACCGCCGTGAAGACGCTTACGCAACGGTTCCAAACAGCGAGCATCAGACTCGATGTTGAAAGAATGCCGTCGTTTGCGCCTAATACCGCTGCGCGTAGCCAGCCGATGCGGTCTGTGCGGTGTCGTTCGTTGTTGCTTGCCGACATTCTCGATGACATTGCTATTCTGGAAACCCTGGTGATCTAGGGCATGAATCCGTGATCTGGAACCGACGCTTCATTGTTCGTCGTACTCGCGGGGTATATCGTCCCCTGGCACTTCTCTTGTTTTGACTTCGTGAACATCAGAATCGGCGGCATCTTCCACGCCGCTCACCGCCGAGGCTTCGAAAGCTTGCCCGTCTGCCGCCAGCTCTTCAACGCTTTCACTGTTTGTCTGCTCGGCTTTTGACAATCCTTGTGTATCACCCGACTGCACTTCTGTTTCGCGGCTGCCTTCACCGGCCGTTGTGGCGTTCGTTCTCCTTCTCATGATGTCCTGACTGTTCGCGCCCACATTCACAAATGTAGTCGGCATCACAAGCGTAGTGTCAGACCGGAGTGGGATTCTGAGCAATATTGCGCATAGGCCGGAACCGATCGCCAGACCCGTGATTTTCAAACCGCGCCAGTTCGGCCGTCTCTTGAGCCCTTAGTGTTCGGAGAAGGCGTTATTGATTCATTGAACGTGGGTTGAGGAGGCATTTATGTCTCTAGACGCTGTGTCTCATCTGCAGTCATCGGCAGGGCAAGGTAAGACTCGCCGTTGTCTCCAAGACTGGCAAAGAAGCGACGATCGGCATATTGAGCGATGGGAGTTTCTTCGGCGAAGGTTCGCTTGCAGGCTAATTTATTCGTGGCGTATTTGCTGGCGCAATATCCGTTATGAATGGGATCTGGTTGACCAACTGTTTGATTCCAGTGAGAAAAGGCTAGCTCGTGTCCTTCTTGTGCTCACTCATTTTGGCAAGAAGGGGGCTGCTGAGACCGTGGTTCCGAAGATCAGACAGGAGACCCTGGCAGAGATGATTCGCACGGCTCGCGAGTGAACTTTTTCATGAACCGGTTCATGAAAATGGGATTCGTTGACTATAACGGTGGAGGCTTTCAAGTCCACAGCTCACTTCCCAACGTCGTTCTCCACGACTAGTCCCCCCGCGCCGAAACCCTAAAGCGTAGCCAAAAGGCCGCGTTGAACAATTCAATATGGTGGTTTCCGGAAGGGGATCTCGGCCTCTTGGGGGCGAGCCAGCTGGTTGCTTCGTGGACCATTTTCAGAAGTGTGCAAGTTTGACCAGTCGCACGTGGGGCGCAAGTCGTATCATGCCGCCTGTAGGGCAAGTTCTCAACTCTCTTGGAGGCTAGTAATGAATCTCAAGATCGTGACTGGGCTTATTGCATTGTTCATGTTTGCGAGCGCGGCCGGATTGGCAACGGCGCAGGACACCACAAAAACCACTCACAAGAAAACACGGACGCTCACGGGCTGTCTTCAGAAAGGCGAAGATGCCAATGAATACAATTTTACTGCCAAGGACGGCGGCACATGGGAGATCAAGAGCGACAGCGTCAAACTCGACGAACATGTCGGGCATACGGTGAAAATTGTCGGCGTCGTGTCAAATGCAATGGCGCACGGGATGAAGGAAGACACGAAGGAGGAGATGAAAGAACACGGCATGGATAAACACGCGAAAGAGAGCGGTCACATGACGGTCACGAGCTTAACCATGGTCAGTGAAACCTGCCAGAAGTAACCTTGGACTGCGCGTGATATATATGACGGTGTTCACGGTTATACGACATCTGGCTTCGCAGTTCCCATGATGGCGATTAGGGTAGGAACCAAGAGAGAAGGGTGGGTTCGTTGATTCGCCTGCGCGGAGCCCAACAATCAGGGATGGGTCCGCTGTAATTCGGGTCTCGGTATCAAGCACGAACGCGTGTTCTGGCCACTTGGAATCGTTCCCGCGCGAGTGCCACGCTTCGGACCACCTCTGCCGAGGAAGGTGCGGCGTTCAGCCACCCTCCCAGAATAATGAGCATTGCCCACCAGTGGTCAGGCGCCTTGACAAGACTATGAGCGGATCATGGTCAGTACCATTTTGAAGCGTGCAGTCGCCTTAACGGCATGTGGCTTTTCGGCAGGCAGCAAGACGACTTCCCCTGCGCGCAACGTTATGGGCTTGCCAGCGACAGTAACTTCGGCTTCCCCTTCGATGGCCTGCACCAAAGCGTCAAATGGCGAGGTGTGTTCGCTTAGTCCCTGTCCTTCGTCGAATGCAAAGACCGTAACGTTCCCTTTATCTCGCTTCAGGATGACTCGGCTAACGACCGATCCCTCCTGATAGTTAACCAAGCTCAGCAAGGGAAAAGCTTGCGCTTCGGCAATTTCCAAACGTCCTGTCGTTGCTGAACTCATCTTGTGCTCCCTATCCTCCTCATTTCTGAATTCTGCAAAGCGTGTCGCCGGAGACCGTGCTCACCGCACTGGCGGGGAAACATTGCAGTCAGCAATCTCCACCTTGGTTCGCCTGGGATTGCGCCAACCGCCGTCGCCCGCGATGATCTCATCAGCCTCGCTTGGACCCCAGGTATTCGGTTCGTATTCATGTACCGGTGTTACGTTCCCCAAAATCGGATCGACAACACGCCAAGAGGCTTCCACGCCGTCTTCACGAACGAACAAGGTAGGATCACCTCGGATGGCATCGCCGAGCAGTCGCTCGTAGGGCGTCATCTCATCGACTGAAGATTGTCGTACGACGAGTTCCACACCCTCGCCGACCATCGCTTCTCCGGGCATCTTGGCCCGCGCGCCCAGCGAGATGGATACATTGGGGCTGAGACGAAAGCGAAAGTAATCCGCCTGACTTTGGGTGATTGTGTCGAACACAGCCTGGGGAGGACGCTTAAGTTCAACCAATACTTCGGTTGCGCTGACAGGCATTCGCTTACCGGCTCGAATGTAGAACGGAACACCTGCCCATCGCCATGTGTCGATGTGTAGCCTGACCGCGGCGAATGTCTCCACCTCCGAATCCGAAGCGACGCCGTCCTCGTTGCGGTACCCGCGGAACTGGCCGCGGACCACATCGGTAGGAGCGAGTGGCCGCATGGCTCGCAAAAGCCCGTTGCTTCCCGTCCCGCATGGCATCTGGATCGTGGCCGATTGGTGCCTCCATCGTTAGCAATGCAACGACCTCCAACATGTGATTCTGCACGACATCGCGGATCGCACCTACCTCTTCATAGAAAACTCCCCGGCCCTTCGACTCCGAGGGTTTCGGCCATAGTGACCTGCACGCTCTGTACGTAGTTGCTATTCCAGATTGGCTCCAGGAACGAGTTGGCAAAGCGGAAGTAGAGCAGATTCTGGACCGGTTCCTTGCCAAGGTAATGATCGATTCGAAAAATCGCCGACTCTGGAGAAGGACCGATGCAGTGTTTGATTGAGCGCCTGCGCGGAGGCAAGATCGCGGCCAAAAGGCTTTTCGACGACCACGCGCGCCCCTTGGTCACAGCCCGCATTGGCCAGGCCCTGGGCTACGGTCTCAAACAAGTCCGGCGGAATAGCCAAGTAATAGAGGGGCCGGGACGCGGTGCCCAGTGCTTTTCGTAAATCGCGGAATGTGTCCGGCGAGCTGTAATCTCCGTTGACGTACTGGAGTCTTGCCGAGAGCGCGGCGAAAGCGCGAGGATCCACGCCACCGTGTTTCTCAAGGCTCTCGTGTGCGCGAGCCCGAAGCCCGTCAAGACCCTTCGCAGACCTCGCCACCCCGATGATCGGCATATTGAGGTGGCCGTGCCCGATCATGGCTTGAAGTGCGGGAAAGATCTGCTTGAACGCCAGATCACCGGTGGCACCGAAGAAAACAAATGCGTCCGAATCCAGGTTCCTCATTTTATGATACCTGTCGCGCGTAGCTCTTCAGGTGAAGCGAAATCGCTACGTAAAGCCAAACCCCGTCGTTCTTCGCGGAAGAAGGTTTCGCCGCCAGTAATCGGGAACCGCATGTCCCGTGTTTGCGGATGATCGATTGTGGGGAAGTAGATTTCGTTGAGAATCCCGTGCGATATTGTGAACCACACCCGGCTTGAGGTCGAATAATCTGTCCCTACACCTGCCTTCGAGTTTGACGTCCACCCGGGTGGCGTGCCCGGTCGGCCGAAAGGCTCGCGCAATTGATCGGCCCTATTGCCAGCCACGTAAAACCTCACGATGAAATGGTTTGCGCTACCGCAAGCCCCCAATCGTCGAGCGTGCAGCCGCAGTAGGCCGAACTTCCAATCGCGGTCAACGATGACTCCAACGTGCCTGTCGACACTATGCCGATTGTCTCAGCGTGCTCTGATAATCAGCCACAAATTTCTGTATGCCCTTGGTTGTGAGTTCGTGTGCAAGGTCAAAGCAATCCCATGAAAGGTTCAGGTCTAGGTCTTTGTACGGGATCGGTTTCAGGGGCTTGCCCTTGGCATCGACCCCTTTGTACTTGAAATCCTGGTCTGGCATAGGAAAGCCTGCTGCTGCCCATTCCTGCAAAACCTTCCTCGGCACGGTCGCAAGCTCAGCACCTAGAGCGAAGGAACAAAGCAAATGGTTGATGGTGCGTATGCTTGCGCCAAGACATGCACATGGCCATCGCTGCTTGAGTACATCTTCTTGATATTTCTGACAAGGTCCATGCCGTCTTCGCCTCGACCATCGAGCCGGCCGACAAACGGTGATACATACACCGGCTCCTTCGATCCCTTGGTTGCGGCATATACGGCAGCGGCTTGCTCCTGCGAAAAGCACAGAGTCATGTTGACCCGAATACCCTTTTGCACAGACATTTCGGCGGCTCGCAAGCCCTCGTGGGTGCACGGATATTTCACATAGCATTGGGAATCCATGTGAACATTTCCTGACCCTGGGCGAGCATCTCCTCGGCACGGCTACCGAGATCTGCGAATACCTCAATGGACACGCCAGCATCTCCCACGAGGGGCGAGATGCTTTGCACAATCTTCTTGTATGCGTCTTTTTCTTCTTGCTCACTCAACTGGTGACCGGATGCGAGGCGCCTTTGAATCTCCGGGTTTTTTGCGATCAGAGATGGATTGGTGGTCTGCCCATCAACAAACCCGATCAAGCTCTTAATCCGGAGGGTTTCTTCGGGATCTCCACCGTCTACAAGAAGTTTTGTCTTGGGCTTATTTGTCAGCATGCTGCTCACCTTGAGAAACCCTTCCTTCTTGTTCGGCCCGAGCGCAATCGTCCGCGGTCAAGGGACAGGCTTCAGTATCCCGCAAAGTCTTCCGTTCGGATGTCGTCTTCGTCCACGCCCGCAGTCGCAAGCATCTCTTTCATGCCGGCTACCATGGCGGGCGGTCCGGCACTGTAATAGATGGGACCCTGTAGGATGGCCAAATGCCTGGACAGCATCTCCTGGTCGATCACAGCCACCTCCCCCTTCCATTCCTTCCTGGATTTCGACATTTCTGTCATTGTGCAAATCAACGGAAGTTGGGATTCGTCTTCTCCAAGTTCTGCAGAGTGTCCAGGAAAGCTGCGTCTTCGGGCCGCCGATTGGAATAGAAAAGATACAACTTGTGGGGGAGGCGGTCGTGATGGGCTTGCTGCACGATGCTGAGAAAAGGTGTGATTCCGATTCCGCCCGCGAGGACCACGGCCGGCTTGGCACGATTCTTGTGTAGGATGAAAGAGCCTGCGGCTGAGCTTATTCTCACCTCCGTGGCCAGCGGCACTTTCTTCAAAGAGCGCTTGAAAGCAGTGTCCCGCATCCGGGTGGCAAAGACTAATTCGTTTTCGAACGGAGGACTCGCGATGGAAAAAGTGCGTGTGTTTCCCTCGCCATCGGTTTCCGGCGGGTCGGCGAGTGTCACATCGGCGAACTGCCCTGCTTTGAACTTGAATCCGGATGGCTTCTCGAAGTGAAAGGCCATCGTACCTTCCGCCACCTCAACTCGGCTCAACAACTTGGATTCGTAACCGACGATCGGAATTTCTCTAGCAGCCATGCTTTTATCTCCATTGTTAGAGTAGGGCCACCCGCCGCTCGCGCCTTACGACGCCAGCCGGACGTCGAATTCAATTCTCACTTCGTCTTTGGCTCTGACGCCCGCTTTTCCAGGAGGCTTGATCCCGAAGTCGGTCTGCTTCACAGGGGTCTCGCCAGCGTAGCGGCCATCCTTTAGGGTCACCGTCACGGTGACAGGTCGCGTTTGCCCGCGCAGCGTCAGATTCCCATGCACCGTCCACCGCCCTTGACCGGCAGGCTCCACGCCTGTGGATTTGAAAACGATCTCCTGATGATGCTCGCTATCGAGCACCTCCGGCCCTAGCATCGTTTTCTGCACTTCGGCGCGATCGCTCTCGGATTCGCCCTTGTCGATCACGCGCATCGCCCGCGCATCCACGTGTATTTCAAGCGCAGGATGCGAGCCTGCGTCTGCCGTGCCGCTGTGAATCGGCGCGTGCACTTCGTGCTCGTGTCCCAGCCCCGAGAATACTCCCGTCTTGCCAACGTGGATCGTTAACGTGGATTTCTGTGTGTCGATGTTATGTTGTTGGGCGCTCACGCTTAGCACGCACATCAAGCTCATTGCCGCCAGGAAAACGGTTCGCCTCATCGCTCGCCTTTCAAACCCGAGTTTGCGTTTAGCTCCAACAGTGACGGTTCCGGTCGACTGGCTCCGTCAGGGGCGCCACCTTCATCATCCATTCGCGACACAGCCTCTTCCTCTAACAGCCGCTGAGTGGATGAAGAGGATTCAGAAGTGCTTTTCTCTCTTCGCCAAGAGATGGTCAACAGCAAGGCACTCTCTTCCAGCGCTTCGACGTCATGCAATACTCCGCAGTCGAGCACCAACAAATGGCCCGCCAACACATCCACCTTTCGATCAGTCAGATGTATACAGACTTGCCCCTTCAACTGCTGAATGGATATCCTTCCCTCTGCTCTGTGCTGCCGCATTCGTGTACCGCTTTTCATCAGAATCAGAACGATTCGGAAATCTGGATATTTCGCAAGCGTTTTTGAACTCCGCCCAGTCTCCCGCTGCCAGGAGTCTTCTCGCCGGAGTTGCTGCAACTCATGATCCAGGTCGATTTGCAGCAGAGGTTCCGCTAATCCGGGCAATCAATGCTTCAATGCCTTCACCGGGATGGCAAGTCGTGAGATTCGTGGCCATGATGAACACCTTCCTCCTGTGCCTCTCCCTCGCACCTCTGTGCAAGCCACTAAACCTGAACCATGAGGCGGCACAGGGCTGCTTGGAAGCTCGGGAGACCCTAGAAGACGATGATCGACGATATGTTGCGGCGAAACTGGTCAACATTGCACAGCGCTCGATAGGTCTCACGATGCGGCATTCTGCCAAAGCGGGTCGACGGCCAACCGGTGAAAGGCCGAGGCGTGGGGAATGCTGGATATGGGGCCTGCAGTTTCAGAGACGAATGTCACAGCATGCTCGCCGCGGAGTCCTCGGTTCTTGAGACGCGCTTCTGAATTCTCTCAAACACATTCTTAACAGAGCGATGTTGTCGAATACATGAAGTCACTGCCGCGGCGTAGGTAAACGCGAGTTCTGCGATTCGTCTGAACACGGAAAAGCAATGCCTTTGTTAACGAATCACAACTAACCGTTAGCTCACATTGCCACTCGATCAATTCCTGTCGTCGTTTCTTTCGGGTGAACTGCCAAGCCTCGTAAATCAGATCCCGGCCTCCTGGCTGAAATACTGATAATCCTCTCGCCAGCCACCTTGGCCCTGGCCAATGGTTTTGTAATCCTCGATAAACTCGATCGCGCGGATGTACTTCACCATGGTGAACCCAAGCTGCGTTTCGACTCGAAGTCGGAGCGGTGCTCCGTGCAAAATCGGCAGCGGGTGGCCGTTCATTTCGTAGGCAAGAATCGTCTGCGGATCTTTCGCCAACTCCACGCGAATCGTGCCGTAGAAGTACCCCGGCCCCTGAGCGTGTGGCTCCGACGTGGATTTATTGTCGAACGCGTAGAAAACGATGTAGCGAGCGGTTGGAAGCGGATGGCAAAGTCCGACGATGTGATGCAGAGATACGCCGCCCCACTCCGCAATCCCTGACCAGCCCTGGATGCAGCAATGCTCTGTAATTTGAGTTTGTTTCGGCATGGCGCGGAGGTCAGCCAATGTTAGATATAGCGGCCTGTCCACCAATCCGCTGACCGTCAGGTTGTAGTTTGCAAATTGGTCGTGGGCCATCGCCATATAACTGTCCTCTGTTGGCGGCCGACCGTTCACCCAAAAGTACGGCGAGATATCCTCAGATGAGTAGTGCTGAGCGGAGATCTCATGGCCGAAGAGTAGCGTGCGCAGTGGATCGGTGATTGACTGAGTTGCTTTCTGGACAAAGCGCGGGCGGCGGCGCGAACACGCGGTTGTTACGACATGGATGAGCACTACGCCCGCCAACCCGGTTAGCCAGATCGTCAGAGCACGGCTCAAATGCGGATTGTGCGTCTCCCCCAGGACAATCAGTGCCAACCCGCTCCGGAAGCCGTGAACAGCCACTATGGTGACGTGGCCGAGGAAGAATACGATGAACGTGCAAAGAGCCATGAAATGCAGGCTCCGTGCACCCTGCCGTCCGTGAAAGATCTTGATATACCAGGGGAACCGAGCGGCAACGGCTGGGGACATTGCTACTCCCGTGGCAATGCTGAACGGTGCGAGCAAGAATACGACCGCCGCGTAGCTCAACTGTTGTAATGCGTTATATCCTCCCGGTGCTTCCACGACGTGGAAGCTTAGATAGCTAAGCATGGCGTGCCATGCGTCCGGCACAATCTGCCAGGAAGTCGGAATCAGTCGTTGCCACTCCGGCGTAACGAAGAGCATCACGACGTATACCAAACCCGTCAGGAGCCACGCGAAATCCGCAAGAAAGTGCCAGTGCCGTCCCAGACCGAGATTTTCGTGTCCTGGCAGGGCGATCGCGGACGGGAATGAACTTTCCTCATCACTCGCCGTCCAGACCCGGTCTTCAGGTCGCTGCTTCTTCGTGAACTTGAGCCATTCGCTGCCCGGGGTGCAGTGATCGTTCCAGTAAAGTCTCGGATGTGCACTCAAGATCTCGAGACCGCTCCGAACGAGAAGCGACAGAAGAAGAAAGTTGAAGAAGTGCGTCGCCCGCAGCCACAATGGATAATCAAGAAGCATCATTGGATCAACATTCTCACACCTTGGATCAACATTCTCACACCTTGGATCAACATTCTCACACCTTCGTTTGTCGGTCTCCCGTAATCTCTCTCGACAACTAGGCGGGAGGATTACTATGTACCCGCCGACGCTCCTTCCGCCTTGTCACCTGATTCGCCCGCCGCCGTCCCCTACCGGGTAGGTAATGTGATGACCTCGGACACGTGCAAAAGCAATGAGCGAATGAACCTGGGAACGCTTCATGCTCGTGATCTCGTCAACCCGAATCCCGCGTACAGTCAGCGCGTCGGCGATGAGCGAACGGTGGCAACGCCATGGAACCGCTTCTGCACACATGATCGCGCTCCGCTTTTGCCCGGCTAATTTCATCAACCGGTGTAACCCTGCCTCGAATTCGGAGGTCTGCATATAATCGGCAAAACCACGAAATGAGGTATTGCGCCAGCCCATGTTCGTCGAATCGAGGCGCGCATGGCGCAAGCCTCCGAGCTTTCGCAAATGCACGTAGCCGATCCTCGCGGCTCTTAGCTTCTTCGACAGGGTCTCTCTGTTGAACTGAGGGTTGTGTCTCGATCGGGGGACACTGCGTACATCGATGACGCGCTTGACGCGGTGCGCCCGCAGAAGTGCGAGGAAATCTTTCCATGTGCGGGTCGAATGCCCAATCGTCAGTACACGGGGCATTTCGGTCTTGACCTTTCTCACGACGAAGGGTTACCAACTGCTGAATACATTTTTATTGGGACGTTTTGTCCCTGCAGCCATTGCGTCCGCACGAACCATCGATGTCCGAGGTCTTTTCCATAGCCTCGCACTGGGTGTCGCTTGCTCGACGTTGTCACACACGAACAACGGGATGGCCACACTTCTCGGCTTTTGGAGTCGCTATTTCCTTTTTTCAGTCTTCGGATCAACAACGAGCGATCCAAGACGGTAGCTTAGAACACTGGGAATAAACGCTTCCGGCCAAAAAGGAACACATTTCAATTTTGGTGGCAGAGTCTCTACCGGCCAGACCTGCCGTACCTATCGGTCTTGAACCGACTTCGAGACTCTCGTCTTGGTTGCCAAGCGTTCTTGTTTAACCACGGAAAGACGCTGATCGGCGAGCAAGTTAGCTGGTGGTGTGTCAGGCGGGAAACTAGAACGGTTTTCACCGAGCATGGGGTGAGCAATTGTGAACAGTGTTCTGCGCAGAAGTGTTGAAACTTATTTTGAAGGTGAACATTTGTCCCATCTCGATGGATGCGATTGCTGTTGAAGTCGCTTGGCCCAGGCGTTATCACTGGGGCCGCCGACGATGACCCATCCGGAATCGCCACATATTCTGTTGCGGGGGCGCAGCTTGGAACCAAGCTTCTTTGGACTGCGCTCCTGACGTGGCCGCTTATGGCTGCGGTTCAAATGATGTGTGCCCGCATCGGCAAGGTGACGGGACAAGGCTTGGCAGCGAATTTCAAGCGACGATTTCCACGGTGGTTGCTAATCGGGGTTGTCACGGCGCTGCTTGCGGCCAATACGATTAATATCGCAGCGGACCTCGCTGGCATGGCGGATGCGGCGGAAATGCTGTCGGGGATCAATTCACACCTGTTTGTAGTGGGTTTCGCGCTCCTGATTTCGTGGGCAACGATCCGACTCCACTATCACCAGATAGCAAATGTGCTCAAGTGGCTGGTGCTGGTGCTCTTCGCTTACCCGATCACTGCGTCTGTGGTGGGAGCGGACTGGGGCGGAGTGGCGCGTGCTACCTTCATACCATCGATGCCACATACAAGAGATGAATGGTCGATGCTGGTAGCGATTCTAGGCACCACGATCAGTCCGTATTTGTTTTTCTGGCAGGCGAGTGAAGAGGTTGAAGAGGAGAAGTCGGCAGGTCAGAGTACGCTGGCTCAACGGAGAGGGGCAACCCTCAAAGAACTTGAGCTGAGGAACTTTGATGTAGGCGTGGGTGCGTTTTTCTCGAACATGGTCATGTTCTTCATCATCCTGACCACTGCGATTACCCTGAACCGCCACGGCATCACGCACATCGAGACTACTCGCCAGGCGGCCGAGGCCCTTCGGCCTCTCGCGGGGAAGTTCGCTGCGACCCTGCTTACCGTCGGCATTGTCGGTGTCGGGTTTCTTGCCATCCCAACGCTGGCGGGATCTGCGGCATATGCCTTCGCGGAAACGCTGGGGTGGCGCCAAGGACTGGACAAGAAATTGAAACAGGCCCGCGCGTTTTACGCTCTCATTCTGTTCTCGACCGGCGTGGGCGTCGGAGTGGACTTCGTAGGCATTAACCCTGTGAAGGCACTCTACTGGACAGCGGTGATCAACGGATTGTTAGCCCCGTTCCTCTTAGTCGCGATCCTGATCGTCGCCTGGGACAAGAGACTCATGCAGGGCCAACCGAGTTCACGCTTGGGATGGATTGTTGTGGCGATCACCACGGCAGCAATGTTCGCCGCGGGCGTGGCTATGTTTGTTGTATAGACTGCCGATCTCGTAGCCGTCGAACTGGCGCTCGCCCGGTTTCGCCAACCCAAATTGTCAGAACTGTGCAGTTTGGACCGGTCGAACCATTCTTTCCATGCCTATGCTGTATCTATCGAGCCGATGAACCAGTCGTGCGACAGTGCGATCCTCCGGCCGCGTGGAAAAAAGCTATGACCCATCGCACCAACAAGGCAACACCCAAACTGCATAAAGCTCCCCAACCACCCTTGTCACACGCTGGAGCAATCCCTGACTCAGACCGTGCCAAGAGACCACCGCTCTCCGAGCCCGCCGCCACTGGCCAGGAGTTGAATCCCGGAGATCGCGTCGAGGGTCTGGGCAGCTTCGGAAAGCCGACTGGAGAATTCGGCACAGTTAAGCAAGCTAACGAAGATGATGCGGTCGTCAAGTGGGATGATGACGGTCGTGTGCGGGTCCACCAACCGTCGCTCAAGAAGGTCTAGCCCGTTTTGGCTAGGCGAGTGTATCGAATGGGAACTGTGGGCATTGGGTGACTTCGCGAGTTTGAAGGAATAAAGGAGGAAAAGGATCAATGCGACAAAAACTCGTGCTCTGGTTTCTGTTGATGCTTACTGGATTCCTGATTGGGTTCATCCTGCAATATTCCAGACTGCAGCGGGTGCAGGAGGACTTGTCGGCATCGACAAAGCAATTGGGATCCTGCAAGTCCAGTCAACAATTGGCACAGCTTCGCGACACAACCACGATGATGTATCTGGAAGTGGTGCAGAAAAACTACGGAAAGGCCGGTGAGTATTCCGGGGAGGTTTTTGATCAAGCTCAGCGAATTGCGAGTAGCACGGAGGATCCTGCACTCCGCACCTTGCTTCGTGAAGTCCTGGTGACGCGCGATCAAATCACGGCAGACCTGGCCAAGGGAGATCCCACCGCACTTTCAGAAATACAGCGACTCCTATCTAACCTCGAACAGACTGCGAAGCATTGACGGACTGGCTCAAGAAACCTGCGAGACAATCCGGACGGGTACAAGCGGAAGAGCGTTGATCATTTGTTGCTTTCACTGATCCGACACGCTCGGCCAGATGCCAAGCGCTGATTTACAACCCGATCAATTCTGACCGGTTTTCCAAAGCCCGAAGTTCGATACTGGCGGTTCACAAGGTCTGCCAGTTTTTGGGGAACGTGGTGGATAGCTTTGGTCTTAACAACATTCTTAATGCACGGAGGTCTCAATGAATCTAAATTTGCTGGATCCGAAGCTGATTGCGCTCGTCGCCGCGGTGATTGTGATCGTCGCAGTGCTTGCTTGGCTGTACGTTCGAAAACGCAGGAGTGCGACGAAAGAGCTGCGGCAAAAGTTCGGCCCCGAGTATGACCGGGCGGTGCTCAAGCACGGTTCAGAACGAAAAGCAGAAGGGAACTTGGCCGATCGCGAGAAGCGGGTTGAGAAGCTCAACCTTCGCGATCTTGATCCGATGGAACATGAACGCTTTTTAAAACGGTGGGAGTCCGTACAGTCTCGCTTTGTCGATTCTCCCAAAGGGGCGGTCACAGAAGCCGATGACCTCGTCTCCTCTCTAATGAAAACTCGCGGCTATCCCGTATCCGATTTTGATCAACGTGCGGCCGACATTTCTGTCGATCACCCCCGAGTGGTGGCGAACTACCGGTCTGCGCATGAAATTGCGCTTCGGGTTGGGAAAGATCAAGCAACAACGGAAGACCTGAGAATGGCGATGATCCACTACCGCTCTCTATTCGAGGAACTGGTGCAGGTACCGACGATTGTAGAAAGGAAAGAGGTGGCGTAAATGGCTGAACTGAAGAGAAAAGAAGAACTTACGACGGCCGAACTGGCGAGCTACGGCATTGCACAAAAGCAGCCCGACGGACCGAAGCTGGTGAAAGGCCAAGAGCCGGACACTCCGGATCAAGCGGCTGCAGTCTCAAAGCCCATGCCCTTGTTTTCTGAATCGGAGATGGGAGATTTCCGATCGCAGTGGAGCAAAGTACAGACTGGCTTCGTGGATGAACCACGCCGGACGGTTGAAGACGCAGACAAGTTGGTCGCTGCGGTGATGCAGCGACTCGCCGAAGGTTTCGCCAACGAGCGGTCAGGCTTGGAAAAGCAGTGGGACAGCGGTGACAACGTGTCCACTGAGGACCTGCGGGTTGCCCTACAGCGTTATCGGTCTTTTTTTGACAGACTGCTGACGTTGTAGGGTCGAGCGCGCTTCGGAATCAGAAACAAGACCTCTCTATGAGGATCCGCGGATCTATGTCATTCATCCACAAGGAGAAAACAGATGAACACCAGTACGAAAGATGAGATCAAAGGCACGGTTCATGAGGTGAAAGGGAAAGTCAAAGAGACGGCCGGCAAAGTCACGAACAATCCTAACTTAGAGGCCGAAGGCAACGCCGAAAAAAACACTGGCAAAGTTGAGAAGAAGGTCGGACAGATCGAAAAGGTGTTCGAGAAGTAGATCAGGCGGCGTCTGTCCGGAGCGTGTTCGAGCGATCGAGATAATCAACCGTCGGTCTCCGCTCAATACTGCGGAGACCGGCGGGCGTCAGCTTGGCTCTCGGAAGTTTTGCACCGGGGGCCAAGCATGTCAGGCTCACGGACCGACCACTCGGTGCCGAGCCCGCTCCGCCAAACCTCTGGACAATCAAAAGCGCATCCGCGCGCGAGAAACGCATGTCTGATCAGGTTACGAATAAGAGCGCGGCTGCTGAACAAACTCAGGAACGCCTGCAGGAGATGGCCCCGCCGTCTTCGATCTCCTCATCCGATAAGCTGCTCAGCAGAATCGCGATTCTGCTCTTCATACTAGTCGCGGGCTTGCTGACAGTGTTCGGGTACTATGCGAGCTTGATTTGCATCACAGTCGTCCTGGCGGGATTTCTTGCGGTCCTGTTTGACCCCCTAGTAGTGAAACTGGAGAGATTGCATATTCCGCGCAGTGTGGCCGCGGCGGGCATTGTGCTCGCAGGCATCGGGCTGATCGGCCTGTTGGGTTACGCGGTCTACGGAAGAGCGATGAGTTGGCGGAAGAACTTCCAGTCTACGCCTCGACGATTCAGCAAACCATTGAGCCCATTAGCCGGAAGATCCAAAACTTTCAACAAAGTGCGGGAGACCTTACGAACGACGTTCATCCCAGCCGCACCAGTTCTGTCACGGACTATCGGTTTCACCTGCTGTTCATGGCGAGCCTTGTGCCGTGAATCGGCAAAAATCTCTTCGCCTGTTCGCATTCCGCTCATTCCTTCCTAATATCGAGGCCGTCTTGCGCCTGCCTGGAAAAGGACATCTCCTTGCGAGCTTTCGGCCGAAAGCTGTGTCAGTCCAGCGTCAACTCCACGCGCCGGTTTCGCGCGCGACCTTCAAGCGTGTCGTTCGTGTCAATCGGTACAGAATCGCCGTCCCCTGAGGTGGAAAGCCGGCCCGGATCCACGTGATATCGCTCGACCAGTGCTTTCTTCACGCACGCCGAGCGGCGTTGAGAGAGATCCAGGTTGTATTTGTGGCCGCCGATGCTGTCTGTGTGGCCGGTAACGGTGAGCTTCCAGTCCGGTCGGTCGGTCATCGCCTGCGCGATTTCCTTAAGCACTGGTTCCGACACCGGCCGAATCGTATCGCTGTTGAAATCGAAATTGATTCCCCACGTGATTGCCTTGCGGCTCTTCGCGAGTTGCTGCTCGATCGTCGGCTTGTCGCCGGGATACATGACGCGAACGAATTGCACCTTGAACGAGTCGTCCTGGTGCATGTCTTTGCCCATCATCCACGACAGCATGACTGGAGTATTGGGGTCATCCAGGATGTAAGCTTCTACGGGCTGATCGCGCGGTCCGAAGCGGCCTGCCGTCTCGATGACCTTCATATTGGCGCGAACATGAATTGCAGGTACATTCACGCGCTCGTCGTTGATGATCAGCGGAAACGGAACGTCATCCGGCTCAACGCGCGTGAGCGTTCCTTTCCATGCAAGTAATTCCCACTCTGTGAGCGCATCCATGTAGTCGTACCAGGCGAAAACGAACTTGGTCGAACCGGAAGCCTTCAGTTCGTTGAACTTGCTGGCGGGTACAAGAATGCGTGAGACTCCGGGATATAGTCCCGGCGTAATCGACTCCTTGGTGGACTTGAACATCCACCCGGTGGAGTACGTTTCTCCTTCGGCAATGTCTTTACCGCAGACAGTGTTATTGAAGTCTGGATGACTCTTTATGCTCATATCCAGACCCGCAGCGGCGATGCCACTGTATTCAAAAACCAGAGATTCTGGTGACACCGCGCGAATGATGTTGTCGCTTTCCGCATCTGCCAAGGGCAGGGACCAAGACGAAACCAAGACGGTTCCGGGCTTGAACAGAATTTTCCCATTCGCCAGTTTCGCTGGATCGATCTGAGCGCCTGTGGGACACGGCAAGGGACTGGCAAGGGCGGACCACGGAATATTGCGAACCAGGTCCGGAGGCATATCCGGATTCTTCGCTCCGAGGTCCTCGAAAATGCTCTTCGCCATGTTGCCCATCGGACTGGTGCCGCCGCCTTCGCTGCCTTGCAGCTTGCCGAGCACTGCCGAGAGCGGATTGTCGGCGTCGCTCCCCGATGAGCCGTCGCGGTAATTTCCTGAGTGGGCGCCACTTCCATCGCCGGAGCCCGCCTGAACTGAAGACGAAGTCTGGTTGGACTTACCCTCCAATCCGTCCAGTGCAGCGCTCGCCTTCTGCTTGACTCGATATCCCACGTAAGCCACTCCGGCGACGGCGGCAATTGCGCCGATCAGGAAGACGATGAGCACCACAATCAGAGTCTTCTTCCCGGAACTCTTCGCAGGAGGCGTCTCTTGTGCTCTCAGCGTAGCGAGTTTCTGTAAGATTTCTTCGCTACTTTGGTGTGGAGCAGTGCTGCCGGCCGGGGCAGATTGTGCAGGATCGATTGGGGTGTATCCAGCAGCGGGATTGTCCCCGCCAGCCCTAGCTCCGCACCCGGAACAGAAGCTTTGGCCTTCCTGAATCGGTGTTCCGCAATTTCCGCAGTAGCTCATGAGTTAGCTGCCTCCGCCCTTAAACAGGCGATCCGAAAGAACGTTTCCCAATGCGCTGAAGCGGTTTATCCTCCGCCCGCGCAGGTGGCCGGGATCATGTCTCGTCGGCTGACGATTTCTATTCGTTTCGGAAGCGCAACAATGCTGCCCCAAGACGGAATTGGTTTGGCGCCGAAAAGTTGGAGTATGGCGTTGATCACGCTGGCGACGATCTTCGGCATACTGTAGCCGATGCCAGCGCCCAACGTGACCGAAAAAGTAGCCTGCCTGCAATCAACCCAGGTCGTTGAAGACTGTTTCAGCACGGTGAGCAAGGTTTGAAGGTCGACGTATGGCCCCGCGGCAAATCCCATCGTGCCAACGCCGACCATTAGCCGCTGACTGAAGGCAAAAATAAAAGAATTGATGCCTACCGATACGCCGCTAATCATTCCAGCGAGGTTGTTTTTCACAGTCGCCGTGGGCTTTGGGATATCCCAGCCCCTACCGGTCCTGTATGTGGCCGAGATCTCCCCATCCAGATCGACAGATCCCTCGCCGTGAAGAACGGATGTTCTAGCACTGAATCCGCTGGTGATATCGAGCGCTTGGCTGAGTTTGGCGGTGAGTGGAACAAACAGTCCGCCGATTGGCACGTTGATTTCCGCAGGGACGATGCCGAGTTCTTTGATGTTGCCCTGGATATTTGTGAAGCTGCTGTCTGTGGTGGCATCGACTGTGACAGTCACGCCTGCTCCGCCAAACAACTGCACACTCGCGTTCACGCTGCCATTGCCGACCGAAGCGTCGAAAACAAGGTGCGGATTATTGAGGTGGAAAACGATGGAGATCGAGGCCTTGACGCCATCTTTTTCCTGATAGATCTTCGCCCCAATGCCTCCACAATCAAACGCGCAGGGAGTGGCCTGCAGGTTATTGAAGTCGAGTTGCTTAAGCTTCGGTAAAGGGACAGGAAGCGGTGCGCCAGCTCCGCCGAAGCCGGGAACAGTCGACCCGGTTCCGGGGATCGGAATCTGCCCTTGAAAAGCGGCTCGCCTCACTGACGACTGTTCTGGATGGTATTCGCCACTGCGCAGCGTCACACCGCCCGAAGTGACCGTGCGCATCGGCGTCCACTTGCCGTGGTCGGACACCACGTAGTAGCTGACGGTACGATGGAAGCTGTGCGGCTTCTCATTGCGCGACGTCTGGGCTGGCTTTTGCATTTCATCGTGCATCGCTTTCGAACCCAGCGCGCCCGCATAATCCGGCGCAACCACAACGATTGCGTTGTTAAGGTCAAGCGGCTGGTCGTAGGCGAAATTACCCTCTTTGACGAGTTCGTTCAGTTGCACCGGACCGAGTACAACCGAGACGCTGCCGCCGTTGTGTTGAACAGCCAAAACTTTGCCGGCGCAGCGATCGGTGGCGAAGAGAACTTTCCCAACCTGAATGTCTTTGACCTGCGGCGCGTTCGCGTCGAGAGTCCATGACATGCCATCCGACGCGAAGGACTGGATCGCCTTGTCGCCCTGTTCCATCAGGATGATGTCGTCCTGATAGGTCACGCCCGGACCCCGCTTCGGAGCAATTCCGAAACGTATCTCGCTGTCCGATAGATCGCTCAGCTTGATCGGATGGCCCACCTGCACCGGAGCGCTACTGAGCATGAAGCCTGCCCCGAAAGAAGAAGGGGCGGCGGCGCGCGAGGAGGCAGGGTGCGACGCGAAAAGGGATTCATCCGAGGACTTTCGGCACCCACTGCCAACGACCACAACAAGTAACATCGGAACCAGCCATTTCCTGAGATACGTGCGCCGCAGAGCTGGCACTCGCCGTCCGACCTGTTTCCATGAAAGGATGATTTCTCGCATTGTCGCTTCTCGGTTTGGACTGGTGGTTTGTTTCTACAGCGCGTCGGCAATTTCCTTTGCCAGCGGTTTGACCTGCTCGGTGCCGCAAGGGCAAGTGATGTACATTATCCGAATCAGATTTTTGCCTTTGCGCACCATGATTATGCCGTCCGCTGACATGAATGCCTGGTCGCCAATTCCCGGCAATCCTTGCGTATCACCGAGGGTCGCCAGTCCCTTGGCGTTCAGGCGCATCTGTTCCTCGGCCGCATTTTTATCCACTGAAAAGTTGAAGACCGGTACTTCTCCGGAGGTGTCCTGTTCGGATTGAGGCTTCTCACTCTCGAACATCTTTCCCATTCCTCCAGCGAACGTCTGAATCATCTGTTGCGTCTTCTTGTCGGCTCCGCGCGCGGCAATCATCGCCGCGGCGTGTTTCGCCGTCATGTCCGCCTGCGTGCCTTTAGCGATGTAGGAACAACCGTTGTCTGCGGGCTCAGTGCGCACAATCTCAACGCCAATTGCCTTGCTCACGTCTTCCTTGCTCAAGAAGCGGCACACATTCCCCATGGATTCGCTGCTCGAACTGGAGGCCCCCGACTCAGTTGGGCCGGAACCTTCGGCGTTGTTGCGCGAATCTGAACTCGATCCGAGAATTTCGTTCGACACCTCGTGATATTTCTGGCTGACTCTATGGGCAACGTAGTACACGCCGACAGCACCCGCAGCGCCGCCTACAAAGATGATGGCCACCGCTGCGATACCAAGCTTGGCCAGAGTGCTCATTCCTTGCTTGGGAACCACGGGAGGTGCGGCTGTCGGCACCGGGACCGCTGCGCCGACGGGTTGGCGACCTGTCTGCGCGGCCGGAACCGGCGTCTGAGCTGGCGCGGATATGGGTTGTGGCTGAACCGATTGGGACACACTGCGCACATCGGCTCCGCACTTCGTGCAGAACGGACCGCTCACGAGCGCCGAGCCGCACTTCGCGCAAAACTTAGCCATGAGATATCTCCTTATATATTTCGGGCTGCCTGCTCAGATATTGCCGCCGATCACATTGGCGGCTGGATATTGCTGTATTCATAACGAGTGGAGAGGTGGCTCTTGCCCAGCTTTCCGGCGCCTACATCCGTATCCATCTCTTCCCGCAACGGCAGGCCGGTGCTCTTGGCAATCCACATTTGCGCATTTTGCGTGGCGTACTCTGTGTCGCTGTGCAGGGAATAAACTGTCGCCCTCTGGCCGTCGACGGATTCTTCGCGCACGGCTTGGCAGGTTGCAGTTCCGTGCTTGCGGTTATCTGCCTCTTGCTGGAGGAGCTCTGTCGTATCTTCGCGGATAGTCATCCATTTGCCGTTGACCCGAATAAAGGCTTTGCCCTGCGTGTAAATCCTCTCGCTGATGAGAGGCTTTCCATTGGTGGTGCGGGTGGAATAACTGTGGTTAGGCGTTGTGACCACTTTGGTAAGCGCATCAAACACCGCACCACAGGTCTCCTGTGCATGAAGCGTTGAGGACGTTTGTCCTATCGCGATCACCGCGAGACATGTAAGCAAGCGCAAAGCTGTCTGAGGGTTCATAGCTTTCCTTTTCGGGTGCTGGTTCGGGCCTCAAATCGGCGGCAGAACATTGCCGTATTCGAAGCGCGTTGATTGATGCTCCTTTTTGTTATTGCCTTTGTTATCTACGTCCTCTTCGACGCGTAGAAGCAGCCCGGAGCTTGTGGACACCCACATTTGCCCTTCTTCTTTGAGCTCCTCATATTCGCGGTGGATGGAGTAAAGCTTTGCGGCTTCACCGTTCACAGATTCGCTTCGAAGGAACTGGCAAGTTGACTTGCCCTTTTCCTCTTTTTCCTTCTCCTGCTCAAGAACATCTTGCGAGGTCACGGGAATTCGCATCCACTTGCCGCGCACCCGTATGTACTTCTGTCCGTTTGCGAAGATAGTTTCGGCTTGCGCCGGCTGGCCACCGTTAACGGCGGTATGGGTCGTATAGCTGTGGCTCGAAGTCGTTGCGGTCTTCGTCAAGGCATCAAAGGCAGGCTGGCAGGAGTCAGCCGCGTGTGCTGGCACCTCCTGCCCCATCACGAGTAACGAAAGAACAGAAAGCGTGAATACGTAATTGCGAATCATGAAGGTCTCCTTATCTACCGAATCCCGCCTGAATTCCCCGCTATTTATGTCTCTGCCACTTCCCAAGATCGAAGTGCTGAGCCTGCGGTTGGTTGTAATGGGGCAAGCTCCGATCAGGGATATCTCGTGAGAGCGACGCGTGTTCCTGGTTTCTCCTCGCCCGATTCGTCGTAGAAATTCGCCGAGATTTGGATTCTTACGCCGCCGCTCTTTACTGACCAAGTATTTCCTCCTTCGCTTTCCGACCATCCGCCGTGCACGCGCGACTTGTACCACGCCACCACCGTCGGCTTGCGGTCGGTCGTTGAGATCCCATATAACTTCGGGGTGACAGGGCCGCTCGAGCGGAGGGCATGAGGGTAGGCAGGGACGACGGCTGCGGCCCAGGCGGGATATGAAGGCGCGGCGCTATCTGCCGCGCATGCTGTCAGGGCCTGCCCTATCACGAGCAGTGAAAGGACGAAAAGCGTGAAAAAGTGACTGCGAAACATAAAGCTCTCTCTCATCGAAAATGATTCTCCTGTCTCTTCTTCGTGCTGCCAGCTCATTTACGGCTCGACCTTGTACAACGTGACCATTCCCGCGTGCATGTGGTCGTCCATATGGCAGTGCAACATCCAAGTCCCGCGACTATCGGGAACCATGTCCACGGTTGTTATTCAGTACTCCGTCCAAAATGTTGTGCGAAGAAATCCCCTTTGTTCCAGGCAGGTTTTCGCGAATCATCCGCGATCATGAAACCGCACAGAAAGACATAGCGGGCAAACGTCGCTGCAGCTTCAAAATCCAGCCCCGGTTGCTGCATGTCGTCGTTTGGTTGGTGCTGTCGTGTCGCCATCCAATTCATGAAGATGTCCATAGGCTTGATGTTTGGATCAGACGACCTACCGCCCGGAGAAGGCATAATGGCGGGAATACCCTGCCGCACAAACGAGAATTGATCGCTGCGGATGAAGACTACTTCTTCAGGCATCGGG
The DNA here is from genome assembly GCA_963811095.1 of uncultured Acidobacteriaceae bacterium. Lineage (GTDB taxonomy): Bacteria > Acidobacteriota > Terriglobia > Terriglobales > Acidobacteriaceae > Sulfotelmatobacter. The sequence goes on along the minus strand of CAWEQA010000024.1, from coordinate 12,709 downwards.
TCCGGCGATACTGAGAGGTGCATGTGCTCAGCTGCCCTGCGGACGACCGCATCCAAGCTGGAATGTTCAGCTCCAAACGCCACGATGTCCTGAACCGGCCAGAACATGGGAACCTGGTCGATGTTCAGGTCGGCCACGATCGACCCCTTGGCGATGGTCGGGTTGTGACAGAAATAGTCGGAACCGATCAGACCCGATTCTTCGCCCGTGAAGGCCACAAACAGGATTGAGCGCCGCGGCTTCCTCTCCATTCTGCTGAAGGCGCGCGCCACCTCGAGTATGGTGGCGGAACCCGACGCGTTGTCCAAGGCGCCGTTGTAAATGTTGTCGCCTTCGATCGGTTCCCCAATGCCCAAGTGATCGAGATGCGCACTGTAGACAACAACCTCATTCGATGCCCGGTCGCTTCCCTCTAGTCGGGCGACAACGTTGGAGCTGTGTGCATCCTGGGACTGGGTCACGTTGTGTATTTTGGCCGTAATCGGCAGGGCGAAGGGCGCTAGTTTCCCGGCCTTGGCGGCTGCGAAAACCTCTTCCGCAGTGTGCGAACTGCCGTCAAACAGGCGTCGGGTTGCATCCAGGCTCAAGAACGCAACGCCCTTGAGTCCCGGGAAATAAGGATTGGGTAGCCCCTGCTTATCGAGCCACCGGAATTCCGGCGTGATCAAATCTCTAACGCGTTTGGAGAACGGATACATCTGCTCGAAGTTCGGATCATTGAGAACAATGACACCGGCCGCGCCATGCGCGACAGCGGTCCTGGTTTTGACTTCGGGCGATGTGTAATACGCTCGAATGGATGATGGAAAGTCTGGTGCGCCGAAGATGAGAGCCACGATTTTGCCTTTTGCGTCGACTCCCTTGTAGTCGTCATACCCTTGTTCCGGAGCGGTTACTCCGTATCCAACAAATACAACGGGGGCTTCTATAGAGCGATCCGCACGAACTGGGTCGACGCCCGAGAGATAGTCCTTGCCGAAAGTGAGGGGCTCTTCTTTGCCGCCATGAGTGAGGACGAGAGCAGACTTTGTGGGATCGGGTTTGAGTAGTCGTAGTGGCACGTTCTGGAAGTAGGTTCCGTTATCACCCGCTGGCCGAAGTCCCATAGCTTCGAACTGAGTCGCCATAAATTTCGCTGCGATATCGAAACCACGGGTCGCCGTGCCTCGGCCCTCAAGCAAGTCGTCTGCGAGAAAGCGCATGTCCGCACGAATTGCTTCCGGCCGAACGGTGGCTATTGCCGCGTCCGGGGCGGCTTCCTGTGCCCTCATTGAAGCTCCCAGTAGTAGACTGAGGACGACCGAAACGTACATCCAACGAGATGTGGGGCGGTTGGATCTCATAGGCCTCTCTTGGGGCATCGATGTTCTCGTTCGAGTGCGTTCGTATCAAGCATTACGGCTCTACCTTGTAGAGCGCCGCCATTCCCGCATCCATGTGGTCGTCAATGTGGCAATGGAACATCCAGATCCCCGGGTTGTCGGGAACCATGTCCGCAGTCTCCATTTGTGCCTGCATGAGAGGAACGACGTCTGTGCGCTTGCCGTCGTGCAAGACGACGTTGCCGTGCCAGTGGGGCGTATGCACGCTGAACTGTTCCCCAAGTGCGACCAGATACCAGCGGACGCGTTCCCCTTTTTTCATGACCATCATCGGGCCTGTTCCGTAGATGTAGCCATTTATGGCGAACTTGGCGTTAGCCACGGTGAACCCGGAACCAAGACCCGAGAAATTGCCTTCGTTATCTACGGGAGCGAAATCCAATTTCTTCACTCCCTTGGGATCGCTGGCGAAGGTCTGAATGTTATGGTCGATATACCAACTGACGTTTTCGTCGAAGAGTAAGTACAAGCAGACAAACTCCCGATCGACATCTTTCGGCTTGCCATCTTCGGCGGCCATACCGCGACGGGTGATAATCATGGCCCCTACCAGTCCGCTCTCTACGTCTTTCAACTCGTTTGTGTGTGAGTGGTAAAGCCACACGACAGAACTAGGATCGTTCGGTCCGGGACCCGCACGTTCGGGCACTTGCCAGATATAAACGTGTGTTTTGCCCGGCGGGACCGCGTCATCTTCCTTGTCTTTGCCCGTAGTGCCATCGTTGTAAGGGGCACCCTCCGAGTCTTTGTCATAGAACACGCCGTGGGGGTGCATGCTGTAAGGTCGGCTGGCGTTATTCTTGAAAAGAATACGAATTGTGTCTCCCACTTCGGCGCGAAGGATTGGTCCAAGGATGCCGGCATGCTCCCACTCAGGAGAGCGAGCTTTGAGATGAGCGAAGGTTTCATCCGTGTACTCGCGGTAAATGGCCTTGCGGTATACCGTTCCAATCCGGTGTGGCCCTCGTTCGGTAAAAACTGTCGAGTATCCTTCGAACTTCATGCCCATCATCTTGTTGACGCCGCCGGGAGCGTAATCCCAATCCACCTCGTCGGCCGCAATGTAGTAGGTGCGCGTCTTGCCCGGCGACTGGCCAAAGACAACAGGCGCAAATAGGATCAAAAGCGCCGTCAGTTTGAAAAAGTGGCTCAAGTGTCTCTCCTCTTCACACCTGCGAAATGGGACCCGACATCACAGTCTTACTCCCGCCTGCTGCGCGGCGAATTTACCCACGATCGGCAGCTTGAACAGTTTTTGCTGGTAGGCCTGGTACATCAGGAAGATCCAGATTCCAAAACCGGCGATTGTGAAAATCAACATCAGCGGCAAAGCAATTAGGCCAAAGATTCCGGCCGTCAGTGGGGTTAGCACAGCCGAGACAATCATCCAGACAATCCAAAAGGCGATCCATGCGACATTAAAGAAAATCGACTGGAAAGCATGAAAGCGAACGAAGGAGTTCGACTTGTACGGGTCGAGCACCAGAAACACGATTCCCGTGACGAAGCCGGCGAGGTAGGTGAGTGCTCCCACGAGGTTCGTATCCATCGTTTGGGACCCCGTCTCCCCGGACGGAGACATGACAGCGACTGGAGTCGAACTCTCGACCCCCGCCATAGAGGCATCTGCTCTGAGACCTGTTGGTGACCCACAAGACTGACAGAAGCGAGTGTCCTCGGCTAAAGCTGCACCGCAAGCTTGGCAAGCGCTCATTTTTCCACCTCCTCGGGATTCAATTCGGTCGATGGGCTGCAACGACGAGAATTTGCTTGCAACCGGAAGAATTAGCAAGCCAACTGTGGGCAAATTGTGCTTTAACCGCTAATCCTTTATTTTCCGGGGGCTTACGAATGCTGACTAACTCGTCTTAGCTCGTTTTCGTGCTAAACTCGACCCTCAAAGTCTCGCCTGACGTAATGACGGCATCTGCTCCAGATCATTCTGCGGCCCCGGAAATCAGCTACAGTTTCGGGCTCTACGTGCTTGACCCGGCTAATGGCGCACTTACGCGTGCTTCAGTGCGTGTGCGCTTGCAGGAACAGCCTTTCCGACTCTTGGTATTGCTTGTCGAACGAGCCGGACAGATTGTTTCGCGGGAAGAGATTCGGAACCGACTTTGGCCCCAAAATACCTTTGTCGAATTCGATAAGAGCCTGGGAGTGGCGGTACTCAAGGTCCGGGAAGCTCTTGGGGATGATGCGAGCAATCCCAGATTCATCGAAACCATTCCTCGGCGGGGCTACCGGTTCATCGCGCCGGTTAGGGTCGACGCAGCGCCCGTGGCTGACTCCGCCACTCCAACGCCTGCGGCGACCGCCGTGTCCGCATCCCAACCTAACCTGTATGCGACAAGCGGTGTGATCGTCGCCACACTGATAGTTTTGGTATTGGTTGGCATTGTGCTCTATGTTCTCCGGCCGAGAAATGCATCTACGCTTTCAACCGCCCAGGCCGGGAACTCAATTCCGCACCTACACGTTCGCCGTTCGGTCGCAGTACTTGGCTTCCGAAATTTGCCCGGCCGGACAGAGGACGATTGGCTCTCTGCCGCTTTCTGCGAAATGTTGAACACAGAACTTGCCGCAGGCGGCGAACTCCGCATGGTCCCCGGCGAAGATGTTGCGCGCGCCAAGAGTGAATTGCCACTCCGCGATGAAGATTCCCTTGGCAAATCTACCTTGCAGCGTTTGCGAACCAACCCAGGCGCGGATGTGGTCGTCGTGGGCTCATACACGATGATTCCGGCTGACCCCAAGCGTAGGATTCGTCTTGACGTGCGAGTCCAAGATACTGCTGGCGGGGACATCATTGCGGAGGAATCTGTATCGGGCGATGAGAATGACCTCTTCAACTTGGCCTCGGATTTGGGTGGAAGACTGCGGCGAAGTCTCGGTGTGGCTGCACCGTCCGAGGGGACCGAAATCGCCACACGAGCAGCGCTTCCGTCTAATGAAAAAGCAGCCCGCCTCTACGCCGAGGGACGAGCCAGGTTGTGGGCATTCGACTTTTTGGGAGCTCGCGATCTACTAAGCGGAGCGATTGCGGCGGATCCCGATTTCCCGCTCGCCCATGCGGCTTTATCCGATGTATGGTGGCACACCGGCTATGACGCCAGAGCTCGAGCAGAGGCTCAGCGAGCGCTCGACCTCTCGAATCATCTTTCCCAAGAACAGCGGCTGCTGGTCGAAGGACAATATCAGAGGACCGTCGAGGAATGGCCCAAAGCGGTCGAGACCTATCGCTCCCTGTTCCACCTTTTTCCCGACAATCTGGACTACGGTCTCTTGTTCGCCTCCGCGCAAATTCATCTCGATGCGGCGGAGTCGCTCCAGACCTTAGCAGTTTTGCGGCGCCTTCCACTCCCCCTAGGCGGTGACGCGCGAATTGATATGACAGAGGCGTCCGCATGGATCAATAGAGACTTCACGAAAGCTGCTGCCGCAGCGAAACTAGCGATCGGAAAGGCGACTGCACAAGGATCCCCCGTCATTGTCAGTCGAACGTACGGCATTCTTTGCCAGCAAGAACCTTCTATCGGTGCATCGACAGAAGCGGTCAATATTTGCCGAAATGCGCTTGAGGCGTCACTTGCCGCCAAGGATCCCAACGGCGAAGCCATGATGCGGACCGATCTCGCGTCTCTCTACTATCTACGGGGTGATCTCACACAATCTGCAGAAATGCTCCAGCAAGCAGTAAAGAAGTTTCGCCAGGTTGGTAACAGGGACGGCGTTGCCACCGCGCTCAGTAATTTCGCTGACGCTCGTTTATCTCAAGGCGAACTGATGGAAGCGAAGAAACTGTTGGAGGAATCCATTCCGGAGTATCAAGCTGTCGATGACAAGGAGGGCGTAGTCCTTAACCTTGACAGCTTGGGAGACATCTGGAGACAAAATGGCGAACTCGACAAAGCCGACACAGCGTACCGGCAGGCTGAAGTTATTGCGCGGAAAATGGAAGACAAGAATGCTACTGCCTATGTGCTGAGCGGGATGGGGGATGTAGCTTTGGATCGGGGTGATCTTGCGTTGGCCCGGACCCGATACGAGGAAGCTCTTACGCTTCGGAATCAAGCCGGAGAAAAGCAGAATGCGGCTGAGAGCCGTGTCTCTTTGGCTAACCTTGCCATCGAGGAAGGTCACGCCTCGGACGCCGAAACATCGGCACGTGCATGTAGACAACAGTTTGAACAGGAGCAACAACGAGACGACGAACTCAACGCAAGCCTCGTAATCGTCGATGCGCTACTCGCTCAGGGCAAACAAGGTGAAGCTCAAAAAGAAATGGATGCAGCGCAACGGCATGGAAAGGAGAGCCAGAACCGCTTTCTCCGGTTACAGTTCGAATTGGTTTCAGGTCGCGTCCTTCTGGAATCCGGAAACCCGGAGGCGGCAGGTCCGGTGTTGAGAGGCGTGAACCGCGAAGCACAACGTTACGGATTTAGCGGCATCGGGTTTGCCACCGAACTTGCTTTAGCCGAATTTGCGACCAAGACAAAACATGGGGCGGAGGCCCAAAGAGAGTTCCGCGCCTTGCAGACGTCAGCAAGTTCGAAAGGCTTCGGATTGATTGCACGCAAAGCACTCCATGAAGCGTCGGTTCGTGGCAACCAAGTTGGAACGACATAAGGTTCTCGTTAGTTCGATATGATCTCAGTGTGTACTGTTTAGGCGTTTTGCCACTAAAGCCGCTGGTTTCTGCTGGATGCTTGATCCGCTAGCTCATGAGCAGGCGAATTGAAGTGGCGGGAGCGACCCGAAGACGATTCGGAACGTCTGGGGTGTAGTCAGTCTGATCTGGCGAGCGGCACAGACACAAGGCTACGTCACTGCCGTTCTGCCCAAACCGAAACTTCCTAAACGGTCAAGGAGGACACCGCGGTTCTTCACTCTGGACGAAGTGGCAAAGATCATCTCAGCAGGAGAGTCTAGAGTGTTTTTCTGGTTGTTGGCCGAGACAGGAATTCGAGCCGGCGAACTTGCCGGTCTGAAGTGGTCTGATGTGAACGGCAACTGTCTAAACGTGGTCCAGGCTGTTTGGAACGGTCAGGAGCAGACCTTGAAAACCGACAACTCCACACGGTCTCTGGTCATGTCTCCGCAGCTGCAGGAGATGGTCTGGCAGCAGGTCATCAAGCAGAAAGCCGAGGGTCACGACTACCTGTTCAGTTCGGAGAACGGATCCCCGGTGGACATGAACAACGTTCGTCAGAGGAACCTGAAACCACTATTAGAGAGGCTGAAGCTCGCTCAGCGGGGCTTTCATGCCTTCCGGCATTTCAATCAGTCAATACTCGACGCTCTCGGTGTGCCGTTGAAGACTCGGGAGGAGAGAGCTGGGCATTCTCTGACTAGTTCGATCACCCAGAACGTCTATACTCACAGCCTGGGTGATTCTGCGAATGCCGAAGCCGGTAGGAGGTTGGGTGCAGTTCTGGAAGATGCCGTAAATTCTGTTGCCTTAACGTTACCTCAACAATTAGAGCCTCCGGTCGAGATCACGGAAGCTCTTGAAAACGCTGCTTAAAATTGGTTGCGGGGGGTGGATTTGAACCACCGACCTTTGGGTTATGAGGCCAACCGAATAAACGACAGCATTTCATTTCAACGACTTGACGCCGCCGGGAACGACACAAAGTCATTGAAGAGACTAGAAAGCACTGCTATCGGACCACAGTCGGACCACACCCCGATGCTCCTTTTGTGAGTTATTTTGGCCGCAGGCTTTTCAGAGTTGTGTATAAGGAATGTTTCTGGCGCGCAGCCGGTTTCACGATGCCGGGAAGCTGATTTTCTCTCCTCGGTCTTCCATCCAAATTCTTTATGCGATTCAGTCAAACAATTACTGCCGTTCTTCACGGCTTCTTCATGCTGTGCATTCTATGTTTCCAAGTGCGCCCCGTAGTTGCGATCTTCGGGTCGCTCGTTGAGGTCGACGCCCGTCATTTGCGAGGCACATCCGATGAGCACACAGATGGAAACCAACAATGTGGAAGTGGGTCTCTTGCGCACATTTCTAGCTGTTGTGGAGCACGGGAGTCTGGGAAAGACTGCGGTAGCCGTTAACAAGACACAGCCGGCTATCAGTCAACAGATGTTGCGGCTGGAAAAGATCGTCGGCCAGAGACTGTTTGCTCGCGGCAGAGAAGGCATGAAGTTAACGCGACAGGGGCAACTGCTCGCGACGTATGCCCATCGTGTGGTGGAACTCAACGAGGAGATCCTTCTCAGGTTGCGAGGAGAGCCTGCGGCCCGACAGATGGCTGTAGGTATGAGCGCAGATGTTGCCCTTGTTGGATTGGCCGTTGCGATGAAGCGCTTTCAGTCGCCCCATTCGGATCTCGAATTGAGAGTGGTCGTGACCGCTCCAAACAGGCTCGATGCCTTATTGAAGGCGGGAAAGCTCGACTGGGCGATTGGCGATCCAAGCCTAATGACCGGAACACCAACCGAGAGGTGGTCGGTCCCTCTGGAATGGGCTGCGGGCAATGGTTTCGATTTCGATGAATCCCGCCCGATACCTCTCATACTTTTTGAGGGCCCATGTCCTTGGCAAAACGAGATGCTGGATTCTTTGCACAGGGCCGGACGGGATTGGCGGATCACGTTTGAAAGCGCGAGTCTCGATGCCATCCTTTCCGCCGTGCAATCGGGCCTCGGCATCACTGCTCTACCGGCCGTGGTCATTCAGGACTTCGCGCTTACCCGCTTTCATGCAATCCGGCTTCTTTGCCCTCCAGTGGTCGAGTTCGGCATGTTTCGCGCGACTACTCGTGTCGCGAGTAGCGCACACACCACTGTGGAAGCTCGGTTGACCCCGATCTTTGACGGGCGCTCTGAGACGGTGACGGTCGAACAAGCCTCACTCGCTGGGCATGAGGCGAAGACCTCCAGGGAGTCGAAGACTGCCCACATCTGGATACCACGACGTACACCGTGCCGAGTCCGGTACAGAACCGACCGCACTCTCCTTCCAGGGCCCAGCAGCGCGACCTTACTTCGGCACGACGACCCGCACCGTCCCTAGTCCATTGCAGAACCGGCAGCGCTCACCCTCCATGAGCTTTCCCGACCCAGCGCACTCGACGCATTTGGCTACGATCTGGAATGCTGCGTTGGCGGCGTCAAATACCTTGCCAGGAGTCTCTTTCACGACTTCGCCTCGGTGATGCTTTCGCAACCACGATGCCAGTTTCCCCTCAATCTGCTCGCGGTCCGCGACGCCGATTTGCGTCGAGCGCAATGTCCACCAATCTGGAATGCAGTCATAACAGACGAGTTCGCCCGAATCAAAGAGCGCGCCGGGATCAGCGCAGCGGAAGAATTGCCGGCACCGGGAACAGCGCTTGACGCCGAGCAAAGCCAGGGCAGCAATCAAGTCGTTGACATCGTGCTCGATGTGCGAGAGAGTCGCGAACATTGAGTTTGCAGGCGCTTCGTGAGTTCCTGTCTGTGAGTGCCCATTGCCCAGTTCTGGTTGCATTTGATCCCTCCTTCTGATGTCGGGCAGCCAGTTACCTGCCTCGTACTACTTCCGGATTGTTACTTATCCGCAACGGAAGGCACGAGCAGCCCTCCGGCGGAATCTCTACCGGCCCGATACCTGCTTGCGGGCATCGCTGACGAAGCCAGTAAACCTCCGCGCCAACTCTGTGATGCGGTCCGATTGACGCAGCCGGATCGCCTCCCTGGGAATTAGCTCGGCGCCGATGCCGAGCGCGATCGCACCCGCAAGAATGAAACCAGATGCCGTCTGCTGATTCACTCCGCCTGCGGCGATGAGGGGCACGTTTGGAAACATCGCCTTCAACGCCCGGATGTAGCTGTCGCCACCCACTTGCGCGCAGGGAACGACTTTCACGAAGTCGGGACCCAATCTGCCACGCCCTCATCACCTCGCTCGGAGTGAGTGTTCCCGGAATCACGACTACACCTTCCTTCATCGCGAAGATCACGACCTCAGGATCAAGCCCGTCACTGGTCAGGAACTTGGCGCCGGCATCCAAACAGCGGCGTGCTGTTTCCACATCCGAGACGCCTCCTGCGCCGACAATCACTTCGGGAGCATTCTGCACGAGGTGGGCGATCACTTTGTGCGCATCGGGCACGGTCAACGTGACCTCGACTATGGGAATGCCGCCTCGGGAGACTGCCTCCGCGGCGAACAAAGCGTCCTCGCTCGAAGACACACGAATCGCCGGAATGATTCCAACTTCCTCGATTCGGCTTCGTACCTCTTGCTTTTTCACGAGTCCAGCTCCTTCGGCGAGTCGTTATCCGGTCGACCATTCATGGCAGATTTCTGACGCCCACCGCTTCTCGAAGCTGCTCAAGCGCCAGCAGGTAGGACGCGAGTGCCTGCCGGTAAGCCAGTTGAGTCGCACGGTAGCTGCGCTCGGCATCGAGAAAATCCAGCAGGCTAGCGGCGCCTCGCTTATAGGCGTATTGGCTGATGTCTCGATCTTTCTGCGCAACGTCGAGATATCCTGAGCGATAGAGGGTGACCACCTTGTCGTTTGTGCGCAGACCTTCATAGGCATCACGGACATCAGTCAGGGTCTGGCCGTTGGTTGCTTTCTCCTGCTCTTCGGCCTGGGTGATGGCAATGCGCGCGTGTTCGATTTGGCCCTGGTTTCGATTGAAGATCGGAAGCGGGATGCTTCCGTAAAACGTGACGGCGTTGATCGCGTTGACATGGGAATAATTCCCCTGCACGGTGACGTCCGGCTTGCCGATTGCTCTTCTGCACCTCGTATTGGCTCCGTCGCCGCCGTTACTCCTTGTTGGGACGCTCGCAGATCGGGGCGATTTTGCAGAGCTTTCAATTGGAAGTCTTCCAGGTTGCCCTTGAGCGGCTGGTAGTCGAAAGCACCTGCCACATCGTAGTCCGGAGCGACGGACTCGTAGCCAAGCAACTGCCGCAAGTCAGAAAGCGCCTGAACCTTGGCCAATTGGCCTGCTGATAGTCGGTCTCAAACTGCAGAAGCTGCAATTTGATTTTCAGGAAATCGTCTTCGCTGATCGCACCTTTGGTGTAGCGCAGTTCGCCGAGTTCCACTGTCTTCTGAAAGCTCTTCAGATCCGTGTCGGCGAGTTCGAGCGTTGATTCCGCGAGTTGCACGTTTACAAACAGGGAGGCGACATTGAATGTAAGAGCGCGCTCGTTGTCGGTCACCAGCGAGCGCGTCTGCGCCGTGATGTCTCTGGCAGCTTGCAGGCGGTGCTGCCGCTTTTTCCCGCGCTCGATCAGGTAGCTGAGGCCAATGTCGGCTTCCGTATTGTTGTGCAGGTAGTCGCCGATGGACTGGCCGCCATAAACGCTCGGATTCTGGCGGGCTGGCGAACCCAGCGGCAGGTATTCCCAATCTGCAAACAATGAAGGATTCGGCCGCAGGTTGGCTGTCTTTTCGTCTGCCTCGCTCTGCTGAATCGTGGTTCGAGCCGCCAGCAGATTGTGGTTGTGCTGGAGGGCCATCTGAATGGCTTCGTCGAGCGTGATCCGGACCGGCCGCAGTGGTTTGGGCTCGTGCCGGCAGCGTGAGCAGGAAGCCGGACAGCAGCATCGCGAGCAGACCGAATGGCGCGCTGCTTCTCGACTCGGAGTTCAAGGCCCTAACTCTCAACCGACTCCTCCGTTTCCGGGAGCTTGTCGTTGTCCCTGGCGATCCATACATAGAGAGTCGGTAACAGAACCAGGCTCATCGCCAACGCAGCCACCAGTCCGCCAACAATGACGATGGCAAAAGGACGCTGCGAATCGGAACCGATCGCATGCGAGAGCGCTGCCGGAACCAGTCCGAATGTTGCCACCAGCATCGTCATCATGATGGGACGAAGCCTGAGTACCGCGCCTTCGATGGCCGCATCCACGATGGTGTAGCCTCGGGCCCGGAGCTGGTTGATGTATTCGAGCATGATGACTCCCGTCTGGACCGACACGCCGAAGAGCGCCAGGAATCCGATTCCGGACGACACGCTGAAGTGCGTACCAGTGAGCAACAACGCAAGCAGTCCACCGATTGGAGCCATGGTCACAACCGTAAGAATGAGCAGCGCCCACTTCGCGGAGCGAAACATGGTGTAGAGCAGAATGAAAATGACAAGGACAGTGAGCGGGACGATAACTGCGAGGCGCGCCGAGGCCCGCTTCGAACTCTCGTATTCGCCCGACCATTCCAAGTGATAGCCTGGCGGAAGTTTGACCTTCTGGCCGATCTGCGACATCGCGTCTTCGACCGAACTATTCAGATCCCGCCCGCGCACATTAAATGTCACGCTGACGTAGCGGCTGTTTCCTTCCCGGTAGATGTCGTAAGCGCCGTCGCGAACTTCCATGGTGGTGAGCTGCGCCAGGGAGACTCGCTCCCCGGACGGAGAGAGCAGGCGAATGTTGCTGATGGCCCTGGCATCCTTTCGATAGGGCTCCTGGTAGCGCACCACCACGTCGTAGCGTTCCGGAGTACCTGCTGGCAGTACTTGACTCACAGCTTTCCCGCCCACGGCGGTCTCGACCACGTCCTGTATGTCGGTGACATTGATTCCGAAGCGGGCCGCTTGCTGCCGGTTGATGGTGAAGTTGAGATTGGGCTGGCCGGTGTCCCGATAAAGCTTGACGTCGGTGATGCCGGGCACCCGCTGCATTAGGTCCGCTATCTCGTCGCCTTTCTGCTCGATGAGCCTCAAGTCGTTTCCGAAGACTTTCAGGGCAAGCTGGCCCTTGGTACCGGTGAGCGTTTCTCCGACGTTGTCTTCAATGGGTTGAGAGAAATTCCAGGTCGCCCCCGGGAATTTGCCGATCTCTCGGTTCATGGCGGCGATGAGTCCCTCTTTGTCTTCTCGAAATACGGGCCGCCATTCCGCCTTGGGCTTGAGGTCGATGAAGTATTCCGTATTGCCGAAACCCCCGGTGTCAGTTCCGTCATCCGGGCCGGCCGATTTCGGAGATTACTTGCCTGGCTTCAGGAAATGACGCAAAAATCAGGCGCGCCTGGTTCATGAAACGTGTGCCTTCGGTGAGACTTGTGCTTTGCGCCAAAGTGCCGCGGGCCCAGATCGAGCCTTCGTCCAGGTGAGGCAGAAACTCCGAGCCGATGACTCCGCTGAAACCCAAAAACAGTGTGACCAGCAGACAAGCCACACCGACGCCGACGGTAAGCGTCCGATGTCCCACGCACCAGCGCAGGCGCCGCCGATAGCGTTCGGTCAGATAAGCCAGGACCGGGTTGTGTGTTTCCTTGACGCCCTGACGAAACAAAAAGCTCGCAAGAACCGGGAGCAACCAGGATCGAAAATGTCATCGCGCCCAGCAGAGCAAAGGCCACCGTCCA
>CAWEQA010000023.1:0-260156 GCA_963811095.1 uncultured Acidobacteriaceae bacterium | reverse complement strand
AGCGTAGAGCTTGGTCGAGAGCGAAGATCAGATCGTTGTCACTGTGAGTGACAATGGCAAAGGAATTGAGGAGCAGGTGATTCAATTGCGTCCTGACAGCGTTGGCGTTGGCATCGGCGGGATGCGGCGGCGCGTCAACGAGCTTGGAGGCGGTCTCCGATTGGCGAATGCCCATCCCGGCACCATTGTGCAGGTGGTCATCCCATCCAGGCGGCACGACCCTCTCGGCGTCCCTCTGACCGTCTGAACCCACACCACTGTACGCAGGTGCACCAGCCTCGGCGGCCTTGCGGTCGTTGACGTTCTGTTCCTTGGCCTTAATTTCGACTTGCTCATGCTTAATATCGAGGCGAAGGCGGTTGTCAATGCTCATGTTCTGCTTGGCCACCCAGACGAGGGCGAAGAAGGCAATGAGTATCCTCGCCAATCCATGTACAGCAGTTTGTATCGGGCGACGAGCAGCACTCCCGCCGCGACATAGTGACTGAAACAATACTCGCAAGTAAATAAGTAGAAGAATTTTCGGCGCATGAGGGACTGCGCTCGTACAGATTCCTCATGACAGAACTGGCGCGGCTCGCGAAACACTTCTTCATGCGTCACCGTCCAGGCGATACACGCGACCGGTATCCCGAGTACTAAAAGCGACGCGAATTGCAAGCCTAGCCCCATCGGGTTGTTGGATGCCCGGTGACAGCAACCGATCGCTGCCATCAGACTGATATAGGCGATGGAATCCTTTCGTGTACATACTTTCCCCGATTCTGACTGCAACACGCCTTCTTTATTTTGAAGCTAGCAGGATGCTGGCGGCCACGTCCATCCAGGAGTGACTGCACACGGTGGCCCGAGTCGGGCCTTTGCAGTTTGACCGACTTGGAAGCCGTCCTTGGCCGCCACGCATCCACCACCTCCTCATCTTTTTTGTCCCCCTCTGTTACCAGAAGTCCTCCCGATATCTACGGGTTCCAGTTGATTCTGACGGGCCGCCACAACAGGCACAGTTAGAGGAGCTGGATGGCGTTGGATTTAGTTGAAGTCGAACCGTGCAAGATCGTGCGGCGCGACCAAAGGAAAAGGAGAATCATGAAAGCACTCAAGATCATTTCAAACGTACTGGTAACCTGCGCGATTGCGTTGACGCTGGCGTGCTCAGACAGGCCTCCGAAGGCTCCCGACATCGCTGGAGATATCCGGCACTCGCTCGATCAAGCCGGACTAAACGAGGTGAGCGTGAGCCAGGATCGCGACAAGAGCGTGGTGACTCTCACGGGCAAAGTAGCGACGGACGACGACAAAGCGAGAGCCGAATCCATCGCCAGGTCCATCGCCGGCACTGAAGTCGTGTCGAACGAGATCGGCGTGCGGCCGGGCGGTGACGAAAGCACCGCGAAAAAGGTTGATTCCGACCTGGATTCCGGCATCGACAAGAACCTGGAAGCCATGTTGATTCAACACAGGCTCAAGCGCGACGTGAAGTACGACGTCAACAACGGCGTGGTTACGTTGAAGGGCGACGTTCCCTCTCAAGCTCAGCGTTCTTCCGTTCAGCAGCTAGCGGAACAGGTGCCCAACGTGAAGCAGGTAGTCAACGAGCTTGAGGTCAAACACCAAAAGGCAACTTCCACGAAGTAGGCGTGATCTTTCGGAAAAGTGACCAAGGGGTCAGCTTCATGAGTTTTTCGCGGAGCTGGCCCTGCTTAATGTCAGGTCATCACAAAAGGTGTTGTCTTGCGTCGTGGTCAGCACAGCATTCTAGAAAGGCGCAGAACAAATAGAGAATGACAAAAGACTCCAATCCCGCGCTCCCCAAGACGCCCGCATCGTCCTCGACGCGGGTCCGCTTCGCTTCGTTAGTTCTGGTCTTCCTCGCCATCCTTGCCCTGGGAGCAGTGGCCTATTTCACCGAGCGCGGAATTGCTGTCAGTCGGGACTGGGTTATCCATACGTATCAGGTGCGGTCTCAGCTCAACGATCTGCAGTTGGAAGTAATGCGCGCCGAGTCCACCGAGCCCCCCTTCCGTGAAAACGAACCCTTTCCGCAGTCCCGTCAGCAATCTGCCCTGGCCCGCCAAACCGTCGATGAACTCCGGCGACTGACAAGAGATAACCCGCGCCAGCAAGAGCGTCTTGACGAACTGGGGCATATCCTCAAAGAAAACGCATCCCTGCTCGAGAGCCCGCGCAATCGTGGCGACTTGCGGGTCTACCTCTCGGCCACCGAGCGGAAGCGGCAAGAGGAACTGGGCGACCGCGAGAAACAGATCTCCTCGATCGTAAGAAGCATGCAGGACGAAGAGGAATTGCTGCTCGATCAGCGACTCCAAGCCTGGGACTATTTGTTCAAACGGAACATTCTCATGCTGGGGCTGGCGTTTACAGTCGTAACTGTGATGCTAGGGTACAATTTCCGCCTGCTTATGACTGAGGTTGCCCGAACGAAGGATACCGAGGAGAGGTCGCGTGCAAACGCGGAATCCTATCGTCTGATGAGCGCCAGGATTCTTGAATTGCAGGACTTAGAGCGCCGCCGCATCGCTCGTGAGCTTCATGACAGCGTCGGCCAGTATCTCGCCGGTCTGAAGATCAATCTCAACCAACTGGAGACTGGAGTGCACATCGATGCGCCGTCCCTGCTTCGCGAGACAGTCGGGCTAACAGATTGCGCGATTCAGGAGGTGCGAACGATTTCGCATCTACTCCACCCTCCTCTGCTGGAAGAACTGGGATTCTTGCCCGCGGCTCGCTGGTATGTGGATGAGTACGGGAAACGCAGTCAGGTAAAGGTGTCGCTGTTCGTCGATGAGCCTATTGAGCGGCTGCCCAGAGAGGTCGAGATCGCACTGTTTCGGGTTCTGCAGGAATCGTTGACCAATGTGTATCGCCATGCCTCGGCCCAGTCGGTCGATATTCGCATTCTGTGCTCCGACGGGCACGTCACCCTCACGGTTACGGATGACGGGAAAGGGATTCCCGAAGAAGTCCTGGCGAGGTTTCGTGACGGAGCAGCGTCCGGAATCGGCCTCGCGGGAATGAGGGAAAGACTAGCGGAGTTCGGAGGCGAGTTCAGAGTGGAGTCTTCGGGTGGCGGATCGATAGTCGAGGCGGTGATCCCCACCAACGCATGCGTAACCAGCGACAGCCGTGATGCGGAAGCCAAGGGATTGCCCGGGCAGGTGGCAGCTCAGGACTAAAAGCAGGGCCTCAGTCTTAGGAGGCCCTGTTGTTTTATGCGGTCAGTTCAGCGACCGGCGGCCGCTTCCGAGATGCGCGACAAGCGAAACCAGAAACAGCACCAGGAAAACAACAAACAACACTTTCGAGATCCCAGCAGCCGCGACCGCCACGCCCGTGAAGCCCAGCACTCCGGCGATCAGCGCCACAACCAGGAACATCAGGGCCCAATAAAGCATACTCACCTCCGACATTGAGATTTGCCTTACCGATCATAGGCAAGCCCAAACCTCCGAAGTATCCCCGCAAGACTGTACTTGGCGAGATCTGTTCCCGTATCCGCTGCGGATCCAGAGCCTTTGGAAGGAGCAGGTGCCGGTCCGTCCCAGAGGACCGGCACCCGCTTGGGGGGCGTTGTGTCGAGTAGAGATTGCAGACTAATGTGCCGCGCAGAAAGTCACAATACTGTGGAACCTGTATGTCCAGCCGAGGAAAGGCCTCACTCGGTAGTGGCATCGCCCCCGCCGCTCCGTTCCTTCAGGAAAGTTCTTGCCGCGGTTTACTGCCTCTGCCGGATAGAACCGGCTTCGCTCTCGGAATAGCTTAGTTGTCGAAGAACAATTAGCAGGTGCTCACGTGGAGCACAGAAGAGGACGAAGTGAATATGAGAAGGATTTCTTCAGTATTTCCCAAGTGTCTCCTGGTGCTGAGCATGTGTTCCCTCTTGATCGGAGTGAGTTGGTCCGCCGACAAAGACAAGGACGATTCCGATATCGCCAAGCGGATTGATGCCTCCGCCAAGGTTCTGAATGAAATCATGGCGACCCCGGACAAGGCAATTCCTGACAAGGTCATGCGCGATGCGAAGTGCATCGCCGTCATTCCTTCGATGGTAAAGATCGCAATTGGCTTCGGCGGGAATCATGGCAAGGGCGTCGCCACTTGTCGCACGGCGTCAGGCTGGAGTGCTCCCGCTCCTATCACTATCACCGGCGGCAGCTGGGGTCTGCAGCTCGGAGGCCAGGCAGTCGATCTCGTGATGGTCGTGACGAACGACCAAGGCATGCAGCACTTGCTTTCGAGCAAGTTCAAACTGGGTGCCGACGCGTCGGCCGCCGCTGGACCGGTAGGCCGTGATGCGGCGGCCGACACCGACGTCAAGATGCGCGCAGAAGTGCTGACCTATTCGCGCTCCCGCGGTCTTTTCGCCGGAATCGATCTGAGCGGTGCCGCGCTGACTCAAGACAAGGATGAGACTCGGTTGCTGTACGGCAACTTTGTGCCCTTTTCGGACATTTTGAGCGGAAAGGTGCAGGCCACTGCTGCCAGCGAGCCATTCCTTGCGGCCGTTCGTAAATACTCCGTCCAGAGCAAAGAATCGGGAAGGAATGATGCGGCTGGTGCAACCACACCCGCTGCGAACTAACGCGTTCGAGGCGTGCAACGCAATGCCCGCCTCGGCGTCAACCGGACCGGCACAGTTGGCAAGACTGGCAGAAATGAAACTCTAAACCTGAGAGGTCTTATGTACACGATTCTTTTGGTGCTGCTGATCCTGATGTTGTTGGGCGCACTACCGGCGTGGCCTTATAGCCGGTCCTGGGGATATTACCCGAGTGGCGGATTAGGCCTCGTCGTGGTGGTGGTCCTCGTCCTCCTTCTTGCTGGTCGTTTGTGACGGCAGGTTCGTTCTGGCGTTTTGCTGATCACCGCACGATGTGATCGGCCCAAATGGTGGGAACTGGCTTTATCCCGCCATTTGCTTTTTAGGGTTGGGTTCACGTTTTTGAGGAGCAGTCATGTCGAGCCATCAGAATTCTGCCTTCCAAGGTGAGTCCGCATTTGAGCTGGCACAGCCGCGGTTGGCGCCGCTATCAAGCCGGAGTGCGCGCGGCTCGCCCGCAAGTGAGGCCGAGCCCTCGGATTTCCCACGCGCCCGACGAGATATGGGGCCACTACAACAACTATCGCGGCAACGGCATCGTGATGTCCGCGATCATTCACGTTGTTTTGCTTGGCCTCTTTTGAGTGGCGCGTTTATCGGTCATCAGGTCGTGCAGAAAGTTGCATCGCGGCAAAGCGTGATATTGATCGCGCCGTCGCCAGAGTCGTATGCTTTGCCCACTTCCAGGAAGGTCATCAGCGGTGGGGGCGGGGGTGGAGATCACGATCGTCTGCCTGCGCCGAAAGGGCGGTTGCCGAAAACCGCGATGCAGCAGATTACGCCGCCAGCAATTATTGTTCGCAACGAGAAGCCGAAACTCGCGGTACAACCCACCGTTGTGGTTCCGCCGCAAGTGCATCTCGCAGAGAATCACATGCCGACTCTCGGAGTCTCTTCGGCCCCACCAATGCCTGCCGCACCGCCATCGAACGGGACCGGTTCCGGCGGTGGCATAGGTTCCGGCTCTGGTGGCGGTGTCGGCGTGGGCCACGGACCTGGCGTAGGCGCCGGTAGCGGCGGCGGCATTGGCGGCGGCGTCTACAAGGTTGGCGGCGGCATTTCCGCGCCACAGGCCATCTCTTCGCCCGATCCCGACTACACCGAAGAGGCGCGCCGAGCCAAAAAGCAGGGAACGTGCGTTCTATGGTTGATCGTGGATGCGGCTGGACACCCACGCGACATCAAGGTGGTCCGGGGCTTAGGCTTGGGACTCGATGCCAAAGCTCTCGAAGCTGTGCGGCAATGGCGTTTCCAGCCCGCTCTCAAAGACGGCAAACCCGTAGATGTCCAGATCAGTGTGGAAGTCGAATTCCACCTGTACTGAGGTTGGAATGTCAATCCGTTTGTTGCCCTACCATCGGCATTAATTTCCCCCAATTTAGTCGTAAGGCTTAGATCCGCGCCCGGCGCGGATCTTCGCCTTACGAGATCTGCAGGAGGACTTACAGCGTCTCCTGCACTCGTTTACAGATGTGACCCGATACAAGGATTTCGATCCTTTTTCTACTCTCGATCCATGCTCGCGGAGGTATGGGCGAGCGAACCGCCGAAAAGTAAGGAGATCAAACGTGGCAACTTGTGCGATTTCTGCGACAGAAGCGAACGTCATCCCCGCGACAAACACCAAGGGTCGCGATGACTCCCAGACCAACCTGGTAAAGCGCGCGCAGTCGGGCGATGAGCAAGCCTTTGCAACCCTGTTTCAACAACACAAGAACCGCGTCTATTCCGTGTGCCTGCTGATGACCAAGGATGTCGCAGAGGCGGAGGATCTGACTCAGGAAGCTTTCCTGCAGGTATTTCGCACAGTCAGTTCATTTCGCGGAGACGCCGCGTTTTCGACATGGCTCTATCGCGTCGCTGTGAACACCGTCCTGATGAAGCTGCGCCGGCGCAAATCTCCACCGACGGTTTCACTGGACGAGCCGGTCAATCCAGAGTCGCCCTCTCTGCACCGGGACTTCGGCAAGAGCGATCCGGAACTCACCGGTGTCGTCGATCGCATCGCTCTGCGTCGTGCTCTGCAGGAACTGCCGGAAGGCTGCCGCAAGATTTTTGCTTTGCACGAGGTTGAGGGATATCAGCACCACGAGATCGCGCAACTGCTCGACTGCTCGATCGGAAACTCCAAGTCGCAATTGCACAAAGCGAAGCTGAAAATGCGCGCTCTACTGTTTCCGAAAACAAAAATACGACGCCGTCCGGCGAAAACCCAATCCTCAAATGAGGGAACTGGATTCCTGAGCTTGGTCAAAGTACCTGCAAAGTAGACGCATTCACAAATCGAGCATGGGAAAGCAGTAACCCAGGACAAGGTGGAGTCGGAGTGCTAAACGCGATCGTTATCGTTGAACCAGAGAGTCAAGGTGAACTGGGAACTCCTCTTGTTTGCGTTGAGGTGTTGGGCCGCTCGGTTATAGAACGGTTGATCGACAAACTGCGGCGCGGCGGCGTGGAGAAAACTTCAGTGTACCGTGGCATTTCCGAGTCGCCATCATGCGCCGACATTCATTCCGCCTCCCCCATCGAGTTCTGTTCGGCTGAAACGGCATGGGTGGCGCGACGCAAAGGCTAGCGACTTGTAAAGACAGCGGTGCCGAAGCGATCGTGGTGGCTCGCGCTTCCGGATATGTGGATTTTGATTTGAAAGATGCCGTTCAGTTTCATCGCGAACAGGCACACGTGGTAACCCGTGCCTTCGATGACGAAGGGCCGCTGGATCTATGGATCATTGATCCGGCCAGTATCAGCGACGGTGTAGATATTCTGTCAACCCAAAGCAAGGTCGAACCCGCCCGCTATTTTGTGCGTGGCTATATCAATCGCTTGAAGCATCCCGGAGATCTGCGACGGCTAGCCGTCGATGGCCTTACATCCCGCTGTGGCCTGCGGCCGCAAGGCACGGAATCCCGCCCCGGCGTGTGGATGGACGAGGGAGCACAGGTGCACCGTGATGCCCGTGTCGTTGCGCCGGCATTCATCGGACGTGGAACCAGGATTGCCGAGCAGAGCCTCGTTACCCGGTGCAGCAACATTGAGAGCAACAGTCAGGTCGATTATGGAACCGTGATCGAGGACAGCTCCGTCTTGTCGAACAGCTACGTCGGCATCGGTCTCGACGTGACTCACTCGATTGTAGATGGCAACAACCTGCTGAATCTTGAGCGTGGCGTGACTCTGGAAATTGCCGATCCTTGCGTCTTCCGGCAGAACAGAGTGCTGCACCAAAGTAGGAGTTTCCAATCGCCAGTCTCTTTCGGGGTGGGAGAGGTGTAAGACCTGCGCTACATTGCAAGGCAGATGTGAATTTTAAAGCTGCAGATAAGTTGTAAATACGTCTTTACAAAACTAAAGGGGTGGAAAATGCTGACCAGTGGGCCCGTAGTCATCATGCAAATGCCAGAGCGCCTGAACTTGGATGGAGTCCGTACATTCCTGCAGGAAGTGGAGCCTCTGCTCGAGTGCCATCGTCCGCGAATTGTTCTGGATTGTTCCCAGGTTCGCTATATCGATAGCGCTGGCGTTGAGATGATGCTGCATTGCCTGGAAGAGGCGATGAAGCGTGATGGCGACTTGAAGCTGGCTGCATTGTCCCCTGAATCGGAAGTGATTCTCGAACTGATGAGAGTGGCGCGTGTATTCGAAGTCTTCGCAACCTCTGATGAAGCCGTCCGCAGTTTCAACGCGATTCCGGCGGAAGCCGTTCCACAGGATGTGCCGTGGTATGCCAACGTATTCGGCGAACTTGGCACCCTCAAGCAAGCCAGCTAGGCTTTCGCTGGCAGACGGAGATGACGATGCGATCGTTAAGCATGAGTTTCGCGCACATCGCGTTCTGTGCACTCGCGCTGGGCCTCGCCCAAAACACTCTTGCTCAGGATGCACAGGAGTCACCTCGGCCAGTCGCACACCAGGCTGCGACTGCCACTGCGTCCCCGGTTGAGAGCATTGCGGCGTCGAAGCTTCCTGACAGTCCCGGGACTTTGTGGGCTCAGGCGCAAGGTGCCTCGCCACAGCAGACCGCTTCGCCTCAGTCGGGGAGCACGACTCCCAATCAGACGGGATCCTCTCAAACGCCGGCCGATCAAGATCAAGCTCAAAAGCCTCAGCGGCCAGTCGGTACCGCGGCGGCGGAAGCACCGACGGTCAGCGGCGTGACTGCCGCCCAACCCGCAGGAGTCGCGATCGCTCCTGCCAAGCAGCGCCGCGTCCGGACCCTCGTCTTAAAAGTAGGCGCGATGGTGGGCGCTGGCATAGCCGTGGGCAGCGTGATTGCCCTCACTGCGGCGACTTCAAGCAAGCCGCCGGGCGCGCATTAGTCAGTTTTGCCAGAGATACGTCAGCGGTTGCCAATTCGTCATGCGTTCAGACAATGTAAAAGTGATCAGCTTCTCGGGGATCGACGGAGCTGGCAAGAGTACGCAAATCGAGGCCCTGCAGGCCCACCTGCAGTCGCTCGGATTTCGTTCTACCCTTTACACATTTTGGGATAACGTCGTCGTGTTCCCTCGTTTCCGGGAGCATATGAGTCTCGCAGCTTTCAAGGGAGACAAGGGCATCGGCAGCCCAGACAAGCCCATCAGCCGCCGCGATAAGAACGTTAGCTCCTGGTACATCACCGCGGCTCGTCTTTTTCTTTACTTGCTCGATGCATACAGTCTTCGCGTTGCTATCTCCGGAAGCGCCTGTGCCGGCGCCGACTTCATCATCTTTGACCGATACATCTACGATGAACTTGCCAATCTGCCGATCACTCGTGCGGCAGTGCGTCTCTATGTGAGTTTGCTGATGCGCCTCGTCCCCAAGCCCGATGTGGCCTATGTCGTGGACGCAGATCCGGAAGCTGCGCACCTGCGCAAGCCCGAGTACCCTTTGGAATTTGTCCGCAAAAATCGTGACTCGTACATCGCATTGAGCCGCCTCGTCCGCGGCATGACGGTTCTTGCCCCGCTTTCCGTCGAAGAAACAACCGCCAGGATTAGAGAATCGATTGCAAAGAGATGTCTGCAGACGAAGCTTGGGACAATTGACTTTCCAATGCCGTGTCCTGCAGGCCCACATGAAGCGAAAACTCCGAACGCTTGAATCTGTTTCTTTCTTGCCGCGGACTGCCAACATCTTCTCCTCAAAGCACATCGAATCCTGAGCGCTTACGAGGCGGGAGACGAATGAAGATCTGTCTGGTCACCACGTTCCCCCCCAGCACCGGGGGACTGAGTGAGTATGGGTTTCACATCGCAGAGGAGTTGCAGCGCAATCCGTTCCTCAACCTTACGGTTCTGGCCGATGAACTCCCGCCAAACCACGTCGAGCCAGAGGGGTTTTCCGTGCTGCGCTGCTGGTCGTTCGATGATCCGCGCAGTTCCATCCGCCTGCTGAGGACTCTGCACCGGCTGAAGCCGGATGTGGTCTGGTTCAATCTCTTGTTCAGCACCTTTGGCCGGAACCCCTTTGTTGCCTTTTCAGGACTCACGACTCCTCTGCTCGCACGGCTCAGTGGCCGCTATACCCACGTTACTCTGCATCATTTGATGGACACTGTGGAGCTGAAGGACATCGGAGTTCGTCACGAGGCGATCTATCGAATGGCTGGCACGCTCGCAACGCGAATGCTGTTGCTCTCGAATTCCGTCTCGGTGCTCATGCCCGGCTATCGCAAGATCCTGAACGACAAGTATGGACGGGATAACGTCCACTTGCGAGCCCACGGCATCCTCGCGCGAAGGCCGGAATTCCCGGACTTCTCGCGGCGTGGTGCTCCGATCCACCGCATTCTGGCCTTCGGGAAATGGGGAACGTACAAACGGCTCGAGCTGATGATTGAGGCCTTCAACGTCATCGCTGCGAAGCTACCCGAGGCTAAGCTCGTGATTGCCGGTGGAGACCATCCCCAGGCCGCGGGCTACACCGAGTCGATCCGCAAGCAGTGCGCGGGAAACGCCCGCATCGAGTTCCGCGGCTACGTTCCGGAGGAAGCGCTGCCCGACCTGTTTCAGAGCGCCACGGTCGCGGTGATGCCCTACTCTTCGTCCACGGGATGCAGCGGGGTTGCACATCTGGCGTGCGCCTATGGTGTCCCTATTGTTAGTGCTGATCTGGCGGACTTCCGGCAAATGGCGCAAGGCGAGGAGTTGGCCATCGAATTCTATCCGCCGGGAAACGTGCAGGGGCTCGCGGAGTGCGTCATTCAATTGCTGCAAGACTCTGGGAAGCAGCAAGCAATGGCGACGCAGAATTTCTCAGCGGGCCTTCGCATGACCATGCCCAATGTCGTGCAGAAGTACCTTCGCCATTTCGAGCTGCAACAGAGGGTTCAGACTCTGAAATATGTGGCTCACATCCGGCGGCTGCCGCGCTGGCTTCCTTCAAAAACGTTGCTGCTGCGCTTGATGACGCGAAATTCGCTGGGTTGGGCCCGGCGTTCCGCAGTTCTCCATGCGTCCTGGACCGACCGGGATGATCTTCGGCTACTTCACGGTAACGGTAACGGTCGTGGAAAGCTGAACGGCGCTGGAACTACCATTGACGGTGACGGTGTAGCTGGCCGCGTTGGAAGCACTGACCGCGTTGCTGGCGGTGTTCCCCCCGCAGGAAGTGGCCCCGACAATCAGCGCGGCGAGGACGCAAGCGCCGAGGACAGTGACGATGCGATTACGCTGAGTTCTCCCCACAAGCGTGAGGCCGAACAAACCGAAACTGAACATCCAGGTGGCGAGCAGAGCATGGCTCCGCTCACGATGGTTCTCGGAAACAAAAGTAGCCGCGGAAACGGTGAGGACGGAATTGACGGCCCCAGTACCGGGAATAATGGAGGCGGGCGAGAACGAACAGGTCATGCCCTTGGGCAAGCCGGAACAGGACAAGGCAATAGCATTGTTGAAGGCGCCTGACTGAGCGGCAGCAGTCACTGTAACGTTTCCCGATCCTCCCGCAACAATCGTCATCGACGACGGATTCGTTCCGAACGATACGGTTGTACTTGCCGTACAGTTTGACGTGAACTTCACCGCTCCCGACATCTGGTTGGTCATGCTCGGCTTTCCCACAGCTTGCACAAACAACGTGTAGCTACCGTTAGGAATCGAATAGCTGCATAAGTTCACGGAATTCAAGCCGGCGTTGATGTCTCCCAGCGACATCAGATTCTGACCATCGGTGCTGATGTACGCGACGTAGTGATCGACCGTGGTTTCATCGCCCTTGATCGTCCATTGCAGCGAACTCCCAGACACCGTCGCCGAAAGAGCGAGGCAGTTGCTGATTCCGGACTCAATCTCAGTGCCTTCTTCATAGTCATTCCATGTCACTAACTGCAGCGCGGGTAATTGCTTTCCTGAGTTGTAAAGGCTGTTGATTTCCGAAAATGTCTGCAGCCACGTTTGCCCACACTGCTGGCCCATGACGCGGTTTAAGCCCCAGGATGCCAGCGAATCATCGAAGCCTTTGTAGGCAGCGCCCACAGTTTGCTTGCTGGTGAAGGGCATCCCGGAGTTGTAGAAACTTGTCAGGTACCCGATCCCGTAGTCGCTGGTAGTCGGCATTACCCATGCATAGCTGCCGTCACTCAACACGTGAGTGAAGCCATCGTTGTTCTCAAACAGAAAGACAGGCTGTGTGGAAAGGGCAGCGGTCACAGCCGTCCAATCAACGGTATACGAAAGGTCGATGTCGAAATTCGTAACCACCGGCCTTCCCTGCTGCGTCAGGTATGCCCGTGAGGGGAAGTAGGTCTGTTCGATGTATTGCAACTGGCTGATCAGGGCCTGCTGCGGCGAACACCCTGAGCAGGAATCCCACTTAATTGCGCCCTGATCGATCATGATTGCAAAGGTGAACCCCGGATGCGACTCGGCCTCCGCCATGACAAGCTTTGTAGCCTGGTCGATGCTGTTGTTCGGGCCGTACCAAACGATAATGACGCCGTCGATTCCCCGGCTGATCATGTCCGTGATCTGATTGTGGATTTGCGCCGCGTCCGTGGAACTGTAGCCAACGCTGATGTGGCTCGACTCACCAAACCAGAGAACCAAATGAGCGTAAACCTTGGTGGTCGCGCCGGGATACAACAAGGAATGTACGTTCACTTTGCTGACGTTGCCGCCACCCAAATTGCCATTGGTCTGGCTGGCAAAATTCTTGGCGGCGCTGGTGTTGTTCGTCGTTTGCGCAGTCAGGGTTGTGGTCGGCACAACGTAATCGCCAGCCACGCATACACCTGTCGCGGACAGCAGCAGAACTGCAGCACAGAACGCTTTACGACACATCTTTCCTCAGGAGCGGAGGGATCGAGGTCTTGCGTAACGCTTTTGGCTAGGTCGCGAGGGAGGCACGCTGCGCCTGTAGATTCCTCGGAACTAACCTTCTTTCTGGGACAAGCTTTCCTGGGTCTTGCTGGAACAATTTTCTGGGACGAACGTTCTGGGATCAGCACGAGCTTAACGGCGGAGCCATTCATTTGAGAAGGTGCCGTTAGTCTGTGAACCTGTGGGTGAGACCCTCCGTGCCATTGTTGTAGTGGATACATTCTGACGACGGATATTCGCTCCTCAGAAACATCTGCCCGCGAGGATTCCAAACTCGGCTGCGAAATCGGTGCGAAATTGAGCGCTAGACAGAATCAGTGCCGAGACGGCTAACCGCTGGTAACTCAGTAATTTGACTTAAGGTAAAAGCAGCCCCAGCCAGCCGATCGACGCCAACATTCCGCGCGCAAACCACATCCAACCAGCGTTCCGTCGGTTTGCTGAATTCTTGAAGAACAGGTGAGGCGAATGACTGCGATGAAGAAGGTCCGCCCTTATTCAACGATGGGAATCATTTCCTTGTTGCTGACGCTGTGCGGTTGCCAGGGATTGTCGAACTCAACGACCACGCCGCAAAATTCCGGCATCAATTCCATCAATCACATTGTTGTCCTCGTTCAGGAGAATCGCTCGCTCGATACCTATTTCGGACAACTGCCGGCATATTGGGCAGCGAACGGTTTCCCCGCGCAACAGTTTGACGGCTTGCCGGCGAATGCCTCCAACCCTGGGTACAACGGCGCGCCCGCGGTTCCGGCATACCATCTCGCGACTGAGTGTATTGAACTGCTTTCGCCTTCGTGGAATGAAAGCCATCTCGACTGGAACCTGCAGAACCCGAGCTCCTCAACTCCAACGTTGGATGGCTTTGTATACAACGCCGCCAGCTTTGCGATCAATCAGAACGCCAGTGGCGCAAACCCGCAATACACTGACACGGCGGGGATCCGCGCCATGGGCTACTACGATGGGACCGATCTGAATTACTACTATTTCATGGCGTCGAATTTCGCCACGTCCGACCGCTGGTTCGCGCCCGCACTGGATCGCACGCAGGTCAATCGCATGTACCTGTACGCTGCGACGTCCCAGGGCTACGCCTTTCCTCCCGGAACCAATGCTGCCGACAATGCCCCCATTTCCGCTGCCACAATCTTTGACGCGTTGCAGAAAGCGGGAGTCAGTTGGAAGGTCTACTACACCGATGACATCTGTTCCACCGCTCCTCCTAACGCCCGCGGACCGAGAGGCGGCATCAGCCGCGATGCTTCCTCATCCTCGAATAGCGGAGCCTGCACTTATCTGACACAGTTTGCGAATTATGCGCCGCCGAATCAGCTACCGAGCAACGTTGTGCCAGTCTCACAATATCTCGCGGACGCTCAGGCCGGCACTCTACCATCAGTTGCGTTCATCGAGACTGGATACTTATCCGGTCGGGACGAGCATCCTAGTTCCGGTACGAATGCACAGGTTGGCGCCGCTTTCGTTCAAAGCTTGATTGATCCCTTGATGACCAGTCCTTCGTGGAAGGATTCGGTGTTCATTCTGACCTACGACGAGGCGGGCGGATTGTACGATCACGTTCCACCGCAGCCTGCCGTCAATCCGGATGGTATCGCGCCGATCGATCTGGCCTCGACCGACATCTGCGGCAGCGGGAACGACCCGAATGGCTTCAATTGCGATTTCAATTACACCGGGTATCGCCTGCCGTTGATTGTGGTATCCCCATTCACCAAGAAGAGCTACGTGTCACACACAGTCGCCGACTATACGGCGATCCTGAAACTCATCGAGACACGATTCAACGTGCAGCCTCTGACCAAGCGGGATGCCGCGCAGATGGACATGACTGAGTTCTTCGATTTCCAGAACATACCTTGGGCTACGCCCCCGACACCGCCGGCGCAGTCGCAGAGCGGAGTGTGCAACGCCAGCGTTCTGCAATAGCCCAGGCGCAGCGGGAAGGCTCCGGAGCAAGATGGCGGCGCAGGCCGGTCCCCTATCCGTGCGCTTAGCCAAACTGCCACGTGTGGTCACCGCCTCGAGTTGGGAGCTGGCTGATAGCCCTACTTGCCTTGAGAATCAATCGTCAGGCTGCGAGCCACGTAGCGGGATCCCTCGAAATTCGTCACTACGGTGACGACTGCACCGGCATGGAGATTCTCGTCCGGTGCGACAGACGGATCGAGGTAGACTTCGTAGGTCTTGCGGTCCGTCGCGGAATTGATCACAAGTAATCCTGTGCGTAGGTCGATATGGACGACCTGTCCCGCAAAAGTGTAACGGGTTCCGGGAAGAGCAAGAATCGAAATTTCGCGGGCGACGTCGTGGCCGTTCCCCTCCGAACTGAACTTCACGGCAACCAAACAACCTTCGGACAACTTGCTAGCGGGAACTTTGTGGTCGCCTTGCAAAAACTGAGTAGATGAATTCAACCCGTACGCGGAGAGGCTCAGGAGAAATTGCATCCCTGACCGTAATCTCGCCGCGGTCGACCCGGTATTTCAGCACGACTCCCTGGCTCTCGCCGACGGCCTGCTGGCTCTTGAGTCGAATTCTGCGGGCGAAAACCGTATCTCCGTCGAGGATCGTGTCCAGATAGACTCGTTCTCCTTCGCGCAAATCGGCCAGCGTGGCTTCGGCTCCACCGCGATACACACGCGTGCGGGGATCAAACAGAATATTCACTCGGCCGCCGCCGAAAACTCGAACTGTTACCTGGTCACGCACTCGATCCAGCCGTTCGACCGTGCCCCCAATTAACGTCGCCTTCGCTCGCGGAACAGGGGGAAGGTCCGGCAGCAGGCTGGCGGGATCGGCGACGATATCTGGATCCGTGTCCTTGGGTGCAACCGGCTGTACAGGCTGGATACTGCCGTCCGTCGTCGAAATCACCGACGAAGTCGCCGCGGATGCCGATGAACTCGGCTCAGAGGGTGCCTGAGCATAGGCAAGGCTGCCAAGAAGCAAACTGCCGACGGCGACTTTCGCAATATGTTTCATGCAGATTCTCGATGGAATGCAACTTTCCCCGCGCCAAATTGGATGCTGTTTGCCCGGACAAGGGTAGTCTCAATTCCACTAGGGAAAACTTAAGCCGAACGGATTTCCAGCAAACATAGCTTCCGAGAAGGCATCAAACTTCAGGCTCAGTTTGAACCATTTTTGCGCTAAGGAATCGGACGCCCAATGCACGCTAAACGGTGGCTCGCCATAAGCTTTGTTGGATTGCTCGCGGGACTTGGATCCCGATCCGCACAGGCGGGCGATCTCAAGATCACGATCCCCAAGCGGAGCACTCTCACGCCGGTGCAGCGCTTGAACCGCGAGGGAGTGGAGGCTGTCCGCAAGCACAACTACGGGAAGGCGGAACAGCTGTTCTATAAAGCGTACTTGTTCGATCCGGACGACGCTTTCACGCTCAACAACCTCGGCTACATTTCGGAATTGCAAGGTCAGATCGACCGCGCTCAGCGGTTCTATGCGCTGGCGGCAGAGCAGTCGAGTGAAGCGGTCATCGACCGCGCCAGTGCGCGGAGAGTGGAAGGTCGTCCCATGAAAGATGCGCTGGCCCTCACGGACCAGCCACTGCAGATCAACCACGCCAACGTGGAAGCTGTGCGCTTACTTTCTCAAGGCCGAGCGCCGGAAGCCGACCTTCTGTTGCAAGAGACGCTGAAAACGGATTCACAAAACGTTTTCACTCTAAACAACATGGGCGTCGCCAAAGAGATGGAAGGGGAGGCCCAGCAGGCGCTCAAGTATTACGACGAAGCGGCCAGTATCCATTCCGATGCGACCGCAGTCGTTACCGCCGACCGAGTCTGGCGCGGACGCACCGTGAGCGAGATGGCTCAGCAAAATGCAAAAGCGTTACGGGATCATCTGGCGCGAGCGAAGGATGTCAGCGAACAAGTATCGGAATTAAACCTGCGCGGCGTTTCCGCGGTGAACCGCAATGACTTGCGCGCAGCCAACGAAGACTTCCGCAATGCCTACAAACTCGACCCCGACAACGCATTCACCCTGAACAACATCGGCTATGTATCGGAACTCGAAGGGGACCGTGAGACGGCGCAGTTCTTCTACGAACGCGCCCGCCAAGCGGGTGGAGCAAACGCGACGGTCGGCGTTGCGACCCGTCGCACGGAAGAGGGGCGGAAACTCTTTGCAGTTGCCGCCGACAGCAACGAAAAGGTAGAGGCCAAGGTTACTCAAGACCAAAATGTCCTCCGCCGGCAGCGTGGACCAGTCGTTCTGCGACGTCGCGACAACAGCATCGTCGACGAATCGGTTCAGCCGTCGGCACCCACCGACAGCACTCAGCCGCAGCAGTAAGCTCGCATCACGAATCGCTTTCCTGGAAGCGCCCGATGTCCGTCTCGGGATCGTAGAAGACATGCCGCAGAAGGTTGGTGAAGTAGCGCGACAGCGTATTCACATTCGTGCGGTACCAGCAGCATCGCGTCATGGCGCGCGAAAACCCGCAGATGAACTGAAAGCTTTCCAGTTCCGCGGGAGGCTGCGCCAGCATGGCGGCAGCCATGCGGTGATTGCCGTCAAGAATCGTCAACGGACTGCGATCGTCCACTCCAATCAACAAAACAGTCGGATTCACGAGACTGTCCTGGACAGAATTCGTGATCCGGTCTAGCTTGAGGAAGAACTCATCGTCGGGTGCTTCTTCCCATTTCATGCGCAGACACTCGATCATGTCCGTCATATAGAAGCTACCCTCGGCCACTCGCCGCCACTGCGCTCGCGGAAAAAAGCGAATCCGGTTCAGATCGCCGCGGCGAAGTTCGACCTGAAACCATCGCGTGTCCTCGGGCAATTCTCTCCACATGGCGCCGCGGCGCAGGAACAATAAGGCCCGCCGCAAGGCATTCTCGCGAGCGCTCTTCAGATCCGGATTCCGAACCAGGTGCCCGAACTCCTGACGGTATTCCGCAAACTCCGGGTGGTGAAATTCGCTTCGCAGAAACTCCGCGATGACTTCCTGCTCGTTCAAGGATCGGACCATCGATAGCCTGGCATAAGTCCGGACGTCTTCAGGCGTAGCGATTTCACGCCGCAGAAGAGGCAACGCAACCGTCACCAGCAAGATCACCATGAGCACCAGCTGTACGAGAATGACCTGTCGCAAACTCTGATGAAACACGCAAATGCCCAGAACGAGTGCGGCGCTGAACGCCAACTGGGCCCAACTGGTGTTCGCAATCTTGCGCGACATTTCGTACGTGATCATCACCGAACTCAGTGAATAAATTCCGGTGGTAACTGCATAGAGAATAAGTAGCGCGGCCAGCCCTCCATAATTCCCCAATTCAAAGTGGCTGCCAAACAAGACTCTCCACAGGAAGCTCGGAATCGCCCAGAGTCCCAGAATCAATACCGACAGAATCAGAAACACCATGCCCAGCGACAGGAACAGCACCGGCCGGGCTTCGCGATCACTTGAGCGAGCCGCGGCTGACACAGGAAACATAGTATTGACCACCGACCATGCACACATATTCACCAAGCGTCCGACGAGCGAAACCGCGGCATAGATTCCAGCTTCGTCAGATGCGAAGAAGTGCTTGACCAACACAATATCGAAGTTGTTGATGACCACCTGGCCGGAGAAAAAAACAATCGCCTGCAATCCCTCCCCAAACGAGATCGGGATCAGTTGAGGCCCCAGGGAACGCAGGCCGGGGCTGGGTTTCGCCGCGAAGTAAGATGCGATGACAGCAATCACGCTGGCCAGCACCGCTCCTCTTACGCCAAGCCCGAGACGGATGAGCAAGTAGGCTCCACCAAGGCGGGCTACTCCTTCCAGCATGAAGTTAATCGCAAGCGCACCAAATGCGTGGATTCCCTGGATGTACCCGCGGCGCACTCCAAGAGGAATGTAAAACGTGGTTCCCAGAGCCAGCAGAGAAATCAATACCTGATCGGGCAGATTCAGGTATGCCATCAGCAGGCGATTAAAAACAAACAACAATAATCCCAGGGCGATCCCGGCAACCCATGCCCGCAGATGCAGCGCAGCGAAAATGGCGGCCTTCTCACCTGCTGCTTCGTGACTTGCGACATATTTCGCGCAAACCACCTGAAAAGAGAGCGTGATCGCCGACGCCAGCATCAATAAGGTATAGACAGCGGTAGCGTGAGCAAACCCGGTAGGACCAAGCAGGCGCGCCGTGACGACGTTGTAAACCAGATTGGTGACTCCCACCAGCCCAGATCCAGCCAGAAGCGTCAGGCTTCCACCCAGAAGTTTGTGACGCAGATTTTTCGCCTGCGTCTGAGTGGTTCTGCGAGAGAAGGTTTGTGACGAATCCGTGAGGCGTGTTTTTCCTGTAAGGGTCATCAAGCGGCCAAGGCCAAACTAGAACAAGGTGAAGTGCACGACTGGAAGCACCGTGGTTCTGCTGGATCCTGGGAAGTCGTAGAACGTCTGCTGCTGAACGCCGAACGAGAAACGCATGGGATACGACACTGGAACCTCGCCGATGCCATCCTTCAACTTTCCGTGGATCGGTCGGACGTATGAGACCAGAAACTCACTTTGGGCATTGTCGTAGGCGTGATACCCGGAACCGCGGGACAGAATGAACGAACCCTGGAGGCTCCACCGCGGATTCGCGCGGAACTCGAATCGCCCCCCGGGCAGCAAAGCTTGGGCAGTTGCGTACTGCGTAGACTGTACGCGCCAGGAGCGCAGGTACTCCGCGAGCACGGCCGCGGTCAGGCGGTTTCCGAACTTGTGTTGCAGCCCGACGTAGCTCGACGTATTGAAGTACTCCTCGATCAGCGGACGGAACAGAAGATCCCGGGCGGAGTATCCGGTAATCAGTGATGTGCTGCCCCACGGATGCCCCACAGTAAATTCGATGTTGGCTGCCGCGTCGCGGGAATGCAGGTTCTGATCCGTGAATGGCCCCGTTTCGTGAATCGCGCTACCTGTCACCGAAACCCAATTGAAGAAAGAGCTGGTTGAGAGGTAGAGGAACTGCCGGAACAGATTTTGATTCATGAACACCGGCGAGATGGTGTCACGACGAAGCGTAAACTGCAGTCCACCGTTGAAGGTAATTGAGTTCGTGCCCAAGTGCAGAACCGGCGTGATTCCGCCATTCAAAATCGTGTCGTACGTGTTTCGGTCCTGCACGACGCCGATGCTGGGATATAACAACTGTCCAGCGGTCAGAGACTGGCCCACAAAGCCGGTGATCGCAGGGAAGTTCCCGACGCGGACGCGGTAGTGAGACTCGCCCAGGCTCTGGTAAGAGTGGCGCGGCGGAGGCAGAAGTGCCGGATTCGTTATCTTGAGAATCTTCGCATCCAGCGTATAAACGTTGATGTCTTCCAGCGATGCAGCAAACGACGCTTCAGGAACAATACTCACTCTTTCGTTCAGGATCTGCCGCCCCTCCTGATCCGCCGCCGTGTACTGTGAGCTTTCCGCGATGCCGTGATCCTGCTCGCCCGCCACTGTGGTCGCCTGCGCGAAGGCCGAGAGCGCGTGCAGCGGATCCTGGCGCTGACGCGATAGATTCGCCGCTGCCATCATGTAGTCGTAATCGTCGTGATAATCGTTCGCCGGTCCGAGCCTCGCCAGCGTCGATTCCGCCTTGCGAGTATTTCCCTCGGCCAGATAAGTGTTCGTCAGTCCGATCTCCACCGTGCGGTTATTCGCACCAGCCATCTTGGCTTTCGCGTAATAGTTCTCCGCAAGATCAAAGTCGTGCATCGCCAAGAACAGCCCTGCTGCTTGCGATAGATCTTCCGCCGTAACCGGGGAATCCGTCTCGAGACGCGCCTCCGCGAAGCCGAGGGCGATCTGGCGATGCGCTTCATCCAAACGTCCTTGCCGAAGGAAAATCTCGGCAATTGCCAAGCGCACCCCGATGCGATCTCCGCCCGGCACGTCGAGGGCGCGAGAGAAACGCTGCATCGCCGCGTTCCGATCTCCGAGTGTCAGCAGGGCATCGCCCGTAGCGGTAAGAGTGGCGACGCTGTTCCCTCCCAATCGCTCCGCCGATTGGATGTCGCGAAGCGTTTGTTCGCGGTTCCCCTGCTTGGCGTGAACCTGCGCCATCAATGCGTAGATTGCTGGATCGGACGGTGACAGAGTCGCGGCCGTGTTGAGCGCGGCGATCGCCTCCGCATAGTGCCGCATTCGATAGAGGGCGTCAGCATAGGCCAACTGGGTCGTAAGATCTTTCGGCGTTTCTGCCAGCGCCGCTCGGTATTCCGTCGCCGCGTGGGCATAGTCTTGCTCCTGCCGGAATCCTTCTGCGCGGGCCAGATGCCATGCGTGCGACCTGCCGAGGACTTTTTGGGCAGCGTCCAGTTGCTTGAGCGCCGGCTTGGGACGATGGAGCTGGAGATCAGCAAAGGCCAGGCCGAGGTGGGCTTCGCCATAATTATCCTGTAGTTTCAGGGCAGTCTCAAAGTCCGCGGCGGCCTTGCCCGGCTCACGGAGATCGTTCAGCACGAATCCGCGATTCACATATCCGGTGGCCATTTTAGGATCGCGTTCGAGTGCCAGCGTAAAGTCCTTCAGTGCGGTGTTCAAGTCGCCGTTGTGGGCATTCACGTTGCCGGCAATCAGCGGAAGATCTTTATCCTTGGCGAGGATCGGTTCGTACTTCGTGACCAAGGCAAGAGCTTCGTCATAGCGCCCGAGATAATACAAATCGTAGGCAAGGTAGACCACACCTTCGCGGTCGTTTGGAAGCTTTGCGATTACCTCATACCCCAGCTTCGCCGATTCCGCGTACTCGCCCTTGAATGTGAGATAACGCTCCCGCTCGCGCTTAACCTGTGGGCTCATGTTCGCCTTCGCCGAGGCACGATCGAGCCAGCGCTGGGCCAAAGGGACATTGTGGGCTTCGAGGGCAGCGTTCGCCCCGCCGGCGATGACCAGGGGATTGCCGGGCATTCGCTGGTTCGCGCTTTCGTAGTTGGTTTCCGCGGGTTGAAATTTGCACTCTGCAGTGTACAGATCGCCCAACGCCAGGTAGGGAGCGAAGTCCTTCGGGTGCGCCGCGATCGCGCGGGAAAAATAAGTCTCTGCCAGCTTGGTATCACCCGCGTCTCGTGCCAAATAACCCAGGGATGAAAGCGCCTCCCGGTTCTTGTGGTCGAGTTCCAGAACCTTCGTGAAGGTCTCGCGTGCTGCGTCCTTCTGGCCCATCTTCCACAGCAAGGAGCCGAGGTTCACCAACGAATTCACGTTGCCAGGAGCCAGCGAGAGCGCCTCTTTCAGATCACGGTTGGCGGCCTCAAAATCGCCCGAAGCAGATTCGACAACCGCTCGCAGCCTCAGCATTTCCGGGCGTGCCTGCTCGGAGACCTGAATTTGCTGAAGTGAAGCCGCGGCGGTCCTCAGTTCCCGCTGCGCGCGGGTGGAATCGTCCTGTCGGACATCGATTTCGTAGAGGTTCAGGCGCAATTCAATTGGGTAGAGTGGCCCCTCCTGCACGCGCGCGGGCAGATGATCGAGCGCGAGCTTGTACTCGTCCCGAGCTTCAGGCAAGCGATCTTCCGACTCTGCAATGCTTCCGAGAATCGCGTGCAGCCGGTAATTGTCGCCGTCGATCTGCCGGGCCGCGTCGAGAAATGGACGGGCTGCGTCTGGTTGCCCAGCGTTGATCCAGGCTTGCGCTGCACTGAGTTCCAACCCGATATTCCCTTTCGCGGCTTTTGCCAGGCGCGTATACAGCGTTGCCGCCTCCTGCTGCTTGCCCGCGAGTTGATAGGTGTAAGCCATCTCGGCCATGACGTCAGTAGTTTTGCTCGGAATCGCCCGCAGCGTCGCAATCGCCTCGTCATACTTCCCTTGATCGCGGTATTGCCCGGCAACCGCACGCAAGACTTCAGGATCGTGAGGTGCCCGACTCTTCGCCCGATTCAGATATCGTGCAGAGTCCTCAGGCTGCCCCAGCCGTGCGTAGGCGTGCGCGATCAGCAAGTCGCTATGCGCCGATGGCTGGACCGTTTCGGCGCGCTGCAGGAAGCTCAAAGATGCTTTCGGATCCGTGTTGAGCATCAACTCACCCGCGAGCTGAAGACTGTTGGCATCCTTCGGATTGGCCTCGACAACCCTGCGCAACAACTGCTCCGCTTCTTGATCGCGGCCCATCTTGGCGTAGGTCTGCGCCAGCCCAGCCAGTCCGCGTACTGAATTCGGCTGCAGCTTGAGTCCGTGGTTGAAAGAATCTACTGAGAGTGGATAGCGCTCCGCGAGCCGCGCGGAATATCCCAACAAAAACCAAAGCTCGGCGTTTTGAGGGGCAGACTTTGCTGCCTGCTCCGAATAGGAGACCGCGGCGGCATAGTCATTTCGCTTCAGAGAGTCCTGCGCGGCGCGCGCCTGGCGGGCCACGTCGATGCCCGATCCCCAGCTGAAATCCGGGCCACTCTGCACAGTATTGCCCTGCTGCGGCTTCTTGTTGGTTTGTTTGTTGGCGGCAGGAGCAGAATCCCCCGCCTCCGACGTCATAGGTCTGGCCGAAGGACCTTCCCAGCAGTCCCAGCACCATGACAATGCAAAAGCTCGTGAGCGGATACCGGCTTTTCACGTAGTCACCACGCCTTAGATCGTCTGGAGACCTCCCAACAGTCTCCCGCACAGGATGTCCTGCGGTCCTTCTCAGATGCCTCCCACGCGGGTAGGTTTGCCTTCCGGTTTGCCTTCTAAAGAGTTTCAAAGATGACGTTATCAAGCATGAAAGGCGCCAAAACCACGTAAACCTCTGGGAGCATTCCTGAATCAAAAGGGACGCTAAGGGCACTCGAGTGCGTCAACCGCTATGAACGAAAACTACTCTCGACCCATTCCGCTATTGGCAATCGTGTTGGTCGCTCTGGCAGTGCACGGGCCGCTGTTGCTCATGCAGCTTCCCGCCGGCTCGTTCGACACGAACTTCCATATCTTTCTTGCTTCCCATTACGCTCACCACTGGTTTAATCCGTGGAACGAAAAGTGGTTCGCAGGTTTCTCGCAAACCACGTATCCACCGCTCACGCATCAGTGGATCGCGCTGTTGTCGAACGTGACGGGCTTGAAGATGGGATACATGCTGGTGCAACTGATCGCGGTCCTGCTGTTGCCAGTGGGCGTATTTCGGTTCGCGAAGATCTGGGTGGACGAGCGCGCTGCCAGCTATGCCGCTTTGGGCAGCATTTTTCTTGGTGCCCTCGCCTTCTTGGTTTACCAGGCCGGGCAGTTGGCGACCGTCTCGTCGGCCGCTCTGTACTTGAACGCCATACCTTACTTCTATGAGTGGGCGGTCCAGGCCTCTGGTCGATCTTTGATCAAAGGGGCCGCCCTCAGCTTGACGGCCGCCGCCGCTCACCACGTCACGCTGATTTTCGGCATTGTGTTTTTCGCCGGACCCGTTCTCTGGATCGCCTGTCTTGATGCACGAGAGGAGCATCGAAATACATCGGTCGCGGGAGTGATCTCGCGCGCCTTGCTGTTTGCGGTCCTGGTCGGCGTCGGAGTCGGTATCGTACTGCTGCCCTACTGGATGGTCTTGATTCAGCATCCGATTCACCAGATCCCGATCCCACACGACAGCCGTTCGAACTTCTTGCTGAATTCGATTACCGCGATCAACTACTTCGTGATTCCTTACGGAGCGTTGATTTTGGCTCTACCGTTCATCATGATTCGCGGTTCGTCGGTGCCGCGCCTGCGGCCGCTGCTCCTCGGTTTCTGGCTGAGTCTTATCTTCGGATTGGGCGGCACGACGCCGCTTCCCCGATGGCTCCTCGGCCGCGCCTACGACATTCTTACCTTTGAACGCTTCACGTTCTGGGCAACGCTGATGGCCATGCCGATCGTCGGTCTGCTCGCGGTTGAGTTGCTCGATCGCTTTCGCGCCAAAGCCGCTGTCGCACTGTCCCTGGCCTCGGTCGCCACAATTGGCGCAGCACTCGCCTGGCTTAGCGCGAATCCTTACCGGCCGACAACCACGATTGACGTTAATCCCGTCATCGCGTTTCTGAATCGCGACGGACACGATTCTTATCGGTACCTCACTCTGGGCTTTGGGAGCCAGCTCGCTCAAGTGTCAACCTATACTGACGCGAGCAGCGTCGACGGGGACTACAACTCCGCCCGCCTGCTCCCGGAAATGACGCAGTACGGCTCCGCCCAGCTCACCAACGCCAAGTTCTACGGTTCAGCGGGCATGGCATCGCTGCGCGCCATGCTCGAGCATGCGAACCGGTACGGATTGAAGTATGTGTTCGTCCATGATTCGTACTACGAGCCGCTCCTAACATTCGTGGGATGGCGAAAAACCGAGACCTTCAGCAACGGTGAAATCACCGCCTGGTCGAAAGACGATGTCCCGCCCGCTCACCGAATTGATTCCGACGCGATTCCGCCAGCCTGGGTGGGCTTGCTCTGGGGAACGCTTCCGGTTGGAGTGAGTGTGTTGGCGA
This sequence comes from uncultured Acidobacteriaceae bacterium, assembly GCA_963811095.1. Classification (GTDB taxonomy): domain Bacteria; phylum Acidobacteriota; class Terriglobia; order Terriglobales; family Acidobacteriaceae; genus Sulfotelmatobacter. Next base: position 234,779 of record CAWEQA010000023.1, on the reverse strand, counting down.
TGTTCCTCGAGTTACTGTTGCCGGCTCGCCAGCGCGTGCGAACAATCGTCGCAACCCCGGTCCGTGTGGATCAACGCCAGGGACACTACGTAGCCTGAAGGACGAGATATCGATATGAAACTTATCTTGCCAATCATTCTTGTCGCCGTCACCGTGCTTCTGATGGCCGTTGGTTTGACGGGCGCAGGCCGCTCCAGCGGAACCGTTGGTATCGCCGCCGGTTCGGCGCTGCCTGGTTTCAGTACGAGTGCGGCCACTCCCGAGCAGGCCCTTTCCAATTTTCTGATTGACGTGCAACGGCGCAACTGGGACCACGCATTCTCCAGCGTGGAACGCACCAACGACAGCGTGAACGAGCAGGCCTTCATCCAGGAATGGATCGGCTCCAACGGCGGGCTGCGTTCATTCTCGAGCTTAGAGCGTTATGACGCGCGCCCGCTCCACGCCACCGATTCTGAAGCTCAAATGCGTGTGCGTTTACATTGGTCAACCCCCGTAGGTCCCGTCGAAGATGTGCGCGACTTTCATCTTGTGCATCGCGGCGAGCAGTGGAAAGTGGTGTGGGATGAAGTTCCCGTACCGAACGTGCCCTCGCAGATCGTTCCTGTGAATTATTTGCGCTGGGACCTTGTGAGCGGAAGTGCCGGCGAAGAATGGGGTTCTCACAATGTCGATGCGCCCCACGTGCGCATCGTGTCGATGAATGCCGTGGACTCGGCCGAAGGCTCGGTAGTGATGGGAGAGGTCGTCAACGAAGACACGATCCCGGCCTTTGTGAATGTCAATGCCACCCTGCTGGATGGCTCCGGTAGCGCGATCGACGACGAGACCAGCTTCGACAAAATTCTTCATGTGCTGTTGCCGAAGCAAGTCTCCCCGTACCGCATTGATTTTCCGCATGTCAGCCTGACCAAGGTGAAGAACGTGCACATGGATGTGAAGGCGACGCTTGTTCCTGCCTCATCTGACCCTGTAATCGGCGTGATGAACCAGAAACTGGATACCGACCCGCAGGGCCGCTCTGTGCTGCACGGAGAACTCCTGAATCAGAGCGGTGAAACCGTGAACATTCCCCACGTGATCGCCAGCTTCTACGACAACAATGGCAAAGTTGTGTGGGTCTCTGACGGTTATGTCCAGCGCGCTCTACTGCCTCAAGAGTCTGAGGCATTTGCGGTAGAGATTCCGAAATCCCTGGCAGGAAAGGTCCAGAACTTTCATGTCGTCGTCAATCAATACAGTCTGCAGAGGTCATAGACTGGAGCGAAGACTGCAGCGAACCGGAGTCGCTCTGCTGATGGCCTTGGCCTGCACGGCAGGTCTGAGCTCCGCGCAGGACGCAGACCTCCGTGCCCCGTCGGCCGCCAGCGCTGGAATCGCGAGTTCGATTGCCACCACGGGCAGTGGCGCTGCCACGTTCTATCTTGTTGGCCCGAGCATCACGCTGAAGCGCGACGTGCATTTGGGCGAGGCGATATCGCTGTCGGCAAAAGAAATGCAATCTGCCGGACGGTATGTGGCGATCGTTTGTGCCAGCAGTTGCCGCAGCGTGGGATTCTTTGTGGCGCCGGCGAAGCCCGTGAGCCTGACGTTCCTGGTCCATCCATCGCGCGCCCCGGTTGGCCAGAACGATGTAGTCAGCGGAGTAGCCCTGCCATTCGATGAGTTCCACAATCTAGTCCTCGCACCGGCCGCGGTGAATTTTCAGTTGACCACCAAGGGATCGGCCCCGGTCTCGCATCAAGTCTTGACGCAGAATGGTGTTGCCTGGTTTCACACGAACTCAGGGCGAAGCGCAGGCACGTTGCAGGTGACGGCATCCATCAATGATGTCTCTGCCCGGCGGGTCGTTCAGCAAGTGGCGTCCGATCCTTGCAGTCTGCGCATCAAAGGTCAGCGCACGCCGAAAGGCGTCATCGTCGAGACCGATCCCGTGCGCGATTGTTCGGGCAATCCGGTCCCCGATGGCACGGTTGTAACTTTCACGGCGAAAGACGCGGAAGATTCAAGCACGGTGGACGCGCCCATCAAGCAGGGCGTCGCGCGTGCGCAGATAACCGCGACTGGTGCGGTCGTGATCTCGGCTGCCTCGGGAGTTGTTATGGGAAATGAGTTGCATCTGGGCGCGCAATGATCGAAGCAAGGATTGGAGAATGCGCAGCATGATGGGTAGAATTCAATCCGGCAAGCTGGCAACACTGCTCGCCATCGCAGTTCTGAGCGTGCTCGCCCCGCGCTATGCCTCTGGCGCGGATTCCACTCCGCAAGTCGTTCTGAACACGAGCAAAGCGGGTCCACGCTCAGTCGAGAGCCTGACCGAGCGCGCCCTTCTCCGCGATTACAAGTTCGCATGGGTGAATCTGGAACAAGCCCTGGAATCCAATTCGACCTCACCGCTCAGCGGTCTGTTTGCAGGCACCGCCAGCACCTGGCTCAACCAAGCGGTCGCCAGCCAGGGGCGCAACGGCCTTACCTCCCGCTACCTCGATCAAAGTCACAAAGTGGAAGCTGTCTTCTATGCTCCCGAAGGCGACATGATCGAACTGCACGATACCGCGGACTATCGACTGCAGATTCTCGATGGGAGCAAGACGATCCACGACGAACATGTAGTCGTGCACTATGTTGTGTTGATGACTCCGGGCGCGGACCGCTGGGTCATTCGCCAACTCCAGTCCGTTCCAGAGTTCTGAAGAGCTACTCGCACGCCAACCACTCGCGCGCCGTCAGCATCCAATTCTCATTCCAACGGTGGAAGACATGGAGTTTTCTTTTGTCGACGCGGCTGCTAGTTCTGGCGATTGTGTGTTTTATGGCGGGCACCGGATGTACCACGCCCGGCATGCACCGCGTCGTCCAGCAAAATCTGCAGACTCCTAACTCCTGGCCCAAGGTGCTCGCCGTCTACATGCCATGGTTCGGTGACCATGTCCACATGGATGTGGGCTACTCCAGCGACGATCCCGCAGTGCTCCGCCGGCAGATTCAGCAGGCACGGCACAGCGGAATTTCTGCGTTCGTCGTGGATTGGTACGGGCCCGCCGTCGCTTTCTCCGACCGCAACTTCGCGCTCATGCAAGAAGCTGCGGACGAGAATCATTTCCAGGTCGCGCTCTTATACAACGAGGCCGAAGATGACGACGGGCAGGCCACGGATGCTGCCATAGCAGCTTTTGACAAAGCCTATAAGGCGTATATCGGTCCCGAGGCACCCCATCGCGCTGCCTATCTCGCTTACGACGGCCATCCCGTGATCTTCATTTTCCCCAAACACGGCCATGTGGATTGGAACCGTGTCACCGAGCATTGCAGTGGATGGGAGGCTTCGCCGCTCGTCTTCTATAAAGACGAGCCGCCCGCGCAGTTTGCCGCCGATTTCGCTGGCTCATTTGCATGGGTGCAGCCCGGGCAAAAGGGATGGACTCCCGATGGCAGCAATTGGGGCGAGCAATATCTGGATGATTTCTACAAAAACATGAGAAGCAAGCATCCCGACAAGATTGTGGCCGGTGCCGCATGGCCCGGCTTTGACGATTCCTCCGCAAAATGGGGACTCAATCGCCACATGGGCAGCCGCTGTGGGCAAACGCTTGAAGACACTCTGCACCTCTACAACCGATATTTCGATGGGGCCAATCCACTTCCGTTTGTGATGATCGAAACCTGGAACGATTATGAGGAAGGCACTGCGATTGAGCGCCTCAACTTTGCCAAGTGCGGCCAGAGTGCCAGGGCCGGCGCCGCAGGATCCGCCCGCTGAACGCCAACCAACGAGCGCTTTCTCACATCCAACGTGCGGGCTGTTTCGACCATTTCAACGGAGTTCCAACCGATGGGGCATGTTCGCGACTCAACGAAACCTCTTCGACTATTATCTGAGCTTTTACTAGCCTCTCCGTTCTCTTCGGAGGCAAGCAGCCGCGTGCCATCCATCGAAACTCAGGAAATGGTTTCCTCGCTGGATACGCGCGCTCTGGAAGATCTCGAAGCACTGGCCAGCACAAACCATGTCATCCTGCGCGCGTTTGCGCCTCTGCAAGAGCTTCTGGCGGCCGATGGAAACAATCAGGGCGCTGAATGGATTGCCACCGCCATCCAGCAAGAGACTTCGCGTATCAACCACGCTCTGAATTTTCTTGAGCAGATCTGTGGCGCCCTTGAAGAATATGGCTGTCCGGTCACCGTCATCAAGTCCCTGGATCATTGGCCCGATCTCGGCAGCGATCTGGACCTGTACACGGACGCGGACGCCGCGAATGTCGTCCAAGCCATGCGCGCGCGTTTCAATGCTACCCTGGCGGTCCGCAGCTGGGGAGACCGCCTGGCAAACAAGTGGAACTTTGTTGTGCCGGGATTACCGGAACTCATCGAAGTTCACGCTGGACGCCTGGGTCAGACCGGGGAGCAGACTGTTGTCACTCGTTCGCTCTCCGCTCGTACTCGCATGGCCCAGATCGCGGGACATATATTTCGCGTGCCGGGGCCCGAAGACCGCATCGTCATCAGCACGCTTCAGCGCATGTACCGGCATTTCTACATCCGCTTGTGCGACATCGTGGATAACGCGCGCCTCCTCGATCAACATCTGGTTGACTTTGGATATCTCCACTCCGTGGGCTCGGCAGCGGGTCTGTGGGAGGGAATCGCAACGTACCTAAGGATCATTTCGGAATACGTGCAGTCCTACCGCGGAACCGGCGTTCCCCTGGATTTGATTGTGACGGGCTCGGCGAAGTTCGGCACAGATCAGGTTCGTTTTCGTCGCGACTTTCTTCGGGTCCCGATTCTTCCCCACTCACTGAATTTGTATGCTTGCGAGCTGATGACTCTCTTGCTCAAGGGCGATCTGCGAAACAGTTTCCGCCTCAGCTTGCTGCCGGGTCTGGCCACTGCGGCGGCACTCGAGCAGAAGATGACCGGCAGCGACAAGGGGATTTGGTAAAGGTCGCGACATTACTGAGTAAGTAAACCTACAGGCTTTGCCGGATTGTGGCGGTGCCACGGCGCTACTAACGTTTAACTTGCAGTTAACAGGGGAGAGAGACGTCATGCCAGGAAAAAAGCATCTACGCGGCGTAGGCTCAAAAGAACAACGCGAGTATGAACACATCAAAGCGAGCGCAGAACGATCTGGCCGCTACGGCAGCAGAGCGAAAGAAGTCGCGGCACGCACGGTGATGAAACAGCACAAAGCGAAGGGTCACCGCACCGGGCAGTGACAGATCAGGCTTCGGTGACAATTGTTCGATCGGATCAAAACTCGGCAACCGATATCTCGCTAGCGAGGAGGCTCTTCGATTGGTTCGTATTCTTCTGGTCGACGACAATCCCTCGGTGCGGCACTACCTGCGAGCCATTCTCGAGCAACAGAACTCGTGGCGGGTGTGCGGCGAAGCGCGAACCGGCGCGGAGGCTTTGCGCATGGTGCTTGCCGCTCCGCCTGATCTGGTTCTTCTCGATTATCAGATGCCTGATCTGAACGGGGTTGATGTCGCCAGGCAGATCTCAGAACTTTTTCCCCAAATTCCGATCCTCATGGTCACGCTTCACCTTTCCAGACAATTGGCCGATGCCGCTCGCTTGGCGGGCGTCCGCGGAGCGTGTGCGAAGCAGGATATCGGATCGGTGGTCGAGGCAGTCGAGGTACTCTTGCGCGATCAAACATACTTTCCAGCGATATCTGCTGGTTAAGTGGCTGGCAGGCGCCAATTTAGGCCCAACCGTTTCTCCCGGCGGATACAGGATTCCCTGTATTGGAGCCCGTTCATTCGGTCGCTAATCTGATTCGTGCTCAAGGCTCCGCTGCACCACAAACTAGCGATGTCCAGTGACTGGAATCGGTCGGGCATATCACACGGGCTGAGGTAAAATGTGGCGAATCGTCTGGTCGGTTTCCCCCCAGAGGAACGGAACGGCATGACAATTCGCATTTTGCTGGTGGATGACCATCCCGTGGTGCGGCAGGGGCTCAAGACTCTTTTGGAAGGACGCTCTGGCTGGGAAGTCATTGGAGAAGCTTCGGACGGGGCCGAGGCGGTTGAGAAAGCTAAGGATCTGAATCCCGATGTCATGGTGCTCGACGTGACCATGCCGAAAATGAACGGTCTGGAGGCATGCCGTGTGCTGCGGAGACAAGCGCCGCAGCTGGAGATCCTGTTCGTTACCCAGCACGATTCTCCGCAAATGATGCGCGAAGCTCTGGAAGCTGGGGCCAGGGGATATGTTGTGAAGTCCAATGCCGCCCGTGATCTGTTGGCCGCCGTGGAAGCGGTGAGCCAACATCGCGTGTTTACGGCGCTCAATGGACGAGATACTGCGGGGTTGCGTTAAGGGGTTGTCTTAAAGGTCCGGCACGAATTTGAAAACTGCGGTCCACCTTTTGATCTGTGGGGTGAATCATGAAGTTGAGAATCTTGTTGGCTGACGATCACGAAATTGTGCGGCGCGGGTTGCGCGCCCTTCTCGAAAAACACGAAGGCTGGGAAGTCTGCGGCGAAGCCAGCGACGGCCGCGAGGCCATCGAGAAAGCTTTGCAGTTGAACCCTGATGTCGTCATTGTCGATATCGGGATGCCCAATCTGAATGGCTTGGATACGACGCGCCAGCTCCTTCAACATGACCCTCATTTCAAGGTTATCGTGCTCACGATTACCGACTCTGATCAGGTTATTCGTGAAGCTTTGGATGCCGGGGCTCGCGGCTTCGTCCTGAAGTCTGACGCTGCGAGGGATCTCGTCTCTGCCGTCGAGGCTCTTCAAAACAAGCGAATGTTCTTCACGCCCCGAGTGAACGACTTGGTGCTGGCCGGCTTTCTCGAGAAGGGGCACTCCGTTTCGAGAAACGAAGCGCCCAAATTGCCAACGTTGACCGCACGAGAGCGGGAGATCACGCAGTTGCTGGCCGAAGGCAACAGCTCCAAAGAAGTGGCCTGCCTGCTGAACCTGAGCACCAAGACCGTCGAAACTCACCGCAGCAACATCATGCGGAAGCTGAGCTTTCACTCCATTCGCGATCTGGTTGTTTACGCGATTAAGAACAATTTGATCCAGATTGAATTACCGCCGCCGCCCCCGAAGACCCCTGCGGGCCCGACGGCGGCGTAGTTAATGTTATCTCTAGTTAGTCATGGAAAGTGGAGCTTACCGAACGGCTTCGCCGGGATAGTAACCGCTTCGCGTACGCACGATCAGGCGGCTGCGGCCTTGCCCTTTTGCTTCCACTCGAATTGCCTGGTATCCCTTCTGCGCGGCGCCCGTTCCCGGCTTGAATGCAAGGGTGTACTGGCTGCGGATGTCTCGCGCCACAGTTCTTGTGATCGCGTCGACTTCATTCAGACTCTGCGGGAAGAACGCTACTCCGCCAGTGCTGGTCGCTAGACTCTGCAGCGCATCCCGCCCCGAGCGCGTTAATCCTTCATCGGTCAGTCCGATCGCGTACAGTGTGGCGCCCTTGTTCGGTTGCAACTTCCGGATCGCTTCCTGCAAGGTCTCCCGGCTCATATTGTCCTGGCCGTCCGTGATCACCAATAGCACCTTCTTATTGAGCCGGGGATTGTTTTGCAGATGGACAGCCGATGCCACCACCGCGTCGTAAAGAGCGGTACTGCCGCGGGTTGAAACCTGGTGCAGCGCCGTCTGAAGCAGATTGACATCAGAAGTGAAATCCTGATCCAGATACGGAGTCTGGCTGAAGTTGACCACGAAAATTTCATCCTGCGGATTGCTGGTGCGGATGAGATTGACCACTGCCTGATTCACCTGCTCTCGCTTATCCCGCATGGAGCCGGAGTTATCGATGACCACTCCCATTGCTACCGGCACATCCTCGCGGCGAAAAGAAGTGATCGGTTCTGGCGTGCCATTCACGTAGATTGAGAAAGCACTGCGGTCGAGCCCGGTAACGAGGCGCCCCGTCTCGTCTACAACCGTGGCATGCAGTACCACCTCTTGAACTTGCTTCCTGAAGACGAACCTGCCCGATTCGTCTGCGCTGGTATTGGGTGTGATGGATTGTTGCTGATCGGGCGTGGTCTGCGTTCGCGCGGGATCCTGGGACGATGGTTGCTGCGCTGAGGCCGGGGGCGTTGCCGTTCGCGGGGGACCAGCGTCGGGATTTTGCCCAGCGGCTCCCGGCATCGATGGACTGCTTTGGACCGGTTGCGTGGTCTGCGCGAGTGTTGTCGCGCAGAGACCTGCGACGATCGCTAAAGTTATGATTCCTCTTCGGGCAATGAATGTCGTGCCGCAACGCATTTGGGCAAGCCTCCGTGCAGCGTTTTGATGCCAGCCCGAGGAAAACCGCACTGCTGTTTTCGCAGCGCGGGAAGAAAAATATCGGGGATTGCTAATCGTGACGCTACGGGAAACACTGTATCTCCCGACATAGATCACCCGTTGCTCTTCTCTCGACGATGTTTGTTGGCTTCGGACGTCATTCGGAAAAACTTACACGAACAATATCGTGACACGCCTTCATGAAGGCATTTAGATACAAGCAATTACACGTTTGGCAAACATTGTGCTTCACAACTCAGCATTGCGGCTGTCTCCCCGGCAATGGCAAGGGTGACGATTCCGCACGCCTGCGAAACGTTCAACAACACTTCGACTATCTGGAGGTGAGGAATGCTTCGAATCCTGATTGCAGATGATCATGAGGTGGCAAGGCGTGGCATTCGCGCAATGCTCGAGAGTCATGCTGGTTGGGAAGTTTGTGGAGAAGCAAAAGATGGACGCGAGGCCGTCGAACTCGCCAGCAAAGAGAAACCCGATCTCATTTTGCTCGACATTGGCATGCCGAATCTGAACGGACTGGAAGCTGCTCGGCAAATCCTGGCGGTCGCCCCCGACATCGCAATCCTGATTCTTACCATGCACGATTCCGATCAAGTCGTACGAGAAGTGCTTCGGGCCGGCGCACGCGGATTTCTGCTCAAATCCGATGCGGGCCGCGATCTGGTGGCTGCGGTCGAAGCTTTGCAGCTGCAAAGAACGTTCTTCACAACCAGGGTTAGCCAGATGGTGTTGGACGGATTCCTCGATCGCGACAATCGATTGGACGGAACCGTCAGAAACCAGGAAGACTTCGACGATGTGTTAACCGGACGTGAACGCGAGGTGATTCAGTTGCTCGCCGAAGGTAAGACCAGCAAGGAAGTCGCAGTCACTCTCAATCTCAGCGTCAAAACCGCTGAAACCCATCGCACCAACCTGATGCGCAAACTGGGCCTGCATTCTGTCGCCGACCTGACCCGATATGCGGTACGCAATGGAATTGTCCAGGTCTTCTAAGCGTTGACGTTGCCTCATTGGCGAACGCTGCTCGGCGATCTCCATCCTATCCCGCATAAAGGGGATCGCCTCGCTGAATAAGGCTTTTACTGGATTCACCTTCCCTTCGAGCCTGAGTAACCTCAGACATCGGCTCCGCGGGTCGTTCCGTCTGTGAGAAAAGGATGGTTTCCGAATGCTTTGGACTATCGTTGCCTTGTTGTTAATTCTCTGGCTGCTGGGAATGGTCAGTTCCTACACCTTGGGCGGATTGATCCACATATTGCTGGTCGTAGCAGTGATCGTGGTACTCGTGCGCATCATCCAGGGTCGAAGCCCAGTAGCGTAGCGTTGGGAGTTGCTCTCCAAACGCAGCCTCTGAGGCGGGAAGCAAAACAATATCATCCGGAAGGAGAACGGCATGAATAAGGATCGAGTTGAAGGCAAAGTGAAAGACATAGCCGGACGCGTCGAACGTCAGGCAGGTGAATGGACCGGCGACACGGACGCCCAAGTCAAAGGTGCGGCAAAGCAAGTCGAGGGCAAGGTTCAAAATGCGTGGGGCCAGGCCAAGGATGCCACCAAAAAGGCCGCCGCCGATGCCAAGGCCGCGAAGCGTCCGCAGTCTGTTCCCGACGATGCTGAGTCCAGAGAATCAACTGAAGAAAAGCGTCGCAATCGAGGTTAGCAACGGGCAGGGTGGCTCGACGACTCTTGACTCAGTCACCCTGCATCGCTGTGCTTCCTGTATTCCTCGATTATTCCCCGACCCACTCCCCCAAGTTCACTCTCCCAAAGCTCGATTCGCCGACAGCGATGCTCTGAGTAGAGCCCACCTCCCACGTTCCATACACCGACGGCGAACAGGAACCAAGTAGCGCCTATCCCAAGATTGAGTGCATCGCTGTATTCAAACCGCGCGGGCGTTGCTCTTAAATGTTGTTACGAGGACGCGACTCCGGCATGTCTCCCTCACTCTGGCTCGCTGAGGAGGTTCGACGATGTTACGCGCATTGGGCTTGTTCTTACTCGTCTTCTCGCTGTTCAGTCTGGTCGTTCATCTCGATGGCCTGGGGCAATTGTTTGGCACGGCAGCCCTGTGCTTGTTCGCCATCGAATTGGTCACACAGCACTCGGCTAAGGGCACTCGTTCAAACCGAATGCGGGGCGAGCCCCTGCTCTAGGCGACGAGACTCTACAGAGAACACTCGATGGACCTGGCACGTGAACGCAGGTAAAAGTGCCATAGACGCTGTAGAAGCTTCGCGTGCCAGCCGCCACCAGATTGGATAAGTGATGCGCTATCAATGATTGTTTTGGCAATCAAATTGCGCAAGGCTTATCAGCGAACTTCGTCTTTCGTTGAGGTGCATTTATGAATCGAACGACGAATTGCTTCGCAGGCTTTCTTTTGGCGATTGCGCCCCTGGCGTTTGGCCAAGAGCCGCAGCTCACCCAGCAGTTCCCTGAGGACGCCCTTGCAACGAGGCAGCTCATAGCGTGGTCCCGGTTGCAGAAACCACAACCGGCGCCGCAACCTCTTCCGCCCCGGGACACGCCCCTCCCGCAACCCGGTCCGCAGGACCAACAAGCGAAACCGCCGGCAGATCCCCACACCCAACAGACGCCCACCCAGTCATTCACCGGGAAAATTGTGAAGGACGGCGGCCGGTACTTCCTCAAGGTATCGAGCAATAGCTCCTACCAACTGGACGCACAGGGCGATGTGAAGCAGTACGAGAACCAGGACGTAAAAGTCATCGGAAATCTCGACAGCACAAGCAACACGATCCGCGTCGTCAAGATTGAATTACTTTCATAAACGACACTCTTCGATGCGGCCGAACGAAAAGTTGAGTGCCGGAGGAACTGCCCGTCTCTGATCCACCCCCAACTCACTCATTCCTTCTGACAACCGACAGCCCAATCCTTCACAGCCCACCGATTATCGAATCCGCCTACCGCACCATTAGTTTGTGATTCGTCGCTTGCCTCCTCCCGTTCAGGATGGCTTCCTTCTACTTAAGAACGGGGCACGTTTCAGCCATGAAGGAAACGCGCAGAGTGCCGCAAAGGGAACGCAGGTGCGGCAAAAAGACACAACAAAAAGCCCGCTGTGATTCCACAGCGGGCCAAGTCGAGATACCAGTCACCGCAACCGGTTAAAGGTTATCGACTCTCGGAGGGAGTGATGTCAACGACGTGCAGAGTGTTGGTGCTGGCGTCCACCGTCGCCATCACTTTCACGTTCTTGCCTTCGAACTGCTTCGCTTTTTGCTGATCGTCGATCTTGTAAGCAGTCTGTGTGGAGCTTTCCTGCAGCACGAGCTGGTCGCCCGACTTCGCGATCTTGCCTTCGAAACTGCGAGCGGACTGCTGCGGGCTGGTCGCGTCAGTTTGCTGTTGTGGTGCAGAACCCGCCTGGGCCGGCGTCGATGGCGTTTGCTGCGCCGACAGATTGATTCCTAATCCGGACAGTCCGAGCAATGCAACGACTGAGAGAAGTCTCTTCATGATTTTCCTACCTCCGAAATTTAAAGTTTGTGAGTCGCCAAAGTGTTTGTGATCTCACATCACATACCTGTGCAAACAGATGGCCACCTTGCACAAGCCGCCAAACTCATGAGTCTTCAGGACCCTCGACGAAGCATAGTTCGCATCGAGTGTGCAATGACTCCTCTCTTCCCGGAAGTTTTGTCCTAACGGAATTTGTTGCGATTTCTACGGTGAAGACTCGATGACGCGCCACTTACCGGTGGCGCGAAGATCACCGGTGGTGCGGGCCATCGGCAGCACAACCGCTTCCCGGATGCCGGCCTCGCACTCTTCTCTGTCTGCACGGTCTACACGATTTACCCTAGTGCTTCTTCAGTGGAAGTTTTATACGGTGTAGTAACGCCTCGCAGTCGTGCTGTAGAAGGGCACTTACCTTCCTCGCGATCCCGGCCCGGAGATCAACATGAACGTCAATGCAACCGCTGCCTATGGGATGTATCCTCGCAACGTTGCTCTGCCCGAGGTCGTCTATGCCTTGAATCGCGCGGGGTTCGGGAATGAAGATATCTGCATGGTGCTTTCCCCCGCTCATCCCGTAGCCACCGTGGTGCGCGATGCCCAGCTCCTTGACGCCAAACCAGAAGAGAGTGCAACCAGCGCACGGATGATCGGCTGGTTTTCAGAGTTTGGAGCGGTTGTGATTCCGACGGTTGGATTGTTCATTCGTTCGCAGGCGTTCTTCCACGCCTTGCTGCTTGAACAAAACTTTCCGGCGATGTCTCGAGGATCGCGCACCTTGGTGGGTCTCGGATTTTCCGAAGACGAGGCGAAGCGACTCGGCCACCAGTTATGCGACGTGGGTGCGATGGTCTACGTGTCGTGCCCGGAAAACGCCAAGGCCAACTCTGCCATCGAATTGTTGCGTCGCGCGGGGGCTAGAGAAGCGGCCAGCCTGGAAATGGCAAAAGCGGCGCAAGCGGCCGCCTGACGTCTGTTCAACCCGGCCCGCTCACTCATCCTCGGGCTCGGTAATTTCTTCCCTATCGCTGAAGTGGCGCGAGTCATGGACTTAGACTCCTGCGCCCTTCCTATCACGCACTTAGATCGCCTGACCTACCGAGCCACGCGACTGGCACGCCACTTGCACTTCCTGAGGTAGCCAACTCTTCCAGACCCTGGAGCATCCATTTGTTGCCTCGTCGGACAGGGAGGGGCTAGGTCGCTATGAAAAGAAACCATGTGTGGATCGAGATCGTGATGCTGGGCACGGCGATCGCCTGCGCGCTTGCGCTTTTGTTCGCAACCCTGGGGGCTGCTGCCGGCGTTGCGGTGGGTGCAGTATCTGCCCCGCTACAGACTCCTACAACGGCGGAGCGGCAGTATGAAGGCATGGTGACTTGCTCCCGCTGTGGCGCGAAGCATTCTGCGGCCCTCGGGCAAACTGCCTCAACTTGTATCCGGGTCTGTGTGCACGGGGGAGCCCAATTCGCACTCGTCGGTGCCGATATGACCTACCTCCTTGATGGCGACGTGAATGTATTGACGAAGCTGGCGGGGCAGCGCGCTCACGTCGTAGGCGAACTCCATGGGAAGACAATCAGGATCTCGTCGGTAGCCGCGACGACGTGAACCGCCGACATCGATGCGCGCTGACTCGCTGGAGACTTGAAGGAGATGGTTCCATGAAGAACTTCTTGGTGCGGATTCTGCTGGCTGCGGCTGTAACTCTCGTCGCGTTTGCACTTTCATCATCGGTTCAGGCGCAGCAGGCTGATGAGGATCGGACGCCCGCCACTCCTCGTCAAGCGCAATCTCCGGCTACACCGCAGTCGCCCCAACGAAATAATGCCGCCGCAGTACCTGCTTCTGGCGAAGCTCAAACCCAGGAGGCGCTGGCCTTCACCGGCCGCGTGATGAAAGAACAGGGTCAGCTGGTGCTGAGGGACCCCATCACCAAAATGAGTTATCAGCTGGACGACCAGGCAAAGGCGAAACCGTTCGTCGGAAAACAGGTTAAGGTCACCGGCAAGCTGGAGATGAAGAGCAACACGATTCACGTCGAGGGCATCGAACCGCTGTCGTGATCGCGCAATCTCTGCCACAGCGCGCCGTTTGCCCTGCCACGGTTAGATCAATCATGCCGACTAAAAACACAATTCGTCCTCAATACGATCTTCCTACCGCGGTGACATTTCTCTTTGCGGGATTGACGCTCGGCTGGATGCTGACGCAGCTGTTGTCGCCGCTTCCGGAGGGTTCCGCGCGCCGTTGGTCGGTGTCGACGCCCATCCCGATCGCAGATGAGGTTTTGTTCGAATAGCTGCCAGCGCCTCGCTCACCCCGCCCCTACTGTGTAAGGCAGACTGCCATACATAATCCTCCGTATTGTCCTTTGGCCCGGAATCTTGCCTAATGGGCGCGGACCTCTTCCGATCTTTCTTCTGAACGAAGGTTAGCGCACGTGAATGGCCGCCAAACACATACTGAACTCCCAAGCGTGATCTCCGCTATGCCTGAAGATCTAAATTCAGAGCGCTCACTCCTTAAACGCACGATCGAATTGTGGCCTTACCTGTTCATTGCTATTTCTGTAACAGGGCTGACCTACATCGCCGTGACGGCCATACGCTAACCCTCGGCGGGTCGAAGAGTCGAAGCGGAGACGCCTGCCCTTTGCAGATAGAGCCGGTCAGGCGACTCCGTGATTTGACATCCGCACATACGGCATATGCCGGATACTCCCGGGGCTCCCCGTTCCGCATACTGAGATTGGATCACAGGCCGTCAGTTGATCGTCATTCCCTTCTGACGCCGGGAGGACTTTATATGTCGAAACCAAAATTTGCATTGCTATCCGTCGTACTGTGTTGCGCCAGCTGGGCGGTGGCGCAGACTGCCCCTGCGGGCAGTTCTGGAACCCCAGGACAAACCGCAACGCCCGGTTCGCCGGCGACCCCACCAGCAGGAACGGCGACGCCGCCTGCTAGTCCGGCAACACCGTCGGCCAGTCCGGCAACTCCGCCGGCCAGCACCGCAACTCCGCCGGCTGGAACGGCGACGCCGCAAACCACTCCGGGTTCTGCATCACCCAGCGGAACTCCGAACACCACCACGCCGGCAACTCCTGCTCCTGGAAGCACGACGCAGCCGTCAACGGTCAATCCCACTATGCCGAAGAGCCCCGGCAGTTCGCCCACCGGAACTCCGTGTGGGACATTGCCAGGCTCGACCACCACGACGCCGGGTTCTGCTCCGAACTCTGGCTCCTCAACCTCAGCGACTCCTGGAAGCAGCAGTACATCACCCAGTAGCCCTGGGATGAGCCCCACGCCGGGCACTCCGTGTCCGCCAGTCACTTCGCCCACTTCGCCCAGCGGAACTGGCACTTCCCCGCAAGCGTGAGAGGCACTGAGAATCTGGAGACGACAGAAATCGTTGCGGGCCCCTCGGGGCCCGCTTTTTTAGCAACCTCGCTCACGACAACAAATGATTTCTTCTTTGGAGCAATGGCGAAGTTCGCTGTGGTCGGTAGGCGGCGTTGCGATTGCCTTCGCCGTGGCTGTGCTGACTCACTTCATCTTGTTTCGCGCCGCGGGCCGGCTCAATCTCAGAAAGCAAACCGTACTCGCTCAGGCCTTGCTTTACTGCGAAAAGCCGACGAGGCTGATCCTCATGCTCGTGTTGGGGATGGGATCCCTGCCATTCCTGCCGGCAAGTGCGGTTGTCAAAGACGTTCTCGCCCACGCCATCGGCATTGTTCTGATCGGCGCCATCGCGTGGCTCGTAATTGCCATGGTGGATGTGGTCGAGGCGGTTCTGGCTTACAAATATTCCATCGATATGGCCGACAACCTGGCCGCGCGCAGGTTGCGAACCCAGGTTCAAGTGCTCCGCCGCATTCTCGTCATGATGATTGTGATCGTCGCCATCGCCGGCGTGCTCATGACGTTTCCCTCCATTCGGCACATCGGAGAGAGCCTCTTTGCATCGGCGGGATTGGCCGCGGTGGTGGCAGGTTTGGCGGCTCGATCCATACTTTCCAATTTGCTGGCAGGCGTGCAGATCGCCCTCACTGAACCCATCCGCCTGGAAGATGTCGTCATCGTCGAAGGCGAGTGGGGGTGGATTGAGGAGATCAAGACCACATTCGTTGTGGTCCGAATCTGGGACCTCCGCAGGCTGGTCTTGCCAATTTCATATTTCATCGAGAAGCCTTTTCAAAACTGGACGCGCAAGAGCGCCGATCTTCTGGGGACGGTCTTCCTCTATGCCGACTACTCGGTGCCCGTCGAAGAATTGCGTCAGGAATTGCTTCGCGTTCTGCAGTCGTCCGAGCTGTGGGACGGCAAGACTTGGGGCCTGCAAGTCACCAACGCGACCGACCGAACTCTGGAACTGCGCGCCCTCATGAGCGCGCCCAGCGGACCGAGAGCTTGGGATCTGCGATGCCTCGTACGCGAGAAACTGCTGCAGTTCCTTCAGCAGCACTACCCTGAGAGCCTGCCCAGAACCCGAGCTGACGTGCAGACTCTGCGGCCGCAGCAAGGGCAGGGTGAAGATCAGTGGAAGGATTCCGCCACGGCTGCCTGACGGCGCTGTATTCGATGGCTTCCGTTTTGTCGCCCGTGGCATCTGACTGTTATGCACCCGAGTACAGATCCTTTCCTCGAATACAGCTCGCGCATCCCGCCAGGGCCGGAGCCTTTTCCTGTGCAAGAGCCCCCGGATCCGCCGGAGAACCCCGATATGCCTGTGCGCGAACCTGACCCGGAAGATCCCGCTCAGATTTGACGTCCATCCATCGATGGTGACTCTACGGGAAACGGGGGAATTGTCGCTTGGGTGCTCTGCCCCAATACTCATTGCTGAATCGCACGGACCAATCCATAGGAGGTAGAAATGTCACATTACGGCACTCTGAAAGAAATCCGTTTCGCAGACGCGAGTGAGGATATTCGCGGCTCCCATCTTTATGGTCTGGATGACGAAAAACTAGGCAAGATCGACGATGTCATCTTCGACCATTCCACCGGAGTCATCCGCTACGTCGTTGTCGATACGGGTGGCTGGCTTACAACCAAAAAGTTCATCGTTCCTGCGGACGGCCTGCGCGCCTCGGCGAAGCATACCGACGATTTCGAGGTGAACCTGACCAAGAAGCAGATCGAAAGCTTTCCGCCTTATGACGAGGCTGTTCTCGACTCCGACCGCAAATGGGCCGACTATGAAGGGCGCTACCGTTCGAAGTGGGTAGCCGATCCTGTGATGCACCGCGCGGAAACCGACCGCAACATTACTCCCACAACCCAGCAGACACTCGGAAATTCCGCGTCGGAACAGGCCGCGGCCCAGGAGCATGGGTACGCGCCTGGGTATGCGGAAAGGTCCGAAGTTCCCCTGCGGAGCGGGGCACAGAGAGCCGATCTTGAGGCGGCCTCGTCCGGGACCGGAAGAATCGTGACGGCGGGAACCGATTCCGTGGTCATCAGCAACAGCGCAGTTGGAATCGGTGGGCGCTGGGATACCTTTCAGAGCCGCTTGCGCGAACGCCGCAAAGAAGCGGTGGCGCACTGTGATACTTGCAGCGGTGAGTCAGCCGTGAAGCGTGGTTCAGAGAGCGTTGATACTCTGCGCAAGGCCGTCTAGAAATCCAGGCGACGACGTCTGGACCATGCGTTGCACAGCGCCTTCTTCGCCGTCAGCACCCTTAATCGAATCGATGATTGAGGGTGCTTTTGTTTTCTCCCCCAGCAAAAAGGCCCGCTTGGGGCGGAATTATGGAAACGAACGGTGCCCGTTCGGCATCTCACTTTCCTCTATGATCGCGGGCAATCCAAACCGGGGACGAGCAATGGCAACCATTGCGGTCGCTCTTTTTTTCCTAATCCTGCTGAGCGCCGCATTTGTAAGTTGGCGCAAAAGGACAGACCCAGAAAACGCGCCACCCTTGCATCCCTCCACCTTGATCGTGGCGCGACGCTACCGGCTGGAACTCGGCGCGACTTTCCACAATTGCGCCAGCGCCTTGGCAGCATCCGACAGTGCGCGCTTCTTCTCTGCGTCAGCGTGAGATCCGGAAACGCTCGTCCCCGAGCGCTGCACGATCGGAGTGCGGTACCGCGAGATTTGACCTGTGACGCCTGCCTGATAGATGTCGCGGACGGCGCACTCGAAAGCACGTTTCAAGGTTGTCGTGGGTGGGAGAGGATGGTCTGCGCTTTTGCTTGCCATGGAAAAAACTCAACTTTCTCTTTCTCAGTTCTCAGCAATGTAAGACCAACGTCCATGCGCATCAATACAGCGTTGCCCTCAACCAGAGGCGTGCTTTTCCTAGCAACGGCCAAAATGTTCTCTAGATATCTCAAGTGAATTTACTTGCCAGGCGGCATTTGATGCCGGTCGACACATGTCCGGAGCGCGCGCAAGGCATACCGGGTGTCGTCCAGAACGGCACCTTCCTCAACGTGGTCAGTCGCGACTACAAACAATTCTCTGATCCGGGCAAGGATGTCGCTCTCCGCCTCAGCAATTCGCCGCGGAAGTATGTCCCGATCCGCTTCAAACAGGGCCGCGTGATAAAGCACATGCCACGCCATGCCAGAGTCCGACGTTTCTCCGTCAGTACGGCAATTTCATGATCTAAATCTTCGGACAAGCCGCAGAATTTGCCAGCTTAGCGGGCACCGGCATCCCCGCAAGTTGTGGGACCGAGATGCAACATAAGGTGGGAGGGAGCGTCGACCTATCAGGTGGACTCTGTATTTTGCACAGCCGAAAGGAAAAGTTGTGGAAGGGGCGCGCCTGGCGCCCCTCCACCCGCTGGGATCAGGCCGCTCGCCTGGACGCTCCCTTGCTTTGCTTAGACGTCTGCCGGCTCTGCGTCCCTTCTACCGCTTGGCTTGCGGAGTTGATTCGCTCCGCCAGTTGGGTCAGCTTGTCATCCGTTTGTTTTTCTTCCTGTAGCGTCTGCTCGAGCAGGGATACATGGTCGCTCTCGCCCAGCAACTCGGCGAAAGCCCGCACCGTTCCGTACCCGGCAATTTCATAGTGCTCCACTCTCTGAGCGGCGCCAATCAAGGCAGCATCCATCAGCGCATCGGCATAGCTCTCCTGCATCGTCTCGGAGCCTTCTTTGATTAACCCTTCCATCCCGAGGCATTTCTTGCCCGTCGGTTTTTCTTCCAGCATCTCGAAAATCTGTTCCAGCCGCGAGACCTGCTCCGACGTTTGCCGCAGGTGCTCCTCGAATCCTTGTCGCAACTCGGCGTTCGAAGAGGCCTTCGCCATTTTGGGGAGCGCTTTCACCATCTGGGTTTCCGCGCTATAGAGATCCTTCAATTCATCGATGTATAGCTGCCGCAACGAGTCCTTTCGCATCATGATTCCTCCTGTTGGTGAGTTCCAGCGGCGAGGCGGACTGCCATTTACTGGATATATTTCGAAAACTATGGATCTCCTGGACGGCAAGCAATACCCCGGATGCTGTATGAATGTTCGCCCCCGAGAACGCATCGTGGATCAGGGATTGCCCCGCACTTCTTAGGGTAGGTGCGGTATTGTTCGCCGAATTGAAGTCCACATAAATTGGGAATGGCCAGACTGGGCCATATGTCGAACCCGATTCGGTTGTAGTAACCGCAGTCTTATCTCCGCTCGCAGCCGCCGGTTCTTCTACACCTGTTCACCATGCCGAGGTTTACGGATATGAGTATCTCTGTCACAAAGGCGGGGCAGTGTGACCGCATCAGGCCGGCTTTTGAAGTGATGCTGTCTGTCTTGGTAGCCGCTGCGATCTCGATGCTCACTGCGTGCGGCACGACTAGCGCGAAAACTCAGAGTCCCACCCAGCCAAGTTATCCATCGGTTCCTCCCGTCCCGATTACGTGGTCCCCGCAAACGAGCCCACTGCCGGCTCCCCCGGCGCAGGTTCCGCCGCCCAGCGGTTCGAACGATTTTCCGCTCACGATTTCCAGCCCCAGCGACGGAGCAACTGTCACCTCACCCGCAACGCTGGTTGCGTCCGCCAGCCCTAAGAACCCCATCTTCTTTATGCGGGTGTATGTCGACCAACTGGCCGTCTATTTCACTTTTACAAACTCCATCAATGCGCAACTTTTCATAGCGCCCGGAACTCACACGTTGGAAGTGATGGCGGAAGACAACCAGGGATACATCTCGGCTACTATCCAGAACATCACGGTGAGCGCCCAATCGCAAACCACAATCAGCGATATTCAGACCTTGCCGGGATGGCAGTCCTGCTCCGCAACGTTCCCTGCGGGTTCCGGACGCGATGGACAAATCTGTGCCGCCGGATTGGGAACTGCAGTTTCGGCGATGACAGAAGATCAGTCGTCCCCAGCAATGGATGGAAAATCCGCGAAGTTTTCCATGGGAGGGCCGACGCCGTATTCAAACATGTTGTATTTCAACGCCGTGGCGGGGGGAAATAACGTCAGCCACTTCACCTACGACTTGTACTTCTACATCGACTCTCCCGACGCTTCGCAGGCGCTGGAGTTTGACATCAATCAGACCTACGGCGGCAACCGATGGGTGTGGGGTTCTGAGTGCAACTTCAACGGCTCAGGAAAGTGGGACATCTGGAACGACCTCACGGGTTGGCAACCCACCCAGTTCCCCTGTACCCCTTTTCCCGCAAACACATGGATTCATCTGGTCTGGGACGTAGAGCGGGTCGGGAATCAGGTGCACTACATCAGTCTTACCGTTGGCGATCAGACCTACAACGTCGACACCTACTATCCGAATCAACCCGACTGGACGCTGGAAGAAATCGACGTCGCATTTCAAATGGACGGAAATTTTGCGCAACAGCCCTACAACGTATGGCTCGATAAGGTGAACCTGACCGCATACTGAAGTGTCGATCTGTGCTCCAGGTAGGCTTGTGATTTTGCAGCTCTACAATATCCCACTGCACGAAATGAATCCGTTCGCGAACTGATCTCTTGGTCGGTGGCGGACGCGCTGAATCCTCTACTCGGGCTCCATTTGGTCTCTCTAAAGCCCAAATCTCCCGCAAATTCAGTGGTTTGGTATTAGTCCTAGTGATTTGCATTCCAAGTGTTTTCCAGCCTTTTCTTTTTGACACTCGGGTAGATCCTGTATAGAGTGAACCCACTCCGCTCAGTACTCTCCGCTGAATCCCACGCTTAGGGACACAAGCGGCCTAGAACGATTCAGGGTGTCCCGCCTGATAGTTGGTGCGATCCCTCTGTTTTGAATGGTTTAACCGTCTCAGATCACATTCCAACCGGAGAAAAGCCCGAATGAAGAAGCCTGCCTTTATTGCTGTCCCTATTTGTGTGTTCGTGTTAGCAGCTGCCTCCGCCTTTGCCAGCGTGACCGTGTCGAGTCCAACCAATGGCAGTACGGTGAGTACGTCCGTGAATTTCGTGGCCTCGAGCTCCACCTCCTGCTCGAAAGGGGTCGCGTCCATGGGAATCTACCCGACCCCATACCAATTGGCCTACACCGTGAACGGCGCAAGCCTGAACACCAGCCTCAACTTCAATCCCGGTACCTACAACGTTGTCGTCGAGGAATGGGATTACTGTGGCGGAGCGACCACCAAAAACGTGAGCATCACAGTCAAGACCGGGCAGAGTGCCGTGTACGTAACCTCCCCGGCGAACCACAGCACGGTCGGCTCTCCCACAAAGTTCGCCGCCACCGCGACCACCACCTGCTCACTGGGCGTGGCCTCCATGGGAATCTACACGGCGCCGAATCAACTGGCGTATGTGACGAACGGCGCCAGCCTCAACACGAGCCTGACCCTGAGCGCTGGAACCTACAACACGACTGTGGAAGAGTGGGACAAGTGCGGCGGAGCCGCGACCACGCCCATCACCATCACCGTGAATTCTTCCGGACAGACTTTCTGGAACCTCCACAGCTCGGGCGGGTGGAACGGCTACGCTCAGCAACCCCCGAACTACGCCGACTGCATCGGTTGTCTCCCGAGCGGGCCGGGAACCACCTGGGCCATGTACCAGAACATCAAGTCCCCAACCATGTCGGGCAACTCGACTCAATTCAACATTGGCGGGACCATGGATTATTCGGACGTCCTCTGGAACAACCACCTGATCGGAGACCTGTCATCTCAGGGCCTGCCCGATACCAACCATACGCTCGTGCCCACGCTGCACAACTTCACCTACGACGTATGGTTCTACAGCAGCAATATCGGATCGTCGGAAGCGCTCGAGTTTGATGTCAATCAATTCTTCGACGGCATGGGATTCACCTGGGGACATGAATGCCGCGTCGAAGGCGGGAACGAATGGGATATCTGGGACACGGTGACGTTGAAGTGGCTGCCTACCGGCATCCCGTGTTACCCGATGCAGAACGCCTGGAATCACCTGGTGATTCAGGTGCAGCGAACTTCCAACAATCAGGAGCTTTACCAGTCGATTACGCTCAACGGGCAGACCTACACTCTCAACTGGCAGTACGCGCCCTTCTCCGCGCCAGGGTGGTGGGGAATCACCGTCAACTACCAGATGGACGGCGACTACAAGCAAACGCCTTACACCGTCTACGTCGACGAGCTGAACTTCACTTACCAGTGAGAAATTCGAGGCTGTCCCAGACCGAATCGGGTGATCTCATTGCCCCTGCATGAGATCACCTGATCGCCGGTCCAGTCGCGAAGCAATGCAGCACTATCCCATCTCGCTCGTCATGATGAAGAGCGGTTTCATTTCGAAGCTCTTGTAATGCGGGCGTAGACGGTCGATGTTGTATTGCGCTTTTACGTCGACGACCTTCTTGCTCGCGGTCACAGTATCGATCGGCATGTTGTCGTAACGGCCATTTCGGAGAACGACAAGACGGCCGTGGATCTTGCTCAGCAGCAGGTCGAGAGCGAGGTTGCCATAGGCCATCGGAACGATGGAGTCGATCGCGTCGGGATCGCCGCAGCGCACCAGGTAGCCCAGTTTCTGATTGATCGTGTCGATCGGTTTGCCATTGTTGTACTTGGGGGAAAGCTCCTTCAGCTTCTCCGACACCAGATCTCCGATGCCGCCAAGTTTCTTGTGGCCAAAGGCGTCGGTGGTCTCAGCTTCGAAGATCATTTCTCCACCTTCGAACATCGCTCCCTCGGAAACCAGAACAACGGAATAGCGGCTGGGATTTTTCTTGCGGTCCGCGACCAGTAACTCGGTAAGGCGCTCGATGTCGAATTTGTGCTCTGGAATCACGCAGCGATTCGCGGCCCCCGCCATGGTGGGCAACATGGCAGTGAATCCGGCATACCGGCCGAATACTTCGAGGACCAAGAATCGTTCGTGTGAGCCGGCGCTGGTGCGCAAGCTGTTGGTCATGGAGATGGTTCGGGTCACGCACGTGCTGAAGCCGATGCAATAATCGGTGCCGGGGACGTCATTGTCCATCGTCTTCGGAATGGCGACCACCTTCACGCCCTCCTGATAAAGGCGCACGCCATAACTCAACGTGTCATCGCCACCAATCGGAATGAGGTAATCGATGCCAAGCCAGTCCAGGTTTTTCAGAACTTCCGGTGTCAGGTCGTTCTTCTCGGCGTTATAAGTGGACTGCAGATGAGGCGGGACGCTGGTCTTCTTCACCTTACTCGGATTCGTGCGCGAGGAGTGCAGAAACGTACCGCCCGTGCGGCCCGTGCGGTTGACCAGATCCTCCGACAACGTTTGATAGTTCTCGCTGTTGTCGTAGTCCTTTTCGCGGACCATGTCGACCAGTCCAGCCCACCCGCGACGGATCCCAATGACTTCACAGCCCTCACGCAGCGCACGAATGGTTACGGCGCGAATCGCGGGATTGAGGCCGGGTACGTCGCCTCCACCGGTGAGAATTCCAATGACACCCTTTTTTGTTTTCACAGATAATGCCTCGTTTTCTTTTGAATGTGGCTCATCTCCACCCAGGGAATCTTGGATTAAGCTCCTACTTTGTCATCCCGAGCGGAGCAGAATTGCCGTGGTTCGGCAATTCTGCGCAGTCGAGGGACCTTGCGTTTTCTCTTACCCTACTTGATCAACGCTTCCCTAGGTTGCTGAGCCGATCCGTGTTTGACGCAACAGCCCATTCTCTCGCGAGAAAGCGAATAGGTCTGTGACTTGAATCACCCGCGGGATTGTGACCCTCAGTACATTGACCTGCCACCTGCCGAAATGAGCTTCGTTGCTTCGGTTAGAACGAATCGGCGTGTGTTCCGCGAAGGGATGACGCGTTCAGTCAATGGGGGCGCCACACGAGTGGCGCCCCCATCGACGTCAAATCATTTCGTTGTTTGCATGACCGCTCAACTTCAGTGCACCGGATTGCCGTCGGCGTCGATCTTGTGGACCTCGCCCAGGTTCAGTTCCCGGACACCGGCCTCGACTTTACTCATGTCACCCACGACCACCCATATCAGATGGTCCGGCAAAATGTATTTCTTCGCGACCTCATTGGCGGTCTCCGGTGTGAGGGCCAGCGCTTTCTGAGTGAAGGTGTTGTAGTAGTCCTCCGGCAAACTGTACTGAATGATGTTGCCGTAAGCGCCGCTGAGTTGCTGCACTGTCTCAAAGTTGCCCGGCAGCGCAAGCGTGGTGTTGCTCTGCTCGTCTTTGAGTTCTTCTGGGGTGATTGGTTTTTCGCCCGCGATGCCCTTATATTCCTTGACCAACTCAACCATCGACTCTTTCGTCTTGTCGGTCTGCACCGCGGAGATGCTTACATAAGGACGCTGGCCCTTGGCAGGCGGCAGCACCGCGCGGACGCCGTACGACCAGTGCTTGTCCTCGCGCAGGTTCATGTTGATCCGCGCGCTGAACTTTCCGCCGAAGATGCCATTCACCAGTTGCAGTGCAATGGCATCCGGATCGTTCTGCGGAGGCGCCAGCTGCGCGCCAAAAATCACGCTCTGGCCCGAGCCCGGACGGTCGATGAGATAAACCACATCCTTCTCCGGCTCACTTACCTTCGGCACGTCTCTCTTCGGAACGTCGCCCGGCTTCCACGACGCCAACAGCTTTTCCAGCTTGGGTTTGATTTCCTCCAGCGTAGTGTCGCCGACGACCAACAAAGTGGCATTGTTGGGCTTGAACCACGTGTCGTGGAACTTCGCCAAGTCCCCGCGGGTCATCTTGCTCACGGCAGCTTCGGTGCCCGAGCCGGTGAACGGCACGGCGTACGGATGTCCCTTGCCGTAGAGCAAAGTCGGCACCACACGCAACGCCATCGGTTGCGGCGTCACCTTCTCGCGCTGGATTCCGGCAAGACGTTCTTTCTGCAGCCGCTGAAACTCCTTCTGCGGAAATGCGGGATGCAGAATCAGATCCGCATAAATATTCAGAGACGGATCCATCGTGCTCTTGAGGGTATTAAGGTTGACGATGGAATAATCGAGATTGGCGCCGGCGTTGAAGTTAGCGCTCAACGACTCCAGTTCCTCGCCAATCTTCAGAGAGTCGCGCGTTGGCGTGCCTTCTTCCAGCATGCGTTGTTCGAAGCTGGCAGTACCAGTCGCGTCGGCCGGATCCGCCGAGTAGCCGCTGTCCACCATCAAAGTGAAGTTCACCACGGGGGCCGTGTGGCGCTCCGCCAGCACGACCTTTAGCCCGTTGCTGAGAGTAGCTTTCTGCAGCGGAGGCAGCTTGAGCGACATGGGATCGCCCGCCGCCGGCTCTTTCGAACGGTCCAGTTTGGCACTGGTCTTAAAATCAATTGGATACGGATGCACTTCGAGCACGTAGTCGCCGTCGCTCAGCCATTCATCTGCGGCCTTCTTCACCGTGGCGGGGGTCGCAGCCTTCACCCATTTCAGGTAGTCCTTGTAACAGTCGGGATTGCCGCGGAACGACTGGCAGCGCGCGAGCAGGTCGCTCTTGCCTCCGAAGCCGCCGATCCGTTCCACGATCCGCGCATACCTTCCGAGTATCTGTGTCTTAGCCAGTTGCAATTCGGCAGCGGTCGGGCCGTTCTTCAAAAAATTCTGCAACTCTTCGTCCCCCGCCTTTTCCACCTTGCCGAGTTCCTCGCCCGGATTCGCCGTGAGCGTGAAGTCGAACTGCCCGCCGATCTCGCTTGTGTCGTTTGATGAAGTGGCGCTGGTTGCGATCTGATCTTTGTAGACCAGGCGCTTGTAGAGGCGCGACGTCTTGCCCCCGCCGAGCACTTGCGCTGCCAGATCAAGCTGCGCTTCTTCGGGTGACCCAAATTCGGGCACGTTCCAGATGCGATAAAGGCGAGCCTGCGGGACGCGATCCTGCACCCAGCCGCGGTGTGTGCCAGTCCGCTTCGCAATCCACACTTCCTGCTTGGCAATGGGCGGGCCCGCAGGAATGTCGCCGTAATACTTCTCGACTTTCTCTTTCGCTACTTCCGGAGTAATGTCGCCCGCGATCACTACCGTGACGTTGTTCGGGCCGTAATAAGTCTTGAACCACTCCTGCACGTCGCTCATCGAAGCCGCGTCCAGATCCTTCATGGAGCCGATTACGGTCCATGAATAAGGATGGCCGACCGGGTAAGTATTCTCGGTGATGATTTCTTCGGTTACGCCATAGGGCTGATTTTCTCCCTGGCGTTTTTCGTTTTGCACCACGCCGCGCTGCAGGTCGAGCTTCTTCTGGTCGAGTACGCCCAACAAGTGCCCCATGCGGTCGCTCTCGGCGAACAGCGCGTAGTCCAGCATGGACGTGGGCACGTTCTCAAAATAATTCGTGCGATCGTTGTTCGTGGTGCCGTTCAGATTCGTGGCCCCCACCTTTTCCATGGCATTGATGTAAGTGTGATTGAAGTCATCGCTGCCGCTGAACATCAGATGCTCGAACAGATGGGCGAAGCCTGTCTTGCCCAGCTTCTCATTCTTGGAGCCCACGTGATACCACGTGTTCACGGCCACAATCGGGGCCTTGTGGTCTTCATGCACCAACACGGTCAGCCCATTAGCGAGCGTGAACTTCGTGTACTTGATGTCGGGAATCGGGATGTCAACACTCGCGACGTGTGTCGGCACTTTGGGGGCAGGCGCCGGTTGTGCCTGTGCGACGACGGAATTTGAAGTAGCGATTAGAGACGCCAACACTGCCAGCAGAATCACCGCAGATGATGTCAGTCTATTTCTCAAGTAGTGCCTCCAGATACTGCAGATCAAGGCCAGAAGGTGCAGCACACCACTCTACACAAGAAGCACACCAGCCGTCACGAACTCGGGGAACCAGTCAGCGTCCTGATTTGCTTTCTTGTGGCCGCCTTTGGAATCTTAACCACGAGGGACTAGAAGGTTCACGAAGGACCTGTTTCTTGAATTCCTTCGTGTGACTTCGTGTCCTTTGTGGTAAAAGGGTTTCTCTTCCGGCGCCAAAGCGACCATACCTAGACCAGGCTCTAATGCTGCGCCGCATCCGCTTTCAAGTAACGGTCAAACCACCCGACGAGCCGCTCCATGATGTCGCGCTGATGCTCCGGCTTGCGAATGGAGTGGCCCTCACCCTCGTAAACGACGAACTGTGTTTCCACGCCGAGACTCTTGAGCGCGTGCCAGAATTCACGGGATTGCGGTTCCGGCACTTCACCGTCTCGCTCTCCGACCAGGATCAGAGTCGGCGTTTTGACGTTCTTGATGAATGTCATCGGCGAACTTTTCGCATACACGGCCGGGTCATCGTAGACCGACGCTCCGAAATAAGGAATCATCCACTCGTCAATGTCATTCTCACCGTAATAACTCTGCCAATTCGACAATCCGGCGCCGCTTACCGCCGCACGAAAACGGTGAGTCTGCGTCACCGCCCACATCGTCATATATCCGCCATAGCTCCAGCCAAAGATTCCGACCCGTTGGTCGTCCACCGGCAGAGTCTTCACCACTTCGTCGACCCCAGTCATGATGTCGCGGAAGTCTCCATAACCGAAGTCCTTGACGTTCCCCTCGGTAAACTTCTCCCCCTGCCCAAAGCTCCCCCGGGGATTGGGATACAGCACGAAGTATCCCTTGGTGGAAAGGCTGTCGATATTGAAACCGCGGCCCGGCCAGCTTGGGCGGACCGCCGCCGCAGGGCCGCCGTGCACCACCACCACCATGGGATAGCGCCGACTTGGGTCGTAGTCCTTGGGATACAGCAGCCAGCCCTGAATGCGCATGCCGTCGCTGGTCCAGTGCAGGCTCTTCATCTCACCCCAGTCTGGACGGACCGCGTCGTTGTAGTGCGTCAGCTGTTTCCAATTGCCGATGGATCCCACCCATATCTCTCCGGGATGTTCGGCCGAGCTTCTGATGACCGCTGACTTCGCATGATCCGCCGACAACGAAATCGCCACAGATTCCGCTCCCGACCAGACTTGCGCAACCTTCCCATTCGCTAGATCCACCGCTGCAATGCCGGACTGCCCATCAATGTTCTCGGTGAACAGAATCCTATCGGCGGACGCCCAGAATATTCGATTGGGCGATGCCGCGATTCCGGGTGTGACGTTGCGAGCGCTTCCTCCGCCCGTCGGCACAACATAAATGTCACCGCCCGTGGACCCTTCATCGCTCATCAACCCTTCAATGAAAGCAAGGCTCTTCCCATCGGGCGCCCAGCGTGGCTCCGCAATCTGCAAACGCGGCTTGTAGACCGGGTGCGGTTCTCCGCCCGTCGCGCCCAGCGTGTAAATCTGCGCGACGTACCAATTCGAATCGCCTTCACCGTGGGCCGCCGTCACGGCAAAGCTCTTGCTGTCCGGCGACCAATCGTATTCGTAAACGTACATATCCGCCGGAGATAGCTGCTGGACGTTGCCCGATCCAACTTCAATCGTGGCGAGACGCTGTTCGTAAACCTTGCTGTCGACCACGCCAGTCTCGGGCGTCATCGGCATCAAGGGACCGGCCGCTCGCGGTGCATTCTCCGTGAACAGAATCGCGATCGTCTTCCCATCAGGCGCCCAGGCCGGATCCGCCAGGAACCCTTTCAAGTTGGTCAACTTGCGGGAGGGCCCGCTTCCCATGTCTGCTACGTAGAGCTCGGATTGGTCGTTGCCGCCCGCATCGGAAAGAAACGCGAGTTGCTTGCTGTCCGGCGACCAGCAGGCATCTCCCTCATGTGCTGCGGCGCCTTCGCCCGCCGCCGAAATTCGCTGCGGCTGCAAACTGGAGGACTTCAAATCCTGAACGTAAATAGCCGAGCCCCCGCCTCCCGTGGTGATCGGTTCCACCCATGCGACATGGCTTCCGTCCGGAGAAATCACCGCCTCCCGCAGATTCTTGACCGATGGACCGGCGCCTTGTCCCAGCGCGAAAGCAACCGTAGCAAGGTAAATCACGGATCCGAAAGCGATCCTCATCAAGAGGAGTTTGCGTCGATTGGCCGAGTTCATATAGGAAGGGATCTCCATGGTGTAGTAGGGAAACAGCCGCCATCCTACACCGATTGGGGCTGTTTCGTGGAGGGGGCCGTTCTGCCAGGGCCATGCAGCCCAGGGGGAGGCCGCTCATAAGCTAACTTGAGGCGCTATCGTTTCCGGTTTGCCCGTGAGAACGAAGCCGCTGGCGCGGCGGACGCTGCCGCGTGGGTGATGTCAGCAGTTGTGTGATTCTTGCCCTCAGATAAATTGTGGGTCACAAGGAGGTGTCCCTGTGACCCATCTACGCAAAATGATGCTGGAAGAACTCCAGCGACGTCATTACTCTGAGGCTACCACACAGCGTTACATTCGCTTCATCGAGCGGTTCGCCCAACACTTCCACTGCTCGCCCGATCGCCTGGGACCGCAGCACATCCGCGAGTACCAAGCCCAGCTCTTCACCCTGCACAAACTGACTCCCGGTTCGGTGACCAACCATCTCTGCGCCCTGCGCTTTTTCTACATCCAGACGCTCAAGAGGCCCTGGAGCATCGCCGACACTCCCTATCCCAAGAAGCGCTATCGCCTGCCCACCATTCTCAGTCAGGAAGAAGTAGCACAGCTCATCGATGCCGCGCCCACTCCCTTCTATCGCACCATTTTGATGACCCTCTACGGCACCGGCGCGCGCCGCACCGAGCTCACGCGATTGAAGGTCAGCGACATCGATAGCCGACGCATGGTCGTGCACATTCAAGACGGCAAAGGTCGGCAGGACCGCGACGTCATGCTCAGCCCCGTCCTGCTCGAGGAACTGCGCTCTCATTGGCGACGTCTGCGCAAAAAGTCCGTCTGGTTATTTCCCGGCAACCGCTGGCACAGCGGTGATCACCCCACGGATGACAAGACGCCCTACCACGCGTGTGTCGAGGCCGCCCGCCGCGCCGGGATTAAGAAACGTATCTATCCCCACATGCTCCGCCATTGCTTCGCCACCCACTTACTCGAAGCCGGCGCCGACCTGCACACCATCCAGATCCTCTTAGGTCATCACGATCTGAAAGAGACCGCTCGCTATCTCCACCTCTCGCAACGGCACTTGCATGCCACGCCCAGTCCGCTGGACGCGCTGGTGCTGAAGAAAGGCAGGTCGTCCGAGGAGGAGTAGATGAGTCAGCCACGGTTTGAGGTGGCCGACATGATTCGCAGTGCAGGAGCAGACTTCATCGCGCGCAACCGTCGCTGGCTCCGCTGGACCCACCTTAAGGTCCTCCGGGCCATCGCGCGCTGTCGCACCGCCGCTCTCGGCGGCCACATCGATGAGTGCACCCACTGCGGACATCGTGCCACCATCTCCTACAACTCGTGTCGCAACCGGCACTGCCCGAAGTGTCAGACCAGCGGGCGCGAACGCTGGATCGCGGCGCGTCGTCGTGAACTGCTGCCCACGCCCTACGTCCACGTCGTCTTCACCCTGCCGCCGCAACTGGCTGCGTTGGCTCTGCAGAACAGGAAACTCATCTACGGTTTGCTGCTTCGCACCAGCGCAGAAACCCTGCTGGAGGTCGCGCGCAATCCTGCCCATCTCGGAGCCGAGATCGGCTTCTTCAGCGTGCTCCATACCTGGAATCAGAAACTCCAACTTCATCCCCATGTCCACTGTGTCGTTCCCGCCGGCGGACTCTCCCGCGATCACGCCCGCTGGATTCGATCCCATCCACGCTTCTTCCTCCCCATCGCCATTCTACGGCGCGTGTTCCGCGGCAAGTTCGTCGCCGGCCTGAAGTCGGCCTTCGAACGCCGTCAACTGCACCTGGCCGGAGAACTCGCGCCGCTCACCCATCCCAAGTTCTTCGCTGCCTGGCTGCGTCCGCTCTTCCGCAAAGATTGGATCGTCTACTCCAAACCACCCTTCGGCGGACCCGAGTACGTCTTGCACTACCTGGGCCGCTACACCCATCGCGTGGCCATCTCCAACCATCGCCTGGTCTCGTTGGCCGACGGCCAGGTTACTTTTCGCTGGCGTGACTCCGCCGACCACAATCAGCAGAAAGTGATGACTCTGGCGCGCGATGAGTTTCTCCGTCGCTTCCTACTTCATCTGCTCCCCAAGGGCTTCGTCCGCATCCGCCACTTCGGCTTCCTCGCCAACCGAAGGCGCGCCGCTCTCCTGCCACGGTGCTTCGCCGCTCTCCGCGCCACTCCACCAAAAAACGAATGGGAAACTTCGACCGCTCCTACCGCGCACCCGCTCTGGCGCTGTCCCAAGTGCGGCGGACCGATGGCCGTCGTCGAACGATTCACAGCGGCACAACTCCAACTCCGTTCTCCACCGCTCCTGGCCCCGGCTGCATGAAATCACTCGCCCACACACTGCACTGCCGGCGCGCTGCAGAGCGTCTCGCCGAAGTGTGTCTCCCTTACCTCCGGACATCTTCTTCCTGTCCTCGCCTAGGTTCACTTCGGCCCTCGACTCGTCTTTGCACAGCTGCCTCAGCTCCTCCTCCGCCGGCCTTGACGACTCCCGCGAACTTCTACACCCCTCCCTCGCTCCATTCAATTTCCATAGGTTCCGCGTCCGCCGCGCCAGCGGCTTCCTTCTGACGGCTTTTTCGAACGCGACGCCTCACACCTTCTTTCAGCCTGAAGCACTCATCCCGGCGTCGCGTCCGAAAAAGCACTAGCGTGATTCGGGAGGCACCATAGTGGCATATCACGTTAGCGCCTTTCGTGGAGGCGCAGGCCCCGACGGCCGGCTACGCTCGGCGCAGCGCGTTGTTAAGTTTTGTTGTTATGTTCGAAAGTAATTACTACTTTTCCTCGAGCGTGCCCTGCTTCCAGATACCGGATAGCCTCAGGGACCTCACTCAAGCTGTAACGCCTGTCGATGACCGGGGTTACCTTTCCGGCCTGGATGAGCTCACGCAGGAGGGTCAGATCCTCTTTGTTGACCTTCGCGATTAACCCGCCGAATTTTTGGCTTCCGAACCCCGACAACACCAGCGACTGGATCATCCGAGCGATTAGGCCGATCATCCACCGATCGCTCGGACCGCCCGCCCCAACGTATATCCCTTTGGGATTCAGGATCCGCCTGCATACTGACAACGAATGTTGCCCAATACAGTCGAAGAACACGTCGTACCGTTGCCCGCTTTTAGTGAAATCCTCCCGCGTGTAATCGATGACCCGATCTGCACCGATGGATCGGACCATGTCCACATTCCTCGTGCTGCATACGCCGGTTATATCTGCGCCAAACGACTTGGCGATCTGCACCCCGAACGTACCCACCCCTCCCGAAGCACCGTTAATCAATACCTTCTGTCCAGGCTGAACTTTTCCCTTGTCGCGAAGACCTTGCAGTGCGGTGAACGACGCAATAGGCACAGAAGCCGCTTGCTCAAACGTTACATTGTCCGGCTTCATCACCAACGCCGACGCGGCAGCACACGCATATTCGGCAAAGGCTCCCTTGCAAATACCGAATACCTGGTCGCCTGGTTTGAACTGCGTTATGTTCGTCCCGACGGCTTCAACCTGGCCGGCCACATCGGCGCCCAGTCTCGTCACCTTTGGCTTGCGCAGCCCGGCCACGAGACGGACACCGTATGGCGTGCCTCTCATGAAGTGCCAGTCATATGGATTGACAGAAGCCGCGCGGACATTAATCAAGACTTCATTGTCTTTGGGAGAAGGCTTTTCGACGTCCGTGATTTGGACAACATCTGGAGGTCCGTACCTGGTATAGACAGCGGCTTTCATCGGAGGGCCACCACGTGAACGTAGCGACCAGAATACTAGCACGCCCATCAGGACGGTGAGCACGACGAGAGCGCCCCCATGGCGCACTGCCTGCCGAGACCACACTGTGTCTCAGTTCGGACAAACGGCCCTCATGGTCAAGGGTGCAAACAGACCATCTCAGCCCATGCAAGTCCAGGCCTGCCCCGGCGAACGGCCAAGTCCTGGTTCGTCCCGGGTCCCAGGCCCGGAAAAATATCTGATTCTTCTGAAACGCTAGGGGCCCTCCCTGCACTATCCCTATACGTGGAGGACATCGGCGGTAAGCGATGAGCCACAGTTCAGGAATCCAGCCTGGCTAACACCGGTTGGAGTTCTCGTAAGTGCCGGAGTCGATCCGGGGGGAAGCGGCTCCGGCGCTTCTGAATTCAGACTTCCCCAAGGGCCTCTAACGTTCGATTCAAGGCTTCAGGAGTAGATTCCTCCCAGTGCAACGTGCCCGATCTAACCCGCCCACCGTTTGCCGCCGCGGCAGTCTCACCCTTGTGAAACGCCCCGTCGCGCCCGCCTCAGTCCCGGAAAACCTCAACGCTCCTTCAGCCCCGGTGCTACACTTTCTCACACTCCAGAATGTGCGGGGCAAGTACTTGCAGTTCCAATCCTTTGACGAGTCCTATCTCAGCCGCTTGCGATCCGGAGACTACCGGACCCAGGAGCATTTTTCGGCCTACTTCGGCGCCCTGATCAAGATCAAGCTAGGCTCTCGCCTCAAGTCGCCTGAGGCCATTGAGGATGTGCGTCAGGAGACCTTTGCCCGTTTTTTCATCGCTTTACGGGACGGGAAGATTCTTCAGCCCGACCGCCTGGGATCGTTCGTAAACTCCATTTGCAATAACGTCCTGCTCGAGCACTACCGATCCGCCGCCCGCAGTACTTCCCTCGACGATGAGGAGGAGAAGAATTTCCCCGCCTTGAACGTCGATCTGCTGCGCGCGCTCAGTGCCAAAGAAAGTGAAAAAAAAGTCCGCGAAATTTTGGAAAAACTTTCAGAACGCGACCGCCGTCTGCTCCGGGAGGTCTTCCTGGAAGAACGGGACAAGGATCAGGTCTGCCGTGATTTCGGCGTCGATCGTGAATACTTACGCGTTCTGTTGCACCGTGCCAAGCAAGCATTCAAGTCGTCGTATCTGAAGCATTCGGGAGACAATCCCCCGGATTTTGTTACCGCTTGAGAACGTGGCAATGCAGGCAAGCACACACTTCGTCTGAGGGGGAATAAAACCATGGACCACACAGCGGTGGTTCGAGACAAAATGACGGAAAGATACTTACTTAACGAACTCGAGTCCGAGGTCCGGGACGAGTTCGAAGAGCACTATTTTGATTGTCCGGAGTGCGCTCTCGACGTGCGCGCGGGCTCCCACTTTGTGGAGCAGAGCAAGCTTGTCCTGGTGGAGGAGGCCCAGCCCGTTCTAGTCCGCGCGACCTCTCGCCCAGAACCCGCTCGCCACGGATGGTTTGCCTGGCTTCGTCCCGCATTTGCCGCGCCCGCGCTGGCGCTTCTGCTGGCGGTGGCCGGATATCAGAACCTGGTTACCTACCCAGGGTTGCGGTCCGAACTCAGGCGGCCTCAGGTTTTGCCGGCCGTTTCAGTGAACGTGGGAACCTGGGCCGGGGGCGGTACTCCCACCTCAATCCCCGAGGGGCAGGGCCTGCTTTTGTACGTGAGAATTCCGCCGGACGGTGCTTACACGCGCTATACCGCGGAGCTGTATAGTCCCGCCGGAAAACGCGAGGGATCCTTCACGATCACGCCCGTGGCCGGACAAGACCAGTGGCCGGTGACGGTCCCACGGATCGACCGGGAAGCCGGAACCTACACGATGGCGGTCCACGGCCTCACCGCCGGGGGGGAGTCGAAAGACCTCGGAAGCACGTCCTTCCAATTACAAATTCAGCGATGAACTGCAAAGGAGCGGAGGTACACTATGGCCACTATGACGGAAACCCCTGAAGCAGTGAACACCAAGACACCCTCTCATGATTATCACGCTGCCGCCCACGTACTCAGCGGAGCCTTGCAGCGCCCCATCGAGCAGAAGATCGAACAGCATGCGCCAGTCACATTGAAAGACCGCAGGGGCGGTCACCTTACCCGCTTCGCTGAAGAAGTCAGCATCGAGGGACTGATCACCTTCGCCAAAGGCCACACTCGCGTATCGGGTGCTCGCAGCCTGAAACATAATGGCTGGGTGACACTGTCCACTTCAATCCTCGAAGGCTTGAACGTCTTCGAGATCATCACCGCCGATCGCGTGGTGTCGCAAGTCTCCACCGACCATCCTTATAAGGATGGCCACATCCCGCGTGTCACTTTCCTGGGAACCCAGTTCACCAATCTGCAAGTCAGCGGCTTCCCGCTCAGCTTGACGGTGGATCTGGGCATCTTCGGAGACAAACCGGAGAATGACCGATCGTACCTGCAGGATCTCAAATTCCTCTCCAGGGTGAAAGACCAGGCGGAGGCGATCGCCAACGCCGACGGCCTTCCCAAAGAGATCAAGGCTCAGTACGATAAGAAACTCGCCTACATCAACCAGCTCATCAGCACCAGCAAGGCGAGCGACCACGGCAAGCACGAGCCCATCACATGTTCCCTGGTTCAGAACATCGGCCCGATTCCGATCCCCGGAATGCAGATATTCGGGCACGTTCTCGTGATTCCGGAATTTGGCGTCGTCACGTTGGGCGAAGTCGAAGTGGGCGAAAAGATGTACGAGGGAGCCGAGAGACCCGACGTCTACTTCGAGCTGACGGGCGTCAACATGACGCTGGGCTGCGTTGGGCACGGAACCGCGAAGGCTGCGACGGCCACGGTCAACGGTCAAACAAAGCCGTAGGACTCAGTCAGGCTGTCCTTGGGTGCTGCTCGTCGACTGCCGCACGGATTCGTGCATAGGCGAGCCTGATGTTGTATGTCCATTTCGTTACCGAAACGGGATCCTTGATCTCGCGGGCCAGAGTTAGCGCTTTCTGGTAATACGACAGGGCTGTGAGGTAATCGCGACGACGCAAGTACACGTTGCCCGTGTTTGCGAGGGCGACTTGGTAATTATGGATTGCGCCAGATTCCTGGTTGACTTGCGCTGATTTCTGAAATAGCTCAAGCGCTTTTGTATCGTCTCCCCGACCGAGATAGCATACGCCCAGTTCGCTCCATACCGTGGCGATCGATAATCGAGCTCCCGCGCTTTCGAATATCTTTAGGGACTCTTCGAGCCAAGGCGTTGCTTCTTCATAATGAAGCTGAATCATGAGATTCTTGCCGATACCCCAGAGGGCTGTCGCCCGAAAATACCATCCGCCCAGTTGATCCGATAGACTCAGGACGCAACGATATTTCTGACTGGATGCGACGAAGTCCTTCTGGAGAAAGAAAATCATCGCCTGTCGCAGGCAGACTTCGGCTTGCAGTGCAACTACTCCTGTTTTACAAGCTAGTGCCTGCCCTTCATTAAGCAGCCGCCACGCTTGTTCGTATCGGGCCATCAACCCAAAGTGATAGCCACGATGCATGCAAAGGCCGATCTGTGAATCGATATCTTGCCCCTCAGGAGCGTTCAGAGATTCTTGGGACTCCAGGTACCTAAGAGCGTGCTCAGGCTTTCCCCGTAGCCGCATGATCTCCGCCCGGACGAAGCGAAGCTGCCAGAGCTCTGCGCCATTCCCTCGGTCCGCGACTCGCGCAATCTCACCTTCGGCGATATGATCTGCACCGTCGAGGTCGTCAAGGTGCAAAAGTTCTCGGGCTAGCCTTGCTGGAGATTCATCCATCGAACGATTTCCGAAGTGAAAAATGAAACTGGTGGCAAGCACCAAGAGCGGAGCCAGCCACCCGCATCACCCACGGATCTTAGGGTCTGTGAGCGCCATCTGTGGTCGGTGGAGGGTTTCCATCGAAGAGTTGAGCGTCGTCATCGGTGCGAATAATCTGCGATTTGGCGGCGTTCTCGGAACTGACGGAGTTTGTGTTAACGGCGTTTGCGTGGTTCCCCGGGGCTGTTGCTAGTACCGCTGCAGCAAGCATAAAGTGTTCCTCCTTGGGATGAACCTTGTACACTAGCTGTCGCAATCACGGCGGTAAGTTTTTTTGTTTGTTACGAAAACCG
This sequence comes from uncultured Acidobacteriaceae bacterium, assembly GCA_963811095.1. Taxonomy (GTDB): domain Bacteria; phylum Acidobacteriota; class Terriglobia; order Terriglobales; family Acidobacteriaceae; genus Sulfotelmatobacter. The sequence goes on along the minus strand of CAWEQA010000023.1, from coordinate 197,770 downwards.
GACAAGCAATCAACCGTGAGACATCGTTGGTACGGCTCGCTGGTTCTTTGCAGCGGTTTTTCAGGGTGCGCCAAGCTAAACTCTCAAGTTGATCGGACTGACATGCCTCCCCCCCCGATGGTGGCGTATTGGCGCTATGGATGGCTAGACCGGCACCCGCATGTCCTGGTTTTCTTGCTAGCTACGATTTGGCTCCTGCCAGCCTGTACCCGACGCCAAGACCCACGACCAGTTTACGAACACGCCAGAAAAACGTTCATTCATGGGAACCTCGCACTCAGTCAACGTGAGGCCGAGGACGGATATCAGCGGTTCCGAATCTCAAACCCTGAGTGGGCTAGGAAATTCAAAGCTCTCGAGGCCGAGGCACTTCTATGGCAGGGGCTGTACCCTGACGTGCTGACCCAACTCGATTCCGACCTGCCTTCCGCAACTGAAGGGACTTTAACGATTAAAATCTTAGCGCTGAGAGCTGCTGCCCACGCGCGGTTGGGCCACTTCGAAGAGGCCGAGGTTTCTCTCGACCAAGCGGACAGGCTGTGTAAGGCATCCAGCGACGAGGCCTGCGGAGATGTCATCAGGACCCATGGCGTTCTGGCCAACCAACGGGCTCGGTCGGCGCAGGCTCAGGAATTCTTCCAACAAAGCCTATCGATAGCGCGGAACCACAGCGATCGGTTTTCAGAGGCAACCGCTCTGATGAACCTTGGGGCCGTTTCGCTTCGAGGCGAGCATTTCGATGAGGCGCTCGATGCTTCGGATGCTGCCTACCGTGCGGCCGAGACAATAGACGCGCAAGACATTGCGCAGACTTCCCTCGGGAACCTCGGGTGGGCGTACTACAATTTGGGGGACACCGAAAAGTCATTGGAGTTTTCCCTTGAGGCCGAGCAGCGTGCGATTCAAGTCAGCGACGTCATCGCCCAACTTTCGTGGATCACGAACGCGGGGTACGTTTACGACCAGTTGCATGACTTCTCACGCGCCAAGCAGTCCTACCTTAAGGCTCTGGGTCTCGCAAGAAAGACTGAAGGCCAAGAAGATATTTACAATGCATTGCGTGCGCTGGCCTTGGTGTCTGTTCAGGCGGGCGAACTCGCGGAGGCTCGCAGTTATTCTGACGAAGCGATCGCCATCGCACAAAAAGGCAGCAATCGGTTAGATGAGCTCTATCCGCTGCTCGTGCGGGGGCTAATTGCCACCCAAGCGCAGGATGCGTCTCTCGCGGAACGCATGTTCCGCGAGGTCGAGCACGATGAGAACGCTAACGCCTCACTGAGATGGCGCGCACAGCATGGCTTGGCGCGCCTCTATGAAGACGAGAGACGTCAGCAGGTAGCCGATATTGAGTATCGTGCAGCTCTGGCTACCGTCGAAGCGGCTCGCTCGTCCCTGCAGCGTAGCGACTCCAAACTACCGTTTTCTAGCAATGCAGCACACATTTACGACGACTACGTCCACTTTCTGGTGGCTCAGGGCAAAACAGATGACGCCCTCCGCTGGGCCGACTACAACCGGGCTCGAACTCTCTTGGAAGGGTTGGGACTCCTCTCCAAGGGATCTTCGAGCGCCAGCCATTCCGGTCCTCCTCCTCTGAATCCCCGCGAGATTTCTCGCCAAGCCAAAGGCGTGCTCCTTTTCTACTGGCTGGGAGAAAAGCAGTCCTACCTGTGGGCGATCACGCCGCAAAAGACCACCTTGTTTCCGCTGCCTCCCGGCGCGGACATCGAGGCGATGGTGCAGCGCTATCGCACGGCCCTCATAGGCCCGCAAGACGTCCTGGAAGCAAGTGAAGATGGACGGGCCCTCTACCGCACCCTCATCGCGCCGGCGAAGGCGCTGATATCGAACGATGCGAAGGTGTTCATCATCCCCGACGGCAGCCTGAACAACCTGAATTTCGAGACCCTGATCGTCGCCGATCCCAAAGCCCCACTTTTGGATCGACGATGCCGACATCACCAACGCCAGTTCATTGCGCGTGCTGGCCGCGTCCTTCGTTCGCAAGAATGCGCGCCACGGCGGCAGCCAAAAAAAGCGCGCCCACAACCTGCTGCTCATCGGCGACAGCGTCGCTCCCAGCAAGGAATATCCCGAACTTCCCCGCGCCGGCCAGCAAATGGCGAACGTCGCCAAGCACTTCCCCGCAACCCAAGAGCAGGTTTACCAGCGCGACAAAGCCACCCCGGCAGCATACCTGGCGGGCAATCCCGAAAAGTTTTCCACCATTCATTTTGTCGCGCACGGCACGGCCAGCCGCTTGAGTCCTCTCGACTCGGCGATTGTGCTTTCAAAATCCGCGAGCGAAACCGACTCGTTCAAGCTCTACGCGCGCGACATTGTGAAGCATCCTCTGCGAGCCGACCTGGTTACGATCTCGGCGTGCTACGGCGCAGGCGAACGCGCCTATTCCGGCGAAGGCTTGGTAGGACTCGCCTGGGCATTCCTGCGAGCCGGAGCCCACAACGTAATCGCCGGACTATGGGAAGTCACCGACGCATCCACCGAACAATTGATGGACCGCTTCTACGACGAACTGGATAAAGGATCGACTCCGGATGTGGCCCTGCGGGCGGCGAAGCTTTCGCTGCTTCACGGCAGCGCATACCACAATCCCTTCTACTGGGCGCCATTTCAGCTCTACACCGGCTCCTAGCCCACTCGCAAAAAGAGGGGACGCCCCAGCAACAGGCGTCCCCGGTAAGGCAACCGAGCCTCACTCCCGAACCTACTTCTTCACAACGGCAGCCGTCGTGACCACTTTCTTCTTGCTCATCTCCTGCGCTTTCTGCATGTGCGCCTTCCGGATTTCGTCCGGGTTAGGAGCACGCGATCCAGCGGGCCGCTTGGTTGGACGGTGAGTAGTAAACTCCGCGGTCTTGTCTGCCATGCGGATGTTCTCGAAGCCCTTGCGCTTGGCCATGATGCGATAGTCAAACGCGATGCTCGAATTTCCGCCGCCGAGTTCATGCACCTCAAACGACGTCGCGGACTTCTGCGAGACGTAGAGCCCCTTGCAGTCGCCATTCGGCGTCAGGAAAACGTGATAGTCAATGCCAGTATTGACGGCCTGGCCAAACATGTTTTCCAGCCGAATCACCGCAGAACCGTTCGAAAGTTGCGCCGACCCAGCGTCCTCAAACCAGTTCTCCGGCGCCTCAATGGCATACAGAGCAACTTTCTTCGCGCCGCCGTCCACCGGAACCACTGCCGACTTTGAGCCCGAACAATACAGGTTGCCGCTTACGTCCACCGTGCACACACCACCGAAATTGCCGCCGACGGTTTCCAGAACCAGACTGTTAGCGCTGTCGGCTTCCTCGTTCTCCAGATAAACGGTCGAATAATCACTGTTGCTGTACGAAACCAGGCTCCAGCCGTTGTCTACCGTGGTCAGGGCACCGATTCCAGGATTGGTTGTCGATGTATTTCCGGCAGTGTCCGCCCACATGCCGATGGGATAAAACCCTGCACAGCAGATCGTGCCCTGTGAACTGGCGCTGTACCCCTCGTTGTACGAGCCCACGCCAATACCGCTACCAGCAAAGCCCCAGACGCCGATTGTTTTCTGGGTCGCTCCAAATTCCCAGCCGGCAGCTCCAGTGGCGTACGAATTATCCGCATAGGAATCAGATCGACTTCCGTACGCGCCCGTGCTGCTCGCCTCGAACACGCCGCCATCAAAGCCGCTGCTGTAGCCGTCGACGCCGGTATTGGACGCACTCACGCCATATATCCCCATCCCGGAACCTGCCGAGACATCGATCCCGTCTGCAGCGCTATTCGTTACCGTGATTCCCGGGTTGCCCGTGAACGCCTGGCTCGCGGTAAAAGTGTTGGCGGAACTCAAAAGCGGAATCTTCGTCGTATCGATATTCAGACTGTAACTATTGCCCAGCGACATGGCTCCTGCTCCCGTCAATCCGGTGCCAGGGGTCAAAGTCAGTGAGGAATGTTGCAGCATGGTGTTCGTTACGCCCGCGATTCCGATGCTCAACGTTCCCGCGTCGTGATTGGGCCACCCGTAAGACCCGCGCCGCTTCCCACGCTGGTTACAGTTCCAGTGCCGGTGCTGAGAGTCTTGCAACCCCACGAGGTGCCGTTATATTGCATTATCTGGTTTGTGCTGCACGGTTTCAGTCCGATGGTATAAGTGCTTCCCAGAGTCATCGCTCCAGGAACCGTCAGACCTCCGGCCGCGTTCGCATTCAACGTAACCTTCGAATTCTGCAGCATGGCATTCGTGATTCCTGCCGAAGGAACCTTGAGACTGAGAGTCCCAGTTGTGCCCCCGCCCGAGAGTCCGCTCCCGGCGGCGGTCGTCACCCCTGTGATGGTGCCCGTTCCAGGGAACGTCTGACCCGAGATGAATGTGACCTTGCCCGTCGAATCGATCTTGAACGACGTTCCGCTAATCGCCACCGTGTTATCCGTGCTCTTGGGGAACAACGTCAGTGTGTCGCGCACATCAGTCTTGCCACTGACATCGAGCGTCGCCGCTGGTGCCGTGGTGTTGATGCCGATCTGCGAACTCTTCTGGAACATGATGGAATCCACGATGTCGCTGGTGCTATCCCACATCGGAATGAAGTCGAGTACGCCCTTGCCGGTAACCGCTGGGTTGGCAGGCGGGGCCGACGAGTTGGCGGTTTTGGAGGTCGCCGTTGAAGGTGCCGCGGTTGTGCCGCTCTTGCTCGCGCTCGCCTGCGCCGAATTGGCCAGGACGAATGCCGAGGCCGGAAGTCCGCCCACGGTTTCCGCATCGCCCGCCTTCAGCGCATAAGGTGCGCTCACCAGCAGAACGCGTGCCTGCTCGGCCTGCCCCGAGACTTGTACCCCAACCCACCGCGCCTGTTCCGAGGTGAACAGCTCGGCGGGCAGCCCATCTGCCTTGGTGGTGCCGAGCAGAACGGAGTAGCGGCCGTTGGTGTCAGCCTGCACATTTTGGGTTTCCAGCCAAAGCGGCGCGCCGCCGTTCTGTTCGGCGTAAAGCGAAAAGGTAATGCCGACCACACCGGTCAGCGGAGAACCGTTCAAGTCCCGCGCTGTTCCGGCGAAACGCACCAGACGCGGCACCGTCGTAGCGGCATCGGTCTGTGCCTGTGCAGGCGGGTTGGTGTTAAACAGTCAAGACAACGGCGCAGAGCGCCAAGACGAGAGCTACCGCAGAACTGCCAGGTCTCTTCATAGGCCACCTCAAAATCGAATGTGTATTTTCGGGGTTACGGTTTTGGAGACGTCAGAAGGAACGTGCTGAGAGGCCCCGGGTCGAGCCGATTGTTCCCTGACAATAGTGTTCGGGGACCGACGTTCGTTTCACAGCAGGGGCCCGGAACCCACAAAACGGCGTCCACTCAACAACGGAGTCCGGAAAATTAAAAGCAGAATTTGTCGCCGAGTGTCGGTCGTCCTTGCGAGGACTGGTATAAGCTCGTATGTAGGTGTTCTGGCGAGTCGAGCTATCCGCCAGAAATGTCCCCAAGAAGATTGGCGGATAGACGCAGGACCCACGCTCTTTATGCACATTCTGCACGTAGTCGGAGCTCGTCCAAACTTCATGAAGGCTGCGCCTGTGTTGCACGCCCTGCGGGCGCGGCCCGGAATGCGGCAGACGCTCGTGCACACCGGCCAGCACTACGACAAGAATCTGTCCGACGTTTTCTTTTCCCAGCTGGAGATTCCGACTCCGGACGTCAACCTCGGCGTCGGTTCCGGCACCCATGCCCGCCAGACCGCAGACATCATGAGCGGTTTCGAGCCCGTCCTGCTGGAGCGCAAGCCCGACATGGTACTGGTCTACGGAGATGTGAACTCAACGGTCGCGGCCGCCCTGGTGTGCGCCAAACTGCTGGTTCCGGTGGCGCACGTCGAGGCCGGACTTCGCTCCTTCGACCGCACCATGCCCGAGGAAGTCAATCGCATCGTGACCGACCGCTTAGCGGATGTTCTATTCACGCCCTCGGAGGACGGAGACGAGAACCTTCTGCGTGAAGGCGTCTCGCCAAAGAAAATCCACCGCGTCGGCAACGTCATGATTGATTCGCTGGTGCGCCTGCTTCCCGCCGCGCTGCAGAGCCCCATGAACGGATTGCCAGACCGTTTCGCACTGGTGACTCTCCATCGGCCCTCCAACGTTGACGACGGCGAAACGTTGAAACGCATTCTCGACTCGCTGTTTGCTGCCAGCGAACAGCTGCACGTTGTGTTTCCCGTTCATCCCCGCACCCGCGCCAGAATCTCCCAGTTCGGAATCGCCACCGAGAAACTGCATCTGCTCGAACCGCTTCCTTACATCGAATTCCTGGCGCTGCAGAAACGCGCCACCGCCGTCATCACCGACTCAGGTGGGATTCAGGAGGAAACAACCTATCTGCAAGTGCCCTGTCTGACCCTGCGCAGCAACACCGAGCGGCCGATCACAGTCACCCTGGGGACGAACACGCTGGTGGGTCAGGATAGCGAAAGGCTTGCGTTGGAACTGTCAGCCATTCTCGAAGGCCGCGCCAAACGAGGAAGCATTCCGCCTCTGTGGGACGGGCGCGCCGGCGAACGCATCGCCGACGTATTGCAGAGCCTCTGAGCTTACATCTCAGATCATGCTAGCTTCTTGACTCGCGTGCGAACCTTTTCAAACTGATACGTGCCCAGCCCGCGACTGGCGGCCATCTTCAAATACGGTAGCGCGTCGACATCCATGTTCCAGTAGGCTTTGGCCACATAAGCATCGAGCGCCACCGGATCGGTTCCGGCGACCAACGTCTTCTTCAGGAGCACGTCCTCGAGATTCCCTCCGGTCGGGCCATTGCGTACCAGGATCCGATAACAATCGATGATGGTCAGTGTGGGGCGCACAAAGTCGGCAAGGTCCACGAGACTCTCGTGAATCTTCTGGTGTAACTGATTGCGTTGCCCGCCCAGCATTCCGTACCAGTTCTTCATCCCGAGTGTTGTGCCGGTCAGTCCGTGATGTTTCGCGATGGGGATGTTGATGACCTTATCGACATTCAGAAACGGATCGAATACCGGCCACGCATGCAGAACCTCGCCCTGTAGATCGACCTCCTTGAATCTGGAAGGCTCCGGGAGAATCACGTCTGCCCCTGCGAGCTTTGCAGCCTCGGCGATCCCCGACCGCTGGAAGCAGCGGCGCGCGTCGTTGCAGCTCACGTCCGTCACAATCACGCGCTTGGCCCCAGCGTTCGAGCACTGCCGGACAATTTCCGCGACCACGTCGGGATTTGTATTCGCCGCCTGCTCCGGCGTGCGGTCCCACCCGATGTTCGGTTTCACCAGCACCACGTCTCCACGCGAGATGAAGCGCCGCATGCCCCCTAATTCTTCAACCGCCTGCCGCGCCAGTTGTGTCGGGTCTCCACCTTGAATGATGGCCATCTCGGGAAGCTTCGGATCGGCCGCCACCGTGTGGCCGTGCTTCGCGGTCATAGCCAATGCGGTCTCGGGACGCCAGCTGTGTTCGCTGAGCCAGACACCCAGTCCCGCCGCTCCGGCGCCAGCGCCCGCAACCCTCAGCAACTTAAGCAATGCTTCCCGACGACTGAACACGCTATTGTTTGATTCCATAAACACCCCGTATCCCAACTAAGATCGAACTAATACCGCCGCACCAGCGCACTTGCAGTGATCCCCAACACACTCCCTGCATTCACTGAGAGAGCCGCCGCTCGATCTCTCGGCTCAGATCCTGCAGCGCCTGCGGCACCTCCGGAGACTGTTTGTAGGCAACCGCTCGCACCAGATAACGTCCTTTGCAGAAAACCAGGCTGCTGCCATATAAGCGACCGCCGTCGCCGATGGACACCGCTTTCGCCTGCCCCGCAGGTTCGCCTTCGAGAATCGTCCGGGAGCCTTTCGCATCGCCCATCGTGTAGATATCAACCACCGTGTCGAAAGAATTCTTGAAGTTGTAGTCAGAAGTCGATGTACTCTGCACGCCAGCCTTTACGTATCGCTCGGCATCTCCGTCGATGTAACTCCAAAGCTCCGTTGCCGAAAAGGTTCGCGTCTCTGCTGTCTTCACCCAGCCAGCAACTTCGTTGGAAGCGGGAAATGGGCTGGCCGGAACTGCGGGATGCCGGCTGCAGCCCGCATTCGCCAATATCGCTACCCACAAGACCGCCAGGATCAACCCGCTGCCGGTTGTACTCTTCAACGTCATTGGTTATCCCTTCCTCCGCGTCAGCAGAATCTGATTCGTGTGCGAGCGGCTTTCGCCGACGCTGGTCACATAAACCGCCGGACGATCCTGCACCGGACACGCGTGCTCGCAGGCTCCGCAACCAACGCAAAGCGCGGGATCAAGATACGGTTGCTTCACCAACTTCACATTGCCGGCGGCATCGATCACTTCCGCCGGACGAAAGTAGATTGCCTTCGGCGATGTCGGGCACCACTCTTCGCACACGATGCAATCCGTAGCCATGGCCCACGGCAGGCACCGTCCCCGATCGTAAAATGCGGTTCCCAGCCGGATCGGTTTCGCGGCAGCACTGGTCACATCGACTGACCAGCCCTTTTCTTTGGGCGTGATTTCCCAGATCGCCCCCGTCGGGCAGACCTGCGAGCACAGCACGCAACTGGTCTCGCAGTAGCCAATGCGCGGCACGAGAACCGGCGTCCAAAGACCCTCGAGCCCGGCCTCAGTCAATGTCGGATGCAGCGCGTTGTTCGGACAAACCTTCATGCACTCGCCGCAGCGAATGCAGCGCGACAGAAAGAATTCCTCATCGAGCGCACCCGGAGGACGCAGCAACCGTTCGTGGCGTTCCGCCGCGAATCCCGGGGTACTCCGCACCAGTGGCACAAGCGCGGCACCCGCCGCCAGCCCGGTAAGGACTTTGCGGCGTTGCAGATTAGCCCCCACCGTCTTTTGTGCGGGAAAGAACTTGAACTTCAAGCTGTGTTCCGGACACTCATCCACACAATTCAGGCACAAGTGACATTCAGGCTGATGCCACGGAACGCCGCCCGCGGGATCGTCGCCGCCCTGGCAGCGCAGCAGGCAGCGGTTGCAATCGTTGCAGTGCTCTGCCGTCTTCACAAGCCCGAGCACCGACCAACGAGACACGATCCCCAACAGCGCCCCGAGCGGACAAAGAGCGCGGCACCAGAAGCGCGTGATCCGGAAATTCAACGCAATAACGAAGATGAAGATGGCTCCCAGCCAAACGCCCTGCCGGAAGTACGGTTGCTTGAAACTGAGCAGCAGCGTTCCCAGGATGAAGTGCAGCACGCCGCCGATGGTTTGAACCGGCGCGAATCTGCTGTGCTCAAGCGCGCTCAGCCCCGCTCGCAGACCATAGTTCGTTGCGGGCACAATCGACAAGCCAACCGAGCGCACCAAAAATGAGAATGGGTCCAGCCAGCCAACGATGCCAGTGCCCATCACAGCCGCGACCAAAGCCACGATCAGCAGGTAATACTTCGTGGTCTGCCAACGTTTATAGCGGTTCGACTCGATCAGTTGCTTTCCACGCTTGCGCTCCGATTTGAAGCTGCTGAAAAAGTGGTGTACCGATCCGAGAGGACAGATCCACCCGCAGAAGAAGCGCCCGAGAAACATCGTGGGAATCAAAATGACCAGGCTCCACAGCAGACCACGATAGAGCGCGTGGCTGGCGAGGGCATTCGACAGCGCCACCAGCGGATCGATTTGAAAAAAGAGTCCTACCGGATAAGGCAGCCGAATCTCGCCTCTGGGCGCTGCTAACGATCCTCGAAACTCAGTTCGCAACAGAAGAAACAGGAACAGCACAAAGAAAGCAATCTGCGAAAACAGCCGTAGCCTGGTCGGTTTGAGAAAACGCACGATGAAGCCCTCGACGGGGCCAGATGGCCGGTAGCATCGCAGGAGTGAGCTTGGAAAGACAGGCTGCGGCCTTGCGCTGCGACCTTAATGTTCTGTCCGCATGCGGCTATCGTTCTGTGATCGAAATCACGCTCCCTCGTGTTCCGGAGGCAGGGCGGTGGACTCGAAGGCAGTGTTATTCAGTGGTGTAGTTAATTTCCATGCGCCGCACCTGAATGCTCGATGCGTAGAGTGCAATCAGCGCGACGATCACAATCCCCAGCACCGCAACCGGCGCCGACACAGGATCGGAGTTGGAAACCAGCAACGCCAGAATCGGCGGTGTGCCCGGTGCGCTCGGGATCTCCACCGGGCATAACGATTTCAGGTAATAGATGACGCTGAACTGCTTCAGGATGTTTGGCAAGAAGGGATTGATCGCTTCCCAGATCAAGATCACCGCCGCCGGCAGGATCGGATTCTTGAACATCATTCCTGCAACCAGGAAGAATGCTCCATACCCAACGCACGCGAGCACGGTCACTCCCAGATAGATCGCTGCGTGTTCGAGGCCGTGATTGTGATACAGGTAAACATCCCGCATGCTCGGAGGAAAGTGCCACAGGAACGCTACGGTCTGGAGTAGTTCGCTGGTGACAAAAATCGTGCAGGTAGCCAGCAACCCGGCCAGGAACTTTCCTGCCATCAAAACTTCGCGGCGGATGGGCGCTAGAAAATAGAAGTGCAGGCTCCGGTCGAGAACTTCTCCGCGGAATAGATTCATGAAGATTCCCAGGCACCCAAAGAAAACGGCCAAACGAAGGAAGAAAAACTGGAACACGCCGGCGAACATGATCGAGTCTCGGCCAAGGTCGATGCCCTCCTGAAGGTTGACACTCTCGACCTTGCCGTTCGCCAGTTCCACAAACAGATCGTTCTGACCATCGGAATAGCGCCAATCCTCGTGCGAAATCTCGACAGCGGCGTCCTTGTCGTCTGCTGTTGGCTGGTTTTCTGTCCAGCGGAAATTCCTGGGAGGCTTTCCCAGGAGAGCAATTACTTCCTCACTCGTCATGCCAGGCTTGACGGCCTGCAGATCCTGATTGGTCAGTGGCCTGGTCGATTGCCGAGCGACGTCCGACATCTGGTGCTGTCGTTGGGAACTGGCCACGATGTATGCGGCGAAGATCAGAACCGGCAGCGCGGCCAACACATAAATCCAAAGGCCCCGCTTCGCGAAAAAGGTCTTCCGCATCTCCAGCCGGACTACGGCCCTGATCTGTGCCCACCAGATTCTCGTCATCGCACTGCCTCTTCATTCCCGATCAAGTACTCGTAAACTGAAAGCACGTCGTCATCGGCCGGGGCGATGGATTCAATGTCGATCCCATTCAGAGCCAGTTGGTTCAACTCCAGGTAAAACCGGTCGGCATCCCGGGTCTTTACTAACAGACCATGCTCGTCCTTGTGAATGGAGACTTCGATGGCGAGCTCGCCTTCCAGCATCTTCGCGGCAAGATCGCGTGGCCGGGTACAGCGAATCAGAATCTGCGTGGGATGTTCCTGAATCTCGCCCCGCACGGTGGAGATCTGGCCCTCCGCCACCACGTACCCGTTGCTCAGCAGGATGACCTGATCGGAAATGACGTCAACTTCATGCAGAATGTGGCTGGAAATAATCACATAGCAACCTTGCGCCGCGGTTGCACGGAACAGTGCGATCATTTCCGATCGGGCCAGCGGATCTAGTCCGTTCAGGGGCTCGTCGAGCACCAGCACTTTCGGATCGTGCGCCAGCGCCTGCGCCAGCCGGATGCGCTGCCGCATTCCTTTGCTGTATCCCGCGATGTTTCGTTTGGCGGCGTCGACCAGGTTCACCCGCTCAATCACCCGCCAAGCCAGTTGTTCCGCGCTCTGGTCGTCCCGGCCGGCCAGCTGCAGATACGAATAGATAAACTGAAATCCCGTCAGCCCCTTGGGAAACGCGTCGAATTGCGTGCTGTACCCCAGGATCTTGAACAAATTCTCGGGGTCATTCGTTTGATAACCCAGTACTTCGATCCGTCCGCGCGTGGGCCTCACCAAACCCGTCATCAGGTTCATCAGCGTCGTCTTGCCCGACCCGTTTGGTCCCACCAGACTCGTGATCCCTGGCGGAATCGAAAGGTTCACCCGGTTCACGCCCAGAATTTCGCCATAGAACTTCGACACATCCTCGAAGACGATGCGATCGCTCACCGGATCACCTCGTAAGCGCGCACTTTGCGCATGAGCAATCCAAGGCAGATCGCGCAGTAGACAAGCAAAGCCACCCATGCCTGCGCGACGGGAATCGCATGCCGCGAATCAACCTGAAATAGCGCATTCCATACGGTTCCCATCAGGTAGGCAACATTGAAGAAGTGGCCCGAGTCGGTTCTCATTACGGCGTTAATCGCCTGGGCGAAGCCCGCTCCAAAGAACATCACGCCGAGCAGCAAGGCTCCGGCCACAATTCTCCATTTCACCCACGCCGAGAGCGCCATCGCTAGCAAAGACAAGATCGCAATCCAAATCAACGAAGACAGGATCAGACTGCCCGCAATCCAAAGATTCGACCACGTCCAACTGGCCCCTGCAAGGCCAGCCTGCATGGCGAAGAGAATTAATCCTGGCACCCAGGTAATTTGCGAAAGCAGAATTGCCAGCACCGACGACTTGCCCAGCACGTACTCGGCTCGCGAGAACGGACGGCAGAAATACAGTGGCAGAGCCCCATTCGCAAGATCCGGCGAGATCAATCCTGGCCCCGCAAAGGCCGTCAGAAGAAATGCAAACCCGCCCTGCACGCTGATGAAATGGAAAAAGAACTTGTTATCTATCGACAGCACGCCCGCGGGTAGGCCTAACTGCTGCAGGAAGCTCACGCTGTGTGCCAGGTAGATCATGAGCAGGCACGCCAGCGGGTAAAAAAAGCACACTACAAACAATCCAGTGAGAAATTTGGAGCGAAACAGGTTCCGTCTGGAGTACCGGAAGAGAACCAGGCACCGCGACCACTCCGGCGTCAGCCTCCCCGCATACGGTTTGTAGTTACGCCGGTAAACCGCCATCTCAGCTCTCCATGGCCTTCAGGAAAATGTCTTCAAGCGTATCGCGGCGGAAGTTCATCCGACGGATGCGCACCTCGCGCTCCGCGGCGATGCGGAAAATGTCGCGGGTTTCCACTCCATCCGCCAGAATCATCTTCATGCGATTCCCGCTCACCGCGCACTCGCAACCGAGCTTCTCGACCGCTTCCGTGAAATCGCCATTCGCCGCGTAAGTCTCGAGTTCCAGGAAACGCTTGTTGGCGCGGCGCTCTTCGTCCAGATTCGAGTAGTGTGCGATCCGCCCTTGTTTCAGAATGAGTACTTCGTCGCACGTATCCTCGACATCGCGCAGCAGGTGCGAGCACAGCACAATCCGCATCTCCTTGCCGTCTCGAATGTCCTTGATCATGCGGATCATCCGCTGGCGCGCCGAAGGATCGAGGCCGTTGGTGGGCTCATCAAGAATCAGCACCTTCGGCCCGTGCACGATCGCTTGCGCCAGCTTCGCCAGCTGTTTCATGCCCAGCGAATATGTTCCCAGCTTGCGGTATCGAGCCTCCGCCAGCCCAACATAGAAGAGCGCCTCGTGCGCCCGTTCCAGGGCCATGCTCGGGGGCAGGCCTGACAGTTCGCCCATCATCTGCACGAATGACACCGCGCTCATCTTCGAGATGAACGCGTCATTCTCGGGCATGTATCCGACCAGGCTACGAATGCTTCTGATTTCCGTCCCGACGTCGTACCCAAACACCCGCGCTGAACCGGCAGAGGATTTGTAGAAACCGAGGAGGGTATTAATCAGCGTCGACTTGCCCGCTCCGTTTGGACCGAGCAGGCCAATGGAACGCCCGCGCAACGAAGCCGTAAGACCTTGCAGGATGTCCCGGTTGCCAAAGCGAACCGAAAGACCCTGCATTTCAACCAAAGGCGGAAGCGGAGCAGCAGGCGGCGCCGGTTGCTGGACGCCGCTTGCCACTCCGCTTTGTATCGTCGTACTCATTGAGTTTGAGGGGTCGAATGATTCATAGCGCCGCCCAGAAACATCTGCGGCAGGAAGGGGCCATTATGACCCATCGTTAACAGAGTTCCCAGATCAAATCCCATGAACCCCGTGTTGCTGGCCACGACAATCCGGTCAGGCTCGCCGTAGGCATAAATCAAGCCCGGTGCGGAGTTGGCCGTGAGGGCATCGACCGATTGCTGCTGCTGCCGAGTCAGCGCGCCGCTGGATTTCAGTTGTGCGGCGAGTGGCCCCACGACAGGGCCGATGTTGTGATAGAAGATTGCCGAAAAATTCGTGTATCCATCATTCGGCAGCAGCGCTTGAAAGGCGCTTGAACGCGCGAGTGTGTAACCCGCCTCACGGGATTGAATGGCCCGTGAGATGGTGCCCATATCGGGCGCGGCGACGAGATAATTGTCGACAAAGGTGTAGTCCACTTCGGCATTCGGCGTGTTCGGGCTGCTGACTACAAAATAAGTCCTCGAGCCGACTTGCCGCTGCGTCAATTGCAGCGAATGCCGTTTATTAGTAGCTTCCCGATTGAAACTGTCGACCAGTTTGGCGATCGTCGCCTGCAGGGTCGTCGGATCGTACACCTCGAAGATCAGCTTCCAGCGCGGCGTTGGAATCATCGGGCCATCGAATGCCATCGTGACTTCGCCGCCAAGAGGGGCCGCGATGTCGTTCAGAACGTTCACGCCAGTCTTGGATTCGAACTCAGCCATGTGTTGTTGGAAGTCCGTGTCGCCGCTGCCAATCATCTTGAAAACTTCTTCCATGATGCTTCTCGGATTCTTGATCACCGCCGACGTCACCATGCTGGCTTCAGGCGATACAAACTCCAGCGATCCCATGGAAGCTGGTGCAGCCAGCCACGACGCCACGCCTTGCCGCTCGGACGCGAACATTAAATCGGCATGGCTTTCACTCTTGCCGCCAACTTCCCGGTGTTCCATCGTCAGGTATCGCACGTCCGCTATTCCTGGAGGCAGTTCGTGGTTGTTGCTACCAGCTTGTACGTTCTTCGCGACAATTTGTTCCATGTCGGCGCAGAAAATCCATTCCGCCCCTTGTTGGTAGGAACGCGCAATCTGCTGGTAGAACGGTGTTCCAGCGAAAGTGCTGGCGCTGCCTTGCTTTACCCGCAGGGCCGTACGCTGCAGTTCCGCCAGATTCGGACTCGCGATCATCAGATCGTTGCTGACATACACCAGCAGCTTGTTGGCCGCAGGCGTCGCCGTCCATGGATTCGGGACGGTCTGCAGAGCTGCTTGCGTCCGCAGGAAGTTCTCCAGCCCGCCCTGCTTCACTTTCGCCAGCACCACCGGAGCCGCATAGTCTGTGCCGTTCTTAGACACCGCAAACACAATTTCGTCTCCCAGATAGGTGTTGAACGTCCTCACCTGGTTCAGCACATCTTCCGGCTTCGGTCCGTTCCCTTTCTGCTGCTGCTTCCACCAATCCCGCAGCGTCGGACTCTGCTGCAGCCGGTCCTGGAGGAGCCGTGTGGCTTCGCCCAAAGTGTTCGCGAGATTGGGAATCGCCGCATAAACCACGGTGTTATCGGGCACATAAGGCAGAAGCTCCGAGCTGTAGCGCAATCCCGGTCCAGGAATCGCGGCAAACTGTTTCTGCAGCACCGCGAAGTCGCCCAGCAACGCGAGATATTTCGCAGAGTTCTTGCTCCACGCGATTTCGTTCTGGATCGGCACTTTCGACACGCTGGCGCCCGACGTAGCTTGCTCCCCGGCGGTCAGGTCGGTCGTGTTTTCTCCAAAATTCACCCGCACCACGCCTTCGATGACTGCCACGCGCGAGCCCTTCGTCCCATGATTCACGGAAAAGATCGTGCCCTTCACCGAGACCAGGCCATCATCCGTCGCGACATACAGCCGGCCCGACTTCTGCTTGGCCGCCTGCACAATGACCTTGCCGCCATCCAGACGAATCGTCGTGCCCTTCCATCCCCGCGACACCGAAAGATCGGAGCGCTCCCCCATTTCAACCAGGGAGCCGTCGAGCAGCCGCACCACCGCTGTCGATCCCTTGGCCGTGCGAACTTCGTCGCCGTTCCGAATCTCGTATCCGGCCGGAATCAGCCGCATCTCCGCGCCGGCGCCGGTATAGAGGGCACCGTCCACGGTTTGCACTGACGCACGGACGACATGCTGCCCGGGAAGCATCCCGTTGCTGAACGCGACCACCGCGATTGCCGCGGCGAAAACCGCAGCCGCGCCCATCGCCCAGCCCCACGCCATCGAACGGGGACGCCTGGGCTCTCGACCCGCCATACCTTCTGCGATTCTCCGCCGCGTGCGCGCTCAAGCGCATGCCGGCAAGCGACGCACGCATGCACATGATCCTCAAACAGCAAGGCACGCGGAGCCGCAAGCTGCTTTTTCAGATATCCCGGAATCAGCGCCTGGAAATCCTCACAGCTGCGCAGCGTGTGCGTGCTGAGGTCCATGGCCGGGGCAGCCCCGGCAATCGACTTGTAGACTCTCTCGCCCGCCTGGGCGACAATCTTGTCGTCTACCTGTTCATTTCGAATTTCCGACAGCAGACGTTCAAATTTCTCGTTCTTCATGGCCTGTCTCCTAAGTTCTCTTCTGTAGGTACTCGCCAAGCTCCTTGCGAAGCTGTTGCCGAGTGCGATGGACAGCTACCGCCACCGCCACGAGTGAAATGCCGAGCATCCGCGCAATCTGCGGATTGCTGAATCCTTCAAGAAATCGCAAGGCAAAAATTTCGGCCGAACGCGGCTTGAGTAGTGCCAGCGCCCGCCCCAATGCCTGCCGCAGCTCGCGAGGATCGTCGTGCGCAGGTTCGGCCGGCAGATCGACAAGTTCCACCGTACGACTCGCCTGCCGCGATCGAATCACATCCAGCGCCGCATTGATCGCTGCCCGCCGCAGGTAACTCTCTTCATTCTCCAGAACATCCGCGCCGGTTCGTCGGCGGAACAGGCGTAGAAACACGGTCTGCGACACGTCCTCGGCATCCGCCGCGTTCCCCGTGATCCGGTACGCCGTGCGGAACACCAGGCCGTGATACGCCTGAAAGACTCGATCGAATTCGGTCGGGATCGCGATTGCCGGAGCCTCTGCCAATGCGCTTTGCAGGGTACGCCTCCTGTTGCTCTCTTCACCACTAAAGACGGGGGGTGGGATGAGTTATTACAATCCCACCGACTTTTATTTTGAGGCGGAAGAGGCGAGCGTACCTGCAGCGCCGGCTACAACCTGTATCATATTTGGGTTTAACGGGTTAGCCGCACAATCATGGCGAAACTGAACATCAAGCCGAAACGCGATTGCATGTGGGATCTGGTCAGCCTGGGCGAAGTCATGCTGCGCCTCGATCCCGGCGACGAGCGTATTTCCACCACCCGCCACTTCCGCGCCTGGGAAGGCGGCGGCGAATACAACGTAGCCCGCGGGCTGAAGCGCTGCTTCGGCATGGACACCGCGATCGTCACCGCACTCGCCGACAATCCCGTCGGCCGCCTGGTCGAAGACTTAATGCTGCAAGGCGGCGTCCACCAGAAATACGTACGCTGGGCGCCTTATGACGGCGTGGGCCGCACCGTGCGCAACGGCTTGAATTTCACCGAACGCGGCTTCGGCATTCGTGCGGCGCTCGGTTGTTCCGATCGCGGACACACCGCCGCGTCTCAGCTGAAACCCGGCGAGATCGATTGGGATCAGATCTTCTCGAAAGACGGCGCCCGCTGGTTTCATACCGGCGGAATCTTCTGCGCGCTTTCCGAGACCACGCCGCTCGTCGCGCAGGAAGCTATGGAAGCCGCCAAGCGAGCGGGCACAGTCATTTCCTACGACCTGAACTACCGCGCGTCGCTCTGGAAATCGATTGGGGGAAAAGCGAAAGCCCAGGAAGTAAACCGCCGCCTCGCCCCGCTGGTCGACGTCATGCTGGGCAATGAAGAGGACTTCACCGCCGCGTTGGGCTTCGAGGTCTCCGGGCTGGACGAACATCATTCCAAGCTGGACTCGGCAGGCTTCAAGAAGATGATTGAAGCCGTCGTGAAGCAATATCCCACGATGTCAGTGATTGCCACGACTCTTCGAAATGCGAAGACGGCTACGCAAAATGACTGGGGAGCCCTCTGCTACTGCGATGGCAGCTTCCATGAGGTGCCCGTGCGCGAGAATCTTGAGATCTACGATCGCGTCGGTGGCGGTGACTCATTCGCTTCCGGACTCATTTACGGATTTCTGTCCGGCAAAGACCCGCAGTGGTCAGTCGAATGCGGCGCCGCGCACGGCGCCCTCGCCATGACCACGCCGGGCGACACGACCATGGCAACGCTGGCGGAAGTCCTGCAAGCCATGAAATCGCGAACCGCCCGCATCGAGCGATAAAACTTCAGGATTGAATCGGCGAACCATATGACCATTGACGAAGTAATTCGCAGAATTGAAGAAGTGGGGATCATCCCCGTTGTCCGCGCGGCCTCGGTTGAGGAAGCAACCCGCGCGGTGGAGGCCATCTGCGCCGGCGGCATTCCCGTCGTCGAAATCACCATGACCGTCCCGAACGCGGTGTCGGTCATCCGAGAAGTGGTGAGGCAGCATGGCGCGAAGGTTCTCGTGGGTGCGGGAACGGTCGTCACGGCCGAGCAAGCCGAATCTTGCATTCGCGCCGGAGCAGAGTTCCTCGTGAGCCCAGGTTTGTCGGCGCCCGTGCTTTCGGTCGCGCGTGCCGCTGGAAAACTGGCAATCCCCGGAGCCCTGACTCCGACCGAGTTGATGAATGCTCACGAGCACGGCGCGCGGCTGGTCAAGATTTTTCCGTGCGGCAATGTGGGCGGGCCGAAGTACTTGCGCTCGCTCAAGGCTCCGTTCCCCAAGGCCGAATTGATTCCAACCGGAGGCGTGAACGCTTCGAACGCAGCAGACTTCATTGCCGCCGGTGCGTTCGCGCTGGGCGTCGGCGCGGACCTGGTGGACGCTGTAGCTTTGCGGGAAGGCAACCTGGAAAAGATCTCTGCTGCGGCGCAGGAACTGGTTCAAGCGGTGATTTCTGCGCGTGCCGCGCTCCGCGAGAAGAAGGCTCGTTAAGATTCTGTTGGCGCCCCTGCCTGTAAGTCGTTGAGTCCTCGTGGAAGCGATTGAGGACTCGTGCAAGTCATTGAAAATCCGTAGAACGCGCTACGAAGCTCCAGGGCGCAAGATTATTCCGCGGCCGATACTTTCCTCATCCCCGACATCGATCGTCGCTGGCAGGGCCGTTCCCGGCTCAGGAAATGGCATTCCACGCGACGTCGTGGGCACTCCAAGCGCGGGCAAGAATCTACAAGGCGAATACGTCGTACAGCAATGTACGTACAAATCGAGCGAAGTGGCGCGGATTGATGCACTTACTGATTTACACCGCTGGCGAGCACGCCGCCATCGACCGGGAGAACCACGCCCGTCACAAAACTGGCCGCGTCGGAAGCCAGGAAAACTGCCGCGCCCACGAGCTCGTCGAGTTCGCCAAAGCGCTTCATGGGAGTACGCATCAGCACTTCGTTTCCTCGGCCAGTCCCGACGAGTAACTTCTCACTGAGCGGCGTGCGGAAATATCCTGGGGCAATCGCGTTCACGCAGATTCCATGCCTGGCCCATTCGATTGCCAGAGATTTCGTCAGAGAGGCGAGTCCGGATTTGCTCGCGGAATAGGCCGCCACCTCGAACAGCGCGAGAAAGGATCCCATCGACGCGATATTGATGATGCGCCCGTACTTTCGCTCAATCATGTGGCGTCCGAATACCTGGCAGGATCGCAGCGTTCCCGTCAGATTCGTCTCCAGAATCCGGTTCCAGTCCGCCTCGGGAAAATCGAGTGTCGGAGCGCGCTTGGTGATGCCCGCCGCGTTGACCATGATGTCGACCTTGCCGAACGCAGCGACGCAATCTTTCAGCAGCGTCTCGAGGGACTCGCGATGATCCACGTCGCAAGTCACGCGCAACGATCGCCGTCCGAGCGCCTCGATCTCATCGGCCAGCGCCTTCACCAGTTCCATGCGCCGCGCACTTGCGACCACATCAGCACCACCCTGCGCCAGACCGAGCGCGATCGTCTTGCCGATTCCAGAACTTCCTCCCACAACGACTGCGACTTTACCTTCGAGATCCAGCTGCTTATAACCCATATTTCCTCAAGCACTCCTTATCAAGCTTCCAAAACAAGCCTCCAAGACCGGCGACCCGTATCAGGCTATGCCTTCAGGCATGGCGTAAACGTCGGCTCGTAGTCACGCCTTCAGGCGCTGCGCTCCGGAATGCGAACCGCCGCTACCAGTTGAACATCGTTCCGTCGAGCTTTCGGTTCACCGGCAGATAGGCGCGGTCATAAGGAAATTTGCCTGCCAGCTTCTCGTCATAGTCAACGCCTAATCCCGGCGCATCGCCAGGATGCAAGAATCCACTCTTAAACGAGTACGCATGCGGAAAGACTTCATCGGTCTCTTTGGTGTGCCGCATGTATTCCTGGATTCCGAAATTGTTCACAGAAATATCGAAGTGCAGCGCCGCCGCCATCGCCACCGGAGAAAGATCCGTCGCACCGTGGCAGCCCGTCCGCACGTGATAAATCTCAGCCAGCGCCGCGATCTTCTTGAGGTGGGTCAAGCCACCGCCGTGCACTACCGTCATGCGCAGATAGTCGATGAGTTGTTCCTGAATGAGAATGTGCGCATCCCAAATCGAATTGAAAACCTCGCCAACTGCCAGTGGCGTAGTCGTGTGCTGGCGAAGGATGCGGAAGCCTTCCTGCAACTCCGCCGTCACTGCATCCTCCAGCCAGAACAGGTGATACGGCTCCAGGCTCTTGCCCAGCCGCGCTGCTTCAATCGGTGTCAGCCGGTGATGAACGTCGTGCAGCAGGTGAAGGTCGTCCCCAAACTTCAGACGCAGCGCCTCAAACAGCTTGGGAACATGCAGAAGATATTTCTCCGTCGACCACGCATTTTCAGGAGGCAGGCCTTTTTCCGCGGGCTCGTAATACAACTTGTCCTTTGCCACGCCATAGGTGGATGGCAATCCCGGGATTCCGCTCTGTGCCCGAATCGCCAGATAGCCCAGCTCCTGATACTTTGCGACTTCCTCGGCAGTCTCTTCGATGTCGCGCCCATTCGCATGCCCGTAGACCATCACGCCAGTGCGGCTCTGGCCTCCCAGCAGGTTGTAGACGGGCGTCTTCAGCGCTTTGCCCTTGATGTCCCACAAGGCCATGTCGACAGCGGCAATCGCGGTCATGGTCACGGGTCCACGACGCCAGTAGGCTCCACGGTACAAATACTGCCAAATGTCCTCGGTCTGAAACGGATCGCGTCCGATGAGGCACGCGGCGAGGTGATCGCTCAAGTAGGACGCAACGGCCAACTCGCGTCCATTCAGGGTCGCATCGCCCAATCCATAAACACCTTCGTCAGTCGAAATTTTCAGCGTGACGAAATTCCGCCCCGGACAGGTGACCAATACCTTGACATCCTTGATCTTCACAGAGATCTCCTCAGATCAACTCCAAGAGTGTAACCAAAGCTTCAGATCCGGCGCACCAACCCTCGCTCCGTCGCTTCCGTATTCCTGAGCAGCAAAAGCACCAGAATCATTCCCACCAAGGGCAGCAGCCCCGCAACAATGACGATGGGATCGAACTCATGCGTCCCTTTTACCTGCCGAGCATCCGAAAAATAACCAATCAGTTTGAACGCGACGATGGTCCCGATTCCCGCTCCGGTCCCACTCAGCCCGCTGACCGAAGCCACTGACTCGCTGCCGAACAGATCCGAAGGCAGCACATTCGCCATCGTCGTGAAACCAGCGTACGTAAAGGTCACGAGCGCAAATAGAAATGCGATCATGTACAGGTTGGTCGTGAAGATCGTGGCAATGATCAGGGTCATACCGATTCCGCCGTAGACAATGGGTGCCTTACGCGCCGCTCCCAGCGACCAACCACGCTTGATGAGAGAGCCCGACACCCATCCGGCAAAGAAGCTCCCCACGTCGGCCGCGATGAAGGGAATCCACACCGCGATCAACCCGCTCCTGAGCTCAATTCCTTTCGCGACCAGGTAAATCGGGAACCACTCCGTGATAAAGAAGAAGATGGGGTCAGTAAACGCTCTGGCGATGATCGCTCCCCAAGTCTGCGGAAGCCGCAGCAGCTCACTCCACCGGGGGCGAGTCTTGCCGTCTTGCGGCGACTCTGATTCGCGCTTGTCCGCCACGATCATCGCAAGCTCTGCCTGCCCGATCCGCGGGTGCTCCTCCGGCGGGTAGTACAGCCAGCGCCACACAATCAGCCACAGAAAGCCCAGCGTGCCCGGAATCATGAATGCGGGCCGCCATCCCCAGCGAAAGTAAATCCACAGAACAATGAAAGGAGCGACCGCGCCGCCAATCGAAGATCCGCTGTCGAACAGAGCCGTTGCCAGCGCACGCTCGCGCTTCGGGAACCATTCCGATACCGCCTTTGTAGCAGCCGGCCAGTTCGCCGACTCTCCCGCGCCCAGCAGGAAGCGAAACGTGGCGAAGCTATAGAACCCCCTGGCCAGCGACGTGAGCATCGAGATCGTCGAGTATCCAATCACCGAGAGCGTGAGGCCGCGCCGCGTGCCAATGCGATCCATCAGCTTTGCCGAACCCCGTTTGCCCGATGGAATATGCCACCCGGAACGCGATGGCGATATTCGCATAGTCGGAATTGGTCCAGTGATATTCGAGCTTGAGATAGGGCGCGAGAAGCGAAAGGGTCTGGCGATCGATGTAATTAATCACCGTGGAAGCGAACAGCAGCCCACCAATCCACCAACGTAACGACGGGATCGGCTTCCGGGTGCTCGCCATTTGTGGGCTTCAGTAGTTACGAACTCACCACTGCTTGTGAATCTCGAGCCAGCGCTCTCTGCAACGCCGGGCCCAAGAGCGACGCCGAGTCCGTGTCGAGATAGACCGTCGCGTTGGGATGCCTGCGCAGAATCGACGCGGGCGCCATGGGGCTAATCTCTCCCTCGATGCAAGCTCTCACTGCGCGGGCCTTGCGCTGATCTGGCACGACCACCAGTAACTCCTTGGCTTTGAGAATCTGGCGTGGCGACATCGAGATGGCGCGCGTCGGCACCTGCGAAATATCGGCAAACCATCCCTCGCCCACCTGCTGCCGGCGGCAAGGCTCGTCCAGATTCACGATGAGGTACGGATCTTCCGTCGTGAAATCCGCTGGCGGATCGTTAAACGCGATGTGCCCGTTCTCTCCAATGCCCAGGAATGCGATGTCGATAGGGGCTGATGCGAGTTTCTTGCCCACCTCGCGAACGACAAGCGACGGATCGGCAGCATCTCCCTCGATCCCGTGAAAATGGACGATTCCAGTTTTCCTCACCAGCCTCTCCATCAGAAACTTGCGGAAGCTTGCCGGATGAGTGATCGGCAGGCCGATGTACTCGTCGAGGTGAAACGCCTCTACCCTCGTCCAGTCGATGCCCGGCGATTTCGTTAGCGCATCGAGGAACTCGAATTGCGACGCCCCCGTGGCAGCAATGATCCGCGCTGCGCCACGCTCAGAGATCGCCCGCCGAATGGCAGACGCGGCTTGTTCGGCGGCAGCCTGGCCCAACGAAACTTTGTCACGGAACAGCTTGAGCAGCATAGGAATCCCGCTCACGGGACGAAGAAACTTATTTCTCGCGCGAGCCGCAGAATTATACAAAACGCCCGCAGAGCGCGAATCAGACCTGCGCCGGTTTGAGCCGCGGCGCCAACGCCTGCACAAAGCCGAACGCAACGAGATACGCTAGGCCTGCCATCACAAACACGGGCACGTACGAACCGGTGTGTTGCAGAATGTATCCCACGGCCTTGGCAATGCACATTCCGCCGATCGCTCCTGCCATGGTGCCAAAGCCAACGACGGAACCGACCGCACTCCGTGGAAACATGTCGGATGCCAGCGTGTAGATGTTGGCGGACCAGCCTTGATGCGCTCCCGCGGCGATGGCGATCAGCCCAACTGCCAGCCACGCATTCGTGGTATGTGCAGCAAGCATGATGGGGGTCACCGCCAGAGCACAAACCAGCAGCGCGCTCTTGCGGCTGACATTCAGCGTCCTTCCTCTTTTCAGCAATGAACCCGAAAGCCATCCTCCCCCAATGCTTCCGACGCAGGCTCCGCTGTAAATGACGAACAACGGCAACGCCATGCCCGTCAAACTCAAACCAAAATTCCGGCTCAGGAAATCCGGCATCCAGAACAGATAGACCCACCAGATCGGATCGGTAAAGAATTTGCCCAATGCGATCGCCCAGGCCTGCCGGAGCGTAAGCAGGGTAAGTAAGGGAACTGTCGTCTCCCCGATCGCTCGCTGGTCTGGAGGGTCGCTGTGAATGTAGGCCAGCTCTGCCGCCGAAACTTTCTTGTCTTCTTCCGGGCGGTGATAGACGAGGAGCCAGCACAATATCCAGACGAATCCCAGCGCGCCGGTGGCAATGAACGCCATACGCCAGCCAAAGCGATAGGTAATCCACGGCACAACCAGCGGCGTCACCAGCGCGCCGATGTTCGATCCGGAGTTGAACAGGCCGGTGGCCAGGGCGCGCTCTCGCTTCGGGAACCACTCCGCCACCGCTTTTACCGCGGCTGGGAAGCTGCCAGCCTCGCCCAGCCCCAAACCAACGCGCGCCACGGCGAACTGAATCATGGAACCGGCTGCGGCGTGCGCCATGGCGGCCGCGCTCCACGCAAATACTGCTGCGGAGAATCCCTTGCGGGTTCCCAGCCTGTCGATCAGCTTTCCGATGAATAGGATTCCGACTGCATAGGCGCAGGTAAATGCAAAAATAATCGTGCCGTAATCATTTTCTGTCCAGCCGAACTGGACTTGCAGCGTTGGCTTCAGCAGCGCGATCACCTGCCGGTCCATGTAGTTCACCGTGGTCGCGAAGAACAGCAAGCCACAGATCAACCAGCGCCGGCGGCCCGCGGGAGTCGCAGCCTCAGGCGGGTTTCTTTCTGGAACGGCCGAGATGGAAGTCAGGTTCACTCGAGTGTGCGCATCGGCGATAGGCATCACTAGACATGGCGCAGGGCCTTTCCGTCAAGGAGTTGGTGAACCGGGCTGCCGCGAAAGGCATTCCACCACGAAGGACACGAAGGTACACGAAGGAAACAACCGCAAAATGAATCCCTTCGTGAAACTTCGTGTCCTTCGTGGTTGCAGCTTTTCGATTCCCGCTCGACGGATGCACTTGTTTGAAACTGATATGATTCATGCCTTGAATCGCCCATGAACGGCTTTCTCACCGAAGACTTTCTTTTATCGAACGACGTGGCGCGCCGTCTTTATCATCAGTTCGCCGCTTCCCAGCCCATCCTCGACTACCACTGTCATCTCTCTCCGCGAGACATCGCTGAAAATCGCAGGTTCGCGAACCTCTTCGAAATCTGGCTGGAAGGTGACCACTACAAATGGCGCGCCATGCGGGCGAACGGCGTGCCAGAGAAGTACATTACCGGAGATGCCACTCCCTACGAGAAATTTCTGGCCTGGGCGCGAACCGTTCCCTACACGCTGCGCAATCCTCTCTGCCACTGGACGCACCTTGAGTTGCAGCGCTACTTCGGCATCCACGAATTGCTGGATGAGACTTCTGCGCCGTCGATCTGGGAGCGTGCGAACGCCGCGCTGCAAACGCTGACTACGCATGCCATTCTGCAGAAGTTCAATGTCGAGGTCGTGTGTACCACGGATGATCCCACCGATGACCTCCGGCATCACCGGGCGATGGCGCAGTCGAAGCTGCCAGCCCGCGTCTTTCCCGCGTTTCGTCCTGACAAAGCGCTCGCCATCGATAGTCCCGATTTTGCAGCGTGGGTCGACAAACTTTCCGCGGCGGCGAATGTCGAGATCCGCGATCTAGCCAGCTTTCTCACTGCCCTGCGCAAACGCCACGATGATTTCCATTCCCTGGGCTGCCGTCTTTCCGACCACGGATTGAATCATTGCTACGCGACGCCGTGTTTCGAGCCAGTCGCTGCAGCCATCTTCTCGAAGGCGCGCAGAGCTCAGTTGATTAGCACCGATGAGCACACCCAGTTCGCATCCTTCATGATGCTTTTCTTCGGCCGCCTCGATGCCGAAAAAGGGTGGACGAAGCAGTTGCACCTCGGCGCCCTGCGAAACGTGAATACCGCCGCCCGCCTGAAACTCGGAGCGGACAGCGGGTACGACGCTATTGGTGATTTCTCTCAGGCTGAACATCTCAGCGCTTACCTGGATCTGCTCGCGAAGGAGAACGCCCTGCCGCAGATGATCCTGTACAACGTGAATCCCGCCGACACGTTTCAGTTCGCGACCTTGATCGGCTGCTTCCAGGACGGAGATCGTCCCGCCAAGATCCAGTACGGTAGTGCCTGGTGGTTCCTCGATCAGAAGCAGGGCATCACCGCCCAACTCGACGCGTTATCGAACGTGGGTTTGCTCTCGCGCTTTATTGGCATGGTCACCGATTCTCGTTCTTTCATGTCCTACCCCCGCCACGAGTATTTCCGGCGCGTCCTTTGCGACCTCGTTGGACGGGACGTAGCCCGTGGCGAGTTGCCCGATGACGACGCCCTCCTCGGACGTCTCATTCAGGACATTTGTTATCGCAATGCCGAGCAATACCTGCGCCTGCCCTAGTTCTCCCCGCTAGCTCCAGGTTTATGTTGTGTTTTCAATAGGTTAAAAGAGCCGGCGAGGTTTTCGTTGTTCCCTCCAGGCTCAGGCATCTCAGAGTTATTTTCATGCAACTAACAAATTAGTTGACGTTTTTCGTTCTGCCACGTCAAAATTTCATAGCGACGAACGAACCTGGGAGAAAGCATTGGCCCGCAGCAAATCCGCAACCTTGACTGAAGCTGAGTTGCGCATCATGAATGTCCTCTGGGATCGAGGGTCGGCGACCGTCCACGAGGTGCTCGAGGCTCTTCCCGCAAAGCCGGCCTTGGCGTACAACTCCGTTTTGACCATCATTCGCATTCTTGAGAAAAAGGGATACGCCAAGCACGTGAAAGATCAGCGGGCTCACGTGTATCTGCCGCAAGTGGACCGCAAAGACGCCACGCGGTTCGAGGTGCGGCACTTGATGAGCCGGTTCTTCGGAAACTCTCGCGAACAACTCGTGCTCAACGTGCTGGAAGAATCCGGCATCGATGCGGATGAACTCGACCGCGTGCGGCAGTTGCTGGAAAGGAGCAAGTGACCGAGCGATGACCGCCGCCTTCAACCTAAACGCAATTGCCCAAGCATCAACGGTTCAGATCGTGGACTGCCTGGTTGAAGGAACGCTGATTGCGATCTTTACCGGGTCATTGTTAAGCGTGATGCGCCGGCAGAGTTCGGTCACTCGTTTTGCCGTCTGGTTCTCGGCGCTCATCGCGATCGCGACCTTGCCCTTTTTCGTCGGCTCGTTCGGGGCGCATGTTGCCTCGAATCCGTTTGCCGTCGCTGCGCTACCGACTCTCACCCTGCCCGGTACCTGGGCGCTTTATTTGTTCGCGGCCTGGGTTGCAATCTCGGCATGGCGCATGATCGGTGTCGGCAGAGGACTGTGGCATTTGTATAGGTTGCGCAAGAGTTGCGTCGTGATCGATCCAGAGACGTTAGATCCCGTTCTGCAAAACACACTTGCTCGCAACCAGTCTCCGCGGCAGATTGCGCTGTGCACTACCGATCTCACGAATGTGCCGACAGCCCTAGGGCTGGTGAAGCCGGCGATCGTGATCCCGGCATGGGTGATGCAAGAGCTATCGCCCAACGAACTGAATCAGATCCTGCTCCACGAGATCGCGCACCTGCGCCGTTGGGACGACTGGACCAACCTCGCACAGAAGCTGGTGAAGGCGCTGTTCTTCTTCCATCCCGCGATTTGGTGGATTGAGAAGAAAGTGTCGCTTGAGCGCGAGATGGCCTGCGACGATGCCGTTCTTGCCGAAACCGCCAGCCCGCGCGCATATGCGGAATGCCTGGCGCACCTCGCGGAGAAGACGCTGGTGCAACGCAGCATTGCTTTCGCGCAGGCGGCTTTGGGGAAGATTCATCAGACTTCGCTCCGCGTGGCGCAGATTCTTGACGGGAATCGCCCCATTGGGAGGGGACGCTCCTGGAAGCCCGCCGTATCGCTCGTGGCCGTTTTCGCCATGGCCTCCGTTGTCGGAGTTTCAAGAGTGCCCCGGCTGATTGCATTCAGCGACAGCGGGATGCGTCCGGCCTCCACTTCTGCGATCGACTCCTCCGTTGATCAGGTCGCGTCCCGGCGCATGTTGGCCGCCTCGCCAATCGTGAACGTGAGCGCAAAGCTGGAGCCGCAACGCAAGCCTCGACTCACGCACGCGAAGCTGACGACCCTTGCGACCCATCGCAAATCGGGAGTTCCAGCAGCAACTCCGGCGATTCAATCCGCACCTGCGGAGCAGCGCACAGCCAGCCTGGTCCACCTGACGAGTGCCAACGCGGCTCCGCTGGCTTTTACGGAGACGCTGTTTGTGGTGGTGGAAGGCAGCCAGAGTGATCCCTCAGCCCAGCCGGTATTTCAGATTCAGATGTGGCGCGTAGTGGTTCTGCACCCGGTTGTCGATCCTGACAGCAACCGAATTCCCGCTAAGAAAACATAACCATGCCAATGCAGCAGAACAGGTGCGGAGTACCCATTTTAGAAACTAACGAATTAGTTGTAGCTATCTCGAAAAAGGAGTAACACGAAATGAATGCAGAAACGCAGTTGCAAGACAACACCAAGAAATGGACGAAGCGTTTGGCAGCGCCACTGCTCGCACTGGCACTGATCGGCTCGTTCGCAACCTATGAATTCGCGAAACCCACCGCGGCGAAGGCGGCAGATGCCGCACCTTCGGCCGCCCCACTCGACGCAGACAGTGTCGGCGCTCTGCTTGCTCTCGACAAGGCAATGGAAACGCTCGCCGCCCGCGTCACCCCCGCGGTGGTCAACGTCACCGTAACCTCGCGCACCAAGCCGGAGATGGCTGGCAAGAAGATGCCCGAAGACATGCAACAATTTTTCGGCCAGAACAGCCCGTTTGGCCAGTTCTTTGGCCCGGGCATGCAGCAGCGCCGGCCTCAGATCGAGCACGGCATGGGCAGTGGCGTCGTGATCTCGCCTGACGGATACATCGTCACCAACAATCACGTCGTCGACGGAGCCGTCGACATCCGCGTGACCACCAGCAATCGCCGCGTGCTGAAAGCGAAGCTGATTGGCACCGATCCTGTGACTGACCTCGCGGTTCTGAAGGTTGAGGGCAAGGATCTCGCGAGCGCGCCGTGGGGAGACTCGAAAGAAGTGCGGCCCGGCCAAACCGTCCTGGCCTTCGGCAATCCGTACGGATTCCGTTTCACGGTCACGCGCGGAATCGTCAGCGCGGTAAATCGCGCGAATCCCGACCCGACGGATCGCACCAAGCCCGGCGAATTCATCCAGACGGATGCAGCCATTAACCCCGGCAACTCCGGCGGCCCGTTGGTCGACGCTCGTGGCCAGGTCGTTGGCATCAACACCTTCCTGATTTCTCCCTCGGGATCGTTCTCCGGCATGGGATTTGCGATTCCGTCGCAGATCGTCAGGCCGACGGTCGAGACGCTGATCCGTTACGGCAAAGTGAGCCACGGCCACATCGGCATCGGGATCGCGGACGTGACTCCTGAGAATGCGAAGTTCTTCGACGAGTCCAATGCGAGCGGCGGAGTAGTGACGCAAGTTGAGCCCGACTCACCCGGAGCCAAGGCTGGCCTGCAGATCGGTGACGTCATCACCGAAATCGACGGCCAGAAAGTAAGCGACGCCGGGGAGCTTCAAGTGCTGGTCGGACAGAAACAGCCCGGCTCGAAGATCACGCTTAAGGTTCTCCGCGACGGCAAGAACATGACGATTCCCGTCACGCTGGAGGAACTCGGCAGCCGCAACGCCGAAGGCAAGGATGAGTCTGGCAACGGCGAAGGCAAAATGCATTGGGGCATCGGCCTCGGCAACCTCACGCCGGAACTGCGCGATCAGCTGCAGGCTCCGAAAGAGCTTCATGGAGCCGTGATTCAGCAGGTTCAGCCGGGGAGTTCCGCCGACAATGCTGGACTGCAGCAGGGAGATATCATCCTCGAAGTCAACCGCCACAAAGTCCAATCGGCCAGCGATGTGAAGGAAGCCCTGTCGAAGGTTGCCAAGGGCGAAGATGCCTTGCTGCTGGTTTGGTCGAACGGCGGGAACACCTTCCGGGTGCTGCACGCTCCTGAAGGCGCTTAACGAACCACCTCTAACCCAAACACGCCGCACTCCTTTTCAATCGGGAAGGGAGTGCGGCGTCTTTTTTGGTATCGCAAACTGAACCGCCCGCCGCAGTCCAGCATCCAACCCTCCGGTACTATAAGAATCTATGCCCCACTTGTTCGATCCCCTCTCGATTCGCGATATTACCTTTGCCAACCGGGTATTCGTGTCACCGATGTGTGAATACTCCAGCGCTGACGGATACGCGACGGACTGGCATCTCGTGCATCTTGGCAGCCGCGCCGTCGGAGGAGCGGGCCTAGTGATCACCGAGGCAACGGCCATTCTCCCCGAAGGCCGCATTAGTCCGCAGGATCTTGGCATCTGGAAAGACGATCACATCGAGCCGCTGGCGCGCATCGTCCGCTTCATCCATGAGCAAGGCAGTGTCGCTGGTATGCAATTGGCGCACGCCGGACGCAAAGCCAGCACGTACCGTCCGTGGGAAGGGAACGCAGCACTCCCGGAGAGCGCAGGTGGCTGGAAGAAAGTCGTGGCGCCGAGCGCTCTAGCTTTTGCCGACAACTACCCCATGCCCCAGGCACTGTCCGTGGACGGCATTCAGGAAGTCGTTGAGGCCTTTGCAGCGGCCGCACGCCGCGCCTGTGACGCCGGGTTCCGTGTCATTGAAGTTCATGCCGCTCACGGATATTTGCTGCATGAGTTTCTGTCGCCGCTCAGCAATCGACGGACGGATTCTTACGGCGGGTCTTTTGAGAATCGCACTCGGATCGTCCGCGACGCAGTGGCTGCGGTTCGTGAAGTGTGGCCGGAGCGATTCCCGCTCTTCGTGCGCATCTCGTCGACCGACTGGGTGGAAGGTGGCTGGGATATTCAGCAGTCGGTCGAACTGGCCCGGCAGTTGAAGAAACTAGGCGTGGATTTGATCGACTGTTCTTCCGGCGGCAATGTGGCGCAGGCCAAGATTCCAATGGGTCCGGCGTATCAGACACCGTTCGCGGAGCAAATCCGGCGCGACGCCGGCATCTTGACCGGCGCTGTGGGGATGATCACGGCCCCATCGCAAGCGGAGCAAATCATCGGCGAAGGACGTGCCGACGCAGTGTTTCTCGCTCGCGAGGTTTTGCGCGATCCCTACTGGCCGTTGCGTGCGGCCCGTGAGCTGGGCCAGCCGATCTCGTGGCCAGTCCAATATCTCAGGGCAGCGCCGGAAGGCTCGCAACCCCGCGCCGCTGTCGTCCTGAAGAATTCAGAGGCCGGTTCCGAGATCCCGGCCTTGGCCAAGAAGTAAGACAGGAGGTCTAACATGAAAGCAGTTCGACTCCCCATCGCTGTATCCGCATTACTTTTCGCGCTCACCGCGGCCGCCCAGACTCCGCCTGCATCATTGACCGAAAACCCGGTCTTCCAGAAAAACTGCGCGAAGTGTCACGGCAAAACTGCCGAGGGGCGCCACTTCGCAGGGCCGTCGCTCGTCTCGGAGAAAACGACGTCTGCGTCAGCCGACGAACTTCGCGACATCATCACCAACGGCAAGCATCATATGCCCAAGTTCGCCGGCAAACTGACCCCAGACGAAATCAATACACTCGTGCAGCAGATCACTGTGTCGAAGAAGTGAACTCCTGGGACTGCAGAAGGTCTATTTCGCGGGTGCGGTTTCTTCAATTTTCACGTTGGAGAACACCGCCGTTTC
Organism: uncultured Acidobacteriaceae bacterium; assembly: GCA_963811095.1. GTDB lineage: Bacteria > Acidobacteriota > Terriglobia > Terriglobales > Acidobacteriaceae > Sulfotelmatobacter. The sequence goes on along the minus strand of CAWEQA010000023.1, from coordinate 165,909 downwards.
CAACGTGGTTGCAACGTGCGAGCAGACGCCGAGGCCGACGTACACTGGATCCTTCAGCCCCACGTATTCAATCGGACCGACCACCTTCAATTCCTCGTTCGGCTTCCCGGCATACATCGTGAACCGGCTTTCCTTTCTCTCAATTCGCAAGTGGACCGGCCCGTCGACTTGGGTGAAGACTTGATACGTCTGTTCATTGGCCGCGCCGCGAAATTGCAAGGAGGTAAGTCCGTTCCCATGGGACACAGCGTCCGCATAGGCCGATCCCGGCTCCAGACTCTGCCGGATCATCAGCACTGCTTTACGATGTTCGGCGCTGCTCGTGCCCACCCACTGCACGTCGGCGGAAAGGGTCAGATCGCCAGACGCCTTCTTCCAAACGAAGTAGAACGCGTCAGAAGTGCCCCACACGTTGGCGCCGCCACCGGTAATGCGATACTCGCCCTTCGCCGCATCATAGTGAGCGATGCCGCCCGGGGGCGTTTGGCCGACGCTGCCCTCATTCGTAAAGATGCCGAGGTCATTCGTCGGCGCCAGGCGAGCGCCGGCAAAACCTATCGCGAGCACGACGGACAATGCGAACAGAGCTCTCACGTTTTCGCTCCTGCGGTGCGATGATCAATGGAGATGATTCAGTTTTGGCGCCCTGATTCTAAACGATTCAGCGGGACAGAAACCTGGTCACCGGTCACCGAGAGCTGTCCACCTGCGTCAACAATCCTTTACACAGCGAGTTCGGCCGCGAGGCGGGAGACATACTGAAATGACCGCGGCCCCGCCTTTCTAGCGGTACGCATGACACTCGGCACCCCGAGAATACGGCTGTTCGCTCCGACGAAGGGTCCATCACCTTGGTCACTATCGTGTAACTCGACCCCGCCCCTAGAATCTCAGTATGACGTTGGACTCGCTCCTCCTGAGCCAGGATCCGGAATTGGTTCGTGTGATCCGGCCCACGCTCGAGAAACTGTCGATTGATGTGGAGATCTGCCATGAGGCGCGGGCTGGCGCCGACATTCTGATCTCTGACAAGTTCGACGCGGTGATCGTGGATTGCGACGACTTGAGCGGCGGGCTGGCCGTGTTGCAAGGCCTGCGCAGCACTCCCAGCAATAAGAACTCGGTTGCCTTCGCCATCCTCAACGGACATAGGACGACCACACAGGAAGCCTTTGGTATGGGCGCCAACTTCGTTTTGCAGAAACCCATTAGCGCTCTCAATGCGTCGCGCTGTTTTAACGCGGCCCTGAATTTCATGATCAAGGAACGCCGCCGCTACTTCCGCCAGCCCGTGAAGATGCAGGTCAAAGTGATCTACGAAGGAAAGACTCTGAACGCGACCAGCACCAACATCAGCGAAGGCGGCATGGCTGTGATGCTACGGGAGGCGTTGCCGAAAGGCGCTGCGCCGCATCTGAAATTTTCCCTGCCGGGTAGTGGCTTCGACGTTGAAGTTGAGGCAGAAGTCGCCTGGGTCGACGTCAAGGGCCTCGCCGGGTTCCGATTTCATAACGTTCCGCAGATTTCCCAGAAGCACCTGGAACGCTGGCTCGACGAACAGATCGAAAAGGAATTTCCAGGAACCAAAGAGCGGCTGGCGGCCGCTGAAGCCGAAACCTCGCACTAAGCGCATCGCCCACCCTGCTTCTCCACTCACCTGAAATCCATCAGGACCAGGCCCAGTCTGCCCAAAGTGGGGGTACCTCCCTGTAGACTTGCGCCCGGTTATACCCGTGGCAATCTGGGAGATCACCAGTCGAAGATTTCCGGAGAGACAGAATGTTGACCAATGACTTCCGCATTGCCAAGGTGCAACGAACGCTGCGCTGGTTTGAAGACGATATTCCGCTGCTCAACATGCGGGTGAAGGAGCTGTCGAAGGAGCGGCAGGAATCCGCCCGAAAATTTGCGGCGGCGGTGATCGACGAGACCCGCGCTGAGCTGGAAAGACTGCTGCATGAGCAGCCGCAGGATGTGCACGATTCCAACGAAATGCCCTGCGAGCCCGCGGACTAGCGGCAACCCGCAATCCCAAAATTACAGAGAAGATCCCGCGGCGGCTTCGGCCCCGGAGTGAATCCTGCTGGTCCGGTCTTCGTCAGGGAAGGTGACTTCCTCCCACAGAGTCTTGTCGCGCAGGATGCGCGAAACCAGCGCGGTATGCATAGCGTGACCGGCGCGGTCGGCAACCACATTTCCCAGAATCTGCTTCCCCAACAGCGCCAGATCGCCGACCAGATCCAGCACCTTGTGGCGGACGAATTCGTCGGGGAAGCGGAGCGGCCCGTTCTCGACTCCCTCGCGGGTGAGCACGATGCAGTTCTCGCTGGAAGCGCCGCGAATCAATCCCATGTTGCGCATGGCTTGCTCGTCCTCGCGCGATCCAAAGGTGCGCGCGCCCGCGATGTGCTTCAGATAGCTTCCGTTGGTCAGCTCCACCTGAAAGGTTTCTTTCCCGATGAGCGGGTGGGGAAAATTGATCGCGTAGGAAACCGAATAAGTATCGGAGGGATAGACCGCGATGAACTTGTTCCCCTCGCGCATCTCGACCTCGCGGCGAATCTTCAGATACTTGCGGAGACGCCGTTGTTTGCGGATGCCTGCCTTGCGAATCATCTCGACAAAAGGACGAGCACTGCCGTCGAGGATAGGCAGCTCGAGGTTGTCGAGTTCGACGATGGCGTTATCAATGCCCATCCCGATGAAGGCAGAGAGCACGTGCTCAGTGGTGGAAATGAGCACGCCTTTTTTCATGAGGCTGGTGGCGTAACTGACGCGGGCGACGTTGCGGCTCACGGCTTCGATTTCGAAACCGTCCAGATCGGTGCGGCGAAACACGATGCCCGTGTCGGAGGAGGCCGGCAGGATGCGCATGGACACTGGGGCGCCGCTGTGCAACCCCACGCCACTGCATTCCACCGCGGAGCGGATTGTTTGCTCGTGCGTCAAGAATGACTCAAGGATGTTCCTGTGAATGCAGTAGATTACGCTTCCGTCAAGAAAACCGTCTGTGGCAAAACAACCACAGTCCGTGGCGATGCAGGGCGATTGACGGGGAGACTTGAAGCTCGCCGATCAGAGAGCTGTAACTGTATTCATAACAACAAATTACGTGGAGATCGGGCCAGGCGCAGGCACGGGTTGCCGGCATCAAGAAAGGTAATAAGATCCCCACCGGAGTATCAATTTCCCTTAGTGCTTGTTGCCTTGCTTGGATGGAGCCTTGTTGGGGTTGTAGCCGGAATTGGGGTCGAACATGGCCTCATCGAGCCTCTGATTGATGGTCACTGAGTTCAGGAAACGCTGGTTCGACATGTCGCCGTTGAAGAAGCGGGTGATGTTATACGGGGCCATGATGCCCGACACCTGGCGGTAGTTTTCGTAGACCTCTTCTTCCAGATTCTTCTGCCGGTCGACGGGGTCACGCCATGTGAAGGACTTCTTCACCGGGAGGTGCGTGTCGGTATCAAAGTATAGGGTGACACTCTCGTCGTGGGCGTTGATCAGGGTTACCTGGTCAGAAGGATGTTGCGCAGCGATGGCTGGTCCTTCATACAAGAAAATCACGCCGGGATCGTTGATCCAGGTGCGTAGAACGATGTCGAGGGAGAAGCGGTGGCGGCGCAGATAATCGGTGCGATCCTTCTCCTCGAGGGGATGTGGTCCCTTGTACGTAATCTCGTAGGCTTTGTCGCCCAGGTACAACTGAGCAATGTCTCGTTCCTTGGTGAGTTCCACCCGTTCTTTGTCGGGAAACTCGGCAAAACTCCAGAACACGCCGCCGCCACTTTCCCGGCCATGGTGGAAGCTGTAGATCCGTCCTTGCTGTTCGCGATCGCGAATAGTGAGGTATGCCTTGCCACCCAAGGCTTCAATTCCTTGATCGACGATCGCTCTGGCTTTGCGGGCATTTTGCTGCCCCGCAGGGACGGCCGCCTCAGACTGAGATGTGCTCTGGGCCGACGCTTGATCTGCGGCTGGACGAGCCGGTGCACCCGCCTGAGCCCAGGCTGAACACACCAAAATCAGAATCGGGAGAAACTGTTTCATTCCTCTTGAGGGAGTGATCGCGTGCAATCAGGATTGTAGCGTTTCTTGGGGACTTTCCGCCCGCAGCAGTGACAGCTCCTCTCATCCTTTGGATGCAGGAAACGGTGGAATTGCAAGCTGGCAGGGCGCGTTTTTATGGCGATTTTCAGGGCCTCTATCCCGCCAGGACCGCACCGCCGTTTACGTTGAAGACCTCTCCATTGATGAAACCGGCGTGCTCGGTACACAGAAACAACACGGGAGCGGCGATTTCCTCGGGCCGTCCGACGCGACCCATGGGAATCGTGTTGCGAATCTCGTCTCCGATCTTCGGGTTGGCTAAGGCTCCCGCGCTCATGTCGGTATCGACCCAGCCCGGGGCAACGCAGTTTACGTAGATTCCGGCGGAAGCCAGTTCGGCCGCCAGGCTCTTCGTCAGACTGATAATTGCTCCCTTGGTTGCGGAGTAGTCGCAATGAAAGGCCTCGCCGCGCTGGCCGCTGGTGGAACTGATCAGCACAATGTGTCCGGCTGGCGCGCTGGTGCGGGGCTGCGACTTCATCTGCGCCACGGCGTGCTTGACCAGGCCGAAAACTCCATCGAGATTGATCGACAAGGTCGAACGCCACTGTTCATCGGACATGCGCTCGACCGGTACGTCCTGCTCCGGCCACACCCCGTGGTTGGCGACGAGAATGTCGAGCCGGCCGAAATGGCGCACGGTTTCAGACACGAGGGCATGAGCAGCCTCCGGCGTATTCAGATCGGAAGCGACCGGATGGCAGACGCCCGCGCCGCATTCTTTGGCCAGCGTTTCCGCCTGAGAACGTGCGCTGCGATAACTGAACGCAACTTTCGCGCCAGCGGCAGCGAACATGCGGACGGTGGCGGCGCCGATACCGCGCGAACCGCCGGAGATGAGGGCGACCTTACCGGAGAGAGAAAGAGGGATGGACATAGCAGACTAGTGTCCCGTTTCCCGTCTGCCGTTGCAAGTGGGGTGGGGTCAGTTTCCGGCCCCGGAAGACGCGCGTTCCGACTTCAGTCCGCGCAGAAGCAAGCGCACCAGCATGCCGTCGAAGCGCGTGCCGCTCATTTTGGAAAGTTCCTCGAGGGCCTGCTCGGGTGTGCGCGCGGCCGCAAACGACTGCTCGGTGACCATGTTGGCGTAGGCATCGGTAAGCGCGATAATGCGCGCCCAGAGCGGGATCTCCTCGCCCCGCAACCCGCCAGGATAGCCCGAGCCGTCGAAGCGCTGATGATGATGTTCGATCGCCTCCCGCATCATGTGGGAGTGGGGGATCGTGCCCACGATCTCCGCACCCACGTGAGCGTGCATTTTCACTTGCTGAAATTCGTCTTCGCCCAGCGGCCCCGGCTTATTGAGGACGCGTTCGAGAATGAAAATCTTGCCCACGTCGTGCACGCGGGCGGCATACACCAGGTCGGCCGTCTCCTCGGAGGACAGGCCCAGGGCACGGGCAACCACCTCCGTATAGCGCGCCACCAGATCGCCGTGACCCGCGCTCTGCAACTCACGCGACTCAGCCGCGCGGCTCAGAGATTCGATGGCTTCCTTCAGCAGGGGCACGTTGCTGCCTTCATCTCCAGTGCAGAGTTTGAATAGGGTTGAGGTCAACTCCTCGAGATGTTCGGGTCCGGAATTCTCGCGCTGCAGGAAGCCCTCGATGTACGCCGAGATCTGCTGGCGCTGCCGGGCAAAGTCCTGGCCCTCGACAAACTCTTGTGCGGTTGAAACGGAGTTCCCGCCCGAGCGCTTGGAAACGTACATGCCGGCGTCGGCGACGCGGATGATGTCCTCGATGGAGAACCCGTGCATCGGGAAACTGGCCACGCCGAAGCTGCCGGTGATGTGGTGTTCGCTCAGCATGGGATCGGTGGCCAGCCACTGGCGCAGGCGCTCGGCCAGCACCTGCGCCTGCTCGGGGCCGGTCTCAGGCATCAGGACGATGAACTCATCGCCGCCATACCGGGCCACCACGTTGGATTGCCGGGACTTCTGTTCCAGCAGGCGGCCCACTCGGGCCAGCACCAGATCGCCTTCGAAGTGGCCCATGGTGTCGTTGACCTCTTTGAATTTGTCGAGATCGATGAGCACCACGGAGAAGGGACGCCCGGAGCGCGAGGCGCGCTTCCACTCCGCCGACAGGGCTTCCCAGAAAAAGCGGCGGGTCTTGATGCCGGTCAAGCCGTCGGTGATGGATTGCTGCTGCAGCTTCTGAAAGACGAATGCGTTGTGCAGCGCCGTGGCCAGCAAGTCGGCCAGCGTATTGAGAATCAGAACATCCTGCGGCGAGAATGCATTCTCGTTGCGGCTTTCAATATTCAGCACGCCCAGCAGAGATTCGCCGTAGGTGATCGGAATGCAAAGCACAGCGCGGGAATCCGGAAGAATTCCCGTCAGATTGCCGGGCAGCGCATTCTGCACCAGGGCGCGTTCTCCGGTGCGGGCGACGCGGCCCAGAATGCCATTTCCCAGCGGGATACGCCTGCCCATGGCGTGCGCGGTGGCGCCCGCCTCAGCCTTGATCTCGATCTCTTTGGTTCCATAGTCCAGCAAGCCGATGCCGATGTGATCGAAGCTGAAGTTCTTCTGAATCTCGCTGGCAATCTGACCCAGCATGTGGACCGGATCGTCACTGGAGATCGCGGTCCGGGAGACATTGTTGAGGAAGGCCAGTTGCCGGGAACGGCGCTGCTCTTCGGCGAACAGGCGGGCATTCTCCACGGCGACCGAAACTTGTCCGGCGGCCGTCACCAGCACATCCAGATCGCGCTGTTCGAAGACGAATTCCCGGTCAGGGTTCATGGCGACCATGATTCCCGATGCCTTGTTGCCCAGCTTGTTGCCCAGGAAGATGGGCGCGGCAATCAGGCATCGAGCTGGACGCTGCGGAACGTGCGCGATGCCCAGACTCTTGCGCGTGTTCTCCAGATCGGAGCGGATGAGGAGCGGTTCGCCGGTGCGGATCACGTGCTCGGTGAAGGCATTTCGCAGTTCGCGGGTGCGCTTGGGCAGCACACGATTGTCTCGGATCTCCAGTTCGAAGCGGATCTGATCGCCTTCCTGGAATGCGATGTAGAAGTGGCTGGTATCGAAAATCTGTCCCAGCTCAATCTGGATGGTGCGAAGAATTTCGTCCTGGTCGAGGCGGGAACTGATAGCCTTGCCGATTTCCGTCAGCAGTTCGTACTCTTTCGTCCGGCGATGGGCGTCGTGACTGACTACGTAGTTTTCGAGCGTCAGGCCCAACTGCAGAGCCAGACCTACCATCAGCCGCGGACCGGACGAACCAAACGCCTTGCGTTCCGCATGGGGAAACAGGATCACACCGAAATTGTGCTCGCGCGTTTGCAGGTTGACAGCAGTCAGATTGCGGACCTCTGCTTCCGTGAGAATCCGCTTGAATTCTGCGAAAGTTCCCATCGGTGCGACCGGAAGAGGCTCGGTCATCTCCGCCAGGTCCTGCACCGTAAAGATTCCGCTCTGCCGGTACGCCAGTTCGCATACGTAATCACCGACCCCACTCTTTTCCAGGGCCTCGATGAATCCCGGGGAGAAACCGTGTTGCACCGAAGGCAACAGACCACGCCAGCGTTCGGTAATCACGATGGCGGAGCGGTGCATCGGTAGAGCGCTGCGCAAGCGTTCGAGCGCGGCCTGCATGTTGGGCACCAGATCCTCGGCGAAAAGCAGACGGCGCGGATCCACGCCCAGGGTCGACAGAGCCAGCGTGTTTTCCTGGACGGCGTTGCGCTGGTTCTCAAACAGCACCATGACCATGGCGATGCCCAGCAACATTTGCGGCACCGGACCAAACAGGCGACTGGCGTTGCCAAACATTTGCATCCACGGATGCTGCAGTTGTCCCACGCCCATCAGCACTGCCCACAGGGCGAGGGAAATTGCGAGCACCTGGAAGGCCAGCGATCCGCGCTTGTGGCCGTTCACGTAGAAGACTGCGGAGCAATAGAGCAAAATGAGAGCCAGACCAATGCCGAGCCGTATGGTCGGCTGGACATCGGGCCGGAAGATGCCGTTCACGAGGTGTCCGCGAAGCGTCAGGCTAGCGAGCGTGACCCCGGCAGCCCCCACGGCGGCGTCATACCAGCGGAAACGGTAGGAGGCGCGCATGAGGCGCGTTGAAACGAAAATGCACAACGCCATCGCGACCAGGAAAAGCTCGCCCACAAAGAATGCAAACGCAGACGACGGAAAGGTATCGAGCACGTAGTGCAGCGAGTAGAAGGCCCAAGCCCATTTCCACGCGCGAAAATATTGCTGGCGGCTCTGCTCGTGCAGATAGGTAAAGACGAGGAACAGCAGAACCGAGACAAATCCCGGGATCAAGACGGTCGTGATGATCACACTGTTCATAGGCTCGGCGAAGAGACCTCTGGCCAAGCGTGCTGGCTCAGTTTCGGGGGGAAACAGTGTCCTAATGTTTTCATATCGGGCATCCGAACACAACAGGTTTTAAGTACATGTCCTCGTTCGATAGCGATTTAGAATCAGGGGGTTGCATGCCAAATCGTTATGACCTTCCGGCTTGACCGATGCTTTTGGCTGCCCGTACCATCGGAAGTCACCCAATCCAGCGTCCATGGTGGTGGCAGTTGCGGCAGAAATCTCTCGCACGGGACCTGCTGTTGCCGGATGCGACTTTGTAACCCGACCCTGACCTTATGTCCGAATCTCTGAATTCATCTTCGCTCCCCAAGCCGCGAGTGCGTTTTGCGCCCTCGCCCACCGGGTTTCTCCACGTGGGCAGCGCGCGCACGTTCATCTTCAACTGGCTGTACGCACGCCGGAATAACGGAACGATGATTTTGCGGCTCGACGATACCGACGTCGAACGCAATACAGATGCCTCGGTCAATTCGATTTTCGAAGGATTGAAATGGCTCGGTCTGAGCTGGGACGAAGAATATAAGCAGTCCGAACGCGGAGATTTGCACCGGCAGATGGCGGAGACCATCTTTCAGAAGGGTCTCGCCTACCGCGATTTCACGCCCGCACACACCGGAGACAGTGAACGGTCGGGAGCGCAGGGGACGTGGCTGTTCAATCCCGGCATGCGCGAACTTTCGTGCGAAGAGAGCGACCGGCGCGCTGCCGCAGGGGAACCATTTGCGCTGCGCTTTCGCGTGCCGCGTGACGGCGGGGTTGTGCGTTTCACCGACGCCGTGTATGGCGAACAGATGAAGGCCGGAGCCGACATCGAGGACTTCGCGTTGTTACGTTCCGACGGCATGCCGACTTATCATCTGGCGTCGTGCGCCGATGACGCCGACCTGCTCATCAGCCACATCATTCGCGGCCAGGATCATCTTTCGAACACCTACAAGCACGTGCTGATCTTCGAAGCTGCCGGCTTCACGCCGCCGCAATTTGCTCATCTTCCCTTGCTGGTCGCGCCGGACGGGACCAAACTTTCTAAGCGCAAGCACGGGCCGGTGGTGAGTGTCACCACCTATCGCGACGCAGGATTCTTGCCCGAGGCATTCATCAATTTCCTGTGCCTGCTGGGCTGGTCGCCGAAAAACGACCGCGAGCAGATGAGCCGCCAGGAACTTGTGGACGCATTCTCGCTCGAGGGAATCAATCGCGCGAATGCTGTCGTGAACTTCAAAGAGCCGGCCACGACACCTGAGGAGACTTTCGATCCTAAAGCGGTGTGGCTCAACGCGGAACACATCCGTGGCATGGCCATCGAGGAACTGAGCCAGCGCCTGCTGCCGATCGTGCAGGAGAAGTTCCCGAGCGTTTCGGCAGAGAAGATGCTGCAGGTCACGCCACTCATTCGCGAGCGCATCAAGCTGCTGCGCGATGTCCTCACCGCCGCCGATTTTTTCTTCGTCGATCAACTGACGTACGATCCGACCGAACTGATTCCGCAAAAAGGCGATGCGGCCATGGCGCAAAGAGTGTTGCAGAAGGCGCAAGTCGTGCTGGCGAATGTCGAGTTCAAGCACGACCCGCTCGATCACGCCCTGCGCGCCGCTGCTCAGGAATTGGGAGTGAAGGCAGGACAGATGTTCCAGCCGATTCGCGTCGCGGTCTGCGGCCGCAAGAACGCCCCAGGACTGTTTGAAACGCTGGAAGTGCTGGGAAAGGAAAAAACTCTAGAGCGCACCATCACCGCGACAGGTCTTATCACTAATTTGGACCACTAAATTCACGAAGTGGTGGCATGCACCCACCAGAGTGGATACCCACGTCCCCAGAAGGTTTGTCCGAGCTTCATGAATTCTATGCATCTCAAGCTCGCGGATTCTTATCTATTGGGCTGCAAGTCAACTCGAGTGAGGTCTTTATGAAAGCAGTTCAAATCAGCAAGCCAGGTGGAAATTTCGAAGTCGTCGAGCGCCCTATCCCTGAGCCGGGCCGCGGCCAGGTGCGCATCAAGGTCGAGGCCTGCGGCATCTGCCACAGCGACGCACTGGTGAAAGAAGGACACTGGCCGGGAATTCAGTATCCGCGGGTGCCGGGCCACGAAATCGCCGGACGCATCGACAAGGTCGGCGCGGATGTAACGTTGTGGAAGCCGGGGCAACGCGTCGGCGTCGGATGGCACGGCGGACACTGCTTCCAATGCGACCCCTGCCGCCGCGGCGACTTCATCAACTGCAAATTCGAAAAGATCACCGCCATCCATTTTGATGGCGGCTATGCCGAATACATGATCGCTCCGGCCGAAGCGGTTGCGCTCATGCCCGATGACCTGCCTGCCGACGAAGCGGCTCCCCTGATGTGCGCGGGCATCACTGTGTTTAATGCATTGCGCAACTCAGGGGCTCGCGGCGGCGACCTCGTGGCGGTGCAGGGCATTGGCGGCCTGGGACATCTTGGCATTCAGTATGCCCGCCAAATGGGTTTTCGCACGGTCGCGATCGGGCGTGGCGGCGATAAGCAAGTTCTGGCCAAGAAACTCGGCGCCCACCAGTACGTCGACACTAACGTCGGTGATCCCTCGGAAGCTCTGCAGAAATTGGGCGGCGCGCATGTAGTTCTGGCGACCGCCCCCGATTCAAAATCCATGTCGGCGCTGGTGAATGGATTAGGACCGAATGGAACGCTGATGGTGATCGGTGCTGGAATGGAATCTCTGAATGTGACCCCGCTGCAACTCATCATGGGGAGCAAGACGGTGCGCGGATGGGCCTCGGGCACCGCGCGCGACTCGCAGGATACGTTGGAGTTCAGCGTGATCAGCGGGGTTCGCCCCATGATCGAACGCTACCCGCTGGAGAAGGCGGCCGACGCCTACCAGCAAATGATCAGCGGAAAAGCGAGATTCCGCGTGGTGCTGACGATGAGCTAGCGGCGGCGAAAAATCCTCAACCACGAAGGACACGAAGCATCACGAAGGACTTCGCTCTGCGAACGACTTCCTTTGTGGACCTTCGTGTCCTTCGTGGTTAAGGCTCTCGAATCGAGTTGCAGCCGGGATCAAGCGATTGACATGAAGTACTTTATAGTATAAAGTACATTCATGATCGCACCCGACGAGCCTTTCCTTTGCCCCATCCCGAAGCGCTGGATTCCCCGCGAGATGACCACTGCGCCCCTGCTCGATCCCAACGAGCCTCGTGGATTCATGGAGCGGCGGTACGCGCTCCTGATCAATCCGTTCTACCCGAAGGATGCCAATGCCAGCTTCGGTAAGCACGTGCTCACTCCTTCGCTAGCCCTGACTAGCTTTGCCGCGACGACGCCCGCGCGCTGGCGAGTGGAATACTGGGATGAGAACCTGCTCGATGGGCGGCCGCCATTCCAGCCGCTGCCTCATGTGGTCGGCATTACGGTCCATTTGACCTTCGCTCGCCGGGCCTTTGATCTTGCGGACTGGTATCGCGCTCGCGGATCGAAAGTGATTTTCGGCGGACTGCACGTACTCTCGTGCCCCGACGAATGCGCGCCCCACGCGGATGCTCTCGCATTAGGCGACGGCGTGCAACTCTGGCCGCGCATTCTTCATGACATCGAAGAAAACTGCCTGCAACCGCGTTACGTCGCCACCTATGAGAATGACTACTGCGACGATCCCTCGCCCCGGCGGAGCATTCTTCCGCGCCGCAGCTTTCTCACCACCACCAGCCTGATCGCCACCCGCGGTTGCCACAACCGCTGCGGCTTCTGTTACCTCTCGACTGACGGGCTGCGCATGCCGTACCGCATGCGGCATCCGCAGCAGGTGGTCGACGAATTCAAGGCCGACGGCCAGCCCTATGCAGTCTTCATCGACAACAATCTGGGTTCGCGCCGCGACTATCTGCACCAGCTTTGCGCCGCGTTGCGGCCCCTCAATAAGATCTGGAGCGCCGCCGTCACCATCGACGTCACCGACGATCCCAGCCTGATCCGCAACATGGCGCTGGCGGGATGCACCGGCGTCTTCATCGGCTTCGAGTCGCTCTCCGACGACAATCTCGCCGACTCGCACAAGAAGACGCCGAAGACGAGCGACTACGCGCGCCGCGTGCGCATCCTGCACGACTACGGCATCCAGGTGAACGGATCCTTCGTCCTCGGCTTCGATCACGACCGCAAAGACGTCTTTGCCCGCACCGCCGAATGGATCGAAGACAACCGGCTGGAATGCTCGACATTTCACATTCTCACGCCGTACCCCGCCACGCCACTATTTCGGCAGATGGAGGAGCAAGGCCGCATCCTGCACCGCGACTGGACGCTCTACGACACCGGCCACGCCGTCTTCCAGCCCAAGCACATGAGTCCCGAAGAACTGGAGCAGGGATATGCCTGGATCTACCAGCGCCTCTTCTCGCACGCGTCGATCTGGCGCCGCCGTCCTGAGGACTGGCAGGCGATTCCGCTGTATCTGGCGATGTCGTACCTCTACAAGCGCTCCAACCGTTTCTGGCACCTGCTGATCAAGCACCACCTCGTAAACCCAGTGTGGAAGCCGCTGGTCGAGATGACGCGCTGGCGGCATGTTCACTTCCGCCGGCGCCTCGCGCAGCGAGAGATGGTGGTAGGCGCTCCGGGGCAAGTTGTTTCGGCGGGAGTTTGAATCAACGGTTCCCAGCGATGAGGCCTCTCGAAGCCCTCAACAAAAATATCCAAAGAAAAAGGGACACCCGCGAAGGGCGTCCCTTTTCACTTCGACCCGGCCTCTGGGCGCTTTACTTGCGGTGTCCCGACGGCAGTGGAACCGCTGGAAGGACCGGCGTTCCCTCCGAACGCACCGCGTCAAGGGCCGAGGGATCCATGCCCAAGGCTTGCAGGATGGTAGGCGCCACCTGTGCGGTGCCTACTGCGGCCCGAACCGTCTGTGGTTGGAACGACGGATTCGACAGCAGAAGAACCACATTCGTGTCGTCATGTGCGAACCCGCCGTGCTCCGCCAACTTCTTGCTGCTGCCGGAGTAGGTAACGCCGACATTCGGAGTCACGATGATGTCGGGCGTGCGCGGATCCACGGTTGGATCGTTGAAGTTAAGGGTTAGCGAAGGGCCGTAGTAGATCTGCCCAAGCGCGATTCCGGTGGTGGCGGCGTTCGCTTCGAGGATGCCGACCGAGGCCAAAGTGTCTGCCGAGTTCGACAGCCAGACTAGCGAGACATCATCTTCCGTCGGTCCGATGCCGGTGGGGTTGTTGGTGGATTCAGAGAGAGGAATGAAGCCCGCATTGGAGAGCAGGGTGACGGGCGAAGTTCCGTTGATGAGCTGCGAAACGTAGCGGGTGGGATCGATGGGAGACTGTCCGTGCTTGGCGGTGAGCACGATCAGTGTCGAATCGTACAAGCCCTGTTTCTTCAACTCGCTCACAAATGCGGCAATCGAGGCGTCCACGAACTGGAACTCGCCCAGCAGCGCCGCGCCTGGCGTGCCCGAGGCATCGAGATATCCGCCGTTCGTGCTGCTGCTCGATTCGATGAACTTCTGGCCTACGCTGGCGGCCTGAAAGTTCATGCCGAAGATGGTGGGAACCTGGGCGTCTTTGTAGCCAAGGTGGTTCTTCCCACGGATCCAGTTGAGCACGGCTTTGACCTTCAAAGTGTCATAGCACTGAATGTTCTGGAAGCTGTTGGTCCATGCGCTGAGGTCGGCGTTCGGATCGCGGATCGGGTCGCACGCTGCGTTGGTCGGCGTTACGATGCCCGGAAGGGCGACCACCGTGGAGTTGATTTCAGGAGCGTAGAAATCGTCGAGCGCGCTCGGCCCTAGACCAGAAGCCACCGAGGCATAGGCCGGGTGCTTGTCGGACCAGGCTGAGAATCCGCCGTTCTGGTGAATCACGCTGAAAATGCTGTTGGCGCGGACGAAATCCCACGGGTATACGGGGGCGCAGCCATTGGCTGGGTCGCGGACCAGTCGCAGGGGATCGATGGAGTTGAGGCCGCCGTCGGTCAATGTGGCACCCTGCGCGCCGCCGTTCAGCTTGGTTTGGTCGAAGTCGATACCCTCTTCATACTCTGTTCTGGTCCCTGTGGGCGCGCCGTAAGGGGTGCATGGGCCAGCCGCCACGCCGTTGCCGGTGGTTTTCGCGGGGGCGGAATAGTTTCTGGAATACGCAACGTCGTAGTAGATGCCGGTAAGGGCCGGACTTCCGCCAGTAACGATCGCCGTCAAGCCAGGGAAGGAGTCCGACGGCTTTGAGGTGTTGGCGGCGACATAATTAACGCCAGTTGCTGCGAGGGCGGCCATTGCCGGGCAGTAGGGCTTTCCGTTGTTGATCGTGCTAATGCCATTCGCACAGTTCAGGAAATCCACCGCATGCATGCCGTCGACGCTGATCAGAAGAACGCGCTTGATCTGGTTTTGAGTGGAGTGATGGTCTTGGGCGATTGCGGTGCCCATGGAGCAAACTGCTGCGAGGGAGAGCAGAGCCAGTGTTTTTTTCATGAGTAACCTCGAGCAGCAATCGTAAGAAACCGCATGTGACTAAAAGGTTACAGAGAGTTGAATTGTTCGTGAAAACTCCGAAATAGTTTGTGGAAAAATCGCTTCCGCTGATCTCGCGAACCCGGCGAGATGCAGCCGGACATCGCAGCGGAGCTCCCTCTTCAATTTGGACCCAGCAGAACGGTCGGTGGGAACCATGCGAAACCATTCCCGCCGGAGATCCCGGCACGCTTCGTATGGCTGGAAGAAAATGCTTGACAACTTATACTGTGTATCATACAGTGTGTGTCACATACTATATGACGAACGGTACCCAAGGCGCCCCTGAGATTCTCGAGAACCTGAAGATGGAGCTGCGCCGGGGGTGCCTGATCGTCGCCGTTCTGGCGCAGCTTCGGACCGAGCAGTACGGGTACACGTTGCGCAAGGCTTTGGCGGACGATGGCCTGGCGATCGATGAAGGCACGCTCTATCCGCTGCTGCGCCGCCTGGAGACGCAGGGCCTGCTGGTCAGCCAGTGGCGCGAAGAAGATAAGCGCAACAAGCGCTTCTATCGACTCTCACCGGTGGGCGATCAGATTCTGAGTCAGTTGCTGGAAGAGTGGCAGAGCATCAACACATCTCTCAACCGCATGTTGCAAGAGGTCTAGTCATGGAAATACTCGATGGTTATTTGAGCGCCGTTAAGCGATGCCTTCCGCGCAAGCAAAGGACCGACATTGTCGCTGAGCTGCGGGAAGACCTGCTCTCTCAGTTGGAGGCGCGCGCAAAAGAACTCGGCCGGCCGCTCACCGACGCGGAGCAGTATGCCGTCCTCATGCAGCACGGCGACCCGATGGTGGTCGCACGCCGTTACTGGCCGAACCGCCGCAGCCTGTCTGTGGGATGGGAATTGATCGGACCGGAATTGTTTCCCGCTTACCTATTTGTTCTGGGCCTCAATCTGGCGATCACGGTGGGGGTCATACCGATTTCTCTTGCGATCTATCACGTACCGATCACCGTGCAGCCGTTCATTCTCCCAGTCGCCGCTCAGATCGTTTGCGTGACTGCCGTGTTCATCCTTCTGAATTTGGTGCGACTGAAGTTCCCCCAGCAGTGGATCTATCCTCCTGCCGAGTTGGCCTCTGTCATTCCGCTGCAGAGGTGGTATTCGGTGTCAGGCCTGGTCGCATGCAGTGTGCTTACGCTTTGGTGGCTGGCGATTCCCTATTTCCAGTTCCTGGTTTTGGGGCCGTCGGCAGGCGAGATAAAGCTAGCTCCAGTGTGGCACCGCTACTACGTCCCGGTGCTCATCCTGTTTCTGGCGGGGATCGGACAAAGGGCCGTGGCCGTGGTGCGTCCGGACTGGACGTGGCTGCTTCCTACGTCGCGGTTCCTGATCTCAGGCATCGGTGCGGTCGTGATGTTTTTCTTCCGAACCCATCCCCTGGTTGTCGTCAATCCCTCTGCGAAAGACCTGGCGCATGCCGAACAACTGGCGCGGAGTGCGAACGGCTGGCTGGGTTGGGGGCTGTTCGGACCATGGCTGTGGATCTATCTTGCCATCGGCGCCCTCTTCTATGCCTGGTACAGCCGGCCGCATCTGCGTCGCTTTCTGCAGGGACGTCGCGACCATATTCGCCAGATGCACGAGTTAAACGGAGTTTTGTAAGGAGCACGTCATGGAACTAATAGATCGATACTTACAGGCGGTTCGCTTCTGGATGCCGAAGGCGCAGCAGGAAGATCTCATTGCTGAACTCTCCGAAGACCTGCATTCCCAAGTTGAGGAGAAGGAAGCTGAACTCGGCCATCGGCTCGACGAAGCGGACGTGTCAGCGATCCTGAAGCGCTGCGGCAGTCCGATCCTGGTTGCCAGCCGCTACCGGCCGCAGCGGCATTTGATCGGCCCGATGCTGTTTCCAATCTACGAGTTTGTGTTGAAGATGGTGCTGCTGTGGATTCTGGTCCCGGTCTTCCTGTTCATCGTCGGCCCCGTGAATCTCGCCAACACGCGCGACTGGGGGTTGGCTGCCGCTCGTACACTTGGCGACCTCTGGTCCGGAGCGTTCGTCGCTGCGGGTACCATCACCCTAGTCTTCGCCGTGATCGAAGCCACGCAGGCGCATCTTGGACTGCTGGACAAGTGGAACCCGAGTTCCCTGCCGCCGTTGCAGAAGCAACCGCCTGAGCGCAAACCATCCTTCCTGAAAATGGCTTGTGAACTGGGATTCGCCTTCTTTGGACTCATCTGGATCTTGCTCGTACCGCATTACCCCGTGTTGATCCTCGGGCCTGCGGCGGCATTTCTGAAGGCGGGGCCGTTGTTGCACAGATTCTACGTGCCGATTCTGCTGCTGGGCATTGCGGGGCTCTTGCGATCCGCGATCAGTCTGGCGCGGCCACAATGGGCATGGTTCCCATCCTTGAGCCAATTGCTGAACACGGTCCTTACGTTGGTCGTCTTGAACTACCTGAGTAACGCGGTTGGTCACACGCTAAACGGGACCTCGAATCCGTTTGTTGTCCCCGCAGAGAGCGTGCGGGACTCGGCCCAATACATCCACATCGCCGCCATCGTGAATGCGTCAATTCTGATCAGCATGGCAGCGGCGTGGCTGGGACTCTGCATTGCTGCGATCGTGCAGACCTGGGAGTTCCTGCGGCATATCCGCCGACGGAATTCCGGCGCACAACAGCCCGCGCAGCCGCGCGCGGCCTAGCGTTCCACTCGATCAATGGGTTTGTCTAGCGTGACCCGCTGGTTCACGCGGAAGGAGTCGTACGTCTTGAAGAAAACGTCGGCAAGAAGGAGAACCGAGATGAAGACCAACTATTTAGCCGAACTGTCAGGCGTGAGCAAACGCTTTGACAAGGTTGTAGCACTCGATGGACTTGAATTGCAGGTGCGGCCCGCGGAACTGCTCGCCGTTCTGGGGCCGAATGGCGCGGGGAAATCGACTGCGATCTCGCTGATGCTCGGATTGCAGCGGCCCGACTCCGGCACGGCGTGCCTCTTCGGCCAGTCTCCACTGAACATTGCAAGCGCGTCGCCAGATCGGCGTGATGATGCAGGAAGTGACGCTCGCGCCGGAACTGCGAGTGCGGGAACAGATCGACCTCGTCGCCAGCTACTATCCTGATCCGCTTCCGGCAGACGATGCGATGAGGTTGACTCGCACTTCGTCGCTGGCAGGACGTCCCTACGGAAAGCTGTCGAACGGACAGAAGCGCCAGGTGCAATTCGCCATGGCGGTGGTGGGGCGTCCAAAGTTGCTGTTCCTCGACGAACCCACCGTCGGCCTCGATCTTCCCGCGCGCGAAATGATGTGGGCCATGCTGCGCGAACTAGTTCGCGAGGGCGCTTCGATCGTCCTCACCACTCACTACCTGGAAGAGGCCGAGTCACTGGCCGATCGGGTGGTGGTCCTGGCCAAAGGTCGCGCGATTGCCGCGGGCACAGTGAACGAACTGCGCGCGCTGGTCGGGCGCAAACGCATCTCGTGCGCGACGTCTCTGGCTCCCGAACTGGTCGCGGCCTGGCCTGGCGTGCAAACCGTAAGCCGCGATCGCGGGCGCCTGCAGATCACCGCGAGCGATGCGGAAATCGTAGTCAAGAAGCTCGTCGCAGCGGATGAGAACTTCCACGAGCTGGAAGTTCACAGCGCCGGACTCGCCGAAGCTTTCACCGAACTTACTCAGGAACTCACTCAGGAACTCACCCAGGAGGTCGCATCATGAGCGCAACCACATTCGCAATCGAAAACAACGTGCCCCGCAGCAGCGAGATGACCAGCGCCAGGCTGTGGCGTGCGTATTTGACCGAAACGAAATACGAATGTCTGCGGGCTTTGCGTGCTCCAGCGTTCGGCATACCGTTCCTGCTTCTTCCCGATGACGCTCTATGTGCTGTTCGGAGTGTTGCTGGCCGGCAGCATGAGCCACGGGGACGCCAACGTCGCCAAGATCATGTTCGTCAACTGGTCGGTGTTCGGAATCATGGGGCCGGGGATGTTCGGCTTCGGCATGTTCGTGGCGATGGAGCGTGAGCAGGGTTTGCTAACGCTCAAGCGCGCTCTGCCCGCGCCTCCGGCAGCCTACCTGCTTTCGAAAATGATCATGGCGACGCTGTTCGCGGCCATTGTCATGAGCACGCTGATCGCGGCGGCTGCGCTGATCGGCCATCCGGGATTAAGTCTCGGCCAATACATGGGCGTCGCGTTGATCAACATGCTGGGATCGCTGCCGTTCTGCGCCATCGGACTTTTCATCGGCACGCGGGCCTCCGCGAAAAGCGCACCTGCATTTGCCAATCTGGCGTACCTGCCATTCATGCATCTGGGCGGACTGTTTTATCCGCTGCCGCGTTCGGTGCAGCCGCTCGAATTCGTCTCGCCGGCGTTTTACCTCGACAAACTTGCTCTGCGTCTTATTGGTACGCCCAGCCTCGACCAACTGGCGGGAGTGATGGGCGCTTCAAGCCACGGAACGCCGGTCGTGGAGATCGCAGTCCTCGCCTGCGTGACCTTGATTTTCACGTTGCTCGCCATTCGCAGGCTTGCGCGCGTGGGATGAGGGGCCTTCACGAAAAACCTTTGCGGAACGCATCCCCGCGGTCGCGCGCGTGATCTAGTAGCGCTGGCATCCCTTTCGGCTTCGCTCAGGGTGGGCTCTGCCGGCTGGCGCGGGGACATCTCCCCATAGCTAACTTAAGCATTCCTTCCGGTTTGCCCGTCAGAACGAAGCCGCTGGCGCGGCGGACGCTGCCGCGTGGGTGATGTCAGCAGTTGTGTGATTCTTGCCCTCAGATAAATTGTGGGTCACAAGGAGGTGTCCCTGTGACCCATCTACGCAAAATGATGCTGGAAGAACTCCAGCGACGTCATTACTCTGAGGCTACCACACAGCGTTACATTCGCTTCATCGAGCGGTTCGCCCAACACTTCCACTGCTCGCCCGATCGCCTGGGACCGCAGCACATCCGCGAGTACCAAGCCCAGCTCTTCACCCTGCACAAACTGACTCCCGGTTCGGTGACCAACCATCTCTGCGCCCTGCGCTTTTTCTACATCCAGACGCTCAAGAGGCCCTGGAGCATCGCCGACACTCCCTATCCCAAGAAGCGCTATCGCCTGCCCACCATTCTCAGTCAGGAAGAAGTAGCACAGCTCATCGATGCCGCGCCCACTCCCTTCTATCGCACCATTTTGATGACCCTCTACGGCACCGGCGCGCGCCGCACCGAGCTCACGCGATTGAAGGTCAGCGACATCGATAGCCGACGCATGGTCGTGCACATTCAAGACGGCAAAGGTCGGCAGGACCGCGACGTCATGCTCAGCCCCGTCCTGCTCGAGGAACTGCGCTCTCATTGGCGACGTCTGCGCAAAAAGTCCGTCTGGTTATTTCCCGGCAACCGCTGGCACAGCGGTGATCACCCCACGGATGACAAGACGCCCTACCACGCGTGTGTCGAGGCCGCCCGCCGCGCCGGGATTAAGAAACGTATCTATCCCCACATGCTCCGCCATTGCTTCGCCACCCACTTACTCGAAGCCGGCGCCGACCTGCACACCATCCAGATCCTCTTAGGTCATCACGATCTGAAAGAGACCGCTCGCTATCTCCACCTCTCGCAACGGCACTTGCATGCCACGCCCAGTCCGCTGGACGCGCTGGTGCTGAAGAAAGGCAGGTCGTCCGAGGAGGAGTAGATGAGTCAGCCACGGTTTGAGGTGGCCGACATGATTCGCAGTGCAGGAGCAGACTTCATCGCGCGCAACCGTCGCTGGCTCCGCTGGACCCACCTTAAGGTCCTCCGGGCCATCGCGCGCTGTCGCACCGCCGCTCTCGGCGGCCACATCGATGAGTGCACCCACTGCGGACATCGTGCCACCATCTCCTACAACTCGTTGTCGCAACCGGCACTGCCCGAAGTGTCAGACCAGCGGGCGCGAACGCTGGATCGCGGCGCGTCGTCGTGAACTGCTGCCCACGCCCTACGTCCACGTCGTCTTCACCCTGCCGCCGCAACTGGCTGCGTTGGCTCTGCAGAACAGGAAACTCATCTACGGTTTGCTGCTTCGCACCAGCGCAGAAACCCTGCTGGAGGTCGCGCGCAATCCTGCCCATCTCGGAGCCGAGATCGGCTTCTTCAGCGTGCTCCATACCTGGAATCAGAAACTCCAACTTCATCCCCATGTCCACTGTGTCGTTCCCGCCGGCGGACTCTCCCGCGATCACGCCCGCTGGATTCGATCCCATCCACGCTTCTTCCTCCCCATCGCCATTCTACGGCGCGTGTTCCGCGGCAAGTTCGTCGCCGGCCTGAAGTCGGCCTTCGAACGCCGTCAACTGCACCTGGCCGGAGAACTCGCGCCGCTCACCCATCCCAAGTTCTTCGCTGCCTGGCTGCGTCCGCTCTTCCGCAAAGATTGGATCGTCTACTCCAAACCACCCTTCGGCGGACCCGAGTACGTCTTGCACTACCTCGGCCGCTACACCCATCGCGTGCCATCTCCAACCATCGCCTGGTCTCGTTGGCCGACGGCCAGGTTACTTTTCGCTGGCGTGACTCCGCCGACCACAATCAGCAGAAAGTGATGACCGTCTCGCGCGATGAGTTTCTCTCGTCGCTTCCTACTTCATCTGCTCCCCAAGGGCTTCGTCCGCATCCGCCACTTCGGCTTCCTCGCCAACCGAAGGCGCGCCGCTCTCCTGCCACGGTGCTTCGCCGCTCTCCCGCCACTCCACCAAAAAACGAATCGGAAACTTCGACCGCTCCTACCGCGCACCCGCTCTGGCGCTGTCCCAAGTGCGGCGGACCGATGGCCGTCGTCGAACGATTCACAGCGGCACAACTCCAACTCCGTTCTCCACCGCTCCTGGCCCCCGCTGCATGAAATCACTCGCCCACACACTGCACTGCCGGCGCGCTGCAGAGCGTCTCGCCGAAGTGTGTCTCCCTTACCTCCGGACATCTTCTTCCTGTCCTCCGCCTAGGTTTCACTTCGGCCCTCGACTTCGTCTTTGCACAGCTGCCTCAGCTCCTCCTCCGCCGGTCCTTGACGACTCCCGCGAACTTCTACACCCCTCCCTCGCTCCATTCAATTTCCATAGGTTCCGCGTCCGCCGCGCCAGCGGCTTCCTTCTGACGGCTTTTTCGAACGCGACGCCTCACACCTTCTTTCAGCCTGAAGCACTCATCCCGGCGTCGCGTCCGAAAAAGCACTAGCGTGACTCAGGAACGATCAGTTCGATTGTCAAGAAATGGCGGCAGCTCTGTGGACTTCCACATGGGCCCACTCCCGCGACACGGATAGACTTCCCTCTCTCCCGTGCCATTGCGAGTGCAGTGCTTTCACTTGCCGAGCCTGTCTCCCGCAGCGAGGTTTTGTTTCAGGTGTGCGGCCCAGTTTGTAATCAGCGTACGCGGCTGCCCATGAATTCACGTCAGGTGCTGCGGCCTAAGTATTTGTCCAGCCATTCCAGAACCGCTTTTACCAAATTGGGACGATCGGCGGTCACGTCGTGCGGTGTTTCAAGAACGACATGTTTCTTGTCGGCCGCGAGAGTGCCGAGATTGCGGAACATCGGTTCCTGCGAGCGGTCAAGCGAGAAGCAATAATCGTAGCGGCCGTTGACCATGAGTACCGGTTTCTTGAGCCTCGGGGCGAAGTCGGCCTGGTCGCCGCCGGGTTGAGGCGGATCGAGAAAATAGCCTCCGTCGAGAAACACAACTGTGCTTAGGCGATTCTGCTCCAGCGTCGCGAAAATTACGCCTTCCGCTGCGCCCATGCTTACGCCGAGATAGGCCAGCCTAGTCTTGTCGATGTCGGAACGCGTCTCCAGATAGTCGAGCGAGCGGGCAACGTCCTTGTAACGCTGGGTCGTCAGTTCCATGGCCTGGGATGCGCCGGGCAGTCTGAGATCATGCTGGCGCTCGTACGTTCCTTGATAAATCGGGTAGAGCACAGCACGTCCGCTTTGCACGATGTAGTCGAAGAATTCTGTGTCGCCGAGATGCGAGCTATCGGGGTCGAGGAACTCCACCCTCGCACTAGGGAAAAACAAGATCGTCTGATAGGGGGGCGCAACATTCTTCGGCAGAAACAGATACGCATTCATGCGCCCGCCGTAGGCAGTGTCGTAGGAGATCTTCTCCTTGCGCCAATCCGCGGTCTCCTGTATAACGCCTTCTGCTTTCGCATTCAGCGGAGTCTTTTCGTAGGCGTATATCGCGCCGTAAGCGTGGAAGACGGCGTCGGAGGCGGGCCTGTATTTGGAGAAATCGCGCACCAGGGGCTGAATCGGATCGGCAGCTTGCTTTGGGACGGGCGTATTATTTCGCACGCAACGGAAGCCGTTGCCGGCGGATCGGTCGAAGGCGGCGAGCGCCTCGGCTTCGCCATAGATATAAACTTGCGAATTCCATGCTCCGCCCAGGAGCATTCGCCTGTCACCGCCAGAGGAGTTCGCAATCCATTCCCTAACATTGCCGGCCATGTCGTAAGTGCCGAATGGCCCCACGCCTTTGTATGCACCCACGGCAGCCACGCTTTTCCCTGTCATATTGCTCGCGGGAACAATGTTGGCAGCGACGTCGGGCGGGGCGGCGAGATACCACTGCGACAAGACCGGCAGACTCTTGCCAACAAAAGCGGCATAAGCGGAGGCCTCGTACCAGCTGACGCCTGAAACGGGATAATCTGCCTGCCCTTCGGCATAATGGCCGCCCTGCCAGGTCGAAGGTCCGGGCCGGCCTGTGCTGTCGCGGAATACGGACATGGCTTCATCCCATCTCACCTCGCGATTGCCCTGGCGGAATTTTTCCTTCCAGTATTCGCGATTCCGATATCCTCCGCCGTCGACGAATTGCTGGTATTGCCGGTTGCTTACTTCAAAGCGATCGATGAAATAAGGCGGCAAATCGTAAGGACCGAGCCATCCGATAAAGCCGATAAATTCCGACCAAGGTTGGCCGTTAACCGGAACCATCCCATCGGGCGCCACTTGCACCGCGTTCAAATTGAAATTCACGGTGCCGGAGCTCAATGGGGCAGCGATATAGTCATTCATCCCCGCCTTCGAAACTTTCCAGCGGAAATATCCTTTGGGGACTCGGATCTTTGAGAGTGGTGTTTGACCCAGGCTGTGCCATGTAGTTTCCGTGGGCAGGTAATCCTGGATTTCCACCATGGCGCCAGGCGGATTCGAGGCGACGGAAACTGTGCTCGTTGTTTGCGCGGCGATTTTGGCGAGATCGGGGTCACTGGGCAGATATTGCTCGGCTTTCTCGAGCAGTAGATAGGCGGCAAGAGGCTGGTTCGCCGCGTTGAGCCTGTTGATCTCGGGAATACCCTGTTCCCGCACCCAATGTCCTTTCTCGGATCGGAGGAAAAACCAGGTTGTCAGTCCGGCCAATAAAAGCAATCCCGACACGACGACGGCCAGTCGGCCCCAGCGACGTGGCATGCTCGGTTTAGCGAACAAATCCCCGGCGCTCAAGCGCGCTTGTGCCGCTGCGAGGTCGCGCTTCATCTCGGCCGCCGATTGATATCGCTTGGTTAGATCTCTTTCCATCGCTCGAGAAACGATGCGCTGCGTATCGTCTGGAAGTTCGGGAAGCAGATCGCGCAATGGCTTCGGAGAAGTTTCGGTAATCGCACGCAGAATGGCGAGGTTACTGTTCCCTTCAAATGGCGGACGGCCGATGAGCAACTCATAGAGTACGATGCCGAGGCTCCACAGATCGGTGCGCGCGTCGAGTTGGTTGCCAACGGCCTGCTCGGGCGACATATATTGCGGCGTGCCCGCGATTCCCTTGGTCTCGGTTATCGACTGCGTTGGCGTGTCGCTGCCGGCCTCCCGGAGAATTTTTGCCAAGCCGAAGTCCAGGACTTTCGCGTGACCTTTGGGGCTGACGATTATGTTCGCCGGCTTCAGGTCACGGTGGACGACGCCCTGTTCGTGCGCCTCTTCGATGGCTGCGGCAATCTGCGTGCCGAACGCGATCACTTCGCTGTTGGGTAGTGGGCCTGCTCTCAACTTGTCGGCCAAAGACTGACCGGCAAGGTATTCCATCACCAGATAATCGGAACCATCCTGCTCGCCCACGTCATAGACGGCCGCGATGTTGGGATGATTCAGCCGCGCCAACGCGAGCGCTTCGTCGCGGAAACGCTTGCGAGCGGTTTCATCGGCGATCAGTCCTGGAGGGAGTACTTTGATAGCAACATCGCGGTCCAGCCGCTCATCTCGTGCCCGGTAAACAACGCCCATCCCACCCGCGCCCAGTAGAGAATGGATCTTATACGGCCCGAGCTTCCTGCCAGGCATCAAGGTCATCGCTGGAAGCCATTATAACGTGCGAAGTTGGTTGCGGCGCTCGCGACGATTCTGGATGGTTTGTCGGCAACCCGGAAGTTACCGCCAGAAACCGGCCGGGAGGGTCAACTGCGCCCTCGACTTGCTTAAATGAGCGCTTGTGAGGCATCTCCCCCGGCACCTCAGGGCGGGAGGGTGGCACTACCTTCGTCCCTGGCGCGGCTGGTCTTTTCTTTGCGGTAAGATCAAGAGATTATGAAAACGTCCGACACCGAGGCCGAGACAGGCACGAACGCTGCCCCGGAGCCTCGCCCGTCCAACTTCATACGCGACATTATTCTCGAGGACCTGAAGACCAATAAATACAGCGGCCGGGTTCAGACCCGCTTTCCTCCTGAGCCGAACGGCTACCTGCACATCGGGCATGCCAAGGCGATTTGCCTCGACTTCGGACTCGCCGACGAATTCGGCGGGCATACGAACCTGCGCTTCGACGACACGAATCCCGAGAAGGAAGAGACTGAGTACGTCGACTCCATCATGGAAGACGTGAAGTGGCTCGGCTTCCACTGGGACGGATTGTTTTACGCCTCCGATTATTTTGACCAGCTGTATGAATGGGCGCTGAAGCTGATCCGCGATGGCAAAGCTTACGTCGACGATCTTTCGGCCGAAGAAATTCGCAAGCACCGCGGCACCCTCACCGAGCCGGGCAAGGACAGCCCGCACCGGAATCGCTCGGTGGAAGAAAATCTTGACCTGTTTCAGCGCATGAAGGCCGGGGAGTTTCCCGACGGCTCGCGCGTACTGCGCGCCAAGGTCGACATGGCCTCGCCGAATTTGAACATGCGCGACCCGGTCATGTACCGCATCCTGCACGCCGAGCATCACCGCACGGGAAACAAGTGGTGCATTTATCCGATGTACGACTACGCGCACGGCCAGTCGGATTCGCTCGAAAAAGTGACGCACTCCATGTGTACGCTGGAGTTTGAAGATCACCGCCCGCTCTACAACTGGTTCATCCAGCAACTGGGGATCTTCCCGACGCAGCAAATCGAATTCGACCGCCTCAACCTGACGCATACGCTGCTCAGCAAGCGCAAGCTGCTGCAGTTGGTACGCGAAGGCCGGGTGCGCGGCTGGGACGATCCACGCATGCCGACTCTGAGCGGCATCCGGCGCCGCGGGTACACGCCCGAGGCGATCCGCAATTTCTGTGCGTCGATCGGCGTGTCGAAGACGACCGGCTCGATCGAGCTGGCCATGCTTGAACATTTCGTGCGCGAGGACTTGAACAAGCGCGCGCTCCGCGTGATGGCCGTGCTGCGCCCGCTGAAAGTCGTGATCGACAACTATCCCGAGAACCAGATCGAAGAGATGGACGCGGTGAACAACCCCGAAGACGCCTCCGCCGGAAGCCGCAAGGTCCCGTTCTCGCGCGTGCTGTACATCGAGCAGGACGACTTTCGCGAAGTTCCGCCGCCCAAGTATTTTCGGCTGACCCCAGGCCGCGAGGTCCGCCTGCGCTATGGCTACCTGGTCACCTGCACGAGCCTTGTGAAGAACGACAAGGGCGAGGTCGTCGAAGTTCACTGCAGCTACGATCCGGCGACGCGAGGTGGAAATACTCCTGACGGCCGCAAGGTGAAGGCGACCATCCACTGGGTTTCGGCGGCGCACGCAGTCGACGCCGAAGTACGCATCTACGAAAACCTGTTTCTGAAAGAGAATCCCAGCGACGTCGAAGAGGGCAAAGACGTTCTCGACAACCTCAATCCGAACTCGCTGGAGATCATCGCCGATGCGAAGGTCGAGCCGTCGCTGGCCAACGCCACGGCCGGAACCCGCTATCAGTTCGAGCGTCTGGGATACTTCTCTGTCGACCCCGACTCGAAGCCGGGGAAGCCGGTCTTCAACCGCACGGTCGCCCTGAAGGATGCGTGGGCGAGGGCCGAAAAGAAGCAAGCTGGCAAGCCGTAAAGGCTAACGTTCTCACTCGAAAAACGTCTGGGAGAAATGATGCACGCGAGTCTCGCCGTCCCCCTGGCAATGGTATTTTCGCCTCTCGTGTTCTGGCCTTACTTCGCTGGAGCCGCTCTCACTCTCGTTGGCCTGTTTGCGGTGTGGCGGGAACTGACCGAGGCTAGCGGCCTCGACAAGATTCTGGCCTTAGGCGGCGTGTTCGTCGCCGCATCGCTCGCGGCTTTCAGCGCCGAGCACTTTGGACTTGCCAGGTTCATTCAGGCGGGAGTGCCCTCCTGGATTCCGTGGCACCTGTTCTGGGCCTACTTCGTGGGTTGCGCCCTGCTGGCCGCGGCCTTGAGCATCGCAACCAAAGTACAAGCACGCCTGTCCGCCACCTTATTGGGAGTCATGATCTTTTTTTTCGTGCTCTCGATTCATCTGCCCAAGGTACTGGCGAACCCGCACGACCGGATTGCGTGGGCCGTCCTGGTCCGGGATTCCTCGTTCGCCGGAGGCGCCTGGGCCCTGGCCGGATCTCATACGGAACGGTGGAGAGCACACGCTACCCACAAGCTGATCACGCTCGGGCGCCTTCTGGTCGCGGTAGCTGCAGTGTTCTTCGGCGTGGAGCACTTCCTGCATTCCCAATTCGCGCCCGTCGTTCCTCTTGGCAAGCTCATGCCCGCGTGGTATCCAGGTCATCTTGTTGTCGCGTATGTTACGGGGGCGGTCCTGATCGCGGCGGGCGTGAGCCTGCTGGTCGGGATACGGACGAGAGCGGCGGCGACCTCGATAGGAATTCTGGCTCTGGCCGCAGTTCTGTTGGTTTACCTGCCGATCGCGATTGCGATCCCGTCGTCCGCAGACACCGGCGTAAAGATTGAGGGGTTGAACTACTTCTTCGACACCTTGCTCTTTGCCGGAATGGCGTTGGTTCTGGCGAATGCTCTGCCGAGAGATGCGCGGGCTGGCTGACTTCCACTCGGGCAGAAAGTCGCAGCTCTGCAGGCCACAGTGTTCTCGAGCCTAAGCTGCTAGCCGGAATAATCCAGATTTGTCATCCTGAGGCGCAGCTTTTGGCGCCGAAGGATCCCTGCAATCTGCGCGGGTTAGATGGGTGCTTCGCTTTGCTCAGGATGACAGAACTATATCGAGCGGGGCGAGTCCCCGTTCACCTCGCTCTCGCTGCCGTCTCCACTCCCGCCAGCATCTTGTTCAAATCTGCACGCGAGAAATATCGCCCGTTCACAATTACCGCCGCAATCTTCTGCGTGTTGTGAATGTCGTCGAGCGGGCTCGCATCGAGCAGCACCAGGTCGGCAAGCTTTCCCTTCTCGATCGTTCCTAACCGATCATCCATCCCGAGGAACTTCGCCGGATTCAGAGTTGCCGTCTGCAGCGCTTCCATCGGCGTGAAGCCGGCGGCCACGAACCGCTGCAGTTCCTCGTGCAGGCTGAAGCCCGGGAAAACATAGACCCCCGGAGGTGTGTCTGTACCCGCGAGAAAAGGAATCCCGGCGCGGTGCATCGCATTTACCACTTCCAATTCCTTCTCCACGAAGCGCTTCCGGGTGGCGAGATCATCGGTGTTGAAATCATGCATGATCTGCTCGGTGAAGCGCTTCCACGTCACGTCTTTCCAGTAGGCCGGAGCGTACGTGGCGCGTGTGTCGTGCGCGAAGTCGGTCTGATCAATCAAGTTGCCGCCGCGCTCCCACACGAGCGTGGGACACTGCCAGGTATGATTTTTCGCCAGCAGCGTGAACAGCGCCGCCGCCCGCTTCGGGTCGTACGTCGAAAGAAATTGACCCTGCGTCTTGGGTCCTTTCAGAAATGCGTCTTCCAGCGGCGAACTGCCCTCGAAGATCCCGATGAGATGCTCGAAGCTCTTCTGCCCCGCATTCGACGCCTCGGAAGCCCGCACCGAGTCCGGGACGTGTCCGACGAATGTAATTCCTTGCTTGCGGGCTTCCTCGGCAATCGCAAACACCGCCTCGCGCGGAATCAGGGACTGCAGCTTGACGAAGTCCGCGCCCCGCCGCTTCAGGTCGTCGACGGCTCGGCGGCCATCTTCTGGAGTCGTAATCGCAATCGAGCTGGGAAAGCGCGGCTGCGGACCATCGAGCATCGGCCCACTGATCACCATGCGGGGCCCGATGAGAGCCCCGGCAGTGATTTCTTTGCGCCACTGCTGCAGCACTTCCAACTCGCCGCCCATATCGCGCACGCCGGTAACGCCATTGGCGATGAACAGCGGCAGGGTGACTTCCTTCCCGCGTGGGAACCAGTCCCCGAAGACCATGTGGACATGCATGTCCCAGAGCCCAGGGATCAGGAATTTGCCCGTCCCATCCACCTGCACGCCCTGCAGTTTCCCGCTTGTACTCCGCGCGGAACTGCCGATCTCCTCGATTTTTCCGTCGCGCACAATCACCGTGCGATGAGCCTGCGCGGGCGCGCCGGTTACGTCGATGACAGTGACGTCGTGGATGATCAGAACGGAAGACGGAGCCGATTGCGCGCGGCTAATCGCACACAAGCCCGCGAACGCGAGAGTCAGCAATAGGAGCTGCCGCATAGGAAAGGAATCTTAGGGCGCTCGGCGGAGTTAGTCAAAGCAACCCGAGATTACGACCGCAACCAGGAGCAAGAAGCGAGAGCCAACAGCTAGTTGTGCACGTGCGGGCTCTGTGCCGGATTCGCGCGGTGCGTGGCTGGTTCCTTCACGACTTTCACGTCAAAGCTCACCGGCAGCGTCTTCGGCGGAAAGCATTGCGCGTTGTCGCAGGCCTGATAACGCAGCACGCCATGCATCACGTATTTTCCGGGCGTTACCGAGTGCAGCGGATGTACGGCAACGGCGACCGTAAAATCGCCGCTGTACACGTTCAGTTTCTGATCCGGCGAAAACGGGAAGGTCAGATCTTTTCCCGCGGGATACGCGATCTTCCCCAGGATGATGTCGGTGGGCACGTCCATCTTCAAGCTCGTAGGGATCAGGAACTCATCCTTCGGCGCGTTGGAATTGATGTGGAATCCCGAAGCCACCCGAAAATTCAAATTCACCATGGTCTGCTTGGTGCGCGTGGCTGTGACCAGCCCCACCGGCGCGAACGACACCGAGGGCGCCTTTCCTCCCTGCGCCGCGGCGCTGCCCGCCAGCAGGATGAGCAGAAAGGCCACCTTCGACATGTGCCCGCGCGAGTTCATTTCAGATGACCCCAATACTAGAGCGATCCCGACCCCGTTCCTATTGTCACTTCTGAGCCTTCGAGCCGTCCATGGATGTTAGAACGATCGGCGACCCTACGCGACGTTACTTCTGAGCAGGGCCAATCTCGCGCATCGTCTGGGCCGATGCCTCGTTCTTCGCGGCTTCCGTGTCTAACGCCTTCTTGATTGAGTCCTCGATCTCACCCTTGCCCTTCAGCCCGATAATCTTGTCGACAATCTTTCCATCCCGCCCGATGAAAAAGCTCTCCGGCAGGGCCGGAACGCCGCCGTACTCGTCTCCCACCGCTTCCTTCCCCAGCAGCACCGGATAGTTGACTCCCATATCCTTGGCGAACTTGGCGATGTCTTCCTTCCCGGAATCATCCATTGCGACCCCGATCACCTGCAGGCCTCGCGACCCGTACTGGTTCTGCAACTCCACCAGCCACGGCGTCTCGATCTTGCACGGGCCACACCATGTGGCCCAGAAATTCAGCAGGACCGCCTTGCCGCGCAGGTCTGACAATCGCACGCTCTTGCCGTCAAGCGACTCCAGCGTGAAATCGGGCGCAGCTGAAGCCTTCGTGATGATTGCCGTTGTTCCCGAACGGCGAGCCGCGTGAAACCCGAAAAACAGCATCGCCGCGGCGATCACCGCCACCACCACCAGAGCCATCGGATTGCGGGTTCCTCCCGTCGCCGGTTGTGGGACTGCACCACCCGCGAAATCCGACTGCTGAAACGTCGTACCACAAGCCCCGCAAGTGACCACGACGGGCGCACCCACCGCAGCCGTGCCGGCACCCTGATTCAGCGCCGCTCCGCATTTTGGACAAAACTGAAATTCTTCAATCCTCAAAACCAGATCCTCCCCTACAAAGCAAAACGATTCAGAAACGACAGCCAGCTCGAGATCAGCGTAAACCGCCCGATCACCAGCAACACGCCCAACGCGATCATCAGGCCTCCGCTGGCCACTTCCAGCAAGTGCATCTTCGAGCGAAAGCGGCTGTAAAACTTCAGAAAGCGCTCCATCAGCAGAGAGGTCAGGATGAAAGGCACCGCCAGTCCCAGCGAATAAACCGCAAGCAGCGCGATTCCCTTGACCAGCGTGTCCTGCTCGCTGGCCAGCGTCAGCAGCACGGTCAGAATCGGCCCCAGGCACGGCGTCCAGCCGAACGCGAAGGCGAATCCAATCACGAACGCGCCCAGCGGCGTGCTGCTGCCTTTCACGTTGTGCAACCGCGCATCGGTATAAAGCGCCTTGATCTTGAAAATTCCGGTCAGGTGCAGCCCGAAGATAATAATGACTACGCCCGCCACGATCGACAGGGTGTGTTTGTAGCGCGCCGCGAGCTGTCCAATTTCCGTCGAGATCGCCCCCAGCGTCACAAACACCACGCTGAAGCCCAGGATGAACCCGATAGAGTTCACCATGACCCGGCGCATGAGCTGGCTTTGTGCCGACTTCAACTCCTCAACGCCTGCGCCCGAAATCAAGGAAACATATCCCGGCACCAGCGGAAGCACGCACGGCGAGAGAAAGGAGATCAATCCCGCGATGAACGCGGCGAGCGGAAGCGGAAGGCCTGACAGGAAGCTGGACATTCGATCTTAATTGTACCTTTTACTGGCGTTGGGAATAAGGCGCTACGCCCATAAGATCAGACGATCGAGGCGTCATTTAGTTGCAAAGTCGCTCGAGGCGCCCTTCAGCGTGCTTTGCCGGTCGCGGCTGGAGGTGCCGGGGGCCCGGGTTCCGGCATCTGGTCCGCAGATTCCCCTAACTTGCGGAAAACTCCACTGGGCAATATTGCCGAGAGCACTGCCCGGTTACTTTCCTGCCGCACTCTCAAGCTGTCAAAGAAGGCCTTCACGTCGGCGTCACTGCCGCCCGATCCCACCGAGACTTCCGCGCTGCGAAATATGGTCAGAAACGTATTTGCCTTATCAGTAATGTTGCGGGCGTCCTCGTCGCTGCCCGTCGACGCTTCCGCGCGCAGATGCAGCACACCCGCCCGCAGAGGCAGATGGAGTGGGTTATAACTGGCGGAAACCACGAGGTCCACCGCCTTGGGAAAAACCGCCGACCACGCCTCAAACCCCGGCGACGACGGCTCCACGCGCGCTACCAGCCAAATTGGGCTGGCCAACTGTACCCGCTTGTAATAACGGCGCAGAAAAGCCGGACCTCCAAAGGGCGACGCCAGCCGCCGCGACCGATCGACCATGCCTCGGATCACTGCCGGATCGTCGTGATTCGAAGCGGCAACGGTGTCCACGCCAAGAATCGCGACGCGAAACGACCGGCCATAAAGAGGAATCGTGAAGATCTCGACCGAGTTGTAAATCTCGACTGACTTCGCGGTTTTCTTCAGGTACGCCAGGCAGCGGCTGCCATCGAATCTTCCCGTGAAGACTTCAGAAAAGCGAGGCTCCGGCGCCGCGCCGCCAGTCCCACCGCCGGGCCAGTTTTGCGGGTAGTGGACGGCGAAGGCCACCGCGTCCAGGTCGCGTTCGAAATCAAACCCAGTCTCCTGAATGAACCGTTCATATTCCGGATCGTGCGAGACCGGGGCGTCCGGGAAAAGGGGCTTCCCGCTATTCGCCTTGCGGGCCCAGCCAAAATCGCCGAACACAAAGGCGTCGGCGGCGGGCAGCAATCGCGCCGGTTCTGGCGGGGCAGCCTTTCGCAACTGGACGGCAAGCGTCAGCGCCGCAGCAACCACGACGACTGCCAGAGCGATGGGGAGAGTGCGCCTTATTCGCATGAAATGCGGGTCAGGGATGAAATGATAGCATCCCCAGCCGCCACTCATTCATGCCGCAGGGCTGACATGGGGTCGATCTGAGAGGCCCGCCGCGCCCGAGACCGCGGAACGGATTGATATCATTTGGACTTTCCGTCCGTCCAAACAACCATGTTCCCGAACAGCGCAATCTGGGGAGATATTCGCTACGCGGTTCGCATCATGTACCGGGCGCCGCTCTTTTCGGCCACCGTGGTCCTTACCGTTGCGATTGCGATCGCAGCCAACGCGACCATCTTCACGGTCGTCAATGCGGTCATGATCCGCTCGCTGCCCTTTGCCCAGCCCAATGGGATCATGCAGGTCGCGGAGAAGAACGACAAGCTCAACCTGCCGACCTTCGCGGCTTCCGTGCTGAACTTCCTTTCCTGGCGCGAGCAGACGCAATCGTTCGAGCAACTCGCTGGAGTGGGCTACGCCACCTTTACCTTGAGTGGAAATGGAGAGCCCGAGCAGCTCACGGGAAACCGCATCAGCCCGGTCCTGACCCAGGTTCTCGGCACCAGGCTCATCGCCGGTCGCGAGTTCAAAGCGGACGAAGAGAAGCCCGGTGGCGCCGCAGTCGCCATCATCGGCGAAGGTCTGTGGAAGCGTCGTTTTGCGTCAGACCCGGCTCTTGTCGGCAAAACCATTTCCCTCGATGGCATTCCCACCACGGTCGTTGGCATCGCCCCGGCAAGCCTCAAACTGATCGGCGGCGGCGATCTCTATACACCGCTGACCATCGATCCCAGCAAAGAACTCCGCCTGAACCACGTGATCAGCGTCTTTGGGAGACTCAAGCCGGGGGTCACGCCGCAGCAGGCCCAAGCGGAGATGGATACCATCTCGGCCCGCGTCGGCAAGCAATATCCCGAGGTACGTTACTGGGGCATTCATCTTCTTAGCCTGTTCGATACGTTCGTCGGCGCAGATCTGAAAACGGGACTGCTCGTTCTGCTGGTCGCCGTTGCGTTCGTACTGTTGATTGCCTGTGCCAACATCGCGAACCTCCTGCTGGCGCGGGCCGCGACACGGCAAAAGGAAATGGCCGTGCGCACTGCGTTGGGCGCCACGCGCGGCCGCCTGATTCGCCAGCTTCTGGTGGAGAGCGTCGTCCTATCGATCCTCGGCGGCGGCGCTGGCCTGCTCGGAGCCGTTGGCGCCGTGCGCGTGCTGACCCGCTCCTTGCCGGATGGCACATTGCCTTTTCCCGATGTCGCTGTTGACTCGACCGTGCTGTGGTTCTGTTTCGCGCTCACGATTGCCACGGGCCTACTCTTCGGCTTGGCGCCGGCGTGGCGCATCGCAACCGCCAAGGCCAACGACACGCTCAAAGAGGGCGGACGCGGCTCGACGGGCGGCATCCGCAGCTGGTTGCGCGACAGCCTGGCTGCAGGCGAAGTGGCCCTCGCCGCGGTTCTTTTGATTGGCGCGGGCCTCCTGATGCAGAGCCTCGCCAACCTGCAGCGCGTGCGGCTGGGATTCGATTCCAGCGGGCTGATGACTTTCCAACTCGCTCCGCCCGTGCCGCAATATCCGTTGGCTGACAAGGGGCCCGCTCTCTATCACGCGCTCATCGAGAACCTGCAATCAATTCCCGGCGTGCGCAGTGCCGCGGTCTGCAGCGGGATCCCGTTCGGCGCCGGAAATTATGCCCGGCATCCCATGATCACCACCGAGGCGTCAGTGTTGCCGCCAGGAACCGCGGTGCCCATCGATTGGCGGAGTGTCAGTCCCGGCTACTTTGACACCATGCGCATTCCGCTGCTGCGCGGCCGCACCTTCACCGACGGCGATACCCGCACCTCTCAACTCGTCATGGTCGTCAGCCATTCGACCGCCCAGAAATTCTTTGGCGATGCCAACCCCATCGGCAAAACCCTTCGCCCCAGCGCCAAGCCGGAAATTGCTTACGCAATCGTCGGAGTCGTGGGCGACATTCGCGATCAGGCCCTGAACCAGCAGACCCCGACGCTGTACTACGGACTCCAACAGCGCGGTACCTGGCCCCTCATGGACGTTGTCGTTCGAAGCGACGCTAGCACCGACGCTTCCGCGGAGGCGCTGCTGCCTTCGATTCGCCAGAGAATCCACGACCTCGACGCGGGACTCGCCCTGGCGAACGTGAATACGATGGACCAATGGCTGTCGAACAGCGCAGCCCAGCCGCGGCTCAACACGGTTTTGCTGACGACCTTCGCCGCCGTGGCGCTGCTCATTGCGGCCATCGGGATCTACGGAGTGCTGGCCTACTCTGTGAACCAGCGTACCCGCGAGATCGGTCTGCGCATGGCCTTGGGTGCGACACCCCGAAGCGTGCTGCAGCTTATCGTCGGTCAAGGGATGAAGGTGGTGCTGATCGGGGTCGGCATCGGCCTGGCCGGTGGACTCGCCCTCGGTCGGGCGGTGTCGAGTCTCGTGTTCGGCGTGCCGGTCCGCGATCCGGCTACATTCAGTCTGGTCGCCGTTGTGCTGACCGCGGTTGCGCTGGCAGCATGCATTATTCCCGCGCGACGGGCTGCGCGCGTGGATCCCATGGTCGCCCTGCGGGAAGAGTAGTTGACCGAACTGATTGGGCACCACGACCAGACGGTTGTTGCACCCCAACTTGCCCTTGTGATACCTTAAATAATTGTCCCGGACATCTGGCAGGGATCTGAGGGATAAGTTTGCGCGAAGGCGCGTCTTTCCCCGAATTTGCTGGCGTAGCTCAGTTGGTAGAGCATCTGATTTGTAATCAGAGGGTCGGGGGTTCAAATCCCTTCGCCAGCTCCAGTAAATGTATTTTCCGGCAGGCGGCGGACTCAGTTAGCGGCGCAACAGGTTTTTCCAACGCACTCCATTCGGTACTTTTCCGGTGTGCAGTGATCGATGATCTAACGATCAGGCAGTGAGTGATCTTCGCGGCGTCTTCTTGCGCGAGCCTTGGTTTCCCTGTGTTGCGAAAATGGAAAGCTGTTCTGCGTTTGGTCTGCGGGTTTCGCGTGTGCTTTCGAGCGGCCCTAGTAGCGTAGTCTGCCGGACGGAGCGCAACAGCCGCATCGCCCGAAAGTTTTTGCACAGGTGGGTGAGTGGTTAAAGCCAACAGACTGTAAATCTGTCCCTCCTAGCGAGGTACGAAGGTTCGAATCCTTCCCTGTGCACCATTGATTCTGTGAATCGCTTGTCCATTGCGCTGGTCTGCTACGGGGTGCTGGGAGTGCTGGCTTGGGCCACGCTGTCCGACCCTAAGTTTCGGGCGGGAACGCTGGTGATCCTGGGATTGCTGGCCGTGAAGTCGGTGTTGCGCAGGAATGAAGTGCTGCACCCCGACAAGGAAGCGGAGTAAGGTTGAAGCGCTTGCGGGCGTGACCCTGAGCGAGGTCGAAGGGGGGAGCCCGCTGGCGAAATCCCGAGCGCATTATGCGAGGGATCTCGAGAGCTGAAGGCTGACCGCTGACAGCTGGTTTTTCGGGCCGATGTAGCTCAGTTGGTAGAGCACTCCCTTGGTAAGGGAGAGGTCACCAGTTCAATCCTGGTCATCGGCTCCAGATTGTTACGTGGAAGGGCGCGATTTTGGCCGCGCCGCAAGGGTTTGTGGAAGGGCACGGCTTCAGCCGTGCCGTTAGCGTTGGAAGTTGGAGGCGGCTTTAGCCGCTGAGGTTTAGCTGAAAGCTGACGGCTGATAGCTGAGAGCTGACGCAGGGCGGGAGTAACTCAGTGGTAGAGTCACAGCCTTCCAAGCTGTTGGTCGCGGGTTCGATTCCCGTCTCCCGCTCCAGAAAATTGTTTTAGGGATTGAGAGTGTTCGTCGATGACAGTGATTTTCCAGAAGGCTGCCATCAAGATTGAGAAGGCGGAAGAGTTCGCCAGGCTGCAAAAAGCAGTGGAGCAGGCGTTCTTGCCTGAGAAGGCTGGAAAATTCCTGAAGCAGTTGGATCGCAAAGGAATTCGCGTTCGGGATTTTGACGCAGTGCTGGCGCGGCGTTTGTTGGAAGGTGTTGCCGGCGATTCAGGACTCGACGCGCGGCAGTTGTATCAGTCGCTGCCAGTGTCGGATCAGGCGCAGATGCGCGAGTTCTACTTATCGAAGCTTGAGGGCGTCGACATCGCGCTGCGGCACAAGTTTAAGAAGCTGTACCAGTACTATTGAGTTGAGGTTGGTATCAGGGCACGGCTTCAGCCGTGCCGTTAAGCGAATAGAAATTCCGGGGCTTTAGCCCCTGAGGACGGAAATGGCGAAAGAAAAATTTGATCGCAATAAGCCGCACTGCAACGTAGGGACGATTGGTCACATCGACCATGGCAAGACGACGTTGACGGCGGCGATCACGAAGGTGTTGCAGAAGCACAATCCGAAGATTGTGTTCCGCTCGTTCGACTCGATTGATAACGCGCCGGAAGAAAAGGCGCGCGGCATCACGATTGCCACGGCGCACGTGGAGTACGAGACGGCGAACCGGCACTACGCGCACGTGGATTGCCCGGGCCACGCCGACTACATCAAGAACATGATCACGGGCGCGGCGCAGATGGATGGCGCGATTCTGGTGGTGGCGGCGACGGACGGTCCCATGCCGCAAACGCGCGAGCACGTGCTGCTCGCCCGCCAGGTGGGTGTGCCGTACATCGTGGTCGCGCTGAACAAGTGCGATGCGGTGGATGATCCCGAGCTGCTGGATCTGGTTGAGCTCGAAGTGCGCGAGCTGCTGAAGAGCTACAAGTTCCCCGGCGATGACGTTCCGGTGATTCGCTTGTCGGCCCTGGGCGCGCTGAACGGGGAAGCGAAGTGGGAGAAGCAGATTGACGAGCTGATGGCGGCGGTGGACAAGAGCGTGCCGCAACCGGCGCGTGAACTGGACAAGCCGTTCCTGATGCCGATCGAAGATATCTTCTCGATCTCGGGCCGCGGCACGGTGGTGACGGGCCGTATTGAGCGCGGCAAGGTGAAGGTGGGCGAGGAAGTAGAAATCGTCGGCTTCCGCGAGACGCGCAAGACGGTCGTGACGGGCGTCGAAATGTTCAAGAAGCAGTTGGACGAAGGCATGGCGGGCGACAACGCCGGCCTGCTGCTGCGCGGCATTGGCAAGGACGACGTGGAGCGCGGCATGGTGCTGGCGAAGGGTGGATCGATCACGCCGCACACGAAGTTCAAGGCTGAGGTCTACATCCTGACCAAAGAAGAAGGTGGACGACACACGCCGTTCTTCAAGGGATATCGTCCGCAGTTTTATCTGCGCACGACGGACGTGACGGGAGTCGCGGAACTTCCTGCGGGCACCGAGATGGTGATGCCGGGGGACAATGTGAGCCTGGTGATCGAGTTGATCACGCCGGTGGCCATGGAAAAGGGCTTGCGGTTCGCGATTCGTGAAGGCGGCCACACGGTGGGCGCGGGCACGATTGCGGAGATTGTGCAGTAACAGCTGTTAGGCGCAAACGAAGTGCATAGATCCTTCGCGAGACAAAAGGCGTCTCGCTCAGGATGACAAAGACGACAGAGAGTTAGGAGTTGTTTTATGCCCCGAGAAATCGTGACGTTACAGTGCGGTGACTGCAAAGAGCGGAACTACTCGACGACCAAGAATCGGAAGACGACGACCGAGCGCTTGGAATTCAAGAAGTTCTGCAACCGTTGCCGCAAGCACACGCCGCACAAAGAAGTGAAATAACCAGTGTCGGTCTCGGGTTGAACTGGGTACCGAGTACTGGGAATTGAGTACTGATGTAGGGGCGTAAGCTCAACGGTTAAACTGTCGGTCTCCAAAACCGAACTTGGGGGTTCGAATCCCTCCGCCCCTGCCAGAGTTTACGCACAGGCGCAGCAGACAGAGCAGAAAGAAAGAAGTAGAAAATGGCGACCATGACGGAACAAAACGCACTTGTCGCGACGGTAAAGTCCTGGCCCGAGCGGACCAAGACTTTTTACAACGATGTGCGCACAGAAATGCGCAAAGTGACCGCGCCCTCGTGGAAGGAAGTTCAAGCCACGACCACCGTGGTTGTGATCACGGTGTTTCTTTTCGCGCTGTACTTTGCCGTGATCGACTTCGTCATTCAGCATGGCGTGACGGCGTTGTTCAACCTCTTCAAGGTGCACTAACGAGATCGCAGCTCAGCGCTGCTTAGAAAGTAACGGCTGGCCGAGAAGAACCACCATATGCAGGACGAAGAGAAAAACGAAGCAGCAGCGAGCGCAACGGGCGAGGGTCAACCCCCCGCCGCCGACGGAGCCACGGCCACGACCGAGGCGCCCAAGAACCCGAATATGAAGTGGTACATCATCCACTCGTACTCGGGCTTTGAGCGCAAGGTGAAAGAGTCCCTGGAGTCACGGGTCGCGGCCTTTGGGCTGCAGGAGAAGATCGGCAAAGTGCTGATCCCCACCGAGTCCGTCACCGAAGTGCGCGGCGGCAAGAAGTACACCTCCGAGCGCATGTTCTATCCCGGCTATGTGCTGGTTGAAATGGACATGGATGATCACGTGTGGCATGTGGTGAAGTCCACGCCGCGCGTGACGGGATTCGTCGGCACCGGCCAGCAGCCCACGCCGCTTTCCGAAGAAGAAGTGCAGCACATCGTCTACAAAGTCGCCGACAGCCGCGAGAAGCCCAAGCTCAAGGTCAAGTTCGAGAAGCAGGAATCGGTTCGCATCACCGAAGGCCCATTCGCCAGCTTCACCGGCATCGTCGACGAAGTGAACGAAGACCGCGAGACGTTGAAAGTGATGGTCACAATTTTCGGCCGCTCCACCCCGGTGGAACTCGAGTTCAACCAGGTAGAGAAGGTCGCGTAGTTTGCAGGAAGTGCATGGCGTAAGCCATGCGAGGTTTGTGGAAGGGTACGGCTTTAGCCGTACCGTTAAAGGGCCCAAACGAGACGGGCTTTAGCCCCTGAGCGGCGTTAAGTCT
This sequence comes from uncultured Acidobacteriaceae bacterium, assembly GCA_963811095.1. Taxonomy (GTDB): domain Bacteria; phylum Acidobacteriota; class Terriglobia; order Terriglobales; family Acidobacteriaceae; genus Sulfotelmatobacter. The sequence goes on along the minus strand of CAWEQA010000023.1, from coordinate 125,816 downwards.
CGAAGAAAAATAGTCCGCAGATCGCTGAGCCGAAAATCCTAGACTCACGCTGCCGACGGAAGAGAGATCATGGCAAAGAAAGTTACAGGTTATGTGAAGTTGCAGATCGCCGCCGGTAAGGCGACCCCGGCGCCCCCCGTGGGCCCGGCGCTCGGCCAGGCGCAGATCAACATCATGGAGTTCTGCAAGCAGTTCAACGCCAGAACCAACCAGAAGGAGATGGAGGGACTGATCATCCCGGTCGTCGTCTCCGTTTACAGCGACCGTTCGTTCACCTTCATCACCAAGACGCCTCCGGCCTCGATCCTGTTGAAGCGCGCCGCAGGCATCGCCAAGGGTTCCGGCGTGCCGAACAAAGATAAAGTCGGCAAAGTCACCGCCAAGCAGGTCGAGGACATCGCGAAACAAAAGATGCCCGATCTGAACGCCGCTTCGGTCGAGACCGCCATCAAGAGCATCCGCGGCACCGCCCGTTCAATGGGCATTGAAGTTGTGGGATAGGTTCGAGGAAGGGCTGGTTTATGGACGGCCTGGTTTGTGGAAGGGCACGGCTTCGGCCGTGCCGTTGAGGCGCCGGTACTAAAGGGCTTTAGCTCCTGCGGTTTATAAGTCAAAAGCACCACGGCTCTTCGATTCAACGATGAGCGGTGGGAGACAAGGAAGAGCAATGAAAAAAGAAGGAAAGAACATCGCCAAGGCGCACTCCGCAGTCGAGAAGCGCCCCTATGTTCTGCAGGACGCCGTTCCTCTCCTGCAGAAAGTGAAGTACGCAAAGTTCGACGAGACTGTCGAAGTCACGTTGCGCCTCGGAGTCGATCCCAAGCACGCCGACCAGATGGTGCGCGGCACCGTCGTTCTGCCGCACGGTCTCGGCAAGTCGAAAAAGGTCCTGGTCATCGCGACCGGTGACAAGATTAAGGAAGCGGAAGCGGCGGGTGCTGATTTCGCTGGCGGCGAAGAAATGGTCGAGAAGATCACCAAAGAGAATTGGACTGACTTCGACGCCCTGATCGCCACTCCCGACGTGATGAAATCCGTCGGACGCCTGGGCAAGATTCTCGGTCCCAAGGGCCTGATGCCGAACCCAAAGACCGGAACGGTCACCTTCGATGTGGGCAAGGCGGTGCAGGAAGTCAAAGCCGGCAAGGTCGAATTCCGCACCGACAAGACAGCGCTCGTCCACTGCCCAGTCGGCAAGATTTCGTTCTCGCCCGACAAGTTGATCGAGAACGCGACGGTCCTGATCACCAGCGTGATCAAAGCCAAGCCGTCCGTGGCCAAGGGCAAGTACATCAAGGGATGCTTCCTGAGTTCGACGATGGGTCCCGGGATTTCTCTGGACGTGACCCCGATCGAGACCGCAGCCAAGGCGTAAGCCAGAATTGCCGGGCTGTGCCCGGCGCGGGCAGCTGAGGCTGTCCCACATAAGATCGGAAGGATTGCACAAATGCCAGTCACCAAAGCGAAAAAGACAGAGCAGGTCGAAAAGCTGAGCAAAGACCTGAAGAACGTTTCGAACGTGGTCGTCGCAACCTACACCAAGATGACCGTTCCCCAGGACTACGAGCTGCGCAAGGTCCTGCGCGCGGCGGGGGCGAAGTATCAGGTCGTCAAGAACACCTTGGCCGAGAAGGCCGCCAAGGGCACCAAAGTCGAAGCCGCCCTGACGGGTCTGGCCGGTGTCACGTCAATCGCCTACACCACCGGCGATCCGGTTGCGATGGCCAAGGCTCTGACCAAGTACGCCAAAGACACGCCAGAATTCACTTTCAAGATCGGCGTGGTCGAAGGCAAGGTCATCAACATTAAAGAGATCGAAGCCCTGGCCAGCATGCCGTCGAAGGAAGAGCTGTATTCCAAGCTCCTGTTCCTGATCAATGCCCCGGCGCAGCGTCTGGTCACCGCGATGAACGCGGTAGGCCGCAACCTGGCCGTAGTCGTCGATCAAGGCGTGCAGCAGAAGAAGTTCAAGGAAGCGTAACGGCTTCATGTGGGGACGGCCGCCTTCGGCCGTCCAGCAAGCGCAGCGAGCGGGTTTTAGCGTGGCTAGATTTCGCGGGCAAGAGCCGCCGCGGCACAACAAGTTCTGGATGGCGCAAGCCATCCGAAGAGATTTGGTTACCGGCAAGTCGGGGGTTGCGCGGTTCGTTCCGAGCGTTGTCTGGCGCAAGGAATCCGGACCTGGACGCACTGGAACCCTGGCCCACGGATAACGAAATCAACAAAACTGAAACAAGTGGAGAACTAACATGGCGGATCTGCAACAGTTGGAAGATTCAATCGTAGGGTTGTCGCTGCTCGACGCGGCGCAGCTCGTAAAGAAGCTCGAAGAGCGTCTCGGCGTGTCGGCGGCGGCAGCGGCCCCGGTCATGGTCGCGGGCGGCGGCGGCGCGGCAGCAGCGGCTCCGGCCGAAGAGAAGACCGAGTTCACGGTCGTCCTCAAAGAGGTCGGTGCCAACAAAATCAACGTGATCAAGGCCGTCCGCGAAGTCACCAGCCTGGGCTTGAAAGAAGCCAAGGAACTGGTTGACGGAGCTCCCAAAAGCATTAAAGAGGGCGTCTCCAAGGACGAAGCCGAGACCATCAAGAAGAAGTTCACCGAGGCAGGCGCGGTTGTCGAAGTGAAATAAGCTCGGTTGTGTGGGGACGGCCGCCTTCGGCCGTCCTTACATAGCACTACGATCGGTGCAATATCGATTATGTTACACGTTCCTACTTGTGAACCGTGGGCGGCGATGTTAGCATCTATATAACGTCGCCTCCCAGGGCTCCACTCGAGCGCGGGCTATGTCTCGCGCGGGTAGTTTTGGGCAGGCTGCTCCGCGGGCAGGCGGGGCGGAAACAGGCCGACGAACTGGCGCGAAAGATTTCAAATCTAGAATGGCGAAACGCCTTGGTTGGCGTCTGCGGGAACGACTGTCCCTGCGGGCGCCCCGCTGTCTTTTAGGTTCCAGGTTGTTCCGGTACCACACCGTACGTCCCGCGGCGCGATAAGCGCCCCACATTCCGCGGTATAAACGTGGCCCTCGGCCGCGCGTGAGATTGGGAGTTTCTGAAGATGAAAAACGCCTTCCGTAAACGATTCGATTTTTCCAAAATTCCGGCCACCATCCAGATCCCGAACCTGATCGAGGTTCAGAAGCGTTCTTACGACCGCTTCCTGCAGATGGACAAACTGCCCAGCGAGCGCGAAGACGGCGGCTTGCAGGCGGTGTTTCAGTCTGTCTTTCCGATCACCGACTTCCGCAACGTATCACAACTGGAGTTTGTGGATTACGCCATTGGTAACTGGGAGTGCAAGTGCGGTCACCTCAAGGGCCTGCACCACCTCCGGACCACTTGCAAGAATTGCGGATCCACCGTCATTACCGATCCGTTTCATCCCGGCGAAGTTCTGTGCGGCAAGTGCGGCACCTACAACGCCAACACGCCCGACTTCTGCAACAAGTGCGGCGACCCCGTCGGATTGCAGTTGAAGTACGACGTGGCTGAGTGCGAAGAGCGCGGCATGACGTATTCCGCCCCGCTCAAGGTCACGATGCGCCTGACGATTTTCGACAAGGACGCCGAGACCGGTAACCGCTCCATCCGCGACATCAAAGAACAGGAAGTCTTCTTCGGCGACGTTCCGCTGATGACGCAGAACGGCACCTTCATCATCAACGGCACCGAGCGCGTCATTGTCAGCCAGTTGCACCGTTCGCCTGGCGTGTTCTTCGAGACCGCGAACAATCGTACCTACTTCCTCGGCAAGATCATTCCTTACCGCGGATCGTGGGTCGAATTCGAATACGACCAGAAGAACGTGCTCTACGTCCGCATCGACCGCAAGCGCAAGTTCCTGGGAACGATCTTCCTGCGCGCACTCGGCCTGCGAACCGGCGAAGACATTCTGAAATCGTTCTATACCGTCGACCGTCTGGCAGTCCGCGACAAGAAGCTTTTCTGGACCCTCGACCCAACCAGCGAGAAGCCGACCAACCTTCTCGGCATGAAGCTCGCCCACAGCATCAAGAACAAGTCTGGCGACGAAATCGCGCACTCCGGCCGCAAGATCAACGCCCAGGTTCTGAAGGACATTCAGAAGGCGAAGATCACTGAAATCGAAGTCGACATCACTGATCTCGAAGGCGCGTGGACTGCCGGCGACATCGTCGACACCACCACCGGCGAAGTCATGCTCGAAGCCAACTCCGAGCTGACCGCCGACAAGGTTTCGAAGATTCTCGATTCCGGCGTCGTGGAAATGTCGCTCTTCTTCCCCGAGCGTGACGACGTGGGCACGGTCATCAGCCAGACCCTGAAGCGCGACGCGGTGAAGACGCCGCAGGAAGCGCTGATCGAGATTTACCGTAAGCTGCGTCCCGGCGATCCGCCGACGCTCGACACGGCGACCGCGCTGTTCCATGGCATGTTCTTCGACCCGCGCAAGTATGACTTCTCGCGCGTGGGCCGCTTGAAGTTCAACATCAAGCTGTTCGAGAACCAGGAAGCCACCAGTCTCGACAAGCGCACGCTCGATCCGGACGACTTCTACGCGACCATCGCGTACCTGCTGAAGCTCCGCAAGAGCATCGGCGCGGTCGACGACATCGATCACCTCGGCAACCGCCGCGTTCGCGCGGTCGGCGAGTTGATGGAGAACCAGTTCCGCATCGGCCTGGTCCGCATGGAACGCGCCATCAAAGAAAAAATGTCCGTCTACCAGGAAATGTCGACGGCGATGCCGCACGACCTGGTTAACGCCAAGCCGGTGATGGCCGCGATCCGCGAATTCTTCGGATCGTCGCAGCTCTCGCAGTTCATGGATCAGACCAACCCGCTCTCCGAGATCACGCACAAGCGGCGTCTCTCGGCCCTTGGGCCGGGCGGTCTGTCTCGTGAACGCGCCGGATTCGAAGTCCGCGACGTTCACCCCACGCACTACGGACGTATCTGCCCGATTGAGACGCCGGAAGGTCCGAACATCGGCCTGATCTCGTCGCTAAGTTGCTACGCCCGCATCAACGACTACGGCTTCATCGAGTCGCCCTACCGCAAGATCAAGGGCGGACGCGTCATCGACTACGTCACCGTCGTCAACGTTGGCGACAGCGACCACAAAGTCGGCGATCACATGGAAAAGCATGAGATCGAGAAGATCAACAACGAACTGAAAGAGAAGCGGAAGAAGCCGGCGACGATTGAGCCGTTCTCCTTCTACCTCTCGGCCTGGGAAGAAGATCGTCACACGATCGCGCAGGCGAACGTGGAACTCGACGACAAGGGCAAGATTGTCGCCGAACTGGTCAACGCTCGTAAGGCCGGCAACTTCGTCCTGGTAAGCCGCGACGAAGTCGACTATGTCGACGTCAGCCCCAAGCAGTTGGTTTCCGTTGCCGCCTCGCTGGTTCCGTTCCTCGAGCACGACGACGCGAACCGCGCGCTGATGGGCGCCAACATGCAACGCCAGTCCGTGCCTCTGCTCCGCGCGCAAGCGCCGATCGTGGGTACTGGAATGGAAGGCGTCACCGCCCGCGACTCGGGTGCAGTCGTTCTTGCCCGCCGTAACGGCATCATCGACTCGGTCGACTCCGAACGCATCATTGTTCGAGTCGAAGGCGAGCACCATCCCACGCAGTTGTCGCGTGAAGTTGGCAGCGACATCTACCAGCTCACGAAGTTCAAGCGTTCCAACCAGAACACTTGCATCAACCAGAAGCCGGTGGTCAAGAAAGGTCAGCGCGTTCTGAAGGGCGAGATCATCGCTGACGGTCCGTGCACCGATCACGGCGAGTTGGCCCTGGGACGAAACGTCCTGGTCGCCTTCATGCCATGGCGCGGCTACAACTTCGAAGACGCAATTCTCGTCTCCGAGAAGATGGTGAAAGAGGATTACTACACCTCGCTTCACATCGAGGAGTACGAGATCGAAGCCCGCGACACCAAGCTCGGTCCGGAAGAAGTCACGCGCGATATTCCCAACGTCAGCGAGTCCATGCTGCGCAATCTGGACGAGGCCGGCGTCATTCGTATCGGCGCCAGCATCAAGCAAGGCGACATCCTCGTCGGCAAAGTTACGCCGAAGGGTGAAACCCAGCTCACCCCGGAAGAGAAACTGCTCCGCGCGATCTTCGGCGAAAAGGCCGGCGACGTGCGCGATGCTTCCCTCTACTGCCCGCCGGGCATTGAGGGCGTCATCGTTGACGTGAAGATCTTCTCGCGCAAAGGCCAGGAAAAGGACGAGCGCGCGAAGGCCATCGAAGCCACACAGATCGCGAAGCTGGAAAAGAACCTTTCGGACGAAATCCGAATTCTGACCGACGAGCGCCTGAAGCGCCTGGAGAACATTCTGGGCGGCAAGGAAGTGCAGGCCGACCTGCACGACGAGCGCACCAACAAGCGCCTTCTGACCAAGGGCAACCTGCTGACGCGTGACGAGATTGAGCGTATCTCTACCCGCAACCTGAAGCGCATCAAGTACGCGGATAAGGACCCGCGGGTAAATGAGCAGATCGATGAGATCGAGGAAATGACGTCTCGCCAGATCGACGTGCTCAAAAAGATCGTCAACGAGAAGAAGGAAAAATTGACCAAGGGCGACGAACTGCCGCCGGGCGTCATCAAGCTGGTCAAGGTCTACATCGCCATGAAGCGCAAGCTGAGTGTCGGTGACAAGATGGCCGGCCGCCACGGCAACAAGGGCGTCATTGCCCGCATTCTGCCGGAAGAGGATATGCCGTACCTCGAAGACGGAACGCCGGTGGAAATCGTGCTCAACCCGCTCGGCGTGCCCTCTCGTATGAACGTGGGTCAGATTCTCGAAACCCACCTCGGATGGGCCGGCTTCGTACTCGGCGAGAAGATCACACAACTGCTCAAGGAAAACACGCGTTCCGAAGCGATCCGTCGCGAGCTGAAGGCGTTGTTCAAGGACTCGCAACTGTCTGACATCATTTCCGACATGAGCGAAGAGGAACTGGAATCTGTGGCGCCAACCCTGGCGAAGGGCGTGTTCATGGGCTCCCCAGTATTCGATGGCGCGAAGGAAGGCGAGATCAAGGCGCTGCTCGAACACGCCGGTCTGCCAACTTCGGGCAAGACGACGCTTCACGACGGCATGACAGGCGAGAAGTTCGAACAGCCGGTCACCGTCGGCTACATCTACATGCTGAAGCTGTCGCACCTGGTGGACGACAAGATTCACGCTCGCTCCATCGGGCCGTACTCGCTGATCACCCAGCAGCCGCTGGGCGGCAAGGCGCAGTTCGGCGGACAGCGCTTCGGAGAAATGGAAGTCTGGGCGCTGGAAGCTTACGGTGCAGCGTTCATCCTGCAGGAGTTGCTGACGGCGAAGTCCGACGACGTATACGGCCGCACCAAGATTTACGAGGCCATCGTCAAGGGCGAAGCCGCCATGGAGCCCGGCGTGCCCGAATCGTTCAACGTGCTGATCCGCGAGTTGCAGTCGCTCTGCCTCGATGTGGAATTGATCAAGGCAGGCGAGAAGAAGCCCACGGCCAGCGCAGCAGCAGATTAGTAGCTGGTCGCTGGTCGTTAGTCGTTAGCGGCCAGCGCACCCTATCTAGGTTTCGGAAGACAAGACTCGCGATTTCGCTCTTGGATCTGCGAGTCAATAGATTTCGCTAGCGACTAACGACCAACGACTAGCGACCTTATCAGGAGCCGCGAGCGGCGGCGCAACAGCCGAGGAAAGCGGAGGACCACCTTGTTTCGTTCGAGCCCTTTCGAAATGGCAAATGTGATCGCGGACTTCGACGCCATTCGTATCAGTCTGGCGTCTCCGGAAAAAATCCGGAGCTGGTCGCACGGCGAAGTCACAAAACCCGAGACCATTAACTACCGCACCTTCAAGCCGGAGCGCGACGGGTTGTTCTGCGCGCGCATCTTTGGCCCGGTAACGGACTGGGAGTGCTTGTGCGGTAAGTACAAGCGCATGAAGCACCGCGGCGTGATCTGCGACAAGTGCGGCGTGGAAGTCACGCTGTCCAAAGTTCGCCGGGAACGCCTCGGCCACATCGAGCTGGCTTCGCCCTGCTCGCACGTGTGGTTCTTCAAGGGACTGCCCAGCCGCATCGGCCACCTGCTCGACATCTCGCTGCGCGATCTTGAGTCCGTGCTCTATTTCGAAGCCTACGTCGTGGTCGAACCCGGCGATGCTCCGGTCAAAGAGCGCGAGGTCATTAAGGACGAAGCGAAGTTCCGCGAACTCGACCAGCAGTACCGTCCCGCCGGTTTCAAGGCCATGATGGGCGCTGAAGCGATCAAAGAACTGCTGAAGCGCGTCGATACCGACGGGCTTTCCGTTGAACTGCGCGAGAAGATGAAGAATGAGAGCTCGCTGCAGAAGCGGCTCAAGTACGCCAAGCGCCTGAAAGTCGTCGAGGCCTTCCGTAAGAGCGGCAACAAGCCGCACTGGATGATCCTCGACGTCATCCCGGTCATTCCACCGGAGCTTCGCCCCCTGGTTCCACTCGATGGCGGCCGCTTCGCCACGTCTGACTTGAACGACCTGTATCGCCGCGTCATCAACCGTAACAACCGGTTGAAGAAGCTGATGGACCTGCACGCTCCTGAAGTCATCGTGCGCAACGAAAAGCGCATGCTGCAGGAAGCCGTCGACGCCCTGTTCGACAACGGGCGCCGTGGCCGCGTGCTGCGTGGCGCCAACAACCGTCCGCTGAAGTCGCTCTCCGACACGCTGAAAGGCAAGCAGGGACGCTTCCGCCAGAACCTGCTCGGCAAGCGCGTCGATTACTCTGGACGTTCCGTCATCGTAGTCGGTCCTGAACTCAAACTGCACCAGTGCGGCCTGCCCAAGAAGATGGCACTCGAGTTGTTCAAGCCGTTCATCTATCACCGCCTCGAGCAGACGGGCAACGTCACCACCATCAAGCAAGCCAAAGAAATGGTCGAGCAGCAGGAACCGATCGTTTGGGACATCCTTGAAGAAGTCATCAAGGATCACCCTGTCCTGCTGAACCGTGCTCCTACGCTTCACCGCCTCGGCATTCAGGCTTTCGAGCCGGTGCTGGTGGAAGGCAAGGCAATCAAGATTCACCCGCTGGTTTGCACGGCGTTCAACGCCGACTTCGACGGCGACCAGATGGCGGTTCACATTCCGCTGTCTCCGGAAGCCCAGGTCGAAGCCAGCGTGCTGATGCTGGCGTCGCACAACATTCTTTCGCCCGCTTCGGGTCAGCCGATCACCGTGCCCACGCAGGACATGGTTCTCGGCCTCTACTACCTGACCAAAGCGAAGCCGGGTGCAAAGGGTGAAGGCCGCGCCTTCGCCAACATTGAAGAAGTGCTGATGGCGCTCGACGCGGGCGCAGTCGAAACCCTGAGCCCGATCCGCCTCCGCTACTCGGGCGAACTCATCGACCTGACCACCGCGTACGACGATCAGGACATCATTCACACCGAGCCCGTACAGGTCGAGCGCGCCTTCATCAACACGACGGTAGGCCGCGCGATTCTGAACGACCAACTGCCAGAGGGCATGCCCTACATCAACGGCCTGCTCAAGAAAAAAGGCATCGGCGCGCTGGTCAACTACGGCTACCTCCGCTTCGGTCTCGAAGTCACCGTCAAGATGCTCGATGAAGTGAAGACGCTGGGTTTCAAGTTCGCGACCCGCGCCGGCCTCTCCATCGGCATCGACGACATGGTCATTCCAGACAGCAAGAAGGTCCTGGTGAAAGACGCCGAGAAGCAGGTGGTCGCCGTTCAACAGCAGTACCTGGACGGAGCCATCACCAATGGCGAGCGCTACAACAAGGTCATCGAAATCTGGTCGGCGATCACGGAAAAAGTGGCCGACGAAATGTTCGGTGAAATGCAGCGCCGCGACAAGGAAGGCGAACTCAATCCGATTTACGTCATGGCCGACTCCGGCGCTCGAGGATCGAAACAGCAGATCCGCCAGCTCTCCGGCATGCGTGGATTGATGGCCAAGCCTTCCGGCGAAATCATCGAGTCGCCCATCACGGCCAACTTCCGTGAAGGGTTGACGGTGTTGGAGTACTTCGTCTCGACGCACGGCGCCCGCAAGGGATTGGCCGACACGGCGCTCAAGACGGCCGACTCCGGCTACCTCACCCGCCGCCTGGTCGACGTCGCGCAAGACGTCATCATCAGCGAGTACGATTGCGGCACCGTCGACGGCATCTACGTGCAAGGCATCGTGGAAGCCGGCGAGATCATCGAACCGCTGCGCGACCGCATCGTGGGCCGCGTTTCGCTCGAGAAGATCAAGGACTACGACGGCAACGTCATCGTCGACATCAACCAGGAAATTACCGAAGACCTCGCTGGAGCGATTCAGGCTGCCGGCATCGAGCGCGTGAAAATCCGCTCCGTGCTGACCTGCGAATCCAAACGCGGTGTCTGCGTCATGTGCTACGGCCGCAACCTGGCGTCCGGACGCCTCGTCGAACTCGGCGAAGCCACCGGCGTCATCGCGGCACAGTCCATCGGCGAGCCTGGAACCCAGCTCACCATGCGTACCTTCCATATCGGTGGTACGGCATCGCGAGTTTCCGAGCAGTCCCGCCTCGACGCCAAGAATGTCGGCAACGTGCGCTTCATCGGATTGCAAACGGTCAAGGCGAAGTCGGGAAACCTGGTCGTCATGAACCGTCAAGGTTCGATCGCCGTGGTCGATGACAAGAACCGCGAACGCGAGCGCTACTCGGTCGTGTACGGCGCCAAACTGCTGGTCAATGATGGCGATCCGGTCACGCAGGGCCAGGTCATGGTCGAGTGGGATCCTTACACCTTCGCCATCCTGACCGAAATCGGTGGCACCGTGCAGTTCAAGGACTTGCAGGAAGGGGTCACGCTCCACGAAGAAGTGGACGAAGTCACCGGCCTGTCGCGTCACGTGGTCGGCGATTCTCCGGACGAGAAGCGCCAACCTGCGATCGTCATCAAAGGGAAGGCGAGCAAGCGCTACCTCATGCCTTCGCGAGCCCACCTGATGATCCAGGACGGCGACACCGTTACACCGGGCGATGTGCTGGCAAAGATCCCGCGCGAAACCACCAAGACGAAAGACATCACCGGTGGTCTGCCGCGCGTGGTCGAACTGTTCGAAGCCCGCAAGCCGCATGAAACCGCGGTCATCAGCGAAATCGATGGCACGGTCAAGTTCGGTGAGGTTTCGAAGGGCCAGCGCAAAATCTACGTGGTCGCCGACAATGGCACCGAAAAGGAATATTCGGTTCCGCGCGGCGTTCACATCAACGTGCAGGAAGGCGAGCGTGTGAAAGCAGGCGAACCTTTGATGGACGGCCCGCTCAACCCGCACGACATCCTGGCCGTGCTTGGCGAAAAAGAACTGCAGGCTTATCTGGTGAACGAAATCCAGGAAGTCTACCGTCTGCAGGGCGTCAACATCAGCGACAAGCACATCGAAGTGATTGTTCGCCAGATGATGCGCTGGGTGAAGGTCGAAGACGTAGGCGATACGCGGTTCCTGCTCGAAGAGCAGACCGACAAGTTCGCCTTCCGTGAAGAGAACGAGCGCGTGATTGCGCAGGGCGGCAAGCCGGCCACCGGCCGTCCGCTGCTGCTGGGCATCACGAAGGCATCGCTCTCCACCGACTCGTTCATCTCGGCGGCGTCGTTCCAGGAGACCACGCGCGTGCTCACCGAAGCCAGCATCAACGGCAAGGTCGATCACCTGCGCGGCCTGAAAGAGAACGTCATTGTCGGACGCCTCATCCCTGCCGGCACCGGCATGGAGTACTACCGCAACGTGCGCCTCTCGCCAGAAATGGAAGAGGCTGCCGCCAAGGTACAGGCGGAAGTTTCGGCTGCGTACGAAGAAGCCGAGCGCGCTCTCGAAATGATGCGTCACGAGGGCGAAACCGACGATTTGCCCGCGGAACTCCCCGCGGCCGAGTAGTCACATCTGAAGCAGACTTCGGGGGCGAACTTCTTCGCCCCCGAACTTGCTTCTGGAGTGGTTCTAATACCCAATGCACGCCAGCCCCCAGCGATTGCACATTCAGGAACCCGGTCAACTTCCCTCTTTGCGCCCGGCGCCGGATCAGCCTAAGCTAAACGAGCGCATGCTACGCTTCTTTCGTCTTCTGCGGCTCGCGTTCTGGCGGGCCTTTGTCCACGATGCCTTCGCCACTGCCAAGGCTTCGGCCTATTCCATGATCTTCACCTTCTTTCCGGTGCTGTTGATCATCGGTTCTTTTTTGGCGAATTGGCGAAAGGGTGGGCCGTACTTGCGCGAAATCTCCTACGCGTTAAGCAGCATTCTTCCCGCGGGAACCAATACCGCGATGGGCTATCTCAAGGGAGCCGCGCAGCATCCCGTCGGCCTGCTCACCACGACCGCCATGGTCACGCTGTGGACCGCTTCCGGCGTCATGATCTCGTGGATGGAAGGTTTCCGCCGCTGCTACGAGTTGCCGAAAACCTGGGGCTTGGTGAAAGAACGCCTGATCGCATTCCTTCTGGTCATTTTCGCGCTGATCCCCATGACCTTCTCCACGCTTCTGGTCGCGGTGGGCAGCAAGTTCGAGACGCGCCTTCTCCCCTACGTCGATCCCGATTTCAGTGTCTACGTGCTACTGCTCTGGGGCGCGATCCGCTGGCTGATCGCTACGCTAACCAGCATCGCCGTCATCGCGTTGATCTATCATCACGCCGTCCCGCGCACCCAGCCCTGGCACAGCGTGATGCCCGGCGCCATGCTCGCGACCGTGCTCTGGTTCTCCACCACCATCGGCTTTCGCGCCTACCTGCAGCATGTTGGAGACTTCGCCACCATCTATGGATCTCTCGGCGTGGCCATGGCCCTGCTGGCGTGGATGTACCTGATCTCCCTGGTCGTCCTCGTGGGGGCGGAGTTCAACGCCTTGCTGTTCCCGCGAGCCATGTTGGGGAAAGAGTTGACCGCCGTAAACGGCCCCAGAGTGTAGACAAGCTTCAGCTTTGTGGAAGGCCGGTTTCGGGTGAGACTGGTCTTGTAGAAGATTGATTTTGGGGAAGAGTGGTTTCGCGCAAGAGTGGTCTTGTGGAAGGGTGCGGATTTAGGCGTGCCGTCAAAGGCGCGAAAAGCCGGGCTTTAGCCCCCAGTAGTCCTCATGCGCGACGCTATAGGTTTGTTGAAGGGTGGTTTTGTGGAAGGGTACGGCTTCAGCCGTACCGTTAAGGGCGCGAACGAAACCGGGCTTTAGCCCCTGAGGGCGCTGTTTTGTAACGCCTCTCTCATCATTGTTTGAAAATCTGCAGCTAAAATATCCCGAAGTCCCGCACACCCGATAGGAGACAGGTTGAAGCCCAGCAAGCCAGAATCGATCGCAGATCCCGCTACCGTGAAGGCTTCTCCCCGCCGCGCCAAGATCATTTGCACCATCGGCCCCGCCTGCAGCACCGAAGCCGCCATGCGCGATCTGCTCCGCCTCGGCATGGACATCGCGCGCCTCAACTTTTCCCACGGCACCCACGAAGATCATGCCCACAACATCCACCGTCTGCGCCGCGCCGCTGAGCGCGAGGGACGCACCGTCTGCATCCTCCAGGACCTGCAAGGCCCAAAAATTCGCACCGGCCCCTTGGAACGCCACGAGCCCGTCTTACTAAAAACCGGTTCGGTCGTGACCATCACACCAGCAAGACGTGCCCGGCACCGCCGCGCGCATCTCCACGACGTTCCCCGATCTCGCCCGCGAACTTTCTCCTGGCGCCCGCATTCTGCTGAGTGACGGCCTGATCGAACTGCGCGTGCGCGCCGTTCCAGGAAAAGATCGCGGCAAAGACGTCGTCTGCGACGTCATCAACGGTGGGCTGCTCGGCGAACACAAAGGCATCAATCTTCCCGGCATCGCCCTCTCCATCCCAGCGCTCACCGAAAAAGACCGCAAAGACCTCGAATTCGGCCTCCACCACGGCGTCGATGCCGTCGCGCTCTCCTTCGTCCGCACCGCCGCCGACGTCACCGCAGTCAAGAAGATCATCGCTTCCCACGACAGCGATGTCCCGGTGATTGCCAAGCTCGAAAAGCCGCAAGCCATCGACCACTTGGAAGAAATTCTCGAAGCCGCCGACGGAGTCATGGTCGCCCGCGGCGATCTCGGCGTCGAAATGGCGCCCGAAAAAGTCCCGGTCATTCAAAAGCATGTCATTCGTCGCGCATCCGCGTGGCGCAAGCCCGTGATCACCGCCACACAGATGCTCGAGTCGATGATCGAAAACCCGCGCCCCACGCGGGCCGAGGCCAGCGACGTGGCCAACGCCGTTTTCGACGGCACCGATGCCGTTATGCTCTCGGCCGAAACCGCCAGCGGCCAGTATCCGCGCGAATCGGTTTCAATCATGTCGCGTATCGTCGTCGAAGCGGAGTCCAACAGCAACGACTTCCAGTTTCGCCGTCGCCGCGAGCATCGTGGGCTCTCCGTCGCCGAAACCATCTGCGAATCCATCGCTCACTCCGCCGAAGACTTGCCCATGGGCGCCATTGCCGTCTTCACCGAGACCGGCAACACCGCCCGCATGATTTCGAAATACCGTCCACAAGCCGCCATCTACGCCTTCACCCACATGGAGCCCGTGGTGCATCGCATGAACCTCTATTGGGGAGTGCATCCCGTCCGCTGCCGCCAGGCCCACTCCGCCGAGCAGATGGTCGCGATGGCCGAGCAGGATCTCGTCCGCCGCGGCCTGCTCAAGCCCGGGGACGTCCTTGGCGTCGTCGCCGGCACGCGCCAAGCCTCCGGTTCCACCAATCTCATGCGGCTGCACGTGGTCACCGACGAAGAGGCCGACCGCATCACTCACCCGGCGGAGCCGCACCGAAAAAAGCCCCGCAAACGCTAATGTGGGGACAGCCGCCGCAAGTTATAATCGCCCCGTATGCCGCAAGAAATACTCTCGGTGGCGGTGTGGGAACCGGTTCCTGACATGGAAGCCGCGTCGCTCGCCACCCTTCGCGAACTCACGGCCATTGTGAATGCCAAAGGATACGGCCGCGATATGCTCTACCGCGACCGCGAAGCGCACTATGTTTTCTTACGCTACTGGAAATCCGAAGAAGCCCGCCAGGCCGCGCTCGAAGATCCCGACATGCAGCGCTGCTGGGCTCGCCTGGGGAACGAAATTCAAATCGTCAAGGTCTACGAAACGCTCACCGAAGTGCCCGTAGATGGCTCGAAGTAGTCTCGCTGATCACCCGCAGATCACGCGCTCCTCACACCATTTCACTTCGAAAGATCCCTTTAGAGTTTCGCCGCCCTTGAATTCCATTTCGTAGTGTCCTTTTGCGCCGGAGCGCTCCTCGTAGCTGTCGAAAATGATTGTGGCCGATTGCGCAAGTTTGCAGTCGCCTTCTTTAGCACACCGCGCCGCGGAGCCGGCGTTCGACCCCCGGCCAAACTCGACGACCTGGCCGGCATGGATGGGTAGGCCTCGCCAGATCGCGAAGGATACGTAAGGTCCGGTGATCCGTTTGCACTCGGACCGCTCCGGCGTCAGCGTAATCGCGATGGCGGGCGCGTCTGTTGGCGCGCAGGAGCTTCGCATCGTCCCGTACGAGAAAGACGAATCGGTGGGGATCGCGATCGCGGCAACCACGGTCAGGGCGAGGGTGGCGACCATACCAATCTGTTTTCTAACGAGCATGCGGTGGTTCTCCTGGCACTGCTTCCTGGCCAGAACGATAACACACGCGTCTTGCGCAGGGTCGCTCCAGTCTTTCGCGCCCCGGTAGGTCGCAAAAATCGGCGAGGTCGGTGCCCCATTTCTCGCGACTTTTGCGAGAAAGCTTGCCCGGAGCTTGCCGAAGGGTTGGGATTTACACTAGCGGGATATGCCTGCTTCCATCCGCGACTTCGCCGACAACGCTGTCGACCCCAAGGTCCGTGGCTACTTGCATCTTCCCGCCACTCCTAACAACGACGCCTTGGTCCTGACGCACGGTGCTGGTTCGAACGCGCAAGCCCCACTGCTGATCGCGTTAGCCGAAACCTTCTCCACCGCTGGATTCAGCGTCCTGCGCTGCGATCTCCCTTATCGCCAGGCTCGTTCCTTCGGACCGCCCGGCCCCGGCGACGCCGCCCGCGACCGTGCTGGATTGAAGAATGCTCTCGCCGTGATGAACAAGTTCTCCGCGCGCCTGTTCCTGGGCGGCCACTCCTATGGCGGACGCCAGTCCAGCATCCTCGCCGCCGAACTTTCGAAAGAAGATCCCGGGCTGGTTGCAGCGCTCCTCCTACTCTCTTACCCGCTGCATCCCCCGCGAAAACCCGAGCAGCAGCGCACCCAGCATCTCCCCGACCTGCGCACCCCGGCACTGTTCGTAAGTGGCACCCGCGATCCCTTCGGCTCCATTGCCGAGATCGAGCAAGCGCTAAAAATGATTCCGGCTAAGACAAAGCTGCTGCCCATCGAAGGCGCCGGTCATGATCTGGGATTTAAGGGCAAAGCGAAGCAGGAGGAACTGCCGAAAACGGTGCTGGCCGCATTCAACGACTTCGTCGGTTAGCCAGGACGGGCGCATTTCGATAGTAGTGCATTTGAAAAAGGATGATTTGTATCAGGGCATCGCTTTAGCGATGCCGCCAAAGGGGTCAATGTTTAACGGCTTTATCCGCTGGGGTTCGCCCCAATGTGGGAAGCAGGGGCTAAAGCCGGGCATGCGTTGAGTAGCGGTGTGGCATCCCTAAAGGCATGCCCTGATACGAATCTTCCCTACACCAATCCCGGTATCTCGAAATACTGCGAGCGCACGCGAACCCGCGTATACTCGCACCGCAACTCAGGATAAGAGGTCCTATGAAGAAATGGGGACTGGTGGTGACGCTCTTCTACGGCCTTGTTGTTCTTGCGTTCCTCGTTCCCGCTCACGTGTTGATCGTTTCAAATTCTCCGAGTGCGGCCCTTATCAGAGACTCTTATTCCAGTTGGCTTCCTTGGACGTCTGCCGGCGCTGTCATGCTCGGAGCAATCCTACTGTTATGGCTGAGTGCCGACATAACTCAAAGAAGGCTCAAGCCGCGAACGCACATTATCGTCTCCGCCCTCACCATCGGGCTATTCATGACGGTTCTGACGGTCGCAATCATCCTGGCCGTCGGTTTGGGTGTATGGGGAGAGGACGCCTTTAGGGGCTGGCCTGTTCCGGCATTGCTTCTTTCGTTTGCCATTCCCTGGCTTGTCTGGGGAATTCTGTTCTACCGCTTCTGCCACAACTGCAGCGATCCGATCTCGCGCGGCCTCGCATGGATGTTCCGTGGAAGCGTTCTGGAACTCCTGATCGCCGTGCCCGCCCACATCGTCATGCGCCGGCGGCACGACTGCTCTGCCCCGGCGGTCAATGGCTTCGGCATCGCGGCGGGCATCTCGATCATGCTGCTCTCGTTCGGCCCCGGCGTGCTGCTGCTTTTCAATAAACGCATGGAAGCGTATGCGGCGAAAGTGCCCGCCGAGAAGTAGGACGCTACCCGCGTTCTGCAGGAAGTTCCTTGTTTATTTGATCCGTGCGAATCCGTGAAGATCAGTGGCCGACGGTTCTAATTCACCCACCCGGACTTCCCGCCGCCGTTCCCCTTGCGTGTGTCGTCATCCGGAGGAATGTAGTTCCCGTGCTCGTCGAAGTGGACCTGGCGGTCGTGCTTCGACATGTAGACTTCAAATTTCTTCGCCGCGCGCCGCCGCTTCCAGCGGTAGTAGGAATTGCGCAGGCCGTAATAGCGCTCCGAAAAGCCCACATTCACCATCGCCGCTTTGGGCCCGCGCCGCGTGTAAAGGTATCCGAACAGCAATCCACCGAGATGGGCGACATATGCCACCTGGCCGCCGCCAGTCATGGCGAAAGCCAGGGTCACCACAATCAGGATGCCGACGAAATACTTCGCCTTCATGGTGAAGGGAAACGGAATCAGCATGATCTCGTTATCCCCAAACAACATTCCAAACGCCATCAGAACCGCGAACACTCCGCCCGAAGCGCCAATAGTGGACTTCGTCGGATCGCCTAGCAGGTGCGAATACGACAGGGCGACCGTCGTCAACGCAGCTCCCACCACGCCCAGCCAGTACAGTTCCAGAAAGCGTCGGGTGCCCCATGCGCTTTCGATCGCCGAACCGAACATCCACAGGCCGATCATGTTTCCCAGCAAGTGCCAGATGGTCAGGTGAAGCACACTGTAGGTGAGAAGCTGCCAGATCCATCCATGAACCACGAAGACCGGTTTCAGGGCACAGTAGTAGGCGATGTAATCATTGACAACATCCAATCGAAACAGCGAAAGAAGTCCTTGAAGAAGGAAAATGCCCGTATTAATTCCCAGTAGCCAAGTCACCGCCCGCGTAAACGGGGGCAGGCTCAACGTCATGGGTTCGCCGGTTCGCCGCACAGAATTACCTCTTCGTCCAATTCTACTCGTATCTCGGGTGCCCCATGTCTCGCGTATTTTGCGAGACGTGGGGATTTTACCGCTCAGGAGTCGGCACCACCGGTAGGCTGCGATGGCCTGCGCGATCGACCGCCCGCACCGCGAAGATCACATTGTCCTTCGAGAGCTTCATCGTGGTCCGATTTGCGCTGCCCACATTCTGAACGTGCTCCCACTCCGGGCTCGAGGTCGCCCGCCACACAACCTCATATTCCGCAGCTCCGCCCGGAGAGGCC
Organism: uncultured Acidobacteriaceae bacterium; assembly: GCA_963811095.1. GTDB lineage: Bacteria > Acidobacteriota > Terriglobia > Terriglobales > Acidobacteriaceae > Sulfotelmatobacter. Next base: position 107,167 of record CAWEQA010000023.1, on the reverse strand, counting down.
TCCCATGTCAGCGTCGAGTCATTTTCCAAATCCTTCGTCAGCAGATGCACATTCGCCGGAGGCGCCGGCGCCGAGGCCAGCGACGCCAGTGTCGCCGCATTCAGCCGCGTCACGTGCGCCACATAGTCGTAATCCACAAACTTCAGCGAATCGCCATATTCGATGCCGTTTTCCGTCCTCACGTTCTGGTGCTGGTGATGAAAGTCCTCGCGAAATTCCGTGAACCGCACCGCCGAAAACCCCTGCTGGTTGAACGCAAAGTGATCTCCGCCCCGCAGGTAGCGATCCAACCGGAACACCAGCATCGGCTTCACGCCCGCGTCGTAAGCCCGTCCCACCTCGGCGATATAGCGCGCCAGTTCCCGCGATCCGGAATCGCTCTCCCCGCCCAGCCCGCGAATGCGCCGCAGATCCTGCTCCGTCGCAGCCGTCGGCACTCCCTCGGAGAAAACGCGCAGCACCGAATGATCCTGCTCCGCACTCTTGTCGCCGCCGACAATGTCATTGTTGAGCACCGCCTCCAGGTCCCAGCCCTGATCCTTGGCCATCTTCGCGAAATGACGGCTGCCGTTCAGTCCCTGCTCTTCCCCCGCGACTGTCAGAAAAACGATTGTCGCGGGAAACTTCATCTTGCTCAGCACCCGCGCGCATTCCAGGCTGACCGCCGTTCCGCTGCCATCGTCGTTTGCGCCAGGCGCGTCGCCGCTTACATCGAGCGTGTCGCTGTTACGCGAATCGTAATGCCCGGTCACCAGCACCATGCGCTTCGCGTTTGCTGCGTCGGTGCCCTTCAACACCGCGTAAACATTGGTAATTTCAGTTGCCTTGGGGATCCGCTCCGTCGGCTCTTCGGTGAAGCTGTCAGTCTTCACCTCGAGGCATCCGCCGCAATCTTTGGAATACCTTTCGAACTCGGCCTTGATCCACTCCCGCGCGGCGCCAATCCCGTGCCCCGCCGCAATCGACGCCGGGTCCTGTGCCGACAGCGTCAGCCGCGTTCCGAAGCTGACCAGTTTCTCGATGTTCGCCTGAATTCGTTGCGCGGAAACCTGCCGCAGTGCCGCCGCGATCTGCGGGTCGGCCGCCGCCGGTTCACTTTGAGCTGACTGCCCCCAACATCCTATTGCCGCCAGGAAAATTCCCGCGGCCACTGCGCGCGCTGTCTTGCGGAAATGGAGCATGGCTTGATGGTCTCCGTCCAGATAAATCCCACTGCGGAAGCACGATTCCCGGTTCCCCAGAAAATCTTGCGGACCCGGCCTCTCCCCCTTGACCGAACAGCAGGGAAGAATCTAAATATTAACAGGAGGCTCTAACAGGCGAGGGAGGGGTTATGGTGCTGTGTCCCGAATGCGAAACCAATCTGGATGTTGAAGAGGAAGATGTCGACGAGGGGGAAGTCATCTCCTGCCCCGAGTGCGGCACCGACTTTGAAGTCGTCACTACCAGTCCGCTTGAATTGAAAGCTGTCGAAGAAGGATACGTCGAAGAGGACGAAGAAGAAGCGGAGGAAAGCGAAGACGGTGACTTCTCCTAAACTTCGCAAGCGCCAGGCTGTTGCCAGATTTTCCTTGGGACTCCTCCTGATTGTACTTCTCTTGCCGGCGTTCTCTCACCAGGCTCTCCTCTCCGCCTCGAAGCCCAAAGGCAAGCCCTACGCTCTCATCGCCGGCACAGTTTGGGGTCCGGACGATCGTCCCGTGTATGGCATCCCGGTGAAAATTCGCCGCGCCAAAGACAAAAAGCCCAAGTGGCAAGTCGTTTCCGACCACATGGGGGAATTTGCCCAGCGCGTTCCGGCCGGCGAGGCCGATTACATCCTGTCCGCCGATCTTAAAGGCGTCAAAACCGCCGACGGCCAACCCGTTCGCCTGGTCCAGGAAGTGACCGTCCATATTTATAGCGATGAACGGGAAGACACCGGATTGCATCTAACGAAATAAGGACCGGTGTGTCCTACCCTGAAGCCGTGAGACAATAGCACCAGCATGAATCGCCAACGATCTGTGATCAAGGCTGTGACTGTGGCGTGCGCGTTGCTTCTGGCCCTGAGCGCGGTTTCCAGCGCCTCACTCGACAAAAAGGACAAGCCGGTCGGGCGCCTCCTGTTCGGCAAAGTGCTCGATCCCCAGGATAATCCTCTTCCCGACGCCGTCGTCTATGTCACCAATACCCGCACCCGGGCGGTAAAAACCTATATCGTCGGCGCCGATGGCACCTACCGTTTCCCCGCACTGTCCACCGCCGTCGACTATGAGGTCTACGCCCAGTACAAAGGTCACAAAAGCGAGACGAAATCGGTCAGCCAGTTCGACGAGCGCTCCCAGGTCTACGTTGACCTGAAAGTGTCCACCAAGTAAGGCGGCACCTTTGATGCAACTTTTCGGGATCCTCCCGGGTTCAATATACATAGGGATATCTGTCTGGAGGACACTGTGAACGGATTGCCATCGTCTCGTAAATTGAATCGCACCCTGGCCGCGAAGGTTGTGTTGGCGTGCGTGACCTTGCTTTGCGCTGCGTCTGCCTTGGCCCAAGGCGGTGCCATGAGCCCCTATCAGGACGAAAAAGACGGCGTCAGCGCCGGCGGCAAATGGACGATGTTCCAGTCCGAAGACAAGATGACCGGCGCCAAGAAAGTCCGCTTCGAGCTTCTGTCCGACAATTACTTCCGCGAAGATCCAGAATACAAGCCCAGGGTCGAGCTGTTCTGCCAAGACGGCAAGCTGAAACTGGCGGACTTCAATCCCGGCGTGCGGCTCCCTCCTCCGAATCGTCCCGGCTTCTGGGGGCAGCCTCAACTGGGCGTGATGGTTCGTGTCGATGATGTCCACTACAGGCGCGGCTGGAACTGGGTGCGCGGCCATTTCCTCTCCATGGACAAAGGCACCGCGCGCGGCCTGATGGGTGCGCAGGTGTTCAAGATCGAATTGCCAACCCGCAGCGGACGCCAGATCGCCGAGTTCTCCCCCACGGGCTTGAACCTGGACGAAGTCCACAAGGCCTGCGACTTGACTCCCAAGAAGCCCAGCAACGACTGACGAGACTTAAGTAGGGAAGGACACATGGGGGAAGATACATGTGGGGACGGCCGCCTCGGCCGTCCCGCCAGCGCAAAGCGCGGCGGAACTCTGCCCAGTGCCGCTGGCTTGTTCGACTCCCCCGTAGCGCAACCCCCTTGCCACTTGCCTCCCTCACCTTCTTGCTGGCACCTTGGAGTGTCACCGCCGAGGAGCAATGGACAGCAGCGCGATCACAGGTTTGGCGCTATTCCTATTCGTGGCCGGAGTGCTCAGCTACACCGTCATCCTCTACAACGGGCTGGTGCGGCTGCGCAATGAGAACGACCGCGCCTGGGCCAACATTGACGTCCTGCTCAAGCAGCGGCACGACGAGATCCCCAACCTGGTCGAGACCGTCAAGGGATACATGCAGCACGAGCAGCAAACAATGCTCGCGGTGACGCAGGCGCGCACCGCGTCAATGAGCGCGGCCAGCATCGGCCAGAAAGCGATCGCCGATCTGCAGGTGGCCAGCGCGCTGCGCGGACTGTTTGCCGTGGCCGAGAATTATCCGCAACTCAAAGCCAACGAGAACTTCCTCAAGCTGCAGAACCGCATCAGCGAACTCGAAGAGCGCATCGCCGACCGCCGCGAGTTCTTCAACGACGACGTCAACACCTACAACACCCGCATCGCCCAGATTCCCGACGTCTTCGTGGCCAGCTTCATGAACCTGAAGCCACGCCCGATGTTCAAAGTCTCCGACGAAGACCGCAGGCAAGTGGAAGTAAAGTTCGCCAGCAGCCAGGGTTCTGGAGCGTAACAGGGGGAAATCGAAAATAAACCCAACGGGCTCAATATTTTGCGGGCAAAATATTGGAAACATTGGACTTGGAGGCATCGCCACGCCACTATTTTTTCTCCGTCGCTGGCTAAAATATTGATTTTTAAGGGTTTGCGGGATGGAGGGTAGGGCTGGTCTCCGCAAAATCTTGATTCGCTGGGACTTACACGTAAAATATTGACGAATAACGACTTGCGCCCTGCCATCGATTCCTTGCCCCTCTGCCTCTCGGCTTGACCATGATGGAACATTGCCTCTGTGGAAGGCAAGGTCAGATGTCACAGGGTGGGGCTGTGGAAAAGTTCGGTGGGTATGCCACACGTGTGCAATTGTGCGTACTGACAATTGCCGTGACAGGAGTGCTAGTCGGCAAACTGGCCCACTTTCCTAAGAATAACTTTGTCTTTGGGAATGTCTTTTCCTATGCCAAAGAAAACCGTAGTGGGCTCCGGCAAAGCGGGATCGTCGCTGTGAGAAAGCAGGTAAACGAATCCAGTGTGATGGGCGTGCTCAGAACTGGGATAGTGGTACACAATACAGCCGACCAACATGGGCATGACGCTTTTCCCGAGACTCACTCCCCCGTTGAAAGATTTCTTCTCGACTTCCGATGGCAGCAAATGAACATTCTGCGGAAATTCGAGCGAAGCTTCAGGAAATACGGAAGTCGCCCAGGCAATCGGATCGCCCTTTATCTTATCAAATCGCGCATCCACATCATCGCAAACCGTCTTAGCTTCTCGCCGGGGGGAGTCGATAAAGTCGGCTCCTTCGATTGCGATCAGTTTCACCTCTGGGAAAATGCCAGTAGCAACAGAATGGCCAACGTTCTCGGTTCTGACAGTGACAGCCCATCCGAGATAAGAACCGTGTTGCCAGCCCATCTCGAACGCCGAAACCACACTGTCTTTAATCCATGGACGATCAGTCATCTCCAATTGATGTTTCATAGCGCCCGATTGTTGAGACATTTGATGAAGTTGACAGACGTAAATAATGATGACAGCCAAGGCCGCTACTATTCCTACGACTTCGACAATGAATTTGGGGTCATCCTTCACCTTGTCAAAATTCTTCTTAAGGTTGCTCAGATAATCGCTTATAGCATCCTTGCTGCGATCTCCGCCGCGGTCGGTCTCATTCATTTTCGGGGCCTGCTTTCTCCCTGCACTTTCCGTGCATGGTTGTTCTATCTTGCCTTGGGAGTCGCCTTTTTGTGTCTCAGTGGAGGACTCTTGTTCCTGCTCATACATCAGATAGCGTAACGATTTTGAGGTAGCTATAAAATGGCGAGTGAGGTCGTCCATAAAATGAAGGAACCCGAATACAAAGAAGGCCCGGAAGCAACAAAGAACTTTGAAGAAGGCATGAAAGCTCTCTTCAACGTTCCCGAAGATGAAGTTGTAATGGCCGAGAAGAAGAGGGGGAAGGGCAAGACTTCTTCCCGCGTCCAGAGTGTACGCAAGCAGCGTGTTTCCGACAAGGACCGGAAGGGGAGCGACGTCCCTCCGCCCCTGTCGAAGATTGGTGCGGAGATTAGACCTCAGTGGAGGGATGGGACAGCAGATTCCTCACTTCGTTCGGAATGACAAACTGGAGTGGGGCGGGATTTTGCTGCTGCCGGCAGGCGGACAGGTGTGTCTGCCCCACCCGAGTGTCCGCCCTACACGAGATTGCTTTCGCGTGTCTCGGAGCCTGAAAGGATCAATCTCGCAAGACGCGAGCGGGATTGGTACGGGTGGCACGCCATCCAGGAAAGAAACAAGCTGCGACCGTGGTGATCGTCATTACCGCTAACGCCGCCCCGAATGCCCGCGGGTCGTACGGACTCACATTGTAGAGAAGCCTTCCGAGCAATCGTGTCAGTGCAAGTCCTGCAGCGGCGCCAAGGATGACGCCGCCTGCAGTTAACTTCAGGCCACGCGAAATGACGAGGCGAAGCAGATCGGCTGAGTCCGCGCCCAGAGCCAGGCGCAGCGCGAGTTCGCGCATACTCTGCGCCACCGCGTAAGACATCACCCCATAGAGGCCGATGGCAGCGAGCAGAAGCGCCAATCCTGCCAGGATCGAAACCAGGGTTACCGCGACCAGTTGCGGAGAGGTTGAGCGATCCACCTGTTCCTGAAGTGTAATGATCTCGTAAAGGGCGAGGTTCCCGTCCAGGGCGCGCACTTCGCGGAGCAGGGCTGCCGAAATACTCTGCAGAGGCTCGGTTGTGCGGACATTCAATGCCGGCCCTCGTACGAAATCCTGCAAAAGTGGCACGTAGAAGAATGGCTTGGGATCCTCACGCATGCTCTCGTACTTGGCATCCGCGGCCACGCCGACGACGCGCGCCCACTTGTCTTGTTCTTTCAGGCGCTCTTTCAGGCGCACTTTCAGGCGGCGTCCGATCGGATCCTGATCGCCCCAGTACCGCGCCTTCATGGTTCGATTCACGATCGCGACCAGAGGCGCGTTTTCGTCGTCTGCACGGGTGAATTCGCGGCCCGAGAGTAGAGGGATCCCCAAGGTGGCGAAGTACGCCGGGCCGACCTGGTTGTACTCGATCGCAGGTTGCTCCTCGAGTGGAGGCTGGTAGCCGTCCACCGCAATCGGCGTCGAAGAGTATGTGCCATTGCCCAGCGGCGTCACTCGGGCGAAGGCAGCGGACTCCACGCCGGGCAGCGCCCGGACGCGATCAATCAGGTCGTTCTGAAAAATCTTGGCGCGTGCGACGTCATATCCCGCGGCCACGAGCGGCACGCCCGTTTCTACCACGCTGGTCGTGGAAAAGCCTGGGCTGGCGGTTCGAATCTTTTGCAGACTCTCGAGCAATAGCACGGCTCCAGCCAACAAAATAAAGCTCAAGGAAACCTGGAACACGACTAAGCCTGAGCGCATCCACGCTCTTCTGCGAGCGGAGGTTACATTCGAAGACTCCGCCTTCAAAGCGCCAGCCAGGTCGATGTCGCGCGCCTGGAACGCGGGAACCAGCCCCAGAACCAGCGTGGCCATCAGGCAAATGCCGGCGCTGATTAGCATCACATGCCAATCGATTTCGCCCGGAAGGTACATCGGGATTCCCGAGCGTGCGGGGAGCAGCAGCGCGAGAGCATGCCGGCACCAGTATGCCACCATGAGTCCGCCGGCTGCGCCGAACCCGGCGAGAATCAGGCCTTCGGTGAGAAGCTGCGTTAACAGACGCCCGCCGTGGCCCCGATGGCCATTCGCACGGTCATTTCATGGCGCCGCGCGAATGACCTCACGAGCAACAGGTTGCCGACATTCGCGCAGGCAATGAGAAGAACAAACGCGACCACCACCACCATGATCTCGAGTGTAGGCAGCAAAGTCCTCGCATTATTGAATGGTGTTTGCCACAGAGCCCATAGCTGGAGATTGCGTCCCCGGTTCGTGGCGGGGTAGTCGGCCTCGAGTCGTGTTGCAATGGCCGTGACTTCATCTTGTGCCTGCGCGTGGGTGACCCCGGGCTTGAGTCGGACATAACCTTCGATCCACCGGGCGCCGCGGTCTTCGAGTTTGTATCCTCCACTTTCAAAATTCTCTTCCATCGAGGCCGGGACCCAGAAATTCATCGCCCAGCCCACGAACGTTCCATAAAAGTGCTCCGGGCGTTACACCAATGATGGTGTGCGGAATATTGTTGAGTCGCTGCATCTTGCCGACGATTTGCGGATCACCTTTGAATCGTCTCTGCCAGAGGTCGTAGCTGATCACCACGACGGGATGGGCATCGTTTCCCACATCTTCGCCAGGTTCGAAGCCGCGCCCAAGAATGGGGCGAACGCCGATCGCGTCGAAATAATTCGCCGAGACGATGCTGCCGGTCGCGACTTCAGCGTGGTCCCCGATGCTGAGCGTACTGCCGGTAATCTTGCTTACGAAAACTGCGTCGCACAATGTGCAGTTTCTTTGCAGATCGAGGAAATCCGGCCACGAAGTTTCCGTGGCTCCGGTCTCTCCCCGCGACGTTCCGGCCAGAGCGAGCAACCGCTCCTGGTGAGCTACCGCCGGATAGGGACGAAATAAGATGCCCTCGGCCCAGCTGAACACCGCAGCGTTGGCGCCGATGCCCAGGGTCAGGCACAGAATAGTGAGAATCGAAAATCCCGGACTGCGGAACAGTTGACGAAAGCCATAGCGCAAGTCCTGGAGGGTATTTGCGATAAAGTTGTGGCCGCGGGCGTCGCGGCACTGCTGTTCGATCTGCGTCGTCCCACCCAGCGCCAGCAAGGCCGCGTGGCGCGCGTCTTCCATCGGCATGCCTTTTTCAAGATTGACTTGAATCTGCTGCTCGAGATGGTCGTGGAGCTCGTCTCTTAGCTCCTGATCCGCCTGGTTGCCGCGAAAGCGGTGGCGCCAACGCAAAGGCAGCGTGTAAAACCATTGTTCTAAGCTCATGTTCACGCCTCCTTGAGCTTTACAATGCCGGAGATCGCGGTCGAGATGCGGTCCCAGTTTGCCGTCTCTTTTTCCAGTTGCCTTCGCCCGATCCGCGTCAAGGAATAGAACTTTGCGCGACGATTGTTTCCGCTCGACTTCCACTGGGCGGTAATCCAACCCCGCCGCTCTAGTTTGTGCAGCGCAGGATACAGGGAGCCGTCACTGACTCCCAGAACATCGCTGGAGATCTGTTTCAGGCGCTGGCTCATCGCCCACCCGTTCATGGGTTCTAACGCCACTATTTTCAGGATCAGCATGTCCAGTGTGCCCTGGACCAGATCGGAAGGCTTGCTCACTCCGGTCTCCTCTCGGTTACCGAGTTAGACTAAACTCCGTTCCTCTCGGTTAGCAAGGGGAGTTCAATAAATTTGCTGAGTCCGGTTTCCCCAGTCCCAAAACACACCCTTGTCATCCTGAGGACCGCGCTCTTTGCGGGCCGAAGGATCTATGGACTTGTTGGCAGCACTGGTGGCACCGGGAGGTTACATAGTCCATCCTTCGGCGCCAAAAGACGGCGCCTCAGGATGACAAGGAATTGCGGTAGGGAACGGGATGTGGTGCCGCGTACTATTAGACCGCACTCACGAGTCTACGGATACGCCTTCAGCAGTTTCTCCACTACCGCCAGCTTGGCCCGATCTTTGGCCAGTTGACGTCGGCACTTGGGACAGACCTTCAGCGGGCCGGCGATGTATTCAATCTCGCACTCTTCGTTGTAGTACGAGACGCAGCCCTTCGGTCCGCCTTTGTGAGCCGGCAGGCCAATGATGAATGAAGCTACGGCGTTCGCCACCATGCGCTCGATGCTGAGCGGCGGCTTGACCTGATCGAGTAATTCGTAGGTGGAGAAGATTGAGATGTTTTGTCGCGGATAGTCGTCCCAGGCGTACAAGCCCAGAGTGCGGCCATCGCGCAGCGGAAAGTCGGTGAAGGCCATCAAACGCTTTACGCCGAGTTCCCGGGGCTTGTCCTTTAGCCGGCGCGCGACCTCCGGGCCGTTGAGATAGGCGACTTCCTCGGTCTTCTCGCGCTGCCATGTGCCGAGCGGAGCGACCACGGAAACTGGCTTGAAGATGTAAACATCCTGCACTGCCGTGAGCCGGTCGGCGATTTGATCCATGCGAGGCAGGGCATGGTGAACGTCCCACAGTCCGACGATCTCCCGGCTCTCCCCGGAGGGAGTCACAGCGCGGCGTTGGGCTACACCTGCAGCGGCCCGTTGCCGTTGCGAACTTGCCACCTGCTCGAGAGCCGTTTCGTTCTTGGACGCGAGTCGGTCTCCCGGATTGCGGGTGAACACAACCGGGACGGCCCAGTCGATGGCCTCGCCAGAGATGGAGTAATTCACGGCCACGCGGGCTTCGCGCGCGGCATCTCCTATCGTCAGTCCTTGCGCCAGAGCCCAATAGAAATGTCGCGCGAACGCCGTGGCGGAAACGTCGAGCACACTGAACTGGTTGGCGACCACGGCGGGGACTCCGCCCGCCACCAGGGCCGGAGCGACTCCGCGGATGAAATTGGCGGTGCCCCCTTTGCCGGTTTCGCAGGCGTTGAGGAACAGCAGACGAATGTCGCGGCGGCAAAGAATCTGCTGCAGGACTTGGGAATCCACAGTTTGCAGGCCTTCATTCTCGTTCTCGAAGGCGAGATAGCCGACTCCGTTCTTGGCGTCGAAATCGCCGTGGCCGATGAAATGTACAACGTCAAAGGGCTCCGGTGAAACTTCCAACCATTGATGAAGCAGCGCTGGTGTGGCATCGAGCAGCACATCGACCTCGGCCAGATTCGCGCTGATCAGGGCTTGGAAGCCGCTCTTGACGACGGCAGTCTCTTCGTCGACCGAGAGATGAGCCAGTCCCAAGGGCTGCGCTACGACGACCAGGATTCGCAACTTGTCGCGCGCTCCTAAGCGGTCGGCGGGAATCGCCGTGTCCACATTGCGCGTGAAGTTCACTTCCGAAGTGGCGAGAAAATTCTTGCGCTCCGGATCGTAGGCGAATTCCCAGGGAAGATCGGCGATCCAGCTGATCATCGAAGTGAAGATCAGATGCAGGCGGCCGTTCGGCTGCGCGGTGCGCGCCGCGTCATAGAGACGCCGGACCTTGCCGGGCAATAAAGTCTCGAACAGATCGATTCCCAGATTAATAAGACCTTCATCATTGGGTAGTTCCTTCGCGCCGGGCTCCCCGTTAAGGAAGTCGTGCATGCCCCGCTGGACTTCGATGATGTTCTGGAATCTCTTACCCGCGATGCCACGCCGGGTCTGCATGCGTCCCATGGCGCGCGCGTTCCGGAAAGTTGCGAGCAGGGTTGCCTGATGGTTGGCCTGATAGTCGGCGTCGCTGCCCAGCACCGAGATGTAAAACACATCGTCGCAACTGGGCCCCGCGAGCTTCGATTGCGCGGGCGCGCCCGGTGCCAGCGCCTGCGGTGGTGGTGGGGCTGTTTCGGCGAGTTGGCGCGGCGGTGCTGCTCCGGTGCCTCCGACCGATGCCGCCATCGCGCCACGGCGCAGCAGGTACGGCAAGTGAGTCGCCGGATCAAGTGCCGGGATCGGCAGTGGCTTTCCCTGGAGGCTTGCCACAAGAAAATCCACGGTAGCCGGGCGCGAGAAGAACGTGATGTGATTCACGGGTCCGTCGGGAGGATTGGGTACGTTGCCGCCGCGTCCGAAGCAGCCGATCTGATCGGCGGAAATCACGGGTGTTGCGCCAGTGTCCACGTGCCAGCCACCTTCGCTGGGAACGACCAGATCGTTGGCCGTCTGAAAAACCAGATCGACACCCACATCCAGCATGCGCTGCAGCAAACCGCGGTCGGGCTCGAAGTTCGCTACCAGCGCCGAATACGCGCGCGGCGGCGGTCCGGGCGGCCCTTGCAACTGATGAATGACGGGACCCTGGCTGTTCATCGCGGCGAGTCCGGGGATGTCCACCTGAACGGCGTGCGCAAGCCAGGCCAATCCCTCGGTGATGAATCCCGCCGCCGTGGTGAAAGGGTTTTCGGGGAACAGGTCCATCAAGTTCGATAACCAATTCAGAAGATCTTGGAAGCGGTTGGGGGAGGCCAGCGGCGTGCCGTCGTTCGGCGAAGCGACCAGTACCGCACGGCCCAACTGGAAGCGCGACGCGTTCGGGCCGAGTGCGGCTGCGTCCTCGACCAGTGTGCGCAAAACCAGACCGCCGCGGGAATGCGTCACCACATCAAAAAGGCACGGCCCCTTGGGCAACGCGGCCAACAGCATGCGCGCATTCTCTTCCGGAGTGCGGCTCACCGTGAAGTGATCGAAGGCGAAAATGCGGTTGCCATAAATTGCTTGGAGGCTCTCGAAGAAAGTCTTCCCGCTCGAGCCACGCGTCGTGGCCAAAGCGGAATATGCCGACGACGCGTGAGAAAACGTTCCATGAATAAAAAGAAGATTGCGCCGCGCGGCATCTGTACTGACGGATTTCGCCATGTCGATCGCGGTAAGATCCGGCGTCTGCAGGTCGTCAGGCGAGACCGACTTCCAGCCCTCGTGCAGCCCCTTGAGTTTCCACACCGCCGTCTCGGCCGCCTTGGCCAGCAAGGGCATGGCCAGGTCTGCCAGCTTGCCGACCACCTTCAAAACGGTGGCCTTTACTACTTTCCCAATGAGCGAGCGCCGTTGTTGTTCTTCCGGAGCCTCAGCCGCTGACGTCTGAGGCAGCGGGATCGAAAAACGCACCGTGCTGGCCGTAATGCCACGCGCCGAGCTGCGCCGCTCAGTCTGCGTAGGCCGGACGAAAACAATGGCCCCCGATTCGTGCCGCGCCATCACGAGATAAGCCGCATCCGGCTCCGCATCCATCTCGAGATCGAGTGTTGACGGAACTGCAGCGCGCCGGGGCTGCGAACGCAGCGTCTTACTGTCGACCGTAGTGAGGCGGCCTGACTTCGTGATCTCGCTCAGGAACGCGTCGTCGGCGACGGGCTGTGCGCCTCGCATCCGCTTGGACGGCGCCTCGACAATTTCCCAGACATCGCTGTGTACCGCACGGAGTTCTTCCCGCTTGTGAGGGGGCATATTTACTCCTTATGAATTGCACTCACGCGAGGGGAAGTCGGGCGTGAGCGAATTTCAGGAACGTAAGGGCCGGGAAACCGAACGACACAATTGTACGCCGAGAGTCAAGCAACGGCTCGCCCTCTGATTGTCATTGGCAGGCGGTCCTTCTCGGAGCCATTCGATAAAATCCCTGCGGCAGGCGGTCCGCTCCAAAGAGTCAAAATCCCCCACTTCTCGCAAAGGACGCGAGAAATGGGGCACCCGCTGAATCCACGCAGACTATCCCAATAGTTTCGCGGCGTCCTTGGCGAAGTAGGTGAGGATGATACTCGCCCCCGCGCGGCGTATGCTGAGCAGCGACTCCATCATGACGCGGTCGCGTTCGATCCAGCCGTTTTGCGCGGCGGCTTCGATCATGGCGAATTCACCCGAGACTTGATACGCCGCCAGCGGCAACTCGAACCTCTCGCGAGCCGTCGCAATCACGTCAAGATAAGGCAGCGCCGGCTTGACCATGATCATGTCGGCGCCTTCTTCAATGTCGGCTTCGATTTCGCGCATGGCCTCGCGGATATTCGCTCCATCCATCTGATAGGAGCGCCGGTCGCCGAATTGCGGCGCGGAGTCGGCGGCCTCGCGGAACGGCCCGTAATATCCCGACGCGAACTTCGCAGCGTAAGACAGAATCGGCGTATTGATCAGTCCCGCATCATCCAGCGCTCGCCGGATCGCCCCCACGCGGCCATCCATCATGTCGGACGGTGCGATGATGTCAATCCCCGCTTTCGCCAGCGACACCGACGTGCGTGCCAGCAGTTCGAGCGAAGCGTCGTTCACGATTTCGTAGTCCGTCGTGACCGCCGGTGGCGCGGCTACGGCAGCTCCCAGCGATTGCGGAGCCGCCTTCACAATCCCACAATGTCCATGCGACATGTACTCGCACAAGCACACATCGCCCATCAGAAGCAGTCCCGGCACTTCGCGCTTCATCGCCCGCGCCGCCTGCTGCACAATTCCATCCTCAGCCCACGCTCCGGTGGCGACTTCATCCTTCTTATCGGGCAGCCCAAACAAAATCACCGACGGCACGCCCAGCGAATGCACTTGCCGCGCCTCTTTCACGGCTTCGTCCACCGAGAGATTGAACACCCCCGGCATGGACCCTACTGGCTTGCGGACGCCTTCTCCGGGGCACACGAACATGGGGTAAACGAATGCATCAGGAGTCAGGCGCGTTTCACATACCAAATTGCGCAGCTCGGCCGTGCGGCGCAGGCGGCGCAGGCGGGTCACAGGAAATGCCATCGAGATCACCCGGGGGGAAGGATCAGCTAAACACCCTTCCTAATCTTGATTTTAGAACATCTTGGAGAAGCGCAGCAGGTCAAACCCTCCTTCTAAGTCGCCCTGCCAAAGGGCGCCTCGCCTTCACCCGGGGGTGTAACGGAAGTAACCTGCTGGACTCCAAACGTTCCTCGCGCATCCGCAATTCAGTCCCATAGAATTGGGTCGGATGAGTCTGCTTCAACGACACCGTTGGTTTGTCGCAGCGGCCGCAATCACTCTGGCCTTTGCGGGGACGTCGCTTATCGCCCGCCCCGGCCCTACGCTAACCGCGTTGTCTGATTTCACCGTCCTGGTTCTAATGTTGGCAGCGACTGGGATCACATTGGCCAACGCCCTGCGCCGCCCGGGTCAGGAGCGCAGTTTCTGGGCGTTGATGGCTCTCGGATTTGCGCTTTGGGCCTGCAACGCTGCTGCCGGTTCCTATTGTGAGATCGTGTTGCGGCGACCCGTTCCCGATATATTTTCCTTCGACATCATTCTATTCATGCATGCGGTGCCCATCATCGCCGCCGTAGCCTGGCGTCCGGACCTCGCGAAAAAAGAGGGCAAGATCCATCTCAGCCTGCTGAATTTTATGATGCTGATGGGATGGTGGATCTTTCTCTATGCCTTTATCGTATTTCCCCACCAGTATGTAGTCGAGAATGCCCATCTCTACAACCTCTACTACAGCCGACTTTATCTGCTGCAGAACACTTTACTGCTCGCCGTGCTGGGCCTTGCCGCCGGGACGAGTTCGGGCGGATGGCGGCGGCTCTATCTGCACTTCCTCGGCGTTGGTCTGACCTACGGTGTCGGGTCGCAGCTGCTCACCGCTGCCGGAATCAATGGCGCATACTACCCGGGCAGCCCGTACGACATTCCCGTCGTCGCGACTCTGGCCTGGATGACAGCGGCCTCGCTCTCGGCCCGCAAATGGGATCTCGAAAGCCGCCAGTCCACCTTGCACCCGCTCTGGTGGAAGAGTGTCGTTCCCCGGCTCGCCATGCTGGCATTGTTGTCGCTGCCAGTCTTGGGTGTGTGGACCGTGCTGGCCGACAAATCGGCCGCTCCCTCGCGCGCGTTCCGCGTTTTCACCGTTCTGGCTGCCATGTTGGTGCTGGGCGCATTCGTATTCCTGCGCCAATATTTGCAGGACCAGGCGCTCATTGCCCTGCTGCAGGAATCGCGTCGCAGCTATGAAGGCCAGAAGCGTCTGCAGAGCCAGCTGGTGCAGAAAGAAAAGCTGGCGACCCTCGGCAATCTCGTGGCCGGAGCGGCCCATGAGATTAACCATCCTTTGACGGCGATCATGAGTTATTCCGAGCAACTCTGGGCCAAGGAACGGCTCACCGACGAACAAAACCAGCTGGTGCGAAAGATTGTGAACCAGGCCCGCCGGACGCGCGATCTGGTCGCGGACTTGCTGCGTTTTGCCCAGCAGTCACCGGGAGAAAAAATCCTGGTCGACCTCACCGTGCTGTTGCATCGCTCGACCCAGATGCTGGAACTGCAGCACCCCGGCGGCAAGATCCGCGTGGAAGTGTCCATCGCGCCGAATTTTCCCAAGGTGCAGGGCAATGCCAACCAACTCTTTCAGGCCTTCGTGGAGATCATCGACAATGCCATGGACGCCCTCGAAGAAGCCGGCGGAGGCTCCCTGCAAATCACAGCCCACCGGCTGGGCGATGACGCCATGCTGGAATTTTCCGACACCGGCCCCGGCATTCGCGATCCCCTCCGGGTCTTCGATCCCTTCTACACCACCAAGCCGGTTGGCAAAGGTACGGGCCTCGGCTTGAGCGCCGTTTACGGCGTGATTCAGGATCACAACGGGCAAATCACCTGCCAGAACAAGCCGGAAGGCGGCGCGCTATTCATCGTGAGAATCCCGGCCGCGGCTGAGCCTGCCGTGCAGGTTGCCGGCGCTGGCGGAGATTAAGGAATCTTCTTTTTGTCATCCCGAGCGGAGCAGTCGAGGGACCTTGCGTTTTCTCTTAAGATACTTAATCAGAGCCTTCTTAAGTCCACCACCGTTTCTTCGACCTTCACTCTCGGCGCCTCCAATCCCATTGCGTAGTTCCGCTCCTGCTACCATAAATTGCGATGCCTGGCGCACTGATCCACAGTTCGGCACGCGTACTGGAGTTCGAATCTCTGCGGGAACTCCTCCGCGGTTACGCCTCCTCGCCCCTCGGCCAGGAGCGTATTGCCGCGCTCGCTCCCTCCACTGACCACGACTGGATCGAGAGCCAGCAGGAACTCGCCCAGGAGATTCGGGAGTTCCGGCGCGTGGGCGGGCGCTTTGATTTTTCCGGGCTCGTTGATATTGATTTGCTCGTGAAAGAAGCGCGAATCGCGGGCGCAGCTCTGGAGACCACCGAAATTCGCGACGTGATCCTGGTCGTCGA
Source organism: uncultured Acidobacteriaceae bacterium (assembly GCA_963811095.1). Classification (GTDB taxonomy): domain Bacteria; phylum Acidobacteriota; class Terriglobia; order Terriglobales; family Acidobacteriaceae; genus Sulfotelmatobacter. The sequence continues at coordinate 91,111 of CAWEQA010000023.1, read as the reverse complement.
TCGTGCCGCGGAATGGCACGAGATCGTGCTTCATCCTCCGGCGAATATGAAGTCCGATTGGCACCGGGTGCGCGCCCTCTCCGACCAGATTGTCGACTTCACTGAATTCCTGCGCGGGTTTCGCAACAAGATCCAACCGGATGGAACTCTCGAAGACAAGGCCTCGCCCGAACTGGCGCGCATCCGCCGCGAGATCGAAAAACAGCGCCGCTCGATTCAGGAGTCCCTGCGCGGCTATCTGCGCCGCCTCTCCGAAGGCGGCACGGTGCAGGATGAACTCGTCACCATCCGCGGCGAACGCTTCGTTATCCCGGTCAAGGTCGAGCAGAAACGCCGCGTACAAGGCGTGGTCCATGGCGCGAGTTCCAGCGGCCAGACCGTTTTCGTCGAGCCCCTCGAGACCATCGAACAAAATAACGAACTGGTCCGCCTGCTGGAGGAGGAACTGTCAGAAATCCACCGCATCCTCCTCGAGATGACCCAGCGCATCGGAGCAAAGTCCAAAGAAATTCTGGCAGCCGTAGATGTCTTAGGCCAGCTCGAACTGCAGTTCGCGAAGGCGCGTTTTGCCGAAGACTACAACTGCGTAGTGGTTCACCTAAGTGAAGAGCGCCAAGACTTGTGTGGGGACGGCCGCCTTCGCCCGTCCGTGGCGAGCAACGCTCGCCTGCTCCTGCATAATGCAAGGCACCCTCTTCTGGAACGCAATCTAAAAGCCAAGGGCATTGCCGTAGTCCCGGTCACCGTGGAACTCGAAGGCACCCGCCGCCAACTCATCATCACCGGCCCCAACACCGGCGGCAAAACCGTCACGCTGAAGACCGTTGGCCTGCTAGCACTGATGGCCCAGTCGGGTCTCCCAGTGCCCGCGGACCGCGCTGAACTCCCCGTGTTCGACTCCGTCCTGGCCGACATCGGTGACTACCAGTCCATCGAGCAGAATCTCTCCACCTTCTCGGCGCACGTCACCAACATCGATCTCATCTCGCGCACCGCCACAGCGCAGTCGCTGGTGCTGCTCGATGAACTGGGCTCTGCGACGGATCCCGAAGAAGGCGCCGCTTTGGCCGTCGCGATCGCCAGCCACTTCGGAGGCATCGGATGCATGACCGTGATCTCTACTCACCACACGTCGCTCAAGGTCTACGCCGCGAATACTCCCGGAGTCGTGAACGCGTCGGTCGGCTTCGACGAGGCCACGCTGCAGCCGACGTACGAGCTCAAAGTCGGAGTGCCAGGAGCCTCGGCGGGAATCAACATCGCCAGGCGCCTCGGATTGAATCCCGCGATCATCGAAAGCGCCCGATCGAGGCTGGGCACGCAAGCCCGCGACGTAGGGCAGTTCCTCGACAAGTTGCATGCCGATCTTCGAGCGGCCGACGTCGAACGGCTGCGCCTCAAGACGCGTGAGCAAGAGCTTGAGAAGGAGAAAGCGCAGCTGGCTGCCGAGGGACGCAAAGAGCAGCAGGTCAAAATCCGTGAGATGGAGAAGAAGCTGGAAAGCCTCCTCCGAGATTTCGAATATCACGCGCGCGAGGCCGTGAACGCAGTTCAGGACCGCGCCGCCGCGCAAAAACTTTCCAAAGACGCCGAGCGCCGTATCGCCAAGATGCGCCGCGAGTTCAGCGAACAGTTCAATTCCACGGTGGTAGCCCACTCCACCGGAGCCGATCACGGCGACCCGCACGCGCAGCCGCAGGTGGTGAAGCATGTTTCCGAGGGCGACACGGTGAAGCTGAAGTCGACCGGACGCGGAGCGCGAGTCGTCCGTAAAGTCGACGACAATCACTTCGAAGTCGAGATGGGCGCGATGAAAATGAAGATCGCGCGCGATGACATCGCCGAAGTACTTGCGAGTGCCCATGGCCAAGCCGCAGATACTCCCGTGAAAGCAGCCCGCGCTCGTGGCATTTCCGTCTCGCTTGAAAACGAGGGAGCAAACGTCCCCAGCGAGATCAACGTGATCGGCCAAACCGTGGACGAAGCTTCGTCGCGAGTCGAAAGATTCGTGGACCAGGCATTTCTGGCCGGACTCCCACGCGTCCGCGTAGTCCACGGCAGCGGCATGGGCATCCTCCGCAAAGCCCTGCGCCAGTTGCTCCAACAACATCCCCACGTGACCTCGGTAGCCGAGGCTCCCCAAAACGAAGGCGGCGGCGGGGCAACGCTGGTGGAGTTAAACGTCTAGGCTGCGGTCGAAGGCTTGGCGATTGGAGTATTCCGCGACGTGCGCGACTGAAGTTCGTCTTAATTCTTCCGTAGATAAGCATGACTACCACACCTCGATCGCGAGCCAGAATCTGTCGCTAATGCGTTTTGTTTGTTATACGGTGCAGCGGAATTCTTCCCGGGTGCAGCCGCGGAGCGGCGACATATGTTAGCCCAGGACGTAAGTCCTGGGTACACGCAAGACGCGGTAACGAGTCCCGGAGGGACGACAGACACCCCCGTCGGCTCGCAGATTCCCGACGGGTGGGCGCGGCAATCAAGAATGATCGAGGATTACAAGTGCGCAACCTGCGGCCAGATCCATACCGGACTCCCGATGAGCTTTGCCGCGGAATTCCCGGACCAGTACGCAAATATGGCGCGAGAGGTTCGGGATACTCGTGCTGTGATCAGCTCCGATCAGTGCATCATCGATCAGCAATGGTTCTTTATCCGAGGCTGTCTGGAAATCCCAATTGTTGGGTCCGATGAGCCGTTCCTATGGGGCTTGTGGGTGTCCGTTCGTGAGGAAGTCTTTGACCTCAGACTCCGGGAGCGGCTCCCGCCCGTTTTCCGCCGATTACATTGAGATCGAAGAATGCTGGGAGCTGCAAGGGAGAGAACAGTGCCGGGGCCCGTTTAGGGGCAGACTTGCGAATTCGCTCGCCGAATACTCCGAAACCCTGAATCTGAAAACGAAGATTTTGGTCCAACCTGTAGGAACGCGCCCTCTGTTTGTGATTGAAGAAAATGATCACCCGCTGGCGATCGAGCAGACATTAGGAATCACCCGCATTAGAGCCTTGGAACTAGCCTCACTCGTGTTGCACGGCCGACCAGGAGGATTTCCCGAATCACAGTGAGCGGAAGCTTTTCCATATCGATCAACCGATAACTCTCGATTCCCACAGCTTCTCCACAGCAATCGCCTCTCTATATATTTCATTCAGCCGCTTTTTCCCTGACAATTCTTGTGGAGAACTTTGCCCCTAGATGGCGAACCCTGGCGATTTCGCATACACGGTCAAGCAGCAGGCGGACATCGTCCGGATCATCGGCGACTACATCAAGCTGAAGAAAGCCGGGGCGCAGAACTATTCGGGCCTGTGCCCGTTTCACGGCGAGAAAACGCCATCGTTTTCCGTCCATGCCACGCGCCAGTTCTATCACTGCTTCGGCTGCGGTGTGTCCGGCGACGTCTTCAGCTTCGTCCAGAAGATCGAGAACATCACTTTCCCCGAGTCCGTGCGGATGGTGGCGCAGAAACTCGGCATCCCCCTGCCGAAGGCGAGCTATTCAACTCCCGGCGAAGCCAAAGAAGCGCGCCTGCGCGGTCAGCTTCTCGACGTTCACGAGCGTGCCGTAGCTTTCTTTCAGGAATGCCTGCGCCGCCCCGAAGGCGCTCGAGCCCGCGAATACCTCGCCGGCCGCGGCCTCGATCAGGAGATGATCGCCCGCTTCCGCATCGGCTACGCCCCCGATTCCGGATTCCTCCTACGCGACCGCCTGAAAGAAGAATTCAGCGAAGAAGTGCTACGCGAAAGCGGCCTATTTTCGTGGAAGCAAGACGACGGACGTCAGACCTCAGACCTCAGACTGCGGCCAGACTCCGAGGGTGCCCCGTCCTTGTCCGTCCGTTCTGTGGACGGACAGGGCGGGGATTTTGACTCAAGCCGCGAGCCGGAAGCCGGAAGCCGAAAGCCGGATGTCCAAGGTCCGAAGTCTGAAGTCCGAGGTCCGACGTCCGCTTCGATGTACTCCAAGTTCCGCAACCGCGTCATGTTCCCGATCGCCAGCGAGGCGGGAAAAGTCATCGCGTTCACCGGCCGCACGCTCGCGACCGACGAAAAATCCGGGCCGAAGTACCTGAATTCACCCGAGACTGCGATCTACTCCAAGGGCAAGGTGCTCTTCAACCTCGATCTCGCCAAGGAGTGGATCAAGAAGTTCGACTACGCCATCCTGGTCGAAGGCCAAATGGACTGCATCTCCGTCTATGCCGCCGGATTTCACAACGTGATTGCCAGCTCTGGCACAGCGTTCACCGAGCTTCAGGCCAAGCTGCTCGGACGCTTCAGTAAGAACGCAGTCGTAAACTTCGATCCCGATACTGCCGGAGCGAAAGCGACGGAGCGCACTCTCGGCCTGCTGGTCGAAGAAGAATTCACACTCAAAGTGCTCACGCTCGAGCAGGGATTCGATCCCGATCTCTACATTCGCCGCAAGGGCAAAGACGCCTACGGAGAAGCGCTGAAGCATTCGCAAAAATATTTCGACTACCTCATCGAGCGAGCTCGCTCGCAATTCCCCGTGCGCAGCGGCGAAGGCAAGCAGAAGGCCGTAAATTACCTGCTGCCCCACATCCAGCGAGTCCCGAGCCGAATCGTCCGCGATGAACTGGCCCATGAGATCTCGCAGAAACTGGGCATCGACTCCGCAGTCTTGCGTCAGGAATTGCGGCACGCCGCGTCCACCCGTGCCACATCCGCCGTCAAAGCGACAGTGGAAGCGCAGGCAACCGACGCGGAAAAGGTCCTGATCCGCGCCCTGGCCTCGGCGCGCCAGATGCAATCCGTCGAAGAGCGTCTCTCCGCCCGCGATGGCGCCGAAGAAGAATTCGATCCCGCCCGCCAGGCTCAGTTTGTCTTGCAGAACGAAGGCCTGCACCGCGGCCTCGCCACCGAGTCCCTGGCCGAGTCGCTGCTCAACGATTTTGTGCTAAATGCAGACCGGGAATTTGCCGATGTCCTTGAGGTGCCGGCCACGGAGAGCGACCGCCGCCTGCTGGCGCTAATTCTTCTGAAGGAGGATGAAGAACTCACGGCCGAAGTGCTGGAAGCCGCAGTCCGCGCCCTGCGCCGCATTCACTTGCGCCGTCGTCAGGAAGACGTCCAGCAGGAACTGAAGAAGCCCGGCCTCGCCGCCGACAAAGACCGCCTGCGCGAACTGCTCACGGAACTGGAACGAATCAGCCGCGCCCTGAGAGATCCGAGCCTCGCCGAAGAAGGTCTGAAAAACGCAGGAAACAAGAAAAGCGCTTGAAACAAAAAGCCCTGCGCAGCCATCTAACTATTTAAGGAAATTGAAGATAGCGGCGGGCTATGGGATGTAAAGCGGGCAGCCGATAGACGGTGCAGCACATGTTTGCTAAAATCTATAGGTTTGTGCGGTACGCGGAATCCCGCAACACCCATATTCCCACCCTTAAAGGAACATTATCACAAGCTCCTGTGGAGCGGAAATAACGCAGTTCGAGGACACACCTTTTGGCTCTTGACGACAAGTTCGATGACATCAAAAAGCTGATCGACACAGGCAAAGAGAAGGGATATCTCACGTATGACCAGGTCAACGACCTCATACCGCATGACGTGCATAGTCCCGAGGACCTGGATGATCTGCTGACGACGATCGGTACGCAAGGCATCGACGTGTTAGAAGGGCCCAAGCTGCCTTCTGCCGCGCTCGATAAGAAATTCGATGAATCCGAGGAAGGCGAGGACGTAGAACTCGACCTGACTCCCGGAGCCCTGGAAAAAACCAACGATCCCGTCCGCATGTATCTGCGCGAGATGGGAACTGTGCCGCTGCTCACGCGTGAAGGCGAAGTGGAAATCGCCAAACGAATCGAGCGCGGCCAGATCCGCGTGCTCAAGGCCCTGTCGCGGTCGCCGATTGTGATCCGCGAACTGCTGGCGATGGGCGAGGACCTCAAGAAAGGCGTGCGCTCGATCAAGGAGGTGGTCACCTTCGACGAAGAGGAGATCACCGACGAGATCCTGCAGAACCGCCTGAATGAGTTCACCGGCAAGATCGACGACATGGCCAAGCTGTACAAAAAGGCCGCGCTGCTGGAAGAGAAGTATCACGAAGTTTCGAAGACGAAGAAGCCGAAGGATCATCGCCGGGCGCGGCGCAAGCTGGCGCGTGGCATTGTTGCCACATCGCAGGCGGTGCGCAAGCTCGGATTCACCAACGCCGAGCGCAAGCGGCTGATCGAGCGCCTGAATAAAACGGTCGACGGCATGCGTTCGCTCGACCGCCAGACACAAAATCTCGAGCGCAAGGCCGACGCCACCCGCAGCGAAGAACAGAAAAAAGAATATCGCCGGCAAGCACGTGCCATTCGCGGCGAAGTCGAAAAGCTGGAACTCGAAACCGGAGTGTCGTTTCAGGAACTCAAGCGCACGCAGCGCGAGATCATCCAGGGCGACATGGACGCGGAGCAGGCGAAGAGGGAGCTGATTGAGGCCAACCTCCGCCTGGTGGTTTCGATTGCCAAGAAATACACCAACCGCGGACTGCAGTTCCTCGACCTGATTCAGGAAGGCAACATCGGACTGATGAAGGCCGTCGACAAATTCGAATACCGCCGGGGCTACAAGTTTTCGACGTACGCCACCTGGTGGATTCGGCAGGCCATTACCCGCGCGATTGCCGATCAGGCACGCACGATTCGTATCCCGGTACACATGATCGAAACGATCAACAAGCTGATCCGCACCTCGCGGCAGCTGGTGCAGGAGCTGGGACGCGAGCCGACGTCGGAAGAAATCGCCAAGCGCATGGATATTCCTGTAGCAAAAGTGCGCAAGGTGCTGAAGATCGCGCAGGAACCGATCTCGCTCGAAACGCCGATTGGCGAAGAGGAAGACTCGCATCTGGGCGACTTCATCGAAGACCGCGGCGTGGTGTCTCCGGCCGAGGCGGTGATCAACGTGAACCTGAAGGACCAGACGGGACAGGTCCTGCGCACGCTGACCCCGCGCGAAGAAAAAGTCATCAAGATGCGCTTCGGACTCGAAGACGGCAGCGAGCACACGCTGGAAGAAGTCGGGCAGTCGTTCGCGGTCACGCGCGAACGCATCCGCCAGATCGAAGCCAAGGCGCTGCGGAAGCTGCGGCATCCGTCGCGGTCGCGGAAGTTGCGGGCGTTCATGGATGGAGTCAGAGACTAGCAAGGAACATGTGGGGACGGCCGCCTCGGCCGTCCGGTTTTCACCACGGAGGCACGGAGTCACAGCGGAAGATCGAAACAATGAATGGGGCACGGCTTCGGCCGTGCCTTTTCTGTCGTCATCTTCTTGTCATCATCGTCTTGTCATCCTGAGGTCCGCGCCTTTTGCGGACCGAAGGATCTGTGGAGTTGTCGGGAGTATCGGCGCAGCCAGGCAAAGTGCATAGATCCTTCGGCGCCAAACGACGGCGCCTCAGGATGACAGTGTGGGGCGATGGGTGCAGAGCGAGATCCCTTACTTCGCCTGAAGAACGGCTCCGTTCGGGATCACGCCCTTCCAAAAAAGGACGGCTCAGTTTGGGGATGACTCCTTCCTAATTGATGATCCAGCCGGGGTGACGCCGTTCCTGAATGGATATCGAATCCAATCATCACGAGCCAACGCTCGGACGGCCGAAGGCGGCCATCCCACGTTTCCCCCGCATTCCTCCGACTCCCGATCCTGATTTATCGTTTGGCCAGGATTGCGAGGATCTTTTCGCGATACTTCGTCATTTGGGGAGAATCCCCTGCCAACGAAATGCGAACCGTCAGCGCCTGCAGCGCATAGTTGTGATTCTGATAACGCGCGAGGGACTCGACCGTAGTTGTCGTCCACACGTCGCGATCTTCAGCGTCGAAGCGGGCCAGCCAGGGATCGAAGGTGGACGGGTCAAAATCCTTACGGCGAATGACGGAGACGATGGCGGTGGCAAGGCGATCTTGCTCTCCCTGGGTGTAGACCTGTGGAGCCGTGGCGAGGCGCGAATCGATAGCACTGAGCATGGCGGCGGCTTCTTCGGTTCTGAGCAGCGGGCTGCCGGCCAGGGCGGCGAGCAAGTCGGCGGTGTGCGCGGTGGCGTGGATCCAGTGCAGTTGCGCGTCGTATCCGCGGAGATCGCGCTCGGTTTGCAGATAGGAAATCGCCTCCGCAACCAGGTTGTGGTACCGGTCCGCGCCCATGAATGGAGCTTTCAGTTCCAGGTTCGCCATCTCGGAGAGGCAGAGGGCGGAGAACGAACGCTTCAGGACGGAGTTGGATCCGGCTTCGCCGAGTCCACTGGTGAGGTTCGCTCGCCATTCGTCGGTAAGGGCGAGCAGCGTGGGCGTAGAAAGAAGATCGCGACGGTAAATCCAGTGAGCCAGAATCGAATACGCGAGATCGTCGCGTAATTCGGGATCGGGAGACGCGAGCAGGGCGCTCAGGTCATGGGCCAACGCGTCGGCGGATTCGTGGTCGGGGACAGAGTAGTGATTTTTCGCGATCGCGCGCCAAAAGTCGCGGTCGTGCGGCGGTGCGCCAGCGGCGCACGATGAGACCAGGAGGAAGACGGCGAGGAACGCTGAACCAACGAACAGGGCGGCTCGGATCATGAGGGGCCTCTGGCAGGATTTTGTAGGGAGCATTGGGGGAATGATTCCGCGTCAGAGATGAGACGGATTATTGCGGGAATCGTCAACGGGGCGATAGTTCAACATGTTCAGAACGTGATTTGTTTTTCTGTGTTTTCGAGTGGCTCGGGCCAGGCTGCGCGGGACGGCCGAGGCGGCCGTCCCCACATGAGTCTTGTGATCAGCGGAGTTTGTACACGTAGAGCCTGCCGACCGGTGCTTGGTTTTGATCGGCGGAGCCGAAGTAGACTGAGCCGTTAACAACTGCTGGTGAGGACGAGACGATCTGCTCGTTATTCGTCAACAGTTGCGTGAGCGGGAAGCAGAAGGACGTGCCGCATCCGTTGGCGTTGAAGACCATGACCATGCCGTTGTTTTCGCTCACGTAAACTAATCCGTCGGCGACGACTGGGGCGGAGGTGATGGCGGCTTGTTCTCCGATGGCCTGGCCGGTCCAGAGCGGGGAGCAGGTTGCGGCGCCGCATCCCGAGGCGTTGAAGGCGTAGAAGAGAGAGTCGCCGTCTCCCACGTAAACCACGCCGTTGGCGACCGCGGGCGAGGAGGAGATGAACGGGCCGGTGGTGCCGGTCCAGAGCGGCTGGCAGGTGGACTGTCCGCAACCGGCGGCATTGAAGGCGTAGAGATCCTGGTCGAACGAGCCGACGTAGACTACGCCGTTGGAGACGGCCGGGCCGGATTGGACGATGGAGCTGCCGGCCTGGGCGGTCCAGAGAGGAGAGCAGGTTCTGGCGCCGCAGCCGCTGGCGCGGAAGGCGTAGAGCTTGCCGTCTTGCGAGCCGATGTAGACGACGCCGTTGGCGATGGCGGGCGAAGATGTGATGGAGGCTCCGGTCGCGGCGGTCCAGAGCGGAGAGCAGGTTGACTTTCCGCATCCCGAGGCGGCGAAGGCATAGAACTTCTTATCGAATGAGCCCACGTAGACGATGCCGTTGACGACCAGCGGTGAACTTTCGAGGATGGCGCCGCCGGTGGTTCCGGTCCACAGCGGGGAGCAGGACGATTTGCCGCAACCCTTGGCCGGGAATGCGTAGAGTTTGTGATCGGCGGAGCCGATGAAGACGGTGCCGTTGGCGACAGCGGGGGATGAAGTGATGTCGTTGCCGGTGGCGCCGCTCCACAAGGGCTGGCAGAGAGTTTGAGGAGCGCAGCCGTTGGAGTTGAAAGCGTAGAGTTTGCCGTCGAACGAGCCGACGTAGACGACGCCGTTCACGATGGCGGGCGAGGAGAAGTCGACGAGGTCGCCCATTTGTCCTTGCCATGCCAGGGAGAGCGATGCGGCATTTCGCGGGTTGATGGTGTTCTCAAAGGCGTTGACGCTGGTGCGCGCTGGAGAATTCTTGAATGAGGGCCAGTTGGTCTGGACCGTGAAGGTGGCGGAAGCAGTTAGGCCGCTCGCTTGTCCGTTGGCCTCCACGGCGTGCGCACCGGGTTGCGCAGACTTTGATACGGTCAGAGCCATAGTGAAGTTGCCGGAACCGTCGGTAGTGGCGGTGGCGACCGTGGCTGAGTCGAAGGTGATGGCTACGGTCTCGCCCGCTGAGAAGCCTGAACCGGTAGCAGTCGTTTTGGTGGTAGGCGGACCGAGCTTCGGCGAAAGCGAGACGGATGCTGCTGCGGCAAAACTCGCGTCGGACAAGAAAATAGTTAAAAGAAGTGCGGTTGCGATGAGCCGCGCGGATGACTGAACGTTGAGAATCATGACGCCCCCTTTTTGGCTGTAAGGTCGAGCCAGTTGGGTTTTTATAGCAGAGCTTCCGGGGCAGGGTTGTCTCAGAATTGTCAACAATGACGCGGCTTTTCGAACATTTTGGCAGTGCCGGCGCGGCGTGAATTCGAAGCCAGTTGTTGGGCGACAATGTCTGCGGATGTTCTGTTCATTACCGCTACCGCTTTGGTAGGAGGTGCGGGGAGCGGTTGCGTTCTGGCGAAAGGTGGTATCGATCAGAATGGTTTTACGGTGTCTAAGTTATTGAACGGGCTGGCGAAGAGAATCTGTGGCGGAATATTAATTCTTAGTTTTCCTCGGTCTTCCACAGGGAAGTCACATCGTCCACAGTTTCTGCACAAGGGCGGAAGTTTTTTGTGTTGCGGGACGCAACAAAGTGACGGAGAGTGGGTTCAGCGAAACGTGAAGTTTCCTGAGCTTGCCGAATGATTGCGGCAGAGCCAGCGGCAGCTTGGTGATTCTCGAGGGTGAATCGCCGGGGGACATTCCAGAAGACGCGCGCAAGCGCGACTGGTTGCCCGGGCATTGCGGCCTCCTCCCCCACCTGTTCGTTGCTCTTGGAGCAGGAACAGGACGGACCGCTGGCCACCGCAGGCTTGCCAGTTCGTGATCGCGAGATTGCGAATGGGCAACGCGCTTTGGCAAAAGTGGCACTCGTTGCTCGTGAGAGCGGGAGCGCTGTCGGGCCGAAGCGGTCATTCCGCCGCCACGCGGTGATCAGGCAGCGCAGGAAACCACGTACGAATGCGGTCGGGGTGGCTGGCCCCGGCCGCATTTCCATTTGCGGGCAGTTTCTCTACTCTTTCTTCTTTTCTTGATCTTCGTCTTTTGTTCTCCTACACTCGGAGAAAGAACCGACTGCTCGGCTTCGCCCCTTCGACTTCGCTCAGGGCAGGCTTTGCAGGACGGCCGAGGCGGCCGTCGCCACATGTGTGTGGGGGCGCCAACTATTTTTTGTTTGGGCGGAGTTTTCCATAGGACGTGCGTCGCATTCACAAGGGGATTGCGGATAGTGTTCAGTTGCGCTTCCGCAAAATCTAGTGAGAGAGAAATCTTTGGCAACTACTGATTACAGCATCAGCACGCTTCCGGCGAACGTAGAGGCGGAGCGCTCGATTCTGGGCGCGATCCTGCTCGACAACTTTGCGTACAACCAGGCGGCGGAGCATTTGCGGATCGAGGATTTCTCGCTCGATTCGCACCGGCGCATCTATTCGCGGATGGTGGATCTGGCGGAGTCGTCTCGGCCGATTGACATGATCACGCTGATCGAGGAACTCGACCGGCACAAGGATCTGCAGCCGATTGGCGATGTGGCGTACGTGTCGAGCTTGGTGGACGGCGTCCCGGACCGGCCGAGCATTGAGCACTACGTCAAGATTGTGCGCGACAAGGCGCTGCTGCGCGGCCTGATTTCGGCGGCGAGCACGGCGATTGCGCGGGCATCGGATCAGGGGGACGCGGCCGAAGACGTTCTCAGCGATGCCGAGGCGGCGATCTTTCAGCTGTCGGAGAAGCGCATTGGGCGCGGGTTCATGGGCGTGCAGGAGATCGTTCGCGAATCGTTTGGGTCGGTCGACGCGCTGCTGCAACGCGGGCAGCGGATCACGGGGCTGGCGACTCACTACGTCGACTTGGATGAAATGACGTCGGGTTTGCAGCGCTCGGATCTGGTGATCATTGCGGCGCGGCCTTCGATGGGCAAGACGGCGTTTGTGATGAACATTGCGGAGAACGCCGCGATTGAAGATCAGCAGGTGGTGGGCGTGTTCTCTCTGGAAATGTCGCGCGAGGCGCTGCTGATGCGCTTGCTGTGTTCGCAGGCGCGGGTCGATGCGCACAAGATGCGCACCGGTTCACTGTGGCAGGACGACACGCGGAAAGTTGTGCGGGCGATGGAGCAATTGGCGCATGCTCCGATTTTCATCGACGACACTCCCGGCATTTCTCTGAGCGAGATGCGGGCCAAGGCGCGGCGGTTGAAGCAGGCGCAAGGCGGGCGGCTCGATCTGATCATCGTGGATTATTTGCAGTTGATGTCGGGCGGAGGCAAGCGCTTCGAGAATCGTACGCAGGAAGTGTCTGCGATTTCGCGAGGACTGAAGGCGCTGGCGAAAGAGTTGAGTGTGCCGGTGATCGCGCTCTCGCAGTTGAGCCGCGCTCCAGAGAGCCGCGGGGGAGATCATCGTCCGCAACTTGCCGACTTGCGCGAGTCGGGATCGATTGAGCAGGATGCCGACCTGGTGATGTTCATCTTTCGCGAAGAAGTCTACAAGCAGGATGATCCGGAATTGCAGGGTAAGGCTGAGATCATTATTGCCAAACAAAGAAACGGACCCATCGGAAAAGTCAGGATGGCGTTCCTCAAAAATAGCACCCGATTTGAGTCCCTGGCCGAGGGTGGGACCGACTCGGAGCAGTAGCTGCTGCCTACAGCGGACACTGTAGAAGTGTCCCGGTAAGTCCCTTAGGGCCTTGGGTTTGCGCCAGCGCCTCGTCTGGCACCATTTACCTGTGGAAAAGATTGTGGAATTGAAAATCGCGCTCGCGATCTCTTTGAACTGGGACCGAGCGGTCGGTTCCGGGGAAGCGTGATTGTCCCCTTTAAAGCCATGAGTAGTAACCAGTTATGCAATTCATCGAACATTAACATTACCCTGGGCTGGATGAGACTGGGTTTCTTCCGGTTTTGAGATTTGCACATTTTGGGGTTAGTGTACTTTCGTTTTCGGCCCGATTTTAGCGGGTTTTACCGCGGGTGATATCGCTTCCGATAGCGAAAATTGCGGCCGGGCGAATCGGTTTTTCTTCTGCAGACCTAGTACCGCATCGACAATAGAAAGCGCCCTCCAGTCACCACTCTTGCCTCGGGCGGGGAAGCGTCGCCGAGAGCGCGGCGCGCCACGAGCAACTCGGCGAAGAGGCGCGCCTCGGGAAGCGAAAGACGGTCGGCCAGAATTCGGGCGGCAGGAAGATCGAAGTTGGCGAGTTCCGCGGTGGCCTCCGCGTATGGCCGGATAAGCGCATTGCACAGGAAACCGTTGTTCAGGATGAGTTCTCCGGCCTCAAAGGAGTGGTAGGGCAAGAACGCGTCGACTGCAACGGCCGCAGTGAGCACTTGTTCCAACTAGCCGGCGGAACGTTCGAGCAGGGGAACGGCTCGAGAAGGCTTCACATGGGCGAAGGCCAGGTTAGTTGCGTTGACACGGGAAGAAGGCCTTCCACGCTGAGCAAGCGTCTGTACGCGAATCGGATGGGTCAGTGAGTATATCGTCGACGCGGCGGCGCTTACCGCGCCTGCTACCATTGCAGCATGTTCAATTTTGGGAAACCGAAAACAGCTGGTGACTGGATCGTTCACATCGCGGGGGCCATCGTCGCGATATTACTGGTCTGGTGGATGCTTCGGATGTACGTACTTTGAATACGCTCGAATCCCCGCAGGCGTGGTCAATGCGTGTAACTGGGGGGGCGCCAACTACGAATCTCTGTGACATCCAAAATCGCAACTAGTACGGCACGGACAACACCGATCGCATAACCCATGTACCGGGCTCTGCCGTAGATGTTCGCGCCAAACGGCGAATATGCGTCGGCCCAGTTGTGGTATCAGGCTTGATCATTGTGACGCAGCAACGGCGCTCGAATCTTTCTATTTCGCGGGCGCAGTGTCCGCCAGCCCTTTCACATTCTTCTTCAGGAACTCTCGAACCGCCGCCCACGCGGCCTGATTCTGTTCGTAGGAGAATCCGCCGTGATTGGCGCCAGGAACCGTATAGAGCTGATTGGGCACCCCGGCCGCGTCGAGCGCTTTGTGCAAGTGCACGGACTGCTCATAGGGAACGAGTGCGTCCTTGTCGCCGTGAATCGTGATGATGGGCGGCGTGTTCTTGTCGACGTAGTGGATGGGCGACAGGCGTTTCGCAAGCTCGTCGGCATTCGGCTGATCGCCCAGCCATGCGACTGCATATCCCTTGGCGTTCGGTCCATGCAGTTCGTCCAGAACATCGGCGATGCCAAACCAGTTCACGATCGCCGCGACGCGGGGATCTTTGTCGGTGCCGGGATTCTGGCTCCAGACGTTGTCCTCATCGGTGTAGCACTCGTGATCAAATCCTGCCGCGGGCGTGAGCATGCCGGTGGTGAGGGCCAGGTGACCTCCGGCCGATCCGCCCTGAAGCACCACGCGGTTGGGATCGAAGTTGTACTTCTTCGCGTTGGCAAACACCCAATGCAGCGCGCAGCGGCAATCTTCCACCGCCGCCGGAGCCAGCGACACCTGCGCCATACGGTATTCGACATTCACGGCAGCGAATCCCATCTGGAGGTAGGGCATGATTTCGAGCACGCGCTCTTCCTTCGTTCCCGCGATCCAACCTCCGCCATGGATCACGATGACGACGGGCGTGGGCTGCGACTTGCCGGCGGGTGTATACACGTCGAGCTTGGCCTGGTAGTTATTCGCGGTGTGATAGACGATGTTGGGATGCACTTCGTACCGGAACAACTCGGCGGAGAATGTCGGCGCGTCGGTTTGTGCTACGGTCATCGATGCAGAAAGCAGCAGTAAGGCAAGCAGGATTTTTCGCACGGGTTCCTTTGATGAATTTGATTTTGCGCCGGCGTGCGGCGCGAAACGGAATGATACTCCGCCACGGGAAGCTATGGATGGGAGCGGTTTCCGCGCCGGCGTTCCTCAGGGGCTGAAGAGTTTGCTGAAGAACTGACTTTCGTGCCGATAGAGCTGTACAGCGGCTGAAGCCGGAATTGATTCTGCGGCACTTGCGGCATCGCTAAAGCGATGCCCTGATACGAGTCTTGAGTTTTTCAGCACTCTGAGAAGCCGTGCCCTTGCAAGGCAGAGGCGAGCCGGAGTCTCTCTAGTTGCTGCTCTCGCCGACTTTGAGGACGGCGAGGAATGCTTCCTGCGGGATATCGACGCGGCCGATGCGCTTCATGCGCTTTTTGCCTTCTTTCTGTTTCTCGAGCAGTTTGCGCTTACGGGAAATGTCGCCACCGTAGCACTTGGCGATGACGTTCTTGCGCATGGCGTGAACGGTTTCGCGGGCGATGATCTTGGCGCCGATGGAGGCCTGGATGGGGACCTCGAACATCTGGCGGGGAATGAGTTCGCGCATTTTCGAAACCAGAGCCTTGCCTCGTTCGTAAGCGAAGTCGCGGTGCACGATGATGGAGAGGGCGTCGACGGGCTCTCCGGCGACGAGGATGTCGAGTTTGACCATGGGAGATTCCCAGTAGTCGGCGAGATGGTAGTCGAGGGAGGCGTACCCGCGGGAGACGGATTTGAGGCGATCGTAAAAGTCGAGGACGATTTCGTTCAGCGGCAATTCGTAGTGCAGCATGACGCGCGAGGAGCTGACGTACTCGAAGGTTTTCTGCTTGCCGCGCTTTTCTTCGACGAGGGCGAGGATTCCGCCGACGTACTCTTCGTTGGTGAGGATAGTGGCGAGGATGACGGGCTCTTCGATCTTTTCGATTTCGCTGGGATCGAGCCAGCGCGAAGGGTTGTCGATTTCGACCATCTTGCCGTCGGTTTTGTAGATCTTGTAGCGGACGCCGGGAGCGGTGGTGATGAGGTCGAGATTGAATTCGCGCTCGAGACGCTCCTGAATGATTTCCATGTGGAGCAGTCCCAGGAAGCCGCAGCGGAATCCGAAGCCGAGCGCCACCGAGCTTTCAGGTTCGAAGAAAAAGGAGGAATCGTTGAGGCGAAGTTTTTCGAGAGCTTCGCGGAGTTGGGTGTGCGCGTGAGCATCGATGGTGTAGAGCCCGGCGAACACCATGGGCTTGATTTCCTCGAAGCCGGGCAGAGCTTCGAGGGCGGGATTGGCGTCGTGGGTGATCGTGTCGCCGATCTTGGTGTCGGCGACGTTCTTGATGTTGGCGATGATGAATCCGACTTCGCCGGCCACGAGCTGATCGATCTCCACCGGCTTGGGCGTGAGCACGCCGAGAGTTTCGGCGTCGAAGGTGGTGCCGTTCCACCAGAGGCGAATGCGGTCGCCCTTCTTTAGCGTGCCTTGGAATACGCGGGTCAGGACGATGACGCCGCGGTAGGGATCGAACCACGAGTCGAAAACCAGCGCCTGCAGCCGGTTGTCGGGTGATCCCTTGGGCGGAGGGACGCGCTTCACGATGGCTTCGAGTACCTCGGGCACGCCCTGTCCGGTCTTGGCGCTGATGAGGACGGCGTCGGTGGCATCGAGACCGACGGCGCTTTCGATCATTTCTTTGGTGCGCGGGATGTCGGCGCTCTGCAGGTCGATCTTGTTGATGACGGGAATGATTTCGAGGCCGTGATTGATGGCGAGATAGGAGTTGGCCAGAGTCTGGGCTTCGACTCCTTGCGATGCGTCGACGACGAGCAGCGCGCCTTCGCACGAGGCGAGGGAGCGCGAGACTTCGTAGGAAAAATCGACGTGGCCGGGCGTGTCGATCAGGTTTAGCTGGTAGGTCTGGCCGTCGTGCGCGGTGTACACCATGCGGACGGCGTGGGCCTTGATGGTGATGCCGCGCTCGCGTTCGAGATCCATGGAGTCGAGGACCTGGGCCTGCATTTCGCGGGCGGTGAGGGATCCGGTGAGCTCCAGCAGGCGGTCGGCGAGCGTGGATTTGCCGTGGTCGATGTGCGCGATGATCGCGAAATTGCGGATGAAGGCTGCGTCCATGGGTGAGTGGCTAATCGTCAATTCTAACAGGGGTGTAGGAGTACTCAGTACCCGGTACTCGGTACTCAGTGGTTGTCGTTTGGGATGGGGAATGTCCTTGGTTCCGGATGCGGGGATGAGGTTTCTTCGGTAGAATCCTGCTCTGCCGATCTGGGCGGTTAGAACGTGGAGAGGAGATCCATGCGCAAATTGATCGTTGTCCTGCTTTCGCTGCTCGTCTGCCGAGTTGCGTGCGCGGCGCAGACTCTTTCACCTGCGGTCCAAGCGTTCGTCAAGGTGAACGCTCCTGTCGTCGCTCTGACTCACGTGCGCGTGATTGATGGCACGGGGGCGGCGGCGCGGGAGGATCAGACGGTCATCCTCAGCAAGGGGGAAATTGCGTCCGTGGGCGATGCATCGGCGGCGAAGGTTCCAGCTGACGCGCAGGTACTGGACCTGCATGGATACACCGTGATTCCGGGACTCGTGGGGATGCACGACCACATGTTTTATCCGATGGGGAATGGTGTGTTTGGAGAGATGGCCTACAGCTTCCCGAGACTCTATCTGGCGGGCGGTGTGACAACGATTCGCACGACGGGCGCGCTTGAACCGTACACGGATCTGGAACTCAAGAAGTCCATCGATGCGGGACAGACGCCCGGGCCGAAGATGCACGTGACGGGGCCGTATCTCGAGGGCAAGGGGTCGTGGGCGATTCAGATGCACCAACTCACGGGGCCGGACGATGCGACGCGGACAGTGAATTTCTGGCTCGACCAGGGGGTCGACAACTTCAAGGCTTACATGTTCATCACTCGCGCGGAGCTGGGCGCGGCGATTGCGGCGGCGCACAAGCGCGGAGCGAAGGTGACCGGACATCTTTGCGCCGTGAATTTCCGCGAGGCGGCGGACTTGGGAATTGACGATCTGGAACATGGACTGTTCGTGGACACCGAATTTATTTCGGGAAAGAAACTGGACGAGTGTCCCGAGGACGGAGAGGATCCGGTGGGCATGGCAAAGTTGGATGCGAATGCAGGGCCGTTGCACGACACGATCCAGTATCTTGTGCAACACCATGTCGCCGTGACTTCGACACTGCCGGTATTTGAAATGGGCAGTTTTCCCGGGCGGCCCACCATGCAAAGGCGAGTTCTGGACGCGCTATCGCCCGATGCCCGCAGCGCGGTGCTGGCGAATCGGGTTCGAGCGAGCGACGACAATCGGATTCGCCAACGTTTCGGCGGCAATGGCTCGCCATACCCGGCGGCATTCAAGAAGGAAGAGGAATTTGAGTATGCCTTTTCGAAGGCTGGAGGGCTGTTACTGGCGGGGCTTGATCCGACGGGTATGGGCGGGGTGATCGCGGGATTTGGCGATCAGCGTGAGGTCGAACTGCTGGTGGAGGTAGGATTCACACCGCTGGAAGCGATCCAGATCGCGACCGCGAATGGAGCGCAGTTTCTGGGAGAGCTCGACCGCATTGGGACGATCGCTGCCGGCAAGCAGGCTGACCTGGTGGTGATCAAGGGCGATCCGTCGAAGAAAATTGAGGACATTGAAAACGTGGAGACCGTGTTCAAGGACGGCGTCGGGTACGACTCAGGCAAGCTGATTGAGTCGGTGCGCGGCGTGGTGGGAAGCCGGTAGGGCGACGCCGGACCTGTAGCTGCGATACTTCAACTCAGGAGTTCGATTGCCAACCTATCCTTTCATCGCCCTCGATCACGTGCAGCTTGCCATGCCTGCTGGCGAGGAGGAGACCGCGCGCGGGTTCTATCGTGACTTGCTAGGGATGGCTGAACTTCGCAAGCCGGCAGAATTGGCTAAGCGCGGTGGATGTTGGTTCGAGAGTGGAAGCGTGCAGCTGCATCTTGGAGTCGAAGCGGATTTCCGGCCGGCAAGGAAAGCACACCCGGCGCTGCGCTGCCAGGACTATGATGCGCTGACGTCTCGGCTGCGGGCCGCAGGGGTCGAAATCAAGGACGACGGCAGCATCCCAGGAGTTCGCCGCTGCCACATCGCTGATCCATTCGGAAACCGGATTGAGTTGATTGGGTCATAGTCGCGGAAGAACTTTCGATAGAATCCCTCGCATGCTAGTTCTCGCTTCTGCATCGCCCCGACGCCAGGAATTGCTGCGCAACGCGGGGATTTCGTTTACTGTCCAGCCGGCTGATCTTGATGAGACTCCGCTCGCGGGGGAGTCGCCGCGCGAATGTGCGGAGCGGCTGGCGCGGGAGAAGGCGCTCGCCGTGTGGCGCACTCGGCCGCAGGACTTTGTGCTGGGGGCGGACACGATTGTGGTTGCAGATGATGCCATTCTCGGCAAGCCGGTTGATCCCGCAGATGCCGTGCGCATGTTGAGACTGCTTTCCGGGCGCGTGCATCGCGTGATCACTGGCGTGTGTCTGGTGAGGGCAGGCGACAGTCGCGATCTGTTAAGAGCAGCGGAACTGGCGCGAACTGCTTCGGAGACTACGCTGGTGACCATGAGTGCGTTGTCGGAGGATGAGATTCGCGAATACGTCGCCGGCGGGGAACCCGAGGATAAAGCGGGAGCGTATGCAATTCAGGGGATGGCGTCCCGATGGATTCCACGGATTGAGGGCGATTACAGTAATGTGGTGGGACTGCCGGTGGCTCTGGTGTATCGCATGCTGCGGGAGCAGGGAGGAATTTGAATCGCACGAGTGTGCTTGTGCACTTCGGGGTTAAGACTTCTTTTGATCCTCTTCCTTCGGGGCTTCTTTCTTTTCTTCTTCAGGACTTTTCAACGCGGCTTTGAAGTTGCGGATGCCTTCGGCCAAACCTTTGCCGACGTCGCCCAACCTGCTGGTGCCGAAGAGCAGGAAGGCGAGGACGATTACCAAAAGCCAGTGCCATGGCGAGAACTCACCCATAATTTCTCCACGGGGACGGCTTTCGCGAGTCCTGCGTAAGTGGCCGAAGTCCCTGAGAAAAGTTTAGGCTTCCCTATCTACGGAGTCAAAGGTGGCAGAGACAGAAGCTGCCCTGAGCGGAGACGATTGGAGTTTCCATCCCATACGAGTGGGCATCCCGCGCGACCCGGGTTCAATACCCTTGAAATGCTCACCAGTTATGGCGTTAAGAGTCTATTCTCGAGGAAACACTTTCCTCGGAGGCTGGCTCAGATGTTCCGACGCTGCATCGCTGCGGTTATTCTGCTTCTCTTCTTTTTTCCCCCCGAGACTGGCGTGGCGCAGAGCCCGGCTCCCGCGACGAGCGAGCAGCGCAAGACCAGCGAGCCGTATACGGGAGATCTTTCGATTTTCGAATCGCCGGGTCGCGAAGACAGGCTGCAGATCAATCGCGTGATGGACATCCTCGGGATCGCGCCGGGTAAGGGAGTGGCCGACATTGGCGCGGGGTCGGGATGGTTTACGGTTCGCGCGGCGCGGCGGGTGGGCGCGGCAGGGACGGTTTATGCAGTCGATATCAATCCAGAGGCGATCCGCTATGTCAGCGAACGGGCGCAGAAGGAGAAGCTGCGGAATGTGAAGACAATTCTGGGCAAGGCGGGCGATCCGGTCTTGCCGGGGAATTCCGTGGATGCGGTGTTGCTGCTCAAGACGTATCACGAAGTGGCGCAGCCGGTGAAGTTACTGCGAAACCTGCGTGCGGCGTTGCGTCCGGGCGCCAAGGTGGGGATTATTGATCGCAACGGGAACGGAGAGGATCACGGGGTCAGTCGCGAGATTGTGATCAACGAGGCGCAGGAGGCGGGCTATACGCTCCTCGATCAATACGACTTCGTGAAGGGCGACAAGATGGATTATTTCCTGGTGCTCACCGCAAAACCATGATCTCGTCGACGGCTGACCACGTGGTACGGGTCAGGTCTGCGAAGCGGCAGTCGGCGTCGGAGGCTGCGCCTTGCGGACTTGCCCACGCCGCTTCCATGCTGGACCAATCGTCGAAATAGAGTTCGATGATCGCATCCCAACCCGGGGTACGCTTGGGGTCGGGACAGACAAAGTTCTGGACGTACTTGCGGACGCCAGGCAAGGCCGTCGCCAGAGGGCCGTGAATTTGTTGCAGGTGGTGGCGGAATTCTTCCTGCGTCAGGTCAGCGCGTTTGTAGAGGACCACCATGAACTTCAGCATGCTTCTCGAAGCCCCACAAGAATTCTAACCACAGAGGACAGAGAGAGTCTTCAGGCGTTTTCGATCATTCCTGCTAGAAGCAGCGCGCGACGCGGCAGTTCCGAGATGATGATGTGTTCGTGGACGGCGTGCGCGCCCTGGCCGTGGCCGCCCATGCCGTCGAGGGTGGGGATGCCCATGCCGGCGGTGAAGTTTCCGTCGGAGCCTCCGCCGACTGCGGCTTCTTCGAGTTTCCAATCGATCCGCTTCGCGATACCTTGCGCTTTTTCGTAGAGTGCGGCGACGCCGGCAGTGCGCTCCATGGGCAGGCGATTGACGCCGCCTTCGATGCTGAGCTTGCAGTGCTTGTCGAACGGCTTCAGGGCGCGGAGTTTGCGGTCGAGCTCTGCCGCCTGTTTGGCGTGGGTGATGCGCACGTCGATTTCAGCGGTGGCTTCGGCAGCGATCACGTTGGTGCGGGTTCCCCCTCGAATTACGCCGGGGTTCACGGAAAGGCCGTGCTGCAAATCGTTCAGCTCGGAGATGGCGGTGATCTGTCGGGCGAGTTCGAGGATGGCGCTGTGCCCTTTGCCGGGATCGAGTCCGGCATGGGCGGCAATGCCTTTCACGTTCAGAATGTATTCGCCGACGCCCTTGCGTGCTGTCTTTACGGCGCCGCGCGGGCCTGCGGGTTCGAGCACGAGTACGGCGGCGGATGCTTTCGCCAGGTCCTCGGTGATTTTGCGGGAAGAGTAGCTGCCGACTTCTTCGTCGGAGACCAGGAGCACCGTGACTGGTCGGGGGAGAGCGCCATGCCAGGCTTGCAGGGCGGCAATCGCGTAGAGCATGAGTGCGATGCCTGATTTCATGTCGAGCACACCGGGGCCGTGCATGCGGTCGTCGGCGACGTGGCAGGGCATGGTCGCGAGAGTGCCGAGCGGGTAGACGGTGTCGAAGTGGCCGAGGAGCAGAACAGGCTTGAGCTTTTCGCGGCCGGGGAAATCGATCTGGACGCTGTCGGCATAGTCGTCGGCGTGATGGACGCGGGCGTGTCCACCGACGGCTTCGAAGCTTCCTGCAAGAAAGGCGCCCATGCGGTCGGCAGCGGACTTGTTGTCGCTGGGAGATTCGATTTCGACAAATTCGCGGATGGTCTGGACGACCTGTTCCTGGCGCGCTTCAAAGTAGCGCAGGCGCTCGGTCCAGATCGGATCGGCGTGGAATGCTTCGGTTCGGCTTGCCTTGGAACGTGCAGTTTTCTTACCCGGCATGATGCGCTCGTCTCCGGCCCCGGCAGAGGGCGCACCTGCGGGCCAAGTCGTACAGTATAATCTTCACGCAGTTTTGAGACGAACGAGTTTGGACAAGGCAGTTTGAGACGAACATGAATGAGAGCAGCCCCGTGCCGGAATCTTCGCCCGGCTTGACGAAGACCGCGCTCGACATCCACGACATTCTGAAGATTCTGCCGCACCGCTATCCGTTCTTGCTGATTGATCGCGTGCTTGATCTGAAGCGCAAAGAGCGGATTGTCGCGATCAAGAACGTGACCATCAATGAGCCGTTTTTCGTGGGACATTTTCCCGGGTTGCCCATCATGCCCGGCGTGTTGATTGTCGAGGCGATCGCGCAGGCGGGCGGGGCTCTGCTGCTGACGGAAGTCGAGGACCGCAACGACAAGGTGATGGTGTTCACCGGGATTGAGCGGGCGAAGTTCCGTCGGCCGGTCAGTCCGGGGGACCAGTTGCGGCTGGAAGTGGAAGTGAAGGGCTGGCGCACGGTGCCCGGGATGACTGCAGCGAAGATGCAGGGTTACGCGTACGTGGGCGAGCGGCGCGTGGCCGAAGCGGCAGTGTCATGCCAGCTCATCGATAGTGCGCGTGGACGAGCTGCGGACGATGGCGGCAATGCCGGATCTTGAGTTTCGGCTGAGTTCAAAATCTTTACCACCAAGGACACTAAGGTTCACCAAGGAAACCCCACTCCCCACATTCCTCGTCCATGAATTCTTACTCCATGAACGTTCACCCCACGGCCCTGATCGATCCGCGCGCGAAAGTTCCGGCGTCGTGCAAGATCGGACCATATTGCGTGGTCGGAGCGAACGTGGAAATGGGCGAGGGCTGCCACCTCGTGTCGCACGTGGCGATCGAGGGGCCGACCAAGATCGGCGCTGACAATGGCTTCTTTCCTTTTTGCGCGATCGGCATGGCGCCGCAGGATGTCACCTATAAAGGCGAACCGACGCGCCTCGAAATCGGCGATCACAACGAAATCCGCGAGTGTGTGACCATCAATCGCGGCACGGTAAAGGGCGGAGGCCTGACCAAACTGGGCAGCCATTTGCTCATCATGGCGTACACGCATATTGGACACGATTGCGTGATTGAGGATCATGCCATGCTGGTGAACGGCGCGACTCTGGGCGGGCATGTGACGGTAGAAGAATGGGCGGTGGTGGGGGCGCTGTGCCCGGTACATCAGTTCGTGCGCATTGGGGCGCATTCGTATATTGGCGGCGGTACGACCATCACGCAAAATGTTCTGCCGTACTCTATGACGTCGGCGGCACGCGACACGCATGCCTATGGGATGAATAAAGTCGGCCTCGAGCGGCGTGGATTTTCGAAGGAGCGCATTGCGAAGATTTATCACGCTTACAAGATTCTGCTGGCGTCGAAGATGAATACATCGCAGGCACTGGAGAAGCTGAGGGCGGAACCGGATCGCGGCGAGGATGTGGACATGCTGATCCGGTTTATCGAGGCTTCGGAGCGCGGGATTATTAAGTAGCGGGCGCTCGATCAGGGTCATCGCGGGGATATGTCGCCAAACGATCGTAGCAGTTTGAGCCTCAGTTCGCCTGCGACAGCATTCGATGCGTGTGCCAAAGTGAAAGTTAACAGCCGTATCGCCCGGATCAAGATTATCGGCGCAGGTCCGATTCTCGCCGCTGTCGAAGTCCTTCGCATGCTCGGAGGCGGTCAGGTTGTGACTCATGGGATGGCCAGCCAGTGTTTTCTTAGGGACTCGTCGCAGCCGGAATCGTGTCCATTCTCGCAGCGTGTTTCCGCATCCTGGGTCGTTCGAGCAACGGAAATGCCAATATAAGGGAAAAGTCGGGTTCTGACTCACGATGAGTGAAAGGAGATTTCTCGACAGCATGCCTGTTCCAGCAGCCGCATGGAAGGCGATGCGGACATCTATAACATCAGGTGTGAGCCGTGTCACTGCCCCAGCGTAATCCTGAGTAGAGAATCTCTAGTTAAACCCTCTGCGTCGCCAAACTCGCCGACGAGAAGAGAAATCAGGTCCCATGTTTCGTGTCTGTCCAATCGCACATACCGCCCGCGGACTCTGCATCCTGTTCCTCGTATGCGTGCCCATCGTGAACGCTTGCGCCCAAAGCCCGGGGGACCTTGCGCGAAATCCAGACTCCGTTCAGACAACCTCGGGCTACCACACCGCTCCGGGCACCGGGGTGTTCGTCTTCCGTATATTCGCCGAGAAGACGAGCACGCGCATGCGAGGGCTGGTCCGGCTGGATCTGACAAATCTCGCCAATCACTTAGGCGTGTTCCAAACGATCGAAGGCGACGCAGAAGGCGTATTCGTGGACACGGCATTCGGAAACTATGAAATAGAAGTCAGCGCTCTGGGATATATCAGCGCTCGACAACAGGTGCAAGTGCTGAGCACAATACACCCGGAGCCGATTGACATCGTTCTACAACGCGATCCCTCAGCCATCAATCTCGATGTCGAGGAAGGCATCATCTCTGCTAAGGCGCGAAAGGAAGTCAGGCACGCTGTATCTCGACTCAAGATGGGCGACCTCACGGGAGCGCAGAAGCATCTGGAGGCCGCCTACAAATTAGCTCCCTCCAGTTCAGACTTGAATTTCTTGCTCGGTTATCTGTACTTCCAGCGCAAAGACTATGCGCAAGCTCGAACCTACTTGACGGCTGCCGCGTCCCTCCGTCCTCACAACGTCCAAGCGCTGACTTTGCTGGGCAGAACCGACTTGGAGCAAGAAAACTATCCCGCGGCTCGATCTGCCTTGGAGCAGGCCGTTCTAGCCGACGACGACAATTGGCTGCCGCATAACCTGTTGGGGGACGCGTATCTTGGCCAGAAGGAGTATGGCAAGGCCCGAGACGAGGCCCAGATTGCGATTACAAAGGGCAAGAAGAATGGGAAGAAGATTGCTAGCCCCGCCGAGCTGCTCCTCGCGCAAGCGCTCATTGGTCTTGGGCAGGATGAGGAGGCGATTCAAGCGCTCGAAGTCTTCTTGAAGGATTCTCCCCAGAATCCCATGGTCGACCAGGTCCACAACTTGATCGCAGAGCTCAAGAAAGGCGACTCCGGTTCCGCGCCGGATAGAGACGCGAAGAATCCTGATCTCAATGTGTCACGCGCTGATCCACTTGGAGCCGTTCCCGAACCCGCGCTCACGACTCAGACCTGGCGGCCTCCAGACATTGACGATATCAGGCCAACTCTCATCCCCGACGTTGCGTGTCCAACCGCGCTGGTAATCGACGAATCAGGGAAAAGGGTCCAGGAGTTAGTTCGGGATCTCGCCCGTTTCGCCGCTGACGAAGAGTTATTCCATCAGTCGATCGACGCGTTTGGCTTTGCAACTCACACCGAGACGAGAAAGTACGACTACGTCGCAACGGTGTTGGAGCCCGAGCCGGGCTCTGCTTTCATCGAAGAATATCGTGGAGACAAACCCGGGCAGGGAGGTTATCCAGACTCCATCTCAAGCACAGGCTTCATAGCCCTTGCGCTCGTCTTTCATCCCGACATGCAAAAAGACTTCGATTTGGATTGTGAGGGACAGACCGACTGGCGCGGACACGCTACCTGGTTGGTACATTTCCGGCAGCGTCACGACCGTCGAAATCGAATGCACGGTTATTCGATGGGCGGCCAGGCTTTCCCAGTCGATATCAAAGGTAGAGCGTGGATTACCGCCGACAAGTTTCAAATCGTGCGCATCGAGGCCGACATGGTTAAACCCCTCCCCGAAATCCAGCTGCTCAGCGAGCACCAGACCGTCGAATATGGTCCGGTACCATTCCCCAAGAAGAATACGACTCTCTGGTTGCCGAAAACTGCAGAGATATACTTCGACTTTCGCAAACATCGCTACCATCGGCGGCACAGTTTCGATCACTACCTGCTGTACTCCGTGGACACCGAAGAAAAACGCAAAGAACCTGTAGCCCCACCGACCGAGGAGAAACAAGAGAAAGGCCCGTCATAGAAACGATCGTTGCGAGTCGCGCCATCACTCGCTACGTTTTCCTTCGTGAACCTTCGTGTTGTGAAGTTCGCCGACGAGGATTCGTGAGCAACAGAATTTAGATTGGGATTCATTCGAAAGGCACTGGGCTATCACACGCTTCGAGGCTTTCGAAACGTCGGTGTCACAAAGCTGAAAAATGTCGCTGGATTCTCGCCACAAGGGCCGGCTTTGCCAAGAAAAATCAATTAGAGACAGCACGAATGCCTGCCCTTCGAGCGAAGGGTGGGGCAATCTAGCCTGTGGGACATGCCGAAAACCGGTGCGCTGGGACAGCCGCGGAACTCATTTGGTCGCGATGTGGCCGGCCGTCAGGATCACTTGGCCGGCGTGATCGTGATATTCCGAAAAGCGACGTGGCCGGCCTCGCTACCTTGCAGATAGATTGGTCCCGGCAGCCCTTCGGAGCTATCCAACGCGCCGCCGGTGATGCCCGGAATTTCCTGTTGGTCGATAATCATGTGACCATTTTGGACGACGGTGACCACTCGTCCGACGAGCGTGATGTCGTAGGTCTGCCATTCTCCCGGCTTGCGAGGTTGTTCGGGGGAGGGGGCCAAGAAGCCGTACACGCCTCCAGTTCGCATCGTCGGACCTTCCGGCTCGGGATCGTCTTCAATCTGGAGTTCGTAGCGGCCGCGCAGGTAGATACCGCTATTCGATCCGGGCGCGCAATTGAATTCGACATGTAATTTGAAATCTTCAAACTTAGCTTCCGAGATCAGTTCAGCACCATGTCCGGGACTCACCAGCGTTCCGTTTTCGACTTTCCACGTCGCCGTTGCTTTCGGGTCGCTCACCTTCCAGCCACTCAAGTCTTTGCCGTTGAATAGTTGTGCCGGCTTTCCCCACTTCGGAGCGCTCGCTCGTTTCAAGGATGGCGCGGGCACGCCCGTCCATTGCCAGGGAGTTCCATCGGGACCGGTGGTGGTTCCCGACAATGTCTTCCCCGACAGTTTGCCCTCGAAGACCATGTCGTCTTTTCTTTCTTCCTCTTCCTTGGGAGACACGAACGTGATCCGGCCATTTGAGATTTCAACTTTCGGGAGTGGGCGGGCGTGTCCCCAGCGGCTGACCATTCGGGCTCTGAGCTGCCCACCTTCCTGGGTGATTTCCAACCACGAGGGAGCGTCGCGATCCGGAGTCTTCAGGGTCAGGTCCCAGCGCCCCAGAAAAGGCTGAACGGACGCAGCTGTGTCCGCAGCGTTGGGTTGGGAATAAACCTGCAATGAGAACGTCAACATGAACGTGGTGAACACCAGCATTTTCCGGAGAAGTATTGCGTTTCGATGACCGCGGTTCACATGCCTTGCCATGATGTGCTTGCCTCCAGCAAGGGATTGTAGTTCATCGCTCGTCTTCCGAAAGGGACGGTCCCCCGCTATCCGCAGCACGAATGAATGCCACCTTATCTAAATCGCGAAAGGTGGGGCAGCCAGTCGGTAGCGGCTCTCCTAACCTTGCATTGGCCAGCCTCAAGAAATGGTGGAGAATGGCAGGATGACTTTCTCCTCGCGGTGTCTGACCGTTTGCCTGTTAGCCGGTCGTATCTCGGTTGGTCATGCTGCTTCCGGGCAGACTGCACCACCGGCGCAGATTGCGGTCCGGCCCGCGCCGCCTACGCGGGACCCCCACACTCCGGCCTATGTTGCGGCGAAGGAATTGCCCGATGGGGCAAACCCTCCGGCAAGCGCGGATGGGAATTTTATTATCGGGCCGACCTACGCTGCACCTGCCGAAATCGCCGCCCAGGGCGACATTCCGAAGGGCACTGTGGTTGAGTTCACGATGAACTCTTCGGACAGCAAGATTTATCCGGGGATTGCACGAGAGGCGGGCACTTTCGGGACTCCAGATCCAGCGGACCCCGCAAAGCTCGTCGTGACGACGAGCCATCCGGCTCCTTACACACGGAAGGTGGCGGTCTATGTCCCGAAGCAATACGTTGCGGGGAGCGTTGCGCCGTTCATCGTAGGAGCGGACGGGCCGGACGGCTTGCTCTTTTCGACTCTGGATGCCTTGATTGCCCAGCATAAGATCCCGGTGATGATTGCCATTTCGATCGGCAACGGGAGCGGCGACGCGCAGGGGAGCGAGCGCGGGTTGGAGTACGACACGATGTCGGGAGTGTATGCCGAGTTTGTGGAGAAGGAGGTTTTGCCTCTGGTCGAAACTCAGGCTCACGTGAAGCTGACGAAGGATCCTGAGGGAAGAGCGACCATGGGCGGCAGCTCGGGAGGCTCGTGCGCGTTGATCATGGCGTGGTATCACCCTGAGCTGTATCACCGCGTGCTGACTTACTCGGGAACGTTCGTGAACCAGCAGTGGCCATCCAATCCGCAAACGCCGCATGGGGCATGGGAGTTTCATGAGCACCTCATCCCGGGCAGTCCGGTGAAACCGATACGGATCTGGATGGAAGTGGGGGACCGGGATCTGTTCAATCCGAATGTGATGCGCGACAACATGCACGACTGGGTTCTCGCCAACGAGCTGATGGCGAAGGTGCTCGCGGCCAAGGGGTATCACTACCAGTTTGTATTTGCCCGCAACGCAGGACACGTGGACCGTGCGGTGAAACAACAGACGCTTCCCGAGGCGCTGCAGTATATCTGGCAGGGCTATTCCTCTTCAGGAGGAGCGGCCAAGAAGTAAGCTGCACGAGCCCAGGTTCGCATCTAGGCAGCGTTCCGGCGGATGTGTCGGGCGGCTTCATCGCCGCCATGAGGGCGATCGCGCACAGGCGTGAAGATCAGCCGATAGTCTCGCCGGAAACAATCAGCGCAACGCACCGGGTGCATAAGGAACAGCGGAAGGATGTAGCGCTCCGTCAATGTGCGCGGACGCGAGCGGAAACCTGCTTTGCTACCGCAGTCCCGGCATCGATAGCGCTTAGCAAACGGAAAATGTTGCGAATCGCTCATCGGTTCACTCAGGAACCAGATAGATTCGAGGCGACGAGGCAATGGATTCTGTCGATCGTATCGAAGTTCTCGATATTAATATCGTCGTCGTCTATCGCAATCGAGAATGTTTCTTCCAAAAAAGCGACGATACGGAAGAGGACGAGCGAAGTGAGTACGCCAGCGCCGGTTAGCGAGTCTCCATCGGCGAACGAACAGACCCCTACCCGCTGTGCAATTGGCGTCACAAATTCGCGAATCTGTTCTCTTGCAGTTTCGGACTTGATCATTGCATCTCTGAAAATGGCTATCGTTCGGATTCAATCTTGTCGATCGTCTCCACCGCTCTCATATCGTGACATGCGAAGTTTTCAGGAAGTCTGGCGTGTGACTTCCAGTGCCGGCGCAACAAGGTCTGTGGAAACCGAACTGACGCAGGCGACATTTTTCTTGCCCAGAACGGTCGAGGTTGAGACAAGACGTCCCACGCCGATCCTGGCGGGAACGCCTGCGACGGTCATGTTGTCTGGAACGTTTGTGGTGACCAAGCTGTTGGGAGCGACCAGGACATTGTTACCAATGGTGATCGGATTTACGAGTTTGGCACCAGCACCGATCACCACATCGTCTCCGATACACCGCACTCCGTAGGCAATCACGACACCGGTTTGGACGGAGCAATTTTTCCCCATCTGGATAGGGGGAATGAAGATGCCGTAAACCGTAT
The DNA here is from genome assembly GCA_963811095.1 of uncultured Acidobacteriaceae bacterium. Taxonomy (GTDB): domain Bacteria; phylum Acidobacteriota; class Terriglobia; order Terriglobales; family Acidobacteriaceae; genus Sulfotelmatobacter. The sequence goes on along the minus strand of CAWEQA010000023.1, from coordinate 61,049 downwards.
GCACAACAAACCCGGGACCAATCCGTGCCTTCGAGGAAATGTGGACCCCGGTCAGAACCTGCGTAAAACCACGGACCATCAGGACCGGAAACCACGCAAGATGGCGCAAGCCAGGTGTGCGAATGGAGCGCAACCAATGACAGAAGCGGTAACTCAGGACCGCAAGAGTACCTGGTTGGAGAAAGACTCGAATACGCTGGTCCCATTTATCGTAGCCAATGTTCTGGTCGCGAGCGGCACGAATATCGGCACGAACGTTCTCGAACATAATTCCTCCACGCACTACGGGCGTAGTGCAGCTTCAGAGCGAGAATGGCGGAGTCACATGGACGACAAATGCTGTTTGGCTCGCTAAATCCAAAGCCAACGACAAAATGGCACAAAACCCCAACTGCGCCTTCTTTTATCTCAGTTCCAAGAGGATGTCAATGAGAAAGGTTACGAGGTGTTCCTTTCTATGAATCTAACGACGGCTAGCATTCATTGGGTGTTTGGCAGCAGGATCGCTGTTGAAATCAGTTAGAGCCCATTGACCGCTCATGTACTCCGGGTCGCATTCCTTCTATAGCGCCCAGTGCTAGACTGACTTCGCGCCGTTGCGCTTTCCTTATGTGCTCTCAGAGAGAAAAGCTCGGGCTGATCGCCGGCAACGGAAAGTTCCCTTTTCTCGTACTGGACGCGGCGCGGGCGCAGGGATATGACGTGGTGGTGGCGGCGATTCAGGAGGAAGCGTTTCGAGAGATTGAATCACACGGGGCGATGGTGGTTCACTGGCTTTCGCTGGGGGAACTGTCGAAGCTGATTGAGACGTTTCAGCGGGAAGGGGTGCGGCGCGCGATCATGGCGGGGCAGGTGCGGCACAAGCAGATTTTTTCGAGCATCCGTCCGGACTGGCGGTTGGCGAAGATGTTGCTGTCGCTCACGACGCGGAACACAGACTCGTTGCTGGGTGCTGTGGCGAAGGTGCTGGCCGATGAAGGGATCACGCTGGAGAAGTCCACGTGGTTACTGGAGCCGCTGCTGGTGAAGTCCGGCGTGCTGACCAGGCGCGGGCCCAGCGAGCCGGAGCGCAAGAATATTGCATACGGACGCGCGGTGGCACGGCGACTCGCCGAGCACGATATTGGCCAGACAGTGGTGATCGCGGAGTCGGCGTGTGTTGCCGTCGAGGCCATGGAGGGGACCGATGCGACGATCGAGCGCGCAGGGCAGATCATGAGGTCGCTGCATGGCGATGCGTCCACGCTGAGCCGCGCGTTGACGGTTGTGAAGATTGCCAAGCCGAACCAGGATATGCGGTTCGATGTGCCGGTGATCGGGGTGAAAACGATTGAGGTGATGCAGGCGGCGGGGGCGAGTTGTCTTGCGCTGGATGCGGGGAAATGTCTGCTGCTGGATGGGCAGAAGATTATTGATGCGGCCAATGCAGCGGGGATCGCGATGGTCGCGGAGAGTTAAAGGAGTCATCGGAGTGAAAGAGCGGAAGAAAGAATCTGAAGGAGCCCGCATCGCGGAGCAACTGCGCCGCGCTTTTTATGGCAGCGCGTGGCACGGGCCGGCTGTGCTCGAACTGCTGGAGGATGTGGACGCCGCTGCTGCTGCGGCAAAGCCTCTGCCTGAACTTCACAGCATTTGGGAATTGGTGTTGCATATTGCCGTGTGGGACGACGCTGCGTTGCGCAGACTTGATGGGAAGAAGTGGCAGCCGACGGGTCTCAAGAATTTTCCGCCGGTGCCAAAGCCGACGGAAGGGACGTGGCGGAAGGCAGTAGCTGCGACGAAGCGGACGCACGATAAGCTCGTGCGGACTGTTGCTGTGCTGCCGGAATCGCGGCTCGGGGATCGGGTTCCGGGAAAGCGGTACGACTTTTATCACATGCTGCATGGGATTGCGCAGCATGAGCTTTATCATGCCGGGCAGATTGCGATCTTGAAGAAGGCACAGGCTCGTTCCAGAAGATAGGGTCTACGCCCGGATCGAGAATGCGGCCCTCAGGGGGCTAAAGCCCTTACAGAAAAGAAGGGCTTTATCGCAGCGCTCAAAGCGCTGCGCCACCCAAAAGCGAGTTTTTCAGCAAACTGTAAAGCCCTTATCTTTAATCTACCAATCTACCGCTGACGGCACGGCTGAAGCCGTGCCCTTCCACCAACACTGCCACGCCCTTCCACAAAACCAAGGATCCCTTGCTCACCATTTTTTGAAGATCACCGCGACCGCTGCAACGATCAGGGCGAAGCCTGCCAGGTAGTTCCAGCGCAGGGGCTGCTTCAGATAGATCACCGAGAACGCGGCGAAGACGGTGAGGGTGATGACTTCCTGGATGGTTTTGAGTTGGGCTGCGGAAAACTCGTAGGAGCCGATGCGGTTTGCGGGGACCTGGAAGCAGTATTCGAAGAAGGCGATCAGCCAGCTCACGACGATGACTTTGTAGAGGGGAACCTCGCGGTATTTCAGGTGTCCGTACCAGGCGAAGGTCATGAAGATGTTGGAGATGGTCAGCAGCGCGATCGTCCTCATGGGGCGATTTCAGTCCTTTCTGTTGTTGTTTTGATAACAGGCTCTCAATCGACCTTTTTATCGCTGGCAGCGAGCCTCAGGGGCTGAAGCCCTCACTGATTCCACATGCGTTTAACGCGGCCCTTGAAGGGCCGCTCTTCAACGGCTGTTCACGGGTTCGTCGTCTTTGCACAACGTGAAAGGCCGTTGACCTGCACAAGATCTCTTTTGAACACGCCGCGTGTTCGTAGAACTCCCGACCTCGCGGCGCCTGCGATGTCCTGCTAATCCAGATGCTCTTTCCCGGGATACCGTTTACAATTTGTTTCCGGCAACCGGCCATCGAGAATTTCTCCTGCCATCGCACAGTCCGATCTCCGTCGCCGTCGTGGGCGTGGGCGTTTTCGGACGCAACCATGCCCGAGTGTACAAGGAATTGGAACAGCAAGGGGAGCCGGTGCGGCTGCTGGGAGTGGTCGATCCGGACACCGGCCGCGCGGACGAGGTGGCACGCGAGTTCGGGTGCAAGGCCTTCGGTTCGGTGCAGCAGTTGTTGACCACGCACAGCGAGGTGCAGGCTGCTTCGGTGGCTTCTCCGACGGTGCATCATCTGAGCGTGGCCAGCGAGTTGATGAAGGCTGGAGTGGATGTGCTGATCGAGAAGCCACTGGCGAGCACGCTGGCGGACGCGGAGGAGTTGGTCGCGCTCGCGACTAAGCACAAGAGGATCGCGCAGGTGGGGCATCTGGAGCGCTTCAACCCGGCGGTTCGAGCCACGGTTCCGCTGCTGACCCAGCCCATGTTTTTTGAAGTACACCGGCTCAGTGTGTTTACGCCGCGGTCGCTCGATGTAGATGTCGTGCTCGATCTGATGATCCACGATCTCGACATCGTACTGGCGTTTGCCAAGTCGGAGGTGAAGGAAGTACGGGCGGTCGGGCTGCCGATTTTGTCGGGGAAGGTGGACATTGCGAACGTGCGGCTGGAGTTTGAATCGGGCTGCATTGCGAACTTCACCGCGAGCCGAGTTTCGACTGAGCGGGTGCGCAAGCTGCGATTTTTCCAACCGCGACAGTATGTTTCGCTCGATTACGGACGGCAGGAAGTGCTGGTGTTTACGGTTGGACACGATACGGCGACGGGAACGCCGTCGGTGAATCCGCAGATTGGAGTGACCAAGCCCCCGGTTGCTTCGGAAGAGCCGCTGCATGCGGAGTTGAAGTCGTTTCTCCGCGCTGTGCGGGAGCGGTCCACGCCTGTGGTGCCGCTGGAGGATGGGCGTCGCGCGCTGGCGCTGGCGCTGGAGATTGTGGCGGCCATTCGGGAACATGGGGCAAAAGTGGGGCTTGCCGGTATTGCTAAGGCGAAGGACTGACGGCTCCTTATGAGGTCCGCCCAGATCTAAAATGCCAGCGCAACATCCTGATTTACATATGTTTACACACCTAAGTCGCGGGCCATTTATGAGTGAGCAGAGTAGACTCGAAAGATGCGAAAATAGAGCTAACTTGGTTGTGGAGCAGCGCGCGCTTATTGCATTTCTTCCTTGAAGGCCGGATGCAACGCCGCGAGTGTATTCGGTGTCTAACGACAAGCGGATACTAGCTCTTACAGTTAAGCATTTTCAGTTCAGTCGATCGCATGCCGATTACGCAAATTCCATTCCAGGACCCGGTTGCTCCCGAAAAGCCCCAACCGGAGCAACTCGGCCTTTATGATCGGCAAGACTGGGAAACCGCGTACCGTGATCTGGATGCGCATGTGCCGCACCTGCTCATCCAGTTGCAGGACGATCTGCAGAGATCGCGCAAGCGGGAAGCCGCGTGGCTCTCGATCATCGTCCACCTGATTGTGTTCATGGTCCTGGTGTACCTGCCTTGGATTCAAAAAAACGTTTGGCACCGCGTGGTGGTTGTTCCGGTGGATTCAGCGCAGAACAAAAACCTGACCTTCCTGGCCCTGCCGCCGGATTTGCAGAAGCCCACGCGCCGCCCCAACACAAACATCGCGTCCGACAAAGACCGCATTGCGACATCGCGGCATCCCGAGCTTGATCCGAAAGAGTTGCGGAAGATTCTGGCGACGCCACCTCCGGGAGCGCCGGGGATGAACGGTCCACGGGCTCCGCAACAGGCGCCGCAGGCCATGGCGCAGAACCAGCCCACGCAGCAAGCGCCCCAGGGCCAGCAACAGACGCCGCGTCCGCAGTTTCAGAGTGATCAGCAGGCACAGTTGCAGGTGCCGGCGCGCCCCAATAATTCGTTTGCCAAGTACGGAACCGGGATGAGTGCGGGCTCCGCGGTTCAGGAAGCCGCGGCAGCAGCGGCCGCACGGCGCGGTGGTGGCGGCGGGCAGGAAGGCGATTTTGGCCTGGGCACCGGAGCTCATGGTCGGGCGCTGGGGAATCTCGAGATTCTGAGCGACACGCAGGGCGTCGATTTTGGCCCGTACCTGCAGCGCATTTTGCAGGATGTGCGGGAGAATTGGTATCGCGCGATTCCGGAATCCGCCGAAATGAAAAAAGGCAAGCTCATGATCGAGTTTGCCATCACGAAAGATGGCAAGGTCGCGGATATGCGCCTGGTCGCTACCTCCAACGACGTCGCACTTGACCGCGCGGCTTGGGCCGGCATCAGCGCATCGAATCCATTTCCCCCGCTGCCTACTGATTTCACCGGACCTTATCTTGCGCTGCGCTTCCGCTTCTTCTACAACCCCGACAAGGCTGATTTACAGTAGCGCCTCGAACACCTAACATCCGAGGTGCGAGTCCTTTTGTGGTCGCTGATAATCAAATAGTTAATAGGGATGAGTGGTTGGCCTGAGCGCGGAGTTGCCGCTCTGGCGGGAGCGATGCGTTGAAGAACATGCCGGTTTTGTTCGTCGGACATGGATCACCGATGAACGCCATTGAGCACAATGCGTTTACCGAGGCACTGCAGGGCTTGAGTGCGAGGCTGCCGAAGCCCAAGGCGGTGTGCGTGGTGTCGGCGCATTGGGTGACTGAGGGCGCGCATGTAATGGCGTCTGCCCACCCGAAAACCATTCATGATTTCTACGGGTTCCCGCGGCCGCTCTATGAGGTGCAGTATCCCGCGCCGGGCGCGCCTTCCGAGGCTGAGAAGCTGGCGACGAATCCTGAGATTCTGCCCGACGAACAGTGGGGACTGGATCACGGCTCGTGGAGTGTGCTGCGGCATATGTATCCGAACGCGGATGTGCCCGCGTTCCAGTTGAGTCTCGACGAGCGCCGCAGTTTCAAGGAGCATCTGGAACTTGGACGCGAGCTTCAGTCGTTGCGCGAGCGTGGAGTTTTGGTTCTGGGCAGCGGGAACATCGTGCACAACCTGCGGCGCATTGATTGGGACAATCCTTCGGGAGCTTACGACTGGGCGGTGGAGTTTGACGCACGGGTCAAGGAAGCCGTTGAGGCGCATGATGCGAACTCTCTGGCGCAGCCGCAGAAGTGGGGCGAGGCGTTGCTGGCGACGGCTCATCCTACGGTGGAACACTACTTGCCTCTGCTGTATTGCATGGGCAGCACGGATGAGCGTGATGCCGTCTCGTATCCGTACGAGGGGTTCGACTTCGGCAGCATCTCGATGCGGATGATTTTGTTCGGCGAGCCGAAGGTAGCTGAGTAGCTTGCAGCAAATTAGCGTGGGCGTCATCCCGACCGGAGCCGCTTTTCAGGCGGGGGGAAGGATCTTGCGCGCGCACACCGGCGCGATGCTCCCACGCGAGACCCCTCGTGCTGCCGGAAAAGCGGCTTCGCTCGGGATGACGCCGTCATCACAGGGGCTGCCAGATCCCTTCCTCGCGCTCGATCTACCTGCTACATTTTGAGTCGTGGTTCCTTCCGAAGAATACGTGCGGCGTCGAAACGACCGTGTGACGCGCGTGGCGCACTACGACAAAATTCATATTCGCCTGGGGAATGTGCGGCTTCTTTTGGCTGTCCTCGCGGTGTTCCTGGCATGGGCTTCGCTCCGGGCGCATGCCCTCTCACCGTGGTGGCTGGCTGCACCGGTAGCGGCTTTCGTGGGTATCGCGTCGTATCACTCGAGAATTTTGCGGGCCCGTGAACTGGCAGACCGCGCCGGCGCATTTTATGAAAAGGGGCTAGCTCGCATCGAAGATCGCTGGGCCGGATCCGGTGAGACTGGAGAGCGCTTCGACGACCCGCATCACGTGTACGCTGGCGATCTCGACCTGTTCGGCAAAGGCAGCTTGTTTCAGCTTCTGTCGACTGCCCGCACCCGCATGGGAGAAGACACGCTGGTGCAGTGGCTGCTTTCTCCGTCGCCGGTGGGACAAATCCGCGGGCGGCATGCGGCGGTGGATGAACTACGTGATCAACTCGATCTGCGGGAAGATCTGGCGGTGCTGGGTGAAGATGTAGGCGTGGGCGTGCATCCCGACGCGCTGCTGCAGTGGGCGGAATCGCCAAACCAGATGAAGCCCTTCTGGCTTCGGTGGCTGGCGCCTGTGCTTGCGGCGCTGGCTGTTGCCTCTGCCGTTGTGTGGGCAATATGGGGAATCGCGGCACCGCTGGTGCTGTTCGTTGTGATCGAGGCCGTCTTTACGTACCGCCTTAAGAAACCTCTGGAAGAAGTGCTGCACGGAACCGAGCACGCATTTCGTGACCTCGATCTGCTCTCCGGCGTACTGGCGCGAGTCGAGGCACACGCGTTCCAGGCGCCGCAATTGCAGGCACTGCAGCGGAAGGTTTTGTCGAGTGGAGTGCCGGGCTCGCAGGCGATCGCGCGGCTTCGAACTTTGGTCGACCTGATCAACTCACGGCACAACGTCGCAGTACGAATCCTCGACGCGCCGCTGATGTACTCCGTGCAAGTGGCATTCGCGGCGGAACATTGGCGCGAGACCCACGGCAGCGCGCTGCGGTTGTGGGTGGATACCATCGGGCAGGTGGAGGCGCTGCTTTCGCTGGCGGCGTACAGTTTCGAGCATCCTGCGGACCCGTTTCCAGAATTCGCGGATGGTGCGGCATCGTTCGATGGCGAAGAACTCGGGCATCCGCTGGTGCCCTCGGTCCTCTGTGTGCGCAACGACGTAAGCATCAGCGGCGAGACACGGGTTCTGCTGGTCAGCGGGTCCAACATGTCGGGGAAGAGTACGCTGCTGCGCGCTGTTGGGATGAATGTTGTGCTGGCCATGGCGGGCGCTCCGGTGCGAGCGCGGCGCTTGCAGCTCAGTCCGCTGCGGATCGGGGCCAGCATCCGCGTCAACGATTCGTTGCAGGAAGGTAGCTCACGGTTCTATGCCGAGATCACGCGGCTGCGGCAGATCTTCGATTTTGCAGGTGCCGATCCACCTCTATTGTTCTTGTTAGATGAGCTATTGCAAGGCACGAATTCGAACGATCGCCGCATTGGCGCGGAAGGAATCGTGCGCGCGCTGGTGAATAAAGGCGCGATTGGGCTCGTGAGCACGCACGACCTGGCGCTGACCGATATCGGCGGATCGGTCGCGGGCCGTTTGCGCAACGTCCATTTCCAGGACGAACTGGCAAACGGACGAATGACTTTCGATTACAAGCTGCGCGACGGCGTCGTTACGAAGAGCAACGGGCTCGAATTGATGCGGTCCATCGGGCTCGAAGTGTAGTGGTACCGCGGCTCGCCTTCGCATCGCGGCTCACCAGACGCGGCACTGGTTCTGGTTCACCATCGGTGACCCCGCTTTGCAGTGGAACGCTTGCTGGAATTGCGGCATGTTCGAGACCACGCCGTTGGTGCGATATTTTTCCGGAGAATGCGGATCGACGGTGGCGCGCAGGCGCTTGGTTTCGTCGCGCGACTGGCCGCACCAACTCTGTCCGTAGCCGACGAAGAAGCGCTGGTCGGGACGTTAGCCCATCGATCGGATCGAGCGTTTGGCCCGTGGTGTCAGCCTTCCACGCCATGTAGGCCAGCAGCAATCCGCCCAGGTCGGCCACGTCTTCGCCGAGCGTGAGCTTGCCGTTGATCTTGACGTCGTCGATGATCGTGTAGCCAGAATATTGATCGGAGATGCAGCTGGCGCGCTTCTCGAATTCCTTTCCGTCGTCCGCAGTCCACCAGTCGCGCAGGTTTCCCTGCGCGTCGAACTGGCGGCCCTCGTCGTCGAAGCCGTGGGTGAGTTCGTGTCCGACGGTGCCGCCGGTGTCGCCGTAGTTGGGAGCGGCGTCAGACTTGGGGTCGAAGGCCGGAGGCTGCAGCACGCCCGCGGGGAAGTTGATGTCGTTCATCTGCGGATCGTAGTAGGCGTTTACGGTCGGTGGAGTCATGCCCCACTCGCCGCGGTCCACGGGCTTGCCGATTTTGGCGAGCTGGCGGTCGAATTCGAATTTTCGAGCGCGCTCCACATTGCCCAGTTCGTCGCCGCGGACGATCTCAAGCTTGCTATAGTCGCGCCATTTGTCGGGATAGCCGATCTTGTTGGCCATGCCGTGCAACTTGGCCAGCGCTTGCTGCTTGGTTGCGGCCGACATCCAGGGCAGGCCGTTGATGTCCTGCTCCATCGCCACCTGAATTTCTTTCACGATTTTCAGCGCGCGCTGCTTGGCTTCGGGACTGAAATATTTCTGGACGTAGGCCTGGCCCAGAGCCTCTCCCAGATAGCCGTCGACCGCTTCGGTGCAGCGTTTCCAGCGCGCCTGCAGGACCTCCTGCCCGCGGAGCGTTTTTCCGTAGAAAGCGAAATTCTCGTTCAGAAACGGCGCGGAGAGATGCGACGCATCGGAATGCACCAGATGCCAGCGCAGGTAGGTCTTCCAGTCTGCCAGACTTTCCTTTTCGAGGGTCTCGCTCATGGTCTTGAAGAACCCGGGCGAGCTGACGTTCAACGATGGGAGCGAAGGCATTCCGACCTTGGCGAAATAGACCTGCCACTGAAATGCAGGAGCGATCTTCTCGAACTCCGCGCTGGTCATCTTGTGGTCGAGCGCCTTGGGATCGCGCCGTTCGACGCGCGTCATGGAACCCTTGGCCAGCTCAGTTTCGATGCGCATCACGGTCTGCGCGTTCGCTGCGGCGGCATCCGGTTTGTCGCCAAGAAGCTCGAACATTTTCTGCACGTGCGCGAGGTAGCCTTTGCGCAGTTCGACCGACTTGGGATCATCCTTCAGGTAGTAGTCGCGGTCGGGCAGGCCGAGTCCGCCTTGATCGGCGTTGGCGATGACCTGGTCGGCTGCGTGGGGATCCTGCGTGGATTCGAAACGGAACAGGACGCCGTCACTGATCATCGCCGCCGCAGCGTCTGCGATTTGGGCCTTGGAACTGATCTTGGCAATTTGCTCCAGCGAGGGCTTGAGTGGGTCCGCTCCTTTGGCGTCGATCGCCTTCTCGTCGGTGCAGGAAGCGTAGTAGTCGCCAATCTTCTGATCGACGGCATTGCGCTTGGGATCGGGCGCCGCGGCCGCTTCCAGGATGCCGCGCAACTGGACCAGATTCTCATCCTGCATCTTGGAATAGGTGTCCCAGGAAGATTGGTCGGGAGGGATCGGATTCTTCTTGATCCATCCGCCGCAGGAGTAGGCGAAGAAATCCGTACAGGGATCGATAGTACGGTCCATCGCGGTGACGTCGAGCGCCGGGGTGTAAGTGGCAGCGCCCGGTTTCTGTGCAGTGGCAAGAGAGAGAAATGAAGCGAGAATGATCAGGAGAAGGCCAGTGTGCTTAAGTGACATGGAATATCCTTCCGTGAAACTTGGGCAATCGAATGTGTAGCGGAATTACTCTATTCCGTCTCCGGAACAATGCGGAACGTGGTTCTACGTCCAGATCGGTAAATGGAGAAATCACGCTGGTCCAATGTGAAAATCGTGTCAATCTTCTCGCGGGTGGCAAGATAAACCAAGGCCACGTCAGCGAGTTGCGGATGGATATCCTCATACCGTTTCATCAGCGCCGCGATTGCTTCGGCCTCCGCTCCGGCCAGAGGCAACAACTCCAGAAAGCCGCCATCGATGCTGCGTAACAGCTGCTGCACAGCGCTCGGAGACTTTCGGAGCAGCCATGCTGCTTCGGTTATTACTGGCCAACAGGAAAGAAGCGGCCCCGGCATGTCCCGAAGCGCGGCGACGCAATCAGTATGATACTCGTCTTCGCGAGAAAGAATGGCAACCAGCGGTCCGGTGTCGACCAGAATCCGCTTCACTTGCTCCTTCCGAAGCCTTGAAAATGACGGCGACCGGTACTGAGGTCTTTCGGTGCACGACGGACGCAGCCGATTAATCCCGCTTCCTCTGCCAATTCGTAAGCCGACTTCCGGGCGTTTCCCCGGCCCAGATAGGTTTCGAGCGCTATGCGCACAAGGTCCGACGGAGTCTGACCTTTGGCGCGGGAGCGGTCCCGAAGCAGGGTCCCAAGAGTCTTGGGGACGCGAACGGTAATCCGGTGCGAGGCCATGATGTCAGACAGCATAGCACAAGTGTCTGACACCTGTGCCTCCCCTTTTAGCCCTTCCGCAGATGAATCGATCCATCTCCGGTGCGAATGGTCAGCGGGCTGCCGCCACCGTTGAGTTTGCCGTGAACTTCGTTCTCGCGAATCTTGCCTTCGGTCACGATGGGCATGTCGAGATCGATGTGGCCATCGCTGGTATGGAGGCTCACGTCGGCCGAAAGTTCGCTGGGGATTTCGAGGGATACGTTACCGTCGCCGGTTTCAAGCCGCCAGCCCGAGGCCAGCGTAGAACCCTGCGTCGCGCGCACATCGACGTGTCCATCGCCGGTCTTGAGTTCGAGTTCGTCGAAGCGGCCGTGGGCGGTGATGTGTCCGTCGCCGGTCGAAGCGCGCAGTTTACCGTCGACGCCTTCCAGGTTCTCGGAGCCGTCGCCGCTGTGCAGATCCATGTCGCCCTTGAATCCGGCGAGATCGATCTTGCCGTCGCCGGTGTGCAGGGTGACGCGGCCTTCGCGCGGCATCTGGATAATGACATCAACCTTGTGGTTGCCCCATTCGATATTGAAGTTATGGTGCGGGTAGTGCACGTCGATCTCGACGGTATCGCCGTTCTGGTGCTCCTCGACGCGGATGCCGCCGTCGCCGATCTTGTAGCGCGAGGTTTCGACCCGGGCCTCAATCTTGTTCTGATCCCAGGTGGTGACGCGGATGTTGGCGTCGGACGTTTCGATCCGCAGGTCGGGCTTGCCGCTGATGCTGTACGTCTTGGACCATTCGTCAGCGTGGGCAGGCAGCACGGAGATGACGGCGAGAGCCAGGGTGGAGAGCGACAGGCGCTTTAGGGCGGCGATGTTCATAAATTCCTCCGGCAGGGCACACTTTCACCCCGCGTGTTAGACGTAGTTACGCGCGATGGGTGAGGTTAGTTCCATGGAAAATCGTGGGTTAGCGTCGTGTCCCGAGATACGCCATGCGAATCAGGGTGCGCTCGGAAAACGGCAGGTAGAGCAGCGCCGCGCTGACTGCGAAAGCCGCGCCGAGGCCGATCTGTTCCATCAGGAGAAAGGGAGCGATCGCCCACAACTGATCGAGCGCAAGGATGAAAGGGAACATTTGGCGAAACTTTTCGCCCAGGCGCTGGTAGTCAAAGCCCACCGCCGAGAGCAGGTACAGGCGCAAGGGAATGCCCACGCCGGCCGTGATCAGTACAGCACCTGCGAGGACCGTTCCGCCCCATGGGTTGCGGAACGAGTCTCCGATCTCCTGGACGTAACGCAGCAGGAAGAGAGCCGAAAGGTAGAAAGCCAGATACATGATCTGAGTCAGCGCGAAGAGGCCACGGGTGATGGCCCGGCGCGGGATGGGGACTTCGAGATCGGGATGCAGAGGAACCGCCGACACGTTGGAGTCTGAGGCTGCTGGTGGTGGAGCAGAGGCGCTTGCGACTGCTCTGTCTCCATCGGAGGGGATTGCTGCCGGACCTTCGGCTTGAACTGGGGCGATGAAGCGGTATCCCCGGCGGGCGAGGGTTTCGACGTAGCGAGGGCTGGAAGCGGAGTCTCCTAGCGCTTCGCGCACCTTGTTGATGGCCGTATTCAGGCTGTGGTCGAAGTCGACGAAGGTGTCGGAGGGCCAGAGTTTCTGCTGCAACTCCTCGCGAGTGACGACCTCACCTGCGCGTTCAAGCAGCAGCGCTAGTACCTGGAAGGGCTGACCTTGCAGGCGCAGCTTGACGCCACTCTTGCGCAGTTCGCCCGCGCTGAGATCGAGTTCGAATAATCCAAACCGTGTGACTCGGCTGCCTTTTTGCGGCACAACGCCGTAGTGTAGCAGGGTGTTAGTGTTAGGTATTAGGTGTTCGATGCCGGTGCCGACCCTAATCAACCGACCTAAGACCTAACACCTAGGACCTGAGACCCGCACCCGGCGCTACAATGTTCGCGTGTCTGACAACTCCTCCCAGGACGATCACAAGCATCACCGCCACGCGGTCTACGCGTCGGAGACTACCGGGTTGCTGCTGATCGCGTTTATGCTGCTGATTCTCACTCTGGTTCGCTACTGGCACGAGATCCACTGGAGCTTGCGCTGAACGTGGGCTCAGAGCATCGTGAGACTGCCGGTCCGTGCCACTGCTGGTCGTGATCCTTGGGCCGACGGCGAGCGGGAAGACGGCGCTGTCGCTGGCGCTTGGCGCAGAAGTTCGACGGGGAGATCGTCAACTGCGATTCGGTGGCGATGGTCCGCGAGTTCGATATCGGCACGGCCAAACCCAGCGCTGAAGAGCGCGCTCGAGCGCCGCACCATCTTTTCGATTGTGTCGATCCCGCGGAGTACATGACTGCGGGCGAATATGCTCGCCAAGCGCGGCAAGTGCTGGCGGAGATTAATGAGCGCGGCCACTTGCCCATCGTGGTCGGAGGCACGGGACTGTATCTGCGTGCGCTGCTGGAAGGACTGTTCCCTGGCCCGCAACGCTCGGAGGAATTGCGCGAGCGTTTGCGCGAAAGTGCCGCGCGACGCGGTCCGGATCATCTGCATCGAATTCTCCGGCGCCTCGACCGCGCTGCGGCTGAGAAAGTCCATGCCAACGATATCCCTAAGCTGATTCGGGCGATCGAGGTCTGCCTGGCGTCGCGGCAGAAGATGTCGGAATTGTGGCAGCAGGGGCGCGATCCGCTGCAAGGGTTCCGCATTCTGCGGCTAGGACTCGACCCTGACCGCGCGCGCTTTACGACCGCATCAACCAGCGCGCAAGACAAAATGTTCGAGACTGGACTGATCGAAGAGACGCAGCATCTGCTCGAAAAATACAGCGCGGCCGCGCGGCCACTCACTTCTCTCGGATATAAGCAGGCAGTTCAACTCTTGCGCGGTGAAACTACTCGCGAACAAGCGGTTCAGGCTGCACAGCAAGCACACCGCAACTATGCCAAGCGCCAGATGACGTGGTTCCGGCGCGAGCCGGAGGTTACCTGGCTCAAGGGCTTTGGTGACGACCTGAAGGTCCAACTGGAAGCCCTGGAGCGAGTCGCCGACAAGTCCGAGAGCTGACAATGTGGGGACAGCCGCCATCGGCTGTCCGTCGAGCGAAGCTCGATTGGGTTTGGTGGTCTTCCCAGCGACAAAGCACCGGGCCTTCGGCCCGAGGACAGCCGATGGCGGCTGTCCCCACATGAGCATTGGAAACACCCGAAACCCTAGCCTTTTCTTCTGCTATCGTTTCTCCATGCCGCGAATCGTGTCTGCTATCGTTCTCGTCCTAGCCCTTTCCCTGTCCGCATTCGCCAAGAAGAATCCGCACCCGGCTGCGGCGAATGCCACACAGGGCGACAAGTGGGCCGTGAAGACGCTGCGCACGCTGAGCGTCGAGGAAAAGATTGGCCAGGTCTTTATGATCTGGTGCCGCGCCAGCTTCCTCAATGTGGAGAATCCCGAATACCTGCAGTGGCTCGAGGCCATGCGGAAATATCATGTCGGCTCGTTCGCCATGTCGGTGCACGTCGATGGTCCGTTTCTGTTGCGAACCGAGCCTTATGAAGCGGCTGAATTGCTCAACCGGCTGCAGAAAGAATCCAAGTTGCCGCTGTTGTTCGCGGCTGACTTCGAGCGCGGAGTGACTACGCGCCTGATGGGCACGACGAATTTTCCGCATGCCATGGCGTTCGGTGCCGACGGCAGGCTGGAAGATGCAGAAATGTTTGGCCGAATTACGGCGCAAGAGGCCCGCGCAGTCGGAGTTCACTGGAACTTTTTCCCTGACGCGGATGTGAACTCGAATCCGGCGAATCCCATTATTAACACGCGCTCGTTCGGGGAAGATCCCAAACAAGTCGGCGATCTGGTCACGGCCTATATCAAGGGCGCGCACGAGGGCGGAATGCTCACCACGGTGAAACATTTCCCCGGCCACGGTGATACCGCGACTGACTCGCATCTTGGAGTCGCGAGCGTCAACGTCGACCGCGCTCATTTGGATTCGATTGAACTTCCTCCCTTCCGCCAGGCGATCGCAGCTGGTGTCGACTCTGTGATGGTGGCGCACGTCACGGTTCCCGCGCTCGATCCCGATCCCAATCACGTGGCCACCATCTCCGCCGCGGTGGTGACCGACCTGCTCGAAAAGCAGCTTGGTTTCAAAGGCCTCATTGTGACCGACGCGCTCGACATGGCAGGCCTGACCCATCTCTTCGCCAACGATATTGGGCGGGCGGCGGTCGAGGCCTTCAAAGCCGGCAACGACTTGCTCATCATTCCTGCTGACTTTCCCGACTCCTACGAGTCGATGCTCAAGGCGGTGCGCTCGGGCGAAATTTCGAAGGAACGCCTCGACCACTCCGTCCTCAAGATCCTGAAACTAAAGGGTGGACTCGGCCTTAACAAATCGCGCACGGTGGATCTCACCACCATCGCAACCGCCGTCGGCAAGCCGGAAAACATCGCGTTTGGCCAGCAGGTGGCGAATTCCGCCATCACCCTGGTACGCGACAACGGCAAAGTGCTGCCCTTGAAATCGAAGGGAACTACCAAGGCGGGCCTTCCGTATATGACCAAAGAGGAGACCCACAACCAGGTGGTGGCCGTCCTTTTTTCGGATGACGTGCGCACAGAGTCGGGCCGCGCTTTCGGCCGTGAGTTTCGCGCCCGCATTCCGGACGCGCGCGTGATTTATGTGGATCCGCGTGTCGCGGCCGGGAATGAGCGACGATGTGCTGAAGGCCGTCGACGAGGCGCAAACCGTGGTCGCCGCAGTCTACGTGATACCGACGGCGGGCAAGGTGGGGAACTCGGTGGGGATGGCCGACGCTACCGGCATGCTGCTGCAGCAAGTGCTCGATCATGCGGCAGCGAAGACGGCGGTGGTCGCTATGGGGAATCCGTACCTGGCCAGCGATTTTCCGAAGATCGAGAATTACATGTGTACATTTTCCAATGCGACCGTGTCGGAAGTAGCGGCGATCAAGGCGCTCTTCGGGGAGATTCCGATTCGCGGTCATTTGCCGGTCAGCATTCCGAATGTTGCTCAGCGCGGCGCCGGACTCGAACGCCCGGCCCAGGTTGCCAACGGAGGGTCTCCAAATGCGCAGCACTAAATCTCAAGCCGTCAGCATATTCGCTTTGGGCGTCGCAACTCTTGCGGCGCTACTCTTGCCTGCGTGCAGCATCAACGTGAAGAAAGAGCAGAACGGGCAGGACAAGCAGGTCGACATCAACACTCCTGTGGGAGGCATTCACGTCAGCAAAGGCGCCGATGTGGCAGATGTAGGGCTCGCAGTGTATCCGGGCGCGCGCCTGAAGCAAGACGACTCTGATGGCAAGGACAAGAGCGCCAACGTGAACATTTCGAGCTTCGGCTTCGGATTGAAGGTTGTCGCGCTGGAGTATCAGTCTGACGATGCCCCGGACAAGCTCGTCGCCTACTACAAGGATCAACTGAAGAAGTACGGAAGAGTGCTCGAGTGCCATACCAGCCATCTCGACGTGAATCCGGATATCAAAGGATCGGACCACGGATCGCATGAACTGACCTGCGAGGGATCGAGCGGCAACAACATCGAACTGAAAGTCGGAACCAAAGAGAACCAGCACATCGTTGCGGTCGAGCCGGATGGTAAGGGGTCGAGCTTTTCTCTGGTGTACGTCCGCACGCACGGCAAGGACGCGGATATTTAGGCGCGCCGCCTCGCACTTTGATTGGGGGTACCAATGTTTCGCTATCTGACAGCAGCACTAACCGTTGCGATTCTGAGCCTGCCAGCGATGGCACAGCAATCCGGCACACCAGACAAATCGTTCGACGTTCAAAGCTCGATCGGCGACATGCACGTCGGCAAGGATGCCGACGCCAGGAAGGCTGGACTTCCCTTATATCCGGGCGCACGCCCGAGAGTGGAGAAGGACAATGATCCGCTGAATCTCGGTATCCTGACCGAGGCCTTCGGCCTGAAACTGGTGGTTGCGAAATATGAATCGGATGATTCTCCGGACAAGGTTGTCGCTTACTATCGCGACAAGCTGAAGAAATACGGCAAGGTGCTGGAGTGCCACTCGCAGAAACACGGCGGCGATGTCGACGTGCATGATGACGACAAGGACTCCAAAGGCAGCAAAGAATTGAAGTGCGAGCAGAACTCGGGTCCGGTCACCGAACTGAAAGTGGGTACCGAAGATAACCAGCACATCGTGGCCGTCGAGCCCCCTGACACCGGCAAGGGATCGACCTTCGCGATCGTCTACGTACATACGCACGGCAAACGCGGCGACATCTAGCCGGTCGAAAGCTAGCCCCTCTACCGCTAAGGACGCGAAGGATCACGAAGAATTTCGCTTGCAGGCATCTCCTTTGTTGATACTTCGTGTCCTTTGTGGTCCCAGCATCGGGAGTCTCGCGCCTCCCGGGTGCTGCGCCCGGGAATACTTTCTGCGATACTTTCAAAGACAAGTCCTGTTATTACCCCTGATGGAACAATCCTGCTACAAGTGCGGACAGACGGTGGAAGAAGGGGTTCCCTTTTGCCCGCACTGCTCAGCCCCCCAGATTCGCGTAGTGGTGGCGGAACCATTGGCGCCGGTCCCGGTGCTGGCGGGCGCCGAAACGGGCCAGGCAGCTCTTCCGGCGTCGCAGACCGTACCGGTGCTGGCGCTCCCCATGCAGTGGTCCCAGGCGCTCAAGCCGTGCCTGCTGGCGGGAGTGGTCGCGTCGGGACTGATGTTTCTCGGGCTGCATCCGTTTGTCGCCATGGTCAGTGTTGGATTCTTGGGCGTGATTTTTTATCGCCAGCGTCGCCCGGAGATTCTCCTCAAGGCCGTGTCTGGGGCGGGAATCGGCAGCCTGGCTGGACTGCTCTGGTTTGCAATGTCTTCGGTTTTCGAAGCGCTGACTGTGACCTTTTTTCACAAGGGGCCGGAACTGCGCGCTGCGATCCTGGCAAAAATCCAGGAGACGGCATCGCAGACTACAGACCCACAGGTGCTTGCGCTGTTCGACCGGGTCAAGACCCCAGAAGGCTTTGAGTTCTTGATGATCGCCGGGCTGGTCTTTGCGTTCTTCGCTTCAATCGTGCTCGGGGGGTTGGGCGGGGCAATCGGCGGGGCCATCCTGGGCCGCCGCCGCAGGTCCTAACTTGTCGAGCCAGCATCCAGACCTCGCATCACGCCGCCCAGAGTTGTGTGTTCCACCGCCCTTGCGGTGGCCGCGCCTGCCGCGTATGATGCACCGTTTGCACTTTTCCCGATGAATATGCCCGCACGCGGTTCGCTGCTCGGAATCGAACACCTCGATGCGAAGGACATCGTGGGCCTGCTCAAGCTGGCCCGCCGGATGAACCCGCAGAAGGCTCGGCCACTGCTGCGCGGCAAGCGTATCGTGCTGCTGTTTTACGAGGCGTCGACCCGCACCCGCTCGTCGTTCGAATTCGCGGCGAAATCGCTGGGCGCGATGACCACGCTGGTGCAGTCTTCCGGATCGAGCATCGAGAAAGGTGAATCCGTGCTCGATACCGGATATACGCTGCGCGCTGTGGGTGCGGATTGCATTGTGATGCGTCATCCGTCGGCGGGCGCGCCGCACCTGATGGCGCAGCATCTCGACATCCCAGTTATCAATGCGGGGGACGGCATGCACGAGCATCCGTCGCAGGCGCTGCTTGACGCATTCACGATCCTGAAGCATAAGAAGTCGTTCAAGGGCCTGCAGGCCACCATCATCGGCGACATCTTTCACAGTCGCGTGGCGCGCAGCGCCTGCCACCTGCTGACCAAGTTTGGAGTGAAGCTGACACTCTGCGGTCCGCCCGAGTTCGTGCCCGACGTAGCTGCAACTCTCGCGCCTGGCCTGCGGATGACCCGCCACATTGAAGATGCGCTGCGCGGCACCGACGTGGTCATGCTGCTGCGCGTGCAAAAAGAACGACTCGCGGGACAGAAGATCCGACTGCAGGACTACATTGCGCGCTACCAGATGACGACCGCGCGGCTGAAGTTGGCGAAGCGCGATGCGATTGTGATGCATCCGGGCCCGATTATCCGCGGGCTGGAACTGACGGCCGAAGTTGCGGACGGCCCGCAATCCGTCATCGTAGACGAAGTGCATAACGGCGTGCCCACGCGGATGGCGATTCTGGCGCGGGCGTTGGGGAAGGCGAAATGAGCCACCTCCCTTGTCGTCCTCCGGAGCGTTGTCATCCTGAGCGGAGCGAAGGACCTGTGTACTTTCTTGACGGCCAACGCAATTGCATAGATCCCTTCGACAAGCTCAGGGCAGGCTCTTCGCGCCAAGAGCGCGCTCAGGATGACGAGTGGAATCTTGAGGGGGCAGGCCGATGACGCGCCCGGATAACAAGAGCCTGCTGATCAAGGGCGGCCACCTGATTGATCCCGCAGCCGAAGATCAACGCGCCCATGGATGTTCTGCTGCGCGATGGGCGCGTGGCTGAGGTCGCGCTGCCCAACAAGATTCGCGGCAGCGCCGACGAGAAGTTCGACGCTCGCGGGCTCGTCGTCGCACCCGGCTTCATTGATCTGCACGTTCATCTGCGTGAGCCTGGGCAGGGCTACAAAGAGACCATCGCAAGCGGCACCGCCGCTGCTGCCGCCGGAGGGTTCACTTCGGTCTGCACCATGCCCAACACGGCGCCCGTGGTCGACACGGCGGAGTGGGTCAACTGGCTGCGGAACCCCGAGCGCGCAGCCCTGGTCAACGTGTTCCCCATTGCCGCTGCGACACGAGGCAGCAAGGGAAGCACGCTCACCGACTTCAGCGCCCTGCAGCGTGCGGGAGCGGTCGCCGTCACCGACGACGGCAAGCCCATCCTCGACGACAACGTCATGCGCATGGCCTTGCGACTCGGAGCCGAGCTGAATTTCCCGGTCGTGCAGCATGCGGAAGACACGCGCCTCACCGAAAACTGCTCGATGCATGCGGGACCGACCAGCTTCCGCCTGGGCCTGCGAGCCATGCCGGCCGCTGCCGAGGCTGCCATCGTCGACCGCGATGTCACGCTGGCGCAGCAGATCCGCGAATCGCGGCTGCACGTGGCGCATCTTTCGACCGCCGACGCGCTCAAGGCTGTGCGCCGCGGCAAGCGAGCGAAAGCACGCGTCACTTGCGAAGTCACGCCGCATCACTTCACCCTGATCGACGAGAACGTCGGCGAATACGACACGAACTTCAAGATGAATCCGCCGCTGCGCTCCGCGACGGACTTGCGAGGCGATTATTGTCGCGCTCGCCGACGGCACGGTGGACGCCATCGCCACCGACCACGCGCCGCACGCTGCCCACGAGAAGCAGGTGGAATTCGAGCGCGCGTCTTTCGGCATCACCGGTCTGGAAACCGCACTGGCGCTGGCGATCACGAAACTGTACCGCGATCACAAGATTCCGCTGACGCGCATTGTCGAACTATTCACCGCGGGCCCGGCGCGAGTGTTCGATCTTCCGCGGACGAGGATCCTTAGCAAAAGGCAGCCACGCCGACGTGACCATCTTCGATCCCAAGAAACGCTGGACGTTTGAGGCCGCCAAGTCGCTCTCACTGTCGCACAACACTCCCTTCGACGGCTGGCAATTCACGGGGAAAGTCGTGGCGACAATCGTCGGTGGGAAGATCGTTTACCAGATGGAATAAGGCAGCCACCGTCCACAGCGGCGTATACTCCTCACGAATTCACGGGAGGGAATGATGGTCCGCGCAACCCGCTTCGTTCTTCCAATCCTTGTGCTGCTGATCACGATCTTTGCCTCGGGGCAGACTGCCGTTCCGCCTGCTCCAGTTGTTTCGGCTCCGGCGAAAGTCACTCTAGCGGCACCGTCGTTCGACGTGAACGCAGCGGTCGAAGCCTATTTTGCCAAGATGCCTCCGGCCGAACGGGCCCGCTCCAACGCGTATTTCGAGGGCGGCTACTGGCTGCTTCTGTGGGATTTTCTGGTGACCGTCGTCGTCATGTGGATACTCTTGCGCTTCCGGTGGTCCGCGGGCATGCGTAACCTGGCCGAGCGGCTTACCCGCTTCCGGCCTCTCCAGACGGCGCTTTACTGGGTCCAGTTCATTCTCGTGTTCTCCGTGCTCACCTTCCCGATGACCATGTATGAAGGCTACCTCCGCGAGCACAAGTATGGACTTCTGAACCAGACCTTCGGCCCGTGGATGCGCGATCAGGTCGTCGGACTGGCGGTCGGTTTGATTCTGGGAGCGATCCTCATCGTGCCGCTGTTCGGGCTGGTACGGCGCTTGGGAAGAAGTTGGTGGGTGTGGGGCGCGGCCCTGATGATCGTGTTTTTTGCCTTCGTAAGCCTGATCGCTCCGGTTTACATTTCTCCTCTATTCAATCAGTACAAGACGCTGGAAGATCGGCGAATCAAGGATCCGATCCTCAGCATGGCGCGGGCGAATGGGATTCCCGCAACCAACGTCTACGAATTCGACGCGTCCCGGCAGTCCAATCGAGTGAGCGCCAACGTCAGCGGCTTTGCGAACACGCTGCGCATCTCGCTGAACGACAATCTCCTGAAGCGCTGCACTTTGCCCGAGATTGAAACCACCATGGGACACGAGATGGGGCACTACGTCCTCAATCATGCGTACAAGGGGCTGGTCATGATTGGAGTCGTGATCGTGATCGGCTTTGCTTTCCTGCATTGGGGAATCGACTTCGCTCTCGCGCGCTGGGGAGTGACATGGGATGTCCGCGGAATCACGGACATCGCTGTCCTGCCGCGTGGCGGTGATCGTCTTCTCGTTCTACTTTTTGCTGATGACGCCAGTCACCAATACCATCTCACGCACCATGGAGTTTGAAGCCGACATGTATGGCCTGAATGCAGCGCAACAGCCCGATGGGGAAGCGAATGTCGATCTGATGCTGGGGGAATATCGCAAGCTCGATCCGAGCCCGCTTGAGGAGTTCATCTTCTTCGATCATCCTAGTGGCCGTACCCGTATTACTGCAGCCATGCGCTGGAAGGCGGAGCACCCGGAATCCGCATCGCCGGAAGAAGTGGCGAGACCTATCTTTAATGCTGAGTAATACGTCCACGTGTCGTTCAGCGCTGCGTGTTGTCATCCTGAGCGAGACGCATTTTGTCTCGCGAAGGATCGATGCAATCGCATGTTGCACGGGCGCCGCCGGTGAGTACATAGATCCTTCGGCGCAAAAAGCTGCGCCTCAGGATGACAATCGAGGTGGGAAAGCCTTGTCAATGCCGTGACAGAAGCTATTTCCCAGCTTGCTTCTTTTCGGCCCTCGCCCAGGCGTCCTTCAATGCAACCGTGCGGCTGAACACCGGCTTCCCCGGCTTCTGCGCCCGCAAGCCTCTCCTCCGCACCTCGCGGAGGAGAAGCCCGCGGGACCGAATGTAAGTTACTGCGCTGTTGGTGGCGTGACCACTTCGTGCAGTCTGGGATTCTCCCGCATCCTGCTGAATTCTTCATCTTTATAGACGTTGGCTAAATCGCGATAGCCTTGTTCTTTGGCTTTCTTCAGGCACTGCAGGCAGTCGTCCACATTGCCCCGCTTGGCATAGATCTTGGCCAGCATGTACGAGTAGCGGGCCCGTTCCTCAGGACTCGCGATCTGGGCGGTGATGCCCACTCGCGAATCTTGTTTCAGGGATTCCGGATCCAGTTCCACGGCCCGGGTGTATTCCGCCACAGCGCGGTCCAGCTTCTTCTGGCTGAACCACGCGGCTCCCAGGTTCACGTGAAACGATGCTCGCGTCTCTTCGAGAGCAACTGCCTTCTTGAAGCGCTTGGCCGCAGCACCATAGTTCTTGTTCATGTAATACACGGCGCCGATGTTGTTGATGGCATCCGCATACTTGGAGTTCCACTTCACCGCGTTTTCGAAACTCACGCGGGCAGCGGCCAGGTCATTATTCTTCAGTTGCGCCAGACCCATTTTGTTGTGCAGCACGGCATTCTTGCGGTCTTTGCGCAACGCCGCCTGAAAATACTGGATCGCCTGAGGGTAGTCCTTGTAGGCCCTCGCCAGGTCGGCGGCCTTTTCCAAGTCGGCCACGCTCATCGATTGCATGTTGACCTTGTTCTGGTCCTGCTGTGGAACCGGCGAGCTGACGCTGTACTGAGACAGTGCCATCAGCGTCGCCACCAGTACGAATCTTGCTGTGATGGTTCGCATATTCAGCCTCCCTTTCCGGAGTTGCCTCTGATCCGGTCTGGGCCGTGCCCGTGCCCCGGTGATTGCTCTCCGCGTACGCCTTAGTTATGGCTCCGATTCGGGCGGTCGACAACGCTATACCTGCTACCTGGGGGCTATGCCCGCCGACGTTACCGGCGCCGGAAAGATATCTCCTGAGAGTTCAACAGGTTGGCCGAGGTCAGGAACCGACGGAGCGAATTCCGTATTGGAATGTAGCCCCCGTTACAACGGGTTACGTAACCGTTTGGAAGCCGCCGGAGCACGCTGGCGGGTGTATAAAGGGGTGGAAGGCGCATTCTTCGGGAGGTCCGCAGTGCCTTCGATCACGGCCGAACCCGTAAGTTGGGAAGCAGAACGCGCCGAATTGCAGGCAGTGCTGCAGTCTCACCTCTTTGCCCGTTCCCCGACGCTAACCCATCTGCTTTCTTACCTGTGTGAGAAGACGTTTGCCGGCGAGAGCGACCAGATTAAGGAATATTCTGTCGGCCTCGATGTCTTCGACCGTCGTGACTCCTTCGACCAGGACACCGATTCGATTGTTCGCGTTCAGGCCAACCGTCTGCGCAAGCGTCTTAGTGAGTATTACGCCTCGGAAGGCACAGCACATCCGCTTCGCATCACCATCCCGGTCGGCCAATACATTCCGTTGTTCAAGAAGATGGATGCGGAGCCCGCGCTCTCCCCGGAATTGCAGATGGCGCCGCAGGCCCGAGCCCCGGATGACGCCCGCCGGATCGTGTGGCGCCCCAGCCCGCAACAGGCTTGGGTTGTCGGCGGTGTCGTGATTCTTGTTCTTTTGGTTGTAGCCGCTTTTCTGATGCGCCAACGGCCAAAAGCACAACCCGTAATTCGCTCTTCTTCTATTCAGCAAGCGACCGCCGAAACCGTCGTGGGTCTTCCGGTTGGAGAGGAAATCCGCATCCTGGCCGGGGCCAGCCGGAAGTATGTTGATCACGCGGGTAAGCTGTGGAGCCCCGATTCCTATTTTTCAGGCGGGGCGGTGGTCGCTAGTGCAGTCCAGCACATCTGGCGCACGCAAGATCCGATCATCTACCGCAGCAGCCGCCAGGGCGACTTCACCTACAACATTCCCCTGAAACCAGGAACGTATGAGTTGCACCTTCACTTCGCCGAGACCTTTTACGGTCCGGAAAGCGCGGCCGGGGGCGGGGAGGGCAGCCGGATCATGACGGTTCTGGCGAACGGACAGCCGTTGCTCCGCGACTTCGATGTGCTGGCCGATGCGGGCGGTGACCGCACCGCTGAAGTGAAGGTCTTTCCCGATATTTCTCCGGCCACCGACGGCCAACTGCATCTCGCCTTTTCGTCGAAGGGCGGGAACGGAATGCTTTCAGCAATCGAGATTCTGCCGGGAATTCACGGTCGCATTCGCCCAGTGCGCATCGTCGCTCGCGATGTGCCGTATTACTCCAACGACAGTCACTGGTGGAGTCCCGACGCCTATTTCAAAGGAGGACAAATCAGCGCCAGCCAGGAACCCGCGAACGGCACCGATGATCCGGAGTTCTACGAGACCGAACGCTGGGGCCATTTCTCCTACGCGATTCCCGTTCCTCCGGGCCGGTACACGGTGACTCTGCATTTCATCGAGCACCACGGAGCCTTGGATGGTAGCCCCCCGGCAGCGGGCGACCGCGAGTTCAACATTTACTGCAATGGCAAGACGGTTCTGGCCAATCTGAACATCCTCGAACAAGCGGGAGAGAACCGTCCGCTGGTGAGGAAGATCAAGGGGCTTAGTCCGAATGCACAGGGCAAGCTGCAGCTGGAGTTCGTTCCGGTGACGCGTTATGCCACCGTGTCGGCGATCGAAGTGCTGCCGGAGTGAAACGTAGGGGCGGCCTCAGTTTCCAAGAATTCCCATTCGCTTTCCGACACTCTTCAGCACGCCCAGCGCCTGCTCCAACTCTTCTTTCGTGTGCGTCGCCGTCATGATGGTGCGGATGCGGGCTTTGCCTTCTGGAACCGTGGGGAACGCGATGCCCGTGCCGAGCACGCCTTCCTTGAACAGCTCGCGCGAGAAGTCCATGGTGAGCTTGCCGTCGCCGATGATGATCGGCGTGATCGGGGTTTCGCTGGCTGGAGTGGCGCGTCCGCCGATGTCGAAGCCGAGCAGGCCGAGTTCTTTCTTCCAGAAGCGGGTGTTCTCCCAGAGCTTTTCCATGCGCTCGGGCTCGTTCTCCAGAACATCGAAAGCCGCGATGCATGTCGCCGCCACCGACGGAGGATGTGAGGTCGAAAACAGAAACGGCCGCGCCCGGTGATAGAGGAAATCAATCAGATCGCGGGTGCCGCACACGTATCCACCGAGCGCGCCGATGGCCTTCGACAGCGTACCGACCTGGATGTCGACGCGCCCGTGCATGCCGAAGTGGTCGATGGTGCCGCGTCCGTTGCGGCCCAGCACGCCGGAGGCATGCGCGTCGTCGACCATCATAATGGCGCCGTATTTCTCGGCGAGATCGCACAGGGCCGGGAGCGGGCCGATGTCGCCGTCCATGGAGAAGACGCCGTCGGTGATCAGAAGCTTCTTGCCTGCTTCACCCTTAATGCTGGCCAGTTGCTCCTCTGCATGCGCGATGTCTTTGTGGCGGAAGACGAGGATCTTCGCCTTCGAGAGGCGCGCACCGTCGATGATCGACGCGTGGTTCAGCGCATCGGAGATGATGAAATCGTCCTTGCCCAGGACCGCCGACACAGTACCCGCATTCGCCGCGAAGCCTGACTGGAAGACCACGCAAGCTTCCACGTTCTTGAAGCGCGCGATCTTCTCCTCGAGTTCCATGTGGATCTTCATCGTTCCAGCGATGGTGCGCACCGCTCCGGAGCCGACGCCGAATTTGCGCGTCGCTTCCAGCGCGGCCTCGCGCAGCTTGGGATGCGTGGTGAGGCCCAGATAATTGTTCGAGGCGAGGTTGATGACTCTCTTCCCGTCGAACGTGCAGACGGGAGCCTGCTCGTCCTCGAGCACCCGCAGCTTGAAGTGCGTGCCCTTGGCCTTGAGTTCGTTGAGCTGGTCGGTGAGATAGGAGAGCGGGTTGGTGCGGATTGCGGTGGTCATCGAAAACCTCGCCACGGATCAACACGGATTTGCACGGATGAAAGCGAATACAAGTCTAATACCATTTCGGCGGCGAAAGACGGCGGAGCACGATTCGACCCACATTGGTCTATCCGTGTCGATCCGCGTGAATCCGTGGCAAAGAAGTTCTGCACTTAAAACATAATCGGATTGCCCGTCGCGACGCTGGCCTCGCACAGGCGCTTCATACTGTGGAAGAACTCTTTTTCTCCCTCGGTCAGAATGTCGCTGGAACCGAGCACGAGATCCACTTCCCGCAACAGCGCGGGCGACTCTTTGGCGGGAAGCCAGTCGCCGGTATGGGTTCCGTCATAGGCCACCTTCTTCAGCAGAATCGGAAACTTCGGTCCGGGATCTCCCTGCAGGCCACGCAGAAACTCGCGCACGTGCTGGATCCGCGTGATGTTGCCCAAGGGTTCGGAAATCAGATAGCCCTCGTGCTCGCACGACTCCTGTACCCAGTGATCGTGCGCCTCCCAGTCATCTTCGGAGGGATCGCCTGACAGTGAAGGCGATCCTGACTCGTCCCACATGAATCGTTCAGGAAACGGATGCGGCTTGGCCTTTCCATCGCGGATGCAGGTGCAACGTACGAATGCGTCGAGACTCATAACTTGATTTCTTCTGCGGTTCTGGGCCCTTTACACATGTTTAGCCGAAACAGTCGCGGGCAGAAGTGCCCGCGACCACACATGGTCATCGCACGCCGTTGGGATACACCAGAATCTTGCTGGCTTCTCCGGTTTTCAGTCGTTCCATGGCCTTGGAGAAATCTTTCATCGGGATGCGGTCGGTGATCACCGGATGCAGATTAAGCTTGCCGCTCTTCAGCAGTGCCGTCATCTGATACCAGGTCTGGTACATGCGGCGGCCGTTGATGCCCTGCACCGTGATGCCTTTGAAAATAATGTCCTCGGAAAAATTCAGGGAGATGGGTTTCGACGTCAGCCCAAGCAGGGAAATTCTTCCGCCGCGCCGAACGATGTCGAACGCGGTGCGAATCGAGTCCGGATGCCCCGCCATTTCCAGCACCACGTCAACTCCCAGCCCGCCGGTCTTTTCCATCACGATCGCATTCACGTCTTCTTTCGCGGGATTGAGCACGTAGTCGGCGTTCATCTCGCGCGCGATCTTGGCGCGGTGCTCGTTGACTTCAATTGCGAACACGGAAGTCGCCCCCACCGCCTTGGCCACGGCAATCGAAAACAGGCCAATCGGACCGCAGCCGGTGACGGCTACACTCTTGGCAGCGATCTCCCCGGCCAGCACCGTGTGCACGGCATTCCCCAGCGGATCGAGAATCGAGGCGTAGTCCAGCGGAATGGCGGGATCGAGCTTCCAGATGTTCGACTCAGGAATCACCACGTACTCGGCGAAGGCGCCATCGGCGTCCACGCCAATGATTTTCACGTTCTGGCAGATGTGGGCTTCGCCGGTGCGGCACTGCAGGCACTTGCCGCAAGCCACGTGCATCTCGGCGGAAACGAAGTCGCCTTCCTTCACGCTGGTGACTTCATCGCCGAACGCGGCCACTTCGCCGCAGAATTCGTGCCCGGGAATCAGTGGAGGATGAATCCGGTTCTGCGCCCAGCGGTCCCAGTTGTAAATGTGCAGGTCGGTGCCGCAGATGGACGCGACTTTCACCTTTACTAACACGTCGGTGCGCCCGAAAGCGGGAATCTTGACCTCGCGAATTTCCGCGCCCGCAGCCGCTGTCGGCTTCACGACCGCCTGCATGGTTGTCGCCATAATTGCCACCTATCAGTCCGGTATCAAACGGAAAACTGCCTCAAGCACAAAACGTATGATTCTAGCACTGCAGGGCGGCCTCACCTCTGGCCCGACCGCGTCATCGCTGGCCGCCGCATGGGCCAACCGTAGCCCCATCAAACTCATCTAAAGCCCGGAACCTTGTTTCGCCGGGGGATGAAAACCGTGGGCGTTCGGTTGGTTGCGATTCTGCTTATCTCCGCTTGCTTTCTCGGCGGCGCATCGGCACCGGCGTCGCCGATAGCCGTGCTTCACAAGGAAGGCTCGGTTCACGGGTTTCTCGTGCTCAGCAATCTTGACGGTACTCCCCTTGCGGAAGGCGATCTCACGCAAGTCCCCGAAGGCGACCGGATCACGAACCGCCTGCTATACCACTTCAAGGACGGCTCGCGACAAGAGGAAACCACTATTTTTTCGCAGCGCGGAACCTTCCGGCTGATCAGCTATCACCTGGTGCAGAAAGGTCCGGCGTTCCCGCATCCCATAGACCTCTCGATCAAGACCTCCACGGGCCAGGTTACGGTTGTGTACACGGATGACGATGGGAAAGAGAAAACGGCGGTTGAACGCCTTAAGCTGCCGCCCGACCTTGCCAATGGTTTAGTCCTGACGCTGCTGAAGAACGTTCGCCCCGATACTCCGCCAGCGGAGGTGTCGATGGTGGTGGCCACGCCCAAGCCCCGTCTCGTGAAGCTCGCGATTACCCCCCAAGGCACCGATTCATTCTCCCTTGCTGGATCCAGCCACGAAGCCGTGCACTACGTCGTGAAAATTGAGATCGGGGGCGTCGCTGGACTGGTGGCACCTCTTCTAGGGAAGCAACCGCCCGACACGCATGTATGGGTTCTGGGTGGGGAAGCCCCGGCGTTCGTCAAATCGGAGGGTGCGTCCTTCTTAGGAGGCCCGATCTGGCGCGTTGAGCTGGTGTCTCCCGTCTGGCCTCGATCGGCCGCTTCCGATTCGAAGAATGACCCGCAGAAACACTGATTCTTCGAAATGCACGGCCTGACTTCGCTTCATTCCGCTTTACAATCGTTCGGAATGCGCGCCCTGTTCATGGCGGGCCTTAGGGGTTCGCGGGCTGGCTTGGATATTACAGTTCTTCGACCAGTGCGACTCAAGTGGAAGAGCGGCGCTTCAGCGCCGCGTTAAGAGTTGATAATGATGCTGGGCTACAGAGTGCTGAAAAACTCACCGATTGCAGAGCAGACTGCGGTCTGCGATCAGTTCTTCTCGCTTCCACTCTGCTTCTGGTCTGCCGAAGTGGAGCGGCTGCGAGTCGATGAGCCGGCTCCGGTCATGCTTCCGCCGCCGGCAAGCGCGTCATACGCACCAGGTTGTAGGCGGCGGCCGCGATTTGAAACAGCCACTCCACTCGCCGCCGACTTCGCAACTTCACCTGTCGGAACCCGGCCCAGTGCTTGATCCAGGCGAAACTCTGTTCTACGAGTTTTCGTTTCTTCTGGCTCTGCACAAACTCCGCGCTGTCCCGCTCTTCGGCGCGCAGACTATTCCGTTGCCGCAACTGCCCTTGTTCGTATTCCGCGACATGGGGCACGATGTTGCGGGCCCGCAGCGCTTCCACAAACTGCCGTTCCTGATACTGCTTGTCCGCTCCCAACGTGCGCCGCTTCTGGCTTCGGTGCTCATCCAGCAGAACCAGCGCCGCTTCCCGCTCCGCCCGTGTTCCGGCTTGCGTCACCGTTGCCGCCACAATCAGTCCGTGATTGTTTTCCGTCAACACATGTCCCAGATAACTGGGCTCCGCTGCTCCCGCATTACACTTGCGATACAGCCGCGCCTCCGGATCCGTCTGGCTCTCATGCGTGTCGCGTAGCAACCGCTTCCCGCCCTGTCCGCTGCCCCGCTCCGGCGGATCGGCCTTCTCCCGGAAACTCCGCCGATTCGCCCACGCCTCCAGCATCGTCCCGTCCACCGTAAAATGTTCGTCGCTCAGCAGTCCCGACTTCTCTAACTGTCCCCGCACCGCCACAAAGAACCGGCTGGCGATCTCGCCCGCAATCAAACGATCCCGGTTCTTGCTGAACACCGTCGCATCCCAGACCTGGTCGTCGATCGCCAATCCCACAAACCAGCGGAACAGCAGACTGTAATCCAGTTCCTCCATCAGCAACCGCTCGCTGCGCTTGCCATACAGCGCCTGCAGCAACAGCGCCCGCAGCAGCTTCTCCGGCGCAATCGACGGCCGCCCGGTCGTCGCATACAGTTCATCGAACTGCCCCGACAACTCGCCCAGCGCCTGATCCACCATCCGGCGAATCCGGCGCAGCGGGTGCTTGCTCGGTACCCGCTGTTCCAGACTCACGTAGCTGAACACCCCATCCTGCTGCTCGTCGTCTCCGCGCATCCTTGCTTCTTACCCTATT
Source organism: uncultured Acidobacteriaceae bacterium (assembly GCA_963811095.1). Taxonomy (GTDB): domain Bacteria; phylum Acidobacteriota; class Terriglobia; order Terriglobales; family Acidobacteriaceae; genus Sulfotelmatobacter. The sequence continues at coordinate 30,725 of CAWEQA010000023.1, read as the reverse complement.
TCCCTGTGCAACGCATATGAGTTTTTCAGCACTCTGTTTAGCCCGTGTGAGAAGTTCCGAGCCGCAACAAAAGAAGCCGACCACGGCGGCTGAAGCCGTCCCAGCTTCACTTCCTCACCCGGCCCTAAAGGGCCGTTCTTCCACGGTGCCTTCCGGTTTCCTGCGAGTATGCGCTTGTCGCCAGAAGGAAGCCGACATGCATCGCGAATGCTCACGGCTTGGGCGTCTTCGGCGCAACCTTCTTGAACTCCTCCGACTTGCCGCGTGGGATGGTCAGCGTCTTCCACTCGCTCGATCGCAGATGTTTGGCCAGAAACACGATCTGCCCGATATGCGCGGCATAGTGCGCGATTTGCCGGTTGATGGCCTGCAGAACGGTGTGCGGCTCGCCCCGGATGGTCACGGAGCGCATCACATCGTCGGGCTTCAGAGCGTCGATCGCCCCCAGCACGCAAGACCAGCCTTCTTCCCACCACTTCATGACTTCGGCGCGCGTGGTGGCGGCGATCACTTCGAACTCGCGATCGCGGAAGCGGTCCGGCTTTTCTCCGTCGGTGGTGAGGAAGTCGGTGAAGCGGGAGCGCATGTTGCCCGCCAGATGCTTGACCAGAATGGCCACGGAGTTCGATTCGGGGTCGAGTGTGAAAAAGAATTCGTGATCACCGAGTTGCGCCATTGCGCCTTCGCCCATGCGCTTGTGCCCGCGCATCTGGCGCCGCGCTTCCTCGAGATAGTGGGTCGCGAGATCGGTTGCCATCATTCGTGCCTCCAAAATGTCTATGCCCGGCCCCAGCCGCCGCCACCGGGAGTTTCAATCGCGATTCGTTCCCCCTTGCGGAGGCGCGTGCTGAACTTCGCGGGCATCGTCTCGACCGAGCCGTCGTGACGGGTGATGAAAGTCTTCCCGGGCGCACCGTCTGCTCCTCCCGACAGTCCCCAAGGCCCCTGCGACCGCCGGTCGGCCAATAAAGTAACCTCGCAGTCGGTAAGGACTTCGATCTCACGGACAATCCCGTCGCCGCCGCGAAATTTCCCCTCTCCACCGCTCCCTGCCCGCAGCGAATACTGCCGTACGCGCAGCGGATACGCATATTCCAGCGCCTCTGCCGGAGTGTTCAGGGAATTCGTCATGTGCGTGTGCACGCCCGAAACGCCGGGCTTGCCGGGGCGCGCGCCCATGCCGCCGGCGATCGTCTCGTAGTAAGCGAAGGGCTCGCCGGTTCGCGGATGCATGCCGCCGATGGTCAGGTTGTTCATCGTCCCCGAGGCCGCGGCGGGGATGCGATCCGGAATTGCCAGCGCCAGCGCTCGCAGCAATGCGTCGACGATCCGCTGGGACGTCTCGACATTTCCTCCCGCCACGGCTGCCGGAGGCCGCGCGTTCACGATCGTTCCTTCGGGAGCGATGACCTCGATCGGCCGCATCAGCCCCGCCGCGGCTGGAACGTCCTCCGCCAGCAGACAGCGAAATACGTAGAAGCACGCCGAGTAGGTGATCGCCGCGACAGCGTTGACGCTGCCCTCAACCTGCGGATCACTGCCTGTGAAATCGACTGTGATCATCGGGAGCGCAGCGCGTCTTCGACGCGCGACCGAGTCTGAAACCCGGTCCCACACTTTCAAAGTCACCGCAATATTTACCGGGTGCTCGCTGATTCCATCTCCATCGAGGCAGTCTTCTGCCCGATATTCGCCCGCCGGCACACGCTGCAAAAACGCACGCATCAACTCCTCGGAATAGTCCAGGAGATCCTCGGCAGCCCGCCGGGCCCGCTCCACGCCATAACGCGAACACACCTCGCGCAGGCGCTCGGCCCCCGTGTGACACGCCGCGATCTGCGCCCCCAGGTCGCCTTCGCGTTCCTCGGGAGTGCGCACGTTGTTGAGCAACATGGCGAGCACATCGCGCATTCATGACTCCGCCCCGCATCAGTTTCACCGGAGGGATGCGCACGCCTTCCTGGTAGATCTCGCGGCAAAGGCCCATCGATCCCGGATAAGCCCCTCCCACATCCGCATGGTGCGCCCGCGAAGCCACATAGAAATCAGGACTAGTGTGGGCGCGGGCGACTCGCCCGCCCAGGTGGCGACCCTCCACATACACTGGCGCCACGAGCGTGATGTCGGGCAGATGCGTTCCGCCGCGAAACGGGTCGTTCAGCATCACCACATCCCCAGGTTCCATCGCGCCCGCATCAATCGCCGCCCGCACCGACATTGGCATCGAGCCTAGATGGACGGGCATGTGGTCGCCCATGGCGATCACCTCACCCGCGCCATCGAACACCGCGCACGAATAATCGCGGCGCTCTTTGATATTGGGAGAAAACGCCGTCCGCCGCAGGGCTGCGCCCATCTCCTCGGCAATGGAGTGGTACAGGTTTTTGAAGATTTCCAGTTCGACCGGATCGCGCCGCATGAGGCGCAGTGTACTGCAACTCGTGGCGCGTTTGCGGCTCGTTCGCGATCACGTTCGCCGTTTTCCAGTGCGCGTTCGTGTTCGAGCGAGCCACGAACGACAAAACGAGCAACGGCGGCACTGAAGAAATCCTCGCAAAACTGCAAAATTGTGTTGACACTTTATTCATCGTGCCGCAATATCTTGTGATATAGGACCTTCCCATACTACAAGTAGGGTTGGTCTTTCAAGTACAAGGGCCCGTAGTCAACAACCTTTTACAAGGGAAAATCGTTCACGGAGGATCCTTCAATGGCAACGAAGAAGAAGGCAAAAAAGAAGAAACATTAACCGTCAGCGAGGGCATCCCTCGCTTACACACGATTTCTCACTGGCCTCTTAAGAGAAGCACCTCTTGAGGGGCTTTTCCTTTGGAGCTGCGAGTCATGAGCCCCGAGCTGCGAGCAATCACACTGTCTCCGGAAGGTAAGAGCGGACTGAGTCGGGATTCAGGTTCCTCATCGCTCGAAGCTCAAAGCTCGCAGCTCCGTACAAATTCCGATGTTCCGCGCCCGACCTGTGTCACAATAGGCAGACCACGCGACGTTTGCGCGTTGAACGGAAAAATGGCGCCCCGCAAGAAGAGTACGGCGAAGCACAAAGCGGATGAAATTCTCATCCCCGACAAACTTTATTTCCGCATCGGCGAAGTGGCCACCCTGTGCCATCTGCCGGCCTATGTGCTGCGTTTCTGGGAGTCCGAGTTCCCGCAACTGAAGCCGGTCAAGAGCAGCACGGGACAGCGCATGTACCGCAAGCGCGACGTAGAGAGCGTGTTGCACATCAAGCGACTGCTCTACGACCAGGGATTCACGATCTCCGGCGCGCGCCAGCAACTGCGCTCGGAAAGCAAGACCGACAAGACGCAGACCGCCATCCCGTTCCCGTCGCATTCCACGCCCGAGATCCAGCATATTCGCCAGGGCCTGCGCGAGATTCTGAGCATGCTGTCGGCGCGTCGAACAGGATAGCGGTTCAGCGCAGCGAGCGGCTGCGCTCTGAACTCGCCTACGCTTCCACCCAGTTGCTTCTCTCCAGAATCGTCGGCGGCTCGTACGTCTTTCCCCGCGCCAGCCGTCGTTCTTCGCGCCGCGTCGTCCACAGCAGCACCGGACCAAGCAATGCCGGAAGCATTCGCGACAGGAATCCGGATTCCTGCTTGAATTCGTGACGCAGTGCCCGGATCTGTTCGCTGACGTTGCTGTCGACTTTCCTGAATTGCCGCTCCATCGCCCACAATGCCGAGCTGTACACGCCGCTTAGTTTCCCCATCTCACGCGTGAAGCGTTCCCGCACGCGCGCGTCGGGGTAATCTTTGTAGCGCTTGAATCCCGCCAGCAGAGTTCGCGAAATGCGGTAGAGGCTTGGCCCATTCAACTGGAAGTCGCGCCAGAAGGCCCAATCCAGAAAGCGTTTGGAATCCTCCCGCGAAATCGCCGCATGTTTGAAATTGAATTTGAACTGGCCGTGCACGTCGGCATAGTCCACGTCTTTCAGCAAACGGCCTTCTTCCGACATCTGCTGGTACAGCGGAGTGCCCGGGACCGGCGTGTAGAGCATGAACTGGTGGAAGTCGGTATCGTGCGACACGGCGTGCTCGATTTCGGAAACGATGTTATCCGGCGTATGGTGTTCCAGCCCGATGATGGTCGAGCCCTGCACGCGAATGCCGTGCTCGCGCAACTCGCGCGTGAGTTCCCGCGTGTCCGAGCCTTGCAACTTGGTGTAGCCCGCTTTGGGGGACTCCAGGCCCATCCACAGCCACGACACGCCCAGTTCCACCAACTCCTGCATGGTGTACTTGCGGATCGCGTTGGCCGACGCAAACACCGACAGTGCCCAGCTCTTGTGATGCTCTTTCATGAGTTCGAGCAGGCGCATCGCACGCTCGCGATGCAGCAGAAAATTTTCGTCCATCACGAAGAACGACTGCACTTTCAGCTCTTCTTCCATGCGGCTCATCACTTCAAATAGTTCGTCGCCCGTCTCAAAGAAGTTGACGAACTTTCCCTTGCCTCCGAAAAATGCCGAGGTCGTGCAGAAGTTGCAGCCCATGGGACACCCGACCGAGGGAATAATGGTTGCCGCGGTCCCGCCCTTGCGCTCGGGCAGGCGAATCCCCATGATGCGCGTGCGCATCCCAGAAACAATCGACGGATGCCGGATGGGCGCGCTCTCGTCCTCGCCCAGGTAGCGCCGCATCCAGGAAACGCCCTCGCCCTTCACAATGTGGTCGGCGTCGATCATTTTCTCGATTCCAGGGATGGCGGCCACGTGCCCGCCCACGATAATCACCGACTGCGGCGAGAGTTCGCGCGTCATGCGGCACATCTCGCGCACCTTGGCGACGTTCACGATAATTCCCGTGATGCCCACGACGTCGTATTGATGGTTTTTCAATTGGTGCGCGAAGTCATCGCGCGTAGGAAAGTCGAGGACGGCACACGGCGCCGTAATATTTGCCTGGATCATCATGATGCCCCAGGAGCGATGAAACATGCGCAGTGAGAAGCTGCCCTGGGCGCGTGTGACCTGATTGTGATAAAGCTCCATCGGGTTGATGGAGCGGCTGCCGAATTCGTCGTCCTGCGCGTACGGTCCGAAGACCGAACTCAGCAGAATGCGGGCTTCGGATCCCTTGGGATGTTTCGCGAAACTGCCGGAATGGATGCTATGAGGGCTGGGTGCAACAGCGCTGGTAAGAAGTTCCAATTTGTTTCATCGTCCGTTTCTCCCCACATGCCGTTACAGCAATCGTAGTCGTGCGCAGGCGCCTTGAAGCGGCGCGCTCGCAGATAACACAAAAAGATTACAAAGCGAGGACAGTGGCCCAAAGTAACTAGAAAAGCCTCGGAGGTGCAGCCCCACTTGAACCCGGCTTGCTATCTAGCCTAGAATCGCTGCGCGATGGCTTCGGAACCGTTGGAGATCGAGCGTCTCGACCGGGGAGTGCTGAGCTTCCGCGGCCCGTTGACCATGGAGAACGTTTCTCCCTTCATGAACGCGGTCCGGCGCGAAGACGCTCCCACCATGATTTTGGATCTAACGAACGTTCCTTATCTGGACTCTTCGGGGTTGGGATCGCTGGTCAGCGCCTGTACTTCGTGCGCCAAGGCAGGGCGCCGCATGGCGCTCACGGGCGTCAACAAACGCGTCCGGAAAGTTTTCGAGATCACAAAGGTGGAGCAGATTTTTCTGATGTTCCCCACGCTCTCCGACGCCTTGGAAGCCTTCACCAACGCTGGAACGGCGTGACGGCGTATGTGGGGGACAGCCGCCTTCGGCTGTCCGCTGGGCGCAGCCCGGCGTTAGGCGCACCCGAGGCAACTCAGCCGGCAACCTTCACGCGACGCGCGCGGGATTCGGCTTCTTCGCCGTTCCCGCATTCACCGCGTCCAGCCGGATGCGCGTGACCCGCGCCGTTTCCACCACTAGATCGCTCGAGAACTTGGCGCCTTCGCCCGCCATCACCGAACCTGCGGCTAGCGCAAAGCGCAATGCGTCTGCCTGATCCTCAAAATACAAGACCACTTGTCCCGACATAGCACTTCTCCCCGGGCCCGGAAGCCCCTCGGTCGCGAGCGGTGCGACCTGGAAATCACCTCGGCCAGAGCTTTCCTGATTCTCCGGGCGAATCGACATCAAGTCAAAGTGATTCTCTTGGTTCCACCTACTCGGTAGGGCATCTCTCGGGTATTGGACAGAAGAACGGCGCTGGCAAGCCGCCCGGGTTGGGCTATGATGTGGTGCTGGAATTCCTCCGATGCGATTTCCTCAGAGTATGATCGCGCTTCTTCTCTTGATTGCTCCGGCCTGGCCGCAATCCGCGGAGAGCACGGCAGCCGTGACCGGTTCATGGGAAGGCGAATCGAAGTGCACCGCGCCCGATTCACCGTGTCACGACGAGCATGTCGTCTATCGCATCACCGCCGACAAGAAGAATCCCGCGCAGCTGAGCATCGATGCCGACAAAATCGTGAACGGCTCACCGCAATTCATGGGAACGATCGTCTGCCAGTATCACGCAGACCACAGCCACACTGAGTTGCACCGGCAACACGCCCAAGCACGACGACTGGGAGTTCCACATCTCCGGTGACACGATGATCGGGACGTTAACCATCGGTCCGGAGAAGCAGCTCTACCGCCGCATCACCGTTCGCAAGACTAGCCCCAAGGCGAATTGAAGGACCGCTATGCCCGTACTGATCTCGATGCTCCGCGGCGTCAACGTTGGCGGCCACAACAAAATCAAGATGGACGACCTGCGGGCACTCTGCGAATCGCTCAAGTTCGAAGATCCCCGCACCTACGTACAGAGCGGCAACGTCATCTTCCGGACCAAAGAGAAGAGTTCCCCGGCCCTGGCGAAAAAGATCCAGAATGCGATCGAGGGGAAGTTTGGTTTTCGCCCAGCAGTCATCCTGCGCACGGCGGACGAACTGAGACGCGCGATCGCGGCCACCCCGTTCGCTGCCAGCCGCAAACTGGAACCAGGCAAAATTCTTGTGACGTTCCTGACCGACGAGCCCGGCCCGGACGCGAATGCGACTCTTCGCGGCTTGAAAGGCTATCCCGAAGAGATTCACCTGAAGGGCCGCGAACTCTACATCTACTTCCCCGACGGCGCCGGGAAGTCGAAGCTTCCCTGGTCACAGGTTGAGAAACTGTTGAAGACCACGGGCACCGCCCGCAATTGGAACAGTGTGATGAAGATGTTGGCCATGGCGGAGGAGATGGAAGGAGCAAGATGAATTCCCATCCCGAGGAGAGGACTGGCGCAAGAGCAGCGGTGTAACTGAGAGCTGATCGAGGAAATTGGTCGGGACGGGCAGATTTGAACTGCCGACCCCTCGCACCCCAAGCGAGTGCTCTACCAGGCTGAGCCACGTCCCGACGAGGAAGGATTCCACCAGTGCGACGGTCGGGAAGCAACCGTCCGCCTCCAGCGGAGGGGTTCACTCAACAATTCTACACTCGGCTCGACAATTCACTGGCTGGACAATTCACGTTCTGTCATCCTGAGCGAAGCGAAGGACCTGTGCAATCCTCAGCCGAGTGCATGGATCCTTCCGCCCGCAAAAAACGCGGACCTCAGGATGACAATTGGAGTTGAGGATTGCGGATGCTATTACAGATCCCGCCAGTTCGGCCCAACGCCCATATCCACCTGCAGCGGCACCGCCAGCGCGTGGACTTTCTCCATGTGCTCCCGCACCAGCGGCTGCATGATCTCCACTTCATTCTCGGGAACTTCGAACACCAGTTCGTCGTGAACCTGCAGCGTCATGCGCGATTTCAGTCCGCGCTCGCGCAGCACCGCGTCATCATGCGGATCATCGCAATCTTGATCAGGTCGGCCGCCGTCCCTTGTAGCGGCGTGTTCACTGCTGTGCGCTCGGCAAATCCGCGCTGGTTGGCGTTCTTGCTGTTGATGTCGGGGATCGGGCGGACGCGCCCGAACAGCGTGCTTACTTTCATGTCGCGCCGGGCTTCTTCCAAAGTCTTGTCGATGAAAGCGCGCACGCCGCTGTATTTTTCAAAGTAGGCAGCAATGAACTGCTTGGCCTCGCCCGGCTCAATGCCAAGCTGCTGCGAGAGTCCAAACGCAGACAGTCCATAGACGATGCCGAAGTTCACGACCTTGGCCTGCCGGCGGTGATCGGGCGTGACCATCAGCGGAGGCACGCCGAACACCTGCGAAGCGGTCAGCGTGTGAATGTCGTCGCCGCGCCGGTACGCCTCAACAAGCAGCGGATCGCGCGAGAAGTGTGCCAGCAGGCGCAACTCGATCTGCGAATAGTCGGCGGTCAGCAGCACATGACCGGGCTCGGCGATGAAAGCGGCGCGAATTCCGCGTCCAAGTTCGGTGCGGATTGGAATGTTCTGCAGGTTGGGATTCGCGGAAGACAGCCGTCCGGTCGCCGTTCCCGTCTGCCCGAACGTCGTATGCAACCGGCCGCTCGCCGCGTTGATCAGCGCCGGTAGCGCGTCCACATAGGTCGACTTGAGTTTGGTGAGCTGCCGGTAGTCGAGCACCATGCGCGCGATGGGATGATTCTCGGCGAGTTCCTCGAGCACGTCGACCGCGGTCGAGATGGTCCGTCCCTTGCCGTATTTCACCGGCTTGGGCAGGTTCATGCGATTGAACAGGACGTCGCCCAGTTGCTTCGGCGAGCCGACATTGAATTCCATCCCTGCAACTTCGTAAATCTCTTTGGCCTTGGCGGCAATCTCGCGCTCCAGTTCGCTCGACATCTGCGCGAGCGCTGCGGAGTCGATTTTTACTCCGGCTTGCTCCATGCGCGCCAGCACCGGCACAAGGGGAAGATCCATTTCTTCGTAAAGCTTGGCCAGTCCTGCCTGTTCGACCTCACGGCGCAATGTGGCCGCGATCCGTCCAGTAATGTCGGCAGCTTCGGCAAGGTCGCCGCCCAGCTTCAGATTGAAACGCCGCAGTGCCACGTCCGCCAGGCGGTGTGACGACCATGTCGGATCGAGTAAGTACGAATAGAGCATCGGATCGTGGCGCACACCTGCCAGCGAGATCCCCAGCGGATCGAGCGCGTGAATCGCCGCCTTGTAATCGTGCAGCGCTTTGGGCACGCTTTGGTTTGTCAGCACCGAGCGCAGTTGTTCGGCAGCGCCTCCAGAATCGAGCTTGACGATCATGGCCGATCCCGCCGCAGCTGAGATGGCAGCGCGCCGTGCCGCGGGCTCGGGAGCAGCCTTGACCACCGCTCCTCCCATGCTCCCCATGAACGACATTTGCGCGTCTTGCGGCTCTGGTTCTTTTTCTTCTTCTTCCGGCGCGGGGGCTGCCTCTTCCTGCTCCACCGCCACCGCCAGCGCGCCCTCGGATGCAACGCCGCTAACAACGCCTTCGACATCCGCCGCCGACTTCGCCTCGGTGTAGTGCGTCTCACTCACCTCGACCACCGGCAGAAGTTCCTTCAGCAGCGAGGTGAATTCGAGTTCGGTGAAGAGCGCGCGCAGGTCGTCCGAGTTGGGCTCACCCGCGCGCATGGATTCCACATCCAGTTCGATGGGAACATTCGTATCGATGGTCGCCATGCTCTTGCTGAACAGAATCGCCTCGCGATTGTTCTGCAGGGACTCGCGGTAGGTTTTTTTCTCGACCTCAGCGGCACGCTCGAGAGCCTGCTCGACGGTGCCGAATCGCCTGATGATCTCGACCGAGCCTTTGTCGCCGATGCCTGGCGCTCCGGGAATGTTGTCGATGGCATCGCCCCGCAGCGCCATCACGTCGATCACGCGCTCGGGAGGCACGCCGAGAATTTCCTCCACCTTCGCTGCGTCGCAGATCAGGTTATCTTTGGGCGGATTCAGAACCTGCACTTTGTCGTTGACCAGTTGCATCATGTCCTTGTCGCTGGAAACGACATACACCGGGTGCGAAGCCTCGGCGGCTTTGCGCGCCAGAGTGCCAATCACGTCGTCGGCCTCGAAGCGGACCACCTCCAGAATTGGGATCCGGTAGGCCTCGAGCGCGCGCCGAATGTAGGGAACCTGCTGCACCAGGTCTTCCGGCATGGCCGCGCGGTTAGCCTTGTAGCCTTTGTATTCCACTTCCGTGAACGTCTGAGTCTTGATGTCGAACTTGCGGATCGTGGTCACGGCCTCCGCTTGCTCGTCGCGGAAGGTGGGCCCGGCGACGTCGAACACGGCGGCCAGATACTCCGGAGAAAAATCTTCGCGGAGTTTGCGCAGCATGTTTACGAAAACATAGGTCGCCGCCGTGGGGAGCCCGGTCTTGGTCGACATGGGCCGCTGCCGTGCCATGGCATGGTAGGCGCGGAAGATGAACGACATGGTGTCGATGAGATAGATTCTGCCGCGGGCGGAAGCTCGCGCAGACGGCCAGCCTTCGCGGCTTTGGGTTTCGAAACTCCAGCATTCGATTCTGCCGCGGGCGAGCCCTGGTCCGATGATTTCTTACGCGGGGGCAACCCGCTTAGTGTAGCAGCAGAAAAGTGGCCGCCGCCAAGCTGTTAGAAGTCGATGTGGAAGTCCGCCTGCACCATTCTCTTCCCGGTGCGTGCGAGTTGTTGCGGAAGATCAAGTAGTAGTTTGCCGCCTGATCGAACGTCGGCGGCAGGCTCGTGTTCACTTCCTGCTCGTGCGAGTCTTCGGCGGAGAATACGGCGTCGCCAGGGCGTCCGTTGAGAAAGTCATCATATTGCTTCTGGTTCAACAGCAGAAACTCAACGTCTGCGTCCGTGCCACTGGAGAGTGTTCCGCCCTGCTTCACGAACGACCGGTACGTTCCCTTCAGTTGCGGATTCGAAGCGTTCGCCGGCACCTCAAAAGTCAACTGCACGACCTTCGCCACCCCAAACATCTGGTGCAGCAGATCGCGGCTGGTTCCCACCGGCGAGTCTGCTATTCGAGGAGAACCCCCCGTTCTATGCATCGCTGGTGCGGCCGCTTGAACCGTTCGCGGTGCTTTGATCGGATCGAGCGTTTCGATGTCGGAAGGTTTCCGGCGCGCCATATAGTTCGCCAGCGGTCCAGCGACGGTCACGGCATGCTGAGCGTGCCGCACTTCATCATAGGTTTGATCGGTTGGAGTGCCCTGCGTTGCAACCGGCGCCGCCGGCACAGTCCCCGCCCCCGCTATGCGCTGTCGGTGCGACCACATGTAAGAACTTATCAATATCAGAATAAAAGCTGTAACCATCCAGCTGAGCAAGCGATTCATGACTGCTCCCTTGCACGGATGTTAGCGAGAGGCAGGCGCGTGCGGTAGCTATCGAAAGGTGGGAGAAGTTACTTCGGTTCGCCATACTCCGTGTTGAAGTGAAGCTGAATTTCGCCGCACGTCCCATGTTCGGGCGAGTACACCACGCAAGTGTCGAAGGGGCGCGAGTATACATGGAGGCTGACCGCGCGCTGGTTGAAGTCCCGGGGATTCACGACGCGATGCACTGGATCGGCCGGATCGACCGCACACGGACGCGCAATGTTCATCTCGATAGTGTCGGTGGGCTCGAGCCGGCAGGTTCCGCCGTTCAGGTCCTGGTGAACAAGGTGGAAGTTCTCCACCAGCAGGCGCCCGATGGGAACCGCCATCCAGCAATTCTGGTCGCGATGATTGTGCACCGAACTGGCCTGCCCGACCTCCCAGCAAATGGCCATTAGCTCGTAGAGCGGTGTCCGGTCGATTAGATTCCGCGTGTAGTGCTGGCGGTCCCAGTTGAGATAGGGCGCAAGAGAATCAGCGCTGACCGGCGTGTCCCGCAGAAAGCGCCGCACCGGTTCGGTCGGACCGAAGGCAGACTCGGGCAAGTGCCGCAGCCCTTCGACGAAAGTCTGGATGGAAACAGGTTTTACTGCGGTGGTCATGGGTGGACTCCGGAGAAAGAGTATAGCCCAGTCCTGAACCCAGACCGCAACTTAGGGCTGCGTCCCCGCCTCCGAGATTTCTTTGCTCTGTCCCTGAGCCACCACCGGATACACCGCTCCCTTACGCCGCCGCAAGTCTCCCGGCAACTCCGAGCGCAGCAGCCACAATCCCGCTGCCACCGCCGCCGCCCACGTAACCGAAACCAGCGCAAGTTGCAAGACATCCGCTATGCGGCTGCCGCGTCCCGCAGTCGCCAGCGGCACAATTTTCGCTACTTCAAAGCTGACGGCTCCCGCGACCGCCGCAGTCACCGCCGCTTTCCCTAACTCACGCCAGCGCATTTCAACGAGTGAGACGAGTTTCTTGTGATGCAGCAGCCAACCCAGTGCCACCAAGTTGATTCCGATTCCAACATCCGATGCCCACGCCAGGCCTATAACTCCGAAGGTATGGAACAAGAAGGAGTAAATCGGCAGCGACGCCGCGGTGATGACGCTGACCGCCACCATCGGAGTGAGCGTGTCTCCCGCTGCATAAAATGCACGCGCGTAGAGTCCCTGTGCCGACCACAGCACCAGCGAGAGAGAAAACCAGAAAAAATAAATGGCAGTCGGCTGCGTGTCATCGAAAAGAAACTTTCCCCGTCGATACACCAGATCGATCAGCGGCAGAGCGGCAGCCGTCATCCACGCCGTCGCCAGCAACGATGCCGCCGAAACCCGGTACACCGAATCATTTACAGTAGTGGCGAATTCCTTCAGCTTCTTTTCGTTAAAGAGGCGCGCAAAAAACGGCAACGAAGCCTGCCCCGTCGCCTGCCCCAGCACAGCAATCGGCACCTGCAACAGTCGCTTCGCATAGTTGAGGCGCGAGATGCCGCCCACCACGCTGGAGGCATAGTGACGCAGGATCCAATCATCCGCCGTCACCAGCGACACGCCCAGCATCAGTGGCACCGAAAGCTTCACCCATTCGCGAAACGCCGGATTCGTCACATCGAACGAAGGCTTGTATCCCGTCCCAATGCGCGCCGCTCCAATTACGCTGGCAAGAAATGGACCGGCAACACTGCCCACCACGGCCCCGTAGGCCAACGAGGCAATCCCGAAATGCCTTCCACCCACCACGCCGCCCACAATGATGAACACGTTGTAAATGAGTGGGCCGAAAGCCGGGAGCAGAAACAGCCGGTGCGAAAGCAATACCGCCGAGACTACACCGCCGACATAAAAGAAAATCTGCGCCGGCAGCAGAATTCGAGTGAGGTGCACGCAGAGTTCGATCTGATCGGGTTTGAAATCCTTTACGAACCAGCGCACAAACTGCGGCGCGAAAATCTCCGTCAACAGTGTTCCCACCAGCATGACCGCGGTCATCACCGTGATGATGATTGAAAACGTCTTCTGAGCATCCGCGTCACGCTTCTCGGCCAGAAATCGCGTGTAGATCGAGATAAACGTGATGGAGGCGGCGCCTCCGGCCACAATGTAGTTGAGAAAATCGGGGAGGGTGAATGCCGCAACATACGCGTCCGTCTGCGATCCGGCGCCGAAAGCGAACGCGATGTAGGCTTCGCGCAGGTAGCCGACGACGCGCGACAGCATCACCGTCGTCATCAGCAACAGAGTCGCCGAAAACGCCGTGTGCTGGTGCGACGGCCGGAAGAAGCGCAGAAGTTTCGTCATCGAGACCCGATCAGATGTTTAAGTCGGAACGCTCAATCTTATCGGAATCTCAATCCGTCAGGCAGTTGCGCGGCGGACACTCCCGTTCAACCCACCGCCGTCACTTGGGCTCAGCCGCTACCCACACCTTGTCGGCCGATACCAAATCCACATTCGGAACTTCTGTCCTCAGTTTCACCGGCTGCAACCCAGACTTCTTCGGAGGCTTGGCCAGAAATGTCAGGAAATATTGATGACCGAGCCGCTGCGCAAAGTCGTCAAGATAAGGAGCGAAAGCCACCGGCGGCCCGTTGAAGCCGATGTAATAGGACTCTCCCCCCGTCTTGGACGCCACTTGTGCGAGATAGAGCTGCCCCCAATACGTCTGCCAGTAGTCATGCCCAAAATGTCCGACCCCAGGGGTATAAATCGCAGAGACTACAATGCCCGCGCGCTGCGCATTGTCGATCGCCTCGTTCACATACGGATCATCCAGATCGCCGGTGCCATAATAGAGGTCGATTCCGTCCGAGGCCATCAGCACCTCGCGGCGCCCGCTGCTTTCCGGCCAATGTTTGATCAGGTCGCTCAGTGAGAAATAAGGACTGCCATTGGCCCCGCGGACTCCCATCGGCAAGCGCAACGCTTTGGCGGCTTGCGCATGATCCGCCGTCAGATCCTGCACGATTCTGGCCATACCATTCTGCATGTACGCAATCCCGACCTTCGTAGAGGCGGGCTGCGCATTGATGAACTTTCGGATGTCGTCCAGCTGCGTGCCCAGACTGCTGCTGGATCCGTCGTCGAGTAGAACAAATAGTTCGAGTGCCGCACGGTCTCCCTGGGCAGGAATCCACTCGGTCACCGAGTCGCGATCTTTTCCTTCATACACCATCACATCTTCGCGGTTGACGGGCGAAACCGTGGAACCGTGATGCGGTTCGACGGTGACCAGCATGTGCGCCGGAACTCCGTTCGCGCCTGGAGCCTGCTCCGCCGAAAGGGATAGAGTCCCGCATACCCAAACCACCGCGCCCAATAGTGCGTTCGCCATGAAACGATATGTGTTCATACACGCTCCTTACAAAACGGCCCTGCCGTCACAAACCTTGCCGTGGGGCTAAAGGCTCGTCCTAAGCTTTTAGATGTTCGAAAGCAGCAAAAGGTGGGACATTCGAGGTCTCCCGCCGCGGAACTATCGCGTTCGTACGTGCTGGGATAATTCTAGTGCGATAATTCAGTTGTGGCCGACTCCGCGACCATTCCAGCCCGCTCTGCTGTTCTCCGCCGATCGTTCCGCAAGGGCTTCCCTGCGGCCGTGCGTGGCGAAGGCGTCTACGTATGGGACGCCGACGGCAACCGGTATCTCGATCTCAGCGGCTCCGCAGCCGTCAACTTCATCGGACACGGCGTGCCCGAGATTTCTGCCGCCATGGCCGCGCAGGCCGCAAGACTCGAGTTCGTTCACACCAGCCAGTTCACCACCCCGGCCGCCGAAGAGTATGCCGAAGAATTGCTCGCGTTTGCCGGAGAAAACTTCTGCGGCGGTGCCGTCTACTTCACTTGTGGCGGCTCCGAATCCATCGAGACCGCGCTGAAATTGGCGCGCCAGTATCAAGTCGAGATCGGACAGAACTCCCGTTACCAGATCCTCAGCCGCCAGCAGAGTTATCACGGATCGACGCTTGGCGCGTTATCGGTGTCAGGCAACAAGCGCCGCCGCGAAATGTATTTGCCCATGGTCCGCGAGTTCGCGCACGTCGGCATGCCCTACTGCTACCGCTGCGATTTCGATTGCACTGACGGGTGCCGTAACTGCGGCCAGCAATACGCCACCGAACTCGAACGCGCCATCGAGGCGAGCCACGGCGAGGCCGCCGCCTTCATCTTCGAACCGGTCAGCGGAGCCACGCTCGGGGCGGTGGTTCCTCCACCCGGATATCTGCAGTCGATTGCCGACATCTGCCGCCGTCACGGCGTGCTGCTCATCGCCGACGAAGTGATGACTGGCATGGGCCGCACCGGCCGCAACTTCGCGGTGGAACATAGTAATGTTGCTCCGGATATTCTCGTCACCGCCAAGGGACTCTCCAGTGGATACGCGCCGCTCGGCGCCGTCATCGCGAGCAAGAAGGTCGTCGACGCGATCGCCGCTGGCTCCGGCGCGTTCCTGCACGGCTTCACCTACAACGCGCATCCCATTTCTCTAGCCGCGGGGCGCGCCGTACTTCGCCACCTGCAGGCGAAAAAACTAGTCGAAGCCGCCGACTCCAGCCGCCCCGGCACAATCGCCGCCCAGTTCAAGCAGGCCCTCGAAACCCTGCGCACGGATGAAGGCGTGGGCGACGTGCGCGGCATTGGCCTGCTCTGGGCCGTAGAATTCGTAGCCGACAAAGCCAGTAAGCGCCCGTTCCCTCCGGCCGATAACTTCGCCGGACGTGTCGCCGCCGCGGCCCTCAAGCGCGGTCTCCTCGTCTATCCGATGCAAGGCAGTGTCGACGGAATCTCCGGCGACCACCTGCTCCTTGCGCCTCCCGCCATCATTACCCACGAACAGATCGCCTGGTCAGTCGAGCAACTGTCAGCGTCGATCCGCCAAGCAGGGTAGCACCGCGCCAGTCCTTTGGCTGGGCTCCGGCAGTGCTGCCCGCGAGACGTCGTGCGTCCGCTCATTCTTCAGACGATAGCGCGGGGTACGCACCCAGATTCCATCCCTGCTCGTCCGCCAAGCAAAGTAGCACTGCCGTCCTTCGGCTTAGCTCCGGGTACTCTCCGGCGGGGTCCTCGCGCGCCGCTCTTTCTTAAGATGATGTCGCTGGGTATGCACCCATGTTTTCAATCGCTTGCCGCTTGATCTCCATTTGATCCTGGCTTGAGACCCAGTGCATTGTCGCCCGCCTCCGTCTGCGCGAAGTGGATGGACGGCGGTGCAGACCGCCAGCAAGCAGGACCATGATGCGAAAAGCGGAGGCAACGATGGCAACTCCAAATTCCCAAACCATGACTGAATTCTGCGAGCAGGTAAACCCGCGCGTCCTTCTGGAGATGCGCCGTACCCGTCCCTTCCCCGACATGCTGCGGGTGCAGGAAAGCTGGGTCGCCGCCGCGGAAAAACGCGCCTTGCTCTGGCTGGCCGCGCGCACTCCCGACCGGATCGGTCCCGACCATCTGACCGCCGTGGGCCTGGCCGCGCAGATCGGTGCGGGAGTGTTCTACGCGTTAGCCGCATTCAATCGTTACGCGCTCCTCGTCGTGATCGCCTGTCTGGGCCTCAACTGGCTCGGCGATTCTCTCGACGGCACGCTAGCGCGCGTCCGCCAGCGTCAACGTCCGCGCTACGGCTTCTACGTCGACCACATGGTCGACAGCTTCGGCGCGCTTGCCCTCATGGGCGGCCTCGCCCTCTCTGGATACATGCATCCTGTGGTCGCCATCGGCCTGCTGATCGCGTTCCTGATGCTCTCGATCCAGTCGTATCTGGCGACGCACGCGCTGGGCGAGTTCCGCATCTCGTTCTGGCGTTTCGGTCCGACGGAACTGCGCATTCTTCTGGCAGTCGGGAACCTCGCGCTGTTCTGGAAACCGGTAGTGCACATCTCTGGCGGGATCTACCGCCTGTTCGACGTCGGCGGCGCCATCGGATTAGCGGGCATGGGATTGATGGTCGTCGTCTTCACGCTGCAGAACACAATTCGTCTCTATCGCGAAGAAAGGATCCCGCAATGAGGATTCCGACGACAGCAGATTCGCGCGAAGACCATGTGCCACCATCCAAGTTCGTGCGCTGGTGCAAGTTCAACTTCGTGGGTGGAATCGGAATCGGAGTGCAGTTCGCCGCGCTCTTCCTGGTCAAGAGTGTGCTGCACTTCAACTACCTCGCCGCCACCGCGATCGCCGTGGAAGCCGCGGTGGTCCACAACTTCGTCTGGCACGAACAGTTCACCTGGGTCGACAGAACACGGTCGAACGGAGTGCAACCGTCGTTGCGCACGGTGCCCCGGCATTCCTCGCGGGCTGAACGGTGTACTGAGAAACGCGGTTTTGGGTGGCGCAGCGCTTTCAGCACTGCGATCAAGCCACTCTTCTCGTGGACGGCTTCAGCCGCTGCGGTACTTAGAAGTCGCTACGGCTCGAGTTTCCGGCGGCTCCTGCGCTTCAATCTGACCAACGGCGCCGTGTCCATCCTCGGCAACCTTGCGCTGATGAAAGTAATGGTCGGCCAGGGCCACATGAACTACTTGCTCGCTAACGGGATCGCCATCACGCTATGCTCGCTGGCAAATTTCCTGGTGAGTGAAACCTGGGTGTTCGCGAAAGAGTCGTAACAAATTTAGTCTGTCATCCTGAGCGAAGCAGGGTGATTCACGAAGTGAATCATTCTGCGGAGTCGAAGGATCCCTTTCCCGTCCGCAGAACGCGTGAATTCGCGAGGAACTTCTATTACCGCAACCAAAAAACAATTCAGGCGCTGAAAGTTTGAGGAACCGTTTTCAGAACATGAGAACGCCTGCTCAAGGCCGCGGTAGCGTCAAGAAGTCCAGGGATCCTTCGACTGCGTATGGCCCACGCTTCGCGCGGCCCACGCTTCGCTCAGGATGACAGCGAGCGGCGGCTTGTTGCGGAAGTCAAATCTTCAGCACAACCTTCCCGTAATTCTTCCCCTCCTCCAGCAGTTTGTACGCTTCAACCGCCCGCTCCAGCGGGAACACGTGCCCGATCTGCGGAGTCAACTTGCCTTCCGCGATCCATGCGGAAATCTGTTTCCATGCGGGCTCCATGATCTCGGGCTTCTGCGACAGATAAGTGAGCCACAGCCCCTGCACGCTGGCCGACTTTGCATACAGCGCGCGCACATCGAGCTTCGGCTGCTTGCCCGTCGCCGTGCCGTATTGGATGACGCGTCCAAAGTCGCGCAGGCAGCGCAGGCTCTTGGCCGTATGCTCCCCGCCCAGCATCTCGAAAACGGCGTCGACGCCTTCGCCATGGGTCAGGTTCTTTACGACCTCTTCGTAATCGTGCTGCTTGTAGTTGATGCCATGCTGCAGACCGAGCGCTTTCACGCGTGTCAGTTTCTCATCCGACGATGACGTCCCAAGCATGTCGACGCCGAGCAACTTCCCGATCTGCACGGCCGCAGTCCCCACTCCTCCGGCGACAGCGTGAATCAGTACGCGATGCGTCTTTCCGGCAGCGGCAGGTTGCGTCATGCCGGCCTGCCAGTATCCGAGGTACGCAGTGAAATAGTTGACGGGAAACGCGGCAGCCTGTTCGTCAGTCCACTGATCAGGAATCGTCCAAATCAGGTTGGAGTACGCGGCCGTTTTCTCCGCGAACGCCGCCCATTGCGCATACCCCATCACACGCCGTCCGCTGCTCTCGCCGGCTCCCGAGATCTCGACTCCCGCGAATTCACGACCCACGACCAGCGGCGGTGCCGGAGTTCCGGGATACCCTCCCCGAGTGGTCATCAAGTCGGCAAAATTCATCCCTCCCGCGCCGACGCGAACCAGTGTCTGGCCCGCTTTCGGCGTAGGTTCGGGAACATTCTGGACAGCGAGCGCGTCAGGCCCCGACAGGCTGGTAAGGACGAGGGCTTTCATGCGGAAAGTTTAGCAGGATCGACTCTGGACCCGACACCGAAGACCCAACACCGAAGACAACACGTGCCCGCGCCGGCTTCTCCCCTTCCCTTACCGGTAGGTATATACTCTTGGCGTTGGCTTGCTGATCGTCCGGCCAAGCCCCTGCTGGCCGGGACGGGGCGTACATTCATTCCCCTAATTCTTGCGCGCCCCGCATAGGAAGGGCCGATTCCCGCCGGGGGCGGCGAGGACTGGCACGGGTGCATTGCCCGGTCGTTTGGGCACATGGGCTACTGCATCCGCGGGGAGGTTTACCGTGGATCTTATTCTTGTACGTCTTCTTTTTGTAGTCGTAGTAGCGGTTACTTGCTTCGTCATTGAGCCCTTTGGATTGACCCGCAACGTGGATGCGGGCGTGGGCGCATTGGTCGGAGCGGCGATCGTCGTCTTCGAATGGAAGCTCCGCATGGTGAGCCTGAAGCGGCTCATCGGTGCTGCCATTGGAAGTTTCCTCGGCATCTGCGGCGCCTATCTATTCGCCCTGGTCATCCGCAACAGCATTCCTGAAGGCCACACGCAGAGCTTCCTGCAGATCCTCGTCATGCTGCTGATGGCGTACGTCGGCCTCATCGTCGGCGCCAACAAGGGCGACCTGCTGAACCTGGCTGCTCTGGGCGGCATCTTCGGCGGCGAGAAGCAGGGCAAGAAAAGCTACAAGATTCTCGACACCAGCGTCATCATCGACGGACGCATTGCCGACATTGCGGAGACCGGTTTCCTCGACGGCATCATCGTCACGCCACAGTTCGTTCTGCGCGAACTGCAACTGGTCGCCGATTCCGCCGACTCTCTCAAGCGCAATCGTGGACGCCGCGGCCTCGACATCCTGCAGCGCCTGCAAAAGGTCGCCACCCTCACCATTCAGATCGTGGAAGACGATTTCCCCGCCGTCCGCGAAGTGGACCTCAAGCTGATCGAGCTGGCCAAGCTCTACGAAGGCAAGATCATCACCAATGACTTCAACCTGAATAAGGTGGCGCAACTGCAGGGCGTGGAAGTCCTGAACATCAACGAGCTGGCCAACTCGCTGAAGCCGATCGTGCTCCCCGGCGAGACCATGCGCGTCTTCATTCTGAAAGAAGGCAAGGAATACAACCAGGGTGTCGCCTATCTCGATGACGGAACCATGGTGGTTGTCGACAACGCGCGCAAGATGATCGGCAAGACCATCGACGTTTCGGTTACCTCGGTCCTGCAGACCACCGCTGGCAAAATGATCTTCGGCAAGTGGGACGAGCGCGCCGCCTATTCGCGCCAGGCGGCTGTGCCGGTCTCAGCACCGCCAGTGCCGGTACCCGGGCCGGCTGCCGTTGCTCGCGCCTGGTTCGTTGGAGACGAAACAAAGCACGTCTTAGTTATTGGCCGGTCTGGTTTGCTTCGCCGCCGAGGATCGCGCGCTCGTGGAGCGGCGCGCGACCGCCCGCCGCGAATACCGCCCACTTCTGACCGGCCGCGCGTCTTTCATGGTTCCGTTATAGACGTACACCCAGCAGCGCAAACGCTTGCCGTCGTCCATGGTGACCGGCCATGTCCGGCGAAGAAACAGGCTGGAACTCCGCTTGTTCGGTTCAAATCCCTCGTAGTCGTCCAGCGAAGTCAAGGTGCTACGGTCGCCCGGTAGTTCGAAAACCTCTCCCCGAATCACCGAGCGCGATTTCTCACTCAACACCGCTCCGGGATACTCGCCCAGATCGTACAAGCGCCCCTTGACCGTTGCCTGACCCACCGGCCGTAGACGGCGGACGGTCGCTGCGATCTCCGGCGGCGCGTGCTGCGGAGAGAGCGTGCCGTACACAAAAAGATGGTGCGTCATCGCGACTCCTCAAGGGGAAAATACTGCAACAGTTCTTTCAGAAAGCCGAAGCTGTTCCTGTCTCTCTCGATATATTTTCGCACGCTTTCGTGTTTCGAGAGATTGCGCAGGTAATAATCGAATAGCGCTTCCACATCCCGCTTGCTCAACTGGCCTCGGAACCGGAGGTAAGCCATGAACTCAAAGAAATTCAGATAGTCGGTAAAATCCTCGCGCTCATCCGCCACGATTTTCTGCACCTCGGGATCATTGGGCGGACACTCATCCAGAGTCCGGCGTATGTTCTTGAGGTCGGGCGCTTCGTAGAACTTGGAATAAAGGTTCGACAGCCAGCGGGCTTTCTCCAGCACGGAATTCTTGATGTAGGTTCTGGCAGCGACGAACACGCCCACGGCTGCCATCCAGTAGTAAAGCGGTTGGGCGGTAACTGCGAACCAATGACCGATCTCTCTCGCGACCTGCATGGCGTCTCCCCGGAACTTTCGACATTGTATGTCGAGAAGGACGACGCGGACATCCCCGGAAGGCCCTGGATTTGAACTCCCGCCATCCGCGCTCGTATACTTACAGCCCGCTATGAAGGTGATCGTCATTATTCCGGCTGCGGGTCTGGGCACGCGCATGGCTCCCATGCCCAGCGCCATGGATGCCAAGACCAAGAAGCCGCATCCCTCGAAACAGTTCAACGATCTGGCGGGCACGCCCATCCTGATTCACACCCTCCGCAGGTTTGCGGCTGTTGATGAAGTCAGCGAAATCTGGATTGCCCTGCGCGAAAACGAAGTCGAAGGCTTCCGCGAGCGCCTCACCAAAGAAATGAAAGGCGCGAAGAAGAATATCGAACTCGTGGTTGGTGGCGAGCACCGCCAACAGTCCGTCGAGCACGCGCTCAATGCCGTTTCCGCCGCGTCCGACGACATCGTTCTCGTGCACGATGCGGTTCGCCCTTTGGTCACGCCCGAGATCATCCACGACGTGATCGTGGCTGCGAAGAAATACGGCGCCGCCATCGCCGGACTCCCCGCCGTCGATACCGTGAAGCAGGTCGAACGCACCTCGGAAGGCGCCATCGTCAAGTCCACGATCCCGCGCGCCGGAGTTGTGCTGGCCCAGACCCCGCAGGGCTTTCAATACAGCGTCATCAAGAAGGCCTTCGACGAGGCCTCCGCCGACGGATTCATGGGCACCGACGAGGCCTCGCTGGCCGAGCGCAGCGGCCACGAAGTCGCCGTCGTCATGGGCTCGCCCAGAAATATCAAGATCACGACCCCCGGAGACATGGAACTCGCCGAGTTCTACTTGAGCCGGCGTTGACCCATCTCATGCCCAAGACCCAAGACCTACGACCCGCGACCCGCATAGGCTACGGTTTTGACTCGCACGAATTCCGTCCCGGCATTCCTTTGAAGATCGGCGGCATCACGCTGCCGCATGACAAAGGCCTCGGCGGACACTCCGACGGGGACGTCTTACTCCACGCCATCACCGACGCGTTGCTCGGAGCGATTGCGGCACCAGATATCGGCGCGCTCTTTCCTCCGTCCGATCCCAAATGGAAGGGTGCGGATTCCGTCATCTTCCTGCGCGAGGCGTTGAAGCGTGTGCACGACGCCGGTTACAGCGCGGCCAATGTCGACTCCAGCTTGATTCTGGCCGCACCAAAGATCGGTCCGCACTCCGCCACGATTCGCACTCGTGTCGCCGAACTCCTCGGGCTGCACTGCGATTGTGTGGGCCTGAAGGCGAAGACTCCCGAGGGACTGAACCTGGATAACGCCGCCATCGCGCACGTGGTAGTGCTGCTGGAGAAAAGTCCGCGCCAAAAAAAGAAAGCGCGGAAGAAGAAGTAAACGCCGCGCAATCTCGTTCTAGAATCCGCCGGCGTGAACTGCCTGCCAGAAGCTTAGATCGTCGTATCCGAGGGCAAACACCGACACGCCCGCCAGTTTGTAGGACACGGCGAGAGACGATTTCAGCGGGATGCTCTTCGCATCTTCATACCAGACCACATGACTGGCTCCATCGGCCGCGTGGTAGGTGAAGAACGGCGACGACGAAGTGGCGTCCCATTGCGGCGTGGCGCCAGTCTTCGAGATTAGCGCGGGAATGTCTTTCCAGAAAACCTGCACTCCGCTCTTTGCGTTCGTGTTCCAGTCGTATCCGTACGCGGGAATCCCGAGGCTCAGCTTGCCTGGAGGCACCACGGACGCTGCGTAGACGACGCACGGTTCCACCCAGTTCAGTCCCGCCACCGGCCCCGGCAGTCCCCACGGACCGTGCTGATCGTAGGTCATCACCTGCAGGATGTCGGCTGCCTTTCCCAGGGAGGCGAAGTCAAACGCGCCCGTCCATGAATCCTCGGGATTGTCTTTGAGTTCCGCCGGGACAGAAACCACGGTGAGATATCCTGCGCGCCGCATCTTCTGCGCCACATCGTGGACGAACGAACTGAAGGCCTTGCGGTCCGTGTAATCGATCGATTCGAAGTCGATGTTGATGCCCGTATAGCCCCACTGTTGTACGAGCTTCAGCATCTGCTGGATCGCCTGTGCTCTGGGCTTAGGTTCGTTGAGGATCGCGTGCGTGATGTTCGGATCGAATCCGATCGCATCGAAGTTCGACACGGCAGCGAAGGTCTTCATGCCCTTCGACTTCGCGAACTGCAGCGCCTGCGTTGGCGCGGTCCCACTGATCGTGCCATGAGCATCCACCGCAAACGTGTCGGTGGGTAACTGGTTCATGTAGCTGTAGAAGGCGGTGAGTGATTCATAGGAGGATTCCGCGCTCTCCAGGTAAGCCATGATCTGTTTAGAAGACTGTGGAGGTGGTGCCTGAGCCAGTGCGGGCGGCAACGCCGCTATTGCGACCAGAAGTGCCGTGCACAGCATCTTCGCGTAGTTCACTGACTCCTCCGTTACAGTTCCGTAGTCGAACGAAGTACTAGCCTGGTTGGCTGGCAGCATCGATGAGGGCGCGGAAGATGGCGCGCGAAGCCGCATCGTCATCGACCGAGCGTTCGGGATGCCACTGCACGGCCAACACGAAGTGATCGGGCGCGGTGCCTTCGAGGGCTTCGATGATCCCGTCGTCGGGACAGCGGGCCACTATGCGAAGGCCCTTGCCGATCGCCTCGGCCGATTGATGATGCGAGGAGTTCACGGGCACGAACAGCGGACTTTGGACCTCGGACTTCAGACCTTTCGCCTCCTCGGCAACGATCTGTGCCAGCCTTGATTCCGGTTCAATCTCGACTGCGTGTGCGATCGGGACGTTCCTCCCTGCCTCGTGATCGACCTTGGCGCGTGCCGCTTCGGGCAGAAACTCTGGAATGTGCTGCACCAGCGATCCGGCGCGGTACACGTTCAGGCTCTGCAATCCGTAGCAGATGCCCAGCACCGGCTTGCGATGCTTGTAGGCTTCGTCCAGCAGGAGATCGTCCACGGCGTCGCGCCGCGGATCGGCGGCCGCCGTGTGCGGCGATCGCGCCGCGTGGAACCTGGCTGGATCAACGTCGGCATTGCTGCCGGGCAGCAGCACTCCGTCGCAGGTTCCCATCAACTTGCGGATTGCGTCCTGCGTTTGATTGAGCGCAACCCGGACCGGTTCGCCGCCGGCCAGCGCCACCGCGCGTTCGTACTGCGGAATGGCGCGTTCGCCATACTCAATGTCGGTCGAGTGCGGCATCGGAATGGCAATACGCGGGGGCATGCTCTGTCTAGCCCAGCCTCTCGATTGCCGACAAGGTTTTGGCTTGGCGGTAGTGACGGATTTCCATCACGAGCGCGAGCACCAGAATGATGCCGCCCGCGACCAGTGCCATGGGGAGGGCGATGTGTCGGTAGGCGATCCGCATGTCAGGATGGACGCCGCGCAGCGAGGCAAGAACTACGGTTCCAAGGATCGCGAAGAGCAGACTCACGGAGAAGGTGAGGAGCGTCCCGATAAGGGTCACCAGGCCCACGCGCACGGGGATGGCGTACCAGCGGGGCGCGCGGGATGTAGGTGCGGATGGCATAAGGTCAGAATCCATTCTAATGGGTCGGCTTTCCCTCGGCCCGGTTCGCGCGGTGCCCGCCGAATGCGTTGATGGTCCTGGTTCCAGCTTCGACTTCACCGCCATGCCGTACACCGCGGGGAATGAAGCACTCCTCTCCGGCCCGGATCGGCGTTCTCTCTTCGCCCCCGTTTGCCGTATAGGTGATCAGCGTGTAGCAGCCCTCGACCACGATCATGTACTCATCGAACCCGTGGACGTGAGGCGCCGAGGGCGTCGTCTGGGAGCACGTCCAGAAGGCCATCTGGCTGCCGTCTGCTCCCGTCGAACACATAGCCTTCGACGCCGGGAGTCGCCTGGCTGCTCGTGGCGATGCGGTTGGCCGGTTGCTTCATGAACTCGGGAAAGTCCTTCATGACGTCGGCTGCTCCTCGCTCGGCGAATGCGATACCCATGCTAAATCCAGGGGCGGTTGCGAGTGCAGAAAGGTTGGGAGCTTGGCCCCCACTTTTTTTTCTGCGCTCATAGCTAAAATATTGATTTCATGTGGGTTATTGGGTTGGGATGCGGTCGCACGCCCGTAAAATCTTGATTCGCAATGACTTACAGGTAAAATATTCCAGAATAAGGACTTAGCGGGGAACAGAGAGAACGTTTTGGGATCTGCCTCGGATCTTTTTTCTGGGCGCAGAGCTAAAACCTTGATTTCGTGGGGGTTGCGGGGTGGGGGCGCGATCGCCGGCCCGCAAAATCTTGAATCGCAAGGACTTACAGGTAGAATATTCCAGAATAAGGATTTAGCTGCGAACTGAGAGTGTCTCATTGGATCTGTGTTCGATAACCGGTTGGAGCGGTCGCGCATGTAGACAGCTTGCGCTCTCCAGAATTCTCGGTAAAGGTCGTTCGTCACAAGAATCGCGATTCTTGCTGTGGAAAACTGTGGAAAAAGCCTGCTGGTCGTGTGGTTCCCGATAGCCACTTTCAGTCCCTAAGGCCGTAGGAACTGCTCGCAAGGAGGGAGAGGTCGATGAGTGTAACGGG
Source organism: uncultured Acidobacteriaceae bacterium (assembly GCA_963811095.1). Taxonomy (GTDB): domain Bacteria; phylum Acidobacteriota; class Terriglobia; order Terriglobales; family Acidobacteriaceae; genus Sulfotelmatobacter. The sequence goes on along the minus strand of CAWEQA010000023.1, from coordinate 4,746 downwards.
GATTTTACGCCAGTTGACTATCACAACGGCCTTATCGTCCGAAACTGTGGATTGCGAATATTCTTCCAGTGAAAGGGTCGACAGTGATTTGTACAGTCCTGTTCGTACCTACGACTTCGGCACTGATGTCCCATTGCAGCCCGGTGAACCACCACTCCGCATCTTTCTCATGCTCTCGCATCAGATCGAATTTGGCATGCTGAATTCGCAGAGGCCCGTAAATCTCCGCGAGTGCCTTGAGTGGCAAACCTTGTAGCAGCTTCTGTTTTTCGTCTGGGCCAAAGCGCAGTCCAGCCTGTCTAACAGCCGCAAGTGCATCCTCAGCGCTCCATTCAGAATGAGACTGCATCAGTCGTTCCGCATTGAAGCGTTCATCGCTCGGATGGTCATTCAGGACATCTGGTAAACAATCGGGAAACTGCTTCGGCCCGGCAATGAAGTCAAATCGCAGGTGAAAGGGAAGCTCAAGGCCCTTCTCGTCGAAATACTTTTCTGTCTCCGGCGCTGGCTTGCCATAAACCAGCCAGCTGTCCTTACCGACCGTAATCATGACAGCTCGAGCGTCAGTCGGGCATGCGGGTGGGCCGCTGTATCCATTGCCGAGAGAAATATCGAGTTCTCGATTCTTTGTCTCTGGATAAATAACCTCGGTCAAACGGAGTGCGATTCTGATACGGTCGACCGACCCGCACCTATCAGTGGCTCTAGCCGAACCGGATACGAACATGGTAGCCAACGACAACAGCATGAGGTAGGAAAGTTGGGGGCGTGATAGCCACGATCCGAACTGGCATGGTTGCATGTTCGAGATTTGAAATCCCCAGCGCGTTGGAGTGCAAGTAACTTTCGGGAGAGTCGCCGTTGACTGTCGATACCGGCCATTTCAATCAAGTGCCCCGCGCAAGGCCACATGAGTGATATCGCGATTTCTCAACAGTTAGGATGAACGACGATGGACCCCAGCCGAGAGAAGTTTATTCAGAGAGCGAAAGAACTGAACACATGCGCTAATGCGTTCTTGAGATGCGAATTCCACAGGAACCCGTGCCCCAGGCCTTGGAAGCGAGGTACGCTCCGTAAGCCTTTTAGTCCTCGCTCTGGCGAAGCTCTCTCCCAACGACACCCGTGCCTCGCCTTTCGTGTCTCCTGCGTGCGGAACCGGTGCTCGTCGACCAATTCCAGCTTCAGCCGCACACGATCCGGGAAGAACCGTATTCCGGTGCCGACAACCGCGGGGCAGATGAACATTTGGATATCGTCAACTAGACCAGCCCTTAACGCATGCGCGGCGAGCGCGGGCCCATTCACGGCGATGTCGTGGCCGGCGCTGCCCTGGAGCCGTCGCAGATTTTTCTGTCACCGTTGCAGGTAACGAAGCGCAACGGATCCCGATTTAAGAATCTTCGATTCGACCAGTTTCAGTTGCAATTTCTCGGGCAGGCTGACGCCCTCCATCAATCGTCTGCCTTCTCCAGCAATGATTGGCATAACGACAAAACGATATTCGTCAACCAGACCAAGCTGTATAAGCTGTGAAGGAATATCTACACCGCCGACCAAAATATTTTTGCCTGGTTCTTGTTTCAATTTAAGTATTTCGTCGCGAAGGCTCGTACGAACAATTCTCGTATTTTCATCTTCAGCGCTGGCCAACGATCGTGAAAAAACAATCTTCTTCCTGGAGACAAAGGTTTGAGCAAATTCGATATCCGCTTTGGTCTCGGACTGGCTTTTTGCGATATCAGGCCAATAAGGAACCATCAATTGATAGGTTTTACGCCCATAGACGAGCAAGTCAGCATCTCGAACGAGCTGCGCGCCGTAGTCAAGTACTTCTTCATCGGGAACCATTTTGGTGTGGTCGCAGCAGCCATCTATGGTGACGTTGATTGCGTAGATTAGATTTCTCATTTTCGCCTCGGGTTGAGCACCATGGTCTTCGAACATAAAACCAAGCCTCCAGAGCAGTGATCTAAGCCATCCGCTGGGTGCGGAATTAGAGTGCCGAATAAATCATCTGCACGAAGACGTCGCTGCTGAGCATGTGGCCCCAGACAGGGTCCAAATCCGCCAAAGGTTTGCTCGCCGCTATTTCGTCGGCCGATTTGCCGGCGGTCTTCAGTTTTTGGACGCGATCGCGGGCCACAACCAGCATGTCGCGACTCTTGGTCAGATCGGCTTTGTTCCCCAGCGGGCCATGCCCCGGAATAATCTTGGTGTTGTTGTCGGCCAAGGACAGAATCTTGTCCGCGGCGACAATCATCCCGTTGACTTTTCCGCCAGTGCTGGTGTCGATGACCGGGTAAAAGCCGTTAAAAAAAGTATCGCCCATGTGAATCACATTGGCCTTCTGGAAGTGAATGTAGATGTCCGTGTCGGTATGTGCCGGCTGGAAATATTGCAGCATCACGATTTCACCGTTGGCCTGCAGTTTTTGGCTGCTGCTGAAGGTCTGCTGCGGCAAAGCATCCGCAGGTGATGCCGGAATGTGCAGACCCAAAAGCGCACTGTCGTGTGGCTCTGCCATGCGCGTCTTGGTGTTTTCGTGGGCCAGCACTGTGGCGCCCGCGGCGTGCAGATTGGCGTTATTGTCCGTGTGGTCGAAATGCCAGTGCGTGTCGATCACCGTCTTCAGCGGCGCGTTGCCCAGCCCATCGAGGGCTTCTTTCAACTTCGTCCAGGCCGGCAGAAGAAACGTGTCCACTACGATCTTGCCATCGCGCCCATTCAAAACCACGACGTTTCCTCCAGGCCCGGAAAGCAACGTGAGATTTTCCGCCAGCGGTTGCGCCTGGATCGGGGCAGCACCCATCTGCGCCCGCATGTCCGCGAGACGGTCGGTTGGAGCGGTTGCCGCCTGTTGCTGGAGGCCGGGAACGCCGGCGGTCAGAAGACCTGCCGGAAAAAGTTGCGCCAGCAACGCGCTCCCCGCAAACCCGGCGGAATTTCGCAACATTGCGCGCCGTGTGCTTTGCTTCTCCAAAAACTTCGGGATCATCCTCGTCCGCCTTTCAAATGTGGATTACTTTCTTCGCACTTCGTGATTTTTTCCTGTGTTGTCTTTCGTTGTTCTGGCGGGTACTCTAGCTGAGTTTCGGTTGTTCCGCTAACGGGAAAGTGGCGACATATGTCGGAAAAGGGTCAATCTCGTAAATCCATGTTCCGAGCCCCGAATATGGAAGAACTGCGCCTCCTCTACGACAGCGATACGCCGGTACTGGCATATACCTTCAAGAGACGGTCGGTCGAGGGCTGGACGCCAGAGCACAGTCACCACCGCGGCCAACTCGTCGCACTGACCCAGGGGTTGCTCATCGTGGAAACAGGAAACGAACGATGGATGTTTCCCTCCCAGCGTTGCGCATGGACTCCACCGAATTGTAAGCACGCGGCGCGTTCTGTCGGAGGCGCTGCTGGCTCGATGGTTGATTTGTCTCCGGACATTTGCCGCGGACTACCCAGGACGCCCTGCATGTTCAACTCATCGGAGCTATTGTTCGCCATAGTTCATCGCATGGTCGGCTGGGACCTCCACCAGCCTCTCAACACGGCGCAGAAACGCTTAATCACTACGCTTCGCGATGAGATTCGACGGCCTGACCCGCAGCCCTTGCGTTTGACGATACCAAGAGAAGAAAGGCTGGCCAGAGTTGCGGATGCTCTGATGGATGATGTTGGGGATGACCGCACGCTGGACGCTTGGGCGCAGGTTGCCGGAATGTCCCGCCGCACTTTCATGCGTGCGTTTTCGGCCCAGGCAGGCATGTCATTTGGGCGTTGGCGACAGCAGGCGCGGTTGTTTGCTGCCCTCGAGATGCTGGCACAAAAGAAATCTGTCACAGAGGTCGCGATCGCAGTCGGTTACGACAGCGTAAGTGCCTTCATTGAAATGTTTCGGACGATGCTGGGAACTACACCACAGACATACTTTCGAGGCAGGCGTTCGTAGCCACGCGGTAGAGCCATGGGCACAACGTGGTCGAGCGCGGAAACGGCGGGTAAGTTCCGGTTGTTGGAGCTGAGATATAATCGCGCGAATTCAGCCAACGGTGACTACAAAGAGTGGAGGTCTCATGCTGCGAACGCTCTCCGCTCTCTGCTTGATCCTGATCACCACGACCGCATTTCGGGTCTCAGCCCAAGTGTATCCGTATCGGGACGGAACTCCCGGGGTCACCGGATACCGAGCGGAAGTCATGGCCGAGGTCATGATTCAGGAAAGTGAATTCGTCCGCCTCGCCGAAGCCATCCCCGCGGATAAATACACATGGCGTCCTTCGGGGGATGTTCGCACCATTGCCGAAGTTTTCCTGCACGCCAGCGCTGCCAACTACAACCTCTACAAGCTAGTCGGCACTCCCACGCCGGCGGGGGTCGATACCAAAACCCTGGAACAGTCCACCACCGACAAAGCAAAAGTTATCGCCACGCTCAAGGCTTCCTACGCGCATGCCAAGGCGGCCATCCGCGCCATGCCCGACTCGGACCTGGAAAAAACTCTGGACTGGAACGGAGGGAAGATTACCGAACGCGGAGTCCTGCTCTACATTGTTCAGCACATCGCGCAGCACCTGGGACAGCAAATCGCCTACGCCCGTTCCATCGGCGTCGCGCCGCCATGGACAACGGATCCGCCCCGGAAGAATTAAGCCAAGCCGTTTAACGTTGGATGTTAACTGTTGCAATCAGCCGTGTCACAGGCTTGCGTCGTCTCTTCGCGCTTTCTCGGGGATTTTGAGTGATGGC
>CAWEQA010000022.1:0-302056 GCA_963811095.1 uncultured Acidobacteriaceae bacterium | reverse complement strand
GAGGCGGCGGGAGTCGAACCCGCGTCCGAAAATGTTACTGGTCAAGAGAACTACATGCTTAGTCGTGTTCATGCCCCAGGCATTACCCTAGGACGTTCGCGGCCCGCGCTCAGAACCGACAAGAAACGCGTTCCGCTAGCCTGTGATCTTAGCCTTCTGCCCCAGACGTAGACAGAGAAGAGCAGCCCGCTGTGTGACGTCCTTCGGAGGCCCACGGGCGAAGCCTCTTCGGACGGCTGCCTAAACTAGTTAGGCTGCGTATGCCATCTGTTGATTGGCAATTATCATTTTGCACACGATTACGGGTGTGTGCACCCCGGCATGCCTCTTGGCCGCAAGCATCTCCGTCGAAGCCGTGACGCCCCCACTGGTGGGATTGGCCTTGCAAAAGAACTACTTCCAGACTAGGTTGCCCGAGTAGGGAAGTCAATTCATTAGATGTCGGGCAGCCTCCCGTGGGTTCCGGCTTGAGCCGCTTGGGTATCCCCCTCCCCCCTCGAATCTTTAGAGTCATGGAGTTAGCGGGAAATTCCTCGCAAAATATGGATGTCAAAGAACTTAGATACTAAAATATTTGAAACAAAGGACTTAGGGCGCGACGATTAGCTCTGGAGCGAACCGTCGCGGTACCGACCATAATTTCAGACTTGAATTGTGGGGCGCAAGGTCAGATGTCACAGACTTGGGTTGTGGAAAAGCGGGATGGGGCCGCGGATTCCCCCACTCAAGCCAAAAGAGGGCTTGAAGGGCCACCATTGGAATTTAGGGGCGTGCTTCGAAATTTATTTGATGTGGAGTATACTGTGGAATGGATTCCACATATGCAGATCGTTCAAATCGTGCTGGATAAGAAGCTGTTACACGAGGCCGACCAAGCCGCCAAACGAACCAGGCGAAACCGGTCCGCTCTGGTGCGCGACGCCCTGCGGGAACATCTCCGGCGGTTGGAACTGCGAGCCAGTGAGGAGCGCGACCGCCAGGGCTACTCGCGAGAGTCACAAGCAGACGCGGAAGCGCGGGTTGGGAATCGGAGGCTACGTGGCCGGAAGAATAGCCGAGGCAAGCGCGGGGAAGTTCGACTTTACCAGTTTGCCCCGCCGGACAAGAAACGGCCAGTCCTCGTGCTCACCCGCAACAGCGCCATCGCGTATCTGTCCACAGTCACGGTTGCGCCGGTCACTTCCACGATTCGCGGCGTGCCGTCCGAAGTCGTTCTGGATGAGGAGGACGGCATGAAGTCCCCGTGCGCGGTGAACCTGCACAATGCAGTTACGGTGTCGCAACAGCGCCTGGGGAAGCGTGTGGCCCAGATTAGTTCCGCGCGGATGAATGAGGTGTGTGCTGCTCTGCGGTTCTCTCTGGGGTGCGATGCAAATTAGTCAGTAGGAGTGTTCAGGCTTAGTTCCGCCCGGCACAGCCATTCGTTTAGGCGATTAGAGGATTTTAACGAGATTCTGCCCGACGCTTTGCTAGAATTCCAGCACATGAAACGTCGGGACACATATCAAACTCCTTTCTTGAGTGGATTGCAGATCGAGCCCGAGAACCCCTGGATGACCGAGCGGGGCAACCGAAAGTTGAGGCGCAGAAGTGAACTTGTCACACTGGAGTTGTGTGCGGGAGCTGGTGGCCAAGCGATAGGTCTCGAGCAGGCAGGGATTGGCCACGTTGGCCTTCTTGAGATTGGCCCTCACGCCTAAGATCGGCGCCGCCGCCCCCGAGAAGTGGCAGTCTGCGGCGTCTCACCGTTGCATTCCTCCCTATAGTAGGCGCGTGCCTTTTCGAGAGCGGATTCGAATGAAATCGCTTGCTGCCGACCTTGCGCGGTGCTTCGAACGTCGCACCAATGCATGAGGTCAGCAAGGAGGTCACTCAAAACTAGCTCGACGTCGGTCGCGGAGCCCTGCCCTGATGCAGCGCTGCTGCTAATCTGCGCGACGGCAAGCGTGCCCCAAAGTGCTAGGTCAGAGTTGGAGGGTGGTGAATCTGTTTCTCGCGAACGCCTATTTGCTTGACCTATCTCTATTCTGATGTAACGTACGACAGCACCGTTGCTCATCGGTCGCCCCCTCGCTCGCGCCGCCCGCCCCTATCTGCCTAGCAGGGTCGAACCGCCTTGTACGATCCGAACTTCGCTGTGGTGTTCTATTCTAGAACATTTTCCTGGCATTCCACGCGTACGCTCTCATTGTGAAAAGGAAGCCCCCGCGAAAAAACATCACTGGCGGGCGTATAGCGCAAGCGCGTAAGGCGCAGAGCCCGCGGCTGACGCAGAACGAACTGTCGGGCAGGCTTGCTCGGCTGGGGATTCAGCTCGACCGTGCTGCCGTCGCCAAGATTGAGAACGGGCAGCGTCGCGTCCTCGACTACGAGCTCAAAGCGATTGCGCGGGCGTTGCGAGCCGAAGTTGGGTGGCTTCTTGGGGACGGGCAGAGTTGAGAGATCCCTGTTCTCAATTAAGATCTGCGACGCGACGAGCTAAGTCCGATGTGGCGAACAAACTCGTCAGCATGTTCCTTCACGAGCTCAGCCGCAGAGTCAGCCAGGCTTGGCCCATCAGGGTTGATGGCGAAGAGTACGAGAAATTGGTACGCGAGCGCTTCGGGAACAGGTGCCCTTATTGCGTGTGCGACCTCGCGAGCACGGTCTCTGTTATAGAGCACCTCGACGGTATGAATCGCTATCGGGCGGGTCTCCACGTCCCGGGAAATGTGTTGGTTGCCTGTAGACGGTGTAATGGCGAGAAGCGAAGGGACGATTCGCGCGGGGTCCTACCGGGTGGGCTGTTGGGATGGGAGGCCTTTCTATCCCACGATGGAACGAGTTGCGGCTCCTGCCTCACATGCAGCTACTGGCAGGATGTCTGGCCGGATGAGGCGGAGCGAAAGGCTCGCCTCTCGGAGAACCTGGAAAGGCTCCGTTCCTTCCGTCGATCATTCCCCGAACTTGAACGCGCATCTCAAAACCTGGCACGAGCCCTTCCCCAGTTGCTGGCAAAGCTTTATGCGGATTGTCAGGTGTTCGCAGAGACAGAGATCAAGACGCTTCTAGAGAAAGTTCCGACATCCTGATGGGTATTGCCAGTCTGGAGTTGCAGTCTTCGCAAATAGCCCAGAGGTTGTCAAGTTCGTTCGTCCCGCCCCATTCTCTCGGTTTCTTGTGATCTACGACGAGGGCTATCCCGTGCTTTTCGATGGATCTGCCACACATCTGGCAGCGTCCACGAGTACTACGAATGACCTCAGCCCGTACCTTTTGATTGATCTGACCCTCGTCAACGATCTCACCTCTGTAGCCGCTGAACTTGTATAGGGTGACTCTTCGATTCTTTCCGTTGACAACGGAGGTGGCGATACCTTTCGTAATAATGAACCATTTCCTGAGATCTCTTTTTCGCCTGTCTAGATGGGTCTGATCACCTGACTCCAAGCCTTCCTTCTCCAGTTCTTGGCGTATTTGGCCTCCCGAGATTCCATCCGGAAATCTCTTCATTACCTCAATTATTCGGAGGTGGATGGCACCGGGTTTGCTCTTTCCTGCCATGGCGTCGCGAATACGATACCAGAAACCCCGGCTGGCCCACTTAAGCCTTCCTTTGGCTTGAGTGGGGATGCCTTGGGGACTCACGCGTTTTCAGCACAGCGGAAAGAGTCATATTGTTATTTTCGTTCGTCGGACAGAAACGGCAAACCTCAGCGGCTGAAAGCCGCATCCGTTTCGGCTGCGTTACGGCACGAGTGGAACTCGTGCCCTTCCTGATCTGTCGACGAAGGCCGGCGAATCTTCGAGCTAGCTTTGGAGTGGGTGCGGAGCAGTTTCAGGCTTCGGGTTTACGGGTATGTGGTCATGCCGGAGCATGCTAACCTCCTGTTCGGTGAGGACAGCGGGATACGTCTAGATGCTGTCTCAATGAATTTATGGGGAGACAGCCAGTCCGTCAGGGGCTAAAGCCCGCAGGTTTAGTGGCTCTGGGCGGCACGGCTGGAAGCCGTGCCCTTCCCAAAACCTATTCAGGAGATAGCTTCTAGTGATCGAAATGCCCCTCTCAAGCCAAGAATCGGGCTTGAATGGGCCACCCGGAAATCCCCACTCAAGCCAAAAGACGGCTTGAATGGGCCACCCTTTCACCTGATCACGGACCTGGATTCGCCATTTTCTGCCCGATCAGCACTGCGTCCTGCATCTGCCGGTAAAGATCGCTGACCGCTCCCGGCGAATGCGACATCAGAATGGTATTGCTCCGGTCGTTGCTTCCGATCTCCTTCATGGTGTCCAGATACTGCGTGACCAGCACCAGCATCATCACGTCTTTGGGCGTCGATCCCTCCACCGCCTTAGAGAACGCTTCCACCGAATCCTTCAGACCCTCGATGATCGCCTTGCGCTGGTTGGCGATGCCCTGTCCCTGCAGTGCCTTGCTCTCGGCTTCCGCTTCGGCCTGCTTCACTTTCAGGATCTTTTCCGCCTCGCCGCGCGCTGTTGCCGCCACCTGTTCGCGCTGCGCGGCATTGATCTCGTTCATCGCGGCCTTCACCTTGTCATCCGGCTGAATGTCGGTGACCAGTGCCTGATCGATGGCATATCCGTAAGTCTTCATCACGTCATCGAGCCCCTGCTTGATCGCGACCGCAATGTCGGATTGCTGCAGAAACGCGTCGTCCAGATTCATCTTGGGCACGTGGCCGAGGATTACGTTGAACACGTACGACGATATCTGCTGGCGCGGGTTGGCCAGTTTGTAGAACGCCTCGTACACATGGTCCGGAATTACGTGATACTGCACCGAAACCGGGATCTTCACAAACACGTTGTCTTTGGTCTTCGTCTCCACGTCGAGCGCCAGCTGCTGCACCCGCAGATCGATGCGTCCCGCAATCTGGTCCAGCCACGGCAGTTTGAAATTGATGCCCGCGCTCGCCACTCGCTCGAACTTGCCCATGCGCTGCACCACCACGGCCTCTGCGGTGTGTACCTGGAAAAAGCCGCTCAGGATGGTCCCAAGCACGAAAATGCCAACGATCACGGCGACTACTAAAGACATTGCCTGCGCGCCCTCCATCAGTGTCCTCCGATCTCTTATGGGGTGATTTCGGCTTGATTCGCGTGCTCATAACCGCTCGCACAGGAATCGCACGCATCATAGCGTTTCGCACGGCTTCCCACAACGAGAGAGATGGAAGCGGTCACAACGGCCTCTGCTTCACTGTCGCGTGCGCATCTCCTCCAGCCTTGCTTTTGCCACGGGCCATTCGTGGTCCAGGATGCTGAAGTAGACGGTATCGCGCACGCGTCCGGTCCATGTGAGCAGATGCCGGCGCAGGGTGCCTTCTTCTTTTGCCCCGATGCGCAGAATCGCATTGCGCGACTTCTGGTTCAGCGCATCCGTCTTCAGTTCCACGCGCATGCACTTCCACACTTCAAACGCGTGCCGCAGCATCAGATATTTCGCTTCAGTATTCACGCCCGTGCGTTGCCAGGCGGGCGCAATCCACGTCGACCCGATCTCAACCCTGCGGTTGATGCGGTCAATATTCATGTAGCGCGTGCTGCCGATGACCCGGCCGGAAGTCTGTTCCACAGTGGCGAACACCACCGACTCTCCGCGCTCTTGTTCGTCAAATGCTTTGTCGATCAGGCGCTGAAAGTCCTCCTGTGTTTTCATGGAGTAGGGAATCCAGCGGAAGACGTCGTCGAGATCATTCTTCGCCACTTCCCAAAACATGTTCGCGTGCTCGCGGCGAACCGGTTCCAGTCGGACAACCGATCCCTCCAGCGTCAAGGGCAAAACAATATTCAGTGGACCGGTACTCGGAGGACTAGCGCTCATGCTTCCCTTTCGTAGTGACACCTATCATCATTATCATTATCTTGCATCTTGCGGCCTTTTCAGGCATCTCTAGTACGACGTGGGGTTCTGCCGGATTTCTTCGTTCGCAGGATGATGTTCGATAATGAATTGCGTTGACTAGCGGTGTTGACTTGAAATGATTTCACACGTCCAACAGAGGGCCATGCGAGCACGCACTCACCAACGTTGTCAGGAGAACTCTTAGTGAAGTCGCACTGTCTCCCGTTCTCCCAGATTCCGCACACCACGCCGCTGTTCACCGACTTCCTTGCGTTTGTCCCAAAAGTACAGTCCTTCTATCCGAGGCCGCCGCATTTATCGGAATGGCTGAAAGAGGAAGCTGCCAGGATTTCCTACGATCCATCCCGCCGCGAGCGCGTCACCTCAATTCTGGAACGGCAGAACAAATCCTGGGACGCCTCCCCGAAAACCCTCGCTAATCTTGAGCGCTTGCGTCAGGGCGCGGCCGCCGTCGTCACGGGGCAGCAGGTTGGCCTTTTCGGCGGACCCATGTTCGCCATCTACAAAGCACTGACTGCAGTCAAACTCGCCGAAGAGGCGTACTGCCGCGGGAGTCGATGCTGTCCCCGTTTTCTGGCTGGCCACCTATGACCATGATCTGGCCGAGGTGAACCACGTTTCTATCCCCGGCGCGGACGCCACTCTGCAGGTGCTCACCACGACAAGCCACGATGTCCCCGGAGCACCGGTCAGCGCTGTACGTCTCGGCGACGAAATCCTGCCTGTCGTTGACGAGGCCGCCAAACTGCTCGGTGATTCCGAGGCTGCACAATTTCTGCGCGAGACCTACCGTCCCGGCGAAACACTGGGCACTGCGTTCGCCCGCTTCTACGCCCGCGTGTTTGCCGAATGGGGCGTGATTCTGCTTGATGCTTCTGATGGCGAACTCGACCGTGTGGCGGAACCGATCTATCGTGCCGCTGTTGAACGGGCTGGCGAGCTATCAGCCGCTCTCCTGAAGCGCGGTGAAGCACTCGAAGCCGCAGGCTATCACCAACAAGTAAAAGTCACTGCTTCGTCGGTACTGCTCTTCACGCTGCAGCAAGGCGCACGCACCCCGATTCATCGCCGCGACGCTGGCGGCACGGCAGAATTTGTGATCGGCTCCGATGCCGGGGCCGAGAAGCTTTCGCAAGCTCAATTGCTCGACCGCATCAGTTCGAGTCCTGAACAATTCAGTCCCAACGTACTGTTGCGCCCCATCGTCGAGGATTACCTGCTGCCCACGCTGGCCTACACGGGAGGCGCCGCCGAGACCGCTTATTTCGCGCAGGCCGGAGCAGTCTATGAGGCCCTGCTTGGCCGGGTAACGCCCATCCTCCCGCGCTTCTCAGCCACCATCGTCGAGCCGAAGATGCAGCGTCTGATTGAGCGGCACGGAATCAATTTGCCCGACGTATTCGCCGGTCCCGAGGCGCTGCGCCGTCAACTAGCGGAGACGCGGCTTGCCCGCGGACCTGCAAGCGGCCTTCGACGCTGCCAGGAAATCACTGGACTCGCACCTGTCCACGGTCAAAGAGAAACTGGAGAAACTCGATCGCACGCTCATCGATGCCGCGGAGACCGCCCGCTCGAAAATCGAATACCAACTGGAGCGTCTGTACTCTCAGGCCGCGCGCGCAGAAGCACTAAAGAGTGAACTCGTGACTCGCCACGCGGAGACTCTGAGCCAGGCGCTCTATCCCGACAAGGGCCTGCAGGAGCGCGGCGTCGGCGGTGCCTACTTCCTCGCCCGCTACGGACGCGAATTCCTGCAGCAACTTTACGGCGCCATCCAGCCCGACTGCCACGACCACCAAGTGTTGGAGTTGTAGCGGCTAGGCCTCGGTCCTTTCTCTGATTCAACTATTTCTGATTCAACAACGATTCAATGATTGATTTCACTTGCGCGGTGCTGGCATCGTTCGGTGCGCCATGGATCTGTTGGACCATATTGCCCGCCCGGCCAAGGATGATCAAGTACGCGTCGTCCTTCTCCTTATAGCCTACAAGCTTCTTGAGATCTGCCTCGCCTTGCACAACGGGGACAAAGTGATCCCGCTGGTTTTCTGGCACGCCTTTTCTTATTCCGGAAATCACCATGCTCCGGAAGAGCCTCGGAACGTCTTCCAGGACCGGGAGTTGATAGAGCTGAAGCCTGGTACGTGGTCGAAGATCAGCCTGCAAGCTCGTCTGCCCACGCGCTCGTCGGAACCTTGGAAGCCTTGGTAAACCCCAAGATCAGGATGGCGACCTTACCGGCGGAAGCGTCGGGCAAAACCACGGTATGGCCCGCGAGGGTCTCTCCTTGAATCTTCGGCATCTGAGGGACACTCTGCGCCACAGACAAACAAACCAAAGGGAGCCAACAAAACAAGGGAAGGAGAGCCGAGCCACGTTTCTCTTGAGTACGCACTTCGATCTCCGCGGCCATCCTATTTACTCTCGCTGGTGGCGAGATACGTTCCCAGCCCGATCATGATCGCGCCGGTCACCGTCCTTTGCCGGCGGCGAAATGTCGCCGAGGAACGAATACGTTCTCCGAGTGGCCCCGCCAGCGCGATTACGATCAAATCTGCCGTCGTGTTCATGACCACCGACATCGTGCCGAGCGCCACAAACTGCAGGAAGACGTGCCCGCCGCTGCGGTTCACAAACTGCGGAATGAATGAGAGAAAGAATAAAGCAGTCTTGGGATTGAGTACTTCAGTCGCCACGCCTTGCCAGAGCGGATTGCGGGCCGGTTTCAGGTCTTGCGGAATCGCTTGCGCACTCGCGTTCTCTTTCCGTGCATCGAGAATCATCCGCACGCCCAGGAAGCATAGATAAGCCGCGCCGGCATATTTCACCGTGGCGAACGCCACCGCCGATTTCGCCAGTACGATTGACACGCCCAGCGCCGCCGCGAGCACATGCACCATGCCCCCCATGAATGTGCCGAACGCTGACAGCACTCCCTCGCGCTTTCCGCCCGCAAGGCTGCGCGCCAGAACGTAGAGCATTCCGGGACCCGGCGCGATCGCCAACAGCAAGGCCGCCGTCAGGAAGAGAAGGAATCGAGTGGAATCGATCATAGTTGCACCTAAACTCCTCTAAAGTCTCGGTCATGCTGAGCGAGGATTGAGCTTCGCGAAGGCGAAGCTCAACCGCAGTCGAATCATCCGCTACCCCAGGCAGCGGGCCCGGTACGCAAGCGAACTACCCACGCCTCAAGATTGCTGGAGCCAGTTTTCCAGCCCCGCGAGCGAGTCCACCCGCGGGAATTCGCGATCACGGTACGCCCCGGCCACATCGAACAGCACAGCTTGCATTCCCGCCTGGCGCGCGCCGACATAGTCGACCGAATATACATCGCCCACGTATAAGCTATCCGCCGGCGAAGCCTTCATCTCGCGCAGCGCCGCTTCGAAGATCGCCGGATGCGGTTTCTCCTGCCCCACGATCCCCGAGTCGGTGATGCTGTCAAAGCAGTCCACAATGCCGCAGCGCCGCAGCACGGCGTCAATTCTGCCATCCGCATTCGAGATCACGGCAATCGCATATTCCTGCCGAATGCGCTCCAGAGCGTCGCGCGTCCCGGGCAGGATCTGGTCCCAATTAGCCGAATTCTGTGTATTCGCAATCAGCGTATCGCGCACGCCATCGTCCAGGGCCTTAAGTTCCTGCAGCAGATAGGTGTGAAAGGTCCACCAGAAGCCGTGGTCGACCTTGCCGTCCATGAGTCCCTGATCAAACTCCTGCTTGGTGCGGCGCTCCAGAGCCTGCCAGGTGACCAGCGTCGGATGACGATCCTCCGGCAGGGGCGCCAGGATACGGGCGCGGTTGGGGAACAGCAGAGTATTGCCTACATCGAAGAAAATGAACCGGCATTTTGCCATGAATCCATATTACCCAACGCCGCACACATCCGGCGCGCTCCTTGACTAGAAGGTTGCCACATTTGCTTTGAGCCGTGAACCGAAGCGGGAAAAGATGTACTATTCCAGTTCTCGACCTGAGCCCGGCCGTAGGCTTTCAGGCTCTAGTTTCAGTCTATGGCGCTGCCTGTTGCTGTGTCGTTGATCGCCGGTTTCACCCGCACCACGCGGGTGGCAGTGGCCGCCTACGCGATGGCCCGCCTCTACGCGGCCCTGTTATTCGGCATGGCGGTTACGGTGTTCTACCGCGCGACGCGCGAGGACGTTTACAACATCCTCTGGGCAGTCGTATTTGGTTTTGCGACGCTCAATATTCTCAGCCTGGCCGCGCGGCGCCTCGAGCCAACCAAGCGCGGTCTTTCCTTCGGGGAATTGATGGCCGTGATGGTGGTGCTGCTCTCGATCTTTCTGCTGGGATGGGAAATGCTCAGCCTGTTCCACATCTTCCCAATCAAGCTAAGGCACTGAAAGGAGTCGAGCGAACGGCGGCGCCACTTCGCACTCCTTTTTGCGGTATGATTCGCATAGATGGCGAAGAAGCCTGTCAATTTCGAAGTCACCTGCCCTTGCTGCAGCGCGGTGCTCAAAATCGACTCCGAGGAGCACGCGGTCATCGCGCACACTGCAGCCGTCAAGCCAAAAATGTTCAACGACATGGAGGCCGCGGCCAAGGCTATGCGGGAACAGGACAGCCGCCGCGAGTCCATCTTCCAGCAGTCCGTGGAGGCTCAGAGGAATGCTTCCTCGCTCCTGGAAAAGAAGTTCCAGGAGGCGGTGAAGAAGGCGAAAGAGTCGCCCGACACCGGCAAGCCGATCCGGGATTTCGATCTTGATTGATTCGCTTCGACTGATGTCCAGCCTATGAGCCGCCCTCTTCTTCTCGGCCACCGGGGCGCCCGCGCCCTCAAGTCGATTCCTGAAAATACCCTAGCCTCGTTCGATCGGGCTCTGGCGGACGGCTGCGACGGTTTCGAGTTTGATGTGCGCCTCACCGAGGATGAAGAGGCGGTCGTCTGCCACGACGCGAAGGTCTCCGGATATGACGTTTCCCGTACGCTCGCGAAGCAGGCTTCCCAGTTGCCCCGCTTGCGGGATGTGCTGCAGCGCTATCGCGACTCGTTTCTCGACATTGAATTGAAGGTGAAGGGGCTGGAGAGAATCTTGCTCGATCTCTTCCTCCGGCACAAGCCGCGGAATGGATTCGTGGTCTCCTCCTTTCAGCCCGGAGCGCTGAAGTCCGTGCGCGCACTAGACGCCACGATTCCGCTCGGCCTGATCTGTGAGTCCAAGACGCAACTCCGCCTCTGGAGTGAACTTCCGGTCCAGTATGTAATCCCACATTACGATCTGGCCGAACCAGACCTAGTCCGCAAGATCAAGGGAGCCGGAAAGAAAGTCTTTGTCTGGACGGTCAACGATCCGGCCGACATGAAGCGTTTCGCAGATTGCGGCGTCGACGGCATCATCTCCGACGACACCAGCCTGCTCTGCCGGACGCTGGCTGTGTAGCTTCCCGTTTTGCAGAAGTTTCCTTCCCACTCCAATCCGATTCCACCCTGCCTCCGTACTTCCCCCAGAGCGGTCTCAAACCATTCTGTGGAGGAAGTATGAAGATCTCAATCTGCCGGCCAATTCTGTGGTTGGCCGTTGTCGCCGCAATCGCCGCCGCCGCATCCGCACAATCCAAGCCGAATCAGACTTTGGGTTACGGAGAAGGCAAACTTCTCACCTTTACTTATACGCAGAATTTCGATTGCATCGACCAGCCGGGCAGCGACCTGAACTTCAACGGGATTCCTGCAGAAAGCGATCCTGCCGAGATGCAGACGCCGATCTGCCAGGTCGGATCTCAGCCCACCATTAACCCGCCGGGGATGAAAGGGAATCCCGCGGTCACGACCGAACCGATTTTCGTGCTCGTCCCCATGTTCTCCACCGACAACGATCAGAACCCCAACGACGCGATTTCCTGCACCAACGTAGTCGCGGGAACGACCTGCGGATCTGCGCTGGGCAGCACGCTGATCTCTCTCTTCGGCGCGCTGCCGGAAGCGTTCAAGGCCAGGCCAAGCGTGTACACGCAGTGTCCTGAGCCCGGTTCGGCTCCCGGCACCTGCACGATGCACGCGTCGCGGCTCGACCTGGGACCGGTGCTGGTTGCGTTGGGCTACGTGCAGCCTCCGGTCACGAATATTTTTGTGCCGACGCCGAATCACAGTCACGTGCTCATCAATGCCGATATCAACCTGAAGCCCATCTGGTGGCAGGTGATCCCCGTTCTAGTGCTAAACCAGAGCGACTGGCCCGCCCAGGACGGCAGCAGCGGTCTCACATCTCTCGCGGCGATCCAGGCTGCGCTGAAGGCGGGGACGGCCGTGGAAGCTCCGTCGAACTTCTTCCTGTTCTTCAGTTCCTACGTGAACGCGCACGACAGAACCCATCATCACCACGAGGAATAATGCGACTCTGCCGTTTGGGGAGGTAGGCTGAAAATAAAATGGGCCCGGCTCTCGAGTCGGGCCCGTTGCGCTAAATGAATGGGAATGTTCTCTATAAGATAGATGAAGTCATCCTGACCGGAGCCGTTGTTCAGGCGGAGGGAAGGATCTCGCGCGCAGTAAAGATGAGCTCGCTAGCGAGTTACCGCGCCCCGGCCGCAGCCGCGTTTCCTGAGGACATCGCAGCCGTTGCTTCCTTGATGCCGGACTGGATGTGGGCCTCCCAGTCGAGATGGGGAATCGGAGACGCAGCCGCGGTCTGGTAGAGGGCCAGCGCATCCTGCGGACGATTCAGGCGCTTCAGGCAGAGCCTGGCTGCGCTGAGTTGAGCGGTCAGAGCCTGCCGCTCGCCCGGATACGACTGGACAAGATTCTTATACTCGTCCACGGCTCGATCGAACTCCAGCAGTTCTTCGGCCCCTTTGCACAGTTCGAGCCAGGTCGATGCCGGCAGTTTGCCGCCACCGGCATCGACGAACTCCGCGTAGTCTTGGAACGCCGCTTCGACTTGGTGCGCCCGCACATGCAGTGCGCAGGTCTGGACCGTCGCTGCGAGGTACTCCTTGGTATTGTTTTGTCGCGTGTAGATCTGCCGCAGCATGTTCCAGGCATCGAGCGAATTCGGCTTTACGGCAACATAATCGGTCAACAGCGCGATAGCGTCGGGGAGTTGGCCGTGCTCCATCATGTTGCTGGCTTGTTCGAATTCTTGATCGTTCGTCCAGGCAACCTTTTCTTCAATGGCTTGATTGGCTTTGTGTTCGAGGCCTGAATGTTGGATCGCCAGCGCCGCCAGCGCACCAAACAGGAATCCGCCCACATGTGCCCAGTGCGCTACGGCGCTGGACGAGCCGAGGAGCGATCCGAAGACGATTTCGGCCACAAGCCAGAGTGGCAGCAGCCAATAGGCGGGTGCCTTGAATCGAATCATCCGAAACGGGTTCCCGGTTCTAAGCAGGGCGAAGATGCTGAACCACCAGATCCACGCCATCTCGATCTTCATCTTCGGGAAGCGCACCAGGAACGCCCCCATCAGCGCTGCCACCGCGCCCGAGGCGCCCAATGTCGGGGTAATGCTCCCTGGATTTGACCAGGCATAAAACTGCAGCGCCGCCGTACCCGCAATCAAATAGAACAGCGAATATAGCCAGCGTCCCCAGACGTCCTCTAACACAAATCCCGCCAGCCAAAGGAACCACATATTGCCGATCAGATGCATCCAGCCGCCGTGCAGAAAATTGGCCGTCAGATAACTGATGGCCGTCGGGTGCGCCGGCACGAAGGCATACTGCTCGGTAATGGACACTTTGGACAGGCTCACGAACTGGGCATTGAGCGAGTCCATCTCCGTCCTGCAGCTTCGTCGGATCCTCGATCGTCTTGATCTTGGCGTCGTAGGCATCGATGATGTCGCGGTAGGGGCTCTGGACGTGCTTCCACTGCTCGGGGTGACTCGCCTTGAAGCCCTCGACCAGGCCCTGCGACGCAGGTTGCAGCTTCAACTCGGGATGCTCGGCGGCGAGCATGAGAATGTGCGACTTGACCTCTCCGAGTTGCGGAGATTCATCGTCGATCGCCGACATGGTGAAGAGAAACACCAGCACATTGATGGCGATCAGTGCGAGTGTGACTACGGGCCAGCGCCGGGCCTCCATGTTCTCGTGCTTGATGGGTATCAACATCGACGGCGCCTCTAAGGCCGGAAAATCCGACACACTCGAGCCAGTGTAGATTCGGCCGTGAGTGATTCAAAGATGACTCACGGTCGTGCCCAATCTTTAGTAACTCTTGGTTCCCAAGGGGAGTCATCCTGACCGGAGCCGCTTTTGAGGCGGAGGGAAGAAGCTCGCGCTCAGCGGTGGGAGGCCGCGGAGGAACTCCGCGCGAGATCCCTTGCCCTGCTTGCAAGAACGGGGCTTCGGGATGGCGCCTTCAACAAGTGGGCGAGGAATTGAAACGGCACCTTGCGATATACTTCCGAATCTTCAGCTTCTCAATGATTGGGGATGTCTTTGCATGGCCGTTGGCGTTCGCACTCAGGACCTGCGCAAGGTCTATAACTCCGCTGCACCCCTGGGCGCTGCCGGAGGCTTCATCGCGCGTGGCGACGCCAAGGGATCGAAGCAGCCCAAGGCGCAAATTGCAGCGCTCGACGGCCTTTCGCTGGAGATTCAACCAGGAGAGATCTTCGGCCTGCTCGGCCCCAACGGCGCGGGCAAGTCGACCACCGTCGGAGTGCTCACGACTCGCGTCCGGCCGACGTCGGGCCAGGCTTGGATCGGCGACCACGATGTTTGGAAACAACAGGCCGAGGTCAAGCGCCTGATCGGGGTGGTGCCGCAGCGTGCCAACCTGGATTTCTCTCTGACTGCCCGCGAGATTCTCGTCTTTCACGGCGCCTACTTTGGAATAGCCTCCAAGCAAAGAAACGACCGCGCCGACACTTTGCTCGAGAAGTTCAAACTCACCGAGCGCGGCAACCAGATGGTGCGCGGTTTTTCCGGCGGCATGATGCAGCGGCTTTCCATTGCACGTGCCATGATGCACGATCCGCAAGTCCTGTTTCTTGACGAACCCAGCGCCGGGCTCGATCCGCAAACCCGGATTCTGTTGTGGGAGATTATTCGCGAGTACCACCAGGCAGGGAAGACCGTCCTGTTGACTACCCACAACATGGAAGAGGCCGACGCGCTCTGCCAGCGACTGGCAATCGTGGATCACGGGCACGTGATTGCCGTGGGCACGCCGCGAGAATTGAAAGCGTCGATCCCGGGAGGGTTTCTGCTCCGTCTCCGTTTCGGAAAGCAGACTGCAGAGTTGCTGCAGCGGTTGCAGTCGCTGGCCGGAGTGCGCGAAGTGCGTGCGGCAGACGGATCGGGCGCCGACGTTTACGCCGACCGCGGCGGTTCATTGATTCCTGAAATTGCAAGCGTCGCGATGAGTGCCGGCGCCGAACTGTCCGACGTTCACATCTCCGAGCCCAGCCTGGAAAATCTTTTTCTGCACCACACCGGAAGGAGCCTGCGCGATTGAACTGGAAAACCTTTTTCGCGATGTTGGCGCGCGACGCTCACGTGGCACGGCGCAACGCCATTCAACTCTTCATGCAGACCTTCCTGCAGCCTTTGCTGTTTGTCTTCATCTTCGGCAAAGTCATGGTGGGCAGCGGATACATGCCGGCCGCGTACAAGAGCCTTCTGCTCCCCGGCATCATCGCCATCAGCATGACCTTCACCGGAGTGTGGGCGGTCGCCATGCCGCTCATCGCCGAGTTTCAGTGGACCCGCGAAATCGAAGACCGCCTGCTCGCTCCCATCAGCGTTGGCTGGATTGCAGTCGAAAAGGTGATCGCGGGAATGCTGCAAGCGTTAGTCGCGGGCCTGGTTGTGCTTCCGCTAGCGTGGCTCGTGCTTCGACCGGGAGTAGAGATCAACATCGGCTCTCCACTGACCTTCGCGGTGATCATTCTGCTGGTAGCCGCCTTTTCGTCCTGTGGAGGACTGGCCTTGGGATGCAGCATGAATCAGCAGCATATTGGCTTGATGTTCAGCCTGGTCATGACTCCCATGATTTTCTTCGGCTGCACCTACTATCCGTGGAGCGCGTTGAAGACGTTTCCCATCCTGCAAAAAGCAGTCCTTATCAACCCGCTCGTGTACGCCAGCGAAGGACTGCGCGCCACTCTGGTTCCGCAGTTCCCGCATCTGTCGATCACGGCAGTGATCGCGGCGCTGCTGTTCTTTGACGTCCTGTTGCTGGTGCTTGGTCTGCGGCAGTTCGAGAACAAGTCGGTCACCTAGGTGATCGAAACAACTGCGGGAAAAACTTTGGGCGCGGCTGTAAGCCGCGCCCTGTCAAAACGAAGAAGGACCGAATCTTCCGCAGAGTCTTACGGCGTGATCTTGAATATCACTCCGCACCCCATACTGCAGCTGAAGTTGCCACCCTGGGAGGTTGCTCCGTACAGATTGCCCGCATTGTCTCGGATGAGCCCTGCCACGGGAAACAACCCGTCGTTAACGTCAAATGAGTGAAGCATGGTGTACACGCCCTCGCTGCTCACTTCAAACACCGTTCCATCGGATAACGATCCCCCATAGAGAGTCGTGCCGTAGAGGTTCCCGGCAGGATCCAGAAGCAGGCTCGATGCTGATAAGGCAGGCCCGACCTCCTCCCCCGTGAAGTAATGGAGAACAGTCTCGTTCCCGGTCGGGTCGATTTTGAACACTAAGCCGCAGTTGCGGCAGTTGCCTCCTGAGGTCACCGTGCCATAGAGGTTACCGTTCGAGTCGCGGACCACGCCTGTGCCAGGGGCGCTGCCGTCTGTGCCCCCGGAAAATGCGTGCAGGATCGTCTCCTTGCCAGTCGGGTCTATCTTGAACACCACGCCGCAGCCTGTAGTATGGACACCGCACGTGAGGTTGCCACCGCCCCCCGCAGTGCCGTAGATGTTGCCCGCGGGATCGATGACCAAATCCACATAACCTGGATTGGAACCGTCTGCGCCCCCCGTGAAGTAATACAAAACGGTCTCTGTTCCGCTCGGGGTAATCTTGTACACCGTTCCGCAACCCTGACCGTTGCACCCAATGCCGCCCAGTTCAGTGGTACCGTAAAGATTGCCGGCTGCGTCCGCGACCAACCCCGCCAGCGGATATGCGCCATCCGTTGGCCCGCCGGAAAAGCTATGCAGGATCGTCTCTTTTCCTCCGGCGCTCAATTTGAAGACCGTTCCACAGCCAGCGTTATTCGTGAAAGCAACACAATGCAGATCGCCGCCGTTCTGTGTGGTGCCGTAAAGGTTGCCGGCCCGGTCTCGGATTAACGGACCGATGGTTGGATTTCTGCCATCGGCGCGGTTGAAGCTGTACAGACTAACCAGCTTTCCTTGGCTGGTTAATTCGAAGACGGTCCCTTCATTCGACATGCCGCCCAACGCGGTTGTGCCGTAGAAATTCCCGTTCACTCCCATCAAGCCAGACGGAGTGTTCCCCGTCTTCCGGAGGGGAAACTCGTAGAGCATTTGAAAGCTCTGCGCTTGTGCGGGAAGAGTGAGCGTTAGCGCAAGCAGAACTGCCAACGGCATCGCGAAGCGACACCATCGCTTCGTGTTCTTCGTGAAAGACCGAAACGTGGATTCACAGCGGGGCGTCGCAGAAATCGGCGTCATGGTGACCTTCTCGGAGGAAGCGCTCGCGTTGTGCCGAGGACAGGCACCCGCTTGATCCCGAGAGTATCCGCCTGCCCCGAGGGGCGGTCAAGGATGCAAGATTTTGCATGATTGCAATTCGATTGACCACGACGAGAGACTGCGAGACGGTTGGCTTCCTTGCCCAATTACGGTCTAGTCCGCCGCTAATTCCAGGGCGGCGTGGCCATGCGACGGCTTCTTGAGGAACGCCGTGCGCTCCATTTCAAACGATTCCAGATTCGCTCCTAAGTCTTGCTCGTTCCAGCCCAGGACAGCGCCAATGCGCGCCGCCGCCTCCCGGCTGCACGATTCCGACCAGCAGGCTCCCAACGCCACCGGCACTCGCCGGAGCAGAACGTCGCCCAGCGTCACGGCAAACTCTTTTCGGTAGGCCTCCACCACTTCGGCAACAATATGCGAGGAGTGCGGACAGACCGGCGCCCGCAGTTCTGCGCTCACCAGCGCCATGCGGGCAATGTCCATGGCACGAGGGCCGTGCCACTCCATCATGCCGCGGGCGGTTTCTTCGCTCACCGATCCGGCGCGCGCGATCTCGATGATTTCGTGATCGAGCATGGGATCGAGCGAACTTCCCGGGCCCATCGCCATCATGGTCGGCTCCGGAACCGGGATCCCGATCTTGCGCGCACACTCCCGCGCCAGCGAAGCGGCGGTGGTGAGTTTGCCGCCAATCACCGAGAGCAGCCGTGCCGCACCGTCCGCCGTGTGGTCGTGCAGGAAATGCCGCCGCGTCACCGCCGACGCCTTGTTCCCGGGCGAACTCGGTAGGGGGCGAACTCCCGCAAAGGCGTACTTGATGTCGTGCGCGGAAATTTTTGCCTTGGGGAAGAGCTGCGTTACCGTCCGCAACAGATACTCGATTTCCTCATTCGAAGGCGCAGTCTTCCCCGGATCGCTCGTGTCCTCCACTTCGGTGGTGCCCACCAGCATCTGGTCGTTCCAGGGCAGAACGAATATCGGACGACCATCCGCCGCCTCGGTATAGAGCCCCGTGCTCGGTGACCCGGAAAACCTTGGCAGGACAATGTGCGATCCCCGCACTCCACCCAGCATGGGCTTACCGGTGCGGATGGACGAACGCTGGCAAATTCGGTCTGCCCACGGACCGGTGCAGTTCACGATCCATCCCGCTTCGACGCGCTCGTCTTTTCCAGAGAGCCGGTCGCGCAACAACACTCCCCGGGCCCGCCCCTGCGTGACGTTCACCGCCAGCACTTCACAATGATTGCGGACGACAGCTCCGGCCTCGGCCGCTTCCATCATCCACTCGGCGACCAGGCGCTCGGGAAACTCGCACTGCGCGTCTTCGTAATTGAAGATCGACCACTGATGGCCGGCGTCAAGCGCCCGCTCCACGCGCTTCAATTCCATCTCGCTCACACCTGCCGATTTTCTCGCCGCAAACCGTTGGTAGAGCCACAGGCCGGCGCGCACCTTCAGGGCGCTGCGCTGGCTCTGTTCGTTGAGCAGAAACAGGAAATGAACCGGATGCACCAGGTGCGACCGTTCCCGCAGCAAGTGCTCGCGCTCGCGCACCGACTCGCGCACCAGGCCGATCTCTCCGTGCTCCAGGTAGCGCAGCCCGCCGTGAATGATCCGGGTGGAGCGACTGGTGACGCCTGACGCAAAGTCATTCTGCTCGACTAGGAGGGTGCGTTTGCCGGCACGGGCACATTCGCGCGCCAGCGCCACGCCGTTAATGCCGCCGCCCATGATCACTACCTGGAAGTGTTGCCCTTCCAAGGGTGGTCGAGGTTTGGTAGCTAAACTCATGTATTTAAATAAGATGCAATAGCGTCAGAAGGGTTCGTCGGAGGTCCGCATCCCGAGAGCGGACACCTCCACCTAAGTCTATTCTGCGCTCATTCGGGTCGAACATGAAGATGACCTTAGTCCACGCAGCAAGTTGGCCACTTCCCAGCCCTCATCGGACCATCGTGCCGAAAGTAACACTGCGGTTGGCGTAGCGCCGCCGTCCCGGCGGCTGTCGCGGGGCTTCCCGCCCGCGCGCCCGGAAAGCCAAGACGTCCGCGTCACTTTCATTCTAGGGTGCTCCCTCGCATTGCCTCCCGACTCCACCCTCATTTACATTGGTTGCCGCATGTCCTCTACAGGAGAACGTTTCGAGCGGGCCGTCGCCATCATGGAGCGCCTCCGCGCCCCCGGCGGCTGTCCGTGGGACCGCGAGCAGACCTTCGATTCCATCAAGCCCTACACGCTCGAAGAGACCTATGAAGTTCTCGAAGCCATCGACAATCGCGACTGGCCCGAACTCGCCGGAGAACTGGGCGACCTGTTGCTACAGGTTCTTTTCTATGCCGAAATGGCGAACGAGCAGTCCTCGTTCTCCATTGATGACGTCCTCGACCGGCTCTCCACCAAGCTGATCGACCGCCATCCGCATGTGTTCGGCGACGTGAAGGCCGACACTTCCGCCGAAGTGAAGCGCAACTGGGAGGCGCTCAAGGTGGAAGAGAGGAAGAAGCGGCAAGCCGCTGGTGGCGAAGGAGATGCAGTCGCAGCACAGAAGCCATCGATCCTGGCGGGAGTTTCCTCCGCCATGCCCTCTTTGCTTGAGGCTCATAAGCTCAGCTCGCGGGCCGCGCAAGTCGGTTTCGATTGGCCGAATGTCGAGGGCCTGTTCGACAAGCTCTCCGAGGAGACGAACGAGCTTCGCGAGGAACTCAAGGAATTCCCGCCGCCTGGGCCCCGCCCTCAGGGCCGCGGCATGGCCGGCTCCGGGCGGACTGTCGTCCCCGAAAATCTTCAAGCGCGGCTTGAAGATGAAGTTGGCGACCTGTTTTTTGTGCTCGTCAATATTGCCCGTTACCTTTCGGTTGATCCCGAATCCGCTCTGCGCAAGTCCAACCGAAAGTTCAAGCGACGCTTTCAGTGGGTGGAAGCCCGCCTCCACGAGTCCGGCCGCTCCGCCGACCAGGCGCCCATGGAAGAATTGGAGTCCCTCTGGCAGCAAGCCAAAGGCGAGGAGCGCAACGGTGCCTAAGTCTCAACAGAGGCGTCATCCCGAAGCACCGCGTTTTTACCAGCGGCGCGAGGGATCTCGCGCGGGTTATCACAGCGCGAGGGTCAAGCCGTCTATCCCGCACGCCAGATCTCTCACCCGGCTGAAGAACGCAGCGCTTCTGGCTGACGGCTTCGATGGAGTGGCCCGATGACCTCCGGCTCCGTCACACTTCGCCGCTGCCACAGCATTGAGGACTTCCACGCCTGTGTCGCGCTACAGAGAGAAGTGTGGAATTTCACCGATGCGGAACTGGTTCCCCTGCGGATGTTTGTCGTCGCCGACAAGGTTGGTGGTCAGGTGATGGGTGCCTTTGACGGCGATGTCATGGTGGGCTTCGCACTATCCGTCCCCGGCACACGCAGTGGCCATGTCTACCTGCACTCGCACATGCTGGCTGTTCGCAGAGACCATCGCAACGGCGGTCTGGGACGGCGGCTGAAGCTCATGCAGCGCGAAGACGCGCTCGCCCGCGGCATCGAACTGATCGAGTGGACCTTCGATCCCCTGGAAATCAAGAACGCCTATCTGAACCTCGAGAAGCTGGGCGCCATCGCACGTCGCTATAACATTAATCAGTACGGAATCACCTCCTCGCCATTGCAGGGAGGACTGCCCAGCGACCGCCTGATCGCCGAGTGGTGGCTGAAGTCAAAGCGGGTGGAAACGCTGCTGGCCACGGGAAAAATTCCGCCGGTTGTGAGCGAATCCAGCATCGAAGTACCAGCGCAGATCTACGACTGGAAAGCCGCGCCCGAGACTCGCAGCAAAGCCCAGCAAGTGCAGGAGCGCAACCGAGAGCAATTTCTACGCGCATTCTCCCACGGGCGCGCCGTGTTGGGCTACGAGCGCGACCCCGTAGGCAATGGAAAATTTCTGCTGGGACACTGGGACGAAAAGTGGTCGTACGCGTCAGAAGGATAAAGCTTCAAGGTTTCAAAGTTTCAGGGTTTCAAGGTAAGAACCTCTGAAACTCACCCTGCGTCCCTGAACCTTGAAACTCTGAAACCTTGAAACTTTGAAACCTCGAACCATGAAAATTGAAGCCATCACGCTCCGCGAGATTCACATGCCGCTCGTCCATTTCTTCGAGACGAGCTTTGGGCGCACCTACAGCCGCCGCATTCTGCTGGTCACCGTGCACAGCGAGGGCGCCGACGGATGGGGCGAGAGCGTCGTCGGCGAAGATCCCTTCTACAGCAGCGAGTGGATCGAAAGCGCCTGGCCGACGTTGAAGCAATATCTGATCCCCGCGTTGCTCGGAAAGCGCATCGATTCCGCACGTGAATGTCCGGCGCTGTTCGCCAAAGTACGCGCCCACCGCATGGCCAAGGCCGCACTTGAAAACGCTCTCTGGGATGCCGAGGCCGCGCAGAAGCAGTTGCCTCTGTGGAAGTTGCTCGGTGGCACGCGCCGCGAAATCCCCTGCGGCGTCTCGATAGGCATTCAGGATTCGATCGAGCAACTATTGGAAAAAATCCAGATCGAACTGACCGCCGGTTACCGCCGCATCAAAGTCAAAGTCAAGCCCGGTTGGGACGTGAATGTGCTGGAGCGGATCCGCTCCAGCTGGGCCGAGATCACTCTGAGCTGCGACGCTAATTCCGCCTACACGCTCGATCAGGTCGAGCACCTGCGCAAGTTCGACCAGTTCAACCTGCTGATGATCGAGCAGCCGCTCTGGAACGACGACATCTACTACCACGCGCGGCTGCAGAAGGAATTGCGCACCTCGATCTGCCTCGACGAATCGATCGTCAGCGTGCGCAGCGCCGCCTTCGCCGTTGAGACCAATGCTTGCCGCATCATCAACGTCAAGGTTGGCCGCGTCGGCGGATTTTCCGAAGCGCTGAAGATCCACGATCTGTGCCAGGCCCACAATATTCCCGTCTGGTGTGGCGGAATGCTGGAGACTGGCATCGGACGCGCCCAGAATATCGCGCTCTCCACGTTGGAAAACTTCCGCCTGCCCGGAGACGTTTCCGCCTCGAAGCGATACTGGAAGGAAGACATTATCGATCCGGAAGTGGAAGTCTCGCCGCAAGGGATGATTGCCATCAACGATCAGCCTGGATCCGGGTATCGTGTGAAAGAAGATTTGATCGAAAAGCTGACCGTGCGAAAAGAGACGCTGCGCGCATAAAACTGCGGCAACGATTCCTGCGCAGAGTGTGCAATTCGGAACAGCTTCCGGTTTTCTTGGCGCATATGATGCAGTGTGGACACCGACGGTTGCCATGGCGGTCGCCAGAGAAGTCTGTCGCCCACTGAGAGGTACGCAAGATGTCGATCCTCGAGAAAAGGCGTCGCACCATCCTTCACTACGGGACCGATCGCGTGGTGCTCCTTTTGCGCGCTCGTGGTCTCAATGAGATGGGATACCGCGTTCTAAACGCCAGCGATGGATTTAATGCGATCAAGTTGGCCGCCCAAGAGCAGGTGGATGCCGTGGTGTTGGACCTGGACCGCAATCATGCCGAAGTTGCGCTGGTCGCGAGCGAGATCAAGCGGGGTCGACCGCAATTGCCCACGATCCTGCTGGCGGACGAGACGACGCATCCGGGCCGGGCTCATGACCTGGCAGACGCGCTGGTACCGAGGCGAGACAACGTCGAAATGCTGATCACGACGCTGGAAAACATCCTCCCCGGCGGCGGCGGAAGGCCGTCGAAAATGCTCCCTAAGTAGTTAAGAAGACTGGTTTGACCGATTACTGCGGAGTCTTCTGCGCTTCGGCAGGCTGCTCAGGATGAGTCTGGTCCGAATGAGTGTTGTGCGCCAGTTTGTCCTGTTCGGCCTTCAACATCTCCACGCCCTGAGCGAATGTCAGGTTTGCAGGCATGTTTCGGAAATCGCTCAGTATTTCATCCGACACCATGTTCAGGCCTTTGAACAGCAGAATCTTGCCCGTGACGTTCAAGTTCAGCTCGGTAATGCCCCAAGCGCCGTCACCCAGGCCAAGGTCGCCCTGCTGCACGAGGAAGTGGCCGCCCTTGTCGAGATGGCCGATGATGCCCCAGCCGAATGTGACCTCACGGAACAGCGTGCCGTCTATTTTCGCGATGCGCCGCGCTCGGGCATCGATCAGCAGATCGCCTTGCATTCCCTCCAGTACCTGCTCCAGTCGTGAGGGTGGCGAGTACGCCGGATTGGGCGTGAACTTCAGTTTTACCAGTTGGCTTCCAGATTCGCCCAATCCTGCAGCACCGGTCTCCGTGCCCGCATACTCGTAACGGAACGCGTCAGGCAGCGCTTTCACTATGCGTAGAGTCCGCCCTTCATCCTCTTTCTCCCGCGCGCGTTTCTTGCGCAACTGATCAGGCGTGTTCATCAGCCAGTCGAGGTGGTCGGCTTCGGCTTTCTGTTGCTGCGGGGTCAGTGGTTGATCTTTGATGGCGATGAGCATCGCCGCCAGAGCATCGGTGGTTTCCACATAGAGCCGGGTTTGCGAACCCTTGGGAGTCTTTTTATGCGAGCGGAACATGTGAAGAGTCTCGGGATGATTCGCCGCCGCGATTTCATTCGCCACCGTAATCCGCACCAGTTCAGCAGGTGAAACTTCAGGCGTCTTCGCTTCCTGGGCCGAGATCGTCATCGTGGCTGTCGTCAAAGCCACCATTGCGCCTGCTCTCAGCAGACACTTCACCCACCGCGTTTGCTCCGCGCACACCATCCTCGTCTTTAGAGTAACAAGAGACGCGCGGGGTTGCAGTTTGTGTCTGGCGGAGGTGGGTTCAGGACGTTCTGAGTGGCATCGACAAAGCGCATCGCTTGCCGCATGCTGTCGTAGTTGGGTATAGTCGAGACAAGCGACGCGGCCGTTCCGGTACCTGCCTTCCCAGTTATCTTGGTACTGCAGTATCCCCCGCTTCCTTAAGGAGAACATCCATGAGTGCTCCGTTGTCGGCAGATTTGGCGCAGATTGGCAAGTCGGTAGTGATCAAAGGCGAATTGTCGGGCAGCGAAGATCTTTATGTAGATGGTCAGGTCGAGGGCAGCATCGCCCTCAAGAACAATAGCTTGACCGTCGGTCCCAACGGCTCGGTGAAAGCCACGGTCGATGCCAAGGGAGTGGTGGTGCAGGGCAAACTTGAGGGCAACGTGCAGGCCAGCGATCGCGTTGAATTGCGTAAGTCAGCCGTGGTTACCGGCGACATTTCAACCCAGCGGATTTCCATTGAGGAAGGCGCCTACCTGAAGGGAAAGGTCGACATTCAGGGCAAGGCCGAGAAGGCGGCAGGAAAGTAACTCCCGCGGGCCTTCTGCCTTGAGTTAAAGTGTTGCTTTTAGATGTCGATTCAAAGTCTCAGGGGAGCAGTCGCCTTGGACAATATTGTGCAGGTCTGATGGCATCGACTCAGAATTTCATGAAGCTCTTTCGCGGCTCATCGGGTGGGGCAGAGGCGGCGATTCCACAGGCTGCCCAAAAACTCACGCGCCGCTCCAGCGGCCTCGGCGAACTTGCCCGCATTTGGGAATCAGACAACCCTCTGTGCGTTCTCGATCTCGGCTCCACCTCGGCGACGAACATTCGCTTCTTCACCGAACGCAGCCACAAGATCTACAGCGAAGATCTCCTGGTCGCCTCGACCGATCCCAGCCTGGTCACCAAGGATGAGCAAGGCAACGTGATCCTCGACAGCCGGCGCTTTCTGGCCGACAACCTGGTCTATCCCGCCGCGCATTTCGATGTTGTGCTGTGCTGGAATCTGCCCGACTACCTGGACGAGAGCCTGGTGCGTCCGGTTATGGGAAGGCTGTGGTCTGTGCTCAAACCCGGAGGCATGTTGCTCGCGTTCTTCCACACCAAAGACGCCGGGCCCGATTCGCCGTGCTACCGCTTCCACATCGTCGGAAAAGACACGCTCGAAATGCAGCGCATCGTGTTGAAGCGTGAAGCGCGCCGCGGACCCACCGGCGCGGTCCACACCGCGATCACCGACGGCTTCCGCCTGCAGCGTGTCTTCAACAACCGCCACATCGAAACCCTGTTCCGCGACTTCGCCTCCATCAAGTTCTTCCTCGCCAGAGACAACGTCAGAGAAGTGCTGGTCGTTCGCTGATCTTTCCGAGAAGGATTCAAAGTTCTATGTGGGGCCAGCCGCCTCGGCTGTCCGTCGAGCGAAGCTCGACGAGGGGAATGGCTACGCGGCTCTTATGTCACCTTGCACTCGTGTGCTCTTCCACGCAATCACTCCCATGCGAAACAAGAAGTGACGTGAGATCTCAACGCGCGTTGCATGCTGCGCGCCCGACGAGAGAATCTGCCGCATCTCGTCGGGAGTATAGGCGCGGCGCACCGACGCTAACCCATCGACGCGCGACACGTAGCTGCGCATCAGGGGAAAGCCCGCGTACACCAGCGCGACATGCAGCGGATGGCGGACAAGATCGTTGATCAGCACCGCGCAGCGGCTTACGCGCAACGCCTCATTGCGTAAAGCGCGCCAGTTCCTCGGGTTCGAGGTGATGCGCGAACAGGCTGCAGCTGACCACGTCGAAACTGCCGTCCTGAAAGGGAAGCGCGAGCGCATCGGCGACCACGGCGCGGTTCCCGCGGAGCAGATGAGTACGCACGCGATCGAGGTCGGTCACGTCCAGCGTGATCCCCTTATGTGCGAGTTGCCGGCCGGCAATCTTCGATACCTCGCCGAATCCCGCGGCCACTTCCAGGACGGAGAAGTGCTTGTTTCCGGTGGCGGATGCGACGCGCTCGATCAAGCTGCGGGTGGTGGCGACTCCGCCGAACCAGCGGTTGATGCGGCACAGATCGCGCAGCGATGTTTCGACCTCGACCGGCGGACAGGTGTCCGAATCGAGGATTTCCTGCGTGCTGACTCGCTGCATGGTGAGCAAAGGGGGCCCCAAACCCCAGTCTAGATGGCCGGACAATCCATGGTGTCAACAGAATGTCAGACTTCGGCCAGCTCTTCTTCCAGCAATTGCTTGTTATACAGGTCGTTGTAGTAGCCGTTCAAGGAAAGAAGCTCGTCGTGGGTACCGAGCTCGACGATGCGGCCGCCGTGGAGCACGGCGATGCGGTCGGCGTTGCGGACGGTGGAGACGCGGTGGGAAATGAAGATGGTTGTCCGGCCCTGCATGACGTCGCGCAGATGGTTGAGGATCTTGTCTTCGGTGTGGGTGTCGACGCTGGAGAGCGCGTCGTCGAGGATCAGGATCTTGGGATTGCGGATGAGGGCGCGAGCGATCGCGGTGCGCTGCTTCTGGCCGCCGGAGAGCGTAATGCCGCGTTCTCCCACCATCGTGTCGTAGCCTTCGGGGAAGCCTTCGATGTCGGTGGCGATGTTGGCTGCATCTGCGGCGTTGTGAATCTCCTGGTTGGTGGCGGAGTCCACTCCCAAGGCGATGTTCTCGCGGATGCGGTCGCTGAACAGGAAAGTCTCCTGGGGTACGAAGCCGATGCTTCTGCGCAGCGACGCCAAAGAGTAATCGCGGATCGGGCGGCCGTCGATCAGGACTGTTCCGGGTTCTGCGTCGTAGATGCGGGGGATCAGGCTCACCAGCGTTGTCTTCCCCGAGCCTGTGGGACCAACGATCGCGAGGCTGCTGCCGGCGGGGACGCGCAGGTTCAGGTCGTGAAGCACCTGCTTGCTTTCGTAGCTGAAGTTGAGTCCGCGGAACTCGATCTCGCCTTCGATCTCGCGGTCTTGCGCGCCGGGAGCGTCCTTGATCTCAGGCTCTTCCTGCATGATCTCGTTGATGCGGATCAGCGAAGCCGTGCCTCGTTGAAAGATGTTGATCACCCATCCCAGAGCGATGATCGGCCAGGTGAGCTGCATCATGTAGGTGCTGAAGGAGACGAATTGTCCGACGCTCATCGAACCGGAGAGAGATAGTGTGGTCGTGATCGCCGGATGCGACGTTCCAAGATTTGTGACCAGCGTGACATGCGACAGTCCGTGGATGACTTCGCGTCCGCCGAGCCACAGCACGAGAACCACCGCGCAGCCCAGCATGAGTTCGAGAGTGGGCCAGAGCATGCCCATGAGCCGAACTAGTTTCAAGCTGCGACGGATGTATTCCTGGTTCTCGGTTTCGAAGGCCTGAATCTCGGCCTCTTCCTGCACGTAGGCGCGGATGAGGCGTGCACCCGAGAAGTTCTCCTGCGCGCGCGCGGAGATGTCGGAGAACATAGCCTGAATTCGTTCGAAGCGTTCGTGAATCCGTCGGCCGAAGGTCTGGATCACGATGCTGACCGCAGGCAGCGGCAGGAACGTGTACAGCGTGAGCCACGGACTGATGGAGATCATGAAGGCCAGCGCGCCGGCGGTGTAGACGAGGGTGTTCGCCGAGTACATGATGGCGGGGCCGAGCAGCATGCGGACCGCGTTCAGGTCGTTGGTGGCGCGCGCCATAATGTCGCCGGTGCGGTGGCGCTGGTAGTAGGAATACGACAGGCTTTCGAGCCTCTGAAAAAGATCGTTGCGCAGGTCGAACTCGATGTCGCGAGAAACGCCGATCACGATCCAGCGCGTGAGGAACTGGAAGATTCCCTTGGTGGTGGCGATGGCCAGCAAGATTCCTGCGTAGAGCAGAAGTTTGTGACGGGTTACGCCCGAATTCAGATCGTCGGCGGCCTTGCCGAGCACGAGCGGGAACAGGATCCAGATGCCGTTGGTCAGGAAGACGCAGAGCGTGCCCGCGACGTAACCCCAGCGATAGCGTTTCAGGTACGGCAGCAGCGGGCGCAAACTCTTGAGCAGCATGCAGGTTGAATAGATGAAAGTTTAACAGTCCAGGTTCATGTTATCGGGTTCAGTCGCCGCGCTTCGCGCAGGGGACAGCCGAAGGCGGCTGTCCCCACATTCGCCGGCCTGCTCTGGGAAGCGTTAGTAAGTGGTAACTGTAATTTTTTTTTCGCGCATTCCGCAAAATCCTGATTCTGTTGTAGTTACCCTCAGGGTATCTGTCCTCGACCACGTAAAATCTTGGATCGAAAGGACTTACTGGTAAAATCTTGTGGAATAAGGAGTTAGCTCCGCAGATTGCGTTAACGACTCTCGCTCCGGATTGATTCTGCCCTGGGCGCACCATTCCATTCTGCGCTTTCTATATCCTCGGTCAAGGTTGTTCGTCACACTCGGACGAGTTTTTCTTGTGCAGAACTGTGGAAAACCGATAGGGGGTCTTTCCCTCCCTGGATGACCTGCCCTGTTAGGAGAATCTGGCAAGAAGTTCATCGAAATAGGCAAGAGCTCCAAGGCTCAGGAAAGTATGCTTAGATTCGCCGCCCGTGAGGCAGAGGGAATTCCGCGGCTTAGGAGAAACAATGCAGAAGCGCAAACTAGGAAAGAGCAACTTGGAAGTTTCGGCCCTCGGCCTGGGCTGCATGGGAATGAGCTTTGGCTACGGTCCGGCGGGAGACAAGCAGGAAATGATCGCCGTGATCCGGGCGGCGGTCGAGCGCGGCATCACATTCTTCGATACGGCGGAAGTCTACGGTCCGTTCACCAACGAAATACTGGTGGGTGAGGCGCTGGCTCCACTCCGTGACCAGGTGGTGATCGCCACCAAGTTCGGATTCAAGCTGGATCCGAACACCGGCAAACAGGCCGGGCTCGACAGCCGGCCGGAGCACATCAAGGAAGTCGCCGAGGCGTCGCTCAAGCGCCTGAACACCGATGTCATCGACTTGTTCTATCAGCACCGCGTCGACCCTGAGGTGCCGATCGAAGACACGGCGGGAGCGGTGAAGGAGTTGATTCAACAAGGCAAGGTCAAGCACTTCGGACTTTCTGAAGCAGGGGTGCAGACCATCCGCCGCGCGCACAAAGTTCAGCCGGTCACTGCACTGCAGAGCGAATACTCGCTGTTTTGGAGGGAGCCGGAAGCTGAAGTGATCCCGACGCTGGAGGAACTCGGGATCGGATTCGTTCCATTTAGCCCTCTGGGCAAAGGTTTCCTCACGGGCAAGATCAGTGACGATACGAAGTTCGATAAGGGAGACTTCCGCAACATCGTCCCACGTTTTACGCCGGAGAACCGGAAGGCAAATCAGGCGTTGGTGGATCTGCTGGGCAGATTTGCGCAGCAGAAGAAAGCGACGCCTGCGCAGATCGCGCTTGCCTGGCTGCTGGCGCAGAAACCGTGGATCGTGCCGATTCCAGGCACGACCAAGCTGCACCGGCTCGAGGAAAATGTCGCAGCGGCGGACGTCCAACTGTCGGCGGAGATCTCCGGCAACTGGGGATCGCAGCCGCTCAGATCCCGCTGCAAGGTGCTCGGTACCCCGAAGAGCTGCAAAAATTGGTGGGCCGCTAAACATCGAACCAAGAACGGATCCCCGGGTTGAGCTGTGATGAGGAGCCGAAGATGAAGAGACTGCTTTTGCTCGGCGTCGTGTGTTGGCTTGTCGGCACGGCAATGACGCTCACCAGCGGCCAGAGTCGGGGTGGAAGTGACGGCATTCGGGACCGCTTTGTCGGAGCATGGCGGCTGGCGCGGCTCGAACAGCCGGGTGCAGACGGAAGAATTCGCAACTCCGACGCGACGGGGCTGCTTGTCTTCACCCGCGACGGGCACATGTCGGTCCAAGTCATGGAACGCAACCCGCAGTCACAAAGTCTTGCTGGGCCCGAGCAGTATTCGCAAGGTGGGTACGAGGCCTCCTTTGGCACCTATGAGATCAACGAAAGCAGTCACACCTTCACCTTCCATGTTGAGGGTGCACTGGTGCGGAGCCTTATCGGCAAAGACCTGGCGCGCGCCTTCGAGCTCGCGGGCAAACAACTTATTGTGAAGTCGACTCGACCGGATGAACACTGGAGAGTTGTCTGGGAGCATGACTAGCTTCCCCGCGATGGTAAGAGCACCGACTGGATGGATCAAGGTCAGCGACGAACAATATGCAGGAAGGAGTCAGGCATGAGTAAAGAGCCTTCAGCAGCCCGGAAGATGATCGGTGACTTCGCGCCTAAACTTGTAGAACTCACAGATCGCGTCCTTTTCGGCGACGTTTGGGAGCGTGCGGAGCTTTCCAAACGCGACCGCAGTCTGGCAACCGTAGCGGCACTGGTTGCGATGAACCGTCCGGATCAGTTGCGGTTTCATTTGAATTATGCCGTGCAGAACGGAGTCAAGAAGGAAGAGTTGATTGAAGTCATCACCCATCTGGCGTTTTATTCGGGCTGGCCGAATGCCATGAGCGCCATCATGGTCGCAAAGGAAGTGCTCTCGGAGGTTTGAAAGCCGAGAGCGATCAAGCCAGGCGTTCGTACAGGAGTGGATATGGCAAAACGGAACGATGATTTGAAAAACCGCCTTGCGCGGTCTAGCGAAATCAACATCAGTGTGACCGGCAGAAAGTCAGGACGCACCATCTCAAACCCTGTCTGGTTTGTAGCGGAGGACGACAAGCTTTATCTCCTACCCGTGAAGGGATCGGATACGCAGTGGTACAAGAATGTGCTCAAGAAGCCGTCGACTCGGGTCCAGGCTGGGGACGCCGAGGCTGAGTTCAAAGTTGTTCCGGTCACGGACCCTAAGCAAGTTTCGTCGGTGGTGGAGAAATTCCGCGCCAAGTACGGGGCCGGGGATGTGAAGAAGTACTATGCGAAGCTCGATGTTGCGGTGGTGGCGCAGATCGGCTGATCCCGTCGTCATGAAACGGATTGCGGGGCGAACGTAGCGGCGAGTTAAGATGTTGTCCTCAGCAGACTGGGGTCCGCGAGACGCAGGGGTCTTTACGCCAAAAGGTCATCCGAATTCTGAAGGTCCCTTGGGAGGGAATTCTCTATGGTCACGCTGAATGTGAATGGAGTGCGGCGCGAGGTCGCGGCGCCGGACGACACTCCGCTGCTCTACGTGTTGCGCAACGATCTGCAACTGATCGGCCCGCAGTTCGGCTGCGGACTTGCACAGTGCGGAGCTTGTTCCGTTCTGATAGAAGGCAAGGAAGTGCGGTCCTGCATTACGCCGGTCGCGAGCGTTGCCAACCAGGAGATCACCACGCTCGAAGGTCTGCCCGCGAGGTGGGCCAAGCAAAAAGGCCTCTCGGCGGACGAAGCGAAAAGCACGCTTCACCCGGTGCAGCAAGCCTGGATCGAAGAGCAGACGCCGCAGTGCGGCTTCTGCCAGAACGGAATGATGATCAAGGCGACCGAGTTGCTCGAGAGCAATCCACATCCGTCCCTGACGCAAATCAAAGAGGCCTTCACCACCTCCGGACCGTCGCCGAATCTGTGCCGCTGTGGAACCTACGTGGCCATCATTCAAGCCGTACAACATGCCGCCACCATCATGGCGAAGGGGAGGTAAGCGATGGCTACCATGAGCGAAAAACCAGGGAACGCTTTCGCACCAACGCTATCGCGCCGTCAATTCATCAAAGCCGGTGGCATCCTCGTCGTGGGGTTCAGCTTCGCTGGTCCGGAACTTCTGAAGGGCGATACCGCGAAGACCGCTCCGATGAAGAACACGCTCGATCCCACTCTCCCCAGTTCCTGGGTCGAGATTCACCCGGACAACACGGTCCTGATTCGCACTGGCAAGAGCGACTTTGGCCAGGGTTCGACTTTCACCGCCTACCGGCAGATTGTGGCCGAGGAACTGAGCGTGCCTTTCGAAGCGATCACCACCGTAGTGGCGGGAGACACCGACCGCACGCCCGACGGCAGCGGAGCCTTCGATTTCCTCGGGCGCGGGACACCAAACATCCGCAAGGCGGCAGCCTATACCTACCAGGCGCTGCTCGACCTCGCGTCAGAGCGGCTCAAAGTGCCGAAGGACAAGCTTTCTGTCAAAGACGGAGT
Organism: uncultured Acidobacteriaceae bacterium; assembly: GCA_963811095.1. GTDB lineage: Bacteria > Acidobacteriota > Terriglobia > Terriglobales > Acidobacteriaceae > Sulfotelmatobacter. The sequence goes on along the minus strand of CAWEQA010000022.1, from coordinate 269,788 downwards.
CGTCTCGGGAGGCGGCAAGAGCATTTCCTACGGAGATCTCATCAAGGACCAGCAGTTGAAGCTGACGATTCCCGTGAAGGGAGACCTCACCAGCATCTTCGGCTTGTCCATCGAGGGCAATCCGCCGATGAAGCCGGTCAGCGAGTACACGGTCATCGGCAAGTCGTTCAAGAATTCCATCATCAGTTCGAAGGTGGCCGCGAAGGAAACCTGGGCGACCGATGTGCGCCTGCCGGGCATGTTGCATGCGCGCGTAGTGCATCCGAAGACGCTGGGCTCGACTCTCGTGTCTGCCGGTGCCGTGGACAAAACCAAGTTCCCGAATTCGCAGGTCATCGTGAAGGGCAATCTTGTTGGAGTGGTTGCACCCACGGAGTGGGAAGCGATCCAGGCGGCCGAGCAGGTCGCCGGCGCTACGAAATGGACGGAGTGGAAGGGCCTACCCGGCAATGCCAGGCTCTACCAGCACCTTCGGGAAGAGGCTGACTGGACTACCGCGCCGGTCGAGAAGAGCAAGGATGCGAAAGGTGATGTGGCGCCCGCGCTCGCGTCGGCTCACAAGAAGCTTTCCGCCACGTATCAGTTGTCCTACATGAAGCACGCGCCGATTGGCCCAACCATGGCGGTTGCCGACGTCAAGCCAGACGGCACGGTGCACATCTATACGCATAACCAGAATCCGCAGGCGCTTCGCGGCGAAATCGCAACGATGCTCGCGCACCACGGCCGATCATGTGATTGTGCATTCGTATCCCGGCCCCGGCCATTACGGCAGATCGAACGGCGGAAACGCGGGTGCGGAAGATGAGGCGGTGCTGTTGTCGCAGGCGGTCGGCAAGCCGGTGCGTGTGCAGTGGATGCGCGCCGACGATATGCAGTGGTCCACGCAATCCGCGGTTTCTTACTCTGACGTTCAGGTTTCCATCGATGAAAAAGGCAAGATGGCCGCGTATCAAATCGACCACTACATGCCTGCCATGCAGGATGATCGTCCGATCGGAGCCGTCATCGCGGGGCTGCCCACCATGTCTGCCCCTCAGGTCCATTCTGATGGCGTAACTTCCACGGTCAACGGTCTTGAAGATCCGTGGATTTACGCCGGGGTTCCGAACCTGATGGAGCGCGGCCATGGCACATTCCAGGTGGGACAGAAGGCTTCGCCACTTGCCGTCGGTCTGCGCGACCACAGCATGCGCACGCCGGGGCAGTTCCAGCAGAACTATCCGCGCGAACTGGCGATGAGCGAGGCAGCGGCGCTCGCGGGTGCGGACGCCCTGCAGTTCCGCATCGACCACGCCACCGAAGAGCGCGCCATCGGTGTGCTGAAAGCGGTCCGTGACGCTTCGGGTTGGGATGCGCGTCCGTCACCGCGTCCGGATGCCGTATCCACCGGATCCGCGCCCGTGCGGGGCCGCGGTGTTTCGCTGATGCTGCGCAGCGGAACCTACTGGGCCTGCGTTTGCCAGATCGCAGTCACTCCCAGCACGGGTGCGATTGTGGTGGAGAAGTACACGATCGCGGTCGATCCCGGCATTGTCGTCAACCCGATGCAATTGAAGCGGAATGTCGAAGGCGGCGCGGTCATGGGAATCGGCCATGCGCTCTTCGAAGAGGTCATGTTCGATGAGAGCGGAATCACCACGGATGACTGGATCTCCTATCCCATCCCGACGATGGCGGACATCCCTGAGATCAAAGTGGTGCTGACTCAACAATCCGAAAGTCGGTGCTTACGGCGGAGGTTCCGAGGCGGCGAACGCGCTGGCGGCGCCGGCGATCGCGGCGGCGCTTCACGATGCAACCGGGAAGATCATGCGGCGGCTTCCGATGAAGCCGGCGTACGTGCAGGCGGTTTTGAAGGCATAACGGCTTACTGGGTGGACCATGACTTCAGATCAAAGCGTGCTTGAGGCTCTGCTCGACTCCTGGGACCGGAACAATCGCATCCTCGTCAACCTGCTCCGCGTTATACCCGAGGGCGGGCTGGAGGTCAGGGCGATGGAGGGCAGTCCGTCGGTCGCGGAGATGTTCACACACATCCACTACGTCAGGCTCGTGTTCGTTTTCGAGGATGCTCCCGAGTTCGCCCGACCGGTTCCGAATGAGGAGTGGGTCGCCGAGCATGACCCGGCTCGCATTGCTCAGATGTTGGATGAGAGCGCGAAGACGGTGCGGGACGCGGTGAAGGGGAGGCTGGAAGCAAGCCGGGACATGGACGTTCACTACGATCATCCGATCCTGCTGCTCCAGCACATGATCTGGCACGAGGGGTACCATCAGGGTCAGATGAAACTCGCCCTCAAAATGTCGGGCCATCCGATTACCAATGAGGCGGCCGGCCCACTCACCTGGCGCGTCTGGATGCGGAAGAAGTGAGCGGGCCCAAGGCAATGAGCGGCAACAGGATGGCAAAGGAGGTATTCTCGAAAGCGTGAAGACCAACGGCAAAACCGCACTTGCGTGGCGGACGGACAAGCTTGCCGGACTCAAACCAACCAGACACTGCCAGGCTGGCTCGTTTGATTGCGGCCTATGCCCCGCACGACGGGAGTTTTGAGCTGCGCGTCCCGGGCCTGCACGCCATTCGTCTCTCCCGCGTCAACAAAGAATGTGTGCATGCGGTTCGGTTGCCCTCGTTGTGCATCGCCGCACAGGGGGCGAAGACCATCATCGTGGGGCAGGATGTGTACGAGTACGACCCTAGGCGCATGATTGTGTTTTCGGTGGCGTTGCCAGTGGCAGGCCAGGTCACGGAGGCGAGCTATTCCGAGCCGTACCTGGCACTCAAGCTGGATCTCGACCCGCACAAGATTGCCGAGCTGGTCTTGAGGGTGTTTCCGCACGGCCTGCCTCCCGCTCAGGAGAGAAGCGCGGTTTACATCACTCCGGTCGATCAGAGCATTGTGAACGCCACGACGAGATTGATGGAGTGCCTGGCGAATCCCGGCGATGCCGATCTGCTCGCCCCGCTGGTGAAGGATGAAATTCTGATCCGGGTGCTCCGCAGCCCTATTGGTGTCCGCGTGGCTCAAATGGGCTTTGCCGAGTCCAGCGTGCAGCGAGTTGCGAAGGCCATTTCCTGGCTGCGCGCCAACTACTCTCAGCCCATGAAGGTAGAAGACTTGGCCGATCTCGTGCACATGAGCGTGTCGTCGTTCCACGAGCACTTCAAGTCCGTTACTTCGATGAGTCCGCTGCACTATCAAAAAGTGCTGCGCCTGCAGGAGGCGAGACGTCTCATGATGTCGACCATGGCAGACGCGGGTGCCGCGAGCCAGCGCGTGGGATACCTGAGCGCGTCACAGTTCAGCAGGGAGTACAGCCGCTTCTTCGGGAGTGCCCCAACCAGGGACATCGCCAGATTGCGTCAAGAGACTTCAGTGTAGGCTTCGGCGCTTCTCCAGGGATCTCCAGTCTCTGAGGTATCTGGATACGTCAACGGACCATGCCTCGCTCGGCTGCTTTTGGATCAGAATGATCTCGTCGGGAGTTCCGTAGCCGCGATCATAGGCCTCTTTCGAGACTTCGCAAGCCTTGGCCTCGCTCGCTCTCCAGCGGCTGGCCCTGGCACCTCGACTACAGGAGCAATACAGGGTGTATTCCTCCAACGAGCCCTCGACGGTGGGTACGAGGTAGGAGCCATTGCGATAGGGAGTGCAGGGAATCAGGTAGCGAGTGAGGCAGTTCGGACACTCCACGCAATGGCGAATCCGCGTCATGAGAGTTCCCAGAGTCAGGTTCGCACTTAAAAGTGGTCAGATGCAATACCCACTTGACGAGTTTTCAGCATGACCATTATGATTCGCTGCAATGAAGCGAGTTGCCTCTGGCGTGCTCCCCGTGATTGCGGTGGACCGGAATGTTTCGAAGCCCCTGCACCGGCAGATCTATGACTCGTATCGCGCGGCGATTGCCCGCGGCAGCCTTCGTCCCGGGCAGCGGATTCCGTCGACGCGTGTGCTCGCTTCCGAAATTGGCGTATCGCGTTTTCCCGTTCTGAATGCCTATGCCCAACTTCTGGCGGAAGGCTATCTCGAGAGCCGCGTGGGCGCGGGAACGGTCGTAACATCCTCACTGCCGGAACAACTGACGACGAGTGTGCCGGCGCGGGAGAAAGACGCGCCTGCCGGATACGGGCCGCGGCCGGTCGCACGGCGCTGTTCGGATCTGCCTCGCGCCGAAATCTTCCCATGGATGATGAACCGTGGAGCCTTCCGCGTGGGGCAGGTGGCGTTCGATCAATTTCCCATGCAGATCTGGTCCAAACTTTTGGCACGCCATTGCCGAGGCATGGACGGGCAGTTGGCTCACTACGGGCGCCTCACGGGTTCGGAGCGGCTTCGGCAAGCGATTGCCAACTACTTGAAGACCGCGCGCTCGGTGCGCTGCGAAGCCGACCAGGTGTTGATCGTCAATGGCTCTCAGCAGGCGATCGATCTTTCAGCCAGGTTATTGCTCAATTCCGGAAGTCGGGTGTGGATCGAGGAGCCGGGTTACAAGCTGGCTCGAGATGCGTTCGCGCTGAACGGTTGCGAGCCCATTCCAATTCCAGTGGATGCAGAGGGTCTGGATGTGACCGCCGGGATCAAAAGGTGTCCTAAAGCGCGGGCAGCGTTCGTAACGCCGTCGCACCAATTCCCGCTAGGGGTGACCATGAGCGCTTCGCGCCGGATGCAACTGGTGGAGTGGGCACAGCACGCGGGAGCATGGATCATCGAGGATGACTACGACAGCGAATACCGTTACGAGAGTCTGCCGATTGCATCGCTGCAGGGACTCGACCCGAACTCTCGCGTGATCTATGTGGGGACGTTCAGCAAGGTTCTGTTTCCGTCATTACGCCTCGGCTATATGGTCATGCCGCCGGACTTGGTCGACCAATTTTGGAGAATGCGGCGCGTGATGGATCTCGGTCAGCCCACCTTCCATCAGGAAGTGATCGCAGACTTTATCAGCGAAGGGCATTTTGCGCGCCACATTCGAAGGATGCGCGTGCTCTATGGCGAACTAAGGAGGGTGCTGGTCGACGCCCTGGACAAGAACTTAAAAAGCACACTCAAGGTGGTCGGGGACGAGGCCGGTATGCACCTGACGGTTTTGCTGAGAGACGGACATCGCGACGAGGGAATCGCCGAGCGAGCGGTCCAGCAGGACCTCTCTATATGGCCGCTCTCAAGTTGTTATCTGGACAGGGCGCGACAAGGGTTCGTCCTGGGTTTTGGGGGGACCACGGTCCGGAGCATTCCGATCGCTGTGCGGAAACTCCGCGACCTGATGGGCCTCCGCTAAGCGCGCTAGCGCAGAAGGGACTGCGGGGAGCGGACCGATTCTGGGGGGCAGGAGCCGGGCGGCGAATCGAGGCGCGCTTTCGACGGGAGCAAGTCCCGACCGAAGGCTTTTACGGTGACGACGGCGACAATGATGCTCCAGCCACCGAAGAAGAGCCATCCGGCGTTTGAGAGAAATGCATCACTCAAGGTCATGAGGGTTGCTCCGTCGTCCATCTTTCTGCCGGCGCGGGGCGCACCAGACCACCTCGCGCCGGCAATCATGAACTCCGCATCTCAGCCGCAGAGTTCTGCTCTCACATTTATTCCGAGGGAGGAGCGGGCGGCGCTTCCTGCATGTGCTTTTGCATGCGGGCTTCGTGGTTCGCCTCGATCTCCTTCAACTGGGCGCGCTGGTCCGTGGTCAGCAACTGGTAGAGCTCGTTGTGAACGCGCGTCTCGTTGATGGTGAGCTGGGCCTGGACTTGCGCCTTCTGCGCGGCAAGAGCCTGCACCTTAACCGGATCGAACGTGCCTTCCACGTACTGGCGGAGCTGCACGTCAATCTGGTGCTGTTGCTGCATCAGCGGCTTCATGGCAGGATGCTCTTTCTGCATGATGGTCTTCATCTGCGCCTTCTGCTCGTCGGTCAGGTTCAGAGCTTTGGCGAAGAATCCCATCCTGTGGCCTTCGCCTTCCATGCCGTATCCGTGGCCGTGCATGGGGGGCGGCGGGGGAGCGTCGGCGGCGGTCTGGGACTTGGCGATAGAACTGCCCAGCAAAACGGCCATGGCGGCGATCAAAAGACGATATCGAATCGATTTCATGTTGACTCCTGGAATTCTCCGGGATGTCCCGGGACTATGCGTACATAGATAGGAACACGGATGCGGGGGAAAAGGCGGTAAAAAGACGGTCAACCGGAGTAAAGTTTTGTCAAACGGGGAGAGCTGCGGTGCGCAGCCAGGGCTCCGCGGGCGAGACGCCCCCGGTACAGCCGGCGGGGCCTGCCCTGAGCGGAGCCGAAGGGACGCCGGCGCTACTCTTCTGTTTGACAATTCTTTACTACGGGGCGCTCTTGGCGGGTGCACAATAAGGTTGCGATGGAACGAATTCTTGTTATTGATGACGACGTGGAGCTCTGCCACCTGGTGGGCGAATATCTGCGGGCTGAGGGGTTCACGATCGAATGTGTGCACGACGGTGAGAGCGGGCTGAAGAAGGCGATGGCCGGCGAGTACCTACTCGCGGTGCTCGATGTGATGTTGCCGGGGATCAATGGATTTGAAGTGCTGCGCAGGATCCGCGCGACTTCACGGTTGCCGGTGCTGTTACTGACGGCGCGAGGCGAAGATGTGGATCGGATCGTTGGGCTGGAAATTGGGGCCGACGATTATCTGCCGAAGCCGTTCAATCCGCGGGAACTGGTGGCGCGCATTCGGGCAGTACTGCGGCGGACGCGGGCGGATGGCAGTGGAGCCGCGGCCGCGCCGGACATGGTGAGTGTGGGCGATGTGGAACTGGATCCGGCGACGCGAACGGTGCGGCTTGAGGGGAAGCCGGTCGATCTGACTTCGGTGGAGTTCAATTTGCTCGAAGTGCTTTTGCGGGAAGCCGGCCGCGTGGTGCCACGGGAACGGTTGGTGAATGCGGTGTTGAGCCGTAAGTTCTCGCCGTTTGACCGGAGCATCGATATGCACGTCAGCAAGGTGCGGAAGAAGTTGGGCGACACCGATAGCGATGAGCACATCAAAACGGTGCGAGGTGTAGGTTACATTTTCGCGCGGCCGCGGGAGAAGGTTAAGGCCTAGTTTAGGCGCCCAAGGGCTAAAGCCCTGGTAAGTGGCAGATGGCTATCGCAGCGCTGAAGCGCTGCGCCACCCAAAAGCGCTATCAAGAGCCCCACACGGAGTGCAAGGGCCCAAGCCAGATTGTAGGGACGAGTAGCGAGTTGAGGTTTCGAATCGTGGGTTGAAGAGTCCAGCATGAAAAGTCTATTTCTGCGAATTTTTCTGTCGTTCTGGATGGCGCAGGCGCTGTTCGTGGTGCTGGCTATTCTGGTGACGCTGGCATTTCGTCCGCGCACGTCGACTTGGGAAAGTTTGCGCACCACGGTGCTCAACGAATCCGTCAGCGCTTACGAAGAAGGCAACGAAACGCAACTGCGGCAGTATATGGAGAACGTTGAGTCGTCGCAGCATGTGCGGGCTTATCTGTTCGACGAGCGAGGAAACGAACTCTCGGGCCGGGGCGCGCCCGATTGGGCAATGCGTGTGGCAGCGGGGGGACCGCGGAGCCCGAGGGATGGATTTATTATTCCGGCGCCTCCGGTGCAGCGGGACTCGCGAGCGTCCTCCGATGGCAAGCACCGCTACACCGTGGTGCTGGGATTGCCGCCGGGGCCGAGAGTATTTTTTGGTCCGCGCGGACTGCCGATTCCGGGACTGATCATCGCCATCATCTCGTCCGGGTTGGTGTGCTATTTCCTGTCGTGGTACATGACCAAACCAATTGTGCGGCTGAGGGCAGCGACCCGACAGTTGGCGGCGGGCGACCTGACGGCACGCAGCGGCGCTCCCGTCAGCAAGAGGCGGGATGAAATCGCGGGCCTGATGCGCGACTTTGATGCCATGGCGGAACGGCTGGAGATGCTGGTGAAGGCACAGTCGCGCCTGCTGAACGACATATCGCATGAACTGCGATCGCCTCTGGCGCGGCTGAATGTTGCGCTGGGATTGGCGCGGCAGCGCGCGGGCGTAGAGAGCACGGACATGCTCGACCGCATTGAGCTTGAGGCCAGCCGCCTGAACGAATTGATCGGAAGGATCCTGACTCTGGCGCGGCTCGAGGACGGAGAGCAACGCGTGCCGCAGACTCCGGTGCCGCTGGGTGAATTGGTGGCCAATGTAGCGGAGGATGCTGAGTTCGAGGCGCAGGAGCGATGCTGCCACGTGCATACAGTGATCCCCGAGGGCGACTGGGGAGTGCGGGGGAATGATTCGTTGCTGCACAGCGCTGTGGAGAACGTGGTGCGCAACGCCATCCGCTATACGGCGGAAGGTTCGTCGGTTGAGATTACGTTGGCGGGTGAGCAGCGGAGCGGGGGACCAGAAGCGGTCCTGCGGGTCAGCGATTCGGGGCCGGGAGTTCCTGAGGGTGCTCTGGCAAAACTGTTTGAGCCGTTCTACCGCCTGGATGATGCGCGGGGCCGTCTCACCGGGGGAGTAGGGCTGGGCTTGGCGATTACAGAGAGAGCAGTGCGCTTCCACGGTGGGAAGGTTTCGGCCTTCAATCGGGTGGAGGGCGGACTGATGGTGGAGATTCGGCTTCCGCTGATCGCGCGGTTGACGGAGACGAAGGAACGGGTGGAAGTGGTTCCTTCGACGCAGGAAGCGTAGGACCGGAACTGCGACTTCAGACCTCGGACCTCGGACTTCAGACCTCAGACCTCGGACCTCGGACCTTGATCGGGTTGCTGAGGGCCGAGGGCTGACGTCGGAAGCCGGGCAGGTTCTCCGAACCTTTCGTATACTTAGAACTGCTGGGAATCGCGGGCAACTCCGTGGCGTTCCCAGGGTTCCAATAGCGGTTGTGGGGGTTTGCTCTTCCCGCGCATTCCTGATACACAAATGGGTTGAGATTTTTCCGCGTTTTCCAGAGTGCAGGACCCGTCCGGCGGGGCGCCGAGGGTGTGTGCACCTTTAAACCTCACATATATATGGAGATCAACCAGAGAATGTCGAAACGATTTGCGTGGCTGCTCGGGGTGGTGGTGCTGGTGTCAATCGGAGTGCTGGTGGCGTGCGGCAGCAACTACAACGCATCGTCCGACGGGTTGGTGCTGGTGGGCAGTCAGGGCTCCGGGCTGATCGAGACATTCAGTTTCAATCTGAACAACGGCGGGAGTTCCGCCATCAGCAACACCCCGATAGACACGTCGGGTCAGACTTGCGTTCTGAAGGGGATCCCTTCGTCGATCGTGACGGACCCAAAAGGGGCCTACGCCTACACGATCCTCAACGAGAATTCGTCTTGCACTTCAAGCGCTACGGGCATCCTCGCATTCAAGATCAACTCCGACGGGACGACGACGCAGGTGGGAAACCTGGTGTCGTTTAATCCCGTGCCGCTTAGTCCCACAGTGGCAGTAGTTCCCGGCACGATGGTGATGGATCCGGCTGGGAAGTTCCTGTTTGTGGCAGACCGCACGACAACGACGGATCCGACCAAGCCGCCGGTACTCTACGTGTCGGGTTCGGTTTCCGTATTTGCCCTCGGTGGCGGAGGAACCTTGACGGAAGTGCCGGGTTCGCCTTTCTTCCCCACTCCTCAGACGACCGTCCCACAAGCAAGCTTCGACATCATCGGCGTAGCGCCTACACCCACTGTGTTTCCCCCGATCGGACTCAACGGAGTGCAAAATTCGGTGTGCTCGGCCGTGGGACTGAATCCCCCAACATCACAATATCTGTATGCGGTCGACAATCTGGGGAATCAGGTGTTTGAGTTCGCGGTGAATACTTCGACGGGTGTTTTGACGAATCCGTCGTCCCTGTTGCAAGAACCGTCGGTTGGCGCAGACGCGCTGCCGGTGGGCGTCGTGGTCGACCCGTGCAACCGATTCGTTTACGTGACTGGCAGCCTCAACGGCCGAGTCAACGCGTATACCATTTGCAACGGGGGGCCAAACCAGTCGTCCGCGCGTTGCCCGCAAACTCCGGATGGCAGTCTCGTGGAAGTGGCAGGATCGCCCTTCAGCCTGGCGGGATCGAATATTCAGGCTGGACCGATGGTCGCGGATCCGTTTGGAAACTTCGTTTACATTCTGGGCACACGCTCCAACACCATCAATGTGCTCAAGATCAGTCCGGTTTCGGGCGCGCTGGCAGCGTCGAATCCAGCGACGGTGGCCACGGGCTTAGGGCCGACCTCGATCGCGATTCGCGCAGACGACAACTGGCTTTTCGTAACGAACTTCAATGGACCCAGTGTGTCGCAGTATTCGATCACGCCGGCGACCGGTGCGCTCAACGCTCTACCGGCGATCCAAACGGATAACTATCCGTTTGGCGTGGCGGTGAAGTAGTTCGTCTGGAGCTGACCACGGGGGCTGAAGCCCTGTGTCGTGAATGGCTCGAGTGGCACGACTGAAGAGGGTTGCGGAAAAACTCACGAAATGCACCGCCCAACGTAAACGTAGAAGAGCGGCCCTTCAGGGCCGCGTAAGGCGCGTGACGTCATTCTGGGCTTTAGCCCCAGTGGTTGTTGTTCCTTTTCCGTACCAAGTCGTGCCTTCCTGAGGACGCATTGCGAGCAAGCTTCGTGATGAATCCGTAAACGCGGGGGGCGCCCGCGCCACATCAATCCGAGATCATAAGCAACTTCAAAACCTGGACGGACAGGAGTGTCCGTCTCACACGGGCCCTGCCACCCGAGCGCTACGTTGGCACCTTCAAAATCAAGTAGCCTCCGACCATCATGAAGATCAGGTCTGGCGACCATGCCGCCAAGGCAGCAGGTAACAGGCTCTGATTGCCCATGGCCTCGAAGAATCTGGTCACCACGATGTAGAAGACTGCAATTAAGACGGCGACTGCGACTCCTGTAATAGCTCCTCGCTTCCCCGTCGTAAGCGAAAAAGGAATGGCCAGGATCGCCATGATCAACGTGATCAGAGGATATGAGAGCTTCTCGTGCAGTTGCATGCGCAGGCGCACGACGTCGAATCCGCTTTGCTCCAAGTCCCGGATATAACGATGCAACTCCTCGTAATTCATTTCGTTGTACTGCTTCACTTCCTTCTTAAAGTATGACGGCGTCTCGCTGATTTCCGGGAAGGTCGAGACCTCGAAGGTGCGATAGCCGTTGTCCGCGATGGCGGAGCCGTGCAGAGAGCGCTCCCAGCCTTGTTCGTAGACCCAGCGATTCAGATTCTCTGACCAGTGCGCGCGGTCGGCATGAATGCGGCGCGTGACGGCGAAGTTGGCGCGGTCCAGTTCAAAGACCGTGATGTTGCCGAACTGATCGCGATCGGGATCGAAGAACTGGTAGTAGTAGATGTCGTTGTGCTGACCGAAAATCCATTTGCGGTCGGGGCGCAGGTAGGTTTGCGGTGGCTTGCCCTTGATCTGGTTGTGCAGGGCCTCCTGGCGCTTGTTGGTGTGAGGCAGGTAGAACTGGTCGGCGAAGAACAATCCCATGCTTAGCACGCCGGCAGCGACGATCACCGGAGTGACGATGCGGTAAATGCTGGTTCCTGTGGCTTTGATGGCCGTGATTTCGTTGGAGCGCTGCATCAGGCCGAACGTCACCAGAACGGCGAGCAGCATGACCAGCGGGGCCACGCTGTAAAGCAGGTAGGGAGCGACGTTGAGCAGGTATTCAGCGACGACAGTGGCCGGAACCTGGTTGCGCAGAATATCTCCCAGCAACTCGAACAGGGTGAAGACGGTGACGAGCACGAGGAAGGTGGAGAGAATCATCCCCAGGTACACGAAGAAGTCGCGCAACACGTAGTCGTCGAGCAGAGTGGGAAAGCTGGCGCTGAACATACGCCGCCGGGTGGAGGCGCGCTCGAAGGCGTTTTCGCGGCGGCCGCGGGAGGTGGCGGGCTGTGAGCCGGACGGGTCTCGTTTCCAGATCGCGCGGAACGAGGCGAGTTCAAACGGACGTCTCTCGGCCCGGGAGAATAGAAAGATCGCCAGGGCGAGAAAAACAAAATCGGCCAGCCACGCGCCGAACCAGGGCGAGACGCGTCCTTGCCGGGCCAGAGAAACTCCGACCAGCGAAATCACGTAATAGACAAAGACCAGCAGGATGGTCAGCACGAATCCGCCGGACTTGCCGCTTTTCTTCGACGAGAGGCCCAGCGGAATGCCCACCAGCGCGAGCACCAGGCAGGCGGTGGGCAGCGCGAAGCGCTTGTGGAATGCAATGAGATACCAGCGCGCGGAAATGGGATCGACGCGGGCGGCCTTCTGCCAGAGCGTTCCAGTATCCATGACGTCGGCGGGGAGCGACTCGTCGGGCTTGTTCTCGGTGGAGGGAAGATCGAGAGGGATATCGGTCTGCTGGAAGGTCGAAATCGTGTAATTCCCGGCATCTTTGGGATCGGTCTCGTGCTCGGATCCGTCGACCAGATGCAGATGCAGCCGGTCTTGACCTTCGCTGACGACGATTGCCTCTCTGGCGAGCGTGATCTTCGGGTTCGTGGCGTCGGTGAGGTCCGCCATGAACACGCCCTTCCACACGGCAGCACCCTGGGCGCTCTTCACATCCTGAACGTAGAGAACTTTCTTGGGGAATCCCTCGTAAAAAACTCGAGGCTGGATTTCGAAGGAAACCTGCGAGCCTTTCAGGCGGTCTTCGAGGTGCCCCAGCGCGGCTTGGGCCCGGGGCGCGATGTACAGGCCATTGGCCAGCGCCATCAGCCACGCGGTGAGGACAAAGACTGAGAGCGCGCGCAGGAAGCTCCAGATGCCCATGCCGCTGGCTCGCATGGCGGTGATTTCGCTGTCCGCGGCCAGGCGGCTCAGGCCGATGAGGATTCCGACCAGCACGCTCATGGGCAGCGTGTAGGTGAGCGCGAGCGGGACGGTGAAGAAGAAAATTTCGGCGACACTGGGCAGAGGGGCGCTGGCGCGGACGACCAGTTCGAGAATGCGTCCCAGGTCGCGCGTGAACAGGACAAAGGTGAAGATCGCCACGCCGATGAGCGCGTGCGCCGTCACTTCGCGTAGGATGTAGCGGGTCAGAATCCGCATGAGAGACGCGCTTTAGGCGAGGATAGCACGTGGCGGGGCTGAGGGCAGAAAGACCGCGAGAAGCGTACCAGAAGGATTCAATAGGTGTGAGTCCGCGGTTTTCATGTGGGGACAGCCGCCCTCGGCTGTCCGCCGGGCGTAGCCCGGCGAATTTTCACTAATGAGGCAAGCTGGGGATGGATTCAGTCTGCCCCGAGCGGGCAGTCGAGCTTCGCTCGACGGACAGCCGAGGGCGGCTGTCCCCACAAAACCACGGCGTGGAACCAAACTATTCTGCGTTGCGTACAGTTTTGAAAGGCACTCGGATGACTTCGGCGAACGAAGGGATGATTGAGGGACAAGTCGATAGGCCTTCTCGGGCCGACACTTGGGCCTTGATAGGGATTGCCGCGGTTGTGGCGCTCGCCCATCTGCTGACGAATGGTCGTTATGGATTTCACCGTGACGAATTGCAGGTCTTGAGTGACGCACGGCATTTGGACTGGGGCTACGTGCCTTATCCGCCGTTCACGCCGTTTGTGGAGCGGATTGCGCTTTCTCTCTTCGGCCTGTCGCTGGTGGGGCTGCGCCTGTTTTCCGTGATCGCGCAGGCGATCCTGGTGGTAGTTGCGGGGTTGATGGCCCGGGAACTGGGCGGACGACGGCTCGCGCAAGTAACCGCAGCCCTGTCGGTCGCGCTCTCGACGCTGCTGCTGTTCGAAGGGACCGAATTTCAGTACACGACCTTCGATAATCTGTGGTGGGTATTGATTGCCTACTTCGTGATCCGTCTGCTGAAGACGGAGAATCCGCGGTGGTGGCTGGCGATCGGCGCGACCATCGGGCTTGGGATTTCAGACCAAGTACACGATGGGTTTTTACCTGGCTGGGATCATGGGCGGAGTTTTGCTGACGTCTGCCCGGCGCTATTTGGGAAACGGATGGTTCTGGGGCGGGATGGCGCTCGGATTTTTGATCTGCTCGCCGAATCTCGTGTGGCAGGTGAAGCACGATTTCATCTCGCTGCACTTCCTGCAGCATATTCATGCGCGCGACGTGGGCGAGGGGCGGGCCGAAGGATTTTGGCGCGATCAAGTTTGGATCTGCGCGAATCTGATTGCGACTCCGCTGTGGGTCGCCGGCGTAATCGGCTACTTGCGCGACCGGCGCTACCGCATGCTGGCGTGGATGTATTTGATCCCGCTGGTGCTGTACGCAGTAGGGAAAGGACGGGGGTATTACCTGGGCGGGGCGTATCCCATGCTGCTGGCGATGGGCGCGGTGATGGGCGAGCGCTGGGTTGCGTCGTTGTCGACGATTCCACGGCGGGCGGTAGCGGCAGTGTTCTTAACTGGGGTTGTCGCTTGGGGGATGTTCATGAGCGCGATCATTCTGCCTGTCGCTTCAAGCGGGAAGCTCATGAAGTTTGCTCTGGAGAATAATGGCGATTTGCGTGAAGAGATTGGGTGGGACGAGTTGGTCCGCACGGTTGCGGGGATTCGAGATTCGCTGCCTCCGGAGCAGCAAGCGACGGTGGGCGTGGCGGTTAGGAATTATGGCGAGCAGGGAGCGATCGAGATGCTGGGTCCGGCCTATCATCTGCCTCCTCCCATCAGCGGAGTCAACTCGTCGTGGCTGCGAGGCTATCCCACACCGCTGCCTTCGACTTTGATTGTGATGGGACAGTCGCGCAAGGAAGCGGACCGGTTGTTTACCGACTGCCGGTGGGCCGGACACAACGGGAATTCATTAGGCGTGAAGAATGAGGAGAGCGAGGATCATCCCGACATCTTCGTGTGCGGGCCGCCGCGGTTGCCTTGGCCCGAGTTCTGGAAGGAATACAAGGGATTTGGTTAGCAACGGAAATCCCCACTTCTCGCAAAGAACGCGAGAAATGGGGCACCCGGGCTGAGGCTCCTCACGGCAGTTGGTTCAGGTAGCAGGCGCCGCTGGTGGTTTGCGCGGGTGGTGTGGGCGGCGTCATCCACGGGGGGAAGTTGAAGCTGAAGAATTCATTCATACTTTTTTGTGCGGCGTCGCGCCTGGTCAGGGGTGATAGGCCGAAGCGATTTTCGATGAACTTTAAGATCGCAGTGGTGTCCATGATCGTGTGCGAAACGTGGTGTTTTTGTGCATAAGGCGACACTACTATCAATGGCAACCGGTAGCCCGTGTAGGTGAAATCGCAATCGGGACCGGTGGCGGTGGTGCAGATGTCGCCGGTCAGTAGATCTTTGGGCTTGATGCCATCGGGACTCACGGCAGGCTGAGGTGGCACGTGGTCATAGAGTCCGCCGAACTCGTCGTAGGTCAGAATGAAGGCGGAATCTTTCCATGAGACGCTGGTCATCAACGCGTTGATGATCGACGCAACGTACTGCGCACCCAGTTGGATGTTGATTGGATACTGGTCGGAATCGGAGCCGTGCTCGTCGAGGCCCGCGCCCGATGCGGGTTCAATCTGAGCGACTTGAGGCAGGGTGCCGTTCTGTACGTCGGTAAAGAACTGCGTCATCGTCGCCAGGTTGTTTGGGTAGTTGGTCGGGATGGTTTGTCCCCAGGAGAAATTCTGCACATAGCTCAAGCTGAGCAGGCATTGCGGCGTCTGGTTGTTTGAGCAGGGAGTGTTGTCGGTGTTGATGTAAATCTTCCAGGTGATTCCGGCATTCTGCAATTTCTGAAAAATTGTTGTGGCCGTAAGCAGCGACTGGTCGGCGCTGTCGGTGCCGATGGGATAGACGTCCCCTTGTGACGTGGCGGCGATCAGGTATTCGCGATTCGGGGCGGTGCGCGACATGACGGGCGAAAACCAGCGGTCTGACGTGCTGAACTGGGATGCCATGTAGTAGTAGTAATTCAGGTCGGTGTCGTCGTAATAGCCCATGGAGCGGATGCCGTCGATGTCGTTGTACGGGGGAACGATGGCGCGAGCGTCGTGGGCGTTGGTCCAGACGAAGCCGTCGAGAGTGGCCGTGGCGGAGTAGGGATTGGTGAGGTCCCAGTCGACGTGGCTTTCGTTCCACGAGGGGCTTGGGTTTTCAATGCACTGGGTAATCAACTTATACGAAGTGATCTGCGGACTGGCGCTGTCTTCGGTGCAATCGCTGGGCGGTGGGAACGCGGGATCGCAGCCGGGATTGGTGGGCGGCGGTCCGTAAAGCGGGGCGAGGCCTGACGTCGGATTGAATTGCGGCAGGCCGTCAAACGAGCGGTCGGCGAAGCCGTTGTTTTTCCAGTAGGAACGTAGGGCGCCGAAGTAGTGATCGAGGCCACGATTCTCCTGCGCCATGAAGATGATGTGGTTCAGAACTTTGACGGTCTGGTTCACGTTGAAGGTTGCGGTGGCGGACTTGTTTCCGTTCATGGTGAGCGTGCATGGGCCGGTGCCCTTGCAGGCGCCGGACCAACCGGCGAAGTAATCTCCCTTGGCGGCGGCCGCGGTGAGTTTCACGCTGGTGCCGGAGTTGAAGGACGCGCTGCAGGTGGATGGGCAACTGATGCCAGCGGGGTTGCTGGTTACGGTGCCGGTGGCATTGCCAGCGCGTTGGACAGTCAGGGTGTACGTGGTCGCCGGCGCGGATTGGGCTGATAGTCCGGCGGCCGAGAGACTAACTGCGATGAGAATCACTGCACGCACAAGAGCACTCTGACGAATCAACAAGGCCTCCGATGATTTGAGAAAAGGACCTGTTTTGGATGGCTGGGGGGAGTGAGCGGTTGGCTGCAAAATCAGGCTGTCGGCGATTGTGCCGCAGCCGCGGGGCTTCGCCTACGCGAGACGGCCGAGGCGGCCGTCGCCACATGAGTCGTGGCCGCATGAGTCGCAATGGTCAGCTTGCTTTGAAGAACAGGGCGGCCAGCGGCGGAAGTGTCAGCTTCAGCGAAAATGGACGGCCGTGCGTGGGGATTTCTTCCGCGTTTACTCCGCCCATGTTGCCCATGCCGCTGCCGGCGTATTCGCGGGCGTCGCTGTTGAGCATCTCGCGCCAGTAGCCGCCGTGCGGTACTCCGACGCGGTAGCCGACGCGAGGCACTGGTGTGAAGTTGCACACGACTAGCACGGTGTCTTGCGGCGACTCGCTCTTGCGCAACAACGAGACCGTGCTGGTGGCGTTGTCGTTGGCGTCGACCCACTCGAACCCGGCAGGATCGTTGTCGAGCACGTGCATCGCAGGCTCATTACGGTAGAAGCGGTTCAACTGCTCCATCCATGCCTGTACTCCACGATGAACCTGATACTGCAGAACGTGCCATTCCAGGCTCGAGTCGTGCGCCCACTCGCGCACTTGTCCAAATTCACAGCCCATGAACAGGAGCTTCTTGCCGGACTGGGCGTACATGTAGGCGAAGAGCAGTCGCAGGTTGGCGAACTTCTGCCACTCGTCGCCGGGCATCTTGCCGATCAGCGATCCCTTGCCATGAACGACTTCATCGTGCGAGAGGGGCAGTACGAAATTCTCAAGGAACGAATACAGCATGCGGAAGGTGAGATCGTTGTGGTGATACTTGCGATGGATGGGATCGTTCTGGAAATAGCGCAGCGTGTCGTGCATCCATCCCATGTCCCACTTCAAGCCGAAGCCGAGGCCGCCCACGTAGACGGGTTTTGAGACCATGGGCCAGGAGGTGGATTCTTCTGCGGTGGTCTGAATCTCGGGATGCTCTTTATAGGCTTCCTGATTGAAGCGGCGAAGGAAGTCGATGGCATCAAGGTTTTCGCGTCCGCCGAATTTGTTGGGGATCCATTCGCCCTGCTTGCGCGAGTAGTCGAGATAGAGCATTGATGCGACCGCATCCACGCGCAGGCCGTCGATGTGATATTTGTCGAGCCAGAACAGGGCGCTCGACATCAGGAAACTGCGCACTTCGGGGCGGCCATAGTTGAAGATGTGCGTCTTCCAGTCGGGATGGAATCCCTGCCGCGAGTCGGAGTGCTCGTAAAGATGCGTGCCGTCGAAGTAGGCGAGGCCGTGTGCGTCGGAAGGGAAGTGCGACGGTACCCAGTCGAGGATCACGCCGATGCCGTGCTGGTGCAGGTAGTCGACCAGGTACATGAAATCCTGCGGCGTGCCGTAGCGCGACGTGGGTGCGAAGTATCCAGTGGTCTGATATCCCCAGGAGCCGTAGAAGGGGTGCTCCATCACGGGCAGGAATTCGACGTGAGTGAAGCCCAACTGGCCGACGTATTCGGCGAGGCGGGGCGCGGTTTCGCGGTAGGTCAGCGGACGGTTGTGCTCTTCGGGCACGCGCATCCAGGAACCGAGATGGACTTCGTAAACCGCCTGCGGCGCGCGCAGGGAATTGCGGCCGGCGCGCTTCTGCATCCATTCACTGTCGTTCCACTGGTAGTCGAGGTCCCAGACGACCGAAGCGGTGCGGGGAGGCTTCTCATGCAGCAGGCCAAGCGGGTCGGCTTTGTCGACACGGTATCCGTGGCGATTCGATTCGATGTGGAATTTGTAGAGTGCGCCCTTCGTGACACCGGGGATGAAACCTTCCCAGATGCCGGACGAGCCGCGAGAGTTGAGGCGATGCGACTTGGAATCCCACCCGTTGAAGCTGCCCACGACGGACACGGACCGCGCGTTTGGAGCCCACACGCTGAAGACGGCGCCGGCCTGGCCATTATGGGTGACGAGGTGAGCGCCCATCTTGTCGTAGAGGCGGTAGTTGCTGCCCTCGTTGAAGAGGTAGAGGTCCTGGTCGGTGAGGAGTTGCGGGGCGGCGGTGATGGATTCAGGGCTCATACGCAGCAGGGCCATCTACGGCCCCAGTTTACCGGAAGAGACGAGAATTAAGATACCCGTGGGCTCCGCGCGGTTACTTTGCTTCCGCGACAGTTCGCCTGAGCTTTTCGAGGGCGTTGTCGTCACCATTGAAGGAAATCGAGTAGACAGGCCCGTCACCATAGCAAAAGACCATCGAAAAGGATACGTGTGCGTCACGTTCCTGCATGCATTCCAAGTGTTGGGAACGGATCTTCCATTCAAACGTGCTGCGTTCGTCAAATCCATTGACTCCATACCTGCTCATCGCGCGCTGTGCCAATTCCTGTGGTGAGCCCACATCAGTTTGGTCTCGCCGACCGTCGATCGTAAACATTGTGAATGTGTCGTTTGTCGGACGTAGCGGACCAGGCTGATCAAAGACAAAGCACCAGTTGCGACGGACATCTGGTGCGTACCAGTAATACACGGGAAACGTAACGCCATTGACGGTAACGAAATTCCCGTGACGGTAGTGCCAGACAACCGCTCGAAACTCAGGTTCCGACTTCGTGAGGGCGGTACCGAAGCCGAGGGCGAACAGCAGTAGCGCCGACGTATTGAGGTTCCGAACCCACCGCGGCTGAGTTCTGTACCAATCGCGGGTGTGCTTCCAAATAGAAAACCGAGCCTTTTGTACGCCCAAATCAGAGAGTTTTCCAGTAGCAGGGTAACATCTTTCACTGCAGCCGGAACCTGTTTGGTCTCTCAAGAGTCCCTGCAGCCCTTCGTGCGTAACGCCGCAATTTCTTCATGCTAGACTGACTTCTCCAGCCATGCCTGCTTTGCGCGTCATCCTTCTTTGGCACCAGCACCAGCCGTTTTATAAGGATCTGGTCACGGGAGAATATCGTCTGCCGTGGACGCGGCTGCACGCGCTCAAGGACTACTACGGCATGGTGAAACTGCTGGACGAATTTCCTAACGTCCACCAGAACTTCAATCTGGTGCCGTCGCTGATGGTGCAGATTCAGGACTACGTGGACGGGACGGCTCAGGATCCATTTCTGCGCGTGGCGGCCAAGCCAGCGAAGGATCTGACGCTGGAGGAGCGCCGTTTCGCGCTGCAGTATCTGTTTCAGGCGAATCCGCAAAATGTGATTGGGCGCTACCCGCGGTACCGCGAATTGTGGGAGCGGTTTCGCGAGCATGGGGACCATCCGGAGCGCGCGGAGCGTTATTTTCAGGCGCAGGATTTCACCGACTTGCAGGTTTTGTCGCAGCTTGCCTGGTTCGACGAGTTTGTTTTGGAAGAGAAAGACGTCGCGGCGCTGGTCGCCAAGGGGCACGGCTTCTCGCTCGACGATCAGAAGTTTGTGATCGCACAGGAAAGGGAAGTGTTGGGCCGCGTGCTGCCGGCGCATGCCGCGGCGGCGAAGAAGGGATCGATTGAGCTCTCGGCCACGCCCTTTTATCACCCAATCCTGCCGCTGGTGTGCGATACCAGCGCGGGGGCGGTGTCGTCTCCGGGATTACCTCTACCGCAAAATCGATTTCGGCATCCCGAGGACGCGCGCGAACAGCTGACGCGCGGTCTCGACCTGCACGAGAAGGTTTTTGGGCTGCGTCCCAAAGGCATCTGGCCGTCAGAAGGCAGCGTCTCGGAAGAAGTGCTGGCCATCGCGCACAGCGTGGGTGTGCAGTGGATGGCGACCGATGAAGGCGTGCTGGGACGCAGCACCGGATTGTTCTTCTCCCGCGACGGCAACGGGCGACTGCCCTCGCATTTGGCGGATAAGCTCTACAACATCCACCGCTACGAGAACGGCTCGGCGACGATGCACATGGTGTTTCGCGACCACACGATTTCCGACCTGATCGGGTTCGTGTATTCGGGAATGCCTCCGGCAGACGCGGCGCGGCATTTGATCGGCAACATCAAGGAAGCGGCGAAGCCCGTGCTGGCCAAGGGGCGCGACGCCGTGGTGTCGATCATTCTCGACGGCGAGAATGCCTGGGAGTATTACCCGAAGTCAGGGCGCGAATTCCTGCGGCGCTTCTACGACGGGTTGCAGAGCGAGCCGGGTGTGGAAGCCGTAACGATCTCCGAGGCGATCGCGCGGCATAACGACTTTAACAAGCTCTCGTCGCTGGTGCCTGGGTCGTGGATCGGTGCGAACTTCAACGTGTGGATCGGAGCGCCGGAGGACAACCGCGCCTGGGACTACCTGCACCACGCACGCGAGTTTTATGCGCAGAATGCGGCGCGCGCCACCGAGGCGCAACGCAAGCTGGCATTTGAAGAACTCCTGATTGCCGAGGGCAGCGACTGGAACTGGTGGTACGGGCCGGAACATCACTCGGCCAATGATCGCGATTTCGACGAACTTTACCGCAAGCACCTGTCGAACGTATATCAGGCGCTGGGAGCGGTTCCGCCGGACTCTCTGGCGCAGCCGATCACCGGAGCGGAGGTGCGTCCGTCGTTTGTGCCGCAGACGGCGTACATTCATCCGCGAGTGGCGGGCGACAAGGTGCGCTATTTCGAGTGGATGGGCGCGGCCATTTATACCGCCGATCACCGCGCGGGCGCGATGCACGGCAAACAGTTCTTGCTGGATGCGGTGTACGCCGGCATCGATTCCACGCATGTGTACGGGCGACTCGACTTCACCGGCAATGTTCCGGAGGAAGATTTTGATCTGGTAGTGAACCTGGAGTCGTGGGCGAGCGGTGAGCCGCGGGCGCGGCGTACGCTGCGGGTCGAGGCCTCGGTGCACGAGAGGAAGCTGAAGGCCTGGAAGATCGAGAATGGCTCGGAGGAGCGGGTGAAGGCGTCGTCGTCCCAGCCCGAGGAGCACGTGAAGCTGGCGCTGCTGCGGAACTTTGAATTCAAGCTGCCTCTGGTGTGGCTGCTGGCGACTCCGAGCGCTGGCCCGGTGGATCGCGCGGCGGAGCGGAAGGCTGGCATGGTCACGGTTGGGGCCACCAGCAAGCTTCGTTTGCGCTTCAGCCTCTGGCAGAACCGCCTGCCGGTAGATTCGTTGCCGCTGGAAGGGTGGATCGAGTTGCAGGTGCTGAGCGAGGGGGAGTTGATCTTCGGGGCGTGAACTCACATCTTCGGCAGTGGTTCCAACAAGACGGCTCCCGCTGTTCTCCTGTGGAGAGCCTGGTCGAAAGTCACTAATCGCAAGCCAGATACCTGCGCAAACGCGGAGACGTAGGAATCCGCCCAGTCTTTTGGAGCGATCTGCCCAGACGCCGAAAGAGAGCGGAAGGTGAGCTCAATCGCAGGCGGTTCCTCAACATAAGCGGCATGACCATGTTCCAGCCAGTCGTCATAAAAATCCCAAGCGTCGGCCTGAGACAGAACCTTGTTCCCCATCACTGCCGCGGTTGTGAGCAGGCGGAGAAACCCTAGCTGAGTCAGCCGGCAAAAGCAGAGCTCGGCGTCATCGGGCACTGAATTTAGCCATGTTCTAGCAGCAGCGTGATGAATGTGGCCTCTGAACGTCAACGCGATCCATACGTTGACGTCAGGGAAAAGGAATGATCTCGTAGATCTTGGCATTGTCTAGATCCAGGCTGCCGGGCGTGTCGGAGTCGATCACAGGAGGACGTCTACGCCCTTTTTTCTTCGCTTGCGTCCGTAATTGCAGTTCAACCCCCCGAAGAAGGAGCTCTTTGACCGAGTGACCTTCATGGGCGGCCTTCTTTTTCAGTGCCCGGTAGAGCGGGTCCGGAATGTCGACTGTAGTCCGCATATACACATTCTGCCATATTTATGGCTGAATAGGAATCAGTTGTGTGCAAAGAAAAACGCCGGAGTCTGCGACTCCGGCGCATCGAACAGCCACAATTCTTGCTTACTTGCTGCCGCCGCTGGAGGCTGCAGGCGCTGGAGCGGGAGCCGGTGTCGCAGCAGGGCCCATCGCCATCGGGCGATTCAATTCCAGCGTGAGTTCGGTGCCGGCGGGCAAGGTTGCGGAGCGGTGCTTCGCCAGCCAATGCACGGTGGTCGAAGTCGCGCCTACGGCGCCGCCAATCAGGATGCCCGGGCCGCCGCCGATTAAACCGCCCACCAGCATGCCGCCGGCGGTACCGCCGCCAACCTCGAGGGTGTCGCGGCGGTCGTGGCCCGTTCCCTTGAACTGACCTTCAGCGCTCACGTCGGTGCCCTTGATGTTGGTGTCGACCAGGGTCGCGTCGAGGTAATAGCGCTCTCCGCTGGGAAGAATGACGGCTTCGGGAAGAATTCCAATAGTCGGCTTGCCGGAGATGCGGCGGGGCTCATTGACCTTGGTGACGCGGCCTTCGACGGTCGCTCCCACGGGAATCAGAGTATTGCCGTTGACGACGACTGCCTGGGTCACTTTGGCCTGGAAGGGATCGCCGACGCGGTTGCTGAAGGTAGCGAGGGTCGTATCGAGCCGGACCATCAGGGTGGTCCCTGCGGGTACGGGGGAACTGGTCTGCGCCGTAAGGACGCTGGCGAGCAGTAGCAAGCAAGGTAGAGCGATCCATTTCTTCATCGTGCCTCCTCAAAATTCCCAAGCAATATTCTATCTTCTGACTCTAGTCCCTGCGGATAGCCGCGACAACACGCTGACGGGACAGGGGAACCACGGGAGATAAGGGCGTGGCGGAGATGGCCGAAGGGACAGTTCCGAAGTTGGAAATTACACCCCAAAGAGTGAGTCGTGCGTCATACAGCGGTCATAGCCTTCCGATATAATCGTTGGTTCCGCTACAAAGCAGATCGAGACCCTTGGGCACGGGCAACCTCTACGGAACGCCCGATCACGTTAAATAGTTACTCCCGATCGTACCTGTGATCCGGGGGATCGAAGTTGAAATCATTAAATCGAGGAAAGAGAAGCGACTTATGTCAAATATTGCAGCCATTCATGCCCGGGAAGTTCTGGATTCACGGGGCAATCCTACGGTGGAAGCAGAAGTATTTCTGGCCGACGGCTCGATGGGCCGGGCGATTGTCCCCAGCGGCGCATCGACGGGCGAACACGAGGCGGTCGAGTTGCGCGACGGAGACGCGAAGCGGTTTCTGGGCAAAGGCGTGACCAAAGCTGTGAAGAACGTCAACGGCGAGATTGCCAAGGCCCTGGCGAACTGGGATGCGTTCGACCAGCGCGGCCTCGATGCCCGGATGATCGAACTGGACGGCACCGCGAACAAAGGGCGGCTGGGTGCGAATGCTCTGCTCTCGGTCTCCATGGCGACGGCGCGCGCCTCGGCACAGACTCTGGATATCCCGCTGTATCGCTATCTGGGCGGAGCCGGGGCGAACACGCTGCCCACGCCCATGATGAACATCCTGAACGGCGGCGCGCACGCCGACAACAACGTCGACTTTCAGGAATTTATGGTCATGCCGGTGGGCGCGCCGACCTTTCATGAGGCACTGCGCTGGGGCGTGGAAGTTTTCCATACGCTGAAAGGCGTGCTGAAGAAGCGCGGATACAACACGGCCGTGGGCGATGAAGGTGGATTTGCTCCGTCCGTGAAGTCGAACGTGGAAGCCATTGAAGTCGTGCTGGAAGCGATCTCGAAGGCTGGTTACAAACCGGGAAAGGACATCTCGATCGCGCTCGATCCGGCGGCCAGCGAGTTCTTCCAGGACGGGAAGTACGTATTCAAGAAGTCCGACAAGTCGGCCAAGAGTTCCGACGAGATGGTCGCGTTCTGGGCGAAGTGGGTGAAGGATTATCCCATTGTGTCGCTGGAGGACGGGCTCGCCGAGAACGACTGGGCCGGCTGGGCAAAGCTGACGAAGGAGCTTGGCGGCAAGATTCAACTTGTCGGCGACGATTTGTTCGTCACGAATGTGCAGTTTCTGCAAAAGGGAATCGACAAGGGCGTGGCCAACTCGATTCTGGTCAAGGTCAACCAGATCGGTACGGTCAGCGAGACGCTGGATGCGATCGATCTGGCGCGGCGCAATGGCTATACGTCTGTTATTTCGCACAGGTCGGGCGAGACCGAAGACACATTCATCGCGGACCTCGCCGTAGCGACCGGCGCAGGGCAGATCAAGACCGGGTCGGCGTCGCGCACGGACCGCATCGCGAAGTACAACCAACTGCTGCGGATTGAGGAGGAGTTGGCTGGGACGTCGCGGTTCCTGGGGCTGGGGGCGCTGAACTACAAAGGGTAACCAGACTTAGCCCTTCACAACTGTTTCTGACGCGTTCGTAATCCTTCCCGGTTGCGGCAAGATTGTCATCCTGAGGCCCGCGGCTTTTGCGGGCTGAAGGATCTGTGCAATTTCGCCGCGGATTGCATAGGTCCTTCGCTTTGCTCAGGATGACAAGGGTTAAGTGCAGGACAAGAGCTAAAAGCTAAAAGCTAGGAGCTAGAAGCTGATTTATGTCTCGTCCTAAACCACTCATCCTTACCATTCTCGACGGCTGGGGTTACCGAGCCGAAACCAAAGCCAACGCCATTGCACTCGCGCGCAAGCCTACCTACGACCGCCTGCTGCGCGAATATCCCAACACGCTCATTCATACGAGCGGCCCGTTCGTGGGACTGCCCGAGGGGCAGATGGGAAACAGCGAGGTCGGCCACCTTAACATGGGTGCGGGACGTATCGTGCACATGGACATCACGCGCATCGATCTGATGATCCAGAACGGCGAATTCTTCTCACATCCGGTGCTGCTCGATGCCATGAAGCATGCCCGCACTGGGGAACGCAGATTGCATCTGTTTGGGCTGGTTTCCGATGGAGGCGTGCACTCCCAGCAGGCGCATCTGTACGCGCTGTTGAAGATGGCGAAGCAGAACGGACTGGACCGCGTCTTCGTGCATGCCTTCATGGACGGGCGCGACACGCTGCCTACCAACGGCGCGGGATATCTCGACCAACTGCAGCAGAAGATGCGCGAGTACAACTGCGGCAAGATCGCCACGGTCAATGGCCGCTACTACGCGATGGACCGCGACCGGCGCTGGGAGCGCATTGCCAAGGCCTACAATGCGATGGTGTTCGCCGACGCGGAAGGCGGCAAGTGCGCCGATCCGGTGCAGGGGATGAAGGATTCCTATAACAAAGGAGTCACCGACGAATTCGTGATTCCCTTCGTTTGCACCGACAGCCGCGGGCAGGCGCTGGCCACGATTCGGGACGACGACGCGTGCATCTGCTTCAACTTCCGCGCCGACCGCGTCCGCCAGATCACGCGCGCGCTCACGCGCAACAGCGGACTAAACGACAAGGGCGGCAGCGATCTTCCGGGCGCAGCCGAGTTGGATGCCACGATTCCGCGCGACCGTGTACCGAAGAACTTGCGCTACGTCTGCATGACGCAGTACGACAAGAATTTCAGCCTGCCAGTGGTGATTCCGGCGGAGTCGATGGCGAACATTCTGGCCAACGTGATGGGCGGAATGAACATGCGCAACCTGCGCGTGGCCGAGACCGAAAAGTATGCGCACGTCACGTATTTCTTCAACGGCGGCGTGGAGACTCCGTTCCCCGGCGAAGAGCGCGTGATGGTGCAATCTCCCAAGGTGGCGACTTACGACTTGAAGCCGGAGATGTCCGCTGCGGGGATTGCCGACGCTGTCGTCAAAGCCACCGAGGATGGAACATTCGACGTGATGATTGTAAATTTTGCCAACGCCGACATGGTCGGCCACTCGGGCAAGATTGAGCCCACGATCAAGGCGGTCGAAACCGTTGACGCCTGCCTGGCTCGAATTGAATCTGCGATTCGCGCCAAAGGCGGGGCGATGCTGATCACCGCCGACCACGGAAACGCAGAGATGATGATCGATCCCGTGACGGGTGGTCCGCACACCGCGCACACCACCAACCCTGTGCCGTTCATCGTCGTTTCGGGAGATGCCAAGCAGTTCACGCTGAAGCCGAACGGATCGCTGCGCGATATTTCTCCGACGATTCTCGGAATGCTGGGTGTCGACGAACCGAAAGAGATGACCGGAATGGACCTGCGGGTTCCGCTGAAGAAATAAGAAGATGAAAAAATTCAGGGCGGCAAGCGCCGCCCCGAGGGATCGTGTTTCGAAACCTTTAGTTGGCCAGCAGCGCCGGCGCTGTGGCCAGCAGTCCCGCCGCCAGTTCCAGATCGTGCAGATCTTCGCGGCTGAAATCTTTCGCGAACTTTGGATCGAGTCCTTTGCGGGAAATCTGAATCACGCCCACCACCGCGGAATCCGAGCCCAGGATTGGAACTGACATGAGCTTCTGAATGGGCGACGGCGCCGCCGGTTCGTCCGAATTGCTCCCGTCGGCCTTGATGGTTTCGAAGATGCTGGCGTGCTTGACGCGCGCGAAGTTGTTGAAAATCTCGGCTTTCTTACTCAGCGCCGTGTGGGCCGCCACCGCTTTGCTGGACAACGGAATCGCACCCGTGGTCCGCAAGTATTCTGGGAACACGAAGCGCAGCAGGCCGCCCTCAAGCCGCAATAACGCGACTTCGTTGTACTGCACTTGAAAAATCTTGGCCAGGACCATGCACAGGTCCATCGCCGTCACTCCCTGCCCCAGCACAGATCCAAGAGGAATAAGATGTTCGGGGAGGACGACTTCTTCCATCATCCCGTGATCGATATTTTGGGTCATAGGTAGCCCGCAATCTCCGCTTTCGCAGCTGAACATAAACTCTATCGCACTTTGGCCGCCACAAGGTACTTCCCAAAGTAATGAGAGGCGCGGCCATAAACCCTTTGTTTTCAGTGGAAAGCCAAACGAAAGTCGGTGTCTCGCCCAGGACTACTCGTGCGATGACGAGCCGCAAACCTTCAACCGTTGACAGTTTTTGTCAGGTGCACCCTCTCTGAGGCTTCCCAGTCCTCGATAACGGGGTGTCCGGGCGTTCCATCCCGATCCCGATCTCATTTACACTTCCGGCTATGAGCAATCCGACGCAACCCAACGTGAAACTGACGAACGGCCCCGATTACCGCGAAAACTATGCCAACAGCGTGCAGATGCGGGTCAACATCTGGGACTTCTTCCTGGTCTTCGGCACTCTGCAGCAACAAACCGAGACCCATGTGGAGATCAAGAACTTCCAGGGTATCTATCTAAGCCCGCAGCAGGCCAAGGCACTGCTCGGACTCCTGCAGCAAAACGTAGCCGGGTACGAGAGTGCCTTCGGCGAGATCAAGCTTGATCCGCGGATGGGTGCTCAAGGTCCGGTGCACTGAGCGGCCGGCGACCCATCGTAGAGACGTAGCTTGCTCCGTCTCTGCCGCCAGCATTACTGGCGGTGGCGAGAGAGACGTTGCAGGCAACGTCTCTACAGAAAGATCCCCGAAATAGCGACGCTTCCACCGATTGAATGACTTCTCCTATACGATCTCCCCGCCCGCATCCAGCACTGGTGTTCGCGGGCATTTTTGTGGGAATTTTTCTGCTGCATTTGCCGTTGCTGCAACTTCCTTACTTCTGGGACGAAGCGGGATATTACGTTCCCGCCGCGCGCGACCTGCTGCTGAGCGGCAGTCTGATTCCGCACACGACGGTATCGAACGCGCATCCCCCGCTGGCGATGGCATGGATCGCCCTGTGGTGGAAATGCGTGGGCTTCGCGCCGGTGGTCACGCGATCGGCGATGCTGGTGGTCGCCGCCTTCTCGTTGCTGGGAGTGTTTCGGCTGGCCGAGCGCGTGGCCAATACCCAGGTGGCGATCGCCTCCACGCTATGCACGGCGGTGTACCCAGTTTTCTTTGCGCAAAGTTCGCTGGCCCAGGTGGATCTGGCGGCGGCGGGGCTGATCTTCTGGGGCCTGTGTGCTTATCTGGAGGATCGTCCGGTCGCGGTCGCGGTCTGGTTCTCACTAGCTGCGCTTGCGAAGGAGACTGCGATTTTAGCGCCGGCAGGTTTGGCATGCTGGGAAATCCTGCGGTCGGTTGCGCCGAAGTGGGGATTGCTGCAGGGCCTTTGGTTGGACTCGGGTTCTGAACCGGGCAGCCGCTCGTCGAAACGGATTTTGCCGCTCTTGCTTCCGCTGCTGCCGCTGGCGCTGTGGTACGCGTATCACTACGCCCGCACCGGATATGTGTTTGGCAATCCGGAGTTCTTCCGCTACAACGTCGCGTCGACTCTTAACCCGGTGCGATTCCTGCTGGCGCTAGTACTGCGGCTATGGCAGGCATTCGGCTACATGCACTTGTGGCTGCTGACGCTGGGGATGCTGCTGGTAATGCTGTGGCCCCCGGTGAAAGATGGCGAGGCCGAGCGTTCGCGCATCGCGATTCCGGTGCAGATGATATTTCTCGTAGTCGTGAAAGTGTACGTGGTGGCTATGGCGCTGATCGGCGGTGCAGTCTTAGCGCGCTACATGCTGCCGGCGGTACCGCTGGTGATTATCGTTGGGGTCTCGACTCTGCGCCGGCGATTGCGTCATTGGCGCGCGGCTGTCGCCGTAGTTGCCATCGCTTTCGTGGCCGCATGGTTCTGGAACCCGCCGTACGGATTCTCGCCGGAAGATAATCTCGCGTATCGCGACTACATCGTTCTGCACCAGGAGGGAGAGCGCTTCCTCGAGGCCCGCTATCCCATGGCGCACGCACTCACCGCATGGCCCGCTTCAGACGAACTGGCGCGCCCCTGGCTGGGTTATGTGACGCGCCCGGTGCAGGTGGTGCGCATCGAAGATTTCTCTCTGGACGAAGTGCTCTCAGCCGCCGACTTCCGCTCGCACTTCGAGGTTGCGCTGGTCTTCTCGACCAAATATGAACCTGCACGCCCATTGCTGGATCGCTGGAAGGTTTGGATCGACCTCAAGCGCCGTTTCTTCGGATACCACCGCGATTTGCCGCCAGCGGCCGCCGCGCAGATTCTCGGCGGGCGAGTCGTGTTCTCGGAGGAGCGCAAGGGGCAGTGGGTGGCGGTAATCGAGATGGACCGGGAAGAAATGCAGAATGCCGGACATCAAGATACAGAATCTGGTCCCTCCTCTTTCCAAGCAAGAAGCTCCCTGGCACTACCTCTGCATCAAGTGGCACGAATGTGTCTTGATCACCAGCCACACCTCCCGGCCAGGCGCGAGTTGCAGGGAATCGCGTGCCGCTAGGGTAAGGTGGACTTCCATCTCAACTCTGCATTTGACTCGCGCGGTCACGATGACGTCGCGCTGCTCGAGTGACGCGATGCGGCCCGGGATCACGTTGCGCGCGCTGAGTCCGACCGGCGGCGCTGTTGCCAGCAGAACGTCTCCGGCGCGGATGCCCACGCGCAGAGCGGAGCCTACTCCCCCGCGTACGAGCGGAGTTTCGAGCACCACCGGGCCGGTGTCTCCCGCGATACCGCAGGACATGGTGCCGCGCTCCGGATGTACCGACTCCACTACGGCGTCGAAGATATTTTCAAAGCCCACCAACTGCGCGACGGTTTCCTGCAGCGCTGCCGTGATGACTTCGTGGGGCGTGCCTTGGGCTACGATGCGTCCCGCGTCGAGGACGACCACGCGCTCACCCAGGGCAAAAACTTCCTCGCGGCTGTGTGTGACATACAGGATCGGAATGCGGTGAGCCTGGTTCCACTCGCGCAGGTCGTCGACGATT
The DNA here is from genome assembly GCA_963811095.1 of uncultured Acidobacteriaceae bacterium. Taxonomy (GTDB): domain Bacteria; phylum Acidobacteriota; class Terriglobia; order Terriglobales; family Acidobacteriaceae; genus Sulfotelmatobacter. Next base: position 239,521 of record CAWEQA010000022.1, on the reverse strand, counting down.
TTCCCCTTGGTCGCGGCGTCGAGCGCCGCCAGCGGTTCGTCGAGCAGCAGCACCGCGGGATCAGTCACCAGAGTTCGCGCCAACGCAGTGCGCTGGCTTTCCCCGCCAGAAGTTTCGCGTGGATAGCGCGACGCGAGATGCGAAATCCGAAATGCCTGAAGCAATGCAGATGCCTGCGCTACACGCTTTTCCTGTGGAAGATGCGAGAGGCCGTACTGGACGTTCTGCTCCACCGTTAGATGCGGGAACAGAGCGAGACTTTGAAATACATATCCGACGCGCCGTTTGGCTACAGGAAGATCGGCGTGCTGGGCGGCGTCGAACCAAACGCAGTCGCGCACAGCGATGCGTCCCGAGTCTGGCCTGGCTAATCCGGAGACGCAATCCAGCAGCGTCGTCTTGCCCGCTCCCGAAGGGCCGAAGAGAATCGTGAATCCTGGCGATGCCTGGAAGTCTACTTCTAGCGAAAAGTCGCGTCCTTCCGATGGCAGTCGCTTGCGGAGGGAGACTTGAAGGCGCGGGCCGTCTGATTCGTTGCTTCGTTCTGCTGCTGACGAAGGCCGTGATGAAGGAGTCACGAGTTCAACGGACGCAGTTGCGCGCGGTTCGTTCATCGCAGTTTATTCTAGGGACCTTCGCTTGGATTGGCAAAGTCAGGCCCAGATGAGTAGCGATAGGGACTCCTCGACGCGCCGCCCTCGCCGTACTTGGAATAGGGATCCTTCGACTGCATGGGTGCTTCGCTTCGCGAACCACCCACTCCGCTCAGGATGACATTGCGGGGCAGAAAACGGAGCCAAGGCTATTTCACAGGTCCGATGACCCACGCCTTGCGGTTCATGCCATACACCACGGCCAGCACGGCGAAGCTGAACCCGAGCAACAGCAGTGCGGTCTCGTTGGCGGCGGCGTAGTCAGAAGCCTGCACGCGGTCGAAGATATCAATCGAGATGGTGCGCGTGATGCCGGGAATATTTCCGCCGACCATGAGCACCACGCCGAATTCTCCCATGGTGTGAGCAAAGCTCAGGGCGGTGCCGGTAATCAGTCCGGGAACGGAGAGCGGGGTGATCACGCGAAAGAAAGTTCGCAGCGGGGAAGCGCCCAGCGTCGCCGACGCCGCAATCAGTTTGCGGTCGACGCTGGCGAACGACGCGGCAAACGGTTGGACTGCGAATGGCAGACTATAGAGGATGGAACCGATCACCAGTCCGCTGAAGGTGAAGGCGAGCGTGTGGCCGGTGAGCGCGATCCACCAGCGGCCCAGCGGACTGCGCGGGCCGAGCGCGACCAGCACGTAGAATCCCAGCACGGTTGGGGGAAGCACGATAGGCAGAGCTACGAGCGCTTCAATCAGGAATTTCCCGCGCCAGCGCGAGAAGGCAATCCAGTAAGCGATCGGCAGGCCGAGGACGAGCAAGATGGCCGATACCGTGATCGCCAGTTGCAACGTCAGCCAGAATGCTTGCCAGTCGATTGCCATCGTTTCGTGTTTTCCTGGAACCGCTTGCTTTCTGATGCTGGCATGCGCGGCCGGGACGCCCCTTCGACAAGCTCAGGGCAAGCTCCCGCGACAGCCGGCCGGCGCTACGTTTGCTCGTTACGGTAGCGTGAATCCGTACTTCCGCAGCACCTCTGCCACTTCTTTCGTTTTGATGTACTCCAGAAACTGCGCCGCGTCTTTCTTATGCTGAGAGTGCGACAGCACAACCGCTCCCTGCGCCAGCGCAGGATACAATTCCACGGGAACTTCCCAATACTTTCCTTTGCCACCCATTGCCGGCGCTAAAGCATGGGCGAGCGCGACGAATCCCGCCTGCGCGTTGCCTGACTCCACGAACTGTGCCGCCTGCGCGACGTTCTCTCCCTGGACCAGTCGATCCGCAATGCGATCGTACACCCCGGCATGCTTCAATGCGGCCACTGCAGCCCGGCCGTAAGGTGCATGCTGCGGATTGGCAATGGCAATCTTTTTGACCGAAGGATCCAGCACCGCATTCATGCCCAGGCGTTGCAGGTCGAGCGAAGAATCCGCCGGAACCCACAGCACGAGCCTGCCCACCGCGTACCGATACAAGCTGGTTCCTTCCGCGTCCCCTGCGGCGATCAGTTGGTGGGGATAATCCATATCGGCCGAGAAAAACAGGTCAAACGGTGCCCCATTCTGGATCTGCTGGGTTAGTGCTCCGGAGGCCCCGAACGAGAGCTTCACCTTTACGCCGGTCTTCTTCTCGTAGCCGTCGCCGACCTCTTTCAGCGCTGCGCTCAAATCGGCGGCGGCAGCCACCACGAGTTCAGGCGGAGTGGTCTTCTCCTGTGCCGATCCCGAAATCGTGCTCAAGAGAATAGACGCTGCCAGCAATGCGCCACAGTAGGACCGCATGCTCCCGAACTTCCTTTCTCATCCTGCGTTCTTTTAGCCGAAACCAACTGAGGAAAACAGATTGTACAAGCCCGTCACCCGTAGGTGCTGCGGAAGTCATCAGAATGTCTTTTCCCAAAGTGGGCCAACTGGCATCCTTCGCGGCGCTTTTGGATTGCTTCGCCCATGGCCCCTTTCGATACTGGCAGGTGAGTTTCATCATGCCAACCTGCCGTTGTCTCTCTTCTTTTCTGGTGCCGGTCCTCCTACTGATTTGCGTCGCGGATGTTTCGGTCGTACAAGCGCAAGGCGCGAAGCAGCGCGCGCCCGACAGTCCCGTATCCGACCCAGACGCCGACCATGTCAAAGAGCGCAACGAGTGGTTCTTCCGCGGACGCGTGATCCGCGGGACGCCGTCCGCAGAATTTCGTCGACGGGCCTATCAGTCGAAGCTGCAGCTGCGGGCGCAACGTGCTGCGGCCCTCGGGGTGGCCGGACAGACCTCGCTGTCGTCAGGCTCATGGGTACCGCTCGGCCCCATGCCGCTGGCGTCCGATGCGACCGGCAACGGCACGCAGGACTATCACCAGGTGGCGGGTCGCGCGACTGCCATCGCCATCGATCCCGCGGACCCCACAGGCAACACGGTCTATATCGGTGGAGCGCAGAGCGGAATCTGGAAGTCGACGAATGCCGCCAACAACTCGGCCAACAGCGTGATGTGGACTCCCGTGACCGACGATCAGGCTACGCTGTCGATCGGAGCGATTGCGATCCAGCCGGGCAATACAGACCCGGCAAAGACGGTGATTCTTGCCGCCACCGGGGAGGCGAACAGCTCCGGCGACTCTTATTTCGGGCTCGGCATTCTGCGCTCCACCAATGCCGGCAGTACGTGGACTCTGATTCCCACGGCCAATGGCGGCGCGCTCTCGTTCAGTGGCTCTGGGTGGGACGCGCATGGCTTTCAACGCAACCAGCGGACAAGCGAACACAGTAGTAGCAGCCATGGCCACGTCCTCCGAGGGAATCGTCGACGGGGCGGTAACGTCAGGCACCACGCGCGGTCTCTACACGTCGCTCGATGCGGGGCAAACGTGGACCTATAACGCGCTGCTCGATTCCGGCGGCGCCACCGATGCCACGTCAGCCACGTCGGTGGTCTACAACGCCAACGCTGGGCAGTTCTTTGCAGCGGTTCGCTACCACGGCTTTTATTCTTCCTCCGACGGCACCCACTGGACGCGTCTTGCAGTCCAGCCCGGCGGAGCCCTGCTCAGCGCTGCCGCTTGCCCACCTCAGTCGACTTCGAACAACTACGCCTGCCCGATCTATCGCGCAGAAATCACGGCAATCCCGGGCCGCAACGAGATGTACGCCTGGTTCATCTACCTTTCTTCGACGGGCGGCCCCGTCGACGGCGGCATCTGGCAAAGCGTGAACGGCGGCGCGTCCTGGACTGCGATCTCCGACGCGGGCATCACGAACTGCGGTGATTTCGAAGGCTGCGGTGTGCAACAGGGTGCCTACAATCTGGAACTGCTGGCGGTTCCGAACGGGGCTGCAACCGACCTGTACGCCGGAGCGATCAATCTCTACAAGTGCGGCATCACCACGCAGAACCCTACATGCGCGGCCACACCATTCATGAACCTCACCCACGTCTACGGATGCAACCCGATCGGAGCGCCCGCCCACGTGCATCCCGACCAGCACGCATTGGCCTACACGATTCCCGTGTCTGGCACTGACTCCGGCAACGCCCTGCTGTACTTTGCCAATGACGGCGGCATCTACCGCGCGCTGAATGGATTTTCAGGGCTGAACACGGGTGCGTGCTCGGGCATAAATCAGTTCGACGACCTCAACCAGAATCTGGGATCGATGACGCAATTTGTCAGCTTTTCGCAGCATCCGACAGATATGAATACGATGCTCGGCGGGGCGCAGGACAACGGTTCGCCCGCGACCAGCCAGGCGACGACGAATCCAAGTTGGGTGAATCTGCTCGGCGGTGATGGTGGCTACAACCTGATCGATCCGGGTGCGACCTCCAACTGGTATGCGTCCAATCCTGACGTTCCTCCCGGCGGCCTTGGAGTGCAGCTCTGCACGAGTGGAGTGAACTGCAATAACAGCGGCTTCAGCTTCGTGGCCACCAGCAGCACGGTCGGGGGCGACGATGGTGCGTTTTACTTTCCTTATATCTTCGATCCGAAGACCGCGACGCCCATGCTGATCGGCACCTGCCGCGTGTGGCGAGGGCCGCGCACGGGCGGCGCTTTCACCGCGCTCAGTCCGAACTTCGATAGCTTAGGCTCAGGAACCTGCACGGGAAACGAAGTCAACCAGGTGCGCGCATTGGCCGCCGGAGGCACAACCGACAGCAATGGTTGTGTCGTCATTTACGCCACCACCAGCGGCTTAGGTCCGATGGACGGTCCCCTCTACACACCGACGGGTGGTCACGTCTGGGTCACTACGAATGCCTCGACGGGAGCCGGGGCGTTCACGGATGTCACCAACAACGGACCCCAGGGCAACATCAATCCGAGCCAGTTTCCCATCTCGGGTGTTGCGATCGACCCGACCGATGTCACCGGCAAGACTGCCTACGTGACGGTCATGGGCTTCACCGGAGGCACGGGACATGTCTGGAAGACCACCAACGCCGGCGTCGCCTGGACGGACTTCACCGCCAATCTGCCGGACTCGCCGGTGAACGCCGTCGTTGTCTATCCCGGATTGTCTCAGGTGTACGTCGGGACTGATGTGGGCGTCTTCGGCAGTTCCACCTCCGCCGCGAATTGGACGGAACTGGGGCCCAGCCCCAGCACCGGTCAGGCGGGCTTCCTGCCGAACGTTGCGGTCACGGCGCTAGGAGTGTTTACCGGTGGCGGGCAGCAATTGCTGCGGGCATCTACCTATGGACGCGGCATTTGGCAATTCAATCTGGTGATCACGCCGGACTTCCAGATGTCCGTTTCCAATTCACCGCAGACTGTTTTCGTGGGACAGACCACCGCCTTCAACGGTACGGCCAGCGCGCTGAACGGGTACACGAGCTCGGTGGCACTGAGTTGTGCCCCCGGCTCGACCGTCCCACCCAGCACCTGTTCGGTGTCTCCGTCGACGCTGACTCCAGGAAACAAGACTCCGTTTGCCGACACGGTGGGCGGTGCGGCCGGCGACTACAGCTTCAACGTGCAGGGCGTTGGCTCTGACACAAAGCACGTCACTCACTCGGTTCCAGTCACGGTGCACGTCGTCAGCTTCGCGATGACGACTCCATCCCCGTCAATTGTGGCCGTTGCCCGAGGCACCACATCGTCTCCGGTAAGTTTCCAGATTACGGCCGCAGGATCTTTTAATCAGAGCGTTACGATTTCATGCAACTCCGGCATCGCCAATGCCACCTGCACCCTGACGCCCGGCAACACCGTGACCCCCACTTCAACCACTCCCGTGAATATGACGGCCAGCGTATCCGTGCCTGCTGGAACCGCCGCAGGGAGCTATCCCGTGACACTGCAGGCCACGACCACTGGGGCCCCCTCAACCCTGGCGACCTCGTTCACCCTGAACGTGACTGTCAATTCAGATTTCGTTTTGACCGAGCCCATCGCATTTCCCGAGGTGAACGCCGGCAGCACCGGCACTGCGGGATCGATCTCAATTGCCGCGCAGGATGGATTCACCGGGACCGTTACCCTCAGTTGTCCGACGACCTACGGTGCCGGCAGTTGCAGCATTAGTCCAACGTCTGTGAGTTCGTTTCCGGCGTCAGCGACCCTCACTATCAACGGGACCAGTTTCGCAGCCGGAACCTATTCGCTGTCCGTTACCGGAACCTCGGGCGCCATCGTGCATACGCTGGTGGTTCCATTCAATGTTGGTGACTATTCGATCTCAGGGACACAGACGCTATCTCTGGCGCCGGGCGGCCAGGGCACCGCCAGCCTCACGCTAACGTCGTCCCATTCGTATAGTGGGAAGATCAACGCAACCTGCGACGCCAGTGCTCTCTCGGGAGCGATGTGCTCGCTATCTCCCGCGAATCCGGTGAGCGTGACCAGCGGAGGCACGGCGACCCTCACGGCGACCGTCAACTCGCCCAGCACTGCAAGTCCGGGAACTTACAACATCAACATCACGACTCAGGACACCACGGGCGCGCCCAGCCATTCCTTCACCGTGGCGCTGACCGTGGCGCAGGATTTCCGGCTCACCTCTTCGACCCCGAGTCAGACGGTGACGGCGGGGCAGACCAGTGGCGCTTATAACCTGGCTGTTCAGCCCGTGGGCGCATCGTTCACCGGGGCGGTGACGCTTGCCTGTTCTGCCGGAATGCCTGCTGGGGCGCATTGCATCTTCAACCCACCCACGGCGGTCACTCCCGGAAACTCCGCGATCGATCTCGTGATGAATATCTCCACCGCAGGAAGCAAGGCTCGTCTGCAGTCACGCTCCAGTCGCTTCTCGGTCTTCTACGCCCTGTGCTTGTTCCTGCCGGGAGTGGTGATCGCTTGGGGTGCGGCAGGACGCAAGACCGGGCGGCCAAGGCACCGTGCGTTCGGCTCGATCGCGACGCTTCTGTTCTCAGGGATTCTTCTTTCTTGCGGCGGTGTCAGCAGCGGTGGGGGCACGCCCCCCCCGATAGGGAACCAACCCATCACTTACCAGATCACCATTACCGGCACCTCTCCGGGAACGACTCCCGATGCCGGGCAGAGCGTACAAGTGACTCTCGTCGTAGACTAGAGCGTTGCGCGGTTCGTCCCTGCGACCAAAGGATGTCTGCGACCGTGCAGTCACGTACTCAATGACCGATTCTCGCTACAACGTAATCATCATCGGCGGCGGTGTGGTCGGGCTCGGAGTCGCGCTCGAAATCACACGCCGCTTTCCGCGTGTTAGTCTGCTGCTGCTTGAGAAGGAAGACCGCGTCGCCCGCCACCAGAGTGGACACAACAGCGGGGTGATTCACTCCGGCGTTTACTACAAGCCCGGCTCCTTGAAAGCCCGCCTGTGCCTCACGGGAGCCGCGGCCATGGTCGAATTCTGCCGCGAGCACGGCATCGCCCACAATGTTTGCGGGAAGGTCATCGTTGCGACCCATGCGGACGAACTGCCGAGTCTGGAAGAATTGCGTAAGCGCGGGGAAGCCAATGGCCTGACTGGCCTGCGCATGATCGGTCCCGAGGAGTTGCGCGAAATCGAGCCTCACGCTGCGGGACTGCGAGCGCTGGTCGTACCCTCGACTGGAGTTACCGACTACGCCTTGGTATGTGAGAAATACGCGGAGTTGATTTCGGCAGCCGGCAGCACCGTTCTTCTGTCCGCGGCGGCCACGGGCATCCGCCGCATGCCGAACGAAATCGTGGTGGAAACTTCGCAGGGAGCGTTCTCTACCAATGCGCTCATCAACTGCGCCGGACTCTTCAGCGACCGCATCAGCCGGATGGCCGGCGACGATCCCGGCGTGATGATCGTTCCATTCCGCGGTGAATACTACGACCTTCTACCCGAGCGTGCCGCGCTGGTGAAGGCACTGATCTATCCCGTGCCCGATCCGCGCTTTCCGTTTCTTGGGGTGCACTTCACCCGCCGCATCACCGGCAGAGTGGACGCCGGCCCGAACGCCGTCCTCGCGCTGGCCCGGGAAGGTTACCGTCACACCGACATCAGCCTGCGCGACCTGGCTTCCACCGCCGCATTTCCGGGCTTTTGGCGGATGGCTGGGAAGCACTGGCGCAACGCTCTCGACGAGTGGCACCGCTCTCTTTCGAAGCCGGCTTTCGTTCGTGCGTTACAGCGCTTGCTGCCGGAAGTAGGCGAGAAAGACCTGGTTCCCGGCGGCTCCGGAGTGCGCGCTCAAGCCCTCAAACCCGACGGAGCCCTGGTCGACGATTTCCAATTCGTGCCCTCCGGCAAAGTGCTGCACGTGCTCAACGTCCCCTCGCCCGCGGCCACGGCCTCGCTGACCATCGGCAAGGCCATCGTCGAGACGGCCGCCGCCAGTCTTGGACTCACGTAAGCCTGCCTTCTGAAGAAACCGTCTAGAAGAAAAACCAATTTGTGGCAACCGAAAAGACGCTCGTTCGATGCCAGGCGTCGTGCTAATGTGAGTTTCTGAGCGGATGATTTGGAGGGAAAGATCGACCTCCATCGCAGCCGAGGCCTGGAGGTTGTGTGAGAGCTTGTCCTAACAGCGAATGCAAGGCGTTCGGCCACATTGTGTACTCGGTGGCGACCCGATGCCCATTGTGCCGGTGGGACCTGAAGAACGCTTTACCCGCGAGTGAAATGGCGCCTCCACCGAAACCTGACAGGCGCGCGGCCTCGGCCCGCTAAGTACGCGCGAAGGGCACGGCGTCACTTCCCAATATCCTCATTCCACAAGTCTGCATGAGCGCGGATGAAATCCCGCATCATGTGAATGCATTCATCGTCGTCGAGCACGGTGACACTCGCGCCGTGCTGTCGAAACAGGTCCTCAGCGCCCAAGAAATTACGATTCTCTCCAATAATGACGCGGGGAATCCGGAACAGCAATGCGGTGCCCGTACACATGATGCAGGGACTGAGCGTGCTCACCAGCGTCAACTCCGCCCAGTCGCGGCGTCGGCCGGCGTTTCGAAGGCACACGGTTTCCGCGTGCGCCGTGGGGTCGCCGCTCTGAACCCGCAGGTTATGTCCTCGGGCGACAATCTGTCCGTGCTTGTCGGCCAGAACCGAGCCGATCGGCAAGCCTCCTTCGGATAGCCCCTTCTTTGCCTCCGCGAGAGCCTCTTGCAGTAACGCCTGATCGTCCATGGTCCTCCGAAAATGGTTAGCGAAGTTTGTAGCGTTGCAGTTTGCCGGTCGCTGTCTTGGGTAACTCCAGAAAGAACTCGATCTGGTGCGGCCGCTTAAAAACCGGCAGGCGCTCCAGAACGAACCGCTGCAGTTCCTTCGCGACGTCCGGACTTCCAGGCTTGCCATCGCGCAGCACGACGCAAGCCACCGTTTTCACCAGCCCGTCTTCATCTTTCCGTCCAACGACCGCCGCTTCTTGTACCTCCGGATGTTCGAGCAGCTGGTTCTCGATTTCCACCGGGCTGACCCACGTGCCGCTGACTTTCAACATGTCATCGGAGCGCCCGGCGTACCAGAAATATCCATCGGCATCCTGATAGTAACGGTCGCCTGTGCGCATCCAATGCCCGCTGATCGTGTCCTTCGTTTTCTCGTGCTGGTTCCAATAGCCCGCGCAGGCTGCGTCGGTCTTAATAATCAGGTCGCCCATTTCGCCGGATACGACAGGCTGCTGCTTCTCGTCGACGATGCGTGCATCGAATCCGGGAATGATTGTGCCACTCGATCCGGGCCTGACGGCGCCCGGCCGGTTCGCGATGAACATATGCAGCGCTTCCGTCGATCCGATGGCGTCGAGAATCTCCACGCCAAAGCGCTCCTTGAAGCGGTGAAAGATGGCGGCAGGCAGGCATTCCCCCGCCGAGATCGCATGGCGAACCGAAGAGAAATCTGGGGCGCGCTCCGAGTCTGGCGAATGAGCCAACAGCTTCGCATAGTGGGAAGGCACGGAGAAAAACAGCGTTGGACGAAATCGTTCCACCACGTCGAAAACGCTCTGCGGTCGCGGAGGCCCAGGCAATAGGATGCTGGTCGCTCCCACCGCCAGCGAGAAATAGAGCCCGTTCCCCAGTCCGTACGCGAAAAAAAGCTTGGCCACGCTGAAGAGACGATCACTCTCCGTGACATTCAGAACCGCCTTCGCATAGCGTTCTGCGCACACCACCATGTCATGCTGCAGATGCACACAAGCTTTCGGCCGCCCCGTGCTCCCGGAAGAATAGAGCCAGAAGGCGGCATCATCCTTGCTGGTGCGCGCTGCATCGAGACTGGCGGAGCTGTTGCGGGTCCACGACTCAAAGGACAGCGTGTCAGGTCTTTCCTCGCGACCGACGACAATAATCTTCTCAACGTAAGCGAGTTTCTCAATAGGAATGGCGTGAAGCAGAGGCAGCAGGGAATCGCTGACAATCGCAACCCGTGCCCTCGAGTTATTGAGCAGAAATTCGTAGTCGACCGGCTTCAACAGCGTGTTGACGGGGACAGGCACCGCTCCGATCTTGATGGCCCCGAAAAAGCTCGCGGCAAATTCCGGCGTATCCAGCAAAAGCAGGAAGACGCGTTCCTCGAAACGCAAACCGAAGCCCTTGAGCGCATTTCCAACCTGGTTGACCGACTCGAAAAGTTGGCGGTAGGTGACACGCCGCTCCTCGCATTCGATTGCGACCTTATCGCCGCGACCTTCGATAATGTGACGGTCCACGAAGTACGACGCCGCGTTGAATTCATCGGGCAGCGGAAAGGGCGATGTGGTCATGATTCCAAAGGGGAGACTGCCCTCAAATGCCAAATGCACAATACGGCTAGGACAGAAAGCGCCGGTCCTCACAACCGGTTTTTCAAGCGTTGGTGCGAAGACCCGATTCCCACAGTTTTACCCGCCAGATCCTATGCTCAACTCGCACTGAGAATCAACACTCTAGCACGATTTGCATCCTTGGTTTCGCGCCTGTTCGTGCGGGCTTCGTGGCTCATGAGTTTGCCGGATGCGCTATCGTTTCGCAGGTCGCGAGCGGGAGGCGCAGGAAAAACGTAGTGCCTTTTCCCACTTCGCTCTCGAACCATATCTGTCCGTTGTGCTTTTTCACGATGAAGGCATGGGCCAATGCCAGCCCCTGTCCCGTACCCTTACCGACTTCCTTGGTGGTGAAGAACGGTTCGAAGATTCTTGCGCGAATGTTTTCTAGGATTCCCGCTCCCGTGTCCCGGATCTGTACCTCGGCCCAGTCGCCAAGGCATCTCGTGGTGACCGTGACGGTTCCCTTACTCCCAGAATCGCGGCCCACCGCATCTCCGACGGTATGGGCTCACCTTTGGCGCTGCAAATCGATGAGTGCGCCGACGAAGTCGTGTCCACTACGGTCTGCACTCCTCCAAGCGGCGATTCAGCGCGGTAACGAGCAGCGGGACAAGGTAGCGTGGAGCCGACTTCTTTGTTGTCTAGTTTTCATTCCTGGTTCTGCGCGAATTGAGGAAGCCCCTCTTCCCGGCGGCTACCGCTGAGATCGTTTCCTGTTCGGCGCGGAGCATGTCGAGCCGAGCTTGTCTGAGATGGTATTCAGCTCTCTCGGCTCTCGTCACAGAAGATCCTCGTCTCCAGTAGTGGCGGTTGGCATGATCGATCGCGTCGATCTCGTCTCTTAATGCCGCACTCCGTGTTTTTATCCTGCGGCTCGGCGCGAGCCCACGGTCGAGGTCGGTTCCGACATCGCTGGAATGGTTTCCCATGGCCTTACCCACCCAGTGGAACGGCCATTCTCCTTGGAGACTTCATGCCCGCGTCTAATTTTCCCAATCATTCGTAACCTGCCGCCTCCCGAACGAGGAGTGTTGCCTGTCCCCATCTCCTCGCGGTCGCACAAATTTGGCCACAATAGAAAAGGGCCGATTCTAGAATCGGCCCTAAAGTGTTGGTGCGAAAGGGGGGACTCGAACCCCCACGGTTTTACCCGCCAGATCCTAAGTCTGGTGCGTCTGCCAATTCCGCCACTTTCGCAGTGCGGAATAATAGTTTACTGCCTTTGCTGGCAGTGGGGAAGATGCACTGCCGCGCAACAAAAATCGTCGGGCTTTGGCTAGTGAGTCAGCTCCGCGATCTGCACATGATAGGGTTCCAGCAATTCTCCCGTGGCATGATCGAGGGCGGCCACCGCGAGCTGGTAGCCGACTTCAGCTTGCAGCAGGTTCTGCTCTGCCGAAGCCTGCTCCGTTTGCGCCTCGAGCACAAGAAAGATCGTTCCTTGCCCAAGTTCATATTTGCGCTGCTCTGCGGCCGTGTTTTTCTTGGCGAGATCCAAAGATTCTTTGCCGGCAGCGATCCCGAGTTTGGCTTGTTCGAGTTGGTGCACGGAATTATTCACGTCGAGCATGACCTGCTCACGAAGCAGACGTTCGTTGTACAAATCACTGCGTCGCGATACCAGCGCGTTTCCCATGTCAGCCTTGGCTGCACGGTTTTTCAGCGGCAGAGTCAAGGAAAGCTGGGCCTCATATGTGGGAGAGTTGAAGTGGAAGAGTTGATTCACTGACGAAGTCATGACCGGCTGGCCGTTCACAAAGGTCGAGTTCAGTCCGTTGCTGCCGTACAGACCCATAAGATCGAGTTCAGGAAGGAGGTGATTGTGCGCCAGCCGAATGCTGGTTTGGTCTCTGGCCAGGGCGGCGCGGACTGCGTCAATTTCGGGGCGCTTCGTCAGAGCTTGCTGCAGGGCCGTGGCGGCGTCAATAGTGCGTAACTCGCCCTGCGGGTCGGGCTGTTCTGTAAGGTCAAGATCGAGAGCCTGAATGTTCGGATCCTGATCGGCGCCAATCGTCATGCGGAGTTGATCCTCTGCTTGTTTGAGCGCATATTCGCTCTGGATTACCTGCACCCGCCGCGATGCCACCTGCGACTCCGAGCGGTAGATGTCCAGGGGAGGCAATGCGCCGAGTTCCAGCGCTCTTTTGTCGCGTTTGTAAGTTGCCTCGGCTGCGTCCATTGAACTTTTCGCCACTTCCAGATTTCCACGCGCCTCGACCACAGACCAGTACTGTGCCACGGCCTGCAAAACGTTGTTGTTCACTTCCGCTGCAAAGTTGGCCTTCGACTGCTCGAGATTGCGACGCGCGATGATCAGGGGGGCTCGGTTCGCAAAGAACCAGCCATTCCGTAGCAGGGGTTGGGTGACCTGGAAGCTCAGTGCGGAACTGATCGACGGATTAATCAGGTTGAATGAACTGTTGGTGAAATTGTTGTTGCTATTCAGTCCTCCCTGAAAGTTCGTGCCCGTCTCGAACGTTTGTGAATAGTTGAACTGCGCAAATTGCGTAGTCGTATTGACCGGAGCGGTTCCGGTGCCCTGCAGTTGGCTGAAAGGCGGGGATGTGGTACTCGTCACGTTGTACGAACTCGTGATACTAGGATCAAATGGCGCGTGCGCCCCCAGCAGCGCAAATTTCGAAAACTCCACCTGGGTTTCCTGAATCCTCACGAAACTGTTGTTCTCCAGAGTCAGTACAACCGCATCCCGCAGGCTGAGCCGGACCTTCCCGTCGGCCACATAATTCCGCAAGTGCTCCGGCGCTCCCAGTTTGTCGGAGCGCACTTGCGCCGTGGCAAAGTCGCGGTACCCCTCGTGTTGTTGCGCCCAACCTGGCGGCGTGAGCAGAAGGAACGGCAGAAGACAAACGAAAAGGCCCAGACGCGAATATTTCATTCCTCAATTCCTCCCAGGTGTGTTGACTGGTGCCGTGAAGATGACCGCCGCGCCGCCTACTCCCAGCGAATCGCTTCTACCGGATCCAGGCGTGCGGCTTTGACTGCAGGATAAATTCCGAAAACGAGGCCCACGGTAATCGAGACGATGAACGCGAGCAGAATGGAGCTGAGCGTTACGATCGTCGACCATCCGGCCAGCAAGGCGATCAACCGCGACATTACGAAGCCGAACAGGATGCCAAAGCTGCCGCCCACAAAAGAGATCAGCATCGCTTCGACCACGAACTGGCGAATGATGTCCGACTGCCGAGCGCCTACTGCGCGGCGAACGCCAATCTCGCGCGTGCGTTCCAGAATGCTGGCCAGCATGATGTTCATGATGCCAATTCCGCCCACCAGCAGGGAAATGGACGCGATCGCCACCATCACCGCGTTGAATAATCTTTCCGTCCGCTTCTGCTCGGCGAGCAGTTCAGCCGGGACGATCACGCTGAAATCGCCCGCGGAATGATGCGACGAATCGAGGATCGCCCGCACCACCTGCGCCACCGACGCCATATCCGCGCTGTCGCGAATGTTCAAGTAGATGCCGTCAATCTCATCGCGCAAGCTGCTGTAATTATCCTCGAGTCGAAGAAGCGCCGAGTTCAGGGGAACGTACATGATGTTGTTGAGGTCTTGCGAAGGCACGCCTGCCACTTCCGTTTGTGAACTCAGTTGCGGCGAGGCCACGCCAATCACGCGGAACCAGGTCTCGTTGGCCTTTACATACTGACCGACCGGATCCGCGGAACCGAACAGGCTCGAGCGTGCTGCCGCGCCCAGCACGACGACTGGCGCGCCCCGCGTTTCCTCGTCCTCATTGAAGAACCGGCCCTGCAGCACGTGCAGTCCTGCGATCTGCAAGTAGTTCGGATTGACTCCATAGACAGTAGGCGGATCCTGCTGTGCTTTCGGAATGGTCTTGGAGAGAATCATCCGCTTTCGCGGCGTCGCCGCCACAATGTCGTTCACATCGTCGCGAATCACCCGATAATCCTGAAACGACAGCCCCTGAGACAGTTTGCGAATCTTCTGATGAGCCTGATCATCAGTGGTCTCTTTCGCTTCGACGATCAAGTTGTGAACGCCCATCTGCTCGATCAGGGCCATCACTTTTTGGCGTGCGCCCGCGCCGATGGAAAGCATCGAGACCACAGCCGCGACACCAAAGATCATCCCCAGCATGGTGAGCAATGACCGCAGGCGGTGCAGCAGCAGATTCTGCAACCCCAACTGCATGTCGGGGAGCCACTGCCGATAGCCCCGAATGATCCGCGCGTGGGGGGTGGAGGCGACGGTGG
Source organism: uncultured Acidobacteriaceae bacterium (assembly GCA_963811095.1). Taxonomy (GTDB): domain Bacteria; phylum Acidobacteriota; class Terriglobia; order Terriglobales; family Acidobacteriaceae; genus Sulfotelmatobacter. The sequence continues at coordinate 224,484 of CAWEQA010000022.1, read as the reverse complement.
CCACTACGGAGTGCCTCCGCCGCCGGCAGGCGAGGCTGCACCCGGAGTCGTCGCTTTTCTTGGTGCTGTGGGATCGATCAAGGCTACTTCCGTGCCGGCGCCGATCCCTTCGACGGCAGCGCGGCTTTCGTTCTCGGCCTGAATCTTTACTTCATGCGGTTCAAAGTTGCTGCCGTTTCGCACAAATAGGACGCGCTTGTCTTCTTTCAGGAACAACGCCTGCCGAGGCACGTACAGCACGTCCTTGCGCGGATCGCCATGAATGAAAACGTGCGCCGTCAGTCCCGGACGCATGCGCGGGTCCGTGGCGGCGAGTGTGATGGTCACTTCGAACTTGGTGCTGGTATCGTCCTCCCAGAATCTGCGCGTGTTGTTTCCGCCCACCGTCTTCACTGTGCCGTGGAACGTGTTGCCGGGGAATGCGTCGAACTGGATGTCCACCGACTGTCCTGGTTTGACATTGTTGCGTTCAAGTTCTCCCACTTTTGCGCTCAGTTCCATTTCTTTCGGATCCACCACCTGCCCCACGGTTCGGCCGGGCTGCACCTGGTCGCCTTCGCGATACTCCGGGAACGTCTGGCCCGGGAAGCAACAAAATCCACCCATCGCCCCCTCGTTCTTTTCCAGGGCAACCAGGCCGTCCATAGGAGCGGTAACCCGCATCTTGTTGATGTTTCCTTGTGCCTGGTCCATTGCCAGCTTTGCCTTGTTCCGTTTTTCTTCCGCCAGCGAGATGGTGGCCTGATTCGATACGCTACGGGACTTGACGTCCTGCTGCAGTTCGGCAAATACTCGCTTGGCCTGTTCCAGAGCCAGATCATTTTTCCGCGCGTCGATGCTGCTGACCAGTTCGTTCTTCTGCACATCCAGTTCGGCGCGCCTTACGTCGAAACGTGCTTTGAGCAGCGCGACCTTGTCCTGAGCCGACACTACGGCAGCGTCGGCCTTCGCCTTGGTGATCTCCTGTTCGGCTTGCAGCAACTCGGAATTGTTCTGATCCAACTTGAAATGCTGCTCGGTGGGATCGAACTCCATTACCAGTTCGCCCTTCTTGACGGGCGCACCCGTATGGAGCAAATGCGTGATCTGCAGTGAGCCTCCGCCAATGGGAGGCGCGAGCAGCATCTCCGAACGACTCGCGTGCAGTTCCCCGGTGAGATACACCTTCATGTCGAGATCGCCGCGCTTCACGCTTGCAGTCGGGACATCGTTCGTCATTGCTGTCGGCGACGCCCGGCGCACCGCCGCTACCACACCAACGACTGCGCAAAGGACGACCGCTGCGACCGCCCACGTAATGGCACGTCTGCTTTTCATCGCGACTGTGTCTACTCCTTCGCCGTAGGATCCCGCAGCGCCACTTGTTCCCCGGCGCTGACGCCTTTCGCAACCATGATTTTGTCACCACTTCGCCTGGAGACGTCGACGACGCGTTCCTCGAACTGCGTTCCGCGCCACACGTACGCTACATTTTGTCCCGATTTCTGAAACATCGCCTGTGCCGGGATCGTGATGGCGTCGGACACCCGGTCCACGATTACAGTGACCTGCCCGGAGATGCCAGGCTTGAAGCGCGCGTCCGTCTGATCGAGAGCGATCTCGAGAACAAAGTTACGGGTAGGAGGCCAGCCACCGGAAAAATCCATACTGGCAAGGGCTCCAATCTGCTCGATGTGCCCCGTGAACTGCCGGTCTGGGATGGCGTTCAACTGCACCCTTACGGACTGTTTCGGAGCGAGTCGGCCGCGTTCGGTTTCATCCACTCGTGCGGAAACGCGGAGCGTCGTCGCGTCCGGCAAGTTTGCAATTGCCGCTCCAGGCCATGCGCGATCTCCCGGCCGATAGGGAGCGTCGGTGGAGCCAGTCCAGTGGTCCAGCAGGCTGATCGTGCCTGCAGATGGCGCGTGGACGCTCATCTGCGACAAAGCCCGCTCCGCGCGTTGCACGTCAAATTGGGCCTTCTTGCTTGCCTGTTCGGTACTCTCGATGGTCGCCTTATTGAGAGCCTTGTCCGATTTCTGTTTCGTCTCGGCTTCGCGCAACGCCTGCTCGGCGTCCGCCAGCTTCAGCTTCGCTTCCTCTCCTTCGATCTTGGAGACGATCTCCTGCTTACTGGCCTCGAGCTTGGCTGACTCCACCGCATAGCGCGCTTTCAGCACCGTCGTCGTGTCTTCTTCTTCCGTCAGTCGTGCCTGCGCGCGCGCCTGATCGATTCCCGCCACCGCCGACTTCAGGCTTGACCGGTACTGCGCGAGGTCTTGCTCCGTTTTCGTTTTATCGAACTCAACGACCACGTCGCCCGGCTTTACTGCAGTGCCTTCCGCGGAGACTTTGATAATCTGCAGATCGCCTGCATCCGACGGCGCGCTGATCGTTACCGATTTCAGCGCCTTCACCTCACCGCGAAACTGCAGCGAGTCGAGAAACTCTCCGCGCTTGACCTCGATCGTGGGAACGGTGGGAGCGCGCTTTCCCAGTCGGACCGCGCCCAGCAGAACTCCACTGCCGGCCAGCACCAGAATCGCGATGGCTATCGCCTTGCGTTGTATCGAAAGCTGGCGGAAGCGCTTTATCATTACGAACCACTCCCTTGGGTCGTGTTCGATCCGGCACTCTGTTTCGTGACATCCACGTCCACCGCGGCAGAGAGATCCGGCATCAGCTTGGGATCGTTCCCGGTGATGGAAACAATCACGACGAACGACCTGAGTTTGTTGGAAAAATCTCCGCCCTCGCCGATGGGCGCCAGTTGATCGAGCTTGGCAGGGAACACCAGATCCGGATACGCATCCAGACGCACCTTCGCCGTCTGCCCGATCTGCAAGCTGGGAAAGTCCTGCTGGTTGGCCATTACCCGCACCTGCATCGCCGCAGGATTCACCACCTGCATGAACGGCACGCCCGGGCGTATCTGGTCGCCTTCCTGCACCTCGCCCATGGTCCCTTGCTTCCAGATCGTGTTCAGCACCACGACTCCGTCGAGAGGCGAACGAATCTGCATCAGGTTCGCGTTCGCCTGCGCGTGCAGCATGGTCTGCTGGGTGCGGTCGCGCTGAATTTCCAGGATGCGAATCGCCGCCTGCGCCGCCTTCCGTTTCAGGTCAAACGTCTCCCGCAGCTGGTCGTAAGTCGCCTTGGCTTCGTCGAGGTTTTCCTGATTCTTTTCCGCATCGATGCGCGACACAATCTCCGTTTTCTGCATTTCGAATTCTGCCTTGCGGAGATTGTTCTCGGCCGTTTTCAATTCGGTTTCATCTTTGGCTCGCGCCGCATTCTCCTTTGCCTGCTCCCCTAGGACCTGATCCACGAGCTTTTGGTAGTCGGCCTGCTTGTCGACGAAGTCGCGCATCTGCGCCTGCCGGTCAAACTCCACCAGCAGATCGCCTTGCTTGACGCGCGTACCCGCAGCGGTGAGATGGACGATCGTAAGGGTGGGAACCGATTGCCCCGCCAGCAAGGGCGCGAGGATGGCACGCGACTGCACCGCTTCCGTGGTTCCTTTGAGCCGCAGAACTTGACCTGGAGCAATTGGGGTCGATTGCACGGACTGGTTGCCCGGTCCCGTCGGGCGAGTTCGGTATAACAGAGCAAGAGCGATGGGCAACAGAACGACGGTGGCAACGGCGATCCCGATCAACCAGCCGCGTAACTTTCGCGGGCGCGATTCGTCGTCCCTGGGTTGTTCTGGCCGTGCTCCGGGATCGATTGGAGACTCAGGTTCGGGAATTACTTCCGCAGGAGCTGAGTGCATGAGTGGAGTTCTCCCGCCGTAGGAATCTAGTTACACCGTAAAAGTTGCCCGCTGCTGCAGGACTTACTAAGTTATCTGACCGAGAGCTCGTTTCCAAGCCCTATTAGATCGCTGCGACTTATCTATCTTGCGAGTCGCGATTCGATTTTCTGCACGGAGGGAAATAACAATCACCAGGCGGACGACGCTACTCGCCGTGTCCGAAAGATTTGCGTCTCGACACCGACTGGTACCGCCCAACAGCAGCCGCGCAGAACAGGGACTGGCATCTCCTCCGGCGCACCCGACTGCACCGGGAAACACGCGCGACAACCCGGCGGCTTTCCAGCCGACCTGGCATTACAACCTGCGAGGCCACCACGACGCGACGTAACCCCGCCCAAGACGCTTACTGCACTTCGTTCAGCTTTTGATAGATCAGCATCGCAACCAGCACCAGCAGAAACACTCCAGACCCGATGCTGAAAACCCGGACCGGCAGCACCAGCCGGTTGACCTTGGTTAATAGCTCCGTCTGCTCTTCCTGCATGTGTGAATTGTGGTCATCGAGAAACAGTTGGTCATCCTCGTGCATGGTGAGTGTGCTCTTGTAAATCAGGAGGATGATCAGACCAACGGCGAACACTCCGAATACAACCGCCACGACAGTCAGCGTCATAAGCCACCTCGGCAGATTCCAAAACCAAGTGCAGCGGCTTTCCACTGAGTGAAGCAGGGCGTGCGCAGAACCCCGCGTCCAGTCCCGGGAAGGCCTTAATGCGAATGATTATAGACCCGTTGGCAAGCCCCGGCTGTGAATTAATCCCTTTGTTCGGAGTCTGTTACAGCAACGGGAAGAATGCGACTTCCCATCCCCAGCGTGCATCCAACAGACAGGTAATTTTCCAAGTCTGTTCCAACATGAACGCTTGTGTCGGAAACCACATTTGCTATAATCAAACAGCTTTAAAGCCAAGGAGATACGAATGGCCACCACAACCGTTCCCGAAGTAACCAAGAAGGCCGCCCCGGTCACTCTAACCGCCAATGCTGTCACCAAGGTGAAAGAGATCATGGGCCAACAGAACCCCGTTCCCGCCGGCTTGCGCATTGGAGTGGTGGGTGGCGGATGCTCCGGCTTCTCCTATTCCATGCAGTTCGAAAACGGCGCTGGAATGATGGACAAGACTTTCGAAATGGACGGCCTCAAGGTGTTCGTCGACGCGACTTCGGTCATGTATTTGAATGGCTGCATTGTCGACTACGTCGAGACCCTCGAAGGCGCAGGCTTCAAGTTCGAGAACCCGAACGTGAAGAGCACCTGCGGCTGCGGCAGCTCGTTCAGCGTGTAACCCGTAGCGACGGGCGCATTCGTCCGTCCACCGTGCAAAGCACGATAGTTCGCCACAAATCAAAAACGGCCTCATCTCGAGCGATGAGGCCGTCTTCATTTTGGGCCCGTGTCCTGAATCCTGGGGGATGAATTATGTGGGGATAGCCGCCTTCGGCTGTCCGCCGTGCGCAGCACCGCGAATTTGTCGCGCCCCTTACTGCTGCTGCTGCTGCGGAGGATTGCTCGGTGGATTCGGCTGCCCGTATCCTCCACTTGCCGGCGCGCTCGGACTGTTCCCCATCCCCGAAGACGAGCCAAACCCGCTGCCGTTGCCGAAGCCACTGCTGGGCTGCCCGTTGCTGCCGCTCTGCCCGTTGAGGTTGGGCGCCTGGCCGAATCCCTGCAGCATCGGTTGGTACGGCGTCGTAATCAACCGCCCCTGATCCTGCGCGGGATCGTAAACAAAGACCCAGTCCTTATATTTTTTCTTGTGATTGAATTCGCGGTAGGTCGAGTCCTTGATGGGACTGGCGCTCGCGACTCCGACGATGGGCCCGCCGATGATTTGTCCGGAGCCAAGCTGATTGCTACCAGGGCCTGCTGCTGCCGGGTCCTGTCGGATTCGCTCCTGTTGCGTCCGGAGAAGTCTGCGATCCCGCTTGCGACGGATCCGTGCCCGCCTGAGGCGTGCCCGCCGTCGGCTGATTCTGACCCAGCGGAGAAGTGGGGCTCGCCCCAAACGAAGGGTTCGCTCCAAAGGCGGAAGGCTGACCTCCCGGGCCAGCGTTCAATCCACCAGCATTCGCGCCGATGGGATTCGCCCCAGGAATCGTTCCGCCGCCGAATCCGCTCATCGACATCTGGACTTCGCCGAAGTGCAGCAGCTTGAAGTCCGCGCACTTGCCGCTCTTGCAGTTCAGCGGATCCTTGTAGCGTTTGCGCAGAAACCGCATGTTGTTGGAGCTTTCGAGATCCTCAATCTTCGTCGGATAGCGTCCGAATTTCTTGTAGTACGCGCGGATCGCCCGCGAATACTGCACTCCCCGGTGAATCATCTCCTCTTCGCGGTCGCGCTTGATTTCGAAGGTGATGGAAGGCACGATCACGCCCGCGAAGATGACCATCAACGCCATCGCCAGCAGCAGCGTGAGCATAATGTAGCCGTGCTCGTCTCGCTGGGCAGGATTTCGTCGAATTTGCGAGTTCAACTTCATAAGAGCACAGGTTTCAACGAACGCAGGGTTCAACTTTTCACAGTTTCAAGGTCTCGAAGCTAGTGCGCTGATCGTTTGACCTTGAGACATTGAAACCCTGAAACTTTGAAACCTCAGCCTTGGGTAAGCGGAATACTCTGCGGCGGGCCGCTGTACACCATGTCCTGAATGGAAACCGAGGTCGGCGTGATGTGAATTACTTTATACCGCCGGTTCACGATTTCACCTTCGCCCGCCACCCATACATCCTCACCCGATGCTGACTTCAGGAATATCTTCTTGGGCTCCCCGGCACTGCTCGCGAAGCCATAAAACTTCAGTGGAATTGGCGGCGCCGGTGGAGGAGTCGGAGTACGGTACTTGGCCTCCTCGGCTTTCTGTGCGTCGGTCACCGCGGACGCGCCCGGCTTCGGAATGACCACATCTTCCGCCTGCGACACAAAAATGTTTCTTCCGTGGCCTTCATACACGGTCTGCTCGGTGGCGGCCAGCAAATCAAGGCGCAACGTCGGATCCAGATTCTCGACCCGCGGTTTCTTCCCGGGCTTTCCTCCCGGACGTACGGTTACCCGCGAAGCGTTCGGCGCCGCGGCCTGCGCGCTCGATGCCGGCGTCGACGAATCGGATAGCATCGGGATGATCTCGTACGCCATCGCCAGAACCGCGATGACGCCGAGCACGGCCGCCCACATCGTCTGCTTCTTGTTTTCGAATCCCAGTTGCACTTACGATCCTGCCTTCAAATACGTTTCCAGCTTCATGCTTAACTTGACCGGACCCTGCTGTTGACCGCCCAGGGTCACACCGTCAATGATAAAAAACATCTCGTCCCGTTCCATCGCATTGATGAACTTTGCCAAAGACGTGTAGTTGCCTGCGATCTCCGCTTCGATCTCGACCGGTTGCAAGCCGCCTACTTCAGCATCGTTTACCTTGTATTTTTCGTGATCCAGCACCACGCCATTGGCCGCGCAGAGTTTGCCCAGTTGCGTGGGAATCTGCGATTGCTGGGAAGGAAAGCGCTTCTTATAGAAATCGTTGATCTGGTGACCGGCGAGCACAACCTTCTGGGGAAGATCTTTCAGCGGCGCGACCTGACGCGTCTTCGTAGTCAATTCCGTCTGCAGGTTATTCAGTTCCTGGCGGCGCGTTTCTGGCGAGCCCACGAGCGGCGAAAAGTAAACGATCGCGGCCAGCAGATCCACTCCCGCCATGATCGCGATGGCCGTCTTCAGGTTCTTCCGGGTTCGCCGCAGGTCTGGCATCTAGTGCTTCCCTCCTGCCGGCGCCGCGGTCTTCGGCTTGATTCCGGTTTTCGGCGTTACTTCTGTCTTCGATCTTGTATCCGTCTTGGGGGCCGCAGGGGCAGCAGCGAGGACGATTGGTTCCGGAATGTAAATCGCAACGATTTCAAAGCGCTCGGTGTCGCCAGTAGGCGACTGTTCGGCCGTCCCGGCCTCGACCCGGGTTTGCGCGAAGCGACGTGAATCCTCCATGCGGCGCGCCAACTCCAGCGCCCGGTCGCGCGAATCGCCCGCCACCGTCATCTTCAGCCCGAGTTGGTTGTCCTCATCCAGTTGCGGACTGATCGATTCCAGGTGCACGTGCGGTGGCATCACCTTCTCCAGATTCTCCAGCACCCGCGTCCACGAGAACGCCTTGCGTTCAATCAATTGGTTCAAGAACTGTGATTCGTCGCGGGTGGTACGGTTCTCCGGCAGGTTCAGGATTCTCTCCGCCTCGGTCCGGATCCGGTCGCGGTCGGCAATCATCGCTTTCTTCTCAGCGATCGCAGCCCGGTCCCGGCGGGCGTTGACCCAGCCCGTAATGTCGAGCGCTAACAGCACCAGCGTCAGCAGCGCCACCGCGCCCACGGCGGTGCCCCATCGCATCCAGAACCGCCGCGCATCTTCGTACGGCTGGCTCGCGAGATTGATATCAAGACGCATAGATAACTTGTCTTCCTGAGGCGGGTGCCTTTTGCCCGCCGCCAGATCCGGGCGAGCCGCTCTTTACTATGAGATCAGCGCTCCCACCACTCCTGCCATTCTCCAGCGCGGCACGGAACCTCCCATGCTCGCTCCCAGTTGCGCCGACGATACCAACTCCTGTACCTCGGCTCCGGTCTGCGCACGCAGGGCCGGCGCCGCCCCGCCCGCCTCCGGCAGTCCCGCAACAAAAATCTTCTCAATATTCAGGTGGTAGGTGTCCTGGAAAAACACCACCGACGGATACACTTCCTCCGCCAGTTGCTCTCCCGTGATCGTCACCCCGCGCGTATTCTCCAGCGTGCGGAACAGTTGCAGCTGATCTTCATTCAGAATCGCAATGCTGGTCGTGTGCGCGTCCACTTTGATGACCAGTGTTGGTTTCTTCGCGTCGGCAGCGCCGATTGCCGCCAGTGTAGAAGGCAGCACGACGCCCGGATTGAATCCCGCCTCGCGGAACGCGGCTTCGTAATCGTCGATCACGCTGGCCATGGCCACGGCCGCCACTACCCGCACCTCATTGTTCACCTTCTGTGCGTGATAGGAAACTTTTGCCTTGTCCACGTCAAACGGCAGCGACTTTTTGAGCCGGAACCGCACCACAGCCAGCGCCTCTTCGTGATCAGAGGGCAGGGTATCGAACTCCACCAGCATCACGCGCACGGCGGCATCCGGCACGATGGCAATCACGTCTTTCGATCGTTGCGCCACCCCGCCCAGCGCCGCTTCAATGCCTTCGCGCACCGCGCCGCGCTGCCGCAGATTGTTTTCCACCAGGTCGGGAATCACGCTGCCCGGCGCCAGTTCGCGCGCGGCCGACGCTTCCAGGCCGTTTCCTTGGTCGGAGAAGCGCCCGGCGAGCACGCGGTCCACCGCGATTTCGCAGGCCAGTTTCGGCTTGGGTGTGCTGGAAGTTGAACTCATTTCCCGAGAATGCCCCTGGAGAAAACTCCTCTATAAATCAGAAACCGAATCATCCACAAATGCAATAGCTGAGAGGGCACCGGAAGAAGTTCCAAAGTTTCAAGGTTTCAGAGTTTCAAAGTCTCTCGGCCAAGTCAGCAGCTTTGAAACCTTGAAACGTTGCAACCTTGAAACTTTGCTTCTATCTCATCGCCTCGATGAACGTAACTTTGTTGATCTCTTTCAGCGTGGTCATGCCCAGCCGGACTTTGTCCAGCGCCGACTCGCGCAGGAAGCGCATGCCCTCATCCCGGGCGGCGCGCCGGATCTCCGACGTCGGCTTCTTGGCCAGAATCATTTCGCGGATGCGGTCGCTCAAATCCAGCAGTTCGTGAATCGCGGTTCGCCCGCGGAAACCTGTGCCCGCGCACTCAATGCAGCCCGGCCCTTCGTACAGCGGAACACTGCCCCATTGCGCCGGATCCAGCCCGCTGGCTTCCAGAACGTCGGGCGCGTAATGCACCTGCGTGCGGCACGACTCGCAAATCAACCGTACCAGCCGTTGTGCCAGGATGCAGTTCAACGCCGAAACGAAGTTGTAAGGCTCGACGCCCATGTTCAGGAAGCGCCCGATCACGTCGACCACATTGTTGGCGTGAACCGTGGTGAACACCAAGTGGCCGGTCAACGCAGACTGAATGGCGATCTGCGCCGTTTCCGCGTCGCGGATTTCGCCCACCATGATCTTGTCCGGGTCATGACGCAGAATCGACCGCAACCCGCGGGCAAACGTCAACCCCTTTTTCTCGTTCACCGGAATCTGCGTGATGCCGCGCAGTTGATATTCGACCGGGTCTTCAATCGTGATGATCTTGTCTTCGTCGGTCTTGATCTCGTTGACGGCTGCGTACAGGGTGGTCGTTTTGCCGCTGCCCGTCGGTCCGGTCACCAGCACCATGCCGTAGGGTTCTTTGATGTAGCGGCGGAAGCGGCGCAGGTCGTCCTCATCAAATCCCACGACGTCCAAAGTCAGGGTGCGGAACTTCTCGCTCATCGACTCTTTGTCGAGAACGCGGAGCACAGCGTCCTCGCCGTGAATCGAGGGCATGATCGAGACGCGGAAGTCGATGGCGCGCCCGTTGTACTTCACCCGGAAGCGGCCGTCCTGGGGCACGCGCCGCTCGGAAATATCGAGCTCGCTCATAACCTTGATGCGCGAAATTACGGTCGAGTGGTGCTCTTTGCCGATGGGCGGCATGGCCTGCGTCAGCACGCCGTCAATTCGAAACTTGATGACCACCGAGTCGTCGCGGGTCTCAATGTGAATATCGGAAGCGCGCCGCTGCAGTGCGGTGAAAATCGTGGTATCGACCAGCCGGATAATCGGGCTGGTATCGCCCGTCGCCGTCAGCTTGTCGATGGTGAGCGTCTCTTCCACGCCCGTGTTCTCGTCCTCGCGGACGATCTGGAAGCCTTCGCTGGCTTCTTCCAGCACGCGCTGCGACTGCTCGGTCTTCTTGAGAATGTCCGAAATTTGTTTGAGCGTCGAAACCTTGGTGATGATGCGCTGCTTCAACAGCAGGCTGATTTCGTCGATCATCATCAGCTGGCTGGGATCGGCGATCGCAATGGCGAGCTTGCCGTCCGCCGTCTCTTCCAGCGGCACAAAGTTGTAGCGGAACATCAGCTCGACCGGGATCTTCTTGAACAGTTCGTGATGCAATTCGAAGCCCGAGAGGTCAATGAATTCGCAGCGGTAGCGCCGAGCCACGTCCTGCGCGCGCTCCAGGTCAGTGATGGGGTTGCCCGTCGGACTGATCGGCCCGCCGTTCCCACCGTTTACGAACAATGATTTCTTATCGGCTGTTGCCATTCGTTTACCTGCGTCCGCTGCTCAACCAACTTCTGTCATTCCGACCGAAGGGAGGAATCTGCTTCCCTCCGCCCTTAATGCACGCCCATGCTGAAGATCGGCAAATACAGCGAGATCAGCACGCCGCCTACAAAAACCGCCATAATCATCAGAATGATCGGCTCAATCAGCGCCATCGATGCGCCCAGCGCCGTCTGCACATCTTCCTCATAAAATTCCGCCACCGAGTTCAGCATGGCAGGCAGCGCTCCGGTCGATTCGCCCACTTCAATCATTTCCACTGCCAGCTCCGGAAAGATCTTCTGCTCCTCCAGACTGCCCGCCAGTCCCTGTCCCTCGCGCACCCGGACGCCTGCCCGCATCACACCCTTTAAGATGCGCCGGCTGGTCATCGAAGCGCCTGCCGTCTCCATCGACGGCACCAGCGGCAAGCCGCCCTGCAGCAGTGTCGCCAGCATCCGCGAAAAGCTTGCCACCTGGTGTTTCAGCCGGATGTCCCCCAGCAGCGGCATGCTCAAAATTACGCGGTCAATCCGGTCCGCGCCGCGATCGGTATCCTTCCAGCGCCAAAACACGAATCCGAAGACCACCAGCCCGACCAACACATACGGAGCATACCTCTGTGCGTTCTGCCCAACTGCCAGCATGAACAGCGTGATCGCCGGCAGCTTTTGATCCAAACTCTCAAACAGTTGACCGAATTTGGGCACGACATAGGTAAACAGGAACGTCACCATGATCAGCACCACGGTGACCAGCAGCGTCGGATAGATCAACGACACAAACAGCTTCTTGCGGAATGTCATCGCCAGCCGCTGGAAGCCGATGTAGCGCGTCAGCACCTCGTCGATGTTGCCGCTCTTCTCGCCCGCCATCAGCGTCGTGGTGTAAATCTTGGGCACAATCCCTTGCGCTGCGAACGCGTCGGAGAGCAACTCTCCGCCTTTAACCCGCTCGCGCACGTTCTCCAGAATCTGCTTCAGCTGCGCGTCTTTCTGCCGCTTGATCAGCAGTTCCAGCGAGTTCAGGATCGGCATCCCGGCCCGGATCAGCGTCAGAAACTGCTGGTTAAAGACCAGAAACGTGTTCTGTTTCAGCTTCCGCCGCCGCCGCATCGAAACCCCGGACGTCAGCATTCCCTGGGGCTTGACCCAATAGACGAGGTAGCCCTGCTGCGAGAAGCGGTCGCGCACCTCGGCTTCCGAGTAGCCCTGCTCCACGTGCTGCTGGACCCGCCCGCGATCGTCCGCGATTTTTACTACAAATTCCGCCATTTGCCGACTTTTCTACCGTTTTTCCGGAGATACGCCTTATCGCTCAGTCTAACATTCTCGCTACTATTCTAAGCCGCCAACCACCCTGAAACGCCCTGCTTCCAGTACCGCAAGTAACCCCCACTTCCTGTAGCGTGTGATCCCGAGCGTAGCCAGATGATCCGTGAAACGGATCATCCGGCGGAGTCGAGGGACCGGCTGTTTGCTTGCCAAGATCCGACCCCTAAGGCTCCAGCCCCCCCTCCACCGTCTCGGTCCCCGCCGGAGGCTTGAACTCAAACCGCCCATCCGCAATCGCCACGTCTTCCTTCATTCCGCCAAAGCGGTACTCCGTGGCCGCCCCATCCACTTCCTGGATGACAATCCGCGCAATCCGGTGGTCGGGCGTAATCTCCAGCAGAATCTCGCCGACCCTATCCGCCAAAGCCTGTGGGACGCCACGCAGCACCACGTTCCCCGCCGCCAACGGCTCTACATCCGGAGCTAAAGACAACCCCCGCAACTCCTTCTCCAGCTTGGTTTTACCCAACAAGAACGCCAGAGGGGAGCGTACATCCTCCAACTTCTTGGCCGCCGTCTTCCGCGCCTGCCGGTCCGCCGGGACATAAAACCACGCATCTTTCCCGTCGCTGACAAACAGCTTCTCCCTGGGAGAACGGTACTCCCATCGCATCTTGCCAGGTTTTTTCAACCACAAGGTCCCGGTCTCGGTCCGCTCCATCCCCGCCCCGCGATACACCTCGGTAAACTCCGCCTCAAGCGAGCGCAGATGGTTGTAGTGGGCATCGACGGCGGCCGCCATGCTTTTCACGTCAGCGGCGAAAGCAGCCGCAGCCAGCACTGCAGTCATCAGACACCACACCATCGCAAAGCGAAGCCAACGAACTCGCATCTGGATAATTTTTCACCGGGTACCCACCCAAGTGTCAGCACCCTCGCGCAAACTCGGGAGGGAAACACGGGGCAGGCTCCTGCGGGGGGACTCCTGACACGATTGTAAGCCGTGGCACAGGACTTGTCATTCACCGCGCGCAGAGGCCTTACCGATGCGCACCTAGAGGTTTGTGAAAATCGAGCACTGTTGCGCGCCCGCGGTCTTCCTCAGTTGCCTGCTTTCGCCCAGCGTGTGTTCCAGCAGCGGGTTGTGATAGAGCACGTACACTGGCCGAGGATGCTCGCGCAGGGACTGATCCAGATTCGCAATCACCTGCCGCATTCCTGATTCCGGGAACGGATTGAAAAGAAAAATTACCAGTGGATCCGCGGGCAGTTGGAATGCAGTCGCGTCGGCGCAGATCGATTCGAGCGTGAAGCACTTCTGCGACTCGCTCTTATAACGGCGCAGATTCTCCTGCGCGATCTGGTGCAGAGACGGCAGAAGCTCTACGCCGAGGATCCGGACGAAGGGATAGTCCGACGCCATCAGCAGGGTGCGTCCCTTGCCCGACCCGAGGTCGATGAAAGTGAAATCACGGAAGGCGAGAGTCGTGTGGTCGGGCCCCAGCGTCTGCTGAAGCGACTGTTGAAGACCGTCGAGCATTTCATGAAATGCAAGTGGCTCCGTGGGCTGGTACGCGGAATGGAACATGCCCAGCAGCCGGTCGCGCCAGCCCACCCCACCGCTCGTTGTGTTGACGCGATGATCCCAGTCGTACTCGGCGTCGCCAAAACGTGTCCGCAGACGATCCGGCGTCGAGTCGCGGGCGAACTCCCACAGCACGCTCACCAGCCGCCGGGTCGCGGCCAGCGCTCCCTCATAGCGGGCAGCATACCTCCACCACTGCCACGCGGTCTGCAACACGCTGATTTGTGGTGGAGAGTCCATGCGAATGCACACAACAGGCGCACAGACATGATACGGGGAACCGCCGCGGCTTAGCCCTTGGTGTGGAATTTCGGCCGCCCAGGTTTGTATCCCGGGGGCGTGCCCTTGGTGATGAACGGGAAATCGTCCGGGTTCTGCACTTCGATGCGGCCCTCGGCAGTGAGCTTGTAAGGATTGCCGTCGGGATCGACCGGGATGCCGCGCCAGTGCTGGTCCGCAACCAGTTCCGACATGCTGCTGGGCTGGCGCCCGGTCCGCTGGCCGAACTGCGTGACTAGGGCCTCCAGGTTGGTGACGTCTTCGTCCACCCGGATCGCGCGCAGATGTTCGACCGCGTTCTGCCGGATGTTGGCTTCGTACGCGGTTTCGTAGGTAGCGGTCCACAGCATCCGGGCGGTGGCGAAATCGCCGGCATGCTCGGCCATTTGCGCTGCCAGGATCTTCATGAACGGATGCGCATTGGGAACCTTTGAGCCGCGCTCAAAAACCGCAGCGGCGTTCCGGTAGTCCTTCAGTTCGGTGTAGTAGACGAATCCCAGATTGTAGTAAAGCTGCCAGTTGTCGGGATTGTGCTCAATGCCATACTCCATCAGTTGAATGGCGCGCTCCGGTTCCCCCGCCCCGTTCGGCGGCTTGGGGGCCAGGAAACTGGCGCCGAACTGATAGGCGGGAAGCAGGTACGGGTCCAGAGTAGTTGTGATTTCCAGCAGCGGAGCCAGCTCGTTGTAGGTATGCGCGCGGTCGAAGTGGCGGTGCCCGAAATACTGCACCGTGCGCGTCCAGTAGATGCAGGCCATCAGGCCATCGAAGCCCAGGCTGGCGCGCTTCACCACTTTCGGAGAATTGATGTAAAGCGCATCCTCGAGAGTCGCCTGAGGACGGATCTGGTCGAGATGCCGCAGCACAAGAACACAGGCGGCCGCCGAGATCACCAGGCATGCGGCGGCGATCACGGTAGTGCGCTGCCGGGCGGTTCTCATTTCAGGTTCCTGCGCTCGAAGATCAGCACTGCGCCGCTCAACGCCATCGCCGTATAAAACAACGCATAGAGCGTGTTGTGCAGAACGAGTTGCGCACTGACCGGCTGCTGGTGCGCCACCGCGCTGATCACGTTGAGCGCCGAGAAATTGGGCACCATGTACGCGGCTGCCGTAGCAAACCAGCGAGTCACCCCGTGGGCCAGCCCGGCGAATCCGCGCAGATCGTCGGCGAAGCTTCCGATCACGAACAGCGAGAACGCGAAAACTGCCGACAGCAGCGGGGAAGAGAACGAGGAAAACAGCAGGGCCAGCGAACAGATGATCAGGAATTCGAGGATGATGAAATAGAGCGCGACCAGGATGAGCGCGTCGGGCTTGGAGAATTTATGCGCCACATACAGCAGCGCTCCAAATACTCCGATGGCCATGAAGAACGCGTTCACCACCAGCGTTCCAGCCAGCCCAAAGAACTTGCCGATAATAAATTCCCAGCGGCGCACGGGACGCGACAGAACGGTGTAAAGCGTGCGCTTCTCGATTTCTTTCGAGACCAGTCCAATGCCGATGAAGATTGCGATGACAATGCCGAACAGCGACACCGCTGTGAGCCCGAGGTTGATGACCACCAGGCGCTCGATGTCGATGGAAATCTGGCCCACCAAAATGGCCGCGCCCGAGAGCAGCAGGGCGAAGGCAATCAGGTTGTAGAGCACGCGGTCGCGCACCGCTTCGCGGAAAGTGTTGGCGGCTATGTGCACAATGCGCGCGTTCATACGGTGGTTCCCGCCGTCATTCCAGCGTTTGCTGGGGAGTGCTGCAACTTTTCCACAAAGTAGGCTTCCAGCGAAGTGCGCAGCGGTGTGATGGCGATCAGGCGGATGCGCTCGCGGCGCAACGCGTCGATGGCGGCGTCCTGCTGGTTCTCAACCAGCACGGCGCGCACCGTGTCGCCGGTAACGTGGCATTCCGCGCCCAGGGCCTTCATCGAGGCCGGCACCTGCGTGCCTTGCCACACGACTTCCACTTTGCCTTGCACCGTCGAAGTCAAGTCTTCCACCGCGCCCACTCCGCGCAATTCGCCTTGGTGAATGATGGCCACGCGGTCGCACAGTGCCTCGGCGTCCGAGAGAATGTGCGTCGAGAAAAATACCGTCTTGCCTTCCTGCTTGAGTTGCTCCATCAGGTCGCGAACCTCGCGCCGGCCCAGAGGATCCAGTCCCGACATCGGTTCGTCGAAGAACACCAGCTTGGGATTGTGCAGAATCGCCTGCGCGATTCCGGCGCGCTGCAGCATGCCCTTGGAGAACTTTCGCAACTGCACGCCTTTAATGTCGGTCAGACCCACCCGCTGCAGGACTTCCTCGACGCGGCGCTTGCGATCTTTGCCGGGAACCCCCGAAAGCTGTCCGTAGTAGTCGAGCAATTCGTGAGCGGTCAGGTAGTCGTAGAAGTAGGGCTGTTCCGGCAGGAAGCCGATCTGCGCTTTGATTTCGGGATCGGTCCATTCGTGGCCGAGGATGCGAGCCGTTCCGGAAGTGGGGAACACCAGCCCCATCAGCATCTTCAAAGTCGTCGTCTTGCCCGCGCCGTTGGGACCGAGAAATCCGAAAATCTCTCCCTCTTCGACAGTGAGGTGAAGTGGCTGCAGAGCGCGCTTGGGGCGCTTGCGCCAGAAGCCCACCATGTAGGTCTTTTCCAGTCCGAGGATTTCAATCGCGGCCATTGCGCTGCAAATAAAGAAGAAAAGTTTCGAAGCGGATTATAGCAAGAGATTCCATGGCGGGATCATACGGGCGATTACGGAGGTCACATCCGCGCCGGAGCGACCGGACCCGAAGCGCATGGATGAAATTAGGTTCAGACAATTCCGCTTGCGATGCGGTCGTGTCGCCTACTGCGCCACCGGGAAGGCGTAACACGCGGCTAGGGTATTGACTGGTTGGTCTCCCGCCGCAGCCTGGTTGGAGCGCAAGACCCCGTCGGCAGTGCTGCAGAAATCGCGGTTCCCAGTCTGGTGTACGGAGACCGGAGATGCACCCGCAACGAAGCCACCAGTATAAGCTCCCTGTTGATGATCCCGGTAGCCAGGAACATAAAACCACTCTTAGCGGGTCCCCCGGGAATAGCATTCACTAAGGCAGTATCCAAGAGGCACGCGCCGGTCGAACTCGCGACACAAGGACTTCCAGTGCCACCAAGGTCGCTAAGCTGTGTAGCGTACCCGACCGTCGGATAGGCGCTGGAGTAAGCATACTCAGCTGTTTTGATGGCCTGAAGAGATCCAACCGCTGAGGCCTCGTTCGCAGACATGCGGGAAGCAAGCAGATTGGGGATGGCAATAGCCGCAATGACTAGGATGATAGCCACTACGATCAGCAGTTCGATGAGTGAGAATCCCCTGTTACGCTGCATTCCTGTTTCCCCCGGCGATCACGCCACTTGTACGTTGTATTCTGCCTTGACCAAGTCGTTCCATTATGACCATGCACGTGGGCTGCCAGCGGGATAGGAACGTTACCACCGCCCGCCCGCCCCGTTCCCCTTTTCTTCTTAGTGACTTACGCTGGCGGCCGGGAAGAACTTCAATGAGACCTCGCGGTGCCTTCGCCGGAGCGATTCAGGACTGACAAAAAGTGGCATTAACTTAGGGAATCTCTGATTAAGCGCCTATTTTTGTCATCCCGAGCCGGATTGCTGTTTTTCGGCAATTCTGCGGAGTCGAGGGACCTTGGTGTTCTCTCTTACCGTACTTAAGTGTTCTCTCTTACCCGTACTTAATCACAGCTTCCTTAGGCGACAGCCAGCAAAAAATAGCCGACGTCATTGGCTTCACCGCGTGCTGAAAAACTCAAGATTCGTATCAGGGCATCGCTTTAGCGATGCCGAACATGCAGCAGGATCAATTCCGGCTTCAGCCGCTGTACAGCCTATCGGCAAGAAAGTCAGTTTTTCAGCAAACTCTTCAGCCTGACTGAGCGGGAAAAGTAGTCGATTCCCGACGTGAAATCGCCATGGGGTTGGGCGATCAATCTCAAGCCAGGCAAGGCGTCGGGCGAGCGAGGCTGAATCTGCAAGGCGTCATCAAATATAGAGCTGGCTGGTTCCAGGTTGGAACAGAGAACGTCTCTTATGCAGGGACGGCCAAAAGGATACGGCCAAAAAAGTTAAGGAGCAGCGAACTCGCGTTCGCTGCTCCCGGCTGGTACCCTCCCCAGGTACTTCGCCAAAACCGCTGCGTTACGAAAGCGGCGGAACACTCCCGTCGTTGGGGCAGGCGGCGAGGACATGTGGCGACGAGCGTCGCGCGGACGACCGCGTCTTCATACGAGCAGAAGGAGCGGGTTCCGGTCTGGCCAGCGCTTACTGGGTTCGTCCAGACGTTGTAGCTGGGGTTCGGGGTACCAGCTACGGTGCCGGCGCCGGCGAAGAAGCTGTAGCCGCTCTTGACTCCAGCAGTCAAAACGCTGTCGATCAGGCAGGCGCTGGCGCTAGTCGCAGTGCAAGCGCCAGCAGGGCTACCCAAAGCTACGAGCGTTACCGCGTAGCCGACCGTCGGATAGCTGGTTTGGTAGGTCACTTCCGCGGTGTTCAGTGTACGGATAGACCCGACCGCGGACGACTCATTGGCCGCCATGCGGGCGCGCAGCAAGTTTGGAATGGCGATAGCTGCAATGATCAGGATGATTGCCACCACGATCAGCAGCTCGATTAGTGAGAAACCCTTTTGTTTCCGCATCTCTTTAGTTTTCCTCTCGTTTGTCTGTTTTTGTTCTTCACAACTGCTGGTCACGGATGACGCAGTCGTTACGATATTTGCATTTGCCTAACCAAAGCTGCTAGTTACCATAGTTCCGGGGAGCACTTCAGCAAGGGCTTTATTTTCACTACACGGGCAAACTTCAGTCCCTGTCTGCGATGCCAAACTCCGTCCCTGCTGGCAAAATTCGGCACTTGCCCTGACAATTCGTGTCAGTCTGCAACCGCAACTCGTTCCATTTTGAAACCGGGGCGTTTTGCCAAAGCAAAAGCTTTCCACACAGAGAACGCAGAGGCACAGAGATCTTGCTGGTTTTTCCCTCTGCCCCCTCTGTGGTGAGGGTTTTTGTTTCTGCCCTGAATTCTGGGGACGTCGACCGCGTAGAATGTTGCGCGAAGTTCGTGAGCCCCCATGGATATTTCGAAAGAGTCATTTCAAGTCGAAGCCGAAATCGCACGCGCCTCGACGCTGCCTTCCATTCTATATACCGACCCACGCACGTTGCTTGCCGAAAGAGAAAACATTTTCGCCCGCACCTGGCAGGTCGTGGGTCACACCCACCAGGTGGCGAATCCCGGCGACTATTTCACCACCAGCCTCATCGGCGAACCCCTGTTGTTCGTGCGCGGCGTGGACGGAATGCTGCGCGGCTTCTACAACGTATGCCGGCATCGCGCCGGGCCTCCGGCGGAAGGCTGCGGTTCCCGCAAGTTGTTTCGCTGCGGGTATCACGGATGGACCTACGGTCTCGACGGCGCGCTGATCAGCGCCACCGAAATCGAAGGCGTGGAAGGATTTCGTCCGGAAGACTTCGCGCTCCAGCCGGTCCGAACCGAAGAATGGTTCAACCTGGTGTTCGTGAACCTTGATCCCGAGGCGCGGCCCCTGCGCGAGAGTCTTGGGGAGTTGCCGCAACAGGCGGAGAAGTTTCCTTTCGCCCAGATGAAGCTGTTCGAGCGCCGCACCTACGACATGAAATGCAACTGGAAAACGTATGTGGACAACTACCTTGAAGGCTACCACCTGCCCAGCGTGCATCCCGGGCTGAACCGTGAACTGGATTACAACGCCTACGTGGTCGAGCCGTATGCACGGCACGTGCGCCAGTTCAGCCCGATCCGCGCAGCAAAGCCAGGCGATGCCACGCCGCGCCGCTACCAGGATGCGCGGGAAGATTTGGCATCGGATCCAGGGGCGGACTACTTCTGGATCTTTCCCAACTGGATGCTGAACTGCTATCCCGACAACGTTTCCCTGAACATCGTGCTGCCCCTCGACACAGAACGCTCGCTGGCGATTTTCGAATGGTACCTGCCGGAGAAGGATCACGGTGCTCCGGCGGCGAAGGCCTCGGTGGAGTTCAGCGATCAGATTCAGGTTGAAGATGTGGGCATCTGCGAGATCGTGCAGAAGAATCTGGGCTCACGCAGTTATTCGCGCGGAAGGTACAGCGTGAAGCAGGAAAAAGGCGTCCACGCCTTCCACCGGATGTATGCCGGGCTGATGCGGGAGTGATTCTGAGGGACGCTGTACAACTATGTACGTACAAAATAAGAATCTGGCCTTGAGCCCGGGATTCGCTGTCCGATATGCCGACCAGAATGCTGTTTCCCGGGCCGGAAACGGCCCTCTTGTGCACGATCTGCTTCGCAGGTGAGTCGAAGGTCGTCGATCGGAAAATTGCGCGTCCTTGCGCCTCGCAGGGCCGCCCTACGAATAATCAATCACTTACACGAAGCGTCAACGACTTACACCAACTCTCAACGACTTACAGAAGATGCGAGTGTGTGTCGGCAATTCGTTCCCGGGAAATTGCTTCTAGGAGCTTTCGGATTTCAGCAGCATGCAGGTGACGTCGTCGTGCTGGGGAGTGTTGCCGACGAAGAGGTCGACTTCGGCCATGAGGCGCTTGAGCATTTCCGCGGGCTCGACCGATTTGCCGGCCTCGATTGCGGTCAGCAAGCGTGCCTCGCCGTAGTCTTCCTGGCGGGCGTCTTCGGCTTCCACTAATCCATCGGTAAAGATGATCAGCCAGTCTCCCGGCGCGAGGGTAATCGTGGCCGAGTCGTATTTTGTGTCGGGAAGAATGCCGAAAGGGAGGCCTCCGACGTCGAGGCGCTCGATTTGTCCAGCGGCGCGGCGAAGGATGGGGTTGTTGTGGCCGGCGTTGATGTAGTTGAGTGTGCGGCGGACGGGATCGTATTCCGCGAGGAAGGCGGTGGTGAAACGCAATCCGCCCTGGCTGTTCGAGCAGGCGTAGCGATTCATGTTCGACGCCAGTTCGGGCAGGGCGACCTTAGCGGTGGAAAGTGTCTTCAGACTGGCCTGAAACGTGGCCATCAGCATGGCGGCTGGAATACTCTTGCCCGCCACATCGGCCACAGCGAGGACGACGCGGTTCTCTTCATTGGTGCGTCCGGGGCGGGGAAAAACGTCGTAGTAGTCTCCAGCGACGGTGTTGGCGGGGCGCGTGGCGTAGGCGACGGACAGTCCAGGAATCTGCGGAGGGACGCCGGGCAACAGCCACGTCTGAATCTCACGCGCGATCTGGAGGTCGCGTTTCATCACGACGCGATCGGCAATCTCGAGCATCAGCAACAGAAGCAAGAGCAGCGCCGACCAGAAGTGAAGATCGAATTCAATGGCCTGGACGTTGCCGCCGTGCCCGGTGTATTCGATTGCGGTACGAGGGATCACCAGCAGAATCAGCGACAGTAACAGCACGACGCGGCGTGCGGGCGACAGCTTCTCGAAGACTGCCCAGAAGAATTCCTTAACGATGTGCAGGTTGCGTCCGCCGTGGGTCAGGCCTTCGGGGGTTTTAGCTTCGACGTCTCTGGAGTACAGGCGATAGCTGGTGCGGGCTTCGGATTCGAACTGCGACCAGAGCTGGCTGACCTCGAGACCATCGGTGACGCGCCGCCAGAAACGGTGCATCCGCACGCCGAAAGTGTTGGGCTGGCCGGGCTGCGGTGCGGGCGGAGAGGCGGTGACCATGGGAACAGCTGATTATAGAGGATTGGCTGTTTGTCATCCTGAGCGAAGCGAAGGATCTCTGCACTCCTCGGCACATTGCATAGATCCTTCGCGGCCAAGAACGCCGCTCAGGATGACAATTCATTCGGGAGTGTTTCCTCAGAACAGGTTCAACTGCTCGTCGAAGGCCTGCACCGGCCACTTGGTGGCGAAGGCCGGCCGTTCGCGGCGGTGGGCGCGCGTCATTTTGTATTTCTCGCGCAGGTGCGTCACGAGGTGCGACAAACGCCTGGCATACGCGGGCGGAAGGAAGGCGCGGTCCTGATAGCGTCGGCGGTAGTTCTCGGCGAGATGAGGAAAGTTTTGCTCGAGGAAGGGAAGGAAGACGGCTGCGGAGCAGGGCTTCAGAAAGAGTGGGTTGGCAAAAACGTAGTCGGCACCGGCCTCGGCCGCAGTGCGGATCACCGCTTCCAGATCCTTCGCCGAGTCCGTGATTCCTGGCACGACCGGCGAGCAACTCACGCCGACGCGCAGTCCGGCCTGGCTCAGCGCGCGCACGGCGTCGATGCGGAGATCGGGACGCGGGGCGCGAGGCTCGAGAATTCGCGCCAGTTCCACATCGAGAGTTGTGACGGTGATGTGAACGGAGA
Source organism: uncultured Acidobacteriaceae bacterium (assembly GCA_963811095.1). GTDB lineage: Bacteria > Acidobacteriota > Terriglobia > Terriglobales > Acidobacteriaceae > Sulfotelmatobacter. Next base: position 201,981 of record CAWEQA010000022.1, on the reverse strand, counting down.
GGCGATTCGCCTTCGCCACTTCTTTCAGCAGTTCGAGGTCGCGGACGATGAGATTCGACTTGGTGACAATGCCCAGTTCGAAGCCGCGATGGCGCGCGAACTCTTCCAGAATTCCGCGAGTGACTTCGTAGCGGCGTTCGGCGGGCTGGTAGGGATCGGTGGCGGTGCCGAGCGCGATGGCCTCGTCGGGCTTCACGCGATGCAAGTCGTGGCGGAGCAGTTCAGCGGCGTGCTGCTTGACGTAGATCTTCTGCTCGAACTCCATGCCGTCGCGCATCTCCATGAATTCGTGGGTGTAGCGGGCGTAGCAGTAGCGGCATCCAAACTCGCAGCCGCGATACGGATTGATGGTCCAGGTGAAAGGCATCTGACGGTTGCTGACGCAGCGGTTAAGCAGAGACTTGGCGGGGAGAGTGAAGTATTCGACATTGTGCCCTTCGCGCAGGGACTCACCTTCGGAGGCGAGACGCGCGATGCCAATCAGGCGGGGCTTGTCGGAAAGAGGGAGCAAGGGCAGGAAAGACATGGTAATTCGCCTTTTGTTCGCCTATCATGCGCCGGGTAAAGTGTAGTTGTCAAGAGAGAACCGGGAGTGTTTTTGGGACTGCCAAATCGCAAGGGAGCCGCCCCGTCGGTCCGGGGATTTTCCGGCCGTCAATTTCGGAACGGCTAAGAAAGAAACTCTGGTTTAGTGCGTGGTTGTAGTGGCCGAGGCCGTGCAGTTGTTGCTCTCGTTGGTTTCTGAGACGACTTTCGTGTCATCCGAGCACGCCAGCAGGAAATACGTGCCGCTCGCCAGCGTGGACGGGACGGTAACGGTGGTGCTGCCGCTCGACGTGGCTGCGGGTGCGAGCGAAGGTATCGAGCGATTCCCCGTCAGGAGGATGCTGTTGCTCTTTGCGGTCGTGGTGGACAGATAGTAGCGCGTGGTCGAAGCTGCGGCCGTTACGGTACCGATGTTCTGCCCCGTGTCGGTAACGGAGAATGTGCCACCCGGGGTCACGGTAGTGGGCGGATTACTTACGGCGGTTTCGATGAGATCCGGACCGCTTACGGTGACTTGCGCGGTCGAAGCGATGCAATTGTTGCTCTCGTTTGTTTCTGAAACCACGGCGGTGTCGTCGGCGCAGGCCAGCAAGAAATAGGTTCCCGCTGCCGTACCCGCACTTACCGTCACGGTCACAGTGCCGCTTGAGGTGGCGCTGGGGGCCAAGGAGGGCACAGCCCGGCTGCCCGTCAGCAGATGAGCGCCGCTCTTGGAACTCGTGGTGGACAGGTAGTAGCGCGTGGTCGAAGCGGCGGCCGCCAGAGTGCCGATGTTCTGCACAGTGTCGGTAACAGAGAATGTGCCCCCCGTAATCACGGTGGTGGGTGGATTGCTTACAGCGGTCGTGATGAGATCCGGACCGCTCACGGTGACTTGCGCGCTCGAAGCCAGGCAGTTGTTGCCCTCGTTTATTTCTGGAACCTTAAGGGTGTCGTCGGCGCAGGCCAGCAAGAAATAGGTTCCCGCTGCCGTACCCGCAGTCACCGTCACGGTCACAGTGCCGCTTGAGGTGGCGCTGGGGGCCAAGGAGGGCACAGCCCGGCTGCCCGTCAGCAGGTGACCGCCGCTCTTCGAGTTCGTCTTGGACAAATAGAAGCGGGTGGTCGAAGCGGCGGCCGTCGCAGTGCCGATGTTCTGCGCCGTATCGGTGACGGAGAATGTGCCACCTGTCGTTGAGGTGGTGGGCGGATTACTGACAGCGGTTTCGATGAGATCCGGACCGCTCAGCGTGACTTGCGCCGTCGAAGAGACGCAGTTGTTGCTCTCGTTTATTTCTGGAACGACGAGGGTGTCGTCGGCGCAGGCCAGCAAGAAATAGGTCCCCGCTGCCGTACCCGCACTTACCGTCACGGTCACAGTGCCGCTTGAGGTGGCGCTGGGGGCCAAGGAGGGCACAGCCCGGCTGCCCGTCAGCAGATGAGCGCCGCCCTTTGAGGTCGTGGCGGACAAATAGTAGCGCGTGGTCGAAGCGCCGGCCGCCAGAGTGCCGATGTTCTGCACCGTGTCGGTGACGGAGAATGAGCCACCCGTAGTTGAGGTGGTGGGCGGATTGGTCACGCTAGGCTCGATCAGGTCAGGTAGGTTGCCCAACGGGAGTAGCCCGTACACAACCAAACTGTTCTGCGTGCCAATAAAGACTTTCCCATCAGCGGCAATGGGCGTAGCAAAATGTGCCAGCGGCGGCACAGTATCGCGGCCATTCGGCGCCTGATAACTGGCGTACAGCGTTTTCAACGTAATCGCATCCAGTGCAAACAGGGGCCCTCCTCCATTAATGAACCAGAGGATGCCATTGGAGTTTCCATTGGCCGTAAGGATGGCGTGGCCGCCGCCGCCAAGCTGGCTGGGCGACAAGAAGGGTGGAACCACGAGGCCACCATTGCTTATGGTGTAAGCCTGAACGGGGCTGGATTCGCCGGTGAAATATACGGTATTGTTCCAGTAAACGGGTGAGCCACTTCCCTTGCCGACACCCTGCGGTATTTCCTGCACAATCTGCGTGTCACCGGCGGTACAGCTCGAACAAAACTCGCCCATGCTATCGCGATTCAACACGTAGATCGTGCCTTCCTTGCCGCTCGCGATCAGTTCGTGGGGATACGGACCCGTCTGGTCAGGCAAAATGAGAGGAGCATTGTTGAGATCGCTGTCACTGTCAGAGAGGGATTGCTGATTGTATGGGGTGAACCAGTCATCCAGCGCCAGCGTCGTGCCCAGTTGACTGATCTTCAGCACGCTGATCGAAAGATTCGTGCCCGCCGAATAGAAGCCTTCTCCGGTTTCGCCATAGATATTGCCATTGCTGTCAGCGGAAAGTCCCGCCCCCTTTTGCCAGATGGAAGCCAGCGTCTTGCCGGGCTCGGGCGTGAACGTACCCTCCTGCTGCAGTGTGGCGGCATTGTAGGAGAGCACCCATCCCTGGCTGTAAGCGTTACAGCAATTCGAACCGAACCCAACGTAAATGTGGCCATTGGTCAGCAGCAACCCGGGCCGATTGATCTGGTAGAGATCCGCAAATGTGGTTGTGGTCCCGTTGAGTGTGTAGGTGGCAGTGATGGTTGTAGGTCCGCCGAACTTTTCCTGCCCGGTGGTGACATCGAGTGCATGTAGCCGATGCACGACGTTCGCATTCTCGTAGGTCTCGGCAACAAGGTAGAGAGTGCCAGTCGCGGGATCGATCACGGGAGTCGAGATGATGCCTGCTTCGGTCCACCCGATTCCAGTCTCTTTGGTCACGGTCGCGGGTACGGCAGTAGCGCCCGGAGGACTGTAGGTAAGGATGCTAGTCGTCCACAGCGGAGTGGGGTTACCGTTATCTGCGTCGAACGCGTAGACGCTGTCGTGCATGGTGCACACGTAGACGACATTGTGCACGCCCTGCCCGGGAATGTTCACATTGGGCAAATAGAGCGGGTGTCCGACGATGATGCCGTCTACCGGGTCGGTAAAAAGCTTGCCAAAGGCCGTGCTGGTTACGTTCGACAGGAGTAAGCGTGGTTTCCGATGTGTTTGCACCGGTTCGCCCGTTGTCATAGTGCCAGGTTGTGACTGAGGTTTGGGCCGGCAGGTGAACCGGGGCAAAGAACAATGTCAGCAGCAAGACTGACAAAAAGCGAACCGTGCGGGGGTTTGTACAGGAGAAAAAGGATGCAGGCCGCCATCTGGCTGCGGCCGGTTCAGTTGTCTTCACGCGCGTGGGAGGGACATTCCTATTCCAGAGCGGCCGCATGCGAAACCTCCTGCCGTTGGACCAAAGCCTCTCCCCAGAAAAGCGGCGAAAAGCAGGACGACGGGTATGACCGATTCAGAGTGAATCGGCACACGAGGATTGTACGCCCGTATGTCCAGCTGCGAGGTGGCTGTGCGACGCGCCACCCGTAGAGCTCCAGACCGCTCACAGAGCGCCAACGATCAGAGTGAACGCGTTGGCGTTTTGCGGTCGGTTGGAATGGTTTGCATCGCCAAGCTGGCGAAAGGAGCACCTTCAAGATAACCAGCCAAGCCTCTTGCCGCTGACACCCCTGCTCGTAATCTTGACGTGCCCCAAGCCGGGGTGTGTAGTGGGCTTATGGTGGGGCATTCGTGACATTCGCCATCGCGCTGGCCGCCGCTGTGAAAAAGATGAAAATGAAAACCCTGTTTGCCATAGCTCTGCTTTCGTTCGGTCTCTTTTCCACGGCCTCCGCCCCACAACGCCCTGACCCCAGCCTCGCCCACTACATCGAGCCGCTCGGCGCAGACGTGAGGGGAAACTCAGCGGGCGCATTGCAGAACGCCGCCGAACCTTGGGCGCTCGAGAGACGTGCGAACAGTTGCGCAAGTTCGAGATTGACGCTGCTCGATACTGTGGCACGGGGCCGAGACCGGCAGCATCTTCAGGAAGTGCCGTTTTGGCAATTGCCGGACAGCCAAGCCTTCTTCTTCGTCTCGGGTATGACCGTCGATGCGGACGGCGCTCCGACTGCTTACCATCCCGACGACACGGGGCTTGATGAATTGGTAAATGCGGGTGTGCCAGCCCATTGGGACGGCATCGTTACTGATCGAGCTGGCAATCCGTCGATTCAGCAAGAGAGCGACCCTTCTCCCGGTTACTTCGTCTCATGCACCTCGCTTTCAGACGAAACTAAGAAGCTCACTGACCCAACTCGATATGTGGACGCATCGAAGATCGCTTATGTGGCGTTGCCGCAAGAAGTAGCGGACCGCCATGGGGTGCGGTTGGGGGATTTCGCGGTGGTGATGAACCTCCGGAACGGCAAATCGTCGTTCGCGATCTATGCCGATATTGGAACGTTGGGGGAAGGCTCAATCGCTCTGGCCGACGCCCTCGGGATAAGGTCCGATGCACGCGCAGGAGGTGAGTCTGATGGAATTTTGTTTCTGTTGTTTCCCGGCTCCGGCAATCTGCAGCCACGGACGATCGGTGAGATCCAGAACGAAGGCGAAACGCTGCTCTCCCACGTGGGGCCGGAGATGAAGAGGTTGTCTTCCTGCGTAGAGAAGTGACGGTCCCGCTGTCAGCAGCGCGGAGCTTTGGGTGTGCTTCCGAATGCACCGGATCAGATTTGGCGAAAGCAAGGCCATTTCACTCAAGTGCCCCGTGTGAAACCAGATGAGCGCAATGGGGATTCATCGACAGTTAAATTGTTGAGCATCGACTTCCTCTTCACAGCCCATTCCAGACTCCGAGCGCAGAGGCCGCCAGAAGCGCCGCAGTGTTCAGCTTCAGGGTGAAACGCCATCATGACAGCATTAAGGAGATAATTGCTGCGGTGATCAAGATCAAAAAGAATCCGCGCTTGGGCGACATCGGGCCAAGAACTCCTGTCACGGACCCGGGATACGCCGGCGGCGCAACTGCCGCAACAGGCTGTTACACGTCTTGAACTATGGCAGGTGGTTGGGAACACACTGCGAGAGCATCTCGGCGTGGGTCGCATTGAAGGCGGTTTTGTCCTGCCACACATTTTCGCCTTTGCAGATGCCGGAGTAGCAATTCACGTCCGGCGGAGCGTTCTTCGGGAGCACCTGATCGATCAAGAGCTTGCCTTCGCCGGTACTGTTGTTGACTGGCGGGGTTACGCAGAAGAACCAGCTCATGGCGGTTTTGGGGTAGGAGTAATTGGCGCCTGTGGTGACCAGCGAATCTGCCGTCCATTTGTCGATATCGGACTGCAGCGGTTGCTTGGCGGCGCACGTGGTCGTGCTTTCCCACGTGTCCACCTTGACTCCAGAGGTGAAGGCGTAAGGAGCGTTCGTCAGGAGCGGGCAGAGGTTCAGGGGTGGACCGGTATAGAGTGATTTGTCGCAGCCGTAATCCAGACGAGCCACCCCGGGACCGGCACCGATCACTACGTAGTCGAAATAATCCGACAGTTTGTATTGCGCGAGCGCATAGGCGATGGCTGCGCCTCCTCCGCTGGTACCCTGAGCGCAGAAACCAGACGCGCGATCCGCGCCCTGCACGGTGTAGAACATGTATCGGAAGATGGTGGCGTTGCGGCAGGAAGCGCTTTTCAGGCCGACGCCGCCGGCATCCTCCCAATCGGTCGTCCAGGCAAGTTGGACCACCCGGAACCCGTCATTGAGGTAGGTGTCGGCAAAGCCGCTGTTGAAGAAGGTTGTGCCGCCGCCACCGTTCACGAGGATGATGGTTCCTTTGGCCGTACCCGCGGGAAAAGCTTCGCTCACGATTGCTGTGAGATCGGGCACCCTGGGGCAAGAAACACTGATAGAAGTGCAAGCCGCTCCCTGGGTCTTGCCTGCCGGGCAGGTAGCCGGGCCAAGTATGGTGACTCTGCCCAACTGGAGCGCATTCTGGTCGCCTGGCGCGATCGTATCGTCGCCGAAGGCCGGGCCGTGTGCCAGTGCGATTAGCAACAAGACGACGAAGGAGCAGCCATGCGAGCGAGACCCTGCGGCGACCCTCATCGAAGACTCCTTGCCCTAGCGAAGATCCATCGCACGGTAGCGATGCGCTAGACAACATAGGCTGGACTCCGGAGGCGGTTTGTCACGGCTTTGTCTAGCTGGTGTCAAAATTCGGTCGCAAGGTTGGAAGATCATCGGAATGTTCGGTGAACGCACGGTCGGCCCAGGGGTAGAAATGACTTTCTGCACGTGCGGAACGGCTGCGCTTCTTGCCAATAAGCCTGGGACACCCGCAAATCGGAGGTAATCGGTTGCCGCAGTAACATTTGGGAGCCGAGGCGTTCGCCCGGGTCAGCCATTGGCGCTCAGAGAATGACGGTCAGTCACCGGCCAGCGGGCGGCAAAGCACGATGCCATTCACAGGCTGGCATTCAGTCACGACAAGTCGGTCACCTTCGCATGGTCGAGGTAACGACGGCTTCCGGCGGCATCCGTCCTCGGCTGAACATGTACCTTCGATTGGCAATCGACCTCAAGTCAAAACGCGCGGGACTGCATTTTTCCAAGTATGCTCTTGATGTGCAGATGCTTCGAATCCTGGTGGCGGTGGCCCTGGTCAGCCTGGTTGGATCCTCGACCGTTCCTCGGGAGAAGCACCGGGACCCGGCCGCGCTGCATCTGCCGAGTGACGATCAGGCATGGGCGGAGAAGACCCTAGCAAGCCTTTCCCTTGAGGAGAAGGTTGGGCAGCTCTTCATGGTTCGCATGCGCGTCGGGCTCTCCGGCGTTCGGAACCCTGAGTATGAGCGGATCTCCAACAGCATTCACAAGTATCACATTGGATCGGTGGCCATGTCGGCGCCGCCGGGAGCGCGATTGCTTCCCAGCGACCACCGCTATGAAACCGTGGTCATGTTGAACCGGCTGCAGACGGAATCGAAACTGCCGCTGCTGATTGCGGGAGACTTTGAGCAGGGCGTACTTCCCGCGCGACTTTTCGGGACGACCGTGTTTCCGCACGCGATGGCTTTTGGGGCGGCGGGCAAAGCGGCGTACGCCGAGGAATTCGGCCGCATCACGGCGCAGGAAAGCCGGGCGATCGGCGTGCAGTGGAATCTTTTTCCGGTCGCCGATGTGAATTCTAATCCGGCGAATCCGATCATTGGGACGCGCGCGTTCGGCGCCAATCCGGAGCAGGTTGGGACGCTGGTGGCCGCTTACATCCGCGGGGCACGGGCGAACGGAATGCTGACCACGGCCAAACACTTTCCGGGGCACGGCAATACCGGGACGGACTCGCATCTTGCGCTGGCGCGGGTCGACGAGAATGCGAAGGTGCTGCGCACGGTCGACCTACCTCCCTTTCGCAAGGCGATTGATGCCGGAGTCGATGCTGTGATGACGGCACACATCCGGGTGCCGGCGCTTGATCCGGATCCGAACCTGGTGGCGACGACATCACCGGCCATCGTCACGGGTCTGCTGAAAGGCGAGCTCGGCTTCAAGGGAATTGTCGTTACAGATGGGCTGGACATGGCGGGGCTGACCCGCCTGTACTCAGGACACGTTGGGCGTGCCGCGGTGGATGCCTTCAAGGCCGGGAACGATGTGCTGACGATGCCGGCGGATCTGGATGCCAGCTACCATGCGGTTCTCGATGCGGTTCGCTCGGGCGAGATTTCGCGGCAGCGGCTGGACGCGTCGGTTTTGAAAATATTGCAGGCCAAAGCTTCCGTGGGACTGCAGAAGGCTCGTCTGGTGGACGTGGCTGCGATTCCGAAGCTGGTGGGCAGTCCGGCGAACCTTGCCACTGGACAGCGAATCTCTGACGCGTCGATCACGCTGGTGCGCGACAACCGCAAGCTGCTTCCGCTCAGAGGCGGGGCATCGGTTAAGAATGTGTCTCTGCATCAAGCGGGGGGACCGGATACACGCCCGGTGCTGGTGGTTATTCTGTGCGACAACGTGCGGGCAGAAGATGGTCGTGTTCTGGAGAGCGAGATTCGGACCCGTATGCCGGATGCGAACGTGGTGTATGTGGATCCGCGCGTCGCGCCCAGCAGGACCGAGGGCGTGCTGAAAGCGGTGGAGCACGCGCGGGCAGTTGTCGTCGCGGTGTACATTGTGCCCTCAGCTGCGAGATCGAGGAAACTGGGGCGCGGTGGCAAGCATCCAGCATCTCTGCCAGATTCGACCAGCGCGTTGTTCGAGAAGATTCTCGGCCGCGCCGGTGAGAAGACTGCGGTTCTGGCGATGGGGAATCCGTACCTGACCGATGACTTTCCCGCGATTCAGAACTACATCTGTACCTTCTCGAATGTGACGGTTTCCGAGATCAGCGCTGTCCGGGCGCTGTTTGGGGAAATCCCGATGTCGGGTCGAATGCCGGTGACGCTTTCGAACGCCCGCGCGCAAGCGGAGGATCCATCGCTTCCTGCGCCCCTCGCGAACGTGACGCTTCCGTAGCGGCGTTGCACAATCCAGGTCGACCCAGTCAGCGCTCCAAGGCTTTGCGATCCCAATGTCCCGTGTCGGCCGCTGCATCGTAGGTGCTCTGCAGGAATTCCATCAACGCAGTTTTCGGGGACGCAGCGGTGCGCACGTCGTCGTACATCAGCAGGAACTCTTTCAGTTGTGGATGGTAGAAAGCTGCCGCTGGGCGAATCTTACGTTCTGCGAAGCCGGAGGGTTCGGGCGCGGCGTAAGAGTAGAAAGCCGGGCCCTTGATGTCGCCGCCGCCGGGCCAGAACCCTGCGCTGCTTACTTCGTGAGAGTAGGCCTCTCGCGTGATGGGGTCGGCACCGGGGCGCTCGGGCGCCCGGCGGCCGGAGAAACGCGTTACGGCAAGATCGAAACTGCCCCAGAAAAAATGTACGGGACTGACCTTACCCAGAAATCCCGCGCGAAATTCCTTAAGGACTTGGTCGACCCAGGCCGTGATGCGCCAGAATTTGTGAACGGCGACGGGATCGTAGGCGGCGTGAAGGTGGTCCTTCTCGAATGGAGTTGGGTCGGGAATTTCGCAGGGCGTGGTCCAGATCTTTACGGTGACGCCGAGATCGGCGAGCGCCGCCATGAACGCCTTGTAGAACTCGGCCACACTCTGCGGCTTGAGCGCGAGAGCAACCATGCGGCCTGCGCTGGTTTCGATCAAGAGCTTATGGTCGATGAAATCGAAGCGCACCTCGACAGTGCCCCGCGGATATGGCATGGCGGAAGTCGTCATTCCGCGCGCGGTCAGGTAGAAGGGGACGTTCCAGAAATGATTTACCAGAGGGCAGAGTTTAAGGCGGACTTTTCCGACAACCTGCGTCCACATGTGCAGGGTGGCGAGAGTGTCCTTCCAACTGTCGAAGGGTAGCGCGGGAAGCTGATCTGAATCGGTTGTGCCGGGGGATGTCATGGCTCGTTCCTGGCGAACTAATGTACACACCTACGCGGCTCGTGATCGAGACGTTCGGCCGCATGCTCCACCACGAGAAACCCCTACTGCTTATCTTGCTTGGCGGCCGGGGGCTCCGCGGGCTTGGCGAAAAACTTGGGATCCACTGTGGGATTCAGTTCGATCTTCTTGAATTCGGCGTTGCTGGTTTCCTGGCCGTTCTGCTTGTTCTGATGTTTGTAGGGCATGGTCAGGCCGTCTACGGTGCGCCAGTCGGAGAGATTCGACTCGCCATCGAAGGGGCCCGATTGTCCCATGGCCTTGTATTTCTCGCGGAGAATGTAGCCGGTCTTGGGATCGATGTACCAACGCACCCACGGGATGGCGCCACCGATATCGAGGATGGCGGCGTCAACGTCGCCGATCTTCTCAGTGCCCGCGGCGGTGAAAGTGAACGCAGGATCATCGACGTGCTGGGCAACATAGACCAGATCGTGATGGAGTTGCGCGAGCATTTCGTTCTTCTGCGCGGGAGGCATACTGCGGGTGCCCATACCCGCCATGCTCATGAAGGCGTCATCGGGAGTAGCGACGATGGTGAGCGCGCCCTGCGGCGTCTGCACATCGACGTGCATGCGGTCGGGGAAGGCGAGGGTCACGTCGACTGGATTCGGCGGGCCACCATTGTCGCTCTCGGCGATGTTCACGTGAATCGTTTTGATCGATTGCAGTTTGGGCAGGCCTCCCATGGCGGCGGCGACCTTCGCGGCCAGCGCCTTGCCTTCGGGGTTGGAGGCGGCGGGCTTGGCGGAGTCGTCCTTGTCGGCCTTTTCCGCGGGTGGAGGCGGAATGGTGATGTCGATTTGCCTCACGCTGCCGAGCGATGACAGAGGCTTGTCGAATTCTTTGGTGTTGCCGACGACCAGCACCGCGAGTTGATCTTTGTGCAGGTATTTGGCGGCCACGCGGTTCACGTCGGCGGAGGTGACCCTCTTGATCTCCGCCTGATACTTGTCGAGCCAGTCGGGAGGATATCCGTAGTACTCGTACGTCATGCGCTCGCCGAGAATTTTGTCGGGAGAGTCGAGACGGAAGATGAAGGCGTTGAGGATGGCGTCTTTGGCGCGCTGAATTTCGTCGTCGGTGATGGGCTGCTTGGTGAGGTTATCGATATCTTCACCCGCAGCCTGAATCGCTTCGATGGTGCTGCCGCTCTTGGTGCCGATCGAGACCTGCAGAATGCCGGGATGTCCGAAGTTGGTGCCGATGCCTCCACCGACGCTGTAGGCCAGGCCGCGCTTGGTGCGAATGTCGTTGAACAGGCGAGAAGAGAAGCCGCCGCCGAAGGCTTCGTTGAAAACGCTGATGGCGTAGTAGTCGGGATTGTCGCGGGTGGTGCCGAGCGCCACCATGTGGATGGTGCTCTGGTTCACGTCGTCCTTCGGAATAAGATAGTAGCCGGGCTTGGCCGGATTGTATTGGATGTCGTTCTTCGGAACGTCAGGACCTTTGGGCCACGCGTCGAAAGCCTTGCGCAGCCGGGCTTCCATGGCGGCGGAATCGAAGTCACCGCTGATGCCGAGAATGATGTTGTTGGGGTGAACGTACTTTTTGTGCCAGTCGATCAAGTCCTGGCGCGTGATGGCGGCGATGGTCGCGTATTCGGGGACGCTGGCGTAGGGATTGTCAGGGCCGTAGGCGAGCTTGACGGATTCGCGATGGGCAATTTCGCCGACCTGGTCATTGCGGCGGGAGATGCCGTCGCCTTCTTCCTTCTGGGCGATGTCGATTTTGTCGGCGCGGAACTCAGGATTCTGCAACAGGTCGACAAAGGCTTTGAAGACGTCGTCGAGGTCTCCCTTGAGGCAGGAGAAGTTGATCGACGTGGAGTCAGAACTGCTGCCGGTTTCCACCTTGGCGGCGCGAACTTCGAGGAAGTCGTCGAGTTGATCGCCGGTCTGGGTCTTGGTGCCGCCGGTGCGCCAGACTTCGCCGTAAATGTCCATGAGGCCGGCTTTGCTGGCAGGTTCGTTCACCGATCCGCCGCGGATGCGGGCCGTGCCGTCGATCAGGGGGAGTTCGTGATCTTCCTGCAGGAAAATCACCATGCCGTTCGACAGTTGAATACGCTTGGGTTGCTGCGGCTTGAAAGCGGGCAGAGGCGGAACGGGAACCTGCTGCCAACTGGTGGCTTGAGACGAGGCTTGCGGAAGGGTTGCGATCGTCGCGGCGGCCGCTAGAACGAAGAGAAGAAGAGTCCGCTGCATTTTCATTGCGCACCTCCCTGATCGGAACCGCCGCCTTGTTCGCCTCCGCCGGGAGCGCCACCTCCGCCTGCGTTTTCAATTACGCCGACGGTGCGATTGGTGTCGACGAAGACTTCGTTGGCGATGCGCCGAATGTCGGCCTTGGTTACCTGGTCGATGCGGTCGACCGATTTGAATAGCTCGCGCCAATCGCCGTAGCGGGTCTGGTAGGTGGCGATCTGTGTGGCCAGGCCTTCGTTGTCGGCGAGGCCGCGAATCAGGTTGGCTTTGCTGCGGGTCTTGATCATCTTCAGTTCTTCGTCGGTGATGTCTTCTTTTTTCAGCTTGTCGATTTCCGCGTGGATGGCGTCGGCCATCTCCTGCGTGGTGTGCCCGGGAAGGGGCACGGCAAGAAAGGCGAACAGGTGGGGATACTTGATGCCGGGGTATCCGGTCAGTCCTTCGGAGAACGAAGCAATTTTCTTATCGCGCACCAGCGAGCGGTAGAGGCGCGAAGTGCGGCCTTCGGACATGAGATCGCTGATGGCGTCGAAGACGGCGTCGTCTTTACTGCGGTAGTCGGGGCGGTGGTAGCCCTCGATGTAAATCGGCTGCGAACGGTCTTTGAGCACGACTTTGCGTTCGGAGTTCTGCGGAGGCTCGGTGGTGGTGATTTCGTCCGGTTGCGGACGCGTGGGCAGGCGGCCGAAATATTTCTCGAGGATCGGCAAGGCCTCGGCGCCCTTGATGTCACCGGCGACGGCGACCACCATGTTCGAGGGAACGTAGTATTTGTCGAAGAATTTCTGCGCGTCGGTGGCGGAGAAGGAGTTGAGGTCAGATATCCATCCGACGCCGGGCCGGTGGTAAGGATGAGCAGCGAACGCTTCTTCGGTGAATTGCTCGAGCAGGCGCCCGAACGGACTGCTATCGATGCGCATACGGCGTTCTTCGATCACGACGTTGCGCTCCTTGTAGAACTCGCGCATCACGGGATGTAGGAAGCGCTCGGATTCGAGATAGGCCCAAAGCTCAAGTCGATTCACCGGAAGGGAGTAGTGATACTCGGTCAGGTCGTAGCCGGTAGAAGCGTTCATGTCTTCGCCGCCATTTTGCTCGACAAGCTTGCCGAATGCGTTGCTGACGACATATTTGTCGGCTGCGGCGATGGCGTCTTTCCAGGCTGTTTCCAGTTGCTTCAACTTCGCATCGTCACGGCCAACGGTCTTGTCCCGCTCGGCGATGTAGGCGGCGTAGGCGGCCTCAACCTTTTCCAGGGCGGGCTTTTCGGCGGCGTAGTCCGTGGTGCCGATCTTGTCGGTGCCCTTGAACGCCATGTGCTCGAACATGTGAGCAAGGCCGGTGGCGCCCATGGGGTCCTGCACCGAGCCGGCATCGACCATCGTGAAGAAGGAGAAGACGGGAGCCTCGGGGCGCTCACAGATCATCAGGGTCAGGCCGTTGGGCAAAGTCTTGACGGTGATGCGCTTTTCGAAGGAGGCGACGTTCTGGGCCAGAGCCATGGCCGAGAGAAAAAACAGGGACAGGGCGATTCTTAGAGTGCGGTGTTTCATCGGACCTCCGACGGTGGGACGAGTATGACGAGCATCTTCTTCGACAGACCTTCTGCGACACACACGTGTTGGACGGGCCAGCGGGGCAGAAGTTTGAAAGTACGTGGGGGGAAGGGAGATTGTCAAACGGGGCCGTGGCTGGGGGAGCCCAATTCCAAGACTTTACCACGAAGGACACCCTTCGACTTCGCTCAGGGCAGGCTCCGGTACACGAAGGAAACCAAAAGCATGAACCATTAAGGATACTCAGTCCACCCAGGTTTTCCTTCGTGTACCTTCGTGTCCTTCGTGGTTCACGTTTTTCTCTCGGGGGGGCAACACCGTATTTTGCGTGCGAAGGTCTTTCAGGCACAATGGCTGGCGGAGCCACGCGTGACAGACTCGGCCGTCGACATTCAAGGCAGGCATCTCAAGCTGTCGAACCTGGAGAAGGTGCTGTATCCCGCCACGGGTTTTACCAAGCAGCAAGTGATCGATTACTACGCCCGCATCGCGCCGGCGATGATTCCGCATCTGGCGGGACGAGCGCTGACGCGCAAGCGGTATCCCGACGGCGTAGACGGCGAACCGTTCTTCGAGAAGAACGCGCCCATGCACAAGCCGGAGTGGGTGAAGACGGTGCCGATCTGGAGCGGGCGCAACCGGCGCACCGTCAATTACGTGCTGGCGGACGATTTGGCCACTCTGGTTTGGCTGGCCAATCTGGCGGCGCTGGAACTGCATCCGTCGCTGGCGCTGGCCAAGGACATCACTTGTCCTACGGAGATGGTGTTCGACCTTGATCCGGGGCCACCGGCGAATATTGTGCAATGCTGCCAGGTGGGGCTGTGGCTGCGCGAGATCTTCGAGCACTTCGGGTTGCAGAGTTTTCCGAAAACGTCAGGGTCGAAGGGACTGCAGATTTACGTTCCGCTGAATACGCCGACGACTTACGACGCTACCAAGATGTTTTCGCACGCGCTGGCGCAACTGATGGAGCATGATCATCGCGATCTGGTGCTGTCGGAAATGAGCAAGCAGGCCCGCACCGGCAAAGTGTTTGTCGACTGGAGCCAGAATGATGAGCACAAGACGACGGTCGCGGTATATTCGCTGCGGGCGCGGGAGCATCCCACGGTTTCGACTCCGGTGACATGGGAGGAAGTCGAGCGGGCGTTTAAGAAGAAGGATGCAGGGCTGCTGGTGTTCGAAGCGCCTCAGGTCGTCGCGCGAGTTGAGAAGTTGGGCGACTTGTTTGAGCCAGTGCTCGAGTTGAAGCAGCGGCTGCCGGATCTGAAAGGCGTGGCGGCGGAAGAATCGAAGAAGATCGAGATCGCGGCGCAGGCTGAGGAGGATGATCCGCCGCGGAAGACTTCCGGGAAAAAATCTGCGCGGAAGGGGGCCGCTCGGAAGATGCGGGGCAAGGTGTAATCGGTTTTGCTAAGTCCTGATACTCTCGAAAATCCCCACCCTAGCCGCAAACAGCGCGGCTAGGATGGGGCACCCGGCAAAAATCATTAACCACTAAGGACACGAAGGTTCACGAAGGAACGCGAGATGCCCCAATTCTTTGCAGGAACTTCGGGATGGGCTTATCCGACGTGGAAGCCTGATTTTTATCCAGCCAAGCTGGCGCAGAAGAAATTTCTTGGTCACTACTCGACGCAGCTCAACACCGTCGAAGTGAATTTCACGTTCCGACAGCTGGTCAAAGAGACGACCATTCAGAACTGGTTGCACGATACGCCGGCGCATTTCCGCTTCGGCATCAAGGCGCACCAGGTCATCACGCATATCAAGCGACTCAAGGGTACCGAAGACTTTGTGCCGCGATTTCTGGCGACCATTGAGCCGCTGGCCGCCGTGGGCAAGTTGGGTCCGGTGCTGTTTCAGCTTCCTCCGAATCTGAAAGTGGACGCGACGCTGCTCAAGGATTTTCTGGCGATCCTGCCGCGCACCGTGCCTGCCGCGTTTGAGTTTCGTCATGCGTCGTGGTTTGCCGACTCGACCTGGGAATTGCTGAAGGCGAGCAACGTGGCGCTGTGCGTTGCCGAGACGGAGACACTGACCACGCCCGAAGTCGCGACGGCCGGCTTTGTGTATTACCGCTTTCGCAAGCCGAGTTATACGGGGGAGGAGCGGCGTTCAATGATCGAGCGCATTCGACAGCATCTCGCCGCGGGCCGCGATGTCTTTGCGTATTTCAAGCATGAAGAAACGCCAGAAGGAGCGCTGTACGCCGTGGAATTGCTGCGGGAAGTGACCGGCGCGGAGGGAGCGTGAACAGGCTGAGGCCGGGCGTGCATCCTCCTCATCACTTTTCTCTGCGTCCGATAACGGGCATACTGAATCTCTTCTCCTATGGCTACCGAGGCGAACGCGCGCGTGCTCTCCGGCTTTCTCGACTACCTGCGCATCGAGAAGGGGCTGGCGGCGAATTCGATCAGCGCGTACACGACTGATATCCTGCAATTTTCTGAATTTCTGGAAAAGCATAAGCGGGTTCTTCTGACTGCGCGGCGCAACGACGTGCGTGAATTCCTGCAGCAGTTGTTTTCACATCAGGTCGATGGGCGCAGCGTGGGGCGGAAGCTTTCGGCGTTGCGGCATCTGTATCGCTATCTGCTGCTCGATAAGAGAATCGATCATGATCCGACGCTGGACATCGAATCGCCGCGGCAGTGGAAGGTGCTGCCCAAGTCGCTGGCGCGCGATGAAGTGGAGTCGACGCTGGCGTCTCCGGCGACGCTGCTAGCGAGTGGACAGCGCCACTCGAAAGATGCGGCAGCATTGGCGGCTCGCGATCGGGCCATGCTGGAATTGCTGTACGCGGGAGCGCTGCGAGTTTCGGAGATGGTCAACGCGACGCTGGAAGATCTGAAACTCGAGTCGGGATACATGCTGGTGCGCGGCAAGGGCGACAAGGAACGGATCGTGCCGCTGGGAAAACCGGCGCAGGACGCGCTGTCGGAGTATTTGGCACAGGGCCGGCCGGTCTTGGCCAGCAGACTACCTTCCAAGCCGGCGAAGAATGCGGCGCGGCCGTCCGCGATTTCGATGAAGAGTTCGCCGCTATTGTTTATCGCGCGGGGCGGGCGCAGGTTGACGCGGCAGAGGGTGTGGCAGATGGTGGGGGAATCGTCGGTTGCGTCCGGACGACACGCGTCACCGCATATGCTGCGGCATTCGTGTGCCACGCACATGGTGGAGAACGGAGCGGACCTGCGCACGGTGCAGACAATCCTGGGACACGCGGACATTTCGACTACGCAGGTCTATACGCATCTGGCACTGGATCGGCTGCGGACTGTGTATCAGAAACATCATCCGAGGGCGAAGGCGAAGTAACAATGGCGAAAGTGAACACCATCGTCGAGAAGGCTGTGGCGGACTTCCTCCGGCATCTGCGGGAGAGGAACGCCTCGCCGCATACCATCAAGGCCTACAGCGGGGATCTGGCGACCTTCGCTGCCTACGCGGGTTCGCGGGGGTGGAAATCGATCGACCACATCGCGATTCGTGGATTCCTCTCGCAGCTTTACGAAAAGGGATTGGGCAAGGCTTCGGTGGCGCGCTCGTTGGCGGCGGTGCGGTCGCTGTATCGCTGGCTGGCGCGCGAGGGCGTGGTCGAGCAGAATCCAGCAAAGCTGGTGGCGACGCCGCGGCTGCCGAAGAAACTTCCGCGGGTGCCGACCATCGAGGAAATGAATTCCGTGCTCGACGGGAAAATACCTGAGGTTGCAGCCTTTCCCGAGCGCGATTTTCTCATGCTCGAATTGCTCTACGGGTGCGGCATCCGCAACTCGGAGCTGACCGGAATCAATCTCGACGACATTCGTCTGAGCTCAGAAGCGATCCTGATTCGCGGCAAGGGGAAGAAGGAGCGTTACGTTCCGTTTGGTGGATCGGCGAAGAGCGCGCTGGCGGCTTACCTTCCTGCACGGCAGGCGATGCTGGCGGAAGCCCGCAAGAACTCCTCGGCGCTGCTTATCAACCAGCGCGGGGGGCGCCTGACCACACGTAGCGTAGGCCGCATCATCAAGAAAATCGCGGTTGCCGAGGGACTTTCGCCAGACGTACATCCGCACACTCTGCGCCATGCCTTCGGCACACACATGCTGGAAGAGGGCGCGGACCTGCGCGCTATTCAGGAGTTGCTCGGCCACGAGCGCCTGGCCACGACCCAGCGCTACACGCAGCTTTCGATGAAGCATGTGTTGCAGGTCTATGATCAGACACACCCGCGTGCCAAGTAGCAAAGGTTACTGCCTCCGATTACGTCAGTAATTTGGGATTCCCAGCCCACACCTTGAGAATATACGGACGGGATAGTTTGGGACCTGACGCTCCTGTTGGTTCAGCGTCGGAGTTCGGTACCTCTGACCCCCGGGAGGCACTGTGCGCAAGATCAACCCGGAACTCTGGTTACTGCTGTTTTTGGTGCTGATTGCTGGGATGCTGAATTTTCTGGTGGCATCGCAGAAGATGGCGCTGGTTTTCTATTTCCTTCCAACCCTTTATTCCGCATATCACCTGGGACGGCGGCATGCGACGCTCACCGCGCTGGCCAGCGTGGTGCTGGTAGTTTTGCTGGCAAGTATGAATCCAGCCATGTTCAGCCGCCGCGTCGACATGCCCTTCGCCAAGTGGTTCGACATCGCGGTGTGGGGCGGAGTCTTGATGGTATCGGGATACGCGACCGGAACGCTCTACGAACGGAATCAGAAAACGCTACGCGAGATGGAAGACGGCTACGACGGGATGCTGGTGATCCTGCAGAATTTTCTGGCCAACCAGAAATACAGCGAAGCGCACGCCTACCGCATTTCGATGTGTGCCACCAAAATTGCAGAGGGTGTTGGCCTGGACGCGGGTAGCGTAGAAGACATTCGCATGGCTGCCCTCCTGTTCAACATGAAGGACATGGGCATCACCAACGAAGTGTTGTGCAAAGCGGCGCAAGTATCCCACGAGGAGCTGCACCACGCGATCCAGAATCGCGGGAAGGCGCCGTCGAAACCTGGTGCAAGCAGTGGTTCACTGCAGAGGGCGATCCCGATTTTCCTGTCGGAGCGAATGTTGCGGCAAAACGGCGGCAAGCCGGACGCTGCGTCTCTGGAAGTGCAGATTCTGGTTCTGGCGGAAGAGTATGAATCGTTAACCAGCGGGCAGAGAGGCGCGAAGATGTCCCCGTCGCAGGCGGGAGAAGAAGTGATCAAGCGTGCCGGGGACCGCTACGATTCGCTGGTGGTAAACGGATTTGCCAAGGCCTTCGGCGAACAGGCTGCGGGCGTGGGCGCGTGAGCAGACGACGCCGCTAGGACTGTCGCAGTCCTTCCCACATCTCGACGATGCGATTCTTCAGATCAGCAGTAAGTTTTTCGTAGGCAGCTTCCGACGCCTCGGCCTCGGGCGGCGGAAGCATGGGATCGCCGAAGACCATTTTCAGCGGAGTGAATCCGCGAAATGCCTGGTTGCGCGGCCACGCTTCATAGAAGCCCTCAATGGCCACCGGAATAATCGGCACCTGCAGGTGAATCGAAAGAATGGCCGCGCCCTTCTTGAAGATTCTGGGCGTGCCGTCGATGGAGCGCTCGCCCTCGGGGTAGAGGATTAACGCCAGTCCGTGCCGCAGGCCGAACGCGCCGGCGCGCATGGCGGGAACCAGGTTCGCGTCGGGATCGAGCACGACTACTTTGATGGAGCGCGCCAGTTTGCGCATGAATCCCTGGCCGAAGATGTCGCTGGTGCCCACGGCAAAAGCTCGAAAGAAAACTTCCCGCGGCAGCAGGCACGCCAGGATCAGCGGATCGAGATAGCTCTGGTGGTTTGACGAGATGATGTAGGCGCCACTGTTAGGGAGCCTATCGAGTCCGGTCACCTTCAGATGAAAGCGATCGAGAACGAACATCTGCATCACTCTGGTCACGAGATACCAGAACATGTCGTTGATTCGACTGGGATGGGCGAGGCGAATCACATCGGGATCGTCGGGATCTTCGGCCAGGATGGATTTCCATCCGGCAAAGGTCACGCGCGATCCGGGGCCGCCGGCGCCGCTGGCTGCGCTCTGTAGCACCGCGTCGATGAGATCGCGGACGGTGTAGATTTCGGTCAGCTGGGATTCTTCGAGATTGCCGCCAAGTTCTTCTTCGAGGCGGCTGAGCAGTTCGACGCGCTGCATCGAGTCGAGGCCGAGATCGAGGTCGAGGCTCAGCGTGGGCCGCATAGTTGGTGGAGTGGAGCGCGCGGACTCGCGGACAATCTTCAGACCGCGTTGCACGTCCGGCTGATCGAGCCATGCGGCTTCGTCCGCAGTGAGGGGCTTCTCCGCTGGCAGGTCCGCATCATCCGCAGTCTTCTTCGCTTGATTGGCTCTGACCCGCTTCTGCGACTTCAAAGCGCTTGATCTTGCGGGTCGTGGTGCGGGGCAGGTCTTCCTGCCAGATTTCGTAACTGCCAATGCGCTTGGTCGAGGCGATCTTTGGCGCCAGGCCTTCAATGTCGAAGCGGATGGCTTCCTTGGCGTTGACGACCTTGCGTTGCCGGAGAACATCGAAGTTCGGGACGATCACGGCGTGCAGGCGATCGCCGCCTTCGCCCGGTTTGCCTTCCAGTCCCATCACGGCGATTTCCTTGATGATCGGTGACTTCAGGTAGTGCGCTTCGATCTCCTCGGGATAGACGTTCTTGCCGTTGCTGAGAACGATGACCTCTTTCTTGCGACCGGTGAGAAAGAGGTTGCCCTTCGAGTCGAAGTAGCCCAGGTCGCCGGTGAGGAACCATCCGTCGCGGAAGACCGCTGCCGTGGCGTCGGGGCGGTTCCAGTAGCCCTTCATTACCACCGCGCCGCGCACCGCGACTTCACCAACCGGCGGGCCACCCTCTTCCTGCGGTTGCGGGTCGACGATCTTGCCCTCGACGCCTTTCATCGCCTTGCCGCAGGAGCCAATTACGTTGTCGTGGGGTGAATTTACGAAGATGGCTGCGGTCGTTTCCGTCAGGCCGAGGGCCTGTAAGATGTCGATGCCCAGGTCGTGAAAGTCCCGCATGATCTCGGGATCGAAGCGTGAGCCGCCGGTGGCCAGATAGCGCATCTTCGGCCCGAGCGTGTCGTGGATTTTGCGGAAGAAGATGCGTCCGGCATTGATTCCCAGCTTGCGCAGAGTGCGGTTGATCACGACAAGCAAGGAGAAGACTTTCTGCGTTACCGCGCCGCGTTTTTTGATCTCCTGGAAGATACGTTCATGGATCAGATAGTAGAACTGAGGCACGACGGCGAATGCAGTGATGTTGCGCTCGCCCAGAGCGCGCATCAGTTCGGTGGTGTTGAGCGTCTCCAAGTAGACGACGCGCGATCCCTTCACCAGCGGGAGAAGCAGATTCGCCATCTGCGCCAGCACGTGGAAGAGCGGGAGCACGCCGAGCAGGGCGTCGGTGGGGCCGAGATCGACCCAGTTGAATACGGCCTCAACCTCGCCCAGAAAATTGGCGTGTGTCAGCATCACGCCCTTGGGATCGGCGGTAGTGCCGGAGGTGTAGAGCAGGGAAGCGAGATCGTCGTCCGTGGCAGGGGCAGGTTTGAATTTGCCCGGGCCGGCGTCGAAGATTGCAGGCAGATTGCCCAGCCAGTGATCCTCGACGGAATGGTTGGCCATGCGGTCGGGGTCCATGAGGACGAGACCCAGGTTCAGCTCGGTGACCGCAGGCCGCGCTACCGGAACGTGTTTCGCGTCGCAGAAGACCGCCGACGCGCCACTGTCTTTCAGAAGCTTGGCGACCTGATCGTCGTGCAGGGCGGTGTCGAGAGGAACGGCGGCACATCCCGAGGCAATGATTCCCAGGTAGGCCGCGACCCAGCGCGGATGATTGTCGGCGAATATCGCAAGTCTTGATCCGTGCGGGAATCCGTTTTCGGTGATCCAGCGGCCGACGGATTCCGCCATGCGGTGAAGTTCGGCGTAGGTGCAGCTTTCGATGTGATCGTGGCGCTGGAGTTCGAGCGCGACATTGTCAGGCCAGCGCAGGGAGCAATCGACAAAGCGGTCGTAGAAGGTGGGCATTCGTCGTGGCGAATATACACGAAATGTAGCTCAGGACGCAGTGCGCGCAGTGCTGCTGGCTCTTCTGGCGGTGGGGAACGCGTCCGGCTAGGGCTTCTTGGGTACTTGGGGCTTTTCCGCATCGGCAATGGCCTTGCGGAACTCTTCGACGGCGGAAACCTTGGGCGGCCGCAAACAATCCTTGGCGATGTAGCGCCAGACTGCAGGCGCGTCCAGTGGAGTTTGCACTCCGCCGCGATACACCTCGAAGGTATCTTCGGAGGCGCCGACCTCATTGGTCACCCGTGGCCCGCTTTGCGGCCCGCCCATGCCGGGATCGCTGAGCGGAGGGGGAGTACCGTGTTGTGCACCGATCCGAATGCTGCTGTCCGTGGATTGCCCCATGCCCGGGCGACTATCGATGGGGCCGCCCTTGATGGAGGGTTGCACCATTTTGCCGGAGCCTGTTCGGACGGCGATCACCAAGTCTGATTCCGCGCCGTCCATGACCAGGTGGAAGCGGCCCCATTCCATCAGAGCTTTCTCCACATTGTCGCGGGCAGTGGCGTTGGCCATGGGCTGTTCGAGAGGCTCCCCTGCCTCCGGATTCACTACAACCAGCACAGTCGTAGCTCTCAAGACGTATTCGGGCAGGGTCGGCTTCTTCTTGTCTTTGGCATTGGCAGGAAGGGCCAGCAGAATAGCTAAAACGATCAGCGCGGAAAAGCGGGCAGTCATGGAAGCTCCGTGACCGGTCAACTGACTACGCCATTATACTGAAGGTGTACACCTGCATGTGTCGTGGCGGTCTCGGCCAGCATCGAATGTGCTAGGCTTTAAAGGTACTTTTGGGCGTGCTGCCCTCTGAAGGAATTCGAGTTTGATCAATCAGCTATTAGGCAAGGTTTTTGGGACCAAGAACGAGCGTGTGATTAAAGCGCTGACGCCCAGGGTCCGGGCAATCAATGCGCTGGAGCCGCAGATCCAGAAACTCACCGACGCCGAGCTGCGCGCCAAGACGGACGAATTCCGGCAGCGCATTCAGGAGCGGCTGAGTCGTTTCGGCGGAAGTAACGGGAACCAGCCACCCGCAGGCGACGCAGGCCCCGAGTCGGAAGGCGAAGACGATCTTGACCGGCTTAAGCGCCTCGAAAAAGAGCAGTACGACGCGCTGCAGGAAGTGCTGGATGAGATTTTGGTCGAGGCTTTCGCGGTGGTCCGCGAGGCCGGGCGCCGCGTGCTTAACATGCGGCATTTTGACGTGCAGTTGATCGGTGGCATGGTGCTGCACCAGGGAACGATTTCGGAAATGAAGACCGGCGAAGGCAAGACGCTGGTCGCGACTCTTCCGGTCTATCTCAACGCGCTGAGCGGACGCGGGGTGCACGTAGTTACGGTCAACGATTACCTGGCCAAACGCGACTCGGAATGGATGGGCAGGCTGTACCGGTTCCTGGGCCTGACGGTTGGCGTGATCGTGCACGATCTGGACGACGAAGAGCGCCGCGCCGCGTACGCATCCGACGTGACCTACGGCACCAACAACGAGTTTGGATTCGACTACCTGCGCGACAACATGAAGTTCGACATCAAGGATTGTGTGCAGCGCGGGCACAATTACGCGATTGTCGATGAAGTCGATTCGATTCTGATCGACGAAGCCCGCACCCCGCTGATCATTTCCGGCGCCAGCGAGGAATCGACCGACAAGTATTACACGGTTAACCGCATCATCCCCAAGCTGGAAAAGGGGGAAGAAATCGACGTTGCGCCCGGCGAACCGGCGCAGCTTACCGGCGACTTTGTGGTCGACGAAAAGCACCGCAACATCACCGTAACTGATGAAGGCTGGGTGAAGGTCGAGGGCCTGCTCGGCATCGGGAATATTGCTGACCCGGAGAACTGGGATCTCAAGCACCACGTCGAGACGGCGATCAAGGCGCATGCGCTGTATCGCAAGGATGTGGAATACGTCATCAAAGACGGGGAAGTCATCATCGTCGACGAGTTTACGGGACGCATGATGCCGGGACGACGCTGGTCTGACGGCCTGCACCAATCGATTGAAGCCAAGGAAGGCGTGAAGATCGAGCGTGAGAACCAGACGCTCGCGACCATCACATTCCAGAATTACTTCCGCATGTTCAAGAAGCTGGCGGGCATGACCGGAACGGCGGAAACGGAAGCCACCGAGTTCGACAAGATCTACAAGCTGGAAGTGGTCGTGATTCCGACCAACAAACAGATGTTGCGGCTGGAGCATCCCGACGTCGTGTACCGAACGGAAAAAGAGAAATATTTTGCGGCCGCGGATGAAATTGAGAAGCTCCACGCCAAGGGCCAGCCCGTGCTTGTCGGCACTACGTCGATTGAAAAATCCGAGCGGCTCTCGGAGTTGCTGAAGAAGAAAGGCTTGAAGGACCATGTCGTGCTGAACGCCAAGTTTCACGAGCGTGAAGCCGAAATCGTTGCCCAGGCGGGACGAAAGGGCAGGGTCACCATCGCGACGAACATGGCGGGTCGCGGCACCGACATTCTGCTGGGTGGCAATCCCGAATTCATGGCCAAGCAGGAGTTAGTGAAGAAAGGGATCGCGCAGCAGTTGCGCGTGGCCCAAGGCAAGATCGAAGGGCCGCAGGAAGATGGGGAGACTTCCATCTTCTACTACAACGGCAACGAATACACGGTTCCAACGGGTAAGTGGGCAGAGGTCCTGACCCGCTACAAAGCGCAGACCGACATTGAGCACGACGAAGTGACCGCAGTTGGTGGCCTGCACATTCTGGGCACCGAGCGGCACGAATCGAGGCGAATTGATAACCAGCTTCGCGGGCGCGCTGGGCGCCAGGGCGACCCCGGTTCTTCGCGCTTCTACCTGGCACTCGAAGATGACCTGATGCGCATCTTCGCCAAGGAGTGGGTCTCGAACCTGCTGCAACGCTTGGGAATGGAAGAGGGCGTGCCGATCGAGTCCAAGATGATTACGCGGCGCATCGAGACGGCACAGAAGGCCGTGGAAGGCCAGCACTTCGAATCGCGCAAACACCTGCTGGAGTACGACGACGTGATGAACAAGCAGCGCGAGGCCGTGTACGGCCTGCGGCGCCGCTTGCTCGAAGGCACCGACCAGAAGGATCTCATCCTCGAGGATTATGTCTCGGCGATTCTTGCCGAATTGCTGGAGCAATACTGCCCCGCGAAGGCTCACCTCGCGGACTGGAACATCAAAGGGCTGAAAGACGCGGTGTTCACGCGCTTCGGCGTCGACTTCCTGGCCGAGGGCGTCAAGGCCGATACGCTGAACCGGCAGGAACTGGGCGACGCGATTTTCGAGAAGCTGAAAGAGCGCTACGACGCGAAAGAAAAACTCATTGGCCCCGATGCGATGCGCCATCACGAGCGCATGATCATGTTGAGCGTGATCGACCAGCAGTGGAAAGATCACCTGCTGAGCATGGACCACCTGAAGGAAGGCATCGGGCTGCGCGGCTATGGGCAGCACGATCCGCTGGTGGAATACAAGAAAGAATCCTTCGACATGTTCGAAGCGATGATGCAGCGCTTCCAGGAAGACACGGTGCGCTATCTGTACCTGATGCAGATCCTGGAGCGGCCGCCCGATGTGGGCGCGGGTGGTCCACCGCCGAGCGCGCCCAGTGGGCAAGGGCTGGAGGCGGGAGTTCCAGCGCAGCACGGTGGCGATGGGAACGGAAGGCGTCCTGCGCGGATGGTCTCGACCTCGGCCGACGAACTGGAAGAAGCGTTCATGCGACGCAAGCGCCGTGAGCTCGAGCAGGCGCGGATGGCGGGGGCGGGTGACGCCCCAGCGGTGCAGCAGGTGGTTCGGGGACAGGAAAAAGTGGGGCGGAATGATCCCTGCCCATGCGGGTCAGGCAAGAAATATAAGAAGTGCCACGGCGCTTGATTCGCCCGTGAGAATGGGTGCCCCATCCTTGTCGCGTTTTGTGCGACAGGGTGGGGCTTTTGAATTTGCGAAGTTGATTACACTCAGGTCAAAATCCCCACCCCTTCGACTTCGCTCAGGACAGGCTCTGTCCGTCCTGAAGACGGAGGGACAAGGATGGGGCACCCATTACTTGACGGCTTTGAATGTCATCTCTTTGGCGAGGCTTCCCGTTTCCTGCTTCCAGTCTGTAAACAACGTTGCGTAGTTCTTGGTGATGTAGTCCGCAGGGGTGACTCCCAGCTTTTTCGCAGTCGAGTCAATCCAGCGCGGCGGGCCTTCAATCTCGCAGAAGTTTCCGATGGGAGTCTCGTCAACTACGACTTGCCCTTTGCCATCGCTCCACTCGGCGCGGAATTTTTCGTAGCGCAAGGTGGGTGCATACCCCAGCCCTCGCAGGATGGCGTCCATCTTCTTCCCGTCCGCGACGCCTGTCTCGAGTTCCACGCGGCTGCTGTGGCGGCCTTTGATCCCTCCGCTCTTGTGGGTCAGGGTCCACGTCGCCCCGTATTTTCGCAGCCGAAGCAGTTGCCTTCGCGCCCGCAAGATTTCACCGGGCAGGTCGTAGAGCGTATTCATCTCGTTGGTCCGCGGCGTGACCAGCCGGAATCCTGCTGCGCGGAGTTTGCGCGTCAGCGCCCGCAGATCGGCCACGCGAAATTTGATTTCGATTTCCCGCTGCATGAAGAGAGTGTATTACGGATGCGCCGCCCCTGCTGCGGGTGTGGCATGGATCCGGATGCGCGGGCCCGGTTCCTTCTCCCAGTCTATTTCCTCCAGGGGGCCGACCACGAACCACCAACTGAGCCCGCCGATCCAGGCGACGACCGCAGTGATAAAGAATGGCCAATAGAAAGAACCGGTTTTGCCCAGAATAAATCCTGTTAGCACGGGGGCGACGGCGCCCCCGAGATTGCCAACGAAATTCTGCACCCCGATCCACCGCCCCACCATTCGGGGTCCGGCCAGCATCTGCGAGATCGCCCAGCTGTTGCAGACGCTGATTCCCAGAAACGCCCCGGTCGAGACGAGCATCGCTGTGAAGAGGCGGCCGGACGCCAGCACTGTGATGGCGAGACAAATGCCGATGCCCGTGTGACCGAACAGCATCAAGCCTTTGCGCACCGAAGTCGGGGAAGCTCCCGCGTGGATCCAGCGGTCCGATAGTTTTCCAGTCACTGCCGAGAAAATCGCGGAAGTCAGGAAGAGCAGGCCGCCTGCGTTTGCCACGTCGTGCAGGGAAAGGTGGCGTCCCCGCTGCAGGTAGGAGGGCAACCAGGTCACCAGAAAATACAGGAAGTAATTGATGGAAGCCTGTCCCATGCAGGTGCCCCACGAAGACCGTCGCCGTAGAATATCGAGAAAGCCCGCCGTTCGCGCTTGTGAACGGGAGGGCGCGTCGGTTCGACGCGGCATCCACGCTGACCATAGCGGGAGCCAGAGCAAAGCTGCCAAGCCGAGCACGAGAAAAAACGGCCGCCAGCCAAAACGTCCGACGGCTCGTCCTCCCACCCACATTCCCAGCGCGGGGCCAAGCGCCAAGCCCACCATGATCATGGCGTTGGCAAATCCGCGATGCCTCTCTTTGAAATGGCTGCCCAGGACTTTTCCGTACGACGGGAACGCGACTGATTCGCCGAGGCCCAGAATCACACGGATGATCAGCAGAGCGGCGAACCCGTGCAAAAGGCCGGTAACCGCCGTTGAAGCCGACCACAGGAGGAATCCGGCGGCAAAGACCCACTTCACGTCAAAGCGGTCCACCAGCCAGCCAGCCGGAATCTGCATCAGGGCGTACGTCCAGAAGAACGCTGAGAGCAGAGTTCCGAGTTGAAAATCTGAGATATGAATTTCGTGCTTGATCAACTCTGCGGCGATCGAGAGATTGCTGCGGTCGATGTAGTTGATGAGGACCGACAGGCTGAGCAGGAAGAGGACGCCGTTCATCCGAGCGTTGCTGGGCGCTTCGTGAGTTGTCGTGGCCGTCATTGCGGAAAAGTCCGACAATCGTACACCATCTCCGCAACCTCATCGGGAATTTCTATGATCACGGGAAACTACGCCGGGCCGTCGGCGACGGCTATCATTTTCGGCGACTACCAAGCCCAAACCGGGGGCGAGCATGAAGAACTTATTTCAACCAGAAGCCGTCGACGAAGTAATCTCGCGCGTCGACAGGCTGCAGCCAGCGACGCAACGGCAGTGGGGGAAAATGGACGTGGCGCAGATGATGGCGCACTGTTCTGCAGCGCTCGATATGGCTTCAGGCCAGCTGAATCTGCCACGCTTGCTCATCGGGAGGTTGATTGGGCCGTTCATTAAGCCGATTTACTCCAACGAGAAGCCGTTCTCGCAGAACAATCCCACCGACCCAAAACTTGTGGTCTCGGATCAACGGGACTTTGTGCGCGAACGGGAGCAGCTCAAGGTCAAAGTTCGGCAGTTTCACGAGGGCGGGGAAGCGAAGTGTACCCGTCATTCTCATCCGTTCTTTGGCTCGCTGACGCCGCAGGAGTGGGGCATCGGCATGTACAAGCACCTGGATCATCATCTGCGGCAGTTTGGCGCATAGTCCGGTTTTGCGCGAGCCGAATGCTACCTTGGCGCTGGCGCCGACTTCCAATACCCATTCAGCAGGCCCCAATCGTAATGATTGGTTTTCCATGCGATGGCGGCACTATACCCCAATAGATCGTCCATAGTCGATGTTGCCAGGCTCCTGCTGAAGCCGGTTGGCTTCAGCAAACTGCTCCGGCTGTTCAGGGAGCGTACACCTCCGCCAGAATGGCACCATCCGCAGCGCTGCAGCTCGGGCAACGTCTTGCCTTCGAAGGCTGGCCGGCCGGGAGCTCCTTCCAGGGGATCGTCCCCTTGCGTCTGAAAGGTCGACAATTCGTTTTCGTCAGGTGCCACTGCCCGCAAGCCGCCGTTCTTGGCTGCGAAAAGCTGTGGCCGGCTCAGTTTGAATTCAAAGAAATCCTGCCCGCTGTTCTTGATGACCTCCGCCATATTGCCATTGAGGAAGCGTTCCTGCGTAGTCGTGATCGAGTGATAGACGCGAATCTGCACGCTTTCTGTAAGGGAGGACGCCGTCAGATTGCCTCGATTGTCGAACAGTGTCATGCGACGAACCAGCGCAACTTCGGTTCCGGCCGGAAAGGAAGGTAGGTTGGGGTTCTCGCGCGTCTGATCGGCAGCGGAGGTTGGCCCCGGAACCCACGGTTCAGGAAAGTTCCACAGCGACTGGAAATAATCCATCGTGGCCTTGCGCCCTTCTGGCAGTTTCACGAAAACGAAGAAGCCGCTCCGTCCGGAGACATTCCACATGTGCGTCTTTGCCACCCCGGAATCCGACTCCGGACTGGGTTGGATGCACACCCACGGCCCGCGCGGGTCAAACAAGTCTGGCGGCAAAAAGGGCCGCTGCCGATTTGCAGGATCATATTCCTTGGCGAATGCCCCCGATGCCGTCGCCTGTGAATAGTTGTCAGGCAGAGACTTCAGTTCTTCTGGCGTGAGCGCCAGACGGCGCAGCACTTCCGCAAGTCGAGCCTGCAATTCCTCCTTCTCCCTCGTGTACGGAGATCGATCCCTCGCTGGGAATTGTTGGACTGACCAGTCGAACACCGCCCACAAATCGCGCTGCAACATTGCGCGCTTGATGGGATCTTGAATTAGATTTTCGGCGTGCGTCTGCAGAAACTCGTCGAGAACGCGCAATGCGCGCTCGTGCGATGGCGCCGCCAGTAAGTGCTCTGTTTCGGTCCAAAGAAGAGGGTCCAGAGAGTCCACGCCGAACTGCGTTCCATGCCGGTCCTCGCGAATGAACACGGCAGCGTAAAGCCGGTTCCAGAGGTGCGAAGGGTTCGGATCGTAGATGGTGGTAGAGACTTCAGGATGGCTTGGCGACGCTGCGAGCTTCCAGACAGTCACCGGAACAACGACGAGCAGGATAGCAGCGGCGACGAGGCGCATGGGCATCTCCCGGCAGGTGGGATGCGTACTTTTTGTTTCAACCCGTGGTCGGATAAAAGTTGCGTGCCCGCGACTCGATTGTCTACGAGGCCACAGCCAACGTTAACTGAACGTAGGCAGCTTGACCAGATCGTCCTTGGGAATTGATTCCAAATGGCCCCCGGCTTTACGCCAGGCGGCCAAGCCGCCGACGATCACAAACGTGTTGAATCCTCTTTCCTGCAGTAGATGCGCCACCCGGGCGCTAGTCGCTTCGCGCGCTCAAGTACAGTAGAGGTAAATGTCCTTGTCTTTGGGAAGTCTCTTGATCTCCTCATCGAGATTGTTGGGTTCAATGCGGATGGAGCCGGCGATGCGTTCGGCTCCAATGTCGTAGTAGCCGTGGCTGCGCACGTCGACAATCAGCACACGGTCCTTCTCGCTCGAAGCCAGTCGGGCAGCGAGTTCCTCGGCCTGCACCCGGGGCATGATGCGGTATTTCTTGTGCCGATGGAATTGCGTCGCGCGATAAGCGGCATATACGAGGAGAGCGGCGATCACAATGACTTCCATGGCGTGCCCCGCCGCGTGAAATCCGTTCAAGGTGGCCGCTAGAAAATCGCGCGACACGTACCCCACCAGCAAGTAGGTGCCGGAATACAGCATCGCTCCGGCCATATCGAGGCGCAGGAACTGCCCAAAGCGCATCTTCATGCTGCCGGCGAGCGGAGCGGCCATGGTGTTGATTCCGGGGATAAACTTGGCAATCACCAGGGTAAGCTTGCCGCGTTTGTAGAACGATTCGGCCGAACGGAGAATGCAGGTCTCGGGATTCATCGAAAGGCGGCAGAGGACGCTAAGCAGAGCCCAGCCGGTGTAGCGACCGAGCCAGAACTGCGCCGTGTCGCCGATCATGAGAGCGAGCATCGCGGCCAGAAGAACGCCCGGTCCCGACAGTTGGTGGGTGGGGGATGCGGTGGCGGCGCCCGCTGCCACCAACGCGATCGCGGCCGGGAAGGGAAGGCCAATCGCCTCGGCAAACAGCAAGAGGAAGGTCAGGGCGTAGCCGTGGCGCGCCATCATGGAGAGCAGGTCATTCATCGATAGTGGTGGATCAACAGGCCTTGCAGAACACAGATTGCAAAACTTCTGATTTGCTGGAGTTTGATTCCCCTGACCCCGGAAAGGGTTCAGTATAAACCGGTCAAGCCTGGGACTTTCCCCTTACTCTTGAGCTTTCGGGCCCCCGGTGTTTGGGACCTCTGATTTCATCGCCTGTGCCACTCTCTTGAGTTTCCCGGAAGGTTTCGACAGATTCGCCATGGCTGTGCAAAGTTAATTTGTGGGAGCGCTGGTTAAAGTGGATGTGACCGTGGGAGTGGTGCAGTTTGAAATCCGCAGCCGGCTGGGTCAATCCATTCGTCTGTGGGAAACTGTCGGCATGGCGAAAGATACAGATCAGACGAAATCTTGCCCAGAGTGCGGCCATCAGTTCCAAGGCAACGGGTGGGATGGAATCGACGCCCACTGGAGATCACAGCACGCTCACATCATGCGATATGAAGAGGCCTGGCCCTTGATCCGGTCAGGACAGTACAAGTGCCGCTCCAAACCCCAACGTGAGGATTTTAGCCAAGCTGCTGCCCGGAAGTGAGATACGAGGAAGACCTGTAACTATGGATCGAGTCAGCCCGCGAGAGACGGCATGGGACCTGCTAACTGAGTTCACCCAGTCAGAAAGCTTGCGCAAGCACGCTCTGGCTGTGGAAGCCTGCATGCGCGCCTGCGCCCGCAAGTGGGGGAATGGTTCTCCTGACGACGAGAACCTGTGGGGCGTCGTCGGACTTATTCACGATTTCGACTACGAACGCTGGCCCAGCCAGGAAGACCATCCCTACAAGGGCAACGCGATCCTGAAAGAGCGCGGATACTCCGACGAAATCTGCCGCGCCATTATGTCGCACGCTGAATATACCGGCGTCACCCGCGACACGCCGATGGAAAAGGCACTGTTCGCCTGCGACGAACTCGCCGGATTCATCACCGCAGTCGCGCTGATCAAGCCGGGAAAGTCGCTGGCCGAGGTCGATACAAAATCGGTGCGAAAGAGGATGAAAGACAAAGCCTTCGCCCGCAAGGTAAACCGCGACGACATCATACAAGGTGCGGCCGCGCTCGGCGTCGATCTCGACGAGCACATCGCCTTCTGCATCGAAGCGCTGAAGCCCATCGCCGACAAGCTTGGTCTGGACGGCAGCGCCGCGAAGCCTGCCTAGTCATCGAACTTACCGCTGGTACTCCCACCGCGCCGAGCTTTTGCTACGCTGTGCGTAGGATGCGTCTTACTCAGATCATTGTGCTGATGCTCGGTTTCTCGACCTGTTTGCACAGGACAACCCATCCTCGTGCCGCAATGCAACGTTCCAGTCTCTAAGGTTCGATTGCCGCCTTCAAGAGCATGCCGCCCGACATCACGCTGATTCCGCACGGCGCGGGTGCGCGCAACGGCCATCTCTGGATCCGCAATATCGGCCACGCCCTGGTGATCGCTGGCGAAGTAGACGGAGATGCTCCCGACTTCCCCAAGAACCAGAACTGGATCCTCTCCAAGGATCACATCGAGGTCTGGCTCGCCGCTGGCACTGACGTTGCCATGCCCGTGATCGGCTGGGGCAATCAGTTCGACCAGAATGAGTTCCCCAAGGGACAGGATTCCTGCGCCGATTTTGGCAAAGGACAAACGCGGATCGGCCGATACCGTCGCCGTCGCTGCAAAACAGAAGAAATGCCGCGATTGGGTCGCCACGCAGCAGCGCTATCGGCCCGTGTTCAAGCGTCTTTTCACGCGCCAGTGGCTGCTCACCGATTACTATTCCGTCGAGTCCTACGCGACGCCCGCCTACGAGGCCATTACCCGCGACTTCGCCAGCGACCAGCCTCAGTACGCCGAAGAAGTGCCGGACATGTTGAAACCTCAAGGCAAGCTCCAGATGTGGGTGAGTCGCGCCTGGGTTAGCCATGATCGGCCGGCTTATACGTTTCAGATCGAGATTCCTTATACGGCGTTCCCTCCACTGCCCACTTTGGATTTGCGCGACCTGCGCTTGATGGTCGACGTATTCAGTCCCGCGCCTCCGGGCAAAAAGATGGGACCATTCTCCACCTCGTCGCCTCTTCGTGTTTTTGGCAAGCCGGAAACTTTTAACCGATTCGTCTCGATCCGGCTCGCACCTTTCAAATGACACCTTGACATCCGCCTTAGCCAGAGCGGACAAGTATGACGGCGAGCATCCTGACTGTTCATTCCGCTCGCTGCGAATCCACTGGCTGCCCGTCCGACGCTTACATCCTGGTAAAGAATCACACGGATATGACTACGATCACTTGTCCCGGTTGTCCGGCCATCCAAAACTCCCGGCACGCCATCAGCACCGGCGAATGGGTCTGCGGGCCGGACTCTGGCGTACCGCAAAGGCGAGACATTCAAGCAATTGGGGAACTAGTCGGCGAAGGTAGCTTCGTGCGAAGCGCCTTCCCGTGACACGCTGCTGATCAAGTCCGGCCCGCGGGTGTACTACTCCGAGTTTGGTTCAGGCCAGTGTGGCGCGGCCCGCGGTGGATATGCGCATCTTCGCCATGATTAAAGACCTGTTCCCAAGCTTTTGATTCAGCGGCATCATTGACACGACGGCCGATCGGATATTTCTCTCTCCGGACGATTGGTCGAAAGTCATTCAATTCGAAAAGGCGCCCGACAACGATCAACGGCGAGCCCGGACCCTGGTCCTCCACCACTTGGTGCCTGAAAAACTCGGCATACGAAAAATGCGAAGAGAAGCAGAACGTGCAACCTCCTTCGCCCCCGCTGCTCAAGGAGTTGCGTTATCCCGACTAGAAGGTAATCGCGCGAAACCTCCGTTCTCCTCGATTCGGCCGAGCCCGGATCGCGACGGGACGAATTCATGCCACCACCGACAAACCTGTGCTAATATCTGCTGGCAATTCTTCCCCCGAGTTCGCACCGCAAATCTGAACGTGCGGAGAGCCGGTCCCTATGCCGACCAACAGCACCACGCCGCCTCCAGCCAAGGTCATTTTGGGCTGCAGTAAGTGCGGCGCGAGCCTGCCCGACGAAGCCCAGTTCTGCCTGAAATGCGGCAAGCCCGTGAGTTCTCCGCCGAAAAACACCGCTGTGGTGGAGGCTACGCCGGCAGCACAAATCGCCCGGCCCAAGCCCAAGCGTCGCATCCTGCTGGGGGTTCTGCTGGCGACTCTGGTCGCAGTCATTCTGTGGGTGGTAACCAGCGACAGCACAGGGGCACAGCAAGTGCAGGAGTTCGTCGGGCTAAAGCAGGACCGGATCATCCTCGACTCTACGTTTTCTGTCGGTGCGCATACATTTCGCTATTACAAGTTTGCTTTGCCCGAAGGATCGGTGAACGTGGCTGTGGTCGGCCAGTTCACGTCTGCCGCAGGCGGCCAGAGCTCCAGCAACCGCAAGGACAAGTCGAAAGACGCAGACACGGAGACCGACAACAACATTGAAGTCTATGTCCTGAGCGAACCTGCCTTTACCGTCTGGCAGAACGGATACGCGACCAGTTCCCTCTACGAGAGCGGCAAGGTTGCGGCGGGCACTATGCAGACGGACGTTCCCGCGGGCGCAGGAATCTACTACCTCGTCTTCAGCAATAAGGCTGCGCCGAAATCGTCCAAGGCGGTCCACGCGACGGTCCTGCTGCGCTACAAAAGCTGGTTGCCAGACTGGTTTCGCCGCATGAAGGGGCGCTTCCTGGACTGGGTCGGCGGAAGCTGACAGACCGCCGTTTGTCCAATGAAATCAGCTGGTTACCAAGGGCCAGCGCTTCAGTTACTTGCCCAGTCGCGCCCTCCTAAATTCCAATGGAAACAGTCTGCTTCCGCCTGAAAAAGGGTAAGAGCGATCGTCCGAAAGGACGGCATTTCGAGCCCTTTCGGAGGGAGATATACCGTCTCACCTTAGGAGATCACTTTGCGCAAATTCATTGCTGTAGCTTGTTTCTCGACGTTATTTTCCCTGGCCGCGATGGCGGCGGATTATCCGAAAGCGGAAATCTTCGGCGGCTATCAGTACACCCATTTGGAAGGTGGCTACAACGGCAACGGCTTCAACTTCGCGCTCAATGGGAACTTCAACGATTACTTCGGGATTACTGCCGACTTTGGCGCAGCCTACAACAGCCAGTACGGTGTGAATTTGAATAACTATACCTACACCTTCGGTCCGGTGTTGTCGCTGCGCGCGAACAAAGCTTACACGCCATTTGTGCACGCGCTCATCGGCGGAGATCACGCCACCGCGAGTGTCAGCGGTGTGGGCAGCGCCAGTGGCAACGGATACGCCCTGATGGCTGGAGGCGGAGTTGATTTCAACATCAACCGGGCTCTGGCATTTCGAGTTGCCCAGGCAGACTGGATGCTGGTGCACAGCAACGGTTCAACCAGCAGCAAGAACATGCGCTTCTCAACCGGCATCGTGTTGAAGTTCTAGATTCGCGATCAAACGGGAAAAGTTGGGCGGCCTTTCGGCCGCCCTTTCTTGGTTCTCAACTGTCTCGTTATGCGCTAGCGCGCGGTTTCTTCGATCTCCGAAATCCAGTCCGGACGCTTCAGTACCTCGCGCGGTTTGGGTCCGTCGGCGGCACCGACAATGCCATCCTGCTCCATCAGATCGATCAGATGGGCCGCGCGGCCGTAGCCGATGCGCAAGCGCCGTTGCAGCAGGGAAGTGGAGGCTTTGCCGAACTCCACCACCAATTTCACCGCATCGCCGTACATGGGATCGTCTTCGGCATCGCCGTCCGCGCCGGCATCGCCGCCGCTTCCTTCCGCGCCAGCTTCACGCTCGCCCTTCGGGGCTTCGAGGAATTGCTGCTGATATTCCGCGAGACCTTGCGACTTCCAGAACTCGACCACCGCCGCGATTTCCTTCTCCGTCACAAACGGAGCGTGCAGGCGATGCACGCGCGCCGAGCCCGACGGCAGGTACAGCATGTCGCCTTTGCCGAGCAGGGCTTCTGCGCCGTTCGCGTCGAGAATGGTGCGTGAATCCACTTTGGTCGCAACGCGGAACGAAACGCGGGCTGGAAAGTTTGCTTTGATCAATCCCGTGATCACGTCGACCGATGGCCGCTGCGTCGCCAGCACCAGGTGAATGCCGACGGCTCGCGCCATCTGCGCCAGGCGGGTGATCGACTCTTCCACGTTGCTGGAATCGAGCATCATCAGGTCGGCCAACTCGTCGATGATGATGACGATGTAGGGAATCGGCTTCTCATCCGACTCTTCATCGAACAGGCTCGGCGTGCCATCCCTGATCGAACAGCTTGTTGTACTGATCGATGTTGCGGACGCCCTTGGCCGCGAGCAGCTTCAACCGTCGCTCCATCTCGCGCACGGCATTGCGCAGCGCGTTGGCTGCCAGTTTCGGCTCCGTGATGATGGGAGTGTAGAGGTGGGGAACGCCTTCGTAGTTGCCCAGTTCCAGCCGCTTCGGGTCTACGAGAATCAGGCGTACCTGATCGGGCGTCGCCTTGTAGAGGATCGACATGATCATCGCGTTGATCGCGACGCTCTTGCCCGCGCCCGTCGAGCCAGCGATCAGGAGGTGCGGCATTCCAGCCAAGTCCGCCGTTACGATGCGGCCATTGATGTCCTTGCCCATCGCAATTGTGAGCTTCGACTTCGACCCCATGAATTCCTGCGACTCGATGTTTTCCCGCAGCCAGATGATTTCGCGCTGGCGGTTCGGCACCTGGACTCCAACCGTGCTCTTGCCTGCCATGCGTTCGATCAGAATGCTCTCGGCTTTGAGCGCGAGGCACAGATCGTCAACAAGATTGGTGATGCGGCTGTACTTGATGCCGGCTTCGGGCTTGAACTCGAACGTCGTAACCACCGGACCGGGATTGATCTGCGTGATCTGCCCGTGAATCTCAAACTCGGCGTACTTCTCAGTGAGAACTTGCGCCAGCAGTTTGAGTTCATCGGCATCGACTTGTTGCTGTTCGTCGGGACGCTGCAGCAGGCTGCTCGACGGCAGTTTGTATCCGCCGGCGATGCGGGGCATCGTGGTCTTGGCTTTGTTTCCGCTGTCGGCGCGCTCGGTGACTTCGGGATCGGCTGCGTCGGCCGCAGCGTTCGCTGCCAGAGGTTCGGCCAGAACTCCACCGGTTGCTGATGCGGATTTCGTCTCGGGCTTGGGCGCTTCCTCTTCCATCATGCGCTCAATGCCGGTGCGGCGCGGCTCTGATGATGCGGAAGACTGAGGAGAGGAAGCTGGCCGTGACTGGATCAGTTGGCTCTTCACGACAGGCTTCGAAATCCGCCGCTGTTCCAGTTCCTTCTGCTGGCGTTTCTTGGCCCGTTCCTGCTGCCAATCTTTGTAGCGATTCCAGAGAGCGGTGACGAACGCAAAGCGCGTCGGAGCCCAGAGTCGAATCGCCGAGAACGAGAACGCCGTCGAGAGGTACAGCGCAACGGCCAGCACGGTGGCGCAGACGATGTAGGCGCCCACCAGATTCAGATAGTGAATCAGCACGTCGCCGATCACTCGGCCCATCAGGCCCTCGACAGGGATCACGTGCATCCAGCGCAAGTGTCCGGGCAGCAGCGCTAGCATGGCGGGCACGAACATCACCAGCCAGATTCCGCCGAGGCTCTTCGCCAGCGGCGACTGCACTTTCATGGAGCGGAACCAGCGCACACCCAGCATCGTCGGGAAGATCACGAGAAGGAATGCGCCGATGCCGAAGAACTGCAGCATCATGTCGGCGGTGAAGGCGCCGACCACGCCGATCCAGTTTCGCGCGGCATGCGAACCGGTCAGCACCGAGGCGCTGTTCCACGACGGGTCGAGTGGAGAGTACGAAACAAGCGCGAGGAAGAGGAGGAGCGCGGAAACGCACATCAGGAATCCGATCAGCTCATTGAGCCGCCGGTTCCCGGTGGGAACAAAGATGCCTGCCAGATAATCCATGTAGGCTGATTCACACCGAAGACACGACATTCCTCGGTGCCGCAATCGGCCAGAGCCTTTACATTATGCCAAGAAGCGGAGAATCCGACAATGCAGGAAAACCCCTATAGTATCCACTTAGCTTCCCTGCCAAAACCCTTGCCAGAAGCTGGATTTCATGGATCCGATTCTCAGCCGGCCAGGCGTGTCGCAAATACCAAAACCAACGCTCCCAGAATGATCCGGTAAACGGCGAACGGAGCGAAGCCGCGCTTGCGTACATAAGCCATGAACCAGGCGACGGAACCGTAGGCGACGACGAACGAGACCACGAATCCGATGGCGAGGACGATCCAGCCATGCGCGTCGATCTGCGAGACGCCGATGGGGTTCTCACCTTTTCCCCGAACTGATTTGTAGAGAGTGTACAGAGTAGCCGCAGCCATGGTTGGAATCGAGACGAAGAACGAGAACTCGAGGGCAGCGGCCCGCGACATACGCGCCAGTTGTCCGCCTGCAATGGTCGACATGGATCGCGAGGTTCCTGGGAAGACGGCCGAGAAGATCTGGCAGAAGCCGATCCAGACTGCCTGCATCAGGCTCATGTCTTCCATCTTCCAGGTGTGGATGCGGCTTGCGCTCGCGCCGGGACCAGTCGCTTCCGACTTGGCGTTGAGCGCGTCGACCAGCCACATCACGATTCCGCCGATCAGCAGCGACCATCCAATGATGGCAATGTTTTCCAGATGCTTGCCGATCACTTTGGTCAGCAGGAATGATGGAATTGCGGTGACGACGAAAGCAACCGTAGTGAGACCCAGGGGATGAGTCAACGCGGTACGGTTTCCATTTTCGCCGCTGGGGAACGTAGACAGGAACTTCGTGATGCGGCTCCAGAAATAAACCGGCAGACACGAGTATTGCGCCGAGTTGGATGACGATGGAATACATCTTCCAGTAGCCGTCGGATAGGCTGATGTGGAGCAGCATTTCCGACAGGCGCAGGTGCGCGGTGGAACTGACGGGCAGGAACTCGGTGAGGCCCTCGACAATGCCCAGGATCAGGGATAACAGGTAGTCGTTCAATCGTCCTCCAAAAATCAAAGGAAACAGTATCTCAGGTTGCGGGGAGGTTTGGGTAAACACGGCGAGTATCCCTATTGCAGTCCCGTACAGCATCGCCAGTAGGGATCCTTCGACTCCGTGACTGCTTCGCTTTTGCGAAGCAGTCACTTTGCCCAGGATGACAGACTGGAGAAGATCTAGTCGCTGGCGTTGCCGAACGTCGGCACGCCCTGTTGGACGTAGAAAATCAGCGTCAGGGCGCGCGAGGACCAGTCGCTTTGGCCGTACTGGCTGACGATTCTTTGCGCCAGTTCCAGGGAACGGTTCTTGGCTTCGTCGGATTTCTTCTGGTTGGCTTCGGTCTTGTAGATCTCGATCAGCGCGGAGCGGCGCCAGGCGGCCTGGTACAGCGCTTCGGGCGCCGCAGGAGATTGCTCGTGCTCCTTCGCGTACTTCTCGTACATCTCGGCTTCTTTTTCGGGACACTTTGACGCGCCTTGCCAGTCGCCGCAGAGTTTGTTTTCGATGAGGTGGAAGGCGGCGAGGTCGGCCCATTTGGTCCCGGGATATTTTTTCATGACCAGCTTCATCCACTCTTCGTCGATCTGGCCGCGCATGTAGGCTTCGCGCTCGCGGGCGGAAGGACGGGTGAGCACATCGGAGCGCTCGACCTGCCAGCGGATGTCGGCGGCGCGGTAGAGCCCTTCGGCAGCCAGCGGCGATGTAGGAAATAAATCGTAGACGCGGTAGTAGAGACGCATGGCGTCTTGTGCGGCATCACGGCGTCCGCGGCGACGGCTGGCCTGATCTTCGGAATCGGCGGCCTCGCCGAAAACAATCTTGTCACCGCTGGGGGTGGTCAGGTTTACGAGGGCTTTGCTGTTGATCCATCCAGTGATGGTCTTCCCTTCGGATTCGGGGTCATCTTCGTCGGCGTCTTTTCTTGGCTCGCGAAGGATGGCTTCGACGTGCGTCCAGTCGCGGCTGGTGTCGATGATGACGAGTTCGTGCCCGCGGCCGGCCACGCCGAGTTTGGCGGCGTCGCCACTGGGCGAGACGCGGATGGTTTCTTCGTGGACGAGCGTGCCGCGCTGCGCCTGGGCGGAGACGAGCGTAGCTACCGCGAGAATCGTTACCGCGACAAGAGTGAATCGAAGTTTCATATCCATGATTATTGGCCGTAGGGACGTTGCTTGCAATGTCTTATCACCGGCGCAGTTCTTCCAGAATCTGCGGCTCGATGTTGCCGCCCGAGATGATTGCCACGTTCAGCTTTGTTTTTGGCAGTTGGTCGGCGTGGAACAGGAATCCGGCGGTGGCGACGGCGCCGCTGGGTTCGGCTACCGTTTCGGGATTGGCGGCCAGTTGTTTCATAGCCCGGCGAATCTCGTCTTCCGTGACCGTGATGATGCCGTCGACGAAACATTGCATGTGATCGAAATTGATGGCGCCGACACTTTGCGTGCGTAAGCC
Organism: uncultured Acidobacteriaceae bacterium; assembly: GCA_963811095.1. Taxonomy (GTDB): domain Bacteria; phylum Acidobacteriota; class Terriglobia; order Terriglobales; family Acidobacteriaceae; genus Sulfotelmatobacter. The sequence continues at coordinate 161,885 of CAWEQA010000022.1, read as the reverse complement.
GTCGGCGATGGTGCGCGTGACTTGTTCGGCAGGGAAGGTCACGATTTTTCCTGCGCGCAGGCTGGCTTGCGCGTCTGCCGCCAGTTCCGGCTCGACACCGAAGACGTTTACCGAAGGCTTGCTCAGCTTGATGGCCGCGGCAACGCCGCTGATCAGACCCCCTCCGCCGACGGGCGCGAGCACGGTTTCGACGTTGGGCATGTCTTCGAGGATCTCGAGTCCCATAGTGCCTTGGCCAGCGATGATCTTTTCGTCGTTGTACGGAGGCACGATGATGTAGCCGTGTTGCGCTGCCAATTCCTCAGCTTTCAGTTGGCGTTCGGTGCTGCCGGGGCCTACCAGTACGATGTCGGCGCCGAGCGCGGCAGTTGCCTCGCGCTTGATGGCGGGCGCGTTATTGGGCATGACGATGACGGTCTTCACTCCGAGGGCCCGGGCAGCGTAGGCAACGCCCTGGGCGTGATTGCCGCTGGAGTAAGAGATGACGCCGCGCTTGCGCTCTGCTTCGGAAAGCGACGCGATCTTGTTGTAGGCTCCGCGCAGTTTGAAGGCGCCGATGGGCTGCTGGTTTTCGGGCTTGAGGAAGAGGCGGCGAGAATCGGGCTGGACAGCCGAGGTCGGCTGTGCCCACATGAATTCGATGAGCGGCGTGCGGACGGTGACGCCGTGGATGCGGGAGCGGGCTTCTGTGATGTCTGTCAGGCTCACCATGGTAAGGGGCTCGCTGTTCTTGTTTGTCCGTGGATCACCGTGAGACTCGATTCTTCAGGAGCCGCTTTACGTCGCGTTTGCCATGCAGGACGGCGACGATCTCGACTGTCTTCGTTTGCCGGTACACGATCATGTATTGGTATAGGCTGAAGAAGAGGACATCCAAATTGGTTAGGTCGGAACGCCTATGACCTTTGCCGGGAGCATCGGCCAAGCCCTCGAAGGCATCCACCAGTTCGCCCTGAATCCGGTTGGCAACGGCCAGCCCCGCCTCACCGAGCAGGTAACGCCAAATCTGCTTGAGATCGGCTTCGGCGTCCGGAGCGACGATGTATGATTTCACGATCCAGAGCGGTCCGCGAGCCACGCTGCCTTGTCGGCGTCAAGACGCTTGCGCAGGCCATCACCCGGTATACCTTCGCCGCGGTCGAGTTGGGCCAGACCGTGCCCAATCTTGGCATTGATGGCCTCTTTGTTTTCCTGCAGCCAGGCCTCGCGTTCGCCTTGTATTTCCAAGGCGTCAAACAGGACGTCCTCGACACTCTCGAACGCGCCGCTGTGAAGGCGCTGCTGAATTAGTGCTTCGATTTCGGGACGGTTGATTTGGATGGTCATATAGTTCGGGCGTCGAGTTGTCCCTTAAAGGCCCTTAAAGCAAAACATGGTCAACCCACCTTGTTAGCTCACGGCTCTGCGGTATCGCACGTGCCAGACGGTGCAGGTGGCCTCTACTTGAACCAACCGTTAGCGGGTCATAGTCCATAGGCTGTGTGAATTCCCACTCGAATAAACCTACCCGCTCATCCAAGCCTTCCAGTGAGACCACGCCAGGGACGACACTCTGCAGTTCCGTGGAGAGGCCAGCATAGGACGTTTTCCCTAGGTTTTGTTCTCGCGAGTCAACTACGGCAATAACGTACAGATACACTTGCGAGAAGCCTACTTCAGCCAGAATATTCGCCTGCGCGACTGCCTTCTTGAACTCATGGAGTTTGTTCGGAAGTCCACTCCGAAGGGCTGAAATGGAGAACTTGATTCGCTTGACTTCGTAGGCTACTGCTAGCTCTGGTCGACCTGGGGCGCAAAGAAGAAGGTCAATATCTCCATGGAAATTCCCTGGTGCGCTTTGCAGTTGGACCTTCGTCTTCTGTATAGCGTCCCTCGGGACACCGTGGGGTTCGAAGACAATCCAACGCCACAGCGGGCCTGCCAGTTGGTCAACTAGGGCGCCTTCAGGAATGCCCGCTATTGATGGGTGAACAAGGTCTGGTGCCTGCATTTTGGGTCGTCCCTAACTTAATATACCAGCATCAGAGGTGGCCGGTCGTTCTCGGCCCACCAGACGGAATCCCTAGATTTCCAGGATTACCGGCATGATGAGCGGGCGCTTTTGGGTTTGCTTGGAGATGTAGCGCTTGAGGTCGGCGCGGATTTTTTCTTTGATTACGCCGTAGTCGCCTTTTTCTTCGTCGCTGGAATGCGCGAGCGTGTCTTCGACGATGCGCTTGGCGCCTTCCATCAGGCCGTCGTCGCCGGGATTGAAGCCGCGGGTGACGATTTCCGGCGCCGATTCCACATCACCCGACAATTTGTTGATGGCGATGATCGGCAGAACGATGCCATCTTCGCTGAGGTGCAGGCGGTCTTTAATAATGAGATCTTCGACCACATCGGTGCGACTGCCGGAGTCGATGCAGACGCGGCCCACTTTGATGCGGGCGGTTTTGCGCGCGCCGAGTTCGTCGAATTCGAGAACGTCGCCGCTCTCGATCAGCATGACTTTGCCGACCGAGCCGTGCATGGCTCCCGCCATTTCGGCGTGCAGTTTCAGTTGACGGTACTCGCCGTGGATGGGAATGAAGTAGCGCGGCTTGACCAGGTTGATGATGAGCTTGAGTTCTTCCTGGCTGCCGTGCCCGCTGACATGGATGGGCGGCGAGGTTCCGTCTTCGTAGATGACGTGGGCTTCGCGGCGGAACAGGTGGTCGATCATCCGGTAGATGGTTTTCTCGTTGCCCGGGATGATGCGGCTCGAGAGGACGACGGTGTCTCCCTTTTCGATTTTGGCGTGCTTGTGATTGTCGACGGCGGCGCGCGAGAGTGCCGACATGGGCTCGCCCTGGGTGCCGCTGATGAGCACGCAAACTTTTTCCGGCGGGAAATTCTTCATCTCGCCGGGATTGATCACGAGGCCGTCGGGTACTTCGATGTAGCCGAGGTCTTCGGCGATCTCGGCGGAATTGTTCATGGAGCGGCCGAGGAAGGCGACTTTGCGTCCGTGCTCGTAGGCGAGTTGTACCGCAAGATTGATGCGGTGGATGGACGACGAGAAGCACGAGATGAAAAGCCGGCGCTTGGTGTGAGCGAAAACTTCGTCGAACTTTCTTCGGACTGCTCGCTCGCTGGGCGTGTATCCCTTGCGCTCGACGTTGGTGGAATCCTGAAACAGTGCCAGCACGCCCGTCTTGCCGTACTCGGCGAAGGTGTGCAGGTCAAAAAGCTTGTTGTCGGTGGGCGTGGGATCGACTTTGAAATCGCCGGTGTGGATGATGACGCCGAGCGGCGTGTGGATGGCGAGCGCGACGCAATCGACCAGGCTGTGCGTGACCTGGATGGGATGGATGGTGAACGGCCCGGCCTTGAAGCGCTCGTTGGGGCGCATTTCGCGCAGGTCGGCGTCGTCGAGCAGGCCGTGCTCGTCGAGTTTGTCTTCGACGTAAGCGAGCGTGAACTCGGTGCCCCAGACCGGGACTTTGAGTTCGGAGAGCATCCAGGGGAGCGCGCCGATGTGATCTTCGTGGCCGTGGGTCAGGACGATGCCGCGGATGCGCTGGCGGTTTTCGACGAGATAGGTGATGTCGGGGACAACGATGTCGACGCCAAGCAGTTCGGCTTCGGGGAACATGAGTCCCGCGTCGATGACGATGATGTCGTCTCCCCAGCGGACGGCCATGCAGTTCATGCCGAATTCGCCGAGGCCCCCGAGAGGGATGACTTGCAGTTTTCCAGTGGGCATTGAGTAAAGATGATGCTAGCACATAGCTGTGAGCTTCGAGCTAGGAGCTGCGAGCTACGTGCGGCGAGGCAGGTCGGGCGCAGTTCGGGGTTGATCGCTCGCGACTCGTAGCTCGCAGCTCATGACTCGATGGCTTTCTCGCTCTTCGTGCGATAAGGTGGAAGGAGTGGCGGAACCAGGCAAATCGTGGTTGCGGCGTCGCATTGAGGCGGGGATGGTGAGCGGGCTGACGCGCGCTTACTCGACGGTGCGCGTGAATCCAGACAAATTTCTGCTGCAATTGCGCGCGGCGTATCGCATGCCGATCAGCGGATATCACGGCGTGTATTCGCTGGAGATCGGCGAGATCGATGCGGTGGCCGACTCGGTGATCCGCAGTGGAATGAAAGTCGCGGCGGTCGAGGGCGCAGGATTCGGATTGGGCGGATTGATCACGATCGTGCCGGATCTGGGCATTCTCTCGGCGATCACGATGCGGACGATCGAGAAGCTGAGCCTGGTGTATGGATTCGAGTTCAAGACGGACGACGACATCGCGGAGTTGTGGGTTGCGGCGGCGAGCGCGGCGGGAGTCGACATCAGCCGCGAGTTGCTGGAGAAAGAAGTCGTCAACAAATTTGTGCCGCGCGTCATCCAAAGGATTGCGGCGAAGGCCAGCGCAGAGGTCGTGGAGAAGTGGGTCGGGCGGATGATTCCGCTGGCCAGCGCGGCGATCGGCGCGGGATTGAATTACTGGTTCGTGCGGGCGTGGGGCGAGCGGGCGAAGCATCACTTCCGGCAGCGGCATTTGACGCTGCGGGCGCGGCACGCGGCATTGATGAGCCAGGACCAGTTGAGCTTTCCAGCGCGTGGGTAACCAACGTTGCGGTCAACCATGCTTTGTCATCATTAACTCTGTCGTCATTGAGCTTTGTCATCATTAGCATTGTCATCCTGAGCGAAGCGACGGACCTATGCAGTTTGCCGACAGCATCCCAGTGTCAGCAAGTTGCACAGGTCCTTCACTTCGCTCAGGATGACAGGGCAGTTGTGTTGCCCGCTGATACTTCGCGTTACTGTGATTAAATACTGTATAGATGCCTACCTTTGTTTGCTCAGCCATCCTCTTTGATCTGGACGGAGTCCTGGCGGACTCCACGCGTGCAGTCGACCGCGAATGGCGCGAGTGGGCTGCGCGCAAGGGCGTGGATGGAGATGCTATTATGGCCATCGCTCACGGGGTGCGGACGGTCGAGGTCATCAAGCGCGTCGCGCCGCATCTGGACGCCGACGCCGAGGCCAGAGAAATTGAGAATCACGAGGCGCAGGACCAGCAGGGCGTTGTGGTAATGCCGGGCGCGGTTGAGTTGGTACGCTCGGTCCCCGAAGGACGGTGGGGCGTGGTCACTTCCGGGTCGAGGCTGCTGGCCACGAATCGGTTGCGTTTCTGCGGGCTACCGGTTCCTGAAGTTCTGGTCACATCCGACGATGTCACGCATGGGAAGCCGCATCCAGAGCCGTATTTAATGGGGGCGGAGCGGTTGGGATTCGCTCCGGCGGATTGCCTGGTGATCGAGGATGCGCCTGCAGGGATTCAGTCGGCGCGTGCGGCCGGGACGAAGGTCTTGGGGATTGCGAGCACGTATGGCGTGGACGCGTTAGCGCAGGCGAACGCTGTGATTCGGAAGCTGGGACAGATGCAGGTTTCATTGAATGGGGCGGGGAGGTTGGGGGTGGAGGTTCGGTAGAGGCTTGAGCGTTGATTACATAATTCTAGGGAACTTATGCAAAGTTGTGAACCGAACGTGTTTGAGATTCTGTGATTCCTCCAACTCCTCCGCAATCGTTGCAAGGTCGGCGGAGACGTTGTATGCGTCCCGAAAGAGAAAGATATCTTCGACCGCTACGATCTCAAAATGGTAGTCGTTCATCGCGGCTCCAACCTTGGTACGACATTCCGTTTCGTTGGTCGCGAGCGTTAGTACGTTGATGTAAGCCCCCTTGTCGTCCTCTAGTAATTCACATTCGTCGCCTGGTGCCACCGCAATTCGCGCCATCCACACATCGAGTTTTCTGGATTGATCCAAGACGTTATAGCAACCTGGGGCAAAGCTACCGCAGCCAGTCTTCCAACTCAATTCCGCGGTCGGTTTTTTCGTCGCGGTACTTCACGATCACAGGCGTATACAACGAGAGATGCCAATCGGCGGCGGCGCCTTTCTTAACCGCGCGTGAGCCGGGGACGACTACTGCGTTCTCTGGAACTTCGAGCGGCGCGTCGCCTGTCGCGCGGTAGACCTCGCCCTTCACCAAGTCATACAGAGGCGTAGAGCGCGTGAGGATTGTTCCTGCACCCAGGACTGCGCGTGCACGTACCAGAGTGCCTTCGTAGATTCCGCAATTGCCGCCGACCAGCACGTCGTCCTCGATGATGACGGGGGAGGCGTTGATGGGTTCGAGAACGCCGCCGACTTGCGCGGCGGCGCTCAGGTGGACGCGCTTGCCGATCTGGGCGCAGGAGCCGACCAGCGCGTGGGAGTCGATCATGGTGCCTTCGTCGACGTAGGCTCCAACGTTGATGAACATGGGCGGCATGCAGATGACCGACGGCGCGACGTAGGCTCCGGTGCGCACGGATGATCCGCCGGGGACGACACGGACGCGGTCGGCGACGGTGAACTGGCGGGCAGGGAAGGTGTCCTTGTCGACGAAGGAAAGGCCGGCGGGCATTTCCTGAATAACTCCAAGACGGAATCCGAGGAGGATGCCTTGCTTGACCCAGGGGTTGACAGTCCAGTGTCCGTCGCGTTTTTCGGCGGCGCGGATTTTGCCTTGGGTGAGCTGGTCGCGAAATTCGAGGAACGTTTTGCGCGCGCCGGGATCGTGTTCGACTTCGCCTTGGGAGGCGAGGCGCTCGATAGAGGATTTTAGGGAGGACATGAATTGATGATTGTTGATTGCTGATTGATGATTTGTCAAAGCGTCAAAAGCTGGGACCACGAAGGACACGAAGGTACATGAAGTAAATCAACAATCAGAAATCAGCAATTCTTTCTTACACGCACTTGCACTCGCTGCGGATCAGGACGCCGGTCATGGCGTGGGCGGTTTCGCGGGCTTCCGGGAGCGTGGCGTAGGGGCCGTGCCAGCGGGCGTGGTTGACGTCGTGGCCGGCGGGGCGTCCTTTGCCATGGCTGCATTGGCCGCAGGATCCGCGGTGCAGGACGATTTTGCGGGGGCCCGCAGCCCAGTTTTCGTAGATGAAGAATTCCGGTGTTTCAGCGGCGGGTCCGGCGGGCTTGGCGATCAAGCCAACTTCGGTGGCGATTTTCTGCAGGCGCGAGCGCGTGTCGCGGCGCATGGGCAGCAGGGGCAGGCGGTAGACCTCTTCGATTTTGCCCATCATGGCGAGCACCGCTTTCACCGGCAGCGGGCTCGACTCGATGAAGTTGGCTTGCATCAGCGGGAGGTATTTGCGATGTAGGGCGCGGGCGGTGGTCCAGTCGTTGGCCAGCGCTGCGCGGGTGAGTGCCGCCATTTCGTGCGGGATCTCGTTCGAGGCGACCGATACGACGCCAACGCCGCCGAGAGCGATGACCGGCAGCGTGACCGCGTCGTCGCCGGAGAAGACAAGAAAATGATCGGGGACCACGTTGATGGCTTCGGCAATCTGCGTCATGTTGCCGCTGGCTTCCTTCACGCCCACGATGTTGGGAATCTCAGCGAGGCGCGCCAGAGTTGGCGGGTTCGAGGTTGGCGGCGGTGCGTCCGGGCACGTTGTAGAGAATGATGGGCTTGTCGCCGACCGCTTCGGCAATGGCCTTGAAATGGCGGTACTGGCCCTCCTGCGTGGGCTTGTTGTAGTAAGGCGAGGCGGTGAGGATGTAGTTGACGCCGGGGCGCGCGGCGATCTCTTTGGCTTTCTCGACGGCATCATGCGTTGCATTCGAGGTCGCGCCGGCCACGATGGGGACGCGTCCGGCCACGACTTCGATGGTCGTGTCGATCACGTAGAGCCATTCGTCGTGCGTGAGCGTGGGTGTCTCGCCAGTGGTGCCGCAGGGAACCAGAAAATCGATGCCAGACTCGACCTGCCACGCGACCAGATTGCGCAGGGCGGTTTCGTCGATGGAGCCGTCCTGATGAAACGGAGTTACGAGCGCGGTGCCGCAGCCACGGAGTTGCATAGGAATAGGATAGCGCGAGTGGGACTATGTGGGAAACGCGTCGGGCTTGCAGCATTCTCAGTCTAGGTCAAAACGATTTCGACGTGTTCGGGTTCGATCCAGATGGAATCCATGTACGGCTCTTTGCCTAAGACCTTGCCAACTTCAAGCTCCAGTAGATCCCCCAGGAACCCGATGATCGGAAAAGTGTGACCAACGCAGAGTTCAAAAACAGATCGGGTGTTTAGCTCGCTGTCCGGCAAGTTGGAAGGAACCGTAAGAACTCGCACTTTGTCACCGATCTTCATGACGTTTCGAGCCAGCATTCTATAACTCTCGCCACACATCCTTGAAATCGTAGAAGCCCTTTTTCGGGGCGAGCCATTCGGCGGCCCGGACCGCGCCTTCGGCGAAGCCGCGGCGGGACTTGGCGTCGTGGCAGAGATAGATCCGGTCCGCAGGGGATTCGAGAACGACCTCGTGCAGGCCGACCACGTCGCCTTCGCGGAACGATGTGATCTCGATATTTTCTTTGTGGCCACTGGCTTCGCGGATGACTTGCTGGAGCGCGATCGCGGTGCCGGAGGGAGCGTCCTTTTTTTGGGCGTGGTGGCGCTCGAAGATCTGGCCCTTGTAATCGTGGCGTAGGGCTGCTGCCGCGGCGCGGGCAACATCGAAGAAGAGATTCACACCGACGGAGAAATTCGCGGCGTAGAGGAATCCGGTTTTGTGCTGCTCGACCAAGGCACGGACATGGTCGACGTCTTTGTACCAGCCGGTGGTGCCGACGACCATGTTCTTGCCGGCTTTGACGCAGGTTTCGATGTGGGCCAAGACAGCGTGGGGGGTGGTGAAGTCGATTACGGCGTCGATGGCTTGCAGGGCTTGCGGGGTCAGGGCTGCGCAGGCTGGATTCTCTTGCGAAGTGACCACTCGGACTTGATGCTTGCGCGCGGCGGCGACCTCCGCTACGAGCGAGCCCGTTTTGCCGCGGCCTAGAATCAGTATGTTCATGGTTGGGTACCCAAGAGATTTAACCACAGAGGATACGGGGACGCAGGGGAACCCGGTCTACCTCGCGAATCTCAGGCGAAGACTTCCGGGTCCAACTCTGAGAAAAACGTTTTGTGCAGGCGCTGGACTACGTCGGGGACTTCGTCCTCTTCGATCACGAATGTCAGGTTAATTTCGGAGGCGCCTTGCGAAATCATGCGAATCTTTTTGTCGGCCAGTTCGCGGAAGACCAGGGCTGCGATGCCCGGGGTATCGCGCAGGTTCTCTCCGACGAGGCAGACGATGGCTTTGCGGCCTTCGTATTTGACGTCGGCCAGTTTGGCGAGATCGGCGGCTAGGGCCGGAATTGCCTGATTGGAATCCACCGTCAGGGAAACGCTGACCTCCGAGGTCGAGACCACGTCGATGGAAACCTTGTGGCGGTCGAAGGCTTCGAAGATCGAGCGCAGGAAGCCATGGGCCAGGAGCATGCGGGGAGCGGCCACGTCGACAATCGTGATGCGCTTCTTGGCGGCGATGGCCTTGAAGATGTTCTTGCTCTGCGGGGCGCGGGTGGTGATGCGCGTTCCTTCGCAGGACGGATTGCGCGAGTTGAGCACGTAGACGGGAATATTCTTCTGGATGGCCGGAAGCACCGTCGCAGGGTGCAGCACTTTCGCGCCGAAGTAGGCAAGTTCGGCGGCCTCGTCGAAGCTGATGACTTTGATCCGCCGGGCCTCGGGACAAATTCTGGGATCGGTGGTGAGGATGCCGTCAACGTCGGTCCAGATCTCAATGCGGTCGGCGCCGAGGCCGGCGCCGAAGATGGCGGCCGAGAAATCGGAGCCGCCGCGTCCGATGGTGGTGGTGATGCCGGCGCGATTGGCGGCGATGAATCCGCCCATGACCGGGATCTGTCCAGCGGCGAGCAAGGGCTGAACTTTTTCCTGCAGCTTGACGTTGGTTTCTTCGTATTGCGGGACCGCCTGCATGTAGGCGCTGTCGGTGACCAGCACATCGCGGGAGTCGACGTGCGCTCCGTTGAGGCCGCGGGCAGCGAAGGCGGCGGCGACGATTTTGCTGGAGAGCATTTCACCGAAGGCGGCGACGTGGTCGGTAGTGCGAGGCGTGATTTCTCCAACAGCGGAGATGCCGCGCAGGAGTTCGTCGAGTGATTCGAAGTCGGTGCCCAGTTCGGAGTGGAATTCGGTGAAGCGTGCCGTGCCGAGTAAGTCGCTGGCGGTGTTGTAGTGGCGCTCCTGCAGCGAGCGGCAGAGTTTGAGCGCGGTCTTGCGCTCGCCGGCGCCGGCGGCTTTCGCCATGGTCAGCAGTGTGTCGGTAACTTTGGCCATCGCGCTGACCACGACTACCGGCTTTTGCGGCAGCCGTCCTTGAACGATGGAAGCGACCCGGTCGATGGCTTTGGCGTCTTCGACGGAAGTGCCGCCGAACTTCATGACGATCATCGGCGGGACTTCCTTTGAGAGGTCAGAGTGCCAAGCAGGGCTGGGTTGCTTTTCATCCCAGGTAGCCTTTGGCTTTTAGGAGTTCTGCGTTCAGAACGGCGGCACCGGCAGCTCCTCGGATCGTGTTGTGGGAGAGCGCGGTGAATTTCCAGTCGAGCACGCCACAGGGGCGAAGGCGTCCGACAGCGGTGGTCATGCCCGCGCCCATGTCGACGTCGAAGCGCGGTTGCGGACGATCTGGGGCTTCGAGATAGATAATAGGGCGCTCGGGGGCGCTGGGGAGCTTCAGTTCCTGAGGTTCGGCGCGGTAACCATTCCATGCGGCAATGATTTCCTGCGCCGTGGCTTTCTTTTTGAGGCGGATGGAAATCGATTCGGTGTGTCCGTCTTCGACGGCGACGCGGTTGCATTGCGCGCTCATGGCGAAGTCGCCGGGAATCACTTTCGAGCCGTTGAGGCGGCCGAGGAGTTTCTTCGTCTCCTCTTCCATCTTTTCTTCTTCGTTCTTGATGTAGGGGATGACATTGCCGAGGATGTCGAGCGAGGCCACGCCCGGGTATCCCGCGCCGCTGACAGCCTGCATGGTCACGGCCATGACGGTCTCAAGGCCGAACTGCTGGTGCAGCGGCGCCAGCGCGAGTACCAGGCCGATCGCCGAGCAGTTGGGATTGGTGACGACGTAGCCGCCGGATTTCTTGCGCCAGGCTTGGACGTCGATCAGCTTGATGTGTCCGCCGTTGACTTCCGGGATGACGAGCGGCACGTCTTCCTGCATCCGCAGCGCGCTCGAGTTCGAGACCACGGCGCAACCTGCTTCTGCGAAACGCGGTTCGAGTTCGGCGGCGATGGAGGCGTCGAGGGCGGCGAAGATAATCTTGGGCGCGCCTTCCGGCGTGGCCGGCGAAACCGTCATCTTCGCGACTGCGGGTGGAATCGGAGTCTTGAGGCGCCAGCGCGCAGCCTCGGAATAGACCTTGCCTTCGGAACGGTCGGAAGCGGCCAGCCAAGCCACCTCGAACCAGGGATGGTGCTCCAGCATCTGGATGAATCTCTGTCCAACGACGCCGGTGGCGCCCAGAATACCAATAGGAATTTTGCGGTTCATAGAATACTTGGAATTCTATAACAGTCGGGGAAAGCGGAGTCCTCCGCCCCTGGCTTACGCTCGGGAGCCGGAATGACGAGACTAGTGTTCAATGCCTGTGCGGGACTCCGCAAGTAGCGAAAGTAGGACCACTTCCGCACGCCTGCGCTCTGCAGAAATACTCCCATCTGCCGATAGGAGAAGCTGGAGGGATTCACATGCCCGAGCTTCGCCAGAACTTTTTCACCAAGGAATGGGTCATCATCGCCACCGAGCGGGCCAAGCGGCCCGAGGAACTGGCCACGCATCGCGTGGTGCAGCCAATCCCAGAGTTTGTCGAGAGCTGCCCGTTTTGTCCCGGCAACGAGGGCAAGACGCCACCGGAGGTGTTGCGCTACCCGGCGAACAGCGATCCCTGGGCGGTGCGGGTGATCCCCAACAAGTTTGCCGCGTTGTCGAGCGAGGCGCAGCCGACACGCAGCCTGCAGCATCTGCGGCGGCGCATTGAGGGCTTCGGATTTCACGAAGTCATCATCGATAGTCCGGACCACTCCCGCTATATGGGGCTGCTTTCGGATGCGCATGTGGCCAGCATTCTGCGGGTTTATAAAGAGCGCTACAACGCGCTGAGCCTGGACCACAGGGTGAACCACATTACGATTTTCAAGAATCACGGGGCCGATGCCGGGGCGAGTTTGGCGCATCCCCACTCGCAGTTGATTGCGACGCCGGTGATCCCGAGCCAGGTGCGGCACCGTTTGTTCGAAGCCTTGCGCCACTATGATGACGCCGGGGAATGCATGTTCTGCCACATGGTGGAGCGGGAGGTGGAGGACCAGACGCGAGTGGTATTGAAGAGTGAGCGTTTTGTGGCGATGGAAGTCTTTGCCTCGGCCACGCCGTTTGCCACGCACATTTTCCCTCTGCGGCATATGGCCAGCTTTGGCGACATCTCGGAGATGGAAGTAGTCGATCTGGCGCGTGTTCTGCGCACGCTGTTGGCGAAGATTTATGTGGGACTGGAGAATCCAGATTTGAACTTCACCGTTCGCAGCGGCCCGGCGGAGTATGCCGCGGCGCGGCACTTTCACTGGTATGTCAGCGTGATCCCGCGGCTGACGCGGGTGGCGGGGTTTGAGTTAGGGTCGGGAATGTTCATCAATTCGGTCCTGCCGGAGGCCGCGGCGGAGTTTCTGCGGAAGGTCGCGGTAGAGAAGGTGGCGGGCGCGGGGGCGGGACAGTAGAAGTTCGGGGAAGAGTGCCGCAGGTCCTTCGGGGCTTGCGGCACTTTCTTGCGCCCATCCGGGGCTCGGCTCATTCTCTAGTGGCCACGCACAGCTTGCGTCATGAGCTGCGTTCCTGCGCCGCCCTTCGACTTCGCTCAAGGCAGGCTTTCGCGGCTGACGTTCCGCCTGCATTGGCGGCGGTGGAGATTTCGGCTGCGCCAACTTCTACTGGCGGGTCCGCGGGAGAGATGCCCCGGGACAGTCCGCGCTGCCGCGCTACGCTGCGATTACGGCCTGTGGGCTTCCTGGTTGCGGAAGGAGTAGTCGGTGAGGGGGCCGAATTTTTTCTTTTCGCTGTACAGCCGCCAGCGGCGGAAGACGATGCGCAGGCTGGCCATCACGGGGATGGAGAGGTAGACGCCGAGAATGCCGGCGACTTCGCCTCCGGCCATGACCCCGAAGATCGCGGCCAGAGGATGCAGTTCCATGCTCTCGCCCATGATGCGAGGCGAAGACACATAGTCCTGAAGCAGGCGCCAGACCCCGAGAAAAATGATCAGGATCAGCCAGTGCTTGTAGCTCATGAGCAGGGCAACCGTGACGATGACGAGGGCGGCGGCGAGCGGGCCGACTACGGGAACGAACTCCAGAACTCCGCCCATGGTGCCCAGAACCAGCGCGTAGGGAACCCGCATGGCGCCGAGGAATGCGGAGTACATGACCAGCGTCAGGGCAGCGAGAGTCAGTTGGGCGCGGATGAAGTGGGCGAGCATCTGGTTCAGGTCATTGAGCACGTTCTCCAGAAACTCCCGCTGCGGCCGGGATTGAATGGTGGAGAGCAGGAAGTCGCTGAAGGCGCGGCCATCTTTCAGGAAGAAGATGGATAACAGCGGCACCACGAAGAACAGCCAGGCCTGCTTGGCGACGTCGGCTACGCGCAAGCCGATCCGTTGCGCCAGTTGGGTGATGTCGTCGCTGTGGCTGACCAGGAACGACTGTGCCAGATCGGTGTACCTGTGGTTCCAGCCGTGTTCCTCGCCGAGTTGCTGTGCGATTTGGCCGGAACTCAACTGGTTGAGCAGGGCGGGGAGGGACTGTCCGAGCTTCGCGCCTTCCCGCGTGACCTTCGGACCTACAAGCACAAAGAAGACCACCACCAGGAGGAGCAGCAGAGTATAAATGAGTGCGATGGCCCGTTCTCGCCCGCGCAGCACCTTTTCGAGGTGGTTTACCAGCGGGCTCATCAGGTAGGCGAAGAAGATGGCGAACAAGAACGCGATCAGCGTGGCCCGAGCGACGTAAAGGAACCCCAGCCCCAGCGCGAACAGCAGCACTGTGACCAGAGCCCGCGCCGTACGTGAGTCAGTCAGCAGCAATAAGTTTTCCAGGGCAAATCTCGATTCTGCCGCCGGGCGGGCCCAGCTAGTCCCGGACTACGTCGGTGTTATCGGCAGGAATCGCTACCTTGATCAGCTTAAAATGGTCGTTCTCGTCCACCCAAAGAGCCCAATCGAACTGATCTCCATGTAGATTCAGGCGCAGCAGTTCGCGCTCGGCGCCGCGAATCGTAACTTTCTCTTTGGCCCCGAGAGACATGCGGATGCTCATCGAAGTCCGGTCCTGGGGGACGAGGGTGCCGAAGTCCGCCGGTTCCTGCCGGCATTTGGTGTCGCTGCCCGCAGGCTGACAAACTGCGTTCAGATATTTCCAGGCCAGCACCTCCCGATGAATGAAGAAATTGTTGTCCAGAATCGGCGTGACCGCGGGCAACAGGAAAGCTTGCTCGGCCGTTTTCGAATTGGAAGAGGGGGTGATCCTCTCCTTGAGGAATTCGTTGTCAGGAAACACGCTCAGCGAACCACCGGAGGACTGGCTCCACTCGTAGCGCACCAACTCGCCACTCGAATTCATCTCCAGAACCGATTTCTCGCTGGTGGAGTCTCCCCCGGCTGTTTCTTTCAGTTGCGATTTGATGACGCTGCTGCCGCTGATCTGCTCGATATGAAAGGTCTCAGTGGCGACGCGTTGGCCCTTGATGTAAATTCCGAACGTGCCGGAGTCGATGGTCTGGCTGGCTGCGGCTTTCTGCTTATCTTTCTTGTCAGCGGGGCTGGCGCCGGCAAAGGCGGCAAGGGAAGAGGCCAGAATCACGGCCAGGGCACAGCGGATCGGCGTTTCGAACTTCACTCGACTTCTCCTTGTTCGGTGCGTAGCGCAATTTGTTTCAGGCCCAGCGCTTTCGCAATCTCGGCAGCGATTGTTTCCACCGCGCGGCCGCCAGTCTGAATTTTCAACGATGCCTGCGAGTAGCTCTTGCTCCGAGTTTCGTAGAGCTTGCGAAACTGCTCCATGCTCCGCAGCAGCGGTCGTTCGCTTCCGTTCTCGGTTGCCTGCGTACGGCAGCGCTGCCACAGTTCCTCGACCGGCGCGTCCAGAAAAACCGTGGGCACTCCAGATGCTTTCAGCAGCGCCGCATTTTCTTTCTGCACGAAGGCGCCTCCGCCCAAGGCCACGATTCTTGCGCCCCCACCGTGCAGTTCCTCAATCACCTGCTGCAGGGCCGCGTGCTCGGCTCGCCGGAACCCGGATTCTCCCGCATCCCGGAAAATCTCTGCTACCGTGCGCCCTGCGCGGGCCTGAATGCGATCGTCGAGATCTTCAAAGATCCAATTCAGCCGTTGCCCGAGGGCGCGGCCCACACTGGTTTTCCCGGCTCCCATGAAACCGACCAGGAAAACAGAGTTGCCGCGAGGACCGACGGGCATCGCGGACGCCCCTTTGGGCTGCACACGTATGCGTCGTTTGGCCTTCGCGGGTTTGCCAGAGCCCTTCTTCAAAAGTCAGCTTCTAGCTGCCATCTCCTAGCCACCCGGAGGTTTGGCTAGAAGCCAGAAGCTAGCAGCTGTGTTTATCTTGAGGTGCGTTTTCTGAGGTGGATTTTACCACTGAAGCTGCGCAGCACTACGGTCGATGACACCGCGGCGCGCCCCATGGTACCCCAGAAGGCACTTCCCTCTTTGATGACGAACCAGGTGTGCGCTTTGGGTTGGAGAGGAATGTCGTCGTGGACTTCGCCGCGCACCGAGCGTGCGCTCACGTCGGCCGAAGTTGAGTCGGGCACGGTTGCTTCGATGTTTCCACTGTGGCTGGTCAGGCGGTACTCGCCGCGGTCGCCGAAGTCGCCGATGTAGTTGATGCTGCCACTGGTCGAGATCACCTGCACCAGCGGGCCGGTGACGCCATTGAGCGTAACCTCGCCGCTCAGCGAGTCTACTTCCACGTGGCCGTCCTGCACATTGGTGAGAGTGACGGGGCCGTTCAAAGTCTTTACGTGCACATGCCCGCCGGTAATATCGCGGATCTCCACGGTGGCGGCGGAGCCTTCCAGCGTTACATCGCCGTGAAGTTTTTCACAGCGCAGGGGCCCGGTGCTGGAGCGCAAAGTGATGCTGGCATCGGCGGGCACCAGGATCTCGTAATCCACGCGGCCGGATTGTGCGTCGGCGCCGGGCAGCAGGTGCGACTGGATCTCGACGCGATTTCCGACGAGGGCGCTGTCGACTTCAACTTTGTCCGAAGCGAGCACAGCGTTGATCAGGACGACGTTGCCGGTCGAGGGTTTGACTGAGATCGAGCCGTACGGATTGTTGACGGAGACCCCGGACTTCGGCCCAACGTTGAAGTGATAGTCCTTGTGGGTCTCGGCGAGTAAGGTCCCGGCCAGCATCGCGCCGACGACTACAAGTTGGATTGTGCGCCCGCTCATAAAATTTAGATTCCTCGCATGCCCCAGTTTCGATCCGCGCAGCGTCATGCCGGCAGATCGAGAATTGCCTTACATTACGGCAAAGAACGATCCATCGCCAAGTCGAAAAGCATGGCTTTTTCCTGATACGCCTCCATGAGCGAGCGGCGAGCCTCCTCGTCGTTCGGGTTGGCGGCGACCACGCTTTTGGCGTCCCGAATGTACTCGTTGACGTGGCGTAGGTTGTCCGCGTACTGCGCCTTCACGTCGGGCGACAGCTGCGCCACTTCCTGCAGCAGATCGTCATCGTTCAGCCCCGCGACCGCCATATCGGAAACGGTGTTCGCCGGGGTTATATTCTCTGCAGTGGGCTGCGCCGGAGAGTGCTGGCGGACGTAAAGCCCTACCGCGATCAGCAGGGCAGCGGCGGCTGGGGCCACCCAACGCGCCCATGCCCAGCGGCTGCTGAGGGAAGGCAGAAGGGAACGGCTCGGCCGCTGTGGGCGAATCAGTCCCTCCTGCCGCAATGCAATTTCGATGGAATTCCAGACGCGGGGACTAGGCTCGTCCGCCGCACTCAATTCAGGAGCCATGGCGATGATGAGATCCAGTTCCGCGACCAGGGCCGAGCAGTCGGGGCAACTCTTCAGATGTGCCCGCTGTTCAGGACTTCGCTCGGGACTTCGGCCGTCGTCGATCTCTGCCAGGCTGGCTTGCAACTCAACGCAATTCATACTGCTCTCCCCAAGCCCCCTGAATCGGTTGTCGAACCAGTGTAACTGCCAATTCAAGTTAGCTTGCAGTGTTGCGCCTCTGCCGAGGTTACTGCCGTGTCCGGTCTGCGCCGGATCACTTTCACGTGCTTGCTGCTCAGGATTTGTCGGCCTTCTCGGCTCGCTGCATCTTGAGCAGATCGCGCAGCTTCATGCGTGCTTTATGCAGCTGCGACTTGCTGTTGCCGATCGAACAACCCACGATCGTCGCGATTTCATTATGTTCGTAGCCTTCGACGTCGTGAAGAACAAAAATCGTGCGGTAACCGGGAGGGAGATCGTCGACTGCTTTCTGTAACTGCAGCCGGTCGATGGATCCGGCCAGCGCCAAATCTTCTGCCCCGAAATCTTTCTTCGGGGTATCTTCTTCGCCGCCCTGCGTGGTTTCTTCCAGCGAAACCACCGGGAGACTCTTCTTTCGCAACTGCATCAGCACCACGTTCACCGACAGGCGATGCAGCCATGTCGAAAACGCCGATTCGCCGCGAAACGTTGCAATCTTACGGTAGAGCTGCAGGAACGCTTCCTGGGTCAGGTCTTCGGCCTCGGCAGTGTTCGCGGTCATGCGCAGACAAAGCGAGTACACCCGCCGCTTATGCTTGTCGTAGAGAGCCTGGAACGCCTGGGCGTCCCCTTGCTTGGCTCGCTCGATGAGCTCGGCTTCGTTCGAGTCCTTGCCTTGTCGTTGTTCTGGGTCGGTCAAGTTGCCTTTTCCGGCCGCACCCCATGAGATGCGGGCTAACTAGCTTTGCGTTGTATGGCTTGCGGGCCGTTGCGAGAGCACGAAGGTAATCGCCATATTCAGAATATCAGAGGCATTCTACCGAACTTGGGATACTCGGATGAGATGCTGTGTCTGCGGAAATCCTTTGCCTGAGCAGGGTTGAGCAGGCTGGCTCCCCCAGCGATAAACCCGATCCCGAATTTAGAGTCGCGATCTTCGGAAATTGGTAAATTTTGCTTCGCTGAAAAGGTCACTTTTGCCTCGAAGTGATCGTCTCCAGATTGTGTCCGTGCGGCCCCATTTCACGCTGGCGAAGCAGGAAAGCAAACATCAAGCCCAGGAATCCCAGGATCGAAAAGATCCACATGCCAAGGTTGTAGCCGCTGGGATGATCGGGCCCCGCGTGGCTGTAATCGTTCGCCCAGCCGACCATTAGGTTGAATCCGAACAAACCGATGTTCTGGATCATGGTCATCAATCCATATGCCGTGCCCAACTTGGACTGATCCACGATATAGGCTACCGAAGGCCACATCACGGCTGGGATCAGCGAGAACGCCACTCCCATCAGCACCATGGGCACGTACAAGCTCACGTGCGAGTAGGCCATCATCAGGTAGACCGGGATCAGCAGCAGGGAACCGAACATCATCAGCAAGGCCCGCTTGCCGATCCGGTCGACCCAGAGGCCGAATAGCGGGGTCGCGATCATAGCGAAGAGAGTGAGCGTACTGGACAGGAATCCGCCAAACTCCCGCGAAGTCCCGTGCGCTTCAATGAAGAATTTCACGGCGAACGTCTGGAAAGGGAAGATCGCCGAGTAGAACGTGACGCAGAGGGCCACGATGTACCAGTAGCTGACGCCGAACTTGAACAGATCCTTGAAGACGACTTTGTCAGTGGAGGCTTCGCCCAGATGGAAGTTTTTCTCAGCCTGCACTTCCAGTATCCAATAGACGATTGCGCCCAGCACGCAGAAGACCGAGAGGCCGAGGGCAATCAGAAATGGCCAGCGCCAGTTCGCATAAGCCGCCCGCGCCCAGGTGGGCGAGTTCAGCGCCGCGAACGAACCAAGGCGGCAGATGGTGAGGTTGATGCCGAAAGCGAAGCTGAGTTCCTTGCCCTTGAACCAGCGGGCTAGGGCGGCAGTGACCGCAACGTTCAGGGATTCGGCGCCCATGCCGAAGATGAGCCTTCCCGCTGCCATAACCGCGAGGGTGCCGGACGACGCCGTAATCGCCGGTCCGATCAGGCAAAGTACGCCGAAAATCATTAAAGACTTTCGAAGCCCGAGGCGGTCAATGATGAAGCCGCCGATCACGACGGTGAAAATGTTGGGAAAACTGTAGATCGCCTGGAGAAGGCCGATGTTTGCATCCGAGAAGCCAAGTTGCTGCTTTAAGACGTCGGCCAGAGGGCTGAGCGCGTCGTACGCGTAGTAGCTGCCAAACATGGCCAGACTGAGGAAGACCAGCACCATCCAGCGATAGAGGCGGCTGGGCTCAGGACGAAGGGTTTCGGGCATCAGCGCTCCTTTCCGAGCAGATTGAACTCCAGCGATGACGAGCAGAGAAGAGTAGCAGAATTCGCCTGCAAGCTCCTAGTTGCGTTCTCGCTGGACACGGGGCGCTACCTCATAGGGTCAACGTGCCCCAGCGATGAGCTGGCAAACGGGATACCTCGCCGAGTTCACGGCTGGGATTCGTAATCGTGATTGTTGTCACGCCGACGGGTGTAATTAATCACTGACGCTTTTCTTGCCGGGCCCTATTCTGCGAACGAATTCATTTCCGACAGTGAGGTCTAACCTGTGAAGCGACGACTCGAGTTCCTCGCAACCGTTGTCTGCGGATTTACCTTGGCAGCAAGCGCGCAGACTCTCGCTCACTTGCCCAAGAGATCGAATCCCCTTCCTCCCGCACCCGCACTAACTACAACGCACGCACCTGCCTCTTCATCGACATATGCCCTGGTAGCTTGGACGGAGCTGGGCATGCACTGCATCGATGGCAAAGACTACTCCGTTTTCTCCGTCCTGCCACCCTACAACGTGATCCATGCGCAGCTCGTACAGAAAACTGAACCTCCGGTTCTCATCACCAGCGGCGTTACCATTACCTACCAATCAACAGCCGATACGAAAGGTTCTATCAACAGTTCCAGTTCCGGCAAGACTAATTTCTGGACCTATGTTCGAACCTTGTTCCTGAACAGTGTTCCTCCGGAGACCGGGCTCGCGGGATACAAAACGCAAGGCACCACTCCCCAGCCGATGACGTACAACACAACCGAGGGATATTGGGAAGCAGTCGGAGTCCCGACTGTCCCCTACGATGACAAGTCGAAGTTCAATCCGTTCCCCATGGCCAAACTGGTGGCGAAGGATGCGGCGGGGAAGGTCCTGGCAACTGCCAGCATTGTGCTTTCAGTCAGCGATGAGATGAGTTGCGCAACTTGTCACGCATCAAACAGCGACCAGAACGCTATGCCGGCCAGCGGATGGGTCAACAACTCTGATCCGGCAAAAGATACGAAGCTGAATATCCTCAAGAAGCACGACGATCGTTGGCCGATTTCGCAGTATCTGAGCCAACTTCAAACCAATGGCTGGACATATCAGTCAAGCCTGTATCAGACCGCAAATTCCGGAACCGCCGTACTGTGCGCCGCCTGTCACAGCGACAATGCGCTGGGCCTGACGGGCATAACCGGTATCAAACCGCTGACCACCGACATGCACACGCTGCATGGACCCCAAATTCTTCTCTCGACTGGCAAGACGCTCGACCTGAACAGCCAGACGAGCGATCTCAATTCCTGTTACCTGTGCCATCCTGGTCCGGTTACGCTATGCAAGCGCGGCGCGATGAATACGCAGCTCTGCTCCGCTTGTCACGGCAATCTGACCAAGGTTGGAGATCCCACACGCACCGGGTGGCTCGACGTGCCGTCGTGCCAGATGTGCCACAATAGCAGCCTTCGTTACACTTCGACTTTCACGGCCAAGGGTCAATGGCGGCAGACGAAGGACTCAACCTTCGCTACCAACCCCAACGTGCCGCTTACGGGGAAGAATCTCTATCGCTACAGCGCAGGTCACGGGGCTGTGTTCTGCTCCGCATGCCACGGTTCGCCGCACGCGGAATATCCAAGCCTGCAAGCGAACGACAATGTATATCCAACCGGATTGCAGGGCTACGTGGCGAAGATCACGGAATGCACGGTCTGCCACAGCAGCGTGCCGGTCAGCGCGACCGGGGGACCGCATGGGGTGCATACGCTCGGGCAATCCTGGGTCGATGAAGGCGGCCATCAAAACTACGTTGACAGTTACGGATACCAGTCCTGCGCATACTGCCACGGCTCGAAATTCAACGGGTCGGCCCTGTCGCAGGCAAAAGTGCAACGAACCCTTAAAGTGGACGACGGAGCGGTTAAGACCTTTCCTGCGCTCCATCAATTCACCTGCTATGACTGCCACAACGGACCAAACGGAGGATAAAGATAAACAAGAAATTAGGTGTGAGGACGACGTGGATGCGTCGTCCTCACACCTTATTTTTGCGCCCCACATTAGCTTCCCACGAACCTCGCATACAAACTCCGAGCCACGGCGGTGTCGGTGGTGCCCTTGATGATGGCGCGGCCGTCGGGGAACAGTGTCATTTCGTACGGCTCGTGCCAGAATTTCAAGATGAAATCGCTGTGGCGGACGACGCCGTGCGGCTGGAGGCGGCGGTCCAGTTCGGTGAAGTCGATGGGGCGTTGGCGCTCATGGATTTGCACGGAATTCCTGCCGCACAAGGTGATATGCGGGCGGCCTTCGCCGGCAAGGTGGACGAAGTCGCGCTGACCGCAGGCGCGGCAGCCGGGACGGGGTTTGGCGGCGGAGATCTCCGCGTGCTCGTTCGTCCAGACGTCGAACGAAAGCAGGGTTCGCCGCAACTGGGGTGCGTCTGTTCCACCGACCAGAAACTTGAGTGCCTCGGTGGCCGCGATCGAGGCCACCAGATTCACCGCCGAGTTGAGAATGCCGGAGGTCTCGCAGGTCTCAACCATGCCTCGCGGCGATTCGGGAAAAATGCAGGCCAAGCAGGCCGTCTGCCCGGGCACGATATTCAGGGTTACCGCGTAGCTTCCGACGGCAGCGGAATAGATCCACGGAAGTGACCTGTCGACCGCATAATCGTTGATGAGATAACGAGTCTCAAAATTATCAGTGCCGTCTATAATTAGCGACATTCCTTCAAGCAGAGCTTCAATATTTGAAGGGACCAGGTCTTCAACCTTTGGTTCCGCCACGATCTGGGAATTGTAGCCAGCGATCTTGCGCGCGGCGGCGATCGCCTTGGGGAGCGACTCGGCGGCGTCCTTCTCATCGAACAGCGTTTGGCGCTGCAGGTTGCTGGGCTCGACGAAGTCACGGTCAATGATGCGCAGCGCGCCCACGCCGGCCCGGGCCAGTAGCCCGGCCAACGCGGAGCCGGTGGCACCGCATCCGACGATGGCGACGCGCGCGCTTGCCAGTTTGCACTGGCCTTCCGTACCGATTCCACGGAACAGAACCTGCCGCGAATAGCGTTCGTCCTGTCGGACCAATGCGGATTTTCGCTCAGAATTCCCGCTTCGTCCGCCCGGTTGTGTTTCCTGTGCCAAAGAGGTCACCAGTATCAGGCTGCAAAACCTTTATTATAAGTGTCAGGCTCGCCGGTGGAGGATTTGCCAATGCCGGACTCGCCTTCCGAGCGTGAGCCTGAAAAATTCGTACAACAACTGCCGAGCGCATCCCATCGAAGTCATTAGCGCTTGGGCCCAGGGAAACTGTTTGCTGAAACGGTACGCGACACTTCTGACCGCGATGATCTTGCTGTGGTCTGGGGTGTTCGTGCTGGGGGCGGCTGGGCAGAATTCAGCGGCTCCGCCTCAAGTGAACCCCTCGGAAGCGAACCCTGCCCCTGCTCCTCAGCAAGAACCGCAAACGCCATCTGCAGCCGCGCTGTCCGGGTACGAAGGGAAAATCGTCCTATCGGTTGAGATTCCCGGCGTTGCGGAAGGCGATCGTGGGCACCTCCTGCAATTGCTGCCGCAGAAAGCCGGGGAACCGCTGGACCGCGGGCGCATCCGCGACAGCATTCGCGCCCTCTATGCCACCGGCCGATTTGCCGACATCCAGGCGGAAGTTACGCCTTCGGGCCAGGGCGTCAGGCTGGCTTTCACGACCTCGACAAATTTTTTTGTGGGAGCCGTCGACGTCGACGGGGCTCCGGCCCGCCCCACTACGAACCAGATTGTCAACGCATCGAAATTTCAGCTAGGAGAGCTTTACACACGGGAGAAGCTCGAGCGCGCTCTGGAAAACGTACGGCAACTCATGCAAGAGGGCGGCTACTACCGGGCGCGGGTGACCGCCGAGAGCACGTCGGACCCCTCCACCCAGCAGGTGAACATTCTCTTCCACATCACCCGGGGCGAGCAGGCGCATGTGGGGGAAGTGAGCGTTACCGGTTCGTCGAGTCTGTCGTCCTACGAAGTGCAGAGGATCTCGCATATGAATCCCGGGGACAAGGTGACGGTTGCCCGGGTGAGTGGCTCGCTGCAACGGTTGCGCAAGAAATTCCAGAAGCAGAATCGCGCGCTGGCACAAGTTTCGATCGCTAAGCAGTCCTACCATCCGGAGAACAATGCAGTCGATTTCACGTTCCAGATCGATCCCGGCCCGGTGGTGGTGATTTACGCCCGAGGCTACAAAATCAGCCGCGGCGTCTTGAAAAAGGAAATCCCGGTCTACGAAGAGAATGCCGTGGATGACGATCTGCTGAATGAAGGCAGGCGGAACCTGCTCGACTACCTGCAAACCAAAGGTCATTTTGACGCCAAGGTCGAGATCCAAAAAGAAAGTGATGCCAAGACCCTGCGCGTGATTTATCAAATCGATCCCGGGCCCATACACAAGCTGGTTCTGGTGGAGATTACCGGCAACAAGGATTTTCTGGATGCGGAGCAACTGCGATCCTACCTGCAGATTCAGCCCACTCGCCGCCTGTTAAGCCACGGCCGCTATAGCGAAGCCTTGCTGAAGAGTGACGTCGCGACTCTGGAAGGGCTCTACCGATCCAGCGGTTTCCGCCAGGCGCAGATCCAGACCCAGGTGGACGACAACTACCAGGGGGCGGCAAGCCGGCTGGCGGTGCATATACACATTGATGAAGGACTGCGGACGATCGTTGGCGCGTTGCATGTGCTGGGCACGCAGAAGGTCGCGCTGAGCGCGCTTCCCGAACTGACGACCCAGCCGGGCCAGCCGTATTCCGAGCAGGATCTGGCGAACGATCGGGAAAGAGTTCTCAGTTATTACTTCGATCACGGATTCCCCAACGCCACGCTCGATATCACCACCAAGCCTTCTGCAACCCCCAATCGCGAAGATGTCACCTTCACCATCCAGGAAGGAGAGCGCTTCACCGTGAATCGGGTGTTGGTGGCTGGAACCGAACACACCCGCGACTACGTTCTGCAGCGGGAGTTGCAGGTGCACGAAGGCGATCCCCTCAGCCAGCAGGATCTTCTGGGCACTCAGACTCGTCTCTATGATCTTGGAATCTTCAGCCAGGTGGACACGGCGGTGCAGAACCCGGAGGGCACCGATCCGCAGAAAAATGCTCTGGTGCAGGTGAAGGAGGCCAAGCGCTATACCTTCACCTACGGCGTTGGATTGGAATTCCAGACCGGGCAACCGGCAGGAACGACCGCACCGCAAGGGACTACCGGAGTGAGCCCCAGAGTTGAGTTTGACGTGACCCGGCTGAACTTCGGCGGTCGCAATCAGACGGTGACGTTCCAGTCCCACGTGGGCCGCCTGCAACAGCGCGGGCTGATCAGTTACGCCATCCCCAAGCTGTTTGACAATGACAAGTTCAAGCTGATCTACACCGTTTTCTACGACAACAGTCTCGATGTGGCCACGTTCACTTCGGAGCGCCTGGAAGGAAAGATCGATCTGCGGCAACAGATCGGAAACTCCGGGCACGACCCCGGGACCCGCCCTGGACCCAGTTCGATTACGTATCGCATGGATTTCCGCCTGGTGAAGGCGTATCACTTCGCGGAAGGATTCTCGCCCGGTGAAATTACGGTTCTCTCCTTGCCGGCACGCGTAGGCGGTCCGGGCTTCACCTACATCCGCGACAAACGCGACAATCCTCTCGAGAGCACCAAGGGTAGCTACTTCACCCTGGATGGTTTCGCCTCAGCCAAGTACTTCGGCTCGGAGGCCGATTTCGGCCGTGCGCTGGCGCAAAATTCGACTTACCACGCCTTTGGAGGGAAGGGCAAGGCCGGGCATCAATTCGTCTTTGCCCGTTCAACCAGCATTGGAGTGCAGCAGCCCTTTGGGTCGACGCTCGTCCGGCCGCCGGGAGTGTGCCCAATCGATCCCCATACGAACGAGTCGGTGTGCCAGGGGATTACACTCATACCCTTGCCTGAACAATTCTTCGCCGGAGGCGGCAACTCTCATCGCGGATTCGGGTTAAATCAGGCGGGACCTCGCGACCCATCGTCGGGTTTCCCTGTCGGCGGTACGGCACTCTTCGTGAACAATCTCGAGCTCCGTTTTCCCCCGATCTCTATGCCATACCTTGGAGAAGGATTCGGGTTTGCCATTTTTCACGATATGGGTAACGTTTTTTCAGCGCAACACGACATGATCACAGGCCTCTTACGCTGGCATCAGGCCAATCCGAACTTGTGTTTACCCGTTGGTACAACACCCAATTCGTGCTTCAACCAATTCAACAATTCGGGGTATGATTACACTTCGCATGCAGTCGGAGTAGGCGTACGCTACAAAACGCCGATCGGGCCCCTGCGTTTCGACTTTGGATACAACCTGAATCCAACCAGATACTTCCAGGGAGTATTCGATCCTGTAACCCAACTACTGACAGGCTATGAGACCCAGCGCCTGCGGCATTTCAACTTATTTTTCAGCATAGGCCAGCCATTCTGATCGATATGGTTCGTACGAAGAAAATGATTGCCGTGGTCGCGCTCGCCGTACTCATGAGCGCTCTCAGTCTCCCGGCGGCGCACGCTGGACAGGTGATCGATCGCATCGTGGCCACGGTCAACGGGCACATCATTCTGCAAAGCGACTGGGACGAAGCCCTGTGCTACGAGTCGCTGCTCAACGGCAAGGCGATCAGCCAGTTTTCGAACGAAGACCGCCGCGCCGTCCTCGACCGCCTGATTGATCAGGAACTTCTTGGGGAGCAGATGAAGTCGGCCTACTTCCAGCACGCCACCGAGGCCGAGGCAACGGCTCGCGTGGCGGATGCGCGGAAGGCGTATCCGGAAGCGGCGACGGCCGAGGGCTGGCAGTCCGTGCTGAACCGCTTCGGCCTGTCCGAAAAAGATTTGA
This sequence comes from uncultured Acidobacteriaceae bacterium, assembly GCA_963811095.1. Classification (GTDB taxonomy): domain Bacteria; phylum Acidobacteriota; class Terriglobia; order Terriglobales; family Acidobacteriaceae; genus Sulfotelmatobacter. The sequence continues at coordinate 135,583 of CAWEQA010000022.1, read as the reverse complement.
TTTCGCACGTGCAGCAGCAGATCGATCTCATGCGCCTGGTGGATGCCCGCCTGCGTCCCGCGGTGCAGATTGATTCCAAGACGATCGAGGCTTATTACCGCGAGAAATTCGTTCCCCAGTTGAAGCAATCCGGCGCAGGGGACGCTCCCCCGGCTGATGTCGCCGCCCAGATCCGCGAGTTACTCACCGAGGAGAAGGTCAACGAACTGATGGTGTCCTGGCTGCAGTCCCTACGGTCGGAGAGCAAAGTGAGCGTTCCCGGATCGAGCGGGTCCGCAGAAGACGGAGTACAGTCGCGGTGACCGAGTCCCCCGCCAGGCCGCGCCGCTGGTGGAAATATCTGCTAATTGCCACGGGCGTGGGCATCGTCGCCATGCTGGGCGCCCTGTGGTACACCACCACGGATTCCTTCCAAACCTACGTTCGCAGCCGGATGGTGGCCGAAGTCGAGCGGATTACCGGTGGCCGCGCGCAGATCGGGAGCTTTCACGTTATACCGTTTCACCTGCAGGTCGAAGTGCGCGATATTACCGTACGCGGGACGGAAGCCGCGACCGACCCTCCGCTGGTTCACGCTGACAGCCTGCGCGCGCAAGTGAAAATCATCTCGTTCCTGCGCACTGAGTTCGGCTTCTACTCCGTCACTCTGGATCATCCGGAGATTCACATCGTGATCGGGCCGGACGGAACGACGAACATCCCCGCGCCCAAAGGAGTTCAGCAACCCTCGCCGACCACTCCCATCGAGCAACTGTTTGCGCTGTCGATCGATCACCTTTCGGTGCGGCGCGGCGAATTGGTGTGGGCCGACCGCAAAATTCCTCTGGACTTTGCCGCGCATGACACCAACCTGCAGATGGATTACTCGTTCCTGCATGGACGCTATGACAGCCATCTCGCGATCGGCAAAGTGGACAACAGCTTCGCAGACTTGCGCCCGTTCGCGTGGATGGCTACAGCGGAGTTCACCCTCGAGTCGACCTTCGCTGAGGTTAAATCGCTGAAGTGGCAATCCGGCCGGTCCTCCCTGGAAGCCAGGGGACGCATCAGTGATTTCCGCAATCCCCATCTCGACGGAAGTTACGAGGTGCACGTTGATCTCGCGGACGCGGCCGCGATCGCGAGGCGGCACGATCTGCGCGAAGGGGCCGCCGAATTCAAAGGCAGCGGTAAGTGGTCGCTGAGCGAGTTCACTACGACGGGCGCCGTGGTCCTGCGCGACGCCGGCTGGCAGGACGATCAGATTGTGCTCAAGAAGGCCAGCGCGACCGCGGACTACTCCGTAACGGATGACCAGATCAAGCTCTCAAAGTTGCAGGGCAAATTATTTGGCGGCAGTTTCGCGGGCGACGCGCAAGTGGACAATTGGCTGCACGGCGTCCCCCCTGTGCCGCCCGTCAAGGTGAAGAAGGGCACAGAAAACCTTGCAGTGATTACCGCGGCTCGGCCTCCGGCAAAGAAGGGCGAGAAAGTAAAGTTGCCTGGCGTACAGAGCGGCGCGGTGCATGTTCGTCTGCGAGATGTTTCGGTCACTGAGGTCGCTGCGGCGTTGAGCGTCCCCGCGCACCCTCTAGGCCGGTTCCGCCCTGCCGGTGTGGCTAGCGGCACCGTGGATGCGGCGTGGAAAGGATCCTACCAGGATGCCGACGTTGGATTTGCGCTGGAATTGAACCCGCCCGCGCGTCCCGGGGCGGGCGAATTACCGATGACCGCCCATATTCAGGGCAAGTATCACGCCGCCAGCGATTCGCTGGAACTCGCGCAATTCAACTTGAGTACGCCAGCGTCGAAGGTTCAGGCATCCGGGACGTTGGCGGCTTCTTCGACGCTGCACTTTTCGGTTACGACTTCGAATCTGGAAGAGTGGCGGCCGCTGGTGGCGGCCTTGGGCGGCCCCGCCAACCTGCCGTTCCGCGTGGATGGCAACGCGATCTTCAACGGCGTCGCCGGCGGCACATTCTCCGCACCAACCTTGGCCGGAACACTGGTTGCGGAGGACTTCGAATTTACTATGCCTGCGACCAAGCGCACGCCGGAGCAGCCGGTGCATTGGGATTCGCTGGCCGCCACAATCCAATTCTCTGCGCATGATCTGGTGTTCCGTGGGGGCACTCTCAAACGCGGAGATACGAGCGCCGATTTCGATATCGCCGCCAGCCTGCAAAGAGGACAGTTTACCGAGACGACTCCTTTCACGGCGCACGTGAACCTGCATAGGGTGGACGTTGCCTCGACCGCCCTGCTTGCGGGCTTCGACTCTCCGGTGTCCGGGACAGCAGATGTGTCTCTTCAGATCACCGGGACGAGGGCGCATCCCCAGGCGCAGGGGCACATTCATGCCGAGAATGCCTCTGCCTATGGTGAGTCGATCGAAAAGTTCGATGCCGACCTGCGCATGGCGGGGGCCGAGACCGCTCTCAACAATATTCACCTCACCCATCAGGACGCCGACGTTTCCGGCACCGCCGCCTATACGCCGGCGACGCGCGCGTTCCGGTTGGATCTGGCCGGAAAGAATTTTGACATCGCGCGTATTCGCGAGATCCATCTGGAACCGTTGCCGATGGCAGGTCGCGCCGACTTTACCCTGCAAGGCTCGGGCACGATTGACCGTCCGGAGATCAACGCCAAGGTTCACGTGCGCGAGCTTACGCTCGATCGGGAACTCGCCGGGGGACTCGATCTGGAAGCGACCACGAAAAATGGTGAATTGCATGTGACTGGGCGCTCCGAATTTCCGCACGGCACACTCGCCGTCGAGGGCGGCGTCGTAATGCACGGGGACTATCCCGCGAACATCACGGCGCGGACGGATCACCTCGATCTCGATGCCTTGTGGCGGGCCTATCTGGGCCAGCAGTTGACCGGCCACTCCTCGGTTAGCGGCATGATCACCATGGAGGGGCCGCTGCGTTATCCGCGCCAGTGGACGCTGAAGGGAACCGCCACCGATCTTGCCATCGAGTTGGAATACACCAAGTTGCACAACCAGGGTCCGGTGAGTTTCACGTATGCCGATAGGACCGCCCACATCGATCCGGCGCACTTCGTGGGGGAGGGAACCGACGTCACCGGACACGGGTCGATTCATTTCGCGGGCGCGAAGGAGCTTGACCTGGCTGCCGACGGCCAAATCGACCTCAAACTGCTGGGCAGTGTGGTGCCGGATCTCTCCGCTTCCGGCTTGTCGAAGATCCACATGACTTTGGCGGGAACGCTGAGCGATCCCCGGCCGCAAGGCACCGTCGAGATCAAGGATGCATCCGCCACCTATGCGGGATTGCCCAGCGGCTTGAGTGAGATGAACGGCTCGCTCACCTTCACGCGGGATCGCGCTCACATCGACCAACTGACGGCCCGCACCGGCGGCGGCACGCTCGACCTGAAAGGCGACGCGACCAACTACAACGGCCAACTCAATTTCAACCTTACCGCCGTGGGGAAAGAGGTGCGGCTGCGGTATCCCCCGGGCGTGAGCTCGACGGCGACGGCGGAACTGCACTGGGTCGGCAACCGCTCCGCTTCGATGATTTCCGGGGACATCCTGGTCACGAAACTGGCGGTAACGCCCGGTTTTGACTTTGGCTCGTACCTGGAGCGAAGCCGCCAGTCGGCTGCTATCACTCCGGCGAATTCGCCGCTGTACAACGTCAAGCTGGACGTGGCCGTGCGAACCGCGCCCGAACTGCAGATGAAGACTGCCGTGGCGCGGCTCTCCGGCGATGCTGATTTGCGCCTGCACGGGTCGGTGGCGCGCCCGAGCGTTCTCGGCCGCGCCGACATTCTGGAAGGCGACGCAACCTTCAACGGAATCAAGTTCCGCCTGGAGCGCGGCGACATTACATTTGCCAATCCGGTGTCGATCGAACCTCAGGTCAACCTGCAGGCCACGACCCACGTGCGCAACTACGATCTCGATATCACGGTTACGGGCACACCCGATCGCCTGAATGTGAACTATCGTTCGGAGCCCCCGCTGCCCAAGTCGGACATCATCGCCTTGCTGGCTCTGGGCCGCACCAGCGAGGAGTCGGAGCAATTGCAGCAGCAGTCGGGCCAGGGAGGCTTCACCGAACAGGCCACCAATCTCATCATCAGCCAGGCCATCAACTCGACCGTGAGCAGCCGCATGCAGAAACTCTTCGGAGTCAGCCGGATTAAGATCGATCCTCAGGGCCTGACCACCGAAACCAACCCGACTGCACGAGGCCCGCAGGTCACCATCGAGCAGCAGTTCGCCAATAACATTACTCTGACCTACAGCACCAATGTCTCGCAGAGCTCGCAGCAGATTATTCAGGGTGAGTACTACGTCAATCCCAATGTTTCGATTGTGGGCACGCGCGATCAAAATGGCGTGGTCAGCTTCGATATCCGCATTCGACGCCGCAAGAAATAGAATTACTCCTGCGGTACGCAGGGTCGCAGCCCCCGAATGAACTCCCTCGACAGCACCTCTCTGTTCGCCAGCTTGCGTGCACGAATGGTCGACGCTCAACTGCGTGCTCGCGGCGTGAAAGACGAGCGCGTGCTCGCCGCCATGGCCCGAGTGCCCCGTCATGAGTTTGCGCCCGAACGTTATCGCGATCAGGCGTACGACGATCATCCTCTACCCATCGGCGAGGGCCAGACGATCTCCCAGCCGTATATCGTTGCGCTCATGCTGGAGGCTCTGGCTCTGACGCCGAGCGACAGGGTTCTAGATATCGGCACGGGATCGGGCTACGTGACGGCATTGCTCGCCGAAATAGTGGCGCAAGTATTTTCGGTCGAGCGTCACGCCGCGCTGGCGGACGCGGCGCGAGACTTACTGGCTCGCCTGGGATATACGAACGTGAGGGTGACCGTGGCAGACGGCACTCAGGGATTTGCCGAAGCCGCTCCCTTCGATGCCATCATGGTTTCGGCTGCGGCCCCGGAGGTGCCCCCCGCGCTCGTCTCACAACTGGCCGAGGGTGGACGCATGATCCTGCCTGTGGGCACGGCGGATTCTCAGCAACTGCAGTTGATCCGCATGGAAAATGGCCAGCCGCGCATCGCGCTGCGCGAACTGTGCCGCTTTGTGCCGCTGATTTCTGGCACTCCGAGTCGAGTTCAGTAGAGTCATGAAATAAATATGCCCTTTCATCCTGAGCGAAGCGAAGGATCTATGCAACCGCTGACGCCATCGGCGCCGCCAGCGGTTACATAGGTCCTTCGCTTCGCTCAGGATGACAGGGCGAATTGCACGCAATCGAGTTGAGACCCCAGGTCCTGCATTACAATCGAGTCCGTGCCCGTCCTGCACAACCTGCGCGTCACGCTGGAGATGATCAAGTGGGAGCACTCCATCTTCGCGCTCCCGTTTGCGCTCTGCGGAGCGATGCTGGCGGCGGGAGGATTTCCTTCCGTACGTCAACTCGTGTGGATCATCGTGGCCATGGTTGCGGCACGGTCAGCCGCGATGGCGTTTAACCGCTGGGCCGACGCTTCCATCGATGCCGCCAATCCGCGCACCAGCACGCGCGCCTTGCCCGCCGGGCATCTCTCGTCTGCGTTCGTCGCCACGTTTGTGATCGTCTCAAGCGCGATCTTCATTGTTGCCGCGAGCCAACTGAACCGCCTCGCGTTGCTGCTGTCTCCGGTGGCGCTGGCGGTGCTGTTGCTCTACTCCTACACGAAGCGGGTCACGCGCTGGTCGCATCTCGTGCTGGGCTTCGCCCTCGGCATTGCGCCTGCGGCCGCGTGGATCGCCGTGCGGGGCTCGCTCGATCCCCGCATCCTGCTGCTCACCGCCGCCGTAACCTTCTGGGTGGGAGGTTTCGACGTCCTCTATGCCTGCCAGGACTTCGAGTTTGACCGCCAAAGCGGGCTGCACTCCCTTCCTCGGTACGTCGGCATCCCTGCCGCCCTGTGGATCGCGCGCGGATTTCATCTCGTGATGGCCGGCCTGCTCGTCGCTCTGCTGATCGCATTCGGGCTGGGGAAGGTCGCGGCCGTGGGCGTAGTGGCGGTGATCCTGCTCCTGCTTTACGAGCATTCTCTGGTCCGATCCAATGACCTGTCGAAACTCAACGCCGCGTTCTTCACCATGAACGGCGTCATCTCGGTGCTGTTCTTCGTGTTCGTGGCGAGCGACTTGCTGCTGCGGAAATGATTCCTTGGGCCCGGGTACTATCCAATCCCTAACGTGAGGAGGAGCCATCCTGAGCGGAGTCGTTTTTCAGGGGGAGCGAAGAGCCTGCCCTGAGCGAAGTCGAAGGGATCTCGCGCGTAGATAGTCCGCAGCCCCACGCGAGATCCCTGCACCTGGCTGAACCGCATCGAGTTCGGGATGACGCCACGTTGCTTCTACATCTGTGCCGGCCGTGCCATAATCACTAGCGCCAAAATTGGAGGTCTCATGCTTCGGAGTATCATTCGTGTCGCCTGCGCTCCCGTCCTGTTCGCCGCATTCGTTTTTGCCCAGCAGCCTGCGTCCAAGCCCGCTCCTGCTCCCGGCAGTCCCGCCGACCTGGTGCAGCAAGGCCAGAAGCTGAGCCGCGACGGCAAACTCGATGACGCGCTCGCCCTCTACCGTAAGGCACTCGACAAATCCCCGGATCTTTACGAGGCACACCTGGCCATGGGAGCCGCGCTCGATCTCAAGGGAGACTACACCGAGGCGCACGAGCATTTCACCAAGGCCATCGCAGTGGCTCCCGCCGATTCCAACGGGCAGGCGCAGCGCGCGATGGCGGTGTCCTATGCTTTCGAGGGCAACACCTTCAAGGCTGCGGAGTTCGAAATGCAGGTTTTCAATGCGCGCCTGGCGAAGAGCGACTCCGTCGGCGCAGCCGAGATTTGCAACGAACTGGCGCGCATCTATCTCGACGCGGGTGACCCCGACCACGCCTACAAGTGGTACAAGCTGGGATACAACACCGTCAGCCACAAGCCCGACCTGACTGACGCCGACAAGAACTTGTGGCTGTTCCGCTGGGAGAGTGCGCAGGCCCGCATTGCGGCCCGTCGCAACAACGCTGACGAAGCCAAGTCGCACGTGTCTGCCGCCAAGGTTGCGCTCGACAAGGCGAATAACCCCGAGCAGATGAAGTTCTATCCTTACCTCACCGGCTACGTCGCGTTCTACACCGGCGATGCTAAGGCGGCGATCGAGGAGTTGCAGACAGCCGACCAGCATGACCCCATGGTTCTGGTGCTGCTCGGCGAAGCTTACGAGAAATCCGAAAACAAGGCTCAAGCCAAGGCTTACTATCAAAAGGTTCTCGAGGTGAACAACCACAATCCCGCGAATGGGTGCGCACGGCCGCTGGCGAAGAAGAAGCTAAGCGGCGGCGCCTAAACCACGATCCAGCTGCGTGATCCCTTTGTCCATCCAAGTGGCGACGGATTACTCTTGTAACCGCGGCTGCGGCAAACCGTGTTGCCCCGGTTTCCGCTGCCCCCTAAACTCTTGAGTACGAGCTATTTGTGCGACAGGCTCGCAACCAATCGTGCGCAATCACACAGATCCATCGAAGGCCGCCACCGTCGACCGCAAGGTCGCGATCAAACTCGGCTTGACGGCGCTCCTGTACGGAGTGATCCTCACGCTTGCGCTCAATCGGGATTTCTATTCCGATTCGATGACCTCGGCGTTTCTTTCTCTTGCGCTGGCCAGCGCTCTTATTGTGCTGGTCATGATCCGGCGCTCGTGGTTCGATCTGATCTGGGTTTTGACCGGCAGCCTGTTCTTGGCGGTGCTCGACTTTCGGGTCATGGAGTTCCATCCCGCAGTCATGGCCGGCTTTTCGTTCATAGGAATGGCTGCGCTGGCGGTACTGGGCACGCACACGATCTGGGCCGAAGGGGACGATGGCAAATTCCTCCTTTATGGATTTCTGCCATCGATTCTTTTTGTAGCTTCGGAATACATGGCGACCGCGTTGCTCGACATCACCGAGAGACTCCATCCCAAGACGTTCGATCTCTTTCTTTACTCGTTTGATTGCAGTCTGCGTGTGCAGGCCAGTTTTCTGATGGGGCAGCTTTTCTCGACGTGGCTGTGGGTGCGCTTTGTTTGCCTCGTCATTTACATCGCACTGCCGTTGCCCTTGGCTCTGGTTTACGCCGCGCAGTTGCGGCAAAAAAGAGAAAAAGCTTTTGCAGTGATGCTGGCGTTTCTGGTCACGGGGCCGGTGGGCGTTCTGTTCTACAACATGCTGCCGGCTTGCGGGCCCGTGCACGTCTTTGGAGCGGCGTTCCCGTTTCATCCGCCAGCCATTGCGGACGTGATGCACATGAACGTTGTGCCCATCCTGCTCAAGGGCGCGCGCAACGCTATTCCATCGCTGCATATGGCATGGGTATTACTTGTGTGGTGGAACTCTCGCGGTCTGGCGCGCTGGGTGCGCACAATTGCTATGGTGTTCGTGGTTCTTACCGTGATGGCGACCCTGGGCACCGGCGAACACTACTTCATCGATCTCGTCGTGGCGTTTCCGTTCTCTCTGATGGTGCAGGCGATGTGCTCGTACTCCCTGCCGTTTCGTAGGGGCGCGCGGCGAGATGCGTTTCTATTTGGCACGTTTGTGACTTTGATCTGGCTAGCCTTGCTCAGCTTCTCGGTCAGCATTTTCTGGAGTTCGCCGGTGGTGCCCTGGGCGATGGTTGTCGCGACGGTTGCTCCGTCGATCATTTTCTGGAACCGCCTCATGCGCGCCGGGGATCAGGAAGAAAACCAGGAAGAACCGATCCGCTCCCACAGGGCTGCCGCGGGCGCAACGCCGTAGCCCGGGAATCACGAAAGGCGGAGCCGGAGAGACGAGCGGAAATCTCTCCGTACCCATGCAACGCTACTTCTATTGATTGACCTTTAGAATCAGCATCGTGCCGCTTTCAACCTTCACGTTGTTCTTCCCAGAACTCAGCACCGACCCCTGAGTCGCGTTCTGTCCCGGTTCCAGCTTCAGGTCTGAAATCCCTACGACACCCTGCGTGTTCCCGTTGATGGGCGGGCGTGCGTTGCCTTGATGCTCGGTGTCGGTGCCGGTGGTGGGCACGGAGTTCGGCGCAGGGCTCGACGGCTGTGTTTGCCCTGCACTTCCCATTGAGCCGCTCCGTCCTCCACCCATCGGGGATGTGGCCGCGCCGCCTCCGCTTGCGGGCGCGCCGGAATAATCGCCGCCAGCGTTCGCACTGTTGGAAGGGGGAGCGATGACCGCCTGGATCGACATCGGCAGGTTCACGTCTCCACTCTTCAAGACCGCATGGTCAAAGGCGATCCCCACCTGTGATTCTTTTTGTTCTTTGTTGCGCGCCTGTGCCTCGGTCACGTGCCCCACAACTTTTGTGTCCTTGGGCACGACGACCTCTCCGGCGTTGGTCTTCAGGTCCATCGTGACTTTGGCCACAACCTCGTCGCCTGGCTTAGCCTTCTTGGCATCGATGGTCTTCGTCAACTGCACTGGGATGACGCTACCCGGAGCGATTCTCGTAGTTCCTGCTGCCGGTGCCTGAGGCGCCGCAGACGCCGGAGCTTGCGGGGCCGCCGGAGTTGCTTGCGGCTGTGGTTGACTCTGGGGCTGTGTCGGCGCCGGCTGTGTTTGCGGGGTGCTCGGATCGGTTGAGCCCGGAGTGGTGCTCTGCGCCAGCGCCGAGCCGCTCGCGAATATTGCCATAAGTGCTGCAGCGATAAGAATTCTGTTCATCGACGGTCTCCTTCGTGGGTGGCGCTCCCCTAATGTAGATGCATTTTGAGTCCGGACGGTAGGCGACAATCCTTGACTCCGCCAACCGACGGGTCCGCGACGGCATCCAAGTGCAATGCCAATCCGACTCGTCTACCTTGCCGTGCTCAGCTCGATCCTGGCCTCGTGCGGGGCTTGTGCTTCGAATCAATCTCCGGACCAACTTCGCGAGAAAACTGCCGAAGCCACTTCCAGTCTCAAACGCGATACCAAGGCCGTCGCCGAAGGGGTCAAAGAGGGACTCAGCAACAAGAGATCGGTGGACCTGAACAAGGCCTCCAAAGACGACCTGGCATCGCTGCCGGGCATCAGTTCCCAAAGGGCAGACCGGATTATCGCCGAGCGCCCCTACGCCAGCGCCCATCAGTTGGTGACGCGCCATGTGCTGTCGGAGGCTGAGTACAGCCAGATTCAGGACCGGGTTGTCGTCGATCGCTAGGCCTTGCGGGGCTAGGTTTCCTTCGTGAACCTTCGTGTCCTTCGTGGTTAGGGCCTTTCCTTCGGAATGGCAGTCCCCATCGTCCTTGCGATATCATCAAAAGGATGTCTGCCACGCGCCCAAACCACAGTTTCGAGACGCACGCCTTTCAAACGGACGACGGGAGGCTCGAGCCGATCCACGCCAAAGTTCTCGCCGGAACGCGGCTGGATACCGATGACGCCCTTACCCTCTACCGCACCGGCGACATCCTAGCCGTGGGATGGATGGCGAACCTGGTGCGCGAGCGCATGCACGGCGACAAGACCTACTTCAACGTCAACCGTCACATCAATCCGACCAATGTTTGCGTAGCGGCCTGCCGCCTGTGCGCCTTTGGACGCAAGAAGGACACGCCGGGCGCCTATACCATGGCGCTCGAAGAGGCGTTCGAGACCGCGGCCTCCGGATACACCGAGGCGGTGACGGAGTTCCACATCGTCGGCGGATTGCATCCCGACCTGCCGTTTCAATATTTCCTCGATCTCTGCTCGGGCTTGAAGCAGCGCTTTCCGCAGGTGCACCTCAAGGCCTTCACCATGGTCGAGGTCGCTTATCTGTCGCGACGCGCGAAGCTCACGATTCGCGAGACGCTGGAGCAACTGAAAGCCGCGGGCGTGGACTCGCTTCCTGGCGGCGGCGCCGAGATTTTCGCCGACCGCGTGCGCCACATCATCTGCGACCACAAGATCGACGGCAGCGAGTGGCTCGAGACCGCCAAACTGGCGCACCAGATCGGATTAAAGTCGAACGCGACCATGCTCTACGGCCACGTCGAGAACGACGAAGACCGCGTCGACCATCTGATGAAACTGCGCGCGCTGCAGGACGAAACCGGCGGCTTCCAGACGTTTATCCCGCTGGCGTTCCATCCCGACAACACGCCGCTGCAGCATCTGCCGAAGACCACGGGGATGCTCGACATCAAGCAGATTGCCGTCAGCCGTCTGGTGCTCGACAACTTCCCGCACATCAAATCCTATTGGCAGATGATGACCGCGAAGATCGCGCAGATTTCCTTGCGCTTCGGCGCCGACGACATGGACGGCACGGTGATCGAAGAAAAGATTTACCACGACGCGGGCGCGACAACTCCTCAGGGTATGCGCCGCGAAGAACTAGAACGCCTGATCCGCGCCGCCGGACGCGAACCCATCGAGCGCGATACGCTCTATCGGCCGGTCACGCGCACGGAAACGTCCGTCACCGTAGCGGTATAGAGGTCATCACGGCTGACCCGCTGCCTGAACGCAGCTCATCACGCCTGCAGGGTCTGCCAGTTTGTAGCAATTCAGTTGCGCCACAGTGGCCTTAAGTTTTCGGTCGATAGCTTTCTGCGCGGCCAGGAACTTCACCGTGTTTTCGTCAAGATCCCGCAGTTCCACCGCCGCATCGCCTTCCTTGAAGATATCGTAGACCGAATCGACCACGGAGGATGTGGCTTTCAGAGCCACGACATGGCATCCCGCAAGCCCTGCGGCATGTTCCAGATAGTCGGTGATCGGCTTGTCGTCCAGTCCCATCTCGATGGTTTTGCGCACGCCATCGAGAGTGGTCTCCCAGTCTCCGTTCGATTTCTCAATGACCTCTCGTGTATTCTTCGCGGCCTCGATCTCGCTCATGCGATCCTTGTAGCGTTTGATCTGCGTGACCGAGTCTTCCAGCCAGATTTTCGTTCGGTCCAGTTGCTCTTTCTTCTCATTGAATGAACCGAGGGTGCTGGCGTCTTTGGCAGCGGACGCCTCTTTGTAGACGTCTTCAATCTGACCGGGAATTCGCGCCGCATCCCGTTCGAACTTGCCCACCACGCCGCCCTGTGCCAGAGGCGCGCAATTGTCCCAGCCCGTTGTCAGCAGGTCCATGAGCATGTTGAGCCCACGCTCTTCGGCATCGCCGACGGCTTCGTTCACGTCTTTGGCAGCGTCGGCGCGGGCCTCTCCGCGCTTCCTCTCGTCCTCGGTAAGCCGGCGCAAGGACTCCTGCAGGCCTTCCAGACGGGCGCGCAGTTGCGTTTGCGTGGATAGAGTCTTGAACACGGTGGGTGCTGGATCTGGAGCAACGGGAGTGGCGGCCACAGGTGGAACGACCGGCGCGCTCCCCCGGTCAGGAGTCTTCAAGTTCGCCACGACCATCGGCTTGCTTGCGCCCCGCAAATCCACCACAGAAGCACTGGTGGATGGCGGAGCCAGGGCCGCCAGAGCTCCCGCCGCATTCGAACGGCTGATCGAAAGATTAGCATTCGCCCCATCAAAGATTTTCCGGGCTGCCTCGGCCGCGTCCTCGTCGGACTTGGCCGCACCCAGCATCTGGTTGAATGCCTGCTGCTGAGCTGGAGTGGCGTTCGCCGTGTCGAGCTTGCTGCGGGCCATTTCGATCACGCTCTTGTCGGCATCGGCGCGCGACTGCGCTTCGTTATATGCCTGCTGCGTGGTCTTGGCCGTGTCCGCGGCCTGGTCGTAGTCCTGGACGGTTGCCTGGAAAGCTTGCACCTTGGGATCGTCCGAAGGCCCGCTCAGGGCAGGATTCCGCTGTGCCGCGTCGAGCGCGGTGTCCTGCGCCAGCACCTGCTCCTGGCCGGACAGATTGTTTGCCGCCTGGGCCAGTTGCGCCGCCTGTTCCGGCTTCACCGCATCCAGATAAATTCCCGGTAATCCGGGGATGCCTGGTCCAGTCGTCCCCGTGCCCGGCCCGGAAACAAGATTGGGATTTCCCGTCGCCGCAGCCCCCGGAGCCGTTGAACCGTCGGACCCCGCAGGCCCGCCAACGTAAATGCCCGGCAGTCCCTTAAGCCCGTAGCTAGTCGGCGTGCTCTGGCTCAGCTTGAGTGTGAGAGAGTCGGGACCGGTCGAGTTCATGTTCTTCAGTTCCAGGCCGGCATTCGTGTTCATGGCCTTCAGTGATAGGCCGAAAGGCACGCCTTCCAGCTTCAGTTCGCGGCTCAGGCGCGCATACATGGCGTCAATGCGCTGTTGTTCCGCGATGCGCCGCTGCTCTTCCTGCCGCCGCCTCTGTTCGGCCAGTTGCTGATCCATGATCTGCCGCTGCCGCTGTGCCTCCGCCTGGTTGTCGAATACCGTCTGCAGAAATGAGTTGGTAAAGCCGGACATGAACTGGCCAACCACTGGGTTCTTGATGTTCGAGACCATCATGTTCGCGCCCAGGCTGACCATGTTTTGCTGCAAGTTGTGGCCGATCGCCACTTTGGGTCCGTCCGCCGCAGGGCCATTGCCGGAACTGCAAGTGCACGGAGTCGAGCCGCCGCCGATTACCTGCTTGCGGATCGCTTCACACTTGTTCCAGTTCATGTCTGGCCCCGACTCGCTCAGCGTGCGGGCATTTCCGCCCATCATCTGAGCGCAGGCCGCGCTGCCCCGGCAGTCGTAGCTGTAGGAACAAGTGTCGGCGCGCAGGGAAATCGCGCCAACTCCAAACGCAAGGCAGCCGAACAGCGCGAAAAGAAGTCCTCGACTCGAACGCTTTTCCAGCCTGATTTCTAGTATGCGCAAATCGTTCCTTTTCACGTTCCGGCGGAGTGACCCATCCTTCGCGATTGCCGACAGGCCGATATCCCGGCACTGAACGGGGTTTCCAAGTATTGAACTGTGGCGAGAGGACAGCAAGATTACCGAAGAGAGTCCCTGCGCCAGACGACACCAGCGAGCCGCAGCGAAGTTACGAAAGGAATGTTTGTCACTGGGTTTTTGTTGCATTCGAGTCCATCAGAATGAAAGCTTGGAGGATCAGTAAGACTCTAGTGTTCGGGGGATCCCATCCATGCGCCGTCTGAGTCCATCTATGCGAAATGCTGCCGCAGCGTTTCTATTCGTTTCATTGCTTCTTCCGGTCAGCCTGTTTGCGAAAAAGGACCACACGCCGGCGGACCAAGCTGAGGCTGAGAAGTGGATTGCGGACGCCACCCACCGCTTTTACAAGATTGATCAGCTGAACTCTCAATATCTTCTGTATTCGTCGAGCGACCAGCAATATCACTACGGAATCGCTCTGGCGCGGATCTCCGCCGTTCAAAGCGGCGCGATCCGGGACGGCTATTACACCGCGCAGTGGCAGGACTACACCCATGACGGCCCCGACTATATAAAGCTGTTCACGCGCGGCCGGGCGGAGTCGTTTGCGGCAGCGCTCGAATTTCTCGCGACCGCCGCGCGCGAACAGGCGAAAGCTCAGCAGGACGCTGCCTATCAGCAGTTTCAGTCGCAGGCCAAGTCGTGGCGCGAGGCTTCACCCAAGCCGGTGATGCCCGAAACTGCCCGCGAGCACCAGGTGCTCGCCGAGTATGCCTTCAAGCAACACGAGACCGACAAAGCGATTCGCGAATATCAGGCCGCGGTGGCCCTGTTTCCCACCTGGCCCGAAGGCCAATTCAACCTCGCAACCCTGGCCGGCGAACAGAAGGACTATGACACCGCCATTCTGCACATGAAGGAATATCTGGAATTGGTTCCCGATTCGCCCGACGTGCAGGCTGCCAAAGACAGCATCATCATTTGGAAAGATCGCCTCAATTCTGTGTTTGCCGCCGCCGCGAGTCCCGCGGACGGGCAAGGCCAGAAGCGCGGATCGCTGGTCAAGGTTTCGCACCGGTCGAAGTAGACCCAGCCGGATGCTCAAGGTGCGGGATCAGAAAGCAATCGAGGGAGCCCTGACATGCAGCAACGATGGCAGTTGAGAAACGCCAAATTGGCCGTAGCAGTGACTCTGCTGTGCCTCCTGTGTCCCGCTGCATTTGCTCACAGAGATGTTGAACCGCGGGATCAGGCGGAAGCTTTTAAATGGATGGAAGAGGCGCTCAGCAGCTTTAAGAACGTCAAGGTTACCGACCAATATGTGCTGTATTCGAGCGCTGAGGCGAATTTTGGAATCGCTCTGCCTCGACTCAGCCAAATCGCTTTCGTGAACACGCGCAAGTATCCGTACGCTTTTTGCACCAACTGGCGGGATTACGCGCACGACGCGCCCGACCACATTTGCTGGATCTACAAGAAGCACAAAGAGGCCGAACGTTTTGCCGCTGCCTTGGAGTACCTGTCCGTTGCGGCCCGGCAACAAGTTAAAGCGCAGTACGACGCGCACTATCAGCAATTCGAAGCGCAGCTGAAGCCCTGGCGCGAGGCCGCGGCGAAACCCGCCATGCCCGAGGCCGCCCGCGAACACCAGGTGCTGGCCGAGTACGCCTTTAAGGAAAAGGATGAAGAGAAGGCGATCCGCGAATATATGGCCGCACTCGACATTTTTCCCACCTGGCCCGAGGGGCAATTCAATCTGGCCACCCTCGCGGGGGAAAAGAAATACTACGAACTCGCCGTTCTGCACATGAAGGAATATCTGGAACTGGTCCCGGATTCTCCCGACGCGCAGGCCGCCAAAGACAGCATCATCATCTGGCGTGACAAGCTGTCCACACTGATGGCGCAGGAAGACAGCGCACCGGCGCAGCAGCAACAACAGGGTAAGGGCTCGCTGGTGAAGACTTCCGCGAAGTCGACGAAGTATTGATCCGAGCCGCGATCCCAAAGAAAATCGAGCGAGCCGCGCTGTGCCCCATGCGCGGCTCGGCCCTTTAGTGAGTCAATTGTTCGGCGGTGAGTTTCCGCAACTCTTCCGGCGACGCATTCAATAAATTCCTCAACACGGCAACCTCGGCCGCGATCCCTGCGTGCAGCGCGGGATCCACGTCGGGCGCGAACAGCGCAGAGTGATTCGACGGAAGCTGAGTGCCCGCCGCTCTGGCCGCAGCGAAGTTTTCCGGGTCTGCCCCACCCAGACTGAAATAAAAGCCGGGAACACCCTGATTGACGAAATAGGAGAAGTCCTCCGACGGCGTGATCGGCTCGCCGGTCACCACTTTGTCTTTTCCGAGCGCGGCTTCCAGCGGAGCCCGCATCCGCTCGGCCAGCGCGGGATTGTTGTAGACCAGGTCCGTACCCTCATACCGTTCCACTAAGGGCTCACGCGGTGCTCCCGCCGCGGCAGCCTCAGCTTTGGCGATTCGTGTTATGGCTGCAAGAATCTGCTGGCGCACTTCCGGCTTGCGGGTCCGTATCGTCAGTCCCATTTCCGCGTGGTCGGGGATGATGTTGTTCTTCGTCCCCGCCTGGATGTATCCAACCGTTACGACCGCCATCTCGCCGGGTTTGATCTCGCGGGACACAATGGTCTGCAGCGCGAGAATGGTTCGAGCTGCGATCACGATGGGGTCGATCGCCGACTGCGGCATTGAGCCATGCCCACCCTTGCCGTAGATCGTGATGCGCACCGAATCCGAGTTCGTGTTGTAGACGCCGGGAGTAATCGCGGCCATCCCCGCGGGGAATTCATTGCCGACATGCAAAGCCACGGCAACGTCCGGCTTGGGAAACCTCGTAAACAGTCCGTCGCGGATCATTCCCTCCGCGCCGCCAGATGGTTTCCTCGGCAGGCTGGCCGATCAGCATCAGCGTTCCATGCCAGGTATTCTTGCTGCGCGCCATCACCTCGGCGGTGCCGAGCAGGGCGGCCATGTGCAGGTCGTGTCCGCACGCATGCATCACCGGAACGTCGCGCCCAGCGTCATCTTTAGTCCGCACCTTGCTCGCATAAGGAAGACCCGTTTTCTCTTCCACAGGAAGCGCATCTAGTTCCGTGCGCAGCATAATGACGGGGCCCGGCCCGTTCTTGAGGATCGCGACCACGCCGGTATGATCCACGTGTTCGGTCACCTCATACCCGGCGCCCCGCAAACGCGCGGCCAGCTTTGCTGCCGTTTGCGTCTCCTGCGCCGAGAGTTCAGGGTTCTGGTGGAGATCGAGGTAGAGCGCGTGCGCGTCAGGATAGACGCTTTCAACTTCTTTGGAGGATGGAGCCTGCGCGCAGGCGAAGGCAGTGAGAAGTGCCAGCAGGGGAAGTTTTGACAAGATCATCGTTTCGGGATCATATCTTCCTATTCTAATGCTTGCAAACCCATGTGCCCAATTCCATCATTTCCGCTTGCAACAAAATCCAGAAAGCGGCCATCTTAAACAGGTAAGCCATTGAATTCTCCGCTTGCCTTTTTTCCACCGGGTGTACAATCGGCTTAGAGAGCACTTGGTTGCGCACTTCGTTAGCAAGGCCGAGGCGCTATGAACGTTCACGTCAGCTACCGTCTTCATAAGATTCCCGCCGTCGAAAAAGATATCCAACATCAGATCGAAAAACTGCAAAAACGCCTGCAGGTTTTCCGGCCCGAACTCATCCACTTGAAGGGTGTAGTGGAGGAGATCTCTGCTCGGGAGGGCACCAGCGTTTCGCTGAATCTGCGCTTGCCGTCCGGTCAAATGGCCGTGCAGGCTTCGGCGCCGAACGCCGCAGCTGCGGTGAAGACTGCGTTTGAGGATCTGCTGCAACAGGTTAGCAAGCACAAAGATCTCCTGCGAGCGTCGCACAAGTGGCAGCGTGGCAAGCGTGGGGATAGTGCCCGTCCCAGCGCCATCGTGCACGAGGTTCCGTTCGAGCAGACGCTGGCCGCCGTTTTTCCACCTACGATTTCTTCCGACGATATTCGCTCGTACGTAAACATCAATCTGGCGCGCCTGGAGCGCTTTGTTGAAAGGGAAATCTATTTCCGCGAGGCCCAGGAGTCGATCGCGCCCGACAGCCTCTCGAAAGAAGAGGTCATCGACGAAACCATCGCCGCCGCACTGGGCAACGGTCAGGAGAAGCCCGAACGCCTGGCGCTCGAGCCCTGGCTTTACCGTCTGGCCTTGCAATCGTTGGACGAACTTTCGCGCACCGACGAGAGCAACGGTCACGCCCGACCTTTGGAAGACTCTGCGCGCCCCCGCAACGTGAAGGGCAGCGACGAGTCGGAGTTGCAGTTTCACCAGCCCGACGAATCCATCACCGGTGCCACCGTCATCGCTGATGCCCGCGTGGCCACGCCGGAGCAGATTATGGCCTCCGACGAACTCCTTCGCCTGATTGCGTCCTCTCTGCGCGATCTCGGCTCGGGCCCCCGCGAGGCTTTCATTCTGCACGCCGTCGAAGGCTTTAGTATCGATGAAATTGTGGCGATCACTGGAGCCCCGGCCGACCGGGTGCTTGCCTTCGTTTCTGCCGCACGCGACCACTTACGCAAAGCGCCGGGACTGGCCAAACAGTTTGAAGGCCGCTTCGCTCCGACTGGCGCCGCTTAATTCCAATCTCAATTTTTGGAGGTCATTCATGACCATGACTCGAGAACAAATCCGAGAGCTAGCTGAATTTCAGGATGAAAAATCTTGTGCCGTCAGTTTTTATTTTCAGCCGTCGACGCCGCGCAACAAGGCGCACAAGGAAGATACGATTCTCGTCAAGGACTTGGTGCGCGAAGCTCTCCGAACGGTGGAAAACCGCACTGTAGAAAATAAAGACAAGAAAGACAGCGCCCGCGCTGATATGGACCGCATCCTGCGCCTCTCGGGCGAACTGCGCAGCAACGGCACCCACGGCAAGGCTGTGTTCGCCTGTGCCTCCCAGAACCTCTGGCGCGAATATGATTTGCCCGCCAGCCTTCCCAGTACGCAACTTTTCGTGGACCGCCATTTTCATCTCAAACCGATTGCGTATCTGCTGGGTGCCTCTCCGCTGTTGGGCGTCGTGCTCGTCGACCGGCACCGGGCCCGCATCTTCGATCTTCGCCTCGGCGAGTTGACCGAGCGCAAAGACTTGTTCCAACCGCTGTCCCGCAAAGGCCGCAGTGACGGATATGCCGGCTATGACGCGGGCCACGCCCAGCGCCGCGTGGAAGATGAAACTCGCCAGCATTTCAAGCACGTGGCTGAATCACTGAAGGATCTGCTGGAGAAGGGCGTGTTCGAGAAATGGATTCTTGCTTGCCCTGATTCCCACCGCGCGCTCCTCGAATCCCAACTGCACTCCTACGTGAGTCAGGCGCTGATCGGTCGCTTCCATGCAGATTTAGCCCATGCCACCCGCGACGAGATCCTCACCCACGCGCAGCAGATTGTAGAACGCTGGCAAAGCGACCGCCGCCGCGAACTGGTCAGCCAGGCAGTGGGACAGGCGCGCAGCAATGGGCGCGGCGTGACCGGCCTGCGCCGCGTACTACGCTCGCTGGAACTCGGGGAAGTGCAGACTCTGCTGATCGGCGACAACCTGCAGGCGCACGCCGTCGGATGTTCCGGATGCGGCCACATCGATGCCCACATCGTTGCCTTCTGTCCGGTCTGTGGTCTCGCCACGCAGGAAGTGGTCGACGTGGGCGAGGCCATTCTGCCCTGGGTGATTCGTCGCGATATCGAAACCTTCTACGTGAAGGATGATCCCGAGTTCGACAAGGTAGGCAATATTGCCGCGCTGCTGCGTTTCCGTTCGGAAAACGTGCAGCCGATCTCCCCGGTTGCGGCCGATCGATTAGAGAAAGCAGGCGCGGCCTATCCCGGCCGCCTGCGCCGGTTCGCCAGTCGCTGAAAGGTCGAGGTCCCTGGCCCCACGCGGAAGTGTGGCCGAAGTGGTGCGCTCACATGGAGAAGTAGTGTGGGGACAGCCGCCCTCGGCTGTCCGTCGAGCGGAGCTCGACTGCCTCCAGCTGAAATCCGGCAGAAGGAAAACGATAACCACTAAGGACACGACGTCGCACGAAGGCACCTCTCATTGAATTCCTTCGTGATCCTTAGTGTCCTTAGTGGTTGAAGATGTTTCTTCAGTTCCGACCAGAACCTACCGGCGTGAATCCTCTCTCCCGCCCGTGATATGCTTCCCGCTTCGCCTCTAGGCTTGTCGTCGCAGGCGAACAATGATCTGGAGGACCAGTGACATTCTCGCGCCGTGATTTCGTGAAGTCGTCCGTGCTCGGAGCCGTTGCCGCCGGGGTGGGTGCCCACGCTGCAATTCCCGACGCGCTTGCCCAAGCCGGGCAGCAAGGCCACGCGTCCAAGGAAGATTCCTCCAAGCGCACGGTCATCATTTGCGCCCACAACGGCTATGCATACACCGAATCGGCATACGCCTTCCTGAAAAGCGGCGGTGACACGCTCGAGGCGGGCATTCGCGTGGTGAAAGGGCCAGAGAACGATCCCAACGATGATTCGGTCGGTCTGGGTGGCCTGCCCAACGAAGAAGGCGTCGTCGAACTGGACTCCTGCTGCATGCACGGACCCACCCGGCGCGCGGGGTCCGTCGGTGGCGTGCGCAACATCAAGAACGTGTCGATGGTAGGCCGGGCAGTGATGGAGCACACCGGCCACGTCATGCTGGTCGGCGACGGCGCAGAAAAATTCGCCGTGGCCATGGGCTATCCGCGCGAGAACCTGCTGACCGACCGCTCTCGCAAAATCTGGCTGCTGTGGAAGGAATTCAATTCCGACCGCGACTGGTGGGGACCGGGCATGGCCGATCCGCACTGGCATCCGCCCGCGCTCGATTCCAAGCCCCAAGCCGATCTGTGGCGGGATCGCATTCAGCAACTGCAGCAGCGCGCCGCCGATCTCGGCATCGATCCCGAGTTCCAACTCGCGGCTGTACGGCGTGTGCTGTTTCCGCCCACGGGCACCATCCACTGCTCGGTACTGAACGATAAAGGCGAAATGTCAGGCATCACCACCACCAGCGGACTGGCCTTCAAACTGCCCGGCCGTTGCGGCGATTCGCCCATTATTGGCGCGGGCTGCTATACCGATCAGGACATCGGTTCTGCGGGCGCAACCGGGGCCGGGGAAGAGAACATCAAAGTCGCCGGCGCTCACACCATCGTCGAAAACATGCGCCACGGCATGTCCCCGCAGGAAGCCGGCATGGACGCGCTCAAACGCATCGTCCGCAATTACAACGGCGACATGACCAAGCTGCATTACATGGATATGACTTACTACGTCCTGCGCAAAGACGGCGCGTACGCGGGCGTTTGCCTATGGGAAGGATATTCTCCGGGCAATCCGCATAAGTTCACCGTCCACGACGGCACGCTGCGCTCCGAGGTCGCGACTCCGCTGCTTAAGGGATACTCCCAGGATTGGCCGCCGTTTCCCACCGATCCCGGAGGAGTTGAAGAAGGATTCGTATTACCTGAAATAATCCGCAATCAGGAGATAACAGTAACACCCGCCTGTGCGGCTGCCGCTGCGAGCCTTCGATCCAAAGTGGCAAGTGGCAACTGTTGTTCGCGCGCAGTTTCCAGGTAGGTTGCATCATATGCGGTCAACCCAAAATTCTGTGCGCTGGTCACGATGCGTTGGATGGAAAGCTCGTGGCTGACACTTTCGATGGATTGAGCCAGCAGGAGATCCAGTTCGGCAAACGCCTGAGCGCTGCGGACTGCCGAGAGAGTGCCACGCTTTTGAGCAGTCACAAATCCGTTCGCGACCTCAGGTCGCCAAAGGTGAGGCACAATGGCGCGGTCTCCTTGAAGCAGGAATCGCTGGATTCGCGCGGCCAGAGGTGCCACCGAAGGATCGATAAACCAGGCCAGAACGATAGATGCATCCAAAACGAAACGCTTCACCGACGACCCTCTTCAATCAAGTCTTTCACCGTCATGCCCTTGGGGAGTGGTTTGGCGCTCTTGCGGATTTGTTCGATCCTGGCGAACACCTCTTTCAGATCGACGTCGGTGCGAGCCGGCACCAGAACAGCGGCCAGTTTCCCGCGACGTGTGATCCCGATCCGTTCGCCGGCGCTGGCGCGTTCGACCAGTTCGGACAGTTTTTGCTTCGCCTCGAATAGTCCAATATTCTTCATCGTAATCACCTAGATGAATAGTCTAGATGATTATGGGATTGCTTGTCAATCGTAGGAGTTGATTCCTTACTGGAGTCAGGCTTGGTTTCTCTAGAACCGCACCTTCACATCCGGACTCTTCTCCAGGTGAATGCTCTCCACAAACCGCACCTTACCCGTGCGCAGCGTCATGATCACCGAAGAAGTACGCGTTCCTTCGCCGAAGAAGCGCACGCCCTTCATCAGCGCACCGTCGGTCACGCCGGTGGCAGCGAAGATCAATTGCTTGCCCGGAGCCAGGTCTTCCGCTTCATAGATGCGACTCTTGTCTTTGATGCCCATCCGCTCCAGGCGCTCCTCATGTTCGGGCTTCACTACCAGGCGGCCCAGCATGTAGCCATTGAGACAGCGAACGGCAGCTGCGGTGATGACGCCCTCCGGTGCTCCTCCCGATCCCATGACGGCGTGCACTCCAGTTCCAATCACGGCTGCCGCAATTCCGGCGGAAAGGTCGCCGTCGCCGATCAGGCGGATGCGCGCTCCGCAGGCGCGAATATCGGCAATGAGTTTTTCGTGCCGCGGACGGTCGAGCACGATCACAACCAGGTCTTGCACGTCGCGATCCAGTCGCCGAGCGATGTTTTTCAGATTGTGCGATACGGGCGCGTCGATATAAACCGCGTCCTTACACGACGGACCGACAACTATCTTGTCCATGTAGCAATCGGGCGCGTTGAGCAGGCCTCCGCGTTCAGAAGCCGCCAGCACGGTGATGGACCCAGGGGCACCTGTGGCGCACAGATTGGTGCCTTCCAGCGGATCGACCGCGATGTCGACCTCGGGAACTTCGGTCCCGTCCGGAAACTCGGCGCCAACTTTCTCGCCGATGTAGAGCATAGGCGCTTCATCGCGCTCGCCCTCGCCGATCACAATCGTGCCCCGCATGGGAATCGAATCCATGGTGCGCCGCATGGCCTCGGTGGCCACCTGGTCGCTCAGCTTGCGCTCGCCCTGTCCCATGGTGCGGGCCGACTCGATCGCGGCCACTTCCACCACGCGCAGGAATCGCGACGCCAGATCGCTCTCAATGTTCTCCCCGAAACTGCGGGCCTTGCCTTCCGGACGTGTCTGCGTACCCATTTACGGTCTCCCGAGCGCGCTTTGATGCGCCGTTGCGCGCCGGGTTGAGACTATATCGCAACCGCGGGCCGGATTGAAAGACGCGCCGGATGGCAAGTTGAATTCGCCGCTACAAGATCGATCTTGCATTCGCAACCGCCCGCACGCCACCTGCTCACGAAACGAATTCCTGCGGCCGCGCACTATGGGTGAGAGTAGTTCGGAGGTTTTATGTCAGCAGTCGCGGATCGTGTGCTATCGATTGCCAAGCCCGAGGAGCCGTCCTCGAATGGCGTTTGGGTGCCACTCATGGGTGGTCTTTGGGTTCTGGTCAACGTGGGCCTGGCGGCACTCGGAATCTATATCGACTGGCCGATCCTCTGCGCGTTCCTGGCGGGAGTGATGAATGGCTCGCTCCTGTCTGTGATTGCGGTAGCCACGGCGAGCGAGCGACTCCAGGCTGGCACCACCGGACTCCTGGGCGGACTCAGCCTGAGCGCGCTGCGCAGCGACGGCAGCTTGGTGTGGAAAGCCATGCAGTCCGTCCATGGCTTTGCTGACAGCTTATTCAGTGTGATGGGGATTGAACTCGACGAGAGAATGCATCATGCCATCGAGCAGGAAGTCCTCTACATGATCTGGACCATCGTGTTTGTCGTGCTGGCCTCGCTGGTCGCGGAGTGGGTGCGATCATCCCGGACTCAAACGGATCGCGACCGCTAGCGCAACTTTCTAGCCGCAGTCAGCATCTCTTCCGCCCGCGCACGCACCCTGATATCTTCGGTGAAGTTGCTCCAGCGAACAATCTTGGACGAGTCCACCAGAAACTCGGCTGGCCGTGCGATGTCGTGTCCGTCCGGCCCGCCCCCCGTGTGCAGCAAGTGGTAGCGCCGAATCACCGCGGTATCGGGGTCAGAGAGAATCGGGAAAGTGTATCCCGTTTTGTGAGCGAGATCGCGCGACACCTCGGGCGCATCCACGCTGATCGCGACCGGACGCACGCCCGCCGCCTGAAACTCCGCTAGCCGCTTCTCTACACCTCGTAACTCGAGGTTGCAGAATGGTCACCAGTAGCCGCGGTAAAAAATCAGCAACACCGCCTTGGGAGCCTGGGCTTGCGATTGAGACGTAGAAGCGGAGCCAGCCGGGGCGAGAAGTTGGTCGAGCGATACCGGCTGCCCCGAAGTATCGGAAAGAGTGAAGTCAGGAACCCTCTGCCCCACCTGTGGCGCCGCCGTTGAACTGGGCAACTCGCGGGCTTTGACGAAGGCGAACGCGGAGATTCCGAGAGGAAACAGGGCAATCACCGTCAGTACGATACTCAGCACTCTGCCGCGATAAACACCCGTGTGGCCGAACGCTCGCCGCAGTCCGGTGGCCAGAAAAACGAGCGCCAGGATGGCGAACAACACACTCAGCCAGGGAAGTGCTCCCTGCCATGGAGGACTTACAAAGAATGCGGCATTGCAGCCGATGGCTGCGAGAGCAAACAACAGTCCCCACCAGGGTGCGAGGTTCTTTTGGCGTTGCGTTGCGTCCGCCATGGTCTCAGAGTTTACCAGAAGGAGGGATCTTCCTGGCCTGGCTCTCCTGCAGTCCGCAGATCTTCGGCGAGTGTGCTGGCGTCTATTCGAATAATTGATCCTTAGGTCGCCGGTTGCCGTGATATTCTCGCAATCCTGCTGCGAAATGAATCCCATGCCTGACCGCCCGCTGACTTTCCTCTGCATCACCACCTACGAGAAGGGGCAAGAGTTCATGCGCGAGTGCAAGCGCCGGGGCTGCCGCGTCATCCTGCTGACCGCGGAGAAACTACGCGATGCCGACTGGCCCCGCGAGACTCTCGACGACACCTTCTATCTGCCAGAGGAGATTGCCCTCGCCGACATCGTAGGCGCGGTGACACACCTGGCGCGCAATCACAAACTCGACCGCATCGTGGCGCTCGACGAATACGACATGGAGACTGCCGCCACTCTGCGTGAAAATCTGCGCATCCCCGGCATGGGCCTTACTACGATGCGCTATTTCCGTGACAAACTGGCGATGCGCATGCGCGCGCTTGATCGTAATGTGCGCGTGCCCGATTTCGTGCCGGCCGTCAACCATGCGGACATCCGCTATTACCTCGAGCACGTCCCCGGTCCATGGGTGCTGAAACCCCGGCAGGAAGCATCCGCGATCGGTATCAAGAAGATCCATGCTGCCGAAGAACTGTGGCCGCTCCTCGATCAACTGGGCGACAAGCAGTCTTCGTATCTGCTGGAAAAATTCCTCCCCGGCGACGTTTTTCACGTTGACTCCGTCGTGTCGGAGAATGAGGTCGTCTTTGCCAACGTCAGCAAATACGGCAAGCCTCCCATGAACGTGGCCCAGGGTGGCGGAATCTTCACTACGTTCACGGTGCCAAGAGGAAGCGAAGAAGATTCCGGGCTGCGCGTGATCAACCGCGAGCTGATTGCTGCGCTAGGCCTGGTGCGCGGAGTCGCGCACGCCGAATTCATCCGGGCACATGCAGACGGATACTTCTATTTTCTCGAATGTGCCGCCCGTGTTGGAGGAGCCTACATCAACGAGATGGTCGAAGCCGCAACCGGAATTAATCTTTGGCGCGAGTGGGCGCGCATCGAAGTCGCCGGAGGCGATGGCAGCTATCGGTTGCCCCCAGTGCGCGAAGAATATTCCGGCGTGATTCTCTCTCTAGCGCGGCAGGACGATCCCGACACCTCGTCGTACAACGACCCGGAAGTGTGCCTGCGAATCAAGAAGCATCACCATGCAGGCTTGGTGCTCCGATCGTCCGATCCGCAGAAGATACCACGGCTGCTCGAGGGTTACGCGCGCCGTTTCGCAGAGGAATTTCTGGCGGTCGAGCCGCCCCGCGACAAGCCCACAGCCTAGCCGTTCCGAATGTGGCGCGGACCTGCCCTGAGCCAGAGTCGAAGGGGCCCCCGCCCGCACAGTGCGTGCAGCGGAAAGACCGGCGACGCTTCAGTAGCCAAGTGGTAGCACGCTCACGCCGCGTACCTCTGATACCATTTGCCCATGAACACAACCACCAGCGATCATCCCGCGCCGGCGGACCGCCCAACTCCAGACCGCCCGGAACGCAAGGAGCCGACTTATCTTTTTACGGAGAAGTACGTCGCCGACAAGAGCGAGACCGCGCGCCGCTTCATCGAGACCCGCGCCCGCCTCAATGCCAATGTCGACAAGGCCAACAATTTCCTGGTGAAGCGCTTTTATAACATCGATCACAATGCGTACCTGGAAGGCCCGCTGCCTGCCAAGATGAAAGAATTGATGGGACTGGTCGCCTCGGCCTGTCTGCGCTGCGACGACTGCATCTTCTACCACGCCATCCAGGCCTACCGCCTGGGTGTGACCCGCGCCGAGCAGGAAGAGTCGCTGAATGTCGCGCTCGTGGTCGGAGGCAGCATCGTTATCCCGCACCTGCGCCGTGCCTATGAATTGCTGGAAGAGATGTACGGCTGAAGTTCTGAAGAATGTCCGTTGATGTGCTGAAGATGTATTGAAGTATGTGGGGACGGCCGCCATCGGCCGTCCGCCGGGCGCAGCCCGGCGAGTCAACCACGAGATTAGATCCCGTTCTTAGCTGGAGCGCGCCCCGTCCATCTGCCGATCGCCACGAACGCAGACCCGTCAGCAAGAACGCTGCCAGCAACATGACCACGTTGCACGAGGATCGCAGTCGCGTAAATGCAAACCATCACCGCTCTGATGCCGACCCCTGCCGCATCATCGAAGTTACGAAACTAACCAGCATCAGCGCTATCCCAGCGCCCAGCTTGAGCCGGTCCGGATTCCTCAGTCCTTCCCAGACCACTTCCGGAGGCCAGAAGATTCGGGCGTCCTTGAGCGCATCCAGGCAGGCGAGCACCCCCGAGAGGAATATCCCCGCCATCGCCACCCGTCGTTTCTTCTCTGGAGTCATTGGGCGTATCCCCGCACCATGGAAAATAGACTTAGAAGAACACTTCTGGAGATACCTTAAAGCGACGGCTCAGCTTGCGAATATGCTCGGTGTTGAGCTTGCGCTTTCCGCTGAGCACTTCGGATGCGATGCTCGGAGTGCCGAAAACGTCCACCAGATCTTTCTGTTTTAGACCGTTCGCCAGCATCAATTCGCTCAGGACCTCGATCGGGCCCGCGGATTTGAGGGCATAGTGCTTCTCCTCGAAATCTTCAATGAGCAGCGTGAGCAATTCCGCCATGCGTCGCTCAGCTGCACTCATGCGGCTGCCCTTGCGGTCCAGTTCTTCGAGCATTGCGA
Organism: uncultured Acidobacteriaceae bacterium; assembly: GCA_963811095.1. Classification (GTDB taxonomy): domain Bacteria; phylum Acidobacteriota; class Terriglobia; order Terriglobales; family Acidobacteriaceae; genus Sulfotelmatobacter. The sequence continues at coordinate 108,291 of CAWEQA010000022.1, read as the reverse complement.
TGTGCCGCTCATTCTCCGCTTCACTGCGAATGACAGCGGGCAAGGTGCTGGTCAGCAGCAAAGCGTATTCAGATCGGACTGCCGTTGCACTCATGATTTCCAACCTCCCCGGCCGTATTCGGAATGCGTCAAAACGTAGCGGATGTAGAGCCGCCCATACAAATAGTTAATCTCGGTGATCAACCGGTAGTGATTGCCTTTGATATTGAAAACCGTCCACTTGCCAACAGCGTCAGCATTCGAAAAGGTCTTGCGGACGTCCGGCAGATTCTTCCAAGCTGCCTTCTTTGCGATGCGAAACCACGCGTCGAGCGGGCCCTCTAGATCAGCGTACCGAGCGGCGGCTTCCTTGAGTTTCTTGCGGCTGATGACGTGCATGCCGCTCCTAGCAGATTCGCATTCTGCGAACATTGTAGTTCGCAAAATGCGAAGATGTCAATCTTCGAGATGGCGAAGCGGGAGCCGAGGTGCAAATTGCAATTGTCGCGGAGGTTGACCTCGCCCTAGAACGCGTCAATCCCCGTGATACTCTGCCCGATGATCAGCGAGTGCACGTCGTGCGTGCCCTCGTAGGTCTTCACCGACTCCAGGTTCATCATGTGGCGCATGACAGGGTAGTCATCGGCTACTCCGTTCGCGCCCAGAATGTCACGCGACAGGCGGGCGCACTCCAGCGCCATCCACACGTTGTTACGCTTGGCCATCGAAATATGTTGCGGCTCGATCTTGCCCGCGTCCTTCAACCGGCCCACCTGCAGCACCAGCAACTGTGCCTTCGTGATTTCGCTGATCATCCATGTGAGCTTGTCTTGCACCAGTTGATGCGAGGCGATGGGCTGATTGCGCCACTGCTTGCGCAGCAGAGAATACTGCAGCGCGCAGTCGTAGCATGCCATTGCAGCCCCCAACGCTCCCCACGCGATACCGTAGCGCGCCTGGTTCAGGCACATCAGCGGAGACCTTAGCCCGCCCGATTTCGGCAGCAGATTCGATTCCGGCACATGCACATCCTGCAGCGACAGCCCCGACGTTACCGACGCGCGCAGCGACCACTTGCCATGAATGTCGTCAGCCTTGAATCCGGGCCGGTCGGTTTCCACCAGGAACCCGCGAATCTTGTCGTTCTCGTTTTCGACCTTCGCCCAGATAATCGCGATGTCGGCGATCGTGCCCGAGGTGATCCACATCTTCTCGCCGTTGATCACATACTCGTTCCCGACCTTTTTGGCGCGCGTGCGCATGCCGCCGGGGTTCGATCCGAAGTCTGGCTCAGTGAGGCCGAAGCATCCGAGCTTTTCGCCCTTCTGCATTGCAGGCAGCCAGGTCTGCTTCTGCTCATCGCTGCCAAATTCATAAATTGGATACATGCACAGTCCCGACTGCACGCTCACAAAGCTGCGTACGCCCGAGTCGCCACGCTCGAGTTCCTGCGTCATCAGGCCGTACTCCACGTTGCCCATCCCGGCGCAGCCGTAACCCTTCAGCGACGCACCAAAGAAGCCCAGATCGGCCATAGGCTTGACCAGTTCACGCGGAAAACGCCCGGCGCGGTTGCATTCCTCGATAATCGGAATCAGATTGTCTTCGATGAACTGGCGGGTCGTGTCGCGCACCAGTCGCTCGTCGTCGGTCAGCAGGGAATCGTACTGGATGAAATCGACACCGCGAAATTTGATGGCAGGCATGATGAATCTCCTGAGAAAAGTGGCTCCCCAAGGACCGGGCGGTCACCGCAGGGCAAACATATGACGGTAGCAGGGGTGGGTGACGCGGGTCAACGGGCGCAGACGCCGAGGATGAGCATGCGAAGTTTGAGTAAAAATCGTTGTCTTATTTCAATGGCTTTAGCCTCTTAGGGCCGTCATTAACTTGTTGCACACATCTTCCCTCCTTGAAGCCTCCCTGGGGCAACCACAACGAGGTTAATGAGTGCAAATGCCTTGATCACAGCAAATGACCTGAATTCTAGATGGGGCGCCCGAGGGTGATCCAGAAAGCCTCGATGACGACGTAGGCTAAAAGAACCAGAATGTAAGGACGCCCCGCCAACCGTCGATGCCTGTCAAACGAGATTAGGGCAAGCAGCAAGGCATCGATCGACACAAGGCAGACAGTCTGGGACGAAGATTGCCGCATGTTGAACCAATATCCCAGAGTTCTTGCCATGCCCGCCGGCAACAGAACCAGCGTAATGCAGATCATGCATCGCATGTGCGTTGCGACATCACGCCGGCGTATCGACGAGATCGAAACGGCGTACAACGTGCCGAAAAGCAGAAGCTGGGCAGTGGAAAGGAACTCGGCGTTGCGAGCCATGTGAGCTGTCGCGCCGTCGCTCAAATGCTCGTGATATTCCTTCCACAACATCGCGACGGAGAAGACGAGAACCAAGGGAATGAGGATGTTCGACAGTTTTCCGAGAATACGATGGGTCGAAAATGCCTTGTAGCGTATCGCAAGCGGCTGCACGATCAACAGGAGGAGAAAGCAAAAAAGCAGCACCGCGTGAATGTGGACAGCAGTCGTGATGGATGGGTCGAAGTGGGGGATCTCGGAAAAATAAGGAATCCAGAAACCCGCGATGAAGATCGGCAGAAGAGCAACTAGGACATAGCCGAGATTGCGATAGGCGCGCTCCATCCGTTGATGCTGACTGGCGGCATTCTAGTTGGGGACCTGAGATGTTTCAAGCGCGAAGCTCGCTGTGCGGTCGTTTCCTAGAGATCGCTGGCACAACATCGCAACTATGCTCGTCGACCAGCGGTGTGAACGCATGCTCGCGCTGGCTGAAGCCAACCCTGGGTTACCGACCGGCAGGGCACGCCTGAAAGCATGCCCTGATACGAACCTACACACTGCCCCCACCAGCCTGCACCAGGTCTTTTTCATTTTTTACAAAAGTTCGGTGTATCCTGTTGTCGGACTTTTCCCAGCCTTAAATCGATTCAATAAGCATCTTCCATGCTGGGAACATAGCGGTGTTGGAAACCCGGGAGGCATCATGGCGTCACAAATAAAGAGCTGGTTTCTAAATGCAGTTGTGATCGGCGCTGTCCTGTTGTCTGTGAATTCGGCGCAAGCGCAAAAAGTCGTCGTCGATGCCGACCCCGCGCACGTCGCCAACACGTTCAGCCCCGTCCGCTCCCTGGGCGCGGCCATCGATCGCCTGCGCACCGGCACTCCCGACCACTTGCTGAAAGATCCGCTGCTGCACGAAATCCTCGGTGCGGGATGGCAGACCGTGACCTATCGCCAGAATACTGAGCTGATGGTCGAGGCTTGGCACTGGAATCCCGCCGGAAAATGGAGCAATGCCGACAAGCAGGAAGGCTACTTCGTCGGCAGCGCCGAGCCCGGGGCGGAAATTCATAGCTCGTGGGCGTACCCGTTGCCGCATCGCGGTTTCAGCCGCGGCGATGGCAATGGCTGGTCACGTCTCACCGACGGAGATCCGAAGTCGTACTGGAAGAGCAATCCGTATCTGACCAAGGCTTTCACCGGCGAAGACGACTCTCTGCATCCGCAATGGGTCATGATCGACCTCGGCAGCAAGATTGACGTCAATGCGATCCGCATCGCTTGGGCCGATCCCTACGCAAAACGTTACGCGGTGCAATTCTGGACTGGCGAACTCGAACCCTTCTACGACGGCACGACTAAAGGCACATGGCAGACGTTCCCGATGGGAAGCGTCACCGAAGGCAAAGGCGGCACGGTCACGCTGAAACTCGTTTCCTGGATGATCCCCGTCCGCTACCTCCGCATCTGGATGACCGAGTCTTCGAACACCTGCGACACTCACGGTTCGGCCGACCAACGCAACTGCGTGGGATACGCCATTAACGAACTCTACGTCGGATCGCTCTCAGCCGACGGGGCATTCAACGACTACGTCACCCATTTCCCCAGCCGCGATCAGACCGTGACCTGGCCGTCTTCGGTCGACCCTGGACCGCCGTCCACCGATCTCGACCAATCCCGCGGAGATCAAGTCGGATTCGATTTCTTCTTTACCTGCGGCATCACCCGCGGCCTTCCGACCATGGTCCCGATCGCGATGCTCTACGCCACGCCCGAAGATGCGGCCAACGAGATCGCGTATCTCTACAAACGCCACTATCCCATCTCCTGGATCGAAATGGGCGAAGAGGCCGACGGGCAGCACATGCTCCCGGAAGACTACGGCGCGTTGTACGTTCAGTTCGCCACCGCGATTCACAAACTCGTGCCCGAAGCGAAGCTCGGAGGCCCGCCCTTCGAAGGCACATTCGGCGACGTCGAAGTCTGGCCCGACGCGAATGGAAAAGTTTCCTGGATCGGCCGCTTCCTCGATTACCTGAAAGCGCGCGGCCGGATGAACGACTTCACATTCTTTTCTTTCGAGCACTATCCGTATCAGGATCGTCCGAACTATTCCTGGGCCGATCTCTATCCCGAGCCCGGCTACGTGAGCCACATCGTGCAAGTGTGGAAAGACAACGGTGTGCCATTGAACATTCCGTTCTTCATGACTGAAGGAAACATCGGAGGCGGCGCGCCTCCATCGACCGTGAAGAGCGGTCTCTGGCTCGCGGACTACGTTGGCACCATGATGAGCGAGGGCGCAGGCGCAACATACTATTTCCACTACATGCCTTACCCGAGAGAAATGGGCGGCTTCGGAAATTTCCTGTGGATCGACCAGAACTATAACGTGCTGGGCTATCCTCCGCAGTATCTGGCGGCACAAGTCATCACGAAAGAGTGGGTGCAGCCCATCGACGCTCCCCACAAGCAGTTCAAAGCCGCAAGCGATGTCAACGATGCCGCCGGAAATGTGATGGTGACCGCGTACGCGGTTGAACGTCCCGACGGCCAATGGTCGGTGATGCTGGTTAACCGCGACCAGTACAACGACCACGCCGTGAAAGTCGCATTCGCCGGCGCCGGCAAGCACGAGCGTCACTTCTCAGGCCCGGTCGACCGCATCACCTTCGGCTCCAACGAATATCAGTGGCACCGCGAGGGCGTCGGCGGACACGCCGATCCCGACGGTCCGCCCTCAAAATCGAAAGTAGATGGCGGCACGGATGTCCTCTACCAGATTCCGAAAGCGTCAATCACCGTGCTGCGTGGACGAATCGAAGACTGACTAGGCAGCACAGTTTTAGGGGCTGAGAAGCGATTGGTCTGCCAAGAACTTTTCGCCGAGATAGGCGGATCCCTCGGCTGAAAGATGGTTGTCGTCCTGATAAAGCAGTCGTCCATCGCGCTCGGCATAACACGCGGTCGCATCGCACAGATAGGGGAACGGATCGAACACCGTCAGCCCGCTGAATTCTTTTTTCATATCGAAAATGACTTTGCGATACGCACGATTGCGCGCCTCCACCTCTGCTCGAGGCACGCCGCACAGGGGACGAACGTGCGAAAAAAGAGACACAGGGCGTGGCAGGCACGATCTCGGATTGAAGTTCAACTCCGGCCAGTCGATAAAGAGGACTACGTTCTTCCCGGTGGCGGAAAGGCGAGAAACAGTGTTCTTAAGCGCAGCCGCAAACACGTCAGACTGATCAGAATTCTTTGCCGCGCCATCCCACGAAATTACTTTCGGCCCTAATGGATCTTCGCCGAAGTACTGGCCCGTCATATTCAGCGGCCCTCGCGCCGAGAGAATGATCGTGCGAATGCTCGGGCTCGACGCGGCGAAATCCAGCATTCGATTCACAAGGGGTCTGCAATCTGTTCTCTGCCGTCCCAGCGTGTACGATTCCGTATCGTAAAAGGGCACACATCCGGCCTCTCCAAGATTCATCAGAACCTGAGAATGCCGCGAGTACGCCGAGGCCAGCCCACCATAAAGCGAGCCTGCATGGGAATCGCCGATGAGCACAACATCAGGAGGACCTTTTCCCGCCATGCGGCAGAAACGCATCTGGTCGGTGCCGAGCGCCTTAAGGCAATCCTTCGAAGAAGGGATCTCCGGTTGCAGCCAACCCACATCGCCCGGAACGTTCTTAAATCTGCTGACGAAACCGCCCTGAGCGTGGATCGTGATATCCGACGCACGCAATCATCACCGAGATCACGAGCCAGCGCCGCGGTCTTGATCCAGATTTTGCGGCCGAACCGGATCGGAGATTCCACGAAGCGCCACGTCGCCCATGCCAACAGGAAGCTCAGCCCCACCGCCCCGATCCTTGTCCCGCGAGTCAAATCCTCTCCACGAACGATGCGGGCAAACGACAGAATCGGCCAGTGCCACAAATACAGCGGATAACTGATTAACCCCACAAACACCGCGACCCGGTTGGATAGAATCCTGCGATTGATCCAGGCCGCAGGCCCCGCCCCAATCAGCAGTGCGGCGCCACAAACCGGCATCAGCGCCCACCATCCCGGAAATGCGGATTCGCGCACCCGCAAAAGCGCCACTCCGATGAGCACCATGCCCGCCATCGATAGGATGTTGGGAGTGACGGCCCCCGATGAAGATGTCTTTTCCTGAACTCGAAACTGCGAAACGAGGTTGGCCCAACTCCCCGTCAGCCGGCGGCCAATGTCCGGCCTGAAAATATCGAGGTAGGCCAGCGCGCCACCGGCCCAGAGTTCCCAGAATCGTGTCTGCGGCAGAAAGAAACTCGACCCCGCGTCGCTGCGCACTTGCCACACGTTGAGCGAAAACGAAATCAATACCAACGGCACGATGATCGCGAGCATGTTCCCGCGCAGTCGCCACACCGCCCACAGCAACAACGGATAGGTCAGGTAGAACTGCTCCTCAATCCCCAGAGACCACAGATGCATCAGCGGTTTGAGGAAAGAGCTTGTATCGAAGTAACCCGCCTCCCGCCGAAGGACAAGGTTTTCGACATATCCCGCCCCGCCCAGAATGTGTTTACCCAACTGAGCGTATTCGTCCGGCAGAAGAGAAAACCAACCGAACACCGCACACAGGCCCAACACGAGCAGCAGCGCCGGAAAGATTCTTTTGATGCGGTTTGCGTAAAAGCCCGCAAAGCTGAACCGGTCGCGCTGCAGCCCTCGAAAAATAATGGAGGAAATCAGGAACCCCGAGATCACAAAGAAAATATCCACGCCCACAAAACCGCCGGGCACCACCGTAGGGAATGCGTGAAACAAAAGCACGGGAAGGATGGCCAGAGCCCTCAGCCCGTCAACGTCCGCGCGATACGCAGGATGGTCGCGCAAGTCCTTCGTGAAAGCTCTGGTGGGAACCCGTTCCGGTTCGCCCGGTGGCGATGTAGATCCTGCAGCTTCGTTCGTATCGCGGACGGCGTTGGAACTGGAGGACAATGGCGAGCCTTGGGTCACGAGTGGGCGTCAGATTCGGGAGATGCCGGTTCCAAAGGCCCGCGGGCTCGAGCAGCCGGATTCAAACATGTCCGTCCCCGGAAGAATTTGGAACAGCATTCTAACGCACCCGTGCCCGGGAAAGAAATTCTGTGGCCATACCTGTGCGGCCCTATCCGGCCCTGAGCTTGGGAATCCAGCGCGGCACCGTCCGCCGGTATTCTTCGTACGATTCCCCGAACTGCCGGCGCAGCGTGGGTTCTTCATAGAAGATGACGAACACATGAGCAATCAGCAGCACCGCCGCCGCGTACTCCACAACGTGAAGCCTTCGAAATAGCGCTGCTTGTCCCGCGATCGCCAGCGCCACTCCGATATACATCGGATTGCGCACATACCGGTGCAGGGCCGTGGTCACGAGAAACTTTGTCGGAGCGATCGGCGCCGGCGTGCCTAGTCCGCGCACGGCAAACTCCCACGCGCAGCGGAAATAAATCTCGGCTCCCACCAGCGTGATGAGAACGCCAAGCCACGTCAGCGGCCCCGCCGCCAGCCGTGGATAGCCGCCCATCAGCCAGTAAGGAATAAGCACGGCCACGGTACCCGGCACGAAGATCGTGAACAGAATCGTCTTCAGGATTGGTCCCAGCGCACGCGTCATGAACCGTCCTCGCCTTGCCAGTTCGTAGATGATTTTACGAAGGCACAGCTTCCACCCGTGTCGGGAGACTGCAACTCGTTCCGGAAGATCAGAAGCTCGTGCCTGAAAACTACAAGCTCGTGCCGGGGGACTACAAGCCCGTCTACGACCGTGGAAGAGCGGCCCTTCAGGGCCCGCGATCAGCGAACCCAAATCCGCCGGGCTTCAGCCCCTGTGGGCCTATTTTCCTTCCACGGCGTTTTGCCCCGCAAGACAGCCGCCCCCGCCTTACTGTAAAATCAATACTGACGGAAGAGAATCGAGACGCAGCTTCAAAGAGTCTTCCAGAGTGGATCCCCGCATTTCGGGTTTAGATTTCGGAGAAAATTCCATCCACAACTTCCGCTGACACGACGACGCGGACCGCGCTGCGCAAATATTGAAAAGATCAGGAGACATCCAACATGGCAGTAGGCGCCAAGATCGCAAAAACCGCCGACCGTAAGAAGGTCATGGACACCACCAAGAGCACCGATTGCCCCAAGTGCGGCAAAGCCACGCGCATCGTCAAGCGCGTGAAAGACCGCGAACGCGGCATCCCGGGCGGGGTCTACATCTCATGCTCGGCGTGCGAGTTCTTCGAGAAGCTGTAAGCAGCAGTTTCGAGTTTCAGGTTTCTTAGAGCCGGAGCGGGAGGAGACATCCTCCTAGCTTCGGCTTTCATTTTTGCTTCTATTTGGTCCGCGCCTAATGTTGCGGCCGAGCAACTCCCGAAACTCACCGATTTGTTCCGCGGTGAAAGCGCGCTTGGGAATAGGAAGAGAAATTCTGGGCTGCGGAAGGACTACGAACACGGATTTATTTTCGCCCCATGCTATATAGGTTGACCACGATACTTGGGAATCGCCGTGGACGGAGTGGACGTGTAACCCGGCATCGGATGCTTCAATTGTCATTGGATCGTGGGCGGAGGGCGTGTTGCGGAATTGCCTGCGCCCTGACAGTGAGGGGCCGCCCATATCAAGATGAGGAAACCCGAAGAGAGAACAAGTCCCGGGACCACGCTGACGATCGTTGTCGACTTCATGAACAACTGCAACACGAAAACAACGAACCCAAAGCCAAAAAAGAAGCCAGCGGCACGAATCCCCCAACGCCTCCAAGGTCGCAGATTTCGCCAGGCTATTAGGCCGTCGCGACAATCGTCGGGCGTGAGTTGAAAGGTGACTTGCATGGTGAGCCGGAATTACTCCAGCGCCAGCGCGATTTTCAGTGCTTCGTCCACTTCGAGAAGTTTTGTGTACGAAAGTGATCCTACAAATTGCGTGAGTTCAGACTTCCGCACGCTCGCCAGATTGTCACACATGATCCAACTCTCGTGCTTCATGCCTTCGTTTGGACCAACGGCGACTTGACTTGCCAACCCTTGGCCCCGCGTGAAGATGGGCGCGCAGACCACCGTGGAGAATCCCGAGTCAATCAACTCTTGACGGCTTACAACCACGAAGCAGCGATGACGTTTGGGATCGTCGCCGGGCCGGTGTACTCGATAAATGTCAGCCCGTTTCATCGTGAGATCGGAGCCTAGTCCTCCGGTGCCTGGTATCGCAACACGTCTTCGGCCTCGGCGTTCATCTCATCCGCAAATTTATTGAGAATCGCGAGATCGCGGGCGCCCCGCTCCTTTTTCACACGCTCTCTCAGATACTGGCGAAGAACATCCTCGATGAAGGCGGATCGCGACCGTTTCGATCCGGCGAGGCGATCAATGCCGGTCAGCACCTCGGGAGAGAGTGTGACGGAGGTCTTCTCTTTCATACCACTATTATACCACCAATGGGAATACTACAGGAATATCTTGGGTGGGAAATCATCTACCCGCTGATTTGCCCCAGAATCGCCCTCGCCTCCGCCGCCGGATCCGCGGCTTCCGTGATGGGCCGCCCGACCACGATGTGGCTGGCTCCTGACGCGATGGCCTCCGCCGGGGTCACGACGCGCACTTGATCTCCTACGTCGCCGCCGGCCGGACGCACGCCTGGCGTTACGATCGCAAACCTGTCCCCGAGTTTCGCGCGCAGAGTCGAAGCTTCGCGAGCCGAGGTCACCACGCCCTGGCATCCATTGGCCAGCGCAATCGTCGCCAGTCGCACCACGCTGTCCTCCACTGTGCCGCGAACCCCGATCTTCTCCAGATCATTCCCGTCCATGCTGGTCAGCACGGTGACCGCGAGCACCATCAGTTCCGGCCGTGTCTTCGCGGCCTCGACCGCCGCGCGCAGCATTTTGCCGCTGCCCGATGCGTGCACGGTCAGCATGCTCACGCCGAGCTTCGCGGCTTCGCTCACGGCCGCGCCCACCGTGTTCGGAATGTCGTGGTACTTCAGGTCGAGAAACACGCGCCGCCCGGAGGCCACCAGATCCCGCACCACTTGCGGACCCTCGGCCGTGTAGAGCTGCATTCCGACTTTGTAGGTCAGCGCCGAATCTCCCACCGCCGCCACAATCTTCTGTGCGGCGGCGGCGGTCGAGACGTCCAGGGCAACGATGAGCCGCTGGCGCGGATCACCGCTGCGAAAATCATCACTGCGGTAGCCTAAGCCACCGTGCGGGACGCTGGGTAATGTTGTCGGCATCCCAGCCAGTGTACTGGTTTTTACGGGAGTTTTACTACCGGGGGATGGTTTACGGCGACCGTCTGGTAAATCGGCTTCTGGTCGCGCGGGTTGCTGGGATTGTTAACCAGATCCAGACGCACGCGTTGCAGACCCCGCGCCTTGAACTGCAGCGCCTGGGCGGCACCGTACGACAGGTCGATAATCCGCCCTGGTACGATAGGCCCGCGGTCGTTTACCCGGACCACCACGGCCCGGCCATTGCGCAGGTTGGTCACCTTGACATAGCTTCCCATGGGAAGCGTCAGGTGGGCTGCGGTCATGTCGTACATATCGTACGGTTCGCCGCTCGCCGTGGGTTTCCCGTGGAATATCTGGCCGTACCAGGACGCTGTCCCAACTTGATACGGTTTAATCTTGCCGACCTGTTGGCGGACTTCGGGTTGCTTCTGAACGGAACTAACTGGAGCCGCTGCCGCCTCCGAGATGTTCGGTCCCTGAGCCGCTCCCAGGCCGACGATCATGCAAGCGATCGCCAGTCCATGAGCTATACGTCTTCGCATTCAGTTCTCCTCGCATACTCAAAAGTGCCCTTGGCCTTTAGGCTAGTGTTTCTCTGCAGTTTGTAGATGCTATCGGCGTGCCAAACCCCTGTCAAGGCGATTTGGGGGGGCTGTCGATGACCTCCTAGTTATGGATGTCACACGTAACCCATTGGTAATTTAGGCACATCCGGGTAAGGCCCTTTCTTTCAGGTACCTTACGTATTTACTAAAAAGTAAATAACTAAAGGCCAGGGGTAGGGTAGAATTTACAACCTCAATGGAATCAATGGCTTACATGTTTTAAATATGCAACTTACATGGAATCATGTATTTACAGACTGTCCGCAAGGACAGCGCCTAAAGATTTTTTTCTTGATGCTCACTCTGAAAGTAACTTGCGAGAGGTGACGATGTGAGATGCTGGGGCCCTGAATCGCGCTACGATCGCACTTGTTAGATCGGAAGGCCATGTCCGAAAAACCGCCTATCATCCTCACCATTGCGGGGTTCGATCCTTCCTCCGGAGCCGGAGTCACCGCCGACATCAAGACCATTGCCGCCCATGCCTGCTATGGGGTAGCCTGCATCACCGCCCTGACCGTGCAATCCACCGCCGGGGTGAAGCGGGTCGAGATCGTCGATCCCGCCCTCATTTCCGACACCCTCGAAGAGCTGGCGGCGGATATGGACATTGCCGCCGTCCACATCGGCATGCTGGGATCGGGGAAGGTGGTCAAAGCCGTAGCCGATTTCCTGTCCAGCCAGCCTGGCAGCCGTCCTGCCGGTCCGTCTCGAAAGGCTCGCCTGCCCAATATTGTGCTCGACCCCATCCTCAAGTCCTCCTCCGGAGCAGACCTGCTGGACGCCCCAGGAACCAAACTCATGGTGGAAAGGCTGATTCCCCTGGCCGACGTCGTGACCCCCAATGTCGACGAAGCCGCTGTCCTCACGGGGCTCAAGGTTCAGGATCTCGAGGAGATGAGGGCTGCCTCCAGCAAACTGCATGAAATGGGCGCCTCCGCCGTGGTAATCACTGGAGGGCACCTCGAGAAAGCCATTGACCTGCTGAGCTTCACCACCAAGCGGGGGATCGAGCAGGAAGTCTTCAAGGCGGAGCGCCAGCGCTCCAACTCAACCCACGGCACCGGATGCGCCTTCGCCACCGCCATGGCCTGCCACCTGGCTCTCGACCGGGGACTGGCCGAAGCCGCATTGCTCGCCAAAACCTACGTCACCGCCGCGATCACCAACGGACACCCGCTGGGCCGGGGGACGGGCCCAGTTCACCATCTTTACCGAATGAGCCAGCAAAGGCGTGCAGCCGGATCAGGAAGCGGCGAGTCCTAACGACTGCTTCTTCCTGCCAGATCTGGACGCCCCTGAATCAGCTACTGCCGCCCGCAAGGACACAGGCCATACACGTCGAGTTCCGTCGACGTCCCCACATAGACCTTGCCGTTGGCGACCATTGGAACCTGGAACTTGACCCCCGGACCGGCGGTATCGCGCCCCGAAGCCGTTTGCGCTGAGTTGTACAACTCCGAGAGATTCGTAGCGTCAAAGGCGTGCAGCACAGTAGGTGAAAATGACGGCTGATGGTCTGGGTCTTCTGTGTATTCGAGCGCCCAGACGATTCCGCCCGAGGTTCCATTCGCGGAGACCACCGGCGACGTTCCCTCTTCGAAGACCATCGATGTGGCCATCACGCCCGATGTACTCACTCCCGCGGATGACACCGTGAAGGCGCGCAGATTGTCGCCATTCCCGCCGTTGTAGATGTACTGCTTCGTCGGAGACGCCCAGTAGGCAGGGGACTGTTCCGACCCGCCGTCCGGAGCAGTGATCAGCGCTGCCTGCCCGCCCACGTGCCCCATGTTGTCGCGATTGATCACATATCCGTTAAACGTGGTTTCGCAGGTTTTAACCGCCTTCCCGGTGGTGAAGATGAGATTTGGAGTGGAGCCGCCCTGCGGCGGCAGAATCAAGGGTCCTGCCGATCCATAGTCCAGACCGTGAGCGTAGCGGCAGGACTGGTCACTCGGAGTGAAGTAGTCGGTTGGCACCAGCGAGTACGTTCCAGTCGAGGAATTCAAAGTGAGTACCAGCTTGACCAAGCTGTCCCCCCAGTTCAACGTTCCGTCAAAAAAACCATCGCCAGTAATTGCGTAGATGTTGCCCGCGGGATCCGCGACGACTGCCGCGCCGGCGCCCCATATTCCAGCGTGCCCAGCGCCCGGAATTCCAGGAGTGGTGTGAGTGGTTTCTGTGTCCGTATAGAACGCAGCCAGGAACTTGAGATTGGTCGGATCGTAAGCCAGGACCCAGCCGGAATCTCCCGAGAACCCAATCACCAGCACTCCCTGCGGGAAGCCCGCCTCAGGTACGAGCAGCAAGCCGGGCCGGCTCTGCTGATGGTGCGGTCCAAAAATGGTGGCGTCTCCCGCCAGAGCGCATCCTTTGTTCCCCGTGGCCGAACAGATCGTGGCCGGACTGCCCGGTTTTTCTGCGCCGCTGGTGATGTCGAGCGCATGCAGCTTCACCACCCAGTTCACCGTGGTGCCAGAAGTTTCCTGAGTGCGCGCCACCGCATAGATCGTGTTCGTTGCCAGGTTAATAACTGGCGTCGATGTGATCCCGACGATGGGAAACAGCTGACAGATTCCTGCTCCCTGTGCGCATGGCACCGGGGCGACGCTCGGCGGATTCAGGAAGTTTGTATGCCATAGTGGCGCCGGGTTCAAGGCTTTGCTGTCCGCGTCAAACGCGTAGATACTGTCGTACTCCGTCGCCACGAAAACAACGTTGTGTACGCCGCCTGTTGCCATCGTGAGGTTCTGCACGTACAGCGGCTGTGCGTAGACTTGTCCGTCCACGTAATAGCTAAACAGCTTGCCGAACCCACCGAAGTTCACGTTCGACGGGGTCAGGATGGTTTCCTGCAAATTCTGGCCAGTATGTTGATTGTCATTCTGACGAGTCAGAACGTTCACCGGCCCAGTCGGCGCCTTCTGGCCGAAGACAAGAGTGGATAGAAGAAAGATGACAGTCAATAAACGGTACATGCGAAAGCCTCCAAAATGATGGTGTGTTTTGCTGTGGGCCGGTCGGACCAAGCGGCGTTACACGCCCAAGAACGGCGCATGCACACGCGAAGTTGCCGAGGCGCGAAACTTCAATCTGCAGTTTGGATTTGCTTCAGATCAGGAACGTACAGAGGAGGTCTTGGAGAGAATGGAGATCACGATGTTTCGGCGCCGAGGTGGATTCCACCACGAAACTGCCGGCAACGCAGGTTGCGCAGTGCAGCGGCAGCGTGGGCAAGACCGCGATCGGATTCACCGCCGGCGGAGCGACCGCGATCCGGATGCCAGGCTGGGCAGGAGGAGCTAGATTAACCGGCGCGTCTGCCTCATTGAACGCGGTCTCGGGCACGTCCGCACGGGGCAAAGCAAAAGCGCAAACCGCCGTCCCTAACAGAAAAATAGCCAACATCGAACGAAGTCGCTTCACCCACTCCACCCCAGACGAGCGTTCAAAATAAAGCCACAAACCCCCATTGTCAATGAGGCTTTAGTTTTGTAGGCACGGCAGAAATACTCCCAAGTAGAGGTAGACGGACTGGTGGCAGCGCGGATCGTCAAGTGGATGGATGGATGTGGCGACGGCTATTCGCTGTCTTGATCGCGACCGGAAGGCTTCTTGAGCAGGATTGCCGCTACAAATGACGCGGTTGCCGCCAGTAGCCATTCCGCCCGGTAAAACTGAATGGCCTGCCAGTCGACGTAGGTCTTTGCCGTCAGCAGTCCGACCAGCAGGGCTCCGGCAACACACCCCACGCCAACTACAAATGCGATCAGCGACGCGGTCGGAAGTCCCAACCAGCTTTTGATCTCGTGGAAGTGCAGGTAGCGCAGCCAGGATGGAAATGTAATCTTGCTCCACGAAATGCCCGAGACCAAAGAGTGCACCCGGGATACGCCTTGTTGCCAGATCCCGGCGATCGCAGCCGCGTCGGCGCGTGCCTCCGCGCTCACCGCTTCCCGCCGCCGCCCGCCACAGGAGTGACAAAACCGCGAACCCAGCAGAAACTCGGTCCCGCAACGCGGACAGGTCTCGGCCATCGCGGGTGGGGCTTCCCGGACGACGATCTCGCCCGCCGCGACCGGGGATGGTGGCCGCCAGAACTCCTGATGCGTTTCTTGAACTGCCTGTGACATAGGATCCCTACAGTAAAACCCCTACAGCCATGGCATTCCGACCGCCAAATCCAGCGTGACTCTAAGTCCCCCAAAGCCAAATACTTGCAATTTCTTTCCAACCTGCGGCGATGCCCCCGCAGGCAATAATTACGCGCGCCAGCGAGTAAAGATGCACCGGTTACGAAAGCCCAGCACTCCTAAAACATCGAACCCGGACAGCGCCCCTGAGTTCGCCGAGCTCCATTCCGTGGACCCAGGGCAGACCGCTATTACCAGCCCCGATTATAGGGTCGCTTGGGCGATCGAGACAGTTAGCAGGGGCGGCACATAGATGACGTTCTTGGTTCAGCTGCCCTTCGGGCCTTATGTGGGGACAGCCGTCCTCGGCTGTCCGTCGAGCGCAGATCGACTTTTTCTGGGCGATGCTGAACTTCGTTTAAACTAGGAGTCATTTGATCGTGAGAGCGCAAACCAATCTCCCGAAGTTGCCCCGGCACGCTGACGAGTTCTTTGTTCTTCTGTGCCTCCTCCTCGCCTCCTGCATTCCGGCGCTAAGTCAGTCGATCGCCGCTGCAGAACGCACCTCACGGCGCTCCGCACGATCCTCAGACTCGATATTGCCTTCGACCATTTCTACAACATGGACTACGACCGCGCGACGCAAGAGTTCGAGAAGATCGTGGAGAAGCATCCCAACGATCCCTTCGCGGTTAACCACCTGCTGACCTCGGTGCTCATGCACGACCTCTACGACACGGGAGCCATGAACACTGGCGATTACGCCAACGACAGCTTCATCGGCCGCACCCCCCGCCCGACGGACACGAAGATCAAGGAGCGCATCAAGGAACTGGTTCGGCGCGCCGAAGCTCTCGAAGAGCAGGAACTCAAGGCGAATTCGAAGGACGTCAACGCTCTTTACTGCCGTGGCGTCACGCGCGCGCAGTTTTCGGTCTACACGGGACTGGTCGAGCGGGCATGGTTTTCCGCCCTGCGCAACGCCGTTGGCGCGCGGCACGACCATGAACACGTCCTCGAACTCGATCCTGCCTATGTCGACGCGAAGATGGTGGTCGGCACGCACAACTACGTGATCGGCCGACTGCCCTGGAGCGTGAAAGTTGCTGCCGCTCTGGCCGGGTTGAGCGGATCGGCGGAGAAAGGTCTCGACTACCTGCGCGAGGTCGCCAAAAGCGACGGCGAAAACTCGGTCGACGCCAAAGTCGTGCTGACGCTTTTTCTGCGCCGCGAGCACCAGTACGATGAGGCGATCGGCTACATGAACGATCTGTCGGCGAAGTATCCCCGCAATCACCTGTTCCTCACCGAGGTCGCGAATTTGCAGCGCGCGTCGGGCCGTCTTCAAGAGGCCGAAGCCACCTATCGCAAAGTCTGGCAGAACGGCCGGGAAGGGAAGTACGGCACCCTGCATTACGAACTGGCAGCCTGGGGTCTGGGCGAGCTATTGCGCAGCCAGAAGAATCTCGCCGCCGCGGCTACTGCCTACGACTTGGTCAACGACGCGCCGAATCCGGATCCCGACATCCTGCAAAAAGCCAACCTTGCCGCCGGAGAGATGTACGACCTGCTCGACAAGCGCGAGCTGGCCATGAAGAAATATCAGATCGTGCTGGCCGGCAATGCCAACACCGGCCCCGCCGACCAGGCCCGCCGCTACATCAAAGAGGCATACCGGGAGTAGCCAGGTTTTCTGTGGGGACAGCCGCCTTCGGCTGTCCCGCCAAAGGCAGCGAGGCGCGGGATCTGAGGGAGGTGACTCCTAATCGGCCCGACAACCGAAGCCGGCTGTCGCCACATGAGCCTTTACGGGCCGCACGTCCAAGGAACTTTTGGCCTACAATTACGTATCCTCTAGTGGAGGCGGAGCCATGTACTGCAACTATTGCGGAAAACTGATTCAGGATGACGCTGCCGTTTGTGCCTACTGCGGCGTCCGCGTCGGCGCCTCACTGGCACGGACCAAGCTAGTGCGTCCGCGCATGGGGCGTAAAGTCGCCGGCGTTTGCCTCGGGTTCTCGGAGTACTTCGACATCGACGTCACCGTGGTGCGGATCGTCTGGCTGGTCACCGCGATCATGACCGGCGTGGGTTTCATTCCCTACGTCATCGCGTGGATCGTCATGCCGGAAGAACCCCTGCTGGTTCCAGCGCCCATGAATGTGCAACAGGCGACGAACCAGTAGCCTCGTCCGCGAAGCCTGCCGAGCTAATAGCTAGGAGCTAGCAGCTTGAAGCTGCTTTTGTGTTCTAATCCCCTGCATGGAGCGCATCCCCTCCCATAACATCAAGAGTGGCGACGCCGAAATCGTCTACTGGTCGCTCGGCGACGGTCCGCCAGTCGTCCTGCTGCACCCTTTCCCGGTCCATCATGAATTCTGGCTGCCCGTGGCCGAGGTACTGGCCACGCGTTATCGCCTCATCCTGCCCGATTTGCGGGGGCACGGCGAGTCCGGCGTCGGAGAAGGGCCAGCCACGATGGAGAAGCACGCTGCCGACATCGCCCGCGTCATGGATGACGCTAACGTAGGCGCCGCCCCGCTCGTCGGAGTCTCGATCGGGGGTTACGCGCTCTTCGAATTCTGGCGAAGATATCGCGGCCGCGTGGCCGCGCTGGGATTGTGCAATACGAAAGCTCCCGCGGATACCCCGGAAGCCCGCGCCGGACGCCTGCAGGCCGCCAACGACGTTCTTGAACGCGGCACCGAACCGTTCTTCGAATCGATGGTTCCGAAGCTTCTGGCGAAGACCACCCGCGAAATGCGTCCCGACCTGGTCGACGGCGCACTGCGCATGATGCGCAAAATGTCACCTGAAGACGTGGCGCAGGTGCAGCGCGGCATGGCCGCCCGTCCCGACTCCATTGCAACCTTGAAGACCATCAATGTTCCGACCATGCTCGTCACCGGAGAGGAAGACACGATGACCGGAGTGAACGAAGCGGAGTTGATGCGCCAGCACATCGCGAACAGCGAATTGTTTGTGATTCCAAAGGCGGGACACTACTCGGCGTGGGAACAACCGGGCGACGCCGCCAAGATTCTGAGGGTATTTCTGGACGGCCTGCGGTAGCGCGTACAATTCTTCTGTGAACTGCGACAGTCCTGTTTTCTGGAGGATGAGTGCCAATCGCCCGTTTGAATCGGGGAACGTTGCAACTCCTCGCCGACAGCCGAATGGAAGAAGCCGGAGTGTTGCTGAAGCAAAACACTGGACGGGGGCCTACTATCTGACAGGTCTCGGCGTGGAATGTGCTCTGAAGTCATGTTTAGCGCGTGCGGTCCAACAGCACGATTTTCCAGACAAGAGTTTCATCAACAAAGCTTATACCCACAAACTGGAAGAATTGGCTAGACTGGATGGCGAACTCTGGGTCCAGTTGAACGACGAAATCGATGTAGACACGACTCTCCGAGACAACTGGAATACAGTGCGCCAATGGGATGACGAGAGACGCTACGCGGTCGTTGAGGAGGCGGAGGCCAGGTCCTTGTATTCGGCAGCCACGGAGCCGTCTCGGGCATACTGGAATGGATACGGCGGAGGTGGTGATGGCTAACATCACGATGGGACTCACTGACGAAGACGTTGCGTTTGGAAAGAAGCTCTGGCATGAACTGGGAACCAAGGGCTCAGCCTTTCCTGTCAGAGGGATGTTCTGGCTTCTGGAGGGCGAGTGGCACCTTGTGATCGCGAGCGAGATTGTCGACAAAGTTGGACCGCGCGACGCTTATCGGGAACTGGACAAAGCCGTGCGGATTGCACCTGCCGAGTCCTCGCAGCTCTCTAAAATTGATCTGATCAGTCCAAAGAGTCCGCTCTACGAGGCATTCCGTACGCTGTGGGCGAACACCCCTCCCAACCGGGTCGAGGGCAGGAGGTTAGCCAGTTCGCAGGTGGCCGGCATGTATGTCGAAGACGTCTACTTTTATGGGGTGCGCTGAATCCGTGAACAAAGCTAGAATTCTCTTTGCCGTCCTCGCATTTGCCGTTAGTGTCTTCGCCCAACCCACGCCGCCGCGCCCGCGGATTCTCGGCATCGACCACGCGTCGTTCTACACCACTGCGCCTGACGGCGTGAAAAAGCTGTACGGCGACGTCCTCGGCCTGAACTCCGCCGATCCGGTCGAGCCCGGCGGCACGCTGCGCTATCTCGTGGGAGCGCAATGGGTCGGCTACAGTCCCGCGCCCGATCCCAAGTCCAACGACCGCATGGATCACGTGGCCCTGAGAACCGATAACATCGCCGCGGTGCGAAAGTATCTGATCGCGCAGGGAATTAAAGTTCCCCAGATTGAAGGACGGGCCGATCACAGTCTTTTCTTCTTCGTCACCGATCCCGAGGGCCATAAGATTGAGTTCGTGGAAAGAGGCAAGAGCGAAACTCCTTCGCCCGCGGCTTCCGCGGTCTCGCGCCACATGATTCACGCCGGCTTTCTGGTCTACCACCAGGGTCCGGAAGACCACTTCTACCGCGACATTCTCGGTTTCCGTCCCTACTGGCACGGCGGCATGAAAGACGATGTGACCGAGTGGCTTGCCCTGCAGGTTCCGGACGGCACGGACTGGATCGAGTACATGCTCCACCAGCCGGAAAATGCCGACCTGCAACTGACCGGAGTCATGAACCACATTTCGCTCGGCGTCGCGGACATCAAGAAAGCGCAAGCCACGCTGGAATCGCACGGTTGGAAGGCGCACGGCGAGGAAAAAGCGCAACTAGGCAAAGACGGGAAGTGGCAACTGAACCTGTACGATCCTGATCTGGTGCGCGTGGAACTGATGGAATTCAAGCCCGTGCAGAAGCCCTGCTGCAGCGATTTCACCGGGCCGCACCCGTCAGAGTAGGTTTGCATACGGGTCTGTACGTACAAACCCAGAAAACGTACAGTAATGTAAGCGATATATGTACGTACAGTACCTCACCGAGAAACCGACAGTCCGACTTGAGCCTCCGGGATCTCATCCAGGGTGCCCTTTCCCGAGCCGGAAATGGCCCTGGCAGCGACGATCGTTGCCGAGGTCGAGGCAAAGGTGGTCCGCGACGCGATCGTTCGTATACGCGCCTCCCAGGGCTGTTCTACGACTTTTCAATCACTTGCACGAAGGCTCAACGACTTACGCGGTTTCAAGCGTCATTGCCGTGCCGGATTTGTTAGAATCCTCTCGCTATGGCAATCGATACATCTCTAGTCGCTGCGCAAACTGTGAACGCAAAGGGCGACGGCCCTGCTATCGACGTCAGCGGCGCCACCAGTCGGGTGTTCCTGGTGACCCTTGCGATTACGAAAATCATCGAGCAGGAGTCGCTCGACCTCAGCGTCTACGGATCGGCCGACGGCGCGACCTGGGGCGCGAAGTCCGTCGCCGCATTTCCCCAGAAGTTTTATTGCGGAGAATCTCCGCTGCTGCTCGATCTGACCGCGCATCCCGACGTGAAGTTTGTGCGCGCCCACTGGGAAGTCGCCCGCTGGGGCCGCGGCACCGAGACGCCCATGTTCGAGTTCGGCGCGAGGTTGAAGGAAGTTCCAGCCAACATTCTCAAAGAAGCCACGGCGGAAGCGAAAGCGATGGCCTGAAGAATTGATGATTGATGATTTCTGATTGTTGATTGAAGAACAATCTACGCTGCCCCTGTATTGAATCAACAATCAGAAATCAACCATCAACAATCTACGAATCGCCCATAATCTCCCGAAGCTCAATCCACTATATTGATCTCAGCATGAAAAACGGCTCCTCAGTCATTGTGCGTCCGGCGCGCAACGTGCGCGGCAGTGTGCGGCTGCCTGGAGACAAATCCATTTCTCACCGCTACGCCATGCTGGCCGGCATCGCCGACGGACCGTCGCGCCTGGAGAATTATTCGACCGGCGCCGACTGCGCCAGCACGCTCGGATGCATGCGCTCGCTGGGCGTCGCATGGGAGCGCAAAGACGGCCCGGACAACGTCATTGAAGTGAAGGGAAGCGGCCTGTCGCTAGCCGCGCCGGCGAGCGCGCTCGACTGCGGCAACTCCGGTTCGACCATGCGCATGTTGAGCGGCATTGTCGCCGGACAGAAGTTCACCAGCGAGATGATCGGCGACGAATCGCTCTCCCGCCGTCCCATGGCGCGGGTGATCACGCCGCTCACGGCGATGGGCGCGCAGATCGCGTCGCACGAAGGCAAGCCGCCGCTGCGCATCACCGGCGCGGCCCTGAAAGCCATCGACTACGCCATGCCCGTAGCTAGCGCCCAGGTGAAATCCTGCCTGCTGTTTGCGGGACTATACGCCGACGGTGAGACGCGCATTGAAGAACCGCTGCGCACCCGCGACCATGGCGAGGTCGCGCTGCGCGCTTTCGGAGCGAAACTTGAGCGCAAGAGTGGCGGTCGGGGCGGGGTAACGGGAAATGAAGTGCGCATTCGCGGCGGACAGCGCCTGCGCGGCATCGAAGCCCGCATCCCGGGCGATTTGTCAAGCGCGGCATTTTTTCTCTGCGCGGCGGCCTTGTTTCCAGGCTCGCAACTGACCGTCCCGAGCCTGCTGATGAATCCCACGCGCGCCCGCCTGCTCGACATCCTGATGCAGATCGGTCTGCGCATTTCGGTCACGCAACTCGATGAGATTCACGGCGAACTGGTCGGATCGCTGCAGATCGAAGGCGGACGCCTCACGCAAGCAACAATTGCAGGAGCTGACTCGGCCGCCCTGATCGACGAGATTCCCGTGCTGGCCGCGATCGCTCCCTATACGGAGCAGGGAATTGAAGTCCGCGACGCGAAAGAATTGCGCGTGAAGGAATCGGACCGCATCGCCGCCGTCGCTACCAACCTGCGGCTCATGGGTGCGCGGGTGGAAGAACTCGAAGACGGGTTGAAAATTCCCGGCGGGCAGACGCTTCACGGCGCCGAACTCGACTCCTTCGGCGATCACCGCATTGCCATGGCCTTCGCCATCGCGGCCCTGCGGGCCGAGGGCGAAACCCTGATCCACGGGGCGGAGTCCGCCGCGATTTCGTATCCCGCGTTTTTTCAAACGCTGGAAGAAGTCACCGAACGCTAGCGACTGGTATTTTCGTTCAAAAACAGTCGATCAGGTATTTCCTTATCGCGCCACCAGCATTACTTGCTTCGCTGCGGCTGCGTTGCGTCGCTTGGCCTGGGTCTGGGCGTTGAGGTTTTCGGTGTTCTGCGAATACGCCTTCTGGCGAACAAAAGGCGCAAAGTTGTGAGGCCTGTTTTCGCCAGGTATCCGCGATAGCGTTGCAGCGTGGCTCACACGTCATCGGAGTAGACTGGTCAGATCACCAGAAAAGAGCACTGGATGAACAGCAAGCCTCTGTTGTATCTGGGAAGTCTTATCCCAGTCGTCTTCTTCGGCACTACCTTCATCGCGGGTTTGATGCAAGATAACTACAATCACCTCTCGCGAATGGTTAGCGAGTTGGGCACGATTGGAACGAGTTCGCAATACCTCTTCATGGCAGGATTGCTGGTTTGTTCCGCGCTAAGCGTGTTGTTTGTAGTTGGTCTTTATCGAGCGTGCAAAGCCGCGAACTTGAATGTCTTGCCAGTCATATTGATATTGGCCTTTTCGACCTCCATCGCAGGAGCCGCATTGTTCCCACTGCCGCTACCGCTGCACGCAGTCTTGGGATCACCATCGATACTTCTGATACTCTCCCCGGTGCTGAGCCTACTTCTGTGGAGAAAGAAGGGACCACGCCATGTCGTGTCCATGTCGCTTGTGAGTTTCGTCGTGATGTCTCTGGGTTTTCTGGCGTTCATGCCGAATGTGCTGGCGGAGTACATGGGACTGAAGCAGCGCTTCTTCCACGTCGGTTGGTCGGTGTGGTTCGGGTATCTGAGCTGTGGGTTTGTGAGATTGGAACAGGTGCGCTGAACCTTTCCCATATCAGTAGGATATTCCAAACGTGGGTTGAGACCAAACGTTGAATTCGTGCCAATTGGCGACATATCTCGATAGCGTCAATCGAGAAGGAACCTCAAGCTAAAGCAAGATCCAAAGCTAATTCACGGTAGGGGGATGGGTCAGGGCCCAAATCAGTCGATGGGCAATATAAAGTTGGATAAGACAAAAACAACAGAAGAGCGTTCCCGCAAGATACCAAAACGTTGACTTGAGCCATCTACCCACCGCGATAAACAGTAGGCCGATAGCCAAGAAACCAACCGCAGCCCCACCGTTAACCATCCACGGTGAAGTCGGCATGGAAATGAAACTCAGGCTGTAACCCTCCCGTTCGTGCTTATAGCAATAACCCCACAAATTCCACCCAAATTCTAAACACCCCACCGCGTTTGTCAAAGGCATAAATTCTGTCAACTGGTGAAACATCGCGATAGAACTCAAAATGCCCGATTGGGGCGAACAGACGGCGCGAGCTTGTGCTATGGCTCTTAACAACAGTTGGGCTCCTCGGCCTTAGTCATCACTGCATCGCCTCATGTAGGTCGCATGAGGGGATGGCATTTTTCTAGAGGAGGACCACAAACCGGCAGCTCGGGACCTGACGACCTCGGAGCATGCTGTCCCAGTCGCGACATTCCTCAATCTTTCTTGGCAGCTTCAGGCTGCGGCTTTTTCTCGCTGGACTGCCTCGGCACTTCTGCCCTGTAAATCGTCTTGGCAGCGGGGACCAAAGCTCCAACGCCTGCACCCACGCCCGCATAAACTAGCATCAGGCCTGGGACCACCCACGATTCCTTTACAATTTGGTGAGTTGCTGCTCCCACCCCAGCCCCGGCACCCGCTCCGATAGCCAGTCCGATCAGAGTGTTGCGCTTCCGATTCTTGCCGCTGATGCTCACCCGATGAACCTGGTCCCTGGGAATCACCACGTCTTTGTTCTCAACTTTCAGGGTGAGGTCTGTTTCAGAAAAAGCAATAAACTTGCCGGAAGTACTCTTGAGCGAGTTCTCAACCACCTGGATTTTTGTCCCTGGCCGGATCTGATTAAGGTCCTGCCACTGCGACTGTTGAGCGTGCAACAGCGGCGTGAGGATCAAAACGGCCCATAAACAACGGACGAACAATCGCTCTACTGACATGAGCTTCTCCTTTCGTGATCTCCGCTAACATGGACAATAGCAACGGACCAGAACCACGAGCGTTGAGCAGCACGAGAGCGGAGCGCGACTGCTTCATGCGCGCACCTGACTTCTTGGGAAGATTGTGCCTCGGCGGGTATTACGCTCCGACAGAAATTGGAGTCGTGTTCGTCGGGGAGGCTATGGGAGCCCTTTTACGCCAAGACGCGGTCGAAGTATGTGACGCTGGTCACCCAGGTTCCTCAAAACACGGTTGGCAAAAGCCGCCCCATACGCGCAACTCACTCGTTGGCGAAATATCCCGGTTACAGTTATTGACCCTTCCCCACTAGTGTTCGCGCCCGTGCGCTCGTATACGGCCATAACCCCTCCTGCTTACCCACGGCATTGGCAAACTCCACGGGCACTTTTGAAGGCACACTGGGCACCCTGTCCGCAATGCGGATAAGACCGTTATGAGGATGAAGCGGTAGATCCGCTGGGGGGCGGGAGAAGCGGTCTCCTCAGGGTAACCTCCGGTCTATTACCACTGTGACCTGTCCTCTCCGCGAACGCCATTGAAGAATAGTTTCTAACCGAGAGAGGCGTTCGCCTCGGTCTCAATTGCATGGGGTTCAACTTTATTTCTGGGGGTGCAGAAATGCGTTCCAAATGGATGCTGTGTGTTGTCTTGGGCTTGGCCTCCGCGGCTGTTGCCAAAGATCCGAAGCTCTATCAGACGGGCAAGTTGCTGCAAATGGATTCCGTGCAGTGTGGCACAGCTGAGAAGGACTCGACCAGCGTCGCCGCAGAAATGCTGGGTACAGACTCCGGGAGCAAGAAGACGCAGGAAGTTTTGTGCCAGGAATATGTGCTGCAGGCCGAGCGCGTGACTTATCGCATCCGTCCGCGCGATGAGAAGCATCCGGTGCTTCTACCCGTGGGCGAGCAGGCGCAATTCCGTCTGCAGAAGGACAAGATGCTGTTGCGCGTGGAAGATCTCGACAGCAAGGAGCGCGAGTACATCGTAGTGTCGATGACTCCGCGGTCCGAGAGCACGTCGGCCGATGCAACGCCTTCCCATCTGAATCACCTGCAGTAGCGCATTTCCAGACCTTAAGTTGCTACGGCGCGGAGGCTGATCCGCGCCGTTTCTTTTTGGTTCCATTCCAGGTCGAGTTGTCCGGCAACTCCTCCCTGACAGAGAAAGCCCCACCCTTCGACTTCGCTCAGGGCAGGCTTTCTCGCTAAAAACGCGAGAAGTCGAGCACCCGTTGGTTCTCTCGAAGCTCGAAATCCATCACTTCTTCCTGTGACCCGTGTCACGGCACAGCCTTTCTCGTTGCTCCACACTGAAAAGTTCGAAAATACGGATCTCTTCCGTCTATAGGACAACGCTCAGGTG
Organism: uncultured Acidobacteriaceae bacterium; assembly: GCA_963811095.1. Lineage (GTDB taxonomy): Bacteria > Acidobacteriota > Terriglobia > Terriglobales > Acidobacteriaceae > Sulfotelmatobacter. The sequence continues at coordinate 82,540 of CAWEQA010000022.1, read as the reverse complement.
GATGCCCGTCCCGAACGCTTTGTGAACCCGTGGGTCGTCACCGTCTCGGTGATGCTGGCGACCTTCATGGAAGTGCTCGACACCACAGTCGTCAACGTCTCCATTCCCCACATCGCCGGAAACCTGGCTTCCACCAATGAGGAAGGCACGTGGGTGGTCACGTCGTATCTGGTCTCGAACGCGATCGTGCTGCCGATTTCCGGTTGGCTGGCGAACCACCTGGGTCGCAAGCGGTTGCTGCTGATGTGTGTTGCCGGGTTCACGGTGACTTCGCTGTGCTGTGGCCTCGCGACTTCGCTGACGCAATTGATTATCTTTCGCGTGCTGCAAGGCTTGACCGGCGGCGGACTGCAGCCGCTGGCCCAGGCGATTCTGCTGGAAACTTTTCCCAAGGAGCGGCACGGGCATGCCATGGCTGCCTTCGGCATCGGCATTCTGCTGGCGCCGATCCTCGGCCCAACTCTCGGCGGGTGGATCACCGACAATTACAGCTGGCGCTGGATTTTTTATCTCAACCTGCCGGTGGGTGCGCTTTCGCTGTTCCTCATGAACAAGTTTGTATTCGATCCCCATTATGTGAAGCGCAGCAACGGCGCCCGCGTCGATCTTTGGGGAATCGGTTTTCTGGCGGTGGGCATTGGATCGCTGCAGATTCTGCTGGATACCGGTCAGCGGAAGGATTGGTTTTCGTCGCACTACATTCAGACATTCGCCGCGCTGTGTGTGTTTGGCTTGGTCGCCCTGATCATCCGGGAATTGATGACCGATCATCCCGTGGTGGATTTGCGTGTGCTCCGGGACCGGTCGTTCAGCGCCGGAGTGTTTCTGATCAGCATGTTGGGCTTTGTTCTTTATGCCAGCCTGGTGCTGCTGCCGCTGTACCTGCAGACGCTCATGGGATATCCCGCGTACAACTCGGGGCTGGCGCTGTCTCCGCGGGGCATCGGCGCGCTGCTCTTCACTCCGTTAGCGGGGCACCTCACCACCAAGATGGACCCGCGGCGGCTGCTCGTGGTCGGTATGGTGCTCGGCTCGATCACCATGTTCGACCTCTCGGGCCTCAATCTCTACGCGGGCTTTTGGGACATTTTCTGGGCGCAGGTGCTGCAGGGAGTGGCGCTCAGTTTTCTGTTCATTCCGCTCATGTCGCTGGCCATGTCGCACATCTCGCCACAGAAAATGGGAAATGCGACCAGCATCTTCAACCTGATGCGCAACATCGGCGGCAGCGTGGGCATCGCGCTGATGACCACGTTCCTGGCGCGGCGCTCCCAGGTACACCAGAACCATCTGGTGGCGAACGTCACCGCGGGCAGCCCGCAGACTGCAAGACTGCTGCAGGGTATGAGGGCGAACTTCGTTGCACACGGCATCGACGGCGTCACGGCCACGCGCAAGGCCCTGGGCGCGGTCTATGGCATGGTGCAACAACACGCGGCCATGCTCGCGTTTGTCGAAGCCTTCTGGGTGATGGGAGTCGTGTTCCTTCTGATGCTGGCTTTCCTGCCGATGCTGCAGTATTCCAAGAAAGCGCGTGCCGCCACGCCCGTGGCCGGACCGGAGAAGGCCAGCCTTCAGCCCGACATGCCCGATGCCTGGACGAGTACTGCCGAGCACGAGGCGTACGACGAAGAGCACGACCTGGTGCTGCACTAGTGCTAGAACGCGCTCATCCACGTTTGCCAATGCCAAAGTCATTGACAGGACCTGTTCCTGCGCCTAGTATCGCGCGCGAGAGAATTCCGCCTCTCCGAAGGCCCATTTCCACGCCTTCAAGCGAACATCCCCCCGGAGGCGCGTATCTCCGAATTCTGGTTAGTCAGGAGGTATCACCTATGCTCCGAGTGTGTGCTTTGGTAACGCTACTCTTCGCCGCCAATTGGGTGACCGCAACTCCGGCCCCGATCATGGTGAACTGCGACAAGGGCCAGTCGATTAGCAGTACCCTGGCCGCGCTGGATAAATCCGCACCGGCAACCGTGACGGTCAAAGGAACATGCACCGAGTTTGTCCTGGTCGACGGATTCAACGGACTAACGCTGAATGGTGTGCAAGGCGCGATCTTGCAGCAGCCCAGCACGAATCCACAGTCCAACGCCTATGTCTTCTCCATTCATGCTTCACGGAGCATTACCGTCTCGGGCCTTGCAGTCAGCTCGCAGTCCTCTATCTTTTCTGGCATCGGAATTGGCGGCGGCAGTAATGATGTTCGGCTCCAGAATGTGTCTACCGAGGGGTCGTGGGGAGTGGTGGTGGCTGAAGCCAGCCAGGTTTGGCTTGTGAACCTGACGGTCAACATTACATCGGGCTATGCCGCCGTTTCTTCCTTCGACAAATCCGACGTGCACATCGTGAATGGCTTGATTGAGCGCCCCACCGACTCTAACTTCTATGCTAGCATCTTCGCCTCTTCCGGCCATGTCACCATGCAGGGAACAACGATCCGCGACATGCAGCAGAGCATCAACATCGATGCGAACGGCAATGTCGACCTGGTTTATTTTGATTCCTCCGTCGCAGCTCGCGACGTGGTCGTCAACAATCCCGCTGGCACCAACTTTAACGGCGTTCGCGTCACAAACGGTTCATCGCTCAACCTGAGCAGCGTCAAACTCCGAATCACCAATGCCGGGCAGCCATACGGAGTGGACACGGGCGCGGTGTTTGTCTCTGACGGCTCGACGATGAACGCCGGCGCGAATCTCGTGGTAACTGGCAGCCAAGGCCAGGGCGTCTTCGTGGCCAATAATTCGCATGCGGCATTGGCCGGCTCCAGCATCACCCGCAGCAGTCACGGAGGTTTGGTCGTCGTTAACCTATCGACGGCTGCAGTGACGACGAGTACTCCTTTGACGGTGATCGGCGGGAATGCCACGGATTTGTTCTGTGATTCCAAATCGCAGATTGCGGGCAGCATGAACATCGCAGATGCAACCAGCGTGCAATGCGCTAACCTCTTAACTGGCGACTACGAGACTTTACCGTAGAAGAGCTGGGAAGGTACCATCGTCGTGGGGGGAGCATTTGCCAGGTCCCGACCATCACATTGCGCCGCCCGATGTTCTGGGCGGCTTTTTGCATTGCGGGAGGTGGCTTCGGGGTAACTTGTCATAACCAAGCCTTTTCCGCTCATTGACCGAGCCTCCGGTCTACTCGCGCCTCCCGGCTGTGATAGAGTATTGCCCACCGCAAACGCTGGCTGTGGGGATGGCCGAATCCACGCAGGTTTCGTCGTGCCGAAGGAGTGACCCATGAAGACCCTCCGCGAACTCGTGAAAGACCGCAAGCTTTATTCCGTGGAAGCCACGCGCACCGTGCTCGAGGCTGCGCGTTTCATGATGGAGCACAATATCGGCGCGCTGCCTGTGCTGCGCAATGGAGAACTGGCGGGCATCCTGTCGGAACGCGACATCATGAACCGGGTAGTGGCCGTGGGCCGCACGCCGGGAACGACCGCGGTGTCGGAAGTCATGACCGCGAACCCGCGCGCCGTGCATGCCGACGAGACCGTCGAGGAGTGCCTGTTCATCATGCGCGAATTCGGATTCCGCCATCTGCCCATCGTGGACGGCAAGGAGTTGACGGGCCTGGTTTCGCTGCGCGATGTGCTCAACCATCAGGCCGCGGAGATTGAACGCATGTCGCGCAAGGCGGCGTCGTAAGGATCGGACTTCGGACCTCGGACCTCCGCCCTCAGCCCTCCGACCTGAACCCTTGATGCGAACGGCGAGGTCTGACGTCCGAGGTCTGACGCCTTTTTTCACTGTCGCTTCCGCAGCATCACTTCTCCTGGCTTGGGCGGAAGCTTGAAGGGAAACTCGAACATCTTTCCGTCGAACGGCACGCGCAGGATGAATTCTTCCTGCTTCTTCCATCCACTGATCCACTTGCTCTGGGTGCTGAACAGCACCCAGCCCCTGATCTCAGGATTGCCCGGCCCCAGCCGCGTGGCCCGCAAACTGTTCTTGCCGACAAACTCCTGCAGTTCCGCCGAGTCTTTCAGAAACGCCCGCACGAAGGCTTCTTTTTCTTCCTTCTTTTCCGGATGCTTCTCTACTTCGCGCGCGGTCTGGTGATTGAGTTCGTCGGCATCGTTCTGAACTCTTTCGGAGAAGGAATCCGGATCGAGCGAAGTCTGCATCACCTGGAAATGTTTTACGAACTCGAGGGAAATGTTGTCGGTCGAGAAATCGAGCGATCCCTGGCCGCGATAACGCACGTCGAGCAGCACGCCGAAGAACGGCTCGTGCCGGCGGTGAACTTTTTCCAGTTCCTGGGAATCGACGGCCAGCGTGATGCCGGCATCGTCGAACCACAGTCCGTAGCGGTACTTGCCGTCATCATCGCGTGAGAAGGTGCAGCCCGGACGCTCTTCGTGCCAGCGCACCGCAGGAATTTTCGCCTTGTTCCTAGGCGGGCCAGCGTATCCCACATCCGGCAGCAGCAGGGAAGCCGCAGCCAGCGCCAGTGCCACCACGACAATTAGCACCCGCGGCTTGCGATGCGAGGGCTGACCCATAACTCAATTTGTCGGAGAGGTTACCGTCAAGGTGACGGAGGGATTCGCGCTGGTGGTGGAGTCCGTGTTGCTCGCAGCGTTTCCCTCGTGGTCGATGCCGGTCACAGTGAACGTGTAGGTGTTGTTGGGCGTCACTCCGTTGGGGGCGATTGTGGTGGTGACCGTGTTGGAGCACGACGGCATCAGGAATAATGCGCCGCTGATCACAAAAAGAGCCAGCAGCCCCCAGGCTTTTCTCGATTGCTTTCCTCCTACTGCTGCGCCCAAGCCCACCAATCCCAGCATGGGGACGGTCAGCCACAAGGCGTAGAAGGTCCGGGGAGGAGCCGCGGAACCGATGATTACCGGGCCAAACGTGTTGATTGTAATGGTGGAGGTGGCGGATCCCGTTCCGGATATGGGCAAGGAGTGGTGGCCGTTCGGATAGGTGAATGAGCAGACGGGAGGAATGGTTACCAGCGGAGTGATGGAACTGCAGGAAAGCGTTATGCCCTGGTCGTTCTGAACGTCCGCCGGAGGAGTGACATATCCGTTGATCGGATTGACGGTGATGGTCCCTTGTCCCCCGTTACCCGCGGGCACGGAGGTTGGAGTAATGGTTCGTGTAACGGAGATGGTGAACTGGGGAGCGACCGCCAGCACAGTGACGGTCTGCGCGGGCGTGGTGACGGTCTGTGAGCCCGAAGTCCCGGTGATGGTGATGGCATAGCCAATCGTAGTCGTGTCGAGACTGGTGGTGATGGTGGCCGAAGCGCTGGCGGGGGCGTTGACGATTGCGGGACTCACCGTGCATACCGGAGGATCCGTGAAAGTCGACGGCGTCACCTGGCAGCTCAGATTGACGGTGCCGGTGAAGCCACTGACCGACCCTACGGTAACGATTGCCGACGAGGTACCCTCGGGAGGGACTGCGGGCGAGAATGCAGTCGCGTCCAGGGTGAAGCTCTGCGCCTTGGCCGCGGTCGGCAGGCTCAAAAGCGCCGCCAACAGGCAAAGGGCCGCGAGACTGGCGCGTACGCCGTTGTGGGTGGACGCCGGTTTCGAGGGCTGGGATTGCGACGGATCGGACTTCATTGCGGACGTGGTTTCGGACTTCATTTCGGAGTTCGTTTTGGACTTCGAGGTTCCGGATTTCAACATGAGCAGGTTTCGGTTCAACTAGCTTCGATTCCCAGGACATCCCAAAGGCTGCCCGGCCGACGGTAAACCGTCCATCGCCACACCTGCAGGAAGGACGCACGCCAAACGGCGCAAAAAATCTGCGCTCAATTTTACCGCAGACATTTCCCCAAGAGCCACGGGATACAGTTCCCCGGAATCACTCCCACGGAATCTTCCATACTACCATCATGCGGTGGTGAAGCCGGAGTGGATTGTCCGGCCGCAAAAGGAAACGGCCGTCTCCCGCGTGGAAGACGGCCGTTGGAGTAGCGCGTTGAGTGCTAGTTGACGGTGAGCGTCAACTGCGTAGAATGTGATGTGCTGGCACCCTGTCCCGGAGATCGTGAAGCTGTAACTGCCGGCTGGGGTACATCCGCTGCTGCCACCGCCCCTCCGCCGTTGTTACTGCTGCCACCGCAAGCGGGCAGTAGGAGGAGCCCCATCAGAACCACTCCTAGAAGGAGAAATCCGAAGAGGCGCTTTCTGCGTGGGTTGTTTCCCGCCCCTAACAATGCGATGCCAGCAATCGGCAGAAACATCGCGTAGACGATCCCGAGTCCACGATTGGTGTTCGGAGCCAGCCTGCTGCTGCTGGAAGCGCCATTCGTGGCAATGGTCAAGCTCGACGTGCCGGCGGTGCCGGTCGGGGTTACCGATGCAGGCGAAAAGTTACACACAGCCTTGGCCGGCAATCCTCCGCACGACAGGGCTACAGCTTGACCGTAACTGGAATTCACCGATGAAACGGTCACCGTGACAGCTGAACTGGATTGTCCGCTGGTGGCAGATGCGGTTGTGGGCGACACCGCGATTGAGAAGTCTGCCGGAGCCGCACCAACCTTGGCGACGAAGCCATCGGCCAGTCCGCCGGCATAAGCACTTAGAACGCCGGACAAAATCGGGAATCCGGTTGTGCTGTTCGTGGACCCTGCCAGATAGGCGTTGCTCGATGAATCGACAGCGACCGCTCCCAAAGCAGCGAGCGCCGTGTTACCCTGCACACTGTTTTCGTTACCAGTTCCTCCAAGGAAACTGGAGTACACAGCGAAGCCAGTATTGCTCAGTTCTGTCACGAACCCGTCCGACGTCCCGCTCAACGCTCCTTGAAACGGCGAACCGGGTACTGGATAGGTCGAGGATGCAGTACGCCCGGTCACGTAGGCATCGCCGAACGAGTCCAAGGCGATTCCAGTGGCGATGTCGTCTAACGTGCCTCCATAGTAGGTCGAGAACAAGAGCGAGGAACCGGTGGCGTTGAACTTGGTAACAAAAACGTCAAAGCCCCCAGCATTGCTGCTCTGCGCCGCATCGACCATCGGGAAGCCGGTCGAATTGGTGGTGCCCGTTACGTACGCCTCACCCGCCGAATCCACAGCGATACCCAAAGCGTCATTGACTCCGTTGCCGCCAAGATAGGTCGAGTAAATCTCCGCCGAACCGTCGGCCTTGATTGCCGTCACAAAGCTATTGTCTCCCGTGCCTGACTGCGCCGTTTGAAACGCACCCGACGTCGTGGGGAAGTTCGACGATACAGTGATCCCCGTAACATAAGTGTTGTTCGAGCTATCCAGCGCCAGTCCCGTAACCAGGTCCCCGGCGGTTCCTCCAAGATAGGTGGAAAAGACAAGGGCCGACCCCGCCGGATTGATCTTTGATATGAAGGCGTCATCAGTGCCCGCGTTCGAACCTTGGATTGCGGGAGAGACGACTGGGTAGTCTGTCGAATCGGTTTGTCCTCCGACGTAAGCATTGCCGGTGCTGTCGACGGCGATTGCATTTCCCGATTCCGTTCCGGCCCCTCCGAGTCGGGTCACATACACGCCGGCGCCGGTCGTGCTATTCAGGCTAGCTACGAACGCGTCCTGACCACCTCCGGGCCCGAGAGTCACGGAAGAAGGAAAGTCACTTGAGTTCGTATTGCCGACCACGTAAGTTCCAAGGCTGTTCACGGCGACGCCGAATGCGAAATCGTCGCTACTTCCACCGATCAGAGTTGTAAAGACCACCGAGGAACCTGCGGCATCGAGTTTGGTCACGAAGGCGTCAAAGCCTCCCGCACTGGAAACGGTTCCCGACGCAGCGGGGAAGTTGATGGAAGCAGTCGCTCCTGTTACGTAAGCATTTCCTGCACCGTCTACCGCGATCCCGTACGCTTCGTCTTCACCGCTGCCGCCCAAGTATGTCGAATAACTGAGAGCAGGATCGATCACCAACTCTCGCCTGTGGTCGTAGGAGCCCAGGGCGAATCTGATGTGGTTCTTGCCTTCCGGCACAAATGCTGCCGCGATCTCCTGGCGCTTGCCGTTTTCTTCCTGATACGCAACCGGCTTATGCATGACGACGTCACCTGCTGTGGAAGACAGCAGGAGATTGCCTGATGCGTCAGTCGCGATCTTCCGCGCGCCCGAGAATCCAAGATTGATCGGTGCGGCATTGGCGCCGGGAGCGACGAGGAAATCGAACTCTAACTGCCGCTGTTCGCCATGGAAGGCCATGTTCACCCCGGGATAAACATCCCGGTAGGAGACGCCAGCGTATTGCTGGACTCCCGTGTGCCAGTTGCTGCGGTCGCTGCCGATGTAGTAGTTGGTGACGCCCGGAAGTTGACTGCCCGCGGCGATCTGTGGCTGGGCATTACCGCCGATCAGATGCATTCGGATCGCGGCGGCAATGTCTTTCGCAGCCGGCATCGGGCGCTTCTTGCCGAATGCCTGCTTGCCGTTCGCCTGCGTGGTGGCGGCCTGTGCCGAACTCTGCAGCGCAAACACCGTGTCGTTAGCCGTGAGGAATACCGTGTAGCCGTTGCCTCGCGCCATGTACTTCACCTGCGGATCGGTCTGTCCCTGATTGGCCTCAAAAGCAAGAGGAAGAGCGCCCAGACTGGCTTGCACCCGGCCGCGCTGTGCGGCGCTTAGGGCCGGTGCCTGCGGGCTGCTGCCACCGGTTTGACCGCGGTGCTTCCGCGATGCGCGCGCAGTGTGGCGGAGCCCGCGATTCCGGCGGCGGCTAGTACCGCGACCGCGGCGATCGAGCCGAGGACGACCCAACCAGCAGGCATGAATTTTCTTGAGGCAAATGGCTTGGACACGAGAATCCTCCTGTGATGAAACCCTGAAACACCGTTCTGTGGAAAACGACTCGGACTGAGGTCAAACCAATCCTCGAACCGCGGGCTTTGTGCCCTGAGTCAGCAAAGGTCGCAAATTTGTGCAGCTTAGCCGCGAGTATGGAATGGTCGACAGGCCTTGTCAATGAAGGGGAGATAGCAATTAAGGTACCACCCGCATTGGCCAATCTCATTCTTGCGGAGTGGCGCGGGCTCCCATCGCTCGCAAGCCAAACGGGTTCCGAGTCGGATTCTCAAGGTACCGTCACGATCACTCCCGTACACGCTTTCGAGCCGATCCTGCGGTAGCTGTGCAGCACGGCCGAGTCGAAATAAATCGAGTCTTCCGGCTCCAGGACAAATTCCTCGCTGCCAATCTTGATCGCCAGAGAGCCCTTGATCACGAAGAGAAACTCGACTCCCGCGTGCTGGTGAGGCTTAAGTTTTTCCACCGGAAGCTCTTGAAAATCCGCCAGAAAGGAGCTCAGTTTGCGCTCGGTAGCGCGGTAATCGAGGCACTCGAAGTGGTACTGCACATCGGCGGTGCCCGGCCTTTCGGGGAAGCGCACGCGCTCGCCCTTGCGCACCAGTCCGACCACCCGGCGCTTGCGTTCGTCGGTAAAGAAGTAGTCCAGACCTACGCCAAACACCATGGCGATGCGCAACAGTGTGGGCAGAGTGGGAAACAACTTTCCTCTTTCCAGCTTCGAAAGCAAGGCCGCCGAGAGGCCGGTATGCTTGCCCAATTCCACCAGTCCCATGCTCTTGCGGAGCCGCATGGAGCGCAGTTTTTCGCCAATCGAGTAGCGTCCCAAGCCTTCGGAAATCGTGTCCGTGATGCCAGTTGCCATTTCTCTATGATAAAACAGTTGTTCTTATTGGTAAATGTGTCGCAGAGACGTTGCTTGCAGCGTCTCTGCTTGCGGGCATCCGATGTGGTGGCGAGAGAGACGTAGCCAGCTACGTCTCTACGACTGTTTTAAGGTGCAAAAGGAAAGCCACGCGACGCGGGCGTGGCTTTCAATCTGGTTCGCAGTTCCTCCCGGCGAAATCCTTATTGCGGCTTCTTCTTGAACAGTCCCATCACGCTGTCGACGGGATTCGGCTGTTTCGCATTGCCCTGGCTGAGTCCTTTCAGCAGTCCGGTGGCGATACCTTTCACGTCCGGCACAAACTTGGGATCGGAGGTCGTTCCGGTGACGCCGAACGGGATCCCCATTCCTCCGACGGCCGCGTTCATTTTGAAGGCGAGTTCGTTGGCCGGACTCACCGTGCCCCCTCCGGTGACCACGCCAATCTGCGGCACGTTGAGATTGATATTGTCGGCCTTCGTGCCCTCGGGCGCCACGCGGACGTCGGAGCTGAAATTCTGAATCGTGGTGTCGTTGCCCGTGGTCTTTCCCGACAGCGCCGAGATGGCGGAGAGCTTTGATCCCAGGTTGAAGTTCGCGAGCGTAGAGTTTTCCAGCTTCACGTTCCCGACCGTTACTAACTTGTCAACTGGGCCAGAGATGGCCATGGTCGTCGCGAGGGTGCCGCCTTTCAGGGTTGCCTTCGGAGGTAATATCACTCCCACCGCGGGAAGGATGGCCTCGAGATCGTCGACGGGCATGCCCTGGGCGTTCACTTTCAGATTGACGGACGTGACTTTGCCGTGAGCGTCGTAGGTTCCTGTCATGTGAGCGACTGCTTTGCCCATGGCAATCTCACACTGCGGGATCGTACCGGTCTGTTTGGCGAGATCATGCCTCACGGTGTAGGTCACCTGCACGGGTTTTCCGGCCGGCGATCCCTTCTTTACGACCTGTAAATTCGTGGCTGTCAGCTTGCCCTGGGTTTTCGCCTGGTGGCCGTCAGAGGTGACGGTTCCCTCGTAATCGGCGATGCCCGATATCCCGGCGGCGGGATCAATCAAGCCCGAGGCCAACAGATTCATTTTCTGGATGGTAACCTTGGCTTCGAGAGGAGTCTCGGCTGCGTTGTCGGCGTTGATCGGTCCGGTTTTGCCTTCCAGTTTGAGGCTGCCGTCGGCCGGCAGTTGCGCCGTCATCTGGAACGGGAAGGAAGAAGTGAACGAGAAGTTTTTCACTTCAATATTAACCTTATCGTATATGTGGGGCTTCTCTTCCGACCCTGCGCGCGATACCGTGAGCCGCCCGTTATTCACGTTCAACTTCGCCACTGAGAGGTTCGGATTTGCAGAAGACGCCGCGGGTTTCGCCGCCGACTTGTTGTTTCCGCCCAGGCTCGAGAAATTCCATTTCTCGCCGTTCTCCGATTGCACCAGGCTGATCTCCGGCCGGTTGAGGGTCAGTTCGGTTACGTTCAGCTGCTTGGAGAAAATGAGCGGCATCATTTCCACGCCCACTTTGAGAGACTTCGCCTGTACGAACGCGGACTTGCTGAACGCGGGATCGTCGGCGATGGAGATGTCGTCGGCCGAAACGCTGCCGGAGAAGAGCGAGAGCGAGAGATTGCCCACCTTGACCTGCCGGCCCAGCGCGTCGGTGAGTTCCGTCTCCAGTTTCGGCCGGAACGTGTTCGCGTCGATGAAGAAAGGAATCGCGATGGCGATGACAATGAGGACGGCCACGATGATGGCCAGAATTTTCAGGATGCGCTTCATGATTGGTACCTCCTGCCGGAACGGCAACTTGCGGTCGGGTTAGCGGGAGAAACAGACGTTGCCAGCAACGTCTCTGGATACGCTGAGTTTATCACTGTGGGTCCTGCAATAGCTCGGGCGAAGGCACGGTTCCTGTGTCCATCTGCAGTTCCCGGGCGGAGCGATGTTGGTTGTCGATGTTCACCGCCGCTTCCAATTCCTTCTTGGCCTCTGCCTTGCGTCCCAGGTGGAGCAGGACCTGTCCATGGACGTAGTGAACGTCGGTGCGCTCGGGATCGAGTCTGACGGCGGCTTCGATCTCGACCAGGGCAGCCGCATATTTTTCCCCGCGCTCATAAATCTTCGCCAGCCCGAGATGAGAATTGACCAGCCGGGGATCGCGCCGCAGGGCCTCGCGATAACTCTTCTCGGCGTTTTTATCGTCCTGCATCAGCCAATAGACGTCGCCCAGTTGGTCGTAGTTGAGGGCCAAGTCGGGCTCCACTGCGGCATCCTTCAAGAATTCATCGCGCGCCTGCGGATAATCCTGCTTCTTCAAGTAGGCGTACCCCAGGTTGAAATGCACGAACGGAAGCTTGGGATCCGCCTCGGCCGCCGCCTGAAACTCGGCCAGAGCCGCGTCGTACTGTTTGAGATTCAGATGATATTTCCCCACGAAGAGGTGGTACGCAGGTGAGCCATCGCCCAATTTAATTAACTGCGCGGTGGCGCGGTCGTCGAGTTCCTTCCGCTCCGCCCGGTGAGCCGCGTTGGAAAGCACGTACAGGTATGGCAGTTGGCCCGATTCCTGCGCCCAGAGCGGCTCCAGTGTGGTGGCGGCATCGGCCCAGCGTTCGGCGAAAAAATAGCAGAGTCCCAGAAGATAGCGGGGCTGCAGGGCGTCGGGCTGATCGCGCACCACCGACTCGAAGGCAGGAATCGCTTTAAGGAATTCATTCTGACGGTAGTACGCGAGTCCAATGTTCAGCCGGATCCCGGCTACTTTGGGCATCAGGTGCTCGGCCTTCTCCAGCATTTTCGAGAGCCTTGCCCCATTGTTTGCGCCGCATGTAGACCACGCCCAGGTTCGCATACGCGCCACCCGGCTTGCGGATCCACCTGCAGCACGGCACGGAAATCGCGCTCCGCTTCGTCCAAGCGGCCCTGAGTGAGGGCATCCTGCCCCGACTGAAAAAGTTTCGCCGGATCGGCGGGGCGTGCGTTGGCAGAACTCGCTGCCGGGGCGGCGCTGCGCCCATTTCCCGCGGGGGCAGACGAGCTTTGCCGGGGCGGATTGGCCCCTGCCATCTCCACCAACAGAAGCAAAACGAAGCTTAGCGATGTGATTCGTGCGCTTGACACTGGTATTACTCTCTGCTGTAGTGTCCGCCAGTGTACGCTTTCAATACAAGCGGCAACGCCAAGTCTGAAAGCGCACTGGGAAATTCTTTGCGGCGCCTCTCCGTTCCGGCGCAAAGGCTGCGATGGTGACCATTCGTGACGTGGCGAAGGAGAGCGGATTTTCCTCGACCACGGTGTCAATCGTGCTGAACAACGCGCCGCTGGCACGCTACATTCCCGCGGTCACCAAGAAGCGCATCGAGCGTGCGGCGCAGAAGCTCGGCTACCGTCCCAACCAGTTCGCCCGCTCGTTGCGCAGCAAGCGCAGCCACACCGTCGGCGTCATGGTCTTTGACATGACCGATCCCTACTGCACGCTGGTGCTGCGCGGCATTGAAAACACGCTCTACCAGTCGTCGTATCTGCCGATTCTTACCGACGTGCACAACGAGCGCAGCCGCTTCGAGCGCTATCTCGAGATGCTGCTCGACCGCCGCATTGAAGCGCTGATCGTGCTGGCCAACTGGCTTTTCCTCGATATCAACCTGCTCGGCGATCTGGAGAAGAGCAGCATTCCCACGGCGATGATCGGCTGCGAACTGAAGACCGACACGATCAGTTCCATCATCGTCGACAACGAAGTCGGAGGCTACCTCGCGCTCGAACATCTCCACTCACTGGGGCACCGCAAGATCGCATTCATCCGCGGCCCCAAGGCGCTGACGGACAGCTCGCCACGCTGGCGCGGCATCCGCAACTGCGCCAAGGAATGCGGTCTGGAACTCGATCCACGCTTGATCATCGAGTTGCCGGAGTCGCGCGATCCGGTGTCGAGCTTCGAATCGGGACACAAGCTGACTGACGAACTGATCAAGCAGAAGCGTCCATTCACTGCGTTGCTGGCCTTCGATGATATGAGCGCCTTCGGCGCCATTCGGGCGCTCAACCGGGCCGGAGTGCGGGTGCCCGAACAGTGCTCGGTGATCGGCTTCGACGACGTCGCGACCTCGGCTCTGTACTCGCCGTCGCTGACCACTGTCCGGCAGCCCATGGAAGCGATGGGCGCGTCGGCGGTAGGAATCGTGGTCGACGGCATCAATGGCGTGCTGGAAAAGCGTGAAATCAGCGCCACCCATCGCAAGGTCGCGCCGGAGTTGGTGGTGCGCGAGTCAACGCGCAGCCTGCTTTGAGCCTGCGTTGGTAGGCAATCATTGGGAATCGATTTCCGCTCACAGATGGATTTTGCAGAAACTTATGTGATTCGGCGCACTTTCTTCCGCTTTTTTCTTGACAGTAGATGCCCCATAAAAGCACTATTCATACGTTTTAATACACCCGTCCTGGGTCTCAATCCACTGTCGGGCAGTGTGTCCGTCGAAAATGCAGCCCCGGGCCGTGAGGCTCGGAAGAAACGCGGCAAGAGCTGACTGAACCGCGCAGGGCAATGCCCGCGCTCACGGGAGAGCGTGACCATGAAATTTCATCGGTTGCTGTTACAGGTCGTGCTGTTGGTCGTAACGTTCTGCGGAGCCGCATGGGCTCAAAACGGGTCAATTACCGGCACGGTGAAAGATCCCTTCGGGAGCCGCAGTTGCGAGCGCTACCGTCGTGGTAACAAGTCCCGAGCGCGGCATCAACCGACAGACGACTACCAACTCCACGGGCGAATACAACGAGTCTGCCTTGTCCCCCGGTTCGTACGATATCATCGTCACCGCAACCGGCTTCAAGAAATTCCAGGCCAAGGACGCCAAGCTCGAAGTGGGCGAGAAGGCGCGTGTCGATGTGACGCTGGAAGTCGGCTCCATCAGCACAGAGGTCGTTGTCCAAGGCGAGAACGTGGCCCAAGTGGAGACTCAGTCCTCTGAACTCGCCGGCACAGTGACCGGAAAAGAAATCACCCAGCTCGAACTCAACGGCCGCAACTTCACAACTCTGGTCACGCTGGTTCCGGGCGTGAGCAACCAGACTGGAGCAGGACGAGGCGCACGGTCGGCATCACTGGCAGTGTTTCCTACAGCATGAATGGCGGCCGCGTCGAGTACAACAACTGGGAACTCGACGGCGGCGACAACATGGATAACGGCAGCAACACCACCCTGAACGTGTATCCCAGCATCGACGCTATTGCTGAGTTCAAGGTGCTGACTTCGAACTACGGCGCCCAGTATGGCCGTAATGGCTCCGGCACTGTCGAGGTTGAGACCAAGTCCGGGACGAAGGCCTTCCACGGCGACGTCTATGAGTTCGTCCGCAACGACATTTTTAATGCGCAGAACTACTTCAACAGCGTGGCCGCGGGCGGCACCGGCGTTGTTCCTCCATACAAGAAGAACGATTTCGGCTACACCATCGGTGGTCCGGTGTACATTCCCGGCGTCTACAACAAGAACAAGCAAAAAACGTTCTTCTTCTGGTCGCAGGAATGGCGCCGAGAACGGGTCCCCGACATCCATTGAACGTTCCCGTGCCATACAGCGCTGAACGTACCGGTGACTTCACCGATGTGTGCCCCAATCTGCAGTCCAGTTCGTTCGTCGATTGCCCGATCGACCCCAACACGGGGACATATTTTGCTGAATAACCAGGTTCCGGTGGACCCCGTCGCAACCGCCCTGCTCCCGATGATCCCTGTGGGCACCTCGGACACGCCGGGTGGAGCAATTTTTAACGTGAATTCCTCGCTCGCCCACGAGTTGGCGTGAGGAACTGGTCCGCGTCGATCACAACATTAACGATCACAACCGCCTCACCTTCCGCTATGTCCACGATTCGTGGACCACCATTACCCCCGGTCCCATTTGGGACCTCCCGCGTCCTTTCCCGACCGTGCAACACGTGTCTTCAACGGGCCGGGCAGTCGCCTGGTGGGACGCCTGACCAGCACACTCTCCCCCACCTTGCTGAACGAATTCGTGGCCAGCTATACCACGGACCATATCTCGTTCAATGATCGCTACGGGCGCATTGGCAGCGTCCCGCTGGTCTAGCCATGGTGATCTCTTTACAACAACGGCTTTGGCGGGAAGTTGCCTGGCATCAACATCGGTGGCGGGGTCGCCTACGGAGGCGGGTTCGGTGAAGATCCCGACGGAGTGTGGCCCGAGGGGATGTACAACTCCAATCCTACTTACACCTATCGCGATAACCTGACGAAGATCGTCGGTCGCCACAACCTCCAGTTTGGGGCCTATTTCGTGGCCGCGCAGAAGAACGAGCTGAGCGGTGTGCAAGTGAACGGTCATCTCACGTTCGACATTCGACCCTCCGTCGCAATAGCACTGGCAATGCCTTCGCAGACATGCTCATGGGAAATGTTGCGAGCTTCTCTCAAGGCAGCAACCAGTTGAAGTTCTACAATCGCTATAAGATTTTCGAACCCTACTTCCAGGACGATTGGCGCATCACCGATCGTCTCACTCTGAACCTCGGCTTGCGGGTCAGTCTTGTAGGAACCTACCGCGAGCGATACAAACACTCCTACAACTGGGATCCTGCGGTCTACACTCTGGCCAGCGTCAGACGCCGAACAGTGGTTCCGGATGACGCTCCTGTACGAGCGGTGCACTGGCAACGGAGCTCAGGCGCGTTCCTCGGAAACCCGTCGACGGTTTGGTGCAGTGCGGTGTGGGCGGCATCCCGGCATGGTTGCTCGAAAGGACATCTGTTCAACCCTGCTCCGCGCATCGGTTTTGCCTGGGATCCCAAGGGTGACGGCAAGACTGCGATTCGTGGTGGATATGGGATCTTCTTCGAGCACGCCAACGGTAACGAAGCCAACACCGAGGGCATGGAAGGGCAGACCTCACCGCTTCTCGCAGAGCTCATCGCAGGTCAACATGGTTGGGTACCAGAATATCGGAGCCTCGTCCGGTTCTGTGGCGCCCACATTTCCATCTCAGCTTCATATCCATCCCGAATCAAGTGGTGTGGCCGTACATGCAGCAGTGGCATTTCGACGTGCAGCATGAACTGCCCGGCCATACCGTGCTCACCGTTTCCTATGTGGGCAGCAAGGGCACGCATCTCAACCGTCAGCGCGATCTGAACCAACTGCTCCCAGTCCTGGAGTCAAAACCCGTACAAGCCTGGCGAGCCCATCGGTGGTGGACTGCAATAACCCAGATCGATCTGGTAATCCCACTCACGACGACTGCCAGTGCCGGTGCTCACCCTACCAGTGAAGCAGCGGCTTACCGGGCAAGCCTGCGATTAATCTCTCCGTCGGCTTGCGGTGGCGACGCCAACCCGTTCCGACCCTTCTATGGCATCTCGGCACGATCACTCGCCTGGAGAACAGTCGCATCCTCCAACTACAACGCGCTTCAAGTTTCGGTGCGGAAGACTGTGGGTGCACTGAGCCTCAGTCTCGCTTACACTTACAGCCACTCGATCGACGATTCCTCGGATCGGTATGACGGGAACTTCGTCAATTCCTACGACTTCGCTGCCAGCCGGGCGAGTTCGAACTTCGACGAGCGCCACATGCTTCAACTTCGGCTATGTCTACGACCTGCCGTTCTTCAAGAAGCCGGGACTCAGCCACACGCTCCTCGGTGGCTGGCAGTATTCCGGGATTCTGCGGCTTTCTACCGGAACGCCGTTGACCATCACCAATGGCACGACGTATGGTGACAATGCCGGCGTTGGCCAATGGCGTTGGCTCGGGTTCGTATCCGGATCTGGTAGGTAATCCCAAGTCCAACTTCCCGCGATGGCGATCTTTGCCGGAACCAGGCCAACTTTGGTACAACCCCGGCGCCTTTGTTTTTCCGACTGGACTTAACTTTGGCAATGCCGGCAGGAACATCCTGCGCAATCCGGGCCGCATGAACTTCGATATGGCGCTGTTCAAACACTTTGCGATTAAGGAGAGCATGGCGTTCGAGTTCCGCGCTGAGGCGTTTAACGTTTTCAACCACACTGAGTTTAGCGGCTTCTCAGGTTCGATGAGTTGTCTGGGGCGAGCTGTCTCTGCCGGGAATCCCAATTGCCTGGGCGCCGGAGGCGCCGATCTCTTCCAGATCAATTCGGCGCACATCGCGCGCATCCTGCAACTCGGCGCGAAGTTCATCTTCTAACCACAACGCAGTTCGAACCAAGAACCCGGCCTCGCAAGAGGCCGGGTTTCCTTTTTGCGATGTTCAGGTTGTTGCGATGCCCATGTGCAGACGACGCTCGGAGCTTCGCCCTGAGCAAGTCGAAGGGGCCGTCCCGCCAGCGCGAAGCGCGGCGGCAAGGCGAGGGAAAGCCGAAAGCAAGAAGCTACACGCTACTACCCACCGTTTGCCGCGCCCCGACGCTTGCAGCGCACGCTCCAGATCCGCGATCAGATCCTCCACGCTCTCAATCCCCACCGACAGCCGCACCATCTGCTCGGTCACGCCCATCTCCGCGCGCTGTTCGGCCGAGATCATGGCGTGCGAGGTCAGCACCGGGATCGACACCAGAGACTCCACGCCTCCCAGGCTCGTCGCCAGCGTGAACAGGCGCATCGCCTCGCTGACCCGGCGCGCGTCCTCGCCCGTGCCCTCGACCTCGAACGTGACCATGCCGCCGCCGCCAGCTCATCTGCTCGCGCGCAATGGCGTGCTGGGGATGGCTCTTCAGGAACGGATAATGCACCCGCTTCACCTTCGCATGCTGCTCCAGGAATTCGGCCACGCGCATGGCATTCTCGTTCTGCCGCGCCACACGCACCGCCAGCGTTTTCAGCCCGCGGATCAGCATCCACGCGGCATGTGGGTCCATGCAGTTGCCCAGGGTCGTGCGCGTCTCCCAAATCTGGTCCATCAGTTCCTGCCGGCCGCTCACCACGCCACAGGTCAGGTCCGCATGGCCGCTCAAGTACTTTGTGCCCGAGTGCATGACCAGGTCGATGCCGTACTCCGACGGACGCTGATTGATCGGGGTGCAGAAGGTGCTGTCGATCATGCTGAGCAGCTTGTGCTGCCGGGCCAGCGCCGCGGCCTTCTTGACGTCGACCACGCGTAACGACGGATTGGTCGGCGATTCCAGATACAGCATCCGTGTATTTGGGCGGATGGCTCGCGCGGCCTGCTCAAAGTCATTGGTGTCGACGAAGGTGGTGTCGATGCCCATCCTCGGCAGCCACTGCGAGAAGAACTTCATGACCCCGCCGTAGACGTCGCGTTGGGCGACAATATGATCCCCGGCCTTGAGAAACGCCAGGATCGTGGTGGTGATCGCGCCCATGCCCGAAGCGAACGTGCGCGCCCCTTCCACCCCTTCGATCGCGGCCACGGCCTGCTCGGCCACCGTGTTCGTCGGATTTCCCCAGCGCGTGTAGTAGCGGTCGGTCGTGGTGACGCGCTGCTGCTCGTCGTTGTCGGTGACCTCAAACGTTGAGGTCTGATAGATCGGCGTGCCGACCGGGCCGTTCTTCTTTTCCAGGTCAGCAGCCCCATGGACAGCGGCGGTTTCAGGACGGCGGGCGTTCGGTTTCATGGCTACCTCACGCCCTCCAGAGTAATTGCGGGGATTCGGCTGGGGCAAGCGAAAGAGCGGCGCGCGACCATTTATAATGCCGGATTCGTATTCCACCTCTTTCGCTTACAACCTATGGACTTGGGACTGAAAAACCGCGTAGCCCTGGTCGCCGCGTCCAGTCAGGGACTTGGCCTCGCCACCGCCGAAGCCTTTGCTGCCGAAGGTTGCCGCGTTGCCATGTGCGCGCGCAACGAGCAAACGCTGCAAGTGGCCGCGGAGAAGATCAGAAAGCAGCATAACGTGGAAGTCTTCGCCGAAGCCGTCGACGTTGGCGACCCGGCTGCGATCAGCCGCTTCGTTGCCGCTGTGGCGAGCAAGTTTGGCAGTGTCGACATCTGCGTGACCAACGCCGGCGGCCCTCCGGCCAAAGGATTCCTCGCCGCCACGCTCGAAGACTGGCAGCGCGCGCTGGAACTGAACTTTCTGAGCACGGTTTACTTTGCGCGCGAAGTGATCCCGCACATGCAGCGCAAGCACTGGGGCCGCATCATCACGATCACTTCGATCACGACGAAACAACCAGTGGCGGACCTCGTGCTATCGAACGCGGTGCGTGCCGCGGTTGTGGGATTGGTGAAGAGTCTCGCCAACGAGTTCGGCAAAGACGGAATCCTGGTCAACAACGTCGGTCCTGGGTTCACGGCGACGGACCGTCTGAAGGAACTGGCGAAGGCCCGCTCTGCGGCGTCGGGCAAGAACGAGCAGGAGATTTTCGACGGGTGGGCTGCCGACGCGCCGCTGAAGCGTCTGGGTGAGCCGCGCGAACTGGCCGAAACCGTGGTGTGGCTGGCATCGGAGCGCGCGTCTTACGTGACGGGCCAGACCGTGCTGGTTGATGGCGGCATGTATAAAGGATTGTGAGAAAGAAAGCTTCGAGCCACGAGTCGCGAGCTTCGAGCCGAATCAGATCGGTCGCAGCTCACGGCTCAAGCTCGGAACTTAGAGCTAGAGGAAAGAAAGCTTCGAGTCGAGAGTCACGAGCTTCGAGCCGAACGAGATCGGCGGCGGCTCATAGCTCGAAGCTCGGAACTCAGAGCTAAATCATGCGATCGATTGCTTCAAGAATGTCCGTCATGAGTGGGGAAGGCGCTCTCTCCGTCTTTGCCCGAGCCAAAGAACTGGAGGCCCAAGGCCGCTCCATCATCCACCTGGAACTGGGCGAGCCGGATTTTCATCCCGGGAAGTCGGTGATCGACTCGGCCGCCAAAGCGCTGGCCGACGGCAAAGACCGTTACTGCGCGGTTGCGGGCGTGCCCGCGTTGCGCGAAGAGCTTGCCGCGTATCTGGAACGCACGCGCAACATTTCAGTTTCACCGGCGAACATCGTGCTCGCGCCGGGATGTAAGATCGCCCTCTTCCTCGGGATGATGGCGTTGCTCGAACCCGGCGACGAGGTGCTCTATCCCGATCCCGGATTTCCCGGGTATCCCTCGATCACGCTCGGGCTGGGCGCTGTGCCCGTGCCTTTTACGCTCTCCGCGCGCAATCATTTTCAGCCGGACCCGGCGGAGGTCGCGTCGAAGATCACTCCGCGCACGCGCATGCTGATCACGAATTCTCCGGGCAATCCGACGGGGACCGTCTATACCGACGCGGTGCAGCGCGCCCTGGCGGAACTCGCGGTGAAGCACGACCTGTGGGTGCTCTCGGACGAAATCTACGCGCGCATTATTTATGGTGGCGAGTATCTATCGATGCTGCGCTATCCAGGGATGCACGAGCGCACGCTGATCATCGACGGATTCTCCAAGAGCTTCGCGATGACTGGATGGCGGTTGGGATACACGGTTGCTCCGCCCGAGGTCGTCTCGGCGTTGCTGATGATGGCGGTGAACACCTACACCTGCGTCGCCGAGTTCACGCAGTATGCGGCCATCGACGCGCTGCGTGACCGTGAGGGCAACACGCCGTACATGGTCGGCGAATTTGCCCGCCGCCGGGAGCAGTTCGCGAGTGAGTTGAACCGCGTGCCGGGTTTCCGCTGCCAACCGCCGGAAGGCGCGTTCTATGCCTGGGTCGATATCACTGGCACGGGCATGCCTGCTGAGAATTTGTGCCGCATCCTTCTGGAAGATGCGGGAGTCGCGGCCATTCCGGGCGCAGCCTTCGGACCGACTGGGAAAGAGTTCATCCGTTTCTCTTTCGCCTCGTCGATGGCGACTCTGCACGAGGCGGTGGAGCGCATCGTGAAAGTATCGTCGGCGTGGCAGGGAACAGCGGCTGTTCGCTGAGCAGGTGAGCGACTGAGCAGTTTGCTGAAAAACGCATTTCCCGGCTGTTTGGCACAGCCCAGCGGCTGAAGCCGACACTGATTTTGCAACACTTACGGCATCGCTAAAGCGATGCCCTGATACGAATCCTGAGTTTTTCAGCAAATGTGAAGCCGAATTGATTTTTCGTCACTTGCGGCATCGCTAAAAGCGATGCCCTGAAACGAATCATGATGTTTTCAGCAAACTGTGAAGCCGAATTGATTTTCCGTCACTTATGGCATCGCTAAAGCGATGCCCTGATACGAATCGTGATGTTTTCAGCAATCTGTTTGGCCCAGAGGAACCGCATGCAACTTGCAATTCGAGGATCACTTCTCGCCGCTGTCGTCGCTGTCTCTTCATTCTCGGGCGCCCAGGCGCGCCCGTTCCCCGGTCCTGACGTGCAGCAGATCTACCAGCGACTGCTGCCGCAGATCGAGAAGATTCCCGCCTTCGATCACCACGCGCATCCCGGCTACGCCGACGATCCCGATGTCGACGCGATGGCCGCGCCTCCAAATGCCAGCGAAGCGCTGCGTACGCGGGATGACAATCCGGAACTCGCGGTGGCTGCCAAGGCTCTGTTCGGATATCCCTACGCCGATCTCTCGCCCGAGCACGCGAAATGGCTGCTCGACAAGAAGACGGAGCTCAAGAAGCAGCAGGCTGGCACCGCCTACTTCAACAGCATTCTCGACAAGATCAACATCGAGAGTTCGGTGGCGAACCGCGCCATGATGCCCGACTATCTCGACAAGAAGCGTTTTCCCTGGGTCTTCTTCGGCGATTCGTTTATGTGGCCGTTCAACAATGAGCGCGAGACCGCGCGCAATGCCGACGAGGGCGTCTTCATTCCCTTGCAGGAGAAGATGCTGCACCGCTGGATGCAACAGGAGAACGTCAGCAAGCTTCCGGCTACGTTCGCCGACTATCTGAAGTTCATCAGCCAGGTGCTGGAGGAGAATTCGAAACGCGGCGGCATCGCGATGAAGTTTGAAGTGGCCTATTTCCGCCCGACGACTTTCAGCGATCCCTCGCGCGCGCAGGCGGAAGATATTTACCAGCGCTACGTCACGGGCGGAATCCCCACTGAACGGGAGTACCGCAGTTTCCAGGATTTCATCTTCCGTTATCTGGTCACGGAGGGTGGACGGCTGCACTTGCCGGTACACATTCACACTGCTGTCGGCATCGGCGACTATTTCAATCTGTCGCAGAGCAACATCATGAATCTGGAAAGCGTGTTGCGCGATCCACGCTACGCGTCGACGACTTTCGTGATGATTCACGGCGGCTATCCGCTGGAACGGGAGGCCATCTGGCTGGCGGCCATGAAGAACGTGTACCTCGATTCTTCGTTTGGCGAGCTGGCGCAGTATCCGTCCGCCTTCAAGGAAACGCTGAAGATGTGGCTGGAAACTTTTCCCGACAAGATCACTTTCGGCACTGACTGTTTCCCTTACAATCAAGTGCTGGGGGCGGAAGAGAGCTACTGGCTGGGCGTGCAGTCGTCGCGCACCGCGCTGGCCGCGGCTCTGGCGGAGATGGTTTCGGAAAACGAAATCACCGAGGCTCGGGCTCTGGAATTAGCTCACGCCTACCTGCACGACACAGCCGTCAAACTGTACGAAGGACGAGTACACTAGACGTCCACAGGACGAATTTCCAGGAGACGCCGAATGGCCAAGGGATACTGGATCACGATCTATCATTCTGTCTCTAACCCTGCCGCGCTCTCCGAGTACGCAAAGCATGCGGGTCCGGCGATCGAGGCCGCCGGTGGCCGCATCCTGGCCCGAGGAGTGCCGGCGAAGACGTACGAAGCAGGAGAGGCCCAGCGAGTCGTGGTCATTGAGTTTGACAGCGTGGAAAAGGCAATCGCGGCCTACGAGAGCGCTGCCTATCAGGCCGCCTTCCGGCTTTTAGGAAATGGCGCGAAGCGCGAAATACGAATTGTGGAGGGCGCCTGAATTGATCAAGAAGAGCAAGTCGAAGAAGAAACTCACGCGGTCGTCAAGAGGCAAGTCCAGTTCGCGACCTCGAACCAAGCCGGGCGCTGGTCTGAAGAACACCGTGTCGCGGCGCGCTGCGCGCCCGTCTGTGCTCCAGTATGTTCCGTGGAGCAGCGTTCTGCTTGAGGATCTGACGCCGCTGCTGCAGCGGCAGTTCGTAGTAGGGCAGGAAATCATGCTGGCGCGAGTGCTGCTGAAAAAAGGCTGCATCGTGCCTGAGCACAGTCACCCCAACGAGCAACTGACCTATATCCTTGAAGGTGCGCTCAAGTTCTGGATCGACGGAAAAGAGATCGTCGTCCACGCCGGCGAAACGCTCTGCATTCCTTCTAATATGCCGCACAAGGCCGAGGCGCTCGAGGATACAGTCGATCTCGATGTGTTCAATCCGCCGCGCGCCGATTGGATCAACAAGACCGACCAGTATCTCCGGGGAAAGAAATAGTTCGGGCCCATGCCTCCTCTCACCACTTCTGCGCCGGGCGTGCGTCCAAAGGCCTTCCGCTTCCGCTGCATTGCGTGCGGCGATCTGAGCGACCAAGCCCGCCAGGATTTTCGCTGCGCTCACTGTGGCGACCTGCTTGAGATCACCTATCCGCACTGGAAGGAATCAAGGGGTGTGGGGCAAGACCTGAAGTCCACATGGCGCCAGCGGCGCCTTTCGCAGTCGGCGGTCGACCTCAGCGGAGTCTGGCGTTTTCGGGACGTGCTGCCTGGGCTGGAAAGCGACGACCATGCCATTACGCTGCGCGAAGGAAATACTCCGCTGTACGAACTGCCGCAATGCGCGCGCATCGCCGGTGTGCCGCGTTTGTTCGCGAAACATCAGGGATTGAATCCCACCGGATCGTTTAAAGACGCCGGCATGACGGTCGCCGCCACCTTCGCGCGTCTGGCCGGATTCCGCTGGGTCGCTTGCGCTTCCACCGGCAACACGTCGGCATCCATGGCCGCCTATGCCGCCCGCGGAGGCATGCGGAGCCTGGTGCTTGTTCCCGACCGAAAAATCTCCTGGAGCAAGCTTTCCCAGGCGCTCGACTACGGAGCCGTCACCTGCCAGTTGCGCACCGACTTCGACGGTTGTTTGCGCCTGCTGCAGGAACTGGTACTGCGCGCGCCCGTGTATCAACTGAATTCGATTAATCCTTTTCGGCTCGAAGGCCAGAAGACGCTGGCGATCGAATTAATGGAACAACTCGACTGGCAGCCGCCTGACCATATCATCGTCCCGGGCGGCAACCTGGGGAATAGTTCCGCGATTGGTAAGGCGCTCGTGGAAATGCGCGACCTTGGCTTGATTTCGCGCTTGCCGAAGTTGTCGGTCATTCAGGCTGAAGGCGCGAATGCGCTGGTGCGAACCTTGCGCGAGGCCAGCGGCAAAAAACTGGTCAGCGTGCAGGCTGAGACCCGCGCCACCGCGATTCGCATCGGTAATCCCGCTTCGTGGAAGAAGGCGGTACACGTTCTGGAAGCGACAGACGGAGCCTGCGAGCAGGTCACGGAAATTGAGATCGCGCAGGCCAAAGCCGAGATCGGCGCCGAAGGCATTGGATGCGAACCGGCATCGGCGGTCACGCTCGCTGGCTTGAAGAAGTTGGTGAAGCAAGGTTTTGTGAAGCCGACGGAAAGCGTAGTGCTGGTGCTGACCGGAAACCTGCTGAAGGACCCAGACTTCACCATCAACTTTCACCGGGGTGAACTGTTTAAAGGATCTCTGGACGAGGAGGCGAGCGCCGCGCTGAAGCCATTACGGCGTCCGCCCATCGTTCTCGACGCTACGCTGGATGCGGTGATGCGAACTTTGGAGCAGGCTGAAAAGTAGAACCCTGGCGGCCGTCGTCTCGCCGCCAGTGCGAGGGCGGCTCGCCCCTTCGGCAAGCTCAGGGCAGGCTCTCGCGACAGCCGGCAGGACGCCGGCGCTACCGTTAACGACGCTGAAAACATGTCTTCCAAGACTTCGAATTCGAAACGCACGCGGGTCCGGCTTTCTCTCCCGGGCACTTCTGCCAATCTGGGGCCGGCCTTCGACGCCGCCGCGCTTGCGATGGACTTCTATATCAAGCTCAACGTCCGAGCGGCCGAGGAGTTTTCCATCGATGCCACCGGCCGTGACCGCGAGATATGCGGAAAGCTCGAAGACCACCTCATTCTGAATACCTACCGCGAGGTGCTGCAAGCCGCAGGCCGCAAAGTGACCCCTCTGGCACTTCGCATCAAAAACGACATCCCCATCGGCAAGGGCTGCGGCTCATCCGCGGCCGCCCGGCTGGCCGGCATCGCGCTCGCGGCGCACTTCGGCCGCTTGCGTTGGACTGACGCGCAAATCGTTGGCGAAGCTTCCCGACGCGAGCATCACCCCGATAACGCCTCTGCTTGCTGGATGGGAGGCCTTACCGTCGCGCGCATGTCTGGAGACTCGGAGGCGCAGGTGGCCGCCATCCGCCCGAAAGGGAAGTGGCCGCTGCTGCTTGCTGTACCCGGGCAGAGCCTTTCGACGGAGGAGGCCCGTTGCGTTCTCCCTGCACAGTATTCGCGCGCCGACGCGGTCACGAACGTGCAGAATTCCATGCTGCTGCTGGCGGCCTTCACGCAGGGGCGACCTGACCTTCTCTCCGCTGCGCTCGAGGACCGCATTCACCAGCCCTATCGCGCGACGCTGTGCCCGTTGCTGCCGAGTCTGCAGCAATTAAAAGGAAAGGACGGCATTCTGGGAGCGGCTCTCAGCGGTGCGGGGCCTTCGGTGCTGATCTTTCTGGACCCACGTGCAGCTGTGCAAAAAGTGCGCAAAATGGTTGCCGATCACCTCTCGCGGTGCCGCCTCGTCGCCGAGTTGCTTCCTACATCGATCACCCTTCGCGGAGCCCGTGCTTCGTTCGCGCCATAGGTACCAGACGCGTTCTACACGAAACACTGTAGCCAAAAGGTGCCATTTGCGTGTTCTCATATCAGCGATACTTTAAATACTTCCCCCAGCGAAACTAATTTCTGTCTGCCGTGTTTTTTTGATCGGCAGAATCGGGCATCCCAGCATCTGAGCTTAGGGGATTTCCGGGTTCGCTTGGGGTAGGTCGGGATGAAGTCCAAAATGCGTCAGGCTTCGGCAGGAGAAGATCAGATGTCCGGAAACGAGAAAGTGCGAATGGAGATTCAGACATTTCTGCAGGCGCTCCGTTCCTACCCCGACCGCTTCGCCAGGAATCCAGAGATCACTTTTGAAGAGTATTGCTGCAGTTTGATTCCGTCCGCCAAGACCGATTCGGCGCGCAGGACGTAACGGCAAAGCCAGACTTGAATGTGGAAAGGGCACGGCTCTTGGCCGTGCCCTTGGCATTTTTCGTTGATTCCAGGTGATCGCGTTTCCTACCGGCTGGCCGGAGGCACAATCCCGTTCATGCGTAGATAGACCACCATCTGACCGTAGTGGTCGAATCCATGAGTCGAAATGACGGTCGCCAATCCTAGGCGCGACACCTTGCCTTCGCCAAACGGACTCTTCACGGTGCCTACCAGATTCTGCTCGTTCACCGTCGCGAGGGCCTTGTGGACATATTCAAAGGAGTCTTTCAGGAATTTAAGAATGTCCGCCTTGCTGGTGAGGGAGGTCGGTCCAGATTCTCCGCCAGTGTCCACGGGAGGCTTCTGCTCCAGAAGGGCAGCGCCGAGCATGTAATTCACGGCAGCCACATGCTTGATCTGCTCGGCATACGTTCGCGCGCCTTTGAACTCTCCGTTGGTGGGAGCGAATCCGAACTTGTCTTCGGGCATAGCCTCGGCCGCGGGCACGAACTCATGCTCCAGGTTCAGGACGGTGTGGTCCAATACCTCGGTTACGGACCGACGTTCTTCTTTTGGCTTGGGCATCTGTGCCGCTGCCGTCATGGTCAAAACCAGCAAACCGCACGCAACCAATCCCAGTCGCTTCATCATTCGGGGCCCCTTACTATTGTTTGCATCGTCTTAATCTCGCCCTTAGTCACGCACTACCGCCGGAGCCATTTTTAGTTCCGACGCCGTCAAACGGTGCCGCCGGATCGTCGTCAGCCCCACGATCATCGCCAAGGCCGACCAGGCCAGCGCCTCGGGCACGCCCTGTCGCGCGGCCAGCCATCCCCAAACCGCGCTGCCCACGGCCATGCCACCTTGCAGAACGAGCAGGTACATGGAGAGTGCTCGCGCCCGCATCCACGACGGACACATGGTCTGCGCCACCACGTTGAAGCAGGCCAGAATGCCGATCCAGGCCGCGCCCGCGCTGAATAATACCAGACACAGCCACTCAAACACGTGCACTTGCCCAGCCAGGAAGGTCATGGCGGCGAACACAACGGTCGCGCCGGCCACCAGCCCGTCCACCGAGTACCGCAGGCGAAGCCGAGGCAGCAGGGCTGCTCCCGACAGCGCCCCCAGCCCGAAGCAGGTCAGCAGGAAGCCGTATCCCTGCGCACCGTGCGGCTGGCAGACCACCGGAAGCAGTGCCAGAAGGGATGTTGCTCCAAAGCTGAAGGCCCCGGTGCGAATCAGCACCGAGCGGACTTCAGGGGCTCCACGCACATAGCGAAGGCCCTCGACGATCGCATCCCAGACACGCTGCCTGGGCAAGGGCTCGTGCGCGGCCTGCTTCCACTTACATAAAAAGTAGATCACGCCAAAGAAAGAAGCTGCATTCACCAGAAACGACCATCCTGAACCCGCTGCAGCTACGACGATTCCGCCCAGCGCCGGGCCCACCGCTCGCGCGACGTTGAACCCCGCGGAGTTCAGCGCCACGGCGGAAGCATGCCGCGCTGGAGAAACGACGTCGGGCGTGATCGCCTGCCAGGCCGGATCATTCATCACCGCGCCCAGCCCCAGCAGAAACGTGAAGCCCAGCAGCATCCACGGCTCGACCGCATGCAACAGAGTCAACACGCCCAGCGCGGCCGAGGCCACCACCATCCATCCTTGCGTGAATAATAGAAGCCGGCGCCGGTCCACCATGTCGGCCAGCGCTCCGGCGGGCAGCACAACCAGAAACACCGGGACCGCCGCGGCTGCCTGTACGAGGCCGACCATAAGAGGCGACGTGGTGAGCTGCGTCATCAGCCAGCCCGCGCCCACGTTCTGCATCCATGTGCCGGTATAAGAGATGACGGCGGCAAGCCACAGCGACCGGAACAGCGGTTCTCCCAGCGGAGCCCAAGCCGGATCCGCGCGCCGCATTCCCGTGCCCTGAATCGGAACTGAGATCTGATCAGCCAAGCGAAAGAATTCCTTCGTGAACCAATGTGTCTTTAGTGGTTAAGGTTTTTGTTCTTGAAGCCTGCGAAACGGCCACTGCGAATCCTGCCACGCCCGAATCAAGTAGATGATCACACCGGTCAGCAGAATGATCACCGCGTACCGCATTTCCTTCTGCCAGTTCTCCCGCTTAAACAATATGAAGAGAAAGCCCGCCGATGCCAGTAACGCCGGTAACGGATACAGCCACATACGAAATGGCCGCCGCATCTCCGGCCGCGTAATCCTCAGCACGATCACTCCCACGGCCTGCACCAGAAACTGCAGGATCAGCCGGATCACCACCAGTGCCGCGATGGCATCCTTCAAGCGCAGAAAACAGAAGGCCGCCGCCACCACACCCAGCGCCAGCAGCGAAATATGGGGGAAACGGTGCACAGGATGCACTTTGGCGAAGGCCTTGAAATAGTTGCCGTCCTTTGCCGCCGCGTAAGGAACCCGCGAGTACCCCAGCATCAGCGAGAAAACCGAGGCGAACGCGGTCACGATCACCAGTCCGGTCACCAGGCGCGCCGCCCACGCGCCGTACACTCGCTGCATGAATAACGAAACGACATACAGGCCGGTGTTGTTTTGTCCTGCCTGCATCATTTCCCGCCAGGGCACCACGGCGAGGACGCAGACATTCATCATGAGATATAGACAGGCGACCAGCAGAATGGAAAGCAACAGGGCGCGAGGAATATTCTTTTCCGGGTCTTTGATCTCGTCCCCCAGAAAACTGACGTTGTAGTAGCCCCAGTAGTCGTAGGTCGCGATGAGCATCGCCCCGCCCAGCCCAGTCAGGAATTTATGGGACATCGTGAACGCGCCTGGAGGGAAATCAAAGGCTCGCGCGGCGTTGAAATGCGTCAGCCCGGCGAAGATGATCCAGCCGATCGTGCCCATCACGCCAAACCAGAGTATTTTCGACAGTCGCCCGATGGCCGTGATGTTGCGGTAAAGCAACAGCACCGTGAAGAAACAAATCACGACCGCGACGGCCGTTCCCGGCGTGACGATCCAGCTGGCTTGCAGCGTTCCTGCCCAAGGAATGTGCAGCGCCGCGTCGTGATGCGCGAGGACCGTATCCAGCTCGGGCCAGTAGTAGGCCGCATATCCTGCCAGTCCGATGCATCCGGTCGCAATGGAAAGAGGTGCAGAAAAAGAGACCTGCCAGATGAAGAGGAACGAGATCAGCCGTCCCCACTTCTGCGGCCCGTACATCTCGCGCAGGTAGCGATACGATCCGCCCGACGCGGGCAGAGCCGCACCCAATTCCGCCGATACCAGTCCGTCACACACGGCCAGCAGCGCGCCCGCGACCCACCCCAGCAGCGCCTGCGGACCGCCCATGGCACTCACCACCAGAGGCATGGTGATGAACGGCCCCACGCCGATCATGTCGATCATGTTCAGCGAAGTTGCACTCCACAGCCCCATCCCGCGGATGAGACTCGGAGAACCCGAACTGCTCTGAGTAGGAGATGACATTCTCGAAGAGTCGAAGCACGGCTAAGGAAGAAGCAGGACCCTCCCGCTGACCCGGCGCTGTTCAAAGGCCGCATGCGCATGGGCGGCCTCAGCGAGTGGGTAGGTTCGATCAATCTTGATGGAAATTCTTCCGTTCTTTACCCAGTCAACGAATAGCTCCAGGTAGTGAGGATATTCCTTGATATGCGGCAGCCCGTTGGTACGGGTAACAAACAGCGACCCCTTTTCCTGCAGAGTCATCAGGTCGAAAGGCGGTACGTATCCACTGGATTGCCCGTAGATCACCAGGTATCCGCCCGCCGCCAGACTGTCGAGGTTTGCCGAGAACGTGTCTTTCCCAACTCCGTCATAGACGACGCTCACGCCTCGGCCATCGGTAATTCTACGTGCTTCCTTTGCGATATCAGATTGCGTGGAAATGATGACTGCGTCTGCGCCCGCGTCCCTCACGAATTTTGCCTTGTCTTCAGCGGAGGTGACCCCAATTACGCGCCCGCCCCGAATCTTCGCCATCTGGCACAGCAAGAGACCAATGCCTCCAGCTGCAGCCTGAATGAGGCACCAGTCGCCAGGTTTGACCGGATAGGTGAAATGAGTGAAGACGTACGCGAGGAAGCCCTGGTTCATTCCGGCCGCTGCCTGCTCAAAGCTGATTCCTTCCGGAATTCGCATCAGCCGCACGGCCGGCACTAAAGCATGGCTTGCATAGGATTCGCCAACGAAGCTGACTCGGTCGCCTACCGCGACATTGCTGACTTCGGGCCCAAGCGCCTCTACGACTCCAACGCCCTGACTGCCCAGAGTAGCGGGAAGATCCGGTCCACCCGTGCCCGCGCGGTGATAAAACGCCTGCCCCACCAACTCGCCTCGCCGCTTCTGCACATCCAGAAAATTAACGCTTGCCGCGTGGACGCGAACCACCGCCTGCCCCGCACGCGGAACCGGCAGCGGGAGTTCTTCCAATTGCATGACCTCTGGTCTACCGTACTCATGAATGCGAACGGCGCGTATCATGCCCACTCGTGTTTCGCCAGCCGCGACTTGCGTGTCTGAGGTGTCCATTGCTATTGCGGACTGTGTCGTCTGTGGCTACTGCTTCTCATGCCCCGCGCTTAGAAGATTTACGTACAGCCGCACCGCTCCCGGCACGCCCGCCGGCAACTGCCGGAAGAACGCATAGCCCGCATATATATACGTGCCCTTGCCATATTGCGCACGCAGCAGGCCGCCCTTCTGTGCGTCTTCTCCCGGATCGTGGCACGACAGCAGAGGCGTGAAGTGATCGTCCCATTTGTCCATGAAGTAGAGGCCGCGCTCCTGCACCCAGCCATCGAAGTCTTTTTTAGTGATCGTGTTGGGATAATGAAAGACGGAATCGTCCGGCGCAAGAATTTCGACCGGGGCCTCTTCCACGGAGACCCGTGCCCGGCTCAGTTCCGCGGAGTAAGGCGTGAACTTCCCGGAGTTGAAGTCGCCCGTGCCCGCGTTGTACTGGACCACCAGCGTCCCGCCGGCAGAAACGAAGTCGAGCAGCTTCTTGTTATTGGTGACGACGTCTTTCTGCGTGTCGTAGGCGCGAATGCCGAGCACGATGGTTCCGTACTTGCTGAGATCTTCGGTTGCGATCTTCTCCGCAGGAATGAGCGTGACGTCCATGCCAACCTGCTTCAGCACGGTTGGAATGTCATCGCCCGCGCCCATGATGTAGCCGACTTTCAGGTCATGCGGCGCCTGTACGTCGACAATGCTTACGCGCTGCCGCGCTGGCTGGTAGTAGTAGAAGCTGCCCAGGTCTTCGCGTGTGACCAGCGTGTAACCCTCGCTGTACTTCTCGCCTTCAGATTCCAGCACCGCGCGAACTGCAGTTCGCCCTTCCTGCAGACCGGTGGTGAATACCTTGAACCGGAAATCTTGTTTTTCGCCGCGTTTTTTCCATTCGACCGCGAACTGCGCCGGTTCTGAACGCCAGCCGCTCGGTAAGTCAAGCCGAAGAACGCCTTTTATGTCGCGCGACAAGTTGCTGGTGACACCCACTGCAACGGTGGAAGTCGATCCGTTGTGGGTCGATATGACTTGGGTTCCCGGCTCCAGCATCACGGAGAATGCGGGCACGATGGCCAACGGACGCGCGCGCTGTTTCCCGGAATCATCGATAAATGGCGTAACCACTACCGCGTTGATTCCGTTTCTAGCCGGCGCCGTTCCGCCGACGGAATACTCCACCCGCGCCCGCAGCGCTGGAGGCGGGAAGGGAAGCGTGACATACTTTGCGTCGTCGATGTGATTTACGGCCTCGGTCTCGGGATCGTCGCGATGCCAGTAGGGCCGCGTGTACTTCGTATCTTTCGGCACGCGCAGGCGGAAGTTTGCATGCAGATCCTCTCCTGCTTTAACGGTCTCAGGTTTCGTCTTGCCACTGATCGTGTTCCATCCCGCGGGAACCTCCAGCTTGATGTGATCGATCAGCAAGGGCATCTTTGATCCGTTGTGAAACGTCACGGCTACTACGAATTCTTGCCCTGGCGAAACCGTAGTGAGCGCGTCAGCCTCTTTTGCCGCATGAGAGTTCGGATTGCCATCGGAAGACACATCCGCCGAGAGGCTCACGCCCAGCGCCAGATTCAGGGCAGTCTCAGCTTGTCGCTGTTTCCTGGCGATTCGAGTTAGCAAATCGAGCTTTGTCGCGGTAGCTAGAGTGCTTCCTCGGACGTCGCCCGCCACCCGGGTCAATGCGGCGACCACTTTCATCAGAGGCGCAGACGCAGCCGAAGCATCACTTCCTTTTGCTGAACGTGCCGCTTGCTCGACCTGCTTCGCAATCTCCGTCAGTTCTTGGCGCAGCCGCGGAACTTTCTTCTCTTCCGCTCCCAGTCCCGACGCTAATCCTCCCCACGTCGTATCAATGCCATCGAAGAAACTCTTCTCGTGCCCGTCCTTGCCCACGGTGGAAGGGATTACCGAGTCCACCAGTCGGTAAAACGTGAACCGGTCCCCCGGATCAATGGTCCAGTTCGCCGCGCCTTGCGACTTCTGATGCCGCAGTCCTTCCATGGCGAACTGCACGTAGCCCATGCCCAGGTCCGCGTTCTTTTCTCCCGTATTCAACTTCAAGGTCCATTTCTCGTCTTCGCACGTCATCGCCCCAAAGCCGCACACGTTGCCGATGTAAAACTTCTTCGCCTGCCACGGTTGCAAGCCCTGCGCAATCTGCTCGGGGAACCGCTTGGGATCGGCGGCGGCGCGGAATGCCTCTTTCGCCAGAATGCTCGACGCCTGATGATGACCGTGCCCATCGCGCTCGGTGCCGGAAAAGCGCGCCACCAGCACATCCGGACGGAAGGTCCGAATCACGCGCACCACGTCGGCCAGCGCCGTATCGTGGCCGCCCCACTTCTGAAATGTCTCTTCGGGACTCTTCGAAAATCCGAAATCGGCGACGTGCGAAAAACGTTCCTGCACGCCGTAGTACTGATCCGACGCGAGCAACTCCTCGGCGCGCAACACGCCCAGTACGTCCGACAGATTGCTGCCGATCTTGTTCTGTCCGCCCTCGCCGCGATTCAGCGTCATCAGCAGCGTGCTCACGCCGCGGCCGCGCGCCTCCAGCGTCAGCATGCCGCCGTCCTCGTCATCCGGATGAGCCACCACCTGCATCAGTCGCGCCGTAGTCCCCAACCGCAGCAACTCTAGTCGCAGTCCCGCCATGCCCTGATCCTGCGGAATCTCTGCCGGAACGCCCTGGTACAGCAGTCCGGGAGGATCGGCCAGAACGTCCAGGCTCGGGGAAGGGTTGTTCGAGGAAGCGGGTGCCCCATCCTTGCGCGCATTTTGCGCAAGGGTGGGAACTGTCGCCAAGAGAGAAAGAATCGAGAGGAAGCAGACGAGCTTCACGCCAAGAAATTGCAGGCGCTGAAGAATAAAGGAAGCGCGGCGCCGATGGGGCCGCGGCAGGCTAAGGGATCCGGAATGTCTCACGCTACAAGGATGGGGCCTACCCCCGGTTTGACGCAAATTCTTTCCAATCTTGATTTAGATTAGACGCACGCAAGGTCCAACAGTGAGCCGCACGGGCGGCAGGAAATCAAGGCCGGAGTCCGACCGCCGAAAGCCCGTTCTTAAACGTCGCACAGCTCCACTGCCTTGCGCAGCGATTCCAGCGGATCGCCCGTTGGCACGAACTCATGCGCCACGTAGCCCTTAAACCTCGAGTCGGCGATGGCCCGCATCACCCCGTCCCACTGCACCTCCTGCGTGCCGTCGAGTTCGTGCCTTCCCGGAACTCCACCGGTGTGGAAGTGCCCGATCCACTGGATGTTCGCGCGGATCGTAGCGATCAGATCGCCTTCCATGATCTGCATGTGGTAGATGTCGTAGAGCAATTTCACATTCGGCGAATTCACTTCCTGCATCACGCGTACTCCCCAGGCCGTGTGATCGCACATGTAATCGTGATGATCGCGCTTGCTGTTGAGCAATTCCAGGCAGATCGTGACGCCATGATCTTCCGCGATCTTCTTGACGCGATTCAGCCCGGCAATCGTATTGCGCGCGCCTTCATCGTCGGACATGCCCGCGCGGTTGCCAGAAAAGGTGATCACGTTCGGCACGCCAGCTTTCGCGGCCCGCGGAATGTTGGTGCGAAATGCGGCTTCGATCGCCGAATGATTCTCTACGCGGTTGAGAGCCTTCCCGATGTCGCCGCCGCCCGCGTATCCCATGGTGCATACAATTCCGTAGCGTCGCGGGATTTCATACTCGTCGGGCTGCAACAGATCGACGCCGCGCAGCCCGATTTTTGCTGCGTACTCGGCCAGTTGATCGACAGGAATGTGGGGATAACACCACTGGCAGGCCGATTGACGAATGCGGCCTTTGCGTGCCGCGGTATCGAGGCCAGCCGAGAACGCGGGAAGAGCCGTCGCCGCCGCCCCGACGACCGATGACTTCAGCAACGCCCGCCGAGTTAATTCCCCATAGGATGAGCAAAAGGTTTTTCTGAAAACAGAGAACTGAAAGCTAGAGCTAGAGCTAGAAGCTAGAAGTTCCGCCCTTCTTTGAATACCGCCTGGCAGTTACTCGACGCTGTCAGCACTTCATTGAACGCCGTTTCCTTGCGCAGGTTCTTCAGCAGCGGATCCTCCAGCAATGCCGAGTACGCGCAATAATTCTGCTGCACGGCAGCCTTCAGCAGCCGCAGCGCAGGCTCATTCTGTCCGCACGCGGCCATGACTGCTGCCTGGTGATACCACAGTTCAGGATCGGGCTCCATCATCACCGACGATTCGGTTTCGCGCACGATTTTCGCCAAGTCCGCCGGACGCTGCGGCGCCGTGCACGCCTCGAGCAACTCGCGGTGATAGGTCGCAGCCTTTCCCACGTTCTTCGCGGCTGCGTGGGCCTCCGCCATATTGCCTTCTTCCAGGCGCACGTGGGGAGTCACCCACGCCGCCCACTCTGACCCTGCGTCCAGTTGCACAAAGTCCGTCGCCCGGTCCGTCTTACCCATCTCCAGGAAGGTCCAAGCGCACGACCGGAAGGCGAAATTCCCCGGATCGAGGTGCCGCGCGGTGTTACACTCCTGCCCCGATTGTTCAAGCATCCCCGCATACCGCAACACGTAACTCAGTGCGAAGTGAGCATCCGCGCTCTGCGGGCGCCGCCGCACCAGATTTGCCGCCGCATCATAAGCCCGCCCCAGTTCGCCGCGCATCACCCGGTTGGTGATCAGCAGGCTGGCTGCCATGACCCGGTTCGGATCGAGCCCGATGGCCCGCTCATACGCGGAACTCGATCGCTGGAACTTTTCTTCGCCGCCCCCGCCGTAGGCGGAATCGAAATAATATCTCTGCCCGAGTGCTTCCCACGCCGGCGCATAACTGGAATCGATCCCCACGGACCACTCCAGCATCGTGATCGCCTCCTTGTTTGGTCCCGGATCGTGCGGCACAGCCACACTTCGCAAATAGAGGTCATAGGCCTGCTGGTTCTTGGGACGCGACGTTGCGGAATCCAGCGTGCCGGTTGCCCCGCCCAGAATCGGCAGCAGCCCGTGCTGCACCTGGTTCGTCAATTGTTCGCGCAGTCCGATCAGATCTTCGGCCTTGCCCGTGGCTGTGCCCTGCCACAGCAACCGCTCGGTCGACACGTCAATCGCTTCCAGCGTCACCGTCAACTGGTCGCCCTGCTTCATGAAGTGGCCTTGCAGCAGGCGTCCCACCCGGAGTTGCTGCCCAACCTTTTTCGGATCTACATCCGGCGAGTCATACTTGCGCGTGATCGAGGAAGGCCGCACTTCCAGCGAGCGGGAATAGGTCAGCACGCTCGACAGTTCGTCGGCCAAGGCGAAGCGCAAGTAGTCGGTGTTGACGTCCCCACTCAGGTTCTGCAACGGCAGCACGGCGATGGCATTCTGCTGCTCCGCGTTGGCCACTTCGCGGTGCTTGTACCACCACGCTCCCACCGACCCCAGCACCGCCAGCAGCAGCCCCGCCATCCCCAGCAGCAGATACGTTTGCAGGCTCGAATGTCTGCCGAACGTCCGCGACGCGGCCCGCAGCCTCACTACCGTGGCGCTTCCGCTCTTGACCGTACCCGACTCGGTCTCACGCTTCAACTGGGACAGGTCCGAGCGCATTTCCGCCGCGCTCTGGTAGCGGTGGGTGCGGTCCTTTTCCATCGCCTTGCCGATGATGCCTTCCAGTTCGATGGGAATCTTCGGATTCAAATCCTTGGGCGGGACCGGCTTCGAATGCAGCACCGCGTCGAGCGTGACTAGCGAGTTATTCCCCGTGAATGGCTTCTTCCCCGTGGCCATTTCGTAGAGGACCGTGCCGAACGAAAACAGATCGCTGCGGGCGTCGATGGTCTCGCTGCGCGCCTGTTCGGGGGACATATAGACTGCAGTGCCGGGAATCACTCCCACCGCAGTCAGCGAGAGGTCGGCGCCGTCGTCTTCGGCGTGCACCAGTTTCGCCAGGCCGAAATCGAGCACCTTCACCTGTCCGGTGGGCGTCAGGAAAATGTTGGCGGGCTTAATGTCGCGGTGGACGATTCCCTTGGCGTGCGACGCTACCAGCGCGTCCGCTACCTGCACGCCTACGTCAAGCACTTCCTCCACCGCCATCGGATGGCCAGCGATGTGCGCCTTCAGGCTCTCGCCGTCGAGTTTCTCCATCACAATGAAGGGATGCCCGTTGTTGTCCTCAATGCCGTGGATCGTGCAGATATTAGGATGGTTAAGCTGCGAGGCTGCCCGCGCCTCGCGGGTAAAACGCTCCAGCGATTTGGGGTCGCCGGTCAGATTTTCGGGAATAAACTTCAGGGCAACGTGCCGCCCCAGTTTGAGGTCTTCGGCCTCGTAGACGACACCCATACCCCCGCCCCCAAGCTTGCCGAGGATACGGTAATGGGATACCTGCTGGCCGATCATGAGAGCGCGCGATCTTGCTCGGCGGTAATGTTAGGCCCCCAGCCGAATCCGGTCAACTCCCTTATTTCTCGAGGCCTACAGCGGGGATCGCACAAGGCGAGCGGGAGGGAGAGGTAGCGATTTCTGGTCGCGCGGCGACTCATCCGTACCCCCCATCCGGGTCGCTGCTGGGAGAGTCCAACGAGCAAAATGCTGCTTCGCGTCCCGTTTGGGGTATCGCCACGCCGCATTCCCATTTTGCCCTCACTACGGCCTTACGGTGAGATGCCCGCCCACCCAAGCGTGGTTTTCGCGAATATGATGAGGAAAGGACGAAACTGCGGGGCACTCGCCCGTAGGAGGGCAACCGTCATGAACGCTGCTGCAAAGAGATCCAATCCCTGGCCAACGACGCCGCCGGATCCGCACGAGGCCATCCGCCGGCGCGCTGAAGAAATCTACATCCGCAACGGCAGAGTCCCGGGCCGCGACGTCGAAAACTGGGCGCAGGCCGAGCAGGAGATCGCCCGCGAATCTGCCCAAGCCCAAACCCGCCGGACCGCCATCATTGTCAGAGTCAACGGCACCGAGTACGTGGGCGAGTACAACCCAGCATCGTCTGACGGGTACGTTCCGGGCGAATTCGGACCCGGCGCCTCGGTCCCAGTTCGTTTCCATGGCGACAAGATGCTGGTGAAACGTCCGAACGGAAAGATCCTTGAGACCACCATCGTCAAGAAAAACGGATGAGTCATTGCAGCGCGATTTCGCCGAACGCTGGGTGGGTAAACCTTTCACCACTAAGGACACTAAGGATCACGAAGGAAACACCTGGAAACAAAGCCTTCGGGCGGCTTCGTGCCATTGGCGGTGAAGACCGTCAACCGAGTGCTGGCCTGTCCCCTTGATACTATTCTGAAGATGGTGGACCTGCTGAGCCTGCTGGCTCCGAGCCCGCGCCGACGGAGAACCCAGAGTTTTGCAGTGACCCTGCGGCACCTAGGCGCACTCGGACTCTTCTTTCTCGCGATCCTCGACAGCTCTCCGGTTCCAACCTTTGGCGGTCCCGACATCCTCATCGCCATCCTGTCCGCCAGCCATCGCAACCCGTGGTATGAGTATGCAGCCATGGCGACTGCCGGATCGGTCGTCGGTGCGTACATTACCTTTAGTCTTGCCCGCCATGCGGGAGCGGCTTTCCTGGACAGAAAATTCAAGAAAGGCAAAGTGTCCAAGTTCCTGAAGCTGTTTAAGAAATGGGGCACGGGAACTCTCGCCGCCTCCTCGGTCATCCCCATTCCAACCCCCACCAGTATGTTTTTCGCGGCGGCCGGTGCCTCCGATTATCCCTTGGGAAAGTTTCTCGCAGTGGTTGCCATCTCCCGGGCAGTTCGCTATTCGGCCATCGCCGTGGTCGCGGACCTCTACGGCCGCCACTTCGTCCGGGCACTGCGCCATCCCATGCAATATTGGGGCTGGATGTTGCTGTTTGTCGCGATCACAATTGCTTTAATCGCAGGAGGGATTATGCTCAACCGCCGTTTAGAAACCGTTCCCGCGAAGTGACGTAGCCTTCTTCCCAATGCCCGCTGCAAGTGGGTCCATGCGTTGGGATTCCCTCCGATCAAGGGTGCTTTCTGGAAATGGTAATCCCGCGGGGAGGGGAATTGCTTGCGCAAAAGACCCCGAGGCATTAGATATGACTGGCGGGAAGCCATGCATTTCCTACCCTCCAAGCGCGAAGAAGTCGGGCAGCCATCAAACCGCTATTCGTCCAGATACAGTCCGGCCGAAGCGCCCACCCACTCCATATTCTTGTTGTGATCGACGCCCATCATCAACCCGCGCCCCATGCGGATGATCGTCATGACCGGCGTCAGTTCGTCGAGCCACATGTACATGACCCGCACCTCCGCTTTCGTCCCGCCAAACGGAGTCGCGATTACCGGCTCAAAGTGCATCCGCTCCTGCAAAATATAGCAAGGCCGCTTCTCGGCCGGGATGACCGCAATATCTTCCTTAGTCGGGGCAATCACCACGCCCAGCCCGGCAAAGGAATACAGCGGCTTCAGCGCATAATTCTCCAGATCCGCAGGCATTTCGTCGAGTCGGTCGAGAAACCACGTTTTCGGTACCGAAGCGTGTTTCAGGTACGGAATCGAAAATTTGCTGATGCGGAAATACCAGTTGGGATGGCCCGCCCACTCCACATCAAGATCGTCGCGCCAGTCAAACGCGAGCTTCACGTTCTTGCGTTCGAGTTCGTCGACAATCGCGCGGTTATAGATGCGCTGGATGGGCACACGCTTGCCGGCGCGCTCGTAATACAGACGCGACCCTTCTTTCTTGATGTCCACGATATCGACGGTCCGCACCCCGAGCAGTTTCTCGGTCAGCAGAAAATCCGGCAGTGTCTTCTGACGTGTCGGATCGATCTCCATCAAGATCACGTTCTCGGGATCGTGAGACCCGACAATCGCCCGCCGCAACAGCTCGATATACGAAGAGGTATCGAGCCCACTCAGGAGATACTTCAATCCCGAATCGAGTCCGTACACGTCGACATAGGCCTCAGATAGCGGTCCCTGATACGCATACAGAGAAGGGAAGGCCTGCAGTTCAACCAACTTCGGCTGCAACTCTCCGCGCGCATCCCGCACCAACCCGAAATCCACCTGCACGAACATGGGATGCGGAGCTTCGTTGGGAACCTTGAACTCGGCGGGAACCGCTTCGTCGGATTTTGCGCGATACGCAGGGTTGTCGACCAACTGCCGGATCAGATCCTGCCCATCTGAAGCCATCCGGTCAATCAGCGGTTTGGGAAAGAAGCAGGGCGTCTCCGACAGCCGGAACTGCACGTGCGTGCCGCAAGCTTCATCCACCCGCCGCAAGAAGGCCTGATACTTCTCGGAAGTAAAGCTGTCGTTGAATTGCTGCCGCAGGGAAGGAATCATTTTATCAGCGATCTGTCATCCTGAGCGTAGCAAAAAACGCCGACAAAGTCGGCGTTTCTGGCGAAGTCGAAGGATCCCGATCAACCTGCATCGCCGGCGGGTCAGAAAGGGAATTTCTGCACGCTCCTACGCCTCTACCAGAAACTTCCCGTCGCGCATGATCTGCTCGTCATCGACCCAGATGTTGAATTTCCGTCCGACGACGTCGATATGCGTGGTCGAATCCCAGTCCGCGCCGGTGTGCGCGCCATAGGGATTTCCAAACGCAATGTGCACGCCGGGATACTTCTCATCCTGCAGTATCTGCCCGATCACTTCTTTCAAATCGATGTTCGTTCCGATCGCAAACTCGCCGACGCGGTCGCTGTTCTCGTCGGTGTGGGTGTACTTCCAGAAATCACTTTCCAGTTCGCGATTCTCCGAGTGTGCCTCGGTCAGCCTATTGCCTTGTATGTGCACCGTCAGAGGATTCTCTTTCAGATCTCCAAACTTCGCGCATAGATCATCACCGACCACGCCATCGATCACGAACGTCCCATTGACTTCTCCGGGTGTCGTAAAAATCTCGCCGCCCGGCAGGTTCCCCCATTTATCTGGAGAAATAATCCCGCTGGTCTTCAGCCACTTGTAATTCGGATTCAAATCCGCGATGAGATCGGTTCCCGCCGCAGTGGTAGCGCGGATCGTCGATGCCTTACGCACCATCTCGACAACTTTCTGGCTGAGCCGGTCCACGCGAGCGAAATCTGCCCGCATCCCTTCCAGCATGATCTGCCGGTTGATGTTCACCATGTGCGCGTGGCGAATCTTGCGCCGGTTCACCACGTCGGTCATCTGGATGCGCGACCGCAGTTCGCGGGTCTGGACCTGCACGGCAAAAATCGAAACCTGGCTGCTCTCCAGGTCATCCAGAATCGGGCGCGGCAAATCGGTCAGCGGACGCTCCGCCAGTTCTTCGAGTACCCAGCCGTGATAAGGCGCGCCGATCTTTTCCAATTCCCGTGCAATCGCCGCTGCAATCTCAATCGTCGCCTCGTCGGTGATCACGCATACCTGTTCGCCCGGTTGAACCCGCAGGCAAACGTTGACCGCGTTGAAAGCTCCCGGCGCGTACTCGGGATCAAACGGAATATGGAGGGCACCCCATGCTTCTCGCGCTTTTTGCGAGAAAGCCTGCCCTGAGCCTGCCGAAGGGGTAGCGATCTTGACTGAATCAGAACTATGTTCCCCAGGAATACTCATCACCCTACTTTCCGCGCGGCAGCCGGTTCTTCTTCCAGTCCGGCCTCCGTCTCCTCGATGATGTAATCCACTACTTTCTTCAAATCCCCAGTCTCCTGGAAGACGCGCAGCTGCCGGTCGGCTCCGCTGCCTTGTTCCAGAATGGTGTGGATGTAGTTCAATTCCTCGCGCGAATTCAGTTCGTCCACCACATCGTCGACGAACTCCAAATACTCGTGCACGAGATTTCGCGCCGGCACTTCTGACTGCTTGCCGAAATCAACCAGTTTGCCGTCGAGGCCGTACCGCGCGGCCCGCCACTTGTTCTCCATAATCAGAGCGCGGCGATACAGCCGGAATCCCTGATTCGCCGTGTACAGCTTGTAAAGCTTGGCCACGGTGGCCTGAATCAACGCGGCGAGAGCGATGGTTTCATCGGCCCGCATCGGAATGTCGCAGACGCGGAACTCAATCGTATTAAAGAATGGATGCGGCCGGATGTCCCACCAGATTTTCTTCGCGTTATCGATGCAGTTGGTCTTGATCAGCAGCTTGATGAAATTCTCGTACTCGCCCCAGCTCGGAAAATAATCAGGAATGTTCGTCCGCGGAAACTTGTCGAATACCTTGCAACGGTACGATTTCAGGCCGGTATTCATCCCCAGCCAGAACGGGGAATTTGTCGACAGCGCCAGAATGTGCGGCAGAAAATAGCGCGCATGATTCATCATGTGGATCGCGGTCTCGCGATCCTCGATCCCGATGTGGACGTGCAGCCCGAAAATCAGATTGGCCCGCGCCACCAGTTGCATGTCCTCGACAATATTCTTGTAGCGCTCGTCCGGGTGGATCTCTTGATCGCGCCAATCTGAAAACGGATGCGTCGCCGCCGATGCCAGCCGTAATCCATTCTCTTTGGCCAGCCGCACCATGTTGCTGCGCAGTTTCTTGACCTCGGCCTTGGCTTCTTTAATATTGGCGCAGACCGACGTTCCCACCTCCACCACCGACTGGTGCATCTCTGCTTTCACGCGCTCCTGGAGAATCATTTTCCCCTTCTCCAGGATCTCGGCATGAATGTGCGACCGCAGATCCCGCGTCTCGGGGTCGACGGTCTGATATTCCTCTTCAATTCCGATGGTAAAAGTAGGGTGCATATTACAGTTTCGTATTTGGCTGCGGGTTCTCCCGCCCGCGCAGCTCTGACCAGGAATCTGAACCTCGAATTCGAGCGATCACCCTTGCCGCGAAGACAGCCGGCGAGGTCCTAACGAGTATAACAACGCCCGAAAAGCGATTTTCGGGCGTGTTACCTTAGTCCCATTCCTTGTTCTCCTTGACCCGCGCCCGGACGATCTTCTTCACCAGTGCGTCCGGCAAAGGCTTATCCGGCGGGAACTGAATCGTCCCTTTGGATGTACGGTAGCCGCTCAGTTCCTTTTCGAACTGGTCGAGTACACCCGAGCCGGTAGGGAACAGACTGCAATGGTTCTTGAACGCCGCATACCCTACCAGCATTCCGTTGAATTTAAACATCGGAATCCTGTAGCTGATTACCTCAGTGGTTTCTGTTGGGAACCACGGATCGAATCACCGCGCGGAGATGTTTCAGCGTGCTCTGCGCGGGCTCCGGCACTGCCGCCAGATATTCGTCCACGTTCTTCGCGGGTTTGCCCTTTCTCATCTTTATCATCCTGAGCCCAGTGAAGGATCTGTGTACTCTGCCTGCACCGAATCAGCAGTCGGCAGATGGCATAGATCCTTCGGCCGCGAAAAAGCCGCGGTCCTCAGGATGACAACTGCGCTACTGCCAACGGTGCGGCCGACGTGCCCTTCCAGCCGTACGTCCGATTGTTCTTATTTTG
The DNA here is from genome assembly GCA_963811095.1 of uncultured Acidobacteriaceae bacterium. Taxonomy (GTDB): domain Bacteria; phylum Acidobacteriota; class Terriglobia; order Terriglobales; family Acidobacteriaceae; genus Sulfotelmatobacter. The sequence goes on along the minus strand of CAWEQA010000022.1, from coordinate 38,833 downwards.
CCGGCTTGCGCTTACGCGCCGCTACCCACTCCGGTTCACCCTTGCGCGCGGGTTTCTCGGGCCCAGTCCCCGCCAGGAATCCCGCCCACCGCAACTCCTTCACCGGACTCTCCCCGCTCAGCGCCATCTTCACCGCCATCTCGGCGACGGCATTCACGATCCAGTCAAAATTCTCCTGCCCGACGGAAGTAATTTCCGCATCCGGCGCCGGATTCAGGAAATCAATCGCATACGGTACTCCACCCTCCACCGCAAACTCCACCGTATTCAAGTCGTATCCCAACGCCCGGCACAGGGACAACGCATCCTTCTCAATGCGTTCCTTCAAAGCCGGAGTCGACGGCGGCGGATTCCCCTTCACATAACGCTCATGATGCGGCGCCTTCGGATCGTACTTCATGATGTGCACTTTCTCCTGCCCCACCACGTAGCAGCGGTAATACTCGTCGAACTCCACCCCGCGCTGCAGCGTCATGCACAGCCGGCCCGTCTGGTTGTAATGCTGAAAGAACTCCTCCGGCGAATGCACCTTATACACGTGCTTCCATCCCCCGCCGGAATAGGGCTTCAGGAAGGCAGGGAAGCCAACATAGTCAAACAACTCCTGCCAGTTCAGCGGAAACATCAGATTCCGCATCGACTGGTCGGTTGTTCCCTCGGGATGCTTATTATGGGGCAGAATCACCGTCGGAGGAATGGCCACGCCCATCTTGTGAGCCAGCGCGTAGTTGAAGAACTTGTCATCCGCCGTCCACCAGAACGGATTGTTCACTACTATGGTTCCGTGCAGCGCCGCGTTCTTCAGATATGCGCGGTAGAACTCGATATCCTGCGAAATCCGGTCGATGATGACGTCATACTTCTTCGGCTCATCCATCCGGATCCCGCCGATCTTCACAAACTCCGCCTCGACGCCGTCCACCCTCATTGCGTGGATCTTCTCGACCAACGCGGGTGGGAACGTATTCTCCATGCCAAACAAAATTCCAATCTTCTTCACGACCTAATCTCCATTTCCAATCTTTTCAAGCATGTCATCCTGAGCAAAGTAAGTGCTTCACGAGTGAAGCACTTACGAAGTCGAAGGATCCCTACCCTCGTGACCTGACGGGATCGCGGCAAGGGATCCTCCGGTGCAGCATCCCGCAGCGGCTAAAGCCTGGCCCAGGGAAGCCGCCAATCGGCACGGCTGAAGCCGTGCCCTTTCACGAACCACCCTAGAAGCACTTCGAACCACCCTAGAAATACTTCGCCGCCATCCTCAACCACAGCGGCCAATCATGCTTCGAGTTATCGTTCCAAACGTCCAGCCAGTGCGGAATCGCCTTCGCATTCAGAATTGCCGAGAACTTCACGTTCTGATCCAGGCACATGTCCCAATCCGCCGAGCCCAGCACGATCTTCATCTGCCGGTACCGGCTCAGAAACCAGTCATCCGTCATATTCGGAATGAAATCCGGGGGATTGTTGAAGTAGCAGTCGTTGTCGTAATACCCATCCAGAAACTGGTGGATATCGAACGCCCCGCTCATGCTCACGCAGTGCGTCACCACATCCGGATGCTTCATCGCGAAATTCACCGCATGGTACCCGCCAAAGCTGCAGCCCGTCACCGCCAGTTTCCCTGCCTGATTCTTCCATCGGATGAAGGGCAAGAACTCGTGCAGGATGTAGCGCTCATACTGCAGATGCCGCAGCACCCGCACCCGCGGATGGACGCCCTTGTTGTACCAGCTCTCGGTGTCAACGCCGTCGGGACAAAACACCTGCAGTTCGCCGCGCTCGATCTTCGGAGCCAGCACGCCAATCATCCCCCGGTCTTCATACTCGAAGAATTTCCCCATTGAGGTCGGGAAGACGAGCAGCGGCATCCCTGCATGCCCGAACACCAGAGCTTCCATGTCGCGATGCAGTTCCTGGCTATAAGCTTTGTGATATTCGCGATTCATCGTGAGCACGGTTTCGTGGAAGGGCACGGCTTCAGCCGTGCCGCTCAGCGCCGCAAGAAAAGCCTGGGCTTCAGCCCCTGCAGCATCTCCTCTTTCCGCGGCCGAAGTATCTTACCCGATGAAAGGCGGAATTCCCTAGCGACGCACGCCTGGGCCACAGCCCTGCAAATCGTTCCCAGTGCGAAGCGCAAAAAAGGCCGGCTCGCTGAGCCGGCCATCATTCAAAACATCAATAATCAGAAGATCAGTTTCATTCCAAACAGCAGACGCCGTCGTCCGATCCCGTCGGTAATGTTGTTTCCGGCAAACGTCAAGCCGCCGTTGCTGTTGTAATCGGTGTTCTGGAAACTGCCGCGGGCGACATCATCCAGGATCGGATCAGGCACGCCACGGAACTGCGTGTTCATCACGTTGAAGGCCTGGGCCTGGAACTGCGCTGTCAGCTTCTCCGTGATCCTGGTGTTTTTGAAGAACGCCAGGTTCGCCGTGCTGATGTCCTGACCGCGCAGCGTATTTCGCCCACCGCCGGCAAACGGAGTGCCATAGACGATTGCCGCTGCCGGACTATTCTGGATCCAGTGCACCGCATTGGCGGTTGTCGGCAATTGGGTTACGAAGTCCACCAGGCTGCACGACGAGGCCGTGGTGCCGGTGCAATTGTACTGACCGACGGTTGTCAGCGGAGCAGCGGCGTTCGAAACGATGGGACGGCAGGCATCATAATTGCCGCCAAAGTTTCCCGTGGGATCGCACAAGCTGCCAGACACATATCTCTGGATCGTGGTGTATGGCTGCCCGCTGGTGTACCGGTATGTGGTATTCACCTGCCATCCACCCAGCACATGACCCAGCAGTCCGTGCTGCGCCTTATAGAAGGGCAAGTCGTATACCAGGGCGACTCCCACGACATGCGGAAAGTCGATCCCTGAATTGGCGCGTTCCGCCCCACTGGTGTTGAAGGGATTCTGCGCGTAGGCCAACGTATTCCCGCCGCCGAGTGTGCTGAAGACCTCGCTTGCGTTGTCGATCGTCTTGCTGAACGTGTACGCACCAGTTGCGGTGAGTCCATGCCAGTTCGCGATCCGCAACTCGCTCTGCAGCCCGTTGTAGTTCGACGAAGCCGTGTTGGCGTACTCGATGACGCTGGTGAAGTTGCAGTGCACATTTCCGGCGAACGCTCCCGGTGCTCCAGGCGTGGTGCAGGGGGTCAAGCCAGCAGGAATCAAGTTTTGGAAGCCCGCGCTGATGAGCGGTGCCAGTGCGGGGTTTCCATTGAGTTCCTGGAATTGGCCCACAGCGTGGTTGCCGACATAGCGAACCTCGGCCACGATGCGCGGAGTGAACGAGTGCTGGATGCCGAGGTTCCACTGTTCCGTGTAGGGATTGCGGAAGTTCTGTGGCACCTGCACTTGATTCGCGAGTCCCGGGTCCCCGCCTGCCGCCAGGGGTCCCAGGAACGGAATGACCTGAGTCCCGAAGAGGCCCGTGGTCGGCACACCGGTCGTCGGCCCCCCGACGATTGGTCCCAAGGTAGCAAAGTTCACCTTTGGTGCCGCAGTGGCTACGTTGAGGAACATGTTGTAGAAAGCGGGGTCATAGGCGATGCGGAATCCGCCGCGAATTACGGTCTTGTCGACGCCCAGCAATCCGCTCAGGATGTGCGGCGTCCAGGCGAACCCGATCACGGGAGCAAAATTCTTCAAGGATTGTGGAACCGTCGGTACGGTCGTCTGACTGAGCGGCAGACTGGTCGTCCACAACGGATTCGATCCGGTTTGCTGCTTGACGCTCTGATCATGCAGTAGATTGATGGCCTGCTGATACCAATCCCAGCGCATGCCCAGATTTAGAGTGAGGTTGCTCTTGATTCTCCAGTCGTCTTGCACATAGAAGCCCAAGTCCCACTCGCTAAAGGGCAGGATTGGACTGCCCAACGCGATCTGCGTACCGAACGGGTTGTTGGCGACCATGTCGCTGTAGGAGGGGAACAGGAATATCCCGTTGTCGCCCGGCAGAAACACGTTGGGCGAGCGTTGCTGATCGATTTCGCCACCGAACTTGATCGAATGCTTACCCTTCAGCATCGACGCGTTGTCCTGTAGTTGATACACGTTGATGATGCGACCTTGCGGGAAGGCAGCATTGACGCCAAAGGATGTGCTATCTTGCGGCGCGGAGCCAAATAGCACCATATCGGCCGGGCAATTTGTCGGACTGTTCGAGTTGCAACCCGAGAACGATTGTTCCTGGAAGAAACTGCTGGCCCTGGAGAAGCTGAAGCGAACCTGGTTGATGAAGACGTTGCTGAAGTTTCGCACCCAGTCCAGGCCAATCTGTTGGCTCAGTCCGGGTATGCTCTGCCAGTCGCCCACTTGGATTCCGTTGCCGAAGTTTACGCCCCCACTAAATGTCTTCTGGTAGACGTAACGCCCGAAGAAGTTATCCTTCGACGACAGCTTGAAGTCGAGACGTCCCGTAGCTTCATAATCGTTGAAGGGACCCGGAACGAAGCGCGTCATCGAGCCGAACTCAATTGGAGTGCATCCGTTTGTGCCTGCTGTTGCGCACGGAAATGCAAATCCCGTGGTGGGATCAATCTGATTGGTCACCAGCACATTCTGAATATTCGTAAAGACCGGATTGCCCGACTTGACGGCGTTCGGTCCGATTGTGCTTTCGATTAGGCCGATGGGACTACCGGGAAACGCCGCTGCCAACTGAGCGTCTCCGTTTGGCGTCGGGACCAGTCCACCGGCGGTTGAGGCAGGCGAACCTGCGAAGCGCTGCCGCTCAAGATTGGCCGAGCCGAAGAACCACACTTTGTCCTTTTTGACCGGCCCGCCCACGGTGCCGCCGAAGCGGTTGTCTACAAAACCAGGAACCTCGGGCACAATGCAGCCATCCGATGCCGATTGGTTCGGCATACAGAAACCGAGCAGTGGATTCTTTTCATTGTTCTCCAGCGAGTCGAAGGTCGAACCTTGCCAGAATTCGTAGGCTGTACCGTGAAATTGGTTGGTCCCCGCCTTGGTCACGTAATTGATGACGGCACCAGTGTTACGGCCGAACTGGGCGTCGTAGTTGGTCACAACTTGCAGTTCGGAAATTGCGTCCTGATTGCCAAAGAAAATGGATGGTCCGGCAATGGAATTGTCGTTGTTACTCTGGCCATCGATCTGAAAATTATTGGCGCGAGCCCGCAATCCATTCACCGACATTTCCGCGCCATTGTTGTTGCTGAAACTGGCGTCGCCTACGGTGACCACGCCCGGCAGGAACATCGCCAGCGAATCAAACGTATTTCCCATCGGCAGGCTGGCGACTTTTTCTGTGCTGAAGGTTTCCGAGATCTGGTCGGTTGTAGCCTCAATCAGCGGCGCGGTGCCTTCCACCGTGACCGACTCGGTCGATGCGCCGACCGCCAGCTTCACCGCTCCCAGATTGATGTCTTTTCCCACGTCGACGAGAAGATTCTTCGATTCGAGGACGCGGAAACTCGGGGCCTGAATCCTCAGGTTGTACGCTCCCGGCGGCAGATCGCGTAGCGCAATCATTCCGGCCGAATTGGTTTGCGTTGTGAACACGCGGTTCGTGGCCACATGGGTGACCGTGACCGTGGCATTGGGCACCACCGCGCCCTGCGCATCTTCTACCGTCCCTGAAATTGATCCAGTCACAATTCCTTGTGCGCGTGAAAACGTGGCGCCGAAAATCAAACTTGCAAGCGCCAGAGCTAAAGAAAGCTTGCCCCCAAAAACGGATTTCATTCCATTCTCCTTCGTACCGGCAGGGAGCTGTTCAATCCAGTGTTTTGGTCTGTCTTGTGTTCAGCGGCATTCCCTACAGAAATTCGGTACAGAAGAAGAAGGGGCAAATCCATTTCCATAACATTTCCAACCTAAGTTCCACATGCGACGGCGCCTTTGGAGATGTTTTGAGTTATGTGAACCCAGTCGCAGATGGTTTCATGGAGCGCATGTACAAAAAGTGGTAGGGATGGCGACGTGGCCTCGACGGGACGATATTTACAATCGGAAATTGTGAAGGCCGCTACAGTGCTTCTCAACATGCGTTGTCAGCGCAGCGATGGCGAGCTTGTTGTGGAAGGTTGCGAAAAGAAGAAGCCCGCTCCTTGGGAAGCGGGCCTGCGACGGGGGAGAGAGTTCGACGATCTACGCTCCGTTCGAACAAACCGACAATGAAGTATTGTGCTGGAAGCTCAGCCATCCATTGACTGAGGTGCTGGTCGGTGCTCCGAAATATGGCAGCATCACCAGATCCTGCAAGTTATAGGTGAACCCGTGGAGCACGTAAGGGAAGCCTCCAAAATTTGCGTCTCCCTCCTCCGGATCGCCATTCTCCAGAATCCCGCACGGGGTATTGTTTCCGTTGAAGTTGACGGTCAGGGGATCGTCGGCCCACTCACCGATTTCGTGAGAAAGCGCGGACACGTCCTGGGAAAATACGCCCACATGGTCCACATAGGTCGCTTCCGAGTACGATTGCGGATTGCTGGTGCTGCCCTCGGAGCTGTGATACCCGCCGATGCAGCATCCGCCACCCTGGGTTAGATACGTGTTGTAGAGCAGGAAGATGGGGAATTGGTTGGGCTGAATTCCCAGCTTGCTGATCAAGTTCGGAATCTGCGCGTCGAACCAGTTGATATCGACCTCAGCCGCCGTGAAGCCAAACGGGCTCCCAGTCTTTCCATTGGCGCGCGTCGGGCTCAGCGTTTGCTCGGCCAGAACCGTCGGGCTCAGGAGCAGGTGCGAGTTCGGATTGGATTGCACCGTTCCCCAAAAGTTTGCCCGCTGAAATGCGTCAATGTACTGCGTGGTCCCCACATTGACTCCACCTTGTATATAGGTGGTGGTCGAATCGAAAAGGGGGGAGGTCAGGGTGTTGGTGGTCACCGTGTTCCCGTTCGAGAGCACATGCGACGGATCGAAAGTGGTCTTCGACCCGTTGCGGGCCGTGATCACGATCTTGACCGGGATGATATAGGTCGTAACGGTAGCGCTACTGTTAGTTGAAGGGGCCGCGCCCACCATGTTGTACGTGTAGTTGGTGGAGCCGAAGGTGAACGATCCATTCCAACTCTGCAGCGAAGCTGGCGGAGGGGCAACGTCGACGCGGAGGTGGGGCGGCATCACCATGTACATCGGGCGAGGCTGCTCCACTTGCGCGTCTTGGGCGAATGCGTTTCCGGCGAGTCCCAGGCAGGTCAACACACATAGGACAGCAACTGAACTCAGGCAAGCATGACTTCTTCTGTTCATAGACGATCTTGTCTCCTTGGAATTTTCTTTCTGACAGAGTGACGATCGAACCCCAGAGCTGAACCGGCGGTTGTCCGGCCTCGACTTCCGCAAGTTCTGACACTGACTCAGCAGCACAGTTTCTAGCCTCTGAGTAAACTCCGAGTCAATGTGCAAATGTTTTAAGCCCCTGTTTTGTTCTGTTTTTGTAAACTGCAAATGCATTTCCGTCTTTCGTAAATTCGCCTACCGGGAAACACCGATCGGGGTTTGCCTTGTGTCCCCGGGGTTCATTGCCCTGACGGTCAAACAAAAAACCCGTCCCTTGCGGGACGGGTTGATTCCACGAGAAAGCAATTCGATTAACCGCCGTTGTTGCAGATGCCCAGCTTAAACGGATTATCGTGAAACGATTCAGTGCCGCCATCCACCGAAGTGGTAGTGGGCGCGCCGAAGTATTCCAGATAAACCAGATCCTGCAGGTTATAGGTGAACCCGTTCAGCGTATAAGGGAAAGCCCCATAGTTCGAGAAGCCTTCTTCCGGGTCTCCGGTTTCCAGAATCCCGCAGGAGACCGGGTTGCCATTGGTGTTCACGACGAGCGGATCGTCGAGCCACTCGCCCACTTCGTGCGACAACGCCGAAACGTCCTGCGCGAAGATGCCCGGAGTGCCGATGTAGGTAAAGTGCGAATACGCCAGCGGGGCTGATGTGCTGCCAAAGGCGCTGTGATATCCGCCAATGCAGCACCCGCCCGACGTCAGGTACGAGTTGTACGTGATGAAGATTGGCAGGGTGCTCGGCGTGATCACTTTCGCGTACTTGGTTAAGATCGCTTGCAGTTGGCCATCGAACCAGTTGATGTCTGCTGTTCCCACCGTGATACCGAACTCGGTTGAAACCTTGCCATCAGCGGCCGGCACGGTCAGGGTCTGCAGGGGCACTAGCTTCGGTTGAGACAACAACACGTGGTAGTTCGTCCCAGCGACCGTTCCCCAGAAGTTTCCGCGCTGGAAGGCGTCTTCGTACTGCGTCGTCCCCAGATCCGTGCCCATGGGAGTAACCCAGTCCATGTTCTTGAAGATCGGCGAGCTCATCGTGTTGCTGATCGCCGACTTGCCGTTGATCTGAATCGTTTGCGGACTGAAGATCGTCGTCGTTCCGTTGGAGACATACTTGAGCGCGATCGGGATCAAAAAGACCTTAATCGTGGTCGAAGTGCCCGTGGAAGGGTCGGTTCCAACCATGTTGTAGTTGTAGGTGTGGCTCTTGTAGACGAAGGATCCGTTCCAGGTCTTCAGAGGAGTCACAGGCGCATTGCCTGTGTCCGCATGGAGAGTTGGCCGGAGCCGTTCAAACATCGGGTGGGCGGGCATCGTATCTTCCTGGGCAATGGCGGTGCCTGTTACGCAGGCAACCACCGCAAGCGCAGCCAGCAGGCTGAGCACAGTAATTCGTTGCTTCATGAGTAAAGGTTCTCCTTAGGTCAATGGAACAGTTAGGTGGTTGGCACTTGTAAAAGAAGCGCTTGTTGGAGTCCGAGGCCCACATTTCCCCGGACGCAGGGGACATAAAGATGCGTTCGATTCTTGCTTTCCTTAGTCCAGATGTCAACTGTGAATATTTCTGCAGCATCCATTCTGTAAAATGAGTTCGCCCTGAACCGGCCGCGTCAACCGACTGAATGTCCGACACCTATCTCTGCGAAGCCGACGTTCGCCGCTTGCTCGATCCTGCTCAACTCATCTTGGCCATCGAATCAGCTTTCCGCGATCGGTTTCCTTCTATCAGCCTGCCGCAGCGCACTCACGCCGAACTTGCACATGGCATCTTCCTGGCGATGTCCTGTTACGACGGCGCCGCTGGAACCCTCGGGATGAAAATGGTGCTGGTGCGGGATCATGCCCAGGAAAAGCAAGCCGGCCTTGCCGAAGGCCGCGTCCAAGCCACGTATTTGTTGCTCGACCCGGAAACCGCCCAACCCCGCCTCACCATCGCCGCTAACTACCTCACCGACCTGCGCACCGCTGCCACCTCTGCCGTGGCCACGAAATTTCTGGCGCGGCCTGATACGTCAACCCTCGGCATTTTCGGAACCGGACGCCTGGCCCGCACGCATCTCGCGGTGCTTCCTCTGGTGCGCGACTTCCGGCGCGTGCTCGTCTGCGGACGCAATCCTTCCCGCTCCGCCGAATTTGTCCGGAGCGTTTCCGGCGAACTGCCCGGCATCACCATCACCGCGACCGACCCTCGCACCTGCGCCGCCGAATCCGATGTGCTCTGCACCTGCACCTCGCACTCCGCCCCGCTCTTCGACGGCCACGACCTGCGTCCGGAACTCATCTCAATCTGGTCGGCGCGTTCCGCCCGCAGACCCGAGAAGTGGATTCCTACACCATCCAGCGAGCGCGCGTAGTGGTCGACACCTACGGCGCTTCCTTGTCCGAAGTTGGAGAGTTGTTAATTCCACTGCAGGAAGGCGCGATCACGCGGAGCCACATTGCGGCCGATCTTCACGAATTGGTGAGTGGATCAAAGCAGGGAAGACGCAGCCCGGAAGAAATCACAGTTTTCAAGAGCGTCGGCTGCGCCCTGGAAGACCTGGTCGCCGCCGAACTCCTGCTCGCGGCGCATTCCGATCGGAACTCTTGAATGAAAACCGCAACCTTAGAGTCGTAGGCGATTCAAGGCGTGCCACTGCCCGCGCTCCAGCGGGACGTGACAGTTCGAGGAAAAACTATCGAGGCTTCATGTACCAGAAGATCGCCAGCGCGACGAGGGCGACGGTGATGATCCACAGAACGATGTCTTTACTGCGGTTCTTTTCTTCTGCCATAGACGAAGTACAGCACACCTCAAGTTTTGGTTCAAGTGCCGCGCTGATTTCCCCCGACAGCCGCGGCGACTACGGTTTCGCCACCGCAGCGGCCGCGCCTGCCCGTTTGTAGCCCGTGAGTTTTAAGATCTCGCGCAGGTGGATCGACTGCACCTGGAAGTGCAGCGTGTCATCCACACGCGCATACGCCGGAAACCAGTACCCATCCACCAGTTGGCGGTAGCCCACAAAGGTCGGCCGGACGTCCATCGGCTGATTCTTCTTGCGGTGGACGACGTCGGGCACGCTCTTGCCGCACAACTTCACGATTTGAAAGTCGCGATTGTCGACCCACACCCGTCCCTGAAAATATCGCTTGCCCTTCTCTTCTTTCTTCGGCTCGACGTGAAACACATACGTGTCCAGGTCGTCTACGTGTTGCTGCCCCGCATAGGTCAGGTTATATTGCGGCACTTCGTCGGTGGTGAGGATCCACGGCATGAAGATGCGAATGTCGTCAAAATCGGTCTGGGTCAGTTGAACCTCCCGCAGCGTCGACTGTTCGCCAAACGTCACCGTCTCCAAGCGTCTTCCTTTGTCGTCGTAAGACACCGTGGTGATTTCGTGAAACTGCCCGTCGACTTTGTTTTCGTTGAGCGTCTGCACCAGCAAGTCTTGCGTATAGGTGTAGTGCGTTCGCGCCTCCTTGACCTTCGTTTCCCCGGCGGAGAATTTCTGGATCAGTTCCGGCACCGTCATATTCTTCGGCGGATTGGTGTCCAGCACGCCATTGCCATCGGCGCAATCCGTCTGCGCGCGCGCACCGGCCACCAGCATGCCCAGCAGCATGATCAACCACGTCGCTCGTTGACGCGTTCTCTTCAGCTCTGAATTCCGCATTTCCATGCGCTTTCGCCCTCTTGGTTGGGTCAGCCGAAACATACACCGCAAAAACGCGCCGCGCAACGGAGGAATCTCGCTACCCCCGCCGCCCGCTACTTCCCGCGTCCAGCATGGTTTTCGTCCCGGGAGCGCCCTTCCCTAATTGTGCAAAGTCTTGCGCCACGACCCGGCCTCCCCTCGTAACTCCAAGAATTGTAAGCCCTTTAGGTTGGTACCGAGGTTGCACCATCTTCTGTGAATTTGGACCCAACACCTATGAAAATCACACTCTTTGTGCTGTTCTTTTTATGCACCGCCACCGCCTTCGGACAGACCGGAGTCGGGGTGCTTTCCAACCAACCTCAGATTGTTTCGCCTGCTGACCATCCTCTTCATGCGGAGTACCGCGACCTGGCCAGTGAGCACCCTCTGGTGGGCGGCGGATCCGCAACATATACATACGCCCAGGGCGAGCGTCCTCTATGGGAGTTTGGCTCTCCCAATCCCGAGCCCACGCCCCTCGGCGACGTGGCTCGCGCCTACCGCAAAGAAAAGGTCGCCATCAAGAAAGCCGAGAAAGTCTTCGAAAAACAAGGCTCGTAGTTTCCGACTTTTGACCCGCCGGGCATCGGCCCGGCGCCTATGTGGCGCGGACGGAGGTCCCCGTCCGCGAAACCTCGCGCAGTCTCCCGCCGTCCTCATAAAACGCTTCCTTCCGACCCGGCATCAGACAATTAGCGTCACACCAGCTACACTCAAAGATTCGCCGAACCCGGCTCTCTGTCCGGCGGGATTCGTCGAAGTGTACACTGCCCTTTAGGGGAGGAAACGTATTGATGAAGCCCGGCAAGGCGGATCGAGTCCGCACGATTGCATTTTTCCTATTGGTGTTTCTCTTGGCCACGGTCCCGGCCTATTGTCAACGAGGGACCCTCGACCTGAATGTCGGCCAGACCTCCGACCGGTTCGGTTCCCTTGCGCCAGTCACTGGTGTGGTTCTCGACCTTAATGGGGAATTGACGGTTATCAAGCCCTCCGCCAAGACTGGACGCCCAGGTGTGGTGGCTGGAGGCGAGGTCCGTGCTCCTGGCGACACGTCCAATCACTCCAAGGAATATGCCGTCTATGGTGGCGTGGCCTGGGCTATCCACAATCTTTCCATCGGCGTCAACGGGGAAGTCCGCAAGATTCTTATACCGCCGGCGACCGTGGATAACCAGATCCTCAATCGTTACAACATGAACCTGCTCGAGCTGCCTATCGTCATCAAGTACAGATTCGGTAATAGCCAGCGCGCTTTCGTGGAGGTACAGGGCTGGCCGGAATTCACCCCGCACTTCAAAGCGTCGGTGCCAGTCGCGACGCCTCATCCGAATTTCGACCACGGCTACACCCTGCGCGGAACCGTCGGCTGCAACTTCGGCAAGTGGTGGTATGTCCAGGGTACCTACGAATCCCGCTACTTCAGTTTCATGAACAACAACAGCGGGAATCCCAGCGGCTTGTACAACTGGAAGAGCAACATGATCACTGGAGGCGCCGGCGTTCGATTCTGAACTTAGCTGTCCGCTCTCAGCTGAAGAACGACGCGACCGAGGCTGCCCTCATCGCGAGGTGTCCTTTCGCCGTCGTCGCCGCTCGCTCTCCTTTATCATTTCGTTCAAATCCGCAACCGGCCGTATCTCAATCGGTCCAAGTCCATACTTAAAGCCTGGAAGCTGTGAGACAAGGTGAATGGCATGATTGAGGTCTCGCGCCTCAAGGATCTGAAGGCCGCCGATCTGTTCCTTGGTCTCCGCATAGGGGCCGTCGGTGGTCGCGACTTTGCCGTTTTTCCAGTACAGGGTCACGGCGGTCTCCGGAGGCTGAAGAGGTACTTCGGCAACCAGATGTCCGTTGGCGCGCAGATGGTCATTGTGCTCAAAGCATTCGTCGAGCACTGCGTGCCGCTCGTCCTCGGTCATCCCTTCGAATGCTCCTGGCTCGATGTATCCCAGACAGATGTATTTCATCCATCCCTCCTTGTTTCGGTAGTGGTGCAGTCTGGCCTTTACACGACACTTTGTCATCCTGAGCGAAGCCGCTTTTCAGGCGTAGCGAAGGATCTCCCTCTGAACCGGCCTAATGCGTCAGCCAAAACTGCACCACTGCCTTGTCTCCTGTGGCTCAGAGAGCCGTAGCTCATCGTGCTGTTATCAGATAGTCGTTCGGGGAACCGAAAATCGACAGCGACTCCATTTTTTCACCCTGCATCCGTGGCGGGCGGTTGGCCCATTCAAGCAGGGAGTGGCACGGCGTTTGATCGGCGACGCCGATCATTTCTGGCAAAAGCGCTACTACGATTTCAACGTTCGCGATCATGCGCAGTTTGTAGAGAAACTGCACTACATTCATTGGAACCCGGTGAAAAATGGATTGTGCGAGCGCCCCGAAGATTGGCCGTGGAGCAGCTTTCTCCATCACGCAACGGGCGGCGAGGGACGAGTTGAAATCGAGTCCGAATGGACCGCACGCCAGCGCGAGCGAGCAGCGGAAGACTCTGTCCAGCCGTCGAACTGCCCCACTCAAGCCAAAATCAGGCTTGAATGGGCCAGCCGCCATTCCTCCTTGTTTCCTGTAGTGGTGCAGTTTGTCCTTTACACGACTTTGTCATCCTGAGCGTAGCCGTTTTTCAGGCGTAGCGAAGGATCTCCCGCTTAACCGGCCTAATGCGCAAGCCAAGCTGCACCCCTACCTTGCTTCCTGTGACTAAAAGGCGAACTGGCCCACCTTCAACGATCTTTGCGTGCACCATTCCCACTGAGGGTGCCCCATCCTTGCGTTTCTTTGCAAGGGTGGGCGGCGATGCTGCGTGTGCTATTTGATTTTGTTGTGGACCCGTGATCAAACCCACTTAGCGCCGGCATTTCCGACTCCCGCCCCTTCGGCCCCGCTCAGGGCAGGCCCTTCGCAAAAAACGCGAAGGGAACGGGGCACCCACTGTATTGGTAATGCACACAAGATCAAAAGCCTGGGCCACCCGCCACTACTCACCCGCTCGGGGCCGTAGCTTTGCACGTTCCATAAAATGCCGATTAGAGAAACCCGGCACAGGACGTTCACTAATCTCCATTCGTTGAAAAATCGGGGAACGTCCCATCTGTCCCAGTCCCCTCCCCGCGCCCAGACTCCCGCCACGGAAGTTATCCACAGCTTCGCAATCCGCCGTGTGACATCTGCCCTTGCGTTCCACAGGCCAGACATCCGATCATCGTCCCAGCCCAAGGGCGTGGCAGCGATCTCCAAGGCCAAGACCTAAGTCCTTATTCCGCAATATTTTGCGTGTAAGTCTCAGGCGCTCAAGATTTTGCCGAGGCCAACCGGGATCGCCACCATCTAAGTTCTTTGAAATCAATATTTTGAGAGTTGCGGTCAAAAAAAAACGCAAAACCCGGCGACGGGTGGGCAAGAATCCTCAATCCAGGCCGCGCCCAGGCTACGCTAAGTCTCAATTCTGCAATATTTTGCGCGCAACCCCTGCAAAATCAATATTTTGCAGTCCAGAAAACTGGGCTCTGGTCAGCAACTCCTGCAGATCCAATATTTTACAGGGTTCGCCTGAAAAGTAACGAGATGCGGCAGTCACACGTAACCCCAATGTTTCGAATATTTTACCCGTAAAATATTGACCCACATAGACTTTTCCGCGATTTTCCCCTAACCCGATGATTCCAGTAGACCCGGGGGCCGGGGGTGCCTGGGACAGAAAACTATGACGGTCACTCGGAGCGCAACGCTTGCATAACATCGACGCGCGCTGCGCGTGCTGCGGGCAGCACCGACGCGACAACCGCGACCGCCATCAGCACGAACGCCGAGACAAACACCGGCAATGCGCCCGGCATTTTGACGTCCAGGAAATATCTTCCCGCCAAACGCGCCAGCACGAACCCGAATGCCGTGCCTGCAAGGACGCCCGCCGCGGCAATCACGGTGCCCTCTGCAATCACGCCCTTGAGGAGTCGCTGCGGCTCCGACCCGAGGGCCAGCCGGATGCCGAATTCCCGAGTCCGCGCGCTCACCGAAAACGCCAGCACGCCCGCGACGCCCACCACTGCGATCACCAACGCGACAGCCGCGAATACGCCGAACACCACTGAATTTAAACGGTCGGGCGTGAGCACCTCTGCACGAATATCTTCGAGAGTGGCGGCGCGTTCAACGGGCTGATCAGCGGACATGTCGCGAATCACGCGCGTGACCGACGGGACCAGCGCATACGGATTTGCACCCGTGTGGATGAAGAGGCGACCGCCAAAGATTGGACCCTCTTCCAAAGGGCTATAAATGCTGAGTGCGGGCTCAGGAACGACGTGTTCGTCGTCAATATCGGCTGTGACGCCAATGATGCGGTGTGGCGCCAGAAGACGCGCCTTTTCCAGATCGGTCCCCCCGAAGAATTGCAGCACGGGATCCGTCCAATAGACATGCCGATTGACCGCATCCTGGTTGGGGAACATGCGCTGTGCGAGAGTCGCACTGACGATAACCACAGGCTCTTCGTTATTTTTATTATTCTGGTCATCGAGCGCATTGAAATCGCGGCCGGCAATGATAGGAACACCAAGCGCCGCAAAGAATCCGGGAGAGATGACACGCCACTGCGCCCGCGGATCCTCCACACCGGAGGCGTGGACGTGTCCGTCGGCGGAGAACTGCAGACCAGGAGCGGTGGGGCCGCCCGCATCGCGCCAGGGAACGACGTTGCCGAAGGCGGTCTTACTTACGCCCGGCAGGGTATCAATGCGACGCATCGCTTGCTTGTAGAAGTCGACGACTTGCTGAGGTGTCTTCCCATAAGACATAGCAGGAACATCGATAGCGAGGACGTGTTGCGTGTCCAGACCCGTCTGCGCCTTTTGCAGTGCGATCAGTGTCGTGATCAACGCACTTGCGCCGGCCAGCAACACGAAGGATGCGGCGATTTGTGTCACCGCGAAGATACGCTGGCGGCGGCTCGTGCTGCCGGTGATCCGCACACTTCCGCTTGACAGGCTCAGTCCACTCGGCGTGCCGGACGTGCCGGAAGAAGAGGGCAGGCGCGGGACGAAGGCGAGAATCACTGCGGCGACGATAGCCAGCGCCGCTCCAACCCAAAGGAAGCTCGAATCGACTCTGAAATCCAGCGCTCGGACGGAGAAGCGCGAGGCGTAGCGGGCGAGAACCGCCACCATCGGCTGCGCGCTCATTACACCGAGCGCGGCGCCAGCGCCGCAGAGCAGAAGGCTTTCAGCCAACAGCATGCGGCGCAACGCGCCTCTGCTTGCGCCGAGTGCCACGCGGACCGCCAGTTCGCCTTCGCGGCGAACCGTCCGCGCCAGAATCAGGTTGGCGACATTGGAACACGCGATGATGAAGACCAGCCCTGACGCTGCGAGCAGCACCAGCAGCACGGTCCTGGCGCCCGACGTAATCTGGTCCCGAAGCAACTTGGCCCCGATCTGAAAGTCCGCTTGCTGCGCATACGCTTCGGGGTGGTCCTTCTTCATTGCAGAGTAGACGGAACGCAACTCAGCGCGAGACTGATCGAGGGTGACTCCGGGAGCCAGGCGGCCGAAAAGCTCAGTCATGCGATGGATGCGGCCAGTAACCATGGTTGCGGAAAGATGATGCGGGCTGGTGACCACGTTGGAAATAATTTCGGTATCTTGCGGATATGGGACGCAAGGTTCGAGGACGCCAATGATTGTCGCAGACCGATCACCGATGCTACCCAGGCGAACGGTTTTGCCGATGACCGAAGGATCCTTGTGAAGAGCGGTCGTCCAGAAACGGTACGTGAGTACAACGACGCCGGCAGCTTTGGGACCGTCGTCTTGAGGTCCGATGAGGCGACCGAGCACGGGACGAAGCCCCATCACATCGAAATAGGTGCCGCCGACAACGCCACCCTGAATGGAACGAGGCTCGCCGAGGCCGATCATGGTGAAGTCCATGGCGGAGAAGTCGCCAAACGCGCTCAGGGTTTTCACGCTCGCGCGCAAATCCTGCATCTCGGGTACGGAAAAGGTAGCGTTTTCGTCGCCGATTCCGGGGGCGCTCTGTCGGATATAGATCAGCCGGTCCTCGTCGCGGTTGACCAGAGGCTTGAGCAGGACTCCGCGCACTAGCGTGAAAATCGCAGCGTTCGCGCCGATGCCGAGCGCCAGTGTGAGAACCACGGCGATCGCCAGCCCTGGAGTCCGAATTAACGAGTGAGCTGCCACTCTCAAATCGCGCACGAATGACATGTTCTTAGCCCTCTCTGGCGGGGTGTCAGCATCACACTTGCCAAAACTAAGCGCCACATTGTAAACGGCTTAATATGCGATCAGTTGGTCCGGGCTGTCCGTTTCCGGACGCCGCTATTCAAATTCGGACACTAAAGAAGCAACTGCACTGGATCGTTCATCCTATAGTCGTCGCGCACATAGAAAATCGACAGGGCTCCCGCCCGGCCGGAGATCCTTGGCCAAAGAACGCTCAGGATTTCGGCTGTGGGCTCCCCCCTCGACTGCGATCAGGATCACGCCAATGGGCCTCTTCTTCTCATCCGTTCGGGTGGGAGCCGGCGCGCAGCTTCCCGCTGGCTCCTTCATCCCATGGTCAAAACGGTGCATATCCCGTAGTCGTGGCGGGCGAGACTATTCCGTTGCTTTCTCCGGAGCTGGGTAGAAAAGAAGCTCGCGCACCTCGCCGGCAACATCGCAGGCGATCGCACCCTTCTTCGCCCACGCAAGCGCCTCGTTGATATCAGCGCATTCCAGTATCCAAAATCCGCCCATGTGCTCCTTGGTCTCGGTGTACGGCCCGTCGGTGACGAGCACCTTGCCGCCGGGCTGGGACCGCAGCGTCTTCGCGCTGCCAGCCGGCGAAATGCCGCAGGCGAACTTCCTCACGCCGGCTGCAATCATTTCGCGGTTGAGCGCGTGGATCTCTTCCATCATCGCTTCGGTTACGGTGGACGGGTCGAAGTCGTCGGGCATGTAGTTAGCAACCAGATATTGTGGCATGGCTTTTTCTCCTTGATTTCTATGGTTTGTTCCCGATGACTCGTTTCCTGTTCACTCAGGAGCCGTAGCGCATCGTTCTTTGTCCTATAGTCGTTGGGGAGACGGAAAATCGACAGCAAGAAACTTTTTTTCTCCCGCGGTTTCAGCTTGAACTACCGTATCCACAAGTTGCTCAATCGTCGAAGGTCCACGTGCAGCGGCGGCGGGCTCTCTGCGTGGCACGATGTCTGAGGCGTCGAAAGATCCTTCCCTCCAGCCTGAGCGAACGGCCAGATGCCTCATTTCCTGCGCGTGTCTTTGCGAGAAGCGGGGCCTTCACTTGAGCTCACGATGAGTTCTCCACGATTTCAATCTGTGGGGCCAGCATAGAAATTCAAAAGCTGAGGTACATGCATCGCAATCCGGTGGTGCGCCGGACTGATAGCGAGTCACGGAGGATTGGCGGTGGAGTAGCTACCGCTCCCATGCTTACCGCAGAGGCGTGATTGGTTCGGATCAATCGATTGGACTTGGTGCGCGGAGAAGCTTCGTCGGGTGCCGGTTGTAGCGCCGAGTGGGTCTCGGCGAAAATCCTGTCACTTCTCACAATGAACGCTGTTGCGACGAGGCTCCCGGCTGTGCATCCCTTGCTGTGGAAAGACTCCCGTACGCAACGCGAGCCTGCGATAGAATCTAGCGAGTACATCCGCTCGTCTATTTGGCGCGGCGGATTCCTCCACTCGTTATTAGTCGTGCAATAGCTTGGGAAGCATGCTCCGTTGGCTGTACCTTCACACGCCGATCATGGAGACACGCGGTCCACGTGCACCGTGGTGTAGCCGGCGATATTGGGCGAAGGCTAATTTGGATTCTGCTGGCGCTCTGATCTCCAACACCGTTCGCGTCGCCGTGGCTCTTCGGACGCATAGTGTCTTCAACAAATTCGTACGTCGGCAGAGCCAGCGTTCGGCCGCGCGCAGGCCATCGATGATCGTGCAAGCGTCTAAACTATATAAGCAAGGAGCTTGCACGATCAGTCTGGGCATCTGGCCCAAGCATCTAGCTTCTCCACACATCAATAGCGCGCATCTGCGCGCAGCGAAGTCATGTCGTTGGATCGCCATTCATCAAGAATATTCCCGTCGGTGAGTGTCCAATCTGCCATAGCTGTCATATGGTCTTTGCTTACCGACGCTAGCTAGAAGTTCTCGGCAGTCGGAAGCTTGAGCGATCCCGTGTGTCCGTGAGTGATCGTTACACGCACCTGGGACAAGATGAAGCGACGAACAGGAGTTGCAGATACACCAAAGAATAGCTCGCAGATTTTCACGTCATAGCTAATCAAAAGTAATCAAATCCCTTATCGACTTCGACTGGCCGGGGATGCGGGGAGCACACGGGACGTACACCGCCTTTCGCTAGCGATCAACTCGCCTTTATTTCAGCTGCCGAATCCGCTCTTGCAGGAATTGGCGCTCTGGTTCCTGCTGGGTCAGCGCCAGCGCCTTCTCATAAGACGCCCGAGCCTCAGCGGTCCTGCCCAGCCTGCGGTACATATCTGCACGGGCGGAATGCGCCAGGTAATAATTGGCCAATTCGCCATGTTCCAACACCGCGTCGATATGCGCCAGGCCGGCCTCTGGACCATCGCGCATGGCAATGGCCACGGCACGATTGAGCTGTACAACCGGCGAAGGATGAATTCGTAGCAATCGGTCGTAAAGCGCAACAATCTGTCGCCAGTCGGTCTGAGCGGCCGATTCCGCCTCCGCATGAACGGCCGCAATCGCAGCCTGCAGTGTGTAAGAGCCGAAGCGGCGGGACTTCTCGGACTCAGGGCTTTCTCCAGCAATGCGACTCCCTCCGCGATCTGCTCCCGGTTCCAGAGCGCGCGGTCTTGATTCTCCAGCAAAATCAGCTCTCCGGTCGGAGAGGTTCTCGCGGCGCGGCGGGATTCCTGCAGCAACATCAGGGCAAGCAGCCCCATAACTTCGGGCTCTTGCCGGAGTTCCAACAGCAAGCGGCCGAGGCGAATCGCCTCGCCGGTCAGCTCGGCCCGCATTACCTCCGCTCCCGCCGCAGCCGAATATCCCTCGTTAAAAACGAGATAGACGACATGCAGCACCGCGCCCAGCCGCTCCGGCAATTCCTGCGGGGTTGGCACCTCGTACGGAATCGGGGTCTCTCGAATCTTTGCCTTGGCGCGCACAATGCGCTGCGCCAGCGTACGCGGAGTGGTGAGGAAGGCCTTTGCGATCTCCTCGGTGGTGAGCCCGCACACCTCGCGCA
Organism: uncultured Acidobacteriaceae bacterium; assembly: GCA_963811095.1. Lineage (GTDB taxonomy): Bacteria > Acidobacteriota > Terriglobia > Terriglobales > Acidobacteriaceae > Sulfotelmatobacter. The sequence continues at coordinate 18,630 of CAWEQA010000022.1, read as the reverse complement.
AAGTGAGGGCAACGCGCGCTTCCGGCGCTAGAGACGGATGACAGCATGTAAAAATCAGGCGCAGCGGATCATCCTCAATGCTGTCCTCTTCCTTCGACCTCTCCCCCGAACTCCATTGCGCTTCGAGATAGCGCACGAGCTCGCCTTGAGACGCATCCAATCTTGCCCGTCGACGCAGAGTGTCAATGGCTTTGAATCGGGCGGTTGAAATCAGCCATGGTCGCGGGTTGCCTGGTACTCCACTGCTCGGCCACAGGCTCAGCGCAGCCGCAAAGGCTTCGTGCATCGCCTCCTCGGCAAGATCAAAATCACCGAGAAGGCGGATCAGAGTGGCCAGGATTCGTCCCGAATCCACGCGATAAAGGGAGTCGAGGAATTCGCGTATCTGGTCATGTATCTGCTCGGGGGAACGCTCGGACATAACACGCTCGGGCATGACCACGACCTTAGCAAACCGGCTAGCGGGAATCAATTTGGCAAACGGCGGCCCACGCCACGGTCCTGTCTTTCTGCCTTGACGCTCAATGGACCAGGTAGCGGATTTTGAGGACCGTTGTAGGCGAGCCAAGATGGCTTGCGCGGCCATCGCCAAGCTGAGAAAGCCAGTGGTATGAAGAGAGAGTAGCTGCGAGTTTGAGCCTCTGTTGGGGAGTGGTCTGCATGAGCCCAAACATCCCGCGCCGGGACTTGGATCACGTCAGAGGCGATAGCAGGGGATTCAGGCGGCCTAGTCTAACCGCGCCGGATCGCACTTACACTCATCGTCCCCACGCCGGGGGGAAAGCATCATGGCATGGTTTCCGAACGGTTACCCGGCCGTGGTTCGGTCCCCGCCCGAGCGCTTACTTTCGTACATCAATTCGTCGGCTCGGCGAGTCGCACTCGAAGGGGAATCATCGTGGCTTAGGAGTGTGACGCCAATGGACGCCGTCACTGACACATCGGATTCGCCGCATTTGATGGACGAGCGTGCGATCAAGGCCCGGCAACGCTCAGCCAAGTCACCTAGAACTAAAGCGCTCACATCCGGCAACAAAACCACAAACTCCTCGCCACCCCACCTGCCAACTAGGTCGACGGCGCGCAGACTCTGTACGAGCGTTTCCGCAACCACATTCAACATGGCGTCGCCGATGTCGTGTCCGTAAGTGTCATTGACGTGCTTGAAGCGGTCAAGGTCAAGCAACAGTAGGCCGTACTCCCGGTCGAACTCTCTATGCTCCTGCAAGGCTTGCTCTACCTTAAGTTCCAGGTAACGACGATTTTGCAGATTGGTCAGTGAATCGCGGAAGGCCAGTCCTTCCAGTTCTCCGATTCGTTTTTCGGTTTGCTTCTTCACCGTGGAGTCACTGAAAACTTCCACCGCTCCGACAATTGCACCGTCTCTGTTGCGCATCGGTAGTACGCGAACGCTAACCGGTACACGGTGCCCGTTGCTGTGCCGCAAGAAAATCTCAGCTTCTCTGGCATTCCCGTCCAGCAAGACCGCACTGAGGGGACATCCGCTCGTACATAGCGGCCTGCCAGCTTCATCGACGTGGCCGAGGAAGTTGTTGAAGCAATGCTTCCCAACGGCTTCGGAAGCGCTGTATCCAGATAGCTTCCTAGCCCCTGCATTCCAGTGCGTGATTTTGCGGTCCCGATCTACGAAATAGACTCCGTCGTGCATGGTGTCCAAGAGTTGCTCATAAAACGAAGAGGAAAAATGAATCTCGTCCCACAAGGTCTCGCACGACTCATTCATTCCCAGTCCGTAGAGGAAGGCATTGCCTTGCGCTCCCATCGAAGCCACGACGTGGCCTGATGACTGGACGTCGGTACCAAGTCGGCGTAAGAGAACCTGTTGATCAAGTTGCAGGGGTCGCGGTAGCGTCAGACAGCAGCCGTAACGACTGACAACGGTCGTCGCGGTTTTCTCGCAGAAAGGCTGGCCCGTTGGACCGATCCCTGAGACTTGGACCGGTAGAACAATGGACACGCGATCACTGCGCCGCCGGTTTTCGATGGCTTGTCCTTGAATATCCAACTTTTATCCCTCTCTGGTACAACTGATCTTCGACCACAAGCACTCCAAGCGCCAAAGTCCATAGCGGGAAGAACTGCGTGAGAAAAACCGTCCGCAAACGATTGAGCATGAATGAGTTTCGCCATGCTTCTGGAATGCGGGATAGCAGTAGCCATCGAAAGACCGGTTGCTGATAGGGCAAAAATAGTCAGGTCAGGAGTCTGGAATCCAGACGCTTTTCCCCAAAAATTATTGCTTTCCAAAAGTCCAGCTTGTCGGAACCGAGGAGAGGACGCTCCGGAGAGCGTGGATGCCCTTGGCCGACCAGGAGTAGCTCCGTTTCTGCAACGCGTGAAATCTGTTTGTAGACGCATATCTCATACCCGGGATAACGGCGTGCGCACGATCCAGAATTGTTTCCGGAGAGGAGCAACAAGCCCGGTCCGTCTCGCGGTCGCCATTAAGCAGATTCTGCAGTCGCGCCACTCTATCTCGAACCGCCTCGGCAAGGCTGCTCAATACCAACCAGCCAAAAGATCTCCGCCTTAGTCAATTACCAATTGAACGGGTCCTCGGTGGAAGGCCGCATGCTTTTCCCCAACGCGATGGACCGTGCTGTGGACATTCTGATTCTCAAGGAACCACGGTCGCGGCGGGCCGCAAGAATCGTGGCACGGAAGCCAATCCATCTGACCGCAGCATCAGGGAAGAGGGCCTCCCGAACCGCATCTGCCCAGAATGTCCAGTCCTTTGCTTTCAACAGCTTAGCCCCGTATAATCCCCCACAGCACCGCTAAACCCCAAATTTGCGCCGTTCGTTGGGATATGGATGCGCCATTCCTAAGCGTTCCAATAGGATAGGCTCAGTCAAACACCCAGGGAAAAGTGTAGTCAGGACCCGAGGTCACAAGACCTTAGGAGCCATTCCCGGGAAGTGCCACAGGTTTTGGATGATCTTCCAGGTTCATCCAAGGCGAGGCAAAAGCAGTCGCAAACTCGCAGGTTGAGGGATAGCACTAACCGGTAGATGTTAGAGCTATCCAAGTGAAACGAAAGCCAGAACCAGCAAGCCAGAACCAAGACGTTTTGGGCCAAAAGCCAGAAGTGATAGGAGCTAGAAGCTACCATGCGCAAGCCGATCAAGTACGTTGAAAAAGCAGTCGTCATCGCCGCCAAGGGGACTTGGGCAGTATTCGAGCGCTTGAACCGCATCAAGCCGAATCCGTCGCCCACGCCGAAGTGGTCGGAAAAGCCGCTGCTCAAGTCGTACGAAAAGTCGAAGCCGCCGCTGGGCTGGCCGCGGACGACCGATTCGCTGTGCCCCAAGTGCGTGCCGGAGATCCGGCAGCAGATTCTCGATGGGCACCTGCCGCATGAAGTGTTGATGAACGAGAAGGTGGGCGAGATCAAGGCGCAGATCGTCGAGCGCGACGGCAAGATCCTGATGGTGAAGGACTGCCCGACCCACGGCCACTTCGAAGACGTGATGTCGATCGACACCGAGTTCTCCAAGCATCTGGAGGAAGTGTTCCCCGGGCGCGATATCACGGCGCATAACGACGAGAAGCTGCATCATCACGGATCGTCGACGGTGAAATACGGCCGAGGATCGGTGCTGACGATCGATCTGACCAACCGCTGCAACATGATGTGCGATCCCTGCTTCATGGATGCGAACCAGGTGGGATTTGTCCACGAACTGACCTGGGAAGAAATCAAGACGATGCTCGACAACGCCATCACCATCAAGCCGCGTCGCCAGATGTCGGTGCAGTTCTCTGGTGGCGAGCCTACGTTGTCGCCATACTTCCTCGACGCGGTGCGCTACGCCCGCAAGGTTGGATACAACTCCGTGCAAGCTGCGACCAACGGTATCGAGTTCGCGAAGAGCTTTGAATTCTGCCAGCAGGCCGTTGAAGCCGGCATGCGCTATGCCTACCTGCAGTTTGACGGCATCGGCAACGCAGCCAACGCGCACCGCCTGGTCGGCAACCTGTTCGATGTGAAGTTGAAGGCGATCGAAAACCTGCACAAAGCCGGCGTTGAAATCGTTCCGGTCGTCACGATCGTCAACGGCATTAACAACGAGCAAGTCGGAAGAATCATCAAGTTCGCGCTCGACAATCCGAAGACGATCAGCTTCCTGAGCTTTCAACCGGTCAGCTTCACTGGCCGCGACGAGGCCGTCACCGACGATCGCCGCGCCGCGCAGCGCTACACGCTTTCGCACCTGGCGCATGATGTGAAGAATCAGACCGGCCTCGGCGAGCCGACACGCGACTGGTTCCCGATTTCGTTCATGGGAACCTTCAGCGACTGGGCCGACCTGATGCACGTCAATGACGTAAAGAACGACTGGGGCCAACTGTCATGCGGTTGCCATCCGAATTGCGGGACGGGTATGGCGGTCATGATTGACAAGGAAACCAAGGAGGCCGTGCCCGTTACAGCGTTCTTGAAGGGAGATCAGCTCGCGAAGGACATCGCGAAGGTGAATGATGCGGCACGCGGGAAGTTCCTGACTGTGGTCGGAATGGCGCTGTGTCTGATGAAGAACTACGATCCGTTCCAGTCGCCAACCCACTTCAAGCTGATGGACCTGCTGAAGAAGTTCGATAAGAACTTCAATGCGACGGGAAAGAATTATGGCAAGGTTGGACCGGACCGCACGGTGGACGACGTCATGAAGCGGCGGCAGGACCGGTGGAACTTCCTGTTCATCGCAGGCATGTGGTTCCAGGATCTGTTCAATTACGACTTCCGGCGGACGGAGCAGTGCATTATTCCGTACGCGACGCAGGAAGGCGAAATTTCGTTCTGCGCCTACAACACGGGCGTGGGATGGCGGAACATCATCGAGAAGATGCACATGACGGCCACGCTCACCAAGTGGTACGAGGAGCACGGACGGCATGAGATTTTCGCGGGTGGAAAGAAAGTCGACATGGAAGACGCCACGCATACGCTGCTGCTGCGCGATGATCTGGTCACGACCGAACTGCAGCATGACCTCGACAGCAAGGGTATCGCGAAGAACGCACGCGAAGAGAAGGTGCGGGCACGCGATGCGAAGCAGAAGCAGACTGCGGATGCGAAAGCCGAGGCACGCGGGCCGCAGATCAACGATGAAGCTTACAACGCTCGCATGGCCGCGATGTATCGCGAAGTCGTGCTGAAGGAAAAGCCGGTCGTCGCCGAGAACGGGTTCATTCCGCTCGGAGCGCTGACGAAACCGAACGGGAATGGCAACGGCAACGGACACGTGGCTCAGGCTGAGAAGCCGGAGATCGCGGAGCCGGTCGCGGGAGACTAGAGCGGCTTTTGGCTCTTAGCCTTTAGCTCTTAGCCTAAGAACAGACGGGCCGCCTTTGGGCGGCCCGATTCTTTTTGCTTGAAAGGCTGGCCCAAATCCACACTTCTTGAAAAGTGTGCGAGAAATGGGGCACCCGGTTCGTCTCATGGGACACACTGCGGCATGAGGGGCAGGACTGCTGTGCCTGTCTGTTTTGACAAGAGGTAGAGGTAGCTGGTCAGGATGTGGAGGCAGGCGAGTTCGGGCCTGATGAGAATTTTTGGTGGAATTCCAAGTTGGATGGAGTTGACTTCATACAATCCGAGAACGTGCTCATAGAGCGGAGGCAGAGGCAACTTCGGGACCAGATCGAGGCGGGAAGCGATTCGGTTGGTGTTGGGCACGACCTGGTTGTAAGTCGCGGCAAACTGTGGGCCTCCAGTGCGTGGACTCGCGTACGTGTAGACCGTGGGGTGCTTGAACGCGGTGTTGGCGGCCAGGTCGAGGGCGAGCAGGGTGACGAGGGCACCTCCAAGGCTGTGTCCGCAGATGGTGAGCGAGGTGACGGGCCTGGGGAAATTCAAGCCGGACAATGCCTGCGTCACGCGTGGACATTTAGGATCGAGCGTGGTGGTCATCGACATGTACACGGCGGTGAATCCGTCTTCGGTGTGTCCGGCCCCCGGCAGAAAAGGACATGTGACGAGAAGGAATTCGGCGTCGTGCACCCATTCCTGAATGCCTTCAGTGCCGCGAATGGCGATGACGACATCGCCCGCAGCCGCAGCCTGGAGGATTAGGCCGATCGAGACGCGGGCCTGCCCTCGTGAGGGATTCATCTCAGTGGCGAGATCGTTGGCGAAGATGGAGGTGACGACCTGATAGTTCGCGGTGCCTACATTGATCGTTTGGCCAGCATGGTTCGTGACGTCGTTGGGGTCGACGGCGTAAGCCGCATTCACCAACTGTGCATAGAGAATCGCTTGGTTGAGGTCCATGAGATGTGTACCTTGAGTTCCTTTCTTACGAATTCGCGAGGTCCTGCCCGGTGCCGGATGGGCGCGGGCGAAGCCGGACGTGAGTGAGAGTTGCCTCCCATGAGCAAGTTGCTGCCGCGGACAGATATCCGTCGGACAGGCGCGCTTATTCAGTTGAATGGGGAAAGCAACGGGCGATGTGAACGAAATCCCGGTCCTTCTTCGGGAGGTCTGCGCCCGATGATCAGGAACACGTTAGAACACGGCTGGGAGACTGTCAACAAGAGATCAGGTCGGCTCGTACTGCGGTTTAGTGCGCGCGAGATTCTTCGCTTCGCCTGAACGGCTCCGCCCAGAATGACAGCCGGAAAATAGTGCGACGGCGCGATATACTTTCGGACCTATGCGAAAATCTCTCCTCCAGTTCCCATTGCTGCCCGGCCTTTGTCTATTGCTTTGTCTCGGATTGGTCCCGGTAACTCTCAGCGCTCAGTCTTTGCTGGTGGTCAATCAGGGTGACACCAACGTGAGTGTCGTCGATCCTGTGGCTGCGAAGGAAGTCGCGGATATTGCAGAGAAGACTACCGGAGTTCACGGCCATGAGGTCGCTGTGTCGGCGGATGGGCGCACTGCTTTTGTCCCGATCTATGGCAGTTCCGGGGTAGGAAAGCCGGGGATCGATGGACACGAGATGCTGGTGATCGATTTGGCATCACGGGAGATCGTGGGACACGTCGATTTTGGGCATGGGGTGCGGCCGCACTGTGCGGTGTTGGATCCGGCGAGCGGGTTGCTCTATGTGACGACGGAACTGGATAAGACCGTGACCGTGCTCGATCCGCGGACGCGAAAGATCGTGGGTACAGTTCCGACCGGGCAAGAGGAATCGCACATGTTGGCCGTGTCGCATGATGGGAAGCGCGGCTATACGGCCAATGTTGGGCCGGGCACCGTCTCTGTGCTCGACATGGTAGGGCGAAAGACGGTGGCGGTGATTCCGGTGTCGGGGCAGGTACAGCGGATTGCTATCTCAACGGATGACAAGCTCGTATTTACATCAGATCAAACGAAGCCGCAACTTGCGGTGATTGATACAGCGACTCAGCGGGTAAAAACGTGGGTTGCGCTTCCCGGTACGGGTTACGGAACGGCCGCGACCCCGGACGGCCGCTGGTTGCTGGTGGCGGTGCCGTCCACGAATCAGGTGGCCGTCGTGGATTTGGGAAGCATGCAGGTCGTGCGGCGCGTGGACGTGCCGAGTACGCCGCAGGAAATCCTGATGCGTCCAGACGGGAAAATCGCGTACGTCTCGTGCAATACGAGTGGGAAGGTTGCGGCGATTGATCTGGAGGAATGGAAAGTGCAGAAGGTGATTGTTGCGGGCAAGTTTGCGGACGGTCTTGGGTGGGCGAAGTAGGTCGTCGCGACTACGGAAAGTTTGTTGCAGGTTTGTTCTCCGGCTTTAACCTTAATGGCCCCCCTTCGCCCCTGTAACTAATCTCTGAGATCAAAATACCCGCCCTGTCTCGCTAAAGTGCAGCGAGACAAGGACGGGGCACCCATCGAAGTTTTTCCGTGCTCCTAATAATCCCAACTTATGCAATGGCTTTTTTGGCAGATGGCAAATGCCTTCTCGAATTGATGGTCGTAGCTGTAAACCTCGCATTGCACGGCGCCGATGATCGGCGAAAGGGGATCGAGTTTGCGGGCGCGGCTGGCTTCGTCGATCGATTCACGGGAAGAAATGTGCAAATCTTGCACGGCTGCGCGATGGGCTGCTCACACAATTATGGAAACTTTTGACACCGCCGTGACAAATGGGAAGCAGCGTTAGGCCTAGGATTCGGAGGCTGCCAGGTCGGGGACGAGAATCCGATCCTGCGTGGGATGTTGTCGTCCGAGTATCCGTCCGTTGTCCAATTTGGGGCCCCCCTAATTACTGATGAAAAAGGAGAATTCTGCATGCCCAGTTCGGTTCGTCGCGTGATCACTGTCGTCGCCTGCTGCACACTCGTGCTGCTGTTGTCGGGCGCGGCTCTAGCTCAATCTTATGCACTCACCTACCTCGATTCGAACCAAACCGGAAAAGCGAAACATGTCGATCCGCTGTTGAAGAATGCCTGGGGGCTGGCCTATGCACCGGGTGGTGCGTTTTGGGTCAGCGATGAAGCGGACGGCTGGTCGACCCTGTACGACGGGAGCGGAAATCTGCAGAGTTTGAAGGTGGTTATTCCGCCATCGTCGGGTACGGGCGCGGGAACACCCACCGGCATGGTCTATAACGGGTCGTCGGAATTCAAGATTGACACCTGGACGTCGGTGTTCCTGTTCGCGACTCTCGACGGGACCATCAGCGGATGGTCGAATTTTGAGCCCAACAACGCGCTCATCGGGGTACGGCAGGCAGGCGCGGTGTACACGGGATTGGCGATTACGAGCCATACCTCGGGGAACTCCTTGTTCGCTGCCGACAACGCCAATAATAAGGTGGATGTGTACGACGGCAATTTCAACCTGGTGAAGTCGTTCACCGACAGCACGATTCCGGCGGGGTTTGCGCCGTTTGGGATTCAGGATATTGCGGGCCAAGTGTATGTGACGTACGCCAGCACGACCGGCGCAGCGGGCGGATACATCGATATTTTCGGGGAAGATGGGACGTTCGTGAAGCGCTTTGCGCAGGGCAAGCCGTTGAACCAGCCGTGGGGGCTGGCGGTGGCTCCGAAGAATTTCGGAACGCTGAGCGGAGCGCTGCTGGTTTCGAACAACACGACGACCGGGAACATCAATGGATACAACCGGACTACGGGAAAACTGATGGGCACGATCAAGAACTCGGCAGGGAAGGCGATCGCGATTAACGGATTGTGGGGGCTCGAGTTTGGCGGCGGATCGACACTGAACGGGAAGACGAACCAGTTGTTCTTTACGGCTGGACCGAGCGACACGAACGGGTACTTCGGGGTGATCAACTTCATTAAGTAAAGTGCGAGGGTCTCAACAAGAAGGCCGCCTGCGAAGGCGGCCTTCCTTTTTTTAATCGCATTTGTTTTCCTGGCTCTACTGCGGAGGCGAAGCTGGGTCGGTCGGATTCTTGACGATGGTCTTCTGGTGGTTGCTCCTGGCGTCAGGCGGCTTGTCCGCATAATCTCTGTCTTTATGGGGGCATACTTGGCGCGCGTGTCTGCATCCGAGGTGTCGGAGTGGTCGATGGGTTTCATGGCGACCACCTGGTAGCGGCGCTTCTTGTGATCGCCGTCCGGGATGCGCATTTCCATGACGTCTTTGGAGATTTTGACTTCGCCTTCTTTGCCGACCGGCAGGATCACAGGATGCTTGTGGTCGAGCGGACGAACATGGTATTCCATTGTCATCGGTTCGGAGCATGTATTGAGGGCATAGTTTCTCATCGGAATCGACGCGCGTGGCGCCGACCGAAGCGAAAACACTTCCCAACCCTGTGAGACCGCGCTCTTTGGCGCCGCAAGGGACCCCTTCCATTTTCTCGATCATGGCGTGGTGCGTGCGAGCGTTCAAGGGATCGAAATGCAACCCAATGCCAGGAGAGGAGTGTAAAGGGTATTCCTTCCAGAAGTTTGCGGTCCGCATCAAAAAGCCCCGGAGCGATTTCTCAGGGATGGAAATTCGATACGAAGCGGGAAAATCGTCCTACAGTCCTTACCCTACGGCATCCGCAGACCGGGACCTGAAGAATGTGTTAACTTAAATGATTGTGAGGGCGCGTAGCTCAGTTGGTAGAGCAATGCCCTTTTAAGTCTCGCAGGGAACGTAGAATCAGAGAGTTAACAGACATCTCGGGAACGGAAAAGCACGTTTAGAGCAGGCGGGTACTGGTTCCGTTCCCTGATTTGTTCCCAGATTTAGTGGCTTCCGAGTAGTGCCAATTCGCGGCATCAAAACACCCCTCTAGCTTCCGTTTTCATCCAAAGGCTACCTCACAGGGCCACCCGGTCACTTGAGTGTAATGGCGATTTTTCGCCAATTCACTAGGTCGTGCGCGTAAGCAACCGAGGTAGAATAAGCCCCGTGAACGGACTCACTACAGCCCTGCTCGGTCTCGGGGGACTTGTCCTTCTTCATTGGCTCATCAAGCGCGGGGCTCGCAAGGTCGGCTCAGCTATCGGTTCGGCGCTGAAGACACCCCTCAGAGCATTGTTGACCCGCTACTATCGCAGGAAGGTCATTCGCCAGATGCAGGAGGAAAGACGGAAGCAAGGTATTCCACCACTCGAAAACACCAATTTCCGATGAGCAGCGCAACGTCCGCTCGCGGTTGATGTAGGGCCTTTTTTGAAGGTTTTGAGTGAAATGGAGATGTTTCGCCAACTGCCTCCCAACTAGGCGTAGAATGCCAGTGAATCAAAATGGATCGTCCGAGACTCTTGTCTAAGTGGCTTTTTAGAATCGCTGCTCTCTTCGTTGCCCTCCTTGTTGCTCTACCCCTGTTCTGGATCTCTGGCGGCATTAGATGGCTGGACACGAAGGTCTTTCCTCCACGGCTCCCGAAAGGAATGCCACAGAACTCTGTGTGGATTGACGCTCCAGCCCTTCCGATATCGTGGCATCGCGGATCGTGGTTCGGCTGTGAGGTTGCAGAATCAGGAGGAGCTAACTACTGCCGATTTGTGGAGGCAGATGGTGAGCAGGTTTATGCCGGGGAGTACCTGCCGTGTGAGAGCAAAATTCCACTGCCAGTCTCTACGAGAGAGTTGGTTGCTCCTCCTCAAAGTGGTGGAATCTGGATTGCGGACAAGCGTTTGAAAACGGTTGCGCCTGTTGGAGCCTTGAGGAACGGCGATCTTTTGCTTCCCGTAGCTGTTCTCGACCGGTGTGAAAAGTTCAAAGAGACAGGGCGTTAACTGTCGCTAACAGGCCATTACACGTTTTGACCGCGACACCTAGCGGGAACAAACAGCGCCTGCTGCCTCTGACCACTACGCATCTAGGCTCCGTTTCCCAGAAGAGTCACCCCACAGTGCCACCAAGCCCCGCGCATCTCTTAAATCGCCTTACAACGCAAGCACGCACCATCTGGTGGACGCAGGAACTTGCCATGTAATTCGTACCACACAAAGGGACTCGCTATCCGGTTTTGCGTGCGGGAGCCTGGACGGGCAGGTCATACATGACAAGGAAATATGTCCCCATGTCACGCTCGAAACTCTTGACCGTGTACGGCTGCCCGAGCGCCTTGACATACTTTTGGATAAAGCGGGTTACCGTTCGCCGGTGCTCTAGCCCGTACTTCTTTTTATCGGCAGGCGTTAGGACCACCTCCAGCGCTTCCTGTGGTTTAAGGCCCGCGTCCAGGGCTGCCTTCATAAGCTGCCATTCCTGTGTAGCCTCAAACTTGCTTGCTACCTTCCGCCGCCGCTTGGGTAAATCCGTCGTTTTCAGTTTTCGGAACATTGTCGGACCTTCCTAGATGGACTCCTCCGGGGGATGCCATAACCTACCACAAGCCCTCTAGCGGGGTCAAGAATGACGGAGCGTAAACGGGACTTGACAGGTGGACTCGCTAGGTTTACAGTAGTCCTGCGTGGTACTTCTAAGCTGGACTTGGAGCTAGTGTGCGTGAGATTCAACTAACCCGTGGGTACGTGGCACTGGTAGATGACGCCGACCATGAGGCCGTGGTTGCTGCCGGGCCTTGGTATGCGAAGCCACAGTGCCACACCGTTTACGTAAGGCGTCGAGTCCGCAAGCCCAACGGCGGGAGGACCATGCAAAGACTCCACCGCTTTTTGCTTGGACTCACAGACCCCAAGATTATTGTGGACCATGAAGACCGCAACGGCCTCAACAATCAGCGCGGCAATCTCCGCGTGGCCACTAAGTCACAGAATGAGGCAAACAGTTGCAAGCAGCACGGCACCACAAGCAGGTTTAAGGGCGTCTCTTGGAATAAGCGGGGCGGGAAATGGGAGGCACAAATTGCACACAGGCATCTCGGCTGCTTCGCTGATGAGATGTCCGCCGCACTCGCCTACGATACCGCCGCCCGCAAGCACTTCGGAGAATTTTGTAACTGCAATTTCCCGCCTAAGAAACCATCAGAGGCGGTGGCACAAGTTGACTCTGTGACAGGGGCTAATGAGCACCTCTGATTATAGAGAGGAGCGGTTGGTCCGTAGGCCGCCGCTCCAGAGATTGGTTTGCTGCTATCGGGTGGCAATCTGCCGGTAGCTGCGCGGGGGCGGTGCCTATATCACCGCCCTACGAATTTTGTTAATGCGAATGCAACGGAGGTTCTTTATGAGCAAGGCAGATGACAGGGCATTTCTGAGAAAGCGGCACGCGGCGTGTGAGGACCGAATCCGGGGACTGAAGGCAAAGACCACCCGGACCGCCGAAGAGAAGGAACGGCTCACGCTGCACATTGAAGCCGCACAGTTCTTGGAACGCGAACTGGAAAAACTTTGATTTCGAAGGGGTGATGTCTCCTGACCCGCAAGCCATCGGCGGCTTGAATTAGGGAGATGGTCGGAAGGTCGCGTTGTACCGCACTGTCCATAAGACCGGGCAGGCGGACACGGCCCACGGGCCTAAAAAAGAAGGTTCTAAAGTGGCAAAATTATTCGAATTGAAAAAACAGCGGGAGTTTGCGCTGGAGAAGGCGGAAAACATTACCGCTACCGCCGAACGTGCCAAGCGAGAGCTATCGGTATCCGAGAGCCTGGAATTTGACTCTTGCATGACCGCTGTCACCGCGCTCGGCTCCCAAATCAAGCACATTGAAAAACACTCAACCATTTATGACATGGTAGGCCCCAACGGTGCCGTGCTCATTGATGGTGGACGCAAATTCACCAAGCAACGCTCCGTGGAACTTTCGGAAGACTATTTGACTGGGTTTTCCGAGTACCTCCAATCCGCTGGAAAACACATCAGCTCGGCGATGTACGAAGGATCCGAGTCAGCCGGTGGATATGCTGTGCCGGTGGTTGTGGATGACCAGATTGTCCCCTTGGCTCCGGCTGAGATGGCAGTCCGGCAGCTCAGCACGGTTATCCCCACGGTTGCCGATGTGAAGTGCCCTACAAAAACGTCCTTCTCCGTGGCTGCTCAGAAGTCCGAACTGTCGGCCTTCGGCTCCACGGCTCCAACCATTGGGCAGTTCACGCTGACGGCCTGGATGATTGGGCAACAGAATGACATTTCCTGGGAACTTCTTCAGGACGTGCCAGTGTTCCAGTCCTTCCTGACTTCAGACATGGTGCTTGCACAGCAAATGCTGGAAGAGAACCTCTATGTCAACGGAAACTCCACAACGCAGCCAGAAGGGTTGATTGGCAACGTTGGAGAGGGCGTGACGGAAGAGCCGGACTCCAGCGGGAACATGGTCACCATCTCGGGGACCCTGGACCTTGTTGGCAAAGTCAATGCAGCATATTTGAATAATGCCTCTTGGCTGATGACGCGGCCAACGTCAATCATCATCCGCAAAGCACAGGTGGGCGCGAATTTATTTAACCCTGCTTGGACTCGCGTAGGGACTCAGGATTTCCTGCACGGATTTCCGGTCTTCTATTCGGCGGACATGCCCGCCGCAACTCGGGGAAATACTCCCGTGCTGTTTGGTGATTTTCGGCGCGGTTACCTCATCGGTGATCGTGGCGGCAGCGGTATCAATGTGAAGGTCCTTGACCAGCCGAAGGCGAGTCAGGGAATTGTCACGTTGCTCACCTACCGCCGCACGGATGGCCGTGTGCGATTGGCAGAAGCCATCCAGGGCTACACCATAGCGGCAAGTTGAAACCAGCTCGGGGCTGCTTGGGGAGGCAGCTCCGGCTTTTCTTAAACGATTTCTCCTACCCCTAGCTAGCAGGGGTCCCGTAGACGGGATGAAAAGCTAGAGCGGTCTTCAGCGTACCGTGTTTGGAAAACCGCTGTAACCGGGTGGGGCTGCCGTATCTGGGGAGAATGCGGCAGCTCACATCTCAACTTTCTTGAAAGGTCACCCCAATGTCCGACTACGTTAAGAACGCGAAGGCCGCACAGAGAGAATCCCGAAGGCAAGAGTCCTTGCTCAACGCCTTCGATAAGAGAACCGAGCGCACAGCGGATGCGCGTTACATTGTCCGTCATCTGTGGATTATTGGCGTGGGCTTGCCGGTGGTCCTCTCCATCGTGGCCCTGCTCTTGTGGGGTGCGCGGTGAGCAAGCAAAGAGTCCTTGCGTGCGGGCTGGTTTCAACCGAAAGACAGGGATGGTTTTGTCCCGAGCTGACATCAATGCTGTGGCGGATGGCACGAGATACGCGCTTCGATGTGGAGCTAGCAACAATCAAGGACGCCGTGCCCCATGAGGTAGCACGCAATCACACCATCAAGATTGCTCGGGACAACCACTTTGATTGGCTTGTGTCATTCGACAATGACAACTTCATGCCGATGGGCACGCCCCTGGACATCCTTGCGGCGGCGGGCCGTCAACAGAGCGTGATTGGCTTGACCTACGGAGTGCCGCTCAAGGGAACCTCCGAGTACAACTTATTTCCGCCTAGTGAGTGCCGCACAAAGATTGACGGGCCGTTCCAAGAGGTCCCATCGGTTGGCGGCGGTGTGCTCATGGTTAACCGGCGAGTGTGGGAGAAAATCCCCACCGGCCCTTGGTTTTCCTGGCACCACGGAGACGGCACGGAGACGCTGGACCGCGGCAACGGTGGCTACGGTGAGGACGTTTACTTCTGCAATCTAGTACGTCAGCACGGCTTTAATGTCTGGACTCATCGGGAATTGTTGGCCGGGCACTATCGCACAACGGACATAACCGGGATGGTTTGCACGCTGAAAGGGACGAGTTTTGCTAAGTGAGGTCATCTCTCATGTGTTGAGTGAGATAACCCCTCCCGGTGTATTAGTGAGGGAGTAAAAGGGCAGCCCGTCCCGGATCCGGGCAGAGTTGTAAGGCCAAGAGCACCGTTGGCGGCTGGAAGCCTGACCGCCCTCAGTGGTTCCAACCCAAGCGGTGCTCTTGAATTTTCTACTTAGAAGGGCGGATTCAAAATGATGATTCAAACCGAAGGCTTCATAGCGTTAGCAGCCCGTGGTGAAAGTCTGGGTTCGCGAAGCAAGAACTTCTGAAGGATCCACAGGCTCTGTTTGTAGAATCGGCACATGGCGATGGGCACGCGCAAGCAGCGGGAGAAGCAAGAGGAGCTTTGGATGGCGCACACGGAGTTGGCCTCGGCCCGGGGCATCCGTTCTATCAGCGTCTGAACGAGGTGCTGGACGGCGAGGGTTCGACGCGTTTGTGGAGAGGCCGGTGCGCGAAGTTTTACGCGGAGAAGAAGGGGCGGCCGTCGCTGACGCCGGGGATCTATTTCCGGTCGCTGCTGATCGGGTACTTCGAGGGCATCGAAGCGGAGCGCGGCATCGCCTGGCGGCTGGCGGATTCGCTGGCGCTGCGGCGCTTTCTGGGCATCGCGCTGGACGAGGACACGCCGGATCACTCGACGATTTCGCGGACGCGGCGGCTGATCGACCTGGAGACGCACCAGCGAGTGTTCGGCTGGGTGCTGGGGGTGCTGGCCGATCGCGGGCTGCTGAAGGGCAAGCGGATCGGCGTGGATGCCACGACGCTGGAAGCCAACGCGGCGATGCGCTCGATCGTGCGGCGGGACACGGGCGAGAGCTACGAGGAGTTTCTGACCGGGCTGGCCAAGGCGTCGGGCATCGAGACGCCGACGCGCGAGGATCTGGCGCGGCTGGATCGCAAGCGCAAGAAGCGCAGTCGAACGAGGAGTGGAAGAATCCGCCGACGAGGATGCGCAGATCGCGAAGATGAAGGACGGCCGCACGCATCTGGCCCACAAGGCCGAGCACGCGGTCGATCTGGACACGGGCGCGGTGGTGGCGGTGACCCTGCAGGGCGCGACCTGGGCGACACGACGACGCTGGAGGAGACGCTGGGCGAGGCGGGGATGGCGGTGGCGGATTTAGTCGATCGCGAAGCAGAGTTGCAGCCCGAAGAGAAGCCCAAGGTCAACGTCGACGGGATCGAAGAGACTGGTGGCCGACAAGGGCTATCACAGCGGCGCGGTGCTTGAGCAGGTGAAGGAGCACGAAGTTCGCACCTACATTCCGGAGAAGAAACAGACCGGGCGGCGGCACTGGGAAGGGCAAGCAGGGGAGCAGCAGGCGGTCTATGCAAAACCGGCGGCGGGTGCGGGGCGAGTACGGCAAGAACTTGCTGCGGCGGCGCGGCGAGTTGGTCGAACGCAGCTTCGCTCATTGCTACGAAACCGGCGGGATGCGGCGCTGCAATCTGCGCGGACGCAAGAATATTCTCAAGCGGCAGCTGATTCATGTGGGCGCGTTCAACATGAGCCTGATCCTGCGCAAGTTGCTGGGCGCGGGCACGCCGCGGGAGCTGAGAAACCGCTTTGGCAAGCTCATTGGGTGCGTTCTGGGGCTGCTTTGGCATGGAAACGGTCAGCCGCGTTGTGGTAGCAGCCGTATCTCTACTCGGCCTGCCACATCCATCGCAAGATCGCGCACCCGGCTGCGCCGCCCCTCTTGCAGGAAATCAGATCCTTGCACCACGGGCTGTTAGGCTCATCAAGGCGAAGGCTTCAGCCGTGGTGGTGCTATTCCACAGTCCCAAGGGGACCAAAAAGAGGCGGCGGAGCTGACACTAGAGAAATGCAATGCGCGGCAGCGGTGACCTTGGCGCATTCGTGTCCTCATGTTGGGCCACGCGGCTACAGGACCCCGATAACGATGAGTGGAAGTCTCCGTCCTACGTGAAAAACGTTAAGCAGCGGGACTTCAAGTCCAAGCCCTTTGAGGTCACAAGTGATGAGCTAGGCCGGTTGCATATCGTGGCACCACCAAGCGCCAATGTGGACTGGAGCACTAAGAAGGTGGGCACGAAAGCCAACAAGGATGGGAAAGAGGCGGCGGCTTTGCAGATTATCCGGGACAATCCAACACTCAGCATCAGCAAGCTAGTGTAGTGCGTCACAACTAACAACCTTTATCATTCTGCGAGCGTCTTATGATGGAGGAGACGGTCGCGGATGCGGATAGCCCCTGCCATTACGTTGAGTCCGGAGCAGCGGACGTTGTTGGAGTCCCAAGCCCGGAGCCGATCTCTCCCGGTGCGGGTGGCGGAGCGCGCCCGCATCGTGTTGTTGGCGGCCTCCGGCCAACAGGACAAGGAAATCGCGGCCGGCATGGCCATTACGCCGAAAAAGGTTTCCCGCTGGCGCAAGCGTTTCCTGGCGCTGGGCGTGGCGGGGTTGCAGAAAGACGCGCCCCGGCCCGGCCGCAAGCCCACGATCGGCACCCGCCTGACCAAACGCGTGGTGACCATGACCACGCGCCAGCAACCGACCAACGCCACTCACTGGAGCACGCGCACCATGGCCGCGGCGGTCGGTATCAGCGAAGCCAGCGTGCGGCGCATCTGGCACGCCCACGGATTGAAACCGCATCGCGTGGAAACCTTCAAGATCAGCAACGATCCAGCGTTCGCCGAGAAACTGGAAGACATCGTCGGCCTGTACCTCAATCCGCCGGAACACGCGCTGGTGCTGTGCGCCGACGAGAAGAGCCAGATTCAAGCCCTGGATCGCACCCAACCCGGCCTGCCGCTGAAGCGCGGACGCGGCGCCACCATGACGCACGACTACAAACGCAACGGCACGGCCACGCTGTTCGCCGCGCTGAATACGGCCAACGGCGAGGTCTTTGGCCTGTGCCAGGAGCGGCATCGCCATCAGGAATGGCTCAAGTTTCTGCGCCTGATCGACCAGACCATCCCGCCCGACCGGCAGCTTCACCTGATCTGCGATAACTACGCGACCCATAAGCACCCCAAGGTGCAGCGCTGGCTGGCGCGGCACCCGCGCTTTCATCTGCACTTCACTCCCACCAGCGCGTCGTGGCTCAACATGGTGGAACGCTTCTTCCGCGACCTGACTCAGAATCGGCTCCGGCGTGGCGTCTTCCGCGACCTGGAAGAACTCATCATGGCCATCGGCACCTACATCGACCGCCACAACGAAAGCCCGAAACCATTCATCTGGACCGCGCAAGCCGCCGACATCCTGGAAAAAGTGAAACGCGCTCGCCGCACCCTGAATAAACGTCAATCTGCTTGACGCACTACACTAGTTGCAAAGACGGCTGAGAGTGACATTGACCGCAAGAAGTCCTGGGTGAGTAAGCAAGCGGACTGAAGTGCTGGGGACCGGAGTAACGACAAGCTGCTAGTGTAGTGCGTCGCAAGTAGCAACCTTTATCCATCGACGAGCGTCTTATGATGAAGGAGACGCTTGCGGATGCGAATCGCCCCTGCCATTACGTTGAGTGCGGAACAGCGGACGT
>CAWEQA010000021.1:0-152227 GCA_963811095.1 uncultured Acidobacteriaceae bacterium | reverse complement strand
ACAGACCCAAGAAGCCGGTAACGAGAAAGCTTGATTGCGGGGTTGCGAACCTTTGCCTAGGGTTCCTCGCTCGCACAAAAAATGCGAGAAATTGGGCATCCGACAGGTTACGTCCAGGGTTATGATCGGCAGGACAAATGAAGAGATTCTCGTTCATTCTGACTTTCGTCTTGATTTTGCTGAGTTCGTGTCTCGCCCAAGATAGGGGCGGCACCGACCGAACCGTTGCCGTGCCCCTCCTGGAGCACATCTTGGGTGCGGCACATGCTTCGGGTTCCATCGCTTATTGGGGCCGTTGCGAACTCGGTCAGCCGTATCCCGATTTCCCTGCGCTCACTTCCCCGTCCGACAATTCACGTCCACCTTCAGAGGTTTTGCGGGAAGTGTTCTCGAAGGACCGACAGATGGAGGTGACGCAAGAGTCAAATGGATTGATTCGCATGTTTGAGACCGATGTGCCGATGGACCTGCTGGATGTCAGGATTAGCCACTTGTCATTCGGATCGCCCGATGAAGATCGCGACATTTACAATGGTCCGAACGACACGCTGCAGACGATCCTCTCTTCTCCTGAGGTCAAAACATACGTCGCGACACACAAGATCGGGCCCTTTCCGAATCACTGGGCTGGGTCACACATTCACAAGAATCAGGTCTCAGGCGACTTGTACAACGTCACAGTGAAGCAGGCCCTGGATTATATTCTGCAGACCTTTCCTGGCTTTTGGATCTATCAGAACTGCCGAAGTGTTGGAGGAGGTTCCGGACGCTACGTTCATTTTGGATTCTATGAGTCTGCCGATGTCGTACCGCGTACTGATGGATCTCATAATGCCAAGTCCAAATGAAACTATCTCTCTTTCCCGCTGATCCCGAGTGACGCGACCGGATAGGTTTTGGCAAACGCCGATCTGCCACTTGGGACTGGAGTCAAAATCCCCACCCTAACGTCGCAAAGGGCGCGACGTTAGGATGGGGCACCCGCTCTCATCGAGGGCACCCGGCCTGCGCTACAAACGTTGGGCTGTCACCGCGACGGGCACTCCGTTGGTGAGGGAGTCGAAGACGGGCGAGTGTGCCGAACCGAGCTTGGACAGCTCTTGCAACTGTTCGTCGGGAACGTCGGCCTTGATCTTGAAGTTGACGCGGATTCCCTGATAGCCGTTGCGTACATTCTTGTCGAGTTCCAGGAATCCGTGCAGATCAATATCGCCTTCCAAAGAAGACTCCACTGCTTCGATATGAATGCCACGGGCCGCCGCGTGGTAGACCATGGATGAAGTCAGACAAGCAGCCAGGGCATGCAAGAGATGCTCGACGGGGTTGGCGGCAAGATCCTTGCCGAGCAGGAGCGGAGGCTCGTCGGCCTCGAGAACAAACTCCTTCGCTCGAGTTTGCTCCTTGCCAGCACCGTAAAAGTTGCCGGCGGTCGAGGTATTGCGGCCGCCATCGACCCATTGATTGCGAATGCGAAAGTTGAATTTCGCGATGGATGGTGTGGCCTTGATGGCGTCAACCGTCTTCGAGAGGCCGTCGACTGAGACTCCGTTGACGACGTTTTCAAGCACAGGCATGGTTTGTGTTCCAGTTGTCTTCATGATTGGTTTCTCCTTAGTGTGTGTTCCTACTTGATTTCCGGTTGCCCCACCCAGTTCGCAAACTGAGCGACAAGGGTGAGGCAGCCCGCAGGGTGAGTTGGAGCGAAACAGCACGCAGTTTCTACTGACCTTCGCAGCTGACCTGGTTGTTCCAGTCGACGAAGGCGCCGTTCGGGTTGTCGCGCCACGCCCAGACGTGCAGTTCGAAGAACGAGTCCAGGTTGAACCGGTTCGGGGCGGGGACGAACTGGAAGTCCTGGCCTTCGAGTTGGGGCGGAACGCCGCCGTTCGCGGCCAGCCAGGTGGCGGCGTCGACAATGTACTCGACGCCAACCAGCCGCCGGGCGGTTCCTACGGGCTCGTAGATGAGAGCTTCCGGTTGCGAGACGTTGATCAAGCCGTCTCCCACGAAAGTGCTGTTGACGTAGTGAATGCCCATCGCGCCGTGGTCGGGACCGCTGACGCAGCCAAAAGCCGGCCCATAGCCGGCGGCCGTGGCATTGTTCACGTTAATAAACTGCTTGGTAGCGTCCCGAACCAGTTGCACGAGCTTGGCCGAAGAAGCGTGGTCGTGGTGGTTGGTTTGCCCTACAGCGAGAAGTGGCGCGGCCAGTGTGAGGCTGGCCATCAACGCCAGGCGCAGAATGGTGGTTGAGGTGTGGATGCGAGTGGTGACTTGTGTCGTCATAGCAGTTCTCCTTGTGGAATCAGTTTTGTAGTCCTTGGCCCCATACCTACGCGTCGGATCAACACCAGGCACTAGCTGGCCGGGAGTGCAGTTCAACAATCCCTGGTGTTGAGGAAATGCGCCCGAGGAGGTCTGGTCCTGAGTCCTTGCCGGTGGTTCCCCGGGCGCTTTCTTGAACGCCGTCCCCAGAACGACGTTTGCGTTGTCACAGGAGGCATACTGCCGCAAGCGGTCAGGGATGACCATGGCGAACGCCTTAATCCTGGTGAAGCTGCATGAATTTGTAAGCTGAGGGAAATGTTGTACTTGGCGGCGTGCACCGGGGCCGATGTAGAATTGCCGCAACTTGTGGGGAGCGTGCAGTGGCGTCCGACCCAGTACGATCAGACACGATCCAATTCGGCAACGATTTTGACCTGGATCCGCGGACTTATGAACTTCGCAGCGGCGGGCGGATCGTAAAGCTGGAACGGATTCCGATGGAGTTGCTCATCCTCTTAATCGAGGAGAGAGGGCAGCTGGTGACGCGCTCGCAAATCATCGAGCGGATTTGGGGCAAGGACGTCTTTCTCGACACAGACAACAGCATTAACGCCGCGATCCGCAAGATCCGCCAGGTCTTGAAGGACGATCCCGAACAGCCGCGCTTTGTGCAGACGATTACGGGCCGGGGATACCGATTCATCGCGCCCGTAGTGGAGGCTGGGGCCAAGGCGTCAGCCCGAGACACAGTCGCGGGACTCAAAGTAGTTCGGTCAGGCTTCTCGGAGAAGGCGATCGAACCAGTAGTCGAGGCTCCTCCCTCAGGTCTTCCAGTACAGAGGACCGGCTTCGTGGGAAGGGAGAAAGAAGTGGCTGCGGCCGAACAACTGCTGCTGCGCCCGGATGTGTCGCTGGTTACGATCACGGGTCCGGGCGGGATCGGGAAGACCCGTCTGGCGGTGCAGTTGGCGAGCCGTCTGGCGGAGCACTTCCCGGGAGGAACATATTTTGTGTCGCTGTCGTCGCTGAGCGATCCGGGCTTGATTGCTCCGGTGATTGTGCAGGCGTTGGGGATACGAGAGGCTGGGGCGCAGTCTCCGTTGGAAATACTGAAGGCGAACTTGCGAAGTTCCGGACGTACTCCGAAGTTACTGCTGCTGGATAACTTCGAGCATCTGGTCGAGGCGGTGCCAACGGTCGTCGAGTTGCTGTCGGTGGCTTCCAAACTCAAGATACTGGTGACGAGCCGCTCGGCGTTGCACGTTTACGGGGAAAACGAATTCCCGGTGCCACCGCTGGCGCTGCCGGAACAGTCGACGTCTACGGTCGACGTGCTGTCGCGATCTCCGGCGGTAGCGCTGTTCGTGCAGCGAGCGGTCGCGGCTAAGCCAGATTTTCAACTGACGCCAGAGAATGCGGCCGCGGTCGCCGAGATTTGCGCGCGTCTGGATGGCCTGCCGTTGGCGATTGAACTGGCCGCGGCCCGGGTGAAAGTTTTGTCGCCCTCGGCCATGCGGACGCGGCTGTCGAGCCGACTGCAGCTGTTGACCGGCGGTGCGCGAGACCTGCCCCAGCGGCACCAGACGCTTCGTGGCGCCATGGATTGGAGCTACGACCTGCTGACACCGACCGAACAGAGGCTCTTTCGGAGACTGTCGGTATTCGTGGGGGGATGCACTTTGGAAGGAGCCGAAGCCGTTTGCGATGCGAAAGGCGATCTGGAGTTGGATCTGCTCGACGGCATGGAGTCGATGGTAGACAAGAGTCTGGCGCAGCGGGATGAGCAAAGGGATGGCGAGCCGCGGTTCGTGATGCTCGAAACGATTCGCGAATACGCTCTGGAAAAACTGGAGACCAGTGGCGAGAAGGCGCTGACGAAGCGCGCCCATGCCGCTTACTGCCTGGTTCTGGCAGAGGAGAAAGCTACGGAACTGAGCGGAACCGCGAGCGCGGACTGGCTGGCGCACTATGCGAACGAATACGACAATTTTCGCGCTGCCTTGGAATGGCTGACAGAAACCGAAGATGCGGAGTGGGGTCTGCGTCTCGGCTCTGCCCTGTTTCGCTATTGGGAGATGCGGGAGTATCTCGCGGAGGGCAGGGCGCGGCTGGACAAACTACTAAAGATCGCGGGAGCACAAGCGCCCACCAAGGCGCGCAGTCGCGCGCTTTTTGCAGCGGGAGTACTCGGGGTCGAGCAGGGAGATTACGGAGCGGCCGACGCGCTCATTCGCGAGAGCCTGGAGATTACGCGTCAACTGGGCGATGCCCAAGGCGCCGCTGTTTCTCTGAACGCTCTGGCGGTCAATGCACGGGACCGGGGGGACATCCAGGGTGCGCGATTGTTATTCGAAGAGAGTCTCACGGTATGGAGAGAAGTGGGCGACCCGAAGGCGGTGGCCAGTGCTGTGAGCAACCTGGCGAATATCGTGAAATTGCAGGGGGACAATACGCGAGCGCAGATCCCTGTACGCGGAGTGTCTCTCGATCTTCAGTGGGCTAGGAGATCGAACCGGGGTTGCCTGGTCGATGAACTACCTAGGAGATGTGGCCCGCGATCAAGGGGACGCAGGAGCGGCGCAAGCTTTGTACGAACAAGGCCTGGAGATTTTCCGCGAACTTGGCGACCGCTGGGGCATTGCCGGCACGCTCGCTGATCTGGGAAACCTGGCGAGCGAGCAGGGGAATTATTCGACGGCGCAGGACCTATACCGTCAGAGCATCCGGAATCTTTCAGGAACTGGAACACAAGCGAGGAATTGCTCGTCTGCTGGAGTGTTTCGCGTGCTCCGCGGCAGTACAACTGGAAGCGGCACGCTCGCTGCGGCTGGCAGGGGCGGCTGCGGCCTTGCGCCAGAATATCGGCGCTCCTCTTACCCCGGCAGAACACGCCAAACTGGAAGCCAGCCTGCACCCGGCACGGCAAGCATTGGGGAGCACCGTGTGCGGGACGGCCTGGTCAGCAGGCTGGGCTCTTTCGGTTGAGCAAGCGATTGAAGAGGTACTGCTGTTGGGGGATGCGTCTCGCTCGTGCTCGTGAGCACAGCCGCGTTCCGTGGGAGTGCGAGAACTTATTCCGCGCTCGTCGGGTCCAGAAGCCGGCGGACGGCGGAAATACGATTGGCGGGAAGCCCCGTGCGGCGGGCGTGCTCCAGGATGGTTGCCTCGTCAGGGGCGAGATAGACACAATACACTTTGTCGCCGGTCACGTAGCTATGAAGCCACTGGATCCCGACGCCCATTTCCTTCAGGACGTTGACGGATTTTTGGGAGATCTCCCGCAATTGGGCGTCGGATAGTTTTCCGACTCCGGGAACGTCACGTTCGATGACGAACTTGGGCATGGGTTTCTGGAGAACTTCTTCGATGCTAGCATGAGCAGGTTGCGTTCGTTAAATGCGGGTCGACTTTGGCGTGGGGGCAGAGAGTGGACTTTTGATGGCAGAATGATTCGCGAACCGAGGCGTTCCGCTGCCCGCTCTACTCAATCCGAATCGCCTGAGTCACCCTCTCCTTCAGCAAGACAATTTCCAGCTCGAGTTCCATATCGCCCTGCGGCTCCGGCTGAAACTGAAAATCATAAGTTTCTCCCGGGGCAATCACAAACGCCGCCGGGCTCACCAGGGCTTGCTCGGGGGGCAGATCGGCACCATCCTTGGCAATCGCCTTCCAGACGACTGGAGCACCTTTCCGCGTCAAGGCAATCTTCACCGTATTGTTCGCGTTAATGTTGACGAACCTGAGACGGTACTGTTGCCCCACGCGCCACTGTTGCGCGAGCGGGCTGGTCGTGCCATTGAGCAGGAACGTGCCATCTTTGCGCATTCCGTTCCGGCTCATCAGGAATACCTTGTCCGTCTCCGGATGAAAGGTCTCTCCCGGTGGCAGCACAATGATCGGCCCATAGAGTCCCGAACTGAGCTGCGGCATGTCGTTCATGTGCGTGTGATAAATAAACGTTCCGGCGCGCGGAGGATTGAAGTAAACATCAAACGACTTTCCCGGCTCAATCATCGGCGTGACCTGATCTTTGTAGCCGGTCCAGCCCGGCACTCCGTCGTAGTAGCTTTGCAGCTCGATGCCATGCCAGTGAATCGAGGTGGCTTCGCTCAGACGATTCACGACGTGAATGGCAACCGGCTCGCCTCGGGTGAGTACCAGCGCGGGGCCCGGAGCGCTCACGCCTGCGCTCGCTTTGCCCTGCTCGCTCAGCGCATATCCCCTGGGATTCGCGCCGCCTTGCTGGTCCCCGATCACCAGGTCAAGCCTGCGCCGCGGCTTTGGCGGCTTCACCTGCGTCCGGTCTCCTGGACGTGGCACCACGGTGATTCCCATAACCAGTCCAGCCATGTCGTGGCCCGGGTGGTCGTGCGCCATATTGGTATGTTCCGTCTTGACGTTTTGGCGGAGCATCATGGTTTCCGGGGATATGTGCGTCAGAATGTGGCAGTGAAATAACCAGCGTCCCGGCTCGTTGGGTTGCCAGTGTGTGGTCATGGTCCCGCCGATGGGCATCAGTTGGGTCGACACGAGTTTCCGCTGGGCCACCGGAAACACCGTGTCCGTCTCACCATCGCCAACCGCATCGACGCGAAAATAAGAACCGTGCATGTGCATGGGATGCACCTGCGCGCTCGCGTTGATCCACCGCCAGCGCACGTCGGCCCCCACTGTGTACTCCAGTCGCTCGGTATACGGCCACGATTTGCCATTGATGACCGGGATGTCGAGCGATTCCTGCGGTAGCTGGCGGTCGCGCCACACGCTGATCAAAAAAATACGGTCCGGCGCGACGCTGCCCGCCGGATCCACAATCA
This sequence comes from uncultured Acidobacteriaceae bacterium, assembly GCA_963811095.1. Classification (GTDB taxonomy): domain Bacteria; phylum Acidobacteriota; class Terriglobia; order Terriglobales; family Acidobacteriaceae; genus Sulfotelmatobacter. The sequence goes on along the minus strand of CAWEQA010000021.1, from coordinate 145,142 downwards.
AAGCCCCGTTCAGCTGGCCGTCTTCTTTATAAGGACGGCCCAGCAACGTGTCTCCCCCCGCCGTTGCCCAGTAGTAATACGCCCCAGCCACGCCTGCCTGGAAGGTGACCTCGCGCGTTTCGCCTACGGGAACTTCGAAAACATCGTCCGCCTTTCCGGGACGCGCATGCATGCCATGCATCACTACCGCAACCGAAATCAGGTTATGAATCCGGGCGTGAATCGTAGTCCCTTCCGGCACTCGAATTAAAGGGCCGGGATCCTGAGGCGGCTTCCCCCGCTCCGCGAATGTGAAAACCTTCAAGCTCGCGCCATGCTCGTCCTCAGGAAACCATTCTCCCTCCCGCACCTCAAGGTCGATTGTGAGTACGCTGTTGGCGAGAACGCCGCCGGGCGTCAGATTGGTGTTGGCCTGGATCCGTTCTGGTTCGGGCTTCGCATCGGCGTACACGACCCTGCCGCCACCGAAAAGAAGGCTCCCCAGCCCCAAGCAGCTCGTGAGCCAGCACACTTCCACCACACCAGCGAATCTTCGCCTTGACCGCCCCATGGCACGCCCCTTCTGCGGATGCCGTATTATGCCCGAAATCTGCTTCGCCGCAACGCCCTTGTCCCTCCGTCTTGAAGAGGGACAGAGAGCGATGCGTTATTTCGTGGGCAATTGTTCCCGCTCGGCACGCGCCGCCGCCACTCCTAGCGCGGCGCCGCACTGCCGAGAACGCGGGCCGTGTAATTGATCGTTTTCAAACTCGGGTTCGAGAACACGAGGGTGAATGCGGTGGTGGTGGCGCCCGCCGGCAAATCGCTCGCACTGACATTGGCATAGACACTTCCCGGGCCGGTGTAAACGGTCTTCCCAGTCTTGTTGGTGAGGGTCACTCCACCGGTGAGGCCGTCGAGGGCCACGGAAATGGGTCCAGTGATGGGGGTGGTGCCCGCGTTCTGTACGGTCACGGTCTGGCTGTAGGTCTTGCCTGAGATCTGCATCGGACCTTTGGTTACGACGACCGGATTGGTGACGAGAGCGTTGGGCGTAAGGAGAACACTGGCTCCGGCGCCGGGGTAAACTCCGGACGCGAGAATCTGGCCGACATTGTTGATGGCAATCGCGTACTTGAGCAGGAGCCCTCCAGTGGAGTCGTTGAGGGTGTTGAGGTCGACTGCGGTTCCGTTCTGAAAGAGATACGCGCGTCGCGTATCTGTATCCGCATAACCCGCAACCTGGTCGAAGGAATTGATCGCTTGCACGTGGGACGACAACCCAGTGCTGATATCGGTGGCGGATCCGTTCTTGTAGAGATATGCACGAATCATGTTCGCCGTGCTGACGGCCGCGATTGCCAGATGGCCCTTGGAGTTCAGCGCGGCGCCAGCGGAGACGCATTCCTGACTCGTGGTCGGAATCCACAATGGTGAACTGATGACATCACCGTCGAGGAGAGGGGGAAACACGCCGCTGTGCAGGTAAGGTCCGTTCCATACCGAATTATCGCAACTACTGCCGGCAATCTGCCCGGCATCGTTGAAGCCGGAGGGTGCGGCGCCATGGTTTGGGTCATAGGTCCAGGTTCCCGACATGCCGTTTACGGTGAAAGGAGTCCACAAGAGGGCGCGAACGTTGATGCCGTAGGCGGCTATGGAGCCCTTGTTGTTAATTAATTCGTTGTACTCCGCTGCCGAGCCGTAACCGGTAATCGAAACCAGAGGAAAGGCCACTGCCGATCCACTGTTTCCATGAAGAACGCCCTTGGTGCTGTTGAGGATGGTGGGTTTCCACATCCAGGACTGGTGTTGATTGCCGTCTCCCTGTCCCGGCGTGTAAGCCCAGCCGGTTACCTGGCCGCGATCATTTAGACCGTACGGCCCCGTGTCGGCCGTACCGGAAGGCAAACCGGGCGACGACTCAATGCTGAAGAGGGAGCCAACGCTGGTGCCGTCGTTGGCGGATGGGGGAGTCCACAGCACGGCGTGCGTCCCGCCGGACTGGCCGCCGCCGTAGGTGCCGATCACCTGCCCCCAGCGGTTCAGGCTGATCGGGATCTCGACCTGAATGTTGGTCCGTCCGTCCTGGATTCCTAATACGTTGGCGTGGTAGGCAGGGGTCTGACCGGAGGCTCCAATTGCACAGCACAGAGTCAAAGTGGCGAAAACGAGTTGACGCTTCATAATGAACTGATTCTCCTGATTTTGATGAACGGCTTCGGGACGACACTCGACTGCTTTACTGTCGGGGGGCAACACAAAGCAAAGCGCTCAGCCCGCAGCGCCACTATTACGAGAGTTTCGCAGGTACGTCAAAGGATCTAATTCGATCCTCTCGCTGAACTCGTAATCCGTTGCAACCAATCAGGTTAACCAGCGCAGCTGAACAGCCCGCAGTAGGGTTCGTGGGGTCCGTTAGGGGTTGAGAGATGGAACCACTTGTCGAAGACGCGGGCAGGAGGGCGCGTCAGGCCCCCACGCTACACCAGAATTTCGCTTGGGCCGGGTTCTCTTCGGAGGACCGAAAGTCAAAGTCCCCACCCTAACGTCGCAAAGGGCGCGACGTTAGGATGGGGCACCCGGCTGCTCCCGAGGATCACAGGCACCCTCGGGGCTTGTCTGACCCACAAAGGGCTTACTGTCCCAGGATGCCTTTTTTCAGGCCGGCGTTGGGGGGCTTGGGACCGAGCCAGACGGAGAAGAGCATCTCGGCGAAAGCTGGGCCGGCAACGGACAACTTCTCTTTGCCCGCGATCGCTACCGATGTGCCTGTGCCGGGGACGTAAGTGAACGTGACTTCTTCGCCATCTTTGACTGCGTCGAATGCGGAGAAGAGGCGGTCGATGTCGGGCTTCAGGGTTTTCGCGGCGTCGGGCGTATTGTTTTCGAAGGATTCGGTGAAGCCATCGGTGAGCTGGTTCTTGCTCACGTCGCGCACGAAGTGCATGACGATGCGTTTGGAAACGTCGGGTTTGAGAATGGCGGCGGGGTCGGAGGACTTCTGCGCGAGGTAGAGTCCGGCGACGTAGACCTTGACCATGTACTTGGTGCGCAATCCCATGCCATTCAGAGACAGGGTTGTGCTTCCGACCTGGATCGTGTCGGGGAGCGTTACGCTTGCGAGAGTGCCGGCGTGGGACATCGACGCAAGCGCGAATAGTGCGAGGGTGAGCAACATGGCGGTCTTGCGCATGAGGCCTCCTGGATATTTCTGGATTACGACTCACCGTACATCGGGGCGGGGAAACGGTCCGTGATCCCCGTCACGACGAGGGCCATGATACCGTTTGGCATTTTTCTTCGCTGCGGTCGTAGAGTCAAAGTCCCCACCCTAACGTCGCAAAGGGCGCGACGTTAGGATGGGGCACCCTCGGGGTCTTCAACTCTTCTCTCGGTCGTGTACAACTTACGACCGCGTGGCTGCGGCCACTTTCACCGGTTCCAGATGTGCGGTGAAGTGTCGCAGGAACGGAGCCTCGTAGGTGAGGCGCATGCCGTTGATGTTTGCGCGGTGCTTCCAGACTTCCAGGATTACTTCGACGACATAGTCGATGTGGCTTTGGGTGTAGACGCGGCGCGGGATGGCGAGGCGGACCAGGTCCATTTTTGCTGCGGCGGCGAACATCAGGGTGCCGATTTCGACGGAGCGGATTCCGCCTTCGAGATACAGCTCGGCTGCCAGCGCCACACCTGGGAATTGATCTGCAGGGATGTGGGGAAGGAAGGCGCGGGCATCGAGATAGATGGCGTGTCCACCGGGAGGCTGGACGATGGGGACACCCTGCGACGCGATGTGATTGCCGAGATACGCCGTCGAGGCGATGCGGTAGCGCAGGTAGTCTTCTTCGAGAGCTTCCTGCACGCCAACGGCGATGGCTTCGAGATCGCGTCCGGCGAGGCCACCGTAGGTGGGATATCCCTCGGTGAGAATGAGCAGATCTTTTTCCTGCTGGGCGAGCAGGTCGTCATTGGTGCAGAGAAAGCCGCCGATGTTGGCCATGCCGTCTTTTTTGGCGGACATGGTGCATCCGTCGCCGAGACGGAACATTTCCTGAGCGATTTCTTTGGGCGTTTTGCTCTCGTATCCCTTCTCACGCAACTTGATGAACCAGGCGTTTTCGGCGAAGCGGCAGGCGTCGAAGTAGAGCGGAATTTTGTGGCGCTTGCACACGGCGCTCACCTGGCGGACGTTTTCCATCGAGACAGGCTGGCCTCCGCCGGAGTTGTTGGTGACGGTGACCATGACCAGCGGAATGTGGTCGCGACCGACACGGTGGATGAGGGACTCGAGGGCGGCGACGTCCATGTTGCCCTTGAAGGGATGCGTCGACGCGGGGTGCTTCCCTTCTTCGATGACCAGGTCAACGGCTTCGGCGCCGACAAATTCGACGTTGGCACGCGTGGTGTCGAAGTGGGTGTTGTTGGGGACGACGTCACCTTTCTTGCAGGCCACTCCGAAGAGGATGCGCTCGGCGGCGCGTCCCTGATGGGTGGGGATGACGTGGCGATAGCCGAAGATATCCTGGATGGAATTCTTGAAGCGGTCGAAGCTGCGGCTACCGGCGTAGCTTTCGTCGCCTTCCATGATCGCGGCCCACTGGTGGGTGGACATGGCTCCGGTGCCGGAGTCGGTGAGCAGATCGATGAGGACATCGTCGGCGGGGAGGAGGAAAAGGTTGTAGTAGGCGGCTTCGAGGAGCTGCTCGCGCTGCGGGCGGGTGGTCCAGTGGAGGGGTTCGACGCTCTTGATGCGGAAAGGTTCGATGATGGTTTTGACTGGCATGACGGATCCGTGGGGAGAGTTTTAGAGTGTGACTGACTTTTAATGCTATGGGGTGGCGTGGGGGAGGTGTGTGATTGGTCTCACGAGGTGGTGTGCGTCCGGTCGCAAAGGCGCGCGTAGGATGGGGCACCCGGCAATTTGTGCGGGAGTCAAATCCCCACTTCTCGCGCAAAGAGCGCGCGAGAAATGGGGCACCCGGCACGAATTTGTTTTAGCGCCAGTCGTCGCGATCGCGGTAGCCGCGGCGGTCGCGATCGTAGCCGTAGGCCTGGCGGTAGGCGCGTTCGTATCCCTCGCGATAGGCTTGCTTGTAGTGGCCCTTGTTGCCCATCCAGTGCTCGTAGCCACGGGAGTCTTCCCAGTCGTCGTTTTTGAAATTGAAACGGCGTCCGCGTTCGAGGTCGTACTGTCCGGCGCGCTGACCGTCGCGGTAGCCATTTCTGTAGCCGTGTTCGCGGGCGTCATCGTGTCCGTTGTAGTAATCGTCGCGGTCATATTGCCCCCACGCCACGCTGCCAAATGCCAGGGAAACGGCTGCGGCCAGCGCCATTACTCTCAATCCACGCCACATTGTGTTGCGCACCATGAATCACCTCCGATGCCGAAGTCTTGCAGGGCTTCGGCCATACAGGAGATCGGATGCGGGGATGCCTGCGAGGTGCTGCTTGCGTGAAGAGGGTCTTTTGGCCAGTGATCTGATGGACTTAGGGGTAATCGCACAGAGCGAAACCTTTGTTTGGGGAGCGGGTTTCGGGGTCCGTGCGCTCCCGGAGGGCCAGTTGCATGGATCCTTCGCGGCAAAAAACGCCGCTCAGGATGACAACGCTCTTGATGACAAGGCCACTTGAGGTTGCGTGCGGGTTGGGATGCGGTGGTAGACTCGAACGTTTTGTTAGAGGCGAACTTCATGAACATTCAACGGGTGGGCGTTATCGGCGCGGGGACCATGGGCAACGGGATTGCTCATGTCTTTGCGCGCGGCGGATTCGACGTTGTGCTGTGCGACGTGGAGCAGCGGTTTCTGGATCGGGCGATCGGGACGATTACCAAGAATCTGGATCGCGAAGTGGCGAAGAACAAGATCACGGCCGAAGACAAGACTTCGGCGCTGGCGCGCATTCGTCCGGTGACCGATCGCGGGCAGCTTTCGGAGTGCGATTTTGTGATTGAGGCAGCGACGGAGAAGTTTGAGATCAAGACGGAGATCTTTCGCGACCTCGATCGGGTGACGCGTCCGGAAATTGTTCTGGCGTCGAATACATCTTCGATCTCGATTACCAAGCTGGCGGCGCTCACCAAGCGACCAGAGAAGGTGATCGGGATGCACTTCTTTAATCCCGTGCCGGTGATGAAGCTGGTGGAGGTGATTCGCGGGCTGGCGACTTCGCAGGAAACCTTTACTGCCGTGCGCGATTTGTCGGTGAAGCTGGAGAAGACGCCGGTCGAGGTGAATGACGCGCCGGGATTCGTGTCGAATCGCGTGCTGATGCCGCTGCTGAACGAGGCCATGTATACGGTGATGGAAGGCGTGGCGACTGCGGAGGCGGTCGATGAAGTGTTCAAGCTGGGGATGGCGCATCCGATGGGGCCTTTGACTTTGGCGGACTTTATTGGGCTCGATGTTTGTCTCGACATCATGCGGGTGCTGCACGGCGGGCTGGGGGATCCGAAGTACCGGCCTTGTCCGCTGTTGATCAAGATGGTGGACGCGGGGTGGCTGGGGCGGAAGAGCGGGCGGGGATTTTATACGTATTGATGATTGTTGATTGTTGATTGCTGAATGAGAACATCTGAGGACGTTTCCAGCGCCGGGAGCGACATTTGGTTCTACTCGCTGGCTGCGCTTTGCGGCATTGGTACGGGATGGGCGGATGTTGCGATCAACGATCTGCTGTTCACGGCTCTGCTGGTGCTGGCGGCGGGCATTCTGCTCGGGCTGTTGCGGCCGCGGTGGCCTTGGCGGTGGGTGGTGACCGTCGGAATCTTCATTCCGTTGACGGAGTTGGCGGCTTACGAAATTCTTGCGGTGAAGCCAACGCGGGCGCAGATTTATGGATCGTTTCTGGCGTTCCTTCCTGGAATCGCAGGGGCGTATGGGGGATCCTTCATGCGCGATGTGATCGATAATTTGCGGCAGGGGAAGTAGCGGCCTGTCCCCCTCATAGCAATGAGTTCAGCTCGAAAGGCGCTGGGCTTCGCCCTCGCTGGACGGCCGAGGCGGCCGTCCCCACATCAGGCAATTTTCACAATCCAATTTTTGCAAGCCGACTTTCACTCAGGCCGTTCTGCTCTTAGGTATCGGCTAACCAGAAAGTTACTCCCGATTCCACAGCATTTACGCGTATGCTGCGATCATGGGTGTGAGTGTGACTATGCTGGCTTCGGGGAGCCGCGGGAATTGCGCGGTGGTGGCCAGCGCCTGCACGAAGATTCTGGTCGATGCCGGCATCTCTTGCCGCGAAACTTTTAAGCGGCTAAAAACCTTGGGCGAGGATCCGCACACACTCTCCGCCATTCTCATCACGCACGAACATTCCGATCATGTTTACGGATTGGCAACGCTGGCCAAGAAGTTGCGCATCCCAGTGTTCATGACGGGCGGGACGCATCAGGCCTGGGCGCGAGCGATGCGCAATGAGAAAGGCGAGCGCCCGAAGCTGGAGAAGTACGAGGCGTTTGAGGCTGGGCATCGATTTCAGGTGGGCGACATTGAGGTGAAGCCGTTCACCATTCCACATGATGCGGCGGATCCGGTGGGATTCACGTTTCGTGCCGAGGGCATCAAGGTGGGAGTCGCGACCGATCTGGGATATTTGCCGGTGAGCGTGCGCGATCATCTTCGCGGCTGCGATGTGCTGGTAATGGAGTCGAATCACGATCTGGAGATGTTGCGGGTGGGGCCGTATCCGTGGTCGGTGAAGCAGAGGGTGATGAGCCGGGTGGGGCACCTTTCGAACCTGGCCCTCGCTGATTTCTTCACAAACGACTATGATAATAGTGCGTCTTTTGTCGTGCTGGCGCATCTCTCAGAGCAGAACAATCATCCCGAAATCGCCCGGAGAGAGGCTGAAAAAGCCCTGGCCACGCGGGGCGGGTTATTCCAGAACCGCGTGCTGCTGGCGTCGCAGACCGAGGCGATGGAGCCGATTCGCCTGTAGGCGGCTGATTTTGGAGTGATTGTTTGCAGATTTGTCTTTTGCGTATTTGTATTACCCCATGAGTCAGCAGTGCATTGATCCGATCGTTGGCAAGATTCTGGCGGGCTGGCGGTATGACATATCCGGCCTGGCGCCGGAGATGTGCGGCGACTACGAGAGCCATTTTGCGGAGTGCGAACACTGCCGCAGCCGGCAACAAATTCATCGCATGATTGATGTGGGACTGATCGCGCTGGCGTCGGTGTCGGCGGGCGTGTTTCTGCTGGCGTTTGGCGTGATCTGGCATCTCGGGCCGAGGCATGCGTTCTGGCTGGAAATCGCTGCGCTGGCGGGATTTGGGCTTTCTGCGCTGATTTGGCTGGGAGTGGCGGTGGCTACTCCAGCGCCGGTGACGGTGCTCGACGCGGCCAAAGAAGGTGCGCGGCGGGTGCATGATCGACTGCCGGAAGAAATACGGCAGCGGCTGCCGGAAGAACTCCGCATCCGAATCACCGGGACATAGACACGAATGCACGGGATCTTGCGCGCGGTTGCGGTGTTATTGCTGATCACGATGGCGGCCATGCCGGGCGCGCAGGCGATGCCGTTTCCAGCGGCGTGCTCATCCGGCAGGATGTCATGGCCATGGGCCTGTTGCTCCTGTTCCCACTCCGACCAACTATCAGTGCTGTGTGAGCGGCCATCACGCGGCGATACCGAACGCGGTGTTTTCCGTCGGATCGGTGGTTGGGGAACTTTGCATGCTGGAACAGAGTGAGGAAGCCAAATTGGGGTTCGTTGCCTTTGATTCCGCGGTGTTCGTGACTCCTTCCAACAGTCCGCCGGGCGTTGCTCCGCTGCGCATCTAGACCTACTTCGTCCTACCTTGTTCCGGTTTCCTTGGTCCTGGGTGCGCCTTTGCGCATGGCGGGTTCCATCAATCCAAAGGTCAAATCCCCATGGAGAAGCTTGTTTTGAGAAAAGCGCGGTTTGCGATTTTGTTTTTAGCGACGTTCGGGCTGACGTGCGCGTCGGCGCAGGATACGCGTACAGCTGATTCGGCGCATGCCGAGCATGAGGCCTCGCCGCAACAAGATACATCGATGGCGGGGATGAACATGCCGATGGAGAAGCCGAAAGTATTCCAACTGCCGTCGCCGCATGAAGGATCGGGAACTGGGTGGCAGCCAGCGTCGGTGCAAGGACCAGCGTGGATGTGGATGAGCGGCGGGTGGGAGTTCATGGCTCACGGTGCCATTTTTGTGGATTACAGCCAGCAAGGCGGTCCGCGCGGCGCGGGTAAGGCGGAGTCGGTGAACTGGGGCATGCTGATGGAGCAGCACAAGCTGGGCGCGGGAACGATTCTGTTCGAGCAGATGTTTTCTGCCGAGTCGCTGACGTCACCGCACCCTGGGTTCCCGGAGCTTTTTCAGACGGGAGAGACGTATCACGGGGAGCCCCTGGTGGATCATCAGCATCCGCACAATCTGTTCGCCGAATTGGCGGCGCAGTACAGCCTGCCTCTGACGAAGAAGATCTCGTGGGAACTGTATGGAGGTCCCTCGGCGGAGCCGGCGCTTGGGCCGGTGACGTATCTGCACCGGGCGTCGGCTTCCGAGTTGCCGCTGGCGCCATTAGGCCACCACCTGCAGGATTCGACGCACACCAGCTTCGGCGTAGTGACGACCGGATTCGTGATTGACCGCGTGAAACTGGAGGCGTCGGCGTTCAACGGGCGCGAACCGAATGAACAGCGTTGGAGCATTCAGCTGGCGGCGCTGGACTCATGGTCGGGGCGGGTCTTTGTGGCGCCGACGCGCAACTGGGCGGTACAGTACAGCATTGGGCGCTTGGAGCATCCGGAGGCCCTAGAGCCGGGAAGTCAGTGGCGGCAGACGGCGTCCGCGGAATACAACCGGCCGCTGGCAGCGGGCAACTGGGCAACGACGTTGGTCTGGGGGCGCGTCCACAAGATCGCGACGGACACCACGCTGAACAGCTACCTGCTGGAATCCACGGTGAACTTTCTGCGGCGAGACTACGCTTTCACGCGGCTGGAACTCGTCGACAAGAACGAACTGTTTCCGCAGCAGCCGGTCCAACCGGTCTACCGGATCGGGGCCTACACATTTGGCGGCCAGCGGGACTTGATTCAGAATCGCGCATGTCAGCTGGGTCTGGGGGCGGATGTCACGTTCTACTCCAAGCCGAGCACGCTGGACGCGAGTTATGGAAGAGATCCCGTGTCGTTCCAGATATTTTTGCGAATGCGGCCGGGACGATCCGAACATTCCCATTGATAGTTAGAAAACAGTATTGCTCAAACAGATTCCGCCGTAGAATGTTTTGTACGCTCTACCTTTACTTCGAGCGAGAATGTCACATCGATGAGCGGTGCCCTAAAGACACTGCGGGCGGTGCAGTGGGCGCTGTTGGCCAGCATCCTCCTTTACGGAATCGTCGGAGAACTCGCGGGACCGGTGGCGCGGTCGGTCGACCCGGCGCTTAGCTACCTGTTCTCGACGCTGGCGGTGGCGATCGTCGGGGTGATCTTTGTGGTGCGGCGCACTCTGGTGCTGCGCGCCGCGGAGAGCCTGGCGACCCATCCCGAGGACAACCTCAGTCTGAACCACTGGAGAACGGGGTACCTGACAACTTACGCCTTGTGCGAGGCGCTGGCTCTGTCCGGGCTGGTGCAGCGCTTTCTGGGCTGCACCCTGCAACAAAGCGCCCTTTACTATCTGGGGGGATTCGTGTTGTTGTTCTTCTTTCGGCCAAGACAACCGGTTAGCGTGGCCGCGAACATAGTCGGTCAGCCCTAGGCCCTCCGAGACCCCCACAGGGGCTGAAGCCCGAACGGATTTTCACATGCCTTACGCGGACACCTAGAAGGGCCGCTCTTCCACGGTGGTGCTCGCATTTGTAATAAGTGCACGCATTCGTAATGAGTGCTGGCATTTGTAATGAGTGCGCACATGATTACTCATGCATTTGCGGTTTCCGCACCGGCCGCTGAGGGCGTTCGCTTTGCAGTATCCTCGGTCGACGCGAGCCTACGCCTTGATGTGGCAGCTGGCCAGGCCGCGCTTTTCCAGATATTGCTGGTGGTAGTCTTCTGCCGGATAGAAGGTTACGGCGGGGACGATCTGCGTCGCGATTGGCTTCGAGTAGCGGTGCGCCATCTCCAGTTCTTGTTTGAACTGCTCAGCCTGCCTTTGTTGCTCCGGGGAATGAAAGAAGATCGCGGTGCGGTATTGCGAACCCCAATCCGGGCCCTGGCGGTTCACCTGGGTGGGATCGTGGTTTTCGAAGAACACTTTCAGCAATTGAGGGTAGGTCAGTTTGGCGGGATCGAACTCGACCTCCACCGCCTCGGCGTGGCCGGTGCGGTCGGTGCAGACCTCTTTATAGGTCGGGTTTTCGGTCTGCCCGCCGGTGTAGCCAACGCGGGTTGAGGTTACGCCCGGCATCTGGCGGAAGGTGGCTTCGACTCCCCAAAAACATCCTGCTGCAAATGTGGCTCGTTCCATTGCGATTTGCTCCCCAGTACCAGTTATTTGCCCCCGCCAGATCCTTCGCTTCGCCTGAAAAACGGCTACGCTCAGGATGACGTCCATCGGAGGGATTGCTTTGGTTTTGTATTGTCCCTTATTGGATGAGCAAACGCCAGGAAAGTCACAGGCTCGTAAAATCGGAGTCAAATGACCCAGTTGGCAATTGACGGGTCTTCCCGAATCACGGTAAAGTCCGGGTCAGGGTCTTCCCAGGAGTATCCGTGGGTTTCTCAACCAGCCGCTTCGAAGCCGCGCCAAGAGCTGTGCAAAAACTTGCGCTGTTGTTCGTGTTGGCCCTGACCACGACTCAGGCGGCTCTGGCGGTCCCCGGGTTTCCGCCCCAGAAGCGCCTGGGATACCGCACGGGCGACCAGTGGGAGCCCGCCATCGCTGCTGACGGACGGGGGCATGTGTACGTTCTTTATCCGCAGTATGGGGCCGTGCCCGATTGTTCAAGCTGCACTGCGCCGAGCGTTGCGCTCACCGTGAGTAGCGACAATGGGCTCACCTGGGAGCCTTCGAAAGCGCTGCTTCCCTACTCAACCGGGCAGTTTGATCCGCAGATCGTGGTCGATCCGGTGGACCGGCAGACGGTGTACGCCTCGTGGATGCAGAATAACAAGCGCGACATTATGGTCGCCCGATCGCAGGACTTCGGGCGGAGTTGGTCGTACTCATGGGCGGAGCGTGGACGCGAAGAGGCCGACCGGCCAGTCCTAACAGTGCGTGGTGCGGACGTTTATGTTGGGTTCAACCACGAAGAGAAGTTCTTTGTTGCCGCCTCGCACGATGCCGGGCAGACGTTCAGTTCGGTGCAAGTGAATCCTAATGCGGCGCCGGGATCGTCGCTGGCGGGCGGGGCTACGGTTGATCCGGCGGGCACTATTTATTTTGGCTGGACCGCGTATGCGCGGCACGAAATGGCCAGCCGTCCGGTGAGCGTTTACGTCAGCCGCTCGTCCGATGGCGGGCGGACGTGGAGCAATCTGCTGCTGGATGTATCGAGCGCGCCGCCGAGCTGCGACGCGCAAAGCTGCCAGACCGGATACCTGGGCGCGCAGATCGCGCTGGCTTCAGACGCCGCGGGGGCGCTCTACGCGCTATGGAATGCCGGCGGAGCGAATGGCGGACCAGAGCGCGTGTACTTCTCGTCGTCGACCACGGGAGGAGCAAGCTGGTCGGAGCGGACCAGTGTGTCGAATTCCGCGCAGGGCGCGGAACACGCATTCCCGGCGATTGTCGCGGGGGCTTCGGGCGATGTTCGCATCGCTTGGATGGATGCCAGGGCAAGCGAGTTGGGACACCGCAATCGTCCGCTGTGGAACACCTATTACCGCAATTCCACCAACGGTGGCGCCACCTGGAACAGCGAGACCCGCCTATCAGGGCCCACTGAGGGTTACGACTACATTCTGCGGGGCGGATTCCGTTTCCCGTTCGGAGACTACTTCGGCCTCGCCATCGACAGCGAGGGTGCGACGCATGCGGTGTGGGGCGAAGGCCGCGACTACAAGTCTCCGGGGTCGATCTGGTACACGCACGGCCGGTAGCGGCAGAGTCTTCTGACTGATCTTATTCCAGCAGCATTCCGCCGATGAAGTCAGAGAGCCTGGCGACTTCGCGTTCGCGGCACCATTCCTGTAACTCGTCAACAATTTTCTCGGTGGCGCAGGGATCCCAATAGCTGGCGGTGCCGACCTGCACGGCGGTGGCGCCAGCGAGCATGAATTCGACGACGTCGGCCGCGGTGGAAATTCCTCCCATGCCGATGACGGGAATTCTTACGGCGTGCGCGGCGTCGTAGACCATGCGCACCGCGATGGGCTTGATCGCGGGACCGGAGAGCCCTGCGGTCACGTTGGCGATGCGCGGCTTGCGGGTCTCGGGATCAATGGCCATGGCCACGAACGTGTTGATCAGCGAGAGCGCGTCGGCGCCCGCTTCCTGCGCCACGTACGCCATCTGCGCGATGCTGGTGACGTTGGGCGAGAGCTTGACGATGAGCGGGCGCTGGGCCACGCGCTTGGCGGTGGTCACGACTTCATCGAGCGAGCGCGGATCGCTGCCGAATTGCAGGCCGCCGTGGGCGGTGTTGGGGCAGGAGACGTTCAGTTCATACGCGGCGATGCCCTCGCCATCGTTGAGGATCTCGATGGTGCGTTCGTAGTCCTCGCGGGTGTAGCCGAAGACGTTCGCGATCACGACCGTGTTCTTGATTTCCCGCAGGTGCGGCAACTTCTCCACGAGGAACGCCTGCGCGCCGATGTTTTGCAGGCCGATGGCATTGAGCATGCCGGCAGCGGTTTCCCAGAGGCGGGGCGGAGGATTGCCAATCATCGGTTCCTTCGAGAGGCCCTTCACCACAAAGCCGCCCAGCTTCCCGAGATGGACCACGTCCTCAAACTCGACGCCGTAGCCGAAGGTGCCGCTGGCGGCGATCACGGGATTCTTGAGCGGAATGCCGGCGACGGTGACGCTGAGATCGGGAGTCGAGTGTGCGGTCATGGTTGGCCTTCTCCCGAGGTGGTGCCGCGATGTGCGGGTGCGAGGGCTTCCGTCAGCACTCGCCCGACGGCGTGGCTGGGGGCGTTGATTCCTAAGAGCGATGCCAGAGTAGCGGCAAGGTCGACGGGCTCGGCATTGGAGCGATAGGTTCCGGGCTGGAACGGCAAGCCGTAGAAAGCGAGCGGAACGTGCGTGTCGTAATGGTAAGGCGACGCATGGTCTGTGCCCTTGCCCGGGCCCACGGTGTAGATATCGGGAACACCCATCACGAACCAACTTCCTTCCGGTGAATAACTATTCAAGTATTTTCTCCCCAGCGGTGTGTTGGGGGCAGTTCCGGCGGCGAGTTGCGACTTCGTGTAGTAATCCCGCATGCCCGTTTGTTTCATAGCCTCGCCGACAGCCACTTCGGCGTCGCGCTCGCGGACATGAGCCGCGGTGAAGGCATCCTGATCGAGCCAGGCCAGAGGATAGTCGAGCTTCACATATCCTGCGGGATGTCCGGGAGAAAACTTTGCCGTGATCGCTTGGTTGATTTCTGTTTCAAGCTTTCCCGCGTTGAGATTGGCTGAGGGAATGTGCAGTTTCTTCACCGTATCGGGCAGCGAGGACACGCCGTGGTCGGCCGAGAGAGCGATCCATACGTTGGCGAGTCCGATTTGATGTCCGAGGAAGTTGAAGAAATCGGCGAGTTGGCGATCGAGATCGAGAGCCATCTGCTGCATCTCGGGAGAGTCCGGCCCGACCTGGTGACCGAGGATGTCATTGGGCGAAAGGCTGAGGGAAAGCAAGTCGGTTGCGGGGCCTTGGCCCAGTTTCTCGTAAACCATCAACTCTTTGGCGAACTCGAACTCGTACTCGTTGGCGAACGTGGTGGAACCGATTACTTCATAGAAGCTCGCTTCTTCGCCGTCTTTCCCTTTGCGATGGGCGGTGGAGCGGAGAACTACGCCGTGCGCGTCTTTCCACTCGCGGTCCCAATATTTTGCGGGGCGGGAAGTGTTAAAGTCCTGCGCCCACTTCGGGAGGGAGTCGCGATAGTAGGTGGATGTGACCCATGCACCACTCTTGGGATCGATCCAGTAGGCGGCATCGCCCGCGAATCCGGCGGGAAGCACGGCGGCGCGGTCTTTTAAGGACACCCCAAAAACACGAGATTTGCCTTGGGTCGCCAGCTTGAGTTCGTCGCCGAGAGTGTCGGCGAGCAGGTTGTGGGGCGAGGCTCCCGTTTTGTCTCCTGGGACGCCTACTAGTTTGGTGGCGTCGTCTTCGACAGAGGTCACCATGCGCTTCTTCTTCTGGTCCCACCATTCGTTGTCGGCAATGCCGTGGCCGTTGCTGTAGGCGCCGGTGAAGAGCGTGGCGTGTCCGGGGGCGGTGCGGGTGTTGGCATAGTTGTAATTGCAGTTCGGGAAATAGGCGCCATGATCGAGGAAGAAGCGGAAGCCCGCGTCGCCGAACTGGTCGCGGTAGCGCTCCAGATAGTCGCCGCGGAACTGGTCGATGACGATGACCACCACCAGCTTGGGATGGCCGTTGTAGGCGGAGGCGTCAGTGGGAACGGAGAGGCCGATGACAGAGGCGAGTAAGGCCAGGGTCAGGGCGAGCCGTGTGGCGGCAGATCTGGGGGACGATCTCATCGCGAAGGTAGTTTACACAGGGGAGGGGAATCCGCCAAAGAGTGTAGGACCGCAAGTGCAAACCCATCAACCACTAAGGACACGAAGGTACACGAAGGAAATATGGGGTCCCTTCGTTTTCCTTCGTGTCCTTTGTGGTTTAGGCTTTTGGTTGTGGCGGCGTGCATTGCCGGGCAGTTTTCCGATACATTAGTTAGTCTCATGCTTGATCTGAATTTCGTACGCGAAAACCTGCCGGTGGTCGAAGAAAAGCTGCGCCAGCGCGGCATGGATCCGGCTGCGGTGCTGCGGGATTTTCGCGAAGTCGACACGCAGCGGCGCCAGGCCATCACCGAGGCCGAGACCAGCAAGGCGCAGCGCAACAAGGCCTCAGAAGAAATCGCGAAGCTGAAGAAGAGCGGGCAGGATGCCAGCGCCGCCATGGCGCAGACCAAGGACTTGCGCGAGAAGATTCAGACGCTGGAGAAGACCGCGGCTGATCTGGACGGGCGGCTGCGCGACATTCTTGCGGGGATTCCCAATCTGCCGCACGCCAGCGTGCCGATCGGCAACGGCGCTGAGCAGAATGTTGAAGTGCAGCGCTGGGGCACTCCGCCCAAGTTCGACTTCACTCCCAAGGCGCATTGGGATCTGGGGGCTGAACTCGGCATTCTCGATCAGGAGCGTGCGGTCAAGCTGACGGGCGCGCGGTTTGCGGTTTATTGGGATATGGGCGCAAAGCTGGAGCGGGCGCTGATGAATTTCATGCTCGATCTGCACACGCGCCAGCATGGGTACACCGAGGTTCTGCCACCGTATCTGGTGAATTCGGAATCGATGTACGGAACGGGGCAGCTGCCAAAGTTTGCCGCCGATTCTTTTCGCGTACCGCATGGTGAAAAGGACCTCTGGCTGATTCCGACGGCGGAAGTGCCGGTCACGAATCTTTATCGCGACGAAGTGCTGGATCAGGCTCGGCTGCCGGTGTCGCTCACGGCATACACACCTTGCTTCCGCAGCGAGGCGGGATCGTACGGGAAAGACGTGCGCGGCATCATCCGGCAGCATCAGTTTCAGAAAGTGGAACTGGTGAAGTTTACCCGGCCCGACCAGTCTTACGAAGAGCACGAGAAGCTCACGCATGATGCCGAGGAGGTTTTGCAGAAGCTCGGCCTGCACTACCGCGTCGTTGCGCTCTGCACTGGAGACATGGGAGCTTCTTCGGCGAAAACCTACGACATTGAAGTGTGGCTGCCGGGGCAGCAGACGTTCCGGGAGATTTCGTCCTGCTCGAATTTCGAGGCGTATCAGGCGCGGCGGGCGAATATTCGATATCGCCCTGAGGGGAAGAATAAGACCGAGTTCGTGCACACGCTGAATGGCAGCGGGCTGGCGGTGGGGCGCACCTGGGTGGCGATTGTGGAGAACTACCAGCAGGCGGACGGGAGCGTGATTATCCCGGAGGCGCTGCGGAGTTATATTGGGACGGATAGGATTACGCCGAAGAAGTTTTGAGTTGCGAGCTGCGAATTACGAGCCAAGACCTTCTAGGCCACACTTTCTAGCTCATAGCTCACAACTCGTGGCTCAACGCTGCCAATGCGCCTTTGGCTGCGCGGACATTGCCAAGAGAAGGAACGGTCACTAGACTTGCAGAGAGCAGAACTCACGACCGCCGCGCCCAGCGCGCCCTTGCCCATGAACGCCATCTGGCGAACAATTCGCGGATACATTCTGTGGCAATACGAGCGGGGTACGTTGCACTACGACATCATGGTCACGCTGATTATTCTCTTTGTGCTGTTCTCGCCGCGCGTGATCAACTTCAACGACAAACCCATCGCGCGCATTCCGCATCCGACTGATGTAGTGGTCAGCGCGGATGCCGAGGGGCATCTTTTCTATCAAGTGGCGGCCAGCGCCGTTGCACCGGGCGATGAGCAGTCGGTGCGCGAGCAGTTGCTGCGGATTATCGAGCCTATCTCGGGAGCAGTTTCGATTGTGAGTTATGAAACCGTTTCCGACGGCAAGGGAAAAGTGCAGGGCTATAAGGTCCTGGCCACACGGGACTGAGGATCGTCTCTGACGCAAGTTGGATATCGAATGAAAAGTTTCGCGCTAATCCTGCCCATCGGGCTCATCTGGTGCTTTCTGCACGCTCCGGCCGCACCTGCGCAAGCAGACGCCGAAGCCAGCCCGCTCAACACGGTTCTGAAAAGAATGGATACGGCCGCCGCGGGCTTTCGCAGCGCGCAGGCGGACTTCGAGTGGGACACCTACGAAAAAGTTATCGATGAAGTCGACGACATCCAAACAGGCACCATCTATTACCGCCGCGTTGGCAAAGAAATCGAGATGATGGCGGACGTCAAGATGGCGGGAAGCGATCCCAAGAAACTGAAGCCCGAGCCGAAGTTTGTGCTCTTGAGCAAGGGCAAGTTTCGCATGTACCAGCCCAAGATGGACCAGATCACCGAATTCGATCTCGGCAAAAACCGCGCCGATCTGGAGAGTTACGTGGTCCTCGGTTTTGGCGGCAGCGGGCAGGATCTGGTGAAGACGTTCGACGTCACGTATATAGGCCCGGAAACCATCAATGGCATCGCAACCGCGAAACTGAAGCTGGTCCCCAAGTCGGAGAAGGTTCGCAACACGTACAAAGAGATTTTTCTTTGGATCGATCTCGACAGAGGCATCTCAGCGCAGCAGCAGGCATTTCAACCCGATGGGAACTACCGGCTGGCGAAGTACCCATCCATTCGGCTGAACGAGAAGATCAACGACGACGTTTTCAAGCTAAAGACGACAAGCAAGACGCAGACAATTTCACCGACTGGCTAAGTTATTGAATCAAAAGAGCAAGAAAGGTGCTGAGATTTGCACACCGGGGAGCTATACTGACCGCACCTTCAGTTGGGATCATTCATGGCCAAGGTTTTTACGATTACAGTCCCTCCTAAGCTGGGCAATAAGCGCCGGGAGCGAACCTCGGATCCTCGTTATGTGGATGGACAACGTCTGCTGGTCGAGGCCATGAAGTATCTGGCGCAAGCCGACCCGGTGCAGAACCGTCCCGCCATCGAACTCATCTCCGAACACGTGCGCACCAGATTCCGCATGAGCGACTCGCCGCTGTCGTAGCCTCACTCATTCCTGCCCGAATCGCCCCCGCCGACGGAGCGTTGCGGGTTGCGACCTCAGAAAACCCTCCGAAATAACAAAAGGGGCGGATTGCTCCGCCCCCTCAGGAGATGCGCGTCCGGCTAGAACGAGTAGCGCATGGTAATTTGCATGACGCGTGGAGCACCCTGAATATTGGTAAAGTTGGAGAAGTTGCTCGCAGGTTCATTCAAATTCGGATCCAAGGGGATACCGAATCCGCTGCGGCTGGCATCGAACGCGCCCATCTTCTGCGTATTGCTCACGTTGAACACCTCCCAGCGGAACTGCAGTTCATGACCCTCAGGAATCCTGGACGAAAGCCCGTTGAGGTGGAAGGTTTTTCCAAGGCCCATGTCGAGAACGACGTATCCGGGCACTCGAAAGACGTTGCGTTCGCCGGTTTCGCCAGGGTAAGCGTTCCGGAAATGCTGGAAGGCGTACGCGGTATTGCAGCCAAATAGCTTCGGCGTTCCCATCGTGTCCTTGGTTGGGCAGGTGTTGAACGGTGTCGTCCGGACGGCATTGCTCTGAACTTCCCAGTTGGTGGCCCAGCGCGCGTCGTCAAACACCCCAGTGGTTCCGTTGTAGAAGCCAACTGGCATGCCGGTGTTGAAGCGGAAGATGCCGGTGAGCTGCCAACCTCCAACAATGCCGTTGGCCAACTTGCCAGTATCCCCGAGCCAGGCTTTCCCGTGACCAAAAGGCAGCTGCCAGACGGTGTTGACATTGATCTGGTGACGCGAGTCGAAGTCCGAGTTGGAATACATGTCATGCTGACGGAACGGGTTAAGAATGAAAGACTCCCCGTTGTACCCGCCACCAGTCTGCAATCCGGAAGAATCGTCCAACGAGTGTGACCACGTGTAGTTGAAATCCGCGGTCAAACTGTTCGAGCGGATTTTGTACGAGGCCGCGAGCGCATGATAGTTGGAGTTGCCAATGCTGCCCCAGGCACTTAGAGCGCCATACTGGGGCTGATAGAAGGCGTTTGCCCCGAGGATGGAGATGCCGTCAAGGTACGCCTGGGTGGTCGTATAGTCGCCACCGACGTCGTTAATCAACTGGTAGACGGCCTGTGTTGAATTGGGCAAGGTGTATCCGAGGTTAGCCGCTGCTCCAGGAAACAGGTTCTCAAAGTACGGGATGGGAGCGACAGCGCTGGTTGCAACGCCTTGAGCCCTCTGTTTAGCCAGCATAGTCCCGGCCGTATACCAGTCCATTTTGGACTGGGGATCAACCAGGTCGATCGGCTGCATGATGTCCCGCTGCGCCAGCAGATGGCGCGCCGCACGCCCGAGATAGCTGATCTGAAGCATCGTACTCTTGGGCAATGTACGCTCAAAGGTAGCGCTCCAGGAGTAGCTCTTGGGTGTGGTGAGGCCCTGATCGAGCGAGGACTCAATTCTGAGTGAATTGTCTCCCGGTTGCTGTTGCGGGAATGAAATAGACTGCACGACCGGTGGGGCCGGCAGCACACCGCGGATCGCCTGATTGGTACTAGTGAACAAGGGACCGAGGTTTACGCCTGCTGAACAGGCACCGGAAGGTCCGAAATAGCCCGAAGACGGATCCTGGTAGGGCGAACAACCCACATCATAGGTGTTCGGACCGGTGGTGAACGACGATCCGAAGCCGAGCGTATTGCGAACGTCGAAGAAGGTCGCCAGTGCTTGGCCGAAGTAATCGCCGTTGATGGCAAAGCCGCCGCGAAGCACCGACTGGCCTTTGCTGCCGAAGATGCGCGACAAAAAGCCGGATTGAGAGTCAGGCGACCAGGCTACACCGATGCGCGGCTGGAAGTTCGTCTTATCCCAGTTATACATCGCCGACTTGCCGTTCGCTGGCCCAGAGAGGTTGACGTTGATGGGATTGGTGTAGTCGATTCCCTGCGCAGCATTGGTCGCACGAAGTTGCAGGTAGGTACCCAAAGGAACATCTGGTTTTGTCTCGAACCCGGTGACTTCATAAATCGGCCGGGCGAGACCGTAACGGAGGCCAAGGGTCAGGGTCAAGCTGGGTTTTGCCTTCCAAGTATCCTGCACGTAGCCTTCGTAGTCCTGACCGGCGAAGTCGCGACTCGTCGGGGTTCCCGAGGGCGTCAACTGCAGGCTGTGGTTGTAGGTGTAATCAGCCGTGTATTGAGTAAAGCGGCCAATGAGCGCGGTCATCGCATTCTCGGCGCTCGATCCGTCACCGCCGAACATGGGAATCCCGTTGTGTGCCGGATCCGCCACAAAATTGCTCAACGGCGCGCGCAGCAGATTGGTGAGGTAATACGAGGGGTTAGTAATGGCCTGGTCGAAGGCATTGGAATAGCTGGTACGGAGGTTGTTGTCCTTCATCACGTTCACGCCAAACTGAATGGTGTGGCGGCCCCGGACCCAGTTCAAATCGTCCACCCAGTTGTTTACCGGGGTCGTGCGCGACAGGGAATACAACTCATTCGTCGGGTAGTAAACGAAACGGAAGTCAATGTCGTTGTGGTTTAGGTCGCCACCCTTGGTGAACGCCTGGCGGGTGTAGCCGTAACGGAAGTTATTTACCAGATTGCTGTGAATGGTCCAGGTATGGCCGATGGCAAAGCCCCAGGGGTGATCCCATTCGTCAGGCGCCGGGGTATCCGGATATGCGGGGACCCCTCCCCACTTGTCATAAATCACATTGGCGCGAATAAAGAGGGTTTGATTGCTGGTGAGGTTGAAATCGAGCTTAGCCGAGTGCGAGTGCAAACGAACTGGCGTGCCGGCGTTAAATCGGAATCCGCCCGTGTTCATGCCATCCCCGATCGAGGTATCGTTGGCGGGATACTTTGCCGCTGCCGCTGCCATTGTCTGCAACGCGGCCTGGTTTAAGCCCTGAATATCTGGGAAGATGGTGCTTAATTGCGTTTGGTCGAGCGTCACTATCGGACCGGGAGTGGTGCAGTCATAGTTGCCCGCGGTGCCCGAACAAAGGTGGAAGTTGAGCAGGCCCTGACCGAGGCTTTTCAGGGGAACCGGGGATTCGTTCGCCGCCAAGACCGGGGTTTGACTGGCATCATTGCGGCCTTCGTAGCTGTAGAAGAAGAATGCCTTATTCTTCACGATCGGACCGCCAACGGCACCGCCGTAGGTGTTGCGGATCAGCGTGGGGCGAGGCACGCCGGCGTGGTTGTTGAACCAGTCATTGGCGGTGAAGATCGTGTTGCGATTGGACTCGAAGGCCGCACCGTGCCAGGAGTTGGTACCCGTCTTGGTCACCAGTGCGATCTGGGCGCCGGACGACCGTCCGCCCCCAGCCCCCGAGTTGAGTGTTGAGACGCGGAATTCTTCGATCGCCTCTGAGTTCAAGCGGAGGACGGGTCCCTTTTCGGCATTCGGGACGGTGATGTCGGTCTGGGCCGGACCAATCGCATTGCTGGACGCTTCGTTGATGTCCACACCATCGAGAGTGACGTTCGACTGGTCCGCGCGACCGCCAGCGACGTAGCCGTCTTTCGTTACGCCGGGCTGGAGCGTCAGCAGCGAAAGTACGTTGCGGGCTTCCAGCGGAAGCTGCGTAATCTGCTGGGAAATGAAATTGTTACCGAGACTGGCGTCCTGGGTATCAACCATCACCTGGCCGGATTCGGCGCTAACCGTGACTTCCTCAGTCGTTGCGCCCACCTGCATGCTGACATCGAGCGTGTTCGCCTGCGCAATTAACACGTGAATACTTTGCAACGTCTGCTTACGAAAGCCGGCGGCTTGGACTTCCAGCTTGTAATCTCCTGGGGTAAGCAGATCGAAGGAATAATGGCCTTCCGCCCCAGTTTTCTGAGAGCGAACCGTTGCGGTCGCGGTATTGGTGAGAGTGACGGTAGCGTTTGCAATCACCCTGCCTGCCGGATCTTTGACAACGCCATTCAGCGATGTGTTGCTGGTTTGTGCAAACGCGAAACTGCCCAAGAGAAGCAATAGGCAGCTCAAGGCCGAAAAGGCGAGGGAAAGGCGGCGGCTCCGAACCCAGCTAGAATTCATTTAAGCCTCGTGTACGTCTCGGATTGTTTTTTACCCAGGAATTGAGAAGATACCGATTGAGACCCTGGGGACCTGATGGGCCGCTATTGTGCAACTGTTAGGCCGAAACTTTCAAGCTGAATTTGCAGTACTTTGTAATTTCTTGAAACGTTTGAATACGCGGTGTCACAGACTTGGCTTCCAGAATTGGAAGTTTATGCACGCGAGTGGAAGAGCGCCGAGGCCAGAACGATGACTGCGGGATAGCACTCCAGCGTATAGCGGGGCTCGGGATTCTCGAGGCTTCCGAGGAATGCGGATCTCAGCAACAGAAATAAAACGAATAGTCCGATGCCGAAAAATTCGCGGGCGCGGACGAGCCCGGCGGCCGCCAGGGCCACGTAAACCAGGTTGATCAGGCCGAACCCGAGGCTGACTGCGAGCCATCGGCGGTCGTCGTTGAACTCCCACCAGCGCGGGTCCGAGGGAAATAGCTCGGTTCGCGGACGCAGCCACATGTCGGCGATGCGCACGGCTGGAAGCCATACGTAGTAGCGCAAGGGCGCGGCGTGCACGCGCTCGGCGGCCAGGGCGGCGAAGCGGGCGTCGAGTTCCGCGGTCATGTCGTGGTCGCGGTTGTAGTCGGCGAAGAGTTGGGCGGTTTGCGCCCGCTGCGAGTCGGAATCGAAGGCCCGGCGGGGCAACCGCGTCACGTCGATGTCTGCCCCGGGGACGTTCCAGTAAATCTCCTGCACCGAGACATAGTCGGCGGTCCAGGTTTTGACCCAGCGGTTGAAGCCATTCATCACGATGTCGTCGGAGTCGGTCGCGTAGCGCGGAGCCAGAGGCTCGAAGCGGTGCAAGGTGTGAAAATTGCGCAGGGTCCAGGGGATGAGGGGCGCGGTGGCTCCGATGGCGACCAGCACTCCGGCCAAGAGGATCGTTCGTGCGGTTACCCGTTGGCCGACAGACGTTCCTGGTTCCGTCCTGAGGCAGCGAAGCAGCAGCCAAAACAGGTATCCACCAATCGCTGCGAGCAAGATTCCGCCGTCAGGGCGGAGCAGAATCGTAGCCCCTACCGAGAGTCCGCACGCCAGCCAGAGGATAGGACGGTGAGCCGCGTGGGGCTCCGTCTCGCCCACGCCCAAGCCGACGAAAATCAGGTGCAGAGCCAGCGTGGTGAAGAAAATCTCCAGAGTCTCGGTGAGAGCGGTCGCGGCATAGTTGGCGAGGAAGGGACAGAGGGCCGCCAGCAGAAATGCTACCTGCGCCGCTCGGCCGTTGAACAGGCGTCGGGCCATGTCGGCAATCAGGAAACAAGTGGCCAGGTCGAACAGGACTTGAACCAGCAGGACTGCGCGGAAATTGCCGATCCCGAACACGGCGAAAATCACCGCCAGAAAGGCGGGGTAGCCGGGCAAACGCGACAGGGTCGGGACGATCGCACCGGAGTTGGTTATGCCATAGATGCCGTGCTCGAGCCAGTTTTCCGCGATGTTGGCATAGAACCGCGAGTCATCCACTATGCCCGGAAACCGCAGGACCAACAGCAACCGCAGGGCGAGAGCCGCCAGGCTCGCCCATGCAAAGAACCGCGCCCGCTTCCCGATGAGTTCCCGCACGGGCGAATGATAGCGCGTTTGCGGCAATCCCGGAGGCGGGAAATTGCATCTTAGGAGGCAGAGGGGTTCATCTGACCCTCGCTCGGGTAGCAGTTCAGTTTGGTCTTAGTCCGCGCGAGATCGTTCGCTCCGTCTGAAGAACGGCTGCGCTCAGGATGACGCCCTGATAGTGACGATCGACCATGATCTTCCAAACTGAGCCACCACGCTCCTCTAAGAATTGACCGTGTGCCCTCCGCGGCATACGATGAACAGTTACTCACCCCATGGCTCAACCAGTCTTCTATGATCCGCAACGCGCCCGGTGGAAACGCCTGCGGCGCGTGGTCGACGTTACGGCCGTGGTCGTCTCCGCGTTGATCATTTTCTTCGTCTTCACGGCATTGCGCGATGAGCCGCTGCCAGAACTCCTGTTTTCACCACAAAAGCGCGCTTTTAAGGCGTTGAAGGAGAGTGAAAAGGAAAAGGCGCGCGACCGCCAAAAGAAGATTGCTGCCCGCTCGCACCGCAAGTCGAAGCTGGCGGCGTCGCAGGTCAAGCTAAATCAGGGGGAAGGAATTCGCGCCGCGTTCTATGTGCCGTGGGATGCGGCCAGTTTCTCGTCCCTGCGCTCGTACGCTCACCAGATCGACATTTTGTATCCCGACTGGTTGCACGTGCTCACGGCTGATGGACGGCTGCAGGGTGTGGAGGATCAGACCAACAAGTATTTCGACATCGTGCAGGGCAGCACGGTGTTGCCCGTCGATGACCGCGTGATGCCATTCTTGAAGGCGGAAGACCCTGGCATGGAAGTCTTCCCGATTGTGAATAATTTCGACGGCGCGAACTGGGTGGGCGACATTGCCGGGTTTCTGAATAATCCTGGTGCGCGAGCGTTGTTCCGGCAGCAAGCCTCGCAGTTCCTGTCGTCGGGGCATTACCACGGCCTCATGATCGACTTCGAGACATTCCCGCAGAGCGCACAGAAAGGCTACGTCGCGTTGCTGCAGGAATTATCGGGAGATCTGCACGGGCGCGGCATGAAGCTTTACGTCGCCGTTCAGGCTCACAACAATGAATACGATTATCCGTCGATCGCCGCGGCGGTGGATGGCGTCGTGCTGATGAATTACGACGAACATTATCCAGGCGCTGCGTCCGGCCCCGTGAGTTCGCAGGACTGGTTCGTGCAGAACCTGACGTTTGCCAAGAGCGTCATTCCGAAGGAAAAGATCATCTGTGCAATCGCCAACTATGGCTATGACTGGGTTCTGAAGCCGAAGAAGGGCAGCCTGCCTCCGGAGGTTCACGACAGCAGCGTCAGCGTGCAGGATGCGTGGCTGACGGCGCGCGATTCCGAAGAAGACGTCAACTTCGATGATGACGCCATGAACCCGCACTTCAGCTACCTCGATGAACACAGTTTGCGCCACGATATCTGGTTCCTCGATGCGGTAACGGCGCTGAACCACATGCGGGCGGCGCAGAACCTTGGAATCCAGACTTTCGCTTTGTGGCGACTCGGCAGCGAGGACCGGTCGCTGTGGAGGATTTGGGACCAGCCCGGCGATGCGGGGGCGACTGACAAACTGAAGGATGTGCCACCTGGTGCCGACGTGGACATGGAAGGCCAGGGCGAAATCCTGCGCATCGAGGATCGACCTGCGCATGGCATTCGCGATTTGACCATCGATGCTAACAGCCACTTGATCACCGATGAGGTGTTCCAGACTCTGCCAGAACCCTACCGCGTGGGGCGCTATGGCTACAGTCCGAACAAAGTTGCGCTAACGTTTGACGACGGGCCCGACCCGGAGTGGACTCCGAAGATTCTCGATGTGCTCAAAGAGAAGAACGCGACCGCCACGTTCTTCCTGATCGGGATTCAGACGGACAAGTTCTCCGGCATCGCGAAACGGATTTACAACGAAGGCCACACGATCGGGAACCACACCTTCACGCATCCTGACGTCAGCAATATTTCCACCGCATACATGAAAGTGGAACTGAATCTCACGGAGCGGCTGTTTGCCAGCCTGGTGGGAGTCCGCGCGACGTTGATGCGGCCACCTTACGCGATCGATGAGGAGCCGGACACGGCCGACCAGGTGCGGCCGCTCGAAATTCCGCAGGATATGGGATACATCACGGTCGGGAATCGGATCGATCCTAACGACTGGAGCGACAACCCTTCGGCCGAGAAGATTTCTTCGTACGTGCTGTCGCACCTGCCACCGTGCCGGCAGGAAAATCTGCGCTGCGGCAACATCGTGTTGCTGCACGATGGCGGCGGGAATCGCGCCGAAACGTTGCGGGCGCTGCCCATGATCATCGACGGCATCCGGGCCAAGGGGTATGAGATTGCGCCGGTCTACGAATTGATTGGCAAAACCCGAGCGGACGTGATGGCTCCGTTGCCGGCCGGCGAACTTTGGGCCGCCCGGCTCGACCGATTCGGGTTCTTTCTCTTCGATGCAGGGATCGTCGGCATCACTTGGATCTTCCTGGTGGGCGACCTGCTCATGACGGGACGCCTGATCTTTATCGGAGCGGCGGCGGTATATGACCGGCTGCATGAAAAGATTTTCGGCAAGCCCGCCGAGGTCGCGTCCTACAAGCCGAAGGTTGCGGTATTGATTCCCGCCTACAACGAGGAAAAAGTCATCGAGCGCACGATTCGCGCGGCGCTCAATTCAAATTATCCGAACCTGCGCGTGATTGTCATTGACGATGGTTCCAAGGACCGCACGCTCGAAGTCGCGCGCAACGCCTTCGCGGCGGAAGCGGCATCGGGGAAGGTGCTGATTCTCGGGAAACCGAACTCGGGCAAGGCCGAGGCACTCAACTACGGCATTGAACACATTGGGGATGCAGAACTGTTCGTGGGAATCGACGCCGACACGATCATCGCTTCCGATGCCATTTCGCGACTGGTGCCACATTTCATCAATCCCAAAGTCGGCGCCATCGCGGGCAATGCCAAGGTGGGGAACCGCGTGAATCTCTGGACGCGCTGGCAGGCTTTGGAATACATCACCAGCCAGAACTTTGAGAGGCGCGCGCTCGATGTTCTGGGCGCGGTCAGCGTGGTTCCGGGTGCGATCGGCGCGTGGCGCGTTTCCGCCGTCCGCGAGGCCGGAGGCTACCACGTTGACACGGTTGCCGAAGACGCCGATCTGACCATGGCTCTGCTGCGCCTGGGATATCGCGTCGAGTATGAAGACATGGCCCTCGCCTATACCGAGGCTCCCACCAACGCGAATGGATTGATGCGCCAGCGTTTCCGCTGGTCCTTCGGCATTCTGCAAGCCGTGTATAAGCACCGCAAAGTTGTTGCCCGCAAGGGGCCGCTGGGATGGGTGGCCCTGCCCAACATTGTTATTTTCCAGATCATGCTGCCGCTGGTGTCGCCGCTGATCGACATCATGTTCGTGGTGGGCACGGTCTGGTATTACATCCAGAAACATTTCCATCCGGACTCCACCGATCCGGCCGACTTCCACAAGTTGGTGCTGTTCTTCTTCGCGTTCCTGGTGATCGACTTTATCGCGTCGGCGATTGCGTTCGCGCTCGAGCGCCGCCGGCCCGACGATAAAGAAGATGTCTGGCTGCTCAGCCAGGTGTGGCTGCAGCGCTTCGCCTACCGGCAGTTATTTTCGATCGTGCTGTTCAAGACGCTGAAGCGCGCGCTGGAAGGGCGCAAGTTCGCGTGGGACAAGCTGGAGCGAACTGCTGCGGTGAACTATGTGCCAGCGGCCGAGAACCACGAGCACGTCGACGTGCGGTAGAACTGGGTCGCTCTCAACGGAACAGCAGTCCCGCGAACTCCGCCAGATTTCGGCGCCAGACCATCCACGTATGCATGCCCGGAGTTTCGATGTCGGTGTGCTCCACTCCCTTCGTCTTCAGCCATTCGCGCAGGTTGCGATTGGGCGTGATCAGCCGGTCTTCCGTGCCACAAGCGATCCACAGTAAGCGAATCTGCTGGTTCGCCTTCGAACTTAAGTCGGGAAAAGTCTTTTCAAACGGCTCGGGAAGTCCGCCCGCGCTGAACGCTCCGATCCAGGCAAACTTGTCGAGGGCATTCAGTCCGGTTCGCAGCGATTCGGCGCCTCCCATCGAGAGTCCGGCAATCGCGCGCGAGTTGCGATCCTGGATCACACGATATTCGTTCTCAACCTTCGGCATGACCTCGGTGAGAAGCGCTTGACGAAATTTCAGAAAACTCTGCTCGCGAACGTCGGGATGGCTCATAATGCCTCCCCAGCCGACGCGAATCGGCTCCATGGTGCCGTAGCCAAGCGGCATTACGACAATCATGGGCTTGGCTTTGCCCTGCGCGATGAGGTTATCGAAGATGATGTTGGCGCGGCCGACCGCGGTCCATCCGCTGGCATCGTCGCTGAAACCGTGCAGCAGATAGAGCACCGGGTATGTCGTCTTTGCCTTCGGATCGTAGCCAGGCGGCGTGTAGACGTAGAAGTCGCGATCGTCGTTCGCGACCGCCGACCGGTAGAAATGATGGTGAATCTCTCCGTGCGGTACGTCGTTGAGTTCCCACGGGAGCGAGGGCGGGCCGGGCACATGCACGAAATTCCCCGGGGAGAGCAGGTTCGGCACAAGTCCGCTGTTGTTGGGATCGAGGGAGCGCACACCGTCCACGATGATGGAATATCCGTAATAGTCAGGAGAGAGCGGCGGAGTGTTGACCGTCCAGACTCCTTGATCATCCTTCTGCATGGCGACTGGCTCGGTGCCTTCACGCGCGAGTTTCACTTCCTGAGCGTTGGGTGCGCGGAAGCGAAAGGTGACGCTGTTGTCGGAATGCACTTCGGGAGTGATCAGGCGCGGCGGAGGTTGCGGCGGGGGCGCCGGAGCGGGCTTGGGTTGTTGCGCGATCAACAGGCTAGGAGAGAATAGGGACAAAGCGAGAACAAGCGGTTGAACTTTCATGTGCCGTTTCCTCCTGAGAGTAAACGGCACAATTGTATAAGCCGAGTCTTGGCCTATTTGTAGATTTTTCTTTTATTTCTTAGCCGCCACTTCGATTCGGGTTTCGGCCCGTTGCAATGCATCGAGGGCCCGGTCGACGTCGACGGTGGTATCACCGCTCGCCAGCCGTTGCTCGGCGCGCCCTTTGGCTTTGCGCGCGCGATCCACGTCAATTTCCGAGGGACGCTCGGCAGTCTCAGCCAGAATCGTCACTTTGTCGGGCAGAACTTCCGCAAATCCCCAGGCCACAGCAAGGCGCTGCTCGACGGAATTCTCGCGAAAGCTGATCTCGCCCACTGCCAACTCGGTAATCAGCGGCGCGTGGCCCGGCATGACGCCCAGATACCCGCCCTTACCGGGGATCTGAACTTCTTCCGCCGCCGTGTCGACCACCTTCTTTTCCGGCGTGACGATCTCGAGTTTGAAAGTATCGGACATTGGTCTTTGGTCGTTGGCCAAATCGGTGGCGTCAGCGGTGCTCCGCTAACGACAAACGACGACCGACCAACGACGGCTCTTACGCTGCTGCCTTCATCTTCTCTGCCGCTTCCAGAACTTCCTCGATGGGGCCCTTCATGTAGAACGCCTGCTCGGGGATGTCGTCGTACTTGCCGTCCACGATTGCCTTGAAGCCCTTGACGGTGTCGGCGATCTTGACGTAACGTCCCGCGGCGCCGGTGAACTGCTCGGCGACATGGAACGGCTGCGACAGGAAGCGCTGAATCTTGCGGGCCCGGGCGACGGTCAGTTTCTGATCTTCGGTCAACTCATCGATGCCGAGAATCGCGATGATGTCCTGCAGATCTTTGTAAGTCTGCAGAGTCCTTTTCACCGTCTGCGCGACGTCGTAGTGCTCCTGGCCGACGATGCGCGGATCGAGAATGCGCGACGTCGAAGCCAGAGGATCGACTGCGGGATAAATTCCGATCTCAGTCAACGCACGGGAGAGCACGGTGGTCGCGTCGAGGTGAGCGAACGTAGTGGCCGGAGCGGGATCGGTCAAGTCGTCGGCAGGCACGTAAATCGCCTGCACAGACGTGACGGAACCTTTCTTGGTCGACGTGATGCGCTCCTGCAATTCGCCCATTTCTGTCGCCAGGTTGGGCTGGTAACCTACGGCGCTGGGCATGCGGCCTAGCAGCGCGGATACTTCCGAACCGGCCTGGGTGAATCGGAAAATGTTGTCGATGAAGAGAAGCGTGTCGGCGCCCTCGGCGTCGCGGAAATATTCCGCGACCGTCAGCCCGGTGAGCGCGACGCGGAGACGAGCCCCTGGAGGCTCCGTCATCTGGCCGTAAATCAGCGCGGCCTTGGACTCCGCCGGCTTGCCCGGCTTGATCACGCCCGACTCCGTCATCTCCAGCCACAAGTCGTTGCCCTCGCGGGTACGCTCGCCGACGCCGGCAAACACGGAGAATCCGCCGTGGTTCTTGGCGACGTTGTTGATCAATTCCATGATGACGACGGTTTTGCCCACGCCAGCGCCGCCGAACAATCCGATCTTGCCGCCCTTCAAGAACGGCTGGATGAGGTCGATGACCTTCACACCGGTCTCGAACATCTCCGCGCTCGTGGCCTGCTCGTCAAAGGCCGGAGCGAGACGGTGAATCGGCATTCTTTCTTTGTATTCGACCGGGCCGAGTTGATCGACCGGCTCGCCGATCACGTTCATCACGCGTCCCAGAGTGCCGCGGCCCACGGGGACGGAAATCGGTCCGCCCTGATCGATGGCTTTCATGCCACGCACCATGCCGTCGGTGGGCTGCATGGCGATGCAGCGCACGCGGCCTTCGCCGAGATGCTGTTGCACCTCGAGAATGACGCTGATGGGGCTGGGCACAGTAAAGCCGTCGCTTACCACTTTCACGGCCTCATAGATCGGGGGCAGCTTCCCCTCGGGAAACTGCACGTCCACGGCGGGACCCGCGATTTGAATGACATGTCCTACGTTTTCAGGCATATGTTAGCTCCGAGCTGTGAGCTATGAGCGGCGAGCAACCCCACCTCTCTAGCATCCGGCATCCGGTCCTCAGTGTTCTTACTTCTGTCTCAATCTTGCATCAACGCGCTAGCTTAAAGCTCGTAGCTCAAGGCTCGAAGCTCGCTTCACATCGCCGCCGCGCCGCTGACGATCTCGATGATCTCTTTCGTGATTTTCGCCTGGCGGGCGCGGTTCATGACCAGCGTCAGGGAATCGATCATGTCAGTGGCGTTGTTGGTGGCCGAATCCATGGCGGTCATGCGGGCGGCGTGCTCCGCAGCGACCGATTCCATCAATGCGCGGAAAATCTGGATGCTCACATACTTCGGCAGCAGCGCACGAAACAAGTCTTCGGGCGTCTGTTCGTAAATGTAGTCCACTTGCGCCGTTCCGAACTGCGAGATGATTTCCTCGACCTGGCGATCCGGGCCGCGCATGCCTACTCCCGCTTTGATGGCCGCTTCTTTGGCTTTCTTCTTCTCTTCTTCCGTCATCTCCTCGACCAGGCGAACGGTCTGCTCGCCGATCTGCTCAATGGGGAGAATCTGCTCTACGATGAGGCGCTGCGCGATCACCGACTTGAATTCGTTGAAGACAATGTAGACCGCGTCGATCTCTTCTTTTCTGTAGCGAGAGATCACGCTCTGGGCCAGCGCCGAAGCCTGTGCGAATTCGAGCTTCCCGAGAACGCCCACATGTTCTCCCGTAATCTGGGTCGCTCCGGCGCGCTCGGTCTCTTCCGGTTCAGCCTCGATCGAATCCACGAGTTCAGCCAGACTCTTCGTTTGCACCTTGGCGGCCGGGTAGCGGCGACGCAGGAAGTCGCGTCCTTTGCGGCCGACGGCTTCGATGTCGACGTTCTTGCCAGCTTTCGATTCGAGGAAGCGCGTGGCGGCTTTCGTGATGTTCGCGTTAAACGCGCCGGCCAGACCCTTGTCGCCGGTGACTACGATCAGCAGGATGTTCTTTTCTTCGCGCTGCGCGAGCAAGGGATGTTTTGGCTCGCCGGTCTCGGGATCGTAAATCTCGGTTCGCGCGACCAGCGACTTCAGCACATTGGTCAGCATCTGCGCATAGGGACGGGCCGCCAGGGCGCGTTCCTGCGCCCGGCGCAACTTCGCCGCCGAGACCACCTTCATGGCCTTGGTGATCTGCCGCGTGTTGATCACGCTGCGAATACGGCGACGGATGTCGAGAATATTTGCCATAAAACCAGCTATCAGCCCTTAGCCGTTAGCTCCAACCTTGCTCCGCCTCACGCTAAAAGCTAAAGGCTCAGAGCTAAAAGGTTACTTCGCTACCGCTTCCCTGCTCGCCACGAATTGCTGCTTTGCTTCCTTAATGATGTTCTGCAACTGGGTCTTCAGC
Source organism: uncultured Acidobacteriaceae bacterium (assembly GCA_963811095.1). Lineage (GTDB taxonomy): Bacteria > Acidobacteriota > Terriglobia > Terriglobales > Acidobacteriaceae > Sulfotelmatobacter. Next base: position 112,478 of record CAWEQA010000021.1, on the reverse strand, counting down.
GTGTCATCGAGAATCTTCTTCTCCATGATGGTGCGAAGGATGCCAGGATTGGTCGAGTCTACGTACTTGAAAAGTTCCGTTTCGAACTCGCGGACTTGCGCTACCGGGAGGTCGTCGAGGAATCCGCCGGTGCCCGCCATGATGATCAGAATCTGCTTCGAAAATGGGAGCGGCGAGAACTGATTCTGCTTCAGCAGTTCGACCAGCCGTTGTCCGCGATTCAACTGGGCTTGCGTGGCCTTGTCGAGATCGCTGCCGAAGGCCGCAAAGGCTGCCAGTTCGCGATACTGCGCCAGTTCCAGTTTCAACGTGCCGGCCACCTGCCGCATGGCCTTGATCTGTGCGCTGCCGCCTACGCGACTCACTGACAGACCGACGTTCACCGCGGGGCGGACGCCCTGGTTGAACAAATCCGTTTCCAGATAAATCTGGCCGTCGGTAATCGAAATGACGTTGGTGGGGATGTAGGCCGAGACGTCGCCCGCTTGCGTTTCAATAATTGGCAGCGCGGTCAAACTTCCGCCGCCCATCTTGTCGCTCAGCTTGGAGGAGCGCTCCAGCAGCCGAGAGTGAAGGTAGAAGACGTCTCCGGGATACGCCTCGCGGCCCGGGGGACGGCGCAGCAGCAATGAAATCTCGCGATACGACGCAGCGTGTTTGGAGAGATCATCGTAGATGACCAGAGCATGCCGCTTGGAATCGCGGAAATATTCGCCCATCGCGGTTGCCGCATACGGCGAGATGTACTGCATGGGAGCGGGCTCGGACGCGGATGCGGCTACAACGATCGTGTACTCCATCGCGCCGGCATCTTCCAGGATCTTTACGACCTGCGCGATCGAGGAACGCTTCTGGCCGATCGCGTTGTAAATGCAGATGAGGTCGTTCCCTTTGCTGTTGATGATGGTATCGAGGGCGACGGCAGTCTTGCCGGTCTGGCGGTCGCCGATGATCAGTTCGCGCTGTCCGCGGCCGACAGGGATCATGCTGTCGATGGCCTTCAGTCCGGTCGCCATGGGCTCGCGCACGGGTTGGCGGTCAATGACGCCGGGCGCAATGCGCTCCAGCGCAATGAATTTGTCGGTGGCGATGGGGCCCTTGTCGTCGATAGGCTCGCCGAGCGAGTTCACGACGCGTCCGATCATGGCGTCGCCCACGGGCACGCTCATGATGCGTCCGGTGCGCTTGACCTCGTCGCCTTCCTTGATCTCGGTGTATTCGCCGAGCAGCACGACGCCGACCTGATCTTCTTCCAGGTTCATGGCGATTCCGGCCACGCCATGCGGGAAGGAGAGAAGTTCGCCGGCCATGACCTTGTCGAGCCCATAGACGCGCGCGATACCGTCGCCGAGCGTGATGACCGTGCCGGTCTCGTCCACGGAGATCTGGGTTTCGTAATTCTCGATCTGCTCGCGGATCAGTTTCGAAATTTCGTCTGCTTTGATTTGTGCCATAAAATCAGCTCTTAGCCTTTAGCTGTTAGCTCTTAGCTTTTCCTGCCGAATCTTATACCGCTGGTTTTCACTCTGCTCTGCCTTGACCCCAAGCTCGTCCCGGATGGGTTCAAGCTAAGAGCTAAAGGCTAAGAGCTAATAGCTTCTCTTATCTTTTCCAACTGGCCTTTCACCGAACCGTCGTAGATCGTGCTTCCTACGCGGACTACGGCGCCGCCCAGCAGGGACGCATCCAGGCCAAACTGCGCGTGTACTTTCTTGCCAGTGACTTTTTCGATCTGTGCTTCGAGGGCTCGCTTTTCGGGGTCGCCCAATTCGCGGGCGCTGGTCACTTGCGCTTCGGCGAATCCCATGCGCGCATCGAGTTCTTTCTTCAACTGCTCGATGATTCGATCGAGGAATTGCACCCGGCGGTGATCGATCAGCACCGCCATCAGATTGCGCACGTGATGCTCGATTCCCTCGCGGTGAACGATCGCATCCAGCAGATTGCGCTTCTGCTGCGCTGGCACCGCCGGATTCTCCCAGACACGCTTCAAGTCCCGGCTCTGGTCCAGCAAGCTTGCGATCCGGCGTAAGCCACCCACCGCCCGATTCGCATCGAGGTGCGCGCTGAAGACCACATCAGCGAAGGCGCGGGCGTAAGTGCTGGCAACGGAGGCCACGGTCTAGTTCCTGCCCTTTCCGGAATCGTCGGGAGACGCGCCTAATTCCTGGGCGAAATTGCGGACCAAGGCCTGGTCGATCGAGGCATCCACGTGGATCTGTTTTCGCGCCAGCCCGACCGCGAGATCGGCGGCGTAGGCGGTCAGTTGCCGGCGTGCGGCCTTGGCTGCAGCCGCGATTTCCTGTTCAGCGGAACTGATGATCTTGCGCTTATCTTCTTCGGCCGCAGCTTGGATGCGGGCTTCCTCGACTGCGCCTTCTTTTTCGGCCATATCGCGCATCATGCCGATTTCGCCGTCGAGCCTCATGAGCCGCGACTCGATGTCGGCCAGCCTGCGCCGGGCTTCCTCGCTGGCAATTTGCGCTTCCTGCATTGCCTTCTGGATAGCGGCGCTGCGGTCGCGGAACATTCCCGGCAAATACTTGCGCGAAGCCCAGACGATAACGGCAGCAATGACGACAAAGTTCAGCACCACACACAGCCAGTACGACTGCTGCAGACTCAATCCGGTCAACTTCTTGATTGCGCGCACCGAGGCGGACTGCTTGAACTCCGCCATCTCGTCTTTTTCTTCTCCGGCGGCTTCGTTGCTCTGGTGCGCCAGTTGACGACCGGGGCCTCCGGACTGCTCCGCGGAGTTCTCGGTCGCCTGCTTCTCTTCAGGAGATGCGGGTGCTTTCTGGGCATGGAGCGGCACGACGCTGACACAACCCAGCAGCAGAACTGCGAGCAGAGCAGCGCGGACGATCCTCGTGGACGCCGTCTTCTTGGAGGTCATCATGGGTAGGAAGATCATCGTCCAACTCCTGCCGGCTGCAGAACGCGCTTTACGATTTCCTGGGCCAATGCGGCCGCGTCTGACGGCAATGCCGCCTCCGCCGCAGCCCGGTCGCCCTCGATATCTTTCTTCGCCGCCAGCACCTGCGCCTGAGCCTTGCTGCGCGCCTCGTTCAACGCCGCCGTTCGGGCCTGCAGCACGGCTTGCCGCTTCGCTTCCTGCGCGCGGAACACGGCAGCCCGCGCCTCGCGCAGCTTCTGCTCGTACTCCGCAGTGCGGGCCTCGGCCGCAGCAATGTCGGCGCGGGACTTCTCCACCGCACCTTCCGTCTTGCTGCGCCGCTCAGCGAGCACGCGCTGCAACGGCTTGTGCACAATCGCCGTGTAGAGCGCGTAGAGCAGCGCCAGCAGAATGACTGTCGGCACTGATCCGAGCAGTAATTCCCCTAGCTGTTGGAGCGTTTGATCCATGTGGTGCTGATATAGACCGGAAAAATGAGGGCTATGAAAACTGTTAAGTCTAAACGTCGAAAGGAGTTTGTGTCAACGCGAAGAAGATCGTTTTAGTCTGCAAATTCGCGGATCGGAAAGCCCGTTCCCGGCAGCGAGAGTCCCCGCGAACGTCTTGCTATATCACTTGAAACAAAGAAGTTATGATGAATTCCAGGCGGCACGCGGGCGCACATCGCAGATTTCTGCACATAGCGCTTGACTTCGGGCAAAAGAAGATTAGCATTGAAATATCACCTCCGATCCAATTCAGGATCGAATGGGCCGATAGCCAAGGAATGTCACCGCTTCTTGGTTGCCGGCCCATTTAAATTTAGGCGTCCGCGTAGACCCTCGTAATCCGACCAATCGCTTTCGATATTCACCCGTTCTGACCGCATGCTCTAAGCCCACGAGGTCTGCCGCAAACGCGTGGCACTGAGGAACCAGCGGTGAATCGAACATTAGGGCTCGTACTCTGCCTGACCGCCGTTGTCGTGGGATGGCTGGTTTACTCAAAGTCGTCGCCACCACCCGCCGCCTCGGCGTCGGTTCCTCCGAAGGTCAGAACCGCAAGAATTACTTTTCCCCATCGGAAACCTCCCCAACGAGCAGTTTCAGCCACTGGTGCAGAACTACCGCAATGAAGTAAACCTAGAAATCTCCTTGCGGTCGGCATCGTGACCCGACGACTAAGACGCATCGCGTCAGCAGTGATAGGGAGATGGCTGCCGGCTTGATCGTTTCCGAACCTGCCGACAAAGACGCGACGTCGGCTTCAAGATCCCTCAGCCTCTAGAAGAGCGTGGGCATCTGAGGAATGACGCTGTCGGCAGAATTACGATTCTTGATTCCTCATCTGCGAATGAATCTGAACCACAGATCACTTCCCTTTCAGGCCAACGCCGCGTCCGACGAGTAGAAACTCACAGTCAGATCGCAACGCGAGCGAACGCTTGTCCCTTGTAATGCTCGCGGACTCAGTCGAGTCACAGATGCTCCCGTAGAACATAGCTCAACTCTTGGGAACTGTCGTGACTCCCTGCGCGGTTAATCATCCCCGCCCATCCACCTCACCTACTCGAGTTCCCTTCGAAACCAGCCGACGAAACCGTTCGATGAAAGCTCGTGTAGTACAGGATCGCCCTATGGATCATCTCCGAGCGAAAGCAGCGCCGGGATACCGCCCATTTCAATGAAATGGCGTCAACGTAAAGATCTTCTACCCGCCCAGAAAGTCGTCGCCTCGGAACAAATGCTTTGCTCTCGGACGAAGATCGAGTTCCCAGAGATCAGTTCGAGAGGTTGCTGGGTAATCGATGAGCTTCTGCGCGCTGCATGAACCAGCGATGAACATCAAGTGCCGCTGCCCATTTCCCGGAAGTTGAGGGAGATCACCGGAGTTCGTGCAACCACTGCTGCCTATCTGTCGCGAAATGCTTAGACCGGGTTATGCATGACTGAGAGCGTGAGTCGTGAGGCCTACAGTAGAGACAACAGTCTGGAACTACTCCGGCGGAACTGGGCAAGTACACGCTGACTGGGTGTACTCAAGATCAATCGCAATGTTTCAAAGGCAACGAGAATCGGGCATACTGACGGATGTACGCGGTAAACGCCAGTTCACGCCGGCCGGAACCGCGCGAAGCTCGTCTGCAAAAGTTAGAGCAAGACCTTAGATATCGACATTGCCAGCCTTGATGCGGAGCAGGAAGCAATCCGTTTCGGCGCAATCGCACATACTCGCACATCTGAATCCTGACGAACGAGCTCGAAAAAACGAATTTGTCAGACCTGATCAAGCAACCTGGTCCCGGCCCATTTTCGAGCTCAGCCAAGCAGCATACCTGAGAATGATTCGAAGGTTCTTGTCGCTCGCGAGCTATCGTCCGATTGCTGCACCGCAAGCACTCCCTCACTCGCCGCACCACCGACGCCGGCGCCTCGACCTCCAACTCCACCGCGCCATCTTTGTACTTGCGCGAGTAGATGCGAGCCTTTGCTTCCAGCATGGACAAGGTCTTCCCTTCTTTCTGGGGAACGCGCAGGAGCACGCGGCTGACGCTGTCTTCCTCGATAAGGGAGTCGATACGTTCCAGGAGCGTGTCCAGACCAGTGCCTTCCTTTGCCGAAACGTAGACCATCTTCGATTCTTCGCGCGTGGAATCCGCCAATAAAGACTGCGCCACTTCGTCGTCCAGCAAGTCGATCTTGTTCATCACGCGCAGGCGGGGCTTTTTCTCGGCTTCCAGTTCTTTCAGGACGATTTCTACCTGCGCGTCCTGCTCGGCCGAGAGTTTGCTGCTGGCATCGGACACATGCAGAATCAGCGATGCCCGCTGCACTTCTTCCAGAGTCGCGCGGAAGGCCGAGACCAGCGTGTGCGGCAGGCTGCGAATGAATCCCACCGTATCGGACAGCAGCACCTTGCGCTTCGACGGCAGGTCTACGCCGCGGATCGTGGGATCGAGCGTGGCAAACATGCGCGGTGATTCCAGCACCTTGGCCTGAGTAAGCGCATTGAACAGGGTCGACTTCCCCGCGTTCGTATATCCCACGAGCGCGATGGTCGCAACCGGCGCCGACTCGCGGCGCTGCCGTTGCTGGGTGCGAATGCGGCGCACATTTTCAATTTGTTGCTCTACATTCCGGACGCGGCGCGCGATTTTGCGGCGGTCGGTTTCCAGCTTGGTTTCACCGGGACCGCGCGTGCCGATGCCGCCGCCGAGTTGCGACATCTCAATGCCATGTCCAGCCAGCCGCGGCAGCATGTATTGCAGCTGCGCCAGTTCCACCTGCAACTGGCCTTCCCGGGTGCGCGCATGCTTCGCAAAAATGTCGAGGATGAGCTGGGTGCGGTCGATCACCCGGCGCTGGATGATTTTTTCAATATTGCGCTGCTGCGATGGACTGAGATCGTGATCGAAGAGAAGAACGTCTGCGTCGGCCGAGGCTGCCGCGCCCGCGATTTCTTCGAGCTTGCCCGCGCCGATCAAGGTCGCCGGATCGGGGCGGTCGCGTCGCTGCAGGATCTCGCCGACCACTTCTGCGCCAGCGCTCTCGGCTAGCGTGCGCAACTCTGCTAGCGATTCGTCCGCATCGAATTCGGGAATGCTGGGCTTGCCGGACTTTGCGGCTGACTCGGCCCTGGCGGTTGGCATGGCGGCCACGTCGCGTGCCGCCGATGCCTGCGCCGTGACCGCTCCCTTGGCGCCGCTGCGCCCGCGGGTGCGCACTTCGATCCCGACCAGAAACGCGCGCTCGCGCTCCGGTTCCGGGCGAACGACCGGCGTGCCAAGAGGCACACGTTTGAGGGTGCGCGCCACGCCGCGGGATTTCTTGGTATGAGAACTTCCCAAACCGAAAACGCCTTATCCTTCGGTGCCCGAAGCACTCGCCGCGACAACCGGCGCTGCCGCGGTTCCGGACACCGTCTTCTCCGGATGCGGCGCGTGGGCGACGTGTGTCGAGGCCACCCGCCCCATCACGACGGTGGAGATGGCGTGCTTGAAGATGAGTTGCTCCTGACCGTTCGCCTCCAGCACGACGGAGTACTTGTCGAAGGAGCGGATGCGGCCCGTTAACTTCACCCCACTCAGCAAGTAAATCGTGACGCTGAGTCTCTCCTTGCGGGCCGTGTTAAGGAAGGAATCCTGAATATTTTGCGCCGGCTTATTGCTGTCCATAGCCGATCTCCTTATTTACAAGCTGCGAAGATTTGTAGACTGCGAACTTACCAGTCACCCGCCCACAGGCGCCCATGGACCGGCTCAATGCTACAGCATGTTCCTGGAGGCCTTCCCGCAGCCGCAGGAACAAGGGGGGACAACCCCACAGGCCGCGCGCTCCATTTCAGGGCTGCGCATCCCGTGGGTAGATGTGAGTACCATACGGCGATCTGCGCCGCTTTTCAACTGGAAGTTGCCGGCGTCCCCGCTGCGGGTTGACAGGGCGCGCCGCAAAGTGCAGACTTTCCTCGACCCGACGGCGCCGCGGGGATACGATTCCGCGGTCCGCGAGTTTACTTTTCATTGGCAGCCGGGATGTCTCTTCGCCGAATGCCCCGTCTCGAGGACATTCGGAGACCCCCAAAAACCACTTCCAGATTTGGCGAACAAGTTGGCGGAGGAAATCCTAATGCAGCATTTGGTCGCAGTGGCAGCATCTCTGGTTATGCCCACCCACACGGGCGCGGAAGCCACGCAACTCATTCTGCGCTGGTTCCACATCATTGCCGGCATTACCTGGGTCGGCCTGCTCTATTTCTTCAACCTGATCAACGTCCCATTCATGAAGCAGGTGGACGCCAGCATGAAGAGCAAGATTTTTCAGTACCTGACCCTGCCCGCTCTCAACTGGTTCCGCTGGAGCGCGCTGGCCACGGTCTTTTTGGGTTTCTGGTATTGGGGACAGTTCTACGTGGGGCCCGACGCCCAGCGCACGGGCGGCAGCGCGGGCGCTACGATCGGATTCTTCCTGCTGCTGTGGATCGCGGTCTGGTTCATCCTTTTCATGGTGATTAAAAAGATGACTCCCAGCGGATATGTGCTGGGCGCGATCACCGCAGTGGTTTGCATCGCTGCAGCGTGGCTTTTTGTGAACTATACCCCGGTGGGACAAGATGACAACCATGTACTTTCGATCGGCGTAGGCGGCGGCTTCGGCATTGTGATGCTGTTCAACGTCTGGGGCATCATCTGGCCGAACAATAAGAAGATCATCCGGGGAACGCTAGCGGGCACGCCTCCGGCCAACGCAGCAATCATGGCGCGCCAGGCGTTTTTGGCGTCGCGAACGAATTTCTTCTTGTCGGTGCCACTGCTGTTCTTCATGGCCACCAGCTACCACTATGTGATCTTCGGGAAGTAGGATTCCTGAGGAGGTCGTCTCCTGCGCGAAAGAAATGGCGCGGCAAGAGCCGCGCCATTCGATTTCGCAACCACAAAATAGCGCCCTGCCAGGGTGACTAGCCCAAGATGTCGACGTGCACGATCATCCGCACGCCGCCGCCCAGCTTCACGTTCTTGCCTTTCGAGGTGAGGACACCATTGTCGAGTTGAAGGTTGTCGATTCCATGTACACCCACCGACTGCGGAGTCGGGGTAGCCTCTGCCTTGCTCTCGGCGTCCATGTTGGAACCGCTCTTGGTATTCGTGACCACGCCAACCGACGTCATGCCCCCGCCGGCGCCGCCGGCGCTGCCACCAGCAGCGGTGGTCGCGGCTCTTCTTTCGGTAGAAACACCGCCTGAACCATGCCCTTTAGTGAGTACTGCCCGCCTTTAGCAACATTCAGCTTGTCGAACGCTATGCTCAGTCGTGTATCTGCATCACCCTTAGATCTGGCTGTCGCCGTCGCAACATGCCCAGTTAACTTCGATCCCTTAGGGACTAGGATACCGTCGGGCAGTTTGAATGCTCCGGTGGTTTCAACTTCAACGGGATCGCCTTCCTTCAGCTTGCTCGAATCCAGGGCCTTTTTTATTTTCACCGGAACGGCTCCGTGCGCGATGGTCCCGGGCGTACCTAGTGGAGCAGGCACTGAACCTTGGCCTGAGGAAACCGAGGCAACGAAAATGGCTACCAGAACCAGAATGCCAATTCGATCCACAAATCCACCTCTCACGCTTCGCAGCAACTTCCATGCTGGGCGATCCATGTCCAGATGGCTTCTATCCGAGGATGTCGACGCGCACAATCAACTGCACGCCGCTACCTAACTTCACGTTCTTTCCTTTCGAACTCAGAACTCCATCTTCGAGACTCAAATTATCGAACCCGTGCACGCCCGTCGCCTTCGGATCCGATGCTGGGGGAACACGTGAGGCCGTCTCAGTAGCGATTCCGGTCTTGATGTCAGTTGTGGGCTTGTCGTCGGGCGCCGGGACGGTGCCTGGCCCGCCCTGATGAGCGCTGGCATCCATCTGTTCATCTGGCGCAGGAAAAACTGCCTGCACCGTACCTTTGACAGAGAGTTGTTTCCCATTCGCGACGTTCAACTTGTCGAAGGTCACAGTGAGTTGCGAACTCGGATCGCCCTTAGAACGAGCCTTCGCTGCCGTCACATGACCGGATAACTTGGAGCCCTTAGGGACGAGAGTACCATCGGGCAGTTTGAAGCTCCCGCCGTCTCCACCTCAACCGCGTCTCCGTCCTTCAGCTTGCTGGAATCAAGTGTCTTGACCACCTTGACCGGAAATGCTCCGTGACCCACCGCAGCGGGTACCGCTTGCGGAGCAGCATTGCAACCTTGCCCATAGCAAAATGACGCTACGAAAGCTGCGCCCAAACCACGATGCCAATTCGATGCATGAGACCCACCTCCAATTTATTTAGATGCTCAAACATCGATCCTTAGTCGCTCTGATACAGGAAATTATACTTCTGATCGTCCACTTCGAGATCAGACGGACGGCAAGAGAGTTCGGTCGATAAGACAAATGGCGCGGCAAAAGCCGCGCCATTAATTTCGGGGAAAGACTAATCGGTGCCGAAAGAGAGCCTACCCCAGGATGTCGACGTGGACGATCATCCGCACGCCGCCGCCTAGCTTCACATTCTTGCCCTTCGATGTCAGCACTCCGTCGTCCAGTTGAAATTTTCAGCCTGCCGGCCGCCTTGGGATCTGGCGAAAAAATGAGGCCGATCCTTTCGGCCGGCCTCGATCTTGTTTCTACTCTGGCGGCTCATCCGGAGGTCGGACAGCGCCCGCCATCAAGCCAGCTCCATTGCCTCCCTGATGAGCGGAGGAACCGGGGACGCCGGGATCCACTTCGTCCGCGGGCGGAAATACGGCCTGCACCGCGCCCTTGACGGAAAGTTGTTTGCCATTGGCAACGCTCAGCTTTTCGAAAGAAACCGCCAATTTTGAATCTGTATCCCCTTTGGACCTGGCTTTCGCCGATGTAACATGACCGACTAATTTCGAACCTTTCGGAACGAGGGTCCCGTCAGGCAGCTTGAAGCTTCCAGCCGTTTCAACTTCGACGATATCGCCCTCCTTCAACTTACTGGAGTCCAGAGTCTTGATCACCTTCACCGGAAAGGCTCCGTGCCCGATGGCATTCGGCGTCGCTGCCTGTGGAGAGGACTGAGCGGCAGCCTGGCCTAGACACAGAGACGCCGCGAACAGAACCACTAAAACTACTGAGCTAATTCGAGCCATAAAGTCGCCTCCAATAAGTCAGATGCTGAAAATGTTGCCCCTCGATCACTCTGATGCGCCAAATTATACGGCGCAGCTTGCACTCACGAAAAAAGAACAAGGCCGACCTCGCGGTCGGCCTTTGTTCATGTTCATCTGTTCTCGGGCATGGTTAGAACACAATCTTGCCGCTGATCTGCATCACGCGCGGGGACGAGTCAAAGCCCAGGAAGTTGCCGTATGGGCTCGTCGGAGTCCCTTCATCGAACTGATCTTGTACGAAGACCACCGGAGGTCCGCCGGAAGGAGCTGGCGAACGAAGATTCGGGAGACCGAAGTTCGGATGATTGAACACGTTAAACGCCTGCGCGCCAATCGCGAAGTTGAACCGCTCCCTGATCTTGAAATTCTTGAACAGGTTGAGGTCCATGTCGAAGTAATGCGGCCCGCGATACTGACCGCGACGCTGCGTCGAGTAGTTTTTACGCCCCCCAAGTCGGGTCGTTTGCATCCAAGATTCCGGCCGGGCAGGCACGGCGCCACTGGTAAAGTCCCTGCGTCATACGTGGCATTCCGCCTTCCCGCAACCGCCGGGCTGTGCGTTGCCGATGATAACCGCAGGGATCGTGTCGCCACCGTTGAAGATGGTTCCGCTGAGATTACCGTCCGAGATGGTGTAGGGCAGCCCCGTACGCCAGAACGCCTTGCCCGAGAACTGCCATCCATTGACCAGGTAATTCATCGCGCCGGTGTAATGGAACTGAGGATTGAAGACAAAGTCGCCATTGACCAGGTGACGGATGTCGTAATCGGCGTTGCCATAGTTGTCAGTGCGCAGGCTGGTCGGGGAGATCTGGCCCAGGATGGTGTTGTTGCCTTCGAAGCCATACTGGAACAGGCCACCGTTGGAGGTTTCGTCGATGGTGTGGGCCCAAGTGTAGTTCAGGTGAGCCGATACCCACTTGGTGAACTGCTTTCGCAAACTGAAAGTCAGGCCATTGTAGTTCGAGACCGCTCCCTGTTTGTATTGCGTGATGGTCGAATAGTTCGACGCTAGAGGACTCTGTTGTACGGTGCCTTGAAAGAGGCCAAAGGCATCGTATGCGTTGGGCCACGCATTCGAGTAACTGATGCGCGCTCCGTGGTTGCCGGTATAGGTCATGATAAATACGGTGCTGCGGCTCAGTTGCTGCTGAACCGACAGGTTCCATTCCTGCCACTCTGGAGCCTTGACCGTACCGATAATCCCATTGCCCGCCGGAGGCTGGAATACGACACCAGCCGGCAAGTTCGCCTGAATCTGGTTGAAGCTATCGGTAATGCTGAACGCATTGGCCGATGCTTGCCATGTCGCCGGCGCACCCGCAGGGTCGAAAGGCAACACGCCCAAGGTCGATGGGCTGCTGCGAACCCGGAACATGACCGAGACCGGAGGTTGACCGCCAAAGCCTAGAATCTGGTCGACCAGCCCGACTGCCGGGTTATCGTAGAACAGCCCAACGCCTCCGCTGATGACCGTCTTGCCAGTGTTCAGCGGATCCCAACTGAAGCCGAATCGGGGAGACCAGACAAGAGAATTCACGCCGGGATATGCCTGGTGTTGGCCGTATTTGAGATCTGCGCTGTAGGGCACGTCTAGCGAACCAACCGGACCAGCCTGAGCCGCCGCTGAGTTGGCGAACTCACCCGTTAGATTCGAGAAACAGTTGACCTGGCAGACTGGGTTGGAGTTACGCTCCACCCGCAACGCCAGGGTCAACTTCAGGTTTTTAGTCGCCTTCCACTCATCCTGGCCGTACATACCCAGGCCCCAGAAAGCAATTGGATTGTTGTTGGAGGGGATGAACGCCTTGCGGTACTGGAAGGCTTCGCCTTGGGCAAACTGCTGGAAGCTTGTGACCCCGTAGCCCCAGTAAACGACCGGGTTGGTGAAGAAGAAGTTGTGGTCGCTCACATCGTAACGGCGGAAATTCTCGCCGAACTTAAGCGTATGGTTACCGTGCGTCCAGGAAAAGTCATCGATGAACTGGTATTGGGTGATGTTGCGGCCCTGGGGAAAGCTCGCGGCACCGGCGTTCGGGCTGGTCATATCGTATTGGCTGAATCCGCTGAACGCCTGTGCGTAGTTGAACGTGGTTTCTGCGGTCGGCGCTGTAAATTGTGCGACGTAGTGGCTAAGCGTCGCGGTAAAGGAGTTTGTTTTGGTTGGCCCGAACACATGGGTTTCAGAAACCTGCGCATCCCAGCTTGGCTGCTTCGAATTGGCGTCGAACAGAGGATTGATCGGATCAATCGATGTCGGCTGCAATCCGTGATCCAGCTTGTAGCGGCCGAAGACATTGTCGTTGTTGCCCAGCTTCTGGTCTACGCGGAACGACAGAATATATTCCCAGGCAAGCGCCTTGGGAACCGTGATCCACGTCTGCGAGCACGGAGTCGTCCCGCCGGTCGCCCAGCCAGGCAGAACGAGGGTAGAGCAGATATCCCCAGCCGTCGTAAGATTCGGCTGAGCAGTGCTGTATCCAGGCGCGTTCTGCCACAAGCTCATCAACTTGTTGTAGTCGGCTGATTCCCCCGGATGGAGTGCTGCGACTTGGGCTTCCGCTGCTGTAATAAACTGCGGAGTCGGCGCCGTCACCTGGTCTACGTTAGGCAGCAAGAAGCGCAATCCCTCGTAGTCGACGAAGAAGAAGGTTTTGTTCCTGATGATCGGTCCACCGAACGATGCCGCCCACTGGTTAGCATTGGAGAACGGCGCCTGATTAGGCTCGCCATTGACGACTTGGCTCTCCTTGTTAATCCAGTTATTGGCGTTGAGCATCCGGCCATTCCACCAGTAGAGCGCGTTGCCGTGGTACTGGTTGGTGCCCGACTTGGTCACATAGGTGATCTGCGCACCAGCGAGCTGCCCGTACTGGCCGCCGTAAGGATTGGTAATAACCGTCGCTTCGCCGATTTCGTTCTGGCCCATCGTTAGGTTCGACGCGCCAGAGTTGTTGATATTGAAGTACGGGTCCATGTCGTTTTCGCCGTTCACAGTGAACAGGTTCGACGTGGCCGGCATACCGTTGACGGTAAAGTTTCCGTAACCGCCGGTGCCGTTGACCACTGCGCCTGGAGCGGTGTCAGCGATGTTGGTGATGTCACCACCGGCGCTCGGCAACTGCGCGACTTCGTCTTGCGTGTACGCCGTGTTTTGGCTCGGCTCCGTATTGATAAGGGGCGCGCTTCCCGAAACCTCAATGGTTTCGGTGCCCTTCGCGACCGCCAGATCGATATCCGCTTTCGAGTTCTGACCGACCGCGACTTGGACGGTCTGCGCTACTTCCGCAAAACCGGGTTGCTTTACGACAATCTGATAGCGGCCGGGCTTCAACAAGTTGAAGCTATACCCGCCGCTGGAGTTCGTTGTCGTCGACGCGGTCGAACCGGTGTCCAAGCCCTTTAGGGTTACCGGTGCATTGGGAACCACGGCATGGCTGGGATCCAACACGGTGCCATTGATACTGCCGGTGGTCAGGGATTGACCGAACATGGGAGCTGTCGCCAACGACAGCGTCAACAACACAGCTAGAACAATAGGAAAACGTTCAAAACGCATTTCCTGCCTCCTTCGAAATTTTCGCCACTCAGAATCGGATCCAAAGCGCTTTGGCCGGTTTCCCTGGGAACAATCGCGCGATCCGATGGATTGCAAAACCTGTCGAGACCTCTTAAAGAGTTGTGAGAGCTGGGATTCCAAGAACTTACCGCTTACTTCACCCGTCTATCGCGGGTTTCATCCAACTATCCGGCAAAACTAAACAATCGACAACAACACTGGAACCTAAGCTTCTGTGCAAGTGACGATCCAAACAGTGGCAATAACAAACGTTTTGTTTTCAATAAGTTAGTATTGAAGCAGTCGGGGATGATACGGAAATCGGTATCGGGCAGGAATGCTGACTATGATATTTGGAAGGTGCGGGTGATCGCCGCTCTCTTAACGGCCCCTCTTCCTGGTCGGTCTCGAGGCCACTTCCCCGGGTGCCAGAACTCTTCTCACGATGGGCGTATTCAGCTTGTATTTCCTCTCGCTGACATTCCCAGCGTCGTCTTTCACCCGCAGGAGGAAGACTGGCAGGGTTCCTTCCTTGTCGAAGGTCTCTTTCGTGATGGTTACAGGCAGAACGCCATTGAGGCCGTGCTCCCGGTATGCGGTCTCGTAGCGATGCTTCCGCGTGTTCCAGGTAAAGACGCGCACCTGATCGAAGTCGAAGGGCAGCCCATCGTGGGGATCGGTCAGCACACACAGATATTGCGGGACCTGCTTCTGCACGCCCTTGTCGTTGTCAGGCACCTGGTTCAAGACGAAGAAAGCGACGAAGCGCTGGCCCTCGGCATACTGCGCAATATCGAGAGGGACGTCCACGTCCACCATGCGTGCCAGCACCCAGCCCACGCGGCTCTGATCGTCGCGCACCAGCCACCAGTCTTCGAGTACCGGGCCGACCGAGGCCTGCGCGCCGGGCCTTCCAGACGGCTTCGACGAAGGCACCGCGCCGGACTGCTTCTCAGCAGTGGCCCGCTTCAGGATCGCGACCTTCGCGCCGGATGCCAACTGGTACAAATGCTCGGTCTCGCGGCCCGGAGTGACGTGCAGGTTGGTTTCGTTGCGCAGGACTCCCGGAGCTTGCACTGGATCGTTCAGATTGTCTGCGGTGAGTTTCTGCAAGGCGTCGAACGTCTTCTGATCGACCAGGTAGCGTTGCTCAATCCAGCCTTCGAGTCCGGAGGCGGTGCGGACGCGCGCGAAACGTTTCTCGCGGTCCAGCACTTCGAGGCGCTCTCCATTTTTCACGTTGCCGACGCGGTTATAGATGGCCGCAACCTGGTCACGCAGCGCCGCCTGCGGGGCCGATACGTAGGCCACTTCGAGCACCCGGTGACGCCCGCGGCCGCACGCGGGAAGCAACAGCATGGCCGCCGCCAACGCCGGAACCAGCCAGCCAACGCGAAATGATCGCTGCAGTCTCACGATTCAGTAAATGCCAAGACGGGAACTTTCTACTATAGCGCGTGGCGGGCTCGGGGTCCCTGCACGAAGGTTTACGCCTGATGCACCCGCACCAAACGCTCATCGAGACACAGCCGACCCGCCTCGGTTACCATAGGTATAAGACTTCTGCCTGTGGGGAAGTTAGGAGCGCAGGTAGCCCGGACGGCGTTTTCTGCGTCTAAATGGATGGAGTGGGGATTCGCGCAACAGACTCAAACAAGACACCCAAACACTGATGAAAAACACATTTCGGAACCGTCTCTTTCTTCTGTCGATCGTCTCTCTGATGGCCCTGGCGGGCACCGTGGTTTGCGCATCCGCGCAGGACACGGTGGATTCTGTACTGCGTCCGCCCAAGGGATCGCAGGTCGCCATTGTCGTCTTCGAGGACCTGCAGTGTCCCATGTGCCGGCGGACCGCGCCGCTTGTCGAACAGGCGTCGAAGACCTACAAGATTCCGGTGGTGCGTCACGACTTTCCGCTGCCCATGCACAACTGGTCGTATCAGGCAGCCGTGATGGCGCGCTACTTCGACACCCATTCGAAGGAGTTGGGCAACGAATTCCGCGATTACATTTTCGAGAACCAGCTGGAGATCAATCCGCAGAACTTGCGCGCCTATGCCGAGAAATTCGGCGCCTCGCATAAAGTCGATTTGCCATTCGTCCTCGATCCCGGTGGGAAACTGGCCGCGGAAGTCAACGCCGACCGCGACCTGGGCAAGGCGATCAAGCTTGACCACACGCCCACGGTTTACATCGTCAGCAGCCGCAATCCCAGCAGGCCTTACGTCGAAGTGAAGGACAACAACCAGCTCTACTCCACCATCGACGCGGTGATGAAGGAGTAAGCGCGGCCAGGAAACTAGCTATCCCGGGCGCCCCGTGTAGTGCTCGGTCGAGTGGACGTGTTCGTGGTCCTCGAGCGATTCCAGGTGGGTGATCACTTCCGCGGGCTTGCCCAGTTCGACGGGCAGACGTTCTTCCAACGCAGTCGCCAGGCGGTGCGCCTCGCCTACCTCTGTGGCGTGCGGGAACAGCAGGTGCACTTCAATGATCTGGCGGTACCCGGTAGTGCGGTAGCGCACGCCGTGATAGTGAACGCCAAGTTCGTTGCAGATCGAGTCCAGTTTCTCGCGAATCTGTTTGCCGGTCTCGGGATCAGAGTAGTCCAGCAACCCCACCGCGGACCGCCATGCCATGCGTCCCCCGGACCACAGGATGTTGACTGCGACCGCAATCGCGACCAGCGGATCAAACGGCTTCCACCCCGTCAGCATAACCAGACCGAGGCCTGCGACGACTCCAAAGCTGGTGAAGCAGTCGGTGAGCACGTGCTTACCATCGGCCTCGAGAATCAGCGAGTGGCTGCGCCTGCCCACGCGCAGCAGGTACCAGCCCAGCCAGGCGTTCAGCATGCCTGCAGCGAGCAGAAGCAGCGTGCCCTTGCCCAGATGCTCCAGCGGCAGGCCCGCCAGCCATTTTTCGATCGCCTCCACCAGAATCCAGATGGCGGCGATCACGATCATGGCGCCTTCGAATCCAGCAGAGAAAAACGCAATGCGCTCGTAGCCATAGAGAAAGGTAGGAGCGGCAGGCTTCGTGCTCAGCCGGAGGCTGAATGCGGCGAACGCCACCGCAATGACATGCACCACCGATTCGGCAAAATCCGACAGGATCGCCGCCGAGCCCGTCATGTAGTAGGCCGTCGTCTTGCCCAGCAGCATCAGGACGCCGACCCCGAGCGACATGCGCATGGCAAATTGCGCCGCGCGCAGTTCCTCCTGATCACGGTGTGCGGCAGCGGACTTCGGCAATGGGATGGAAAATGGATCCGACATTCGGGCGGTGTCGGATCATGGTCCCATGATGGGACGGTGGCAGAATGTGATTGAGATCACAGGTCGGGAAAGCAATTGCTGATTCCTGATTGATGATTGTTGGTTGAGAACCTTCGGCCAAGTTTTTCAATCAGCAATCATCAATCAGAAATCAACAATTACTCCCTTAATCCCCAAACCCGATTCCAACCGCGCGAGCCGCACGGACCAACTCTCCATCGGCGCGCACGGTCTTCAGCTTTCCGATGGCGTCGGCCACGTCGACGGCGACAATCGAATCGCCGCGCAGGGCAACCATCTTCCCAAACTTCCCTTCGGCGATCAGGCCCACCGCGGCCACGCCAAAGCGGGTAGCCAGCACGCGGTCAAAAGGCGAGGGCGATCCGCCACGCTGGATGTGGCCCAATACGCTGACCCGAACTTCTTTGCCGGAGATGAGGGAAATCGCTTCGCCGACCAGGTTTCCCACGGGACCGCCATGAGCAATCTGCTTCAACTCGGGCGGCAGTTTGATGCCCTCGGCGACTACGACAATCGTGAAACGGCTGCCCCGCCTCTCGCGCTGCGCGATGAAGTCGCACACGCCCTTGATGGTGAACGGAATCTCGGGAATCAGAATGATGTGCGCCCCGCCCGAGATGCCCCCAGACAGTGCGATCCAGCCACAATCGCGGCCCATCACCTCGACCACCATCACCCGATGGTGCGAGGCCGCGGTGGTGTGGATCTTGTCGATGGCATCCGACACGGTGTGCAGCGCGGTGTCGAACCCGAACGTGATTTCCGTGGCCGACAGATCGTTGTCGATCGTCTTGGGCACGCCCACGATCTTCACGCCCTTCTGGTAAAGCTCGTGGCCGATCTTCTGCGAGCCATCCCCGCCAATCGTGATAATGGCGTCGATGCCCAGCTTCTTGGCGTTGGCGATGATCTCGTCGGAGATGTCGCGCACCACCTCCTGCCCGTTTTCTTCCGTGGTGTAATGGAACGGATTGCCGCGATTGGTGGTGCCCAGAATCGTCCCGCCGCGCGGCAGAATTCCGCTAACCCGCTCGAGCGTAAGCTCAAACGATTTCTCGGGCCAGATCAGCCCGTCAAAGCCATCGGGAATGCCGATGACCTTCCAGTTATGTTTGAGGATGGCAGCTTTGGTGGCGGCGCGAATGACAGCGTTGAGGCCGGGTGCGTCCCCGCCTCCAGTAGCAATTCCGATACAGCGTATGTCAGACATGGGGAGTCCGTATGAAGGAACCCATGATGATACGAGTGTGCAAGGGATGAAACAACGTTACGCGTGGACGTAGCACCCTGGAACCTGGCCCGTAGTAATAACCTCTCTCGCAGCGGGTGCCCCATTTCTCGCGCGCTCTTGCGCGAGAAGTGGGGATTTTCTTCGACATGTAGACCTCACCCAACCTTCTCCCGAATCTTCTCCTCCCACCAACTCCAATCGTTGACGCGGACCAAGCCAGCTTCGCCATACGCATAGGACCGATAGCTGCTCCATCGCCACTGTTCCGGCTCCTCTACCAACCCCCGGACCACCGGATTCCGATGCATGTATTTCAACTTCTCGATCTCTTTCCTCTGGCTCCACAGATTGAAATCGTAGAAACGGCTCTGCCAGATATGATGCGGAGTATCGGAGTGAATCCCGTCGAGTATCCGCCGTGCAAATCCCAGTTTCACGGCTTGCACCACGGTCGAGGGATTGGCGATCTGCGGCTCGGAGACGAGAAGATGCACGTGCTCAGGCATGACCACATAACCAATCACCGCGAAGCGGTATCGGCTCCGCATCCTCTCCAGCACGGCGAGTAAGAGATCGCGTCGGGCCGAGCTGTTGAGCAGCGGCTGGCGCTGGTAGCAACTCCACGTGATGAAGTGGAGCGAGCCGGTGCCGTAGTAGCGTTTCAAGCCCCATGGCATAGGGGAACACTAACTTACACTCCGGACGCGAGTCTGTGACGGATGAACATCGAGAACAGCCAACCTCTGGAAAACCCGCCCGGGTGCCGGGTGCCCCATTTCTCGCGCGCTCTTTGCGCGAGAAGTGGGAGTTTCCTTAATTCCTGATTCGCTCTCGCGCGACTATTCGAAACCCAATCCGAGAGCCGCTCATTGTCAATGTTGAACCGTAAAGTCAAAAGCCCCACTTCTCGCAAAAAACGCGAGAAATGGGGCACCCGTTCGACTCGATAGACTCACGACATGGTAAGCCGGGCCACCCGCCGGCTCGGAAACGAGAAGGTGCATGTGCTCCGGCATGACCACATAACCAATCAGCACGAACCGGTATCTGGTCCTCATCTTCTCCAGCACGGTGAGTAACCGATCGCGCCGTGCCGAACTATTGAGCAACGGTTGGCGCCGGTATCAACTCCATGTGATGAAGTGGAGCGAACCGGTTCCATAGTACCGATTCAATCCCCACGGCATAGGAGAAACCTTAATTCGCAGGACGGACTTGAGTCTGTGACGGATGAACATCTCCAACTGCGCCTTCCCAAAAAGGGACTCCTCCGCGGGACGAGATCAAGCTTGGGTGCCCCATTTCTCGCGTGCTCTTTGCGCGAGAAGTGGGGGTGTCTTCCAGATCCATGTACCGAGTGAGTGGATTCCGACTCCAAAAGCGAGACCACCGATCCTTAAGTCAGCAACACCAAAGTCAAAAGCCCCACTTCTCGCAAAGAACGCGAGAAATGGGGCACCTCGATTCGTCTAAGAAAGTGATCAGTTTGTGACCGTTAACTTCGCAGTCCCGACCGCCGTCGTGCCCGGATAGGTAACGTTGATGGTGTAGGTTCCAGCGCAGCTGACTCGACGGCAAGAATCTTTCGCCGCCGCCCGCGACCGGAAGACGAAGTGAGGAGAAGTTCGCGTTCTGGTTGGTGTTTGTGGAGTCCAGGATATTCCATGTAGCCCCTTCGGTGATGTCTCCACCCGGCACGGCGGTCGCGGTGAAAAAACGGCGCTGCCGGCAATTGACACGGACTGACTGCTCGGGGATACCGTGATCGAAGTGACTCCCGTGAGGACGACTGAGACTGTCGTCGAACCGGAGCATGCCGAACAACTTCCCGCGGAAGCCGTAATCGTAGCCGATCCCGTTTGAAGGCCAGTGACAATACCTGAGGACTGCCCAACCGACACCGTCGAGTTGTCACTCGACAGCCACGCCACTCCCGACGTCAACGCCTTCTGGGTTCCGTCGCTATAGGTGCCGGTAGCACCCATTTGCCAGGTCTGATTAATATTCAGGGTCAAGCTTTGCGGGCCGACTGACACACCGGTCAACGTCGGGTTCACAAAGAATCCCGTGCAACTGAGCGCCAGGGCTAAGGTCGCCATCGCGGCAAAGGCGCCGACCAGTCGGAGTTTGGACCTCGTCGATGACATAGTTTTCTAGACTCCTTGGGCGCGCCCCTTCAGTTCTGATCGTGTTTCTCGAACGGCCAGTCTGCAAAAATTGTAGCAGAGATGATTTGGGGCGGCCCACACTCTGGTACCTGAACTGCGGGCGCAGAACCATCCCTGCTACTCGCGATTGCGCGCTTGGCTCCCGGTTAGAACGCCGCTCCCGAACCACCTTGCAGAAAAAAGCTACTAACCGCGAAAATCACAATGTGGCAGAGGTCTGAGTCCGCGTCTGAGGTCGGGCCAATATCCGAAAGAGAAAACGGCCAGCGCCGGAACCGGCGCTGGCCTCCTCACGCTTCAACGTCTCGTTCCCTATCGCCCCTGGTGATGCTCCTGCTTGGGAGGGCTCTGCCTCTGCGGCGGTGGAGGACTCGACCGGTGCTGCTGCGGCGGCGGGCTTGACTGGCGCGGCGGCGCCGGCCGCGACGTGTTTCCCCGCGGTGGATTCGACGCGGCAGGTCGATTTGCCTTGTCCTGTGGCTCGTACCTCGGTTTGCTCCCGCTGTTGACGTACCCCTGATTCGTCGAGTTGCCAGTCCCGCGGTTCTGACTCCCTGCCGAACCGCGGTTCTGCGAATTGTTATTCGACGAACTGTTCGATGAATTCGGCTTCGTGAACGGCCGGAATCCACCTTCCGAATTTGCCTTGTTGCCCTGCGGCGAGCCTACGCGGGCCTCTTTGGGCGACATCGCGGGCGCGTGATATTCCCCGCCCGCGGCCCGGGCCGGAACCGCGGAACGCCCGCTGAAATCGCCGGGCCGGGCGGTGGCAGCGATGGCCGG
This sequence comes from uncultured Acidobacteriaceae bacterium, assembly GCA_963811095.1. Taxonomy (GTDB): domain Bacteria; phylum Acidobacteriota; class Terriglobia; order Terriglobales; family Acidobacteriaceae; genus Sulfotelmatobacter. The sequence goes on along the minus strand of CAWEQA010000021.1, from coordinate 90,867 downwards.
GCGTCCGTGATTTTCAGAGGCGAAGTTCTGGCGATTCTGGCTGGCCATGTGCTCGTGCTCGGTCTGCGTCGCCAGCGGAGCGGTGTGACGCTCGCGCGCCGCCGCCTCTTCCTGCGGCGTCGGACGCGCCTCAATCCCGCCCTGCCCGCCGTTATAGCTCACGGTGCGGGTGTTGTTCACCACAACGGTGCGGTTATAGACGTTGGTCACGTTCGTGACGCTGACGTTGGTGACCGAGCGGTTGTAATAGAACGCTCCGCCGCGCCACTCGCCGCCGACGAATCCCACGCCGGTGTAGCCAAAACCGTAGTTAATGCCGCCGTAGAAGCCGATGTGCGGGCCCCAGTATCCCGGCATGCCACGCATAGAATCCCCCGCCCCAGCCCCAGTATCCGGGCGTCCAAAGCATGCCCACCGGAGCGACCACCCACGTGCCCGGCACCCAGTAGTAGCCGGCGTCATCGTTCCAGCCCCAGTAGCCGGGCGTCCAGAAATAGCCTGGCCCCGGGCAGATCGGCTGCGCATACACCGGCAACGGAGGCGGACCCACGCGGACCGAAATGCCCACCGCAACCTGCGAAAACGACGCAACAGAAAAAGATAAAACTACGATTGCGAGCAACAGCCACCGAACAGCGGCCCGATTCCGATTCATTCCCATTCTCCCTGATTTTGTTCCCAAGACCCTGAACCCGTTGCAACCCAGAAACGCCATTTTGCCGCAAAAACTGGCCCTTGGCCTGATTACGTTCCTCCCATGTAAACCCTGAACTTTAGAGTATGTTGCTGAGGTCAGAAACTATTTGGAATGAATCATTTGAGGGGATGAGAAAGCGGCAACGAGTTCCAGCGCCGAGAAGCAACGCGGCGACGTACCGAGCAGTCGCGCCGAACTCGAGTACCGAGTACTGAGAACTAATTGGTCTTTCCGCGCCCGCGCGATCCGCTCGTCAATCGGCTTGCGCCCGGCGAATCCTTCCTGCGTTCCGTGCCAGTGGGTAATGGACTTCTCTCCCATCTTCCAGCACAGCAAAATGATCTGGCCGTCAACTTCGCAGGGAAAGTCGAGCAGGCCGATGTCGATGTCTTTCACTTGCACGCCAATGGAGTCGATCTCGGCGAGCGCATCTTTGGCGCGCTGTTCGGCCTTGACCCGCTCCGCCTTGCGCCGGGCCAGGGGCACCACGTCGACAAACGTGCCGCCGTTCAGAAATATTTTGTGGCCGAGCGCCTGCTGCTCAGCTTCGACTTCCTCCATCACTTTCTTGCTCGTGATGGCGGTGCGCAGAAGCGATTCGAGCACGGGCAAAAGGGACTGCGCTTCATCGAGGGTAAACGTGCGGTCTGACATGGATAGCTCTATTTTAGCGTAGAGGATGGCAGACCGTTAGCCCGGGAGCCCCATCCTATTTTTTTGAAGCGTCTGCTGACTGCCGGGCAAGTCGCTGCACATCCGCCACGATCCTGGCCATGCACAGGTCAAAATTCTTGTCGCGGTTCCCCTTCAACATTGCCCAGGCAGAATGCTCGGTGAATCCCCAGAGGATGGCATTCGTCTTCGGGTCGCGGATCACCAGCCGAAGTTGGGGATCAAACGCCGCCGGGCCCATGCGTGTCTCCTTTAAAAACGTCGCGCGCCGCCGGCGGCATCGTGAAGCGTATTTCGAACCACAGATCGGCGTCCGCGGGAGCGCTCACGAGTTCATACCTGCCCCAGATTTTCATGGCAGCATAGAACTGGTTGTAGGCGCGGTCGGGACCTCCGCTGAATAGTGGATCGTCCGGCGCGGGTTCATCGCCGCCCGCGTTAGACACAAACACCTTCTTCGCCTCAAGAACCTGAGCCGGAATGGGTGCCGGCGGTGCCTGTTTTGGCTGCTCCGCCGCCGCGCTGAGACCGGCAACATCGAAATCATAAGGATGACGGCAAAAAATGCTACTCTGAATTTCCTGGTCATAATTCCTCCAACTGAGCGTGAAGTTGGACAACCACTATTCCACACCCTGCGCCTGGTCCAATGTTCCTGCAATTGCAGCCAGCACTGGATAGACGCGGTGGGATCGAGTTTGCTGTGTAGTTTCGTCAAGCCCGTGTAAATCGCTGTCAACATGTTTCACCATTCATCTTCATCAGTGAGTTCGCCCGTGGGATGGATCGGCTGACGTAGCTGTGTTCACGTCGATATGAAGCCCCTGCGCAGCGCCAGTTCCGGGCGGATAGCAGTTGCCATCGTGGCTGTAATTGGTGCAGCGCCCGGCAACCTCCTTGCGCTGCGGCGATTGCGCGAACTGCCAGACCTCGGCAAATGACACGCCGCTTTCGCTGGGACGGGGAGGGTGTTGCGGGAACGTGCATCCCGGCGCCGGCGGACAACCATCGTTGATCGCCCAGTACGACGATCGAGCGCGTGCCGGCGCTCTTCTGAATGTCCTCGGCGGTCACGACGTTTCCGTCGTCCGCCGCAGGGATTCCGGAACAATAGATGCCTGCGCGAAATCCGGCCGCGGTGACGCCGTCGACCCACGCATAGATGTAAGCCTTCTGCTCGGGCAGCATGCGGCCGCCTTGCTCCTGGTCGAGAAAAATGATCGTTGCACGCGGAAAGCCCTCGCGTCGCGCCGCCGGCAGCCGCGGCCCGCGCATCCGATTTCCCCAGGCGAGTCGCGTTGGCGACTGTTTTCAGCTGGGCGTAAAGCCGCCCGTTGAACAACACGAGGAATCCGAAGCCTGCGGACTCGACTGCAGCGCGGTGACCGGACCAGCTATTCGACCCCGCTCCCGGAGGATTGTTCAGCCAGTATCCGGTGTAGGAAAAAGTCTGGTGCAGGGTCTTGAGATTGGCGTCGCCGGGATAGTCATTGCGGTCGAAACCGAGATAGGGAGAACCACCGGTTTGTGCCGAAAGATTGTGCCGGAAAACGCCGATGACCGCGCAGAGAAGCAGGATGGTCAGAAGCCGGCTCACAACATCATCCTAAATGAGAGGCGAGGGTCGTAAGAAATGCCGATGGACCTCAGTGCGCGGCGAAATCCAAAGTTCTTAAGCTCTCTTCCATGCGGCTCACCTGTTGCGCAGAATTCGAAACCAGTACGAAGGAAAGGAGCTGAGTTTTGCAGATCGTGGTGAAGATTCTGGCATGCTTCGTCAGTGGCGGTTCCTTCTGCTCGAACTCCGAAACCAGAAAATCGTGCCCGGCGAAAGACGCTCCCTGTGGCTTGCCGACCGGAGTCGCATGCGGGCCGGCCAGGGCTGTATTCATCTTCTCCTTCGCGGCGCTGTCGTTCACTCCTGGCAACTGAGCTCGCGGAAAAATAAATACCCAGACCTGATGCCACTCCGGGTATGTGTCGTCGTCCTTCGACGAAAGATCCAGAATCAACTGCGCGGCCTCGCTGGAATATGTGCCGGCATGGCTTCGCATCGCGACGCCCGCCGCAGAGGTCTTGTCGTTCATCCCGGGCGGCGGAGTATAGGTAAATCCGAGACCAGGAACGGCAACGGTGGAATTATCGGATATGCGGGCTTCCGCGCTGTGACAGGCCAGGCAAATACCTGCGAACAGCACCAGAACGATGGCCTTGGCGCTCATGGCTGCTCATTTTAGCGAAGGTGGTCTACACACGCCACGCCACGGTTGGAAGTGGGTCTCACTCATAGCTGACGGCTGAAAGCGGACAACTATCCCCCGATATGCACCATGGTCCTCGACGCCGGCACGAAGTCTGCCTCGCCGATGTGGTGCCGCTCTTCTTTCTTCTGCACGACGCCCTGAATAAATTCCTGCAACTCGTCGTCGCTGGCCCCGCCCCGCATTTGCGCGTGCAGATCGTGGTCCCATACCGAGAACAGGCAGGTGCGAATCTTCCCGTCACTGGTGATGCGGATGCGGCTGCAATGCCCGCAAAAGGGATGCGACACGGGCGCGATGATACCGATCTCACCGACTCCATCTTCAAAGCGGTAGCGCCGCGCCGTTTCCGAACGCGCGTGCGGAATTTCCACCAGCGGCCGATACTCAGCCATGCGGACCAGAATTTCATCCAACGTGACGACGGTCGAGGGTGCCCAGGTTCGTCCTTCTTCCAGCGGCATGAACTCGATGAACCGCACCGTCACACCTTCCTCGCGAGCGAACATGCCGAAGGGGATGATCTGGTCTTCGTTAAATCCTCGCATCAGCACGCAGTTCACTTTCAGCGGCCACAGCCCGGCCCGTCGCGCCGCGCGGATGCCCGCCAGCACGTGATCGTATCCGTTGGGCACGCGCGTGATGCGGGCGAAGCGATCGGGATCCACGGCGTCCATCGAGACCGTAACACGTGAAAGGCCCGCATCCTTCAGCGGCTGCGCCATCTCGGCCAGCATGTGTCCGTTGGTGGTCAGGGCGATGTCGAGCGGCTCGGAGCATGCGAAGTCCTCGGACCTGGCTGATTCGTGGAAGGGCACGGCTTCAGGAGCCTGCCCTGAGCGAAGCCGAAGGGTGCCGTGGTCGCTACCGAAAGGGACAGGCTTCAGCCCCTGAGGTCGCAGTTGTGCCAGTTCGCGCACAAACTCCACCACGCCCTTGCGCAACAACGGCTCGCCGCCCGTCAGGCGCACCTTCGTGATCCCCATCCCGACGAGCACCCGCGCCATGCGCAGATAATCCTCGAACGGCAGATCGCCATAGAGCGCCCCTTCGTTCCCCGTTCGGCAGTAGACACACTTGTAGTTACAGCGGTCGGTGATGGAGATCCGCAGGTCGGTTATCGCGCGCCCGAATTTGTCGTGGAGAAACAAGCTTGTAGCTCTTAGCCTTTAGCTCTTAGCTCGTGTCGGTCGGCGTCCTAGCTGCGATGGAGCTAAAAGCTACGAGCCAAGAGCTAAAAGCTGTTGTGGGAAAGTAAACAAACAGGCGGGACCATCCCGGCGGCTGTCTCCTTTCCAATGCGCTCCTTCCGGAGCGCGGGAGGCGCCGGCGTTTCCACCAGCACCCTCGGGAAAAGTGTGGGACGGAACTCATGTCCGTCGAAACTCATCCCTCGCCGCCTCAGCCGGAGTATCCCCCGAGGGCTGGGCGGTCGGAAACTATTCTCATTATAGATTGACCAGCGCTAGTGCGTACAGGAAGACGCACCGGGACCGGACCCTGCCGAAATCGGCATCCCCAGCTTCGAGAGAATGCCTTCGGCCCGGGTTTTCAAAATGAGCTTCGTGATTCTCTCCCGGTCGCCCGCGGGCCACATCTCATCGAGCGTTCGCCAGGCTTCCGTTGGCCGTCCGCTGTAGAGATACGCCAACACAATTTCGAGGGTCACCGTCTTCGCATCTTGAAAATCGGTGATCAGAAACCTCTGGATGTCACCATCGGCGATCCTCGCTCTTGCCCTCGCAATCTGGCTGTCATACTGGTCGACAAACTGCGAACTGACATCGCGCAGCCCTCCCGCTTCGACTTTCAGCACCACTCGCGGAAAGGGTGTGCAGGCGTGGCACAAGCCGTCGAAGTAATCGAAGGCGCCGTCGCTGGTCATGATTCGAAACTCGCCGTTGGCCGTGTCTTTGAAAAAAAAGAAGGGTGTCTGATTCTCGATTGCGTGGAGAATCACCGGGTTCTCGCCCAAGCTCGCAATCAGGTACGTGTAGCAGCAGTGCGCCCCACCGGAGTAGCCTTCGAGAATCAGGCTTGGGTTCCCGTCCCCAAACACATCCTCGCCCGTGCCCTGGTGAATCGAGACGCCCCAGTCCTTGAGAAGAAGCGTCTCCTTGCCGCTGCTATGAACCAAATAGGCGCGGCAGAGGGATTCGTGGGTCTCAGCGTCGGGCGCAGGCACTAACCGGACTATGTATTTGCCGACCGAGGACGATACGGCTTTACCCGTGCCCCTGCAGTCCAGCGTCTCGACCTTCTGCCAGTTCGGTTTCGGCCACTCGGCCTGGCCGTAGGACCCAGCCGAGCACAGCAACATGAATATAACGATTCGGGGGACGCTCATGAGCGCGAGTCTACTCCAGCGCAATCTCTGCCGCAGCTACTTCAGCGCCTTCTCAATCGCGGCCTCCGCCATCGGCGCCATGATCTTGTATCCCGCAGCGTTCGGATGCAGCCCGTCATCGGCAAGATCCTTCTTCATGAGTCCCTTGTCGTCGACCATGGCGCTGAAATAATCAAGATACGTGCAGCCGTGGGACGCAACCGCACAGTAGCTCCGCAGCCAGATGTTCAGCAAGAGAATCTTCTCGGGCGAGCGCTGCGCAAAGAAGTCCTTCGACTTCTCGGTGTAGTTGTGCACCGGCAGCACCGACGAGTAAATCACCTTGATATTGTTTGCGCGCGCGAGGTCGGCGAGCGAGGCAAAGTCGGACTCGATGTCTTCAATCCGCATGGGTCCGGTATTCCCGGCAATGTCGTTCGTTCCCGCGAGAATGATGACGACTTTGGGTTCCAGGTTGATCACGTCCTGCCGGAAGCGCACCAGCATCTGCGGCGTCGTCTGGCCCCCAATGCCGCGATTGATGTAAGGCTTGCCCGGAAAATATTCGTCGATGGGCCAGATGTCGGTGATGGAGTCGCCGAAGAATACGACGCGGTTATCCCCGTGCTTCGGCTCTTTGAGGGCGGCATTGGCGGTGCGATAGCGCGCCAACTGGCCGTAGTCGTCGGTGAACACGGCAATGCGCGAGGCCCGGTACTGGTCTAGACCGGGGAAGCCTGTGGAGGGAATGCTTGGCGGCGCCTGCTGCTGGGCGAAGGCAGAAATGGTGAGGACAGCGATCGACAAAAGTAGCGTGGTCAGGCGATGTGAAAGTCTAGAGTGCATGTTGGCCTCGGGAAACCAGCATAGCGCAATGGCACGCCGGCACATAACTGATTGATATTTCATCGGGAAAAATGCTGCCAGAATTGATCCGTGGAAATCCGTGCGAATCCGCGGCCAAGAAGTTTCTTGCGGCTCGGCAGTGCCGCGCTTGCGCCTCGCTCTGCTCGGCTGGACGGGCGACGGCGCCCGTCCCCACATGGTCCGTCCCCACACGCATCGCTGATCACATGCCGTCGTAATTCGGCCCGCCGCCGCCCTCGGGCGGCACCCAGGTGATGATCTGGTACGGGTCGGCGATATCGCAGGTCTTGCAGTGCACGCAGTTGGACGGATTCAGGCTGATGCGCTTGCCGTTGGGCTGGCTCGCGTCTTCGACCATTTCGTAAACGTTCGCCGGACAGAAATTCTGGCACGGGCTGCCGAATTCCTTCACGCATTTCGTATTGCAGATATTCGTGTCGTGGATGACCAGGTGCGCCGGCTGGTCCTCTTCATGCTTCGTACCCGAGTGGTAGAGGTCGGTCAGCTTGTTGAAGGTGAGTTTGCCATCGCCCTTGGCGGGGCCCAGCATGTGCGCCTCAGGCCCACCATCCGCCGGGAGATCCGCGAGTTTGCGCATGTGCTCGTACCCGGCCTTGGCGGGATAACGGTTGCGCAGGCCGCGTCCGCCGGTGATCATCTGCAGTCCGGTGTGGAACATGCCGGCGAACATTCCGTGCTCGAATCCCTGATGCAGGTTGCGTACTTTCCAAAGTTCTTCTTTGATCCAGCTGGATTCGACTCTTTTCTGGAACCCGCTCAAGGTTGCCGCGGATGAATCTTCTTTCGTGAGCGCCTCGAACGCAGTCTCGGCCGCGAGCATTCCGCTCTTGATCGCCAGATGGATTCCCTTAAGCCGTGCGGAATTCAGGAAGCCCGCGGAATCGCCGAGGATCATCCACCCATTGCCAGCAACCGGCGGGATCGCCCACCATCCGCCGTAGGGCATCGACTTCGCCCCGTAGCGAATCATCTTGCCGCCCTCAAGCAACTTCGCCACAAATGGATGCTGCTTGAAATCCTGCAAGACGTGTTGCGGATCGAGACGCGGATCGGCATAGTCGAGTCCGGTCACGAAGCCGAGCGAGACCACGTTATCTTTCGAGCCGTAAATCCAGGCGCCACCGTACTCTTTCGTGGTGAGCGGCCAGCCCATCGTGTAGATCACTTCGCCGGCGGCGATGCGTCCTGCGGGAACTTCCCACAGTTCTTTCACGCCCACGCCATAAGTCTGCGGGTTTGCGTTCTTGGTGAGATCGAATTTCGAGATGAGTTCTTTGGTCAGTGATCCGCGCGGGCCCTCGGCGAGAATGACGACTTTAGCTTGAAGATCGTACCCCGGCTCAAAGTTGGACTTCTGGTGGCCTTCTTTGTCGACGCCCTTGTCGTCGGTGCGCACGCCGGTGACGCGGTCACCGTCGTAAAGCAATTCCGACCCAGCGAATCCCGTGAAGATGGTGATCCCAGTCTCTTCGACTTTGCCGCCCAGCCACTTCACGAAGCGGTTCAGCGAGATCACATAGTTGCCGTGATCGCGGAGGAACGGCGGCGTAATCGGCAGCTTGAACTTGCCTTTCTGCGTGAGGAAATAGACCGCCTCTTTCGTCACTTCGGCATCAAGCGGCGCTTCCTTCTCAAATCCCGGAAGCAGTTCACGCATCGAGCGCGGATCAAGCAGCGCACCGGACAGACAGTGCTGCCCGACTTCACGAGCCTTCTCGAGCACGTAGATGTTTTCCTTGCTGAGTTGCGAGTCAGGATGCGCGGCATTGTGTGCGTCGATCAACTGTGCCAGGCGCAACGCACAGGCCATCCCCGCAGGCCCGCCGCCGACGATAACCACATCGGCCGGCATCTGCGGACGCTCAACACCTTCGATCGGTTTGCGGAAAATCAGCATAAGAAGAATCCGCCACGGATTCGCACGGATCACCACGGATAACACGAGGGATTGATTGATCCGCGAAAATCCGTGTGGATCTGTGGCCTGTTTACGTTCCCGCCTTCGCCTTCTTCACTTCTTCGATCAACGGCGGCACTATATCGAACAAGTTCCCGACCACCGCATAGTCCGCGATTTCAAAAATCGGAGCCTCTGAATCTTTATTCACCGCGATGATCGTCCGCGAGCCCTTCATCCCGACGATGTGCTGAATTGCTCCGCTAATGCCGAGGGCGAGATAAAGTTTCGGTGCGACGGTCTGGCCCGACGATCCGATCTGGCGGTCCATCGGCAACCAGCCGGAATCGCAGATCGGACGCGACGCCGCGAGGTCCCCGCCGAGCGCGTCAGCAAGCTGTTTCGCGATTTCGATATTTTTCTGCTCTTTGATCCCTCGGCCCACGGCCACGATGATCTCGGCCTGCGTGAGGTCGACCGCCTGCTTGGCTTCCTTGAACACCTCCTGCGGCTTGTTGCGGATGACGCCGTCGGCAATTTCAACCGTCACGGTTTCGATGGGAGCCGCGCTCGCCCCAGCTTCCGCCTTGTCGCCACGGAATGCGCCGTTCTGAAACGTCGCGAACCACGGAGCATCGCTGGTAAAGCTGACGTCCGCCGCCAGCTTGCCCTGGAACATCTGCCGGGTGAAGACCAACTTGCCGCCTTCGTGCTTGAAGCCGATGCAGTCGCTGATCACAGTGCGTCCCATGGCCGTCGCCAGCTTGGGCACGAAGTCGCGCACCTGGTAGGTATGCGGCATCAGCACCAGCTTGGGCTGTTTTGCCGCAAGGAATTGCTTCAGCGCGGCGGCGAACGCGTCTGGCGTGTACGGCTCGAGCTTCGGCGACTCGACGGCATACACCTTCGCCACTTTCTTCGCCGCGACTTCGGCAGCGAATGATGCGGCGCTGCCGCCGACAACGGCCGCTTCGAGAGCCCACCCGGTTGCCGCTGCAATCGCCTGCCCGGCAGTGATGGTCTCCCACGAGACGCGATTCAGTTTCCCTTCGCGCTGTTCGACGACTACAAGGATCGTATCTGGCATAAGTCAGCTCTTAGCTGCTAGCTCCTAGCTTCTAGCGAAACTTGCCGAGCTTCGCTCGGCGGCCGGGTCAAAGACCCGGCCCCACACAAACTCCTCACAGCACGCGCAGTTCGTTTCTCAGTTTGTCGACCAGCTTCTTTGCTATCTCGCCCGCCGATCCTTCGATATGTTCCGTCTTCTTCGTCTTCTGCGGCACGTACAGCCGCTCAATCTTCTGCAGATTCTCGCCAATCGCCGACTGCACTTCTGCCAGCGCCACTTTTCGCAGCGGCTTATTTTTCGCTTGTTTAATGCCGATCAGCGTGGCGTAGCGCAGCTTGTTGATGCCCGACTGAATCGTCAGCACCGCCGGCGTCGGCATGTCGACAAACTGGAAGTACCCCGCTTCGAGCTCGCGCTTCACCCGGATCCCGCTGTCGGTCTTTTCGATCTGCATGATGATGGTCGCGTGCGGCAGTCCCAGCAACTCGGCCAGGATTACGCCAGTCTGCGCATACCCATAGTCGTCGGACTGCAGCCCGGTAAAGATCAGGTCAAACTGTTCGTCTTTGATCGCGGCGGCGAAGGCCTTCGCGGTGTTGAACGCATCCAGGCCCACAAACTTGTCATCTTCGAGATGAATCGCCCGATCCGCACCTTTGGCCAGCGCCTCGCGCAACACCTGCTGGGCCCGCGCCGGACCGCTCGTAATCACAACCACTTCGCCCTTGTGCTTTTCCCGCTGGCGCAACGCCTCTTCCAGCGCATAGGCGTCGGGCTCGTTCACTTCATACGACACATCTTCGCGGATCCACGCCCCGCTTTCGTTGAGCTTGAGCGGTGCATCTTTCTGCGGCACCTGCTTCATGCAGACCAGGATTTTCAAGAGTAAGACTCCTTGCCCCTATGCTTTTCGCGAGACATAAGGAAACCTGTCAGTATAAATGAGGGCCCTTTGTGCGGGAAATATTGGATTGATGTTAATTTTGTGATCCTAATCACAGACTCCCGCCGCTCCCTCCGTCAGCATGGCCCAGAGCCCTTATGCCAGACGACAACTTTTCCGCCATGCGCCAAAGCATTATCGACGGAGCGCCCGACACCGCTTCCGGCCTCGCGCTGCAGGCTGTTTCTGCCGGAGTTGCCCCCATCGACGCCATCAACAACGGATACGTTCCTGGCATGCACGATGTCGGCGAGCAGTTCGCACGCGGACAAATGTACCTCCCCGACATGATGGCGTCCGCCGAGGCCATGCGCGCCGCCATGGCCGTGCTCGATCCGGAGATGCAGAAGCTCGGCACAGAACGTCCAATGGCCGGCGTCGTAGTGCTCGGCACGACCAAGGGAGATATCCACGAAATCGGCAAGATCCTGGTCGGAACTCTGCTCACCGCGCACGGCTTCCGCGTACACGATCTCGGCGTCGACGTCGCTGGCGAGAAATTCGCCGCCAAAGCACAGGAACTCCGCGCCGACATCGTCGGCGTCTCGGCCCTCTTGACCACGACCATGCGCAATCAGAGAAGCGTCGTCGAGGCTATCGAGAAAGCCGGTCTGCGCCCAAGCGTAAAAATCATAGTGGGAGGCGCTCCCGTCACCCGCCGCTGGGCCGAAGAGATCGGTGCCGACGGCTATGCCAAAGACGCCATGAGCGCCGTCGAACTGGCGCGCCAGTTGATGGAACAAAAAGCGCCGGCCGCGGTCGTGGAGTCCGTATGAGAATGCGGCCGAAGCTCCAACTGCTCGACAAACCTCTCATCGAACGCATCCTCGACGAGGCCTTCCAACTCATCGAAGACCCCGGCGTTCGCGTCGCGCCCTATGTCGTTGAGTTGCTCCGCGGCGCCGGCATCACCGTGAAAGATGGCGTGGCGCACATTCCGGAAGCCCTGGCGCGCCGTCTGCTCGATCTCGTCCCCCGCGGATTCTATCTCTACGACCGCAATGGCAAGCCGGCCGTGCACTATGGAGCCGATAACGTCCACTTCGATCCGGGCTCGTCGTGCCTGAACATTCTCGATCCCGAGACGCAAGAAGCTCGCCCCGCTTTATCGGCCGATTTGGTACGGCTGGTGCAGGTGGCGGAAATGCTGCCGCAGTTCGCCGCGCAATCTACCGCCATGGTGTGCAACGATGTCCCGCCGGAAATCGGCGACTGGTACCGCCTGCTGCTCGTACTGTGGTATTCCGAAAAGCCTGTGGTCACTGGAGCCTTTTCCGCCAGCAGCCTGCACACGCTGCTGGAGTTGGTGGCCATTGAAAGCGGAGGCCCCGAGGCACTTCGTCTGCATCCCCGCGCCATCTTCGACGTGTGCCCATCGCCGCCGCTGAACTGGTCAGAATTTGCCTCGCAGAATCTCGTCGACCTGGCGCGCGCCGGAGTCCCTGCGGAAATCGTCAGCATGCCGCTGGCCGGCGCCACGGCTCCGGTTACGCTGGCCGGCTCCATCACGCAGCACGCCGCCGAATGCATCAGCGGCATTGTGATTCATCAACTGGCTCAGCCCGGATCGCCCATCGTCTGGGGAGGCGCCCCCGCGATCTTCGACATGCGTACCGGGAAGACTCCCATGGGCGCGATCGAAACCGCCATGCTCGACGTGGGCTGCGCGGAAGTCGGAAAGTATCTCGGCTTGCCCACTCACGCCTACATGGTCGCCGGCGACGGGCGGGTGATCGACGCGCAAGTTGAAATGGAAAGTGGCATGTCGACTGTGCTTGGCGCGCTGGCCGGCATCAACATGATTTCCGGCGCGGGCATGCTCGATTTTCTCGCCTGCCACAGCATCGAAAAACTCGTCATCGACGCCGAAGCGATCGCGTCGGCCCAGCGCCTGATCGAGGGTATCGACGCGCGCACCGATTCGCTGGCCGTAGCCATGTTCGCGCAGACAGGTCTGACGGGGGATTTCCTGAAACTGAAAGAAACGCGCTCGCTCTTCCGCAAAGAGCAGCACTTCCCCTCCGCGGTGATCGATCGCGGCCTCGCCCAGGCAGACGGAGCCACACTCAACATCTTGCAGCGCGCCCGCGAGCGTGTGGACGAACTGACCTCCACCTACGAACGCCACCCGTTGCTGCCCGAACGCGAACAGGAACTAATTGCCTTCGCGAAGCGCGAAGGCAACGAATCTGGACTCGATGGCTTGCCCGGGATACTCAATCCCGAATACGCCCACGAACCGGCTTGATCGAGTAGCGCCGGCATCCTGCCGGCTGTCCCGGGGGCGTCTCGCCCGCGGAGCTGAAGCCTTGCACGCTGTCTAGCGGTTTCTCTATCGCTTCAATCGCTTGGGAGGTTTGCCCAGAATCTCAGGCTTGAACAATGCGCCGAGGATAATAATGACCCCGAACAGAATCGCGAACGGGGCGAACACTGACTCTCCGAACCAGTTCTTGTAATGGAGATCTTCCCGCCACAAGAGCGCTCCCAGGCCCCACCCAAGAATGGACAGGCCTGCTAGGGCAGCAACACTTCGAGTCAGGGGACGCTTTGGATCGGTATCGAGCAACGGAGAGTCTACTCGGTGATCACGGTCGACTGGCCTGAAATGTCGAACCGTTTGCGGCAGCGCATGTTCTTGCACGCCATCACGTCGTCTTTGCGCACCATGTACGACCGGAATTTCGCGAAACGGGCGCGGTCGCGCTCGTCGGCGCGCCCGGCCAGCTGGCGCTTCTTTGTACGCACCACCCAGGTAATTTCATATTCCGCCGCCTGGTGGCAGTGGGGACAATTCAGCGAAGCCGGTTTCTTCTCCTGCTTCTCGTCAAAAAAATCGCGCTCTTCCATAAGCTTCGGCGTCGGGTCTGCGTCGTGATGCACCCGACCAACTATGGATTATTGCACATTTCGCACAGTACCCGACTCCGAAACTCGTTCGCGGCAGCGCTCAGGTTACACTCGCATAGAGGACGCACGCAGCATTGACTGGGGGATTCGTATGGCCCGAAAGAAAAAAGCAAAGCGTTTTCGCGCCGTGACCGCGGTCAAAGAACTAGCCCGCGAGCGCGTCGGTGCACCCCCGGCTGGACAGGTCGTGGTCGAGAAAAAGAAGAAACCGCAGAAGCACAAACCCACGCTGGGCAAGCTGCTGGGAGAGACCGATTAGGTCAACCGGCGCAACCGTGCTCAGTTGAAACTGGCGGTGACGGTGCGATCGCTGCTCAGGGTCACGCTGCAACTCAGTGCAGACTGGCTGTCACACCCTCCCCATGCCCCGAAGGTATGGCCGGTGTTCGGGGTCGCAGTCAAGACAACCGTGGTGCCCGACGTAAACGGAGCCGCGCAGGTACTTCCACAATTGATGCCGGCGGGTGAGCTGACTATGACGCCATTAGCGCCTCCGGTCACGCCGACAGAGAGGTTATGCGTTGCACCTCCCTGAGGACACCCCAGGCTGGCAGGCCCGTCGACCGTGACCGTCGCGAATCCCACCACGACATTCCCCATAGTATTGCCGGACGTGTAGATGCTGGCCGACACGTTGGCGATCCCGCAATCAGGCCCGGCGGTAAGGTGGCCGGAACTATCGATAATGGCGACGCCCTGGATGTCGGTCGTCCACTTGACTTGGCTCGTGACGTCCTTCGTCTCGGGTGGGTGAATGTAAGACCCGTAGGCCGTAAGCTGGACCGGGACCTGCGTGACGCCCGTCGGCACAGCCGCACCGTAAACCACCGCCGGTGGCGTTATAGTGATGCCCTGCAGCTTCTGATCTCGCGCACAACTCGACAGGCTCAGCAGCACCATTGCAGTCAGGATTAAGGCGGTTATGCCGAACCACTTCCGGGTCATGATAGCTCCTGGGATGGAGTGGCCGGGTGAATCCACCTCGGCGGGGGAATGCGTCAATTTAGTCAATGGCGGGGTAAAAAGCAATAGCCTGAGCGGGGCCGCGCTTCACCCCTTTACGCACTCCGCGACGACCTTCGCAAACTCTCTCACATCTCCTTCTGTCGTATCGAACGAGCACATCCAGCGCACGATGCACTCCTCTTCAATCCACGGATAGAAGAAGTAGCGCTCCTTAATTTTCGCAATCGCAGGCTGCGGAATCTGCGCGAACACGCCATTGGCTTCGACCTGCCACACGACTCGCACCTGGGGGATTTTCCGCACCTCGGCCTCCAGCACTCGCGCCATGCGGTTGGCGTGTTCGGCGCTCCGCCGCCACAAGTCGTCGGTCAGCAGCGCCTCGAATTGCGCCGCGATAAAACGCATCTTCGACGCCAGTTGCATCCCTTGCTTGCGCAGATACAGAAAGTCCGCACTCAGCTTGCGATTGAAGAAGACGACCGCTTCCCCACCCATGATTCCATTCTTCGTTCCGCCGAACGAGAGCACGTCCACGCCCAGGTCGCGCGTGGCCTGCCGCAGCGTCTGCCCAAGGGTGACGGCAGCGTTGGCGATGCGCGCTCCGTCCACGTGCAGAAACATTTCGTGCTGGTGCGCAAAGTCGGCCAGCGCGCGGATCTCTTCCGGCTTGGTAGACCGTCCCCATCTCGGTCGACTGCGTGATGGAGATGACCCGCACCTGCACGTGATGCTGGTCTCCAATCCCGTGGTAAGCGTGCCGCACTGAGTCGAGCGTGATCTTTCCATCCTGGTGGGGCAGCGGAATCAGTTTGCATCCCGTATGTTTTTCCGGCGCGCCGCATTCGTCCGTATAGATGTGCGCGTACTCGCTGCATAACACGGCGTGATACGACCGGTTCAGCGCCTGCAAACTGAGCACGTTCGCGCCCGTACCGTTGAACGTAAAGAATACGTCGATCCCAGCGCCAAAATGTTCTTCAAATTTCGCGACGGCCGACCGCGTGTAAGGATCGTCACCGTACGCCACCACGTGTCCCTGATTAGCGCGGGCGATCGCTTCCAGAACTTCCGGATGCACCCCGGCATTATTGTCGCTGGCAAAGTTACGAGTAGGCTGTTTGGGCGGTTGCGGCATAAGAAAACAATGTAGCAGAGTGACTGCCAGCGGGTCAGTTCGCACTAACGGAGTAAGACCATGACCACGAAGGACACACAGTTGCACGAAGGAAACGGCAGCAAGTCAATCCTTCGTGATACTCCGTGTCCGTTGTGGTAGAGGTTTTGGAATTTGGAGAACTTCAGCAATTGGCTTGTCCTGTTCCCCCGAATTACAATGCCTTTCCTGATTTTTCAAGGAGTCCCTGTGACCTTCAAGGTCGTGCGCGGTTGCCTGATCGTCGTCCTTCTCTCCTCCCTCGCCGCGGCGCAAACTGCCGAGCAGAAAACGGCGAAGTATCTCGACTCCATCCGCCGCCAGCCTCCGTTGCTGCTGGCCTTTGTGCACGAGATGCCCAAGGGCGGAGACCTGCACAATCACCTGGACGGCGCAATTTACGCCGAAGACCTGCTCGACTTCGCCGCCTCCGATAATTTCTGCGTCGACCGCACCACCTCGCGACTGCTGGGCGCCCCCTGCGATTCCTGCGAGCACTACACGCCCAAACCAGCCATCCGCTGCGCCTACGACGACCACATTCTCTACAACCAGATCATTGACGCCTGGTCGATGCGCAACTGGCGTCCCGGCGACGAGTCTGGCCACGACCACTTCTTCGCTACCTTCGACAAGTTCGGACTCACCTCGCACAACCACGTCGCCGAGGCCGTCGCCACCGTCATCAACCGCGCTGCCCGCGAACACGTGCAGTACGTGGAATTCATGCACACCGCCGACGGAGGCGCCGCCCCGAAACTCGGCATGCAACTGGGAGGGGACAGTAATAATGATTTCGCCACGATGCGCGAGAAGCTACTCGCCGGCGGACTGAAAGAAATTACCGCTGCGACCAGTAAGACCCTCGCCGAAGACGACGCCCGCGCCCGCACCGAACTGAAATGCGGCACCGCCGACGCCGAACCCGGATGCAACGTCACCGTCCGCTACCTGTATCAAGTGCTGCGCGGCCTGCCGCACGAAGCCGTGTTCGCGCAAATCGTCCTCGGCTTCGAACTCGCCTCGTCCGATCCGCGCTTCGTGGGACTGAACCTCGTCATGCCGGAAGACTGGTACGTTCCCATCCACGATTTCCACGAGCATATGGCCATGCTCGACTACCTGCACGGCGTCTATCCCAAGGTGCACATCAGCCTGCATGCCGGCGAACTTGCCGCGGGACTGGTGAAGCCGGAGGATCTCACCTACCACATTCGCGACTCGGTCGAGCGCGGCCACGCCGAGCGCATCGGCCACGGCGTCAGCGTGATGCTGGAGAAGGATCCCATCGGCCTGATGCAAGAAATGGCCGCGCGCAACGTGATGGTCGAGATCAATCTCACCTCGAACGACCAGATTCTCGGCGTCAGCGGCGACGACCATCCGCTGCCGATTTATATGAAATACGGCGTCCCCGTCGCTATTTCGTCAGACGATGAAGGCGTAGCCCGCTCCGACATGACGCACGAATACCTGCGCGCGGTTGAGAGTTATCACTTGCCCTACACAGAGCTGAAGCGCATGACGCGCCAGAGCCTCGAGCACAGTTTCCTGCCGGGGCAGAGTCTATGGGCAGAAACGAAAGGCAGTTTCCGTCCGGTAGCCGCCTGCGCAGCCGATGTTGCAGACCGAAGAAAAGCCGACGCCGGCGTGCGAAAAGTTTCTCGCAGCGAACGAGCGCGCCCGCGAACAATGGAAGCTCGAAACCGCCTTCGCGCAGATTCGAGAAGAGGTTCTAGAATCAGACAGGAAATTCGCGGGTGCCCCATTTCTCGCGCGTCTTTTGCGCGAGAAGTGGGGCTTTTACGCCGACGCCAATGAAAGAAGTACTATCGCAAAGGCCATGCCACGCAAACGAACCCTAATCCCGTCTCCCCTGGCGTGGTCCCCGACCGCAGCTCCCAGTCGCGCCCCCGCTGCTCCCGGTGGTCGCCGAGCGCGGAGGCACGCAACTCCGCACTCCGCTTCCCGTGGCGATCATCGACACCCGCGAGCAGAATCCGCTCTCCTTCCGCCGCTTTCGAAAATGGTTCGCCGACATCGAGGAACGCGCCCTGCCCCTCGGCGACTACTCCGTCAGTGGAATGGAAGACTCCTGCGTCGTCGAGCGCAAAGATCTCGCCGACCTGATTCAGTCCTTCACCACGAACCGGAAAGTCTTCATCAGCCGCCTGCGCCGCATGAGCGAGCGTCCCCACAGCCTGCTTGTGGTCACCGCATCGTTGACCGACATCAAGTCCGAATATCCCTACCGCGCCGCGAATCCCAACCGCATCACGCAATCGCTGATCGCTGTGCTCGCCGGACTGCGTGTGCCCTTCATCTGCACCGAAACCCACGAACTCGGCGAGGAGATCGTCGCCTCCTATCTCTACCAGACATTTCTGTATGATTGGCTGGACCGTAACGGCCACGGCCGCCATTTAGCCGACGACGATCTGTAGACTCCTGAGTTGGTCGAATTTTAAACTCTAAAATGATGGCGTCATCCCGAGCGGAGCCGGGTTTCAGGCGAAGCGAAGGATCTCGCGAGGACACTGCGCGCATGCCCGACCAATTCGCACTCGCCGACTCCGCCGCACAACTGATCCTGAAACGCACGGCACTCCGCCCGAAGATCGGCCTCGTCCTCGGCTCCGGCCTCGGCGGATTCGCCGATTCGCTCACCGATGCCACTCGCGTTCCCTACGCAGAAATCCCTGCTTTCCCACGCTCGACTGCCATCGGTCACGCGGGACAGATGGTGCTCGGCCACGCCGGCAGCGTCCCGGTCGCCGCCATGCAAGGCCGCGTCCACTTGTATGAAGGATATTCCCCGCAGGAAGTCACGTTCCCCATCCGCGTCTTCGGACGTATGGGCGTTCGCGCCGTCATCCTCACCAACGCCGCCGGAGGCATCAACCTCAGCTACTCGCAAGGCGCGCTCGTCGTGATCCGCGACCACATCAACCTGCAAGGCGCGAATCCCCTGGTCGGCCCCAACGACGACCGCTTCGGCGTCCGCTTTCCCGACATGACGCACGCCTACGCGAAAGAGTATCGCCAGATCGCGCGCGACGAAGCCGGCAATCTGGGCATCCCCAAGCACGAAGGCGTCTATGCCGGCCTGCTTGGCCCGAGTTACGAGACTCCTGCGGAGATTGAGTACCTGCGAAGAATCGGCGCCGACCTGGTAGGCATGTCGACGGTGGCCGAAGTAATCGCCGCCCGCCACATGGGAATCAAAGTCCTGGCGATTTCCTGCGTCACCAACATGGCCGCAGGAATCCTCGACCAGCCGCTCTCCCACGCAGAAGTCATGGAGACCGGCGAACGCGTCAAGACGACCTTCGAAGCATTGCTGCGAGCCGTCCTGCCGCGCCTAGCGAAAGACGTCGCTGAAAGCAGCTGATACTCGAGGGTGCCCCATTTCTCGCGCGTTCTCTGTGCGAGAAGCCTGCCTGAGCTTGTCGAAGGGTGGGGCTTTTGACTGTCCCTCGCTAACCATCTAGAACAACAACTTCACACCTAACTGAATCACCCGCGGCCCTCCGCCCCCCAGCCCCGGATTCGTCTGCGCCTGATCGGGAGTCTGCGTAATCAGCCCCTGATTCGCGGTCCCCGGGCTGACAAAGAAATTCGGCAAGGCAAAATTCGGGTGATTGAAAATGTTGAAGAACTCCGCCCGCAGCTGCAGGTTTACCCGGTCCCCGAGCGGAGTGTTCTTCGTCACCGAAAAATCCACGTTGCGGAAGTGCGGCCCATAAATCGCGTTGCGCCCCAGAGTGCCGAAGGTCCCGAGAGGCGGATCCGCAAACGCGTTGCCGTTGAGATAGCCAATCGTGTCGGGAGCCGACGCCCAGTTCGAATTGATGATCGCCTGCCCCGGCACCAGGTTCGGACGCTGGTGGAAATTCGACGGACTGGGGAACTGATCGAAGCTCGCTCCGCTGGTGTCGTCCGCGTTGACGATGGGCACCGGGCGGCCGCTTTGCAGCGTCACGATCGTATTCAACTGCCAGCCCTCGGCCAGTCGCTTCGGCCCACCGAGCCGCGGCAGATCATAAGTGAACGCCGCCGTAAAGCGCTGCCGCGTGTCGAAGTTCGAAGGCCCATGTTCCGCGGCAAGATTGTTGGAATCCTGCGGCAACGCCACGGTCGCAAAATTGAAGTCGATGCCGTCAGAGGCATCGTCCAGCGACTTCGACAATGTGTATCCTGCGAATCCGGAAAGCCCGCGCCAGTTGCGGCTTCGCAGCGTGGCCTGAAACGCACTATAAGTGGAGGAACTGATCGTGGCAAATTCATCCATGAACCCGTAGTTTTGGTTCGGCCGGGTGCCGTCCGCGAATGGCTGGTTCGCATCCCGCAGTCGCACCAGCTTGGTCCCCTTGCCTCCGATATAGCCCAGTTGCAGAGCCATACCCCCGCTGAGCTCCCGCTCCAGGTTCAAGTTCCAGTTCTGCGAGTAAGGAGTCACCAGGTTGCGCGGCGTGAAGAAGATGTCCGACTGCGACGGCGGGTAGGGTGGCAGAATCGGACTCACCACCGCATTCGTCGGGTTAATGCCGCTCCACGCTGTGGAGTCGTAGGTGTTGCTCAGCGATAGCACAGCCTGCGGCCCAATCGGATTCGTGGCCAACCCGGCAGAATTTGTGAAGTTCGCAATCAGCAGATCCTGCGGGACGTAGTCGAAATAGATTCCGTAGCCTCCCCGCACCACCGTCTTCGAGAACGCGCTCCAGGCAAATCCGACACGCGGTCCGAAATTGTTCAGATCGCGATTGTAGGCACCGTGGAGTCCGTCGGTGCCGACCATGGCGAGATTGCCGTCCGCCCCAAGGTTCGAGAGCAGATTGTTCTTTTCGCCCAGCGGGCCGAAGTACTCCCAGCGCATGCCATAGTTCAGCGTGAACTTTGGTGACAACCGAAAATCATCCTGCCCAAAGAACGCCAGCCCATTGTTGAAGGTGCTGCGTTGCGTGTTGCCGGAGTTGATTAAAGGAAACGTATTTCCCAAGTAGTAATTGGCAAGCGTTACAGCCCCCGCGTCGCTGCACTCGATAGGATCCGATAGAGCCCCAGGGCACAATGCCAAACCGCTCGTGTCGAATCCGAAGGAAAACAGCCCGCGCTCCAGGTTGTCATTGAAGCTGCTGATCGTCGCACGCCGGTACTCGCCGCCGAACTTGATGGTATGGCGTCCCTTCAGCCAAGTGAAGTTGTCGAGAATCTGAAAACTCTGGCTGGTGCGCCCGCGCGGAATGCTGAACCCGCTCGCTCCCAGGTTCTCAAATGTGCCCCCGAAGTCGATTTCCGGCAGCCCTGTCTTGCCCGTACCCATATTGAACGGCACCGCGGCCGTACCAAAGCTGGCAGGATCGAGGTTCGCATCGAGCGAACTGAACGATGTGCGATAACGGCTGTACCCAAACCGCACTTCGTTGATCCTGGTGGAACTCATCGTCGACAGCAGACTGAACGACAACAACTGCACCCGCGTCGGCGAACTCTGTGCAAACTCCGGAAGCCGCGATCCCGCGCCGAATCCCAAACCGCCCAGCGGGAACACCTGCTGGCTGCGCGCGAACGCGTAACGTCCCGTCAGCGATTCCGTCGAAGTAAGCTGCTGGTCGATCTTGGCGATAAAGCTGTCCACATCATTCTTGTCTTGCACGCTGCCGGCGAGCGTTCCGGCGATTCCGTTGAAACCCGTCGCGGCCGGAAAAATCGAAGTCAGAATATTGGTGAGCGCGGGGCTCGGCGTAACCCCGTTGCCTTCAGCACCAGGGTCTGCGCGGCCACAATCTGGTTCGGCAAAGCCGTGCCGCTCGCGGGAAGCAGAGGGCTGTTTCCCGGCACCTGGAAAGCAAAATCCGATCCCACGCGCTCGCGCTGCCCTTCATAGGCACCGAAAAAGAAAGTCTTGTCTTTCACAATCGGCCCACCTACGGACGCGCCGAAATTGTTATTGCGGAACGGGCTCTTGATAGCCGGCGTGCGATTGAAATAGTTCCGTGCATCCATTGCGCTGTTGCGCAGAAACTCAAACGCCGATCCGTGAAAATGATTGCTGCCCGACTTGGTCAGAATGTTCACCACGGACCCGCTGTTGCGCCCGTACTCCGGCGGAAAATCCGACTGCAGATTAAACTCCTGGATCGAATCAATCGGCAGCAGCGATGCCGGAGCGCCCCCAATCCCCGTCTGGTTGAACGCGGAGTTATTAAAGAACGGATCGTTGTTGTCGGTACCATCCACCGTGTAGTTGTTCGAGCGGTCGCGGTTGCCGTTGATGGAAAATTGCCCGAAGCCACTCTGTATCGCAGCTACACCTGACGGTTCGACCGTCGCACCCGGAACCAGTGCAACCAGTTTCCCGAAGTCGCGCCCGTTCAACGGAAGATCTGCCACCAATCGCTGGTCCACCACTTCTCCCAGCACGTCGCGCGTCGCCTCCACCAGAGGCGCGTTTTCCGTCACCGTCACGCTCTCCTGATGTTGTTCCACTTTGAGCATGGCGAAGTCGGCAGTCGTATCGAGGCCAACACTCACCACCACGTTCTGCGCCACCGGCGCAAATCCGGGCGCGTTCACCGTGACGGTGTAAGAGCCCGCCGGCAATTCCGCCAGCACATACGTACCCTCTTCGTTGGTGACGCCGTCGCGCGTCAGGCCAGTGTCCACGTTTTTCGATGTGATTTTCGCCGCGGCAAGCAGCCCGCCGCTGGGATCGCTGACTTTGCCCCGGATCGACCCGCGATAGCTTTGCCCGAGCACCATCCCCGACAGCAGCAGAAACACAATAAGTAATAATCCCGCATACACACTCTTGCGAAAGGATTGCGAAACGGCGCGATTCATGATGACGAACTCCTCTTCTATATAAACAATGGACGTATGAAAGACGCAGTATGCTGTAAAACGACTGCGCTTATTTTCCCGCCCGTGGGATAAACAGAGTCGCGGGCGGCTTGATCCCGTAGGTCGCAGCAAAACTATTCTGATTCACCGCCAGCCCGAGATGCCCGCGTGAGTCGATGTACAGCAACGGCTGGTTCAGCGGTACATCGCTAAATGTCTTCACAAACTTCAATTTCATCTCTTTGCCGTTGACCTTGACCGGAACCTCCTGGCCGCGCTGGTATCCCAGCTTCAGGAAGTCGTCGCCATCCACATTGGTCACCAGGTTGCCGAACGGCCCGTCGGTCGCAATCACCATCGCCGTCAGCCCGCTCTCGTCGAGCTTTGCGACCTTCCAATCCAGCCGGACCAGATCCTTCACCGCCATCTCCGGCCCGACCTTCGTCCAGTCGTCCCCGCGCGCCACATGCGCGCCCGCGGGCGAAAAAATGTCGCGCCCGTGAAACGTGGACGACCGCTTCGTCCCAATCATCCAGTCTGGATTCGTAATCTCGTGAACGGATTCGATGCCGTCCCGCTGCTCGACCAGCGTCAGCAGCCCATTATCCGGCAACACAAAATACTGCCCGCGCCTGGAGCGCGCCACGATCGCCTTACGGGAACTGCCCACGGTTGGGTCCACAACCACCACGAACACCGTTCCCGCCGGATAATACGGAGTGGCCCCGAAAAGAAAGCGCGCCCCTTCGACGATGGAGAACGGCGTCACCTGGTGCGTCAGGTCCACAATGCGCACGTCGGGCATGATGCCGTACATCACCCCGCGGCAGATCGCCACCGAGTCGTCCAGGACGCCAAAATCCGTCATAAACACAATCGTCGGAGGATACTTCTCTGCCGTTTGCGCCGCCGCGCACACGGGCGCCTGCGCCATCAAGGCCAACACCAAAAGAATCACAACGACTATCGCCCCTGGTGACGAGAGCCTCCGGCTTCGGAGCAATGCAGTCATGTTTTCAGGTCCTGAGATGGATTCGAATGCGAGTCTGAGAACTTACTGGAGTCAACAGCGCCCGAGCGCACGACTGGCGCACTCCTATTACTGGTGAATTTGATTAGACCCGTAATTCTAAATAAGGACGCAATAAAACTGGAAGCGACCCCAGTACGCACCGCCGTCTATTGCGTTCTATAATGCTGCTGCAACCCAATCTTGGAGGCTCTTATGTCGCAAGTCATCCCCGAGAAGTACCGCGATCTATTTCAGAAGCGGGCCTTTGCCAGCCTGGGGACGTTAATGCCCGACGGCCGCCCCCAAGTCACGCCCGTATGGTGCGACTTCGACGGCGAGCATGTCATCTTCAACTCCGCCAAGGGACGCCAGAAGGACCGCAACGTCCGCCGCGATCCCCGTGTCTCGCTCGCCATCATCGATCCCGAAAATCCGTACCGCTATCTCGAGATCCGCGGCCGTGTCGTCGAAATCACCGAGGACGGCGCCGACGACAGCATCAACAAGCTGGCGAAAAAGTATCTCGGCGTCGACAAATATCCCTACGCCCAACCCAGCGAAGTCCGCGTGATCTACAAGATCAAACCCGAACACACCACTGTCATGGGATAACGGTGGTACGTGGCACCGTGGAAGCGCGGTGCTGGCTCGTAGCGTGGAAGCGCGGCGCTTCAGCGCCGCGTGATCGGCATAAAATCCATCGGGCTTTAGCCCCGTGCGAGGTCCCATCCGCACCTACAACCTCTGTTTCCTAGGCTACGGCAACGTCAACCGGACTCTGGTCCGTCTCTTGGAAGACCGCGCTGACGAACTCCGCACCCGCCACGGTATCGCCTACCGGATCACGGGAATCGCCTCAAGAACTCTCGGCTGGATCGCCGATCCCCAAGGTGTGAACGCCAACGAAGTGTGTGGTCGCGGACCTGCCCTGAGCGAAGCCGAAGGGGCCCCCGCCCGCGAAAAGCCAGCGGCGGATCCACATCGTAGCGCCAGCAAGATCGCAGATAGCAACCTCCGCGACTGGCTCACCGCCGCCCATGCCGACGTCCTCTTCGAAGCTACCTCCCTCAACGTGACAGACGGCGAACCCGCCGTCACCCACATCCGCGCCGCCCTCGAGCACGGAGCCCACGCTATCACCGCCAACAAAGGCCCCATCGTCCACGCCTACCGCGATCTGCGTGACATGGCCGCGAAACAAGGCAAACGATTCCTCTTCGAATCGACGGTGATGGATGGCGTCCCCATCTTCTCGCTATTCGATCAGCTCCCCGCAATCCACCTGCAGGGCTTTCACGGAATCCTCAACTCGACCACCAACGTGATCCTCGGCGAGATGGAGCAGGGCCTCACTTTCGACGAGGCCCTGAAGAAAGCGCAAGCGTTGGGCATCGCCGAAACCGACGCCACCCACGACATCGACGGCTGGGACGCCGCCGTCAAAACCGCCGCCCTGATCACGGTGCTGATGGACGTGCCGGTTCGCCTGGAAGATATCGAGCGCGAAGGCATCCGCGACCTCACGCCGCAAGCCCTCCGCAACTCCCGCCGCGACGGCTGGCCCTTCAAGCTGGTCTGCCGCGCGAGACGCACCGCCTCAGGCGTCGAAGCCAGCGTGAAGCCCGAGAAGGTCCTAAGCACCCAGCCCATGGCCAAAATCACCGGCACGAGTTCCTACATCTATTTCGAAACCGACATCTTCCCAGGTCTCGCCATCACCGAAGAAAATCCCGGCCTGTACGCGACCGCCTATGGCCTGCTGGCAGATTTTGTCAGGGCGGTGCAGCGACCTAGTCTCTGATTCCATCTTGTGAAGGTTTGTGGAAGGGCACGGCTTCAGCCGTGCCGTAAGAGGCGCAAATGATGCGGGCTTTAGCCCCTGTGGGCTTCGTAAGCAGCACCGAGTGAAAAGGCGCTATTCGACCATGCCGTTACAGCAATCCTTCTTTACGCAGTTCGAACAAACCGGGGCAACCTCGGTCTGATCACGGCTCCCTCGGCGCCCATGATAAAACTAACTCATGCCGACTGCTGAGAAGACCACCGCCACCCTCGACCTCACCTACGTCCGCTCCCAGTTCCCCTCGCTCGCCCAAACCGTCAACGGACACCCCGCCGCCTTCCTCGACGGCCCCGGGGGAACCCAGGTCCCGCAGCGCGTGATTGACGCCATCTCCGACTACCTGCGCCACAACAATGCCAACACCGGCGGAGCCTACGCCACCAGCCGCCGCACCGACACCATGATCGCCGGAGCGCGCAGCGCTATGGCCGACTTCCTGCGCTGCGGCGCCGACGAAGTCGCCTTCGGTCCCAACATGACCACGCTGACCTTCGCCATCAGCCGCGCCATCGGCCGCGATCTGAAACCCGGCGACGAGATCGTAGTCACTCGCCTCGATCATGACGCCAACGTCTCCCCGTGGCTAGCGATGGCAGAAGATCGGGGAGTCACTGTGCGCTGGGCCGAGATCCACGACGACGATTGCACCCTCGACATGGCTGATCTCGCGTCGAAAATCAACGCAAAGACCAAGCTCGTCGCCGCCGGATACGCCTCTAACGCCGTCGGCACCATCAATCCGGTAAAAGAAATCGTCCGCCTCGCCCACGCCCGCGGAGCCCTCGCCTACATCGACGCCGTCCACTATGGCCCCCACGGCCTCATCGACGTCGCCGCGCTCGATTGCGATTTCCTGGTCTGCTCCACCTACAAGTTCTTCGGCCCGCACATGGGCGTCCTCTTCGGTAAGCGCGAGCACCTCAAGCGCCTGAGTCCTTACAAAGTTCGTCCGAACACGAACGCGATTCCGAACTGCTGGGAGTGGGGCACGCTCAATCACGAATGCATCGCCGGTATCACTGCCTGCGTGGAATACCTGGCCGACGTAGGCCGCCGCGCCCTCGAATCATCTGGGGAAGGCAACTCATGTGGGGATGGCCGCCTCGGCCGTCCGTCGAGCGCAGTTCGACCACTCACCCGCCGCGCCGCGATCGAAGCCGCCTACGCCGCCATCCACGAACACGAGAGCGCGTTACTGAAGAGGATGATCGCCGGACTCGCCAAAATTCCCGCACTCAAGATCTACGGCATCACCGATCCCGCGCACTTCCACGAACGCTGCGCCACGCTCGCGATCAGAGTCGACGGACACACGCCGCTCGAACTGTCTACCCAACTAGGAGACCGCGGCTTCTTTACCTGGGACGGCAACTACTACGCGCTGAACCTTACCGAGCACCTTGATGTCGAGAAATCCGGCGGCTTCCTGCGCATCGGCCTCGTACACTACAACACAGTGGAGGAAGTCGACCGCCTCCTCGCTGCCCTGCACGAGATTGTCGGCGCGTAATCCGCGATCGATCCACCCAGTTCCGAAGTCAGAGAGTCAGAGAGTCTGAAAGAGAGTCTCAAAGGAAGTTGGCCCATGATCCGTACCCTGGCACTCGCCCTGCTGCTCTCGGCATCGCCTCTGCTCACCGCCGCGCAGACGAAGACCACAAATTCCGCCGACGACAAGAGCATGATCCTTGCACTCGAGAGTGCCTGGAACCAGGCGGAGATCCATCACGATGCCACCGCTGCTGCCTCCATCATGGCCGACACCTTCATCAGCGTCGATCACCACGGCGCACTGCAGAGCAAGTCGCAGTATCTCGCCGGTCTCAAAGACCGGTCTTTCCAGCCCGAGGAAATCGCCAACTCCGACACCAGCGTCTACCTCTACGGAAACGTCGCCATCGTGACCAGTGAATATCGAACCAAAGGCACCGACAGCGGCAAGCCCTTCGTCCATCACGGACGGTTCACCGATACCTGGGTGAAGTTGAACGGCGAGTGGAAGTGCGTGGCGGATCAGGAGACCCTGATCCACTAGGCCTGCACCGGGCAGAATCCCACACCTTAAAACGCACAACAGCCCGGGACGAATCCCGGGCTGGAAAAACTCCTGCCCGCGCCTCTGGGCGCCGGGCATCGCTATAGTTCTCGTGCCTTCTTACGGCCAGCGCTTGGCTGTGTCTTCCCATCCCGCCGCGCGCACCGGCTGAGGCGCTGGAATCGATGGCGGCGCTGGAATCGAAATGCGCGCTGTGGCTTGCGGTCCGTTGACGGCAGCGGCGAGCGCGGGTTTCCCCATATCCGACGCCATTTCTTTTTCCTCGGAGAGCAGCGGAGCCACCAGCCGCAGGGCCTCCACTTCCTTCTCCAGTCGCGTCAGCTCCATTTCTTTCTGGCGCAAGACTTCATAAACATTCTTCATGACCATGGCACCTGCCCGTTGTGTTCGAAGTTTGCAAACCTGTCTCCGAACTTTAGCAGAGTTGCCTCTGTTGTCAAGGCTTTCCACCGTTCCGGTAGTGCAGCCCACATGGGTAAAACGAGACGTCTAAAATGTAGAGGAGAAGGCACGGAGAGTGCGGATACGTATGGAATGACAGGCGAGGCGATAAGTCTAGACCAGCCAAGCCGCAACCGCGGAGCAGAGAAACAATTTAGCCCAGCGCTAGAGCTGGGGTCAGGGTGGGAAAAATCGGAACAAGTCCCGTAGGGAAGGCAGAAACGCCGCGTGAGTTCGAAAACAATACAGGGCCTAAAGGCCGCGTTTGATCAGATGTTCGCAACGCGGCCCTCAAAGGGCGGCTCTTCCACGGCATCATCAGCGTCATATTGTTTTGTGGAAGAGCGGCGCTTCAGCGCCGCGTCCAAGGCCAGAGAAAATGGAACCGAGTCCCGCAGAGCCTGCCCTGAGCGAAGTCGAAGGGGACGGCACAACCTCACGCCCAAACCTAGCGAAGCACAAAAACAGCAGCCACCGCGACGCCGACCACGAGAAGCACACCCAACACGTACTTGTTCCTCGCGATCCACGATTGCGAAGGCTCCAGCCCCGCGCTCAACACAAACTCCCCAGACGACGCCTCCGGCGCCACGGGCGTGGCCGGCGTTTCACGAACCGAAGCATTTGGAGTCCCCTCCACCGCTGTCGGCCCCGCGCCTTGTTCAGATTCCTTGACACCTGCCGATATCGCTATGGGAGCCGTGGCTGGAGTCGATGCGATAGCCGCAGTTCCCGTCCCAAGAGCCTGCGCCGTAGCCGCAAGCGCCCGCTCTTCCGGTCTAGCCGCCGCCACGACCGCAGTTGCCGGCCCTGACGCTCTAGCCTGCACCGGCGCGGCCTTCGGCACTTTCAACTGCCCCCTCCACTTCTTCTCCTCGCACTCCACGCAAAGCGCGCGCCCTGCCGAGACCGGGAATCCACACGCCTCGCACTTCCGCAGACTCCTTAGGACCGGTGGAACATGGCTCTGGTCCGCCTCTTCCGCTGTCCCCGCATCCGCCGCTGGAGCCAGCGCCGCCGACCAGAACAACCGCTTCTTGGCTGGGGCGACGGCTGCCTTCTGCTCAATCGCTGGCGCATCCTCGCGCGGCCGCTGCGACAGTGCCTGCCCTGAATTTGCCGACGAGGTGGGGACTTTGACTTCCACCGGTGAAGGCGCGGCGGACTTCAGTTCTGCGACCGGCCTTGCCTGTTCAGCTGGAACCTTGGCCGCCGAACTGGCCGATTCCTGAGCACTTCTTTTCGGCCGCGACTTTCGCGACAGGCGCTGGCGTTTCCAGCACCGAATCTTCCAGAACCGGCTCCTCTAGAACAACATCCTCCAGAACCTGCCCCGCAAGGTTTTGATCTTCCAGAACATCCGCATCCTTCGCGGCCGGAGCCGAAGCCTGCTGCATCTTCAGCCGCTCCGGCAGGCTTTCGGTCGCCTGCGCCAGTCGCACCGCGGTCTCTACCATTTCGCTCAGCCGCTGCACCGCCGACACATCGCGCGCACCGAACGCATTCGCTTTCCCAGAAAACAGTTCGAAGACGCCCAGCACCTCGTCGTCATTCACGACGGGCATCACCACCACCGACGCAATTCCCATCTGACGGCACACATCGCGATTCACGCGGATATCGCGCTCCGCATCGTCGCAGCGCAGCGCCTGGCGAGTCCGCACGCTCTCCCCGGAGAGTCCGAACTCCGTTGAAAGCAGCGCCCCCAGCTCGGGCGCAATCGGCCCCGTGCTGGCCCGGCACAGCATGTCATTCTTGCCGTTGCGGCGCAGGGCAATCGCTGCCCCGCTCGCACCCGTAATGTACTGTGCGCGGTCCGCCAGCAATTGCAGCGCGGCATCCAGATCGCGCTGCGCCATCTCCGCCAGCGATCGTCCTCCGTCCTCTCCCGGAAAACGCACCTCCGCGACACGGGCACTCGCCTCCGCGCGTGCCGCCTGGAGGGCCGCCGAAACGCTGGCCTGGGGTGCTCGGGTTGAGTTGTTCTGCTCCATTGACTGCTCCGTATGCAATGCGCGATCTTTACAACCGTCTCCCTGGCCGCCAACCTGCCACCGGGAGACAAATAAGGCTCCACGGCGCCTGAACGCGCCCAAGAGTTGGACGGAACGGGGCGCGATCCGCCCGCCGCAGTTCACCTAACTTATAAGGATGCAGTAGTTTGAGTCTCGCTCGGGGCACGCAAGGTGTCAAGATTTTCGACGCCTAGAGGTACTAAAGTGCGGAGCCGTGAAAGAGGCCGGCATCGCTGTCGAGGAACCGCAATTCTGGGACTACCCTCCAACGCCACCGTGGAAGAGCGGCGCTTCAGCGCCGCGTAAGAATGAGCGGAAAGGATTCCGGGCTTTAGCCCCTGGGGTACCGTGCGACCGGCGCCGCTCTTACGCGGAGCGCTCTAAGCCTTCCGCCGCAGCGCGGACTGCGCGAGGCCATTCGCTTCCGCGTTACTCTCTCGCGGCACGTGCGAAATGGAAAACGTCAGCGACCGCGCCAGCTTCCGGCAGGTCCAGTGCAGAGAATAGAGTCGCGGGCTCCGGCAGGTGTACTCCCCCGTCATCTGCCGCACCACCACTTCCGAGTCCGAATAAACGTGGAGCTTCCGCGCCTTGAGCGACACCGCGTACTGCAGGGCTTCCATCAACGCGGCATATTCGGCAACATTGTTGTCTTGGTGGCCAATCCACTTGGCGATCCGAACCGGGCCGCTGGCGCAGCCGTTAATCACCACCCCAATGCCCGACGGCCCGGGATTCCCCAGGCAACCGCCATCCACATAGGCCACGAGTTCTGACATCAATTCTGTTCGTTTCTCGCTGTTTGAAAGATGCGCTCATCCGCTTCCACCGTCAAGACGATTATTTGGTTCCCTTTCATACGTTTTGCAGTACGCCCCAGCCTTGTGCAATCTTGTGTGCAAAACGCGGACGAATTCATTTCGTCTGTGGATAAGTTCTCGCCTAGCAACCATTTGCATTTCTTGTTATGCACAGGTTTGCCGCAAGCTATTGCACCAATAGTTTGCGTTGACGTTTTTTAATTCTCTGTTAAGGTTGTTTGCGTCGACGGTCGAAAGGGTTGGCACAATAAAACGAGCCAGTCCAAAGTAGACTGAGTGATCAGCCCAGCGGGGTGACCTGAGGGGCGACCGGACCTGAAAAAACCGACGGCTCTGCGAGGGGCAGTTGGGGTTCGGAACTGCGAAAGCAGTGATCGCATCAAGGGGTCGTGACGGTACATGCCTCCACGCTGTAAGCTCCCTCGCAGGAGCGAGCGGCTAGAGCATAACCAATGTCACGGCCCTTTTAATTTTTTCCCGCCTGTTTTCCCCTTCCAGCTTCTTGTCATCCTGAGCGGCGTCTTTTGCCGCGAAGGATCTCTGTAGTTGATTGGCCCAACCCTCATTTGTAGTCTTTCCGAGGTGGTTCGATCTGAGGCGTGGCCGTGCGCAACACAACCTCAGCGTGAAGTCCACGGGCAACATCGATCGGGTACAACACGAGGTGCCAAGGCACTTCGTTTCCTCCCTCGACATACACGATCCAGTGCGTGCGAACTTGCAACTGACTTCGGATCGCATCGTCCAGTTCGTTCCACTGCGTTTCCTTCGAGTTCACATACGCAGTGGGCAGACCACCGGGGCTCGGCCCCATAAGCGCTAACTTAAAGTGGTCTTAGAGACTCTGAGTGGAGTCGAGAACAGGCGCAGTAGCGGTAGTCTCCCGGTGGCATACGTAAGCACTGCTTTCGCAGGGCGCGCCTCAGTCCGGTTTGGCATGGCTCTGTTTCCTGTTCCCGCTCATCGAACCGGACAGGCGCGTCTCGCGCATCCGGCTCTCGGAGAAAGTTTCACGATTTCGCCCACGGAAAGCTGCTTGTCCGAGTGGTAAGTTCGACAAGGCCCAGCACCTGATGCAGGACGGTAATTGAAAACTGCTTTGTTGCCTGCCCTCGCAGCTTGTGCTTGGCGCACAGCCACTGTCGTAACCTTTTGCGAGCATGTCGTTCGACCGCTCGATAGGCACTACTGACTGGCCCCAAACAGAAATAATTAGCCCACCCAATCATCATTCGATTGAGTGTCGTGATTACTGTTGCTTGGGCCAGCAGGGTCTTGTTCCGTCCGGTTTCCTGGCTGATCGCCTTGCAGATGCGCTGCACCCGTTTCGTTGACGGTTTTGCCCCTAGATGGACCCTTCCCGTCTTCGGCGAGTAGCATCGCCCGAACGTATACCCTAAGAAGTCGAACTTCTCTCCCGGCAGCTTGCAGACCCGCGTCTTCTTCTCGTTCACCGTCAGCTTCAGCTTCGACATCATGTTCCGCATCGTGACTAAGGTTTCTTCGGCCCTGTTCCGACAACAGATCACAAGATCATCGGCATAGTTAACGATGTACGCTTTCAGACGTCTCTCGTGCCCTAATTTCTTCCACCCGAGCACGAACCGGCGCATGTACAGATTACTCAGCAACGGGCTGATCGGAGAGCCTTGTGGACTACCCCGACCTTCATCCCGATTTCGCGTGCCTCGACGCTTATTTCCCCACTCATCCGTTTCCTCGACCGGAGCTTCCAGCCACATCTTGATCAGATGGAGCATGTTCCCGTCTACGACCCGGCGAGCTACCGACTTTAGAAGCTCGGAATGGGGAAGAGTGTCGAAGTAGGAGCTGAGATCTGCATCTACGATTTCTCCGTGGCCAGTGTTGATCAGCTTATGGACGTGTCTTACTGCGTCCAGTGCGCTGTGGTCTTTCCGATAGGCGTACTGTTCCGGCTGCAGGTCGGCTTCGAATATAGGCTCGAGAACCAGAACTGCTGCCATTTGCGCTACCCGGTCGCGGATAGCCGGCACTCCTAACGGCCGCTGTTTCCCATCTGGTTTGGGTATGTACACTCGCCGGACAGGAAGTGGTTGATAGCTTCGGTTCTTCAGCTCTTGCGCCAGTTCGTCCAACCATCGCTCCTTGCCGTATGCCTCGATGTCCTCGAACGTTCGCCCGTCCACTCCTGCCGCTCCGCCATTGGCTTTGCAGCATTCGTAAGCGAACGCTAGAACGTCCTTGCGGTACACCTTGTCATACAGTGCATAGAAGCGAAAGTTGGGCGCTTCCTTCGCTTTGTCGTGCAACGCCGTCTGCAACTTCTGAACGCTTGCTGGGGTTGATAGACTCAACGTCAATCCCTCCGTCTTCGTCGCTTCTTGCGTTTCCTTTCAACTGAGGCCCCTTCCCTCCACCGGCATTACCCGGCTTCATCAGTACTACGGGCCTCTCCGTCACCCCTTACGGCCTAACCTGTCTCTCGCGAGTTGTCAGTTGATCCGGACCGCGATCACCGCTGGGGCTTCCCGTGTTGCTGCTGGTCCACTTTGCCTACATGCCGTCGCCATTACCCCGGCAGGTCTGATGGAACTCGTTCGCTCGTACTGTCCCATCAACGGCGGCCCGCCCACATAACACGGGGGGAGGGCTCCTGCGTTAATCGTTTCGAGGCCTGCTCAGCGTTCACTTCACGTTACGGCCTGCATGCTCGCCAAGTCGCCTAAGCGACCTTCTACACCGGAGGCTCCGACGGCTTCGTTTCCTCCTCCGCCGCTCCGATTGCTTCCGGGTGGAGCGAACCCAGTTCCCGGGCGGGACTTTCACCCGCAGTCAACCAGCGCCTTTTCACGGCGCACGTGAAATAGAGATTTTTTCGCCAACCTCGTCTAAAAGTGATGCATACTTTCGACTCGGAAGCCTCTGCAATGTCGTGATGATGTAGCTTGCATGTATTACCGGAGTTTGAAGACGCTCAAAGCTCCCGCAGATTTGATCAAGTTCCTCGGGTCTCTTACCGGCGAGATGCCCGAAAACGCGGAGTCGCCATCTGGGAACGAGTGGTGCAAGGAGCCGATATGAAGTCTCGGTGCCGGTTCAGCCTCTGCTGCGTGGTTGGGCTCATTTTCTGCGGGGGTGGACTCATTGCGGGTACCTGGGGAAATACCGGGATACTAGTCGCAGGCGTCACCCCACCTAAAAGCACTTCGGTAAATGAATACGTCGACTCCCGGCTTTGCGCGCGTTGCCATAATCAAATCTATGAAAACTATCGGCAGACGGGAATGGCCAAATCCCTGTTTAAGCCCGCCCCTGCGAACACAATCGAAGACTACAAAGGGAACACGCAGTTCTACCACTCCTTGTCCGACACGCACTACTCGATGATTTTTCGCGACCAGGCCTATTACCAGAGACGGTGGCAAATCGGCTCCGACGGAAATGAGACGAATGTCGAAGAGATGAAAATTGACTACGTGATCGGTGCAGGCGACCACTCGAGGTCCTACCTACACCGTACCACCCGAGGAACGTTGATCGAACTTCCTCTGGGTTGGTATACGGAACGAGGTGGATATTGGGGCATGAGTCCAGGATTCGATTCCCGTCATCCGCCGACCCGGCGATTGGTTTCGTATGGATGCGTATTTTGTCACGATGGATATCCTCAAGTGCCCTCCGGAAGCGATGTTCCGGGCGCTGATCCGGTCTTTACTGGGGACCTTCCTGAAGGGATTGATTGTCAACGATGTCATGGTCCGGGCGGCCAACATATTCGAGCAGCCCACGCAGGCGCTGACTTTTCGGACATCAGTAGCACAATTGTGAATCCTGCACGCCTAAGCTCAAAGCTCCAGATGGAACTCTGCATGCAATGCCACCTGGAGCCGACGAGCGGCCGCCTCCCAGCTTTACTGAGACGATTTAATCGCGGGATATTTTCCTACATCCCAGGGCAACCCCTTGAGGACTTTGTCCTGTACTTCGATCATGCCCCTAACACCGGATACGATGACAAATTTGAATTCGTCAGTGTTGCATATCGACTTCGGAAATCTCGGTGCTTTCTAGAGAGCAAGGGGGCGCTGACATGCCTGTCCTGCCATGATCCACATCGCAAGCTCCCCGCGGGCGAGGAAGCGACAAGCTACTATTCCGGACAATGCCGTCATTGTCATGAACCCGTCATTAGCACCTTGGTTGCCCAGGGCAAGCACCCGGATGCAGCTGACTGCGTTTCGTGCCACATGCCAAAAAGGAGAACTGAGGATGTAGTTCACGCACTTATCACGGACCATTTCATTCAGCGTAAGGTCCCAACGCGTGATCTTCAGGCAGAGCTTCAGGAACGTCATTTGACTGATGAAGAGGAATACCACGGAGAAGTGGTCCCGTATTATCCGTCGCCCCTGCCGAAAACGAGCGAAAACAGCCGATACCTTGCTCTAGCGCAAGTGGCTGGTCAGAATAATCTGAAGAAAGGAGTAGCCGACCTGGCCCGAGAAATGGACCAACATCCCCCTCGCGAGGAGGAGTTTTACATCGCACTTGGGGATGCCTGGAAAAACAGCGGAAATTCGAAAGCGGCCGTTGGAGCGTTTGAACAGGCAGTTCGGATCAAGCCAGAATCTGTGACAGCATTACGGTCCTTTGCCGCTAGTTTGAAAACATCGGGGAATGTCTCCCGAAGCGAGCAGATATTGAACCGGGCGCTACACTTGGCACCTCTCGACGGTAGCACCTGGAATCAATACGCGATGCTTGAGGCCGACCTTGGGCGAACCGGTAGCGCGATCGAGAAGCTTCAGAAAGCGCTTGCGCTAAATCCAGATTTGCCGGAGGGCGACCTGAACCTGGCCACCCTCTTTGTCCAGGAAGCACAGATGGAACCTGCCGAAACAGCCTTGAAACGCGCACTAAGCATTGATCCGTACGACGCGGCTGCTTACGATCTGATGGGGCGGGTGCTGGCACGGAAAAATGAAATGGCTAGGGCTCTCTATAGCTTCCAAAAAGCAACGCATCTTCGTCCGGACTATGGACCCTATCTTTATAACTATGCTCTGGCGCTGGCAGCCGCAGAGCGGTTAGACGAAGCGCGGACACAAGCGCAGGCCGCAGTGAACGCGGATCCTAATCTTGCTGAAGGCCACGTATTGTTGGGTGGACTTCTCGCTAGAGACCAGCGATTGGCGGAGGCGGTGAGCGAGTATCAACAGGCGGTGAAACTACAGCCTGGTTTCAGTCAGGCACACCTGGACTTAGGGTTGGCTCTGGCCGCACAAGGAGATCTGCGGGGCGCGACTGAGCACCTACGCAAAGCCGCAGCCGGCAGAGACCCGAATGTCGTCCGCCAAGCAGCCCAGGCCCTCCAGCGAATCAGCAATCATTAGGCTGCCCACCTGAGGTCATGCGGATTTCTTGTCGGGGTTTGGGAGCATCAGGTCTCGGACGTAACTGCCAACGCATGGACCGCTTCCAGAAACTGCCGCAGAGTTCGAACCGTCGGAAGCGCATAGAATCATGGTTGGCGAAACCAGGCATCACACTCAGAACCCCGACCGACCGGTTTTGAATTCGGGTGGGTAGCGGGCAAAACGGAAGGAATTCTTAAGTTAGCCCTTATAGGGCGATGCCCAGGGCTCGGCCCCCCGGACCGCCTATGCTAGTCTTCGCTAGAAAATCGTTTTACTAACTCCCCCGCTCCTGTGCAATAATTCCTCCCCGTAAGCACTCCGCGCCGGCGCGCGCGCTGTCACGGACGCACTGAAATCCAAAGACGGAGAATCTTATGGCTAAGTATCCCCTGTCCCGTCGTCAATTTATTCACCTCGGCTCAGGCGCTCTCGCTGCAACCACCGTCGCTAAAACTATCTTGCAGCCGCGTATACTGTCGGCTGCGGCGCGTCCCGTCGCTCCCAGCGACACCATCCGCTTCGCCTCCATCGGCACCGGCATCCGCGGATGCGAACACCTCGAAGCTTCCCTGGAGGTTCCCGGCATTCAGTGCGTCGCCGTTTGCGACTTGTATGACAGCCGCCACACCGCCGCTCGCGAGGCGGTCAAGAATCCCAGCGTCACCGCCACCCGCGACTACCGCACCATTCTCGATCGCAAAGACGTCGACTCCGTGCTGATCGCCACCATGGACCACAACCATCGCCAAATCTTCGAGGACGCTTGCGCCGCCGGCAAGGACGTTTACTGCGAGAAGCCCATGTCGCACCTCGTCGAAGACGGATTTGCCATGATGGCAGCCGCACAGAAGAACAAGCGCATGGTCGCGATCGGCAGCCAGCGCGTCAGCTCCGTCCTCTACGCCAAAGCCAAAGAGATTTACGACTCCGGCAAAATGGGCGAAGTCTTCTCGATCAACGCCTATTGGGACCGCAACTCGCCCAGCGGCGCCTGGGTCTATCCCATCCCGCCGGACGCCAGTGAAAAGACCATCGACTGGAACGCCTTCCTCGGCAGCGCTCCCAAGCACGCCTTCGATCCCGTCCGCTTCTTCCGCTGGCGCTGCTTCACCGACTATGGCGAGGGACTCGGTGGAGATCTTTTCGTCCACCTGCTCTCGGGCATTCAGTTCATCACCGGCATCAACGAGCCCGCACAGCGCGCCATGTCCTCCGGAGGCCTCTTCCACTTCAAGGATGGCCGCGAGTTCCCCGATCTCATCGAGACACTCTACGACTATCCCAACACCCGCATCACCCTGCGCTGCAACCTGAATAACAACGGCGGGGAGTTCATCGGCTTCTACGGCACCAAGGGCACGATGATCATCAAAGACGCAACCCTCACCTACAAACCCGAAGACACGCGCCCCGAGCCCGAAGGCTATTCGATTTTCGGATGGCCGAAAGCTCTCCGCGACCAATACCTGCAGAAATGGCACGAAGACCATCCCGAACCGGAAGCCCTTAAGTGGAAAATTGACGAGACGGGCGAGTCCTACGCCAATCCTCCGGGATACAGCGATACCGTCGATCACCAGGCCAACTTCTACCACGCGGTGCGCACCCGCAAGCCGGTCGTCGAGAACGAAGTCTTCGGCAACAACGCCGCCATCGGCTGCCACCTGGCCAACTTCTCCTACTTCAACAAAACCGTCGCAGTCTGGGATCCAGCTGCGAAGAAGATAGTCAAAGGATAACTAAGAAGGATAAGTAAGAAAAGATAAGTAAGTAAGGATAAGTAACTTAAGGATAAGAAGGAACACGAGGGTGCCCCACCCTTCTCGCCTATTTTGCGAGAGGGTGGGGATTTTGATTTTTGTACGAGTATCGGCTGCGCCTTGGAGTGTCGTGGAAGAGCGGCGCTTCAGCGCCGCGTAAAGCGCCGAGATTAGATCGGGCTTTAGCCCCTGGGCCGCGCTTGACACCCGCCCATCTTCGGCGTCCACTAGCTTGTCCGAACCTTCATGGCAGGTGTGCGATGTTCATTACTCTCCGCAATCTGACTTTGCTCTCATTTCTCTGTTTCTCTTCGAACTTTTTGCTGGCCCAATCCGACTCTACCCCGCCCGCCCAGGCGAAGACGGAATCCATCCCCACCTTCCGCACCACCGTCCGCCGCGTCGTCGTGGACGTCGTCGTCCGCGACTCCAACAACCGGCCTGTGCACGGCCTCAAGGCCAGCGACTTCCTCGTCGCCGAAGACGGTCATCCGCAAAACATTCTCTCTTTCGACGTCTTCGACCTTGAGAAGCCCTCGATCTCCCTGCCGCCCAACACGCCTCACATGCCCCCCAATCACTTCGTCAACATTCCGGCGACTCCCGAGCGCGGCCCGCTCTACGTCATCCTCTACGACATGGTCAACATCGAGATCGGTGACCAGCTCGACGCGCGCCGCCAGGTCATGAAGTTCATCAAGAGCATGCCCGACGGCACCCGCTTCGCCATTTTTGTGCGCTCCGACAGCCTCTATCTTGTGCAAGGCTTCACCGCCGACAGAGCCCTCTTATATGCGACCCTGGATCCGGCAAATCCCAAGCCCCACGTTCCCAAGGTTTTCATGATGGGAAAGAATCTTGGATATGGCGATCCCGCCTCCATGATCAACGTGTTGACCCAGGTGAACGAATTTCTCGAAGGCGTCCCGGGCCACAAGAACCTGATCTGGCTCGCCGGAACATTCCCGCTCGCACTGGTTCCACGCAAGGAAGATCCCCGTGAATATGAAGATCAGATCATTTCCGAGATCGATGTTCTGACTCGAGCACAGGTTGCCGTCTACCCCATCAATGTCGGAGGCGTACCGGTCAATCCTCCGGGCATGCTGACAGGAGCACGCGTGCACGGCGGCAGCGCCAATGAAGTTGTGCAGGTGGCGGCCCAATCCAAGGCTCCGGTGGTCCCGGGATCAATAGCCTCACCAGCCCCGATCCCACCGGATTGCTGGCGTCCATGGCAGCACAAAGCTCCGGCGATTCCATGTACACCGACTACGATGTTCAGAGGGCACTCGCCGAGGCCACCGGCGGCCGCGCCTTTTACAGCACCAACGATGTCACCGCCGCGCTTGATGAAGTCACCGACATGGGCGGCAACTATTATTCCCTGACCTACTCGCCCACCAATTCCAGAGGATGATGGAGGCCGTCGCGGTGTCGCCGTCCGCGTGGTCCGCCCTGGATACAAACTCTCCTACCGCCGCTTCTATTTCACCAGCGCCCTCAGGCCCGAGGACGAGCCCGCGAAGGCCTCGGTCGCCGCCGCCGCTCCGCCCGCGCCTGCCGAATATGACGCACTGCAGTCCAACATGAAGCACGGCGCGCCCATGGTCCACGATCTTCTTTTTTCTGCGCACATCCACGCCGACGGAATCCCGGCGAAGGCCACCACCGAACAGATGGCCCAGCTCGCCGAGCAGCCGGCCTACATCACGACGCGTCAGAAAGACAAGCCGCTCGCTCCCGTCGACCTGCAAAAATATGTGATCGATTACCGCGTCACGGATCTGTCACTGAAGGGGCAAGCTCAAAACGGCAAGGTCCCCTCCTTCGAATTCGCCGCCGCTGCTTTCGACCCCGACAGCCGCATGCTCAATGGCATCGTGAACAACGCCACCGGAGACACCTCCGTCACTTCGGAAGCCAACAAGACCGGAGTCTTCCGCGTGCGCCAGCAACTCGACGTCCCGGTGCAAGCCACCTGGATCCGCATCGGCGTCCGTGACAAACTCACCAACCGCATGGGCACCCTGGAAGTCCAACTCCCGCTCGCCCCCGAAGCCCCCAGCCCCGCAGTAACCTCAGCCCGCTGAGGATCACTCCACGTCTTTTGTCATTCCGACCGAAGCACGCCCTTCCCCGAAGGGAAGGACGTGCAGAGTGGGGGAACCTGCTGTTTCCTACACTCTAACCAGGTACCTTATTTCTCGCGCGCCCTTGCGCGAGAAGTAGGGATTCTTTGAGGGCCAGGCGAGGAAAAAGCGGGAGGGAACGGCTCAAGCCGTCGAGGGCAGCTTGACACCCCTCAGGCTTCGGCGTCCACTATGGACTGCTGTTCTCCGCAGCAGGTACGCGATGTCCAATTCCTTGCGCAGTCTCGCATTGCTGACGTTGCTTTCCTTCGCCTGGAGCTCCTTGCCGGCCCAGTCGGACTCCGCAGCGCCGCCATCTCAGAACGCGCCTTCGACGCAAGCCACGACAGATACGCCCGAGACCCCGACATTCCGAACCACGGTCCGCCGCGTCATTGTCGACGTCGTTGTTCGCGATTCCAATAACCGGCCCGTCCACGGCCTCACCGCCAGCGATTTTCTCGTTTTCGAAGACGGCCATCCGCAAAGCGTCCTAGCCTTCGATGTCCATAACTTCGACACTCCGTCGATCTCGCTGCCCGCCAACTCACCTCATCTCGCGACCAATAATTTCGTGAACATTCCCGCCGTGCCCGAGCACGGCCCGCTCTATGTGATCCTCTACGACCTGGTCAACATGGAAGACGATGACCAAATCGATGCGCGCCGTCAGATTTTGAAATTTATTAAGACCAAGCCTGCAGGCACGCGTTTCGCGATCTACGTGCGCACCGACGGCCTTTATCTCGTCCAGGGATTCACCGCGGACAAAGACCTCCTGTACGCCGCCCTGAACCCGGATAGCCCCAAACCGCACGTACCCCGGGTATTTCTCATGGGTCGCAACTATGGCCGCCGCGACCCTCTTGCCATGATTTACACTTTCATTCATCTCGCTGAATTCCTGGACGGCATTCCCGGCCGCAAGAACTTGATCTGGCTTTCCGGAGCCTTTCCTCTCTCCTTCGTCCCGCGCGTCGGAGACCCGCACGACTATCGCGCCGACATCAGGAATGAAATCGACCGCATGACGCGCGAGCAGATCGCGGTTTACCCCATGAACGTTCGGGGTGTGGTGGTCAATCCTGAAGGCGCTCCAACGGGTGCGCGACCACACGGCGGGAGCCAAAGCACCCAGCCTAACTCGGAACAGAGCAGGGCTGCCGCCGAGACGAATGCGCGAGAAACACAAAATACAGTTTCCGAGGCGCCGTTATATAGCTCGCTTCAACTGGATTATGCCGCTCAGAGGGAACTCGCCAGATCCACCGGTGGCCGCGCATTTTTCAACAACGATGTGACCGGAGCTCTTGCCGAGGTCACCGAAGTGGATGGCAACTACTACTCTCTCACTTACTCCCCGACCAATCAGAGAGATGACGGTGTGCTCCGAAGCATCGAAGTGAAGCTCCCGCATGCCAAGTACGATCTGTCCTATCGCCGGGCCTATTATGCCCTTGCGCGTCACACCGAAGCGGCGCCCGAGAATGCCCCAGCGACCGAATCCCCAGCATCTTCTCCGTCAGACGCGCCGACCGACGCTCTCCAGTCCAACATGAAGCACGGCGCGCCCATGGTCCACGATCTTCTTTTCTCTGCGCACATCCACGCCGACGGAATCCCGGCGAAGGCCACGACCGAGCAGATGGCCCAGCTCGCTGAGCAGCCGGCCTACATCACGACGCGTCAGAAAGACAAGCCGCTCGCTCCCGCCGACCTGCAAAAATATGTGATCGATTACCGCGTCACGGATCTGTCACTGAAGGGGCAAGCTCAGAACGGCAAGGTCCCCTCCTTCGAATTCGCCGCCGCTGCTTTCGACCCCGACAGCCGCATGCTCAATGGCATCGTGAACAACGCCACTGGGGACACCTCCGTCACCTCGGAAGCCAACAAGACCGGAGTGTTCCGCGTGCGCCAGCAACTCGACGTCCCGGTACAAGCCACCTGGATCCGCATCGGCGTCCGTGACAAACTCACCAACCGCATGGGCACGCTGGAAGTCCAACTCCCGCTGGCCCCCGAAGCCCCGAGCCCGTCCGTCACGTCCGCCCGCTGAGGATCATTCCACGTCTTTGTCATTCCGACCGAAGCGCGCCCTTCCGGAGGGAAGGCCATGCGGAGTGGAGGAACCTGCTGTTTTTTCCGCACCAGGGTGAACCCTGTTTTCACTTCTTCTTCGGCAAATACTTCTTCTCGATCGAAGCCACCACCACGTAATTCGGATCCACCATCTCATTCAAGTGAATTTTCGCCACTTTCGACAACAACTCATAGGCATCGAGTTCCGACAGCCCGTAGTCCTTATGAATCCAATGCACCAGTTCCGTCAACGCGATCCGCGTCGCATCCTCCAGCGGACGGTAGGCTCCCACGGTCATGATCGCGTCATCATTCTCAAACTGCGGCCAATCGATGTTGCGCCCTTTGATCACGCTCACCTGCACCCGCGCCTTCAGCGGCACCTCGATCGCCGATCCCGCCGCCTCGCCGTCTCCCATGGCAGCATGCCCATCGCCCAGATACAGCAGCCCGCCCTTCACATTCACCGGAAAGTACACCGTGTTGCCAGCGCTCGCCTCCGGAGAATCCATGTTCCCGCCAAACTCCGCCGGCACAATCGAACTCCGCGCCTCCCCATTCGCCGGAGCCACCCCAATGCACCCGAAGAACGGATGCATGGGAATCTTCACCGCGAAATCCGTATCCCCCGCCTTGAACGTCGCCGTGTTATCGTCGTGATTGATCCGATAAAACCACACCCGCTCCGGTAACTCTCCCCCCAGCATCGGCGTGTAGTGCGACGAATTAATCGAGCCGAACCCCGGCGAGAACGCGCCCACCCCGTACTCCCCATCCACCTGCAAATCGAGAATCTTCACCGCCAAAGTATCCCCGGGCTCTGCGCCGTCCACGTAAAACGGCCCCGCCAGCGGATTGTCCCCCTTGGCCATACTCAACGTGTCGCCCGGCTTCTTGAGGCCGTTGCCGAAACAGTCGAGAGTATTGGTGTCGAGAACGTCCCCCGGCTTCAAATGCAGCACCGGCTCCGCCGTCGCGAACAGATACTTCACGTTGGCGTTGGTAGTGGTGTAGTGCACGACGTTCTGTGCGAGGACCGAACCCGTGAGCAGCACAACAGCCAGAATGCGAGGAATCAATGTAGTCTCCGAATTTTCATAGGCTAGATGCGAGACGATCCCGTGATTGTAATAGAACCAGGGTGCCCCGCCCTTGCCTCGACCGTGTCGAAGGGGTGAAGATTTTGCCCTAAACTCGTTGCGATTGTCATGCTGAGCGGAGCAATGAGGAGAGCAAAGCGATCCTCATTGCGCAGTCGAAGCATCCCTACCCGATAGGATTCTTGCAAGGAGGGATCCTTCGCCTGGGCCCTCACTGTCCTCTGTGGTTCGTTCTCTTTTCGAGAGAAGTAGTACGAGCAAGCACCTAGGGGCTACCTTTCTTCTGCCGCGCGTAGAATCGCTGGACTTTGGCCCGGTTCCCGCAGGTCGTCATGTCGCACCAGCGCCGGTGATGGTTCTTGCTCGTGTCCAGGAAGAACCACTCGCAAGTCTTCGACGAGCACGCGCGAACATAAGGCAGTTGATCGGAAACCAGCAGATCGGCCGCGGCCCGCGCGATCGGCCACAATACGCACTCGAACTGATTCGCTTCTTCAAAGCGCCACTCGAATCCGCCCTTCACTGGAACCAGCCGCATGTGCTCCCCCGCGCTTTGCGCACCCGCATTGAGTCGGGCCAGAGCGAAGGGCGGTACTGGCTTCTTGTTGATGATCGCCCAAAAAACATCGTGGATCGCCTCGCGCAATTCTCTCCCCCGCATCAGGACTTCCTGCGCCCGCTCAGGATCGGCCTCGCTCCGCGCGAACAACTGGTCCGCGTGCCTCGAATCCAGCCAGCAAGTATCTTCTCCGAACCGCGCCAGATCCACATAGGTCTCCAGCAACTCGATGGGCTTGGTGTGACGATCGTCGAGCGTGTTCACAAAATCAAGACACACGTTGCCCGCAATCAGCTCGAAGCGCGGTGGACGGCGGCGCGCGATTTTCCCGCTTTCCTTAGTCTCAGTCAGGCTATTCCTCTCTCCACCTATTATCTAACCATTAAAACATTCTTGACAAGTTAGACTCGTGGCGCTACTATCGACCTAACCGTTGAACATCAGTTTATAGGTTACCTCAGAATGAACCACCAACCGGCGCAAATTATGGCCATGATCCGCAGCGGCAGATTGCCGAACCAAAAGA
Source organism: uncultured Acidobacteriaceae bacterium (assembly GCA_963811095.1). GTDB lineage: Bacteria > Acidobacteriota > Terriglobia > Terriglobales > Acidobacteriaceae > Sulfotelmatobacter. Next base: position 46,496 of record CAWEQA010000021.1, on the reverse strand, counting down.
TGCTTAATATTGGAGGCAGACCTGTGATCGTGCCCAACCCAAAACAATCCGCAGCCAGCCGAGCGTACTCTATTCAACTCGCGCTCGCCTTCGCCGCCATCTATCTCGTGTGGGGATCGACCTACCTCGCCATCCGCTTCGCGGTCGAAACCATTCCACCGCTCGTAACCGCGGGCATCCGCCACTCGATTGCGGGCACGATTCTCCTCGCGTGGGCATGGGCCCGCGGCTTTCGGCCTACGCGCGCCCATTGGATTTCTGGAATCGTTGTGGGCGCATTGTTCTTTCTGATTGGTCATGGCACGCTGCACTGGGCCGAACAGTACGTGGGGTCAGGACTCGCGGCGCTGCTCATCGCGACCGAACCAATGTTCATTCTGGTTCTGGCATGGTCGATGGGCCAGCAGAAGATCAGCCGGCTTAGCGCGCTGGGCCTGGGTTTGGGCGTGCTGGGCGTTGCGATGCTGACCGGCGCAGAACTGACCGTGAAGGGCTCCAGCGTGCTCGGACTGCTGGCCGTGCTGGCCGGATCATTGTCGTGGTCGGCAGGCGTGGTGATCTCTCCCAGGCTTAAGTTGCCCAACGATGCGCTGGGACGCACCGCGTTGCCGACGATCTGCGGCGCGGTGATGCTGCTCGCAACCGCAGGATTGACGGGTGAGTTTCATGCCACGCACTGGGCCGCCATTTCTCTCAAATCAATTTTGGGATTGGCGTACCTGATCGTCTTCGGTTCAGTGATTGCCTTTACGGCCTACACATGGCTGCTGCAGCGGTGTCCGCCGGCGCTGGTGGCCACGCACACCTATGCGAATCCAGTGGTCGCTGTGTTCCTGGGATGGCTGTTCGCTTCCGAACCGCTCACCATGCGCGTTGTGCTGGCGTCAATCGCGATCCTCGCAGCCATTGTGCTCATCCGCAAAGGCGAGCGTAGCGTTACAGCGAAGCAGCCTGAAGTGGTTTCACCTCCTGATGAAATCGAGACGCAGGAGTGCGCGTAACAAAGTCTTGTTGTCTGGCCCAAGCCGAAAAGAATGGCGGGGTGACGAAGACGCAGGCGAGCCTAACGGTGATCGTTCCGAGCTTCAGCCTGACGCTGGACGGCACGAAAGTGATCGTAGCGCGAGGTGAATCGATGCCGATCAGGGTGACGACGGCGGCGATCAACAGATTCACTTCGACAATCACGCTGTCAGTGAGCGGGTCGCCAAAAGGAACCACGCGAGTTTTGCACCGGCTAGCGAGACTCACGGAGGCGTGAAACAATCGGAGAGTCTGCTGTCCACTTTTGAACAGACACGCGATCGACAGGACTGGTAGGTTGATTCTTAATTAATTGTGGTGAAGGAGCAATCGCGGTCACCCCACGATCCCCGAACGCGATTGGGTTTCCTTCGTTGCTCAGTGGCGCAGCGTATTCCTCACCTCTGCTGCGCCACATCTAATACGCCAAAACCTGTGTTTCGCTCGATCTCGCCGTAACCGGGCGCAGTTGGCAGGCGTAGTTGGTGACCCTAGTCGACCTCAGCCTGCCATATTTTCTTCTGCCGTTCGATCACCTGATAGCAATCGCAGGCCGCCGCCTCGAGTTTCGCGCGATCGAGAATGCGCACACTGCCACGGGAATACTCAATGATTGCGCCTTCCTGTAAAACTCCTGCTGCCACCGTAACGCTGGCGCGGCGAGTGCCCAACATTTGGGACAGGAAATCCTGAGTTAGCGGCAGGATGGTTCCACCAATCCGGTCCTGGCTCATGAGGAGCCATCTCGCCAGGCGGGCGACAACATCGTGCAGGCGGTTGCAAGCAGCGAGTTGCGTGGACTGCATGGCGAGCATCATGGAAAAACGTTGGAGTTGCTTTTCCAGTTCCCGGCTCCCGGGCAGGATGCTCAGCAGGAACTTGGCTTCCACGCGGTAGGCGGTGGCATCGCCCTGGGTAACGACCCGCAGTCCGCTGGTCTTGAAGCCGAAGATGATAGGCAACCCGACAAACCCTTCTCGTCCGATTAAGCCGACTTCCACCGTCTTGCCGTCCGGCTGAGTAGTGAGCACGGAACCCAGGCCGTTGTTGAGGAAATACACCGACTTGATGGCCTCTCCGGGCTCATGGAGGACCTGATGAAGCTTGAGGCGCACAAATTCCGCCGAAGAAAGAATGGGAGCACGTTCCCTGCGTGGAATGGCGCGCAGGATGAAGTTGCCAATTTCTCTGCCATCACCGTCACCGCCGGACGATGGGCTAAAGGGCTTGAGCGAACGAGTGGGAGATGGTTTGGACACAACTAGACTCCTTGCAAACAACGGAAGATCCGTCTAATTTCGCAAGGGACCGTTGCCAAGGAAGCGCCCGGCGGAACGATGCTGGAAGAGACACCTTCAAGTTACGCGCATTCCGCCTTCCTGTATGTACTGAATCGCTCACATGTATGACATCTACCGTGCCGACGAGTCCGGAGTTGGGGTATAGCATTCCTGCCACCGAAGGCAACCGTGGGGGGTCGCCGATTTGCAACCAGCAGGGCACATCAGACCAAGGTGAGTCGCCGATTGGCCAGTTCCAACCTCGGAGGACCAGTGCGGCGAGACGAGGTCAGGGTGGTCCGATGCCCATATTGTGTCGAGGGCGATGGGTTCAAGGCTATGACGGGCAATGGCGGGAGAGAAGAAGAGTGGTTCCTTTGCAGCGATGCGGTCACCGGGGTGTGCCGGCGAATCCCTTGTCTGAATGCCCGTGCGCCAAATGCGACCGAGTCAGAACCTCAAAACCTCATCCATTCTCGGGTTGAAGTGTAGTCAGGAGATCTGCAATGTCGGAAGAGTTGTCAGCCACGAGAACCGCACCATGTGCCATCTGCCGCAAACCGGTCCAGCTTGAAGCGGCCAAGACGGATGAACGGGGGCGGGCGGTGCACGAAGATTGCTATTGGGCAAACCTGAAACGAGCTGCGGTGGCACCAACTCCGACGAAGACCGCATAGGAACTCGTCGGCGACTCCGATGAGTTCTCAATCGACACAACTCTAATGCGGCGCGAGGGAGCACTGCGGCTGAAGTGTGTGTTCTTCGCTTAGGTAATTGTCAGAACGAGGGCCTGGCTGGTTCCGCCGCTGGTGCAACCGACGTAGCCGGAGTTTCCGCTGGGAGTTTTGACGGATATGCTGGCGCTTTCAGGAGCGGAGATCATCGTGCTCGTGATAGTGACCGACACCTGCGTGCTACTCAGAACCTGGGTCGTGACCGTCGTCCCGTCGATGATCACGACAGAGGAACCAACGAACTCGCTGCCATTGAGGGTGAGTAGAAATCCCGCTTGCACCTGAGCGAAGGTGATGGTGGTATCAGAGAGTGAGTTAAGGATGGGAGCGGGACGGGAGCTTCCGCAGAGGGCATTCATGGGATTGCAGCCCTGGAAGACCAGCAGAGCGAGCAACAGCGCGCTGAGAGCTGGGAAAGACGTACAGATTCGTTTCATGGTTCATCGTACACGCTTGAGCGTGGCCACGGGCCGGTGCGGGGAACGGAAGTAACCGTGGAATCGGGCACAGGCGAAGCTGCCGAGAAGATTCATGACATTCTGCGCTAGAGTTCGGTGACGGTTCCTGTGCGCAGATCGTAGACCGCACCTACCACTTTCAATTTTCCTTCTTTGACTCGTGGCGCCACGATGGGCTGGAGTTGCTTGAGGCGTTCGACGCCAAGCTCTACATTCTTGCGAATGGCGCTGTCGAGAGCGTCGCCGGGGTTCCCATGGGCCAAGTTCTGGGGACGAACGCAAATGTTAATTCTGACTGTACCGAAATGGCTCGAGCGCGGGCGGGGGCCCGTGGGCTGTCGCTCAGGGCAGGTCCGCGGCACATACTACGTTTCATTGAAATCTCTAGCGGTTGTGGTCGCGGCGGCGGAGGTAGTCGATGAACATTTGTTCGACGGGCTTGTCGTAGGCGATGAGGACGTGGCGGACAGTGTGTCCGCTAACGAAGTGGCAGACTTCTTCGGCCAGGTTCTTGGCATGATCGCCGGCGCGTTCGAGCGACTGCGTCATGAAGATGACCTGCAGGCTGGCCTGGCGGTGGACGTTCTCGGGATTCTCGATGTGGCGCAGAAAGATCAGGTTGCGGAGGCGGTCCATCTCGGCGTCGGCGCGGAGGACGTCGATGGCTTTGCAGATTTCGCGGGCGGAGAAGGCGGCGCCGCAATCGGTCAGCATCTTCTCGAGAATGGTGGCCATCTGGGTGAGATCGCGCGTGTCTTCGGAGTCGATGCGGCCGCTGACCGAGAGAGCGCTGTTGGCGAAGCTGAGCAGGAGATCGCCGATGCGCTCGAGGCCAATCATGAATTTCATGCAGGCCAGAAGTTCGCGGGCTTCGGCGGGACCGACTTCGGTGATGGCGGTGGTGACACCGCTGTCGATTTCCATGTCGAGCGTGTCGAGTTCGCGCTCGCGCTGGCGGAGGGAGTTCAGTAGGGTGATAGATCCGGTGGCGATGCCTTCGGCCGCGGCGCCGGCGGCTTCTTTCGCCATATTGCAAGCTTCCACGGTGCGACGCACAAGGTGCTGATGAGCCGGTTCGGGATTGGGCAACTTGGTCGCGGTACTCATACGTATGTCCGCCGGGCGAGAACGGGAGCGACGAAGGGAGTTCTGGGAACCGTCGTCGCGATTCGGCCGTTCTGGAGATGGGATGGGCAACGACTAAGCATAGGACTTCTTCGGAAACAGGTGGTTAATAAGCCGTGAATTTTCCGTCATTTTTCGTGGGTCGGGAGATGGCGACGGATCTCATCTTTAATTGTCGGCTTTGATCTGACAAATGCAAGAGGAAACTGAAATTGCGCACGTACAATCCCCCCTGACGCCGCAAATCACGCGACGTTAGGATGGGGCACCCTGAGCTACCGGTAAGGTGAAGAGGAAGGTGCTGCCGTGGTTGAGTTCGCTTTCGGCCCGAATGGAACCGCCGTGGGCGAGCATGATGTGCTTAGCGATGGCGAGGCCGAGTCCGGTGCCGCCAGATTCGCGGGAGCGGGCCTTGTCGACCCGGTAGAAGCGTTCGAAGAGGCGCGGGAGATGCTCGGAGGGAATGCCGGCGCCGAAATCCTGCACGTAAAACTCGATGCCGCGGCTGGCCGGGCGCGCACCGAGAACGATGCGTCCACCGGCGCGCCCGTACTTCATGGCGTTGTCGATCAGGTTGGAGAACACCTGGTGAATGGCTTCGCGGTCGGCACGCACGGAGGGCAGGGTTTCGACGGAGCCGTGATCTGAATTCGTCTCGACGATTTGCAGCTCGACTTCCTGGCCGCGGGCGATCTCGCGGAAACTTTCTTCGGCATCGTGCAGGAGTTCGATGGGCGGAACGGGTTCGGTCTCGAAGCGGGTCTCGCCGGATTCGACACGGGCCAGAGTGAGCAGGTCTTCGGTGAGACGTGCCATGCGGGCAGCGTTCTTGCGAATGATTTCCAAAAACTCGCGGTTGGGACCGGAGTTTTCGGAGCCGAGGTCGAGGAGAGTTTCGGAGTAGCCCTGAATGGAAGTCAGGGGCGTACGGAGTTCGTGGGAAACGTTGGCGATGAAATCGCGGCGGGTTTTTTCGACGCGCTCGGTTTCAGTGAGGTCGCGGAGCACGGCGACGGCGCCGCCATCGGGCAGGGGCGCGGCCGTGACGTCGAAGGCGCGGCCGGGAACGATCGAGGTGGCGCGGGTAGTCTTCACTTGCTTCGTGGTAGTTGCGGCTTTAACTGCGGCGAGGAAATCGGGATCGCGGATGGTTTCGACGACGGGAGCGTTGAGGCGCGTGTGCTGGGGAACAAGCCGATCCATGGGCTGGTTGGCCCACTGCACGAGGCCGTCAGAGCTGACGGCGATGACGGCATCCTGCATGCTGTTGAGCAGAGTTTCGAGCTGGCGCTGGCTGGAACGCACGGCCGCGAAGCTGCGTTCGACCTGTTCGGCGGTCTTGTCGATGGCGGCGGCGACGCGTCCGATCTCATCGAGTGGACGATCTTCGACGCGGGCACGGAGGTCGCCTTGCTCGATGCGGACCGCGACATCGACGATGTGCTCGAGACGGCGAGAGGTCCAGATGGACGCCGAGGCGGCGATGAGCAAGGCGACGAAGAGGGCGATGGTCGATCCCCAAATCAAGCGCCGGTTGACTTGCGCCTGCACAGCTTCGACATCGGACAGAGGATAGGCAAGGCGGACCGCGCCACCAGAAACCGGAACTGCTACATAGAGAAAGGGAATGCCGAGAGTGGCGCTGCGGCGCTCGTTCTTGCCGGTTTGTCCGGTGAGGGCGGCGGCGAATTCCTTGCGGGTGGCGTGATTCTCCATGTTGGCGGGATTGGATTCGGAATCGGCGAGAACCTTGCCGGAGGCGTCGATAATGGTGGCGCGGGCTCCTGCGGCGAGGCCTTCCTGCGCGGCGATTTCGGTGAGGGAGTGCGTGCGGTCGGTTTCGACGCGGTGCGCGAAGAGCTGCGTTTTCTGGGTAAGGTTGCGCTCGATCTCTGTGCGCAGCGAGGCTTCCCAGGCGCTGCCGAGCATGACGTCGAGAGTGGCGGCGGTGGCGGCGATGACGATCAGGAAAACGGCAAGGAGTTTGAAGAAGATGCGGTTCTTCACGTTCTCGGCGTTCTCCGCAGGATTCTATGGTTGTTCGTCATTTGGGGACCTCGAAGCGGTAGCCGGCGCCGCGGACAGTTTTAAGGTAGCGCGGGTTTTCGGGGTCGGGCTCGATTTTCTCGCGGATGCGGCGGACGTAGACGTCGACCGAGCGCGGGGTGACGTAGGCGGTGTCGCGCCAGACGGAGTCGAGAAGATGGTCGCGGCTGAAGACGCGTCCCTTGTGGCGCGCGAAGTAATCGAGCAGGCGGAACTCGGTGGCGGTAGTGGGAACCAATGCGCCGCGCACCGTCAGGGTCATGGCGGAAGGGTCGATTTCGATTTCGCCGACTTTCATGGGGCTGGGCGGCAGAGGGCGCTCGAAGCGGCGCAGCACGGCTTTGACGCGGGCCACGAGTTCGCGCGGGCTGAAGGGCTTGGCGATATAGTCGTCGGCGCCGAGTTCGAGCCCAAGGACGCGGTCGGCTTCGCTGCTTTTTGCCGTAAGAAAGATCACGGGAACGGCGGCGAGGCCGGGAGTCTGGCGGATGGTGCGGCAGATTTCAAGGCCGTCCTTGCCGGGAACCATGATGTCGAGAACGAAGAGCGCCGGGCGCTGGCGTTCGGCGTCGGCCAGGACGTTGGAGCCGGTGGGGTAGACGCGGACGATGAAGCCTTCGTTTTCGAGGTGGTGGCGGACGAGGCGGGAAATGTCGGGATCGTCTTCGACGACGAAAAGGCTTGGTTTCACGGGAGTATTGTAAATCGAAAGCGGTTGCCCGCGGCCACTTGCCGGTTGCCAGTCGTGAAATCAGGCTCGAATTTCATCGGATTGTAACAATGGAAGCGTCGATTCGGCGCTAGGGGCTTCGCGCGGGATGCCTCCCTTCGCCTGCATAGTGGCTCCAGTCGGGACCACGTCCGCCAAGAACACGGTTCGCGGATTTCTTATTGACTGTGCACTCGTTGGATGGTCTGATGAAATTCAGGAGAAGAAGAACTGCATGTCGTTTGAAGAGGCGATCGAGCTGGCTTCGCGGGACGAAGGGTTCAAGGCTAGTGTGTACGCGATGAATACTCTTTTAATTCAAAAAGGAGTGTACACGCAGGAGGAGTTTCAGGTGTTTTTTGTGGAGTGGGTGGAAAAGGAATTGAGGCGGAAGGGGTCGGACTCGTCGACTTTACGCTCCGCCTAGGCCTGATCGAGTGCTCGCAGTTGGTTCTTCCGCAGTGAATTCCGATATCGCAGGCCCGGCAGTCGCATTCGCAGATGGGTGCGGGGGCCAAGGTCTTTTTTGGAGCGCGTGCCGCTTTCTGCTTGCTTGCCCGCATCATCTTCAGAATATTTCAATAAACATTTCAGACCTAGAATGATTTGGGGAGTCTGATAACCAAAGTTTCTTTCGCCCCTGCGCGGCTGGGCGCAAGTTCGTTTAGCGGAGGGAGATTAGCAGGTTGGTGGCGCGGTCCTGGTAAAACTTTGCCCCTGGCGGGATGACTGTGGTGGCGCTGTATTCGGTGATGATGGCGGGCCCGGAGTATTGCCTGCCGGGTTGGAGGTCGGCGCGATCGTAGATCTTTGTGGGAAGTTTCTTGGTGTCGAACAGCACCGGGCTTGTTGGCGAGGAAAGCCTGCCGAGCTTTGCTCGGCCTGGACGGGCAGGAGTGCCCTTCCCCACACGAGATACCTTCCCCACTTGACTCGCTGGGGACTTCACAACGGCGCGGAGGCGGAGGGTTACGAGTTCGACTTCGCGGTTGGGGTGGGTGTAGCCGTAGCGGCGGTGGTGTTCTTGCTGGAAGTCGCGGAGAAGATTTCTGGTTAGGGGGATGTTGAGTTCGTATCCCTGGCCGCGGTAGCGGAGGTCGACTCTGCGGTGGTAGCGCGGGCTTCCCTGCCAGGCCTCTTCGCGAAAATCTTTGGCAGCGGTTTTTTCCAGGACGGCAAATTCACGATTCAACTGTTCGGTTGGGACTTTTCCTGAGGCGCGCCAGAGGACCGTACGGGAATAATCTTTGACGACATCGCTCGCCAGGATGCCGAGCGCGGAGAGAGCGCCGGGGAATGCAGGGACGATGACGTGGGGAATGCTGAGAGCTTCAGCGAGAGCGCCGGCGTGGAGACCTCCGGCACCGCCGAACGCAACTAGGGCGAAGTGGCGAGGGTCGCGCCCGCGTTCGATGGAGACGACGCGGATGGCTTTTTCCATGGTCGCGTTGACGACGCGGATGACTCCGGCGGCGAACTGGTCGAGGGTGAGGCGGCTTCCCTGTTGCTTGAGAAATTCTTGCGTGATGCGACGGGTGCGGTCGAGATCGAGAGTGAAGTCCCCGCCCAGAAAGCGTGTGGGCTGCAGGCGGCCGAGAAGTAGATTCGCGTCTGTCACCGTGGGCTGCGTGCCGCGTCCGTAGCAGATGGGGCCGGGATCCGCTCCGGCGGATTCAGGACCGACGCGGAGAACTCCGGCGGCGTCAAAGCGGGCGAGCGAGCCTCCTCCAGCACCGACGGTGTGGATGTCGAGCATGGGGACGCTGACGGGGAGGCCGGCGATCTGCGCGTCGGTGGCGGTTTTGATTTCGCCTTCGACGAGGGAGACGTCGGTGGAGGTGCCTCCCATGTCGAAGGCGATGATGCGGTCAAAGCCGCTGGCGCGGGCGGTGGTGACGGCGCCGACGACGCCTCCGGCGGGGCCGGAGAGAACGGTGCGGACGGGTTCGCGGGCGGCGGTGGAGAGCGCGGTGATGCCTCCGGAGGATTGCATGACGAAGATGCGGGAACCGGCTTTCGGCTTTCGGCTTCCGGCTTCAGAATCCCTTGCGCGGCGTTCCAGATTTTCCAGATAGCGCTGCATGACTGGTTGCAGGTAGGCGTTGATTACGACCGTGGAGGTGCGTTCGTATTCGCGGAATTCGGGGAGGATCTGGTGCGAGATGGAGAGCGGGACTGCCAGGGGCTTCAGGGCTTTCGCGATGGCTTCTTCGTTCTTTGGATTTGCGAACGAGAACAGGAGCGAGATCGCGATCGACTGCGGCTGAGCGGCCGAGACTGTCTCTGCGAGGGCGCGCAATTCTTGCGACGTGGGTTCGGTCAGGACTTCTCCATCACTGGCGGTTCGTTCGTGGAGTCCGAAACGGAGTTCTTTGGGAACCAGTGGCTCGATCCGGTCGAAGAAGAAGTCGTAGAGCTTGGGACGGGCCTGGCGTCCGATTTCGATGGCGTCTTCGAAGCCCTTCGTGGTCACGAGCGCCGTGCGTGCACCTTTGCATTCGAGCAGCGTGTTGGTGCCGACGGTGGTGCCGTGAAGCAGGATGACGTCGCCTTCGGCGGCGATCTTTTGGAGAGCGTCGACGATGGCTTGGGAGGGATCGGCGGGAGTGGAGAACACCTTCAGCATGCGGAGGCGGCCGGATTCGATCCAGACACAGTCCGTGAAGGTACCGCCGGTGTCGATGGCGATGCGGAGGGGTTGAGGGTGTCGGGACATGCGACACAAAAGAGTAACACTGGGGGCCGTGCACCGGCGCTACATCGCACCGGACACCAGACCTGTCCTGATTTCGTAACGACGCGCATTTTCTTCTAGCCAGCGCGGACGCGGGTCGAGTAGTGTTGCCTTCCGAGAGTGAGCCGGGCACCTTCCCCCGCCCGGACTGTGGGCCAATTAGACAACTCAATAGGAATCGCTTCCCTGCGGGAAGGCGAAAGGAGTTCTTTATGTTGACGCCGGCTTTGCAATTTGCCGTCAGTTTGGTGTTTGTTTATTTGCTTCTGAGCGCGCTGAGTTCCGCGATCCAGGAGATTGTCGCGAACCTGGCGAAGTGGCGCTCCAATACGCTGGAGACCGCGATCACCAACATGCTCGGCGACTCCAGTTTTAAGGACAAGATTTATCAACATGCACTGCTCAAGGGGATCTGGCGACCAAATTGGCTATTTATGGAGGTGAAGAAGGTTCACAAGCCGGCGTACATATCGTCGAGCATGTTTGCGCAAGCGGTGCAGGATTTGCGAACGACGCCTGGATCCGCCCTGCCCGCGGTCACTCAGCAGATTCTGGATGCGGTGGTCAAAGGAGCGGCGAACGCCGAAGAAGAGAAGAAGAAGATCGAGCACTGGTTCGACGATGCCATGGATGGTGTGTCCGGGTGGTACAAACGGAAGGCGAACGCCTGGCTGTGGGTCATCTCGGCTCTGGTTTGCGTCGCTTTGAATGCGGACACGATTTCCGTCAGCAAGATTCTTTGGAATGATCCAACCGCGCGGGCGGCCGTGTCGGAGGCGGCGAAGAACTATGCGAACCGTAAAGCCGCTCCGAACGATGCCGGGACAAGTGCGGCGACTCTTCCAGAAATCAAAGATGAACTCACCCGGGTAACGAAAGCGCGGGACGATCTGGAGAAGCTTCCCGTTCCTCTGGGCTGGTGCGAAGAGGATTGCCTGCCGGATGATCCGCGGCGGCCACCGACGGAGTTTTATCCGCTGCTTCTGAAATTCATCGGGCTCCTGATCAGCGTGCTGGCGGTTTCGCAGGGGGCGCCGTTCTGGTTTGACTTGCTGCAGAAGGCGGTCAATCTGCGGCTGGCGGGAAATTTGCCGCCGGATAGCCGGGCGTAGAACTGAAGGGCTGGGAGGCCTGCGAATGAGTAGGCTTCCCCTTCCCACGCAATGTTGCGGATGTGGAGTAACATTTTCGGCTATGAGATATGAATTTCTAGTGGAAACATACGCTACCGAGCGAGTGAAGGTGGTCAGCGTGTGGAGCGAGTTCCGCGATGAGGATCTGCGCATGCGTCCGCGGGACGGCGACCCGCGAGGGCGCAGCGTGCTGGAGCAGATGGTGCATCAATGTGTCAGCGAGGACCTATGGTTCCGCAACATGCTCGGAATTGATGTGGGGGCTCCTCCACTGCCAGCTTCGGAGACGCGGATGGAATTCATGAAGCGGTATGCAGAAGACAGCGGGAAGCGGCTGGCGGCATTGCAGTCGAAGGACGAGGACTGGTGGGAGGCAGCCACCAAATTCTTTGAGGTGCAGCGGTCGCGGGCGTGGGTGATGGTGCGGCGGATGACCCATACTTCGCATCATCGCGGGCAGTTGATGGCAATGCTGCGGATGTTGGGGCGCGAGGTGCACAGCAATTATGGGCCGACTGCGGACACAGGCGGGTTGATGGCGAATCACGCGCCGACGATTTATGCGTATGGGAGCTTGGAGGCGGCGTTGGCGGCAGGGGTGAAGACTGCCTTGCCAGGTGCGGGCGGGAAGGCGGTTACGGAGCGGCCGGGATAGGGCCCGTTGTCGGGCGAAGCTTTGTTCTTGGCTTCGGCACGCGGGCGGGGCGCCCACGCCACACAAGGCAACCCCGCCGAGGTTCGCTCGGCGGCCGGATCGAAGATCCGGCCCCACACAAGCAACGGCAAAGCCTTACTTCGTGGTGAAGGCCAGGGTTAGGAGCGTCTTTTGTTCTACCTCGTGGGCCTTGGCGCTGCCCGTCGCTGGACTCGCACCCGAGGAACGCTTTACTGACAACACAGGGCGGTCGCCGGCTACTCGTTTCAGGCGGGGGAGCATGTTGAATAACGCTCCCATATTGGCCGGCTCTTCCTGCACCCAGACGATATCGGCGTTTTTGCCGTGGCGGTCGAATTCGGCGACGACTTCCTGCTCGGGGAATGGGTAGAGCTGTTCCAGGAAGACAATTGCAGTGCTGGTGTCTTTTCTTTTCTTGCGTTCGGCTTGGAGCTCGTGGCCGATTTTTCCAGTGCAGATCAGGATGCGGTCGGCTTCCCCGACTTCGGTGTCGGGGATGACGTTCAGGAAATTCTTGTGCGTGAAATCCTCGATCGGCGAGCTGGCCTCGGGGTGGCGCAGCATGCTCTTCGGAGTGAATACGACTAGCGGCTTGCGCCAGTGGCGCAGCGCCTGGCGGCGCAGAAGGTGGAAGTACTGCGCGGCGTTGCTAGGCTGCGCGATCTGGATGTTGTGCTTGGCCGCGAGCTGGATGAAGCGCTCGATTCTTGCGCTGGAATGTTCCGGGCCCTGGCCTTCGTAGCCGTGGGGCAGGAGCATGACGACGCCGGAGAGCAGGTTCCACTTGGCTTCTCCGGCGCTGATGAACTGGTCGATGATGGCTTGGGCGACGTTGACGAAGTCGCCGAACTGGGCTTCCCAGAGGACTAGCGACTCGGGATAGTCGCGGCTGTAGCCGTATTCGAAGCCGAGGACTCCGGCTTCGGAGAGCGTGGAGTTGTAGATTTCGCAGCGGGCCTGGCCGGGCGCGATGTTTTCCAGCGGCACGTATTCGTTTTCGTTCTCGATGTCGATTAGGACAGAGTGACGCTGGTTGAAGGTGCCGCGGCGGGAGTCCTGTCCGCTGAAGCGCACGTGGGTGCCGGCTTTCACGAGACTCGCGAAGGCCAGGGCTTCCGCCATGCCGTAGTCGACGGGGCGCTTGCCCTCGCCCATTTCTGCGCGCTGCTCGAGCAGCTTCTTCACTTTTGGGTGGATGTGGAAGCCCTCGGGGTAGGTAGTGAGGCGAGCGGTTAGATCCGATATCTCGTCCTGCACAAGTCCGGTTTCGACTTCGTATTCGGGGCGATAGAGGCCGCCGAAGTAGTTGTTCCAATACTTCGGGAGTTCGCGCATCAGGGGCTTGTGCTTGATGCTTCCGGCTTGTTTCTGCGCGGTTTCGAACTCGGCCTTGATGGCTGTGGCTTGTGATTGCGCATCGGTGGCGCCGATGTCGTCGGCGTAGATCTCCCAGAGCGGCGGGTGCTCCTTGATCTTCTTATATAGAAGAGGCTGCGTGATGGTCGGGTCGTCGACCTCGCTGTGGCCATGGCGGCGGTAGCCGATCAGATCGATGACCACGTCGGTGCCGAACTTGTAGCGGTACTCGGTAGCGAGGCGGGCGACGCGGACGACGGCGTCGACGTCTTCGCCGTTGACGTGGAAGATGGGAATCGACTGGCGGCGCGCAATGCAGGCGGCGAAGCGCGTGGAGTGCTCTTCGGTGTAGCTGGTGGTAAAGCCGAGAAGATTGTTGACCACGACATGGATGGTGCCGCCGACGGTGTAGCCGGGGAGGTCGGCGTAGTTCATGGTCTCGGCGAGGATGCCTTGTCCGGCGAAGGCGGCGTCGCCATGGACGAGGAGCGGGAGATATTTTTCGCGTCCGCCTTCGCCGGTGCGGTCCTGCTTGGCGCGGGTGCGGCCGACGGTGACGGGATCGACGGCTTCGAGGTGGCTGGGATTCGAGACCAGGTGGATATGAACTTTCCCGCCGCTGCGCGTCTTGTATTCGCCGGTGGCGCCCATGTGGTACTTCACGTCGCCGGAGCCGAGGACGCTGCGCGGATCGACGTCTTCGAAGCCGGCGAAGATTTCCTGGGGCGGGCGCTGGGCGACGTGGGCAATCACGTTGAGGCGTCCGCGATGGCTCATGCCCATGACCAGTTCAATCGCGCCGCGCTGGGCGGCGGTGTCGAGAACCTCGTCGACCAGCGGGATGAGAGCGGTGACACCTTCCAGCGAGAAACGCTTGCTGCCGAGATAGCGCTGCTGCATGACCTGCTCGAAGACGTCGGCGCGGATGAGAAGATCGAGGATCCGCTGATGGTCTTCTTCTTTGGGCTCGGATTCCATCTGCTCGTAGACCCAGCGGCGGCGTTCGGGGGAGTAGATGTGATTGATCTCGATGCCGATGGTGCTGGAGTAGATGGCGCGGGCTTCGCGGGCGTATTCGCTGTCATGTTCGAGCTCGGGCGTTTCGCGCGGGCGGAGGAAGCCGAGGGGATCGAGATCGCCCTCGAGATATCCGAACTGGCGGTAGGCGTTGAAGACGCGCTCGCGCTCGGGATTGGAGCCGTTGGTCTCTGCGACGGCAGTGCGGGAGCCGCCGTTGGAAGTCTTGGTTTTCGGGGTCATAGGAGTGCAGTTCCTAGGATAAAGGATGCGGGGGAAAGCCAAAAGGCTCACAGTGGGACGCTCCTGCCAAGAACAGGAAAATCGACCACAGAGGACACGGAAGACACAGAGTGAAGTCTCTAATCCGCAAATTCAAAAACCCCACCCTGTCGCGAAATGCACGACAAGGGTGGGGCACCCTTTCTGGAAACCACTCTTACTTTTTGTGACCGCTGAAGTTGAACAGATCCATTAGATCGCCGATAGCTGGGCTGTTCAATGGGACGTACGGGTTGGTTGAACTGGTGATGGGGTTGGGGAAATTGTCACGGCTGCGGGTGGTGACCGGAGCCAGTCCCCAGTTCGCTTCGATGAACTTCAGGACCGAGACGTGGTCGGTGTAGGTGTGCGAGATGTGGCCTGCCTTGGTAAAGGGAGAAATGACCAAGGCGGGGATTCTGCTGCCGTCGCCGAAGTAGTCGACAGGCTGAACATAGCCGGAGTCGTAGTAGCCGCCGCCTTCATCGAAGGTGACGATGATCGCGGTGCTGGACCACAGTTCTTGGTTCGCCTGAACCATGTCGACAATCTTCTTGACGAAGCCTTCGAACAGGTTGAGCTTCGAAGAAGCCGGGTGGCCGTCGAGCCAGCCGTCAGGTTTCACGTAGGAGACGGCGGGCAGTTCGCCTTTTTTGATCCCGTGATAAAGGTTGAGGAGATCCTGCAGGTGCTTCCCCTTGGTCGGACTCGTCATGATCGAGGTGGTGTACTGGAAGGGGTTGCAGATGTTGCAGTAGGTGTTATCGGCGGTGGCATAGTTGCCATAGGGATTGGCGAGGTAGGTGTTCCACTGGTCGCCGAAATACGCCCAGGTGATGTGCTTTTCGTTCAGAGCATCGCCAATGGAGCGCATGGGCGATGGCGGAATCGTGAACACGGTTTCGGCGGGGTTGCCGATGTCGAGATAAGCGTTCCTGCCGTCGCCGTAGTATCCGGGATTGTAGTTGTTCAGGAGATAGAAGTGGCCGGGATCGCAGTTGGGGGCGATGGGCTGAGAGAGCGCACCCAGATAGCTGACGATTTGCGAGACGCCGGGCTGGCTCAGGTCGGAGCAGTCGGTATAGGTTCCGCCACCGTAGGAAGCTGAACCGAAGGAACCGCCGCCGTAGCCGTCTTCGGTGTACCAGTTGTTGGTGCCGGCTTGCGGGTTGGGATTTTCAATCTCGTCGACGATACCGGCGTTAACGGTGCCAGCGGCAACGAGTTCGTTATGTGGCGGCTGGGCGGGATCTCCGTTGGAAGAGGCGAACCAGATGGCATCGCCCATGCCGAGCATAACGTGGTTGGCGCCGGTGCCGCCCATCACGGCCTGATGGTAGTTGTCGCTCATGGCGTAGTGGTCGGCAAGAAATTTCAAGTAGGGAGCATCACCCTGCTGCATGTTGTAAAAACCCATTGACGTGGAGCCTTCTTTGGTGGTCGTGTCGTTGAAGGTCGCGGACTGAGCCAAGCCGTTGGAGCCGGCGCCGATGGTGGTTTCAACCCAAGGGAAAAGATCGCCGGTGCATCCGCTGGGATTCGACGAGGTGGCTTTGGCGGTGTTGCAATCCATCTGCTGCCACATCTGGTAGAAGCGGTGGACCGGGCTGTTGTCGTAGGCATCATAGGGATGCGTCGCGGAAGTCAGTTGGAACGGACCGGAGGGCAGAGTCGTCGCATTGGGGATGCGAGTATCTACGTCGCCGTGGTTCAGTCCAGTGCCGCCGGTGGTGAGGTAGACGTAATAGTCTTCCGGCAGTCCGTACTCATACAGTTTGGCAGTCGCGACGTCGGGAAAGGGAGGAGTGGTGTAGCCACCGGCGAGAACCGGAGGCAATGGGGAATAGGCAACATTACCGCCGGGGCTCATTTGAAAGCCGTCGGCGCTGGTGTCGGTGGCGGCGGACTGGCTCGCAACAGAGAAGTTGGCGCCGGGGGTTCCGTCGGCGTTCACGATGCCCTTGGAGAGCAGGTTAGAGACGGTGTCGCCACCGGTGGGCTGGTAGGTGGCGAAGATGTGGTCGAAGGTGCGATTCTCACCGATGATCACGATGACGTGTTTGATGGGAGTGGCGGTGTTGGATACGCGGGCTGGATCCTGAGCGGCCGCGGGAAGCGGCGCTCCGAGATTGGCGACGATCGCGAAAAGGCTAACGCCAACTGCAAGATGCTGCCTGGCTTGCGCCAGGAAACCTGGTGTAGACATGAATCTCCTCCTGAGAGAGAGCTGCAGAGGTGAAGGTAGCGGGGGGGCGGTTACGGGAAGGTGACGAGGAGATGAAATACAAGTTAAAACAAATCCACATGAGTGTGGGCGGAGCACGTTGGGGAAGACAAGCATCCTGCTGAAAAGAGTGGCGAGTGCGGGCGAACGTAAAGCCCACGTTACGGACTTTGCACAGCGTGCCAAATCTTCTAGAGTGATTCCTGTAGAACCTCGGGCATAGTGTGGCCTGATCCGCCTCGGAGGGCGCGACCTTCGAATCGAACGGCACTAATAATGACCATGACAAAGTTAGGCAGGCCAACGCTTCTAGGGATTCCTTTTGACGCTTACTCTTCTTATTTGCGCGGGGCCGGAGAGGCTCCGGCGAAGATTCGGGAAGCTCTGCGCTGTGATGCATCGAACTCGTGGACGGAGTTGGGCGTGGATTTGGGCGCGGCCGGAGCATATGGGGATGCTGGGGATTTGGCGTTTGCCGAGAAGGATGCGTTCGCGGCGATTGAGGCTGGTGTCGGGGCATTGATCGAGGCGGGGAAACGTCCGGTGTCGCTGGGCGGGGATCATTCGATTACCTATCCCATTGTGAAAGCGGTGGCGAAGCAGAATCCGGAGCTGACGATTTTTCATTTTGATGCCCATCCGGATTTGTATGAGGAGTTCGAGGGGAACCGGTGGTCGCATGCTTGTCCGTTTGCCCGGATCATGGAGGCGGGACTGGCGAAACGGTTGGTACAGATGGGAATTCGGACGATCAACCGGCATCAGCGGGAGCAGGCCCAGAGGTTTGGAGTGGAAGTGGTGGAGATGCGAGCGCTGCCGGCTTACGCGAAATTGAAGGCTGCCGGACCGGTTTATATCACGTTCGACATGGATGTGCTGGATCCCGCGTTCGCGCCGGGAGTTTCACATCGCGAACCGGGTGGCATGTCGGTGCGGGAGGCGATTGCGCATCTGCATGCGATTGAGGGTGAGATTGTGGGGGCGGATTTGGTGGAGTACAACCCCGTGCGGGATGTTGCGGGCGCAACGGCGACGGTGGCGGCGAAAATCTTGAAGGAGATTTTGGGGATGATGATTGCGGGGTGAGGTTCGAATTGGGATCGAGTAACAATTTTTAGTCACTGAGAACACTGAGGGAAGACGATATTGAGAGTAGAATCTTCTGTCACTGCATACTGAGTGGCGTTCTGACGCCCAAGCCCTGACTCCGCTGCCCGCATCGGGCCGGGACAAGATCTTAACCACAGAGGACACTGAGGACACAGAAGCCTAGGGCGGCGTGTGGTTTGATTCCGTGGGTCCCAGCCGGTTTCGCTCTACAGTCAGGACGCGTGACTTTTCGACTTATGGCAAACAACGTTCAGGAATGGATGACGCGGGGCGTGCTGGCCGCGGGTTTGGCGGCGTGTGTGATGGCGGTCGGCTGCTCCCGTAACCCGGGACCGAATCCTCAGGCGGCCGGGGCCATGGCCATGCCGGTCAAGGTGCTGGAGGCGCGGGCGGTGGCTGTGAGCGATGCGTCGGAGTACGTGGCCACTCTGAAGTCGAGGGATTCAGCTGTGATTATGCCGCAGGTGGAGGGACAGATCACGCAGATTTTTGTGCACTCGGGCGAGCGGGTGGAAGCGGGCAGCCCGATGATTGAGATCGACCCGCTGAAACAGCAGGCCACGGTGAAGAGCCAGGAGAGTGGGCGGGCGGCGCAAGAAGCTCAACTGAGTTGGGCGAAGAAGCAGTATGAGCGCACCCAGGGTCTCGCTGCGGCTGGGGTGGTGAGCAAGCAGGATCTGGACCAGGCGAAATCGACTCTCGACGCAGCCCAGGCTCAATTGGACGCTCTCGATGCCCAGGTAAAAGAGCAGCAGGTGCAGTTGCGCTATTACAAGGTGGTCGCTCTGCGCAGCGGGATCGTGGGGGATGTCCCGGTGCATGTGGGGGACCGGGTCACGACCGCGACGCAGCTGACAACGATCGACCAGCCGGGCAGCCTGGAAGCGTATGTATATGTGCCAATCGAGCGGTCCTCGCAACTCAAGATGAATCTGCCGGTGCAGGTGCTTGCCAGCGACGGCACCGTGCTGGCCGATTCAAGGATCAGCTTTATTTCTCCGCAAGTCGACAACACGACGCAGACGGTGCTGGTGAAGGCGCGCATTGCCAACGGGAATGATGCGCTCCGACAGTCGCAGTTGATTCGAGCGCGCGTGGTATGGGGAACGCATAACAATCCGGAAGTTCCGATCCTGGCAGTGTCGCGGTTGGCGGGCCAGTATTTTGCATTTGTGGCCGAGGCGCAGAACGGCGGGGCCTTCGTGGCGCGGCAGAAACCGCTGAAGATCGGACAGACGGTGGGCAACAATTACGAAGTGCAGGACGGCATCAAGCCTGGAGATAAGGTGATTATTTCCGGGACGCAGTTTCTGCTGGACGGAGTGCCGGTGATTCCGCAGAGCTGAAGATCGGCTGCCGGCAGCCGGATCGCGGAAGCCGGGAGCCGGTTTCAACCAAGTTGCGAATCGTTATTGCGCAGTGAACGCTGCACACGGGATTCCTCATGTTTGTCGACTTTTTTATTAGACGTCCGGTGTTTGCCACGGTTTGCGCGCTGCTGATTATTCTGGCGGGCGCGGCCGTGCTGCCCACGCTGCCGGTCGCGCAGTTCCCGAATCTGGCGCCGCCGCAGGTGGGTGTTTCCAGCTTCTACATCGGCGCCAGCGCGCAGACGGTGGAGAGCGCCGTCACCATTCCGCTCGAGCAGCAAATCAACGGCGCGGAGGGGATGAAGTACATCACGTCGACGAGCGGCAATGATGGCTCCAGCAGCATTCTGGTTACCTTTGACCTGACCCGCGATCCAGACCTGGCGACGGTCGACATTCAGAACCGGGTAAACACGGCGCAGGGACGGTTACCGGGGCCGGTCAAGGCGGTGGGAATTACCACGCAGAAGACCTCGCAGAACTTCGTCTTCGGCGCGGCTGTTGTTTCCGACGATAACAAATATTCCACGCTGTTCATGAGCAACTATCTCGACGTGTACGTGCGCGATTCGCTGAAGCGTATTCCCGGAGTCGCGGACGTGCTCATCTTTGGCGAGCGCAAGTACTCGATGCGGCTGTGGCTGGATCCGGGGCGGATGGCGGGACGCAGCCTCACCGCTCCTGATGTCGTGAATGCGCTTTCGGAGCAAAACGTCGAGGTCGCGGCGGGACAGGTCGGGCAGCAACCCGCCCCGGCCAGCCAGCAGTATCAGATCAGCGTGCGGGCGGTGGGACGACTCAGCGAGCCGGCGCAGTTCGACGACATCATTCTGAAAACGAATGTCGACGGCACGCTGGTGAGACTGAAAGATGTGGGGCATGCAGAACTGGGAGCGGAGAACTACGCCTCCGCCCTGCAGTTCAATGGACAGGATTCGGTGGGAATCGGCGTCACGCAGCTTTCGACGGCGAACGCGCTCGAAGTGGACCGGCGGGCGATCGCTGAACTCGATCGGTTGTCGAAGAGTTTCCCGCCTGGCATGCACTACAAGCTGGCGTTCGATACGACCGACGCGGTAAGCGAGTCGATCCGCGACGTGCTCAGCACGCTGGGCACAGCAATCGTACTCGTGATCCTGGTGATCTTCGTTTTCCTGGAGGACTGGCGCAGCACGCTGATTCCGTCGGTGACGATTCCCGTGTCGCTGATCGGGACCTTCGCATTTGTCAAGCTGCTGGGTTTCTCGGTCAATACGCTGACTCTGTTTGGCATCACCCTGGCCACTGGACTGGTGGTGGACGACGCGATCGTGGTGATTGAGAACATCGAGCGTCACATACAGGAGGGCCAGAAAGACCCGCGCAAAGCTGCGTCGGAGGCGATGGGCGAAGTGACTGGAGCGGTGATCGCTACTTCGCTCGTGCTGGTCGCGGTGTTTGTGCCGGTAGCTTTTTTCCCCGGAACCACGGGCATTCTGTTCCGCCAATTCGCGCTGACGATCGCGTTCTCGATTGCGATTTCGGCGTTTAATGCGTTGACCCTGACTCCAGCGCTGTCGGCCCTTCTGCTGGGCCGGGAGCACGGCGGAAAGATCTGGTTGTTCCGGGGAGTAGACAAAGTCGTCGCGGCCACGACCACCGGCTATCGCCGAGCCTTGCGGGCGTTTCTCAACTTCAAGTTGGCAGCCGCGGTACTGTTCTTCGCCGGACTTGGCCTTACGTATTTTGTCTTTACGCGCGTGCCGACCGGATTCGTGCCGGATGAAGATCAAGGCTATTTCATCATCGTCATTCAGGCGCCATCGGGAGCCTCGCTGGAATATACCAAGGCGATCGGACAACAGGTCACACACGTTCTGGCTGGAGTAAAAGAGGTTGAGTCAGTCTTTTCTGTGGCTGGCTTCAGTTTCGCAGGAGCAGCGGCAAATCAAGGGCTGATCTTCGTGTCGCTGCGCCCATATTCGCAACGCAAGGGTGACGAGCATGCAGCCGCGGCTATTCTAGGCCGCCTTCGTCCCATGCTGTTCGGGGTATCGGGAGCGATCGTGTTCCCGACGCTCCCTCCGCCAATTCAGGGTCTGGGAGAGTTCGGCGGATTCCAGTTCGTGGTGCAGGATCAGGCTTCGCACAAACTCGAAGAACTGGCGGGCACAGCGCAAAGCTTCCTGCGGCAATCTGGTGAGCACAAGGAACTCGTCGGGTTGTACACGCCATTTACAGCGAATGATCCGCAATATCTGGTGACGATTGACCGCGAGAAGGCGAAGAGCCTGCACGTGCCGCTGTCACAGATCACCGACACGCTGGGCGTGTATATGGGCTCGGCCTATGTGAACGATTTCGATTTCAACAACCGGTCGTACCGGGTGTATGTGCAGGCCGACAAGCAATTCCGGGCAGAAGCCGAGAACATCAAGCGGTTCTACGTGCGCTCCGACAGCGGGGCGATGGTGCCGCTGGACAACCTGATCACGATTGCGCAGACGACGACGCCACAGGTGATCAGCCACTACAACCTGTTCCGGTCAGCGGAGATTGATGGGTCCCCGGCGCCCGGCTACAGTTCCGGACAGGCGATCGCGGCGATGGAACAGCTGGCCACGAAGATGCCCCAGGGATTCTCCTATAGTTGGACGGGATTGTCGCTGGAAGAGTTGCAGGCCGGCGGCACGTCGCTGCTTCTGTTTGGATTGGGTACGCTGGTGGTGTATCTGACCCTGTCTGCCCAGTATGAGAGTTTCGTGTTGCCCTTCATCGTGTTGCTGGCGGTGCCCATGGCCCTGCTGGGCGCGCTGGGAGCGCAGTGGATGCGCGGCTTGCAGAATGACGTATTCTGCCAGGTCGGACTGGTGATGCTGGTCGGGTTGTCGAGCAAGAATGCGATTCTGATCGTGGAATTTGCGGAGCAGTTGCGCGGGCGCGGCATTCCTCTGGTGGAAGCGGCGGTGCAGGCGGCGACGATTCGTCTGCGGCCGATTCTGATGACGTCGATGGCATTCATCCTGGGCGTGGTGCCGCTGGTGCTGGCCACGGGCGCGGGAGAGAATGGACGGCATTCGGTGGGCACGACGGTGTTTGGCGGGATGATTATGTCGACCATACTCAACCTTTTCTTTATCCCCGTGCTGTATCTGATTATTGAGGGATGGCGAGAGCACGGGAAGAAGGCGGCTGCGAGCGAGTCTGCGTCGTAGGTTTTCCGCGTTTTTGTCCCGTCCCTACGGATCGTTGCTTTCTGCCCGCCTTTCCCGGCACCGCCGTGCCGGGCTTTCACATTCCCGCCGCTAAGCGGCGGAGTCCATCCCGGCCTCGTGGAATCGCGTAGCTGGCGGGCTTACCATGGAGTCCGCAGCTTACCTTAGTAACTCGAAAGTGCACGATCGCGGCGCTATCCTAACCGTACCCAGTCCTCGGGTCTCCGACGGCCGAGTTATGTCGTGGCGAAGCGCGGGGCTTGCTTGGGGCGGAACTGGAAAAAAAGAATGCCTACGAAAATCGGCCAATTTGAAATTTTGGGTGAACTGTCGAAATCGCCTACGGGCACAGTTTACAAAGCCAACGATCCTGAGAGCGGGCAGACGATTGCGCTGAAGGCAATCCAGCTGAGCGCGTTTGGAGAGAGCGCCGCGGCGTTGGAACAAGCGCTGCTGGAGGAGGCCGAAAGCATTAAGGTTTTGAGCAGCTCGAACATCACCACAGTATCGAGCGGGACAGTCATCGACGGCCAGTTCTGCGCGGTCATGGAGTACATACAGGGCAACAGCATTGCAACCATGCTGGCGCGCAAAGAAGGATTTTCGATCTGGGATCTGCTGGACATTGGGCGGCAGTTGTGCAGCGGCCTGGAACACGCGAAGTCGCATAACATCGTTCACTACAGCCTGGAGCCGTCCAAGATCATGTGCGGGTGGGACGGGACCACCAAGATCCTGGGATACGGCATTTCCTGCGTGGGCAACTTTGTACAGCATGTTCCGGGAGCGGTTCCGTCGATTCTGCATTACATGTCGCCGGAGCAAGTTCGGGGCGAGCCTACCGATAGCCGGTCAAATCTGTTCAGCCTGGGCGCAATCTTCTACGAAATGGTGACCGAGCGGAAGGCCTTCGATCGCGAGGACGCGGAGTCGTTGCGGCAGAGCATTCTCGAAAGCACTCCTGTGCCGCCACTGCATGTAAATGCCAAGGTTCATCCTGTGCTCAGCGACCTGATTATGAAGGCGCTGGCGAAGGATCCTGCAGATCGGTACCAGAACGGCCGAGATTTGCTGGACGATCTGGAAAAGTGCAAAGAGTCGAGGCCTGCGGCGAAAAAGGTGGAAGCACCGAAGAGCACAGCCGCTCCTAAGGCGAACCCAGTGGCGCAGGCAAAGTTTGCGGCTCCGGTGGCGGCGAAGCCGGCAGCGACGCCTGCACGTCCGGTGGTTGCTGCGGCAGCCAAGCCCGTAGTCGCCAAACCAGTGATTGCCAAGCCAATCGTTGCGGCTCCGAAAGTGGAAGCAAAGCCATCGGTGCTGGCCAAGCCGGCTTCGAGGCTAGCCATGCCGAAAGCGGCTGCAGCTGCCGCTGGAGTGGGAGGCAGCGAGCCGATGGTGTCTTCTCCCGAAGTTCAGGGATCCGAAGCACCGAACGAGTTCATGACGTCCAGCGCTGCGGAGACCACCGAGGCACCGGAGGCACCTTCCGCCCAAATGTCGTCAGCGGTAGCAGAGGAGCCGGAGGTCGAAACCTCTGAGCCTCAGGTTGAAACCTTCGAGCCGCAGGTTGCCGACGAAGGTCCGACGATCGCAGTCGATCCCATGATGGCGGAGGGCGGATCGAAAAGCGGCGGCGGCGTAAGTTTTTCGGAGATGACAGAATTGCCCCCGCTCAAGGAAGTTTATATTCCACCCCCTCCACCTCCGGTTGAGCCCGCGCCGGTCGCAGCTCCGACGGCGACGAGGTATCAGGGCGGGCGGAAGGCCGACGAGAAGCCTCGAGTACAGCCTCGCGAAGTTGCCCAAAAGGCAATTAAGGAAATCAAGGGAGTTCCACCGAAGTTGATGGGGTATGCGATCGGGGGGGCGATTGCGCTGATCCTGGTCATCCTCATTGGGGTCACCATCTACGTTCACAGCCTGAACAGTGATGATGACATTGGCACGTCACGCCCGACAGCCGTCGCGGAAACGCCTGCGCAGCCAGAAGCCAGCCAGCCAGCGCCCAGGAACGAACCCGCGCCAGCCCAGCCGGTCGAGATTCAGCCGGCCCAGACTGCGCAGCCGCAAACTGTGGAAGAACCCGCTGCTCCTGTGAAGGCGAGAAATCCGAAGAAGAAGGCAGCAGCTGCGCCGGTGGTGATTCCCGGACAGCTGGCGATTGATTCCATGCCAGAGGGCGCGCAGGTGCAGGTGGATGGCAGAACCGATGCCAGCTACGTCACGCCTTTCGCGTTGACGAATGTTCAGCCGGGGCAACATACCCTCACCTTCAGCAAGGCGGGCTACTCGACCGATACGCGAACCGTGAATGTGGCTGCGGGAAACCGTGCGTCGGCCTCAGGGCGCCTGACGCAGTTGATGGCGACGCTGGTGGTGAAGAGCGATCCGGCGGGTGCGAACATCTACGTGGACGGCCGCGATGTGGGCGCAAAAACTCCGGCGCAGGTTAGCGTGGACAAAGGTCAGCACGTGGTGCTGGTCCGCATGTCGGGATACATTGACGAAACCATGAGCTCGCAGTTCACCCTGGGACAGACGTTCAACTTCTCGCCGACGCTGCGCGCGCTGGGCAACGTCGACAACATCAAGACCGTAGGCAAGATGTCGAAACTGTTCGGCGGAAAAGGCGGCAACGCGGGACAGGGGACAATCAGCATCCACACGCAGCCCAAGGGCGCGCAGGTGGCGATTAACCAACACATGCTGGACAAAAACTCACCGGTGGACGTCACCCTTGATCCGGGCAATTATGTGATCGACATTACGCTCAGCGGATACGCGCCGATCCACAAGATCGTCACGGCCGACAAGGGCGGCAAAGCAGTGATCGACGAGGTGATGCAGCCGCAGTAAAGGTTGCGCAAGCGACGTAACCGCCGCCGACTAAGCGAGGATTGGTCTTTGCGCGCTGAGCGCAAAGACCAACCGCAGTCGAAGAGCCTGCCCTGAGCGAAGCCGAAGGGATCCCTGCCCCCCATCCCCGCACCAGCTGCCTCATCGAGTTCTCCGAGTTTTCTTTCGCCCCTATGGGGCTCGCTCCTCCTTATTGTTGTCCTCACCCACGGCTTGCGGCGTGGGGTGCATTCTTTCGCTCCTTCGGAGCTGCGGCTCTGCTGGTCGCGGCTGCTGTCTTTGTGTTTGTCGGAACTTCCTTCACACTCACTGCCGGCTTGCGGATTGCAGCCTCGGCCTGGACCGGCTTCGGTGGTACTGCACTGCGGCCCGGTACTTCTGGGCCGCCTGGACGGGTCAAAGACCCGTCCCCACACGAATCATCAGCACACGATTCGTCCTCACACGATTCGGCTGGCTTGGCTTTGTTCTGGCTGGCTTGGTATTGGGCCAGCATCTCTTCGCGGGCGCGGGCGGATTCGGCGCATTCCTGTTGGCGGTGGAGTTCGTTGGCGTATTGTTCGTCGACTTGTTCGAGCGGCGGGGTGGGATAGTCAGGGATCTCGCGGACCATTTCATCGGAGTGCATGCCGAACTTGACGCGGCGGATGTTGCGGACGGCGGTGTTGAGGGCGCGGAGGATGAGTTCGGCGCGCTTGACTTCGATGGTGCCGCGCAGCAGGGCGTTGATGGTTTCCATGAGGGCGACCTGGATGGACTCCTCGTCCTCGAGGAGGGCGGCGAGGCGGATGCGGGAGGCGGGATAGCGGACGGTGCGAAGCATGCGCTGGTGGAAGTAGCAGAACTGCTCTCCGCGGAGAGGAGGGCGATCCGCAACGGACGCCGGAGACTTTGATATGAGTGCAGGATTTGGTTGACATAAGCTGTTTGGTCCTCTCGGTACAGGCAACAATTTTTTTGTAGTGTGGAGCTAAGATCTTGGCTTCATGGGAGTTAGGGGCGTAGTGCAGGACGGTGTCCGCGTATAATCTTGGAAACATTGGACTTGCGACTAAATTCTTGAAAATAAGGGACTTAATGGCTGGCGCGGAGGTCTGGCGAGCGATTGCTGGCGGGAAGGCGAGGTGCTCTGATCGGGGTTTGCGGACGGACGAATGCGTCCGTCGCTACGTGGGGTGGTGGAGTGGTTGGGAGTGCGTTCGGGCATACTCCCAATTTGGACTGTGGAGATTTCTCAGTAAAGGTCATCCGTCACAAGAATGAAATAAAGTTCTGTGGAAAACGTCCCAGAGATTAGAGTGCGACGAAGAGTTCGAGGAACTGGCGCGGCTGACGATGGGGATGGATTTGTAGTTCTGCAGGTCAAGAAGGTGGCGGTCGCCGGAGACGACTACCTGAGCGCGGGCAGCGACGGCGCATTCGAGGATGCGATTGTCATCGGGATCGGCGGGGACGGCGTTGAGAGTAATGCGAGGCACGACGGCTTTGCCCATGCTCCAGACGACCGGCAAAACTTCGTCGATCATGGTTTGCGGCCAGTCGAACTTTTCGGCGAGGACGCGGCGGACTTCGGTTTGGATGGGCTCGGAGTAGAAGAGTTCGCACTTTCCGGCTTCGGCAAGTTCGAGGACGCCTCGGGGCACGCCGCCGAAGACCAGCGCCGACACGATGACGTTCGTGTCGAGAACGACTCGGATCATTTCTTGGCGGCGCGTTTAGAGGCGCGCAGTTCGTGGACGAGGCGGTCGACGTCTTGTTCCCCGATGCCCCGGCGGTCAGCTTTGGAGCGGCCGTAGGCGTTGATGTCGTCCCACCAGGAGCGGCGTTCGTAGTGGCGCAGGGCTTCGCGGATGAGTTCGCTCATGGTGCGGCTCTCCCGCTTGGCGATGGACTGGGCGCGCTTCAGCATGTCCGGGGGCAGGGTTACGGAGAGGGTACGGGTGTTTCGCATGGGAATATTATATAGCAGGACTTGGCATGATTAAGCGTGATCTGGATTCCCCTAGATTGGGGTACGTCCCGTCGTCCCCGATTTCCCAACTTCTCATGCTTTGGGCTTGTTTATGGGGTCGGCCTGGTCTATTTCAACCCCGTAGGCTTTCACTCGCCGTGCGTTGATCCGCGACTCTTGGCCAATGCGTTTCAACGCCTCCTTGGCTCGTTTCACAAGTTCTTGGTAATCCGCGGTTGCGTTCATCATCGTATCAAACATAAGGCAGGCGCCGATAATCTTGCGACGATCGCCTGTGTCGGTCTTGAACAACTTGTAGTATTCGTCCACCGGTAGCTCAGACAACGTGGTAATGTCCTCGGAGTTCCAGCTATGGATGTCGGCGATTCGCAACAAAATCTCTTTAGGGCTGACCTCCTGTTTGAGGGTCGCATATTTTTCCTTGAACGCATGGACAACGTCAGGATCGGATACCCCGTCTGCAAACGGATAACTTCTCAGGTTGAAGAGTTGCTGTTCTGCACCTCGAGCTTCGATATAGTAGTTGAGCATCTCGCCCGCTTGAGTCTCCCGTCCTAGTTCTTTGAAGAGTGCTACGGTGGCGCTCATGTTCATCGGATTGATGTATTGGACGCCCTTAAAGAAAGCCTCATGCATTGCGTCAAGGACCTTATCCTCATCATCGTCAAATGAGTCGTGGTACATCCTCCACGCGGCATTGAAGGCGGCGTCTAGATTTCCAGCTTTGATCTTCTTGTCCAACTCCGATCCGGATTTTATTACCGATGAGGGATCAAAGTAGCCGTTGCGAATCCCGTCAAGCAGGGCTAAGTCGAATTCGTCCATCGACCCGAACTCATAGATGCCAAGCAACGCGTTCCAAGAAGCCTCATTTTCAGGAACCGGCACTTTCTCGTCGACTTTGAGAAAGTCGATCACACCTCTCCTCTTGAGATAGTCGAGAGATGGAGCCTTCGTGGGTTCAAATAGGGTCCAACCGATTAGGGTCAGCGAGTGTATAGCCTGTCTCAGAACTTGCTCGTCAAAGACGGCGACGAGCGGCTCCACCTGCCGGATAGATCGCTCAATTTTCTTGATGACCCGGATGTTAGAGATGCCAAGCTTGACGCTGTGTGACGCAAGCAACCTAGTGACCTTGGAGTCTTGAGCTAGAGCGATACGCGCACAGTCTTGCGGCGAGGGTTGAAACTTCAAAGTCGCATCCACGACTTTTTCCAGGTACTTTCGGAACTCAGCTTCATGTTCTTCTAAGGCTTCGTCGTTTAGAATCAGGCAGATCTTGCACCTCTTGACCTCCTTTAAATTATTGATCAGACCGAGGACGTCGCGTACTGAGAGGTTTGTGCCGCGCCTTTCGAAATCATCTATGCAGACAACGTTGGCTCTGACTGATGAGAACCAGAGCGGAGCCAAGCCGCCCAAATAGTTTTTTAGGAAAGGCGTCTGCTGCGCAACTCCGACAGCTTTTCTAGCGGTCTTTCTGGTTAGAGAATCGATCATACTGAATAAATTCGATTCTAGAGTCTCGAGGCTTGGCGCGATGCCTATCTCAGACGTCTTGAGTGAGTTCTCGAAGACGGCATACTTGAGTTCGTCCAAGGAGTTGACGCCAAAAAGGGAGACATACGAATAACGGTCGAGGGCAATCTTGTTGTTTGTCTGCGCGTCCTGCAGGTACCGGTTCCAAGCGAAGGTCTTCCCCACGCCCCAGCGCCCACTGATGCAAATCACTTCTGGTTCTGCGGTGGAAAGAAACCGTCGGATTTCATGAACTACTAGTTCGATTGACACTCACGCCTCTCGATTAGGAACTTCGCTCAAGAAAAAAGGGTCCTGCGGCGCTGGCCGCGGGACCCCCTCCCTGCGCGTCCTTTGTACATCTGATTAGGAGGGAATGCTAGGCACTTTCGTGGTGCGGTGGGGGCTAAGGAGTGGGGAGGGGGCGGGTGGAGGGGCGGACTTTGGCGGAGGCGAGGTTAAAGTCAAAACCTGGACGGACGAAGGCGTCCGTCCCTACACGAGCATCGTAGAGGGTAGGGATCCTTCGACTGCGCGCGTCGGCTCGCTTCGCTCGTCGACGTGCTTTGCTCAGGATGACAATCCGGAGGGTTGAGTTTTCTAGAGCGGCAACGAAGTCGTGTGTCCCCAGCGGCCGGCCGGTGAGGGTGGCGCGTGGCCCAGAGGAACAGGTTCGCATCGACTCCTGAGGGTGCCCCGTCCAAGCTTTGCTCGGGCGGGGATTTTCTTTGGCGCATCCAAAGTCAAAGTCCCCACCCTCAAGGTTTCGCTGACTCGCGATGTTCGAAGCGTGGGCACCAGGAACGATGGTATCCATCGGCTTTTTCTGTCGTCCCCTTCGGGGTCCGCTCAGGGCAGGCTCTTCGACTGCGGTTGGTCTTTGCGCTGAGCGCGCAAAGACCAGTCCTCGCTCAGGATGACAACAATAAAAGAGCTTCGCTCGCCGACGTGCTCCGCTCAGGATGACAATCCGAAATGCTCACAGAGGTCCCCGACTATCCCGACCCGCCGCTCGAACAAGATTCGTGTGGGGACGGGTCTTTGACCCGTCCAGGCGGCCCAGAAGTACCGGGCCGCAGGGCAGTGCCACCGAAGCCGGTCCCAGCCGAAGCTGCAATCCGCAAGCCGGCAGTGAGTGTGGAAGAAGTTCCCGCGAGCACAGAGACAGAAGCTGCCAGAGCCGCAACTCCGAGGGAGCGAGAGAGTGCAGCCCGCGGCGCAAGCCGTGGGTGACGGAATAAGTAAGGAGGAACAAGCTCCATAGGGGCGAAAGAAGGCGCGGGCGGGGGCGCCCGCGCCACATAGAAATTGTAGGGATCCTTCGACTGCGGTTGGTCTTTGCGCTTAGCGCGCAAAGACCAATCCTCGCTCAGGATGACAACTATAAAAGATGACAACTCTAAAAACAGATGCTTCGCTCGTCGACGTGCTTCGCTCAGGATGACAATCCCAAAATGCTCCTCGCTCGAGTTCTCATTCTGGGAGCGTTAGTGGCACGACTTGAAGTTGTGCCTTCCCGGTTGTGCATGGAGCGGCGATATCACGGTAACCTTTCTTCAATACGATGGGGGCAGGCCCAGTTTTGTGACCAGCGTGCGATAGCGTGGATCATCGTGGAGGAAGTCGAAGACGGGTTCGTTCTGAATACCGATCAGGCCCGGCGAGTGTTCGCGGTAGGCGGCTTCGAGATACTTCAGCGTTTTATCTTTATCCCGCGTGTACGCGACGTTTTGGGCGATATCCCAAGGGGAGACGTATTCTTCGTGGGCGATAGCCTCGACGGCGGTGGCTATCCATTGCGCGACTGCTTTCGAGCCGCCTTGCGCATAGGCCCGGCGGGCGGCGGCGAGGCCCTCCTGATTGTGTTGCAATTCGAACCGTTTTTCCAACTCCTGCTGCGATTCCTTGGCCATGCCTTTCAACCGATAGGCCAGCGCCAGACCCTCGTGCGCGGACGAATCGCCGGGTCGAGCTGCGGACTGCATGCGGAATTCGCTGATCGCGGCGTCGAACTGACGCAACTGGATGTAGCAACGACCCAGGCCCCAGGAGCGGGCAAAGGGATCGAGTTCGACGGAGCGTTTTTCTTCCTGCAAAGCTTCGTCGGGGCGATTGAGCGCAAGAAGGATGTAGTGGCGGAGGTAGTGGGACTCGGCGTAATTGGGATTCAGTTCGATGGCCTTTTGGAGTTCGGCGTCGGCGTGGAGCAGATCCCAGGTCCCCAGGTACCAGCCCCCCAGGGAAAGGTGGCCCTCGGCCAGTGAATCGTCGAGTTCCACAGCTTTGCGCGCCGCGTCTCCGGCTTTCGCGAGACTCTCCCGCGGCGGAACGTTACCGGATTGAATGGCGTAGGTATCGGAAAGGCCAGCCCATGCGGCCGCATAATCGGGCTGGAGCTGAATCGCTCTTTCGAAATAGGGGAGGGTTTTCGCGGTGTCAAAGGTGAACCAGAAGTAGCGGCCGTGCAGATAGGCGTCGTGGGCCTCGGGACTGATGTAGCGCGGCTGGGGCGCGGCGGATGTGGTGGTCTTCACTTCTTGGGCGATGATTTGCGAAAGCTCTTCGGGGAGGAAGAGCGCCTGAGTCTCGTCACGGTTGTAGCTTTGGGCCCAGAGGTGCGTGTCGGTGGGGGCGTAGATCAACTGCACGGTCATGTGCACGCGGTTGGCAGTGCGCTCGATGGAACCTTCGAGGATGCCGTCGACACCAAGCTCGCGGGCGACGTCGCGCACCGGACGATTGACCCCTTTGTACTGCATCACTGAGGTGCGGGAGACCACGCGGAGGTTGCGGTTCTTGGCCAGCGCGGTGATGAGTTCGTCGGTCATACCGTCGGCGAAATACTCCTGCGAGGAATCGCCAGAGAGATTGGCCAGCGGAATCACGGCGATGGAATGGATTTGCCGGGCGCGGCTCGCGGGGAAGAGGCGGTCACGCAGGCCGCCGGCATTAAAGGCGACCAGGGATCCAGCCAGCACAAGAAGAAGGAGCGGGGAGGCGGTCAGGAACCAGTGTCTCGGGATGGCGAGGGGAAGGTCCGCGGGAGTTGCGGCAGGTTGGGCTGGCGGGATCGGCGCGGCAGCTTGCGCGGCGGCAGGAGCGGACATGGCGGAGGAGGAATGGCCGTTCTTCTCGGCGACGAAGCGATAGCCTTTACCGGTGACGGTCTGGACGAAGCGAGGGCGCCCGGGATCGTCGCGCAACGCCTGGCGGATCTTGCGAATCGCGGTGTTGATGCCGTGCTCGGTGTCAACAAAGACCTCTTTCCCCCAGAGACGGTCGACGATCTCTTGGCGGGTGACAACGCTGCCCTCTTTTTCCGCGAGCAGAAGGAGCAGTTCCATGGGGATGCGTTCGAGCTTTAGCACACGGCCGCTGCGCCGCAACTCGAAGCGGGAGGGGTCGAGCTCGAATTCGCCGAATTTGTGAATACAGGCAGGCACACTACAACCCTTGGGGGGGGAATCGGGAAACTATAGCATTGATGCCCGCGATTTGCACCGAACCTGCTCTGTCTGCAATGACTTAAGAATTCACCTCGGCTTCACCGAATCTTCACCCCGTCTGTATTGTGCGGGCGCGGTTTTTCGAGCAGGATGCGGCTCGCACGTCCGAAACTTTCGAAGGAGAAGGATATGAAGATGACTTGGAAGAAGATGAGCGCTGTGCTCAGCCTGGTGCTGGCGGGCGCGTTGCTGACGGCGACCGCCGCGGCGCAATGCAGCAACACGGAGGCACTGCCGAAAGCCAAGTTGCACCGGCAGTCGTGGGAGGTGGGCAGGGATGGGGGGTCGCTGAATCTGATGTCAGACTCCACCGACCCGATTGTGGGCATGTGGCGTTTCCAGTTCCTCGTGGGGACCACGGTGATTGACCAGGGCATCGTGCAATGGCATAGCGACGGCACGGAGATGACGAACTCGTCGCGAAATCCGGACACGCAGAGTTTCTGCATGGGAGTCTGGCAGAAGGTAGGGGATTCGTCCTACAAGCTGAATCACTATGCGATCAGCTGGGATCCGACGACGAGCACGACAACTCCGCAGGGGCTGGCCAACATCCGTGAGACCCTCCGTTTGGCGAAGGATGGGAACTCATTCACCGGCACGTTCGTGATCAACCAGTACGACGAG
This sequence comes from uncultured Acidobacteriaceae bacterium, assembly GCA_963811095.1. GTDB lineage: Bacteria > Acidobacteriota > Terriglobia > Terriglobales > Acidobacteriaceae > Sulfotelmatobacter. Next base: position 13,567 of record CAWEQA010000021.1, on the reverse strand, counting down.
TCGGGGAATCTGCTGGCGAATGTCAGCGGAACGCTCACCGGGTACCGCATCAACGTGAACACGAGCCTGAAAGTGTTGTTCTGAAGGAAGTGGGGGCTCGAGTTGCCTCACACTGGTCGCGCGTCCGGCGACTTGGGTGAGGCATTTTTCATGTTGGCAGACCAGAGGGCTCAAGGGCGGCGGAGTCAAGGGCGCGGGGGGCTGGTCGAAGATCGGAGCAAAGTCAAAACCTGGACGGACGAAGGCGTCCGTCCCCACACGAGCATCGAAGAGGGTAGGGGTCCTTCGACTGCGGTTGGTCTTTGCGCTAAGCGCGCAAAGACCAATCCTCGCTCAGGATGACAACAATTAGGTAGCCGATACCAATAAGGAGGAACCGCCCTGGAGGGGCGAGAGAAGAACCCGTCGTCAGCAAAGCAAGTAACTGAGGACTGCGGAGTGAATCTATCTGGGGAGCTTGAAGTTGATGGTGACCTGGGTCTGAATCTCGACCGGTTCGCCGTTGAGCAGGTACGGCTTGTACTTCCATTGTTTGACGGCATCCGTGGCGGCCTTGGCCAGTTGCCCATCGCCGCTCACCACTTTCACGTGCGAAATGTCGCCTGTCTTGGAGATGGTCGCCAGCAACTCCACGGCGCCCTCAACATGCATGGCCAGGGCGTTCCGGGGATAGACTGGCTGAACTTTCTTGGTGAGCAAGCCCTGCGAGACGCCCTGCGAGATGTTCAGCGTCTGCAGCACGGGCGCGGGCGCGTTTCTCTCGGCGCCGACAATGTTGGGCGGAGGCGCTCCAGCGCCGGGGGTCGCCATCCCAATCATGCTGGGAGCTTCAGTGTCGGTCGCTGCTGGTTTTGCGTGCAAGGCCGGGGCGCTGCCTCCTTTAAGGACCAGGGGCGCGGCGGCCGGCTTGCTCTCAGCCGGCGAAGGCGCATCGTCCTCCGCGGTAGTGTCGGTGTTATTCGTGGCCTGAGTCTTGGCCGGGGCGGCGCTCAGCTGGGAACTCGGGAGCGATGTGGGAGCCGCGGATACGGGTGCAGATGCCGGTGTCGATGTCGCTGGGATCGCGGATGCGGGCTTGCCACTGCTCGGCTTCGCGACCTGCGGAACCGGGACGGGGGCGGGAGCAGCGGTTTGCGACGGACTGCTCACCGGCTCACTGGCGTGTCCATGGAAAACGGTCCAGCCGATGTAGAGAACGCCAGCAAGGAACGCTGCGGCTGCGACTCCGAAGATAATCTTCTTGCTTCCACCGCTTGATTTTTCCGGGACGTTGGCACCACCGAAAGTGAATGACGGCGCGGACCTGGCGTCGCTGGAGGATACGCTCGGAGCGGCTTTCGCCGGCTCGTCGGAGAGAATGTCGTCTTCCGCGGGGGAGCTTGCGGGCGATGCGGCTGCAGCCGGCGGCTGATGAAGGTCACGGGCTGGTGCGGGCGCGCTGGCGGCTCCGCTACCGCGCGCAGCGGGCAGACTCGCGCTGATCGGTGCGGATACTGCGGGCAACTTTGGCGCACGCTCGGCACCCGAAGGCGAAGCCACGGGCCCACCGGAACCGATATCGAGAAGATCGTCGTCGTTCGTCGATGGAGCCGAGCTTGCGGCCGCGGCTGCGGGCCACGCCTGAGGCGGGGCGGGCTTCACTTCTGGCGGCGCGGCCGGGATCGAAACGGTGATTGCAGGCGGCGCCAGTGGCGCTGCTGATTTTAAGGGTGGAACTGGTTTGGCGGCGGCGACGGGCTTTAGGGGCGGCACTGCGGGAGCCGCGGACGCTGGTTTGGCTGGTTCACCTTTTCGCAGCAGTCCGCGGGCCACGCGCAGAGTTCCTTTGGCCTGTTCGATATTGATGGGTTTGGTCAGGACGAGGTTGGCGCCGATGCGAAACGCCTTTGCGACCCCGGCCTGACCTTCCACTACGGCTACGGCAAGCGACGCCTGGTTGGGCGTGGAGTTGCGCGCGCTCTTGAATAACAATGTGGCATTCTGCTCGTTATCGCAGTCGACCACGACAGCGTCGAAGTGTTGGCCCATCAGCTTCTTGACTGCAGCAAAGGGTTCAATGCAGGACTCGACGGCGAACTCGAGCTCACTCAGGACCTGCGTCACTGTGCGGGCGGTTTTTTCGTCGGGACAGAAGAGAAGAGCTTGGTAACCCATACCAAGGCCATCGTAGGTACAAGCGTAAGACCGGGCAAGTTACGGGAGTAATTCGCGGTAAGGGGATTTTTGTGGTGTTTCGGTTGGGGTAGAAGGGTCAAAGGAGCCCCACCCTTCGGCTTCGCTCAGGGCAGGCTTTCTCGCAAAGGACGCGAGAAATGGGGCACCCGGGATTCTCCGTGACTTACACGGGGACATGGACGGACGTAATAGCCGCGGCCGGTCGCATACAATAGCGGGCCATGCGGCTGCCTCTGTGGCTCAAGATCGCGTGGACGGTGTGGCTGCTGGTGTGGGCACCGGTGTACTGGCGGCAGTATGGGGCGCAGAATTTTCTTTTCTTCTGCGACCTGGGAAATGTGCTGATCGGGATTGGGTTGTGGCTGGAGAGTCCGCTGATTTTTTCGTGGGCGGCGTCGGGGTTACTTTTGTTCCAGACGATCTTCGCGGTTGATTTCGCGGGGGCGCTGCTGACAGGGCGACATGTTGTCGGGGGCACGGAATATATGTTCGATCCGGGCGTGCCGCTGATGATCCGCCTGCTCAGCTTGTTTCATGTGGTGACGCCGCCGCTGCTGCTGTGGGCGATCTGGCGGCTGGGATATGACCGGCGAGGATGGAAGTTGCAGACACTGATGGCGTGGATTGTGGTGCCAATCAATTATTTCTGGCGGCCAGAACAGGATGTGAACTGGGCGCGAGGATTGTTTTTTCGGGAGCAGCATGTGATGCCGGGGTGGGCGTATCTGCTGGCGTATTTGATGGTAGTGCCTGCGTTGGTTTATTTTCCGACGCACCTCTTCCTGGAGTGGGCGATTGGAAAAAAGCGGCAACCATCGAGTTAGCGCCGGCGCGGCGGGCGAGACGCCCGCCGGACAGCCGCCGGGACGGCGGCGCTACTTTCTCGCTACCTGGCTTTACCCGAATCTCCTGACGGTTTTCGTACAGCCGATTCGGGCTGCGGGTATTCGATTGATCCCTTGAACGACGAGATGTCTTGCTCGTGAAAATCGGGGAAGGGCAACTGCTTGCCGTCGCGCAGTTCGGCAATTTTCTTGACGGCGTTCGCGGCTTTTTCCTTTTCGACTCCGGCATCGCGGCTCAAGTAGAGTGTCTGCGAAGGAAGCGCGAGGCCACCTCCCGCATCTTCGATGATGTCCATCATGCGCAGCAGTAAGTCTTCGCGGACGGCGGTGAACTCGTTGAAGTCGCGCGTCAGGATGTAGGACAGCACCTCGACATTGAGCGAGGTACCGGCGATGTCGGTGAGGCGCACGCGGACGGTTTTGGTTTCGACTTTGGGATGGCTGTAGAGCAGGCGGCGGATTTCGGCGAGCACGAAGCGGACATGGTCTGCTTTGCTTTCCGGACGCAGGCCAAGATTCGTCTTGAAAAGAATTTTGTCGCGGCGGCTCAGGTTCTCCAGGTTGATGGTTGCGACCGTGCCGTTGGGAATGGCTAGCAAGGTCCGCTCCTCGGTGCGGATGCGAGTGGAGCGCAAGCCGATGTCTTCGACGACGCCGGCGCGATCGCCGAAGCGGCAGACATCGCCGACCCGAAACACTTCATCGCCGAGGACGGAGACGCCACCGAAAAGATTCTCGATGGTCTTCTGCGCGCCGAAGCCGATGGCCAAGCCGCCGATGCCGAGGCCGGCGAGCGCGGTGCTCATGTTGAAGCCCAGGTTGCCCAAGACCGCCAGAACACCGACACCGAAGATGATTGCCTTGAGGATGCGCTCGCCGAGCAGCATGAGCGATCCGGTACCGGCGTGTCCGCGGGCGAGGGCACGGTTGCGCACGCGGCGCAGGGACCAGCGGACGGCGCGCCAGGCAATCCAGGTCGCGCTGATGATGAGTGCAATCGACGTGAGTTGGAAATAGTAATGGCGCGGGAGGAGAGCGACGCCGAGGGAGCGGACAAACATCTGATGAGCCAGCGTTCCGGTGAGCAGCCACGCGGGAGCAGAGACGGAGCGCCAGTTTGCGATCTCCACCTGGCCGCGACGTCGCGCCCACCACCGGATGGGAATCTCCAAAAGAACGAGAATGAGCCAGCCGACTCCCGCAGCGATGGGCAGCGCCACCAGCATGGCCAACCACTGCCATAGAGGCACGCCTGCGACCTCATGTTTCACGAGCACGCTCGGAAGCTTGCGCTCCACCTGTCGGGCTTCGACTTGATCGTAGAGTTCAGGAACCTTCGTCAGCGTGTCGGAAGAAATGAGCCAGATCTTTCCGGCACTCGGATCGGAGACGCGTACCAGGTCAAGGTCGGCCTCCACGTCGCCGGAAGACATGGTGCCCAGTTTCTGGCGGCCCAGGGGAACGCCTTCCTGAGGGGCTCCTTCCGGCAGGGTGAAGGTTCCAACTCGTCCGGTGAACGCGGAACTGTTCAACACAGCATTGAGTTGACTGGCGAGTTGCTCGCCTTCGGACTGGCGGCGGGCCGCGCTCATCTGCAGGTATTGCGCAGCAATGCTGTAGTTGCCGGACTGCGCGGCTTGAAGAAATCCGAGGATGGAACCTGAGGGTGTGGTTCTGCCGAGTGGGTCAGTTACTGAGTTGGAAGTGCTGGTGGCCGCGGAAGATGAAGGCAACACGCCGCTCAGCGGCGACTGCGCGGCGACGGGCAGAGCCGCAACAACACAAAGAGTCAGAAGCAATAACGTCTTCGTCTTGGGGAATGAGGACATGATGTTCTCCGGCGCGAAGTCCCGCGGGCGTACGGACGTCGATTGCCGCTCGAAGTGTGATTCATTGTACCGAACGCGGATGTGGGCAATCGGGCGACCGAGGACGGGCGCTCTCATCCCCGCTTCGGGCGGTAAATGTGCGTGCTGGTGCCGAAGAAGACTTCGGCGGATTCCATCACCGTTTCCGAAAGCGTGGGATGCGGGTGAATGGTCATCGCGATATCGCTGGCGAGCGCGGCCATTTCGATAGCCAGCACGCCCTCGGCGATCATCTCGCCAGCGCCGGCGCCCACAATGCCGACTCCGAGCACCCGTTCCGTCTGGGGATCGAGGAGAAGCTTGGTCATGCCTTCGGGACGGTCGATCGTGACGGCGCGGCCCGAAGCGGCCCAGGGGAACTTGGCGACTTTGACCTCGCGATTCTCGTTCTGTGCCTGCGTTTCGGTCAGACCGCACCAGGCGACTTCGGGGTCGGTGAAGACAACTGCGGGAATTGCGTTGGGCTCGAAGGCGACCTTGTGTCCGGCGATGGCTTCGACTGCGACACGTCCTTCGTGCGAGGCTTTGTGCGCGAGCATGGGCTCGCCAACGACATCGCCGATGGCAAAGATCGCGGGATCGTCGGTTTGCAGTTGCTTGTTCACCTGGATGAATCCGCGCTGGCCGACTTGCACGTGCGTCTTGTCGAGGCCGGGGATTTCGGAGTTGGGCTTGCGGCCGACGGAGACCAGCACGCGGTCAAAAACTTTCTCTTGCGTGTTGCCGTCTTGCGCTTTGAGCGTGGCTCGGATTCCGGCGCCTTCGTCTTTGACCGACGAGACGGTGGTGTTGAGCAGGATGCCGTCGAATAACTTTTCTAAACGTTTGTGCAGGGGAAGGACGAGGTCGCGATCCGCACCGGGAAGTAGACCGGGGAGCATTTCGACGACGGTCACGCGCGTGCCCAGTGCGGCGTAGACGGAGCCGAGTTCGAGGCCGATGTATCCGCCGCCGACTACTAATAAGGTGCTGGGGATGTCTTCCAGATTCAGGGCGCCGGTGGAGTCCATCATGCGCGGCGTGTCGAGCTTCAACGAGGGGACGGTTGCAGGGCGGGAACCGGTCGCGATGATGATGCGGTCGAAGGTGAGGGATTCTTCGGAGCCGTCAGATTTTGTAACGCGCAGCGTGGTGGAGTTTTCGAAGGCTGCGCGCCCTTGCACGTAGTGCACCTTGCGCTGTTTAGAGAGGATGCCGAGGCCTCCGGTCAGCTTCTTGACCACTCCTTCTTTCCACGAGCGCAGGCGTGCCAGGTCGATTTTTGGGGCCGCGAAATCGATGCCCCAGTTTTTCGCCTGCTCCGATTCTTCGATCAGCTTGGCGACATGGAGCAGCGCCTTCGACGGGATGCAGCCGCGGTAGAGACAGACTCCTCCGGGGTTCAGTTCCGGATCGATGAGGGTGACGGTCATGCCGAGATCGGCGGCCAGGAATGCGGCGGCGTATCCACCGGGACCGCCGCCGACGACTGCGATGTTTGTATTTTCAGACATAAGGCGTTCAACCACGAAGGACACGCAGGTACACGAAGGAAAAGCAAGTCACCTTTCTTCGTGTGACTTCGTGTCCTTCGTGGTTCATGGTTTTGTCTTTCATCCTTGAACCGACAGCAGGAACGGTTGTTCAAAGGCTTCGGATATCCAGCGCAGGAAGCGGGCGGCGTCGGCTCCGTCGATCAGGCGATGATCGTAGGAGAGCGAGAGCGGCAGAATCAGGCGCGGTTCGAACTTGCCGTGGATCCATTCCGGCTCCATGCGAGAGCGGGAGAGGCCGAGGATCGCCACTTCCGGATGATTCACGATGGGCGTAAAACCCACTCCGCCGATGCCGCCTAGATTCGTGATGGTGAATGTGCCGCCCTCCATGTCGGCGGGCGTCAGTTTTTTCTCGCGCGCCTTCTTAGAGAGCTGCGACAACTCGACCGCCAGTTCGACGATGTTTTTCTTGTCTACCTCGCGGATCACGGGAACGAGCAGGCCGCGGTCCGTATCGGCGGCCACACCGATGTTGATGTACTGCTTGTAAACGATCTCTTCTTTCTCGATATCGATGCTGGCATTGAACTGGGGGAAGACTTTGAGAGCGGCGGCGCAGACTTTGAGCGCGATTGCGGTGACCGTCATTTTGCCACCGGCCTCTTCGGCTTTGGGAGCGAAGCGGGCGCGGAGTTGTTCGAGCTCGGTGATGTCGGCCCGATCCTGCTGCGTGACGTGCGGAATCGTGTTCCAGGCTTCGGCCAGATGCTCGGCAGTCTTGCGGCGAACGCCGCGCATAGAGACGCGCTCGACCTTGCCCCACTTGGCGAAGTCGGGAAGCTGAGGCTGGGCGAAGTGTCCGGCGCGCGGGGGCGCTTGAGCAGCGGTCGCAGCCGCCGACAGGACGGCCTTCGCATAACCCTTGACGTCGTCTTCGCTGATGCGTCCGCCGGGGCCGGTGCCTTTGACTTCGTAGATGTCGATGCCGATCTCGCGGGCGAGACGCCGGACGTGCGGCGCCGCGGGAATGGCCTGCCGATTTTCGGTACCGGCGACCTTGCCCAATTGCACGGGCATAGTGAACACGGGGGCGGACTGCTGCGGCTGGTCGGGAGGGAGCGCTTGTTCTTCCGTCTTGCCCTCGGCGCGAATGGCAGCCTGAAATGCGAGGCGGGCGCCGTGCTGTCCGGAAACGTGCTCGACGGGAGCGTTGCGGATGCGGCTGGCTTCGGCTTGTGCCGGCGCTCCACCCTCGAGTGTGAAGATTACCTGTCCGACTTTAATCTTCTCGCCCTCTTTGACTTTCACGTCTTGGACAGTGCCGCTGACCGACGACGGCACTTCGATCACGGCCTTATCGGTCTCGAGTTCCATGACAGGCTGGCCTTCGGAAACCTTGGTGCCGGGAGCAATCATCAAGCGGACGAGATCGCCTTGCGAGATGTTTTCTCCGAGTTCGGGGAGCTTGAATTCGCTGGGGCCGCTAGCAGGTGTCGCGACAGGTACGGCCGGAGCGACCAGCCGCAGGAACCGAAGGCGGCGGCACAGAGACTGTTTTTTGTTGAACGGGAGCAGACGCGGGCGCGGGCGCTGCGGCAGCGGCGTGCGCGGGAGCTTTGGCTTCCGCGCCGTCCACGGTAAAGATGACTTGGCCGACTTTGATTTTGTCGCCCTCTTTGACTTTAATTTCCTGGACGGTTCCGGTCACCGACGACGGCACCTCGACGACAGCCTTGTCAGTTTCAAGTTCCATAACCGACTGACCAGCGCTGACGGAGGCTCCGGGCGCAACCATGAGGCGCACGAGGTCGCCCTGTTCGATGTTTTCTCCCAGCTCGGGCAGTTTGAATTCGATCACCGCGTCGTTCCTTTTCTCAGATCTTGAGGTTAAGAGCATTCTCTATTCGCGCCGGGAATTGTGCCGTCCCTCCGGGACTTATTCTCCAGCCGACCAAACCACCCAGCGCTGAAGCGCTGGGCTAAATTGTTTCGTCCCTACGGGGCTCGGGCCACGTCCCCGCATCTTACCCTGGGGCTAAAGCCCACGTTCATACTGCTCGCTTAGCGCGGCGCTGAAGCGCCGCTCTTCCACATCCGTGCGCTGTCGCTGAAGCACCGCTCTTCCAACTTCGGTGCGCCGGCTCTGGGGCGCCGCTCTTCCACATCCGTGCACTGGCGCTGAGGCGCCGCTCTTCCACGTCCTGTACACCATTGCTGGAGTGCTGCTCTTCAACTTCCGTGCACCTGTCGCTGAGGCGCCGCTCGTTCACCGCGCACGCATTCAAGTGTACCCGCATGAACGCTGGCGTCGGATCGTGCGACTCGAGTCGTCAGCTGATCGCCGGATTTGCTTTGTCGGGATTGATCCCCAGTTCTTGAATCGCGCGCTTGACTACGTCGGTGCCGATCTTCTTTTCTCGCGCCAGCGCACCTAGCGTTGCCAAAACAATATGTTTCGCGTCGACTTCGAAGAAGTCGCGCAGGGCTTTACGGCTCTCGCTGCGGCCGAAACCGTCGGTTCCGAGTGAGACCAGCTGTCCCGGCACCCACTTGCTCAGGCTCTCCGGCAATACTTTCATATAGTCCGACGCCGCGATGAACGGGCCCTGAGCATCTTTCAACGTCTCGGTCACATACGGAACCTTGGCTGGGTCTGCCGGATGCAGCATGTTCCAGCGCTCGCAATCGTTGGCGTCGCGATAGAGGGCCTTGTAGCTGGTCACGCTCCAGACGTCGGCAGCAACCCCGTACTTTTCTTCCAGAATCTGCTGCGCCTTGAGCACTTCGAACATGATCGTGCCGCTGCCCAGAAGTTGCGCGCGCAGCTTGGAGTCGCTCTTGGCGGAAGCCTTGAACCGGTACAGGCCTTTCAGGACGCCTTCGCGAACGTTCACGTCGGTGGGCATGCTGGGCATGGGGAGCGGTTCGTTCGTGACGGTCAGATAGTAAAAGATCGATTCCTGGTCGATGTACATGCGCTTGATGCCTTCTTGAATAATGATGGCGATCTCGTAAGCGAAGGCCGGATCGTAGGCAAGCAGGTTCGGCACGGGCAAGGCGAGCACATGGCTGTGACCATCCTGGTGTTGCAGGCCTTCGCCAGCCAGCGTGGTGCGTCCGGCGGTGCCGCCGACGAGGAATCCGCGGCAGCGCATATCAGCGGCGGCCCAGATGAGATCGCCGATGCGCTGGAAGCCGAACATCGAGTAATAGATGAAGAAGGGGATGGTGTTGATCCCGTGATTGGCGTATGCCGTGCCAGCCGCGATGAATGAGCACATCGATCCGGCCTCGGTGATTCCCTCTTCGAGAATCTGACCGTTCTTGGCTTCCTTGTAATAGAGAAGCGTGTCCATGTCGACGGGCTCGTAATTCTGGCCGACGCTGGAATAGATTCCGACCTGGCGGAAGAGGGCTTCCATGCCGAAGGTGCGGGCTTCATCGGGAACGATGGGGACAATGAACTTGCCGAGTTCGGGATCGCGCAGCAGTTTCGCCAGCAAGCGCACGAAGACCATCGTGGTAGAAACGTCGCGTCCCTCGGTGCCTTTGTGGAATTCCTCGAAATGCGAGTCGGGGAAAGGTTTCATCGGCGTGGCCCGGACTTTGCGGGTCGGCATGTATCCGCCCAGCTGCTGGCGGCGCGCCTGCATGTACTTAATCTCGGCGCTGTCCTCTGACGGGCGGTAGAACGGGGCCAAATGGAGTTCGTCGTCGGGGATGGGAATGCCGAAGCGCGAGCGGAACATCTGCAACTCGTCTTCGTTTAACTTTTTCTGCTGGTGAGTGATGTTCTTGCCTTCGCCAGCTTCACCGAGGCCATAGCCCTTGATCGTCTTGGCCAGCACGATGGTCGGCGCACCGGTCGTTTCAACGGCGGCGCGGAACGCTGCATGGACTTTGATGGGATCATGTCCGCCGAGGCGCATGCGCGCCAGTTGATCGTCGGAGAGATGCTCGACCATCTTCAGCAAGCGAGGATCGCTGCCGAAGAGGTTTTGGCGGAAGTAAGCTCCGCTCTCGACAAAATATTTCTGGTATTGACCGTCGCTGACTTCGCCCAGACGCCTGACCAGCAGGCCATCGCGGTCATTCTGGATGAGGCTGTCCCAGTCGGAACCCCAGATGACACTTGATGACGTTCCAGCCCGCGCCGCGGAAGATGGCTTCGAGTTCCTGAATGATCTTTCCGTTGCCGCGCACCGGGCCGTCGAGGCGCTGCAGGTTGCAGTTCACGACGAAGATGAGGTTGTCGAGCCGCTCGCGCGAGGCCAGCGTGATCGAACCGAGCGATTCGGGTTCGTCCATTTCGCCGTCGCCAAGGAATGCCCAGACTTTGCCGCCGGTCGACTGCTTGAGGCCGCGATTCTCCAGATACTTGATGAAGCGCGCGTGGTAGATCGCCTGGATGGGGCCGAGTCCCATGGAAACCGTGGGGAACTCCCAGAAATCGGGCATGAGCCAGGGATGCGGATAAGAACTTAGACCGCCGCCGGGCTTCAATTCGCCGCGGAAGTTTTGCAGCTTCTCTTTGGAAATGCGGCCTTCGAGATAGGCGCGGGAATAAATTCCGGGAGCGGCGTGGCCCTGGAAGTAGACGACATCGCGATCGCCGCTTTCAGTTTGCGCGCGGAAGAAATGGTTGAAGGCAACCTCATACAGTGTGGCGGCGGAGGCGAAGGTGGAGATATGCCCGCCGATGCCTTCCTGCATCTTGTTGGCCCGAACGACCATGGCAAGGGCGTTCCAGCGGACGAGGCTCTTGATGCGGCGTTCCATCTCCTGGCTGCCGGGGAACGGCGGTTGCTGGCGGGACGGAATCGTGTTCTGGTAGGGCGTGGTCGCCGAGAAAGGCAAGTTGATGCCGGCCTCGCGGCGCGCGTGCAGCGCCAGTTGCTGTAGCAAACGGCCTGCCCGGTTGGGGCCGCCTTTGGAAAGAACATAGTCCAGGGAATCGACCCATTCCCTGGTTTCCAAAACCTCTAAGCCGTCGGTTTCCGTCTGAGCCACGTCTGGTTTCTCCGTCGTAGAATGCGCAATACTTCATCATAATTCAAATTTGAGGATTCTTGGTGGCGCCAGCCTGAGATCCCTTCGACTGCGCTCAGGGCAGGCTCTTCGCTCCGCCTGAAAAACGGCTTCGCTCAGGTTGACGCCCATCGTGAAAGCGGACGGCGAATTGTCAGGCGGCGCGCAAGTACTGTAAAATGAAAGTTTGAGCGGGAGTAGCTCAGTGGTAGAGCGCGACCTTGCCAAGGTCGATGTCGCGGGTTCGACCCCCGTCTCCCGCTCCAGTTTTTTGTCCCCCAGCCTTGTTTGCGCCAGATGGACATTTTCCGGCCGGAACGCTAACGTATGGAGCAGGGGCGCGGTACCCAAGTGGTAAGGGAGAGGTCTGCAAAACCTTTATGCGTCGGTTCGATTCCGACCCGCGCCTCCAAACTTTTCCTGCCTTCCTACGGTCACGCTGAGACGCAACAGCTATTCATCTTCTCGAGGTCTTGACCGTGTTTCGCCTCCGAGAGTAGTGTGCTTTAGTTCACGCGTAACAGCATCCCGCTTCCGGCTCTGATATTGAGATCTCCCACATTCGATTCGAGCACAATCTGACCCAACGGGTCGGTTCGACCCGCATGGACAAGGGTTAGGCCGGGAAAATCGTACAGACCACCGACGCGCATCGGAAGAGAAGACCCACAACGCTTGTGGCCGGTCGTTTCCAGCAACCGCGGTACGGCATTTGGACCCGGGCTTTGCCGTGACGCGCACCAGGACACCGTTGGGGACGGAGTAGCCGACGATCTCTGAGTCGTGAACGATGGCTCCTCCGCCGTGGTAATCGACCTCACCGCCAATCTGGTCCGTGGTCCAGTTATATTCCGAGGTCCCGTGATCCGGGCCGCTCTCCGGGATATACGCTTGTGAAACATCCATCATGTTGGCAAGCGCCCTGACATTTGTGATGACGGGGATGTGCCGCTTTCCCACCGTCAACGTATCGAAGCGGAACGAGATCTTTGCACCTTTTCCATTCGTTGCCGGAATGACGGCAAGCACACGGCCGCTCACTCTCGCCCCGGCGTGAATCCTGGCGCCAGCGGGCAAGGGCAAATCCTGCATGATCCGGGCCGTGATGATCTGCCCGGGACGCGCCCGATTCGATTTGAGAGAAGCATTCAATTGCACCGGCAGAATCGTGCCTGCGGGGATCGCATCTTGCGCCGGCAGCGCCGAGGACAGTATTAGGAAACCCACGACAGCTAGACTCTTCATGACCCCATCTCCCAACCAACCCTCGTTATCACTGGTTTCTCGGCACATTTTAAGATCTTGTCATGGCCTCGTGTAAATCGCGCTGACACATGGTTCTCGCAGCGTGGAGCGTACAATTGCAGGGTATAGATTCCTGCTCACTTGCGACCTGCCCGATCGACTGGTGTCGACGATTTGCGCCCTTCCCTTCTATGCGCCCAACGAACAACCCGTACCGCGGAGTCAATGTCTTCTTCCTTTGCGCATGCGGAGTGTTCTTGTGGTGCAATCTGGCTTCATCGCAAGCGGCCGAGAAGCCTTTGCCTGACGCTCCAAAGCCAGCCGCTGCCGAGAGAAGTACTTCTTTCACGTTGGGCGGCGTTTTACCGGCAAGACTGGTCGGGAACGACTGCTTCTTCGCCCGCTCCGGCGCGGCGTGGCGTTCCGTCGCCGCTGGATTCGCCGCCCTTTCCAAACGCCGACTGGTCGTATGGCGGTTCGCCGATCATTGGGAGCGGACACGAACAGCTATCCACTGATGACGGCGATCAACGGAGCCACGAGCCGGACGAAGGTCTATGGATGGATCGATCCTTCACTGAACTTCAGCACGTCCACGAATCGCAATGATCCTGAGGCGAACGATGTCTACTCGAATCGTTTTGAGTTGAACCAACTCGTTCTCTACGCCGAGCGGCTGCCTGACTCTGTGCAGCGCGATCATGTCGACTGCGGCTACCAGTCTACGGCTCTGTTCGGCACGGACTATCGCTATACGACAGCGAAGGGATATTGGAATAGCCAGTGGGTGAGCGATCATCATCAGTACGGGTTTGATCCCACGCTGGAATACGTCGATATTTACTTTCCCCACGTTGGGCAGGGGATGAATCTGCGGTTCGGGCGTTTTATCTCGGTGCCGGGGATCCAGGCGCAACTGGCGCCGAACAAC
>CAWEQA010000020.1:0-250446 GCA_963811095.1 uncultured Acidobacteriaceae bacterium | reverse complement strand
TGCGCAGAAGAAAGATATTCTGGGTGAGGTTTCCCTCTTCGACGAACTTTCCGGCCCACACCCCCTTGAGCAACTCCTCTTTGGAAATGACGCGATTGGGGTTCTGAGCGAGATAGAGCAGAACGTCGAAGGCCTTCGAGAAAGTGAAGTGCGACCGGCTTGCCATGACGAAAGAGGGCGCGCTTGTTAGGGTCAAGGGCAAACAGGCCGAAATTCTATAAAGGCTTCATTCACCAGCACTTAGAACGTCATAAGAACTATTGATAATTCTTGACCGCGCGCTTGAGGACTTTGCGCCCCGGCTGCCGTTAAGTGCTGACAAAAGGCGGAGCGTCAGCCTGCCGCCAGTTGGTAGGCGCTCTTCCCCGTTGGCGGAGAGTTTCGGGCAAGAAATACCCGAGGTTCGAGGAAGCATGGCGTTTCGACGGCGCCGGTGTCCTAATCACGATCCAGAGGCGCGAACTGACCCTGGCCCAGGGGAGCACTAGTCTTTGTGATGGAGCGATGTCCTGAGTGCATTGCGAAGTCAAGCTGTCGCCGATCGAAATGGCAGCGAGGGCCACTGTTGTTTCCTTTCACCCTGTACCGTTGGGTGGAGAAGGCAGAGTGCACTTCCAGAATTGAGCGAAGGCACGATCTTGATTTGTGAGGATCCCCTTCCCCGCAGATAAACAAAACCCGGCCTGCTGTGGAGAAAACCGCAACCAACCAATCCCAGCCAAGCCTCTGATTTCTTGTCGTTGAGGCCGAGATCGAGACTATTGAAACTAATAATCCTGCAATCGAGGACTTCTGAGCCGGGATCTGAGCAGTACGTATCGCGTTGGGGGTTCGAATTTGCGGTGAACATTCCTGGGGGATGCCGCTCAAGGCGAAGGGAGTGGGGATCGCGATCGGCGTGGACGCCGAATCTGAGACATCAAGGAGGTGTATGAAGAAGAGCCAAGTCGTCGTGTTTTCGCAATTCGGGAGCGTATTTCAGAAACTCGCAATGGCATTCGTCGCACTGCTGGGCTGGTCGGCCACGGCTCGCGCGCAAGTATGGATTCCGATTTTTACACCACCGCAATTTAACGTCGGCATCGCATTGCAACTCACCGATGGCACGATCATGGTGCAGGAAAATAAAACTTCCAACTGGTGGAAGCTGACGCCGGATATCAACGGCTTCTACCGCAGCGGGACTTGGTCGCAGATCGCATCGTTTCCCAGTTCCATGAACTACGCTCCCCTGTATTTCGCGTCGGCCGTGTTGCCGGATGGCAAGGTCATCGTGGAGGGCGGCGAAGATAACAATGGGGTACAGGATTGGACGACGCTGGGCGCGATTTACGATCCGGTTGCCAACAAATGGACGCAGGTCGGCCCCCCCGAAGGGGTGCGGCCAAATCGGAGATGCATCGAGCGTGGTGTTGCCGGACGGGACCTTCATGCTCGCGAACTGTTGCGATAATCCGGCACAGAGCGGCCCTGCTGAATGAATCGTCTCTGACCTGGACGGTGCTGACGAGCAGCAGCGGGTTCAACGGCAAGTTCGACCGCAACAATGAAGAAGGTTGGACCCTGCTACCGAATGGAAACGTTCTGACGATCGATACCTATACGGGCGTCGCCTACAACAAGACGGGTAAGCACTTGGAGATCTATAACCCGAGCAGCGGGAAATGGATGAGCGCAGGAAGTACCGGGGTGCAACTCTGGGACTCCAAGGGCGCGTGCGGCGGGCCCACCAAAGCCACGTATGAAATCGGCCCGGCAGTGTTACGCCCGGACGGCACGGTTTTCGCGACTGGCTCGAACACTTGCCCGAGCACGGCGGGCCACACATCGATCTATGACACCAAGACGGGGCTGTGGACGCCAGGTTTCGACGTTCCGGGAGTAAACGATGCGGCGGACGCCCCGGCTCCCTACTGCCAGACGGCAACGTGCTGGTGGACACGAATCCGGGCTGGGGGAAAAATCCCAGCACGCTTTACGAATATGCATTCGACGGGTCGGGATGGCTTTCCATACCGCAACCCATCGGACTGAATCCCAGCAACACCGAGGGAGCGCGGATGCTGGTCACCGCTGACGGCACGGTGCTTTTTGCTTCATGTGGGCACTCCGCAAATGTGGTTTTACGTTCCGGCGGGAACTTACGAAGCAGCGTGGCAGCCAACCATCACCAGTTGTCCGGCGACAGTTGCGCTGGGAGGTACGTATACGGTCAACGGCACGCAGTTCAACGGACTATCTCAAGCCTCGGGATACGGGGACGACGCGCAGTCGGCGACGAACTATCCGATCGTGCGCATCCAGAACAACTCGAGCCTGCATTACTTCTTCGAGCGCAGCCACAACCCCAGCACGATGGGGGTAGCTACGGGAAGCTTGCCCACGAGCACGCAGTTCGATGTGTCGTTCGCAACAGAGCTAGGTCCCAGCACGTTGACGGTGATCGCCAACGGGATTCCTTCGGCTCCGTGCAACACGACGGTAGAGCAATAGCGAACGCAGCGCGACTGGGTGAAGTGCCGGTCTCGGGTGGACCGAGCGGAGCGCTGTCCTGCCTGTGACAGAGAAGTCAACATGTTGCCGATTGAAATGGCCGCGAAGGCGGCCGTCGTTTCTCCGCACACGCTGTACCGTTGGGTCGAGCAGGACTAAGGTGCACTTCCGCGAATTGCGCGACGGCAGGCCAAATCCCAGCGGATGGGAGTCTCTGGAGTCTTGTTAGGTCTCGGGTGAACCGAGCACCCGCGCGTGCAGTGGGGGAACGCGCGTTTGCGCAGAAGGCAGGGGAAGCGGAGTCCTGGGGGGGGACTGCCGCACCTCAGCCTTTGGCGAGCACCCATCGAACAGGTGGCGTATCAGAAAAACAGGCCGCGAGAATTTCGCGGCCTGAGTGTTGTTTGAATGGTGGAATTGATTTATGGGATTGTGCCTCGCGCTGCAGCGGCCGGGGTATTGGTGGTAAACGAGAACCATCCTGCCTGCCCCACGTCACCGGCAATATTGGCCAAATTGGAAGCGACGAAGACGCCGGTGAAGTCTGGCGCATTCGTATCATCCGACCACGCTACGATCCAGTATTGCTGTCCGCCGCTGACGGCGGTCGAAGGAATCGTGACGTCGACTACTTTGCAGCAGGTTCCGAAAGTGGGAATGGCGGAGGATTGCGCGCTGGCCAGAAGAGATCCAGCGGTCCCGCCGGAGTCGCTGTAGAGGCCCACGTTCACCAGGCTCGTTCCCGAGATCCATTGCACGCCAACCAGCAACTGAGTTACATGCGAGGAGGTTCTCGGAGTAAACGGCACGCCGATCGCCTGCTCTGAGAGACCGACGGAGTTGGTGGGTCCGAGGATGTAATAACCGGTTGTATCGTTGTAAGCGTTCGTGATGTTCGGCCCGATGTTGCTGAAGATCACTTGCGGGCCAGAGGCCGGGGCTTTTTGCATCGGCGTGTTCTTACCAGTGTGGACGGTGTGGGCTACCTTCAGGCCAGACTGCGCCATAAGCACCCCGGAAGCAAGCGTCAAGACAAACATGACGCCAAGTGCGCGCTTCAGTACCATATTTTCTTTCCTCCCATCAGAATTGCAGCATCACCCAAGAATCTGTGACTCTTCACGGAGCCCCTCCATCAAGGCTGGAGACATTTTCAACCACACGTTACCTGGGAATGTGAGGCGGAAATGCTGAGAGCTGCGCTGGACATGTTATCCGCACTCATACAGAAGTCAATGAATTAAAGACCCGAGGCATAGAGGAAAGGCTTGAGTCGAAAGTTTTCCGGAGAAGCGAACGGCCGCGGCCTACAGAAGGCTGGGGGCAAGAGTTGCCCGATGCACTGCGTTGCCGTATCCGACAAAAACGGCGGAGCAAAATCCGGATCGCACGATGTTTAGGTCTTGGCTTTGGCTTTAAGTTTGACGTGGCCGTCGGTGAGTTCGACGGAGTATTCAACGTTCTCGCAGTGGAACTGCTTGCGGATCTCCTGGGTCTTTTTCTGAACGAAGGTGGTGAACGAATCGATGTTGCCTGACACATTCTCGCCGGCTTTTTTCTTGGCGGCGACGAGGGTGTTGTAGAGGCGCTCGACCTGCTCATGCTCTGCCTGGTCGACACTGTGCAGCGTGAACAGCTGGGATGAGGTCGTGCCCGCCGCTGCTGCAGCGGCATGGCTCACTCCATACACGGGATGGTGCTGCGATTTATGTTCCTCTTCGAGGACTCGAACTCCCTGCACCGACAGCAGAGCATCCTGCGGACGGCGGTAGCCTTCCTCCCGGATGCGGGACTTCTTGCGCCACAGGTCACTATAGATGGCGTAGCGCTGGGCCATCTCGTTGTAGCGGTAGCGCTGGGAAAAGTTCATGCGGCCGCCGTCGGAAAATTTGCGAAGCAAGCTCAGTACCTTCCATTCGATGTCGGAAGGAGGCCGCTTCTGCGGATTGCTGAAGAAGATCTCGTACTCGATTTTTAGACGACGCAGTTGCGAGTCGAGATGATTCAGTTCCTCGTCGGTGGTCACAGATGTCTCCAAGCTCAGTGTAATGAGGAGGGGAGCCGGGGACGAGGTACCGGTGGGTCACTAAGGGGAATGGAACGAAAGTAATTCAGCTGTTAGCTGTTAGCTCGAAGCCTTTAGCTCTTAGCTCAAACCACGCGGATCCCTGGCGATTGAGGAACACGCGGGCTTATTTGAATGCCGCAAAATTTCGAGAACATTAAGGAACGTGAGAGAGTGGTCCTGGCGGAAGCTAAAGGCTAAGAGCTAATGGCTAAAAGCTTATTTGCCGGAATTCGACGCCATTTTCTTCACCATGGCGAGAACCAGCTTGCGGTCGCTGTCGTTCAGGCTGGTGGAGTAGCGGCGGATCTGGCTGAGGAAGCGGACTTCGTCGTCGGAGAGTTGCGGCAGACCTTTGGAACCGTTGCTGTGGCCGGGCTCAGCGAAGAACTGCGACAGCGGGAGCTCCATGGCTCCGGCAATCTTGGAGAGAGTGTCAAGCGAAGGGATGGTGTGGCCGTTTTCCACGCGCGACAGGTAGCAGCGCAGAAGTCCGGTTCGCTTTTCGATGTCGCCCTGAGACATACCTTTTTGCAGCCGGTAGTTACGGATGGTCTCGCCGATGTTCATTGTGGGGAGCATTTCAGGATGGGTCATAGTAACCAGATCAGCACCTTCTGGCAAGTGGGAAATTCGTGCTATGCGGTGGACATCGGTGCCATACGAAAATCGAATGGGATTCAGCGGAGTTTCACGCAGGTGAGGGGCTTTGCTTGCACAATGTGCAAGTAACAGAGCGGCGGAAAAGCGCGTCGGGCGGGCCTTTTCGGGCTGTGATTATTTCTTTAGAGTCGTGGCCAGAAAGTCTACGGTGCGCTTCCACGCGTCAGCCGCGTCGGCAGCGCGATATCCTTCTTTGTTGTTGGGATTCTCGAAGGCGTGGCCGGCGTCATCGTAAATCTTGACGTCCACTTTCTTGCCGAGTTGATCCATGGTCGCCTTAAATTTGTTTACGTCGGCGGGTGTGATGCCGTGGTCCTGACCACCGAAGAGACCCAGGATGGGAGCATTGATTTTTTGGAGCGCGTCGGTGTCGGTGGCGAGATGGCCATAGTTGATTACGGTCGCGGCCAAGGTTGGTTCCTGCAGGGCGACGTCGAGGGAATAGCCTCCACCCATGCACCAGCCGATGGAGCCAATGCGATCTTTCTTGACGTTGGGCTGCGATGCGAGGAATTCGAATGCAGCGTGCAAGTCGCGCTTGGCGCGGTCTTCGGGGACTCCGCGCATGATTTCGTGAGCCATGTCGGGCGTGGTTGCGACTTTTCCGCGATAGAGATCGACCGCAAGAGACACGTAGCCCTGGTCGGCGAGTTTGGACGCTTGATCCTTGACCCAGTCGTTCAGGCCCCACCATTCGTGAACGACGATCAGCGCCGGGAACGGGCCCTTGCCAGCCGGCGTGTAGAGAACGCCCTGCACGGTTTCGTCGCCGCTTTTGTAGGAGACAGGTTTGCCGTCGGCGGCGAAGGCGGAAGCGGTCAGTAATAAGATGAGAGCAAGTGAGGCAAGAATTCTCTTCACGACAGAATCCTTTCGACGGGAATTGCGACTATGCTTCAAATCCCCCACGTCTCAACCGCGAGCCCCTTCGACTCCGCTCAGGGCAAGCTGTGGGCACCCATTGTGGCTCAGGCGTGAAGCGCTGGATTACAACTGGAGTTCCATGTACAGGGCGCCGGCGATGGGATTCGCGCGATAAGGAGCAACTTCCCGGAACCCGATCTTGCGGTACATCGCAACCGCATCTTTCATCACGGGCTCGACGGTGTCAAGACGCATGCTCTCGAACCCGATCTGGCGGGCTTCGGCGATGATGCGGTCCGCCAGCGTTCGCCCTAAGCCCTTGCCGCGGAACTGCGAACGCAGATAGAGACGCTTCATCTCGCAGATGCCGGGCTCCAGCTTGTGCAAAGCGACGCAGCCCGCGAGTTGGCCCTTGAACTCAGCCAGCAGCAGGCGGCCTTCGGGAGGGGCGTAGTCGCCGGGAAGTCCCGCGAGTTCTTGGTCGAAATTCTGAAAGCAGAGGCTGAAGCCGAGGGACTGCGCGTATTCGAGGAAGAGTTCGCGGGCTTGCGCGATCTGCGCTGAGGATTCCGCCTGAGAGAGCGAAAAGGCTTTCATCACAGGGGACACGAGACACAGGGAGCCTGGAGCAATTGTCGGTTCGGATTTCATTCCCTCTGTTTCCTCAGTGCCCTCTGTGGTTAGCGATCTTGAAAACTATCCCATCAGCATGCCGCCGTTTACGTTCAGCACGTGGCCGGTAACGTACGAGGCTTCGTCCGATGCTAGAAAAGCGACGGCGCTGGCCACGTCGTCTGGAGTTCCCACCCGACCGAGCGGGATCTGTTTGACGGCAGTCTGCTTGAATTCGTCGCTCAACACAGCAGTCATAGGGGTTTCGATGAAGCCGGGGGCAACGGCGTTGCAGGTTATGTTGCGGGAGCCGACCTCGCGGGCGATCGCCATGGTCAGGCCGATCAGTCCGGCCTTGGAGGCCGAATAGTTCGCTTGTCCGGCCTGGCCCATCTGACCGAAGACGCTGGTGATGTTGATGATGCGTCCCCATTTCTGTCGCAACATGGAGGTGATGACTTGCTGGATGCAGAGATAGGCGGAGGTGAGGTTGGTTTGGAGGACGGCGTCCCAGTCGGCGCGCTTCATGCGCATGACGAGTTGGTCGCGGGTGATGCCGGCGTTGTTGACCAGGATGTCGATTTTGCCGAACTCGGCGATGATGGCTTTGACCGAGGATTTGACCTGCTCTTCGTCGGCGACATCGAGGGCGAAAGCGGCGGCCTTGCCACCTGCGGAGGTTATTTCGCCGACCAGTTCTTTCAACTTTTCCTGATTACGGGCGGCAACGGCCACGGTCGCGCCTTCTTTGGCGAGGCGGAGGGAGCAGGTGCGTCCGATGCCTTGCGAGGCGCCGGTGACGAGGGCTACTCGTCCTGAAAGGGACATGAGCGTTCTCCCGATTTCCTTTAGTCGAATGAGTACGGAACGCAGAATTATACGCGGGGACGTAATGCGGGTGTGGAGAGGCGGTCGAACTGCGCTCGACGACCGGGTCAGAGACCCGGTCCCACAGGGACAGCCGAGGGCGGCTGTCCCCCCATGATTTGTGGGCGGAGATTCGAATCGGCGAATCACATTGCTAATCCACAAGCACGCCGAGTAACATTCCAGCACTCATGCCTCAGACTGTGACCAATGAAGTGATCGTGATGCCCGACCCTTCCAACAGAAATTCATCCCCGAGTTCATCGGCGACTGACGCGAAGTTTGCGGAATCGGGACATCGCTCGACGCAGCGTGCATCGGCTGCCGAGAACCCGACTGTGGTTGCTCTGGGTGAGAGCAACTCGGCTGGCGAGATCGCGGGCGAGGGCGCCCGCGCCACATCGGCGGAGCCTTCGACCGAAGTGTTCGCGGTGTTTGGCGTTGAGCCGGAGATTCAGGCTTATGCCATGGCGAAGTATTCGCGGTCGGCGCTGTCGATGAAGGAGTCGCTACGCGAGATCAGCACGCAGAAGGCGGAGAAGTTTCTTAACACATTTTATTTTCAGTACGGGCACCGCTCGATTGCAGATCTGGCGCATATCGCCCTAGCCGTCGAAAGGCTGTCGATTCTGGCGGCCATTGAACTGGCCGACGAGCAGCGCTGGGACGGGCAGGAGCGGTCGACGCGGTATCAGGATTTCAAGAAGAGCGGATACTACACGCCGGATTTCGGGGCTGACGATGAAGGGCGCAAGCTCTACCGCGAGACTCTGGATTTTCTGTTCGCCGAGTATGAAGCGCTTTCGGCGCACATGACGCAGTACCTTATCGACATTACGCCGAAGCCGGCTGACATGAAGCAGGACGCTTATGAGCGCACGCTGAAGGCACGGGCGTTCGATATCACACGGTATTTGCTGCCGCTGGCGACCAATACTTCTCTAGGCGAGATCGTGAATGCGCGGACGTTGGAGACGCAGGTGGCGCATCTGCTGTCGCACACGCATAAAGAGGTGCGGGTGCTGGGCGAATCGCTGAAGAAGGCGGCGACCGGCGCGGCTTATAACGTCAATGCTGAGTCTTTGCGCGATCTGGTGGAGCAGATTCGGGCCGTCAATCCTGAGTTGGGGGCGCGGGCCGAGCGGGAGTTGCTGCATGAGGTGCGAGTGGCGCCGACGTTGGTGAAGTATGCCGATCCGAATGAGTATGAGATGGCGACGCGGCGCGAGTTGCGGCAGGCGGCGCGCGAGTTGATGGCTGACGAGCCGCTGGCGCCGTCGAAGGCGATTGTGGATTTGCTGGATGAAGAGCCGCTGGAAGTGGAGATCGCGACCACACTGCTTTACGAGCATTGCCATCATTCTTACCGGCAGATTCGGCAGGCGGTGCAGGTGGCGGGGGAGCGGCGGCGGAGGGAGATCATCGATTTGGGGATGCGGCATCGGGGCAAGCACGACGAAATGCTGCGTGGATTCCGCGCTGGGCAGCAGTTTCGCTTCGACATTCTGATGGATACAGGTGGTTTCCGCGATATGCACCGGCACCGGCGGTGCATCCAGGTGATGCAGGGATTCACCACGCAGCATGGTTACGAGATGCTGCTCGATATGGAAGACGCGGGCGTGCGGGGACGTTTTGAGGCGGCGATGCGGCGGGTGCAGACGGCGGTGGAGAAATTGGCTTCGGGCGTGGCACTCCGGAGGCGGAGGAGAATTCGCAGTATGCGATTCCGCTGGCGTTCCGCAAGCGGGCGCTGTTCAAGATGGATTTTGCCGAGGCGGTTTACATTTCGGAGCTGCGGACCACGCCGGCGGGGCATGTTTCTTATCGCAACGTGGCGTATGCGATGTATGAGGCGGTGGCGCGGAAGTATCCGGCGCTGGCAAAGTATTTCCGGGTGCACGATGTGACGGCGCCGGTGGATTTGCTGCAGAGGTAAGGCGACGCTGATGGTTTGGCGTTGTTACTCTGGGCGAAGCGAAGAACCTTCGAAGTGGCTTGCACCATCGCTGCACCAAGGAAGTGCAGAGATCCTTCGGCCCGCAAAGGGCGCGGGCCTCAGGATGACAAGGGTTAGGGAATAACATTTCGACGGGGATTGGCCGAGTTCCGCTTTGGGACCTTCCACAGGTTAATTATGTTGATTCGCCTTTTCTTCGCTTCGATCTGTATGTATAATCCGGCCAGATTAGATTTCATTTAGTCGGCACTCATAAAGGAGCCACTCCATGGCGGATGAACGGGGCAAGGCGATTGAACTGGCGGTCTCGCAGATTGAGAAACAATTCGGCAAGGGCTCGATCATGCGGTTGGGGTCGAAGGAAGCGATTGTGCCGATCGCGGTGATTCCGACCGGGTCGATCTCGTTCGACGCGGCCCTGGGCGTGGGCGGCTTTCCGCGGGGACGCGTGGTGGAAGTGTTCGGGCCGGAATCTTCGGGCAAGACTACCATTACGCTACAAGTGATTGCCGAGGCGCAGAAGATGGGCGGCATGGCGGCGTTTGTGGACGCCGAGCACGCGCTCGATCCTGGCTACGCTAAGAAGCTCGGCGTGGACGTGGACAACTTGCTGGTCTCGCAGCCCGATTATGGCGAGCAGGCGCTGGAGATCACGGAAGCGCTGGTGCGCTCGAATGCCATCGACGTGCTGGTGGTGGATTCAGTCGCGGCGCTTGTGCCCAAGGCCGAACTCGACGGCGAGATGGGCGACAGCCACATGGGGCTGCAGGCGCGGTTGATGTCGCAGGCGCTGCGGAAACTGACTGGGACGGTGTCGAAGTCAAGGACTTGCCTGATCTTCATCAACCAGATTCGCGAAAAAATCGGTGTGATGTTCGGGAATCCGGAAACAACCACCGGCGGACGCGCCTTGAAATTCTATTCGTCAGTGCGAGTGGACATTCGCCGGATAGCCGCGATCAAAGATGGCGACGTGGTGACTGGGTCTCGGACCAAGGTGAAGGTGGTTAAGAATAAGGTCGCGGCGCCATTTCGCGAGGCGGAGTTCGACATTCTCTACGGCGAAGGCATTTCGCGAGAGGGTGATCTGATTGACATCGCGGTCAACAACAACATTCTCGAGAAATCCGGCTCGTGGTTCAGCTACAAGGGTGAGCGCATTGGGCAGGGGCGCGAGAATGCCCGCCAGTTCCTGAAGGACAACAAAGACGTGATGGCGAAGTTAGATACCGAGGTACGCAAAGCGCTGGGATTGGCGCAGGGCCCGGCGCAGCCCGCCGCGGTGCCCGCTCCGACGAATGGGGCGGCGAACGGTCGCGTTACGACGATGCCGAGCGCGCCTCCCGAACCGGTCAAGGTGCCGATCGCGGCTAAGCGCTAGTTTTCGTTGCTTTGTGCCTCCGGGCGCGGTGATTCTTTGTCGCCGTGCCCGGATCTCCCAGTCTTTTTCTGCCCGCGTTCCTCGGCAGTGGTGCAGGTTGGCTTGCGCATTGGGCCAGCTAAGCGGGAGATCCTTCGCTACGCCTGAAAAACGGCTACGCTCAGGATGACAAAGTCGTGTAAAGGCCAAACTGCACCACTACCCATCCCCTTCCCAATTGCCATTGTTGCTCCCACCCGCATAAAATCTTCTATTGCTTCTCTTTGCTGAAAACACTGAACCCAAGGCCTTCCTGTGAGGACGATTGAATAAGGGCATCGCTGTCTATCCCGGTTCGTTTGATCCGCCCACCAACGGGCACCTCGATCTGATTGAGCGAGGCAGCAAGATGTTCGAACAGCTGGTGGTGGCGATACTGCGCAATTCGGAGAAGACCCCGATGTTCAGCCTGGGGGAACGGCTCGAGATGCTGCGCGATCTCACGGCCGATTGGAGCAATGTTCGTATCGACACGTTCGACGGACTGATGGTGGAATACGCGAAGTCGATCGACGCGATGTGTGTGTTGCGCGGCATTCGCGCCATCAGCGACTACGAATACGAGTTGCAGATGGCGCTGATGAATCGCAAACTCGAGCCTTCGCTCGAAACCGTCTTCATGATGCCGGCGGTCAAGTATTCCTACGTCAGTTCGCGGCTGGTGCGCGAAGTGGCGCAGGCCGGGGGACCGGTTAAAGATCTCGTCCCTGACGCGGTGGAACAAAAGCTGCGGGAAAAACTGGATCCCGCATACAAGTTGCGGGATACGCACCTGGCGGAAGTCCCGCGGAAAAGGAAGAAGAAGGCATGACCACGGCCAGCATTAGCACAGAAAAGACGGAAGCGCTGAGACTCACGGAAAGAATCAACCGCATCGAGCCCTCCGCCACCATGGCGGTGGTGGCCGAGGCCGACAAGTTGCGGTCACAAGGAATCGACGTGGTCGATTTTGGCGCAGGGGAGCCACACTTCGCGACGCCGCAACACATCAAAGACGCCGCCATTGCCGCGATTCAGGGGAACTTCACAAAATACACCGCCGTGGCCGGAACGGCTGAACTGCGCGACGCGATCGCACATCGCCATAACGTGGACTTCGACTCCGACTACCGGCGCGAGGAAGTGATTGCCTCGACGGGCGGCAAGCATGCGCTGTTCAATGCGATTCAGGTCCTGGTGGATCATGGCGACGAAGTGATTCTGCCGGTGCCGTACTGGGTGTCGTTTAAAGACATCGTGCGCTACGCGGGCGGGGATTGCGTGCTGCTGGAGTCGGACGAGTCGCAAGGATTCCGCGTAACGGCAGAGATGGTGGCACGGCTGATCACGCCGCGGACGAAGGTGATCA
Organism: uncultured Acidobacteriaceae bacterium; assembly: GCA_963811095.1. Lineage (GTDB taxonomy): Bacteria > Acidobacteriota > Terriglobia > Terriglobales > Acidobacteriaceae > Sulfotelmatobacter. Next base: position 238,154 of record CAWEQA010000020.1, on the reverse strand, counting down.
TTCTCAATTCGCCGTCGAATCCATCGGGCGCGGTAATGAGTCCGGAGGATATGACCGAGGTCATTCGTCTGGCGCACCAGCGCGGCATTTGGGTTCTGTCCGACGAGTGCTACGTGTATCTGAATTACTCCGGCAAGAATTTCTCGGTGGGCGCTCTGCGGGAATACAAGGAGCGATTCGTGGTGCTGGGATCGCTGTCGAAGACGTACGCGATGACAGGATGGCGGCTCGGATATGCCATGGCTCCGTCGGCGGTGGTCAGTGCAATGGCGAAACTGCAGAGTCAGTCAACGTCGAATCCGACTTCGATTGTGCAGAAAGCGGCCGTAGCTGCGCTCAAGGGGCCGCAAGAGTGCGTTGAGCACATGCGACGGGAATACATCGAGCTTCGCGATCATGTTGTTGCGGGATTGCGCGCAATTCCGGGCGTGAGGTGCACCCTGCCGGAAGGCGCGTTTTACGCCTATCCGAATATTTCGGCATTCCTCGGGCGAGGTGGCTTGAAATCGGCGTCCGACGTGGCTGGGCGGCTGTTGCGCGAGGCTCACGTCGCCACCGTTCCGGGGGAGGGATTCGGCACGGGCGAGCACATTCGCGTATCGTATGCGACGTCGAAGGCTGAGTTAGATCGAGGGCTGGAGCGCATGCGGAAATTCTTCGCCGCGCTGTAACGCTGGGTGCTGGGAAAGTGTGATCATCAGGTTCGGCAAAGGCCGTTCCATTTGCGAGCGGTCTTTTTTGTGGGCGTTAGGTTGGCATGGGAAATCTCTATCCGTTGTTGATGCTTCCGGGATTTGATCCGCGTCCGTGGGGGACGCTCGACTTGTCGCCGATTTATCCCAATCACAAGTTCGAAGAAAAGATCGGCGAGGCCTGGCTGAGCGGCGACGATTGCAAAGTGGCCAACGGTCCGTTCACTGGAAAGACGCTGTCGCAGTTAAGCGAGGAGTACCAGCGCGAACTAGTGGGCGATGCGGCGCGGGACCCGAAGCGGTTTCCTTTGCTGCTCAAGTTTCTTTTTCCGCACGAGAAACTTTCGGTGCAAGTTCATCCTGACGACGCGCAGGCGGTGCGCGTGGGCCAACCGTGGGGCAAGACCGAATGCTGGTACATTGCTCATGCCAAGCCGGGTGCGCAGATTGCCTTGGGCCTGAAGCCTGGCGTTACTGCGCGGGAACTGGAAGAGGCAATTCACCAGAAGAGCGCGGAGGAGGTTCTGAACTGGATCAACGTTTATGCGGGCGACATGATTTATGTAGCCGGCGGCACGGTGCACACGCTGGGGCCGGGATCGATCGTCGTGGAGACGCAACAACAGTCCGATACCACCTATCGCCTGTATGATTACGGGCGGCCGCGCGAACTACACCTGAAGGATGGGATGGCGGCCGTGAAAGAGAAAGTGAACTCGGGGAAGGTCGTGCGCCCGGCGCCGCAGCAGATGCGCGGCAGCAAGAACCGGCATGCGCCCTTGGTTGGTGCTCCTTATTTTGTAGTGGACATGTTTGAAGCGAAAGATCCAATGGAACTGGCGACGCGTGACGATTCGGAGCGCAGTTCGGTGCAGATCCTAGTGGCGGTGGAAGGCTGCGGGGTGATCGAGGCCGCCGGGATGGATCCGGTGACTCTGGCGAAAGGCGATGCCGTCGTGGTTCCCGCTTGCGTTGGCAAGTTTGGCGTGCGGCCGCAGTGGGCGCTGGAGTTTTTGCGGGCTTATGTGCCTGGAAAACCATTGCCGGAACCTGAAACGAGAATGTAGGTCGTGAAAATACTTGGCTAAGAACTCAAATTTTTATCCGGTAATTCTGGCTGGAGGGCGCGGCACGCGCTTCTGGCCGTTGAGCCGCAAGAAGCGCGCGAAGCAGTTGCTGGCGCTCGACGGCAAGCAGACGATGATTCAGCAGACCGTGGCACGCCTGTTGCCGCTGGCTCCAGCGAAGAAGTTCTGGATCATTACCAACGAAGATCTTCGGACCGCGATTGCGAAGCAACTCCCGAAGCTGCTAAAGGCGCAGGTGCTGGCCGAACCGGTGGGACGAAATACGGCTCCCGCGATTGGCCTGGCTGCCTTTCTGCTGTTACGGGAAAATCCCGAAGCGGTGCTTGGCCTGTTCCCTTCCGACCACGTGATTGGCGACGAGGACCGGTATCGCGAGACGCTGGGGCGCGGGATCGAAATCGCCGCAACTGGCGCGAACATTGTTGTGCTAGGGATCCGACCTAATCGCGCGGAAACCGGGTATGGATACATTGAGGTGGGCAGCGCGTCTCAGGGCGAAGCGTTGCGAGTGCGGCGATTCACAGAAAAGCCTGACGCGAAGAAGGCTGCAGAATTTGTCGCCGCAGGAAATTACTTCTGGAACAGTGGAATGTTTTTGTGGAGCGCCCGCACGCTGGCTGACTCTCTGCGGGAACATCTGCCGAAGACTGCGCCCCTGCTGGAAGAAATCGCAGCGACGTTCGGTACGCGTAAGTTTGCGGCTACGTTTCGCAAACTGTATCCCAAGTGCGAAAACATCAGCGTGGATTATGCGGTGCTTGAACCGCGCTCGGCTAAGGGAGAACAGGCGGGGAATATTTTCTGCCTGCCGGCGGATTTCGGATGGAACGATCTGGGTTCCTGGACTGCCCTGCATGAGCATCACACCGCAAAGAGCAATCCGCCGGAAGGCAATCTGGTGGCGACGTCTGGCGTTTTTCTAATGAATGCGCGGGGCAACTATATTCATGCTCCAGGAAAGTTTGTGGCGGCGGTGGGCGTGAGCGATTTGGTCGTCGTAGAAACCTCCGACGCCTTGCTGATTACGACCCGCGAGCACGCACAGGATGTGGGCAAGGTTGTGAAGTATCTCGACGAGAAGAAGCTGCACAAGCTCGTCTAGCCTGGTGGTAGCTCTCAGAGAGTTGGACGCTGCGAATGGGAATGCTGTGAATTTGAAAATCTACAAATGCTTAACTGTGGTTCTGGCAGTGCTGCTTCTGCTCGGGTCAATCTGCCTAGCGGCAGACAAGAAGCAACTGACCGCCGCTATTGCGGCGGTCGACGCAAATCTAAAGACCTCCGCCGGCAAGCAATACGACGATCGGCTTGGAAAAGAGTTTCCGGACAAGTATTGGTCCAGCGTCAAGCAGTGCAAGCAGTCGTTACCGGCGGGCGCCAACCTCGGGCCGTTCGATATGTTTTTGAAGCTCAACGCTGAAGGAAAGGTACAGGACGTGCTGGTTTATCCAGAGACGCCGTTCGCCAATTGCACGCGGGCCGCGCTTCTGACGGGCCAATTCAGCAATCCGCCGCACGACGACTACTGGATCAATATCCATCTGGAAATCAAGCATTAGGCTGCTGGCCGGGGCTTGTCGAATACAGGGGCGGTTCATTTATCGACTATGGCGCAAGAGATCAAGTTCGGAACGGACGGCTGGCGCGGCATCATCGCCGACGACTTTACTTTCGAGAACGTGCGCCGGGTGGCGGGCGCGATTGCTTCCTACGTATTGAAATACGAAGAAGCGCAACGCGGGGTCATCGTAGGGTACGACGCGCGTTTTGCCTCTTCGCGGGCGGCACAGATTGTCGCTGAAGTGATTGCGGTTGCGGGAATCCCCGTGAAGCTGGCCAACGATTACACGCCCACCCCCGCGGTTTCCTATGCGGTGAAACATCAAGGCGCGGCGGGTGGGGTGATGGTCACCTCGAGCCACAATCCATGGAACTGGAATGGGGTGAAGTTCAAAGGCAACTTCGGCGGGTCGGCGACTCCCGCCATCATGAAGAAGATTGAAGAAGAGCTGGCTGCCGGCGCGATGCCCAAGGGCGCCAATGCGGCGGTTGAGGAAGTCGATCTGAAGAAGGCTTACATTGCTGCCGTTTGCAGTTTCGCCGACATGGACCTCATCGCGAAAACGAAGTTCAAGTTTGCGGTGGATGCCATGTATGGCTCCGGGCGTGGCGTTCTGCCTGGAATCTTTGCCGAGCGTGGGGTGCAGTATGTGGCGATTCGTCAGGAGTTGAATCCGCTGTTCCCCGGAATCAATCCCGAACCGATTGAACCGCACACAGCGATGCTGCAGCAGACGGTGGTTCGCGAGAAATGTGACGCTGGTCTGGCGACCGACGGGGATGCGGACCGCATCGGGGCAGTTGCCGAAGACGGCACCTTCGTCGACTCGCACAAAATCTTCTGCGTGCTGCTGCACTGGCTGCTGGAGCGCAAGAAGTGGCCCGGCGATGTAGTGCGCGCGTTCAATACGACGCGCATGCTGGACCGCATTGCCGCAAAATATGGGCGCAAGCTGCACGAGACTTCCATCGGTTTCAAATACATTGCCGATCTGATGATGGAAGGTGAGATCCTGATTGGCGGGGAAGAATCGGGCGGCATCGGGTATTCGCGTTTCCTTCCCGAGCGCGACGGAGTGCTGAACAGCCTGCTGCTGGCCAACGTGATGGCGGAGGAAGGCAAGCCGCTGGGGCAGTTGGTGGCGGACTTGCAGCGCGAGTTTGGCCCGCATTATTACGGGCGCCGCGATCTGCACATTCCGGAAGAGATGAAGCAGAACGCCATACAACGTGCCCGCGCGGAGGGTACTCGGGGTCTGGGCCGTTACCGTGTGCTCAAGAAGGAGAACCTCGACGGAATAAAGTTCTTCCTCGATGCACCGACCAACGGAAACGGCGCGGAAGCGTGGGTATTGTTCCGAGCGTCGGGTACGGAGCCGCTGTTGCGGCTTTACACGGAGGCGTCCTCGCCGGAGTTGGTGCGCGAACTACTGACAACCGGCGAAAGCTTTGTCAGGAACGGCTAGCACTTCGCGGCAACACCCGTCGATCACAACAGAGCGTCGATAGTACAGAGCATGGCAGACGAACTCAATCCGGTGCAGGCGGATTCGCCCGAGGCGCACCGCTACAACAGCATCCGGCGGTGGCTGGGTGTGGCCGATTTCCTTGTGGGCCTCGCATTCCTGATTATTTTGCTGGTCACAGGGTGGACCAATTGGCTGAGGGACTTTGCATACCGCCTGGGATTTCAGAATTATTCGCTCTCACTTTTCATGTACCTGGTGCTACTGCTGGTCATCAGCAAGGTGCTGGGCATTGGTCTCGACTACTACGGGTTTTCGCTTGAGCGTCGGTTCAAGCTTTCAACGCAAAGATTTCGGTCGTGGGTTTGGGATGAGGTGAAGGGCTTCCTGGTCGGGCTGGTGCTGGGAGCCGTGGTGGTCGAAGTGCTTTACTTCACCCTGCGGCAATGGCCGCAGCATTGGTGGATGCTGGCCTGGGTGCTGTTCATGGGACTGTTCATCATTCTGGCCCAGCTTGCGCCGGTCGTGCTCTTCCCCATCTTCTATAAGTTCGAGCCGCTCGATGACGAAGACTTGCGCCGGCGTTTGGTCGTACTGAGCGAGCGCGCCGGGACGCGGGTGCGCGGCGTATATCGCTGGAAGCTTTCGGAGAAAAGTAAGAAGGCGAATGCGGCGCTCACCGGACTGGGCGCGACGCGCCGCATTATTCTGGCCGATACCCTGCTCGACAATTATTCGCCGGAAGAAATTGAAGCCGTGCTGGCCCATGAGCTAGGACACCACGTGCATCGGCACATTCTGAAGAGCATTTTCGTGCAGGCTGGGATCACGCTGTTCGGTTTCTGGGCGGCGAACTGGACGCTGCACTATGCGGTCGACCGCCACATGTTTGAAGAACTGTCTGACTTCGCTAATCTGCCGCTACTGGCGCTGGTTTCCGTTGTTCTATCGTTCGTGCTCATGCCAGCGCTCAACGCATACTCACGCTTCAACGAGCGGCAGGCCGACCGGTATGCCTTCGAATCAATTGCCAGCGTTGAGCCCTTCATCTCGTCGATGAACAAGCTGGCGGAGCAGAACCTTGCGGAGCGAACGCCCTCGAAGTGGGTGGAATGGTTTTTCCATTCGCATCCGGCGATTTCGAGGCGTCTGGCGGCGGCGAAGGAATGGGGCCGCAAGCAGGAAATCAACCCGCAGGTTTGAAAGCGCGGTCAGCGTTTTCGCAGAATCTCGATGACGCGCTGCAAGTCTTCTTCTGTATCGACGCCCACGCTATCATGCGGCGTCTCCCCGACGTAGATTGAGACTCCATTTTCGAGGAAGCGCAGTTGCTCGAGTCGTTCACTCTTCTCAAGCGTGGACTCAGGGAGCGTTACAAACCGATCCAGCGCGGGTTTTCGATAGGCGTAAAGCCCCAGGTGCTTGAAGTAGCGTGGCCGAGTGCCGTCGCGATCGAAAGGAATCGTGGCGCGGGAGAAGTACAACGCGCGTCCGCTGAGATCGGTCACCACCTTCACGGCGTTTGGGTTCGGGATGTCGACTTCGGCGGCGGGAGTCATCAAAGTTCCTACAGGAACTGCAGGGTCTTCCATGACGTGCAGCAGGGACTCGATTTGCTGCGGGCGTACCAGAGGCTCGTCGCCTTGGACATTGATGTAGACATCAGCTGCCTCGCGGCCGGAAACTTCGTGTACTCTCTCGGTGCCGCTGCGGTGCGAGGGAGAAGTCATCTGCACTTTCCAGCCGTGTCTGCGGCATACTTGCATGATTTCATCGGAGTCGGTGGCGATCAGAACATCCGCGAGCAGCGGCGAAGATCGCACGGCTTCGTAGACCACTCCGATCAAGGGCTTGCCCGCAATCTCGCGCAGCATCTTGCGGGGAAGACGAGTGGAAGCCAAACGGGCAGGAATGACAGCGATCGCTTTCATGGACTTTGCGGTCATCGTGAGTTGCGTGCGTGAATATCGCAGGCCGATCACGCCGCAGAGTAGTGTCTCAGTTTGGCGACAAACCTGTCGAGTTTCGCTCGGCGGACCGCCGAAGGCGGCTGTCCCCACACCGGCACAGTGTTTGACCTATTTCGCAGGCGCTTTTAGAATGGAGGATCGGACGCAGGTTCGTTGCTTCCCTACTGCGGGTGCCGGGGCCGTACCGGCGGCAAGGTTCCTTTCGCGCATCCTTCCCGATTTGCAGGCATGTGGCGGTGTAGCTCAGGTGGTTAGAGCGACGGTCTCATAATCCGTAGGTCGTAGGTTCGAGTCCTACCGCCGCCACCAGATTCAAAAGAGGTCTTCCATCATCCATGCGAGGACGGCTACAAGTCTTGGGGCTGGCTGGCGCGTTGGCACTCCTGGCTTCGATCTTCGCGTTTGCCGTTGCTGCAGTTTCCTCCGATCGCACGGCGTCCACGCCACTGAAGAAAATTGCGGACGTGCCACTGCCCGGGCCCGCGGCTCGCTTTGACTATCAAAGCTTCGACGCAGTCCATGGCCGTCTCTACATTGCGCACATGAATGCCGATCAACTCGTGGTTTTCGACACAAAGAAGCGCGAGGTCGTGTCGAATCTCGACGGCTTTGCTAACGTGCACGGAGTCTTAGCGGTTCCCGAGTTGGATCGAGTCTATGCATCGGCGACCGGGGAGCATCAGGTTGTCGTGGTTGATATGCAGACGTTGAAGACTCTGGCCAGCACCGGCCCGGTGAAATATCCGGACGGCATTGCATATGCGCCGGGCGCAAAGCGAGTGTTCGTGTCGGACGAACACGGGGACGCCGATGCGGTGATCGATGCAACGGACAACACGATGATTACCACGATCGCGTTGGGCGGCGGCGCCGGAAATACGGTCTATGACTCGGGATCGGGCCATATCCTGGTTGCGGTTCACGAGAAGAACGAGCTGGTGGCGATCGATCCGGCGGCAGCCAAGATTATTGGACGCTACCCGATGGCTGGCATCGATAGCCCGCACGGCGTGGTCCTCGACGTCGCGGCGAGATTGGCGTTTGTGGCGGGAGAAGAGAACAACAAGCTTGCGGTGGTCGATCTCACGAGTATGAAGGTCTTGGAAACATACCCAGTCGGAAAGGATCCCGACGTACTCGCCTTCGACCCGGAACTGAAGCTGTTGTATGTCTCGGCAGAATCAGGAAATGTGACGGTCTTCCGCGAAATTGGAAAGGCGCTCTTCCTGCAAGGTTCGATTTCCATGCCCCATGCGCACACTGTCTGCGTCGATCCAGGTACGCATCTGGTCTATTTTCCCCTGCAAGATGTTGCTGGCCATCCTCTTTTGCGGATCATGGAGCCCACCCCGGTCTACTAGCCGGTCAAAAGACGGCGGTCGAAAAGCAGATCACAAAACAAAGCGTCCCAGACTCATAGAGTCATGGGACGCCAGTCGAACAGCCCTCCCCCGAAGTCTGCTCACAAACAGACTAACGCGAAGGGTGCAGTGGCGGAATGGCCCCGATGGGCTATTACGGAAGTGATCAACAGACACAGGCCTGAATTTCCGGAGCAGGCGTTGGTTCTTAATAGTCGGTTGCCGGGTTAAACGGAACCGTGGGAAACCCCGCCGGTACAGGGCCAGGCTCAATCACCGGAGCGGTGCGTCCCGGGCAGGTTGAGCACGTTCCGGTTGTGTTGAATGGAATGAAGCCGATGCTCGGTGGTCCAGCGGTGAAATTGAAGTCGTCGTTCGGATAAGTGGGCGCAACAAAACCTGGATCCACGGACAAGCTTCCTGCGTCCTCGCCCAAAGCTTTCCACGCGGCGAGAGTGAAATATGTCCTGGTCTGGCACGTCGATGGCTGGGAGTTAAAAGCGTGGGTATCGGTGGCAAACACTTCCGTAGTATTCCAGTAGTCGTTACTTGCGAAGGCTTGAGCCGAGCCGACAGGTGCACCAAGATAGCTTGCGCCGGCTTGCAGGTTCGACGGTGGAACCGACGCAACGTTTCGATCTTGCAGGAATATGTTATTGCTGAGCGAGAACTGAGAGTAGCCCGCCTTGGCGCAAGTAAATAGGTTAATGACTCTCACGCGCGAAAACGCGAAGATGTTGTTATCGGCGGTGATGACCTGCCCCATGGAAGGCGGGCCCATAGTTACGTTGAAGGCGTTGACCGAACGATAGATCAGGTTGTTCTTGAGTTGGATCGGGCCGCCCCGGTCGATGTAGAAGGCGTTGCCGCCGTAGCCGTCTGTGTCTTGAGATGAAGCGTCGGTGATGTCGTGAATCTTGTTATTTTCTGCGACATCTCCAGTGGCGCTATAGGTCGCAAAGTATACGCCGCCGAAGTCGTTCAGGATGCCCTGGCCCAGGTCCCAGATGTGGTTGTAGGTTACGTTCTGGTTAAAGGCTCCGCTGGAATTGCTCTGACCCGCACAACTAAGAGAGAAACTCGGGAAGCAGATCATGATGCCCTGGCTGTATCCATCGGCTACGTCGTTGTGGGTGGTGGAGACATCGTGGCCCAGCAGGTTCACGATACCGGCTGCGCCTGGGAATTTGCGGCCGTAACCTTGCACCAAGTTGTTCTGAATCGTAGCGAACTGAAAGACATTCGTGTCGGTTTCCGGGCCGGTGGGAACCCGGCCAGTTAAGAGACCACCGGCCCCCACATCCCAAAACGCGCTGTTCTGAACTATGTCGCCCGAGGCGGTTCCTTTGTTATCCGTCGGAAATCCGAGCGCGTAGCCTTCTATGTTGGTGAAGCTGTCGCTGTCGAAGGTCACATTGCTGCAATCGAAGCATGCTACGGCGGCAGGGACTGTGGATTCTGCCTGGGCTCCAACGTATCCCGTTGGCCCGACGACGTAGTCGTCGTAAGAAAATGTGAGGCCAGCGAAAGTCCGGTACTTCAATCCGCTCGCACTCAGCACGTGAAGCTGCTGTGGAATCATGACCGTATCGGTATTGGGATTTTCGCCCGGATTGGCGATATAGGTGAGCATCCAGGCCCCGGTTACGGAGCGGTCGAGGAACCATTGGCCAGGAAGGGACAGCTCGTCTTTTACGTTCTCGACAATGTAGCGGTGCGTAGGAATGTACCCGTGAGAAACGCCACCTGCGGTAGAGCCCGTGAGATACACGAGATGGTTGACGGTATCAATGCAGCTGATCCGTTCCCAGGAAGCATCCCACTGCTCGAAGATGGCCACTTGAATGTCGCCCTGCAAGTTGGCGGGGCCCGGAGGCTGGCCGCAAGGGTTTCCCGTGGGATGGAGCGTAGTTTTGCCAGCTGTCGGTGATGGGATCGCTGGGGTCGTAATAAAAGCGATCGTAGAATCCCGCGACGTTATTCGCCACGCGGTAATAGGATCCGAGCGGACCTGTTGATGTTGTCGAGCCGAGGCGCGGGCGCTGCCGCCTTACTCCGTTGTAATAGAGGGCTTCAAAGTTTGCGGTGCCCGGCGGCAGAGTTGTCTGCCAAGTGGACCCGGACGTGTTGGTCCAATTCAGAACCTGCACGCCTCCGGAGAAGATGGGAGTTTCTCCCGGATAATTTTCGAAGACTACCGGGACGGTGCTGCTGCAACCGCTATCCGATGCGGCCATGGTTAGGGCGAGACTGTCCCATCTCCCTGCGCGAAACTGAACGATGATCGGAACAGATTGCGCCGAGCAGTGAACGCCCAGGTAATTGGCAACCACCAGGGACTCGGCTTTTTGGACGGTCTTCAGTGGAAGGTCAAGCGTGCCGGGATTGGAGTCGTTGCCCGTGGGCGACACGTAATATGCGACGGCGTCCTGGGTAACGGAAATCGAGGTCGAGCCGGAGATGGAGTTCAGGTTGGCGGTGACCGTTGCGTTTCCGACGCTTACTCCGGTCGCCAAACCTGCATTGTTTACGCTGGCGGTTCCTGACGCTGACGAACTCCAGGTAGCCGAACTGGTGAGATTCTGATTGGTTCCATCGGAATAGGATCCGGTGGCCGTGAGTTGCAAAGTCGTTCCTAGCGGCACCGAGGCAGGCGATGGGGTGACGGCGATTGAAACCAGAGTCGCCGTGGTTCCGCTTCCGCTCAGGGACACTTTCTGCGGACTATTGTTGGCACTGTCGGTAAAACTCAAGGTCCCGGAGCGCGCGCCAGTCGCCGTGGGCTGGAACGTCACCGACGCCGTGCAGCTGGCTCCGGCGAGCAACATGCTGGGGCTGAAGGGACAAGTGGAAGTTACGGAAAAATCAGTGAGGCTACTGGCGATGTTAGAGATCGTCAGGGCGGTAGATTGGTTGTTCGTGAACGTAACCGTTTGCGGCGGGCTCGAGGTATGTATCGTCTGCGTGCCAAACGCCAGGGTTGCCGGGCTGGCGACCGCAGCCAGAACTCCGGTTCCAGTGAGACTGACGGTTGGGTTCGCGCCGGCGTTATCGGCAATGGTGAGGGTGCCGCTTCGAGTTCCGAGGACCGAGGGGGTAAAGAAGACGGACACGGTACAGCTCGCTCCAGCAGCCAGCGTGTTCGGGCTGAGGGGACAAGTGGATGTGTCCGTGTAATCGGGCAGGTTCGTGGAAATCTTCGTGATGCTGAGCGCCTTGCTCTGATTGTTGGTCACCGTCACCGGTAGAGGCGCGCTACGCAACTTCGTGGCCTGGTTTCCGAACGAAAGACTTGTGGGCGAAGTGGTGACCGGGGCAATTCCGGTTCCTCCCAGGAAGGCCATTTGCGGGCTGCTGAGCCCAGTGTCAGTGACCGTGAGCGCTCCCGTGCGAGATCCAAGTGCGGACGGCGTGAAGGTGATCGAAATGGAGCAACTGGCACCCGCCGCAAGAGTTGACGGGCTGGAGGGACAGTTATTGACCTGCCTGTAGTCCGGCAAATTCGTTCTGATATTCGTGATCGTGATGGCGGTGCTCTGGCCGTTCTTCAGCGTGACCTTTTGAGTCGCACTGGAGGTGCCTTGTACCTGATTTCCGAAGCTGAGGGTGTTGGGAGAAAGGGTGACGACTTGGGCAAAGGCGGGCGCCGCAGCGAATACAGCGAGGCAGGCAAGGAGCGTCGTAGCGGCAATCGATCGAATCTTCATTCAAACCCCAAAGCGTTGGCGTGATCGTGCGATGTCGCGGGCCGGCGCACGAGAATTGACAGGGGAGGGAGAAGCAGGTTTCTCGACGCTTACAACTGGATTGCCAGTACCGGAACTCACGAGGATCCGGAGTAGTATTCCGGACCGATTTCGTGGTCCGGCAATTGTAGAGGAACAGCGCCGAAAGTCAACAGGCAAGCGCGCGACTCGGAATCACTCTCTGCCTTCCTCGATGTTTTGCTTGGGGATGCCCCTCAACTCTGGCATTGCTCTTCGGTGTTATCTTGGGTGGTGAATCCCCAAGCATAAACGGCTACGCACTTCATGGATATTCTTAACCATCTCTTTGAGCAACACTTCCACTCGCCGGTCAAGCAGGTGCAGCCGTTGCAAGGGCAACTCGGCGGCTCCGGGCGCAAGATCGTCCGACTGGCGGGCGAAAAGATCAGCGCCATCGGGATTCTCTATGATGTGCGCGAAGAGAACGCTGCTTTCCTCGAATTCTCCCGGCATTTTCGCAAGCACGGTCTGCCCGTTCCGGAGATTTATGCTCAGGATCTCGATCACGGGGCATATCTCGAAGAAGACCTGGGGGATACGTCACTGTTTGAGTTTCTTTCCAAACACCGAGCCGGAGAGCAGATTGCGGCTCCTGTAGTCGATGCCTATCGGAAGGTGATCGCCACTCTGCCGAGGTTTCAGGTTGAAGCGGGGCGCGACTTGAACTACAAGGTGTGTTATCCACGCGGGAGTTTCGACCGGCAGTCGATTGCGTGGGACCTGAATTATTTCAAGTACTACTTTCTGCGGTTGGCGGGAATTCCGTTCAGCGAACAGGCGCTGGAAGATGATTTCAGCCGACTGACAAAATTTCTGTTGAGTGCGGGGCGCGACTACTTTCTCTATCGCGATTTTCAGTCGCGAAACATTATGCTGCGCGACGGGCAGCCCTACTTTCTGGACTACCAGGGCGGTCGCAAGGGCGCGCTGCAGTATGACGTCGCTTCCCTTCTGTACGACGCCAAGGCGGATCTGCCGCCAGATTTGCGCCAGCAGTTGCTCGATCATTACCTCGACACGCTGGGTGGCTTCGTCGACGTGAAACGCGACGCGTTCATGAAGTACTACTACGCGTACGTGTACATCCGCATCATGCAGGCGCTGGGGGCCTACGGGTTTCGGGGATTCTATGAGCGCAAGGTACATTTTCTGCAGAGCGTGCCGTATGCACTGAAGAATTTGCGCTGGCTATTGCATAATGTGACGCTGCCAATTGCCCTGCCGACGTTGATGGACGCATTTCACAGCATGCTGGCCTCGGAGAAATTGCAGGGGCTGGCTTCGGATGCGGATAACCTGGTCGTGCGGATTGTCAGTTTCTCGTTCCATCGTGGACTGCCGAAGGATGAAAGCGGAAATGGCGGCGGATTCATCTTTGATGGACGCAGCCTGCCGAATCCCGGCCGGGAGGAGCGCTTCAAATTGCTCACGGGCAGGGATGCGCCGGTGATCGACTATCTCCACCAGCAGGAGAGCGTGCATCAGTTTCTGGCCAGCGTGATGTCCTTGGTGGATGCCAGTGTGAGCAACTATCAGCAGCGTGGGTTTAAGAATCTGATGGTGTCGTTTGGGTGCACCGGAGGGCAGCATCGGTCTGTATACCTGGCGGAGCAAGTGGCGAAACGCCTGCGCGGAAAGAGCGGAATTGAGGTGGTCCTGCAGCATCGCGAGCTAGAGAGGATGGCGGCAGAGAACACGGCGGCGGAGAAGGCCGCAAGATGAGGGCGATGATTCTGGCCGCGGGCCTCGGCACGCGTCTGCGCCCGCTCACCGACGATCGTCCGAAAGCCCTGGTGGAAGTGGCCGGACACACGTTGTTGGAGATCACGCTTCGACGCTTGCGTGAATTTGGGATTCGTGAAGTCATCGTCAACGTTCATCACTTTGCCGACATGGTGGTGGATTATCTGAAGAAGAACGACAACTTCGGGATGCGGATCGAGATCTCGCGCGAAGACGTGTTGCTCGACACCGGCGGCGGGCTCAAGAAGGCGGCATGGTTCTTTCTCGGAGAGGGTCATGCGGCAGAGCCGTTTCTTCTGCACAACGTCGACGTGCTCAGCACGATTGACTTTCACCGCATGGCGGAATTCCATCAACAGAATCAGGCGCTCGCGACTCTGGCGGTGCAGGAGCGGGAGACGTCGCGATACCTCTTATTCGACGAGCAGCAGCAACTTTGCGGCCGGCGGGCTGGACGTAATCAGGAGCCGGAGATTGTCCGGCCGTCAAAGGAAAGGCAGTCGTTGGCATTCTCCGGCGTACATGTAATTTCTCCGCACCTTCTTCCGATGATGGCGGAGGATGGGGTCTTCTCCATCATCAACTCTTATCTGCGGCTTGCTCGCGACGGCGAAAGGATCTTGGCATTCCGTGCGGACGACTTTTATTGGCGAGACCTGGGCAAGCCAGAGAATGTCTCGCGGGCCACTGAGGATGTGGAGCGGCGGGTTCTTCAGCTCTGAATTACTGTTTGTGCGGGCGGTAGTCCATTGACCCGACTTTCCACTTGCGGCAACTCCCTGGCTTCGATACCATCTGTGCACCTGTTATGAATAGTCTCTACCTACACCGAATTCGTGCCATAGTCTTGGGGGTAGGAGTTTTTATACCCTCTCCGGTGTGGAGGGAACCAGCGAGCTGAGAAACACGAAATCTTGAAGGCTCCCGAATCCCGCCCCGCCAGAAACGATGGCCCGGTGGGTTTTGCTTTTTAGGAGCGCAGGAAGGACCGAATGGACAAGACATCTGGAAAGAGCATGACCGGGGCCAGCATTCTTTGGGAATGCCTGGAGCGGGAGGGCGTGCAAGTCGTCTTCGGATATCCCGGAGGAGCCATTCTTCCTGCCTACGACGCGCTCAAACACAGCAAGATCCATCACGTGCTGGTGCGCCACGAGCAGGGTGCAACCCACATGGCGGACGGATACGCGCGTGCCAGCGGGCAGGTGGGAGTCGCCGTCGCAACTTCGGGCCCCGGCGCTACCAATATGGTGACCGGAATCGCCACGGCAATGCTCGATTCGTCGCCGATCGTATGCATCACGGGTCAGGTTGGCAGCAAGCTGATCGGTTCCGATGCCTTTCAGGAAACGGACATCACGGGCGTCACTCTTCCCATCACCAAGCACAACTATCTGGTGACGCATGCCAGCGAAGTGGCGCGAACCATTCGAGAAGCTTTTTATGTGGCGCGCTCTGGCCGTCCTGGGCCGGTGCTGGTCGACATCACAAAAGACGCGCAGCAGACGACTTGCGAGTTCGATTGGGACGCTGCCAAGCCGCAACTGCCGGGCTATCGACCGGATCTTTCTCCCGCGCCGAAGGAATATGCGCAGGCCCTGGAATTGATTCACAATTCGAAGCGGCCGGTGATCCTTGCGGGGCACGGCATCATCATTTCGGGAGCGATGGCGGAAGTGCGCGAATTTGCCGAGCGCGCGGGCATTCCTGTGGCGCTCACGTTGCTGGGCATCGGAGCGTTTCCGGCGGCACATCCCCTGAATCTCGGCATGATGGGGATGCATGGCGAGGCTTGGGTAAATCACACCATTCAGGAAGCCGATCTGCTGCTGGCATTCGGCATGCGGTTCGACGACCGCGTGACCGGAAACCTGAAAACCTACGCGCCGAATGCGAAGAAGATTCATATCGAGATCGATCCGGCGGAGATCAATAAGAATGTCAAAGTCGATGTTCCGCTGGTTGGCGATCTGCGGGAAGTGCTGCATGAGCTTTTGCCGAAGATCGAATCGATCGACCGCAGCGAGTGGCTAGATTCGATTGACAAGCTGAAGGGTGATGCTGCGGTGCGCGATATTCAGAACCTGCCCGATAGCGGGCATCTCTATGCGGCCCACGTCATTAACGATCTTTGGCGCGAGACTCGCGACGGCGACACGGTCGTGGTCACCGACGTGGGCCAGCATCAGATGTGGGAGGCGCAGTACTACAAGCACGAGAAGGCGCGCAGCCTGATCACCTCCGGAGGCTTGGGCACCATGGGCTTCGCCTTGCCGGCGGCGATTGGCGCGAAGGTCGCGCGGCCGGAAGCGGACGTGTGGGTCGTGGTGGGCGATGGCGGCTTCCAGATGACGCTGTGCGAGCTGGCGACGATCGTGCAGGAGAATCTGAAGGTCAACATCGCCATCATCAACAATGGGTTCCTGGGGATGGTGCGGCAGTGGCAGGAGTTCTTTTACGAGCGCAACTACGCGGCCACCCCGCTGCTGAATCCGGATTTCGCCAAACTCGGCGAGGCTTACGGCATTCGAAGCATGACCGTCACGGAGCGCTCGCAGGTAGTGCCGTCGGTGCGGGCGGCGCGAGAGCACGACGGTCCGGTGTTGATCAACTTCCGCGTGGAACAGGAAGACACGGTATATCCCATGGTTGCGGCAGGAGCATCGTTGCACGAGATGATCCGGCGGCCCAGCAAAATTGTCGAAACCGCCGCAGACGAATAGAGAAAACATGCTGAACACTTATGTGGTGTACGTGGAAAACAAACCAGGCGTGCTGACGCGCGTAGCCTCGCTGTTCCGCCGCCGCGCTTTCAATATCGATTCGCTGACGGTGGGCCGCACGGAAAAACCGGAAGTGTCGCGCATGACGATCACGGTCGACGCCGATATAGACCAAGCCCGCCGCATCGAGGCCAATCTGTATAAGTTGGTCAACGTACTGCTGGTGGAGAACATCACTCATGAGCCTGCCATCGTCCGCGATCTGGCAATGATCAAAGTGGCGGCCACCCACGAGGCCCGCTCGCACGTGCTGGAACTGGCCAGCGTGTTCCGTGCGCGGGTCGTCGACGTCGCACCGGATTCGCTGACGATTGAGATCACGGGCGCCGAAGACAAAATCGACGGTCTGCTCGAAGTGTTGCGTCCCTACGGCGTACTGGAGATGGTGCGGACCGGAATCGTCGCCATGCGACGCGGGAAATCCTCGGCCACAGCCCCCGCGACCAGCGCCGACCAGGACGTGGCCGAAGAAGATGTTTCGCACTCGGTCTAACGGGCGACGGCTCGTTTTCGCCCGTCGGGGTGCCGCCCAAGGCAGACCGAACACCGGAGCGAAGTGTAACCACATGTTAGGTTTAGGCGGATCCGACTTTTCACCAAGGCCGCAGGTATCCCCGCTTTGTAACGTCCGCAAGTTACCGAAGTTTGCCAGAAAATCCCTAAATCATTGTTTCTAAACATGTTAGCTGGTATTCATAGAGTGGCTAGAGGTCTGTCCTGGCCGCATTGTGTTTACTCACATGACTGGTGCAACCAGCGCAACTATGGGTCTGCCCGAGCACTCGCGCTCGTGGAGAGGACTGTCGAGATCCGCGAAGCTATACGTCAGCTTGACGGTGATCGCTGGCTTGGCCACGCTGGTTTACGCCGGAGTTCACCAGAGCAGCAAGAACATCGCCGAGTTTATCTGTTATTTAGGAATCGCGATCCTGGCGTCCCGCCTCAAGGTGAACTTGCCAGGTATCACCGGCACACTGTCGGTAAATTTTCTTTTCATTCTGATTGGCGTCCTGGAACTCAGCTTCACGGAAACGGTGATTCTGGGCTCAATTTCCATGGTCGCGCAGTGCCTGTATCCGGAGCGCCCCAAGGCGATCCAACTGACGTTCAATGTGTGCGCGGGCGCGGTGTCGACGGCGCTTGCTTACGAGGCCTATCACCAACCTCTGGCGAATCTGGTGGTGGGGAGTCGCCCGATTCTGCTGGGATTGGCGGCGACGGTCTACTTCATTGCTAATGCGGGCTCGATCGCGATGGTCATTTCCCTGACCGAACGCCGGCCTCTCATCCGCATCCTGGTGGACTGCTATTTCTGGTCATTCCCCTACTACCTGGTAGGCGCGGGAGTGGCCGGCGCAGTTGCCTGGCTCAATCACAAATTCAACTGGGAAACGTCGCTGCTCATGCTGCCAGCGGTGTACCTGATATACCGCTCGTATCGGCTCTATCTGGGAAAACTGGAAGACGAGAAGAGGCACGTCGAGGAAATGGCGAATCTGCATCTGCGGACGATCGAAGCCCTGGCGCTCGCGATTGAAGCGAAGGACCATACGACTCACGAGCATCTGCAGCGCGTCCGCGTCTATGCCATCGAAGTGGCCAAGGAACTGGGCGTGACCGGCCCCGAACTCGAAGCACTCCACGCGGCATCCCTGCTGCACGACATCGGCAAGCTCGCGGTGCCGGAACACATTATCTCGAAGCCCGGCCGCCTTACGCCGGAAGAATTCGAGAAGATGAAGATTCACACACTGGTCGGCGCCGAGATTCTGGAACGCGTACGCTTTCCGTATCCGGTAGTGCCCATCGTGCGAGCCCATCACGAAAAGTGGGACGGCTCTGGCTATCCGCTGGGATTGAAAGGCGCGGAAATTCCCATCGGAGCGCGCATCTTGTCAGCCGTCGACTATCTCGATGCCCTCGCATCCGATCGTCAATACCGGCGTGCCTTGCCCTTGCGGGAAGTAATGCAGAAGCTGGGTGTCGAATCGGGCAAGTCGTTTGATCCGAGGGTCGTTGACATTTTGCAGAAACGCTACCAGCACCTGGAGCGGCTGGCAGTGGCGAAGTCGGCGGAAGATCCGAACGGCCCACTCTCCACTTCGATCAAGATCGAGCGTGGCCTCGAGCCCGCAGCGGGCTTCGAAAATGCCACCGCGCAAGATTACGCGGGGCGCGAAACGACATTCTTGTCTTCGATCGCAGCGGCCCGGCAGGAAGCGCAATCCTTGTTCGAACTGAGCCAGGATCTGGGCGCTTCGCTCAGTTTGACCGAAACACTTTCTGTGTTCTCGGTGAAGCTGAAGCCGATGGTTCCGTATGATGCCATCGCCATCTATATCAAACGCGAGGATGAACTTGTCCCCGAATATGTCAACGGGGACAACTACCGGCTGTTCTCTTCGCTGCGGATCCCGATCGGGCAGGGACTCTCGGGGTGGGTGGCGCATAACCGGAAACCGATCATCAACGGCAATCCCTCGGTGGAACCGGGATATCTGAACGACCCTTCGAAATTCAGCACCCTGCGCTCCGCGCTGGCCGTGCCGCTCGAAGGCGTCACCGGAGTCATCGGCGTGCTCGCGCTCTACCGCAGCGAACGCGACGCCTTCACTTCCGATCACCTGCGCATTCTGTTGGCAGTTAGCGGCAAGATGGCGTTGTCCATCGAGAACGCGCTCAAGTTCCAGCAGGCGGAGAATTCGGCAATTACCGACTACCTGACGGGCCTGCCCAACGCCCGCTCGTTGTTCCTGCAACTCGAGCGGGAATTGGCCCGCTGCAAGCGCGACAATTCGACGCTGACCGTCATGGTCTCTGACATGGACGGCTTCAAGCAGATCAACGACCGTTTCGGCCATCTGGAGGGCAATCGCGTGCTGCGGCTCTTTGCCCAGGCCCTCAAGGACAGTAGCCGCGAATACGACTACGTTGCGCGCATGGGCGGCGACGAATTCGTGGTTATTGCCCCCGGGCTTACGGCCGATGCGTCCGGCAAGAAAGCGGAGCAAATGCGGGTTCTGGCCCGGCAGGCCGGAAACGAAGTGTGTGGCGAAGATCTTCTGTCGCTTAGCGTGGGACGGTCGATGTATCCGGAGGACGGCAACGACGCAGAACAACTTCTGGCCGAAGCCGACCGCCGCATGTATCTGGAGAAACAGAAGCACCTTTCCTATAAGGACCGCCGTTCCCATCCACGCATGAAGTGCCGGGTTACGATCGAACTGCAAACCGAGGAGGGGAAGACTCCCCTGTTCGCCAACGTGACCGACGTCAGCCTGGGCGGGTGCTTCGTGGAAACCAGTTCCATCCTCGCGCCGGGCAGCAAGATCAAGCTGAGCTTCTCCATGGATGATGCCAGCTTGTCAGCGGAGGGCTTGGTGGCGAGACTTGATCCTGGCACCGGCGTCGCCGTTCAGTTCCGCGAGGTGAACCGGGAGGGCCGCGAGCGGATGTTCAAGATTCTCGAGTTCGTGCAGAAGACGACTACGTTTTACAACAACCGCTATCTCGATAGTTTGACCAAGAGTTGATTCACGACAAATTGATGGCCACGCTCGGCGAAACTGAGAGCTCAGGATTGATGCCGGGCGGCACTCTGTGAGACCGTTGCTCGAACAATCTCGGCGCCCATCTGATCGAGCGGCAGAATCTTATCCGCCAGACCACTTTTAGCCACGAAACCGGGCATGCCCCAAACCACGCTGCTGGCTTCATCCTGCACGTAGATCCGGGCTCCGAGCGACCGCAACGTTTCGCATCCCTTCAGACCGTCTTGCCCCATCCCGGTGAGAATCACGGCGAGCGCGCGGGCCCCGTAGACGCGGGCGATCGAGTGAAACAGGACATCGACCGACGGGCGGCAGTAATTCTCCTTCGGCCCCTGATGGGACTTTGTCAGAACGACGCCATTCTCCTGGCTAACCACCATGTGAAAATCTCCCGCGGCAAGAACGGCGGAACCGGACTGCAGCGGCTCTCCAGACACACATTCCCGCACGGGTACCGCCGACTTCGCCGAGAGCCGAGTCGCGAGCAGCGAAGTAAAGATCGGAGGCATATGTTGCGCGATGACGATGGGCACCGGGAAGTTCGCGGGCAAAGATGGCAGAAGCCGGGCGAGCGCGTCCGGACCGCCAGTGGAAACGCCAATCGCTACTACCTGCACCGGGGATAAGATGCGCGGCTTCCAGGTTGCAATCCGTGGTGGCGGCAGTCCCGGCGGAATTTCGGTATGGACATCCGGAAGGTGGCAGAGTGCATGAATTCGCGGAAGCAACTCGCGAGAAACCGTCTCCAGGGTTTCTGTCATGTCCCGGTTGCTGGGCTTGGTGACATAGTCGGTAGCACCGAGCGCCAGAGCTTCCAGCGTAGCGGAGGCGCCGTGCTCGGTGAGCGTGCTGAACATGATGATCGGAATGTGAGCGTCGATCAAGCGCAACTGGCGAACCGTCTCCAGTCCATCCATCTCCGGCATTTCGATGTCGAGCAGAACGATGTCCGGCTTCAGGGCTGGAAACTTCCCTAGCGCAAACCGGCCGTTGCTGGCGGTGCCGGCGACTTCGAGGGCTGGGTCCGCCCCGATGGCATCGGAAAGCGTCTTGCGCACCACCACCGCGTCGTCGACGATGAGCACTCGCTTCTTAGGGGGTATTCGCAAACTATCCTGCCTCCTCCCAGAGAGAGATGGGCATCTTTCGCGCTGACGAGAAGCAAGGAACGGAGGCCGCAGCGGGAAACCTCTCCGCGGCCTCGTGAGGGTCACTTATGCTGAGGCTCGCGCCGCACGACCTTTGGTTCCTTTGCCTTTCGCTGAAGGGCCGGTCTCTTCATCTTCCTCGAGTTTGAACTGGTCAACCAGCTTGCGTAGCTGGGTAGACATTTCCGTCAGTTGTTGCGCGGCTTTCTGACTGTCCTGGGCTCCTCGTGTCGTGCTCTCGGCCGCCGTGGCTACTCCCTGGATGTTCTGCGAGATTTCGCCAGACCCCTTGGCTGCCTCCTGCACATTGCGTGACATTTCGTTAGTCGTCGCACTTTGTTCTTCGACTGCGGTTGCGATGGTGCCCGAAATGTCGTTGATCTGGTTGATCACAGCGGTAATGCTTCCGATCGATTCCACCGCCCGCTTGGTGTCCTCCTGGATAGCCGTAATCTTCTGGCTGATGTCCTCGGTCGCCTTGGCGGTTTGTTTGGCCAGTTCCTTGACCTCGTTGGCCACCACGGCGAATCCCTTGCCAGCTTCACCGGCCCGCGCGGCCTCGATGGTCGCGTTCAGGGCAAGCAAATTGGTCTGTTGAGCGATTGAGGTGATGACCTTGATGACTTGCCCGATCTCAGCGCTGGACTCGCCCAGTTTGGCGACTGTCGCATTGGCGGCGTTCGCGGTCTTGACCGCTTCGCCCGCTATTTTTGCTGCCTCGCCGGCATTGCCGGAAATGCTCTGCACCGTGGCAGTCATCTCCTCCGCGCCGGTGGCCACGCTGTTCAGATTCGTGGTTACCTGCTGGGTGGCGGTGGCGACGGTGCTGGCTTGGGCCGAGGTCTCCTCCGCGTTGCTGCTCATTTGCTGACTGGTAGCCGCCAACTGTTGCGACGAGCTCGACAGCGCCTGCGCATTTTGCGCAATCGACTTCATGCTCGTCTGCAAAGTGTCGGCGGTCTGATTTGTAGCGGCCCCCACTCCGGCCAGTCCTTCGATACAGTTGTTCAGATTGCTCTTGATAGTGTTGAAATCGCCGTTGTAAGTGTCGGTGATTTTGACCCGCTGGTGCTGGCAACGCGGCGGGTGTAATCATTGGCCGCCATGGCCTGCAAGATCTCACTGGCCTCGATCAGGCCGTTGGAGATGTCGTCCACATATTTTGCAGCATACGTTCAAGGGACCGATGACCGCGTCCAGGGTACGGTTGACCCCTTCGACGACCTTGCGATAGTCGCCCTGATGCTTGCTGGCGTCGGCGCGCGTGGCCAACTTGCCGTCCACCGCCGCCTGCGACAGCATTTCGGCATCCGCCACCAGCGCTCCGAGGCTTTCCATCATCGCGGTCAAGGATGGGACAAGTTCATCCTGTTCGGACCTGCGCCCGATTCTCTTGTATTCCGGCAGATCCTCCATGTTCCCTTGCGAAACCTTTCGGACGGTGCCGATCCATGTTGGACTCGTTCCTGAACCCCGTTGATGCCCGCCGCTATCTCGGCGAAGATTCCCGTATAATTTCCGTCCACCCTTGCTGTAGTCGTTGATCGCCATTCTTCGGGTAACGTCAATCGCCTCTCGCAGCGGCCCGATGAGCGTATCCAACATCGCGTTGACTGTCTTCGCTCGTTCGAGATGACAACCTTGGAACCTGCTTTCATCCACCCGGGATCGAGTTGCCCCTGTTTCGCAGCACTGGCTACTTCCTCAATCCCGCGAGCCAGGCCAACCTCGCCAGCCGCTGAAAAGATGAGCTCGACGACGCCTTCTACTTGGCCCGCTTCGTTGAAGAGCGGATTTGCCGTAACCAAAACAGGCATCTCCTTGCCCTGGACGAGTGGCAGCGCCTCTCCCTCGCAGAACTTGCCGGTCCTCACCGCCTCCGACGCCGCACAGGTTCCAGCTCTGCATCCTTGGTTGTCGAACAGATCCCAAAACTTGAGCCCTATGCATTCTTCCTTCCGCTTCCCTGCAGCCTGCGCAGCCGACGCGTTCAGGTCCAGAATGGTGTGGTCCCTATCCTGGACGACCTCGATCCCGGGGTTGTCGTCGTGTATTCTGGCCTTATCCACGAACTTCGACGCGTTGGTTGCTTGGGTTTGTGCTTTGCCGCCGCGGCGTGCGACTCCTCGAGGTGGTTTTGCTTAGTTTGACTCCCGTTGCTGCCATATCTTTTGCTCCTTGTCGCGGCCCAGCCGCGCTGTTTTGTATCCCCTGGTCGATTTCTCCAACCGAACTCTTTGCTCCGCCTAATCAACGGATCAAGGGCCTGCCCAAAGGCAAAACCTCCTTGCCAAACGTGCTATTCAAGACTTCCGCGAACGAGACATAGAGCGCAATGACGGCAGTGACCAGGCCGGCAAATCCGCCCAACCGCTTCCCTGGCGCCCAACCGAAGTCACCCGCTGCCAAGAGAAAGAAAGTCGCGGACAGTGCAAGAAAAGTCGCAAAGATGCACTTGTTCGCCTTGAAGGTACAAATCCACATGTAGAGGGAGAAGACCCCCCACATCAGTAAAACGACCGCGACGCCGGCCGCTGCCGGAGGCTTTAACCATCCTGCTCCCACCGACCACACCAGCGAGGCGTACCATAACCAGAACGACCCGTAGGATGTGAAGGCGACCGTGCCAAACGTATTGCCATTGGCGTACTCCAGCACTCCGGTAATAAGTTGAGCCAGTCCCCCAAAGGCGAACGCCAGCGGTACCACGGCTGAGGTCGCTTCCGGGGGAAGAAGGCCCGCATTGATGCAGCTCAGGACAACCGTTGTGAGTCCGAAGGCTGCGAGTCCGAGAGGCGCGGGATTGGCGATCTTTGGCAAGGTTGTTGGGACGGTCAACGCTGGTTTAGCTGCGGAAGCCATTTTTGGTGCTCCTTATTATTGAAGTGACTGACGGATGCGCGACGGTCCCAAAACTCAAACTCAGGCTCTTCTACTTGCCATCGCGGCACTCGCATCGGCTCCATCGACGGCCCGTTCCGTGTCGAGAACCAGAAGCAGGCGTCCTGACAGCTTGTAGACCCCGCGCACCACTTCGCGCGCGAAGCCTTGCAGCGTCTCCGGAGGGCTCTCCAGCGCCTCTTCCTCCACTTCGATCACGTCGCCGATCTCGTCGACCAGAAGGCTGACCGCCCCCTCGCTGGTACGAACCACCACGTTCATCGGCAGTTGGTCCGCGGGCCGGTCGGGGAAACCGAGGCGCCGGCGCAAGTCAATGGCGGACACAATCTGCCCGCGCAGGTTGATCATGCCGCTGACAACGCTGGGCGCGAGCGGAACCCGCGTCATCACCTGGTACTGGATGACTTCCTGCACCTGCGGCACCGGTGTTCCAAAAAGGTGCCCATCGAGAAAAAATGTGCAGAACTGCTGCGATGAAACCATGGCTTCCGCTCTCCTATGCTGGTGACGGCGTTTCGGCGAAGCTTGGAATTGAGTCGCGTACCACGCTGGGCACGTCCAGCAGATCGGTGACGCGCTTTTGAATGACGGATGAGCCGAGAACTCCCCGGCGCTGGGCGGGATTCTGCACCTCCAGCTTCTCATCCACGATGTCGATGATGCGGTCCACGATCAGGCCCACGCTCCGGCCCGCTTCGGAATACACCACGACCTGCATGCGGGCATCCCCCGACGCAATGGTTGCTTCTTTGCCCACCCCAGCAAGGATTGTGGACAAGCGGATCAGCGGCATGATCTGCCCCCGATACTGCATGACTTCCTGCGTCCCAGCCAGTTCGATGGCCGCCGCCGGAAACTCCTCCAACCTCGCCACCAATGACAATGGAATGGCTACGCGGCCCTGATCGCCGCACTGGACTAGCAGCAGGGTTTGATGGTCAGTCGCCGAATCCTCTTTTCGGCTGGCCTTCTCTTTGTCCTTAAGAGCGGCCTCGCGGGCCTCGACAATCACATGGGCGCGCTGGGCCAGGCCCAGGATGTCGAGGATGAGCGCCACCCGCCCATCCCCCATGATGGTTGCGCCGGAGTAGGCACTGATTCCCTTCAGTTGCTTGCCCAGCGGCTTCACGACAATCTCTTCGGTATCGGTGATCTCATCGACCACCAGGCCGAATTCGCGACCGTCCGCCTGCACGACCACAATGTTTGTGGCAATATCCTGGGCGACTTCCTTGCCGGATTCGGCCACGATCTGCAATTCGCGGTTGAGGTACACCAGAGGCAGGAGACGTCCCCGCAGTCTGTACACCGGAGCACCGTGGACCATTTCGATTCCTCTGCTGGATTCGCCTGCCTCCAGCCGCACCAGCTCGAGCAGGCTGACCTGCGGAATCGCAAAGCGCTCGCCACCGGAGGTCACCATCAATGCCGGAATGATGGCGAGGGTCAGAGGAATCTTGACCTTCACGGTGGTGCCTTTTCCCGCCGTGGAATGCACGTCGACGGTCCCGCCGATCTTTTCCACGTTGGTCTTCACGACATCCATACCCACGCCGCGCCCGGAAACGTTCGATACTTTTTCGGCAGTAGAAAAACCTGGAAGAAAGATCAGGTTAAAAACGTCGCGGTCCTGCATGCGCGCAGCCTGTTCGGCGGGGACAACACCGCGCTCAATCGCCTTCCGCCGGATGAGGTCGAGATTGAGTCCGGCTCCGTCGTCCGAGATTTCGATGTTGACCTGCCCGCCTTCGTGGAAGGCCCGCAACACTAACCTTCCAGTCGGGTCTTTTCCCAACCGTTTCCGCTCTTCCGGGGGCTCGATGCCGTGGTCGATGGAGTTGCGAACCAGGTGAGTGAGGGGGTCTTTGATCGCTTCAATAATGGTGCGGTCCAGCTCGGTTTCCTTGCCCTCCATCTCCACTCGCACTTCCTTGCCACAATTCAGGGCCAGGTCCCGCACCGTGCGGGGAAACTTGCTCCAGATGTTGCCAATCGGCTGCATGCGGGTTCGCATGACTTCTTCCTGCAGCTCGCTGGCAATCAGGTTCATGCGCTGCGAAAGAGCCTGGAAGCCGGCGTCCTGGGTACCGTTGGAGAACTGCAGCAGCTGGTTGCGTGCCAACACGAGCTCGCCTACCAGGTTCATCAGGCGGTCCAACAGAGTGACACCTACGCGGATGGTTTCCACGGCGGCGTCCGGATTCCGGGACTCCAAGGTGCGCTGCGCCGCGATCACGTCCTCGGGCTGTGCCGCTCCCTGTGCCACCAGGATCTCTCCAATCCGCTTCCTGCCCTTCTCCTGCTGCTCCAGAGCCTGGGCAAGATCGTCGGAACGCACCTGCCCGCGATCGAGTAGCAATCCGCCGATCTTCGACGGGTCGGCCAAGTCTTCTCCAGGGAGAGTCTCGTGCTTCACCGAAGGCGGTGGAGTTGCCTCGGCATGCTGGACATCCACCTTGATTTCTGCCGCAGGCGCCGGCAGACTCTCGGAAGAACCAAGGGAGGTCGGGGACGGCGCAGACTCGCCGGACTGAGTCTGCCCCTGCAGGCGCGCCAGATGCGCGATGAGTGGCGCGTAGTCCTGGTCGCCATCTTGGCCGGACGTCTGAATCGCGGCGAGCATGCGGCGGACCGCATCCACCATCGCGAGTAGACCGCTGATCAGCTCTTCCGTTAAAGTGAGCTTACCGTCCCTCAGGCGCGACAGCAGGCTCTCGCCAGCGTGCGCCAGTTTTTCCAACCGGGCAAAGCCCAAGAACCCGCAGCTACCCTTGATGGTATGAATCGTGCGGAAGATACTGGCCAGCAGTTCTTTGGAAGATGGATCGGATTCCAGCTTGACCAGTTCCTGATCCAATCGGTCCAGGTTCTCATTGCTTTCGATAAGAAAATCTTTAACGATTTCGTCCATAAGTTGTTGTTCGCCTGAACACGCTGGTTGTCGAGCAAGTCCTCAGCCAAGATCCGGTTTCCTCTCGACACGCTAGGGCGTACCTGCAAAACCGGCTGTCAGCCTGTACGCCCCATCGGCATTGCCGCGGACGGACTTAAATTTCCAGGCATCATGACGGCTGGGCTCTGAACTCGCTTGAAGCCCGCCCGCCGCGCCCTTACACTGGAGGCATGCACGTGCACGTTCATGGCGCGGGCGGTCCCACGCGGGTTCTGAAGGTTTCGCTCGCGGTGACTCTGGCGTACATCGTGCTGCTGGTGGTGGCGGGCATTCGCGCTCATTCCCTGGCGTTGCTTTCCGAGGCCGGGCATAACCTTTCCGACTTCCTTGCCCTGCTGCTGTCGCTGGTCGCGGTCTATTTTCAGGCGCGCCCGGCCAGCTCCACCAAGACCTACGGTTACCATCGCGCCGGAGTTCTGGCAGCCCTGGTCAACGCCACCTCGCTGGTGGCAGTTTCGTTCTTCATCTTCTACGAGGCTTTCCGCCGCCTGCAGCACCCGGAGCATGTGCAGGCCAGCGTGATGATGTGGGTGGCTGCTGCGGGCGTCGTGATGAACGGCGTTATCGCGCTGCTGCTCTATCGCTCGAGCCGGGGTTCCGGTGGCGACGTCAATATCCGCAGCGCTCTGCTGCACGAGGTGGGAGACACGCTTTCGACCGCGGCCGTCATCGCAGGCGGCTGGGCGATTCTGGTGACCGGAAATTATTGGATTGATTCCGCGCTCTCCTTCGGGATTGGCGCGCTGATTCTATGGTCTGGCTTTGGGATCGTGCGCGAGACCCTCAATATTCTGCTGGAAGGCACGCCGCGCGGCATGAAGCTGGAGAAGATCGAGTCCGCGATCCGTTCGATCGGCGGAGTCAACGATGTGCATGATCTCCACGTCTGGAGCATCGGATCCGAGACCCACGCTCTCTCCTGCCACATCTCGATTGCCGACATTCCTCCCTCGGTCAGCGAACGCATCTTGCGCGACGTGAAGGAATGCCTGCTGCACGACTTCCGCATCGACCATACGACCATCCAGTTCGAGCATGCGGTGTGCGAGGTGGCGCACGGCTGCGTGATTCCCGTGAGCGAAAGTGCTGAACACCACCATCACCACAGCCACTGAGGTGCTTCCACGTCTCGGTAAATCCTTCCCACGCAGCACCCGTTTCATGTAGGATATCGCAACTCGTACGACCGTTCGGTTGGAAGCTGGCGTGCAACCGGGAAGGCCGGACGCGCGATTCCATCACACGAATCCTTTGCAATCAGGGGCGGCCGCGTCCAGTTCCCTGGACGTGCGGAGAAAGTTTTTGAACAGAAGGTTTGCAAGTGTGAGGCCAGATCAAAGATGACGATTCCCGACGACAAGTTCTTCCGCGCGGAAGTGACCAAGCGCGTTGATTTCGCTCCCGATCTATGGATGTTCCGCATCCGTAGCGGAGGCGAGTTCCATTTTGTTCCGGGGCAATATGCAACGCTGGGAGTTGAGGCCAACGGCAAACGGGTGGAGCGCCCCTACTCGATTGCCTCGTCACCATCCGAAAATGAAGTGGAGTTCTTCTTCGAACTGGTGCCGGAAGGCGCGCTCACTCCGTTACTGCACAAGTTGCAACCCGGCGACCGGTTGCTCATGCGCAAGATTCCCAAAGGAAAATTCTCTCTGGATACGCAAAATGGCCGGACGAATCACCTCTTGATCTCCACGGTAACGGGTGTAGCGCCGTTCGTGAGTTTCGTGCGCACGTTATACAAGGACTGGAAAGAGGGGCGCTTCGACGGCACGCACAAGCTGTACCTGCTGAATGGCGCGAGCCGACCCTGGGAATTTGGGTACCTGGATGAACTGAACCACTTCGACAAGGAATTGCCGTGGTTCAAATATGTGCCGACGGTCAGCCGTCCGTGGGACCACTCAGATTGGCCGGGAGAAATCGGACGCGCCGATGACATTCTGCGCAAGTATGCCGATCACTGGGAACTGGAACCCGGCAACACCATGGCTTACCTGTGCGGTCATCCCGATATGATCGAGCACAGCAAGGCGATTCTGAAGCGGCGAGGGTTCACGGACAAGGGAGCAGTCAAAGAAGAGGTCTACTGGATTCCGGCGCACAAGTAGCAGCGAGGGCAGCTCAGATCTAGGTCTCCGCGGGCGCGAAGAAGACCAGCACGGCTAGTTCCTCCGCGATGTCGTGGAATCGGTGCTCGACTTCAGCGGCGACGAAGAGCACACTTCCGGCAGATATTTCGCGGTCTTCGTCCGCGGCTCGGAACCTGGCTCTTCCCCAAACAACGTAGTACATCTCATCTTCATGATGCGGGCCTTGCGGATCGGTGGCGCCGGCGGGCAGCACGTACAACCCCGCGCTCATGGCCGGCACGCGCAGAAACTCGCGGTACAACTTGCTGCTCAGTGCGCGCTGATGATCAATCTCACCGACGTTGCCGAACCAGGCTTTCACGCGAGGATCCCTCCGAACAGGAGCTCGGTGAATTGCGGAATCAGGTTGTTGGCCTGCAGTTCCCCTTCGGGCTTGTACCACTGGTAGATCCAGTTGATCATTCCGAGCAGAGCGAAGGCCGCGGCACGCGGGCTCACGTTGCCCTTCGCCATGCGGGTGCGCTGCGCTTCTTTTTGAACCTCGGCGATCAGGCTCTCCACGAAGTGGACGTATTCCTTCTTGCGGTGGTTGATGCGCTTGCGGAGCGCCGGCGGCAGAGGATGGTTCTCATGCAGCATGACCGTAATCTCACGGTCTCGCGGGCTGAGCACGACTTCGATGTGCAGGCGGATCAGGGCGCGCAGACGTTCCACGGGATCGACGATGGTGCTCGCCGGTCCAATGACGCGCTCCTGGGTTAGCTCCATGGCATGGTTCATGATCTCGAACAGGATCTCGTCTTTGCTCTGGAAATGGTGGTAGAGGCCGCCCTTGCTGAGTTTGAGGGCGGCGGCGACGTCGTTCATCGAAGTCGCGTCGTATCCGCGCTGCTGGAACAGGCGGGCCGCCGTGCGCAGAATTTCCTGCCGGGAATCAACCAGTGTCTCGCGTGCCATCGCGTGCCATGGTAAACAGTTGCAGGCAGGATTGCCAATGTTCACGCGCAGTCGGCCGCCGCATACGGCCATTGCTACGGCTTACTCCCCGAACTGCTGTATCTCGCCGAAGCGCTTCCAGCCTTCCTGATCGACTGGGCCTTCGGAATGGCTGCCCATGCGAAAACGATGACCGTCCGGATCCTGCACATTCATTTCGCGGATCCCCCAGGGCATGTTTGTCGGCGGCTGGCGGATGATTGCGCCGCTCTTTTTGTACTCCTCGTGCAGCGCATCCACATCCTCCACGAAAATGCTGATCCATGTGCCGGCCTGACCCTGCCCTCCTTCAGAGAGAAAAATCTCGATCTTGCCTCGCGCGACGCAACCGAAGCCCGGAGGATCACCCCAATCCCATTTTTTCTTGAAGCCCAGCTGGTTGAGGTAGTAGTCCATCGACGCGGCGAAATTCTTGACGTTCAAAATTGGGACCAGGCATTCAAATTCGTTCATGAGTTCCTCCTGGCCGGAAGGATGGCCGCCGGTTCTCCGGCGTCTCGACCCGGCGCTCATACAACGCCCACGAAAGGACAGCGTATCAAAATCAAGAAAGGTCCTAATGCGCGTTTCAACCGGGCCCGAGCTTCGCTTTGCCCGAACCAGACTTCCCGCTTGACACTTAGCGGGCCGGACAGGTAGCATTTTCAGATACCGACCGACCGGTCGGTTTTGCTATCGAGACAGACTTTCCCAAACAGCAAGGGCGTCTTTCCTCCCCTTGTGAACCGAGAGGAGCACGCTGGTGGTTACTATTTTTTATGAACGCGACGCGAAGCCTGAGGTACTGAAGGGCAAGACGATCGCCATCATTGGTTATGGCAGCCAGGGACACGCCCAGGCGCAGAATCTTCGCGACAGCGGATTCAAAGTCATTATTGGGCTGGACCCGGCTCGAAAGAGCGCCCAACAGGCGCGGGCCGATGGCATGGTCGTGGTCGCGCCGGACGAAGCCGCCAAGCGCGCAGACTGGATTCAGATCCTGACCCCCGATGAGACGCAAGCCGAGACGTACGAGCAGTTCATCAAGCCGTATCTGCATCCCGGCAAAGTTCTCGGCGTCTCCCACGGCTTCAGCATTCATTTCAAGACGATCGTTCCGCCGACTGATGTAGATGTCGTGATGATCGCTCCCAAGAGCCCGGGACACCTGGTGCGACGGGTGTACACCGAAGGCCGCGGCGTGCCGTCGCTGATCGCGATCCAGCAGGATGCCAGCGGTCACGCACACGAGCTTGCTCTGGCTTACGCGCATGGCATCGGCTCCACGCGGGCGGGCGTTCTGCAGACGACTTTCAAGGAAGAAACCGAGAGCGATCTATTCGGCGAACAGGCCGTGTTGTGCGGTGGGCTGACCTCGCTGATCAAGAAGGGATTCGAAACCCTGGTCGAGGCCGGTTACGCTCCTGAGATCGCCTACTTCGAGTGCCTGCACGAGGTAAAGCTGATCGTGGATCTGATCTACGAAGGCGGCCTGAGCCGCATGCGCTACTCGATCTCAAACACTGCCGAATATGGCGATCTGACCCGCGGTGAGCAAGTGGTTGGCGACGCCACGCGCGCCGCGATGAAGAAGACGCTGGCCGATATTCAGAGCGGTCAGTTCGCGCGGGAATGGATTGCCGAGAATAAGGCCGGCTGCCCCAACTTCAACGCCTTGCGCGAGAAAGAGAAGCAGCATCCCATCGAGATCGTGGGCGCACAACTGCGCGGCATGATGAGCTGGCTTCCGAAGGAAGGCAAGAAGCCAGCAGAAGCTCCCAAGGATCCTACAAAACAGGTGGTGAATGCTTAAGGGAGCCGACATCGTGCTGCAGTGCCTGCGCGCCGAAGGGGTGGAGCTCGTATTTGGCTACCCCGGCGGCGCGATTATGCCGCTGTATGACGCGCTTGAGGGCAGCGGAGTGCGGCACATCCTCACGCGGCACGAACAAGGCGCGGTATTCGCGGCGGAGGGCTACGCGCGGGTCACGGGCGAAGTTGGAGTTGCCATGGCCACCAGCGGGCCGGGCGCAACAAATCTGGTGACGGGCATTGCCGACGCAAAGATGGATTCGGTTCCGCTGGTCTGCATCACCGGCCAGGTGCGCAGTGCGCTGATTGGCACCGATGCATTTCAGGAGACCGACGTTTTTGGCGTGACGCTCTCGCTCACCAAGTGGAGCCGCCTGGTTCGTACGATTGACGAAATTCCTGAGGCGATCGCTGAGGGATTTTATTGGGCGCGCAGCGGGCGTCCCGGACCGGTGGTGATCGACATTCCCACCGACATGCTGAAGGCGAAGAAAGAGTTCGCGGGACCGGTGAAGTTTACGCCGCACGCGCGGCCTGCTGACGCAAGGGCTGAAGGCGGATTCACCGACACGATCGTGGCCTTGCTGCAGCAGTCTGTGAAGCCCGTCGCGCTGGTCGGCGCGGGAGCGAAGTTGTCAGGAGCGATTCCGGAGTTGCGCCGGTTGCTCGACGATCTGAATATTCCGACATTTGCCACGGTACATGGATTGGGCGCGGTTCCACCGCAGGCGCCTTACTACCTGGGCATGGTCGGCATGCACGGAACGCGCGCCGCGAACACGGCCCTAAACGAGACAGACCTGCTGATGGTATTTGGTGCGCGGCTTGATGATCGTGTGACGGGGGAACCGACGCGTTTTGCGCCCCATGCGAAGATCGTCCACTTTGAAATCGATCCGGCACAGTTGGATCGTGTACGTCCCTGCGATCTGCCCGTGATTGGGAATCTGGCAGATACTATTCCCGCATTCCAGGCGGAGTTGCGTCGGCATTCCCTTCCTGACTTCAGTGGCTGGCGGGCGGTCGCTTGCGGAACTGAGCGGGCAGAGCTTGACCCGCGCGGGCTGGCACAACCGACGATTCGCTTTCTCGATGAACTCTTTAGCCGCCTGCCGCAGGACAGTGTGGTGATAGCCGACGTCGGCCAGCACCAGATGTGGGCAGCGCAGCGCTACCGGTCGTCGTCACCCCGAGGGTTTATCACCTCGGGCGGACTCGGAGCCATGGGTTTCGCTCTGCCGGCAGCAGTAGGTGTGCAGCTCGCGAAGCCTGACACGTGCGTGCTCTGCGTTTCCGGCGACGGCGGATTTCAGATGAACATTCAGGAACTCGCCACGGTTCACCGACTCGGCCTGCCCGTGAAGATGGTGATCATCGACAACAAGTATCTCGGCATGGTGCGGCAGTGGCAGCAGCTGTTTTACCAGCGCAACTACGCCGAGACCGACCTGAGTGACAATCCCGATTTCGTGGAGATCGCCAAGGCCTACAAGCTTCACAGCTTCCGGCTGAATGAAGACGCGATGCGGGAGTTTCCGGTTTCGCAAGACACGGGGGATCAGATCGACCGGTTCTTGCGATCGCCGGAGCCAGAGCTGCTGGTGTTTGATTGCGCTCCGGAGGCCAACGTTTTCCCGATGGTTCCGGCAGGCGCGGCGCTTTCGGAGATGCTGCTGGAAGAAGAACCGACGCAATAGTTCGCGCGGGCGGCGGGCAAGTTGCCCGCCGGACAGCCGGCGAGACGCCGGCGCTACAGGGGGACAAGCTTATGCAGACCTTTCATATTCGCTATCGCAATACGCAGGGAACGTTGATGCGCATTCTGAATGCGGCTTCGCGCCGGGCGCTCGATCTTCCGGTCGTGCACGCTGAACCAGCCGAGCACGATCATCAGATCACGCTGGCGCTCGAGGTAAATCAGAAGCAAGTCGGGCAGCTTTATCGCGAATGGTACGGGATCGCGGATGTCATCAAGGTCAGTTCCGGCTCGGGGCACACGTCTACGTGGACCGGGGCACATCCGCCAGCGGGCGTGTCGATCGAAGAATCGCGCGCCGCAGCTCGGGCGTGAGTTTGAGTTTGTAGCTGGGCAAGCATGACGGCTCCTGGGCAGCGTCATGCATCTGGGGGAGCCTGCTGCTAAGTGGGTTCCCCGTTTTTCGTCTGCGTGGTGAGGGCAAGTAACACCTCACAGTTACCACTAAGGCCACGAAGGAAACCTCAAACTTCCGGGCTCACGTTTCACACCTTCGCTGCAAGTGCGGTAACCTCTGACTATGGATCTCAAGCACATTAGCCGTGGAATCACTGAAGGGCGCGATCGCGCCGGCGCGCGCTCCATGTTCAAGGCCATTGGATTCACCGATGCCGATCTCAGCCGTCCTCTCATTGGCGTGGCCAACACGTGGATCGAAACCATGCCGTGCAACTTTCATCTGCGCCGCTTGTCGGCGAAAGTGAAGGAGGGGATTCGCGCAGCCGGCGGAACGCCGATGGAGTTCAACACGATCGCGATCTCTGATGGCGAGACGATGGGCACGGAAGGCATGCGGGCATCACTGGTAAGCCGCGAGTTGATAGCAGACTCGATTGAACTGGTCTGCCGCGGACAGATGTTCGACGCGGTCGTGTGCGTAGTGGGATGCGACAAGACAATCCCCGCTGCAGCGATGGCATTAGCTCGCATGAACTTGCCGGGAATGGTGCTCTACGGTGGAACCATCGCTCCCGGCAGCTATCGCGGAAAAGACGTGACGATTCAGGATGTCTACGAAGCAATCGGCGCGAATATGGCGGGGAAAATGAGCGACGCGGATCTTCGCG
The DNA here is from genome assembly GCA_963811095.1 of uncultured Acidobacteriaceae bacterium. Taxonomy (GTDB): domain Bacteria; phylum Acidobacteriota; class Terriglobia; order Terriglobales; family Acidobacteriaceae; genus Sulfotelmatobacter. The sequence goes on along the minus strand of CAWEQA010000020.1, from coordinate 203,468 downwards.
GACTCGAGAGATGCGGCGTGTCCAGGAGCGGGCGCGTGCGGTGGGCAATACACTGCGAACACCATGTCCACCGTGATGGAAATGATTGGACTCTCGCCGATGGGCTTCAACAGCGTGCCGGCGATGGATCCGCTAAAGGACGACATTTCGTTCGCCTGCGGCAAGGTTGTCATGAACGTGCTGCAGAACGGAATCAAGCCCCGCGATATTCTGACGCGCGACGCCTTCGAGAATGCGATCGCTTCAGTCGCGGCGACCGGAGGATCGACCAACGCTGTTCTGCACCTGCTGGCGATCGCTCGCGAGGCGGGCGTTGAGCTTGATATTGAAGATTTTCAAACGGTGAGCGCCCGCACCCCGTTGCTCGCCGATCTCAAGCCTTCCGGGCGCTTTGTGGCCTCGGACATGCATCGCGCCGGCGGCATTCGCCTGCTGGCAAGGCGACTGCGTGCACGGCAAGTATCTCCATCCGTCAGCAAAGACGGTTACAGGACAAACGATCGGCGCCGAGAGCGAAACCGCGGTTGAAACTCCGGGGCAGGAAGTGATTGTGCCGCTCGAGAAGCCGCTGAAGGCAACCGGCGGTCTCGTGATTCTCAAGGGAAATCTTGCGCCGGAAGGTTGCGTCGCGAAGATTAGCGGGCATGAACGGTTGGAGCATCGTGGACCTGCACGCGTGTTCGAGTCGGAGGAAGATGCGATGGCCGCGGTCACGGCGAAGAAGATTCAAGCTGGAGATGTGGTCGTGATCCGCAACGAAGGACCGAAGGGCGGTCCGGGAATGCGCGAGATGCTGGGTGTAACCGCCGCGATTGTAGGCGAAGGGCTGGGTGGGTCCGTTGCACTGTTGACAGACGGACGGTTCAGCGGCGCGACTCGCGGGCTGATGGCGGGACACGTTTCTCCCGAGGCGGCGCTGGGAGGTCCCATCGCTGGCGTGCGCGATGGCGACATGATTCGCTTCGATGTGAACAAGCGCGAACTGGCAGTCGAATTGAGCGACGACGTGTTGCGCCAGCGCATGGCGCAGTGGAAGGCGCCGCAAGCGCGTTATCCGAAGGGCGTGTTCGCGAAATATGCCGCGCTGGTTTCGTCGGCGTCGCAGGGAGCCATCACGACACCGCGGTAGTTTGAGCAATAACGAGTTGAACTGAATGTCACAGAAGAAAACACTATTCGAGAAGATTTGGAACGCACACCTGGTGGCGCAGCCGGCGGGGCGGTCGCCTATCCTCTATATCGACTTGCATCTCGTCCACGAGGTCACGTCGCCGCAGGCGTTTGACGGGCTGCGCGTGGCCGGACGCAAAGTGCGACAACCCCTACGCACCGTGGCGACCGTCGACCACAATATTCCTACCGAGCCGCGCGGCACTCCTATCACCGATCTGGTCGCGGCCAAGCAGATTGCGGCTTTGCAGTCGAACTGCAAGGAGTTTGGCATCCGGCTGTTTGACATGGATTCGCCGGATCAGGGCATCGTCCACGTGATTGGTCCTGAGCTGGGCCTGACGCAGCCGGGCATGACCATTGTCTGCGGCGACAGCCACACCAGCACTCACGGCGCGTTCGGCGCACTGGCGTTTGGGATCGGAACGTCGGAAGTCGAGCACGTGCTGGCGACGCAATGCCTCGCGCAGCAGACGCCGAAGACGATGAAGATCGACGTCCGCGGGCGGTTGGCGGATGGCGTCACGGCGAAGGATCTGGCGCTGGGAATTATCGGACAGATCGGGACCGACGGCGCAACCGGGCATGTGATCGAATATGCCGGGCCCGCGGTGCGCGCGCTCTCCATGGAAGGGCGCATGACGCTGTGCAACATGAGCATCGAGGCGGGCGCGCGTGCCGGCATGGTGGCGCCCGATGAAGCGACCATTGCGTACGTGAAGGGAAAGCGATTCGCCCCGAAAGATGAGGAATGGGAGAAGGCTGTCGCAAACTGGCGGAGCCTGCCCACCGATGACGGGGCGACGTTCGACAAAGTTGTCGAGATCGATGGAGCGCAACTTTGTCCGTTTGTGACTTGGGGAACGAATCCGGGAATGGTGGCTCCGGTGACCGGACGCGTGCCGGAAGTGAAAAGCTTGCAGGACGCGGACCGCCGGGCGGCGGAACTCGCTCTGCAGTATATGGGCCTAGAGCCGGGGAGACGGATTGAGGATATCGGGATCGACCGCGTGTTTATAGGATCGTGCACGAACTCGCGGATTGAAGACTTGCGGGCAGCGGCGCGAGTCGCCAAGGGCCATCACGTGAGCGCGAAGGTGCGGGCGATGGTGGTACCGGGATCGCAGACTGTGAAGCGAGCGGCTGAACAAGAAGGCCTACATCGGATTTTTCAGGATGCCGGCTTTGAATGGCGCGAGTCGGGATGCTCGATGTGTCTGGGAATGAATCCTGACATTCTGCAGCCGGGGGAACGCTGCGCGTCGACCAGCAACCGGAATTTTGAAGGGCGACAGGGGCGGGGAGGACGGACGCACCTGGTGAGCCCGATGATGGCGGCTGCGGCGGCCATTGCGGGGCACTTTACGGACATTCGGAATTGGAAGTTTCAGTAGTGGCCGAGATCCCTCTCTTCGCCTGAAGAACGGCTCCGCTCGGGATGACGCCAAGCAACACAATTTGCATTACAGGAACACACGATGAAACCATTCACAGTGCATCACGGCCGCGTGGCGCCGCTCGACCGCGTCAACGTTGATACTGACCAGATCATTCCCAAGCAATTTCTGAAGCGCATCGAGCGCACGGGCTTTGGCCAGTTTGTTTTTTATGACTGGCGGTTTGGCGCGGATGGGAGCAAGAACCCCGATTTCGTTCTCCACGAGCCACGCTATGAAGGCGCGAGCATTCTCGTTGCAGGGAAGAATTTTGGCTGTGGATCTTCGCGCGAGCATGCCGTGTGGGCGCTGGCAGACTTCGGGTTTCGGGCCGTGATTTCGTCTTCGTTCGCAGACATTTTTGCCAATAACAGCACCAAGAATGGCTTCCTCACCGTTCGTCTGAGCGAAAACGAAGTTGCGCAGCTCATGCAGAAGGCGCAGGAGATCGACGACTACCGTCTCACGATCGATCTCGAGCAATGCGAAGTACGCGACGAACAGGGCTTCCGCGCGAAATTCTCCGTCGACGAATTCATCCGCCATTGTCTATTGAACGGCCTGGACGACATTGGACTCACGCTGCAGCACGAAGCGGAAATTGCAGCGTATGAAACGCAGCATCCTGCTCCCGCCGCGCTCAAAGCCTCGTAACAGTCAAGAGAAGTCAAAGCGAGTAAAGATTTGTAAAACCTTCGCCCCGGCCTTGACCTATCCCCGGGGCGCGGTTGATGCTGGAGAGGCGCGGTTTTACTATAGCAACTGCATTTCTGGTTCCTGCCTGAGCCACACCAAGGGAGGCTCCCTTAGCGCGAAAATATCCCGCCTCCCGGGGTCGAGTTGCCGCAACCGAGCCTACAATGCTTACGTCTAATACTTGTACCCCCCGCCGAGCCTGTGTCGAAAATCGCGGCGACGGACTAAAACCTGTGAAAATGATTGATCTCTCTGAAAGAAAACCGAGCGTGACCATGGTGTGGGTGTGCCGCATCGTGGCGATCGTCACCCTCCTCTCAGTTGGCACTTTCTTCCTGGGCTGCACCAGCAGTGCTGACTCCAAGCAACAAAAAGCGCAGGCCGCGGGCCCGCGGGCTATTTCGGTGGCAACGGCGCCAGTGCAGCGCCAGGACGTGCCGGTTTACCTGAGCGGCCTGGGGGCCGTCACGGCATTCAACACAGCCAACATCAAGAGCCGCGTCGACGGACAGATCATGAAGGTGAACGTGCAGGAGGGTCAAAACGTTACGCAGGGAGAGCTGCTGATCGAGATTGACGCTCGTCCTTATCAGGCGCAACTGGACCAAATGCAGGCGCAGTTATTTCGCGACCAGGCACAACTACGCGACGCGAAGCTGAACCTCGAGCGCTACACCGCACTGATTCCTTCCGGCAGCATCGCACAGCAACAGGTCGACACGCAGAGGGCCCTAGCCGACCAACTGGAGGGCACGGTCCGCACCGACCAGGCGCAGATCGAGACCGCCAAGCTCAACATTGTCTATTGCCACATCACTGCGCCGTTCAATGGACGCGTTGGACTGCGGCAAGTCGATCCGGGCAACATCATCCACGCCTCCGACACGAACCCCATGCTGATCCTGACGCAACTGCAGCCGATCGCCGTGATCTTCACGCTGCCAGAGGACGTGCTGCCCAATGTGTCGAAGCATATGAAGCAGGGAACGCTGGAGGTCGATGCTTTCAGCCGCGACGATCAAACCAAACTGGCGACCGGCAAATTGCAGACGATTGACAATCAGATTGATCCGACGACGGGCACCGCGAAGCTCAAGGCCGTCTTCAGCAATACCAACAACGAGCTGTGGCCGAACCAGTTCGTAAACGCCGACCTGCTGTTGGAAACGAGAAAAAACAGCACCGTCGTCCCGACTGCCGCGATTCTGCGCGGTCCGCAGGGGACGTTCGTGTACGCGGTCAACCCCGACAAGACGGTGCAGGATCGTCCGGTGACTGTGTCGCTGACACAGGGAGATGTCACCGTCATCGCGACTGGACTCAATCCGGGCGAGGTCGTGGTTACCGACGGACAAGACAAGCTGCAACGCGGCAGCAAGATTGAACCGCGCGCTCCGAGCCCGACCGGCGTTGCTCCGGTCGGAGGCGGCGCACGGAGGCGAGCCGCCGGCTCTTCAGGTGCAGGCTCTCCCGCTTCAGAGAGTCCGGCTTCCGGCAACCCAGGTTCAGGTAGCTCAGGTTCATGAGTCCTTCACGGCTATTCATTCTCCGGCCGGTCGCAACCACGCTGCTTATGGTTGGCGTGCTGCTTGTCGGGTGGGTTGCATTCGTGCAACTGCCGGTCTCGGCGCTGCCGGAGGTCGACTATCCAACGATTCAAGTAGTCACGTTCTATCCTGGCGCGGATCCGGAGGTGATGGCTTCGTCGGTCACGTCTCCGCTGGAGCGGCAGTTCGGCCAGGTGCCCGGGCTGAGCCAGATGACGTCGACCAGTTCGTTCGGCAGTTCGGTGATCACGCTGCAGTTCGGCCTTGATCAGAATATCGACGTGGAAGAGCAGCAGGTGCAGGCCGCGATCAACTCGGGTTCGACGTATCTGCCGGCGGACCTGCCGAATCCTCCGATCTATAACAAGGTCAACCCGGCGGACGCGCCGATTCTTACGCTGGCCTTGACGTCGGACTCTCTGCCTTTATCGAAGGTGGAAGATCTTGCCGACACGTCGCTGGCGCAGAAAATCTCGCAACTGCCAGGCGTGGGGCTCGTCTCGATCAGCGGTGGACAGAAACCGGCGGTGCGCATTCAGGCCAATCCAACTGCGCTGGCGTCCTACGGCCTGAGCCTTGAGGATCTGCGGGCGGCGCTGGCCCAAGCGAACGTGGATCAGGCGAAGGGTGTGATCGACGGGGCGCGGCAGTCCTACACCATCGGAGCCAACGATCAGCTTTTCTCCAGCGAACAGTACAAGCCGATCGTCATCGCGTATCACAACAACGCGCCAGTGCGGCTGAGCGATGTGGCCAACGTCATCGACGGAACCGAGAATAACGCGCCTCGCCGCGTGGATGAATCTGACGCCGGCGGTGATCGTCAACATCCAGCGCCAACCGGGCGCCAACATCATCAGCGTGGTCGACCGGATCAAGAAGCTTCTGCCCCAGTTGCAGGCATCGCTGCCGCTGGCGGTGAAGGTGCAGATTCTGACCGACCGGACGACGACGATCCGCGCTTCCGTTAAGGATGTGGAATTTGAGTTGATGCTGGCGATCGCGCTGGTCGTGCTGGTGGTTTTCCTGTTCCTGCGGAATCTTGCCGCCACCGTGATTCCCAGCGTGGCTGTTCCGCTCTCGCTGATCGGAACCTTCGGCGTGATGTACCTGCTCGGCTACAGTCTGAACAATCTGACGCTCATGGCGCTGACCATCTCCACGGGCTTCGTGGTGGATGACGCCATCGTCATGATCGAGAACATCGACCGCTACCTCGAGGCCGGAGACTCCCCGCTGGACGCCGCGTTGAAGGGCGCGGGGCAGATCGGGTTCACGATTGTTTCGCTGACCGTGTCGCTGATTGCGGTGCTGATTCCGCTGTTGTTCATGGGCGACATCGTGGGCCGGCTCTTTCGCGAATTTGCGGTCACGCTGGCCGTGACGATTCTGGTTTCGGCGGGAGTCTCGCTGAGCCTCACCCCGATGATGTGCGCGAAGCTGCTCAAGCATCGCGGGGAGGGCCAGAGGGGGCGGTTCTACGAGGTCACCGAGGATTACTACAACCGCATCATCGCGTTCTATGGACGCACTGTGAAAATCGTACTGCGGCACCAGACCGCGACTCTGCTGGTGACGTTTGGAACGCTTGTGCTGACGCTGTTCTTGTACGTGATCGTGCCCAAAGGGTTCTTCCCGGTGCAGGACACCGGAGTCATCCTGGGCGTGTCGGAAGCGCCTGATTTCATTTCGTTTGATGCCCTGGCGCAGCGGCAGCAGGAACTGGCAAAGATAATTCTGCAGGACAAGGCTGTAGACAGCCTGTCATCCTTCATCGGAGTCGACGGCACGAACACGACGCCGAATCAAGGCCGGATTCAGATCAATCTGAAGCCTGTCGACGAGCGCTCCGACGATGCCTCCGCCATCATCCGGCGGCTGCAGCCCGAGTTGGCGAAAGTCGACGGCATTACGCTCTACATGCAGCCCGTGCAGGATCTGACGGTGGAAGACCGTGTGAGCCGCACGCAGTTCCAGTATTCCATCGAAGATGCCGACGCGGCGGAACTGGCGCAGTGGACTCCAAAGCTGGTGGCCAAGCTGCGAACCCTGCCGGCGTTGACTGACGTGGCCACGGACCAACTTAACGGTGGGCTCAAGACCAACGTCACGATCGACCGGGACACGGCATCGCGACTGGGAATCTTCCCACAAGCCATCGACAACACACTGTACGACGCGTTCGGGCAGCGGCAGGTTTCGACCATCTTCACGCAGTTGAACCAGTACCACGTGATCCTCGAAGTTCTGCCAAGTTTCGCACAGACTCCCGACGCGTTGAAAGACATTTACATCCGCCCCAGCACGGTGACGCCGAACTCCGGTGCGCCCACGGCCAATGGAGCGGCCGTGACCACCAGCGGCGCTCCAGTTCCGATCTCGACCTTCACGCGGGTGCATTCCAGCAATGCCTCGCTTGCGGTCAATCATCAGGGGCAGTTCCCCGTGGTGACGCTGTCGTTCAACCTGGCCCCCGGGGCTTCGCTTGGAGACGCAACCAAGGCGATTCAGCAGGCCGAGAAAGAGATCCAGCTGCCTCCCAGCATCCACGCGGCATTTCAGGGCACGGCCGCGGCGTTTCAGAATTCACTGGCGTCCGAGCCGTATCTGATTCTGGCCGCCGTCGTCACCGTCTATATCGTGCTTGGGGTTTTGTACGAGAGCTATATCCATCCAGTGACAATTCTTTCCACGCTTCCATCGGCAGGCGTGGGTGCGATTCTGGCTCTGATGATCACGGGAAACGATTTAACCGTGGTGGCGCTGATCGGCATCATTCTTTTGATCGGCATTGTGAAGAAGAACGCGATCATGATGATTGACTTCGCGCTTGAGGCCGAACGCGAAGAGCACAAGCCACCGGAGGAAGCGATTTATCAGGCATGCCTGCTGCGTTTCCGGCCGATCATGATGACGACCATGGCGGCGCTACTGGGCGGACTGCCACTAGCCCTAGGATCAGGAACGGGCGCGGAACTGCGTCGGCCCCTCGGCATCACGATTGTCGGTGGATTGCTGCTCAGCCAGTTGCTGACGCTGTACACAACGCCGGTGGTGTATTTGTGGTTTGACCGGCTGGCACACAGGTTCTCGCGCTACCGGATCGGCAATCCGATTCCCCCGGAGGCGATGTCGGCCGACTAGACGGACTGTTGAGTGCATTGATTTGAACGTACTGATATGAACCAACTGATTTGAACCATGAGTATTTCGTCCCCATTTATACGGCGCCCAATCGGCACCTCACTGCTGGCCGCGGCACTACTGATGTCGGGAATTCTCGCCTTCAATTTTCTTCCGGTGGCGTCGCTGCCGAGAGTCGACTTTCCCGTGATCGGCGTGGGAGCAGGCTTGCCTGGCGCGGACCCGCAGACGATGGCTTCGGCGGTGGCGACGCCCTTGGAACGGCAGTTCGGGCGCATCTCCGGGGTAAACCAGATGACTTCCTCGAGTCAACTGGGCACGACCAGCATCACGCTGCAATTCGATCTCAACCGGAACATTGACGCTGCGGCGCGCGACGTACAAGCTGCGATCAATGCTGCGCGCAGCCAGCTGCCCGCGAACTTGCCCAGCAATCCAGGCTATCGCAAGGCAAACCCGGCGGACGCTCCCATTCTGATTCTGGCGTTGACATCGGACACCATGACGGTGCCGCGAATGTACGATGCCGCGGATTCCATTTTGGCGCAGAAGTTGGCGCAGGTCGACGGTGTGGGACAGGTCTTCGTGGGCGGGGCCGCTCAGCCTGCCGTGCGCGCGGAGGTGAATCCCACGCTGCTGAACAAACTGGGAGTTGGACTCGACAACGTCCGCAACGCTCTGAATGCGGCCAACGCCAACCGCCCCAAAGGCCAAGTTTCCAGCAGCACGACGTCTTACTCCTTCACCGACACGGATCAACTGTTCACGGCGGACGAGTACCGGCCGTTGATTGTTGCCTACCACAATGGAGCGGCGGTGCGTCTGGGAGACGTTGCGGAAGTGATCGACTCTGTTTCCGACCGGCGCAACATCGGCCTGGCCAACGGGAAACCCAGCGTACTGATCATCGTGTTCCGCCAGCCCGGCGCCAACATCATTGAGACAGTCGACCGCGTTCGGGCACTGATGCCCTTCCTGCAGTCTTCGATTTCTCCTGCGATCAACCTCTCGATTGCAATGGACCGCACGGTGACTGTGCGCGCCTCCGTCAAAGACATCGAAGCCACGCTGATCATTTCGGTCATTCTTGTGATCCTGGTCGTGTTCGCGTTTCTGCGCACGGTGCGGGCTACGATCATTCCGAGCATCGCCGTCCCGCTGTCGCTGGTCGGAACCTTTGGCGGGATGTACTTGCTGGGTTATAGCCTCGATAATCTTTCATTGATGGCGCTGGCCATCTCCACCGGGTTCGTCGTCGATGACGCCATCGTCGTCCTGGAAAACATCACCCGCTACGTCGAGCACGGCATGGACGCCGTGCAGGCGGCGTTCAAGGGCGCGGCGGAAATTGGATTTACCGTCATTTCCATGAGCGTTTCGCTGGTGGCCGTGTTCATTCCGCTGTTGATGATGGGCGGAATCGTAGGCAGGCTCTTCCGCGAGTTCGCGGTGACGCTTAGTATCGCGATCGGCGTTTCTCTGTTGGTTTCCCTTACCACTACCCCAACCATGTGCGCGAAGTTCCTGCGGCCTCCCAAGGACGAAAAGCGCAATGCCTTTTACCGCGGGAGCGAGTGGGTCTTCGACAAACTGCTGGTTTCCTACCGCCATTCGTTGACGTGGGTGCTGGCGCACCAGCCCGTCACCTTGACTGTGACCATTCTGGTCGCGTGCCTGAGCGTTTTTCTATACATCAAAGTTCCCAAGGGGTTCTTCCCGCAGCAGGATACGGGACGCATCATGGGCGGTGTGATGGCCGCACAGGACATCTCGTTCCAGTCCATGAGCGACAAGATGCACCGCTACCTGGACATCGTGATGAAAGATCCCGCGGTTGACTCTGTGGTGGGATTCGCCGGCGGAAATACCGCTCAGAACCAGGGCCGCTTTTTCATGATGCTCAAGCCTCTGAACCAGCGCAATAATTGCCGTCCGCAGCATTTCTGGCAACGTTGCCCGGTTGTGACCGCGGACGATGTCATCAACCGTTTGCGCGGAAAACTCGCCGTTGTGCCGGGCGCGACGCTGATTCTGCAGTCGGCCCAGGACCTCACGATTGGCGGTCGTTTCGGCAATGCGCAATACCAGTACACCCTGCAGAGCGCGAACCTTGACGACCTGAACAACTGGGCGCCACGCCTGTTACAGAAACTTCGGACCCTGCCAGAACTGCGCGACCAGAACTCGGACCAGCAGGACAAAGGATTGCAAGCCAGGCTGGTCATTGACCGCGATACCGCGAGTCGCATGGGGATCACTCCGCAGACTTTGGATAATGCCCTCTACGACGCGTTCGGACAACGGCAGGTTTCGACCATGTACCGGCCGCTCAACCAGTATCACGTCGTCATGGAAGTTGCGCCGCAGTTCCAGCAGACCCCTGAGGCTCTGCAAAACATCTATCTGCGCTCCACCGCCGGAACCCCAGTGCCCCTGGCGGCTTTCACACACTACGAACCTGCGAACACGCCTCTGGCGGTGAATCACCAGGGCCAGGTGCCGTCGGTCACCATCTCCTTTAACCTTGCACCGGGAGTTTCTCTCGGCCAGGCGACGCAGGCGATTGAGAATGCCGAGCGCACCATCAGCTTCCCGCCAACGATTTCAGCGAGCTTCCAGGGGACGGCAGCTGCCTTTCAGGATTCGTTGTCGAGCCAGAAGGTCCTGATTTTGACCGCCCTGCTCACGGTTTACATCGTGCTCGGCATACTTTACGAAAGCTATATTCATCCCATCACGATTCTGTCGACGATCCCGTCGGCCGGTGTAGGAGCGCTGCTGGCGCTGCTTTTGACGCACAACGAGCTCAATGTCATTGGAATGATCGGCATCATCCTCTTAATTGGCCTCGTCAAGAAGAACGCCATCATGATGATCGACGTGGCGCTTGAGGTGGAACGCACACGGGGGAAAAAGCCGGTGGAAGCGATCTATGAAGCGTGCATCCTGCGATTCCGGCCCATCATGATGACGACCATGGCGGCGCTGCTGGGCGGGCTGCCGCTGGCGTTGGGCACGGGGACTGGCTCCGAGCTACACCGGCCGCTGGGCATCACTATTGTCGGCGGTCTGATCGTGAGCCAGATGCTGACGCTGTTCACTACACCGGTGGTTTACGTGTATCTTGACCGATTGCGGTTGGCCTTGCGCGGCGGCGAAGAGAAGTCTCTGCCCCAGGGTTCAGCGCCCGGCAATCCAAGCCCCAGCCCAGCGCACTGACCGGGTCTTCGTCGACTAGGATTTTATTCTGCGCAGCGACCCGGCCAGACAGGGGGCCGTCGTGCAACCTCGCCGGAGAAGTTTGGCATCGCACCTATTACGACCGCCTGTTTGCTGCGCGAAGGACAGTTTGTCCCGTATGATAGGGGTTTACCCGTAATGCCGCTTGAGAAGTGATATTCGTCCCGAGTGTTGCTGGGTGCCAGCGAAATCCCGATTTTCGTTTTCGTCAAATTCCTTCAGGAGTCACGGATGCTAAAGAAAGCAGCGGCTCTGTTCCTTGTTTGCGCGAGCATGGCCACATGGATCGGTTGTGGGTCGACCAGCAGCAAATATTTATACGCGGCGATCCCCGCCTCGAATCAAATCGTCATTTTCCGCGAAGACCCGAACTCGGGCGTACTCACGCAGTTGGCGGGCAGTCCCGTCACAGCCGGCCAGACCGTACAGGCTCTGGCAATCCATCCGTCGGGCAAATTGCTGTACGCCGCTAACTCCGGTGAGGGCGACGTTTCTTTGTATAACATCTCGACAGCTGGCACTCTCACGGAAGTCACGCCGCGCACACCCGTCGGCGTATCTCCTACGTTGCTCGCGATGGACTCGGCGGGGGCCTTCCTCTACGTCGGCAATTCCGGCTCCTTTAGCATTTCGGTGTTCTCGATCACCGCCAGCACGGGCGCGCTGACCCCCGTGCCAGGGAGTCCCTTTCCCATGGGAGTCAGTCCAATCAACATGGCTCTGTCGCCATCCGGCGGCTTTCTCTACGTCACGGGTGGAGGCTCACTGGGCACATCCGGGAACGTCCAAGCCTTTAGTGTCAGCCAGGGCGTTCCGAGCCTGGTTGTGGGCTCCCCCTTTTCCACGGGGACGAGCCCATACGGTCTGGCCATCGCCCCTGGCGGCGGTTTTCTGTACACGGGCAACAACTTTGATAACTCCATCTCCGAATTCACCGTCAATGCCGATGGGTCGCTCACGCAACTTGCCAGTTCTCCTCTCGGAACTCAATTCTCCGGCCCGGTTGCGGTGCAGATCGACAAGTCCGGCAAGTATCTGTACGTAGCCAATCAAGCTTCCACAAATCTCGCCGGCTATTCGATCGGTTCCGATGGCTCCCTGATCGCGCTGACGAGTTCACCGTTCGGCACGGCGGCGAATCCCAGCACGCTGGCGATCGATTCCAGCGGGAGATACTTGTTTGTTGGAAACCAGAAGAGTCCCGTGATTCAGTCGTTCAGTGTCGACGCCAACAGCGGAACGCTTACGTCCATCGCTTCGTATGGAGTTCCCGGTACACCGACTTCGATCGTGGCACAGCATTAGTCTCTAATTCTGCGCAGAATGCATACCGCCCTCCAAGTCGAACAGTCGGAACGCGCGTCGGAGCGCTACGCCAAGCGGGTAAACCCGGAATGGGTGCGGCTTCTCGACTTGCTGCAGATGAACGTCCGCTATGAACGGTGCGTGGGAACAGAGCTGTTCACCGACGATGGAAAGCGGATCCTCGACTTTCTCTCCGGATACTGTGTCCACAATGTTGGCCATAACCATCCGGAAGTCGTGCGCGCCCTGCAGAATGAACTGGAGCGGTGCGGTCCGGCGATGATACAGACCCACGTTGCCGACCTTGCCGGTGAACTGGCCGAAAGGCTATGTGATCGCGCCGGTGGGCGTTTGGCGAAGGCTTTCTTCTGCTCTTCGGGGAGCGAGGGAGTGGAAGCTGTGATCAAGTTTGCCCGGGCTCATACGCGGCGCGCTGGCATCCTCTCCGCTGAACATGCATTTCACGGGCTGACCTGCGGGGCTCTGTCACTGATGAGCGACAAGTTCTGGAGCGAAGGGTTTGGGCCGCTTCTTCCGGACACTTCGGCGATCCCCTTCGGCAGTCTCGAAGCACTGGAACGCGAACTCAAGACCAAGCGCTTCGCAGCGTTTGTCGTCGAGCCGGTTCAATCGGAGGCTGGCGTATGCGTTCCGAGTCCAGACTACCTGCGGACCGCGGAATTGCTCTGCCGGCGCTACGGCACTCTTTTCGTGCTGGATGAAGTGCAGACTGGGATGTACCGTACCGGGCCTTTTCTTGCCGCTCACCAATTCGGAGTTGAGCCTGACATGGTCATCCTGGCTAAGGCGTTGAGTGGAGGACTGGTGCCCTGTGGCGCAGTACTCATGTCAGATGCAGTGTGCGCGTCGGTGTATTCGTCTTTGCCGCGGGCGTTTGTTCATACCTCAACCTTCAGTGAGAACAGCTTGGCGATGCGTGCAGCATTGGCGACGCTCGAGGTGCTGGAGAACCAAGAACTCGGCCGGCGTTCGATCAAGGCCGGCAAGTATTTGCGGGCGCAGTTGACTGAGGCCCTTCGTGACTTTGAGATGGTGAAGGAAGTCCGCGGGATGGGATTGCTGACGGGCATTGAGTTTCAAGCTCCGCGGCAGCTGCGTTTGCGAATTCCCTATCAGGCGTTCAGCGCCATGCACCCGGCGATGTTCGGCCAGATCGTGGTGATGCGTCTGTTTCGCGACTTCGGGTTCCTGACCCAAATTTGCGGAAATAGCTTTAAGGTACTGAAGGTTGCTCCGCCACTCGTTGTGACCGACGCGCAACTCGACGCGTTCGTGGCGGCGATTCGAGACGTCGTAGAGATCGCCCACTCGCCGGGAGCCTTTTGGTCTGAGGCCTTGGGACTGGCACAGCGCGCTTTCCGCAGTTAGCTTTTATCCTCCATTCCCGCAGCCTGATTTAACATACAGGTGACAACTCGACCCAAGGGCACTACGACAATAAGCGGGACGGTACCCATGTCGCGGGTACAACCGCAACCAGCGACCAATCATCTAAGTCGGTAAGCCACGATGTCCGGCAGGTGATGGCGCTGACGCCGTGCCCGGACTAGGATCCACTCAAAATGAAAATCGCCAGCGCCGCGAGCGCCTTCCCCAAACATTACTATTCACAGAAGTTCCTGCTGGAAAAGCTTCAGGAGTACTGGGGCGACCAGCTGAGAAATCCAGCGATGTTGGCGCGGCTGCACCGGAACGTCGCCGTGGAAGGGCGTCACTTGGTGATGCCTCCCGAGAAGTACTATGAGATGACAACCTGGGGCCAGGCAAATGATGTCTGGATCCAGTGCGCTCAGGAGTTGGGCGAACAAGCGTTGTGCCGCGCGTTGCATCATGCGGGACTCGAACTGAGCAAACTCGGCGCTCTATTTTTCACTTCCGTCACCGGTATCTCGAGTCCCTCGATCGATGCCCTGCTCATCAACCGCATGGGCCTGCCGACAAATATTCGTCGTGTACCGATTTTTGGACTGGGGTGCGTGGCGGGAGCCGCGGGAATTGCGCGCGCGGCAGACTATGTGCGTGCCTATCCATCGCAGGCGGCCGCTCTGGTGTCGGTCGAACTCTGCTCCCTGACGATTCAACGCGAAGATCTTTCGGTGGCCAATCTGATTTCCTCGGGACTCTTTGCGGATGGCTCGGCAGCGGTTATCGTTACGGGCAACGATCTGAACGCGACCGGACCCGAGATCGTGGCGACTCGATCTGTCTTCTATCCCGACACCGAAGAGATGATGGGATGGAACATAACCGAGAAGGGCTTTCGCATCACGCTCTCGCCGGAGGTGCCCGTGCTGATTCGCGAACACCTGGGGCACGACGTGGACTCGTTCCTGGCCGATCACGGACGCAAGCGCAGCGACATCGGAAGTTGGGTGCTGCACACCGGCGGTCCAAAGGTGTTGGAGGCCACCGCCGCGGCGCTGGATCTGCACAATGGCCAACTCGACGCTTCCTGGGATTGTCTGAAGAAAGTGGGGAACCTTTCCTCCGCTTCGGTTTTGGTCGTGCTGGAAGACGTCATGAAGAACCGCCGCCCGGAGCCGGGCACGTTTGGAATTCTGGCGGCGATGGGTCCGGGATTTTGTTCCGAGCTTGTGCTTTTACAGTGGTGAGGTTCGCAGTTGCTGAATTCGACTGATGTATTCGTAATTGGCGGTGGTCCCGCGGGACTGGCGGCGGCCATTGCGGCGCGGCAGCAGGGCTTTCGCGTGATCGTCGCAGATGGCGCGCAGATGCCGATCGATAAGCCCTGCGGCGAAGGCCTTATGCCCGATGGCCTCGCGGCGCTCGCACGACTTGGAGTCTCAGTCGGGCCGGAGGACTCCTACCCTTTCGGCGGTATTCGTTTCCTCGCCGCCGGACTTGCCGTCGATGCAGCGTTCCCTCACGGAGCGTCGGGAATGGGCGTGCGGCGAACCGTGTTGCACCGGCTCATCGCAGAACGGGCCTCCAGTCTGGGCATCGATTTTCTGTGGCAGACTCCGGTGACCGGCATTTCAGAGGATGGGGTTCACTTGGGAAGCCGCAAGGTGAGCGCTCGCTGGATTATTGGCGCCGATGGCGGCAACTCGCGGGTGCGGCGCTGGACCGGGCTCGACGCTTTTCGCAAGCGGGATCGCCGCTATGCGTTTCGGCAACACTATCGCGTGGCGCCGTGGACCGATCGCATGGAACTTTATTGGGGAACGCTCGGAGAAATCTACGTCACTCCGGTTTCGAAAGACGAGGTCTGTGTCGCCTTGATTTCTCGCGATCCGAAATTGCGACTGACAGAAGCGTTGCGGCGATTCCCGGATTTGAAGGCGCGACTCGACGGAGCAGATGTTTCGTCGGTCGAGAAAGGCGCACTCACTGCCACCTGCAAGCTGAAACGCGTCAGCCGCGGCAATGTGGCTCTGATCGGAGATGCATCTGGAACGGTGGACGCAATCACCGGTGAAGGACTCTGCCTCGCTTTCAGTCAAGCTATGGTTTTGGCCGATTGCCTGCGGGCTGGAGATCTGGCGCGCTATGAACACGAGCATCGCCGGCTGGCATTGCGGCCACTGCTCATGGCTCGGTTGATGCTAATGCTCGACGGACGTCCCCGCCTGCAACGGCGTACACTGCAAGCCTTTCGGAAGCGTCCGTACGTGTTCCAGCGATTGCTGGAACTGCATGTGGGAGTCCTGTCGCCGTTGCACCTCGCTCTGGACGGTCTGACTCTGGGATGGGGACTGTTGACCGCATAACAACATGAACGTCATCACGAACAAGGTTCCTTGGCGCCGAGTCCGGGCGGTTCTAGTCCTGCTAGCCGCCTCGGTATTTCCTGCGGCCGCCCAGAACACGGCCTTCCAGCTGGATCCCGCGCAAACGTCTGTCAAGTTCACTCTGGGCGATGTTCTCCATACCGTGCACGGAACCTTTCAGCTGAAGCACGGAGTACTGCAATTCGAACCGGCCTCGGGGAAGATCTCGGGCGAGATTGTCGTCGACGCCAAGAGCGGCGACAGCGGAAGCGGGATGCGCGACCGCAAGATGCACAAGGAAATCCTGGAGAGCGAACGCTATCCGGAAATCGCTTTCCGTCCGGATAAGATTGAAGGCGCGGTCGCAAACCAGGGGAAGTCTTCTGTGAAGGTTCACGGCATGTTCAACATTCATGGCGTGGACCGCGAAATCACTGTCCCGGCTGAAGTGGAGATGTCCGCCGACCATTGGACTGCCACGGTTCATTTCACCGTCCCCTATACGAAGTGGGGAATGAAGAATCCGAGCACGTTATTCCTGCGAGTGAACGATTCGGTGGAGATTGAGCTGGTAGCGGCTGGCAACGTGGCAAAACAGTCTGCGATCAGTTCGGCTCAGTAGCCGTTCTGCGGGACAACTCCTTTTCCTTCCGTGCACACATAGCACCGGCCTGACGCAAGGTTCTTGAATTCTTCCGTTCTTCCACTCGGCCAATCAATCACCACTCGCTCGACGCGGTCCCGCTTTTCCAACCCGAAGGTCACGGGTAATTCGGATTGCGACAAATAACTGGATCCGCCCTTCACCAGTCGAGACTGTGTCAGACCTCCTGCAAATACACGCACCGATGCCCCAATCCCGTCCCGGTTCGACTTTGTTCCCACCAGGCGAAAACGGATGCTGCGATTGCCGCTAAGCTGATCGTTGCGGTACAGATAAGCTGGGCCGTTGTTGGTGGTGAGCAGAAGATCGAGATCGCCGTCGCGGTCGAAGTCTGCATACGCAAGCCCGCGGCCGACTTTCGGCTGATCGAATTCTCCGCCCACTTCTGCCGCAACCTCGCGAAAGCTCCCCTTTCCACGATTCAGGAAGAGCTCCGGCGGCTGCGCATATCCCACATTGCCGCGAATGTTGCGCACGGTCTCGTCGATGTGTCCGTTGGCCACGGCGAAGTCGAGCCATCCATCCAGATTCGCGTCGAAAAAAACACAGCCGAACCCAAGGCTATTCCGCGAGGCAATCCCTACACCCGATTGCGGCGCGATGTCTTCGAAGCTCTTGCCGCTCATGCGGTAGAGCCCGATCATTTCGTTGTCGAAATTCGTGATGGCGACCCCAGGCGTGCCCGAGTTTTCGAAATCAGCGACGTCGACTCCCATGCCTGCGCGGGCCTTTCCTTCCGTGCTGAACGCGAGACCGGTCTCCACGGCAGCGTCCTTGAACGTACCGTTGTGCTGGTTGCGGTAAAGCTTGTTGGGTTGCGTGTCATTGGCGACGAGCAGATCGGGCCAGCCATCGTGGTTACTGTCGAACAACGCGACCCCCAGCGACTTGGAACTACTATCGAAAATCCCGCTGGCCGCGGTGACGTCTTCAAACGTGCCGTCGCCCCGATTATGAAACAACCAGCAGGTAGCTCCGCGATAGGCTTCGGGCGTGCAGTACGATTTATGCTTGCCGTCGAGACTGCAGAACACGTCGTGCTGCGGCGACCACTTCACGTAGTTGCATACAAAAAGATCGAGCAATCCGTCGCGGTCGTAGTCGAACCACAAAGCGGACGTGCTGAAGCCCTCGCGCTTGCCCAGTCCGCTGGTATTGGTCACGTCAACAAATGTACCTTTGCCTGTGTTGCGAAACAGGCGATTCTGGCCGACACAAGTGATCAGAATGTCCGGGAAGCCGTCGTTGTTGTAGTCGCCCACCGCCACGCCCATGCCATACATCTCGACATCGAGTCCCGCATGTGTCGTCACGTCGGTAAACGTGCCGTTGCCGTTGTTGTGATAGAGGCGAAGCGTCGTGCGGTGTTTCTTATGGCCCGGCCAGTCGGTGCCGTTGATCAGCAGAATGTCCTGCCAGCCGTCGCGATCATAGTCGAGGAAAGCGCACCCCGAGCCCAGAGTCTCGGGCAGAAACTTGCCGCCGAAGGCACCGCTATTGTGCTGGAATTGGATTCCTGCGGGGCCGGTCACATCGGTAAGACGAAAGCCCGGAGGAGCGACCGCCCCACTCTGCGCCGCGAGTGCATGCAGACCAGGCAGCTGCGACCAACCCGCCAGTCCCGCCATCTTCCATAGGAACGACCTGCGATTCACGGAACGTTCACCAGCCCGGCGCGGATCGCATACACCACCAGTTCCGCGGTCTTATGAATTCCGAGAGAATTCATGATGTTCGCGCGATGCACCGCCACAGTGTTCGCGCTCAGCTCAAGCGCCGTCGCAATCTCCTTGTTCGACTTGCCGTCGACAATCATTTGCAGGACTTCCAGTTCGCGCTGCGTCAGGGCGGCACTGCGCTCACCCTTCAGGACTGACCTCTGCTCGACTGTCGGATCGAAAACCGTTTCTCCGGCGGCCACCTTGCGAATCGCGGCCCCGAGCTCAAGATCCATCGCGTTCTTGAGAACGTAGCCCTTGGCCCCAGCTTCGATGGCCTGCCGCACCCATGTGCTCTCCGTATGCATGCTCAGCATGAGCACAGCAGTGTCCGGCAAATCTTCAATAATCTGCCGCGTGGCCTGCAGGCCGTTCATGCCGGGCAAAGCGCAATCCATCACCACCACCTGGGGATGGAGTTCTTTCGCCAACTTGATGGAATCCTCGCCGTTGCCCGCCTCGCCGACAACTTCCATGTCGGCCTCATCCTCGAGCATGCGACGGAAACCGCGCCGCACCAGGCTGTGATCATCCACCAGCAATACTGTGATCTTCTTTTCCATACGACTCCGCTTTCTCCCTGGGGACAGTTAGATGCACGCGAGTCCCACCTTCCGCTGGACTCGAAAAGACAATCTGCCCGCCCATCAACTCAGAGCGCTCGCGCATCGCCACTAAGCCGATCCCCCGCTTGTTCGGACGCTCCGCGAACCCGACTCCGTGATCTTCCACTTCTAACTCGAGCGCATCCGGCAGGAAGCGCAAACGCACCCACGCCGCCTTGGCGCCCGAGTGCCGCGCCACATTGTTCAACGCTTCCTGGACCACGCGGTAGACGTGCACCCCGGCGCCGCCGTCCACGGGGAAGGCCACACCCTGCTTCTCATAGGATATGGCAATACCCGTTTGTCTTTCTATGGTCGGGATGTACCAGTCGAGCGTGCTCTCGAGTCCGGCCTCGTCCAGCATCACCGGATGCAGCGCCTGCGAGAGACTGCGGACCTTCTCCAACGTAGTCTGCACGACCTGGAGAACTTCCTTCAAATCCGCTCGGAGCGACGATCCCTCCGGAGCATGAGTTCCCGCGCGACGGAGCATCGAGCCAACCGCAGTGAGGATCTGGCCAAATTCATCGTGCAGTTCGCGCGAAATATACCGCAGCGTCGATTCCTGGGTGGCAATCAGTTTCTGCGCCAGTTCGCTGCGGCGCTCGGAAACCTCGGCAAGCCGCGCGAACAACCTCCGGTTCCATCGAATGACCGAAAGGCCGTTGAGCAGAATCGCTAACAGCGTCGCGGCCAGGAAGACATACACCTGCTTCTGCACCCGGTCGTAGATCTGAACGATTCTCTGTCCGGCCTGCTCCTCGTTCTCGCTGTTTTGCACGAGTAACCGGGCGACGGCTGTACTCAGTGCCGCCTGCCGCTCCTGCAGCGATAGCTGAATCTGCTCGCGAGCCTCTTTTTCCTTACCGTCATGCGCGAGGGCGAACACGCGGTCGACTGCATCCCAGAACTGGCTGAAGTTTGAAGTGAGGAAGGTGCTCTGCTCGGCAGTTCGGCTGGCCGCGGAAAGGCCTGCCTCCAAGCGCATAGCATCGTCCAGGTCGGTCCGAATCCGCTGAAACTGTGCCGACCAGGCAGTTAGAGGATAGGGCTCGTCGCTGCTCACCATGTCGCGCATGGCCACGGCGAGCAGGTTGAGATCGTTCTGGATGCGCAACAACTGCAGCGAATCCTTGCGGTTGCGGTCCACCAGTTCGGTCTGCAACTTGCGCAGCCCGGTCACTTGCCACGTGATATAAGCCGAGTACGCCACTACCGCAGACAGCGTAATGAGCAGGCCCAGCAATAAGCCCAAGGTCGGTGATCGATCCGGCGGAAACGGGCGGGACACGTCCCGAGCATACAACGTAAGCAGGGCAACTGTCACAGGCCGGTGGCAGCCCTCCGCCGAGCCCGCATTTTCGGCCGCAGATGTGTGACAATGCAGTAATAATGAAGCGAATCCGGGCCCCACGGAGTCAAACAGTAGATTGAGTTCTCCACCCACAGAAGCCGTGAAACCCCCGAAGATCCAGCGCCTGAAGGCCGTCTGGCCTGAAGTCTGGAAGCTGATGCGTCCACGACGCGGGTTGCTCGCGCTCGGCTTCGTGCTGATGGTGATCAATAAGGTCGCCGGATTCGTTCTACCGTATTCCTCGAAATTTCTGATCGACAATGTGGTGGGCAAGAATCAGACGGGCATGCTGCGGCCTCTGGTGTTTTCCGTGTTGTTGGCTACCCTCGTCCAGGGCGTTACTTCTTTCTCCCTGACCCAGTTGCTGTCGAAGGCGGCCCAACGGCTGATTGCCGACCTGCGTGAGCAAGTCCAGGCGCACATCTCGCGCCTTCCCGTAGCTTTCTATGACGCCAACAAAGCCGGCGCGCTGGTGTCGCGCATCATGAGCGACGTCGAAGGCGTCCGCAATTTGCTGGGAACTGGTTTGGTCGACTTTGCGGGGGGCTTGGTCGCTGCCGGCATTGCGCTCGCCTTGCTGCTGCGCATCAGCGCGCCGCTAACGCTGATTGCCGTTGGCTCGCTCGGATGCTTTGCCTTTGCACTGAACCGCGCCTTCGCAACGATTCGGCCCATCTTCCGCGAGCGTGGCAAGATCAACGCTGAAGTTACCGGACGCCTCACCGAATCCCTGGGCGGCGTACGGGTCATCAAGGGATATCACGCGGAAGAGCGTGAAGAAAAGATTTTTGCCGGTGGCGTGCGGCGGCTGCTCGACAACGTCATGCGGACCTTGACTGCAACTTCCCTGATGGGCCTATCCGCCAGTGTTCTGCTAGGAGTGGTAGGCGCCGCCACCATGTACGTCGGTGGCCGTCAGATGGTGGCCCACACCCTGAGCCCAGGAAGTTATTTTTCCTACAACTTTCTCCTCGTGTTCTTGATCGCCCCAGTCATGCAAGTAGTGTCCATCGGCACTCAGCTTACCGAAGCGCTGGCTGGTCTGGAGCGGACCCAGGAGATCATGGCGGAGCGTCCGGAAGATCAGGACCCCAAGCGTTCCATACAGCTTCGCGACATTGTGGGCACGGTGGAATTCGAAAATGTGACGTTCAGCTACGACGGCAGCCACGACGTGCTGCGCGACATTTCTTTCCGCTCTGAGCCGGGGACCGTGACCGCTCTCGTCGGTTCATCGGGATCAGGAAAATCGACGACCATCGGCTTGATCTCAGCTTTCTACGTGCCGTCGAAGGGCACGGTCCGCGTCGATGGCGTGGATTTGAGCACGGTGCGCCTTGATTCATTCCGCACAAGATTGGGCGTCGTGCTGCAGGAATCGTTCCTGTTCGACGGTACGATCCGTGACAACGTGGCGTTCTCCCGACCAGATGCCACCG
Source organism: uncultured Acidobacteriaceae bacterium (assembly GCA_963811095.1). GTDB lineage: Bacteria > Acidobacteriota > Terriglobia > Terriglobales > Acidobacteriaceae > Sulfotelmatobacter. The sequence goes on along the minus strand of CAWEQA010000020.1, from coordinate 181,398 downwards.
AGGAGGAAATCATGCGGGCCTGCCGCATCGCTCGCGTCGACGAGTTCGCCGAGTCGTTTTCCGACAAGTACGACACGATTGTGGGTGAGCGCGGCGTGAAACTGTCGGGCGGCCAGCGCCAGCGAATCTCGATTGCCCGCGCGATTCTGGCGGAGCCGCGCATCCTGATTCTGGACGAGGCAACTTCCAGCCTCGACTCGGAATCGGAACAGATGATCCAGCAGGGTCTCTCTTATCTGATGCAAGGACGCACCACATTCGTCATCGCTCACCGGCTCTCGACCATTCGCCGCGCCGATCAGATCATGGTCATGGAACAAGGACAGATCGTGGAGCGGGGCACGCACGCGCAACTCTACGCTGCGCGCGGGCGCTACTACGACCTTTACACGCGCCAGCACGGAGTCGAAGAGAATCTATTCCTCGCCCCCGGAGAAGGCGACGCGGTCGCAGTCAACGGCAACGGTGCAGAGGGCAAGAACGGCGACGTGAAGGCAGCCGACGCTCTGCGCGTGCTGCGAGGAGAAATGCGCTAGTCGCCTATGACCACAGCCCCGCCATTATCTGCTCCGCGCGCTACCGTTGCTATCCGAAGTGAGAACCTGTGCCGCCATTACCGCATGGGCGAAACGGTGATCAGAGCGGTCGATGGCGTCTCGCTCCAGGTTGGCGCCGGAGAATTTGTCGCGCTCCTCGGAAGCTCGGGCTCCGGCAAATCTTCCGTACTGAATCTGTTTGCGGGACTTGACCGCCCGACCGCGGGAAGCGTCGTCGTCGGGGATCGTGACCTGGCTAAACTCTCACGCGAAGAACTCGCCAAGTATCGGCTGCATGTTGTGGGAATGGTCTTTCAGTCGTTCAATTTGATCGCCAGCATGACGCTTGCCGAGAACGTGGAACTCCCGCTCCGGTTCGCGGAAGTCGATCGCGCCCAACGCTCCGGGCTCGCTCGCGAGGCTTTGGAGCGTGTGGGATTGAGGGCGCGCATGGACCACCGGCCCAGCGAGCTTTCCGGTGGTGAACAGCAGCGAGCAGCCCTGGCGCGCGCCCTGATCAATCGTCCGCAGCTTCTGCTGGCCGACGAACCCACGGGCAATTTAGACAGTCACACGGGAACCGAAATTATGGAGATGGTCCGCCAGTTCAACCGCGAGTTGGGGATGACGGTCGTGATGGTTACGCACGAGCGAGCCCTTGCCGAGCGTTATGCGGAACGCATGGTTTTTCTGGCGGACGGCAAGTTGATCGACGATCGGCCCAACACGCCGAATTCTGATGGAGGACGATCGTGAAGATTCCAGACCTGACCGAACTCGCGCTGCGAAACCTGCGCGAGTCCGTGCTGCGGAATTCGTTGACGACGGTGGGCATCTCCGTAGGGGTTGCGTCATTGGTTGCGATGCTTTCGCTCGGCACCGGCTTGCAACAACTGTTCTCACAACGTCTCGCGAAGTCGGGACTGTTCGACACCGTTTTCGTTTCTTCGCGGCGTGACTTGCGCGGCATGGGACGCGGGGAAGAACGCAAAGGTCCGGCACCCGGCGAAAGTCGCGTCCTTGACGAGCCGGCGCGGCAGGAGATGGAACGCCTGCCCAATGTAAGCGAGGCTTATCCCGACATTCGCTTCGTCACCGAGTTGCGCTACGAAGACAAGCCTCATCTCACGATGATTTCCGCCCTGCCGCTCTCGGCAAAGTCCAACGACGCCTTCGATGGGATGCAGGGCAGTTTTTTTTCGTCCGACACGGGCGCCGAGGTAATTCTGCAAAAATCATTCGCCGAGGAATTGCTGGGAAAGACGCCGCCCCTGGGAGCTACCGAACCGGGCGTTGCCGAACTGGCGAAGCCGCTGCTCGGCAAGGAATTGACCATGCGATATGCGCAACGTCAGGCTGCGCCGGCGACTCAACCTCCTCTCCGCGGCAATGAGTCAACTGTCGCGGATAACAGCGTCGAAGGCGCTACGTATTCCGTTGTGTCGCGCGAGCAGAAGCTCAGGATTGTCGGTGTCTCGGATCTCGATCCTGAGACCATGCGCGGTCCAACCCGCGCCAAGGTGTTTCTGCCGCTGGGGCTGGCCGAGAGTCTGCACGTGATGCAACCCACCGATCTCCGCGAGATTTCGCGATCCGCGGCCGATCAACCCGTCTATTCGTCCATCAGCGTGCGGGTCAAGAATCCGGCGCAGGTGCAGCGCGTGGAGGATGCCATCAAGAAGATGGGGTTCAACACGTTCTCGATTCTTGACGCGAGCAATAGCTTGAAGCAGGTCTTTAGAGTTCTGTATGCGTTCCTGGGGATTTTCGGCAGCCTGGCTCTGACGGTTGCGTCCATCGGAATCGTTAACACGCTGGTCATGGCAATTCTCGAACGGCGCCGCGAAATCGGCATCATGAAAGCGATCGGCGCCAGCGACGGAGACATAAGGAAACTCTTCTTCGCTGAAGCAGGCGCAATGGGGATACTGGGCGGGATTGTGGGGGTTGTGCTGGGTTGGGCGATCGGCCAGATCATAAACTTCGGAACCAACATCTGGCTCAAGAGTCAGTCCCTGCCACAAGAACACTTTTGGGTGGTGCCGCTGTGGCTGGTGGTGTTCAGCATCGTTTTTGCTTTCGTCGTCAGCCTGGTCTCTGGGTTATATCCCGCGGGACGCGCCGCCCGGCTCGATCCCGTGCAGGCGCTGCGCTACGAGTAAACTGACCCGCATGATCCGCGCCTTCAGGCTTGCCTGCTTCTTGGCATTGATCGCCGCTTCTTCGGCAGCCGCCCAAAGCCGCATCGACTGCAGCGCGCTGAACAGCCGGATACTCAAACAAGTTGTCCACTATTGCGTCTACCTGCCCGCAGGCTACGATGCCAGTGCGACCCAGCATCCTCCGCGTCGCTACCCCGTGCTTTATTTTCTTCACGGTCTGGGTGACAACGAGCAAACGCTGTTCAACAGCGGCGGCTGGACTTTGCTTGAGGATCTGCGCAACCAGCACAAGATGGGTGATTTTCTGATCGTCGCTCCGGAAGGCCGCCGTAGCTTCTACATCAATTCCGCCGACGGCGCCGTGCGTTACAACGACTTCTTTCTGCGGGAATTCATTCCCCAAATCGAAAGTAAGTACCGAATCCTTCCTGGCCGCGCCGGTCGAGCCATCAGCGGAATCTCCATGGGCGGTTACGGAGCCTTGCGCTTCGCGTTCGCGCATCCTGAACTGTTCTCGGCCGTGAGCGCACAGAGTGCCGCGCTCATCACCGAATCGCCGCAGACCCTGGATTCCGCATCGAGGGCCGGCGCCCCTCTGGCAGGCGTGCTTGCCCCGGTCTTCGGCAAGCCAATCAACGTGGCTCATTGGGATGAAAATAGTCCATTCCGGTTAGCGAAGAGAAACGCGGCAGCCCTGCGAAAGATGGTCATCTATTTCAACTGTGGCCAAGATGACAACTATGGCTTCGAAAAAGGCGCGGCAGCCCTACACGAGGAATTACAAAAAGAGAGGGTCAAGCACGAATATCACCCCTACCCCGGCGACCACAGCCTGACCTATTTCTTGTCTCACTTCGCCGAAGCCATGGAGTTTCATTCCAAAGCGTTCGGCCTGCTCGCGCAGCGCTGAGATTCCCCGCTCGTGTTGTAAACTAACCAAGCGCCCAAGTCGCGTTTGGCAACCCTGCAGCAGCCGGAGAGGTGGCCGAGTGGTTGATGGCTCCGGTCTTGAAAACCGGCGTACCCGAAAGGGTACCGGGGGTTCGAATCCCTCCCTCTCCGCCAGTCTTTTTAACTGTCTGGCACTTGCTTTACGTCACTCTGTCCGGCAGCCCTCCAACGAATGCTCTTGCGCACCCCCTAGAAAACCCTCCAGTGAGTGCTCCAGTTCAAGGTTCGCTTAGCGCGTAACCGTGAACACGGAGCGGCTGGTGGCTTTGCCGCCCGCAGTTGTCAGAACCACTTTTCCAGTTTTGGCGCCCGTGGGCACGGTGAAGGTCACCTTTTGATCGGAGTTCACGATGAATGCCGTCACTCTCACTCCGCCCACGGTGATCATTCTGGCTTCAATGAAGCCGGATCCTGTAAGCACCACAGAGGAGCCAACGGGACCACTGGTCGGAGCCATGGTCTTTATTTGGGGAGTGACGTGATATATCTTGTAGCTCAAGAGTATTCCCGATGGGGTGGTTACGATGACGTTTCCGGATTCGCCCGAAGGAACTGTGGCCGTGAGATAGGTATCGGAGAGCACTCTGAAAGAGGCCGGGGTGCCGTTGAATTGCACTTGGGTCGTGCCGGTAAACCCGCTGCCGAGAATTCCTACGGTCGCACCGACCGGGCCCAAGGTGGAAACCAGCGACACGAACGGGCTGATGCCACTGTCATAGCTGTAGATACCGCCCTTTCCGGCGACGCCTCCTCGCGTGGTGAGACCGAAGAGCTTGCCGCTCGTATGCTGCATGGGTGTGGAATAAGCTCCATCCCCGGAAGCGGCCACAAAGTTGTAAAGCGCCGTATAAGCGCCGCCGATAGTCATCTGGAAAATCTCGCCGTAGCCGCTGGTGCCGCCCCATATCGTGGCGCCGTATAGATTGCCATCGCTCCCGGCCACCAGGCCGGCGAACGCCTCGTAGCCATTGAGTGGGTGAACGCCGTCGAAGTCCACGAGCACGGTCAGGATTCCCGCTGTCGTGATCCTGTAGATGACGCCTGCATTCGTAGTTCCTCCGGCGGTAGTCGTGCCGTAGAGGTTGCCGTCTGCGCCCTGCACCAATCCCCCAATCGGGTATGAGCCGTGCGTCCCGTCAAAGTTGTAGAGCGTTGTGACCGTGCTCCCAGCGATCTTGTAGATGGTGCCCGCAGAAAACGTGCCTGCAAACTCCGTCACGCCATAGAAATTCCCGTCGCTGGCTTGCAGCAGCGGCCCGTACGACACGGTGGGAATCTTGTTGATGATGGTGAACGTGCCGCTGGGCGAGAACTTGAAGGCTGCGCCCGGATACGACGTGCCATAGAAATTTCCGTCGGTAGCAAGCACCAAGGGGGCTACCGGATACCCTCCGTCGGCATTTCCCGTAAAGTCGTAGAGAACCGTCAATACTCCGGAGGGTGTGATTTTGAAGATAGTGCCATAACTGTTCGCGCCGCCGAATTCGGTGGTGCCATAAAAATTTCCGTCGACGCCGAGCACCAACCCGCCGTTGGGAGTGCTTCCGTGCGTAGTATCGAACTGATAAAGAATGGTCTGGGAACCCGCAGGCGTGATTTTGAAGACGATGCCTACGGAGTTCACGCCGCCGGTGGGAGTGGTGCCATAAAGATTGCCATCCCGTCCCTGGGCCATCATCGTCGGGTACTGCGGACAGCATCCGTTTGCCCCAACAAAGTCAACGAGTTCCTGGTAGGTTTGGGCGCTGGCGGCGGCCGCGCAAAGCACGAACAGGCCGAGAAGAAGTGCCAGGTGTCTTCCGACCGATTCACGGTGAGCGACAGTGACGTTCTTTGGATCACACTTCCGCTGAGCGATATTTGCACGCGAGGCTGTCATTGCTGGGCTCTTGGGCTGATGTGCGAGATTCGTCATTAGTTTCTCCCCTGGAAGCGACCAACTGATTTTCCGAGTGAACTCATACGCCGTGTCGAAATTCCGTCTTACTCTATAAAACGCCAAAACCGGAGAAAGTGGCTCATCGTACTGGCAAGAAGTGGGGATTTGAGTCGTCGGTGTAGCTTTTGGCGTCGCTGCTTGGATTGCGGGAAGGGGCGAGGATTGGCTTAAAGTTGGAGGGCAAGTAACTGAGCTCTGATATACCTAGGCGACTAAGATCTCTATCTTTTTTAGCGCACTCCCAGCTTCGCCAGTGCCTCCTCGCATTTGCTCAATGCCTGCCTGACAGACTGTTCCGTGACATCATCGCCAAGGGGGTCTAGCGAGTTCGGGCCAGGTTCCTGCCGCAATGTGGTGAGACTCTTCTCGTACCACGATCTCGACTCTCGCAGCATCCCGTCTCGGTTGCGAAGGGCACTCTGCCCGGCTAGTGTGTACAGCGCATCTCCCATCGAGGCATATGCATTTGCCTGGCCAGCTGATTCGTAGCGGTTCTTGTGTTCGCCCTTCTCAAACGTCGCCATTGCGTTACGAAAGAACGCCATGGACTGGCTCGCCTTTCCTAGCCGCAACAATACGTCTCCAGCGCTGATCTCCATCAAGGCAGCATTGTCACGGGCCATAGAATTCGTGGCGTCGGTATCGCTCAGCTTGGCAAAAACTTCCCGGGCTTTGAGAAAGGAATCCAATGACCGTTCCAGCTCGCCCCGCCTCAGGCAGATCGCTGCGACAACGCTGGACGCCTCCCCCAGGTACTCCTGCAGTGTGGCGTTGTTCAGGTCTGATCGAGCCAGTTGCTCCAGAATTTCCTTTCCTTTTTGCGAAACCTCTAAGGCGCTGGACAGGTCACCAGTCGCTGCCAACGCCCTGCCCAAACAGACGTAATCTGCCGCCAGATGCGTACGGATTAAGGGACTGGCGTTCACATCTTTCGCGATAGCTTCTCGAATCGATGTGCCCCGTCGGAAGCTCTCGACTGCATGCGCATAATCCCCGGTTTGCGTCGAAATATTTCCCGCCTGCCAGTAGAATCCCGCCAGAAAATCCTTAAACTCGGGTTCTGGGTGGTTTTCTACGATCCTCTGGGCGAGGGTTGTGCCTTTTTGCAGATGCTTCAACGCCTTGGCGTAGTCTCCAGTGGCTTGGAGCACGTAACTCAAACGGAAGTAGTCACTGAGCAGATCGAGTTGCATCTGGCGATCGTCGGGATGGGCGGTAGCGGAGGCTTCTCGAATGGATAAAGCCTTTTCATAGCTTTGCAGTGCCCCCGCGTAATCCCCGAGATTGGCCGCGCCCGAGTACCCTAGAAGGTCTCCGACCCGGTCATAAGCGGCTGCCAATTCGCGCTGCAGAGAGGTATCACCACTTGCTTCCTGCGACAGACTGTCCAAGTATTCCAAGGCGCGATTTACCAGCAGCTTTCTTGCGGGCAAAGTGCCGGGCAGGTCCCGGATGGAATCATGAACTTCAAACATCAGGGAATTCGCCAGTTTGCGAACATCGTTAAAGCGCCGCTCGGCGCGGGCTCGTTCTGTGCGAGCTACCCGCGCTTCGTGCAAGGTAACGATTAACCCCGCAACCATTGCAAGCACCATAAGGACGGAAGCTGCAACAGCGGCCTTGTGTCGGGCCACAAATTTCGTTGTCCGGTACCAGACGCTATCGTTGCGGGCGTGGACTGGAATGTTCTCCAGGTGCCGCCGGATGTCTTCCTGCAGATCGTTCGCCGATGCATAGCGGCGAGCGGGTTCCTTCCGCAGAGCCATAAGGACAATGTTGTCGATATCACCCCTGAGCTGTCTGCTTAGCTTTTCATGAGAAATCTCTCGAAACGCGCGGGCTTCATTTTCGGGACTCCCCCCTTGTCCCTCCTGGGCGCGAAGAACTGCGAGGCTCGGCTTCAGCGGCTCTCTCTCGCAAACTTCCTGAGCAAATTCCTGCGTGGACCCATGCACCAACTGGTAAGGACTCCGCCCCGCGAGCAACTCATACATGATTACACCCAGCGAGTACACATCGGTGGCGATCGTCATCGCCTCGCCCTTCATTTGTTCTGGGCTGGCGTAGCGCGGTGTCAGGATCCGAAAACTGGTTAGAGTCAGATCAGGCATGCCTGTTTCCTGGCCGGACTCAACAATCTTTGCGATCCCGAAATCGAGCAACTTCGGGACGCCATCGGCTGTGACCAGGATGTTTCCGGGCTTGATGTCGCGATGAATAATGAGGTGTTGATGCGCGTAGTGTACGCCTGCGCAAACCTGCAAAAACAATTTCAGGCGCTCCCGAATCGAGAGGTCATGCTCGTTGCAGTACTCGGTAATCGGTTGACCATCAATCAACTCCATCACGAAGTACGGCATGCCCTCTTCGCTGGTGCCGCCATCGAGAAGCTTCGCTAAATTGGGATGATCTAGGCCGGCCAGGATCTGGCGTTCATTCTTGAAGCGGGTGAAAACCTCATTGGAATACTGACCGGCCCGCACAAACTTGAGAGCAACCACTTTCCTATACTGATCGTCGGCGCGGAATGCGCGGTACACCTCTCCCATTCCGCCCATCCCGATCTGCTCCACAACCTGATAGGGCCCGACCCGGCGGCCAACCCAGAAGTTCTCGTCGGGCGAAATCACGGCAGCGGCCGCCGCGGCTAGATCGGCTCCGTCGAGAAACTGGTCCTTCAGCCGCTCTTCTGATGCCAGCAAGGGCGCGAGGTCGCCCCGTAGGGATGCATCAGTGGCATAGCTGCTATCGAGATAGCTCGCTCGTTCCGCGAGGTCAAGTTCCAGCGCAGTGGCCAGCACTTGCTTCACGTGTTGCCATCTTTCAGGGGTCACGCTCCTGTGTCGCTTTCCATGGCATGATGCAGCCACACCCGCGCAGTAGCCCACTCCCTCTTTGCGGTTGCCGGCGAGACGTCGACTACACGCGCAGCTTCTTCAATCGAGAGCCCGCCAAAAAAACGTAGTTCGACAATTTGGGATTGCCGTGCGTCCAAGGACGCCAACCGTTTCATGGCCCTGTCCAGACCGATCAGGTCCAGATTGATTCCCGCTCCCCCTGCGGCACCGTCTTCGAGTAGCACGGTGAACGCCCCACCTCCTCGCTTCGCGGCATTGCGCATGCGGGCATGATCCACGAGGATTTGTCGCATCATCTGCGCCGCCAGCGCAAAGAAATGAACTCGGCCTTGCCAATTAGCCGCCTTGCGGTTTACCAAACGGAGGTAGGCTTCATGGACCAGAGCGGTTGCCTGCAAGGTATGATCACTGCGCTGTCCGGCAAGGTTCTTCTTCGCAACCAACCGCAGTTCGTCATAGACAAGAGGAATGAGGCTGTCGCGGGCGGCCAGATCGCCGTCATTCCAGCGGGCAAGTAATTCAGTGACGCCCTCCCGAGAATTCGTTCCTCCCACAGAATCCCCCAAACACGCTGAGCGGCGTGGCCTTTGGCTTGAGAGCGTAGCCCCGAACTGCTCCGAAGTCAAACCTTGCGGCGAGGCGCCGAAGTAGGCCAACTGCGCGATTTACGTGCCAGCGAATCCACGGCTTTGTACTCGCGTGAGCCCCTTCTCCCCGTTTTGCCGTTCTTATCAATAGCGAGAAGTTCTTGCCCGCGACTGCAGCTTGGGAACTCGCCACCTGGAGATATCCACATGACCCGACGCGCCCACTTCCTGTTTACCTTGTTGTGCCTCAGCCTCACGACGGTCGGTTCACTGACTGCCCAAGAGTCCGACGCCGACGCCAACGTCTCCATTCCGCACCTGATCCGGTTCGGAGGAGTGCTGAAAGCTGCGGATGGAACGCCAACCCAAGGAACCATTGGGGTCACGTTTGCCTTCTACAAGGATGCGCAGGGCGGGACGCCTCTCTGGATGGAGACCCAGAACGTCACACCCGACGCTACGGGCCGCTATTCCGTCATGCTGGGAGCGACGAAGAGCGACGGCCTGCCCGCGCAACTATTCATCTCGAAAGAAGCGAGGTGGCTGAGCGTGGAGGCGCAAGGTCTGCCCGCTCGAGCCCGGGTCTTATTGCTGAGCGTGCCTTACGCGTTGAAGGCGGCAGATGCGGAAACCATCGGCGGGTTACCGCCTTCGGCGTTCGTGCTCGCTCCGCCGACTACAGTCCCTTCGCCTTCCGCTGCAGCGTCCAGTACCAATACTCCTCCCCCGGCTTCCGGCGTGACTACCTCGGGAGGCACGGTCAACATCATCCCCCTCTGGAGCACCACGACGGATATTGAAAACTCCGCCGTCAGCCAGACCGGAAGCGGCAGCACCGCCAAGATTGGAATTAATACCACCACCCCCGCCAGCACGCTTGATGTCAAGGGCGGTGCCACGATCCGCGGAACGCTGAGTCTGCCCGCAACTGGCGTGGCGACCGCGACTGGAGGCAAGAATTCGCAGCCCGCCAACCTGGCAGCCTCATCGTTCAATAGCAGCAACAGCGCCGCTGTCACTCAGACCTTCCAGTTCAAAGCCGAACCGGCCGGCAACAACACGGCCGCTCCCAGCGGGACCCTCAATGTGCTCTACGGTGCCGGCACCTCGGCGCCGGCAGAAACAGGACTGAAGATTGCAAGCAACGGCCAGATCACTTTCGCCACGGGACAGACGTTTCCTGGCACGGGCAACGGCACCATCACTGGCGTGACTGCGGGAGGCGATTTGACTGGAGGTGGATCGAGCGGCAACGTGACTCTCAATCTGGATACCACCAAGGTCGTGACCGGAATACTTGCCGGGACCGACCTGACAGGCGGAGGCACAGGGGGAGTACAAACCCTGAATCTCGACACGAGCAAGATCCCTCAACTCAGCGCGGCGAACACGTTCACCAGCAGCCAGACGGTCAGCGGCAACCTTACCGCCACTGGTGTAGTCAGCGGCAGCAGCTATCAGATCGGAAGCAATCTTTTTGCGTTTGGCTCGTTTACGAATGGAAACGCGTACGTCGGATTCGCTGGCAACACGAATGCGACCAACGTCGGCAACACGGCGATGGGCTATACCGCTCTTTCACAGGATACGGTGGGCTGCTGCAACACCGCGAACGGCTGGCAGGCGCTCACGGAAAACACTACTGGCGGAGGGAACATCGCCGTTGGTTGGAGCAGCCTGGTGAGCAATACCACCGGATCGAACAATACCGCCATTGGATATGCCGCCCTGGACGACAATGACGTCGGATCCTACAACACTGCTGTGGGTGTTGCGGCCGGACCGGGTACGGGGAACTTCGGCCTCACCAACGCCACTGCAATTGGCGCCCGAGCTGAGGTGGATGCGAGCAATGCGCTCGTTCTCGGCAGCATCAATGGGGTGAACCACGCGACGGCTGACACACTCGTGGGCATCGGAACTACGACCCCGGCGGCCAAGCTCGATGTGCATGGTACTGCGAACTTCACTGGGCTGATCACCTTCGCCGCAGGGCAAACCTTCCCTGGAACAGGAACCATTACCGGTGTCACCGCGGGGACCGATCTAATAGGCGGCGGAACAAGTGGCAACGTGACCCTGAACGTCGACACCACCAAGGTTGTCACCGGGATTACCGCGGGCACCGATCTCACAGGCGGCGGCGTGGGCGGTGTGCAGACGCTTGGCCTCGACACCACCAAGGTGCCGCAACTGAATTCCGCAAACGCGTTCACAGCGAGCCAAACCGTAACTGGCAACCTCACCGCAAGCGGCGCAATCACGGGCGGCACCCTTTCGGCCACTTCCAGCTTTAATCTTGGGAGCAGCGTATTTGCCTTCGGTTCGGTTACGAATTCGAACGTTTACTTAGGATTCGCGGGTACCAGTTCAGGAAATCCCGGCACCAACAACACGGGCGTCGGAAGTAGCGCGCTTCTTCTAAATACCGGCTCGCAAAACACCGCCCTTGGCACGGCAGCGCTCCTTACAAATAGCACCGGCAGTCGAAATACTGGGGTTGGGTACAGTGCCATCAATGGCAGTGTGACCACTGACAATACCGCAATCGGTTGGAATGCCCTAAGCGGCAACTTCAATGGAATTGACAATTACGCAGGCGGTTCCCAAGCGTTGGACGGAAACTTCCAGGGTTCATACAACACAGGCGTAGGGATGCTCACACTGCATTGGAACGGTAACGGCAACTATAACTCGGCATTGGGATACAAGGCGGGGACCGACATAGCATCCAGCGCTCTCACGAACACCACTGCCATCGGCGCACTCGCCGATGTCACACAGAGCAACAGTATGGTGCTTGGCGCCATCAACGGCGTCAACGGATCCACGGTTGACACCAACGTCGGTATCGGAACGACCGCTCCTGCCTTCAAACTCCATGTCGGCACCGGGAACAACGATTTCCGCGTAGAGGGTCCGCCCCAGTTCACGTTGAATCCAGTGATGGCGTCATTCGGGGGTGCCGGCGATTTCGCGATCGATGCTCCTGGAATTTACGGCGGCCGCTTCATCGTCAAGGACGGCGGCGTGTCGAACCTCATCCGAGTTGGTATCGGCACCGCCTTCCCCGATTCTGTCTTGTCGGTAAACGGCAGCGCCGACAAGCCCGGTGGAGGTTCCTGGGGTACTTTTTCCGATGGCCGATTGAAGAACATACGTGGCGATTTCAGCGCCGGACTGAGCCAAATCCTGAAACTTCACCCCGTGCGTTATCAGTACAAAAAAGAAAATGCGCTCGGCATTCACGACTCTGACGAGCATGTCGGCTTCGTGGCGCAAGATGTCCAAAAGGTGATCCCCGAGGCTGTTACGCAAAATAACAAGGGTTATCTGATGGTGAACAACGACCCGATCTTGTGGACCATGTTGAACGCAATCAAGGAACAACAGCGCCAGATCTCCATCTTGCGGGCTCAACTACGCCGGCAGGCCGCAAAGAATTCGGTCATGGAATCGAGACTGGCTCAGATCGAACACGTCCGTGGAAGTGTGGCGAAACCCCAACTGGCTTTGTGCTGCATGCAGGGGCAAACTGCTAGTAAACCGAACGGTCGATGAGAAACATCGAGGGGGATGAGAACTTGAGCATCCCTCTTCGAGTCTCCCCTAGGATTTGGGTGGCAATTCTCCGCCAGATCCTGCTACTCAGACTCTGATTACGAGTTCAACGCAGACAGCAGAAAAACCAAAGGCGCATTCCAGTTAATGCAGATTTCGTTCATGGAATAAGCCGCCTCATCGTCCTTATACATCTGCATGGGCGGGCGTTTCGGCAGCAGCCAGCCGACACGGTCGGCCGGGTGGGCATTGGGGCCGCCAGAGAGCAGCCCGGGCCATGGAGCGGCAATGTTATCGTCGCTGCATAGGTCAAGCGCATGTTCTCTGCAATGGGCAGCGCGCTCGAGGGCAGGCTCTACGAACCGGCCCTCATATCACTCGAAGTCCCACCCGCTGCCGGAACGTAGCACTTCAGTGTGTAATCCATCACCATGCGATCCGCGTTGAAGCGCCAGCCCAGCGTCCGGATCGTCCGCTTCATGCGTTTGATCCAGCCTCGCGGAAGACCGTCGCGATCCCGCTGGTAATAAAGTGGAATCACCTCTTCGCGCAGCGTCCGCATCAAGTCTTCCCCGTCGCGGGCATCGTGCACGCTCATATCAGAGTGAGTCCTGCCGGTTCCAATCGAGAAGCCATTCATTCCGTCATAAGCTTCCGCCCACCAGCCGTCTAGGACCGAAAGATTCAGTCCTCCGTTCAGAACTACTTTCTGACCGCTCGTGCCCGAGGCCTCCAAAGGACGACGTGGATTATTAAGCCAGACATCGACGCCCTGCACGAAACGGCGGCCCACGTTGATGTCGTAGTCCTCTACAAACACGAACTTGTCGCGGAACTTCGGATCCCGCATCAACTCGGCAATCTGCTGCAGCACTCGCTTGCCCGGTTCGTCGAGCGGATGAGCCTTGCCGGCAAACACGAACTGCACCGGGCGCTTCGGATCATTGACCATGGAGGCCAAGCGCTCGATGTCAGTCAAGATCAGATTTGCCCTTTTGTACGTGGCGAACCGGCGGGCGAACCCAATAGTAAGCGCATCCGGACTGAGCACACGTTCCAGGCGTTGCAACTCCTCCCGAGATTCCGTCCGGCGCTTCGCCTGTTCAACCGCCCGCCGGCGCACAAACTCGATCAGTTGCGATTTCAGGTTGAGGTGCGTCTCCCAAAGCTCGCCGTCGTCCACGTTTTCAATTCCCAGCCATATCTTGGCCTCGCTGCTGCGCTGGTGCCAGTCGGTTCCGAGATGACGATCGTAGAGCCGGAACATTTGCGGCGCCAGCCACGAGGGAACGTGCACTCCGTTGGTGATATGTCCGATGGGAACGTCATCTTCCAGCTTGTCGCGGAACAGCCCGGTCCACATCGCGCGCGACACTTCGGCATGCAGAGCCGAAACCGCATTGGCGCGTCGCGAAAGCCGCAGTGCCAGCACCGTCATACAAAATAGTTCGTCGGCATTGTTGGGATTCTCACGGCCGAGTCCCATCAGGCTTTCCTTGGAGAGCCCCAAAGCTTCGCGAAGAGGCCCAATGTGCTCCTCGACCAGGCCTGCGTCGAAACGGTCATGCCCGGCAGGCACCGGAGTGTGTGTGGTGAACACCACCTCGCGGGAAATTCGCGGAACCGCCGCATCAAACCCCAGCCCTTCCTCCTCCATCCGCATGCGAATCGCTTCCAGCACCGCAAAGGCGCTGTGGCCTTCGTTCAGGTGAAGAACTCCGGGAGAGATCCCCAGAGCTTTGAGCGCCCGCAGTCCGCCCACGCCCAGCAGCAATTCCTGACGAATCCGGATGCGCAAGTCTCCGCCGTACAGCCGTGAAGTCAGTTCGCGGTCCTCGGGAGCATTCCCTTCCACGTCGGAATCCAGCAATAGCAGGTCGCGACGCCCTACATCCACGCGCCACACTTTGGCCCGAATCCGGCCGCTGCGCGTCTCGATTTCCACTACGACCGGCCGGCCATCCTTCCCGATCGCCACCTCCATCGCCATCTGGTTGACGTCGGTCTTGAGGTATTCTTCCCGCTGCCATCCGTTCCCATCCAGCCTTTGCCGGAAGTATCCCTGGCCATAGAACAAGCCAATGCCCACCAGAGGAATGTCCAGATCCGACGCGCTCTTGATGTGATCTCCCGCCAGCACTCCCAAGCCGCCCGAATACACCGGCAGTGATTCGTGCACTCCAAACTCAGCCGAAAAATACGCCACCGGGTGAGGCCGCAGCACACCGGCGTGCCTCGTTCCCCAGGTGCGGTCCGCTTCCAGATACTCCAGCATGCGGCGATAGGCATAATTCACCCGGCTATGCAGCATGAGTTCCGCCGCACGGGTTTCTAGCTTGGCCAGCGGAAGCTCTCCGAGCAGCGCCACCGGATTGTGGTTCAGTTCGTTCCAGCGCGCCGGATCCAGGTCGAGAAACAGGCTGGACGAATTGTGGTCCCAACTCCACCACAAATTGCGCGCCAGAGCCCACAGCCGCTCCTGCAGCGGGGCGATGAACCGATCGAGCGTACGAGCTTCGCTCACGACCGGAGCCACCTGCGTGGCAGCTTCCGTCAGCATCCGAATCTCATCTTCACTGAAAACGCGGGCTTCGATTGTCTGCACGACCAGAACACCCTGTAGAACCCCGCGATCGATCAGCGGAACCCCAAGAAAAGATTGGTAGGCATCCTCGCCGGCATCCCGAAAATACTTAAACCGGGGATGGTTCTTCACCTGTTCGACCGCAACCGGCCGCACCAGTTCCGCCACCAGGCCGGTGAGGCCCTCGTGCACCGCCATTCTCAGACTGCCAATACACTCGCGGCGAAGTCCTACCGTCGCAGCCAATACCAGGTTGGCGCGGTCCGGTTCCAGCAAGTACGCCGAACATACATCGGTCCGAAATCTCTTGGCGATCAGGGCAACAACGTTCATCAGCGTTTCCGCCGACTGCCCGCCTTCCGCAGAGAGATCTGCAATCTCTTCCGAGCTCAGGACGTTCCTGACCTTGCCCGATTGCGCGCCTGGCTCCATGACTTCAGCAACGTTCTCGTGTGCTTCCAATCTGGTTCGCTAGCCTCCGTAGGGGTCTTGGATCTTGATCTGCCATACAAGTCACCTGCCCAGCTTCCTTGGGCCGAGCTACCTGGATGATGTCATCGGCGGCAGAAGTTCCATTGTTTCTATTGTACGGGCAGCGGATGAAATCGCGAACGGTGTGCAAATTTTCACCCGAAACGATGCCTGCACCCACGCCTTTGGAAAATCGGTTCAGCGGGCGAATGCCGCGGCAAATCTTAAGGTACGCGCAGAAAACCCTGTTTACTTGCGCTCTCGATAAAGAGTAAAATCGGCCGCAATCCAGCCAACCGATGGGAAGCATACGTCTGCTCCCCCTTGGTGTTTCGAGCATGCAACGTCGGAAAAGGCCATCCGCCGGAGGGCAGATGAGTCAGACCGCACTGCAGCTTACTGAACTAGGGACAGATTTAACGTCAGGACACTTTTGAGTACCGCCCGCTAGTCTTTTGCATCTCGCGCGACCCATGGAGTCAGGACAATGAACGGTACTGCCGCACGATTTCTCCGCTTGGGCGTGAGCCTGTCTGGATTGGTGCTTTTGGGATGGGTATTAACTGGTCAGGCGGCCAAGCCCGCTCAGGACGGCCTTCCCACCGACTGGACTCACCACCATGTCATCTTCTCCCAGCCGTCGACGTTCGAACAGGTCCAGAAGGTTTCCAAGGATCCGCGTTACTGGCAGCAATTTTATCGGCAGACCGTAACGCCCGTTGTATACGATCCATATCCCGACCAGACGATGCCCGCCAATCTTGGCCTTGCTGGGAATCAGGAACCGCAAGGCGACTGGTCAGAGAATCTCGGCAGCGGCCCGTCAGGAGTAGCGGGCGTCTATCCCGCCAAGTATTCGTTTCAAATCACCACGGCGAACTGCGGCAGTGCGGCCACGCCCGATTATGTGGTCTTCAGCACCGGCCTCTTGGGATCGACGACCCAGGCCAGCGTGGTTGGTTATGACAATCTCTATTCTGGATGCAGCGGAGTGAAGCCGACTGTCTATTGGGCCTTCAACACCGGCGGCCAGGTCCTGACTTCTCCAGCCTTCTCCACCGATGGAAAGCAGGTGGCATTCGTCGAGACCAACAGTTCAGTCGGGATCCTGGTTCTGCTGAAGTGGGCAGCAGGGAGTGGGACGGTGTTCTTGCCGACGACCCTCACACCGGTTCCTTTATCCGCCTATCGCACCTGCACCGCACCCTGCATGACCCAGATCTTTCTAAGGAGTGGTTTGGGAACCTCGCTTGATGACACTACCTCGTCCGTCTTCCCCGACTACACCCATGATGTCCTCTGGGTCGGTGGCGCTAGTGGCTGGCTTCACAAAATCACGGGAGCGTTTCGTGGAACTCCGGCCGAGGTGAACACGGGTGGCTTCCCCGTACAAGTCAATCCCGGAAACCCGACCCCTCTATCCAGCCCGGTCTATGACTACAGCTCGGGCAACGTTCTTGTGGGCGATTACGGTGGATTTTTCTATCGCATCAGTTCCACGGGAGTGGTCACCTCGTCTAGCCAGATTGATCACGGTGCGGGCCTGGTCGCGGGGCCTATTGTGGACTCGATATCTGGGAAGGTTTATGTCTTTTCCTCCGACGACGGCGGCTCATCTTGTCCGGGATTCGCGCCATGCGCGGCCGTTATACAGTTCACTACCAGCTTCGCCGGCGGCAACCTGGGCTTGAAAGTGACCGTCGGATCCAGCCAGCTCGCTCCTCCCAATCCCAATCCCCTGTATGAAGGCAGTTTCGACAGCACCTACCGGGCTTCGGCCAATGCGACGGGGAACCTCTACGTTTGCGGAAACACCGCTGGCTCCCCTACCCTGTACCAGATACCAATTGCGGCTGGCGTCATGGGAACGGCCGTCGTCGGACCCACGCTAACCAGTGCCACCGCCGGATGCTCGCCCGTAACCGACATTTCCAACCCAAACGCTGCCGGAGGCACCGCCGAATGGATCTTCGCGAGTGCCCAAGCCAGTGGGTCGGGCAACAACTGCGCGGGCGGTGGGTGCGTCATGAACTTCAATGTCCAGCCCTGGACGCCCTCAACCGCTTACACAGTTGGCCAGGAAGTAATCGATACCAACTTCCATGTTCAAGTCGTCAGAGTGGCTGGAACGTCGAGGACAGCCCTCCAGGGGCATCCCGCCTGGAACGCTGCGACTCGCGGGAGCACGAACGACAACACGGTGCGCTGGACCAACCAGGGTCCCCATCTGGCGGCGCACGCTACGTGGCTTCCAAGCCACGCGTATGGCGCCGGCGCCATCATCGTAGACAGCAACAATAACGTCGAATGGGTGCTGACGGCCGGAACATCGAAAGCAGGCACGCACCCGGCCTGGAGTGCTGCTATAAATGGCGGGACTGCCGACAACACGGTCCGCTGGCGTAATTTGGGGCCCATTGCCACCGCCAGCGCGGCGGCGGCCGGAGGCACCGGCGGGATTATTATGGATAATACGGTCGGATCGGGCACCTTGGCGGGCGCCTCCCAGGTCTATTACTCGACCCAAGGCAACCAGACCTGCACCACCTCCGGCGGAACCGGCGGGTGCGCGGTGCAGGCGTCGCAATCGGGATTGAATTGAGCGGATTGAATTTAAGATAGAAAGATAGAAGGTCTCCTTTATGCCTAGCAACGAGATGTCATCTGAAGATCGGCCCACTCCAGCGACTAAGAAGCCGTACGAAAAGC
This sequence comes from uncultured Acidobacteriaceae bacterium, assembly GCA_963811095.1. GTDB lineage: Bacteria > Acidobacteriota > Terriglobia > Terriglobales > Acidobacteriaceae > Sulfotelmatobacter. Next base: position 163,040 of record CAWEQA010000020.1, on the reverse strand, counting down.
CAGCATTCCGCTTCGAAAAGGTATTTGTGACAACGGCCCTTTCGTGCGGCAAGGTCAACCCCACACAGCAGTCTTGTATTGGTAGCAGCAAGTCATGAACCTGGCGGCCCCATCATTGGGCAATGCTAACGCGCTGAAGTGCGAACTGGCGGGCGAGGTATTGCGCTCCTCCGGCACACTGCGCTTGCGCGTCACGGGCTGGAGCATGCTGCCCACGGTGATGCCCGGGGATACGCTCGTGATTGAGCACGTCTCCAGCGACGCCGTCTCCGAAGGCGACATTGTCCTGTTCGTCCGCGATCGCCGCTTTTTTGTTCACCGCGTCGTAACCAAGGGCGTCGCACGATGCCGCAATTGTGACCTGCGGAGATGCGATGCCCGCCCCGGATCCACCCGTGCCCCGAAGCGACCTGCTGGGCAAGGTCTCTTTCATCGTGCGGAACGGGCAATGCATCGAGCCGAGCTCGAAGTCGGCGATTTTCTGAACGCGCCGTCTCGGCTTTGGTTCGGCGCTCCAGGTTCGCTGCCCGTGTCGTTGTGGGCGTACACGGCATGCGATCTCAACGTCAGTCGCTACTTCCAACGCCCTAGGTTCAAACTTCATTAGGATCGAGCCGCCTTTGCCCGAATTAGCCACCGAAGTCGATCGTCTCAGCCTCGTCATTGAAATCGGGGGCATGCCGGTGCGCGTGCATACGACGGATCCGCGCTTTCTGACGATGCTGCAGGACCGCTATGCCGGATTTGTGACCTCCTCCGAGCGGGCAGAGATCGAATTCGACGTTCAGCTCACTCCGCCCAACTTTCCCGACCCGGATGCGCCAGTGAGGGTGACTCTTCAGCTGGGCCGCTGGACGTTCGAGCGAGGAGATTTTCACGCCGAATGGGAGCCCGCGTCGCACACCGGATGGATTCGCCAGACCGCCAATCCCTACTCCATCGATGCGGTGCTGCGCATTGTCCACACCCTCGTGCTGGCCCGCCAGGGAGGCTTCCTGCTGCACTCCGCCAGCGCCATTCGCAATGGCAAGGCGTTCCTGTTCGCCGGCGTTTCCGAGGCGGGCAAGACGACTATCTCCCGGCTCGCCCCTCCCGACGCCACGCTCCTGACCGACGAAATTTCTTACGTGCGCAAGCAGGGTGCCGGCTACGTTGCCTATGGCACTCCCTTTACCGGTGAATTGGCCAAGCTGGGCGAAAATGTTTCCGCGCCCATCGACACGCTCTACCTTCTGGCCAAGGGTTCTGAGAATCGCATCGACCCCCTCCCGTCCGGAGAAGCGACTCGATCTCTGCTTGCCAATCTTCTCTTTTTCGCAGAGGATGAGGAACTCGTGCAATCGACGTTTCATTCTGCCTTTGAGTTCGTAAGCCGGGTCCCGGTGTCCCGCCTTACTTTTGTGCCCGATGCCCGGGTCTGGGAGTTGATTGGATGAGCAGGCTTTACCTTGCACGCAATCCGCGAGTCGCGGCGCGCAGTCTCGACGGCGAAATGATGATTATGTCCGGCCGGGATTCCACCCTCTTCACGCTAAACAAAACCGCCACTATCCTGTGGCAGTCCGCCGACGGCACCACTCCGCTCGACCAAATCGTCGAGCACCGCATCTGCACCGAGTTCGAGGTCGAGCCCGCCGAAGCGTTGCACGATGCTGAGAGCCTGGCGCGAGAGCTGGCCAGCCATGAGATACTCCAAATCTCAGAAGAACCGATTCCGCCGCGGAGCCCGGTGGCGGGAGAATCCCGATGAGCGACCTGCTGCTGGAAATGTCGGTGAAGGCGCAGAAGCTGAACATTCCGCTCAGCGTACAGCTCGACCTGACCTACCGCTGCAACGAGCGCTGCGTGCACTGCTATCTCGATCATGACGATCATGGCGAGATGACCACCGCCGAAATCAAGCACCTGCTGGATGAAATGGCCGAAGCTGGTGTTTTCATTCTGACCCTGAGCGGGGGCGAGATTTTTCTGCGCAAGGATTTCTTCGACCTCCTGGAGCACGCGCGCCGCCTGATGTTTTGCGTGAAGCTCAAAACTAACGCGGTCCTGATCCGCGAGCGCGAGGCCGCCCGCCTCCGCGATCTTGGCATTGAATCCATCCAGATCAGCATCTACTCGCACCGTCCGGAAGTCCACGACGCCATCACCCTTATTCCGGGCTCGCTCAAACGCTCGGTCGATGCGATCGGTTTTCTAAAATCGCAGGGTCTGAAAGTCATCATCGCCAACGTGCTGATGACCCAGAACATGCAGGATTACCCGGGCGTTCGCGCCCTGGCCGCGGAACTCGGCGTCGAGTGCACGCTCGACCCAACCGTCACGCCTATGATGGATGGCAACCGCTCCATCGTCGCATTGGGAGTGGACCAAGGCGCGCTGCGCCAGGTTTTCCGCGACACAGCTCTGGTCGGCGATGTAGACGAATTCTGCGCCATCCCCGCCCCGGCCGGCGAGGACGAAATGGAATCCACGCCCTGCAGCGCCGGCCACACCGCCTGCTATGTTTCACCCTATGGCGAGGTTTTTCCGTGTGTTCAGTTTCCGCTGCCCACGGGCAACGTCCGGCAACAGCGCTTTGTCGACATCTGGCGCCATTCGGAGCAGATGAACGATGTCCGCTCCATCCGCCTGAAGGACCTGACAACCTGCCCGTCGTGCAGCCACGCTGGCACCTGCACGCGCTGTCCCGGTCTTGCCTACATGGAAGGAAACATGCGCGGACCCTCGACGCAGGATTGTGAGAAGTCCTTCGCCCGCACCGGAATTCCCTCAGCCAACATGCTCGCCAAGAAAAACGCCGGGTCCGGCCTGAAGAATGCCAATCTGGTCCAGATTCGCGCACTTCCGGCTTCTGCTGGCAATTCGCCAGCTGGCGCGATCGCGTGATCTGCAGTTGCTCTCTTCGGTCCAAATGACATGCCCGGCACTAGCCCCACACTCGAAGCCGAGTGGTCCTTCCTGCAAACCGCATGTTCCGCAATTCCCCGCACGGAAAAGATAGAGCGCATCCGTGCTCTGTCGAGCCAGCCTATCCGTTGGAACGTTCTCCTCGACCTCGCCGATCGCCACGGAAGTCAGCCCCTTCTCTATCAGGCCCTTGCCGGCCTTGAGGACGCCGTTCCGACCGCTGAGATGTCCGTTCTGAAGAAGCGCTATCAGGTCAACCTGCACAAAGCCCTATTTCTTTCGCGGGAATTGATTCGCATCGTGGAGCACTTGTCTGCTCTCGGCATTGAGGTGATGCCCTACAAAGGCGTGGCCCTCGCGGAAATGGCCTATGGAGACATTGCTCTGAGGCATGCCGGTGACATTGACCTGCTGATCCGCCCGCAGGACTTCCCGCGCATCCGCGATGCCGTTCGCGAACTCGGCTACACACCCCACCTGGCACTTTCTGCGGCGGAGGAACGCGCTTATCTGAAGTCCGGATACGAATGTGCTTTCGACGGCGCCGCGGGTCCCAACCTCCTTGAAGTTCAGTGGGCCCTTCAGCCCAGCTTTTATGCAGCTGACTTCGACATGCACGCCTTGTTCCAGCGAGCCGTCACGGTCACCGTCGCCGGACATCCCATGAGAGACGCCCTCGTCCGAGGATTTGGTTCTGGTACTTTCCGCGCACGCCGCCAAGCACGTCTGGGGACGCCTCGTCTGGCTCTGCGACATCGCACGGATCATGGGCCTTCCCACTCTGGATTGGACCTGGATCGCATCGCAGGCGAAATCCCTGGGAATCGTGCGCATTCTGCGCGTCACCATGTTCCTGGCGAACCGTCTCTTAGGTTCGACAATTCCGCCGGCCGCGCAAGCGAGTCTCCCGGAAGATCCGGGCACGCCGGAGCTGGTGGATGAAATTCAAGCTCATATCGCGAGCGAGGCTGCATTCAACGTCGAGTCGCTGGCCTACTTCCGCCTGATGATGCGTCTGCGCGAACGTCCGCTGGATCGCTTGCGATTTCTCCAGCGGCTTGCCCTTACTCCCGGACCCAGCGAGTGGCAATCCGTCCGTCTCCCCGCGCCACTGTTTCCCCTGTATCGGCTGGTGCGCCTCTCGCGCCTGGCAGCGAGACTTCTCCGCACCTAGACTGCGGGCTCCGCTGACGCCTTCCACTCCCGCAAATACAGCGCGTACATCATCGCGCATCCGATCAGAGGCACCGCCAGCCCCGCCTTGAGACTGCCGAAATGATTCGATGAAACACCCACCAGCCACGGCATCAGCCCGCCGCCGATATTCGAGAGCGTGAACATCACCGACCCCAGCCGCGCTGACGCAGACCCAAACCTCACCGACAACAACGAAATCGTAATCGGATAAACGTAAGAAAGCCCCATCCCCGCCAGGCAAGCACTCACCACCACCCCACGCAGTCCGTGCGACAATACGAGCCCGCCCATGCCCGCACAAGCCATCAGCAGTCCGATCTGCACCAGCCGGATTTCGTCAGCCAGCCGCAACAAAATCGGCGCCAAAACTCTGCCCAGGAGCAGCGCCGCATAGAAGAATGAGGGAGTCATCAGCGCCATCGCCGGCGTCAGGCTCCCCAGACTCTTTGCATACGATGCAACCCAGCCCCCGAAGCCGTTCTCGACGCCAACGTAAAGAAAGAAGAGCGCTGCCAGCATCAGCAAAGAGCCGTGCCCCCATGGAATCGCCAGCCCCGTTTTGTGGGAAACATCCTTTCTCGCCGACGGCTCAACAATGGACGCCGGCATGGCCGCAATCCCAACCGCTATTAGCAGCGCGAACCCCGCTACCGCTCCGAGGAAGAAAGAAACTTGGTGGCCTTTCACTGCGGCGGCCACAAGAAATGGGCAGGCCACCGCGCCCGCGCTCCAGCAGAAGTTCAGCAGATTCAGGGTCGCGCTGCGGCGCCCTGGATTCACTTCCGCCACGAGCAAGTTCGCCGCCGGAACCGCCAGCCCCAGCCCTCCTCCATACGCCCCAATGCAGAAAATCCCGAACACCTTGGGACCGGTCAGCAGCAGACCCACTCCCGCACTCATCAACAGAAGTCCTGTCTTGATTGCAAATCGGAATCCCCAGCGGGAAACCAGCACGCCCGAGAGGGCCACCGCCAAGGTCGAAGCCAAGTACTGCGCCGTAAACAGGGCTCCCGCCTGGGAATAATTCAACGACCATCGCGCCGACAAAGTCGGCAGCATCGGCCCCAGAAGCACGGTCGCGATGCCGATCGGCACAAACGACGCATACGCAGCGAACGTAAGCGCCTTGGCAGATTTTGAGGCGTTGGGTGAGTCAGGGGGGGCATGAATGGCGAGGACGCTCCGCCGCTACTATATCGGAACCGTGACCCCTAGGAAGCCCCCGGAGCCTTCGCCGTCGATTCCCGCACGACTAGTTCCGGCTCAATCGCAATGTCCGAAGGATACTCGTTCTTGCCCTCAATTCGTTCCAACAGGACCTGCGCCGCCACCTCTCCCATGCGGTTCAACGGCTGTTGCACCGTGGTCAGGCTCGGAGTATGAAACGCGGCCCCCGGAATGTCGTCGAATCCCATCACCGAAATATCCTGGGGAACCCGCAACCCTTGTTCCTGGATCGCTCGAATCGAACCAATCGCCGACATGTCATTGTAGGCAAATAGCGCCGTAAACGGCTTCTTCCGCGCCAGCAACTGCTTGGCAAATGGATAACCCAACATCGGCGTGGGATCGTCCGTATCGATCTGCACCGTCAGTTCGGGATCGATCTTCATCCCCATCTCCATCGCCACCTGGCAGATCGCGTCCCACCGGTCCTTCGCGTCCGAGCTTAGGGGATTTCCCTTCATGAAAGCGATTCTCTCGTGCGACATCTCCTTGAAGTATTTCAGCGCCAAAAGGGCGGCCCGCACATGATCGAGCGTGATGTTGGTGACGCCCTTCAACTTCTTGTGGCCAGCAATGGCAACCGTAGGGAGCATAGGCGCCTCGTGCACGGTGGTGTCTACCGTGATGATGCCTTCCACTCCGCGCTCCGACAGCAATTGCGAATATCGATTCAGCAACACGGGATCGTGCCGGTGCACCACCGTCAGAAAGAAGTAGTCGCGCTTCCGCAAATACTGTTCAATGCCGCTGATGATCGGCGAGCTGTAGGAGTCGCCAATCTCTTCCGCGATCACTCCGATGGTGTAGGTGCGCTTGTTGCGCAGCGTGCGGGCAAAAAAATTGGGCCGGTAGTTGAGTTCCTTGGCCGCCGCGTGGATGCGGTTCTTGGTCTCCTGGGGAATAGACCGTGCCGAGGGCGAATCGTTCAGAACCGCTGATACCGTCCCTGGAGTCAGTCCAATATGTTGGGCGACGGCCTTGAGGGTTACGACCTCTGGTTTTTGGCCAGGCTTCTTGATTTGCCCCATGATCGCTTAAATCGTTTTAGTGCTGCACTTCGTGAAATATGTTACCAAATGCCTGACCCGTGTCAGTGATTCCGCACACGTTGTCATTCTGAGCGAAGCGAAGAACCTATGCACACTCTCTGCAGACGTCCCCTCACGCCTTCGCGTAACGCTGGCTGTTCGGCTTCGACCCGCTCAAAGCGAAGAAAAGGATGTATAGATAGCAGAATGTGGCGATGATGAGTGCGTATTGAATACCCGGACCCCAGCTCAGCTCGCCTTGGGCCATGGTCGCGTAGCTTGAGTGATTGATGGCGTCAGCAAGCTTGCCGGCGATCCACGGAATTACAGCTCCGCCCACAATTGCCGTATTCAAGATGCCCGAGCCATCGCCAGTAAGCGGCCCAAGCTCTGCGATACCGCTAGTGAAAATACACGGGAACATGATCGAATTGAACAGGCCCACGGACAGTATGGACCACATCGCGACAGGTCCGCTGCTGGCAACCGAAACCGTTACAAGTAGCGCCGTCATGACGGCGCAGAACGCGAGCACCCGCGAAGTTTTCACCTTCTGAAGAACCGCTGATCCAATGAACCGGCCAACCATCGCTCCGAGCCAGTAGATGGAAATGTATCGTGCGGCAATTGATTTCGCGGCAAGATAGCGGCTCGCAGGATCAGCCACATTCGAGGCAAAATGCCCGATCTTGTCAAGTGCCAGATAGTTGGAGATCGAGCTTCCTATCGCAACCTCGGCGCCAACATAGACAAAGATTCCGATAGCACCAAAAACGAGGTTCGGATGCTTCCACACGGAATCCTCGACCCTCTGGCCGATGTGATGCTCAGCGGCCTGCATTCTCGGGAGCTTGAAAGCGGCAAACAATATCGCCAATAGAACGAGAACGATCGCAAAGAAGTAGACATAGAGCCGGACCACTGCATCTTGGGATGCGCTTTGGGCTGCCGCACTCACCGACTCTTTCAAGATCAGCCTGGCACCTACCCAAGGAAAAACGGCCGTTCCGAGAGAGTTGAACGCTTGGGTCAGAACCAACCGGCTTGAAGCGGTCTTCGGGCTGCCGAGCACAGCTACGTATGGATTCGCCGCAACCTGCAGCACCGTTATACCGGCGGCGAGAATTAACAAGGCGGTCAAGAAAAATGGGAAGGACGGGATCTTCGCTGCGGGATAAACCAAGAGGCAAGCCGCAACCATGGTGCTCAAGCCCACAATAATCGCCCGTTTGTAACCGATCCAGTCAATAATCTTCGCCGACGGAATAGAAAAGATAAAGTACGCAAGGAAAAACGCCGTTTGAATCAGGAAACTCTCGGCTAAGTTCAAGTGGAAAACGTTTTGCGCGAACGGAATCAGCACGTCATTCAGCGACGTGAGCGATCCCCACACGAAGAAAAGCGTAGTAAGCACAGCTAGCGCTGGGCCGTAGCTCTTCCCCGAATCGGACGCTTCCACTGTCGTGCTGCTGCCGGTCGATGAAATCGCCATGAGTTCTTACCACCCTCCTCGAGATCTACAAACCTCGAACGCCCGCCATCATACATCGCCCGCCTGCGCTTTTGCGCATTTTCTTCGCGGGGGTATCGAATCCATGCCCTACAAAATCGATTCTTCTCGCTTGACATTCCCCGGCCCTTGCCGGAGACTGCAATCGTTCCCGCCTGTCGAATTTCCTCATCAGGCCACACTGATGCGCAAACCTGTACTCTTCGCAGTGATCGCCTTCATCTTTTTTTTCATCCCAACTGCAATCCTCGCCCAAAGCGGCTCATCGCCCGTGGTCGTCTTCGCGGAACTCGGCTTTCCCGCAGCTGACACGGCGGCTCCATCGCCCCAGCAATTCGCCACCTTGTTCCCCGGAGCACAACAGGCCGGCACGGACCACCTGCGCGACGCCCTCGTCGCGCCCACCACGCGACTCCTGATCCTTCCCAACGGCTCCGCCTTTCCGGAAGACGCCTGGCCCGCGATCAAGCAGTTCCTCGACCGCGGAGGCAATCTGCTGGTCCTCGGAGGCATGCCTTTCACGCGCGCCGCCTATCGCGACCGCGGCGGCTGGCATCTCCGCGACTACAGCGTTCGCTGCATCCGTCCGCTGATGATCGACCAGTACCAGGACACTCCCGGCTCCGACGGCCTGAAATTCGAGCCCAATCCCGAAATCCCCGTTGCAGCTTCCCGCGTTTGCGTGGAAGCGCGCCTTCAGCCCCGTGATCCGTCTCAGCGCCGTCGATCTGTACCACCGCGGAGGCGCCGCCGGCTCCCTCGACGCCCGTCTCGACACGCTCGCCTGGGGCGTCAAGGACGGCCGCAAGCTCTCGGCCCCGGTCCTGCAAGTCGATCACTACCGCAACGGTTTTGATGGCGGGCGCTGGATTTTTGTCAACGCCGAACTTTCGCGCGACTTCTTCGACAACGCTAGCCTCGTGCAATCCCTTGCGGACCGCGCATTGCAAGGCGCCGAAGAATTCACCGTGCGCCCTGCGTTACCGCTCTACCTCCACGGCGAGCCCGTAGAACTGCAAGTCCAGTGGCACGCGGCGGTGCATCCGAAGGCGCCCGTTTCTCTGAAGATCACGACATTCCCCGAAGGACAGCCCGCGAACCGATCAACCGTGACAGCGCATCCCCTGCGTCGAGCCAGTCGTGCTTGCCCGCTCCAGAAGGCAAGGGCCTCTACATCATCGAGGCTCAGCTTTTCGAAGGCGACCGCGTCCGCGCCGTCTACCATTCCGCCTTCTGGATCCGCGACGAATCCTTCCTCCGCTCCGGCCCGCATCTTGGCGTCAATCACGACTACTTCGAACTCGATGGCCATCCTCTCGCAGTCGTCGGCACGACTTACATGTCGAGCGAAGTCCAGCGCCTCTTTTTCGAGCATCCCAATGTGTACGTCTGGAATCAGGATCTCTCCCAGATTCACGATGCCGGACTCAACATGATTCGTACCGGCTGGTGGACCGGCTGGGACAAGTTCTGCGACGAAAACGGCCAGCCCTACGAGCGCACCCTGCGCACGCTCGAAGCCTATCTAATGACCGCGCGCAAGTACGGCCTGCCGGTGCAGTTCAATTTCTTCGCTTTCCTGCCCGACGTTCTCGGAGGCGCCAACGCCTTCCTCGATCCCCAGGCCGTCCGCCGCCAGCAAACGTTGATCTCCGCTGTCGTCGCGCGCTTCCACGACGTGCCTTACCTCGCCTGGGACCTCATCAATGAGCCCAGCTTTTCGCAGCACCTCTGGAGGACGCGCCCCAACGGCGACTCCATCGAACTTGCCGCCTGGAATCAATGGTTGAGCGAGCGTTATCCCGATCGCGCAAAACTTGCTGCGCTTTGGAATGTCACGCCCGGTTCCGTCGCCGGCATGATCTCGCTGCCTCGGGAAGAAGAGTTCTCTTCGCGCGGCATGTACACCGGAACGAATTCACTCCGGCTGAACGACTACTTCCTCTTCGCGCAGGAATCGTTCACCCACTGGGCGCTCACCATGCGCGCCACCATCCGCGCCGCCGGCTCGCAGCAGCTCGTCACCATCGGCCAGGACGAAGGCGGCATTCAAGACCGTCTCTCTCCCGCGTTCTGGGGCCAGTCCGTCGACTTCACTACGAATCACTCCTGGTGGCAGAACGATCAAATCCTGTGGGATTCCCTCGCCGCCAAGCAGCCCGGCAAAGCCATGCTGATTCAGGAAACTGGCCTGCAGCGCGAACTGAACCTCGACGAGATCGCCCGCCGCACCACCGAAAGCGAAGCCGCTCTCCTCGAACGCAAAATCGCGACGTCTTTCATTCAGGGCTCCGGCGCCATCGAATGGCTCTGGAACACCAACTCCGACATGACGGAGAGCAACGAAACCCCCATCGGCGCGGTCCGCACCGATTACACCGAGAAGCCGGAAGCCACGCTCCTCCGCGCCTTCGCGCAATTTGCCCCATCGCTGCAGGAGCATCTCCGCGACCCGCAGCTGCCTTCGATCGCGATCGTTACATCGCAGGCCGCGCAGTACTCCGCACTCGCGGAGTTTCAACTGGCCGCGCAGCAGAACGCCGTCCGCGCCCTGGCCTATGACGTGCACCTGCCGGCATACGTGATCGCAGAAAATCAGATCGAAAAGCTAGGCGCGCCGAAACTGGCGATTCTGCCCTCGCCCCAAGCGCTGGGCGAGAAAGCATGGCAGGCTCTATTGACTTACGTCGAGGCAGGAGGCAACCTCCTCGTCACCGGCCCCGTCGCTCGCGACGAGCACTGGCAAATCGTCCACCGCGCCGCCGATCTCGGACTCGCAGCCCGCGTCGAGCCGCTCACCTATCACAACGCCACGATCGCCCTCGGTCCCCGCTCCGTCGCGCTGGCTTTCGGGCAGCAGCAGCAGAACTGGCTCGACTCGCTGCACTTCGACGATGGTTCGACTCTCAAAGAGATTCCTCACGGAAAAGGCCGAATCTTCTGGACCTCCTATCCCGTAGAGCTCGCCGCAGACGCGCACTCGACCGTCGACCTCTACACCTACATCACAACGCGCCTGAACATCACGCCAGATGTTCACCCAACAATCGCCGCTCCCGCCCGGTGTGCTGGCATTTCCCACCGCGCTGGCAGACGCAATGCTCTACGTCTTAGTCTCCGACTCGGCGAGCGCCACAAATATCAGCCTGCGCGACCAGGCCACCGGTGTGCCCCTGGCATTCACTCTGCCCGCAGAACACGCCGCACTTGTGGTGATTGGCAAAAAGGAAAAGAAAATCGTCGCCCATTACGGGTTCTGAGTGGTTGCTCCGAGCATTTCAGGGATCGTGACGAACTCGTAGCCGTCAGACTTATATCGCGAGATCAAATGATCGGTGGCAGCGACCGTCTGAGAGCGGTCGGCGCCCATCTGCTTGTGGCCGCCGTCATGAAGCAGAATGACGTCGCCACCGCGAATCTGCCTACTCACCTTCTGCTCGATCACGGCTGACGGTGGCGCGTTCCAGTCGTAGCCGGTCACGTTCCACATTACTGGCTCAAGGCCCAGTTCGCGGGCGATGCGCAGAACCGCGGGCCGGCGCCCTCCGAACGGCGGGCGGAAGAGATTGGAATGCTCTCCAACAGCATCTTGTAGGGCAGAGCGGCAATCGGAGAGTTCCTGGCGAACTGCAGCGACGCTCGTCAAAGTCAGCAGCGGGTGTGTGAAGGTGTGGTTGCCCACGACGTGTCCAGCCTTGACGACCTCACGCACAATCTCGGGTCTCTGCCGGACATAGCGTCCGATCAGAAAAAAAGTTGCGCGCACGTCATGCTTGGCCAGGACTTCCAACAGGCGCAGCGTGTGCGGATCGTTCGGGCCATCGTCGTAGGTGAGCGCCATTCGTTTCGTTCCCCGAGCGAGACTCGTGAACGTTCGCCCGTACCACTGTCCGGTGGGCGCCATGGACTGATATCCGGCGGCGACAGCGGCAGTAGCGGCGGCTCCAGCTAGGGCGAGGCCAAGCATGCAGGGATTGTAATTGTTGCTTGATGATTTTTGATTGCTGATTGCCTGTGAGCGTTCAAGCTTTTCAATCATGCAATCAACAATCAGAAATCATCAATCGGCACTGTTAACTCTTCCCGCAATTGCCACTCGGCACTATCCGAGATATCCTCTCAATTCCGAGACATCGCACGAACTCATGGCCAATCTTTTCGAACTGCCCCGGTACATCGCTGTGGAGGGACCCATCCGCGTCGGCAAAAGTACGCTGGCCCGCATTCTGGCCGAGCGCCTGAATGCACAGCGCGTGATTGAACCGGAGGCGAATCCGTTTCTGGATTCCTTTTATGAAGGAGACCGCGGGGCGGCATTTCAGGCGCAGTTCACTTTTCTGGTGCGGCGCTTCGAACAGCTGCGGGCGCTCGATCTGGGTCCGCAGTCGCAGAAGATCGTGGTCTCGGATTTTATTTTCGAGAAAGACAAGCTATTCGCCTGCCTCAATCTCACCGACCACGAACTCGATACCTACAACCGCTACTACAACCACTTCCGCGAACTGCTGCCCACGCCCGACCTGGTGATTTATCTTCAAGCCACACCTGAGGTGCTGAAAAAGCGACTCAAGAAAAAGAATGCTCCCAGCGAGCACGCGGTGAGCGACGAGTATCTCGAGGAAGTGGTCAAAGCCTACGAGCACTTCTTTTTTCACTACACATCGTCAGACCTGCTGATCGTCAATACGTCGGAGATTGATTTCGTCGATCGCAACGAAGACTTGCAGGAACTTCTGCGCAAGGTGACCGAGCCGATCAAAGGCACCCAGTACTTCCTGCCGCTGGGCGGGCAGGATGCGGTGGGCGCATAGCTCACTTAAGCTTCTAAGGTGCGACATCATGTGCCGCACGCTGGCGTGACTTGCCGGTTGGATAGAACCGAGACGTAAGGAGTACCAAGTCCCCGATTGCGGCAAAGAGCAGGGCCATGACGCTCGGTTGCGAAAAGAACTTCAGCATTGCAGCCAATAGGCACGCAGCGGTGAATAGAAGGATGCCGCGATCAAACGCGCGTAGCTTGGCGGACTCGCTAAATCGAAGGCTCATCCCAAACATAGCAAACATCAAAACAGGAAAACCGACGTAGACGAAACCTCTCGGAGAAAACCAACCCAGCAGTATCCATAGCGATGAACGCATTCCCAAGTAGCCAGGCACGAAGAAAAACCAGCGATGCCAGTACTGAACTGTTAAGCCAAGAGTGGCTGGTGACGTCTAGCCATTAGCCAGCCCGCAATCGGGCTGTGCGTGTGGTCTTCGTTCGCGATTTGGACATACGCTAATGCGAAAAGCGAGACTGTCGCCACGAGGCAACCATCGCCCCGACGATTCTCAGGCCCGACTTGACTTGCCCCATTGCGTGGCGTCGGTCACGGGTGAGTCGCATGGTTGTACTTGTACGCCAAGGTTATGGATTTTGAAACACTGTTTTTGAGTAACTTCCTTGTGGAATTCGATAGATGTTATTACAATTGTAATAACACTGCGAGGCCCGATGGTTCAACTCAAGATTCGGAAGTTTGGCAACTCACTGGGTGTTGTCTTGCCCAAAGAAGTCATTCAGCGCCTGCAAACGGGCGACGGGGAGCGAGTTTTCTTGATTGAGGCAGGTGAGGGCGACTATCCGCTCACGCCGTACGACCCGGCATTCGAAAGAAAAATGGCGAAAGCCGAAGAGATCATGGGCCGCTACCGCAACACGCTGCATGCTCTGGCGAAGTGACAGGTGACTCCGAAGAGAAAAGAGCCGCTGTGGATCGAGGCTCGCGATGTGCTCGCGATTCATGATCGGAATTTAGCGATGCACGGCAGCCCCGCTTTAGTCCTCGATCCGGGACTCTTGTACTCTGCCCTCGCGCGCCCGCGGCAACACTATGCTTACGCTGATTCCCCCGACATCTTCTAAATGGCCTCCCTCTACACAACCGGCATTGTCCGTAACCATCCTTTTGTGGATGCCAACAAGCGAACTGGTTTTGTGGTGTGTCTTCTCTTCCTCTAACTCAACGGCTTCTACTTCAAAGCCGTCGAAGCCTACGCATACCAAGCTGTCATATGTCTAGCTGCCGGACGTTTGACGAGCCAGTTATGTCGCCGGCTGCGCGAGAACAGCAGGAGAAAACGCAACCGAGGTACGTCTTCTTATTTTTCGTGGCGCGGGAGCGGGAACACCGACAGGGCCTTGCCCAGTTTTGCAAATTCTGGATCCGCAGTGACCAACCAGGCGCCGCGCTCTAATGCGAGTTCGGCGGCAAAGGCGTCAGCGTAGCCCAGGTTGTGCTTTTGTTTGAGGGCAGCGGCGCGGGTGGCGCGGTCCAGATCGACTGGAACGACCATGATCGGCAGGCGGTGCAGATTTCTTTCTACCTCACGAGCCTTGATCTCCCCGTGATAACGCCATTCCATGTAGAAGACTTCGCCCCAGTTGACTGCGGACATTAATAGGGGAGATTCTTGCCGAAATGCCTCGCTCATTAGCCGCCGCACCTTTTCGGAAGCGCTCTCGCGATCTTCAAAAAAACCGATGAGTGCATTGGCATCGAGAACGTAGCGGCGGGTGCTTCCCCGGTACGGTGGGGCCACTATCTTGCCCGCTCGCGCTGGCGTTCGCGTTCGCGCTCTTCAAGAGACGCCTCAAACACAGAGGGCTCGCCAGGGCGACGCTTGAGGAATCCCTGGATCTCGTCGAGGAGACGTTCGGTGATCGGAGTCAGTATGAGTCGGCCTTTTTCTTCGGTCCAGATCGCTGGGGTGCCTTTTTCCAGGCCGAACTGCTCGCGCAGTTGAGCAGGAATGACGACTTGTCCCTTGGAACTGATAACCGTGCGGTAGGTGGACATACGCCTATCTTACCACTATGTAAGACGTTATGCAATACGTCTTACACAACAAACCTCAAGCGGCTGGGGCAGCCAGCAATTGGCTCTGCGAATGGCGCCGCTGTTAAATCTTGCTCCTTTCCAGGTCGTTGAGAACATTGACGATATAACTCATCGACGCCCGGCCTTTTCCCGGCTACAATAACCCCAGCGTCATCCAAGGTGTAGACGCCACGATGCGTGCACAGGCTCTATCCGCCACGGCGGAGGGGCACTGGAGGACATCATGAGCTTGACCCCAATCGGGGGTCGTCTTTTCGACGGCTCCGGCCATAAGATAACCACCGCGACCCTGCGGGATCACAAACTCCACCACGAACCCATCACTTGCCTCACCGCCTACGACTACGCGTCCGCGCGTCTGGTCGACGAGGCCGGCATCGACATGGTGCTGGTCGGCGACTCGCTGGCCCAAACCATGCTCGGCTACGAGAACACGCTCTCAGTCACGATGGACGAGATGCTGCATCACGTAAAGGCCGTGCGCCGCGGCGTGAAGAACGCGCTGCTGATCGCCGACATGCCCTACGGCTCGTACCAACTCGACTCCAAAACTGCCGTCAGCAATGCGGCCCGCTTTGTGAAAGAAGGCGGCGCCGAGGTCGTGAAGATCGAAGGCGGCGAGAAGCGTGCCGACTTGATCCGCCAGATTATCGACGCCGAGATTCCGGTCGCCGGCCACATCGGTCTGACGCCGCAGTCGGTCAACGTGATGGGCGGTTACAAAGTACAGGGCAAGAGTCTCAGCGGTATCGAACAACTCATGCGCGATGCCGTGGCCCTCGACCGCGCAGGCGTGGCGTGTCTTTATCTCGAGGGCATTCCACGGGAAGTCGCTGCCATGATCACCGCCGAGATCAGCGCGCCGACTATCGGCATTGGCGCTGGCCCCGAGTGCGACGGGCAGGTGCTGGTGTTCCACGACATTCTGAACCTGACGTTCGGGCCTCCGGCAAAATTTGTGCGGCGCTACGGCGACGCCGCTGCGCTGATCACCAACGCGGTGCAGGCCTTTCGCGCGGATGTGCGCTCGAAGCAGTATCCCAAGGATGAAGAGTCGTATCACCTGCCGAAAGAGACCAAGGCGGGGCTCGATACTGTCCTCGCCCGGAAGCGAGCCATAGCACGATAGACGATAGCGGCGGAACAAAGCTTACGTTGATCCCGTACCCTGATGCAGGCATAGTCGCGCCCGAGCCGGTTGGTGCCGACCTCCACCCGATGGTGCTAGGCTATGGAAAAGGAGGGGTTCTATGGTTCTATCCGTAATTTTCTTCCACTTCTTCTTCGGCTTGCCGTTCGTAATGTATTTCTTGCCGTCGATCATTGCGTTGGCCCGGAGCAAGCGTGACCTCCTCGCAATCTTCCTGCTCAACTTGTTCCTGGGATGGAGCATCATTGGATGGATCGTCGCGCTGGTCTGGGCGTCGAAGAACGACGTCCCTGCGATGGTGAGGTAACTTCGGCCCCGTGATCGGCAAGTCTCTTCGCTTAGGAGTGTCGGCCGTTGTACTGGCGGGGATTTCTCTGGTGGCGTGTTCTGCGCACCAGGACGCCGCGAAACCGCCTACGCCTGAAGTCGTCTTGCAGGCCATTCCTGCGGCGGATCAAGCTCAGGTCGAGCGCATTCACGACATGAAGAACTGGCGCAACCCTTACCTCATCGTTCGCCCCGACGGTGTGGCGTTGCTGGATGCCGCGGACAGCGCCGAGATCCGGCTCAAACCCGCCGAATTGCTTCCCGCACTGGCGGCGCTGCCAGCCTCGAACTGGCCCTACGGACGTGTAGTGGCGGCGACCGAAAACGCCAACTCTTCCGAACAGGAACAAGTGGAGATTCGCCGCAACCGGGGCATCGTAGGCGGGATGCTTCAGGACGCGCATATCGCCGTCAAATGGGTGCCCTCGTCATGAAACAAAATCGACCCGGCGAATCCATTCTTGAAAGTCCCCTCTTGAAAATCTGCACCACCATTCACGAAATGAGGGCCGCGTCTCGGGCCGCACGGGGCGCAGGCCGGCGGCTGGGATTCGTCCCCACCATGGGAGCACTGCATGAGGGGCACCTATCGCTGGTGCGGGCAGCCCGCGCGTCTTGCGACGTAGTGGCGGCGTCGATTTTCGTCAACCCGACGCAGTTTGGACCCAACGAGGACTTGGCGAAGTATCCCCGATCGTTCGATCGCGACCGGGAGAGGCTGGAGCGGGAAGGCGTGGAATTGCTGTTCGCGCCCTCGGTGGAAGAAATGTATCCGGCGGGTGCGGTCACATGGGTGACAGTGGAAGGGCTCAGCGAAAAGCTGGATGGGCGTTCGCGGCCGGGACACTTTCGCGGCGTCACCACCGTGGTGACAATGTTGTTCCAGGCCGTCGAACCGGACGCGGCGTTCTTCGGCCAGAAGGATGCAGCGCAGGTCGCGATTATCCGGCGCATGGTGCGCGATCTGAATCTGGAGGTGGAGATCGTGGTTTGCCCGATTGTGCGCGAAGCCGACGGGCTGGCCATGAGTTCACGCAACGCCTATCTCGATGCCGAACAGAGGAAGCGAGCGCTGGTGCTGCATCGTTCACTGCAGCGCGTACAGGCGTTGGCGGGAGCGGGAGAGCACAACGTTTCCAAATTACTGGCCGCCGGTCGCGACGAAGTTGCCCAGGAAAGTGCGGTGCGTCTGGATTACTTCGAGATCGTCGATCCCGACACGCTGGATCCGGTCGAAGACGTTTCCCGCGGGGCGCTGGTCGCCGTTGCGGCCTTTGTGGGCAGCACGCGCCTCATCGACAACATTCTGCTGCGATCTTCTGCTTAAGCTCTGCCCTTCACGCCTGGGTCGCGTCAGTCATTCTAGTAAGAGTCAAGGTAATCCGGGTTGTCGGACCACCACGGACTGGAATAGTACGGTGGCCAAGCCCAAAATGGACTCCAACCAACGCCCCAACCCCAGCCACCCCATCCCCAAGCCGCAGCCCCAACATCCCCAACCGCCACCCCAACCCCAGCCCCAACCTCGGCCCCATCCCCAGCCACCACCCCACCCCCAACGGCCTCCGTTCCAGCCCCAACGACCGCCGTTCCAGCCAGCG
The DNA here is from genome assembly GCA_963811095.1 of uncultured Acidobacteriaceae bacterium. Taxonomy (GTDB): domain Bacteria; phylum Acidobacteriota; class Terriglobia; order Terriglobales; family Acidobacteriaceae; genus Sulfotelmatobacter. The sequence continues at coordinate 145,212 of CAWEQA010000020.1, read as the reverse complement.
CCGTGGAAGTTCAGGCTGCCCGCTCCCACAAAAGCGTGGTTGATCGACGCGTTCCCTGAAAATCCAGCAGTGCGGACGCCGCCGAAAGAATGGAAATTCCCGTCAGCGATGCGTGAGACGCGCCCCGAGCCCATGCCAGCGCCGCGAGAGGCACCCATGGCTCCGCCGCGAGGTCCCGACATCCTGGCGCCGTTTCCTGATCTCGCAAAGGAATGGAATCCCGGCGACGTATTTCGCACGCCGCGTCCCTGTGAGGACCAAGCCCGTCCAGAGCCGGAATTTCCATAGCGGCCGCCGCCATACATCCCGCCGCGAAGTTGCCTCCGTGATAGCTGCCTCCGCGATAGCCACCTCCGTGATATCCGCCATAGGAGGACCCGCCATGGAAGCCACCTCCGCCATAGCCACCTCCGTGGAAACCACCGCCACCGTAGCCGCCTCCGCCGTGGAAGCCGCCGCCACCATGGAAACCACCACCCCCACCGCCGCCGTGGAAACCTCCTCCGCCCCCTCCACCGTGACCGCCGCCATGTTGGGCGAAAGCCGGGACGGGCAGACAGACGAGTATGAAGGAAGCGACGCTCGCGAGAAGTGACCTGAGCAAGGTGGATTTCCGCATATTAGTACCCTCCACCGAAACGGCGGTTGGATGCCCGGGAGGGCGAACCGCTGGTATTAATCTTACCCCTATTTGGAACCCCATTCCAGACCAGAAGTTGTCCTGTCAGGCCGAGAAATCACGCGTGCAGGGAGGTTAGCAATGTTCAACCGCGAAAATCACGCCGCCCTAGTCTCGCCCGGCAGTTTCCGCGAGCTACCGGCGAGTCTTCAGCGCAAGCCTGACCTCGAACACGCTGGGCCACAGTTTTCCCGTGACAAACAGGTGTTTCCCGACAGGATCGTAGGCGATGCCGTTGAGCACGGCCTCCGGCTCGAGGCGATATACGGAACTGAGGAGGTCTGTGAGGTCGATCCACCCGACGATCGCCCCGGTCTCCGGAGAAATCCGCGCGATGCGATTCGTGTGCCAGACATTCGCGAAAATCTGTCCTTCCACGAACTCCAGTTCATTCAGTTGATCGACCGCGGTCGCTCCATCGTGAACCTTGAGACGGCGCTTCTCCTGAAACGTTTCCGGATCCAGAATGCGAATCTCTGCTGTGCCGTCGCTCAAGAAGAGTTCGCGGCCATTGGTCGCCAGTCCCCAACCTTCTCCTGCATAGGAAAATCTCCGCAAAAGATGAAAGTTGTTCAGGTCGTATAGGAAAGCGACCCCTGACTTCCAGGTGAGCTGGAACACCTGGTCTCTGACAATGGTGATTCCTTCGCCGAAGAACTCATTCCCCAAATTCACCCGCTGAACGACCTCACCCGTTTCGAGTTGCACCTTGCGCAGCGAAGACTGCCCATTGCGTCCCGTGCCTTCGTACAGAAAGCCGTCGCGATATGCGAGGCCCTGGGTATACGCGGAGGTGTCATGGGGAAAGACTCGCACGACGGTGAAAGTGTACTGGGGAGGCGCGCTCGAAGAGGAATGATGAGAAGTCTCCCCGGTCAGCGGCCAACAACCGCACATCAAAAGAACCAAACCGATCAGCGACGCAGAGATTCTCTTCATTCCTCGGGACCGCGGCTATTATCGCATCGCCGAACGGTGGAGCAGGTGCACCTCACATACCGTGTAGTATTCTTCCCCTGAGAATGGCGAACGCCTTCCCCATCCATATTTCCGTGGTGCCGGACGACGCCGGCAAGCGTCTCGATCAGCTCCTGGCGGCGCATCTCGATGTAAGCCGCGCGCGGGTGCAGCAGCTGATCTCCGAACAAAAGGCGCTGGTAAATGATGCGCCCGCGAAGGCTTCGCTGAAGCTCCGGGGCAGTGAGCGCATCACGGTGCTCGGCTCGGCTGAGCGCCCTCCCCTGCGCGCCATGGCCGAAGAAATTCCGCTCGACATCGTCTATGAAGACGACGATCTCGCCATCATCAACAAGGCCGCCGGAATGATGGTGCACGCGGGCGCCGGAGCCACCGAGGACCAGCGCAATCGCGGCACGCTGGTGAACGCCCTTCTGCATCATTTCGCCACCCTTTCGGCCGTGGGCGGAGAGATGCGGCCGGGCATCGTCCACCGCCTCGACAAAGAAACCAGCGGCCTGATCGTCGTGGCGAAAAATGACGAAGCCCACCGCAAGCTGGCGGAGCAGTTCGCGCGGCGCGAAGTGAAGAAGACCTACATCGCGCTGGTTCACGGCTGGCCCAAAAAAGATCGTGGCACCATCTCAGCCAGCATCAGCCGTGACCGGATCCGCCGCATCCGCATGACCACGCGCGGCACCGGCGGCCGCGACGCCGTCTCGCACTACACCGTTGTCCGGCGGCTGGACACCCCTTTTGGCAAATTCGCGCTGGTCGAGGTGAAAATCGATACCGGCCGGACCCATCAGATTCGCGTCCACATGGCATCTCTGGGACATGCTGTCGTGGGTGATGCGCTTTACGGGGCGCCACGCGAGATGCGCGCCAGGCACGGCCGCGCGACCGACGAGGGTGGCGCGATCTCGCTGCCGCGCAATTTCCTGCATGCGGCGCAGTTGGAGCTGACACATCCGCGCACCGGGAAGCAGATCGCACTCAAAAGCCCGCTTCCGCCGGAACTGCAGGCGTTCCTGGCGACCATCGAGAACGACCCGGCCAGCAGCATCGCTCCTAAGAGCTCTTGAGGAGGGCTTTCGCCAGGGTTGAGGCCCCCGGCCGCCGGCAGATTATAATATTGGAAGACATGGAATCTCTGGGGATCAGATTGATTGCGAGTTATGGAATCGCTCTGCTGCTGTTGGCGGGGAGCGCTACTCCACAGTCAGCGGCTCCAACTCCTGCCGCACAAACTTCCGCGGCTCCCGCTGCAGCCGCCCCAACATCCGCTGCTCCGGTTTCACCACCCGCGGCCGCGCCGCCACAAACTCCACCCGCGAGTACGCCGCCGGCCACCGCCGCCGGGCAGGAGCAGAAGACTGCCGATGCAGCCGCTGCAGCCGATAGCGAAGCCGTCGCCGTCATCCGCGTGCGCCCTAACGAAGTGAATGTCGTGTTCACGGTAACCGACAAGCACGGGCGCCGCATCACCGATCTTAAGCAGAACGATTTCCGCGTCCTCGACGACAACAAGCCGCCGGAGATAATCCGCAGCTTCCACGCCGAGACCAACCTACCGCTCCAAGTCGGTCTGCTGATTGACGCCAGCAATTCCGTCCGCGACCGGTTCAAGTTCGAGCAGGAATCCGCCATCGAGTTTCTGAACCAGACCATTCAGCCGCGCAAAGATCAGGCATTCGTGATTGGTTTTGACGTGACTCCCGAGGTCACGCAGGACTTCACTGACAACACGCGAATTGCTGGCGCACGGCGTGCACGAACTGCGCCCCGGCGGCGGTACCGCGCTCTACGACGCGCTGTATTTCGCCTGCCGCGACAAGCTGCTGAAAGCTCCGAAGTCGATCACGCGTGCGGCGCGCCATCATTCTGCTCAGCGATGGCGACGACAACCAGAGCCACGTCACCCGCGAAGAAGCCATCGAGATGGCGCAGCGCGCCGAGGCCATCATCTACACCATCAGCACCAACGTCAGCGGCACCAAGGGCCCGGCGACAAAGTGCTCGATCGCATTGCCGATGCCACCGGCGGACACGCCTTCCTCCCTTCCAGATTCGCGACGTGGCCAACGCGTTCGCCGAAATTCAGGACGAACTCCGCAGCCAGTACGCCATTTCCTACAAGCCGGCGGACTTCAAAGCCGACGGGCACTACCGCACCATCGAGATCGTGGCCAACGACCGCAAGAATTTCCGGGTGCGCTCGCGCCGCGGATAGTACGCTCCGGCGCAATAGGGCTCTTCGGCTTCCGGCCACATGGGAACGATCAAACTGCATGCCCGGATACTCAGGAACACCACTTCCGAAGAAGCTGGGAATCAAACACGGATTCCGCGTCGCTCTCGATGAAGTGCCCCCTGACGTAAAAGCAGAATTGAAAACCGCGCTTGCCGCCTGCGAATTTGCGCCCGGCGGCAAGAAGCCAGTCGACTTCCTGATGGTCTTCACCAAATCGAAACGGACTTGGCCGACGACTTTGCCCGCCTCAGCAAGCAACTCACACCGGCAGGAATGTTCTGGGTGGCTTGGCCCAAGAAAAGCTCCGGCGTCGCAACCGATCTGAATGAGAACATCGTGCGCGAAATCGGACTGGCCGCGGGTCTGGTCGACGTGAAAGTCTGTGCGGTGACCGAAGTCTGGTCAGGATTGAAATTTGTGCGGCGCGTGAAGGATCGCTGAATAGCAAGAAAGACAAACGATATGGTACGAGTCGGCTTCATCGGATTTGGTCTCGCGGGCCAGGCGTTTCATGCTCCCGTGATTCGCGGCGTGCAGGGCATGGAACTGGCCTGCATTCTCGAGCGCCACACCTCGAATGCCAAGCAAAAGTATCCCGAAGTTCGCGTGGCCCGCACTCTCGACGAAATGCTCTCTGACAAGTCGATCAACCTGTGCGTCGTCGCCACTCCCAACGATTCGCATTTCTCCTACACAAAAGCGTGCCTCGAGGCAGGCCGCGACGTGGTCGTCGACAAACCATTCACGCCGACCATGGCAGAGGCCGAGCAACTGGTGCGCATCGCTGCCGATCGCGGCCGCCTCGTCACCGTGTACCAGGACCGCCGCTGGGACGGTGAGTTTGCCACCGTAAAAGACCTCCTGAAATCGCGCACGCTGGGCGCCGTCGCCGAGTACGAAGCCCGCTTCGACCGTTTCCGTCTCGAGTCCAAACCCGGCGCCTGGCGGGAGAAGCCCGACCATCCCGCAGCCGGGGTTCTCTGGGATCTCGGCCCGCATTTGATCGATCAGGCGCTGGTTCTGTTCGGCACGCCCGAGACGATTTGGGCGACGGCCTTCTGCCAGCGCGCGACCTCGCAGGTCGACGATTCCTTCGACGTGCACATGGAATATCCGCATCTGTTGGCCACATTGCGCGCGCGCATCATCGCCTACGCACCCGGACCTCACCTGCTGATTCACGGCACGGACGGATCATTCATCAAGTACGGCATGGATCCGCAGGAAGAAATCCTGCGCAGCCCCAACTGCCCCGACGGACCAGATTGGGGCGCGGATTGGGGCGTCGAAACGGAAGATCGCTGGGGAACTCTGAGCCTCGTGAATGGCGGAAGCCTCGCAAAGTGAAGACCGATCGCGGCGACTATCGCGGCTACTACGCCAACGTGCGCGACGCAATCGAGAAAAAGGCCCCGCTCGACGTGAGCCCGGAGCAGGCGCTGCGCACCATGCGCGCTCTCCTGCTGGCGCACAAGAGCAGCCGCGAAGGCCGCCGAGTCCGCTGGACCGAAGCGCCGGAGTAAGCCCTGCATTTTGAGTTGATCTCATAGCGCTCCCGAACGCTGGGAGAGGAGCCTTCGTGATCCTTCGTGTCCTTCGTGGTTCACGTTTTGTCCTTCTGCGTCGGCTAAATCCAACGCTGCTGCATTTTGACAATCTTTTGACAACTGGGAAATCCCGCCGTGGAAAGATTTGCTGTCGCGTCCTCACGCAACCAGGAGTTCGCAATGAAAGCGCCCGCCACCCTCGCCGTCCTCGCCTGCATTCTGACCGCCGCATCTTCACTCTGCGCCGCTCAAACTTCTTACGCCATCACCGATCTGGGCACGCTCAGCAGCAACGGCTATAGTGTCGCGCGGGCCGTGAACGCCACCGCTGAGGTCACCGGCGCCGCGGGCGACAACAACAGCAATATCAGCGACATCTTCTTCTATAGCAACTGTGAGGAGGGCAAGAGGAGATTTGGCATGGGCAGGAAGGGCAGGAGCACGCTTACCTGCTGACGCCGCAGTAGCGTCGCTAACTTTTCATCACTTTCTGCAACGCGGCCTGGAATTTCTCCATCTCGTCCTGCGTGCCCACGGTAATGCGCACCCACGTGGGCATCACCGGCCACACGCGCCCAATCAGCACATTCTCCTTGGCCATCGCATCTCGCAATTCCTGGCCCGGCCGCTTGGCATCGAGCACAAAGCAATTCGACTCCGAGGGAATGTAAGTGTACCCATTGCGATCGAGCCACTGAAACGTCTGCTGGCGAACCGTCGCATTGATGCGCCGCCGTTCCGGTACCAGTTGCGGATCCTTCAAGCTTGCCGAGGCCGCCACCACCGCGGTGACGGGCATGAAGTTCCAGCCCGAGCGGTCCATGATCTTCTCCATCAAGTCGGGTCGGGCAATAGCGGCGCCGCAGCGCAGTCCGGCCATCCCGTAGGCTTTCGAGAACGTACGGAGCACGATCACGTCCTTGTCGGCCTTCACGAGATCGAGCGTGCTCGTCGCGCCCGTGAAGTGGATGTAGGCTTCATCGACCATTACCACGGACCCCTTTGGCTTGTTCTCCACGAGGTACTCGATATCAGCGTGCGGCGTGAGCGTACCGGTAGGATTGTTCGGCGAGCAGACGTAGAAGAGACCCGCGTCCGGTGCGGCTGCGATCATCGCCTTGACATCGTGCGCATAGGTCTTGGTAAGCGGCACCTTCACAACGCGGGCCTGCACGGATTCCGCAGCGAACATCCCCGCTTCGTAACCGGGATCAGCCGTGACATAGCTTCTCTGCGGCGACGTGAAAGCGACAACCCCAAAGCGCAGCGGAGGAGTGGACCCGGGAAAAACGCGAACGTACTCAGGCTTGACGCCTTCGATCTTGGAGAAAAGGCCGACCAGGTCGTCCGTGAGATTGTCGGAATACCGACCGCCCAGCGGGATGATGGCGGCCATCGCGTCCCGCGCAGCCTGGCCCGGACCGAGCGGATTCTCGTTCGAATCGATCAGCACCGCGTCCTTGGCATGCGGCTGGCGCCGCGAAGCAGCCGCCAGCAGAGGCTCGGACATCCCGTGAAACGCAGCCGCCGCCGAAGCAGCCGCCGACAGATGCAGAAACGAACGCCGCGAAAAATGGGCCATAGGAAACCCCCAGGAGAGGGAGTGTATCAGGAACTTCGCGTGTTTGTGGACCGTGTGGCGCGGGCGCCCTCGCCCGCGCGGCCTTTGACTCTGATTTTGCTTGTGACTTTGACCTTTGCGGTTCCCGCAGTGCCCGACACAAGGCGTGTCAACACCAGCAAGCGAGGCGCCCACTCCCACAAACCTAATCCTGTTTCCGTCCCGCGTAATACCCCGCCCGCGCCTGGATCTTATAATTCTGCTTGTTCTTGATCTCCAGCTTGCGGTAGCCCCCGTCGAGATTGGTATTGGTCGGCGTGTAGCCGATGTTGTACTGGCTGCGCAGTTCGGCCGCGACCTGGTCAAAGGCCTCCCGCAGCTTGTCGAACTTGTTGCCCACGTTGATCACTCGCCCGCCGGTTTGCTCGGTGAGTTTCTTCATGTCGCCCTCGCCGTAGTAGCCCATCCCGGCCGAAAAATCCCGCCCCGGTCGGCACACAGCAGCACGTAGACGATCGCATCCGCCTTCTGCGCCGCCTCAATCGCATCCTTAATTTTCAGCCGGCTCCCTTCATCCTGGCCGTCGGTGAGCAGGATCATCGCCTTCCGCCCTACCTCTTTCGCCAGCATGTCGTGAGCGGACAGATACACCGCGTCGTATAGCACCGTACCCGGAGACGCCGCCGTGGGGACTGGCCCACCACCCGCGCCAGGCAGCGTAGGCATCGTGACGCCGGAATTGATCTTCACCGAGTTGAGCGCCTTCTGCAGGCGTTGCACGTCGCGCGTGTAGTCCTGCAGCAGACTGGCATCGACGTCGAAATCCATGACAAACGCCAGATCTTTGTCGGTCAAGACCTGCTTCAGAAACGCTCCGCCCACTTCTTTCTCCATGTCGAGGACGTGCATTTGACTGCCGCTGGAATCAATCAGGATTCCCAACGTGAGCGGCAGATTCGTCTCTGGAGTGAAATATTTGATGGTCTGCTTCTGGCCGTCTTCGAGAATGTCAAAGTCGTCTTTGGTCAAGTTGGGAATGAGCGCGCCGTGTTTGTCTTTGACATTGAAGAAAAGCTGCACCACATTGACGTTCACCTTCAACGTCTCAGTGGGCTGCTGCGAGTCGTCGGACTTCTGGTCCTGCAAACTGGGCAGTTGCGCAGCCGGCTGCTGCGCCATCAGGAACGGAGCCGCCGCGCACAGGGCTGCCAGCATCAATGCAGCCGGCACGCGCCGCGGAAGAAACAGGAAGCTTAGGCATTCACACTCTCTCGATTCGTGGTTGGTGTTAGTCTAATCCTGTACGGTTAGATGCACCAAACGAGGCCGGTTTGGCATCTTACAGACAGAAAGTTGCGCAGGACGAGGAACGTAATGCCGCCGGTCAACGTTAAGGTCAACATGGACAAGCACTTGGGGCACGCTAATAGCCCTGGCGATGGTGGGAGCCTTGGCGATACCGGCCCTCCAGGCGCAATCCGGTCAAACTCAGTCTTCCCCGCCCGCCGCCTCCCAACCCGCGCAGGATATTCCGGACGCGCCCTCGACTGTGCAGCCACCGCCGCCCAAGCCCGCCATTCCGGTCCCTCCGCCTGGGACGAACCGTCCCAATGAACCAATCCCGTTCCCTGGCGACGCGCCGAAGCAGACCAACGAAGCGACGCCAGGCTCGCCCGATGCGGACAAGCCCGCTCCGCCACCCATGCCACCGGTTGAGACGGTCCCCGCCGGCGCTCTTCCCAGAAACCAGATCAATCCCAAACAAGATCTCTATACGATTTCGACCACGGTCAACTTCGTGGCTCTTCCCGTGATGGTGAGGTATTCCGACGGGCGCCCGGTCGATGGCCTGCTGGCCCGGGATTTCACCGTCAAAGAAAACGGCAAGGCGCAGACTCTTACCTATTTCACCAGCGATCCTTTTGAACTCTCAGTCGCGATCGTGCTCGACATCGGCATGGCCGACGTCGCCCTGCAGAAAATCAATCAGACCTACTCCTCCCTCGTCGGCGCCTTCAGCCCTTACGACGAAGTTGCCCTCTATACCTACAGCAGCACCGTCAGCCAAGTGACCGACTTTAGCGGCAAGCCCGCGCGACTCATCGCGGCCCTCAACGAAATGAAACTGGTGCGCGGCCACAACAATGGTCCACCTGTGATGGGCGGCCCCCTCGGCCCTCAGGGGCCCTCGGTTAACGGGCTTCCCGTGGGAGGACCTCCGGTCGCGCCAGTCTCGACGCCCCCGAGAGAGGCGCACGTTCTGAATGACGCCATCCTGCGCGCGGCCCTCGACCTGAGCAAGCGCGAGCGCACCCGCCGCAAAGTGATCTTCGTCATCAGCGATGGACGGGAACTGGGCAGCAAAGCCAGCTACAGCGGCGTGCTGCACCTGCTTCAGACCCGCGACATCCAGGTGAGAGCTGTGGTCGTCGACAGCGGGGCTTTGCCCGGTTTCAGGCAGCTCGGGAAGCTCCATATCCCCGACCAGGGACGCACCAACCTCCTCACCAAATACGTTTGGGCAACCTGCGGTGCGACGCCTTATCCTGAACTCTCGCTCAATGCCATCGAAGATGCCTACGCACAGATCACCAACGAGGCACGGAATCAATACACTCTGGGCTATAGCCCCGCAGCCCACGACCGGCAGCTCGGCCTACCGCACGGTCGAAGTCCTCGTGCACAAAAAAGGGCTGAAGGTCGCCGCCAAAGAAGGATATTTTGCGATTCCGCAGGCCCACTGACCCTCCCGCGACCGCCCGCAGAATCGCCTTCAGGCCTCTTCGGGCCCTGGGGGGTCACGTGAGTAACCTGCGTACCCGACCTCCCGTATGATATAAAGACCGCGAGCCTCCATTAGGACATTGGTGTGCGTGGCAGCCCTCAAAGGGTATGCCCGTATTTGAGGAAAGCCTTGAGTTTCATCAACTTCGCAGCTCGTGAGATCAACTGCAAGATCGTGTACTACGGCGCCGGACTCGGCGGCAAGACCACGAATCTGCAGGTGATCTACCAGAAAACTGCGGACCAGCAGAAGGGCAAGATGATCTCGCTGGCCACCGAAACCGAGCGTACGTTGTTCTTCGACTTCCTGCCGCTCGACCTCGGCAATGTCCGCGGCTTCAAGACGCGCATCCACCTCTACACCGTCCCCGGACAGGTCTTTTACGACGCCAGCCGCAAGCTGATTCTGCGCGGCGTCGACGGCATCGTCTTCGTCGCCGACTCCCAGGAGCAGCGCATGGACGCCAACGTCGAAGCGCTCGAAAACCTGATGTCCAACCTGAAAGAGCACGGCTACGACTTCAACAAGATTCCCTACGTGCTCCAGTTGAACAAGCGCGACCTGCCCAACATCCTTCCCGTCGATCTGCTCTCCACCGAACTGCGCAAGAAGAATGAACCCATCGTCGAAGCCGTGGCCTTCCAGGGCGTCGGCGTCTTCGAAACCCTGAAAGAAATCGCCAAGCAAGTCCTCACCGAACTAAAAGCCGGTGGTTAAAGATTCTTGTAGCGCCGGCGTCCCGCCGGCTGTCTCGTGGGCGTCTCGCCCGCGGAGCCGCGACCAGCTGCATCGACCCGGAAACCGCTGCCCAAACCTTTGTCATGCTGAGCGAAGCAGTGAGGAGAGAGCGATGCGAGCCTTACTGTGCAGTCAAAGCATCCCTACGCTCGAGAAACTGTCAGCGTGCTCCTGTGCGTGGATCCGCTCCCTAAACTTCTCAACCCGCCTAACGCACAGCACACCCTTCATGCCTGATCTACAAATGGCTGTCCGCCAATTTCGGAATTAGGAGCAAGCGAGCAGACTCGCATCAAGACCTGCAACCACCAAGAACCGTCGCACAAGTTTCACTTATCAGGGGAATTGATGGAAATAGATGTCGTTTCGTTTCCCGCCTTAATGGTCGCTGAGGACGGCTGGGTCAGTCGCATCGACACCAAGAACGACATTTCTGCATGGACGCGATACGCGATCGCAAAGTATAAGACCCGATGCCTACTCCTGTACGATTCCCAGAATCGCGCTTGGCAGATCGAGAGTATAGAGCCGTCAGACTTCTTAGGGATGTTGTCACGCCTAGCTTGGGTTTTCTTCAACCGCAAGGTTCCTGTTCGAATAACTATCCAACAGATCACAGAGGCCCCACTAGAGAGGGTTCGAGACCTTCTCATGACTGCGATCGATGCCGATGATGACATCCTCACCCAGTTCGCAGAACCGACCGACTTGAAGCGGGCTATTCAAGGAGCCGGCTCCTTCGAGACTTTGGTCCAAGCTCTACAGGATAAGCGTGCGATCTGACCGATGAGGGTGCCCGATTTCTCGCGCTCTTTGCGAGAAGTCGGAGGCCCTTCCCGAAGTCGCTCCCCAATCCCCTCAACCTCCGTCTAACGTGGCAGCACCTTCCCTCATCCCTGTTCTACAATGGCTGTCCGCCAATTCCGCCCTAATCTGGAGACACATTCATGCGCAAGCTGCGAGATTTCCTCTGCGCCCTGCTCGTTCTTTTGATTTCGTCTGCGCCCTTCGCCCTATCCCAGACTACATCCCTGCACGGCATCGACCCCACCGATCTCGATCGCAAAGCCGCCCCGTGCGATGACTTCTTCGAGTTCGCCAACGGCACCTGGCGCGCGAACAATCCCATCCCTGCGTCCATGGCCCGCTGGAGCAAGCGCTGGCAGGCCGGCGAATCCGCAAAAGATCGACTGCACGACATTCTGGAAACCGCGTCCGCCGACAAGAGCGCCCCCAAGGGCAGCGTCGAACAAATCATCGGCGACTACTACGGCGCCTGCATGGATGAATCCCGCGTCAACGCCCGCGGCATGGATCCCATCAAACCGCTGTTCGCGAAAATCGACGCCGCCCGCGACATCGCCGCTCTGCAGGAAGTCATGGCCGAGATGCACGACATTATCGTGAACGCGCCGTTCGCCCTGGGCAGCCAGCAGGATCCCCACAAGCCCTCCTGGGTGCTCGCCGATCTGGGCGCCAGCGGACTCAGCCTGCCCGATCGCGACTACTACCTCAAACCCGAACCGCGCTTCAAAGAAGCTCGCGAAAAATACCTCGAGCACGTCACCGCCATGCTCAAACTCGGCGGCTGGGACCAGAAGTCCGCTGCAGCTGCGGCCCAGACCATCATGGGAATGGAAACAAAGTTGGCCGAAGCCTCGCTCGACAACGTCGCCCTGCGCGACCCCGCGGCCACCGATCACAACACCACGTTCGCCCAACTGCAGGCGATGGCTCCCCATGTGGACTGGACCGCCTATTTCAAACACAAGCAAATCCCCACCGACGTCGATATGAACGTCGACCAGCCCAAGTTCATGCAGGAAGTCGACCGCCAGATGCAGCAGACGCCGCTGGCCGACTGGAAAGTCTATTTGAAGTGGCAACTGCTCGACTCCGTCGCCAGCTCGCTTTCCACGCCCTTCGTCGAAGAGAACTTCGCCTTCAACGGAAAATATCTTGCCGGCACAACCGAGATGAAGCCCCGCTGGAAACGCTGCGTTGAATCCACCGACCAGCTATTCGGCGAGGCGCTCGGCAAGAAATACGTCGAGAAATATTTCCCGCCCGAAGCCAAGGCCCGCATGCAGGAGATGGTGCGCAATCTTCTCGCCGCCATGCGCGACGACATCCTCAGCCGCCCCTGGATGAGCGACGACACCAAAGAAAAGGCCATGGCCAAGATCGCCACCTTCAATCCCAAGATCGGATATCCCGACAAGTGGAAGGACTACAGCCACGTCGAGATTCGCCGTGACGCTTACTTCGAAGACATGATCGCCGGAAGAAAGTTCGTCGAGCAGGACGACCGCGCTCAAATCGGTAAGACCGTCGACCGCGGCCGCTGGGGCATGACCCCGCCCACCTCCGACGCGTACTACAACCCGCTGCTCAACGAAATCGTCTTCCCCGCAGGCATCCTGCAGCCGCCCGCCTTCGACATGCATGCGGTCGACGCGGTGAACTACGGCGCCATCGGCGTCGTCATCGGGCACGAAATCTCGCACGGCTTCGACGACGAAGGCGCGCAGTACGACTATCTCGGCCGCCTGCGCAACTGGTGGACCGAGGCCGACCTGAAGGATTTTCAGGCTCGCGCCGCCTGCGTGGCCAATCAGTTCGACAACTATTACATCGAGAAGGACATTCACCACAACGGCAAGCTGGTGCTCGGCGAAAGCATCGGCGACCTCGGCGGAGCCAAGATCGCTTACCTCGCCTACCAGAAATCGCTTGAAGGCAAGGCGCGCCCCGCGGACATCGACGGCTTCACTCCCGAGCAACAATTCTTCATCGCATGGGGACAGTTCCGTGGCGACGAAATTCGCCCCGAAGCCCAGCGGCTGATGATACAGAGCGATCCCCATCCCATCGCCAAGTACCGAGTCATCGGCCCGCTCTCCAATCTCCCAGAATTCCAGAAAGCCTGGAGCTGCAAAGCAGACGCGCCAATGGTCCGCCCAGAAGGAAAGCGCTGCGAAGTCTGGTGAGTGGCGCCGGCGTCCCGTCCCGCGCTCCATTACCAACGTAAGCTGCACGCCCACGCAGTCTTAGCTAGCCTGACCACAGGGAAGGTGTGCGCCCAGCCGCCCGCGGACTCGACCGGTGATTCTTTCTGTCCTGATCCTTCGCTCGCACGACCCAAGCGGACTTCTGCTCTGGTGCGTGGTCGGCTTTTGCGCTGGGATCAGCCTCTTCATCTACGGATTCCGTCTGCTGCAGCGCCGCCGCCTGATTCTCGACACTCCGTTCTCGAAGATTCGCAGCGCCTCCATGGGCATGGTCGAAGTCAATGGCCTCGCCGTCGGCCCCTACACCATGCTCGCGCCCATCACCGCGCGCCCCTGCTACTACTACCGCACCCTGGTCTGGGAGTGGAAACAGAGCGGGCGCAATAAGTCTTGGGTCAAGGTTGCGGGCGAATGCATGCACCTGCCCTTCTTCGTCGACGACAACACGGGCCGCCTGCTCGTCGACCCGCGCGGCGCCGATCTCGACTTGCACCGCGACTTCGAACAGGAATTCTGCGACTCGTTGTTCACCACCAAAGATCCCGTGCCGGACTCCGTGCGCAGCTTCCTGGCACGCCACGGCATCGTCACCAACAACAAAATCAAGGTGGAAGAGTTCTGCATCAAGCCCAAGAACTCGCTGTTCATCCTGGGCACACTGGGTGAAAACCCAGGCATCGAAGTCAACGCGCAACCGGTCATCGACAGTGAGTCAAGCAACTCGATCTCATCCCCCGGATTCTCGCTGTCGCTGAATTCGATTTCGTTTTTCTCACACAACAACGACGACGACTTCAACATCGGCTCTCAAGCCGAGCGGCTCGGGGCGCAGTCCGGCGTCCGACACGAAGTCGTCCACCTCTCTTCCGACTCCGGACCCGCAAAAACCGCAGACATGTCACAGCAACAAAAAATCGCCGCGGCGCTGCTGAAGGCGGGGATCTCGAATCCTATAGCCTGGTCCGCAGCAGGAGTGCCCGCCGCACATAACGGCTCCGGCATCATGGTTCTCACGGCACCGATCGCCCCAGCGAATGGCAACGGCGTACGCCTCGAATGTCAGTTCCTCAGACCAGACGAACGGCTTCGTTCTGCATCCCCCAGTCGTTCTGAGAAAAGGCACCAACAACAAAACCTTCCTGATCTCGTGGCGCAGCCAGCAGGAACTCGCCCGCTCCCTCGGCTGGAAGTGCACCTTGATGATCTGGGGCGGCCCCGCACTAGCGCTCCTCAGCCTCTACTTCTTCCTGGGCATCAAGAACCTGTTCTAGATCTATGTGGCGCGGGCGCCCCCGCCCGCGACTGCCGCCTGCGCCGGCGCCGCCGAAATTCGCCCAACCAGTTTGCGAGAAACATTCCCTTCTGAGAAGACTCCTTCTGGTTGGCGCAATATTTGTTGCGATGTCCTGTGTGCCAGGGCGTTCAGCCCCTGAGGCACCCTTCAGAGTCGCACGGCAATTGCACCATTTGACGCACCACGCTTCTAACCGGTCCTCGGCCACTCGTGCCTGGCTCGCAGCGCCCCCTCTAGTACAATCAACCCGTGAGCGACGCCGTCCGCATCGGAATCCTGGGCGACTTCAATGCCGATTTCCGCTCGCACCACGCCACCAACGACGCCCTGCAGCACGCCGCCCACAAGCTTGGCATTGAGGTCGAATCCGAGTGGCTCCCCACTCCATCGCTCGCCACCGCCACCGCCGAAAAGACGCTGGAGGGTTTCGACGGACTCTGGGCCTCGCCCGGCAGTCCCTACAAGAGTTTCGATGGGATGCTCAAAGGCATCGAGTTTGCCCGCCGCCGTGACTGGCCCTTCCTCGGCACCTGTGGCGGATTCCAGTACGCCTTCATCGAATTCGCCCGCAACGTCCTGAACATCAAAGACGCCGACAGCGCCGAGAACAATTCCGGCTCCAAGAACATCATCATCTACCCGGTGGCCTGCGCCGTCCCCGACCGCAAAGGCGACGCGCCCAAGCTCTCCGGCAAAGTTCCCGAGATCCGCCTGCGTCCCGGCTCCTACCTGCAGTCGTTCTATGGCAAGGATCAAGAGACCGCGACCGAAGAATTCTTCTGCAACTTCGAAATCAATCCCGAGTTCGAATGGGCCGCCATGGAAGCCGGATTCCCCGTGGTCGCCCGCGGCGCTGAAGGCGAGATCCGCGCCATCGAATCCCCCACGCACCGCTTCTACCTGGCCACGCTCTTCCAGCCACAACTGTCGTCCACAGAAAAGAAACCCCACCCCATCGTCCTGGCCTTCGTCCAAGCCGCCAACGACTGGGGCAAAAAGAAGCTCGACGACAGCGTATTAGAGTAGCGCGCATGTAGCGCCGGCGACTCGCCGGCTGTCGCGCCGGCATCCTGCCGCCGCACCCCGCCTATATCCCAGAGGCCGTTTCAAAGCCGCACTACACGCCCTGCCAAACCCGCACTCCTCCGCAGTTACCAAAGTCCAAGCCCCGCGCACGTTACCGCCCCGCACCAAACGCATCTTTAGCCCGGCTCCCCCTGCCGCTATTCTCGTCGAGATCGTTACCCGTTCTCGAGACCGCGTCCGCAGGAGCCACTCGCATCCATGCACATGCAGTTGATGAACTCGTACCGCATCCCGTTCTCCACGCTGATCAGCTATATCCCGATCATCGCCACGATCGTCACCACCCTGTTCAGCGTGATTCTGGCCCGCGCCACCCTGCGCTACGTGGAAGCGACTGACAAAGGTCTGGCCCTCGCCCGCGAAGAATTCGAGCGCGAGTGGTCGCCCGACCTGCACATTAAGATGGAACGCGTCTCCGCGACCGAAGCCAGAGTCATCGTGACCAACCTGGCGAAGACGTCGGTCCTGCTGCAACTTCTTCAACTGCGCAAGCTGACGCACGCCACACCGTTTGAGCGCTGCCGCCTGAACGATCCGCTGGTCGGCGGCATGACCTGGACGCAGGAAATGGGCAAGCGCATCCTAGCCTGCACCGGCACGGAATTCGAAGGCCCTATCGCCGCCTCGATGACGTTCTATGCCGCCGGACGCATGTTCCGCACCGACTGGTTCCGCTCGCAAATCGTGGTACGCGACGGCCGCATCGTCAGCCTCGAACCCAGCAACATGCCTGCCCGCCGCGTGCGCGTGGTCGAACGCAAAGGCCCCGAGCGCCGCCGCGAGTTCGTCCAGGACGTAACCGCCGAAGTCGACCCAGAAAAAGTGAACGCCAAGCCCGACGAAAGCTTCTTCGTAACCGGAGCGTGAGGCCCTCCCCCCTCCCCTTCGATCTCTTGGAATCATCGGGTTAGCAAGAACCTCCGAGAAGTCCTAGGGGCTCAAGATTTTACAAGTAAAATATTGAAAATGCTGGCGTTATTGGCGTTCGCCGAAGCAGTTTTTTTCTTGTCCGACATCTAAAATCTTGTTTTCAAAGAGCTTACGAGAAGTTGATCGGACCTGGTCCTCGCAAAATCTTGAGCGACTAGGACTTACACGCAAAATATTGCGAACTAAGGACTTAGGTGCTGCTCTAGAAAATCAGCTCCGCCTCTCGGCTGGAGCCATGATCGGACACTTCAACCGTTAGAGGCAAGGTCAGATGTCACAGTGAGAGGTTGTGGAAAACTGAGGAGAATGAGGGTTGGCTGGCTCGCGAGCATTGAAGGATCGTTGAGCAACACTATCCTGGCTGCCGGTTGAAAACCCTACGTCACGCCCCCGGTCGCAAAAAACGCAATAAGGATGGGGCACACCCATCACTTAGACCCATCCCACTCGAATGAACCTTCGCGGTGCGGCAACATCCTGTCGGCTGCTATTCTGCTGCTAATCTTCTCGAGAACTTGAGATCACAATTTGTGATCTCATGCTCGAAATGAAACGGGCTCCGAATATGGCGAAAACAGCAATCGTGGTCGCAAACAAAGTTGATTCGAAGATCTTCGTTCTCCGCGGCCAGCGGGTCATCCTCGACCGGGACCTCGCCGAACTCTACGGCGTCGAAGTCCGGCACCTGAACCAGCAGGCCAAACGCAATGCAAAGCGATTTCCTCCCGCCTTCCGTTTTCAACTGACGCCGCACGAGCTGAAGCTCTTGCGATCACAAAATGTGATCTCAAGTGAAGGACACGGCGGGGCCCGTTATCTGCCCTACGCCTTCACCGAACACGGCGCCATCATGGCGGCCACCGTGCTGAACTCCGAACGCGCCGTCGAAATGAGCGTGTTTGTCGTTCTCGCTTTTGTGCGCATGCGCCGCGCCATCGCCGGCAACCGCCATATCCTGACCAAGCTGTCGGAATTGGAACGCCGCCTGGAAACTCATGACACCGAGATCCAGGCCCTCATGGACGCCATCCGCGAACTCATGAGCCCCGAAGAGCCAACCCGCACCCGCATCGGCTTCGAACCGCCGTCGGATGCAGGCGGCAAGGCTCCCAAGGCTCGCACAGTTCAATTCCGAAAGAGCAAGTGAATTGGCGCTTGATCTATCCTGTTTCGCCCCATTGCCCATTGGTGAGGCTGATTACCCTGTGAGTTTCTTCAAACACGAGAAGCTTGATAAAACGAAACCGTGGAAGTGCCTGCTAGGATGCAGGCCCGCGCCTCAACCGAGGAACCGAGGCGCTGTGAGTTGCTGAAGAAACTCGTCCTCTTCCTTCTGCTCCAGACCTCGAATAGCTGCTTGCATTGATGGCGCATCAAAAACGCTTATCGAGTTCGATGTCGAACCGCAAGCCGCAGCTGCCGTAAAAATAGCCATAGTTGTGGCAAAGGCTGCATCTTTCCCGGTTTCCCCCAATAGAAGCGCTCGAAGGTTCAACAAGTTCGAGTAGTCCTCTTCTTTCGGCGGATTCATCGTGCAAGAAGCAAGCAAGAGAATCTTCCTGCCGGAATGAAATCCAACGATGTCCAGACTGCCACGCCTGATCTTTGGGTCTCCTTGATGCAGATGTTCGTGGCTGCCTAGCGCGACGGTTGCGAAATCCGTGGCAAGCTAACAGCCACGTTACGTGCATCTCGAACAGTCGCTGTGCCTTACTCTGATCGTCGGGCAGCGGGATGGGTTCGCTAAGCAACTTCTCTAGCCGGTCGGGCGAGCAGAACCTACGCAGGACGTGCCACAGTGGGTTTAATTCGACTTGAGGTACGAGTTCGCGAACGCACCACACTTCAGAATAAACATCTCCAAGCCTCTCGTGAACAATTCTCGCTTCAACTCTCCCCTCTCTGTCCCTCGTCCGATAGTCGCTGCTGGCCGTGCGGGCCCATTCATCGGCCCCAGGTTGGATTGAGAATCTAAGCCGCTCCGTCCTGTTCTGGTTGTCAAAGGCATTACCATGGACCTTCAGCAGGCCGATGATCTCCGGATGAGCTCTGACCGATACACTCAGTCTTTCGATAGCCAGGTCAATTCGACCACCCTGAATCCGGGCGAATACAGGCGCCGAAACGTACACGTCAGAGCAGTACGTTGGCTCCGTTTCCGACCTAAATCCCAGAAAAAGATGCAGAACTTCCTTAAATGATCTGAACCCTCGGGTCTCGACATGGTGCCGAATTTCAGGGCTCTGTACAAAGGACTGCAGCTTTCGTGCAGTCGTGACGAGTTCCTGATTTGTAGCGTCGGGGAACCAACTCTCGGACCCCTCAAATGCTGGCCACTCAGTACACTCAATGAAGATGCCGTAACGATTGATGTAACCCTTCATGCCTCCGAGGTTCACTGGGCGCTCAAGACTAACGGGAGAGGCGTAAAAGGTCAGCTGTCCTCCTTCGAAAGCACGCGTGACAGTATCTAATTCCGAAAATGGAAGGCACGCCCATTTGAGTTGCAATTCGTCACAGTCCAAGCTGGCGTGTTTGCTCCACTCTTCTTTCATACTCAATGAGCGCTGTTCAACTGTGGCATCGCTCATTCTCACAATCGTGACTAAGTTGCGCCACTTGTTCGAGAGGTTCGCGGACACTGTTCTGACTTCAACGCTCTTGTAGGTTGGCGAGACGTTTCGGAGGATCTCTGTAAAACCAAGATGCGCGGTCATAAATTTGCGTACACCGAGATGCGAAACTAAGTATAAGACCGATCGAGCCTGGACTCTGCGCCAACACAAACCGCGGTGCGTTTCAGTGAACTCTTGTAGGTCACCGCGGTAACCCTTACCAAAGATCACGAATCCCGCCACGCTAAAGTTTTTCCGTCCTCTGCCGATCTTGTCCCTTAGAGGACCAGACCATGATCACTCCAATCAATAGCGTTCATCCGGCCGATGTCCACCCAGTTGCGCAGCCGCCTGCGGAACCGAAGCCCCATCCTCATGCCGAGACTCCGCCGGTGCCAAAAAGCGGCGCTCTCTCGCACGACCAGGTCACGCTGAAGAGCGCCGGCCAGCCTGACCACGACGTCGATAACAAGTAGACCCAGAGCGAGTAGCGCTGGCATCCCTTCGACTTCGGTCCTGTAGAAAATCCCCACTTCTCGCGCAGAGAACGCGCGAGAAATGGGGCACCCACGATTTTCATTTTCTTTGGCGGGCGTCGGGTCCATGGGTACTCAGGGCAGGCTTTGTCGGCTGTCCGAGAGCCTGCCCTGAGCCTGCCGAAGGGCCATCTTGGCCTCACAAGCGCGGGCGGGACGCCCCCGCGACAGCCGCCGGGACGGCGGCGCTACACTCTTCTCCGCCTCCGCTGAAACTTCTTCTGGCTTCGTGGGGCTCCGGTTGTTACAAAGACAGCATGAAGAAAGTCATTCGAGCGCTAGGAGTCATCCTCTTTGTCGGGCTCCTATTCGCGGTCGGATCACTCGCGTACTCCACCTGGCGCGGAACCATCAACTGGTATTTCCGGGTCAATGGCCAGGTCGTCGTCAACGGACGCGAGACCTCGGGATACCTGCACGCCAACTCGCAAAAAACGATCCTTTTGCTGACCAGAACGGACGACTCGCGGCCCGAGACCTACCTCATATCCCTGGGACCAACAAGAACCGTGTTTGACTGCGGAGATTGGCATCCTCTGCGCTTTCTGCCTTTTCCTGTGGGAGACGTCCATTTACCTTGTACTGCCTCCACGAACGACCCGGCGAAGGTTCGTGATCCACCAGCCGTTGCAACGGTCACGAGCGGAAGAAACTTCATCGAGTTCTCAACCACATCCGGCACGAAGGTGCGGGGACAATGGTAAGAGACGGTTGGATCGACATTCGAAAGCGGGCCGACTCTCGGCCTTTTTCGTCCCCAGCCATTGACTTTGCGGCGTCGTTAGAGACGTAGCTCCGCTACTTCTCCCTGACCACAAGCACGATATTGCACCTAAGCTCGAACCCGACCAGCAGAGGACAAGCCACTCGCCCATCCCCTGCCGTTCGGCGGCGCACGCAGAGACGTAGCAAGCTACGTCTCTACGATTGCGATTGCGACCGCGTCTGCTCCAGCGTGCGGATGTACTCGACGACCGACTCGCTCCAGCCGTCGATGTGCGTCCACTTGCCGTAGCCGACGCCGTTCTTGTAGCTGGCCACGTTGATCACGTAACCCTTGCCCTTCGGCGCAGGCACCGTGTCGTGCGCCTGCTCGTCGGTGATGACGATCAGGCGATCGTAGCCATGCTTCTGCATTGCAGTCTCGCTCGACTGCCTTGCCGAGCTACGTTGCTGCTGTGCGGCTGCGACTTGTCGATCGCGTCGCGCAATGCGAAGCCGCGACGCGCCGGCACCTCGACCAGCGAGTTCGAGAAGCTGAACACTGCCACCTTCTCGCCGATCTCGCGCAGCAACACCGCGAGCCCGTAAGCTGCGTCGGTCCGCTGCATCTCGGAACGGTGAGAGAGCGGAGCGGTCATCGAGCCGGAAACGTCGACCAGCACGATCGTCTTGCCAGTCAACTTCTCCTGCGTCTTATCCTGCGAACCGACGCACTTCAGCATCGCCTGCTCCAGCGCCTCTTCCCACTGCGGAGCGTAACGCGCCGCAGCCAGGAAGCGGAACGGAAGCACACGCGCCGTGCTCATGGAACCGAGCGCGGCGAGCACGAGCGACTCGTCGACTCCAACCTCCCGCATGTTGCGCAGGTTGCGGAGCAGAGCGAGCGCTCCCAGCTTCTGCTCGCGGAGCAGCCGCTCCCACGCCTCGCGCTTGTCGGCGCCAGACGAGAGTGCAACCTCCCATGTGTCAGGAGAAGTGAGTTCGCCCGCGATCAGGCGCTTCCACACTTCGGCCTGCGCCTCGTCGCGCGGCTTGGCGTGAGCGAGGAACAGAACGTCCCGCAGCTTGATGGGTCCGCCGCGATCGTACTTCGCCAGAGCGTACGCATCGAACTTGGGGAAAGCCGCAGCCAGCCCCTTCTTCACCTGCGCCGACAAAGGCACGCGCCCGTCCTTCCAGTAGATGGCGACGAACTCAGCGAGTTCGTCGGCACGCTGGATGACCTGCGCCGAGCGTCTCGGCCACAAAGCCGCGATGCGTGGCGTGACGCGCCATCTCGCGCACGAGCAGAAGCGGCGCGTGACGCAGCTTCATCTTCTCGCGTGCCTCGACCGCGAGCGCTGCCACCTTCTCGGCTGCAACCTTGGGAACGAGTTCCGCGATGCGGCCCGCGATCTCGACTCCGTCCTCGTAGAACTGGCTCTCCCAAAGCAGGCAAGCCAGCACCGAGCGCCGCAGCTGCAGCTCCGTCGAAATGTTCCGCGCCGGCGCGCCTTCGTGCGTGCGCGGACGAAAGTTCAGGTTGAGTAGATTCAGTCGAGCCATGTGTGGCCTCCTTTTGCAAGCTGTCAGCGATCAGCTGTCAGCCTTCACCCAGGAGCTGCTGGCTCCTAGCGAACTTTTGTGCAATGTCATCGTTAACCGCGAACCCGCTGCGCCCTGCTCATCCTTCCTGTTTCGGCACTGCAGCTTGAGAACTTTTGCGTTCTCTCGTTTCGCCATCCTTGACGGCTTGTTATGATGAGCCGTTTGTTGCTTGCTTTTGAGGTCACAAATTGTGACCTCAAACTCGGTGGTCACTTATGAACAAAACTGCAATCATCCTCGCCAAGAGAGTTAGTTCAAAGATTCTGGTTTTCCGCAACCAGAAAGTCATTCTCGATGTCGGACCTGGCCGAGCTTTACGGCGTGCCGGTCAAACGCTTGAACGAACAACTCAAACGTAACCTGCAGCGCTTTCCGCCTGATTTTCTTTTCACCCTCACGCGCGTGGAATACCAAAACTTGAGGTCGCAAAATGCGACCTCAAGTTCTGCCCATGGCGGCCGTCGCTATCTGCCATACGCCTTCACCGAACACGGCGCCATCATGGCGGCGACGGTCTTAAACTCGAAGCGCGCAATCGAAATGAGCATCTTCGTGGTGCGCGCATTCGTGGGGATGCGCCAGGCTCTAGCCGTCAATCAACATGTCGTGTCGAAGCTGTCCGAACTCGAAGCTCGACTCGACAGCCACGATGCCGAGATCCAGGATCTCGTCGAGGCCATTCGGGAGTTGATGGCTCCGCTGCCGGCCAACACCCGGCGGATCGGATTCGAAGCGCCGTTAACCGCCCAGAGAGCCAGGCGTTGAAGGTGCGTCGAACCCCCTGCGCCTCTATGCAGAGGGAACGATTTCCAGTCCGTCCTCTTTCTCCGTCTCGTCGTCCATTTCTTTCTTGGTGAATCCGACCTGGCGATTCACGTCTTTGGTGCGAATGATCCACGCGATCTCTTCCATGTCGGCCTTGCTGGGCACGCGCTTGTCGTTGTAGTCGGTGCACATGCTGACCTTGAACGGCACGAGCCGCGCGGGGCGCAGGAAAGCGCAGAGGATGATCTCTTCGCTCTCGGCGAATCCGCGTTGAATGTGTGCCCAGTAGCAGGAGTTGCACAGCGACTCGCTGATCTGCGGCTTTCCGTTGCGAATGATGACGCTCATACGTGCTTTCTAACCGGCTCTTGCCGGACTTGCGAAACTAAAATCAATCAGCCGGGGAATCAGCGACAAAGGTACGTAGGCGCTTTACCGCTTAGCTCCACGGGCACAAATTCCAGTGACAGGATTCGAACCTGCATCTCCTGCTCCTAAGGCGAAGTAACCCCCGTCTTCACCACCGGCCGAACTTATCGACTTCTCTGCCAGGCCCTCAGGGGCTTAAAGCCCACATCATTCGAGACGCCTGACGCGGCCCTCGAAGGGCCGCTCTTCCACGTCCGACCAATGCAAGGTGGCAAATCGCCGGGGAACCTGCGAGAAGAGATTCGACTCGAGGCCGGTCTATGCGGCAACCCTGAGCTTCGGGACGACGCCCCCAGATCCTTGCGGATCCCGGCGTTGCCGCAAATCAGCACCTCGGCAGGGTTCGCTTCCCCGCTCCTGTCGTAGGCGTTGGTGCGAAGTAACTCTTCTCTTTCACCACCGGCGAAACTTGTACTGCTAATCCAAAAACCCCTGGTTAAGGCGCAGGCACGATTGCCTGCGCCGCACGGCGGACAACAGCCAGGGAACTGGAATCACGGTTGAGGGCTCGAACCCCGGCCTAGCAACAGGCACGCCACGAAGTTGCCGTGAACTTCACCACTGACTGAATTTGTTTGCACGCGATCTTTCTTCGCGCGCGTTTTACAACGGGCGATACAAGGTCAGGGAACGTGCGGCCACGGAGCGGGCTTGCGCCCATGAGGAGTCGAACCTCACAGCCTGGAAATCCAGGACTGTTCTACCAAGAGAAGTATCCGTAACCTTTCACCACTGACCGACTGCGACCACGGTTCGAGCTGCGCTCGACGAGACGGACGAATGCGTCCGTGCGCACGCGAGGGATCCTTTGCTGGGGGAATGAGCGACCGCGGACGTGTCCGTGTCAAGGCGAAGGAACCGCAGCCTGCGCCACCCAGCGTGCTTTTATTTTGTTAGCTTTGCGTTAAAGAGCGCCGAGGATTAATTAGCGCAATCGGACGACGCCCTAAAGCTGACTCGGCGTGTTATTGGCCGATACAGCCCGCTTAGCGATTTGTGCGTAGAATCTGACAAATTTGGGCGTCCTTTCGTTAGAGGATGATTGAAGATGCCATAACTTTTAGTTTTGTGCAAGAGGAAAGACAGAAAATATTTCAGAATATTTTTGCGATCGACATGCGAAGAAATCAATCTGGAAGAAGTTCGAACGCCGGATAACTCGTGGAGATCGCGACGAATTGTTCTGGTGGCGAACCCGCGGGAATCGGAAAATAGCGTTGCACTTCGCGTTTGAAATTGTCGAGATAGGCCTTCAGGATCGGCGGCTTGTCGGCTTCAGGGATGGCACGCAGTT
Source organism: uncultured Acidobacteriaceae bacterium (assembly GCA_963811095.1). Lineage (GTDB taxonomy): Bacteria > Acidobacteriota > Terriglobia > Terriglobales > Acidobacteriaceae > Sulfotelmatobacter. Next base: position 120,421 of record CAWEQA010000020.1, on the reverse strand, counting down.
GAAATTTCTGGCTCGTCCTTCCCTTCTTCAGCGTGATCTCTCCGGCGGCTTCGGCGTTGCGCACCCACTGCGTTCGTCCGCGTGGGGCGACCAGGTAGCGCTTGCCCTGCAGTTCCAGCAGATCGACCGGAGTCGAGAAGAGCTTACCGGTTTTGCGTCCGCGAACTTGGAGAAGATAGATATGAGACGGGCCCAGACCGAGGCCGACGAGGAATCCGAAGGAGCGGTTGAAGATTTTCTCCAGAGCGGTGGGTTCGCGGAAGGAGGGGAGGGAGGGATTCATGGATTGATTATAGCGTTGCGATTGCGGCTTCTTCGAGAAGCATCACGAGCGTGGTGCTGGCGGCGGAATGCATAGATCCTTCGCTTCGCTCAGGATGACAAGGCTACATAGGACCATGGGCACAACTCACATTCACTTCACGAAGCGGAGCGACGCGGAGTTCATGCAGTAGCGCAGGCCGGTTGGTTCGGGGCCGTCGTCGAAGACGTGGCCGAGGTGCGCGTCGCATTCGGTGCAGGCAACTGCGGTGCGGGCTATACCAAAAGTCGTGTCGCGGACTTCAGTTACGTTCTCGGCAGCGATCGGAGCCCAGAAGCTCGGCCATCCGGTGCCGGATTCGAATTTCGTGGCGGAATCGAAAAGGGCGTTGTCGCAGCAGATGCAGCGGTAGAGTCCTTTGTCGTGCAGGTTCCAGTATTTTCCGGTGAAGGCAATTTCGGTGTCGGCATTGCGCGTGATGTCGAAGACGCCGGGGCCGAGTTGTTGGCGCCATTGATCGGGGGTTTTGATGACCTTCGCGATCTGGACCTTTTTCAGGCGCTGGCCGGAGTCAGAGAATACGACGACTGTGACTTCTTTGGGCTCAGGGAGTGCGGAGGGCGCGGCGTTTGAAATCGTGGGGCGCTTCCATTGCCAGAGAGCGAGGCCACCGAGAGCGGCAGCAGTGCTCACCAAGAATGCGCGGCGCCGGAGGTTCGTCGGTTCAGCTGCTGGTTCGCGATCTAGATCGGAATCGAACATCAGTCTCGGTGGAATCTTTTCTTTCGCCCCTCCGGGGTTTGCCATCTTCTGCTGCTGCACTCGCGCACGGCTTGCGCAGTGGGCTGCATTCTCGCGCCGCTTCGCGGCTGATCTCTACTTTCCGGTGTAAAGGTCGGGGAATTCCTGGCGGAGGTGCTCGACCTTGGGCGCGTCGTTGAACATGATGTAGGGTTGATTCGGATGCAGGGTGGCGTAGTTCTGGTGATAGGCCTCTGCCGGATAGAACGCCTGCAGCGGCACAACCTTTGTCACGATTGGGCGCGGGAATACTTTTGCTTTGTCGAGTTGGACAATGTAGGCCTCGGCGATGCGTTTTTGTTCGTCGTTGCTATAGAAAATCGAGGAGCGGTATTGCGTGCCTTCGTCGGGGCCTTGACGATTGAGCTGTGTGGGATCATGCGCTACAGAGAAGAACACGCGCAGAAGTTCTCCGTACGTGATCTGCGAGGGATCGTAGACGATCTGGACGGACTCGGCGTGTCCGGTTTCGCCTGTGCTGACGATTTCGTATTCGGCTGTCTTGGCGGAGCCTCCGGCGTAGCCGGAGGTCGCGGTGATTACGCCCTTCACGTGCTGGAAGACGGCCTGGATGCCCCAGAAACATCCGCCGGAGACGACCGCGGTTTGCTTGCCGGGTGCGGTGGCGCGCTGAGCGTCTTGCGCGGGCGCGGGGACTGGACCAGCCGCTGGATTGGCTTTGGCGTTGCAGGCTGTGGTGGCGAGGAGCACGGCCGCGAGAGTCAGAGCCAGGCGGATCGATGATGGCATTTTTGTTTCCCTCTTCTTAAGTACGAAACATTTGGGCCTACGGATTGGAGTTGCGGGCGGAGGAAAAGTTTCAGGCTTGCAGGGACTCTCACGGCAAACGCAGCGGCGATGATGTTAGAGCACGGTGGCTGCGGCCCGATACACCTGGGCCGCATGGACGGGCGAAGGCGCCCGTCCCCACATAGACACAGGCACCCATCCCCGCATGAGTCGTTTGCGATCCACACTTCCTACTTGCTTTTCGCCTTCTGTTCGCCAATAATGGCGGCATGGCCATCACACGCAGACAGCGGGAAGTGTATGACTTTATTTCGCGATTCGTGGCGGAGCATGGGTATTCTCCGTCTTTTGAGGAGATCGGCAAGGGTTTGGAGCTGACCTCACTGGCGACCGTGCACAAGCACGTCACGAACCTGGAGAAGAAGGGGCTGCTGACGCGCGATTACAACCGCAGCCGGTCGATTGATCTGCTGCCTCCCAAGGGACGGCTGAAGCAGGCGATGAGTGTGAACACGGGCCTGGTGCTGCCGCTGCTGGGGCGCATCGCGGCCGGGCAGCCGATCGAGGCGGTGGAGAATCCGGAGACGATTTCGCTGGCGGATTTTGTGCGCTCGAAAGAAGTCTTTGTGCTCGAGGTGCGGGGCGATTCGATGCAGGATGAAGCCATCCTCGACGGCGATTATGTACTGGTGGAGAAAGCGCGCACGGCGCACAACGGGGACATTGTTGTCGCGCTGGTGGATCAGAGCGATGCGACCTTGAAGCGGTTCTACCGTGAGGGCGAGAGCATCCGGCTGCAGCCTTCGAATGTGACCATGAAGCCGATTATTGTTCCGGCGGCTTCGGTGGATGTGCAGGGGCGAGTGATTGGGGTGCTGAGGAAGTATTAGCAGCTCTTAGTTCAAGGTTCAATGCTGTGCAAGAGCAAAAACGCCCGGGATAGTTCCCGGGCGTTGGTCTTTGCTGAACTTTGCAACTGCGAACTGAATTAGCCGATGTGCTTGTTCAGGGCCTGGGCGATGGCATCCTTGGGGCGATAGCCGACGAGTTGTTCGACGACCTGGCCTCCCTTAAACACCAGCAGCGTGGGGATGCCGGTGACTTTGTAGCGCATGGGAGTGGCGCTGTTGGAGTCGACGTCCATTTTGCCGATTTTCACCTTGCCCTGGAACTCGGTGGCCAGTTCCTCGACGATCGGGGCGATCGCGCGGCAGGGGCCGCACCAAGTTGCCCAGAAGTCCACCAGAACGGGCTTGTCCGATTTCAAAACATCCTGGTCGAAGTTTGCATCGGTGACTTCGACGATTCCGTTACCTGCCATTTTCTTTCTCCTCGTTGTAAACGTCGCGCTGTCGGCGAGACGCTCCATTGGGCGGCGCTGCCGGGCCTGCGATCGGTATAAGTGCGTCCCCTGAATGGGAGCCGAACCTACTATCGTAACACCGTCATTGGATGCCTGGGGAGGTGGGAAAGTCGCAAAGACCGGGAAGCGCTAAGGAAGAGGCGTTTGGGCGTCGGTGGCGTTGGGTGGGGGTTGCGAGGCAAGGGACTTGATGAAACTAACCAGTTGCCAGCGCTGGGGTTCGGGAAGTTTGGACCACACGGGCATGCCGCGGCGGACCACGCCGTTGGTCAACAGCCAAAACAGCGTGCCTGGGGTGGCTTGTTGCACCTCGTCGGCGTGTAGGCTGGGGCCTTTCTTGCCGCCATCCGCGGTCTCGCCGTGGCACTCGGCACAATGCAACGCAAAGAGTTTGCCGCCGGCCGCAACGGCCTGGGGATCCGCCGCCAGAGGATTGCGGCGAGCAGCATTCTTCTTGGGAGCTTTCGCCAGTTCCCCGTAAATCGAGGAGGCGTCCTTGGACGGGGCGGAGGTCTGGGCCGTGACCACGCCGACAGACAGTAGAAGGACAATGGTGAGGGCCCCCAGTCTGAAGATGGGATTCGGATGAGGCCTGGGCTTGGTCATATCGCGATTCCCTTTCGCATGATCCGAGTGATTGTCCGCGCGAGCGTTTGTCCGCCGATCATCAGTGCCCTTCGAAGAGGCGCGCGATCTTCGCGCCGAATCCGGAGAATTCGCGGGAGGCGCCCCAGCGTAGCAGGAAGCGGTGGCTGTTGTCGTTGAGGCCGAAGCCAGGCGACAGGCGCAGGGTCCAATTCGAGGGGAGGTTCCAGGCAATCACCGGCGCGAGGTACTGGGAGGTATCGTTCAAACCGAAACTGTGACTGTCGCCAAGACCGCCGTACATTTCAACTCCGGCCACGAAATTCTCAGGGCAAAAACTGCAGCGCTGCACCGAAGCTTTCAGAGCGAGAGGACGGCTGACGCCAATGGCGTAGCCGAACTCCCAGGGATTGCCGCCCGTAAGATTCTTGGCAGCCAGCGTGTTTTCGGCGATATTCCAGCCCTTGAAGGTCTTCGATAGCAGCAACTTGGTTTCGATCTCATGATTGTGCTCATGGCGGGCAATGGCATTCGGTTCGGCAGTATCGGCCTCGACGTCGTGGCCCTCGATCTCTTTCAAAATCTTGTCGGCGCCGTTGATCTGTTCGTACTCGAGGTAGAGCACGGGATTGATAAAGTGCTCGCGCTGCAGGAGGCGGAAACGATTCTCCCAGCGGAAACCGGTGAAGAGAGTGCTGTCGTTGAAAGTCGTTTGCCCGTCGAGATAGATCTCGGTCGTCCACCAGGCGGTGGCGCCGTATTCGAACTCGGCCCAGTAGGCCAGCCAAGGGTTGCCGGCGCGCTGGGTGCTGAAGGTGGAGAAGTATTCGACCTCAAGGCTGCCGGGCTCTTCGAGGTAATGGTCATAGGTGACGAAGTAGGGGCTTTCCTGGGATTGGACCGGGAGAGCGGAGAAGAGCGGAACAAGAGTGAGAAGCCCGAAGAACAAAACCCGCGGAAGGTCGGCGCAGAGCCGGGAGATGCACAGAGGTTGGATGTGAAACGGGATGGGAGGCAAGAGGATTTGATGATTCCTTTCCAGATCGATCGTTTTCTCGACCATGGCTTGTAGTTGCAACTGAGTCGCATCTAGAATACGTATCTCATGGTGCTGTAAAGCTGGCGGAGCGGTCAAGCACCAGAGGAAGAATCCGTCGCACTCTGCTTGCGACCAGTTGCGACAGCGAGGACTAACGATGCCCCTTCCCCAGACGGAAATGCCCGGACGGCTGCAGGCGCATTTTGCCGAGCGTGGAATCCGGATGACGCAGCAGCGGCGCGCCATCCTGAGCGTGATCGAGACCGCGAGCAAACATCTGGATGCGAGCCAGATTCTGCGAAAAGCGCAGAAGATCGACGCCAGCGTCGATCGCAGCACGGTGTACCGCACCTTGCGACTGCTCAAGAGACAGGGACTGATCGACGAACTCGACTTGATGCACATCAACGGCGAAGGACACTACTACGAGCGCAAACTGGATCGGGATCACATCCACATGGCCTGCCTGCGTTGCGGCAAGATCACCGAGTTCGTGAGCGATAGTTTCGAAAGCCTCAAGCGACAAGTGGAGAAGGACTGCCGGTTCCGGGTGGTGATTTCTCGGCTGGAGATGGGCGGATATTGCTCGGCCTGCCGGGGATCGCATTAGCCACGGCCATCGTTAGGCGGTCCTCTGTGACGCGACTTGCCTTGGACATGCCAAAAGAAAAAGCGTCCTCGACTTTTCAGTCCAGGACGCCTCGGTATTAGCAGCCCTCCCCCAGAACTGCCAAACCACGAGATGGATATTAAAAGTCCCCCCATTTTGTGTAAACGTCACCTTGGTAACTTAGTTAGCACAGAGCTAAGTTTGCACTGACCGAAGTAACTGAGAAGGAACTGCAGGGGCCGCGACTGGGAAAGTCGGGCTATTGTTTCTGCCAAGTCTGGCCGGCGTCGGCGGTGATCCAGACTTCCGAAGTCGAGGTGGAGAGCTTGCCGTGCTGGGGGTCCGGGAATTCCAGGGTGAGAATATCGCCGGTAAGCATGGTACTGCCGGAGGCCGGGAAGACGCGGATCCAGTGGTTGCCGGCATCCTGCGAGTGGTAGAGGGCCCCGGCGGAGCCACCGGCCCAGACGTCCGCGCCAGCCGCGAACACAGCCCGGAAGGTGAGAGGGGCGGCATCGCGCTTGAGGGCCTTGTTTGCGTCCTTCGCTCTGGCCTTGGTCGTCTTGGCGGAAACCTCAAGACTCGCCGCATTCAGCGCGGAAATCGCATTAACATCCACGATCTGCCAGGTGTTGCCCCGGTCGAAGGAGCGCTGCAGAGCACCCGCAGCGTTGACGGCCCAGCGGGGCTGCAGGGTGGGAGAGACGGCACCCATCTGCGCGACATCACGCCCGCTTACCGGGACTTGGTTGATCTCGTTGCTGGAGATTGTGCTTCCGATCTTGGCCGTCTCCGTCTGAAGCTGCTGTGCCGCAGCCGCCACCTCGACGGTTTCTGAGACGCTACCGGGGCTCAATGTGAGAGCGAACATCCGGGGCTGATTGGCATCATAGTTCAGGGCGAGGACGCTGGTTGTGAAACCCGGCGCCGCCGCCTCTGCCTTGTAGTTCCCCGTGGAGAGGCCGGCAATGAGCCATTCGCCTCGAGCGTCGGTCACAGCGGTAGTGGGCTTTCCCAGCTTGGAGGGAGTGATCGTAACTCGGGCATTGGACACTGCGGCTCCAGAGGAATCGACCACAAAACCTCCGATCTGGCCGGGGGCTGCATGGTCTCGCAGCCTGAGGAGCGCCTGCTCCTGCGCGGTCTGGGTGGTCGGCGGCTTCGCCCTGCTAAGGGTGTCAAAGGAATAAGCAGTGGAGGGCGTTTGAATCGCGGGCTTGCTCTCGGCTAGTTGGGCGTCGAGGTTCGCACTGTGGGTGGCGGCCGCGGGCGCGGCACCCGATACGCCCACAGCCTCAGACGCTGCTGGGACGCGGCCATTCACGGGCAGATCGTCGGCACGCTGCTTCGCGAACGCCGGAGGTGCGGGAGCAGGAATCTGATTCTGAACATTGTTCTGCTGCTGGTATTGATTCAAAAGTCTGGGGCCGTGAGGTAGGGGCCCGCCGATGGCCGTGCCCGCAGTCCCACCAACCACCGGGGTAGCGTGGGGCGCGACGACTCCTGACTGATGCGCCTCTCCGTGAACCGCATCTTTCTTCTCGACATCGGCCACAGCTGGACCGTTCACAGAATCGGCAAAAGCGGGAGTGGCAGGCGCCTGGAGTTTGGCAATCTTGTCGGCCTTGTCGGCCGGAGCCACGAACCGATCCACTTCCTTTTTGGGCTCGTTGGCGGCGATCTCGACGGGTGCGGATTGCTTTAAGGCAGAGGCCGTGGTTTGAGGCTGGGAACGTCGCTGATATTGCAGGACCCCGAGCGATGCGATGGCCACAACGCCGGCGGCAACAAATCCCCAGCGAAGAGCAGGCCAGGTGAACCATCCACTGGGGGATGGACGGACCGTGGTTTGCACTGACTCAACTTCGGGAAGGGCCAGAGCGACAATATCGCGGCAATCGCCACAACGCGCGAGGTGCTCGAGCACGACCGTGCGTTCGCGGTCGGGCAGCGAACGTTCGGCGAAGGCCGTCAGCAGGTCCGCGTCGGGGTGGCTGACGACGGGCGGTGCGGCCCGCAAGCGATCGCGCACGATTTTGGGGACGTTTTGCATTTCCGCTTCTAGCTTCTAGCTCCTGGCTTCTAGCTTGCTCGGTTAAGCTCCTTGGTTGCCTGATTCAACGCGGGTTTACCTTCTCGTTAACCCTCATCCTGGACCTTCCCTTACCCTTGCTTCCACCGTCTTCTCAGAGAACGCTGGAGCAGGCGTTTCTTGCGCCAGGCTGCGGCGAATATCCAGCTGCAGGTCACGAACGTCGACTTCCAGGGCCTCTTCGGCCTGGCGGCGGGACATGCCCCGGCGCCCCAAGGCGGCAACGATCTGTTTGCGCAGAGATTTAGCCAGTTTGTCGATCTTGCGGCTGATGGTCGACTCGTGGACGCCCAGCATGCGGGCGATCTCGGCCAGGGTGCGGCCATCGAGATAGTAGGCGCTCAGCACGGTGCGGTCGTCGGCGGAGAGCGCGGCGAGGGCCTCGTCGGTGGCCTGCGCCAGGCGCTGGTCGGCCGCCGGTGGGAGCGGCTCGGGATCGGGGGCACGGAACTGGACGCCCTCTTCCGATTCCTCGTCGAGACTCACCAGACGCTTGGTCCGACGGTAGCGGTTGACGTATTCCTGAGAGAGCACGGTGCGCAGCCAGCCTTCGAGGGATCCGCGGCCGGTATAGGAAGAGAGCTTGGAGACGCGCTGCCCTTCGCGGGTGTTGGTGCCGTAAAGGTCGGCGTAGAGGGTATCGGCCAGTTCGCGAGCGGCGGAGTCTTCGCGCGCAATGCGCAAGGCCGAGAGGTAGAGCTTTTCACGAAAACGCGTGAGGAAAATTTCCCAGGCTGCATTGACGCCGGCGGCGCAGGCGCGGGCCAAAGCGAGTTCGTCGACTCGCAGGCCCAGGAAGAACGTGCGAATTTCAGATTCGGAGGTCGACGCCGTAGCGTGCTTCGAGCCGACCTCACAGAGGATTACGCAGAAGGATTCGCGGGTGAGTCCGATTTTCTCGCAGCCGCTCTTGGCGTGAAGATCCGCCAGCAGTTCGTTGACGACGGATTGCACGGCGGAGTTTGGGGTGGTGGCACTCATGTTTGGCCGAACATGTTTATTCGAACGAGCTTAGTCGGACCGTTCTCCTTCGAACCATGGCGCGGCGGCCGACGTTAACCCGTTGCCGGCGCCGCTTTGCACTCGGCACAGGGACAGATTTCACGCAAGAACTTCCACGAGTAGAGGCCCAAATCGTGGTTATCGTTCCACGAGAACTTGATGGCGTACTTGCCCACGCCTTCCGCGGATAGGGGCTTGGCGTTGGGCTTGAAAATCAGCAGCGCGCCCGGAGCAGCGGTGACGGGATCGCCCGGACGGCGTCCCGCTTTGCCGCGCTCGTCCTCGCACATGGCACACGGGCAAGCGTCACGCAGGTAGACGAAGTTGTAGTGCGAGACGTGGCCGTCGTTCCACTCGATATCGACGCCGGTGCCGGTGGTAAGGTTCACCTTTACCGACTTCGGATCGGTGGCCGCGCTGGCGGCTTGGAGCGGGGACTGCATGGAATAAGTATCGCACAGGCCGCCCGTGCTTGATGGGGGTGATGTGACGGTCGATTGCAGTTGTAAACGACCCAAGCCGCGTAGCGGCGGAATGTGAAAGCCCGGCACGGTAGTGCCGGGTCGCATGGCTACACGAGGAACTGAGTCCCGTCAGGGACGGCACTCGTCATCCGAAGACAAAGTTCGGATCATACGCAACGTTCGATTTGCGAAGGAGAGAGACAAACTCATCTTCAAACGAATGTTTCGCGTGATGCTCGGCTTGATGCTCGATGTAGTGCCTCACCGCGTCGCGGTTTGATGCGCTTACGCTAAAGGCACCGTATCCTTGCTGCCAGGCAAAATCAAGTCCGTGCTCGCTCAGCCAGCGAGACGAGTTTGCCTTCAGAACCTGGACGGCCTTTGCCAAGGGCACCGAGGCGGGCAATGCGATTAACAGATGAGCATGATTGGCGGTGCCCCCAGCGCAGAGTATGGGGATATCGTGCCCCTTACCGATTCCGACAAAGTACATGGAGAGTTTTTCGCGCAGGTCTTCGGGGATGGAGTTTTGCCGATTCTTTGTACTGAATATGCAATGAATGAGCACGTTTGGATATGTATGGGCCATGGGTGCCGTCCCTGCGGGGACTCGGTTGGTTTCCACCTCGCGCTCCCGGCACTTCCGTGCCGGGCTTTCACATACCGTGCCTTCGCACTCGAACGGCTTTGCGCGGGGACTCTGTCCCCGAGGCCAATCTTTCGAACGAGGTCAGTCTTCAGGAAAAGCAAGCTCGCCGTCTGTGACGTTTGTCACTCGATCCGACATTTTGGTCCAGATTGGGAACCCGCCCCTGCGGCAGACTCTGAGAAGGCATCCGGAACCCTAAGCCCGCCCGGGCATTGCCGAATCTGGGCAAGTTCCTGTAAAATTTAGGTTTGCCCTACAAGTATTGAATTCTCTGGGAGTCGTCATGGCACAACAATGCGATATCTGCGGCAAGAAGCCGCAAGCGGGAAACCGCATCAGCCACGCGCACAACGTCACCAAGCGGCGCTGGAACATCAACCTGCGCCCGGTGCACGCTCGTGTGGGCGCGGCCACTAAGCGTATGCGCGTGTGCACGTCCTGCCTGCGCAGCGGCAAAGTCGTCAAGGCGTAAAAATCGCTTCACCACAGAGGACACGGAGTTCCCGGAGGAAGCTTTGGCTCCCTCCTATGATCCTCTGTGTCCTCGAACCAGGCACTTCTACTTGATCGCGACCAGCTGCACGTCGAAAATCAGCGTGGCATTTTGCGGAATCTGGGGTGGATGTCCTGCCGCTCCGTAGGCTAGCTCCGGCGGGATGCGCAACTGGCGCTTGCCGCCAACCTTCATGCCGACGATGCCTTCGTCCCATCCCTTGATGACTTCGCCTTGCCCGAGCGTAAAGTCAAAAGGCTGGTTGGTGCCGACCGAGCTGTCGAACTTCTTTCCTGTGGTAAGCCATCCAGTGTAGTGGACTTTTACGTGGTCGCCAGCTTTGGCGAGGGGACCAAGACCGAGTTTGATGTCCCAGTACTGCAGGCCGGATTCGGTTTTCACGCCGTCGCCGGTGACTTTAGCAGGAGCGTTGGTGTTGGGGCGGACGACCTGAACGGGTTTGTGGGTGGGCGTTTGCGCCACGAGTACTGCTGCAACCGCGAGAACGATGACGGCGGCGGCCACGTTCTTCTTCATGTTTTGGCTCCTCCAACAATTCATTACCACAGAGGGCACGGTTCCGTTTTCTCTCTCTGTGTCCTCCGTGTCCTCTGTGGTGGAAGTTTCATCACGCCAGCGCGATGACATCGATTTCCACCAGCACATCCTTGGGCAAGCGCGCGACCTCGACCGTGGAGCGCGCAGGTGGCGTCGTGCTGAAGTACTTGCCGTACACGGCGTTCATGGCTGCAAAGTCGCTCATGTTCTTGAGGAATACCGTCGACCGCACAACTTTACCCAAGCCACTGCCGGCGGCTTCGAGAATCTCGGACAGATTGCGCAGGACTCGGTCGGTCTGCGCGGCTACGTCTCCCGTGATCACCTGCTGGGTTGCGGGATCGATCGCAATTTGTCCCGAAGTGAAAATCAATCCGTTGGCTTTGATGGCCTGAGAGTACGGTCCGATAGCCTGAGGAGCGTCTTTGGTGGAAATGATTTCGCGCATAAGGGCAGTCCTCTGTATCAATTTCAAACGAATAAACCGTAGAGGGCACAGAGTACCACAGAAGAAATCCCACCGCGTGGTCATCCTGAGCGAGGCGAAGGATCTATGCAAACCCAGCCACTTGCATAGATCCTTCGCGGCAAGAACACCGCTCAGGACGACCCGTTTATGAATTGGTGCTGGATCAGATTTTCTGCAATCTTTGCACTTCATGCACGCCGGGAATTTTTCGCAGGCCGGCGATGATCTGCTCGAGGTGCTTCAAGTCAGCGATGTCCAGGACTACTTCCACGCTGGCCTGGCTGTTCGAAGTATGCGCGGTAATATTGCGGATGTTGCTCTTAGCGTCGCCGATCACGCCGGTGATGCTCTTCAGCATGCCGAAGCGGTCGTCGCAGAAAACTGTCAGCTTTACGGGGTACGCTGTCGGCGTGCTCTCGTCGCGGGCCCACTCAACTTCGATCTTGCGTTCGGGTTCGTACATCAGGTTGGTCACGTTGGGACAGTGGATGGAGTGCACGGCCACGCCTTTGCCGCGCGTGATGTAGCCGACGATGCTTTCTCCGCGGATGGGATTACAGCAGCGGGCGCGGTAGACCATCATGTCACCCTGGCCGCGGACGGTGATGGCGTTGTGATCGCCGAAGACTCGGCGCACCACGCTGGCGATGCCGCCGGGTTGCGAAGTCAGGCCTTCCGACTCAATGTCTCCGGCAATGGAATGCGTGGCGCCGGCCGGTAGCAAGCGCGCGAGCACCTGCCGGGCGGAATATTTTCCGTAGCCGATGCCGGACATCAGGTCATCGGCCTTGCCCAAGCCGTAGCCTGAGGCGACCTTCTGCAGCTCGTCGTCTTTGATTTCCTTCAGTGCGATTCGGTACTTGCGCGCTTCTTTTTCGATCAGCTTGCGTCCGATTTCAATCGCGCGCTCGCGCTGGTGAACGTTGAGCCAGTGCTTAATCTTGTTGCGCGAGCGGGACGATTTGACCAGGCCGAGCCAGTCGCGGCTGGGCTTGTGGCCAGGCTGGGTGAGGATTTCGACAATGTCGCCGGAATGAAGTTTGTGGCGTAGAGGCACCATTCGTCCGTTGACCTTGGCGCCGATGCAAGTGTGGCCGACTTCGGTATGCACGCTGTAGGCGAAGTCGACGGGCGTGGCGTCGCGGGGAAGGACGACGACCTTGCCTTTGGGAGTAAAGGTGTAGACCTCTTCGGGATAGAGATCGACCTTCAGCGTGGAAAGGAATTCGTTGGGATCGCTGACGTCGCGCTGCCACTCGACTACCTGCCGCAGCCAGGCGAGTCGCTGCTCGTCCTGCGCGGAGACAGGGCCGTCCTTATATTTCCAGTGGGCGGCGATGCCTTCCTCCGCCATCTTGTGCATTTCCTCGGTGCGGATCTGGATTTCAAACGGCGTGCCGTCTTCGGTGATCACCGAGGTATGCAGCGACTGGTAAAAGTTGGGACGCGGCATGGCGATGAAATCCTTGATGCGCCCCGGGACCGGCCGCCATAGGTTGTGAATGATGCCAAGCACGGCGTAGCAGTCCTGCAGCGAACGCGTGATCACGCGCATGGCGCAGAGATCGTAGACCTGGTCGACGGAGATGCGCTGGCGCTGCAGTTTCTTGTGGATGCTGTAGAGGCGCTTGATGCGGCTTTCCACGCGCGCCTGGATGCCGGCCTCTTTCAGCTTGTCGGTGATCGTCGTCTGCATCTTGGCGAGGAAGGCCTCGCCTTCCTTGCGGCGGGCGTTGACGGATTTTTCCACCTGCTCGTAGCCGAGGGGATCGAGAAAGCGGAATCCGAGGTCCTCGAGTTCACCGCGAATCTTGCCCATGCCGAGGCGGTGGGCGATGGGCGCGTAGATTTCCAGCGTCTCTTCGGCGATCTTGTGCTGGCGCTCGGGCGGCAGGTGCTCGAGGGTGCGCATGTTGTGCAGGCGGTCGGCCAGCTTGATGAGCACCACGCGGATGTCGTCGACCATGGCGAGCATCATCTTGCGCAGGTTTTCGGCTTGCTGCTCTTCGCGGGTAGCGAAGTCAATTTTGCTGATCTTGGTGACGCCTTCGACGATGTGGGCGACCTGCTCGCCGAATTCCTTGCGGATGTCGACAATCGTGACCGACGTGTCTTCGACGGAATCGTGCAGCAGGCCGGCGGCGACAGCGACCGGATCCATCTTCATTTCGGCAAGGACGAGAGCGACTTCCAGGGGATGGACCAGGTAGGGTTCGCCGGATGCGCGCATCTGGCCTTCGTGATGCTTCAGGGAGTAATCGTAGGCCTTCTTGATGATGGTGAGATCGTCCTGGGGACGGTTCTCCTGCATCCGCTTCATCAAGTCACGGAACTTGGTGAGCGTGAGGGCAGTGGTAGCGATCTGTTGGCGCAAGCTCGCCATGTAGGATTATAGCCCGTCGGGGAAGGGGGCTCCGGGCAGAAGGAAGGACGCCGATATCCCGGGACGCGCTGCCGATGTATAGCGCTTGGCGCGATGGAACGTGACTCCGGCTCCGTCGTGCTTTGGCGATATCCCGCGCGTGGCAGCCGGATTCGCATTTCAGATGCGTTTGAATCTTTCGAATTCCTCCCCAGTTTGGTCGCTAACGCCGCAAGCTGATAGAGTGGCAAACTGTCAGCCATGATTTCTCGAATTCTCGTCAGCGGCGTTTCCGGGCCAATCGGCACTGCCCTCCTTCCTCCTCTCAAAACCCGTGGGTACGAAGTCACGCGCCTCGTTCGCGGCGTGGCCAAGGGCGAGGATGAGATCTCGTGGGATCCCGGGAAGCCGATAGCGCCTGAGGCAGTTTCCGGCTTCGACGCGGTCGTCCACCTTGCGGGCGAGAGTATCGTCGGACGTTGGACGGACGAGAAGAAGCGGAAGATCCGCGACAGCCGGGTCATCGGAACGTCCGCTCTGGCGGAAGCCCTGGCGCATGCGAAGGACAAGCCGCAGGTATTCGTCTGCAGTTCGGCGATTGGATACTACGGCGACCGCGGCAGCGAGGTCTTGACTGAGCAGAGTGCGCCGGGCATCGGGTTCCTTCCTGACGTGTGCTGCGAGTGGGAAGCGGCCACGCGGACGGCCATCAACGCAGGCATTCGCACCGTTCAGATGCGCACGGGGGTGGTGCTCAGCCTCCAGGGGTGGCGCGCTGGGAAAGATGCTGACGCCGTTCAAGATGGGCGTGGGCGGAAAGATCGGCGACGGGCAACAGTGGATGAGTTGGATTGACGTGCAGGACATGGTAGGAGCGATTCATCACATCCTGAAGAGCGATCTGCTGCAAGGGCCAGTCAACATGGTCGCCCCCAAGCCCGTGACGAATACGGAATTCACCAAAACGCTGGCCAGCGTGCTCTCGCGGCCCGCGATCTTTCCTGTGCCGGCCTTCGTGGTGAAACTGGCCTTTGGCGAAATGGGAGAGACGGTTCTGTTGGGCAGCCAGCGCGTTGAACCTACACAACTGGTGATGAGTGGATACCCATTTCGTTTCAGCACCCTGAGAGCATCGCTGGAGAATCTGCTCAAAAGCTAACCCTCACCCCGGCCTGTGATCCAAATCACAGACTACAAGTCGCTGCACTGTCACGCTGTAGCAGGCTGGGAATGAAGAATAAATTCATCGCTGCACTTGTACTGGCATCGCTGGCGTTGTGGAGCGTGCCTGCAGCTCTTGCCTCCTCCCTGCAGCCCGCGTCTTTGGTGGGGCAGAAGCTGGGTGAGCCCGCTTCCAGCACGCCGGGTCACGATTGCTGTCCGGGCGTTCATTCGCGCTTTGTTCCGCCTATGCTGGTGATGCCTCCTGCCGACGTGCCTTGTGAGCAGCACCCGTGCTGCGCGAAACAAGCACCGCAAAATCCGCCAGCGCTGCCTGGGGCGAGCAGCCGCTTGCGACCCGGTTCGGACGGCGTGCCCGTGACGATCGAAGAGCAGCACCATGACGGACGAACACGCGTCACCACCGAAGCTACCGGCGACAATCCCTTTCGGCTTTACTCCGTGCGCAGCACCGTGCTTCGCATCTGAGCTCTTTCCCTCGCGCCAGTGGCGCAATCCTTTCCAGAAGCAGACAGTCCAAGTCGTTTGATGTCTGCATGCTTTTGAATCGGGCGTGAGCCCGCAACTACGAAATTCATACAAATTGGGAGAGTTCCATCATGCGATACAAAATGTTTGCTTTGATCCTGGCCTTGACCGTCGCGACCTGGGCCCAAACCTCAACCCAAACCACACCTGCCACGCCGCAGCAAAACACCACGCCCGCGGACAAGACGAAGTGTGCGTGTTGTGAAAAGATGGCCGCGACCGACGCGAAGGATGCACACGCCTGCTGCGCCATCACGACATGAGGGGGAGAAGGACATGGTCATGCTGCGCCGGAAGGACGCGATCGCGGCGGCAAGGATGCCATGTCCTGCATGAAGAACGACAAGGACAAGACCGCTGCGTCGTGCTGCAAGGATGGTTGCAGCAAAGGCAGCTGCGCCAAAGACAAGACGGCAGCCGCCTGCTGCGCTGGGAAGTGCGGCAGGGACGGCAAGAAACGCTGCTGCTCTGGCATGAAGAGCGAGAAGACCGCCAAGAATTGCTGCGCGAAAGAAATGCACAGCTAGATTCATGTCCACGCTCTCAGGCAGGCCCCGGCGACTCTCGCTGGGGCCTTTTTTGGTAGCGCCGCCATCTCGGCGGCTGTCGTGTGGACGTCCCACCCTCACATGCCAGGACAATGCCCTCGACAGGTCTTAGAAGCGCGCTCTCGCGAAAGCCGGTGGGATGCCAGCGCTACCTGGCTGGCAGGGCGCACACGGCGCCTTCCGTAAAATTCTCTGCTTCGATGCCGAAGGCGTGATCGAAGCGAGCGCGGTAGTTCTCCCAAGCGATTCCAGACGTCAGTTCAACGAGTTCTGCTTCGCTGAACCGTTCGCGTAACTTGGCAAACAGCGCATCGGAAACTTCTACCGGAGTTCGAGTCATTCCGTCGGCATACTCGAGGACGAGCCTTTCCAGTTCAGAGAAATTGAAATTCGTGCGGTAGTTGTTGAGATTTGCGATTTGCTCCGTCGTGATGCCGCTTGCTCTGCCCACGGCAGAGCCGATGTCGATTCAAAACGGGCACCCGACCAGAGTGGCCACGCGCAGCTCGGCGAGTCCTTTGAGCTTGGGATCGATGAGCTTGCTGCTGGCCTGCGATTGCTCCATCTGGATGTATCCCCAGAAGATTTTGGGATGATGCGCGGTCACCTGAACGGGCATGATGAGCCGGCCAAGTCTGCGCTGCGTGAGAGAGTAGACGATCCCGACAAACAACCGGCGGAGCAGGCCGCCTTGGCCGCGGGGAGCACCGGGAATGCGCGCCATGGGACCTCCTTAGCCATATCTGATTCACTGCGGGTTGGAGCGATTCATCTCGTCGTGCAGCTTTTGCAGGAGTTGGGCGCGCTGCTCGGTGGTCAACTCGCGCTGCAATTCTTCCAGGGCGAGGGCGACGATGTGGTAGTGGTGCGTCCCCGCAAATTTGGGATCGGCGGTGATATTGAGCCAAAGCTTGTGCATGAGCTCGACATCCTGAGGACGCATGCGCGGAGTGTGCGGGCCGAGGGCATATTCGCGGACGGTTCCGTCGGGGGCGCACACTTCAAGGGTCAACCGCGGCCGCGGTTCGGGCAGATCGCTCCCAGGCATCGCCAGTGAGCTTGGCCTGCTCGTCGGCAGTGAGCTTGTTGGAGAGCCCGCAGACTACGCGGCTGGAGTCGAGACGCTGCGCGGTCACCATGATGGCTTCGAATACATCAGTCGCGGGCACCACCAGCAGAGAGATCGGCTTGCCTTCTTTTTCCGCCACAGCGACCGCCGCAGTGAAAAGCTCCTGCTCGTAGTGGTCGAATACCTGGCTCGCCTCAAAGACCGCACTCCCGCTGAAACTGTGCTCGCGATGGTATAAGCGCGCGCTCATGACCACGACGTCCTGCTTGGTTGTATTGGTGTGGCCGAGGATGTGCCGCAGGTAGTAGAGATTCCGCGGGTCGCGCACTGCAACCAGGACATTGCCGGCACGCACTCCCATGGCGCCGCTGCCGAGTTCCTGATTTCCGTAAACCCGGAACTGGTCCAGCTCTCGGGCTTTCCCTGGCGCTCCCGGGCAACACGATGTTCCGAGTACGTGAAGATGATGAAGAACAGCGCGCTGAATGCGACGCCGCCGATCGTCGCCTCGCGCTTGGTGAGCAGATTCACGATGGCGGTGGTGAACAACACTGCGGAAATGACGATAACGCCCACCGGTATTTCGCGTCTTGCCGATGTGGATGTTCCCGGGGACTTTCCACAGGCGTCCGCCGGGTTCCTTGTGGCGCAGCACCAGAACGGCCAGCGACTTCATGGCGAAGCTCCAGATGACGCCGAAGGCGTAGAGCGCCCGCCAGGGTAAAGACGTTGCCCCGGGTCAGCAGGATCGTCAGCAACTGCAAGCCCACGATCAAATTGATGATGCGGTAGCTGGTGCCGAAACGCGGGTGCGGCTTCTGAAACAGCGGAGTCAGGACGCCATCTTCGGCAACGCGATTCAGGACGCCATTCGCACCGACGATGGAAGTATTCTGCGCACCCGCCAGAATCAGGACGCCAACCAGCACCACGAAACCGTGGAACAACAGCTTCAGGCCCACTCCGGACCCACCAGGAACACGGCGATTCCGCCGATCAGGTTGGCGAAATAAGCCGGCCGGACGTTGTCCGGAATAATCATCACCGCGAAAAAAGAGACCAGCGAGGTGAAGAACAGGCTGTAGACGAAAATCACCAGCCCGGTCTTCTCCAGATTCTTCAGCTTGGGATGGGCGATCTCGCGGTTGACCTGAGCCAGCGTCTCCTCGCCGCTCATGGCCAACACGGAATGCCCGAAGCCGACGAACAGAATGATGAACGTCAGGTGGCTGATCCAACTGCCATCCAGCCATCCCAGCGACTCTTTGTTCAGCGGAACCACGCCGGGGTGAAGGGGCTGGGAGGAACTGCACGGGAACCCTTAAAACCGTGATCGTGCACCAGATGATCAGGATCACGACCATGACGGTGGTGATGATCATGATCTGGACGGCCTTCTGGCTGGATTCGTGGATTCCCTGCGTATTTTTCCACCAGAAGTAGATCGCGACAATCGCGCCAAAACAGGCGGCAAAGGTGTTTTCGGGGAAATGTCTGAACGGATGGCCCGTATACCGTGCCACGTCCTCAATAAATCCGGCCAGATACTGGCCTGCGACCACCGCGCTGATGGGACCGGTTAGGACGTAGTCGAACAGCAGCGCCGAGACCGAGAACTTGGCGAGCGTTCCGCCCATCGCCTCTTTGACCACGCGGTAGACCCCGCCCCGCACGAACATGCTGCTGGACTCGATGTACAGCGCGCGCACGGCATAGCTGAACAGCATGACCGCGAGGATGAACCAGGGAGCGCTCTTGCCGATGACCTTCTCGGCGTCGCCGCCGGCGTAATAGGCGGAAGAGGCCAAGTCCGACAAAACGATGGCGGAGGCCCGCCAGAACGAAATAAAGGTCAGCATCACCGTAGTGGCGACGAAGACCTTTACTGCCGGTTTTGTACCCTCAGGGGATGTAGCCATGCTTCAGATGAATGGCGGAAACTGCAATTAGATGAACCCATTGAAGATAGCACAGGGAGGGTGCTATCGCAGCGTCTCAAAACCTTAACCACGAAGGACACGAAGGTTCACGAAGGAAGACCTCAATGCGACTTCCTTCGTAAACCTTCGTGTCCTTCGTGGTTTATCGCTTTGTCATTTCGCCTTCTGCTGCGCGATCCATTTGTCGGTGCGGGCTTCCAGCAGATCGAGCGGCAGCGTTCCCCCGTCGAGCATCTCGTCGTGGAACTTGCGGAGGTCGAACTTCGGGCCCAGCTCTTTTTGGGCGCGGTCGCGCAGTTCGCGGAACTTGAGTTGCCCGAGCTTGTAGCTGAGCGCCTGCGCGGGCCACGAGATGTAGCGGTCGGTCTCGGACTGGATCGTAGGCTCATCGACGGCGCCGGACTTGCGGAAAAAGTCCACCACCTGGTCGCGGCTCCATCCCTTGGCGTGAATCCCGGTGTCCACGACTAAACGCACCGCGCGAAAAAGTTCGGACGAGAGGCGACCGTAGTCAGAAACGGGATCCTGATAGAAGCCAACTTCTTTGCCAAGTTGCTCGGCGTAGAGGGCCCAGCCTTCGATATACGCGTTGAAACCCAGGCCGTGCAGGCGGAATTTCGGCAGACCCTCGAGCTGCTGCTGCACGGAAAGCTGCATGTGATGTCCGGGGACGCCTTCGTGGTAGGCGATCGCCTCATCGTCGATGAGCGATCGCTCGGCGAACTTGGAGGTGGCGACGACCACCCGGCCCGGCCGCTTGCCGTCGGGCGTTCCGGTCACGTAGTGGGTCATGGCGCTCGCATTGAATGCCGGGATGGCTTCCACCGTGACCGGCGACTTGGGCAGCAGCGTGAACAGGTCCGGAAGCTTCGTCTCCATCTGCGCGATGTAATGGCGGTAATCGTCGAGGATCTGCTCGGCGGAAGTGGGAATGTACTTGGGATTGGTCTTGAGCGATGCCCGGAAAGACGCGAGGTCGGCAAAGCCCTCTTTCTTGGCGATCGCCGTCATCTCGGCTTCGATGCGGTCGATCTCGCGCAGGCCGAGCTGGTGGATTTCATCCGCGGTCATGTGCGTCGTGGTCCGCGCATAAATGTCGTTCTCGTAGCGCTTCTGGCCGTCTGCAAGCGAAGTAATCGACAGAGTCGTGCGGCCCTGCGGCGCGTATTCCGTCCGGATGAACGCGGCGAATGTCTTGTAGGCGGGGAGGACGTCGGTGTTGACGGCGTCGGTGATCTGCTGGGTCAGCCGCTTCTGCTCCTCCGGCGAAATGCTGGCGGGATATTTCTTGGTCGGCTGCAGGAACGGATCGGCGGCGATGATGCCTTGGCACTGCGCCGGAATCTTTTCCGCGAGGAAACGCACGGGCATGAGCTTGTCTTTCATGCCGGCGCGCAGGACTTCGGTGACCTGGCTGAGGGCGCGCGGAATCTGGTGCAGCCGCGAAATGTAATCCTCGTAATGCTTGACCGAGTCGAGCGGCACCGCCAGCGGCAGATCGGCGAGGTTGGTATGGATGCCATTCTGCGTGTTGATGGGCATCTCGTATTCCTTGAGGTCGAAATCGGCAATGCGCTGCCGCAGCACGCGAATCAGCAAGTCGTGAGAGAGCTGGTCCTGATCGGAGAAGCCGTCGGTTGGGATGGCTTCAAGCCGCTGCAGAAAGGCTTCGTCGGCCTCATGACGCCGCCGGATGGCATCGAGAGAGTAGTCGGCGAGCCGGTCGTTGTAGCGGTAGTCTCCGAAGGCAGTCGCTCGCTCGGGAAAGTTGCGGAGATCCGATTCGTACTGCTCGTCGAAGAGAGCGTTCTGTGCGGCCAGGCGTTCGGCAAGCGGTTTGTGGTCCCTGGGCAAAAGCCGAGGCGACCGTGGCGATCAACAGCAGGAAGGCTAGGGAAAGCCGCATAGGAGGATTAGCGTAACAGAGCGAGCCGGCATGCTCCAACACTGTGGATTCCATACTACAGAATCAGCCGCACGCTCCGCAGGCCCGCGACCTGTTCCCGCGTCAGATGGTCGAACGCTTTGTATTCCAGCAAATGTGAAAGCGCCCCGAGAGGTGCTTCGTGTCGTGCATGTGTCGAAGCAAGATGGGCTTCGTCACACGCAGAAGACGAGCATGCGGCAGTCAGGCGTCAATTGGCGAAATGTCGCCACATCATTCAGTGACCAGTTTGGGAGTGTGTTGCCGACAGCGAGCTTAGTGATGCTTGCGGAAGATTTCGAAGATCAGATTGAAGAATTGCACGAGCGTGATCCCGATCGTCACATAGACCGCAATCTCCAGCCGTCGACCCGCCTCTTGCGTCCCACGCAGCAGGTCGGCGACGTCTTTCGTGGACTGGTGCAAAGTATCCGCCAATTGCTCAAAGTGCTGCAGCGAAGCCCTCATTTTGTCTGAGGTCCTCGACATGGCCAGCGCCGCTTCACCGAACTGCTGTCCATTGCGCAGATCGAGCTCAGTCCGGCAGGCCGTCCACCATGGACTCCCCGGAGGACTGTCATACATCCGCTGCCGGATCTCCACATAAGAACGGTTGCGCAACAACTCCACGAGCGCCGCCACTTTCTCGGAAGCCGGGGCTGGCTCACTGGCCGGTGTTTCCGGCGCTTTCACGTCACTGGCGATAACCCGCATACCAGGCAGCCTATCAGCCAACTCTTGCCGAGCGCAGGTGCCCGAAGTGCATATCCACCCTGCCATTTCCGCGCAATCTGGCTATGGTAACGACCTTACCCATGCCCTTTCAGCCATACTGCACTTCGGCCTTTCGTGTGGGAACGAGCGCTACGCTGCTCGGAGGGTCGGGCATCACGTGTAGAAGACCGATTCGTGTGGCTGTTGCAACACTGCCATAGCACTCCTTGATCCGGTCGGCCCATTCTCAATGCGTGAAATCGCCTGGTTTCGACAGTTGAGGCTATTTCTTCCCCAAGAGAAGGGGGGTTCCGGCGGTGTCGATGATCGTGCGAACTTCTGGATCACCTGCTGCGGTTGGACCTTGTACGACTTCTGCCATTCCGTCCCAGAAGTTAGAGGCCCTATCGTATTTGGGCTGTATGACGAGTTCGCCGTGCGTGTTGATGTAGCCGTATTTCCCATTTATGCAAACCCACGCAAGTCCGTCCGAAAAGTCTCCCACTTCCTCATACTTTGTGGGGATCGCCAAAGAACCCGACTTGTCGATGAAACCCCATTTGTCTTTCGGCACAATAGGGGCCAGCCCCCCAGAGAACGCTCTAGCAAAGCCATACGAAGATGTACCTAAAGCGGCTCCGCGTTTGTCAATGAATAAGTATCTGGAGCCGATCCCAACCACGGCATACCCCTCAGAGAAGTCGTAGGCATGGTCATAAGCCGGTTGTATGACAAAGGAGCCCGTGTGGTCGATGTAGCCGAATTTGCCGCCTTTCTCGACATGCGCCAGCCCCTCAGAGAAGGGCCCACACAATTGATAGCCCGACTCAAATACAGGCTCAATTACGAAATGCCCCTGCTTGTCGATGTAGCCGCACTTGAAGAACTCGACGCTTGCAGCGGCAACTCCTTCAGAAAAGTCGTATGCGGCGACGAAGTGGGGTGCGATCGCGACCTGGCCAGTGACATCAATGAATCCGACGTTCTTGAGAAATCCGTAAGTGTCATACTTGCCGCCCTCCGATTCGAAGACGGCCAATCCGTCGCTCAGATCACCGAGGCGGTGGAATGGTCGTGGATGCATCAGATACTTGCCGTCGCGATCAATAAAGGCAAGATCGCCGTTAGGTAGCCTTACCTTGGCAGCGCCATCTTCCCACCCACTCGCCTCGGTGAAACGAGGTTCAATCGCCCAGCTTCCAGAGCGGTCGATATATCCGTAGAATCCGTCGCGGTAAGCGATCCTGAGATCATCTTGACCAACAGCAAGGCTGCACAAGCCCAGCAGCAAGACAAACGGCGGCAGACGCTTCATACACTCATTTGACACCGAAAAAAGCAGCGAGGGAACCTTCCGACGGTAACCTTGATCTGAGAGACCTGAAAGGGGTTGGTTTCTATTGTTGGTGAAAAATCCCCATCGCGCTCATTGGCGTTCGAAGTACCCTCGACTGGTGGCGGGAGGTTTAAGCCTTCGAGAATTCTTCAAGCTTCGGCAGAGGCTTCCGGGGCGCGAGGTACGTGTGCGTGATCCGGTCGTGCCAGCAGAGGGCATCCTCGTCGAGAAAGACCCAGGCATATCCCATGCCAGCGGAAACGGCGGAGAGACAGGCGGCCAGCACGCGCCAGCGGCGCAGCGAGCGGCTGGTGGAAGTGCCGTCGAAGCGCGCCAGTTCGAGCCCGGCCACCCGCAATCCCGGGGTGCTGGCGGAGTAGACGATCATCAGGTACTGGTACGCCGCCCAGAACAGGCAGGAGATTCCCGCGGCGAGCCCCAGAATCTGCAGCAGCGGCGGACGCACCGCAGCCACCTTCCAGAAAATGTAACCGAAGAGAGCCGAGCCAGCGGCGATGATCAGTCCGTCGACCAGGGCAGCCACGAAGCGCAAGCCGAGCGGCGCGCTTTGCAGAGGAATGTCGATGCCGGGCCGCTTTTCGGCTTCCTGCTGCTCGGCTGCTTCGATGGTGATTCCACCGAGCGCCGGAGGCGGAGGCGCAACCTCGGGCACTTCCAGGATTCGCGGCCGCTCGCTGACCGGCTCGGCCAGTTGATCCGGCGGAGGCGGTGGCGGTCCCCAGGCGAACCTTGGAAACTCGATAATCTTCGCGCTGGCGTGCACAACCGGCTGATGTACAGGCGGAGCAGCGAACTCTGCCGCGGGCGCCTGCCGCGGCTGCAAATCGGGCGCCGCGGCAGCGGAGGGCTCGCGCCTCATTCCATCGAGCGCGAGAGCATGGTTTGAGATGGGCTCGAACTCCGGCAGCGAAGATCCGCTGGTAGTATTTGCGCTCGTGGACCCGTCCGGGGCATCAAACCTGCAGGCTGAGCGACGGGTAACGGGGCGGACGCACTTTGCGCCGCGCGCGATAACGGTTGAGCCGGTCGGAGAGTTCATCGCGCCAGGCGGGGCATCCCCGGCTTCGGCGCTGGCTGGCGAATCTGAGGCACGGCTCGACCGACAGATCTCGGCTCGGGCAATATTCGACTCGAGGCCTCAACGTCGGCGATCTTGCCCGGTGCCAGGCTGCGCGATGCAGAGGAAGGGGCTCCAATGGGCAACGGCAAACTTCTCCACACAGCGGACAATTCATGAAAGCCAGTCTTTTGAAATCGTACCAGTTCGAGCGAAACGTACAACCGGAAGGGAAGCGACGGGAATCCTAGCCTTTTTCGCCACTTTGCCTCGCGACCAGCGCCGTGCTAAGTTCACGATGCCGCGGCAAAACAGCCGAAAGGGAAGGTTCGTCTTCAAGGGACGATCTTCTTCCGTTGATTTTCTTCCGATGACTCTTCGCACTAGATTCCTTATCACGGCGCTGTTTCTTTGTCATCAGCTTCTCGCCGCGGCGCTAGTAACCAGACAGTTGCTTTCAGGAAATTCCGATCAAGCCGCGACTTCTTCCGTAGAGAAGGACGCCAAGACAAGAGAAGCTCCAGCGTCAGCCTCCAACGCGCCCTGCGCTCGAGCAGGCCGCGAGCCAGGATTCCGATTCGGCCACCATCTGCGCCGACCAGCAGGAAAAAGACGGCGACGTCTACAAACTGCACGGCAACGCCGAAATTCACTATCGCAACTATGTCCTGAGGGCCGATGAAGTCACCTACGACTCCAACAGTGGCGAGGCCACGGCTACCGGGCACTTCCGGCTCGACGGCGGCCCGAACGACGACCACCTCAAGGCCAGTCATGGAACCTACAATCTGACCGCAGAGACCGGACGCTTCTACGACGTTACGGCGACCACCGGACTCCGCTTTCACGGCACGCGCGTGGTGTTGACCTCGACTGCCCCGTTTGCCTTCACCGGAAAACTGGTGGAGAAAGACAGTCCCGAGCACTACCTCGTCTTTGACGGCACCATCACCACCTGCGAACTGCCGCGTCCCAAGTGGCAGTTCAAGGCCCGCAAAATAGTCGTGGATGTGGGCGGCAATGCCCAGATTTATCACAGCACGTTCTGGCTGCACGGATTCCCGGTGTTCTACTTTCCTTACGCGACGCATCCGGTCGCAAAAGAAGCGCGCGAGACCGGATTCCTGATCCCGAGCATCGGACGGTCCTCCACCAACGGCAACGAGGTGGGCGAGTCTTTTTATTGGGCCATCAATCGCAGCATGGACGCCACGGTGGGCGCCCAATACATGTCGAAGCGAGGATGGGCGCAAAGAGGAGAATTTCGGGCGCGCCCCAGCGACACTTCCTACGTGGACCTGAATTTCTTCGGCGTCGATCGACCGTGGCATCGGCACCAGCCTCCGTTGAAAGAAGGCGGACAGGAGGCTCGCCTGGCGGCCGAAGGCAACTTCTACGGCTTCCGCGCTGTCTCCGATATCGACTACCTGAGTTCGTTTCTGTTCCGGCTGGCCTTCAACGAAGTCTTCACCCAGGCCATCAACTCGGAAGTAAAGTCGCAAGCTTTTTGTGTCGAAGGCCGTCAACGGCATTTCGTTCGGCGGCATGGTGGAGCGTTACCAGAACTTCTTTCAAGCCACCGACCTCAACGGCAGCCGCCGACGTTTGATTCCATTCGGGTTCTGCACACTCCCAGCGCCGACGCATCCAGCGTAGACCGGCGGCTCACCCACACGCCCTTCCTCTGGTCCTTCGACGCCTCGCTGGCAGGTCTTTCCCGCAGCGAGCCCGGCTTTCATACCGAGGCATTGCTGGGGCGCTTTGATTTCAGTCCCGAGATTTCCCTGCCCTTGCAGTACCGCGGCTGGTCTCTGCGCCCCGCGTTAGCTCTGCATGAAACGTACTACAGTGAACGGTTTGTGAACGGAGTCGCCGTCAACGATCCCACGAACCGGCAGGCCCTGGATGCCTCGGTGGAAGTGCGGCCTCCCGTTCTTGAGAAGATCTTCGCCAAGGAATTTCTGGGAAAGAAGTGGAAGCACGTCATCGAACCGCGCGCCGTCTACCGTTATGTGACCGGGGTAAACGACTTCGCGAATGTGCTGCACTTCGACGAGCGCGACATCCTGAGCGACACGAATGAGGTTGAGTACGGATTCGTGACCCGCCTCTACGCGAAAAAGTCGTCGACCGCAATTCAGGAGTGCGATGCGCCAATGACCGGCCTCGCCGTCGGCGCGGCGGCGCCGGAACAGACCGTTCCATGGCAGCGCGTCAACACTCTGGAAAACCAGCCGTGCACTCCCGGTCCGCAAGCGCGCGAAGTCGCCACCTGGGAAGTCTGGCAAAAGTATTTTCTCGATCCGAACTTCGGCGGAGCGCTGGTGCCGGGACAGCGCAACGTCTTCACCACGACAGAGGAACTCACGGGCATTGCATTTGCCACCGAAAAGCGGCACCTGTCTCCCCTGGTGTCGCGCCTGCGGGCGGCCACCAGCAGCCACACCGACACCGAGTGGGACCTCGACTACGACTTCCAGCTGGGCCGCATTAACGCCAGCACGCTGCTGTTGAACTATAATCTCGGCGCTTTCACGATAGGCGGCGGGGACGCGTTCCTGCAGATTCCGCAGACCACCACAACCTCGGCTCCTCCCGAAGGAACGTGCTCGAGTTCGAACGGCACGGCGCAACCCACCTGCAAGTTTCAGCAGTTCCGAGTGGCCCTGGGCTATGGAGGGCTGACGCGCCGGGGGTTGAGCGCGGCCGCCAGCTTTGGCTTCGATGCGGAAGCGCGGCAGCTTCAGTTTGCCACCGCGCAAACCACCTACAACTGGGATTGCTGCGGCGTGACCGTCGAATACCGCCGCTATGCCATCGCGAACGTGCGCAATGAGAATCTGTTTCGCTTCACCTTCACCCTGGCAAACATTGGCTCGTTCGGAAACCTGCGGCGCCAGGAGCGGCTCTACTAGCCGTTCTTGGCAGAAAAGGAACGATGGGGTTGCATGGACACGGGTTTTGGTTTGTGGGTGGCGCAGCGCTTCCAGCGCTGCGATAAGACCCTGAGTCTGACTTAGGCTTGAGCCTCGGAGGTACCTCAGCGTCTTCAAGCCGTCCTAATTCTTAAGATCCATGCCCACAGCGCCGGAAGCGCTGCGCCACCCAAAATCCCTTGCGACCAACAAGTGCGTGAGACTGATACCATAGAAGCGATGCAGGTCCCGGAAACAGACATCGGTGCAAAGAGTTCACAGCTGCAGGCCGACCTGCGGCTGCTCGGCCGGCTGACTCGTCGCCTATTCTGGCGGCGTCGATTCCGCGTATCTGGCCTGGGCCGCTCACCGCGCTCTTGGCAGTGACATGCTGGCGGTGATCGCCGACTCTCCCAGCCTGGCCCGGACTCACCTGAGCGACGCCATCGCTTTCGCCAACGAGCAGGGAATTCCGATCGAAGTCATCTCCACCTCGGAACTCGACCGTCCGGAGTATGCACGCAATGACGGGCAGCGCTGCTTTCAGTGCAAGGACGAACTTTTCGATGTCATGGAAAAGCTGCGCGCCGCGCGCGGATTCGACGCGATTGCCTACGGCGTGAACCTGGACGATCAGGGCGACTTCCGCCCGGGGCAGCAGGCCGCCCGGCAGCATCACGTCGCCGCTCCGCTGCTAAAGGCAGGGCTGACCAAGCAGGAGATTCGCGACCTGGCGCGCCAAGCGGGCCTGCGCATCTGGGACAAACCGGCATCGGCCTGCCTCTCGTCGCGCATCGAGTACGGGCGTCCGGTGACGCGCGAGGCGCTCGAAGTTGTCGAACGGGGCGAAGACGCGATTCGGGCCCTCGGGATTCCGGCAGTTTCGCGTGCGCCATCATGGCGACATCGTCCGCATTGAGATCGCCCGGGAGGAACTGGAGCGCGCTTTGAATCCGGCCATCGCCTTGCAGTTCACGGCGATCTTCAAAGCCCTCGGCTTCAAGTTCGTGACTCTCGATCTGGAAGGATTCCGCTCGGGATCGATGAACTCCCTGCTGCCCGCGGAACAACTCCGCCGCACGGGCTAGAACGCGCCGGCAGGCCCGCTACATCCGCGGCTGGCTCGCATATGCTGTGAGATAATCGAAACGATACAACGTGATGCTGAGGCGGTTTCTGGTGATCCTAATTCGACGTTCGCTGCTCATCCTGCTTCTGGTTTGCCTGGGTTGTGTTGCGCAGTCCGCACCTCCCGATGTGGCTCGCAAGATCGAGCACCAGGTGCGCGCTTTCTATACCATTCCCCCCGAAGTGAAAGTAACAGTCGGGGCAATCACTCCCAGCACCGACTGGCCGGGTTATGACGCAGTGGCGGTGAACATCGACGGCGGCGACGGGAAACAGAAGGATTACAAGTTCCTGCTATCGAAGGACCGCGGCACGATGCTGCGCGTGACCAAGTTCGACTTGACCAAGGATCCGTTCGCCGAATTGATGAGCAAGATCGACGTCAAGGACCGGCCGACGCGCGGGGCCAAGTCTGCCAAGGTCGTGGCGATCAATTTCGACGACTTCGAGTGCCCGTTCTGCTCGCGGATGCACCAGACGCTGTTTCCCGAGATCTTTAAGGAGTATGGCGACCGGGTCACCTTCATCTATAAAGACGATCCGTTGACTGAGATTCATCCCTGGGCGCTTCATGCGGCGGTCGACGCGAACTGCCTGGCCGCGCAGAGCGGCGATGCCTATTGGGACTTTGCCGATTACATCCACGCCAACAAGCGCGAGGTGGATACGGAGAAGACGCCCGAGGCGCGCTTCGCAGCTATCGACAAGATGACCATGCTGCAAGGGCAGAAGCACAACGTGGACGCGGTGAAGCTGCAAGCCTGCGTGAAAGCGCAGAACGAAGATGCCGTCAGGGCGTCCATGAAAGAAGCCGACGGACTGGGCGTGAACGGGACGCCGGCGCTGTTCATCAACGGCCAGAAGATTGACGGCGCAGTTCCAATTGCTGACGTTCGCGCCGCGCTGGACGCCGCCTTGAGAGACGCCGGGGAACCCGTGCCGACGCATCCATCAGCCCCAGCACCAGCATCCAGGTAATTGTCCTCAGTTTGTGGTGGCAGTCAGGAACGGAGAAACTCTTGAGAACAAACTCATTCTTTGCCCAGTTGGCCGCAACGCTCTCTGCCGCCGTACTGCTGGCAGCCCTGGCCGCATGCAATTCTCAACCCGGCGGCGACGTGATGGCCACCGTCGATGGCCGCAAGATTTTCCGCACGGATGTCGACAAGTATTACGACAACAACGTCGCGTCCGCGCAGCAGGCCCCATCGGGCGAGCAGGCTACGGCACTGCGCCTGAACATCCTGCACCAGATGATCGACGACGAGATCCTGATGCGGCGCGCCGAAAAACTCGGCCTGCTGGCGACCGAAGAAGAAGTGGATCGCAAGTACAACGAATACAAGTCTCCCTTTACGCAGGAAGAATTCGACAAGCGTTTGAAAGACAAGAAGATCACGCTGGCCGATTTCAAGCGCGATATCCGGCGTTCGATTACGGTCGATAAGGTAATGAACAAGGAAGTGTCCTCCAAAATCAACGTCACCGAGCAGGACATTTCCGACTACTACAACGCGCATAAGGCCGAGTTCAACCTGATCGAACCGACGTATCACCTGGCTCAGATCATGGTGACGCCCGCGCCCAACCCGCAGGCCCACAACCAGAACGACAAGGCACAAAACGACGCGGAGGCGCGAAAGAAGATCCAAATGATCGCGAATCGCCTGGACAGTGGCGATGATTTCGCTACGCTGGCGATGAAGTACTCCGAAGATCCGGAGACCTCCGGCAACGGCGGCGATCTCGGGACGGTGCAGGAGTCAGGCCTGAAAGGAACGGATCCGGCGACGCGCGACGCGGTCATGAAGCTCAAGCCGGGCCAGTACAGTCCCGTCATCGCCGTGGTCAATCCCGCGACCAGGCAGGCTGTGGGATTCCGCATCGTAAAGCTGGTATCGAAGGAACCGGCGGGACAGCGCGAGCTTGGCGATCCGCGAGTGCAGCAGGCGATCCGTTCGCAGCTTCACGACCGCCGCGAGCAATTGCTGAAGGCTGCCTACTACGAGGTTCTACGGGATACCGCCAAGGTCGAGAATTTCTACGCAAAGAAGGTGCTCGACAGCAACGGGATGGAGAAGTAGTGATTTGAGGTGCTGACTATTCCACGATCGCCAGCACGTCTCCGGCATTGACGGCGGCGCCTTCGCTGACCAGAATCTTCTGAATCGTACCCTTCTTCGGTGATTTGATTTCGTTCTGCATCTTCATCGCCTCGACGACGAGCACGCCAGTACCCGCCTCGACCTCGGCACCCTGGCTCACCAGCACGCGAACAATCTTGCCGGGCATGGGAGCGGTTAATTTCTTCGGCCCATGATCGTCGACAGCGCGGACGCGACCGCGCAACGAGCGGGGATCGCGGACTTCCGCGGCGAAGCGGGCGCTGCCTACCCAAAGATGCATGTCGCCGGCAACGCGTTCGCACTTCACTTCGTAGGCCTGGTTGCCGATGCGGAGTGAGAGCACATCGGGCCGCGCCAGCACGGCGTCGACCTCCACTTCGCGTCCATCGACCCGGCAGGACCAGCCTCCGCCCGCTCGATTGAGGTCGAGCCGGTAACTCTTGCCGTCGATGGCGATGTCGTACGTCATGAGCAGTTGCCAGCTGCCAGTTGCCAGTCGCCAACCGGTCGGTTGAGCTTCACTTTGTCGCCTCTTTGCGTGCGGCAATCTTCCAGTTCGAAGCGGCGTGTGGCGTACTATTCGCGGACACAGTTGCGACCGGGCGCTCTCCCGCGCCCGCGGCGGCAGAGCCCAGCGCGGCGAATATTCCAGCCGCAATCACTGCGACTTCAATCGTCTTCCGATCCGCCGGGGCTTCCGCCTTCTTCTGCTTCAGCAGTCGATCGAGGAAGCCCGTGTCCATCTTGGCGGCGCGGAAATCGGGATCGCTCAGGATGCGCCGGAACAGCGAAATATTCGTCTTGATTCCGCCTACGAAATATTCGTTCAGGGCGCGCGTCAGGCGGCTGATGGCCTGCTCGCGGTCCGTGCCGTAGCCGATCAGTTTCGCCAGCAGCGGATCGTAGTCCATAGGCACGGTCCAGCCTTCATACATGCCGCTGTCACGGCGGATTCCCGGGCCTGAAGGCAGCAGCAGCAGAGTGATCTTGCCTGGACTGGGAAAATAATTGTTGTCGGGATCTTCGGCGTAGATGCGGCACTCGATGGCGTGCCCGCGAATCAGCACTTCGTCCTGCGTAAAGGGCAGCTTCTCTCCGGCCGCGATGCGGATCTGGAGGTGGACCAAGTCGAGGCCGGTGACCAGCTCGGTCACCGGATGCTCAACCTGCAGGCGCGTGTTCATCTCGAGGAAATAGAAATTCTTCTGCTGGTCGACGAGAAATTCGACAGTGCCAGCATTGGTGTATCCAGCGGCTTGGGCGACGCGAACTGCGACCTCGCCCATTCGTTTGCGCATGTCGGGATCGACGATCGGGGACGGCGCTTCCTCAACGACCTTCTGATGGCGGCGCTGCAGCGAGCACTCGCGCTCGCCGAGATACACGGTGTTGCCATGTTCGTCGGCGAGCACCTGCATCTCGATGTGGCGCGGATTGATGATGGCTTTCTCGATGTAGACTTCGCTATCGCCGAACGAGCGCTCGGCCTCACTGCGCGCACCCTCGAGCGCCGACTTTAATTCTTCGGGCGCGTGCACGAGGCGCATGCCTTTGCCGCCTCCGCCTGCCGCGGCCTTCAGCATCACGGGATAGCCGATCCGCTCCGCCACCTGCTCGGCCTGCTCGAACGATTCGAGACCTCGCGACGTGCCGGGAACGAAGGGGACTCCCGCACGCTCCATGGCTTGTCGCGCCCGGGTCTTCGAGCCCATGGCGTCCATGGCTGCGGCGGTGGGCCCGATGAACTTCACGCCCGCGTCGGCGCAGGCTCGGGCGAACTTCGCGTTCTCGGAAAGAAAACCGTACCCGGGATGGATCGCGTCAGCGCCGGATCGGGCGGCCACGTCGAGAATCTTCTGTATGTTCAGGTACGACTCGGAAGCGGCGGGTGCGCCGATGGGATACGCTTCGTCGGCTTTGCGGACGTGCAGCGCAGCGCGGTCGACGTCAGAGTAGACCGCAACCGCGGCAATTCCCATCTCGTGGCAGGCGCGGATGACGCGTACTGCGATCTCTCCGCGATTTGCGATGAGAACCTTCTTGAACATTAAACCTACTCGAGCAGCGACTGATCGAAACCTCTGGCAAACCGGATATTGTACCGGAGCCTCGCCGTTCTCGTCGGGTCTTGCGCGCGAGTGAACGGTGAGACTTCCCGCTTTTGTCACGAGTTAAGGAATTCCAGGGCACAACCTCTTATTCAGTAGGCAGGCGGGAAAAACTCACTGCAAACGGGGTTTGGGGCTGGTCTTCGCCCTGGCGCAGCCAGCGGCTGCGCGGCGTAAAGCGGTAACGGATCAGGGTCCAGATCGCCTGCAATCCATCGGAGTGGCGGATCTTCTTGCCTTCATCCGCCGAACGCGGATGGTACTGGATGGGGACTTCTTCGATCTTCTCGCCCATGCGGCAGAGTTTCGCGGTGACTTCCGGACAGAATTCGAAACGATGACACGACAGTTGAACCTGTGACAAGAGCGAGCGGCGAACCGCTTTGTAGCAGGTGGCTTCGTCGTGAATGCCCGCACCGTACAGAAAGTTGGTGAGGTGGGTCAGTAGCTTGGCTCCGAGAAAGAAACGCAGGCCGCGCTCCGGACGGTCGGGGCGAACACCGTAGACGACATTTGCTTCCCCTGCTGCGAGCGGACGCAACAGAGCTGGGTAATCCTGCGGATCGTATTCGAGGTCCGAGTCCTGGA
The DNA here is from genome assembly GCA_963811095.1 of uncultured Acidobacteriaceae bacterium. Lineage (GTDB taxonomy): Bacteria > Acidobacteriota > Terriglobia > Terriglobales > Acidobacteriaceae > Sulfotelmatobacter. Next base: position 87,738 of record CAWEQA010000020.1, on the reverse strand, counting down.
TCAGCACGTACTCGCCGCGCGCGTAGGAAAGAGCGGTGCGGATGGCTGCGCCTTTGCCGCAGTTTTTCTCGTGGAAGACGACGGTGACGTCGTCCGTTGGTGGCAGCGCCTTCAGCTTCTCCCGGGTACCGTCGGTTGAGCCGTCGTCGACGATGATGATTTCCTTTTTCACCGGCGAGGCGTGGATCGCTTGCAACAGTTCGTCCACGTGGGCGGCTTCGTTGTAGACGGGCACGATCACGGATACGGAGTTCTTCCAGCGGTCAGCCATGGATCGATCCATCTTCGGATGGTCCATCGCCGGATCGTCCGTCGCTGCGCGGGTTGGCCACGATGCGGTTGCCAAGGAAGTCATACTCCAGAACATCCTGTGTGCGCGAGAGATCCGTCTCTCCGCCTGAAAAATGGCCGCAGCCAGGATGAAGATAGTAGACAAGAACTGTTCTACTCCCTTCAAGCCGAAAATACGCGCAACTCCGAGGATTTTCTAGCATAGTATCATTTTGGAATCGAGTCCAACGCTTAGCATGCATCCACCCGAAGCCGCGGTGAACCAAAGCGCAGGCGCTTCACCGTCCCCACGCGAATCTGCCCGCTGGGCCTCCTGGTTGACTCTGCTTCTTCTGCTCGCATCAGGGACGGTCGTTCGATTCCTATACCTGACGCGCAAGCCCTTCTGGTTTGATGAGTGTTCAGCGTAGAAGTCGCGCGGATCAGTTGGCGCAACTTCTTCCACCTATTGTGGTGGCGCGAAGCCAACATGTCGCTGTACTACGTGCTGCTGCGGTTCTGGCTGCAGTTTGGGCACAGCGAGTTTTATACTCGCAGCCTGTCGGTCGTAATTGCAGTGGCCACGATTCCAGCGATTTATTGGCTGGCCCATCTGCTCTACGACCGGCGAGTGGCGTTGATTGCAGCGGCACTGTTCACATTCAATGCCTACAGTGTTCGCTATGCTCAGGAAGCGCGCAGCTACGCTCTTTTCTTGTTGCTGGCGACGCTCTCGTCGGGTTTCTTGGTTGCCTTGATACGCGAGCCTGGGCGCCGCAACCGCGTTGCCTACGTTCTCGTCAGCATTCTTGCGGTGTACGCGCACTTTTATGCGCTGCTGTTGTTGACGGCTCATTGGCTGGCGTTACGCTGCTTGGGGCGCGCTGAGAGGATCACAGACGGACCAAAGCGAGTCGCGCAACTGCGGGGCGTTTGGATCGCGATTGGCGTCGCCGTGTTCCCTCTGCTCGTGTTCGTGGCCAAGACCGGTGCCGGTCCGATCCGCTGGATTCAGAGGCCCGGCTTCCATGATCTGTTCGAATTCTTCGAGCACCTGGCAGGAGGTAACAGTTGGCCTCTGCTGGCCCTCTGCGCTGTGGCCTGCGTGATGGCCGTGGCCCCTTTGGGCAAGTCGCTTTGGACGCGCGGCCAGACTTGGGAAGTTTGGCGGTGCCAGTTCCTGCTTTTGTGGCTGTTCTTCCCGGTGGCGCTGACCGTTCTACTGTCGTTCGCTCGTCCAGTTTTTCTGGCGCGTTACCTGATCTTCTGCCTGCCCGCGCTGTTGATTCTGGTAGCTGCGGGTCTGGCGCGGCTGCGTCGAGCCTGGCTGCTGGCGGCGGCTCTGGCCGGGATCCTGCTTCTGGGCATGCAGGGAATATTCTTCGTCTACGGCAACGACTTCGACACTGAGCGCGATGCCTCGGGCGCGGCGGCAGGTTTCATTCTCGACCAGGCGCAACCGGGAGATGCGGTCGTGTTCCACATCGCGGCGACTCGCATCCCCTACGAATTTGTCCGCTCCCTGCGCTCCGGGGAGAATACGGCGAGCCCGGGTTCACGGATCAGCTTGGGCCTGAGATTCTGTTCCCTCATAATGGAGCGGGGCTCGACTATCGCGACTTCACGGGCAAGCCGACAGCAGATTTTCTGCGTTCGGCGGCGCCCAGCCATCCGCGGGTTTGGGTCATGCTGATGAACAACGGACCTGTCGGGAATCCCGATGCCACGACCGTGATGCTAACGAAGGCCCTTCCGGAGTCGTTTCCTAAGATGCAGCGGTGGCAGTTCGCGAAGGTGGAAGTCCGCCTCTACAGCCAGAAGTAGTTCGCATCACGAAAGATCCTGAGCAGACGAAGAAGGGCGACCACAGGGGCTAAAGCCCTCGAAGATCGAAGAGCGTTTACGCGGCCCTGAAGGGAAGCTCTTCCACGGTGGTGGATGCGCGGCCGCGCATGTACACTCCGCGCTTCTAGGTTCCGGCGCATACACGCCCGGCACAGGCACGGTCAGGACGCAGGGACGATCAGGCCGGAGGGACGAACAGGGAGGCTTGCGTTGCGATTCTTTCGCAGGCTCCGAGGATACGAAATGGAAAAGCCTCCTTCACTCGCGCGAAGGAGGCTTGACTCTCTGAACGAAGACTCAGGCTACTTGTCCATCGTGATTCCGCCGCTCTGATTTTGCGCGGCCTTCTCGGCCTTTGCTTTCTTCACGCGCAGGGTTTCGTCGACCCAGTGGTCCGCCGTCTTCAGATCTTCGGCGCGGGCGGCGAGATCGTCGCACTCCACGTCGCCTTTTTCGCGGAACATCAGGTTCAGGTAAGCCATGGCGTCGTCATAGTCGGGACGGAGCTGGATCGCCTTGTTCAGGCTATCGATGCCTTCCTGGATGGCGGGCGCGTTCTTCACCTTCAACTCGGCGCAGACCTTCGTCTGATCTTTGTTCTTGGGATTCAGATTCTCTTCCGGCTTCATGCCCAACTTCGCGCGCTCTTCCATGCGAGGCTGGTAGCAGGCGGTCCAGTCGATCACGCCGACGGAGTAGTAAGGCTCGGGATCGTTGGGGTCCAGGTCCGACGCCATGCGGTAGTACTTCTTGGCGTCGTCCCATTTCTTCTCGTTCAAGTATAGGTAAGCGATGCCCTTGGCGGCGTTCACCTTCTGATCGCGAGAGGGATTGGCGTCGATCACCCTCTGATATTCGTCGATGGCTTGCTGGGCGGTGCGCAGATTATCGGGCGAATCCACGCCGGGAATGTATTGCGACACAAACGCTGTAGCCAGATACATGCGGGCGTTGATCAGGCTGGGATCCAGTTGAACCGCTTGCTGGAAATGCTCGATGGCCTGCTCGTAGTGGTTGTTCTTGTAAGATTCCACGCCCTTGTTGAGCTGGTCGCGGGCCCTCAGCTTGTCGCATCCCACAGAGGAGAAAAGCGCCAGCGTGACTGCCGCCAGCGTGATGAGTTTCAGGTTCTTATTCATTGCGGTATAAGTCTCCCTCGACAGAGCATCCTAGGCCCAGAGACATCGATTTGACAAGCGCGCTTTGACAAAGCGCGACAAGCGCGGGCCGCGGAAGCACGGAAGCAGTGCACGCTCCCGTGCAGTGGGCCGAATACGAAATACGCAACTCCGGGCTTGCCGGACGGGCAGTTCAGTTGCCCGCTTCGATCTTCGCGGTAATCAGACCGACCTTGTCCACACCTGCGGCGTGGGCAACGATCGATCACGTTGGCGACATTGGCGAAGGGGATGGAATCGTCGCCCTTCACGAACATGACCTTTTCCGCGCGTTGCTTGTAAATGTCGGTCAGACGCCCCTGCAGGTTGTCCCAGGTCGCGTCTTCGTTGTTGATCTTCACGCCCGGCTCCGAGCCGGCACCACGGTCGATCAACTGCACGACGATGGTACGGTCGGGGGTGTTGTTCTTCGGGGCGTTGGGCGGAGGCGGCTGAGGAACCAGCGCATCCAGTCCTTTCGGGGTGACGGGCGAGATCACCATGAAGATGATCAGCAGCACCAGTAGAACGTCAATGAGCGGGGTGACGTTCATGTTTGCATTTTGGCCTCCGCTCGGGCCAACTGCCATTCCCATGGTCGTTCTCCTCTATTGGCCGGGCGCAGCCGGAGCTGGCGGGGCGTTTGGAGCCGTTTTCTTCTGATCGGTGAGCAAGCCAAGGTCATCGACCCCGGCGGCACGGACGCTGTCCACAACCTTGACCACTGAGCCAAAACGGGTCCGCATGTCCGCCTTCACGTACACCCGCTTGTCCTGCTTGTTGGCGAGGCGATCTTTCACCTTTCCGGTCAGATTATCCACGTCCTGGATCTGGTCGCTGCCGAAATACACCTTGCCGTCCCGGGTAATCGAGACCAGCAGTGCGTCTTCTTTATCGGCGTCCGGCATCTGTTCCGGGTTATTGACCGGGGCCATGTCCACGCTGATGCCCTTCTGCAACATGGGCGTGACCACCATGAAGATGATCAGCAGCACCAGCATCACGTCCACCATGGGTGTGACGTTGATGTCTGAGCTGACCTTCGCGCCTTCGTTTCGTTTCGCTAATGCCATAGCTAGGTATCTCCGTACTTCCGCCGCGGTCCGGACTTCCCACGCTGCTGCACCACGTTAAGTTGGGAAAGCCCGGCGCCGGAAAGCTCCAGCGCCGGACAAGCAACTCACTGCGAACCAGACCGAGCCGTTCTTACCGTCTGATGTCGCCGCGCTTCTTCAGGAAGTAGTCGATCAATTCGCTGGACGAGTTGTCCATTTCGACGTCGAATGCTTCCACGCGACCGGTCAGATAGTTGAACATCATGACGGCAGGGATGGCGACGAGCAGCCCGATGGCCGTCGTAACCAGCGCTTCCGCGATACCGCCGGCGACTGCAGCCAGACCGGTGGCCTTGGAGTTGTTGATGCCGATGAAGGCGTTCAGAATGCCCATCACCGTTCCGAACAGCCCCACGAAGGGAGCGGTCGAGCCGATGGTGGCGAGGCCGCCCAATCCGCGCTTCAGTTCGGCGTGGACGATGGCTTCGGTGCGTTCCAGAGCGCGCTTGGAGGCTTCAATGGTTTCGCCAGGGATGGCGCCCGGAGAATCCTGGTGAGCCTTGAACTCCATCAGGCCAGCGGTGACAACCTTGGCCAGGTGGCTCTTCTTGTTGCGCTCGGCAACCTTGATGGCTTCATCAATACGGCCGTCGCGCAGCGCACCCGCCACGGCGGGGGCAAAGGCGCGAGACTGTTTGCGGGCGGCGCTATAGGCCATCCAGCGGTCGATCATCACGCCGATCGACCAACCGGACATGATGAAGAGAATGACGACCACGGTTCTGGCGACCCAGCCCATTGCCTTCCACAAACCCAATGGGTCGGTCGCGATGGCGCCGCCGCCTTCCTGGACAATCCAAGTGGCTGCGACGGAAACGTGACTGAGAAGTGCTGCTGCTACGTGAGTTGCGAACATGAGTTGCTTTTCCCTCCTCGGAACTCTCTACTTTACTTGGACACTTTGATGCGCTCTGTGGTGCCAACCGCCGGATAAGAATTTCAGGTTACCGGCGAGTATGCGGCTTTTCGCCACACCCGCGCAAACCCGGCTGGCCATCCCTGAAGTCAGATGGGGGTACGGCGGCCGTGCCCGGGCTTTTGAAAAGCCCCTCCCGGCCCACAGGATTCAGGTGGGAAGGGGAGGGCTGACACACACTGCTGCTACCAATCGCTACGAACCGCAGCACGCTGGGGAGTCTAGCCCCCAGCGAGCGTGAAGTTGACCTGCACCTGCGTGTCGACCTCGACCGGTTCTCCGTTGAGCAGGTAAGGCTTGTACTTCCACTGCTTCACGGCTTCGATCGCGGCCGGGGCCAGCATGGGGTGCCCACTGATCAACTGCAGGTTCTGAATATTACCCTCTTTGCTGATCTGGGCCTGAAGAACTACCACGCCCTGAATGCGTGCCTGGCGCGCCAGCGGAGGATATGACGGCGGAACCTTGCGGATCAGCAGACCGGTGCTCACACCCGAGGACACGCGCACACGCTGCGGGGTGGCGATCTTCGGCACAGCGACCGGCGTACTGCTAAGAACGCTGCCGATTACGCCGCCCATCGATCCACCCGGGACGCCGCCCGGGACGCCGCCTACCACGCCGGTAACGGCCATCTGTGGTGGGGCTTCGTCTTCTTTCAGATTCTCGAGAATCTTCTTGGGAATCTTGGTAGGCGTGCGCAACTCACCGTTGATGATGTCGCTCTGAATCTGTTTCACAACATGGACGGGCGCGGCTGCGGGCGGTGGAGGTGGCGGAGGCGGCGGGGGGGCCACCAGCAGGAACATCATTTGTCCCTTGGGCAAGGCTTCGGTGAAAATCAGCGGAATCAGGACCATCACGCCGATGATCATAACCTCCAACAGAAACGCAACCGCAGACGTGCGGCCACGCTTCGTCTTGAGCCTGCCGCCGGATTCGATAAGGCTGTCTTCAAACATTGGAATTCTCCCCTACTTCTTTCAGACCCCTACGAGCACTTAGACACCGACTGCTCCTACTTTGCTCCCAGTTTCTTTGGCCCGCCCCACGGCCTGTCCGAGCCCGAACGGCGAACCGAGCAAATCCTTCTAACTCCTACATAAGAAGGCGTAACGCAACCACTACCACTGCCGCCATAGGGTAAGCTACTTAGCTCTAGCCGGCATGGCGACCGGACGCTTGCCTTTTTCAATCCGCCAATCCTGGTAAGCCACCAGGATCGGAGCGGCAATCGCAATCGATGAATATGTCCCGATTAAGATGCCAATTACCAGCGCGAGGCTGAATCCGCGAAGCACCTCGCCGCCGAATAAGAAGAGTGCGAGTACGGTAAGGAAGGTAAGGCCTGCTGTCAAGATGGTTCTGCTTAGGGTCTGATTAATGCTGCGGTTGACGATATCCGCCAGTTTCTCCCGCCGCATGAGTTTAATGTTTTCCCGGATCCGGTCAAATACCACGATCGTGTCGTTATTAGAGTAACCAATCAGGGTGAGGATGGCCGCGATCACGGTTAGGGTGATGTCGGTATTGGTGAGCGAAAACGCCCCTACAGTGATCAGGGTATCGTGGAACACCGTGACGACCGCGGCGACACCGTAAATCCATTCAAACCGGAAGCCCAGATACACCAGCATCCCCAACAGGGAATAGAGGGTGGCTAGGCCAGCTTGGGTGCGCAGCTGGCTACCGACCTGAGGCCCGATGATCTCGACGTTGCGCACGCCAAAGTCGGAAAGATAAAAACCATCAGAGAGAGCGGACGCCACCTTGGAATCAACCACTGGCGCACTCTTTAGCTGGTCCAGAGAGTTCAGCACGCCCCCCAGGGTCTTTTCGCGATAATCAATGACGGCTTGCGCCTGGGCTGCATATTTCTGATCTGCATCGGTCCCCAGGTGCATCGGGTCTTTTTCGACCAGGTATCCTTTGACGGTCAAGACGCTGGCGTTATTGAGGTCGATCTTGCCCGCGGGAGCCGGAGAACCCGCCTGCAGCGCATTGATAATCTTCAACTTGCCCTGATCGAGCGCCTGCTCGCTGGTCTCGCGCACATCAAGGTCGATCAACTCCTCGTTGTTCGCAGCCACGCCATAGCGCTGAAGCTTGAAATTCCGCAGGCCGGCACGATCGATCTGCGAGCGGATCGCGTTCTCATCGGGCGTATGCGAGAACTTCACGTAGACGAGAGTTCCGCCGCGGAAGTCGACGCCCCACGGAATGTGGTGCCAGAACAACATCGAAAATAGGCCCGCAACGCTAAAGATCAGCGAAAAGGCGAGAAAATACCACTTCTTGCCCAGAAAATCTATGTTGGTATTGCGAAAGAACTCCACGGGTTGTATTAGCCCCTTATCTATCTATGACTTAACGCCACTTCTACAGCACGTTTCCCTTTTCAAGGCACAAGGATCCGTATCAGAGCATACCTTCAGATATGCCACAACGGCCTCGAGCATAACCGGCTTTAGCCGCCGCACATCCGTCGAAGGCCAGCGGCTGAAACCGATCGTCCGCCGGTCTTCTGCGGCATCGCTGAAGCGACGCCCCGATACGAACCACTTCCCCAACTGCTGCGCCGGGCATTAAATGCTCAGAGCTTCGCCGCGCTGATGCCGGCTCAGCACCCAATCAAAAATGAACCGCGACACGAACACGGCGGTGAACAGATTGGCCAGCAAACCGAATGTGAGCGTGGTGGCGAAACCCTTCACCGGACCGGTGCCGAAGATGAACAGAATCGCGGCCGAAACGATCGTGGTCACGTGCGTATCAACGATGGTGATCCAGGCGTGGCTGAATCCCTGATCCACGGCCGAGGGCGGTGTTTTGCCGTTGCGCAACTCTTCGCGAATGCGCTCAAAAATCAGCACATTGGAATCGACGCCCATGCCGACCGTCAGAATGACGCCGGCAATCCCGGGAAGGGTCAGCGCGATGTTGACCCCCGCGATGCTCGACCATCCCAGGAAACCCAACAAGATGATCAAGTTCATGATCAGTGCCAGATCTGCATTGATGCCTGCGCCGCGATAATAGACCAGCATGAAGATCAGGACGGCCACCATGCCGATGATGGTCGCCCGCACGCCGGAGCGAATGGAATCCGCGCCCAGCGATGGTCCGACGGTTGTTTCCTGCAGATACTTGATACTGGCCGGCAGAGCGCCTGAGCGCAGGATCATGGAAAGATCCTTCGACTGCTGCTCGCTCATGCGACCGCCGCTGATCGAGCCCTGGTCGCGAATCGGCTCCTTGATATTTGCCACTTCCTGCACTTTATTGTCGAGCACGACCGCGAGGCTGTCGCCGACGTGAGCAGAAGTGAAGCTGAAAAACCGCTGTCCGCCATCCCCCGTCAGCGAAAAGGTTACGCTGGGCTGGCCGTTGGGATCGCGGCTGGGCTGCGCGTCACGCAGATCTTTGCCGCTTACTGCCGAAATGCGCGACACGAAGTACCACGCCTGTCCCTCTGCTTCGGCGCCGGGCATGCTGTGTCCTGGAAGAAGAACGGCATCCGCGGGGATCACACCACCCTTATCCTGCAGGGCCGCCTGCTCGCTGGGATACGGCCCGCCGAGAGACTGCTTGATCTCAAGCATGGCGGTGGACTGAATGATGTCCTTCACGCGTCCGAAATCGTCGACGCCGGGCAATTGCACCAGAATTTGATATTGCCCGCCCGCTCCATGCTGCTCAATGGTGGGCTCACTAACGCCGAGCGCGTCCACGCGGTTACGGATGGTATCGATGGCCTGCCCAACCGCCTTGGTCTTCAGGTCACTCATCGAGGAAGGCTTCATCGTGAGATTCCAGGAATTGTCCGGGCCGCCGGTGACGTCATACTCGGGCAGCTTCTCCTGCACGATGGTCAGCAAATCAGAGCGCGCTGCCGGCTGCATCCCTTTTAGCACCAGGCGGTCGGGATTGTTCTGCTGGTCGGGCTGCGTGATGTCGGAATAGTCGATCTTGCGGTTGCGCAGCTGCTCTTTCAGCACTTCCATGGCATTCTGCGCCACGACGTTCACCGCATCGTTGACCTGAACCTGCAGAATGAGATGCGTTCCGCCGCTCAAATCGAGACCCAGGTGGATGTGCTCGCCCACGGCCGCGAGCAGCCCCTGGCCGGAGAAACTCTTCGGAACCCCAAAGATTCCGAACAGGAAAAACAGCGTGATGCCGACGATAATCGTGAGCTTCCAGAGAGAATTCTTAGTCATATAAAAGACTGGTTTCAGGTTTCGAGTTTCAATCGTCCAGCTTCGCCGAATCTACGAAACAGGAAACTCGAAACTTATTTTGCCTTTACTTCTTCCTCGGTGGTCGTCACCGCCAGCACCGAGGCCTTGGTCACTTCCACCACAATATTGTTCGGGGGGACGCGCAGGTGAAGACAATCATCTTTGAGAGCCATGATCGTGCCCCGCAAACCTCCGCTGGTTGTAACTTTGTCGCCGGTTTTGAGCTGGTCCAGCATGGCCTGCCATTTCTTCTGGCGGCGCTGCTGGGGCATGATCAACAGAAAGTAGAAAATGGCGAAAATGAAAATGAGGGGCGCCATACCCAGCCACCCCATACCACCGCCACCACCACCGAGTTGTACTGCCAGCAAAGATTGCATATATGAGGTCTGCGCGTACGTATTCGCGAAAAATCGCCCGCGCCCATTCGCTTCGCGGGAGCTGTTAATTCACCACGGGGTTTGGATCGACTTCGGCCGGGTTTCTTCAGCTTTCAGGCTTGAATCCGGGAAGGCCGTCCGTCGAGGTCAAGGTTTTGGTCGTGACCAGACAGTAGAAAGAAAACGGGACTCTTCCCCAAGTGAGATAGAATGCCGCACCCGCCGCATAGTGTCAAGGTAGAAACTAAGGTTGTGGATCGTATTTAGGACCTGCGCCAACACTTCATTGGATGCATAAAGATGACGCAAATAGGCCCGGGAGTAGCGAAAACAGACCCGGCAGGAGCAATTTGGGTCGAGCGGGCCCGCATCCTGGGCATAGCGCGCCTGCTTGATCGAAACTTTGCCCTCCGAAGTAAACAGCAGCCCGTGGCGAGCGGCGCGCGTCGGCAGGACGCAATCCATCATGTCCACGCCCAGATTGGCGTACTCGACTATCTCCTCAGGCGTGCCCACTCCCATAAGGTAGCGCGGCTGGTCTTTGGGAAGGTGCTCCAGGGTCGATTCGACGATCTCGCGGGTCAACTCGCGCGGCTCACCCACGCTGAGCCCGCCGATGGCGTAGCCGGGAAAGCCAATTTCGATAGTCCGCTCGGCGGACTCTTTTCTGAGGGCACGGTCCATGCCACCCTGGACGATGCCAAAGAGAGACTGGGTCTGGTCAGGGTACATAGAGACGGACGCATTCGTCCGCCCGCGCTCGGCTGAACGGACGAATGCGTCCGTCTCTACGTGAGCATTGCCACCCCATGGGACCTCGTGCTTATGCTGCTCAAAGTATTTCTTGCTGCGGGCTGCCCAGCGTGCTGTCATCTCCATTGACGCGCGCGCACGAGTAGCGTCCGCCGGATACTCCGTGCACTCATCAAACGCCATGATGATATCGGCACCCAGCCCGATCTGCGCTTCCATTGCGCTCTCCGGGCTGAAGAAGTGCGAGGACCCGTCGAGGTGAGAGCGGAACGTCACACCCTCTTCGATGACGTTGCGGAGCTCATTGAGGCTGAAAACCTGGAACCCGCCCGAATCGGTCAGGATCGCTCGCCGCCACGCCATGAATCCATGCAACCCGCCTAGGCGACGCACTGTGTCGATCCCCGGACGGAGGTAAAGGTGGTACGTATTGCCGAGAATGATGTGTGCGCCTAGGTCTTCGAGAATGTCCTGTGGGACGCCTTTCACCGAGGCCACCGTTCCCACCGGCATGAACACCGGTGTCTCGATCTCGGCGTGCGGAGTCAGCAGGCGCCCAGCGCGCGCCTTGCCGCTGATGGCATCGATGTGGAAGGAAATAGACACTCGTTGGGATTGTAGCAACGGGGGAAGCTCAGACTGCGGTGCTAGCCTCAGGACGTTCGGGGCTTCACGGTTTGCGAATGGAGGCGTCATCCTGACACCCGGCGCAGTTCAGCCGGGTGAGGGATCTCGCGTGGACCTCTCAGGCGGCGACCATCGTGCTCGCCAGATCCTTCCCGGAGTTTTCAGTCTTCTAGGATCGGAACGATTTCTCCGCGAACGTTTCCGCTCTGCGCGATCAGCCTCCCGACGGTCACTGGCAATTTGAATCGCCGCGGACCGGCGCTGCCCGGATTGAAGTAGAGCACGCCGCCGCGCGACTCCTGCTTGGGAACATGACTGTGTCCGTAAACGATGACGTCGAACCCGGCGGTCTTTGGTTTCAGGTCGAGCGTGGAGAGATCGTGGAGCACATAGATCGAGGTGCCGCCGAGTTCGACAACTTCGGTCTCTGCCAGCCGTCGCGTCCACGCTGCCTTGTCAATGTTGCCGCGGATAGCGGTCACGGGCGCGATGGTTGCGAGTTGATCGAGAATTTCCGGCGCGCCAATATCCCCGGCGTGAATGATGTGTTCTGAACCACGCAGCGCAGCCAGCGCTTCGGGGCGAAGCAGGCCGTGAGTATCGGAGATGACGCCGATGAGGATGGGGAGCCTCAGTTCTCAGCTTGCGCCTTGCGAGTGGAATTCATCAGCGCATTGATCTCGGCATGCGAAGGCGCACCCTCCATGGCAGCATAAGTGCCCGCCAATTTCACTTCTTCCGCGAGGCGGCGCAACAGACCGAGCGTCGCCCGCATCGGACCCGAGCCCAGGCTGATTCGTTTCACTCCCAAGGCCGCCAATTCCGGGACTGAAGGCGAGCCGGGTCCGGCCAGAATGTTCACCGGACAGCTCAAATCGAGAACCAAACGCCGGATCGTCTCTGGGTCACGAATGCCGGGGACAAAAACGCAATCGGCCCCGGCGTCGCGGAAGGCCGAGAGCCGCCGGACGGCTTCGTCGTAGCGCTTCGCAGCATCTCCCACCTGGAGAAGGTAAACATCAGTACGCGCATTGAGAACCAGGGCAAGTTCATATTTCTTTGCCGTCTCCCGCACAGCTCGGATCCGCTCCAACTGCAGCGATAAATCCGCGAGCGGATGTTCTGAATCCCCCGTTGCGTCCTCGAAATTCATCCCCACGGCACCGCCCAAGATTATGTTGCCCGCGGTGCGGGACGCCCGTTCAGGCGCGTCTCCATACCCGGCTTCGACGTCGCCTGTGACGGGCACTTTCACTGCGCCAGCGATCTGTGCAATCGTGGCGAACATTCGAGCGGGATGAATCTTCTGGCCGTCCGGATATCCGTGCGCAAACGCAATTCCGGCGCTGGTGGTTGCGACAGCGGGAAAACCTGCTTCTTCGACGATGCGAGCGCTCGCAATGTCCCAGGCATTCACGAGCAACAGCGGATGGTCGCTGTGGTGCAGCGCGCGGAATGCCTCCGCTTTCCTCCTCTGATTGAGATCAGGTGCGGGCAACCGACGTTCTCCTCAACGAGCAGTATTTCAGGAAGTTGATTTCAGGAACCGGATTTCAGGAACTTGGAAACGCTCACCACCGCGCGCCCGACGGTGCCGCGCCCGATCTCGCGCTTGTCGTCCCGGGCGGTCACCCTCAAGGTATAGAAACGGCCGTCGAAAGATTCGAGCACCGCCTCGGCCTTGATGCGCGCGCCGATGCCGCTGGCAGCGCGATGCTCAATGTTGATGGAGGTTCCCACGGTGATCTCGTCGCCGTCACAGTATGGCTGCAGCGCGTGAAACGACGCTGTCTCCATCAGACGGATCATGTCGGGCGTCGAATACACCGGAGGCAACTCAGGATGGTGCGCCGTGAGCGTGTGCTCGAACTGAACAGTCTCTTCCGCCTCGCCGCGTGCCCCGATAGGAACATCTTTAGCCAAGCCGTTCCCCTCCAAAAAGAAATGAGCCAACGATTTTACCGAATCATTGGCTCAAGCTTGTGTTCAGAAGCTTTCGTCTTATGCCGCCGCCATCGCCGTCCGGCGGGCGTCGATTCCGTCGAGCGCCTTCCACAGCATCCGCGCCGCGTTCTCGGCGGCCTTCAGCGCCGCGTCCGCAGTCTCCGGGTGCTCGGCGACCCGCTTCTCGAGTTGTTTGCGCCAGACCTTCGAGTGGTACACATCGGCTGTGGCGTGCAGCGAGAAGTATCCGCAGGTCTTGTCGTCGGCGCCGTACATCTCCCGCAGGCCGCGCTCTTTTTCCTGGGCGATCCGCGGCACCTGCGACTCGTAGGTATAGAAAGCAGCCAGCGCATCTTCAGGGGTGCCTTCACTGGCCACCTGGTGAAAGTGCCGGATCAGCTGCCGAATCTCCGGCACCGGACTGTGCCAATCCAGATTGCGACTCGAACCCATGCCCTCGGCGAAGTCGAGCCAAAGGTCGGAGTGGGGAACGGAATCGCGCCCCGGCCGCCCGTCGACGCCCTTCTCGTCGCACATGTTGGCCAGCACCGCGCGACGCAGTTCGCCTTCGTCCAGGCGCATGCCAAGAGCCGCCAGGTAGGACGGAAACGCCTCGACATGGTGGTAGTAATCCTGCGCATACTCCCGCAGATCGTTGCGGGTTAGCTGTCCCGCCGACCACGCCTTGTAGAAAGGATGGCAGAGCAGGTCGTACTTTCCGATGCGCGCGTCCAGTTCCTTGAAGAATTCCGCGGTATTCATGAAGCCCCCTCTGGCGTTTCGGTTTGGACAGCCCAATATACGGGCGAAAAGGCCGCGTCGGCAAGTGATGGAAATCACAAAGCGCGCCAAGTTGCTAGAATGAAAAGAGTAACCTGATCAAGGATTTTCTGGGGTTCGCTCCGCCCGATTTTCATGCAGTTCACCGAACAATTCGATGTAGTGGTCGTGGGCGCCGGCCATGCCGGATGCGAGGCGGCCATGGCCTCCGCCCGCATGGGCCTGAAGACCGCTCTCTACACCCTGAACGTCGACTTGATCGCACAGATGTCGTGCAATCCTGCCGTGGGAGGCATCGCGAAGGGCCACCTGGTGCGGGAAGTCGACGCGCTCGGCGGCATCATGGGCGAGATCACCGACGCGGTCGGCATCCAGTTCCGTCTGCTGAATACTTCGCGCGGTCCGGCCGTGTGGTCCCCGCGAGCGCAGTGCGACAAACAGGCCTATCGCCTCAAGATGCGCGAAGTGCTGGAGTCGCAGCCAAATCTGAAGATCAAGCAGGCGGAGGTTGCGGATCTGATTGTCGAAGAGGCGTCTCGGCTCCCAGCTGTCCGGCTTCCGGAGAACCCGGCACTGCCGACAGTAGCAACCGGAAGCCGAACGCCGGAAGACCGAACGCCGCGTCCTCGGAATTCGTCTGCGCGACGGGCGTACGGTCGGCGCCGGCGCGGTCATCATCACCACCGGAACGTTCCTGAACGGACTGATTCACTGCGGCGAGCAACAATATCCTGCGGGACGCTCCGGCGAACCCAACGCGGTTCTGCTGGGCGAGGCGCTGAAGAAACTGGGACTGCGCGGATGCCGCCTCAAGACTGGAACTCCGCCTCGCCTCGACGGCCGCAGCATCGACTGGTCACGCTTTCCGGAGCAGCCGGGCGACGCCGATCCTACGCCTTTCAGCTTCCGCACCAAGCGCGTTGCGCACCACGACTCGCAGGTGCCTTGCTACATTGCGTGGACGACGGCCGAGACCCACCGCATCATCCGCGAAAACGTGCACCGCTCGCCGATGTACAGCGGACAGATCCAGTCGATCGGCCCGCGTTACTGCCCGTCGATCGAAGACAAGATCGTCAAGTTCCCCGACAAGGAGATGCACCAGCTCTTCCTCGAGCCGGAAGGCCTGAACACTCACGAGATCTACGTCAACGGCATGAGCACCTCATTGCCGGTAGAAGTCCAGCTGGAGATTTTGAAGTCGATTCCGGGACTGGAGAACGCAGAGATGCTGCGGCCCGGATACGCCATTGAGTACGACTCGATCGATCCCACCGAACTGGAGCGCACACTCGAAACGCGCAAGATTGCTGGCTTGTTCCTGGGCGGACAGATCAACGGCACATCCGGCTACGAAGAAGCCGCGTGTCAGGGACTGATGGCGGGCATCAACGCCGCGTTGCAGGTCAAGCAGCAGCGGCCGCTGATTCTCGACCGCACCGAGGCGTACACGGCAATCCTGATCGACGACCTGATTTCGAAGGGCACAAACGAGCCCTACCGCATGTTCACTTCGCGAGCCGAGTTCCGCCTGCACCTGCGCATCGACAACGCCGACCGCCGCCTCACGCCCCACGGCCGTCGGGTCGGTCTGATCTCAGACGAAGCCTGGGAAGATTTTCAGGCGAAGCAACAGCGGTTAGCGAAGATGAAGAACCTGCTGGAGAGTACGCGAATTACCGCGGAAATGTCGGCGCGTTGTCATTCCGAGGAGCGCAGCGACGAGGAATCTGGTGTCCTCGAAGGCGCCACGATAGTCGGCCAGACCTGCGCGCAGGTTTTGAAGCGCCCCGAAGTAAAGATCGAGCAACTCGTGCCGATCTTGCGCGAACTCACGGCAGACTTTTTCACGCGAGATTCCTCTGTGCCTCCTGTGGTGAAGCTTTCGTCTGAAATCCGCAACGAACTCAAGTCGGTCGAGACCGAGATCAAGTACGAAGGCTACCTGCTGCAGCAGCAGCGCGCCATGGAGCGCCTGAAGAAGTCCGAATTGCACTCCATCCCCGAGTGGTTCGACTACCACTCCGTCAGCGGCCTCTCGCGCGAGATGCAGGAAAAGCTGACGCACGTACGTCCGCGCACCATCGGACAAGCGTCACGCATTCCCGGCGTAACGCCCGCCGCGGTATCGCTGGTGAATGTCTTTATCGAAATCCAGGCACGCCGCCGCGACCAAGCCGCCGCGCTCTAGGTCAAGGCGCTATGGGTTCTGTTTGGTTTGCAGTTGCTCCGCGAGTTTGAGTTCGCTTTCCGCTTCTTCTTTCTTCCCCATCTCGCGGTACGCCTGACCTAGCAACTGGTGGGTCATGGGATTATTGGGGTCCATCGTTGCCGCCCGCTTCAAAGCGATCACCGCCAGATCGAGTTCTCCCTTTTTCTCAAGCACCTTTCCCATCAGAATGAACGGCCCCGTCGCCGTCTGGTCAAGCCAGATGGAGCGCTGCAGCGAACGTTGAGCGTCTTCGTACTTCTGAATTCGCGAATACGCGTCGGCAAGTTTGTAGTAAGTGGCAGCGTGCGCTGGATTGATCGCTAATTCCTTCTGAAACTCGGCGATCGCTTCCGGAATCCGCGACTTGTAGATATAGAGTTCGCCGAGCAGGTAGTGCGCCAGCGGCAGCTTCGGATCGAGAGCCGCTGCCTTCTGCGCGTACTCTTCCGCGACTGGATCGAACTCCTGGCGCAACAGCATCTGCGCCGTGAACAAATAGCTCGCAGCCGAGTCCGGCGGCACGTCAAACATCTTGCCGAATGCCTTGCGCGCCTGCGGATAATCTTTGGTCTGGATGTAGCACACGCCCAACACGTACGCGGCATCCGCATTGGCCCGCGGATACCATCCCTGCACCTTCTCAAGCAACGGAATCGCATCCGCCGGATGCCCGCCGCGGTAATAAGACAGCCCCAGGAGTTGGATCGCCTCGTCATTCGCGGGGTCTGCGGCGATCGCCTTTTTCAAATACGCGATCGCCTTCACGAAGTCATTTTTCCTGTAGTACGCAGTCCCCAGTTCCAGCGCGAGTCCCTTCATGGCCGGATCGCGCCGCTTCGAGATTCTCCAGTTGCGCGATTGCCTCGTCGGCCTTCCCCTCCTGCATCAGCTTTCGCGCCTGTGCGAACTCAGCAGGCGTGGCCGCCGGTGTTTGCGCCGCAGGTGGCGCTTCGACCGGTGCGGCCTGTGCGCTTCCATCTACAGAAAAGAGCCACACGAATACCCCGGCACTGAAGCATCGAAAGAGAAAAGTTGATCGAATTCCCTGCATACGGAGGATTAAAACACAAATGCACCCAGCTTCTTTCGCTCAGCGTGTGGCGACGGGTGCCCCATTTCTCGCGTTCTTTGCGAGAAGTGGAGTTTTTGACTTCTATGATCTAGCTCCGATCGCTTTTTCCTCGATCGCCTCCAGATTCTCGATCGCGATCGCCTGGTTGGGATCAATCTGCAGCGCCCGCCCAAAGTGGCCATTGCTGCTCCGCCAGCCTCCCTGCCGCTACAATGGCCTGAGCATGTTTGCCCAAATATGATTGCCCATCTGCGCGGAAAGCTGCTGGCCAAGCATCCCAACCAGGCCATCGTCGAGACGGCCGGCGTCGGCTATGACGTGGTCATCAGCGTACCGACGTTCTCCGACCTCCCGGCGCTCGGCGCCGAGGTCGCGCTACACATCCACACGCACGTGCGCGAAGACCTGATTGCGCTTTACGGATTCCTGCGTCCCTCGGAGAAGCTGCTGTTCGAGAAGCTGATCACGGTGAGCGGCATCGGCCCCAAGCTGGCGATCACGATTTTGAGCGGGATGGCCGCCGACGAAATGGTGGGAGCGATTCGCGGCAACGACGTCGCGCGGCTGACGCGCATCCCCGGCATTGGGAAGAAGACGGCCGAGCGCATGGTGCTGGAACTGCGCGATAAGCTGCCGGAAGTGGGACCCGCCACGGCCCCCGCCGTTCCGGCCATGAGCGCTACAGAGGAAGATGTGCTCTCTGCCTTGCTGAATCTCGGATATCAGCGCGCCGCCGCGGAAAAAGCCCTGGCGTGGTTGCGAAAAATGGCAAAGGCGGATCGTTCGATGCGATGTTCCGGGATGCGCTGGCGGCGTTGTCGAAATAGATCGCTGACTCTTGCCAATGCAGAAACGTGCTGAAGATCAAATTGAGGATGTCGTCGGTCGTGGTCGCGCCCGTGATCGCATCCAGCGGGCGCAGCGCGTTGTAGAGATCGAGCAGCAGCATCTCGTGCGGGACTTTTCCGGCCACCGCATTCTTCGCCGCATCCAAAGCGGCCAGCGAATCGTTGATCAATCCCTGATGACGAACGTTGGTTAGAAACCCGGACTCCGCTTGGATGCCAGCGTCTCCGCCGATGTGCCGCAGGATTTCTGCGCGCAATTCAGCGATGCCCTCCCCGGTGACGGCAGAAGTGCGAACTTTCTGCCCCCTCACCGCTGACCATTGACCACTCACACCCAGATCGCTCTTATTTCCAACCACAATCACCGGCCGGTTCTCGGCTTGCCGCAGAAGCTCCGCGTCTTCCGCCGTCTCTCCCTGCGAGGCGTCGAGCACGACCAGCACCAGGTCGGCGTCGGCCAGCGCTTCCATCGATTTGCGAATGCCGATCGACTCCGCTTCGTCGAGCGCGTGACGAATGCCAGCGGTGTCGACCAGCTTGACCGGGATGCCCCCAATCGCCACCGTCTCGCTGACCAGGTCGCGCGTGGTCCCCGGCGTCGCCGTGACGATGGCGCGCTCCCGTTCCACCAACTGGTTAAACAAGCTCGACTTGCCGACGTTGGGCCGGCCCACGATCGCCAGCGTCAACCCTTCGTGCACGATCTTGCCGTAAGCGAAGGTCGCGCTGAGCTGTTCGAGCGGCGTCCGCACGGCAGCGATGTGATCAAGAATCACGGCATCGGGCATCACCGACACGTCGTCTTCCGCGAAATCGATGCCCGCTTCCAGCATTGCGATCAGTTCCACCAGCTTCTGCTTGATCGGCTGCAAGCGCCGTGACAGCGCTCCTTCGAGTTGCTGTGCCGCGACTTTCGCCTGATACAACGTCTGCGAGTCGATCAGATCGCGCACCGCCTCGGCCTGCGTCAGGTCGATGCGCCCGTTGAGGAAGGCGCGCATGGTGAATTCTCCCGGCTCCGCCAGCCGAGCCCCGGCAGCCACACAAAGCTCCACAATATGTCGCAGCACCACAGGCGATCCATGTGCCGAGATCTCGACAATGTCATCGGTGGTGTAGGAATGCGGCTTGGCAAAATAAGTGACGACGACTTCGTCGATGCGTTCCTCGTGCAGGCCCGACGGTCCTGTCGGACTATGAGACGCTGGGTGCCCCATCCTAGCCGCGCCTTTTGCGGCTAGGGTGGGGGTTTTGACCTCCCCGGTGATCCCTTCCGGCTCGATCAATTCCCCGAAGACGGCTCTCCCCGGCTCCAGCGCATGCTTCAGCCGCAGCATTGGCGCCGAGATCTCGAGCGCCCGCGCCCCGGCGAGGCGGACGACACCAATCCCCCCGCGCCCGGGGGGCGTGGCAATTGCGACAATCGTGTCGTCCAGATTCATACCGACATTCACGCGCCGATTGTAACGGGTAAACTAGACACAACCAACGACTCACGCACCCGAGATCCGGGTGCCCCATTTCTCGCGTTCTTCGCGAGAAGTCGGGATTTTGACAGCCCTAAGGAGCATCCAAAATTGTCTGTAGCTGACGAGTTGTTAAAAGCCAACGAAAACTTCGCACGCAACTTCAGACTGGGAGATCTCGCCGTCCGCCCTAAGCGCCACGTCGCCGTGCTGGCCTGCATGGATTCCCGCATCCTGTTCGAGCATTGCCTGGGACTGCATCCCGGCGACGCGCACATGATCCGCAACGCCGGAGGCATCGCCACCGACGACGCCCTGCGCTCGCTGATCGTCTCGCATCATCTGCTCGACACGCAGGAATTCATCATCATCAACCACACCGACTGCGGCCTGCTGAAGGTGCGGGAAGACGAACTGAAAGCACGTCTGACGGAGAAGATGGGAGCGCCCGCGGACGAACCCGCGCACTTCCATGCCTTCGACGACCTCGAAGCGAACGTCCGCCAGCAGATGCAGCGCGTGAAATCGCACCCGTGGATTCCGAAGCATATTCCGGTGCGGGGGTTTGTCTATGACGTGAAAACGGGAAGGCTGAAAGAAGTCACTGAAAGCTGATCGAATCGTATAGGGACAGCCGCCCTCGGCGGTCCGGTCGAGCGTAGCTCGGCAACACGTGAGCCCGGCGGGAGGGGGACCTCAGACTCCCTTGAAAAATGGGGTATTATTGCCTTCTTCGCGGGGAAGAGCAGCGCCCTCAACGCCGCTGCCAATCGTTCGTTCACCGCCAGGGTGGGTTGCCCATGTAGCGGGTCGTCCGTTCGCGTAATCAAACCGTTTTCGACCAACGGACGACACAGGATCCCGATATCGACTCCGGTCGGATTTGTAGCCGCGCGGAAGACGACGTCGATCCGGGCTGCGCCACCGTTTAACAGTAGCAACCTCAGCAAATCGCGTATCGAAATCGCAGATCCTACTCCTAAGACTAGGAGCGCTCGCGACTAAGAAGATCCAAGTCGCACAAATGGCACAGAACCACAGCTACGTTTGCTGGCTTGCCTTGGCTGCACGCGATTCGCGAGCAGCCACAGTGCTGAGTCTTCGTCGACATCGGGCCAGTGCATGCCGTAGCCCCGCCAGCAATCTACCAATTCATGCGTGAGCACGCGTGGCGCTAAGCCGCCAAGGATACTAAACGAGCGGCAAGCTGAGCACAGCACCCTCTCACGAATGCTAACAGGGCGTACGCCGTCGCTGCACTTGGAACGACATCGAGAAGTAGACCTTTGCGGTTTTGCCGGCGGGACGTTTCCGATCTCCGACCGCGACTGTTCCTCTAGATTCAGGGATTGCCAGGCAGAGTACGATGCGGCATATCAAGAAGTGGCGATCGACGAGCTTGAGGGTAACCCAGCTGTGCGGACTGTCGTCCCGATCGGCAGTGGACGAATGCGAGCCGGAGCATTCGCATCGTGCCTGATGAATGTCTGAGTGATACGCCCGCCCTGCACACGTCCCCATGGCAGATCTAACATTAATCACGCTCGCAGAAACGTCAGCCTCGCCACAGAATTCGCAGTTGCCACTCGCGCCCGCAGTGGAGGTCTCTACCGCGCCACCTTCTCAATCTCCGCCCGCAGTTCGTTGTACCGCAGCGCCCCTGGATGGTACATCGCCACTTTCCCCTCGCGATCCAGCAGCACCAGCGTCGGCGTGGTCGAGGCACCGTAAACATCGAAGTTGTACTTGCTGATCGGCACTGGCATGTCGAGCAACCCGGAGTAAAAGCGATGCCGCACCGCATCGATGTACAGCAACTCATCGCTCGCCGACGCATGTTCAACCTGCGCCGTGTAGCCGTAAAGCCGCGTAGGCCCGATCACCTGCAATCCCTTGCCAGCAAATTCCGACCGCAGCTGCGTGATGATGGGTGCCTCCGCCTTGCAGTCGGCGCACCAGTGGGCCCAGAAAAACAGCAGTACGGGCGACCCCTTCAGTTGCGCCGGCAGCGGGAGTTTCGCTCCTAAAAACTGATCAGACTTCAGCGTCGGGCGCGACCTTCCCCTGGAACGAAAGTAGGTTCAGATTCTTCTGCAACCGGTCGTGAATGGATGTACTTCCATAGGTCCGCAGCGCGGACTGCAGCAGCGTGACCGCCTGTGTCCGGTGCCCGCGTGCCATCAACACTTGCGACTGAACTTCCAGCGCAGCGCCCAGCGCGATCGGCAGGTGCGGCTCGGCATCCAGCGGACGCTTCTTCAGCAACTCCTGTGCGAGCGTCTGAGTCTGCTTGGCATAAGCGGCCGCCTGGTCGTACTGTCCCTGGTCGAGAGCCGCGCGCCCCATCCACGAATAGGCTTCGACGTACTCGGCAGTGACTCCCTGTTGGCTGCGATACGCATTCAGCGCCGACTCCGCGGACGAAAAACTGTTCTGCATCAGGGCGATGCGCACGTCGTCGACAATCCCCGCCCACGCCGAAACCGTGAGCGCAACCGAAACCAGCAGTATCCGCAAACGCATGTCTAGATGATGAATGGTTTACGAAAAGGTCGCAAGTTGCCGGACTTTTTCCACAGGGCAAGCCAACCATAACATCTTTCACATCAATTGTTTAGCCATAGCCTACAGCAAATTATGTAGCTATTTAGGGGCACTTTCTTTACAATTTAATTGCGTTTGACTTAAGAGTTTCTTCGCAGTACAAGCATCTCCGCTTAACCCAGCGCGTGACCTGCCTGCGGAAGATCCTGAAAGTTTCAGCGCTACATCAAAAGAAAAAGGAACTAGCAACATCATGGAAACAGGAACAGTGAAGTGGTTTAACGACGCCAAGGGCTACGGTTTCATCAGCCGCCAGAACGGCGAAGATGTCTTCGTACATTTCTCCGCCATTCAGGCCAGCGGCTTCCGCAGCCTGCAGGAAGGTCAACAAGTCCAATTTGACGTGGTCAAAGGCCCTAAGGGCTGGCAAGCTGAGAACGTCAAAGGCGTCTAACACCGCTTTGCGAGCCACAATTCGACAATGAGGGCGGCCAGCGATGGCCGCCCTTAGTTTTTTCTGGAGGCAAAGAAACTAAGAATGTGGGGACAGCCGCCTCGGCTGTCCGTCGAGCGCAGCTCGACGAGGATTGACTTTAATAGTACGTTGCGTTATAGTACGTAACGTACTACAAAGAATCAGTGAATGGATCTCTCCGGACGAATTTGGTGCCCTAGATGAGTTCAAGCAAGATCCCATCACTCGGTTATGCGCTGCTCGGCCTGCTGCAGAAGCCGTCCTCAGGATACGACCTGCGCAAAGTCTTCTCGTCGACCTCGATGAAGACTTACAGCGACAGTCCGGGAGCGATCTATCCGGCGTTGGCACGGTTGGAAAAAGCGGGGCTGATCCGCGGCTCGGTTGAAGAGGGCTCAGGCCTGCGCAGACGGCAGGTCTTCCGCCTGACCCCGAAAGGTCTCTCCGAACTCAGGCAATGGATCACGCACCCGGTCACTCGCGAAGACCTGGTCTGGGGCCAGCAGGACATCATGCTGCGCTTTGCTTTCAGTGAAACTGCTCTCGGCCCGACGGCCTCCATCAATTTGCTTCAATCGCTAGAGACCGCACTCACGTCCTACATCGACGCATTGCACGACGAATTCGAAATCCTCAAGCCTATGGCGCCGGCGTCTGGAAGGTTGGCTTTCGAGTCCGGCATTCGTGGAACGGAATGTCTCCTCGACTGGACTCACTACGCTCTTGCTACGTACGAAAAAGAAGGGAAGAAAAAAGGAGGCACATTGTGAAATCACGCGTTGTTCTTTACTGCGCTCTCGGCGGGTTGCCGATGCTCATCGCAGCGATGGGCGCCGGCCATTTCGCCTGGTGGTGGATTTCGGGCGCTATTCTGGCAGCGTCCTTTGTACCCGTCGCGTTGTTTGGTCCCCGCAGTGCGCTGGGGCAGTTCGGTGTGATCGCGCCGGTGCTTGCGATTATTACTGTGCTCTGCACCTGGTCCGAGGCCCTGATTTTCGCGGCGGGATTCAAGGAGCAGGCAGCTCGCAATTTGATCGGAGCCCTGGTGATGTATTTCATCGTGGCCGCTGTGCTCGCCGCACTGGCGTGGGGGCTGAAACTGCCCAGTGCCGCAGGCGGCACGATCGAGCATCGCTCGGTAGCCAGCACGATCGCGCTAGTCGCAGTCTGTGGAGTGGCTTACCTGGTCTACTACCTCATCTTCGGAGCGATCACCTACCAATACTTCACCAAGGGTTACTATCCCGAGGCCGCTCGGATCGCCCAAGGCCTGGGTATGTGGTTCTGGGTGATCCAGATCGGGCGCGGAGCCTTGATGACCTTGGCGGTGATTCCCGTGATCTACACCTTGCGCATGAGCCGTTGGCAGACCGCGATTGCGATTGGCGTCCTGATCTGGGTCGCGGGTGGACTGGCCCCTCTGCTGGTACCCAACGCATTCATGGGAACAACCCAGCGGATCATCCACGTGTTCGAGATCCTGACGCAGAATGCGTCACTTGGCGTGACGGCCGGACTGTTGCTGCGGCCCAGGCCGACCGCAAAAGCCTCATCTGCACCGGAGTCTCACCATGCGTTAGGACATGCCAGTTAGGATACGGTCTGAGGCGAGGGGACGGATCGCGGCTTGATGAAGAGCGCCGAGTCGCGGGTGTGCCAGCATCCGCGATCAGCGGCAAGCACCACCGGCAACCGCACAGATGACGCCGCTTTTACTGCTGCATGTCGCGCATCAGCACCACGTCGGAGTCGGTGTGCCCGCGGACAATCGCGAGTTTGCTGCCATCCTGGGACCAGTGATAGTCCCAGAGGTGTTCCGCCTTGAATGTCGTCAGTTGTTTACCCGCAGAACCGTCGAGCGGCTGCTGCCACAAGTTGTCGACATTGTTCTCGCGAATGGGATACACCACGGACTTGCCGTCGCGGGCGAAACGAACCATCCCTCTTCTTGGACGCTGGAACTCAATCTGCTTCTGTACTTGCCCCGTATCTGTGGAAATCAGCGCCAGCTTTTCTTCGTGTCCCGCCGCATGATCGATGGTGGCGAAGGCCAGCGTGCGCCCGTCTGCGGAAATATCAAAGAATCCTGCGTTGATGGCAAGATCCGACACTTTTCGGGACGCGCCTCCGTCAATCGGCACCTGCATCACGATTCCGTTTCCGTCCATGTAATACACCGAGCGCGAGTCCGGGGCACAGACTGGAAAATTCTCCAACTTCCCTTGCGTGAGTTGCTTCAGATTCCCGCCCGAAGCATCCGCACGCCAGACGTTCATCGTGCCCTTGCCGCCACGCAAGCCGAGAAGGAAGACGACGTAGCGGCCATCCGCACATTCCCAGGGATCGCCCGATGCCGCCTCCTCCTCGGTTGCGAAAGAACCCTTCGCACCCGAATCCGGATTCACCCAGTTCATTTTGTTGTCCTTGTCGTAGATCAGCCGTCCGTCCTGGGTCCAGTAAAGGTTGGTAAACACCGCAGCTGGCACGATTTGGCGCGCATCCGCACCGCCCGATGCCGCCGACATCACGTAAATGTTGTACCTTCCTTCACTGAGCACGGTGGCCAGCACCTGACCGTTCGCGGCCACGCTCAGATCAGAATAGTTGTTTGTGTCCCGCGTGACCGGGTCGATTCTACCTTCCGGGTAGACCACAAACACGATCTGCTGCATAGCGAAATTTGAAGACCGGGTACGCTCCAACACCAGCAGGCCGCTGCCGTCGGGGAGCCACGTCGGCGACGCAAGGCCGGAATCCGAACTGAGAACCAGACGCTGTTGACCGCTGCGCGCGTCCACGGCCATGAGTCCGGTCAGCGCGTCACCGGGCTGGTTCACCACGCACAGGATCGTCTTCCCATCGGGCGACCACGCCGGATTGTAGAGTCCCTGACTATTCGCGCCGCTGGTAAGCGCCGTTTCTTCGCCGCTGCCGAGCGATTTCACCATGAGCCGGTACTTCCCGGGATCGGGATTGTCATAGCGCATAAACGCGATCCGCTGGCCGTCGGGGGAGAACGTAATGTTGGAATCCACGTCCTCGGCCAGGCGCTCCGGCGTCCCACCCAGCAGCGGAGCACGGTACAAGAATCTCAGATCCGAGTTTCCCGGATCGCTGCGCACGAAGTATAGATAGTTTCCGTCGGGTGAAAACCGCAGTCCGTTGTAGTAAACGTCGGCCGGGGGCTGAACCTGCGTGTTGCTGTTGGTAGGAACGTTGCGCAGCCATAAACTGACTTGCCCGTTGGTCTCACCCATCAGGCTGAGAATGTATTTCCCGTCGGGCGACATCGCCACCAATGCCGCCTTGCCTTCCTCGGTCAATTTGGTCACCGAGAAATTGCGGAATGGCCGCATCGGGTGCCGTGTGATGAGCGAATAGATTCCGTACCCCGCGGCGAACAGAACCACAAGCCCAAGCAGAACGGTGAATCCAGTCCCCAGTTTGTGGCGGCCCGCCGCCGCAACCACCGCAGAACTTGAGGCAGGCCGCGTGGCCTCGATTGCCGACGAGTCGGTAGTGCGTGACGCCGAAGGGCTGGTTGCCACCGGAACCGACGCCGAGCCAGACGCCGCAGTAGACTTTCGACCAGATTCGACATCGCGCTTCAACCGCTTGAGATCGCCGCGCAGGTCCGCCGCCGACTGGTAGCGCAGGTCGCGGTCCTTCTCCAGCAGCTTCTCAATAATCTCGTGCAGTTTGGGCGGGAGCGTCGCATTCAACTGCAGCGGAGAAACCGGATCCAATTCGAGAATCGCATGGAACACCACCGCCGATGTGGCCCCAGCGAAGGGCAGTTTCCCCGTCGCCATCTGGTAGATCACCGTACCCAGCGAGAACAGGTCGGTGCGTGTGTCGAGTTCTTCGCCGCGCGCCTGCTCCGGCGACATATACGAGATCGTGCCCACGGTCGCGCCCGGACTCGTCAGATGCGGGCTGGGGGAATCTTGCGTGGCCCCGATCGTCCTCATCTCCAGGTCGGGTCGAGTGAGTTTCGCAAGACCGAAGTCGAGCACCTTCACCTGGCCGCGCGGCGTCAGAAAAATATTGGCGGGCTTGATGTCGCGATGGATGATGCCCTTGGCATGCGCGGCATCGAGCGCGTCGGCCAACTGAATTGCGATGTCGAGCAAAGCACCGACCGCCATCGGACCCGACATCACTTTGTGGTCGAGGTTCTGCCCCTCCAGCAGTTCCATCGCAATAAATGACTGCGCGTCCGCGCCGTCGCCAGCCTTTTCGACCGCATAGATCGTGCAGATGTTGGGATGATTCAGCGCCGAGGCGGTGCGTGCCTCCAGCAGAAAGCGGTCGAGCGCATTCTGGTCGCGCGACAGTTGCGGCGGCAGGAACTTCAGCGCAACTTTCCGCCCTAGGTTGAGATCTTCCGCTTCGTAGACCACGCCCATCCCGCCGCTGCCCAGTTGGCCCGTGATGCGGTAATGCGAGATGGTCTGGTTGATCATCGCGTAATTAGTCATGAACAAAGAAGCGGAGTCCCATCTTAGGGTGGACGCCCGGGCCCGTCAACGCGGCGGCTGGTTCTGCTCCTTCTCCAGGCGCTCCACCATCTCCTTCGGCAGTCCGTGCAGCAGTTCCAGGAACGCGGCATTGGTCCAGCCGAAACCGACCACATTCATCTCGTAGCCCAGCTCCACGTGCGCTTCCGACGAACGCGTGACCACGTTGTACTTTTCCTTGATCGTGCCGTCGCGCCGGAAATTCTCCGCGACCGTCGACAAGAATTCGTACGACACCCGATCCGCGTCGGCGTTATACCCATAGCGCCGCAGACCATCGATCGCCACCATCTCAATGTTTCCCCAGCCGTAGGGCAAATCCCACTGCGCGCCCGTCTCTTCGGTGCTCATCGGAAGTCCGCCCGGGCGCTCAAATGCTTTCAGATTGCCGACCACGGCTTTCGCCTGCTCCGGCGTCGCCAGCCCAGCCCACAGCGGATAAAACGTGGAAGCATACTGATACGTTGACATGCGCTTCGTCTGGAAGTTGAAATCGAAAAACTGCCCTTGCTCGTCGTTCCACAGATAACGCGTGATGAGTTTCTTCCGCGCTTCCGCCCGCCCGTTCCACTTCTTGGCATCGTCCGCGTGGCCGAGCCAGAGGCTGATCTGCTCCAGATCTTTTTCTGTTTTATAGAGCAGGCTATTCAGACATACCGGCGCATAGTGATGTGTGGCCGCGCCGAAGGGACCGAAACGAAAGCTCACGTCGAAGCCGGACTCCCGCATCGACCGGTCGCCCTTGTAATAATCCGCGCTCAGTTTGAACTGCTTTGCCTTCTCGCACTCCGCGTGCGCCATGGTCAGCGGAACATCGCACACTCGCAGAGAATATGGCGAGCCCGCAACGCGTTGCGTCGAGGCGCCTTGGGTTGAACGGTCCTGGTTTGAGCCATCGTTCGTTTCAACCACGTAGTCGTCGGCCTCAGCGGGATGCAGGAAGAAATACTGCGCCACCTTGCGGTAGAAGCCGCTTTCGTCTTGCACGGCCTCGGCGGGTGGGCCTTCGCCAAAATCGTAATAACGCGACAATCCAGTCTGCCCTGCCAGATGCGGATCGCGGGTCCACATCTCGTAGTCCTTATTTAGATCGGCGTATGCCCGCTCCAACCAGACCTTGTCAGGATGTCCATCCTTCTCTTTGGCCCGGTAGACATCGACGAACATGGAACTCAAGAACGGAGGCTGTGACCGCGTCAAGTAGTAAGTGCGATTGGCGTTGAGCATCGCGCCATAATGCTCAATCTCAAAAAAGAAGTTGTCGACCATCCCGCGTGCCAGCTCAACCCGCCCTGCGCGCAGCAGGCCACGAATGATGAAGTAGCTGTCCCAGCCGTACATTTCGTTGAAGCGGCCGCCCGGCACAACATATTTATCCGGGAGATACAGCAGCCCGTGCGGCTGAATTTTGGCCGTATCGATCTCGCCCAGGCGATGGATCTCGATCGGCAAGTATTCGACGCGCACCTTGCAGTCCGCCGCCAGTTTCTGCACCGCCCCCGGCTCGGCGAAGTCCTTGGGCAAATACAACACGGGCGCCACCTTGATCTTAGGATCAACGACGCTCGCGCAGTCGGTCATGGAGCGGGTCAGCGTGTCCCACGCCGACGAGATGTAGCTCAGAATCGGTTTGAGTCCCTGGTCTGTGGGATCCCGACCGGCCGCGGACGGTGCCGAGGTCTGGGCAACCGCGGCGGTAGAGAGCACCGCGACCAGGAAGCAGCGAAGAACGTCGGTGAGAGACTTTTTCCAACCCAGAATGCGCATAGCGATTGAAAGCTCCGCCATCATAAACGCGCCGTGAGAGTGCCACCAAACTTATTTGGCCATGGGTCAACCCCAACATAACCGCGATCACTGCACTTTTGGTTTATTCTAGGTAGTTTGCCGCTGGTCAATTGAGGGGGCTCAAGTGAACAGATCTCACGTCGTCCTTCGTCTTTTTGTCGTTCTCTCCGCTTTTCTGGGTGTGATCCAGAGTCGCGCGCAGGTTTCCGAGAGTACTTACCAGGATCTGCACTGGCGGATGATCGGCCCATTCCGCGGCGGGCGCACGCGCGCGGCCGCCGGTGTGCCCAGCCAGCCGAACGTGTTCTACGTCGGACAGGTTAACGGCGGCGTCTGGAAATCGGACGACTACGGTCGCACCTGGAATCCCATCTTCGACCACGAGTCAACGCAGTCAATCGGCGCCATTGCAGTAGCCCCTTCCGATCCCAACATCATTTATGTGAGCAGCGGCGAGGGACTCCATCGTCCCGACCTGTCCGTTGGCAACGGCATCTACAAATCGACCGATGCCGGCAAAACTTGGACCCACCTCGGCCTCGTTGACGGACAACAGATTCCTGCACTCGCCATTGACCCGCGCGATCCCAACAAAGTTTTCGCAGCCGTGCTCGGCCATCCTTACGGGCCAAGTGAAGAGCGTGGACTCTATCGCTCGACCGACGGTGGTCAGAGCTGGCAGAGAGTCATAACCAAGGACGAAAACACCGGCGCCTCTGACGTGGTCATCGATCCCTCGAACCCTGACGTTGTCTACGCCTCGATGTGGGAAGCCCGCGAAGGCCCCTGGGAAGACAACAACGAATTCAACGGTACCGGCGGCGGACTCTTCAAGTCCACGGACGGCGGAAGCACATGGCACTCGCTGATCAACGGCTTGCCGAAAGATCTCTCCCAAATCTACGTGGCCATCGCGCCCAGCGATCCGCGCCGCCTGTACGCCACTCTTGCCGCAGCCTCGGGAAAGCTGGGTGTCTACCGTTCCGACGACGCCGGCGACACTTGGGCAAAGATCACCAACGATGCACGTCCGGCTGGACGCATCGGCGGCGGCGATCTACCCATCCCGAAGGTGGACCCGAAGAATCCCGACCTGCTCTACGTAGTCAGCACCGTCACCATGAAGTCGAGCGATGGCGGCAAGACCTGGTCAGGATTCCGCGGCGCACCCGGCGGCGACGACTACCAGAATCTCTGGATCAATCCCAACAACGGCAACATTATTCTCATTGTCAGCGACCAGGGCGCGATTATCACCGTGAACGGCGGCGCCAGCTGGAGTTCCTGGTACAACCAGCCGACCGCGCAGCTCTACCATGTCATCGCCGACAATCAATTCCCCTACCACGTCTGCGCTGGACAGCAAGAGAGCGGCTCGGTCTGCATTTCCAGCCGGGGCAACGATGGCGCCATCACCTTCCGCGACTGGCATCCCGTCGGCGTGATCGAGTACGGATACGCCGCACCGGATCCACTCGATCCCGATGTGGTGTATGGCGGCGGCAGAACCGAGGTTTCGAAATTCCATTGGTCGACTGGCCAGGTACAAGATGTCACACCGATTCCATTGCGTGACCCCAAGTACCGCACCAACCGTACCGAACCGCTGATGTTCTCTCCGGTCGACCCTCACATCCTCTACTTCGCGGCCAATGTTCTGTTCAAAACGACCGACGGCGGCAACACCTGGCAGTCCATCAGCCCTGACTTGACGCGCGAGAACCCGGGCGCACCGGCTAGTGTCGGCGCGCTCGTCCCTAAGGGCGCAGAGAAACAACGTGGAGTGATCTATGCGCTCGCGCCGTCATTCAAAACTGTAAGCACTCTGTGGGCCGGCACCGACGACGGCCAGGTTTGGATTACCCACGACGGCGGGAAGAACTGGGCCAACATCACGCCTCCAGAGCTGACCGCGTGGAGCAAAGTCACGCAGATCTCGGCGTCGCACTTCGACGAAAACACTGCCTACGCCTCGGTCAGCCGGTTCCGCATCAACGACGTTCATCCTTATATCTACCGCACGCACGACGGCGGCAAGAGCTGGAAGCTGATCACCGCGGGCCTGGCCGACTTCGGCCCTGTCGACACAGTGCGCGAAGATCCCGTGCGCAAGGGCCTGCTCTTCGCCGGCACGGAAAACTCTGTCTGGGTCTCCTTCGACGACGGTGACCACTGGCAATCGCTACAGCTGAACCTGCCGCACACTTCCATGCGCGATCTGTGGATTCATGAAGACGATCTGATCGTGGCGACGCACGGCCGTTCGTTCTGGATTCTCGATGACATCGCGCCTCTGCGCGAGGCCTCCGCCGCGATTGCCAACGCAGTGCATCTGTTTGCTCCAGCACCAGCCTACCGCGTACAGCGCGACACCTATACCGATACCCCGCTTCCCCCCGACGAGCCTGTCGGAGCCAATCCACCCGACGGAGCCATTCTCGATTACTACCTGCCCGCGGCAACGGCGACCGTCACGCTCGAAATCCTCGATGCGCAGGGACATCTCGTCCGTCGCTTCGCCAACACCGATAAGCCCGACATTACCGGGGAAGAATTACAAAAGCAGTTGATCCCGCTGTACTGGGTCCGCCAACCCCGGCAACTCTCGGCTGCCGCCGGAATGCACCGCTGGGTATGGGATCTGCATTATCCTGCACCGGCGTCGACACGCCATGAATATCCCATCGCCGCGATTCCGCACGACACACCTCGTCTCCCGTTGGGACCAACCGTTCTGCCCGGAACATACACCGTCCGGCTCACGGTCGAGGGAAAGTCTTCCAGCGTGCCACTGACCATCAAGATGGACCCGCGCGTCAAGACTTCCATGGCGGGACTCGCGAAGAAATTTCAGGCGGAGATGCGCATTGCGTCCATCATGACTCAGTCAGCGCAGGCCCTTCTGCAGGGTGGCTCGATTCGTGCACAACTCGATAAGCTCAACACGCAGGCGAACAACCCGGCAAAAGACGCGATCGCCGCAATCGACAAGAAACTCACCGGACTGCTTGGCGCTGCCGGCGGCTTCTTCGCTCCGCCTTCCGCGGAAGTTACCCTCGGCCGCGTCAACGGACAAGCCGGCACGCTCTACCAGCAAATATGGCAGCCCGATGCCGAACCAACTTCTCCTCAACTGGCAGCTTTGTCGATGACGGAACATGACAGCGCCGATGTCTTGAAGCGCTGGAGCGAATTCAAGAGCACGGACTTGCCCGCGCTTAATCGCCTGTTGCGTGAATCCAAAGTCCCCGAAGTTCAATTCGAGGCGGACTTTCATCAGGACGAGCCGCAGGTGGACGAAGAGTAGGCCTGCACACGGTCCGCTTTCCCGCGTGAGTCTTTCGACCCTGAGCATTCCGTCGATCCGATGACGGTGGCCAGAGCAAAAGTCTGCAAGATCTTGCAGACTTTGCCGACGGAGTTTGCAACTTCTTGCGCAGGTGCCTCTGGTGCAAAAAAACTTTGTAATTTTCTCACGACAACTGTTTCGAACCGTGTCAGAGCAGGGTATAATCCACCGACTTTGGGACTTCGAGTTGGACTGCCGTGGGGACTCTTTTCTGTGGTGGCAGATCAACGGAATCCCGCGTCCGAAGCCACGTTTCGATTAACCCAAAAAATGCGAGGTCACTATTCTATGAAGGTCTTCCGAACATTCGGAATTGCTCTGCTTGCGTTGATGGCCTGGTCCAGCTATCGCGAGCGCCCAGGAACCATTTACTGCAGGAACATGGACCAAGACAAAGAACGCTCCTTCATCGGCAGTCGCACACGCTTTACTGCTCAACGACGGCTCTGTGCTGGTCAACAGCATGTTTTTCTCCAACCACTCTGACCCTTGGTACCGCCTGGTACCGGACAAGACCGGCAGCTACATCAACGGAACCTGGTCGAATGCCGGGACTCTGCCGTCCGGATACAACCCACTGTACTTCGCCTCGTCTCTGCTTCCCAGCGGCCAAGTCGTCGTCATGGGTGGCGAGTACAACAACGGCAGCGCCGTGTGGACGACGCAAGGGCGCTCTCTATAACGCGAACACCAAGACCTGGACGAGCATCACGGCCCCCAGCGGCTGGACGACAGTGGGCGATGCTCAGAGCATCATTCTTCCCAACGGACACATGATGATGGCGAATTGCTGCACCACGCAGGAAGCCATCCTGACCCTGAGCGGAACCACGGCCACGTGGGCCACCACCGGCACGGGCAAGTTTGATGACAACGACGAAGAAGGCTGGACCATGTTGCCCGGCGGAAAGATTCTCACCGTCGATGCCTACGTGCCCAGCGGCTGCTGCAAGATGGGCTATCAGATCTATGACCCCACCACGGGCGCATGGACCACTCCCACCAACAACACCGTTGTGAATCTGGTCGATCCCTCCTCGCTTGAACTCGGACCGATGCCTCTGCTTCCCAACGGAACCGTGTTTGCTGCGGGCGCCACCACCAACAACGCCATCTACACTCCGTCGACCGGCACCTGGGCTGTCCGCTGCGAAGTTCGGCGGCACCCTGGATATCGCCGACGGACCAGCTGCAGTTCTGCCCAATGGCAATGCCCTGTTCGACACCAGCCCCGGCGTCTTCAACACCGGCAGCAAGTTCTTCGAATGGGACGGCACCACGATGAACGCCACCAGCGCTCCGCCGAATGCCGGGATCGACTCCTCGTATGTGGGCGGCATGGTTGTTCTTCCTTCGGGACAGATTCTCTTCACGGACTTCTCGTCCGATGTCGAGATTTACACTCCCGCATCAACCACTCCGTGCGCCGGTTGCGCTCCCACCATCAAGACGGTGGCCACGACTCTGACTCACGCCAGCAAGAACAACAAGATCACCGGGACTCAGTTCAATGGCTTGACGCAAGGCTCGTACTACGGCGATGACAACCAGGCGTCGACGAACTTCCCCATCGTTCGCATCACCGATTCGAAGGGCTCCGTGGTCTATTGCAAGACGCACAACTGGCTGGGCGGCGTAGCCACAGGCACAAAGCTTGTGTCCGCGCAGTTCGATGTTCCGGCCACCATCAACCTCGGAGCGGCCAGTCTGGTCGTGGTCACGAACGGCATCCCCTCCAAGGCGGTATCGGTAACCATTAACTAACCGCCACTTCGTAGTGGCTTCGACGACCGAGCAGTCGTTTTCCCCCAAGCGCTGTGTTCGTTCCCCTAAGAACGAACATAGCGCTTGGAGCGTTTAAGAAGGAATTTGGCTATGAAGACCCTGGGGTTCCTATTACCGCTAGCACTATGCCTGCAATGGGCCGTAGTGGCCGAGGCAGGCACGCCTGCATCGAAACCCGCGATTCCCTCCTACCTGATCACCAATGACGATCTGCCCCCGAAGATCCCCTTCGGGGCAACCTTCTTCACCTTCGCGTCTGATGGCACTCCACAGAATCCCAACAAGGTGAATCTGGGCGGCGTTGGCGCCGGCGGCGGATACTTCGCCGCCAATCGCGTCAGCGTGCTGCAAAGCTCCACCGACGCATGCGCTTATCTTTCCCTCGCCAGCAGCGGCGAAGTGGGCGCAGTCGACATCAGCGCCCTGCAGGACATCGGCAACTTCTCTGCCGCCTCGACCGACAGCGGCATCGATAACGGCATCGGGCTCGCAAATAACGGAGCTTATCTATATGCCAGCTTCTCGACTTCGAATACCCTCGGCACTTTCGCCATCCTCCCGGGATGCGGTTTGACTTTCCTCGGCGATATCTCGCCCATCGGCAAGCACGCTGGCAATATCAAAGGCATGGCGGTCCACGGAAACCTGCTCGTGGTCACCTACGGCGACGGGTCCATTGAGTCCTTCAACGTCTCCGCTGGAATCCCTGTGTCGAATGGAGACCTGCAGAACGCCACCGGCTACAACACCGACCGCTACCCCAACGGCGTCGACATCACACGGGACGGCCACTACGCCGTCTTCGGCGACCAGTCCACTACATCCACCGTCGAGGTTTCCGACATTTCATCCGGCAAGCTGACCAAGACCGTGCTCTACAACGTCGGCAGCGCTGGAAACTCCAATAACGTTTTGCTCAGCCCCGACGAGACGCTCCTCTATATTTCCAACACCGGCCCGGGCAAAGTGAGCGCGGCGTTCTTCAATGCGACGACGGGCAAAGTTTCCCCAGGATGCACATCTGGCGCGTTGAAGGGATTCGATACCGATTGGGTCTTTCTCTCCAGCCCTGCCACCGAATTTAATACCGGCACTGGCTCGGTACTCTATGTCGCCGAATTCGGCGCCTCGTCCGGTGTGGCCGTGCTTGACGTGGCTTCCGGCGCGGGCAAATGCACGCTCACCGAAAGAAAGACTTCCCCCGTTGTCGATCCCAACAGCACGTCGTTGCTGTCGATTGGAGTCTATCCGCCGCGGCAGTTCTAGCTCGGCAATCCACGTCATCCTAAGGAGTAGGAGTATGCGCACGGTTCTTAAATGGTGGTTCGCTGTTCAGATCGTCGGTCTCGCTCTCCTCGCCGCCTCGGCGCAATTGCCGAACTGCCCTCTGCGCCCGAACCCGGGCAGCGTGGTGCTTGATCCTTTGAGCCTCAGCAGCCAGAATGGATCCCTGCAGCTCGCACTAACCCTGCGCAATGGCGTCGACGCGGCCGGCTATACTCACTACTGCTTTGACTACTCGACATCCAATGGGGACGTTGAGGCTCCCACCTTGCGCCTCAATCCCGGCGACACACTCACGCTCGACCTTACCAACCAGCTCAATGTGGCGGACCCGGCTTCGGCCGCTCACGCGCACTCGCACATGGATGGGATGGCAACAAGTGAACCCGCGGGGACCGATCCCTGCAAGAGCCATCTGGTCAACTACAACACGACCAATCTGCACTTCCATGGGCTGAACGTCCCCCCGATCTGTCACCAGGACGACGTAGTCGACACCCTCATCCAGCCCAGCACGACGCCCTTCCGCTACCAGATCCAGATCCCGGCCAACGAACCACCCGGGCTGTACTGGTACCATCCTCATCCTCACGGATTCACTACATTCCAGGTGAACGGCGGAGCTACCGGCGCAATCATCGTCGGCGGGATCGAGAAGATCAAACCCCAGGTGGCGGGACTCACTGAGCGCGTGCTCATCGTGCGCCAGCAGTTTATCGATCCGGGTGGGTGGGTGCCAGGGCCGTTCCAACTCACGCTGAACTTTCAGCCCGCAATCTCTCCTTCGGCGTCGTCCCCGATTATTCAGATGAAGCCCGGCGAGAAACAGTTCTGGCGTGTGGCGAATTCTTCAACGCAGTCGTTTCTCGCGCTCCAGTTGCTCTTTGGATCTACCCCGCAGACGCTCGAACTGATTTCCATGGACGGCGTACCCGTCATGGGAGATCCCATGGTGACCACCATCAACGTGGCGCCCGCCGGACGCGCCGAATTCATCGTAACCGGCCCGCCTTTAGGAACCACCGCCACCTTCGTCGATGCCGGCTTCGACACCGGCCCGGTGGGCAATGCAAACCCTTTTCAAACCTTGGCCGACGTTGTTGCCACCGCAAATCCGGTTGCGTCAGCGCACGCCGTGATCCCTGTAGCTCCCGTACCTCCAGTCACTCAGCGATTCTCCGGCTTGGCGGCAATGAAACCGACAACGCAGAGAAAACTATATTTCTCCGAGGCGGCGCTCGGCACCAACCCGCCCGTCAATTTCTTCATCACGGTGGACGGGCAACAGCCCAGGCTGTTCCGCTCGAACGAGCCACCCGCAATTGTCACCAAGGTCGGCGCCGTTGAAGACTGGACGATCGAAAATCGCACCTCGGAAGAGCACGCCTTCCACATGCACCAGATTCACTTCCTCGTGGTGGCGATCGACGGGGTGCCCGTGCCCAACCCGACTCTGCAGGACACGGTCAATGTTCCCTACTGGGGTGGGAAGGGCGCATATCACAGTGTGACTCTTCGCATGGACTTCCGCGACCCAAACATCGCCGGAAGCTTCGTCTATCACTGCCACGTCCTGTTCCACGAGGATAACGGCATGATGGCAAGAATTGTCGTGAACCCGTAACGGGGGTTCTGTGGCGCGGACCTGTTCTGAGGTCAGTCGAAGGGGCCCACGCCCCGCGCGCGGTTGGCGGCGATCAGCTGTTGGATGCGGGTTATTACAGGCGCTCCACCGCTCTCTGCAGTTCCGCAGCGATCTCCTGCGGATCAGTCCCTGGCGCAAATCTCATTGGCTCCCCAATCCGGACACTGATTTTCCAGGGCGCCGCAAATCTCCTGCCGGCACTCTTCACTTCAAACAGTCCATCAATCCGCATGGGCAACACCGGAATGCCGAGATTCACCGCCAGCAGCCCTATCCCTGCACGAAACGGACACAACTTCCCATCCGTCGTGTGCCGCCCCTCGGGAAACACCAGCACGCTGTACCCACGATCCACGGCCTCGCCTGCATAGGCGAAGCTCCTCCGGAAGCCAGCCTCGCGTGGCAGCGGAAACAGATTCAGCAGCGCGGCTCCCGACAACCACTGCACACGGTCGTAAATCCGCCCAAAGAATCCACGTTCGGCGGCGGGCATCCGCAGTGCTTCCAACGCTTCTCCACCCGTAGCCGTCGCCATCCGATGCCGAAAGCGCGCCGGCAATGCTGTCAGAATGAATCCGCCATCCACGTCTCCCACATGATTCGAGATCACCAGCAGTGGACCCTTCACACCACGCAGATGTTCCCGTCCTTCAATCCGCGGCCAGCCCAACAACACAATTGCCGGACGCATCAACAGATAGTGCACCGCAATCCGCAGCCAGTTGATCGGCCGGCTCAGCGCCCAACTCGGATAGTGATACGCCGCGCTCGGCACCGCATCTCCGCGCAACATGCGCTCCAGATCCCCTACGGTGCGCACCGCGCTGAACCGAGTCTCGCTCAGGTCCAACTGGTAGCGGTCCTCCAGCGTGCTCAACAATTCCACTCGGTCCAGTGAACTCAGCCCTAGATCGGAATCCAGGTTCGCGTCCTCGCACAACGCTCCAGCCGACCGTCCCGTCACTCGCGCAATCAACTCCGCCAGTGGGCTGTTTGCGCTACTACTCACTTGCTTCTCGAGTAACCGCGCCTGCGCCTCTTCGCGAATTAGATTCCGCCGCGGCTTCTGCGTATTGGTGCGGGGAAAATCTTCCTCCGGCCACTCGACCCACATGCGCATTCGCTGGTACTCCGCCAGCGGCTGATTGGCGCGCTGCACCACCTCCTCCAGCTTGGACTCGCCACGCAGAATCACTACTGCGCACGGCTCCGCGTTCCCGCCACGCTCGATTCCGACGACCACGCAATCTTTCACTTCCGGCTGCTTGCGCAGTGCCGCCTCCAGATCGTCGGGATACACGTTCGTCCCGCCCGGCGTTACGATCACTTCCTTCTTCCGCCCCTTGAAATAGAGATTGCCCGCCTCATCGAGCGCGCCAATATCGCCCGTGCGATACCAACCTTGATCGTCGGAGATACGTGCATCCGGAATACGTTCATCCCCAGCTGTCTGCTTGCCACCCGCGCCCCAATATCCCGAAGACACGCCTCCACCCCGCACCAGAATCTCGCCGTCCTCCGCGAGTTTCACCTCGCGCCCGGGGAGCACTTTGCCAATCGATCCCTTCCCCAGCCGGAACGGATGGTTCACACTAATCAGCGACGTCGTCTCCGTCAGCCCATACCCTTGGATCGCCGCATAGCCTAGACGTCCCCAAAACTCCTCGGTTTCGCTGTCCAAAGCCGCGCCGCCGGAAATAAATGCCCAGAATTTCCATCCGAACTGCCGGCGTATCGCGCGGAACGTCCACCACCGCCGCAGGTAGTGCTGCTTCTCCGACAATCGAAACCGCTGCCGGAACGCCTCTCCCTCGCCGCGGTCTTCCAGGTCTCGC
Source organism: uncultured Acidobacteriaceae bacterium (assembly GCA_963811095.1). Lineage (GTDB taxonomy): Bacteria > Acidobacteriota > Terriglobia > Terriglobales > Acidobacteriaceae > Sulfotelmatobacter. Next base: position 48,887 of record CAWEQA010000020.1, on the reverse strand, counting down.
TCGATCTTCTGCTTCAGCGACTGCAGCACGCGGGGAACACTTACCAGAACCGATACGCGCTCGCGCCGGATCGTGTTCACCACCTCCGATGGCTTCAACTCCTCCTGAAAAATCACCATCGCCCCGAGCAACGGCGGTAGAAACATGCTCAGAAACTGCCCAAACACATGGCTCAGCGGCAGCAGGTTCAAAAACAGCAGCGGATGCACCAGTCGCTCATACTTCATGTAACCGCGCATCTCCCGCTCCAGCGGCGCAATGTTCGCGAGAACGTTCCCATGCGTAATGATCACGCCCTTGGGTTCCGCCGTCGTGCCCGACGTGAAGACAATTTGCAGCGTGTCATCGCGCCCAAGCGCGACCTCGGGCGGCAGGGCCGGCTCGCGCCCCGTCACCTGCACCAGATCTTCCAGATTCAGGGACGCAATCGAATGTCCTGCCGCCGCGCACTCATGCACATGCCGTCGCGACCCCACCAGCAGCTTCGCCTCGACCCGCTGAAGGACCCGCATCGCAAAATCGGTCGCGGATCCGTCGTCCATCGGCACCACGATCACGCCCCGCAGCGCACACCCAAAGAAGACCGCGACCCACTCCGCGCAGTTCTCCCCCCATACCATCACCCGCTCACCCTTCTCGATCCCTCGCGCCTCCAGTTTGCGGGCAAAGCCAAACCCCATCTCCAGAACCTCACCATAGGTAAAGGATTCCGTCCGGTACCCCCGCCGCTGCCGGTAGGCAGTCTCATGCCGGTGTGCTTGAAAATGTTCCGTGAAGAATTCTGCGATCGATTCAGCCATGGCTGGCAAACTAGTGAAGATCGAGTCTGTACTCTCTCCCATCTCAAGTCTAGAGGAACCGTTCGGGTGCCGAACCAGGGACAGTACAGTCTTCAAACTGACCTACCCGGCCGTACGGGGGATGGGTTACACAAGGAACTTGCCCTATTCATACCGATTGTGCGACATAGAAGCATGCACTCCCACCGAATCGGAGCTCTGCTGTGCTGTCTGCTGGTGGCGGCCGTCAGCTTGTCGGCCCAGGAGAAATCCGATGCCGCCACCATTCGCGCTCTGGAACTCAAATGGACTGAATCCTACAAGCAGCACAACATTGACATCCTGTCGTCCCTGCTCGCTGAAGATTTCGTGATCACCATCGAAGACGGCAACGTCTACAGCAAGGCGGGCTACATCAGCCACAGCGCCGACCCCTCCACCAAGGTGCAGGTAGCCGAACTATCCGACCTCAAGGTACGCTTGCATGGCGACACCGCCGTTGTCACCGGCGCCTACCACGAGAAAGGCGAATCCAACGGCAAGCCCTATGAGTATCATGACCGCCTGACCGATATCTGGATGAAGGTCGGCGGCAAATGGCAAGTCGTGGCGTCCCAGTACAGCATTCCCTCCAAACAGTGAACCCGCTTCTGACCGCGGCCGAAGCGTCAATTTTTGACAAATTTCTGACACCCCTCCCACTCGAAACGTGTAGCCTTGGCGGGCTTTCTGAGTGAGGAGAATCCGCATGAAAACCGCAAATCATAAGTCATCCCGGCGCGTGATCACCGCAGTCCTAGTCAGCCTCTTCTGCGCCGTATCCACCTTGACCTTCGGGCAAGCCGACGCCTTTCTACCAAACCCCGCCGCGGGGGCCGGCACCATCATCGTGCACAGCAAGTTCGGCGGCCAGATCTTCGGATTCGATATCGACCAGAGCGGCACAGAAGGCGTCCTCAGCGAAGCAAGAACGTTATCCAATGGCAACGTCCTGGCCGCCGTCGAGACCTTCGATCAAACCACAGGCAAGATCCTGACCGTCGTCACCAAGACGCAAACACAGGACGATTTCATCACCCTGGGAGTCGTCGGCAGCGCAGTCGGCCTCGTCGAGCACGAACACGTCGTCAGCTTCCTGAACATCCAGCGCACCTTTAACCTGATCAATCCGCTCAGTGGGAACAAGATCACGGGTAGGTGGACGCCCCCCATCGGCACCAAGCACTTGATCAACCAGGTGAGCCGTACGCAAGGGACTTCCAACGCCGCGGTCTTCGCCCAAGACAACAGCGGAAATTTCATTCCCTATGTCTTTAGCTCCAACGTGGCCGCCAACACGTTTGGGCCCGTCGTCAAGATTCAGGACTCTTTCAACTTCGGCAGCGCGCCGCCGCCCATGGCCTACAACAACGTGACGAACCAGGCCGTTCTCGGAGGCGGCGATGGATGCTTTGGTTGCCTCCCAGTGATTGGCGTGGCCGACCTCAGCAAGGGAACTATCACGGAATTCACGGGCATCGGATTCGGTTTCGTGAACGGCATCGCCGTCGATTCCGCCGACAACATCGCCTGCACCACCACCGAAGACGACGCCAGTGTGGAGTTCTACGATCTCAGCACGCAGACCGGATTCACCGTGGTCCTGCCGAATTCCGGCCAGCAGCAGATCTTCAGCGGAGCCGACGTCGAGTTCGACGCCGCCCACAAACTGTTTTTCGTGGCGCAGCCCGTTTCCAGTTCCAGTTCCACCGGCAGCACAATCTACGTGTACAACACCGCCGGAGTCCTCCAGGAGACCTTGAATGGATTCGGCTTCTCCAACGCCTCGAACGTGATCGCCATGCACATCGCGCTGAAACCCAGCACCCGCACCGGCTTCGTCGACGGCCCCAACGCGAGCGTGTCAGAGATTCAGTCGTTCACTTACTAGAGCGACCGCCCCGGTCGTCGAACACCTATGACCCCGAGCCACATTGCCTAGGATCCGCGCTGCTAGTAGCATCTGGGCCACGGCCGTTTGCCTGCTGGGGGCTCGGCGGAAAAGGGGAAGCCAATGAAAAACAGATTCGCGTTGGTCGGAATACTCATTATCTGTTTCACTGGGGTGCAAGCAGCTTGGGGGCAGTGGTCATCCGATCCTTTCGTGAATCTTCCACTGGCCGATAAGCTGAACAACGATCAGGTTCAACCAAAAGTAAAGTCTCTGCCGAACAACCAGTGGTACGTGAGCTGGTTCGACTACGATCCGAATGCTCAGGGTTACTCGGTCTATCTCCAGCGCCTCGACAGCAAAGGCGTGGAGCAATTCGCCCATGATGGCCTCCTGGTTGCCGCCCTGACCAACACCTCCACCGAGGACTATGGCCTCGATTTTGATACCCAGGGCAATGCCTTGCTGGCCTTTCTCGACACGCGTGAGGGAAGAAATCAGCAGGTGACAGCTGCCAAGATCGACTCGGCCGGCACTGCCTTGTGGGGACCCAACGGCGTGCAGCTCACCACCAATAACAATCCGCACTATGCTCCGAAAATCACGGGCACCAGTGATGGCGGTGCGGTAGTGGCGTGGACCAACAACACCAGCGTGATGGTTCAGAAACTCGACAGGCAAGGCCACAAGGTTTGGAGCCGCCCCCTGACATTCAGTGAGTTCGGATACAACTACAACCTCGCCGACCTGCACGCGGCGGACAACGGAAGTGTGATCGTTTCCTGGGAAAGGGACAACGGCTTCACCAGCAACCACCAATTGCGCGCCAACAAGATATCGGCCCAGGGAACAGTGTTGTGGGGAAACAGCAACGTGGTGCTGTTCGATTCTGGCTCTCTGCAATTCGGCGAGTTCCCCTACTTTATCTACGACGGCAACGGCGGCGCGGTCTTCTCCTGGTACACGAGCAGTCCGACGCTACAAGTGTTCGCACAACATATCCGGGCGGACGGAAGCGAGGCTTTTCCGCACAACGGTTCTGCCGGCTCGACTAATACTTTGAACGTGCATGTGGAGCCCTCGCTGTCTTACCGTGCGGCCTCTGATGAAACTTTCCTGTTCTGGACGGAGGAGGACAGCAACCAGTTCACGAACGGCGTGTCTGGCCAGAAGTTCGATGGAAAAGGCACCTCGCTGTGGAGTTCGACTGGATTGGTAATTGTTCCGCTCGGTCCGGATACGCAGACGTTTGTTGAGAATGTTCAGATCGGCACCGGAGCGCTGGTGTTCTGGGTTGATTCGCCGTCCTATGGACAGGACACCATGCAGGCGACCCGGCTGGATGAAACCGGAAAAATCGTTTGTGCGCAGTTCTCGGTCTCCACCGCTCCGGCGAGTAAGTATGGGCTGTCGGACAAGATCGCCCGTTCTGGCATGGCGGCGGTCACCTGGGCCGACAATCGGATTGGCAACAACTCGATCTACATTCAGAACGTGAACCCCGATTGCACGCTCGGGACGACACCGTAAATATCATCGATCATCAAGAAAAATGGAGAGCCCTCGGGGTGAGCACCTCGGGGGCCGGTGCTTTGAATGGCCGGCTAATCCGCGTCCGCGTTGGTTCGTAGCAGCTGTTCCACTGGCCGCGGACAATTATCCACAATGGCTCCAGTCCCTGAAGCCGGCTAAAACTACTCTCTCCCCACCCCCAACGCATCCGCCACCCGATTGATGTAGTTGAACCACGACGCAATCAACGTGATCTGCAGTATCCCGCGATCATCAAACCCCGCGGCCCGCAGCCCGTCGATGTCGTCCTTCCAAACCTTGGTCGCATCCTTGGTGAGCTTGACCACATAATCGAGCATCACGCGATCCTGCGCCGAGATGGGCGCCGTCGTGTAGTCCTTCGCCAGCGCCTCCACCAATTCCTTATCCAACGTCACCCTACGCAGAAACTCTGCGTGTGACTCGATTCAATACACGCACCGGTTGGTCACCGAGACCATGGTGGCGATCATCTCGTGCTGCCGCCGATTGAGCGGCAACTCTGGCGACATCAGCGCCCCAAACGTGCTGAACGCGTGGTACAGCGCCTCGGGAATCAGTGTATGCGACCCCACAATCGACGACGCCCCCGAAGGATCCGGATGCACCGGCTCGGCATACTCCTTCGGATAAAACAGCTTCTCGCCCTCAATCGCCTGCCGCAGTTTTTCGTCGGCTTCAGTCAGTGACACAGTTCGAATCCAAGTCATAGTGGTTTTTTCGTCCTCTACTTGGAGTTCCAAAGCGTTCCGCATCAACGTACGCGGTCTGATCTCTCAGGCACATACGTGATTCACACTAGGCCCTGGGCGGTAGCGTTAATCGAGGCTGACTACCTTCAGCGTGCCGTCCTCCAAGATCGCAAAACGGTGTCCATCCGGGCTGAGATCAAATTCCAACCGGTAACGGTGCTTAACGCTTGCCGGGATCGATGCCACCTCTTTTCCCGCTTCGATGTCGTAGACGGCAATGCGGCGAGCCGTTGCGTGGGCCGAAATATCTAATCGGCGCTTTCCGGCCCCTAGGGTTGCTATGTCCACCGCGACTCGGTCGCCCTGTTCGCTGCTCCGGATGGGCTGCGAGGCGACGACGGATTCGTGCTTTGCCAAGTCCGGCCGGAACTTCGGGTGACCGTCCGATGAGATAACTGCCAGCCCCCAATTATCTTCACGGCTCAGTGTGTTTAAGACGAAAAGCTTATCGCTCAGGGCAATCCAACGGCCGCGTATAGGCACTGGCAGCACGGCACGATGTTCGTAGTCGCACAGAGGCCAACGATAGGCGCCCCCGTCCAGAGAAAAGTAGGCGAATTCGTCAGTAATCGACTGAGGATAGTTCTGGACCTTCTCATCATTGGCCCCTATGAGCTTTTCAGCCTTACCGCATGGTTTTAGCAGCGGTTGCTGCGAAAGGCGGATCAGCGTCGAAGCAGGGTCGGCGCCTATTGTGTACAGATGTAAGGTGCGACGAGTGACAGACTGCTCAACGTAGCAATGCAAGGCACATGGCGCGAGGATTTTCCAAGCCCCTCCCTGCGGACTCCCCTCGTCGGTATGTAGCAACTGAAGGCTTTCATTAGCCCTTGCGATGATCTGGTCCGTATCGGAGAGATAGATGCCGGTTCTTCCAGCCTCATTCGTAGCTAACAACAGCGACAGGTCGACTTTGCCATCAGGCAAGAAACGCACAATCCGGAAGTCGAGGCTCGGCTCGCTTCGCGTCACGAGCCCTTTGCGCTCTCGAACTGTGAAGCTGACCAGAACACGGCCCTGATGATCGATCGCAAGCGAGGGACTGTTGATTTCGCGCCCGTTCGGTCCCTCCCAGCCATAACTATGGAGGTCAACAACGACGGCGCTTTCCGTTCGAGACTGCGCTGGAGCGGGCTCGCCATACCAAAGGACGATCAAAACGGGCACCCAAAAAACGCTGCTCTTCTTGCCGGAGTACATAAGAGTCTCGGGTGAATACTACAGAAGCCAACATCGATTAATCCAGCCACCGAAATCGAGCTACCGAAATCGAGCGACAACGATCATTATTTTGCACCTGCGACTGTGGCGTGCGTCACTCCCCCCTGATTCCCTTCGTAACCCGTTCGTACACTCCCTTTTGGTAACCCTTGGTAACCATGCGGTTCATGACTCCCCGACGTACAATTGGCCTGTCGGGTCGGTCCATCTGCCGATATGTGACATGACCCTCAGAGCGGACCCGGGAACAGTTTCCCCGAACGTTCGACGGGTTCTGCATCAAGACTTTGTCTTGAACAACAGGTTCTGGAGTTCGTACTCTTATGGCATTGTTTGGTTTCAACAAGCAAAAGGTTTTGGCCAGTGCGGAGAAGTATGTCCAGCAGGGCAAACTGCAGAATGCCATCGCGGAGTACGAAAAAGTCCTCAAGAACGACGCCAAGGATCTGACTGTCACCAACACCGTCGGCGACCTCTACTCCCGCCTCGGCGAAACCGATAAGGCCACCGTATGTTTCAAGACTGTGGGCGATGCCTATGCCAGCCAGGGTTTCACGGTCAAGGCCATCGCGATGTACAAGAAGATCTGCAAGCTCCAGCCTTCTCTCGAGAGCCTGCTGAAACTCGCGGAACTCTATAGCCAGCAAGGCCTGTTCAATGACGCCCGCGCGCAGTATCTGCAAGTCGCGGAAGAATTCCTGAAAGCTGGTCAGCTCGACAACGCGGTCCGCATCTTCCAGAAAATTGTGGAGATGGATCCGGAAAACAGCAGCATGCGAGTTCGCCTGGCGGAAGTCTATATTCGCCTGGGCAAGAAAAACGATGCCTGGCAGATTTTCTCCGCCGCCGCCGAAGGACTGCGTTCCAAGGGCTCGCTCAGCGGCGCCGAAGAAATTCTGCAGCGCATGCTCACCCTCGATCCGGGCAATGCTTATGCCTTGCTGATGCAGGGCAAGAACATGCTCGAGTCCGGCGACGCCGCCGGGGCCGTGGCCACGCTGCAAAAAGTTCCCGACATCGATTCCAATGCCGACGGTCTACGCGATCTGCTCAAGGCGTACCTGCAGGCCGGGCAACTTTCCGAAGCCGGCACCGTCGCCAACAAACTGCTGACCGTGCACAACGATCTTGCAGCTATCTCCAGCTTCGCCGATGCCCTCATGCAGGCCGGCCAGTACGAGACCGCGCTCCAGGTCTTCGACCAGCACGCTGAGCGCTTGCTGGCGGAGAACTCCGACAAGGTTCTCGAGAGCCTGCACACTATCATCGGGCACGTGCGCGACAATCCCGACTCCCTGCAGAAACTGCTGGACCTGTTCAACAAGGCCGGTGAGAACACGCACGTCAGCGAAGTCATCGAGTTGCTGGCTCATGCCAGCGTGCAGTCGGGCGATCTGCCGCGCGCGCGCGATCTCTACCAGAAGCTGGCCACGGTCGAGCCGCAAAATCCCCTGCACATGCAAAATTACCAGCAGGTGGTCGGGCAGATCGGCGGCACCTCCGGCGGCAAGCTGATTACGCCGGAAGAGGCCGTCGTCCTCATCGACGATCTGGAAGCCACCGCGCCTTCAGTTCACCAGCACTACACCGACGAGATTTCACTGGCGGTCCGCTCCGCCCTCACCGACGCAGAACTATTCATTTCTTACAACATGCCCGCCAAGGCCCTCGGACCTCTGGTCGGCGCATTGCCCCTGGCGCCCAACGACCTTCGCATCAACCAGCGGCTCGCTGCGCTGCACACCCGCGCTGGCCGTTTCGCCGAGGCCGCCATCTGCTGCCGCACGCTGCAAACGCTCTACTCCGACGCCGATCATCCGGACGAAGCGACACGCTACGGAGAACTGGCCGAACGCTATGAGGAGCGTTCTTCGCTTCCCACGGCCAGCGCGTCAGCGGAAGAGCCGCATATTTTCCTTGATGCTCCCGCGGCACCCCTTAAGTTCCAGCAGCCCGAAAGCGACGTACCCGAATTTTCGGTCGACGAAGCTTCTGCGGAAGAGGCAGGTGTCGAGGCATCAGCGCCCGAAGCCGCTCCGGTCGCGCAAGCGTGGCCCACCTCCTCGGAACCAGAATTCTCTGTCGTCGATGAATCTGCCGCGGCACCAGCCGAAGCCACAACTGGAACCGCTGAAATCGATCTCTCCTCAGAGTGGGATGACTCCTTGACCGTCGAGACCGATGCTCCTGCCGTGGCAGCGGCGGAAGTCGAGGTCGCCAGCGCCAGCGGCGATCCCAGGGCTGACGAGACCATCGAAGAGATTCGTTTCTATCTCGCGCATAGCATGCCCGAGCAGGCCATGGCGGCCCTGGCTAAGCTCCAGACCCTGACCGGCGACCAAGCCAAGATTGCCGCGATCCGCGCCGAAGTGGAAGCTGCCACGCAGCACGCGGAAGAAGACGCTGCGGTCTCTGCCGAGCCTGTGGTCGAAGAACTCACCGCCGACGATATTCCGACCGTCGAAGTCGAGGTCGATGAAACCCCGGTCGACGAAGCTCCTGCCCCCATCGCTAAACCGGCAATCGTTAAACCAGTAGTCGTTGAACCAGAAATTGAAGTTGAAGCGGCAGTGGTTGAGCCCGAGGTGGTTGAGCCCCAAGTCGTCGAGCCCGAGGCCCCCGCCGTTGAAGAGATTCCAATGGTCTCCGAAGCGCCGGTACAGGCCATGCCGGAGCCAGCGATTCACATTCGAGCCGCAAAGCCCGCGCCCAAAGCGGCGCCGCTGCCTCCGCCCGTGCCCGAACCTGCGCCGCAGCCCAGTGTTCTGAACCATTTCGTTTCCGATCTCGAAACTTCGTTGGGCGACAGCTTCCTGCCCGGCACAGTGGCCCAACCGGCCGCGCCGCCTGCCAGCGCCGCTGCAGCCCCGGTCGCGCACACTGAGCCCGTCATTTCCGCCACGCCAACCGCCCCGGTACTGGGCGAATTTGTTGCCGATATCGAAGCGTCCCTCGGCGAAGACTTCCTGAAGGCCGCGCCGGTCGCCACGCCCCAGGCGCCCGCTCCGGCTGCGGCCGCGAAGCCTGCCCTACCGGTTGCTCCTCCCGTCGTCGCTCCCAGAGTCGTTCCGCCCATGGCTGCCAGCGCTGCCGCGTCGGCCTCGGCGACAAATCATGTTGCGCCTGCGCCGCAGAGTGTAACGGCCGCGCCGCCCGCACAGGCATCCGTCGCCTGGCACGCGCCCGTCGAAGCTCCCCGGCCACAGCCCCCTGCCATCCCGGTTTCTCACGCGCCTGCCGCTCCCGTCGCAAAGGCTTCTCCGTTTGCCGAAGAGGCTGGCATCGATCTCGCGGAAATGTTTGGCGAACTCAAGCAGGATCTCGAAGCCGACGTCGCCGCCTCGGACGAGGATCCCGAAACGCATTACAACCTCGGCATCGCCTTCCGCGAAATGGGCCTGCTCGACGAGGCCATCGGAGAACTGCAGAAAGCCTGTCAGTCGTTCGATCACGGGCGTCCGCTCCCGCAGATCATGCAGACCTACACCTGGCTGGCCCAGTGCTTCCTCGAAAAAGGCGTGCCCGAGGCTGCCGTCCGCTGGTATGAAAAGGCTCTCGCCGTCCCCACAATCGACGGCGAAACCCGCGTCGCGCTGCATTACGAACTCGCCGCCGCCTTCGAAACCGCCGGCGACAAGGCCTCCGCCCTCAAGCATTTCATGGACGTCTACGGCAGTAACATCGACTATCGCGATGTGGCCGAGCGCATTAAGGCCCTGAAGTCGTAGAATATCCCGATGGCTTTTGTCCCTAAGTTTCACTATCCGGGGTGCAGTGCACGCCGCCGTGATCTCCTTGCGGTCTCTTCGCGGCGCCGGAGCTGCCCCGCATGAGCGATCCCACTCCGTTCTCCAGCGCTCCCGGCAACGAACCAAAAGCAAGCCCGCCTCAGGCGGAATCCAGCACCGCGCTGCTTAATCCGCCTGTCGAAGCCGAGACTCGCCAGCCACACGGTCCCATTCAGGTCTGGATGCATCGCATTTCCGTCTTCCTATTCGTCTTAATCAGTGCCGTCGCGGGTGTGCTGCTCATCATTCTGCCGTGGACGCCCGAGTGGACCGACAACTATCTGCTGCTTTCCTTCCCCTCCCTGCGCTCGATAGTCTCCAATGGCTTCTTCCGCGGCATCTCCAGCGGCCTGGGCCTGCTCGATATCTGGATCGGTTTCTGGGAGGCCCTCCACTACCACGAGCAACAATAGCGCCCAGCCCGGAGCTCCGAACCAAGGGTGCCAAACCAAGAGTGCCCCATTCTCCATTCCCCGCGGCCCGGCCACTCCGGTATCCTGATCCTCTGTGCCTCGCGTGTCGCCGTGCCAGACTCTCAGGAATTGGCAGCGATCAATGGCGATCAGTGAGGATCGACGGCGATCGGGAACCAACAGATTTCAGCCGCGCAGCGGCGGCATGTGAAAGCCCGGCATGGCAGTGCCGGGACAGACAGACATAAGTAAACGAGTCCCGAAGGGACGGCACCATCGCCCCTGATTTTTGCCACTGGATTCTTAGAACGCGAGTTTCTCTATGACTGACCATCTCAAGTCCGCGCCGGTTGCCTACCAGAACGAACCTTTCCTCAACAGCCCGGATGGCCGCATCCTCCGCATCCTGGCCGAATATCAGGAGCCCCTCGCCCGCTTTCGCCGCGAGCAGATTCAGGACACCGTCGTCTTCTTCGGCTCCGCCCGCTTTCAGGGACACAAGGACGCCACCAAGACCCTCGCTGGCATTGAGCACAATCATGCCGCCACGCCCGCCGCGCAGCTGGAAAAGGATCTGAAGCGCGCCCAAGCCGGAGTCGGCATGGCCCGCTACTACGAAGAAGCACGCCGCCTCGCGCATATGCTGACCAAGTGGTCGATCCAGATTCCCGCCCGCCGCCGCCGCTTCGTCGTCACCACCGGGGGAGGTCCCGGCATCATGGAAGCCGCCAACCTCGGCGCCCACGAAGCCGGAGGCAAGACCATCGGCCTCAACATCCAACTGCCTTTCGAACAGAGTCCCAACCGGTACATCACTCCAGCTCTGAACTTTCAGTTCCATTACTTCTTCATGCGTAAATTCTGGTTCGCCTATCTGGCCAAGGCCCTCGTCATCTTCCCCGGCGGCTTCGGCACCATGGACGAACTCTTCGAAATCCTCACCCTCGCCCAAACCGACAAGCTGGCCAAGAAAATTCTGGTCGTCATCTACGGCAGCGAATACTGGAACCGCATTCTCAATTTCCAGGCCTTCGTCGATGCAGGTACCATCTCTCCCGACGATGTCAACCAGTTCAAAATCGTCGACACCCCCGAAGACGCCTTCGAATATCTGCGCGACGGCCTCACAAAATACCACTTAGGCGGAGCGCCCAAGAAAACAGGGGAAGTCCTCCCGGAAATTGCCAAGACGAGGCCCTAGATTTCCTTCGTGTACCTTGGTGCCCTTCGTAGTTATAGTTCTTACGCGATGCCCGAGCGCTGCCTCCTCTACTACATCACCGACCGCACCGCGTTCCCCGGAGACGAACTCACTCGTCGTCGCCTCCTCCTGGAAAAGATCCAGGAAGCCGCGCGTGCCGGCGTCGACTACATCCAACTCCGCGAAAAAGATCTCTCCACCCGCGATTTGGAATTGCTGGCGAGAGAAGCAGTCAGAATCACCACCCAGCTGAGAACTGAGAACCGGGAGCTGAGAACTGCCCTGCTAATCAACTCCCGCACCGATGTCGCCTTGGCAGCCGGAGCCGACGGCGTCCACCTCCGCTCGGAAGACGTCTCTCCGGACGAACTAAGACTGGTGTGGGAGCGCCAACACGAATGTGGCGCGGGCGCCCCCGCCCGCGCAGACTCACTTCGAAATCCCCTGATCGGAGTCTCCTGTCACTCCCCAACAGAGGTACTCCAAGCCGCTGCCAGCAACGCAACCTTCGCCGTCTTCGCCCCAGTCTTTGAAAAGAAAGACACGGAGCCCGCGGGCCTGCTCGCCCTTCAGCAAGCCTGCGCTGCAAACATCCCAGTCCTTGCTCTAGGCGGAATCGCCGTGGCGAGCGCCCACTCCTGCCTCGAAGCCGGCGCAGCAGGCATCGCCGCCATCCGCCTCTTCCAGGACAACAACATTGCCGAAGTCGTGCAGCAACTTCGCCTCTGCGCCTAACTCCGAGGGTGCCTCATTTCTCGCGCGTTCTTGGCGCGAGATGTGGGGATTTTGACTCCCTCGATCACTGCAAATTAGTTGGAGTTTCTCTTACCCCGTCCACTTCGCCCCGGTCTTCAGAACCTGCATCACCTTCGCCAGTCGCCGCTTCTTCGTCTCCTCCTGCTTCGCACCGGAGATCGAATTCGCCATCTCCTTCTTATGTGTAAACGCCAACCCATCCCACCGATCCCGCGCAACCTTGCTCCTCCCCAGCTCCTTCTTCAGTTCCGCCGGAGCCTCCACCGTTCGCTCCTCGACGTCTCGCTCCATCACAACATCGACGACATCTCCCGGCTGCACGCCAGCCCCCTGGCATAGAGTCTTGTTCACCGGCATCAGGTGGCAACCACCCATAGGCATCAACGAAGAGCGAAATGGAAACCCGTTGATCGTCCCGCGGACAGGCACGCGCGCACGCGTACCAAACCACTCAATCGCATCCACCGGCGGAGTAATTGCAGCCACCACCCCCGCCTCTCTCCCCGCGATCTTCGCCTGAAACCGCAGCTTCTTCTCCGCCATCTCAACCCTCCAGCGCTGGTAAACTTTACCCCTGTAGAGAACCCGCGGCAACCGCCATGTCGATCACTCCAGCCCGAGAAGTTCCGGCCCCCCCGCTCGAACCATCCCTGATCCAAATCCCCGCCGCCTGGTTCCTAATGGGCTCCAACTCCGGACAGGATTGCGAGCGTCCCGTTCGTCGCGTATGGATCGACGATCTCCTGCTGGCCGCCACCCAAGTCACGAACGACGAATACGCCCGCTTCCTCACCGCGACCGGCAACGCGCCACCGCCGTTCTGGCAAGATCCAAACTTCAACCATCCCCAACAACCCGTGACCGCCGTCTCCTGGCACGAAGCCGTCCGCTACTGCGAATGGTTGAGCGCACAAACCGCCCGAGCCTACCGCTTGCCCACCGAAGCCGAATGGGAGCACGCCGCCCGCGGCGGCCTCGAACAGAAACAATTCCCATGGGGTGACGCCCCGCCGCAATCACTCCCCGACTACGCCACCCGCTGGCAAACCGGCCCCGAGCCGGTCGCCCGCTGCGCCCCCAACGCCTTCGGTCTCTACGACATTTGCGACAACGTCCACGAATGGTGCAGCGACTGGTATGACCCCAACTACTACGCCTTCTCGCCCGAACTCAATCCGCGCGGCCCCGAACAAAGCTCAATGAAGCCTCCGCGCAAATCCTCCCGCGGCGGCTCCTGGCGCCACCACATCAAAGTCGCTCGCTGCAGCGCCCGCTCCAGCATCCCTCCCGAATTCCAATATGCCGATTACGGTTTCCGCGTGGCGTGTAGTTCGTGAACCTATAGCCTACCGATTAAGATTGTTGAGCCTGCGTGAGAGCGCGGCACTTCAGCCACCGCGCAGAGTATCGAAGATGAGAGCGCGGCGCTTCAGCCGTCGCGTAGAGTATCGAAGGTGGAAGAGCGGCGCTTCAGCGCCGCGTAAAGAACCGAAGATGACAGGGCTTTAGCCCCCGAGAGGCGAGAAACCAAATGTTCTGCACCGACCTTCTGCAAAACAAGCGCATCCTCATCACCGGCGGAGGCACCGGCCTCGGCAAGGGCATGGCCCAACGCTTCCTCGAACTCGGAGCCACAGTCCACATCTGCGGCCGCCGCGAAGAGGTCCTGGAACAAACCGCAGCAGAACTCTCATCAAAGGGCACAATCCACGCCATCCCCTGCGACGTTCGCAGCCTCGACGCCGTCGAAGCCATGATCAATTCCATTTGGAGCGAAGCTCCCCTCGACATCCTGGTCAACAATGCCGCCGGAAACTTCATCGCCCGCACGGAAGAACTTTCTCCCGGCGCATGGAACTCCGTCATCGGCATCGTTCTGATGGGCACACTCAACTGCACCATGGCCTGCGGGCGCCGCTGGCTCAAGTCCTCACATCCCGGCACCGTCCTCAGCGTCTCCGCCACCTACGCGCCCGTAGGGTCGGCCTATGTAGTCCCCTCGGCCGTCTCGAAAGCCGGAGTCGAAGCCCTCACCCGCAGCCTCGCTGTGGAATGGGGCAACCGCGGCATCCGCATGAACGCCATCGCCCCTGGCCCCATCCCCACGCAAGGCGCCTTCTCCCGCGTGCTTCCCCATCCCGGTCTCGAGAAGATTGCGCTCGACCGCAACCCGCTGCACCGCTTCGGCACAGTCGAAGAACTCGCCAACCTCGCAGCTTTTCTGGTGAGCGACGGCTCCGGATACATCAACGGCGAAGTCATCCGCATGGACGGCGGCGAATTCCTGCAAGGCGCCGGCGAATTCAGCAGCCTGGGAAGGATTCTGAAGGAAGAAGACTGGCAGGCAATCAAACCGAAGAAATCAGCTTCGAAGAACGAGTAGCGTGAGCACAGAGATTCCTCTCTGTCCTCTGTGGTGAATTGTTTTCCGCAACGCGAGTGTCTAGCGCTTCTCCTGAGATGGCATCACGATCGCCTTCAGCAGCAGGTTCACGATACTCAACACAATCGCCCCGATGAAGGCCGCGAAAAATCCCCGCACCTGAAATCCCGGCACCAAGGCCGACGCCAGTTCCAGCATCAGCGCGTTAATCACAAACCAGAACAGGCCCAGCGTCACTAGAGTCAGAGGAAACGTCAAAATCTTAAGCAAAAGGCCGATTGTTGCGTTGATGAACC
The DNA here is from genome assembly GCA_963811095.1 of uncultured Acidobacteriaceae bacterium. Lineage (GTDB taxonomy): Bacteria > Acidobacteriota > Terriglobia > Terriglobales > Acidobacteriaceae > Sulfotelmatobacter. Next base: position 33,817 of record CAWEQA010000020.1, on the reverse strand, counting down.
CGATCGCCAGCGCCGCAATCAGCGCCGCCACTGCGCCGCTCACGTGAATGCCCGGCACAAGCTGCGCCATGATCCACACCGCCAGTGCGCTCAGCACCCAATTCAAAAGCATTCGCATCGCGATCTCTCCATGTCAAACACACTATAGGCCCCGTTTCGTTTCTTGTCATTCCGAACGCAGCCGAAGCGAACGCGACGACAATTGAGGATTCTGCTGTCGATCTGTCCCCCGGTCACACCGCAAGAAAATTAACGTTTCATTCTCTATCTCACTTGCCCCATACGGTACACTCATCAATTCGACTTCAAGGAGGATTTCCCATGCCCGACCCCGCACTTAGCGGATCCGAGTTCAAGAAGCAACTGCGCGCCGGACAGCCCAAGATGGGTCTGTTCCTCAACGCCCACAGCCCGACGGTCGCCGAACAACTCGCGCACTCAGGCTACGACTGGCTCCTGGTCGATACCCAGCACGGGCCCATGGGTTACGAAAAACTTTCGGCCATGCTCAGCGGCATCTCGAACGGCGGCGCGAAATCGCTGGTCCGCGTTGGCGGATACGCCGATCGCCCCGGCATCCAGCAGGCCCTCGACATGGGCGCCGACGGCGTCCTCATCCCCTACATCAACACCGCCGCCGAAGCCCGCGAGGCCATCAGTTGCGCAAAATATCCGACGGTCGGCACGCGCTCGGTCTACTTCCCGCAGCGCAGCATGAACAAAGGCGGACTCCTTGGATACGCCGGCGGTTGGAACAACGAAGGCATCGTCGCCCTGCAAGTTGAAACCGCTTCGTGCATCGAGAACATCGCCGAGATCGCCGCCGTCCCCGGCGTCGACATCCTGTTCCTCGGACAGAACGATCTCTGCATGTCGATGGGTCTCTACAACAAATATGAGTTCCCCCACATGTACACCTCACCCGAACTCGACGCCGCCACCAAGAGCCTGATCGAGCACGCCCGCAAGAACAACGTCATCCTCGGCCTGTTCCTCTTCGGCACCGCCCGCGTCGGCGAATTCCTCGAAAAAGGATTCACCTTCATCAGCATCGGCAACGACCTCCACCACATCCTCACGCAAGCCGGAGCCTACGTCGCCGACATGGAGAACATCGCCAAAGAGAAGGGAAAGACCTGGAAGCGCCGCTCCACCGCCTTGTTCTAGAAGAAACTTGAGGGTGCCCCATTTCTCGCGCGTTTTGTGCGCGAGAAGTGGGGATTTTGAGTTTAATCCTCCGTGTCCTCAGCGTCCTCTGTGGTTAATTTTGACGTCACTTCCTGAATTAAAATCACACTCGGACCTTCACGTGATTCTCACCGAAATCGAAACCCGCGTCCTCGGCGCCCTGATCGAAAAAGACATCACCACGCCCGACTATTACCCGCTCTCCCTCAACGCCCTGGTTAACGCCTGCAATCAGAAAAACAATCGCGACCCAGTGATGACCCTTGACGAAGCCGCAGTCCGCGACGCCCTTGCCACGCTACAGGAAAAACGCCTGGCTGGCCCGGCCAGCGGCGCCGACAGCCGCGTCACCAAGTTCGAACACCGCCTGCAGGAAGTCTTCAACTTCGACCGCCGCGAAATCGCCGTCGTCTGCGTCCTGCTCCTCCGCGGCCCCCAAACCCCCGGCGAACTCCGCAGCCGCACCGACCGCATGTACCACTTCGAAGCGCTGGAAGACGTAGTCTCCACCTTGGATCGCCTGGCCCAGCGCGAACCGCCGCTAGCCCGTGTCCTTCCCCGTCAACCGGGCACCAAAGAATCCCGCTACACGCACCTCTTCTCGGGCGAACCGCCGATGTCTACCGCCGCAGAGGATGCAGATGTAAATGTGGCGCGGGCGCCCTCGCCCGCGCATGCCAGCACAAACTCAACACCCGACCGTCTAGCCGCTCTGGAAGAAGAAGTCTCCCGCCTGCGCCAGGAACTCTCCGAAGTCCAGCAGCAGCTCGCAACGTTCCGGAGACAATTCGAATGACGACCCCCATCATCATCGAAGACTACGACCCGCAGTGGCCCCAGCGATTCGACGCCGTTCGCTCGCGAATCGCCTCCGTCCTGGGAACCTTCGCGGCCGCAATCGAACACGTCGGAAGTACCGCAGTTCCCGGCCTCGCCGCTAAGCCCATCATCGACGTCGACGTTCTGCTGAGATCAGCCAAAGACCTCCCACGCGTCATCGCCAAATTGAAGGCCGTCGGCTATGAGCATCAGGGAACCCTCGGCGTTCCCGGCCGTGACGCCTTCAAAACTCCGGCGCACGACATCGATCATCATCTTTACGTCTGCTCAACCCAAGGCGCCGAGTTCTTCCGCCACATCGCCTTTCGCGACTACCTGCGCACCCATCCCAAAGATGCTGAGGATTACTCCCGGCTGAAACGCAGCCTCGCCGGGAAATTCTCTGTCGATCGCGATGCCTACACGCATGCCAAAACCGATTTCATAGAGGACATTCTGCGGCGCTCAGATCGCGAAACCGCGGAACATTCTTCCCGCGCCACACGTACTACAATTTAGAGGAGGTCCCTGCCATGTTTACATTCCTGCTCTGGTGCTTGCTCTTTGTACTTTGCTGGCCCCTCGCGCTCCTGGCCCTGGTCGCGTACCCCTTGGTCTGGCTCGTGCTGCTCCCGTTCCGCATCATCGGCGTCGCGGTCCACGGAGTCCTTGAAGTCATCTACTTGGCGATCACGCTCCCCTTCCGCCTCCTGGCCGCCCCCTTCCGGATTTAATGGGGTTTGTCATCCTGAGCGAGGATTGCTCTTTGCGCGCCGAGCCCCATCGGCGCCGAAAGCAAACAAGAGCAAGACGACCTAATCCGCCGCATCGCCGCCGCGTAAGAAATAAATCTCGAGGGTGCCCCATCCTAGCCGCGCCTTTTGCGGCTAGGGTGGGGATTTTGACTCTCCTGTGGGGACAGCCGCGAAGCGGCGAAAGAATGCAGCCCACGACGCAAGTCGTGGGTCGGTGTCTAACCAAGGGAATGAGCCCCAGAGGGGCGAAAGAAACGCACGCGGGCGAGAGCGCTACAGTCTAGCTCTCCATCACCTTCAACCCCGGACTCACAATCAACCGCGCCTCAGTCGCCCGCTGGACATCCTCCGCCGTCAACCCCGGCGCCACTTCCTCCAGCACCAGCCCGTCCTTGGTCACGCGAATATACGCCATCTCCGTCGCAATCGTATCGACGACATTCACTCCGGTCAGCGGCAGCGTACACTTCCTCAAAATCTTCGCAGCCCCGTCCCGCGTCGTATGCTCCATCGCGACTACCACACGCCGCGCTCCCGCCACCAGGTCCATCGCCCCACCCATCCCCTTCACCATCTTCCCAGGAATCATCCAGTTCGCAATGCTCCCGGTCTCATCCACTTCCATCGCACCCAGCACGCTCAAATCAATATGCCCGCCGCGAATCATCGCAAACGAATCCGCGCTCGAAAAATAAGACGTCCCCGGCATCTCGCTGACGGTCTCCTTGCCAGCATTGATCAGATCCGGATCCTCCGTCCCCTCCACCGGATAAGGCCCAATCCCCAGCATCCCATTCTCCGACTGAAGCGTGACCTCCATCCCCTCCGGCACATAATTCGCAATGAGCGTAGGCATCCCAATCCCTAAGTTCACATAGAAGCCATCGCGCAACTCGCGCGCGATCCGCTTCACAATCCGCTCCCGCTTATCAACGTCTTTCCCAGGCTTATTCATAATCGCGTCAATTCAATAAATGTTGTCATCCTGAGCGAAGATTTTGCTTCGCGATAGCGAAGCAAAACCGCAGTCGAAGGATCCCTGCCTCCGAGCTTGCCGAAGGGATCCCAAGCGCGCGCCTCACGACCGCGTCAGCAACTGAGTACCGAGTACTGAGTACTAGACCTTCCTCACCGTCCTCCGCTCAATCCGCCGCTCGTACAACTCCCCCTGAAAAATCCTCTTCACATAAATCGAGGGCGTATGGATCGCATCCCCATCCAACTCCCCCACCTCGACCAGATGCTCGACCTCGGCGATGGTGATCTTCGCCGCCGTCGCCATCATGGGATTAAAATTCCGCGCCGTCTTCCGGTAAATCAGATTCCCCTCACGGTCGCCCTTCCACGCCTTCACAAACGCAAAGTCAGCCTTCAGCCCGCGCTCCATCACGTACAGTCCGTCCATCAAACTCACGCGTCTCCTTGCCGTCGGCAACAATCGTCCCAACGCCCGTCGGAGTGTAAAACGCCGGAATCCCCGCGCCCCCCGCGCGAATCCGCTCCGAAAACGTTCCCTGCGGCACCAGATCGAGCCGGATCGTCCCCTTCAACACCATCTCTTCCAGCAACCGGTTCTCTCCCACATACGTTCCAATGTGATGCACGATCTGCCCCGCCGCCAGCAGCAATCCATTCCCCACGCCGTCGACGCCAACGTTGTTGCTGATGGTCCGCAGATTCTTCGTTCCCTTGCGCACCAGCGCGCGAATCAGATTCTCCGGCATCCCGCACAGGCCGAATCCACCAATCATGATGGTCGCCCCGTCAAACACGTCGCGGATGGCCTCATCCGCATTGGCCACAACTTTATTCATAGCGTCAGAATTCTAAACGATTATTCACCACAGAGACACTGAGCCATTGAGATTCCACAAAACCATGCAGAATTCTGATCCAGCGTCTCAGGAGCGTCGATCCTCGCAACTTCAGCCGCTTTGATCAACTAGCGAGAAAGCAACAATTCTCTGTGTCGGTCTGGAAGGCAATCTGAGGTAGCGAAGGAACCTGCTTCATTTCTTTCTTCGCCGGCGGCGCCTTCCTCAGTTGATGCGCCTGCTCAAACTCCTCCGCCAGTTGCCGCGTCGCCAGGTTCTCCCGGATATGCGCCAGCCGCTGCTCCACCTTCCACAGCGCTTTCTCCAGATTCACCTTGTTGCTGATCGCAATATCCCGCCACATCGAATACGGACTCGCCGAAATCCGCGTCATCTCCTGCAGCGCACGCCCACCCGCCGGCAGCAACGGAGCCTCGTCGCCAAACTCCTCCACCAGCGCCGCCGCCAGCGCCGTAGAAATCATCTGCGGAACATGGCTGATCCAGGCGCACAGCCGGTCATGCTCCTCCGCTGGCAGCATCGCAATTCGTGAGCCGATCGCATCAATCCATCCCGCAAACTCCGCGAACACCCCTTCATTCAGATTCTGCCCCGGCAGCGGCGTCAGAAACCACACCGCCTTGTGAAACAAATCCGCATCCGCATAATCCACCCCGCTCATTTCTTTTCCCGCCATCGGATGCCCCGCCAGAAACCGTTTCCCCGCGGCCTTCCCAAACACCTTCACCGCCCGGTCCACCACCGCAGTCTTCGTGCTCCCCACATCGGTAAGCAGAGCCTTCGCGGGAAGGGAAGGCCCGATGCGCTCAATCAGATCGACAATCGCCAGCACCGGAGTCGCCAGCACCACCACCTGGCTCCCATGCACCGCATCCCCTGGATTCACGGTCCCAACGTCGATCGCCCCGCGCATACGCGCGCGTTCCAGCGTGCCCTCGCGATCACATCCCACAATCCGCCCGGCAAATTTCTTCTTCCGCAGCGCGAGTCCCAGTGACCCGCCAATCAGCCCGGTCCCAATAATCGTGATTTGCCGAATCGCCATAAAGATGAATTCACCACGGAGACACCGAGACACGGAGAATTAGAAACTCAGATTGCAGAACCTCTTTGTCGCGGATCTATCGGGACGCTCAGATTAACGTCCGGACTTCGAAGCACACAGTCTGCGCCCTCCGTGTCTCCGTGGCTGCAATTGGCGCTGCTCACCCAATCTTCCGTCCCACCGCCGGCGCAATCATCCGCAACTCATCCATCAACTTCGAAAACTGCTCCGGAAACAGCGACTGTGCCCCATCTGACCACGCCTTGTTCGGATCGCAATGCACTTCAATCAGCAGCGCATCCGCGCCCGCCGCTACCGACGCCCGCGCCATCGGCGCCACCTTGTCCCGCCGCCCTGTCCCGTGCGAAGGATCCGCCGTCATCGGCAAATGCGATAGCTTGTGAATGATCGGAATCGCCGAAATATCCATCGTGTTCCGCGTATACGTCTCAAACGTCCGGATTCCGCGCTCGCACAGAATCACGTCGTAATTCCCGCCCGCCATAATGTATTCCGCCGACAGCAGCAGTTCTTCCAGCGTCGCCGCAATCCCGCGCTTCAGCAGCACCGGCTTGCGCACCTTCCCCAGTTCGCGCAGCAGGTTGAAGTTCTGCATGTTGCGCGCCCCCACCTGCAGGATGTCGACGTAAGGCAGCATCATCGGGATCTGCGAAATCTCCATCACCTCGCTGATCACGAGCAGGTTGAACTTCGCTCCCGCCTCCTGCAGCAGCTTCAGCGCATCTTCTCCGTGCCCCTGAAACGAATACGGAGAACTCCTCGGCTTGAACGCCCCGCCCCGCAGCACTTTCGCCCCGGCCTTCGCAATCGCCTCTGCCGTAGAAAAGATCTGCTCGCGCGTCTCGACTGAACACGGCCCCGCCATCACAATGATCTCGTTCCCGCCCACACCAATCCCGTTCGCCAGCTTGACGATCGTCCCCTCCGGACGGAAGCTCCGCCCTGCCAGTTTGTAAGGCGAACTTATTCGATGGACTTCCTGCACTCCCGGCAACAACTCCAGGATGCGGATATCAAAATCAATCCCCGACCCGACGGCCCCCAGCACGGTCATCCGCGCCCCCGTCGAGCGGTGCACTTCAAACCCCATCTTCACCAGATGCTCAATCACCTGCTGAATCAACCCCTCATCCGCGCCTTCCTGCATCGCCACAATCATAAAAACCAGCTCCTGGCTATTAGCCCTTAGCTTTTAGCTCCCGAATTTCTGCAGCTCCAACCGTGTCCTTGTCATTCCGAGCGTAGCGAGGAATCCGCTGTCGCAGCCACCACCCGTGCGTCGGTCAAGCAAGTGCGCTCAGCTAAAGGCTAAGAGCTAACAGCTAAGAGCTGCCTCAATCATTCACTTCCGAATCCAACTCGGTCCCCGCCTTCGCCGACTCACTCTTCGGCACAATCTCTTCCTTCTGCACATTGCGCATCACGTCGATAATGCGCTCATAAATCCGCACCAGATCCCGCCCCGCCAGCGGCCCCCGGTTCACCGCCTGCACATTCGCAAAAACAATCCGTTCCCGGTCCGGCTCATAAATCGGCATCGAAGTATCGCGCTTGAGCTTCCCAATCTCCACCGCAGCCCGAGCCCGCTCGCTGATCAACTCCACCAGTTTCCGGTCCAGCTCATCGATTTTCTTACGCCAACCCTCGATATCCATAAAGGCCTGAGTCTACCGTTACAGCGGGTGCCCCACCCTTCTCGCGCACTTTGCGAGAGGGTGGGGATTTTGATTTCCTGTTGCCCACATCCAAACCCGGGTGCCCCATTTCTCGCGCGCTCTTTGCGCGAGAAGTGGGGATTCTCCGACTCCCTAGCCACAATCGACATCACCGCGTCGCAGACAGAACTCTGAAGGCTAACAGCGGACAGCTTCCTCACAAACTCCCCCACAGCAGCAGCCTCCCGCCCCCGATTCCGCTCGATCGTCTCCACAATCGCACTACCCACCACCACTGCATCCGCAAACTCACCCACTTCCGCAAACTGTTCCGCAGTAGATATCCCAAATCCCAACGCCACCGGCAACTTCGTCACCCGCCGCAACCGCTTCACTAACTTCTGCGCATCCGCCGCCAATTCCTGCCGCTGCCCCGTCACTCCCGTTCGCGACACGGCATACACAAATCCCCGCGAAGCCTCCGCAATTCGCTTCAGCCGTTCATCCGGACTCGTCGGCGCCGCCAGAAATACCGGAGACAAATCATGCCCCCGCATCGCCCGCAAATACTCCCCGGCCTCTTCCACCGGCAGGTCGGTAACCAGCGCGCCATCCACGCCCGCAGCTCGCGCCACTTTGCAAAACTTCTCCATCCCCATCCTCAAAATCGGATTCAGATAAGAAAAAATGATGAGCCCTGTAGACTGCGCATGCTCCCGCACCTCCGCCGCCAGCGTCAACACCTGCGCCAGCGACGTCCCATGCTTCAGCGCCCGCTCGCTGGCCCGCTGGATCACCGGCCCATCCGCCACCGGATCGCTGAACGGCACCCCCAACTCAATCACATCCGCCCCAGCCTCAATGGCCGCGAGAACGATCTCCCGTGTAGTCGCCAGATCCGGATCCCCACACGTGACGTACGCGACAAACGCCGGCTTCCTATGAAAAGTTAAAGGCATGAAGACTTTGTTTTTCCTTCGTGTACCTTAGTGTCCTTAGTGGTAAATGAATTTGCAGCTCTCAATCGATCGACAGGTTCTCCCGCATAATCCCAATATCCTTATCTCCACGTCCTGAAACATTCACAATCACGATCTCGGACTTTTTCATACGAGGCGCCCGCTTTACAACCTCAGCCACAGCATGCGCCGATTCCAACGCCGGAATAATCCCCTCAGTCCGCGCCAAGAGCGTAGTAGCCGCCAAAGCCTCAGCATCCGAAGCCGGCACATACTCCGCCCGCCCCGAATCCCGCAACGCCGCATGCTCCGGCCCAATCGACGGATAGTCCAGCCCCGCCGACACCGAATGCGTCAGCGCAATCTGCCCGCCCGAATCCTGCAGCACGTAAGAATAAGTCCCCTGCAGCACTCCCGGAGATCCTCCCCGAAACCGCGCCGCATGGTCGCCCAGCTTTTCGCCGCGCCCCCCTGCCTCAACACCAATCAGCTGGACCTTCTTGTCGTTGAGAAAATCGTAGAAAATCCCGATCGAATTCGATCCCCCGCCCACGCACGCAATAATCGCCGCCGGCAATTTTTCCTCAGCCTTCAGAATTTGCGCCCGCGCCTCGCGTCCAATTACCCGATGAAAATCCCGCACCATCGTCGGATACGGATGCGCCCCCAGCACACTCCCTAGCAAATAATGCGTAGTCCTAACATTCGTAACCCAGTCGCGCATCGCCTCATTAATCGCATCCTTCAGTGTGCACGATCCCGACGACACGCCGCGCACCTCCGCCCCCAGCAACCGCATGCGGAACACATTCAACTCCTGCCGCCGCATGTCCTCGGTCCCCATGTAGACGACGCACTCAAATCCCATCAGCGCACAGACGGTCGCAGTCGCGACCCCATGCTGCCCCGCCCCAGTCTCGGCGATCACGCGATGCTTCCCCATCCGCTCCACCAGCAATCCCTGCCCCAGGCAGTTATTGATCTTGTGCGCCCCCGTGTGCAGCAAATCCTCACGCTTCAAATAAATCTTCGCCCCGCCGAGCTTCTGCGTAAGCCGCCGCGCAAAAAACAACGGCGTCGGACGCCCCGCATATGTCCTCAGCAACTCCTCCAACCGCGCCTGAAATTTCTTATCGCGCTTCGCCTTCGCATATTCGCGCTCCAGCTCCTCAAGCGCGGCGACCAGCGTCTCCGGCACATACCGCCCCCCATAAACCCCAAACCTCCCCGGCTCGCTGCCAGAACCCAGAGAAGACGCGAGGGTGCCCCATTTCTCGCGCGCTCTTTGCGCGAGAAGTGGGGATTTTGACTTTCGCAGTTCGCGAAACCGTTGCCATCCCTAACCAACCTTCCGATCAATATCCCGCACCGCCTTCACAAACGCCCGCACCTTCTCCGGATCCTTCTTCCCCGGCCGCGCCTCCACCCCCGAGACCACATCCACTCCCCATGGCTGAAGGATCCCGATCGCCTCGCCGACATTCTCTGAAGTCAGCCCACCTGCGACCACAAGCTTCAACCGATCGCGCTTCATCTGCTCGGCGAGGCGGCCTGCTCTGGCCCAGTCAAAAGTCTTCCCGCTCCCACCCGGGCTATTGTACCCCCCCGGAATCAAGGAAAAATGTATCGAAGACATCTTCTGGAAGGGGTCGAGGTCCCGGAGCGTCATCCCGGAAGTGCTTGAGGTCAGCCGCGAGTTGATCGAGCGGAGCACCAGCTTCAATGAAAAGGTTCATTGGGAAACTCACGAAGAACTTTGGAATCCTCGCAAATCGACTCGCAGTAATTGCTTTCTGATGCGATTCAACATCAGGCTTCAGCGGCAGATAGTGCTGCACCGCCGTCAATCCTGCAGTTGTAATCGCGTCGGCCCAAGTAGAGCAATTCGCATCCACAAACACGCCCACCTTCTCCACTCTCTCCGGCAACCTCCCCACAATCTCCCGCGCCGTCTCCACTGTCACGCACCGCGGACTCTTCTCATAAAACACAAATCCCACCGCGTCCGCCCCCGCCTCGACAGCAACGAGCGCGTCCTCCAAATTCGTCATCCCGCAAATCTTCACCCAAGTCATAACGCATCGGCCAGCGGCCAGTTGTCAGCAATCAGTAAAATCACCCGTTGTCATCCTGAGCGAGGATTTTGCTTCGCGATCAGCGAAGCAAAACCGCAGTCGAAGGATCCCTACCTCTCAACACAACCGGCTGCCCCATTTCTCGCCCGAGAAGTGCGGATTCTCCCTATCGTCCACTCGGCACCCGTGGCTCAGTACTCTGTACTCCCAGCAACCCCCGCAGCGCCTCTCCCGGAGACGTCCGCCCGCATCAGCGACTCCCCGACCAGAAACGCGTGATAGCCCGCCCCTCGCAACCGCGCCACATCCTCCGCAGAATGAATCCCACTCTCCGCGACCCGCAGCACATTGGCCGGAAACCGGGCCGCCAATGAGAACGCAGTCTCCAGATCCACCTTAAACGTCTTCAGATCCCGCGTATTCACTCCAATCAAATCAAACCCCGCATCCAGCGCCCGTTGCAACTCTTCGCCATCATGCACTTCGCACAAAACCTCAAGCCCGTACCGCCGGGCCCCCGCCGCCAGCGATTTCAACTCTTCAGCAGACAGCGCCGCCACAATCAGTAGCACCGCATCCGCGCAATTCGCCCGCGCCTCCAGCAACTGAAACTCATCGACGATGAAGTCCTTGCGCAAGCAGGGAATTGCCACCGCCCCCGAAGCCTCTCGCAAATTCCCCAGCGATCCCTGAAAAAAATCCTCATCCGTCAACACCGAAAGCGCGGCTGCCCCCGCCACTTCCAATTCGCGCGCCAACTCTGCAGGATGAAACTCCGCGCGAATCAGCCCCTTCGACGGCGAAGCCTTTTTCAACTCCGCAATCACCGCCACACCCTCACAGCTCTTTGCCTGCAGCGCCTGCTGAAACCCGCGTGGGACATGCGATTCCGCCCGATGCTCGAGCAGACGGAAGTCTGCCCTGCGTTGGCTTTCGGCCACCCGCACCCGCGTAGCCGCAACAATCCGCTCAAGAATGGCAGCCATAAAAGAATCTTTTGATTATAAGGGACTCACGCCGCAAGGCGCGAAAACAGGCCAGATCGTAAAGCGCCGCTCGACTCACGGCCGGAACGAATACGTGTACTTAATCACAAACTTGTTCTCATAGAACTGCGCCGGATTCGCCGCCGCCAAACTCGCAAACTTCTGCCCCGCTGTGTAAATCACATACAGGTCGCTGTCCGGACGGTAATTCCACCGCAGCCGTATATTCGCGCTCGCTGCCTGCGCGTCCGCCGTATTCATCTGCAGTATCGTTGACAGCGACAGGAACCGCGAGAACGCGTAGTCCGTCTCCAGGGCCCCAAACACCACCGAGAAAGTGTCGGCCTGCGGCACGCTGCCCACGGTCCCATCGGTCACCCGCAGGTGAAATCGATTCCACTGCTCGCTGAAGCTGAAGGCCAGCCTCTGGTTCGCGCGGTACGTCGCCCGAATCCGCGCCTCATTCAGCGTTCCGTTGTAGTATCCGCCGAATCTCTCATAGAAACTCACCGTCGCCTTCCGGTCCATCGCCGAGCCATACGTAATCTGGTGACGCGTCCAGTTATACACGCCCACAGGAATGAACAGGCCCTTATAGATATTGAACGGAGTGCTCAACCGCTGCGCAAACACGTCGACAATATCGTCATCACTATAAGACCCGTCGTGAAACTCCGCGCGAAACGTCGCTTGCCATTCCTGCGTTTGCACCACGCCATGCGTGTCGGGCGCGTGCGAAATGAAGCCCTCAAAACTCAACTCGCGCAGTCGCGCCACCTGCGGTCGAGTCTTGAAATTCGCGTCCGCAAAATCGCAAACGCAATCCGCCCGCTCCAGAAACCCAACCTGCGGATTGAAGTTCGGCCCAATCTTGCGATGCTCGGCAAACAGATCGAGCCAATTGGACTTATAAGTCAGTCCGGCCCCCAGGCTGGTCTGTCCTCCCTGGCAGTCCGATGGATTCAAGGCACACAACGTGTACCCGGGACTCCGCGTCTGCGCCGCGAACCCGTTCAGAGCAAGATTCTTGAAGAGCACCAACTTCCCATCCACGCCCGCCGACTCGTTGTAATTCCCCGCCGGATTCCCGAATCGTTTATCAATCCCCATCGCGCCAATATAAGATCCGTCTCTACCAATCGACCGCTTCACGCGCGCCACAGCATAGTTCGCATACGGATTCGGACCGGCCGACCTCGTATCCACATCCATCAATCCCAACTCGAAACCGGCCAGCGAGCCCGTCACCCGCGCCCCGCCATTGATCGGAACCTCCTCGCCAGAATTCGGATCAATTCCGATCTGCCGGCTGAAAAACAGCTGATCCCCACTATCAATGCCCAGCGGAAACGAGAACACGCCCGCATTCTCCAGAAAGAATTGCCGCTTCTCCGGAAAGAACAATGGATACGGCGTCAGGTTGAACTGCTGCACGTCCACGTCGCTGTCTGCGAAGTCGGTGTTCCCCGTCAAATTCGCCACCAGGTTCGACCGAAGCCCGAGCTTCACATCAAGGCCTCCCGTATAGAGCGCGCTGGTTCCCGGCGTCAGCCCGCTGCCTTGCGCGCTGGCCGGCAGATGGCTGAATCCCGTCAGCCCGTACGGCTTCACAATAAAGAGCCGCCCGCTCCCAATATCTGTGATGCCGCCCAGCTCGCCCGCCTCACTGATCTTTGACACCCCAAACGACCGACGCCACCCACTCCACAAATCCTCTTCATTCTTGCGGCGAATAAACCGCTTGAAGTTAATCCCCCAAACCACATCGCTCGACTTCATGAAATTCAACGTCGAGAATGGAATCTCCACCGTCGCCGTCCACCCCTCGTCTCCGATCCTCGCCTCTGAGGTCCACACCCCATCCCATCCCGAATCGCCATCCTGCGTGCTATCCATCTGCGGCGCGTCGGTCAACAGCCCATCCCGCTGCGTGCCCAGCGGATTCACCTGAAACACGTACGCATTCCGCCGGTCCCGGCGCGAGTCGATCACAATTTCGAAGTAGTCGTCGAACTCCTGGCTTACATCTCGCCGCAGTTGCGTGGCAATCATTCCGTGCGGCGTCGCATCGTGGCACACAATTCCGAAGTACACCTCGTTGCGCGTATACAATACCCGCACTTCTGTCGATTCAGTTGCGCGCTGTCCTTCGTATGGCTCACGTTGCCGGAAGTCGGTGATGGGAGTGGCCAGCTGCCAGATCGGATCGTTGAGAGTCCCATCCATCCGCGGCGCTCGCTCCACCCGCACGGCCCGCGCCAAGCGGGCTCTGCCTTCCGCCGGAACCTGCGCCCCCAATGGCTGGTCCTGCGCCCGCCCCAGAGCCCCAGTGAATAACAGAACCAAACTCGTGGCGAGTCCACCGATACGTCTCCGCCCAGCATTCATCAACAGCGTTCCCCAAGCGCTCCAAACACTGCTAACAAATCAACCTGAAGTATTTCTGAAATCACCCGAGTTTGGTAGGGGTCCCCACCCTTCTCGCGCACTTTGCGAGAGAGCCTGCCCTGAGCTTGTCGTAGGGGGGATTTTAACTTTGACCGTCCGTCGAGCCGCACGAAAGCCGGGTGCCCCATTTCTCGCGCGCTCCTTGCGCGAGAAGTGGGGATTTCGACATTACCAAGTTGACCAGATCGCGCCTGCAAACTCACTTACAAATATCCGCCAACTCCTTGTACGGCTTCTTCGCCACCGGAGGATACGCCGTCTTCCGCACTTCCATCCACTCCTCCAGCAGCGTCCCGCCATACTTCGACCCTGCATCCGGATCCCGTTCATACGCCGGATCGCTCTCCGCCTCCTCCAGCGTCACCAGCGTGAATCCCTTCTTCTGCAGTAGATCCAGTGCATCCGGCAAAATCGTGCTGCTGAACGCTCCCAGGTGCAGCAACAGCACATGATTGATGTCGTGCCCGTACACCAGCTTCGCCATCTCCCGCCCCAGATCCAGATACTGCGACGCAATATCTAAATAGCTCGACCGCAGCCACGCAATCGACGCCGCATCCTTCTTCGCCTCGCACCGCGCATAGGCGCTGTTCCACAAATAGTCTTCCCAATCCAGCGTCACCTGCGCCACCCGGTACTGATGCGCCTGCAGATAAGCCCGCACCGCGCGCCGCTTCTCGACGGTGTCTCCCTCGCGCAAATACGGATACCGCAGCCAGTGCCAGTTCGCATCCTTCGCCGCCACCAACTCCAGCGCCGGCTCATTCTGCTCAATCTCGCGCTCAAACGCTTCCGCCGGATTCTCATTCAAATCCATATGCGTGTACGTATGATTCCCCACCGGCTCCGCCGCCGCCCACAACTTCAATGCCTCCGCCGCATCGGGATTCCCCTCCAGCTTGCGAGCGTTGACGAACCCATACGCCGCCGGCACGTGCCGCTTCTTCAAAACCGCCAGCGTCTCCCGCGTAATCTCCACCCGCGTCACCCCCGCTGGCAACTCCCCATTCAGCGGCAGATCATCAAACGTAATCGCGACTTTCTGCGCAGCACCGACACCGCAAAAGAGAAGTAGCACGAAGAAGAGAATGGAAACGCGCAAAGGTGCCCCACCCTTGTCCCGGTTTGTGCGACAGGGCGCGGATTTTGATTTCATAAAATCCGAATTCATGCCTCCTCCCTCTCAAGAAACTCCACGACCTGGGTGCCCCATCCTAACGTCGCGCATTTTGCGACGTTAGGGTGGGGATTTTGACTTTTCATTTTTGACCTTTTGACTCCCCTACTCCATCCCCAACGACACCTTCACCGACTTCCCATACTCCCGCGCCCTCTCCAACACTGCAGCCTCGTCGACCGTCAACAACTTCCGCTCCCGCATCACCACCCGCCCCCCAATCACCACCGTCTCCACATCGCTCCCCTTCAGCGAATAAGCAATCTGCGCATACACGTCATACATCGGCACCGCATTCGGCTCATCCAGACTGATCAGAATCAAATCCGCCTTCTTCCCCGCCTCCAGCGACCCAATCTCCTTCTCCATGTGCAGCGCCCGCGCGCCATCGATGGTCGCCATCTCCACCACAGCCTTCGCGTTCAGGGCCAGCGGATTCATCTTCGAGATCTTCGCCAGCTTCGCCGCCAGGTCAATCTCCTCCATCAAATCCAGATCGTTATTGCTTCCCGCCGGACCATCCGTCCCCAGCCCCACCGCCACGCCCGCCGCCCGCATCTCCGCCACCGGAGACACGCCGCTCGCAATCATCATGTTGCTCGACGGATTATGCACGCATCCCACCTGCCGCTCCGCCAGCAGCTTCCAGTCCGCCGCATCCACAAAAATGCAATGCGCCGCCACCAGGTCCGGCCCCAGCACTCCAATCTTCTCGAGATAAGCGACCGGAGACATCCCATTCGCCTTCTCGCTGTCCTCCCACTCCTTCTTCATCTCCGACACGTGCATCAGAAGCGGCGCATGATATTTCTTCGCCAGCGCCGCCGCATCCTGAATCGTCTTCTTCGAGCACGTATAAATCGAATGCGGAGCCGGAGCCGCATGAATCAGCGCATCCCCCTGCCACTTCTTCAGAAACTTCTCGGTATACGCCATCATCTCCGCATTGGACTTGTTATCCGGCGCCGGGAAGTCGATAAATGTCTCGCCCAACACTCCGCGCATTCCCGCCTTCTTGGTCTCCTCGGCAATGGCGTCCTCGAAGTAATACATATCGGCAAACGTAGTCACGCCCGCCCGGATCTGCTCCGCCGCCGCTAGCTTCGTGCCCCACCGCACGAACTCCTCATTCACATTCTTGGCTTCCGCCGGAAAGATGTACTTGTACAGCCAGTCATTCAGCGTGACGTCATCATGCAGCCCGCGAAACAAAGTCATCGGGACATGCGTGTGCCCGTTGATGAACCCCGGCAGCACCAGGCGCCCGCGCGCATCAATAACCTGCGCGCCCGTGTATCGACCCTCGATCTCCCCCCGCGGACCAACAGCAACAATCGAATCGCCCTTAACCGCGACGCTCCCGTCATGAACAATCGCCCGCCCGGAATCCATCGTCACCACCGTCCCGCCGCTGACGATCATGTCGACGCTCTGCTTCTGCGCGTGCGACAATCCACTCCCGAGCAGCACGATCGCACAGCACACTACACCGACGTTTCTCATTGTTCCTCTGCTTTCCAACCCGAGGGTGCCCCGTTCTAAACGTTGCGTCTTTGGCGACGTTTAGAGCGGGGATTTTGACTTCTTTTCCGAGATTGCAGATCAGAGTTCCTTCTTCTCCACACGATCCAACTCCGTATCCGCCACCGGCCGACTCCGCCACACGCTGAAGTACTTCACATTGTTCAAAACGAATGTCGGAGCGCCCGCCATCGTCCCGGCCTTGATCCGCCCAAAATCCGCCCCCTCAACGTCTTCCAACACAAACGATGGCCGCCCATCGAAGTTGTAGTGCGAGATCTCGATCCCATTCATCTCCAGAAAGTTCACATGCCGCACGAAGAACCCATGCGACGGAGTCACGCCAAACATGTTCGGCTCCGGATAATCCTTCTCTTTCTCCGGCAGCGCCCGTTCCGCATCCTCTTTCGTCCCGCCTCCCATATGCGAGATCATAACGTCGCTGATCTTCACATACTCAATCGGGTGTCCCGGAATTCCAGACAAGATCGAACAGATCGGCTCGGAGCCCCGCGCGTTCTGGCACGTGATGTTGCTCAGAATGACTCGGCGGATCTTCCCCACCAGAACGTCTTCCGGTCCACGCATCCTGGCGCCAAGTCGTATGAAAATCGGCGCTCCGTACACATCCCGCATTGTAATGTTCGTGACGCTCACGTCTTCAATCACCGCTCCATCTACCGACTCAAGCGCCAGCCCACAGCATCCGTCAAACACGCAATTCGTAATCGTGACGTTCTTGAATCCGCCATTCGACTCCGTCCCAAGCTTAATCCGCCCCCTGCGCGGCACCTTCTCGTCAGCAGCAAATCGCTTGAACGTCCCATCGAGCAGCGCGCCTTCCACGTAACTGCCAGAGACCATGCAATTGCTGATCGTCACCATCTCGGTCGGGCGCGCATACCCCAGCGCAAACGAACTCTTCAGGCAGATCCCGTCATCCCACGGTGAATTCACGCTGCAATTCGCGATCCGCACATTCCGGCAGCAATCAACATCCATGCCGTCGCGATTCGTATCGATTTTCAGATTATCGATCGTCAGGTTATCGACGCCCGTCGCCAGAACTCCAAAATGCCCACCATGCAGAATGGAAAAATCCCGCAAGATGACGTTGCGGCAATTCTTCAGTGCGATCGCTTTGTTCGCCTCGCCCGCATGTTCCGCGACCGGCCCCGCGCCCCACCCACGGCTCAACCCCTTTCCCCAAATCAACCCAGGCCCGCATATCGAGACTCCATCCAGCCCCTCGCCCCAAATCAAACTGTTGTGCCAGTGATTGTGCCCGTAATCCTGGTAGTCCTCCCAAGGCTTGTTCGACTCTGCGAGATCATAACCGTGCGAAGAATCAGCGGCTGGATCCGCCGCCACAATCGTCGCCCCCGCGTCCAGATAAATCGTAACCTTGCTCTTCAGACGAATCGAATAACACAAATAATTCCCCGCCCGAAAGTAAACCGTCCCCCCACCAGCCGATGCCGCCTCATCAATTGCCCGGTTGATCGCAGGAGTATCAATCGTCCGCCCGTCCCCCGTAGCGCCAAACGCTCGAACATCATAAAACGCCGTCGCAGCACCTTGCTCCGGGTGCCCCATTTCTGCCGCGCCCTTTGCGGCAGAAAGCCTCGCCTGAGCCTGTCGAAGGGTGGGGATTTCCCCCGCCAGCGCCAATCCCGGCACCACGAGCCCCGCACTCTTCAAGAATCCCCGTCTCCCTCCTCCGTCCATGCGCATGATCTCTCCCAGTATCATCAGGGTGCCCCATCCTAACGTCGCGTCTTTTGCGACGTTAGGGTGGGGATTTTGACTTCGTTATCTCGCCGCCACTCTCTTCAAATAAAACCGAAAAAAATCCTCCGCATTCGAATCCAGACAAACCTGCGCATTCGCCGCCCCCGGCTCTTCCCGCGTGAACCCCTTCTCATCCACCCGAATATGCATCCCCGTCACCGGACACAGTTCCGGCCGCAGCACAAACCCCAGCGTCATCGGATCAAACAATGTCGGCGTCTCCTGCCCCCACAAGTGATACAGCACCGCCAGCTGATCCGTCACCGCCGTCCCCTGGCTAAACAGAAACGCCCGCTTCACCTCATCCAGTTTCAACTGCGTAGAATCCAGCGGCATCACATACAGCGGCACGCCAGCCGCAAACAACTTCTGCGCCGAAGCAACATCATTCAAAATATTCCACTCAGGCATCGGGAGCACCGGCGCCGTATACCCCAAGTCCCCATACCCGCGCCGCACCGACCCGCCCATCAGCACCACGCGCTTCAACTTGCGGAAGGTCGCCGCATCCTGATCGATCGCTGCCCCCACATTCATCAGCGGACCAATCGCCACCAGCGTGATCTCCCCCGGATACTTCCGAATCTGCTCCAGCAAAAACTCCACCGCATCGCGGTGCGACGCCTTCGCAAAATGCCCGCCCTCCCCATACTTCCACTGCGACATCGGATTCTTCGTCGCCGTCGCCCTCCCCGCCAGCACAGGAATCTCCCCGCGCCCCACCTCGCCCAGAAACCGATCCGCAATCTTCGCCCGCGCCTCAGTATCGCCAAATGTCGTCATCACACCCAGCACCTGCAACTCCGGACTCTTCACCGCGATGGCCAGCGCAAACGCATCATCCACGTCATCACCAATGTCGGTATCAATAATGATCTTCTCCGGCACGTGCACCGCCCCCTGAGCCCATCCCGCGCACCAAGCCAGTAGCAAAACCAAACAAGATATACATCCTCGACTGGCTCGACTCATTCCTTCTCCTCCGCTCTCCAGGGTGCCCCATCCTAACGTCGCGCACTTTGCGACGTTAGGGTGGGGATTTGACCTTACTTGATAACCTGATGAAACTCCGACACTATCTCAATTTCCCCAACAATATTCGCGTTCAATTCCGGCAACGAGTCTGCAGGGATCCAGTATTCGCGATGTCCTACGCTTCCAACAGTATGCACATCGTACTTACTCAAAAACTCCGTCTGCGCCTGAAATCGCAGCACGTACCCAACGAATCCCGAACGCTCATCCTTAGTATTCCAATCGCGCGCAATCTGCGTCGCATACTCCTCCGTCAAGACCGGATAGAAGATCGGCTGCTCCGGCAAACGCGGAGGAAATTCGCGAAACCCGCTGGCTCGAACCAGATCCATCTCAGTCTGCCCGACTGGTCGATACAAGGTGGTCACTTGGATTGTCACCGCCCAAGAATACTAGCTCACCGCCGCGCGATAAATTTCCCCGATGACAATGAGTCTGGAGCTCCAAGGTCTTTGAAACCTTGAGACTTTGAAACCTCGACTCCCGACCGTGTTCCCCCGCCCACATCGTGTCCCGCGCCCCACGAGGCTTTCCAGCCCGCATCTCGCTAACTCCCGCAAATTCAACAGGCTTCCACTTGGCCTCCCCCGTGCATTCCTCATAGTGCCGCGAGTCGGCAGGAGGCAACCACAATGACCCGCATCAACGCTATTCGCACCGCCGCAGAGACCCGTTCCGTAGCCTGGGGCACGAAGACCAGCGCGCTCATTTTCGGCGCCATACTGATCATCTGCTCCGTAACCGTCGGCTGTTCCAGTGATAAAGACAAGCCGAAACCCGTCAGCTCCAACAACCAGATCCCGATGACACAGTCCCCGAGCCCGGTGCAGCCCATGCCCGCACCCGTCGCGCAGGCCACGACCACTCCGGCTCCCAAGAAAGTCGTACGCAAAAAGCCCGCAACCGTGAACTACGCGGACAAGACCTACGGCGTGACCTTCGAATATCCGCGCCGTTACGCGATTGAAACCGGCAATGCCGCCACCGAACTGCTCGCGTCGAACCCGATCGCGATGAATTTCGTGCAGCCTGGCGGAGTCGCACTCGCCGCCGTCGAGTTGCCCGAGACGAACTACGCCAACACGGACTTCTCGTCCGCATTCTTCAACGTGAGCGTTCACAAGAGTCTCACCGCCGAGCAATGCACCGAGTTCGCCGTGCCGCAGCCCAAGCAGGCAGCGCAGACGGAGCCCGCGCCCGCATCGCCTGTGACCTCCACCGAAGTTGCGAAGCAGGACTCCACGTCCGCTCCCAAGTCGGATTCTCCGTCCGCTTCCACGCCAGCGGCGTCGACTTCGGACTCGACGAGCGTCGCGAAATCATCGCCCGCACCTTCGAGTGACTCGGCTTCGAACTCCAAGCTGATGCTCGGTGACCTAGAACTCCGCGCCACCGAAGCCGTCTCCGGTGAGGGAACTCGCCAGAGCGACTCCAAGTACTTCCATGTTTTTCAGAATGGATCCTGCTACGAGTTCGCGCTGAACGTCACCACGGTCGCGTCGGAAGACGGACTGACCAAGCACGTCGACCGCGACAAGGTCTTCAACCGCCTGGAACAAATCCTGGCGACCGTGAAGATCAATCCGGTCCAGGCCCCCGAAGTCGCAGCCGAAACCCCAGCCCCAACGCCAGCCGCAACCCCGGCCCAGTAATTGTCAGAGGGTGCCCCACCCTTCTCGCGCAGTTTGCGAGAGGGTGGGGATTTTGATGTTTTGTCTGAAACAGATTTTTCGATCAAGAAGAGAAACCGGAGTTCCCGCAATGCCCACACCACGCCCGTTCCTGGCAACCTACCTTGAGCCCCTCACCCGTTCCCTCCTCCTCTCCCTCGGTCTCGATCACGCTCTCATCGACTTCCTCGCCCTCACCGCCATCGGAGTCGCCACCGTCCTGCTTGCGATCCTCGTCGTGGCCATCCGGGTCCCGCGCCGCCAATCCGCACCTTCGATTCCCAGAATTCCCGAATAAGAAATTCCCCAAATCGGCCTCCTGCGGACCCACCAAACTGAAGCCGAACCCGCACCCTGCCGATCAACTTTCCAGAGGACACCTACGCCTTGAACCCGACATCGATCCTCCCCAACACCGAAGCCACCTCAACTCCCGAATCACAGGCCCTTCCCTGCGGTCGCATCTGCGACGATCACATGCGCGAGGCCCGCGTCATCCAGTCTTCGCTCGTCCCCGCCGCGCCGCTCCGCGACTACTCCATCGAAATCGACTTCCGCTTCACGCCCTTCTTCGACGTCGGCGGAGACTTCCTGGATTTCTTCCTCCTCCCCGACGGACTCATCGGACTCTACCTCGGCGACGTCGTCGGCAAGGGACTCCCCGCCACCATGTACGGCGCTCTGGTTATGGGCACGCTGCGCGGCATTCACAAGACCGGCGTCGACACCAGCGCAATCCTCTCCCTGCTGAACCAGCGTCTCCTGCAGCACCCTCTGCCTGGCCGCTTCTGCTCCACGCTCTACGCCGTCTTCGATCCCACGGCTCGCACCCTGGCCTTCTCCAACGCCGGTCTGCCTTATCCCCTCCACGCCTCCACCGCCACCTGCCAACTTCTCGGCGAAGGCGGACTCCCCTCCGGCCTTCTGCCTACCGCCAGCTACAACCAGCACGTCGTCCAACTTTCCCCCGGGGACTCCGTCCTGTTCGCCACCGACGGCCTCCACGAAGCGCTCAATCCCGAAGGCATCGAATTCTGCTCCACCCGCCTGCCCGAACTCTGGGCCGAATGCCAGTCCAAGTCTGCCGCGCAATCCCTCGAATACCTCTTCACCGGCCTTCAGGTTTTTTCCGACGGAACCGCTCCCCACGACGACGTCACCGCCGTAGTTCTGAAAGTCCTTGCCTAGTTTTGCGGAAGGAATCTCTGAACCCGCCTCAAGATTTTCTCGGCCACGTGGCGAGCATGAGAACTTCAAGAATCTCGCTCAAGGTTGGACGAACATAGATCTGCTACGGAAAAAAGGCGCCCCCGCCGGGTGCCCCATTTCTCGCGCGTTCTTGGCGCGAGAAGTGGGGATTTTTAATTTCCCTTGTAGGTCTTCTTATCTCTTGCTGATGAAGACATGCGTCGCATTCTCCCCCGCCACAATCCGCGCGACCGCAAATCCCAACTGGTGCAGATTGATTCCCGCAAACAGATTCTCCCCCTCGCCCAGCAACACCGGAGACACCGCCAAATGCATCTCGTCAATCTGCCCCGCGGCCAGGTACTGCCGCAGCACCGATACGCCGCCCCCAATGCGTACGTCCTTCCCGCCAGCCGCCTCCTTCGCCTGCTTCAGCGCCGACTCCGCTCCCTCGGTGACAAAGTAAAACGTCGTCCCACCCTCCATCTCCAGCGGCGCCCGCGCGTGATGCGTCAGCACAAACACCGGCGTATGGTACGGAGGATTCGCCCCCCACCATCCCTTCCACGAATCGTCCTTCCACGCACCCCGCACCGGACCAAACATATTCCGCCCCAGAATCCAGGCGCCCACATTCTCAAACGCCTGCGCCGCAACCTGGTTGTCGACGCCCGTGCTCCCGCCGCTTTGCCCCTGCATCTTCTTGAAAACGTCGGTGGGATAAAACCACCGATGCAGCTCGGTCCCGCGCACTCCCAGCGGATTCTTCAAATCCTGCCGCGGACCCGCCCCAAACCCGTCAATCGAAATTGAAAACGCCGCAACCTTAACCTTGCTCATAATCTCCCTCATAGCGCATATATAGAAACGGACGCATTTTGCCTGCCCGCGAAGCGAGCGCCCCCGGACGAATGCGTCCGGGACTCCATGATTCTATTCAACCGCGTGACCCCAGTCACTGATGCTTTGCTCCCCGTTCCTTATGCTCCACAAGAGCACGTCGGAAACGCCGCGTCACCGCTCCAGGGAGAGACCAATCGTGAAACATACCTATTCCCGCAGAAATTTCCTTCAAACCTCGGTGATCGCGGGAGCCGCTCTCGCCACCCCACAACACCTCCTCGCGTCGACACCCACCGTCGCTGCCACCCTGCCCGCAAAGCCCGCCTTCCCGGTTGCGGATTATCACGTTCACCTGAGCCCTACCCTCTCGATCGACCAGGCGCTCCAACTCGGCAAAGAGCGCGGAGTCCAGATCGGCATCGTCGAGCATCCCGGCCCCGGCTACCCCATCAACACCGACGCCGACCTCAAGAAATACATCGACGGATTACGCCGCTATCCCGTCTGCATCGGACTGCAACCGGTCTACGCAGGCTGGTCGAAGGCATTTCCGAAAAAACTTCTCGACCAGCTCGATTATGTTCTGATGGACGCCCTCACTCTGCCAAACAACGACGGCACATGGCTGGCGATCTGGCAAATCGACACCCACGTCGACGACGAAGAAGAGTTTATGACCCGCTACCTGCAGTTCATCGAGCAGGTGCTGACCACCGAGCCCATCGATATCTTCGCCTGGCCAACGTTCCTCCCAGTTCCGATCGCGCGGCAGTATCGCGATCTCTGGACATACGCCCGGATGCAGCGCGTTATCGATGCCGCCGAGTCCCGCAAGATCGCAATCGAAATCAACGAGGTGGCACACGTCCCCGACGAGAGCTTTATCACCATGGCCAAACGATACGGCCTGAAGTTCACCTTCGGCACCGACTCCCGCAACCAAAACGCCGCGCATTTCTACTACTGCTATCAAATGGCCCAGAAATGCCGCCTGACCGAAGCCGACATGTTCGTCCCCACGCGGAAGTAAGTAGCCGGTAACGTAAGCAGCCGGTAACGAGAAATTGCTACTTCGGGACACGAATCAGGGACCGCCCGCCCCTGTCATCCCGACCGGAGCCGGAGCGCCAGCGACGGCGGAGTGGAGGGACCTGCTGTTGCGCTGTAGTGGCTGAAGAACGTGGATGGACTATAAACGACGGTCATTAGAGCCGGGTGCCCCACCCTTCTCGCGCATCTTGCGAGAGGAGCCCACCCTGAGCGCAGTCAAAGGGTGGGGATTTGGATTTCGCTGACACTAGCAACACAATGGGTGGCCCATCCCTTCGGTTTCGCTCAGGGCAGGCTCTTCGCGCACTCTGCGAAGGGTGGGAATGCCGAACGCACGCATCAAGAGGAGAAAGCTTTGACACTGCCCATACGCCGCTCTAGACTTGGCAAATGGAAGTACACTTTCGCCCCGAAACCGAATCCCGCCTGCAAGAACTAGCCAGCAAGAGCGGACGTCCAGCCAGCGACTTGATCGAGGACGCAATGGCAGGCTATCTGCAGGAACTGTCCGAGGTGCGCACGATGCTCGATGGCCGCTATGACGATCTCAAGAGCGGCCACGTGAAGCCAGTAGACGGGGACGAGGCCTTCGCCAAACTTCGGCAGAAGAGCAAAGAACGTCGCGCCAGTTGATGAACAAATGTGGCGCCCCGCCCGCGCAGTGCCGACAGCAAGCAAACTCTGAGTTTTCCACCCGGCGGCTGGCGGGCAGGTGGCCTGCGCTTTTGATCTCGCTAGCATCAGCAACACAGTGGGTGCCCCATCCTTCGCGCACTTTGCGAAGGGTGGGATTCCGAACGCTCGCATCAAGAGGGCATCTTGTGTCGGCAGCATCGCCACCCGCCCAAGCAAAACGCGCAAGGGACGTGGCACCCTCTGTTGTGGTGGTTATCGGGAAACACGGGCGAAGGCTGGCCACCCGCCGGTATCGTGCCCAACCCTACGGTGCATGCGGCGCGCCGTCCTTCGGGTAGAAATAGCGCCGGGGATGCGAGGACAGTTTCTGTAACGAGCCATCGTCATCGGACTCCACAGTTTCCACGGTGAAGCGCGGCGTCGACTCCTCTTCTTGGCTCGCGCTGCGTGAGACGACATTTTCGAGCTGCACTCTTGAGGCTCCCATAATGAATCGCTCCGAGTTTGCTGCGATGTTCAGATTCACTGTGCGCACGGCTTCCTTGTCGATCCTCCTATGCCCCCGAGTCCGTCCCGGTTCGCCCAGGCGAAGGCACAGGTGCCTCGTTAGAGGGAAATATTTTGCCGAACCAGGCACGAGGAAGCCAACCTCGTCGCCCCCCTTAGGAGGTACGACCACCACTGGGCAGTCACATATTACAAAGCCCGTCTCCTCCGAGGCGACGAGCACTTCCCAATCTAGCTGCAACAGCACCTTCGTCAGGTTCATGGCCTGCTCCATCATTGTTGTGAGGAATGCGGTCTCCGTCGCCACGATCTCAAATTGCTTGCCACACACAGCCTCAACCATTGACTCAGGCGTGACGTTTAGAGTCTGGCCAGCATCTCGCGCGTACCTTTCCATGAACACTCTCGCTCGATCTACATTGGCGAACATAATTCGACTAAGCTCCTCAATGAGCTTCGCATAGGTTGCACGAATATCTCTGCTGTGAGTGGGAACCCTATTCCATTGGAAGGCCATGAAGAACGCGACCTCCTGCTCCGCTTCGCTATTCGGTTTACCGATCTGGAAATCGCGTATGCCTCTGGAGCCGAGACTATCTACAACCGCGAGAATCTTGCGCTCAACCTGCATGTCGGGTGGCTTATTCTCAGGTTTCACGGTGTACAAATCCTTCTCGAAGCAGACGACGCGGGGGTGGAGTTCCTTATATGTATGGAGGCAGCGGTCATAAACCCACAGCAGTCCGCCTTCATTTGTAAAATTGCTCTGATAAAAGACGGGAACGTAGTGGTGCTTGCGTGGGTCCTTAGCCTTCTTGGCGCCGGTGGCTTTCGCTGGCGCGGCCGCCTGACTTCCTTTCATAGTGCCATTTTATCGATACTGCTGTTCAGTTGTTTTCCTATGCCGGCAACTACCTACTCTCCCACACACTTTCGCGTGCAGTACAATCGGCCCAGCGGGGCATAACTTCGGTGTTCCGGTGTTCCTAAGGATGAGAACAATCCTGAGCAGCTAGGCTGACATCTTCTTTCCAGTCCGCAGGTAGTGGTTGATCGTGGTTTCCCAGTTTCGCATGTTGGCTTCAAACCACTGCTGCGTGTAGTGCTCGAGTTCGCGATTGCCTTCCGGCGAGAGACCCGTGTAGCAATACCGGATGTCGGTGCTCGTCGACCCCTGAGCGGAAGGAGTGAGTTGGATACGCAGGTCGGTGATCACCCGGCCCGGATTGATCCAGAGATAGGCAATGCGAAATGCCACGGGATCGTAGTTAGTGACGATCCATGTAGTTTCTGCTGCGGCTCCACCTTGCACAGCCGAGCCCGGCGGATTCGGAGTAGTGAACACGCATCCCAGCTCCGCGACGCCGGAGTCCGAGTGAATCAGCCGATATTTCCAACCCGGCAGCCAGTCACCCTCGCGTACCGGACAGAGCAGGGGGAACACTCTCTCAGGAGGTGCAGGATTAGTTTGGGTGAATTTGTGGACGACACGATTAGCTTTGAAAGCGGTCATAATTTCCTCCAAAAGAAAAACCCGCGAGCCAGGGATGAGGCACGCGGGTGAGTTGCGAATTGTAAAGTTTCAAGGTTTCAATGTTTCAACGTTTCAAGACATTGCAGTTTGAAACTCTGAAACCTTGAAACTTTGAAACCTTGCCCACAAAAGGAAAAGGCCATCCAGATTTCTCTGAATGGCCTTTATTAATGCCGGCAACTACCTACTCTCCCACACACTTTCGCGTGCAGTACAATCGGCCCAGCGGGGCTTAACTTCCGTGTTCGGGATGGGAACGGGTGGATCCCCCGCGGTATGATTACCGACAAGTCGAAGCAGCGAGCTTCGAGCTATGGCAGCCTCGAGCTAGGATCTCCCGTGGGAAGATCATCGCTGCAAACTTTCAAAGATCGTGAGGTTCGATACCTCACAACTGAATAGATTGGGTGTGGCTTACTTTCTTCTGGTTTACTTCCGATTTCTGCCACTCATTACTTCGGCTGCTTTATAAAAGCTCATCGGCGCAACAGCTTCAGTTATTGCTTCTCAGTCATTCAGGTTCTAACGACATCCAAACAACTTGCTAATTCCAGTTCAGGTTCTAACTGAGAACTGGCAACTGAGAACTGACAGCTGTTCTTCTGCACCGAGTAAATTTTATGGTCAAGCCGAACGGGCGATTAGTACTGGTAAGCTACACGCATCACTGCGCTTCCACCTCCAGCCTATCAACCAGGTAGTCTTCCTGGGCCCTTCTTATCCCTTACGGGTTGGGAGATCTCATCTTGAGGAGTGCTTCCCGCTTATATGCATTCAGCGGTTATCACAACCGAACTTCGCTACCGAGCGGTGCCATTGGCATGACAGCTCGAACACAAGAGGTTCGTCCATCCCGGTCCTCTCGTACTAAGGACAGGTCCTCTCAAATCTCCTGCGCCCACAACAGATAGGGACCGAACTGTCTCGCGACGTTCTGAACCCAGCTCACGTACCGCTTTAATAGGCGAACAGCCTAACCCTTGGAACCTTCTACAGCTCCAGGATGCGATGAGCCGACATCGAGGTGCCAAACCGGAGCGTCGATATGAACTCTTGGCTCCGATCAGCCTGTTATCCCCGGCGTACCTTTTATCCGTTGAGCGATGGCCCTTCCATGCAGAACCACCGGATCACTAAAGCCTACTTTCGTACCTGCTCGTCTTGTAGGACTCGCAGTCAACCACGCTTATGCTTTTGCACTCGTCGGCTGATTTCCAAACAGCCTGAGCGTAGCTTCGCGCGCCTCCGTTACCGTTTAGGAGGCGACCGCCCCAGTCAAACTACCCGCCTTACCATGTCCCTCTCCCGGTTCACGGGAGTAAGTTAGAACCACAGATCTCGCAGGGTGGTATCTCACCGTTGGCTCCTCCAAGCCCGAGAGCCTGGAATCAAAGCCTCCCACCTATCCTGCGCAGCAAGGGCCATAGTTCATGGTAAAGGTATAGTAAAGGTGCACGGGGTCTTTCCGTCTAGTTGCGGGCAACCGGCATCTTCACCGGCACTACAAGTTCGCCGTGTCAGTCGGCAAGACAGTCGCACTTTCGTTACGCCATTCGTGCAGGTCGGAACTTACCCGACAAGGAATTTCGCTACCTTAGGACCGTTATAGTTACGGCCGCCGTTCACTGGGGCTTCAGTTCGAAGCTTCGCCTTGCGGCTGACCTCTCCCTTTAACCTTCCAGCACCGGGCAGGCGTCAGCCCCTATACGTCGTTTTCGACTTTGCAGAGACCTGTGTTTTTGTTAAACAGTCGCAGTGCGCATTTCGCTGCGGCCCCCTCGAGCTATGAACTCTACCGGGGCACCCCTTCTCCCGAAGTTACGGGGTTATATTGCCGAGTTCCTTACCAACTGTTCTCACGAGCGCCTTTGGATATTCTCCTCGTCTACCTGTGTCGGTTTGAGGTACGGTTCCCTTATTTTCTCCTTAGAGGTTTTTCTTGGCAGTGTGGAATCGGCAGCTTTCCTCCATACGGAGTACTGCTTTGCGTCTCAGTGATAACTTCCTCGCGGATTTGCCTACGAGAAACACCTTACACGCATCGACCGTTATAGCCATAGAACGGCCTGCTTATCCTACTGCGTCACCCCATCGTATAACGAAAACAAGGGAGGTCCGGAATATTAACCGGATGTCCATCGGCTACGCCTTTCGGCCTCGCCTTAGGGACCGCCTGACCCTGAGCGGATTAACCTTTCTCAGGAAACCTTAGACTTTCGGCGCGGAGGGTTCCCACCTCCGTTATCGCTACTTATGCCGGCAGGGTCTCTTCTCAACCGTCCAGTAGTCCTTTCGGTCTACCTTCAAACTGTTGGGAATGCTCTCCTACCACGCATGGCTGTTACACCATGCATTCGCTGCTTCGGTAACAAGCTTAAGCCCCGTTAAATTGTCGGCACCGGACCGCTTGACCAGTGAGCTATTACGCTTTCTTTAAAGGATGGCTGCTTCTAAGCCAACCTCCTGGCTGTCTGGGCGTTCCGACTTCCTTTCCCACTTAGCTTGTATTTTGGGACCTTAGCAGGCGATCTGGACTGTTTTCCTCTCGACGACGAAGCTTAGCCCCCGCCGTCTGACTCCCGGATTGGTTGTTCTATGGCATTCGAAGTTTGATTGGATTCTGTAAGCTGGAAAGCCCCATAGTCCATTCAGTTCTCTACCACCACGACAAATCATCCGAGGCTAGCCCTAAAGCTATTTCGGAGAGAACGAGCTATCACGGAATTTGATTAGCCTTTCACCCCTACCCTCAGCTCATCGGAGCTTTTTTCAACAAACACCCGTTCGGCCCTCCAGTGGATGTTACTCCACTTTCAGCCTGGCCAAGGGTAGATCATCCCGCTTCGCGTCTATTCCTGCCAACTGGATCGCCCTATTCGGACTCGCTTTCGCTACGGCTCGCTTTCGCTTAACCTTGCTGACAAGAATAACTAGCCGGCTCATTATGCAATAGGCACGCGGTCAGACTTTCGGCTTGCGCCGCATTGTCCTCCCACCGTTTGTAGGCACACGGTTTCAGGTACTATTTCACTCCGCTCACAGCGGTTCTTTTCGCCTTTCCCTCACGGTACTGGTTCACTATCGGTCAGAAGCTAGTATTTAGCCTTACGGAATGGTCTCCGTAGCTTCCCGCAAAGTTTCTCGTGCTCCGCGGTACTCAGGTATCGACTTCGAGTCTGGCTCGTTTTCACCTACGTGGCTATCACACTCTATGGCCCCTCTTTCCAGAGGGCTTCGGTTAACGACCAGATTGGTAACTCTACTGTTGTCGACCCTACAACCCCGGTAGAACCCGAAGGTCTTACCGGTTTAGGCTGTTCCGATTTCGCTCGCCACTACTCTCGGAATCGAGGTTTCTTTCTTTTCCTCCTGGTACTGAGATGGTTCACTTCCCAGGGTTCGCTCGTGCGTGACTATGGATTCATCACGCCGTACGGGGGTTTTGCCCCCGTGGGTTTCCCCATTCGGAAATCCCCGGATCAAAGCCTGCTTGCGGCTCCCCGAGGCTTATCGCAGCTTGCCACGTCCTTCTTCGCCTGCTTCTGCCAAGGCATCCACCATGCGCCCTTAGTAGCTTGACCATAAAATTAACTCGACACACGGCAACTCTCGCTTCGATCTCATCCGGCCTGTCATCCCGAGCGGAGTATTGATTTCGCGATTAGCGAAGTCAATACGCAGTCGAGGGACCTGCTGTTTGATTTCTGGCTTGAACCACCACACGCCGCTTCAACTCTATGGGCCTAGTTGCCTGCTCATCGCGCGCTCAACGCCTATCAGTGTTGTCGCGCCCCAGCAGGCTAAATTCAGGCACTCATAAAAATTTACAACGCCTTGTAATTTGCCCAATCTATTCAGTTGTCAAATATCGCCCTCGCTGGCCTGCTTCAATTTATTGAAGCCCCAGCAAACCCCGCACTCGGCGGGTATGGGTCTTACTGATCCCAGAGTCGTGCAAACTCCAGAATCCCTCCAACCCAATGTTCGACGCCAAGCAACTTGACGTCCAACATTAAGCTGGCCTGTCTATGTCTACGCCGGCTCGTTCTTCTTCACGCTGTCCGGATGGATCCCACGCTCAATCATCGCCAGCCGCTCTTGATGTGCCAGAACCAACTTGACACCCTCAAGGATGCCCCACACCGCGATCGCCGCAATGGGAACCAGCCACATTCCAAGGCCGATGATGGATTGAATCATGGAACCACCTCCAGCAAGCAGTTTTTCTGGTGGAGCTGACCGGGATCGAACCGGTGGCCTCCTGGTTGCAAACCAGGCGCTCTCCCAGCTGAGCTACAGCCCCAACCCGGTCGTTTGTCTTTGATCGTTAGCCAAACCGCGCCAACGACGAACGACTAGCGACTGATTCTGGTGGGCCTGGATAGACTTGAACTATCGACCTCACCCTTATCAGGGGTGCGCTCTAGCCACCTGAGCTACAGGCCCGGTTTTCACCGAAAGCTTTCCGGAGCTCAATGGTTCTAGCTTTGAGCTATTGAGCTTTTGAGCTTTGAACGACCAGGAAACCGATCGCTCCCAGCTCGAAGCTCGTCGCTCGCGGCTCGAATTTTATTCGAGGACAAGGTTGAACGTGCGCTCCAGCTAAGCCGGAGCTGACCATCATGCGAACGGAAACGAGAAAGAGAGGTCCGAAACGAGGCTCCCTTGCCGCATCCTCAGGTTTATTGTGAATGCAGTTTGGGGTACATGGCAACATCCCACGCGTGTTTAAACTCCATTGTTTCCCAGACCGAAGTCCATGAAACGGAGTCGCGTGAGTGCCATGACGTTCTCTCTTAGAAAGGAGGTGATCCAGCCGCAGGTTCTCCTACGGCTACCTTGTTACGACTTCACCCCAATCATGAGCTGTACCTTGGATGGCTGCCTCCTTGCGGTTAGCACACCAGCTTCTAGTACGGCCCACTTTCGTGATGTGACGGGCGGTGTGTACAAGGCCCGGGAACGTATTCACCGCGGCGTTCTGATCCGCGATTACTAGCGATTCCAGCTTCATGGAGTCGAGTTGCAGACTCCAATCCGAACTGAGGCCGGCTTTTTCCGATTAGCTCCCCCTCGCGGGTTTGCGACGGTTTGTACCGACCATTGTAGCACGTGTGTAGCCCTGGACATAAAGGCCATGAGGACTTGACGTCATCCCCACCTTCCTCCTCGTTATCCGAGGCAGTTTCACTAGAGTGCCCGGCTTGACCCGATGGCAACTAGGGATAAGGGTTGCGCTCGTTGCGGGACTTAACCCAACATCTCACGACACGAGCTGACGACAGCCATGCAGCACCTCCGCAGCAGCCTTTTAAGGGGAAGGGATATTTCTACCCCGGTCCACTGCGCTTCGAGCCCAGGTAAGGTTCTTCGCGTTGCGTCGAATTGAACCACATGCTCCACCGCTTGTGCGGGCCCCCGTCAATTCCTTTGAGTTTCAGCCTTGCGACCGTACTCCCCAGGCGGATTGCTTATCGCGTTAGCTGCGGCAC
The DNA here is from genome assembly GCA_963811095.1 of uncultured Acidobacteriaceae bacterium. Taxonomy (GTDB): domain Bacteria; phylum Acidobacteriota; class Terriglobia; order Terriglobales; family Acidobacteriaceae; genus Sulfotelmatobacter. Next base: position 1,587 of record CAWEQA010000020.1, on the reverse strand, counting down.
AGCAGGATTGGGTACCTGCTACACCAAGCAATCATCGTTTAGGGCTAGGACTACCAGGGTATCTAATCCTGTTTGCTCCCCTAGCTTTCGCGCCTCAGCGTCAGTTATGGTCCAGTGCGCCGCTTTCGCCACAGGTGTTCCTCCCGATATCTACGCATTTCACCGCTACACCGGGAATTCCACGCACCTCTCCCATACTCCAGCACCACAGTTTCGCCTGCAGGCCCCGGGTTAAGCCCGGGGATTTCACAAGTGACTTGTGGCACCGCCTACGCGCCCTTTACGCCCAATAATTCCGAACAACGCTCGCACCCTCTGTATTACCGCGGCTGCTGGCACAGAGTTAGCCGGTGCTTCTTCCACCAGTACCGTCATTATCGTCTTGGTCGAAAGGAGTTTACGCCCCAAGGGGCTTCATCCTCCACGCGGCGTTGCTGCGTCAGGGTTTCCCCCATTGCGCAAAATTCCCCACTGCTGCCTCCCGTAGGAGTCTGGACCGTGTTTCAGTTCCAGTGTGTCCGTGCGCCCTCTCAGGCCGGATACCGATCTTCGCCTTGGTGGGCCGTTACCCCGCCAACTAGCTAATCAGCCGCGACCCCCTCTTCCAGCGCATTGCTGCTTTGATCTTGCGATGTTATGCGGTATTAGCCTCGGTTTCCCGAGGTTATCCCCCACTCGAAGGTAGGTTAGTCACGTGTTACTCACCCGGTCGCCACTTTACTCATGGATTGCTCCACTTTCTCGTTCGACTTGCATGTGTTAGGCACGCCGCCAGCGTTGATTCTGAGCCAGGATCAAACTCTCGTTTGAAACCTGATGTCTGCCGACGGGTAGTTGGCAGACTGCCATCGCCGCACATCCCAAACAGCTTGCAAAAGCCGCTCGGGTTTCAACAGCGCGGGATGGCGTCACCGTTCAGCCTCCACTCGCATCCGAAGATGCGAAAGAAGTTCACGGTGATCTATCTTGTGAGATCGTTTCGGACTAATGCCCGAATCCGCTCTCTCACGACTGGCACGTTCAACCGAGTTGTCAAAGATCCGAATCGCCTTCCGCCTGAGCGGCGCGCCTTCAGTTCTAGACGGACTCACTGCTAGAGTGAATCCGGCTGTCCTCGAAACCTTTTAACCATATCGTCCGCGCGGGACCCTGTCAACCTACACATCCCACAGCATTTACACATGATTTCCACATGTGGAAGGTGCTCTGGTCTGGACGACTGGAGAGCTCAACAAGCCTAGGCTTTGTCATTCCGAGCGGCCTTACCGCGAGGAAACTGCTTCTAGGGAAGCTCAAAACAGCGCGCAACGATATAGCCTTCCGCTTTGGATCTACAACGCACCGATTTCTCAGCGCACGCCGAAGCGGAAGACAGAAAATTGAGAAAAGATCTTACTTTGGAGGTCCTTGCTTTGAAGGTACCCTTCAGAAACCTACCGATGTTTCCGAATCAAGTCCCGTGGCCGGGACGACTTGAGAACTCTACGCTCTCTGAATGCTTAGATGCCGGGCGGACACGAGAGATTCAAACAAATTACGACCGGCTGCCACACATCTGCTCTCGATGTGATTGTTTATACCAGATGA
>CAWEQA010000019.1:0-413694 GCA_963811095.1 uncultured Acidobacteriaceae bacterium | reverse complement strand
GAGAGATTGGTGACGCTGAAGTCCGCGCTGTTGGTGCGAGCTTCTGGGTTGCTGCCGAGAAAGCCGATGAGGGTTACTTTGTTCTGGTACATGAGAGTGTCTCCGTTTGTTGAATTCGCCCGTTGTTGCTCGGGTCACACTGGGCGGAGCTTAGCGAGTGGGCCCGGCTCCCAAGTGCCGAAGGTCTGCTTTCTGGGAGGGGCCCGAAAGAAGTTTGAGAGGCGTTCTTTGCCGTGGTTCTCAAACTTGTTTTGGGAGGAACCGAGACCCCGAAGGGGCGCGAAATGCGAAGCAGAAGACCGAGTGCCGCCGGGCGCCGGAAAGGCCCCGAAGCTGTGACCGAGCAAAAGACGGGATACATAACGGCAGACACGCTCCAGAGCAAAGTTGTCATCTGCACATTGGCTGCGGAAGTTCGCCGCAATTGCAGTGCGATTCGAGCGGGCATGTCCGCCGTAAGAAGGGCGCAATTCGCCACCGTAGTTGCGCGTCGAAAGGCTCTTGTTCGCCGACTCCACCAGACACGAGGACAGGTGGGAAAAGCCAGCCGGATTAGCAGCATGAAAGGACATGAATAAGCCTCTGGGCAGGTCGATGAATCCCTAGCTGAATGCCTGGTCGGCCCGGAAGCGCACGATGGTCAGACCGAGGGGGTTCACGGCAAGCTCATTGTTTTTCACATTCTCGCGAAAGACATAGGTGACGCTGGCTGTCCATCGCTCCCGCTTGAGTTCGGAATGATCCGCGGGGTTGGTGTACACCTTCTCGAACTCGATGCGCGCCGAATACGGCGACTGTCGCAGGTCGTCAAGGATGACGTTCTTGATCTCCACATCGACATACGGCAAGCTGCTGTCTTTGACGTAATTCTGAATGCTGTTGTCCTTGCGTTCCTGGTCGATCACGGCACGTTGCACGTCGCTATTGAGGAAGTAAAGCGACTGCGTTTGATCCCGTTCGATCGTGAAACGATTGCGGCTGAAATACAGTTCCGCCCAGCGGGTGAGGTAATACTTGTTCTCCGCTTCCTGCGGGCGATACTGAAAGTTCCGATAGTCGATCGCTTCCGCGTGGCCCACGTCGTTAATGCGCACGATCATTGGGTGCATGTTGGCGAGCGCTTGCTGACTCTTGAAGGTGAGCGCCGCCAGCGCGATACAGACGGCGGCGAGCACAAGAATGGTCACCTTCAAGATAGGTGTTCATCACCAGCGGGTCGCCGTACTGCTCCAGGTAACGCTCTGCGGCTCGGGTGATTTCCGGGGTCGCTTTGGTTTCCATATTCGTTGTTTCTGTGCTCATCTGTGACCTCGTTTTCTCTCTGCCGTTTACATCGCGGCCCGTATCGCCATCATCGCCATGCCCAGGCCTCCGCCGTGCCCGCCGGTACCGCCAGTGAATAGGCTGTGCGTCATGGTCGGAATCTTGAAGAGGATGTAGATGTTGACCAGTACAAGAAGGATCGAGAAGCGGCAACGTCTGAACCATCGTTGAAGGGTCTGACATGCTCTGGCCAAGTTGGATGTAGTAGTTCGTCAGAACATGAGACAGAACATTCATGGTGGCTGCGGCGACGACCTTGTAAAAGCTGAATCCGAGATACGCCTTGAGCCAACCCCAGAACAACCAATCGAGTTTGTCGAAGACAAGAAACGGGATAAAGATCGGCCCGAGTAATCCGATGATCGTTGCCGCAATTGCGCCATAGGCCAGAATTGCGGAAATGATTGCGGCCAGCAGGGCTAACAGGAACTGCACGACGAAGTACACAATCGCGTAGTACGGAGACATCAGCTATTCAGCAAGCGATGGTCCCGTCTTTGAGGATGCCGTGTGGATCTCGTTCAGCATGGTGGCGGAACCATCTGCCCCAATCAGGTTCACAAGATTGATTGTGCCGCCGTCGATGAAGCCCTTGATGGAGAAGCCAAGTCCGGGGATGGAACTGTCGTAATAGTTCACCATCGCGTAGGCGAAGGTGAGCAGCATGAAGAGGTTGAGGAACCTCCCCATGCTGAACCCTGGCCCACCGTGCGCCGATGCCAGCGCCTCCTGCACGCCGAACCAAACCAACATGATGGTCGCGAGCGCTATGACGATGTGAATCCCCATCGCTGTAATAGAGGGGGCCGCCGTGGCTGCAAGCGATCGGCACGCCTGAGCGATATAGTCGAAGAGACCTGTACCCATGTTCTATGCCCTCCTGTCTTCTCTTGCTGGCGTCTACGTCAGTACGCTTGCGTGAGGAGATTCGCTGCACCGCCGCTGGTTGTCGTTATGTTGGCGTTGTAGTAGCTCTCGTATCCCGCCGAGTCACGGAATGCCGATTTCATGGCGTCCTGCTGCTGCTTTTGGGCAACGATCTGCTGCAGGGCAAGATTGGCGTTGATCTGGTTTGCGTCTTGCAAAGTGCGCAGTTGCAAGAGCAGGGCTTGGTTAATGCGCTGAAGTTCAGCCATGATGGTTTGCTGCGACGGGTCCTGGGTTTGGGTTGCGGCCTCCAGATTCGCAATGTCCGTTTGTCTTGCGGTCTGGTTGGCGCGGATGGTCCCGAGTGCTTGCAGGTTGTTGGTCATTACTGAATCGCTGATGTCAACAGTGGCGCCCTGCGCGGCAATCTGCAGCTGCCCGGCCATACTCGCGGTGCCGTAGCCGGGAATCATGTTGTTGGTGTTCGGAACGCTAACTTGCTGGTAAGCGGATGCGGCCCCCTTTCCCGGTATTTGCCGAATTGAGCCAACCCATCGAATTGCCATAGGTATTCGAGATTTGCTGCAGCAGTCAGCAAGTCAGAAGTTGGAGACAGAAATCGCGCATAGAGCATCCTGTGGCGCGAGAATCATCTGGTGCGTGAGTTCGTATTGCTGCTTTGCGACGTTGTAGGCTTGTAGCGCCGTTGTGGCGATCTTGACGGTGTTGGTGAAGATTTGTTGGCCCTGCTCAATCTGCTGGACTTCGTTGGCGATGGATTGTCTCTTCGTGTCTCGATCTGCGTGACGGCATGGCCCGACTGTGTCGGATCGAACACGATGCCGGAACCGAATTGGGCATTCGCGAGCGGTTGCAATGCCGCCGCAAACCCAACGGCGAGCACGGTAAGGGTTAGTTTCTTCATTTGTCTCGTCCCTTCGTCGCCGTTGGTTTCGTGAGGCTTTACAGCGGTACGGCTTTACTGCTGTGCAGCGAGAATCTCTTTCTGGAGCTGCGCAAGACGGTCGGCCTGTGGCTTGCACCGTGCGTCTCGTTCTTTCTTCTTGGCTTCGAGGTCAGCCATCTGCTCCTTGGTCAGATTCTGCTCCTGTCAGAAGTCTTGTGGCTCCGGAGTTGTCTTCCTCCAGGCATTCCTTGGCATAGGCCGGGTATTCGGCGTTGTATTGATCCTGCAACTGCTTCACTTTTGCCGCTTTGCTCTGACAGCCGGCAAGGGTGAGAGTCCACAGAACTAAGAGGGAGAGGGCAACGATTCGCATGGAAAGCCTCCTCAAAACGTCTGTGGAATAGTGTGGTTCGAGTACGCAGGAAGAAGCAAGTCCTGCGTGAAATACACTTTCACGCGGTGGCCCTCCCGAATCGTGATGGTGGGCGGTATCTGTATGAAGCGGTCAAGGATCGTGGTGGCAGACTGCGAAACACTGCCCGCAGCCCCGTTGGTGAATGCCTGGGAACCGCTCGTGGTGATGGTGCCGCCACCCTGCGTGATCTGGCTTGCTCCAGCAACGACACCCAAAGCTATCGAGGTGCCGAAGATTTGGAGGTAGTGGTTGTTGACCTTATCTTTCAGCCCTTCCTCTCCGATCTGGTCGAGGCCTTGGAACTGATCGAGATCGACGGAGTAACCGTCCGGCATAATCAGGCGGTGAAAAACCACGGCCATCCGGCGCTGTTGGCCGAAGCCCGCCGCTCCAATCTTCTTTGCCTCGCCCAAAACAACCGTTCCCTCGGGAATGATGACGTGTTGATGATCGTGCGAATACAGCGGATTTGAGACAAGGACTTTGACCGGCCCTACGGCGTCTCCATCCAGACGATTCATGAGAACAGTGTCGAGAACCGAACCCTCGTAGACGAGATAGGGCTGACCGACGGCTGAATCGATATTGGCCTCCAGTGGGCGTTTATAGCCTCCGGGCGTGTCCTCCTGTTTTCCTTCGGCTGGTGGGGAGACGAGACTGCTGTTTGTCTGCCGTTCGGCAGGGCCATATTGGGCGGGCATCGTCTGGCCTTGCTGTTGTTGTTGCGGCGGATCGGCAGAGCGGGAGTACACAAGATTGGAAGCGAAACGGGAGTTGTCAGCGCGTTCGCGTTCTTTCGCAGCGATCAACTGTGCCTGCTGTTGCACGGGCGTGAGTTGCATCTGCATGTTGCCCTGCTGCGCTTGCGGGCAGGGCTGGCCCGGAATACAGGGCACGGCAACGCCGGTCGGCCCATAGGCCGCGGCTGCAGCCCGCTGCTGGGGCGTCGCAGACGCAAGCGCTGGATCTCCCATCGCAGCGGCGGCCATTGTCGCCTGCTGTTCTTTCTGACGTTCGGCCTGAAGCTGGTTCTTCAACTCCTGCACGTTGCTGTCGGTGTTGTCCTGCAAGGCTGGTTGCGGGGGTTGCCCTTTCGCGCTGGCCTGTTGTCCAGGCGTCTTCTTTCCGGACGAGCTGAAGAGCGCCGCCACAATCACGAGCAATGCCGCACCCAGATAAACGAAGGTCTTGAGGTTCTTCTGCAAGACACCTTTTGGCAGTTCCAGGTTGCGGCGCAACGTTGGTTCGCGCCTGCGGCTCTGTGTGCGGAGTGAAGACGTTCTCGGTCATGACGGTGATCCCTTGCGCGTGAATTCCATCTTCTTTTTGCCCAGCTCCACGTATCCGCTGTCCATGATCTTCGGGATGATGTACGTCCCTTCCCGGAGGTCGTAGGTGACGAGGTTGGGTTTGCCGTCTTTCATCTCATAGACACTGAACTTCTCAGGCGCATTCGTCTTGATGTAGGTGAACCTGTCGTCGTGATAGATCGACTGGATGTCGAAGGGAGCTTCGTTTGCCTTGTAGGCATAGTCGAACTTGAGCCGCGTCGGATAGGCGCTTTTGTACTCATCCACCGCCTGCTCGACGTGCGATTGCAGAGCGGCAAGCTGCTGCCTCGATTGTTCGAGTTGGGCGGCGGGTACGAACTGCGGGGGGCCGCTGGCGGCAACGATGGCAGAGCGATCGGCGGGTTCGACGATCACTTTCAAATCAGGGGTGGTCGATGTGGCAGAAATATCCTGGAGAGTGAAACTGTAGATGTTCCCCTTGTCCGTAATGAGATTCAAGTTGGAGCTGATGCCTTGTTTCGCCGGATGCACAAAGCAAAAGTTACCGACCACGTCCACAATCCAGAACTCCTTGTCACCCGTGGCGGCTTCCATGATCTTCTCGGTCGTGGGTAGTTCGATAAGGGTCGTATATTTCACCTTGGCGCGGATGGGAACGATGTCCTGCGAGTGATACTGCACAGTGCGTGCAGAGTCTTGGGCCAGAGCACCGATGGAGAAAACCACCAAAACACAATCAACGATGAATCCTAGGTGTCGCATACTTCTCTCCTTACGGGTTGGTGTTGGTGGTTGATACGGCCAGCCCACGCGGCTGGAATGGCCATTCCTCCGCTAGATGGCGAAGCCCATCCGCGAAACCGTGGCGGTCGAAATATTCCCTTTTCTTTAGGTTGTCCCGGGCGTTGTTTGTTGCCATCCAGTGCGTGACCGAATCGACGTTCAAATGCACTTTCTTGGAGGTCTGCGCCTTGCGAATCAGCATTTGGCCCGGTGGAACAAGGCCGTCGATAAGGTCCAGTTCGGTGTCGTTCAGATGAAACGCCTCGCGATAAACTTCCCGGTTCATGTCCGGGTTGGCAAGGAAGATCTTTGTCGGGCAACTCTCCGCCACTATCGCCAGCATCCCCGATTCCTCAAGTTCTTTAATGGATTGCGTGGCAAGGATCATCGCCGCCATGTGCTTGCGCCAGGTCTTCTGCGCCTGCACCACATAATTGCGAATGGTCTCGTTCTTGATGAAGAGCCACGCCTCGTCGAGCAGGAAGAACTTGGGTGTGCCGAGGTTCTTCGGGTCGGTGATTTCATTCGATGCCCGGTGCAAAACATAAAACAGCAGTGGTTCCAAAACCTCCGGCGCGTCATTCCAACCGCGGAAATTGAACGTCTGAAAGCTTTTGAACGAAAGCGTGTCCTCGGCGTTGTCAAAGAGGAAGCCGTACTGGCCGCCGCGGGTCCAGCGGTGGAGGCGTTCTTTCAACTCGCCGATGATGTTCCCAAAATTCGAGATCGTGCGCTGGTTGGGCTCCAGCACGTAAATCCGCTCGATCGCGTCCCATAGCCGGCGTTCCTCTTTGAAGTCCAGACGGTAACGCTGCTCGGTGCCCTCAACGAGTACACGGAAAAAGCTGAAGAGAAACTGCAGATTCTCCTTAGTCTGAGGCAGCGAGAAGGGGTTGATGGTGAAGTCCCGCGCGTCCTGACCCACATTGAGATACGAGCCCTCGAATATCGTCGTAAGCGACTGAAAACTGCCGCCGATATCAAAGATGAAAGTCAGGGGCTTGTACTTCTGTGCGTTCTGCAACAGAAAAACGCAAAGATAGGACTTCCCACTCCCGCTCATCCCGAGAATCAGGGTATGGGCAACGTCGCCAGTATGCAGGTTGAGGAAGTAGGGCGTGCTGTTGTCGGTTTCGACGACTGCCAGGCACTCCGTGCCGAGATGCGCGTTCGTCTTCTCGCCGGGAAGGATCGTAAACAGAAAAGACAAGGTCGGCGTAGTTCGTGTTCAGCATGTACAGTTGGCGGAGGTTGAACGCATAGTTGCCCGGCACAGTAGCGAAATATGCGTTCAGCTGGTTGTAGGTTTCCGCAAACAGATTGCCGTCCGCGTTGGTGAAGACGCCAGTAAATTCCGCAACGAGCTGATCGAGTTCCGTTCGTGACCGGCCATACAGCACAATCGTGAGCGAGAAATCGCCAAGCGATTGACCTTCACCCAGGGCGCGAAGGCAATCGCCAAGATTTTCAATGTCGGCCTGCTTGGACTCGTCCACCAGCACGTCGCGCGGGTTCGTCTTCGTGGTGTCGTTGCCCATCTGCGAGACGAATCCCGTCTTCGACATATTGAAGTGGCGGCGGCGCTTGTTCACTTCTTTGCGGGCCTTGTCCGCGGGGAGCTGCGTCCACTCTGTGACGACGTAGAAGTTGGCTGGGATCTTCAGCAGTGCGTCGAGTACCAGGGGACGCGTCTCTGTGATGGCCTCTTTCATCGTCAGGACACGGACGATGTGATCGCCTACCCGCAGATGATCGCGTTCGGCTTCGATGTCGGAGTTGGCCACTTGATAGTCGAGAAACTGTGTGGACTGCGGCTTTCCGGCAACACGCCAGTCGTCATAATTCAGCAAGCGGCGGAAGAACCTGAACTGGCCTTGGCGATTCAAGACCTCGATTTGCATGAAATCTGCAAGCTGCCGAGCGAAGGCCTGGACGTGCTGGTCGAGCCGTTGAAGATCGCGCTCGATATGCGTCCGCAACAACTTCTTCATGTTGTCGTTGGTGAACTGCGATTTGAGTTCGGCAATCGCGCCCTCTGGATCGCGTAACAGGCGAGCTAGCGCCGTACCGACGCCGGTCTTCGACCGGGCGCCTTCGAGCAGGATGCAGTAGAAAATCTCAACCTGATAAAGACGGTCCCGCCTTGCTTCAAAGAACTTCCGCCGTTGTTCGATCGCTGCTTCCACAATCGGGTCGTCATATTTTGCGAACGGTATGTCGGGGCGGTTCGTTTTGAAGAGGTATTGGTAAACATGGAAGCCTGGGCCAAAGGCTTTCAGGGCCGCCTCCAACCGCTTCACTGCATACTCCTGTTGCGAACGGTCGAGGCTTTCGTAATCGACACCGGGAACGCTGAGAACCATGCCTAGATCACCGCTCTTGGTAAGGAATGCCGTCTCGTTCCAGAAGCCATAGAGGTTGATGTGGTCGTTCAGGGCCGCACTCTCTTTCCACGGCTTGATCACCTTATCGATACGCAGCATCACACCACCTCCACGCGTGGAACTTGCTGCTTCGCGGCGTCATAGCGCAGCTTGTACCGTTCGGACTTTGCGAGGATGCGGAGGAAGGCCGGATCGCTGTTCGTCACCCAATGGCCGAAGGCAAAGCCGCCAATGAAGACGGCGATACCGGCGAGGATGGAATTGAAGAGGTTGAAGGCCCCCACCGCGCCGACGCAGACGAAGTAGAACAGCGTCCGTTCGACTCCCAAGTAGGTGAGAGGCTTGTGCAGGCTCTTGAAGACTCGATTTGTGCGGCGATTCTGGTGTGCTTTGTCGGGCATATCGTTCTCGTTTAAAGCGTGGCGCGCAACGGGATCGAGGGCAGAGCGACAAACAGCCGCTACACTCCCCAGAGCCAACTCAGGACATTCACCGCCATAACGGCAATGCCCGTTCCGGCGGCAACGCCAGCCAGCGCCTTTTTCGCACCGGGTTCCCCGTGCGCGAAGCCGTAGCCACCGATCACGATTGCGACCAGACTTGCAACCTTCGCGATAGTGCCGGTGAAGAGGCCTTGGATCGCGTTAAAGCCGGTGTCGAACGGTGAACCCTGTGCCATCGCAACCATAGGCGCGAGGAAAAGCAGCGCAAGAATAACGGCGGTTGGACGTGCGCATTTCGACCGAAGAAGCGGCTGGATGTGACGGATGAAATAAATCTGGGACCAACGTGGCATATGCACCTCCGGCAGGGTTTAAAGCGGCTGCTTTTAGCGCAAACCTAACCGCACTGAATCACGGTGTCCAATAACGTTTCGGATCGAGTTCATTCCTGGGGGTTATGAATCTCGAAAGCTAGAGGGATCGGCCGGGAAAACTATTGTCGGGATCGGTATGAGAAAAGCTCCATCAACGTTGCAATTCAAGGACATATCCGTTGTCGCTTGTGTCGTCCGCGAGCGCACAAATATTTCCTGGCGACCTGTGGCGATTGTCCTGAATAGCACTGTGAGATGGCTGGTCCTATCGCTGCCTCAACGAATCTCGGGCGTTCTTGGCGAATGACCTTCCTTATGCAAGCCCCGCTTGTTCAATAAGTTCTCTATCCACGCGGTGGCTTTGTCAGCGGGAATTGGATGTGAGAAATCGAGCTGAGCTGTCTTTAATAACCTGCAGGAATGAACTCGATCCGAAAAGTTATTGGACACGCCGGCAGGAATGAATCAAATTGGTTAACATCGCCGGTCCCGTAGGGTTTTGACCAACTGGGCCGCCATCTCGCATCGAGAATACCTGCCGCTAACGAGGATTCTATGTCGACCCAGCCAGGTCCCACCACGCCGCTTATTTCAACGCGCATTGATTCACCGCATTCGGTGAGGGAAATACCCGTCGGTTCACGAGAAGCTGCTCGCCTCCTGAGGATGCATCCCAAAACCGTCCTCCGCAAGGCTCGCGAGGGCACACTGCCAGCTCATCCAGTTGGGAGGGATAGGAAGCGATGGCACTTCTATCTGTCGGAGCTGGACGAGTGGCTTCGTTCCCAAGTCATCAAGGCCAGTCTGGTGCGGCAGTAGAAGTCCGTCACGGTTCGTCTTGTAACTCCTAACAGCGGGGGAATCTCTGTGTTCCGAGTCGGGGTAGACTCCTGGGCGCCGGGTCAGTTAAATTCGAGCTGCGACCGGTGCCAGAATTCAAGGAGGATATGAATGCTGGCACGTTTCCGAAATGGCTGTCTCACGACGATTAGGAGAAAGGATGGAGTGGAAAGGTGGCTCTTTCGCTGGCGCGAGCGTTGCAGTGACGGAACGTTGCGGGAGCGAAACAAGGTCATCGGAACCGTTGAAGAATATCCGACGAAAAGCAAGAAACTGCACGAGGCAGTGACCAGATTGCGAGTAAACATTAACACTGATGGGCCAACGGAGTTGACTTCGATCACCATGGCGAAGGCAGTGGATCATTACACGGTCCACGAACTTGCGGACTGTGGTGCGGAAGGCAAAGCCTACTCTACCCGCTCTAGGAAGACGCAGCTTCTGAGCAAGTGGGTTGTTCCCCACTGGGGAAAGCTGGAGTTGCGGGCCATCAAGACCGTCGCGGTCGAGCAGTGGCTCAAGACGCTTGTCACAACGAAGTTCGGCAAGCCGAAACCTCTTGCCGGCGGAACGAGAGAGAAGATTCGCGACGCAATGAGTAGCATCTTCAACCATGCGATCCGGTGGGAATTGACCGACCGGAACCCCATCACTGGACCGACAAAGCGTTCAGGAGTGCGCGTCTCCGCAAAACGAGAACGTACACCTGACATTCTCGAAATCCAAGAGATGCAATTGCTTCTGGCAGCTCTTGGTATCCGGGAAAGGGCCATGCTGTTTCTCGACATGCCATCCGGGCTCCGCCGAGGCGAACTGGCTGGGCTGAAGTGGGAAGACTTCGATTTCAAGAAGCTCCATGTGAGTGTCACCCGATCACTGGTTGACCAGCACGTGGGCCCGGTTAAAACTGAAACCTCACAGAAAGCTGATGCCGATCGACGAGTTCGTGGCTCGTGAACTGTTGGCCTGGCACGCGGTGACACCGTACAAGAAGCCGTCCGACTATGTATGGGCCACCGATGCCAACCGTGCTGGAGCCAAGCGCGGGAAGCAACCCGTCTGGCTGAGCACGGTGATGCGCGACTACATCCAGCCGATGGCCCGAAAGTTGGGCATCCAGAAGAAGATGTCGTGGCACACCTTTCGACACACGTTTTCCTCGATTCTCAAGGGCAATGGTGAGGATGTGAAAGTAGTGCAGGAGTTGTTGCGACATTCAACGTCAAGGATGACGCTGGATACCTACACCCAAGCTCTCGGGCCCGACAAGCGGGCCGCGCAAAGCAAAGTTGTGGGGATGATCCGGCCGAAAGAGCGTGTATTTTCTGTGTATCGCGATGCAGATGGGGTTTCCGTGTAAAGCGTTGATTAGATTTGGCGTCCCCGACGGGATTTGAACCCGTGTTACCGCCGTGAAAGGGCGATGTCCTAGGCCAGGCTAGACGACGGGGACGACTCTCAGGCTGGAGTGCTTGTGAATCACTGATGTTAACAGCCGCTTTGCACTGTGTCAAAAAATGGGGCGTCGAAACTACGTCGGCAGCGACTGCAGAAACACTCCACGATTTTCCGCATCGACGACCAATATTCTCCGTGGTCCCGCGTCTTATTCGTCGGCAGATTGCTCGCTCCTCCGCGCGCTCCCACCCGCATATTCCCACGCTCTAACTACAGAAAATAATGTATTTACGGGACTGCATCTTGCTCCAACAATCGAAGAGCTCTGCGATTAAGCAGAGGCCCGGAGCAATGCATCTACGCGATCAGCAAATCACAACGAAAGGGTCTGACACTAGCCATATGCCGCAAGAAACGTTATCGCCAGAAATCACACGTTGCAGTTCCGGATGTGCGGGTCTCGATGATGTTTTGGGCGGCGGGTTACCGGCGGGTCACGTGTACCTGGTCGAGGGCGAGCCCGGGACCGGCAAGACCACGCTGGCTCTCCAGTTCGTGGCCGAAGGATTAAGACTTGGCGAAAAGGTTCTGTATGTCACCCTCTCCGAGTCGCGCGCTGAGTTGGCGACTGTGGCCCGTTTGCATGGATTGAGCCTCGACGGCCTCGCCATTCTCGAGGTGAGGCCCAGCGAACAGGACCTCAAGCCGGAGGGTCAATACACCGTTTTCCATCCGGCCGAAGTTGAACTGAACGATCGCGTGCAAACCATCATGGCCGAGGTCGATCGCCAGAAGCCAGACCGACTGGTGATTGATGCGCTTTCGGAAGTGCGCATGCTCGCCAAAGACCCGTTGCGCTACCGCCGCCAGATTCTCTCGCTGAAAGAGTATGCCCCGCAGAACTGCACAGTATTGTTGCTCGACGACCGCACCAGCCGTTACGCCGATCTTGAACTGCACAGCATCGTGCATGGCGTTATCTCGATGAGCCGGGTTGGCCGCGAGTACGGCAAGACCATGCGACGCATCGAGGTAACGAAACTCCGGGGCAGCGCCTTTCGCGAAGGCTTTCATGACTATCTCATTCGTAGCGGGGGCGTCGTCATTTTTCCCCGCCTGGTGGCTTCCGAATACACCGACGAACGGCATGACAAAAGCGTGGCCGCCAGCGGCATACCGGAACTGGATGAACTGGCGGGCGGCGGTCTTGGTCGCGGAACCAGCACTCTGCTGATCGGGCCGGCCGGCTGCGGTAAGACCACCCTGGCTCTGCGCTGGCTCACCACTGCGTCGGAACGTGGCGAGAATGCGGTGGCATTCATTTTCGAAGAAACCGTGAGCACCCTGTTAGGGCGCGCGTCCGGGCTCGGCATGCAACTCGATCCACTGCTGGAGTCGGGCCGCATGAAGATTGAGCATTTGGATCCCGCGGAGGTTTCGCCCGGGGAGTTCGTCGACATGGTTCGCCGCAGCGTGGAGGAAGACGGAGCGCGCGTGGTCCTGATCGATAGTCTTAACGGGTTTCTCCAAGCCATGCCGGGTGAGCAGTTTCTCGCCCTTCATCTTCACGAGCTTTTGACCTATCTGAACAATCGCGGAATCCTGACGTTGCTGGTGCTCGCACAAATGGGCCTGGTGGGTAGTGCGATGCAGACTCCCATCGACGTCAGCTATCTGGCCGACAACATTTTGGTGCTTCGCTATTTTGAAGCGCGCGGGGAGGTTCGCCAGGCGATCTCGATGATGAAGAAGCGCAGTGGCGGACACGAGCGCTCGATTCGTGAGCTTCGACTTGGGCCCGACACAATACAGGTGGGAGCGCCTCTGTCGAACTTCCAAGGAATTCTATCGGGTAGTCCAACATCGCTGGCGCCATTGCTCGGAAAAGAGTCCATGAATGGTTGATGCATCGGTGAGCGATCTGCGGATCCTGGTATTCGCGCCGTTCGGCAAAGACGCTTCCCTCATCGAAAGAGTGTTGGCTCAGTCTGGCGTATCCATTTGTACGCTGCCCACGCTGCAGCAACTGGAGCATGCGATCTCCGAGCATGCCGGGGCGGCAATCGTAACGGAAGAGGTGCTTCAGCATGGAGCGATCACAGCGTTCGCCCAAATGCTTTCCGCGCAGCCTCCATGGTCGGATTTTCCAATCATCGTACTGACAGGAAGCGGACTCAGTACAGCGACGTCAGAATCGGCGGTGCGCTCGCGCGCTCCGCTGGGCAACGTGACGCTGCTCGAGCGTCCGTTGCGCCCAGTTACCCTGATCAGCACGGTTCGAAGCGCGCTGCTGGCACGTCGCCGCCAGTATGAGGTTCGAGATCATCTGCAAGACAGGAAAGCCGCCGAAGAGGCTCTGCAACGCGCCCATGATGCTCTGGAATCTCTGGTGGAACAGCGCACCGTCGCCCTGCGCCGGCTCTCGGTGAAGTTACTGCGCGTGCAAGACGAGGAGCGCCGCCGCATCGCGCGCGAACTCCACGACAGTCTCGGGCAAGATCTTACGGCGGCCAAGATCAGCCTCGACATGCTCGCCCAGGACAGTCCGACTGGCTCTGTGCACTTGCGGGATGCGCAGCAACTGGTAAACCGGTCGATCGCTGACACACGCACTCTCTCGCACCTGTTGCATCCTCCTTTGCTTGATGAGGCGGGTTTTATCTCAGCCGCTAATTGGTACGTGGAGGAATTTGGAAAAAGGAGTGGCATTTCGACCAAGCTTCATCTTCGTGCACCAGCTTCCCCGGCCCACTGAAACAGCGCTCTTCCGCATTTTGCAGGAAGCACTGACGAACGTGCACCGCCACTCCGGAAGCCGTGTGGTCGAAGTGCGCGTCACCGCCGACGAAACACGGGTCGCGCTGTCGGTGAAAGATCACGGGACGGGAGTTCCCAGAGAAGTGCTTGATCGGTTCTGGAAAACGGGGAATGTTGGTGTAGGCCCGGCTGGAATTCGTGAACGGTTGAAGGAACTCGGGGGCTCACTCGAAATCGAATCGAATTTGGACGGCACGCTCCTGCGCGCCACCATTCCAGCCTGCGCCACCGACGCTTTTGAAGCCAAGGACGGCGGCGACCCGTTCATGGACACGGGACAATGCTTCTCCGCTGCTGATTGACGAACCGCTCGCAGCGGACCGCGGCCGCCCCCGCGTTTACAATATGAGTTGAGGCGGTTTGCCTCTCTCGTCTATGGCCGATCCCCTATACCTGAGTCTGTGGTTTCCCGATTTCTCCGGGCCGGCGATGCTGCCGCACATGTTCGCCGTCCTGCAGCAGTTCCCTTTTTCAGCGGTGCGTCCCGGCGTCACTTACGCTTCCGTGCAACCTGTTTCGTGGAACGAGGCCAGCGTGCTCGAGCGCCGATTCTCGCCCGGGATCCTCCCGGAAGAAGCGGTCGTGGTTGCCGCTGATCTCATTCACGACGACTATGCCTACGTTTTCGACGCGTATTGGGATCTATGGACACCCGACGAAAGCGGCCACCAGTGGTCTCTGGTCCCCAGCCTGGTCAAGTTGATCGTGCAAGGCGAAGAATTTGATGACGGAACCTACCAGGAAACTGGGCACATTGAAATTGAGTTTGGTCTCGACTCATTGTTCGTACGGGAGAATGTCGAACTCACCGAGGAAAACCAGGCCAAGATTCGCGACAACGTGGCCAAGTTGGTTGAGTTCACGAAGAAGGCGGAAACAAATACACGGGCTACTTCGCGTCGGCTGTGGTCTGAGTCGGAAGAAAGCCTTCCGCAGAAATTAATCGCGCGCCTGCAGAAAGTTCAATAATGCCGCAGAGGACACGGAGAACACTGAGTATTCAATACACTCTGTGAACCTTCGTGCCCTCTGCGACTAAGCGACCTTTACTTCGTTCGTACCGCCCTCGACTTTCAGCGTCTCAGCCGCTGCCGCTTGCGCCGCTGCCAGCCGCGCGGTCAGCACGCGGAACGGCGAGCACGAAACGTAGTTCAAGCCGGTCTTGTAGCAGAACTCCACGGACGACGGCTCACCGCCGTGCTCTCCGCAGATTCCAACTTTGAGCGTTGGCCGGGTCTTGCGACCGCGCTCCGTGGCCATCTTCACGAGTTGCCCAACGCCTTCCTGATCCAGGGCGGCGAACGGATCTTGCTTCAGAATGCCCTCCGCCAGGTAGGTCGGAAGCACCTTATTGACGTCGTCCCGTGAGAAGCCGAACGTGGTCTGCGTCAGATCGTTGGTGCCGAACGAGAAGAACTCCGCCTCTTTGGCAATCTCGTCCGCGACCAGAGCTGCGCGCGGCAACTCGATCATCGTGCCGACCATATACTCGACCTTCATTCCCTTCTCTTTGAACACTTCCTCGGCGACGCGCCGCACGATCGCGCCCTGGTTCGCCATCTCTTTCAGCGTGGCGACCAGAGGAATCATGACTTCCGGTAGCACCTTGATTCCCTTCTTCGTGCAGTCGACGGCCGCTTCGAAAATGGCGCGCGCCTGCATCTCGGTGATCTCTGGATACGTGATGCCGAGCCGGCATCCGCGGTGTCCGAGCATTGGGTTGAACTCGTGCAACTGTTCGACGCGGGCCAGCAGCGTAGGCAAGAGCTTCTTCAGATCGCCGACGCCCTTGGCGCCGTAATCTGCGTATCGCTTCACAAGTTCTTTCTTCTGCTTCGCGTCTGCATGCGGGAGCGTGGCGATTTCCACCATCAGGTCCTCGCGACGCGGCAGGAACTCATGCAATGGCGGATCCAGTGTGCGGATCGTGACCGGCAGGCCGTCCATCGCCTTGAAGACGCCAGCAAAGTCTTCGCGCTGCATGGGCAACAGTTTCTTCAACGCGGCCCGGCGATCCTTCTCGTTGTCGGCCAGAATCATGGCGCGCATGTGAGGGATTTTCTTCTCCCCGAAGAACATGTGCTCGGTGCGGCAGAGCCCGATTCCTTCTGCTCCGAACGCCCGTGCCTGAACCGCATCGCGCGGGATGTCGGCATTGGCGCGGACCTTCATCTTGCGATGTGGATCGGCCCAGTTCATGAACTTCTGCAGTTCCGGATCGTCGGGAGACGGATCGAGAGTGCCCAGCTTTCCCTTGATCACCCGGCCTGTCGTGCCATCGAGAGAGATCCAGTCGCCTTCCTTGAAGGTCTGACCCTTCACCCGCATCTCGCGGGCTTTCTCGTTGACGTCGATGTCACCCGCACCCGCTACGCAGCACTTGCCCATGCCGCGAGTAACCACTGCCGCGTGACTGGTCATTCCACCGCGGGAGGTGAGAATGCCCTTCGCGACTTCCATGCCGTGAATGTCTTCCGGCGTAGTTTCGGCACGTACCAGAATCACTGGCTTCTTCGTCGTATCATGTCCGGCCATCTTGACTGCTTCATCCGCAGTAAAGACGATCTGACCCACGGCCGCTCCGGGGGAAGCCGGCAACCCCGTCGCGAGGACTTCCACCTTCGTGCTCTTCTCATCGAGACGCGGAACGAGGAAGTCATAGAGTTGGTTGGGCTCGACGCGGAAGATCGCTTCTTCCTTCGTGATGAGGCCTTCATCGACCATCTGAATCGCTATTCGAACTGCGGCCAGCCCGGTGCGCTTCCCGTTTCGGGTCTGCAGCATGTACAGCTTGCCGTCCTGTACGGTGAACTCGAAGTCCTGGACGTCCTTGTAGTGCTTTTCCAGCCGAGTGGTGATCTCGCGCAGCTGGTTGTACGCTTCAGGCAGAATCTCATGCAGTTTTAGAATTGGGACCGGGGTACGTACTCCGGAGACCACATCTTCGCCCTGCGCGTTCATCAGGAATTCACCGTAGAATTCCTTGGTGCCAATCGCGGGATTCCGCGTAAAACCCACGCCTGATCCACTGGTGTTACCCAGGTTCCCGAACACCATGGCCTGCACGTTGACCGCTGTGCCCAGCATGTCGTCGATGTTGTTCATGCGGCGATAGTGCTTGGCACGCTCGTTCTGCCAGGAGCGGAACACGGCATCGCGTGCCAGGACCAGTTGTTCGCGCGGGTCTTGCGGGAAGTCGCGCTTGGCGTGCTTCTTCACGACCTTCTTGTATTCGACGATGACCTCCTGCAGATCCTTGGCGGTGAGGTCGGTGTCGAGCTTGGTCTTTCGCTGCTTCTTCTTGGCGTCGAAAACCTCTTCGAATGCCGCCTTCTCGATGTCGAGCACGACGTTGCCAAACATCTGGATCAGCCGCCGGTAGGAGTCAGCCGCGAACCGCGGATTGTTGCTTCGCTTGGCCAGTGCCTCCACGCTCTTGTCGTTCAGGCCGAGGTTGAGAATCGTGTCC
The DNA here is from genome assembly GCA_963811095.1 of uncultured Acidobacteriaceae bacterium. Taxonomy (GTDB): domain Bacteria; phylum Acidobacteriota; class Terriglobia; order Terriglobales; family Acidobacteriaceae; genus Sulfotelmatobacter. Next base: position 396,382 of record CAWEQA010000019.1, on the reverse strand, counting down.
ATCATCCCGGGCATGGAGAACTTCGCGCCCGACCGTACGCTCACTAGCAGCGGATTCTCGCCCGTACCCAACTTCTGGCCCTGCAGCGCCTCAAGCTTCGCCAGGGCTTCGTCCATCTGGCGCTCGACTTCCTTCGACGTGGTAGACGTCCGCATGTACTCGCGGCAGGCCTCGGTCTGAATCGTGAATCCCGGAGGCACGGGCAGCGCGGCGTTGGTCATCTCGGCGAGACCGGCACCTTTGCCGCCGAGCACATCCTTCATCTTGCCATTGCCGTCGGCCTTGCCGCCGCCGAAAAAGTAAACGTACTTGGTGGTGGACTTCTTGGATCCCTGCGCTTCAGTTTCGGGGAGAGTCATCGTCGCCATGATATAAGTCCTTTGTGTAGATTCAGATTCCATCCAGAAAACTTCCTACGCCTTCCCTTCGGTCACAATCTCCGAAAAGTCGGCGATCGTAGAAAACTCTTTGAGCAATGTCCGCAGCAGCGCCAGCCGATTCGCCCGCAACTTGGCATCCTCGACCATGACCATGACCTTGTCGAAAAACGCATCGACTGGTCCGCGAGCGGTCGAGAGCAGCGTCAGCGCTTCGCCGTACTCTTTCTTCTTACGAAGCGCCTCGACCTTCGGAGCATTCATTTCGACGTAGGCTGCGAGGTCCTTCTCTTCTTGCGCAGAATTCGGCAGATCCTCGAATGACGCAGCCGGTGCGATACCTTTCTCCGCTGCCTGCTTCAGAATGTTCCGAATGCGCTTGCAGGCCGCGCCAATCGCCTGAAACTCGGGCAGGTGCAGAACCTGCTTGACCGCCTCGGCTCGCCGCACCGCATCGACTACGTCTTCCGCGTCTGCTCCCAGAACCGCCTTCACTACATCGTACGCGTACCCGCACCCATCCTTGAGATAAAACTCCAGTCGCTCACGGAAGAAGGTTGCCGCTGATTCGTTGAACTTCGCTTCGTCAACAAATTTCTTCTCTGCTTCGGACCGCTGGTATCCCGAGCGCGCATCGCGCATCAGGTCGCCCAGACGCAGCGGCAACTTCTTTTCCGCGATGACCTTCACAATCGCGTTCGCCTGCCGGCGCAGAGCAAATGGATCCTTCGACCCGCTCGGCACCAGTCCGAGCGCAAACATTCCGGCGATCGTGTCGGCCTTATCGCCGATCGAAAGCAGCGCACCCTCCGTCGACCGCGGAACATCGTCGTCGGTGGATTCGGGCCTGTAGTGATCGTAAATCGCGTCGGCGATGGCGAATCGCGTCGCCTCGGGCAAACTCTCGTCCAGTTGCTGCGCCCGCGCATATAAACCGCCGACGATTCCCTGCAGTTCGGTGAATTCCTTGACCAGTTCGGTGGTCAAGTCGGCCTTCGACAGGCAGGCCGCTTTGTGAATCACTCCCGGCCGCACTGCGACGCCGCTTTGCTTTAGTATCTCGCTCAGCCAACTGCACAGTCGCTGCACGCGCTGCGTCTTGTCGAAGTAGCTGCCCAGGTCTTTCTGGAACGTCACATGCTTCAGCGCTTCCAAGCGCTCGAGCAGAGACTTTTTCTGATCGGTCTGCCAGAAGAAACGCGCATCGTTGAAGCGCGCCCGCAACACGCGTTCGTTGCCGTGACGGATCAAACCTTGTGGATCGCTATCGGTATTCAGCACGGCCAGAAAATGAGGCGCGAGTTTGCCGGAGGCGTCTTCCACCGCGAAATACTTCTGATGATCGCGCATCACCGTGACCAGGACTTCCTCCGGGAGCGCAAGGAACTGCGGATCGAAACTGCCCAGAATGGCCGACGGATATTCCGTAAGATTCACGACGGTATCGAGCAGAGCTTTATCTTCGCGCCAGCGCGCGCCGGGAATCGTGCGGGTGGCGGCATCGAGAGCTTTGCGAATCTGCTGCTCGCGCTCCCCGCGTCCCAGCACCTTTGCAGCTCGCAAGCGCTCAAAATATACAGGGCCTGCATGCGGAATCGTCACCGCACCATCGCTCAGGATGCGATGTCCGCGCGAAGTCTTCCCTGCCCGAATGCCCTCAAACTCCAGCGGAATCGTCTCTCCATCGAGCATCGCGACCAGCCAGCGTACCGGACGCACGAAGCGCTCGTTGGGCTTCTGCCAGTACATGTTCTTAGGCCAGTAAATCGCTGAGAGTTCTTTGGGCAGGCCCTCGGCAAGAATTTCGGCCGCACTGCGTCCTTTTTTTGTGACCTTCGCGGCGATGTATTCGCCCTTGGGAGTGGTGACTCTTTCCAGTTGGGCGACGTCCATGCCGGCCTTCTTGGCAAATGCGTGGGCCGCAGGAGTGGGCTGGCCGTCCTTATATGCGACATTGACCGAAGGCCCGGTGACCTGCTCGACGACGTCGGCCTGGGACGCGGCGATTCCAGCGGCCATCACCGCCAGACGTCGCGGCGTATCGAAATGCGTGACTTCGCCGCCCGACAACCGCTCGCGGGCCAGCAGGGCCGTGACGCGCTCGCGCAATTCCTCGGACGCCGCGGCAATCATCCTCGCCGGAATCTCTTCGCATCCGATCTCTAATAAGAAGTCTGGCATGCCTTCAAACCATTCAGTGTTTCAAAGGTCGTTCTAGTCGAATGTGACGGAAATCACAATTTGCCTGCCGGAAACCCAAAGGGGGACGCTGCTCCCGCTAACCCACAGGAGATAACGCCTCCCTTTTCGCCTTCGGCCTCTTCTCGGCCGCGGGTGCAGGCTCGTCGGACTTCTCTGAGGCCGATTCGGCCTTCTGCTGATCGACCCAAGCCTTCGCGATCCCCACAGCTAACGCCCGGACGCGCGCAATGACGCCCACGCGCTCGGTCACAGAAATCGCTCCACGAGCATCGAGAATGTTGAACAAATGGGAGCACTTCAGGCAAAGGTCGTAAGCGCCCAACAGCGGGAAGCGAGACTTCTCGCGCGCGATTCCATCGCCACTGGTCTTGTCTTTCGTGAGCGCCGCATACTGATCCAGCAGTCCCTTGCACTCGGCCTCGCACAACTCAAAATGCTTCCAGGCCTTCTCGACATCGGCCAACTCGAAGTTGTAAACCGAAAACTGCAGCTCATCGGCCAGCCGCACGTCGCCATACTTCACCACGCTGCCCGTCTCCGGATCGCGCGCCCACACGATGTCGTAGATCGAATCCACATCCTGCAGAAACGCGCCAATGCGCTCGAGCCCATACGTCAGCTCGGCAGAAATCGGAAACAGATCCACGCCGCCGCATTGCTGGAAATAGGTGAACTGCGTGATCTCGAGGCCATCGAGCATGACCTGCCAACCCACTCCCCACGCACTCAGCGTCGGAGCTTCCCAGTTATCTTCTTCAAACTTGATGTCGTGCTGGCGCAGGTCGATACCAATCGCTGCCAGCGATTCGAGATACAACTCCTGCACATTCTCCGGCGGAGGCTTCAGGATTACCTGCAGTTGCATGTGCTTGAACAGCCGGTTGGGGTTCTCTCCATAGCGTCCATCTGCCGGACGGCGAGAGGGTTGTACGTACGCCACCTTATAAGGCTTCGGTCCCAGCACGCGCAGAAACGTCTCCGGCGCCATGGTGCCCGCTCCGACCTCGACGTCGTAGGGCTGCTGCAATACGCAACCGCGCTCGGCCCAAAATGCCTGCAAGCGCAGAATGAGTTCCTGGAACGTGAGCGAGTTGGACGAGGATGGATTCACGAATTCGACCTTAGCTCTTAGATCAGAACCCCAGTATGCGAAGCGGCCATTCGACTTCCTACTGCGGAGCCGGAGACCAGAAGGTTAATCCACGATTGTAATGGAAATTATCGTTCGTCGTCAGCTTGCCGAGCCTGGCAACTTCGTCGCCTGAATGGTTTGGTCGATCTTCAACTCTTTGCTGGATTCACCGCCGTACAGCGTCTGTGTGAAGGCGCCCGGCGTGATGTTCCCAAACACTTCCTTAAAAACGAACCTCTTCCCGTTGACCTCGTAGTCCTCGACCAAGACCAGCTGACCGTCTGCCCAATGGGCCACATTCTTGAAGTTGATGCATCCTCCTGGGTTCGTGCTGTCGCACCAGATTGTGCGGTAGCCCTGTGCCACATCGTCCCACCAAAATACGCCTAGCCCGGTGATCTCCCGCGAGCCTTGTTTCGACTGGTAGTCTTCAATTACCGAGAAACCTCCCGGCCCGCGACGCCAAACGATCTTGCCCTCGCCCGTCGTGCCAGTCTGCGAGGCTGCATCAGGCGCAAGCTTTTCCTTGATCGACCAAGTTCCCTCCAGCGCTCTCAATAGTTTCTCTATCTGCGGGCCGGGCTTCGCCCCTGTAGCAGGATCCCCCGCGGTAGCCTTCGTGGAAGGTTCCGCCTCTGGAGTCACCGGTGGCTTCTGATCCGTTTGACCTGCGGCGAACCCCAGCGCTGCCCTCAGCACCAGCACTTCAACTGCAACGATTCGAAGCCACCTCATTCAATATCCCTCCACTCTGCGATAAAAGCCCCTAAAATCCGCCCTTCTCGAGCATGCCCGCAGTAACGAGCTTCTTCTCAAGGTGCCGCTGCAGGATTTGAATCAGGAATTTCCGCAGGTCGGCCGCCTGCGCCTTGGGCCATGTCATGCCCGCGAAGCTTTCCACCGGAGCGCGAAACATTTGCGCCGCCAGCGCCCGCGAGTCGCTTGAAATCTCCGACGACGCCAGACGCTTGTCGTCGAGGCACATCAAGCCGTCCGCCAGCGCATGGAAGTAGGCGCGGCTGCCGTTCAGGCTGCGGCCGCAGACGGTGCACTCCGTCAACTCCGGCAGGAAGCCGACCAGGCGCGTCAGCCACAATTCGAAATACGTAACCGGCATCCACACTTCAGGGCCCGTCAGGACGTGCAGCACTGACAAGCGTCAGGCGGAAGATGGCGTCGTTGGCCTCGCGGTCAGGCAGCAGTTCGTCGAGCAATTCGGCAATGTGCCCCAAAGCAACCGCCCGCGCATAGCTGACCTCCGTAGCCATGGGAGATTCCAGCACTTCGCAAGAATCGAGCCGCGCCAGCTCCTGCCGCTCACGGACGTCATAAAACGCCCGCACGTAGGTCAGAGGCTCGAGCGCCCCGCCGAAGCGCCGCTTCGATTTCTTAGCCGACCGCGCTACGCCCCGGACTTTGCCCTCCGCGCGAGTAAACAGCGTGACCAGCAGGTCAGCCTCACGCAGCGGATAACTGCGGAGCACGATCGCTTCCGACTCTCTCAGGGCCATGGGAGCTCGACGGGTGAAGGGTTGATTCTAGTGGAAGCAGCTTTCAGCCGTCAGCTATCAGCCGTCAGCTGTGGTTATCAGCCTTGGTTGAAACTCCTCTTCGGCTCCGCTCACCGCAGGCTCCATGCGAGATCCTTTCCTCCGCCTGAAGAGGGGCTCCGGTCAGGATGCCACCCTAGAACAGGGCATGGAGAGTCAAACTGCACTGCGCTGAGTCGTCTCCGCACGTCCCGCTTACGTTCCGATATACTTTCTGGATTGTGAAAAGACTTGTCTGGGCTCTTCTTCTGATCGCACTGGCTACTACCCTTGGTTTTGCCGACGAGACCTCGTTCAGCCACATCAGGGTACCCAACCCGAAGGGCAAAAATGTCAAAGCCGTGTTGACCTTCAGCGATAAGGACAAGGCTGTCGAAGTGCACCCTGTCAATGGCGATCCCGTGACAATTCCCTATGGCCAGATCGACAAATGTGCTTACGAATACTCGATCGGTCTCATGGGTGAGAGAGAGAACTGGCTGGAGATTCACTACCATGAGCGCGAAGCGCCAAAGGTCTTCGTCCTGCTCATGGACAGCCACAATTACCTGCGAATCCTGGATGCTCTTAAGGCGCACACGGGGATTGATGCCGAGGTTCTCGGAAATGCCAAAAAGCGCTAGTCCTCTCCGAATCCAGCCTGTTTGCCAGAAATGACAAGGCGCACGCCCATAAAGGACGCGCGCCTATGATCTCATCAAAGCCACAGCTCCCAAGGGAAAGGCCGGGAGCCAAAAGCCGTTTCACCGCCCGTAGTACTTGGCGTTGCGCTCGGTGAAGGCGTTCCACTTCTCCGGCAGGTCGTCGAGCGCGAAGATGGCAGAAACCGGGCACACCGGGACACAGGCGCCGCAGTCAATACATTCCACCGGATCGATGTACAGCAACTCCTCGGTCGCGTACGCGGGCTCGTCTTTTTTGGGATGAATGCAATCCACCGGACACGCATCCACGCATGCGGTGTCTTTGGTGCCAATGCACGGCTCAGCAATCACGTAGGCCATAAAGGTGTCAGTCTCCTGAGAGTCTCTGCGTCTATCTTACTACTGCGGCGTTTTTGTGACCGGACATTCTAGCAAGAATCGATGCGGCTGGTACAGGGCTGTCCTCCGTCTCCTCGAACCCGATCCCAGTATTGACTGCCCGAGTACCTCATGACCGAAGTAATTTGGCCGCGCACCGCCAGGGGTGAGTTAATGACGGCAGACGTGCGGTGCGACCTCCTTGTTGAAGGGCGCGATTCATGAACAAACTCAACGTTGTCGTTTCCCTGATCACGAACGATAACGATTATCAACTTGAACAGGCAGCCTCAGCCCAGGCGGCCGCGCTCCAGCTCGGGGCAAACGTTCAGATCATCTATTCCGGCAACGACGCGGTGCAACAGACCCAGCAGATTCTCACCTTTATTCAAGACCCGTCGAAACGACCCGATGCCATTCTGGCCGAACCCGTCGGCACGGGGATGGCCCAGATCGCGAAGGCGGCCGTGGGCGCCGGAATTGCCTGGGCCATCATCAATACCAACGTGGATTACATTACGCAACTGCGGCAACACGCCCTGGTTCCCGTGTTCTCCGTGATGTGTGACCACGAGGCTATTGGAAGGATTCAGGGCCAGCAGATCGGCGCGTTTCTCGGGGATACGGGATGCGTTCTCTATATTGAGGGCCCCTCGGTTCGCGACGTGGCAAAGCTCCGCACCAAGGGAATGCTGGCAACTAAGCCCGCGCGCGTCGATGTGAAATCCCTCAAAGGCGATTGGACGCAGAACAGCGGTTATCAGACGATGAAATCGTGGTTGTCACTCAGCACGTCGCGGCAATTGCACGTCGGCATGATCGCCGGCCAGAACGATGACATGGCCATCGGGGCGCGCCGGGCACTCGAAGAGCTGAGCAATCTGCGCCGAGCGCGATGCCTGGCTCCGGCTCCCAATCACCGGGTGCGATGGCCTTCCGCGCTCCGGCCAGGAATGGGTTCGCCAGAAGCGCCTGGCGGCGACAGTGATCTCGCCGCCCCTTGTCGGCGATGCTCTGCAGTTGCTCGCTTCGGCCCTCGCCTCTGGTTCGCAACCGCCTGAGCGCACGGTCGTCGCTCCCAGTTCCTTTCCGTCTCTCAAGGAGCTGCAAAAAGTAAGAGGTCAGGCCGCCCAAACGTCATAGATCTTACATCGGCGCCACCCCTAGGCTGGGATCCCCTATACAGACAAAAAGGCTGGCAGCGAGAAGCTGCCAGCCTTAGTCACGATTTTGCTCAGAATTAGTTACCGGCGTCCGCCGCCGTGACCGCCTCCGCCGTGGAAACCGCCTCCGCCACCGTGGGAACCTCCACCACCGTGGAATCCGCCCCCGTGATAGCCACCGCCTCCATGGACCGCGCCGCCCCCATGATATCCGCCGGCACCGGCATAACCACGCGCGTATCCGCTATGGCCGTAGTTACCTGCATAGCCGCCTCCGTAGGCCCCGCGGGCATAGCCCCGTCCGTATCCGCCAACATAGCCGCGCTCGTGTCCCCAGCCAGGTTGACCCCAGCCTCCGCGGCCCCAATAGCCCGTGCGACCCCAATAAGCACCGTGACCCCAGCCCCAATGGTACCAAGGTCCGGCGCCGACAAAGACTCCGCCCACGAACCACTGCGGACCGTAAAAGCCATACGGCGCACAGGCATACGGATAATAGGAATAGTACCCATATGGACAAACCGGCGGCCCATTCACGTAGGCGTCGTCGGCGTATCCCGGGCCGACGTTGACGCCAACTCCCACTGCAACCTGCGCCTGCGAGTACGCAACCGGCAACATCAGCACTGCCAGCAATGCCAAGTATTTCATGTAGCGCATATGAACCCCCTAGGCTCCAGAACCGCTTTCAGTCTGCTCTGGAAACCTTCTAATGGCTCGGTTTTGGGGCTGCCTGTCACCGCTGCTCCTTACCAGAACCACTACCTATTGGAACGCGGAACGCCTTGAAAAGTTGCAGGGATCGGGGTGGCTCATTTCAGCCATCTTGGCTAAATTCAACCACTTACGAGCCTGGGTGCTCCCCATGGAGAAGCTTGAGGCTCAAGGACGGTAAATCCAGGCTTGGCTCGTCGCTTCGGGGTCATTCGCGTATCCGCCTGCCAGCAACACGCTGCCATCGCCCAGCTTCGTTTCAGACAGAAAATGCCATGGGTTGCTCATCTGCCCAGAAGCTACTAGGAACTTCCCGCTTGCCGGATCAAAGACTTCCACTTCCTTACTTCCGCCCGCGATAAGCAACTTGCCGGAAGCCAACGGCACGGCTTCATCCGGCAGTTTGAATCGGCTGTCGTTCAGAGAGGATGCATCAGCGAACTTGCCCGTTCGTGGATCGTACGTTTCGGCGCTGTTGAGATTTCCGTTCCATCCGCGGGAATCGGAACCGCCCGCAATCAGCACCCTTCCGTCGCCCAGAAGGCCGGCCGTATGTTTGCAGCGCGCCGTCTTCATGCTGCCTGTTTCTGCGAAAGTCCCGGTCTTCGGATCGTAGAGTTCTGCGCCGGACTCCACACTCTCCCCGAAGCCTCCGGCAGACGAGAACGCGACCGTCCTGGAGCAGCGTCGCCGTATGAGAGATACGCGCATGGTGCATCGAACCAGTGGACTGGAACGAAAGCTTCTTGACATGGAAGATCTCGGCTGACGCCAGGGATTCGTTGTCCCTTCGCTCCCCGCCTGCGATCAGCACATCTCCGTTGGTCAGCAGTGTGGCGCTTGGCCGCCCGCGCGGAGTGGTCATCTTCGAGATCAGCGTGAACTTGCCCGTGGACGGGTCATATAGCTCAGCCGAGTCTGTGCCGCCCATGCCCACCCATCCGCCGGCGATCAGTACTTTTCCCGAACCCAGCAATACTGCGATATGCCCGACGCGCCGCTGGTTCATCTCCCCCGTCCGCTGAAACTTGCCCGTAGACGGATCGTAAAGTTCGGCAGACTTGTAGAAATCCTGATTGCGCCGCATGCCGCCGGCGATGAGGACTTTGCCGTCGGGAAGGAGAGTCGCGGTATGTCCGGAGCGTGGCTCGAGCATGGCGGTCGCAGGACTCAGCGAGCCCGCGGAAGACGCCACCGCCGTGAAGAAGATGAAGAGCTTGTTCGGAATGCCGCGGCTGCGACAGCGAAACTGACGGTGATGGTAGCGGCGAGAACCAGGCGGGAACGGGTCATGATCGTCCTCCTGCAAGGTCAGACGCCCTCGCTCCATGGAGGTAAGCAAGGTCGATCTTTACCTTAGCTCTCAAAAAAGAGTTCCCTACCAGATCCGGCACACCTCTGCGGCCGGCTTCGCCATCGGCTGGCCCGCCTTGCAGGAGAACGCCTCCGCGAACTCGGGCATGTTCACCACCACTCCGTTGATGCGGTAGCGTGCGGGAGAATGCGGGTCGGTCATCGCGCGCACGCGCATGTCTTCGGGACGTTCATTGGCGCAGTCCCACTGCGCGAACCCTACGAAGAAACGCTGCTCCGGGGTAAGGCCGTCGATGGGCTGCAGGTTCTTGTCTTTGGTGGCGTCTTTCCACGCAATGTAAGCCAGAATCTCGCCACCCAGATCAGCGACATTTTCGCCCAAGGTCAGCTTGCCATTGACGTGAACATCCTCCACCGAAACATATGCTGAATACTGGTCTTCCACGCATTTCGTGCGGGCGTCAAACTTCTCGCGGTCTTCCTTCGTCCACCAATCCTTCAGGTTCCCCTTGGCATCGAACTGGCTGCCTTCGTCGTCGAAGCCGTGGGTCAGTTCGTGGCCAATCGTGCCTCCGGTGTCGCCGTAGTTGGGAGCGGCGTCCATTTTTGGATCGAAGACCGGCGGCTGCAACACGCCGGCAGGAAAGTTGATGTCGTTCATCTGCGGATTGTAGTAGGCGTCGACGGTAGTAGCGGAAATATCCCATTCGCCGTGGTCAACGGGCTTGCCGATTTTGTTGATGTCGCGGCGGCTCTCGAACTGGTGGGTGCGCTCGACGTTGCCGGCAAAGTCGTCGCGTGCGATCTTCACCGAGCTGTAGTCGCGCCATTTATCGGGATAGCCAATCTTGTTGCGAATACCCGCCAGCTTGGTCAACGCTTGTTGCTTCGTCTCCGGACTCATCCAGTCGAGCGCGCGGATGCGCTGGCCCATGGCGTCCTCGATGCGGCGCACCATGTCGACCGTGTCCTGCTTGAGTTCAGGGGAGAAGACTTTCGCCACGTACACCTGACCCAAGGCCTCGCCCAGATCGTAGTCGACGTACTGCACGCAACGTTTCCAGCGCGGCTGCATCTCCTTCGCGCCCCTCAAGTACTTGCGGTAGAACTCGAAGTTCTCCTCGACGAATTTCGAAGATAGATAGGGAGAGGAAGTGTCGGCCACATGGAATCGCAAATAAGTCTTCCAGTTGTCGATCGGCTCAGAAGACAGGAGCGTGTTGAGTTCCTTGATGAACTCGGGCGCGTCGACATTGAGGATGGCGAACTCCGGATAGCCCATCGCATGGTAATAGGTGACCCAGTCAAAGTTAGGTGCGAGTTGGACCAGATCGGCGACCTTCATCTTGTGAACCAGGCTTGTGCGGGTCGCGGCGCTCGACGCGGGTGAGCGAAGCCTTCGCCATCGCTGTTTCAAGGCGCATGACCGTCTCGGCGTTTTGCTTGGCGGAGTCTGGGCTGTCGCCCGTCAGCTCGAACACTTTCTGAACATGCAAAAGATAACGCTCGCGCGTTTCCTTCGATTTGGCATCGTCCTTGGTGTAGTAGTCGCGATCCGGCATGCCCAGTCCGCCTTGATCGACGTCGGCAATCACGTGCTCGGAGTCGTCAGGATCCTGCACCGAGCCGGCGGAAAACAGCATGGAACTGGTGTAGGAATACCGGAAATAAGTGAACTGCAGCCGCGCCACCAGGGGCGTGAGATCCTTCGCGGACTTGATCTGCGCGATCGCTTCGAGTTCCGGCTGAATCGCCGCGAGGCCTCGTTTTTCCACCGCGCTTTCGTCCATGCAGGCGGCGTAGAAGTCGCCGATCTTCTGGGTCACGGCGTCGCGTTGCTCGCTCGGGCTGTGCCGCCTGTTCCAGCATGCCGCGAAGGAAAGTCAGATTGTCCTGATAGAGCTTGGCGTAAACCGACCATGAAGTCTGATCCGGCGGAATGGGATTGGTCTTCTGCCAACCGCCACAGGAATAGTGGTAGAGGTCGACACACGGGTCCACCGACTTGTCCATTGAGGAAACGTCGAGACTGGGGCTGTACGGCAACGCGGGCCCGGAAGACGGCTTCGCGGAGGGCGCCTGCGCATTTACCAGAGTGAGAGCGGCGAACAGAAGGAACGGAAGGCACACAGAGTGTTTGTGCATATCCACCTTGGGACGGAAATTATCGGAAAGAGTTATGGACAGATCATGGTACTGGACACTCTGGCTGTCATCAAGATGCTGGGCGAGTCGAAGGCCGTTCTAGATTCTTACGCTCCGACCAATTCCTTCTTCTCGCTCGGCTCGTATTCCACGATGTATCCCGCCACCGCGCTGGCCGCGACGGTCAGAGGCGAAGCCAGGTACATCTGACCCGGCCCGCTGCGGCCGGGGAAATTGCGGTTCTGCGCGCTGATCACGACCTGATCGGGACGCGTCGAAACTCCCGGCCCAGCATTGATGCAGGCTCCGCAACTGGGCTCGATCACCTGCGCGCCGGCCTTCTGAAACACCTCGAGATATCCCTTGCGCAGGCAATACTCGCGCGTCTCCTGCGACCCGAACTGAATGTAGAACTTCACCGAATCCGCCACGCGCTTGCCGTGCTTGAGCGCGTCGGCGAGCACGGCGGCGTACATGTCCATGTCTTCATTCTTGCCCGCGGTGCAAGTGCCGCCGTAGGCGATCTCGACCGGCACAGGCGTATTCAGTTCGCGAACATATTTGCCATTGCCCGGATCGCCCGGAGTCGCCACCATCGGCGTGATCTCGGCCGCATCCAGTTCGATCACGTGCGCGTACTGCGCCCCGGGATCGCTGTACAGGCCTTCGATCATGGCCTCGGCCTTGGCGCGATCCATGCCGCGCCGCTCGACCAGGAAGTCCACAGCTTTCTTGTCGGGCGCGACGATGCCCGTGAATCCGCCAATTTCCGCCGCCATGTTGGTCATGGTGGCGCGCTCGTCGACGCTCAACTCTTCGATCGCCTCGCCCGCGTACTCCATCACCTTGGCCAGCGCCTTGCCGCTGCGCACGTAGTCGAGGCTCAGAATCTTCAGGATGAAATCTTTCGCGGTCACGTTCGGATGCTTCTTGCCGCGAACCACGATCTTCACCGACTCGGGCACCTTCACCCGCACGTCTTTCGTGATCCACGAATTGAACACGTCGGTCGTGCCGATGCCAAACGCCACGCATCCGATCGCGCCCACGTGCGGCGTGTGCGAGTCGGAGCCAATGTTCAACTGCCCCGGCAGCGCGTAGCTTTCGAGCACGATCGAGTGGCAAATGCCCTCTGACCCCTTGCGGTCGGTCAGTTCGCCGTGCAGGCGGATTCCCTGCTTCTTCGCGAAATCCTGCTGCTTGAGTTTGAGCTGCGTCGCCAGATCGAGCAGGCCGAGCTTTTTCTTCTCTTCGGAAATCACCTCATCGAGAAACGTCAGGTGATCGCGGAAGAACAGGATGCTCGAAGGATCGTTGACCTTCGCATCCTTGCCGACATAGCGCTCGAAGAAAATCGCCGCCATGGGCGTGACGTACTCGTGGCTGAAGCGCAGATCGGCGCGCGCAAAGCCGGTATCGCCCGGCTTGACCGACGGTACGCCCACTTCGCCTTTCTCGTTGAGCATGTGCCGCGCAAAGATCTTCTCGGCCAGAGTCATGCCGCGTGCGCGGCACTCTTGCCTCGCGTTCTCGATCGGCGGCAAGAACACCTTCCCCTGCATGCGCGCCACGTTGAACGGGAACAGCCCGCCATACTCGATCACCTGCCGCGTGATCTCATCTTCGCCGGCAGTGAACTCGCTCAGCGCGATCTCTTCCCCACCGCGAATGCGGTCGATCAGCGAAAAGTTCGTCGAAGTCAGCAGCCCCAGGTTCTGGCAATTCTGCTTGTAGATGCGCTCGATGTTCTCGGCAATCACGACGCGAATCCCGGCGCACATCTCGGCATACGGAGACTGCTCGCGGCTCGATCCCTTGCCGCGCCGCTTCCCGCTCACCGCGCAGACGAATCCGCCGCGCTTCACGTCGCCGCGGCCAATGGGCGTCACGCTCCCGCACTTCAACCCCAGATAAGGAATCTCGCCCAGCGTCTCGTCGAAATAAAAGCAGTAGTGCGCCGGGGTGATCTCGTCGGTCGAAATGTCGTCGCGCAGTTTGGGATTGTTGGCAGGATTCTTCGTGTCCCAGGGCAGGTCTTCGCCCGCCAGTTGCCGCTTGATGAGTTCGGGATCTTCGGTAAGAAAAAGAATGCGTCCCTGCAGCCGGACTTTGTCCGGCCGCTTTTCGATCTTGCGTTCCAGCAGTGAATTGATCACGGTCGACCTGGGCTGTTCTTGGATTCGGCCACCGACCGGAGCACAGCGGGCCGGTGTCCCCACTGGCTTATTGTAACTCGGGGATGCGTAGCGCCAGCATCCCTTCGCCTGCGCTCAGGGCAGGCTTTGCCGGCTGTCCCCGGGGCGTCTCGCCCGCGCCCTTTTACCCCTTGTATTCGCTGGGCTCGGGCAACGGAGTCAGTCCGCGTCCCGCGAAGATTTCCGCGAATTCGTGCAGCAGCGCCTCGTGCACCAGTCCATTTGAGGCCAGCGTCTCGCGGCTGTCGATTGCAAACGGAGATCCGTCAAAGCGGCTGACTCTGCCCCCGGCTTCTTCGACGATCAGCACGCCCGCGGCCGTGTCCCACGGATTGAGATTGAATTCCCAGAAGCCGTCAAAGCGCCCGCTCGCCACATTGCACAAATCGAGCGCAGCCGATCCGGCTCGCCGCACCCCGTGAGTCCGCAGCGTGATCTGGTGATAGAAGTGAATGTTCGGATTCTTGTGCCGCTTGTGGCTGGGAAATCCCGTCGCCACCAGGCACTCCTTCAAGTGTGCGGCCTTCGACACGTGGATCGGCTTGCCGTTCAGATGCGCGCCTCTTCCCTGCTCGGCCGCGAATAATTCGTCGCGCGTCGGATCGTAGACGACCCCGGCGATGCGGTGCCCATGACCCAGCACCCGATGCTCCAGCGCCATCGACACGCAGAACACCGGATATCCGTGCGCGAAATTGGTGGTGCCATCGAGCGGATCGACATACCAGCGATACTCGCTGCCCTGATCGTTGAGTCCCTGCTCTTCGCCCAGCACATCATGCGACGGAAACTTCTGTGTAATGCGCTCGCGGATCAGCACCTCGGCAGCGCGATCGGCCGCCGTCACCAGATCGGCGTCGCCCTTGTACTCGATCTTCAGCCCCTGTTGGAAATACTGCAGCAGCAGCGCTCCGGCCTCGCGAGCGATGGCCGACATGGTGGGGAGGAAGCTTTCGGGATTGCGGTCAGTCGATGACATGGATTTAGGGGCGTCCGGCTGCCGGATTTCTCACGGCAGGTTTGAATACCGAGAACAATCACAACAAGTCTAGGAGTCAGCGGCACTCGGAAGCCGGAAGCCGAGAGCCGGAAGCCGACTTCACTTCCTCTTCCCGCCCTCTTCCGCGATGTACATGATCTCGTGCTTGAAGATGAACAGATTGGGTGCGCCCTCGCGCGTCAGCCGCACCATGTTCTTGTCGTAGTACTCGATCCATCCGTGAAAGACCTGGCCGTCCAGGAGCTTAACCGAGACCGGCTTCTGCTTTTCGCCCAGTGCCTTGAGGAATGCAGCCTCTTCGAACGTATCTTCCGGAGGAGGCGTCCGGCTGCGCTTGGCGGCGTTGGGATTCCCTTGTGGAGCGCGGAAAGGCATGCAGGCATTGTACACAAAACGCCGCGCCCAACGTCCTGCGAAGGGACGGAATCCGCGCGCGCATCGGGAGTACAATGCCTGAAGTCTTTGCTCTTCCGGAGGATCCGCACCGTGAAGAAATCTGCTTTGCTTTCACTCCCAGTAACGCTTGGACTCTTCGTAACGTTGGCGATTCCGCAGGCTAAGAGTAATTATCCAAAGCCCCCGGAGCATCTCGATTCGTCGGACACTGCGCAAACTCCCACCACTCCATCGCGGCGCCTCGATCTCGTGCAACTGCAGCGCGACGCCGACGACCTGGCCCGCACCGCGCAAACCATCCCGACCGACGTCGCCAGCGTGCGCAAAGGCATGCTGCCCAAAGACGTGATCGACAAACTCAAGCAGATCGAAAAGTTGTCGAAGCGCCTGCGGACGGAGTTGAACCCGTAAGGGGTATCCTCAAGGCCAACGGAAAATTGTGGCTAAGGCGCAGTCAGCACACGGCCGTACGAAGGGTGCGTGCCCATCAGTTTGGCGTCGCTCAACTGCTTGATTTTTCCTGCGGCGTCCATGGCAAAGATCTGGTATTCGCCGCTCCACTGTTCACATCGAGGCTTCTCTTCACCGGCCACAATTCCTTGGGAACCCAAACGGTTCAGCGCCGAGAAGGCAATGGTCCCTCCGTCCGCGGACCACGAGGGAAAACAAAAGTCTTGATGCTTGGAATGTGCCAAGCCATGCTGATCGGAACCGTCCGGAGCCATCAGGAAAAGCCCCCGGCGATCATCACCCGTAGCCGAGATATACACGATCGAGCCACCATCGGGGGCCCATACCGGATTAGAGTCCTCGGCGTTATGTTTCGTCAGGCGCCGCACATTGGATCCGTCCGAGTTCATCGCGTAGATCTGGAAGAGACCGTCGCGGTGAGACGCAAAGACGATCTGCCGTGCATCCGGTGACCAGGATGGATCCATGCCGTGGTCGGTCAGTTTCTTGGGATTGGAGCCGTCGGAGTCCATGACCCAGATTTCAGGATTGCGGCTGGGCTGGGTTTGGGCGAAGGCGTAGTACGCAATCTTTTTGCCGTCGCGAGACCACGCCGGGCCACAGGCATCCCCGCTCTTGACGTCAGTTATGCGCTTCGGAGCTGTACCGTCCGAATTCATAACGTAAATCTGCGAATAGATGGAGTCGCGCTGCGAGCAGTAGGTGATCTTGGAACCATCCGGAGAGACCATGGGGTCCAAGCCGTACACATGCAGACGCGTCACGCCGGAACCGTCCGGGTTCATGAGCGCGATCTCGCTGGTCTTGGGGTTGGCGACAGCCCTGCTCTGCATGTCTGGAGCATCGTGGGTCTCGGTGACCATTCCGCCTTGACTGGCACCCCCCGTAACGTCGTTCGACGAATCCCCGATTGCATTTGGACTTGATTCGGCGACCGTAATCGTGCGCATCGAAGAAACTCCGATCGATGGATCGGCGCGCACGAACACGATCTTCTCTTTAAGCGTTCGGGATCCAGTCGCCGCAGCTGGCGCTGTTGATTGTGCCGGGGCTAAAGACAACAGAAAAGTTAACGAAACGAGAGGAACGGCCGAGAACTGAGCAAAGCGGGTCATGACTCTCCAGCATCCGGATGGTAGACCATCTTAGGCCATGTCCGCAAGAACATGATGGACGCGGGCTTTGCCGCACACGCGAAAAAAGCCACCAGCCTACAACGGCTGGTGGCCCAAGGTTAGCAAGAGACGCGACTAGAATACGAAGCGCAAGCCAAATTCGATCTGCCGCGGCGCACCCAGCCCATAAACGCCCGTGCCGTTGCCAACGCGGAACGCTTCGTTATCCAGCCTCGTTGTGCCGTTGATCGAGCCATTCCCGGCCCCGAACAGGATGCCGTTCATGGTATTCGGAGGCAGGTTGAAGTTGCTGAAGTTCATCAGGTTGTAGAAGCCCACGCTCGGCTCGATGGTGTACCGATCCAAGAACGTGTGCCGCCAAGCCAACTTCAGGTCCATGGCTTTCAACCAGGTAAAGTTAACCTGGCCCACCGGAGCCGAGTCGATCGTCGGGGCCACGCCCCCCGCTGCAGCGAGTTGGGCGGCCGTCATCAGGCCGTTTTGAACGATAACGTTACCTGCCGGAGTTGGCTGGCCTGCAAACGTGCTGTTGTACCTGCTGATCAGTGTGTTCAGCGAACGGGCGTTTGTGCCACGATCAAACTGTCCGAAATGTGTGCTCGGAAGCGGATCGCCGACCGTGCCGTCACCCGTGAAGTCCGTGCGGTAGATCTCTCCAATATCACCGAAGTTTGGAGAAACGATGGCGCTGGACAATGGGCTGTAGAAGTGAGCGATCAGACCGAGTCGGAAGCCGCCCGGAACATCCGCGTAGCCGCCGAAGGATAGCTGGTGGGTGCGATCCAACAGGGCCGGACCATAATATCGGCCAGGCTTGTTATAATCCGCGGCCTGTAGCACAAAGTCCTGGTCGCTGTCCGCTGGAGTCCCGGTCAATTGCGCTCCGCCTGTGTTGCTGAAGTTGGACAGGCTGTAGGCGACCTGGAAATTCATCGCCTTCACACCGCGGAACGGCTTGCTCACATTGTCCACCAACTTCATCTGTAAAGCGTTGTAAACCGAGCGTCCAATCGGTTTCATGAAGAACGCGAGGTTCTGATTGGCGTTGACACCACCGAAGGCACACGGATGCCCGAGACCACCGGCCGAGGTCGGCTGGTTGCAGCCCACACCGTTTACGTCGCCCGGAGTCCCGAGACCATTAGCTACATAGTCGTCGATAGTAGCTCCCACGGGTGTCGGCACACCGTTTATGGTCACGATGTGGTTCACGCCGGAGATCGCGCAATCCACCTGTCCAGGTCCGCCCGGGCACCCAAACGCCGTGTTTGTGTCGGTGACGGCTTGGGTTGCCCCTGCCAAGTTGAACGTAGAAATGTCCCCCACCTTGTTGACGTCAACGGCAAGCAAGGTGCGAGTTTCAATGTTGCGCAGGTAGTCGGCACTGAATACCATGCCGTGACGAATTTCGCGCTGGAAGCCGAAATTGATCTGCACCGAGCGCGGTGTCTGGTAATTCGGAGCGAACAGGAACGCCGGTTGACCAAGACCCTGGTTCAGGAGCGCACCCGCGTAATTTGGATTGGGCGTTTGCGGATTGAAAGTATTTCCCGCCAAAACCTGTTGCCAGAACGACGTAATCTGCGGAATGACATCGCCGATGTGAACGTCATTGCCGCAAATGCCGGACGGTGAAATACTGCCGCTGCTGACGGGGACGGGCTCCGCGTTTCCGCCAAAGCACGCGCTGGTCACGGCATTGAAGGCGCCAGTCTTAAGGCGTGCCGGTCGATCAAATAGAACGTTGTTCCAGATTACGTTCTCGTAGAAGAGTCCGACACCGCCGCGAATCACGGTCTTGCCGTTCTTACTCGGGTCCCATGCGAACCCAATCTGCGGCGCAAAGTTCAGATTCGCTTGCTGTACGCGATTGCCGTAACCTGGGAAGGCCGCATTGATGTTCGGATCTGCCGGCAGATCGCTGTCGGTGCGTCCTGTGTCGCGGTCGTAACGCAGCCCGACGCTCAAGGTAAGGTTCGGTTTGATTTTCCACGAGTCACCCACATACAAACCTATGCGGTTGTCAGGACCCAAACCACCAGCCGGAAAGCCTAGAGCGGGCTGCAGCGTGCTGAAGCCCTGACCATTGCCGACACGGAGCCGATTCACATCCCAGTTTAACGGATTGGCAGAACCCCCGGGGTACGGCCCGGCATCCGCAAAAGCTTGACACGAAGGATACACGTTGGGATCACAGTTCGTCGCAGAGGTACTAAACGAAACCCGTGGTGCGCTGCCATAGAAATCAGCAAATCCGCCCCCTTGGACGTGGTTGAACGAAACTCCGTAGCGGAGTGTATGGGAGTGATAGATCTTGCTGCCGTCGTACTTGATTTCGCGATTGGACTGCGGCGTGCTCTGCGGAGCCAGCAGGTTGGGACCAACGAAGAACGACCCCGAGCTTATTTCCAATCCAGTGCAGCAGTACGGGAGCGCATTGTTTCCCAGTGTCGAATCTACGATCTGGTTCTGGAATTTCAAATACGAGAAGCGGATGCTGTGGGTGTAGCTCCCGGTGTTGAAATCGAATCCGACAACGTGCTGGCGCGTGATGTCCCGGTTGTCGTACACCGAAAACCCGAGTCCAAAAGTGGCCTCTAGCGAGTTCTTGAAATACGAATACCGGTAAAACGCTTTGGCGCCATTGCTCAAGTTGTAATCTACTTTGCCGATTAAGTTGTCCTCAATGAACGGCTGGTTAAAACCTGCGCCGTCGCTCGCAAAAGGCGTTCCACTCAATACCACCGGTGCAAACGCAGCCTGCTTAGTCCGTTCGCCGTCCCCAAAGAAGAACAACTTGTTCTTGATCACCGGGCCACCCAAGCGCGCGCCATACTGATCGCGCTGGGAGTACAAGTCTTGGCCGCCCGCCGACGCCGCTGCCATCGAATGGTCGCGGAAAAAACCAAACGCTTCCCCATGCAGCGTGTTAGTGCCAGATTTGGTGGTCACGTTGACCGCGCCGGAAGAAGTGAGATCCTGAGACAGGTCGAGCGAGGATTGGCTGATCTGGAATTCATCAATTGCGCTGGCCGGAATATCAGCGGTAGTCGTACCCACGGTTTCATCGCTGACGTCGACGCCATCTACGTTTACACGTGCCGTGCGGCCGAACCGTCCGCCGAACGAGATCGAAGAGAAGCCGGCTTTCGTGGGATCGAAGTTCTGTCCGTCCTGTATCTGGACGCCGGGTTCGAGCTGGGCGAGGTCGAGGAAGTTGCGCCCGTTGACTGGTAGATTCTCCACTTGATCGGAGGTCAGGACGCCTTGTACGGTGGCCTGCTCGGTATTGACTTGGACCGTTGTCCCCTCGACTTCGACAACCGTGCTCTCCTGACCGACAGCCAGCTTGGCGTTCACCGTCGCAGTGTTGCCGACCTGAACTTCGATACTCTGGCTCACGGTGCTAAAGCCCTTGGATGAGACCTGCACCTTGTACTTGCCCGGGTCGAGCGGACCTGAAACGAATGCGCCCGAAGAGTTGCTCGTCAGAGTAAGGGCCTGCCCCGTGCCGGTATTGGTGATCGCTACTTTGGCTCCCGCTACGACAGCGCCGCTCGGATCAGTCACAGTGCCTGCGATGCTGCCAGTGCTGAGTGTCGTTTGCGCCAACAACAGTAGTGGGGACAGCAGAAATGCTGTCATCAGAGTCAACAGCCAAACCTGGAAGCCCCTGTGCCGGGGACTAGAATTCAACATTGTCGACCATCCTTTCAGAATCTTCGCAGAATCTCTAATGCTTAAAGGCTAATTAAAGTCTGTTCGTCATGGCTCGGCGGGAACGGAATACTGCTCTGCGTCAAAAAACCTGCGAGCTAAACAAACTCGCGACGACTTGTGACGTTCCCCACGAACTCACTTTGACCTTGTCCGTTGCTAATGCAATTTTCCGGCCAGCATCGGCTTATCAGCTGTTAGAAAGTTTCGGCTCATTCATTTCAGTCACTTGCACCGCCTAGACGGATTTCATCCCCTTGCTGAAACAGACGGAGACACACCCGCAAATTCCAAATAGTGTAGGCATGTTCTGTGAAACGGGAGGGAGGCTCTCTTACTCGGGCGTTTACATACACTTACCAACATGCAGAAGCAGCTGTTCACGCCATCAAGTCTGGGGATGTTATGTAGCGGGAAGACGGGGGCCGCCGGGAAACGCGTCTCCGATCAATCTGTCGACTTCACTGAGTAGTATCCGGCGCGGTGGCGGACTCGATAAGCGGCGGCATCCGGCACTCCCGTTACTTTGACGTTGATGCGGCGGAACTCCGAAAACGATGTGCGCTGCGACGGATAGTAAGCCAGCAGATACTGCGTGCGCAGTTCGTCGCTGATTTTGCGGAAGGCGTCGTCGAGCTGCGCCGTCGAGGTGGCGTAGTAGTACTTGCCGCCGGTATCGTCGGAGAGCTGGATCAGGGCATGTTCGCCTCCGATTTCGCGACCCGCGCTGCTCTCGATGGGAACGATGATGATCGAGTAGATCAGCGCCTCGGCTTCCAGCGCCGCGCGCAACGCTTCCTTGTACTCGACCTTGCTGTCCACGTCTTCGCCGTCGGTGATCAGGACGAGAACCTTTCGTCCCTTGCGCTTGTCCAGAGCGCGCGAGGCGACGTAAACCGCGTCGTAGACTGCCGTGGCCGCGCCTAATCGGATGTGGTCGATTCCCTGGTCGATGCGCTTGAGATCCGCGGTATATCCCTGCGTGGTTTCGCGCACGACCTCGCTAAAACTGTAGACCGACATGGCGTCGACGGGCCGCAGGATGGCATGTGCGAAGCGCTTGGCGGAGGCCTGTTCGAGTGGCAGGTCGTGACGCGTGCTCAGGCTGGTGTCGATGGCCAGGGCGATCGAAATGGGCAGCGCAGACTCTTTGTCGAACACCGCAATCCTCTGCTCCCGATCATCCTCTCTAAGAATGAAATTGTCTTTTGTCAGCCCACCGATGGGAGCGCCGTGCTCGTCCGTCACGGTCACGAACACGTTGATCAGGTTGACGTCGACCCGGATCGTAGTCGCTGGCTCGGACGGATGTTCCTGGTTCGGAGATTTCTCTTGAGTTGGATTCTGTTGAGTCTGATTCTGTTGGACCAGCGTCTGCTGCGCCCATAGGCCGCCGGAGACGACGAGCACGCCGATCAGGAGCAGACTCTTGGCGGATTTTCTCATCGAGTAGTCGAATTATAGCTTTGCCAGAGCGCGCGAAGCCGATCCCGGCCGCTCAGTTAGATGCAGCTTCCGATGCGGGGCTGCCTCAGGTTCCGGAATTTGCCCGCGGAATTTCCGCCGGGAACGGCTCTCCATCGGCCCAGACCGCACCATCTTCGAAGTGCTCCTTCTTCCAGATGGGCACGGTGCGTTTGAGTGTGTCGATAAGCCACCGGCAGGCGTCAAACGCGGCGGCCCGATGCGCCGAGGCGACCGCAATCAGCACGCTGGTCTCGCCGATCTCCAGCCGCCCCAGCCGGTGGACGATGGCTACATCGCGAATCTGGAACTGTTGCAGCGCCTGCTGCGCCAGCGACTCCATTTGCTGCAAGCGCCATCTCTTCGTAGGCTTCGTAATCGAGATAAAGGGTCTTGCGGCCACGGGTCTGGTTGCGGACCACGCCCTCAAAGACCAGCGCGGCGCCGTCTTCCCCGCGCTTGAGGGCAGCCACAACTCGCTGCGTGTCGATGACCTCGCGAACGATCGTTGCGTAGCGCTGGCGTCCCGCCGGTTCTGGCGCACCGCCGCTCACCGGCGGCAAGCAGCGCAACCTCATCATTCGGTTTCAGTTTCGTATCAGGGCCGCAATATTGTTGGTTTACGGCCATGGCAAGGGACGGCAGTGATTGTTTCAGCCGGGGAATCTGGGATTCATATCGCGCGAGCACATCGGCGACCGAAGATCCGTCGGGCAGATCGATCTCATCGGCCGGCTTCCCGACGATCTCTTTCAAAATTCCGAAGAAGAGGACTCGCACTCGCATCGGCGTTCAGTGTACCGCGAGTGCGCCAAGGATAAAGAAAAAGGCCAGCTTCTCGGGAGGCTGGCCCTTGAATGTCTCACAAACCCTTCAGGCTCGTGTCAGCACCTTGTCGTGAACCGCTTCCGGTTCCTTCACCGGTGCCGTCGGATTGTAGTCCTGCTTGGGATCCTTCGGCGGCGTAGAGAGTATCTTCGCCGCCGGCCCCTCCGCCACCTGAGGCAGAGAAACCCGCAGGGCTTCGTCGATGGTCTTCACATAATGAACCCTGAAGTTCGCCAGCTGTTCCGGCGTCAGATCCTCCTCGACGTTCATCTTGTTCTCTGCCGGAAGAATCACATCGGTCACTCCGGCGCGCTTGGCGGCCAGCACTTTTTCTTTAATCCCGCCGACAGGAAGCACGTTCCCACTCAGCGTGATCTCGCCCGTCATCGCCAGCAGCGGCGTGATGCGCCGCTTGGTCAGCAGCGACACCAGAGCCGTAGCCATGGTCACGCCGGCCGAAGGACCATCCTTCGGAATCGCGCCTGCCGGCACGTGGATGTGCAGATCGTGGTTGGCGAAGAAATCTTCCGCAACCCCGAGCCGGTCCGCATTCGACCGCACCCAGGTCAGCGCCGCCTGCATCGATTCCTGCATGACCTGGCCAATCTGTCCGGTCATGGTGAATCCACCCTTGCCCTTCATGGCATTGGCTTCGACGAACAGCACGTCGCCGCCCGACGGAGTCCACGCCAGACCCACGGCCACGCCCGGCCGCTCGGTGCGTTCGGCAATTTCTCCTTCGCTGCGAATCTTGATGCCACCCAGAAATTCCTGAATGACTTCCTTCGTGACGATCAGCTTATCGGTCTTGCCCTCCGCCAAACGCCGCGCCTGCTTGCGGCAGATCGTGCCGATGGTGCGTTCCAGGCTGCGCACGCCCGCCTCCCGCGTGTAGTGGCGGATGGTATAGCGCACTCCCTCTTCCGGAAACTCGATCTGCTCGCCCGTAATTCCGTTCTCTTCGATCTGGCGCGGAATCAGGTAGCGGAACGCGATGTGAACCTTCTCTTCCTCGCTGTAACCCTGCAGTTCGATGATCTCCATGCGATCGCGCAACGGCTCCGCAATCGGATCGAGCATGTTGGCGGTCGTGATGAACAGCACCTTCGACAAGTCGAACGTCACGTCGAGATAGTTGTCGCGGAACGTGGAATTCTGCTCGGGATCGAGCGCTTCGAGCAGCGCCGAAGCCGGATCGCCGCGGAAGTCGCGTCCCACCTTGTCGATTTCGTCGAGCATGAAGACGGGATCTTTCGTCTCTGCCCGCCGAATGCCCTGAATGATCTGCCCGGGCAAGCGCTCCGATGTAGGTGCGACGATGGCCGCGAATTTCCGCTTCATCGTGCACGCCACCGAGCGAGAGCCGCACGAACTTGCGGCCCAACGCGCGCGCAATCGACTTGCCCAGCGAAGTCTTGCCCACGCCCGGAGGCCCGACGAAGCACAGAATCGGCCCCTTCATGTTCGGCTTCAGCCGACGAACCGAGAGATAGTCGAGAATGCGGTCTTTGACTTTCTCCAGATCGTAGTGATCCGTGTCGAGAATTTCCTTGGCCTTCGGAATCTCGATTTCCTGACCCGAAGTCTTTGCCCACGGCAGCACGGCAAGCCATTCAATGTAGTTGCGCGTGAGCGAATAGTCGGCGGCCATCGGCGACATGCGCGACAGCCGGCCCAATTCCTTCAGCGCTTCTTTCTTCACTTCATCGGGCATGCCCGCTTCTTCGATTTTCTTCTTCAGATCTTCGACGTCGCGCTGGCCTTCGTCCTGCTCACCCAGTTCCTTCTGGATCGCCTTCATCTGCTCGCGCAGGTAATACTCGCGCTGCGTCTGCTGCACGCGATCCTGCACTTCGCTCTGAATCTTGTTGCGCAGTTGCTGGACTTCGAGTTCCTTGGCCAGGTGCTGGTTGATTTTTTCCAGCCGCACGTGAATATCGAGCGTCTCCAGCGTGTCCTGCTTGTCGGGCGTCGACAGCGACGGCAGCGACGAGGCGATGAAGTCCACCAGGCGGCCGGGCTCGTCAATGTTCATGGCCACGGTCGAAAGTTCATCCGACAGCGTCGGCGAACCGGCGACGATCTGCTGGAACAGCGTCAGCACGTTGCGCTGCAGAGCTTCGATCTCAGAAGTCGCAACCGGCGTCGTGCCCTCGGGCAATGCGGAGTAGTAGCGCGCTCATGAACGGCGCCAACTGCGTGAACTCGCCCAGCTTCACCCGCTCCAGACCTTCGGCAAAGACGAACAGGCTCTGGTTGGGCATCTTGACGACCTTGTGGACCACGGCGGAGGTTCCAACCGTGTAAAGATCGCTGGGCTGCGGGGAGTCAACCCGCGCCTCGCGCTGCGCCACCACAATGATGGTCTTGTCTTCCCCGAGTGAATTAATCAGCTGAACGGAACTCTCCCGGCCCACAGTCAGGGGCAAAACGGCGTGCGGAAACAATACCGTGTCCCGTACCGGAAGCACCGGAAGAGCCTTTTGGTCGTTTGTTTCCTTATTCTTAGGAGTGCGCTCGACGGGCGACTGCTGGCTCATATGTCTCCTTGAGTGTAACTCGCTCAAGTTTAGATGATACTCCTCCGGGAAAGGTTTCAGGAGCCCCCGAAGGATTTCCGCAAGATGTTGAATTCTATTCCGTTATTGCATCAGGGGAATGTGCCTAAGGTGCAGAGGCTAACGCGGAGGGTACACCCTTGCCAAGGACTAAATTGGGATTGGCTCGCTCGGGCGAGGCAAAAAAATCCTCCGAGGCCCACAACGGTCCAACCGTTGGGGCGCCACGTACCAAAAACTCGACGTCTACCAGCAAGAACCTCAGAAAACGTGCTTGGCGGAGTCGCCGCGGAACACCAGCTCTTGTAAGACTCTTTCGTTATTTGCCTTCAACTCGTAGATCGTTTGATTCTGGTCCGCCTTCTGCTTAAGCGGAACCAGAGTGCACTTCACCTTGATCTGCGTCCTTGCTGTGGACTCGCTGGAACACCATGATGTGTTCCTGCCCTTCCATCGTGTGCCGTATCACATAGTCTCCAGCAGGCAGGACCGCGGTTCCCACCCGCATCGGCGCAACGAACGTCACGCGGCTCACGTCGCGGACCCCCATGTTATTTTCACCCGCCATGGCGAGCGATCCGAACGCTAAAACGCAGACCAGGATACCCATTACTCTCAACGAACGCATGCAGCCTCCTTGAAACGATTCTTCGGTGCCTCATCCCGGGCACCGAACTAGTCTAGGAGCACAGGTTTTCGCCGCCTGTGTGCAGGATCACTGAAGGACGTGACGGAGAACTCGCAAGTTTCATTTTGGCGTGAACTGCGCCAGTCCGTAGATGTCCAGCTTCTTTTCCAGCTGCGCGACTTGGTCGGCGACCTCAAAGAATCCAGGATTTGGCACCCGCGGTCCCGCCTCGGGCGATCGACAGTGTGGCGATGAAAGTTGCGTCTCTGCCTGGTCGTGCGGACTGAATCTGGAATCCTGAATCGTCACTAGGTCGGCGTCGGAAAAAGGTTCGCCCGCTCACGCGGCCGGATAAATCCCCAGCACCTTCACGAACTCGGCGACCTCGCCCAGATGCCGCAGCGCGTTGCGCGCCGGCTCATCGTCGCCGCGCAGGAAGTCCACGTAGAACACGTACTCCCACGGCCGCCCACGCATGGGTCGCGACTCGATCTTGCTCAAGCTGATATCCCGCAGAGCAAACACGCTGAGCGATTTGAAAAGCGCGCCCGGCATGTTCTTCACCTGGAACACGATCGAAGTCTTGTTCGCGCCCACGCGGAATCAGGCGGTGATAGTCCGCGGTTCCCTTCTTTTTCCCGGCGCCGTCGGCGCCCGACCCAGCTTGCGAATCAAAAAGAAGCGCGTGAAGTTGCGCTTGTCGTCTTCGATGCCCGACTTGAAGAATCTTCCCGCGATACTCGCGCGCGGCCTGCCGTCCGGCAATTCCCGCCGCATCTTTCAATTGGTTGGCGATCACGTGCTTCACGCTGCCCGCCGTGTCATAAAACGGCACCGCTTCGATTTTCGGATGCCGCCGGAAAAAATCGCGGCACTGGTCGAGCGCCACCGGATGCGACAACACCCGCCGCAACGAACCCGAGCCGCACGCCAGGCACAGCGATCACGTTGTGCACGATGCGCAGCAGATACTCCGCCTGAATGAAGACCTCGCGCGTGAGCATCAGATCGGCGTGCTCCGCCACGGTTCCGGCCAGCGTGTTCTCGATCGGAATGACCGCAGCGCCCACCGATCTCGCGCTCCACCCGATCGAACACCTCCGCCGATCGCGCACAAGGCACAACCGTACACCGCGGCAGCATCCGCTCCGCCGCTTCGTGACTGAAGGACCCGAGTTCCCCCTGGATCGCAACTTTCATATCGTCATTCCCTGAATAGGCAAGTTATCCGCAGAAGGCACGCAGCGCAATTGCTGCCTTTCGGCTCAACCGGCCAGTTCCTTCTTCATCACCAGCGCGTCCACGCCGTTCGAATAATAGCGCGGCCAGGTCCGGACCACGCTGTAACCGTGCCGCTTGTAGAACGCCAGGGCCGCAAGGTTGTCGACCGCGGTTTCCAAGCCCACAGCGCTGGACTCCGCCCGCGCGCAATCGATCTTCGGCCGCCCGCAGCAGCAGCGACCCCACTCCCGAGCGTCGGGCCTCGGCGCCTCACGTCGATGGTGATGACGTGTGCCTGTAGGGCCGTCGATGCACCACGATGAATCCCGCCGACTGTGCCTGTGTCCGCGTCGGATGCCACCAGCGTGAACGCACCCCGGCGGCGCATATACGCCTTGAGTTCCTGCCGCGAATATGCGATTCCCGGCGGAAAGCATTCCTGGTCCATGCGCCAGAGCATTTCGAAATCTTCAGGCTTGAAATCGCGGATGACGAAGGCCACGCCGACATTGTAGCGGGCCCATGCCGGCGGAGGCTTGCAAACCGCCGAAAGCACGCCCGTGGGATCACAGGTTTTCCACAGCCCACCTCACGGAATCCCAGAAAAAATCTTTATTGGGGTCTATTGTCCCCTTGCCCCGACCGCAACCTCGGACGTACCATCGGCATCAGAGGACTGTGAGAAGACGTGGTGGGACGCCTTCTAGTCATTGACGTAGTCGGCGCGGTTGTGGCCTTGGGAGCGTGGTACTTCCTGTTCGCCGCCTACAACCGTCGCAAAGGGACCGAGGCGCTGCGCTGGGTGCAATCGGCCTGCGCCGGCAAAGGACGCATCCTCGACTCGCGCTGGCTCAACAGTTCCCGCCTGCATGCCCGCCTGCAGTTCCCTTCCCGCAGCTTCGAAAACGCCAACGTCACCATGAAGTTCCGTCCGCGTGCGTTGCCGGTCCAATGGCTGCTGAGCTGCTACCACAAGCAGAAAGAGACGCTGACCTTTGAGGCCGACCTGGGTGGCTCGCCCAGCTTCCATCTGGAAGTGGTTCGCCATCGCTGGTGCGCTCACAGCCGCGGAGTCACCGCCCGCCGCCGCGACGAACGCGAGTGGGACGTCTACGAACCCGGCCCGGTTATTCTCACCACCCGCACCCATTGGAAGCAGGATTCCACTCCCGAACTCAATACCCTGATGACGGTGCGCCAGCAGGACGTGCTGCAGGTCCGCTTCCGTCCCGAGTCTCCGCAGTTCTCCGCGACCATCTCGCTCGACGCGCTCTACGATCCGCGCACCGCCGCCGGCTTCCTCACCACCCTGCGCGAGTTGGCCGCGGGCGCTTCGGCTCACCGCCAGTAAAGCCTGATGGGTGCCCCATTTCTCGCGTTCTTTGCGAGAAGTGGCGGTCTTGACCTCCGGAAACGCCCCACGCACGTCTCTCCGAATTTTGCAGTAGACTGCCCACATGCCGACCGGCCGCCAAGGATCAATCCACCTGTTTCGTTTCTCCGGAGTTGACGTATTTCTGCATTGGTCGTGGTTTCTGGTGGCGGCGTACGAAATCCAGTTGCGAAAGGGCAGGTACTCCTCCATCACCTGGAATGTTCTGGAGTACCTGGCACTCTTTCTGATCGTCCTCACTCACGAGTTCGGCCACGCCCTTGCCTGCCGCCAGGTTGGAGGAAGAGCGGACCGGATCGTGCTGTGGCCCCTCGGCGGCGTCGCCTACGTCGATCCTCCGCCACGGCCGGGCGCAACGTTATGGAGTATTGCAGCTGGACCGTTGGTCAATGTGGTCCTCGTTCCAGTTTTGTGGATCGCTGGAACAGCGACCCAAGCCGCCGGACTGGCCCGCGTCGTCACCCGACCTCTATACGTTGCTGCAACACTATCTTCTGGATTAACGTGGGCCTGCTCGTGTTCAACATCCTTCCCATCTATCCCTCTCGATGGCGGTCAGATCCTGCGCTCGCTGCTCTGGTTTGTGCTCGGACGAGCCCGCAGCCTGATGGTAGCCACGGTCGTCGGCTTGATCGGAGTCGCAGGTTTCATCGGTCTCGCCCTCTGGCGGCAAGACGTCTGGTTGGGGCGATCGCCGTCTTCATGCTGATGAACTGCTGGGGCGGCCTGCAACACGCGCGGGCGCTGTTAAGTCTTGCAAAGCTGCCGCGCCGCGATGGCTTTGCCTGCCCCAGTTGCAAGACGGCGCCACCGGTCGGAGAGTACTGGAAGTGCGGAAAGTGCGGCCAGCCCTTCGATATGTTCCAAACCCACGCCATCTGTCCTCACTGCTCCACCCAGTTCGCCCAGACGAAGTGCCTGGACTGCGGAAGACTCAATCCAACCAATGGTTGGATGGTCGGCTCGTTCGTCTCCTCGACAATGTAGTTCCAGAATGTTCTCTCCGATAGCGCCGAAAAAGACGAGCGCCATCAAGTCTTTCCGAATAAATCTCTTTTATGCCGCGCATCAGCTTTTTCGATTGGCGGGCACCCGACCCACGCGCTATTCTTCTCCGTTCCAAGTCAAAGTGTTGAAACCAGCCATTTCAACTTCCCGTATCCGTGATGTGGTTTTGCTCAAATTCTAAGTTTCTACGCGAAGGAGACTGAAGGACATCCATGCCCACTGAACTGCGCAATTTCCTGGCACTCTCATACGACGAACTGGAAGAACTCAACCTTAAGGCGAAGGAGCAGCGCAGGAACCGCGTCGCATCTCACAAAGTGCAGGAGGATCGCCTCAAGTACCTATCCGACGAGAAGCGGATCAAGGCCGTGACCGTGCTCTTCAGCGATCTCGAAGGCCGGTTGCACATGCTCGACTACGACAAGAAGTTCCTGCTGAAGAGCTAGGACAACCTCACCTTCGACGGCTCCTCCATCCGCGGCTTCACCGCACAGCGCGAAAGCGATCTGCGCCTGGGCATCGATTGGGCCGCGTTCTACTGGGCGCCGGCCGACGTCTTCGGCTCCGGCAAGGTGCTGGTGTTCGGCGAAGTCATCGACAAGGGCGGCACATCCTACTCCGGCGACATTCGCGGCGTGCTCAAGGGATTCGCCGACGAACTCCACAAGAAAAAGGGCCTACACCCTCAACGCCGCCAACGAAATCGAGGGCTTCCTCTTCAAAGGCTCCGACGCCGAGCGCCATTATCACGAAACCGGCAAGTTCGAATACGTCAACACCGGCGGGTACTACCACTCGCTGCCGGGCGATGCCCTGCGCACGTTCATCGACACGACCGCAGAAGTGCAGCGCTCGATGGGCTTCCAGAACGAGAAAGACCATCCGGAAGTTGCGCCCTCGCAGTTTGAAATCAACTACGGCTACGGCGAAGTCGTGGCCGCCGCCGATCAGATCCAGCTCTACAAGCTGATTTGCCGCCAGGTCGCGACCCACATGGGATTGACCGCATCCTTCCTGCCCAAGCCGGTCGTGGGCGTGAACGGCAGCGGCATGCACACCAACGTTTCGATCAGCGAAAACGGCAAGAACCTGTTCTGGGACGCCAAAGGCGAAGAGAAACTCAGCAAGATGGGCTGGGCCTTCGTCGACCGCATCTTCACCCACGGCAACGACATTTGCCTGCTGCTGAATCCCAGCGTGAATGCCTATCGCCGCCTCGATCCCCACTTCGAAGCGCCCAACCAGATCAAGGCGTCCGCTGTGGATCGCGGCTCCATGATCCGCATTCCCATCGGCAACGAGAAGAGCATGCGCGTCGAAGTTCGCTCCGTCGCTCCCGATGCGAATCCGTACATGGTGATGTACTCGATCTTCAAGAGCGGGCTCGACGGCGAGACTGCGAAGATCAAGAACCTGCGCCAGGCCGAGCGCTACCTGCCCGACAACATCTACAAGGCGCTGGACGACTTCAAGAAATCTCCGTGGATCACGACCATCCTCGGCGAAGACGTCAAAGGCCGCTACGCCGATCTGAAGGAAGCCTCCGCCGACCGCTGCCCCCGCGCCCTGGGAACCTTCGTCAAGGCGCAGGAAGTCCAGTTCCACCACGAGGTCTACAACCAGTTCCTGTGGAATCTCTTCTAAACTGCACGCAGTTCTGCCCACGCCCCGGTCAAAAGCCGGGGCGTTTTGTTTGGTAGCGCCGGGGTCCCGCCGGCGATAGCGTGGATATGAGCGCTATGTTCGCGTCAGCCAAGAAACCGCGCAGTTTTATAATCTCAGCGCAGAGGCTAGTCTCGTGGGCGCTCACACCATTGATGTTCTCATCTTTGTTCTGTTGATACCCGCCATTCCCGTGATTGCACTTTGGACTTTGCCTTGGGAGCGCTGGATTGCGAAGATCCCCAATACAATCATCGGCCCATATCTGCTCTACTGTGCATTCGCTATTTGGCATTTCAAACAGCCGTGGTGGACCATCGTATGTGTCGGATTCCTTGGAATCGCGGTCTCAGCCTGGGCGATTTTCGACCTGAGAAAAGAGAGAATGCTGAAGCGGGAGCAAGAGGCAAAGGCAAGAACCTTGCAGCAGGCACGAGACTGGCCCGTTGCCGAGGGCTTCGTGTATTACGCAGGACAAAACCGTGATGCAGATGGAGTCCTCAACGTGACCCTCAGCTATACATACAAAGTGCACGATCAAGGGTTCGTTGGTAGTGAGTTATTCACATTTTCGAGCGGAGAGGATGCAGCGCATTTTGAATCCAGATGCAGAGGGAGAAAGCTCAACGTTCACTACCAGCAAGGATAAGCCGGAGATTTGCGTGTTAGATCGAGACGGGATGCGATAACTGGCGAAATATCTCTATTGCACGCATCAAGTCCGGCTCGCGGATATCTTCCAGAGCCAGCGTTGACTCCCGCCCCATCTATCCCTAAGATGGCACTCCAGATTCAGCGAACCCCATTCCGAGGACGCAATGGCTCCGAGCGAAGCCGACAATTCCCGCAGTCTATTTCACGCCATTGCCACCGACGTCCACTTCTGGATTCCGCTGTCGTGCTCCTCGGCGGCCTCATCCTCCTGGATAAGCTCCGTTGAACTCACCTTCGGGCACCGTGCACCGTCGTCCCCAGCGCAAAGCCCCATGCACGCCACCCGCCTGCGCAGCCTGCAAGCCCTTGGCATCTTCTGCGGATTCGCCGCTGGAGCCTGGCTGGGCGGCGCCGAAGCTCCGATCAAGCTTGTTAATCCCGACATCTCTCCGATCACGGTCTCCTTCATCATGGTGCTCGGAGTCTTCCTCGCGCGATGGAGCGTCCCTGCCTTCATCCGCGGCACGTCGCACGTTCGCAACGACGTCCGCCAGGCTCCGCACCTGATCGTCTGGGCCGTGCTCGCCGGATGCATGTGGGCCGTCGCCAACACGCTCACCATTTACGCCATCCGCAACGTCGGCCTCAGCATCGCCTTTCCGTCTGTGGAATACGAACAGCCTGCTCGGCATCTTCTGGGGATTCCTGCTCTTCAACGAACTGCACTACGCCGGATGGAAGCGCTGGCTCGGCGTTCTGGGTGGAGCCGTCTGCATGTTCGGAGGCGCCACGCTGCTGGCCATCGCGTCGTCGCATCAGGCCGCGCCCGGCAAAGCAGCGCTGGGCATATTCGCCGCACTCGGCGCCGGAATTCTGTGGGGAACGATGTACATCCCTTACCGCAAGGCGTATCTCACCGGCATGAATCCGCTCTCGTTCATCACCTTCTTCACCGTCGGAGAACTCGCCACCATGACCGTGCTGGCAGTCACTTACCGCGGCGCGGTTCCGCTCTGGCATGAACTCGTCGGCGCCCGCACAGTTCTTTTCTGGCTGATGCTGGGTGGCTTCGTCTGGGTCCTCGGAGATCTGTTCCAGCAATACGCCACAAAATACGTCGGCATCAGCCGCGGCATTCCGCTCTCGAATACGAATCAACTCTGGGGATTGTTGTGGGGCATCTTCGTCTTTCATGAACTGCGCGGCGCAAGCCAAACCGTCTACACGCAAGTCGCCGGAGGGTCCATCCTCATGGCACTGGGTGCGGTCGCAATCGCGCTCTCCTCGGCCACGGCACGCGAGCACTCCTCCTGGCAGGACGCCGCCGACCGCGAAGGCCAGCGTTACAACGTAGAAGCCGAATACGTCCGCGCTGGCATGGAAGGCCGCGCACACGGAAGCGGCGCGACCGGGCGAACGATTCGTCGATTGGGCCCTCATT
Source organism: uncultured Acidobacteriaceae bacterium (assembly GCA_963811095.1). GTDB lineage: Bacteria > Acidobacteriota > Terriglobia > Terriglobales > Acidobacteriaceae > Sulfotelmatobacter. Next base: position 362,991 of record CAWEQA010000019.1, on the reverse strand, counting down.
CTCGGCACGACCAGCTCTCTTCGCTGTTCTCGCCGCGATGGCAAGACTCCCGCACATGGACATCTCGCTGGGCTGGGCAGCCGCACTCACTGTCGCGATGCTAGCCCTGCTCGCAACCTGTGGCATCGCACTCTGGCGCACCACGCGGTTTCGGTGACTCTCACCCATCTCTCGACCCGGTTCGCTGAAACGCCTCATGTGGGGACAGCCGCCACCGGCTGTCCGTCGAGCGAAGCTCGACACGACCTTCGCTAGAAACCGCTCAACCCAGATATTACCGAGCTTCAACCGAGAATCCTCGCGAATGTGCTAGATTCGAAGACTCGATGGATCTCGCACCCACCATCTCCACTCAAGGCCTATCCCGCCGTTTCGGGGAACTCGTGGCCGTTGACAACGTCGACCTGCGCGTCGCCCCCGGACAGTTCTTCGGCTTCCTCGGCCCCAATGGCGCGGGGAAATCCACCACCATCAAGATGCTCACCGGGCTGCTCGCGCCCAGTTCCGGGACGCATCGAAATCCTCGGCATCGATCTCAACGCGCATCCGGTCGAAGTGAAACGCCAGATCGGAGTCGTCCCCGAAGGCATGGCGCTGTTCGGCCGGCTCACCGGCGCCGAGTTTCTCAGTTTCGCGGGACGCATGTACGGCCTCGATCGCACTACCTCAGCCCAGCGCGCCGCCGAGTTGCTCGACTTCATGCAACTCGCCGACCAGCCGAAAAAACTCGTCACCGATTATTCCCACGGCATGCAGAAGAAGCTGGCCCTCGCGGCTGCCGTGATCCACGGGCCCAAGGTTCTGTTCCTCGACGAGCCGTTCGAAGGCGTCGACGCAATCGCCGCTGGAACGCTGAAATCGATGCTGCAAGGCATGATCGCCCGCGGCGCCACGATCTTCCTCACGTCGCATGTGCTCGAAATCGTCGAGCGCCTATGCAGCCACGTCGCCATCATTCATCAGGGACGGCTCGTCGCCCAAGGCTCGCTCGAGGAACTGCGAGCAGGTGTCGAAGCGCAAACCCCAGCCGGATCCGGCAATGGCTCTCCTTCTGGAGAGAAGCTAACGCTGGAGCAACTCTTCCTGCGCATCGTCGGCGGCGAGCGCCGCACCGAGCAGGAACTGTCGTGGCTGGGATAGAAAGTCCTTGGAGCAAGAACCTACGAGTCAGGAGCGGGCGGTGCGACGCAGCAACTTCCTCCTGCGATAGATACAGCGAGCGCGCAGCAGTCTCAGAGGATGAAACAGCTTGTGGTGGGTCATGATCGACATGGTTTCCAGCGAGTACTCGAAGTGCGCGCCACAACCGCAGCAGACCTTATAGCTGTGGCCCTCGATGGTGAAGACGCGGCTCAGCTTGGTGTGGTGGCAACCGAAGGCGAACTCCAACGCGCTCGTGAAAGGATGCGTAACGGTCGCCCACAACGGAATATGTTCGGATGCCATAATCTTCATTTCCTCTGCAGGCTCTAAGGTTCTCATCGGCAATCCCACGGCAACCGTGAGCGCGTCCACCCTCGCCTGTGATTGAACTCACTCCGGAAGCTGGCTTGATCGCGCCTCCGCGTAGAAGGGATGCTGTTTCAATGCCTTACACTCGTGCGCATCGGATCCAGATATGCAAGAATTGAGGCCACTCGAAATGACGCCTCCACAAGTTTCAACCCAGCTCACCGCCATCGCCGAACTCCGCTGGCGCATGTTCGTCAACGGCCTGCGCAGCAAGCGCGGCAAAATGGAACTGGTCTCTCGCGTCATTGTGACCGCGGCGTTCTCCTTCGGCGGCTTCGGTGGCTTTGCCGTCGCCACCGGGGCTTCCTGGTATGTCGTCTCCCAAGGCAAGGCCGAATACCTCGCGCTCATCTTGTGGCCCATCTTTTTCTTCTGGCAAGTCTTTCCCGTGATGGCCACCGCCTTCACCAACAATCCGGACTCCGGCGAGCTGCTCCGTTTCCCGCTCACCTACCGTTCGTATTTTCTGATTCGCCTGGCCTACGGCTACTTCGATCCGGCCAGCGCGCTCGGCAGTGTGGCCCTATTCGGAGTTCTGCTCGGCACCAGCTTCGCGCGCCCCGCGTTGTTTCCCTGGGCACTCGCTCGTGCTGCTGACCTTCGTGCTCTTCAATCTCGTCCTGATGCAGACGGTCTTCGCCTGGCTTGAACGCTGGCTGGCGCAGCGCCGCACCCGCGAAATCATGGGAGTGCTTTTCATCCTGGCCATGCTGAGTTTTCAATTGATCGGCCCAGCCATCGAGCATCTCGGCAAAGGCCCGCACCCCGAGTTCGGCCGCGTCACCCAGATCACGGCCCAGGTTCAGGCGCTGCTGCCTCCCGGCCTTGCAGCCAACGCGATTGCCCAGGTCTCCCACGCCGACTTCCCGCTCGGCACACTGTCCTTGATCGTGCTCGCCATGGTGACCGCCGGGGTGGGACTGCTCTTGCACCTGCGTCTGCGCGCCCAATTCCGCGGCGAGAATCTTAGCGAAGCCGCTGCGCGTCCCAAGGTTGAGCAGGTTCAAGGCCTGCAAGTGGGATGGAACTTGCCTGGAGTTTCCCAGTCGGTCGCAGCCGTATTCGAAAAAGAAGTCCGCTACCTCGCCCGCAGCGGACCCATGCTGCTCACCTTGATCATGCCCGTCTTCATGCTGATCATCTTTCGCATCGGACCGATGAATCCCATGCACCAATCCGGCGCCTTCAACCGCACGCCCGACATGGCGTTCCCCGGCGCCGCCGCCTACGCGATCCTCGTCCTCACCAACCTGGTCTTCAACAGCTTCGGAGGAGATTCCGCCGGCATGCAGTTCTTTTACGCATCGCCGGTCACGTTCCGCCAGATCGTGCTGGCCAAAAACCTCACCCACGCCAGCATCCTCATCTTCAACACCGCATTCGCGTGGATCGCTGTCTCCTATCTCTACGGCACGCCGCACCTCGCGGTTTCCATCGCGACCCTGGCTGGACTTCTGTTCGCCGTGCCTTTGAACTTCGCGGCCGGAAATTTGCTCTCGATGTATTCGCCCCGGAAGCGCGACTTCTCCACTTTCGGCCGTCAGAACGTTTCGCAGACGACCGTGCTCGCGAGCTTCGGCGTTCAGATCGTGATCGTAGGCCTGGGCATTGCGGGGTTCGTCATCGCGCGGCTCTACCACAATCTGTGGATCGCCACCCTGCTGTTCCTCGTGTTCGCTGCGATCGCAATCCCGATTTACGTGGTCGTCCTGAACCGCATGGATGGAATCGCGCTTGCAGCGTCGGGAAACGCTGCTGGCGGAACTCTGCCGCGCGTAGAACTTTCGAGCAGCGTTCTTATTCTTTGTCCGGCTTCGCCAGAAATCTGTAGCCCACCCCACGCACAGTCAACAAGTGCCGCGGTTTCCCCGGATCATCCTCGATATACCGCCGCAACCGCACCACAAAATTGTCGATGGCACGCGTGTCGGTATCCTCGTGCAGCCCCCACACTTCTTCCAGAATCTGCTTGCGCGACACGATCTTGCCGTCGTTGCGCACCAGATGCCGCAGCAGTTCCGACTCCATCAGCGTCAGATGAATCGTGCTCTCTCCCGACCGCAGTTCCAGCGCGCCAAAGTCGATCGTCTTCCCGCCAAAAGAGAACGTTCCGAAATCTCCAACGCCGCTGGCGTCCGCCTCGCGGCTCGTCCCGGTCGACCGCCGCCCCACCGCGGATCCACTGGGTGCGCCGCAACAGTCCCTGCAACCGCGCCAGCAGAATCGAAAGATCAAACGGCTTCGCCAGATAATCGTCCGCCCCGGACGCGAATCCCTTCAGCACATCTTCCGGACGTCCCCGCGCCGTCAGCATCAACACCGGCACATAATTGCGCGCCGCGCGCAACTCCGACACCACGCTGAATCCGTCTTTCCCCGGCAACATGATGTCGAGCACAACTGCATCAAAGTTTTCCTTTTTTCCCAGCAGACGATCGGTGGCCGCCTCGCCATCCCTAACGACTTCCGCCGCATACCCCTCGGCCTCAAGGTTGAAGCGCAACCCCTGCGCCAGGTGCGCTTCATCCTCCACCACCAGAACTCGGCTCATGCCTCCCACCTCGGCAGTTCCAGCACAATCGTCGTTCCCTGCCCTTCCCCGGCACTCTCGGCAAAGACCTTCCCGCCATGTTTCTGCGCAATCGCCTTCACGATAAACAATCCCAGCCCCGTGCCTTTCACATGTGCCAAAGAGCGGTGCGTGACCCGATAAAAGCGTCTAAAGATGCGCTTCATATCGTCAGGAGGAATCCCCACTCCCTGGTCCTGCACGCGCAGCACGATGTGCTTTTCGTCGGGCGATTCCAGTTGTACTCGCACGTCGACGCTCTCCCCCGAGTATTTGACGGCGTTGTCGAGCACATTGATCACTGCGGTCCGCAAATCCTCCGCGCTGCCCCGTACCCGCAGTTCGTTCCCGTTGTCCGATGTCTCCTGATACCGGATCGCCTCCGGCTGCAGGTGATGCCTCGCCCGGGTGGCGTCCATACAGTCGCGAACCAGTTGCCCGAAATCGACCTCCGCCTTGTCCTTGCCAGCCTTCTTGTCGCCGGCGCGTCCCGCGCGCAGCACCTGCTCCACTGTCTCCGTCAGCCGGTCGGTGTCGCTCAGCATCAGCCGGTAAAACTCCTGCTTCTGCGCTTCCGGCAGTTCGCGCCGCTGCAACGTCTCCAGATGCAGCCGGATCGACGCCACCGGCGTCTTCAATTCGTGGGTAACAGCATTGATAAAGCTGTCGTGCTGCTCGCTGCGCCGGAGTTCCCGCACCAGAAAAATCGTATTCACCACCATCCCCGCAATGATCAGCGCGAAAAACACGATGCCGAAAAACAGCAAGACGCCCTCGCGCCAGTTGAGGATGATCCACCCGACGTTCAGGGCAACCGCCAGCGCCACCAGGCCAATGCCCAGGCAGAGGAAGAAAACGATGGTTCCGCGGCGGCTCGAAATGCGCATGGCGTGTGTCTGCCCTGATTTTACCGCGTTCGCGCTGCCAGAACGGGAAGCCTTGGCAGAATTCGAATGGTCTGTCGTGGAATGACTTCGTGGCCACTCTCGACTTAAGCCCGCCGCGGAAACGATTAGAAGACGAATCGACCACCGATCGTCGGAGCAAAGTTGTTGTTGGAGTTATAGGGGACGCCGGGGCCGTGAGGAATGGCGATGGCCAGACCGCCGCTCACCCAGGAATACGTAATTCCGGCAAATCCGTCGAAACGCTTGGTGAAGTGATGATCGACGTAGAGCGACCCCTCATTGAGGGTGCCTGCGCACGAAGCGCGAAATTTCCGGGTACGCAGTTCGGTGGAACACGGAAGGTGTCTGCCGCTGTTGATTCCAGGAGAAAGTGATGTCGGTCTTGTGGAGGTATACTTCGCGCCCTCCACCAGATGTTCCCCAGTTTTTCATGATCGAGATTGTTGTCTTCAACCCCGCTCATGCGATAACCGCCCTGGTCCGAGGCGCCAACGCCCAACGGATTCTTCGGGTTGTCTGCCAGATGTATTCATACCCGGCAAGAAACTTGATCGGGTCCCAGGCATACCGGCAGGACGATCATCCCGTAGTTGTCGGTCACGATGCCATACACGGTGTCACTCGGGTCGACCATGTTGGCCCCGGTGATTTGGTTCGTATTGACGCTATTGACGGTCGACTGATAGGGCTGCGTCAGACTCTGAGCCCCCAGTAACGGGTTCAGCACGCTGATCGCCTGGTTGTAATGTTGGGGACGATCTCGACGGAAATCATCCGTAGGTTGCCCCCAGATCAAGTCCATAGGCGTTGTTATGCGCCGACTCCGTACAGGTTCGGCAGTCCAGCCTGCAGTGCTGAGAGATACCGCCGCTTCGTCGGCGAACTTGTACATCGCGCCGAAATGCACCGGCAACGGTGAGGCGATACTTCACCGCATTTCCCGCGGTTTTCCTGTCGCCGCATCCCCATCGTGCCGCTTTACCCGATGTACGAAAACGCATCGATCACCGCCGACCATCGCCTTCGGCAAGGGATACCGACAACTTCGACTTCCAGAGGTCAATCTGCGAGCTGGACGATTCCCACCGGAGATTTCGCCATGAAAGGTCGACCCGCCCGCGCGCCGTCGTGGCGTACAAATGGCGTTTCAGGAAGGCCGTTGTCGATGATGTCGGTCTTGATGATTCGAGCAGGCCACTGCGGTTGATGCCAGTGGAAGCGTTGAACACAACCGACCAGCCAGGCAGAAACTCTTCATTGCCCCTGGTGCCGATCCCCGTCTGCTGCAGGTTGTTCGGTGCAACAAGGAATCGATGTTGAAAGCCGTTTCGATTCACCAGAGACGCGCCTTCATAGTTGTAGCCGTTTTCCGGTAAGCCGTGGCTGACCCATCCGACGCCGACATCATACGCGCCGTACACCGTGATGCCGTGCCAGGTCAGCGTGCAATCGGTGGTGGCGAACTCGTGGCCGCTCGTGCATTTGTGGGCGGCTCGGCTTCAGCATCGGATGCCGGCGAACAGATCGGGTAAGCTCGCATTTCACCAGTACAATCACGCCAAGACGTGTCCATCCGCTTTCCATTCTAGAAGGACGGTAGCCAGCGAAGCCCAGGAGAGAATTGCGATGGCCGAAAAGAAAACAGGCCGTGCGGATGCGCGAGAAACCCTGCTGCGTCCCAAAGACGCCGCCGTGCAACTGCAGATCAGCTATCCGACAATCAAGCAGTGGATCTACCGCCGCAAGCTGCGCGGCGTCAAAACGCCCGGCGGCCACTACCGCATCCCGCAGACAGAAATTGACCGCTTACTCTATCGCACGCGCGGCCGCAACGAAGGCGAACGCCGCGTCACCCACCGGCGGATCAGCGGCCGCAACCAACTCGTTGGCCGCATCGTCGATGTCCGCGTCAGCGGCCTCGTAGCCCAAGTCACGTTATCAGTGGGAGGACAACTGATCACTTCCCTCATCACCTCAGGAGCAGTGCGTGAAATGCAATTGAAGAAGGGACAAACCGCCGCCGCCCTGATCAAAGCCACCGAAGTAATGATCATTCGCGTTTGGTACCTGATCGATGAGCATCGGTTCAGGCAGCGATGCAACGTAGATTTCCAAAGAAAAAGCCCCGGCGAAAGCCGGGGCTGATTTACTAAGAACTGAATCGAACCGCTTAGTCGCCCGCCGCGACCGAGACTTCCGGCATCTCCGCAGTGATCAGCCGTCCGTTGGGCGTCGGCACCAGACCACGCTCCACTTCGTCCAACTTCACCCGCTTGATGTCCCAGGCCAGACCCAGAGTCTTGAGGGCCCAGATGCCGTACCAGTTCATATCGACTTCATACCACTTGAAGCCATGCTGCGCCGCCGTCGGATGCGCATGATGATTATTGTGCCAGCCTTCACCGAACGTCAGCAGAGCCACCCACCAGCTATTGGTGGAGAGATCACGAGTCGCGAAGCGTCGCGTTCCCCACGAGTGCGTCGCTGAATTCACCAGCCAGGTCGCGTGCAAGCCAACCACCACCCGCAGGAACGTTCCCCAGAGCAGGAACGGCAGTCCGCCGATCGCGTACAGCGCGATCCCCAAAATCACTTGCGGAACGTAGTGATATTTCGTGATCCAGACGTGGAATTTATCTTTGGCGAGGTCAGGAACGTAGCGGGCCAGCGTGGTCGTGTCGTGGTGCATCGACTTGCCCATGAGAATCCATCCCATGTGTGCCCACCACTTGCCATCGATCGGCGAATGCGGATCGCCTTCCTGATCCGAATACTGATGATGGATGCGGTGCGTCGCCACCCAGAAAATCGGCCCGCCTTCCAGCGCTAGCGTGGCGCAAATCGTGAGGAAGTACTCCACCCACTTCGGAGTCTTAAATCCCCGGTGCGTGAGCAGACGGTGATAGCTCATCCCAATGCCGAGGCTGCCCGAAACCCACCACAAAAACATCGCGACAAACAATGCCTTCCACGTGAAGAAGAACAGCGCGGCGATCGCGCCCACATGAAACGCCGCCATAAACGCGGCGGTGACCCAATTCACTTCACCTTTTTCTGCTTGCCGTTTTTCCAGATCTTGAAGTTCCATATCCAAGGAAGGTCCCCATTTCGTGGTTGTTGGAGTTCGATCAGCCCCATAGCTAACCTACCAAGGGACGAATGGATTCACTGTAATACTTTCGTAATAACGGTTTTGTAGGAGATTACGGCGGTAACGGACAGGTACTCTCAGGCTTGATTCAAAGCCAATTCTTGGCCCTGTATTTCTCGAGTTCCGCCTTGGTCAATGCGCCTTCGATTACGCGGCTCTTCCCTTCACTTGCACTCCGGCCCACTTCTCGAGCAGCGTCAAGGTTGCCGCATAGTCGAGGTCCTTATTTCCATCTTCCGACGCCATCTCGTAAATCTCTTCCACGGTTTCCAGCGCCGGCAACTTCACCCGCGCCTCTTTCGCCGCCTCCAGCGTCAGCCGGATATCCTTATGCATCAGCCGCAAAGGAAAATTCGGGGTGAAATCGCGCTGCATCACAAACGGGCCCTTGTAATCGACCACACCCGACCGCACCATCGTGGCCTCAATCAGGGTCAGCAATTGTTGTGGGTCCACACCCAGCTTGGTGGCCAGAGTCAGCGCCTCGGCGAATCCTTCATAGATCAACGCGATTTGCAGGTTCATCGCGAGCTTCGTGGCCTGCCCCTTCCCCGTCTCGCCCATGCGGAAAATCTTCTTCCCCATCGCCGCGAACAGCGGCTTCAGTCGCTCCACCGGCTCTTCGCTTCCTCCCACGATGAACACCAGCGTCCCGTCTCGGGCTCCAATCTTCGAGCCAGTCATCGGCGCGTCCACCCAAGTCACGCCCTTCTTCCCCACGCGTTCGGCAAACTTTACCGTCGCTGACGGAGAGATCGTGCTTGAATCCGCGATGATCATGCCTTCCGTGAGCGACGCCTCAACTCCATCTGCCCCGAAAATCACGCTCTCCACTGCGTCTGTGTCGGACACGCACAGCCACACTACCTCCGCGCCCTGTGCGGCCGCCCCCGGCGTCGGCGCCACTCCCGCTCCCTCCACGAGCTTGCCCGGGGTGCGATTCCACACCGTCACTTCATGTCCTGCCTTGACCAGGTTCGTGGCCATCGCGTGACCCATGATTCCCAACCCCACAAACGCCACTCGCATGCGGACTTCTCCTTTGTCCTGAAGAAAACGATAAAAGGAACGTTTTCGGATTAGATATGACCAACGCGATCAAGGTCAAGCAATCCCGTGTGAGGACGAGGGTAAAGGTATCTGTGGGGCCAGCTGCCTTCGGCTGTCCTTCGAGCGAAGCTCGATAGCGACAGTCAGTCCAGATGCCAGTGTGAAAAATCCTTCACATCGACACCTTCGCAACGATCGGGTATAGTGCGCGGGATGGATTTCCTCCCCGCTCGACGACGATCCATCGACCCCCTGCAAACGATTCGAAACTCCGCACCTTAAGGACACACCGGATGAAATCATTACTGCCCGACTTCTTTTGTGGACGCAACGCGCTCGCTTTCTCGACGCTCGCACTTGCCATGTCTCTGGCCCTCGCTCTACCCTCACCCGCGCAAACCTCGCTGGCACGAATCAGCGTCGACAACCTCACCAACACTGACAGCGACCACAAAACAGAAGTCGAGCCCGACAGTTTTGCCTGGGGTAGCACCATTGTGAGTGCGTTCCACGTCGCCCGCCGGCCCGGCAGCGTCGGCTGGGGCAGCGGGGACGTCGGCTTCTCCACCTCCATTGACGGCGGCAAGACCTGGCACTTCGGCCTTCTCCCCGGCCTCACCATTAATTTCAAGGGAGGAACCTACGGCGCAGCCGCCGATCCCTCCGTGGCCTATGACGCCAAGCACGGCCAATGGCTGATTTCCACCCTGCCCCTTGCCGGCCTCAGTTGCTGCTCTCTCATCGGAGACGTCGCCGTGAGCCGCTCCACCAACGGGACGAACTGGGGCAATCCCATCATCATCGACAAGACCCACCTCGACGACAAGAACTGGACCGTCTGCGACAACACCACGACCAGCCCCTTTTACGGCAACTGTTACACCGAGTGGGATCAGGCTTTCGGCACGGGAGATGTCCTGATGAGCGTTTCGAGCGATGGCGGAAAAACCTGGGGTCCCGGCCTCGCTTCTTCCGACCACGCGGGTGGTCTCGGAGGCGAACCTGTGGTTCAACCCAATGGCACTGTCATCGTGCCTTTTGAAGGCGGTGGCATCGACGTTTTCAGTTCCAGCAACGGCGGTGTTAGCTGGGGCAAGAGCCAGGCCATCGCCAGCATCCAAAGCCACTTCGTCGCCGCCGGCCTGCGCAATCCCAACCTGCCTTCCGTCAGCATTGACGGAGCCGGCAAGGTCTTCGTCGTGTGGTCCGACTGCCGCTTCCGCTCGGGCTGCGCTTCCAACGACATCGTCATGAGTTCCTCGACCGATGGCAAGACCTGGAGTGCAGTCACTCGCATTCCCATCGACGCCACGACCAGTACTGTCGATCACTTCATTCCTGGAATCGGCGTCGATCCCACGACGTCCGGCGCCAACGCCCACCTCACGATCGTTTACTACTACTATCCGACCGCAAAGTGCAGCACCAGCACGTGTAAGTTGGACGTGGGATTCACCACCTCCACCGATGGCGGTGCCACTTGGACCGCCGGCGCGAAAATCGCCGGACCGATGAGCGTGAGTTGGCTCCCCAATTCCGACAACGGCCCGATGGTCGCCGACTACATTGGAGTTTCCTACGTAAACGGCAGTCCGTTCGGAGTCTTTGCCGTGGCGCAAGCAGCGGTGGGCTCAACCTTCAACGAGTCCATGTTCACCACAAAGACTCCATTGCCGGTTTCTTACGACGCTCCACGCTTCAGTTCGATCGACGATCATCCCGTGCCTAACGCCAAGTCCGATCACGAGATGAGGTTCTTCTACGACGACGCTGGACATCGTGAAATTCCGCGCACCCGCTGGATCACAAATACTGAACCGGCGCAGTAAGCCTACGGAGTTTGTTGCAAATCAATGCCGCCAGCCACTTGCTGGCGGCATTTTTATTGGCAACCTTATTCCGCCTCGCGATTACCACGGTTACTGGCGCGGAAACTAAAAAGCAGCCCGCCCTCCCTCACATTCATCTAAAATTGCAGTTCGGTAAATAAATCGACGCATCGCCCTTATTACTCTGCTCTTCACGGCGATTCGGATTAGTATCAAGACAGAGGCTGCTTCCGGTCCAACCCCCGGGCTCCGTAGCAGGATGATTAAGCAAACACTCCGCAATCCGGCCCTTCGTAAACGCGCCACCCAGTTCGGACGATTGGTGCGCCGCTCGGCAGTTACTCCGCGCTACGGTCAGACCCACAAGCCGCGCCTCGCTACCAACGGGGAGCTCGGCGTCACCTTCATCGGCCACGCCAGCTTCTTCCTGCAGATTGGCGGACAGAGCGTCGTCATCGATCCCAATTTCGCGCGCTGGCTATTCGTGCTGAAGCGTCTCCGCCGTCCCGGCTTGCGCATCGCCGATCTGCCGGCCATCGACGTGGTGCTGGTGACCCATGCCCACTTCGATCATCTCCATCGCCCGTCACTGCGTGCGCTGGTGCAGAACAACTTGCGCACCTGCGGCGTTGCCCCGTCCATCATCATTCCGACGCATGTGTCCGATCTGGTCTCTGACCTCGGCTTCTCCGAAATTATCGAACTCGATTGGTGGAAGAGCTCGCGCCGCGGCAGCTTGTCGATCACGCACGTGCCTTCGCGCCATTGGGGCGCTCGCATTCTGAAGGATTCGCACCGTGGTTATGGCGGCTTCGTATTGAAGGCGGGCAAGCACTCCGTGTATCACGCCGGCGATACCGCTTATTTCGCAGGATTCAGCGAAATCGGACGCCGCCTCGCTCCCGAACTCGCGCTGCTGCCCATCGGTGCCTACAATCCAGCGCAATTCCGTAACGTTCACACCAATCCGGCGGACGCCATGCGCGCCTTCCTCGATCTCAAGTCCCGGTGGATGATCCCCATGCACTACGGCACCTTCCGCCTCTCGCACGAACCGGTCGACGAACCCCTGCAACTGCTCGAGCAGGAAGCCGAAGCAGCAGGAACAAAAGACCACGTAGTAGTAATGGAAGAAGGCGTGACGAGATTCTTCTAGTAGCGCCGGAAGCCTGCCCTGAGCGAAGCCGAAGGTCCCCGCCGGCTGTCGAGAGGGCGTCTCGCCCTCGATCTAGCCATCCATCACGAAGGCCGAGAGTCATCCCGGATATGTGCCCGCGCTTTGAGTGCAATGTGTGCGGCGCAGTTCCTTGCTACTCGATCCTCTTGACCGGAATGTCCTTCCCATCCACGTGCAGAATCATCGTGGTTACCTTTCCCTGTCCGTCAGGTTGAAACGTCATCGTGTCATCCGACGAAGTCGAGTAGAAATCCGTCCCGCTTTCAGGCAACAGATCCTGTTTCGGCTCGTCATTCTCCTGCACCGACAGATAATCGCCTTCACGGCGCACAGTCAGAATGATGTCTGGCGACACTCCATACTTCCCGACATAGCGGTCCAACACTTTGCGATCCACGGCAACCTGCTTATGCAGCTTGAGCGGCGGCCGCGGAGGCAGTTTGTCATACGGCGTGTAGCCTTCCCATTCGATCGGCGTGAAGGTGTCTTTCAGCACCGTCTCCAGCACTTCCTTGAAGATGCCTTCACCATTGCCGCTGTTGGTCATGATGATGAGGCCGGACTTCTGCTGGTCAAAGCAGACAACATAGTTTCTCCAGCCATCGTCATGTCCTTCTTTGAAGAACACCTTGCCGTAAGACGTCCAGTAAAGGCCCCAAGCCAACCCGTAACTGAGCCGAATGCTCTTGTTGTCGTCAGTCGTCTCGTCTTTGAGCGTTGGGAATTCGTGCTTGGACAGGATTGCAACTTGTGGGCTCAGCATCTGTTCTCGGGTTTTGGCCTTCAAACTCCCGCCGTCCACCACGGCCTGCAGGAATCGGGCCTGATCGCGAATGGTCGTTTGCATCGAACCGGCGGCGTCCGGGTTCTTCCATCGATGAGCGCCCACCGATCGTCCGTATTCGTCGTAGCCGTTGGCGTAGTCGCTCTCGAACCGGTCCTGCCAGATCATGCTGGTTCTCGTCATGCCCAGCGGCTCGAACACTCGCTGCTGCATCAGTTCGTCGAGCGGCTTTTTCGTAATGGTCTCGACCACCAACTGCAGCAGATCGATGCCTTCACCCGAATATGCAAACCGCGATCCCGGCTCGAAATGGATCTTCAGTTTGTGGTCTTCCTCCATCCACCGCCAGTTCGCAAAGCCGCTGGTATGGCTGAGCAACATACGTGCGGTGATTCGCTTGTAGCGAGGATCATCCCCCAGATCGGCATACTTCGGATATTCCGGCAGCGGCTTCGGCAGGTACTGGTAAACCGGTTTATCGAGATCCAACTTCCCTTCGTCGACCAGTTCCATGGCCAGGTACGCGAACGCCACCTTGGAGATCGAGGCAGCAGACATCACCGAGTCGGCCGTCAGCGGGAGGTTCTTCTCTTTGTCCCGGTACCCATACGCGTTCAGCAATTCGAGCTTGCCGTTATGAAATACGGCAATTCCGGCGCCAGTGACCTCGGCCGCTTTCATCAGCCGCGCCATCGTCGCATCGATCTCCGCCACGGAGATCGTGCTGCCATCCAATCGTGTAACGGTTGACTGTTGTCCTACCGCGACAGACGCAGTTGCCATTGCGATTAAACACCATACAAATGTCTGTCTCATCGCTTCTCCGGTTGCCTACGAACTGGGTATACGCTGCCTCGCCAAAGATGTTCCATAAGTTCGCGCCGTAATACTCCCTTAACACCGCATGGTGTCTTTTGATGTACACTGCGGGTCTCGAATTTTCCTGCCTAGGAGGTCCTTTATGTCCGTAAAACCTATCCCTGAGGGATATCACACTCTCACACCATTTCTTACCGTTCGTGACGCGGTGCGCGCCATCGAATTCTACAAGCAGGCGTTCGGCGCGCAGGAACGAGGAATCGCCAAAAGCCCGGACGGCAAAGTCATGCATGCCGAGTTGAAGATTGGCGACTCCATCATCATGCTGAGCGACGAGTGGCCTGAGTTCGGAGCGCTGTCTCCGCTCAGCAGCGGTGGCGCAGGCATGGGACTGCACATCTACGTTGAGGGCGTCGATGCGGCGTTCGATCGGGCGGTGAAAGCAGGCGCCAGGGTTGACATGCCGGTGAGCGACCAGTTCTGGGGCGACCGCTACGGCAAGCTGACCGATCCGTTTGGCCACAAGTGGTCGATCGCCACCCACATCAAGGACATGTCCGCGGACGAGATGAAGCGCAGCATGGACGATGCCATGGCGAAGATGCAGCCCCCCGAGAAGAAGACCGCGTAGCCAAGCTCGCATTATGAACGCTCCTGTGGGGACAGCCGCCGTACTCGCCCTGAGCATCGGCTGTCCCGCAAGGGCGACGCCCGGCGCCCTTCAGCACACGCTAGTACGCCAGCAGGATTCGCAGGTCACGCAAGTTGTTCCCCGTAGGTCCGATCTCGATGACGTCTCCGATCGCTTTGAACAATGGGTACGCGTCGAACCTCTCGAGCGCGGTGTGTACATCCAGCCCACGAGCCTGCCCTCTCTCGATCGTCGTGCCATCGACAACAGCTCCGGCCGCGGGACTGTTCCCGTCCACTCCGTCGGTGCCGGCGCTGAGAACTGTGATGTTCTCCCCGGCGATCTTGCCGGCACATGCCAGGCCGAACTGCTGATTGCGCCCGCCGATGCCGCCGTTCGTAACCTTTACTGTGACTTCCCCGCCGGAGATCAGACACACGGGGGAGAACTGCCTCCTTAGCTCGCGCACTCGTTGTAGCAAGTGGTCAGCGGCTTTCTCGTAGTCCCAGTCATCGCAGGAGTTGTCGACGTGGACGATGAAGCCGGAGCGTTCGGCCGCGGCGCTGGCCTCTTCGATGGCACTCTGATTGGAAAGCACGGGCCACCAGCGCGCGCGCACGAACGCGGGATCGTCCGACTTGGGTGTCTCGTCGAGGGCGTGGCGCTCGAACAGTTCGCGAGTCGACTGGGGAAACTGCTTCAAGAGTTCGTACTTCGCGGCGATGCGGTAACAGTCGTTGACGCTGGTGGAGTCGGGCATCGTCGGACCAGAGGCGAGCGCGTCGGGTGTGTTGTCGGGAACATCGGATACGAGCAGCGAGACCTGTTGCGCCGGATACGCAGCTTGCGCCAGGCGTCCACCTTTCACCGCAGAGAGATGCTTGCGGACGGCATTGATCTCGGCGATGGGCGCGCCGGAATGGACCAGCGCACGGTACGTGGCGATGAGATCGTCGAGGGAGATCTCATCGTCGATCGGCTTTTCGACGATCGACGATCCTCCACCGCTAAGCAGGAAGATTACGAGAGCGGATGCAGGTTGGGCGTCCAGCATGCGCAGCATGGCGTTTGCCGCTTGAATGGATTCGGCATTCGGCGTGGGATGTCCGCCGCGAAAGTAGCGGAAGCCATGAACCTGGGTTGTGGGCTGGACGGAACTGGCCACAATGCCTTCGAGCGAAGCACCGACTTGTGAAGACAGAGCCTCGACCATCGTATGTGCGGCCTTGCCCAGCGACACGACGAGCACGCGGGAATACGATTGCAGGTCGTAGAGATCTTCGCAGACGCGCAAGACTCCACGCTCGCAGTGTACGTGCCGCATAAAGGCCTTGCTAATCGAGGCCTCTGATAAGGCCTGGGTGAAGATGGAGCGGGCAGCTTGACGCATCTCGTGGGACTTGGATTCGGTGGCGGACTCGGGCATGCGGAGTGATTATAAGATTGGCGGTGCGGTTAAGCATCGAGAAGCGTTGATGAGGTAGCGATCCTTCGACTCCGTGATGCTTCGCTTCGCTCGGCATCACTGCGCTCAGGATGACAGCGCTTGGGCTTAGGTGGGAGCTGACGGCTGAGAGCTGAGAGCTTCTTCATTCACCCACAATTCGATCGCCTCGCGCAGTTCGCGCAGGCGGCCTTCGAAGAAATGGTCCGCGCCTTCGATCATCACTAGCTTCTTCGGTTCCGGTAGTGAGGCGACCAACACCTCCAGCTTGGGACGTGGGCCGAACTGGTCGCGGGCTCCGCTGACAAGGAGCTTGGGCTTCATGCACTCTTGCAGGAACTCGAAGGTGTAGGTGCGCGGCACTTCGCTGTCAGCAACGACTGGACCGACCGGCGTACCGACGCCAATGACCGCACGAATCCGGGCATCCGCGCACGCTGCGCGCAAGCCGACCGCGGCGCCGAAGGAGAATCCGGCGAACAGCAGAGGCAGGTGATATTCGGCGTCGAGCCAGTCGAGCGCGGCGCGGACGTCGTCGACTTCGCCGTTGCCTTGGTCGTGTTCGCCCTGGCTCAATCCGGTTCCACGGAAGTTGAAGCGTAGCACGGGAAAACCAAAGCTATTCAGCGCCTTCATGGTGTGGAAGACGACCTTGTTGTGCAGCGTCCCACCGAAGAGCGGATGGGGATGACAGACCACTGCCGCGTGCGTGGCGTTGTCTGCTCCGGCATTGAGCAGCGCTTCCAGGCGTCCAGTGGGACCGTCGAGGAAGAGCGAACGGATGGATGTGTTCGAGGCGATCACGGTTCCAGAGTACCAAAGCGCAGGTCTTGGGTCTTAGGTCTTGGGCCTTCGGGTTCAACGTGAGACGCAAGGCGCATTTTGCGTCTGCTATTCTCTCGTCCATGGATGCTGTGACGCTTACGCGGCAACTTGTGGACATCGAGTCCATTTCCGGCAACGAAGCAGCGGTTGGAAACTGCTTGGACGGGGAGCTTTGCCGTCTCGGGTATCAGACGAAGAAGATGCCGGTCGAGGGTGACCGCTTCAACGTGCTGGCGACTTGGGCTGAGTATCCCCATCCGGCGGTGGTGTTCTCGACGCACATGGATACGGTTCCGCCGTTCATTCCGTCGTCGGAGGATGCGGGGCGAATTTACGGCCGCGGGTCGTGCGACGCCAAGGGCATCATCGCGGCGCAGGTCGCGGCGGCAGAGCGCCTGCGGCAGCACGACACGCATGTTGGTCTGCTCTTTGTCGTGGGCGAAGAGCGCGACAGCCTGGGCGCCAAGGTGGCCAACGATTACGTAGAGAGCGGGCAGGCTTCGGGATGCCGTTTTCTGGTCAACGGCGAGCCGACGGAGAATCACATTGCGCTCGCTTCGAAAGGAACGCTGCGCGTGGAGGTGACCGCAACGGGACGCATGGCCCACTCGGCGTATCCGGAGCTGGGTGAGTCGGCGATTGACAAGCTGATTCCGGCGCTCACGCGGTTGCGGGCGATGCCTTTGCCTTCCGATCCGGAGATTGGTCCGTGCACGCTGAACATCGGGCTGATCGAGGGTGGACGCGCACCGAACGTGATTCCTGATTATGCGCATGCGGACTTGCTGTACCGGCTCGTCGGTCCTTCGGAGGAGTTGCGGCGGCAGATTCTTGCTACGGCCGGCGAATCGGTCCAGGTGACGTTTCCGTTGGAGCTTCCCTTTCTTCGCTTGCGCACCGTTGCTGGATTGCCGACGATGATCGCCAAATTCACGACGGACATTCCGAAGCTCACCAAGTGGGGCGAGCCCCTGTTGCTGGGGCCGGGGTCGATTCATGTGGCGCATACCGATGGCGAGTACATCGAGAAGAAGCAACTGGCGGAGGCGATTGATTTGTATTGCAGGATCGCGAAGCAGCTCCTGAGCTGAACAGGCACGAGACGACCTCGGTGTGTCGCTCCCAGTCCCCACTTTTTTTCACTCCTGTTCTCTAAAATCTTGATTTCTAAACACTTGCGGGAGTTGGGGTGGGCGGGATCCGGGTAAAATCTTGAGCCGCAAGGACTTACAGCTAAAATATTCTGAAATAAGGACTTAGCTGCTGAATCGAGCCGATTCGGCGGCTGCTTATTATTCTCCGATTCCCTCAAAATATTGATTTCTAACGACTTATGAATTCGCGGGGACTCATGAGTTCCGTAAAATCTTGAGCCGCAAGGACTTATATCTAAAATATTGCGGAGGAAGAACTTAACTTGTGGCTGACCGCCATTCGCGGAATTGAAGTCGTGGGGGAAGCCCGCTTGCATAGGACGAGCTTCCGCTCTTTGGAATTCTCGGTCAAGGTTGTACGTCACATGAATTGGGATTATTTCTGTGGAAAAGTGCGCAGGAGTTGCCGCCTAGAGACTCAGTCCGTGCAGAGAATTCCTAGCGCGGTTCCGTGAGGTCGAATGAGGGATAGGAATCCTTCGACTCCGCCGAAAGTGCGCCTTGCGCGCTTTCGGCTGCGCTCAGGATGACAGCGGTAGAAAAGTGGTACTCACCCTTCGCTAAAACGCGCGGAAGCATGGGCCACCCCTTGTGATGGTGGCACCAAAAAGAACAGGTGGACTACTCCACCAAGTTCGTCCGCTGCAATCCGACTGATCCGAACCTGATTGCGTTACGGATTTCGTAACGGAGATCAGAAACTTTCGCACGAGTGCGCGATCTCAGCGAGAATGCTTACAGCTAAAGGCGCCGCCACCGTCACCGTCTCGATGAATTTTGAAGGTGCTGCATGAAATGGATTGGGTGGGTGTGGCCTTATGTACTGATTGCCATCTCGGTGATCGGTCTGGTGTACATGGCGATGGCTGGCCGCATTTGAATTTTAGTTTAGACTTCTTCTTGCCTGACGTATCTCCCGCCAGACTCCATGAGCTTCCGTTTTGAGTACGATGCGGCTAACAAGATCCTGCTAGGTATTGTGGAAGGCCTTCTTACCGAAGAATCGGCCGCAGCTTTTTACGGCGCGATTCGGAAGTATGGGATCGCGACCGATGCCCGGGCAGGGATATGGGACTTCTCGTCCGCGAAAGAGAACGTTGCCTCCGACACCATACGGCGGGTGGCCAAGCAGGAGCCGGCCATGCCCGCGAATCGCCCGTGCTTCATCATCGCGCCTGACAATCATCTGTTTGGGTTGTCGCGGATGTTCCAACTGTCAGGAGAGCACAAGCGGCCGCTCCTGCAAGTGGTGCGCACGCTCGACGAAGCGCTTAAGACGCTCGGCGTGAAATCTCCACACTTCGAACCGCTGGACTAAATCGCGGACGCCTCAGGCGACGGCGCTGCGCACAGGCTCGTCGCCCGACCGAACCTTTCGTCGCAAGGTAAGGCAGGCGCGACGAGGAGGCCCATCGCGAGCGTACCGGGCCGAGCAAAACACTGGACAAGTCTTTTTGAGCTCTTCTGGCGGAGAGGAACTTTTTCGTCGTCCGCAGCAGCCAGTCTTTTCCATAGCAAGCGCGGAATCCCTGTTCGAGCAGAGATTCCAGTTCGCCGGGCGCACAATGTGGGTGGTTCCAGACGAGATGCTTGGTGTCGAACCGGGACCAGTCTTTTTCAATAATGCCGTAGCCGGAATCGAGTTCGCGCCACATCTCTGTTTGAGGATGCGGGGTGACAATGGTGATCTGCGTGACGTCGAGCTTTAGAGATGCCAGGGTTTTCAGATCTTGAGCGATCGATGCGGGCGTTTCTGGCGGCAGGCCGATGATGTAATAACCTTGAGCGTACATGCCGGCACGGTTGAGCCGCTCAGTGAGTTCAAAGGCAGACTGCGCCTTCTCGTTCTTGTGCATCTGCTTCAGGATGTCCTGATGAAAGCTCTCAATGCCGAAGAGCGCGCCTTCCATGCCACAGCTTCGCCAATCATCGAAGTTGCGCAGGAGCAGGTCGACACGGGATTGCACGAGCCAGCGAACCTTGTGGCGCGCGAGCAACTCGATGACCGCCTCGGCATGGGATGGAAGGTTGCCGAAATTCTCGTCGAGCAGCAGGACGAAGTGAATGCCGTGCTGGACATAGAAACGCAATACTCGATCCAAAGAGGCAAGAGAATTTTCCTTGGGTTGCGGCGCAAAGGCAGTGGTCTGGCAAAAGGTGCAACGGAAACTGCATCCGCGCGAAGAGAATAGAACGCCGAGCGGGAACGACCATCCTCCGGGCAGGCGGAAGCGCGTGACCAAAGGCGGATGCTGGACTTCGTCAAAATGGGTTCCCAGTTTCTGGGCCAGGGCGTCTTCACTGTAGCCGTTGAAGACATGATCGAAGTGCGACTGGATCGAGGGAGTGAGAGCGCCGTAGTTGCCCGCCCAGAGTTCGCGGACACCGGCCTGGCGGGCTTCGGCGGCCATCGCCAGGATGTCGTTGGTCTCTTCGAGGTAAAAGGAAAAACCCACGGCATCCCAGCCGCGCTTGAGCTGTGCGGAAAATTCGGCGCGCGTCGGATATTCGAGGATGTGCAACTGCGGGAGATTCTGCCGCAGGAATCGCAGGCCAAACGAGATGGTGCGTGGCATACCGAAGCGCCAGCGGAAGTCGCGCGGCGCATTCTCGCGAAAATAATCGTAGAGGCCGGAGTCGCGGCAACGCGTGGTCAGCAAAATTCGAGGCAATCTTTCCTCCCCTGTGGAACCCCAACACAGAAGCGGACGCGGGCGCGTCCAGGAATGTAGCACATTTCCAGACCCAGGTATGTCAATTCGAAGTCGTGAGAGAATTCAGGCGTCTCATTGGAGAGTCTAAGGATGATTTTTGCTACACACTCGAAGCGGGAATTGCTGAGGGTTGCGCTCGCGGCATTAACCCTCATCATCGGTCAGATGGCCTGGGGCCAGCAACCGGCGCCTGCGAATTGGACCGCCGAACAGGACCATCAAAACATGATGGATCAACTGGGGATCAAAGCGCTGCGGCCGGGGCCGAGCGGAAACGAAAAGGAGCCTAATCACGCCAATTACGATGAGGCGAAGGCGAATGCATATGGTGATCTGCCCGACGCGCTCACGCTGAAGAACGGGCAAAAGGTCACGACAGCGGAACAGTGGTGGAAGCAGCGGCGTCCGGAGATTGTCGAAGACTTCGAGCGTGAGGTCGTGGGCCGCATTCCGCCGAATGTGCCGAAGGTGACGTGGGCCGTGAAGAGTACCGACCGATTCGATGGCCGGTGTTTTCCCTGTCGTTGAGAAGCAGTTGGTCGGACACGTGGACAACTCGGCGTACCCGGCGATCAACGTCGATGTTGAGATGACGCTGGTCACGCCGCGGAATGCGAAGGGTCCCGTGCCGGTGATGATCATGTTCAGCAGCGCGGCGATCCGGCAGTTCCTCGCGAGCCATCCGGAATTTAAGAAGATGATGGGGAGTGATCCGCCCGCGACGGAACAACTCATTGCCAATGGCTGGGGCTACGCGCTGCTCGACACCAGCAGCATTCAAGCCGACAACGGCGCGGGCCTGACGAAGGGGATCATTGGCCTGACGAATAAGGGCCAGCCGCGAAAGCCGGAGGACTGGGGTGCGTTGCGGGCGTGGGGCTGGGGTGCCTCGCGCGCTCTCGATTATCTGGAGACGGACAGGAGCGTGGATGCGAAGCGCGTTGGCATTGAAGGTGTGTCTCGTTATGGAAAGGCTGCGCTTGTGACCATGGCGTTCGATCCGCGCTTTGCTGTGGTGCTGGTGGGCTCGTCGGGAGAAGGCGGCACGAAACCGCACAGACGCAATTTCGGAGAAGAGGTGGAGAACCTCACGGGGTCCGGCGAGTATCACTGGATGGCGGGGAATTTTCTGAAGTACGGGGCGGCGGAGGCTTCGTTCGGAAGTAAGAACGCCAGCGACTTGCCGGTGGACGCGAACGAACTGATTGCGCTGTGCGCACCGCGTCCGACGTTCATCAGCTATGGCGTGCCTGACATGGGGGATGCGAAGTGGCTGGACCACCAGGGCAGCTTCATGGCGACCGTGGACGCAGGGGCAGTGTTCCGGCTCTTGGGTGCGAAGGACCTCGGAGTGACGGCGGACTATCGCAATGCAAAGATGCCGCCAGTGAATACAGGGCTTCTCGAGGGCCAGCTCGCGTGGCGGCAGCATGACGCAGGCCACACCGATGCGCCGAACTGGAAATACTTTATTCCGTGGGCGGACAAATTCCTCGACTATCACCCGACGCCGTGGGAACTTCCTGCCGATCAGCCGGTTTTTCGGACGGACGCAAACTCTCTGGTGGCCCATGCCCAGTTGCTCGCGAAGGCGAAGCAGGGCGGGATCGACGTCTACTTTGAAGGAGACTCGATCACGAGGAGGTGGGGTGCGCTCGACTATCCAGAGCTGCTGGCGAATTGGAAACAGAATTTCTTCGGGTGGAACGCGGCTGACTTTGGATGGGGCGGGGATCGAACGCAGAACATCCTATGGCGTTTAGAGAATGGCGAATTGGACGGGGTCAATCCCAAGGTCGTCGTGCTGCTGGCCGGCACGAACAACCTTGGGGATCGAGCGGCCCCAGGTGGAGCGCCCACAAACGCAGACGATATTGTGCGAGGCTTGAAAGCGATTGTGCATGTGATTCAAGAGAAGGCGCCCGCGGCAACAATCATTGTGATGGGAATCTTTCCAAGGAACGACAAGATGGAGTTCATGCCGGTCATCGACAAGATCAACCGCAGTTTGTCGGAGATGGCTGACGGTAAGAAGATTCGATATCTGAATATCAACGACAAACTGACGGACAGCAATGGAAGGTTGCGCGAGGGGATGCTTAACGCAGACAAGCTTCATCCTACCGTCAGGACGTATCAAGTGTGGGTGGATGCACTCAAGCCGATGCTCACGGAGCGACTGGGGCCACCCGCAGCGCAGGATCACGCTCCACCGCCTACCGGCGATCCCGCCGCGGGACACTGACGGAGCTCGGCTGAGCAACTGTGGGCTTCCGCCGAGCCTAGTCCGGTTTACTATCGGAGCCTGACTGCCTAGGCTGATTTCGTTCTTGCTCGCCGGAATTGCGTTGCGTGCCGGGAGTCTGGCTTTCGCGTTCACCCTCTCTTCCGCTGCCGTCGTTTGGACTCGACTCGCGAGGTTCGGAGGGAGCGCGATCGGGGTCGACTCCTGAGTAGAATCCGGGCTTGAGCAGGATGTGCGGAGATCCGGGGACGAGTCCCTCGACCTCGACCAGTCCTTCAAAAACGTCGACATAAGTTTTGTGCTTCTTGTTGACCTCCACCTGGAAACGAGTGCCGCGCACGGTGATGACGGCCGAGGGCGTACCCATCCGAAATGAAGGAGCCTCGCCGGTGCGCTTTTGCACTTTCATCAGAATTTGGCCGAGGAAGAGTTCGAGAGAGAATCCCTTGCCCTGGCTGGGGGCGCGCAACACAACGTTGGAGTGGCCCTTGATGAGGGCCTGCGAACCATCCTGCAGTTGAAGCAGCACGCTGCCTTTGACGGTTTCGATTTTGCTGTCAGCAGTCAGAATGGTACCCCGCTGCGCGGGCACGGGAGTTCCGTCGGGAGAGGTGAAGACCGCTTGGCCTTTGATTTCGGCGACCACCGCTGAACCTACAGGGAGCTCGGTTAGCTGGGGCGGGGCGGTTTGGGCGCCGGTTATGAGCAGAACAGCAACTATCGCGAACGTAATACGGAACCATATGGAGTTTGTCATCTCACCGTCTCCGATGGAGCATCCACGCCCGACTTGGCGGGCAGGTGGATTTCGAAAGTTGTGCTGGATGGGTCACTTTGTACCTGGACAGAGCCCCCGTGTTTCTCGGCGATGCGTTTGACGAAGGCGAGCCCGAGTCCCCAGCCGGGCCTGGCAGACTCAACTTCGCGCGCCCGATAGTAGGGATCAAACAGATGAGGAAGATCGGCGGAGGCGATGGGATTGCCTTGATTGCGCACGGAGACGACGACCTCGTCCGCGGAAGCAAAGCAGCGGACTTTGATCTCGGTTCCGGGCTTGCCGTATTTAATGGCATTGCTCACAAGATTGAGAACCGCACCACTGATGAGAGTGGCGTCGCCGACCATGACGACGGCGGCGTCGCTCTGCAAGACTAGCCTCATGTTGGCCCCGGCGGCGAGCGGGCGCAAGATGTCGAAAACCTGGCGGGCAATGTCGTGGAGTTCGAGAACGTCGGACTTCACCGGTTTAGCTCCGGCATCGAGGCGCAGAACGTCGAGATAACTGTTGATGAGCGCCAGCAAGCGCTTCGATTCCCACAGGATGGTTTCGGGAGCGCCTTCGCAGTCGGGCGAACCGGGGGCCTGAATCATCAGATCGGCGAAACCCTGGATGGAAGCCAGCGGAGTGCGCAGTTCGTGGGTGATGAAAGCGAGAGCCTCGGCGCGGGCGCGATCGCGCTCGACGCGAGTCTGCAGGCTGGTAAAGGTGAGGACGGTGCCTCCGCCGGGCGAAAGACGTGTCGGGGGCAAAGGAACTATACGAACCGCGTACAGTTTTCCGGACAGATGGACTTCTCCTTCGTGCCCGGCGTGTGCTGGAATCACGGGGGCGTCGGCATCTGGAACCCAGCGGGCGCGAAGCTGCGGCAAGGTGAGCGCCGGGGGCATTGGGGCGAGGGCGGCGGCGAAGGCTTGATTGTGCAGCAGAAGATTACCTCTCTCGTCGAAAATCACGACGAGATCCTGGGTCGATTCCAAAAGGGTGTTGTGGAGTTCGTAGAGAGAACCGAGTTCGGTCTCGAGTTTCTGGAGCAGCGACAGCTTCCAGGAAAGATCCCCATTTCCCCGCGTGGCGGGCTCCTTCCCCTGCGTGGTGAGCCAGGAGCGCAGGGCCAGCAGTTGCCGGGTTACGCTGCGTTCGACCAGGGCGAAGTCGGCCGAGTACACGAGGAGGGGTCCGGCCATCACGGCGAAGAGCATGGCTCCGGCGGGCACGATGCGCGACGCCCACAGGAACGTGAGAAACGCGACCGCATAGACCGTCATCGCGAGCACCACGATCAGGGTGACGGAAGGCCATCCCCGCCACCTGCGGAAGACGAGGACAACGATGATGCAGGTGCAGGCTAAGAGCAGCGCACCGACTCCCATTGGAACTTCTTGGAGCAATCGTCCGGCCAAAATTCCGTCCAGTATTTGGGCGTGCACTTCGACGCCCGGAGCGGGTAATTCGGTGGCCAGGGGAGTGTTGAGGCGATCGCTGATCTCGGTTCCGCCGAAGCCGATCAAGACGGGACGGCCGGCCAATCGTGCCTTGAGATCCGCGCCTTGGAGAACAGCAGAGGCGGAGATGGTGTCGAAGGGGTCGCGACGGAACGGAATTCGGACCAGGATTGGCTTTGCCGCAATCACATGGGCCGCGTCGTCGGCGAGGGGAATGCCGTATCGATCTAGGAAAGTGGCGGTGCGAGATTCATCCACGCGGCGTGCGACTTCGACGGCGAAAGCCCAGCGCGGGCCATCGATGGTGAGTTCGAGCGGCGGAAAGCGGCGGCAGATTCCATCATCGTCGAGGACGGCATGGGCGTGTCCTACGGCGACTGCGGCCTGGGAGAACGCGGGCAGCGGTTCGACCCAGTGAGGGCCGTCGGGGAAGGCACCGATCTTGCCGACGATGACCGCGCGTCCACTGGTTTTCAAAGCGATCTGCAGGGCTGCATCCGCCGCTGCGGATTGGGGTTCCGAGAGCAGGACGTCGAGGCCGATCACGCCTGCTCCGCTGTCGGCGATGTTGCTGATCAATCTGCCGAGAATCTCGCGTGACCAGGGCCAGCGACCGTATTGCCGCAGACTTTCGTCGTCGATCAGAACCAGCACTACGGAGGAATGCTGCGCGGGCTTGGGCGCCAGCTGAAAGAAAGTATCGGTGAGGCGAAGCTCGGAGTCGCGGACTACGGGAATGAACGAGAACGTTACCACGAGCACAAGCAAGAGGAGAGCCAGTCCAAAGCGCTCGGCCCAAGCTTTAAGCCGCGGATTGTGCCTCGCTGTCATGATGTGATCCCGGTCCACATGTTGGTTGATTCAGGAATGGTAGAAGATTCTCACCGAAACGAGCGCCCCTTGGTGAAGTTAGATGCGAGGCAGGGCTGGGGGATGTGATTAAGAACACATTGAGTGGGAAGGTGGGGGAGGCGGCAATTCGACCATCGAGCGAATCATTGCGGGCTCCAGGTCATTTCCACGCGAACGGGGATCTCGTTTTTCACCGGAAGAGTGAGGAGCGAGGGTGGGTCGATCTTGAAATCGGTGAGGGTCGCGGGGATCGTTCCGGTGATTCGAGTTTCGTCTCCTTGTTTCACGATTTCGAAAGCAATCTGCTGGTAATGGGCGGTCTGGCCGGCGAACTGGATTTCGAGATCGGCCTTGACCGTGGCTGACGTGGAGTCGGACTCGGGCAGGCGCGTGCGGACGGTAACCATGGGGAATTCGGCGCCGCGCGTGACCTGGAGCATGTGCAGGTCGCGGTTGCTGTCACCGGAATCGAAGGTCTTGATGGGAACGGCGATCAGGAAGTCGCATTGTCCGTCGTGGCAAATGCCTTTGCCGCGGGCGGCGTGGCTTATGCCTTCGGTCTGATGCAGGGGATGAGAGACGTGGTAGGTCAGGGTGCTCTGCTTGAGGACCCACTGGTGGTCGGCGGCGAAAAGGGTGGTCAGCGGGAACAGGAGAAAGAACGGCAGGAGTTTTCTGTGCATAGAATCTTGATCCCAGGTAACACGGCTCTCGCGAATCTTCTCGGGCTTGAGCCCTTTCTTTCGCCCTTTCAGGGCTTCGTTGACAACTTCAACGCTCTCGACCCACGGCTTGCGCCCCTTCGACAAGCTCAGGGCAAGCTGTGGGCTGCATTCTTTCGCCCCTTCGCGGCTCGGATCCGTTAGAACTTTAGCGACACCGACAATAGGGCTGCTCCGAAGGCTCCGGCTGTGACGATGGCCACCGGACCGTGGGCGGCGGCGATGCCGTGAACTTTTTCTCCGTTGCTTTTCTGGCTGTAAGCCATCGCGCCCAAAATCGGGGTCAGGATCATGCCGGGGCCGTGAACCCATGCGAGAGCTTTGTGGAGCTTGATTGGGCCTTTGGTTTCGGTGCCTGCAATTCTCGGAGCGCGGATGGCATAGTAGGCGGTGATGCCGTACAAGTCGCCCGTCACTGCTCCCAGCACGAGGTGCACATTGCGGTCAGTCGTGCTGGTGCGCTTGCCGCCAGCGTTGACCGAGGTGATCAGTGTGGCTAGCAGAGGGACGGTGGTGATCAGTCCGAAGCGCTGGTGCATCTTCAGCATGTGAGTACGCCTGTCGAGCCGGGCCTGCTGTGCGGCGTTGCTTTGGGTGTCGGCTTTGGAAAAGCCGAGGTCTTCGAGGGAAGGCTCGGTCTTGGCGGGGGATGGATTGGGGGACGGGGCATTCGGCAGATTTTCGGCGGGGGCGGGCGATATGGAGGTCACGGTCAGACTGAGCGTCTGCGGGCTTGCAGCGGTCAGGGTCACGTTGGCGGTGGCGGCGCCGATTCCATCGGCCGTAGCGGAAACTTCGTAGTCTCCGGCGGCGAGGTCGGAGATGGTGCAACTGCCTGTCGAATCGGTCTGGGCCGCGGTTGACTGGCCTGTCGCAGTACTCTTCACGGTGACGCTGGCCTTTTCGACTGCGTTGCCAGAAGAATCAGCGACTCTAATAGACAGAGTGGCCTGTGCGTGCAGAAAATGCGCAGTGAGTACAAAGATCAGTACAAGTCGGAAGGAAAGTTCGTCGTTCTCGGGTTCATCGGGCGGGCGTCCTTTTGCGCAACGAGAGTGGTAGAGAACTTTATGTTCCAAAGATGCTTCTGTCAAAGCCAGGGATGTCTGAAACATTGCGCTAGGAACGGGCCGATGGACTTTTCAGAGCGTAGATCAAAGTCCCCAACCTGTCCCGCCAAGAGACGGCGGGACAAGGGCGGGTCCCCCTCAGTGCCACTCTCTTTCTGCAAACGATTTAGACTGGAATGACCTATGACGACTACTACCCTCAACTCCCTGGCCCGCGCTTCGTCCGCCTACCTGCGGTCTGCCATGCATCAGCCGATTCAGTGGCATGAGTGGGGGGCGGAGGCGTTTGCGGCGGCGCAGCGCGACAACAAGCCGATGCTGCTCGATGTTGGGGCGGTGTGGTGCCACTGGTGTCATGTGATGGATCGGGAGTCGTATGACGATCCGGAGATTGCAGCGATTGTGAATGAGCACTTCATCGCGGTGAAGGTGGATCGGGACGAGCGTCCGGATATTGACAGCCGGTATCAGGCGGCGGTGCAGGCGGTGAGTGGACAGGGCGGGTGGCCATTGACGGCGTTTCTTACGCCGGATGGGAAGCCGTTTTATGGAGGGACTTATTTTCCGCCGAGCGATGGGTACGGGCGTCCGAGCTTTCGGCGCGTGTTGCTGAGCATTGCCAACGCGTACAAAGAGAAGAACGACGACGTGGTCGAACAGGCCAAGATGGTGGAGAGCGCGATTGCGCAGTCGGAGTCGTTTGCGGGAAAGGACGGGCGGGTTTCGGCGGCGGTGATTGCGGCGATTCGGACTTCGGCGTCTCGGATGTTTGATCCGCAGCATGGGGGATTTGGGCAGGCGCCGAAGTTTCCGCATCCGACCGCGCTGGATTTGTTGATTGAGAGGTATGCACGCGGGACCGGGGCCCCAGGCGGCACCGAACTCCCACCCTATCGCAAAGAACGCGATAGGATGGGGCACCCTCCGCGGACTGGTGACGACGATTTACGCAACCTCATCACCACCACCCTCGAGCACATGGCGAATGGCGGGGTGTACGACCAGCTGGCGGGCGGGTTTCATCGCTATTCGGTGGATGAGCGCTGGGTGGTGCCGCACTTCGAGAAGATGTGCTACGACAATTCTGAGCTGCTGAAGAATTATGTCCATGGGTACCAGGCCACGGGTGAGGAGTTTTTTGCGGACGTGGCGCGCGACATTATTCGCTGGATGGACGAGTGGCTGAGCGATCGCGAGCGGGGGGGATTCTATGCGTCGCAGGACGCCGACATTTCCATGGACGACGATGGCGACTACTTCACTTGGACCCTGGACGAGGCGCGCGCGGTGTTGACAGAGGAAGAGGCGCAGGTGGCGGCGCTGCGGTATGACATCAATGAAGTCGGGGAGATGCATCACAATCCGGCCAAGAATGTGCTGTATGTGCGGGCTTCGATACAGGAGATCGCACAGCGGATGAAGCTGGCTGAGGAGCGGGTGAACGAACTGCTGGCGTCCGCGAAGAAGAAGATGTACGCGGCGCGGTTGCAGCGTCCGACTCCGTACGTTGATAAGACTGTGTATGTAGGGTGGAACAGCTTGTGCGTTTCGGCCTACCTGGAGGCGGCGAAGGTGCTCAATCTCGCCGAGGCTCGGCGGTTTGCGCTGCGGTCGCTGGATCGGGTGCTGGCGGAGGCTTGGAAGACATCGTCCAGCCAGCACGAACCAGCGGGCGGGAGTGCCCGGTCATCATCGGCTGAGTTGCTGCACGTGGTTTCTTATTCGGATCCGGCGGCCTCGCATCGTGTCGTCGCGGGACTGCTGGACGACTATGCGTTCACGGCGCTGGCTTGCCTCGATGCCTACGAGGCCACCGCCGATCTGAGCTACTTCAAGTTTGCGCATGCGATTACGGATGCGATGATTGCGCGCTTCTACGATGCGACTTCGGGGGGATTCTTTGACAGCGAGCCCGGGGCCGACGGCACGAGCCTGGGGGTGCTGGCGACGCGGCGCAAGCCGCTGCAGGATTCGCCCACGCCGGCGGGAAATCCGATGGCCGCGATTGCGCTGGTAAGGCTGCATCATTACACGGGGGAGGCGGGTTATCGCGACAAGGCCGAACAGACGCTCGAAACGTTTGCCGGCGTTGCGGAACAGTTTGGAATCTTCGCCGCGAGCTACGGGATTGCTGTGGTGCATCTGCTGGAGAGTCCGGTGCAGGTGGTCGTGATTGCGGGAGAGGGAGATGAAGGCACCGCAGCAAAACTCCAAGCGGCGGCGGTCGCGGCTTTTGCGTTCCATAAATCGACGCTGCGATTGGCGGCGGATCAGACGGTGCGCGAGAACCTTCCGCCGGCGTTGGCGGCTACCCTACCCAGCCTCCCAGGGCTAGGCTCGGGAAAGTCGTTTGCGGTGCTGTGCTCGGGGTCGTCGTGCCAGCCTCCTATCTTTGATCCGTCGGAATTGGCGAGGGCGATGGAAGCAGCGATTGGGAAAGGTTGAGGCCGTTTTTCGTGGCGGGATCCCCCAGCGGCTAAAGCCGGAATCGTTTGAGGGCCTTGACGCGGCCCTGAAGGGCCGCTCTTCCACGGTTCGTGCACGCACGCTCTTCCACGGTTTGTGCACGGTGGCTCTTCCACTGTTTGCGCAGGCGGGCTCTTCCATGGTTCGCACAGGCGGGCTCTTCCACGGTTCGCGCACGGTAGCTGTTCCACGGCTCGCGCACGCGGGCTCTTCTACGGGTTACGCAGGCTCTGTGGTTAATTCGGCAGGCTCTGTGGTTAATTCGGCAGACTCTTGCTTATTTCGGCAACCCGGACTTCGCGCCCTTCCCCAAGAGCAATGCATTCACGACAAAAAAGTGGGGCTGCCGGGTCAGTATGAGGTCCCGACAGCCCAAAGATTGCGAGCCCTGGTTCGGCCCAGATTGCAGTGACGACTAAAGTTACTTTAGTGACCTTGCGGCCACGACGTGGTCCCGGTTCTACTGCGGTGGCAGAGTGGTTTGACAGTTGGGTTGTCTGGGTGGGCACAGAATCAGTGGGCCACCGTCCGCGGCGGGAACCTGTTGGACGGCGGCTGCAAGGAATGTGCCCACTAGTCCTACCATCAGGATCGAAATCCTGATTGTGCGTTTCATGGGTTCGTCTCCTATCCGCTTGAAGTTTCCCCGGAGGGAAGCTTTTTCGCGGAGCCGCATTATAGGACCAGTGTCAAGTTTCGTGTGCAATAATTTTCATCCAGCCTGGAATCGCCCCTCCGAAACCTTCTCCTGCCGATTAGTTCAGTTCGAATATCTACTTGAAATATCAGTCACTTGAAATCATCTAATCAAGTATTCGTTGCGATTCACAGGAGGGGCGCGCAGGGGTGCATCCTTTGCACAGATTTTGCAATTTCAGAACAGGTAAGGACAGAAACGTCGCTGGAAGAGCGGGAGAATGGAAGAAATCCACAGGACGGACGGGGCAAAAACCACTACGGCTTGTTGACTTCGGGCGCGGGAATTCGGAAGCTGCCAGTTCCGGCTGCGGCTGCGCGGGCCGCAGTGCCAGCCGCTCGACTCTCCTGGGTGAGGGGTACTTCCTGCTGGGTGCGGGAGAGAGCGCGGTCAACCATGCCTTCGAACATGGGGATGAGGGAGTCGGCGGGAAGCGGGTGGTGAATGTCGGATAGGCTCTGCTCCCAGCGCTGGGGTTGCAGCAGAGACATGGAGGCATCGCGCGCCGGACTCTTCAGGGCAACATAGCCGAACCAAATCAGCAGGGTGCTGTTGTAGGCACACATGTTGAAGATGCTCATCCACGGGCCAGTCAGGTGCTTCCCGAGCCAGGAGGAGACGATGATGAGCTCAATCACCGCAAAGGATCCGAAGCCCAAGGCGATCCCGAAACTGTGCTGGCGGCGGCTGATGCCGACGTAGTGCGCAAAGAACAGCAGGAAGAGCACCATTCCCACTTGAATGATGCGCACGCATCTTTGGCCGGTGAGGATGGCCTGAATGATGGGCGCCATCTCCGACGAATTGGTGGAAACCGAGACCACGCCAGCCACCAGCAACATGACCAGACCCGCCCACTTGAAGAGCACGGTGCCGAGGTCGCGCAGCGTGTGGAACGCGCGGAAAACGTCGACAAACACCTCGTGGATCACGGCGAAACCAACCGCAACGCTGAGAGCATCGCAAATCCAGTAGAGATAGAACAAGACCGAATAACTGTGCCGGTACGCGGCAAAAACCACGGCGAAGCTGACGAGTTGAACGAGGATGTATCCGAAGAAGAACTTGAACTTGCGGTGCAGTCCCCGGCGGAACATGAGCGCAGCAATTGCGGTCTCCAGTACGGGATGCGCAATCCAGAGCGCGTAATAAAGGACTTTGATTTTCTCGCTCATTTCCTGGTTCGCCGGCCAAGATGCAAGCACACGGGGTCGGTAACAGCAACGTTAATGGTTCCCAACCCGATGTTCAATGCTCTGAAGTAATCCGAAGTAACGTTACCTTGGTAGACATCTGGAGGCAAGGTTACCTTCGTGCTAGAGCACCCCAAATGCGGCCAAACCAGGGGCTAAGGCCAGTCCTTACCCGGAGATAGGGGTGGCCCCGGCGCTCAGAACGACGATCGAGGGCTGGGCGGGACGATTCCGACGCGGGCTTTGAGGGTGGTTACGCGTCGGGCATGGAGTGGATGTAAGCGCGCATCATTCGCACCTCGTCATCCTTCTCATTCAAATCGTGCAACAGGATATCGCGCAGCGAAACCATGCCCACGAGTTGTCCCTCGTGGCAGACCGGCAGGTGTCGGAAACCGTGGCGCCGCATCAGGGCCATGCAGCTTTCGAGGTCCTCGTTCATGCTGATGGTGAGAGGGTCGTCGGTCATCACCTCGGCCATACAGGTACTGCGGGGATCGCGGCCTTCGGCCACCACGCGCCGCATGAGGTCGCGCTCGGAAAAAATCCCGACGAGCATGCCGTTGTGCAGGACAGGAACCGCGCCGATGTTGCGCTCGACCATGACACGCACGGTTTCGAGCACGGTGTGACCCAGTTCCGCTTGATACGTGTCCTGACTCTTGATCAGGTCGCAGATAAGCATTTGACACCTCCCGGTTACAGAATTCCGAGCAGTCCAAAAGCATCTACCGGGGCGCGAGTATATGCCGAAGAGAAGATGGAAAGAAAGGGAAAAAGGTTGCGCGGGAAAGAAATCTGGACCGAAACGGAAGATGGCGAGATCACTCAGAAAGGTGGAGTCAGGGATTCCCCTGCAAATGAACCGGCAGCTAGCGCGGAACGCTCTTCGACGTTGAATCGTCTGCGGCGAAGATGAAGTACGAGGAATTCCAGAGCGCGGTGGGCAGGCTTCCGCGCTGGCGAGCGGTGATGACGATGTTGTAGTCATCGGAACCGCCCAAATTCATTTCGTGCAGGCCATCGTCCGAGGGCGCGTTCTTGCCGCTCTCTGGCCCGCCCGTTACCGGTTCAATCACAGCCAGCCAGGCGAGAAACTCGTGGAGATCGCGGGTGCGGGGACGTCCGGGCACCACAAAGGAAACGTGCGTCTCTTGCGTGGAAAAGTGCCAGGCGAGCGAGGCGGCGAGATCGACGGCCTTTTCGTAGGCGCGTTCGGAGATGCGACCCGCTTCGGGATTGTCGAAGGCGATGCACAGTTTGCGCTCGTCTTCGCGGGCAAACTCGCGGACCTTCAGCGATCCTGACTTGGCGGTAGCCTTCCAGTCGACGTGACGGGCTGAGTCTTCGGGCAGGTACTCGCGGATCATGTAGAGATCGGAGCCATGACCGCGGACAAAGCTTTCCCACTCGCCTCGAACCAGCGGCAGAACTTCAAACACTTCGTCGGTCGGATCGATGCGCGGATACACCAGCACTTCCCGGGGCAGCGAGACGTGGCGGGTCTTGGTGAGGAACGCGAAGGGAAAGCGCGTGGCCAGGCCGAAGCTATCTTCACGATAACGACCGCGCTGATCGAATCTTAACTCCAGGTCGGCGGACACGTCGGACTGAGGAGGAAGAAACGGGAAATAGGCCATCCCCTGAAAAATTCCGGGAGGCGGTGGGAGCACGAGCACCCGGCGGAGACGGCGGTCGGGCAGACGCAGCCACTGCTGCTCTTTGGGACGGTTAAAGGGGAAAGCGAATGTGGTGGCTTCCCACTGCCACTGCTTGCCTGCCTTCTTCCTCTTCTTGCGCGTGGAAATCACGCGGATGGAAAACGACGGCAGGTAGCGGCGGGGATTGTGGAGTACGATGCGTCCGGCTACGGGACGTCCGGCGAAGACGTGTTCGGGCAGGCGGACATCAAGTTCCAGCCAGCGCAGCACCCAAGCGGAGACAATTCCCGACACCAGGATGGCGGCCAACATGGTTGCGACGACGATGTAGAGAAGATTGTTGCCGGTGTTGAGGGCGGCAATGGCGATCACAATGGTGACCAGCACGTAGATGATGCCAGCGCGGGTGACATCGTAATCAAAAGACTCGCGGAGGCGTTCGACCGCCGCGCGCCGCGCCAGATAGGGGACGGTAACGAGTCCCACCAGGGTGGCGAGCAGCAGCGACGTCGAGGCCAGAATCACGGTGGCCCAGAGGTTTCCGGCATCGCGTGACACGGTCGAAAAAAGGGCTGTGGCGAAAGCGAGGCCGAGTCCCACAAGTGCGAGCAGGAACTTCACCCAGACTTCCCCAGAGGCAGACTGCAGCCACTGGGCCAGGCGACTGGGCCCCGAGGGGGTCGATTTCAACGGATTGGCGTAGGCAGAACCCACTTCTTCGGAGCCTAGCATTGTTAGGAAGAACGGACAATCAAGATCAGCTTGCGGGGAAAGCGTTCGTAACTTGAAGGAGCAGAGTTAGTTCCGGCATCCGCGGGCGAGACGCCCCCCTTCGACTTCGCTCAGGGCAGGGCTCCCGGCCGCAGGGAAGGCGGGGCTACAACGTCGTACGGGACACTGGCGACACTGAAGGAGCTACATCTTCTGATTCTGATTTTGTTGTGCTACTCTTCTGGACTCGCAGGAACTCGGCCCCGCAACTTGCAGCAAATTCCCATAACTGAAGCTCAAGGAGATCCCCATGCCTATTAGTAAACGTGCAGCAGCGGAATTCATAGGAACCTTCTGGCTGGTGTTTGGTGGATGCGGCGCCGCCGTGCTAGCAGCCGGCTTTCCCTCAGTCGGAATTGGATTCGCCGGTGTCGCTCTCGCCTTCGGACTCACCGTTTTGACTATGGCCTATGCCATTGGACATATTTCTGGGTGCCATTTGAATCCGGCGATAAGTCTGGGGCTGGTCGTTGGCAAGCGCTTCCCTGCTTCTGATTTGTTGCCATACGTGATCGCGCAGGTCGTGGGCGCGGTTGCAGGGGCGGGCGTGCTTTACGTGATCGCCAGCGGATCGGCCAGCTTCGATGTACATGCCGGCTTCGCGTCCAACGGCTACGGGGCGAATTCTCCGGGTGGCTATTCCCTGCTGGCTTGCTTCGTTGCCGAAGTCGTGCTGACGGCGTTTTTCCTGTTCGTAATCATGGGCGCCACCGACAACCGTGTCCCCAAGGGATTCGCGCCCATCGCCGTGGGGCTCTGCCTGACTTTGATTCATCTGGTTTGCATCCCCGTGACCAATACTTCGGTGAACCCTGCGCGCAGCACTGGTCCGGCGATCTTCGCTGGCGGCTGGGCACTGCAGGAGTTGTGGATGTTCTGGGTGGCACCGCTGATTGGGGGGGCGCTCGGCGGGGGGATCTACAGCATGGTGTTCGGAGAATAAGTTTGGAATAAGCGCCAATTTAAGCAAAACAGGCCAGAAGTTGACCCTGCCGTATCCGGTTTCGGGGGCTACAACTTCTGAGTAGCCGACAAACTAACCCAATCGCGCTGAACAAAGTAACGCTTTGACTTCGTCATCAGTAGCGCCCTAACATACGGCCACCTGAGGCTTCGCGATAAGCATGATCGGCCAAACGATTTCGCACTACCGGGTTCTGGAAAAACTGGGTGGCGGCGGCATGGGCGTAGTCTACAAGGCCGAGGACACGCGACTGCACCGTTTCATCGCGCTGAAGTTTTTGCCGGACGAAGTGGCGGGAGATGCACAGTCGCTGGCACGATTTAGGCGTGAGGCCCAGGCCGCCTCCGCTCTCAATCATCCCAACATCTGCACGATCCACGACATTGGCGAAGAGAATGGCCATGCCTTCATCGCGATGGAATTTCTCGAAGGGGTGACCCTGAAGCACAGGATCGGCGGGCGTTCGATGGAAATTGACGAGATTCTGCGCCTGGGTATTGAAATTGCGGATGCGCTCGATGCCGCGCACGCCGCCGGAATCGTGCACCGCGATATCAAGCCCACCAATATCTTTGTCACCAAGCGAGGTCATGCGAAGGTGCTCGACTTCGGCTTGGCCAAGGTGAAGGCGGATCAAGTCGATTCTTCTCAACTCGCGGGGCTGCAGGCTACCGCGGAAGCGACCGACCACCACCTGACTAGTCCCGGCACTACGCTGGGTACGGTCGCGTATATGTCGCCCGAACAGGCACTGGGAAAGGTACTGGATCATCGCACCGATCTTTTTTCGTTCGGCGCCGTGCTCTATGAAATGTCCACCGGGACGCTACCGTTCCGTGGCGAGACGTCGGCTGCGATTTTTGACGCAATTCTCCACAAATCCCCGGTCCCGCCGGTTCGCTTGAATCCTGATCTGCCTCCCCGGCTGGAAGAAGTCACCAACAAGGCCCTCGAAAAGGATCGCACTCTACGTTACCAGCAAGCTGCCGAGATGGGGACCGACCTGCAGCGCATCAAGCGCGATCTGGATTCGAGTGGGCGTCTGTTTGCCTCGAACAGCGAATCCTCGGCTTCCTCCGGAGCCTCGGGAGTTCAGGCTGTCATCGCATCGGCGGGGCAATTGTCCGGTGCCGCGAGTTCGGCAGTTGACACATCGGCGCACTCCAGTGGATCGTCCTCCGCGGTTGCCGCCATCCGGCGGCACAAGACCGCAACCGGGGCCGCTCTGCTCGCCGGCCTGCTCATCGTGGCCGCCGCCGTTTACGGCGTATACACCCTTTTGCGACGCCCGGCCGCCGCTCCTTTTCAGAACTTTTCCATCACCCAGTTAACCAATACTGGGAAAGTGCAGAACGCCGCGATTTCTCCGGACGGCAGATTTCTGCTCACCGTGCAGTCGGACAACGGCAACGAAAGCCTGTGGCTGCGAAACATTCCAACCGGCAGTGACACGCAAGTGCTCCAGGCGTCGGGGCAATCGTTCGCTTCGCTCGTCTTCTCTCCCGACGGCAACTCTTTTTATTTCCGCGAAACCACGGGCGGCGCCGCAGCGTTCAGTCTTTTCCGGGTTCCGCTTCTCGGCGGTTCACCCACGCTGCTTGCCAAGGACGTGGACGGAGGCCCGATATTTTCACCGGACGGCAAGCGCATTGTGTATTCCCGCTACAACGATCCCGAGTTGAACAAGTGGCAATTGCTGGAAGCCGACTCCGACGGCGGCAACGAGAAAGTGCTGTTTGTTGAACCAGCGCCGAGTGGCCCGGCCGCCGAACTCTCCTGGTCCCCCGATGGCAAACGCGTCGCCATTTCAACATTGACTTCGAACAGCAAATCTCTTAGCCAGATTCGATTCTTTGATTTCGCGCGCCGTAGCCTGGAGCCCTTCGTCGCGCCCGCCGACAAAATCATTTTGGGCAATGCGTGGGCGCCGGATGGACGAGGAATCTTTGTCCACTATGTGCCCCGCGGGGAGCATCTGTCGATCCAGGCTCAGATCGGGCTGTTCTCCTACCCGGATGGCGCGTTTCGTCCCATTACCAACGACCTGACCGATCACAGCTCTCTATCGCTTTCAGCCGACGGCCGCACCCTGGCAGCTGTGCAGAAGGAGACTTCCACCCAGGTCGTTCTCATGCCGCCCAGCGGGGCCGGCCCCCTCACGCCCGTGCCCGGCATCGCAACCCGCGAAACCCTGCCAAGCTTCTCCTGGACAGGGGATGGGCAATTGCTCATCTCGCACGGTGATCGCCTGGTCCGGCAGCACACCGATGGCACCCACGCGGTGACCATTCTGAGCGATCCGGCGGCCTGGATCAGCGATTCGGTATCGTGCGACAACGACCGCTGGATTGCTTTGAACTGGATGGTCCACGGCGAAGGAAGCGCCAACGGAATCTGGCGGGCGAATCCTGACGGCTCCGATGCCGTGCCGCTCACCTCCAAAGAATTCGGCAGCCTTTGGGGATGCTCGCCGGACGGCAAATGGCTGTACTACACCGAGCAAATCACGAACGGCGTCTGGCGTATCGCTTCCGGCGGCGGCAAATCCGAACTCGTGCCCGGAGCGAATCCTCCGAATTCGCTCACGGCTCAGGCCACACTTTCTCCCGACGGCAAGACGCTGGCGATATTCACGGAAGTATTGAATCCTGAATCGAAGACCTACTCAAACCGGATCGTGCTCGACAGGTTGGATTCCGGCGTGCGCAACCTTGACCTCGACCCCGCTCTGAAGGCCGTATTCCGTACTCAGGGACCGCCCGACAGCGCCGGATTCCGCTTCTCTCCCGACGGCAAATCCATTGACTTCGTCATCGAGGAAGCGGGAGTGGACAACATTTGGATGCAGCCTGTGGACGGATCAAAAGGGCGAAAGCTGACTGACTTCAACGATTCTGAAAGTATCCAGGATTTCCGCTGGTCTCCCGACGGCAAGGCTCTGGCCCTGCTGCGTTTTCATTCTGTCTCCGATGTCATTCTCTTGCGCGACACCGGCAACAGTTCGAGGGTTGCTCCGTGATGTGCCAGGTTGAGGGAACGGAGGCCATCCCCCAAAAGGAGTTCCCGTAGTTCGACTGGTCCCCAAGGAACGCCTTCTCGCGGCTTTAGAAGTTATTTTTGGGAAGGATTGTCTGGGATTCTTAGGATACCCGGAGACGGAATTAATCTAGCCGCGAAACAAAGTTATCCGAATCAATAGGAAGTGAATATACTTCTGCGTCATGAACCAATCGAAACGAGTTCTCCGCGCCCGAAAGCTTGTGTGGATCGCCTTGTTCATCGCGAGTTCGCTCGCGATGCTCGGCAGGTATTTTTACGCCTACGGACAGGACAAATCGGGTTTCCCCGACGGCTTCGATGCCGTGCAAGCCGCACCGAATAGTCACAAAGTGATTTTCGAAAATGAATTTGTACGAGTGCTCGAAGTTACAGTGCCACCGCCGGGCACCACGGAACCGATGCACCACCACCGATGGCCGAGCTTCTTTCTTGACTGGGATACCGGAGGCGGAAGGCCGCATATCCGTTATCACCGCCCCGACGGCAGCGTGAGGGACAGCCCTAGCACGGAAGAGCCAACTCATCCCGGCACTTG
The DNA here is from genome assembly GCA_963811095.1 of uncultured Acidobacteriaceae bacterium. GTDB lineage: Bacteria > Acidobacteriota > Terriglobia > Terriglobales > Acidobacteriaceae > Sulfotelmatobacter. The sequence goes on along the minus strand of CAWEQA010000019.1, from coordinate 323,965 downwards.
GAGTGTGCATTGGATGAAGCCGGAGGCGATGCACGCCATCGAGGTCGTGGGAAGTCCTAAGAGTGCCTCCACTCTTCGTGAGGGCCAGCCCGGCCTTCTTCGAATAGAAATCAAATGCCATCCGTAAAGGGGATTGCAAAGGGAAATGCGACAGTCGGAAATGATTGTTGTTAACCGGTTAGCGCCAATGACCCGGACTGGCTAGATCTTCGAGGCGGATGGCGGGCAAACCGGAAGGAACTCCTAAGCTGGCCCTCATGGGAGTAAATCCCCACGTCTCGCAAGAAAACGCGAGACATGGGGCACCCGTCTTACGTATTCCGACGTTAGTACTCCGACAGTTCCTTCATCGCCAGATACAGATCGTTGGGCTGAGGCAGGATTGCGTCTTCCAGGATCGGCTGGTAGGCGACGAACACGTCTTTCGCGGCGACGCGGCGGACCGGGGCATCGAGCTTGTCGAAGAGTTGGTCGGCGATGCGGGCGGCGATTTCGGCGCCGTAGCCCCAACTCAGCGTGTCTTCGTAGGCGACGAGTGCGCGATTCGTTTTGGAGACGGACTCGGCGATAGTGTCCCAGTCAAACGGATTCAGGCAGCGCAAGTCGATCAGTTCGACTTTCACGCCTTGTTCGCGCTCGAGTTTTTGCGCGGCTTGCAGCGCGCGGGGCACAACGGCTCCGTAAGTAATCACGGTCAGGTCGGTGCCGGGATGCACGATCTTCGCCTTGCCGAACGGGATCATGTAGTCCGGGCCAGGATACGCGGCGCGACCGAAGGACTCGCGGTAGAGGCGCTTGTGCTCGAGGAACAGCACCGGATCGTCGCAGCGGATGGCGGTGCGCAACAGTCCGGCGGCGTCCTGCGAGTTCGATGGGAACACGACGCGCAGGCCGGGGATGTGCGTGAAGACGCTCTCGCCACACTGGGAGTGGTAGATGGCGCCGCCGGTGAGGTATCCGCCGATGGCGACGCGAATCACGACCGGGCAGGAGAATCCGTTGTTCGAGCGCCAGCGGATGACGCTGAGCTCGTCGCGAATCTGCATCATCGCGGGCCAGATGTAGTCGAAGAACTGAATTTCCACGACTGGCTTCAGGCCGCGCGTGGCCATGCCGGTGGCGCGCCCGACGATGGCGGCCTCGGCGAGCGGAGCGTTGAAGACGCGGTCGTTGCCGAATTCATTCTGCAGGCCGAATGTGAGCTTGAAGACTCCGCCCTTGCCTTTGACCAGCTTGCGCTTCGAGATATTCTTCGCGGCTGCAGTCGGCGACGTCTTCGCCGAAGATCACGATGCGCTCGTCGCGCTTCATTTCGTCGCGCAGAGTGGTCGTGATCAGGTCGGCCATGGTTTTGCCCGCGGGCTTCTTGCCGTCGGCTGGGACTTCAGGAACCAGAGCCGGCGTGTCGAATGCCGACGATGCCGGATCGATGTCGGGCGAGTACACAAACTTGGTGATGCTTTCGGGCACGGGCGGAAGGGCTTCGAGCGCCTGGTCGACCGCAATCTGCAACTCGGCTTCAACTTCCTTCTCGAGCTGGTTGATGCCCTTTTCGTCGAGGATGCCTTCGCGCAGCAGGAACATCTGCGTGCGGGTGACGGGATCGCGCTGGGCGTCGCGCTCGCGCTCGGCATCGGGGCGGTAGAGACGCTCGTCATCCGACAACGAGTGCGAGTACGGGCGGATCACGTGCGCGTGGATGAAGGCCGGTCCGAGTCCTTCCCGGCAGTAGCGTGTGGACCGCGCGAAGGCGGCGTAGCTGGCCACGGGATCGGTGCCGTCAACTTCTTCGAAATGGAAATTGGGGAATCCGGAGACCAGGCGCGAAATGCTTCCGCCTGCGGTCTGCACTTCGACAGGCACTGAGATCGCGTAGCCGTTGTCTTCGACGCAGAAAATGACCGGGAGCTTCTCCAGGGCGGCGGCGTTCATCGCCTCCCAGAACTCGCCTTCGCTGGAGGTGCCGTCGCCGAGAGAAACGTAGGTGACCTCATCGCCCTGGAAGCTGACGTTCTTGAACTGGCGGTAGTCCGCGGACCCTGAGGTGGGAACGGCAGCTGCCTTGGGATGGCGAGAGAAATAGCGTCCGCCTTCGGCGCAGCCTACGGCCTGCAGAATCTGCGAGCCCGTGGGCGACGACTGCGTCACGATGTGCAGCTTGGGATAGCTCCAGTGCGAAGGCATCTGCCGCCCGCCAGAACTGGGATCGTCGGCCGCACCCACGCCCTGCAGAAACATCTCGTAAGGCTTGACGCCGAGCGCAAGGCAGAGAGCGCGATCGCGATAGTAAGGATAGAACCAGTCGTATCCGGATTTCAGCGCGAGTCCGGCGGCCACGCCGATGCCCTCGTGCCCGGCGCCGGACATCTGGAAATAGATTTTCTGCTGGCGCTTGAGCAGGATTTCCCGGTCGTCGATGCGCCGGGAGGTGTAAATGAGGCGGTAGGCCTGGATGAGCTGCTCGCGCGTAAGTCCTTCATAAAGCTTGTTCTTCTTCGCGCCGTTGGCCGTCAGGGCCAGCTTGGGGTCGGTCTTTGTCGTGGCCATCCGGTTCCTGGTCCTAGCTCGATTAGATTCCTGGCAGCCGTCCTGCGATTCCACGAAGCTGCTCGGAGCAGGTTGGATTGTAAATGGAAATGAGGGGTTGGAAAAGTAGGGAAATTTTTGAGTTGCGGGGTCGGTGGTCCGACCACGTGACCGCTCTTACCGGGAGAAACCGTGGAGGTGTTTTGAGGAAACTCCCGGTCTCACCGCTTTCCCGCAGTCGCGAATACAGGGACTACAGCGTCTTGCGTGAAGTAGCGACGCTGAAAGTACAGTGACACGCTCACCAATCCGATGAGCGCCGGGACTTCGACCAGCGGGCCGATGACCGCGGCGAAGGCCGCGCCGGAGTTGATGCCAAAGACCGCTACAGCCACCGCGATGGCCAGTTCGAAATTGTTGCTGGCCGCAGTAAACGACAAGGTCGCGGTCTTCGAATAGTCCGCTCCCAGCTTGTGCCCCATGTAGAACGACACCAGAAACATCACGACAAAGTAAATCAGCAGGGGAATGGCGATGCGCACGACATCGAACGGCAGGCGCACGATGTATCCGCCCTTCAGGGAGAACATCACGACGATGGTGAACAGGAGAGCGATCAGCGTGATGGGGCTGATTCGCGGGATGAAGCTTTTCTCGTACCACTGCTTTCCGCGCGCGCGCACCAGCGCGAAGCGCGTGATCATTCCCGCCAGGAACGGGATGCCGAGATAAATGAAGACGCTGCGGGCAATATCGCGGATCGACACATTTACCACCGAGCCATGCAGTCCGAACCACTCCGGCAACTTGGTGACGAACACCCAGGCATACACCGAGTAGAACAACACCTGGAAGACGGAGTTGAAGGCCACGAGGCCAGCGGCATATTCGGTGTCTCCTTTGGCCAGTTCGTTCCACACGATCACCATGGCGATGCAGCGCGCCAGCCCGATCATGATCAGGCCGGCCATGTACTCCGGGTAACCGCGCAGGAAAATGATGGCCAGGGCAAACATCAGAAGCGGGCCGATCACCCAGTTCTGCACGAGCGAGAGGACGAGAATTTTCTTGTTGCGGAAGACCTCGCCCAGTTCTTCATAACGGACTTTCGCCAGGGGCGGATACATCATCAGGATGAGACCCACGGCAATGGGAATCGAGGTGGTGCCGACGCTGAAGCGATTCAGAAAAGGGACGGTACCGGGTAGCGCCCATCCGGCTGCGACTCCGACGAGCATGGCGGCAAAGATCCATAGCGTCAGGTAACGATCGAGGAAGCTGAGACGGGATGTCACATTGGTGGTCATTTGGGTCCGAGGCTCGGGATGCAATTCATTGGCGGCCGATGTTATCGATTTCCTTTTTGAGCGAGAAACGGTCGAGAGTCGAGAGGGGGAGGCTCAGGAAGAGGCTGATTCGTCGATCCAGCAGAAAGAAAGCTTCGCGGAAGGCCTTCTCCACTTGCTCCTTAGTTCCCTGCACGGCGGCAGGATCGGGGATACCCCAGTGGGCAGTCATGGGTTGGCCCGGCCAGATCGGGCAAACTTCATTCGCGGCGTTGTCGCAGACCGTGAAAACAAAATCGAGCCGGGGAGCGTCGGGTTTGGCGAACTCATCCCAACTCTTGCTGCGAAGACCGGACGTGGGGAGGTGCGCCGATTCCAGTTGCCGCAGCGCCTCGGGGCGAACTGCTCCTGCGGGGTGGCTGCCCGCGCTGTAGGCGGTGAAGTTCGAGCGGCCTTTTTGATTCATGATGGCCTCGGCCATGATGGAGCGCGCTGAGTTCCCCGTGCATAGAAACAAGACGTTGTAGTGTGCCGGCATCGTGGTGTCTCCGAGGGTGGTGCTCACTCAGTTGCAGCACGAGGGGCCGCAACATGCTGCTTTTGCCTGTACGGGTTTCACGGCACGAATGAAGGCGCTCATGAACTTTCCGTCTACCTGGGCGGCCACGACGTCCACATCAATGCGCTGACCGGAGAGAAATTCGAGCGCATCTTCCGCCCGATAAATTCGGGTAGGCTCGACGCCAATGTGTTCGAATCCGGCCGCTGCCAGTTTGCCTTGGTATTCGTTCTCTTCCAGAGCGCCGGCAATACAACCTACCCACGCCATCACGCTCTGACGAATCTCGGGCAGCATCTCGCCGCGGGTGACCACGTCGGAGACGGCGAGGCGCCCGCCCGGCTTGAGCACGCGGAAGGCCTCGCGCAGCACTTTATCTTTGTCGGCGGAGAGATTGATGACACAGTTGGAAATGATGACGTCGACCGAGTTGTCGGGCAGCGGGATGCTCTCAATCTCGCCCCTCAGGAACTCAACGTTCTCGATGCCCGATTTGCGTTTGTTTTCGTTGGCCAGGGCGAGCATTTCGTCGGTCATGTCGAGACCGTAAGCTTTGCCGGTGGGGCCGACGCGGCGCGCGGAAAGTAGCACGTCGATGCCGCCGCCGGAACCGAGATCGAGGACGGTCTCACCGGGATTCAGTTGGGCCAGAGCCGTGGGATTGCCGCAGCCGAGTGAGGCCAGCAAAGCCTCTTCGGGGATTTGTCCGGCTTGCACAGCATCGTAGAGGTTTGTGGTGATGGGATCGCAGCTGCCTGTGCTGGCAGTCGAACCGCAGCAGGAACTGCCTCCGGACTTCACGCGCAGGGCGGCTTCTCCATATTTCTGTTTGACGACTTTCTTGATGTCGGCGGCTTCGGTCGTGCTCATAAATGGGCTCCTATTTACAGATTTGAATGATGTCTTGCGGTTTAAGCGCTTGATTGCGGGTGCAGCACTCGGCGTAGAGGAATTGCAGTAATTCCTGGAGCGCAACGGTGTTGGCGGTGTAACGAAGAAAAGTGCCTTCGCGCTGGACTTCGACCAGGCCTTCGGTCCGCAGCTTATCCAGGTGATGAGAGAGAGTCGAGTTTGGAATTTCGAGCTCGCCCTGAATGTCGCTAACGACGAGTCCTTCGGGATGTGCGGTGAGCAGCAACTGCATGATGCGCAGGCGAGGCTCAGTGCCCATGGCGGAGAACATGTCGGCGTACTTGGCGACGCGTTCGCTGGAAGTGCGGGGGGAAGGGACTTTGGTGGCCGGCGCCATGTTTCGATATTACTAGAAATATAGATTAGAGTCAACGTGCGTTACCATACCCGGAAGGAGCCTGGTATGGATATCAGCAGCGTACACAAGCGTTCGACGCGAAGTTTGGTATTCACTGGGATATTTTTCTGGTTCTTCTCAGGATGCTGGCTGGTAGATGGCATAGATCGATGGATGCGAGGCAGATTGGCCTACAGGTGGGTCAGTTCGTTTCTGTTCTGCTTGGCATATCTCAGCATGGCGATCTTCTCCACTGTCATGCTTCTGCGTCGGATTCCGGCCGACTCCCCAGACTCGCACGAACCCTCCATTGGGTCGCTTCCACCTGCAGCCCATAAGGAAACTCGGTAGCGTAACACGCCGGAGTAGAGCGCCGCTCCTTAGCGCGCGATCGTATATCCTGAGAGTGCATGATTCGGACCCATCGCGCTTTCGACCCGCACTCGATCAAACTGGTGATCTTCGACCTGGACGGCACGCTGATTGACTCGCGCCTCGACCTGGTGCATTCGGTGAACGCCGCGCTGCGGCATATCGGACGGCCGGAATTGCCCGACGAAGTCATCGCCAGCTACGTGGGCGATGGCGCGCCGATCCTGATCCAGCGGGCGCTCGGCGGCGAAAAGGTCGATGAGGCGTTGATTCGCAAGGGGCTGGAGTTTTTTCTCTCGTATTACCGCGCGCACAAGCTCGATCACACGACGGTATATCCGGGAATTGCCGAGGCGCTGGCGGCCGTTCAGAGATCCGGGAACGGCACGCCACGCAAGATGGCCGTACTCACCAACAAGCCTGTAATTCCCTCGCGGGCGATTGTCGAGGCGCTCGGGCTGGGGACGTTCTTCACGCAGGTTTATGGCGGCAACAGCTTTGCTACGAAGAAGCCCGATCCCGAGGGTGCGCGCAAATTGCTGGAGGAGAGCGGCGTACGTCCCGAGCAGGCTGCCATCGTCGGCGACTCCCACGTCGACATTGAGACTGGCCGTAACGCGGGATTGTGGACGGTCGGCGTTTCTTACGGATTTGCGCCGCATACCCTTGAGGGCGTCATGCCGGACCTGTCGATTGACATGCCGAAAGAACTGACTGAAGTGTTCCGTTAGGTCATCCACGATTTCAACGTTTCCAGCCTCCAAAGTAACTTTCGGTGTCTCCGCCGTACGAGTACAACAAAGAGTTAGACGAAGGAGAGCGAGTTATGGCTTGGCTGGAGCGGTTTGCCTTCGCCATCCTGATCACCGTCAGCACGCTTTCGGCGTCTGGTTTTGCGCAGGAAGTTCCTACCCTCAGCATTTCCCCGGGAAACGCCACGATGCTGCAAGGAGAGACACGCATGTTCCGGGCGGTCGGGAAAGACGGCAGGATTCTGCACAACGTTCGCTGGAGTGTTTTTCCCGAACACGCGGCCAAACTCACCACGAGTGACGACGAAGCGGTGGTGCAGGCGGAGGCGGAGTCGACCAGTCTGACATTGACCGCATACGTGGAAGGCGACTCCGCGCAAGCGACGGTCGACATAGGTTCGAGCCCCACGCTGCCGGCGGGTACGCCGTTATGGACCGTTGCCCCTTTGCCGGGGTGCAAGAGCACAAAGCTGAGTCAGGCGGTGCCAAGCGCAACTGGGCCCGACCTCTACGATGAGGAAGAATGTCCGCAGGGCGCGTTTGTTCGCGCGCTGACTGCCGACGGCCGCGAGCTGTGGCGCCGGCAGCTCACGGGCGCCGGTGGAGTTCTTGACGGCAAACCCGTAACCCAAGCACCGGCAGATACCGGACAGCATCTGAGCCCGCATCGCGCTTCCGTATGCGACGCAGTTTCATCAGGCATGACCAAGGGCGAAGTCTCGCAGGTCGTGAATGGGCATCACCTGAATGTGGAAAAGAAACAGTCGCAGAGCAACAACTGGGATTTCGAGGAAGATGGCTCTCGCTGCACGATTTCATTTGACGCCAACACGGCGACCGTGGTCAAAAAGAAGAAGACCGTCGTCACGGACTAACGAGGAACCGGACCAGTTGGCCGCCAAGAAGAACGGAGTTCCTGACTCAGGCTTTACTCCCGCCGAACTGCGCAAGCTGCGCAGCATGAAGAATCCCTACGGCATCCAGAAGTTTCTCGACGACATGCCGTATCACCTGGAAGACACGGCGTGGTCGCCGCGCAAGGTGCTGGCGGAAGAATCGTCGCATTGCCTGGAGGGAGCGATTTTTGCGGCCGCGGCATTGCGCGCGAACGGATATCCTCCGCTGCTGCTGGATTTTGAAGCCGAGCACGACACCGACCACGTGATCGCCATTTACCGCGAAGAAGGCTGCTGGGGCGCCGTGGCCAAGTCCAATTACACCGGATGCCGCTGGCGCGAGCCAGTCTATCGCACGCTGCGCGAGCTGGCGCTGAGCTACTTCAACGCCTACTTCAACCTGCGTCGCGAGCGCACACTGCGGCGCTACTCGGTTCCGGTCAACTTGAAGCGCTTCGACCGTAAGAACTGGATGACTACCGACCAGCCGGTGTGGTTCATCGTCTATCACCTGTTCGACATCAAGCATTATTCGCTGATGACGAAGGCGCAGGAAAAGCGACTGCACCGCGTGGACGAGCGGCTCTTCCAGGCAGAGTGTTTAGGCAAAGCGCACAAGGTCAGGGACTGAACTTCCGGCGCTCCGCTAAAGTTGCCGGTCCACGCTGCCGATCCATCCCGAAGGACCTTTGCGCTTGCTTTAGGGCCACGGTTGGACGCAATCTGGAGAGCCAGTCCGTTCCGCCCGAGGCCTGGCGCACTGTCAGGTCCGGGAGACCGTAAGCGTGGAAGTGCGCGGTCAATTCGGCGCGGATCAAACTCAGGATCTGTGGAAGCTCGCCGCCATCCCCGATTCAAGCTGGAAGTAGGCATTCGTGTCTATCCGCGCAGTGCCACTGTGGTTCGAGGCGACACCGTGGACATCAGCGAATCGGGGATTTCGGCCATGCTGCGAGAGGAAGTTCCGGTGGGGGAAGTGGTTCGGTTGGAGTTCACTCTGCCTCTTGGCGACGTCGAAGTTCTCGCGCTGGTCCGCCAAAGAAACGCCTTCCGCTACGGCTTCCAGTTCGTGGAAGCCAGGTCGGCCGAGGACATCATCGGACGCACCTGCAGCCAGCTTGCGATGGGGCAGTCGGTTCTCGCGCGCGCGGAAATCTGACCTGCCATCCTTGGTTTGCCAGCGAAACTTCAAGGCGTCTAAACGGGTTAGACTAAACATCATGAGGTCCCCCGGCTGCGCTCTCATCCTTTCCTTGCTCATCTACTTGCCGGCTTTCGGCCAGCAGGAGCCGGCCCCTGCAGCGGCATCGCAAGAAAAGTCTCAGCTTGAAGTTAGCTCCGCGGAAACGATGCCAGATCTCACGACCGGACCCGACGGCAAACTGTCACAGGAACAAATGAGGCAGTTGCTGCGTGTCGTAGCAGACAAGGACATCGAAAACGACAAGCGACAACGCGACTATACCTACATCGATCGCGAGGTTGAGAACAAGCTCGACGGCAAGGGGCAGGCCAAATCCACTGAAGTGAAGACCTACGAAGTTCTGGAAATCTACGGGGAGCCGGTGCAGCGGCTCATCGCAAAAGACGATAAGCCGCTGGATACCAAGGAAGCGGCCAAGGAAGAAGCGAAAATCCAGAAGATCATCGACAAGCGCAAGAACGAATCGGAAGAACAGCGCAAGAAACGGGAAGAGAAAGCGGTGAAGGAACGCGAAGATGGCCGCAAATTCGTGCGCGAGGTAGCGGATGCCTATGACTTCAAGTTGGTCGGCACCGAACAGGTGGGCGGGCGCGAAGCGTGGGTGATTGAGGGCGAGCCGCGGCCCGGTTTTGAGCCGCAGATGAAAGAGGCGAAGCTTCTCTCCAAGTTCCGCGGGCGGGTGTGGATCGACAAGGGCGATCTTCAACTGTCAAAAATGGACATCGAAGCGATCGACACGGTGTCGTTCGGATGGGTGCTGGCGCGCATCCACAAGGGCACGCGCGTCATGCTCGAACAAACGCGGGTGAATGACGAGGTCTGGCTGCCACGGCATGTGACCTTTAAGGTCGACGCGCGCGTGGCGTTGTTCAAGGGCTACAACATCGATGGCGACCAGGAATATCGCGACTATAGGAAGTTCCGCACCTCGGCCAAGATTGTGGGCATGGGCGAAGTGCATGACAAAGTGCACAAGCAAAGATAGGCTCACTTCGGTAGGCCCACCAGGGTTTGCCCGCACCTTCCTGGCTCGTTGAAAAAGTTCAGCTTACAGTTCTTGTTTCGGAGGAGCGCGGCTTTATAATGCTCGGTCCCGAGCGCGACTGATCTGCGGGACCAACTTCCAATTTCGATCTCCCCTGAGAGGCACAGAATGGATTCATCTTTTCGTTCCCTCACCCGCCGCGATCTGCTGCGATCTGGTTTTGCGCTCTCCGCGTCAACTCTGGTGGCCGGCTCCGTGGGGCGCGCACACGCGCTACTCGCGGGCTATCCCGGTGCTGCGTCGGCTGAGGCGCTGGCGGCGGTGGCGCCGCGGGAACACTTGTTGTTCGACTTTGGCTGGAAGTTTTTTCAGGGCCACGCGAGCGATCCGCTGCGCGACTTGGGATTTGGCATGGGCCAGGGAGACTTCGCCAAGTCGGGCGAGCTCTGGTTTGCCACGCAGAAATTTGACGACTCGAAATGGCGCTCACTCAATTTGCCGCACGACTGGGCGGTGGAGTTGCCGTTTGTACACGATGACGAGCAGCAATCGCACGGCTACAAGCCGCTGGGACGACGCTATCCGGAGACCAGCGTGGGCTGGTACCGGCGCACCTTCGATATTCCAAAGGAAGACAGCGGACGGCGCATCACGGTGGAGTTTGACGGCGCGTTCCGCAGCGCGCTGGTATTCCTGAACGGTTATTTCATTGGGCGCAACGACAACGGGTATGCGCCCTTTCGCTTCGATGTGAGCGACTTTCTGAACTATGGCGGGAAGAATTTCCTGATGGTGCGCATGGACGCCAGCTTCGGGGACGGCTGGTTCTACGAGGGCGCGGGCATCTATCGGCATGTGTGGCTCACGAAGACGGATGCGCTGCACCTGGGACATTGGGAGAGCTACGGTTCGAACTGCTGTAGAAGGGCAATGCGGCAACGGTTGAGCCTGGGAACCATCGGTGCAGAACCAGGGTCACGCAGGCGGAGACGTGCCGAGTGCGCTGGCAGATTCTGGATGCGGCAGGAAACGGCGTGGCGAACGGCCGACTCGGCACCGCAATCCGTCGCGCCGACGGCTCGGCAAGTTTCATGGCTAGTGCTTCGATCGCGAATCCAGCGCTGTGGTCGCCGGAAACGCCGAATATGTATTCAGCGGTCGTGACGGTTGAATCCGACGGCAAGGCGCGAGATGCCGAGCGCGTCAGCTTCGGCGTACGCGACGTCCGGTGGGACGCCGACAAGGGATTCTTCCTCAATGGCAAGTCCGTGAAGATCAAAGGCACCTGCAATCATCACGATCACGCCGGCGTGGGCGCGGCGCTGCCGGACCGCTTGCAGTGGTACCGCGTCGGTGTGCTGAAAGATATGGGCGGCAACGCAGTGCGAACGTCGCACAATATGCCGACGCCGGAGTGGGTGGAGGCCTGCGATCGGCTGGGCCTGATGATGATGTGCGAAACGCGGCTGATGAGCGCTAATCCAGAGGGCATGGCACAGCTTGAGGCGATGGTGAAGCGCTATCGCAACTCGCCGTCGATCATTTTGTGGTCGATGGGCAACGAAGAGTGGACGATGATGTTCCAGCCCCAGGGCGTGCGCGTCATTGACGACATGATTGCGCGAACGCACGAACTTGACCCCACACGGCTTTGCACCGCGGCGATCAATACCGCGTTCGAAACCCACTTCCCCGAGCAACTCGACGTGATGGGCTTTAACTACAACCTCAAGGTTCACGATGACTGGCACAAGGCACATCCGAAAACTCCAAGCGTGGGCTCGGAGACCGCCAGCACGGTTTCGACACGAGGAATTTATTCGACCGACAAGTTGCGGAACTGGGTCAGCGCATACGACCTGAACCACACGGACTGGTCGCAACTGGCAGAGGAATGGTGGAAGTTTTATGCAGCTCGGGAATGGCTGTCGGGGGGATTTGCCTGGACCGGCTTCGACTACCGCGGCGAGCCCACTCCCTACGCGTGGCCGTCGATCAACTCGCAGTTCGGCATTGTCGACATGTGCGGCTTTCCCAAAGACAACTTTTATTACTACAAGGCATGGTGGGGATCGGAGCCGGTGCTGCACCTGTTTCCGCATTGGGACTGGTCGGGGCGTGAGGGCGAGCCGATCTCGGTGTGGGTGCATTCGAATCTTGATTCGGTGGAACTGTTCCTCAACGGCAAGAGCCAGGGCTCGCAAAAAGTGCAGCCCCTGACGCATCTGGAATGGTCAGTGAAGTTCGAACCAGGAGTGCTCGAGGCGCGCGGCACGAAGGATGGCAAGGTCGTATTGACGGAGAAACGTGAGACGACGGGCAAACCGGAGTCGATTCGCCTGACGTCCGACCGAACCGAAATCAGCGCCGACGGTGAGGATGTGGCAGTGTTGAAAGTTGAAGTGCTCGACGCGGGAGGACGGGCACTGCCCACCGCGGCGAACTTGATCAGCTTCAAAGTCACAGGCGAGGGCGCTCTGATCGGCGTGGGCAACGGCGATCCCAACTGCCAGGAGTCTGACAAGGATCCAAAACGGAGTCTGTTCAACGGGCTCGCCCAAGTGATCGTGCAATCGACGCGCACTCCGGGGACAATCACGGTCGAGGCTTATACAGAGCCGTATCCTCGGCCAAAGCTGCCGTCCACGCAGGTAACGATTACAACGAAGAAAGTCGAGTTGCGGCCGGCGGTGGGCTAGGAGTCTGCAAGTTCTTGCATCCCTACATTCCATTTGACTTTGAGCGGCAGGGATTATATCTGTATGGGCGCGCCGCTATGTTTCGTCGACTTCTGCCGATTGTTTTGCTCCTGGCCGCCCCGCTTGCCCCAGCACGCGACAAGACCGAAACTTGGCTCCAGGTTTCCAGCCCGCATTTTGTAGTGGTCACCAACGCGAGCGAGAAGCAAGGCCGCCGCGTTGCCGACCAATTTGAGCGCATGCGGTCGGTCTTTCATACTGCGTTTCCCAAGGCGCAAGTTGATCCGGACGCACCCATCATCGTGCTCGCTATAAAGGATGCGAAAGATTTCCGCGCTCTCGAGCCGGAGGCCTATCTCGCCAAGGGATCGCTGAAGCTGGGCGGATTGTTTCTGAGGGCCGCGGACAAGAATTATGTCCTGATGCGGTTGGATGCGGAAGGGGAGCATCCCTACGCAGTGGTGTACCACGAATACACGCATTTGCTGCTCAGCAAGTCCGCAGAATACATGCCGCTGTGGCTGAATGAGGGCTTGGCCGAGTTCTATCAGAACACCGATATTCGCGACAAAGAGGCGCTGCTGGGAGAGCCCAGCGCCGATGACATCCTGTGGCTGCGGCAAAATCGGCTGCTGCCGCTGGCCACGCTGTTTACCGTCGATCAGAACTCGCCCTACTACCACGAAGAAAACAAGGGCTCCATCTTTTACTCCGAATCGTGGGCTCTAACGCACTACCTGGAAATGAAGGAGTTCGCGGAAAAGACGCACCACGTACCCGATTATCTGGACTTGCTATCGAAACAGGTCGATCCCATCACGGCCGCGACCCGTGCGTTTGGAGATTTGAAACAACTGCAGAAGGAATTGGAAAGCTACATTCACCAGACCAGCGGCTTCCTCCAACTCAAGATGATGACCACCACGGAGGTCGACGACTCGGCGTTCAAAGTGCAGACTCTCACGGGAGCGCAATCCGACGCCGTGCGCGCCGACTTTCTTGCCTACAACAGCAGGACTGCGGACGCAGAATCGCTCCTGGACCACGTTCTCCAAGAGGATCCAAATAACGTCTCGGCGCACGAGACCAAAGGGTTTCTGGAATTCCGCCAGGGACATCTGGAAGATGCGAAGAAGTGGTATGCACAGGCGGTTCAACTGGACTCTCAGAGCTATCTCGCCCATTACTACTTTGCGGCGATCGCAATGAATGGAGCGCGGGATGCATCGGATCAGGAGCAGGTGGAAAGCAGCCTGCGAGCCGCGATCAAGCTGAATCCCTCGTTTGCTCCGGCCTTTGACCGGCTCGCGGTTTTTCTGGCGATGCGAAACAAGAGTCTCGATGAAGCGCGCATGATGGAACTGACCGCGATTGGTTTGGACCCGGCCAACCTCGGGTATCGCATCAACATCGCCAACATATGGATGACGATGGAGAAAGGCCAGAATGCTGTGAATGTCCTGCGCGCCGCAGCCAAGATGGCGAAGACTCCGCAGGACAGTCAGATGGTAGAGACCGCTCTGATGCACGCCCAGGAATACGCGGACAATCAAGCTCACTTCGCCGAACAGACGCGACGTATGAATGAGGAAGAGAAGTCTGGCGGTGGGGCAGCGGTTTCGACGACGAGCGAGGGATACGTGCCTCACCTTTCGCGTCGTCCGGAGTTTGTGGCGCGCGGACCGCATCGATTTCTGGTGGGCGTTCTCAAGGGTGTGCACTGTGATAATCCTGCTCTCGACTTGACTGTGAATTCGAGCGGGAAACTGGTTGCGCTTCACGTCGACAACTATTTCACGCTTCCCTTCACCGCTCTTGGTTTTCAGCCCAACAAAGACCTCAACCCGTGCGCCGATCTGGAAAACAGGACCGCGAAAGTCGAGTATGTGGAATCTGAGAACCCTTCCGTGACGGCGCATCTTATCTCTGTCGAGCTCCACAAGTGAGCGCGGTTCGCATAACCTTCGCTCGCCTGCTCCCGTTATAATAGAAAGATTCTCTGCCGGCGAAATTTGCTTCTGTGAAGCTGCCGGCGAAAACCTGGCCGTGCTGTGCTTGGCCGGACGGGCGAAGACGCCCGTCCCCACACAAAACGAGACGGGCTCCTTGAGGACAGAAATTGCCCTCAACTGGGTTTAGAGTGTTGAGCTAAGAGCCAAGAGCTAACAGCTAAGAGCTTCTTTCATGGACTTCAAACTCGTTTCCAGTTACAAGCCGCAAGGGGATCAGGGGCGCGCGATTGAGGCGCTGTTGCGGGGAGTGTATGACCGCGAACAGCACCAGGTTTTGCTCGGGGTGACCGGGTCGGGCAAGACGTTCACCATGGCGAAGGTGATCGAGGCGGCGAACCGTCCAACGCTGGTCATGGCGCATAACAAGACGCTGGCGGCGCAGCTGTATCACGAGTTCAAGAACTTTTTCCCGCACAACGCGGTCGAGTATTTCGTCTCGTATTACGACTACTACCAGCCAGAAGCTTACGTCCCGGCTGCCGATCTCTACATCGAAAAAGAAGCGACCATCAACGATGAACTCGACAAGCTGCGGCTCTCGGCGACGCGGTCGCTGTTTGAGCGGCGCGACGCTCTGATTGTGGCGTCGGTAAGCTGCATCTACGGCCTGGGCTCGCCCGAGGCCTATTACGGCATGATGATGTTTCTGGAGAAGGGCCAGAAGATCAAGCGTGAGGACATCACGCGGCGACTGGTCGACATTCTCTACGAACGCACCAACGCAGACTTCCGGCGTGGGACGTTTCGGGTGCGCGGCGACGTCATCGAGGTCTTCCCTACTTACGACGACATGGCGTATCGCATCGAGCTGTGGGGCGATGAAATTTCGTCGCTGACGCAGATCGATCCGCTGTTTGGCACGGTGAAGCAGAAGTACATGCGGCTGCCGATTTATCCCAAGACCCACTATGTGATGAAGGAGGAGACGCGGGCGGCGGCCGTGGATTCGATCAAGAAGGAACTGGCGTGGTGGGAAGTTGAAATGGAGAAGCAAGGGCGACTGGTTGAAGCCCAGCGCATTCACCAGCGCACCATGTTTGATCTGGAAATGATCAAGGCCATGGGCTTCTGCCACGGCATCGAAAATTATTCGCGGCACTTTACGGGACGGCTTCCGGGCGAGCCTCCGCCAACGTTGCTGGATTATTTTCCGCGCGATTTTCTGATGTTTATCGACGAGTCGCATGGCACGGTGCCGCAGTTGCGCGGCATGTACGCGGGCGACCGATCGCGTAAAGAGACGCTGGTCGAGTACGGCTTTCGCATGCCGTCGGCGCTGGATAACCGGCCGCTCACGTTTGAGGAATTCGAGCACCGCACCAACCAACTGATTTACGTTTCGGCAACTCCTGGGCCGTATGAGCTGACGAAGTCGGCAGGCGTGGTGGTGGAACAGATTATTCGTCCGACGGGGCTGATTGATCCGCCCGTGGAAGTGCGTCCGGTGAAGGGGCAGATCGACGACCTGCTGCACGAGATTCGCGCCCGCGTGGAACTGGGGCAGCGCGTGTTGGTGACGACTTTGACCAAGCGCATGTCGGAAGATCTGGCCGAATACTATGCCGAAGTGGGCGTGAAGTGCCGCTACATGCATTCCGAGATTGAAACGCTGGAACGCGTGAAGATTCTGCGCGACCTGCGCAAAGGCGAGTTCGATGTGTTGATCGGCATTAATCTGCTGCGCGAAGGTCTGGACCTGCCGGAAGTGTCGCTGGTGGCAATTCTCGATGCGGATAAGGAAGGATTCCTGCGGTCGACGGGCTCGCTGATTCAGACCATTGGTCGCTGCGCGCGCCATCTCAACGGCCGCGCCATTCTTTATGCCGACCGCCAAACGGATTCGATGAAGCGAGCGATGGATGAGACCATGCGGCGGCGCGCCATTCAGACGGCCTACAACGAGGAGAATGGAATCACGCCGGAGTCGATCGTGCGTCCCCTGGACATGACGTTGGCCGGGATCGTGGCCGCTGATTATGCCGACCTGACGGGCGGAGAAGCCGAGGGCATCCCCGAATTCAAAACGCAGGAGGAAGTGGACGCCTACATTGGCAAGCTCGAAAGCGACATGCGCGAAGCGGCGAAGAAGTTTGAGTTCGAGAAGGCAGCGAAGCTGCGGGACGCGATCAAGGAGTTGAGGACGAAGGAGTTCTTGTTCGCGTAGGAGCTTATGCCGCAGGATGATCTGCTATTTCGACGGCTCCTGAGGGAACTTCGCCCTGCGTTGGCGGAATATGGGTTTCATCATTGGAGCCATAACTTCGTGATTGAGTCTTCTGAATGCTGGGGCGTAATCAACTTTCAAAAGAGTTTGTATTCTTCCGCGCAGCAGAAAAGATTCACTATCAATGTCGCAATCGCTGCAAAGCGGGTGCTTCGCTTTTATGACGAACCTGAAGACAAATCGCCGCTGCACTACAAGTGCCATTGGGAGGTTCGGCTCGGTCAGCTTATCCCTGGAAGTAGCGACCGATGGTGGACCTTGTCAGACGAAGCTTCCTATCCGCCTGTGTTAACTGATGTGAAGGAACTCATCGCAGATCGCGCCGTCCCTATCGTGAAAGATCATTTGACGGAAGAGAGACTACTCACGCTCTGGGGCGAGAATGTCGGTGGCTTTGAATATCCGATGCTCAAGCACAAATCGATCTTGCTGGCCGAGCGAGGCCGGTTCGCCGAACTGCCCTCAGTCTTCGAACGCATCCGAGAAATCTGTCGAGGAGGTTTAGCCGAATCCGGAGCAGAGGAGCATATTGCTCAAGTTAAAGAGCGCTTCTCTCTGAAGGTGCAATAGCACAGTTTCTGTTTCCCGTCTGGTTCGTCGCGAATCAGCCCTTCAAATACTCAGCTGGCGACAGAATGGCAATCTCCCGCCACGGATGCAGCGCCAGCAGATCCGCGTCGCCGGTAACGATCACGTCTGCTCTGCCGTTTAGGCCGACTTCCAAGAACTTGTCGTCTTTCGGATAGCGGCATTCGCGCACGAGGCAGACCATCGGAACAAATTCCGCGGCGGTTCCAATCTGCGCCAGGAAAAGCTCGCGCTCCCGGCGGCTCACATAACGATCAAACTTTGAGCGCGAGAGAACTTCTGTAAGTTCGCTCATCGTGGCTTCGGACAGGAGAAGCACGTCTTGGTCCAAGGCATGGTCGACCACCTGGCGCGGGGCGGAGCGCGGGAAGATGACGGCGCTCGCGATTACGTTGGTGTCCACGACGAGACGACGCGAGATTCTCATGAATCGGCGCGCCTCAGTCCTTCAAGATGTCGGCCAGGATTTCCTTCGTCATTCCGTTAGCTGCGGCTTGAGCGCCGATGCGATCCATCGTTTGCTTAAGCTCGGCGATGTTGAGCCTACGTATACGCTGATATTCTTCCGCAGACATGATCACGGCAACATCGCGGTTCTGGCGGCGAATCAACACGGGCTCGCGCTGAGCGGCGTCGAGAAGGGCGGCGAGGCGCTGTTTGGCAGCGGTGGCTGTGACGGTCTTCATTTGTCCATTATAGACAAAATAGACAATTTAGACAATATCTAGCGCCCGTATGCCGCGCTGGCCGCTAGCGGTTTGCGGTGGAAGGTGTAGCCGTCGAAGGTTTCCGAGCGGAAGTTCAGGTTGGGGGCGTAGAGTTTTTCGGTCTGGCTGAGGAAGAGATATCCGCCGGGTTCGAGGTAGAGATGCAGGCGCTCCATGAGAGCGGTGCGCTGGGCGCGCGAGAGGTGCGGCAGCACGTCCATGCAGAAAATGCAATCGAAGCGGCCAATGTAAACCGGCTTGGTCAGGTTCATGGTATTGAAGGTGACCAGGCTGCGCAGGCGGGGCTTCACTAGCAGGTGTGCACCGTTACTCGAACCGTTCGCCGAGCCGTTTCCCGATCCATTGCTCGGGCCCGCCCCATTCGTCGCTCCGTTGTGCGGGCTTTCCTGGAACCCGTTCGACGAGCCGTTGGGGCTTCCAATTTTCGAGAAGCTGGCGCGGATGGCCGCCGGGGGCAGTCCCGCCAGAGCGGACTGCGGATACAGTCCGCGCTCGGCGACTTCGATCGCGGAAGGCAGCAGGTCGCTGCCGACAATGTGAATCGACCAGTCTTTTATGCCCTGCGCGGAACCAGCCGGAATGCCATTCTCGACGATCCCGCCGTTGCGGCCAGCGGTGTTCCTATCTTTCGCTTCCTTCGCTTCCCTGTTCCCGTTGCCGTTGCTCGAACCATTTCCATTGCCATTCCCGTTTCCGTTGGGCACCGCCTCGCACAACGCCATGGCAATCGAGTATGCCTCTTCACCGGTGCCGCACCCTGCACTCCAGATGCGAAGAGTGCTGGGTCCGTCCTCCGACTTGCGAGCGTAGAGCTGCGGGATGACCTGGCGGGCCAGCGCATTCATGGCTCCGGGATGGCGGAAGAAACCGGTATTGGCGTTCAGCACGCCGTCGAGAAACGCAGGCAGAACCGATGGATCCTGATCCGAAGCGCGCAGCCGGATCATCAATGCGGCGGGAGATTCCAGTTCGTGCGTCTCCAGATAATCGGCGACATGCGCGGCTAGAGCGCTGTTGGGACAGTCCAGCAAAATTCCCGTCTGGCGCTCGACCAGCAGGCGCAGCTCTGAGAGTTCGTGCTCAAGGATGGTAACGCCCGCCATCAGTCTATGCATAAATCCTTCCCCCGAAGGGTACGCCAACGTCCATCCACCGAACTCTTTGAGACCGGCGTCGTGCGAGGGGAGAGGTTTTCATACTTCTAATTACCTGCGGCTACCGCCGCGTACGACTTGCCTGAATCCTGTTCGGCCTGCTGTGCGACCACGTTCATTTCTTTTTCCAACGACGAGAAACGCTGCATGATCTCGTGGATGCGCAGCGTCATGTTGCGAATGGTTTCGATCTGAGCGCGTGTCTGGGCGGAGAGACTGCCCGGTTCGAGCAGCAGCAGGTCGGAATTTCCCAGCACCGACGTCAGAGCATTGTTCATGTTGTGGCGCATTTCCAGCATGTAACGGCCCAGCGTCGCCTGGCGATCGAGCGTGGCGCAGGCAGCCTCAGCCGCGCGCGCCCGTGATTCGGATCGGGAACGGTGCACCGCTTCACTGGCCGCCAGCACCAGGGTTTCGAGCCAGTGTTCGCTGGTCCGAAGAATGGCAACCCGCGGCCAACGATCGTGCACCAGCTGCGCAGTGGCAGGGTCCTGACAGACACAGAAGATCGGCTGACCGGTGGAATGCAGCGGCTCCAGCACCACTGACAGAAGATCACGCCGCAACTCCCCAACGATCGCCACATCGAATGCGTCCGCCGCAAAGCGCGGCCACAGCTCCCCACTGAGCAGCGTGAACGTGGGGACATTGCGCTCCATCTGCCAGCGGGCAGTGACACGGCGCGAGAAATCAACGTCGTCGGAGATGATCAGTACGGTCGGTGCCTGCACTTGCCACTACCTCTTCGCCTACAGTCCGGCGATTCTGTCGATACCTGTTGGTAAGCCGCACAACTCAGCGAACGGCTTATTTTTTCTTGCCCGGCTGCGACGGGGGTTCCGAGTCCCAGCCCGGCGTACTCGAAACTTCAAACTCAGGCGCATCTGCACTTGGTGCCGCGGGCTTTGACTTCGCGGCAGCAGACGGCGCGGCCACAGGCTTGGTCGGGGTCTTGGACGCCCCCGCGGAAGCCGCCATCGCGGCCGGCTTTGCTGCAACGGGCGCGGGCTTGCCGATCTCCACTCGTTTCGCGGCGGGCTTCAAGGCCGCGGCTGGTTGGGCCCCCGCCACAGGCTTCCCCTTGGCGTCCGCTTCCGGAGCTTTCCCGCGGCCCAGTGCATACTCCACCGAAGCGCGCAGATCGACCAGCATGCGCAAGGGCTGTCCCGACGAATACTCCGCCTGGAACATCACCTTCCACGACTGGCAGATCACCCGCAGTCGAACGATCGGCTCCTGCGCAGAAAACTGGGCCCGGCGACAGTCGATGGTCTCGATTCCCTTGTCCTCAAGTTCGGTGAGCCCGTCTAGAATCGTGTTGAGATCGCCCAGCATGAGACGGAAGAACGACCGCCGCATGAGATATCCGAAGCGCGTGAAGGCGGCGAGTGCGATCGGCAGATAGAACAGATCCCCAGCCAGCCCCTTGGCCTTGCGTCCTTGCTCGAGGACACCGCCATGGAGCAACTCATCGAGTGATTTGCATTTGCGGGCTGCATCGACCACGCGGTCCAGCGCATTCAACCAAACTGGAGGCTTCAGTTCCACCGGGCCCAGCACAGGCTCCAGCGCCTGCGCCACAAAAGCGAGGTCTACGTCGGCATCGTTCACGCCAGAGGGCGCCACCTGGCTGAAATACTGGACCAATAGAAAATCAATCTTGTCGCGAATGATATCGGTCTTGGTCGGCTTCGTCAGGAAGTGTTGCAGCAGGCCCACCAGCGCTTCCGGAGTCACCAGAGAACTGGTTTGCAGGAACTGGCGCAACTGGTGTACCTGGACCAGCTGATCCATTTGCTCCAGCCATTGGTTGGCCTGTTCGACGACCTCTTTCCCGGGCGTTTCGACGCCCGCTTCCAGATCGGGGCAGGCTTTCACCTCGATGGCGAACTCACGCGCGAGTTCAAAGTAGATGGGATATAGCCGCCGGGCGGTATTCCACTGGCTGGCCAGATCTTGGACGGGAGTTGTAGGTGTCATGATTTTACGATCCAGTTAGGGACTTCCCCACGAAAGCGTGCCGCCACCACGGTTTTGCCCGGCTGATACTGCACCGCGACAACCGAAGCGGCAACATCGAACGAACGGTCGGAGTTGCGCAATTGCAGTTGATCGCCAAACTCCAGAGGGGTATTGCACTCGAACAGGACTTCGCGGGGAGTACCAAATTCAATCACGATGCTTTCGCTGAAATGAGCTGCGGCGGGTTCGCCGCCTGGCGGAACGCGGGCGAGTTGAACCGGCATGCGGACCGGCGAGGCTTCGGGGAAAAAACGGGCAAGTCCCGCCACAGTGCTGGCGTTCGGTGCGGCCCGTGCCGTCGCTATTCCCTGGTGCGCCACGCGATAAAAAACCTCTAACCTAGACTCAGTTAACCCAGACTCGGTTAACCCGGACTCGCTCTGCCCGACTGAAATGCGGGTTGGGCTCCCCCTCTTCCCGGTTAGGAAGAGCCGTGGGGAGCCAGAATCCGCGGTTCAGAAAAGGGGGAGCAACACGGCAACCATCTCCGCGAACGAAAGGACTAGCACTCAGGTGAGCGCGTTTTCATCGAGTTAGCAACGGCCGTGGAAGTGGCGCACGAGATCCGACGTGCGTCGCGTCTCAGGATGAGACCAGTGTCTCAGTATCGGCGGGTGACCGCTATTGCTTTGGACGGCGCAGGCAGCTACCTCCCGAAGATAATCGCCTCCAGCCTCAGAAGTCGCGAGGTGAGCGCCACGAGTACGAGCGCGCAGGCGACATTACATCGCATCGACGTTACATCACATCTTAAAGATGCGCGTGCTGATCGCGATTTGCCATAAGTCACTGCAAAGTATGGCTCGACGGGCCCGATCCGGATTGTCCCATGCCGATGTTGTAGCGCTTCAGCTTGCGGTACAGGGTGGCGCGGCTGATGCCGAGCATGCGTCCAGCGAGGGCTTTGTCGCCGTTGACCTGCTCGAAGACGCGCTGGATCGTGGCGCGCTCGATGTCTTCCAGATCGGTGGTGGACAGCGGAGTCCGCGGCGAACCCGTGATGGTCTGCGCCGCAGCGAGATCAGGATCGAGGACAGTCGGTCTCTCGATCGGCGAGGCTGCGGTCTCTCCCGCTGACGTAGCGCCCGAAGCAATGGCCGGTGGAAGGTCGCCTAAGTCGATGATTTGTCCGTTGCCCAGCGCGACGGCGCGCTCCACACAGTTCTCCAGTTCGCGCACGTTGCCGGGCCAGTCGTACTGCATGAGGGCCTTCATCGCGGCACTGGTTACGTGCAACTCTGAACCGGGGGCGTAGCGTTCGAGGAACCAGTGCACCAGCATGGGCGTGTCGCTGCGGCGCTCGCGCAACGCGGGAACGTACAGGGTAACGACGTTGAGGCGGAAGTAAAGATCCTTGCGGAAGGTTGAGTTCTTGTAGGCGGCTTCGAGATCGCGGTTGGTGGCAGCGATGACGCGCACGTCGACCTTGATTCTCTGATTGCTGCCCACTGGACGCACTTCCCTTTCCTGCAGCACTCGCAGCAGCTTGGCCTGTAGCTCCAGCGGCAACTCGCCGACTTCGTCGAGGAAAATAGTGCCGCCGTCAGCGGCTTGAAACAATCCCTGCTTCGATTTCAACGCTCCGGTGAAGGCTCCCTTTTCGTAGCCGAACAGCTCGCTTTCAATCAGCGTGGGCACCAGCGATCCGCAGTCCACCGCGACGAACGGGCGGTTGGCAAAAGCGCCGCGAAAATGCATCGCGCGGGCCACCAACTCCTTGCCCGTTCCACTTTCCCCGTAGATGAGCACCGGAGTCCGCGTGTCTTTCAGGCGCGCCACCATGCGGAGCACATCCTGGATCTTCGAGGACGATCCGATGATGCCGTGCACGGCGGTTTCCGAATCCATGCGCTGACGCAGGAATTCGTTCTCTTCGACCAGACGGATCTTTTCCGCCATGCGCCGCAGGAACAGCCGCAGTTCCTCGAGCGGCGAGAAGGGCTTGGTGATGTAGTCATAGGCGCCCAGTTTCATGGCCTGAACCGCAGTTTCGATCGATCCGTGTCCGGTCATCAGCGCAATTTCAGTGCGCGGCAGCAGCTTCTTTACTTTCTCCAGGAATTCCAGCCCCGACATGTGCGGCATCACCATGTCGGTCAGGACCATGTGGACCGACTGCTCTTCCAGCAAAGCCAGCGCGGACTCTCCGCTTTCGGCTTCCAGACAGACGAATCCCAGGGCCTCGCCGACCGTGACGCAGAGTTTGCGGATACTCTGCTCGTCGTCGACGATCAGCAGGCGGATGCGAAGATCTTCTTTGGTCTGACTATTCACTCGGCCTTCCCAAAAGTCCTGGAGACTACGTCAATAAACTGCTGCACGCGGAAGGGTTTCTCCACACAGGGTGCGCCGGTTTGACGCAGCGTGGCCACCGTCTCCTCATTAGCAATGTCGCCCGTAATAAAGATGATGCGCGACGCCAGATCAGGCCGATGAGTGGCGACCCAAGCATGCACCTGGCCTCCATCGACTCCGCCGGGAGTGCGCATGTCGGAGACAACGCCGAGGAATGCGCCTTTCTCCAGCAGGCGGAGCGCATCGACGCCGGACTCGCAGCACACGACGGGATAGCCGCTGCGCTCCAGGGCGGCTTGAACATATGCCATGACGGCGGGCTCATCCTCGACGAGCAGGACAGGCAAGGGCTGGAGTCTCATTGCGGGTAGGCTCATGGTTGTATCACTCCTGCGGCCACTCCTAGGGATGCGGTGTGCGCCGCTGCGGGCAGACGCACAATGAACGTGGCGCCTGGCCGGTCGGTGTTGTTGTGACAGAGAATCTCTCCTCCGTGCTCTTTCAGAATGCCGTAGCAAATGCTCAGGCCGAGTCCGGTGCCTTTGCCAACCTCTTTTGTGGTGAAAAACGGGTCGAAAATCTTGTCGGGATGGGAGATGCCGCTGCCGTTGTCGCGGAACGAAACTTCGACCGCGTCGCCAGCTTTGGTGGACATGATCTCGATGCGCGCGGGACGGCCGACTTCGTGTACCGCATCGTAGGCGTTGTTCAGGATGTTCAGAAAAACCTGCTGCAACTGGTGCGCATCGCCCATGACCTCGGGCAGTCCTTCGTCGAGATGTTCGACAATGTCGACGCCGTGGCTGTTGAAGTCATACGCCCGCAACTGCATGGTCCGGCGCAAGATGGTGTTCAATTGCACGGCACTGCGCTGCGGCGGCATCTGGCGGGCAAAGCTCAGCAGATTCTGCACGATCTGCTTGGTGCGCTGCGCCTCTTGCAGAATCACGCGCATGTCTTTACGCGCGGTTTCGGGCAGGTCGGGATTCTCCATCAGCAGGTCGGCAAAACCCAGAATCGCGGTAAGCGGATTGTTCACTTCGTGAGCCACGCCGGAGACCAACTGGCCGACTGCGGCCATTTTCTCGGCGTGCACCAATTTGTCGCGCAGCACCGCGGAGTCGGTGATGTCGGTAAGCACGACGACGATGCTGGTCACAATTCCCTGCTCGTCGCGCATGGGACTGAGGTTGGCGGAGAACTTCCCGGCAGCGCCATTGGCGCGCACGATCTGCAATTCCATGTTGTCGACTTGCTGGCTGTTCAGCGTGCTCTGCAGCGCTTCGGCCAGGGGGCGAACAAAGGCCGGAGCCGCCAGTTCGAGCAAAGGACGCCCCAGCAATTCGCGCTGTTCGAATCCCGCGTCATGCCAGCGGCGGTTGGCATAGCTGATCAGGCCCGCGGTATCGGCCACCAGAATCAGGCTTTGCGTGTTGCTAAGAATCTTGCTGGAGAAATCCCGCTCCCGGTGCAGTTCCGACTGGTAGGTCCGGAGTCCGGTCACGTCCAGCATCAATCCGCGAATCTGCAGCAGGCGGCCCAGATTGTCGTGCAAGCCGAAGGCGTTGATCAGGACGTGGATGGGCGACCCGTCCTTGCGCCGCAGCGTTGCTTCGAAATTGCGCAGCGTGCCATTTTCTTTCATCACTTCCGAGTGGTGATCGCGCCGCTCGGGCGAGAAATAAAGTTGTGTCGGAATGTCAATCTGCAGCAACTCTTCGCGGCTGGTATAGCCCAGCATGCGCACCATGGCGTCGTTCACTTCGACGAAGCGCCCGCTGGGCGTGCTGAAGAACAGCCCTTCCTGAATATTGTCGAAGAGTTCGCGGTAGCGGCGCTCGGCTTCGCGGCGGTCGGAAATGTCCTTCAGGACATGGATGGTTTGCAGGCCTTCGTCGGAATCGCCGTGCACCCGCGAGGTGGATACCAGATAGGTGCGATCGAATACGGGATGCGCAAATTCGTCGGAATCGTCCGCCATGGCCCGGCAGAACGGACAGGAATACGACGCCGTGTCGCTGGTCAGGGCCATCAAAGCCCGCATGTTTACGCCAATCAACTCGGCCGGCGGGACCCCGATCATCGTCGCCAGCGAGCGATTCACGCGCAGCACTTTGCCAGCCTGGTCGTGCACCACAATGAAATCGCTGATGGCGTCGAAGATTTCGATCCAGTGGCGATTCGCCTGCTCGATGCGCGTAAACAGCCGCGCGTTCTCCAGCGCCATCGCGGCATGGCCCGCCATGGTCTCCAGGAAGGTCTGATCTTCCGGCCCCAAGGGAGCAGAGTTCCTGGACAGGCAGAGGAGTCCACTCAATTCTCCGTTTGCTCCGGGCAACCGCACCAGCGTGCAATCGGTCCATCCCAGAGTGGCCGAAGCTTCCGGGCCCAGTACTTGCTCCCCGGAACCAGAGACGACGGTGCCGGTATGCCGGGCGGCAAAATCGCTCAACGCCGTGCCCAACGCACGCTCCAGGCCGTGCTCCACCACGGCATCGGGCTGGCGATTCGCGGGCACATTGTCGGCCGGGGCAGCGAGTCGACGTTCCGCGGGGAACAAGGGTTTGCCGTCTTGGTCCGCGGGCACCACGAGCGCGTCCGGAGTCTTTGCGGAGGCTTCTGCGCGGGTGTGCAGCGCCGCGATCTGCCAGCGCCCTTCCTGCAGCACGGCGAGCAACCCGGCGCGGGAATTCGAGAGGTCCGCTGCCCGGGACACAAACCGCCGCGCGAACTCGGGCAGGCGCAACGCTCCATCCATTTCGCGAGCCAGTTCGATCAGCGCTTCTGCCCGGCGCCGGTGTTGCTCCGACAGATGCAGATTGCGCGCCACTTCCACCACAATTGCGACTTGACTGGAGAGCACCCGGGCGCGCCGGATGTCCTCCTGCGAAATGCCGGTGCCGTCCAGCCGGTCGAGAACACCAAACATCCCCAGCACTCGCCCACCTGTACTGACCAAGGGCGCGGCAAGGAATTGGCGCACGTTATATTTCGTGACGACGTCGAGGTTCACTCCCGGAGTACGGCTCGCCTCATCGGTCCAGAAGACTTCCTTGGCGCGCAGGGCCTTGGTGGCCACCCCCTCGGGAAACAAGTTGTCCACGCGCTTGGGTTCTCCCTTTTCCACTGCGTAGCGCACCTGGAACCGGCCATTCTCCTCGAGCGCAATGAAGCAGCGCCCAAAGCCAAGAAAATCCGAAGCGCGTACGACAAAGGCCTGCAGCACGTGTTCGAGATTGCGGCTGGAATTGAGTTCGCCGGAAATCTCGAGCAGTTGGTGCAATTCGTGCGCCTGTGCAGCCGCGGTCGCGTGCAGTTCCGCATGCGCCAGAGCCACTGCCCCGAAGCCCGCGATCGCTGCCACCAGCGCCTTTTCTTCCGCAGTGAAAACCCCCTCCTGCCGCGGGTAAAGAAGGATTGCGCCCTGGGTGC
This sequence comes from uncultured Acidobacteriaceae bacterium, assembly GCA_963811095.1. Taxonomy (GTDB): domain Bacteria; phylum Acidobacteriota; class Terriglobia; order Terriglobales; family Acidobacteriaceae; genus Sulfotelmatobacter. Next base: position 296,982 of record CAWEQA010000019.1, on the reverse strand, counting down.
GCGAGGTGCGGAACGGCGCGGCGATCAACATTCCAGGAGAAACCAGGCTCCCCAGCGAATGCACGTCCGCCCCAATGGAAAGCGTGATGGGCTCTCCGGCGGCCACCGCGCGTTGCGCCAAATCCGCCGCGAAGCGCAGTGTTTGCCGGTCATGCCGGGCCCGGGCTGAGGTCGCCAGTTGCGGAGTCTCCGCCGAGACCGCTTTCAACTCAAAAGGCCCCTCGCGGCGCAGCAGAACGCAAACCAGCCGGGTGCGCAGGAGCAGGCGCAAACGATCGGCCAGGGCTTCGATCACCGCGGAGACATCGGGCGTTCCATGCAGGGCATGGGCAACATCCGCCAGGATTTCGGCGGAACGGTGCTCCACACGCGACGCCTCGCTCAGTCGCGACGCTTCCAGCAGGCTGCCCAGTTGGCCGGCCAGGATCGTAGCCTTGGCGGCCAGATCTTCGTTGAAGAAGTCGTCGCTGGAATCGTGTAGAAACGTAACCGCGCCGATGACTTCGTTGAAAACCATCAAGGGCGCGGCCAAGAGGGAGCGCGCTTCAAATTCCGTGGCTGCCGGAAAGATCACGGACTGCACGTGATTGGCGAAAATGGTGCGCCGCTGCCGCACCGCTTCGGCCGTCACCGCACTCTGGTCGGGACGCAGGCGGATCCCCACAAACCGCTCCGCCAGTTTTCCATCCGCTTGTTCGCCGACCAGTTCGTCCGCGAAGTGGCAGCGCCAGAAATAGACTCCCGACACTTGGAAGAACTCGCGCGTGGCGTGGCAGAACAGCCGGATCAGGGCGTCCGTATCGGGCCGCTCACTCGCCTTGGCGGCAATGCGAAGCAACAACTTCTGGAAGCCCTCATCGGACCCCGAGACAAATTTATTCTCCGGGGGAATGACGGGACTGCCGCCAGAAATGCTGAGCGCCGCACCGACCATGGAGGAAAAGTGTTCTTGATTCACAAGTGCTTGAATCTATTGGGAAACTACCTGTCATCTCAATTTGAGTCAAGTGAAATGGGCGGAGGGGGTGCCTTGGTGTGAAATCCCGAGACAAGATGAGATTCCGTCTCAAGGTGAGAAACGGAGGACGATTGCGCCGGAATGAGACGGCTCTCATGGAAAGCGCCATTTTGCGACTCTCTTCGATCCCGATTAACCGACTTCCTTTCTTGGAGATACAGCCCATTACTTTGGTTTTTTCAAGAAGGTTCAGGTGGCCCGGGCGTTGCACGCCTAGGGTCAATAGCTTCATGTAAGCAAGGAGGACTTGTGTCTCAAAGAACCGCGGCGGCTGTGCTGGCCGTCCTCACGTTGGCAGTGACTCTGGGCCCAGTTCACGCGGGGGCACAGACAGCTCAGAGTGAAGAGATGATGCGCCGGGCCAAAAGCAAAGTGCAGCCTGTTTATCCGGAACTGGCGCGCAAGATGAATATCTCAGGCACGGTCAAGATCGAAGTGGTAGTCGCGCCCAATGGCACGGTGAAGGATGCTCGGGTCGTGGGCGGTCACCCCGTACTGGCCAATGCGGCGCTGGACGCCGCCAAGAAGTGGCGCTTTGAGCCGGCCCCTGGGGAAAGTTCAGGAGTCATCGACTTTAAGTTTGAGCCGCGGTAGAGACACCAGCTGCGGAGGAGACGGGAATGACAATCGGGAAGAAGTTATATGTGAATTTCGGCATCATCCTCACCATGGTGGTTGTGCTGTTCCTGGTGAACTGGTCTGCGGTGCGACGTGAGCACGCGGCCAAAGAACTGGCGGATATCACCAACGCCGTCCGCTTCCAGATGATGCAAAACCGCCTCTACCTGAGCAACTACCTGCTGAGCGGCGATACCCGCGAAGTGGATCGCATGAATGAAGGATTGCGCACCTTGAACGAGAAGCTCGAAGGCGGCAAGAACAAGGCAAGCTCGGACCAGGTCAAGTCCTCCCTGGCGAAGGTGCAGCAACTCGAGCAGTCCTGGGGCAAGGAATTCGCCCAACCGCTGATCGAGAAGCGCAAAGACGTCGACTCCGGCAACGCCACCGTGGCCGAACTCCAGATCTATTACTTGCAGAAGGATGCCTCTTCCTGGGTCAAGAACTCCACCGATTCTCTTGACATTGCCGACGGCGAGAGCCGCAAGTCCGACGAGAGCGCCGCTAACTGGACGATCGCAATTTCCTTGATCAGCACCCTGATCGCTGTGATCGCCGGAGCAATCATCGCCTACCGCACTGCGAAGTCGATCACCGGGCCGCTGACGAACCTGATGAATGTAGCCCGCGGAATCGGCAATACGGGCGATCTCGAACACAACATCGATCTCGGGCGCGACGACGAGATCGGCGAACTGGCACGGACCTTCCACAAGATGGTCACGTACCTCAAGGAGATGGCCGGGGTATCGGAAGCCATCGCCGGCGGCGATCTGACTCTCGAAGTTAAGCCGCGCTCCTCGCACGACACTTTGGGCAATGCCTTCGCCCGCATGGTCGAAGGACTGGCCGGGCTGGTGCGCAGCGTACGCGACGCATCGTCTCAAGTTGCGAGCGCGTCGAACCAGGTTGCGGGAGCTTCCGACGATTCCGCGAAGATCGGATTGCAGGCTTCTTCCGCCATCGATGAAGTCACCAGCACCATGCATGAGATGAGCGTCAACGTGCAGAACATGGTGAAGAGCACGCAGGTGCAGGCCTCCAGCGTGAGCGAGACGTCCGCCTCCATCGATCAGATGGTGGCCTCGATTCAGCGCGTGGCCGACACAGCCAAGGTGCTGCTCGACATCTCCAACCGCTCGCGGGAAGAAGTCCATAACGGCATCGGGACCATGGAAAAGGCCACCGACGGCCTGAACCGCATCAACACCACCATCAACTCTTCGGGCGAAATTATTGGCGCCCTGGGCCAACGCGCCGACGACATTGGCAAGATCATCGAAGTGATCGACGATCTGGCTGAACAAACCAACCTGCTGGCCTTGAACGCGGCCATCGAAGCGGCCCGCGCTGGAGAACACGGCCTGGGATTTGCCGTGGTCGCCGACGAAGTCCGCAAGCTGGCCGAGAAATCGGCACAGTCCACCAAGGAAATCTCGGAACTGATCCAGAGCATTCAGAAGGAAGCCCGCAAGGCGGTCGAGAATATGGACCGCTCCACCACCATCGTCAACGAGGGCCTGGAACTGGGCGGCGAGTTGAACGCCGCGTTGCGCAAGATTTCCAACGTGGTCACCGAGGTCTACAAGTTCGCGCAGGAAATCGGCGCGGCCACCAACGAACAGTCGCATGGCTCGTCGCAGATCGCGCGCGCCACCACGCGGCTCAACGAAATCACGCACGAAATCAATTCGGCGGTGGAGGAGCAAGCTTCCGGTGCGCAGGCCGTGGTCAAGGCCATGGAGCGGATGCGCGAACTGGTGCAGTCCTCCACTTCGGGTTCGACGGAGCTGGCGGCGTCATCGGAGCAGATGTCGAAGATGTCGCGCGGCCTGCTCGAGTTCCTCGACCGGTTTACCCTGGCCGAGGCTTCTCATGGGCAACTGGGCACAGAGAGTTCCAACCGCACCGCGCGCCGTGCCGCGGCCGGAGCACAGTACTAAGGCCGTTGCCTGAGGTCTGAACCCTATGAGCCGTGAACTTCATATCGTGGGCTTCAAGGTGGGCCGTGAGACTTACGGCGTGCCCATCACTTCCCTGCATGAAATCGTGCGGGTACCTGAGATCACTGCCGTACCCGATGCGCCCGATTATCTGGAGGGCGTGATCAACCTGCGGGGCAAGATTGTTTCTGTCATGGACCTGCGCAAGCGGTTCGGAGAGAAGCAGGCTACGTTGCGGAAGCAGAATCGCATCCTGGTGGTCGAACACGCGGGCCGGCTCGCAGGCCTGATCGTGGATTCGGCCTCCGAAGTACTGAAGATCCCGGCGGACGCCGTGGAAGCTCCGCCGGCAGTGTTTCAAGAGGGCGGACTGAACTGCGTGACGGGACTGGGCAAGGTTGCCGGACGGCTGGTGGTGCTGCTCGATATGAGCAAACTCCTGGCTCCGGGCAGCCTGCAGGTCAAAAGCGAGACGGGCGAAAAGAAGGCTGCCCCAAAGGCCGAGGCGCGTGGCGCCGGGGCACGGTAAGGCAAAGTTTCAGAGTTTCAAAGTCGCTGACTTTGACACTCGAGAACGTTACAAGAACTTTGCAACCTTGAAACCTCCGAGACCTTGAAACTTTGAATTTAGAACGAGAGAACGCATGAGCACATCCGGAGCGGCACCTGCTCCCATATTGACGGAAGCGGAACTGAAACTGCTGCAGGCGCTCGTCTACCAGGAGTGCGGCATGCACTTCGACGAGCGCCGCACGCACTTTCTTCAGGACCGCCTATTGCGCCGATTGAAGGAGTGCCGGGTTGACTCCTTCTATGCCTACTACCGCATGCTGATCAGCCCCCAGGGCAAAGACGAATTGGCCAAGCTGCTCGAGAACCTCACGGTCAACGAAACCAGCTTCTTCCGCCACAAGGCACAGCTCGACCTGTTTCAGAAAACCGTGCTGGAAGAGTTGTTCAAGCATAAGAGCTCGCGGCGGGAATATTCGATCCGCATCTGGAGCGCGGGCTGCTCCACCGGGCAGGAAGCTTACACGCTAGCCATGCTGGTGACCGACGCACTGGCCTACTACTACCTGCGCAATCCGCTGCCGGTGGATTTGCCGCTGCCCAAGCCGCTGGTGCCGCCACCGTGGCGGGTGGAAATTCTGGCCAGCGACATCGCCTACTCGGTGCTGCGGCACGGGCAGGAAGGCAGCTACAGCGAGAACCAGATGTCGATGGTCGATTACGGCTACCGGCTGCGCTACTTCGACAAGATCGGCGAGCGCTATGCCATCAAAAAGCCGCTGAAGGAGATGGTCCACTTCGACTTCCACAATCTGAAGACGGAGTACCTGCCGCAGCGCAACGACGTGATCTTCTGCCGCAACGTGATGATGTACTTCGATGAGGCGGAGCAGAAACGGCTGATCGAAAAGTTCTACCGCTGCTTAAATGCGGGTGGCTATCTGTTTGTAGGTCATGCGGAAAGCCTGCTGGGCTTGACCAAGAAGTTTCAGATGCTGCACAAGGACAGCGGCACGGCATACCAGCGCCTTGAGGTGAGAGAGTAAGGCATGACGAATGTCCCCGATGAGCGCGGCCTCGAACTGCGGGAACTCTTCTTTGAGACTTCGCAGGAGTTGCTGCAGGCGCTGAACGATGAAGCGCTGAAGCTCGAAAAAAATCCCGGTGACGAGGAGATCGTGCGCGGTATCCGGCGCACGGTACACACCTTGAAAGGCGACTCGGCGGCTTGCGGGCTGCGCGAGTTGAGCGAACTGGCGCATCAGTTCGAGGATGCCCTGTCGCTGGATGGTACGGCAACACATAAGGCCGTGGCGGAGATCGCCTTCGCCGCCGCCGACGTGTTTACCGAGATGATTGCGGCCTACCGCAACGGCACGAAGCTGCCCTCCACCAAGAGTCTGAGCAAGAAGATTCAGGATCTGACTGCGGCTCCGGCCGCGGGCAAAGCGAAGCGCGCGCGAAAGACGGTGGGAAAGAGTTCGTTTGCGAAAACACCCGCTTCCAAGACATCGAGCGCCAAAGGGACGGCCAAGACTTCGGCAGCGCGGACGGCCGGCAAGGCGGACGCGCTCTGGACCGAGTACGAAAAGCTGGCGATGACGCGGGCGCAGGCGAGCGGCCAGGATGTATATCACGTCGTGGTGAAGATCGACCCGCATTGCGCCATGCCCATTGCGGGACGGCAACTGGTGCACAACGCCATTGGCGTCATGGGTCCGGTCCTTGCGGTGCGGCCTGACGCGAAATCGCCGGCGGCCGCCAAGCAGGTGGAGTTCGTGCTGGCGAGCGTGCAAACCGCGGAACAGATTGCGGCCAAGTGCAAGATTCCGACGATTGCGGGCGAAGTCACAGTCGAATTGATGCGGGAGGCAAGCCCGGCTCCGCAAGACGCCATCGAGCAACCCGGTCTTGCCCCTGAAACTGACACTGACGCGAGTATGGAAGAGGTCGCAGCAACCGGGCCGGAAGCACCCGCTGCCGCTGCTGTGCCCGGTCCCGGATCGGTCGCGGCCGCGCAGGAGAACCTGCTGCGCGTGGAAGCCAGCCGCATCGACAACGTACTCAACCTGGTGGGCGAACTCATTATCGGCAAGTCGATGCTGCAGCAGGCGCTAAACGAATTTGCCAAACGCTATCCGAAGGAGTTGCTGCGCGGCAAATTTGGCGACGCCATGGCTTTCCAGGCACGGGTTTTGAACGATCTGCAGCGCTCGGTGATGAAGATCCGCATGGTGCCCGTCGACCAATTGTTCCGGCGCTTTCCGCGCATGGTACGCGACGTGTCACGGCAATGCGGGCGCGAAGTGGAGCTCGACATCAGCGGGCAGGATACCGATCTCGACAAAGGAATTCTCGACGCCATTGCCGAGCCCTTGACCCATCTGGTGCGCAATGCGGTAAGCCACGGCATTGAACCCGCCGAAGAGCGGCGCAAGCTGGGCAAGAAGCCACAGGGTGTGGTCCGGCTGAACGCGTACCACCACGGCAACCAGGTGGTCGTCGAAATCACTGACGATGGACGCGGCATCGACACGCAGAAGATTCGTGCCAAGGCCATTGAACTAGGCATGACCACTCCCGAGGAAGCCGCGCGGATGACCGAGGCCGAAGTCCTCGACTTCATCTTCCGGCCGGGTTTCTCGACCGCCGAGCAGGTCACCGAGGTCTCCGGACGCGGCGTGGGCATGGATGTGGTGCAGAGTGTGCTCCACCGTTTGAAAGCCTCGATCAGCGTGGAGACACGACCCGGGCAAGGCACAACCTTCCGGCTGAAGCTGCCGCTGACACTGGCCATCATCAAGGCATTGCTGTTCTGGGTCGAACAGCGGCTATATGCGATTCCGCTGAACGCGGTGCTGGAGATTGCGCGAACGTTCGAAACCGAAGTACATCAGGTCGACAACTATGAGGTCCTGCAGTTGCGGAATCAGGTGCTACCACTGCTGCGGCTGGGCCGTCCGGTGGAGGCTGCCGGAGATCGAAAATCCAAGCTTTTTGTGCTCGTCATTACTGTAGGAGAGAGGAAATACGGCTTGATTGTCGATGCTCTGGAGGGCGAAGAGGAGTTGGTCATCAAAGCGCTCGATGACCACACGTTCCATACTGATTTGGTTTCCGGCGCCTCCATTCTGGGAGACGGGCGCGTGGTATTGATTCTGAACCTGCCCGCAGTGGTGGAGCATGTGGCCCGGGCGCGGCCCGAAGAACTGGGGCAGTGCAATTCGGGGCTGTTGTTGTCGCACACGGACCGCGTACGGCTGTCGCTGACCCCGGTCACAGGAGGTCAGGCATGAAGAACGGACCGGTGAGAGTGCTGGTGGTCGACGATTCGGCGCTGATGCGGAAGCTGATTCCGCAGATGCTGGCGGCGGATCAGTCCATCGATGTGGTTGGAACCGCGATGGATGGCAACTTCTGCCTGAAGAAGATCGAAGAGTTAAAGCCCAACGTGGTGACGCTCGACCTGGAAATGCCGGGCATGAACGGCATCGACACGTTGAAAGAGATCATGCGGCGGCAGCCGGTGCCGGTGATCGTGTTCAGTTCGCACAGCACGGAAGGCGCGTCGGTCACGATGAAGGCGCTGGGGCTGGGGGCATTTGACTTCGTCACCAAGCCCAAAGATGCCACGGGGCACATGGCGGAGACGGCGCGGGAACTGATCGCCAAGGTCAAGGCGGCGTCTGAGTGCAAGCTGAAGCCGCGCATGCTGCCGGGAACTCCACCGAAGAAGGAGAAAGCGCCGGTGTCGTCGGCGTCTCCGAACAAGGTGATTGCCATCGGAGTCTCGACGGGTGGGCCGCAGGCTCTGGAGTACGTTCTTTCGCAGCTGCCGGGAGACTTTCCGGGAGCGATTGCGGTGGTGCAGCACATGCCGGATGGATTCACCGACATGTTTGCGCGGCGGCTCGACGAGTTGTGTCCGCTGCGGGTGAAGGAAGCGCAGTCGGGGGATGTGTTGCAGCCGGGACGGGTGCTGATCTGTCCGGGGAACCGGCACATGAAAGTGAAGCGGCTGCCTCTGGGAGACATTGTGGTGCTGGGGGACGAGGCGCGAGTGAACGGGCACCGTCCGAGCGCGGATGTGCTGTTGCGCAGCGTGGCCGATGAATTCAAGGCGCAGGCGGTGGGGGTGCTCATGACGGGCATGGGCGACGATGGCGCCGAAGGCTTGGGAGCGGTGAAGAAAGAAGGCGGCATGACGATCGCGCAGAGCGAAGAGTCCTGCGTGGTGTATGGCATGCCGAAGGCGGCGATTGAACGAGGGTACGCCATTCGTGTGGTGGGGCTGGATGTGATGGCGTCGACGCTGCAGGCGATTTGTGGGCGAAACAATGGATCCGAAATCGGGTCCATGGGGCGCGCGGTACGCGCCGGAAACTGAGTTTGGGCGTGGCAGGTACCCGTGACCAGCGTCATCTGGTGCGGGACCAGCCGGGCATGATATGCAGTAGACAGGGGAGGTCTGTATGGAGCAGTTTGCACCCGTGAAACGCAGCAAGGACGGGCAGCCGGTCCGCTACTTGATCGTGGACGATTCGGTGTTTGCCCGGAAAAATCTGGCCCGCATGATCGAAACGTTCGGCGGGCAGGTGGCAGCTGAGGCCGGCGACGGCTTGACTGCCATCAGCGAGTTCGACCGCACGCATCCGGACATTGTGCTCATGGACATCACCATGCCGCAGATGGAAGGAATCGAGGCGGCTGAACGGATTGTTCAACAGCATCCGGAAGCACGCATCGTGATGGTCTCCTCGGTGGGATACCAGGAGAACATTGTCGCGGCGCTGCAACGGGGAGCGCGTCATTTCGTGCAGAAGCCGGTGAAGCCGGAAGTGCTGTACGAGGTCATCAAGTACGTACTGGGCGACGACGGTGCCGTATCCAACGCAGCGGGAGCGGGAGTCTAACGCAATGAAGATGGAACTGATCCAGCCTTTCATCAATGCGGCGGACGCCGTGTTGTCGCAAGGGTTGCAGTGCACCACCAAGGTGGGAAACCTCACCATGGAAGAAGAGGCCTACCGCCGCAAGGGTGTGGCTGGCATGATCGCGCTGACCGGTGACATCGAGGGGCGGATCGTACTCGACCTCGAACCCGCGACCGCCATCAAGGTGGCGAGCCACTATGCGGGCGCCGAGCTGCCGGAGTCGGACGCGCTGATCAAGGAAACCATCTTCGAACTGGCGAACCAAGTAGTGGGCAACGCCATCTCGGCGCTCAACGACCAGGGCTTTCACTTCCGCGTGCATCCCCCGCTCCTTCTGACGGCGCAGGAAGGTGACAAGACCAGTGAAGACACCGAAGCACTGATGATCAGCTTCGAGACCTCCCTCGGCCATGTCTTCATGAACGTCGCTCTGCGCTACAGCAAACGCCGGATGGCCGATCATGCGGCGATGGGCGCCTGAGGGAGACTACCCATAAGCGCGCTCTCATTCAGCCTAAACGATCGGGCACGAAGTCCACGCCCGAAGTGACGTTCGGTGCACACCTCTTTTTTTTTCGTCTGATAGGCAAAATATTGATTCTGCATGACTTGCGCCATGGGGCTGGATTTCTGGTCCGCAAAATATTGCAAACAAATCACTTACACGCAAAATATTCCAAAATAAGGGGTTAGCCGGATCTCTGCGGGTGAGGGAGCCCCCACTTTCTCTAGCCGATAGAGCCAAATTATTGATTTTTAAGTACTTAGCTCTTGCGGACATCTGCGCGTCGCCGCAAAATCTTGCGGATAAACGACTTACATGCAAAATATTCCGGGGTGAGGACTTAGCGGCTTCCGGCTGTTGAGAGAGTTCTCGTCTGGTTCGCTGTGCTCCTCTTGAGGCGTTGCCGGGGCGGATAGGCACGCTTTCATTGTGACCTGTCAGAATCCTCAGTCAAGGTTGTTGGTCACAATAGGAGGATTTTTTGTTGTGGATGGCTGTGGAAAACATTCGATGTGGCCTCCCGCCGAGCCGGTAGGTGGAAGAGTTGTGAACTTCGCATAGGCACTAACTTTGGGTAGGGGACGGGCTGGAACGTTGACCCTGCCAGCCGACTCTCTGGGCGGTAACTTCCAATTGGCCGACCATCCATTCCGGATGCGATCGGTGAGGCCATTCAATTTTCCGGCTCCAAATCGCTGTCCAGTTCTGGACGGCGTCAGCGTATATCGGACAATCGACAAGGCGGGGCGGCCGCGGAAACAGGGCAAAATATGGCAATTGCTTGAGCGAAGATTGGAAATGAAGGTGCTCTCATTCTCGACTTGGGGCTGAGGATTTGTTTGCGTCGACATTTGCCCCTGGACGAAAAAAACCATTATCTGAGGCTGGTGAGGACTGATGATCGCTTCCTTGAGTCAAGATCTTCGCTACACGTTCCGGCAATTGCGTAAAAATCCGGGATTCGCCGCGATCGCTGTGCTCACGCTTGCCCTCGGAAGCGGGGCTACAACTGTCATCTTCACAGTTGTTAGCGGTGTTTTGTTGAAGCCGCTACAGTATTCGCGACCTGAGAGTCTGGTCACGCTGCACGTTCAAGCCGAGAAGCGGGGAGACCGATGGGGGTTTTCATACCCTGATTTCCTCGATTGCCAGCGCGAGTGCCGCTCGTTCGAGGGAGTCGCCGCATGGACCTACGGCGGCGGAACCGTCAGTGCGCCGGTGAAGCAGAGTACGTCGATGGACGGCTGATTTCTTCCAACCTGTTTTCCGTGCTACGCGTTCCCCTCGTGACGGGGCGCTCGTTTGTGTCGGCGGATGACCAGGTTGGAGCGGCGCCCGTGGCCATTATCAGCACGCGCCTCTGGCAGCGGCGTTATGGCGCGAACCCGAAAGCAGTGGGCATGTCACTCGCCTATGACGGCAAAGCCTATACCGTGGTAGGGGTTGCGCCCGAACTCCAATTGGACGGGGATGCGGACGTCTTTACGCCGCTCGGTCAGCGCACCGAACCTCGGATGCGTTGGCGCGCTGCACACTTCATTCATGTGGACGCGCGCCTGCGTTCTGGCGTAACTCTCTCCGAAGCTCAAGCCGAATTGGCACTGATGAGCACGCAACTGGCGAAGCAATATCCGGACTCGAACGCGGGCATCACGCTAGTGCCATACCCGCTGCAACGCGAAATAGTCCAGGACGTGAGGCCGACTCTGTGGCTGCTCCTGAGTGCAGTGAGCCTTGTCCTGCTGATTGCGTGCGTCAACGTCGCAAGCCTCCTACTGACGCGTGTCGTCTCGCGCGGGCATGAATTTGCATTGCGTCTGGCCCTAGGGGCACCGAGTAGACGTCTATTCGGCCAGTGTTTGATTGAGAGCGGCGTGCTCGGCATTGCTGGCGGCGCGCTCGGGCTCTTGCTGGCGACCGTCGGCACAGGTGCTTTCGTGCGCTTCTGGCCTGACCGACTGCCGCGCGCTGACGAGGTGCATGTGGATTGGCGCGTCTTGCTCTTTGCAATCACGAGTTCGATCTTGACGGCGCTGATCTTCGGGTTGATACCGGCTTTCCGAGCGAACAGGAGTGCAATCGAGGAAACCCTCCGGTCGCGCTCCCGCAGCATTGCCGGAAGTGCCCGCAGGCCGCTGAGCGCCTTTGTCGTATCTCAGATCGCGCTGGCGCTTGTGCTGCTGAGTGCCGCCGGAGTGATGGGTCGCACGCTGGTGCGCTTTGCCTCGCTCAATCCGGGAATTGACATCCGGAACACGCTGGCGGCGCGCGTAGCTCTGTCCCCGGCAGTTCTTTCCAATCCTGCCCAGGCACGAGCGGCGTGGCAGGAACTGATGGATAGCATGCGGCGCGTTCCCGCCGTTCAATCGGTTGCGCTAACCGATATCGTTCCGATGCGCGAAGGCGAGAATGTTCTCGGGTACCGCGCTACCGCAACGCCTCCACCACCGAATCAAGAGGCCGAAGCTCTGGCTTCCGCAGTGACTCCGGACTATTTGCAGGTCATGCGACTCCCGCTGTTTCGTGGCCGCTTCTTTAATGACGATGATCGACTCGGCAGCCCGCAGGTTGTAGTGATCGACGAGAATCTGGCGCACCACGCCTTCGGTAGAGAAGACCCGGTTGGCAAGGTTCTATGGATCCAAGGAATAGACGACCGTCCCATTCAGGTGGTGGGCGTAGTGGGACACGTGAGGCATTGGGGGCTCGCGGGAGACGATCTCTCGACGGTTCACGATCAGATTTACTACCCGCTTGCCCAAGTCCCTGATCATTTGGTCCGATTCTTCTCTTCCGTCCTTTCGGTCGTGGTGCGGACCGATGTTTCTCCCTTGAACATGGTCGACGCGTTGCAGAGGCAGGCACGTGGCGCCACTGGCGATCAAACTCTTTATGAAGTGCAAACGATGGAGCAATTGGTCAGCGCGTCGCTCGCGAGACAACGATTTCTGCTTCTTCTATTTGCGATTTTTGCCGGACTCGCTCTGCTGCTGGCTTGCATCGGCGTTTACAGCGTGATTGCCTACCTGACGAGCCAGCGTGTACCTGAGTTCGGTGTGAGGATTGCACTCGGGGCGCATTCTTCAGACATCATCCGACTCGTTCTTCGCGAGAGCCTGGCAATTATCCTCGTTGGAATCGGAATTGGCCTGCTCGCTTCGTTTGCTAGCGGGCGCGTTCTGCAGCGTTTAGCGCCCGGTGTGCAAACGGCACAGGGATTGATTCTCTCAATCGTGCTGCCCGCACTGATTCTGGTTGCTCTTTTCGCCTGCTACATTCCTGCGCGTCGCGCCGGCAAGGTCGATCCTGTGGTATCGCTGCGTTACGAGTAAAGGTAGACATTCGCTTTCAACTCACGCAGCCGCTCGCCATTACTCGACAGGCCAGCGAAATTTCGAGGCGCAGCTTCTGGATCACGGATCACGGGCACAGCGGAGAGAACTCTCAGGTTAGCGCTCAGGGGGCGCCGGCCCCAGGTTTGCTGCTGACGAGCAACGTCGACCACGGAGGGCTGAAAGCCCGCAGTGATTTCACAATGCCATACGCGGCCGGCAAAGGGTCGCTCTTCCTCGTTGCACGCGTGGTGTCGGTTTCGGAAGTATGATTGGGGCGAGGAGCACGGAGCAGTGACCACGCGCCAAGCGAACGTTCAGACGCAACTCGGCCGGACGGCAGTCCGGATATTTGCCGCCAACGAACGCATGAATCAAGTGCTTATCGAACATCTGGACCCGGCCGCGTGGAGAGCGAAACCGCCGGGCAAGGCGCGCACCATTGCCGCGATCTTCACGCACGTTCACAATATGCGCTGCAAGTGGGTCCGGCTCACGGCTCCGCACCTGAAGGTTCCACGACAACTCAACCGCTCGAACTGCACGACTCGGCAGGCCCGTACGGGACTGGCGGAGAGCGCGGCACGCTGCACGGAGATGCTGGCGGAAGCGCTCGGCGGTAGTGGCCGCATCGAGAAATTTCACCGAGACGGCTGGGCGAAGCGGTGGCCGGTTGGAGTGGAAATGCTGTGCTACATGCTGTCGCACGAAGCTCACCATCGCGGGCAGGTGCTGATGCTCGCGCATCAGATGGGATTCCCGTTGCCGGTCGAGGTGATGTCCGGGCTATGGAATTGGGAGAAGCTGTGGAAAGAGTGCGGGGCGACGGGAGGCCCCGGCGTCGGTTCTTAACGACGCTCAAGGGCAGATACACGCCTTGTTCCGTGATAGAGTTCCGACTCATGCGCATCCCTGTTCCGGCGATTGTGGTTCCACTGGTTGTAGCTCTGCTCTATGTCTTTGTGCCTGGCGTCAAGGAGAGGCCTTGGACCGCGCCACGAATTGCCGGCGCAATCCTGGCAGCGGTCGGGTACATCCTGCTTTTGACCGCTCGGATGCAGCTCGGCAAATCGTTCGCGGTTACGCCACAAGCCAAAGCTCTCGTTACGCATGGTCTCTATTCGCGAATCCGCAATCCCATTTATGTTTTCGTCAATGTCATGTGGTTCGGGGTCATCCTTGGACTGCATCTTTACTGGCTGTTCATACCGCTAGCCGCGTTGCTGGTTTTTCAGGTATTTCGAGCACGTCGAGAGGGACAGGTGCTGGAAGCGGCGTTCGGACAGGCATACCTGGATTATCGAAAACAGACATGGTGTTGATTTTCTCGGTTCCAGGTTGCGTGTGCGGATTGGCAGACAATGATCGCATTCAAGGATCGGCGGCACGGGACTTCTTTCACCACCAAGGACACGAAGGTTCACGAAGGAAACCAATAAACCGTACGTCCTCCAGAGGCAACGCCGATCGTTATTGACGGCTCAGAAGCACGGTGACCGCATTTCCGGAATGATCAGCAAGGACCAGGATCAGGAAAGCGTCATGGTTGTCGGCGGAAACATCCGCTTAGGTTAGCGCTAGTCGCGGCGGGCCGTCGGAGTCCTCGGCGGGGTCGGCGAACCTTCGCAGGTCGGGATATTTCTGGACCAGCGTGGGCGGGGCTGGGACGCGCTTGCCGGTCACCATCGCTTTCAGTTCGAGGGCGTTGACTCCGGCTTTGCTTTCGAAGTGGTTGTTGGTGATCACGTACGTCGTTTCCGCTTTCGCGGCGACGGTTTCAATTCGTTCCTTCCAACCCGCCAGTTCCCTCTCGGTGTAGAGATAGTTGTAGCGATCGTCGCGGTTGTCGGAATCGAACCACTGATCGCAGTTGCGTCCGTGGAGGCGGACGTAGGCGAGTGGGGCGGTAACGTGGTCGGTGGGGGCGAGCGAGCGTCCGAGGACGGGCTGGTCGATGTTGCAGAAGGCGACATGCTGGTGGGCGAAAGAGGCCAGGGTTTCAGCGTTGTCCCAGCTGGAGTCGCGGACTTCGACGACGCGGGGATATTCGATGAACTGGCGCAGGAGGCGATCGAGATATTCGCGGTTCAGCGAAGTGTTCTTGAAGGAGAGAGGAAACTGAATGAGGAGTGCGCCGAGGCGTCCCTCGTTGGCGAGGACGTCGAGGCCCTCGCGGGTGCGGGCTTCGTCGTCGTCGGTGGGGCGGATGGTGGCGGCGGAGGTGGGGCCCATCACGGGCGAGTGGGTGAAGGCGCGGTAGAGCTTGGCGGTGAAGAGGAAGCGCGGATTGACCGCCGCGACCTTGCGGCACCAGAGCTTGGCGAGTTGTGCCTTGATGGGTCCATAGAATGAGGTGTTGATTTCGGTGGTATCGAAGAAGCGCGCCAGGTATTCGAGGGGATGCATTTTGCGGTGCTGCATGCCGGAGGGGTAGAAGACGCCTTCCCAGTCTTTATAGGACCATCCGGCAGTACCGAAACGAACGTCGTTGGAGAGAGTTTGAGGCAAGCGGGCTGGTGCCGTGGATCCCATGAGTGGAACCGCAGACGGAGGGCAGGGCAAGAGTAGCACACGGGATGGTGAATGGGGTCGTCACGGAAGGAACTTGCCGCCGATGGCGGGATCATGAAATATGGAGAGATGCGCAAAATCCTGCTGTCGGCTGTGACGCTGTGTCTGCTGACCGTGCCTCTCGTCCGCGCAGTGGCGCAGGAAGATCCGGAAGCGGCTCAAGTAAGGGACCTGGATTTCAAACTGACAGAAGCATACAAGCAGCGGAAGTTCGATCTGCTGGCTTCCCTGCTGGACGATGAATTCGTCATTACTTTTGAAAATGGCAACGTCTATGGCAAGACTGGTTACATCAGCTTCAGTGCTACATCCACGATTAAGGTCGACGTGGCGGAAATGACCGACGTGAAGGTTCGCATGCATGGGAATACGGCGATCTTGACCGGGGTGTACCACGAAAAAGGCAAGGACAAGGATGGACCTTACGACTACCGCGACCGCTTCACCGATGTGTGGATAAAGGCGGGCGGGAAGTGGCGGCTGATTGCATCGCACTACGCGATTCCGGTGAAACCATAGAGCGATTCCGGCCATTAGGAGAGTGGCTGCACAACCCAGCACTCGCGCCGGTCGAGATTTCGTCGATCAAGGTTCGTGCAGGAACTGACTCACTCCAACAACAGCACCACCCAGTAGACGCCGGTGGGATAAGTGTCGGTACGGCTGTAGCAGGTGCCGATGGAGAAGCTGTGCAGCGTGGAACTCGTGATGGCGCGGGTCGTTCCGTTGGGCAGAGTTTCGGGATGCAGGCTGGTGTAGGTAAGCACGGTAGAGTGTTCCGCGAGTTTGCGAACGGGAGCGGTTCCTAGTTTGTCGGCTTGGGCCATGGAACAGGCAGCGTCATCGGCGGTGCGCACATCGCGGCGCGCCAGTTCCGTCTGGCGGTTCTGGTGACGACTCTGATTCACGGCTGCGGCGATGCGCTCTTTCACCTGGGCAGAAGAATAGTTGGGGAGGGCGTGGCCGAAATCCTGCACGATGTAGAGGCGGTCTCCACTGCGAACCACGCCCAACCCGACCACGTTGTAAGCCGGGTTGAGCAGGTTGGCGCGATGAGGCGGAGAGAGCATGAGATGTTCGTGTCCGTGTTCGGCGTCGTAATCGAGCGCGACGTTTTCTCCCTCTTGATCGAGTTGGAGGGCCGTCATGGCGGCGAGACGTACAGCGAGGGAGGGCTCGCCATTCAATTGGTGCGAGAGTTGCCGAGCTTCGAGCATTGCCAGTGCGTGGGTGCGTGCGGCTTGGGAGAGTCCGTTGTCGAGCGTGAGCGGTGATGCGCCAGCCTGCTTTCGCGACTGGTTGGCTAAAGCCAGCAGTTGCTCTTCGGTCTGAATTTCGTAATCGTGAAACGGAATGTCGGGAGCCTTCGCGGCGACGGGTTTCAGCGTAGCTTTTTGCGCCGGCTGGCCCGAGGGTGCGGGATCAGCGGGGAAAGCCATCAAGCGAGTGGCGGGCTGAACGGTCGCGGAGCCCGTCAGCAGGAGGAACGCCAGCAATAGTCTGGGCGATCTATACATCAATTTGGCCCATCCAACGAGATCCTGGGAGGGATCGGTTCGGCTCAAGCCATTTCGGGCTCAAGCTCGTTACAGGCGCAAACTTTGTTGCTAGTGCTAGGCTAGGGGTTGGGTGCGAGGTCGAGAAGTTACCTGTGACCATGGAACTAGGGATCAGTGGGGGCATTGGCCTATTGTTTGGCTGCCTGCTTGCGTGGCTGGCGCTGCGTTCGCGCACAGCGGCCCTGCAGGCTCGTTTATCGTTGACGGAAAAGGAATTAGCGGCCGTAAAGGCTGATCTGGCGCGGGTTTTGGCCGATCAGCGCCAACTGGTGGAGAGCCGGGCGAGGATGGAATCGGCGCTGGAATCCGAACGAAAGACCAGCAACGAAAAGATCGAATTGTTGACGAAAAGCGGGGAGCGCGCCGCCACGGACCTGCAGAATGCGTTCAAGGCGCTGGCTGCGGATGCGCTAACCAGCAACAGCACTTCGTTCTTGCAGATTGCGCAGGAGACGCTGAAGCGCTTTCAGAGCGAGGCGAAGGGGGATCTTGATGCGCGGCAGAAAGCGGTCGCGGATCTCGTCACTCCGGTGCGCGAGTCGCTGAGCAAGGTGGACGCACAGATTCAGCAAATGGAAATTGCGCGCGGCGAGGCGTATGGCGATTTGAAGGCGCAGGTGCAATCTCTGATCAGCACGCAGAGAGAATTGCAGTCGGAGACTGGGAACCTGGTGCGGGCGTTGCGCACTCCGAATGTGCGGGGACGTTGGGGAGAAATCCAGTTGCGGCGGGTGGTCGAGATTGCGGGGATGCTTCCCTACTGCGATTTTACGGAACAGGAAACCGTGATCGGCGAAAGCGGACGGCTTCGACCGGACCTGGTGGTGAAATTGCCTGGCGGAAAACATGTTGTGGTGGATGCGAAGACTCCGCTGCAGGCGTTTCTTGAGGCTTTCGAAACTACCGACGAAGAAGCACGGCGGGCGTGCCTGGCGAATCATGCGCGGCAGGTGCGCGACCACATGAAGACGCTGGCCGGCAAGAATTATTGGGAGCAGTTCGAGGCTACGCCTGAGTTTGTGGTGATGTTTCTGCCCGGGGAAACGTTCTTCAGCGCCGCGCTGGAACAAGATCCAACGCTGATCGAGCAGGGTGTGCTGCAGCGGGTGATTCCGGCATCGCCAACTACCTTGATCGCACTGCTCAAGGCCGTGGCCTACGGGTGGAACCAGGAGAAGTTGGCGCGGAACGCGCATGAGATCAGCAATCTGGGGAAGGAACTGCACGACCGGTTGCGGAAACTCGCGGGACACATCACTGGAGTTGGCACCAATCTCGACCGGGCTGTCGAAGCCTATAACCAGGCTGTGGGATCGCTGGAGAATCGCGTGCTGGTCTCGGCGCGGAAATTTGCCGAGTTGGGAGCATCGGTGGCGGAGGATATTCCAGAACTAGAGCCGATTGAGACGACTGCACGGGCGCTGTCATTTGAGTGGGACGACGAGGAGACGCTTCCGGAGCCAGCGAAGAAGGGTGACCGGAAGGCGGGGTAGGTTCGTTCTTAGGACGCGCGAGATTCCTTCGACTTCGCTCAGGACAGGCTCCTCGCTTCGCCTGAAAGGCGGCTCCGCTCGGGATGACGCCAGAGGCTTTGCGGTAACCAATCCAGAACGACGGACCCAGTGATCGTGGCGAATAGGCCTTATTAGCTCTCCAGAAATCCCAACGGTCCCGAACATGTGCCACGATACGATTTCGCGCGCATGCCCGAAATGGTTTGTGGCGGCGGGGCCCGACATTCGGCACCGAGTGCTACTGCAGCCGCTTGAAAATGTGAATGTGAATGTGCATCCGCTGGTCGTCAAGATTCTGGGTCCAAACATAGCAAAGCGGACGTACCTACCCTCCTCCTCCAACATCCCATAGGCGACCGCGCGAACCCTCCTATTCAGGAGCGGATCTCGGATCCATCAAACGAGGTGAGCCGCCTAAGCTGAAGAATCGCAAGGAAAACGGGATACCGAATTCCACAGAAACCTCCAAAAAGACATACTTACCGTTCGAAAATGCATCTATAATTTCGGAAGTGGTTTTATCTAGGGGACTTAGCCGTCCCGAAATGGGGCTCGACGTGGCAGCGAAGTTGCTCATTGAGGATCAGTGGGAAGTCTCTTCCACGCCTCCACAGCCCCTGGGGGGTTCGGGGCCAGTGCCGAAACCCATGAATCGGGAAAGCCAAGCTCGCTTTGTTGCCGTGCTGTTGTTCCTGCTGACAGTGGCTGCGGTTGTCTTTGCCGGCTTCAATTTGCAGAAGGAACGTGACTCGGCCGTTCCTGACGACGGCGTCTGGTGGGTGGAGCACAATGGCCATATGGTCGCCGATCGGGTGGACCCGAACGGCCCCGGCGCCAAGGCCGGCATTAAGACGGACGATCAGTTGCTCTCCGTCAATGGACAGGAGATCAAAAGCACTCCGGGGTTGGTTCGCCAACTCTACAACACTGGCGTCTGGGCGAAAGCGACCTATTCGCTGGTTCGTCAGTCCGTCACGCTGGATTCCCATGTGATTCTGGTTCCGGCGGACCGCTCCCTGAACAATTGGCTGCGGCTGATTGCGATGATCTACCTGGGGATCGGGGTGTACGTCCTACTGCGGCGCTGGACCGCACCGGGATCCACGCATTTCTACGTGTTCTGCCTGGTATCGTTCGTTGCATATTCGTTCAAGTACACCGGCAAACTGAACGATTTTGACTGGACGATTTACTGGTGCAACATCGTAGCGTGGGTTCTGCAACCGGCGCTGTTCCTGCACTTTGTTCTAACGTTCCCCGAGAAGCGGCAGTTCGTGCGCCAGCGCCCGTGGCTGCTGGCCCTGGCGTACGTGCCGGGCGCACTGCTTTTAGGCCGACACATTGTTGCGTTGCGGTTGGCGCAAGCGAGCGGGCACCTGCGCTGGGATATGGATCGGCAGGAAATGGCGTACGGGGCGGTTTTGTTCATGGCCGCTGCAGCCGTCCTGTGGGACAGCTACCGTCTGGCCAGCACGACGATCCTGCGCCAGCAACTGAAGTGGGTGACGCGCGGCACGATTCTGGCCATCGTCCCTTACACGCTGTTCTACGTGGTTCCCTACTTGATGGGTTCGCTGCCCGGCACGGGCATGAAGCTGTCAGTGCTGTCGCTGGGATTGCTGCCTTTGACCTTCGGGTATGCCATCTTCCGCTACCGGCTGATGGACGTGGACCTGATCTTCAAGCGTGGCGTGGTCTACACCCTAGCGGCGGCCGCTGTCGTGGGAATGTATTTTGCGCTGGTCGGGGGGGTCGCGACGCTGGTGCAAAGGCGGCAGCCCAGCATCGGACCGGTGGGATTGATCCTGGCCGTCGTCGTGACCGCGCTGCTGTTTGATCCGGTGCGCAATTGGATCCAGGACCGCGTAGACCAGGCTTTCTACCGCACGGTGTATGACTACCGGCGGACACTGCTTGAGTTTGGCCGCGAGCTAGGATCGGAAACCGACCTGAATGCGCTGCTGTCCTCGGTGCTGGATCGCCTGTCGCGGACCCTGTCAGTGAACCGTATCGCGATCTTCATGCGGGCGGGAGAGGAAGCGGACCAGTTCGTCCTTTCCAAGTCAATTGGCATGAATCCCATGGGCAAGCTCGACCTGACCTTCCTGGACGCGCCCCGGCCCGAGCCCGCCGGACACATGTTCTTCGAGAACACGCACCAGGTGCCGCGCGAGACTGTCGGGTCGCAAGATGCTATCGCTCGACTCGATTTGAACTACTACATTCCGTGCCGCGCCCAGCAGAAGACCGTGGCGGTGCTTGGCTTGGGAAAGACCGCCAAGGGCGACTACCTTTCAAGCGAAGACATCGAATTGCTCGAGACGCTCGGTGGGTATCTCGGGATCGCGATTCAGAACGGACGGCTCTACGCGTCTTTGCAGCAGAAGGTGGCGGAGTACGAGCGGCTGAAAGATTTCAACGAGAACATTGTCGAGTCGATCAACGTGGGCATCATGGCGCTCGACATGGAAGACCGCATCGAGAGCTGGAATGCGCAGATGGAAGTGATGTACGCGTTGCCGCGCTGGCAGGCGCTGACGCAACCGGTGCGCAGCATCTTCCCGGCGGAATTTGTGGAAGAGTTTTACCGGGTACGGCAAAACGCAGGTATCAACAATCTGTACAAGTTCCGGCTGCAGACGCCGGCAGGCGAGACGCGCACGGTCAACGTGGCTATTGCGCCGCTGGTGACACGCAAGTTCCAGGTGATCGGACGGCTCGTCATTATGGACGACATCACGGAGCGCGTGGAACTTGAGGGCCAGCTTTCGCAGGCGGACAAGCTCTCGTCGATCGGGCTGCTGGCAGCCGGAGTGGCACACGAAGTCAACACGCCGTTGGCGGTGATTTCGTCTTACACCCAGATGCTAGCCAAGCAACTGCAGGGCGATCCGCAGAAGTCGGGATTGCTGGAGAAGATCACGCGGCAGACATTCCGTGCTTCGGAAATCGTCAACAATCTGTTGAACTTCTCACGCACCAGCGGGACCGAGTTTGCCGATGTCGACATCAATAAAGTTATTACCGACACGCTCGCGCTGCTGGAACACCAGTTCAAGACGGCGAAGATTCAGGTGAACTCCGAGTTGACGGCGGGGATTTCTGCGATTCAGGGAAATCCGGGAAGGCTGCAGCAGGTCTTCCTGAACCTATTCCTCAATGCCAAGGACGCCATGCCGGGCGGCGGAACGCTGAACGTCGCCACGACCAATGGCGACATGGTGAGCGTGCGGGTTTCGGATACTGGATCGGGCATTGCGCCGGAGCATATTCAGCGGATTTACGATCCGTTTTTCACGACTAAGACGGCGCCCAAAGAGGGTCAGAACCGTGGAACCGGACTGGGACTTTCCGTCACGTACGGCATTATTCAAGAGCATGCCGGCAAGATTCGGGTCGAAAGCAATCCCGGTTCCGGGACGACCTTCGCTCTGGATTTCCCCCTGAGCAGGAAGGCAGTCCATGTCTGAAGCAGCAGTCATCACGCGGGGCACGATGAACGGCAGTCCGTCGCCGGCGGGCTCGGTGCTGATCATCGACGATGAGGCGGAGATCCGCGAATCGCTGCAGACGCTGCTCGAAATGGAAAGCTTCGAAGTTGAGACTGCGGTGAGCGGCGAAGACGGGCTCGCGCAAATGGCGGAGCGGCCCTTCGATCTGGTGCTGCTGGATCTGACTCTGCCGGGCCGGGATGGTATGGAGATCCTTTCCGAGATTCATTCGCACGACTCGCGCCTGCCGGTGATCATGATTACTGCCTACGGCACGGTAGAGAACGCCGTGCGCGCCATGCAGTCGGGTGCGGCGAACTTCGTGCAGAAGCCGTGGGACAACGAGAAACTTCTTGCCGATGTGCGCGCCGCGGTCGGCTGGCGTCGGGCGGAAGAAGAGAACGTCCAACTCAAGCGCGCGCTCAAGCAGCGCTATAACTTCGAAAATATCGTGGGCAAGAGCGAGCCCATGTTGAAGATTTTTGACCTGGTCGCACAAGTGGCGAACAGCCGTTCCACCGTGCTGTTGCAGGGTGAAAGCGGCACCGGCAAAGAAGTGATTGCGAAGGCGGTTCACCTGAACTCGCCGCGGCGCGACAAGCCGTTCGTTCCGGTGAACACCGGGTCGATGCCCACCGATCTGCTGGAGTCGACACTCTTTGGGCATGTAAAGGGAGCGTTTACCAGCGCCATCGCGTCGAAGAAGGGGCTGTTCGAGGTTGCGGACAAGGGCACGCTATTCCTGGACGAAATCGCCACGATGGGTCTGGAAACGCAGGCCAAGATACTGCGCGTGCTGCAGGACCGGCGGTTTATGCATCTGGGCGGGATTCAGGAGATTCAGGTAGACGTGCGCATCATCGCTGCCACTAATATCGATTTGCGGCAGATGGTGCGCGAGGGACGCTTCCGAGAAGACCTATTTTACCGGTTGAACGTGATCACCGTAGAACTGCCGCCGCTGCGCCAGCGCAAGGAAGACATTCCGCTGCTGGTGGAATTCTTCCTGAAGAAGTACGCCGAGGAAAATGGGCGCACTACGCCGCGCATCACTCCGGAGGCGCTGCGTCCGCTGATGGCCTACTCCTGGCCGGGGAACGTGCGCGAACTCGAGAATGTGATCGAACGTGCTGTCGTTCTTTCGTCCGGACCGGAGATCAGCATGGACCTGCTGCCAGATTCAATGATGGGACGTGGTTCTTCGCTGACGCTGCATGACGCGCCGTCCGATGCGTCGCTGTTTGAGATCATCGGGGACGTGGAGCGCCGCATCATCATCGATATGCTGGAACGGTGCAACTGGAACCAGACAGAGGCCGCTGAGCGCTTCCATGTACCGTTATCGACTCTGAACCAGAAAATCCGGCGGCATAATATTGAGATTAAGAAGAAGGGGCGGGGGTAGGAGCAGCTCTTAGCCCTTAGCTCTTAGCTCTTAGCTCTTAGCTCGTAGCTCGTAGCCCCTAGACCAGCGTCAACCCTCATCCCTAGCGAAACCGACGCATATCAGCTTCCCGCTCACGGCTGATCGCTGACAGCGTTCTCTGTTATAGTTCGGTGAAGCCAGTGTGTCGCACGCGATGCCCGGCTTTCCGAATCGCATGGAACTGACCTCGCCCACGGACTTCGCCAAGCAGAAAATCCAAGCGGTTCAGGATTACACCTTGCTGGCTGCACAGTCGGTCGGCAACCTGTTTCGCAAACCTCTATATTTTGCTGACATGGTGCAGCAGGCGGATTTGATCGGGGTGGGATCGCTGCCCATTGTGGTGTTGACCGGGTTCTTTACCGGCGGCGTGCTTGCCCTGCAGACCGCGAACACGCTGCAGCGCTTTGGTTCCATCACTCTGATCGGCCAGTTGGTTTCTACGTCCATGGTGCGCGAACTGGGGCCCGTGCTTACCGGGCTGATGGTTGCGGGGCGCAACTCTTCGGGCATGGCCAGCGAGTTGGGATCCATGGTGGTCACTGAGCAGATCGACGCCATGCGGGCGCTGGGCACCGATCCGATGAAGAAACTGGTGACTCCGCGCGTGACCGCGACGGTGTTCATGCTGTTCTTTCTCAGCATCATTTCGGATCTGGTCGGACTGGCAGGCGGCCTCTTCGTGGCCAAATTGTTCCTCAACCTCGACGCCCGGCAGTATTGGGCGAATGCGTGGCAGACGCTGGTTTTTCAAGACGTCTTCATGGGATTACTCAAGCCAGTCCTATTCGGCTTCATCATCGCGACGATCGGTTGTTATTACGGCATGACCGCGAAGGGAGGCACGCAAGGCGTGGGTCGGGCAACGACGCAGGCCGTGGTCGCTGCCTCCGTGTCTATTCTGGTCACCGACTTCTTTGTGACCAAGCTGTTGATCTCCATTTTGTCGTACCGGTAAACGCATGTCCGCGCCAACGCTACCGATCGATCATGCTGCCGCCGTCTCCGAGCGGCCGCCTGGTTCCGCTATTGTTTTCGAAGACGTGCATCTGGCCTTTGAGGAAAATGAGGTTCTGCGCGGCGTATCGTTTCATCTGCCTTTCGGAGAAACCAAGGCGCTGTTCGGCGTCGCGGGAGCGGGCAAGAGCACGATTCTGAAGCTCGCGCTGGGCTTGCTACGTCCAGACTCTGGGAAGATCACCGTTCTCGGCAGCGAAGTCACCCAGATGCGCGAACAGGATCTTTTTCCCCTGCGCGGTAAGCTCGGCATGGTATTCCAGGAAAGCGCGTTGTTCGATTCCCTCACGGTAAGCGAAAACGTTGCCTACCGCTTGATGGAAGAGCATGGGATTTACGATGCAGAGATCGACCGGCGGGTACGCGAGTCGCTGCGCTTCGTCGAGTTGGAACACACGCTCGACCTGTTTCCTTCTGAACTTTCGGGCGGTATGCGACGGCGCGTGGCCATCGCCCGCGCGATTATCACGCAACCGGAGTTACTGCTCTACGATTCGCCTACCGGCGGCCTGGATCCGGTTACGTCGAATACGATTGTCGAATTGATCATGAAGCAGCGCGACGTGTACCGGACGAGTTCCCTGTTGGTGACCCACCGGTTGCAGGACGCGTTTACCCTAGCTACCCATGAATTCGATCCGCAAACGAGTCAGTTGCGAGTCTTGCCACGGGGGCAGTACTGCGATGTACCGATGAGCTTTCTAATTTTGCGCGACGGTAAAGTAATTTTCGACGGGGACGTTCGGCAGTTGGCCCACACCAAAGACGACTACATCCGGGAATACATCTCGTAGGCTGGCTTGATGCCCTACTTGCTCGCCATCGCCTTTTCCACATCCGCGGCTTTGGATGGGGTTGCCGCGCTCAGCTTGATCAGTTTGCCATCGGCGTCGACGTAGAAGTCGTCTTCGATGCGCACGCCGATGTTTTCTTCCGGGATATAAATTCCGGGCTCGATCGTGAATGCCATGCCCGGACCGAGCGGGACTTTGTAGTCGCCGGGATCGTGTACGTTCAATCCGATGTAGTGACCCAGGCCGTGAATGAAATACTGGTCGAGCGGCTGGCCGTGCAGATCTTTGCCGTGAGTCTTAAAGTAGTCTTTTGCCACTCTGTTCAGCGAGGCTTCGGTGTCCCCGGAAAGCATCGACTTGCCTGACTGGAAGGCGGCAATGGCGGCTTCCTGCGCGCCCAGAACGATGTCATAGATCTCGCGCTGGCGTGCGGTGAAGTGGCCGTTCACCGGCAACGTGCGGGTGATGTCGGCGGAGTACATCGAGTATTCGCCGGCGGCGTCAATGACAACGACATCGCCCGCCTTCATGGTGTTGCTGTCGTCCGAATAGTGCAGAACTGTGGAATTGTGCCCCGAGCCCACGATGGGCGAATACGCAGCACGCTCACAGCCACGCCTTGTCCACTCATATTGCATCAGTCCGGAGATTTCAAACTCGGTGACGTTGGGCTTCACCGCTTTCATGGCGGCCACGTGGGCAGCTACAGAAGCATCGACGGCTTTGCGAATCAGGGCTGCTTCCCCCGCATCTTTGACGGTGCGCAGGGAGGACAACATCGGCTTCACATCCTGAAAGAACAGGAATGCATTGGTGCGCTTGAGGAACGTCAACGGCTCGGTGCTGGCTGAGGTCTCTCCCTGCGAGGCAACGTCGGTGTAGAGGACGGGCCGTCCGCCGGCGAGCACTTTCGAGACTTCATCGGGCAGCTTCGCCATGTCCTCTACGTGGTCGAAGCCAGTGATCTTCGATGCGTCGGGATTTTCGGCGCCCAGTTTCGGTCCGGTAAATTTCTCCAGTCGCAGGTTGTGGGGAGGAAGGAAGAGAACCTCGGTATAGGGACGAGCGGGGTTGTCGTCTTTGGCTTCCGCTGCGGGTGCGATCAGCAAGGCGACACCCGGTTCGGTCACACCAGAGAGATAGTAGAAATTGTCATCTTGTCGAAAACCGTAGACGGCATCTCGGGCCTCAAGCGGGGCGAACAGCACGACAACGCCCGCCGCCTTCTTGGCCAGAGCTTCGCGGCGAGCATGATAATCCGCGTTGGGTTGTCGATCGAGGGCATTCCCCAGAGAGCAGGCTAAGGCGAGAACAGCAATTGAAAGCGCAAGCTTCCGCATCAAGGCTCCATGACTACGATTTTGTATACCGATAGCGCGATTTCATTTTGGCGGGGAAGATAGATTCTTCCCTGCCTGAATGAACGACGCCAGATTGCTCTTATCGATGAGGTCCGAGCCCGTATCCACAAAGCTAGGAATCGGAGCGAACGGATCTTTCGACCAGTCCGTATCCAGCGATGACGGCTTGTGGTGATAGAGGTTATCGAGCATCTGCATGCCGACGAACGCCATGGTGTATGGTTTTTGCGCGATCGTGGCGGCGATCACGCCCTTCTGGATCCAGTCGAGGGTCTCCTGGTCGGTATCCATGGCAATCACGACTTTGCCACTCACCTTATAGCTGTTGAGGACCCCGGCTACTTCCTTTCCCGATTGCGCTTCCAGACAAACGAATCCGTCGACTTTGTCGCGCTCTTTTCCCACGATCTGGGTTGCAGTATCGAAAGCGATGCGGGGATCGCCCTGGATATCGACCACGCGTGTGATCTTGATGTTGGGAGTCTTGGCGAGAGCATCCTTGTAACCACGCAGGCGGTCTTGCAGGTTGGGCTGATCGGGCATGGTAAAGACTACGACGTTTCCCTTGCCTTTCAATTCCTGCGCCAGGCGTTGTCCACCGGTGATACCGGCCTGATAGTTGTTGGTGCCGATGAAGAACAGGCGCTTGCTCGCAGGGCCGTCGGAATCGATGGTAATTACGGGGATGCCCGCTGCCACAGCCTTATCGATGCTGTCCTTGAGCAGCGCCGCATCGGTCACGTCCAGCAAAATGCCGGTCGCCTTCTTCTGCACGGCCTGATCCAGGGCATCGCGCTCGGCCTTGGGATCGAAGTTCTGGGGCCCCATGAAATCGGAGCGCACTTTCATCTGCGCGGCAGCATTGGAAAATCCGGCTCCGGCGGCCTTCCAGTAAGGAAGTTGCAAATTTGCCGAGACCAGCACAAAGAATTCGTCGGAGTCGTGGGCGGCACCGCAACTCAAGGTGAGTACCAACAGGACGGCGACGACGGCGGAGTGGAGAATCGCACGCGAGCGGAGCATCGCATCCTCCTTTCGAACCGCGCCCATGCCGGGCTTATGCGTTCCTGCCGGATGAGAACAGTCAGCGACAGGATTGTAAACGAGCGCCCGACCGAAGACCAGAAGTCAGCGGAGGGATTTGTCGAGGAGAGTCGAGATCACAGTACCGTCGACCTCGCCAGAGCGGTTGTAGAGCGCCGATCCTGACGCATCGAGGACCACGACATGCGGAATGTAGCCGCGGAAATATTTCTTCTTGAGTTCCTTCTGCTCCCGAGAAAGATGCTGATCGATGTCGATCACCACAAACTGGACGCGCCCCTTGTACATTTCGTAGAGGCCCACGGTACGCCGCGCCTGCCGCTTGGAGTTAAAGCAGCCCTCGCCATAGATAATCACGTACGCCGGCTTGCCCGCGACGAACCCGGCGTTCATGCTGTCGCCAGTGATGAGCGGGCCATCCTGGCTGTCGCTGGTGTAGTCGAGTTTGGGATTCAGTTTCAGGTTCTCGCCGGCAAAGGCTGGCGCAGCTAGTGTCAACAGCGCGATCGTCGTAATGAGAAATCTGTTCATGATCCACTCCCACCAGGGAATCAGAACGGTTTGCAGAACTCGGTTCGGCCTCCTGAACCAAGCCCCACCGCGAAGGGAAAGTTACCGGCCTTGCCGACAGCCCATAGAATACCCCTTTGATTCCCAATATATTGTCTTTCTCAGTGACTCGAGGTACCTTTATTCGCTCTTCGTTTCAAATCCCGATCGGGAGATCTCATGGGAGGACATTTATCAGTGCTTGGGCGTCGATGGTTTCCGATTTGCGCGTCCACTCTGATCGGTATCGCGATCATGGCGAGCACCGCTCGCGCCAGCAATATGCTTCCCAATGGCGCCGACGTCCACTGCCACGTTATCCCCGCACACGAACCTTCCCCGGCCGATAAAGCATACCTGAGCGGCAACGCAAACCAGGCGGAATCTCTCTACCGCGAGGAACTCGGCAAAGCGCCGCACGATGCAGTCCTGATCGCCGGATTGGTCCGATCCCTGCTGCGCGAGCAGAAAGTCGACGACGCTGCCTCGGCCGTTGCGACCGAACTTGCCGCCGCGCCGAACTCCGTTCAGCTGCTTACCGCGTCGGCGGAGGTGCAATACCGCCAAGGCAAGATTGCGCAGGCGTTTGCCGACAGTCAACGAGGCATTCAAAATCGACCCCTGCAATCCTCGCCTTTATCTCATCAGCGCCCGCATTTTTCGTCTCAACTCGATGTATGCCTCGGAACGGCGCGACATCGCCACCGCCCATGCTCTCGATCCTTCAGACATGGATATTCGCCGGACCTGGCTCGGCACTCTGCCGCTCACGCAGCGCATCGAGGAGCAAAAGCAACTTCTGGCGACAGCCAACGGAATGGACTCCGAAGAACGAGCCCACGTGGAAAAGGGGATCCCCAATCTGATGCGTTGGGCCGGCAACTCCGACAAAACCTGCCACGTGGCGTCCGACACCAGCTCGACTGAACTCCCGATGGTCCCGATCTTGGCAGGGGGAAACAGCACACGAATTCAGAGTTGGGGACTTCGCGTTTTTTTTAACAGCAAAGAAACGATCCTCGGAGTCGATACAGGTGCGTCCGGGCTGACCATCAACCGCGCGGTCGCGGAGCGAGCGGGACTTAAGCCGGTAGCGCGCATCGAACTCGGCGGCGTGGGAGACCAGGGGCCACAGGGAGCATTCGTAGCACATGTCGACTCGATCCGAGTCGGCACCCTCGAATTCCGCGATTGCACGGCGACGGTGACCGACCGCAAAGATATTCTGACTATGGACGGCCTTATTGGGACCGATGTATTCAGCAGCTATCTGGTGACTCTGGATTACCCGATGCGCAAGTTCCTGCTCTCGCAACTTCCGCCGCGCCCCGATGGCGGCGGGCATTCCGGAACGCTCAACACCGAGGCTGGAGATCAAGCCGGGGGCTCGTCCGCGCAGCCACAGGATCGCTACATCAGTCCCACGATGAAAGACTACGTCGGATTTTTTCGCGCGGGACACTTTATGCTGGTTCCGACGCGTCTCAACGGCAAGACCGAGCGCCTATTCATAGTGGACACCGGCGCATTTAGTTCCAGCATCTCGCCGGAAACCGCGCGAGAAGTCACCAATGTTCACGGCAACGCCCCTGTCGAAGTTAGAGGATTAAGCGGGAATGTCGCGAAGGTCTCGACCAGCGAAGCCGTACTGTTCCAATTCGGCGGAATTCGGCAGCAGAATAACGACCTGTACACTTTTGATACTTCGGGTTTGAGCCGAAGCGCCGGTACGGAGGTCTCGGGCTTCCTGGGCAGTACGGTTCTCCGGCAGTTAACCATTTCGATCGACTACCGCGACGGGCTCATCAAGTTTGACTATGACCCTCATCATGGCAACCACAGTTTCTAGTGAGATGAGCTGACAGCGGGAAGCCTGCAAAGAGCGCAGGCCGGCACGGTGGATTCGAGGAGGCGTACGGACAATCGTTCGCCGATTTGAAAAGACTAAACTCCAACCGGGAAGGGCTTGGTGTGGGTGGTCGCGCGGAGCGAAGCGCCTCCGAATCGGCCCTGGAGCAACGACATCAAGCCTGTGTACCAGTACCCCACTACGAACAGGAGCAGGAACGGGACTGTGATGTAGTTCTCGTTGTCGATGGCATAGTAGACCGTGGCGGCAAAGTAGGCGCCGATGACCAGTTCCAGCCACGGAACCCATCCCAGGCGCTTGCGGTATTTGGTGGCGCCGACTTTATCCTGCTTCGAGACGACGCTGTACTTGGGCGTGCGGGCGAACGCGCTTTCTTTGCCGACCAGGGCTTCGAGGACTGCCTTCGTGTTCGTGATGGTTAGGCCGATGCCCAGCGCCATCAGGAACGGGAGATACAACAGCGCTCGCGGCCAACTGCGGGGAAACAGTTCGCGCTGCGACACCAGATAGAAGCTGGAAATCGAGAAGGTCGAGGCCATGAAGAGCGGCAGGTCGATGTAGAGCATCTGAAACCAGCCCTGGTAAAAGCGGATGATCATAGCCGGGAGCAGCAACACTGAGAGCATGATCATGAGCGGATAGCTGATGTTCGCGGTGAGGTGATACCACGCTTCCACCTTGGTGTGCAGCGGAGCGTCGCTCTTGAGCACCCGCGGCAGAATCTTCTTTCCTGTCTGAATCAGGCCTTTTGCCCAGCGGGCTTGCTGCGTCTTGAAGGCTGTCATTTCTACGGGCAGCTCGGCCGGGCATTCTACGTCCTGCAGATAGATGAACTTCCAACCTTTGAGCTGCGCGCGATAGGAGAGGTCGGTGTCTTCGGTGAGCGTGTCGTGCTGCCAGCCTCCGGCTTCGTCGATGGCGGCGCGACGCCACATGCCGGCCGTGCCGTTGAAGTTGAAGAACAGTCCGGTGCGCGCGCGCCCGGAGTGCTCGAGGACGAAGTGGCCATCGAGCAGGATGGCTTCCACCTCTGTCAGGAAGGAATAATGGCGGTTGAGGTGGGTCCAGCGGGTCTGCACCATGCCGATCTTGGGATCGGTGAAGTGATGGATGGTGCGCATCAGAAAATCTTCAGGGGGAGTGAAGTCGGCGTCGAAGATGGCCACAAACTCGCCCTTCGCCGTCTTCAGGCCTTCCGCGAGCGCGCCCGCTTTGTAGCCTTCGCGATTCGTGCGGTGATGGTAAGTGATGGGATTGCCCAGGGCTGCGTAGCGCTCGACCAGGCCGCGAGCCACGTCGACAGTTTCGTCAGTGGAATCGTCGAGCACCTGAATGTCGAGCTTGTCCTTGGGATATTTGAGCTTGCAGATCGATTCGAGCAAGCGATCTACCACGTACTGCTCATTGAAAATAGGCAGTTGCACCGTTACTCGCGGAAGATCTTCAAAATACGCCGCCGGGTCTTTCGTGCCGTTCTTTTTGTGCTTGTAATACAGATACACCAGGACATAGCGGTGCGCTCCGTAACCAGCCAACAGGATCAGCACGATGAAATACGGGATCAGCAGCGCCACGTCGAACGCGTTGGCGTGGTAGAGACCGCGAAACGTCGTGTCGAGAAAATGCTGGCGGATGTAGGGCACGAAGCCCTTGGGGGCCGTCCATACGGCCAATTTCGCAGTCAGGATGAGATCAGATGTTAACAAGGCGTCCCGGTGAGAACTTCTATTTTACCGGATTGGGGTGCGCGAACGCGTTTTCGTCGTGGGATGCCCGCCTTCTCGCGCTTCTGCACGGAGAGTGGGGATTCTATGAGGATTCACCTCTATGGCCCTCCTAGAATCCACCGCCTGGATTTAGTTTATCCGTGCTAACATTCCGGACGATTTAGCTCATCCGGAGGACTCGTGACACCCAGCCGCTTCGCTCAAACAGCATTCCTGCTCACAGCGCTCTTCGTGGTTTCCGCTCACCGCGCAAGATTCGACAATTCTGGTTGCCTCATGTGTCCCGAACTGTTCCCGTGAGCACGGGCGCCCGAGCGCTATCGGCCGAGCGACCCATCACGGAGCCGGATCCTCAGGCGCAACCACGCCAGGATCCCTCCGCGCCGGCGGCGAACAACTGGAAACTGCTGGCCACCCTGCCGGGCACGATCATCCACGATCTCGTTTTTGTCAGCGCCACGGTTGGCTATGCCGCCGCCGAGGGCGGACAAGTCTGGAAGACCACGAATGGCGGCAAGAACTGGACGATGGTATTGAATCTGGGCTATCCGTACTATTTTTATGGAGTGGCGGCGCTGAGCGGGAAAATCATCGCGGTGACTGGTTTTCTCGACACCTCCACGAGCCAACCGGGCATCCTGCGCTGGTCGCAGGACGGGGGCACGACCTGGAGCAGCGACGTCACCATCACGACGAACAACAGCTGGCTGCAGCGCATTCGCTTCGCCAACGCCAAGGATGGTTTGATTTTTGACCTCGCCGATGGGAGCGCGCAGTACACCACCGATGGCGGAGCGACGGCCTCCGACTGGAACACCGTGGTCAACAATCCCGATGGAGGGTGGTTTGGCCTGCAGTTCAGCCTGCTGCCCAATCTGCATGCCCGCGCGTCCGGCATTAACTTCTGCACCAGCATGAACGGCGGCGGCCGATGGAGTTGCGGTCCGTCGGTCGACTCGGTTTTTGATGGGCCAGTGCTTTTCCAGGGCGACACGTTTGGTTGGGTTGGCGGAGGTGAGATTTCTCCCAGCGTGGAGGGATGGGTTCACGTCACGACCAACGGCGGCAAGACGTGGAGCGCTCGTACTCTGGACGGTCCGTGGCCAATCCGGCAGTTCGTGTTTCTCAACACCAAGATGGGTTGGGCGGCCGGGGGCAATCTTTACACCGGCGTGGGCGGCATCTACTTCACCACTGACGGCGGGCAGACCTGGTCGGTGGATGTGAATACTGGCGCTGAAATGGATGCATGCGACAAAAGGACTCTGAAGGTCGGCCACCAGGTGTGGTGCGCGGGTACAACGGGTCGCTCACCGGAGTCATTTACAGCGCTGTGACGCAATAGCCTTTCATCGCGGCCAGGCGGGCGCCCGACCGGGTTGCCCGCTGGCTCCGCCTCAGCTACAAATAGAACCACTCATGGAATCCAGACCAGCGGGGGCTGCGGACCGCGCGCGCAGTGCGTCTCCACTCTTCGAGGCATGGGCGCGGGTACGGAATTCGCCCGGGTGGATCGTCGCCATCGCCCTGCTTCTGCGCGTGGCGTGGATCGTGATCGGGCATACCTACAAGTTCAAGAACACCGACGACAATTTTGGATTCGGCTGGGAGATGGGACGCATTGGCGCGTCGCTGGCTTCCGGTCACGGCTTCAGCAGTCCATTCGGACCGGCGACCGGGCCGACCGCTTGGGAGCCTCCGCTCTATCCTTACGTCATTGCGGGTGTGTTCCGCGTGTTTGGCATCTATTCGAGAGCGTCGGCGTTTGTGCTGCTGGCGCTGAACAGCGTGTTCTCGGCGCTGACGTGCGTCCCGATTTTTCTGATCGGGCGCAGGATTTTTTCGGAGAAAGTTGCAGTGGGCTCAGCATGGGCATGGGCGCTGCTGCCGAACGTGCTCTTCTGGTGCACCCGCGCCATCTGGGAGACGAGTCTGGCGGCTCTGCTGCTGACGACAATCTTTTGGCTGGCTCTGACCCTGGAGGAAGGCGAGGGCTGGATGCCGTGGCTGCAGTTCGGCTTGCTCTGGGGCATTACGGCTTTGAGCAGCACTTCCCTGTTGTCGTTTCTGCCGGCGGCGGGATTGTGGGCGTGGTCCCGGCGTGCGCAGGGCGGCAAGCGATCGTTGGCCGGCGTGGTGCTGGCGTCGGTCATTTTCTTTGCGTGCATCGCGCCTTGGCTGGTGCGCAACTATCAGACGTTTGGCAAGTTCATTTTCATTCGCGACAATTTCGGCGCCGAACTGCGCCTGGGAAATGGCCCCGGTGCGGACGGAACTCTCATGGTGTATCTGGACGCGACCCACGATGTTTACGCAATGCGGCAGTTTCAGGCGATGGGCGAATTGCCTTACATCGCGATGCGCAAGAGGCAGGCGCTCGACTTCATTCGAGCTGACTATGGATGGTTCGCCACGCTCTGCATGAGGCGATTCGTCTATTTCTGGGCGGCGCCGCCGAAGGACACGCAGCCGTGGTGGATGAGCGAGGTGAAGAACTCGCTGTTTCTAGCGGCGTCAGTGCTGGCGTTTTGGGGATTGGGTCGCGCGCTGCGGTTGCGCAAGCCGGGGACGCGGCTGCTGTTCTGGCTGTTCCTAATGTATCCGGCGATGTACTACTTTGTGTATTGCATCCCGCGCTACCGGCATCCGATTGAACCAGAGATGGCGATTCTGGGAGTGTTTCTACTGACCGAGGCGGGCAAGAAACCTAAGGCTTCTCCTCCAGATCAATCTTCAGAACGTGAATCTGCTTGAGTTTGGCGTCGAGGACGCCGGTGACCACCACTCGCCGTCCTTCAAATCCGTGCACCAGATCGGAGCGGTCGAGACGGTAAACGTCATTCCCTGCGGACAAAACCAGGTAGCCGCCCAGGTGCTCGATGCAATAGACCGAGCACGTGTTCGAGGTGCCGCCCATCGACTTCGACTTGAGCATTTCCTGGTGCGACCGGGTGAGCGAGTGGACGTTCAGGGCACACTGGCTGTCGGAGACTTCCCCGTGATAGACGTGAGCAGCCTGCCCATGGGCGGCGCCAGCCAATGCCAGGATGCCCGCCGCACCCCACATCATCATCGTTCTGCGAAACCTGCTTCGATTCATAGACGCTCCTGATTCGCTTGCCTCATGGCAGCACCGTAAATTTCATGTGCATGCCTTCGTGCTCTTCGCTGCAAATGACTGTGCAAACTACTTCGTACGCCCCGGCTTCGTTAGGCGCGGTGAGGAGGAATTCCTGCATCCCAGGCTTGAAGAGCAGATCCCAACCGTCCACCCGGGTCCGGTCCTTGGCTCGCAGCAGGGTGAAGCCATGAATCGAACCATCGCGGTTCCACGATTTCCCCCGGCGCGCCGTCACGCGAAGAAGAATCTTTTCGCCCGCCTTGACGGTGATCTCCGGAGCGCGTTGTCCGGCAATTTTGTAACGGCTGTCGCTATCGGCTGTGACCTCGATGACGCGGGCTTGCGCGTTCGCTCGAGGCACCACAGCGACCATCGCGCTTACGGCCACGATCCATATCAACATAAGACGAGTTTTGAATGGCGTTGTCATCGATCTGGGCAATAGTCTCCGTGGTTACTGGGTCATGTAGAAAAGGATCAGGCGCTGGTCTTCGTCGGTGATGGTGGCGCGGACCCGCATGTGGCGGAGGATGGTCGCCATCATACGAGGCGGAAATTTCTGCGGAGCGGCATGACAGCGGGCGCAGTTGGCGCGAAAGCGCTGTTCGCCGGCAACTCGCATGCTGTCGGCATCGGTCAGGTGTAGGACCGGGGCAGCCGCTGAAGCATCTTTCCCCTTCGCAGACGATCCCGCGAACACTGCAGACGCAAATGCCATAGCGCACAGGAGCACCAGCAGTGAAGTGACGACGTGGTGATTGGTCTTCATGGTTGGGACCCCACGCGGCCCAGCGGAATCACAAAGCGGTAGGCGATTCCGAAGCTCCACTGGTTTGCATTCCCCGCTGAACTGAACTGGCGACCATAGCTGGCGATGCCTTTGAGCGCATTGTGAAAGAAGTAGTTGACTCCAAAGTCGGCTTCGCGGGTATCCGCGCCGGGCAGGTCAAGGGTCTCGGCCCCATCCGGACTGATTTCGCCCGTGTAGAACTGTTGCAGGCGAGCCACGACTTCGGTGCGGCGCATGGCCTTCTGCCAGAAGTGCGCCTGACTGAGGCGATAGGCACCTTCGACCCAGTAGCCGCTGCCTTCAAACGAGTGTGCGAATTCGGAGCGCAGGTTTAGTGGAGCCTTTTCCGGCTGCCAGGCCAGATGGAATCCGAAAGCGTTCTTGCGGTCATCCTGCAGGGTGCGCTGCCAGGAGCCGCCGACTTCAAGGCGAGGGCCGGGAAAAAAGAAGCCCATTCGTCCTCCGACGTGACGCTCGGAGTCCACGCTATCGATGCCGATGCTGGTGACGGAGACATAAGCGGCGTAGTTCAGGTCGGCTTTGGCGCCAACCGGAAAACCGCCGCGGAACATGGCGCCGTCGCTGGGCGCGGTGGCGATAGGTAGAATCAGGGGATCGGGCTGCAGGGCGCGAATCCAGACGGGGTAAAGCCGCTCGTTGAAGATGCCAAATGGTGTCAGAAATCGGCCTGCGGTGATGGTGACATAAGGGTTAGCTATGTAATCGATCTGGGCGTAGTCGACGTGTTTGTCGACAGGTCCACCGTAGGGACCGCCGTTAGGAGGACGCTGAAACTCACCTTCAAACTCCGCCCGTGCCTCGACTAACCATCGGTCGCCCAAAGGAACGAGGAGAACGGGATTGATTTGAGTGTCGATCACATTCTGACCGGCTGTTACAAAGCTAAACGCGCCCGCGTTGCCAGTCAGGATGGGAACGGGCTTTTCTGAGTCGGCGGTCTGGGCGGCAAGCGACGCTGGAATAAGGAGCAGAAGAAACAGCGCGATGCCGGACAGGGCTTTTCCCCGCCGGCGCCGGAACGCGGTATTTCTGCATCGATACGACACTAGAACCCCAGTTAAGCTCTTGAGGGGATTGTCTTTCAGTCTCAGGCAGAGGGGAACATAACGGAGGTAACCTTCGTATCCTCTGGTGTGGGAATAAGCGTTTTCCGGATGCTTTCTCACGAATCGTCCGCGACCGCGTCTAACCCATTGAAACGGAGGCAATCATGAACCGGCATCGTCAATCTGCCACTTGGTTGGGAGCTACCCTGGGAACCGTTTGCGCCCTGCTTATCCTGGCCTTGGGAGCGCACGCAACCGACCGTCGCGGCGCGCTGACTGAGGAATTCCATCAGACCTACGCTTTCACGACCGATGGCCGAGTTGAACTCGACAACATCAACGGCGACGTGCACATCTCGAGTTGGGACCGGAACGAAGTCAAGGTGGATGCGGTGAAGTACGCTGACACGAAGGAGCGACTGGATGAGGCGAAGATTGAGATTGATGCGAGGAACGACTCTATCTCGATTCGAACTAAATACCCCAATCGCGACCACAATTGGACCTGGGGTTCACACAATAACCCCGCCAGCGTGGAGTACACACTCACCGTGCCGCGGAAGGCACGACTGGACGAGATCAAGCTGATTAACGGAGAACTCGACATTACTGGTGTGAGCGGAGAGGTGACTGCATCGTGCATTAATGGGCGGCTGGAGGCGCACAATCTGGCCGGACGCGCCCACCTGTCGAACATCAATGGGCGGCTCGAGGCCCGATTTGATCAGCTCTCAGGTCAGCGAGTCGAACTGAATTCAGTGAATGGCTCAGTCGACCTGACGATTCCTTCTGACTCGAATGCGGAAGTCGAGGCGACGACGGTTTCTGGCGGGATCAACAACGACTTCGGGCTGCACGTGAACCATCACCGGTTCGTAGGCCACGATCTGCGTGGAGAACTGGGCAGCGGCGGTGCGCACATCAGAATATCGAACGTTAATGGAAGAATTGAGGTCCGTCATGCGCAGGATGGACGCGCGCTGAGCCCGGTGAAGGACCTGAGCCACCAGGACAAAGACGATGACGACGACAGCTCGATCTAGACGCTTATGACCCTAACTAGTGCCTGTCGCAGAGTAACCATTACTAGACTGTTAGCATCCAAGCTGTCATGTCCACTGGCAGCGAGATCTTGCTCACCAAGCAACAGCATTCCGACCTAAGCAGCATCGCCCAATCCCGTGCGCTGCCGGCCGGATACGTGTTTCGCGCCAAGTTGATCCTCATGTTGGCAGAAGGCTCCTCCTTCAACGCGATCAAGCGACAGCTCCAGACCACGGCGCCCACCATCGTTCGCTGGAAGCAACGCTTCCGGCAACACGGACTCGCGGGGCTGGACATCTATCATCCCGGTCAGAAGCCCTGTGTGCTGACTCCCGCGCTGCGTGCCCGCATCCTGTCCGCCACGCGGAGAAAACCCAGCGACGGATCTACGCACTGGAGTTGCCGCAAATTAGCCTCCGTGCTGGGTGTCAGCAAAGACGCCGTGCATCGCGTCTGGCAGGAAGCCGGCCTGAAGCCGCACCGCCTCGAACGCTACATGGCCAGCGACGATCCTGACTTCGAAAGCAAAGCCGCCGACATCCTCGGCCTCTATCTGCACCCGCCGCAGCACGCGGCCGTGTTCTGCATCGATGAGAAGACCGCCAGCGACTCCACTAGTAAATCGTGTATCCCGGGAGCGGAGTGCGCAGGTCGGGCTTTGAGGCCATCAGCAGCAAGGCGCCCTCTCGCTTGAACGCCCGCAGATCGTCGAGGCTGTTGAAGGATTTTGTTTTGTAGTCATCGGGAGTGGGCGTGTCGTCGGGGATGCGAACCGCTTGCACGTCTTCGAAGGCGTGCTTCTTGAAGAGTTCGACATATTCGGCAGTGGACCGCACGTGCACCGGAACCTTGAGCTTGTCGACCCACTGCAGCGAATACTGGTTGTCTCTGTAGAGGTTGATCAGGATAAACAGCCTTCCTTTCGGTGCCATGACGCGGAATAGCTCCATCAGGGCGCGGTCCTGATCGGGATAGTAGTAGAACGATTCCACGGACAAGACTTTGTCGAAGAAGTTTTCTTCCCACGGAATCTGCTGCGCCGATCCCCAGACATAGAGAATATTTTCGAAGTCCCTCGAAGCTTCGCGGGCCTGGCGCACCATCTCGTCCGCCACGTCGAGGCCGACGACTTGACCGAAGCCCTCAGGACCTTCTCCCACCAGACGCGCCAGGAGGCGCGTAGCCCAACCCGAGCCGCAGCCGAGATCGAGCACACGCTCGCCGGGCCGCAGATTCATCAGGCGGATCGTCTTCTCGGTAATATCCAGATGATGGCGCTCCATTTTCTCGCCTTCTCCGGCGGCGGCCCATCGGTTGAATTCGTGTTGCAGCCTTTCATCGGGAGTTTGTGGTCTATCGGGCATCGTCATTTCCTCAATCTATGTTCTGCGTGCTGACTGGCTTCTTGGCACGCTCGTCAACGTGCAACTGGAAGATGTCTGGACGCGCGTAGTGGCCGACAACATCGAGATCGTACTTCCCGCGGACGATCTGTGCGCGATCAATCTCTGCGATCAAAATAGCTTCGCCTTCCGTGTTGGGTCCAGCAAGAAAGTTTCCGAAGGGATCGACGATGCAACTGCCGCCGCGCGTCACAACCTTGTTCGGGTCGTCTCCCAGGGATGCGGGATAGTCCGATGGGAAATCGCGCACACGATTGAACTGGTTGCAGGAAAGAACGAAGCAGCGCCCTTCAACCGCAATGTGGCGCATGGATGCAATCCAGGAATCGCGAGGGTCGGCAGTAGGTGCGCAATACAGTTCAATGCCTTTGGCATACATTGCCGCACGCAATAGCGGCAAATAGTTTTCCCAGCAGATCACGGCACCTATTTTGCCGAGTGGGGTGTCAAAGACCGGCATGGTAGAGCCATCGCCAAAACCCCACACCAGCCTTTCTGTAGCCGTCGGCATGATCTTTCGATGCTTACCAAGGTAAGTGCCTTCCGGAGAGAAGAACAACACGGTGCAATAGAGCGTTCCGCGATCGCGTTCAATGACTCCAATTACCAGGTAGATTCCGCAGCTTTTCGCCGTTCGAGCGAGAGCATCGACAGCCGGGCCCGGCACGTCCACGCTGCTGGCCCAATAGCGCCGGAA
The DNA here is from genome assembly GCA_963811095.1 of uncultured Acidobacteriaceae bacterium. Taxonomy (GTDB): domain Bacteria; phylum Acidobacteriota; class Terriglobia; order Terriglobales; family Acidobacteriaceae; genus Sulfotelmatobacter. Next base: position 257,077 of record CAWEQA010000019.1, on the reverse strand, counting down.
CTGCTCGCGACCGGCGTCGGTGCGCGAGCCGAACACCGCTCCAAAATCCAGACCACGAGGATAGGCACAGACGAAGGCTTCAGGAAATACGACGAGCCGCGCTCCTTGACGGGCCGCATCGGCGGCTAGAGTCCGAACTTTTTTGAGCGTCCGCTCTCGGTCGAATAGCACGGGAGCGGCTTGCACCACAGCCACTTTGAAACGTTCTGCACCGTGTGCACCGGCATCTGGCTCTGGCTTCGGCTTTCGCCTCATGGTCTTCATGGCGAGAACAGTTGGGACGTCTCGTAACTATAACCTACAGCAGATGGCACTTCATCCTAAGCGCTGTTCCCCATTGACTCCCCCGCCCGACGGACCTACGATTCTCCTGTAGGGGGTAAGGAGACTCCCCCGTGACGAGCGAGGCACTCGGCCGCAGCTCGATGATCGATTGTCATCTGGGCCACTACCATGTCCTCGAGAAGATCGGCGAGGGCGGGATGGGGGAAGTATTTCTGGCTCACGATGAGCACCTGCGGCACGACGTTGCGCTCAAGGTGCTTCCTCCAGAAACCGACGAACATAACCGGCACCTCTTCCGCAAGGAAGCTCACGCGCTGTCGAAACTGAATCACCCTAACATCGTCACCGTTTTCGATTTCGACACGCAGGAGAACCTCGACTTCCTGGTAATGGAGTACGTCCCCGGCCTGGCCCTCGACGAAAAGGTGCGTAAGGGAGTTCTCCCGGAAAGCGAGATCGTTCGGATTGGAGTGCAGTTGGCCGAGGGTCTGGCCGCTGCCCACGAGCAAGGCGTAATTCACCGCGATCTGAAGCCCGGGAACCTCCGACTGACGAAAGATGATCGGCTGAAGATCCTCGATTTCGGGCTCGCCCGATCCACGCTTCGCCTCAGTCCGATAGCATCGACGATGAGTTTCGACGGGCCGGCCGATTGCTCCGGAACGCTGCCTTATATGGCGACGGAGCAACTGCTGGGACATGCGGTCGACGCGCGTACCGATATTTATTCTGCCGGTGTAGTGTTGTACGAACTCTGCGCGGGTCATCCGCCATTTGAACAACCGCTGTTCCCTGCCCTGGTGGATGACATTCTGCACAAAGAGCCGCCGTCCTTGAGCGGTCTGAGACCGGGGATCTCCCCGCGGTTAGAGGCAGTCATCCAGCGATGTCTGGAGAAGGATCCCAAGAAGCGCTATCAGTCCGCAAAGGACTTGGGGCTGGATCTGCAGGAATTGGAAACCGCCTCCGTTGCGGGCTTGGGTGTCGTTACATTGAGGAGCATCGCGAAGTACGGCTTATATGGCCTGACAGTATGCCTCGCGGTGACGTTGCTGCTGGTGCTGCTTGGACCGTCCGGGAAGCGCTGGATTGACTCATTGCGGTCCCGGGGGAAGCCGCGAATCGAATCGCTGGCCGTTCTACCTTTCGCAAATCTTTCCGGAGACGCGCAACAGGACTACCTCGCCGACGGGATGACCGATTTCCTCATCACTGATCTTGGCCAGATGCATCCCCTGCAACGCATCATTTCTCGAACGTCGGTCATGCGCTACAAGGCAGATCGGGTGCCTTTGCGCGAGATCGCGCGGCAGTTGAACGTAGATGCTGTGATCGAAGGCTCAGTGCTGCGCGCGGACAAAACCCTGCAGGTCACGGTACGTCTAGTCAGCGCTGGGGACGATCGGCAACTGTGGTCGCGCAGTTACGAGAGCGAGTTTCGCGATCTGCTTACCCTGCAACATGAACTCGCGTTGGCAATCGCCGACGAAATCAAGGTCAACCTAACCGCGGGAGAGCGAGCCCGGCTGGCAGCTGTACATCCTGTGGACCCGGCCGCCCAGGAGGCTTATCTCAAAGCCAACTACCTGAGTTCAGGCACAGGTGAACAGCGTGCGAAGGCTCGGCAGTATTACGAGGAAGCTGTCCGGTTAGCACAGGACTATGCGCCCGCGTATGCGGGCTTGTCGGATTCCTATTGGGGCACCGTGGATATGCCGACACGCGAGACCATGCCTAAGGCCAAAGAGTACGCGCTCAAAGCCATTACGCTCGACCATACTCTGGCGCACGGTCACACGGCCCTGGCGTCGGTGCTTTTCTATGGCGATTGGGATTGGCAGGGTGCGGATCGGGAATTTCAACGAGCCCTTGACTTGAATCCCAACGACGCGGACGCTCACCGCATGTACTCCGTGTACCTAACCGCGATGGGACGGGTCGAGGAAGCCCTCAACCAGATCCAGGAGGCCCGTCGCCTTGATCCGCTATCGGTCTATGTCGCCTCCACTGGGGGATGGAACCTATACTGCTCCCGTCGTTATGACCAGGCGGTTGGACTTTGCAGCAAAGTCATCGAGTTGGCACCTAACAGCGACAGCTCTCATGCTTGTCTCAGCTATGTCTATCTTGGCGAAGGCAAGTATGCACTGGCTCTCGAAGAGGGCCGCAAAGCATGGGATCTTTCGGGCGGGGACACCGTGCGGACCGTTCTGCTGGGGCAGACGTTGGCCGCGGCCGGTCGCAAGAATGAAGCACGAAAGCTGCTCGACCTGTTGCTGGACCAATCGCGCCAGAACTACATCCCGCCCTACCTTGTCGCAGTGCTTGCTGCCGCGCTGGGAGATAGGGATAGAGCTTTCCAGTATCTGGAGGAGGGCCGCAGACAGCGCGACCTCTACCTAGCCTGGCTCAAAGTAGATCCGGCCATGGACTCCTTGCGGTCGGATGCGAGGTTTCAGACGTTGTTGAGAGATGTGGGCCTGGCGCCCTAGGCCGCCTACTGAACGTCGCTCACACACGCAGCACTACAATTGCAGCCCGGCCAGTGCCGAATCGTGCTGGTCCAAGTAGCGGCAGCGGCGGTCGCAGTTGAGGCTGGGGCGGGGGACGGAGCGTCCGACTCGAACTTCACCGTTTTTACGGTTACTTCCGCGCCAAAGACATGATTTTGGTTCACGAACTTTTCAGGGTCACGATGCAGAACATTATGTTCGTTGTTCGACAGTGCCAAGACTGCAAGCTCGGAATCATCCAATTGCAGCAGGACAATGCGTTTCATGATGAGCCTCCGGGGCAACACCTTGCCCGACGGTTAGTTTAGGTTCGGAGACGACGACTGTCTGTGAGACCGATCACGGTTCTTCGTAACTAGCCGGAGGCCCCTGGCCTTTGTGTTACAGTTTTCCTCTCCATGGTCACACGTCCTCAAAATCCACAGCCCGAACCTGATCGCGAGCCCGGGTCGCTGTACTGCCCGAATTGTGCAGAAGAGGTTACCGATCCGCTCACTTGCGGCGACTGCTCCTCGGTCATCTGTAGGCGTTGCGGGACGGCGCTGGAATCATCCGACGAGCTCGGAATCGGATAATGGAACCCACCCCGGTCTTAACGACCACCGGCGCGCCACTGGCTGATCCATCGTCGTCGGGTGCAAAGCCTACTCTCGTCCGCGGGCTCGGGTTGCTCGATTCAGTGCTGCTGCTGGTCAGCGGGATCATTGGATCGTCAATTTTTCTGACGGCGAAAGATATTGCCGGGCCCTTGCCGCAACCTGTTCTGTTCCTGCTGGTGTGGGTGTTGGGGGCGCTGATCTCGCTGTGTGCGTGCTTCGCGTTTGCCGAGTTGGGCTCGATGTTCCCTGACTCGGGCGGGCAGTATATCTATCTGCGCGAGGCTTTTGGCGACCTGACCGCTTTCCTCTATGGGTGGATGCTGTTCAGCGTAGCCAATGGCGGAACCATTGCCGCTCTTTCCGTGGCGTCGGCGGCATACGCCGGGCAGGTCTTTCCCGTGGTCTCCGAGGGTCATGTGGTGGTCGCATTCGCCGGGATCGTGATCACGCGGGCGCACCTATTAGGCTTGGTCCTGATTGCTGTTCTGACCTACGTGAACGTTGTCGGACTGCGCTGGGGCGCACTGCTGCAGAACGTTTCGACTTGGACGAAGTTCGCGGCGATGTCGGCGTTCGTGGTACTGGGATTCGCCATCGGCAAAGGCCACTGGTCCAACTTCCACTCGCAAGGCGTCGGCTTGAGCATGGGACTGGGACCGGCGCAGCTGATCTCGGCGCTGGGCGTGGGATTGATCGCGGTGTTCTGGGCTTATGACGGGTGGGTGTACATCACGTGGGTCGCGGGCGAAGTGAAGGAACCGCGACGGAATGTGCCCCTGGCGATGGTTCTGGGCGTGCTCGCGGTGGGTGTGATCTACATCGCGATGAATCTGACTTACATGTACGCGCTGCCGCTGAAGGAAATCGCGGTTCACGAGACCATTGCGCATGCAGCGGCCGCGGCCTTATTCTCGCCGCGGGCTGCGGTGTGGCTGTCGCTCATGATTGCAGTTTCCTGCTTTAGCGCCGCGGCAACGTGCACACTCTCGGGAGCGCGAGTGTATCTCGCCATGGCGCAGGATGGCGTTTTCTTCAAGCGCATGGCGGTGATCCATCCCAAGTGGCGGACTCCGGCTTTCAGCTTGATCGGGCAAGGCGTCTGGTCCGCTGTCCTCACGATCAGCGGACGCTACGACCAGCTCTACACCTACGTGATTTATGGCATGGTGCTGTCGTACACGCTGACGGTGGTCGGCATGTTCCTGTTGCGCTGGAAGCGGCCGGAGATTCCGCGTCCTTACCGGTGTACAGGATATCCATGGCTGCCTGCGATTTATGTGCTGATCGGCACGGTGTGGACTTTGAATACCATCTTCACGCGGCCCACCGAAGCGTTCTGGGGAACGGCCATCGTGCTCATCGGCGTACCGTTCTATATGTTCTGGAAACGCGGCAACCGGAAACGTTCCTCCCCACTTCCAGACATTGGATGATTCCGTCCGGACCACTTTCGCCTTGCCCGGCGCCCGTGGCGGTGTTATTCCTCTTCTTCTCGCTCGCGTTAAGCTGACCCCGGGACACGCCATTGGCAGAATCCAATCCGAAGCTGCAAACGGACAACATCGGCTTTTTGTCGCCCGGCGTTTCCATCGCCGACGTAGAGAACCCCAATCGCCCGCGGCAGGTTATGGGATTCCGCGATCTGGTGTTGTTCTATGTAATCACCGGCATCAGCTTGCGCTGGATCGCGACGGCGGCTGCGGCGGGGCCGAGTTCGATGGTGATCTGGGTCGGGGCGTGGCTGTGCTTCTACACGCCGCTGGCGCTCTCGGTGCTGGAACTTTCGTCGCGCTATCCGAATGAGGGCGGGCTCTACGTTTGGAGCAAGCGCGCATTCGGGGACTTTTCTGGCTTCATGTCGGCGTGGACCTACTGGACCAGCAATCTGCCGTACTTCCCTGCCGTGCTCTACTTCGCCGCCAGCAATGTGCTGTTTATGCGGCAGGCGAACTGGGAACACCTTTCGGGCAATGCGACTTTCTATATCGTCTTCTCGCTGCTCACACTGAGTGCGGCTACGCTGTTAAATATCGTGGGGCTCGACGTCGGCAAGTGGCTGCATAACGTCGGCGCGATCGCCATGTGGATTCCGGTGGGCATCGTCATCGTGATGGGCTTTGTGGCGTGGCACCGGTACGGGTCTGCGACTTCGTTCACGTTGCACTCCATGATTCCCAGTACCCACTTCAACGACATTATTTTCTGGTCGGTGCTGACGTTTGCGTTTGGCGGGTGCGAGACTGCGTCGTTCATGGGGGAGGAGATCAAGAACGCGCGGCGCACGATTCCACTTGCTCTGCTGTCGGGCGGAGTCACGGTCACGATTTGTTACATCCTGGGGACGGTTTGCGTGCTGCTGGCGCTGCCTTCGAGCGAGGTCAACAGCCTGCAGGGATTGGTGCAAGCGGTATCGAAAACCGCTTCGCGCGTCGGATATCCAGGAGTATTGCCGCTGGCGGCGTTCCTGATTGCGCTGAGCAACATTGGCGCGGCTGGGGCTTACCTGGCGGCGGTGGCTCGCCTTCCCTTTGTGGCCGGACTGGATCGCTTCTTGCCGCCGGCGTTTGGGGCGCTGCATCCGAGATGGAAGACGCCTTGGGTCGCATCTGCTGACGCAGTTCTTTCTCGGTGCGGTGTTCATTTTTCTCGGGCAGGCGGGTACTAGCGTGAAGGGAGCTTATGACGTTCTGGTCAGCATGGGGGTGATTACGTACTTCATTCCGTATCTGTATTTGTTCGCGGCGATGATCAAGCTGCAGCGCGAGCCTGCGGGAGCCGACGTGATTCGAGTACCGGGTGGAACGACTATGGCGAAGCTAGTCGCGACCGTGGGATTTGTCACAACGGCAATGACGATTGCCCTATCGCTGATTCCGCAGCCCGATGAACCGAACAAGCCGCTGGCGATGTTGAAGGTGATCGGAGGGTGCGGGGCGCTGGTGCTGATTGGGGCGTGGATTTATTGGGCGGGAAAGCGAAGAGCCGCTCGTGTGAATAGTCCTTAGTCGGGCGACGATCTTCAAGCTATCGTGGCGTTGTCTTACAGAACATTCTGTCCGTAGTCAAGAACAGACATCTCGCTTGCGAGAATCCAGCCAGATAAGCCGCACGACGAAGACAGAATGAAGCCCTTTATCCCCGACTCGCGTAAGTGCTCCGCAGCTCGATCAAGATCCGCGGCCCAAGGCCCAGGCGATCCACCAACGCGGTACGACTCTGATATCTCAGCGCCAAATTCTGCCAACAGATGTTCCAGCGGGACCGTTTCTAAGCCGAAGATGATATTCCCGAATGCGTCATTCTCGAAGCAATAGCCCTGCACTCCACCGAAGACGACCTTTGTGTACTCTGTCGGCTTGTCTTGAACGCGATATTCAGTGCGAAGCGTGATGGTCCGCGCTTCACAATGAACTTCATACGAGACCAGCAGATTGTCGTGAACGGACCGCGTCATATCCCCACACCCGCAATGCCAGATCAATCCCAATATCGGCGAAACCCACCGGGCTGCGCCCGGCGGACAGCCGAAGGCGGCTGTCCCCACATAATCCATCTACACCGGTGTGGCGGTTTTTCTCGGAGGGTTGAAGAACGGGAGGTTGGTTACCTTCACATTCGTCTTCAGGCGGATGGCTTCGATCGTGATCTCCATCTGCAGCGACGTTCCCGGCTTCGCATACTCCGTCTCGACGCTGGCTAATGCGATCAACTTCTTCAGGATCGGGGACCAACTGGTGGTGGTGGCTTTGCCGGCCTGCTTGTCTCCCGAGTACACGGGGACGGCGACGCGCGAGGCCTGCGACGGGGCGGCCGGAGTCAGACCGTAGCGCTCGTAGAGCTGCTCGACGTCGGTCCAATCCACTTCCAAGCCCACGAGTTGGCGCGCCACACCCTTCTTGGCATCTTGCTCGAGCGCTTTCTTCCCAATGAAATTCTCTTTTTCGAGGTGAACCATCTTGGAAAAGCCGAGTTCATAAGGCGAGAACTTCTGCGACGGGATCAGCGCTTTCTTGGAACTGGTGTAGTCGACTTCGATGAGCAGCAGTCCGGCTTCCACGCGGGCGACGTCGAGAGCCAGCATGCCGGCCGCGTGCAGATCGAATTGCTTGCCGTTTTCGGCGAGGGCGTCCCAGACTCTTACGGCGTCGTTCCAGGGCATCCAGATTTCGTATCCCAGATCGCCGGTGTAGCCGGTGCGCGAAATGTCGACGGGCACTCCGGCGATTTTGCCGCGGGTAACGCGGAAGTATTTCAGATTGGCGATATCGGCTTCAGCAACGGCCTTCAGCAGCTTCGCCGACGTGGGACCTTGCAGAGCCAATGCTGCCACTTTCTCGGAAATGTCTTCGACCTTCACGTCCATGTTGAGGCCGTTCTGGCGGAACCAGCGGAGGCTGGGGTCAGCGGCCGTCCAACGATAGACGTTTTCCTCGAGACGCGAGATGGTGCCGTCGTCGATGACCTTGCCCTCTTCATCGCACCAGCAGCAATAAATCACCTGGCCGACTTTGACTTTGTTAATGTCGCGAGTGATGACGCGGTTCACCAGGCGGGTCGCATCTTTGCCAGTGATCAGATACTTGTAGAGCGGCGAAATGTCGATGAGCGCGGCCGCATTGCGAATGGCGTTGTACTCGTGCTCGTGATGAACTTCATACACGCTCACGGTGTAGTAGCCAGACCATTCGCGGTAGTTCAGGCTGTGGCACAAAGGAAAAGTGCGCTCGTGAAATGCAGTTCCAATTGGCAAGGTAAGGGCCCTCGACGGTTATTTTAGCCGAAGCGGGATTATAGACCGATGAAGCTCAGCTTCCAAAGCCGGACAGTTTGGGCTCCTGCGCAGGCCGATCGAAATCCACCCCATCCGCGGAGTGACCGTGCCACTCGCTGATGTGTTGCAGGGCCTGAGCCAGCGTAGACACGACGGCGTCAGGGCGCGCGCTGCCAAAGCGATCGAGAGCCTTGTTCGGATCGCCGCTATAACCCCAGATTCCGGCCAGAACCTTGATCTCCGGCAGGTGCAGCCGAACCCTCTGGCAGATCGAAGCAGCTTGTGCGAAAGCAAATGGCGGCAGGGCCGAGATGCAGATCACATCCTGCGGCTCGGGAGGAAGGTGCTCCACGATGTCTTCGAACTTGGACTCCACCGGCAATGAAATCACTCCGTGGCCGGCACTCTCCAGCAACTGAGCCAGCATGGAAGAGGTAATCTCATCAGCCTGGTCGTTGGCCGCCAGACAGAAGATGCGCATGGCCGACGGCGCGGGCTCGGAGTGACTGGCCACCGGCGCCACCGGCGCCTTGTTCGACATCCAGCGCCGAATCAGCCGTCGAGGCTTGGGCACGTTGTCCTCGTGACGGTAGACCGCCAATTCAGAGACGATCTCGCTGGTGCTGAGAAAAAGAAACGACTCGCGTGTCTCGTCCAGCCCGCCTTTGTGGCGGTCCTGTTCCGCCAAAGCCAAGGCCGGGATCAGCACCTGGTCATAAAGACTTTCGAGCGAGTGAGACTTCAGGAAATTCATCGCGATGCCACGAGCATCTTCCTGGTCCAAGGCCAGCAGGCGCTGGTAGAACTGTGCCTCGACCGAGAGAGCGGTTTCATCCCCCAACAGCACGTGGAGAAACGACATGCGCGGCACGTAACGTCCCAGTACGATTGCGCACACCGTCAACGGAATCGCCAGCACTAATCCTGCCCAGCCCCACAGCATCGTCCAGAACACGGTGGTCACCAGCAACGCGAGCGATGAGATTCCTGTGTGTGCGCCATACAACCAGGGCTCCACGACATTGGACGCGACCAAGTCCAGAACCGCGAAAAGTAGAACAACGAGCACGGGTGGTCCCCAGCCGTGAAACAGGGCGAGAGCCAGAACCAGAGGAAAAGCGGTCGCCGCCAGCGCGCCCACATAGGGGACAATACGGAACAGCCCAGCGATTACGCCCCAAAGCACGGCATTGGGGATTCCAATCAGAAACAACCCAATCCCGAAACAAAGGCCATAGCAAGCATTCACGACAAACTGCATCAGCAGATACCGGCTGATGCGCTGCCCGGCGTCGTCTAACGCGAGAGTCATGGCGTGCAACTGTGCCACTCCCGCTAGACGGAGAAAGCGGTCCCGAAGATCTTCCTGCTTGATGAGAATAAACACGGTGAAAATGATCACCATGCCGCCGGTCCCGAGCGGTTTGAGCAGCGGGCTCAACATCTGTCCTAGATATCGCAAGCCGGTCGCCGGGGGTGTGACGATTTGTACCGGTACCGCCGGCTCTGCGCGCGGCGCACCAGTTTGCAGCGTTGCAGGCGCCGGCGGACCTATTTGCACCGTTCGAGTAGCGGGTGGTTCGCCAAACTCCATGTCAATCTCTTTTACGCTTTCGGCGGCACGCCCCAACGTGCTCTCGGGCGGCAGATGGAGACCTTCGATCTTGTCGTGAATGTTCTGCCGGTACTTGGGAAGATCACTGGCCACTTGCAGCAACTGAACAGAAACTACCCAACCCATTCCGGCCACGAAGGCCGCGGAAGTCAGCATGACGACCGCCACGGCCAGCACTCGACGCATGTGCAACCGCTGTAGCCACATCACGATCGGGTTCAGCAAAAAGTTGAGCGTCAGGGCGAGCGCGAGGGGAATGAGCACCGCGCGGGCGAAATAAAGAATCAGAATCGCGGCGGCCAGCCAGATCAGCGGGCTCAACGTCGAAGGTTCCTGTCGGCGGCGGCTCATGTGCTCTGCGAGAATACTCCAAACCACTGAATATTAGCGGACAAAATCTCCCTTCTCCATTAGAATGACGGTTCGCAATCTCATCGACTATGCCCTCGACTTTTCCGATCTTGTGGAGTCTCCTGAGAAGCTGGACCGTCCTTCCTTCCGGGCTCTAGCGAGGGTACGTCTGCTATCCTTCGTTCCCGTTGTGCTCGAGCGCGCAGCGGAAAGTTTCCTGAAACTGATTCCATCGAATGCCGAGATACGCACCTGCTACAATCCGTGCGATTCCGCGCTGAGAGTTGAAGACAAATCATGGCTGCTTCGAACGGATCAAAATACGACGTGATCGTTATCGGCGGGGGCCACAATGGCCTGGTCAACGCCGCCTACCTGCAACGCGCCGGCAAGAAGGTGCTCGTTCTCGAGCGCCGCCACGTCCTCGGCGGGGCGGCCTGCACAGAAGAGATTGTGCCGGGATTCAAGTTCTCGGTGTGCTCTTACGTGGTGTCGCTGCTGCGGCCGGAGATTATTCGCGATCTCGATCTTCCCCGACATGGGCTGGAGATCCTTCCGCTCGACGGCACATTTACACCGATGCCCAGCGGCGATTATCTGTGGCGCGTGAATGATCACGGCAAGACTCACCGCGAGATTGCGCGGCACTCTCGGGTCGATGCCGAGGCCTACGACGAGTTCGGCAAGGCGATGCAGGCGATGTGCCGGTTCGTGAAGCCGATCCTGAGCATGGTGCCGCCAGATCCGACCACGTTGAATCCGCGCGAACTGATGAAGCTTCTGTTCATCGGGCGGCGATTCCAGGGCATGTCGAGCTACGACAAGTACAACCAGGTGCAGCTCATGACCATGAGCGCCATTGACTTCCTCGATCAATGGTTCGAAACCGATGTGCTCAAGGCCACGATGTCGGCCTCGGGGATCATTGGCACGTTTCTGGGCGTGCGGTCTCCCGGGACGGCGTACGTTCTGCTGCACCACTATATGGGAGAGATTGACGGCGCGTTCCGTGCGTGGGGATTTGCGCGGGGAGGCACGGGTGCGATCTCGAACGCCATTGCCGACGCGGCCCGCGAGGCGGGCGTGGAGATCCGCACCCAGTCGGGGATTTCGCAAATTATCGTAAAGAACGGCAGAGCTAAGGGCGTCGTTCTCTCCAATGGGGATGAGATTTACGCCGATGTGGTTTCTTCCAGCGTCGATCCGCGGCTCACGTTCACCAAGTTCATGGGGGCCGAGCATCTTCCTGGCGACTTTCTGGAAGAAATCAATCGCTACAAGTTCCGCGGATCGTCGGGCAAGGTGAACATGGCGCTCGATGGACTGCCGAACTTCAAGTGCATGCCTGGGCCGGGAGCGCACTTGCGCGGCGCGATTTCGATCTCACCTTCGGTCGAGTATATGGAGCGGGCGTACGACGACGCGAAGTACGGCAACTTCTCGAAGCGGCCGTATATCGACATGGTGATTCCGTCGCTGACCGATCCTTCGGTCGCGCCTCCGGGGAAGCACGTGCTGTCCTGCTTCGTGCAGTACGCACCTTACAAGCTGCGGCCCGGGCTTACATGGGACGATCAGAAAGAAGCTTTCGGCGACACCGTGGTAAACACGATTGCCGAGTACGCGCCGAACATCAAAGATCTGATCCTTCACAAGCAGGTGATCACTCCGCTCGATCTGGAACGTGAGTGGGGGCTGAGTGAAGGCAACATTTTCCAGGGCGAGCTTTCGCTGGAGCAACTGTTCTTCCTGCGTCCCGTGCCGGGCTGGGCACAGTACCGGACGCCGATCAAGAACCTTTACATGTGCGGATCGGCGACGCATCCGGGCGGCGGCATTATGGGCGCGAACGGGCGCCTGGCGGCGCTGGAGATTCTGAAAGACATTAAGGGGGCGGCATAGCATGTCCCAGGGGCGCGATATCGTCATCATTGGCGGCGGCCACAATGGACTGGTCACCGCGTTCTACCTGGCCAAGGCGGGGTACAAACCGCTGGTGCTCGAGCGCAACGCGCAGGTCGGTGGAGCCGCGGTCACCGATGAGTTCCATCCCGGATTTCGCTGTTCGACTTTAGCCCACACGGCGGGGCCGATTCTGCCCAGCATTGTGCGCGACTTGCAACTGGAGAAGCACGGACTGCGGTTGATTACCCCGGATGTTTGCGTGACGGCGCTATCGCCCGATGGGCGGGCGCTTTCGCTCTATCAGGATGCGAGCAAGTCGGCGCAGGAAATCGCGGCGTTCTCGCAGAAGGATGCGGCGAAGTATCCCGAGTTTGAGCATTCACTGGGCAAGATTGGCAAAGTCATTGGCGAAGCGCTGGCCACGACGCCGCCGGATATCGACCACCCGACACGGGGCGATTTGTGGAGCATGCTGCAGACGGGACGGGCCATTCGCAAGCTGGGCAAGAAAGACATGTTCCGCTTGCTGCGCTGGGGCCCGATGGCGGTGGCCGACCTGGCGTCGGAATACTTTGAAACGGAACTGCTGCGCGCGGTCATTGCAGCACGCGGCGTGTTCGGAACTTTTCTCGGTCCCTGGTCGGCGGGAAGTGCGCTGGTGTTGCTGATCCGAGCAGCAGCGGATCCACATCCCGCGGGTTCGGCATCGTTTGCCGCAGGCGGGATGGGCGCGGTTACGCAGGCAATGGCATCGGCAGCGAAGGCCGCGGGCGTGGAGATTCGCACCGGCGCGGAGGTCATTGAGATTCGCGTGCAGAACGGCACGGCCACGGGCGTGCTGCTTTCGACGGGAGAGGAGATTCAAGCCAAGGCGATTATCTCCAACGCAGATCCGAAACGCACTCTGCTCAAGCTGACCGATCCCACTCATCTTTCGCCGGACTTCGTGCAGAAGTTGCAGCATTACCGCGGGAACGGCACGGTGGCGAAGGTGAACCTGGCGCTCTCTGGCCTGCCAAAGTTCACGGCACTCAAGGATGGCGACGCGGGACCACTCAAAGGACGAATTCATATTGGCAATGAGATTGACTATCTGGAACGGGCGTTCGACGAGTCGAAGTACGGCAAGTTCTCGCGGCAGCCGTATCTCGAAGCGACGATTCCTTCGCTGACCGATCCCACGCTGGCGCCCGAAGGCAAGCATGTAATGTCGATTTACATGCAATACGCGCCGTACAAACTGAAGGGTGATTGGGAAGAGCAGCGTAAGGCGCTGGGCCAGACGGTGGTGCAGACTCTCGCGCAGTATGCGCCCAATCTGCCGGAACTGATTCTGACGCACCAGATCATTACGCCGCGCGACTTGGAAGAAAAGTACGGGTTGACGGGCGGGCAGATCTTCCACGGGGAGCTTGCGCTCGACCAATTCTTCACCATGCGGCCTTTGCTCGACTGGGCGCGTTACCGGACTCCGATTGAGAAACTGTATTTATGTGGGAGTGGGACGCATCCCGGGGCGGGGCTGACGGGTGGATCTGGGTCGAATGCGGCGCGTGAGATATTGAAGGAACTGAAGAAATAGAACCGCAGTATCTGACAACTCCATTTTTCCGCTTGACACTCACAGTGTTACACGGTAACAATGTTACAGTGCAACAACGTTCAGGAGGTGAGCCGTGATGCCGACTATCCGAATCGACGACGAGGTGTGGTCCTACCTGAAGACTTGGCGTCCTCGCCGGCTGTCGCGAGAACGTCGGGCTCTGGCAGCAGCGGCGACGGAACGCCGCCGCTGCGGCCGTCAGCCTGCTCTGAGTTAAGGGCGAAGGAGCGGCGCTACTCATGAAGAATTCTGCCATCCTGCTCATCTCCTGTCCTGACCGCAAGGGCGAAGTCGCGACCATCGCCGACTTCGTGTTCCGGCACAACGGGAACATCCTGCATGCCGATGAACACGCCGACGAGGAGTCGGGATTGTTTCTGATGCGGGTCGAGTTCGATCCCAGGGACTTTGACATCGATCTGGCTGATTTTGGTAAATATTTCTCGCCTGTCGCGGAAGCCTTCAACATGAAGTGGCGGCTGGCGCAGTCGTCGCTGCGGCAGCGCATGATCATTCTGGTTTCGAAGTACGACCACTGCCTGGTCGACCTGCTGTACCGGCACAAGAGCGGCGAACTGGCTTGCGACATTCCGCTGATTATTTCCAATCATGCAGACAACCAGGCGATTGCTGAGTTCTACAAGATTCCTTATGCGATCGTTTCGGTCACCAGGGACAACAAGAGCCAGGCCGAGGCGAAGATTCAGGCGCTGATTGACGAGCAGAAGCCCGATTTCATGGTGCTGGCGCGATATATGCAGATCCTGTCGAATGAGTTCGTGAACCGGTATCCGCAGCGCATTATCAATATTCATCATTCCTTTCTGCCGGCATTTGTGGGCGCCCGGCCCTACCATCAGGCGTTTGAACGGGGAGTGAAACTGATTGGCGCAACCAGCCACTACGTGACCGAGGTACTCGACGATGGGCCGATCATCGAGCAGGATGTGGTTCGGGTGTCGCATCGCGATACCGTCGAAGATCTCATCCGCAAAGGGCGTGACCTGGAGAAAGTTGTGCTATCGCGGGCGGTAAGGTGGCATGTGGAGAACCGCGTGCTGCTGTATGGGAACAAAACCGTTGTGTTTTGAGGGGATGCCCTCAGGGGCTAAAGCCCCCATTGATTTCAAGCTAACGCGGCCCTGAAGGGCCGCTCTTCCACGCTGGCGTCATCATTTGCGGTTCTTCGGCAATCTGTGGTTCTTCGGCAGCGTCCTCTCAGCGACGGATCGTCCCTCAGAACCCGTGCGCTTGCGATCTCAAAGCACACTTAACAGCCCGTGGTGCAAGTCTGGGTTCGCAAAGCAAGAACTTCTGAAGGATGCACAGGCTCTGTTTGTAGAATCGGCACATGGCGATGGGCAGGCGCAAGCAGCGGGAGAAGCAAGAGGAGATTTGGATTGCGCACACGGAATTGGCCTCCGCTCCGGGGCATCCGTTTTATCAGCGTTTGAATGAGTTGCTGGAGGCCGAAGGCTTCGACGAGTTTGTCGAGAGCCGGTGCGCGAAGTTTTATGCGGCCAAGTACGGGCGTCCGTCGCTGACGCCGGGGATTTATTTTCGGGCGCTGCTGATCGGGTATTTCGAGGGCATCGGAGCGGAGCGCGGCATTGCCTGGCGGCTGGCGGACTCGCTGGCGCTGCGGCGTTTCGTGGGCATCGCGCTGGACGAGTACACGCCGGATCACTCGACGATCTCACGCACGCGGCGGCTGATCGATCTGGACACGCATCGGGAAGTGTTCCGCTGGGTGTTGGGGGTGCTGGCCGATCACGGGCTGCTGCAAGGACAGCGGATTGCGATTGATGCGACGACGCTAGAGGCGAACGCGGCGATGCGCTCGATTGTGCGCCGGGACACGGGCGAGAGTTACGAGGAGTTTCTGCGCGGGCTGGCCAAGGCCTCGGGCATCACGACGCCGACGCGCGAAGATCTGGCGCGGTTGGATCGCAAGCGCAAGAAGCGCACGTCGAACAAGGAGTGGAAGAGTCCGGCGGACGAGGACGCGCGGATTGCGAAGATGAAGGATGGGCGCACGCATCTGGCGCACAAGGCGGAGCACGCGGTGGATCTGGACACGGGCGCGGTGCTGGCGGTCACGCTGCAGGGAGCGGACAAGGGTGACACGACCACGCTCGATGAAACGTTGTGCGAAGCCGGAATGGCAGTGGCGGAACAGATCGGGCGGGAGGCGGAGTTGCGGCCCAAGCAAGCGGCGCAGGTGAACATGGCGGGCATCGAAGAGACAGTGACCGACAAGGGATACCACAGCGGTGCGGTGGTCAAGCGGATGAAGGCGTACGGCGTGCGCAGTTACATTCCGGAGAAGAAACCAAAGGGGCGGCGGAACTGGGCGGGCAAACCGGCCGAGCAGCAAGCGGTGTACGCGAACCGGCGGCGGGTGCGGGGCGAGTACGGCAAGAGTTTACTGCGGCGGCGGGGCGAGTTGGTCGAGCGCAGCTTCGCGCACTGCTACGAGACGGGCGCGATGCGGCGTTGCCATCTGCGCGGACGCGACAACATTCTGAAGCGGCAGTTGGTGCATGTGGGCGCGTTCAACCTGAGCCTGATCCTGCGCAAGTTGCTGGGCGCGGGCACGCCGCGGGAGCTGAGAAACCGCTTTGGCAAGCTCATTGGGTGCGTTCTGGGGCTGCTTTGGCATGGAAACGGTCAGCCGCGTTGGGGTAGCAGCGGTATCTCTACTCGGCCTGCCACATCCATCGCAAGATCGCGCACCCGGCTGCGCCGCCCCTCTTGCAGGAAATCAGATCCTTGCACCACGGGCTGTTAACACAGCCCGACTCCCACGCGGAGGTCCATGTACTTCCGCGCACAGTTCCTCTTTCCGCGTGAGAGTCTCGCTCCGGTGGTAACTTGCACCGGAAGTAACATTTCGTTTTTACTTAGACATTAGTAAAGTTTCAGCAGGGAAATCTTGCTCTCGGGGGCACGTTTGGCCGAAGATCTTCGGTTTGAATTAGCCATTTTGGCGACCGTCCAGGGCTTCTACCAGAAGCTCATGCGGGACGCGCTCGGCGGGGATGTCCCCATTCCGAGCGGTCTCGACGAGGACGCGCTGCGCCATTCCGAGCGCGAACTTCCGAGCACGTTGTCGCGGATGTATCGCTGGCTGCATCTGCTGGATATGGCGATTACACCCGCCATGGTGCGGCAAGCACTGACTCCAGACACTGATTCTGAAGTCGCCGAGGCTCTGCTGCGCTATTTTGTGCGGCGTCGCGAGCCCAGCGACGTGAATCGCGACAAGACCGACCTGATTGCGACATTCTTATATCGCCATCCGCGCGTCCCGGGGCAGTGGGAGCAGACAGGCTACGGACTGGACGGTGCGCTGCCTCTCTCGCCTTTCGAAATTGCGCTGATTGAGATCCTGGCAGACTCTGATGTGCCCTCTTTGCCCGAGGAGCATGTGCAACTGCTGCGGAGGTTTGATCCGTTGCGCGAAGAGATTGCGCGCTTCCGCGACTTCAACACGCTGATCGATTCTGGAATCATTGGGCGCGTGCGCGAACTGAAGCAGTGGCTGGATTCCTCGTTCTATCATCCTGGCGTGCTGGCCACGGTTTCGGCCTACAACGCGACGTTCGGCAAGAAGTTTGACGAACTATTCGCCAAGGCCCTGACCGAGATCAAGACCTTCGGACAGGCGCTGGAAGAAATGGGCGGGACGATTCTGACCACGGTCGACGGCGTCGAAGTCACGGTGGAACACGTGGCCGCGATTCAAGGGAAGCAAATGCTGGAAGCGGATTATGGAAGCACGTTTGAGAAATTCCGGCGGGTCTCGAAGCTCAAGAAGGAATTGGACCGGCGTCCGCCGATCCGGCGGTCGTTGCTGACGCCAGTGGCCCAAACGTCGCGCGCAGCGGGCGGTGCGGGGGCGGCGGCTAAAGCGGCGAAGGCGGCGGCGGCCAAGGTCCCGGCAGCGGCTGCGGTGTTCCAACCGCCGGCCGTAACTGCACAACAAATCTCAGCGGAAGAAGGGAAACTGCGGCGCGTCGAGGAATCGATTCGGGTGTTTGTGCGCGTGGCCGACCCGAAATATCGACAGGTCGTGCCGATGCGATTCTTCAACTTGACGTTAACGACGCCGGAAGCGGACGCGTACAGTGCTCCGTTCCTGGAAGAAAAGAGCGCGCGGGCCGACGTGGCGCGGACTCTGATCCGGATGGTTTCGATTTCCGCGCGCATCAGCACCGAGTTGGAAGAACTGAAGCGCAGCCAGAAGATGTCATCCGTGTGGAAACTGCACGCCGATGCGGTTGTTGTACTGCTGGATATGGCCAGCACCACCGCCGAGGATGCCGGCAGCGTTGCGCAGACAGCCGACCAAAGTGGTGCCGGGCCAGCCGCCCGTTCGATTCATGAGTCCGCGCAAAAACTGCGCAACCATGCTGATGTCGCCGTAAAGACGCTCGCCAACGTGGCGAGTTAGATCCCCTCGCCTGCCCTTTCATTCGTCATTCGGACCTCCGTGTCACAGTGCGACAAAAAGAAAAGACGGGCGATTGTGCCCGTCTTTTCGTTAGCTCACAGTTCGAAGCTCACAGTTTCAGTTGATATCAAACTGCTGCTGGTGCACTGCCGGATCGCTTTTCACGATGATGGTGCGCTTGGTCATTTCTTCCATCTCGTTCAGCAAGCGGCCGTTATTGGACTTCAACTCTTTGGCCACATCCGGGTGTACGCGCAACATGACGTCTTCATGTTCAAGATGCTTGGCAATCTTGCGCATCTCGACGTAGATCTCGTTGCAAACCGTAGTGACCGATTTCACGTATCCGGTCGACTCGCAATACGGACAAGGTGCGCCGATGGTGCGTTCCAGCGACTGCTTGACGCGCTTGCGGGTGATGGCGACGAGGCCGAAGTCGTTGAACTGGAGCGTCTTGGAGGGCGCCCGGTCGTGGCGGAGTTCCTCTTCCAGCGCCTGCATGACGCGCTGGCGATTGCGGCGCTCATCCATGTCGATGAAGTCGATGATGATGATGCCGCCGAGATCGCGAAGCCGAATCTGCCGCACGATTTCTTTGATAGCGTCAACGTTGGTTTTTACGATCGTATCTTCCAGGCGCGCCGTCTTGCCGACATACTTGCCGGTATTGATGTCGATCGCGACCAGAGCTTCGGTCTGGTTGATCACGATGTAGCCGCCGCTCTTCAGCCAGACTTTCGACTTCAGCGCTTTGTTCATTTCTTCGGCAAGGCCGAATTGCTCGAACAAAGGCGTCTCCTTGGTGTAGAGCTTTACTCGCTTGACCATTGCCGGCTGGAAGCGGTTGAAGAAGCGCAGCACGCGCTCATATTCCGGTTCGGTGTCGACCCAGATCACGCTGAAGTCAGAAGTAACTTGATCGCGTAGCACACGCTCGACGACGTTCAGATCGTGGTAGATGAGAGCGGGCGGCTTCGAGCTTTCAGCGCGATTCTTGATGTCCTGCCACAAGCCCTTCAGGAAGCGGATGTCGGCGCGGAGTTCTTCTTCGCTGGCGCTTTGCGCGGCCGTGCGGACGATGAAGCCGCCGTGGCCGTTCTCGCGTTCGCTCAGAATGATCCGCTTCAGGCGCTGGCGCTCTTCGTCAGAGGCGATCTTACGCGAGACGCCGGTATGGTTCACCGTAGGCATGTAGACCAGGAACCGGCCCGGCAGCGCGATGTGACTGGTGATGCGCGCGCCTTTCTTGCCGATGGGTTCCTTGGCGATCTGGACCAGAATTTCCTGGCCTTCTTTCAGCAGGTCGCTGATGAGGGGAACAGGGGCATTCTCACGGCGACGGAAACGGCGTCCGCCTCCACCTCCGCCGCGGCGTTGCCGGTCGCGGGGCCCACGGTCGCGGTCCTGGCCGGGACGAGGGCGTTGCGTGCGTTGCGTGTATCCAGCGGTTGCCGCCGGAGCACGAACTTCCACGCGGGCGTCAACGGTACCGTTGCCGCGCGCTTCCGCGTCCAGCAAGGCTTCCGCTTCAGCCTGGGCCTCTTCGAGTTCCAGTTCCTCAGTGTCCTCTTCGCCTTCGGCAGGAGCCACCTCCGCAGGATGAGCGACAGCTTCGGTGAGAGACGCATGATGAATTTCGGCAACAGTTTCGCGGGCATCGCCGTTCAGATGTCCGGGACCCGCCTGCGTTTCCTCTTCGAATTCGTCGTAGCCTTCGTCGGAAGAAGCTTCGTAATGGATGGTACCTACCTCTTCATCGTCGATGGTCTCTTCTTCCATGGTGCCGGGAGCGGCGAAGACAGGAGTTTCCTCCTCGCGTCGCGAACGCCCGGGAGCCTCGGCTTGCTCACTTACGGCTGCGGCCTGTGGCTCATGGACTTCTTCTTCCACTTCGCCCTGCTGAACTGGGTCTTGCTCCACCGTAAGGGTCGACTCACCGGGCCATCCAAGTGCAGGCAGGGGAGTTGGTTCGGGACGGCGGAATTCCTGATTCCAGTCGGTCGACGTTGAGGCCGACTCAACTTGCTCAGCGGGTTCTTCGTGGGCCGCCTGAGCGTCGTCGTGCTGTTCGTGAAGGGGCTCTGCAACCGAATCGGCGGCAGCGAAAATGGGCTCATCCTCAGGGAAAGTAGCGGCTACAGGAGCGACGGGCTCCGCCAGGGCTGCAGGCTCGACCACCGTGATTGACTGACGGACCGGCTCCTGGGCCGGCGGTTGCTGGGCGTAGCGCTGGTACTTGGAAATTGACTCTCCGGGCAGCAGCATGGGCTGGTATCCGGGGGGCGGGCCTGAGGGCTGGGTGCGGCCGGAATCCACAGTACGGGGGGGAGTCGGTTCGACGGGACGAGCAAAGCGCTGTTCAGGACTGCGGTCTGAACCTCGGTCGGATCCCCGGTCGAAGGTTCGATCCGGCGTTCTTTCTGGGCCTCGGTCCGGACCACGATCCCGACCGTCGCTGCGGCCGTCGCGACGTCCGCCACGGCGTCGGCGGCGTCCCCGGTAACCTCCGCGCTCGCGGTTCTGTGAATCACCACCCTGGTCGGGCATCGCTCCGGCCGACACCGTTGGCTGGGAATCGCTCTGGCCTTCTGTCTCGACAAATTCCTGATCCGGCTGCTGCTGCAGGTCGATCTCTGCTCCATCTGCCGCTTCAGGCGCCTCAATCCCCTCCGGCGCAGTTTCACTTCGAGGAGGTTGCTGGCGGAGGTCGGGCACGGTACGGGTTGCTGGGACGACGTCGGTCAAATCGTCGTCATGCTCTTCCAGTTCCATGAAGTCGGAAACGTAGAGGAAGGCATCGCGTTCCAGGCCGATGTCGACGAAGGCCGATTGCATGCCGGGCAGCACGCGGGTAACGCGGCCTTTGTAGATGGATCCAGCTAAGGTGTACTCGTTCTCGCGCTCAAGATAGACTTCCGCGAGCAGATCGTCTTCCACCAGGCCCACCTTGGTTTCGTGGGGGGTGGAAGAGACAAATAGTTCTTTGTTCATCGAACACTCCGGTCCCGCCGACTCATTACTGAGGTCGGTCGGGCTTCACCGGGGTGGAGTCAGGAGAGGTGCGGGAGGATGAAGTGAAGAGCGTCGCGATGCTGCCCCGAACTGGGGACAGACGGGGCCAGAGAGTTCTTCTCTGCGCCGAGTCCGCTGCACAAGCTTGGGAATCTTTTGCACTTATCGCTTCAACTTCCGCCGGGGTTTGTGACCGCACTCTCAGACCCAACTAGGGTCGGGGGGCCGTTCCCTGCCCGGCTGCTCAGCTTCAATCCTGCCCGGCCTTCTACTGCTCGACTAGCCGGTGAAATGCCCCCTTTACGCGAGGGCGATCGATATTTTTGGGGTTGCGCCTGCGAGCGCAACAGACTGCTAATCCTGCCGTTTCTTCCCTGGTTCCTGAACCCGTTGCTTCTGAATCTGTTCCGTTCTAACTGGCTCGTCTAAGCAAGCTCCAGCTAGTTCACGAAGCGGCGCATACGAACATTCATAACCATCCCCAGCGCCAGGAACATGAACAACACAGAAGACCCACCATAACTCATCAGCGGCAGGGGTATTCCGGTGACCGGCATAAAGCCAACCACCATGCCGACATTGACCAGGATATGGAAGCTAAGCACAGCCACCACACCCATCACCACAAACGTGCCAGCGCGGTCGGGCGCTGTTTGCGCGTTCTGGGTCAAACGCATCAGCACAATGAAGTATAGCAGCAGAACCCCGAGAGCGCCTACGAATCCATGTTCTTCCGAATACGCGGCGAAAATGAAGTCCGTTTGCGGAACCGGCAGGAAAGCACCGTGGGTTTGCGAGCCTTTGCCGCCCCAGAGGCCCCCGGATCCCACGGCGATCTTGGATTGCTCAACTTGGTACCCCGATCCCTGCGGATCGAGTTCGGGGTCGACAAAACTGGTCAACCGCTGCTTCTGATACGACTTCAGGACGTGCACCCTGGGGATGAAAAAGACTGCTCCCAAGCCTACCGTCGCGAGCAACGCCACGGTCAACCCCTGCTTCCATTGCAGTCCACCCAGAAATACACCCATCGCCGCAATCGGCAGGTAGGTAAGGGCAGTGCCTAGGTCCGGTTGTTTGAGCACCATTAGCATCGGGATGCCGACGATCGCTGCGGCCTTCATAAAATCCGCCCAGGAAAGTTCCCGCTCGCGCATGTCGGAGAAATATTTGGCCACCGCCAGGATGAGGATGAGCTTCACCCATTCGGACGGCTGGAAGTGGTTGCCACCGGGCATTTTGATCCAGCGGCGCGCTCCCAGATACTTTTGCCCGAATAGCAGGACCGCCACGAGCGAACTGACCCCGGCGATGTAGAACCAGTGAATCTGATCGAGCAGCGCCTGGTAGTTGACCAGGCTGATGATGAACATTGCGCCCACGCCCGCCACAACCCAGTAGATCTGCTTGACGTGGGCTCCGGCAAACTTGGTGTGCATGGTGGCGCTATGAATCTCCATCACGCCCAAGCCGCAAATAATGAGCACGAAGCCCAGCAGGACCCAGTCGAAGTCGCGGTATGAGACGTAACGTGCCATAGAACAGCTTTTAGCTTTTAGCTCTTAGCTTCTACCTTTCACCCACCGAATGTCATCCTGAGCGAAGTTGTCGTTCGCGAACAGCGGACGACAACGCAGTCGAAGGATCCCTCCCCTCCCACCGCAGCCGACAACGCCGGGAACTCTCTCCCGGAAAATGATCATCAGCGCATCCCCGGCGCTGCGATCGCAACTGCCAGCGGCTTCTTCGGGAGGTCCAGAGCGAAGCGGCCGCCTTGTAGCGTTTCTTTGTGTCCGTCGGAACCGGGCTCGGTCCAGAGTCCGCCGATATCCACCGTACTGTTGCTCTTGGGCTTTTCCACCATCTTTTGAGGAGTACGGCGTTGCTTTTCGACGTAGGCCTTGATCACCTGCGTCGCCAGGCGTGCCGCCAAGCGTCCGTGCTCGCCCCCTTGAAACAGCACACAGACTACGATGTCGGGGTTGCGACGTGGCGTGAATCCCACGAACCACCCGTTCTGCGCCAGATCTTCGCTGTTCTTGAACCGCGCGCGCGTCGCCAACGATACAATCTGCGCCGAGCCCGTCTTGCCAGCGATATCGATCCCGGGAACGCTAGCCGATGGAGCCGATCCTCCCGGCTGTAGAACTCGAGTCATTGCATCGGTGATGAAGGTCCAGCCATTCGGATCAATCGGAACGTTCTTCACTTCGGTATAGTGCCCGGCCTCGACAAAGCCTGGCGGCATATCCGTTGGGTTGATGACGTGGGGCACAACCATGCGCCCGCCCATGGAGATCGCGCTTATGGCGCGCAACAACTGCACGGGCGTAATGGCGATCGCACCTTGGCCGATCCCAACTGAGATCGTCTCCCCCGCAAACCACTTCTGCTTGAAATTCCGGATCTTCCATTCTTCCGAAGGCATCACGCCGCTCACTTCGTTCGGCAAATCGATCCCTGTCTTCTGTCCCAGTCCCAAAGCCGTCGCGTATCTTGCGATGCGGTCGATGCCCAGTTTATTCGCGAGAGTGTAGAAGAAGACGTCGCACGATGCGTAGATCGCCTTCTCCAATTCGACCGCTCCGTGGCCGCTCTTTACCCAGCAGCCAAACCGGCGGCCGTAAAACTCGGCGCCGCCAGTGCAGTTCACGTGCAGGGTCTGGGCGATATTCTCCTGCCAGCCGGCAACCGACATGATGATCTTGAAGGTCGACCCCGGTGCAAGTTGCGCTTGAATGGCTTTGTTCATCAGCGGCTTGTCGGGATCGGTGACCAGCTTGTTCCATTGATCGCGCGACACGTGCACGGCAAAATCGTTGGGATCAAACGACGGTCCACTCACCATCGCAAGAATCTCGCCCGTGTGCGGATCCATAGCCACGATCGCTCCATTCTTCCCTGCCAGATGCCTGCTTCGGCGGCGATCTGCAGATCGATGTCCACCGTCAGCTTGAGTTGCTTGCCGGGTATCGCTTCGGTCTCACCGAGGCGCCCAACTTCGCGGCCGTGGCTGTCGACCAGGGCCTGGCGCGATCCGTTCGTGCCCATCAGAAGATTGTTGTACTGGCGCTCGACTCCCGAAATACCGACGACGTCGCCGGCGTTGTAGAGCTCGAACTGGGGCTGGTTCAGCATGTCTTCGCTGACTTCGCCGACGTAGCCGATCAGGTGCGCCATGAATCCGTTACGCGGATACAGGCGGCGATGCGCCATGATCGTGTCGAGTTCGGGCAACTCGTTGCGATGCGCTTCGATGAACTGCAACTCGTCGGGAGTAATGTCCTCTTTCAGGAAGATCGGCTGGTACTGCGGCATCGACGCGAAGTGACGAATGCGGGCCCGCACCTCGTTGGGATCAAGATGCAAACCCTGGGCGATCAGGTCCGCGTCGCCAACCAGGTCGCGCGTGGAGTCACGCAGCAGCAGCGCCGAGAACGACGGGTAATTGTCGACGATGACGCGGCCTTCGCGATCGAGAATTTTGCCGCGCGGCGCGAGCACCGGGACATTGCGAATGCGGTTCTTCTCAGCGGCCGAGGCGTAGTAGCCGCTCTCCATCACCTGCAGCTTCCACAGTCCGTAAGCGAGGATCAGGAAGATGCCCAGGATGATGTATTGCGCCGCCGTGAGGCGGACTTCGGAAACTTTTTCGTCGCGGCCGAACATCAGACTTCGGGCTTCAGGCTTCCGGCTTCCGGCGTGTTTGCCACACGTTCAGAAATCGATGCTAATGCCATTTTCCTTTCAGGAATTAACTTCATTCTAAATCGGACTCTGCGCCAACGGAGTTTTTTCCGGTGACGAAGGTCACGGGCACTTGGAGATATTCTGCGGCCAATCGGGGCGGAAGCCCGAAGCCGAGCGCCGGAAGCCGTCTTCACGTTCTCTGCTTGAATTTGTCGAGCAGGAAGAACAGGGCAACCCCAAGGATCGCGTTCGCGAGGCCCGCCAGAATGCCGCGGGACCAACTCCAGGTCTGGGTCATGTTGACCAACCCACGGGCTACCGTGAAATACACCGCGGAGTGAATCAGATAGAACCCCAGCGTCACCAGCAGGCGGGCGCCGGCGTTTTCGACGTCGAGTTTGACGCCCAATGACGAAGCTCCGTAGCCCACGACCGTCTTGGCGATTCCGTAGATTCCGATCGGATTGTGGCCTAGCATGTCCTGCGCCAGGCCGATGAAGGCGCCCGTGAACAGGCCGGCAACCGGACTGCGGCGGGCCATGGCAAAGAAAATGGTCACCAGCAAAGGCAGGTCGATATAGACCGCAAACCGCGGGAACCGCAGCGGCAGGAATGCCTGCACAAAAAGCGCCAGCAAAGGAACGCCGATCGTTACCGGGATACTGAACCGGTAGACCTCAACCTGCTCATTGGATGTGTAGGTAATGGGCACGCTATTGTGGACTGTTCTCGGTGGCAGGGGGCTGCGAATTAGGCGGCGGCTCGGTCGGGGCGGTCGATTCGGCCGGTTTCGCCTGGTCGTTCGCGGGTTTGGCCTGAGCTGCGTCGGGCTTTGGCGCCGCCGCCGGGGTGGCCGGGGCACTCACACTCTTCTTCACGGGGGAAATCCCAGCTGGCTTCCCTGCCGCTCCCGCTCCGGACGCCCCCGGAACGGTACTTGTGGCGGATGGATTCTTTGCAGTCGGCGCTGCCGTGATCGCTGCGCCCGTCGGTTTCGCCGCAGTCGTTGCGACCGGGGGCTTGGCAGATCCTTCTGCCGCTCCTGCAGCAGGGTTCGCGGTAGTAGCCGGCTTGTCGGGAACAGAGGGCAGCCGTTGCGCCAGAATGTCTGCCGCACGCACACGCACGTTGTCCTCCGCCACGGCTTGCCGTTCCTGCTTCTCGACCAGCACCAATACCTCTTCCAGCTTGCTCAGGTTGGCGGCAGGCTTGATCTTGATATTCAGAAATAAATCTTTGCCGTTGCCGACTTTCGACACAGTACCGACGGGCAGGCCCTTGGGGAAAATCTGGTCGCCGCCGCTGGTCAGAACCGTTTCACCCAACGGAACCTGCTCGTCACTCATGACGCGCTCGAGCACGACCTCGCCGTTGGCAGTGCCGCGCAACACTCCCTGCAGGCGTGTCTTCTCCAGGATGGCACCCACACCGCTGCTTTGATCGCTGATCAACAGCACTTGCGAGACCGACGGAAATACGAGAAGAACCTTGCCAACGACGCCCTCGGCCGTCATCACGGCCATGTCGCGCTTGATGCCGGCGTTCTCGCCCTTATCGATATAGATGATGCGGGAAAGGTCGCTGCCGCTGGAGCCGATCACCTGTGCGGCGACGGTGCGGGAGATGAATTGTTCCTTGAAGGCAAGCAGCGTCTGCAGACGGCGCGCCTGGGCAGCGTCTTCACTGAGCCGCACCTGCTCGATCCGCATCTGCTCAATCTGCTCTTTGAGTTGGCGGTTTTCGGCCCGCACGCCGCGCAGGTAAAAGTAGTTGTGCCAGATGTTGCCGGTGCCGTTCTGGGCCCAGACCAGAATCCGCTCGAAGGGAGTGATGGCTCCGACTCCCCATATACGAATCAGGCGTGTGTCCTCGACATCGTTGCCGCCGCTGCGTTTCACCTGCATCGCCAGCCCGAGCACTTGCAGAAACAACACTCCCACAAGAATGATCAGGTTGCGATAGCGGCCGAGGACGGATTCCATAGGAGCTTTGAGCTATGAGCTATGAGCTCCGAGCAACGAGCCGAACTGCAGAACCTGAATTCCTTGGCTCACAGCTCGCAGCTCGCGGCTCGCGGCTTTATTCGATCGAGATTTTTCTCAGCAGCTTGAAGTCGCTGAGCATCTTGCCGGTGCCCAGTACCACGCTGCACAGCGGGTCGTCGGCGATGGAGACCGGAAGCCCGGTTTCTTCGCGGATACGCTTGTCGAGGTTCTTGAGCAGCGCCCCACCGCCGGTGAGCACGATGCCGCGGTCGCTGATGTCGGCAGAGAGCTCGGGAGGGGTCCGCTCGAGGGCTACGCGGATCGCGTTCATGATGGTCGAAACGCACTCGCTGAGGGCCTCGCGGATTTCGCCGTCGTCGACCGTGATTGTCTTGGGCACGCCTTCGATCAGGTTGCGGCCCTTGATCTCCATGGTCATCGGCTTATCGAGCTGGTGCGCAGAGCCGATTTCCATCTTGATCTGCTCGGCAGTGCGCTCGCCGATCAGCAGGTTGTATTTGCGCTTCAGGTAGTTCATGACGGCCTCGTCCATCTGATTGCCCGCCATGCGCACGGAACGCGAATAAACGATGCCGCTCAACGAAATCACTGCGATGTCGGTGGTGCCGCCACCGATATCGACCACCATATTGCCGCTGGGCTCGGTAATGGGGAGTCCTGCGCCGATCGCGGCTACCATGGCCTGCTCGACGAGGTGCACTTCGCTCGCCTTGGCGCGATACGCGGAATCCATGACTGCGCGCTTTTCCACCTGGGTAATTTCCGACGGCACGCCAATCACGATGCGCGGGTGCACCAGCATCTTCCGGTTGTGTGCCTTCTGGATGAAATAGTTCAACATCTTCTCGGTGACTTTGAAGTCGGCGATGACGCCGTCTTTCATGGGCTTGATGGCGACGATGTTGCCCGGCGTGCGGCCCAGCATCTCTTTCGCCTCTTTGCCGACGGCCTCGACTTCGCCCGTGTTCTTGTTGATGGCGACGATGGAAGGCTCGTTCACGACGATCCCTTTGCCGCGCGCATACACCAGCGTGTTGGCCGTACCGAGGTCGATGGCCAGATCGCTGGAGAAAATGCTGAACAGCGACCGGAGGTTGTGACTGCGCGTCGGGCCTGAATGATATCCGTTGTTTGACATGACGAAATGTTCCCGCGTCTTTCTACGTGCTGCTTTGCCGGGAGTTCTCCCGGTGTCTTTACTTTTTCTGTCAGGGTGCTGGCTATCTTCATTCTACGAGATGCCCGGCAACCTTGCTTAACATCGAGTTTCAAGGTTCCGGAGTTTCAGAGCCTTGGAAAAACCATGATTCCTCTGAAACGAACGCGTTAACACCTTGAAACTTTGCAGCGTTGAAACCTTGAAACTGTTCTCTTACTGAATAATGATCTTCTTCTGCTGCGTGTTCACTCCGCCCTGCGCGGTTTGCGCCGTCACCGTGATCACCGCTTCCCCGGTCGGCAACGGCGGCGTGAAGTAATGGAACGCGCCATCCGAACTGATCATGGGAACCTCGCTGCCGTTCACCATGA
The DNA here is from genome assembly GCA_963811095.1 of uncultured Acidobacteriaceae bacterium. Taxonomy (GTDB): domain Bacteria; phylum Acidobacteriota; class Terriglobia; order Terriglobales; family Acidobacteriaceae; genus Sulfotelmatobacter. The sequence continues at coordinate 228,741 of CAWEQA010000019.1, read as the reverse complement.
CTCGCGCCCCAGTCTGAGTCTTGCCTGTCACTTCAATGACGTGCCCGTGCTGAATGAACGGATCCAGATCCAGTTCGATCGCCTCGGTCTCCTTACCTTTGGAAATGATGGTAAAGCGGTTCTTCTCGCTCTCCACCGATTCCTTCCCGGCTGTGTCGTACGACTGGACCATCCAGTAATAGGCGCCTTCGCCGAGGCTGGTGACGGTTACCGCTGCTGTATTAACCTTCTTGTCAACGAGTGTAGAAGAAAAATAAGGATTACGGGAGATGCGCAGGCGGTAACCAACTGCATTCGCCATCGGCGTCCAGGAAAATTCCACGTCCTTGGTCGTCTCGCCCGCGGAAAACAGCGGCGCCATGTTGGCGGGAGCGATAGGCGTCGGCGGTCCAATTTCTTTAGCCTTCTCCAGGTGCGACTGTTGCCCTTGGAAGGTCACCTTTTCCCAGTTGGCGAGTTTCACTGTTTCGCCATTGCGGCTGACCTCGCCTGTACCTTTCTTCATCAGGATTTCGTGATGGTCGGCCTTGGGATCGTTGTGCACCTGCGCCGCCGACTCCGGCGACAGCGAGGCCGTGGCGCCCGCCACAATCACTTGTGACTTGGAACCCTGACTGTAGGTCGCGGTCGAGAGGTCGACCGTTCCTGTACTGACGGCTACCGCCACATTGGTCTGCTGCTGGTCGTTGGCCGAGTTCTCTTCGATCACGATCAGCGAATCCTGTTTCACGGTGTAGCTGGTGCCGTCGTTGAAGACGACTTTGGCCATGCCTTCTGAACCGGTCTGGACGACATCGCCCTTTTCCAGAGGGATGCTGTAGTCGCCGGTGACCCAACTGTTGCCGTTACTCTTCTTCACGCGCACGGTGCCATCGAGGGCGGTAAAGTGCGCCTGCTGAGCCGTTGAGATTCCAGTTCCCGCCGCAGGAGCCATTCCCGCAACGTGATCCAACAACTTGCTGATTACATTTCCTCCCGCCTTCACAGTGCTCTCCGTGAATTGCGGAAACGTGAAGCGCGCCACAAAATAGAAGATGATGGCGCCGACGATGATCAGCAGCGCCACACTGCGGTAGGTGATGGTGGTCCACGCAACGTGGATCCCCGGTTTGCGGTTATCAGAAGACACTTGGGATCGAAAACCCTCGCTAAACCTTTGCAAATATGCGGTAAAGAGCAACGTTAGCACAAGCAAAACGGAGGAAAAAACAGGTAATCAGTTTGAGACATTACCGAAGTGCCGGAAGCGGGAAGTTCAGGAGACCATGAGAGCACGAAAGGTCATGAGGCTGATAGCAGTGCAGGATCCTTTGCTCCCCTGAAAAACCGCGGTGCCGAGGCTGACGCCCCCTCTCGAACTTCGATTTCTCTGCCCGCCAATTGAACTCTCGGCACCCCTTCCCTTGCCGCACCTTCCATGCGGGTTGTAGCATCAACTGTTTGGGCTTTCATATCCAGAAATCCTAAGGAGACATCATGGCAACTGATACTGTGACCAGTCCAGCCACGCTCAGCTACGGAAAGACCAAGGTTCTTAAGAATTTCATTGACGGTGAGTGGGTTGAGGCCTCGACGGGCGAGACATTCGAAAATCGCAATCCCGCCGACACCCGCGACCTGGTCGGCATCTTCCAGAAATCCGCCAAAGCTGACGTGGACTCTGCCGTCGCCGCCGCCAAGCGCGCCTTCACCAAGTGGCGACTGGTGCCCGCTCCACGCCGCGCCGAGATTGTTTTCCGCGCCGCTGAGATTCTGATCGAGCGCAAGGAAGAATATTCCCGCGAGATGACCCGAGAAATGGGGAAGGTCCTGGCCGAGACCCGCGGCGACGTGCAGGAAGCCATTGACGCCGCTTACTACAACGCCGGCGAAGGACGTCGGCTGTTTGGCCCCACCGTGCCCTCGGAAATGCCCAACAAGTTCGCCATGGCCGTCCGGCAGCCCATTGGCGTGTGCGGCATGATCACGCCATGGAACTTCCCGATGGCGATCTCTTCCTGGAAACTTCTGCCGGCGATCGTCTGCGGGAACACCTGCGTCATCAAGCCCGCGCAGGATACTCCGCTCTCGACCTTTAACCTGGTTCGCGCCCTCTCCGACGCGGGCCTGCCCAAGGGCGTCATCAACATCGTCGGCGGATTCGGTGCGGACGTAGGCACACCGATCGCCGAGCATGCCGACGTTGGCGCGGTCTCGCTGACGGGGTCGTCCGCCGTGGGCCGCATCATCGGCGGCATCGCGGCCAAAAGTTTCAAACATTGCTCGCTCGAGCTGGGAGGCAAGAATCCCATGATCGTGCTCGACGACGCCAATCTCGATCTGGCCATTGAAGGCGGGCTCTGGGGAGCGTTCGGAACCACCGGCCAGCGCTGCACCGCGACTAGCCGCATGATCGTGCAAAAGGGCGTGTATCGGGAATTCGTCGAGCGTCTGGTCGAGCGGGCCAAGAAACTGAAAGTAGGCAACGGCCTCGACGAGACTGTACAGATGGGACCAGCGGTCAACGAGAAGCAACTTCAGACGGATCTCAGCTACGTCGACATCGGCAAGAACGAAGGCGCGAAGCTGGTCTGCGGCGGCAACCGTCTCGATCAGGGAGATTACCAGTATGGCTGGTTCATGGAGCCGACGGTCTTTACCGACGTCGACCCCAAGATGCGCATCGCGCAGGAAGAAATTTTCGGACCTGTCGTTTCGATCATTCCTTGTGACGATCTAGAAGACGCCATTGAGATCGCAAACGGCATCGAATACGGCTTGTCGTCAGCGCTCTACACCAAGGATGTCAACAAGGCGTTCTCGGCCATTCGCGATCTTTATGCCGGCATCACCTACATCAATGCGCCGACGATCGGCGCCGAGGTCCACCTGCCCTTTGGCGGCACGAAGGCAACTGGCAACGGACATCGCGAGGGCGGGATCGGAGCGATCGACTTCTACACGGAGTGGAAGTCGGTTTATGTCGACTATTCGGACAAGCTGCAGAAAGCCCAGATCGACCGGGAAGACTAAGTCACCTCAGCGTTCAGCCGTCAGAATCTGTTCTGACGGCTGATTTTCGTGTTTCACGTCGTTTTCCGCTGGGCGATGGCTCGCGCGTGGGGGCTTTCGCCGAGTACCTCGGTAATCTTGCTCACACCTTGCCGGCCACTTAACTTAGCCGCATGAGGCTTCCCTCCAGGTCTCAACTCTTGCCTTTGGGGTCGTCTTGTGATGGATCGTCAATTTCGCACCGTCCGTAGTCTGAGCGTCAGGAGCAGGCTCTGTCTTGCCGTTCTGGCACTGCTGCTCGGGCTAATGGCCCTTTCCACTCCGCGTCTTTTGGCTCAGGATACCGCCAAGACGCATCGCAAGGTCTTGGTAATGACTGAGCCCGACTATCCGTATGTCCTCAGGAATGGTCACTTCGAGGGACAGGTTCGCCTGGCGGCGACAGTGCTTCCGAACGGGAATGTGTCGAAGGTCGAGTGCAAGGGTGGCAACCCTATGCTGGCCCAGTATGCCTCCCAAGCCGTGATGCATTGGAAATACGCACCCGGCCCGGCCCAAACTGTCGAGGAAGCCGTGTTCACATTCAACCCAAACAAGTAAGTCTTCCCACTCTTCAGCCTTGCCGCCCCTCGTTCGCAACTGGCCGGCCGCAGATTTCTGCGCGCGACCTCGTCCAGTCCATTTAGAATTTCTGGTTAGCCGCGGCCCGGAAGCTTCGCCGTGGCGAGGCTTCCATGACTCCCATCAGCCAAGCTCACGAGATTGCCGCCGCCTCCCGCCTCGATAACGTCCGCTACGCCATCCGCGACCTGGCCTGCGTCGCCGATGAGGTGGTGAAGCAGGGACACAAAGTCCTGCCGCTTAACGTCGGCGATCCCCTAAGTTTCGATTTCCAGACGCCGCCGCACATCATCGAAGCCGTCTACAAGGCCATGCGCGATGGCAAGAACGGATACGCGCCGTCTCCCGGTATCCCGGAAGCGATCGAGGCCATTCGCGGCGAGGCCGGGCGCAAGGGAATCACGACCGTGCGGGATATTTTCGTCACGGCTGGGGTGAGCGAGACCGTCGATCTTTGTCTCTCTGCTCTGGTCAATGCCGGCGAGAACGTTCTGACTCCCAGCCCGGACTATCCGCTGTACTCGGCGGTGCTGTGCAAATTGGGCATTGGGCTTAACGCCTACGACCTGAATGAAGAAGATGCCTGGCAGCCAGAACTCGCGGACATCGAACGCAAGCTCACACCGCCCACCCGCGGCATCGTTCTGATTAACCCCAACAACCCTACGGGATCGCTGTGCACCCGCCAGATGCTGGAGCAAGTCGCCGAACTGGCGCGCCGTCACAACCTGATCGTTTTTTCGGATGAAATTTACGACAAGTTGATTCTCGACGGCACGCCGCACATCGCCTTTGCCTCGGTCGCGCCCGACGTGCCTTGCGTGACCTTCGGCGGGATGTCGAAGAACTACCTTGTCCCGGGATGGCGCATCGGATGGGGCATCGTCTCCGGCGATGCCGCCGCGGTGAAGACTTATACAGAAGGTATTCACCGCCTACTGCGGGCGCGTTTGTGCGCGAATCATCCCGAGCAATATGCGATCAGGCCCGCGCTGGAAGGGCCGCAGGATCATCTCGCCGAAGTGCAGCGCAAACTGCGCTCCCGCCGCGATCTCACGCAGAAGTGGTGCGAGGCGACGCCGCGCGTGAGTTGCGTTGCCCCGCGGGGAGCGTTCTACGCCTACCCGCGCATTGACATCCCAGAGAGCGACGAGATCTTCGTGAAGGAACTGATCCGCCAGAAACACGTCATGGTTGTGCATGGCTCGGGCTTCGGCCAGAAGCCGGGCACGCAGCATTTCCGCATCGTGTTCCTGCCGGATGAAGCAACGCTAACGAAAGCGTATGCCGGAATTGCGGACTTCATTCGGGAGCGCTACGGTAGAGCGTAGTTCGCGGTCGGGAACAGCGTGGGGTGTCAATGAAATCATCTCTTTCCCGTAACGCCCGTCGGGTGACTAGGCAGACGATGTTCACAGCGATCGTGCTCGCAGCTGTTTTCCGACCGTTCCGCCTCGGAGCCGAAGACGAATGCGCTCGAACCTCTATGGGTGTGTAAGAAGAGAGAGCTTCGGGTTTACCGTGGCTGCGTCATCCCGAACGCCCGCGCTTTCACCAGCGGGCGGAGGGATCTTGCGTGCAACGGAACCGCGGACGGTCCGCGCGAGATCCTTCCCTCCGCCTGAAGAACGGCTGCGCTCAGGATGACGCCGGTGTAGACCATGGTCCAAATGACTATGATCACGAGCTTTCCATGAAAATGAAAACAATCCCCGCCGGAACCTTCAAGGCCCGCTGCCTCGCCATCATGGATGAGGTCCAGTCCAAGCGCGAAGCTGTCATCATCACCAAACGTGGCAAGCCGGTGGCAAAACTCGTCCCGGTCGAGCAAGAAAAAGATGACATCTTCGGGTTTTTCAAGGGCAAGATCGAAATAAAGGGGGATATTGTCTCTCCCGCATTCACACCGGAAGAGTGGGGCGATCTCTATTGTTACTGCTCGACACGCACGCGGTGATCTGGCTGGCGCATGAGCATCATCGCATCTCCTCAAGAGCACATGCCGCGATTCAGGAGGCCAGACAAGAAGCGCGCGGCCTGGCAATTTCCAGCATCACTCTTCTGGAAATTGCCAGGCTCTCAAGTCACGGACGAATTCATCTCACGCCCGACCTAGAGACTTTTCTATCTGATGTCGAACTCCGTTTCACCACGCTCCCAATCACGGCGAACGCAAGACAAGCCTTCGAACTGCCCGAAAGTTATCCTAAGGACCCCGTGGACCGCGTCATCGGCGCGACCGCATTGATCGGGGACCTGCCCCTCATTACTGCGGACAAAGAGACTCGCAAGTCCGGCGCGGGTACCCACGATCTGGTGAAGGCTCAGTAAATTCCCGGCAGCACCGCCGGCACCCTCTTCGCATACTGCTCGAACTCCTCACCAAACGCAGCGCGATCCAGTGTTCCATCGCGAATCCAGTAGCGATCAGCATCCCGAGCATGCCAGTGTAAATAGGATTTCGCACGTACCCGTAAGGCCCCACGGTAGTCAGCCGGTCATCTTCAACGAGTCGTGCACGCAGGGCCCACTGCCTCCCGGGGGCGCGGACCGCACTTGCAATCAACCACCCTGATCCGGCCGCGATGGCCAGAGTTGCGAGTACGGGCGGAGTTGGACTCGACATACGTCCCATCCCCTCGAACCCAACCTGCTGGTTCTAGCGTCGCTTGGACTTTGCCTACGAATCTGTTTAAATCGGGAGGAAAGGGGCAACTATCAGCCGCGTGCTGGTGTTCCTACATCTGTGGTCGACATTCATTCTCACATTCTTCCCGAGGTAGACGACGGCCCGAAATCGTGGGAGGTCTCGGTCGCCCTATGCCGCGCGGCAGCTGCCGACGGCATTACCCACATGGTGGCTACACCTCACGCCAACGATCGCTATCACTACGATCGTGAATACCTCAAGGGACTCCTCGCCCACCTGCAACAACTCGTCGGCGACGCCCCGAAACTGAGCCTGGGCTGCGACTTTCACCTTTCTTACGACAATATCCAGGACGCGTTGGCCAATCCCACCCGCTACGTCATCGAAGGCACGCGCTACCTGCTGGTGGAGTTCAGCAACTTCAGCATCGCGGAGCAGACCACACATTACTTCTTCAAGATGGCGAATTGCGGAATCACGCCGGTCATTACCCATCCCGAGCGCAACCCGATTTTGCGCGAAGCCCCGCAGCGCGTGCTGGAGTGGGCGGACCAGGGCTGCGTCGTCCAGATGACGGGTTCGGCTTTGACCGGATTTTGGGGGGACCGTACGCGCCGAGCGGCGCTGTGGCTGCTCGAGCACCAAGCTGTCCACGTCCTCGCGACCGACGCGCACGATCTCGAAAAGCGGATCCCGATTCTTTCGACGGCGCGCGATGCCGCCGCGGCCATCTGCGGAAAAGATGTCGCCGAGGCTATGGTGGAAACGAACCCCCGCGCCATCATCACCAACCAGACCTTGCCTTACTTCCCGCAGCCGGTGATGACGAGCTACAAGAAGAACTAGCTCTTCGCTCTAATGCTGCCAGCTACTGCGGGCGGGAATCGTTCGGGTTTGTGGAAGGCGCTGGATCCGCTCCGGGCGATGTGCTGTGCGACGTGGTGGGCATGGACTCAGCGCGCGGCGCATCTGGAACGGTGGTCATGGCGCTTTCCGGGTTCAGCAGATGGTCCTTGCTCGGCCCCAGTCCCAGCTTGATCAGCGCGCGCGAGTCGGGGACGGTCTTGCTCTGCCAGCCATGGTCCGCCTGGTAGCGGCGCATAGCCTCTACGCTGGCCTGGTTCCAGGTGCCCGTGGCTTCTCCGCTCAAGTAGTGCTCACGGATCAGCGCTTCCTGGATTGCTTGCGCCCGCTCGGAATCGATCTTTTGTTGGCCCCGCGTCTTCGCCGATTTCTTGTGCGAGGAATGTTTGCTTGACGATGCGGTGCGCTTAGAACCGGACTTGGTTGTGCCCGTTGACGCCGTGCTCTTGTGATGCGTCTTGTGAGAAGTCGTCGTAGTCGCTGGCTTCTTGCCCGTTGAGTCGCCAGTCGAAGTCTGGCCGGCATTCGCAACCGCAACCCACGACAACATCGCCAGCGTGCCTGCGGCTACGAGTCCTGCCTTGCGGATTTGAGTCCAACTTCTCAACCGGAAACCTTCACCTCAAAATAAAAAGCCCAACGGACGCTGGCATCGTAATCATCCACCATGGAAGAGTACAACGCCAGTTCCCGTTGGGCTCGTTTCGGTTACGGAAGTGTACCGGCCAGGAAGATTGTTCCATCCTGTTTCGAGGAACCGCGCGACCGCACCAGGAACACCACGTCCTGGCCGCTCTTCAGGCTCGACTCGACCTTGGCGAACTCTTCCTCGCTGTTCACCGGCTGCTTGTTTACTTCCAGAATGATGTCGCCGCGTCCCAGGTTTACATCTTCGGCAAACGAGCGCGGCTTCACGTCTTGCACGATCACGCCTTTCCCAGCGGGCATGTCGAGACGGTCGGCCATTTCCGGCGTCACCTTGCGAACGGTCACACCGAATTTACTCTGCTTGGGGGTGCTCTCGTCGTCGTTCTCCTGGTCATCGCCCAGCCGCGCGGCAAACAGCTTGGCGCGGTCGGCGATGGTCACCGAGGTTTCTTGCGTCTTTCCGTTGCGCAAGAAGGTAACACTGGCCTTCGAGCCCGGCTTGCGAGAAGCGATGTCGGCCACCAATTCGGCGCCCTTGGTCACTTTCTTGCCGTCGACGCTGGTGATGGTATCGCCGACTTTCAAGCCGGCCTGGTCGGCCGGACTGCCCGGCACCACGCTCGAAACCGTGACACCCGATCCCGAACCATAAACGCGGGCAATCGCCGGATTCTCGACCGCATCGAACATGATGCCAATCGAGCCACGCGAAACCTTGTGTTCCGGCCCGGTCAGCTGGTTGTAAACATCGACCACGGTTTTTGAGGGCAGCGCAAAACCCACACCCGCATAGGCGTTGGTCTCGCTCAGAATCGCCGTGTTGATTCCGATGACTTCGCCGTTCATATTGACCAGCGGTCCGCCCGAATTGCCGGGATTGATCGCCGCATCCGTCTGAATGAAAGTCTGGAACTGACGGCCAGGGACGATGTCGCGGCCCTTGGCCGAAACAATTCCCGCGGTCACCGTCTCGGACAAACCGAAGGGACTGCCAACGGCAAGAACCCAGTCGCCCACCTGCATACTGTCGGAATTGCCCATCTTGGCAGAGGGCAGCACGCGGTCAATATCGACCTTGATCACGGCAAGATCAGTTTCCTGATCGGTGCCAATGACCTTGGCGTCATGCTGCACGCCTGGCGGATCATCCTGAAAGCGAACCCGGATGCGGTCAGCTTTTTCGACCACGTGCCGGTTGGTCACGATGAATCCCTTGGGATCGACGATTACGCCGGAACCCAGAGAACGCTCGCGGATGGCGCCATCGCCAGGTCCGCCGGGAGCGCCTTGGCCGCCCGGACCGCCGAAGAAGTGGTTGAAGAAGTCGTCCATCCCGCCGCCATCGCCGCCGTCTTCGTCGTCAGGATTCTGTCCGCGGCGCTTGTGGACGTTCTTGATCGTCGATTCCGTGTTGATGTTGACCACGCTGGGTTCCAACTGCTTCGCGATCTGCGAAAACGTGTTCGACAACTGCTGCGGCGCGGGCAGCGAGAGCGGTGTCGCGTCGCTCTTTTGCCCTTCTTTCCCTTTGACTCCGTAGGAAATCACCGTTCCGATCAGAATGCCGACGGAAAGCGTTGCCAGAATACTGAGCGTGTAGGCCCAGCGATGAGCCTTCATGCGCATCCACATTGCGCCCGAATCCATATGTCTACTTCCCTCCGAAGCCGATTAAACCCTTATAGTATACCCATTTACATACCGCCACTGTTGGTTGTGACAGGCAGATCCCGCCATCGAGAGCTCTATATAATATTAGACGCGCAAACCCCGGAAACCGTTTGATGCTGAAGGGATTTAGTTAAGATACTGTCCGCGAGAGCCTTAGCTAGGGACGCGAATTGTCGATCGAGCGAAGCGGCCTCGACTTACTTCGCTTCGTACACCGTCTTCCCTCCCAATACGGTGCGCAGCACCTTGGTCCCCAACAATCTCTCCGGCGACGACGCCGTGGGATCCCGGTCCAGGACGATAAAATCGGCCAACATCCCCTCGACCATCTTGCCCTTTTCCTTCTCTTCAAACTCGGCAAAAGCCGAGCCAGCAGTGTAGGCAGTGATCGCTTGGTCTGCCGTCAGCCGGCCCTCGGGGAAGTATTCCAGCTTGCCGTTCTCGCTCTTGCGCGTGACAGCAGCGTAGAGCCCGCGAAATGGCGTGACCGGTTCCACCGGATAATCTGTGCCAAAGGCCAGCGTGACGCCCTTATTCAGAAAAGACAGCCAGGCGTACGAGGTTGCAGCGCGCTTCGGCCCTAGCCGGTCCTGGGCCCAGCGCATGTCCGTCAGCAAGTGATTGGGCTGCATTGACGCAATCACTTTCAGAGTTTTGAACTGCGCGATCTGCGCCGGAGTGGTCACCTGTGCGTGTTCGATCCGCAGGCGGAAATCTTCCCCGCCGTTGGGCGCTTTCACATGCGCCTCGCGCGCTGCCTTCTCGGCTTCCGCAAAGGCGTCGAGCGCCATCTGCACGCCCTTGTCTCCGATGGCATGGAAGCCAATCTGGAAGCCCGCCAGCACGCGCTCTTTCGTCATGTCGTTCAGCTTCGCGGCGTCGTATCGCGGCAGGCCGGAGTTCTTGGGATCATCCGCGTACGGCTCCAGCATCGCGGCCGTATGCGATCCCAGCGAGCCGTCCATGAACCCCTTCAGCATCCCGGTGTGCAGCATCAGGTCCGACTGCGGATGCGAGTTGCGCTTCTTGTCCAACTCCTCAACGGGATCGTCGAAGGGCAGCCATTCCGTGATGCGGGCGGTGAGTTTGCCCTCTTTTTCCAGTTCCTCGTAGATCTGAAAATTTTCCCAGTTGGGCGAATAATCCTGCGCGGAGGTCACGCCGTGCTCTGCCAGATCAGCCAGAGCAAGCTCAAGAGCTTCCCGGCGGAGGCGATGCGTCGGCTTAGGAACCACTTCCAGAATCGCAGCCTGCGCCGTCTCCCGCAGAATGCCGGTGGGCTCGCCATTCTGGTTGCGATCGATCCGCCCGCCCTGCGGATTGCGGCTGGCCAGAGTGATGCTGCCCAATTGCAGAGCGCGCGTATTGGCCACGGCAATGTGTCCGTCGATGCGAACGAGGAATACCGGATGCCCGCCGGACACTTCGTCGAGATCCCACCGTGTGGGTGTCACCTTCACCGGCCAGAGAGTTTCGTCCCAACCCGATCCCAGAATCCAGTCGCCGGCCTTCGACTCTTCGACTTTCTTCGCGACTTGCGCGCGCAGGTCATCGAGAGACTTCACGCCCGTCAGATCCACGCTCAGCTTCGTCATTCCAGCATCATCAAGATGCAGGTGAGCGTCGTTGAATCCGGGCATTACAAAATGCCCGCCGAGGTCGACGACTTGCGTCTGTGGCCCTTTCAGCTTGTCAATGTCAACGATCTTCCCGACGGCCTGAATGCGGTCGCCGCGCACGGCAATCGCTTCCTCGCGCAGAATCGAGCTGAACGGCGTATTGGCAGGCACGCCGGTATAGACATTGGCGTGCATGAAGATGATGTCGGCCTTCGGCTTGGCGTCGGCGGGCGCAGGCGAAGGTTCCTGCCCGAAACTCTGCGTCGCACCGAGAACGGAACACAAGACGGCACACCCCAGACTCATCCTAAATCTAAGCATCATTCTCCCACTCCCGCCAGCGCCATCATCGTCAGCAAAATCCGCTTCAAACCCAGCTCGCGCCCGTTGGAATCGAACCACTCCTGCAATGTGTGTGCTCCGCCGCCCGACCCGCCGCCGCCAATGGCAATTGCTTCCTGCCCCAGCGAAAGCGGAATATTCGCATCGGTCGATGCTCGCTGCACCTGCGCCGCATTGGCGAGTTGAGAATCAACCGCGCGCACGACCTGCAAAATTCGCGCCCCCGCCCGCAACTCTCCCGCCGGACGGTTCCCGATGACCACCACCTCACAACTTACGCCGGACGGCCGCTTCTGCGCGGACGATCGCATCTCGGCGGCCATGGTTTCATCTTCCACGGCGCGATTCAGCGCCAGTCGCAGCGATTGCTCCAGTCGCTCCATCTCAGTCATCGACGTCGAGCGAATGTCGACTTTCATGCTGGCCGACTCGGGAATGGAATTCACCGAGGTCCCGCCGCGAATCACGCCAACGTTGAAGGTAGTCTTCGGCGTGGTCGGAACCGGTGTCGCCGTGAAGGTCTCGATCGCCTTCGCCAGAATCACAATGGGATTGGGCGCGCCAAAATCGCTCCACGAGTGCCCGCCCGGCCCGCGCACAATCACCTCAAAGCGGCGACTGCCCAGGGCTTCGGCCACAATCGTGTCCGCGCCCGCTCCATCGAGCACGAGGCTGTAGGCAATGGAATCTTTCCAGCGCGGCGTGGCAAAAATGTGTCGCATGCCGCGCAGGTCGCCCTCGCCCTCTTCGCCAACATTCCCGATAAACACGAACGGCAGCGCGTGCCGGATGCGTACGTTCCGAAGCAGCGACGCGATCCCCAGCAACGCAACGACACCCGCGCCATTGTCGGAAACTCCCGGCCCGTAAATGCGGCTTCCCTGCTGGCGGATATTCAGCGGCGTGTTCGCGGGAAACACGGTGTCAATATGCGCGCTCAGGGCCACATAGCGCCGCCCAAATCCAGGATGCGTGCCGAAAACGTTGCCCACATCGTCGATGCGAACATCGTCCAACCCGACTTCGCGGAATCGCTCTGACAGCCAGGCCGCGCGCGCCGACTCGCCAAACGGAGGCGCCGGAATCCGCGCCATCTCCATTTGCCAGTGCGCCAATTGCGCTTCCTGGGTGCGAAACCAGTTGAATGCGGAACGTACTTCCGGGGATGCAGCTAGGCGCGCTACCTCCTGCTGCACCGAGGGCACAAGCGCGGCGTCCGGAAACTCCGAGCGCGGGGGATTCGGGCTCATCGAAGTATTGCGTTAGTTTACAACGCGTTGGCCAGAATTGGGATTGGCGAGGGCGTTACGGAAGACAGCCGGGGGCCCTGCCGCGGGAGGCATCGCGGATCGTCCCTCAGCGCGGACGAAGTAACCACTCCCTTACCCTGGTAATCGCGAAGATCCCGCGCGGCGCTCGACGGCTGCCACGAGTCTCTTCGTAGTCGGCACGTCGATCCCGTGGCGCTGACCGCCGCGCAGGATGGGTCCGGCGATCGCATCGAGTTCCGGGGCATTGCCGCGCTCGACGTCTTTCTGCATCGAACTGCGCATATTCGCGGGCATCTTCATCATCGCCGCGAGGATGGCGTCTGCATCCACTTTGGCGCCCTCTGCCACGGCAACCGCGCACGCTTCCCGCACGCACGACTCCAGTTGCTGCTTCCACTCTGGATCGGCGATGACCGCTCCGGTCGTGCGATCCGCAGCGGTGGTCGTCAGCGCGAACGGGGCGAGGAAGACGATCTTGCTCCACATCAGCGTCGGCTCGTCATCGATGAAGCGGCACTCGAATCCCATCTTCTGAAACTCATCAACGGCTGCGCCGAGCAGACTACGCCCGACGGAAGACACGTTCAGACGGGCAAACGGAGTGCGATGGACGATGTGTCCCGGCGCGACGCGCTCGGTCTCGACCGCAATCGTAGCCGCGATAACTTTTTCGGAACCATACTTGGCGCGCAGCAACGCAAGATGGTCGATCCCGTTGAGCAGCGGGACAATGGCTCTTACGGATTCGGGCTTGGTGAAAGCAGCCAGTGCCGCTTCCAGTTGCGTGGCCTTTACGGCAATCCACAAGACGTCGGCGGGCGGCACCTCCGCGGCACGCGAAACCGGCACGCTGAAGTTCCCGAAGGCGCTTTCGAGATGCAGTTGTTCAGGATATTGCGCGAGTGCTTCCGGCCTGACCACCACTGTAACCGTCTCGCCCGATCGCGCCAGGCATGCACCGATCAGGCCTCCGACGCCGCCCACGCCGAGAATCGCATGTCTCAAGGGAGCCATGCGCGGGTCACTTCTTGGGTGCCGCGGTGGGCACGCACTCCAGAATCTCCGCTTCGCTCAAGGTGTGGTCGCTCTGCTTGGCGCGCTGGTAGATGCGGTCCACGATCCCGTCGCTCACCGGAATGCCGCGCCGCTCCAGCCACCAAAGCACATTCGACTTGCCGCTCATCGGACCGATGTCAATAATCTGCTCCAGCCCAAACACGTGCGAGGGCACACCCGAATACACCGTATTCGCCAGCACGACGTCGTCTTTGTGATATGCCTTGATGATGGCCGCCGCGTGCACACCGGTTGCGGTGCGGAACGCGTCGTCCCCCACCACCGGATAATTCGCGGGAATCGGAACGCCCGTTGCCCGCGAAACCGCCTGGCAATAGTGCTTGAGCTTCGTCAGATCCTGCTGATCCCAAGGCGCAATGCCCATCAACTTCAGATTGACCAGCATCTGATCGACCTGCGTATTGCCAACCCGCTCGCCCAGGCCAATTGCACAGCCGTGCACGCAATTTGCCCCCGCAATAATCGCCGCCATGGAATTCGCAATTGCCAGGCCGCGATCGCTGTGTCCGTGCCAGTCGACACGAATGTTTTCACCGGAGGGCTTCACGCATTCCGCAATCACAAACCGCACCAGCGCCAGCGCCCCCATCGGCGTGGCGTGTCCGGCGGTATCGCAGATGCAAATCGCGCGCGCGCCGCAATTGATCGCGGTCGAATACAAGCGCTTCACCGTCTCCGGATCGCAGCGACTCGTGTCTTCGGTAACGTACATGACGTCAAGCCCGAGCGACACGGCATACTTCACGGCCTTTTCTGTGGTCTGGAGAAGAAAATCGTCCGTCCATCCCTCGGTGAATCTGCGAATCGGACTGGAACCGATGAAGGTCGCGGCCTCAATGGGCAGCCCTGTCTTCTGCACGATCTCGGCGACCGGGCGAATGTCATTCTCATGCGTCCGCGCGGCGCAGTTAGCGCGAATCTTCATCTTGTGCGCGGCGATCTCTCGAGCCAGCGCTGTCACGGCCTCCACCGCGCGTGGCCCGGCGCCCGGCAATCCCAGCGCCAGAGAATGAATTCCCAACGCCTCCATCAAATGAAGAATTTCAATCTTCTCCGCAATCGAAGGATCCCGCACCGAAGGCGACTGCAGCCCATCGCGCAAAGTCTCGTCGTTGATCAGCACCGGCCCCGGCGGCTTGAGCCCCGGCGGGTGATTCTTGTTCCAGTCGTAGATGAGGTCGGGAGTGTTCATGAACAAGCTTGGAGCCGCGAGCTTCGAGCTGCGAGTAAAACCCGCAACAACGTATCCAGTCGCGAGACTCTTTTCCGTTTTTGTCTTCCCCAGAATCGAAGGCAGAATTAAATACGATCCCTCAGAACTCGAAGCTCAGAGCTCGAAGCTCCCAGCTATTTCTCCTTCGGAGGCAGGGTCAACCCGAACACCGAAATCATCCCCTGCCCCGCAACATTGATCTTGGTCTCACCCGGCGTCGGCAGATACAGCGCCCTGCAGTTCTCGCAGCGATACACTTCCGCCTTCGGTCCCCAGGCCTTTTCCACGTCGCCGCACTCGCGCTCGACCGCGTCGGTCATATAAAACCAGAGCTTCAAGTGCCCGCCGCAGAATTTTCCCTTCTCGTTTTTCTCGTTGCAGGCGCGCTGCCCGGCCTTCTTGACCTTCACCTTATGGTTGGGAAGCTGCGGAATATTCTGGGTATTGGAAGTGGTTACTTCGCCAGTCGCCAAGGACGTACCCCTCGTTCGGGCGGCCCAAACGCCGCCGGATTCGGCCTTACGCGGTCATTGTAACCGAAACGCAGGAGGCGAAACATGTACGACGAAGGCGCCCCCAGATTCACTCGGGACGAGGGTCCGGACATTCCCGAGCTAAGCTCGATGGCGTATGCTAGTCAGACTTTATGACCATCCTCGGGACTTCACTCACCTGCGCCGCACTGCTTATTTCCCTCGCATTTGCGTTCCGACCGGCACACGCACAAGCGCCCAAGACGAAAAGCAGCGTCGATCAAGAACTTGTTCGCACCGAGACCGGCTTCTTCGAAGCATGGAAGTCCAAAGACGTAGCCTACTTCCGCAATCACATTCCCGAGAACGGAGTCTCCTGGGGTGAAAACGGCACCGCTGCGCGCGCTCAGCAATTGGAGGAACAGAAAGGGTCGGCACAATCGTGTGTGGTCGAGGGCTACAGCCTTTCGGACTTCGGAGTGCTTCCGTTGGCCACTGGCGCCTACCTGCTCACCTACAAAGCCGAGCAACACGCAACCTGTGGCGGACAAAAAATTCCGGTCTACATGAATGGCAGTTCGGTCTACATCTTCAAAGAGGGCCGCTGGCAGGCCATCTATCGCGCCGAAGTGCCGCTGAAGAATCAGAACTGACGCGGCGCGGTCGTCGCCTCTGCTAGGCTGTAGGATCGCAATGTGCGGTTACGGAACCGTCTGAGACTGTGTGTTTGAGAAGACGGTCGTTTGAGAAAGAGATCCGTATCAGGGCACGCCTTCAGGCGTGCCGAAGCATCGATGAGACGTGATCGGCTTTAGCCGCTGCAATCGCGAACGAGAAGCGGCTAAAACCGTTGGTCTCGCCCCCATTTGCGGCATCGCTGAAGCGATGCCCTGATACGAATCTTCTTTGCATGGCACTACCCGATTCGGCTACAAGATGCATTCGGACGTTCTTCATAAGGAATTCATGATCACAATTGTTTCGGGACTGCCTCGTTCCGGCACGTCTCTCATGATGCAGATGCTGGTTGCGGGCGGGATGACCGCGCTCTCGGACGGCGAACGCCAGGCCGACACCGACAATCCTCGCGGCTACCTGGAGTGGGAGCGGATCAAGCAACTTCCCAACGATCCTTCATGTATCGCTGAGGGTGAAGGCAAAGTTGTCAAAGTCATCTCTCGGCTCTTGCTCTCACTACCGTCCGGCCACGAATACCGGATCATCTTCATGCAGCGCCCGCTACCCGAAGTTCTTGCCTCGCAAGATCAAATGTTGAAGCGCCGTGGGACTTATAAGGAGGGCGCAAACCCCGCCGCAATCTCCGCCGCATTTGAGAAGCACCTGCGCGAAGTCTACGCGTGGATGGATGGCAAGCCTTACGTCAAGGCCCGCCGCGTCCAATATCACGATGTGCTGAGCAAACCGAAAGAGGTCGCCCAGCAACTCGCGCAATTTCTCGGAATCCCACTTGACATGGAAGCGATGACCCGGCAGGTGGACGCGTCGCTCTACCGCAATCGCGCGAAGTAATTCACCGTGCGCAGCCTTTCAGAACTCGCGCTTCGGCTTGGTCTGGTCGGCGCCGACTCGGCCCGTCTCGATCTCTGCCTCATAATAGCTCTCGCCCTTCACCGGACCGCGCGCCAGACGCCGCAGAATCCCGATCTGACCGACGTGCGTCAGCGCGTCGGCAACCGGACCTTGAAACACCTTCTCGATCGAAGCATGGACCGGTTCGCTCGACGCCAGATAGTCGTCGAACTTTTTGAGCGCGGCGAAGAATCGCTGCACTTCCTGGTCCCACGGCAGAGGCGTCGAGTCGTGCCATGTCCGCTGACCCTTGACAATCGACAATGCCCAGTCGAACAGATCGCCGATATGCGCCAGAATCTGGCCAGGAGTGCGCGTTCCCTCGCCCGCATGGAAGTCTGCAAAACCAGCGGGCGCGTTGCGCACGGCTTTGCCGCCTCGATACGCGACCGTGGCCACGGTATGCCGCAACAATTCCCGCTTGGGATCAGAGGATGAAACATTCTGGATAGGATCGCTCATGGCGACCAGATTACACTGGTCCACAGGAGACGAAAAGCATGGCGAAAAAAGTCCAACCAGAGTCGCTCCCCAGTGCCTCGGTTCATGCGCATTCCGTTACACCCGCCGCCGTGAGCCGCGACAACGCCGAGCACTATCGCTGGGGCGTGGATTGCGATGCCTGGTATTTAGTCAACGACGAGCAACTCAGCGTGATCGAGGAGTTCATGCCCCCGGGCGCGGCCGAGATTCGCCACCACCACGAGAAGGCGCAGCAGTTTTTCTACATCGTGTCGGGCGAAGTAATCATGGAGGTGGAAGGTCAGACCACGCTCCTGCACGCTGGAACCGGCATTCGCGTGATGCCGGGACAACGCCATCAGATCCGCAATCCCTCGTCCGTCCCGGTTCGTTTCCTGGTGATCTCGCACCCCCGCAGCCACGGAGACCGGATTAACGAATGAATGTAGTCGAAACGTGGGAAGACAGCACGACTCATGTGGCGACGGCCGCCTCGGCCGTCCGGCCTGGGCGAAGCCCGGCCGAACCGTTACAACTGCTTCCGCCTCACCACCCCCGCGGCCCGCAACGCACCGCGCACCCGCGTCCCCAGCCCGCGCGCGAACTGCATATCCAGAAACCCTTCCATCTGCCGGCGGAAGCTCTCGCCGTAGCCGTGCCACCAGACCTTCTTCATCCCCGGCATGCGATCCATATCGAGATACTTCACCCGCACCATCTCGTCCAGCCCGAAGCGCCCGTGGGTGCGGCCCACGCCGCTGGCCTTCACGCCGCCGTGCGGAGCCTCGCTGATGCCGAAGCACGAAATCACATCGTTCACCATGACGGTGCCGGCATGGATGCGGCGCGCCAGCCGCTCGCCGCGCTTGCGATCGCGCGTCCACACGCTGGCCGCCAACCCATATTCGGAATCGTTGGCCAGGCGCACCGCTTCGTCGTCGTCCGCGCACGCCATCACCGGCAGCACCGGACCGAATGTTTCTTCCCGCATGATGCGCATGTCGTGCGTCACGTCGGCCAGCACCGTGGGAGCATAAAAATTCACGCCGAGTTCCGGCAAACCGCGTGCCGCCCGCCAGAACCCGTGCCCCGCGCGCCTTGGCGTCTTCCACGTGCGATTCCACGATCCGCACCTGCCGCTCCTGGATCATCGGACCCACATCGGTGTGCGAATCCATGCCATTGCCCACGCGCAGCTGCTTCGTCTTCTCCGCGCACGCGCGGGCAAAAGATTCGTACAAACTGCGATGCACGTAGCAGCGCTCGACCGACAAGCAGGCTTGCCCCGCATTGACGAACGCTCCCCACACCGCCGCGCTTGAAGCCACGTCCACGTCGGCGTCGTCGAGCACCAGCATGGGATCCTTCCCGCCCAGTTCGAGCACCACCGGAAGCAAGCGCTCCGCCGCGGCTGCCGCGATCCGCTTCCCGGTCGCAACGCTGCCCGTGAACACCAGCTTGTCGATCGGCGAACGCAACAGCGCCGCACCGGCCGGTCCTTCGCCAACCACGACTTGAAACACATCCTCGGGAACGCCCGCCGCATGCAGCAACGAGGCCAGTTCCAGCGCCACCAGCGGCGTCAACTCCGAAGGCTTCAGCACCACCGCGTTGCCCGCCACCAGCGCCGCCAGTGTCTCCGTCGCCGGAATCGAAAACGGATAATTCCATGGCGAAATGATCCCGATCACGCCATGCGGTTCGCGCACCAGCCATCCGCTCTTCAGTTTGGTGACCAGATTTCCGTGTGGCACCGGCTCGTCGCGCAGCAATCCCCATGCGTTGTCGATCAGGAATCGTGCCGCGTCGAGCACCACCAGCACCTCGGTGACCAGCGCCTCCACCAGCGGTTTGCCGACTTCGCGCGTGATGGCCGCCGCAATCTCAGATTTCTTCGCGTACAGCTTCGCCTGAAACTCGCGCAGCACGGCAATCCGCCGCCGCAGTCCCAGTTCAGCCCACGCTGTCTGCGCGGCGCGCGCCCGCGCACCGCAGCCTCAACCGTCGCCTTCGCCCGCGCACTCCAACTCCCGCAGAACCTCGCCTGTCGCCGGATTCACCGACACAATCTTCCGCGCCGCGATTTGTAGATCCGTGGCCATGAGGAAATCTTAGTCCGTAGAGACGCAGCTTGCCACGTCTCTTCTTCGCGGTACCCCACCCGGCAAACTCTAATGCATCCCGGGATATTTCCCCAGGTAGATCAGCACAAAGTCCAGCGTGTCCCCCACCGCATGCGCAATCACTGGCGCGGCAAGATTCCTCCCGCAAGCCAGATACAGCGCCCCAAGCAGCAGCCCGTTCCACACATTTTCAATCATCCCGGTCGCTCCCTGATCGAGATGGCCACATCCGAAAACGATGCTGACCACGATCAAGCTCACGACCCATGCCGCCTTCGTGTCGCGAAATACTCCAGCGACGCGATTCATCAGGTAGGCGCGATAGTCGATCTCCTCGCCTAACGCGCCCAGCACCCAAACCAGCACCACGTAGAACAGGAACACCTTCAGATTCCCAACCATGTCCGCGAAGTCAGAGAGGTCGGGCATCTTCCCCAGCCATCGCGCCAGAAGCGGCTGCGTCACAAACAACTCCATCGCTTCCATGCAGACTCCAACCACAACTCCGACCAGAAGCGCCTTCCCCCAACTGCGCGGACGCGCAAACCCAACATCCTTCCATCGCAACCCGCGCAACCGCAGTGAAGCCCAACCCAGCAGAAAAATATAGGGAGTCTTGCTGATGTAAATGTGATGGTGAATATCGGCGTAGAAGAACCCCGCCACAATGGCGAACTCGGCCAGCGCAAGCCATACACTGCCACGTAAGCGCTGCTGCAGAGAAGGCAGGTCCATACAACCTCCGCTAGTACTCAACACTCACCAGATACAATCCACTCGCAGGCGCAGTCGCTCCCGCCGCCGACCGCTTTCGCGCCTCGAGGATGCGCGTGACATCCTCAACCCGCAACGTCCCCTTGCCCACGAGAATGAACGTGCCCACCAGGTTTCTCACCATGTGGTGCAGAAATCCCGAGCCGCGAACGGTGTAGATCAACTCGTCCCCCAGCCGCTCCCACGACGAGGAAAATATCTTTCGCACGTTGGACACGGGTTCGTCCTCGCGCCCCCGCTCCGGGTCCACCGCCGCGAACGAAGTGAAATCATGCTCCCCGACCACGAGCGCAGCCGCCCGCCCCATCGCCTCCTCCGCCAGCGGATACGGATAGTGCCACACATACCGCGCCAGAAACGGAGGACAGATCGACTCCCGATAAATTCGATAGCGATAGGTCTTGGCCTTGCGCCGAATGCCGCGCGTGAAATTCCGGCGGCGCCTCCGCCACGTCCAGCACGCGCACCGACGCCGGCAAAATATCGTTCAGAGCCTTTAGAAAATTCCCGGTGGGGACGGAAGACTCCGTGACAAATGTCATCACTTGCGCCAGCGCATGCACTCCCGCGTCGGTTCGGCCCGAGCCTTGCGGCAATACCTTTTCTCCCGGTAATCCGTCCAATGGCTGAGGCCAGTGTGCCCTGCACCGTCGAGGCGTCGGGCTGCACCTGCCATCCGGAGAATTCCGCCCCGTCATAGGAGAGAGTCACTTTGAGATTGCGCATCCTGCGATCTTTCGAGTCCCGCACCGCCGCCGCATCATCCAATCGATTTCTGGCTTTGCCAGCAATTTACCAGTTCCAGGAGCAATGTGGTGAAAGCCAAGTCGCTTCCGGTCAGCTATACTGGATGGTTTCCGCGGAACCCCGGTCTTTCAGGTTCGAGACCTCTCTGCCACTACGTCCCAGGCAACACAGAGCGCAGGAAACCAGGAACGAAAAAGCGCAACCGCGGGGAAGGCCATTTTTCTCCCAGCTTTCCGGAACCTTCCGCCGGTCCTTTGCGTACCAATGCCTGAGTAGGACTTTTTTTTGGGGTCGAGCTGTCTCAGGCCAACCCAAGTGTATTCGCAGCAAGGTCTTAATTGATTGGTTCTTAAACGAACTAGGTTTTAACGAACTGGTGCCAACGAACGGAGAAGAGTAGATGCCATTCGCACGTTTTATCTCGACCGTCCGGCTCGCCGCCGCTGCCAGCCTTTTCGCAACGCTGACCCTCGCGTGCTGGGCCCAGGAATCGCCCGCGGCCCCCATGCCGCAGCCGCTCCGGCAAGCCACTGCCGGTCTTGAACTATGCCAAGCCGGTGTCGCATTTTCCCAATCCGATCGGGCCCTACACACCGCGGCACTTGGCGGCGCCGAATCTTTCGAATACCGCGCGCATCGACCAGCTCATGCACGACGGCAAGCTCTACCTGTCGCTGAATGACGCCATCGCGCTGGCGCTCGAGAACAATCTCGACATCGCCATCGCGCGCTATAACCTGAATATCGCTGATACCGACATCCTGCGCGCCAAAGCGGGCGCAGCGACTCTCGGCGTGAACACCGGCGTGGTGCAGAACACTCCCGGCGGTGGCGTCGGCGGGCTCGGCGGACAGGTCGGCTCCGGCACCGGCGGCACCACCTCGGAGCGGGCGGCGCAGGCGCGGGCGCTGGCGGGTTGGTCGGCTCCACGCTCGGCTTCGGACCCAGATCACCAGCTTCGATCCGATTCTTACCGGAACCCTGCAAGAGGATCATTCCAGTCAACAGGCGACCAGTATCTTTCAGGTGCGCTGCCGCCAACTTGCTCAAAACACCGGCACCGGCGAACTTCGCCTACCAGCAGGGCTTTCCAATGGGGCACGAACCTGTCGGTCGGGTTCAACAACAACCGCGTGACCACCAACAGCTCCTTCTCAGCTCTCGAGCCCACTGCTGAACTCAAGCTTCAAGTCCCAGCTCACGCAGCATCTGCTGCAGGGATTTGGGTTTGCGCGCCAACACTCGCTTCATCCGCATCGCCAAGAACAATCGTGAGCTTTCCGACGTGGCTTTCCGCCTGCAGATCATCACCACCGTCAATCAGATTCAGACCATGTACTGGGATCTGGTCTACGCCTACGAAAACGCTCGCGTGCAGAAGGAATCCCTGGCTTTTGCGCAGAAGACGCTCTCCGACACCAAGAAGCAGGTGGAAATCGGCAGCCTGGCGCCCATCGAAGTCGTCCGCGCTCAGAGCACCGTCGCCCAGGACCAGCAGGCGCTGACGGTCGCGCTCACCAACCTGCAGTTGCAGCAGTTGCTCATGAAGAACGCGCTCAGCCGCACCCTGCGCGATCAGACTCTGGCGGGAGCCGAAGTGATTCCCACTTCCACCATGGAAATTCCACCGAATGAACCGGTCCAGCCCACGCAGGATCTGGTTGCCAGCGCCTTGCAGCATCGCGCTGAACTGGTGGAGTCCCGCATCCAGCTCAACACCACTGAGATCAGCAACAAGGCGGTGCGCAATGCTCTGCTGCCTTCGCTGGACCTGTTCGCTTACTACGGCGGCGCCGGCTTAGGCGGCAGCTCAGAACCCGAGCGTCACAGCCTGTGCTCGAATCTGACCACCCAATTGCAGGACTTCGGCTGCGCCACTCTCCGGTCCCAGTCGTCAGCTACGGCGGCACCGTGAACCAACTGGTCAACTCCACCGCTCCAGACAAGGGCGTGGGCATCCAGCTGAACATCCCGCTGCGCAATCGGGCCGCTCAGGCCGCGCAGATCCGCTCGGAACTGGAGTATCAGCAGGCCCAGATGGCGTCTGCAACAGAGCGAAAACCAGATCAACATCGAGGTCCGCAACGCCCAGTTCGGAGTCGAACAGAACCGGGCCAGCGTGGCCTCCGCCCAAGCCGCGGTGGACTATGCCAAGCAGTCTCTGGACGCCGAGCAGAAGAAGTATCAGTTCGGCACCTCGACCACGACCGCCGTCCTGCAGACTCAGAGCGCGCTGGCCACGGCGGAGTCCACGTTGATGTCTGCCATGGCCGCCTACGAAAAGTCGCGCATCGAACTCGACCGCGCGGTTGGTACACGCTCGATCATGCCGGCATCAGCATCGACGATGCCGCCAGGGGACATGTCACGAGCATGCCCAATGTTCCTCACGTTGCGCCGCGCAAGGATCTGCCTTCGATCACGCCGGCTCCGCCGACAACCCAAACGCCTCAGCAATAGTACACGTATCACGTCCCTGGCGCCGCTGTTCTTCATCGACAGCGGCGCCGTTTCATTTCCCCCTCACAATTCTTTACAATCCCCCGCCCTTTTCGCGAAACTTCTCCCGCTAAGATGAAGTGACCTGTTTTTGCGTCTTGCATCCAACATTGGCATTATCTGAATTCCGCGCGCACTAGAATGCACGCCCGCTTTCATGCAAGGAGAAGACCCATGCGTTTACCGCGTTTGATTTCGATGGTTCGGCTGCTGCCGCTCTGCCTGGCCGCCGTCCTTTCTGGCTTCGGCTCCCACTCGCCCTCTGGGCGCAGGTAACCCCGCCCGCGCAGGCAGCTCCGCCCGCGGCGCCTCAGCCGGCACAACCGCAGGCCATTCATCTGAAGGACTACTCGATTCCGCGCTCCGCCTTTCCTCACTTGCTGCAGCCCTACATGGCGCAGGAACTGGCGCAGCCGAACCTGGGCAACTCGCCGCGCATCGACTCGCTCATGCGCGATGGCAAAATCTATCTCTCCATCGATGACGCCATCGCGCTCGCGCTCGAGAACAATCTCGACCTCGACATCGCCCGCTATAACCTGAACATCGCGGAGGCCGATTTGCTCCGCGCCAAATCCGGCGCCAACATTCTCGGCGTCAATACCGGCATCGTGCAGAACACCCCCGGCGGCGGCGTCGGCGGACTCGGCGGCACGGTCGGCTCCGGCACCGGCGGCACCACCGTCGCCGCCGGCGGCGCCGGCACCGGCACCAGCGGCCTGGTCAGTTCGACTCTCGGCATCGGCTCACCCATCACCAGCTTCGATCCTGCTCTCACCGGCACGCTGCAACTCGACAAGAACAACACCGAATCCGTCAGCACCTCAGCCCCGTCCCCATCGTGGCGCAGAATACCTACACCTCGAACTTCGCCTACACCCAGGGATTCGCGTGGGGCGGCGCTCTCACCGCAGGCTTCAACAACACTCACCTCACCACCAACAATCCCACCAGCCTGCTGACGCCACAACTGGGCTCGAACTTCCAGTTCCGCTTCACGCAAAATCTGCTGCAGGGCTTCGGATTTCTTCCCAACACGCGCTTCATTCGCATTGCCAAGAACAACCGCGAGATTTCTGACGTAGCCTTCCGCCTGCAAGTCATCACCACCGTCGACCAGATCGAGAACATGTATTGGGACCTGGTCTTCGCCTACGAGAATGTGCGCGTGCAGCAGGAATCGCTGACCTATGCGCAGAAGGCTCTGGACGATGCCAAGCGCCAGGCACAGGTTGGGACCGTGCCGCCCATTCAGGTCGTGAGCGCGCAGAGCACCGTCGCTACCGACCAGCAGAACCTGATCGTGGCCCAGAACAACCTGCAGCTTCAGCAATTGCTCATGAAAAACGCGCTCAGCCGCAGCATTGAAGATCCCGTGCTCGCGGAAGCCGACGTCATTCCCACCTCACCGTGCAGGTGCCGGAACAGGAGCCTGTCATCCCGATGCAGGACCTGATCAACGACGCACTGCAGCATCGCGCCGAACTGGTCGAGTCGCGCATCGACCTCAACTCCCGCGACATCAACACCAAGGCCGTCCGCAACGCCCTGCTGCCCACGCTCGATGCCTTCGCCTACTACGGCGGTTCCGGAGTCGGGCGGCAGGTCATTGCCCTGCTCCCTCCACTGTTCCCGCAACGACCGGCACTTCTGTTACACGACCGCGCCGCCGCCATTTGCCAATGCGAGCTCGGTGGGGTACGGCGGCACTCTGAATCAAGCTGGTCAACTCGACCGCGCCCGACAAAGGCGTGGGGCTGGCGCTCACCATCCCGATTCGCAACCGCCTAGCGCAATCGAACCAGGTCCGCGCCGAACTCGAATATCGCCAGGCGCAAGTGCGCCAGCACCAACTCGAAAATCAAGTGCGGATCGAGGTCCGCAACGCGCAATTTGATGTGAAGCAGAACCGGGCGGCGGTGCAGGCAGCCCAATCCGCCGTAGACCTGGCGCGCCAGACGCTCGACGCCGATCAGCAGAAACTGAAAGTAGGACTCACCACGCAGACCGCCATCCTGCAGGATGCCGCCACGTTGACCACAGGCGAGTCGAATCTGGTTTCGGCGAAGGCCGCCTATGAGAAGTCGCGCATCGAGCTCGATCGCGCCACTGGATTGCTGCTCGATCACGCCGGAATCGACGTCAGCGACGCCACCCGCGGCCAGGTCACGCACCTGCCCAACGTCCCCTATGTCGCCCCGCGAAGATACCAGGCCTGCGGCACCACCCGCTTCCGCGCCGCCGCCCTCACCTGCACCATCGGAGGGCAAATGTAGGGGCGTGTCGGAGCCTCTCCACAGATTTGCGTAACACTGCAAACAATGGACTTATGCGCCGTGTACGTACACTTTTGTACGAGAAATGTTCCTGCAGGAACACTGTGCAAATCTTCAATTAACCATGTCATCCCGAGCGGAGCATTGCGATTGGACGTACCAATCGCAATGCGCAGTCGAGGGACCTGCTGTTGGCCAGCGTCCAGTTTCCGCATCGCGTCGGAGCGAACGCCAGTCCTCGCCTGATACACTACGCCCGATGGCGAGACCCTCCCGGCCTGCACTCCCCAGATTCTTCCTCTGGCTGTTGCCTCTGTCGTTCGCGCTGCAGGTCGCGACGATCGGAGCCTTCCATCAGTACCGAACGCGCCCGGGCGACGACAACTTCGAGTTCGGTTGGGAGATGGGCCGCGTGGGCCGGTCCATCGCCCTGGGCCACGGCTTCAGCAGTCCTTACGGCGGCAACACCGGCCCAACCGCCTGGGAACCGCCGCTCTATCCGTATCTGATGGGCGGTGTCTTCAAGATTTTCGGCGTCTACACTCACGCTTCCGCGTGGGTCTTGCTCAGCATCAACAGCCTGTTCACAACGCTCACCTGCTTCCCCATCTTCTGGATCGCGCACAGAACTTTCGGCGAACGCATTGCCGTGTGGTCCGCGGCGGCGTGGGCGCTGTGTCCGTATGTCTGGTACTGGTCGGTTCACTGGATCTGGGACACAACCTTCACGCCGCTCGTGCTGGCCTGCCTGTTCCTGCTCGCCTTGGAGTTGCAGGAGTGGCCGGGATGGCAAGGCTGGGCGCTGTTCGGCGCGCTGTACGGCGTTGGCGCACTGGCCAATCCGACGATGCTGGCGTTCCTTCCCTTCTGCGGTCTATGGATCTGGCGGCAGCGATACAAGCGCGGCCTGTCTTCGCTAGGCGGCGTCGTGCTCTCGTCCGTCGTGTTCTTTCTGGTGCTGACTCCGTGGGTGGTGCGGAACTACGAAGTGTTCGGACGCTTCGTGTTTCTGCGCGATGATTTCGGACTGCAGTTCCGTCTGGGCAACGGCCCTTACGCGGACGGCATGCTCATGCCTTACCTGCAGCCTAATCTCAACCGAATAGAGTTCGAAAAGTTCCAACGCATGGGCGAACTCGCGTATGCGGACTCGTGCAAGCGCATGGCATTCGACTGGGTCCGCGAGCATCCGGCCCGCTTTGCGGTGATCAGCCTGAAGCGCTTCTTCTACTACTGGAATGGCGTTCCTCGGGCCACCAGCAGCGTGGCGCCGGTGGACTTCCGCACGTCGGCTTTCCTGGCAACGTCGGTGCTGGCCCTGTGGGGACTCGGCAGCGCAGTCCGCCAGAAGCGGCCCGGGGCGTGGCTTTTCGCGGGACTGGTGCTGACGTATCCTACGGTTTATTACTTCGTGTTTCCACACGCTCGCTACCGCCATCCCATCGAGCCGGAGTTGTTCATCCTGATCGTGTTTCTCTTGTCGGAAGTACGTTGGCCAGCCACAACTTGACAATAGTAGTGGAAGAGCGGCCCTTCAGGCCTGCCCTGAGCTTGCCGAAGGGGCCGCGTTAGGACGCCTAAAGCGTCGGCTTTAGCCCCGTGTGAGACAATTTCGAGTCCTGCGAACGTGGGAATCGTCGATTCCACCTATGAACCTTTCCGTCGTCATCATCACTTTTAACGAAGAGGCCAACATCGCCCGCACGCTCGCCAGCGTGCAACCGCTGGTGGCTGACGGCAAAGGAGAAATCATCGTCGTCGACTCGCGCTCAACCGACCGCACGGTAGAGATCGCAAAATCCTTCGGAGCGAAAGTGTTCATCGAAGAATGGAAAGGCTTCGCCGCGCAGAAGAACTCGGCCATCGACAAGGCGGCTGGAGACTGGATTCTGAGTCTGGATGCGGATGAGGAGTTGGAGCGCCACATGGATCGACTAATCCTCCACATCACATCAGAATGGAAACCACATCCGAAGCAAGACCTCCTAGCCGCAATGGGCAGGCCTTCAACGCCCCCAGATGCCAACGGCTACTCAATCCGGCGCCGGAACAAGTTCATGGGCCGATGGATCGAGCACGGTGGGTTTTGGCCTGACCCTAAGCTGCGGCTATTCCGCCGTGGCGCTGGACGGTTCGAGAGTCGACTCGTCCACGAGGACGTTCACGTCGAGGGCAAGATGGGCCGTATCAGAAGCGGCGCTATCATTCACCACTCCTACCCCACGCTTTCCGACTACATCGAGCACATGAACCGCTACTCGTCACTGGGCGCTGAGATGGTTGTGGCCAAGGGCAAAGTCCGGTTCAGCGTGAGCAACATCATCGCTGCGCCCGCTGGCAACGTTCATCTACAACTACTTCTTCCGCCTCGGATTCCTCGACGGCCGCGAAGGCCTGCTGCTGCACCTTTACCATGCCGTCTATGTTTCCTGGAAATATGCCAAGGCGTGGGAACTCTCGCGCAAGCAGCACTAGCCGCTTAACAGTCCAAAGCGACATCGTTGACTGATTCGTGGGCCTCCACCGCTCACGTTCACGGGCTCAGGCACGTCCAATGCAGTGGGGGAATCCATGCTCGGGTCGAGATCTTTCGTACTTACTGCTTTCCTTGTCTGCGGCATCCTCACTTCGCTTCATGGGCAGTCCCCGGCAGCGGGCGAGACGGCGAATCGCATCCAACTTCAGTTCAATACCAGCGAAGCCGATGCGGTGCTGGCGATCCTTGAGAAGCGAGCAACCGGAAGCTCCGTCGCCGACGCCGACTGGCAGCGCCTCTTCGCCACGGAGCCCTACGTCCGGCTGAAGAAGCGCGAGGCCAGCATGCACCGCGACTTTACCGATGATGACTTCAAGAAGTTTGTGCTCTCGCCCGAACTGGCGACGAAAGAATCGTCATTGCGCCATACTCTGGACGCCTGGAAGAAAGCGGACTTGAATGCCTCTGCCCGTCGCGTGCTGACCTATCTTCCCGAGCAGGCAGTGATCAAGGCCAAGGTCTTTGCAGTCATCAAGCCCAAGACCAACAGCTTCGTCTTCGAGACACAGAGTGATCCGGCGATTTTTCTTTATCTCGATCCGGAGGAGTCCGCCGTAAAGTTTGAGAACACCGTCGCCCACGAACTGCACCACATCGGCTATTCGAGCATTGCACCCCTCGCGGACGCGCGTCAGAAAGATGTGCCCGCGAATGCGAAGGCCGCCGTGGAATGGATGGAAGCATTCGGCGAGGGATTTGCCATGCTCGCGGCCGCCGGTGGCCCGGATATCGATCCGCACGCTTCGAGTTCTCCTAAGGAACATGCGCGCTGGGATCACGACCTGGCGAACTTCAACGACCGATTCCTGTGCAGCAGTTCTTTCTGGATCTCATCGACAGAAACTCGTCGACAAAGACAAGATCAACGAGAAGGCATCCTCGTTTTTCGGAGACGCGCAGGGCGCATGGTACACCGTCGGATACAAGATGGCCGTGATTGTCGAGAAACGATACGGCCGGAACGTACTCATTGATTGCATGCTCGATCCTCGCGAATTGCTCGCTCGGTATAACAGGCCGCCAAGGAGATTAACGATCGCGGCCACGAGAACGCTGGCACTCTGGTCTCCGGAGTTGCTGCAGAAGATCGGTGCGCACACGGCTGACGGAAAAAACTAAGGGCAATCACCACCAAGGCCACTCAGGTACACGAAGGAAATCTTCGACGCTGCTGACCGACCGGTCGTTTGCATGCGTGGCTACCGTCTTGCTCCGGCGCGCGCACTTCCCTATCATCGAGACAGAACACTGGGGATCGCATGGAAAAGAAGCCGCTGAAGCCGCAAGTTGCCGAGAGTCCGATCGCGGATGTGTTTGAGGACCGCCATCCTGCCGAGGCGCGAAAAGAAGTGGGCGGAGAAAACGCTGGCGCCTACGCTTGAGAAAGTCTCCCGAGCGGCCCATCGGCGCGCCGACCGGCGTGAATCTCGACGAGCACGGACACGCGCGCTTCACCACGATTTCCGGCGTGCCGATTCGCCGCCTCTACACCCAGGCCGATCTGCCCGCAGGACTGGAACGAAGAGCAGTACCTCGGCTATCCCGGCCAGGCGCCCTACACGCGCGGCATTCACGCCACCGGATATCGCGGCAAGCTTTTCACCATGCGGCAGTTCTCCGGCTTCGCTTCGCCCGAGGAAACCAACCAGCGCTACAAGTATCTGCTCGAGCACGGCGGCAGCGGGCTTTCGGTCGCCTTCGATCTGCCCACGCTGATGGGCTATGACTCCGATCATCCGGCCAGCGAAGGCGAAGTCGGCAAGTGCGGCGTGGCCATCGATTCGCTCGAAGACATGGAGATTCTTTTCGGCGGCATCGATCTGGAGAAGACCACCGTATCGATGACCATCAATTCACCCGCGTCGGTGCTGTGGGCGATGTATCTGGTGGTCGCGGAGAAGCAGGGCGCGGACTGGAAGAAGATCTCCGGCACGATTCAGAACGACATTCTCAAGGAATACATCGCGCAGAAGGAATACATCTATCCGCCGGCGCCTTCGATGCGGCTGGTGATCGACACGTTCGAGTTCGGCTCGAAGTTCACGCCGCGCTTCAACACGATTTCGATCAGCGGATATCACATTCGCGAGGCCGGATCGACCGCGCTACAGGAACTGGCGTTCACGCTTTATGACGGCGTCGAGTACGTGGAGTGGGCGCGGCGGCGCGGACTGGATGTGGATGAGTTCGGTCCGCGGCTGAGCTTCTTCTTCAACGCGCACAACGACTTCTTCGAAGAGATCGCCAAGTACCGGGCCGCACGCAAGATCTGGTATCGCGTGATGAAAGACCGCTTCGGCGCGAAGAACCAGCGCACCTGGCTGATGCGCTTCCACACGCAGACCGCGGGAGTTTCGCTGCCCGCGCAGCAACCGATGAACAACATCGCGCGCGTGGCCGTACAGGCGCTGGCAGCGGTGCTCGGCGGAACGCAGTCGCTGCATACCGATTCCTACGACGAAGCTCTGGCTCTGCCCACGGAAGAAGCAGCGCGTATCGCGCTGCGCACGCAGCAGATCATCGCGTACGAGTCGGGAGTCGCGCAGACGGTCGATCCGCTGGGCGGCTCATATTTCCTCGAAAACTTAACGCTGCAAATGGAAAAGGGCGCCCTCGATTACTTCGGCAAGATGGACGCCATGGGCGGCATGGTGAAGGCGATTGAGCGGGGTTATCCGCAGAAAGAAATTGCCGAAGCGTCTTACCAATACCAGCGCGCGGCGGAGGCGCGCGAGAAGATCATCGTCGGCGCCAACGAGTTCGTCATCGAGGAGGAGTCGCCGCACATTCTCTACATCGACGAGAGCGTAGCGCGCCAGCAGTCCGCCAAGCTGAAGACTCTGCGGGCGCGGCGCTCGAATGAGGAGGTGCAGCGGGCGCTTGAGCGCTCAAGAAGGCAGCAGCGCAAGAGCCGAATGCGGGAACGAACGGCAACGTCTCCTCGGCCAACACCATGCCTTATATCGTGGACGCCGTCCGCGCCTATGCCACGGTCGGCGAAATCTGCGAAGCCTTGCGGCAGGTGTACGGGACGTATACGGAAGTGAGCATCACCTGAGAAAAGTCTCAGGCCTAGGTGCACCGACAAATCTGTCGAGCTTTCGCTCGACGGACAGCCGAAGGCGGCTGTCCCCACATTGTGCTAGCGGGCTTTCTTCTTGTGCTTCTTGTTTAGCGTCGCGCCCTCCAGGCCCCACATGCGCAGATGGCACTGGCGGCACATGTCCTTCGTCTCCGTGTCGTGGTTCAGGGCATCTTCCGGAATCTCGGCCGCCGCTTTCAGGAGGTGCAACTGCGTTCCGCCGTGGGCGCGGTGGCAACTCATGCACGACATCTCGCCACCGTTGAGCGCATCATGGCTGCCGCTCACGGGATGGCGCTCGAAGGGGTGTCCCATGCTGTTGTTGGCCGTGAGTTCGATCGTCGGCATGTAGCGCGAGGGCACACTCTCTTTCGTGCGCAGGTGACAACTCAGGCAAAGCTCGTTCACTTTCGCGCGCAGCAGGCGAGGATTCGCCGAAACGTGCGGATTGTGGCAGCGCGTACACATCCCGGAAGCATAGGGAAGGTGCGGATAGAGGAACGAGTCCGGCTGGTGACAATCGAAGCAGGCGACACCCTCTGTCTGCTTGAGGACGACATAGCTGCCGTCCTCCCGGTTGTCGATGCTGTGGCAGGAAGTGCAACCCAGCGTGACCGCAGGATGAACGTGATCTCCCGCGGCGTGATCGGCGTGACACTCCAGGCAGTTCGAGTTCTGCTCGACGCGAACCGGATGCCCACCCGCATAGCACACGCACGTGCCCCCCAGGCACGCGACAATCACGCGCAGGACGAACCGCGCGGAGACACTCATAAAGTCCTCCATCAACGGTCTCGGGCCGCATCCTGTGGAACGGCATTCGCCGCGACAGCTTTCAGACGAACCAGGTATGGCGAGAAGGGTGTAACTTCCAGCGCCAATTTGTCTTTCGCCGAGTAGATGCGGGGCGGCCGTGCTTTCACAAACTTCAACTGTCCCGCCCAGGGATCGACCTTGACGCGGCTGCCGAGGGGTAGGGCGACGATCTGCTCGGGATTGTCGAGTTCGAGCGCGGGGGCGGCATCGGCAATGGGATTCATGAACGAAACCCGATTGTCGGCGACCAGGCTTTCGCCCAGGGTTGCCTTGGTCAGGTTGGGAACCTTCCGCTCATACTTGGCCAGAGCCTTGAGAAACAGTCCCGCTTCGGCAAGGTTGTCTTTGTAGGGCGAGTTGGCAAGGAACTTCAATCCGAGCGCATCCGCTTCCCGTTCCTGCGCGGGAGTGTGCTTGAAATCAAACAGCGGCAACTGCTGCAGGCTGGGGACGACCATGCGATCGTTGAAGGCGAAACTGCTGTCGAGGTCGTGACCCAAGGCCGCATGCGCGAGAGCGTGAGCCAGAATCACGGCGAGCGCAGCTTCGTTCGGCAAGGCGTCGAGCAATCCGCGGCTGACCAGGATCGTGTGGCCGATGGTGGCGACTTCGATCGGGGTTGTGGGAACAATCCGGCAGCGAACCTCGGGGTCGAGAACAATCTTGTTAGTGACTTCCAGATTCGTGATCACGGTTTGCAGAACCTTGTCGACCTCGCCTTCCGGGCACGACCAGGCCGAGTTCTTCGAGCTTGATGATGACGTTGTCTTCGGCGCGGCGCTGCCAGGAACGCTGAATGTCGAGCGGACTCTGGTCGAGATTCTCCGACAAGTCTTTGGCGGCCGCGGGATCCACCACAATCTCCGCAAACTCCGATTCCCGGCGCGGGCCC
Source organism: uncultured Acidobacteriaceae bacterium (assembly GCA_963811095.1). Classification (GTDB taxonomy): domain Bacteria; phylum Acidobacteriota; class Terriglobia; order Terriglobales; family Acidobacteriaceae; genus Sulfotelmatobacter. Next base: position 195,504 of record CAWEQA010000019.1, on the reverse strand, counting down.
AGGTTGTAGCCCCAGATGCGCGTCTGCGCCTTCAGGCGCGGACCCTGGGTTTGCGGTTTGTTGGAATCGAATTCTTCGGAGTACACCACCGCGGGAAGCCAGACGCCTTCGCGCAAGTTCATGCGCCAGCTATCGATATGGAAGGTGCCGTAGCTGCCGTTGAAGCGAACGATTTGATAGCCGCCATCTTCCACCCAGATGGCGCCTTTGAACCGCGGCACCTTCCGATCCTTGCGCGGATTCACTTCGAAGAGCAGGCAGCGTACTTCGCCCAGAAACTCGCTGCGTAAGTAGTGCACTTCGTAGTTCTTGCGGTCGAAGCCGGAGCGATCGACGAAGATCATGGCGGAGAAGCCTACAGGACTGAGGGAATAGAGCTTCGAAAACGAACCGGCCATGCGTTCGACCAAACGCTTGTCGAGATAGAACTCCTCCTTCGCCTGCTGGAACTGCACGCGTCCGAGGAAGTAGTGGTCCTCGGCAGGGAGGAATCCCATAGTCGTGTCGGGTTGCATGCGCTGGAGGTAGGTTTCGACCATCGGGCTGTAGCTGCGCATGGTGGTGCTGAGCGCGCGCTCGTTGGCGATGATCCGGTCGATTGCCTGATCGGGATTGGATTTCGGAGTGCCTGCAAATGCCGGAGTGAAGGCCAGCAGGATAACCACTGTGAGAAAGGAGCGCCGCGTCATTGTTCGCCTCCCTGCAGATCTACTCGTCTGAAGCCACAGGACTGAGTGCGACATCGGGGCCGGGCCCTGGCATCAAGTCGGGGGCAAGGAATCACGCAGGGAACGAGACAGAATCAGTCCTAAGGGATGCGGGTGGGGACCCACCTCCGGCGACCATATACGAAAGGACCGGCTTCTGAGGCCTTGCATAAAGCCTCACTCTCGGAAAAGGGAAAGGGCCGAAAACGACTGATTCCGAGCGCCCAGGGGAAGGACAACCGCAATGCTAAACAAGATGGCCGGTGCGGACAGTGAGGCGGCTCACACGAGAATGTGATTGAACTTGGAGGCAAGTCGCCAGGCTGCGAGGTCGCGGGAAAAAGCGCAGAAACTGCGAAGAAAGCCCCCAGCTCGACGTGGGTGCGTCTCTCAGCGCCAAGGTCCTCCTCGTAAGTAATTGCAAATACAAGGGCATGCTAGGATTGAACATGGAATGAAAATGGAAGTGCGCGTGCCATATCAGAGGTTTCCGACCTGCAATCCCCGAAGGAAGAACTATGGCGAATGAAGCAGAACCCGGCGTAGCGCGAGGCTGGCGCACGTCGCAGGTGTATGCCATGGCCACCATCTGTCTAGTGGTGGGCCTGGTTTTGGGCTATCTGTTTCGCGGGTCGGCATCGCGCTCCGCTCAACCTTCTACCGCGCCGCAAGTAGCCGCCGCCCCAGGCATTCCGAGCGGTACTCCGCAGATGCCGAGTCTGGAAGAGATGAAGCACATGGCCGACAAAAAGGCTGAACCTCTTCTCGCAAAACTGAAGACGGACCCTAACAACTCCGACCTGCTGAATCAGATCGGGACGCTATATAAAGCGACCCATCAGTTCAAAGAGGCTGCGAAATACTTCCAGAAGGCCATCGACGCCGATCCTAAGAATGTGGCTGCGCGCACCGATCTAGCTTCGTGCCTGTTCTATGAAGGGGATGCCGACGGCGCGATCCAGCAACTGCAGCAATCGCTCAACTACGATCCCAAGGACGCCAATTCTCTGTTCAACCTGGGAATGATTCGCCTGCAGGCCAAGAACGATCCCAGCGGCGCGGTGGCAGCATGGCAGCAGTTGCTCAAACTAAACCCAACCCTGTCCGACGACAAAAAAGCCGCTGTGCAAAAATTGATTGCCGAGGCGCGCAAGCCTAAAGTGAGCCAGTAACTGGTTCCGCGGCGATCTCCAGATGCCCGGGCCCACCACCATCCTTGGCGGCGTGGCAAGGAAGGTTTCGAATCCCGCCGGATTCAGAATCTCTCAGAATCCGCTGCGGAAGCGGCCTTCAGGGCAAGTGTCCGTCCACAACCCACAGAATCAAGAAAAATGAAATGACCTGCGTAATCAGTGCGTCCCTAAAGTTCTGTACGAAAGGCCGATGTAGTCGGTATGGCCAGACGTCTATCTTGTCGGCATACCGCGCCCCTGCTCTCGCTTCTAGTCTTGTGCGCGGGGATCGCCCCGGGAATCGCCGGGGACCGGCCCGACTTCACCTACCACACCAACGCGAGCGAGGTACGGCTCAGCGTCTCTGCCACCGACCAGGACAATCACGGCGTGGCCACGTTGCAGGCCAGCGACTTTGCCATCGTTGACACTGATGTTATCGTCCGGAACTTTCAAAGCTTTACCCGTTCCGATGGGACGAAGCTTGAAATCGCGATTCTGATCGACGCCAGCGAGTCCGCCACACCGCGCTTCCGCCAGGAAATGGCCGACGTCCTGGAACTGGTTTCGCAGACGGTCGGCGTTCCGGACGAGAATCTCTCCATCTTCTCTTTCGCGGCTTCGCAGCCTGCTCTGCTTTGCGCCGGAAACTGCCGGGCATCGCGCGCCCTTGAGCGGATTCCGGCGGCCAGTGCCCGAGGCCTGACTCCCCTGTACGACACCATCGTGTTCGCGGCGGACTATCTTTCCAGCCACGGGGACGTACACGCCGAGAAAGTCCTCATCGTCTTCTCGGACGGTATCGATACGATCAGCCGGAATGCGCTGGGCGATGCCGTTAACGCCGCACTGAGAAGCGAGGTGGAGTTGGATTGCATTGATCTGAACAAGCCCGCTTACCGGTCGCAAGGCGCTGCGGCGCTGCGCACTCTTTCCGGCACAACCGGTGGCCGATATTTTCCGGCACCGGGCGGCGCGGCGCAGGCCCTGAATGTGATCCTGGAAGGGCTCAGAGCCAGCTATTCGATCACCTATCGACTTCCCAGTCACGTTTCCGGGTTTCACACCGTCCGAGTTCTTCCTACACACAACCTGAACCTGCAGTTCCGCAGCCGAAGCGGATATTTCTATCCCAACCGAGCTTGGTAACTTTGAGGGCCTATGAAACGCACGCTGTGCTGTATTTTTATGCTCGTCTTTCCGATGTTTCTCTCGGCGCAAAATCACTCTCCCCAGCAAGGCACCATCATCCGCATGCGCATGACGGATTGCCTGGGTCCACAGCATGGATTCATGGCAGTCATGTCGGGCGCGGGCAAGGTCGAAGCCGGGGCCCTGTGTCCTGAGTACGTTCTGGTGGGGGATAAGGTGGTGTACGTGATCAGCGGCAAGACGTCCGATCAGCTCATCCCTTTGGCCGAGATCACGCGCTTCCGCTTGCAGAAAAACGAAATGCTGATTCGCATAGACGATGCATCGAAGGAGTCGCACTTCCACATCAAGGCCATGGTGTTACGGCCGGAGTGGGATCGCAATCAGGTGATTGCAGAGGAGTCGGCTAGAGCGATGGTCAGCCACCATCTGGACCCGGCGGCCATGCGAGAGCAGCCATAGTCGTCGCTGGAGACTGAGGTTCTCAGTTGCGGAGTCAGGGAAGTCATTTGCGCGGCTTCCCTACCCGCTGCGCGGTCGCAAACATTTTCGCCACGGTGTCCAGATCCTTGGGTTGCACCTTCCCTGCCGGAATACGCATGTGGGTAAGGTCTTCGAGCTTCACCAACAAATCAATCAGGGACATCGAGTCGATCAATCCCGAGGAAACCAGCGGAGTGTTCTCATCCAGATTCACGCCCGGCTTTCGGATGAGCTGAACAATGTGTTGGATCATCTGCTGTGCTTCGTCGGTCATGCGGACAGTTCCCTCCTAGGACTACTCGGTTCCAAGCTCCGGATGCTCCTGCAACAGCTTCTCGCGAGTCGCGGAGCGGGCGGGCTTGCCGGCGGTGCTCTTCACGATCCATTTGGGGGGCTTGAGAAAGATCGTACGGATCGCCACACCCATCGCGGCCACGACAAGACTGCGAATCTCGCTTTCAATTTTGACGGCTTGCGCGAGCTGTTGTTCCTGCTCTAACTCAGCAACGACCACGATGTCTTCCGTCCCGAGTTCGGGATTGTACAGGCCCATTGCGATTACTCTGCCATCGCGAACGGTGGAATGGCTGGCAACAATTTCTTCGATGTCCTGGGGGTAGATATTCTCTCCGCCAATGATCAGCAGATCTTTCTTTCTGCCGACGACATAGAGTTCGCCGTCCAGACGGAAGCCCAGATCACCGGTGTGGTACCAGCCATCGATGATGGCCTGCGCTAGTAAGGTCGGGACGGTTATAGTAGCCCTCAAAGAGGCAGTCGCTTTTGACCAGAATCTCGCCGACGCGGCCATCTCCGAGCACCCCTCCAGAATCAGCGGTGATGCGAACTTCATGACGGGGCAGCACTCGCCCTGAGGAGGTGAATGCAACCGCGCCTGGGGCGTCCTCCGCAACCGCTACGATCTGGCGGGCACCTCGAAACTGTGGGCCATCCGCCCATATTCGGGGCGGACCCGATGGCTGTGAAAGGTCCGACTGGGTGACCGCGAAAACATTCTCAGCCATGGCGTATGAAGATTGCAGCGCCGTTCTCTTGAGTCCCGCCGCCCCGAACGCATTCTGAAACTCGCTCATGCTCTTGGCGCGAACCGGCTCGGAACAGTTGATCAAAGCGCGCACCGACGACAGATCGTATTGTGTCCGAGACCGCTCAGAAGTCCGACGCGGCGCAAACTGGAAGGCAAAATTCGGCAGCCATGCCAGAGTGCATTTGTACTCGCCGATGATCTGCAACATGGTTTCCGGGTGCATCACCCAGTCCAACGGCGATTGCATTACGACCGGCAGGTGAAGGACCATGGGCAGCATAAAGCATGCAATCAAGCCCATATCGTGATAGAGCGGCAGCCAACTGTAAATCCGGTCGGTGGCAGCATCGATCTTGAGCACCTGTGCCAGGTGATCGAGTTGACACAGCACCGCCGCGTGAGTCAGGGCCACTCCTTTTTGCAGCCCGGTTGTCCCCGCCGAATGCTGGATGAATGCCAGACTATCGGTCCTGAATGTCGAGACAAACCAAATCTTTGTCGTCTGCGACACTTCCAGTTGCTGCACGAAGCAGCCTGGTTCCTTGGTCGAGCGACACATGGCCGAGCATCTCGTCGGGAAATGCTTCGTCGATGACCACGGCCTTGGCCCTGAGATTCGCGGTTACCCCGGTCAATCCGGAGCGGTATTTGGATGGCTCGATCTTGAAGTTCGGATAGGCGAGGAACGTGGGCGCCGCGCCCAGCATCATCGCTCCGACAAAGGCAGTCATCGCTGGAATGCCCTGCGGCATGATGATGACTACGCGGTCGCCGGCGGTCACACCCTGGTCACGAAGCATCCCAGCCTGCAATTGCGCATGCCCGCGAAAGTCGGCAAAGGTCAGCGTCACCTGCTCATCTTCGTCAATCCATGACGTAATAAACGGACGGTCGGGCGGAGCCGCGTCGAGGGCTTCGATCAGATTGCGAAATCGCACCCAACATTATTGCATCCGGGGAGGCGAGTGTTCTTGTAACTGGCGAATCAGACCTTTATTCTGGTTCGCTATTCTAGGTTCGCTATTATGGTTCGCTGTCTTCGGCGGGCGTTTCAAGGCTGGTCTCCCGCGCACCTCGGGTTCGTTGACGCACGGAGGAAGGTTGTTCCAAGGCATCCTGTACTGTCTGCTGTTTCTGCTTTGCGTACTCATCTTCGCGAAGGTCCGCTCGCGAGTGGCGCGGCAGATGGTGCTGCTGATTGCGAGTTATGCGCTCTATGTCACCTGGGGACCATGGTTCACGGCCGTTCTGGTTTCATCGACCGTGCTCAACTTCCTGATCGGGCGATGGCTTCAGCGTAGACCTTCCGGGGCCATTCTCTCTCTCGGCATTCTGCTGAATCTGGCGTTGCTCGGCAGTTTCAAGTACCTCCCCGAGGTCGCCGTCCATCTTCCGTTTTCGTCGCTGCAGGGATTCTCGCATCTGGCTCAGCCTTTGGGATTGTCGTTCTGGACCTTCCAGGCGATGAGTTACCTCTTTGATCTTTATCGCGGGGAAGAACTCGATGCGTCTCTTTTCGAGTTTGCTCTGTACATGGTCTTCTTTCCCGTCACGATCTCTGGACCGGTCTGCCGCATGCCCGACATGCTGCCGCAGTTCCGCTCCGAGACAGTCACGCCCTGGGACGACATCGGTCGCGGCCTCAGGCGCATCGCTACCGGTATCTTCATGGTGCAACTGGCCAAACTGCTGGGCCAAGGGATTCTGGGCGGCGATGGGATCGCCAGCGGATTCGATCGCGTGACGCACTGGAGTGGCACAGATGTCTGGTGCCTGGCGCTGGGATACGGCCTGCAGCTTTTTCTCGACTTCGCCGGATACTCGCACATCGCAATCGGCGCCGCTCAAGCGCTGGGCTTCATCGTCCCCGAAAATTTCGCACGACCCTTTCAATCTACCAACGTCTCGATCTTCTGGACCCGCTGGCATATGTCGCTGTCGTTCTGGATTCGTGACTATGTTTTTCTTCCGCTCGCGATGTTGCGCCGGGAAGTGTGGTGGCGAAATCTGGCGCTGCTGATCGCGATGATTCTGTTCGGACTGTGGCACAAAGCGACTGTGCTCTTTCTGCTGTGGGGCTGCTATCACGGAGTGCTCCTGGTCATGCATCGTCAAATGCAGCAGATGCAGCGAAAGTTCAACTGGGAGCCAGTCCCCAGGTTCTGGATTCCGGTTTCCTGGATCGCCACCATGCTGCTCATCAATCTAGGATGGGTTTTCTTCCGCGCCAATTCCCTGCCTGAAGCCGGTCAAATGTTGTCGGCAGTCCTGTCAGCCGACAAGCTATGGTTCGCACTTTCTGAGTGGGAGTCTGTATCTGCTGGTGGCGGCGCTGGCTGCGGGATACGCGATCGTGGTGTTCGTGAGTGACATACTCGAGCCTTACTCGAGCGAGGCGCAGACTTCAGAACCCGCACCCAACGCCGGAATCCTCGGGTTCATGGCACGCTCGCGCTGGTTCTGGATCCCGCCACTCTACGCGCTGGCATTGATTTTCTTATTGATCGTGACTTTGACGCGCGGGGCCAGCACGGCGCAATTCATGTACAACAAGTTCTAGGGAATCTCTGATTAAGCTTCTATTTGTCATCCCGAGCGGAGCAGTCGAGGGACCTCGCGTTTTCTCTTGCGATGCTTAATCAGAGCTTCCCTAGACACCTGCAGACGTTCTTATGGCACGGGAATTCCGTCTGGCGTGAAAACTGGAAATCCATCCCAGGGGCGGGACAGGCTTAGCTGTTGCATCGCAGCATTGCGGTTGTGCTCGAAGAGGAACAGTCCGTAGTTGTAGTGCAAGACTGGGTCACCCGGATTCTTCCGGATCGCCCACTCGTACTCGGCGGCGGTTTCATCCGGATTTTCCGCAGGCTCCTGTGACTTGAGCATCAACCGTAAGATTTGATCGGAGTGATTCAGTTGATTGGTGAACGGCGGCTTCTGTAAGCGATCCAGCATTTCCGTCGCGATGCGGGAGCGGTCATGTCCTGTGAAGGCCAGCAGTTGCTCGCATTCTGCCTCAGACGGAACCTCGGCCTCCGTCAGGGGATGCCCGGCCTCGGACGGCAACTTGCTCGCGATCTGTAGGAACATCGCCCGAGCGAGCAGGTAATTGCCGAGAGGGGTCATGTGGACATGCTCATACACAAGTTCACTGCCAATGATCCCGTTCGGGCTTTCTTTGGAAAAAATGGCATCGGCGTCCACCAGTTCTGCGCCCGAAGACGGAGAAGCAACCGAGCGATTAATGTCGTTAATCTTGCTGTCGGCGCGGAAGCGAAGCGTGTCGAGATCGCGGGCGTGAAGGTAATGCTGTTTCGCGCTCGCATAATCCCCCTGCATCCAAAAGCTCCGGGCAATGCGAAATTCCAGTTCGGCGTACTGGTCATCGATCTTGGTCGCCGCCTGATATGCCTTCAATGCGTCGGCGAAGGAGCGAGTGCTCTCCAAGTCCGCTCCTTGCTGCACAAGCGCTGTCCAGGATCGCAAATCGTCCGGACTCAAGTTCTCGCGGTGCAGGGACGAGAACGGTCCACAATCTTTCAGATTAGTAGCGACGGTGCTGACAATGACTCGGGCGCCGGAATTGTGGGCAACGGCAACGGTGTCCCGCAGGTTCTGTTCGAAGTTGGCGTACGAATACTGCATGAGCGGCGAGTTCTCTCGCACCTGCTTGTCGAGAAACATCTCCATCCCGCGCCATTCTTTCTTTTGAGTTCCGACCTTGGTGAGAAACTGGCCGATGCGGGTGGAACGGACGAAGATGCTGGCGCGGATGACCGGCAGGCTCATGCCCGAGGACGTCAGCGCAGTCCCGGGTCCATACGGTCCGACGACTTCATTGTTGCCCGAGTAGATGATGAACAGGTCGGGACGCTGTTCCGCGAGACCCTTCGCGATCGGCAGAAGCACGTGAGAGTTGATGGCTACACTGCCGGTGTTCACGACCTCGAACTTCATTGAAGGATAGCGCTCCCGCAACATCACACCGAGGTATCGGCTGAAAGCGTACGCCGGATCCGGATCCCCCATAGCCGCGGACTCCCCGAGCACGAAGATGCGGAAGGTTCCCTGCGGCTTCTCCGCGGGAATCGCATACGCTTGCGGGGTCTTGATCATGCCCGGAGGGAAGAAGGGCGCTGGAAAAAACAGGTTGTAGCAGGCAGCGGGCTTGCCGCGCAGAGTGCAAGGCACTGTCAGTTCCGTGGGAAAGCCAACGCCGAACAGGCGCAAGGCGCCCTCGATCACACCTAAAAGCACCAGAGGCACCACGACGGCACTCGCGATTTGCAGCCCATACCGCGCGCCGCGGCTTGCGCGTTGATTCGTGGCGGGCGCTGGCTCTACAGGTGCAGGCATCTTTGATCAGTTCTCCAGGATCCGCCCTCACATCGCGCCTTTCACGATACAGGGCTGGACTCGATCCGATTCCGTAGGCCTAACCACAGCGTCAGATCGAAAATCGTCCAGCCCTGCCGGTCCCCGTGCATCGCTATGTTCCGCGTGAAAGCGGAACATGTTATGCCGCGGAAAAACGAAGTACGGGCGCAGATACACATCGCAACCAGAGGTAATTGCACCAGAGTTGCCAAAGCCGCATTTCCATCACCCACCGATTGGGCATTGGTTTCAATCGTTTGTCTCTCGTTCGGCGCAACCAATCTGGCTACAATGGACCGCCACGGTGCCTTTCCCCTCATCCAGCGTGTGTTTTAACCCCTTTGCCATATTGTCGTTTGGACGCCGTTCAGGCAAACCCGCGTGTTCACTTCCCTTTATTCCCTTTAGGTTTCGCCGATGGCGCAGTCGAGGTCACCGAGCCATCCGCATTGTGAGCCGCGGAGTGGCACATCAGCGTGCAGGTATTGTTGCCGTGGTTGTAAGCGATGGGGGCGGCGCCGTTCGCGCCTACGACGTTGGCATCGAAATTCACCAGCCGCTCACCGGTGATGGTCGGGGATGTGGCTCCATTTCCGTGCGCAGTGTGGCAGACCGAGCAGCTGAACCCATACTGATAGGAATGCAGATTGTGCTGCGGAAAGCTGGTGTTCGCGAAGATCTGAGTGAGATCGTGGCACTTCGCGCACAGCGAAAAGGGGCCGGCGACGCTGGTATCGGGATTGGGGAAAAGATTCGTGACCGGCCCACCGGGGACGACCGCCTGGCTGAACTGATAGTTGCGCTCCAGAAGGTGCGAGTTGATCGATCCATGCGGACCATTCGGTCCGGCGCCGCCGAACTCACGGTTGTCGTCGCTGTTGTGGCAATCGGTGCAAAAAATCTGAGTACCGACCAGGCGCGCCGATGCCAGTCCCTTCTCGTCGAGCATGTTCACCAGCAGGCTTTGTTGCAGCAGTGTACTGGAACGAACGTGAGTCACTGGATGGCTCGACGTCGCCGTCGAGGCGAATTCCGGGATGACGTTCAACGAATCTGGAGCCGAGACGACTCGAATGGGCGCGTAACCGTAAATCACCATCCGCTGCTTGCCGACGCTGGTTCCGTGACAACGCAGACAGGTTTCATATTGATTGACGGCGGGAATGATCGCGCTGATGCCGTCGAGAGCACTGATGCCGGTTGCGCCAGACTGCGGCGGACGAATCACGGGTGGCGCGGAAAACTGCAACTCCGGATTGGAGGCGTGCGCGCTGTGGCAATCCACGCAAGTGGCGTGCCGGTTGTTGTTCAGCACTGGCGTTTCGGCGGCATCGTGGAAGTTGTTTCCCGAGGGCAGGGGATGGCTGACCTTCGCCACTTCGGCCATGATGTTGGGGATTGCCGGCGCTAGGTAGGTGCCGCCGCCGTGGCAAGTCATGCAACTCTGCGTGACCGGATCATACGACGGGGCCGAGGGAGCAGCCGGCCGAAGCAGACGGGCCGGTGCAACCGAATCGTGCGACATGTGGCACGACGTGCAGGCATTCACCCCAACGGTGGCGTACGCACCGGCGTGGGCATCGGGGGAAACCTGATTCGTGGCGGTCTGATGGATGCTGTTGGTGAATCCAGCCAGCGGATTGACCTGTCCCTGCACTACTCGCGTCGGATCGTGGCACGCCAGACACATCTGCGCGTTGGAGCTGTCACGCACCAGAAAGTTCTGCGCAATCTTGTCGACATTCTGCACGTGCGGATCGTGGCAACTTGTGCATTCGATGTTGCCGTTGATCAGTTTCACCGCTCCCGTAGGATCGGCCGTCTTGCCCTGCGATGCCAGCGAAGCAACCAGGTTTGAAACATCTTTCAGCGGCAGCACCAGGCTGAACGGGTGCGAGCCGGTCAGGGTGGTGCCGAACGAATCAGCCGCGTTCATCGATCCAATTGTCGGCAACTGTCCGTAAGCCGCCGACTGTCCGACGCCCACGGTTCCGTCATGACAACTCAGGCACAGACTGCTGGTGACGCCCAGCGTGGGCTGCGTGTTGCCCAGATTCGGATCGGTGGTGCTGCTGTAGGGCACGTACGACTTCTGTGACAGCTTCTGATTCCAGAGCGGGGTGTTGCCGCCCAATCCACTGTGCGGGGCGTGGCAGAACGTGCACCCAAGACTCCCTTGCGAATAAACCGACGCGCCACTGGCCAGAGTCAGGTTGTGCATGCCCAGCACATCCCCGTTAGGCTCCACCTGGGCAAAACTCTGCGCGACCACGAACAGGCACGCCAGCGTCAGGAGAGGCTTCACGGCTGCTTCCTCCCCTCGGCCGTCTGCGTCACGCCGTAGTAGTGAAATACCTGCACGCGACGGTTGAAGGAGTCGACCACGTAAATTCGGTCGTGATTGTCAATTTGCAGTCCCGTGGGCAGTTGAAACTGTTCTGCCCCGGTTCCTTTTCCGCCGAAGTAATACAGCAGTTGCCCCTGTTCGTCGAAGACCTGCACCACGCCCCAGGCACCATCGACCACGTACAAGTGCGATTCGGAATCAAAGCCGATTCCTTTGGGCCGGAAGATCCATCCCGCACCGTCTCCAACCTTCCCAATGGTGTAGCGGAACGTGCCGGAGCGGTCGAACACCTGCACCCGGAAATTCATGGCATCGACCACCGCCAGATCCTGTCCATGCAGCCGCAGTTCGGTGGGATAGTTAAACTCGCCCTCGCCGGTGCCCGTCTTTCCGATGGTCTGCAGCACGCTGCCCTGCATGTCCATCACGAAAATCTTGTTACGCAGCGTGTCGGTAACGTAAATCCGCTGCGCCGCGGAATCTACGGCAATGCCCGTAGGACGCTTGAAATATCCTTCGCCACGTTTCAGGCTGCCAATCGCGCGGCGATACTTGCCGTTGGCATCGAACACAAAAACCTTGCCCGACGCTGAATCGGTTACGTAGATATTGTCCTGGGCATCGACGGCCACGCATTGCGGCGTGAGCATGGGATCCTTCCCGGCATCGCGCCGCGAGAGGAATTTATATTTCTGCTGCTCGAAGTCGAAGATGTGTACCCCCGCCGCCGCCAAGTCGGTCACAATGATGCGTCCGCGCGAATCGGTGACCACGCTGTAGGGACTGACCAGATAGTGAAAATCAGGCTGGCCTGCGATGACGTCGACGACGCGGGTCCAGAAACTGCGCTTGGGCTTGACCTCGCGCTCCAGACTGAAGCTGCGCTCGAAAGAGAGCTTGCGTCCGCCGTCCATCAGCAAGTCGGGCGCGGAGGGCGCAACGCTCTGTTTCGGACGCTTGGCCGCACCCGCCGGGTACGCCAGCACCAACGCGAACACGACCGTCAGCCCGGCGATAGCCAGTCCGCTGCGAACCGCCGCTCTGCCTCGCTCGTCTAGAAGAAGTCGAACCATCTCGAGATTCCCACAAAGTACGCCGTCGTGTTGGCTGGCGCTCCCACCGCGCTGATGCCCTGCGTGAAGCGCGTGTACCCGGCTTGCAGTCCGATCCTCCTTAGATGGTACTGCAACTGGGCGTTGAAGATTTCGGTATTGTTATGTGAGATCGTCTGGCCGATGGTATTGCTGATGGCGCGATTGAAACTTCCTGCGACGACCAGTCGACGCATCGGCGTCACCGAGATGCCACCACCATAGCTCGATCCACTGAACGTGATGACATCCGTCACCCCCGGAGTGCCGGAAACCGGAACCAGTCCGCCGGCGCCCAACAGGGAGATACCCGTCCCCTGGGTGTAATTCCCGGTGAGATTGTATTTCCTCCAACCGAACGAGGTGGAATAACCTTCGCCATGGCTGCTGGTTCCCTGGTAGTTGGTTAATCCGCTGTGGGTGCCGTTGAAGGCTGCGGTCCATTGCAGGCCGGTCGGCAGACGGCGATGCACGTTCGCGCTGTAGCTGTAGTAGGAACTGGTGTAGGTAACCAGGATGGACTGCACGTTCTGGGCGTAGCTGAATACGCCAGAGGTCTGCCATCCCTTGATCTTGTGAAAGTAGTTCACGTTGCCGACGAATCCCAACGAGTTCGTGCCTTGCCCGTTGCTGCTGTCGATCACCGATCCCGAGAAGGTAAACATATCCAGCAAGCGCTTCCCGTAGGTCACTGTACCGCTCAAGAAGGTGCCGGTGTAGTTTTTGCCGAAGTAGTACTGGTCGTAATGGGTGGCCTGTGCCGAGGCGCCCAGGAAATTGGTGATCTGGTAACCCGCTCCTGCGCCGATCGTCGAGGAGTGCGCCCCCGAACCCAGGTTGATGCCGGGCTCTGTAGTGCCGGTGCCGCCCACGCTTTGCGCGAGGTATCCGTTCAGGTTGCTGGTGTAGTTCTCATTCACATTGAGTGAGAGTTTGCGGGTTGGGTGAAAGCTGGCGCCTGTGTTTAAGATGTCGTCGGTGTAAGTCGATGTATTCGAGATTTGCCCCGCATTCGAAGCGTAGTTGCTCTCCGCCGTAGCTCGGTTGTAGGTCACAAAGAACTGGCCATTGAGCGGCAGGTTGTGCTGCGCCCCGACTCCCACGTCATTTCCGCTGGAATTCTGTTCCGACGACTGCTGCCCCGAAAGGAATTGAGGGAATCTGGAATTCAGACTGTTGCGGTCGTAATAAGCATTCAGACGAAAACCCGCAATCTGATAGTTCGAGTGGACGTTGAACAGCCGGCTGGTGGCGTTCGTCTGCTCGCTTGTTCCATAAACCGTGCCGCTGCCGCCGCCTTGTGAATATCCGACCGACAAGGTTGGCAAATTCGGCAGCAACGCGCTCCAGTTGACTCCGAATCCCTGGTCATTGCCTACGGTTGTGAAGCTGGGCTGCCCGACCAGCCCCAGGGTCCCGGTTGTATTGCGGTCGTAGTGGTAGCTGACGGAGCCGGGGAAATGGCTGCCCGAGAACAGGTTCGCACTCGTGTTGATGCCGGTAGCACCGGTCAGAGATTGATAGCTGGAGTTGGCCCGCGACTGGTTGTAGTAAGGCGTGGCACTAAATGAGATGAAGTTAGGATTGTAGTAATAGCCGGAAAGCTGGCCGTCAAGTCCGAAGGTCAGCGAATGGTCGGAAGGAATTACGTCGCCGTAGCCTCCCGCGTAGCCAAATGTCACCATGGCTCCGGCTTTCAGCTTCGTGTTCTCTCCGATGGCCAGCTCATTGGATGAAGGTTGGCGTGGGCTCTGGGCACAGACGAGTTGAGCCATCACCAGCACCGCCAGTCCGATGATGCGATTCGTTGCCTTCATTTGGCTACAGCCCTTCCGACCAGAGGCTCCGAAAGCCAACTCCACTTACTTGTCTTAATGGCACAATGATTGCCAAAGGGAGGGGAGGCCTTCTAATTTCTAATCCCTTGAAAATAAGCGGTTTGCGAGTACAGTCCGGTCCGATTTTCGTCCCAGAGCGGAGCCGGTGCGGCATATCACCCGTCCTCCGAGTTGAAATACACAACGACGAGAATCGCGGCCACAAATCGCCCTGTCGTCCTGAACGGAATGAAGGATCGATGTACTCCCGTTGGGGAGTGCAAAGATCCTTCATTTTGTTCAGGATGACAACTTTCCGCGAACTTGCGCGGGCACGTTACACCATTTCGATCTTGGCTTTTGCGCGCAATTGCTTCGCGAGATTCGATCGCAGCTTCTCGTACTTGCTCTTCAACAGATCTGTCTTCAGTTGGCTCTTGACCTCCGCCAGCGGTTTCGTGCGTGCCGGAGTGTGAGCATTCAGCCGGATGATGGTGTACGCGCTCTCAATTCGAATTAATCCGCTGACCTGGCCCGACTGCATAGCCTGCAGTGTCTTGACCACCTGGGGCGGCAGCTTATCGCTTGAAACGGCCTTGTGGTCGCCCATGTTCACTCTGAAATCGTCCTCAGAGACCTTTTCGGCTAACAACCCGAAGTCCTGATAACTCTTCGTTGCTTTGGCTTGGCGCAGTGCGTCTTCGGCTTTCTTCTGGGCTTGCTTCGCCTGCTCGGGAGTGTCCTTTAACGGAGGAACGATGGAAATGCTCTGGAATGTGAACGTCTCCGGCTGGCTGAAGCGAGCCGCATTCTTCGCGTAATAGGCCTGTATTTCCGCGGGCGTTACCGTGTCTTTGAGTTCCACGTCCGTCTTCAGCACCTGCTCGATGAGCAAGGAACGCCGGATCTGCTGGCGCAATTGTTGCTCGGAGCCGTGCATCTCAGTCTGCAGGTATTGCTGGTATTGGTCCGGACTATTGAACTGCTTTCGGAATTCGGCCTCGGCGTGGGTCAACTTCTCGGCGGGAACAGCGAGCTTGCGCCGCACCGCTTCCTGGTACACCAACTCCTCGAAAATGATCATCTCCAGCGCGCCTTGCCGGATAGCCGCTTCCTGCGCCTTGGGAAAACCATTGTGCTGTTGCGCGTAGGGAAAGATGGCGTACATCTCGCGCAGCAGATCGCGATCGGTCAGCACCGCCCCGTTCACGCGCGCCACTGGTTTGTCGCTCACTTGCAGAGGCGAGGTCTGTGCAGAAGCGGTGTTCGAGATCGCGCTCGGAGCGTGTGAAGCCACTTGCGCTGCAGCGGCCGAGAGGGCCACCGCCAGGAACGTGCAGATTGGGAGTTGGTATCTCATATTTCCTCGCTCACGTACTCCGTGAAGTTTCAAAAAATAAGGGGAGAGTAATCCTCTCCCCTCTGTTGCACATCAACTCGCCTACTGGAACAGCGTCTTGATGTTGTTGGTGTTGTTGGCTTCGTTCGCCTCGCCAAAGTGGCACTGGCGGCAGAACTGAGTCGTCGAGGGCGCTTGCTGACCCTTCGTGCCCACTGTGTCGACGTTCGGGTTATACGGACCGTTGATGAAGAAGTAGGTCGCGTAGAACTTGCCGCCGCCGTCTGCCGCGATCGGGCTGTTGGTGCTCGACGAGTACACGGTCATGACGTGCTGGTTGTGGCAGGTGGTGCAGAGCACATAGGGCGTGCCGGCTGCAGTGATACCGTACTGCGGGCCCCATTTTCCGGGTGCGATTGCCGGATAGCCGTAGTTCGCTACGAACGTGGCGTACTGGGATCCAGCAGTTACCGTGAAGTTCGGATTGGCCCAGACCACACCGCTCGTGGAACCTTGGATTACGGAGCCGTATTTGTTGACCAGAGTGGCATTGGTGCCCACTGGGTGGTCATTTTCGTAGTTGTTGACCGTCGAGCCGTCGCTGCCGAGCAACGTCGGAATCGGCTGCGTACCGTAGGCGGTATTGGTCAGAAGGCCAATCTTCTGTTCATAGGATTGGTTGGCCATCATGTTCTTCGAGTGACGTTGCCGTCATGGCAGCTCAGGCAAAGCATGATTCCGCCCACATCAGAACTGGCCGCGGTGAGGTTCGCCGGCAAAACTTCCGTATATTCGCCGCCGTCGCCGAACGCGATGGTCGCTCCATACAGGGGGCTGGCATCCTGTCCCCACAATGCATAGTTGCCGGAATCGGTGGTGCCGGGTTGGCCGGAGCCACGCGATCCGCTATGCGGTTGGTGACAGCCCGCGCAACCGCGGCCGCCATTGTTGTGCGCGCCGAGGACGTCAACCGTGGATGTCGCATTCTGCGCCACCACAAACGCCCCGACCGCCAGTACGAACATCGCCACTAACATCGCTTTCTTCATAAAAATTTCACGACCTCCATGAATGATGTGTTTCAAGTTGTTCCTGAACTCCCAGAGGCTTAGGCCGTGGGCTGCGTTTTGTGCCTGGGCACTCGTCGCAACCGCCTCTCGGCTTCTATCAGTGCATGTGGCCGCCCGAACTATGAGGACGGTCTTAATTTCCAGAGATTCCTGGCTAAGTCGCTGATTTCAATCGACTTGATTCGCGGATCACCATCTGGACCGATTCGGTCCAATTCTCAGGAACTGGGGGAAAAGAACCACCTGATCCTGCTGCGTGGTGAAATGCCCCAGTTGGAATATCCACGTCGGAGTGTTGCGAAATGCAGCAAAGGGGGCGCGGGAGCGTAACTCCCGCATGCTCGTAGAGATCTAGCTTGCTACGTCTCGGCCGAACGCACTCGGAATGGTGGTGAGAGAGACGTAGCAAGCTACGTCCCTACGAACGTGAACGAATCTACAGCTACTTGCTTTGCGGACTCTTGGCTTCGGTCGCTGGCACGGCTGCGGGCACCGTTTCTTTACTCCCGGTACCAGCCTTTTTTATGCGCTGCGCTTCCCTGTCTTTGTTGAGCTGCTCGGCCTCGGCGTCGGTTACGTAGCGGAACTGCTGTACCCGGCCAGGAAACATTTCCGAAGTGAACACACGGTTGTTCTTGTCGGTGGCGATGCCGACCAATCCCTGAAACTGCCCCGGCAGCAAACCGTGCCCGCCGAAACTGATCAGTAATTGCGCGTCCTTGTTGAACACCTGAACGCGGTCCTGCATGCCATCCGCCACCCAAATGTGGCCATCACTGTCAATCGCGACTCCCTTGGGGCGCGCGAAGTATCCCGGACCATCGCCGGCCTTGCCGAAGGTGCTGACAAATTTGCCGTCGGCGTCGAAGATCTCGATGCGGTTGTTCAACGTATCGCAGACATAGAGATTGGCATCCTGATCGACCGCGACTGCGGTGGGCTTCGAAAAGTCGCCGGGCGTGGTGAGTTCGTGTTTGCGCCCGGTGGTGCCGATCTTGCGCAGGAGTTTGAAGCTGTCAGCGTCGTAGACCAGGACCTGATCCAGTTCCACGTCGGCAACATAGAGCAGGCGGTTCTCTTTGTCGAGCGCCAACCCGCCGGGACTCACCATTCCTTCTGTGATCACGTCTTCCGCCTTATGGGTCGCATCGAATACCAAAATGTGATGCAGACCGGGATCGGAGACAAACAGGCGGTCGTTGTCGTCCATGGCGAGACCGATAATGCGATCAAAATGGGCATGGGCCTTGTTCTTGATCAGCTCCACTTCGCGCGTTTCGGTGTTGAAGATGAAAATGGCGCCGACTTTCTGATCGGCCACGTACAGGTTGTTCTTGGAGTCCACGGCCATGCCGTATGGCTCAGCTAACTGGAATAGAACCTTGCCGTTTTCACTGACCGGCTGGGTGCCCGCCAGGCGGTCCATCCACTTGGCTTTTTTGGTGTTCGGAGTCTCGACCTGCGAGAGCCTCTGCGCCGAATAAAACGCCTGGTACCGGACGCGCGCAATGGCCGGCGGGTTCGGCCAAACAATATTCGAGTAGTCGATGACCGGAGTTTTCTTGGGCGCTGCATTCGCGGTCTTTTTCTTCTTATCCGAAAACGCCGTCATGGGCGCGAGCACCACCAGGCTCAACAGAATCAGCCCCGCGAGCAGGCTTCTACGATTGCCCATCATTCTTTTCCTCGCTTGCGACATCGCATTCATTTTCCTCATAAGCACTATCTCCGCGTCAGATCTTTGTGGCAGCTGGAGCAAAACGCCAGATTGTTCACCTGGTCCTTCAACAGCAGATCGGGCTGCGCCGACGAGTGCGGCTGGTGGCACGACAGGCAGTCGATCTTTGCGTGTACTTTGGTGATGTCCGTCGGGTCCAGCACATCGGACACCGGGTGGCCCTCGATGGGATGTCCGCGCCCGAACTTCAGCGGGAGCACAACCACTTTATTCTTCGCGAAATAATCTTCGGGCAACCGCACGCTCCCGTTGAAAATCGTCAGCACGTGTTCGGCTTCGAGTTTCTTGGGCCGCGAATCCGGACCGTGGCACTCGAGGCAGAGCGCATTCGCCGTCTTGGTGCGCAGCAGATGATCGTTCTCGCCGCCGTGCGGCTCGTGGCAAGTGGCGCATCCCTGCTTGAAGGCAGGCTGATGCAGAA
This sequence comes from uncultured Acidobacteriaceae bacterium, assembly GCA_963811095.1. Lineage (GTDB taxonomy): Bacteria > Acidobacteriota > Terriglobia > Terriglobales > Acidobacteriaceae > Sulfotelmatobacter. The sequence goes on along the minus strand of CAWEQA010000019.1, from coordinate 176,742 downwards.
AGTGTTTCTTGCCTTGATCGGCCTGTTCAGTATGGCAGGTCAGGCATATATCGACCGCATTGGTTTTGGGCAGGCCCGGCTGGCGGCTGGCATGCGGATTATGGCAGTCGGTGCAATCGCCCGCCGCTCCCGGATGCGGCACTTTCGCCTTCTCAATCTTCTCGACTTTGTCGCTGTGGCAGGTCACGCAGATCGATTTCACGTCGGCTTGCGCGAGCACGACTTTGCCGTCTTTGGCCGGCGCGTGGCACGTGTCGCAGGACTTGTCGGCAAACGGCGGATGCAGGAACTGCCGCATCAGCTTCGGAGCAGCCGATTGGTGCGGATCATGGCAACTGGTGCAGTCCGCCGTTGCGAAGGGCTGGTCATGATGCGCCTTCTGCAGGCTGGCGTCCTTGACGTCGTGGCAATCAATACATAGCGCCGGAGCACTCTTGGTCAGGTGAAAATCGAACTCGGCCTTGCCCGCTTCGCCGGTCTTGTGTGTCGTGTGGCAGGTGTCGCATCCCATGTCGAGCGCGGCGTGGCGACTTCCTTTTTCCGGGACGTTCAATCCTTGCTTGTGGCAAGTCAGGCAAAGATTCTGGCTCTTGTCGCCGGACTCCGGCTTCAGCAACTGATTCTTATTGTCGCTGCTGTGCGGATCGTGGCACTTGATGCAATCGCGCACGGCCGGGGGATGCACCGTCCCTTTCAAGGTGGCGGCGTCCTTGTCGGCGTGACAACTGAGGCATAGTGCCTGCGGCGTCGAGGTGATCAGCTTGATGCGAGTGATGTCTTTGTTCACTCGAACTTCGTGACAGCTCAAGCATCCTGTGGCAATCGCGGAATGAACCGCCTTGCCTTTCGACTTGTCCTCATGGCACTCGAGACACTTCGCCGAGTCGACGTTCTTGTCGAGGGGAACCGGATGCTCCTTGGCAAATGCTGGCAATGAACCGAGCACAAGAATCGCCACCAACTGGAGACGACGGAGGAGAGGACGACCGATGCCGGTTTTGCTGTGCATATGAAGACGGCTTTGGGACGATGGGAGCATTACCAACCGATGCATGTGCACGATCCTCGCCTTCCTGATGTGGAAACCACTGCCGTTCTGGATTCAACTGTAAATTATTGCAACAAATCACTTTCTAACTTACACCTCCGACTGACTAGAATTCTCCCAAACCGGATTTCAGCCCTCAAGGATGGGCTTTCTGCCACACCTCGTCGGTGAAATCACGCACGTTCGTCCATGACCCAGCCGAGTTTCCGTTTTCACCAGATTTCACGCCATTTGTGATCGAAATCACAGACTTCCCGCAGTGCGTGAATTCGCAATTGGAGCCTGTGGAGATGAGTGTTATGCCTCATGCAAGCGGCTGGCACGGAGCATCATTCTTGCGTTAACTCATTGATTGCACAGGGCTTGGCATACCAACCGAATGTTGGCGCGGAACGTGCATTGCCCTCTGCGAGGAAGAGAAACGTCATGGCTCAGTCACTTCGCTCAGCTTTTCGCGGAATGCCCCGCAAAATCTGGCAGACGCTCAGCTCCATCAAGACCGGCGTCGTTCTAATCATTCTGGTTGTGATCTTTTCTGCGGCAGGGACGGTTATCTTGCAACGCCCCATGACCGATGCCGACGACATGCAGCGCGCGTACTCGCCAGCCATGCTTCGCTTCCTCGATGCCACCGGCCTGACCGATGTCTTCCACACGCGCTGGTTTGTTGCCATGCTGATTCTGGTCAGCCTCAGCATCATCGCCGCATCGGTGCAGCGCTTCCCCAATGCCTGGCGCTACTTCGCACGTCCTTATAAGAGTCCCGACGAGGGCTTCCGCAAAGTTCTGCCGACGCAGGCCCAGATTCCGGTTGCCGATGAAGAGCAGGGATTGAGCGCAGCCGAGCTCGCCTTCAAGCACCTCGGGCTGAAAACGGAGCGCATCGTGCGCACCGACAGCTTCTCCTTGTTCTCGGAGCGCAGCCGCATCTCCGAGATGGGCGTCTACATAGTGCACGCCAGCCTGCTGCTGATTTTTCTGGGCTTCATCGTCGACTCGCTCTATGGGTGGCGCGGATTTCTAATGCTGAGTCCGGGAACATCGAGCAATCAGATCGAAACCAAAGATGGCGGCACGCGGACTATTCCGTTCTCGATTCGCTGCGACGGCACGGGTGAGGAGACTTATGCCGACGGCTCACCGAAACGGTGGTGGTCGAAGCTCGCCGTGGTCGAAGGCGGCCGCGAGGTTTCGAGCAAAGAAATCGTGGTCAACGATCCGCTGGTCTATCAGGGTCTGCGCTTCTACCAGGCCAGCTACGGCCGCACCGGAAAGCTCGATCGGCTGATTCTGAACGCGACTCCCGCCAACGGCTCTAAAGGTTCCCCTCAAGAAATCTCTCTGGCGATGAACCAGATCGTTGCGCTGGATGCCGACACCAGCGTGCAACTGGTGGAGTTTATCCCGGACTTCGTGGTGCAAGACGGCCACGTCTATGCGCGCAGCAAGGACATAACCAATCCTGCGGTCCACATGATCGTGACCTCGAAGCAGGCCAACACCAGCGTGAATGTGTGGCTGCCGGAAATGCCTGGTATCGATGAGAATGCGTCCTCGCCCTACACCTTCGATCCCAAAGACTTGAAGACTGGCATTTACACCGGGCTGCAGGTCTCGCACGAACCCGGCCAATGGGCAGTATGGGCCGGCGTCATCCTGATGGCCATCGGCCTGACCTTTGTTTTCTACGTGGTTCACATGCGCTTCTGGGTCGTTCCCGTGGTCGATGCGCAGGGGCGCACGGCACTGTGGATTGGTGGTACTGCGAACCGCAATCGCGACGCCTTCGAACTTAGATTCAAGAACGTGGTGGAGCAAATCAAGAAGGAACTGAAACCCGAACTCGTGGCCTCTGCCCCGCATGCCACATCGATCGCCGGTCGGTGAGTCCGGCTACGGAGGAAGTGTATGGCAAGCGAAAAAGTTGAACAGCATCCCGCCACCGGCACAACGCTGGTCGTGATGGTCGGGTTGGGAATTGCGTTTCTGCTGTTCATCGCTTTTCTGAATGTGGTGAAGAGCGGAAACATTCTGAGCGAAGCCAACCTGCTCTATGCCGCGCTGGTCTTCTACGCGGGCGCGGGCGCGCTGTATCTGGGCTTCGGCGTGACCGGGACGGATGCTTACATCAAGTTCGCTTCTCTGATGACGTGGGCGGGACTGCTCGCCAACACCGGGGCAGTGGCGCACCGCTGGTATGAGGCTGGACATCCGCCGTTCGCCAGCATTTATGAAATGTTGCTGAGCTTTGTATGGACCCTGGCGGCGCTCACTCTCATCGCCGAGAAAAAATACGGTGTAAAAGTCATCGGCACCGTGACCATGCCGGTTGCGATTGTGGGCGTCATCCTGATGCAGCTTCTGCCCAACGAAGTGCGCCCGCTCGTGCCCGCGTTGCAATCTACCTGGCTGCACGTCCACGTAACCCTCGCCATGCTGGCGTATGCGGCCTGTGCCCTGAGTTTTGCGCTGGCCATGATGTTCCTGATTCAGGACAAGGTGAAGACGGAATTATTCCTGGCCGCCACCAGCATCTTCACGGTAGGAATTTATGCTGCGGTGCTGACTCGCTTCGAGCGGTGGGGCGGCTTCAACGTGATCGCCTGGGACGCTGAGAATAAGGCGGAGGTATTCGTCTCACGCGGTGTGCGGTTGTTCGTCACCATCCCGGATCTGGGCTGGCTGATGCTGCTCGTCTTCGCCGCCGTGGCTGCTCCGCTGGTGCTCTACATTCTGTCCCGGGTAAAGAAGAACGAAGGCCTGCTGGCGGTGGCCGATCGCGCCGTGTTCATCAGCATTCTGCTGCAATCCCTGGCGCTGGTCTTCTTCCTGCTGCGCGTACGGGGTGGACAATATCCTTCTCTCGACGCCGAAGGGTTGTACGCAACCAGCCTGTCGGCAAGCCCCTTCATTCTGTCCGCGTCTGGTCGGCGGTATCTTCGCCAATCTCCTTTATCTTTTGCTTCTCTGGCGCCGTCAGGACCTCGAGCGCCTGCTGCCCGATGCCGACGCCCTCGACCGTATCACCTACAAAACGATTTGTATTGCCTTCCCTTTGCTCACCCTGATGATCGCCGCCGGCGCCTTCTGGGCTAACCGGGCCTGGGGTTCCTACTGGAACTGGGACCCCAAAGAGACGTGGGCGGCGATTACTTGGCTGGTGTATGCCGGCTATCTGCACATGCGCATCACGCGTGGCTGGCGTGGCCGCCGCGCGGCCTACTTCGCCATCCTCGGATTCGCGGTGGTGATGTTCACCTTCTTCGGCGTCACTTACTTGTTGCCTGGATTGCACGCATATGCCTGAGACCACTCACAAAACGGCCGGGCAGAAAACCCCGACGGCAGAGATCCTTGAAGCGGCGTCTCCCCGCTCGCGCACTGGTTTTTTCAGTACGGCGTATTCCAGCCCCGCTTTGTCGACGGAGCCGATCTCAGGACCTGTCGGAGAGGGGGCCACGGCGGCTAGCATGAAGTCCGAGGATCCCGAATTGCCCTGGCTGCGGATCAACTGGGAGATCAAGGCACTGGTTCCGATCGCCTTCGTACTCTTGGGCGGAATGGTGCTTTTCCTGCTGGCGACGCTCTCCTGGCGCGATCCCGAACGCCACATGGTGTTGTTGGTCGCAGGCGCAGGTGCGGTCGCGATTTGCGGAGCTCTTCTCGTCGTACTCACCTACACCGTGCAGCGGCCCATGGTCGAACTACAGCAGAAAATCGCTCAACTGGGCGCTGGCGACCTCAACGTGTCCGTGAGTTTTGCCCGCCGCAATGACGAGATCGGGGACCTCGGCCGCAACTTCAATCAGATGGTTCTGCAACTTCGCGAAAGCCGCAACGAGATCGAGCGACTGCACCGCACCCAGATGTCACGCGCCGAGCACCTGGCCACTCTCGGAGAGATGGCAACTGGACTGGCCCACGAGATCCGAAATCCCCTGGCGGGGATTGCCGGCGTCATCGAAATCATTGGGCGCGACCTGCCTTCGACCAGCCCTGCTCGCGCCGTAGTCAAGGACGTTCGCCAGGAAATCGCCCGCATCAATCACATTGTCACCGACCTGCTGCAGACCGCGCGCCCGCATCCCCCCACGGTCCGCAAAAGCAACCTGAACACCACGGTGGAACATGCTGTCATGCTTGGCCGGCAGCAGGCGCTGGCGAAATCGATCGAGATCGCCCTTCGCAAAGATCCCACGCTGCCGGAAGTCGAGCACGACAGCGATCAGATCCACCAGGTGCTGTTGAACCTGCTGCTGAATGCTCTGCAGGCGATTGACGCGAACGGAAAAATCACCGTCACTCTGAGTTCCACGGGCACGGCGGCCGTCGTCGAAGTAGCCGACAACGGACGCGGTATTGACGCCGATCACCTCCCTAATATTTTCCGTCCGTTCTACACCACCAAGGGCGACGGCACCGGCCTGGGATTGTCCCTGGCTCGCCGCATCGTGGAAGATCACCAGGGCCGTATCGACGTCTCCAGCACCTTGGGCAAGGGCACTACGTTCGCGGTGGTGCTGCCGTTGCAACGGGCGGAGGCTCAGAACCCCGCCTCTTAGATTTTCCCCTCTTCAATCATGTATATCTTATGTATACACTCTCGTGTATACTACATATATCCGCGCAAACGAAGGAGCAGCTATGCCAGAGTCGCAAATCGTGAAGTGGGGCAACAGTCTGGCGGTCCGCATTCCCAAGCCCCTGGCCGAAGAGGCTGGCGTGCAGGAAGGCGACGCGATCGTGATCGAGGCCACCGAAGGCCTGATCAACCTCCGCCCCAAGCAACGCGTGCCGACCTTGCGCGAACTCGTTGCTCAAATCACGCCGGAAAACCGTTATGACGAGATCCGGACTGGCCCGGAGCGCGGCAAGGAAAGCATTGACTGGTAACCCCCGAATGGTAAAGGACTACGTTCCACGGGCAGGAGATATTATCTGGCTCGATTTCGATCCGCAAGCCGGACGCGAGCAGGCCAAGCGGCGCCCTGCACTGGTGATTACGGATCGCAGCTATAACCAGGCCAGCGGACTCGTCATTGTCTGCCCCCTCACCAGCCGCCGGAAACCCTACCCGTTCGCTCTCGCGACCACCATCGGCAGAGTCGAGGGTGCCGTACTCGTGGACCATCTCAAGAGCTTGGATTGGGCCGCGCGTAAAGCCTCCTTTCACTCCAAAGCCGATGCGGCGCTTCTGACTAAAGTGCGCGCCTACCTTGGCGTTCTGCTTGGGATTCGTTGAAAACCCTGCGAACCCCCGCTCACCATCCATTCCCCTCTCTTCCGTAGTAAGCTAAACAAGCATGCCTGCGGAGAAGATTCTGATCATCGACGACGAGCGCCTGGTGCGCTGGTCGCTGCGCCAAAAGTGCGAGGAGTGGGGATACCATGTCTCGGAAGCCGTTGCCGGCGAACCCGGACTGCGCATGGCTCAGCATGAATCTCCCGACCTTGTTCTGCTCGATGTCCGCATGCCCGACCTGAACGGCATTCAAGTTCTGGAGCAACTCAAGAAAGCTCCCGACGCGCCCGCGGTCATCATGATCACCGCCGATCCCCAACTGGACGACGTGAAGACCGCGCTCAAGCTGGGCGCCTATGACTTCATCGGCAAGCCTCTGGACTTCGAGGAGTTACACGTCACCATCCAGAATGCCCTGGAAGCTTCGCGGCTGCGCACGGAAGTCAAATCGCTGCGCGGCGAGGTTCGCCGGAACACGGGGTATCACGAAGTGGTCGCGGTGTCGCCGAAAACCACCGAACTGATGAGCTTCGTTCAGAAGGTGGCCGCCAGCGAGGCCACGACCATTCTGGTGCAAGGCGAGAGTGGCACGGGCAAGGATCTGATCGCCAAGACCATTCACTACGAGAGCACGCGCCAGAATGGCCCTTTCGTCGCCATCAATTGTTCCGCCATCCCTGAAACTCTGATGGAAGCGGAACTCTTCGGCCACGAACGCGGCGCCTTCACCGACGCCAAGCAGATGAAGAAAGGCCTGTTCGAAACGGCCAACGGTGGCACCCTCTTTCTGGATGAAATCGGAGAACTGTCTCCTCTGCTGCAGGCCAAATTGCTGCGCGTTCTGGAAGATCAGGTGATCCGCCGCGTAGGCGGCGTGCGCGATATGCAGGTGGATGTGCGCGTAATCGCCGCATCCAATCGCGACCTGGAAAGGGCGGTGCGCGAAGGCCATTTTCGCCAGGATCTTTATTACCGGCTGGCGATTATCGCCATCTTCATTCCGCCGCTGCGCGAGCGGACGGAAGACATTCTGCCGCTCGTCGATTTTTTCATTGACTGGTATAACCGCAAGTTCAAGAAAGCGATTCGCGGCATCAGCCCCGAGACGCGACGGTTGTTGCTGGCGCACAACTGGCCGGGGAATGTCCGCGAGCTGAAAAATTCGATTGAGCGCGCCATGATTCTCGAAGACGAGTTCATTCTGCGGCCGGTGTACATGCCGTTCGCGGTCGGAGAAGCGGCCCGCAGCGGCTTGACCGCGTTCGAACACAGCAGCGCGTCAGCTGACGGTGGAGGCAAGCAGTTAGCGAACGGACGCGTGCTTCCGCGGCTCTACATCCCAGAAGAAGGCACGTCTCTGGAAGAGGTGGAGCGCGCCATGGTCGAATTGGCTATGAGACAAGCCAATGGCAACCAGACCCACGCCGCCCGCCTGCTCGACATCAGCCGCGACGCGCTGCGCTACAAATTGAAGAAATTCGAACTCGTCCCCGCCGGCGACGACGAAACCCCGGCAGATTCCGTTCCCTCTGAAAACGCTTCCAGCTAGCACTCTTAGGGCTTCATGAGGTGAGAACGCGTCACCACAGTCGTCATTGGTTGCATTCCTGCGGCGACAGCGTGACGCGCATATTGCACCTGACCGCCTTCCAAAGGATGTGCCGCATTCGCCTGAGACGTGAACGCCACCCCGTCACTCACTTGGCCGCAGTCCATCCGCAACGTGCCGTTGTCGTTGAACACCAGTCCGTTGAAGCGAAGCGTGCTGCCCGGCGCGAGGGCCATGGTGTTCAGCATTTGCGTGTTGCTGTCGACATAGACCTCGACTTGGCTCGGATTGTTGAGTACCGTGGTCTGCCCCTGTTGAACGGCAAGCGCGGAAAAAGGCCATACGAGGCCATCGAAACCGTGTATTCCACAAAATTCCCGCTCTGCTGCGAAGCGAAAACGGTCCCATTGATAGTTTGTGGAACCAGGGTGATCGTGTTCGCGGGAGTGTAGACGCCTCCCATGAGTGTATAGGTTGGCGAAGTAATGTCGACGTTCTGACCTGCCACCATGTTGGAGGCGCTGAAGCTGGGGACGAACGGCAAATTCTGCAGGTTCGTAAGCTGGCCTGAGATGTTGAACGCGGCACTGCTGAAGTCGAAATTGGGTGTGTCGAAATAGAATCCGCTTTGGCCATTGATCGTGAGCATAATCCACGTTCGGCAACGGCATTCAGAGCAGGGACTATATTGTCAACAAACATTACAGGACCGCCGGACTCATTGATCGCCGAGGAATCTTCCACTGCAATTCGAGTCGCCAGCAGGGATCCATCGGATTGAATCGCACCGTCCATGTTCAAAAACATTCCGGGGAGAGCGCAGAAGCGCCACTTACACCCTGGAACACAGTTGCGCTGTTGGAACTCGCCGAAAGAGTTCTGGTCCCTAATGATTCGCCCGCAATCGTGAGAGTCAAACTTGACGGCGTCGTTCCCACCGACGCAACCTCCGCCACCAGCCCACTGACCTTGCCGTTTCCAGAGTTCGTCGGGGAAGTGGACAAGGCGATCGGAGTGAGGTTGAACGTCGGCGTCATGGAGAACCCCTCAAATGCAGGGGTCGTCCAGCAACTCGAAAAAACCGCCGAACTGGAAACCTCTCATATTCAGTAACAGTCCCATGCTGCTGCCCGTAACCGTGATTGGCAACGGCAAACTCACCGTCGGCCCTTGATCGATGATTGAATAATTCGCGATTCCGAGTCCGCCGCCCGGAACTTCCCCGATACAGACGAATACTGCTCCCCCAAGCGTGACCGTGGCCGAAGTATAGATATCTTGAGGTACATTGACGGTGGCCAACGGTTCGAGCCCTCCGTTCAAGTGCGCAAACTCAGAAGGTTGCTGTGACGATACCAGAGTCACGATCTTCCCTGACTGACTGGTCAGCGTCAGCGTCTGAAACTGCACCCCAAAACGTGTAACTTGATCGTTCGCCGTACTCGAGAGCAACACCGTAACGGCCGTGTTCCCGCTGAGCTTCGGCGCTCCGGACGAAGCTCGTACCGCAACCCGTCGTAATGCCGACTGCGACCGAAAGAATCGTCAGCAGGAGGGAAAGATGAGACAACGAAAATGATCGAGCAGAAGAAAGTGGCGTCATAAACTCCTCCGGTAGCGGTTCCTGAGGGGAACGCTTCGAACCTACCCGCGCTTTCATAACTCATCTCACTTCAACTTGGTAACACAGCCAAATCCACCTAGCCCATCGACTATGACTAGGCACATCTATGATATACACAGCAAATGTCAACTGCCACATTTGATGAGTCAAGATTTGTAAAAGTATCTCGAAGGTGCAACTTACTCAAAAACAGGGGCTTCCTTTTGGGAAGCCCCTCGGCGCCGATATGAGCGGTTTATGAAAGAGAGCCAATTCCTAAAATGACCTAGGACCTCTGAGCACCATCTATTTTTAAGCGGCGGGATTCCAGACTGCCCAGGTACGAACTCCCCCGCATGCTTGCGACCTTACCGAAGCCCGCTATTCACGCGGCTCAGAGACACTACGCCCTCGCCACGCCAGCCGTTTGCGGTGCAGTACAGGTTCACCAGAGCGAAGCTGGCGCACAGCCGATCATGGTTCTTCTTCAAGCCGCGGTATCGCACCTTCTCGAAACCAAAAACGCGCTTCAGTATGCGAAACGGATGTTCCACCTTCGCTCGCACTCTGGCCTTCACCCGGTTCTTTGCCTTTTGTAACTCGTCGACGAAGTGCTGTATCTGGACTCTCCGGCTAGTCATATCTTGCGCACGCGGCGCCGCTTGCCGGATCGCTTCGCCCTGTCCCTGATAGCCGCCATCGCCCCACACCTTGCGCTCATCGCCGTGCAACAGGTCCGGCAACATGTGCTTGTCTGCCACCGAAGCCGCCGTCGTGCACACCGAATGCACATGGCCTTCTTTCGAATCCACTCCGATGTGCGCCTTCATCCCGAAGTACCACTGCTTGCCCTTGCGCGTCTGATGCATCTCCGGATCCCGCTCCCCGCTCCCGTTCTTGGTCGACGAAGGCGCATGGATAATCGTCGCGTCCACGATCGTCCCCGTGCCGATGCGGATGCCCCGGCTTTCCAGATACTGGTTCACCGCGTTCAGCATCGCCCCGCCCAGATCGTGTCTCTCCAGCAGATGACGGAACTGCAGGATCGTGCTCTCGTCCGGCGCCGGCGCACGTCCCAGGTCCACGCCAACAAAGCGCCGCAGCACCGGCGATTCATACAGCGCTTCCTCCGCGCCCGGATCGCTCAGATTGAACCACTGCTGCAGAAAGTACATCCGCAGCATGATGCTCAGTCCCACCGGAGGCCGCCCGTTCTCTCCCTTCGGATAGTGCGGTTCCATCAGCGCCTGTAACTCCGCCCACGGCACCACCTGTTCCATCTCTTCGAGAAACCGTTCCCGCTTCGTCTTCCGCCCGTACTTCTCGAATCCCGTCTGCGCCGCTAAAGTTTGCTGTCGCACTCGCCTTTTCACCTCGACTTACACCCTATACGCTCAGCCTGTGGATCGGAGAGTTCTTCAGAGGTTCCCTAGGGAACCTCTGCGCAACCATCAATTTTGAAGGCGGCAGGAATTTCAGAACTACACAGGCCAGGAATGTTCCTGTATTTCTTCCGACTTACCGGAACCAGCTATTTACGCGAGGTCCAGAGACACTACGGCCTCGCGACTGCCAGCCGTCTGCGGTGCAGATACAGGTTCACCAACGCGAGCTGGCGCACAGTCGAGATGCTTCTTACCCGCGGTATCTCACCTTCTCGAGCCGAGAGCGCTTCAGAACCGACGAGTTCCACCTTCGCTCTCACTCTGGCCTTCACCCGTTCTTGCCTTTGTAACTCGTCCACAAAGTTCTGTATGCACTCTCCGCTGGTCATATCTGCGCTCGCCGAGCCGCCTGCCGATGCTCTCCGTCCCGATATCCACCGTCGCCCCACACTTGCGCTCCTCGCCGGCAACAGACCGCAGCAGTGCTGTCCGCTACCGAGCCGCCACGTACACACCAAGCACATGCCTGCTTGGAGTCCACTCCGATGGCGCCTTCAGCCCGAAGTACCACTGCTTTCCCTTCCGCGTCTGAGCATCCGATCGCGCTCTCCGCTCCGTTCTTTCGACACGTGCATGAATAAGTGCGTCCACATCGTCCCCGGCTGAGCGAGCCCCGCTTCCAGATACTGGTTCACCGCGTTCAGCATCGCCCCGCCCAGTTCGTGTTCTCCAGCAACAACCGAGAGGCTCTTCCACCGCACGCCCCAGATCGAGCCCACAAACGCAGCACCGCGATTCATATAGCGCACCCCCCCCTCGCTCAATACACGCGCAAAACACCCAACAAGCCACCACCCACCCCCTTCTCCCTCACCCACCAACCCTTACTCCCACCACCACCCCCACCCCAACCCCCCCTCTCCCCACCACCCCCCAACCACTCCCCACCAACACCACCCACCCAGAGTTCTTCAGATTCCTACCGCGCGCAGCGTGCTCTTTCGCTTTGGCGATGTACTGCTCGACCTTCTGCTTTTCCGGATAGTCCGGATTCGTCTTGAGCAATTGCTGCCAGGCTTCAATGGCGCCCTTCGGATCCTGCTTGCCCTGCCAGCGCACCCATCCCAGGTTGAACAGGGTTTGCGGATGTCCTGGCCGATATTTCAGAGAAGTCTCCATCGCGGCCAGGGCTTTATCAGAATTTCCGGTATACCAGTACGCGGTGCCCATATCGGTGCGGACGTCCGGATTATCGGGATGAATGGCCAGGGCCCGCTCGTAGTACTGGATCGCGCTGGGGAACTGCTGTCCGTCGTAATAGAGGTTGCCCAGTTTCACCAGTGCATCGAAGTCATTGGGATCTTTGTTCACGGCCTCCAGCAATGGGACCGCGGCCTGCGCCAGTGCAGCCTGCGCGTTCGGGTCTGGCTGCTTTTGCTGCAGGGCAGTTCCTGGCTCGGTGGTGGCTGAAGGTGCGACTTGCGCCGTGCCGACCGACGCCGATCCGCGGAACAAGTATCCCAGGGCCACGCCCAGCAGCAGGCAAAACGCTGCCAGCAAGTAAGCCTGCGTACCAGTCCACGAAATGGCGCTCGTGGAATTAGTAGTTGATTGCGATGGGGCGTTCTTTTCTTCGTTCATTGACGGTCTCCGATCTGGTGCCGGCAAGCGCCTGTTTTGGCGGTTCCAGGTGAAACAGGCGCGTAACTGCGGCAGTCATCTTCTCCTGTTCCTCCTTCTCCGGAAGTTCCTTGAGTTCGCGAGCCAGGGAGCTGGCAATCTTCTGTATGACCTGCGCTGTGATTGCATGAAATGACTGGTCCTGCTCCCGGGTAAACGGCCCGCGTTCTGCGATAAAGGACTCCAGTTCTTGCCGGCAAATTTGGTCGAGGCGATGGCGCAGCGCGACGATGGTCGGCACTACGGCGTCCGTCTGCAGCTTGCCGCGGAAGGCTTGCGCTGCCGCGGCTACAATCTTCTCCGCCTCTGCCGCTGCCGAGGTATGCTCCTCGGGGTGGTTCCGGACCGCGCGCTCCAGGCCCTCAAGGTCGTAGAGCAGGATCCCGTCAACGCGACGCACGTCGGGTTCGACGTCCCGCGGCATGCCAATATCCAGGATGATGAGTGCCACGCGGTTGCGCTCAATGGCGATTCGCTCCGCTTCCTCGCGGGTCAGCACCACGTGCGGGCATCCCGTCGCGCTGATGACGATATCGGCGCGCAACATGCACTTCCAGCGGTCTGCCAGCGTGGCAGCCGTCCCTCCCAGTTTCTCCGCCAGCTCTTTCGCCCGCGTCGGTGACTGATCGATCACAACCACCGATCCCGCCCCGTTTTCGGCCATCTGGCGGGCCGAGAGTTCACTCATCTTGCTCGTTCCCAGCAACAACACCTTCCGGCCTTCCAGCGACCCAAAAATATTGCGGGCAAGATCGAGCGCAGCCGCCGGAATGGAGACAGCTACTCTCTCGACTGCCGTCTCGTGACGAACTTGGTGGGAAACACTCAGGGCCTTCTCCAGCACTGCATCCAGAAAATGTCCGACGGCGCCCACCGTCTGCGCCTGCTCCCACGCAGATTTCACCTGCGACACAATCTGCGGCTCGCCCAACACCAGGGAATCCAAGCCGGACGTCACCCGAAAGATCTGGGTCACGGCCGCTTCGTCCAGGAGGCGGTAGAAGTGTTCCCACTCACTCAGTCTCAGGCCGTGCTCGGAACTCAGGAACTGGAGGACGGAATTTGCGGCCAGCGTGGGCTCACTGGCCCATAACAGGAATTCGGTGCGGCAGCAAGTCGACAAAACCACGATTTCTTCAATGCCTTCCGCACTCTTCAATTGCCGCAGGACTTCGTAGCGCCGGTTTTCGCTGATCCAAAAACGTTCTCTCATGGCCAGCGGCGCGGTCCGGTGGTTCAATCCGATGACCATGAGTGTAGGTTCCAAGACGAAATCCCTCGGGCGCAGGTTGCAACCAGACTAGCGCAAGCCGGGGGCCAAACCGCGATCCGCCATTGTCATGTCAAGGATTTTCTTTTCAGCAACTTGCGCCCAATACCCCAGAGGAGATGACCACCCTGTGCGCGCCGGTGTGGCATATGGCGCGGATCGCGAGTCATTTCACGCGGATGTGCATGTGCCACATCGACTTAGTCTCGCACCACAATCACGCCGGTCCGTGACCACAATCACTGACCCGATCCCCCGTTTTCGTGGAAACTGCTTGACGATTAGTAAGTTCTTATCGAGTCTCGAAACTCGACCGCGAGATTCTCCTGCTTCAGCGCGGCCGTGATGGCGGGACAACTGAAGTTCTGAAAGGAAAAGCAATCATGAAGATGTCGAAGCTCGTAATCCTGATCGTGATGATCGCGCTGGCATTATTTCTCGTTCTGCCCAACCTCTCCTGGGCCGCCGATGAGGGCGCGACCCTCTACAAAACCAAGTGTGCGATGTGCCATGGCGCAGATCTCGCAGGGAAACCGGCAGCCAAGATTCCAAGCCTGGTCTCCGACGGTGCCAAGAAAGCCTCCGACGCAGATCTGACGGACATTATCGCCAACGGCGGCAAAGACAAGAAAGCTTCACACGCATTCGCCAGCAAGGGTGTGACCCCGGACCAGGTCAAGATGGTCGTGTCCTACATCCGCGAAGCGCAGAAGAAGTAGTTGGCTTTCAGACAGTAAGATTGCTGTTCCGACACTGCGAACCCGCGCTGCCAAACTGGCACCGCGACACACACGTGAGGGTGAGTGATCCGCTCACTGGCAAGCTCTGGCCCTGCCGCCTTGCCATGTGTCCCCTCTCCGGTTCGCCATCCAACGGAACAGCCAGCCCGGGTCTCTGTGCTCACCCTTAGACCCGGGCATTTTTTTGCCCCTATCATCGCTACCTCTCAATGCCTTACGAGAAATATTTTCTAAATTCTTAATTCATCTTCGTTCTCCGTTGACGAAATGTATCAACAACAGGTGGCGAGTCAAGTAATTATTACCTTAAACGAACGGTATGGGGATGCGCGGGAGCGAGCAGCGACTGGGCCACGCCCTCACTTCAGAGAACTAAGCCCCGGCTGCAGCCACGAGAACAGAAACCCGGACCACTCGGGAAAGAGTTGTGTGATCAGCCCCAGCACCGGTGCCGCACCGTACCCCACCACCTTGAACCAGAACTCGGACCCCAGTTCTCCCGGGTTCGTATTGGTGACATGACTCAACGTGGCGTCGCGATGCATGTCCGCGGAGACGAAGACCACCACCACGCCGAACGCAACAAATAACGAGAGTAAAACTCCGCTCAGCAACGGCCGGGGATCAAACGGATAGCTCGATACCGCAAAGGTCGCGGCCACGAACAGATACACGCCCCCCAGCCCGATGGTGCGGATCCGACCCAGCAGGTTTTGCGCATACCCCAAGTATGTGAGGCACACCAACTCTTCGGCGTTTCGGATCACCTCGTTCGGCGAGGGCGCAGGGCCCAGTCTGCGATCGTCATCGCACTTGTCGTCAGGATCCACCTGGATGAGCGAGCGCTTTTCCACTCGCGAGGCCGGCATCAGAAGCTCGGTCAGGACCACTCCCGCAGTTTCGGCAACCTGTTTCTGGAATGTCCTAAATCTTTGCAGATCCGCGGCCTTCGGATCGTTGTAGTGCTTCGAATACCAGTCTGCAAATCTCACTCCCGCGCTCTGGCTCGCTTCGACCGATGTACGACAAACCCCGACCCCGGCGAATGCCGCCTGCTCTGCGGTCGATTTGGGAGGAGTGAACAAACTCAACGACCGATGCAGATGATTCAAACACTCCAGCTGCCGCGAGAGCAGCTTGTAGCGCACGTCGAGCACGTTCCCGCTCATCTTCCAAACGCTGCCCCACGAGAATCCGTGGAGCGCCCCCAGAGTTCGCCGCATCGCCAGCCGGTCGAGAAATACCAGAAGCCGCCGCGCACAGCTCCAGGTTCGCCAAATCTGCCAGGCTTCGACCAGGATAAGACTGAAATAGAAGTCCAGCCAGAAGCAATAAATCAACGCGTACTTCTTTGCCCCCAGACTGCGGACCGGCACCTCGCGCGCCAGGCCAGCCACCAGCAACGCGAAGCCAGCGAACAGCACCGCCATCAGTTTCACGTTGTCCCAGGCCAGCGGAGTCGCGATGCGTTCGGCCGGCTCCGCAGCCTCTTCCTGACTGAACATCGCTAGCTTCAACTTATCTTTCCACCCGGGGATCTTGATTCCCAGCGTCGAGAGCGGCGGAAGGCATGGGCGATCTGGTCCGAACAGCGCCAGCCCGTGCAAGGCGTACCAGAACCAGACATAGAGTCCCATCGTCATCGACAGGAATGGCACAATCGGCGAAACGCCGCTGGTGAGATGCATCGAGCGCCAGTAGGCAAATGCCCGACTCGCCAACAACAGCGCGCCTTCGAGCGGCTGCACCCAGAAGCGAAAGAACGCCCACAGGAGTATTCCGAACAGTACCAGCGAGAAACCTATCCGCCATGCGGAACTGGCCACAAGCCGACCGGCATACCCGTTCAGCCTTCGGGTCACGACGATGTTCGCCACCATTGCGAGTGCCGCCACAACGCATATGACGACCACCACATCCCATACCGCCGCAGTATTCGTAGGAGGGCCTGGCATTGTGGAGAAGATTCCACAGCCCCATCCTGTAAGCAGCGCGGCCTGCCCGACAAGGTAACTTCCGATCAGCACGAGCCCCGTGTGACGGCGGCTGCTCGTGGCAAAGTGCGCACGGAATGCTGGCTTTGCCGTAAACGACGCGTACTGGCAGCACAGTGCGTGAAACAAAACGAATCCGCACAACCCAACCAGCAACACCATCGTGCTTCGGGGGATTGGCGGCCATCTTAATTTCCCGGCAGCAATCAGGCTCTGCGGTTGCACGTTGATGGACGCATTTCCCGCCCAATCACCATCTCCACGACGCGCTGGCAGCGTGCGGTCATTGAACACCGCCAGTGGCCATGTACCGTTTCGGGTGATCACCGACAGCCACGCCGCCGGCCTGCAACGCGCCGCCGCAGAGTCCGCTTCGCAAGGCTTCGACTCCGTCCAATAGGGAGGAGAATAATCAGGCAGAGGCGCATACGCTGTCGCGTTCGGCTGACACAGAAGAGGCGGCGCGAACACCTCTGGGTCACGAAATTCGCAGCTCAGCCGAGGCGTCCCGCCGTTGGCCCGTGCCAGAGACTGCAGCAACAAACGCGATGCAATGTACGTTCCCTCGCTGGAATTTTCTGGAAACACCCGGTGCGAGTGCGCCTCGTAGGGTGGCAGCGCAGTCCAGT
Organism: uncultured Acidobacteriaceae bacterium; assembly: GCA_963811095.1. GTDB lineage: Bacteria > Acidobacteriota > Terriglobia > Terriglobales > Acidobacteriaceae > Sulfotelmatobacter. The sequence continues at coordinate 159,602 of CAWEQA010000019.1, read as the reverse complement.
CTCGCGCCCAGGAGAACAACGGATAGGTCGACAGGGTCATGACCCCGCTGAGCGCCATCGCGTCCTGTCCTCTCTGGAAGAGCAAATCAGAATTCATGACCACCACCCGGGCTTCCGGATAGTCGCGCCGCAGGAAATTCGCCAGGAACAGCGGATCCAGCGTGTTGCTGCTGCGCAGAACCACATACTGCGCATGATGCGCCCTCAGCGCCTCCACGATGCCCAGCAATTGCGCTTCTTGCGACAACGGCGTTTGATTCCCCGCGTACGTCCGCACCGTGTCGTGCTGCTCGCCTCCCGGATCCGCCAGGTCGGTCGGCAGGCTCTTGCGCTGCTGGTTGTCCTGGTTCGGTTGCGCCGTTGCAGCACTGAACATCGACTGGCTCTGGTACGCGGCTCGCAGCGTCGAGATATCCCGCGGATAGTAAATCTTGGTCGCTTCCGGGCAGATACTGACATCGCGCTGGCTGTCATCCTTCGCCACGATACTGCCGTACGCCGTTTCATCCTCGGAAAGAATCGCTACATTCGTCGCATCGATGGTCCCGTTCGGCTGTCTCCCCACCCACCAGCAGAACCGGTCCAGAACGGTCTCGTCATCCTGAAGAAAACTGCGAAAATCGATCCCGTTCGTCCTCGCAAACTGCCTGCCACCAGCCCGACTGGTGGCACTCCCGGTGTAGATTGCCAGTTTCGTACCTCCATTAAACTGGCTCGCCAGGTTGTCGGCAGAAAGCAATTCCCCTAACGAGGGCAGCGAACCTGAAAATGTCGGCCCCAGAATGGACACGCGCGCACCTTTCGTGCCGTGCCTTTGCAACGCCTTGATCCACGCCACCGCGTTCTCGAATTGCTTGCGGTGAATGCCACGTGTCGGTTCCTCGCCGACAATGAAGACAATCAGCGCGTTCTTGTAAGGCGCGTAGGACGTGGCAGTTACGCCAGGTGTCTCTTTGGAGTTTCGGAATAGCAGAATCCCCGGCTGATCCTCGCGCTTCGTCTTGCGATCATCGGCATCGTCCTGATCCTTCAGCAGAGCCAGCGCTGGCTCCTCGGTCTCCCACGGCAACCACGAGGAATCATATTCGTAGTCTTCATCCTGCGCCCCTTGTTGAATGGCCTCAATGAAGCGATCAAAAAGAAGCGAGAAATGGGTATGCAGCGGGTCCGGAACCGTGGCAATCACAAAGCTGGGCTCAAATTCCGGATCGGGCTTGGACGGCGTCGTTGCCTGGCCACCCGGCTCGTAGCACACATCCGGAGCGGCCACGTTCTCGTGCAGGAAGAAGTGTTCCAGCAGCGAAATTGAGTCGGCGCACTGCGGCTGCGCGCCTTTTGGAGGTTTCGACTGGACGGCGCTCTTTGCGCCTTGCCACCCTGCGGATGCACTTCCCGCTGGCTTGCTCCCCGGTTGCGAAGAAATTCCCACCGCCGCCACTATGGCCACGGCAGCCGCGGCTCCCCATGCCAGTTCTTGTTTCATTGCGTAATCTCATTCCGGGGGGAAGGGACAACGCGTCACGCACCCAATCCGTCGCAACAGGTAACACCCCCAGTTCGCCTCATGCAAGCCAAAACCAATCTTGTTCTGATTTCGTAACAGCGTAAGCATGGCTGGCCCACGCTTCGCGGTTTTCGAAGGGATTCCCATTCCAATGGTGCTCATTGCGTCCCAAACGTTACGCTCGGATCCCTCCCGCCCACCCGCCGTTTCCTCCCATCCACCTCCCCATTTCCGCTATTGAATTCATCCCCGGGCATTTAGGGTCAAAACCGTTGCGCCTCCGGGAGGGGTCTGTTAGCCTTTTTCGAGGACTTTCCTATGGCGTAGCGTCGGCATCTGGCCGGCTGTCGCGTGGGCGTCTCGCCCACGCCGCGTACATCGTCGCAGGTCCCGCTCGACTCAAAGTCCCAGGGTTTCTGTAGGTGCAAGCCGCGCAATCCGCGCGTGCAACTGAAGTTGATACGTGCAACGAAGGAGACACACAACTTGGCATCAAAGAATCGTTATTTATTCACTTCTGAATCCGTAACTGAAGGCCATCCCGATAAGATCGCCGACCAGATTTCCGACGCAATCCTGGACGCCTGCCTCACCGAAGACACCTCCAGCCGCGTCGCCTGCGAAACTCTCACCGCCACCGGCCTCGTCGTCATCGCCGGTGAAATCACCACCAAGGCCTACGTCGATTTCCAGACCGTCGTCCGCGGCACCGTCGCCTCCATCGGATACGACAACGCCCTCTACGGCTTCGACGCCAACACCTGCGCCGTCATCTCCAGCATCAACAAGCAGTCCGGCGACATCGCCATGGGCGTAGACACCGGCGGCGCCGGCGACCAGGGAATGATGTTTGGGTATGCTTGTGATGAGAATGAGGAGTTGATGCCGACTCCTATTTCTTTGGCGCACAAGCTGACCATGCGGCTCTCGCAGGTTCGCAAGAACGGAACGCTTCCCTTCCTTCGTCCCGATGGAAAATCTCAAGTTACAGTTGAATATGATGCGAACGGCAAGGTGCTTCGTGTCGATGCGGTTGTGATTTCGACCCAGCATTCTGAGAACGTTGGCAACGACGAACTGCGCGCGGAGATTTTGAAGCATGTGATTCAGGCGGTCATTCCGGCGCACCTGCTCGATGAGTACACGAAGTATCACATCAATCCCACGGGACGGTTTGTGATTGGCGGACCGATGGGCGACACGGGTCTGACCGGACGCAAGATTATCGTCGACACCTACGGCGGCATGGGACGTCACGGCGGCGGGGCATTCAGCGGAAAAGATCCGACGAAGGTGGATCGCTCGGCGGCGTACATGGCGCGCCACATCGCGAAGAACGTGGTCAAAGGCGGACTCGCCGGGCGCTGCGAAGTGCAACTCGCATATGCCATCGGCGTGGCCGATCCGGTGAGCGTGCTGGTCGAGACGTTTGGCACGGCGAAGGTGGATCCGGAGATGATCCCGGACCTGATTCGCGCGCACTTCAAGCTGACGCCGCGCGGAATCATCGACGCGCTGAACCTGCGGCGTCCGATCTACAGGAAGACCGCGGCGTATGGCCACTTCGGGCGCAGCGACGCGGACTTCACCTGGGAAGCAACCGACAAAGCGGCGAAGTTGGCCAGCGATGCCGGTTTGCGAGCGCCCGCGGCCGCCCGCAAGTAGCGACCAAAACCTTGAACCACCAAGGACACGAAGGAACACTAAGGAAACACTGGTTTTTCTCCTTCGTGAACCGGCCCTGAGATCAGTGTCCTTCGTGGTTAGTGATTTTGGTCAGGGACCGAAGCGTCATGCGGGTATCCTGACCGTGCAAAACTTTTCATGTATTCCTGCGGAAAAGATACGGAGTTCGGATCCGTCTTCATCCATTATCATTAGCTATCAACCTGGTTTCTGCCCTTTCGGGCGCGCCACATAGGAGAAGCATGTCAACAGCAGCGGTGAATTGCGACATTAAGAACGTAGAACTGGCCGACTTGGGGAAGAAGCGCATTGAGTGGGCGAACCAGTCCATGAAGGTGCTGCAGATCATCCGCAAGGAGTTCATCAAGAACCAGCCCTTGAAGGGCATCCGCGTCTCCGCGTGCCTGCACGTCACGGCCGAGACCGCGAACCTGGCGATCTGCCTGCGCGATGGCGGAGCCGACGTCGTGCTCTGCGCCTCGAACCCGCTGTCGACCCAGGATGACGTCGCCGCCAGCCTCGTCCGCGACAACAACATTCCCGTCTACGCCATCAAGGGCGAGGACAACGACACCTACTACAACCACATCCTCGCCGCCATCGACCACAAGCCGCACATCACGATGGACGACGGCGCCGACCTGGTGTCGATCCTGCACACCAAGCGCACCGACGCTCTGACCGACGTGATCGGCGGAACCGAAGAGACCACGACCGGCGTCATCCGCCTGCGCGCGATGGCGAAGGAAGGCGTGCTGAAGTTCCCCATCGTCGCCGTCAACGACGCCGACACCAAGCATCTTTTTGATAACCGCTACGGGACGGGACAGTCCACCCTCGACGGCATCATCCGCGCCACCAATTTCCTGCTGGCCGGATCGAAGTTCGTGGTCGCCGGCTACGGCTGGTGCGGCCGCGGGCTGGCCAGCCGCGCGCGTGGCGCCGGGGCGGAAGTCATCATCACCGAAGTCGATCCCACGAAAGCGCTCGAGGCCGTGATGGACGGCTTCCGCGTCATGAGCATGGCCGAAGCCGCGAAACTCGGCGACGTGTTCTGCACCGTGACCGGCAACAAGAGCGTGCTGACGAAAGATCATTTCGCGCTGATGAAAGACGGAGCGATCATTTCCAACTCGGGGCACTTCAACGTCGAGATCGACATCCCCGCGCTGGAAAACATGTCGTCGTCGAAGCGCACCACGCGCACCTTCGTCGAAGAGTACTCGCTGAAGGACGGCCGCAAGATCAACCTGCTGGGCGAAGGCCGCCTGATCAACCTGGCCGCCGCCGAAGGGCATCCGGCCTCCGTCATGGATATGTCCTTCGCCGACCAGGCCCTCTCGGTCGAGTACATGGTGAAGAACGCGAAGAAACTCGAAAAGACGGTCTACAAAGTCCCCGACGAACTCGACAAGCGCGTCGCGAAACTGAAGCTGGAGTCGATGAGCATCAAGATCGACAAGCTGACGCCGGAGCAGGAAGAGTATCTGGCGGGTTGGTCGGAAGGAACGTAGTACTCAGTACTCGGTACTCGGAAAGCGGGGTGGCGCGAGCCGCCCCGTTTTGCTTTTTGGCAGCGCTTGTTAAGCTCAGACACGCATGGTCGCAATCGGTATTTACGCATGGAATCTCTGCAAGACTTCGACAAACTTCGTAAGGCTGCAAGCGGCGAGCCCTCACAATTCGCAAAGCAGCTTTTGGAACTCCTTGAACATCGGTTTGACTTGGTCCTTGACTGTTTAAAGGCTGACAAGCTACTCCACAAGCGAAGATCCTACGAATGGATATCGGAAGTGGATCGCTCTGTTCGGGAGTGGCTCCCACATGCGTCCCTAAGTGGCAAGAAAAAGGCACACCTCGCACGTCATTTCAAGTTTTGTCTCGCAGTTCAGGAGATGCTCGACATAATCGACGGCAAGTCTCAGATGTTGAGCATCTGGCGTGCATCTACTCCGGTGCTCTTGCAGCATCTCTTCTCCTTCATCGAAGACCTGAGGGATCAACTGTCGTCACGCTTGGGCGACGGGAATGGAGGGCGCGGGGGTCTCGTCGACGGCCTGACGGGGGCGGAAAGCGACCGAAGGGAGCTCCGCGACTACTGCGACTGGGTTGGCCGCATTGTGAACCAGATTTCGCTTCGTGGCGTCAGGGATTCCGGTGACACAGAACCCTCAGCAGCTGGCATCAGGGAGGCGCTCAATCTCGCCGCGCTGACGGACCTGATTCTGCTCACCTTGGACTGCTACAGCTACAAGGACTTTCCGGTCTCAGTCCGAGGAAAAGAGATCGAGTTGCGCGCAGTCAGATCCAAAAGACAGCAAGCACTAGACTGGTCCACCCTTCGGGAGCGCTCAAGGAACGTTGCCGACAGCCACGTTATAGCAGAAAACATTGGTGCAGCTCGAAAGCTTGCGGATAGAATTTCGGTCGGATCAGGGACTTTTGAAGCCTTTGTTGACGGTGCGGGCTTGGTGGTCTTTAAGGAATTGCACGTCGCTCGAAAGGAGATGACGCGTATTCTGAAGCACGAAGTGGAAGAGTTGATCGACTTGGACTTCTCGTTACGTACCCCGTCTGGCCAATTTCGTGCCGACGAACTGTTGGAGTTCTGGGCGTTGTTGTTCCAGGTCGCCGAGTGCGCTTCGGTTTGGCGAACCGTGTGCGGCCAGGTCGGAGTCCCTGTGCTGTCTAGGGCTAGGCTGACCTCCATAACCACAGCATCAATGGGCTGCTCTCCGGTGCGGGCACAGGAGTTGCTGTCTCAATTCATTCTCGACCCGGCGAAAAGAAACCAAGACCCATTTTTTAGACCGTTGATTAGACTAGATGATTCGGCCTGCTTAGTAGCATGCACTTTTATACAGACAGGCCGATTTGCCAGGAACCTGTTCACCATCGCGATACGAGAGGGGCGAGTGGACTTCTCCCCGAAAGGGCTTAAACCGCTGAAAGAACTCAGCAAACTATTCAGCAACGCAGGATACGACGTAGTTCTAAACTTTCCAATTCATGATTCGCACGGACCTGTCACGGATATTGATATCGCCGCCGTGAAGGATGGGCAACTCTTCGTGGGGCAGACGAAGGTCCTAATACATCCAGATTCTGCTTATGACGAGTGGAGAGTTCTTGAGAATCTCAAGAGGGCTGCGACGCAACTGTCAGAGTCATTGAAACATCTCCCGTGCTTGCGTCAGCGAATGAACATCTCGACTGGAGATCTTGAAGTCGTGCCATTCCTTTTGACGAACGTTTGGCACTATACCGGATCAACGGTCGACGGGTTCAAAGTCGTAGATTTCAGCTACCTCGAGAACCTTCTGACTGGTGGGGAAATCTGGGAGGTGGTAATGTCACCCAAACCCACTCGCCGGATAGCGAAGCTAATCGAGGGAAGATACCCGAGAGGCGACGAGTTGTCCCGGCTTATACTGGCTCCAATCCACGAAGAAATGTTTCAGATGCCTCGGGTGGAAAGGAGGGTCGTAACCGTCGGTGACTGGAAAATAACCGTTCCTACCCAGGTACCTGACAAAATTGCAGACGCAAAACGGGAGGGTGCCCTAGCGAGGATCTTACGAAAAGGATAAACCGGGGACAGGCAGGACGTTTGCCAAGTTCCGCCCATTGTTCATCTCTTGCCGATGTCCACCTTCGCGTATCCTTGCTTGTTGTTCGCTCTGTTGAAGTAGTTGAATTCCTCCCCGAACGCGTAATGAACTCGTCTCAGGGCGCTTCGGATTTTCTTGCCATTCATGCCGTCGGCATTCTCGTCGCGAAACATGAGATGGTAGAAAGAGGCCCACATAATCGCAGCGTCGCCGAAGGTTACTGCGTGCTTTGGACCGATAAGCGAAAAACATCCGGACTCCTTTATGACGGCCCCAGCCAGTTCTTCATTGACCACTTCGCAAGCTGAGAAAAACAGCCGTCTGTGATTGATGTACGGCGCGAGTACATCGCCGAACTCCTCGAACTGAATCGTATCGAGGGTGAGTGCGATCTCGTCGGTGTTGCCGTGACAAGAAATATGTAAGTACCGTTTGTTTGAGTCGATGAACAGTTTTAGTGCTTCAATGAACTCCCGATAAGTACGGATGTACAGATAATCGATGTCAATCCCGGGCCGACTTATTCGCAGAAGGTCTCGAAGTATTTTTCCTTCGAGTCTCTCTTTTTTCTCGTCTTCAAAATCCAGCGACTCGATTATGAACAGGGAGAAGTCGGTCTTTTCGGAGGGCGCTTTCGGAGGACTGCCTTTCTTCTTGTCCATTGGGGTACGCTCAGACTGTTTGCGAGATCTTGCACCGCCATAAACGGCGGCCACGGGGAAGGAGGTTGCATCATAAGCGTCCACAGTCCAAACTCGCAATCCCTGTTCGGTCTTGTTCTGAATTCGTAACATCCCTCCATCAGGTGGCGTGATTCCCAAAGTGGGAACTTGCGCTGCGGCCCGATACACCCGGGCCGCCGGACAGCCGAGGGCGGCGGTCCCCACATGAGTTGGGGGAATTCCCAAAATGGGAATTTTGGGAGATTTATTTGTTGTGGGGTATTGCTTTTGGCGGAGTGGGTGTGACATTGTTTTTATGGTGGTAGAAATAGGCGCGGCCCTTGCGGGCCGCGTTTTTCGTTTGGGGTGGAAAGCTGGGCGTCGTCGGAAAATCGACGGCTCGCGGAGAATTCCCTGACACGCCTTCGAGGTGCGATTGGCTGATAGGGATCCTTCGACTGCGCATGCCGATTCGCGTTGCTCATCGGCATGCTTCGCTCAGGATGACAATGCTTCTTTCGACTGAACACGGGTAACAACTTTTCTTAGGCAGTAAAACTCAACACAACTTTTTGGCGAATTCCTGGATTGAATCCGGAGGAGAGGTGAGGTGTATGAAAAATCGGGGGATGGGGATTAAGCATCCGAAGATTCGAGGGGAGTGGGTGGAGTTGCGGTTCATGATGCGGGCGATTGAACTGGGGCTGCATTTGAACAAACCTTGGGGAGAAGTGATGCCGTATGACTTTGCGGTGGAGCATGAGGGGCAGTTTGTACGGGTGCAGGTGAAGTCGACGATGTTTATCGATCGGGGAGGGTATTCGTGCACGGTGCGGGGAAGCAATGGGCCGTATGAGGGAGATCCGTTTGATTATGTGGCGGCGTATGTGTTTCAGGAAGACTTGTGGTACATCATTCCGGCGGAGATGGTGGTGGGACAAGGGAGCATTGCGCTGTATCCGAAGCTGAAGAGGGCGAAGTACGGGCCTTATAAGGAAGCGTGGCATGCGCTGCGGAGGGAGCACCGGAAGGCGGGGCGGATCGAGATCCAGGCGTGCGCGGAGGAGATGGCTCCGGAGCGGTTTCGTTCAGGGAGCGGATTTGGCGGGCGTGGTGGGGCGCGAGGTAGCGGTGCGCGAATGGCGACGGGAAACGGAGGGGCGGATCTTGTTGTGCCGTCCCTTCGACTTGGCTGAGGGGGACTTCCTACGCTGTTTCGTGGCACCGTCGGAGTGCAGCCCATAGCCCTGCCCTGAGCGAAGCCGAAGGGGCGCAAGCCGTGGGTAACCGCAACCAATTAAGGAGGAACAAGCCCCGAAGGGGCGAAAAAAACTCCCCGCGATGGCCGAGCGCAGTTGAAGATTGCAGGGATCCTTCGACTGCGCATGCCGACTCGCGTTGCTCGTCGGCATGCTTCGCTCAGGATGACAATGCTAATGCTATTTGGCGAATGGACTTTGCGGTGGAACACGAGGGACAGTTTGTACGGGTGCAGGTGAAGTCGACGATGTTTATCGATCGGGGAGGGTATTCGTGTACGGTGCGGGGGCGTCGCGCGCGCCTGACAGAGCCGCATGCCCACCGATCCGGATCGCTGCCCCAGCCTTTTTTGCGAGACCAGTCACCGCTCCCTGTGATTCTAATCACAGCCTTTTTCCCACTCCAAAAGTACCCTGAAGATGCTTGTGGGAGCGTTTTCAAGGTCTTACGCCGAAAGGGGAACGTGATGGGGATCACAGAGTAATACGCCACATATGGGCCGCCTGGCTCAGGACTTTTCCAAAAATCCAATGCTGGTCTACTGGGAGATGACCCAGGCCTGCGGACTGGCGTGCAAACACTGCCGCGCCGAGGCGATGCCGAAAGCGCACCCTCTGGAACTGGGTACCGACGAGAGCAAGAAGTTCCTGAACCAGCTGGTGGGATTTGGCGATCCCCTGCCGCACCTGATCCTGACCGGCGGCGATCCCCTCAGCCGCCAGGACATTTACCCGCTGATCGACTACGCCAACGGCTTGGGGCTGGAAGTTTCCATTACTCCCAGCGCCACACCGGAGTTGACCAACGACGCCATCGCGAAACTGAAGGCTCACGGAATTCAGAGCATGGGACTGAGCCTCGACGGCTCCTCAGTCGAGAGGCACGACAACATCCGCGCGGTCGCGGGAACGTTTGAGCGCACCATGGAAGCGGCCCGCCACTGTGGACGCCTGGGCATTCCGATCCAGGTCAACACTCTGGTCGCAGAAGAAACCGCCGAGGATCTACCCGCGATCTACGAGTTACTGCGGACCAGTTTTCCGGTGATGCGCTGGAGTTTGTTCTTTCTGATCTCAGTGGGACGCGGCAAGGCGCTGAACGAAGTCTCCGCCGAAAAGGGCGAGGCGATCATGAAGTGGGTATTTGATCTCTCTCCCCACTCACCGTTCATGATCAAAACCACGGAAGCCCCGTCCTATCGGCGCATTGCCATCGAGACGATGCGTTCGTCCGGCATGCCGACCCCCGACATGAAGGCGACCTCGGTCTATAAAGGCTTCCAGATTCGCGACGGGCACGGCATCGTCTTCGTCTCGAACCTGGGAGACATTTATCCCTCGGGATTCCTGCCGCTGCGCTGCGGCAATGTCCGCACGGGATCGCTGGTCGACGTCTACCGCAACTCCGACATCTTCCGCGCACTGCACTCCCCCGACCAGTTCCACGGAAAGTGCGGCAGTTGCGAATACAGCCACATCTGCGGAGGGTCCCGCGCGCGGGCCTACGCTCATACCGGGGATGCCCTGGGTACGGATCCGTTCTGCAGTTATGAACCCGCAACAAAAGAGCCCACAATGGCCTAGAGCGGCTGCGGTGGAGAAATGGCGAACTGGTGCGAGGTGACTGAATCCCAGGACGAAGGCGCGGCTGAGCAACGAACTCGCCTCGCCGGCGACGACTCGGGGACCAGACTCGCGGCGCTGCGCACGAAACTGATCCGGCGCGCCCTTCCTGATCATTCCCAGATACAGCGCCGCGGCTTTCAATTCGCCTTCCTTCTGCTGAACGTATGGCTTGGCGGCACGTTCTATTTCTGGGTGCGCCACATGGAAACCGGCGGGCACGACCGAAGCATGGTGCGACCGGCCGGAGTCGAGGGCTGGCTTCCCATCGCCGGCCTGATGAATCTGAAGTACTGGTTGACGACCGGGCACGTCCCGGCCAGTCATCCCGCAGCGCTGTTCCTGCTCGTCACCTTCCTGGCAATCGCGTTTTTGTTGCGCAAGGCATTTTGCAGCTGGCTGTGCCCTGTCGGGACTCTTTCCGAATACCTGTGGCGCGCGGGACGGCAGATCTTCGGTCGTAACTTCCAGTTGGCGCGCTGGCTCGATATTCCTCTGCGCAGTTTGAAGTACCTGCTGCTGGGATTTTTTGCGTGGGCGGTCGCGAACATGTCGGCGGACGCGATCGAGCAATTCATGCGCAGTCCGTACGGCGCGATTGCCGACGTGCGCATGCTGAATTTTTTTCGTGATCTCGGAGAGACCGCAGCCATCGTGCTGTTTTTCCTGGTCGTAGCTTCGGTGCTGGTGCAGAACTTCTGGTGCCGCTACTTGTGTCCTTACGGGGCGCTACTCGGGTTGGTATCCCTGCTGAGCCCGCTGCGCATCCGCCGCTCCGCGACCGCTTGCATTGATTGCGCAAAGTGTGCCAAGGCGTGCCCCTCCGCCCTCCCGGTCGACAAGCTGATCACGATCAAGTCAGCGGAGTGCACGGGATGTCTGGAGTGCGTTGCGGTTTGCCCATCAGAAGGCGCGCTGCATCTGGCCCTGCCACGGTGGACGCGCTCGCCCAACGATGGACGACTCCCTGGTTGGGCGATGGCGGCGGGAATTGCAGTTTTGTTCTTCGGAATTGTCGGATTCGCCAAAACCGCTGGTTATTGGAAAGGCGACGTACCAGACTACATTTACCGCCAGCTCGTCCCGCAAGCGAACGACGTGAATCATCCAGCAGAATAAGCCTCGCCCACCAGCTTCCCCGACTGGCGAGCGAGGCCAAGCACCCTATGCTCTAGGGTGTGACAGTAAAATTCGTGGCGCTGGTCGCGGTGCCGCCAGGTGTAGTGATCACAATCTTTCCTGTCTTTGCGCCGGTGGGCACAGTCGCGATGACCTGTGTGTCGTTGGTTACCGTGAAGCTCGTCGCTGCTACGCCCCCGAACGTTACCTTCGAGGTTTGGGTCAGGCTTACACCGGTGATCGTGACCGAAGTGCCCACCACACCGCTCGGAGGCGTGAAGCTCTTAAGCTGCGGCGTCACTCGAAATGTCTTGCTGCTGGTCAGCGTTGCCCCGGTCGTCGTCACTGTCACCGAACCTGTGGTCGCTCCGCTGGGAACCGTGGCCTGCAGGAAGGTGCTGCCGCTCCGCGTGACCGTCGTTGCGGCTACGCTGCCGAATGTCACGACGGAGGAACTGCTGAAGTTCTGTCCGAGGATACCGATCTTCGCACCGACCCTTCCTGACGTCGACTCCAGGGCAGCAAACGGCGCAGCGCCGATGTTCAGACTGTAGAGGACTCCGCAAGTACCAGGGTTGCAGTAGATGTCCGCACCGCCCGTGCCCCCCAATTGAGTGCCTCCGTAAATGAGGCCATTCGTATGCTGCATCAGTGTCGAATAGGGGTTTTGTCCAGTGGTTACATCGAAGTCATAGAGCTTCGCGAAGGCTCCTTTTGTCGTAACCTTGAACAACGTGCCGGCGGTGTTGGCCCCGCCGTATGCATTGGCACCATAGAGGTTGCCGTCAGTAGCCGCAACCAGGCCAGCAAACGGCGCAGAGCCATCTGTGGTTCCGTTCATGTTGTGGAGCACCGTAAGTTTGCCGGTAGGGGTGATTCTGAATACTACGCCATAACCCGTGCTGCCACCGTCCACGGTCGTGCCGTAGAAATTTCCGTCCGTGCCTTGCACCAGTCCAGCGATTGGATAGGCGCCGTCGGAGTTGGTGAAGTTGTAAAGGGCGCTGATCTTGCCGCCGGTCGTGATCTTGAAGACGTTCCCGTAGCCGATGCCCCCGTACTCGCTCGTACCATAGAGACTCCCATCCGTCCCCTGCACTAGCGGACCGTTCGGATCGGCGCAGTAGGCTCCATCGCAGGAATTCAGGAGAGTGAAGGTTCCTGATGGCGTGATCTTATAGATCGTGCCATAGCCACTGGCGATGGGTCCATTGCAGCCCTCACAGGTAGTCCCGTAGAAATTTCCATCCGTGCCTTGAATCGGGGGCGCGACGGGCAGCGCTCCATCCGCGCCGTCTGTGAACGTATAGAGGAGCGTGTAGGCGCCACTCGGTGTCATTTTGAAGACCGTCCCGTAGGGCGCGCCGCCAAAACCGCCGCTGTAGGAAGTCCCGTAGAAGTTGCCGTCCGTGCCTAAGCTCAACCCGCCGTAGGGAGCATCACCATCGGTGCTGTTGCTGAAGCTATAGAGGGTGGTCATTACTCCCGCAGTCGTTACGCTGTAGGTGGCTCCGGCATCGTTAATCGTTCCGCCAGCCGAAGTACCGCTATACAATTTCCCATCCCGGCCCTGCGAGATGATCCCGGAGTAGAACTGCTGCAGTGGATCGCCAGCCTGGCTGCCAAAGTTGTAGAGGACAGAAAACGTCTGGGCGTGCGCCGCGGTTTCGCCAGCGGCAAACAGTACCAGCGTTGCGAATGCCAGCAGCATTTGTCTGTGCAAAGATCCATTCTTTGGACCGGAGGCGGTCATCGGGCACGACGTGAGCTTGGTCATATGACATTCTCCATATGCAATTTCTTGCAACGTACATACTTGCAACGACTCGCACACAACACCCCCAGCACGAGAGTGGGGTTGCGGCCTTAAAACCTGCTCGCTACAATGCTCACGTCTTGGGGAGAGGGTGAGCGCGCGGTCCGGCAAACTCCGAACCGGGCCACAGCGCGCTTCGACCTCGCAACGGTAGTACGGGCTCCTCCGGTTTGTCCTTACCGAAATCTTAAGAAGTTCTTAAAAGTGGGGTTTGGGGACGTACCATGAACGATTCGGACTGCACTCCTTTGTTTTTTGGGGCATTCCGTCTGCATCCGGCAGAAGGCACGCTGGCGCGCAATGGTCAGCCGGTCGCGTTGACGCCTAAGGAATTCGATACGCTTGTCTGTCTGGTCGAGGCCCAGGGGCGAGTGGTAGGCAAAGAAGAGCTTTTACTCCGGGTATGGCCCGACAGCTATGTCGGTGATGGCAGCCTGGCTAGAAACGTTTCGGTTCTCCGCAAGGCCCTCGGCGACGACGTAATCGAGACGGTTCCGCGGCGGGGATACCGGCTGGCGATTCCGGTGACCACATCGGCTCCGCCTGCGGCTATCGAGCCACCCGCCGAGCAGAATCCCTCGCCCTCGCCTGATCGAAAGTCGGAACCGGCCGCGCCAATCTCTCCTTTCATCCAGAGTCCAGAGGCGGCAACGCGGAACGGCAATTATTCCCGACCGATTGCCTACGCTGCGATCACGGCGCTTGTGCTGGTCATTGGTGTTTTGCTGAATCGGTCTTCCGTCTCCCACGCAAAGGTGAATGCACTGCGGGGCCCTGTGCGGATTGCGGTGCTGCCTTTCCTGAACTACACGGGCGATCCGCAAAACGACTACTTGTGCGATGGCATGACGGAGGCGACCATCTCCGAGCTAAGCCGCCTGAATCCGAGCCAGTTGATCGTGATCGCGCGGACGTCCGCCATGAAGTTCAAGGGCACGGACCGGACCATTCCACGGATCGCCACGGAACTCAACGCCGACTACATTCTGGAAAGCAGTGTGCGCGGCTCCAGCGACCGCCTGCGCATCACGACCCAACTGGTACGTGGGTCGGACGCCTCGCATCTTTGGACGGGCGAGTTTGAACGGAGCTTGCAGAACGTTGTTGATGTGCAGCAGCAGGTATCCATTGCGGTGGTGGAGGAAACCCGTCTCGCCCTCGACAACTCCGTGCGCAAACGACTCCATGATGTGCCTGCGGTGGATTCTGAGGCCTATCAGGACTACCTGCTGGGACGGTTCTATTGGAACAAGAGGAACCGGGAGGGGTTGTTTAAGTCAGTGGAGTATTTCGAACACGCCATCGCGCGCGAGCCCCGCTTCGCCCAAGCCTATGCCGGGCTGGCCGATTCCTATCTCTTATTGGGCGGAGGCTACCTGCCCGACATCGAGACCTATGACAAGGCCCGGACAGCGGCTCTGAAGGCTCTGGAACTCGACAATACTCTGTCCGACGCATACACATCCCTGGCATACGAAAAGTTTGTAAATGAGCACGACATGCCGGGAGCCGATGAGAATTACCAGCGGGCTCTGATGCTTGACCCCAACAACGCTAACGCCCATCACTGGTACGCTCTGTATCTTTCGGCCATGAAACGGACGGACGAGGCGATTCTTCAGATTCACCTCGCCCAGGAGTTGGACCCTTTGGCAATCGGCATCCGCTACAACGCGGCCTGGGTCTACCTGGATGCGGGCCGGTACGACGAGGCAATCGTTTTGGCAAAGCGCGCGCTCGAGCTTGATCCCAATTCCGCCCCCGCCCACGGAACATTGGCGGCGGCATTTCAGGCCAGAGGCCTATACGAACAGGCAGTCGCGGAATTTCAAAGGGCCCAAAAGCTACGAGCGGACTACTCCCCTTATGCTGTTGAGGTTGCCCACACCTATGCGCTGGAAGGAAAAAGCCACCGGGCCCGCAGCCTGTTGGCTTCATTGCTCTCGGATTCCCACTGGGGAAGCACCGCTCCGTATAGCTTCGCCGTGACCTACGCGGCCTTGGGAGAAAAAGACAGCGCGTTTCGGTGGCTACAACGCAGCGTGGACGACCGCTCGTGTACGGCGAACGAACTCAACAACGATCCCGCGCTCAAACCTCTGCGTTCTGATCCTCGGTTCGCACAGATCGCGCGGTGACCGTCAGCCTCATGAATACAGCTTGATAGGTGCCACTACCCGGGTGATCGTTCCGCCGGGACTCGGCTGGTCTGGCTTGAGACCAGACCGCATGGAGGCAAACAGTCCGATCAACTGGCTCAGCATCACGTCCAGCACCGGACGATAGTAATCGGGAAAGTCCGTCGCGCAATTCAGCGACAGAGAATAGTCTGCCAGCGATGACACGTCGGTGTCGCCATGAGCCGTGACCACCGCCCGTACTCGTCCCAGACGCTTGCGATCAATTTCCCGTAGCAGATCGAGTTCGTATCCGCGGCGCCGGGGATCGCTCGACAGGAAGGCTACGAACAGCGTTTGGCTGTCTACGCTTGACAATGGCCCGTGACGCAATCCGAGCGGCGTCTCAGCCAGGGTCGTGACTTTGCCGGCGCTGAGTTCCACCACTTTCAGCGCGGATTCGTCAGCCACGGCTCGCAAAACTCCCGCGCCCACAAAACAGGTGCGCGCGCACCCCAGCAAGGTAACGGTCTCGGCAACTTCGGCGGCCGCCGGAAGGAACGACCGGCCGGTCTCGCTCAACTGGCCTACCACTTCACCGAATTGCGAGAAATCTTCCAGATGCGCCAAACACTGCCCAGCCAGAACCATGTTCGTGAAGGAACTGGTCATGGCGAGGCCGCGGTCATTCACGGCATCGTCGAGCACCAGGGCCACGGCACGGTCGGGATGGCGCAGGCACAGTTGCGCCATCGGCCCTTGCTGATTGCATGTAATCACCAAGTGCCGGATCTCGCGATGCCGGCCAAGAGCCTGCTCCAAAAGCGCCACACCCTCTGGACTCTCCCCGGAGCGGGAAAACGAAATCCAGAGATACTCTCTACCCGGCCGGTGATATTCCTCGAATTCCGTCAGCATCGTCGTGCTCGGGATGGGCCAGACGTCGGCGCCCCAACGGCGGCGAAGCAACGGAGCCAAGGCACGACCGGTGTAGTCCGACGTGCCGGCACCCACAAGATAGACGGTTGGCGAAGAGGTGCTACCCCGGCCGATTCCGGCGCGTCGCAGCACGTCGTTCAGCTCGGCGAGGTGGTCGAGGCAGCGCTGGTACGTGGTGGGCCATGTGTCCGGCTGCTGCCAGATTTCGCGGGGCGTATGCAGCAACCCTCGCTCGTTCTTTTCCTGCTCCGGCAAATCCAGCAGAGTGCGCAAGGGGTCGCTCAACGTAGAATCTCCTCGGTCCCAAGTCTATTACAATCCGACTCCGTTGAAAAGCATTCGAAAGAAAAGGAAATACCGTTCGGAAGCAATCGTCAGAGAGAATTTTTGAACCCGCATGTCCTATTTCGGCAACTAATCAGCCGCGACGGTGTTGATGCTTATAAGGAGAGAACCCATGATTCGTGGATCGCACCCACTGAGTTCGCTGCTTCTTGCGGCCGCCCTGGCTTCCTCTTTGGCGGGAATCGCATGCGGGGGGCATCATGCCTATCGCGTCTATGATCCTTACTACACGGATTACCACGCGTGGGACAACGACGAGGTGGTGTACTACCGCCGCTGGGCCGATGAGACTCACCGGGACCGCGACCGCGATTTCCGCAAGCTTCGTCCGGAAGAGCAGAAAGAATATTGGACCTGGCGCCACAACCACGGGGACCATGACCGAAATCGGGACCACGATCACCACTAGTGTACCGGCCAGGCTCAGTGGCCAAGCGCCGCCAGAGCCTGGTCCGTCGTAGTTATTCTCGCGCCAAGATTCTTTAACTCTGCCATCGTCTTTTGCCCGTCTTCCTGCTTCAGAGTCTCGATCGCATCTTGCACGACGACCACGCGCCGCTTCCGCTCGAGCAGTCCCTTTACGGCAAAGCTCACGCAATATTCCGTGACCACGCCAAAGACTACAAACTCGGCGCGACTGCCGAGTCGCTGCACCAGAGCATCTGCGTGCCGGCTCTCAAAAATGTTCAGCGTCTGTTTTTCCAGCAGAATCTGCTGGTAGGGAGACAAATCTGCGGGCAGTTTTGCGTCGGACTCATTCGGCACTCGCACGACTTTTTCGGCCAGTGCTTCCGGCACAAGTTCCGCCCCCGCAGTTCCCTTTACGCAGTGCGGCGGAAAGGTCTTAAATTCAGGATCGTCCGGCGTATGAAAGCAGCCGTGGGAGACGAGGAATACACGATCCCGCCGCGCAGCGTCGGTGAGCCTTCGAATGTTGGGCAGCAGTTTCTCCGCTCCCGGCACGTACAGGTGCCCTCCCGGCAACATGAAATCGGCCTGCACATCTACTTCCCAGAAGATGAAGTCTTGCGAAACCATGGGTCTCCTTCCCTGCGAAGGCCGAGCGTACCATCATTGTTCCAGTGCTGACAACGTCGTCGCGACGCTGGCGGGTATGCGACTCGGTGCGCTAAGCTGCCTATATCATTTCCATGAAGAAGCAACTCGTCACCTACGACACCGTGCGCCGCGTCGCTCTCGCTCTCCCAGGGGCGCAGGAGGGAACGTCGTACGGGACTCCAGCCCTGAAGGTGAAGGGAAAATTATTCGTTCGGCTACACCAGGACTTAGACAAGATCGTCGTCAAAATGCCCTTCGACCGCCGCGAGGAACTGATGGCGGTCGACCCTGAGACCTACTTCATCACCGATCACTACCGCGACTACCCCTGGGTCCTCGTCAGCCTCTCCAAAGTGCATGAGGACGCCCTGCCCGACCTTCTAAAGACGGCCCACCGCGCGGCTTCACCAGTAAAGAAGCCTCGCGCCTGATCTGCGGAGTATGATTGCGGATTCGCTTTGCCCGATGAGATAAATTCATGAGCCTCGATGCCCCGGTTAAGTCTTCCGCGCCCAACAAACTAGTAATCCGCAACATCGGACTCCTGCTTAGCGGAGACCTCGACCACCCCATCCTCGACGCAGACACGGTTGTCTCCGTCGATAGCGTGATCCAGGCTGTTGGCAAGGAAAAAGACATCGACACCTCCGGCGCCACCACTACGATCGACGCCAAAGGCACGGCCCTCGCGCCCGGATTAATCGACAGCCACGTGCATCCGGTTTGCGGCGATTGGACGCCCCGTCAGAATCAGCTGGGCTGGATCGACAGCTGTCTGCACGGCGGCGTCACTACCATGGTTTCCGCAGGAGAGGTCCACACGCCGGGGCGCCCCAAGGATATCGTTGGTCTGAAGGCGATGGCGATCTTCGCGCAGCGTGCCTTTCATGCCTTTCGTCCGGGAGGAGTTAAGGTCTATGCGGGTGCGCCCGTTCTCGAGCAGGGCATGGTCGAAGATGACTTTAAGGAATTGGCCGCCGCAGGCGTGAAGTTTCTCGGCGAAGTCGGCCTGGGCAGCGTGAAAGACGGAATCACCGGACGCCGCATGGTGGCATGGGCCCGCAAATACGGCATCCAGAGCACGATTCACACCGGGGGGCCTTCCATTCCCGGTTCCAGCCTGATCGATAAAGATATGGTCCTCGAAACCGATGCCGACGTGATCGGACACGTGAATGGAGGCCATACCGCTCTTCCCGACGACCAGATTGTCGCGCTCTGCGAGCGCTCGCCGCGCGCTCTGGAGATTGTGCACAACGGCAACGAGCGCGCGGGACTGCTCGCGCTGCGGACGGCGAAAGCGCTCAAGCAACTCCATCGCGTGATTCTCGGCACCGATTCACCTGCGGGCTCAGGCGTTCAGCCGCTTGGCATACTGCGCATGATCTCGATGCTGTCGTCGCTCGGCGAAATCCCCGCTGAAGTGGCGATCTGCCTGGCAACGGGGAATACGGCTAAGATGCGCAGCCTGAACTGCGGCCTGATCGCCGCCGGACACGAGGCCAGCTTTGTCTTCCTCGACACGGCGCAACAATCCGCCGGGAGGAACCTGCTCGACAGCATTCAAAAAGGAGATCTTGCCGGAGTTGGCATGGTCGTCACTGATGGCACGGTCAGCATCCAGCGTAGCCGCAACACGCCACCGGCCACCCGCGTCCCGGAGGTCGTCCGTGCATAGACGCGCACTAATATTCGTTGTGTCGTTCACAATGCTCTCGGCGTCAGTGGTTCGCGCAAGCACCAATCCCAGACTGGTGCCGCGCCCTTCCACGTCCGGAATACAAATCCCTCGAGCGCGTCCCAGTGAGCGACGCCTGGTTCGAAGTCTACAAACCGGCGCCCGGCGTATTTGCCATCTACGAACCGCACCAGGCCGAAGAAACGATCGGCTACCTCATCGTCGGACAGAAACGCGCCCTGCTTTTCGACACTGGCATGGGCATCAGCGACATCAAGAAGGTTACGGAAGAACTCACCAAGCTACCGATCATCGTGCTGAATTCTCATACCCATGATGATCACGTAGGGGGCAACTGGGAATTCGATAGCGTCTACGGGATGGATACGGACTTCACGCGCAAAGACGCGACAGGGCTCACGCGAAGACGCGCAGGCGGAGATCACGCCTGATCAGATCTGCGGCGCGCTACCGAAAGGATTCGATCCGAAGGCCTACGTTACCCGCCCGTGGAAGATCACGGCCTACACGCATGATGGAGACCGATTCGACTTGGGCGGCCGCACGATCGAAGTCATCGCTACGCCCGGCCATACGCCGGATGCGATCTCGCTGATCGATCGCGCCAACGGCCTGCTCTTTACTGGCGACACCTACTATCCCGCGCCGATTTGGCTTTTCCGGCCTGAAACCGATTTCGATGCCTACGCCGCGTCCATTCGTCGCCTTGCTGCACTTGCCCCGCAGATTAAATTAGTTCTGGGCGCGCACAACATTCCGGTAGCGTCGCCTGCGGTGCTCGCGCAACTGGTAACGGCTTTCGATGCAGTGCGGGCGGGAAAGGTAGCTGCGACGCCGGATTCTCCCGGCAAAGTTCTCTACAAGGTGGGCGACATTTCTTTCCTGATGCGTGCGCCCTCGTCTCACTAGCGCGAAACCTTAACGAAGCCCGTCTTCCCCTTTAATCTGATCTTTCGTCAGTCCGCCGACGCGGGCCAGGGGACGTCCGCTGTCCGTAACTGCAATTGCCACCATGATTTCATTCGCTCGCGGAGCATCGTTGAGGCGCACTTCCATGCCATCGAAGTGGCTGCGCACGAACGCTGCGTCCTTATGCCCGAGCGGAATATCGAGCACCACGCCCATTCCTCCGCGTTTCTTCGACGACGGAATCAGAGCCGCGCCCTTGCCCAGAACGCGCCGCACCGGAGTTCCCAGCTTCGGATGCAAAATCGCGGCTGCATGCTCGAGTTCTCCGTTCTCGCCGACGGCTGCTGCCTTGCCGTAGCTTTCTGCCGACGGTCCCGCGATACCCAGCGCCGCCACCGCGCGCGAGGTGAGCAGTTCGCCAAGTTCTTCGCCGATCGCCATCAACTCCGAAAGGTCCTCGACATATTTTCCGGCGAAAGGATTCTCAATCACGGCCACGGCAGCGGCGCGCCGAGTCGGCGGAGAAACGTCACGCTCCATCTCACGCTGAGTTTCTTCCACGAACGTCGCAATCTTGCGGATCTTCGCTTTCATGCTTTCGTCCTCAGTGTCTCGCCCTCACCGCAGTCCGTCCACTCCTTTGATCTCCGACGCCTTAAGACCGCCCACGCGGGCATGCACGCGGGCGCCGGTGGTCATAACCAGAGCCAGCAGAATCTCGTCCGCTCGTGGAGCATCGTTCATGCCGACTTCCATAGCATCAAAGTGACTACGCACATACGAAGCGTTGATATGAGTAATGGGCACATCGAGCCGCGTTCCTAACCCTCCAACTTTTTTGGTCGAGGCCACAATCGCTTTCGCTCCTCCTAAAACTTCACGCATCGCGTATCCGCCCGGTGCGTGCCAGAGTGCTCCATGCTCGATTTCTCCGAGCGATCCGACGATCGCGCCTTTGCCATAGCCCTCGACCGTGTTCGGATCACCCCCCAGGGCCTCAACCAACTTGCGCGCCATCTCCAATCCCAGAGGCTTCAAGTCGTCCATGAACCACTCGATGTTCGCAACATACGATCCCGCAAACGGATTGCGAATCACAGCAAGAGCCGCCGCTCGACGCAATGGCTGATCCGCAACCGGACCACCTTCGTGAAAAATCTCTTCCACGCAGATACTCTTTTTTCGGACGACCACTTCAGGCATGCACCAGGCTCCTCTCGCGAACAGGGGTTGCAATCATTCTCGATTCTCCGGAAGTTCCAACGACGCGCGTCGTGCCTTGAAGACTCAGCGCGGTGGTCCGAATCAGGCCCATTCTCAAAAGACATTCCGCGGTCCGCGCGCCCGCTTCCAGAGCCTGATTCACGTCTTCCGCAGTCAACTCGCCCACTGCCTGCGTCACCAAACGATCCTGGAGATCGCTGTCGGGCGCCAGTTCACAAGCAGGAACGCGCACGACCGCAGGGTGTCCCGGCAGGTCGACTGCGTTCGCAATCATCGTGGCCGCGGCATCGGCGGCGGCCGCGCGATCCGCGAGGACCGTGACGGCATCCGCAATACCCAACGAAAAACTCCGGCCCCGCCACCCGCTGGTCGCAATACCCCGCACGGGGTCAGCCGCATGCACCGTAGTCGTTCCGAGCAGCGACGGACGATCGGGCCGCTCCACCATCCCGACGACAAATTTCTCGCCCGGGCTCAGGTGCAGCGCAATATCACCGCCATCGTTGACGTATGCGGACGAAAGTGCACTAGACATAACCATGGCTGCCAGAATCTCCTCTGCCACCGCGCCCGCCACCGCGGCCATCGGAGTGATGAAGTACTCCGCCGCGTAAGGGATCACGGCCGCGACCATCCTTCGCGCGACTGCGCCTTCCGGCCATACGGCTTCAGTCGAACAAGGCTGCCGCAAGAACGAGAGTTCGCCGCACAACTCATCGAGTAAAGTTACAAATCGCGCACCGGCAGCCCGGTACGCGGCCTCAACCTCACACGCGGGTCCGAACGCCTCGAGGATGACGTCGATCGGCCCATCGTGCAGATGCAGTCGCCGTCCATCAGGCAGCAGTCGGATTTGCGCGCGCGGATTCATCGTTTCTTCGCCTTGACACGGGACTCCAGCGGCCACGGGTTCTCCGAATGCGCGGCGACTCTCCGGCGGTTCTCATTCTCTGCCGCAACCGAACTCAGAGGACGGACATGCTGCGTGTACCCGCCTAACGCAGCATAATCCCCCAGCTTCAGCGTGAATTCAATCGGAGCCACGAGTGCGGGCGTCGGCACATATCCAAAGGCATTCTGCGGCATGCGACTGACATCAGCCATGAAAGTGATCCCGCCTCCTGGCCACACGTAAACCGGCGCGCCGCCGCAGGTCACGCGGGTCAACGCGTCGCGCACCGAGTGCGTCAGCCGCACGGGATTTTCCGTCACACCGGCCCGCAACGATCCTCCTGCTCCGCCCATGAACAGCACTGTACACAGCGCCGGTTCGCAATTTTCCTTGATGCGCGCCACCGATTGGCACAAGTCGGCGGGCAACTCTTTCTCTCGTGGCTTCAGATCTTCGTCCAGTTCGAAATAAGCGCAGTTCTCACCCGTCGTGCTCACCATCAGCAACCGCAACCCGGCCCAAGCCTTCTTCGCATTGAACTTTCCCAGGATCGTCAGCGGATCTTCAATGTCGGTGCCGCCCCACGATGTGCCGGGCTCCGCGACCTGGAAATATCGTCCCGGAGTGGACCGCCGTCCCTTCAACTTGATGCCAGTCTCCGGCACACCGAGCAATTTCCCCGCCTGATGCTCTGACAATACGCCGGTAATGTGATCGTCGACCACCACCACGTCATCGACTTTGCCGAACCACTGCTTGGCGAACATCCCAATCGTCGCCGAGCCACAGCCGACGCGCATGCGCTCTTCCTGCGCTCCGTCCACGATCGGCGGCTGGCCGGCCCGCACCACAACTTTCGCGCCGTCATCAATCTTCAATTCCACTGCCTTGCCGTTGCATAGGTTCAGCAGCGCGTCGCAAGTGGCCGTGCCTTCCTGCCGACTACCTCCGGTCAGGTGCCGCACGCCACCCAGCGACAGCATCTGCGACCCGTATTCGCTTGTGGTGACATGTCCCACAGCTTCGCCCTGTGCTCGCACCGTGCTGCACTCCGGGCCCAAGTGCCGGTCGGTATCGATCTTCACTTTCACGCCACAGTAACTGAAAATTCCTTCGGTCACCACCGTGACCATGTCAACGCCATCCACCTTCGACGAAATGATGAACGGCGCCGGCTTGTAGTCGGGATACGTCGTGCCCGCTCCAATCGCAGTCACAAAAGTTTCGCCGTGGCTTCCTAGCGTGCCGTCCCAGTCGCGTCCGCGCTCGAGGAATGGCACCACCGATTCTCCTCGCTCCAGCGCTCGATCCAGCACCACATGCGGGTCGAGGCGCACCAACTTGCCGTCGTGATTACCATAGCGGTCGCAGGATCCCGTCCGCCCCGGCTTGATGTAGCACAACACAGGACACGCATCGCAACGGATCGCGTCGTCAGCCACGCACGCCTCCATTGGCCTTAGCGAGAATGGCAGCGCGCACTCGGTCAGGAGTAGCTGGAGTCTTGCGGATGCGCACACCGATGGCATCATGAATCGCATTTAGAATTGCTGGCGCCGTCGGAATCACCGCCTGCTCTCCGATCCCCTTGGCTCCGAACGGCCCTACCGAAGACGGGGCTTCAATCAAAATCGATTCAACGGGAGGCACATCGCCCGCCGAAGGAATCAGATAATCATGCAGGTTCTCGCCCTTGCCGGGGAAGAATTCTTCCATCAACGCCATCCCCAAGCCTTGCGCCACGCCACCCTCGATTTGCCCTTCGATCAGCGTGGGATTAATCGCGCGCCCCACATCGTGCGCCGCCGTCACCTTCAGCACGCGTACTGTGCCGAGGTCAACATCGACTTCGATCTCCGCTAGGTGCGCGCCAAAGCCGAACACTGCGTAGGGACTTCCCTGCCCGTTTTCGTCGAGAGGAGTCGTCGGCGGATCAAACGTTGCCTCGCACGTAGTCACGTAGCCGTGGGCATTGAGCGGCAACTCGGAAAGAGCCAGCGGCAACCGCTTTCCATCGTCGACGACCGTCACTTGGCCCTCACTGAACTCGATCGCCGCGCACTCACACGCCCCAGCGAGTTTCAATATCTCAGCGCGCAACTTGCTTCCGGCCATATGCGCTGCTTTGCCTGTCACGAACGTTTGCCGCGATGCCGAGGTCTTGCCGCAATCCGGCGAAATCGACGTGTCGCCAGAAACCAGATCAAACTGCGCCACCGGCGCCATCAAAGCATCCGCACAAATCTGCGGGATGATGGTATTCGATCCCTGACCGATATCCACCGCGCCCTGATGCAATGCGATGCGCCCGTCACGTTTCAGTCCGATGCGCACGGTCGATGGATTGGGTAGCGACGTGTTTCCGCACCCGTACCACATGCCCGCTACACCCACGCCGCGCCGCAAGGGTCCAACCGGGTTCGAGTTGAATCTTCCTGCTTCCGCCCGCGCAGTTTGCCATCGCTGCCGCAATGCCTCGAAGCACGCGCGAATTCCGACGCCCTCGCCGAGCACCTGCCCGGTAACTGTCGGACTATCGTCGTCCAGGGCATTCAGAATGCGAAACTCCAGGCGATCCATTCCGACTCGATCCGCGAGGTCGTCATACAGCTGTTCCTGCGCAATCGCCGCCTGCGGCACGCCGAATCCGCGAAACGCTCCGGCCGGAACGATATTGGTGTGCACGGCGCGAGTCAGGGCTCGATAGTTGGGAACGCGATACGGCCCCGATGCGTGCACCGGCACTCGTCCCGCAACCGTCGGCCCCCAGGAAGAGTACGCACCCGTATTGAAATCTGCCGCGAAGTCGAGCGCCGTGAGTCTGCCGTCGCGCGTCGCGCCCGCCCGCAGCCGCATCCGCGCCGGATGCCGCTTCGTGGTCGACACGATCGACTCCGTCCGCGAATACACCATACGCACGGGCCGCCCCACCTTCCACGCCGCGAGCGCAACAAACGGCTGCACGGAAAGATCGAGCTTCGATCCAAATCCTCCCCCGACCGCCGTTGGAATGATGCGCACCTGCTCTGGCGCGAGCCCCAGAATCTTCGCGATGTCGTCACGATCCATGTACGGAGACTGCGTGCAGGCCTGGATCTCGATGCGATCCCCGACGCGCCGCGCGAATCCAGCTTCGGGCTCGATGTAAGCATGCTCGACAAATCCCGTCTCGTACTCGCCTTGCACAACGACGTCAGCGTCGGCGAGCGATTTTTCCACGTCCCCGCGGACTACGCGACCGCGCACCAGAACATTATCTTCGCGATGCGCGTGAATCCGAGGAGCAGCCGCCGCCAGCGCCTCATCGATTGTCTTGAGAGCGGGTAACTCTTCCCAACGCACGGGGAACTCAGACAGGTCGAGAGCTTCGAGCGCATCTGTCTGGCCGACGACCGCGGCCACAGCTTCTCCTCGGAATCGCGCTTCGGTATGCGCAAACACCGGCTGATCCGCATACCTGGGAATCACGCCATAGCAATCGATGCCAGGCACATCTTTCGATGTCAGGACGAGTACGAGTCCGGGATGAGCCGCAACGAACTGACCCAGATCTTCGAACTGAAACCGCGCCCGGTGATGGGGGCAGCGAATGACGCGCACCCCAAGCGTTCCCTTTGGAATCTCATCCGCCCCGAAAATCTCCGTGCCGTCAACTTTCTTCTTGCCATCGAACCGCACCAGGCGCGCACCCACGGCCGCCCCGGCAGGCGGCGACGCTCCATCCAGAGGCTCGGTCCCGGCTTCCACGACTGCGCTGATAATTTTCCGATAACCCGTACAGCGGCACAGCACGCCGCCGATTGCATCCATCACTTCGCTCTCGTTCGGTGCTGAATTCTTCTCGAGCAGAGCGGTCGCAGCCACCAGCATCCCTGGAGTACAAGCTCCGCACTGCGCCGCACCATGGGAGAGAAACGACTGCTGCAGACGCCCGTGCAGTGGCGAGCGCTCTGCCAATCCCTCCACAGTTGTGATTTCGCACTCTGCGGCCTGCCCAGCTGCCACAAGGCAGGAGCAAACTGGTTCTCCGTCGAGCAGAACCGTGCAGGCCCCGCAGTCGCCAGCGTCGCAGCCGACTTTCGTCCCGGTCAGACCAAGATCGTCGCGCAGCACCCGAGACAGCCGCCTGGTTCCTGGTACAGCAACTTCCACCTCACGCCCGTTCACGCGGAACGAAATCAAATCGTTCCCCGCCATCGGCAGCTTCTGGATGGTCGCCATCTCAGCGGCTCCCCACGCAGGCTTCCAGAGCGCGCTGCACCAGAGTCAGGGACGCATCGAGCCGGTAATCGGCCGTTGCGCGGATGTCGTCAATCGGGGAAAGAAGATTCAGATGCTCCGCTCGGACAGCCCCGCTAATTCCCGCCTTCGACGGCAGACCGACCAATTCCCTTTCCAAATCTCTCAGTCGCCGGGCCGTGGCCGAACACGATCCCACAGCGACGTGGGCCTCGGCCACGCGGCCCGTCTCGTCCGCCTGCACGACTGCCGCCGCCATCGAAATGGAAATGACTAGATACCGTCGCGCCCCCAGTTTCAAGAATGCCGACGCCGCATCCTCCATACGCTGGGGAACCAGCACCGCCGCCAGAATCTCATCCGGACGCCGCAATGTCTTCCGATTCCCCGCGAGAAACTGATCGAGCGGCATGCGCCGTCTGCCCGCGGCAGAAGCCAACTCCACCTCCGCATCCAACGCCAGCAAAGGCGGAACACCGTCCGCCGCCGGAGACGCGTTGCACAAGTTCCCTGCCACCGTGCCGCGATTCTGAATTTGTACCGACCCCACTTCTCGCGCCGCTGCCTTAAGGGCATCAAAACAGCGCGGCAAAGAAGCGCGAATCACATCGCTCCAGGTAGTGAGCCCGCCGATCCGAATCCATTCCTTCCCGGTGGAGATGCCGCGAAGCTCGCCCAGCGCGGTAATGTCGACGACGCGCCCCTGCGGCAACCGCTCGCCCTGTGCCGGATAAAAATCCGTCCCCCCGGCCAGAATCTGTCCGCCCGGAGAAGCCAGCAGAGAAACCGCCTCGTCCAGTGTTTTCGGCTTGAGATACAAGGATTTTGGGCCCCCGAAACGACGCGCCACACACCGCTTTCAGAGTTTGTATACGAAGGCGATGCGTTTGTACAGCACACCTTCAGGCGAGAAACAGCCGCCATGTGCCGATTCTGTGTTCTAATCTCCGCGTTGCAATTCTCGCACGTGATCATTGTCCGGAGAGACACATGCTACGAACCAGCTTAAAGCCGTTCGCACTTCTCTTGTTCATTGTTCTGACAGTTGTGGATTCGGCCTTGGCCCAGGCTCAAACTGCCCCTCCTACCGACCTCGACGCCTACGTCGCCTCTTCGATGAAGACCTTCGACGTTCCCGGCATTGCCGTCGCCATCGTGAAAGACGGCAAGGTTGTCGTCGCCAAAGGCTACGGCATCCGCAAGCTGGGCGACCCCACTCCGGTCGACGAATTCACCATGTTCGGCATCGGCTCCAACACCAAGGCCTTCACCACCGCCGCTCTCGCTACGCTGGTCGATGAAGGCAAGCTCTCATGGGACGATCCCGTCTACCAACGTCTCCCCGGCTTCGTCATGTACGACCCGTACGTTTCGCATGAAATGACCATCCGCGACCTACTCACCCACCGCAGCGGCATGGGACTCGGCGAGGGCGATCTGCTTTTCTGGCCGCACTCCACCTACACACGCGAAGAGGTTATCTACAAGCTGCGCTTCATGAAACCCGCGTCCAGTTTCCGCAGTCACTACGCCTACGACAACCTTCTTTATATGACCGCGGGGCAGATCATTCCCGCCGTGACTGGCACTTCGTGGGACGACTACATCCGCCAGCACATTTTTGCGCCGCTGGGAATGAATCACTCCAACGTCAGCAACATGACCTTCAAGCCTGGCGACGACTATGCCTTCCCTCATTCCAACGTCGACGGCAAGCTGCAAGTCATTCCCTTCGGAGAACTCGACAACGCCGGTCCCGCGGGCTCCATTAACTCCTCGGCTGCGGACATGGCGAAGTGGGTGCAACTGCAATTGAACCGCGGAAAATCTGTCGACCGCGACGGCCGCCTCTTCACCGAGCAGCGTTCCAAAGAAATGTGGTCCGCCCAGACCATCCTTCCGGTGGGCGACCCTCCACCTCCGCTCGCCGGACTGAAAGCCAACTTTGCCGATTACGCGCTGGGCTGGGGATTGCGCGACTATCACGGCCGCAAACTGGTCGGACACACCGGCGGCGTGGGTGGCTTCGTTTCGCGCGTGATGCTCGTACCCGAGGAGAATCTCGGAGTCGTCGTCCTCACCAACGCTGAACAAGGAGGTGCCTTCGATTCCGTCCTTTACCACGTGCTGGATCATTACTTTCACTTGCCGCCGACCGACTGGATCGCGGCTTACAAGACTCTCAAAGACACCGAGGAGAAGGACGCGGCCGAGACTATGAAAAAGGCGGAGGGATCGCGCGACGCCAATTCCAAGCCCTCGCTGCCCCTCGAAAAATATGCCGGCGTCTATAACGACGCCTGGTACGGGCCGATCACGATCAAGCTTGAAGACGGCGGCCTGGTCATCAGCTTCGATCACACGCCGGGCATGATCGGCGACCTGCAGCACTGGCAGCACGACACGTTCAAAGCGCACTGGCGAGTGCGGACGATTGAAGACGCGTTCGTCACATTTTCACTGAACCCCGACGGCACCATCGACAGCGCGAAGATGGCAGCAGTCTCACCACTCGCCGACTTCAGCTTCGACTATCAAGACCTGCTGCTGAAGCCGGCAGTGCAAGCAGCAAAGAAGTAACAGAAGGTGCCCCACCCTTATCGTGCCGGTTTATGGGCGGGACAGGGTGGGGATTTTGATTTCCAGAGTCCAAGCCCGCCACGTGGCCACTTCCGACAACCCGTCCCTGAAACCGGCAGAGGCCGTCCAGGCCCACAGTGCCGCCCTGCGCAAGGAACTCGGCCTGTTCGATCTAGTCCTGGCCCAACTCCTCATCATCATCGTCGCCGACTACATGGGCACGGCGGTCAAAGCTGGAACATCCCACGTCTTCTTCTGGGTCCTGGCAATTCTTCTGTTCTTTGTGCCCCAAGCTCTGGTCGTCATCCACATGAGCCGGCTGCTCCCCGTCGAAGGGGGGCTCTACGAGTGGGCGCGCATCGCCTTCAACGACCAGATCGGGTTTCTCGTCGCGTGGAACCTTTGGCTGTACGTGATCTTGTACGTCGGTCTCGGCGGATTACTCACCGTGTCGTTCGCGTCCTACGTGATTCCCGGCGCCGCCTGGATCGCCTCCAGCAAATGGATGATCGTCGCCGCGTCCTTCGCGGTGATCGCGACCACCATGTGCATCGCAGGTCTCGGCTT
Organism: uncultured Acidobacteriaceae bacterium; assembly: GCA_963811095.1. GTDB lineage: Bacteria > Acidobacteriota > Terriglobia > Terriglobales > Acidobacteriaceae > Sulfotelmatobacter. Next base: position 129,752 of record CAWEQA010000019.1, on the reverse strand, counting down.
GGGCATTGGCAAGTGGATTAACAATGTGGGCAGCGCCGTTTTCCTCATCACCGTCGCCGTGCTCATTGCACTGCCATTTCTGAATCTGTGGCACGGGACCCTGGCGGAGTACCATCCCCTGCGCTTGGTGGTACCGCCCCTGACCCTGTTCGGCCTGAGCGTCTTCAGCAAGATGACATTCGGCGCGCTCACCGGCTTCGAGTACGTCGCGGTATTCGCTGGAGAGTGCCGCGATCCGCAACGCCATCTGCCGCGTTCCGTCTTGGTGACCGGCCCCATCATTGCCTTGGTCTACATTCTCGCCACCAGCGCGATTCTAGCCTTCGTCCCGCCGTCGGCCGAGGACGTGGTCGCTCCCATTCCCCAAGCTCTGAGTCGAGGCCTCGAAGCCTTCGGACTCACGCACATCGCTCTGCCACCGGCGGTGGTGTTTCTCTTGATCTATTACTTGGCCACCTTCTGTGTCTTCTTCACCGTGAGTACGCGCCTGCCGATGGTTGCGGGCTGGGACCATCTTCTGCCCGAGTGGTTCTCGCGCCTGCATCCCCGCTACAAAACGCCGATCAACTCAGTCCTGTTCCTGGGAGCCGCCACTCTGATTGTTGCGCTGGCCGCGCTGATCGGGGTCGGTCAGCAGGAATCCTACGAACTCCTGCTCACCTGGAGTTTCACCTTCTACGGCATCGCCTACCTGGCGCTCTTTGCGATCCCCATCTTCTCGCCGAAAGGGCGAGGCCTGCGTCCGCCGCTGTGGGTGCGCCTGGCGGCAGCATCGGGATCTGCTAGTCACTCTGCTGTTCGTGGTGCTGTCGATTTTTCCTGTCATCGACGTCGACAGTTCATGGCGTTATTCGCTGAAGATCGCGGGAGTTGTGCTGGGAGCGAATCTGCTCGGGTGGATGATCTATCGCGCGGGTCAGAGGAAGAGAGACAGTACGGGTAGCATGCCTCCTCAATAACGATTAGCTACGATTAGCCACCCAAACTCTGTTTGGCTATGATGTCTTGTTCCGGGGGGCACTTTGTTCGACCTCTTCAAAAAATCTCGATTCAGCGGCCACCACGGCACGATCGCTGGCCTTGCGATATCTCCGGACGGATCAAAGGCTGTATCCGGCGCAAACAATTCACAATTCTTTGATCGCGACGCCATCGTCTGGCATTTACCGTCGGGCGAGCGCGATCGACTCCTTCGCGGTCACGAAGTCGCAATCTTCAGCGTCGCGTTTTCGAACGATGGCCGAACGATTGCAACTGGCGGTGGGGGCGCCGTAAAGGGCAAGCAATGGAAACACGATAATGCAATCCGGTTGTGGAATGACCGCGGAGAAGAAATTGCCAAGTTCGGGGAAGATCTTTTCTTTGTTCGTGCATTGGCCTTTTCTCCAGACGATCGGTTTTTGTTGAGTGGTAGCGCGAATCACGCGAAGGCGGCTCCCATAGCGGACGGTTCGTGCCTTCGGCTTTGGGATCTAAGCACTCGCCGGGAAGCACGCAGATTCGGTCATCATTCATCGGCAGTCAATGCCCTCAGCTTTTCTCCAGACGGAAAATATGTCGTCGCTGGAAGCAACGGCATGAGAGCAGACGGCTCCATTGCGGGAGGAACTCACGATCAAAACGAGCTTCCGCAAAAAAGATGCGCCGTTGCCCCCTGGCGAAAGTGTTATGACGAACGAGCAACTTGCAGAGTTCGCAAACGACGGCTCTCTACGAAAGGACGTCGCTCGATCCCTGAAGACGCTCGCAGAAAATCTCAATCCCGCAAGACTAGTATCGGTTTCCGGCACGCATCACGAGCAATCATCTGCTCTTGAATATCAGACCATACGTATTTGGGAGGCAAACTCGGGCCGAGAGCTAGATCGATTCTCTCATCAAGGTTGGCTCAACGCAGTCGCGTTCTCGCCGGATGGCAAACGGCTCCTTTCGGCAGGAAAGGGGGTAATTCTGTGGGATACCTCCTCTGGCGAGAAGGTAGGTCAAATTGGAGGCACCGAGACCGACTTTACCCATTGCGCGGCGATTTCTCCCGGCGGAGAGTACATCGCTTTGGGCACGGGAGGACGCATGGATATGGGTTCGCCATACGAGAACTGTTTCGCGCGACTCTATAGCCCAGACAGCGGGCGGGAGTTAGCTCGTTGGAGTCACAAGTTTCCAGTCACGGCATTGGCATTTTCTCCCGATGGTCGCTTTGTTCTAGCCGGTGGAGAACATGGAGAATTACATCTTTGGCCGACAGTCACCTAGAACGCAGCGCATTCACCGCAAGAATACTTTCCCCGCATCCTCCACGCGCACACTCGACTTCCTCCGCGCCCCTGTCCCCACGGTGTAAGCCACGAGCACGTGATCCTCGACGATCAGAATTTCCTTCTCGCTGATCCACCCCACCAGCGTCGCATGCGGCAGCAACGTCACCTTCCCCGGAGGCTCCCGCATGCTCATCACTTGCACCGCCGGCAGATCCGCCAGGGCCTTGCGAATCCGCAACAACTCCTCGGGATTCGCCTCGCCCGATTCTGTCAGCTGAATGGCTTTGTTGACCTGCCCAGTCGAAACAATCGTCATCGCCACCGATCCCAACTCCGGCGACAGCTTCGCGTTCGAGGTGTAGAAGCTCACGTCGTAGTCAGCATTCTTATAGGTCTCCAGTTCGTCAAAGATCGTCCGCGCCTTGCCGTTTACCAGCACCAGCGTCTGGTCGTTGCTCACGTTCGACCACCCGCAGCAGCCCTTATCCGGAATCGCCTCCACTATGACGGTCCCGTCAGACGCCGCGTCCAGCACGCGCTGTAGAGGATCGCCCATTGGCGTGGCCGTCCACTTCCCGCCTTCTTCCTGATACCGCGTGGTCGCCTTGTACACCGCCTCAGTCTGGCCGGCGACGAGCTGCGTCATCAGGAACAATTTCTCCACGCCGCTCTCCGGCACCCAAACGACGCCGTAGGGACAACTCTCCTCGCACGTCCCGGTCGCGCACCGGCAATCGGGAAACTTGGACGTCGCCAGATCCTGACGCCCTGCGCCGCTCAGGTCGGTCTGCCACGCTTGCCAGCTCGTCGTGGTGGAAAGGTCGACGCCCTCGCGTTGCAGCCGCCGCGCTTCATTGGCAAACCAGAACAGATGCGCTCCGTCGGCTGCAAGATACGCCACCGGAGACGACTCTGCGACCGCATGATTCGATCCCGCCGCGGTCACGTCCCGCTTCAACCCCTGATCGATCGTCGTCGCGCTCTGCCCGTTCCACAACCAGATTTTGTGCGCGGACTTGGCATCGTCCTCGGAAAGTGGCAGCGATACCGGCGTCTCAAACAGAATCTGCCCCAGCCGGGTCACTGAAATGTTCTCCGGTGACTGCACCGCCTCGGCGGGAACCTTGACCGTCTGCTTGGCCGCAAAGGTCGCCGGATCGTATTCGGCCATCTCCCCCGGCGCGCGCAGCACCCACAGCCGCTGCCCCTGCCCCATCGAGGCCGAGGTCAGCAACAAGAGTGCGCATGCCAGTTGCGATGCGAATCTCATGAACCGCTCCGATCTCCTCACCGCGCCTCGACCACCGGCAATTCAATAAAGCTCGCCTGATCGGATGAATGGAACACCCGCTGCGTTGCCTTCTTATAATCCCCCGGCTTGGCCCAGAAAATATTCGGCACAAAGGTCTGCGGATTGCGGTCGTACAGCGGGAACCAGCTCGACTGCACCTGCACCATGATTCTGTGTCCCGGCAAGAACACATGATTCGCCGTCGGCAGCGTCCACTTGTAGACCAGCGGCTTGTCCGGCGTGATGGCTTTCGCCGTCTCCAGGTTTTCACGATAGCGCCCGCGGAAAATATCCGCCGACACCATCAGCTGATACCCTCCCATTTCCTCCTGCGTCGCCACTTCATCGGGATACACATCAATCACCTTCACCACCCAATCGGAATCCGTCCCACTGGTCGATGCCACCAGATTCACCACCGGCTGCCCGCTGATCTTCACGGGCTCCTTCAGCACATCGGATGTAAACGCCAGCACATCCGGACGCCCCGACGCCTCGCGCTGATCGTCCACCAGCCACTGCGGCCACGTGAGCCGTCCGCCATATCCCACCGGCTGACTCGGGCGCGCGCGATAAGGCACGGGCTTGGCCGGATCGGAAACATATTCCTCGAACGCCTGCGTCGCCACTCTTGGGCGCATCGAAGCCCGCCTTGAGTCCCGCTTGCAGGTACAGCCGCGTCGGACGGATGGCGCACCCGCTGGCACATCCCGCGGGCCACGACGGCAACCGCCGCCACGTGTTCGTCCCCGTCTCAAACGCCGTCACCGAAGCCACATCCGCCTTCGGCGCGCCGTCCTTCAAATACTGATCGAGAAATGGCCGCAGAATGTTCTCGCGGAAATAAAGGCCGGTATCGCTGTTGAATTTCAGCGCCCCCAGCGTGCTGCCATCGCCAATTTCCTGGCCGTGATGCCACGGCCCCATCACGAGAAATACTTTGTCATTACTCGTGTCCTTCGGTTTGATCGCTTTGTAAACCGCCGTGGCCCCGTAAATATCTTCCTGATCCCAGAGGCTGTCGACCAGCATCACCGGTACCTTCAACGGTTGCGCGGCCAGAATCCTGTCCATAGCCTGCTGTTGCCACCAGGCATCGTAGCTGGGATGCTCCAGCAGTTTTCGCCAGAACCCGACCTGCTCCAGCCCGTGCCGCCGCCCGAGTTCGCCCGCCGACCCCTCCATGTAGACGTCGTAGTCGTCGAAGTGATCGGTCCACCACTGGGCGCTGTTGTCGCGCGTCGCTTCCTGCTCGTAGATGTACGGCATGTTCTGTTCGCGAAACGCGCCGTTGTGGAACCAGTCGTCGCCCATCCAGCCATCGACCATGGGATTCATCGGCACCGAAACTTTCAGCGCCGGATGCGGATTCACCAGCGCCATCAGCGGCAGAAATCCGTCATACGAAATTCCGAGGATGCCTACCTTCCCATTGCTCTCCGGCAGATTCTTCACCAGCCAATCGATCGTGTCGTAGGTATCGGTCGCATGATCGACCGCCGTCGGATTCAGCGGCCCATGCAGCGGCCGAGTCATCACGTAGTCGCCCTCCGACCCGTACTTGCCGCGCACGTCCTGCACCACGCGGATGTAGCCCCCTCCCACAATCACTTCCACCGCGTTGTCATAGCCATTCAGAATCGGCCCCAGGTGGGAACTCTGCGCGTGGCTCAATTGCGCGCTGGCGTTATAAGGCGTCCGCGTCAGCAGGATGGGCGCGTTCTTCGCCCCTTTGGGAATCACAATGACGGTGTGCAACTTCACCCCGTCGCGCATGGGGATCATCACATCCCGCTTGACGTAGTCGAAACTCTCGGTCACCGGCTCGAGTTTGGCGGGAGTCTCGTTCGGCAAGGAATCAGCGGATGGAGCCGTCTGCGCCACCGATGACCCCAAGAACAGTGAGCTGGCAAGAAACACGGTGAGACAACCCAGGGTACGAACGCGGCAGAACATGGTCATGAGAGGTTTCCTTGGATGTGGCGGAAATAGTAGCTGGTCCATGAGCGGATTGCCAAACAGAGACGGGAGGTGAATCCCTTGATCATTCTTGTGCAAGATTCAGTCTTTCATGAAACCGTCAGAAAAATCCCAGACCCTGCCCGGATTTTTCTCTTTTCCGGAAAAGAACAAACTCAATGTCCGGATTGCCGCCGAAAGTGATAGGCTACCGAATCCTCATCTGCAGGGTGGGGACGGTCGGCGCCCAAGGCGAAGGCCGCAGGCTTCCCTTATAATGACCGGGGCTCAAAACGGCTTTCGATAGCACCGGAATCCGTCGCATCCGATTCACGCACCAAAACCAGCAGCGCGCTGCTCATCTATGGCCGTTGACGTGAAAACTCCCAAGCCCGGAATCGAACCAGCGAGCCTGACCGACGTCGGCCGCCAGCGCTCCAATAATGAGGATTCTTTCCTTTACTGGGAGCCCGAATCCGACGACGACTTCCGCCTCAAAGGCCGCCTCGCCGTCATCGCCGACGGCATGGGGGGATACGAAGGTGGACAGGAAGCCAGCCGCCTCGCCGTCGAGACCGTGCGCAGCATCTACGACAATGCGTTTGGCGGCAACCCGCAAGACACGCTCATTGGTGCGCTCGAAGCCGCTCACCAGAACATCCAGCGCTTCGCCCAGGAGCATCCCCAGTTCTACGGCATGGGGACCACCTGCACCGCGCTCTCCATCGTCGGCCGCCAGCTCAGCTTTGCCCACGTGGGCGACAGCCGTCTCTACCTGATTCGCGGCGACTCCATCTCCCGCCTCACGCGTGATCACTCCTATGTGGGACGCCTGGTCGAAAGCGGCATCGTGCGCTCCGAAGACGCCGAGTCGCATCCGCAGCGCCACATTCTGACCGCTGCTCTGGGCTCCGGTCGCGACGTAACACCTCACATTCCGGAAGTTCCCGTTTTTCTCGAAGAGGGTGACATCCTTCTTCTGTGCACGGATGGCTTGTGGGGAGTAGTCGGCGATCCGGACCTCGCTCGCGTTGTACAGACCAATCCACCTGCGGAAGCCTGCCAGAAATTAGTGGCGATGGCGCTCGACCGCGGTGGCCCCGACAACATCACCGTGCTGGTGCTGCGCGTTTCTGCCTGATCGGTCCATCCGGCCCCCCCCAGGCCGACGCGCAAAAACGCCATTTCCTCGGACGTATCCGCCCACTCCCCAGTATGCAAGAACCTGCAAACACCCGAGTTTTCCACCGCTCCAGCTGTACTTTTCCTGCCTCTGAACTGCAATCTGCTGCACATCCTTTTCTCGTTCGGCTTTTTGCGAAACTACTAAATCATTGATTTCACAGCTCGAATGCTCCTCTCGCCCGAAGCGGAAGATGGAATTCCGCTTGCAATGTCATCCATGTTAATAATGTCTATTAGTTCTCTAGACTTTATGGAATAATTCGCCTATGAAAATCTCCCAAAAAGGTCTCTACGCCCTGCAGGCCATGATGATGCTGGCCCGGCACTATCACCAGGGAGCTATCAAGATCCGCGACATTGCCTATGAAGAGGCCCTACCGGAAAAGTTCCTGGAATTGATCCTGCTCGAACTCAAGAACGCCCGCATGGTGGAGAGCGTGCGCGGCGCCAAGGGCGGATACCGGTTGCGCCGCGACCCTGCCGACATTGCTCTCAGCGAAATCATCCGCCTGATCGACGGGCCGCTGGCACCTTTCGGCGACGCCGAGCAACTGCGCGAGCTGATCCACCGCGATCTTCCTCATCGCGCCCTCTACCAAGTATTCCTCGACGTCCGCGACGCGGCCGCCAAGATCCTCGACAACACCACTCTTGCAGAACTGATCCCCGACGGTGCGCGTACCGGCAAGAGCACAAAACGCCAGAAGAACCCGCAGAAAGATCCGGCCAGCATCCTCCCCATGGTCGTCGGAGGCCGCAAAGGTGAGTAAGCGCTCGCTGCTCGGATGGCTGCTCTGCCTCGCCACGACGGGTTCCGCATGGGCGCAGGCTCCCGTCAATACCATTCGTGTCGGCGCATTCCCCAACATCACGCACGCCCAGGGAATGGTCGGCAAAGCCAACGGGTGGTTCGAGAAAGCGATGGGCCCGCAGGTCAAGATTCAGTGGACCAGCTTCAACGCCGGTCCCTCCGCGATCGAAGCCTTGTTCGCCGGAGCGATCGACATGACCTACGTGGGCCCGAACCCGGCGATCAACGGCTACGTGCGCTCCAACGGCGAAGCTCTTCGCGTCGTGGCCGGAGCTGCCAGCGGCGGCGCTTCGCTGATTGTCCGCAATGATTCCGGCATCAACAAACCAGGAGACTTCCACGGCAAGCGCGTCGCCTCTCCGCAGTTCGGCAACACGCAGGATGTCGCCCTGCGCAACTGGCTCAAGACTCACGGCATGAAGACCATCGATAAGGGCGGCGACGTGCAGATCGTTCCCATGGCGAACCCAGACCAGTTGACGCTCTTTCTGAAGAAGGATCTCGACGCCGCGTGGGCTCCGGAACCCTGGGCCACGCGCCTCATTCACGAAGGCAACGGACGCCTCTTCGTCGACGAGCGCACGCTTTGGCCCAACGGACAATTCGTCATCGGCCTGCTCGTCGTCAATACCAAGTTCCTCAACGCTCATCCCGACTTGGTCAAGAACTGGATCCGCGCCAACGTCGATCTCACCGACTGGATCAACGGCCATCAACCCGAAGCCAAGAAACTTCTGAACCAGCAGATTCAAGCCGAAACCGGCAAGGCCCTGCCCCCCGCCGTTCTCGACGAAGCCTTTTCCCGCATGCAGGTCACTTACGACCCGCTGCACAACGCGCTGAGCACCGCCGCCCAGCAAGCCTTTGACGACGGATTCCTCGGCCGCCAGATGCCCGATCTCTCCCGTCTCTACGACCTCTCGCTTCTCAACCAGGTTCTCGCCGAAAAGGGACGAAAGGCCATGCAATGAGCACGAACGTGCAGAAGTTCCTCAGCCAGTTGCCGATCCCTGTTGAACCTGGCGTCGACCCGCGCTTCCCTGCTCGCGCCGGTGCTCCTGGAAGTAAGAGAGGCCCCATTTCGATTGGTCGCCCCGCGCACAACGTTTCACCGGAAATTTCTAAGGTCGGCCTCAACGAGATCTGCCTCAGCTACCACGCCCAGAGCGGAGAACGCCTGCTCGCTCTCGACAACATCAATCTGCAAGTGCGCGCCGGAGAATTTGTCTGCGTCGTCGGCCCATCCGGTTGCGGCAAGTCCACGTTGCTGCACCTTATCGCCGGCCTGCAACCCCAGACCTCCGGGCAAATCCTGATCGACGGCAAACCCGTGCAAGGACCGGGCACCGACCGCATCCTGATCTTCCAGGATCACGGTCTGTTCCCGTGGCTCACCGTCGGCCAGAACGTCGAATTCGGCATGAAGATGAAAGGCATTCCGAGGGCCGAGCGAAACGAGAAGACTCGCTATTACCTGCGCCTCGTGCATCTTGCCAAGTTCGAGAAGAGCTACATCCACCAACTTTCCGGCGGCATGCGCCAGCGCGTCGCCATCGCCCGCGCTCTCGCTACCGAACCTGACGTCCTTCTCATGGACGAACCCTTCGCCGCGCTTGACGCTCAGACCCGCGACCTGCTGCACGACGAACTGGAGCGCATCTGGAGCGAAAGCGGACGCACCATCATCTTTGTGACACACAACGTCCGCGAAGCGGTTCGCCTCGGCGATCGTGTGGTTCTGCTCACCTTCCGTCCCGGACGCGTGAAAAGCGAATTTCCTGTGGAGTTGCCGCGCCCACGTCATCTCGAAGATCCGACTGTTGCCCGCGCTGCTGGCGAGATTCTCGACGAGTTGCGCGACGAGATTAACTGCTCGCTCGAAGCCGAATACAACGAAGGCGTGAAGCCGCGGATAAAGCCAGAAGTCGAAGGAGGCCAACGATGAAGCGTGCCGCCCGCTACCTCATCTTCTACTCTGCGCTCCTCGGCCTGTGGACGCTCCTCGCCGAACTCAAGATCTGGCCGCCGTACCTGTTCCCTACGCCGTGGGGTGTTGGCGAAGCTCTCTACGCTGGATTCCAGGATCACAGCTACTGGATCGCGATCCGCGTAAGCATGCAGCGCGTCGTGATCGGCTATGGCATTTCGGTCGTCCTCGGCATGATTCTCGGCCTCGGCGTGGCCAGCAATAAGTTCCTTGAAGAAACCATGGGAGGCTTGCTGGTCAGCCTGCAAAGCCTGCCCAGCATCTGCTGGTGGCCGCTGGCCCTGCTCTGGTTTGGTCTCAACCAAAACGCCATCCTCTTCGTCGTGATCATGGGCTCGCTGCTCTCGGTCACTCTGGCCATGGAAGACGGCCGCAAACAGATGCCGAAGATCTTTGGCCAGGCCGGACGCAACCTTGGCGCCAAGGGATTCAAGCTGTTCTGGTACGTGCTGCTACCAGCCAGTCTTCCGTTCATCGTCTCCGGACTCAAGCAAGGCTGGGCTTTCGCGTGGCGCTCGTTGATCACCGCTGAGATGCTTTATCTAAGTCTCGGACTGGGCCAGGTCCTGATGATGGGTCGCGACCTGAACGACATGAGCGCGGTCATCGCCGTGATGATCCTGATCATCGCCATCGGCTATGTAGTCGATGGCATCGTCTTCAAAGGGATGGAACGTCATCTGCAAAATAAATGGGGTTTGACTCCCGCGACTTAGGCCTGAAAACGAATCCGCACTGCGACGTTGGCAGTGAATGGATTCCCGATGTCTCCCCTCGCAGTAGCTGTGCCGGAACAAAACTCAAGAGAGGACTGCACTTTCATGAACGCCAGCCAGATTCTGTTTTCCGTGACCCTAACCCTGACGGCTTTGACCATTGGCGCCTGCGCACAGACCGAAGCACCAGGCGCAGCGGGTCCGGCACAGCAGGCGGTGACCGCTGCCGACATCCAGGAGTTGAGAGCGGCTCTCGCCGCACAGCAGCGGCAAATTGAGGCACTACAGGCGCAGTTGCAAACCAGAGATCAGGGTCAAGTTCCAGCCGCAGCTCTTTCGCCGATGCCATCTGCTGCGGTAATACCTGCCGGCGGCCAGGCTTCGGAGTCGCCCGCAAGCGTCGCGACCAGCCTGCAAGCCCCCACGGCCGACGAGCGACAACAAAATGCGGGCAGTTCCGATGAACGCATTCGGAACCTGGAGAGAGAAATCCAGGGCCTCGGGCCGATTTCGTTCAGCGGAGATGTGCGTCTTCGCGGCGAGCCCTTGTTCGGCGGCCCAACCGATCAATCGATGGATCGCATGCGCGCCCGCATTCGGGCCCGCTTCAATGCGGTCGCCACGCTCGGGGAGCAGTTTCGTGCCGGCTTGACACTAGCCAGCGGAGACATCAACGACCCCACTTCCACCAACCAATCCTTGACGGGGTTCTATGCCCGCAAGGCGGTTGCTCTCGACCAGGCTTTCGTCGAGTTCAGGCCAAAGGACTTCAAGCCTCTCACACTCGTCGGCGGCAAGTTCCGTTATCCCTGGTACAACACCGAACTCACTTGGGATAAAGACCTGAATCCTGAGGGCGTCGCCGAAAGTCTGGCGTTCATTCTGGAGACGCCTCTTCTGAAGCGCATTGCGTTCATCGCGTTCCAATTGCCCTTCGCAGAGATGGCGGGCGCCGCGCCCGCGAACAAGAGAATCACCCAGTCCATTACTTACGGTGGCCAGCTGCAAACGAATTGGCGCCTTACGTCGTGGCTGAATCTCAGCGCGTACGCAGCCTACTATGACTACCGAGGCTCGGATTCGATTGCACTGGCTCTCGCGCGCGCCAGTAGCAAGAATCCACAGACTCCATTTTCAGGCTACCTTCCATTGACCTCGGGAAACCCCGTTCAGGACTCAACCTACACCACCACCGCGACGACCATCGTCACGGTCAACGGAACGGCTTATCCGACGGGAGTCACATCCATCAGCAACGCGCAGTTTGCCTCGAAGTTCGGCCTGTTCGATACGATCGCGCGCTTCGATATCAATACCGGGCATCCCCGGATCCCCATAACGTTCATCGGGGACTACGTTCAGAATACCGAGGCCTGCGGAAACCTTCCCAACATCGCTGCTGCCCCGGCGAATACGTCCGCGACAACTTACAAACAGACGCTCAACTCCACGTGCAAATCGCACTATCGGCGCGGATACTGGGTTCAGGCGGATATCGGGCGCCTGGAGAAAAAGGGTGACCTGCAGTTCGGATATACCCGCCTCTACATCGAGCGCGAAGCGGTGTTGGGCAACTTCAACTACAGCGACATTCGTCAGGGGACGAACGTTACGCAACACCGGTTCACATCCTTCTATCAGATGGACCCGAGGGTGCAGTTGGGCTTCACGGCGCTGGTCGGCCGTCCGCTGGGAACGACCGAGCCCTGGCTCACGCGGCTGCAGTTCGACACAATCTACATCTTCTGAGCGGGAGTCGAATCGATCGAAGAGTGCGCAACTGTAGAGACGGCAAAGCGCCACCGACCCAGCGTCCGCAGGGATTCCGGACGCTACGGCAGCGCCGCCACTTCAGAGCCCAAACTGATGGGTTGAGTATAGGAATCGGGATGCACTAGTAACAGTGCATTAGTAGGTACTGGGGAGTTAATAGCTGAGGGGTACCGCTCGAGCTCCGCTGCACGTGAGATCCCTCCCTTCGCCTGAAAAACGGCTCCGGTCGAGATTACGCCATCACGAGTTTGGCCCGGGCATCGCTATGCCTTGGGCTTTTCCTTCGTGTCCTCTGTGTCCTCAGTGGTTGAAGCCTTTTCGGGGCGCAGTAGCGGAAACAGGATTACGTCGCGGATGGTGTGCGAGTCGGTGAGGAGCATGCATAGGCGGTCGACACCGATGCCGACACCACCCGCTGGCGGCATGCCGTAGGAGAGCGCGCGGATGTAGTCTTCGTCCATCTGGTGGGCTTCGTCGTCGCCGCGCTCGCGTTCCTTCAACTGGCCTTCGAAGCGGCGGCGCTGATCTTCGGGATCATTGAGTTCGCTGAAGCCGTTGGAAATCTCCATCTGGCCCGCATAGATCTCGAAGCGTTCCGTCCAGTCGGGATCGTCCGGCTTCTGCTTCGACAGCGGAGAGACGGCCGTGGGAAATTCGTAAATGATGGTGGGCTGCGTGAGATGCTCCTCGGCAACAGCTCGAAAACGTCGGCGATAGCTTTCCCAAGCGGGGCTCCTTTATCTAGCTCGCCCCTGATCAAATAGAACACTCCACGGCGGACCCGCAATTCTTTCCGCGATCCCTGGTCATGCAAGGGGACGTCATGGCGAGCTGCATTCAGAGAGGTCTCAGCCTGATCGAGTCGTCGTTTGAGAGCTCCGCTACTGGTGAAGTCGCTCATCTCGGGCTTCGCGCCAGCGGCGTCCGGCCAATAGTGAATGATGGCTTCGCGCATGGTCATGCGGTTCCAGTTGGCCCAGTCGATTTCCTGCTCGACCCCATTTCGTTTTCGTGCCGCCGGTTACATCTTTCGCGGCTTCGGTGATGACTTCCTGGGTGACGTTCATGATGCCCTGGTAGTCGGTGTAGGCCTGATAAGCCTCGAGCATGGTGAACTCGGGATTCCAACGCCATCCCAGGCCTTCGTTGCGGAAGTTGCGGTTGATCTCGAACACGCGATCGAAACCGCCCACGACGAGCCGCTTGAGATAGAGTTCGGGCGCGATGCGCAGGTAGAGATCCATGTCGAGGGTGTTGTGGTGGGTGACGAACGGACGCGCCACGGCGCCGCCGGCGATGGGCTGCATCATCGGCGTCTCGACTTCAATGAACCCGTGCGCTTCCATGGTGCGGCGCATCGACTGCAAGAGCTTCGTTCGTTTCAGAAAAACCTCCCGCACTTCGGGATTCATGACCAGATCGACGTAGCGCTGGCGGTAGCGCATCTCGACGTCAGTGAGCGCGTTCCACTTCTCAGAGCCACCCTGGGCGGAGGCGTCAGTTTCAACCGTCTTACCGATCGGCAGCGGCAGCAGGTCTTTGCTGAGGAAGGTGATCTCCTCGACGTGAACGCTGAGTTCGCCGGTGCGGGTGCGGAACAGATATCCGCTGACGCCGATGTGGTCGCCGAGGTCGAGTAGTTTGTAGAGTTCGAAGCCTTTGTCGCCGACGGCATCTTTCTTGACGTAGATCTGCAACCGCTTGCCACCCTGCTGCAGGTGGGCGAATCCGGCCTTACCCATGAGGCGGATCGCCATAATGCGTCCGGCGACGCGCACATTTGCCGACCCGGCGACGCGAGCCTGGTCCAGTTCCTCGGCGGTTTTGGGAGTGTAGTCCGCGAGGATCTGCTCGAGGGTGTGGGTGAACTCGTACTTGCTGCGGTAGGTGGCCTGACCGAGCGCCTCAATCTGCTTCAGCTTTTCGCGGCGCAGGTTATAAATGTGGTCGTCGAGTGCCAAGGGAGTCCTCTTATTGCTTGCGATGGAAGAGAGATTATAAACAATGCGTGGAGATGGCCCCGTGGGCTCTTCGGCCGCCGAAGCAGGCACTGTTTTTTTTGGCACCCGAGGCAAAATCCTGATTCTGTTGTAGTTACGGAGGGGGTATCTGCCCTTCTGCGCGCAAAATCTTGGATCGAAAGGACTTGCGGGTAAAATCTTGGAGAATAAGGAGTTAGCTGTGCAGACCGAACTGGTCGTTTGCGCTTCGGACTGGATCTGGTTTGGGCTCACGATTCCAATTGTCCGCTTTCTATTTCCTCGGTCAAGGTTGTTCGTCACAATCGGGCAGTTTTTTATTGTGCAGGGCTGTGGAAAACCGATCGGGCCTGCAGCGTGGAATTGGTTGCCTCACACAAATCGAAGGCGTCAGTCCCGGGCAACAACAACCCGCACAGCTGGGTACTGAAGTGCCCCGCCGACAAGAACTCGCACGGCTTCGGTGCAGTAGCCATTGCGTTGATTGGCTGCGGCGATGTCTCGCCAACTATCCGAATCCCTGAGCAGAATTGACCATTTTTCTGCGGCGGGTTGCTGGATCATAGACAACCGTGAAGGCCAAGAAGTCCACTCTCAAACAGGTACAGGCCGTCCGTTGCCAGACTTGTGGAGCCGGACCGGGTGAGAAATGCGAACTCGGGACTGGACAGCCACGTAACGAGCCGCATCGTGACCGACGTTTGATTGCGTCAGATTGAGTGTCGCGCCTACCGAACACCGGAGGGACGAATGACCTGAAGCAACCCACTCGCTTCTCGAGTGATAAGCCCTTGCAATCAGGCGACTCAACCACTCTCCCAGAATCGTCTCGGCTATGAGCAATTTTGAACATCTAGACGATTTGCTGATCGGTGCGTACGATTGCCACCGCTGGCTAATTTCTTGATTTGATTAGGGGTTAGGCTCGAATGGCAAGTGAACGTGTTCTCGGTCTTACAGCCGCAGTTCTCCGCAAGAAGTTCCATGGTGGGATGTCTGTTCGGAACTACAAAGACAAGGAGATCATCTTTTCGCAAGGAGACAAAGCTGACGCTATCTTCTACATCCAGAGCGGCACGGTAAAGCTCACAGTGGTTTCGGCTCGTCGCAAGAAAGCTGTAATTGCCTTCCTCCGGCGAGGTAGCTTTTTTGGCGAAGGCTGTCTCGGAGGACAATCTGTGCGGATTTGCACCGCGAAATCAGTTGGTGAGTCCAACATCGCCCGACTGCGAAAGAGAAGCACGGTTCGTAAGCTCAAGCGAGACCCACAGTTTGCAGGGCTGTTTAACGCATATCTGCTTTCCCGGATTATTCGAATTGAGGAAGACCTGGTGGATCAATTCTTCAATTTCAGCGAAAGGCGGCTGGCTCGGGTTCTATTGCTGCTTGGGCACATCAACGAGGACTCAAAGCCGGAGTGCCCCGTGAAGGTGAGCCAGTCGACCCTGGCGGAGATGGTGGGCACGACCCGCGCAAGGGTCAGTAAATTCATGAATCAATTCAAGAAAAGGGACTTCGTCCGCTACAACGGCGGTTTGCAAATAAACAGCAAACTGATCGCGGCTTTCCTGCAAACTCGACCCATGTCCGTTGCGACGAAAGCGTAGACCCGGCTAGAAGGGTCTGGCGACGGGTGGGGAACTCGTCACCCACTCGTCACTAAAACTTGGTATTTCTGAAAGGTCTGTCGAGTCTCGGAAATGCCGTGAGCGGAATCATCTGTTGACGTAAGCATGCTTGGGCTTGCGGCGTCGGTGGTACCATGGTACATTGGTACATTGGTACAAATGACCGATGATCCTAAGCTTTTAGTGGAGCGCGTGCAGACCGGCGTACGCATCGAAAAGAGAATTCTCAAAGTGCTCAAGGCGTTTGCCGAATACCACGACATGACGCTGGGTGATGTGCTGGAAGGCATCGTGCTGCACGCCTTCGACGGCAAGACTCCGTTCAGCGCGGCTTCGCTGGAACGGATTCGCGAGTTGAAGAAATTCTATGCGCTGGATCTTGATTCGAGCGCCAGCCACCGGCTGAAAGAGATCAAGGCGAAATCTCCGCGCAAGCGCACCATCGACAAATAATCCCCACGAGCAAAACCATGAGTTTCTTGAAAGCGAAATGCGGTTTGATCGTGCTGCAATACGCACTCGGCATCGCGATCCTGATCCAAGCCGTGATGTTCGTGCTGCCCAGCGCAGCGCACGATTTTGCGCGGACGCACATGCCAGGGTTCGTCCGGCTGGTGGTAGGGATTTGGCGAGATTGCCGGGTGCGTGCTTCTGCTGATTCCACAGACTGCGATTCGGGGCGCATGGCTGCTGGTGGCGGTGTTTGTGATGGCCATTCTCCTCCACCTGCTGCATGGGATGTATGGGATCGGCAATCTGGTGATTTATGCGGCGGCGGCGTTTGCGATTGCGGTGGGGAAAGGAAATTGAGTGCTCGCCGGGCTGCGCCCGGCGGACAGCCCCTTCGACTCCACTCAGGGCAGGCTCAGGCGGCTGTCCCCAGATTCGGTTACGACCATGACTGACGCACAACTTATCCAGCATTTCGAGAACGACACGCTGCCCGCGGATTCTTTTCACCATGCGGATCACGTGCGGCTGGCGTTTGCTTATATCGAGCAGTATCCGGCGCTGGAAGCGCTCGGCAAATTCGCCACCGCGCTCAAGCGCTACGCGGCGGCCCGGGGCAAGGCGCAGCTTTATAACGAGACCATTACGCATGCGTACTTTTTTTTGATACGCGAGCGGATGGAGCGGTTCCCTTCTCGTGAATGGGAGGAGTTTGCGCTTCGGAATTCCGACCTGCTGGTTTGGAAGGATGGGATTCTCGGCCGGTACTACCGGGAGGGGACGCTGCGCTCCGAGCTGGCGCGGACCGTGTTCGTGCTTCCCGACAAGGTGGCATAGGGCGCGGTGCCGTCCCTACTGGGACTCGCGGGGCTTTTCGCAATCCCACCCGGCACTGCCGTGCCGGGCTTTCTTATGCCGTCGCTTCGCGACTGGAGTTTCGGCGGGGCGTCTTTCGGTGCCATCCCGGGAAGTCCTCTCTTTCGCCCCTATTGGGGGCTTTGTTGAACTTTTGCGCGCCTCCACCCCACAGCTTGCGCTGTGGGCTGCATTCTGTCGCCGCTCCGCGGCAGAAAACCAGCTTCACTCTATTGCTGCCTTCGCGGAGGGCTGCTGCCTTTTACTGTCTTGCTTCGTCTAAACCGCCGTGGCGACCTAGATGGGGTACGATCACGTCTACGACAGGAAGGTCGAATGAAACTGCTTACGAGAACTCTTCTGTTCCCTGCTCTTTTGATCGGCGTGCTGGCCCAGGCGCAAGAGATCCGCACGGGCGACGCTCTGCTGCGCGCCATGCACGACCGGTACCAGGCGACCTGGTATAAGACCCTGACGTTTACGCAGAAAAGCACCACCTACAAACCGGACGGCACCAGTTCCGCCGAAACCTGGTATGAGGCGGCGATGCTGCCGGGAAAGTTGCGCATCGACATTGGCCCGGCCAGCAACGGAAACGGATACGTTCTGGTCGACGGGACGGCCACGGTCGTTAAAGACGGCAAAGTTACCGGCACGTTTCCGTTGGTCAACATCCTGCTGGTGCTGGGATTTGACGTTTACACGCAGGATCCAGAAACCACGATCAAAGTTGTAAAGGGTGAAGGGTACGATTTGTCGAAGCTGCGCGAGGATACGTGGGAGGGGCATCCTGCTTACGTAGTGGGCGCCGACAAAGGGGACCTGACGTCCAAGCAGTTCTGGGTAACGAAAGCCACGCTGCTGTTTGTGCGGGTGATCGAACCTTCGCGAGGGGATCCTAAGAAGGTTGATGACGTACGCTTCATGGATTACCGGGCGCTGGCGGGGGCGTGGGTGGCAGCACGGGTGGAGGTCCACTCCGAGGACAAGCTGGTTTTCAGCGAGGACTACACCGACATCCAGGCCAATGTGAAACTTGCGCCTGCGGTTTACGATCCGCAGCAGTTCGGTACGACGCATTGGGAGAAACCGTAGGGCGTTCGTGGCGTCCCTGGCGGGACTCGGGGCTCTTGCCCGTATGAGACCCGGCACTTCCGTGCCGGGCTTTCACGTTCCGCCCCTTCGGGGCTGTAGTCCGTTAGATCTTGGGGAATTCTTCCACCAATCATCTCATCCGACTAGTTTTTTGATTTTGCGCGCTTGCATTTGCACGCGCTTCCCGCAGTAGAATAGCCTCATTATTTTTCAATTCAATCCACCCAGGAAGTGGCCCATGGTTCATTTCAAGGTGAACGGACACGCGCAGACATTTGACGGCGATCCGGAGATGCCGCTGCTGTGGTACTTGCGCGACATCCTCGGACTCACGGGAACGAAATTCGGCTGCGGCATGGCGCTGTGCGGAGCGTGCACCGTGCTGCAGAACGGGAAGGCGATTCGTTCGTGCTCGAAGCAGATGAGCGCGGTGGAAGGCCTGGAGATCACAACCATCGAGGGGATCTCGGCGAACGGGCCGCACGCGGTGCAGCAAGCATGGGCCGAAGTGAACGTGCCGCAATGTGGGTACTGCCAGCCGGGGCAGATCATGCAGGCGGTGTCGCTGCTGTCGTCGAAACCGAAGCCCACCGATGCTGACATTGATGACGGGATGGCGGGCAACATCTGCCGGTGCGGGACGTACCAGCGCATTCGGGCCGCGATCAAGACGGCGGCGAAGGAGACGGCATGATCACCCTAGAAAAGATCGCTATGGAAAAGATGATCGATCGAAAATGTCTGCGGCGCAGCTTTCTGCAGGGGATGCTGGCGGCCAGCGCGTTTGTGCTATGTGTCGGAAAATCCTTATTCCTTCGACAAGCTCAGGACAGGCTTTCTCGCAAAAGCTGCGAGAAATGGGGCACCCGGGTTCGGAGATGCGGCCGGGCCTGTGGGGGCGTCCGCGTTCCATCCCAGCGTTTACGTCGGGATTCATACCGACGGCGCGGTTTACATCGTGGCGCACCGGTCGGAGATGGGGAATGGAGTGCGCACGAGCCTGCCACGCATTCTGGCGGATGAACTCGACGCGGACTGGGGCCGGGTTAGTGTGGTTCAGGCCGATGGCGATGCTGCCTATGGATCGCAGGACACCGATGGATCGCACTCGGTGCGGGAATTTTTTGAACCTTTACGCGAAGCGGGGGCGACTGCCCGGCTGATGCTGGTGCGGGCGGCGGCGCAGCAGTGGGGGATTCCGGAATCGCAGTGCGTGGCTGATCCGGTGCACTTCGTGTCCGACAAGAGTTCGTCGCGCAAGCTGGGGTATGGAGAGCTTGCGGCTCTGGCTGCTAAGTTGCCGGTGCCGAAGAAAGAAGAGTTGAAGTTCAAGTCGCCGACGGAGTGGCGGTACATTGGAAAACCTGCGCCAGGGTATGACGTGACTGATGTGTGCGCGGGTAAGTCGGTGTTCGGGATGGACGTGCGGGTTGACGGGATGCTCTATGCCGCCATCGCTCATCCGCCGGTGCTCGGGGGGAAGGTGAAGTCGGTGGATGACTCGGCAACCCTGAAAGTGATCGGGGTGAAGAAGACGATCCCGATCGATCCGTTCAAACCTCCGCACGCGTTTCAGCCTCTGGGTGGCGTGGCGGTGATCGCGGACAACACGTTTGCCGCGTTCAAGGGGCGGAAGAATCTCAAGATCGAGTGGGACAACGGGAGCAACGCCTCCTACAACTCTGCAGAGTACAAAAAGGAACTGCAGCAGGCGGCGCGTCAACCGGGGAAGGTCGTGCACACGGTGGGCGATCCTGATGCGGAGTTCGCCAAGGGAGGCAAGATTGTGGAGGCGGAATACTTCGCGCCGCATCTGGCGCATGCTTCCATGGAGCCTCCGGTGGCGGTTGCTGACGTGCAGGGCGAGAAGGTGACGGTCTGGTCGCCGACGCAGAATCCGCAGGGCGTGCAGGAAGAAGTGGCCAAGGCGCTGGGACTGAAGAAGGAAGATGTCACGTGTCACGTGACGTTTCTGGGAGGGGGGTTTGGGCGCAAGTCGAAGCCGGACTATGCCGTGGAAGCGGCGGTGCTCTCGAAGAAGACCGGCAAGCCGGTGAAGGTGATCTGGAGTCGCGAAGACGACATCAAGTTCGACTACTACCATTCTGTCGCAGCCATGTATATGAAGGCGGCGCTCGACGGTTCGGGCAAGCCGACGGCGTGGCTGCAGCGATCGGCGTTTCCGCCGATCGGGTCAACGTTCAATGCGACCGAGGTTTACGGCGGAGCTGGCGAGATGTCGATGGGATGGAGCGTGAATCCCTTCGATGTGCCGAACTTCCGATCGGAGAACGGGCAGGCGGTGGCACATGTGCGCATCGGGTGGCTGCGCTCGGTGGCGAACATTTATCACGCGTTCGGCGTACAGTCGTTTGCGAATGAACTGGCGTATGCGGCGAACCGCGATCCGTACGATTACTTGATGACTCTGATCGGATCGCCGCGAACGCTCGATGTGGGGCCTCAGGGACCTCCGGGGGTGGGAGAGAAATATCCTTATGACATCGGGCGGTTGCGGCGCGTGGCTGAGATCGCAGCGGAAAAAGCCAATTGGGGGAAGAAGAAATCCGGCAAAGGAACGGGGCATGGGCATTGCTGTGCATCGGAGCTTCTTTACCTACGTGGCGAGTGTGGTCGAGGTTGAGGTCGATGACCAGGGAGTGGTTCGGATTCCGCACGTCTATACTGCAGTGGATGCGGGGATCGTGGCGAATCCTGAGATGCTGCGATCGCAGTTCGAAGGCGCTGCCGTGTTTGGAACCAGCCTCGCCCGCACGGGGGAGATCACCGCGACGGCGGGGGCGATTGACCAATCCAATTTTTACGACTACCAGGTCGCGCGCATGAACTGACGCACCCCGGCAGGTCGACGTTCATATCGTCGAGAGTACGGCAGCGCCGGCGGGTGTGGGGGAACCGGGGGTGCCGCCGATGGCTCCGGCGATCTGCAACGCGATCTACGCGGCTACGGGTAAGCGGGTGAGGGAGTTGCCGCTGACGCGGAATGGATTCTCGTAGGTGGACGAATCGTTCCGCGGAGTCGAGCAGAGAGAAGCCTGAACCACTAAGGACACGAAGTACCACGTAAGGATTCGCTGCCGACTTTCGCTGGCAGATGCAATTGATCTCGTCGCTTGAACGGCGAGACGCATCGGCGCTAAGATGGCCTGCTGCGCCGATTGCGAGGCGAGGCTCTATGCCGCAAAACTACGTACCTATCTTCATCTTTATCGCCATCGTTGGGTCGCTGCTGCCGATCACGTTGCTGCTCGCGAAGCTGGTGCGGCCTTCGAATCCCAGCAAGACCAAGCTCATGCCGTATGAATGCGGCATCGACCCGATCGACAGCGCGCGCGGACGGTACACGGTTCGCTACTACATCATTGCGATTCTGTTCGTGGTGTTCGATGTGGAGACGATTTTTCTGTTTCCCTGGGCGGTGCGGTTTAAGGCATTCGGGCTGTTCGGATTGCTGGAGATGCTGATCTTTCTGGCGATCTTGATTGTCGGGTATATATGGGTTTGGAAAAAGGGCGCCCTGGAATGGGTCTAGGCGGGCGCGGCGCCGTCCCTGCGGGACTCGTTTTCCATTTCCGTCTGCGACCCGGCACTACCGTGCCGGGCTTTCTCGTACCGCCCTCCGGGCTCTACCGGTCAGGCTTTCTGCAGCGGAATTGAGGGACAGCTTTAGGTCGATACGAATTGCATGAGTGCAACTCTCGATAATCCGATGGATTCCTCTCCGGCAGAGACTTTTTCTGCCAGCCGCTGGACGCAGGGGAACTTCCTGTTCCCTACCCGGCTCGTCATCAGCCCGCAGCGCGTGGCCCGGGTGAAGGGACGGTTATTCGGCAGCAATGAAGAGAGCATTTCGATGTCGAAGATCGCTTCGGTGCATATCTCCACAGGCGTGTTCTGGTCGGAGATCGTGATCGAATCGACCGGGGGCACCGATCCCATTACCAGCCACGGCCACCGCAAAGGCGATGCGAAGCGCATTCGCGACCTGATTGAGACCTACCAGGCACAGGCGCGCGGATAGTCACTTTTCGCGGCGTGGGCGGAGTCCCCTTGATCGGACGCGGGTTCCGCGGTTTCGAGAGGGATCCTTCGACGGCGTTGCCGTTCGCTGCGCTCGCGACAACTTGCTCAGGATGACAAATGGAAAAAGTTGTACGAATTTTACACTTTTGCGAGCGCACCGTCGTTGACTTCGCACCGTCAAGCTGATAAAAGTTAACGTTCTTTTCAGAGCACCACGCCGCGGGAGGTTTGTGCCTACGCGCTATGCCGGACGAAATTAAATCCCCCACTCCACCGCCGCCGGAAGGTGAACCGAAACCGACGGCGGATCAGCCCGCTAGTCCGGGCGGGGTGAAGGCTACTCCGGCTGGTTCGGTTCAATCGGAAACAAAATCCGCTCCTGATAAGCCTTCTGCTCCTGCCGCGACGCCCGCCGCTGCAACCCCAGCCAAACCTGCTGCCGCCGCCCCCCCAGCTCCTGCCGCTACCAAGCCTGCCGCCGCTCCACCGAAACCTGCGGCTCCGGTACCGACGCCATGGGATTCGCCCATGGTTGCAAAACTCAAAGGCGAATATGGTTCGGGAATCGAGCCGCTGACGCATCTAGGGCAGAACTATATGGTGGTGGACCGGTCGCTGATTCCGGAGATTCTGCAGGTTTTGCGCAATGAAGAGGAGTTCGACTACTGCGTGGACCTCACAGCGGTGCACTATCCCAAGCGCGAGAAGCAGTTTGATGTGGTGTGGGTGCTGTATTCTTTTCCGCGCAATGAACGCATCCGCGTTACGACGCGCATCGTCGACGGCGAGAGTCTGCCGAGTTCGGTGCCGATCTGGGCGACGGCGAACTGGCTGGAACGCGAAGTCTTCGACATGTTCGGGATCAAATTTGATGGGCATCCGGATATGAAGCGCATTTTGCTGCCCGACGGGTGGAAGGGGCATCCGCTGCGGAAGGATTACGGGATTCTGCAGCAGGATAACGAGTGGGTACAGATCAACTTGGGGATTGAGAGCGGACAGTGAAGCCTGGAACGCTCCACGCGAGATCCCTCGCCTCGCTTGTGCAAGCGCGAGGCTTCGGGATGACGCCGCCGAGAAGCGGAGAGTGACGAACAAATAATGACGGATCCGAACACACTTTCGCCGCTCGATCTGGAAACGCCGGATAAGACGTTTCTGGATGCCAATGAGCTCGTCATTAATATGGGGCCGCAGCATCCGGCGACGCATGGGGTGCTGCGCGTCATTCTGCGGCTGGACGGCGAGAAGGTGATGGGGCTCGAGTGCGTGATCGGGTACCTGCACCGCGGGGTCGAGAAGATTGCCGAGAACCGCACGTATACGATGTTCAATCCGTACGTGGACCGGATGGATTATGTCGCGGCGGTCTCGAACGGGCTGGGATATTGTGAAGCGGTCGAGAAGCTTCTGAGCGTGGAGGCGCCGCCGCGGGCGCAGTACATCCGCGTCATATTGACTGAGCTGAACCGGATTGCCAGCCACCAGTTGTGGCTGGGGACGCACGCGCTGGATATTGGCGCGATCACGCCGCTGTTCTATACCTTCCGCGACCGGGAAGAGATCCTCAAGATTTTCGAGAAGTACTGCGGGGCGCGGCTTACCACGCACGCGTTTCGCATTGGCGGGCTGCAGTATGAGGCGTATGACGGGTTCGAGCGGGACGTAAAGACCTTCGTTTCGTTCGTGAAACCGAAGATCGACGAGTACGAAGAACTGCTGACGACCAACCGCATCTGGCTGGAACGGACCAAGGGTGTGGGAACGATCTCGGGCAAAGATGCTATTGCGCTGGGCGTGACGGGACCTGTGCTGCGGGCCAGCGGCGTGAAGTGGGACATCCGCAAGGCTCTGCCTTACGCGAATTATAAGAACTTCGAGTTTGACATTCCCACTGGGCAGAACGGCGACACGTATGACCGGTATCTGGTGCGAATGGTGGAGATGCGGCAGTCATTGCGGATTATCGAGCAGGCGGTGGAGGGGATTCCGGAAGGGCCGATCATGGCCAAAGTTCCCAAGGTGATGAAGCCTCCGGTGGGCGAGATCTACCACTCGATCGAGGCGCCGAAGGGCGAGTTGGGATATTTCATTGTCAGCGACGGGTCGACGCAGCCTTACAGGATTCGAGTGCGGCCGCCGTCGTTCGTGAACCTGCAGGCGCTCGACGTGATGTGCCGCGGGCAACTGGTGGCCGACGTAATTGCGGTGATCGGCACGCTGGATATTGTTCTCGGCGAGGTAGACCGCTGATGCACGAGTTGATTCTGTACATCCAGTCCTACCTCGACAGCGACAAAACACCCGGCGGCGCGGGCAACATCTTCTGGGCGACCGTCTACATCCTGCTGGTGTTTGGCGGGCTATCCGTCGCCGTCATCGCGATGAACTGGCTGGAGCGCAAGATTCTGGCGCACATGCAGGTGCGGCTTGGTCCCATGCGCGTGGGCCCGCACGGGCTGCTGCAACCCATCGCAGACGCGATCAAGTTACTGCTCAAAGAAGACATTATTCCGGCTGAGGCTGACAAGATTGTTTTCTGGATCGCGCCGTTCATCGTCGTGCTGGCGGCGTTCACGGTTTTTGTTGTCGTCCCTTTTGGCCCTACACATGCAATCACCGACATGAACATCGGCATCCTGTTTATGCTGGGTGTTTCGTCGCTGAGCGTGCTCGGCATTGTCACTGCCGGGTGGGCCTCCAATTCGCACTATCCACTGATCGGAGCGCTGCGGTCGAGCGCGCAGATGGTTTCGTATGAAGTAGCCATGGGGCTGGCGGTGCTTTCGGTCATTATGATGACCAGCCTCAATCCTGCGGGCACCGGCACGCTGAGCATGATCGGGATCGTGCAGTCGCAGATGGCGCAGCAGCAGTGGTTCATCTTCAAGTTCTTCCCGCTGGGCCTGATCGGATTCGTGATTTTTGCCATCGCAATGGTCGCCGAAACCAACCGCGCGCCTTTCGATTTGCCGGAGGCCGAATCTGAATTGACCGCTGGATTTCACACGGAGTACAGCGGGTTCCGCTGGTCTTTATTCTTTCTGGCGGAATACTCGGCGATGATTGCGGTCTCGTCAATTGCGGTTACGCTGTGGCTCGGCGGGTGGTGGCGACCGTTTCCTAACTGGCTGAGCGGTTCGACTTGGGATTCCATCTTCTCTTTCTTCCCGGGGGTCACGTTCCTGCTTTTCGCAGCCATGTGTTTCTACAACACGGCCCGCATGCCGAAGCATCCGCTGTTCAAGATTCAGACCATGGGACTGGCGGGATTTGGCGCGGTGCTTGGCCTGATCGGCCTGGTGTTGTTCCTGGAACCGGTACGAGTACGCGTGGGCGACATTTTCTGGTTCGCGGCGAAAGTTGCGGGGTTCATGTACCTCTATATCTGGTATCGTGGCACGTTCCCCAGATACCGCTTTGACCAGCTCATGAAAGTGGGATGGAAGATTCTGCTGCCGATGGGCTTGGCGCTATTGATCCTGACGGCCGTCGTCGGCATGCGGGCGGATCTGTGGGCACAATTGCGAGGGGTAGGGCACCCATGAATCCCACGATCACGAATCCTCCGGTCGCGACTCCCTTCTTCTTTTACCTGTTAGCGGCCACCATGATCATCGGCGGCATTCTGGTGATCACGCGCAAGAATGCGATTCACTCGGCGATGGCCTTGATCACTACGCTGCTGGCCCAGGCCGGGCTTTACCTGATGCTGTATGCGCCATTCGTAGCTGGCGTGCAGATCATTCTTTATGCCGGCGGCATCATGGTGCTGTTCCTATTTGTGATCATGCTGATCAATCTTGAACGCAGCATGAAAGAGCGGCAGTTCAACAAGCAATGGCTGGTGGGAATCGTCGCGGCGACGGCGTTGGGTGGGCTGTTCATTGCGGTCTACACGACTTCTACAAAAGGCAAAGCGCTGTTTCCCGAAGGGCGCATGAGTTTTGGGGAATCGCAAAACACGCAGAATGTCGCGATGCTGCTGTTCGACCGCGGCGCCGGGCAATATATGTTCGCCTTCGAAATCGCTTCGTTGCTGCTGCTGGTGGCGATTATCGGAGCGGTGGTAATGGCGAAGAAAAGGATCTGAAGTTCGCGATGCTGCCGGCGGGACGCAGACTCCTCCCTTCGGTCGGAATGACAAGACGTATTGCTGATCGGCCGAATAACTATATGGACGCAATGCTGCACATCACGACGATTCACTACCTGGTCCTGGGCGCGGCCCTGTTCCTGCTCGGCGTGATCGGGGTGCTGACCCGGCGCAACGTGGTCATCGTACTGATGTCGATTGAGTTGATCCTGAACGCGGTGAATCTGAATCTGGTTGCATTCTCGCGCTACTGGCAGGGAATTCATGGTCCCAATGCGCTGCACGGGCAGGTGTTCGCGATTTTCGTCATTACCGATGCCGCCGCGGAAGCCGCGGTGGGACTCGGCATCCTGATCGCCTTCTTCCGGAATAAGGAGACGGTGAACGTGGATGAGGTGAATTTGTTGAAGTGGTAGGAGAAGCTCTTAGCTATTAGCTCTTAGCTTTGAGCCAAACACCCTCGGGGTTTGAGCTAAGAGCTAAAGGCTAAGAGCTAACAGCTGCAAGAACTGAAAACGAATGTTTCTCTCCCACATCTGGCTCATTCCGCTGCTCCCTGCCGTCGGCGCGGCTCTCATGTTTTTTTTCGGGCGCAGGCTGCAGAAGGGGACGGTGAGCGCGGTCTGCGTCGGGTCGGTCGTGCTTGCGTTTCTAATGGCTTGCGGCGCGGTGTTGCAGTATGTCGATTGGGCTCCGGCGCACGACCATCAGCCTTACCAGACGATTCTCTATACTTGGCTCGGCACTGACGCCGGGCACCTCAATTTCCAGAAATCCGACGGGACTTCGGCTTCTTTGCAGGCTGATGCGGGGTTCCTGCTCGATCCGCTTTCCAGCATCTGGCTGCTGTTTGTTACCGGCGTCGGGATGCTGATCCATATTTACTCCATCGGGTACATGGCGCATGAGGGCGGATACTACCGGTTCTTCGGATACCTGAACCTGTTCATGTTCTCGATGCTCACGCTGATTCTCGCCAACAACTATGTGCTGATGTTTGTTGGGTGGGAAGGCGTGGGGTTGTGTTCGTATCTTCTGATTGGTTTCTACTTCCATCGCAAGTCGGCGAGCGATGCGGCGAACAAGGCGTTCATCGTCAACCGGATTGGCGACGCGGGATTCATTCTGGGGATGTTCTTCATCGCGTGGATGTGCGGATCGCTGCGCTTTATTGATGTGACCGGGTTCGCGCGGGAACACGCCGCTACGTTGATGGGAAATCCGATCATCACAGCCGCGACCCTGCTGCTGTTTGTTGGCGCTTGCGGCAAGTCGGCGCAGCTTCCTCTTTATGTGTGGCTGCCGGACGCGATGGAAGGTCCGACGCCGGTCTCGGCGCTGATCCATGCGGCGACCATGGTGACCGCGGGCGTCTACATGGTGGCGCGGTCGAATGCGCTTTTTGTGCTGGCTCCGAAGTCGATGATGGTGGTGGCGATCGTTGGCGCGCTGACTGCGATCTTTGCGGCATCGATTGGTTTGGTACAGAACGACATCAAGCGGGTGCTGGCGTACTCCACGGTCTCGCAACTGGGATACATGTTCCTGGCGCTTGGAGTGGGAGCATTTTCTGCGGGAGTGTTCCACGTCTTCACGCATGCGTTCTTCAAGGCGCTGCTCTTCCTTGGAGCGGGCTCGGTGATTCACGCTATGAGCGGCGAGCAGGACATGCGCAACATGGGAGACCTGTCGGGCAAGATTCCGGTCACGTTCCGCACCATGTTCGTTGCCACACTAGCCATCGCGGGGATCCCGGGGCTCGCCGGATTCTTCTCGAAGGATGAAATTCTGTGGCAGGCGTGGAAGTACAGCCCATATCTGTGGGCCATCGGATTCGTGACCGCGCTGATGACAGCGTTTTACATGTTCCGCCTGATTTATTTGACGTTCTGGAGCCCGTCGCGGGTCACGAGCCACGAAGTCGAGCATCACATTCACGAATCGCCGAAATCGATGACGGTGCCGCTGGTGATTCTGGCGTTCTTCTCGCTGACCGCAGGCTATCTGGGCGTGCCTCCGAGCCTGGGGGGATCGAATCACTTCGAGAAGTTTCTAGAGCCGGTGTTCGCGAACGCAGTTGAAAAAGAAGCTCCGCCTGCGGGCGAATCAGGGCCCGGGCTCACGGAATATCTGCTGATGGGACTGTCGGTCGCTGCTGCAGGCGTGGGCTGGCTCATGGCGTCGCGGGCATACGGCAACGCGGGCAAGGGTTACACCGAACCGATCGCAGCGGCGGCACCGCCGGTCTACGAGACGCTGCTCAACAAGTATTACGTGGACGAAGGCTACGATTATGTCGTCACCGGCCGCCGCAAGATAGCAGATGTGCGGCTGGGAGTGATGGGGCTGGGTGAAGCCAGTTCGTGGTTCGATTCCCATGTGATTGATGGCGCCGTCAATGGCGCGGGGTGGATCACCCGCGTCGCCGCTACGTTCTCCAGTTGGTGGGATAAGTGGATCATCGACGGGATCGGGGTCAACGGACCCGCGATTCTGGCGCGCATGCTGAGTTATCCGGCGCGCCTGTTTGAGTGGGGCCTGGTGCAGTGGTATGCGCTGGTGATGACGGCAGGGTTGGTAGGGTTCGCGTTTTATTACGTGTACCACTGAGAGTTGCGAGCTATGAGCTGTGAGCTTCGAGCAATTCAGGTCCAAGTTGCTCAAAGCTCACAGCTCGAAGCTCACAGCTGAAAAGCTAGAAGCTGACTATGCAAAACCACATCTTATCGATCATTCTGTTCACGCCGCTTGTGGGCGCGCTGTTTCTCCTGTTTGTGCCGAAGGAGAATAAGGACGCCATCCGCTGGATCGCGAATATTTTCGCGCTTGCCGGCCTCGTGGTCTCGCTGCCGCTGGTCTCGTTGTTCTGGGATAAGGTGAAGAGCGGAGATACAGCGCCGTTCAAGTTCATCGAGGGCGCTCCCAGCAATTGGATTCCTTCGATCGGCGCGGGCTATGTCCTCGGGATCGACGGGATTTCGTTCCTGCTGATCATGCTCACCACGCTGCTGGGGTGGATCTCGATTCTGTCGTCGTGGACCGCCATTGAGAATCGGGTCAAGGAATACTACATCTGGTTTCTGTTTTTGCAGACGGGCATGCTGGGCGTCTTCATGGCGCTGGATTTCTTCCTGTTCTTCGTCTTCTGGGAAGCGATGCTGGTTCCGATGTACCTGCTGATTGGGATCTGGGGCGGGCCGCGCAAGCTCTACGCTGCAATCAAATTCTTCCTGTATACCCTGGCGGGCTCGGTGCTGATGCTGCTGGGCATTCTGTTCCTGTATTTCCATCATCACGCCGTGGCGCAGGTCTACACCTTCAGCATTCCCGAACTCTACAAAACAGCGCCGCAGATCTATTCCGATTACGGGCCGCATGTTGCGACGCTGTTGTTCCTGAGTTTCTTCTTCGCATTCGCGATTAAGGTGCCGATGTTCCCGTTCCACACCTGGCTGCCAGACGCCCACGTCGAGGCGCCCACGGCGGGCTCGGTGATCCTGGCAGGCGTCCTGCTGAAGATGGGAACTTACGGATTCATTCGCTTCTCACTTCCCTTCTTCCCCAACGTGCTCATGAATCCTGCCACGTTCCTCGGGATGACCGTGCGTGGGTGGATGATTTTCCTTTCCATCGTCGGGATTATCTATGGGGCGCTCGTCTCACTCATGCAGAAGGACATGAAGAAGCTTGTGGCTTACTCGTCGGTGAGCCATTTGGGCTTCTGCACGCTGGGAATTTTCGCGCTTACGCCGCTGGGTTTGAGTGGATCGGTGCTGCAGCAGATCAATCACGGCATCTCGACCGGGGCGCTGTTCTTGATTGTCGGCATCCTGTACGAGCGGCGTCATACCCGCGAGATCTCGGAATATGGCGGCATCTCGAACGTGATGCCGATTTACGCGACCATCACGATGATCATGTTCCTGTCGTCGATGGGACTGCCGCTGCTGAACGGGTTCGTGGGCGAGTTCACGATTCTGCAGGGCACGTTCATGGAGAACTGGAAGTGGGGCGCGTGGGCTGTCCCGGGAGTAGTATTGGCCGCGGCCTATTTGCTGTGGCTCTACCAGCGCGTGTTCTTCGGGACGGTCACGAATCCGAAGAATGAAAAGTTGCACGACCTGACGCCGCGGGAAGTCGCGACGTTCGTGCCGCTGCTCATCATGGCGTTCTGGATCGGGCTGTATCCCAAGCCGTTCTTCCAGATTCTGGAGCAGCCGGTGAATCACACGATTGCGATGGCGCGGCCGGATTATCCGCAGCCTGCGGTGAATGCCGCGGCGCAACCGGCGCCGGTCGTCGCGCCCGTATCGGTGATGCCGACAACGGCAACGCCGCCTGCCGCAGCCACATCCGCGCCGACGAAGATGAAAGGGACGAAATAGTGGTCTGGACTGACTATCTTCTGGCGCTGCCGATCACGCTGCTCACACTGTTTGCGCTGGGCATCCTGCTGATCGACCTCATGCTCCCCCAGGAAAAGAAGTGGATCAACGCGGTCATAGCGATGATTGGAGTAGCATTCTCGGCCGCGGGCGTCTACAAGATTCAGCTCTGGATGAACGGATCGCCCGGAACGTTCGGCATGCTCCGGACGATGCTGGTGGACCGGTTCGCACTTTATTTCTGGTATCTGTTTCTCGCGGCCACAGCGATTGCGATCCTCATGTCGGTGCGTTATCTCGAGACCGAACATGAGAACCACGGCGAATATTACGCGCTGATGCTGCTGGCGGTAGCGGGCATGATGTGCATGGCCGCTGGGTTCGACATCGTTCTCATCTTTATTGGCCTGGAGCTGATGGCGATCTCCACTTACGTATTAGTAGGGTTCTTGCGGCGGGACCGGCGTTCCAACGAAGCGGCATTGAAATATCTGCTGCTGGGCGCGTTTTCATCCGGCATTTTCGCGTACGGGTTGTCGCTGCTCTATGGGTTGACCGGCAGCACCAATCTGGGCGTGATCCAGCAGGAACTGGCGCGGCACGTGATGAACAGCGATTACAAGCCAGTCGCTGTGGTGGCGCTGCTGACGACGATCACGGGGCTGCTGTTCAAGATTGCGGCCATCCCGTTCCACCAGTGGGCGCCCGATGCGTACGAAGGCGCGCCGACCAGCATCACCGGATTCATGTCGGTCGCCGTGAAGGCGGCTGGATGGGCCATGCTGCTCCGCATCCTCGTCGTCGGGCTCATACCGATGCGGCCAATCTGGGTGCCGCTGCTGGTCTTCGTCTCCATCGCGACAATGACGGGCGCAAACTTCGCGGCGCTCACGCAGACCAACACCAAGCGTCTGCTGGCGTATTCGTCGATCGCTCATGTCGGCTACATGCTGCTCGGCCTGGTCGCGGGCACTGCGACCCAACTCAGTCCCGATGGGATCAAGGGCATCCTGATCTACCTGCTGGTCTATACCTTTATGAACCTGGGCGCGTTCGCGGTGATCACCGCGCTGCGGCACCGCAACGTGATTGGCGATGAACTCGACGATTTGAACGGACTCTATTCCCGAGCGCCCGTGGAAGCCGTGCTCATGCTGGTGTTCATGCTGTCGCTGGCCGGAATCCCGCCGCTCGCCGGATTCTGGGGCAAGTACTTCATCTTCCTGAGCCTGATCGAGACCGGCCACTACGCGCTGGCGTCGCTGGGCGTGCTGTATTCGGTGTTCGGCCTTTATTACTACCTGAAGATCGCGAATGCGATGTTCATGGGGAAGGTCGAGAAGACCGAAGAGACAGCTGCCGATCAGTCTGAGCATGCGCGCGGCGATCGCTGTGGCCGGTATTGCCACGCTCTACATTGGCCTGCTGCCCAACAGCTTCATCGAACTGGTGAACTGGGCCCTGGGGATTGCGCAGAATCCCAATATCGCGAAGCTGACGCACTGAAGACAGTCGGGTAGCGAAGCCAGCGCTGCGGTGCTCAATCCGATAGAATTGGTCGCGACGGGTCTCACCAATGCCGCCTACCCCGCCTGACGACCAGAACTCGGATCAGAAGAAGACTTTCTGGCTGCAGTTCGCGCGCTACAGCCAACTCGCCTTCGTCCTGCCCGCAGCGCTCGTGGTGGGATGGCTGGCGGGTGCCGGACTGGATAGATGGCTGCATACCACGTGGCTTTACCTGGCAGGTATTCTTCTCGGCATCGCCGCCGGGTTCATCGAACTCATCCGAACTGTGCTTCGCGACACAAAGTGAGCGAACCGCCGGGGGTTCTGCGCGCCAACTGCAGGGCACTCGGGTACCATAGCAGGTTGCTGATCGCGAATGACCGAAGCCTCCCACACCGAACCCACGACGGAAGCCTCCCCGGCCGAGCGATTCTTTTCCGGTGCCCTCGACCGCATCCGACGGTTCATGGCTGCGCTCGCGATTCCGTTGGTGGCAGTAGCGTGGTGGAGGTTCGGGGTGCGGTCCGCGGTCGGCCTCGCCGTGGGATGCGCGATTGCCTACGTGAACTTTTTCTGGCTGAAGCGTGTGATCAGCGGGTTCGTCGACCGCGCTGCCGGCGCCACTACCTCGCAATCCAGCGACGGAATCGTCTTCCGCTTTCTGCTGCGGTATATTTTGATGGCCGTCGGCGCCTATGTTATATTGACTGTTTCACCCGCGAGCCTGAATGGGCTTCTTGCGGGCTTATTTTTGCCCGTTGCCGCCATAGCCTGCGAAGCAGCTTACGAAGTCTATGGAGCTTTAGTCCGCGGGATGTAACAGGAAGGCCGGCACATCGCGACCAAGCCAGGAACTCGTCGCTGAAAGCTTTTTATGCCTGAACAACTCTGGTTCACCGAAATCCTTAACCATCTGTTCGCGGGCCCGGTCGTTGCCCTGTTGCACCTATTCTCAATCGAGCCCAAATATCCGACCGCGCCGATTCCGAACTCGCTCGCGATGGAGTTGCTGGTTTTCGCGTTTCTGCTGATCTTGTTTCTGCTTGTGCGCTCCAGTCTTTCCGTCGAGAGCCCCGGGGCCTTGCAACATTCCTTCGAGTTCGTAGAAGGACTCATTCAGAATCAGAGCAACGAAATCATCGGCCACCACAGCGAGCACTACACACCGTTTCTGGCGACACTCGCTTTCTTCATTTTGTTCTGCAACCTGATCGGCGTGATCCCCGGCTTCGAGTCGCCGACTGCAGTGGCGATCGTGCCGCTGGGATGTGCGCTTTGTGCGTTCGTGTACTACCAGTTCCAGGGCTTCAAGCATGCCGGCATTGGCTATTTGAAGCATTTCGCCGGGCCCATGCCAGCGCTAGCGCCGTTGATGATTCCAATCGAATTGATCAGCCACCTGGCGCGCGTGCTCTCGCTGACCATCCGTCTTTTCGCGAACATGTTCGCCGGTGACATGGTCACTCTGGTTTTCTTTTCACTCGTGCCGCTGGGCGTGCCGATTGTTTTTCTGGGACTGCACGTTGGCGTGTCGCTGCTCCAGACCTATATTTTCGTGCTGCTGACCACCGTTTACCTGCAGGGCGCGGTTGCCGACGAGCACTGAGTTCGTGCGGGACGATTTCAAGTTTGGCAGGGCCGTTCAGCGTGAGGGCGTCTGCAAGGGATGACGTCAACCACCCACTGGCGGCAATTCATCAAGGAGAACCACAATGCGTACACTGAGTAAGCTGTTCATGGCACTATCCGTACTTTCGTTCGCCGTCCCGGCCTTTGCGCAGGGCGGAGCGTCTAGCGGGGTCAACTGGGTCGCAATCTCGGCCGGGTTCTCGATGGCTTTTGCCTCTGGCATATGCGCCCTGGCGCAAGGAAAGGCAACCGCGGCCGCGGCCGAGGGACTGGCGCGCAATCCTGCGGCTCGTCCGGGCATTCAGCTGGCGCTGATTCTGGGATTGGCGCTGATCGAGTCGCTCGCTCTGTACACCCTGGTCATCATCTTCGCCAAGGTGAAGTAGCGGACGTTGCGAGGGTGAGACGCCCGTTTGGCAAGCTCAGGGCAGGCTCTCGCGACAGCCGGAGGAACGCTTCGACTTTGCGCAGCGCCGGCTGCCGGCGCTACAAATTAAAAGCCTCTGCTCGCGCAGAGGCTTTTGTATTTTGAGATTGGAACTGTTTGCTAGACCTTGCGCTCGCCGCTCCACTCCGGACCTTTATTCTGGGGAGCGCTGTTCATGGCATCCACCAGCAGCCGGCGCAGGCGGTAGCGGCTCTCGAGGTCGGTGCTGACGATTTCGAATCCTACTTCATTCACGCGGGCGCGGCGCAAAAGGACGTGAGCGCGAATCTTGGCGCGCATTCCAACCGAAATCTCCAAGTCGGCCTCGCTGCCGATGCGGAGGTTGTCTTCCTTTGTTCCCATGCCGCCGCCCAGGCTTAATTCGCGGATCATGATTCTGGACTTGCCCCACGAGCTGCCAATGGTCGCCGCGACGGTTTTCGAAAGTACCATCCGCTCGTAGCGGCGTTGCCGAACCCACGGGCATGCCGGAGCCATGTCGAGAGGGGCGATGGCCAGTTCCGCCGGCTCGAGACCGCTGTCGGAGAGCACTTGCGAGCTGTAGCGAGGATCGGTCTTTGACAGGGCCTGCGCCGCGGCGATTCTCAGCTCGCGGTGATGCACCCAACCAAAGGTTTTCTTGGCTTCGAGGATTTCCCGCAGCGTCGCCACGGCCTCGGCATCTTTCAACCGTCCTAAGGACTCAATCGCTTTAAGTTGCACGTACGGAGAACGGGAAGCGGCCTCGCCTGGCCGCGCCATCGCGATCAGAGGCGGGGTCGCGCTGATGTCGCCGCTCATTCCGATTTCGTCGACGGCCTCGGGCAGCACCAGGGGATCCAGGATCTCGGCCAGTTCGAGGAGGGTGCGGCCGCGGTCGGTGGCGGCACCGTAGGCAATCTGCCGCACCACAACGTCGTGATAGAAGCGGTTCCACTCCGGCATGCGCGTGGGCAGCAATTCCAACAGGGTTCCCACGTCGAGGCGGCTCACCAATCCCACCGCACCGGCAGCCTGCCGGGGCTGTCCAGTGCGAAGAATTTCACGCAACTGAGCCAGTACGGGAGAGCCGAGTTGCTGCACCAGTTCGATCATGCGATCGCATTCGTCGCGCCGCATGCAGCGGAAGAAGCGATCGGCCAGATGCTCGGCGCCCGCGTGGCTCGTCCGCCGCAGAACCGACAACATATCGGGAGGAATGGGTTCCAACTGGAGCGCTTCCTCGATGAACTCCGGAAGGCGGTTTTCGACGCCCACCCGTGGACGGAGATCGCTCATCAGAACTGGGCGTTCCACGCTGATCAGTTCGATGCCGGCGCACACTTCGTTAACGGCGGCGAAGTTCTTGGCGGAGCTGGCTTCCTGGCTCAGGCGCACGAAGGCCGCGCTGAACAGGCTTTGCAGTTCCGGGTCTTTCTCCGCGATTAATTGCTCGCTCAGCTTGCGGATCGCCTGCCCCATGGGTTGTCCGCCCAACCGGGCGTACAAGTCGGCCAACTGGCTGAGGCCGATCGCGGTGCGGCGGCGCGGTTCTGCATCTTTTGCGCCCAGGCAACTGGAATAGTTATTGAGTATGTCGGTGGCGCTCTGCTTGTCGTCGCGATCGAGCAGGACTTCTACAAACTGCCGCAGGTTGCGTGGAGGTACGCAAGGCGCCTCGTGCGACATCAGCACGCTTTTCTTGCCGGACTCCGGAACTTCGGCCCAGAACATGCGGTCCAGGATGTCGGCGTGCGACTCCACCAGAATCCCGGCCTTGTTCATCTTTTCTTCTTGCAGCTTGAGAATCTGGCGCAAGGAGTCCATCTGACGGCTCATGTGCTCCATCATCTGGTGGACGGCGTTGACCTTGACTTCGCCCTTTTGATAACGCTCGAGCGCGAAGCGGATGGCCATGTGCTCGGCGGCCTTCATCAACAGGGGCGTGTCGTCCTCTTCTGCCGTCGCGGCCTTCGCTGCCAGACTGCCCAGCAATTGCTGAAGGTTCAGCCGGGTGTTGGGATCGGTCTCCTTCAGTTCCTGCTGGATCTCTTCTTCTTTAACGTTCGGATCGGTCTGCACTTGGCCAAAACGGGTCAGCAGCCGGATCGCCTGGATTACTTCCTGTTCCTGCAGCGGAACCATTCCGCCCGTCCAGGCCGGAGCTGCCCCCGCTGCCGTGCCGCCTGGAGTTCCGATAGGAGTACCGTCAGGAACCCATCTTCCCTTGCCCGTTCCTTGCGGCATGTTTGGGACACTGCCCAAGGGAACCATAGGAGTTCCGTCTGCTGATGCTTTGCCT
Source organism: uncultured Acidobacteriaceae bacterium (assembly GCA_963811095.1). GTDB lineage: Bacteria > Acidobacteriota > Terriglobia > Terriglobales > Acidobacteriaceae > Sulfotelmatobacter. The sequence goes on along the minus strand of CAWEQA010000019.1, from coordinate 93,394 downwards.
CCTCCGCCCGAGTTCGCGCCTTCGGCGGCGGCGATCAACTGCAGCAATTTCTGGGGATCATTGAGCCACTGCCTGAATTCCGGCCCTAGAGTCTGCGCTGCAATCTGCGCCGCGATACTGACATCGCCGGTCAGCGGATCGGCCGCGACGAACTTTACTTCATTAATCTTAATGGTGCTGGGCCCCCGGTTGTTGGCGGAGAGAGCTTCCTTGATCTGCTTGGAGACATCCTGGGCTTTCGATCCGGCAACGGTAAAGGCGCGCACCAGGCGAACGAAGTCTTCTTCTGTAACGTCTTTAGAGAAGTGCAGGCTGGCCAGGCCGGCGGTGGACAACAGAGTGGCAAAGCTGCGCTCAGCGTTTCCAGTCTCCAGCGGAATCCCGTCGAGCAGCAACTTGTTGTCGGAAACGCCCAGCAAGAAACCCTGATCTCCGGTGGTCGGCAGACCCTGCTGCAACTCTCTCCACGTGGTTTCGAATTGTGCCTCAGTGCGCTTATGCTCATAGCCATACATCCGGGCATACTTGATCAGGATGTTGAGGCTATGAACAAAGGCGCGGGCTGAGGCAGCACGTGCACCTTGCGATGTGTTTGCGGCAGAGATAGGAAACTCCTCGAAGCGCAAGATTGAAGCTCAAGGGTAAAGCGAAACGGTAAGGGCTTAAACGTTACGGAGGTAATGGAGGGACACTAAAGGTGGACCCTAAGGCCATGACCTCGGCCACCAGGGAACAAGTGAAGCACCGATCACGGCAGTAACTTGGCAGTCCGGCGGACCAGCGATAGGTTGTAAAGTTGTTTGGGTAGCAGCGAACCGGGAACTTCCGCCTTCCTGCAGCCGCTTCACACTCTTCATCTTTGGAACTCCACACCCTCTCAAGCGAGCGAATTCCACCAAGCTCCGAAAGACCATTCTTCAGTAGAATGAGTGCGGTTCTGCGAGCAAACCCTTGAAGACTGCCACCAAAGCCACGGGACTGCGCTACTGGATGGGGCGCGTACTGGAAGAGTGCCAGCACGTGGCGGTCGATTTCAGCGCCGATCCGGTACATGATTTGCGCGTGTCGCTACGGCGTTGCCGGTCCATGGCCGATGGCATGATGGCTGTGGATCCGGATCGCGAGTGGAAAGCGATGAAGAAGGCCGGAAAGCGGCTATTCCAGCGACTGGGCGCGTTGCGTGACGTGCAGATCATGATGGAGTGGATTGAGAAGCTGCATCCCGGACCGATTGAAGTGGAGGAGCCGATGGCGTCCCCTGAAGTCTTTGCGGATGGCGGCAGCACGGGCGAGGGCGCCCTTGCCGCATCGAACGGCGGCTCATTTAATCCTGATCCGGCAGCGCACGCGCTGCTGCAGGTCCTGCGAGCGCGAGAGAGTGAGGAAAAGCGGGAAGCTCGTGCGGCACTTGAGGAATTTGATCGTAAGGATTGGAAACAATGGAGCTCTTCGCTGCCCGTGCGCGCGGCACGCATTCGGCCGGGGAGTGCGGTATTCAAGCATCTGGCTCTGGAACGCTGGACGGCGGCGCGGGAACTGCACATCCGGGCGCTGCGCAACCGGTCGCGGATTGGGTTTCATACTCTCAGAATTGGGATCAAACGATTTCGCTACATCGTTGAGAATTTTCTGCCGGTCGAGCACAAAGCGTGGAGCAGCGACCTGAAGCACATGCAGGACCTGCTGGGAGAGGTACACGATCTTGACGTATTGTGGGCCACCGCGCTGGCGTGCCACGTATTTCCAGACGAAGATTCGCGCAAAAGCTGGCACACGCGAATCATTGAGGAGCGCACGAAGCGGATTGATGAGTATCGGGAGCGGACGACCGGTCCGGATTCTCTGTGGGACCGGTGGCGTGCGGGGTTGCCGCAGGGCAAGCAGATTCAGGCGATTGCGACGCAACGCATGAAGTTGTGGGCGAAGGCGCTGGACCCAGACTTCGGGCACTCGGAAAGAGTGGCGCGGCTGGCGCTGGAACTTTATGACGGCCTCGTGGGCGCGGGGTTGATCGCGGGTGGGCGTACTGGGGCCCCGTCGGAAAATGGCAATGGGTCGGAGGCACGCGCCAGCTTGAATCTGGCCGCGCTGCTCCACGACGTTGGCAAGGCGAAAGGCAATAAGGGACATCACAAGGAATCTTTGGAATTGATCAAAGGGCACGGGACACCTCTGGGCTGGACGGCGGCAACCATGACGCGAGCCGCCATCGTGGCACGTTTCCATGCGGGAGCCCTTCCCTCTCGGAGCCACAAAGCGCTTCGGGATATGCTTCCTGAGGAGCAGAAGATCACGATTCAACTGGCGGCGATTCTTCGGCTGGCGAATGCATTCGACAACGCACACGACGGGCACATCCGTCGGGTGAAGATCGAGAATGTGGACGCGGCAAAGCGGCGAACGAACGGGTTCCTGCGCAAGCCCGCGAAGTTGGGTCCGAATGAAGCAGTGGTCATCGGCGCTGAGGGGTTCGTGCTGGCAGTCCGACCGCGCAGGCCGTGGCAGCGGAGAGATATCTTGCTCGAGACGGTATTGCGGAGGCCCGTGATGGTGAAGGCGATGAAGACTGCAGCACCCGGCGAGTTGCGTGGCGAAGAAATTGCATCGTGATGCTTGTCCTAAGCGGCCCGTAACTCCTCCGGCACTTTCCACTCAGCCGTCTCTCCGTCTACAACTGAATCATCTATGACTCACGCGCAACTGGTGGAACGGGCGGTGCGGTGGCTGCGGGCCTATCGCTGCGGAGTGGTGTTGTCGGAGCAGGCCTGCGTCAGCGGCGAGATGCCGGACGCGATTGGATGGAAACGAGCGTCGCATTCGGTCCTGGTTGAGTGCAAAGTCACGCGGGCCGACTTTCTGGCGGATCATGGGAAGCCTTTCCGCGTTAAGCCGGAGCAGGGAGTGGGATGTGAACGGTTCTATCTGGCGCCGCCAGCTTTGGTGAAGGTTGAGGAACTGCCCGCAGGTTGGGGATTGCTGGAATTAAGGCGCGGGCGGGTTGAGATGGTGCAAGCATCGACTAAGAATATGCGGACGGCTACGGGATTCCGGTATGAGATGAATTTGCTGCTCGCCAGCCTACGGCGGGTCGAGGTGCGGATTGAACCGCAGAGCATCACGGACTTTCTGAAATGGAAGAACCGTATGGCTGAGTACAATCGCGGGACTCTGCCGGAGGGGTTGGCGGCAACCGAGGAAGAGTTGAATGTCTTCCTTGAGCCGGAACTGCCCGCTCAATGAGCCGCTTCGACTGCCAGACTGTCACCCGTCTGGTGGTCGGTAATTTGAAAGCGCAGGAAGTCGTGGATCGCAGCAATGGCAACCGGGTCCTTCGATTCGATGCGCACCTGCCCACCTGAAGGAGTTTCTTCGTAGTGATAGCGGATGGCGGCCTTCAACAATTGCATAGAGGTCACACCCGGCGGAACCTCATCGTGTACGAACATAGGCGTGGAAAAATCTCCACTCGTGAACATGACGGCGATGTGCGAAAGGTGGGTGCGGATCGGTCCGCTGTTGGCACTGTCGTTGGGATCGTTGGCTGTAACTGCGATAACGCCACCCTCCGGGGTGAGTAGAAAGTGGTGCGTGGTTCGGTCGTGAGGGAAACCCATGGCTTGATCGCCGTGCTTTTCGACGATGGCGTGGTGTGATTCTGCCTTGGCCTGCTGATGCATGGGGCAGTTCTGCATGGAGTCGTCCTTCTTTGTGTCGTGTGTTGTATCTTGCGCAGCCATCGACACGACCAGGCACAAATAGAGGGCGGTCAGAATTCGGACAGAAGATTTTTTCACGGTCGTGATCTCCTTTTGAAATTGCGCATTCCGGGCTTGGAATGCGGCATGGATTGATCGCCAAGCGAATGCAACAGCATTGCTTTGGCGCCTGGAGGTGTGTGGCTCAATTGCAGGCGCCATTGGCGAACCAGTTGACGCATGTGGCGTTGGGTGCGGCGGAGTTCCTGGATCTGCTGCTCCAGCGACCGTAACTTTGCCTCGGTCAGATTGAGCACGCGATGGCAAGGCACACCGCCGCGATCGCGTACCCGGAGGATGTCCGCAAGTTCCGTGAGAGTGAACCCGAGTTGCAAAGCTCGCCGCACCAGGAGGACACGATCCGCGGCATCGCGCGGATACACGCGATAGCCGGACGCCGTGCGTGGCGACTGGGGAAGGATTCCGATCCGTTCGTAGTATCGGATAGTGTCAGGGCTCACACCGGCCAGGCGGGCAAGTTCTCCCGAGCGCAAGACATTGACGGTCGCAGTCATTCCCGCCAGTATGAACCCTGGAATCGATTCCAGGGTCAAGCATTTTCTCGGGGATTCACGAAACCAGCAGCGGACGGAAAAAAGAAAACCGGGCTGGTTGGCCCGGCTTCTTCTGCGTCGAGTTGGATGCGGTTACATCGCAGCGCGGCGCGACTAGCGCTGAGGGTGCTGTTCTGCTCCTCAGGCGAGTCCATAGATCGAAAGATCGGACCGGCAAGGAAACCGACCAGAGGCTGGGTGCAAGCGATGTGCCATGCATCCGTTTGTTTCGATAGCATACCGCAAGCGATTGTTTTCATTGCAGTTAGCGAAAGCGGCGAAGGCCACCAATCTTCGCCCCGCACCTTCTTCTTGAGGCATCGAGAGCAAAAGTTTTGCATAGATGCACACAAAGGTGTGCACTGCCAGATCGGAAGTGGCGTCACGGAAGCAGTGGTGGAAACGGGATGTCGGGATGAAGAAGCAACGGCGTGAGCCCCTGTCGAGCTTCGCTCGACGGACAGCCGAGGGCGGCTGTCCCCACCTTCGTGCATCAGCTACAGTCCTCACATATCTCGGCGGCCTTCCATCGCTTTCAGCATGGTGATCTCGTCGGTGTATTCGATATCGCTGCCGACGGGGATGCCCATGGCGATGCGGGTGACCTTCACTCCTACGCGCTTGAGTTGCTGTGAGAGGTAAGTCGCGGTGGCTTCGCCTTCGACGGTAGGGTTGGTAGCGACGATGACCTCGTCGACGTTGCCGGCATCGACGCGCGCGATGAGATTCGAGATGCGCAACTGCTCGGGGCCGATTCCATGGAGGGGCGAGATGGCACCGTGTAGAACGTGGAAGACTCCATTGAAGTGCTTGGTCTTTTCGATGGCGGCGATGTTGGTGGGTTCTTCGACGACGCAGACCAGGCGCTGGTTGCGGGTGGGGCTGGTGCAGTAGACGCAGGGGTCGACGTCGGTGATGTTGTTGCAGACCGAACAGAGGCGGAGATTAGCTTTGACGTCCCGCACGGCGGTGGCGAGGGCCTCGGCGTCCTCGTCGCTGGAGCGCAGGATGTAGAAGGCCAAACGCTGGGCGCTCTTGGCGCCAACGCCGGGGAGCTTTTTCAGCTCATCGATCAGGCGGGACATGGGTTCGGCGAATTTAGACATTTTCAGTTCACTTTCAAATCAACTGGTCATCTGGTTGTGGCCTACGCAATTTGCTTAGCAGCGAGAAAATGCATAGGTCCTTCGCTTCGCTCAGGATGACAAGCATCTAGAACCGCTCACTGCAATGGCGGCAGCGTGTATTCGAGATCGTAAGAGTGCTTGCCGCCGGTGGCGATGACAATTGTCATCTTTCCGGCGATTCCTGCTAATTGGCCAGTACCGGAGTCGGGTACCACGGTTATTGTGAGTTGCGGCGTATTTTGCGTCATGGTTCCGGTGTGCTGCAGGACGAAAGAGCCGGTGCGCCCTTGCAAGCTTCCGCTAACCTTTTCGATGGCGACATAGGCTCCGGAGCCTTTGACGGCGGACCCGGCGGTGAGCATTTGGCCTTTGCCGGTGGCTTCGAGATCGCCGTGATATTGCTTGTCGAGTGACATGCGGCCGAGGAGCGGGTCTTCGGACTTGTCGTCCTGGGGCGTGACTTTGACGTCGAAGGAGCCGGTCGCGTGAGCGGGCATGGATGCCTCTTTCGGGTTAGAGGATGCGGTCTGCGCGAGAATCGACGCAGCGAAGATCAAGCAGATGGCTCCTACGAATACAACTCCAGCGCAGCGATTCATTCGCATACTGCGGTCACCTCAGCGGCTAAAGCCGCACCGTGTCGTTGCTCTTTTTGCGGCACGACTGAAGTCGCGCCCTTCCCAAAAAGCCGGCGTCAGCTGGTGGCGTCAGAGGCCGGGGAGGCCCAGGCCACCGAGCATGCCGCCGACTGTCGATTGCATTTGGGCATCGACTTTGCGCGCCGCTTCGTTGATAGCGGCGACGACCATATCCTGCAGCATTTCGACGTCGCCGGATTTCACGGCTTCGGGGTCGATGCGCAGGCTGAGGAGTTGCTTGCGGCCGTCCATTTTCGCGGTGACAGTGCCGCCACCGGAACTGGCCTCGACGACGGTTGCCTGCATCTTCTTCTGCAGGTCCTCATATTGCGATTTGGCTTTTGACATCAGATCTTGCAGGTTGAATCCACCCATAGAACCTCACGTGTCAAGTCTCTGTCGCACTCCGTTGTCATTCTGAGCAAAGCGAAGAACCTCGGTAGTTTCCCGCAGGACGCAAAATTACATAGATCCTTCGCTTCGCTCAGGATGACAAGCTCACCGTTTTTCTCTGTAATCGATCACGGTGCGAATTTCGGCGTTGAATTTTTCTTGCATGCGGCGGACGACTGGGTCTTGCTGGGCGCGGCCTCGGCCGCCGGGGCCGGAGGGACGCGCAGGGCCGCCGTTGCGCTTGGATTCTTGCGGGGCCACGGTAGCGCCGGGAACTACCTTCAACTTCACGGGGCGGCCAAGTACTCCGCTGGCCGAGGCGATGGCCAGGCGTTTTGCATCCGGGCCGAGCGACATGTCGACTACGGTCTGCGATTCAGCGATCTTGATAACTAGTTCGTTGCCCTGGACGCTCCACTCGCCGGCGGAAAGCATGGAAACCAGGATGCGCTGGTTGCCGTCGGTGAGGGCTTGCAGGACGGCATTCTGCAGGTGCTCCAGTTGCGGCGGCGCCAGAGACGAGGCGCTCGCGGTCTGAGCTTGTGGAGGTTGCTCCTGTTGGTTGGGCTGCGGTTCGGGTGCCGACCGTTTGGTCGCGTCGGCAGAGACGTAGCTAGCGACGTCTCTAGGATCTACTGTGGGGTCGGGGGCTAAGTCGCGCTGGGGAGCCGGCGCGGCGGATCCCATGATTATTGGCTCGGGTGCGCTGGCTGCGGCCACGATTCGAGGGCCCGGTGCCGGCGCGGCGTCGGATGAGGCTTCCTGCCGCGGCGTGCCCTTGCGGGCAGAGTCGGCGGCAAAAGGGGAAACGAAATTTTGACGAGGCGACTGCGTCGGCTCTGGACGGCGGGTTTCGGCGCTAGGCGAACCACCAACGATGGCAGGCCTGGCTGGCGGTCGCTGCGAACTGACGGTGGGCGCGGCAGCCACGTCGCTGAGCAACTGCTCGATCGGCAGCAATTTTTGCGCGTGGGCCATCTTGAGCAGGCCGAGCTCGAGGTGGAAGCGTTGTTCCTGTTTGTATCCCAGCTCGCCGTGGGTGCGGAGCATGATCTGGAGATGGCGGGTGAGATCTTCTTCGCCGAACCATTCGGCGACGCGGGCTACGCGCTCGCGTTCCTCGCTCGAAACTTGCAGCAGGGGAGAATCCTTTCCGGCAATCTTTGCGACCGTGGCATTGCGCAGGAAGCGAACCATCTGGCGCGCGAAGTGCGTGGGGCTATGACCCTCACTAATAAGGTGGTCGACCTGGCGGAGAATCTCTTCGCTCCGGCCTTCGGACACGGCTTGCATCACTTGTTCAAGGATGTGAGCCGGGGCGGCGCCGACGAGGTTGCGGACAGAGTCGGCGGTAACGCGTCCGCTGGCGGAGGCGATGGCCTGATCGAGGATGGAGAGTGCGTCGCGCATGGAGCCGTCGCCGGCTTCGGCGAGCAGGGCGAGGGCATCGTCGTCGGCCTCGATGTTTTCGCGGGTAACGAGGTCGCGCAACTGGGCAACGATGGCATCGAACTTGACGGCGCGAAAGCTGAAGTGCTGGCAGCGCGAGCGGATCGTTTGTGGGATGTCCTCAGGCTGCGTGGTAGCGAGCATGAAAACGATGTGGTCGGGCGGCTCTTCCAGCGTTTTGAGCAGGGCGTTGAAGGCGGCGTCGGTGATCTGGTGGGCTTCGTCGAGAATGTAGATCTTGAAGCGGTCGCGAGCGGGGCGATAGCGCGCAGCTTCGCGCAGTTCGCGGATTTCGTCGATGCCGCGATTGGTGGCTGCATCGATTTCGATGACGTCGACGGCGTTGCCAGCGCGGATCTCGGTGCAGGATTCGCAGATACCGCAGGGCTCGGGAACCGGCCTGTCTTTGGAGCGGCAGTTCAGGGCCATGGCGAGGATGCGGGCGACAGTGGTTTTGCCGATGCCGCGGTGGCCGCTGAAGATGTAGCCGTGGGCGGTGCGTCCCTGCTCGATGGCGTTTTGGAGGGTGCGGGTGACGTGCTCTTGTCCGATGACCTCGGAGAATTTCTGCGGACGGTATTTGCGGGCCAGGACCGTGTAACTCATGGGCGGAAGAGACGATTATACGTGATGGGCGGGGGGTGTGCCTCGGGATAGAACAAAGCTTTTGACCGCGGAGAAAGCTGAGAAGCGCAGATGCGGAGACGGAGAAGGGCTTGTTTCGCTAGGCCTTTCGGCATTTTTCCTTCTGGCCGGGAATGAGCGACAGAATGACGCGGTCCGCAAGCATTAGTCATGGGCTTGCGAAGGTTCGGCACACGCGATAGGCTGGTGCGTCAAGATTGTGCGCAGATGCGGCAGGGCAAGGACGATCTACGGCGGCCGCAAAGGAGAGAGGGATGCAATTAAAGCTGACGAAGAGAACGGTGGACGGGATTCTGGCCATCGAGTGCAATGGGCGGATTGTGTTTGGCGAGGAGTCTTCCCTGCTGCGGGACGAGGTGAAGAAGGCCATTGCGGACGGGGCGAAGCGCATTGTGCTCAACCTGGGCGAAGTGAACTACATCGATTCGGGCGGACTGGGCACGCTGGTTGCCCTTCATACCACAGCGCATAACGCGGGGGGCACGATCAAACTGGCCAACCTGACAAAGCGCGTTGGAGATCTGATGCAGGTCACTAAGCTGCTGACGGTTTTTGAAGTGCATAGCTCGGAGTACGACGCGTTGGAAGCGTTCCGCAAAGCGGCGTAACGGCTGTCTGGAAATTCAAATTCCCCGCCCTCTCGCCAAATACGCGAGAAGGGTGGGGCACCCGGGCCAACTTTGGAATGACACCGTGAGACGAAAGAGCCGCAGGTCTCTGGCGGGAAAAACCAAGCTGAAGAATTCTGGAGCGATGCGTCTGCGGATCGAGCAGGCGGTGCGCGCGATTCCGCCCGGGAAGGTGTCGACTTACGGCGGGGTCGCGCGGGCGGCGGGTTTTCCCGGTGCGGCTCGGCAAGTGGCGGCAACGTTACGGCGCGGATTTGGATTGCCGTGGCAACGGGTGCTGGGGGCAGGCGGAGAGATCAAGTTGACCGGAGACTCGGCCATTGAGCAACGTCTGCGGCTGGAGGCCGAGGGTGTGCGGTTTCGCGGGCGCCGGGTAGATATCAAGGCACACGAGTGGAAGCCCCCACGCAAGTCTGCAAGTAGCGGTACCGCGAAGAAATCCAGGTGAAGAAGTTCCGGGGAGCCGGGAGTTGGTGATGGCTGGATTGGATCGCGCCACGCTGCTCCGAATCAGGCGGATCGTCTGATATTGTCCCGCGCGCGATCGCCGCTCTCATGGACTGTGGTGCCGACGGTGGACGGAGTACCGGGCAGCAGTTCGCGAAGAGCCCAGTCAATACGTTCCACGCTGCGTTCTATGGTTGTGACCCGCGTCTTTTCTGGGTTCTCGAGGCAGGCATACAGGATCTGCAACTCATTCCGGACGAACGAATTCATGTCGCGGATGACCCGCAGTCTCTCGGCAAGAATGCGGCTCCGTTCCCTCTCGTAGTAAAAGACGACGGCGGCGGCTCCCAAGGCGATGATCAGATCATCGGCGAACATCCAAGTGGGGTGCTGCACCAGAACCAAGTCGGCGCCGTATCCGACGATCAGGACAAGCGTAAAGGCCAGACCGGCCAAGAGAATGCGATTCCGAACGGAAGGTATGGCACCCATGACGGAGGACTCCAACCTTCTTCCATCATAACGCCGTCAGCGCCCGGTCGAGCAATGAGAATTCGGTCCCGGCCGGACTGCCGTGTCCGGCGGCCCCGGGGAATTATTTCTTGAATTGCGGGTCGATCTCCACCTGATATCCCGTAACCATTTTGTTGGTTTCGTTGGCCATGCCGACGACCGCCATTAATTCCTTGAACATGGCGTCGGTCATGCCTTTCTTTTGCGCGGACGCGGTGTGGGATGCGATGCAGTAGTGGCACTGGTTGGTGACGCTGACCGCCACGTAGATGAGTTCCTTGGTGACCGGGTCGAGGGCGCCGGGGGCCATGATCTGCTTGATGTCTTCCCATGTGCGCTTGAGCGTGGCGGGATCGTGGGCGATGGCCTTCCAGAAATTATTAATCCAGTCGGTCTTGCGGGTGGTCATGATGTCGTCGTAGATCGCGCGGACTTCAGGTGTGGCGTCTTTGTATTCGATAAGGCCGAGTGTGGACATGAAGTTCTCCAAGTTTCAGGGTTTCAGAGTTTCAAGGTTTCAGGGTCAATACTCCGGTATCTTGAGACGTCTGACGCTGCTTACTTCGGCAGCTGACCGGCCAGCAGTTGCTCCAGTTGTACTGCCGGGACTCGCACGCCCACATAGAAATGGCCGAACAGGGCGTAGACGGCGCTGACTTCGTCGAAACGCATTTCGTAGATCAGCTTCTTGAAGACCAGGGGATCTTCGGCAAAAAGGTCAACGCCCCATTCCCAGTCGTCGAAGCCGATGGAGCCGCTGATGATCTGTTTGACTTCTCCGGCGTAGCGGCGGCCGATGAGTCCGTGTTCACTCATCTGGCGGGCACGTTCTGCAAGGGGGAGCTGATACCAATTCTTGTCTTCGCCCCGGCGGCGGTCCATGGGATAGAAGCAGGCGTAGCGCTGTGCCGGGATCTCAGGGTAGAGGCGCGGGCGCATGGCTTCCCGATGGCGATTCAGTTTGCACTCGATTTCGGCTTTCCACTGGTCGGAATGCGGCTCGATGCCCTGGTCGGTCAGCTCCTTGTAGATTTTCAGCGTGGAATCGTAAAGTCCGAGTTCGATGATGGAAAGATAAGAAGTGGTGGGCTCGAGGTAATCACTGAGGCGCAGGTTGGCGAGTTGGAGTTCGGCCTGGTTGAGATCGGCGAACGATTCGCGGAAGTGGATCAGCATGAGGTCGCCCTTGTGGCCTATGAGCGAGAACAGGGCGGACTGGCCGGCGGAGTTCTTCTCCATGGCGGCGAGGGCTTCGGAGGCTTCTTTGGCGATGGCCGATTTTTCGGCTGCGGGCAGGGCTCGCCAGGCGGGCCAGCGGAGGCGCATCATCTGGTGCAGGACGCTATAGCCTTCGGTGGTGAGCGGGACGGCAGGGATTTCCGCCGCGACTTGCGGGCGAGGTTGGTGAGTCGTGGTCATGCGAGCCTCTTTCCGGACGGTGCTTTCAGGGCTAAGGAGTTCGAGTGCAACAGGATATTGTACGCGGTGTGGCGGCGAGTCGAAAATTCTGGAGCAACCCCTGGCCAAGTATGTGCAGCAAAAGGCGAACGGTTATCATCTCATACAAAAGAAACGGAACGGTGACGGATTCATGAGGACGAAAGCACAGTTTACCCGGCGAGACCTGCTGCGCGGCGCGATGTTGGGAGTCGCATGCCTTCCGGTCTTCCCTCTCGTTGGATGGGCAGAAAAACAGCGGGGATTTGCCGAGCCTGCAGCGCTCCCTTACCCAGGTTCGGACGACGCGCTGCTGGACGAGATCGAACGGGCTGCGTTCGAGTACTTCTGGAACGAAGCCGGAACGACCGGACAGGTGAAAGATCGCGCGCAGGCGCAGGGCAAGGATAAGCACACAATTGCCAGCATCGCGGCGACCGGGTTTGGGCTGTCGGGGCTTTGCATCGGCGAGGCGCGCGGGTATGGGAAGAAGGAAGAGATCGTGGAGCGGGTGCGGGGAACTCTGCGGTTCCTGTGGCAGAAACTGCCGCACGAGCACGGGTTTTACTACCACTTTATTGACATGAACAGCGGGGAGCGGCAATGGAAGTGCGAGATCTCGTCGATCGACACTTCCCTTCTGCTGTGTGGAGTGTTGACCGCGCGGCAACACTTCGCGGATGCGGAAATTCAGGATCTGGCGACCAAGATTTATGAGCGCGTGGACTGGCCGTGGATGTTGAACGGCGGCAAGACGTTTTCGATGGGATGGCATCCGGAGTCGGGATTCCTGGATGCGCGATGGGAGCACTATTGCGAACTCATGATGATCTATCTGCTGGCGCTGGGGTCGGCGACGCATTCAGTTCCGGCGGAAACGTGGAAGGCGTGGATGCGGCCCACGGTCAAGTTTCAAGGGCTGGAATATATCTCGGGAAATGATCCGCTGTTCACCCACCAGTACTCGCAAGCGTGGTTTGATTTCCGGGGCAAGCGCGACGCGTATGCCAACTATTTCGAGAACTCGACGAAAGCGACGGCGGCTCATAAGATGTTCTGCCTTTCGCTGCGCGAGGAGTTTCCCGACTACAGCGACCATCTGTGGGGCATCACGGCGTCGGACTCGGCCGCCGGATATCAGGCATGGGGTGGCCCGCCGCGGTTGGGGAAGCTGGATGGAAGCGTGGTTCCATGCGCGGCCGGCGGTTCCCTGCCGTTTCTCGATACGGAGTGCATGAAGGTCCTGCGGACAATAAGGGAGCGCTATCCCAAGGCGTGGGGGCGTTACGGATTTGTCGATGCCTTCAACCCACTCACCAACTGGTACAACCCCGATGTCCTGGGAATCGATCTGGGGATCACGATGGTGATGGCGGAGAACTATGCGCACGGGATTCGTCTGGAATACCTTCATGAAGAATAAAGAGGCGCAGCGCGGGATGGAGAAGGCCGGGTTTCGGGCGCAGGCTGCGTGAGCTGAGTTTTCTTTTCGCCTTCGCCGTGGTCAGGTCTAGATACCCTTCACACAGTGAATAAACACGCTGCCCGCGGAATGAACTGGTAGTTCAATTCCGCGGGCAGCGTGGTTCGGAGGCTCCCCGCTTGGGAAGCACACTCTAGCTAGAAGCTGAACCGAGCCGTTAGCGTGATGGTGCGGGCAGCAAGAGCCGCCTGACCTGCGCCAAAGTTCGAACTGCCAATGTTGTTCGAGATTTGCGTTGGGTCGAAGTTCAAGTTGTTGAACAAATTGTAGACGTCCATTCGAAACTCGAACTTAGCGTTTTCACCCAGTACTGGCATGGTAGGCAGGCCAAAGGCTTTCGCGAGCGTGATATCCACGTCCCTGTACCCAGGGCCAGTGAGGAAGTTGCGAATTGGACCGCTTTGAGGATTCGCGTTGCCGTACGCGGAACCAGTGTAGGCGGTGTAGGCTGGAGCCGCGAAATATGCAGCCGCACCTTTGGGATAGTTTGAACCGGTCTTGAACTGATCGTTGCTGGTGCTGGTGCCCGCGCCGCCAAGGTAAAACGGAACCAACGTTGAATAACCGCAAGTGGAGCAGTAGAGGCTTCCGCCGCCGCCAGGGGCAACCACATTCACCAACGGAGTCCAGGGGAATCCGGAATGCCAGTTGAAGATACCGCTGAGCGACCAGCCACCGGCGATCTTTTCCACCCAAGCTCGGTTGCCATGGAAAAAGACCGGCTGCCACATGCCATAAAGTTTGAAGGCCTTGGCGACGTTGTAGTCCGATGGTCCGTAGTTGGCGGCAGGGCTAAAGACGTAGATCTGTTCCGAGTAAGGCGCGGAACTGGTGTCCAAGCTCTTGGCCCAAGTGAATTGAGTATCGAGCATGAACTGGTGCGAGAACTGGTGCTTCAATTCCGCCAGCAAGGCGTTGTAGTTGCCACTGCCGTTAACGCCCCAGTAGTCCCCGCCACCGATCTGCGGGTTCAGGGCATAGCCGTTGGCCGCAGCAAGAGCGTTTGGGTTGGCGTGGAAGTAGGCGTTCCGCGACAAGCTTCCCTGGTATCCCAAAGTCGCTACGAACTGGTGCCCCAGATCGTATTGGGTATCGAGCGAGTAGTGGTGGGTCAGCATCGTCGGGAGGTTGTTGGGGAAGATTTGGACATTGGGCGAGCCGGTGGTAGGCAGGCCGTTCGGGCCAAAGGCCGAAATCGTGCTCGGGTTCGACGGATAGCCGTTGATGTTGTGAGGATCTGACGAAACGGCATAGAGGATGCCGGGATTAATCGTGGCCGGCGAGGACGAACTCAAGTTCGGAGACACCGCCAACCCGGGATTATTGACGATATTGGCCGAAATCGCGATTTCTTCCTGGTTATAGTTCAGGCCATAACCGCCGCGGACCACGAGCTTGTTGTTGAACCGGGTCGGACTCCAGGCAAAGCCGAGTTCGGGTCCGAAGTTAGCTTTCTGCGCGTTCCAGGAATTTCCCTTCGCGACCGTCAGGCCGGTGAGAAAATTCGCTCCCGCGCCAGGAGTTGACCTGAGCATGTTGCCCTCCTTGGACGAGAGCGGACTGAAGTAGGAGTACCGCAGCCCCAAGTTGAGCGTCAGGTTCGGGCGGATTTTGAAGTCATCCTGCACAAACAGGCCCCAGAGGTTTTCGCGATCGTCCTGGCGCTGCGTGGTCGGAAACCCGGTATTCGGATTGAAGTTGGCCGATTCGTTATGCGGCGCATCGTTGAGGAAGTCCCAAATGTTATAGAAGTTGTAGCTGGGCACACCGCCACCGGTATTCTGGTTCAGGTAGAACAGCCGCGTGAGTTCACCGCCAAACTTGATCGTGTGGTTCCCAATGATTTTGGTGGCCACATCCTTGTAGCTGTAGGTCCATTGATTCAGGATGCTGCCGACGTTCGGTCCAAAAGATTGGATGGAAATGCTGCCGATGTTATCGATGTAATCGGAAGGAAGTCCAACCGGCGACTGCGGATTTGAAGTGATTTCGTTCCAGTGCCATCCGGCAGCATTCACGCGGGCTTCGTTGAGGAAGCTCGGCGAGAAGGTGTGGTTCCAGATTGCAGAAAATGCTTCATTGATCTGCGAGTGATGAAAGTAGTTGTACTGCCGGGCGGGGCCGTTGAGGAAGTTGGTTGATTGAGGAACCCAGTAGATGGCAAAGCCGATGCGATCGTTCTTGGTCACATCCGCATCGAGGCGGCCATTGTACTGACCCTTGGAATAGTTGCTTGAACTGGCGGTGACGAAGTTCGCAATGTCGGCCACGCCGTCCAGATTGTTGGGCCCACCTTTGCCGTCACCACCCGTGCCAGGACTAGTCTGACCGCTCCAGCCGAGATCCTGCTGCCCCAAACCCACGGTCAGAGGTCGGCCGATGTCCAAGCCCTGCCCAGGAATGGTTGCGCAGTTCACGCCTTCCGTCAGGCCGGCAGTCAGGCAGTTCGCGGCCGAATTGATGCCCCGGCTGACGACACCGGAACCCGGGAAGCCGAGATACGTCGCGGCGATGCTTCCGGAAGGTGCGGAAGAATCGAAAGTCGAGGTATCGTACCAGCCGTTGCCAATCTGGGTCTGGGCCGCAGGGCTGCGTACAGTCTCATAGTTGAAGAAGGCGAAGATCTTATTCTTCCAGATGGGCCCACCGACGCTACCGCCGAACTGATCGAAGAAGTTGTCGTCCCTCTGCACAGGGATGCCTTCGCCATTGAAGCGCTGGTAAGCATCCAGGCCGGGGCGGTGAGCCGTGAAGAACGCACTGCCATGGTAATTATTGGTGCCGCTCTTGGAAGTGACCTGAATCTGGGCGCCACTAAAGCGGCCAATTTCAGCGTCATAGCCATTGGAGACGACTTTTACACTTTCGACTGAATCTTCTGACGGCGTAATGATCGTAGTTCCGCCCCAGACGGCGCTGGTCGTGCTGATACCGTCAACCAAAATGCCGTTGTTTTCATACTGCCCGCCGCGGGCAACGGCTTGTGGACCGTTCTCCGTTTGGAAAATGCCTTGGCTGCCGCCGGTCGCACCCGGGCCCTGGGTGCCGGGAAGATCCTGGCCGTTGCCGCCACTTCCTTGTGCGCCGTCACCGAAGACGCCGGGCGCCAACTGAATGAGTTGGAAGACGTCACGTCCGAACGAAGGCATGTGCTGAATCTGATTGTCGGTCACGACACCATTGACGGAGGCGGTTTGGGTATCCAGCGCAGGCAAGGCCGAAGCATCCACGTTCACGGTCGTCGATGCGCCGCCGACCGCAAGTTGCACGTTGAGAGCATTGGGCTGCTCGGGAATTAATTGGATGTTGTCGATGACTTTCTTCGCAAAGCCGTCCCTTTCGACTTCCAAACGGAAGCGGGCGGCGGCCAGCGCATTAAAGTTGAATACCCCGTCATCATTGCTGACCCGAACCTGTTTCTGGCCGGTTGCGGGATTGGTCAGCGTGAGGGTGGCACCTGGAACCACTGCTCCGGTGGCATCGGTCACCACGCCCTGAATCGAGGTTCTATATTGCGCATGGGCCAGGACCGTGGAGAGCACGATGCAGACAAAAAGCGAAACGCTGCGGAACACAGAAGAAGTGGAACGGCTCATTGAAGCCTCCCGGTCTTGAAGAACCTTACGATTTACTGGGCGTCGCTTACTAAAACTCTACAAAAGCGTTTTAGTAACATTTGCCGCTTATAGCACAGGCGATTTTCCACAGTCAAGCCGAATGCTCTGGGAAAGACTGAGATGCGGTTTCGCCCAGCGACGGCAGGATTTATTTGTGCTCGGCCACCTTAACGATTTTGTTAAGGCGATCACGCGATGTCAGGGGTGTTCATCAGCCCACTGACGCGCAGAGGAATTATTTTTAAGGAAGAAGCTTCCAACAGATGTGTGTTGTTGCGACGCTACTTAGGAGCCACACCGTTCGGAACCCGGCAGGTGGTCTCGCGGATGATCAGTTTGGGTTCGACCATGGTCTCGCCTCCGTGCGCATCCGCTTCCGATCGGCGAATGCGGCGGAGCAGAGTCTCGGCGGCGATCCTTCCCATTTCGCGCAGTGGCTGACGGACGGTGGTCAGTGCCGGATTCTGGTAGGCGGCACTCTGGATGTCATCGAAGCCCACAACCGAAA
Organism: uncultured Acidobacteriaceae bacterium; assembly: GCA_963811095.1. GTDB lineage: Bacteria > Acidobacteriota > Terriglobia > Terriglobales > Acidobacteriaceae > Sulfotelmatobacter. Next base: position 76,199 of record CAWEQA010000019.1, on the reverse strand, counting down.
CGTCGTCGGGCACATGCAACTTGGCCTCGCGGAGAGCTCGGATGGCGCCCATCGCGGAAATGTCGTTGAACGCGAATAGGGCGGTGAAGGGCTTGTGCGATGCGAGCAACTTCCGGGTGGCTTCATATCCGAGTTCGGGAGAGGGAGAGTCTCCCTGAAGCTGCGAAACGAGGGCCGAGGAAATCCGCAGGCCGAGGTGGCGGGCAGCCTTTTCGATGTTCGCCCAGCGGACTTCGGTATCGGAGCTGAACTCCTGACCTTTGATGAAAGCGATTTCGCGATGACCGAGCTGGAACAGATGCTTGAGCGCGATTTCCGCGGCCCGCACGTGGTCCAGAACGATGTTGGTAACGCCCTTCACCTGGTTGTGCCCTGAAACCGTCACGACGGGCACCGCGAGCTGAAGAGTCCAGGGAGTGTCGACGGCAATCAGGCCATCGACGGATCGCTCCAGGAACAGACGGGGATACTCGTCGATCAGGTCGGCGCGGTGGCGGTGACTGACAACGAAGTAGAAGTATCCCTCTTGCAGCAAATAGTCTTCGACGCCGCTCATGACCGAGGCGGAGTAGCCATCACTGACCTCAGGGACGATGACTCCGATGGTGAAGCTGCGCTGGGCACGAAGGGAGCGGGCAAAAAAGCTGGGCCGGTATTTGAATTTGCGCGCGGCGGCAAGGACCCGGTCTTTGGTTTCCTGGGGGATGGAGTCTGCGACGGGGGAGCGATTGATGACCAGCGACACGGTGGCGGGGGAGAGTCCAAGATGTTCCGCCAGCTCTTTCAAACTCACCGGCTTGGGCCCCATGCGCACGGTCTTGCCAGCGCTCTTGCCCTTCTTCTTTGTCGTCACGGTGCGCAGTCTCGCACAAACCGAATCGGCGTAGCAAGCAGGATGTTGCAGCGCCGTGCGGAATACTTATTGACATTGGCAGGAAAAGAGTTTTTGATACATTGCGGAAACGCCCTACTAACCCGATTTAGTAGCTAGTTATAACCGGGCCCCACGGAGGTTCCGTCCCATGTCATTCTCGCGCTCATACATCGCTGTTGCTCTCTGGCCACTCGGAACAATCCAATCAAAGTTGATGAAGAGGGTTTCCGTTGCGCTCCTGTTGTGTGGAATCGGTGTCGTAATGAGTGCGGGCGCGTTCGCCCAGGCACCATCGACGCGATCGTCGACGCCCCAGATGGGCGGTGTCGCGGACCCGAAGTTCGATGCCAGAGTGGAATCGATTCTGCAGCAGATGACGCTGGAAGAAAAAGTTGGACAATTAGTGCAGTACTCCGCTGGGCAGCCTACCGGGCCGGGAACGGGCAGAACCGATTACGCCGACATGATCGGGCGCGGACAGATTGGGTCGCTGTTCAACGTGATCGATCCGCACGAGATCAACAAATATCAAAAGATTGCGATGGAGAAGGCGCGGCTGCATATTCCCATCCTGTTCGGGCTGGACGTGATTCACGGATTTAAGACGGAGTTTCCGATTCCGCTCGGACTGGCCTCGACGTGGGATCCATCGATTGTGGAGAAGGCGTCGCGTGTGGCGGCGATGGAGGCGGCGGCGGACGGGATCCGGTGGACGTTTTCGCCGATGGTCGATATCGCGCGGGATGCGCGCTGGGGGCGCATGGCCGAGGGCGCCGGCGAGGATCCTTTTCTGGGATCGGCCATGGCGGCGGCTTACGTGAGGGGCTATCAGGGCTCGCGGTTGGATGCGCCGGACAGCATTGCGTCGTGCGCCAAGCACTATGTCGGTTATGGCGCGGCCGAGGGCGGGCGCGACTACAACACGACCGAGATTTCGGAACACACTTTGCGGCAGTTTTATCTGCCGCCGTTTCATGCGGCGGTGGAGGCCGGGACGGTGTCGCTGATGAGCGCATTCAATTCTCTGAATGGAGTGCCGTCGACGGCGAATCCGTTCACACTTGAAGCAAGTGTTGCGAAAGGAGTGGGGCTTTCGCGGGTTGGTGGTGAGCGACTGGAACGCAGTGGGAGAACTGATTCCGCACGGCATTGCAGTGGACGGCGCCACCGCGGCGCGCAAGGCATTCCTTGCTGGCGTGGATATGGACATGGTGAGCAGCCTCTATCACGACAATCTGCAACAAATCGTAAGCTCAGGCCAGGCGACGCAAGCTGAATTGGACGAGGCGGTGCGGCATGTGCTGCGCGTGAAACTAGCGCTGGGTCTCTTCGAGAATCCGTTTGTGGATGAGGCCGGAGCGGCGAAAGCGCTTTACCATCCGGAGAGCATTGCGCTGGCGCAGACCGCGGCTGAACGATCGTTCGTGCTGCTGAAGAATGCGAATGGGCCGAGCGGAAAGCCGGTGCTTCCGCTGGCGAGTGGAGCGCAGAACATTGCAGTGATCGGGCCGCTCGGCGATGATTCGTCCTATCCAGGCGGAGCGCCCGCGGGATCGGGCCCACGCGTTTCTCTGCCGGCAGCACTGGCGCAACGAGTCGGCGAAGGCCATGTGTTCCGATTCAAGGGATCTGGAATTCTCGACGGAACTGATGGCGAGATTGCAGCCGCGGTGGCAGGAGCGAAGAAAGCAGACGTCGTGATCCTCGCGCTGGGGGAGACCCCGGAGATGAGTGGGGAGGCGGCATCGCGTGCGCATCTGGGCCTTCCCGGCAGGCAACAGGAATTGCTGGAAGCTATTGTTCGAACAGGCAAGCCGGTGGTTCTGATTCTATTCAGCGGACGGCCGCTCACGGTGCCATGGGCGGTTGAACACGTGCCGGCAGTAATCGCAGCTTGGCTGCCCGGAATCAGCGGAGGGCCCGCGTTGGCTCGCACTCTTTTCGGAGAAGTGAATCCCAGCGGGAAACTGGTTGTCAGTTGGCCGCGCAGTGTGGGGCAAGAGCCGCTTTATTACAATCATCTAAACACCGGGCGACCTGCCGGGAACACCGACCTCACACACCCGCCGAAGGACATTACAGAACGATACTTGTCGCGCTATATCGACGAACAGAACACTCCGCAATTCCCTTTCGGCTACGGGGCGTCGTACACCAACTTCACATACGGAAGTACAACAATCAGCACGCAACGATTAAGCGCTGCAACTCTCAATACAGGATTGAGCGACGCAGAGCATGCCGCCCCGTCACTGACCGCCGAGGCCGAGGTGACAAATACGGGAGCACGCGCTGGCGAGGAAGTGGTTCAGCTGTACATTCAGCTTCAAGGCACGAGCGTTGCCGAGCCTGTGCGCATGCTGAAGGGATTCAAGACAGTCGCTATAGCTCCGGGAGAAACAAAAAAGGTGATGTTTGAATTAAAACCGGAAGCCTTTGCGATCTGGAATGCGCGCAACGAGTTGGCTGCCGAACCGGCGAAGGTTGAGGTCTGGATCAGCCCTGATTCCGCCCATGGCACGCCGGCAGAAGCAGAGATTCTGCCGTAGCAACTGGCGTTGCGCGCCCGCCACAAACACTAGAATGTCCGAGGAATACAGCCCATGAAATCCTGCCAGCGCACATGTTCCGCGGCAGCGAACTTTCTTCTTATCTTGCTGGGAGTAGTGTGGTGCTCAACGGCCGCATGGGGCAGCACGGACTATTACCGCCACCTCGTTTTCGACAACAGCCTGACGTCCGACGCTTACTTCTACAGTCACGGCATGGCCAACGGCGCGAGCTTTCTTGAGTTGAAAGACCGTCGCCTTCCAGTCGAGACGAAGACGTTTCTGACACCGCCGAATGCGCTCCGCCTGCAGTGGCAGTCCCAGCCCGGGGGAGGGTGGGAAGCGGAAGTCCGTGTGGATGGGCATCGCAATCGCTTCCCGGCGCTTGAAGGACACAATCTCTATTTCTGGTGTTTTGCACCGGAGGCGATTGCGGCGGACGATCTTCCAATGCTCGTGCTTTCCAACACGGGTGACGGACTCCAGGTCGCCGAGTTTCCCGGCGCATTTACCGAGCCTCTGGCGCTGGGAAAGATTGCAGGAGCCATGCCGGCCGGGAAGTGGGTTCAGGTGAGAATTCCGCTGTCTGAATTTCGTAGCGCTTCGATTTATGAGTTTCGTCCGGAGTCTTTGCAGAACATTGTCTTTCATCAAGGCGGCGCGGACGGGGCGCGCCATACTCTGATTATCGACGAGATTCGCGTCGGCGACGATGCGCCCGCAAACGATTCGAATTCCCTGTCGCCTCCTCAAAATGTTCGCGCCACCGGATATGAACGGCATGTCGAAGTGCGCTGGGATCCGGTGAACTCTTCCCTCCTGGGACGCTACGTGATTTATCGCGCGCTCGACGGTAAGCAGTTTGAACCCATCGGCATTCAACTTCCGGGGACGACTCGTTACGAGGATTTCCTCGGGAAAGCTGGTGCCACGGCACAATACAAGGTGGCGGCCTCGGACTGGCAGTATCGGACATCTTCTTTGTCAAGCTCGGCCAGTGCCTCGACTCGCGAATTCAGCGACGATGAACTCTTGACGATGCTGCAGGAAGCCTGCTTCCACTACTACTGGGAGGGCGCCGATCCGCAATCGGGGATGACTCGCGAGAATATTCCAGGCGATGACCGCATCATCGCGACCGGCGCGAGTGGCATGGGCATTGCGGCGCTGATCGTGGGCGTAGACCGCGGTTTCATCACGCGGGCGCAGGGTCTGGAACGCATGACCAAGATCGTGAACTTTCTGGAACATGCACAGCGCTATCACGGCGCCTGGTCTCACTATATGGATGGAGCTACGGGAAAGACGATGCCCGTTTTTGGCATGTTCGACAACGGCGGCGATCTGGTGGAGACTTCGTTCCTGATGGAAGGACTGCTCGCTGCCCGTCAGTATTTCCGCGGGAACAGCGATGCCGAGCGCGATCTTTACCGCAGGATGTCGCAACTATGGGAGACCGTCGAGTGGGATTGGTACCGCGGACCGCAACCGGGAGCCTTCCTCTACTGGCACTGGTCGGCAGAGTGGGGATGGCAGATCCAGCATCCGCTGATCGGGTTCAACGAAGTCATGATCACGTACATGCTGGCCATGGCATCGCCTACGCACGGTGTTTCCGCGGAGATGTACTACTCAGGCTGGGCAAGCCAAGCGCCGCGCGCCATAAGCTACCGCGAAGGCTGGTCGGGCAGCACGGATGGAAATCATTACAGTAACGGGCATACATATTATGGAATTAAGCTCGATGTCGGGGTCGGCAGCGGTGGCCCGCTGTTCTTCACAGCACTACTCCTTCTTCGGTTTCGATCCGCACCGTCTGCATGACCGTTTTACGTCTTCCTATTTTGAGAACAACCGCAACATCGCTCTCATTAATCGCGCGTACTGCATCGCCAACCCTAAACACTTCGAAGGATACGGGCCCGATGCCTGGGGTTTAACGGCGAGCGACGGCCCTGAAGGCTACGTCCCTCACGCACCTGACGCAAACAACGATCGTGGGACGCTCACGCCGACGGGAGCGCTCGCGTCTTTTCCCTACACTCCGGACGCTTCGATGGCAGCTTTCAAGCACTACTACCGTGACTTGGGCGGCCAACTGTGGGACATCTACGGCCCGCGCGATGCTTACAACCCAGGAGAGAACTGGATTTCGCCGATCTACATGGGGCTGAACCAGGCTCCCATCGTGGTAATGATTGAGAACCATCGCACGGGCCTTGTGTGGAAGAGTTTTATGGCGAATCCCGAGATCGACGGGATGCTCCACAAACTCGACGCGGTGACAGCCAAGTAGCGCCATCACTGGGCAAACGTCCGAGCCGTGAACAGGGGCTCTTGTTGCCGCAGCTTGCTCGCGCGTTCTCGAGCCTCCGCGATCTGCTCTTGGTTCAGAACCTTTTCCAGAGAATGAAGCAAGTCGTTGCCGCGCAGGTCTCCGGCCATGGCCGCGGCTGAAGTCCAGGAATACGCGGCTTCCGGATCTTTTTTGGTGCCGTGGCCACCGGCGTACATGTATCCCAGCTTGATGCGGGCTCCAGTATGTCCCTGTGCAGCGGCTTTTTGGAACCACAAGAATGCGGCATTGTTATCTTGTGGAACGCCTTCCCCGCGAAGATACATGTCGGCGAGATTGTTCTCACCCAGCGGATTGCCGGCCTCGGCGGCTTTGCGATACCAGACCACGGCGGTTGTGGCGCTCCGCGAGGTACCGAGCCCCTGATCGTACATATAGCCGAGATTTGTCTGTGCGCTGTTGTCGCCCGCCTCGGCCCCTTTCTGAAACCAGCGGAATGCCTCGTCGTTGTCCCGGCGCACACCTTTGCCCTCCATATAGAGAACGCCGAGGTTGTAGTAAGCGCGCGCAAAGTGCTGATCGGCGGCCGCGTGCAGCAAATTGAGCGCCGCGCCATAATTGACGGGTGTGCCCCATCCATTGATGTGCATGACGGCTAGATTCACTTGAGCCGGAGCGTAGCCTCGTTGTGCTGCCTGGCTGAACCATCGCAGAGCCTCTCGTTCGTCATAATCGGGACCAATCGCCAAGATGGAGGCAATCCCCAACTGGTTCTGCTCAAACGCATGTCCTTGGTGAGCCATCTGTTGCACGAGTCCGTCGTCACAAACCTTCTTGTCGCTACCCACAAGGCGCGAGACCACGGCAAGACTGCATTGCTCCTTCGGTGGCGTCTGACCCAAGGCGTTTCCGGCGAGCAGCATTCCGGCTAGCGTTATGACGATTCCTGATGCAAGTTGGCGTCGGGCTACGGTTCTATTCAAACGTTTTGTTCTCACGATATCCCTCCTGGCTCGGGGTCTTGACCCTTGATTTCCCCGAGCTCAGGCCCAAAGGTGTGGCAGGACGCCGGATACCGCAATGCAAGCTGAGTCATTCGTAGGTGCAAACCGGATCATTTGTCAGAAAACTGGACCTCATCCAGCAATGACCTGATGACAAAAGACTTAGTCGCGCGTCCATGGAACTAGAGTGGCTGCGAAAACGTAGAATGATGTACCATCGGAAACCGCGCTGAGCACAAATGACTCGCAATGGTTCAGATCGGGCACGGTTCGGTCCTTTTGAAGTGGACCTGCACACCCATGAACTGTGGAAATTCGGGACCCGACTGAAGCTGGTGGGCCAGCCCTTTGAAATTCTTGTAGTGCTGCTGAGTAAGCCGGGAGAGTTGGTAACCCGGGAAGAACTCCGCACGCGCCTTTGGCCTGGGGACACCTTCGTCGACTTTAACCACGGCCTGAATGCTGCCGTGAACAAGCTGCGGGAGGCGCTGAGCGATTCGGCGGAGAATCCCCGCTACGTGGAGACATTGCCGCGGCGGGGCTACCGCTTCATTGCGACCGTCGAGTGGGTGGCGGCCAAGCTGGTGGTTCCAGAGGCTCCGTCGCCGAAGCTAGAGACTCCGGTCCCGGTCGAAACTCCGAGCGCTCCTCGAACCGAGTTTCCGTTCTCGGCCGCGATGCCTTCGAACGCCGGCACACCACGCCGAAGCGCTTTTCTGCAATACCTGCTGGGCGCCGGCGTGCTTTTCACCTTGTTTCTGGCTGCCGCACTTCTATTTCGAACGTCCTCCAGTTACGGCGCGGGATCGCCCTCGCGCTCCATGGTGGAGCACACACGACCGTTGCTGGCAATTTCCGATACGGCCACGCCAGCTTTTTCGCCTGACGGAAATTCCGTGGCCTTCTTCCGCGAGCATTCGCAGCCGGGAGAATCGGGCATCTATGTGACGGCGGTGGGCAGTGAACAGCTTGTGCAACTCACCAGCAACGACGACGACCGCTACCCGGTATGGTCCCCGGATGGACGCTGGATCGCATTTTCGCGCGCCTCTCACCAGACCTACTCGATCCATCTAGTGGCCGCTGATGGTGGAGGCGAGGAGAAACGAAAGGCAGAACAGAACGTGACCGCGGCATCCGCGGCGTTCAAGTTAACTTCCAGCACTACGGCTGAGCAAGAACTTCCAACCGGCGGTGTGGTACCTAGCCATGGAGAACTCGACTGGTCTCCAGACGGCAAGTTCATCGCGTTCGCGGGGCAGTCCGGCATTTATCTGCTTTCTGTCGAAGACTCGACGGTGCGCCGCATCACCACTGCGCCGCCGATGGTCGAGGATTGGGGCCCATCGTTTTCTCCGGATGGCCAGAAAGTGATGTTCGTGCGCAACCGTGAGATCGGTTCGCCCGATGAAGTCTGGACCGCACCAGTCAGCGGCGGCGAAGGGGTTCGCCTTTTCTCCGAACGCGGACGGATTGGCAGCGCGCCGCAATGGTCCTACGACGGGCGCTCGGTCATTTTTTCCTCCAATCGCAACGGTCATCCGGCGCTTTGGAGAGTCTCTTTGGACGCGCCTGATTCCGCCGTTGAGATCAGAGAGGCAGGCTCGCCTGCGTGGGATCCCGCGGTCTCCCGCCGAGGATATCGCCTGGTGTACGAACGGCTGTTGCGCAGCGTCAGCATCTGGCAAATGAATCTTTCGGGCACCGACGATAAGCGCCCTTACCTGACAGTCTCATCGACGAGCGACACGGATCAAGGCCCAGGGCCACAGTTCTCTCCGGATGGCAAGAGACTCGCGTATATGTCGGATCGCTCGGGAACCATGGAGATATGGATCAGCAACAGTGATGGGAGCAGCGGGTTCCAGTTAAGCGCGGTGGGAGGAGCGGGCACGCCGCGCTGGTCGCCCGACAGCCTTTCGGTCGCGTTTGACGCTACCACGCCGAACGGCAGCAAGATTGTGACGATGAACTTGCACGGCGGCGCGCCCCTCATTTTGACTCCGGATGCGTTCCACAGCGTCTGCCCGAGTTGGTCGCACGACGGCAAATGGGTTTACTTCGCTTCACCGCGCTCTGGAGAGTGGCAGGTCTGGAAGGTGCCTGCGGGAGGTGGTTCGCCAGTTCAGGTAACACAGCATGGCGGACACGCCGCCCTTGAATCTCCTGATGGAAAGTACGTCTACTACGCCAAGACTCAAATGGCTGAGCCGGAGATTTGGCGCGTTCCCGTGAATGGCGGCCCAGAGGCGCCGCTGCCTCTGGTACATCCGGGAACATGGGCCAGTTGGCAAATCGTGGAAGATGGAATTCTTTTTGTGGGCCCGTCGCTGGGACACCAAGCGGCGTTGAGCTTCTACGATTTCGCGCGGCAGCGCACGACCACCGTCACCGTGCTCAATCGCGTTCCCTTCTGGCTTGGAGCGACGCCCGATGGCCACACTGTCGCCTTCGACCAACCCGGCCAGGAGCAGGCGCAAGCCATGCTGGTCGAGAACTTCCGTTAAATGCGTTTTGCGATTTGCAGGCCGCAATCTTCGATGCAGGTTCCGCGATTGGCGATCTCCCAGGCATTGAGACGATCAGCGTGCCTTCCTAGTCTTGATCGAGGTATTCGTCAGGCACGTCGTCCTCCGGAACCTCGCGAGTGGTCACTTCCTTGGTTCCGCGCCTTCCGGCCTCTTCAACACCCGTAACGATTCCAGCTTCGAATGAGTTCCCTTCCTCGATCAACTCGTCAACACTTTCCGAATCCGCGGCTTCGACGTCAGACAATCCCTGCAAATCTCCGGACTGCCCACCGGAGCGTGGCCCGAGCATCTCGGCGGAGACTGCTGATGAGCGCCGTCCTCGGCTTGCCTTCTGAGTGTCCCTGGCACTTGCATTCGAGATCTTTCCCGGAGCCGACTTCCTTACATCGATCTTTTTTGCCGCAGCTTTATTTGGAGCGGCCGTCTTCTTCGCAGATTTCTTAGGGGCTGCCGGTTTCACCGCCTGCTTCTTGGTCTGCTTCTTGGTCTGACTCTTCTTCGGAGTGGCGGTCTTCCTGGACTTCGCGGACTTCTTCCTGGTTTTCTTCTTGGTAGCCATTCGCGCAGTCTAGCACCGTCGCGCACGTGCAGGCAAAGCCGAAGCTGCGCGCTGAGATGAACGCGTTGCGGCACGGTTCAAACAAGCGAAGCCGTCCCAAAGGCGGACGGCCATCGCTCGAGAGAGACCGAGAAAACTCGCGCGCCCGGTTACGCTTTTATGAACTCGACATCCAGCGTGATGGTGACTTCCTCGCCCACGAGGATCCCACCCGTTTCGAGCGCTGCGTTCCAGATCAGTCCAAAATCTTTTCGATTGATTTTAGTCGTTGCCGAAAGTCCCATTCGGGTGCCGCCCCACGGGTCCTTCATGGGGGCGCTCAGGCCCTCGACGTCAAATACCATATGGCGCATGACGCCGTGAATCGTAAGATCGCCTTCGACGGCAAGCTCCACACGTCCCTCTTTCGAGACGCGAGTCGACTTGAAAGTCAAGACGGGGAATTTCTCGACATCCAGGAAATCGGCGCTCTTCAGGTGCGCATCGCGCTGCACCTCCCGGGTGTTAATCGTAGCGGCATCAATCGATGCCTCGACTCGTGATTTGGTGATATCGGCCTCGTTCAATTCCAGTTTGCCAGTGATGGCGGTGAACTCGCCTTTCACGTTCGAGATCATCATGTGTTTGACTTTGAACTGGGCGGTGGTGTGAACGGGGTCGATGTTCCAAGTCGTGACAGCGGTTGCTTGTGGTGCAGTGACGGTGCTCATGTATGGCATCCTCCCTTCTTGAAGATGCTCGTGCACATGAAAAGGTATGCAAATATTTCCTCCCCCATTCGTTGGTCGATTTGAAAGTAACTCGGTTCTTTCCACGATACTGCCGATATTACAGACCCAACCGACGGCCTCGTTTTGCTCCCCTCAGAATGAGTTTCGCGAATCTAAGGGAGGCCAAGAGGAAGGCGGCAGCGGTCGACACGATGGTGGCCAGGGACGGAAGCGGACCGTTGAGGACCGTTGACGACTTATCACTCCCGTAGCTCGTGCCGCATTTCGCTTTGCCTCCGCGAAGTTCCGCTGCAAGGCGGTCAATTGTGACCAGTTTTCCTATGCCCGACGCCGGATACTGACGATTACACAGGGGCTCCACGACGGAACGCTCCTGTAAACGATTTTGGTTTCAAGGAGATTTCGATGAACTTTAATTTGCTGGATCCGAGGATGATTGCTCTCGGGGTCGCGGTAATCGCGATCGTCGGAGTGGGCGCGTGGCTTTACGTCCGAAAACGCAGGGGCACGACGGCGGGCCTGCGGCAGAAGTTTGGACCCGAATATGACCGTGCGGTATTGGCGCACGGATCAAAGGCCGAAGCGAAATTAGCGGACCGCGAAAAGAGGATTGAAAAACTCAACATTCGTGATCTGGATCTGATGGAACACGAACGCTATTCGAAACAATGGCAAGCTGTGCAATCCCGCTTTGTCGATTCTCCGAAGGGGGCCGTCACAGAAGCCGACGACCTGGTCTCTTCTGTAATGAAGGTTCGGGGGTATCCCGTGGCCGATTTCGATCAGCGTGCCGCCGACATATCCGTCGACCATCCGCGGGTGGTGGAGAACTATCGCTTGGCGCATCAGATTGCCCTGCGAGTTGGAAAAGACGCGGCAAGTACCGAAGACCTCAGGACGGCGATGATTCACTACCGCTCCCTATTTGAAGAACTGGTGCAGGTGCCGGTTGTCGAGAAAAAAGAAGTCGCGTAGCTGCTGAACCGAAAGAGGAAACCAATGGTGAAACCAAGTACACAAGACCGCACCGAGGGCAAGCTTCACGAGGTAAAGGGGCAGATCAAGGAGGAGGTCGGAAAAGTGACGAACGACCCCGACTTGGAAATTTCAGGGAAAACGGAGACGAACGCTGGCAAAGCACAAAAATGGATCGGCCGTGCCGAAAAAGCCGTTGGGGAGTAATGGGCAAGTGTCCGGCGGGCAAGACAATCGAAGAGAATCGCGGAACACGGTGCAAATTGGCTCCGATAGCTGCGTCACGATCAAGGATCTCGGCTTCATCGCGTCCCTGCAGATAAAAATGCAGGATCCAGCGAAGTCGAGATTGCATACCAGTGCGACCATGGAACTTGTCCACTGACCGTTTGCAGAATGGTAATTGCTGCTTGACTGGCGTCAGCTTTCCAGGGAGGCGAGAAATGAATGTGCGGAAATTTATGCTGTTGCTGTCGGCAATGCTGGCCTTCGCGGCGCTACCCGCGCTGGTGAGGGCGCAAGCGCTCGCCGATTCGGAAGACTCTTCCGGCACGGCAGCCAGCCCAACCCCAGTCCTCCTGAATCTGACCTATAGCCGTCCGACAGACAAAACGAGGCTGCGCAACTATTTCTTCGACACGTTCGGGCCCTATCCCATTATGCTCTCGGCAGTCGCGGCCGGCATTAATCAGGCGGACAAGACTCCACCAGAGTGGAAGCAAGGCGCTGCGGGCTACGGCAAGCGATTTGGATCCGATTTCGGCATTGCGGCGGTAGCCACGACGACGCGCTACGCACTCTCGCGGGCCTTCCGGGAGGATGCGTTATATTACCGCTGTCCATGCAAGGGTTTGTTTCCGCGGCTGGGTCACGCGGTGATTTCTTCCTTCACCGCGCGCCATGGCGCTGATGGCCATAACGCCTTTTCCTTCCCTGCAATAGTCGCTCCGTATGCTGGCACCATGACGGCCGTTTATGGCTGGTATCCTGATCGCTACGGCCCCAAGGATGCCTTCCGCATGGGGAACTACAGTTTGCTTGGGTACATAGGGTCAAACATTGCTCTCGAATTCTTCTATAGCGGGCCACACTCTTTGCTTGGACGCATGCACCTGAACAATGGGCACGGAGCGCCAGGTCTGGATTCAAGGCCGTGATCAACCGGAAACTATGGCTCGCGCCAGCGGAGCCCTCCACCAAGACACGGCGGGTACGACAGGAAGAACCTCAGCATGCGTAACGTAACGACTCGGTAGCGAGTTGGCATAAGGGCCGCGTGGCGTTTCCCTGCCTTGACTTCCCCTCGGGACACGAATGTCTCGGCTTTGTCGCCACCGCCCGCCCGCGCATCGCTGTTCTCTGTCGCCATGGCGGTCGCTAGGCTGCCGCAGGCGTCCGCATGGCGTCCATGTAACCCTCCATCGACTGGGTCAACTGCGCGTCCACTTCGTCCGCGATCGTCATGACATCGGGCAACAGTACGCTAAAATCCAGAAAGCTTAGATTGCTCTGCAACGTTCCGAAAAGCGTCACCTGAAGGATGCGCGACTCGTGCACCAGCATCGCGGGAGTATAGCCTTGTGTATGGCGCAGTTTGCCATGGGCTACCGCGGCTGCGGAAAAGACCGCATCGCTGTCCTTCGCGGTGGAGCTGGGTTTGCTCAGGCGGACAATCAGGTCCTCGACCAGCTTAGGGAGATGGCCGGTACGCTCGTCGTCGCTCAGCAGGATGTGGTTGAGTTCTCTGCTCTGTTTTGCCCGCGACGACCAGTCTTCGACTACGCTGGCTATGCAGCGCTGGAGGATCGTGCCCACTCTCTCCTTTTCGAGCCGGGCAGCAGGCCTGCGGTTCCTCAGCTTCTCGCGGACAAGCTCAGCAAGTTTCGCAATATCGAAGGGCTTCACCATGATTTCGTCCGCTTCCAGAAGGATCGCGGCCATGGCGCTCTGCACGTCGGGGTAGCCGCTGACGAGCAGAGTCAGCGCCTCTGGTTGGGAGTGGCGCATCGCGGTCACTACAGTGAAACCGTCGCCGGGATTGGGCATGTGCAGGTCGGTTATGAGTACGTCAAATCGATCCGTAGCAATATGCTTCAATGCCTCTGTCACGCTAGCCGCTGAGATTACTTCAAATCCTTTGTTTTCCAATGTCACGCACATCATGGTGCGAACGGCATCATCGTCATCTACCAGCAAAACCTTGTGAACGACTGGCGTCTCGGTCAGAATCATCCGGCACAACCTCTTTCACTCTAAATAAGTATCGCTGAGTTCCATTTCCAGAAATGTATAAAAAGGTACAGTCATTCGGAGTGTCATCGGGTAGGGTGTTGATAGTCCGCAAGCGGAAAGCGCGGTCATGGGTTAGTGGCGGCAACAGTCCATTTGGACCCTCACGACCGCGCAAAGTTACTCGACTCAGATACGTACCTCTCCGGCCGGATTCCCACTGCTCCGGCTTTTTCTCGGCACCCGATTCCAGACTTCGACCGTCCGCGACGCGAGATTCGGGTTTCGGAAGTGGCAGATCGACACACCAGCAAACACGAAGGAGGATGCTATGTCCCAAACGGTAGTGGAACGAACAGCGGAACACATCGCCGACTCGGCTCAACAGGCGTCTCGTGCAACCAACGCAGTCGCCGACGCAATCGGGAACGGCGTCGGAGCCGTGAAACGTGCGGCAAAGCAGGGCGGGGATGCTGCCGAAGAATTCTTGAACGACACAACGCAGCGCATCCAGCGACACCCCGTGCTGACGGTTGCCACTACATTTGCAGTAGGTTTCACTGCTGGTGCGTTCATCGGCTGGATGGTCAAACGACGATAGCCCGCGCGCTAATCAAGATCGTTTTCGGCAGGGACGCGCCGGCCTGGCCTGCGAAGAAAACGATTCTCACGACTTATCGTGCGCCAGTTATGCATCATAGGAGGGCGGAGGCATCCGTCCGTAATCGTGCAAATACGCGATCGCGGGTAACAACTGGCTGGCCAAACGGTCTTTGGCCACGAAAGCGTCTACATACTGCAAGGCTTGTTCAGGGATGTCGGCGGCTCCCGATAGCAGGATGATTGGCGCCCGCGGCCGAAGGCGTCTCATTTCGATGGCAAGCTCTTGCCCGTTCATCTCGGGCATGAAATAGTCAACGACTACAACGTCGACCGAACACATGGAAGCCAGTTCCAATCCCTTGTCGCCACTCGGAGCGGTCAGAACCGTATAACCGAAGCTTTCGAGGAATGCCCTTTCGCATTCCAGCATATCTTGGCTGTCGTCAATGCAAAGAACCACGGCGCTGGAGACTTCGGGAGAAACGGTTAGGGGCACGGCTCACCTCCCACATGTCCCTATCTTCACCACCAACCGCCGATGAATGCTGTTCAAAAGTGCTCACCCCAGCCGTTCACTCGTTGGTGAGCACGTCCCGGATTTCATGCCGGCGATTGCTGTCTGGTTGGAACTGCGACCTAAGAGCAGCTAGTCGTGCAGAACGACATTGAGCAGTGAGCTGTGGACCTTAAGCCCACCGTTGTAGTGAATGAATCCTAATTTTCGAAACCGATTCATGAAGAAGCTGACCCGCGAGCGAGTTGTACCGATCATCTCGGCCAGAGTTTCCTGACTGATCTTGGGCACAACAGTCTCGGGAATGCTCTCCTTGCCGAAATGAGCAAGCAAGAGCAATATCCGGGCAAGTCTCTTTTCGCTGGAGTTGAAGAGTTGGTCCACCAAGTCCTCTTCGTATCGGATGTTCCGCGCTAGCAGATACGCTACAAACAGATCCGAAAACGCGTGCTCGCGGTGGAGAGCACCCAGCATCGCCTTCTTTTCCACCCGCAGAAGTTCGCAGTCCGTTAGAGCAGCCGCCGACCCCATACGCAAGAGCTGACCTGCCAGGATACCCTCACCAAAAAAGTTTCGCTCACCCAAGATGCCGATCGTCGCTTCCTTTCCGGCCTTGGATACTACGGTGAGCCTCACTTTGCCTTTCTGAACATAGAAGACAGCATCCGCCCGCTCCCCTTGCGTGAATATCGATTGATTTTTAGGGACCGCAACTATTCTTCTGCCTTCACCGATCGTCGCGAGGAAGACGTTGGGGTCGAACTCGCGCGACCTCTTACCCGCTGCAATCCGCGCCATGTTTGTGTTCTCTCTTCATTCGAAGTCCCAGGGCGATGGCGAACAGTTGGCTTCTCTCTCGAAAGCTTCTCGGGCGCCCAACAGGTGAGGCCACAATACCGCTCTTTCATCCGTACGGGTGTAGTCTTAGCAAGTCTTAGTGCAACGGCGGTGCAGCATCTCATAGACGACATTAGGGTTAGTGTACGTCGCGAGGGAGGCTGCTACGAACGTTAGGTCTGGTATGGATTTTTAGTTGTAGGATACGATTCTTTGCGGTAGGATTTCGCGCTTAGGGCATACGGATACTCGCCAAATGGGGGCCGACCATGGGACGTAACGGAAACGATACTCACTATGCAGCGGTGGATCGGTCTGATGTTCCGCAGGGTCGCAAAGGAAAGCACCGGAAAGCAGTGGCGGACATTCTGGCCGACCTCTCAAAGCTGAACTCGGAACAAGCGGTCAAGATTCCGTTAAGCGGTCTGAACGGCGAGAAGATGCAGAATCTTCGCTCTGCCTTGAACCGGGTGACGCGCGAGAAAAACATCCCGGTTGTAACGTCTAGCGACGAGAAATACCTGTACGTTTGGCGGGCCGACCCGCCGAAGAATACGGCAGCCAACGAGTAGCAGGACCGCTTCGCAAGAGCGGGCACCTCGGTGTCGCCCGCGACATTCCACCCTTCAAATATCGCACTGCGACCCTGTCTTCCAAACTGCACGAGCAGTGAATCAACCCGATCGCTTGTCCCGCACGAAAATCCCAAGCTAGAAAACGCCTGAGACGATTTGCGTGTGACCGCTCAGACATGAGCCATTCAGCACAGTATTGGCAGCTGAAATGCGCGAACCTAATTGGTGTCCTAAGAGGGCAGGTCACCCGCCAAACCTGACGGCGAGACCCTCCCTCCGGGAGTTGGGCCAGGCCCAGATGCCTTTCGGGGCCCGAGGAGAAGGAATGTTTTTCGCCGGCAAAATCGGATGCTCTGGGATTGTCTTCATCCTGCTAACGACGTGGATCTCGGGACCACGACCAACGCCGCTTGATGCCGGCACCAATCTCCGCAGAGAAGCGCCCGCGGATACACGTTGGAACGATACCAAGAAGTTACAGCAGGCTCTGGAGGACAAGGGACATTATCACGGGAAGATCGACGGTGTGCCTGGTCTCCGAACACGGGCGAGCATCCGCGGATTTCAGAAGGCAGAGAATCTGCCGATCACGGGACAACTTGATGCTCAGACGGCCGATAAACTCGCGGTCAGACCTGAGGTTCGCGAGGAGACGCGCCACGAGGTCCCACAAGATAAGCCTTCGGCCGGCATAAAGTGGACGAAGGGTTCAGGGCAACGCAGCAAGACACCACGGCAGCCCGTTAAGAAATCGGCCCTTCCTCAAAGCGACCGGAAAGACGGCGAGAAGTCACTTCAAGCCCAGAACGACAAGCACCAATGACTTGAGTCTGTTCCAGCCATGGAAGCCGACCCACGCCGAACAGACCGCAGCAAAACCACTTCACATCAGCACCCGAGTGTGCGCTGGAACGCGTGCGAATCCAGTCACTCCAAGTCTTGGCACATGGTTTCTTCAACTCCGTGTGACCGCCGTGAGCACAATTGCTCAGACCTTTGGTTCCGCATTTGCTAAGGTCGCAGTTGATCTTAGTGCATCTGAATTTCAACACGAAATTGAGCACGAGGCGACTCGTGCGCCAGACATAACACTAAGCCGGAGGCGCTAATATGCTTTGGACAATTTTCGTAGTCCTTCTGATTTTGTGGCTTCTGGGTTTCAGTCTCCACATCGGCGGCGGTCTGATCCACTTACTCCTGGTGATCGGGTTGGTGGTCTTGGTCATCAATCTGTTTAGCGGACGGCGAACTGCGATTTGATTTGCAGTCGTGCAGGTCGGGGATTCGTGAACCCGGCACAGCGTGGGAATTCGCCGTTTGTTCGATTCTCTTCCGGCGCCCGAATTTTCCAAAGGAGAACCCCGTGTCGAAAACCTGGGAGCATTACCACCACGCCGCTCGTGATCATGAGAAAGCGGCTTACCATTTCAACGAGGCAGCAAAATACAATCAGGCTGAGGAGCACGAAAAGGCGGCACACCATGCTTACCTGGCTCACGGGCATAGTCAGCATGCAGCGCATCACGACGTCGAGGCTGCGAAATTGCATGCCGAGCAATGCGACAGCCTGGTAACGCCGAGTTCCACGCAGGAAGCCACGAAAAAGAGCGCAGCTTAAATCAGTCTCTTCCACCGTCGATAGTGGTCTTGGTTAGCGCTGCTCCGTCCTACAAACAAGGGGTGCCCCCTCTCAACGAGGAGCGCGTCCCCGGTAGGGCGAACGATCTCACGCACATTGCTGCAAGGACCTGGTGGCAACCCACCCGGACATGCGGGTTCCGCGACAAGATAGGCCGGTCTCACTGCCCGGCTGATTCGAGGCCTTCGACGTTATCCTTGATCTCCTCTCCTTTGGCTGAAAGATCAGAGCGCGAAATCACACGCACGGATAACGGATCGGGAGGCGGAGATATATTGCGCCGCCAAAAGGTGCGCCAACCTGCGAAGATCGGCAAGGGGCCGATGGCCTTTTTGCATCTCTTGAGTTCAAACCAGCGAAGATAGTTGCGGACGACGCTGCTCATGGTCATGTGCAGTGCGGCTGCAAAATTGTGCTCCGCCATTCGCCGTTGTCGCTCCGGAGACTGCAATATCGAGACCAACTTGTCGGCAAGATCCGCCGCATCCCCGACTTTGTAGAAATCGATCGCCATATCCTCGTCCGCAGCCATGTCGCGAAAATCTGCGATGTCCGCGCATACGATCGGAACTCCATACTCACACGCCTGGTGAGCGGGGCCGCTGGATCCGGTTGCGGAATCGTAGGGCATAATCACAACCGTGGATGTCCGGAAAAGTTCAGGAACGGCTTCTTCAGGAATATAGCCACGAAATTCGACGCCCGAGCCGGGGCACAGGGACTCGCGTATCGATTCCCAATATTTCGGCTTCGTGTGGTGATTTGCCCCCGCAACGATCAGCTTGGCATTCGGCACCTTTTTCAAGACGGCAGGAAAAGCGTCCATTAGCGTCTCCAGCCGTTTGTAGGTTCCCCAGTGTCCGATTGCCAGGATGCGGTGCTCCGGATTGCCGCGCTTCGTGAAATCCGGTGCGCTGGGGTGGGGAGCGAAGGTTCCGTGTGTGCCTAATAGGACGTTCTGCGCCGAGTACTTTTCAACCAGAGTACGACGATACCCCGAAAGCAATACTGACACCGAATTTGCTTTCAGCAACACTCTGGTGGCCACCTCTGAGGCCAGGCGGAATAGCTTTACCCGGCGCACTCCAGAGCTGGCAAAGTCGACGTGTTCGACGATATGGTGCAGGGTAATGTGGGTGTAATAGCCGAGGGCTCGAGTCAGAGCCGGTGTCGACAGCCCTGCAAAAGCCGCCAACGGGAATTCTGGAGTGCCGAAGCTTGAGAATACGAGGTTGAACCACACCACATCTGGCTTCAGTTTGCGGATCGCGCTTAGCAAACGTACCGGAGTTGCCAGGCTGTTGAACTTCCAGCAGCGAACCACGTCAAACCCTGGCAACTCCGCGTGTTTTGGACCGTTTAGCGACTCTCCGCTCTCATCCGTAGCGAATTCATAGTCAGCCAGTTCATCCGCGAGAATGGTCAGACTGATGTCCGGATTGCCCTGGAGTTCCCCCGCGAGATAAAACGCGTACTCATTCAACTGGCGCGCGCTGGGAGGAAAGGCCGTGACTAAACAGATTTTCATCGAATCAATATCTCAGAACAGAGTGACGCTCAGATAAGGCCTGAGCTGCCGATTCTGCGCGCCTGTAAAATTGAAGAAGGTCTCCTGTTGCATGCCGGCTGAAAAACGAATCGGATATTGAAGTTCGACTTTCCTGCCTTCGTCGTTGAACGTGCGGTGAACGGGCATTGCATAAGAGACGGCGAAGCCGCTCTGAACTGCGTCGTAAGCGTGGGCGCCCATATTCCGCGAATAGGCGACCGACGCCTGTACACTCCAGTTACGCGTTGGGGCAAACTGAACGCTTCCCGCCGGACGGAGCGCCTGCGCAGTCGCGTAGGTGTATCCCGCGATGCGCCATGCCCGCAGGTCCTCTGCGAGGACGGTAAAGTTGAGCCGCTGAGAAACCTGGCGCTGGATGCCAATGTAAGCGGACGTGTAGTAATCCTCGCTGATCACCGGAGAGAACTGCTGGTCCGTGGCGCCCCATCCGGTCAACAGGGCGGTCTTTCCCCATGGCCGCCCGACGCGAAAATTGACCGCACCGGACAGATCCCGCGAATGTTGGCTGCTCTCGGTAAACGGCCCAGCCTCACGGATCACAAAGCCGCTCATCGAAACCAAGTTGAAGAAGGAACTGGTCGACAGATACAGATACTGTCGAAAGAGGTTCTGGTTCATCTGCACCGGAGATATAGAATCCCGGCGAACTGTTTCCTGAATGCCAGCGCTGAAGTTCAACACATTGGTGCCCAGATGCAGGGTAGGATTCACGCCAAAGTTAAACGAGTAATCGGTTGTATCACGATTGACGATCGATTCCTCGCTCGGCAACGATATTTGCCCGCGGGCGTTCCGGATCTGAAAGAATCCGCTCGCGTCGGGCATGTCGCCGAGGTGGAGATGATACGCGCCGGTCCATTGCGTCTGGATGGAAGAACGGGGCGGCGGCAGCAGTCCCGCGGTGCCAATAGACGGATTTGTGACGTCGAGCTTGGCGTCCAGAACATAGACTGTCGTATCTTCGAAGATGGGCGACACGGAAAAATCCGAAAGGACGCTCACTTTGGGAGTGATCCTCAGTCCTTCGTTTGCTCCGGCCTGCAGCAAATCCTGCTCGGCGGTTTGATGTTCGCCTGCAACATTGGCGGCCTGGGCAAAGGCAGTAAGCGCCTGGGCATTCTGATGTTCCTGACGAAGCACGTTGGCTTTGGCCAGCAAATACTGGTAACCGGGTTCGCTATCGGCTGAACTGCTGAACAAGGAGAGTTGGTCCTGTGCCCGGGCAGTATCCCCTAGCGCGAGATAGGTGTTGGCCATGCCGATTCGCACGGATGTCTCGGATGCACCTGCTACCAGAGCACGTTGGAGGTACGTTTGTGCCAACTGGTAATCATGCATGCTGAGGAATACGTCTGCTGCCTCGATCAATTGCTCTCCGGTAGCGGGTAACGCCTCATCGGTCTGACCCTCCATCAGAGCTAGCGCAATCTGTCGCCGCGCATCATTCAGTTCACCCTCGCCAGCCATGAGTTGAGCAATCGCCAAACGTACACTGATACGATCGCCGCCTGGCATGGCGAGCGCTTTCTCGAAGCGTTCCATAGCGCCGTCCCGGTCTCCCACCAAGCTCAACGCCTGTCCCGTTGAAACAAGGACTCGACTTGCCTCCGGCTTCTGATTTGTTGCCGTGAGTTGCTTTGAATCTGCGGGCTGCTCGGCCAGTTGCACATATCGGAGTGTTTCCTCACGGTCTTGCAGTTGGGCATAGGTGCGCGCAAGTTGCGCATAGATAACACCGTTGTCGGGAGAGAGCTTCTGCGCAAACTGCAGTTCCTCGATCGCTTCGTGGTACTGCCGCTGTCCGTATAATGTGTCCCCCAATGCGAGATGGAGGTCTGCGTCATTTGGCGAATACTTCAACGCCGCGCGATACTCGTTGGCGGACTTTACCAACATTCCGTTTTGCCCGTAGGCCGTTGCCCGGATCAGATGTACGGGCATCGAATCACCCATTTCTTCCTGCGCCAGTTGCACCTGCTGCAGAGCTGCGAGAGGGCGATGCAGATCAAGGCTGGCATAAGCCAGTCCCAGATGCGCTTCGCCATTCTTTGGTTCCCGCTTGAGAGCTGATTCGAAATCCGCCGCAGACGCTTCCGGGCGGCGCAGATCGTGCAATACGTATCCGCGGTTCACGTATGCCGTCACCATCTCGGGGTCCCGGTCCAGAGTCTGGGTGAAGTCCTTTCGCGCCTCCTCCAGCTGTCCGGCGTGTTTGTGCGCATAACCCGCCAGCAGCGGAATGTCAGGCTCTTTGGGGAGTACTGCATCGTAGTGCGAGGTTAATTGCAGCAGATCGTCGTACTGTTGCAGATAAAGCAGATCGTACCCAAGATAGACCACCACGTCCCTGTCCGTGGGAAGTTTCTTGATGGCTTCCCGGCCAACGTCAGCAGATTTCTGGTACTCGCGCTTAAAACTCAGGTACCTCTCTTTTTCTCGCATGAGATGAGGTTCCTGCTGCATTTCGTTCGTGGCACGGCTCAACCACTCCGCCGCCACGGGCAAGTGTTGCGTTTCGATCGCAGCGTTCATCCCTCCGGCCACGATCAGACTGTTGGCCGGAGCCAGTTCATAACCCTTGCTGTAAGCCGCGTCAGCTTTTGCGAAGTCTCGATGCGCTGTGTACAAGTCGCCAAGCGCAAGATAGGGCACGTACAAAGTTGGATAGGCGGCCGCCAGCCGCTCGAAATACTTCTCGGCGTCCTGGTCGTTTCCTGCATTGCGGGAGGCGTAGCCCATCGAGATAAGAGCGGACCGGTTCACTGGATCGATCGCGAGAATCTTCGTATATATGACGACTGCTTCCTGGGCGCGGCCGAGTTTCACCAGGAGATCTCCATCGAGTTGCAAGCTGCTGAGATCCTGGGCATTGATCGCCAGCGCCTCTTTGATGTCGCTGCTGGCGCCATCGAGGTCGCCGGTGTTCATTTTGATCAAAGCGCGCAGGCGCAGAAATTGCGGCCTGCTTGTGCCTCTGTCGTCCAACCCGCTGATTTGCCCCTGCGCTATTTGGAGATGGTCGTGAGCGGCATCTGCATCTCCCAAGCTCCTATACAGTTCTGCCAGATTCATTTGCAGCTGAATGCCGTAGAGAGGTCCCTCGGCTGGGTTTTGGGGTAAATGAGCCAGAGCAGCGTTATATTCGAGGACAGCGTCTGCAGTGTGCTCCTGAAGTCGGGCAATTTCCCCGCGAATCGCGTGCAACCGGTAGTGTTCCGCATCGAGAGCTGCAGCGCGCTGGAGAAAAGGCTTCGCATTGGCAACAGAACCGGCAGCCACTTCGGCCTGTGCGGCGGAAAGCTGCAAACCTAAATCGCGCGGCGCGGCGTTAGCGGCTTGCAAGTACAGCTTTGCGGCTTCATCTTGCTGGCCATTGAGCTGATAGGTGTACGCGAGCTCAGCTTGCACGTCGGGCTTCGAGCTATGGAGTGAATCAAGAGCGGCGATGGCTGCCGGATAGTCTCCCGTTTCTCGATAGTAGCCCGCCAACGATCGCTGCACATCGGGATTGTCCGGCGCGTGCCGCTTGGCCAAATCAAGGTAGCGGCTTGCGATATCGAGCTGCTTCTGATGTTCGTACACCAACGCCATCAGCAATTCCGACCGCGCGCCGGGCTGAATCTGTTCCGCACGCCCCAGCACGTCGAGTGCAGCTGCGTACTCTCCAGATCGCAGGAGCAACTCTCCCAGCAACACCGCATCGTTGATTCGTTTTGGATCCGCCGAAAGCACCTGGTTCAGAAGTCGCTCTGCCTCTGCAGTCCGACCCATCGTGCTGTAGGTTTGAGCGAGTCCCGAGATCCCGTCGAGCGCGGAGGGATTCAGGCGGAGACCTCGACTGTAGGCATCCGCCGAGACCTGCAATTTCCCGTTGAGCCGCGCCGCATATCCCAGGAGGAACCAGAGTTGGGCGTCGTTGGGTGTGGCCTGCGCCGCGCGCTGGGCATAATCCACGGCAATCGCATAATTCCCGTCTTTCAGGGCTAACTCTGCAGCTCCCGCAAGACGTGCGTTTTGAATATTCGATCCCCAGCCTAGTGATCTGCTCGGAGGGGGTTTGTGGATTGACTGGGGGCGTTTCTGGAGAACCAGACCCCACCTTGTACGTTTGCGCTCGGACGGAGCAGGCAAACGCGATGATAAGCACAGACACGCACACGGTCGTCGGGTATCTCAGCGCGAGGCTCAAAGTGTTACCACCGGATCAGTTGCTTGCAAGGTCTTCGATTCGCGAAAGGCCTTCCGCGTTGGCTGGACGGGGCTGGGGATTTGCGTTCTCGCCATGACCCGGAGGCCACCCCCACCGATACAACCCGGATGGACGGCCTCGAATCCAAGACCAACCAACCGAAAGGGAGATGTGCAGAGAACTGAGTCCGTCGCACCCAGACCAGCGTCGATACCACTGAGCATGATCTATCTAGCGGCGCTTGTGGTTCACCTGCCGCTACTGCTCATGAAGTTGCCGTTGAAGTCGTACGACGCGAATTTCCATATCTTCTTCGCATCGCACTACGTGAACAATTGGTTCGCTCCCTGGAACCCCAAGTGGTATGCGGGCTTTTCACAGACCACATATCCTCCCTTGCCGCAGCAGTGGCTGGCGTTGGTCTCCCGGCTCCTCGGCTTGGATATGGCGTATATGGCGATTCAGTTTGTGGCTATTTTGCTTCTGGCATTGGGCGTTTATCGGTTTTCGCTGCTTTGGGTAGACCGGCGGGCGGCCGCGTTTGCGGCACTGGCTAGTGTCTTTCTCGGCTCAGAATGTTTTTTGATCTATTCCGCAGGGCAGTTGTCGACTACATTTGCGGCGCCACTTTATCTGAACGCGCTACCTTACCTTTTTCAGTGGGTTCGGCATGGCAGGTGGCGATCGTTTCTCAAAGGCGGAGCGCTCTTCGTGGCTGCTGCCGCGGCGCATCATGCCACGCTGCTCTTCGGATCCTTCTTGTTCGCGGTGCCGGTGCTAGCGCTGGTAATTTTCGACCGGCAGAGACGGCGAGCGAACCTCCGCTCCGGCGTTCGCTCTTCGCACGGGTATCATTGTGCTGATTGTCGGTGCCGCGGTTGCGCTGGTCCTTCTTCCCTTCTGGATCGCGCTGATCCACTATCCCGTCACGCAGACTCCCATCCCACATCCCAGCCGCGCGAATTACCTGTTGAGTCCTCAGTGGGGCCTGAACTACTTTGTGGTTCCTTACGGAGCCTTGATTCTGGCCCTGCCGTTCATCTTGTTGCGAGGTTCTTCCATCGCTCGACTGCGTCCGTTGCTCATCGGTTTCTGGCTGGCATTCCTGGTGGGACTCGGAGGAACCACACCCGTAGGCCGACTCGTGTTGGGTCGAGCCTTTGACGTACTGACCATGGAGCGTTTCAGCTATTGGGCAACGCTGCTCGCGCTACCTTTTGTTGGGCTTCTGGCCACAGAACTGATCGACCGATTTCGGCTGCGAGCTGTAGCAGGTTTAACCATGGCGGCTGCACTGAGCTGTGCTCTGGCGGTGGCGTGGGCAACCTATCGGCCCGCGGATGCCGCAGATTTCAAGGTCGACACTGTGGCCTCCTGGCTGAATCGCGATGGTCACGACCGCTACCGCTACGTCACTCTTGGATTCGGCAACAAGATTTCGCGACTGGCGGTCCTGACAGACGCCAGCAGTGTCGATGGCGAATGGAATTCTGGCCGCATGCTTCCGGAATTGACTCAGTTCGGCGGAGGAGCGCTCACGAGTTCGAAATATTTCGGCAAGCCTGGCCTCGACGCACTGAGCGCAATGCTTCATCACGCCGACCGCTATGGCTTGAAGTGGGTGTTCGTAAGAGATCCATACTACGAGCCTCTCTTGGTCTTCGCCGGCTGGCGCAGAGTGGATGATCTTGAAGACAAGACAATCACCATTTGGAGCAGAGAGGATGTGGCACCTGCCGTTCCAGTCAACGCGCCACAGATCCCTCCGCGGTGGCAAGGGCTCATGTGGGGCATCCTTCCCATCGGCAGCAGCATTCTCGCGATGTTGATGGTGCTGATTCCAGAGAGACGATGGCAGAGACGCCGGGTCGTTGAACCGTCCACTGCCCGTGAGAATCGCGTCCTTGAAAGGGTCGCCTCATGAACAACGGACGCCTCCTCGCAATCGTCATCGCCTCGGTTACAGTGGCACTCATCGTCGTGGGTACGGTGTGGCCTGTTCCGTCCGCAAAAGCCATGGCTGGTTCCGGGGCCAGTTTGCTGCGTTCGTCTTCGTCGCCGCAAGCGGCAGTCGAGAATCTGGCCGACGAAATCGGCCGCCAGGCTTGGGGACACGCGTATTCCAGTCTTGCCAACAAAAGCGAATTCACGGAGCTGGAGTTCGTGCGCGATTTGACCGGAAGCTACCCCAGCCTTCGCACCTACGCGACTCTCGATAGCTTCGACCTCCGGCCCTTGCATGCCTCCGCCGACGAAGCGCAGATTCAGCTCAAATTGCGGTGGTCGACCGTGGTAGGAGCGTTCCTGGACACACGCGACCTGCGAGTGGTGCGAACCGGGGACCGCTGGGGCGTCGTATGGCCGATCGTTAAAGAACCCCGGGTGCCGCCGCAAGTGATCCCTGTGACCTATCTGCGCTGGGACGTGATCTACCGCGGTGCAGAAGACGATTGGGGATCTCAGGATGTAGAGGCGCCGCACGTGCGTATCGTGGACATGCATCCGGTGGACCGCAGCGGCGGAGTGGTCATCATGGGTGAACTTCTGAACGAGGATGTCGTCCCCGCCTTTGTGACGGTCAGAGCGACGCTACTGGCGAAAAACGGGTCTGCGATCGCGACAGAAGACAGCTTCGACAAGATTTCTCACGTTCTCTTGCCCAAGCAGGTCACTCCGTTTCTCATTGCGTTTCACGACGTAGCGCTATCCGAAGTAGACAGTGTTCACATGGAGCCGTCGTCAACCTTGATCGCGGCTTCGGCGGATCCTGTGATCGAGATTGAGGATCAGCGCCTAAACCCGGCGCCCAAAGCTTCGCTGATCGGAAAACTCGTCAATCAAAGTGGTCAGGCCGTGAGTGTGGCGCACGTTCTTGGAACGTTCTATGACAAGAATGGCCAACTGATATGGGTCGCGGACCAATACGTCGACCGCGCACTACTGCCCCAGACCCCGGTTGCTTTTGCCATGTCTGTTCCGGCGGACATCGCCGTCAAAGTCAGTAGCGAGCGTGCGATCACAACTACGTACAGTTCGGGCCGGTTCCAATGAAATCCAGATTTACATTCGTGCTGGGCGGTTTGGTTCTTGCCGCGATGCCGCTAGCCTTGGCGCAAACCGGCGGCCTGCGCTTGCCCAAAACTGTCGAAGCGGGTAGCGGGTTCTCGATCCAAAGCAGCGGAAGCGGCAAAGCGGTTCTCTACATCGTGGGGCCGGCGCAGGTCTTGCGACGCAATGTACGACTAGGAGAAGCGACGCTCTTTGCTCCTGGAGATCTCCACAATGCCGGCCACTATCTAGCCGCTCTGGTGGGAGACTCCTCCACGGAAGACGGCGCGTTCGATGTAATCGCTGCGAGTCCGCCGGCGGCTTTGAGTTTTCTCGCTAAACCCTCTCGTCTTGCGGTCAACTTGCACGAGGGCATCAGCGGCGTCGTATACGTCTTTGACACCTTTCAGAACCTGGTCCTGACGCCTGCGCAAGTCTCGTTTCAGCTGTCAGGCATTGCCGGTGCTGTGCAGACGCGGACGGCGGTTACGCACAATGGCGTGGCTTGGACAAAGATGAATTCCGCGGCCAAGGAAGGCGCTTCTCAGTTTGTGGCTCGAGTTGGGGATGCAGTCAGCACACGCGTGATACAGCAAGTTCCAGGCGATCCCTGCCACTTACGGATGAGCGCAAAGCCGTCGGGTCAGAGGCTTGCGGTGGAAACGGAGCCGGTGCGCGACTGTAGCGGCAACGCTCTGCCAGATGGAACGATTGTCACCTTCACGGAAACCTATAAGGGCAGCGAATCCACGGTTGATGTCCCCCTCAAACGAGGGGTCGCGCGCACGGATATGCCAGCCTACAGCGGGGCAAAAATCTCGGTTGCGACCGGAGTTTTGATAGGGAATGAAATTCGCTGGGAAAAATAGCAATGAAACGGCCCATCTTCGTCGTGTACTCACTCTTCGTGGCGATGTTTGCCCTCGGCTCTGACCCACCTGCCGTCCGCATTGAACCTGCGGATTCGGTCGGGCCACGGCCTCTGGAAAAGCAAACTGAGACTGCGGTGATTCGCGATTATCTGCAGGCGTGGCGCAGTTTCAGCGGTGCGTTCGAGCAGAATCGGGTCGATCTGCTCGATCGGGACTTCACCGGTATCGCCAAAGAGAAACTGGCAGACACGATTCGGGAGCAAGCGAAGCTCGGGATTCATACAAGCTATCGAGACACGGCGCACGATGTTCGACTGGTTTTCTACTCACCAGAAGGACTGTCGATTCAATTGATAGACACGGTCGAATACGATGTGCAAATCCTCGATGGCCAAAAGGTCCAGACAAAGCAGCACCTGCGAGCGCGCTATGTTGCGGTCTTGACCCCCACCGAAGTGCGGTGGAAGGTGCGTATTTTCCAGGCTGAGTCCGAATGACGTGCTTTATTTCGGGCTCGACCGCGAATTCTTCAAGATTACAAATCTGTACATCCACGAAGACCGAGCACTGTTCTGTTTTTGGGACCGACTCAAGGAGCCGCTAGATGATCTCAGTCGTGGTACCTATTTTCAATGAAGAGGAAATCGTAGAACTATTTCACGCGGCTCTCACCGACTCCATGAAGGAAGAGGCCTGGGAGGTCGTCTATGTAAACGACGGCTCCAGTGACTCGTCCCTGAAACTGCTGACAGAGCTGCACGCCAAAGATGCGCACGTTGTGGTGGTCGACCTGTCTCGCAATTGGGGGCACATGGGGGCGATCTCTGCGGGCCTCCAGACTGCGATTGGCGACGCGGTTGTCTTAATGGACGGCGATTTCCAGGACCCGCCAGAGGTTGTGCCGGAATTGGTCGCTGCCTGGCGGAATGGCGCACAAGTCGTAACCGCTGTAAGACGAAGCCGGCAGGAACGCCGCGTGATCCTAGCCAAGCTGTTCCCTCTTTTCTATCGCTTGCTGGGAGCACTCTCGGACTTTCCCATTCCGCTCAATGCAGGGATCTTCGGCCTTCTTGACCGACAAGCGGTCGACTCAATCAACTCTCTGCGTGAGGGCAGTCGATACCTGCCAGGACTGCGGGCGTGGGTGGGTTACAAAACCGGAGTGGTTCTCTATGACCGGCAGGATCGGGCAGGTGGCGAGGGCAAACTGACCTTCGTGAGTCGCATCAAGTACGCGATGGACGCGATTACAAGCTTCAGCTACAAACCGCTCCGCCTCAGCTTCGGGTTAGCGGGATTTGCAATCGCAGTGGCCGTCATTCTGGCGATATGCACAGTCTTTTCGAAGAGCGCCGTGAATCCTTTAGGTTACGGGATCGCGGCAGCTGTCTTTCTGGTGGGGGGATTCTTGCTCCTGTCTGTGGGAGTGCTAGGCGAATACCTTGGACGGGTCTATGACGAGGTGCGTAGTCGTCCCCTCTCGATCATCAACAAGGTGTACGACTCTTCGAGGGAGAATCCAGCTCAAGTAGACCTGAGCCGCCGGTCAGGGGATCGGAAAAAGCCAATTCGCGTGGCTTAGAAAAGTCTACTGCCCGGATCGCGTTTGCGAGCCGGATTCACATTTGGCCAATCCGCGTTCAATTGCCGTGCCTTCTTCGTAGTCGTTCCAGGTTTCAACCAACAAGAAAGGCAAGGGACGATCAGCCGGGTAATACTGCCGCCACAACTTCATGGTATCCGCGAAGGTAGCGCCGCAGCGCTGAGAAATATGCCGATTCAGGCCCCATGAGGCTTTGCTGTCATCGAAACCCGTCCAAGCGGCTCCAACGGCAATCTTGTCAGGATATTTCGATTGCATCTTCCGATAGAAATCGCCCAGGTAATCTTCCCCCCAGTTGCTGCCATCGCTTGCCCATCCCTTTTTCCCTGGATTAATCCATGCATAAAAACCGTCGAACGCAGACGTGAAAGAGCTTGATCGATCTTCGTAGATAAGCAACGGTGGGCGGGCCCATTTGTCGGTCGCTGCCCGAATTCGATTCCAGTTGGTGTGTCCTGCCTTTGGAAAAATGAAGATCACAGGCCGATCATTGTAGGTGAGATAGGCCTGACGGCCAGACGCGTTTGGCGAAAGATATGTTTCGTTGAACTTGTTGAACGCCGCGAAAGCGTCGTCCGTTGCTTCGGCTTCTTCTTCGTCGGTTTCGTCGTACATCATCGCAACATGGAAGCTCTTCTCGGCAGCAATGGTCTGGATCAGGGCGTAGCTTCGATCGATAAAAGGCTCGCGATCCCCGTACCAGTCAACCACGAACCCGGAGATTCCCAGCGCCTTGGCTTCGTCAATCTGTTTGCGAATCACCGCGGGATCGTGCGAGGAATAGCCAACGCTGATGTGTCTGGGATGACCAAACCAGGGCTCATAGATGGCCAAAATTCGCGGTGAAGCGTCCGCAGTCGGCACACTCCGGCGCAGTTCCTGACGCAGGCCGGGATAGGCGCATCCCTGCAGTAGCAGGAACATCAACGCAGAGATTACCCAGTAGCGATTCATCATAAGGTTCTGGACTTTAGAGGCGGCGCAAACACCATGGGTTGTAGCGAGGACGGCAATTAAAAGGTCGAGTGGGCTGGGCTGGAAGCAGCCTGATCATCGGTTTTCGCATCAGAAGTGCTGCCACGCCAGTAGAATCCGTCCCTTAGCAATTCGTTTTCTCACGCGCTTCACCTTTCAGTGGCTGAGTTGCCTCTGTTCAGGTTTCGCTGGTTGGTGTGTCGGAGCCGCAGAATTTGAACGATTCGATTTCGAAATCGAAGACTCTCCAATCCCGGGTTCTGTCGGGGAGCTTCGTATTGCTCTCCGCTTCGGGACTCGCAACCGCGATCAACTTCGCCTACAACATCGCGGTTGCGCGATTCCTGGGCCCTACGGCGTTTGGACATGCTACGGCTGTCTACACTCTTCTCATCCTGATCTCGGCCGTTACGCTTTCCTTTCAAATCGTTTCCGCAAAAGTTGTCGCGCAACAGAGTTCGCTGGAGGGGAAAAGCGCCGTTTATCGAGGATTCCACAGGAGTGCATGGGCATGCGGCATCACCGTCGCGCTTCTTTTGCTGCTGTTTCAGGGAGTGATTGCGGACTACCTCAATTTGCCGAGTCCAGTGCTCGTGGTCCTGCTCGCAGTTGGGGTAGCGTTCTACATTCCGCTGGGAAGCCGGCGAGGGTATATCCAGGGCGCTTACGGTTTCCATCGTCTCGGCGCCAATCTGGTCCTTGAGGGACTGGTTCGACTCGGCGGATCTGTCCTGCTCATCATGCTGGGTCTCGGTGTCCCAGGCGTGATTGCCGCCAACGCCGCCGCGGTCGCGGTCGCCTATCTTGCGGCGGTGCCTAAACTTGCGGCCGCGGTTCCCCACAATCTTCACATCCCTGATGCGTTTCGCGAGGCACTCCAGGCAATCGTCTTTTTTGCCGGCCAGGTACTCATCAACAATTGTGACATTGTGCTGGTGAAGCACTTCTTTCCCTCAACAACGGCAGGACTGTATGCTGCCGTGGCATTAGTGGGGCGGGTGATCTTTGCTTTCTCGTCAGCGGTCGTGAATACCATGTTTCCGCTTGTCGCAGGCACTCGCAATGAGGAGAGGAGAGGTAACAAGGTCCTGCTGACTTCATTCCTACTGGTGTTGGGCATCGGTTCGGCGTTGGCTCTCGGCCTTCGCCTGGCGCCCGCTGGGATTTGGACAACCTTCTTTGGCCCGCAGTTCGAAATAGCCGGGAAACACGGCCTTCCCTATCTGCTCGCGTTGTATGCCGCCACAGCCGTCATCTACTCGCTTAGCGTTGTGATCATTGCTTACGAGATGTCATACAAAATCGCCAACACTAGCTGGTTGCAATTGGCCTTCAGTGGCGCTGTGGTCGTTGGCATTTGCCGCTACCATTCTTCTCTGCAACAGGTCATTTGGATACAACTTGTGCTGATGACGGTTCTGCTGGTTGTTGTCGCGGTGCCGTTCCTGATTGACTCCATAACCGGCGCAAAGGACCAGATAACGCCTCCCAAGGCGATCAGGCTAATCCGGCAGGTTTCAGAGGACGAGGTCGTGGCGGAATTTCTACGAACCGATTTCAGCAATTCCGCCTTCGAAGAATACCAAGCAACTCTGCGCGGGCTCGTGCTCACGCCGCACCTCGACGATGCTGGCGAGAATGCAAAGCGGCGTGCGCTGCTTTTTATTCGACATTTTTCATTATGGAAAGAGCTGCCGGAGGGGACCGAATGGTTCGAGGTGGAGATCCGGACAACAGACCTGGCTCAGATTCGCGTCTTTCCACGGGCACAATGGCGAAAACTCGCACGGGGGAATTTCGGCATCACAGCGATTGCCGAACGCCTCCGCACCTTTCGCAGTCATAATGAAGCCGGAAATCTATTCTTATCGAAGATTGGAGCGCTGGGTGCCCGGCTCCGACAGGATGCCGACCCGGGTGCGGTCCTTCTCATCGGGCTCAACGAGAGCGAACCACTTACGATCCTGGATGGAAACCACCGTCTCGTAGCGGCGATTCTGACATCGCCGGAGACCGTATCGAAGTTTCGGTTCTTGTGCGGGTTGTCTCCAAGAATGGGAGAGTGTTGTTGGTACCGCACGAATGTGGCGACCCTGTTCCGGTACGGCACAAACCTTCTAACCCACGTTGTGCACGATCCTGAGGCCGAACTCGCCCGGCTCTTGTAGAGCCCATTTTGACCGAAACGATTGTTTACCTTCTAGCGCAACCCCGTCCGCCCTCTACTGACAAGACAGGATAGACCCCGCGCCACAGCGACTCTAGATTGTTTAATAGGCCGAATTGGACGCCTACGCAATCGTTCGCCGTCCAGGCACCGAGAAGGGTTGTTGGAAACTGGGACCCCGAAAATGACAAGCGCAAGACTCGTAGCGGTGAAACAACTACCTGAGTTGTTGAATGTTAAGCAAGGGCATGGCTTCTTTCGCGAAGTAGAGTCTTGCTTGAACGCAGATCGGCCTCGTGTGGTGCTCGACTGTTCTAAAGTGCGACAACTCGACGCCACCGGAATCCAGGTGTTGTTACGTTGCCTGGAAGAGGCCCTGAAGCGGAATGGCGACATCAAACTCGCATCAATCCCTCCGGCAGCAGTAGCGATTCTGGAACTGGCAAAGGTTGACCATCTTTTCGAGTCTTTTGACAGTACGGCTGATGCGGTAAACAGCTTCTCCCAATTCCCGGCAGAACCGTTTCAGCAGCGTCTTCGGCCTGATGGTCCAGCTCTTTCGTCCAGAGCGCGGCGTACCCGTTTTGAAGTCCATCAGTCGGTGTCGCACGAAGAGAATTCAGGTTCCGAGTCGACGATGAGAATGACGGGGCGCTGGTTGAGGCGACACATCGCTGGCTGCCTTCTGCTGTTATTCGTTGCACCACATGCGGCGGCAGTCCCGTCACCGCAGCAGGATGCGACTCCAAAACAACAGACCGAAGTCGCAGCAGCCACGCTGGCTCAGCCTAGAACTTCCGATAGTGGCGCCACTGGCGTGCAAGCTCAACCGTCCCAAGTCAAGGCGCTTCCTGACAGTCCAGGCGCGCTGGTTTCGCCGGACCAATCGTCCAGCGCGCAGCAGCCCTCCCCAAATCCACAAAGTGAAACACAGGCGCCTCTCGGCACAGCTGCAGCGACGTTTGTAAAGACAACCGGCGTTGCTGCTTCCAGGCCAGCCGGTGCGGCGATCGCGCCGGCGAAACAGAGGCGAGCGCGCTCCATCCTGATCAGAGTTGGCATCATCGCAGGTGCCGGCGTTGCCGTCGGAACAGTAGTGGCCCTGGCCAGTGCTAGTCCCAGCCGGCCACACTAGCCCGTTTCCAGCGAGGCCTCTAAAAAAAGCCGTGCGAACATAATGCGGAAAGCCACAGAAGACCGGCGCCCCACACTGGTAAGTTTCTCTGGCATTGACGGCGCCGGCAAAAGCACTCAAATTGAAGCTCTGCGTGTCCGATTGAATGATGTCGGTGCCCGCGTCTTGCTGGTTACTTTCTGGGATGACGTTGCCCGGCTGACGCAGATCCGAGAAGTGACCGGCCAGAGCCTGTTCAAGGGAGACAAAGGGGTTGGGACGCCGGAGCGGCCGGTAAACCGGCGAGACAAGAACGTCCGATCTTGGTATATGACTGCGGTGCGATTCGGTCTTTACTTCGTGGATGCCGTCTCGCTTCGTATCGTAGTAGCGAGAGCGCTCAGAACGAATACGGACGTCATCATCTTTGACCGCTATCTCTACGACGAACTCGCGAACTTGTCATTACAGAATCGAATTGAGCGAGCATATGTTCGACTGCTGTTGCCGTTCATTCCGCAACCAGATGTCAGCTTCGTACTGGATGCCGATCCAGTGCAAGCGCGCGCGCGAAAACCCGAGTATCCCCTCGATTTTCTGCACGGCAGCCGCGCGTCTTATCTGGCTCTGAGCAAACTCGTTGGGGGGATGACCGTCATCGTTCCTCAGCCAGTTCAGGATGTCGAACGCCAGGTTTCGCAAGAAGTTCTGAATGCGCTATCTGCTGGCGGCCTGGATCTGTCCCCAACCTTTGCTCATGCAGCCCCGACGACCTCAAAGTGAAAACTGAGTCTCGCTCCGCTCGGGTGCGGCTTTTTACTGGTATGTGAAGGTGAAGTTGTCAAGATACGTTGTGTTCGCCGCCTGCTTGATGTTTCCATCGATCTGGTAGTTGACCGTGATGCCCCACCAGCCACTCGGTGCAGTGCCCGGCGCATACTTCTGGTTAATGTTACTCGTCACGCCATTCAGCGTGATCGACTGGAAAAGCAGCGAATTGTCAGATTCCCGCTGTGCTTGAATCGTCACATGGTTCCAGGAATTGTTCACGGGATTACAGGCAACGCCGGTCGGAACCCATCGCGAGTTCACGTTGTCCCAAATGTCCCATTCGTTTCCACCCGCTACGCGGCACTGGTTGCCCCAAATCAAGCCGAGCCCGTTGAAGTACATGCTGATGTCGAACTCCAGAACCTGTGTCACTCCGAGGTTCGTTGGGTAAAAGTAGGCATCGTAGGTGAAGTTGTGCAGCGTCGGAAGGAGCGTGTGACCGGAGTCGGGCAGCCCCTGAGTCGAACCCTGGCCGATCAGAGGGATGCTCCATAGAACGTCGGAATAAGGCGTCGTACCGCCGATATTGAACTGCGTCGCGCTTCCACTCATCGCGGGTGATTTGATCCCTTGCGTCATGGACCAGGTCACCCCCGGACATGGTGCGGAACAAATCGCGTAGTAGGGGGGCAATTCACCCCAACTCTTCCATCCGCTGCTAGCCTGCAGTTTGGAGAGTACATTTCCGCCCTGGACCGTGACGGTCACGGGAGTGTAGGCGGCTCCGCCGCAATAGTCCCACTCTTCCACCACGGTGTTGTAGGTTCCTGAGCTCATACTCAAGTTGGTGTTCAAGCTCGCTCCATTCACGACATACTGGAGTACGTTATTCACGTAAATCCCCATGGAAGCTACACCCTTCGAACAAGTGGTCGTGCTTGCAGTTGCAACGTAATTCGTCGGCGAACTCACCTTGCTGTTGTTCACGGGTGAGGTCACCCATACGCCCGTTTGGCTGTTGACGGTGATCGTCAGGCTCGTGTAGGTTGCACCGCCACAGTAGTCCCACTCTTCTACTACGGTGTTGTGTTTGCCCGAACTGACGGGCCAATTCGTATTTAGGCTCGCTCCATTCACGACGTAGACGAGTTGGTTGTCCACATAGATGCCCATGGACGCAACGCCCTTCGAACACGTGCTCGTGGTCGCCGTCGCCACGTATGGCACTGGCGAACCAACCGTAGCACCATTGCTTGGACTGCTGACACTAACATTGGCGAGCGCAGATGCCGCCGCCATTAGAAACATGCAGATAGAGAAATAGGAAGTCTTCATTATGACGGGGCCTCCGGCATTTTGTATGGAACGCGTGCTTGCGGAATCGCAAGTTCTGAGTTGCTGAATAAATGGACTAGGCCCGACGCGAACGGGACATGGCCCCTATAGTTCCGCTGATCAATCCCTAAGATCAGAGATTCAGGAAATGTTGCCCAAACAGTAATACAGGGTTCTGGGTAGCGTCAACGGGAAATGGCTCGGATTTTACTCGAAAGTGCACTGTCCTGTGCCTCGATCGAGCATGGGGATCGCTGCATTCCTCGATTTTCGGGAGGCGCTGAAACGATCGGGGAAGGAGATGCGGGCTTTATTCAGGTTTAACGGAGAAAGAGGACGATGGGTGCCTTTTCGCAGATTCGGATCTAGCACCAGGCAGTTGCTATGCGACGAGGCGACGCGCGCCAGCGAAAGCACACTTGGCGTGTACACCCGCGCTTTTGGACTGGACTGTTGATCTATTTGTCAGAAGGCGAGTTGATCGCAATCTTGCTGGCCACGTAGCGAGCGCCATCGAAGTCCGCGGTCACGGTCAAATCAGCCCCTTCGTGGAGTTCATGACTCATCGGGAAGCGAGCCGAATCAAAGGATACTTCATAGCGTTTGTCGTCCCGCGGATCGACCAGCACCAACAATCCGGAGCGCAAGTCAAGGAATGTGACATTTCCAACGAACACAAATGCTGCTCCCGGAACCGCCAGGATCACGATCTTGCTAGCCACACCGTGCCCCTTGTTGTCAGATTGGAATTTGGCGGAGATTAGCGCCCCTGTAGCCAGACTCGAGAAGCCATTGTCCGCGAAGGCGGAGGCAGCCTGACCCTGGCGAACAATGGAGGTGCCGGCCGGCACCTGCAGTTTGACCGGTTGACGAGAGAGAACGTCGCGCACCGTCAATTCACGGTCGCCGGGATTGTAGTTCAGCACTTGACCCTGGCATTCGCCTTCCGGCACCACCGACAACAGACGGATGCTGCGCGCAAACACTGTGGTTCCGTCCAGCACCGTCTCGACCGAGACATGATCTCCAGGACGCAAGTCGCGCAGCGTGCTTCTTAGGCCGTCACGATACACCTGGGTACGTTCGTCAAAGAGGATCTTCAGTGTCCGACCACCGAACACATTCAGCGTGAACTGGTCGCGAACCCGGTCCACCCCACGAATTGCGCCGCCGATTACCGTGCTCTTTCCCCGGGGCGTAGGGGGCAGCCCGGTTGCACTGCCGAACGCGCTTTCCGGCATGAACGCAGCTTGAACACGCTGTTCTTGTGCCGCGTTCGAGCCGGCGGACGACGCTGATTGAGCAAACGCCACGCTGCAAAGAATGGCTACCGCTAGAAAACGACCCATTTCGGACACCCTCTTACCTGCTGCTGGATTCTCGCTCTCTCTTTGATGGTAGGAAGTGATCAGCAGTGGTCTCAAAGCTCGCCACGCTGCCAACAATGTTGGTTTTGGCGGCTAGGCAACGCATTCCCACCCGATGCATCCAATTCACGCTCATAAAGGACCGAACATGTTTGGCAAACAACTGTGCTTACTGGCGATCGTTGCTGTCGCGGTGAGCTTGGCGCCCCGGAGTGCCTGGGCAGGCGACCTCAAGCTCACGCTCCCTAAGCGAAGCGAACTTACTCTTGTGCAGCGTCTCAATCGCGACGGGGTTGAGGCCCTTCGGAAGCAACAGTATGAGAAGGCTGAGGGATTCTTTTACAAAGCGTATCTGTACGACCCCGGCGACCCCTTTACGTTGAACAACCTGGGTTACATTTCTGAACTGCAGGGCCTACTGGATCGTGCGCAGAAGTTCTATGCACTGGCATCGGAACAGGCGAGCGATGCTGTGATTGACCGCACCAATGCAAAGCGCCTGGAAGGAAAGCCAATGCGGGAAGCATTTGGCGGCCTGAACAACGTCCCCATGCAGGTCAATCGCATGAACGTCGAGGCAATTCGGCTTTTGTCAGAGAACCGGACGCCGGAGGCTGATCTCCTGCTGCAACAAGCATTGGCCCTGGATCCGCGGAATACATTCACCTTGAACAACATGGGCGTTGCCAAGGAGGCTCGAGGAGATTACGAGCAGGCGCTGACGTACTACATGGCAGCAGCGGATTCGCATTCCCTGGAACCAGTCATCGTCACCCTGAACCACTCTTGGAGAGGAAAGCCGGTCAGCGAGATGGCTGCAGATAGCGCAAAAAAACTGAGAGAGCGCATGCAAAATGCAGCCACCGACCAGGCGCAAGCTGCCTTGCTCACGGTGCGTGGAGTTTCCGCGACGAATCGAAATGATTGGCCCGCTGCCAAGCAAGACTTCCTCCAGGCTTACTCGCTTGATCCAAACAGTGCCTTTGCAATCAACAACGTCGGATATATGGCGGAGAGGGATGGCGACCTCGAGACCGCGCAGTTCTTCTACGCACGAGCCCGAAAGGCCGAGCACGCCAACGACCGAGTAGGACTAGCGACCCAGCGTTCCGCTGAAGGCAAGCGCCTTTCTGCCGTCGTCACCGATAGCGGGCAACAAGTCGGCGACAAGATCGTTTTCGAAGACCAGGCTAGACAAAGGCGGTCCGGCCCGATCGAACTGAAGCACCGCGACAACACCCCCGTCATGGAATCGACGATGCCGCCAACAGAGCCGCTATCGTCATCTCCATCACCCCTCTCCAAACCACCTGTGGCGCAGGCGCCCCAATAACACCGATTCATTCTGGACAATATGAATAAAACATTCTCTCCCTTCGGTTCGAGCAAGTCTCTGATCGTCCTCTCTTGGCTTCTGTTGCCGCCGAGCCGAGGCGACGCTGGCCTTTCGCCCGCGGCTGCCGCGTCCGATTTTGGCATTGCGGAAATCACCAGGGAAGAATTTGAAGAGATGCTCGGACTCGCCAGCTCCCATCACGTGGTCATGCGCGGGCTCAATGCCTTTCTCCAGGTCATGGACCAAGCCGGGGATGAAAGCCGAGCGGAGTGGGCTACGAGCGCGCTCGTGGCTGAGGGTGCGCGGATCGAGAACGCGATGTCGTTCTTGCAGAAGGTTTGCGCCGCGTTCCGGGCGGAAGGGTACGACATTACCGTAATCAAATCACTCGATCATTGGCCCGATCTTGGCAGCGATTTGGACCTGTACACGAACGCGGCCCCGTCGGATGTACTCCAACTCATGATGCGGAGTTTCGCGGCACAACTTGCGCCGCGCAGTTGGGGAGATCGCCTGGCACGCAAATGGAACTTCGTGATCCCCGGATTACCCGAGGCTGTTGAGATCCACATGGGCCGATTGGGTCAAACCGGAGAACAGGTTGGAATCGCTGCGGCCTTGGCCAACCGCGCCAGGCTCACGCCGTTTGGGAGCCACATGTTTCGGGTGCCAGCTGCCGAAGACCGTCTCATGATCTCAACCATGCAGCGGATGTATCGACATTTCTACTTCCGGCTGTGCGACATCGTCGATACCGGCATTCTGTCGGAGACGGGAACCATCGATTACGAAGACCTCCGATTCTCGGCTACGGCTGCCGGAATCTGGAGAGGCGTGGCGACTTATCTTGCGATCGTGTCGGATTACCTAAAGTACTATCGCGGTACAGGCCTGGATCTTCCGCCATTCGTGAACGTCTCAGCGCGATTCGGCGGCGATGAACTTCACTTTGTCCGCGGTTTCTTGCGTATTCCGATCATGCCGCAGTCCGCTAAGCTGTATGGAGCACAACTCACCACTCTGCTGCTCCATCGCGAGTTAAAGAACAGCGTCCGGCTTAGTTTATTGCCATGCCTGGCCACCGCGGCCGCGGTGGGTCAGAAGATTACGGGAAGCGACAAGGGAATCTGGTAACGCGGCAACCTGCAAATCTACGTATCAGAACGAACGCGCTCGGTTGATGCCTGTCTGACTGCCACTTTCTGTTTTATCCCTGCCAAGTATGATGACCGCAAGCGCATGGCACGCTATCCGTAGGTTTTTTGCTTCGTGAGTCTGCTGCTTGCAGATCGGGCAGAGTTTAGTCATCGTGTACATCATTGGTCTCACTCCTCTGGCTAGTGGACGCCGCGCTACAGCGCCCACCTAGAACGATTCAAAATACACACAGTGAACCGTTATCGAGTCGCTGTTCACGTTTGACTGCGTGCGGTGCAGCTTTCTGGATTGCGATTAGGAACTGGCACGAACTAAGCGTAGCTGTGCCAGATACTCAGTGGACCGCTTCGCCCGCGTAATACCCACTTCGAGTGCGAACGGTGAGGCTGCGATGGCCTGGTCCCTGTGCCCGCACCTCGATGGTGCGGTATCCGCCATTCTTGCTGTGGTCAGTTGGCTTATAACCGATGGTGTACTGACTGTGAATGTCGCGCGCCACGACCCGCGTAATGTCGTCTACTTCATCAAGGCTTTTTGGGAAAAAGGCAACTCCGCCTGTGACCTCGGCCAGACTTCGTAGCGCTCCAGTGTCCGGCTTCTGAAGCTCGTCTCCAAGAAGACCGATGGCATAGAGTGTCGGTCCGTTCTCCTGCTGCAAGCGGCGCATAGCCGCCTGTAACGTCTCCTGACTGGCATTGTCCCGGCCATCAGTGATCACCAGCAGAACCTTCCGCCGCACTCGGGTGTTGTTCTTCAGATGGACTGTGGAAGCGACGATGGCATCATAGAGCGCCGTGCTGCCTTGCGCGGAGACCTTCTGCAGCGCTCCCTGGAGCAGGTCTATGTCAGACGTAAAATCCTGGTCGAGATACGAATCCTGACTGAAATTGACCACAAAGGTTTCGTCGTTGGATTTGCCGGCCCGAATCAGATTGAGTACTGACTGATTTATCTTGTCGCGCTTTTCGCGCATGGAGCCGGAATTGTCGATCACGATACCCATCGCTACAGGAACATCTTCCCGGTGAAAGGACGTCGTCGCCTGGGGAACTCCATTTTCAAAGGCAGTGAATGCCGGCCGGTCGAGGTCGGTAACCAGGCGGCGCTGCTCATCTACAACGGTAGCGTGCAAAATCACTTCTCGCACTTGCGTCTTGAAGACGAAGACGGAACTTTGATCATCTGCGGCAGTCTGACTGGCCGCTTGCTCCGGAGCCGTCGCGCCACTGTTCTGAGACACGGGTTCGGCGTGCGGTGCTGGAACGGGTTGCTCGCGGCCGGTCACGTTTGGCGGAGGCGGCGCCGAAGCGGAGGTTTGACCGCCGACTGCAGCGCTCAAGAGAGTGAGGAAGAAACACACACAGACAAGCACTACGCCGCGCCATCGCAGGAACCCGTTCAAGGCGCTGTTGCTGTACTCGCTATCGTTCTTCTTTGAAGTCATTGGCGTCCATGTCCCGTCGACAAATTAAGGCAACTGATTCACATAGCAGGCGCCGCTCGTGACTTGCGCCGGTGGGTTCGGGGGAGTCATCCACGCCGGATTACCGAAATCGAAGAACTCGGTCATGTCGATTTGGGCGGCGTCCCGTTTCGTTAGCGCCGGCACGTTGAAACGAGTTTCAATCAGTTTCAGAATCGCAGTCAGATCGGCCACCGAGTGCGAGACGTAGTTCTTCTTCGCGAATGGCGAGACCACAATCAGGGGCACGCGGTAACCGGTGTATACGAAGTCGCAAGTCGGCCCCGTCGTTACCGTGCAAACATCAAGAGGAAGCAAATCCACGGGCTTAATGCCATCCGGACTGACGGCCGGCTGCGGTGGAACGTGGTCATAGAGGCCGCCGAATTCGTCGAACGTGAGAATAAATGCGGAGTCCTTCCAGGAACTGCTCGTCATGAGGCCATTGATTAGCGAGGAGACATAATTGGCTCCCAGTTGGATATTACTCAGTTGCAAGTCTGAATTTGATGGATGCTCATCGAAACCGGCGTCCGACGCCGGCTCCATCAGCGCGACTTGCGGCAAGGTTCCGTTCTGCAGGTCGGTGAAGTACTGAGAGACTGGAGCGATGTTCAGAGGATACAGGGACGGGATTGTCAGGCCCCATTCGAACTCCTGTACCGAGCTCAGTGTCACCAGGCATGCAGGATCATAGGGAGGGCCCGAACAAGGGCTCCCCTGAGGATTTACATAGATCTTCCAACTAATGCCTGCGGTTTGTAGCTCCTCAAAGATGGTCGGCGCCGTCAACGGCGCCGCATCTGCGCTGTCAGTGTTCATCGGATATGCATAACCCTGAGATGTGGCGGCGATCAGATTCGCCCGGTTCGGCGGCGTGCGCGTCATTACGGGATGAAACCAACGGTCTGAGGTTGCGAAATTCGAGGCCATGAAATAGTAGTAGTTGAGGTCGCCGCCATCGTAGTACCCCATGGCGCGGATGCCGTCGGTGTCGTTGAATGGCGGTGTCAGGGCTCTGGCGTCGTGCCCCGCGGTCCAGACAAACCCGTTCAAGGTGGCAGAATACAGGCCAACCTGGTCGTTGTAGTTCCAGTCCGCGTGGCTCTCATTCCAGGAAGGGCTCGGGTTTTCGATGCACTGAGTGATCAGATGATATGAAGTGATCAGATGATTGACATCAAAGACGCAATCACCTGGCGGAGGAGCGCTTGGGTCACACCCCGGAATGGACGGGGCTGGGCCCTGCAGCGGCGCTGCGCCTGAACTTGGGTTGAACTGGGGTAGTCCGTCAAACGATTGGTCCGGATAGCCGTTCTGGGCCCAGTATCCTCGTAATGCGCCAAAGTAGTGATCGAACGACCGATTTTCCTGCGCCAGGAAAATAATGTGATTGAGAGCCGTGATGTTTTGGACACCGTTAAAGCTTGCAGTGACCTGCTGACTCGCGCTGAGCGTCAATGTGCAGGTTGGACTGCTGCCGCTGCATCCCCCCGTCCACCCGGTGAAAGATGAGCCCGCAGCGGGAGTCTCCGCAAGCGTCACCTGAGTCCCGCCTGCAAAACTGGCGCTACAAGTTGGAGAGCAATTGATTCCGGGAGGGCTGCTAGCGATCGTACCCGTGCCAGTTCCCGCCAGGCTCATGGTTAACACAGCCGCGTTCTGAATAGTAGTGAAGGTTGCAGTGACCTGCTGACTCGCGCTGAGCATCAATGTGCAAGTTGAGTTGCTGCCGCTGCACCCCCCCGTCCACCCGGTGAATGATGAGTTCGCTGCGGCGGTCTCCGTGAGCGTCACCTGAGTCCCGCTTGCGAAACTGGCGGTGCAAGTTGGAGAGCAATTAATTCCGGAAGGGCTGCTTGCGATCGTACCCGTGCCAGTTCCCGCCAGGCTCATGGTTAGCACAGCCGCGTTCTGAATAGTAGTGAAGGTTGCAGTGACCTGCTGACTCGCGCTGAGCGTCAATGTGCAGGTTGGACTGCTGCCGCTGCACCCCCCCGTCCACCCGGTGAAAGATGAGCCCGCAGCGGCGGTCTCGGTGAGCGTCACCTGAGTCCCGCTTACAAAACTGGCGGTACAAGTTGGAGAGCAATTAATTCCGGAAGGGCTGCTTGCGATCGTACCCGTGCCAGTGCCCGCCAGGCTCACGGTTAGCACAGCCGCATTCTGAATAGTGCTGAAGCTTGCAGTGACCTGCTGACTCGCGCTGAGCGTCAATGTGCAGGTTGGACTGCTGCCGTTGCACCCCCCCGTCCACCCGGTGAAAGATGAGCCCGCAGCGGGAGTCTCACTGAGAGTTATCTG
The DNA here is from genome assembly GCA_963811095.1 of uncultured Acidobacteriaceae bacterium. Classification (GTDB taxonomy): domain Bacteria; phylum Acidobacteriota; class Terriglobia; order Terriglobales; family Acidobacteriaceae; genus Sulfotelmatobacter. The sequence goes on along the minus strand of CAWEQA010000019.1, from coordinate 33,012 downwards.
GGTCCCGCTCGAAAAACTGGCATCGCAGGTCTTTCCGCAATTGATGCCTACGGGATTACTGCTGATCATCCCTCCACCTGCACCCGCGGTTTGGACAGTAAGTTGAACGGGACCTGGCCCGGTGGAGCCGCTGTTTGTGCCTCCCCCGCAACCGCAAAGAACAAGGGATATCGAGATCGAACAGCAAAAAACGACACGGTCTCTCAACCTGAGCATAAGGGTAGCAACTCGTTTCATCCACTCGGCGCGGTTTCGATGGTGATAGGAGGGTCTGGGTTGCTTGATCAGCAAGGGGGAGGGCGATTTCCCGAGAGTGGCTTGGGCGCCCGGATTGGACACAGTGCTAATTCACGCTGCGCGCGTGAGATCCAACAGGGGCACCCTTGAAACCGGCGGTTACGGAAGCTGCCCGTACTTGATTTCGGCCTTCGACCACTGTGTTGTTCTTATCGATGGTGATTTTTCGGGCCTGACCGAGGTCGGAAATCTGTACGCATGATAGGTCGAGTCCTGCCGTGATGGCTTTGCCACCGGTGATCAGGGCTATGCGCTGCAACAGGGACTTGCGCTGATCCCCGACGCCAGGCGCCCTGACTGCCGCGACTTGCAGCGGGCCACGGATCTTGCTCACAACGAGAGTAGCCAGCGCCTCACCTTCAACATCCTCTGCGATGATGAGCAGAGGCTTGCCACTTCGGGTGATTTGCGCGAGGAGCGGGAGCAAGTCCTTCTTGCGGGTAATTTTCTTTTCATGAATAAGAACGTACGCGTCTTCCAAGGCTACTTCCATGTGCTCGGGGTCTGTCACAAAGTAAGGCGAGAGATATCCGCGGTCGAAATGCATGCCTGGGATCGGGGGAATGCCGTTCGTGCCGCGCGAAGTCCTGTTCCCGTCGGGGATGGCGCCAGATTCTCCGACGCTGGCCCCAATGCGGTCGTCTACCGTCGCTAGTTTCGCAGTCATTGGTGCCGGACCTCATCGGCCCTTCTTCACGGCCATACTTTCCTTGATTCTTACGATCGCTGGGTGCGTCTCCGACAGATGCTTCCTATTGGACCTCATCCACTCACTTGCGCTGCGCACGAAGGCTGGGCAGCGGAGGCCTCATGGCGCGTTCTTTGTCGGGCCGTTCACCGGGCTCCGCGGGTGGTTCGAGGCTCTTCGTGATGCGGCGGCTTGCATTCTCGACCGGCGAAGTTGCGATCACAGCGTCGTCATCGTGGAGAACCACGTTGAGGAGCGAGCTGTGGACGTGCAGATTGTCTCCACCGTCGTAGTTGATAAACCCGAACTTCCGGAATCGGTTCATGAAGAAACTAACGCGCGAACGCGTCGTCCCAACCATCTCCGCCAGGGTCTCCTGACTCAGTCTGGGCACCGACATTTCCGAGACGCCTTTTTGACCGAATTGCGCCATTAGCAGGAGGAGTCTCGCGAGTCGCTTTTCGCTGGAGTTGAAAAGCTGATCCACCAAATCATCCTGATATCGGATGTTCCGCTTCAGCAGATATTTGACAAACATGGCCGACAATTTCGGTTCCAGGCTCAACGTATGCATCATCGCCTTCTTCTCAACATGCAGAAGAACGCAGTCCGTCAATGCGCTAGCTGTCGACATGCGTAAGAGCTGGCCGGCAAGACCGCCCTCTCCAAAGAAATCGCCTTCGCTTAAGATGCCGAGTGTTGCCTCTTTTCCGCCTTCCGACACAACCGTGAGCCGGACCTTTCCCCTTTGGACAAAAAACAGCCCGTCCGTCGCATCCCCTTGAGTAAAGATCGAATCTTTCTTCTGAAAAGACACCATATCTCTACCCTTGCCGATCGTTGAAAGAAAGGCATGGGGATTGAAATTGAGATTTCTTTTCGCGTTTTTGCTTCGTTTAATCAAGGGGCGACCTGTCTGGGAATCCTGCCACTCTTAAACTATGAGGGAAAGAGTAGTTCCAGGCTGGTCACTACTGCTCACAAAAGACTGTTTTGTCACCAAAGCTCATTTGCGACATTGGCAGCGCGGCGGAGTACCACAGTCAGGGCACAATGCGACACATCTTTACTGTGTAAGGATCAAAACAGGTGCTCTTCGTTTCTGACTGAGTGGCTATAAGAATTGCCGGACGCAACAAATCCTCAAGAATCTGGGGAAGTGAGCAATCTTGAACAGTAACACTGTCGTGGGAACAGTAATCTCCGAGTTGCTGTACTGGGAACTGTTCGGTTCCGCAGGCAGACCGGCAGGCATGGGATAGAGTTCTTCACCATGGCGACGTTTGACCCTCACGCCCGCCTTTTCAACGTCTCAGGGAGTCTGGTTTGAACCAGCCACCTCGTCTTTCGTCCCTCGTTCGAATCTAAGAAGTCCGCTCTGGCCAAAGGAGAAACATGAAAAAACTGATATTGACTACGCTGCCGTTCGTTTTCCTAACCACCTTCGTGTGTTTGGCTCAGGAGCCTGCGAAGGACAACCCAAAAGAAACCACCACCACAGAAAAGCAAGCGCAGAAGCCCATGACCATCAAGACCTTGACGGGTTGTCTGCAAAAAGGCCATGAAGCCGGCGATTTCTCCATCACGGCTGAAGACGGAAAGACCTGGGACCTCAGCAGCACAACCGTTAAGCTTGGGGAACACGTGGGCCATCAAGTGACGGTCACCGGTTCCGCTCATCGCGAATCAAAGACGGCAGAAAAAGCTGAGGAAAAGAAAGAGGGCCAAGTGGAAAAGGCCGCAAGTAAAGAGGAATATGGCGACCTGCTTGTGACCGATGTAAAAATGGTTAGTGAGACTTGCACCAAATAACAGCTTCGATCAGTTCTCCCCTGAAGGCCAGCACTCAAATGCTGGCCTTTTCGGTTGAGGCGACGCTCTTTAGTTTGCCCGCTTTACCCCACAGAAATCTCAACGCCGGTCCCTTTCCATCATACGTTGGCGACTTCAAACTCTTCTCGAGACCGTATGCCCTGTCCGTCAGGCTGGACCTGACAATCCTCGTCGCAAGATAGAAAACATCGAGTGAGCGATTCTGATCAGACAGCGTCGCTAACAAACTACATAATTCGGAACGAATCTACGGAAGGCTCGAGCCCTTCGACGAGCCCCGAGATTTTGTCCCCCAAGCGAGCTTCGCTGCCCTTTCAAGCGTCGCTCCACCTACTTGGTGTCTTTCCGCCGGTAGGTATTGGGAAAGGAGTCGTATGTCCATCTCGCGAATTTCCAGGCTCTCGTCTGCCCTTGTGGTGGTCGCTTTTCTCGTTAGCTGTGGTAGCGTTCCCATGCCACCGGCCGCCTCCAACGGTCCCGCGGTATCAATGGTGGTCCCGCAAAGCAACGGAGTGGGCACCAACCGTGCGATTGCGGTGGTGTTCAGCCAACCCATGGATCCAGCCAGTATCAGCTCGAGCAGCTTTCTGGTTTCAGGCGCGAGCGGCACGGTCGTTTACGATGCCACCAACATGATTGCCGAGTTCAAACCTTCACCTGACTTCGCCCCCAATACGAAGTACAACGCGAGCATTACCGCGGGGGCCAACGACATGAGCGGAACTCCATTGGCTGCGCCCTTCGATTTCTCCTTTACTACGCGCGCAACCAGCGACACTTCTGCCCCGAACGTAATTGCCGTCAATCTTGTCGCAGGTGCCACTTGCGTGCCACAGGACCAGAAGATCGTGGTCACTTTTGACGAGCAGATGGACTCACTCACCATCAATCCCAGCACATTTTTGATTGTGGGTGTGGCCGCCACCGTGACCTACGACGTGGTCAGTCAAAAGGCCACTCTCACGCCCACGGCTAGCCTGGCTGCAAACACCACATACACGATCATGGTCACCGCCGGAGCCAAGGACATGGGCGGAGTACCGGTTGCACCGCTGCAACAGACTTTCACCACTGGTCCGTGCCAGAGCGGTGGAACCCAGCCAGTAGCTCTTTGTCCGAACATTGGAGATTTCTCTGTCTTGGCTGGAACCACGGTCACCAACACTGGTTCTACCACAGTGTCCGGAGATGTTGGAGTCGCCCCGGGTACTGCCGTGACTGGATTTCCGCCAGGTTTAGCGGGTGGAACGATCCATCTCGCGGACGGTGTCGCATCTCTCGCGCAGGCCACTTTGACGGCCGGGTATATCGATGCTGCCGGACGATCGGGCGGCACTTCGGTAGCCGGAGATTTGGTCGGGCAGACCCTCACCTCCGGTGTCTACACCTCCACGTCGTCGCTGGCAGATTCCGGCGACCTCACTCTCGATGCGCAAGGTAATCCGAGTGCGGTGTTCATTTTCCAGATTTCGTCCACGCTCACAACGGGGAGCGGAAGCCACGTAGTCTTGGCTAACGGCGCCAAGGCCTGCAACGTCTTCTGGCAGGTCGGCAGTTCAGCGACCCTGGGAACAAACTCTGTATTCAAAGGAAACATCATGGCTCTCACATCCATCACCGTAACCACGGGCGTAAATGTGGAAGGCAGGGTGCTGGCGCGGAATGGCGCGGTGACCTTGGACACCGATGTAATTACCGGCTGCACTTGCCCGTGAGGCGGTGGCCAACGGCGGGCGCAGATGGGTGGGTTCCTAGATCGCGAGGAGCCCACCAACCAGAACAAGGATTAAGCAACTCAAGGAAGAACGGCGAAGATCGTCAGTGGGCACTAAGTTACGCGGGCCAGCGTGCGGTTGCTTACTCTGCCGCCTCCTTGCGCAGACGTACAGAGAAATCGCAGAGCTGGTAGTACACAGACCTTTATGTCAGGGACTGACCAATTTTGAACAGACGCCAAGTACGCTAAGGCTGTAAATTTCCTTCCCAGAAAGAGATGTGAAGGTCGACGCGGCCGCAAAGGTCGCGTTCCTCTGATGGCGCGGCCCGGGTCCTCACAATGATCCACTCCCCCGTCTGCCGCGCCATCTCTCTGTTTCGTTGTAGTGCTCTGCCCGCAGGATCATCCGACGGATTGGGCGGCACCAAGATTGGCACCTAGTAAAGCTTGAATTCGACTTCAATACTAATCTGCACGCTCACAGGCTTCCCATCCTTCAGAGAAGGATCAAAACGCCACTGCCGCACGGCTTCTATCGCCTTTGCATCCAGCCCGAACCCAAGCCCGTGGACGACCCGAATGTCTCGCGGTTGTCCAGCTGCGTCGACGATCAAGAACAGCGTGCACGTGCCCTGCGTCTTCGCCCTGCGGGCTTCCTCTGTGTACTCGGGATCCGGCGTCGAGACAGGTTGCGGGGCCGATATTCCGCCACCGACCTTAAATACGCCTCCACCGATTCCGCCGCCGCTCCCGGCACCGACACCTGCGCCGTGTCCAATCCCTACGCCGCCGCCAGAACCGGATCCGATCCCGCCGCCAGAACCCGATCCATTGGAAGGCGGAGCTCCCGGAAGAGCTGCGGCCGATGGATTCCCCAAGTTGGGCATATGATTTTCAGCAAGATGCACGTGGGGAGGCACTATGACCGTAGGTTCCACAGTCAGCTTTGGATTTGCGTTGCGAAGCACAATCTGGGGCGGAGTGACCTGCACCATCGCGAACTTGGGGAGGTTCCCCTTGGGTGCGGGCAGAGGATCACGATCGCCACCGCCTCCACCACCTCCGACCACTTTGCTCGACGTTCGAAGTATGTAGGAGTCGGGAGAAGGCGCAAGGAGGATTACGACATCCCTTTGCTTGGCCTGTACGACGATCTGATGTCCAACGGCAGCGCCCGCAAGGATAAGGCCCAGCAGAACCACGTGTACGATCCCTGATCCCACCAAGCCATTTGCCCGGTAGTTGTTGAATTGGCCCCAGACTTCTCTCGGCGCGCTGGATGTTACTGATCGCAACTGTGCCCCCTTTACTGGTACTGAAGAATCGCCGGTCGCGCCCGCGACCGAGGTTGGGCAACACACTCGGCCGCTCGGTCGAGAACCCAGCAAAATGAAGGATGCCAGATCTGGCAGGGAGAAGTCTGAGCAACATCGCTCACACGAGGAACTGCGGAATTGCGCCGGCCGGAAAACCGGGGTGATTGCAGAAGAGGACTTTACGCAGCTTTCTCGCCACGTGGAGGGCGCCGATTCGAACCTAGGGCGCGGGCATGCACCCTTTCGATGATTGGCACCAGCCGTTCCGGCAGTTCACTCTTCATCACATATTCATCCACCAGCCAAAGGATCCGCTCTGGCATTTCTGAGTACGCTGAAAGCAGGATGATGGGCAGGCTGGGAAACCGTTGCTTGATATGGCACGCCACGGCTTCTGCGTCCATGCCTTCTTGCTTGTACTCCAGCAGAACCGCAGCCACTGGAGTGTCCTCCAACAGCTTCATTGCGGCGTGGCTGCTCGATGCGATCTTGACCCGATAACCATGAGATTCAAGAGCCGCTTTGCGCAGTTCCAAGGCTTGTTGAAGATCGTCGACGCACAACACAGTGGGCAAGTCCATGGCCGCGTCTCCTCTGGATGTTATAAGTTGGCTTTTGGCTCGACGTGAAGCGACACACCAGACACTACAAACCCAACAAGGCCGAAGGACCCCATCCGAGGCGAAGTTTCCTCTGCCAGTCTACGGCCCAGACAGAAATGTAAGCAACCGAAGAGCGTCTGTCTGTTCAAAATTGGTCACCTCTGTAATTGCTGCCCGGCGGCGACGTTTGAACATCGACTACGAGATTCAGTCGCTGCCTACCCCGAGGCAAGAAAGTTCGGAAGGCGACGCCGCGTAATGACGCCTATATATAAGGAGGGACGGACTCGGACCTGGAGCACCGAGTTGATCTTCCGGCCGAGAAACCTGAAGCATCCAGAGTGGAAGGCCCACTGCTATGTCTCGTGTCCCTGATTGTCCGATCAATACCGTTCACCAGATGCAGAAATATCTCTCTGAGTTTTCACACCGGATTCTGGGCTCGCGCGTCTTTGCTCGGGGGTATTCGCACGGACCGGAGCAACTGGAGCCTGCAATTAAGATCGAGAGGAGTCGAAATGATCGGCGAATGCCAGCGCTGCTTCCTGGCGAAGGCAACCCTGACTTGTCGCCTTCGCCCGAATGCACACAACGAATTGTCAGTTGAAGCTCCGGCGCCCGACGTCCCCACGGGCCTGCACTGCGACGGGAAGCGCGGCATAGTCCGAAGTTACGCGCGACCGGCTGCGCTCCTGTCTGGAGTTTGGGAACTGCAGAACAGATGCAGAGTGCACGTGGACAATTTCGTTTCTCACCGCATACAGCACCAGTTCAGCAATCGAATGAATCTTCAGCTTCCGCATGATATTGCTGCGATGCGTCTCTGCCGTCGCCAATGTCACATTCAAGATCGTGGCGACTTCTTTGGAAGCTTTGCCTTCACTCACGAGCTGCACAACTTCGCGCTCCCGGGGCGATAACTTGGGCAGCCTGGCTGCGTCTGGATCAACCCGGTGCCGCTTGTAGCCGTCCATGATCAGATCTGATACTCGTGGGCTGAAGATGCTCTTGCACCGCTGCATGGCCTCCACTGCGGTCGTAAGATCCTCAGTCCCGTCGGACTTGAAAACCCAGCCGCGAACTCCCGCCTCCAGGCAATCGCGGATCGCTTGCTCGGAGTCTACAGCGGTGAGGATGAGGATGGCTTGCGCGGGATCGTGTTTCAGGATCTGTCGCGCGCTGTCCACACCATTCAATATGGGTAGGCAGATGTCTAGAATAAGGAGATCGGGTTTCATTTCCCTGCACTTGGCTACCGCATCCCGTCCGTTCGCGGCTTGCCCACAGACCTCCCAACCGTCGTGAGAGCCAAGCAGCGAGGACAAACCGTAGCGGAATATTGGATGATCGTCAGCCACCAAAATACGAAATGCGCCCATAGAACCTCCCTGTTACTCTCGCTAACTTACAAGGTCGAGGCGACGCTGTCTGAGCACAATTGCTCACGCTGCAGCGGGGACGCTGCGCGCGGATCGCGCAAGGATTCGGTGGTCGGCGTCACGAAACAAAGCCGATGGCTAGTCAAACTCGCATGGACCCTAATGAGAACAGATAAGACGATCCCTACGACCACATTGCACAGAAGGGAGGTAAGCGCTGGTGACAAACTAGGGAGGTTCGAGCCAACGCCCACCTTCCGCCCCTCGCGTTGGGGCAGACATAAGGAATAAATGAGTAGTGCCAGAGCGGTCTATCGTGCCCAGTGTGTATTTGCCCGCCTGCGTTCCGCTATTTTTTTGCAGGGCGATTCTCAATCCCCGTGCCTGCGGTACAGCAACAACTGGAATCTGATACTGACTGCACAGGATGGACCATTCCTTCATTTCGCCTCTACTCTCAAGCATGAATCACACAAGCTTCGCTTCGTCATGTCAGATACACGTTGAACCGCCTCAAGGGAGACCGTCATGAACAGCGGCTCTGCGATTACAGGCACGACTGCTCTGGGTACCGATTTCATCAAGCGAGCACAACAAGGAGATGCGGACGCATTTGGCGCACTGTTTCAGGCGCACAGATCGCGGATTTACTCCGTATGCCTTCGCATGACCAGCAACGGAGCGGAAGCGGAAGACCTTACCCAAGACACTTTTTTGCAGGTGTTCCGCAAGATCAACAAATTCCGAGGCGACTCAGCTTTTTCGACGTGGGTTCACCGAATTGCGGTCAATACAGTACTGATGCATTTTCGCAAGAATTCGCTGAATCAAGTTTCGCTGGATGAACCGCAGAACGACCGGAACGGCGCCAAAATCCGCCGCGAGTTCGGAATTAGAGACAAGGACCTCGCAGGCTGCATCGACCGCGTCGCGTTGGCTCGCGCCATGGAACAACTTCCTGCCGGATACAGGACAATCTTCCTGCTGCACGAAGTGGAGGGCTACGAGCACCAGGAAATCGCGGAGATGCTCAGTTGCTCAGTGGGCAATTCGAAGTCCCAACTGTACAAGGCGAGATTGCGATTTCGAGAGTTATTGGCGCCAACGCTTACAGCGCGGTTGGCAGCCAGAGATGGCTGGTCGGGCGCGAAGAGACGCCCAAAACCAAAACTTGAGAATTGGGGTCTCCGAATCGGCGCCAATGTGGTAACGCGGCCAGCACCCGTAAGCCAAATGAGAGCACAGACCTTGTGATTGTCACCAGCCCGCAAAACTGAGCAGTTTGAAGCCGCACAAGTAGAACGAGACATGGTCAGGCCGGGTGACAGGCCTGGCCATTTTCATTTCTCTTTTCGACCCGCATTGCAGGTCCCCCGACCTTATACGTATTCCCATTGCACGCCTTGTTCGGACCGCAGGGCAACGATGCGACCAGGCAATTGCAAGTCCTGCTTCAGAACCAGGCGACGCTGACGGGGTGAAGGGCCCTTTGCCACCCAGGGACACAGTCTCACGGGCCCAGGTTTGCGGGCGTGCACGAGGTCGTCGAAGTGACGGGCTTCGGTGGCGAGGGCGGCGTAGCCCATGGCACCGCATTGAAATCGAAGAATTCCAGCAAATCGGGCTGTGCGGCATCGCGCGGAGTCAGGTGCGCGGTGCCGCCGATAAATCGGTTCTCCACGAACTGGATCACTGCTGTGTGGTCCATGGGCGTGTGCGAGACAAAATGCCGCCGCGTGAAAGGCGAGACGATGATGTTCGGCAAGCGGAAGCCAAGTTGTGCCGCAAACCCCTGGACCGCCGCGGCATCACCCGGTTGGGCGCCGGGGTCGGTCAACTTCAGATCGCAATGCGTCGTCGCGGTACCGCCGCTTGGCAGGCACGGAAAGAAGCTATCCGCGTTGACCGCGATCTGCGAGATATCTGGGATCGCTCCCAGCGCCGCATCGGTGTTGTCGTTCGAGTGGCCGGGCACGGGTGGCACATGATCGTAAGGGCCGCCGCCTTCATCGTAGCTGAAAAAGAAGACCGAGTCCTTCCATGAAGGACTGGCCATGAAAGAATTCAGTATGCTCGCCACCTGCGTCTGACCAGCCAAAATCGATTGCCCCGACCCAGGATGCTCGTCGTTATTTCCGTACCCTGCTTCAATGAAGGCAAAACTGGGCAGCGTGCCCGAGCTCAAATCACTGAAGAACTGCTGCAGCGGAGCAACATGGTTCGGATCAATGCAGAATGAGTTCGTCGTGTCGCCCACCGCGCTGGATGCCTGCGTCATGCCGGTACAGGCCGCGCCCGTTGGATTCTCGTACATGAATCGGTACGAGTAAGTTAAGTTAGCGAAGGTGGTTGCCGGATAGTAGGCGCCCGCCGAGCCCGAACACTCATCGTCGTTGAGGCAAAGGCCGTCGGTGACGGTGTAGTACACCTTCCACGATACCTTTGCTTGGTCGAGTTTCTCGAAAATGGTGGGAATATTGAGCTGGCTAAGGTGATCGTCGTTGCCCGGATCTCTCACCAGACCCTGCGTCGTACCGCCGGTGAAGGTTGCGATGCGGTTGGAAATGCTCTTGCTTGATACCGGCGAGAACCACCGATCAGACAACGCGAACTGCGAAGCCATGTAGTAGTAATAGTTGAGGAAGTCCTGGTCGTAGTATCCCATCGCGCGCCGTCCGGTCAGATCGCTGAAGCTCCCCGAACAATGGCCGGAAGCGGCGCAACTGTTCGCGAAGCCTTCGGCGATGTGAACGAAGCCATCCATCAGGATTTGACGGGAGGTGAGGAAATCGAAGCGATTGACGTCGCCGTAGCTTTCCAGCCATGCCGAGGTCTCATCGTCCACGCACGTGCTCTTGAACTTGAAGAGGGGATAGACATCGCCTTCATCGTCCATGTTGCTGATCGTACTTAGCTTATCGTCGATGCCATCCACTGCATAGTCTTTCCCGTCGTCGCCGATATTCCAACCCTGTGCCTGACGATAAGGGTTCAGCATGCCGAAATAGGTATCGAAGGTGCGGTTCTCCTGCTGCATGAAGATGACGTGGTTAATGGAATTGACGCTTCCACCTCCCGAACTTACCGTCACCGTCGCGTTGGCGGTTGCGGTCAGATTGTCCGCTCCCGTTGCAGTCGCCGTATAAATTGTTGTAGCGATCGGATTAGCGATTTGCGTTCCTCCGCTCGTCCCCAGCGGATAGCTGTTCGAATCCACATTGTCGGTAATTACCACGTTGGTCGAATTCGTGGCGACCACCGTCAGCGTGCTGGACTGCCCGGCAGTGATCGACGTGGGATTCGCACTCATGGTGACGGTGGGTGTACCGACTTCTGAACTTACCGTCACCGTTGCGCTTGCGGTTGCGGTCAGATCGTTCGCTCCTGTTGCAGTCGCCGTATAAATTGTTGTGGCGATCGGATTAGCGATCTGCGTTCCTCCGCTCGTCCCCAAGGGATAGCGGTTCGAGCCCAAATTGTCAGTAATCACTACTTTGGTCGAATTCGTGGCGACCACCGTTAGCGTGCTGGACTGCCCGGCAGTGATCGACGTGGGATTCGCACTCATGGTGACGGTCGGTGAAGCTACCAGCGCCACCGTGACCGTAGCCTGCGCAGTGGCCGTGGCGGTCCCGCTTCCCTGGACTGTGATGATGTAGATGGTGGTTTGGGTGGGAGTCACAGTTATGCTCCCGGCCGGAGCGACTGTCCCAATACCGCTGTTGATCGTGGCGGACGTAGCGTTGTTGGACGTCCATGTTAAGGTCGTGCTCAACCCTGCCGTAATTGTGGTGGGCAAAGCAGCCAACACAACTGTCGGCGCGGGCGGCACAGGTGGCGCAGTTGCGGAAGATCCGCACCCGCTCAACAAACCCGTGGCCAAACTCAGAACAAGGAATAACAACAATAGATGCGTGTTGCGCTCTCGATGCCTTTTCATTGTGCGTCTTAGGTGCGGAAAGGTAGTTGAACGTTGTCCATCGTGACATGCATCACAGAGCATAGTGACATACCTCACAAGGAGCTCACCGAAAGCGAGGTTCGGCCTTTTTATGTTCAGCTAAATCGAGATGACGAGATTGAGCGATTTTGAACAGTTTCTAAAGGCCAAAATATTGACACTGGGGGCGTCTGAATCGGCACAGTTGCGCCTACTGAACGCAGCAAGGCGAATGACTTAAGACCAGGCCTGTTTCCTGGCAGTCCTGCGAGTAGACGAGCACGAAAGGAGCGGGCACAACAATGTCTACCATCTACGAAGTGAGAGCAGCCAAGGAGAAGATGAACAATGTTCTGGAAGCCCTCAAGAGAGCCGACGCACAAAACTCGAACTACCTAGGTGCTGAAGTAAGGAGCGCGAGTGACGAGTACGCAAGAGTGGTTCGCGAACTCGAAATGAGTGTTACCCACTGATTTCTTGAGAGTAATGCCCATCGCCAGCTGTTCGTAAGCCTCTCAGAGGCTCTACGACGGAGCCGATTCGTCACGTCTGTGCAGGTTCGGGATCAGGACTTCTTAGCTCGGCGCATTTGGCGCAAGTGCACTTGAAGAACGGATTGCCGGGCCAGGTCAGATGTCCGCATCGAGCACACATGTACCAAGGCTCGTCTCCACCCTGGCCAATCATTGCCTTGAAATTGCCGCCTTCGACGCAATAAGGGCAGCGGATAACGGGCAGTCTCGGCTTGCGGGGTGCTTCCAGCGCCGTCATGGATCGGTTCGTATTCCTCGTTGCCGGAGTCGTATAGCGACGTTTTCGGGACGAAGGTCTAGTCGTGGAGAACAATGTTGAGAAGTGAACTGTGGACCCGCAAATCCTCATGGCTTTGATAGTCAATGAGCCCCAACTTCCTGAACCGGTTCATGAAAAAGCTAACCCGTGAGCGAGTTGTGCCTATCATCTCCGCAAGAGTCTCCTGGCTGATGCTGGGGATGGGAGTCTCGTGTACGCCTTCCTTGCCGAAGTGAGCCAGCAATAGCAGAATCCGGGCAAGTCTCTTTTCGCTCGAATTGAAGAGTTGGTCAACCAGATCTTCCTCGTATCGAATGTTCCGTGTCAGCAAATATGCCACAAACAAATCGGAAAACGCTTGTTCCCGGTGAAGGACATCGATCATGGACTTCTTGCTGATTTGCATCAGCGAGCAATCGGTCATTGCAGTCGCGGAACACAAGCGGAGAGGCTGACCGGTAAGGCAACTTTCTCCGAAGAAATCGCCCTCGTTCAGAATGCCTATTGTGGCTTCCTTCCCGCTCTTCGACACGACGGTGAGTCTAATTCGTCCTTTCTGTATATAAAAAACATAATCGGACGGATCGCCCTGAACAAAGACCGACTGCTTCTTTAGAAACGCTGTGATCTTCCTACCGCCGTTCATGGTATTGAGAAAGGTTTTGGGATCAAATTCGCTGAGATTCTTTGCCGCTACCACGGGCTTCATGATCGGCCTCCTTTCGGAGTTCCAGAGCACAGAATGAATCAACTTCCTATGAAGGGATGAATAAATGCGCAAGAAGGCGAGAACAACTCTCGCGGGCAGGATTGCCCCGCACTCGACAAAATAATGGTTTCACTCCCGATATCAAAAGTCAATTCTTCCCGCTTCGACTATGGTCTGTAGGGAATCGGATAGGCGGGAAAGTGTGATCAAGATCACTGGGTTGTGGTTGCACGTCATAATCAGGACCGAGAGTTCTTGAGTAGCGACCCGACTGGCGTAACCAGGCAGCACGTTGAGCAATTGGCCGACACTCTGCAACAGTCCACGAAAAACCCCGGCCGGCCTGCTTCGTGGAACTCAAGAAGCGCGTCAGTATCTGGAGATTGCGACGGCTTCGCCTTCGCACTCGGAATGGCACTCATCCGATTCTTCTTTGCAGGGTAGTCGTTGAGACTGCGCCAACGCTGGTTCCTTCCAGACTGGCGTCAAACCGCGATTGCGCACAATTATTTCAATGAGCGTGAAGGCTGATAACGTAAATCAACGACTCGCACAACCCTCCCATATTGGGAAGGTTTGGTTACTTCCGACTATTCCTCCGCAAGATTGTCTAGTTCTCCCTACCGACTTTCCTGTATTGCTTAATCTGTGGTGGCATGATTATGGCTGAAGACTCGCGGCAGGTTGTAGAAGATCAGGGGCGCATGGAGTGCCGCTCTGTCCCCGCTATTCATCATGGGCATTCGATGCGCCGGGAGCGCTCGAACACCGCCCGTTTGAAAACTCTTCTGATGTTCGCTCTATTTATTTGCGGCAGTGGGCGGGCTCATGCCACGGTTTCTGCTGTGTCGGTACAGTCTCCAACACTATCGGCTGTCGCGACCACGAACGTCACGACGCCGATCCATTTCGCGGCAACGGCCGACAGCGATCTGGCGATAACCGGATACGTGGTCTACATCGATGGGAACAACGTCTACCGCAATTTCAGCCCGTCGTTGGATGCATGGGTCATACTTGCTCCGGGCAGCACTCACTCCCTGTACATCACCGCCTGGGATTCCAGCGGGAGTTACGTTAGCACTGCGACCTATTCGATTAACGTGACGGGGGTGGTCACCCCCACCCCGCCAACCATCGCCACTCGCATGGCCAATATCGATAAGCCGGCATTGTTCTCCTGGACTGTGGATAACAGCAGTGGCGTCGGCGGCCAATGCAACGACGGAAGCATCGGAACATTCGGTCAAGGCGCGAACCCAAACACCGCGAACTCCCCTGATTTTGATGGGAACGGTCAACACTTCATCGTGAACAGCCGGTGTTCCTACGACGACAGTCTGTTCTTCTGGAAAAACTCCCAGAATCCGCAATCCAACCACACCAATTTTCTATGGGACTTCTGGTTTTACGTTCCGACCACTACGCCAATCAGTTCGGTGCAAGCCTTGGAGTTCGATTTCTTTCAAGCGGTAGGCTTCAGCGACGGCGTGCATGAATTCATGTTCGGGTCACAATGCAACTATGCCACCAATCAATGGCAGCTCTGGCTTCCGAAAAACGGCACGCTGACCTGGGTGAATGCAGGTTTGTCGCCCTGTCAGTTCTCCACCGGAACATGGCATCACGCCACCTATTTTCTGCAACGCGTGACGGCCAGCGGATACCAGGAGATCCCTCTCCACTTTGGCACCAAGACTGACACCAACACCAGTTTGCGATTTGGAACCCTGTCCATCGACGGCGTCACCGTCTACTTGGGAGAACTTTCAAACTCCACAATTCCGATTCCGGCGTGGTCTCCCGTCATTGGAGTACAACACCAATTGGATAGCGCAGTTTCTGGGGTGACGATTGAAGAGTACTTGGACAAGGAATCTGCAACCAGTTGGTAGGAATAGCCTTCCCCACCCATTCACTGTCTATGTTGGCGCCCTCCGCGAAGTCGCTAGCCGTAGAGTTGGCACTTTTCCTGGCAAACTGACAGAGCTTCCCTTCCAGCGACGATAAGGGCGCTTCAGGTACTGATCTGACGCGGCTGGGTTGATTCAGGGCCGACTCCTCTCTGACCCTCGACAGTGACCTCAGCGCAACATAAATCGGCCCGGCGCCAAGCGATGCCATCAACCATGCAGCGCCGACGTTCTGCGTGAAAGGGCTACGTCTGAAATGACTGTCCGCGATCCGCAGATTGCGAAATATCGTTACTCGAAGTGGTCGCCACAGACTTGGGAAAGCAGTCGGCTTCATTTCTCTCCGCTGTTGTCTCTCAGGTAGCCGCTCCCAGGGATCGAGTCGAACTCAGGAATCTGCATCTTGGCTCCCGCTTCGCCCAGGCTTACCTTACTGTGGATCGGCGATACAGCGAGTTGCCTCTGGCCCGGCCCTATTGACATTCTATAGGAGTCGATTATTCTTATTTAGACGTTCGATATGAGGCTAATCGTGAATCCAAATCAAACGAACCTGCTGCAGGGCACATTGGACTTGCTGATTCTGCAAGCTCTGCGGGCGGGAGAAATGCACGGCTTGGGAGTTTCGCGCCGGATTGAGCAGCTGACCAAAGGGACGTTTCAGGTCAAACCAGGTTCATTGTTTCCGGCTCTCCACCGCATGGAGGAAAACGGATGGCTGGCCTCGTTCTGGGGAGAGAGCGAGAATCACCGCCGGGCGAAGTTCTATCGGCTGACGAAAGCGGGCCAGCGACAACTGCAGGAAGAGGCCACCGAGTGGCGGAAGATTGCGCTGGCGATGACACACGCCATGCGAACCACGTAGAGGAGGTGGTATGGCACTCTGGTCGAAGGCAAAAAGCCTGTGGCGAAACTTATTTGCGCAGCGAGCCGTTGAACAGGATCTGGACGATGAAGTTCGCGCTTATGTGGAGCTTGCGACTGCGGAAAAGACCGCTGCCGGCATGTCACCGGAAGAAGCACGACGGGCGATGTTGGTGGAAATCGGAGGGACGGAAGCGTTAAAGCGAGCGGTGCGCGAGGAGAGCATTGGTCGCGGGATCGAATCTGTCATTCAGGACTTGCGCTATGGCGTACGTCAACTGATTCGTGCGCCCGGGTTTGCAATTACAGTCATCGCGACGATCGCCCTCAGCATTGGAATCTCGGTGGCTGTGTTCAGCGTGTTGTATGCGATGCTGATTCGCCCGTTGCCGTATCGAAACACCGAAAGCATCGTGGCGCTCGAGACGCGGTCGGCAAATGGCGGGACCCAATTTGCATCGTGGCCGGAATATGTGGACTGGCGCAAGATGGCACGCAGCTTCCAGACATTTGCCGGCTTTGTGCCCGCAGGAACCGTGGGAATGGAGAGCAACGCCGGACCCGTGGTGTTACGAGAAATCCAGGGCACAGATAATTTCTTCGAAGTGTTCGGCGTGAATCCAGTCCTGGGGCGCACATTTGTTGCGCGGGAGGATGAGGACGGTCGAAATGACGTTGTCGTGCTGAGTTATGAGGTGTGGAAGCAGGATTTTGGAGGCCTCGACTCCGTGATCGGGAAGCGGGTGAAGATGGATGGCAGTAGCTATACGGTCATCGGAGTCATGCCTGCGGGCTTTCGGTTCCCGATCAACATGACCAACGCCATCTACGTACCGCTCCACTTGGATGTCAACATGCGCCAAAACAGAGGGAACCACTGGCTGCAGACCATAGCGCGCCTGAAACCGGGTGTTATGCCGCGACAAGGGGAAGCGGATCTGGATACGGTCTTTGCGACCCTCGGCAAGGACGACGCTTTCAATGCAGGACGGACGGTGCGGGCGGTTGACCTCACAACTTATACCGTTGGAAGTTCAGCCGGGTCATTACGGCTGCTGCTATACGCCGTGCTGGCAGTACTGTTGATTGGTTGCGTCAATGTAGCCGGGCTCCTGCTGGCTCGTGGTGTAAAACGTGAACGCGAGATGGCGCTCCGCTCCGCTTTAGGAGCGCGTCGAGCCAGGATCATCCGGCAGTTGCTCACTGGGGCTTTGATATATGCCATCTCGGGAGCGGGCGCCGGAATTCTGCTGGCGAATGGACTGCTGGCGTTGACGCGGCTTCTCCTCGTTGCAGCGCTCTCCCGAGGAGCCGAAGTCAGCATGAACCTCCCCGTACTGATTGCGGCGCTTGGGATTTCAGTCGTCATAACAATTGTCGCAGCTATCATTCCAGCATTGCGGCTGTCGGCTACGTCTCCGACGGTCGTGCTGAAATCCGGGGGAAGTGCAGGAACGAGTCGCGGGCAACACCAGTTGCGCTCCGGGTTCGTAGTCGTGCAGGTAGCACTGGCATTTGCGCTGGTGGTTGTCTCGGGACTGCTTCTGGAGATGCTGCGGGACCGGCGCAGCACGCAACTAGGATTTTCCCCCGATCGAATACTCACCGCGGAAATCAATCTTCCGCGCGGACGCTATCAAGGCCGCGACATCGTAGCCAGCTTCTATAACCCGTTGTTGCAAAGGATCGGAGCACTTCCAGGAGTGCAGGCAACGGGTCTGATCCAGATGCTGCCGGTTCAGGGATGGGGCTGGAACTCTGAACACATTCACATTGTCGGAACGCCTCCGCTCCAGAGTCCGCGAACCGATCCCGCGGAGATACGATTTGTTTCTCCAGGCTACTACCGGGTGTTTCAAGATCAACTGCTCGCGGGCCGGCTACAGGACGCGGCTTTGGATCGGCCGGATACGCGCCTGGTGTGCGTGGTGAACGAAGCATTCGTAAGGAAGTTCATTCCGTCCGGCAGAGACGCCGTGGGCATGGAGATCGGCGATGACACTCAGACCCAGACACTGCCGAGCCAGCCGGATCCACGTATTTTGATTGTTGGCGTGGTGAAGAACATCCGGCAAACGATTTACCAGCCGCCATTGCCCGAGATGGATTTTCTCGTTTCCCAGGTACCCCCACAACATAGCCTAAACGCGATCGGTAGCATGCACGTGGTGATTCGGTCGGCAGTCGAGCCGAAAAATCTGGTATCTGGGCTGCGCCGTGCTCTCCAGGAGACGGATCCAACCGTGCCACTGCACGAATTCGAAACCATGCAAGAGATCATGGCCGACGTGCTGATGTTTGAGCGACTCGAGAATTGGCTTTTTGGTGCTTTTGCTGCTCTGGCTGTGGTCTTGGCACTGGTTGGCCTGTATGGGCTCATCAGTCACGAAGTGGAATTGTCGTGGCGAGACATAGGGATCAGATTGGCCTTGGGCGCGACCCGCGGCCAGATTTTCTCTGGAATCTATCACCGCGTGGGTGGAATGGTAGGAGTCGGTGTTGCCGTCGGTGTGGCCGTGACCATCGCGGCGCAGCGGTTCATCAATGCTGTCGTAACATTCAGGTTCGAGAAAGATGGATTCTTCCTGGCCGGACTGGGCATCGTGATGCTGGGAGTCGGGCTGGTCGCTGCGACTTTGCCCGCGCTCAAGGCAGCCTCGATCGAACCGATCGACACCCTGCGCGACCAGTAGTGACCACCGCAGCGGCTGAGGCGCTGCTCGTCATCGCTTTGAACTGGCAAACCTCTCACAAACTAATCACCAGCGAGAGACACCGCTACGGGAGTCGATGGCATGCCAGGAAACGAAGGCCTTTCACTCCTTGTTCATTCTCGTACATTCAGACACCCACTTTGAGTACCTTCCACCCTACCCGAAGCAATCCTGCCTCAAGGATCTACCGGAGGCGGCACAACTCAACTCCTTAAGCAGAATTTCTTGGGGTTTGCTCCTGACTGCATGAAGTTCGGCGAGTGCAAACAATCCTTTGCGTGCTCTCCCAGCTCTTAGAACCGAGTTGTTCCGCGTTCGCAAAAACGGATACGCGACTGATCTAGAAGAACACGAGCTGCATATTCGCTGTGCGGCGGCTCCGATCTGGGACCGCTCAGGCAGTGCGCAATCGAGTCTCCGCATCACCACTCCGGCATTTTGTAGGCCCGTGACACGCTTGCGCCACTTGGCACCGCTTATCCAATCGGCGGGTCTGAAGGTCCAGGCCCAACTTGGCTATCAGTGGCCGATGTCGCCGTCATCGGTGAACCGTACTCCCAGGCAGCCGCGAGATGGCTGCCACCTGTTTCGCCGTAAGTCCCCCCGGAGATTCGCTGAAGAGTTGCAGAAGCCGCAGCCCGCGCGGAAGCGCGCCAATGTCGCAATTGCTTTTCGTGCGTACATTCATAGTGACCAGGCGAAAATGAAAAACACTGGAGTATCTGATGAAAATCCGCTCTGTGTAACGCCTTCGGTCTAAAGACTGCCGAACTTTCTTGGCCGCTAGCGCGATCGACTTCTATTTGGAAGATCACGTCTCGGCCATAGAGTAGGCATCGCCTACGGTAGTTCTCGGTCGACGCGATCGTCAAAAATCGATCTTGCAGTGATTCTGGGAAATTTAATGCGAATCAATCAATCTTCGAACTTGACATTGTTCCATCTGGTGGAATATGTTTTCGCCCCATAGGAATGAACTCCGCAGGCCGCAGGCACTGAGCGCCAATTCTGGGGTGCGGCAATCAGGCGCGAATCTGCAGTGGGGATCCGTAAAACTTTCAGTTGGTGTGGGCAGGTGTGTCGAAGGAGACTGCCGCCCCGGGAGATAGGTGATGAGAAGTGGTTACAGCTTCTTCGTTCCTGTTTTCGTCGTCGCGTCGATGCTATTGCTCCCAAGTATGCTGCTTGCGGACGTCACCGGGTCCATCAATGGGGTAGTGCGCGATCCGTCACAGGCCGCGGTCAAGGGCGTACGAATCAGGATCACCAACACACAGACCAACCTGTCGCTTACGACCGCAACGGCGGATGACGGTTCCTATCGTTTTCTTGCCCTGCCTGTCGGAACCTACAATCTAAGCGCCGCGATCGCCGGCTTCCAGCAGTACAACTCGACCGGCATCGTGCTGCAGGTGAACGACCAGCTACGCATCGACATTACTCTGAAAGTCGGCAGTATCAATGAGCAAATCACCATCGCCGCCGACGCGGCCCAAGTCGAGACCGAGAGCACGCAACTTGGCGATGTGATCGATTCGAAGAAAATGCTGGCTCTGCCGCTCAACGGCCGCAGCTATCTGGATTTGTTGGGCCTGCAGGCCGGTGTGGCGCCGACAACGGCTGGGACAATCGGTGGCGACAGGCCGGTCTCGGGCTATCTCTCAAACGCCGGCAACGTCTCAGTAAATGGCCAGCGCGAGACGGCCAACGCCTTTCTGGTGAATGGCGGCGACGTCAGCGAAGGGCGAAATCTGGGGGCTGGCCTGGTTCCGAATCTTGATTCCGTGGAAGAATTTCGGCTTATCACCAACAGCTTCGACGCGGAATATGGAAAATTCAGCGGCGCAGTGATGAATGCCATTACCAAGTCCGGCACAAACGGTTTCCACGGCGATGTTTTCGAGTTCCTGCGGAACGACGCGCTGGATGCCCAGAACTATTTCTTCTCCGGCCAGCCTAAGACCGAACTGCGCCAGCATCAGTTCGGTTTTACCGCCGGAGGTCCATTTTGGAAAGACAAGCTGTTCTGGTTCACGGATTATCAAGGAACCAGAATACTGCAGGGCGCGGAAGTCAGCGGCGTTCCCGTGCCAAGCGCTGCCCAACTTGGGGGCCAGTTTGATCCTGCAACTTTGACCGGTACCGTCGATGGCGGTCCCGGTCCCGCCGGCAGTTGTCCCCCGTCTGTCGCGCCCTGCGTCGACTGGCCCACGACGCTTTCAAATCGATTGGGTTACACCGTCACAAACGGTGAGCCATACAGTTTCGCAGGCTGTAACTCGACGGCGAACTGCGTCTTTCCAGGCGGCGCAATTCCCCAAGCTGCTTGGTCGCCAGCGGCAGTTGGAATCCTCCCGTACATCCCCAGTCCCACTAACGCCGACGGCACATTCTCGGACAATCGTCAAAAGAACAAGATTACTGACAATAAGATCGGAGAGCGGGTCGACTTTAATAGTCGGAAGACGGGCAATTGGTCCTTCTACTATCACTTTGACGACTCGACGGTGAACAGCGCCTACCCCAGCGGCGGCGCAAACGTGCCGGGCTTCCCGGCGGTGACGCTAACCCGCGCGCAGGAGTTCGTCTTCAGCAACAATAAGACCATCGGGACTAACGCTGTGAACGAGGCGCGCGTCACTTTCTTCCGCACCTCAACACATCTGGACAAGCCGACCGGCGGCCAGGCGTCGCTGGCTTCACTCGGCTTCGTGACCGGTGTTGGTAGCCTGGGCATCATTCCTGATGCTACTCCCGGATTTCCGGAGTACGTACCCCAAATCTATTTCAATAACTTTGCCATCGGCACGCCCTCTCTGATTACATTCCAGCCCAATAACACCTACACGGCGTCCGACGGATTCTCCAAAGTCATCGGTAAACATACGCTTAAGCTCGGTGGAGAATTCCGCTATCTGCAAGTGAACGAACGCAATTTAGCCAGCCAGGATGGGGCTTTCATTTTCGATGGCACAGTGACCGGCGTCGATTTCGCGGACTACCTGCTGGGAGCGGTTACGGGAGCCGGGGGTGGCTACACCCAGGCAGCGTTACAACTCCTGGATTCGCGCACGCGCTATGGCGGCGCTTATGCGCAAGACGCGTGGAAGGTAACTCCCAATCTGACGCTGAATTTGGGTCTTCGCTGGGAAGTGAGTATGCCTTGGTACGACACACAGGGAAAACTCCAGACCTGGGTTAAGGGAGAGCAATCAACAGTCTTTCCGTTGTCTCCCCAGGGCCTCGTATATCCTGGCGATCCAGGCATTCCCAAAACGCTGGCCCCGACCCGATACAATAACTTTGGACCGCGCCTTGGTCTTGCTTACTCTCCGAGCTTTAGCGATGGAGTGTTGGGCAAGGTCTTCGGCGGGCCGGGGAAAAGCAGCATCCGCGCCTCGTACGGCTTGTACTACACCTCAGTTGAGGATTTGAACCTCTTCTATCAAGTGGGAGACGCTCCCTTCGGCTTGTACTGGACCAGCCCGGGCTCCGTTGACTTTGCCGAGCCCTTCCGAAATCGGCTGGATGGAGGCACCGACGGCGAAGGACAACGCTTCCCGTTCACCATTCCGACTCCGGGCAGCCCGGCAAATAAGACGCTCGATTTCTCGGTTTACGAGCCGATGTCTTATTTCCCGGGATACGACATCCATAATAAGATCCCGTACGCTGAGCACTTTAATTTCTCGATCCAGCGTGAGTTGAGCAAATCCACCGTCCTGACTCTGTCATACGTGGGCACCGAGGGTCATCGGCTCATCGCGCAGACCGAAGCCAACCCGGGTGATCCCGCGTTATGCGAGCAGCTTGTCGCGCAGGGGGCCCCTTGCGGTCCGAATGCTGAGCAGAACACGTTCACTGTCGGCGGAAATACGATTTACGGCACCAGGGATGCCCTTTTAAATCCGAACTACTGTCCCGGAGCCCAGTCCCTCTGTTATGGTTTTGGCAACACCTTCACCAAACTGGTGGCGAATTCCGTCTACCACTCTGGACAGGTGACGGTCCAGGGTAAAGCTGCTGATGTAACCTTTTTGGCTTCGTATACGCTCGCGAAAGCCATCGATGATTCCTCGGCCTTCGGCGAACTGATCAACTTCTCCAATGCCAAACTTAGCCGTGGCCTGTCGTCCTCGGACGTGCACCAGAACTTTGTGGTCAGCTATGTCTGGGAGATGCCGTTCAATCGGATTTTCCACGCCATGCCTAGACTTACGAAAGGATGGCAACTGCAAGGCATTACGCGATTTGCGACAGGGTTCCCGGTTCAGATGGGGCAATCGAATCCAGTATCCGGGCCCCTGTGTACGCAGTTAGACCCGATCACGGGGGATCCGCTGTGCGTGGGAGATGCCTCGATGGTCGGCAGCCCGTCCACCGATATGCCCAATCTCGTGGGTCCAGTGCACAAATATAATCCCCGCGCTACTCCCGGGACGTTCACATATTTCAACCAGAGCGCATTTACCGCAACTGCGTGCGCTCTGGGGTCGACTGGGGTTTTGCTCGGAACTGACTGCGGAAGTTTCGGAACGGCGAACCGGCGGTTCTTCCATGGTCCGGGCATCAACAACACCGATTTGGGCATCACGAAGATGATTCCCCTCAATGAAGCAATGCATTTCGAGATTCGAGGTGAATTCTTCAACATCTTCAACCACACGCAATTTAACAACCCCGCGGGGGACATCAGCAGCAGCAACTTCGGTAACGTCACGAGTGCCCGCGATCCGCGCATTGGTCAGGTCAGTGCGAAATTCGTCTGGTAATGCAGTGGCAAAGTTTTGAGCATGGGGACGGCGAGCTCACTCGCTGTCCCCTTCTTACTTTGAGATAGAGTGTAGGTATGCGGCGCAACGGGTCGACCCGCGGGAACCATGTGATTCGCACTTGCCTGTTGGCAGCCTTCCTGGTGGGCAGCCTTTTCGCGCCGCGGATCAGTGCGCAAACAGTAGACAGCTACCGCTCGCGTGCGGCCGAACTGTCCCGCGTGAAGTCGTGGGACGAAGCCATCACAAACTACCGCAAGGCCCTGGAACTGGAGCCAAACGACGCGGTCACCCACTACCACCTAGCCTGGGCGCTGAAGTACAAGGGAGAAACCAGAGAGGCGCTGAAGGAGTTCCAAGCCACGCTGAAGCTCCGTCCGAAGTGGGCGGACGCCCACTTCGGACTGGCCTCGGTCTGGTTCGATCTGCAGGACCACGACCAAGCTGCCAAGGAACTGCGCACCACCGAGGCCCTCGATCCGGCTAATGCCGGTGCTCATCGACTGTTGGCCCGCATCCTTGCCATGCAAAACGATTTGGCCGCTGCCGAGCGCGAACTGAAGCTGGCGCTTCGCTTGAAACCCTCGGCGGATACTCACCTGGAGCTTGGTGTCGTCGAAGGACAATTAGGCAATCTGAATGAAGCTGCGGCGCAGTTTCGTCGTGCGATTCAACTGGATTCAGGGCTTGCGCCGGCGCACCTCATGCTCGGCATTGTCTTGCGTCGCCAGTCAAACCACACTGGCGCGTTGAATCAATTTCGCGCTGCGACTGCCCTGAATCCGAATGATGCGGACGCTCAATACAATCTGGGCCGGGAGTTGAAGGCTGGGGGCGATACCGCAGGAGCCATTGCCGCCTTTCGTCGTGCCATCGAACTAAAACCGGACTTGGAGCAAGCGCACTACAATCTGGCCCTCGCATTGCGCAGCCAAGGGGACGTCGCCAATGCCAAGAAAGAAGCGGATGAACTAGCGGGGCTGCGTGAATTTCGCACTCGCCTGGCGCAATCGAAGCTGCTGATCTTGCAGGGTGTGGATGCCCTCAAGAAGCAGAAATTCGACGATGCCTTGGCGCTATTTCAGAAGTCCGCTGAGCAAACGCCCGAATTTCCAACCAACTATTACTACCTGGGGCTTACGTGGGAAGGCAAAAGCGAGCCCACACGCGCGAGAGAAGCGTATGAAAAGGCGATTGAGCTGAAGCCGGACTACGCGCAAGCGCACACCAGCTTTGGACTGCTGCTTTGGAAGTCAGGAGATCAAACGGGAGGCCTGGAGGAATTTCAGCGAGCCGTCATGTCCGATCCAGATCTGGCGGAAGCACACTACAACCTCGGGCTCGCCTTGACGCAATTACAGCGCGTTCAGGAAGCCATTCGCGAGTTGACGGAAGCCGTCAGTCTTGGTCCTCAGAGTGTCGATGCGCGAGTGCAGTTGGGGCTGGCCTTAGCGCAAGACAACGACACGACCGCGGCAGCCAACATCTTTCGCGATCTCGTACGGCAGGATCCGAACTTTGCCGAAGGGCACAATAACCTAGGGCTGGTTCTGCTGCAGAGCGGGAATGTCCAGAAGGCTGAGACCGCGTTCAAAGAGGCGACGCGCCTCAAGCCACAGTACGCCGAGGCACACTACAATCTCGCCTTAGCGTTTCGTCAGGAAGGCAAAAAAGCGGACGCTCAACAGGAATTCGAGAAGGCGTTTCAGTTGGCACCGGAACTGAAGAGCCTGCCGCTTCCATGACCGGCACCGCTTGACGCTCTGCTCCCGGGTAACGAGGTACGACGGAAGCTCTACTGGGCCGCAGCGGCTTTGCGGGAAAGCAGGAGAAAGCCCTTATCCCGGGCGTCTTTCTGCAGTTGGCGCAAGTGCTCTCGGCCGAGAGCGACCTCGCCAGTTCGGATTTGCAGTTCTGCTAAGCGCAGGCGTGCTTCCATTTCATAGCCGGCGTACCCGTGACGGTTCGTCTCGCCACGAAGGCTCTCCAGACCCTTTGTCGCTTCTGCCGTTTTGCCCATCGCTGCGTTCACGGCGCTCAAAGCTAGGAGGGCTTCAAAGTGAGCAATAATATCACCGCCTTTTTGGGACAATGCGATCGCGTGATGGGCAGTATCCTTCGCTTCCCGCAGATTGCCCTGGGCTAGTAGGGCGCGGCTTAAGTCTGAATAGGCTTGAGCTCCCAGGTCCGTCACGTTCTGTTGTTCGAAGGCAGCGGCCGCACCGCGGAACAGTGGCTCCGCCTCGGCGGCTTTCCCTTGCTCCATGGTGATCTCCCCAAGTTGCATTTGAGTCTCTGGAATGTGAGCTTCGTCCTTGAGTTCTTTTCGCAAAGCAATATTCCGCTCTGCCGTGGTCTTGGCTTCCTCCAGCCGGTCTTGCGTTTTCAACATCTCGGCCATGAAAAACAAAGAAAAACCGAGTCCCCTCTTATGGCCTACCTCCTGCTGCAGAGCCATCGCCTGGTCAAGTGCCTGCTTGGCGGAGCTGATCTCTCCGCGGTGCAGAAGCACGCCACCAAGGTTGGTGAGCGTCAGCGCTTCGTTGCTCTTGTCCCCTTCTTGATGAAAACCTTGGGCAGCCTGCTGCCTCATTTGGACAGCACTGTCGAGATCTCCCAATGCTTCGACGATATTGCCAAGGTTGGACAAATCTCTTTCGGTGCCGTTGCCAATCTCGCGGTCCACGCGCAAAGCCTCTTCCAGGGATCTCCGTGCGTCTTCCAACAATCCCTGGTCATAGTAAAGGCTGCCCAGGCCGGACAAAGCGTAAGCGACCTTCTGCTGGGCGCCGATTTGACGAAACACTCGCAGCGCCTCTTCAAAGGATTTCCGAGCAGCCTGGTAATCCCCTTCTTCAAATTGGACTTCTGCGATGTCTTGCAACACGACTGCGGAGTCACGTGGACTGCCGCCTTCCGCGAACAGGAAGCGAGCCTCCAAAAACATGGTCATGGCTTTGCCGTGATCGCCCATTTCATCCCATGCCTCGCCCTCCCTTTCCTTTGCCTGCGCCAGGATCGAGTGGCTGCCATGGAGCCGTCCCTTTTCCCCAGCCGCCGCGGCTGTCCGCTGCATACGCTTGAAGTCACTGATCGCGGCGCTGACATCGGCTTCCATTAAATCAATTCTCGGGTCGTCGCTTTCTGGTGGCGGCAGGCTGCGCATGCGGGCAATCGTCTCGGAAGCATCCTTGCCTCGCCCTGCCTTGAGCTGCGCGGTGGCCAGACGCAACCCGTGGTCAAGATCGTCGGGGAAGAAGTTCCGGAGGGTCAGGTAGATCTCGATCGCGGCTGGATAGTCATGCATCAGCTCCCGGTAACGGCCCTCGACTGACAGACGATCAGCCCGCGACAGAGTTCCCGAGAGATCCAAGGCCTGCTTAGCTTGGTCCTGCGCCTTCAGGTCGTAGCCCAGTGCAGACCAGGCTTCTGCAAGCGCGGAATGCGACAGAGCGTGAGTGGGATCGGCGGCAATCGCTTGTTGGAGGAGATCGCGGGCTGCCAGCGCATCGAAGAGCCTCAGCCGTGCCAACCCTTCGGAATAGAGACGCACCGCTTCGGAACTGGCCGGAACGGACGCCTGTACTTCACGAGCATCAGTGGCAGAGACCGCGCTCAGTCCTAGCTTCTGGCGTAACCCAGCCCCACCTCGTGAAACCAGGTTAGCAAGTTCTGCTTCGGTTCCTTCTTGTGAAATTACCGCGACCGTCTCGCCCTGTCTGGCATCCTGCAACTGGAGATCGAGGTGCAGTCTTCCACCAGAGTCTTTGCCATCAGCCAAGTAAGAACCTACGACGACAAGATCCGCGCCCAGATGCGAGCGGATTTTATTCAGCGTGTCGGGACCGTAGCTGTCGGCCGCAGCCAGCGAAAGGTCAAGCTTCATCTGTGCCACACTCTCGCCCGGAATCACGCGCAGCTCTTGACCGGCTCCCAACTCGGCACCCAGCATCTCCGACAAAGCCGTGGAGATCCACACTTCGTCGGCCTTCCCGGACAGATTGTTGAACCCGACTACAGCAACAGATCGACGGGCCTTGACGGAAGAACTCGATTCGATCTGCTTGGACTTATGGAACAGGCCGGTCGAAACCCCTATCCCGAGCCCGGCCGCAACCACAGCCAGTGCGGCCGCGATCCCCAACCAGCGTGGCCTCGGCGCCTTCCCGCGGCGATGCAACCTCTCCAGATCGGCCTGCATTTCCCCGGCTGAGCTATAACGACGAGTCCGATCTTTCTGCAATGCCTTATCGATAACTTTTTCCAGATCGGGCGGAACATTGGGATTCAGCTGCCGCGGCGGAACGGCGGGTGAGTGCAGGACCGCATCGCGAACCACCGCCGCGGTATTCCCCGAAAATGTGCGCTGGCCGGTGACCATCTCATAAAGCACCAGACCAAACGAAAACAAGTCCGTCCGTGCATCTAACTTCTCCCGCCGCACCTGCTCGGGAGACAGATAAGACGGGGTTCCCATTGAAACTCCGGTGCGAGTCAAATGCGGATCTGACAAACGTATCGCGGAATTCTCCGGGGCAGCGGTTCCGTGGCCCGCATCCTCGGGACCGTTTGGAGGATCGGATCTATCGACGAATTTTGCCACCCCAAAGTCAAGAATCTTGGCTTCTCCGCGCGTAGTGACAAAGATGTTGGCGGGCTTAATGTCGCGATGGATGATGCCCTTCTCGTGTGCCGCTTGCAAGCCGTCGGCAATTTGAATCGCCAGACCAAGCAACTCGTCAATTGGTTCACGCACGCTTTGGTTTGCAGCGGTCTCGATCCATTCCCGGAGCGTTTGTCCTTGCAGCAACTGCATCACGATGAAGGGCTGGCCCTCGTACTCGCCAAGTTCGTAAACAGAACAAATGTTGGGATGATCCAGGGCTGAAGCAGCGCGTGCCTCACGTTGGAGGCGCTCAAATGCCAGCGGATCACTGGCTAGCTCGCTGGGCAGGAACTTCATCGCCACCTGGCGCCCAGCTTCAGATCTTCTGCCTTGTAAACGACTCCCATGCCTCCGCCGCCCAGGAGCTGCACAATGCGGTAATGGGATATCTTTCTTCCGATCAGGCTCTCAGGCCCGGGTGTCACAGCGGCAGTTTCCGATGCGGGCAGCGGGCTGGCCTCCATGACCGCGGCGGTAAAGCGATATCCTCTTCCTGTAACCGTTTGTACAAAGCGCGGCTGCGCTGCATCGTCACGCAGCACCTGGCGGATCTTACTGATGGCGCCGTTAATGCTGTTGTCCGTGTCCAGGAAGACACCTTTCCCCCAGATATGCTCCACGATCTGTTCGCGCGTGACCAGTTCTCCTCTGTGCTCCACGAGGAAAAGCAGGAGTTCCATAGCGATGGGCTTCAGCTTCAACGGGATTCCGGCAGAGCGCAATTCGTAGGCACGCACATCCAATTCGAAGTCATCCCCGAATCGGAAGGTGCCCGCCGTTGCGATTGGCTTGGACGTCATTAGCAAGCTCCCCAAGGTGTATGGAATTCTACCTCCATTCCGTCGCTCCGAAACAAGTCATTTTGAATCATTAACTTGCACGCTAATACGGCTTAAACGGAACGCTAAGGTCTTGGCTATTGCAACGGAATGTCCGGTTGCAGCACTATTACCCGGCGTCTGAAAGAAAAAGACGACGGAATGAGGTGCACCATGGGGCTCGGCAGATATCCGCTTTCCACGTTTCTCGCAATTTCAATGTTTTGTTCCTTTGCAGCGGCACAAATGATCGACAACACGCAGGCGACGAGCACGGCCAATGCGGGGATCAACAAGTCACTCACAAGTGAGATTGGAGCCGGGCGCGGGGATGTGCTGACGCCAAATTCCTCGATCTACATAATCAATCGCGATCCGTTCCGCTCAATTCGCCGGGGACGACAGCTCTTTCAAAGAAAGTTCACCCAGGCGCAGGGCCAAGGCCCCAATGAAGGCGATGGCGTCGGAAACCTCAATACTGACATCGGCATCGGTGCAGGGCTTTCGGACAGCTGCGCGTCGTGTCACAGTCGCCCTCGAGGCTCGGCCGGAGCGGGCGGGAACGTTGCGACCCGTCCCGACAGCCGCGACTCTCCGCATCTGTTTGGACTGGGGATCAAGGAGATGCTGGCCGACGAGATCACTACCGACCTGCGTAACACCCGCGCCCTGGCCATCACGCAGGCTCAGCAGAGAAAGCGATCCGTGACCCTGAGACTCGTGAGCAAGGGTGTCCAGTATGGCAGCATCACTGGGAATGCTGACGGCTCCGTCGATACCTCGCAGGTGGCCGGAGTCGATACTGATCTGCGTGTCAAGCCATTCTTCGCCGAAGGTTCCACGATCTCCATCCGCGAATTCGTGGTCGGTGCCCTGCATAAAGAAATGGGTATGGAGGCGTCTACCGATCCCGACCTGCTGACCGCCAGCGCCGGAGGACGTGTCGTAACTCCATCGGGAATGGTGCTGGACGGATCCAAGGATACGATTAGTCCACCCTCCCCCCCGGACACAAAAAACGGAAACGAGATCGACCCCGCCCTTGTCGATCATCTCGAATTCTATTTGCTCAATTACTTCAAGCCCGCCCACTATCAGGAAACCCCTGTCACGGATCACGGGCGTGCCCTGTTCAATCAAGTGGGCTGCTCCTCTTGTCATATCGCCGATATGACGATCAACCACGATCGCCGCGTGGCCGACGTTGAAACCAGTTACGACACAGTGAATGGAGTTTTCAACAGTCTCTACGCCACTGCCGCCACCCTCTACTACACTCACGATGATGGAAGCGGACAGCCCGTCTTGAAACTGCCTTTGGAAAACTCTTTCGTGGTGAAAGACATTTTCACCGACTTCAAGCGGCATGACCTGGGAACAAACTTCTACGAGCGCAACTGGGACGGAACCTTGCAGACGCAGTTCCTGACCCGGCCGTTGTGGGGCGTCGGGAGTACCGGGCCCTACGGTCACGACGGCCGCAGCATGACACTAAACGATGTCATTCTCCGCCACGGGGGCGAAGCTCTCACTGCCCGTAACACGTTCGCCGCCTTAAAGCCGAACGACCAGAATAGCCTGATCACATTTCTGAACTCGCTGGTGCTGTTTCCACCCGACGACACGGCATCGACCCTGGATCCGGCGAATCCAAACGCAACCAACTTCCCCCAGTTCGGTCATGGGAGCATCAAACTGACGGTGCTGTTCAACGATCCCACTGATCTGGAATAGCTACCTTTGGTACGGACGTATATGAATCGTCCTCAAGAGCAGGGGGGAGGAAGAGACTCGCATCGGTGGATTCTTCCACCCCGCGTTCTGCACCCCTATCCCAAGGCGCGCCTCTACCCCACGCATCCTGAGTAAGATTCGTCTACGTAGACGCACGTACGGATCTGTGCGGGGGGGGCGATCAGTGATGGTCGTCCCTACCTCGACCGTAACCCATTTCAAAAGGAACTTCTTCGCCCGAATGCAAAACCGACGGGCCAGAAGTCTTAGTACAAGTCGGCTGCTGGGAAGCTTTGGCCGGATGACGCGCAAAACCGGAAGTTGATGTAAAACGACTTATCGGCCGTGAGTGTCGCCAAAGCTAAGGAGATGTCACGGCATGACCCGAAGAACGTTACGCCGAGGTACACGGAGTCTATTCCATCTTGCCAGCGGCCGGACCAACGCCGGTGGCCTGCTTGGTCTTGGGATCAATGCCGATGAGCGCCACTCCACCCACTCCGCCGCGGCTGGCGGTAACCAGGTGGCCGCGAGCCCTCAAGTCGGCCTGCACTGCTTCGGGGATGGTGTTGGGCACAGAGAGGCTGCCCAGGCTGGCACGGTCCTGACCGAAGGAACTGATGAAATGCTCGGTGGAGAAGCGCGGCGCCTTAAACGCCTCTTCGGGACTCATGCCGAACTCCACGTAGTTGAGGATAACCTGGATGGCTGCCTGATCCTGCTGGTCGCCTCCCGCGACCGAGATCGCCATCACGGGTTGGTTGTCGTTGCCATTGCTACGGAAAAGCAGTGTGGGGCTCAGCGTAATTCGCGGCCGCTTGCCGGGCTGGATCACGTTCGGAGTTCCCGCAAACGTGTTCAGGCTGCTGAGCCGGCTTCCGTGAATAATGCCCGTGCGTCCGGCCACGCCCGCTGTGCTTGACAGGCCGCTGGGAGTCGCCGCGATGACGTTCCCAAACTTATCCGTCACGCACATGACGGTGGTTCCGCCATGCCAGGGTCCGGTGATGGTGGGCGGCTTGGTCGGTTTCATCGTGTAGGGGTCACCTGGCCGGAGCTCGAGAGAGGCCTTTTTCGGATCGATCAGCTTGCGCCGCATTTCGGTGTACTGATCGGAAAGCAACTGCTGCATGGGCACTTTCACAAAATTCGGATCGCCGTAATACTCGTCGCGATCTGCCAGCGCCAGTTTCTCCGCTTCAATTACCGTGTGGATATAATCCGCCGAATTGAAGCCCATCTTCTTTAGGTCGAAGCCTTCCAGCAGGCGCAGCGTCTGTGAGAGATACGGACCCTGCGTCAACGGACCGGCCTTATATACCGTGTAGCCGCGGTACGTGGTTTTGAGCGGATCCACCACGGGAGTTTTGTGTGCGGCCAAATCCGCCTTGCGAAGGAAACCGCCCTTTTCGATATACCAGGCTTCCAGGGCGGCGGCGATGTCGCCGCGATAGAAGCGGTCCGACACGGCTTGCAGTTTCTGCTGCCGCGTACCTTTCGCGGTCTTTTCGGACTCGACCAATTTGCGAAAGGTCACGGCCATGTCCGCCTGCCAGTTCACACCGGTTTCGATCCTCTCCCCGCTGCCGGTGTCGATATACCAACTGGGGCCGCCAGCGTCCAGAATGGCCAGCGTCGGCTGCACGACCTCCTCGAAGCTTTTGGTTCCGTATAGTTTCAGCAGGGTGACGATCGCATCGATGGTGCCAGGCACGGCGGCTGCCTTGACGTCACCGTCCGGAATTCCGTGTTCCATGTACCAGGCGATCGCTTTGGGGTCGCGAGGGGCTTCCCCTTGTCCCTCCAGCAGCTTCACGTTTCTTTGGTCGGCGCGGTAAACCAAAATGGGGACCTCTCCTCCCACGCAGAACGCGCCTACATAGGTTACGGACAGTGCCAGCAGAGTGGCGGCGCCTGCATCGGCAGCGTTTCCGCCCTGTTCCAGAATCTTGATGCCGGCCGCAGTGGCGGCAGGCTTACCGGAAACAACCACGCCCTGGCTGCCGGCGGCGACACTCGGTCCCCGCAGGCTGACCGGCGTTTTGGTGGCCTGCGGCGAAGCGAAGGGCGCGAGTAAAAGGAGGGAAACGGATGATATCGAAATGATCTTGCCCATAAGAGGTCAACTCCGTTGAGGTGGCAGGGATCCATTGCCCGGCATGTCATTCAGGCTATATCAACTCTCTTCTCTTATTCCACACTGCCTCGGCCGCCGGACGGGCGCAGGAGAGCTCAAGCTCAAGAACTCGCTCACGACG
>CAWEQA010000018.1:0-766446 GCA_963811095.1 uncultured Acidobacteriaceae bacterium | reverse complement strand
ATCTCGGCGACTTCAACCATTGCATGCCCCCGGTCGACTTCGACCTCCGTATCCGTGAGGCTGGATGAAATCATCTTTACCGAACTGTTGTTTCCGATTCGCAAAAAAACGCCGGGCGTCAACAAAACCTCAGCCTTGCCTTTTTCTGTGACCAGCGATGCGCCCTGCTCCAACTCCGAATTGCCGATGGACTTGGAGTTGAGAGCCTGATCGCCGATTGACGCCTGGCCTTCAACATAATTAAGGGTTCCTGGTACCGCTGATTGTGCGCTGGTCACGCTACCCCACGACGGTGCAGACAGAATCGCGGCCAGGAAGAACCCGAGGAGCCAGCTCTTCAGCACTAGTGCTCCTAATCTTGGGGCTTTCATATCTCTCCTCCACAAAACTTCTCAGTCGATTAGATGAGCAAGCGAGAATACTTTCTTCGCAAAATCTGAAAGTTCAGAAAGACTTAAGGATTCCTCAAGTCAATTTCGTGTTGAGATGGAAGTGGGTAGCGATTCGCCACGACATGTGAAGAAACAGGCAAACAATCGCTAGATGCCTGCCCCGAACCAACTTCAGGTAGGAAGCGAGTCTGCGAAACGCATGATCGCTAGCAAGCACTGACACTGAGCCGAGACGGAACTTGTGATCGAAACTTATGACCCGGTAGCCAATGCTGTCACCACGCGATGAATGTTCTCCATGCTTTGTTCGCCGCCTGCTGCGAATCCAAAACAGCGTGAATATTCTGCGAGGGTCCGGAGGGGCTGCCGGACAGGAGTACGAAGACATGATTTCTTTGAAACTCACGCGTTTGATCGAGCAACATTCAAGCGGGTTGACCGATGAGCTTGTCAAGAAGCTGCATAGTTCACCTCGAACACGCAGCCTGCAACGAGTCGCAGCGCCGGAGTTACGAAATCGGATTGAGGAAATGCTGAGCCAG
Source organism: uncultured Acidobacteriaceae bacterium (assembly GCA_963811095.1). Taxonomy (GTDB): domain Bacteria; phylum Acidobacteriota; class Terriglobia; order Terriglobales; family Acidobacteriaceae; genus Sulfotelmatobacter. Next base: position 765,512 of record CAWEQA010000018.1, on the reverse strand, counting down.
TTTCATGGATGGCTGCTGACAAAAGAGGATCGTAACAACGTGCAGGAGCGCTACCGAACACTGGGGAGGCTGCATGCCAGCCAATACGTTTCCCTACCTGATTTGTGCTGGGCAGTGGTTGTGATCAAAGAGCACCTTTGGGATTTCGTGGGACAATATGCGTTTCATGCCGCCCCCATGGATCTCCATGCGGAACTCGAACTCACGCGGTTCGTGAACGTGTTTTTTGACGGCATAATCTGTTATTTCGCGGAAGGGTACGAGCAGTATCGAAGCGAGATGGTCGAACCACGACTGCACGGAGGCGAGACCGCGAACCGAATGGTCGCTATGCCCCGGACCCAGATGCCATGATGTAAGGCTTAGGATGCTGGATCGCGGTCACTAATTGTTTATCCCAGTAGCGACGGGTAGCGTGATACAAAAGATCGCTCCAGTGGGGAGAGAGGGTTTCACGTTAATCGTGCCTCCATGCGCCTCAACTGCCCATTTGGCTATGGGTAATCCGAGCCCGAAGCCGCCTGAGTCACGCGAACGTGCCTCGTCCAGCCGGTAGAAGCGGTCAAACACTCGCTGTTGGGCACCGTCGGGAATCCCGGGCCCTTCATCCTGGATGGCGACTTCCACAAACTGCGCAGACCGCGCGTCCGATCCAACAATGTGCAAAGAAACATGAATGCTACTGCCAGCTGGGGAATACTTGACCGCGTTGTCGAGGAGGTTGACAAGGGCCATGCGCAGAAAGGCGCGATCGGCGCGAACTAGGGCTCCTTGGTCGCCTGTCACTGAAAGTGTCTGCTTCTTATCTTCTGCCAGGACACCAACGACCGCTACGCCTTCTTGCACGAGGTCCATAAGAGCAAAAGTGGTTTGTTGCAGTTCGATCGCTCCTGAATCAGCGTGTGCGATGGTGAGCAGCGTGTCGACCATGACCGTGAGCTTGGCGACTTCCTCCAGCATGCTTCCGATGATGTCGCGATATTTCTCGGCATCGTGCTCCTGCTGCAGGCCCACTTCTCCAACACTGCGCATGGCTGCCAACGGTGTCCTGAGTTCGTGCGAGACGTCAGAGGTGAAACGCTGGAGCTGTTCAAAAGACTCCTCCAGCCGCTGAAGAAGTCCGTTAAGGACAAGCGCCATGTGACCGAGTTCGTCGTCGGCATTTTGGACGGGGATGCGTTCGTTGAGGTGGCGCGCGGTGATGCGCTCGGTGAGCCCGGCCATCTGTTCGAGTGGGTCAAGAACCTTGATGGCGAACCTGTAGCCCGCAAAACCGGCAGCAATCAGCGCGACCGGCAGAACAAGAGTAAGTAGGCCAAGCAACTGAAGCGATTGGAGTCGCAGTGGCTCCGTGCTGTACGCCAGGCGGATGAGAACTGGGGTTTCCTGGAGAACATGAACATGACTGATAACTAGGACCGGCGTCCCGTCACCGAGGCGGAGGCTCCGCCGAGAAAAACCATTCACTCCCTCATCGGGTAGAAGCCGGCCGCCCAGTGTGTTTCCATTGAGCTTGCGATTGCGGAAAAGCAGGTGCCCATTTGAATCAAGCACTTCCAACAGCCGGTCGAGCAAGAGTCTTGATTCGGGCCGATTGAAATACCCTTCATGCAACGAGAGTTGCCCATCGGCGGTGAAGTATAGGAGACCCTGTACGGTCTCCATATCCTGTATTTCGGCATGATAAAGCTGCTGCTTCAGCTGCCAATACTGGAGAAAGCACGCAGTGCAGATGTAGGCTGCAAACAAGAGACCGAAGATGGCAACATACCAGAGCGTGAGGCGGCTTCTGATATGGCTGATCCGGAAGGTCACTTCTTCGTGTCCTCCATCCGCATAACAAAGCCTACTCCACGAACGGTGTGCAGAAGCTTGACTGGCCAGGGATCATCAATCTTCCGCCGGATACGGGCAATGTGGACGTCAATTACATTGTCCATAGAGGTGTAGCGCATGGTTGTCTTCCATACGTCACGGGCGACCATCTCCCGAGAAACAACCGATCCGCTATTGAGTAGGAGGTACTCGAGCAAATCGAATTCCCGTCCTGTGAGCTCGATCACCTGACCGCCGCGCATCGCTATTCGCCCGCTGACATCCATCGTTAGATCCGCCAACCGCAACACCGAGGCAGTCGCTGGAGTGGCCCTGCGATGAAGTGCGCGCACGCGGGCAAGCAGCTCGGGGAAAGCAAAAGGTTTGACAAGATAATCGTCTGCGCCAGCATCCAGACCGCGGACACGGTCATCAACGGAGCCCTTAGATGTAAGGGCTAACACCGGCATCTTGAATCCGTCGCGACGCAGTTCACGCAGGGTCTCAAGACCACCCATCCGGGGCAGCATGATGTCCAGGAGAATCAGGTCGAAGTTGTGATCACGCAATTGCTCGAGCGCCGACTCCCCAGAATAGGCGACTCTGACTTGATAGCCGTTGCGAAGGAGGCCCTCGGCAATTGCGTTCGCGAGTTTGTGCTCGTCTTCGACAACCAGAATGTCGAGCGTTCCTTTTGCGTGAATAGTCTCCCCGCCAAACATGACTCACACTCTACAGCAGCTCCCTAGCCGTGAGCCGCCGAAATGAAAAGTTCAGAAATACTTCAGAGTTCCTTAATGCTGTCATGTGTTGAGATGAAAGAGCAAGAAGGGCTGTGCTGGAAATGGGAGGTTCAGGTGGCCCGTTTGGACCGACCTCAAACCCGAACGGTCGTCTCTAGGGGAATCACCCCTCGTGTGATTGTAGTGTCCGTGGTGGTCGGGCTCGTGTCCTTTCTTGTGACCGAGGTGATGCATCGCTTCCTGGTTGCAGATCTCGGCCGTCGCTGGGAACGCCTGTTGGCTGAGGGTGTTTCAGCGGTCGTCGTTGCAGGGTTGACCGCCGGACTCATGAACGCGGCCAGCCAGCGGCAGGAAGCCGCCCTGCTGAGGATGCAAGTGATCTCTGAAATGAATCACCACATCCGAAACGCTCTAGGCGCCATTTCGCTAACGACAGATTCGATCCAAAACCACGATTGCGTTCGAGTAATTTCCGACAGTGTCGATCGCATCGAATGGACGCTTCGAGAAGTATTGCTGCGAAACAAGCCGATTTCAGAGAAGGAGATAAATCGGCAGAGGTATGCCCGACTCGAGACAGGCGAGCCGATCAACTTAAGGCCAGGAGAAAGCCAATGAATAATGTGAAAGTTCTTTGCGTAGAGAACCACAAAGAGTATCTGGATGCCCTGACATACATGCTGGAGACGGCTGGCTACGAGGTTTTGTCTGCAACCACGGGCAGTCAGGGCCTATCGATGCTCATGAAACAGGCGATCCATGGAGTCCTTCTGGAGTACGACCTGCCGGATGCGACTGGCAGCTGGGTTCGCGCTGAAATGAAACGTATTAAGCCTGAAGTTCCGGTTCTCCTGTTTGCAGGAGTAGGGAGTCAGACCCCTTTCCTGCTTCGATTCTTCGATGCCTATCTCCGAAACGCTGAAAGGCCGGAGTGGGCCTTTCAATATCTCGATGCGTAGGTCACTTGCTGAATCGATGCGATTCCTGGGGTATGTTCGATCGATCATTCACAGCCATGATTCTCCCGTGTTCGAACAGACTCAATGAGGTTGCGATGAGGATGAGAGAGCTTCGTAGAGTGAGGAAAAACCAGTGAAGCAGGGAGATGTTGAACAGCTAAGAGAGAAGCTCGAATTCCAGCGCCATGAGACCCGGCAGTTCTTGCGCCGTCTAGAGCTGGAAGTACGGTCGCTGGATGCCGAGTCCACAAAAGACAGCGCGGACCGGTGCGTCATCAGTATGTCAAAGGAGTCGTTGTTTGAGCGAAGTAGCCAGCGAAGGACCGTTTTGCGCCTAATTGAAGCGGCACTGAAGAGAATCTCTGATGGCTCCTTCGGAACATGCGTGGGGTGCGCTGACGAAATTCAAGATCAGAGGTTGCAAGCGCTGCCTTGGACGCAATTCTGCCTCCGATGTCAAGGCCAACTCGAAGAGACAATTGGCACCAGTATATCGACCAGGACTTCGATAGCCGCAACTGCTACGTGGCGGCGTGCCGGGTAGAGTGTTCAGTAGTCGACACATTGAGGTTGTTTCACACCGAACGTGAAAAGGGCAACAGGGTGCCTTTCAAAACAGTGGTGGAAGACTTGCAAGGAGAAAGCCAATCTAGACAACAGGCGCTCGTGGCGACCGCAGATCAATCTGCCTCCAGGCCCGACCCCACGCAATACGTCGGCACTCCGGCAATTGGAACTTCGAAGGCGGCAGCCGCAGCCGGCGTACCGTCCATTGGGCCCACGAATACCATCACCGACCGGCGTCGGCGCAGATTTGTTTGGAGCTGCGTGGCTGCTTTTCTTGCGGTATGGTTCATCGCGTTCTTTCGTTTCTTCCTGCCGCGTGTGCTCTTTGAACCGGCTACCGTCTTCAAGATTGGGTACCCAGCCGATTATGCGCTCGGTATCGACGAAAAATATCTGCAGAAGTACCGGATTTGGGTCGACCGAACACCTGATCGGTTTTTTGTCATTTACGCGCGCTGCACTCATTTAGGCTGCACTCCCGATTGGAAGCCAGCCGAGAACAAATTCAAGTGCCCCGGCTACGACAGCGAGGAAATTAACTTCGAAGGTCCGGCTCCGAGGCCGATGGACCGTGCCCAAGTGGAAGTAGCTCCAGATGGTCAGATCGTCGTAGACGTTGGTCATCTCTACTCGTGGCCCAAAGGCCAGCGAGATCAATTCAACGACCGAGGGGCCTACTTGTCCGCATGAAGTGTGCGCAACGGGAAATCGCGAGTTCTGATGAACGACAACTATCACGGTTTGGTAGGCGCGCCCCCAACTGGCGGCCGCGTAACCATCGACTTCAGCCTCGCCAAAGCCGGCTGCCAGTTCGCTCTCTGAAGGTCGGAAATTCAGGAGGCGGTCGACATCTGTGAAAAGGTGGCCGAGCCAGTAGCCAAGCTGCCTTGGACTAATGATTACTGATGGAGGACACATGAGAAGGATGATTGCAGTTGCAGTTACGTGTTTGATTTGTTCTTTCGCCGCAATGGCCCACGCGCAACAGATCGATGTTGCCTTCGCAGGAGGCTCCCTTACCTCGCCTGGCAACAGTTTTAGTAGTGGGACCTTCCTGCCGGCTGAGGGTGGTGGTGCGTTTGTGGGATTCAATGGAGATGTTCTCTTCAAGCCTTTCTTCAAAGGAAATGTTGGGGTGCAAGCTGAAGTGGATTGGAAAGGGAGCCAGGGCTTGTACGGCGGCCTAATCCCCTACCGGCCTTTGTTCTACGACTTTAACGCCATGTACGCACGGCGTTTCACTAAGCATTTTGGAGTTGAAGCGTTGGCTGGTGTCGGAGCAGAAAGCATTCGCTTCTACTCGAACAGTTACAACAACTGCGACATTTATGGGAACTGCACCAATTACGTGAGCAGCAACCATTTCATGGGCGACTTTGGCGGAGGCGTTCGATTCTACCCGTACGGAAATTTCTTTGTTCGGCCGGAAATGAGACTGTACCTCATAAACAATAACCAGGAATTCAGTTCCAGCCATCCAGTTCGCTACGGTATCTCGATTGGCTATGCTTTCGGTGGGAGCAAATGAGGTTCAAAATGCAGAGCGGTTTGAAGAGACGACATCGGAGGTGATAGGCGCGAAAGACGAAAGTCGTCGTGCTTTTGCAGGCGGCAGGATCATTTCCCAGGAATCGATCCCTACGAGAAGGGTCCTGCTGCGATCTACGAGAGCGTGAGGCTCTTGTGAAGATGCCAGACGGAGACATCAAAGGGATGCAGACATTTCGACGGTTGATGGCCATCGGAGTCCGACAAAAGGTATGGGACAGATCTTAATCATTTGCGTGTTTTACTCCATCTGTGCGGCTGGTGTCCTGGTATGGAGCCTGCTATTAGGTGAGAGACGGGAGTTGCGCCCTCAAATGTCACGGGCCGGGATCGAGCATGTCGCAATTCTGGCCCCCTCATTGTTCGACTTGGCGGCACAACATTCAAATCTTGTGGTTTTAGAAATTCATGCCGATCACGGAGCCGGCGGACGCTCCGCGCTCAATTCCAATTGGCTCCCAATTTCCTCAGTTGACCTACCCGGCGTCCTGAAGTGGCTCCCGCCTTCAAGCAGAGTGGTGTCTTGCTGCAAGAACGCCACGGAGCTGCTCGACACCCTTACCAAAACGATCCTCTTGCAACTCGGTACCAAGACCGTCTATTTCCTAACCGACAGCCCGGTCATCCAAGGAAAACGCTGGTGTGACTCTCGGGTCACAACACGCGATACGAATCCAGAACTATGAAGAATAACGATCACAGATACGAGGCGCCGCTTATGACGTAACCCGGGAGGCATTCAGTATGAAACAGTTTTGGCTCGTTACTCTAGTAGCATTGTCGACGCAATTGTTTGCGCACGACAAGATTTCTGTAGGGACCATCCTGCCGTTTCAGTTGAATTCTTCATTGCGCTCGGACAAGGCGCGAGTGGGGGAGCAAATCAGTGCCCGAGTTATGCAGGATGTGCCATTGCCAGGAGGGCGCAAGATTCATGCTGGTGCGAAAGTCATCGGACATATTGTCTCTGCCAGACCTGCGGTTAACGGAATGATGGCAGACCTCTCGTTCCGCTTCGACACGTTGGCAATGGGAAAGCAGCGTGTCGCGATGATGACGAACCTGAGGGCGTTGGCGACCATGATGGATGTATCCGAAGCACAGATTCCGGAAAGTGGCCCGGACAGAGGGACTTCCGAGGATGAATGGACCACGGATCAGATCGGAGGCGAGGTTGTCTATCGCGGAGGAGTTGTGGCACACGGCTCAAACGTCGTTGGGAATTCTGTGCTCGGCAGTGGCGTGCTCGTCCAGTTGAGCTCAAGATCTGGCACAAAATGCCGTGGCGAGGTGGCTGGGAACAACCAAATGCAGGCGCTATGGGTGTTCTCTTCCGATGCCTGTGGCCTTTACGATTTGCCGAGCGTGACCCTCGCACACGCAGCCGGAGTGATCCAGTTGGTCAGATCAAATTGTTATCGGATAAAGGCAACGCGAAGGTGCCCGCGGGCAGTGGAATGCTCTTGCGCGTGACCGGAACTGCACCATGATTGCTGAGCTGACGCGAAACCTTACTTGGATTCGATCCGTGTTTTCGGAAAGGAAGAACGATCACTAAGTCAATGAAGGACCATGTGAGGCGAGTACTGCTCCTTGTGTGCCTGATCGTTTCGGTAGTGGAACTGGATTGGGAGCGTGAGCGAATTTACTTGTTGTCCTCGGTAGCGTCTTTGCTACTCGTTCTCTATGGCGAACTCATGCGTCATCGTAGAGTCCAAAGAGTACCGACTGAAAGAGGTGTCAAGACTGTCCATGATGTTCCCTCGGAGGTTTACGTTGCAGCCTCGCCAGGTACCGATTATCAGGCAGAGGTTCGCTCATGCAGAACTCAGGCTGACCACCCGGAAAGGGGTCGAATGCTCGACTGTGCCTAGATGGAGGTTGACCAAAGTCCTATGTTATCTGGCGGACTAAAGGGAGAAGAAATGCAAATGAGAATCATCGGAATCGCAGTTCTGGTCTGTTCACTCACTACATTCGCTTTTGCCGTAAAGCCCATCGTCACAGCAACCCATGGCACGATCACCAAGATTGATAAAGCGGCGGAGACTTTCGCTGTAAGAACGGCCGATGGCACAGAACACATCTTCTACTGGGCTAAGGACACTAGCGTTCATGGGATAAAAACCGCTGATGTGGCCGCGACAGATTCGTGGCACGGTTTGAAAGAGGGTTCGGAAATCGTGGCGCATTCCGCAAGACAAGGCGCAAAGGATACAGCTGTGGAAGTGGATAAGGTTGGAGACACCGGTCTTAAGAGAACTGCGGGGACAATCAAAGAGGTCGATCGTAGGGGAAAGAAGCTGGTGATCGAATCCGCCGACGGCACTGAGCATGCGTTCACACTTACGACGCGTGCGGCTGACGATGCCGGCAAAGACTTGGCGGCGGGTGCTGAAAAAGGCACCAAAGTCGCGATTTATTCAACCGAAGACGCTGGCAAGAGCGTCGCACACTTTTTCGAGAAAATCTAAGAATGAACTTGCTGCACAACGCCGCCGACCGTCAAGTTTACGCTGCATTTTGGTTTTCAAGCACGCTGACTTGCTCTGCGGCCATCTGAAAGTAGAGGAAATGAAAAGCTCGGACGTTCTACGGCTTGAGAGATACCTTAGATTTCATCTCACGGAGATTCTCGAAGAGCTGAAAACCAACGAGGAAGGAGACTCCGATGCGGAGTTGACATGGAGCACCAAATGGGGTTCTTCAGCGCAAGTTCTTAAAGGGTGCCTACTGCGGAGTGGCGAAGAGATTTCTTTAGCGCTTGCCCGGGTGTGGGAGGGCGCCTTTGGCAGCTGTGTTGGTTGTGGGAAGGAGATTGATTTGCGAACGCTTGAAGTGGTCCCATGGGCAAAGCTTTGTGTTATGTGCCAACAGGAATCTGATCACAACGGCAGTGCGGAGAGTCAGTTCTCTGATCGGCACCAACATTAGACCTGGCAATAGGACGCGGTGAAGAATATGAGAGCGTCGAATATCAGGATCAAGTCGAGGAGACTGCGCCCTACGATTTGCTGGAATCAGAGATTGTTCCTGCGTTCTATGAACGGAGCGCGGACGGACTGCCGCGAAGCTGGATTGCGTATATGAAGTCCTCCATTGGAAGGTTTTCGTATTCGTTCAATGCGCAGCGGATGGTTAAAGACTATAACTCCGATGTTTACACACGAGCACCAGAAAAATGCCAGCAGTCAGTGGCGGGTGGAGCGCACGCATTTGAAAACTCGCTGTCTGGTTGGCACGAGTCGAACGTGAGTGGCTTAATGTCAGCGTCGAACCGGTTGACGCGATGGGAAATGGAGAACTCCAGATCGAAGACAAGATTTGTGTTCAAGCGCGAGTGCTTCTGGGGAACCTCGCTCCGGATGAGTCGGACGACTGAATGCTGACGGAGAAATCACGAATGCGATGAGTGTTCCGATGGAGTACGTCGGTCGGCGAGACGGGATACATTTGAACGCGAACAAGGGTGCTCACTCAGCGGACGCAATGAGTACATGGTGCCCGTTCGTCCCTTCCACGAGGACGAGGCACGGCCGTTTCTCCCGGGGTCTCCTCAGCTGGGCTGATGCGAGTCTGATAACCGTAACTACGACACACTGAAGTTGTCTGTTCGTCTGTTCGGTGTATCCGCTCTTTTCAGCTGATTCCTTTGAGATTGTGGAATGTGTTTTCACAGATCTGCCGGAGGTAAGCCTTACCCACAACAACTCAGCGAGCCCAATTTAGATGTGGGACCTTTCCTATACACTGAGCGCATACGGACTCACGCCGGGGAGAGGATGGAGCCTGCAAAAGCATGAAGATCTCGCAAAAAGGACTCTATGCTCTGCAAGCTATCATGATGCGTGCACGGCACCACGAAGAAGGCGCTATCCCCGTTCGGGATATTGCCCAAGAAGGATACCTTCCGGCGAAGTTTCTTGAGTTGATCTTGCTCGACCTCAAGCATGCTCGTCTGCTCGATAGCGTACGTGGCAATAAGGGCGGCTACAAATTGCGCCGAGACCCCGGCGACGTCCGCCTCAGCGAGGTCATCCGCTTGATCGATGGTCGGCTGGCGCCCTTTGGCGATGCGGACCAACTCCGCACGCTTATCGTCCGAGACTCGGATCATCGTGCACCGTACCGAAGTATTCCTCGATGTTCGAGACGCAGCCGCTGGTATTCTCGAAAGCACGACGATCGCAGTTATTGTCAGGTGCAAGAAAGTTCAAGCTCGGCTTTGAGCGATCGCCGACTCGCAACAGAGGAACCGAGGACATTTGGAACCTCAGGTGTCCGGCTCTTCTAAAGGCGAAGGGATTGTATGACCATCCTGGAGTTTAGCCTGCTGGTTTTCGGCAGTTCGCTGATCGCGGGCCTCGTAGGAGCATTGACGGGATTAGGCGGAGGCGTTGTGCTCGTGCCACTCCTCACTCTGTTCTTTAAGGTGGACATCCGCTATGCCATCGGCGCTTCGCTCGTGTCGGTAATCGCGACTTCCTCGGGCGCGGCGGCAGCCTACGTGAAAGAGGGCTTCTCAAATATCAGAATCGGTATGTTCCTCGAGATTGCGACCACCCTGGGGGCTCTTCTCGGGGCAAACCTGGCGGCACGAGTATCGACACATGCGATTGCAATTGTCTTTGGAGTGGTGCTGTTGTTTTCCGCGTATTTTTCTCGGAAACCTCGATCGCAAGCTGAACGCGAAGTCCCACCTGATCCGCGGGCTACCCGGTTGCGATTGAACGGCACTTTTCCTGACGCGGACGGCCCGAGAAGCTATAACGTGCAGCATGTTCCGACTGGCTGGGCTCTCATGTTTGGCGCTGGCGCCTTGTCAGGACTTCTTGGCATCGGCTCCGGCGCGATGAAGGTTCTCGCCATGGATCAGGCGATGAAAATTCCTTTCAAAGTTTCAACCACCACCAGCAATTTCATGATCGGTGTGACAGCCGCAGCAAGCGCGGGTGTGTATCTGAACCGTGGTTACATTGATCCCGGACTTGTCATGCCTGTGATGCTAGGGGTTCTGGCCGGCTCATTGTTGGGTGCCAGGATTCTGATCAAAGTGCATACAAAATGGCTGCGGCTCGGGTTCAGCCTGGTGATCATTCTTCTAGCGATCGAGATGCTCTATAACGGGCTCTCCGGGAGGATCTAAGTGCTTCCAGAACGGGGCTGGACCGATCAAAGGATGGAAAATATTCTGGGAAACCTGCTGCGTGCCGGGGTGCTTCTGTCTGCGCTGGTTGTATCGATGGGCGGCATGATTTATCTCCTGCGGCACGGTAACGCTCCCGTGGACTTCCGCGTGTTCCATGGCGAACCCCCAGACCTGCGAAACGCGCACGGAATCGTCCGCGATACTTTCGCTTTACGAGGCCGGGGGATCATCCAGTTGGGGCTCTTACTATTGATCGCAACTCCAGTGGCGCGAGTCGCATTCTCGATTTTCGGATTCGCAGAAGAGCGCGACCGCATGTACGTTGTGTTCACCCTGATAGTGTTCTCGATCTTGCTCTACAGCCTCCTTGGATCTGCTTAGCTTGGGGAAGACCCGATCTGGTCCGACTTGATCTCATCGAGGGTCGAATAGTGCTGCTACCCATCAGACCTTTCACTTGCCACGCAATTCGGAATCGAGACAGGCGATACTTTTTGTGCAATGAAAACGGAATCATGATTTCGGGCGTAAGACGATCGATGGGTCTTAAGGAGGGTATTTTGATGCTCTTCAACTTGCAGTGCAACAAGGCTATTCCAAATTCCACTCGTTGTTCTTGCTGCCTGCTTCTGCTCTCTGTCGCTTTCGGTGCCGAGCTCTGGCCAGCAGTCAACGTCGCAAATCCCAGTCGCTGCGGATTCTACAACGGCAAAATCTGACATAGATCAAGCAAAGCTGAGTGCAAGGCGATGCTGCGACTACTCCTGTCGTCGAAGGTCTATCGCATGGAAGCGAGGCCCCTGTTGTTCTTGCAGAACGCTAACCGCCTCGTCCACGTGACCGGGTACTTCGGCAGCGTCGTCGAAACGGAGGATCCCAACGTACCCAGTTTTGTGGTGGGCACGTTGGACGAACTGCCGTCAACTGCTCGATCAAGCTTTCGGCGGCGGCAATCCACAGGACCTTGGCCAAGCTCACAGCGCCGGTAGCCCAGGGAACGGTTGGCATGACTGACATGGGATTTGTGCCACCAGCCATAACCGTGAACGCTGGAGACAACGTAGTTTGGAAGAACTCATCGCAGGTGATTCACAATGTGGTGGACGATGCCGGTAAGGCCTTGAGCAAAGTCGATGTAAAACTGCCTGCAGGAGTGAGCCCATTCGACTCGGGCCTAATGCAACCAGGGCAATCCTTTTCCCGGGTGTTCACCGTGCCGGGGTCTACCGCTACGTATGCACCTTGCACGAGGGATCCGGCATGAAAGGGGTGGTTATTGTCCGACCGGCACCGATGCTGGCGGCACGCCGAAGGCCTCGCAGAACCGGTATTGAACCTGGGGGCCATTCAGCACATCTAAGGATGGGAAAGGCAGGAAACAAACATGAGTTCGACCATGGTGTCACGCTCAGAGATCGCCGGAGCAGAAGCATTTTCGTTACCAGGTTTGGTCAACTACCAGGATGGCGCGGTGGTGAGTCGGGTCGTTCTCAAGCGTGAAAAGGGGAACGTCACCATCTTCGCGTTTGACGCAGGGCAAGGATTAAGTGAACACACCTCTCCGTTCGATGCACTCGTGCAGGCTGTCGAGGGCGAAGCGGAGATTACGGTTGCTGGCAAACCCATAGCAGTGAAGCCAGGTGACGTGGTCCTACTGCCCGCTGACAAGCCCCACGCAGTGAAAGCGGCCACACGCTTCAAGATGGTGTTGACGATGATCCGCTCGTAGAACTCTCCCAGCTGATGTCGGCATCCAGACGACCCTGACATGGTTGGGATTCCGCGTCGGCCGTGATACTCGCCCCAACCATATCTATCCCACTGGCGGCCGCAAGCTGGAATTCACTGTCGACTTCTTCTCCCTGGCGTTAGCTCGTCGAATCGCTTGAAAGGCCTTAGCTCGTATCGACAAGCCATAGCCTTCACTCCAATCAGCTTGCTAATCATGGCCCGTGCGCTTAATCTGACAATAGGCTGGCTGTGGCGGAACAAGGGAGACCAATCTGACAAACGACGAACTGAAGGCGTCTTACGTTGTAATCCGGCACAATGTTCGAACTTACGAGTCCGCAGGGGTGGTCGAGGTCGTCAAGGGGCGGCAGAACGCGGAGACGACCTTGAAGAACTTCGAAGCCGAGCAGAGCCCGGCGGACCGGCATGAGGGCTGGCGCTATTTCCTGGAAAAATCAACCTTGAAAGCGGGTACCAACCCCGCAGAGGCCACCGAACTTCGTCAGGCGGAACTGGAAAGTCGCGAGACCAAAGCCACGCTGGATGCCGACGCCTCCCACGGCGGGACCTCCAGGTGAACCAGTGCGGATCCCAGCAATTCTCTTGCTAACCTGGGGCGCGCAAGCGTAGCATCACCTTGTGCGTTAGATCGACTCGGTCGTAAGCAGTTCTCGCCTAAACAGCCAGTAACCTGCCTGCAGTACCTCCGAATCTCTCCAGCGTAAATTGATCAAGTAAAGGAACACCTAACACATGGCAGAACAAGGAACAGTAAAGTGGTTCAATGACGCCAAGGGCTATGGCTTTATCAGCCGCCAGAATGGCGAAGATGTTTTTGTGCACTTCTCAGCGATCCAAGCGGGCGGCTTCAAGAGCCTGCAGGAGGGCCAGACAGTGCAGTTTGACGTGACCAAGGGCCCTAAGGGCTGGCAGGCTGAGAACGTCCAGCCGCTCTAGCCTCATCCCGAAATGCGAAGGGCGATCTCCTCTGGAGATCGCCTTTTCAGTTTGCGAGGAGGTTTTTAATTCGAAGCCTTAGTCAGCGATCGCCTCTTTCGTTAGCGCGCTGATGCCGAGAAGTCCGCGATTCCAATCTTCACGATCGTTCCCTGGGGCTGTGGCTTCCTTTCTTTAGTATCCTTCGCGTCCTTGCCTTCCTGAGTCTTGTCCTTTACCTCAGGCGCGGGCGAGGGTTTCTCGGTCCAGATGCCGTAGACGCGCCCGCCATACGCCGCAATTCCGCTGTAGTCGCCGAAGAAAACGCCGCTCGCTTCGAATGGTTCTTCGGTCCAGGCGTAGTTGTTGAAGCTATGTCCGCCGTCCGTAGAGCGCGCCAGAACAACGATCTGCTTGCGGTTCTGAGGATCGCCCCGGCGATCATAAAAGACGACGTCGACCGAGCCGTCAGTCGGATCCACGGCGAGCCACTGAAAGAACTGTTCCGCTCCGTTGTGTACCGGGTCGGTGTTCACGCGGACCGGCGCGGCCCAATGCTTTCCCCCGTCGTCCGAAGTCGCCAGAAAAACATCAAGGTCGCCGTTCCGGTAATCGCTCCAGGTTACGTACAGGCGTTTGCCTTTCGGGTCGATGGCAATCTGCGGAAATCCGTTTGCCCTTTCGAGTGTCTGAATGGCGAACATGATGGGCGCCGTGTGAATGACCGCGCGCGCGTGCGAGAACGTCTTGCCGCCATCGTGCGACGTCGTAAGCATGATCGCGTCATCCTGGCTCCAGATCGCGTAGAGTTTGCCATCCGGACCGACGACACCGGCGAATCCTTCGGCGGCGCCGTTGTCGTCGCGCGGCAATCCGGGATGTGCATCGATTTCGATCGGCTGCGACCAGGTCTTGCCGTCGTCGGTGGAACGCGAGAGCACCATCTGAGAATCGGCCAGCCTCCAGCGCGTCCAACCGATGTACAGGTTGCCCGCGTAACGGCTCTTGCTGTTGTCCGCGACAATGTACGGCTTGTCTTCGAAGGGAATTCCCGGCGAACTTGTCTGCTCGGCGACAGGAATGTGTTCGGCTTCCCAGGTCTTTCCTCCGTCGAGCGAGCGCCGCACGAAAATGCCGTTGCGTGTCGCGCCGTGCGCCCAGTAGTTGAACGTGCCTAGCTTGTCGAAGGCGATGTAACAGACGAAGGCGTGCCCCTGATTATCGAACGCCACCGACACGTCGCCGGAGACGCGATAGTTCTTGGGATCCACATTCTCGGCCAGTTGCCAGGTGTGGCCGGCGTCCTGCGAGTAAGACGCGTGCACGTTGTCCTGAAAAACGCCGACCACTTGCTGCGGGATTAGTCGGATTCACCGCGATCGCAGGCTCGGTAAAGGGACCCGTCGTAGGCGTGAGAGGGAAGACCTGCAGCCTGCGGAGCCCTGGGCAGCTCCTGGCCCCGCAAGAACAAGGGTGCGTAGAAAAAAAGTGCAAACAGAAACGTTGTGACGAATCGGCGGAACGGTTGCGAGAAGAGCATTAGGTCCTTTTGAGTTCTTGATCGAGTCTATGCGTTAAGGGGCATCTACGGCACACAGCGCCGCGCCTCCGGCGATTCCCGCGTCGGCCCCATAGTGTGCCATGACCAGCGGAATGTCAGACGCGCGCGGGTTCACGCACCAGCCCGGAAGGCGGTTCTTGATTTCATCGAAGAACGGTTTGAGCATTGCCGCTACGCCGCCGCCCATCACCAGAACATCGGGATCGAGCAAATCGACGATGTTGCCGAGCCACGGCGTCAATACGTCGACGGTCTCTTCAAGAATCTCTCGGGCCAGAGCATCGCCCGCAACGTAAGCCTTCCCCACGAGTTCGCTGGTGACCGCCGCAACATCTCCCTTGGCCAGATCGAGAATGGTAGAAGGGGAGCCTGCAGCGAGCTTGGCCCGTGCTCGTGCGCCAATTGCCGGACCGGCCGCGAGAACTTCGATGCAACCCGCGCTTGCCGCAGCTGCAAAGCGGGCCACGATAGTCGATGCTTACATGCCCGCCTTCGCCGGCAGAGCCGGTGTTGCCGTGATAGATGCGACCGTCCAAAACAATTCCAGTTCCGATGCCCGTTCCAATCGTGGCATAGAAAACATAGTGGTACCCGCGCGCTGCACCCCACCGCGTTTCTGCCAGCGCCGCGGCGTTCGCGTCATTGTCCACTCTGACGGGCACGTGGTACATCGACACGATCTTCTCGGCCAGAGGAAAGTCGCGCCAGCAAGGCAGATTCGGGGGATTGAGAACCACTCCTGTTTTAGGGTCCAACGGCCCAGGCGCGCAGATCCCGATACTGTGAATGCCGCCCGCTACCGTGGTCGCTAGGGAATCAATCGCGCCCGCGACGGCCTGCAGACCAGCCTCCGCCGTGCCATTGGCAACCATGGGTTTGCGGCCTTGCGCGAGTATCTTGCCATCATGGCTCACCAGTCCCACGGCGACTTTTGTGCCGCCAACATCGACGCCGAGAACCGGAGCCCCGCCTTTGGGTTCAGTCATGTTTGCCCGCGGTGGTTGTCTGAGGCAGACTCGCAAACTGCACTTTGATCGTCTTAATCTCGTACGGCTTGGTGTGAAGGCTCACCGCGCCGTTGTGTACCGGTAAACTGCCGATTGGCTTTTCCATTAGGTCCGTCTCCGCCGCCGAATCGGCTCCGGGAGGAAATTGAATTGTAACCTCACCATCCTTGCCCGCCCATTCGTAGAAGCGCAGAACCAGAGAGTTCTCTTCTTCGGCATGCTTCAGCGCGGTGATGATGACGTTGTCGGGTTGCACCTGCAGGAAGGAATGCTCAGGCGCGAGCGCTCCCTGATGCTTTCCGAACGGCAGGGAAATCAATTTGTAGTTCAGTTCATAGCCGCGCCGAATCGTAAACGCGTCCTTCCACCCTCCCCCGTGCGGATACAGCGAGTATGTGAACTCGTGATGGCCCTCGTCGGCGTGTGGATCAGGCCACTCCGGCGAGCGCAGCAGCGAGAGTCGCAGCACGTTGCCCTTCGCATCGTATCCGTATTTGCAGTCGTTGAGCAGGCTGAACCCGTGCTTCGAGTCCGAGATGTCAGCCCAGCGCTGCGCCGGAACTTCAAACTGCGCTAGTTCCGCGGGCGTGTTCCGAGTAGTTGGACGCTCGACTGAGCCAAACGGAATCTCGAATGCCGCCTTATCACTGTGGGCGCTGAGCGGGAACGCCACTTTCAGCAGAATATGCTTCTCATGCCACTCCACCATCATCTTCACGTCGACGCGAGGCACGCCCGCGTACACGATGATGTCTCGCACGAATGTCGAATTCTGAAAGTGATTTTTGACCTGAATGATCGCGCGCAACGGGCCGCTCTCTGTCAGCTTCACTTCGTCGGCCTTGTCGAGATCCCAGTGCTGCTTTTCGAAGTCCGCGTCGATATTCCACGCGTCCCACTGCTTGGGCTTATCGACAAAGGTCTGCAGCAGATTGCCGCAGACTGAAGTTTTCGGCCCGCCTGTATCGGTCTCCGCGGGAGCCAGTGCCTCTGTCCCGCTTCGCTTGTCAAACAGGCTGGTCATGCATCCCGTTTGCGGATCGATCTTCACGCGGAGGAATTCGTTCTCCAGCGTGTCGGCGGAAGCCTTCAGCATCGAATGGACCGCAGGCGCCTTGCTTGCAGCTCGCACGAAATAGGTCTGATATCCGAGCGCCGGCGTATTTGCCAACAACAAGAAGTGGGTGCGATGTGTCTCCGGATCGAGATAGAGCAGTTGGGATTCCGCCGGCTTGCCCGCGGAATCCACAACCTCAATCTGTTGCGCCGGTGCCGGCAGTTGAGCCTCAACCTCTGCCACTTCCGTCCGTGGCCACGAGAGGGAATTGAAAATCAGAACCGGCACCCCCTCGCCCT
The DNA here is from genome assembly GCA_963811095.1 of uncultured Acidobacteriaceae bacterium. Lineage (GTDB taxonomy): Bacteria > Acidobacteriota > Terriglobia > Terriglobales > Acidobacteriaceae > Sulfotelmatobacter. The sequence continues at coordinate 748,140 of CAWEQA010000018.1, read as the reverse complement.
GAGTGTTCACATGCGCAGCGATCTCGCGCAGCGATCCCATCGTCACGTCGTTTGCGGCGCGGTCCACATTTTCGAGGTTGCGCTTGGCGTCCAGATAGTTCACCGCGATCCCGGAGCCCGGCATGATGTCATGGAAGTGATCGAACAGCAGATTCTTCCACGTCAACTCCATTCCATCGTTCGGGTAAGGTTTCCCGTAAAGCGACGCTAGCGATGCAAACTTTTCGGCGTTCAACACATTTTCCTCGGCACGCCGGATTCTCCTCTTGGTTTCTGCCTGGCGTAGTAAACACTCCGCGGTGGTAGGCGAAGTAAAGCTCGCCATCCCAGGTGGGAACCTGCATGCTGGGCAGTTTCTTCTCCAGATCGCTAAAGAAATCGCGGGCGAAGCTGAACTCAAGTTTCGGATACACCGCATTGGGAGCCCGCAATTGATCTGCATGATCGAGCATGATTCGCGTCGGCCCACCGCCGTGGTCACCCACGCCGTAAAGATGCATCATCTCGGGTTTGGCAGGGATCGTCTTGCCGTAAATCGACGGCATCCAGATCGAGAGGTCGGTCGCAAGCGGCTCCGCATCGATGCCCCCAGCATAGTCATGTGGAAAATATGTGAGCAGCTTGCTTCCATCCGGCGCCTGCCACCAGAAAAGCTTGTAGGGAAACGTGGTGAACTCGTGCGCCCAGAGCAGCTTCTGCGTGACAAAATAATCCATGCCCGATTTCTTGTAAATCTGTGGGAGCTGATAGTTGTATCCAAACGAATCCGGATTCCACCCGATCTTCACATCCACGCCAAAATTCTTCTCAAAATAACGCTTGCCCACCAGAATCTGCCTCACCAGCGACTCTCCGTCCGGCATGTTCAGGTCCGGCTCAACCCACATGCCGCCGATGATCTCCCAGCGCCCTTCCTTGACGCGCTTTTCGATCTGCTGGAATAGGTCAGGATATTTCTCCTGCATCCACTCATAGGTCCGCGCCGATGACATCGTGAACTTGAAATCCGGGTATTCTCGCATCAAGTCGAGCACGCTCTGGAACGTGTTGCGCACGACTTCGACAGTCTCGGTCCAGGGCCAAAGCCACGCCATGTCGATGTGCGAATTGCCCACGATTCGAATGTTGAACTGCTGCAAAAAGGGCTTGAGCGCTTCCAGTTTGGCGTGTGCCTCCTTGAGCGAGGCGTCGAAACCGGCCTGATCTCCTTTTTCAAGCGGCGTGAAATCGATCGCCTTGACCGCCGCTTCCAATTGCTGCTGGCGTTCCTCCCTTCCTTCCTCATAGGCCGCGATGATGGGGCGGGCAGACAGAAGTTCCATCCGTAGAAACGCAGGATCCGGCCGCGTACCCGGAGGTTGGATCGTTAGTTCACTGCGAAAGAATTCCGATTGCGCTTCGTCTCCCCCAACCACCCTCGCCGCAATCAGGAATTTCTGCCCGGGCCGCGCGTTCTCGGTCAAGAGCATGGGCAGAATATCGTCATCGCTACCGCGATAGAGAATCGCTCCGTTCGAGAAGACGGTAATGATCAGACCCTGTGGACTCCCAAACCGCAGATCAATCGCCACTCGCGAGCCTTGCGTAGCATAGCCATGAATGTTCTCGGGAATCTGAATCCAGCGGCGGAACACGCGGGTTCCGGTCCAGTGTTCCTCGTTCGCGTTCCTCCCACCCGGCCCCGAAACATTCTTGACGGTGAGCGTGCCCCAATCGGAGTCATTCAGCCCCGGATCTTCAGGATGTGGAACATCGGCATGAAAGCGCCATTCCATCTCGCCCCGGTGGGTAATCGCTTCGAGTTGATCGAGAGTTGCCTTATAAGGATCGGTGGTGCCGGAAGCTTGTGAGAAGCCAAAAGCCGCAAAGAGCAGAACGACGAGTAATAATAAGAAGAGAGCGCTACGCTTCATCGAGAACACACCTTTCCAAACGAGTTCAGACCGCGACAACCTAAGGCGAAGTAACCAAAGATTATCACTCAACAGTTGTTGATGGTGCTAAGTTGCTGATTCTACTGCCAACTCGGGCTGTCCGCGCGACCCCGCGAAAATTATGATTCCTTCCATCCAAATTATGAATCGAAGTTATTACGTGAGTTAGTTGACGGCGAAAGCCGCTCAACCTAGAATTCAGACTCGGATGTCAGAGAGCCAAAATCTTCGCGCGGTGTGTTGTTGCACTTGTTGTTGTTGTGCATGCGTGTGCACTGGCGCGGGGAGGCTGCTGACCTAAGAGATTTTTCTTAACACGGCACTCATTAAACCCATCGCCAGATGATCCTGGTGGTGGGTTTTTTATTTTCCGCGCACTTGGTTTCGGACTTTAACTTCTATGACAGACGCAACCAAAGAGACCACGGCACAGAGAGTCGAGCGCCTGAAGCGCGCGATGAATCCCTGGGAAGGCCTGGAAGCAATCCGCCGCTTCTCCCGCGAGGGGTTTGAGGCCATCCCGCCCGAATGGATCGGAACCTATTTTCGCTGGTGGGGCGTATACACGCAGGGAGACGGCGCCGGAGTCACCGGTGGCAGGAATGGCATGGGCCGCGCTCTCCAGCGTTTCATGGTGCGCATCCGCATTCCCAACGGCATGATAACTTCCCGCCAGTTGCGCACCATCGCCGACCTTACCCGCCGCCACGCCAACGGAATCGCCGACCTCACCGTACGTCAGAATATTCAATTGCATTGGGTCACCATCGAATCGCTGCCCGAAGTGCTCGACGGCCTGTGGCAGGTTGGACTGAACACGACCGGAGCCTGCGGCGATGTAGTGCGCAACGTGACCGGGTGCCCGGTTGCCGGTGTGGACGCAGACGAAATCGTCGATGCCTCGCCGCTGGTCCTGCAAGCTTCGCAATTGCTGGCGGGCAACGCTGAGTTCTACAACCTCCCGCGCAAATTCAAAATTTCGATCACCGGATGCCGCGTGTGGTGCCCCTATCCGGAAATCAATGACATTGGCCTGAGCGCGATTTCCCGCACAGTCGGCGCGAAACCGGAAGTGGGATTCTCCCTGCGAGTCGCCGGCGGACTTTCGACAGAACCCTACCTCGGAGCTCGGTTGAACGCGTTTCTCCGCTGGAACCAGGTTGTACCTGTGATCAAAGGCATCGCGGAACTGTTCCGTGATTCCGACGTACTGCGCGAACATCGCGAGCGTGCCCGATTGAAATTTCTTTTCCTCCGCCACGGCTGGACTGCGGACCGTTTCCTTGGTGAGTTGCAAGATCGCATTGGATTCCAGCTTGACGAGGCGGTCGAAGAGCACCCACCCGACGACGTCTATCGAGACCACGTCGGCATTCACGCGCAGAAGCAGTCTGGTCTTTCATATGTAGGAGCGGTAGCGCTCAGAGGCCGAATTACGGCGGAACAGATGCAAGCGGCGGCAGATCTCGCCGAACACTACGCCGGCGGCGAACTGCGCGCTACCAACATGCAGAACCTTCTCGTTGTGAACGTGCCCAGTCTCAACGCTGAACCGCTGGCGAAGGAGTTCGACCAGATCGGACTCAAAGTGGGTGGTTCTGCTTTCTGGCGCGGCACGGTGGCATGCAGCGGAACGGAATTCTGCAAGCTCGCGATCACTGAAACGAAGAGCTTCTCCCGCTGGCTGGTCGAAGAGATGGAAGAGCGCATACCAGGATTCGATCAACATCTGAGGCTTCACGTTACCGGCTGCCCCAACAGTTGCGGACAGCACTGGATCGCCGATATCGGGATCGAAGGCAAGAAGATTAAGGTTCAAGACCGCATGGTCGACGCCTACTACTTTTGTGTGGGCGGAGCCCTTGGTTTGCATCAAGGTACCGCGCGCCCGGTTGGCTATCGCTGCGCCGCTGCTGAGGTTCCGGATGCGCTCGAACGTTTGCTGGGTCGATACCTTGCGGAGCGCGAACCGGGAGAGAATCTGCGCCGCTTCTTTGCTCGCCACAGCGATACGGAGTTGCGTGAGTTTCTGGCTGGAGAAGTTGTGGCCGCGGTAGCTCGCGATGTGCCCGACTCGGCTCGGAGTCTGGCTCAAGCAGGAGGGCTCGGTGACTAGCTTGTTTCCAATGTTTCTGAAGCTGCAAGGGAAGCGGTGCCTGGTTGTAGGCGCTGGCAAAGTTGGTGAACCTAAAATTGGCGGCTTGTTCGCGACGGGCGCGCGCATTCGCGTTGTTTCCCTGGATGCGAGCCCTGCGGTCCACGAATGGGCTCGTGCTGGAAAGATTGAACTCGAATTGCGGTCGTTCTCGGCAGAGGATCTGGACGGCGCTTTCCTTGCCGTCGTCTCCACCAATTCGCGCACTCTGAATGAGCGCGTGTATCGCGAAGCGCAGCGGCGCGGAGTGCTCTGCAACGTGGTCGACGTTCCCGATCTCTGCGATTTCTTCTATCCCGCCGTCGTCCGTCGCGGCGATCTGCAAATTGCCATTTCAACCGCCGGGCAAAGTCCGTCGCTGGCCCAGAAGATTCGCCAGCAGCTCGAGAAGCAATTCGGTCCCGGATACGCCGCGTGGGTGGCGGAGTTGGGCGAGACTCGAAAACTCATTCTCGCCAGCGATCTCGACAAAGAACGCAAGTTGGACCTGTTGCACTCGCTGGCGAGCCGGGAAGCAATCGAAGCGGCCCTGGCCGAGATGCCCGAACTGGCTGCAAAAGGCGAGGGCGTATGAAGGGGAAGGTCTATCTCGTCGGGGCAGGGCCGGGTGACCCGGAGTTGCTCACTTTGAAAGCGCTACGCGTGCTGAAGACGGCGGACGCCGTGCTGCACGACGACCTCGTCGCTCCTGAGATTTTGAAGCTCATCCCGCCAACCGCCCAGGTTCACAATGTCGGCAAGCGTTGCGGAAAGAAGAAGATCCTGCAGGAGGAAATCAACTTCCTGATGATTGCTCTTGCCGACTCCGGATTGCGCGTCGTCAGGCTGAAGAGCGGCGACCCGCTTATCTTCGGCCGAGCCGGGGAGGAAATCGAAGCGCTACGCCGGGCCAACATTCTCTTCGAGATTGTCCCGGGTGTGACTTCCGCCATGGGCGCTGCAGCTATCGCGCAGATTCCGCTCACCCATCGCCGCGCGTCGTCCGCGCTCGTGTTTCTGACGGCGCATCAAGCTCCGGAAAGCGAAGCTGCCAACTGGAGCAAACTGGCCGGAAGCGGCGCGACGCTGGTGATCTACATGCCCGGGCAGAATTACTCGGAGGTCGCAGCAAAGTTGCGCGAGGCTGGCCTTGGTGGTGAAACTCCATGCGCCGTCATCTCCCGTGCAACCACTCCGCAGCAGCAAACGCACCGTTCCACGATTGCCGAGCTGCACTGCTTGCCGACTCTCGCCGCACCAACGCTGCTGGTCATCGGCGAAGTCGTCCGCTTTGTCGACCCGGTTTCCCTGGCGCAGCAATTCAGTGTGCCGAGCGTTTCTGCGGGCAACGACAGTGCTCTCGCTGTTGCACGATTCACAACACAAAATTTCGGAAGCCCAGACTTCGGAACCAATGAGGAGCCTCTCCCGTGAAGAACCAGATTCAGGAGCACATTCAAGATCAGGTCTCAGAGATTCAACACGCAGCCGAGAGTTGGACGCCGCAGCGCGCTTTGACGTGGGCGTTCGATACCTTCGGAAACCGTGTTGCCATTTCCTCTGCCTTTGGCGCCGAGGGCATGGTGCTGATCGATATGGCTTCGCGCGTTCGCAAAGACTTCCGCCTGTTCACCATCGACACGGAGTTTCTGTTTCCCGAAACCTGCAACCTGATGGACCGGATTGAAGAAAAATACGGCATCGCTATCGAAAAGGTTTATTCCGTCCTTTCGCCGGAGGAGCAGGAGCGCACTCACGGAATCGCGTTGTGGACGCGGGATCCCGACGTCTGCTGTGGCCTGCGGAAAGTCGAACCGCTCCGCCGAAAGCTTGGCGAGTTGTGCGCGTGGATCACAAGCATCCGCCGCGATCAGACCTCGGTCCGCTCCAGCGCACACAGAATCGAATGGGACGCCAAGTTTGGGTTGGTGAAGATCAATCCGATGGTCGATTGGACGTCAAAGCAAGTATGGCGCTACATCCACGATCATGACGTTCCCTATAACGAGCTACACAATCAGGATTATCCCAGTATCGGCTGCACGCATTGCACGCGTGCCGTCAGGCCGGGAGAAGATCCGCGGGCCGGCCGCTGGCCGGGCTTCGCCAAGACCGAGTGCGGCCTGCACATCATTGAGCCCGTGCCGGGCTCAACGGAGGGCGCGTCGAAAGCGGCTAAGCTAGGCAACTGAGTCTGCGCTCCGATCACCCAGCCTGGCAGAATGCGGTGTTAATCCCACCCCAGTCGCGCACCGGTTCGCGCTGGGGGAAGAAGATTCCGTGTAGGCGCCGCACCGACTCTTCGACCTTCGATTCTTCCACCAGAAAAGAAATCGTCCGGTCAGAGGCGCCCTGGCAGACAACACGCACGTCCATGTCCGATACCGCCGAGAAGACGCGGCTTGCCACGTCGGGCTGTCGTCGAATGTTCTCTCCGACCAGGCAAACCAGCGCCTTGTGATTCTCCCATCGCACCTCGGCGACACCTCGAAGATCCGCCGCAATCCGGGGCAGAGCTACCGTCGAGTCCACGAGCAACGACATGCGTCCCAGTGACAGGGCCATCAAGTCAACAGAACAAGAGTGCCGGTCGAACACCTCGGAGACCGCGCGCAAAAACTCTGAATCTACCCCGCCCCCAGATTCAATCTCAACCGCGGCAACTCTTCTCTTCGCGGTGATAGCGCTGACCGGATTTCCGGTCTTGGCCCGCGCCAGGATTTCCGTGCCTTCACCCTCCGGCCATCGCGAATTCAGAACATAGACCGGAATGTCTTCTCGCATCGCCGGAGCCAGCGTCGCTGGGTGCAGCACTTTCGCCCCAAAATGCGCCAACTCCGCAGCTTCATCAAAACTCATCTTGCGGATCACCCGTGCGTCAGAGCAGAGCTTGGGATCGGTGGTCATGATGCCGTCCACGTCGGTCCATATCTCAACTCTTGCGGCACACAGCGCCGCGCCCACAATTGCTGCGCTGAAGTCAGATCCGCCCCGGCCCAAAGTCGTGGGCACGCCATCGCACGTGGACGCGATGAACCCGCCCAGCACCGGTACCCGGCCGGATTCCAACAATGGACTCAACCTCTCCTGCAGTCGCTGCTCGGTCACATCCCAAACCGGACTTGCCCCGCCATGCCTCGCGTCAGTAACAATGCAAGCTCGCGCGTCAATGTGCGCCGCCCGGAGTCCAGCCTGGCACAACGCCTCCTTCACCAGCCTGCTCGAGAAGCATTCCCCGAAGCCCAGCAAATGGTCCTGCGATTTGAGATCCAGTTGGCGCGAGACGTCCAGATCGTGCAGCAGCGATTCCAATTCCCGAAAGTCGCCGCGTAGTTCGCCGTCGAGAGCGCTGTAGGCGGATTCATCTACGAGCGAATCAGCCAGCTGCTCATGCCGGACATAAATGCTCCGCACGATCGCGAGGGCGGCGCCCAGATGTCCCGCTGCGGCCGCGTTTCCCGCCTCCAGCAGTTGGTCGGTGACTCTTGCCAGCGCACTCACTACGACGACCGGTCGCGAACCGAGTCTGCTTTGCACGATGCCGATGAGGCGACGAATGGCAGTTGCGTCTTCCACCGACGTGCCCCCGAACTTCATCACGACCACATCATCGCTTCGCTCGAATCTGCTTTGTCGCTGTAGGCTACTCATAATGTCCTCTCCTTATTGGCGCAAAGAAAAACCCACCGCCAGATCGCTTCTGGCGGTGGGTTCGGGTGATTCTTTTAAGATTGCTTTACTTCATCCGATCCCGTCCTCCAGAAGACACGTAATTCGTGTCGACATACCTGTGCCTGTCGATGTAATTCGTGTGGACTTCTGGACGAGGGTTCTCATGAAAATGGTCGATGACAGTAAAACAACAACAAGGACAGGGTAGTCGGCGCCAGCGCCTAGGGGAAATTCAAAATTCCGATAGCATGCATCGGAATTCCAGCTCTCGAAAGCCTCTAATCCTCTGTCTTCTTCAGCTGGGTGGCAAACTGCCGCAAAAGAGCGACAAAGGCAGTAGAGGCTACCGAGAGTGTTCGATCTCGCCGGTAGGCAAGCCCCAGTTCCCGGTACAGCACCGCGTCCTCAAGATCAATCAGCTTGACCCGGCCGGCTTCCACTTCATCGCGCGCAAATGACGCGCTGATCAGTGACACGCCCAAGTCTGCCGCCACGAAGCTTTTGATCATGCCAATGCTGGGCAGTTCCATCCGCACCTGCAACTCGGCGTTGTACGGCCGAAATAGCTTATCCAGCAGCCGTCGCGTGTGTCCCGTCTTAGGGAAGAGCAAAGGATGCTTCACGATTTCGCTGACGGGCACCACTTTAAACTTGGCCAGCGGATTCTTCGGGCTCACCATCAACATCAGCTTGTCGCGGAAAATCGGCTGAATCTTCAAGCTCGGCGACTGGATGGGCAAGGTCAGAATGCCTACTTCCACCTGTCCGTTTTCCAGCTTTTCCACGATCTTGTAACTGAAGTTGCGGTAAATGCTGATCTGCACCGGTGGATAGCGGCGGCAGTATTCGCCGAAAACCTCAGGCAGAACATACAAACAAGTCGCTTCATTGGCGCCCACTCGCAGCGTGCCGCGAGGAGTACCGCTGTGGTCGGCGACCGCCATCAACGACTCGTCGCGCAAAGCCTTCAGGCGCTCGGCGTATTCGAAAAACACCTGGCCGGCCGGAGTCAGTTTCACCGTCTTGCCCGAGCGGTCGAGCAGTCGGTCGCCGTACTCCTGCTCCAGTTGGCGAATCTGGGCGCTGACGGCCGACTGTGAGCGGAAAACCTTCTCCCCGGCACGCGAAAAACTGCCCTGCCGGGCCACTTCCAGGAACGTGATGAGCTGATCAAAGTCCATGTTATGAGCGAGATTATAGCGAACCTAAGGGCAAGTCGAGGTTAATTACGCAGAATCAACCGCATCAGAATCCGCCCTGAATTTTGCATGACTTGCATCGAAATTCTGCATTGTACTTTGCTTGCCCATAGGCACGAAAATACTTCCTCTGTTCCTGAGCAGAAGTGTGCGACCCTCGGTCGCTCTCGCAAGCCGCGCCCAAGAACAAACAACTCGAAAGGAATTCAGTCCACCGGACGAGGTCCATGATGACGCGTCTAAAATCGAGCAATGGCCTGCCGCCCGCCCAGGGTCTGTACGACCCGGCGCACGAGCACGACGCCTGCGGTATAGGATTTGTCGCCAGCATCAGCGGCCATAAAAGTCACGATATTATCCGCAAGGGAATTCAGGTGCTGCTCAACCTGGCACACCGTGGTGCCTGCGGTTGTGATCCGGAAACCGGTGACGGCGCCGGCGTGCTGATCCAGATTCCGCACAAGTTTTTCGCTCGCGAATGTGAGAAGCTCGGCTTTGCGCTTCCAACGCCCGGGACGTATGGCGTTGGCATGACTTTCTTGCCGGTCGAGAAGCACCAGCGATTGCAGTGCGAAGGAATTCTGGAACGCATCATCCGCGAAGAAGGCCTCAGTTTGCTCGGCTGGCGCGATACTCCGGTCTATGCATCCGCCATCGGCCGCGTAGCCCGCGCTTCGCAGCCTTACATCCAGCAAATTTTCGTGCGTTGCGCCGCAGAGATGCATGAAGACGCTTTCGAGCGCAAGCTTTACGTCGTGCGCAAGCGGGCGGAAAATGAAATCCGCGAATCGGGCATCGAAGATGCAGAGATGTTCTACATCCCGTCACTCTCTTGCCGCACGATTGTCTACAAGGGCCTGTTGCTCGCGTCGCAGATCACCAACTTCTACCGCGAACTCTCTGATCCCGATGCCATCAGCGCGTTGTGTCTGGTGCACCAGCGCTTCTCGACCAATACATTCCCTAGTTGGGACCGTGCGCATCCCTATCGTTATGTTGCGCACAACGGCGAGATCAACACCCTTCGCGGCAATGTCAACTGGATGCAAGCCCGTCAGTCGCTGCTGCAGTCTCCGCTTTTCGGCGACGACATAAAGAAGCTTCATCCCATCATCGCACCCGACGGCAGCGATTCCGCGAACTTCGATAACGCTGTCGAGTTGCTCCTCCAGTCCGGACGCAGCCTTCCGCACGTGATGGCCATGCTGATTCCTGAAGCCTGGTCGGGCAATCCCCACATGAAGCCGGAGAAGCGCGCCTTCTACGAGTACCACGCCTGCCTGATGGAGCCTTGGGACGGACCCGCGGCGATCGCCTTCACCGACGGCCGCGTCATCGGAGCGACGCTCGACCGCAACGGCCTGCGTCCTGGACGCTACGTCGTAACCCATGACGATCTGGTTGTGATGGCCTCCGAAGCCGGCGTACTCGACATCGCGCCGGAACAGGTCAAAAAGAAGGGCCGCCTGCAGCCGGGAAAGATGTTTCTGGTCGACACCGTCGAGGGCCGCATCATTTCGGACAAAGAAATAAAGCAGAAGCTCTCGTCCCGCCAGCCTTACGCTGAGTGGGTGAAAGAGAATCAGATCACCATCGATCAACTGCCCGAGCCATCGCGCATGCACTTTCCGGACGCCGAGACTCTTCTCCGCCGCCAGCGTGCGTTCGGCTACAGCGACGAAGATCTGCGGATGATCCTCGGCCCGATGGCCACGAAGGGCGAGGAGCCGATTGGTTCGATGGGCACCGACACGCCCCTCGCCTGCCTTTCCGACAAGCCGCAGTCGCTGTTCAACTACTTCAAGCAACTTTTCGCTCAGGTCACGAATCCTCCCATCGACCCCATTCGCGAAGAAATGGTGATGTCGCTCATCAGCTACATCGGAAGTGAGCGCAACATTCTCGAGGAAGCGCCCGAGAACTGCCACATGTTGAAGCTGGCGCATCCACTGCTCTCGAATCGCGAACTGGAAAAGCTGCGCCGCGTCTCGAATCGCGACTTGCTTGCGACCACGCTGCCCGCGCTGTTCCGTGCGAAGGACGGCGAAGAAGGGCTCAAGCGCGCTCTAGACGAACTGTGCCAACGAGCCTCATTGGCGGGGAAGGCCGGATACTCTCTGCTCATTCTTTCTGATCGCGGCGTCGATAAAGACTACGCTCCAATTCCTTGCCTGCTTGCCCTGGCCGCAGTACACAACTTGCTGGTCCGCGAAGAAACGCGAACGCAGGTTGCGCTCATCACCGAATCCGGCGAACCGCGCGAAGTCATGCATTTCGCCTTGCTCAGTGGCTACGGGGCCAGTGCGATCAATCCTTACCTCGCACTCGAGAGTGTTGAAAACCTAGTGTGGCGCGGTGAGTTGGGTGATGGCCTTACACCCGAACTGGGAGTGAAACACTACATGAAGGCCATCAAGAAGGGATTACTGAAGACCTTCTCCAAGATGGGCATCTCGACGCTGCAAAGTTATCAGGGCGCGCAGGTGTTCGAAGCCATCGGCTTGAATAAAGAACTAGTCGACGCGTATTTTTCCGGCACAACCTCGCGTCTGGAGGGAATCGGACTCTCTGTTCTCGCGACTGAGGCGTTGCTCAAACATGACTATGCGTTCCGCCCGTTAACCGAGTTTGAGACTGAACTTTCAGTCGGTGGCAGCTATCACCAGCGGGTGAATGGCGAATATCACCTGCTCAATCCCCAAACCATAAGCAAGCTGCAGCAGGCAGTGCGTCAGGACAGCTTCAAGACTTTTCAGGAATACACCGACCTCATCGACAAACAGACCGCGAATCTCTGCACCCTTCGCGGCCTGATGAAAGTGAAGAAGAGCGACACGCCGGTGCCGCTTGAGGATGTCGAGCCCGCCAAAGAGATTGTGAAGCGCTTTACCACCGGCGCCATGTCATTCGGTTCGATCAGTAAAGAAGCCCACGAGACGCTGGCTATCGCCATGAACCGCATCGGCGGCAAGTCCAACACCGGCGAAGGTGGGGAAGACGAGGCGCGCTTTACGCCAGACGCGAACGGCGACCTGCGCCGAAGCGCAGTCAAGCAAGTGGCTTCGGCACGCTTCGGTGTGACTGCGAACTATCTGGTGAATGCCGACGAGTTGCAGATCAAAATGGCGCAAGGCGCGAAACCGGGCGAGGGCGGACAACTCCCCGGCCACAAGGTCGACGACGTGATCGCTCGCCTGCGCCACTCCATCCCCGGCGTCGGTTTGATCTCGCCGCCGCCACACCACGATATTTATTCAATTGAAGATCTTGCCCAGTTGATCTATGACCTGAAGAACGTGAACCCGCACGCGCGCATCGCAGTGAAGTTGGTAGCAGAAGTCGGGGTAGGCACCGTTGCCGCGGGCGTTGCGAAGGCGCACGCGGACGTCGTCCTCATTAGCGGCGACTCCGGCGGCACCGGTGCGTCCCCTTTAAGTTCCATCAAGCATGCGGGCATCCCGTGGGAACTGGGCCTGGCCGAAACCCAACAAGTCCTCTTGTTGAATGATCTGCGCAGCCGCATTCGGGTGCAAACTGACGGCAAGCTCCAGACCGGCCGTGATGTGGCGATTGCCGCCCTGTTGGGTGCCGAAGAATTCGGTTTTGCTACGACTCCCTTGATCGCAATGGGCTGCATCATGATGCGCAAGTGCCACCTGAATACTTGCTCGGTTGGCATCGCCACTCAGGATCCGGAACTGCGCAAGCAGTTCAAAGGTCAGCCTGAGCACGTGATCAATTTCTTTTTCTTCATTGCAGAGCAGCTTCGTCAGTACATGGCCGAACTGGGATTCCGCACCGTCGACGAGATGGTTGGCCGCGTCGATATGCTCGATGTGGAACCTGCTGTCGATCACTGGAAGGCGCGCGGTCTGGACTTCTCCGCCATCCTTTACAACCCGCCCGTGCCCTCGCGCGTCGCGAGGCGCCGCGTGCAGGCGCAGGATCACGGCCTCGAGCAGGCACTCGATCACAAGATTCTCGGGCAGGTAGCTTCCACCCTCGAAACTCTCGTGCCCATTGAAGTGAAGTTTCCGGTACGCAACATTCACCGCTCGGTGGGAAGCATGCTCAGCGGTGAAATTGCGCGCCGTTACGGCTCTGCCGGACTGCCCGACGACACCGTCCGAATTCACCTTACGGGCTCGGCCGGTCAGAGCCTGGGGGCGTTTCTCGCCAAGGGCGTCACGCTTTCGCTCGAGGGCGAAGCTAACGACTACGTTGGAAAGGGCCTCTCCGGTGGCAGAATCATGGTGTATCCCCCGCGCGCTTCCGGCTTCGCTCCGGAAGAAAATATCCTCATCGGCAACGTCGCCCTTTACGGCGCGACCAGCGGCGAAGGTTTCTTCAACGGAGTTGCCGGCGAACGCTTTGCTGTCCGCAACTCCGGCGCGACGGCGGTCGTCGAGGGTGTCGGCGACCACGGCTGCGAGTACATGACCAACGGCATCGTGTTGGTGCTCGGCTCCTGTGGCAGAAATTTCGCTGCTGGCATGAGCGGCGGTGTCGCTTATGTTTTCGACGAGCGTGGAGATTTTACCGAGAAGCGCTGCAATCTGGATTCCGTCGATCTGGAACCCCTTCTCGACGAGTCTGATGTGGTGATCGTCAGAGATCTCCTGTTGTCGCATTTGGAGTTGACGGCCAGCCGCCGCGCCAAGTGGATTCTCGACAACTGGAACGATATTGCCTCGCGCTTCATCAAGGTCTTCCCGCACGAATTCAAGCGAGTGCTGGGAGTGGCCCGCAGCGAGCAAGCGTATATCCCGAACCAGCCTGCCACCATTGCTGTCATGGCAGAGGCCGAGTCGCAAGAACAGGTGCAGCATGGGTAAGACCACCGGATTCATGGATTACTCGCGCGAACTGGCTCCTCGCCGCCCTGTGGCCGAGCGCGTCAACGACTGGTTCGAGATTTATCAGGATTTTCCGGAAGAGAAACTCCGCAAGCAGGGCGCCCGCTGCATGGATTGTGGTGTCCCGTTCTGCCAAACGGGATGCCCCGTCAGCAACCTCATTCCCGACTGGAACGATCTCGTCTATCGCGGACGCTGGAAGGACGCTGTCCGCCAGCTGCACGCCACCAACAATTTCCCCGAATTTACCGGCCGCATCTGCCCCGCCCCGTGCGAGGCGTCGTGCGTTCTGGGTATCAACCAGCCTCCCGTAACGATCAAGCAGAACGAAAAAAACATCGTGGAGCGCGGATTCCTCGAAGGCTGGATCCGCCCCGAGCCCTCGAAACTTCGTACCGGAAAGAAAGTCGTAATTGTCGGTTCCGGCCCGGCGGGACTAGCGGCAGCGCAGCAGCTGTGCCGCGCTGGCCATGCAGTCACGGTCTACGAAAAGGCAGACCGCGTGGGCGGCCTGCTTCGCTATGGTATCCCCGAGTTCAAGCTGGAAAAGCACATCATCGATCGCCGCCTCGAGCAGATGTCCGCCGAGGGCGTGAAGTTCGTTACCAACGCTGAAGTCGGCAAGAACGTCCAGGTCGAAGACCTGCGCCGCGACTTCGATGCCATCGTCTTAGCCGGCGGCTCCGAGCATCCGCGTGATCTGCAAGTTCCGGGACGCGAGTTGAAGGGAATTCACTATGCGATGGAATTCCTGCCGCAGCAGAATAAACGCTGCCTCGGCGACACGCTCGATCCTGCAATCGAGATTCTTGCCACTGGTAAGCGCGTCGTGATCATTGGAGGCGGCGACACTGGCGCCGATTGTCTCGGCACGGTCCACCGCCAGAAGCCACTCTCGGTTCATCAGTTTGAAATCATGCCCAAGCCGCCTGATGAGCGTTCGCCGCTGACACCGTGGCCACTCTGGCCCATGCAACTGCGCACCGAAGCGGCTCACGAAGAGGGCGGAGTTCGCGACTGGAGCATCGCTACCGCAAAGTTCACCGGCGACGAAAGCGGCAACGTCACGCAACTTCACGGCGTAAGGGTTGGCCCTCCCCCGAAGTTTGAGCCCATTGCCGACACCGGGTTCACCATGGAGGCCGACCTTGTCCTCATCGCCATGGGATTCCTCGGTCCCGTGCGCAATGGAATGATTGAGCAACTCGGAGTTCAACTCGACAATCGCGGCAACGTCGCCACCGACCAGAACTACATGTCGTCTGTCCCGGGAATCTTCGCAGCGGGCGACATGCGTCGCGGACAGTCGCTCGTGGTGTGGGCGATCTCCGAAGGCCGCAAAGCCGCCGCCTGCGTTGATTCCTATCTAAACGCGCTCGCCGCCCGCCCTGTTGCTCCTCTGGCTTCCACCGCACGACAAATCGCTTCCTGATCATGGCCATCCCAACGCGGTCCAAGCTAGGATGGAGCGGGGCTAAGACGCAGCGGAGCAAGATGGCTGCGCCAGCGTCATGATCCAACTTTCCGATATCCAGGCGGCTCTCGAAAGAATTCGTGCCGACATTCGCGTTTCTCCGTGCACGCACTCGGAAACATTTTCCGGTCTCACCAACAACTCCATCTTTCTCAAACTCGATAACCAGCAGCGTACCGGTGCGTTCAAAGAGCGCGGCGCCCTAAACAAACTTCTCACGCTTATTCCAGAAGAGCGCTCTCGCGGTGTGATCGCCGCATCCGCCGGCAACCATGCGCAAGGCGTCGCCTACCACGCCGGACGCCACAAGATCGCGGCGCGTATCGTCATGCCACTGCCTACGCCGCTCACGAAGGTTTCGGCGACTCGCGCCTACGGCGCCGAAGTCGTCCTGCACGGTGCCAACTATGACGAGGCCTACGAAAAGGCAATCGAGCAGAGCCAGCAGGAACGCCTCACCCTGATTCATGCTTTCGACGACGACGCCGTCATCGCAGGACAGGGCACTCTCGGGCTTGAAATCCTGCAGCAACATCCCGGCATCGAAGTGATTGTCGCGCCCATCGGCGGTGGAGGCCTCATCGGCGGAATCGCTTGCGCCGTCAAAGAGACAAATCCTGCCGTACAGATCTTCGGCGTTCAACCATCGCGGATTCCTTCGATGAAAGCCGCGGTAGCCGAGGGTAAGCCCGTCACGCTGAAGTCCGCCAAGACCATCGCCGACGGAATCGCCGTGCGCCGAGCCGGAGAACGGACCCTTCCGCTGGTTCAGAAGTACGTCGACGACATCGTTACCGTAGAAGAGGAGGAAATCGCGAACGCGATTCTCTTACTCCTGGAGCGTGAAAAGACTCTGGCCGAGGGTGCCGGAGCGGCGGCGATCGCCGCCGTGCTAAATCGCAAACTGCCGCTGCAGGGCAAGAAGATCGCCGTCCTCGTCTGCGGCGGGAATATCGATGTTACGTTACTCTCGCGCATCATCGAACGCGGCTTGGTGAAAGACGGACGCCTCGTCCGTCTGCGCGTTCATCTGCCCGACTATTCCGGTGCGCTGCATCGCCTCACCGGAATCCTCGCCGATCATCGCGCCAACATCGTCGAAACCGCCTATGACCGCGCCTACCACGGCGTCAATCTGGGCGACACCGCGATTGACATCACTATGGAAACGCGCGGCCCCGATCACATTGCGGAATTGCTTGCAGCCTTGGTCTCTGCCGGCTACACGCACGAGAGAATTCTATAGCTAGGAAAGTTCGGTCGCTTTCAAGATTCTTGCGTCATGGCTGCCATCGAACTCACAGGCGGTTTTCCTCCACCGTTACCGCGGCACACCACTACGCAAAGTAGAATGCCACCAGCTCCCGCCGCTCCGATCGCAATCCATTTCGGGTTCAAGCTCGATCCCGCTCCAGTCGGCTGAGGCGGGGCTCCGCAGATGGCCGTCAGATCGAAGCTCTTTTGTTCTGTCTCGTGGACGGTTGATCCGTGCGACGATTCCGTCTGCGCCGACGGCTTCTGCAGATCACTTCCACGATCCACGTTCACGTCGTCCTTGCGGGCAGCCACCTGAACGTTGCCGTTCAAGTTGTTTACCTCATACTGGGTCCATTCGTTGCGGACCGGGACCACTGTCAGACAATTCACCCGCACTTTGAAGCTCTTCGAAGATCCGACGATGACGCTGCCGTGATCCAGTTCAAGCAGGTTGGTTTGAAGTTTAACTACCGATTCCGGCTGGATCAGCACCGTCGATCCGTCCAGACTTAGGTTCGCTGGCGATCCCGGCTTGGTTTCCAGCAGGTCTCCGGGAAAGACCGCGGACGAATCCCTCGCCTCGTATCCGTTCACCCAAACGCCGCCCTGGGCGTGAAGAATGGCGGCGCCAGTTTGGTTGGGCGCGTCCTGGCCCAACAGCGATACCGGCACGATCACCAACATCAACCAGCATAGAAAACCACGTAAAATAGAGACACGCATCCGAGGGACCGGGTTCCGCACACCTACCTATGAAAATCGTATCTGCGGGTGTTCTCTTCGTCTATTAGCACTCTGGGTGCCCACCGGATTTTCGGACCGTCCAGCGATCATGGTTTTCCATTTTGTAATCTTTGTTATGTATGGGTAAAACTTTGTAAATCATCGACTTCCGCAGCTTCCGGCAAGGTAAATTAAAGGTGGGGCGTATGAAACTGAAAGCGATTCGAGAAGTAATAACGGTTGTCTTGTCGGTCATCGTCGTATCTAGTCCGCAGTTTTTGCCGGCGGCTTTTGCATCCGCCCGTGGTCCTGCCCAGGACTCCAGCCCGCCTGCTGTGGCCAAGCGCATCGGCGCCATTAAAGCGATCAATGGAAATGTCATCACGCTGACCCCAGACTCTGGGCCGGAAGTCGCGGTGACGGTCCAGCCGAATGCTCGGCTGTTGCGTCTTGTGCCGGGCGAGAAAGACGTCAAAAACGCGACCGCGATCCAACTGCAGGACCTGCAAGTGGGCGATACCATTCGCGCGCGTGGCCAGGGATCGACCGACGGCAAGTCGATCGCCGCCCTGGAGATCATTGTCATCACGCGTTCTGCCGTCCAAGCCGTTAGCGACCAAATGCGCCAGGACTGGCAGAAACGCGGTCTCGGAGGTCCGGTGACCGCCGTGGACCCTGCTGCTGGAACAGTGACGATCTCGATCTCCAGTCTCGGCGGAAAAAAGACCATCGTGGTCCGCGCGTCCAAGAATACCGTCATCCACCGTTACTCTCCCGACTCGGTCAAACCCGAAGATGCGAAGGTGGTCGCTCTGCAGGAAGTGCAGGTCGGCGACCAATTGCGTGCGCGCGGAGACCGCAGTGCCGACGGCGGCGAGTTAGCTGCCGAGGAGATTTTCACGGGCACCTTCCCCGTAGTCGCGGGTCTGATCAAGTCCGTCGATGCAGGCGCGGGGACGATGAGCGTTCAAGATACGGTGAGCAACAAAACGGTGCAGCTCAAAATTACGGGTGACTCGCAGCTTCATAAAATCCCGGCCGAGATGGCACAGCGATTTGCCATGCGATTGAAAGCGGCGCTGCCTCCTGGAACGCCCGGTGCAGCGCATAACCCCGCATCAAACTCGCCTCCGGCTGCCGGAGCCAATGGACAGGCTGGCGCTTCCCCCGGTGGAACGAGCCAGGGTGCAGGGACGGGGCAGGGCGCCGGAATGGGCGGCGGCGCTCGTTCCGGCGGTGGCGGATTCGACTTCCAGCGCTTGCTGGAGCAAACGCCTCCGGTTGCGCTGGCCGATCTGCACAAGGGAGACGCAGTTGCTATCTTGGCCACTCAAGGCACTTCCTCGAGTGGGAGTACGGTCGTGAAATTGTTCAGTGGAGTGGAGCCGATTCTCGAGGCCGCGCCCTCGGGCAGCCAGGCAATGATGTTGGCGCCCTGGAGTCTGGGAGGCGCCCCCGGTGGCGATGCCAATCAGTAGTGGTGCCCGCCTCGAGAGTGATTGATTCCGTATTCATACACTTGATTGGAATAGGAAGATGAAATGAAGGTTGAGAAGTGCATACGTTTGCTTTTTTTGGTGCTTTTATCTTTGCTCTCAGCTAATGCATTGTTGGCGCAAACCGGCTCGGGAGTTCTCCGCGGACAAGTCACCGATCCCTCCGGTGCCGCCATTCCTGGCGCCAACGTCATCATGACTCCTGCCACCGGATCTCCGATCGTGATTCAGAGCAATGGCCAGGGGGCGTACGAGTTCAAAACGCTCTCCGCAGGGAAGTACTCCCTTACTGTCGCGGCGACGGGATTCACTCTCTACGAGAACGACAATGTCGTAATTGCCGATCAGCCCCTGCGGCTGAACGTGGTAATGTCGATCGAGGTAGAGACCCAGAAAGTGCAGGTGTCCGAAAGCGCGCCAACTGTGGATGTAAATCCTTCGAGCAATGCGGGCGCAATCGTCATCTCCGGCAAGGAACTCGAAGCCCTGCCGGATGATCCCGATGAGTTACTATCGGACCTGCAAGCGCTGGCTGGACCCTCCGCGGGCCCGAACGGCGGACAGATGTACATCGACGGTTTCACAGCGGGCCAGTTGCCGCCCAAGTCTTCTATTCGCGAGATCCGCGTCAATCAGAATCCATTTTCCGCTGAATACGACAAACTGGGTTACGGCCGGATCGAGATTTTCACCAAGCCCGGAACCGACAAGTATCACGGTCAACTCTTTGTCATCGGCAACGACTCGGCATTTAACTCTCCCAACCCTTTCGCCGGTTCCCAGCCCCCGTACTACACCACCCAGTACAACGGCAACATTGGAGGCCCAGTTGGCAAGGTTGCTTCCTTTTTCTTCAACCTTGAGCGCCGGAACATCAACGAACTGACTGCCGTCAATGCAGTCGTGCTGGAGGATCCTTCGCAGCCAGGAGTTCCTTTGGTCGAGTCGATTCCGAATCCGCGGCAGCGTACCAACCTTAGTCCGCGCCTGGATTGGGCTCTGTCGAAAAACAACACACTCACTGCCCGCTATCAGTATTATCGCGACACCGAAACCAACAACGGGGTCGGCCTCTTCAGCCTTCCTTCCCAGGGCTACTACTCCAAATCCACAGAAGACACCGTGCAAATCGGCGATACCCAGGTGTACGGCTCGAAGATCGTGAATGAAACCCGCTTTCAGTACGTCCGCGACAGCAGTCTCCAAAATCCTGTAGACACGAACCCGTCAGTCAACGTCCCCGCGAGTTTTTCTGGCGGCGGAAGCGGGTCGGGCAACAGCACCGACACTCAGAACCGCTACGAAGTGCAAAACTACACGTCGCTCATTCACGGGAATCATGTGCTGAAGTTCGGCGGGAGGATCCGCGCCACGCAAGATACAAGTTTCTCCATGGCCGGGTTTAACGGCTCATTCACGTTCTCCTCACTGGACGGCACGAGCGATATCCTCTCGAATTGCGCCAACATCGGCGGCAATCCCGCGTGCCCGTTCTCCCTGCAATATGCGGAACTGCATCCCTTGCCCGCCGGGATTCCGTATACGACACAACTGACCTACACGACTGGAATCCCCACCTCCTCAGTCACGTACTTCGATGTAGAACCCTACATTCAGGACGACTGGCGCATTCGGCCCAACATTACCCTCAGCGGCGGCCTTCGCTTCGAAACCCAGAACGACATTCACGCCCACGGGAGCTGGGCTCCGCGTCTGGGATTTGCGTGGGGCGTTGGTGGCAGGAGTTCTCCTCCGAAAGTCGTGATTCGTGGCGGGTATGGGATTTTCTTTGATCGCTTCCAGTCGGGCCAGATCCTGCAGACGGAACGATTCAACGGGACCGTCCAGCAACAGTACATCATCAACAACCCTACGTGCTTTACAGGCGTCGACAAACCGGTGCCCAGCTTTTCCAATTGCGGTGGAGTCAGCTCTGCTACGTCCAATATCTACGAGATTGGGCCCCAATTGCGCGCTCCCTACACCATGCAAGGGGCGGTCAGCGTGGAGCGCCAGGTCACAAAATCAGCAACGGTTTCTGCGACGTACCTCAATTCGCGAGGATTCGACCAGTTCATCACCATTAACACCAGCGCCCCGTATCCCGGAATTCCCTGTTTTGCAACTGGGTGTCCAGCGATTACCGGCGGAAACATCTACCGTTACGTTTCCGAAGGGAGCTTCAAACAGAACCAGCTGATTCTAAACACCAATATTCGCATCGGCACCAAAGTCCAACTCTTCGGCTTTTACACGCTGGGGTATGCTAACAGCGATACCTCGGGAGTTTCCAGCTTCCCGTCAAACTCCTATAACATCAGCCAGGACTGGGGACGCGCTTCCTTCGATGTTCGCGACCGGCTCTTTCTGGGCGGCAGCATCGCCTTCCCTTATTTGTTCCGGCTCAGCCCCTTCATGGTGGTCAGCTCCGGTTCTCCTTTTACGATCATGTCGCCGATCGATACGAACGGAGATCAGATCTACAACGATCGCCCCGGTCTTATATCGCACGGCACTTGCCCCGCAAATACGCCGCCAGTTGGCACCGTTTACTGCACACAACTCGGAACGTACGACGCATCTGGCGCAGGAAGCCTGGTGCCCATCAACTCTGAGACTGGGCCGGCCCGCTTCGTTCTCAACCTGCGCTTGACCAAGACCTTCGGCATTGGACCAAGGATTAAAAACGCTACCGGGGCAGGGCCACAAGGCGGGCCCCGAGGTGGGGGCGGTGGCCATCGCGGACCGCTGTTCGGCGGTGGAGGCCCCATGATGACTTCCTCCAATTCCGACCGTCGCTACAATCTCACTCTCGGCGTGGGCGCGCGCAACGTGTTTAACAACGTCAACGTGGCAAATCCAAATGCGGTTCTGGGATCTCCGCTTTTTAACAAGTCCAACGCCCTTCAGGGGGGGCCGTTCTCGCAGGGCGGTACTGCTAACCGCCGTATTGATCTGCAGGCCACGTTCTCGTTCTGATTCCCCGCGCTCCACTCGTTATATCGCGAATGGGCACCTTCGCGATATGCTCGAAGGTGAGGACTGCGGCTTGCGTTTTGCCGCCAGGTTAAAGCCCGAAACCGATTGTCTTTTCTTCCCATCAGCAGGCGGAAATTTATCGGCCTCGCAGCGACCGCTGGGGTGGCCGGACTAGCCACCGACGCCGTGGTGTTCGAGCCGAACCGTCCCCGAATCGTGCACCAGGAAATTGCCCTCCGCCGCTGGCCCTCGCGGCTCGAAGGGTTCACCATCGCGCTGCTCAGCGATTTCCATTATGACCCTTATTTCTCTGTCCATCCTCTGCGCTCCGCGATTGGCATGGTCAACGGTCTTCGTCCCGACCTGATTGCGCTGACTGGAGATTTCGTGTCCATACCTGTGTTTGGCGATCCGGCGGAAGCCGCGTCTGCCGCTGAGCCTTGCGCCCAACTGTTGGGCCAAATGCACGCACCTCACGGGCGATGGGCCGTGATGGGAAACCATGACGCGTTCTCCGATCCCGATCGAGTGACCAGTTCGCTACAAGCCGAGGGAATTCACGTGCTCTCCAATAAATCGGTACCGATCGAACGCGATGGCGCGCGGTTTTGGCTGGGCGGGCTCGACGACGTCTTGGGCGGCACTGCTGACGTCGAACCGACTCTGCACGACGTCCCGAGCGACGAAGCCGCGGTCCTGTTGGTCCATGAGCCTGACTACGCAGACCATGTCGCGCGCTATCCGGTCGATCTCCAACTCTCGGGCCACACTCATGGCGGCCAGGTACGCCTCCCTTTTATTCGTCCTCTTTTCCTGCCTGAATTGGCGAGAAAGTACATCTGGGGCCTCTACCAGGTCGGAGGGCTTGCCCTCTACACCAATCCAGGCCTTGGTACCGTTAACGTTCCTGTCCGCTTGAACTGCCCTCCTGAAATCACACTAATCACCCTACGTCGTCCTGTGGCTCGCTAGTTCAGGCCCGCGCACGTCCGGCGTCTTCAGTGTCCTCTGCAACGAAGTTCTACTACTGTGCAAGAGTTTGCGGCCTGTCAGTCATCGCCGACGAATCGAAAAATTGCGCTTTGAGATTCCGGAGAGTTGAGGTAACTTCATTGGCGTTTTTGCAGTCTGGGCCTCGCTCCACCGTTTGCACTTCCGGGTAGTTCACGTTCAAGACTCACACAGGAGAAACCATGAGTAAGATGACAAAGCTGGCCCTTTGCGTCGCCCTCACCATGCTGTTAGTCGGCGCGTACTTCGTTGTTTCCGCAGCAGGAACTCACCAGCCCGGCCCGCCACGCGATATCTCGGGCCTGCATTTTCCACCGCCTGTAATTGAAATGAACACGTCCACGTTCTACACGACGGGCACACCCTATGCGACGCTGGTCGCCGGTTTCAACACGGAAGACAGCGGCGTGCAATTCACCTGCAAGAGTGGCTCGGGAACTTGCTCTCTCGTGGTGAATTCATTTTCTACCAGCTCTGGCGGCGGCGTTGCCAATGACGATCGCGCGCTGTGCCTTATCGTCGACGGAAACATCGCCGGCGCCTGTGCCTACAATGGTTACGATGCGGCTGATGGCTCCTACTCTGCCATCAGTTCGATCAATGTCGCCTCGGTGACCAATGGAGTCCACACCGCATACATGTCGTTCTACTCCACCTTCGGAACGACCATGTACACCTACACGAACCAATACACCATCTACAAACCGTGAGCCGACGGTCTACCGAATCTGGAGGCGGAGCGTGTGTGGCTCCGCCTCTTCATCTGTTTTGGGGGAGTTCCTTTGGCGCGACGTCTGGTTGCGAAACGCGGTCATCCTATGCAATCTCTTTCATCCGGAGCCCTCGCATCCTCTGCAGAGCAGCCTGCAACCTCTTCCAGATCAGTAACATGCCTTTAGCTGAGAGTGGTCCTGGATTTGCCCCAGCTTAAGATTCAGAGCGATCCTCGCTCTCGGGAGCTTTACCTCATGCACTGTCGCACCTGGCCTGCGATTCTCTTGCTCGTCCCTGTGGTTGCCTTGGCAGCGACCACGCCCGCGCCGCGTGTGCGTGCGCGTAACCTGGAACAGAGAGAACGCCTTGCATGGAGGACGCTGGCGCGCGCTTCCCAGTTCGTGGATGTGGTTCACATCAGTTCGCGTCCATCTTGCGCAGAGGTGCAACCGCCTGAGGCCTTGACCACGCCTGATCCTCTCTTCACTTCGACGGCGCGCGGCCAGAAGGTGAAAGTCAGTTTCATCATCGGAACCGATGGACGCGTGCACAGCCCGCTCATTTTGGAGAGCGCGGGTCTGGCCGGCGATCGCCATGTGCTGCAGACCGTGCGCACCTGGAGATATCGTCCGGCAACTTGCAATGGAGTTCCGACCGAGATCGAAGGCAAAATCGAATTTTCCAGCCGATAGCACGAGTCCGAGTTGCTGGGCTAGAATGACGCCAGCAATCGATTGCTTCGATTCGTGGACGGGTTCGTGGACAAAGACAAGAAAAACCCCAGGTCTCCTGATGCTCCGGTGCACAGCGCCGAGATGGAAGAACTTTACCGCCGCCTGCAACCCGAAATGCGCCGTCCCAAGCCCAATGCTGACGCGATTGCGGCAGCGTTGGAGGCTGCGCAGCGGTTGGCTGCCGAAGCGGACGCGGAGCAGGCTTCCGACGATGCCTCGCAAGAGTTGACGGGCGAGTCGACCACGATCGTGTGCCGTATCTGCGGATACCGCAATCGCGAAGGCAACAAGTTCTGCGGCATGTGCGGCATCACCACCGAACTTACGGCATCAATGGCGGAGGAAGGGCACTCTTCGCACGCTCTGGCTATTCCACCGAATCCCTTTTCCGATCATGATCCTGCGGAAAGACAGGCGGTAACTCGGCCTACAGGGCAGGAAACTCATCACTACCATCATCACTATCACCACCACTATTTTCCGGGTGGGGAAGCGATGGTGGCGCGGTCCGGCGCGGATCCGGTCCGGGATTCAATGAGAGAGCCGCAGAGAGAGGACAGACTGCGGGCGACTGCGGCGCTGCGCGGCGACATGAGCCGCGCCGAGGCTGCGGTTCGGAGCCTCGCGCACGAGTGGGTGCTGGCCTGCAACACCAAGCACCTCGATGACCTCATCGAGCTTTACACCCGCGACGCGCTTGTACTGCGGTCGAACTGTCCTCCGGTGCGCGGCGCTTCTGCGGTGCGCGAGTTCTTCTTTGGGGCGCTCGACGCCGGACTCGGAGAAGTAGAGGTCGACCCTCTGCGGGTGGAGGTGGTCGGCGATTTGGCGTACGAAGCAGGACGGTGTAAGGCATTAATTCCCAGCGCTACCGGCAAGCGCCGAGAAGAACGCGGTAAGTATTTGTGGGTTTGCGCGCGGCAGAGCAATGGCGAGTGGAAACTGGCAGCGGATTGCTGGTCCAGCGATTTGACACTCAGTACGATGGAGTCGGATGTTCCGCAGAGTGGGGGAGTGAAGACGACTCTGCCGCGCAAGAATCCATAGCGCGTCTTGCGGTAATTGCGGCCCCTGGGGCGAAAACCCAATGCTTGTGCGCGCTGCGACGGAACGACTGAAGCCGTGCTCTTCCCAAACTCGCAACGCTTTACCACGTCCTACCTCTACGGGCTTACGTCTAACTTCGCCAAGTCTCGGCGCAACTGCTCCAGTTGCTGCATCTCGATAGTGTGCATTCCAAGCTTGGCCGAACATTCCAGATTGAGCGAGCGATCGTCGATGAAGCAGCACTCTTCCGCGGGGATCTGAGTTGTTTCGAGTGCGAGGCGATAAATGTCGCGCTCCGGCTTGCGGAATCCGACGAAACAGGAGCTGACAAACAAGCGGAACGTCTTCCGCAGACCGTACTTTTCTATCCGGTAGTAATTCAGTTCGCGCGATTCGTTGTTGATCGTGCCCATGAAGTATCTGCCAGAGTCACTGAGCGCCTGCGCGAATGTGAGCACTTCGGGAAAGGGTTGCGAGAGGGAATACATGTAGTCGCGGAACTCGTCGCGCGCAAACGGACGCGCACGGTAGAACACAGTGCGGTCGAGGTACTCGTCGAGCGTAATCTTGCCGCGCTCGAATGATGAAACTACCATCTCGTGCCGATCATGGAACTCTTCCTGATCGAGATGAAAGTGCTCGAGAGCCGCGGTGCGTTCCGTGCGGTCCCATGCGTTGGTGAGCAGTACTCCGCCGAGATCCCAGAAAATGGCGCGAATGGTAGACAAAAGTAGTTCCTCCCCAGAGAAGAATTCTGGGAAGAGTTTAATCGAGATGACTGGAGAAAGGAGAGAATGCAGTGTCGTTTTGGGAAAGGCAGCGATTTCGACGGCACCCCGGTCTTTTGATTAAAAGCGATTCTCGCGCTTGCTTTCAGGAGATCGCCCATCTACCTCGACCGTGGCTTAAATCAGTTATAGCTCACAACGAGAATTTCGGATCACCCTCGAGAAGTTGCATCTGGAGTTTCGGGGCATCTCCATTTTTCCAGAGTGCGGTGCGGGACCTGACGCGATAGCTCAGGGCGCCGCCATTTGGACGGTCGCTGCGTTCCACGGGACGGGGAATGCAAACGAACTCCGTCTCAAGGAATTCGCCGGTGGCGTGAACCACCGAGTAGCCGTGACCTCCCATATCGACAAACGAGACGTGCGGAGACAGGTCTCGATTAGACAAGCCGCGCGCCTTTGCGATGTCTCCACTCTTTGTGTACTCGAGACAGGAGCGAACTCCGTGCCTGACGAGCATATTCAGGATGGGCTGCGGGGTGTGATCGGCGGGGCCTTGTCCGACATAGAGTGAGCGCAGCGGATGGTCTTTCGGCAAGGCGTGTTCCAGAGCTTCAACCACTCCTGGTGCAGAGATCGAGCCGGTCACGAAGGCAATGCCGACCGGGACAAAAGGTTTTGGTGGTAGGGCCTTAGCCGCGAGTCCTGCCCAGAAGCTGTGGCGATCTCCCGCGATCGTGGCAAAGCCGGTGATTCCATGCGCCTGCACGAAGTCATAGATCTCTGCGCGCTCGACGTATGCAGTGCCGTGATCTCCTAGCGGGGAAGTGGCGTAGCCAGTGCCTGGCCACGTCTTCGCGTATTCTTTCGGCAGATTCTGCAGGTCCGCGCGCATGTCGAGCGTGGCGGTCGTGTTGCCCCAGATCTTCCAGGTTGCTTTCGAGTTGCGCAGGCGTTCGAGAAACCAAGCCTTCTGCTCGGCGCCGAGAATGGTCTGCGCGGGACGGTCTTTGCAGAAATTTGCGATCTCGGTATTGCCGAAGCGAATGGTTGTGGGTGGTTGACCTCCCTTGTAGGTGCGCCCGGCATCCAGAATTTCCATAGCATCTTCCGCAATGAACTCGGGGAAGTCGTCGCTGGAAAGCGCCTGAGCCTCGGGCTGATCGGTAGGCTCCTCGGAACGGTAGCTGCGCTGGTCGGTCACGATGAGTTCGACATTGCGGCCCCAGCGCAACGCGCGGTAACCCTTGAGGCTGGCGATGGCGGTGAGGTTGTTCGGTTCCTGACCGAGGCCGTGCTCGTCAAAACGAGTGATTGGCGCATCGACGATTGGCGGAGGATCGAAGCGATCGAGCGAAGGCCCACTTGGTTTAGTGATCCGTGCCGGCCGATATTCGAAGAACGCCTGGTTAGCTGCGACTTTGCGGGTCTGCGCGGGCACGTTCTTACCGCCAAAGCGTTGCAGGGACTGCCATCCCATCCAACTGAACTCGTGGTTGTCCCACATGTTGACGAAGGGCCAGCGCGCGCGCGCGTCCTGAAGATCGGGATCGTGCAGATACGCGCGATAGATGGCGCGATAGTCGTCTACCGTTGTCGGGATGTGAAAGTCGCGGATCTTTTCGCCGTGCGGGTAGCGGACGATGTCGCGGATGCGGCGGTCGTACATGCCTTGGGGACGGTCCTCCGGATACCAGACAATTTCATAGATGAAGTCGCCGAGGTGCAGCACGAAACCAATGCGCTCGGCGTCGGAGGCGAGTTCATCTTCGAAAATCATTCTGCGGTAGGCGTTCTGGGCTCCGTCGTTGGCATTCTGGCAACTGACAAAAACAAAGCGAACGGGCCGGGGATCGTCCACGTCGGGCGCGGTGATGGTGCGGCCTACGCGGCTGCCAAAGCCTTCGGAATCGGTAAAGCGATACCAATAGACGCGGCTTGGCCTCAGGCCACCTACCAGGACGCGACAGGTCCAGTCGGAGGTTGCGGAAACGGGAGCCGGGGCCGTCGCCACAATATGCTTGAACAGTTCATCCTCGGCGACCTCGACGGTCAAGGTCCGAACGGGGTGCTCGCCGGGCGGTCGGCGTGTCCACAACAGAACGCTGTTGCTGTCGGGGTCTCCGGAGGCAACGCCTTCAGGGAACAGATCACGCCGTTCTCGCCAAGCGAGGCCGGACTTGGTTCCAAACGGAGTACCCCAAGCTGCCGTGGCGCCCATGGCAGCGGCCATTGCGAGGAAAGAGCGTCTGGTGATCCTGGACATCGTTGCTTATCCTTCTACAGTCCTCAGACGTACCGAGCGGCTGCTCGTGATCCAACCTGGTTGAGAATAAATCTCTGTTGCGCAGGCAAGAAGAGCGCTTGACATATTCCTGTATAGGAATATATATTCCCTCGCATGGCAAGAGCTGCTACTACGTCGGATGCGTTCAACGCGGTGGCCGAGCCCCGGCGGCGGGACATTTTGAACTATCTGGCGAGCGAAGAGCGGGCAGTGGGGGACATTGTTGTGAGCCTGGGAATGGAGCAACCCTCGGTGTCGAAGCATCTGGGGGTGCTGCGCCGGGTTGGGCTGGTGAGGGTAAGGCGCTCCGGACGTCAAATGTTCTATCGAACGAATGCCGAGGCGATCCGACCGCTTCATGAGTGGACCAAGACCTTCGAGCGGCTGTGGCAGCACCAACTGAACCGCGTGAAAGAGCGCGCGGAGGCGAAACAGAAAACTTTGGACAACATCTGAACACACCGAATCTGATCAAGAAGCGAAGCAAGGAGGAACGATGAGTTCGACAGCAGTGGCGGGTATTGAGAATCTGACCACAAACATAACGCAGGAAATTCACGTCAAGGCATCGCTGGCGGTGACGTTCGAGGCACTTCTGGAACAGCTCGGTCCGGAGAATGACACGCCAGAGGGAAAACGGATGTCAATGAAGATCGAGCCGTGGCCGGGCGGGCGATGGTTCCGCGATCTCGGCGACGGCAATGGACACTTCTGGGGAAACGTGCAGGCCATCAAGCGGCCGACGCTGGTCGAGATTACGGGGCCTTTGTTCATGTCGTATCCGGTCATTTCGAATTTGCAGTACCGGTTGAGCGAGGAAGACGGTGGAACGCTGATCAAGTTTCACCATATGGCGTTTGGAGCGATTCCGGACGAACACAGACAAGGCATGGGGAAGGGATGGACGCACATGCACCAGCGCCTGCGCGAACGAGCGGAGGCCAAAGGAAAGCGCTGAGACCCTAGTGCTGATGGTTGATTTCTGATTGGTTGATTGTAGAGCCCAGTGGGTGGACTAATCAAAAATCATCAAGCAAGAATCAGCAATCAGCAATGAAAGCGAAGGAGGAATCCATGTGTCCTGCATGTATGGCTAGTGCAGCGGTGATGGCGGGCAGTGTGATGTCGACGGGCGGGATTGCCGCTCTCGCCGTGAAGATCGTTCGTGGGAAGAGGAGTGGATCCGAAGAAAATCTGAAGAATGTGACGGAGAGGAGAAACGAAGATGGCAACCATGACGACGAACAAGACGGAACTGGGCCGGGTGGTGACGCACGCTGAGTGGGTGGCCGCCCGCAAAGAACTCTTGCGCAAGGAGAAGGAATTCTCGCGCCTGCGCGATGAACTGAGCCGGCAGCGGCGCGCGCTTCCGCGGGAGAAAGTGGAGAAGAATTACGTTTTCGACGGACCGCGAGGCAAGGAGACGCTCGCCGACCTGTTTGCGGGAAAAAACCAGCTGATCGTGTACCACTTCATGTTTGGTCCGGGATGGAAAGAGGGTTGCCCGAGTTGTTCGTTCCTGGCCGATGGGTTCGACGGTGCTGCCGTGCACCTCGCGCACCGCGATGTGACCTTCGTCGCGATTTCGCGCGCGACCTTGCCTGAACTCGAGGCGTTCAAGAAGCGCATGGGGTGGCGGTTCACGTGGGTGTCGTCGTTTGGCAATGATTTCAATTACGACTACCACGTGTCCTTTTCGAAAGATGAGCGGGAGAAGGGGCAGGGCAAGGTCTATTACAACTACGACATGACGGAATTCCCGTCGGAAGAAGGCCCGGGCACGAGCGTGTTCTACAAGAACGCAGAAGGAGAAGTCTTCCACACCTATTCCAGCTATGCCCGCGGACTGGACCCGTTGATCGGCACGTACAACTGGTTGGACCTGGCGCCGAAGGGCCGTGACGAAGACGGGCTGGCGCATTCCATGGCGTGGGTTCGCCATCATGACAAGTACGTCGAGGGTGAGATGGTAGATGTCAAAGCCCTCTACGCGCAGCCCGCAAAAGCTGATGTTCGCTGAGGTTCGAGAAGGAGCACGGTCTGAGGGCGATCTGCCATCCAGGAAGATTGAGGTGAAAATGACACAAATGATGGAACCGATGCTGAAGGAATTCCGCGAGGAAGTGGCGATCACGAAAAGAGTATTGGATCGCGTGCCCGCGGACAAATTGAGCTGGAAGCCTCACCGGAAATCGATGTCGCTGGGCGCTCTGGCGCTGCACATTGCAACCGTTCCAGGAGCGCTGGCGAGGATCTCACAGCTCGACGAGTTCGACGCGGCACTAGCGAACTTTAACCCGCCGGAACCGAAGAATCTCGAAGAGATCAACGCCGCTCTTACCGAAAGCGCCCGCGCGGCGGAGGAATGCGTGAGCGGGATGAGTGAGGAAAAGGCCCGAGGGAACTGGCGCCTGCTGGTGAATGGAAAACAAGCGTTTAGCCGGCCCCGGGTGGAGGTGTTGCGGTCAATCATGCTGAACCACTGGTACCACCACCGGGGGCAGTTGTCGGTTTATCTGCGCTTGCTCGATGTGCCGGTGCCGGTTATTTATGGGCGGAGCGCGGATGAGAATCCGTTCGCGTAGGGCTGAGTTCGACATCGAAACATTGATGCGCAGGGTCCTCTGACCGGTGCGAGGGCGTGACGCCCCTTCGGTAGGCTCATGGCTGGCTCTCGCTACATCGGCGGGGCGCTACTAACGTTTGTAGACGGTGGTGTCGGGGTGATAGTTGCGCCAATCGAACCAGTAGTCTTTGAGGGCGGGGACGCGATCGAGGCATTTGCCCAGCGAAGGTCCGGAGATGGCACAGCCTTGAAAGTCCCATTCGCTGGCAGTGGTAGTGTCGAGCAGCATCCAGGGTTTGGGTGCGGCTGGAGCCGGTGGTTTAGTTGCGGTCGAAGCGTCTTGCTTTGCTTCGGCCGCGGCCGCCGGCGCAGCTTTCGTCTCCACGTGCGGGGCGGACTTCGCCGTGGCGGGCGAGTCCGGCTTGGTTTGCGCGACTGGTTGAGTGGAGGGCTGACCCTCGGTCTCGCCCTTCAGGAAGAACTCGGCCTCTTTTCCGTCGATGCGGCTGATGAATACGCGGAATGACTTTCCATCGGGACCGACCGCGACCAACAGCGGTGTGCCATTTACGCGGTCGACGACCGGCGATTGCTTCACCAGCGTATCCCAGGGATAGGCGCGGGCGGGTCCTGTCAGCTCCAGTCCGACGACCACGTCACGAGATTTGAGTTCCGTCCCCGGAAAACTGATGACCACCGGATACTTCGCTGTTTCCGGCTCCCAGTTGCTGTCGTATTCCTTCGTGTACTTCGGGACCTCAGCTAGCACTTGGCCGAGGGGGACCTCCGACTTCCACTCGCCGAAAGTCAGTTCATCACTCAATACTAGTTCGAGCGACGATCCCTTGAGGGGGCCGTAGATTGCCTTGCCGGTGATCTGCTGCCACCACGTGCCCGTTTCTTTATCGCGCATCAGGAAATTCTGGTTGTTGATGCCCGCGAGATAAAAATGCAGGGCTCTTCCATTCACCGTACGTGTCCACACCAGACCGGTGTGACAGAGCGTTCAATAGGTGACGGCCACCGGGACGTCGGCAACGACGTCGTTCAACACATGGTGGTAGGCCATTTCGCGAATGGGGTAGGCGCGCGCGTCGGAACCGAAGCGGACGGCGAGAATCATCTCTGCTTTGTCGAGTTTGCTGGCGGATGCAGATTCGAACTGCGCGTTCGGTATGGGGTGGAACATCCACTCAAAGTAATTCAGGCGAGACATGACGGCCGAGAACACGACCAGCAGCATCGCCAGGGAGAGCACGATCTTGCGCCACCGGTTAGCGGTACGCCACAGCCCAAGAGCAAGGACCAGGCAAAGCAAAGCAGCGGCCAAGGTCCCCCAGGGAGCGCGCTGGCGCAATGCCATGGCGAGAGCCAGTCCTGTGGCACTCTGGTGTGTGAAGGGACGGATGATGAAAGCGGGCACGAAAAAGAGTCCGATGGCCACCACAGCCGATGCGGCAAACGCGAACCATAGAAAACCGCGACGATCGGAAGATGATTGCATAGCGAAAGACTGCTCCCCACGGCGCACCTTTCCAGGGCAAGCGCGTTGGGCAATTGTAGCAATCACGCGCGAGGAAAATAGTGAACTGGACTGGGTTTTTATCTACTAGATCGGGTGGATCTGGAGGGCACTGGGGTGCGAGCTTTCTGCTTGGTTCGGAATGCGGCGCCGCCGAAAACGTAGTATCCAGCGAGGGAACCGCCCGCGAAGAGCGACCACACGATGGTGTTGGCCCACGAGCCGTACTCTTCCATGCCCAGATTGGCCAGATCCCAGAAGGTGAGGGGCCAGACCAGGACGCCATAAACCCCAATGGCGATCAAGACTAATGCAAAGACGACAAAGATGGTCAGAACGCCGGCGGAGAGACTTTCGAAAATTATCATGCCCCAGTGCTGGTGGAGAGGATCGGGCCGCCGTGCCGCAGCGGGTCGCGAGCGTTGGACTAGCGAAGACAATGGTCCTCCGGAAAGTGAATGCCTGGCGGTGCAGGTAAGTAAAAGGATAAACGGAGGGAGCAGTAGGTTCATGTTACGAAGGTTCCTGTCTCTAAACCCGATCCCCCGCAAACAAAAATGCCCGGCTCCGCGGAAGCGGAACCGGGCCGGTACGGACTGATTTTACTGCGGTGTGAAGTTCTCGTGATAGCTCAGCGTATTAATGTCCTGGAACTCCGGTGTAGCTGGAGGCAGGTTGCTGGGGTTCAGGAACAGCACGTCGAAGTAGTAGTTACGAGTTGGCGGGCTGTACACCGTAGTGCAGCACTTGAAGGTGCCGGTGTTGTACTCAGAGTAGTACATGCTGACCAGCGATCCGTCGTAGCACAGGGGATTGTTCCAGTTCTCGAGATACCGGAGGAAGTTGTGCAATCCGCCGTCGGTGCCGAAGTCATTAATCCCTGCGCTGTTGGCCCAAGCTGGGCTGGGGAACGGAATGTTCTTTCCCCCCGAGACCGCCATGCGGTAGTAAGCAGGCGCGCCGGTAGTGCGATTGCCGGGGACGGTTGGGAACATCAGGCTGTTCATATCACCCCAGGAGTTCGACAGCACCGTGACCGAGTCGGCGATAATGGAAGCCGCCGAATGGGGGGTTTGAGTAGGAGTTGTGTTATTCGCGGTGCCCCAGAATGGATCCGCGGAACTGCTATTGTAGTTCCCCTGGACGTAGACTGGGTTCTCCGATGCGATTGTGAATCCGCCGCAGCCCGTGGGATCGGCTGCGCTCTGCGTGCATCCGCTGGCGGCAGGGATGACGGGCAGGTAACTCACTCCTGTCCGCACTCATACCGGCATCCACCAATTTCAACACGTGGCGCGCACCGCTGACCGGATTGGCCAGGCCTTCCTGGTCGGTGATGCCAGTCAGAAGCGCGCCTGTAGAGGTGTTATAGCTGGCACAGTCGACGGAGGCAGCCGTGCCTGGCCGGTCACGTTAATCCGCTTGTAGGGATTCAGTGGCGCAGTGTTGGTGTTGATGCCGAAGCCGTATCCGATATTCTTCTCGCCCCAGTTGTCGAGGAATCCGTTCTGATCGACGTCCTCGGGAGAGTAGCCGTAGTAACTCAGGGCTTCCGGAACTCCGTCCGTGTTGGTGGAGGTCAGGTTTTGCGATGAGTTGACCACATCCTCGATGCCGGATTCGCCGTTGATCACGCCCGCCGCTGTCTGCCCACCGTTCGAAGGATGGGTTGAGGGCAACATGCCACGGTGATCGGAGAAGTAGAGAACGTAACCGTTATAGTTGGTGTAGTTCACGTTGGCGCCGTGTGGCACCGATGCTCCCTCTTGAGCCACCGGGAGAGGTTGCCTACGTCCAGTTCCACGGCGTTCATGATGCCGTTGACCGAGCAGGAAGAATAGGTTTTGTTGCCGCTCGACTGTGTTAGCGACGTTGTTGTCGCGCATTTCGCCTTCGCGCGCGTCATAGAAGTTGATGGGGTACCAGTTGCCGGACCCGGCGACGTTGGCCGCCGTCGCGGTGACCGTGGGACGCAGCTGCTGAAGAAGCAGAATCGCGTTGGGGTTGAGTGAGTTCGAGCCGGGCGTTGTGGGAGGCACGTTAAAAGCCCGGCCAAAGCCCAACGAAAGCCACTCGTTGGTGACGCCCACACATGGTGCCGGTGGCGGGGCGTTGCAATACTCCACGCGAATCCAGGGACCAGTCATGGCCGAGGGAGTGGAGGGATTGGTGGTCAGCTCTCCTATCAACGGAATCGAGCGCCCAGGCTCTTAATCCGCTGTCGGTGTAGGGATTGACCCAGCCTCTGGTGCCCGGGGTGGCGAATCCAAACGCTTCCGGACCCAGTCCGGTCGGTACTGCGATCGTGGCATTGGGCGAGGTGGTTGCGTTCGGGAACTGGACGTCGTTGGCGTCGAGTGCTCCCGTTCCGCGTTCGGGATGCAGATCGGCCAGCGTGTCGGCGATGAGAATCCGGATTTGTGCTTTGTTGTACAGACGCGCAGTGCCGAGCGTGCTGGTGGACGATTCGGTCTGAGGTTTACGAATAATGGCGATGGGATCCGTGCAAGGGATGGGCGTCGGAACGTTGGTGCAGCTGTTCTGCACGAAGGGCAGCTGCATGTTCTTGGCGCCGGTGAGCGAGTTGGTAATGAAACCGTTCAAGGTTCCGGAAGAAAGGCTGGGGAAATTGCTGTTCGCGATGCCGGCAAGAGGATATCCGCCGCTCCAGCTGGCATCGCCGGGAACGGTTCTGAGAAGGGCCAGGCAGTTCGTTCCCGTGGGTGGAAAGGTATTCAGTGGGCAGCCCGCGCTCGCCTTCGGAACGTACACTGTGCCGCCGTAACCGACTGAGGTCGAGTGGCCGTTTTCCAGTTGGTCCATAATGACCTGCGAGAAGGCCGATATCTTGTCGTTGAAGACCAGGTCGCCTCCGGCAGCCAGGAATAGATTCTGGTTGGTATGTACGCGGCCGCCAAAGCTGAAGTTCGGACCCGGGAAGTAGCTGCAGTCGTAGCCGCAGAAAACGCCAAACTGAAACACCGGAATCAAGGCGACTTCCACTTTGCGCGTGATGTTGATGGAGGCGCCGGCCGGACGCGTAGCGATCACCTGCAGCGTCATGGGAATGATTTCGGCGTACAACCCCTGGTTCGAACCGGAGCTGACGGTATTGAAGGTACTCACCGGATCGCCGCCGGCATTGATGGGGTAGGTGATGGTCTCGACATAGTTCATCCCACTCACCATGGCAGAGGTCGGAGGAAAGTTCACCAGATTCTGGATCTGGAGGTTCGTGGGGGCCTGATACTGGGTGTACAGGGCCGAGAGGTCAGCCGTGAGCTTCTCCATGCCGGACTCAGCGCCGTAGAAAGCCAGGTTGGATTCAAGGTCATTGCCGCCCATGTGGGCTTCATTGGTGACAATGTAGAAAAGGCCGACCGCCACCCCCGACAACAGCACCATGATGAGAAGGGCTGCAATCAGTGTGAAACCCTGCGAACTGTTTTTTCCATGTTTCATTGTGGTTGATCTCCTGCCCCGAAAAAAGCCTCACTGATAACGATTCCGAAATGCCATATTGCGGGCGCTAACGTCGGTCGCCAGATACATGTTCTGGGACTTGTTCCCGTAGCTTGTTATGCTTTGCCCCATCACGGTGAGGTTGATCTTCTGGATGTTGTTGGGCGACTCACCCACACCGAGGGGATTGGCCTGGTTGGCATCGAGTGCCGAAGTCGTCGAGTTGTAGGTATCAAAGGCGAACTGCAGGTTGATGATGTCATCGGCCACGGGGACGGGGGTGAGGCCGTTCACCTGTCGCATCAGGCGCGGCGTCTGTCCGACGCCGGGCACCGTCAAGTAGTAAGTGACCGCAAACAGGCGGTACGCGATGGTGGTCGTTCCACCGGAAATCGCCTTGATGTTATTGGTGGCGGCGCCGCTCTGGTTGATGTTGAGCGGGTCGAGATTGGTGAAAGCGATGGTGGTCGCAGTGAGTCCGGTGACCTCGCCGACGGCCGTGCCCACGCTGTTGCTGAGCATGATGAGGTCCCCAACCTGAATGCCGCCGGCCGAGTTGATGGCGGGAGGCGCAGGCACGAAAGTCGGATTTGGAACCAGAGTGATGGAGCCGCCACTGCCCGGAATGGTGAAGGTTACGTTGTACTCCCACAGGGGAAAGTTATAGTCGGCATAGATCGAGGTGACGCTATCGTTGATGGCCGGCGCAGGTGCGGCGGGGATGACGGCGTTACCTTCCACACCGTTGCTGAAGCCGGGAAGGATGCCGTACATGTAATTTCCCGTGGGATAGTTGTGGGCCGGGATATGGCAGGTGCCGGTCTGATCGCAGCCAAACTTCGAAGCCGTTGCTCCCGCGCCCGTCGGCAATTGGATCCCGCCGGAAGGCAGTCCAGCGCCCGCCATGCTAAGGTCTTTGACCATGATTTCCACGGCGGCGCGCATGTTCTGCTGGGTTTCGGCGCGCTGCGTCACGAGCATGGTGGAATTCAGGGCGGTCTTGAACAGGCTGGCGGCGGCTGCCAGCACAATCAAGCCGATCGCCATGGAAACCATGGCTTCCAGCAGCGTGAAGCCTCGTTCCGGATTTTGTTTTGGCAGTCTCATGTTTCCCATCATGGTTTCCATCGCTTGCCTCAGCGGTAGGCTGAAATCAGTGCATCGATTGTGTAGGTACGGGGAACCGACGATATGCCGGTTGTATAACTCACGGTCACGACGATCTGCTTCAAATTGGGGTCGGTCGTGACTCCGTCAGCTTCCAGAACCGGATTGATTGCAATCTGGCGGGTGAAGTTGCCCAGGCTCATGGCCGTGTCATCCGCATTGCCCAGGATGCCGTCCGGGCCGGGCATGACCAGGCACTCGGGTCCGGTCGGGCAGGGTCCAGTAGCGGGGAAGGAGAGATCGTCTGCGGTGTTCACTAGTCCGTCAGGGCCTGCCGCCAGAAGTTGAGTAGCTCCGTTGGTGAAAATTCCACCGCTGGCGATGTTGCCGATCTGCGAGAACGTGATTTGCTGCGTGTTGCGTGCGGTGTAAATGCTCTCCATCGCCTGCAGCGCCTTCTGGCGGGCGATAAGGTTGGCCTGGGCATTCTGCGTTGTGGCGACTGCTGTGCCAAATGCGGCGAGCAGGGCAACGATGCCGATGCTCATGATCGCGATCGCGATCATGGTTTCAATCAACGTGAATCCGTCTTGCCGGGATGCTTGCGATCTGCTTTGCGTCATTGTTGCACCCACTTCGCTCCACTCTGGTTATAGAGGCGCCAGCCCCGAACTCTTCCGGTTGTGCCGAAGATGGAAAGGGCTCGCGAACTATACATGTCGCCCGGACGGGTCAGATAAATAACTCCGCTATTGAAGTTGCCCAAGTCATCCTGGGCGGAGCCGTCCGGATAGAAAATCAGGCAATTGGTGCCAACCAGCGCGCAGTTGTTCACGGTGACGGCGGTGGTCCCGGTTCCGAAGCTGTCCGGACCAGGGTTGGGGAATCCAGCCTGCACCGCGAACTGAATGTCGGTCGGCAACAGGTAGGTGGCCACCGTAACCGGTGCCGGCGACACGGGCACGCCCACGCCCCAGTACTGCACAGTGATGGTGCGGGGAGCTGTGAAAAACACGATGTAGCGTTTGCTCTGAGTGATGGACAGATTTCGGTAGTTGCGCATCACCGATAAGGTGGTGTCATAAGCCTGGTCCACATGGTTTTCGTTGAAGAGAGGCTTCATGGCCATGAACGTGACACCGCCCATGATCAGACCGATGGAGATGACGACAAGTAACTCCAGCAACGAGAATCCGCGATTTTTACCCGATGTCATAGGTACTCTTTCGGGGAAGAGAAGCCGCCAATCGAGCGCGCTCTCCACCCGTTTACCGGCAACACAGGACCGATCACAGTCGCCACGCGGGACAAAAGGGGCGGGCTCGCGATCTTCATCGTGTCGT
The DNA here is from genome assembly GCA_963811095.1 of uncultured Acidobacteriaceae bacterium. Classification (GTDB taxonomy): domain Bacteria; phylum Acidobacteriota; class Terriglobia; order Terriglobales; family Acidobacteriaceae; genus Sulfotelmatobacter. The sequence continues at coordinate 709,895 of CAWEQA010000018.1, read as the reverse complement.
GGCTATCGTAGGAACAGATCACGCCTGCGTCAAAGCACGACGGGCCAATGTCCCGGTGTTGACCTTCCGGGCACGGAGCTGGTTACTGAGGTCACGATTGAGAACACACCAGTTAGCGAAAGCAGAGTCGCGCGAGACCAATTGGGGCGTGACCCCGGTAACTTGTGGGAGGAACGGCTGGAAACCTACGATGGGACAGGTATGACTCTCTCTGCTCTCTTAGTGTGCGTTGAAGAGGCGCCAGCTCAGGTGCTGCGCCGGGTCCTGGAAGAACTCAATCTTCGAGTTGAGTCTTGTCCCGACTTTGTGCGCGCGGGCATACGGCTAGCGCAGGAGCGGTTCGACTTGGTGATTGTCGACGGGAAGTCCAACGCCGAGGTGATCGCCCTATTGCGCGATAGCCGCGCGTCGCGACTGAAGGACACCACTCTGGCGGTCGCTGTCGTGGCCGGGCAGGAGAGCATCCGCGAGTTGTTCTCGTTGGGCGTTAATTTCGTTCTGTACAAACCGGTCGGCTATGACCGGGCACTGAGCAGCCTGCGCGCGGCGTGCGAAGTGATGCGCAAGGAGAAGCGCAAGAATGCCCGCGCTACCGTGCATGCGCACGCGACCGCGGACTACGCCAACATCGAGCAGGAGAAGGCAACGCTGGTCGATCTGGCGCAAGACGGAATGTGCGTGAGGTTCGGCAAGAGACTTCCTCCTGTCAGCAAAGTCTATTTTCAGTTCACGCTGCCAGGACAAAGGTCAAATATTCGTTTGTCAGGGCAGGTAGTCTGGCAGGATTGGAGCGGCCGCGCTGGATTTCAGTTTATGGACGTGCCCAAGGCCTCGCGCCGCCTGCTGACCGATTATCTATCGGCCAACGTGCCGAATAGTGCGCGGGGACAACAGTTTTCCGACGTTTGCGTAGAGATGGAGGAGCCACTGCATCTGGCCATGGTGTCGGTCGCCGAGCAGACCCATGGCAAGCCGACAACGCAGGAACCCTCACGCTATTCTACTGCTCCGGCTGCGCCGTCGGGACCGTCTGATGCCGATAACCGGCGCACGCAGGCCCGGTATGCCTGCCGGCTGGGGGCGGAGGTTTACCGCACCGGGGTTGCGGTGCCCCATCATTGCTGCCTGACCGATCTCAGCTCGGGGGGCTGCTACCTGGAAGGTGCGATGTCATTTCCACAAGGCGCTGAGGTGGAGATCGTAGTCCGAACCTACGAACTGAAATTGCAGGTGCGGGGGACGGTACAGGCTTCTCATCCCGGATTTGGGTTGGGTGTGGCGTTCGAGCTGAAGACCCGAGATGAACAGGCCAACGTGAAGAAGTTGACAGACTTCGTGGCGTCGACAACGGAGCCCTCTTAGCGAGACGCTCACCTTTGAACGGTTCCGGCCGTCCAAACTCTCAAGCGGAACCTTGTGCCTCTGCTTTTTTTAATCGCAATCACTGCTTTCGCTCAACAAACCCCTCCGTCACAGCTTCCCACGCAAGACGCGGTCCGCACCAAGGAACTCTACCGGCTGGCCTACGCGATTCAGGATGGAATCTGGCCGAACTGGAGCAAGGCGCCGGCACCGCCACCGCTGATGCTGGTGACATCAGAAACCGAATTCCTGACGCACCACATACTGAGCGAACTCAAGCAAGCTGATCTCGTCACGTGGAAGCGGACTGTAGTGTATTCCTTCGGGGCGGCCGAGGGATTCTTGCTCGACCGGGTTAATCCAAAGTGGAAAGAAGAATACTTTCGAGGGTGCTTTCGACCGACTCCTATTTCGAGATCAAGAAGTAGCGGCTACTTCATTGCGGATTCTTCCGCGATCGCTTGCTTGAAGTAATCCAGTGATTTGCGCAGGCCGGTTTCCAGATCGATCTTCGGCTCCCATTGCAGCAGTTGCCGTGCCTTGGTGATATCGGGACGGCGCTGCTTGGGATCATCTTGGGGAAGCGGTTCGTAACAAATCTGGCTCTTCGATCCCGTCACCTTCAATACCAGTTGAGCGCACTCCAAAATCGTGAATTCGTTGGGATTGCCGATGTTGACGGGCAGATGTTCGTCCGATTTGGAGAGGCGCAGAAAGCCGTCGATTTCATCGCTCACATAGCAGAAGCTGCGCGTTTGCCGGCCTTCGCCGTAGACGGTGAGCGGGTCTCCGCGCAGGGCCTGCTTCATGAAATTCGAAACCACACGGCCGTCGTTCAACTGCAGGCGCGGGCCGTAGGTGTTGAAGATGCGGACGATGCGCGTGTCCACCTTGTGATAACGGTGGTAGGCCATGGTAACGGCCTCGGTGAAGCGCTTGGCCTCGTCGTAGACGGAGCGCGGGCCGATGGGATTGACGTGTCCCCAATAGGTTTCTTTCTGTGGGTGCTCCAACGGATCGCCATAGCACTCGGAGGTGGACGAAACGAAGTACTTGGCGCCGTACTTTTGAGCGACTTCAAGAGCGTGGAACGTGCCCAGGGAGCCGACCTTGAGCGTGGGGATGCCATGGACCATGTAATCGACGGGACTGGCAGGGCTGGCGAAGTGGAAGACATAGTCGACCCGGCCCACGTCGAACGGTTCGCAAATGTCCTTTTCAATGAATTCGAACCGGGGTTCGTTGCGTAGATGGGCTAGGTTGGCAAGGCGACCGGTGAGCAGATTGTCGACCGCCACGACGCTCCACTCTTCGGCGAGAAGAGCATCGCAAAGGTGGGACCCCAGAAATCCGGCTCCCCCGGTGACGACCGCACGTCCTGGGTTCATGCCTTCTTGCCGTTCTTCAAGACCGGGGCCGACACTCCGTCGGGATGAGACGCGACGCGACCCACGCTGTAATAGGTGAAGCCTTGAGCGGCCATGATTTCGGGATCATACAAGTTGCGCCCGTCGATCACGATGGGATACTTGAGTTCCTGGCGCAAGCGGTTGAGATCGAGGTTCGCGAATTCCTCCCACTCGGTGAGGATCAGCAGGGCATCCGCATCGTGGGCGGCTTCGTAGGCAGAGTTGGCGAACGTTACTATGGAGGGGAGGACTTCGCGAGCACGCTCCATAGCGGCGGGATCGTACGCCGTGATCTTGCTGCCTTCCTGCAAGAGGGCCTGCACCAGAAAGAGCGCGGGAGATTCGCGAATGTCATCGGTGCCACCTTTGAACGCGAGGCCGAGTACGCCGAGATGCTTGCCGCGCAGGGTCCAGAGCGCACTGTGCACCTTGCGCAGAAAGCGCTGGCGCTGATCTTCATTGATGCGCATGACTTCATCGAGCAGACGGAAGTCGTAGCCGCTCTCGCGCGCTACCGAGCGAAATGCCATCACATCCTTGGGGAAGCAGGAACCGCCGTAGCCGATGCCCGGGTTCAGGAACCGGGGGCCGATGCGTGAATCGGTTCCGACGCCGTGGACTACCTGGTTCACATCGGCTCCCACCGATTCGCAAACGGAGGCCACTGCATTGATGAAGGAAATCTTCATGGCGAGATAGGCGTTGGAGGCGTGCTTGATCAACTCCGCGCTCTTGGTGCTGGTCACGATGACCGGAGGCGGAATCGAAGCCCGGTCCGGTTGGGGAATGGCGTCGCTGCGCTGGTAGTAAGTGCCGTGCGTCAGTGGCGCGTAGACTTCGCGCAAGACTTCGGCGGAGCGATCGCTGTCGCAGCCGATGACGATGCGATCGGGAAACAGGAAGTCCGTGACGGCCGTGCCTTCACGCAGGAACTCGGGATTCGAGGCAACGTCGAACATTTCAGGGTCACTGCCGTTGCGCAGGATGATCCTGCGCACCCACTCGCTGGTGTAAACGGGAACTGTGCTTTTTTCGACGACGACCTTGTAGCCGTTGATACCGCCGGAAATTTCGCGGGCCACCGATTCCACGTAGGACAAATCAGCCTCTCCACTCTCGGTGGGCGGAGTGCCCACGGCCACAAAGATGACCGAACAGAGCGCGACCGCTTCCTTGAGGTCGTCAGAAAAAATCAGCCGATGACCGCGATGACGTCCCAGAAGCTCCGGCAGAAAATTTTCGTGGATGGGGACCTGGCCATTGCGAAGGGCGGTCAGTTTCTGTTGATCATTGTCCACCAGGATGACGTCGTGCCCGAGGTCGGCAAAACAAGCGCCCGCCACCAGTCCTACGTATCCTGAACCTACAACCGCGATTCGCATCAGCGTATCCCTCACGAGGATCGAACTACCGAACTATAGTACCGAGTAACTCCAGTACGCTCCGCATTCCGATGGCTCGTTCTGATTTTACAAATTCTAGAGTCCACTTTGGGCTGTCTGCGCGGGAAAAACTTGCACTGGCCGTTGAGAGGTCACCAAAACGGGAATCACTCGTCTTGCAAGGCTGATGGCTGGACGTTCGAGGGCGAGGTCTAGGGTTAGCGTTTGGTATTGACATCCCTGAGGATTCGCGCAAAACTCCGCTTGATGACGCAGGGCCTGCGCTTTGTGAACAGCTGGGCCCGAGTATGCCTCACGACCCCATGTCGCAGCCGGAATCGTACGGAGGACCACCATCCCGGGATCAGAAATCGCCTGACCAGGCGCGCGACCCCAACTCGGTGGAATACCCCAGCGACGTGACGGAAGTGGCCAGAACACTCGCGGCCCATGGGGGTGGAGCGGCATCTCTCGATCTCGCCCTCGACCTGGTCCTGAATGAAGTGGTCGAGCAGGCTCGGTCGGCGACGGGAGCGAAGGGAGCGGCCATCGCGTTCGCGAAGGGAAACGAGATGGTGTGTCGCGCCACCACTGGCGATGCTCCTGAGCTGGGGGTTCGGCTTGAGACCACCACCGGCCTGTCAGGCGCATGCCTGCAAACGGGCACGGTCCAACAATGTAGCGACACAGAAACTGACCCGCGTGTGGACGCAGAGGCTTGCCATACTCTGGGCGTACGATCGATTCTCATGTTGCCCCTCAGCGAAGGGAACGAGACGTTTGGGGTGTTTGAAGTGTTTTCTCCGCGGCCCAATGCGTTTGGGGATCGGGATGTGAACACGCTGCTCGCTCTGGCGCGCCGGGTTGTCACAAATAGGAAGGGTGCCGAGGGGGTTGCTGCTATGATTCGGAATGCGGGCGAAATGTCGCGCTCACCCTCGATCACACAAAAGGGGTTGCTCGAGGATGACCAACTCGAGCCACCTGATGCCGCGAATTTGAGCGAAGAGGCACCGCCGAGACGAAAAGAGGTCTGGACGTCCATTCTGGGTGTTCTGGTGATTTTGGTGGCGGTGCTACTGGGGCTCGCGCTTGGATGGCGGGCTGGCATCGGCTGGAGCGTGCAAGGAACGGGGCAGCAGCGAGCAGGGTCTTCGTCCACTCCCAACCCAAGGCGCGCACCGGATTCAGCAGTGGCACAGAAGACAGCACCAGTTGGCAGCGCGGCGACGAGCCAGAGCAATTCCGTGTCGCAGACCAGGCAGGCGAATGCCGCGACTTCAGCGGAACCGCCGGACGGCGGGCTGCAGGTGACTGAAAATGGCAAGGTCATTTACCGTTCGCCGCCTACCGGCCACGACGCGACTATCGGGAAGCGTGTAACGCCGCAAGGGACAGAGGACGGTTCGGTGACGCGATTGATTCATCGAGTCGAACCCGTGTATCCGCCTGCAGCAAGGGCCCAACAGATTCAGGGCGCGGTAACGTTGGATGTTCACATCGGAGCAGAGGGCGCCGTCCACAACATTGAGGTAGTGGAAGGAAATCCGGTGCTGGCTGAAGCGGCGGTGCAGGCCGTGCGGCAGTGGAAATATCGGCCCTACTCTGTGGACGGGCGTCCGGTGGAAATGCAGACGCGAGTCACGATCCGGTTCACGCTTCCATCCATGTAAGGAGTCGGGTCGTGAAACACTTCTCGCTGGTTATGCCGATGCGTTACAAAACGCTTTAACTGCAGACCCAATCCCTAACCGCGAGGCGGGGCGCCTGTGTGGAAGGACTGTGGACTTCATTGTGAGTGCATGTCAAGATGAAGGTTCTTGCATACGGACCGAGCCCTGAACGTGGGGCGGGGCGCGCGGTCCGAGGCCGCTCACAGGAGCGGTCAGGGGCGCTAGAGTCTTTCTTCTCTATTGAAAACAAGCCATTTGGCCTCATATAAGTCTTTCGTCACCAGCACTTTCTTCCCATTGCAAGAACTTGCAGGAATCGATAAATTGACCTCACTTGATGTTCGATTGCGCCGATGTTTGGCGATTTCACTGGTTGTATTGACCCCCCCCTTTAACGAAGCCACAAGCGAACGGGTTCTCGCTTGTCCACGATCAAATCAACGCACAGTGCGCGTCCGTGGGATTTCTGTCGAAACCACGAATGTGACTGAGAGGGCGGAGCCATGAACGGAGAGGGGCGAATGGGAGTGATCGATGTGCCGATCGAAGGCAGCCCGGTCCTGGACCAGACGCGCTGGTACGCCGTTCGGACGCGTTCCCGCCACGAGAAGCTGGTGGCCCGACAGTTGGAGAGCCAGGGCATCCAGTCCTTCCTTCCTGTTATCACCAAAATCAGCAACTGGAGCGATCGGCGCAAGGAAGTCGAACTGCCGTTGTTTTCCGGTTATGCGTTTGTGCGGCTGGACCATGCGTCGGGCGATCGAGTGCGAGTGCTGCAGACGCAGGGCGTAGTGAATTTTGTTGGAGTGCAAGGCTCTGGAGTTCCGATCCCCGATCAGGAGATCGAGAATATCAACATTCTTCTTGCAAGCAAGGTGACGTACCAGGAACGGCCGTACCTGCAGGTGGGGCAGCGGGTGCGGGTTTGCGGCGGGGCGCTGGATGGAGTTGAAGGCATCTTGGCTGCAGAGAACAGCGATCACAGTCTGGTGATCTCGGTAGGGCTGATACAACGATCGGTCAGCGTGCGAGTGGCCGGCTACAACGTAGAACCAATTTAGTACTTCTCTCCCCTTCTTAAGAATCGAGTTCAAACCAAGATCAAAGGTTGTTGCGAGGTGGACTTTATGAACGAGACGCAAATGAAAGCCAGCAAGATCGAATCCCAGCATGTGACGGCGAAGACATCGCGGAACGACAACGGCGCGAATGATCAGGCGCAGGCGAATCCGCCGTCGCTGCGGAGCCTCCGGGTGGAAGCTGAGATTTATGCCATCAGCCGAACTCTGGAATACACGGGCTGGAACCGCAGGCGCGCAGCCCAGCTGCTGTCCATTAGCTATCGCGGGATTCTGTACAAGATCCGCCAGCACAACCTGACGCCGCGTCCACGCGGGCAGCAGGAGCCGGTCGAAGAGATTCTGAAGGCAGAATCGCAGGGTTGAGCTGGCGGGCCCGGGTTGCGGCTGTCCATGATATGGACTGGACCGCGCGAGGGGTTGCCGGTTCCCATGAGGTTTCGCCAAGATTCATCCCCAGTATCGGGGTGCTGTTTATCCAGTTGGAGGATTCGCAATGATGAAGCGTTTCGTGTCACCCATACGATTGTCAGCGGTGTTTCTGGCCGTTACTGCGGTTTGCGCGGCGCAGGCCCCGGCTGCAAGCCTAGCTTCGACCTCGGCTTCGCCCGCAACAGTGGCCGCTACCAAGCCTGCTAACACTCCAGAGTTTCAGCAGCGCAGCCCGCGCTACCGGATTCAAGCCGGCGACACTTTCGACCTCACTTTTGATTTGAGCCCCGAGTTTAATCAGTTGGCGGTTGCGGTGCAGCCTGATGGGTTTGTTACTCTGCGCGGAGTCGGAGACCTGAAAGTTGCCGGCCAGACCGTTCCGGAATTGACGGACACGCTGCGCACGGCTTACTCGAAGATTCTGAATGAGCCTGCGATCTCGGTGGTTCTGAAGGATTTCGAAAAGCCCTACTTCGTGGCCGGGGGACAAGTAGCCAAGCCTGGCAAGTACGACATGCACGGGCAGATCACGTTAACCCAGGCGATCGAAATCGCAGGAGGCTTCCAGTCGAGCGCGAAGCACTCACAAGTTATGTTGTTTCGCCGGGTGGATGACCAATGGACCGAGGCGAAGCTGATCGATGTGAAGAAGATGGAGAAGAACGGAAACCTGCGAGAGGATCCCTTTCTTCATCCCGGAGACATGGTGATCGTCCCGAAGAACACGATGTCGAAGATCGACCGGTTTATTCCGAATATGAGCATGGGTGCCTATCTTCCCCTGACAATTCCGTAGGGGCCATGGAATGGCTCGTTTAATACGTCCGGATTTGCGAAAGAACATAACGGAGATTATATGAATGAGATAAGCAGCCAGGGGCATCGGCCCTATTCGTTTACCGCGCGAGATGTGGTCGCGATCGGATTCCGCCACCAAAGGGTTCTGGTTCTATGTTTCCTGGGAGTGGTGCTGGGCGTGAGTCTTTCCGCCCTGGTTCTGCCCACGAAGTATCGGGCGGAAACCAAGCTCCTGGTAAAGCGCGAACGCGTGGACCCCGTGGTCTCGCCAGAGCAGAACGCGCCGATGACCTTTCACGACACGGTGAGCGAGGAAGAAATCAACTCCGAAGTGGAGCTGATTCAGAGTCCGGACGTGCTGCAGAAGGTGGTCACGACTTGCGGGCTAGACAAGAAGAAGTTCCTGTCGAGCCTGCTGCATCCTGGGCAGACGCCGCAAAACCGCATCGACAAAGCGGTCATGGACTTACGTTCTGACCTGCAACTTGAAGTGATCAAGAAAACCAACGTGATCAGCATCGCATATGAGGCTCACGATCCGCGGGTAGCTCAGCAGGTACTGAGCACGCTCGACGACGCTTACTTGCAAAAGCATCTGGACGTGCACCATCCTTCAGGGCAGTTCCAGTTCTTCGACGAGCAGGCGGAACAGTACAAGAAAGATATGATGGCGGCCGAAGCCCAACTGAAGGGATTCTCCGACCAGCAGGGCGGCGTGGCGCCGACCACGATGCGCGATATGACACTCCAGAAGTTGGCCGATTTCAACGGCTCTCTGGAAACCACCCGCGCCTCGATGGCCGAGACGGAGAAGCGGATCACCGACCTCGAAGGCCAGATCCATTCGACTCCGACTCGAATGACGACACAAGTGAAGTCGGGAGACAACGCCCAGGTCCTGCAAAACCTCAAGGCGACCCTACTGACGTTGGAAATGAAGCGCACCGAGTTGCTGACCAAGTACCAACCCACCTATCCTCTGGTGCAGGAAGTCGACAAGCAACTGCTGGACACACGGCTTGCTTTGGCGAAAGAAGAAACATCTCCGGTCAAAGAAGAAACCACCGACCAGAATCCAACCTACGCGTGGGTCAATTCCGAACTGGCCAAGGCCAAGGCTGATCTGAGCGGGTTCAAGGCACGCGAGACCGCACTCACCGCCATTGTGAATGTGTATATGGCGCAGGCGCGGCAGCTCGAGCAGCAGGGAATCCTCCAAGGTGACCTGATGCGGACGGAGAAAGCCGACGAAGCGAACTACCTTCTGTATACGAAGAAGAAAGAGGAAGCGCGGATCGAGGATGCTCTCGACCGAACCCGCTTGTTGAACGTATCGGTCGCGCAAGGCCCGCTGCTCCCGAGTTTGCCGACGCGCTCTCCGTGGGTGTTTGCATTGGTGGCTTGCCTGTTGGGCGTAGCGGTGAGTCTCGGAGTCGTGTTTGCGATCGACTACGCGGACCAGTCGTTCCGTACTCCGTCGGAAGTGATGTCTGAATTGAGGATCCCGGTGCTGGCGGCGGTTCCGATCCACAGGGCCAACGGCCTGCATGTCGGCAATGGGAACGGAAATGGCAACGGGAATGGAAATGGAACTGGTCACGGTGAAGTCAGCTATGACCAGACCGGCACGGACAGCCACATCATCCAGGAGCGAGGGTAAGACCGTGTATCTAGACTTTTTCGGCCTTCGAGAACAGCCTTTCGGCGTCACTCCGGACCCGAGATATCTCTATCTCGGTCCGGCGCACCGGGAAGCTCTGGCATCTCTTTATTACGGGATTGAGGCGAACCGGGGATTCCTGTCGCTGATTGCGCGGCCAGGAATGGGCAAGACCACGCTCCTGTTTCACTTGCTGGCAAAGTTCGACCACACGGCCCGGACGGCATTTCTGTTCCAAACCCAATGCAGTTCGCGGGAGTTCATGCGGTTCCTGCTGGCGGAAATTGGCATTGAGAGTGAATCGCAGGATTTCGTCCGCATGCATGAGCAGTTTAATCGCTGCCTGGTGCAGGAAGCGCGCGCGGGAAAGCGGTTCATCGTCGTTATCGACGAAGCGCAGAACCTGGATGCGACGGTATTAGAAACCGTGCGGCTGCTCTCTGATTTCGAGACGCCGCAGGCCAAGTTGCTGCAGATCATTCTGGTCGGGCAGCCGGGACTGGCGGACAAGCTAGCTAGTCCTTCACTCGTGCAGTTGCGGCAACGCATCACCTCGGTGAGCGGCTTGAGCCCTCTCACCCGGGAAGAGACCGGCCGCTTCATGGATCACCGGTTGCAGGTGGCGGGATATCGGGGCGCGCGGTTGTTCTCTCCCGAGGCGCAGGAATTGATTGCGCAGGTAAGTGAGGGCATTCCGCGGCAGATCAATAACTATTGCTTTCACGCGCTTTCTCTGGCCTGCGCGATGCGGAAGAAGGTCGTGGACGTGAACATGGTTCGAGAAGTAACCCACGACCTCGACATCCACCGCTTTGTTTCTGATGTGGGATCGAGCTCGCACCGGCATGGATTCAACGGCTCGAATGGGAATAGCGATCCGTTCCATCCGGTGGAGGAGTTGACGGGAGTGGCCCGGGAGTACGCTGGTCCAATCCCGAGCGCGGACACCGGCGCGAAGGACTACTTGAGTCCCGCGGAAGCGATTGAGCACATGAAGGATGTAGCACGGTTGTTGCATAACTGGCGGAACGGTTCGGGCCGCCCCGACCGGCAGTCAGCCTAGCCGCCACGTAGCGGCGTCCGTAGCAATAGCAGGGCACGAGCAGACTAGAGGCATTACGGGACCTTATGAGCAGAAATTTTGAATTGATGCAAAACCTGGGCAAGGAACGCGAAATGTTCCAGGCCTCCACGGAAGCGGCCACCGTCGAAGAAACCGTCAACGCAGCGCAGCCGGTTGAACTGCAGCCGCTTCAGTTGAAGATGGAAGACGCGCAGCGCGACGAGATCTTCAAGCTCGTGCAGCGTGTGTTTCTAATGCCGGGAGAGAAATCCCGCGTGGTTGTCGTCTCAGGCATGGAAGCCGGCAACGGCTGCAGTTGGATTTGCGCCCGCATGGCGGAAGTGCTGGCCGCGCAGACCGCCGGAACGGTGTGTGTCGTGGACGCGAACCTGCGCTCTCCCGGCCTACACCGGGAATTCGGAGTCTCCAATCACTTCGGTCTAACCGACGCGCTGCAGGTGACCGAACCCATCCGCAGGTTTGTCACTTCGCTTTCGCGTCCCAACCTCTGGCTGCTGAGTTGCGGTGCGGAAGTGGAAGGGATGCAAGCGATGCTCGGCTCGGACCGCATGCGCGCCCTGCTGCCAGAACTGCAGCGAGAGTTCGATTACGTTCTGATCGACGCGCCGCCCATGGGTTCGGGGGCCGACAGCGTCATGCTGGGACGCAATGCCGAAGGCGTGGTTCTGGTGCTCAGAGCCAATTCTTCGCGACGCGAGACGGCGCGTAAGGCGGTTCGCAATCTCGAAAACGCCAACGTTAAGGTGCTGGGTGCCGTGCTCAACCACCGCACGTTCCCGGTTCCCGAATCGATCTATCGGAAGCTGTAAGGATTCCGCTGTAAGGGCTAAAAAGAGATCAAAATGTTCGAAACCTTAAGAGCAGACATGAGCCGGGCGATGCGGGAGACCCGCAACGATCCCGACTGGAAGCCGACTTGGCGCAACAAGGTGAACGTTGCGATTCGCCATGCGACGTGGCCGGTCATTGCGTATCGCTATGGCCATTGGACGCTGGGTGTGCGGATTCCTGTAGTTGGTCAGTTGTTGCGGCTCAGCGGCTTGATTTTCCGCAAGTGGACTGAGTTGTTCACCAGCGTGCACATCGATGTGAATGCCAAGATTGGTCCGGGTTTTGTGATCCACTCGGTGTACGCGATCAACCTGGGGAAGACCACGATTGGTGAGAACTTCACCATCGCCACGGGCTGCCTGATTTCTCACGCCTGCCGGGGCATCGGCGACAACGTCTACTTTGGGCCCGGAGCGAAGCTGGTGGGCGACGCGAAGATCGGCAGCAATGTCGTGATCGCGGCCAACAGCCTGGTACTTACCGACGTCCGCTCCAACATGATGGTGATGGGAGTTCCGGCGCGCATCAAGCTGCCGGGGGGGCGTCCACAAAGATTCGTCAAAAAGACGGCGGTGGCAACGGTTCCCGCTCCGGCAGCGGCGGCACCGGTTGCCTCGGCGCCAGCAGCGGCGAAATCGGCTGCTGAGCAGTCACCCGCTTCGGTATCGGCATAAACAAAGCTCAAGGGTACTTGGGCCAGAACGACAGACTAGGAGAACGACAACCTTGGACTTTGCATGGAATGAAGAGCAGGCGGCGTTTCGTAAGGAGGTTCTGCGATTTGCCCGTGAGGAACTGAAAGACGACGTTATCGCGCGCGACCACAATGAGGAATTCTCCCGACCGCTGTGGGAAAAATGCGCGAAGTTCGGCATTCAGGGACTGCCGATCCCCACGGAATACGGCGGTGGCGGCGCAGACATCCTGACCACAGTTTGTGCGCTTGAGGCCCTGGGTTATGGATGCCACGATAACGGGCTGCTGTTCTCTATCAACGCGCACATGTGGAGCTCCGAGATTCCGATCTGGAATTTTGGGACCGAGGAGCAGAAGCGGAAGTACCTTCCCGGCCTGGTGAGTGGTGGCCTTGGTCTGCACGCCATGACCGAGCCGGGATCCGGCTCCGATGCTTACAGCCTGAAGACTCGGGCCGAGCGCAAGGGCGACCGCTACATCCTGAACGGCTCGAAGACTTTCAGCAGCAACGCTCCCAACGCGGACGTCACCATCGTTTTTGCGAATCTGGATCCCAGCCGCGGTCCGAACGGGGTTACGGCATTTCTGGTCGATAAAGGGACGCCTGGCTTCACGGTTGGCCGCAAGCTGCACAAGATGGGACTGCGCACTTCACCCATGGCGGAACTCGCTCTGCAGGACTGCGAGATCCCGGTCGGGAATCTGCTCGGCAAGGAGTTTGGCGGGCAGGCAGTGTTCACGTCGTCGATGGAGTGGGAACGGATTTGCATTCTGGCCAGCCATCTCGGTGCGATGCAGCGGATCATGGAAACCTGCGTCAAGTACGCCAAAGAGCGCAAGCAATTCGGCGAACCCATAGGGAAGTTTCCAGCGATTGCTAACAAGATTGCCGACATGGATGTGCGCCTCGAGACCGGGCGACTGGCGCTGTACAAGGCCGCATGGATGAAGAGCCAGGGTCGGCATCCGCTGCGCGAGGCCTCGATCGCGAAACTGTATGTCGGCGAGGCCTGCGTGAAAAGCTGTCTGGAGGCCATCCAACTTCACGGCGGGTATGGCTATATGACGGAGTATGAACTTGAACGCGAATTGCGGGACGCGGTGGCGGGAACGATTTACTCGGGGACCTCAGAAATCCACCGGGTGATCATCGCGAACATGCTGGGTCTGTAGTTTCTGTAGTGCGTTATATCCCCCACACTAAAATCCAATTGGGCAGGGTTCTCGATCATGGCATATGTACTGCAGCAATTGTTGAACAAGAGCGCCAAGGCTTATCCGGAGAAGCCGGCGGTGTGGGCCCGCGGCAAGAGCATTACTTACCGTGAACTGGACGAACGATCGAACCAGTTGGCTCACCTGCTGCGCAAACAAGGAATCAACAAGGGCGACCGCGTCGGACTGTTTTTCCCGAAGTGCGTGGAATCGATTATCAGCATGTTGGGCGTGCTGAAGGCGGGGGGCGTCTATGTGCCGCTCGATCCGCAGGCCCCGTCAGACCGCATTGGCTACATCATCGGAAACTGCGGCATCCGTGTTCTGATTACCAACAGCGAGAAGCGCTCGGCGCTGGCTCCCGAGACCTTGAGCACGCTGGAATGCTGCATTTTGACCGAGGGCTCCGCAGACAGCGACAACCTCATCGAGTGGTCGCGGCTCTCGGGATTTCCGGCGTCGCATGCACCCGCAGTTAGCCTGATCGAAACCGACCTGGCATACATCCTGTACACCTCGGGTTCCACGGGACGGCCCAAGGGCGTGATGTTGTCGCACCAGAACGCTTTGACGTTTGTGGAATGGTGCGCAGAAGAGTTTCAGGTTCGCAGCGAAGACCGACTGTCAAACCATGCGCCGTTGCACTTCGATCTTTCGGTGTTCGATGTTTACAACACGCTCGAGGCCGGTGCGACGGTCTATCTGATCACCGAAGATCTGGCGGTATTTCCCACCAGCCTGGCCAACTTCATCGAGACGCAAGGAATCACGATCTGGTACTCGGTTCCGTCGGCGTTGATGCTTCTGTTGTTGCACGGGCGCCTGACAGCCGACAAAGTGAAGAGCCTGCGCATCATTCTGTTTGCGGGGGAAGTCTTCCCCATGAAGTATCTGCGGCAACTGGCGGAAGTTTCGCAGAACACCGAACTCTACAATCTTTACGGTCCGACCGAAACCAACGTCTGCACCTATTACAAAGTGGAGCGTGAGCGGTTGGCCGGCATGGAAAAGCTGCCCATCGGGATTGCGTGTGCTAACACCGAAACGTTCTCTGTGACACCGGAAGGACGGCTGGCAGGGAAGGGCGAGGCGGGCGAGTTGTATGTCCGCGGACCAGCCGTGACCTATGGCTATTGGGCGGATGAGGAAAAGACGCGAAAGATGGTTGTGCCCAATCATTTCCAGGAGCACTTTGAAGAGAGGATGTACCGCACCGGTGATATCGTGACGGTCGGCGACGACGGCAACTATTACTTCCAGGGCCGCCGCGACAGCATGATCAAGAGCCGCGGCTACCGCATCGAACTGGGCGAAATTGAGAGTGCCCTGCTGAGCCATCCCGGAGTCCGCGAGGCTGCCGTGCTGGCGGTTCCGGACGAGATCATCGGCAACCGTATCCGGGCGGTCGTAGCGCTGCACATCGCGGGATCACTCGGAGTTCTTGACCTGCAGCAGTACTGCGCCTCGCGGGTTCCAAAGTACATGATTCCGGAATTGATTGATCTCTACGAGGAGCTGCCCAAGACTTCGACCGGGAAGATCGATCGGGTCAAGCTGGCAGCAGAGCCGGCCGGCGTGCGCTAGACGCCGGACACACGCAGGAGCTTTGAGAGTTTAGTTGTCGAATTAGAAGCAAACAAATTCACTGCAATTGGGAGACAAACATGATCGAGTCAGCAGAAGTGAAAGACCGGATCCGCGAATACGTGCTCGAGGAATTTGCCAAGACCAAGGGCATCAATCAGATCACGGACCAGGAAGTGTTGACCAAGAACGGCATCATTGACTCCATGGGCATTTTTCGCTTGGTAGCATTTCTGGAAGAGACCTTTAACGTGCGCGTGGGTGACGAAGAAATTACTCACGACAATCTTGAAAGCATCGATGCGATCGAGCGGCTCGTGATCGCCAAATCGAAGAAGTAACCGCTTCAAACCCTAATCGCGGGAGCGGGCATCTTTGTGTTGCCCGCATTCCGCGCATCCGTAGAGCAAAGAGCCATCTCCTTCCCCGTGGGTTCGCGCAAGCCTTGTACTTTTCTCCACAGGATCCCTTATGCACCTAGGTCGCAAAGTGTTTACCAGCGGTTTCAAGCTGTTTGACTTGCTCTTGATGAGCATCTCCTTTGCCGTGTCCACGGTGCCACAATACCACCGGGTCGGAAGGTTCACCTTGGCCGAGTTTTTCGGGCTAAAAATAAAGCTCGGGAACTTAATCCTCTTTGTGAGTTTCCTGCTGATCTGGCACATCCTTTTTAGTTTGTTCGGGCTCTATGGTTCGAAACGCCTGGCGAGCCGATGGGATGAGATCAGGGATATCACCCGGGCCACGACTTTGGGAACTCTGGTGGTTGCCGTGTTTGGTGTGGTGTTTCATATCTGGGCGGTGAACCGGATCTTCTTGGCGCTCTTCCTGCTGCTAACCACGTCGAGCGTGGTTCTCTCGCGCATGATCATTCGCGAGACGCTGGCGTACGCGCGCAGGCATGGCAAGAACCTGCGGAACATGCTGGTCATCGGAACGAATCCGCGGGCGCTGGAACTGGTGGAACGGATTCAAGGCAAGCCTGAACTCGGCTACCGCATTCTGGGTTTCGCCGACGAAGAGTGGCTCGGGCTCGAGGAATTCAAGAAGCAGGGACATGTCTTGGTGTCCGACCTCGATGCCTTGCCTAGTTATGTGCGGCGCAACATCGTCGATGAAGTTGTCCTGGCACTGCCGATTCGCTCGTTTCACGGCTTCGCGTCACAGATCGCGGCGGCCTGCGAACAACAGGGCATCATCGTACGGTTTCTCCCGAACATTTTCGATCTGAAAGATACACGCCAGCGGGCTGACGAGTTCGACGGCGATCCCCTCATCAGCCATGAAAGCACCATCACCGATTTCTGGGGATTGGCGGCCAAGCGCGCGATTGACATCGTGGTATCGTTCTTGGCCATCACGCTTCTTTCGCCTGTGATGCTGCTGGCCGCGCTCCTGGTGAAGTTGACCTCGCCTGGTCCGGTATTCTTCATCCAAAAACGTTTGGGGCTGAACAAGAGAATGTTCCACATCTTCAAGTTCCGAACCATGGTGGTGGATGCGGAACAACGCCTGAAGGATATCGAGCACCAGAACGAGGCGAACGGCCCGGTCTTCAAGATCAAGAAGGACCCCCGCATCACTCTCATTGGTTCCTTCCTGCGCAAGACGAGCATCGACGAGCTTCCTCAACTTTTCAATGTGCTGAAGGGCGAGATGAGCCTGGTCGGGCCGCGGCCTTTGCAGGTGCGGGATTACGAACTATTCGAGACCTTCTGCCAGGACTGGCAGCGCAAGCGCTTCAGTGTACGTCCCGGCATCACCTGTCTCTGGCAGATCATGGGACGCAGTTCCACCACCTTCGAAAAGTGGATGGAGCTCGATCTCCAGTACATTCGCACGTGGTCGTTGTGGCTTGACCTGGAAATTCTGGCCAAGACTGTTCCTGCTGTCCTGAAAGGCTCTGGGGCCGCGTAAAAGGTTTTACTTCACAAACCCTATGCCCTCCGTTAATTCCAGTTCTCTATCTGAAGTCCGAGCCGGCAGTGAGTTGCGCTCACAGCCGGGCGCTTGCGTTCACGAATTCGTGGCGCAGCGAGCGGTCGAGAATCCGAGTGCTACTTGCCGTGTCCAGCAGGCACGAAGAGTTGTCATATGCCGAACTCGATCGCCGCGCCAACCGGTTGGCCAACTATCTTCGGTCCGTTGGAGTGGAGCGAAACGCGGTGGTCGGTCTCTATCTGGATCGTTCGCCGGCCATGGTCATCGCCGCACTGGCGATTCTCAAAGCAGGCGGGGCGTACGTTCCCCTCGATCCGATTCATCCAGTCGAGCGGCTCGCGTTCATGCTTCAGGATTCAGGCGCCAGCATTGTAGTGAGCACGAAAGGCTTGGGCGAAGGGTTTCCATCGCGCCAGTGGCGAATGGTTACGGTCGATGGCGACGCCGAGAAGATTGCGGCCGCGCCAGATACTAGTCTGGAAAGCGGTGTTGGCCCTAATGACCTGGCATACATCATCTACACCTCCGGCTCCACCGGCCAGCCGAAGGGCGTCGAACTGATTCATTCAGGACTGTCAAACCTGGTTTGCTGGCACCAGCGAGCGTTTCAAGTGTCCGCTGCGGACCGCGCCAGCGCGCAATCGACCTTGGGATTTGACGCAGCCGTGTGGGAGATGTGGTCGTACTTGTCCTGCGGGGCGAGCTTGCATCTGGCGGATGAGTCAGTCCGAAGCGATGAGACTGCCTTGCGTGACTGGATCGTCTCCCGACACATCACGATTTCTTTCGCCGCTACGGTGATGGCGGAAAGACTCCTGCGGCTGGATTGGCCGGCTGAGACCGTGCTCCGATTGCTCCTGACTGGCGCTGATACGTTGAAGGTGTATCCGTCGGCGCGTTTACCGTTTGTGCTGGTGAACAACTACGGGCCGACCGAGTGTACCGTGGTCAGTACTTCGGGAATCGTCCCGGTGGGAAGCGCGGAGAATCAGGCTTTTAAGGAATCAGGCGCCGTCCATTGGCCGCGCAATCGATGGAGTTGAGATCTACATTTTGGATGAGCAGCGGCGTCCGGTGACCGAAGGCCCGGGCGAAATCTACATCGGAGGCGCCGGCTTGGGACGCGGCTACAGGAACCGGCCGGAGTTGACGGCCGAGCGCTTCGTTCCGAATCCTTTCAGCGCGGTGCCCGGCGCGCGTATGTATCGCACTGGTGATCTCGCGCGCAGGCTTCCCAATGGCGAGATTGCATTCCTCGGACGATTGGATGAGCAAGTGAAAGTCCGCGGCTATCGTGTCGAACCCACCGAAGTGTCTACGGTGTTAGGTCAGCATCCCGCGGTGCAGGCTAGTGTGGTCATCGCTACGGAGGACGCGGCCGGTGAGAAGCAGTTGGTCGCGTATCTGGTTTTGTCTCCCGGAGCTACCGTGAGCGCTACGGCGTTGCGCGAATATCTGCGGCAGCGCGTCCCCGACTACATGGTGCCGGCCGCGTTTGTCGCTATCCCCAGCCTGCCTGTGACCGAGCAGGGAAAAGTGAATCGGGTGGCATTGCCCAGCGTGAACGGAAACCGGCTCTCGGATGAAGCCTACATCGAGCCGCGCACGCTGGTCGAGGAAGAACTCGTGAAAATTCTTGCCCCGTTGTTGAAGCTCGACCGCATGGGCGTGAACGACAATTTTTTTCTTCTAGGTGGGCATTCCCTGCTGGGGACGCAGGTGATTGCCAGAGTCAGCGAGACGTTTGGTGTCGACCTGACGCTGCTGAAATTGTTTGATCATCCCACCGTGGCAGAAATGTCGTCAGAAATCGAGAGTCTGATCATGGCAAAGGTTGACAGCGACGCTAAGACTGGGCACTCAGGAGCACACGACGCCCGTGTCTAGTACCAACACACCCACACGGATGGAAAGCCGGGACAAGGCGACGAGCCTGTACCACCTCCTTGATCCGGAGGTGCTGGCGAATCCTTATCCGCTGTTTCACCGGATGCGTTCGGAAGATCCTGTGCATTGGGATCCGTTTCTGCACGCTTGGGTGGTGACCCGCTACGCAGATGTGCTGGAAGTGTTGCTTTCTTTCTCGGCCGACCGCACGCCAACTCCGGCGCAACTCGATGAGATGGGTCTGTCATCTCTGAACCCAATTGCCAGCGTAATGGTGAAGCAGATGCTGTTCCTGGACGCTCCCGCGCATACACGGTTGCGGGGATTGTCGTCCAAGGCATTTACTCCGGCGCGGGTGGAGCAGTTGCGCGGGCACATTCAAGACATCACAAAGAGTCTTCTGGATGGAATGCAGGGAAAAGATGAAATCGATGTAATAGCGGAATTGGCCGAGCCTCTGCCGGCGATCGTCACGGCCGAAATGCTGGGCGTTCCGACCACCGACCATCCGCAGTTGAAGCAGTGGTCGGCGGATTTTGCGGAGATGCTGGGAAATTTTCAGCATAATCCGGGACGGTATCCGAAGGTGCTGCAGGCCGTTGCCGGGATGACGGAATACTTCCGCGACGCCATTCGTCAGCAACGCGAGCACCCGCGCGAGGGGTTGATTCACTCATTGCTGACCGCTGAGATTGATGGCGACCGGCTGACCGAAGAAGAAGTGATTGCAAATTGCATTGTGACCATGGTGGGCGGCCAGGAGACGACTACCAATCTCATTGGGAACGGCGTACTTACTTTGCTACGCAATCCCTCGGAGATGGAGCGACTGCGAAATAATCTGTCGCTAATTCCATCGGCGGTGGAAGAAATGCTGCGCTACGAGAGCCCTAGTCAGCATACGGCTCGCATGTGCCCGTCGGACCGGGAAATGGGCGGGAAGCGGATTCAGAAGCGGCAGGCGGTTATCGCCGTGATGGCTGCGGCGAACCGGGATCCTGAACGATTCCCCGATCCCGATCGTTTCGACATAACGCGCAAGGACAATCGCCATCTCGCGTTCGGCTATGCTGCCCACTTCTGCTTTGGTGCTCCGTTGGCGCGCGTCGAGGGGCAGGTTGTATTGGAAGCCTTCCTGCGGCGCTTTGCGAACGTCACGCTAAGTCCGGAGCCGCTGGAGTGGCGCTCCAATCTCGGATTGCGCGGGTTGAAGGCGTTGAGGGTCAGAGTCGGGAACAGACTCGAGCCGAAATGTCTGGCTCTTCGCAGCACTATGCGGCCTCGACTGCAAAATCGGCGGCGGCCCAAAGCGGTTGTCCGTATGAAGTGCAAGGATCAAGCGATAGACAGGCGCAGATCAAGAAATACCTTCAGTCGCGAGTGTCGCATAAGGCGGAGATCGCTGCAGTCATTCCCCGTCGTCAGGAGTCAGGGCCCGCGCCCCTTTCGTTCGCGCAAGAGCAGATTTGGCTGCACTGCCAGTTTGCCAAGGATCTGTATAACGAGTCTGTGACCGTATATCGCCGCGGACCGCTGGATGTCCCGACGCTGCGGCGCAGCCTGGCCGAGATTATTCGGCGTCACGAAGCCTGGCGGACGGCTTTCAAAGTGATCGACGGGCGTCCGGTGCAGATCGTCGGCGCGCCTTACGAGCCCAGTCTTGAGATTTTTGATCTGCGGCCTCTGACTGCCGATCGAAGGGAAGCCGAGGCGCTGCGGTTGGGACGCGAGCGTGCCAGAACCCCGTTTGACATGCAGCGCGGTCCGCTGCTGCGGGCCATGCTGGTGCAGTTCGGTGACGAGGAGTACCGGCTTTACCTGTTCCTGCACCACATCATCTTCGACGGTTTTTCGGTATACAACGTTTTCCTGCCTGAGCTGGTTACGGTCTACAAGTCGCTCCTTACTGGGAAGGCGACTCCGTTGGACGAACTGCAGTTGCAGTATGCCGACTTCGCGCAGTGGCAGCGCAAGTCGCTGGATGAAGCCCAGCTCAAGGAATCCCGGGCCTACTGGTCGAGCCAGTTGGATGGCGAGGTTCCGGTGCTGGAATTGCCGACCGACCATCCGCGCCCGGCCCTGCAGAGTTTCCGCGGTGCGATGCATCGGTTCGCCTTTCCCAAAAGCCTCTCTGACAGCCTGCACCAGTTGGCCAACCGCGAGCACACCAGCTTCTTCACCACGATTCTGGCGTGCTTTGCCGCGTTGCTGCGGCGCTACAGCGCACAGGAGGATTTCGTCCTCGGCACGGTGACCTCCGGGCGAAAGCACACGGAACTGGAAGCACTGCTGGGTTGTTTTCAGAATCCGCTGGCTCTGCGCCTGAGGCTGGCGGGCGATCCGACGTTTCGCGAACTGCTGACGCACACGCGGGAAGTAACGCTGAGCGCGCTGTCCCACGATAACGCTCCGTTCGAGCGGTTGGTGGAGGAGCTTTCGGTCCGGCGTGATACGAGTCGCAATCCGGTATTCCCAGTGATGTTTTCGCTGGTGCCGCCGACTCCGGCGTTCGAGGCCGGATGGGATCTGAATCAACTGGATCTGGAAATCGGGACCGCCAAGTTTGATCTCGATCTGGAATTGGATGACCGGCCGAGCGGGCTGCAAGGCCGCTTTGTGTATTGCACTGATCTGTTCGATGCCGCGACCATCGCGCGCATGGCGGGACATTTCCAGACGATGTTGGAAGCGATCGTCGCCGATCCCGAACAGAAGCTCTCCCGTTTGCCGATGTTATCGGTAGCCGAGCAGGAGCAATTCGCAGAGTGGAACCGCACGGAAACCGAATACCCTCGCGAGCTCTGCATGCACGAGTTGGTCGAGGCGCAAGCAGCGCACACGCCGAATGCTAATGCAGTGGAGCACGGAAGCCTGTCCCTGACCTATCGCGAGCTCAACCAGCGTGCCAATCAGCTGGCGCATTTTCTGCAGAAGCGCGGAATTGGCCCGGAGTCGAAGGTGGGCATCTGCCTGAGGCGCTCGCTGGAATTGCCGGTAGCGTTGCTGGCGGTGCTCAAGGCCGGGGCGGCGTGCGTGCCGCTGGATCCGGCGTATCCGAAAGAGCGGTTGACGTACATGTTGGAAGATTCGCAGACTCCACTGGTTCTGACGCAGCCTGGATTGCTGGCGGAACTCACAGACTTCGATGCGGAAGTCGTGAATCTTGATGCTGATTGGAAGATGTTCGCCGCCGAGAGCCGCGAGAATGTTTGCAGCGGAGTGAAGCCAGAGAACCTGGCATACCTGATCTACACCTCGGGTTCAACCGGCAAGCCGCGCGGCGTGTTGTTGACCCACGCTGGGCTGGTGAATCACAACGTGGCCGCTGTTCAGCTGTTCGGACTGACTGCTGCCGACCGCATGGCGCAATTCGCGTCGATATCCTTCGACATTGCGGTCGAAGAGATCTTCCCGACCTGGATCGCGGGAGGGGCCCTCGTGGTTCGCGAAGAAGACGCGTCGTTGGCCGTGGGAGATTTTCTGCGCTGGGTCGACGAGAAGCGTGTGACCGCGCTCGATCTACCCACAGCCTACTGGCATGAACTGGTCCGCGAACTTTCGGAGACGGCGATCAGCCTGCCGAAGGGTCTCCGGATTGTGATTGTGGGCGGAGAGAAGGCATCTGCCGCCGCCTTGGCGACCTGGCGAAAGCTGGCTGGCCCGCGGGTGCGCTGGGTTAACACGTACGGTCCCACCGAGACCAGCGTGATTGTCACCTCATACGAGCCCAGGCCGTCTGAAGAACTCCCCGCAGTGCTGCCGATCGGCCGCCCCATCGCAAACACACGAATTTATATTCTTGGCAAGAATCTGCAGCCGTTGCCGGTGGGGATTGCCGGCGACCTGTACGTTTCCGGCCCGGGGCTGGCGCGGGGATACCTGAATCGGCCAGAAATTACGGCCGAGAAATTCGTGTCGGATCCGTTCCGCACAGAGCCGGGCGCGAGGATGTACAAGACAGGAGATCTGGCGCGCTACCTCGCGAGCGGTGAGATTGAATTTGCAGGACGCACCGATGACCAGGTCAAGATCCGCGGGTATCGAGTCGAGCTGGAAGAGATTGAGGCGGTGCTGGGATCGCATCCCGGAGTGCGTGAAGTGGTTGTCATCGCGCGCGAGAATGCGTCCGGCGAAAAGAATCTGGTGGCTTATGTGGTGCCTTCGCGCGAACAGGTTCCGACGGCCAGTGAGTTGCGCTCGTATCTGAAGCGAAAGCTTCCGCATTACATGGTGCCGGCTGCATTCGTCCTGCTGGAGGCGATGCCGAAAACGCCCAACGGCAAAGTGGACAAGCGCGCCATGCCCGCTCCGAAGCAATCGGATTTCGCGGAGACGCAGGAATATGTGGCGCCTACCGACGAACTTGAGACGCAGCTGACCAAGATCTGGGAAACGGTTCTCGATAAGACTCCGATTGGTATTCGCGACAATTTCTTCGAGCTTGGTGGCCACTCGCTTCTGGCTGCGCGGCTGATGCATCGCATCGAGCAGTCGCTTGGGCAGCGGCTTCCGCTGGCAGCACTGCTGCAGGCGCCCACAATCGAGCAACTGTCCGGCCTGCTGCGGCAGGAGCAGTGGTCGAGTTCGTGGTCATCACTGGTGGCGATTCAGGCTGAAGGGTCGCGGCCTCCATTCTTTTGTGTTCATGGAGTCGGGGGAAACGTAGTTGGTTTCCGCGATCTGGCGCGGCATCTCGGTCCAGATCAGCCTTTTTATGCGCTGCAGCCTCAAGGCTTGGACGGCAAGCGCGAATGCCTGACCAGCATTCCGGAAATGGCGGAACGCTACATTCAGGAAATCAAGCGGGTTCAGCCGGAAGGTCCCTACCGCATCGGCGGCTACTCGTTCGGGGGCCTGGTAGCTTACGAGATGGCACAGCAGTTGGAAGCGCAGGGCGAGGAAATGGCGTTATTGGCCTTGTTTGACACCTATCCGGGGAAGATGGAATCGCGTGGATCCCAGCTGAAGAATCTGTTTTCGTTGCCGCTGACTGAGCAGGTTAGCTTTGTTCTGAAGAAGGGCAGCTTCGTCATGATGACTCTGCGGAAACGTCTCGAACTACGGATGCTGCCGCGGGCTCTACGCAATGTGAGAGAAGCCTGCGCCAGGGCGGCGGGCGCATACGATGTCCAACCCTATCGCGGCCGAGTGACGCTGTTTCGGGTGCGGGAAAAATCGGTGGGCAGTTTGAACGACCCATACGCAATCTGGTGGCGAGTCGCTGCCGCGGGAGTGGATCTGCGAGAAATCAGTGGCGATCATCTCAGCCTGCTCAAGGAGCCGCAAGTTCGGTTTCTCGGGGAAGAACTGGGCGACTGCCTGGGGCAGTCAGCCCACGAACGTTCTCTCGTCGCAGCCGGTGCGTAGCTGATTCACGTTAGGACTTTATAGAAGAGTTGCCGCAATCATAATGAGCTCATCCGATACAGAACAATTGCTGGATCCAGCCTACGTCGAAGACGCGGTGGTCGCCGCCTCGTCAGAACAGGGTGAAGAAGTCGAGAGTGGCGGATTCTCCCGCAAACTCGCACGCTGGGTTACGAAGGGCGGCCTGGCGATTCTGGATCAGGGCCTGATTTCCGGATCGAACTTCCTGATCGGCATTCTGCTGGCGCGCTGGCTGGTGCCGGCTCAGTATGGTGCGTTCTCACTCGCGTTCTCGGTTTTTCTGCTGCTCTCGTATGTGTACCACTCGCTGCTTTCGGAGCCGCAGGGAGTGTTTAGCGGATCGGCTTATCGTCATTGCCTGCGCGGTTATCTGAAAGCGCTGCTGGGAATTCAGGCAGTTCTGACCGTGTTTGGGTTGGTCCTGCTGGGTGGTTCGGCGGCGATCGTGTACGGCTTGGGGAAAGCAGATGGCCTGCCGGGAGCGTTGGCGGGAGTTGCGATCGCGTCGCCCTGCATCTTGTTCTTCTGGTTGCTGCGCCGCGCATATTACATGAACCTGGCTCCGGCCCGCGCTGCGATTGGTGCGTTCATTTATTGCGTGCTCGTCACGGGTGGGTTGTTCGTAGCGTACAAGCGGGCATTGGTTTCCCCGTTCTCGGCGTACTTGCTGATGGCGATCGGCGCACTGGGGACGGGATTTTTCCTGCTGTCGCAGGTGAACAAAGTCCTCCCGCCGGATACGGAGAAGGCGCCTACGGCCGGTCAGGCCTGGCACAAGCATTGGGAGTATGGACGGTGGGCGTTGGCCGTCTCGGTGGTGACGTGGATTCCGTATTACATGTATTACCCGCTGGTCAGCGCGTTCTCTGGCATGGCCCAGGCGGGTCAGTTGCGGGCGCTGATGAATCTGTCGCTGCCCATGGAGCAGAGCTATACCGCGCTCTCGATTCTATTTCTGCCGTATGCGGCGCGGGTCTGCCGCGAAAAGGGCATCTCGAGTTCGGGCCCTCTGGTACGCCGCATCACGCTGCTATTTGTAGTGGGAGCCGTTGCGTACTGGGCGGTACTGATTCCATTCAAGGGTTTTGTGTTCCACGTACTGTACGGAGGCAAGTACACAGAGGTGGCGCACTTCATTCCATACGTGGCCTTGGGCACCACGCTGTGGGCCGCGGCGTTTGGTCCTGCGATTCTGTTGCGTGCCATTGAGTCTCCCGACTCTATCTTTTATGCCCGCATCGTGGCCAGCGTTCTGTCGCTCGTCGTCGGAGTTCCCGCCACACGCGCCTTTGGTTTATGGGGAGTAGTTGGCAGCATCATCATCGCCAACTTCGCGGCGTTTTTGATTTCGATGTACATCCTGTACCGCAAGTCGCATCCGTCGATACCGAACCCGGTTCTGCAAGGGGAAAGCTAAACATGAATACTCTCAAGAAACTCCGCTACAAGGCCTCCCGCACCGCGCTTCGCCTCCCCAAGGCATGGTGGCAACATCGAGGTCTCAACAATAAGGACGTGATGTTTGCGTCGTTTGAACGCTCCGGCAACACCTGGCTGCGCTTCGTTCTGATGGAGATCCTCACCAAAGACAACGCCGGATTCCTCAACGTGAACCAGATCCTGCCCGAGATGGGCACCCACGGCGAGTCCAAGCCTGTGCTGCCCAATGGCGGCCGTTTCATCAAGACTCACGAGCAGTATCGTCCGGAATACAAGCGTGCCATCTATCTCATGCGCGATCTGCGCGACGTGATGCTCTCCAACTGGGCACGCGACAAGGAAATGGGATTCTCCCAGTACTTCGACAACGGTAAAGACATGGACGGTTATGTGGAATCCTTTCTTCAGGGAAAAGTCACTCGCTTCGGATCCTGGCAGTCGCACGTGGATTCCTGGATGAATTGTCCGCTGGCAAAGAACGGAAATCTGCTGGTCGTGCGCTACGAAGATCTCCGCAAAGATACCGAGACCGGACTGATGAAGATGCTCGAGTTCCTTGGAATTCCGGGAGATCGTGAACTCGTGCGCCGCGCCGTGGAAAACAACTCTCTGCGGGCCATGCGTGAGAAGGAAGACAAAGCCAAGAAGTCCGGAGCGACTCTGGGCAAGGGGACCCTGCTGCGCAAGCACCGCGTCGACCGCGAGGATGCTCGCTTTGTGCGCAGCGGTTCAGTAGGCGGCTGGCGCGAGAAACTGAGCGAAGCGCAAATCGCGATGGTCACCAAGTACGCCGGAGAAGCCCTGATCCGGGCCGGATATCCCGCGGGACCTGCCACAGAAAGTCAATCGGAAGAATTGGTGGCATCGCAGGCTCGAAGGTAACCACCATTTTGATGACTGAAGTCATGAGGCAAATCGGTTCGTTTCTGGCGATGATGCTGCTACTAGTCCCTCTGGCATCGTCCCAAAAAAAGGACGCCGAAGCTCAAAGCGAGACTCTGCGGCATGCTGCCGAACCGATGGGGTTCTGGGTGGGGACAACGATTCAGGGAAGAATGTGGAATCACGATCCAGCCTATAAGCCGGTGATGGGACGGGAATTCAACGCGGCGGTTTCGATCGTGTTCCCGCATCTCACCGAACCGCAGCGTGGCCGTTTTGATTTCGATGCCATGGACGAAGCGATGGGCTTCGCCAAACAGCATCAGATGAAGCTCATGGGGCATTGCCTGATCTACCGCAACATGCAGACCGCCCCCTGGCTCAACTTTAAGAGCGAAACCTGCGGCGGGTGGCCGGCGAAAGAGCTGGATCAGATTATGAAAGAACACATCCAGACCGTCGTGCGGCATGGGGGAGATTCCTACTACGCATGGGAGGTGGTCAACGAGCCGACCAATCCGACGCATAACGGTTGCTGGTCGCGGATTCTGGGAGATGAGCAATACATTGTGAAGGCTTTTCAGTACGCTCGCGAAGCCAATCCCAACGCATTGCTCATCCTCAATGACACGTTCGGGCACGGTGGAATCGACAAAGATCGCGCCGATGAGTTCTTCGGGTTGGTGAGCCGGCTCAAAGCAGCAGGCGCACCAATCGACGCTGTAGGAACCGAGATGCACTGGCAGATGCCCGAGTTGCGGCCCTCCTATTTGGACGAATTTAAGGCTTTTCTGGAGAGCGCGCGCAAGGCTGGAGTGAAAGTGCATATCACGGAGATGGATCTCTACCAGGGGCCCACGGATTCTCCGGATGTTTTTGCCAAGCAGAAAGAGATCTATTACAACGTGGTCCACACCTGCCTGAAAGATTCGAACTGCATCGGATTCATGACGTGGGGGATTGCGGACCGTTACAGCTTCCTCCGTAGCGCCGAAGATCTGCCGAATGCCAAGCAAACGCTGTTCGACGACAACTACGGGAAGAAGCCAGCCTACTATGGCGTGCTGCAAGCATTGAAAGAGGGACGATGAGTTACAGCGTTCTAGAGCGGACGACAATTGAGAGGACCGGGGAACCGGCCGGGCACGAAGTCCGCCGCCGCAGTCCCCTTTGGCTCCTCCTGCTATTTGCCCTGGTGGGACTGTCGATCTCGGTTGGGGTGTCGATGCTTGCTGGGTCGTCGCCGTATGGAGTCTTGATCGTCGCCGCGATCATCGGCTTGTCGGTTCCTCTGTTGATTCTGATGATCCAGGCGGCTCCCGAAGCGCTGGCAAGCGCGCGCGAACTCGCCCACAACTGGACCTGGTGGCATCCGCTGTGGTTCTTCATCTTCTTCAGCATGCTGGTTTTCCGTATTCGCGACGTCAGCGAGGCCAAAGCGAATCCGCTGGATGCCTACGCGATGCTCAGAATTCTTCCTGAAGCATTCGTGTCCCTGACGCTCATCGTTCGGTTGATTCTGAAGAAGCCTAACTGGCTCGGCGCACTGTTTCGCGGGATTCCAGGCGCGATGGCGGTTTACTGCCTGGTCTGTTTAGCGACCACCGCCTGGTCGGTGAATGCCTCATGGACGGCCTACAAGTCGCTCGAATTTCTGGCGGACGTTTCTCTGCTGGCGGCTATCGTGGCCAGTGCCGAAGGATTTTTTACCTACAAGAATCTAGTGGATTGGACGCTGACGTTCTACGGACTCTCTCTGCTTGGCGTGTGGAGTAATCTGCCAATCTGGCCCACGGAGGCAATGGACGGCGGCCGTCTTACTGGCGTAGTTCCGGTGGAAGCTTCCAATAGCGTCGGTACATCTGGTGGTGTCTTGGCGATCGTCGCACTCTGCCGGTTGATGCCAGTGTTTGGCGAGGTCAAGAATCGCGCCTGGTATATGCTGCTGCTGATCTTCGGCCTGGTCTCGATGGTCCTGTCAAAAACCAGAAACTCAGAAGCCGCGTTCATTTTTGCGGTGGCGCTGATTGTGCTCTTGTCGCAGCGTCTGCGCAGAATCGCGATCTGGGGCGGCGCACTCCTGGCCCCTTTGCTCACGGTGGCGATCTTGATGAACGATCGCCTGTTGGGTTATGCCTGGGATCTGGTTCTGAGTGTTGCTGAGCGCGACCAATCGGATGCTGCGCTTGGTTCCCTGAGCGGCCGTACCGCATGGTGGGCCTACGGAATGCAGCAATTGATGCAGCATCCGTTCACTGGATTGGGCGCGTACGCCGCGGGACGTTTTGCCGTCCTTGGCAAACTGGGTGTCGGCGCGGCCGCCATGATGCACAGCGACTGGATCGAAGTTCTTATCGGAACCAGCTTCTGGGGCCTGATCCCATTTGCGGGAGCCCTGCTTGCAGCTTGGTGGTTCCTGTACCGCTGTATTAAGAGCGACGTCTTTTCCCCCGACCAGCGCCAGCTCGCCCTTGAACTTTTCGCCCTGCTGGGCATGCTCACCATGCATTCCTTCTTTAACGATGAGTTGAGCTGGCACTGTCCTCTCCTGTATTTCGCCATTCTGGGGTATGCCGAATGGGTGCGGACCCACCAGAAGGCTCAGCTCAGTTATGCCCTGGAGCGACGACCGTTGTAGTTCACAAAAGCATTTGACCGAAGAAGTAGCAACAAAGTTTTCAGTAACTGCAAACCAAAACAAATCAACTTTACTTGGGGGAGTAAAAGCAAATGGCTAACAAGTCTCGGATTCTGGTAACGGGTGCGGGTGGGTTCATTGGTCATCATCTGGTCAAACGGCTGAAGGCTGATGGTCATTGGGTACGTGGGGTAGACGTAAAGTATCCCGAGTACGAAACCTCAGCCGCGGACGATTTTCAAATTTTGGACCTGCGCGTGTGGGAGAACTGCCTGACCGCCACGCAGAATATCGATCAGGTCTACAACCTCGCTGCCGACATGGGCGGCATCGGCTACATCACGTCGTTCCTGGCCGATATCTCGAAAAACAACATCTTGATCAACGCGCACATGCTCGAAGCCGCCAAGCAGAACGACGTGAAGCGTTACCTGTTTTCGTCGTCGGCTTGCGTCTACGCGCAGTCCAAGCAGAAGAACGCGGAAGTGACTCCGCTGAAGGAAGAAGACGCGTATCCGGCCGATCCGGAACCGGGCTACGGCTGGGAGAAGCTGTTCGCCGAGGAACTCTGCCGCTACTACTACCACGACTACAAGTTCGAAACGCGCATCGTGCGTTTCCACAACGTGTACGGCCCGCTCGGCACCTACGACGGCGGCAAGGAGAAGTCTCCTGCTGCGATTTCCCGCAAGGTCGCCAAGGCCACCAACGGCGGCTCAATCGAGATCTGGGGCGACGGCGACCAGACCCGTTCCTACATGTACGTAGATGACTGCGTTGAAGGCCTGATCCGGCTGATGGCGTCCGATCATCGTGAGGCGCTGAACCTGGGCACCGACGAGATGGTGAGCATCAACCACCTGGTCGACATGATCTGCGGCATCGCCGGCAAGACGCTGGCCAAGCAGCACGATCTCACCAAGCCGCAGGGCGTTCGCGGCCGCAACAGCGACAACACTCTTCTGCGGAAAGTGCTGGGCTGGGAGCCTTCGACCCCGTTGGAAAAGGGCCTCGCCATCACCTACAAGTGGATTGAAGGCGAAGTGAAGAAGAAAGAAGTGGGCGAGTTGGCCGAAGTTACGGGCGACTAGTCTTACTCAGGCACGACCATGGCAAACCTCTCTGACAGTTGCGTGAAGATTCTGGGCGTGAAGGTCCATGCCACAAGCATGGACCGCACGCTTTCCCGTCTGGAAAGCGCCATCACGAACGGAGAGAAAGGCTATGTCTGCGTCACGGGCGTGCACGGCGTCATGGAATCGCAGATGGATACGAACCTCAAGCGCATCATCAACCGCGCACTTCTGAACCTTCCAGATGGTCGCCCTACCGTCTGGGTTGGCTGGCTGCGTGGCCTGTTTCAAATGCGTCAGGTGACCGGCCCGACCATGATGCTGCGACTCTGCGCGCTCTCGCCCGAGAAAGGCTACACGCATTTCTTCTACGGTGGGAACGACGGGGTCGCGGAGCAGTTGAGAGATACCCTGACGCAACGTTTCCCTGGGCTCAACGTCGTTGGTACTTACACTCCTCCTTTTCGTCCGCTTACCTGCGGATGAGGAAGCTGATCTCATTCGCAAAGTGGCAGAATTGAAGCCCGATTTCTTCTGGGTGGGACTGAGCACACCGAAGCAGGAACGGTTCATGGATCAGTACGTGTCGAAGCTCGACACCAAGGTTTTGCTGGGCGTGGGTGCGGCCTTCGACATCCACACCGGCCGCATCAAAGACGCACCGTACTGGATGAAGCTGACGGGCGTGCAGTGGATGCACCGGATCTGGCAAGATCCCAAGCGCCTCTGGAAGCGCTATCTGGTCAACAATCCGAAGTTCGTTTACCGTATCGCGCTGGAACTGCTCGGCATCGCAAAGCAGCAGGAAGTGTAGGAACATAGTACCGTTGCAAGGCGGCAAATCGAAACTCTGAGTCGCGGCACAATGAACCTCAAGCATGAAAGTTCTCTTCGTCCACAGTGCGTACCAGCTTTTTGGAGGCGAAGACTCTGTGGTCCGGGCCGAGACGGAATTGCTCGAGAAGCACGGCGACGAAGTTTGCCACTACACGCGCCACAACGACGAGGTCAAGCAGTTTAACCTCGCGCAGAAAGCAGCATTCCTCCCTCAGACCGTTTACTCGTGGAAGACTAGCGGCGAAATCGGAGATGTCGTCCGCCGATTCAAGCCGGACGTGGCTTTTATTCACAACGTCTATCCGCTGATTTCCCCCTCGGCGTATCACAAGCTGCATGCGTTGGGCGTTCCTACGGTGCAGGTGTTGCACAACTTTCGCCTGCATTGTCCGAATGGGCTGTTCTATACGCAGGGCAAGATCTGTGAGGCATGCAAAGGCGGCAATTATCTGAATGCGATTCGCAAGCGCTGCTACAAAGACAGCTACACCTTCAGCGCGCTGTATGCGCTGACGCTGGGCCTGAACCGGTTGGGCGGAGTGATCGAGAAAATCTCCGGATTCATCTGCTTGACGGAGTTTTTCAAGCTCAAGATGCAGGAAGCAGGAGTTCCGGAGTCGAAGCTCTTTGTGAGACCGAACTTTGTGTATGCTCCGGCACTGCCGGAGGGAGAAGTGCATGGCAACGGTTATGCCCTTTACATGGGTCGGCTATCGCCGGAAAAGGGCTGCTGGACGCTGATTCGCGCGTTTGAGCAGTTGCCGCAAGTCCACTTGAAGATCATGGGCACCGGACCGATGGAGCAGGAGTTCCGGGATTACGTCCGCGAAAAGGGCATTCGCAATATCGAATTGCTGGGCTTTAGGAGCGGGGCGGAGAAGTGGGACATCCTGCGCAATTCCTTGTGCGTAGTCATGCCGTCGGAGTGGTACGAGAACTTCCCGGTGACGGCGCTGGAAGCGTTCACGGCTTGCAAACCAATTGTTGCGGCACGCCTAGGGGGATTGCCGTACATCGTGGAAGAGGGCACGTCGGGCCTGCTGTTTGAGGCGGGCAACGCCGCGGAACTGGCGCAGAGAATTCAGTGTCTTGTGGATCGTCCCGCAGAGGCTGTTCGAATGGGGGAATGCGGGCGGCGCTTGACGGAAACTAAGTATGGTCCGGAACAGGCCTACAGCAATCTGATGAAGATTTTCTCGCAGGTGCAGGCGGCGTAAATGTTGTCCATGACGATCGAAAATCAGAAGTCGGAGCTTCAGAAAACACAGCCGATGAGCGCAGGTCCTCTCTTTGTGGTGGGGATGTGGCGCTCGGGGACTTCGCTGCTCTACGCACTGCTGAACCAGCATCCCCAGATCCGGCTGATGTACGAATCCGATCTGCCGTTGCTGTCTTCGCTTTTCATGTTGCCGCGCAAAAGTTCATGGTGGTTGAACAAGGTGGATTCGTGGAACGGTGCTTTGACCCGCCACAAGATCGACCCCACGGCGATCCCGGAGAACATCAGCGATTTGCCCGGCGCATTCAGAGCGGTCTCCCAACAGTACGCGAAGAAGAAGTGCGCGACAGTCTGGGGATGCAAATCGCCCAGCTACTACGACTGCATGGCGGAACTGGCAAGCTGGTTCCCGCAGGCGAAGTTCATCGTGATCTGGCGCGATCCGGCCGACGTATGCCGGAGCATTGTTCGCGCGGCGGAGAAGTCCCCGTGGTTCGCGCGTCCCGGCATGGATCTTCGCGCTCTGCTTGGTTATCGCCGGATGAAGAAAGAAGCGGACGAGCTAGTGCGCTGTGGGGCCACAATTCACCAGTTGCAATATGACGATCTGGTGCGCAACCCCGAAGCTGCACTGACTGCGATCTGCGAATTCATCGGCGTGCCTTTTGATCCGCGGATGACCTCTCTCGAAGGCGCCGACCGCTCGGCCATCTACAACGGCGAGCATCACTCGATGGTGAAAAGCTCGAGCATCGAAGCGAAGCGCAATCGCCCTGAGGTTCTTTCCCCGGATCTGAAAAGCAAGGTCGAGCGTTACGTCGTGTTTTGGCGAAAGCAGTCGGGCGGAACTTGGCCCGTGAAAGCCTCCGTGAGTGATGGAACGAGGGCAGCTTCCCTGGTTGAGCGCACGGCGGATCGCATTCGGCATGGAGCGCTGCGGACCTTCGACTGCATCGTTCCTGTCCTTTATTCTTTCGTCCCCGTGTCTGTGTGGCAAAGGTACCGTCAAGTGAAATCCCGGTACCAACGGATTGCTGCCAAGCCGACTGGAAGTGAAGCGGTTTAGTCACTGTTGCTTGTAACTAGCTCATTTTGCAAGGTATAGAGGGGCCGTTGATTCGGCAGATTGGAACCCAACATGCAACTCCAGTGCCCAGTATTCATCCCCACAACTTCCAGTAAGGGGTTCGACGCCTTGAATCTACGTGGCAGACTGATCGCAATCGTTGCGTGCCTGATTCCGTTGCTGAGCGGCTATGGGTTGAGCCAGACATTGACCAACTTTCCCGGCATGAACACCGTGCAAAACCACATCAACTCGACGGCTGCGCCGGACGTCACCATTGCTGTAGGTACCCTCGAGTATTGCGAGCACGTGAACAGCGGTTACCAGTGCTGGTACAAGAGCACCAACCAGCCGGTCAAGTTCATGGGGAATACGAACGTGAAGTCCGACGCGGGGCCTTGGAGCCAGAACAGCAACAATTCCGGCAACACCACGCATTGTCCGACGGCGTATAGTCCCAACTCCCAGATCCTGCACGACAATGTCTACAACCTGTGGATCATGGAGAAGCGAATCACGGCGCCGAGCAACGGCCATAACTACATGTGCGTGGCCATCAGCAACGTCGAGGATGTGGGCTCGACCTCTCCCGCCTTCGGCTGGTTTGCCTTCGAGTACGACCTCGATAATGTGATTCCGAAGAACACGCAAGGCAATTACTATTACCCGGATTATCCGCAGAGCGGATTGTGGCAGACCTCGACCAGCACGACTCCGCCATACACCGCGGCAACCGATCAGGCTCTGTGGATCACTTACGACTTACAGGACCCGAACAACGGCTCGACAATCATGGCACCACTCGTGTGCGCGGTTGACTTGGCGGGGTTGCGAGCCAGCACCATAAGCCCATGGGTGAACAATTCGAAGACTCCGGCATGCGTGGTGGCTCACTCGTTGACGACTTACAATCCGCGGCGCAGCTGGGTTCCGGCGAATAACTCAGACACGACGCCACCCATCGCGGCGGACGGCGAAATGTTCACCTACATGATTGAGCCGCCCAAAGACGGCGTGAGTTACCTGACGGATCCGAACCACACGCAGGGCGTGGAACAATGGACCATCAACTGGAGCGCCTCGACCCCAACGCCGTCCTTTGTCGCGAGTTGGGATCTGCCCTCGACGCAAGCGGGCGGCGACCAATTGGGATGCTTTATCGCAAGGAACTATTACGACACAGTCTGCATACCGCAACCCTCGACCGTAGCTACCGGCATCAACATCGATTCGGTAGCGGACCGCATGCAGCAGTTCTTCCACTACACCTCCAAGGGCGGGCAGGGAAGCATTTGGACCTCGGCTCACGCCATTGAAGTTGTTCCGAACTCGGGCACGCCTGGCCAGACCGAAGCCGACATCCGCATTCTTCAGCGGAACGCCTCTTCGCCGAATGCGGTTTATGTTTCCGCCGATTATCCGATTCTCGATCCGGTGGACTCCAGTGCGTATGTGTTCCTTCCCAGCATCGTCCGCGACAAGAGCGGCAACCTGCAGGGAATCCTGGGAGTGTCGGGCAGCGGAGTGAATGAGCATCCAGCGCTGAACAGTTTGACTCTCAATCCCGGCACGCTGCAAACCGGGACGTGGGGATATATCACGAGTCCGATTACCGGCGGCGACGCAGAAGACACCGACACGCTGAATTACCGATGGGGCGACTGGTATAGCGGGGTTCTCGACCCGAGCGATTCGTGCACGGTATGGGTGGCGGGAGAATATCTGCCGTCGAACCGCACGACCGAGCCCTACTGGTATACGGAAATGGCGAAGCTGCCGCCGATGAGCACGTGCGCGGGCGGTCCGGTATTGCTCTCGAATGTCGCCTTTAGTTTTGGCAATCAGCAAGTGGAGGTACGCAGCGCGCCGCTAGTCGAAACGATCACCAACAACCAGACGGTCGCACTGAACATCAGCGGGATTTCCGCGGGCGGCGACTTCACCCAGACCAATACGTGTCAGTCAGCGATCTCGCCGGGCGGAACGTGCACGATCGACGTGTATTTCACGCCTTCCGTCACCGGCACGCGAACGGGCACGCTCACCATTACCGACGATGCCAGCACCAGCCCGCAGAGCGTCGCTCTGAGCGGAATCGGATCGGCATCCGCGATTTCGATCTCCCCGACGATTCTTACGTTCGGCAACCAGGTGGTGAACACTTCCAGTGCCGGACAGAAGGTCACGGTGTCGAACACGGGCTTTGTGAATATCACCGTCAATTCTGTGCAGTCGAGCGGCGACTTCTCGGAGACCGGCAACTGTTCGGGCGTGACGCTGACCCCAGGACAGAGTTGCACGATTACGGCGACCTTCGCACCGGTTGTGACCGGAGCGCTGACAGGCACGATCACCATCAATGACACGACGACGGGTGCTCCGCACTTGGTCAACATGACAGGGACAGGGCAGGTGCCGGTAACCCTGTCGTCGAACATCACGTTCCCAGCCACGAACGTCGGCAGTTCCAGCATCCCCGAGAACATGTCGCTGACCAACAACGGGACCCAGACTCTCAACTTCACCTACTCCACCAGTGGCGACTTCTCGGCGGTCGGAAGTAGTACGACTCCTTGTAACGGGACGTTGTTGGCAAAAACGAAGTGCAACTTTTCGGTGACATTTACGCCGACCTTCAACGGGCAGGTGAAGGGAGCATTGACCATTAGCTTCAACGGGACGGTCGCGGCGGGCGGATTTACGGGGACGGGTCAAAACGGGCCGGCTGTTCCACTAACCTTCTCGCCCTCGAGTCTGAGTTTCGGAAATGTGATTCTGAACTCCTCCAGCGCCAAGACGGTCACGATTAAGAACGTGAGCACTTCGACCGTGACCCTGAGCAGTGTCACGGGTAGCGGATACTTCACTGCAACGCCGAGCGGCACCACGCCGTGCGGGGGCGCGCTGCTGGCCGGCAAGTCCTGCACGATTACAGTGACCTACAAGCCACTGGTGGTGGGCGGCACGATGGGCGGCATTACGGTGATCGATGATGCGGCGGTCAGCACCCAGGTGCAGAATACTGCGGGCACCGGGATTCTGGCGGTGACAGTTTCGCCCACGACGATCAATTTTGGATCGGTAACCGTGGGAACGACCAGCACGGTGCAAGTCGTGACCGTCACCAACTTTGTGAAGACGGCGGTTCCCATCAATAGCGTTGTGGCGAGTGGTGACTTCATCTACACGACGGGTGGAGGAATTCCCTGCGGGGCGACCATTCCTGCCAACAGTATTTGTACGTTGGGAGTGGAGTTCAGTCCGACGGTTACGGGCGCGATCAGCGGCGACCTTACGTTGAGCGATACTGCCGTGTCCTCTCCGGAAGTGGTGACCTTGAAGGGTACGGGCCAGTGAACTGTCGATTGTGACGAGCCTGTTGCGCGGAAGCAATTTGATTCCGCGCAGCGGCGTACTTCTATTTTTATTTCTCTTCTTTCTCCGCGTCACCGTCCTGGTGAACTTCGGCGGAGATCTTCCTGAGCAGGACAAGCACAGGGCGCTGACTCTCCAGGAGTCGGGGCTCAAGTTCGGGCAGCGTCATCCAGCGCGGCGAACCTTCCCAGGAATCTTTCAATTCTCCACTGGCTTCGGCCTCGAAAACTGAGATGTCACACGGCACATCGGCTGTGCTGTGGTAGCACATTTTCAGTTCCTCGCCAGTGACGGTCAATCCTGATTCTTCCTGAACCTCGCGGCGCAGCGTGTCTATCTCTGCTTCGTTTCTGCCTGAAATTCCTCCCGGCAGGGAGAAGCCGCGTCCATCGTTGCGCTGGATGAGCAGGAATGTTTGGCCGCGGCGGATGATGCCGACGGAAGCGCGCAGCGATCCGAACAGCGGGAACAGGCGGTAGAGGGTGAAGCAGGTACGCGC
Organism: uncultured Acidobacteriaceae bacterium; assembly: GCA_963811095.1. Taxonomy (GTDB): domain Bacteria; phylum Acidobacteriota; class Terriglobia; order Terriglobales; family Acidobacteriaceae; genus Sulfotelmatobacter. Next base: position 672,445 of record CAWEQA010000018.1, on the reverse strand, counting down.
GACGATCCAGAAGAGACGGCGCTTCAGGCTTTGGAGCGGAGTTGGCAAGGGGCAAGTCTAGCACGCGAATTCAGCGACCACGAGGAGCGGGTTGCAGCTTCGTGAGCTTCGTGAGGAGCGAGAACGCAGGGCAAGAGCTTGTGGATTTGTGGCTCAAAAAAAATTTCGATGGCACGTTTTTCGGTCTGGAGTCGGACTGCGGTTTTGGGTTTCTGAAAATCGTTTGAGGGGGTACCTGTGATCTCTCAAGACGTTGTACCCATCGGAGCGGCGCGGCTGATGGGCGGAGCGTAAGCGAGACTACCATGCGGACGGTGGAAGTTGTAATGCTCGAACCAGGGGGAAAGCTGCTGATCTCGTTCCTCCGAGTTGAGGTAGTGGCGAACGTAAGCCCACTCCCGCAGGGCAGTTTGGATGAAGCGTTCGGCCTTGCCGTTGGTGCGGGGAGTGTAGGGACGGGTGAAGCGGTGTTGGATGCCGAGTTGAAGGCAGGCGGCGCGGAACTGGCGGGAGCGATAGCAGGAGCCGTTGTCGGTGAGCAGGCGGCGGATGGAGATGCCGTGCTGGGCGTAGAAGGCGACGGCGGCGTGCAGGAAGGCGATGGCGGTTTCGCTTTCAAACAAGTACCTATTCCCGAGGGCAGATGTCACAACGGGCCTGTGGATTTCTTAGGCGAGAACGTCAGGCTGAGCTTCACGTTTGCAGAAAAACTGGGTTCCGGCGTGGCCGGGGCTAAAGGGTGTGCGTGAGAACTGGCGTCGTCCCTTCGGGAATCACCCTCTATTTCGACCGCACCCGGTAGTGCCGTGCCGGGCTTTCACTTGCCGCCACTTTGCGGCTGGAGTTCGGCGGGATCGTTTAGCGACTGTTTGGGAAACGAAGAATTGGAACAATGAAGAGCCCGCATCTTACGATACGGGCTCTCATTCTTTGAGCGATGATGGTGTGTATGCTGGTTAGTGGAGCACGACCGGTTTGATGCCGAGCGGAACGATACGCCCCGAGATGGAAATCGGAGCGTTGGCGGTGGTCATGTCCTGATACTGCGACCACTGGGATCCGACGGTCTGATTTGACGTGGTGCAAGAGCCGTTGGCGCAACTCTGCGACGAATCCCACATGACGAGGTACTGTGTGCCAGACTTGTTGATAGTGCACGAATAGATGGTTCCGACCGCCGCGCACGGAGTGGTGAGAGTAGAGCCCGAGAGCCAGTTGTAGGTCTGCTGGTAGGCATTCTGCACGGCGGCGGGGTGACTGGTCAGATCGGTCCAGTCATACCATGCGATGCCCGATACGTTCAGCGACCAGGTCATCAGATAGAAGCGCGGCATGAAGGATGCGGCCATGTCGGCGTCGGTGTAGGCTCCGGTGAAGCCGGATTCGGCGTAGGACGCTTCTCCATTCCACATGGGCTTGGCGAGTTCGGCGGGCTGCAGAATGCCGAGGGCGTTGGCCACGTAGGTCTGTATGGCGGTCTCAGGTATGCAGGGAACGGGCGCCGGGCAGTAGTTGCCGGTGGCGTTGCCGGGTTTCATGTGGAAGTTGACGATGTCGACCGCCGTGGCGATAGCATTCGGTGGATTCGGACAGGGCAACTGCGACCCCGTGGGCGAGGCGTTGCAATACAGTTGGTTCTGCGCGTAGGTCAGATTGGACGAACTATCCGCGTGCCCGGAGGCCATCACGATCTGCGCCGTGGGATCGATCGGCGTGGCGGTGCAGGGAGTGGCGGTACCGTTGCCACTCTCATGGATCACGCCGCGGCCGGTGATGATGCAGTTTGCGTCTTCAGTCAGACGCGCAAGTTGGGCAAAGCTGCCGGCCCAGTAGAACGAGGCATCAGGCTCGTTCCAGATTTCCCAATACTTGATGTGAGCGTGCGTCTGCAGGTACGTGGGGTTGTTGGCGTGGGTCGCGATTGCGGTGATCCACGCCTTCCAGATTGCGTCGGTTCCGGTGCCATCGATATTCAGATCGATGGGAGCATCGCACTCGCCAGCGCCTCCGCCGGAAACTGTGGTGGTGTAGTGGCAGGTCGTGTCCGATGGCTTGGACGTGGCCCAAGGGGGAGTGCGCGCCAGCGTGTACATACCTTCCATCACGCCGTTGGTATGGGCCTCAGCCAGCACTGAGTCGAGGTTCGTGAAGTCATACACACCAGATGCGGTGTTGATGGATGGCCATTGCAGCGGAGGAGAATCCCAGAAGCGCTGCATGCCATAGCTCACCGTGGGATAGCCCTGCACCGATGTGTTAGACGTTGAAAATCCAAAAAGCGTCGAGGGGGCCGTGTTACCGCTGACGACCGCACTGATCGTCAGGACCAGGGGCTGAGTCGCATTTTCCTTCGTGGAAGAGGAATCGGTCACTTGGACCGTGATGTTGAATTGTCCAGTCTGAGAGGTGGTTCCAGAGAGTAGGCCGCTGCTCTGCAGGCTCATGCCGCTGGGTAGCGTGCCGGATGCCAGGCTCCACGTGTATGGAGTCATTCCTCCAGTCGCGTTGAGCGTGGCGGAGAAGGCCGTGCCAGCGGTTCCGCCGGGCAGCGATGTGGTTGCTACAGCGAGCGGTGGCGCCAGAGCCGGAGTGATGGTGAGCGAAGCGTTTCCGGACTTGGTCGAGTCGGCGCTACTGGTTGCGGTAACGGTGGCAGTCGTATTCACGCTGACTGCTGGCGCCCGGTAGAGACCGCTGCTGCTGATTGTTCCTGGCGAAGCGGACCACGTTACGCCGACGTTGGAGGTGTTGGTGACAAGAGCAGTGAATTGCTGCGTCCCAGAGGAAGTGACGGTAACTGCCGTGGGACTGACTGTGACGATGACAGTGCCGGCGTCCGAGACCGTGATTTGGAAGGACTGTGCCCCCTGCATGCCCGTCGAATCCGTCGCTTGCACTAAGAAGCTAAAGACTCCTGTCTTGGCAGGAGTTCCAGAGACGGTGCCGGTAGATGGGGTGAGCGCAAGGCCAGAGGGCAAAGATCCGGATGAGAGGCTGAAGACGTAAGGTGCCTTTCCTCCACTGACAGTGATCGTTCCGTTGTAAGGCACTCCCACGGCCGCAGCAGACAGGTTTCCGGAAACTTGGACGGTGTTTCCAGAAGAGCCGGCTGAACTGAAACCCGCACAGGCAGATAACCATGACAAACACAGCAGTAAAGCGGCGACGCCAATGAATCGAACCACTGCGGACTGCTGGCGGTTCCGAGCCGGGTGGCCTGCTTCGGACGACATGAGCGTTACCTCGAATTGGGGGTTTCGACAGGACGCCTTTTCTCGAACGTCCTGGAGGTAACAGTAGACAGGCGCGGGAGATGCGGACAGATACCCAAGGGCCACTGCCCAGGGGGTGCCCAGAAGTACATGCTGTGGAAGCTGTCGCGCGGAAGCGAACGGGCTAATTACGGCTGGGGAGTAACCTCAATTGCGCCGAATGACGCGTACGGGTAAATCCATGCGAGCGGGGATGGTTGTGGGAGAGGTCTCCTTTTTCGAGGGGGCAGCGTCGTCGGACTTGGCCGCGGCGGAGTGATTGCCCAACGCATACAGGACAACTTCCACGCGGCTGGAGACGCCCAGCTTGTCGAAGATGCGGAAGAGGTAATTTTTTACGGTGTGTTCGCGGAGGTTCAGGCGCTGTGCGATTTCGCGGTTACTGAGCCCCTCGGCGACACAACGAACGACGTCAATTTCCCGTGCCGAGAGCAGGGCATCGCCACTTGCGCTCAAGAATTTCATGGGGACGGGCTCCGCCATGGATTCCAATAGGAATTGCAATTCTGTACTGTTGGCCCAGATCTGGCCTTCGTGGACGCAACGGATGGATTTGGCGAGTAATTTAAGGGACTCGGTGCGGCAGAAGACCCCTCGGGCACCGGCGCGGAAGGCTTCGATCACCGGGGTACGTTCGGAGGAGTCAAGAAGCATGATGACCCGGGTGCTGGGGGAGGCGGAACAGATTTCGCGGCTCAAGCCGAATCCGCCGCGGCCGTCAGCGCCCTGCCGCGCGCTGATCAAGGCGACGTGCGAGCGCTCTCGCTTCAGCACGGCGAGGATCTCGGCTTCCTTGGAAGCCGGACTCGCCACATTAAACTGGCCGTCGCGCCCCAGGGTCTCCACTAGCAACTGAGTGTTCATCGACGTGTTGTCGGCGGCGAGGACGCGGATGCGGTCTTGCTGAGGAAAGCTGGTCAATTGAGCCATGATCGAGAACCTGCAACCAAAAAAACGTCAGGGAGTCCTTTGTCTCCCATCGCTTCTGTAGCTGTAAGACAACGGTTTGATCAGATGTTGAGGGGGGAACAGATGCAAAACCTAAGTTACAAGTCGGGAGTCTCTAACCCCAATTAATTCGACCCGTTTCCGGGACGAAAGCTTCTGGAGACAAGTTATTAGCGCGGCAGGAACCGGTAAATGGCACTTTAGGGCCATTATTCAAAGGGTTACCCCGCAGCTGCATATTACCAGATGATTACCATTCGAATCGGGGCTGGAGGCGGGTATGCAAAATCTTTCACGGAGACGATCCACTCATTGACTCTGTTTTGACACTGTACTAGGGTACCGTGAGTAAGAAGTGCAAGAACCTCGCGGGAAGCTCACCCCCCACATCTTCCTGGCAGCATAGCCGCTGAAAAGCAGCCCAACGGAACGAACTCGGTGAAGACAGGTTGGAAACCCATGCCCAGATTCGATAGTTCTCCTAGCCAAGACCACTCGGGAAGCAAGTCCCGTCGACACGTCCCTTACTATCTCGCACTGGCGCTTTTGCTGGTGGCGTCCGCGGCAGTGTTGATGACGCGGCCGGTAGTGGTACACGGTTCATCGCTTGCCGTCGATCCCGGTCCGCGTCCGCTCCCGGCCGATGCCGGCAACTTCTATTCGAATCTGACACCCAATCAGAGTGCGATCACGCAACGGCTCACCCAGATATTCACAGAGGTGAACTTCGTAGCGGGTGGACCGCTGGTGAAAACGGTTGGACTGGGGCCGCGATTCAATTCCAATTCCTGCAACAGCTGCCACGCGTATCCCGCGGTCGGTGGATCGAGCCCGCCGAATAATCCGCTGTTCGGCATCTACCAGTTGCAGGGCGCGACCAACACTATGCCGTATTTCATTACTGCGAACGGCCCGGTGATTGTGGCGCGGTTCCCTTATAAGTCGGACGGCGTGACGCCCGATGGCGGCGTGCACCAGATGTTCACGATTTCGAATCGCACCGACGCTCCTGGGTGCACCACGATGGTGCAGCCGAATTTCACCCAGGCGCAGCAGAGCAACAACATCATTTTCCGCCAGGTCACTCCCACGTTTGGCACTGGATTGATGGAGCTGATTCAGGACAGCGACATTATTGCCAACATGAATGCCAACAAAACTCTGAAGCAGTCGCTGGGAATTTCGGGGCATGCCCAATTCAGCGACGATGACGGAACGATCACGCGCTTCGGCTGGAAGGCGCAGAACAAGTCGCTGCTCTACTTCTCGGGCGAGGCGTACAACGTTGAAGAAGGCGTCAGCGACGAGGCGTTCCCCAGTGAGAACGACGAGTCGATTCCGAGTTGCCTGCCGCCGTTCCCGGTGCCGCCGGGAACCAACAAGACCAAGGGCGTTCCCGACGATCGCATGGATTCCGGTGAAGCGCCAAAGCTGCCGGTAAACTTCCCGAGCGATCTGGAGCGTTTCTCGCTGTTCATGCGCTTCCTGGCCCCGCCGACGCCGGTGCCGCCGAACTCCTCGACCAGCAACGGACTGGTGCAGTTCAACACCATCGGCTGCAACATGTGCCATACCAACTCGTTTACCACTCCGAAGTCTTCCATTGCGGCCTTGAGCAACGTGCAGGCGTTCCTGTTCTCGGACTTACTGGTTCACGACATGGGACCGGACAACGCGGATAACGTCAATCAGGGTAGCGCCACGGGCGATCAATTCCGAACGGCCCCGTTGTGGGGAATCGGCCAGAGATACTTTTTCATGCACGACGGCCGTACTCAGGACATCGTGAAGGCCATCGAGGATCACCGCAGTTTTGGCAATGGCACCTATCCGGATTCAGAGGCGAATCAGGTCATCAATAACTTCGATGCGCTGTCGCCCAAGAATCAGCAGGATCTGGTGAACTTCCTGCGCTCGCTGTGAGTTTTCGGGACACGACCAAGATCAAGGGGAACTTTATGTCATTGTCGAAAGAGACGAATCCAATGCAGGCTCAAGCTGACAAAGGGAAGTGGATCCGCGTAATTCTTCCAATGGTCCTGTTGCTCGCGGTGTGCACGGCGGCGACGGCTTACTTTCCGAAGGGCGCGAAGGCATCGAAGCCGACTGCACCCTCGTCTTTGCGGACTAACGTGGTTCTGCCTCCGGCCGTGACGGCGACGGATCCGGGTCCACGGCCGTTGCCCGCGAACGCCGGAGGTTTCCTGGGGAAGTTGAGCTCCAACGAACAGCAGATTGAGCCCAGCATCACGACGGAATTCAACCGCACGCACGACGTCATCGTCACTTCTCCGACAGACGGTGGACTCGGGCCGCGCTTCAATTCGAATTCCTGCGCGAGTTGCCACGCTTACCCCGCGGTAGGTGGATCGAGCCCGCCGTCGAATCCGTTATTCGCCGTGTACAACTACAACGGCGCGAACAACACCATGCCGTCGTTCATCACTTCGAGCGGCCCGATCCTGGAGGCGCGCTTCATTAATCAGCCGGGTACCACCATTCCGGATGGCACGGTGCACCAGTTGTTTACAATCGCGGGCCGCAGCGACGCTTCTGGCTGCAACATTTCGCAGCCCGACTTTGTGACTGCGGCTTCGCAGGGCAATCTGGCGCTTCGGCAGGTAATCCCGACCTACGGTGACGGTCTGATCGAAGTAATTCGCAACAGCGACATCATCAACAACATGAATTCGAATCTCACCAGGAAGGCGGTGCTGGGCATTACCGGTCATCCCAATAACAGCGGGAACGACGGCAGCATCCAGCGCTTCGGGTGGAAGGCTCAGGTTCGGTCGACGCTGCTGATGGCGGCCAACCAGATGAACGTGGAAATGGGCGTCACCAACGAGACGTTCCCGAATGAAATCGACCAGACGCCGGGATGCGTTCTGAATCCGGTGCCGGAGACGGTTTCGAACTTCACTCCCGGAATTCTGACCGAAATGTTCCCGGGCGATGCGGAGCGTGCGGAGTACTTTACCCAGTGGATGGCGCCGCCGACCCCCGGACAGCAGAACAGTTCCACGACTAACGGGAAGACGCAGTTCACCAACGTCGGTTGCGTCTACTGCCATACCACTTCGTTCACGACGCCGGCGACCTCACGCCCGGCGCTCGGTAACATCACGATCAACCTGTACTCCGATATTCTGGTGCACCACATGGGGCCGGGCTTAGCGGATGGGTTGCAGCAAGGCAGTGCGGGCCCAGATGAGTTCAGGACCGCGCCGCTCTGGGGCATTGGACAGCGCCTGTGGTTCCTGCACGATGGGCGCACCAACAACATTGTCACGGCGATTGAAGATCACTACAGCCTGGGGAACGGTTCGTACCCGGCGTCGGAAGCAAATCAGAGCGTGACGAATTTCAACAACTTGAGCCCGAAGAACCAGCAGGATCTGGTCAACTTCCTGCGATCGTTGTAAGTCGGCTCGATGGATCAGCTGCAGTAGATTTGTAATACTCAGGGCGCCGCAATCGAAACTGGTTGCGGCGCCCTCCGTTTGTGCCTTGTCGTTCGGGTGCTAGCGTGCCCTAGATCATTTTCGGCCCTGCGAGCACACTGCGACCTCGGCTTACGTCGCTTGAATCGCCAGATTCCTCATACGGACTAAGTTGTAGGCCGCGGCCGCGAAGGTGAAGACCCATCCCACCTTGAAGATTCCACGGTGCCGAACCTTCCGCAACAGCGCGATCGTCTTCAGCCATCCGAAGCACTCTTCCACGCGTTTCCTTTTCCTCTGACTGATGGCATATCCGGCGTGCTGCGTCGTACGAGCATTAATGGCGCTTCCACCGGGCCGTTCCAGGTTCTGGGCCACATGCGGCGTGACCTTTAAGTTTCTGCATTCGGCTACGAAATCCGCCGTGTCGTATGCCTTGTCGCCGCCCACGGTCACCTGCTTCGTTCCCGGAATCTGTTCCAGCATCACCAGCGCGGCATCGCGCTCCGCCGTTCCGTTGGCCTCGAACACCTCAGTGTTTACGATCAGCCCGTGGCGGTTCTCCACCAGCAGATTCCCGTTGTAACTCAGCTTCGCTTCTTTGCCCTTGCCTTTGCGGGCCATCTTCGCATCCGGGTCTGTCTTCGATGCGTGCGTCTCGTTGGACCGCTTCTCTCCGTGGAAGTCTACCGTTGCATTGCCAGGATCGTCTGGCGGAACCGTGTCCTTGGCATCCCTGCGCTGATAACTCTTCACACTCGCCCACGCTTCCAGTAGCGTTCCATCCACGGTGAAGTGCTCGTCCGAAAGCAGACTCCGCTCCCGCGCCTGCTGGAGCACCGCTTGGAAGAAGGCTTCGGCAATGTCCCCATCCAGCAGCCGCTCGCGGTTTTTGGTGAACACCGTCACATCCCAAATGGCGTCGTCCATGTTCAAGCCCACGAACCAGCGGAACAGCAGGTTATAGTCGAGCTGTTCCATCAACAGCCGTTCGCTGCGCACCGAGTACAGCGCTTGCAGCAGGAGCGCTCGCAACAACTTCTCCGGCGCGATCGACGGTCGCCCTGTCTTGGCGTACAGCTTGTTGAACCGTGGTTTGAGAAATGGCGGGAGTGGCGCGGAGACGGGCCTCGGCGGCCTTCGTGGTTCGGCCTTGTGCTTCGTACAAGTCCGCCAGGCCCAGCCAGAGCTTGGCGTCGCCCGGCGCCAGCGTGACGGCTTCTTCCTGAAAACTTACTGCCTGTGCTACGTCTCCCAATTGATACCACGCTTTGGCGCGGCCTGTGGCGACCAACGAGTTGAAACTGGCGCCGAGCGATTCGCCTTCAGCGGCGAAAGGACTGGCGGCAACAGCCTTGTCCAGTGCCTCCAGCGCGGGCTGTGGCTGGTGCAGTTGCAGTTCGGCCTGACCGAGCATCATCCACATTTCATGCGGACGCGAGGAAGACTCCGCGGATTGCCGGAAGATTTCCGCGGCTTCCGCGTAACGCTTTTGCGTCATGTAGAAGAGACCGAAATCGAACCAGCTCTCATCGGTCGGTTCGAGACGGAGGCTGGTGCGGAATTCTGCTTCGGCTTCTGTGGCGCGGTCAGTCTGTTGAAGGACGAGCGCACGGAGCAGGTGGACATTGGCATTGTCAGCAAAAACTGACTGGGCGCGGTCGAGGGCAGAGAGCGCCTCCGGGTAGCGTTCCAGGCTGTAGAGAACTCCGCCGGCGTTGGCCCACGCGTTGAAGAACTCGGCTCGTGCGCTGGAGGACTGGGTGGGGCTCGAGTCGGAGGGCCCGACAATTGAAATCTTGTCGCAGTCAATCTGCAGACGATCGATAAGCGAGGCCGTTTCCGGAGTGCGCCGCACGAAAATTGCGGAGACTTCGTCCAAATACACGGGGCGCCAGGACTGGCTTCGGCAAAAGGAATGGAGTTGTGGGAATAGGGTCATCCCCTGAGAGCGTGACGAGAGGAACGATGATGGTGTTGATGCCGCGGAGCCTCGGCTTCCTGCTGCCAAGCCGGCGAATCTGGGGGCTCGACGCTCAGGTCGTAGGCGCGAAAGAAAAGTTGCGGGCCGAACGGGATGGCGCGGCCATCGATGTAGTCGCGGTATTCGGGGAACAGTCGCCAGGTGAGAAACCCGCCGAGGTTGTAGGTGTTGAAAACATTGGCGGGCAGTCTTTCGTGTTGCAGGAAGTTGACCGCGCGCTCGGGATACCACCAGGAGAGTCCGGTCCCAAATGATGCGCGCAGGGTGGATTGCAGGTAGTAGCGATTGGAAATGAGATCGCTGGCACGGGCGAAGGCCATGGCTGCAAGGGAGACTGTCAGGAGAAGAGTGGCGGCGGTGACGAGATGTGTTTGAGAACGGGTTGACGAGGAAGGATCTCGATCTCCACGCATCGCATTTTCCGTGGCGGATTTCGGGCCGAAGAGTTCGTCGAGCATTGCGCCACCAACCACTACTGCGACGCAGGCAAACAAGGCTTGCAGCCGGACATGCTGGGTAGCGAGATATGTGGAGGCGATCAGCAGTGCGGCAACTCCCCAGTGTTTTCGCCAGAGGGCGATGATGGCGCCGATGAGGACGACAAACATCAGCCACCAGAAGCAACTTTGGGGATCGCGCCAGTCGAGCGCCTGATGCAGGCTGGCCCGGGAAAGGGGGACGCTCTCCCATTCGACGATCCAGGATGTGTGGAGGCTCTGAGCGCTTTCTTGCCTGATCAGCGCAAGGTAGAGAGAAGGGCCCCAGGGATTAAGGATGGTGGCGACTCCCGTCAGTGCCAGCCAGGGCCACGCACGTTGCAGTCGAGCGCGGGCGGCCTGACGTTTGATTGCAAAGGGCAGGTCGAGAACTTCCAATAGAACATACCCAGCGCAGATCGCCAGGCCGGCGACAAATCCCAAATGGAGGTTAACCCATGCCACCATGAGGACGGGGAGCAGCCAGAGGGGAGATCGGCCGCGCCGATAGTGCCACCACAAGAGACTCAGGAACGCGGCAAACAGGATCGTGCTGAACATCTCGGCGCGAGGTTGTGTGCGGTTTGCGATCAGCGGCACGGCGACAACAGCGAGGGCAGATCCAATCAGGCTCTGGCGGCGAAGCAGCAGAGCCACCGTTCCTGCACAGGCGACCGCGCCTATCCACGAAAGCAGTGCGTATCCTCCCGCGAGGTAAGCGAGGTAAAAGACGATCCCTGACAGAGCGGGATAGATCCATGGCTGGCCCGCGGCGGTGTAGGAAAAGACGTCGGTTGAGAAGACGTGTCGATGCTGGAGTACCCATCGGCCAGTGGCGAGTTGCCAGCCCAGATCGAAGTCTTGCAGAGTGTGCAGGCCCGCGAGCAGTGCGTAGGTTACGGCGACGACTGCCAGAAGCCAGCACGAGAGCTGCGCAACGGTGCAGCGAGGTTCGTGGTCGGGTCGGGCACTGCTCTCAGATGAACGAGTGGCCATTCGGCAGGGAAGTCATCCCAGGCAAAGCGCGCTGGCCTCGCGAGATGAGCCGAAACAACCGCGCATTAGCGAGACCCCAAATCATACAACAGCCAGGAGTCGAGGAGGCCCGCCAAAAGAAGGGCCAAAAGAAGGGCATCGGTGCTGCCGCTTCCCGAATCTACTTCTGCCCGTTGGCCCTCGAGAGAATGAAGATGTGATCATCGGGCAACGACTCGATCTGGCTGTCGCCGCCAAAAACTACCAGACAGTTGAAGGCGGAACTGTAGACCGTCGAGTGGAAGAAGCGCTCGGGCGCGGTGCCCGTCACTTTTTCGGCAGTCCATGCCGGTGTTCCTCCGATGCCGTTGGGGAACGTCAGTACCCACGAATCATAGAGGAACCGAGTGCCGTTGATCGCGTTAATGCCGCCGTACATAATCATGCGGTTATTGGCTGCGTCATAAACGGTGCTTTGACCGGTTCTACCGTTCGGAGCAGTCCCGGTCGGTGCGAGGAGGGTCCAGACCGGTGTTCCACCTTGTCCGTTGGCGTTGGAGAGAGTCCAGAGGTCGGCGAAGCCGCTACCGCCTGTATCACCTGCATAGATAGTTAGAACGTTATTAACCGGATCGTAAATGGAACTGCTGTTCTCTCGCGCCGCCGGCGGAATGCCGGCAGGAGAAAGTTGGGTCCATGTGGGCGTTCCAACCTCGCCGTTTGCATTGCTTAGCACCCACACGTCCGAAAGATAGCCGGAGGAGCAATTGGTGCCTCCGAAAACGATCATGGTGTTCCGCGCGGGATCGTATACGGCGGTTTGGTTCATGCGCGGGCTTGGCAGTGTGCCTGAAGCGGCCAGACTGATCCAGTCCGGTGTGCCGTGGGCGGAATTGGCGTCGTCGAGAATCCACAGGTCGTTTAGACAGTTTGTCGAACTGGTGGCGCCGCCGAAAACAATCATGCGGTTGCTGCTCGAGTCGTACAGTCCGCTGTGTCCAAAACGGGCGACTGGTGCGGTCCCCGCGGGAAGCACCTGTACCCAATTGGTGGGGACCTGCGACACCTGACCGGAAGCGACGATCGAGGGTGCTGACCAGACGTCGTTCAACGCGCCCGACGTTCCCGAGGTCTGCCCCCCGAACACGATCAACTGATCGGTAACTGCATCGTAAACGGCGCTCTGATGGGTCCGCGGAGCGGGACCGTCCTGGGACCACGTGGCACCGGACTGTAGGCCGTTGGCTTTTGTAAGTACAAAAACATGATCGTCGGTAAACGTTTTGGGAAGCTGGCTATCACCGCCGAAGATCACCATTTCATTCGCAGTCGAATCGTAGATCGCGGTGTGGCTGGCGCGATACGGGGCAGAGTCGGTTGGGGTGAGTTGCGTCCAGGCGGGATTGCCGCCAACCCCGTTCGCGTCGCTGAGAATCCAGGTGTCATTTTGTACGGCGGTCGAGCCGACAACTCCGCCGTAGATGATCATTCGGTTATTGGCCGAGTCGAAGACGGCGGTGTGGCCACTACGAGGATTCGGTGCGGTTCCGGTTGGGGCCAATTGCGTCCACGTTGGCGTTCCGTTCACGTTGGCGAGGGTCCAGACATCGTTGAAGACGGCCCTCGCAGCTCCGGCGCCGCCAAAGACCGTCATGACGCGCTTGGTGGAGTCGTAGATTGCGGTGCTTTGCGAGCGGGCGGCCGGCGCGGTGCCGACCGGCTTGGATTGAGTCCACTTCGGAGTGCCCACCGATCCGTCTGCATTGCTCAGGATCCAGACGTCGTTGTAGTAGTTTCCAGCGCAATCGGTTCCCCCGAACACGATCATGGTGTTGGTCGCGGCGTCATAAACAGAGGCGTGGCCTTCTCGGACCGGTGGCAAAGTTCCGGTTGGTGTGAGCTTGATCCAGGTCGGAGTTCCGCCGACGGAATTGGGGTTGGTCAAGACCCAAAGATCATTCGCGCAGGGTCCGGGGAACCCGGTGCCGCCGCCAAAAACAATCATTCGATTGGAGGTGGGATTGTAGGCCGCAGAGTGTCCGAAGCGAACACTCGGAACCGTGCCGGCTGTAGTAACGGACACCCAATTCAAATTGTTGGCGGCCGATCCTGGGGCTTCAATGACGTTCTTCACTGCCCAGACATCGTGGAAGTCGACGTTGGTAGGTGCATGCTGTCCGCCAAACATGATCATCTGCTTGGTCGAGGGGTCATAAATCGACGATGCCTGGCTGCGCGTGCCGGGGCCGTAGCGATTCCACTTTTGCGCGGCGGCGGACGAAGACAGGAGCAGGCTGAAGCACACCAACAGAAGGGCCGTGTACAGAGAATTGGACCGGTTCAAGTGAAGGCTCCGAAAGGGGCACAGCATTGGGCTGGCTCCGGGATGTTCAAGGTAGAGGGTGTCGTGGGGGATTCCGCAGCTCTACACGTATGCCTAGGCAGCATAGGACTGTGGCCCCAGAGCGTCAAGATGCAAATTCCTTCATCTTGACAGTGTGAGCACGGTCGGACAGACTAAACTGCCTTGGTTCGCCCTTGTTGAGAGCAGGAGTGGCTGTGCCTGGACGGCGGGCCCAAGTATGTGCTTTTCGAGAGTGCGACAGTTTTTCAGTACAGGAGCCGTCCTCATCATGAAGTTGCGGGGAACCCTAGCGTCGGTGAGTTTTCGGCTGGCGCTCGGCATCCTTCTCCTCGCCTCCCATCCGTTTTCGTTTGCACAGACGTGGACTCAATATGGTCCACCGGCGCGCTTCTCACATACAGCGGTGTTCGATCCGGCGTCGAAGAGGATGATTGTGTTTGGGGGGCAAAACAGCACGACCAAGTCAGATCTGAATGACGTGTGGCTGGTCGGTACCAGTACCTCGAAGTTTGTGACCTCGACGAGTTTGGTTCCCAGCGGTTCCGTGCCAGCGGGCAGGTTCGGGCACGTGGCTACGTACGACCCGAGCAGCAATCGCATGACAATTTTCGGTGGTGGCGCGGGAACACCCGGGCCGTGTATGAACGACGTTTGGATTCTCGATGGCGCCAACGGTCAGAGTGGAACGGCTGCGTGGGTTTCGATTTCTGCCTCCGGTGCAACGCCGGCTGCCCGATTGCATCACACCGGAGTGTATGACCCGAATACGAATTCGCTGATCGTGTTTGGCGGAAACAATTGCTTGACCGGATATTTCAATGACGTGTGGGTCTTGAGCGATGCGAACGGCGGAGGCGGCAGCCCGACCTGGCAGCAGCTCTCGCCGAGCGGCACCCCTCCGGCGGCGCGGGAGAGCGCGAGCGCGATTTATGACCCTACGAACAACGTGATGACTGTATATGGCGGTGACGCCGGGGCCGCGAGTTTCGGGGACGTATGGGTGCTCTCGCATGCCAACGGCACAGGCGGAACTCCAACGTGGACGCAACTGTCGGCAACCGGGACGGCTCCCAGCAGTCGCTCCGGGCAAACCGCCGTATACGACAGCACGAACGATCGCATGATCATGTTTGGCGGCTTTCACTCGTCTAACGCCTTGTCCGACAGTTTTGTGCTGACGTTTGCCAATGGAATCGGAGGCACTCCAGCCTGGACGCAGATTGTGACCAAGGGTGCCGCTCCGGCGGTGGGCTTCCACAGCGCTGTGTATGACTCGGGCGTAAACGATATGTACGTTTTCGCGGGATCGAGCAGCCAGGCCAAACTGGCGGGTGACGACCACGCCTTCACGCTGAGCAGCGCAAATGGGACGGGCACGAGTTCATGGACACGCGGGGGACCGCCCGCTCGGTATTCGCAAGCGATGTTTTACGACTCGGTGACCAACAGTGTGTTTGTCCTGGATGGTCAGCACGCGCAGACCAATACGAATATCGACGATTACTGGCAAACTACCGGGGTCAACGATTCCTCCAACATCAATTGGATCCCGATCAATGTTGGGGGCAAGCATCCCAAGGCACGATGGGGACACAGTGTGCAGTATGACAGCGTGAACAACCGCTTGATGGTGTTTGGCGGTGGCACGGGGTTTCCCGCTCCTTGCGTCAACGATTACTGGGTGATGACCAGCGCCAACAATAAGGGGGGCAGACCGACTTGGGTGGCGACGGCTCCCACGGGTACGTTGCCTGCATTTCGCACGCGTCACAACTCTGCCTATGATCCGGTGACAAACAGGCTGATCGTCTTCGGTGGTTACGATTGTGTTTCTACGTACTACAACGACGTGTGGGTTCTCAACAATGCGAACGCGTTGACCGGTACACCTGCCTGGACCAGGCTGTCGCCCCGCGGCACGCCGCCGAGTGCGCGCCAGAGCAGTTCGGCCATTTACAACTCCGCCACGAATACTCTGACGATTTATGGCGGGGACGCGGGCAGTGCGCCCATGGGTGATATCTGGATTCTTTCGAATGCGAACGGTTCGGGAGGTACGCCGCAGTGGAGGCTGGCGGTTCCTTCGAACAGCGGGCCAGTTGCACGGACGGGACACACAGCGATCTACGACGTCACAAACGATCTGATGACGATCTACGGTGGATATGACGGAACGAAGTTGTTAAGCGACGCCTGGGCGCTTTCCGATCCAAACGGGCAGAGTACCCGTCCGCAATGGACTGAAATTAGTCCGCAGACGACAGCGCCGGCGCGGCGCTTCTCGAGTGCAGTCTACGACTCGGTGCACAATCAAATGAATATTTTTGGAGGAGTGTTCACCCTGCCGTCGCTCCCAGACGATCACCTATTCTCACTGACGAACGCGAATGGACAACCATGAAGCAGCTTAGCTTTCTCCTCCTCGTTTTCCTGGGCAGCGCTACATTTCTCAACGCTCAGGTGTGGACCCTGGCCGGTCCTTCATCCCGCCACTCTCACTCCGCGGTGTTTGATCCAACGACTGCGCAAATGATCATTTTTGGAGGGCAGGCATCGGCTACCAGTACGGATCTCAACGACGTGTGGCTGGGGGTGACGTCTTCCCAGCAGAGTGATCGGTTCACGCAAGTGATCCCGACGGGTACACTCCCCCCGGGCCGCTACGGGCACGTTGCGACCTACGACCCCAATAGTAATCGCATGACAATTTTCGGCGGAGCCGTGGGGATGCCTTCGCCGTGCGCCAACGATGCATGGATCCTGAATGACGCGAATGGAAGTGGGAGTGCGTCCTGGTTCGAGTTGACTCCAACGGGAACGTTGCCGCCGGCGCGCGTGTACCACACGGCTGTGTACGATCCGACAACAGATTCCATGATCGTCTTTGGCGGCAACAATTGCTCCACCGGATACTTCAACGATGTCTGGGTGCTCAGCAGCGCCAACGGAGAAGGGGGAACACCTGCGTGGACGAAACTGACGCCCTCCGGAACTCCGCCGGCAGCGCGGGAGAGTTCAAGCGCAGTGTACGACTCCGTCAACAATATCATGACTCTTTACGGAGGAGACACCGGAGGATCCGGCTTCGGGGATGTTTGGGTTCTCTCGCATGCCAATGGGACGGGCGGCACGCCGGCGTGGACAAAGTTGTCGCCGAGCGGAACTCCTCCTGGGACCCGAACCGGTCAAACCGCCACGTATGATCCCGCCACCAATCACATGACGATCTTCGGTGGAGTCAACAACGGACTTACCCTATCTGATTCATGGGTGCTGACTTCAGCGAATGGGATCGGGTTCCCGAGTTGGACGATGATCAAAACCTCGGGCACGTCGCCCAGCGTTGCGTACCACAGCGCGGTCTATGATCCAAACCTGAATAATATGTACGTTTTTGCCGGCAGCAGTAGTGCCGACAAGCTTTCGACGAATTCCCACGCCTTCACGCTCTTTGGGGCGAACAATGTTACGAAGACGGGCAGTCGATGGATTCTGGGCGGGCCAGCGGTGCGCTATTCGGCGGCCGCATTCTACGACAGTGGAACGAACAGTCTGTTTGTCCTGGGTGGCCAGCACGCGAAGACCAACCTGGACTTTGGTGACTACTGGCAGGCATCGAACGTCATCGGCTCTTCCAATCTGAAATGGACGATCCTGTCGCCGACCGGAAGTCGTCCTTCACCGCGATTTGGTCACACGGGTTTGTTCGACAGCGGAAGCGACCGGATGATGGTGTTTGGCGGAGCCACGGGATATCCGGCACCGTGCGTGAACGACTATCACGTGTTGCAACACGCCAATGCGCAGGGCGGCACGATGTCATGGACATTGTTGAAGCCGTCGGGGACGCTGCCGGCGGTGCGTACCTTGCATTCTTCTGTATATGATTCGGTGACGAACACGATCATCATTTTCGGCGGCTACAACTGCCAGGCCACCTACTACAACGATGTCTGGGTCCTGAAGAATGCAAACGATGTGACTGTGCTGCCCAGTTGGACTCATCTCACACCGACTGGAGCGGCTCCGAGCGCGCGGGAAAGCAGCAGCGCCGTCTACGATTCCGCTGCGAATATTCTGATCGTGTTCGGAGGCGATGCGGGCAAAGGCGTGTATTTTGGAGACATCTGGGTCTTGTCGAATGCCAACGGCACGGGCGGGACTCCCAGGTGGACGCAGATTACTCCCTCGAATCACGGACCGAACCCGCGGTCCGGCCACTCCGCCACCTACGATTCGGTCAACGATCGCATGACGATTTATGGAGGATACAGCGGCGGGGCCATCCTAAGCGATGTCTGGATTCTGTCGGGGGCGAGCGGGCAGAACGGTACGTCTACCTGGACCCAGGGCGTGACCGGGCAACCGCGCCGCTTCCCCAGTTCGTTGTACGATTCGACGTCGAACGACATGATCACCTTCGGCGGACAAACCAGCACCAATCCGCTGAATCCGTCGTCGGATATATACACGTTGAGTAATGCGAACGGTCTGCACTGATGGGGATCGTTCGGTGAATCGTCATCGTTCAGATTGAAGAGAATCAGATTGACAAGAAAAGGAAGAGCGGCCCGGGAAGGGCCGCTCTTCTTTTT
Source organism: uncultured Acidobacteriaceae bacterium (assembly GCA_963811095.1). GTDB lineage: Bacteria > Acidobacteriota > Terriglobia > Terriglobales > Acidobacteriaceae > Sulfotelmatobacter. The sequence goes on along the minus strand of CAWEQA010000018.1, from coordinate 654,387 downwards.
TTCAGTTACCAGTTCCACTACGGCAATGTGGCCGTTTCCAGGAGAATTGGTTTGGAACCGATGAGTACAGTCCCGGTGGTGATGCCGGTTTCTGTGCCCGCGAGATCGCGTGACAACGTATAGCCACCGGCCGGGACGGTGAACGACGAGGTTGAGCACGCGCCATTAAGACAATCCTGGGCAGCGTCCCAGACGGCCAGAGCTTGGTATCCACCCGAGCGCGTGAATCCGCAGGTCCAGACAGTTCCATTCACGCTGCAAGCTGTGCTCAAGGTCGCTCCCACCATCCACTTAGAAATTTCCTGCCAGGTGCTGACCGCCTGGATGGTACCACTGGCGGAAGTCCAGAGGGCGCCGACGTAGTCTTGAGTACTGTCCCAGCGGTACCAATATCCGCGCTCGACTCCCATGGATTGCTGGAGCAGAGAATAGCGCGCGAGGAAGGCGGATTGCCGGTCCGGGTCCAGGAAGTTTTCGTCGTTGGCTTTGCTCCAACCGTCTTCGGTGTCGAACCATGGTTTGCCGGATTCCCCGGGAGCGCTGGTGATGGCGCTGTTCATGTCGTCGATGACGGTGATTACGTCTTCCGCTACCGGGCAAGAGCCACTCTTGCCCGTGGACACGTAGCCGTGAAAGCCGATGATGTCAGCGAACTGGCCGCCGGCAACTCCGTTCACCCTGGTGCCGAAGTAAGTGTTGAGGCTGGTTTCGACGGCATCGAGTTGAGCATGGAACCCGACCGGTGAGGGAGAGACAATTTGAGCGCTCGGATCAATCCCAATTCCGCCACTGTAATTACTGTTTGGATTATTGCAGGCGCCGTGCTTCGCACCTTCGATGACGCAACTGGCATCCTGCTCCATGCGGACCAGTTGCGCCGGAGTTCCAACCCAAAAAAGCGAGGCATTCCACTCGTTCCAAATCTCGTAGTACTTAATGTGCGCGTACGGCGAACTCACGCTGTGTTTGGCCACCGCCGTCACCCAGTCAATCCAATGCTGATTCGTGCCGCTGCCATCGGCACCGAGGTCATTCGGGGCGTCGCATTGCCCTGGGCCACCTTGGGCGGAGGTGTCGTACGAGCAGGTGTTGTCGGTTGGATTACTTGATGCCCACGTGGGCGTACGGGCGAGGTTGTAGAGCACGTCTACGCCGTTTGCTTGGGCCACTTGAAGGAAGCCATCGAGATTCGAAGAGAAATCATAGACGCCATCGGAGGTATTGATCTGAGCCCAGCCCGTGGCGGTGTCCCAGAGACGAAGGCCACCGAAAGGGACCGGTGGGCCAAGGCAGACCGCTGCTGCCCAGGTGCAAGTCCATGAAACTGGTCGGGACTGATTTTCCAACTCCCAGCTGAGCTTTCGGAGAAGTCTTGACCGGGGTTAAAGGCGTGCAGTCCGCACCGTTGCCGCCACCACCACCGCCTCCGCCGCCGCCACCACCGCCACCCGCCGGAGTGTTGCTGCTGCCTCCACAGGCGATCATGCCCGCCAGTAGCGGGAGCGGGAGAATTAGGCGCAGAAATCTGAGAAACGGGTTGGACCTCGATTCAGCGGATGGGCTCATAGATATCGGTGTTTTCCTCGATCTTGACTCAGATGGCGACCCAAGCGAATACCGGATCATAACTCCCGTGCCACCGAACAGTCGCGCTATTTTCGCGCGGCCCTCTTCCGGGTTGGAAAAGGGCCAGGCGGCAACTCCACAATGAGTGAGCAGGAGTTTCACTCCAGCAGAATCTAGAAATTTGTAGAACGTGCGGGAGCTCGATTCAGGGGATGGGCTCTTAGACATCGTTAGTTTTCCTCGATGTTGGGGGTGAGACGCTTACCCAAGCGAATAATGAATCGTAAACCCGAGTGTGGCAGAAAAGTTGCATGGTTTTGACACGTTTGGCCCTTGGCCGAGAAAGGGACCGGGAAGGGCCAATCGTATACGGACAAGATGCCAATCCGCGAGGCTCTCAGCGCGCCAGGGTCGGGCTTTGTTAGGGCCCCCAACAATGCAGAAAGAGCGCCTAAACCCTGCAAAATCGCGGCGATATTCCTCTCTAAACGAAAGACTCCGTATGCAAGTTCCTTCATCTTGACACCGCAGTTGAAGGCGGCGAGACTGTGTTTCTCGACTCGGTTTTGCCCTATCCCCCGCCTGCCGAGCGATCAAGCGTCCAATTGAGGGCTCCGACTTACCTGCGCTGACACGACTCAATTTTTAGGGAGATACTGTGAACACCTTCCGACAGCCCGCCTCGATCACTCTACGTGAGGGAACCATCTCACATCGCCGCAACAACGTTTTGACTCTAACCGTGATCGCGATGATGGTGTTGGCCATGGGCGCTTCGGCTGCTCTGGCTCAAAATGCCCTGCCTCTGATTAACGCTCCGCTGTCGCCCGGAGATAAGGCGCCCGGAGCAGCGGCCTTCACATTGACTGTAAATGGCTCGGGCTTTGTCTCAGGCGCGACCGTGAACTGGAACGGCAATGCCCGCACGACGACCTTTGTGAGCAGTTCAAGGGTAACGGCTTCGATTACCGCAGCGGACGTAGCGACGGCGGGGACGGCGAATGTGACGGTGAGTAATCCCGCTCCCGGCGGCGGTGTATCGAATGTTGCGCACTTCCAGATCGTGAAGGCGTATACGACAGCTTTCGGCAAGCTGGATTACACCACCGATCTGACCCCGCAGGATGTAGCGGCGGCGGATTTCAACGGCGACGGCAAGGTGGACTTGGCGGTTGCGACTGGCAACAATAGCGTTTCGGTCCTTTTGGGCGTGGGAGACGGGACGTTCCCGACGCACGTGGAATACCCGGTTCCGGGGCATCCTAGTTCGATCGTGACCGGCGATTTCAATGGAGATGGGAAGGCGGATATCGCGACGGTCGATCCGTACCAGAGCGAGATCTCGATCCTCCTGGGCAAGGGTGACGGAACGTTCCAGGGTCACGTAGAGTATTTGACTGGCGCTCACCCCGTGGCGATGGCTACAGCCGACTTAAACGGGGATGGCAAGCTGGACCTCGTCATTGTCGATCTCAACGACGACAAGGTCGCAGTCCTGCTGGGCAACGGGGATGGCACCTTTAAGTCTCACGTGGATTATGCGACCGGCAACGGTCCCTCCGGCGTGGCGATTGGCGACTTCAATAGCGACGGCAAGCTGGATCTGGCAGTCGCGGACAATACCGATAACACCGTTGCGATTTTGTTGGGCAACGGCGACGGCTCTTTCCAGGGGCCGATCCCGTTTCCGACCGCGACCCTGCCCAACAGCGTCGTAACCGGCGATTTCAACGCCGATGGCAAACTTGATCTGGCGGTGGGCACGTCGAATAAGGCAGTCTCCATCCTGCTGGGGGTTGGGGATGGAACCTTCCAGAATCACAAGGAATACACGATTGGCGCCAATGCGGTCATCGTGGCGACAGCAGACATCAGCGGAGATGGCAAGCTGGATCTGGTTACGGCGAACTTCAACGACAATACGGTGTCATCTCTGCTCGGCAACGGAGACGGCACGTTTAAGGGACAGACCGTGTATCCCACCGGTGCCGGCCCTTCCGGTGTGGCCATCGGCGACTTTAACGGGAACGGCAAGCTCGACATCGCGGTTGCCGCGTCGACAGCAAACAAAGTTTCTGTCTTGACGGACAATGCAATCTCGCTGACTCCGAGCGTGCTAGCCTACGGCACGCAAACCTCGGGTCCCGCCTACAAAGTTACCAAGAACATCACGTTGAAGAACAACGGCACCACGGCCTACACTTTGGGCACGATTTCTTTCGTCGGGGCCTTTAGCACCGATTTCACTCAGACCAATACCTGCGGCACGACGGTAGCCGCTGGTCAGTCCTGCACGATCTCGGTGACGTTCATACCAACAGCGTCGGAGGCGGCGAACGCTCAGTTGACGATTACCGCGTCGAACGGCAGCGTGATCGCGGCCCAGACGATTGGCACCGGCAACATTCCAATTTATCTGGCGCCCCGCACCATGAATTTCACCACCTACCAGCTTATCGGTACGAAGAGCCCGGGCCGAACCGATACCTTTACCAACAAGAGTGGCGTGAATATTTACTTCACGAACATCGATCTGGAAGGCGTCAACCAGAACGAGTTCAGCTTTACAACCACTTGTTCGAAAGACGGCAGCGTGCCCCTGTTGCCTGGTGCCAGTTGCACTTCGACGGTCTTTTTCAGTCCGACTTCAATCGGGCGGAGCCAATACCACGACCAGGTCTACTACGGGAACTTCACTCTGGTGAAGCAGGGCCTGCTGATCAGCGGGAACGGAACCGCGGTGAAGGTTACGCCAACGACGCTGAACTTCGGAACCGTGGCAGTTGGCACGACCAGCGCCGCCAAGACGATTACCTTCCAGAACGCCGGGTCAACCGCGATGACGATCAGCAGCGCCAGCTTCAGCGGCACAGCTCCGTACTGGGCCGTGACCAACACCTGCGGAACCAGCGTTCCGCCAACTCGTCATTGCACGTTACAGCATTACGTGTTCACGCCGACAGGCGGTCGGAACCTTCACTGCTACTTTGAGTATCGGCGATCCCGATCCGACAGGGCCGCAGAAGATTACGGCTCAACGGTACGGGCCACTAGTTCCGGGCTACCCGACTCAAACCATTTGCGGGCCTTGGAGAACTTCTCCAAGGCCCTTTTCTTTTGTCGCGAGGTGCCCGCGTCTAACTCGCGATGCTGCCGTTGCTTGTCGCGGCAGCGTCGTGCAGGCTTTAACGGCAGCCGGCAGGATGCCAGCGCTACTTCGGGCGGTAGATCCATGTCTTCGCTGTGCTGACGCCCTTGGAGTCGTACCCGCCAAAGATACGCGTCGTGCCATCCATCAACTGCAGAGCCACGGAAGAGTACTGCGGTGTGTCCATGCGTCCATCGGCGGTGCGGAACGAGGCGGTTTTCGGATCGTAGATCTCAGCCGACGCTGCTCCTCCCACGACCAGGACTCGGCCATCCAGCAAGGCAGTGGAGTCGGGAAGCTTAAAGCGCGGCTCGATGAGATTCCCGGTCGGGGAAAAGGAATTCGTTGCACGGTTGTATATCTCCGCCGAGGCAAGTGAGGAGTGATTCTTGCCAGTGCCACCCGCAATCAGAACTGTACCCTTGGCCAAGAGAGCGGCGGTATGGCCGGAGCGGGCTGTGTGCAGGCTCGCGGTCGGAGTGAAACGATTCGTCTTCGGGTCGAATATCTCTGCGGTGGCGAGCACTGCGCGATGGCTACCGGTTCCACCCGCGATCAGGACGCGGCCGTCGGAGAGAAGCGTGGCGCTGTGATTCACCCGTGGAGACGTCATTTTCGCCACCAGCGTCCATTTGCCGGTAAGCACGTCGTAGAACTCGGCGGAATCCAGGGGCTGGCTGCCGTCTTCTCCTCCGGTCACAAGAATGCGGCCATCGCGGAGCACAGTTGCTACGGCATGAACGCGGTGCGCGTGCATGGTTCCTCGGGCGGTGAATTTGCCAGTTTCGAAATCGTAGTCCTCGCTGGTCGAGAGCGGAACTCCATTCTGGCTCGCGCCGCCGGCGATCAGGATTTTTCCGTCGGACAGGGCGGCGGCGATGTGGCCTTCCCGGGGAACGGTCATTCTGCCCGCGGGTGAGAACCTCTCCGTGGTGGGATCGTAGATCTCTGTGGTCGCCAGGACTACACCCCGCTCTTGCTTTCCACCTGCTATCAGAATTGTGAAGTCGGGCAGGAAGGTTGCTGTGTGACCGCCACGAGCAGTGGTCATGTCGCGGGCGGCGATGAGTTTGCCCACCGGCAGAGTGGGTTTCTTGGACAGGTCCTCTTGCGCGGACGTGCATGCCAGGAAAACCGAAAGCAGCAAGATCGCCTGAGGAAATTTGAACATTGGTCCACTCCTGGGCATGCTGAATCGACCGGCGCTGCTAGGAATGCTCAAAGCTATAACCGGAGCTAAGAGTCTTCGCGCAGCCTGATCCATTGTCCACTCTACTCTGCGGAGTATTTCCAAATGCGTGCTTGATTCTATCGCATTCCGGAGCACCCACTGTTGTGAGAGTCGGCACCGGGAGAGTCTGGAAGGGAACTGATTCGGAGCAAGCATATGGCCTTGCCCTCTGCGTCGGAGAATGTAAGGTCTCTCACTTCAATGCAGAAGACAAGGCCGCTTCTTTGCTAGCTGACTACGAGTTGTACGGTCACGGTGCGGGTCATGCTGCCGCTGTTGGCAATCACCGTGATTGAGTAGGTTCCGGGGGCGGTGTTGGACCCTGCGGTTACAGTCAGGGCCGAGGTCCCGGAGATTTTGATGGTGCTGGCGCTCAAGGAGGCGGAGAGCCCATGAACTTCGGAGACTCCATCCAGGGTCAGGTTCACCGTTCCGGTGAAGTTGAGAGGAGTTAGCGTAAAGTTATAAGTTGCCGCCGCGCCTCCGGGGCTTACTGTGAGCGAAGAGTGGTCTACCATGAACCAGAAGTCGGTACCGACGGGTTGCAGGTTGCAGGCGGCTCCCACGTTGCTGCGGGGGAGTTTGAAGCTGGAAGTGGCATCTGTGAGCGTGTCGCTTTTCCAACCGGAGAAATCGGTCTTGGAATTCTTCTTCGGGGTCGGCACTTCGAAGGGTGTCGTGGAATTGTAGGCATTCCACCAGGTATTGCCAGAAGAGATCAGAGTGTTCTCGAAAGTGGTCCAGTCCCCATCGACGAGGTAGCTGTCTTGCAAAACCTGCTGGCTACTGGTTGTTCCCTCAATGACGTTCGCGGTGTTGGTGAAGTTCTGGGTGACCAGGTTGGTGGTTACGCCGGTCTCCCAGTTGGTGACCTCGATGCCGCCGGCCTGACCGATGACCATGATCTGCGCCGTGATGTTGTTCAAGATCACGCTCTTGTTCAGGGATATGGCTTCCGAGTTGCGCAGGACAATGCCGCCGACTCCGGTCGGGGCAGTCTGGTTGCAGACGTAGCTGCCGGTAATGGAGATCGGCCCTTCGTTCTTCTCAAGGAAGATTCCCGTCATCTGGTTGCCGGTGGAGTTGACGCCACTGCTGGTGATGTTGGCATTGTCGGTATCCCAGTGAATGCCGTAGGTCTGATTGAAGGTCGTGGTGAGATTGTTGATCGTATCGACGTGCACCAGCGATGCGTGGAATCCTGAGGTATTGCAGGCGTAGTAGCCGGCCTGAGCGCCACGCCAGTTGTTGTACGAAGTGGTGTCGGACTGCCAGAGTCCGTACTTGGTCTGTTGTTCCTGGAAGCCGCTGTCGCCGTTGTGCTGGGCCAGGCTGTTCTGAACGGTGAAGTATGTGGTCGGATAGGAAATATTCAGACCTTCGCCGTTATTCCACTGAAAGATGTCGGAGTCGAGCAGAATGTTGGTGGAAGACCCCGACACAAACACTGCGGGCGTAAAGTGGCAGCTATTGGCGTACTGGAAGGTCAAGCCGCGAACCACAATATTCGACTTGCTGTTGATCTTCAAGATTGTCGGCGTAGTTGCAACGTCGACCGTCGCGGTCGTCATGTTCGTTCCAGCAGCCGGCCAGACGTAGATCATCGCTCCCGCTTCATCGACGTAGAACGTGCCTTGCACCATCTGTGTGAGTGACAACACCTGCGTCAGGAGCTTGCCGTTCACGGCGACCAGCTCCTGCCGCATCATGATTTCCTGCTGAGCTGGGCAGATCGCGATTGTCTTGCACGGTGTCCAGTTGTTCAACCAACTGTTGGTGTAGATGCTGGAATTGGTTGGATCCTTCACCCACCCGGTATAAAGCGTGGAGCCGCTCATAATGACGGTGCCGTTGGTGGCGGCCTCGATGGTGAGGGGAAGACTGGTGTCTTTCGAGCTATGACTCAGGGAAATGCTCTCGCGGTAGGTGCCCGGATTGATGATAACGCGGGAACCGATCGAGTTGTGATTGTTCGTCATCGCCATAGACGTGGCGGCGCCAATAGTTTTTAGCGGGCTGGTCTTGGAACCCGAATTCGAATCCGATCCAGTCGTGCCATCGACGTAAATAAATGCGGTTTCCAAGCTTTCATTGACAGTAGCTTGACCAAAAGAAAAGTGGGACAGGCAAAAGAAGACTACGGCCAAGCCGCAGAGAGCGGAACTAGGTTTTCTCATTGTGAAGACACAGCCTCCCTATGACGATAGGGAATCGGGTGACCGATGATGTTGGGCCAGAGAGTGAAACAGGGGGCCTAATTCACACAATGCGTGCCCTGCAAAGCATGCACCGGGACGTGTGAACGACACCAGTTGTAAACAAAAACGATGTGGCAGTGGGGAGAGAATAGCGGAAGCGTCTGGAAGTTGGAATAAGGCGAACGCCTTAAGCAGAGGGGCCGGAAGTACATGTCTCGGATGAGACTAAAGTAATGATGAGTATTCATGCCCGTTCTGGGGCGCTCCCAGAACGGAACGGCGGCAAACAAAGTTCAGCCATTACCGTCCCGCCCCGAGCATGCACCACTCCGGCTAATTCACTGTTTCAGTGAACTGGGCCGGAGGCAGAGTCGAGTAGGTTGCCGTGATGTTCACCGTCCCCGTGTTTGCCGGGGTTGTGTAAGTGACTGAAGCCTGTCCGTGATTATTCGTAATCGGCGTTGTCGTTGAGAACGTTCCCGCCGCGCCGTTATCGGTGAAGTTGACAGTAAGTCCTGGGATTCCATTCTGATATTGATCGGTGATGGAAACGATAAGGGCCTTCGCTAACTTCGTGTTCACGTGCGCGGTCTGGTTGTTGCCCTGGACGATCGTCATCGCCGTGGCGGGCCCAGCATTGGATTGCTCCGCGCAGGTCGTCTTAATCGAACCGACTGAGGCGGTAACGGTCAGAGACTTGGCAACGGTCGGCAGTGTGTAAGAGGTGGTGGCCTGCCCAGTCGAATCAGTGATTGCGGGATTCGGAGAGAAGGTTCCGCCGGTGCCGTCCGTGAAGGCTACGGTCGCTCCGGGCACAACATTCCCGACCGCATCTTTCGCTCGAACGACAATCGGAAGAGGTAGAGTGGTGCCAACCGTTCCCACCTGTTTCGAGCCTGAGACCACGGACATGGCGGCCACGGGACCGACATTGTCCTGCTCGGTGAAGGTAGCCGAAGAATATCCAGGAGAGGATACCGTGAGGGTCAGAGTCTGGGGAAGATTGGGAAGAGTGTACGTGCTCGAAGCCTGGCCGTTGCTGTCGGTAACCGCAGTCGGATTGCTGAAGGTGCCTTTCTTCCCGGCATCGCCAAAGGTTACCGTTACACCAGGGATCGCAGCCCCAGTGTAAGGATTGGTCGCTTTCACCGTGATCGGAATCGGCAAGGTCGTGCCTGCGTATCCCGTCTGTCCGCCGCCGCTAACTGCATTGACTTCTGGGAACAAGCCGTACGAGACCAACTGAGTCTGGGTGCCCGCGTATACTTTGCCATTCGCAACAATGGGAGTAGCCGAGTGCCCGATCGCTCCGAGTGAGTCGCGACCACCCGCGGCCATTCCGGAATCATAGAGCAGAACCAGACGGACCGCGTCAAATGCGGACATTAACTGGACGCCCTTGACGCTGCGCACGACCCACACGATGCCGTTGCTGGTTCCATTCGCCGAGACCACGGGAAAGCCGATGTTCGTAAGCTTTACGTTCGTTTGTGCGACTGGAGTGGTGGAGAGCACGCTCTTGTTGCTGCTGTTGACGCTTAAGGAATATGCCTTCAGGTAGTCCTGGTGAGCCAGAAAATAAACCGTATTGTTCCAGTACACCGGGCTGCCAAACAATTCGCCGCTGAGTGCGGCGGGTAGGTATTGGGGGATCTGGTCATTGTTGGTGGGATTGTATAAGCCCAGATTGTCCCGGTTGATGAGATAGATGTCGGCGTCTTTCCCAGAAGTGACCAGCAAGTTTGGAGTGTTACTGCCCTGGGTCGGAAGAAGCGTTACACCGCCGGAGCCCAGATCGAGATCGGTAGCTGCCATGTTGGCCTGGTCGAAGGGCGTGAAATAGTCTGCGACAGAAAGCGTGTCCGTACCCAAGGAGACCTTCAGGACGCTATCGCCGAAGTCTTGGGTGCTGAAGTTGAAGCTGCCATTCGCGGTCGAGAAAAACACATTGCCGGCGCTGTCTGCCGCGGGACCAACGCCACCCTGCCAGATGGAACTGCCGTAGCTGTTGTCGGGCTGTGTGGTCATTTCCGCGATCTGTTGCAGGTTCGACGCGCCGTACGCAAATAGCCAGCCGCGCGCATTGAAGTCGCAACCATTCGAGCCAAATCCGAGGTAGAGGGTGCCATTGGAAAGCAGAAGTCCGGGCCGCTGGATCTGCTTGAGAGGGGTAAAGGTCAGACTGCCGATCTGACCGGTAATCTGCACCGGGCCGCCCAGCTTCTCAAGGCCAGAGGTGACATCCAGAGCATGCAACCGGTACACGTAGGTGTAGTGCCCCGAGACGATCTCCTGGGTTTTCGCGGTCACATAGAGGGTTCCCGTGGTCGGGTCGATGACTGGAGTGCTGACGATGCCCAGTTCGTTGAAGCCGGTCACGTTATTGCAACCCTCAGCCTGGGCTGGGACCGTGGTTATTCCTGCTGCCGGGTTGATGAAGCTGGCTTGCCAGAGTTGAAGGCCGGTATCGGCATCAATTGCGAACACGCTGTCATGCTGGGTAGCGACGAAAACGACGTTATGCGCGACTCCATTCACCATCAGAGCGGACATGTAGAGCGGCTGGGCCTGCACATAGCCATCGACGTTGAAGGCGAACAGCTTTCCAAACATGTTGGAATTCACGTTCGACGTCGTAAGCTTCGTCTCGCTGATGTTCTGGCCCGTGCGGGAGTTATCCATCTTGTTTGTGAGCACGTTGACCTGGGCAGCGGCTTGCGGCAGGACGGCGAGGCCGGAGGTGAGAGCCAATATCGCGACAACAAGAATGCCGCTTACTCTTGGGAGACGGTCAGAACCCATGCGTGCCCCTTTCATGACACCCCTGCAACAACCTCGCGCAGAATTCACCGCGCTTCGTAGCATTTTCAGATCGCAAGCAGGGGAGGAGAAGTCTTAGCAGACCAGAAACGCTCTTGCCTGCAGAACTTTCCCAGTCTTAATCGATTGCCGACAACGAAGGGGGGATACTGGCGCGTATCACTTCGGGCAGAATCGTTTGACCATTCTTGGTCCCCCCGGGGGCTATGTCAATGATGAAAGTTCTTGCACACTCGAGTGCGCATTCGGGGATGGTCACGGAGTCTTTTGTCTCCTAGGCCCGGCGTTGGACTCATGGTAGTTTTATTGCAAGACCTCCCCTTCCGTGACTCGTCGCACGGTGATTCGTAAGAAATCGAGAAAAACCTATATGACCTTTAAGACAGCAATCCTGGCGGTCCTCGCGCTCATCCTGCCCTTCGCGGTTCAGAGCCAAACAGTCTCGTCTTTCGAAGGCATGGATGCCTCGCAAGTATCCGGCCCGGGTTACGACATCGATCCCAACGGCGCCGTGGGTACGAAGCAGTACATGGAGTGGGTGAACACGTTCTACCAGGCCTATGACAAGACGTCATTCGCACCGGTGTGGGCAAGCCCGCAGAATGGGGACACGCCGTGGCGGAACAACAACATGACGAATTGCTACGGCGCGGGCGGGGGTGATGGCATCATCACATTTGACCGCCTGGCTTCGCGCTGGGTGATTGCGCGGCGCGGCACGCCCGCTAGCAATACGTATTACTACTGCGTCGCCATCTCGAATACGGACGATCTCAGGTCCGCGACGCTGGCGTGGTTCACGTACGAATTCTCGCTGAACTCGGTGCTGGGAACCAACTCCCACGGGAATGTGTACTGGCCCGACTGGCCCAAGTTCGGAACGTGGAGCGACGGCTACTACGTGAGCTTTGTTCTGCAGGACACCAATAACCAATACACGAATATTGGGGTGGTCGCCTGTGCTCTGGACCGCACGAACATGCTGATCGGCGGAACCGCGCGCGCCATGCAGTGTTTCAGCGATCCCAACCCGATTCCCCCAAACGGCACCTTGTATCTAAAGCACAGCTTGATTCCCGCCGATCTGGATGGCACTACGGCTCCGCCAGCTGGACGCCATGAATATTTTCTGAGCATCCAGAATCCTCTCAATGATGGGAAGACCACGACCTCGACGAAACTGAACTTGTGGAATTTCCATGTGAACTGGAAGACTCCGACCCTTAGCACGTTTGGTAAGTCGCAGATTACGGTTCCCAGCTACGAACCGGGCTGCTATGACGTTGCTCAGGTCGCGAACACGTTCTGTGTGAACGAGCCGTCGAGCAGGAGCACAGGCGTTTATGTGGATTCGGTGGGTGATCGCCTTATGCCGCGCCTGAGCTACCGGAATTTCGGGACCTACCAGTCGTTTCTGATCAGCCACACGGTGCAGATGACAGCCGGTACGAATCAGCAGACGGGAATCCGGTGGTATGAGCTGCGCGGGGCGGGCAATCCGACCCTGTATCAGAGCGGTACGGTGAACAACGGCAACAGCCTCTACCGCTTTATGCCCAGCATCGCGCAGGACAAAGTGGGCAACGCAGCGGCGGGATACAGCGTGTCGAGCAGTGCGGTCGAACCGGGCATCCGGGCGGCGTATTGGAGTCTTCCGGGCAAGACCGCCCCGGTTGAGATTGCGATTCAGAATGGAATCGGCGACGAGGAAAACTCCAGCCACTGGGGCGATTACACCAGCATGACCGTGGATCCTGTGGATGGCTGCACGTTCTGGTACGTGAACCAGTACTACAAAGTGGCCGAGACCGGAACTGCGATTGACTGGGATACACGGATCGCGAACTTCAAGCTGTCGACCTGCCAATAGCAGGGTTATCGAACAGAACAATAAGGCCCGCTGATCGTCGGCGGGCCTTGTCGTATTCAAAGCATGCTATCGGCCTAGTGGCACCCCGTGACGATGTCATTCGCAATGTCGATTGCACCCTGGTTGTCGTCGGGAATTTCATGCCCTGCGGATTCCGAACACGCTGGCGCCGTCGGCTTGGGGCTGACGGCTCCCCACCACACCTCGCCCTGAGGCACGGCTGTCGTTGTGTCGTAACCTCCGAACCGCATGTTGACGATTACTGACTTGGAAAGGGGAATGGGAAGAGCGTTATTCGGCGCATACTCAATGCTATCGGACGCAAACCGATTCGCATTTGCGGTATCCGTTCCGCTGAGCCCGTTCGAGCATAGGGTGGGTTGGTTAGATTGCCCTTGGACCTGGTACGCCGGATCGATAATAGCCGCTTCGGACGGCGAGAAACACATCGGCGTGGGACCGGTATCAGTCGTGCAGGGTCCTTTCGGCCCCATCGCGTTATTGTTGCAGACGCAAGCTTGATCGAGTCGAGTCATAACAGGACCACTTGTGGGTTCGATGAAGCTGAACTCTTGGGTCGGACCCGTGGAGGCAGCGCCCGCCAGCCCATACTCAAACGCCGCGTAAGCCAAGGCTCCGGATCCTCCGCTGTTCCCAGTTGCGCAGAATGGCGCGCTCGTCGTGGACGAGGTGCCTGGGTTAATCATTTTCGGGTTGTTGTAGACCCAATCGGCGACTGTGGCGTAGCGGCAAGCCAAACGGCGGACTCCACCCGGCCCTTGGAGCCAACCGTTGGGCTGGTTGGCGTTAAAGGGAAGGCCGAACGAGACCTGAACGGTGTTGAAGTTCGCGTTAAAGACATTTTCCACCGCCTCATATCCATACGCCCACGATGGGTTGGAGTCGTACAGGCCATTTCCGCCACCGCCGATCAGGAAAAGCACCGTTCCGACGGGAGTGGCTGTTGCGTTCACTTTCAAGTAGCTCGTCAAATCCGAGACCCCATCACAGGACACCGTCATCGAGTAGCAGGTTCCGTTCGTCAGCTTGCCGTTTGAGTCAGCCGGGCATTGGGACGGAGACAGGGACTGAACGTTAGAAACAGTGCCCAATGGGTCCGTCTGCTGTACATTCATGGTCGCCGTGCCTGGTTGTGTTGGATCGAAATTCGGCGTCGCGGTTACGGTCACCGTTGCAGAGGTCGTTCCCTGCTGGAGCCCCGGCGCAACATAAAGCCCAGGATTATTTGGGTCGAACGTGCCTCCGGTTTGTCCGCCTTGACACGTGGGACAACTCGCGCTCCAGACGACATCTTGGCCTTGGGCAGTGTTTGGGGCACCATTTACAGTCGCTGTGTACTGCAGGTTAGCACCTTGCCCGATCGAATCGGTGGCGGGGGAAATACTGACCGTCACATGCACGTTACCTTGGATCTGCCCGATGGAAAATGAGTCGGCCCCTGAGACGGCGCTAATTGTAATGATGAACGGAGATGCGCTGACAGTCGCCGGAGCGGTGTACACGGCCGCATTCGAACTTGTCTGAGCGATCGTGCCTATGTTGGAGTTGCCTCCGGAGATCCCGTTCACCTGCCAATTCACGACTGCGGTGTCGCCAGTGCCGGTCACTGTCGCTGTGAACTCTTGAGTTCCGCTTACGGGTATGGACACCCCCGACGCGGGAGAAAGTGTGACGACAATCGGCGGAATTGTCGCGACTGCCGTGCCCACCGCTCCTGCGTCAGCGACCGACACGGCGGTGATCGTGGCGGGGAACGCATTTGACGGCGCGACCGTAGGAGCCGTGTAGATGGCCGTCGATCCTGTAGAAGTGCTACTGGCGGTGATCGTTCCGACGCTCGAGTTGCCGTTCAAGATGTCATTTACATACCAACCAACACCAAAGTTCGTGGTTCCCGTCACGGTGGCAGTGAACGTCTGAGTCGTTCCGGCGTCGACAGTGGCGGTAGTGGGCGAGATAGCCACATTGACCGTCGATGGCGTTATCGTTACCGTCGATGGTGCTGAACTCGTGTTGTTAGCGACCGAAACCGCTGTTATTGAGACGGTCGGCGGGGTTGGAACCGTCGTTGGCGCCGTGTAAACCGCTGTCGTGGTGCCAGAAGAGTTCGTCCCGGCGGTCAGGGTGCCAACCGTCGAATTCCCGTTCTGGATGCCGTTTACATTCCACGTCACCGCTGTCTCCTGTGGTCCGGTTACCGTGGCGGTAAACGTCGTCGTGCTTCCGCCCGATACGGTGGCGGCCGTGGGCGTCACCGTCACAGTCGTTTGCTGGTTGCCGCCTCCTCCCCCACTCTTGCTTGGGGCGTGGGCGATGCACCCCGCCAGGGGGAACAAGACTGAGGCAACGAACAGACAAGACACCACGGAAGACAAGAATTTTCGCAAGGGATCCTCGGTTGGAAAACAATCCATAGAGAACGTTGGGGGGAGGAGACGGGAAGTGTACTCCGTGACGGCCATGTTGTCACGCTCGATGCGGACTGTCAAATGAATGCCTAACTCTGGTCGAATGCTCGATTCCACGCCGCATCCGGGCCGACATTTCCGGAGGGTTTTACGCAGCAGGCAAAAGCCGGTGTGCTTCTTTGCTGCAAAGTAAAGCGTGTTCGCTTATTCCCTTGAAAACAATCGCTTACCGCAATCCGTAACTGATAGATTACCTGCAGGTTACTATCTGGCTCGATGGTGCTCTCCCTCAGGGAACTGCTGACACGATCAGTAAATGTGCAAATATTTTCATGCTTGGCGAAGCGGCCGACTTTTGGTTAAATAGGGGAACACAGCGCGACGGTAAAAGTAGCGTTCCCCCTCTAAACGATTCTGTAACATTCTTGCCTCTCTCCCGCACGAGTTGGGTGTTGTTCTGGCGTCAGGTGGGAAGGCGACTTTGTCTCTCAGAATCCAGTTGAAAAAACAAACCAATCCGACAGAAATGATCGAATTCCGAGCAAACATCTTGGGGAGAAGACAGCAGATATGAAATCCTCTGTGCCCGATTTTGAAGTAGGAATCATTGGAGGCGGCCCTGCAGGTTCGAGCATGGCGGCATACCTGGCCAAAGCTGGCATTAACTGCGTGGTGTTTGAGCGCGAGTTGATGCCCCGTCCACACGTGGGAGAGTCGCTGGTACCGTCCTCGACTCGGGTGTTCAAGGATCTCGACTTCCTGCCCAAGATGGAGGAAGCCAAGTTTCCGCACAAGTTTGGCGCGGCTTGGACGGCGGCCTCGGATGCCAAGGTGTACAACATGGATTTCGGCGGCGTGTCGGCTGACTGCCACGTCGATATCCGCTTCGAAGAGCGGACCCAGCCTGGGGTCGGCCAGAACTATACCTATCACGTGGACCGCAGCAAGTTTGACCTGATGCTGCTGCAGCACGCCAACCAGTTCGGCGCCAAGGTGTATGAAGGGATCGGCGTCAATCGCGTGGATTTCAGCGATCCGAATTGCGCTGCCGTGCAATACACGATGGGCAAGAAAGAGATGAGTACGACCTGCCGCATCGTGGTCGACGCCAGCGGGCGCAAGACTCTGGTCGGCAACCAGCTGAAGTGGCGCATTCAGGACGACCATTTCGACCAGTACGCCATCCACACCTGGTTCAACGGGTATGACCGGCGCTGCATGGCTTCCAACAAGCAGACGCAGGGCGATTTCATTTTCATCCACTTCTTGCCGATCACGAACACCTGGGTATGGCAGATTCCGATCACCGATACGATCACCAGCATCGGCGTGGTCACGCAGAAGAAGAATTTCGCCAAGAGCAAGGAGTCGCGCGAGAAATTCTTCTGGGACTGCATTAAGAGCCGGCCCGAACTGTACGAAGGGCTGAAGGCGCAGGGTTCGGAGCAGATGCACGCGTTCAAAGACGAGGGCGACTACAGCTACGCCATGAAGCAACTGGCCGGCGATCGCCTGGTTCTGGTCGGCGATGCGGGACGTTTTGTGGATCCGATCTTTTCCACGGGCGTGAGCATCGCGTTGAATTGTTCACGATTCGCGCACAAGGACATCATCGGCGCGCTCGAGACGGGCAACTTCAGCCGCGAATCGTTCCAGACCTATGAGTCCACGCTCAAGCGCGGCACCCGCAACTGGTACAACTTCATCAGCGTGTACTACCGCCTGAACGTGTTGTTTACGGCGTTCGTGCAGGATCCGCGCTACCGCCTGGACGTGCTCAAGCTTCTGCAGGGAGACGTATACGAGGATGCCGAGCCGCCAGTTCTGACCCGCATGCGGAACATCGTGCAGCAGGTGGAGAAGGATCCGAATCACGCGCTGCACGGCTTCCTTGGAGATCTCACGGCGGATGCGTTTGTGGAAGCTTCAGCCTAGGCAGGAACGGCAACCGCGCCCGGCTCGCCGCTCGCGGCCGCTGGGCTCGGCGGCATAGCAAAGACACTGGGAGAAGGCAGAGATATGAATCATTCAGTCCCTGATTTTGAGGTAGGCATCATTGGCGGCGGACCCGCCGGATCGAGCATGGCGTGCTACCTGGCGAAAGCCGGCGTCAAGTGCGTCGTGTTCGAACGTGAGTTGTTCCCGCGCCCGCACGTGGGCGAGTCGCTCGTTCCATCTTCGACCCGTGTGTTCAAGGATCTCGACTTCCTCCCGCAGATGGAGGAGGCGAAATTCCCGCACAAGTTCGGTGCGGTCTGGACCACTAACGATGAAAATCCGGGCTATGTGCACGACCTCGAGGGTCTGGCGCCGGACTACAACGTCGACATCCGTTTCGAAGAACGCAAGCAGGAAGGTATGGAGGACCGGAACTATACCTACCATGTAGACCGCGGCAAGTTTGACCTGATGCTGTTGAAGCACGCGCAGAAGCTGGGCGCAACGGTGTACGACGGCGTCAAGGTCGGGCGCGTCGACTTCGGTCCCGAG
Organism: uncultured Acidobacteriaceae bacterium; assembly: GCA_963811095.1. GTDB lineage: Bacteria > Acidobacteriota > Terriglobia > Terriglobales > Acidobacteriaceae > Sulfotelmatobacter. The sequence continues at coordinate 636,635 of CAWEQA010000018.1, read as the reverse complement.
CATCCGGAAGTTTATTTCAATATTGGCCCGAAGGAAATGAGCGTCAGCTGCAAGATGGTGGTGGACTGCAGCGGCCGCCAGACGTTCCTCGGCAACCAGCTCAAGCTGAAGGTCAAAGACACGGTGTTCGACCAGTACGCCATTCACTCCTGGTTCGACGGTTACGACCGCAAGGTGTTCGCGAAGCGCGATACAAATCTGGATTACATCTATATCCACTTCCTGCCGATCTCGAACACCTGGATCTGGCAGATTCCGATCACAGACACGGTTACCAGTCTGGGCGTAGTCACGCAGAAGAAGAACTTCGCTAAGTCGAAGGAAGACCGCGAGAAGTTCTTCTGGGAGACGGTGGGCAGCCGGCCTTTGATCGCGGAGACGCTGAAGAAGTCCGATCGCATTCGTCCTTTCAAGGAAGAAGGCGACTACAGCTACGCGATGAAGCAGTTGGCCGGAGACCGCTTCATGCTGGTAGGGGATGCGGGACGCTTCGTCGATCCGATCTTCTCCACCGGCGTGAGCATCGCGCTCAACAGCTCGCGGTTCGCGCATAAAGACATTCTTGCGGCCATCGAGAAGAATGATTTCTCGCGCGCGAGCTTCGTCGACTACGAAACCAAGCTACGCCGCGGGACCAAGAACTGGTACGAGTTCATCTCGGTGTACTACCGGTTGAACGTATTGTTCACCTACTTCATCAGCGACAAGAACTACCGGCTGGACGTGCTTAAGCTGCTTCAGGGCGACGTGTATGACGAAGAAGCGCCGGAAGTGCTGACCAAGATGAAGCAGATGGTTTCGAAGGTAGAGCAGAACGAGAAGCACCCGTGGCATAAACTGCTGGGGAATTTGACCTCCGATGCTTTCCGGCCGCAGGTATAGTTCCCGGCCGAGATTGCAGAAAAAAGTGGTGGAAGTCCGATTTTACGATCGGACTTCCGTCGTTTTCGGTGTAAGCTATCACGCGGTATTCTGGTTCCCCCGGGGTTCAGTTCCAAAGCTAAAGAGGGCACGATGTCGCACACGAGCCGCAATTTCGTAGTGGCGTACGTTCTGCTCGTTGGATTGCCGCTGCTGGGACTGGCGGGAGTCCTGCGGACCGGTCGCACCCTGACGGCGCCGATTTCGGTGGATGGCGTTTGGAAAATTGAAGCGGACGCCAGCCGCCTGTCGGGTGGATCCTGCGCTAAGACGCTGGCGTCGCTCTCGAACAGTTCCGTGGGGATCTCTCAATCAGGCAAGAACCTCGTCTTGGCCTTCAACAACCCCTCGAAGACCGTGGCCTCGGGAGCGCTCGATGGCAAGACCCTGAAGGCCTCGATCGTTCCAGTGCGCGATTCCTCGAGCGACTGCGCCGATCGGTCATTGGCGCTCACTGCCACGGTTGATCCCAAGTCCGATCCGAGATCGTTGACCGGGGTGCTGATAGTGAGCGCCTGCTCATCCTGCACACCCGTCGAGTTTCATGCGACGAGGCAGCCGAAGAGTTCAGCGGGAGGAGCGCACTGATGCCGAATCTGTTTACGCTCGTCCTGCAGATTGCGGTTGTTCTCGCAGTGTGCCGACTGGTCGGGGAACTCTTCCGCAAGATCCATCAGCCGCGTGTCGTGGGTGAAATGTTTGCCGGCATTATGCTGGGGCCATCCCTTCTCGGATGGATCGCGCCTCATTCCTCCGCGTACCTGTTTCCCGCCGCCAGCCTCGGTTTCTTGAACGCATTGAGCCAGGTCGGGGTTGTCATATTCATGTTCCTCGTGGGCTTGGGAATTAATCCGAGGGAACTCAAGAAGCAGGGCCACGCGGCGGTGCTGACCAGTCATGTCAGCATCACCGCTCCGTTTGTTCTGGCCGCGTTCCTTGCCCTTTATCTCTATCCCCGACTATCGGATGACAGCGTCGCCTTTACGAATTTTGCGTTGTTCATGGGTGCGGCCATGAGCATCACCGCCTTTCCGGTGCTGGCACGAATTCTTGCAGAGCGAAATATGCTGGGCAGTCGGCTGGGAACGGTCGCCATTGCATGCGCCGCAGTTGATGATGTCACCGGCTGGTGCATTCTGGCGTACATCGTCGTGCTGATCCGCTCGGCCCACTCTTCCACCTCCATTTGGATCACGATTGGCGGCATCGGGGTGTTTGGTCTGGTGATGATCTACGGGGTGCGACGGCTGTTGCGCGGCTACGAGCGGGTCTACAAAGCAAAGGGCGAGCTCAGCGAGAACCTGATGGCGCTGATGCTGCTCCTCGTCTTGGTCTCAGCTCTCTGCACCGAGTACCTCGGCATTCATCTGCTCTTCGGCGCCTTCCTCATGGGCGCCATCATGCCGAAGCAAAGACATTTTGTGCGATACGTCCTCGACCGCTTTGAGACGATCACGGTAACTCTGCTGTTGCCCTTGTTTTTTGCCTTCACCGGATTGCGCACCAATATCGGCCTAGTCAAGGGGCCGGAGATGTGGATGTACTGCGGCCTGATTATTCTGGTGGCGACGGTCGGCAAGTTAGGTGGGTCTACGTTAGCGTCATGGCTGACCGGAATCCCTCTGCGGGAAGCGGCCGGGCTGGGCACGCTCATGAATACGCGGGGCCTGATGGAGTTGGTGATTCTCAACATCGGCCTCGATATCGGTGTCATCTCACCCGCTCTGTTTTCGATGATGGTCATCATGGCGTTGTTTACAACCTTTATGACGACGCCGGTTCTGGCGCTGATTTGTCCTAAGGAGTTTCTCGCCAGAGAACCCGAAAAAGTCGTGGCGAGACCTGCAACCCCACCCATCAGTTTGCACGACGGCGAAAGCCAAGTCGCGTAGAGATCCTTTCTGACCGGCTCCAACCCGAACCATTCCCGACCAACCACTCTCAGGGTGTGCAAGAACTTTCATTCTTGACACTCCAGGAGGGCCAGCGAAGAATGCCTCAACGGTCTTCTCTCCTTAACTAGTGAGGGGGATCCCCAGTTTTCCCCCGATGGCGCGACCACCGGAAGTGCTTGAGGAGTTCGCCACCCCAAGTTGCACGACCTCAAACTGAACAGTGAACTGCCCGTGTTGCCTGCGAGGGAATTGATTTGCCCCGTGCATTTTTGCTTGTGAGTCTGCCGGAGGGATCGAACGATGCCTGCTGTCATGCGCCGAGTCCGTTTATGTTTTGCCAACTCCTTCTTAATCAGCGCGCTTTTCCTCGTTACCATCTCAGCGCAGATTACGTCTAGCCCGAGCTCTCTGACATTTACCAGTACGTACATCGGGATGAGCACGACCACCAAGACGATTACGATCAGGAACACAGGTACGACGACCACCACGATCACGGCCATTACCTTAAATTGTCCGGAGTTCAAGCTGGCATCAGGCCAAACGCCGTTTACACTGGCGCCAAGTAAGACCACAACCTACTCGATGTACTTTGCCCCGGATGTGGCGAAGAAATTCAATTGCGATTACACGCTGACGCAGCAGACCGGAAATCCGTTGCAGGTGCCTGTGACGGGAACTGGCCTTCAGTCGCAGGCGGTGGTCAGTTCGAGTCCAACTTCGTTGAACTTTCCCAATCAGCCTGAGGGAACTGCGAGCGCGACACAGTTAATCACGATTTCCAACACGGGAACTGCTGCTGTAAAGTTGCAGGGAATCACGATTACGCCGCCGACCTTCGCCATCGTACCCGTCAGTTTGCCCATTACCATCAATGCCGGCTCGAGTAAAACGATCAGCGTCGGCTACAGCCCCACGATGGTCACCTCGGAGACCGGGGTGATCGCGTTCACTTTCGATCAGGTTCCGACGCAAGTCGTGGATCTGAGCGGCAACGGCTCGGTGGCCACTTCTTTGTCGCTCCTCAACGTTACGACGCTGCCCACGGCAACTCAGAACGCGGCCTACCAAGCCGCGCTGCTCGCCGCTGCGGGAACGCCGCCCTACACCTTCAGCCTGAAGCCGGGTTCCACGTTGCCTGCAGGCCTTACGCTTTCCAGCGCGGGCCTGATCAGCGGAACGGTCGCCGCAACGGTGACCGCCGGTAACTATACGTTTACCGCTGGAGTGAAGGACTCCGCCAAGTTCAATGTGACCAAGCTGTTTACCCTGACGGTGGCCAAGACGACGGGCGCGGTGTGCAACAACATCTCGTACAACATTCCAAACACGACGACGCCCATCGTCCCCATCACTGACCTTGCAACCGGAATCTATCAAGGTGAGGAGGGTGGCCTTTATCCCAATGGCAGCAACGTGCGTCCGGCCTCGCATGATTCCGACGGCGTTGCATTCGCCAAAGCCATTGTGCCGCTGGATGGCAATGGCAACTACAGCCCGACAGGAAAGGACGTCATGCTGGCGCTGGGAGAATCCACGGCGCTCGATGAATTTGCCGAGTTCCTGGCACTCGCGCGAACCGATCCGGCGATCAACCCTGCCCTTGTGTTCGTGTCGGGTGCTCAGGGCGGAGCTACACCGAACCTGCTGTCATCGACCAGTTCGCCGTACTGGAATACGATTTTGAACAATTACCTGCCCGATCAGGGAGTGACCGCACAGCAGGTCGTCGCGGTTTGGATTGAAGACACCAATGGCATCGCGAAAGGGACGTTTCCGGGCGACATGACCCAGATGCAGGGGAACTATGAAACCGAGATGAACAACGTGCACACGTTCTTCCCCAATGCGAAGCTGGTATATTTCTCCAGTCGCATTTATGCGGGCTATTCGAATGGCGTGGCAAAGATTGATCCTGAGCCTTACGCCTACGAAGCCGGCTTTGCCGTGAAGAATGCCATCAACGACCAGCTGAATGGCAACGCGAACCTGAATTACAACCCCGCGCTGGGAGCGGTCAAAGCTCCGTGGATGTCGTGGGGACCGTATTACTGGGCCAATGGATTGCTGGGGCGCAGTGACGGATTTGTATGGACATGCCAGGACCTGCAATCGGACGGTACACATCCCTCGTTCCCGGCAGGAGATCTCAAGGTGGCTGGGCAGATCCTGAATTTCTTCAAGACCGACGATACGACGACGCCCTGGTTCCTGCATCCGTAAGAGCATTCGAAAGAGCAGTTTTTTGACGATCCCATCGCGATCAGAGTCCGAACCTGGATCTGTTCGTGATGGGATTTGTTTTTGGGGAGCCTAATTTCGCACTGGTTGCAGGCGTGATTGCGCGGCCAGAGCCGCATCCGCCGTGCTACACTCGTTCCACTCAAACTGGAATGCCAGCCGGGGTTTGGCTGCTCCAGAATTCCTGATCCAGGGGAATGTATGAAACCAGCCATCGAGACCCCGAGTGGTGTCTCTACCGATCCCTATAGCAAGACAGTCTGTTGCCTCCGCTGCGAACAGAAGCTCCAGAGATATCAGTTGATGAAGGCCAGCCTGGCGCCCGGCAATTCGGGCCACGCCATTTTGTCGTGTCCGCGCTGCGGGCATGTGGAGTTCGTCGCGGACTCGAGCCCGCTGCTGCAGAGCCTGGAACTGGTCTCGGTCGATACCGGCGACGGTGACTAGAAGGGCAGTGAAGGCCTTGCAAGGGCGCAGTTGCCGCTTCTCGGGGGCCACTATCTGTTCATCCCAAGACTTCGGCATTAAGCGCGTTTGCGTGATGCGTTGACTGTACCTATGCGCCTCCTACTTATTGGTGGAAATGGCTTCATTGGGCGGTTTGTTGTTGCTGCATTAAAGCAGCAAGGGCACACCGTTGCGGTGTTTCATCGGGGCACGACGGCCGCGCCCGCCGGGGTCGATGAGATCCGAGGTGACCATAACCAGCTGAATGCAAGTGCTGAGGAACTGAAGCGATTTGCTCCCGAATTGGTCATTGACCTGGTCCTCAGTTCGGGTCCGCAGGCCGAACGCCTGATGGACGTCTTCCGTGGCGCAGCGCGGCGCGTAGTCATGCTGAGCAGCATGGACGTGTACCGCGCGATCGGCATTTCGCAGGGCACCGAAGATGGTCCGCTTCTGGAAGTGCCGCTCACTGAAGATTCGGAGTTGCGCCGCAGCTTGCATCCCTACCCCCCCGCAGTCTTGCAGGGGATGCGCAAGATTTTCTCCTGGGCGACGGACGACTACGACAAGATCCCGGCAGAGCGCATCGTGATGAATGACCTCGAACTTCCCGGGACGGTGCTCCGGTTGCCGATGGTGTACGGCCCTGGGGATCCGCTGCATCGCTTTTATCCCGTGGTGAAGCGCATCGCCGATGGACGGCGCCACATCATTTTTTCCGACATGCTGGCCGCGTGGCGCTCGCCCCGAGGGTACGTGGAGAACGTGGCGGCTGCCATCGCCTTGGCCGCCACGGACGATCGCGCCGCGGGACGTATCTATAACGTGTGCGAGGAACCGTCGTTCAGCGAACTGGAGTGGGCACGGAAAATCGCCAGCGAGATGAAGTGGGATGGGGAGTTCGTTTTATTGCCGGTGGAGCGCACGCCGCGTCACCTGCTGAAGCCGGGCAATGCGGCCCAGCATTGGACAGCGAGTTCGGAGCGCCTCCGTCACGAACTGGGATACAAAGAGCCTGTGGCGATTGAGGAAGCGATCCGCCGGACGATTGGCTGGCAGCGGGAAAATCCCCCGGCCTTCGAGTTTCTGGCGCAGTTCGATTATCCGGCGGAAGATGCGGCGGTAGCCCACCACACTTAAAACAGCCTTGTCATCCTGAGCAAAGCGAAGGGCCTGTGCAACTGGCATGGCAGTGCATAGATCTTTTGCTTTGCTCAAGATGACAAGTCCGCGGTGAGTTCATTAACCCACGGGATACGCGCTAGAACGGAATATCGTCGTCCGTGATCGGGCCGGATGCTGCTGGCTCGGGCTCAGGAGTGCGCTGGTCGAAGTTGTTGCTGGCGCCCGCCGAAGATGAAGATCCGCGCGAACTGCCTGCGAAGTCTCCACCACCGCCGCCCTCACCGCGTCCACCCAAGAGAATAATGTCGCTGGCAACGACTTCGGTCATGTATTTCTTTTGGCCAGAGGTCTTGTCGTCCCACGAGCGGGTTTGCAGGCGGCCCTCAATGTAGACCTTGCCACCCTTCTTCAGATATTCGCCGGCAATCTCGGCCAGGCGCTGCCAGAGGACGACGTTGTGCCACTCGGTGCGGTCCTGCCATTCGCCGGCCTTGTCCTTGAAGCGCTCGTTGGTGGCGATCGTCAGCTTGGCCACTGGGGTGCCCTGCGGCGTGTACTTGATTTCGGGATCTTTCCCTAGATTTCCAATCAGTTGAACCCGGTTCAGACTCTTGCCAGCCATGTCGGTGCTCCTTTGCAGGGGTTCACTATAACAGAATGGAGCCGGTGGGAATCGTGCTGTCTGTCACAAACCCCTGCCACGAGTGTCATTTTGGGTCGAGACTCTCCGGTTTCGCAGCATCTTGTTTACGCGGAAGTAAGTTCATGACTGACGCGGTTTCAGGTTATAATTCCGCGCATGCCTCCTGTACCCGGCGCCACGAGAGCCGTTGGGATGGTTCCCGACGAACTTAAGTTTGAACCGAAGTCCAAAGGCCTTGCCACCCCACGCAAGAAGAAACCGAAGGAATTGGCGGTCATCACCGAGTGCTGCACCGGATGCGCCGGCTCGCCCGCCTGCGTGGAATATTGCCCGGTGGAAGACTGCATGTTCTGGGTGCCCGACGAGGACAATCCGCCATTCGGCCGCATCCAGATCGACCCCATCCTTTGCATCGGCTGCAAGAAATGCCTGAGCAAAGGCCCCGATGGCTGCTTCCTCGACGGCTGTCCGTGGGATGCCATCGTCATGGTCGACACGGCAGAAGTTGAAAAGGAAGTCGGGCCGATGGCGATTTGAAGGCCAGCTATTAGCCGCTAGCTCTTAGCTTCTAGCTGAAACTTTCTTTTACAAGCTGCCCTTTGGCTCGCCGCCGAGACTTGTCATCCTGAGCGTAGTTGCGGAATTCACGAAGTGAAATCCGCAACGCAGTGGAAGGATCCCTACCATCTCGCAGAACTCATCCGTGAGTCCCCGCCGTGCGATGCGACTATCGTTCAGCAGGTGAATGCTTCAGCTCCAGCAGGTCCCACTGGTTGCCGTAGAGATCCTCGAAGACCGCAACCGTTCCGTACGATTCCTGGCTTGGCGGCCGGACGAACTTCACGCTGCGCTCTGTCATAGCCCTATAGTCGCGCCAGAAATCGTCAGTGTGGAGAAACAGAAAGACCCGGCCTCCCGTCTGGTTGCCTATGCGGCTCGCTTGTTCCGGATTGACTGCTTTTGCGAGCAGCAGGTCCGTCCCGGCCGATCCCCGCGGCCTGATTCGTACCCAGCGTTTTCCGCAGCCGAGGTCGGTGTCCTCGACCAATTGAAAGCCCAGAGACTGCGTGTAGAACTTGATGGCCTCGTCGTAGTGGCGAACTACTAGAGCGATGTAGCCTAGTTTCTGCGTCATGATTGGTAATAGAAATCTTATCGCAGTGGGATTAGTGCCCGGCATCGAGGGCGCGACGCTCCTTCGACAAGCTCAGGGCAGGCTCTCTAGACAGCCGGTAGGATGGCGGCGCTACTTGTTCGCACTTCTGTCGCGGATTGCTTTTTCTGTCTCTTGCGCTTGCTTGCGCACATCGTTCGAGATGTCCGGCAGGTCGCGTTCGTAGGGACGGATTGCCGGCAGATCGTCGACTTGCCCCACCAGATATAACGCTCGAAGGGCTTCCCATACCTGTTCGGTCCCGGGATCGACCACGGCCACTTCCGAGCCCGCCGTGACATTTGCGCCGGGCTGCGAAACCGAGCGGATGCGCCCGGGAATCGGCGAGCGAATCTCGATTGGCGCTGAAGATCCCGAAGGTGCAATCTTCGCGAGCAGTCCGCCCTGATGGACCGCGGTGCCGGGGCGGTCGGAGTCGACGACGCGACCATTTGCGGGAGAGCTGATCTGAGCGGGTTGTAGCAGCGCCACGATTTGCGTACGCCCGGTTGCGTCCCCGAAGCGCACCAGAGAAAGCGCAGCATTCCCCCGAACCATAGGCGAAGGATCCGACAACATCTTCAGCAGCGTCTCGTGAAAGCCCGTGCCCGAAGCGTCAAGGCCCATGACCCAGGCGTCGGTGTTGCGAACCTCGTCCACCGGATCACTCGCCAGCCGTATCAGGTCGGGATACCACTGTCTTGCCGCGGGATCGGGAGCTGGTCTGCCCGCCTTGTCCTGACGACCCATGCGATCGCCCATCTGCACCAGCGCGTGCTGGATATGTCGGGGCTTCTTGTCATCGTGGAGGTACTCGGTCAACTGCTGGTCGGACAGATGGCGCCCGAACCATGTGTTCCACCAGAACAGAAAGGGCATCAGGACGATCAGCCATCCGGTGGCAAAGAAGAGAATCTTCTGAGTCCGCGACATCGAACGCTTGGGCTTCGGTGTGGCAGAGCCGTCAGGAGTAAGAGTTGGAGCAGAGGTTTCTGATTGAACCGACATGGAATCCCGGAAAGGAACTATAACAGAACGAGCTTACTCTGCGTCTGCGTCGAGCACGCGCTCCTGCTCGAGGTAGTGCGACATTGCGTACTGGGCCAGAAGCGGCGTCTGGAGCCGGATTTCAGCACCGATCCATTCGCCCTTGGCATGGGGAGCATCGGGTGGATGGCTGCAGCTGCCGCCACTACCGAATTGTGGGCCGAAATCCGCACTCTGAATCTGATCAAACTGCTGGATCTCGCGCCAGGCGGCGTCGCCGACTGTGCCGGAAACATCGATCTTGAGTTTCAATACGGACATAAAAATCAATTCACCACAGAGGACACGGAGGAAAGTGAATAGAAACTTTTCTTGGGTTCGCCTGGGTTCTCGATGTTTCTCTGTACCCTCCGTGTCCTCTGTGGTGAGCCCTAGCCTTAGCTATGCGGGAACCACTGGTACAGCATAAAGTACACGATGACACCCGTGACGGAAACGTACATCCACAGGGGCCACGTCCAGCGGGCGATGGCGCGATGCTGAGAATACCGGGCCTTGAGCCCTCGGCTCAATGTAATGATTGCGAGAGGCACGATGATAATGGCCAGCGTAACGTGCGAAATCAGGATCGCAAAATAGACTGGCCGCGCCCATCCTACGCCGAGAAACCGGATGTTCCCAACCTCGAAGTGGAAGTACAAATAGCATCCCAGAAACAATGCCGACGCGACCACGGCAGCGATCATGCAGGCGCGATGGGCGGCCATGCGGCCGCGTGCAATCAGGATACGTCCTGACAGCAGAAGTGCGGCGCTGGTTCCGTTCAGGGTGGCGTTGAGGGCAGGGAAGAAAGCGTACTGTTCGGCGATCATAGGGTTGGCATCACGCGGCAGGCTTCGTGGTGCGACGATTAGCCATGAGCAGGGCCAGAGCGAACATGACCAGCGAAAACAGAAGCAGCGTCGCTAGATCGTGAGACAGCGGAAAAGTCGTTCCAGCATCCGGGTAGAGCAGTCCGCGCAGTGCATCTACGCCGTAAGTGAGCGGGTTGAGACGCATGATGACGCGGATCCATCCCGATGCACCGGACATCGGAAACAGTGCGCCCGAAACCAGCCACATCGGAATCAGAAACAGGTTCACGATTCCGTGGAAAGCCTGGGTTGAATCCATGGGCCAGGCGATGGCGAAGCCGAGAGCGGTCAGAGAGAACGAGACCAGAAAAACGACCAAAGCGACCAGCAGAACCTGAACCAGTCCCAGATGGACTCCGGCGAAGGGAGCGAAGAGCAGGAAGATCAGTCCCCCGGCGGCGGCGACTGTGGTACCCCCGAGGACTTTACCCAGCACGATGGCAGTGCGGGGGACGGGCGCAACCAGCACGGAGAGAAGAAAGCCTTCCTTGCGGTCTTCAATCACTGACATCATGGTGAAGATGGAGGTGAAAAGTACGATCAGGATCAGGATTCCGGGGTAGGAATAATCGAGGTAGTGTTGCTGGCCGGGGCCTCCGCCGGAACGGAAGGAGGTGCCGAAGCCGGAGCCGAGCACGGCCCAAAAGACCAGCGGTGAGGCGATCACGCCAATCACGCGTCCCGGTTGGCGGTAGAAGCGAACGATCTCCCGCCACCAGAGGGTGAACGCTGGCAGCATCACGCCCGCGGATGCGGGCGTCATCGGTCGCGCCAGAGTTGTTGCCTGAGTCGCCATTCTCTAACTCGCTTTCGCCACAGGGGTCTTAGCGGGCGGGGCTGCCTTTTTGCCAAGCATCCCGCGGTCACGCATTTCCCAGAATGCGTTTAGCAGGAAGCACGCCGAGAGAGTGAGCAGGATCAGCGTCATGAAGAGGCCGTCCACCGTCGCAGAAAATGGATAGAGGACAATCATGCCACTTACGAAAATCCATACGACGCCCGCCAAGGGAACCAGACCGAGCACCAGAGAAAGCACCAGGATCATTGGACGCAAGCTACCTCCTCTTTTTCTTTTTGTCTTTTTTTTCGTCTATCGAACTTGCTTCGCGCTCTTCACTCCAAAACTTGTGGCCGGTGCGGTGGATGAACACATCCTCCAGCGCTGGCTTGCTGACGGAAATTGCCTGAATCTCTCCGGGGAATGCTTCAACGACGTCGGGAACGAAGCGGTGGCCGCCTTCGCGCTCAATGCGCACCTGCTTCCCCATGACGGTCGCTTCCACGTGGAAGCGTGTCTGGATCTGTTCGGCCAGCAATGCGGCGTCGTGCGCCGCGTCGAGCAGGATCACGTCGCCCCCGATCTCGCTCTTTAACTCCGCCGGCGTCCCCAAAGCCACCAGATTCCCTTCATTCATGATCGCCAGTCGATCGCAACGCTCGGCTTCTTCCATCAGGTGAGTTGTGACCAGCACGGAAACGTGTTCTTCATCGCGCAGCATCTGCAGGTATTGCCACAAGTCGCGGCGAGCGCCCGGGTCGAGGCCGGTGGTGGGTTCATCGAGCAACAAGACGCCGGGGTGGTGCAGCAGGCCTTTGGCCAGTTCGATGCGGCGCTGCATCCCGCCGGAGAAGGTTTCCACGCGTTCTTTCGCGCGGTCGGCCAGTCCCACGCGAGCCAGGATCTCTCCTACGCGTTGTTTCAGTGCCGACCCACGCAACCCATACAGATGTCCCTGATGCCACAGGTTCTCGTAGGCCGTCAATTTGGCGTCGACACTTTGTGCCTGAAACACGACTCCAATCTGCCGCCTCAGACTCGCGGGATCCTGCGCTGCGTCGCATCCCATGACGACCGCACGACCGCCGGTCGGGATCATCAGAGTCGAGAGAATACGGAAGAGCGTCGTCTTCCCGCTGCCGTTGGGCCCGAGCAACCCAAACAGTTCCGCCGGACGCACTTCGAAGGAAACGCCGTTCAGAGCTGTGCGGGTCTGGTAGCGGTGGACTAGATTTTGTACGGAAATAACAGGCGCGGCGGATTGCTCTAGTTCGGGACCGGGCTCAGCGAGCGCAGATACTTTCGAAACCAAAGTCGACTCCGGGGACTGCATTTAGTTTACGACATCATGCTGACAATTGCCGCTTCGGGACAGCAGTGACAAGTCGAACACTTGCAGGTGGCGAGAAGTTGTGGCTCGCCCTGTCCCTGGTGGAAAAACGATCCTATGCTGCTGAGGGATCGCGCTGCGCTTCCGGCAGGGTCTCTTCGAAAGCGACCGGAACATGCCGCCATACCTGGATCGCCAGGATCACCGTGGTCGCTAGAAGAAGCGCTCCCACGGCCACGTGAGCCACGGTGGCCAGCACCATGGGAAGCTCCGGTTGCACGGCGTCTCGTCCCCACGACACGCGGGTCAGAAACGCCGTAAAGCCGAGGCATAGCTGGCCGATGACCAGGGACAGCATCAGAATCGCCGGGCGACGAACCGCCTCGATCTGCGGATAGACGGTCAGCGCTCGCACTGAGGTCCACGCCAGCACGGCCGAGACGACAACGGCATGCACGACGTGAGGCCACCAGCTCAACCCGTGGTGACGGAACATCGCTCCCAGAATCAACTGCACATACAGAACCAAAATGGAGAGCAGGGTCAGGGTGAACAGGCTCGGGTGCCGCTGGTCGAATTCCACGCGAGGCTGCTCCTCCACCCACCTGCGGCCAGTGAACAAAGCCATCGCGACCGCAATGCAGAAAAAGGTTTGAGCCAATGCCGCATGCGCGGACGAAATCGGCGGAGGCAGAAAAAACAGCACGGTCAGGCCGCCCAGAATCCCCTGGGCAATCACGGTTCCTAGAGCGGCAAGGCCCAACAACCGCATCCAGCGCCGCTTTTCGACGACCCAAGTCCACCACGCCAGGATAATCGTCAGTAGTCCGGCCCCCTGCGCGATCATGCGGTGCGTGTGCTCGAACCTTACCCCGCCCACAAGTTTCGGAATCTTGTACAAGGACCCGAACGAGGTGGGCCAGTCTGGCACGGATAGTCCGGCATCGTTACTGGTGACTAGAGCGCCGGCAATGATCAGAAGAAAAGTCCAGCAGGCAAGAACGACAGCGAGCCTGTGATGCCCGCGATTGTAGGTTGTCGCGATGGCTTTCAGAGTGGTGCCCCTTGGGTCAGGAGGTCTCCGAAGGGAACGAGACCGCCCTTGGCTTAGGAGGGCGGAGCAGGTAGCACGGTGAGTGCAACCTGCTCTGTCCAACCCGGTATTTTACCACCGGCGCCTTTACTCCGCGGCTGCCTTGAAGCTCTGGTCGACGGTTTTCGTATCTTTCGCGGCGACCGTGACTTTCTGATCCTGCTCACCCAGCTTCTCGTGGACGAACGCGATGGTGTAGTCTCCCGGCGGCAGGCCCTTGATCTCATACTTTCCATCCTTGCCAGTGACGGCGAAGAACGGGCTCTTGACCACGTTGATATACATCTTCATCCACGGGTGCTGGTTGCACTTTACGGGCAGCATGATCTCTTCGCGCGCGAAATTCTTTTCGATCGCCGGAGAAGAGGGCGGCTGAGACTCGTTCCACTCCCGGTTGTCCTTGGGCGTGGGATGGATGTTGTGCGTCGTAGGATCGTCGTTCTTGATCTGTACGGTCTGGCCGGCTATCACGCCCAACACGTGGGGATGGTACTGGCAGCCCTTTTGGTCAAGCACGACCGGATCCTTGGGCACATCGAAGGTGCGGTTGCCGAGGCCGTCTTTTACGTAGACGAAGACATTGGCGAGATCGCCGCCGGTGACGACGACGTTTTCGGCTTCGTTCGTGCCCTTGCAGCCAGGATCCTGGCTCATATCGATCTTAGAGACCTTGGGAGCCGTGCCGTCAAATTTTACCGTTCCGTTGACGGTGGCTACCGTTGCTGGATCGATGGGAGTCGCTGCCGGAGCCGACGCTGCAGGTTGCTCGGCCGCAGGACTCGAAGCCGGAGCTTCCTCTTTCTTGCTGCAAGCTGCCAGGATCAGCAGCGCGCACAATGCCAGCGCGCTGACCGTCAGTTTTGTCCAACCTGTCTTCTTATTCATGATGTCGCCTTTCTTTGAAGTGGTAGCGCCGGCGTCTTGCCGGCTGTCGCGCGGGCGTCCTGCCCGCGCCCTAAAGAGCTGACAAAGAGAGCTAACAAACTGCTAGTGCATTCACCAAACCGGTCATTTTAACGCGAATCACCTACCGCGAACCACCGCTCGCTGTGTGATGCGATTCAACCGCCGCCTGTTTACGATCAGTGGAACGCTGCACGGCCGCCTTCGCCCGCGGCATGGACGACGCGACTCGCCGCTGTTCCTCCGGAGTCAATTGGAAGATGTAATCAGTCAGCAGCTTGCGGTGATCTCCCGCGAATCCATTGAACGTGGGTGGGGTCGGCCCAGCAAAGACCCACTGACTATTGAGCTGTTTGAACAAGCCAGAGGGCATCGATGTGCCAGGGCTGACCGCCTGCGGATCCGTAATCCAGCGCTCGACCCAGTCCGGTTTCAGCCTTTCCTTTGCCAGCAGGAAATTCGGCGCGGTGGCGATCTTATCGTGTGACGGATCGCCTGTAGCGTGGCACTTCAGGCAGGGCGCCGCCGTGCTCGAGAACAGGCTGCGGGCCATGTCTGTTTCTTTGGCCGTGAGCGTTGGTACCTCTTCCGGAATGTAGGGAAGGGGTTGCTGCGACAAAGCTTCGAAGAATCGGACCAGCTTTCGCAGTTCGTTGTCTGAGAACGAGAACGTTGGCATGCGAACTTTCAGATACGGGCGCACGCCGTTTCGGTTCGTGTCCGTGGTGCTGAGCGCCGGATTCGAAAGGAACTTCCGCAGCCATTCGGGATCGACGCGGGCGCCTTCGGTCAGTAACTTCGGTGGCAATTGCTCCTGTACGTCCTGATATTGCTTGAGGCCCATCAGGATCGTGCGCTGGCCGGGGATGAACTGGTGGCATCCCATGCAGTTGTACTTCTTGACGATCCACCAGCCCTCTTGAATGTCATGGCGCGCATCACCCGGCTTGTATTGATAGCTCTGGGGCAGGGAAGTCTCCTGGCTGCCCAACAGGAAAGTCGTGAGATCGAGAACCTGATCTTTCGTCAGGTGCAGGTTCGGCATGCGCAGAGCTTCGGTCTCGCCCTTCACTTTGCCTTGATCGTAGATATTCGGTTCGGCGAGTTTGTGCTCGAAGAATCCTTTGTGGTCGTACCAAGGTTCGGTCGCAGGACCATCGGGCAGGCGTGCCAGATCATCTTTGTCCTTGATCGGCTCCGAGCCCTTGCCGCCGCGTTGCGCGACGTCGGTGAATAGAGCGAAATCAAGACGCTCGATTGGCTTGCTGCCCTCGATACGTCAGTTCCGTGCCGATGCGCCCTTCGTCCTCCATGCCCGAAATTTCGTGGCACCCACCGCAGCCATAGATACCGGACCCACTTCTTTCCTTCCGCTTTCAGCGCCGGATCATCCATGAACGAAGCGTCCGGATACGACGACGGTTCCTGTTTCTTCTGCGTCATCAGATACGTGGCGATGTCCTCTGCATCCTCGGGGCTCAGGCGCAGGCTCGGCATCACCGTCATATTCTGCACTTGTAGTTCGTGTCCGTCGTTCGGGCAGCGGCTATGATCCAGGTCGAATACGTAGGGCAGTCCCTTCTTGGCGTAATCTTCGGGACCAATGTCTTTTTTCTCGTACGGGCAATACGGTCGAGTGCGCTGCCGCGCGTTGTGAATCCAGCGCACAAGATAGTCGTAATTCGCCTTTTCGCCGACGCGGGTCAAGTTAGCTGAAAACACCCCACCCTGCATCTGGTCGCCCTCGCCAATCGAGTGGCAAGCAAGGCATCCGCGCTCTTCGAATAGTTCTTTGCCGTGAGCGGCGTTTCCGGGCTTATGTTTGGGGAGTTCGTCGGTGAATCCGGATTGCCAGATGTACGCCGAGATGGCCTGAATCTGATGGTCGGTCAGGCGGAAGTTCGGCATCTTCGTAGTCGGCCGGAAGTCAGATGGCTTTTTCAGCCAGACCGGAATCCAGTTCTTGTTTAGCTTGAGCCGGACGTCTTTCAGGTTCGGGCCGACCTTTTTCTGGTCCTGCATCAGGCTGTGCGACTGAAAGTCGAGCTGCTGCAAACGGGCGTCCAGCCTGCTGTTAGCCACTTTCAGATCGACGGCCTTGACGTTGAGCGCGTTGGCTTCGTCGTTTGATTCGGCGGCGTCGGCCTGCTTCATCAAATCTGCCGAGCTCTTAACGTTTTCTTTCTTCTGCGTCTCGATCTGCTTGATCTGCTGCCCGACAGAATTCAGGTCTTCGGGTTCTCGGTCGTAGCCCTCGTAGCGATGGCAGCCCATGCAGCCGCGCTGCCGGAACAAGTCCTTGCCGTTGTTGATGGTGTTGAACTGAACGTCGCCGCTGGCCAGCACCATGTCAGCGGAGTGGCACGACTGGCAACCCGCCTGCGAATTCTCTTTGGGATAAAGCGGCCACAGCCAGTGTTCATAATTACCGTGCGCCTTCTCGACGCTGGTGGTCGCCCGCCCATTGCCCTGGTGACACGGCGAACATCCAAATTTCTCCGGATCATGAATCGACAACAACTCTGGTTCGGTATGGCTGGCAAAGGCTTGGGCGTACTCATCCGGGTGCTTCTCGCCTTTGGCCATCATTGCGGCTTCTGTAATCTTCAGTGGCTCGCGCGTGTTCATGTGGCAGGACTCGCACCGGTCCACGATGTTCGCCTCGGCCACGTTGATCTGCACAATGGCCGGATCCCAGTCCGACGCTCTTTTCTTCAGCCCCTGAATTTGCTGCGGCGTCAGGTCGACCATGTGGTCCGAGACGTATTCGTCCATCTTGGCCTTGGCCGCGGTGACCGGCTTCAGAACATCGCCCAGTTCGAGGCTCAGCTTGGTCCGCTCATCGCGGATCTCGTTGTACTTCTCCTCCAACTGCGGGAACGTAAACTTCTGCTTGGTGCCGTCCGGAAACTCGACCGACGCTTGTTCATCTTTGTAGGAATCGATGTCCTTCTTCTTGCTGGCCTTCGCCGAGTCGCTGGTGCTCGTTTCCAACTCGTAGGTGAGCGCGTTCACGTAGGCACGGCGGTCGGTGAATACACTCTGCACGGCCAGCAGACGGGCGCTGGCATCGTCGAGCTTCTTGCGAGCCTCGTCGCCCTTGGCCTTGGACTCCTGATAGGCCTTCTCGTAATCCTGCTTGAGGGCAGCGTATTGCGGATCCT
The DNA here is from genome assembly GCA_963811095.1 of uncultured Acidobacteriaceae bacterium. Lineage (GTDB taxonomy): Bacteria > Acidobacteriota > Terriglobia > Terriglobales > Acidobacteriaceae > Sulfotelmatobacter. The sequence goes on along the minus strand of CAWEQA010000018.1, from coordinate 619,041 downwards.
GCTCGACCGATTGCTCGGACTTTGCGGACTTGGAGGTCGCAGTATTGAGGAAAGCGCTGTAGCGGTCCTTCCATTGATCTTGGAAGGCCTTCCACGGGCGCTGTCCCCATGCTTCGTCGTACAAAGCCCAGAACAGCGTACCTATCAGAATCACCGTCGCGATCAAGTAGTGGATCGCGTACGATTTTCCGGTGATCGGATCCTGCTCGGGAATCGGTTTTTCAGGCACCAGTTCCTCCGACTGCGTTGAACCTTAGTTTCCTACTGTCATTCTGAGCGCCTTGTTTCTGGCGCGAAGAATCTCTATCACTGTCACCGCACTCGCGGGTAGGGATGCTTCGACTGCGCTGGAATCTCGCTTCGCGAAATTCCAGCTCCGCTCAGCATGACAATTACACTGCATGACAATCAAACGTTGAACCACGGTGTAATCCACACATACTTGATGTGCCACAGAAGCCGCAAAGCCATCTTCAGCGGCAAAGCCAGCATGGTCAGCCACAAAAACGCCATGAGCGAAAACTGCAGCAGGCTCATGCGCTGGAAATCTTTCTGCATTTTGCGGCGAAACAGTGAGTACACCGCTCCGCCGCCGACCACATAAAATCCGCCCACCACAATGGCGCCAAAAATTGCCTTCGCCATGTTCGAGGTGAGCCCGAAGATGTCCGGCAGATCGCGGTTCACCTCGTAGATTAAGCGGTTGTGATCCCAGGTCTGCCCAGGCCAGAACCACTGCCAGCCGGGCCCGCGAATGAACGTGCCAATGATGATCATTGCGACCCATAGAATCACGAAGCCGAACATAAACGTGGAAATCGAAAACTTGCGCTGTTTCCAGGTGTAGTACCCGCTGCCCAAAGGATTGGTGTCGATGTAGGGAATGACCATCAGGCCGATGATGATCATTGTCGGCATGACAACGCCAGCAATCCACGGATCGAAATAGACGAGCATCTCCTGCAGTCCGAGGAAGTACCACGGAGCTTTCGCAGGATTCATCGTAAGGTTAGGATTCGCGGGCTCCTCGAGCGGCGCGTTCAGAGTGATTGACCAGACCATCAGAATGATGGTGACGATGATGGCGGCCAGAAATTCAACACGCAGCAGGAATGGCCAGACGTGCACCTCCTTGGCCCATCCGGGCTTAAGGGGCCAGGTCTTGCGATGGTGGGTCTTGGCCATCGCGGGATCGGCTTCGAGTTGTTCGATCAACTGGTCGTTGGCCCGGGCTTGTTTCACCGCGAGATAGATGTAGAACGCAAGCAGCGGAATCAAGCCGACGATCGGCACGTTGTCGGGCGCCGAACAAATCTCCCAGAGTTGTCGCCAGTCCATAGTCTCTCCACGACCCGTACTTCTGAATCATGTGGGGACGGCCGCCTTCGGCCGTCCGTCGCGCACTAACTCGAAGCGTTTCCGTTGCCGGGCTTCGCCCGGCGGACAGCCGATGGCGGCTGTCCCCACACAAACTGTTCTTACTCTCCCGCGGCCTTCGGGCCGCGACGCGGCTTGTCGGCTTCTGCTTCCAGCATCACTGGAGCCGGACCAGAAATTCCGCCGTCTTTTCGCACCCGCCAGAAGTGCACAATCATCAGCACCGAGGCCACGATGGGAATCCCGATGCAATGCCAAATGTAGGACCGCAGCAGAGCATTCGCGTCCACTATCGATCCGCCCAGCAATCCGAAGCGCACATCGTTGTAGGGAGTCATGCCGAGCATCGAGCCGAACGGACCTTCGTGCCCCAAGAGTGGAGTGGCGCGGGCCATGTTCGTGCCCACGGTGACAGCCCAGAATCCAAGTTGATCGTCCGGCAGCAGATATCCCGTGAACGAGAGCAGCAGCGTGAACACCAGCAGCAGCACGCCGATATTCCAGTTGAACTCGCGCGGCTTCTTGTACGACCCGGTCAGGAACACGCGGAACATGTGCAGCCACACGCCGATCACCATCAGGTGGGCGGCCCACCGGTGCATGTTGCGCAATATCTTGCCGAAGGGGACATCGTGCTCCAGATAGAGCACGTCACGGAACGCCTGCACCTTGCTCGGGTGGTAGTAGAACATCAGCAAGACGCCGGTGTAGGTCAGGATGATGAACAGGTAGAACGTGATCCCGCCCATGCCCCAAGTGTAGCTGTAGCGCACAGCGTCACGATTGATCTTCGCGGGATGCAGGTGCAGGAACACGTTGGAAAGCACGCCCAGCGCTCGGTTGCGGGGCGTGTCGTCGTGCTTGTGGCGGAAGATCGAGGTGTAGACCTGGGTCTTGGTGGGATCTTTCAGCCCCTCGATCTGTTCCTTTGCCTTGCTGGGGATGTCAGTCTTGAGGGCCTGAATATCGTCCTTGACGCCCGTCGTGACTCGTTCCACCAGCCCGACTTTCCCGTTCTTTGCGTTGGAGCTGCCGTTAGAGCCGCCGTTGCCGCCGTTCGGATTGTTTTGGTCAGCCATATGAGTTTTCTGTAGCGCCGGCGTCCCGCCGGCCGTCGCGAGGGCGTCTCGCCCTCTGGTTTACACGCCCGTCAAAAACGCTCCCGGATCATTAAAGTGCGAGGGCTGTCCCTTGGGCCACTGATAGAGGCGCGAAGTGTCTACGATGATCTGTCCGTCGGGTGCCAGTTCGATTTTCGCGCGGTCCATCGGTCTGGGCGCCGGTCCTTCGAAGTTGATCCCTTCGCTGTCGTAGCCGCTACCGTGGCAGGGACACTTGAATTTGTTTTCGCTGGGTTTCCAATCGGGCGTGCAGCCCAGGTGAGTGCAGCGTGCATAGATCACGAACAGTCGGTCGGGTGTGCGATCGACCCAGATGCGATATTTCTGCTGGAACTTGGTGTCGACGCCGAGGGCGAATTCGGACGGGTAGCCAATCTTGAAAACGGAGTTGGGTTCAAACAGAGTGCGCGGGAGAAAGAAGCGAAAGAACGCCAGGAACCACGCCATCAGGAAGCCGGTGACCATCGTCCAAACAAAGCGGCGACGGTGGCGATCGATCTCCGTGGACGGAGCGGTGCCCGCCACGCCAGCGGCTGCCGCCGCTTTCGAGGTTCCCACGGCCGGTGTGCCCACATACTTGGTGGCATCCTGCGCCCCCGTCAGCGGGTTTCGCCGCCTCGGGATTCGGGTTGACCTTCCCGGTCTCCTCCGCCATGAACTCCCTCCTGTAACTTCGATGACTTGGCCCTAATCCAAACCAGCGGCCGCCGCGTACTGCGGCTCCGCCAACGTCCTCCCTGAACTGCGAATCGGAATCAAGCTATGAACGGCCTGGTCCAGAGCCTCCTGCACGAGCTGGCTCAGAGCGCGTATGAATTTTGCGGAATCGTTTAATCCTGCGCTCATTTCAAACTCGTAATCCCGAGCCGGTGCGCTTCCTCCCGGGCCTCATGATCGATTTCGCCGAGAGTCTCCACGTGATCGGAAACGAACGCGACGGGGACGACACACATCTCGCGCACGCGCTCGTTCCGCCAACTGCTTTAAAGTTTGATGCAGGGAGGGTTGCAGCCAGCGGCTTGCTCCGACCTTGCTCTGGTAGCAAAGGCGCTGCGGATTGCTCCAGCCGCCGCGCTCGGTCAGAAGGCGCACCGTTTCCTCGATCTGGTGCTGGTAGGGGTCGCCTTTTTCGATCACCGACATCGGTATGCTGTGCGCGCTGAACACCAGTTCCGCACGTTCGGGGACAGGGAAGCGAGAAAGCGCTTGGTTCACCTTCTCAACGACCGCATCCAGATACATCGTATTACGATAGAAAGTCTCTACGCAATGGACCGGAGCGTCGCCCTGGAAGAGCCGCCGCCATTCGTTCAAGCTCGATCCGGTGGTTGTGGACGAATACTGCGGATACAACGGCAGGAGCACTACCTCGTCACACTCTGCCGCCTGCAGTTGCTCGATCGCTTCGCGAGTAAACGGGTGCCAGTACCGCATGGCCACGAAGCAGTGAGCATCGACGCCCTGACCGCGCAGTTCTGTCTCGAGAGCTCGAGCCTGGCGCTCCGTGTGACGCCGGATCGGCGAACCTCCACCGATGGTCGCATAGTGATGCTGCACCTTGCGGGCGCGGGTGGTCGAGATCAGTTTGGCGAGGGGTTTGCGCCCGATGCGGGCAAAAGGGAAGTCAATAATGTCCGGGTCGCAAAAGAGGTTGTACAGAAAAGGTTCGATCGCTTCCAGCGTGTCGGGTCCACCGAGCTGAAAGAGAACTATCCCCACACGCCGTGATGTGCGCGTCATTTTCCCCAGAATCCCCAGAACGCCAAGGACTGTACTCCGAACCGAGCGCGCGAGTCAATGGTGCAATTGCAAAAGTCTGTGGGAATGTATGCTTTCCGACACGTGGAGCACCTGTGTGGACACCCGATGAAATGTTCAACAGAAGAAAAAGCCCGCCAGACAGGCTGGCGAGCTTCTTAGAGGTTTGCAGTTTGCCGATCTTTGAAACGATGTCGAATCTCTTACGGCAACCGCAGATCGGTCCTTTCGTCGACCACGACGTTCCGGCGATCTCCGTCAATCGTATACAGAATGCGCAATCGTTTGTGGGCTCCAGGCAGCGGATCCCCGCCCATGCTGTAGTTGTCGACGTGAAGGTAAAGCCTTCCGTCATCCACTCGGCTGCGCAGCGCGTCGGTCACGTTCATGAATTGTCCGTCCGCTCCGTAGTAGGCACGTAGAATCCGCAAGCCTCTCTCGTGCCGGTCGTAGGCTTCATCGCGATGTTCTTCGCGACGCTCTTCGCGCTCGCGCCGTTCGTGCCAATCCGGGGGATCCAGTTCCAAACGCGCCCAGGATCGTTCCGCATAGCTGTAGTCTCGAATGTCGCCGTCCCACTCGCGCAGGCGGACGACCAGCACTTTGATCTGGCCCGGCGCCGGATCGATCCCCAGATTGAACCGGGTGACCTCAAGTTGCAACAAGCCGTCGTGTATGAAGCTACGCACCTGGGCGGTGACGTCGACTCGGCGTCCCGGAACTCCCCACTCCGCTCCAACGAGTTCACCACCTTGCGCCATTGCGGAACCTGCCAGCAATAGCGTGCACGCTAAACCCGCTAAAACTCCCGTCCATGATTTCATAGGCTTTTCCCCTCGCCCTCAAATCATAGGAGCGAATGTTGTGGGAATCACCACACGAAAGTCCATCGACCAGCGGGTAGGCCGCTGGAACCCGCGTGCACGGCGGATTTGGTGGATGTTACGACCGGGGAGATCCCCGATGTCGGGCGCCGAGCCGTGCACGGCTTCAAAGGCCGCGCAGGGGCAAATTGCCAACACGGGACGGCGAATCGCGGGGACTGACGTTGAAAAATCCTCGTCCCCCGTGCAATCTGATCTCTATGCCCGAATTGCCAGACATAGCAGCCTACATCAGCGCGCTCGAACCACGCATCGTGGGCCAACCTCTGCAGCATGTACGCCTGGCGAGTCCTTTTTTGCTGCGGACGGTCCAACCGGCGCTTGCCAGTGCCGAAGGACGAGTCGTGGAGAAACTCAGCCGCGTCGGCAAGCGAATCGCGATCGGCGTGGAGGGCGGCCTCTGGCTGGTGCTGCACCTGATGATTGCGGGCCGGTTGCATTGGCGAGCAGCGGACGCCAAACTGGCGGGCCGCCAGAGTCTGGCCGCCTTCGACTTTCCGAATGGTTCGCTGGTTCTGACGGAAGCGGGCAGCAAGCATCGAGCGGCGCTGCATCTGGTCAACGGCGAGGAAGGGCTGCGCTCCCTGGATGCCGGAGGTGTCGATGTATTCACGGCAGATCTGAGTTCGTTTCGAGCAGTGATGACGGCTGAAAATCATACGTTGAAGCGCGCGCTGACCGATCCACGCTTACTGAGCGGCATCGGCAACGCATATTCCGACGAGATTCTGCATGCGGCGCAACTCTCCCCGATCCTGCTCACCAGCAGGCTTTCGCCGGACGACTGGCAGCGGCTGTTCGCGGCCACACGACAGACACTGCAGCTGTGGATGAATCGACTGCGCATCGAGGCAGAAAAAGCTTTTCCAGAAAAGGTCACGGCGTTTCGTCTCGACATGGCAGCCCACGGACGTTTTGGACTTCCTTGTCCGAGGTGCGGCGATAAGATTTTGAGAATTCGCTATGCCGACAAAGAGACCAACTATTGCGCGCGTTGCCAGACCGGCGGAAAGGTACTGGCCGACCGGAGCCTCTCCCGCCTGCTGGGATCGGACTGGCCACGAACTTTGGAAGAACTGGAAGCGTTGAAGCGCAGGTAAGCGTTTTGGGCACTACAGCCGAAAGCTAGACCCGTGCCGGTTCGGTCTTGCTGCTCTGCATTTCCTCAATGACGGCGTCGGCAAATTCCGACGTCCCAGACTTTCCGCCGATATCGCGGGTCAGTTTTTCCGGGTGCCGGTAGACCCGCTCCAGCGCATTTCGAATCTGCGTGGAAGCGGCGTGCTCCCCGAGATGCCGCACCATCAGCAGGGCCGAGCGCAGCAGAGCCGTGGGGTTGGCCACATTCTTTCCCGCAATATCGGGCGCGGAGCCGTGTACGGCTTCAAACACGGCGCAGTCGTCACCCAGGTTTGCGCTGGGGACGAAGCCCAGTCCGCCGACAAAGGCCGCACACAAATCCGAGAGAATGTCGCCGTACAGATTCTCCATCACCAGCATGTCGTACTGGTAGGGATTCATCACCAACTGCATGCAGGTGTTGTCGACAATGTGTTCGCCGTAAGTGATTTCGGGATAATCCTTCGCCACATTGCGGGTGCAGCGCAGGAACAGTCCGTCCGACAACTTCATGATGTTAGCTTTGTGGATGCAGTGAATCTTCTTGCGCTGATTCTTGCGTGCGTATTCGAAAGCGAACTTGGCGATGCGCGTCGATGCTTTCTCGGTGATGATCTTCAGACTCTCCACCACGCCGGGTACTACCTCGTGCTCCAACCCTGAATAGAGCCCTTCGGTATTCTCGCGAACGATGATCAGATCGACGTCCGGATAGCGCGTGGGAATATGCGGCAGATTGCGGATCGGCCGGAAGTTGGCATAGAGCTCGAATCGTTTCCGCAGGGCGACATTGATGCTGGGGAAGCCGCCACCGACCGGCGTCGTTACCGGACCCTTCAAACCGACGTGGGTGCGCTCCAGCGACTCGATCAAATCCTTGGGAATATACTCGCCTGATTTTTCAAATGCCTCCGCCCCCACGGCGAAGGTTTCCCACTCGAACTTCACCCCGGTCGCTTCCAGAATGCGCACCGTTGCCTGCATTACTTCGGGACCGATCCCGTCTCCGGGGATCAGCGTTACTTTATGACTCATGAGTGCATTGTCCTCGAGGTTAGACGTTATGCGGGCTTCACTTTCACCAGATCCTTCAACTCATTCATGAACTCTTTGACGTCCTTGAAATCCAGATAAACCGAGGCAAAACGCACGTAGGCGACCTTGTCGTAGCGCCGCAGCCGGTTCATGATCAGCTCGCCCAGTTCGCTGGTCTTGCGCTCGCGCTCGGCCGACTCGAGGACGAACGATTCCGCCTCATTCACGATCTGCTCCAGCTTGCTGATCGGCACCGGGCGTTTTTCGCAGGCGCGCAGTAATCCGTTGAGAACCTTCTGGCGATCAAACTTCTCCCGGCGCCCGTCTTTTTTCACTACCATGTAGGGAATTTCGTCGATGCGTTCGTACGTGGTGAAGCGCTTGCCGCACTTCAGACACTCGCGCCTCCGCCGGATGGACTCCGCTTCCTTGCTCTCGCGCGAGTCGACTACCTTGTCATTCGCAAATCCGCAAAAGGGACATTTCATGGGCGCTTGATTGGTCCGGCCAGTGACCTAGCCGATCCCTCAAAATTGTAACAGTTGAAAATGGATCGCGAAGCTAACACGCTGCGTGCCCAGTGCTTAGCCAAGCACCTGCGGGACTCTGGGGCAGAGCAAAACGCAAAAACTGGCGCTCCCACCCCCTGCGGTGAGAGCACCAGTTTTTCCCCATGCCTTCCCGGTGACGGAAGGCTTGAAGCTTACGATCCTGAGCAAAGGCGGTAGAGGGTCCGCCTGCTTCGCAGGACCTGCGTACAGAGTGACTTACCGTGAGCCCTCTTGTGTCAATACGGTGTCTACATTTTGTAAAAAGTCGCGATTGCCCTCGGTCTGCCGATGCCATTGGTAATAAAAGCGGGTGTGGGCATGGCTGATATCATGAGGGTCCCCCCCTTTCACAACCTTGCGCCAGCTGCTTCACCTCGGAGTTGTGCTGCTGGCTCTGCCGCTGTTTGGACAGAGCAACGCGGGAGAACTGCGCCTCAAAGTTTCTGATCCGCACGGACTCGGCGTAAAAGCCTCCGTTACGCTATCCAGTGATGCAGCGCAGCTTCATCGTAGTCTGGTGACAGACGATGTTGGCTTTCTTGCGGCGCGCAATCTTCCTTTCGGCCCGTACCGTTTGACGGTCGAAAGCGATGGCTTCTCTCCGTTCAGTGGCCGCATCGAGATTCGCTCGGCGCTGCCTACGGAATATCTGGTGAAGCTCAGCATCGCCGCGCTCAGCACCGCCGTGAATGTGACGGCGGATAGCCCTTTGCTGGATCCCAGTCGGACCACCTCCTTCAACCGGATTGACTCGCAAGCCATCGCAAGCCGCGCAGCGACGCTTCCGGGACGCTCCCTGCCTGATCTGGTCAACTCCCAGCCGGGCTGGGTTTACGAAGGCAGTGCCACCTTGCACCCGCGCGGGTCGGAATATCAGACGCAGTTCGTTGTGGACGGCGTGCCGCTCACAGAGAATCGCTCCCCGAGTTCCGGCGTCGACATCGAAGCGGATGATGTTGACTCACTCACGATCTACACTGCGGGAATTCCAGCGGAATACGGTCGCAAGATGGGCGGCGTTGTCGAGGTCGACACCAGCAAGAACGACCGTCCCGGACTGCACGGTCAGGCCGTGCTTTCTGGAGGCAGCTTCGGCACTGCCAATGCGTATCTCCTCGCACAATACGGCTGGGGGAAGAACGCACTATCGGTCAACGGAGACGCTGCGGTTACCGACCGGTATTTGAATCCTCCGGTTCTCCAGGACTACACCGACACCGCGACGACTACCGATTTTGCGGTCCACTACGATCGTGATTTTTCCAACCACGACCGTTTCGGAATCACGCTGCGCCGGGAGTTCTCCAAGTTCCTGGTGCCCAACGAACAACTCCAGCAAGATGCCGGGCAAATCCAGCACCGTGACGATTTCGAATCCCTCGGCATTGTTTCCTACGAGCACATCTTTTCCGAGCACTTGCTCGCCGACGTCCACGTGATGATGCGCAGCGACACCGCCGGCCTCAACTCCAATCCGCAATCCACGCCCATCATTGCGTTTCAGGATCGCGGATTCAACGAGCAATACCTGAAGGGAACTGCGTCGTATCATCGGGGCCGCCAGGAATTCAAAGCCGGATTCGAAGGCGATTTCACGCACCTTCGCGAAAACTTCAGCGATATCATCGCCGACCCGTCGCAGTTCGACCCTGGAACTCCGTCCACGTTCCAGTTTTCGGGACGCCGCCTCGCTCTCGAGCAATCCACATTCGTGCAAGACTTGATCCGGCTGGGCAAATGGACCGTGAGCGCGGGCCTGCGCTGGGATCATTATCAACTCCTCGTCAATCAGAACGCGGTCAGTCCCCGCCTCGGCGTAGCGCGCTATTTCAATTCGGCAGATCTTGTGCTTCATGCTTCTTACGATCGTGCCTTCCAGACTCCAGCCTTTGAGAACATTCTTCTCGCCAGTTCGCCAGCCGTGGTGTCGCTGAACCCAAACGTTCTGCGCTTGCCCGTCCGGCCTTCGCTGGGGAACTACTACGAGTTGGGCATGACCAAATCATTTGCGGACAAGCTCAAACTGGATGTGAACGCCTTCCGGCGCGATTCCGACAATTACGCCGACGACGATCTCCTCCTCAACACCGCCGTGAGTTTCCCCATCGCCTTTCGTAGAGCTTCGATCTACGGGGCGGAGGGCAAGCTCGATCTACCGAACTGGCACCGCTTTTCTGGCTTTCTCAGTTATTCGTACATCGTCGGTAGCGCCTATTTGCCGGTCACCGGCGGACTGTTCCTCGGCTCGGACGCTACCAACGCCCTGAATCAAGCCAACGGCCGTTTCTGGGATTCGCAGGACCAGCGCAACACGGTTCACGGACGCCTGCGCTACCAGTTGAACCATCGCGTGTGGGTCGCGGTTGGAGGAGAGTATGGTTCGGGACTGCCCGCGGTCGTGGAGGACACGCCCCAGGCGATTCAAGAGGCCATTGCAGAATACGGCTTGGCCCTTGTCGATCAGGTCGACTTCGCGCGTGGCCGCGTGAAGCCTTCGTTGTCGATCGATGTATCCGCGGGCGTCGAGCTCTGGAAGCACGACCAGAGGGCCCTCTGCCTCCAGGGCGACGTGCAGAACCTGAACAATCGTTTGAACCTGATCAATTTCGCAGGTCTGTTCTCCGGGAACTCGGTGGCCCCCCCGAGAAGTTATTTTCTGCGCCTGCAAACTACGTTCTAGCGCTCAAATCGTTGCGGTTAAGAATCTCCTCTGTGTGCTCCGTGTCCTCTTTAGTTAATATGTTCTAAACCACGAAGTACTTCGCCCCCGGATGATGCACCACAATCGCGGAAGTGGACTGCTCCGGCTCCAGCAAGAACCCGGACGTCAGCCGCACGCCCACGTTCTCCTCGGGCTTGAGCAGGGCGAACAACTTAGTCTGATCTTCCAGATTCGGGCAGGCCGGATACCCAAACGAATACCGTGACCCGCGATACTTCTGGTGAAACAGGTCGCGAATCTCCGCCGAGTCATCCCCGGCGATGCCCAACTCTTCACGCATCTTCTTGTGATGAAACTCGGCAAGAGCCTCGGCCGTTTCTACGCTCAGTCCGTGCAGATAGAGATATTTTGTGTACTCTCCACCCTCAAATAGCCGCTGGGTCTCCACGCTAGCCTTCGAGCCAATCGTTACCAGCGACAGTCCAATCACATCCATCTTTCCAGATGATTTGGGGGCAAAGAAATCGGAGATGGCAAGCCGGCGCCCCTCTCGCTGCCGAGGGAACGTGAAGCGCAACAGTTCGCGTGTGGGGGCTGCCATCGGCTGTCCGGTCGAGCTCAAGCTCGGCTGCCCCTCTGCGGAATACACAATCACGTCGTTCCCGTCCGCCTGGGCAGGGAAGTAGCCATACACGACTTTGGGTTCGAACAATCCCGACCCCACCACCTCATCTTCGAGCTTGTGCAGAATCGGCCGGAACTTCTCATCGACCAGCCGCACATAATCCGACTGCGAAGCCGTCTTCAATTGCCACTGATTCTTGAATAGCGCGGTCTCGTTGATATATGGAAACAACTCGCGCAAATCGTAATCCTTGCGCGCACGCACACCCCAGAATGGCGGCGTGGGAATGTTCGGAGCATCTACTACGACTGGACTACGCTCCGCAAAAACTGGTCCAGTCTCTTCATCGACCGCAGCGGCCTTGGCGTATTCCTTTACCGTCTTGCCTTCGGTCAGGCGCGTCTGTTTCGCCCCATTGTCGGTCGCGAGGTCCTCCATGATGTGCAAGCCGGCGAACGCGTCGTCGGCGTAGAAGACGGCGTTGGCGTACTCGCGGCGCAGGTCGTCCTCTACATACTTGCGCGTAAGGGCGGCTCCGCCACAGATGACGGGGAACGCAAGCTTCTGCCGCTCCAGATCCTGGATGACGTACTTCATCTCGAGCGTAGACTTCACCAGCAGCCCGCTCAGCCCGATCGCGTCGGCCTGATGTTCCTGCGCCGACTCGTATGATCGTATCTCCCGGCTGCTTGATCCCGAGGTTGACAACCTTGAATCCGTTGTTCGACAGAATAATGTCAACCAGATTCTTACCGATGTCGTGCACGTCGCCCTTCACCGTCGCCAGCACGATCGTGCCTTTCTGTTGCGACCCCGATTTCTTCTCCATCTTCGGCTCGAGATAGGCGACCGCCGCCTTCATCACGCCCGCCGAATCGAGCACGGACGGCAACTGCATCTTGCGCGCGCCAAACAAGTCGCCGACCGTCTTCATGCCATCGAGCAGGACAGTGTTGATCAGTTCCAGGGCTGAGTAGTTCAGGAGTGCTTCTTCAAGCAATTCTTCCAACGATTTCTTGTGCGCGCCCTCGCCCACGGATTTCTCGCCGTTGATGATGGAGAACTTCAGCTTATCCTCGACCGACAGTGTGTTGAGATGCGCAGTGGTCGAGGCGGCCGGCTTCCCCTTCATGCCCGCGAAGTGCGCCATGTACTTCTGCAGCGGATCGCCATCGGAGTTTGCGTCGCGGTGAATCAGTTTGCGCGCCAACTCCACTTCTTCCTGCGGAATCTTGTACAACGGATAAATCTTGGTGTAATTCACGATGGCCATGTCGAGCCCGTGATCCACCGCTTCGTGCATGAACACCGAGTTCAGCACCCGCCTCGGATAGGCATCCAGGCCAAACGAGATATTGCTCACGCCCAGGATCGTCTTCACCGAAGGCAGTTCCTTCTTGATGCGCTCGACTGCCTTGAGCGTCTCCATTCCAGCCGTGCGGTACTCCTCCTGCCCCGTCGAAATCGGGAGGGTGAGCGCGTCGAAAATCAAGTCCGTGCCGTCGAGTCCGTACTTCTTGGTGGCCAGATCGTAGATGCGATGCGCGATCGCAACTTTCTTGTCCGCGGTCAGGGCCATGCCGTCTTCATCGATGGTCAGCGCAATCACGGCTGCGCCATAACGCTTGGCCATGGGGAGCACTTTTGACGTGCGCTTCTCGCCGTCTTCCAGGTTGATCGAGTTGATGATGGCTCGGCCCGGAATGCGCTTGAGCGCCTCCTCCACAACATCAGCCTCGGTCGAATCCACCAGAATCGGTGCCGGAACGCGAGTGGCGATCTTTTCCAGAATGGAAGTGATGTATCCCTTCTCGTCTTCGCCCACAATCGCGCAGCACAGATCCAACATGTGCGACCCGTCGTTCACCAGTCGCTTCGCGAGTCCCAGAATCTCGTCGTATTTCTTCCCCTGCACTAGTTTGCGGAAATGCTCGACCCGCGTCGTGGTGTTCATCTCCTCGGCGACGATGAGCGGCTTGGGTTCGAGATCAAGTGGAACGGTCGTGTATGCGCTAGAGGCCGAGCCCGCGCGCTTGACGTCACGCTTGGCAGGTTCCACGCCGGAAACCGCATCCACCACCGCTTTGAGATGTTCGGGAGTGGTACCGCAGCAGCCGCCCACAATGCGGACTCCGTAATCCTGCACGAAGTGTTTGTGATACTCGGACAGATCCTCCGGCGAAAGTTTGTACACGGCATGGCCACCGACGTTCTGCGGCAATCCCGCATTCGGAAGGACCGAAACTTCCTTCGTGGAGTTCAGCCCGAGATAGCGAACTGCATCGTTCATCTCCTTCGGTCCCGTCGCACAATTCAATCCAATCGCGTCGACTTCGAATGGTTCCAATGCCGTCAGAGCCGCGCCGATCTCCGTGCCGAGCAGCATAGTCCCGGATTCCTGCAGCGTGACCTGCACTTGTACGGGCAGTCGCTTGCCCGCCTTGCGCATGGCTTCCAGCACACCGATGGTGGCGATCTTGACCTGCAGCAGATCCTGCGCCGTCTCGATGAGAAGCACGTCGACGCCGCCTTCGATGAGAGCGGCGGCCTGCTCTTCGTAAGACGCGACCATGGCGTCGAAGCTGATGTGCCCCAGCGAGGGCAGTTTCGTAGTGGGGCCCATAGACCCAGCGACGAAGCGAGGCCGATCTTTCGTCGAGAACTGCTGCGCCACTTCCTTGGCAAGTTGCGCCGCCTTTACATTGATCTCGTGAACGCGATCGCGCAGCTCGAATTCCCCGAGCACGATGCCGCTTCCGCCGAAGGTATTGGTTTCAACAATGTCGCAACCCACACGGAAAAAATCCGCATGAATCTCGCGAATAATGTCGGGACGACTCAACACCAAAACTTCGCTGCAATTCTCCTTGCCCCAATAGTCGTCCAGGGTAGGATTGCGCTTCTGGATGTTGGTCCCCATCGCGCCGTCATAGACGACAACGCGTTCTTTCACGGTCTGTAAGAAATCAGCCATTGGTAGCTTCTAGCTCCTAAGCTCTTAGCTTCTAGCTTTTGATCTGTTTGTCGAGATCCGCGTTCATCCGTGTAAATCCGTGGCCAGGAAGTTAAGTTCCCCCACATGCACGAACGCCGGTCTCGAGGACCGGCGTCGCTTGCACTCGAAACTATTCTCGAAGTCAGCTCCCCGGTACCATCTGCGCAGGCGCCCCACCGTCCACATCGGCCTGGTTGAAGATGACATTGGCTCCCATGTGTGCTGGCCGGGGGGCCAGCATTTGCTCCTTGCGGTAGACCAGGTTGCTGGCATTGAAGGTCGCCAGCTCAAATCCATGCCCATGGGTGATCGCATCCGTGGGACACGCTTCCACGCAATACCCGCAGAAAATACAGCGGTTGTAATCGATGTTGTAAACCTTGGCGTAGCGCTCCGCGCCACTGACGCGGTTCTGGGCGGTGTTCTCGGCAGCCTCAATATAAATGCAATTCGACGGACACGCGGCCGCGCACAGAAAGCAGGCCACGCACTTCTCCAGTCCGTTCTCGTCGCGCTGCAGCACGTGGGCGCCACGGAAGCGGGCTTCAAAGCGCGCGCCTTTCAGCGGCCCCTTGCCGTCGGGATAGTTTTCCACGGTCGTTGGCTGAAACATCTCCATGAAGGTGATGCTCATGCCTTTGGCAATGGCCGCGATATTTTTCAGAACCGGCATATCGATATTCAGTATACCGAAAGAGGTGCGAATGCGTCGCGAAGAGAGCCGCCAAATGGCGATTAACAGCGGTCGAGTTGCGCTTGACGGACAGCCGATGGCGGCTGTCCCCACATTGGGAACCCTTACTTCTTTGGCAGAGCTGAAGGCGTATGCTCCTCCGCTGGTGCCGCACTCTCCATCCAAGCCGTGTACCAGAGGTCCAGCAGCATCTGCGATCCGGCGGCGAGGCGGTGGGTGGTGAAGTCGAACGCCGCCAGAGTGCCCTTCCCCGTAAATCCGCCAGCCTTCTCGAGCGCGTAGACGTTGTCCACCAGGCCATTCGACTGCCGGAGATAAGCAACGTAGCGCTCAAACGGATCGTCGAGCCGATCCGGACTCTTCACCAGCCCGGCGAAATCTTTCTCCGTAATGTTCCCAGCCACGTAGGCGGTCTCAAACTGCCCATGGATGGTGTGCTGCGTAGTGTATCCGTTTGGATTCGAGCCGACCCATCCGTTGTACTGGATGGTGGTGTGCAGAGGTTGTGACCCATCGGCAACGTAATGCCCCAGCCAGCCAGCGTAGAAGACGATTGCGCGTTGCACCGCAAGCGTGGGCTGATGCGCCGCTACCCGCTGCCGGTATTCGCGGAACGCAGCCTTCAGGCGTCCGTAAACTTCCATGGTGATGTACGGCTGCAGGCCTACATGCTCGGGAAGATAGTCGTCCGGGTGGTCTGTGGTCGAAGCGCGCTTCTCGTAAAGCTTGCGATAAAACTCGTAACGGCCCCGGGGAAGCGGATCGAGCCACGACACGCGCTCGAGGTCGATGAAATGATCGGCCTCCTGAGCGTTCTTGAGGGCAAACTCCGAAGGGCTGCGCCATCGGTCGGGCTCTGGTCCAAGGTAGGCAATCTCCACCACGGCGCGTCGCAGAAAGCTCGGCATGGTCGCAGGAATCTTCTGCGCCGCGACGCGGTTGATAGCGGTGTGCCCCTCGTTTCCCCAGGCGAATGCGAAATCGCTCTGCAAGAGAACGAGGCTGATCAGCGCAACGCTGATCAGCCGCCGAGAAAACGATTGCATCCGCATTTTCTTCTCGATGCGCCCTCCCTAGAACTGCAAATGCAGCGCGAGTTGCAGGAAGCGTGGGCTGCCAATCGTATGCTGGATCACCCCCAAGCTACCCGAGGGGGGAATCGATGGCGGACCTACGTAATTGGGAAAGAAGTCCACGTTGTTGTTGGGAGTGTCGAAATCGGCATGATTGAAAATATTGAACGCATCCGCCTCAAACTTCAGCTGGTAGCGCTCTTTGAATGAGAACTGCTTGGCCAGGCTCATATCGAAGCGCACCTGGAATGGGCCTCGAAAACTGTTCCGGCCGGTATTTCCATACAAGGATTCAAAGTAATCGCACCCGCTACTGTCGCACGCCGGAACGCCGCTTGATCCCGGAGCCACGAACTGGGGTAAGAAGTCAGCCGAGTTGAGCTTACAAAGTTGCGCTGAAACTCCCGCGGGGCAATTCGCGCCCTTAGCTGCCTGCTTGGCAGTTACGCCCGGCAGCAGCGGGACAATGGGGTTGCCAATGTAGTTGCTGGTGCCATAGTACAGACTCGCCACCGAGCCCGAATAGTCATAGACACTAAAGGGCTGGCCGCTTTGGGCCACAGTCTGTCCACCAATGGTCCAGCCGTTGGTCACGTAGCTCCACGCCCCGCTGTCCACGAACTTCGGAATCGTATAGCTGTAATTGACCAGAAAAACGTGGGTCTGATCGAAATCCGAAGAGGCGTAGTTGGCTCGCGGATTAAGCGGATTGTTGCCTGTGAAAAAGAGTCCCAAGCCGCTCTGCTCGTCAAGCGCATGAGACCAGGTGTAAGACGTGGTGAATTGCAGGCCGTTGGACAGGCGCTTGTGAACCTGTACTTGCAACGCGTTAAAGTTCGAGGTGCCCTCCGCCTTATACGACACCGAATTCATGTCGTAGCCGGGATAAGGTACGCGAATCGGTGCATTGCCCGCGAATTCGTTCGTATAGATGGGCTCGCTATCCAGAAACAGCGGAGTGGTACCTCCGTAGGAACTAGCCTGCCCGTTGACCACGTTCGTCGGTGTGGCGATGAGTGGTTGGTTGAAGGGGATGGGCAGCACCAAATGGGTGCCGTGATTGCCGACATACCCGACTTCGAAGATCCAGTTGTTGCTTGCCTGATATTGCAGGTCGAGTGTCCAGTTCTGAGTGTAGGGCAGTTTGTTGTTGATATCGTAACCGCCATACAGGAAAGGACCATAAAGATTGCCGGTCGGCCAGCAACCCGGAAACCCGCAAGCAGTCTGCTGAAGGTTCGGCAGGTAGGAGAGGAAGGCCGCCCCCGTGGCTGGCGGCGGTGGTGGCAGAGTCGTGCCGAACGGCTGATCGAGTGTGGCACCCTGCGCGATTGAGATCGGTTGGACAAACGGAGGCGCCAGCGTGACGCCGAATGGGCCGTTGAATCCGGACCCCGCGCTCGGTGACAAGTAGCTGAAGAACTCGCCGCGGTCGAAGTACATGCCGTACCCTGCGCGCACGGTGAGCTTAAGCGTTGGAGCCCACGCGATGCCGATGCGGGGCGCGAAGCCCCATTGATGGTTTTTCATCAGCGAGTTGCTGGCTCCTGGCGTGGCGCCAGTCTTGTTATTCCCAGCGATTAATAGACCCGAGCCGGTTATTACGTCAGTCCCTGTGTCGCAACTGCCGTAGTTGTACCACGTCAAAGCCGGGTCTGCCGGAACTCCATTGACGGTGCATTGCGCATAACTGTATTTAGAGGGGTCAAAACCTGTAAGCAGGCCGTATTTCTCAGTCAGCGGACCGTCGATGTCCCAACGCAAGCCGGCAGTTACCGTGAGGTTTTTCCTCATCTTGAAGTTGTCGTTGATGTAGGTGCCGAGAGTATTGGAGCGGTAGTACCGGTGAGCCGAGCCAACGAACTCATTGCCGCCGTGCAAGGTACCTTCTACAAAGTCAAGGAAGGTCTGGGAGTAAACCGTATCGGTATTTGTGTTGTTATTGAGGATGTTGAGCTGAGTGTGGTCCCACGTTGTCCCCACACTCAAGACATGCTTTCCTTTCACCCAACTCGCGGAGGTCCCGTACTCCCATTGATTCTGAAACATGCCACCGTCCCCAAAGCTCGTGCTGGGGCCAAACTCCAAACCGTTACCGATTGTAGGGTCCGTTGTGGAAATGCTGAGGTCCGGAAAAGTTGCCGTCCCAGGCAGGGAAATGCCTACCGAACTTGCCGTGAAGTCTTTGGTTGTATTCGCATAAGCTCGCAGGCGGGTGAACCCCACATGCTGTTCCCATGTGAGGTTAGGGGAGAGCACGACGGAGTTCGAGAGCGAAAATACCTGACTGCCCGCGGAAAGTTGTTGTGCGAATCCGAGCAGCGAACCGACCGCGCCAAAAGGATTGTTGGTGGGATTACTCTGAATGTAATATCTCGCGGCCAAGCGGTCCTTGGAACTCAAAACATAATCGATGCCGGCGATCCCTTGGTTGACGCGGGCTTGCGTATTAAAGCCTTGCACAACGGCATCGTAGCCTAGCGTGACGGCCTGTGTCGGAGTGTACTGCGCGCTTGGTACCAGATATTGCCCGTTTGAAAGTTTGGCATTGAGGATCTGCGAGGCAGCGCTATCAATCTGGCTCGCTGTAATGGTTTGGCCGTACGTCGCCGAAATCATGTTAATGATGCCCTGCGAACTGCGGTCATCCGTTAACCCCAGAGGCACCGTCACATCCTTGGTGGAAGCCTGCGCATCGGCAATGTGCACTCCCTGATAGGACCCAAAGAAGAACAGCTTGTCCTTGATAATCGGCCCGCCGATTGTCCCGCCAAAAGCGTTTCGATTCAGGAACGGACGAGGCAGATAAGGCCGATTGGTGACGGGGTTGACGCCAGCGGCATTGTAGAAATACGGAGTGGCGTTCATATCGCTGTTCTGCCACTGTTCCCACAGTGAACCATGGAGGGCGTTCGTGCCAGACTTCGTCAGTACGCTAATGTGCGCGCCGCTGTTGTTGCCCTGCGTGGCATCGTACTGCGAGGAGTTGACGGCGATTTCCTGAATGGCATCGGGGGGCGGAGTGGGAAGAGCCTGGCCAATCGCCCCATACACCGATGTGCTCGTTTGAATGGTACCCCCTGCACCGAAGTTCTCACCGGTGTTCAGCACAAAGCGGTTCTCCCCTACCTGGCTAGTGGAATTGCCGTTAAAGAGGTTGTTTGTGCTGACGCCGTTCAAGGAAAAGCTATTGCTGGTGTCCCGGTTTCCGTTCGCGAAGATGGCCTGATTGCCAAGGCCGGTGTTGGCGCCCCCTCCACCGAGAAAGTCCGCATGAACGCCAGGGCTGAGAATTGCCAGTTGCGTGAAGCTGCCGGTGCCCAGCGGGGTTGTTTCAATGGTCTGAGTATCGACGACATAGCCGATCGTGGTGTCCACCTGGTTCATCAAGGGCACGGCGGTGACTTCCACCGTGGCGCTGAGCGAGCCCACCACCAGAGACGTATCTACCGTCGTCGTACGGTTACCGGACACCAGGATTTTCGTGTGGGTTTCTGTTTTGAAGCCGTCCTTCGTGACGATGACTCGATAGGTGCCGGCGGGAAGATCAGGAATCACGAAACCGCCGTTTGCTTTGGTCCGAGCCGCAACTTCGAGGTTCGTCTCGATATTGACCGCTTTCACATTGGCGTCGGTCACAACTGCTCCCGACGGATCAGTCACCGTGCCGGTGATGGCGCCCAAAGTCTGTTGGGCAGTGGCGAACTGAGTCAGGAACGCGAGCGCCGCTGCAATGACGAGAATGGCCCGCAAGGACTTCGAAGGAGACACGAAGACACCGAGGCTAGCGAAACGCACGGTAGAACCTCCTGTGATGGGGTGCCCTTATAGCAGAGCGACTTACCGAGGTTCAAGGTTTCCAGTGTAAAAGTCTGTCAAGATTCGATGAATTATTTTTCAGGTTCGCAGCAAGGATTCTTCTGGTCGTAGGGTCGACAACCGCACGTTACACTGCTGCTGTTCAGAGGCGCTATTCTTTGATCATGAACCGGAGGAAGGACGCATCTCCCCAGGGTGGCATCGGTCTGTGTGCCGATTGCCGGTTCATGCGATTGATCCAATCCGACCGCGGGTCGACCTTCTATCTGTGCGAGCGGTCCGCAACCGACGCTCGGTTCCCCAGGTATCCCCGATTGCCCGTTCTGCAGTGTGCTGGATATGAGCGGTTGAGTGCAGACCCCGAGCTAGAGGCGTGACCGGCGTCACTGCGCACGTCCGAGTTTTCCCGCAGTATCGCCTCGAGGTTCGCCTTGTGATCCGGCCTCAAGGAAGGAATCGGGTCATGTTCCTCAAGATGCTTGGTACGGGCGCAATCGTTTTGTTTGTGGTTTGAGTGGTTGCCGTGCTCCAGGGCTGGAGCAAAGGATCAACGACCGATCATCTCATTGGTTGCGCTTTCATCGCGGTGTTCGGTGTTGCCGCGGCGTGGGGCGTGCGAACGCTGTTTGAACTTGGACACTGACTGGCTGGGACTCTGATCTAGGAGCTGACGATGCCTGCGTACAAGACCAAGACAAAGACGATACCGGAAAATGCGTTTGCCGGTCAGGCGACGCAGCCTACGGAGAGGGAACTGGCGTCGGTGCTGGGCGAGAGCCTCTCCCTGTGGCAGGACCTGGTGGCCGACCTCCAGCGCGATCTGAAACTGGATGGCGAGGAGTGGAACTGCTACTCGGTCAAGGCCGGGTGGTCGCTGCGACTGCAAAAAAAGAAACGCAACATCGTGTATCTGAGTCCTCGCACGGGGTGGTTTCTGGCTTCATTGATTCTGGGCGAGAAGGCAGTGGCGGCAGCGCGGAAGAGCAAGCTCTCGGCGCGCATTCTGAAGATGATCGATGAAGCCAAGCGTTACCCCGAGGGAACCGCTGTTCGCATCGAGATGCGCGATGCTGCGGACGGCGATGTCGTGAAAACGCTGGCGAAGATTAAGTTCGAGCATTGAGCCCGAGAACTGACAGCAAAGACAGGATCACTCCAACCCAAGTTCTTTGGCCAGCACCTTCCACTTGCCGTCGACCAGGGCTTTCGTTTTCGTATCCATCACGATCTCATCCGGCCAGGGACGCGCGAAGCCCTCGCTGGCCCACTTGCGCGTGGCGTCGATCCCCATCTTGGATCCATAGTTTGGCAGGCGCGCGGCATGGTCGAGCGAGTCCACCGGACCCAGAGTGAATTGGATATCGCGCTCGGGATCAATGTGGTTGAGGACTTTCAGCGTGACATCGGCCAGGTCTTGCACGTCGACGTCTTCATCCACCACAACGATGCACTTAGTAAACATTGCCTGACCCAGCGACCAGACGGCGTTCATGACCTTGCGCGCCTGTCCCGGGTACGACTTCTTGATCGAGACGATCATCAGATTGTGAAACACGCCCTCGACAGGCAGGTTGATATCGACCAACTCCGGGATCGTCAGCTTCATCAGCGGCAAAAAGATTCGCTCCACCGCCTTGCCCATGTAGGCGTCTTCCTGCGGCGGTTTTCCCACAATTGTGGTCGCGTAGATCGGGTCTTTGCGGTGCGTGATGCAGGTGAGGTGAAAAACGGGATAGAGATCTTCGAGCGAGTAGAAGCCGGTGTGATCGCCGAATGGCCCCTCGTTGCGCAGTTCGTCGAGGTGGACGTGGCCTTCGAGCACGATTTCGCTCGAAGCCGGCACTTCGAGGTCTACGGTTTCACACTTGACCAGATCGACCGGTGCTCCGCGGAGGAATCCGGCGATCAGGTATTCCTCAATCTCGGGTGGCGCGGGAACGATCGCAGAAAAAGTCACTGCAGGCTCGGTACCGATGGCGACGGCGACTTCCATCTTCCCGGCGGGCCGATCTCCTTCAGGCACAACAGAACCTCCTGATGAGCGCGCCATGATGTCGACTGCCGCCGACTTATCCGCGACTGCCGCCCGCATTCGTTCGCGCGCGTGCTCGGCCGCAACTTTCTGACGCTGCCAGTGCATTCCAGTCGAGCGTTCGTCGAAGACTTGCATCCGGTACATGCCGAGGTTGCGCTTGCCAGACTTGGGATCGCGCGTGGTGACACAAGGGAGAGTGATGAATCGTCCCGCGTCCTTGGGCCAGCACTGCAGAATGGGAAAATCAAGCAGTGAAAAATTGTCGCGCTTGATCACTTCTTTGCAAGGCCCAGTTGGTACCGTGCGGGGGAAAAACTTGCCTGCTTCAGTCAGCAGCGGAAGCATCTTGAGCTTATCGAGGAAGCCCTGAGGAGATTTCACATCCATAAACATGCGAATGCGTGCGGCGATCTCATCGAAGGAATTAACCCCCAGAGCCAGCTTCATGCGGGCGTCGGAGCCGAACTGATTGATCAAGACTTGCGATCCGCCGTGGCCTTTCAGGTTTTGAAACAGAAGCGCCGGGCCACCCTGAGCGCCCTTGGCATCGCGACTCTTGGAGACCCGGTCCGTGATCTCCGCGATCTCAAGAATCGGGTCGGCTTCGGTCTGGACACGCTTCAGTTGGCCCGCACGATCAAGCGCTGTGATCCACTGGCGGAGGTCGTCGAAGGGCAAAGGATTCCTCTCTATGTGACCGACGATTATAAGGGATTCAGGTGCGGTGGCGCGGCAGGGCTTAGCGCGTTGCTCGCGCTACTTCCGCTGTTCGAGCTTCACCGAGGCTGTGACGGGCTGCCCGTCGCGAAGCACTTTCACTTCGACTACATCTCCCACTTTGCTGCGGCGGAGAGCATCGGTGAAGTCGTATAGATTCTTGATGGGCTTGTCGCCGAAT
This sequence comes from uncultured Acidobacteriaceae bacterium, assembly GCA_963811095.1. Classification (GTDB taxonomy): domain Bacteria; phylum Acidobacteriota; class Terriglobia; order Terriglobales; family Acidobacteriaceae; genus Sulfotelmatobacter. Next base: position 596,395 of record CAWEQA010000018.1, on the reverse strand, counting down.
TGAATCATGATATCTCCCGCCTTCAGTCCGGCCTTGGCTGCGGGAGAGTTGGGCTTGACGTCAGAAAACTTCACGCCGTTTTCCGTTTGCCCGAAGTCCGGAATCGATCCGAAGTAAGGACCGTAGCCGCCACCGCCAGCGGCCGGCTTGTCTTCGGTAACGATCTGAAATGCTGGGGCGTCGGGCGCGTTCGCCAATTGCACTGCGACACTCTCGACCATGTCGAGCAGGCGCGCGGCCGACGGGGCGTTGATCTTGTCCCACGTATCGGACGGTTTGTGATAATCCGAATGCAACCCAGAAAAGAAGAACAGAGATGGAATCTTCTTGGTTACAAACGAAGTGTGGTCGCTCGAAGAGTAGCCACTTGCCGAATATTCGATCTTGAAAGGTGCGTCCTTCTGGGCCTGCTCGAGCACAGCTTTGAAGGTCGAGCCCGTACCGACTCCGCCGATATAAACCTTGTCACCTTTTATGCGGCCGATCATGTCCATATTGATCATGGCCACGGCCTTCGCGAGCGGGCGCGTGGGATTCTGCACCCACGCCCCCGAGCCCAGCAGCCCAAGTTCTTCGCCGGCAAAGTCCATGAACAGGATGCTCCGCTTCAGTTGTCCCCGTTGCGGAGCGAGCAGGCGCGCCAGTTCGAGAACGCCCGCTGTTCCGCTGGCGTTATCGTCGGCCCCAGGATGAATCTGCCCGATCTGCGACGGCGCGAGGGAATCAAAATTGCCCCGGCCGAGGTGATCGTAGTGCGCCCCGATGATCACGTATTCATCGCTCTGGCCGGGCAGCCACGCGAGAACATTGTTGACCGTTGCGCGTGTGGTCTCGATGTCGATATGGAGCGACAAATGGAGCGTGTCGGCGAAAGCAAAAGACGCGGGCCTCGTGGCTGAGTTGATTTGGTCCTGAATGTCTTTCAGGGATTTCCGCGACGATTGAAACCATAGTTCCGCGACCGCATTCTTCACTTGCACCATGACCAAGCCCACGTTCTCAGGGCCGCTGACGCTGCCAAAGCGCGTGAGCAAGTCTTCTTCGCCATCGCCGAGTTTTCCATTTAGTACGACAAGAGCCTTCGCTCCATGATTGTGCGCATTGATGGCTTTGCTAACTAGCTGCGAGTGCTGCGTGAGCCCATGGTTACCGCTCTTCTCCGCGAATCCCGACGGTTCGTAGCGCAGGACGACGACGATTCTGTCTTTTACGTCGAGGCCGGCATAGTCGTCATAGTGGAATTCGTCTGCGGTGACGCCATATCCCGCGAACACAGGGGATGCCGTAACCTGCCCAGATGCTGAGAAACTGAACGGAACGAACTCCTGGTTGATCTTCAGGTCGTTCTTAGACTCGCCAGTCTGCACCACGAATTTGTTGTCAGACTTGAGGCGCGCTCCCGTGATTACCGTGAACGGCTGCGCGTACCCATTCACTCCTGCAGGTGAAATCCCGAGCTCTTTGTAGCGCTTCTCAATCAAATGCTCGGCGCGCGTCAGGCCCTTGGTACCCGCGCCGCGGCCCTCCATCTCCGGCGAGGCCAACGACTTGATGTCGTTGAGGTAGCGCGCAGGATCCGCCTGCTGTATCGGCGTCGACGCGGCAGCGAGCAAAACGGCAGCCAGGACGATGAGCAGAGAGCGAGGACATCGCGACAGAATTGGCATAAGACGATTTTGGTGAACCGAAAATCGTAAGAGGTGGCGCAGGAAGTGTCAATGATCCGGCACGCCGTTACGCGGCAAGTTTGAGCACGGTGTCCTCAACCTGCTTCCACGGCCGCGTTCGAGGATCGATTATGTCGAAGTGGTCTGCGCTGGGAATCTCGAGCAGGTGTACGTCTTCCTTCTGCTTGCCAGACCGTTTCTGTTTAGATGCAACGTAGTCACGGCTGAAATCAGGGGGCACGACGTCATCGGACGCGCCGTGAATCAGCCATTGCCGCGCTCCAGGGATGGAAAGTTCCATAGGGTTGGCCTCGCGGTAATGGTCGGGCACCTCTCCCGGAGTGCCGCGCAGAAACTCTACCACCGCGTTGTTGCTGAGATGGAGTTGGTAGGCGCGTTGCAAGTCAACCACCCCGGCCAGTGAGACGACATGGGTAATGCTGGTCTCGTGAGCGGCGAGGCAGAGCGCGAGTTGGCCTCCGGCAGAGTGTCCCATGACGACGATTCTTGTTGCATCCAAGTGATGCCGCTGGGCATTTTGCACAAGAAACTGATAGGCCGAACGGATGTCGGCGAACGTTCCGGGCCACGCTCCGCCTTCATTGCCCACTCGCCGGAATTCGAGATTGGCTGTGCCCAGTCCCTCCGCAGTGAGCGCTGCGCAGAGATGCCCAGCATGATCCAGATTGTATTTCGCCCGCCAGTAGCCTCCGTGGATATTGATGACTAATGGATATGGCGACTTGCCCTTTCCCGAAGAAGGTAGCCGAAGGTCGAGAAACTGATTTGGATCCGATCCATAAGCGAGCCGCGCGTCGGCGGGCGGCGGCGCTAGAGTAAGGATGTCGTCAGACATGGCGAATAATTGACTCTATTCGTACCGCAAGGCCTCGATGGGATCCAGATTGGCTGCGCGCATGGCGGGAACCATTCCGCTGATCACGCCCACCACCGCCAGGATGGAAGTCGCCACCAACAAGATCATAGGAGACACGATCAGTCGAATGTCCGCGGCCTCAGCGTGGGACGCCATCGCACTGTAGAAAGTGATGCGTCCCGCCATGATCGATACCGCGTACGACAGCGCAATACCGAGCAGCCCTCCGGCGGCTGTAATGACCATTGCCTCCGACAAGAACTGAAACAGAATGTGGTGGCGTCGAGCGCCCAGAGCCTTTTCCACTCCGATTTCGCGGGTACGCTGCGTTACTGAAACCAGCATGATGTTCATCAGGCCCACGCCGCCGATTCCCAGTGTGACGGTCCCAATAAAAGCCAGCAGAACCTTCAGGGCCAGCGTGATGATGCCGAACTGCTTAAGCTGCTTTTGGGCATCGAAGACGAACACGGCACGATGATCGTCGGGTTTGAAGCTATGGGCCGTGGCGAGCGTCCCCCGAATTGTGGCCTCGAGTTTGTCGTGGTCGAGGCCCGAGGAATCCATCCAGATCCCATCGAGATAGTGATTGTCCTTCAGGACGTCCATGGAGTTGTAGGGGATGTAAACGACGCGGTTGTTATCGTTGTCCCCCTCCTGCATGCGGGGCGCTCCCACTCCGATCACTTCAAACGTAACGCCATCGATGCGAATGGATTCGCCGACTGCTGGCATGCCCGAGAACAGCTTGTCCCGGGCCTCCGACGCGATCACGGCATAGAGCCCATGCTGCATGTTGTCCGCATCGTTGAGGAATCGTCCCTGCGCGATGTCGAGATTCCATATTTCCTGAATGGAGGGGTCGAGACCCATCACGGGAAATGTGAACGAGCGGTTATTGTTCTGAACGGTGGAATCTTTTTGTGACATCCGCACAACGTGCCGGGAGAGCGGTATGTTGTTGCGCAGAAGCTCAATGTCGTCATTGGTGAAGCGCACCGAGACACCTGCCTTATTTCCTCCGGCCTGCAGCGAAGTACGTCCAGGAAAGATTCCGACCGCCGTTGCCCCAAAGCTCTCGAAGATAGTCTCGATGGCCTTCCCGAACCCGTTGCCATAGGAAAGCAGCAGCACGACCGTGGCAATGCCCCAGGCCATTCCCGCCATCGTGAGCAGAGTACGGCGCAGATCGTGCCGCATGGCCGAGTACGCCTGCTTTAAGAGATCGCGGTGCATGCTTATTCCTTGCGGAGGGCCTCCACAGGCTCGAGCAGGGCAGCTCGCCGGGCAGGATAAAGTCCAGCGGCGACGCCCGCCACCCCAAGTGAAATCACCGCCAATGCCGCCGTCGAGGCCACTAATTTGGGCGGATCGAACCCGTCACCGAGATCAAATCTGGACAGGAGTGCCATCAGACCGGCCGCTCCTCCGATGCCGATGCCCCCACTCAGCAGGGTCAAGAACGCACCTTCCACGAAAAACTGGAACATGATGCTGGCATTGGTGGCGCCGACGGCTTTGCGCAGTCCGATTTCGCGGGTACGATCAGCCACCGCTACGAGCATGATGTTAATGATGCCGATTGCGCCCAGCGCGAGAGTGACCAGTCCCACGCTGCCCAGGAACATGTTCATGGCATCGAAAATCTTGCCGATCTGATCGACGGTCTTGATGGTGTCCCACTCGTCGAAAGAGTCCGGATTCTTGGGATCAAAGCCGTGGTTGCGGGCGATGATCTTGTGAACTTCCTGTTGCGCCGTGTTGTGCAGGGCCCGCGAGCGGGGCTGGTAGTTAATGAAAGAGATCACATTCGTACCGATCCCGGCATTGAGGGGCCGGAAATAGTCCTGCATGGCGTGAAACGGAACAAAGCTCTGAAGATTCTGCGTATTGTTGTCCCCATGGCCAATGCGCTTGAGTGTGCCGATTACTTCAAAGCGAATTCCGTTCAGAAGAACGGTGGCGCCAACCGAGGGACGTCCCATAAACAGGGTGCGGCGAGCTTCATCCCCAAGCACGATCACTGGACGTCTCTGTAGATCGTCCATCTCGTTCAGCCAGCGTCCCTCATTCAGCGGCAGGTTGCGGATCTGATTGAACATTGGGAGGACCCCCATGATGTTGCCGCTGGCCTGGTAGAAATCGCTCACGGCGCGGATGTCACTGCGCCGGATGACAGGAGCGGCGGCACCCACACTGGGGCATTCGCGGAGAATCCCTTCGTAATCGCGGTAATCGAGATAGTACTGGCGCAGAGCGGTGAAACTTCCTTGCATCACCGGAGCCCGGCCCGACCAGATGAACATCACGTTTTCGCCGATGGAATCAAACTGCTTACGGTTGCCGGACCGGAAGCCTTCGCCCAGACCGACGAGCAGCAGCAGGGAACCTACTCCCCAGGCGATGCCGAACATGGTGAGAAACGAGCGCAGTTTGTGCGCCCAGAGTGCCCGAAAGGTCTGCCCGATGATGTCGAAGATGTGGCGCATGGCGTTTATCCATTATACGGGCCTCGGACCTGGTACCTCGCCCCGGATGCCAACGACGGGGCGTTGACATCCAGGGTCAGAAATCAGCGGCTTGCTTCTCGATTTTCGTTTCGAATCGTGCGCGAGTTGTTTATGCTCTAGCGGGATGTTGACTCTTGCCCTCAGCGAACTGCTGGGCGCCACGGTGTATGACCCGTCTGGCGCGTCCGGACGAGTGCGCGAAGTCACGCTCGCTCCGCAAGAGGACCGTTCCCGCATCTCGTCGCTCATCGTAAAAACCAAGTCAGGGAACCGCGTTCTGCCTTTCGCCGCGGTCTCGGCAATCAATGGCGGCATTCGGACGACCACCGCGGCGGCGGAGTGGCCGGCAGTGAACGGGACGGAAGGACTGTTTCTGCTGGAACGAGACTTGCTCGACCAGCAGGTGATCGACATTAACGGGCGCAAAGTAGTCCGCGTGAATGATGTTGATCTGCAGGTCGATGCTCTCAAGGACAAGAATGCGGCCGCGCATCCCGTGCTGCGCGTCCACTCGGTCGATGTCGGAGCGCGCGGCGCGGTCCGGCGCCTGCTCCGTGGAGTGGCGCCCAAGACCGCGTTGCAAGCGCTGCTCGCCAGAATCCCTCCGCGCAGCATTCCGTGGAATTTCATCGATGTGATCGAGACTGATCCGGCTCGGCGGGTGAAGCTGAAGATCTCGTATGACGGCCTCGCCAAGCTGCATCCCGCTGACATCGCGGACATCGTGGAAGATCTGGCTCCCGATGAACGGCAGGCCGTCTTCCAGACGCTGGACGAGGGAGTGGCAGCCGAAGCCCTGGAAGAGGTCGAGCCCAAGGTTCAGAAAGCGATCGTGGAGTCGCTGGATTCCGGCAGGGCCGCCGACATCGTCGAGGAGATGGATCCGGACGCCGCTGCCGACCTGCTGGGCGATCTGCCAGAAGAGCGCAGCGAGCAAATCCTGGTCCAGATGGAGCCGGAAGCGCAGCAGGACGTCGTCGAGCTGCTCGAGCACCGCGAGGAAACCGCCGCTGGCCGCATGACCACGGAGTTCCTGGCCTTGCCGGTGCAGGCGACTGTGCAGAACGCCATCGATTCGCTGCGCGAATTTGAGGGCGGAGTCGAGGTGGTCAGCACGATCTACCTGGTCGACTCGCACGGAACCCTGGTCGGCGCGGTCCCGCTGGCCAGACTGGTTCTTGCACCCACGTCGACTCCCATGCTGTCGCTGACGCAGGAGCCGCTGGTCCTTGCTCACGAGGGCGTCGAGGAAAATGAAGTGGCGGAGTTGTTCGATAAGTACAACCTGCAGACCCTCCCAGTCGTGGACGAGCACAATAAATTGACCGGCGTCATCACGTCCGATGACGTGATCAGCATGTTGCGGGCAAAGCTATAGGAAAAATGAAGTCATTTCGCATCAACCCTAACATGCTAAACCCCTCCCAGAACCGAGACGTCATCCTGAGCGTAGCCGCCTTTCAGGCGGAGCGAAGAGCCTGCCCTGAGCCGCATGGCGAAGGGATCTCACGCGGAACGAAACTTAAAGTGAGCTGCCTCATGACGCTGCTTGGCCTGATCCCGATCTGTCTGATCCTTGTCTTCGCGCAGGTGATGTCCGCGCAGACCGCCATGGCCTGTCACCCCATGGACACGCGAGAGCCGTCGCTCCCGAAAAGCTGCCTCCTCCCCAGAAACTAGCCGGCATTGGAAACGCCCACATCCGCATCACCGCCACGCCCGAAGCGCAGATGTGGTTTGATCAGGGCCTGAATCTACTGCACGACTTCTGGGACTACGAATCCTTGCGCGCCTTCGAACAGAGTGTGCGCGTCGATCCGCAGTGCGCGATGTGCTATTGGGGCATCTACCACGCGGAGACTTTGCCCACAGCAACGCCAAGTATTACGCGAACCAGGCGTTGGCGAAAGCCATCAGCCTCAAAGGCCGCGCCAGCAAGGCGGAGCGCCTGTACATTGAGGCCAGCACAGCCGAAGCGGCCGAGAAGTCCGAAGAGAGGGAAAAGAGCAAGCAGGAATCGCAGGCGGTTCAGATCTACCGCAAGCTCGTCAAGAGCAATCCCAAGGACTTGCAGGCAAGAATCTTTCTTGCGGACTCGCTCAGGGACGGCTACGAAGACAACGGTCAACCGCGCGCCGGCCAAAAAGAGGCCTTGGCGATTCTGCAAACCGTCCTGAAAGAAGATCCCGACAACTCCGCAGCGAATCACTATTGGATTCACGCTGTCGAGGCCAGTCCTCACCCTGAGCAGGCCCTGCACAGCGCCGAGATCCTCGGCAGCCTCGCGCCTACCTCGGGACACATGGTCCACATGCCCGGCCACATCTTCTATCGAACCGGCGACTACGCCAGCGCGAAGAAGTCGTTTGCGGCTTCCATGAAAGCCGATGAGCAGTACATGCAGACGCAGCACGTGCAAGTGGACGACGACTGGAACTATGTGCACAACCTGATGTACGCCATCGCGAATCTTCTGGAGGCTGGCGAATTCAACGAGGCCACCGCGATGTCAGCCAAGCTGAAGGACGCGCGCGGTGAGCTGGAAAACACACTGTATCCGTGGTCGCCGCGCGATGCGATATCGCGCATCGATCCTAGACTTCCGGTTGCGCTGCGGTCTGCAGATTGGACCACGGTCCTGGCGCTACTGAAGTCCAGCAATCCACCAGCGGCGCTTCCCAATCTCCAGTTTCTCGCGCGCGAGCTAACCCAGTTCGCGCTTGGCATGCAGGCACTCGAGCAGCACAACTTGTCTCAGGCGGAATAGGCGTCGGCACAGTTCGACGCTGAGCTCTGGCGAATTTCGAATCGCCTGAAAGATGAAGCCGAGTCGAAGGCCAAAAAAGACAAGGATAAGAAGACTGCGGACGCCGCTCCTCCCAAACTCCAGGTTATGCCGGACGCTCTGCCGGACCCGCTGGTGAATAACTTGTCCATCATGTCTCTCGAACTGCGCGCCGGGCTGCTGATGGCGAAGAAGCTCAACGACGAAGCAAAGAAGCTCTACGCCCAGGCGGCGCGGGAAGAAAAAGCTCTGGGATACCGCGAGCCTCCCGCCTACATACGGCCCGTTGGGGAAACAGACGCGGCGGCATTCCTGGCTGCGTCGGACTGGACCGAGCGCAAAAGCAGCTTACAACGATGCTCTCGTCGAGCGGCCACGCTCTGGCTTTCCGCTGTACGGCATTGCGATAGCCAGCGAGAAAGCTGGCGACATCAAATCGGCCACGGAGGAGTACGCAGACTTTTTGGCGGCATGGAAGTCCGCCGATCCCGATCTTCCACAACTCGCCCATGCGCGCTCTTACCTCGCCGCTCATCGCGGTGCACCGGCCGGGGAATAGCCTGGCGGAGTGTGTGAAGACGCCGGTCCGGCCCGGCGCCTAATACCTGAGGCCTGACACCTAAGACCGGAAGCCCGAGAGCCATAACCCGCACCAACTCTGCCATCCCTAAATCCACCAGCGGTGCACTTTTCGTTTGGTTAGATTCGCTGCATACATTTATCCTGTGGCGTCGTTCGTGGCTTAGAATCCGCTTCATCCCTATGTCAGCGAAAAGTGCGCATGAAGTTCTTGAAACGTTCGAAAACCCGGATCCTGTTGTTCCTCGCCGTCGTCGGGCCGGGCTTCATCACCGCCAACGTCGATAACGACGCCGGCGGCATCTTTACCTACTCGCAGGCCGGCGCGCAATTCGGACATCTTCTCCTCTGGACCATGATCCCGATCACGCTCGCCCTGATCGTGGTGCAGGAGATGAGCGCCCGCATGGGCGCCGTCACCGGCAAGGGACTGAGCGACCTCATCCGCGAGGAATTCGGGCTGCGCATCACCTTTTTCATGATGATCGGCATTCTGATCATCAACTTTGGCAATGTGGTGACGGAGTTCATCGGCATTGCCAGCAGTCTCGGACTGTTCGGGTTATCGCGATATATCACCGTGCCCGTGTGCGCCGTGATCGTCTGGTTGATCGTCGTCAAAGGACAGTACAAGAGCGTGGAGAAAGTCTTCCTGGCCGCCTCGTTTTTCTATGTGACTTACATTTTCGCCGGAGTCTTCGCCCATCCGTTGTGGAAGGATGCGACCATCGCAACCTTCAAACCTCCTGCCCCCAGTGCGTTTCGCGACCAGGCGTACTTGTTTATGGTGATCGGGCTGGTGGGTACGACCATCGCGCCCTGGATGCAGTTCTATCTTCAGTCCTCGATCGTCGAAAAGGGCGTGACCAAACGGGGTTACAAGGCGTCGCGCCTGGACGTGGTCACAGGATGCGTTTTTACTGACATTGTGGCCTGGTTCATTATTGTCGCCTGCGCTGCCACGCTCTGGCTCCACGGGTACCGCGACATCAAAACCGCGGCGGATGCGGCTCAAGCACTTCGTCCCTTAGCTGGGGATTACACCTACATCCTGTTTGCCGTCGGATTGTTTAATGCATCGCTTTTCGCAGCGTCGATTCTGCCACTTTCTACCGCGTATACGGTCTGCGAGGGACTCGGATTCGAATCTGGGGTCGGCAGGAAGTTCAACGAGGCACCGGTATTCTATTGGCTCTATACGCTCTTAATCGTAGCGGGCGGGGTCCTCGAGATCTTGATTCCGGAGCAGCGGCTGATAAAAATCGCCGTGTGGTCCCAGGTGCTGAACGGCGTGGTACTCCCCTTTGTCCTGGTTTTCATGCTTCTGCTCATCAATAAGAAAGAATTGATGGGAGAGTATGTCAACACTCGACTGTTCAATGTCGTGGCATGGGTGACGACGGTTCTGGTAATCGGACTATCCGTGGTGTGGGCACTCGCTTCACTGAAAGGTTAGACCGTCACAGAAGTTTGCCGGCGGCGAGTTCGTTGACCAGCGTCAAGTCCGCTTCCAGAAAATCGTACTTCGGCAAGTCCTTGGGCTCCGCCCACTGCATGTCGCGAAAAATGCGGTTCTCGAGTTCTCTCTCGAACTCGCGCACGATAAAGAAGCGGAGTTCGACCATCCCGCCATTCGGATACTCGTGGCGAATCCGCCGGACTTCGTCTCCAATGGTCGCCAGGATTCCGAGTTCTTCTTCCAGTTCCCGGCGCAGGGCGTCACGAGGCTGTTCGCCCTCTTCGATCTTTCCCCCGGGGAACTCCCATTTCAGCGGCATGGTTTGATGGCGCGTGCGCTGGCACACCAGCAACTTGCTGTCTTTTACGATGAGGCCTGCGACCACGCGCTTCATGTGTTAGACACATCAGGCTCGGGCACGCTGGAGGCTTGCAGCGCGCTGGCCACAGGATCGACACAACTGGTGAAGGTGAAGGCAAAGGCCGCAACGCCCGGGGAGCATCGCAGTTCCAGTTCGTGCTCACCGAATTCGTGGTTGTCGAGCAGGGAAAACATGCGAGCCGAGTTGACGACGATGTAGCTTTCCTCCCCGCTGGCGCCCGGTCGGAAGCGAATGTCTCGCGTCGCTTGCTTGCGGGTTAGCGGCTTGCCGTCTTGCAGAATGACTACCTCGGCGGTGGTCGCGTGGGGAGAAGCCATGACCAAGTTTACGGCGGACGCGTCGTATTTCAATCGCAAACTGTGCGGCCCAGCTTCGACCGCCTCGAAGTATTCGGCGGTTGACGCCCACCGCCCATTCGCATAGAAAAAGTTTTCTTCCACTTTTCCCGCGAAAACATAGTCGGCAATCTGATCTTCCTTGAACCCACCTTCGTTGCCGATCCGCCCACGCCGGTTTCCCAAATAGAGTTCGCCCGACGCCCGATAACAAACCGCGCCTACGTGATCTGCTTCGCGCACGGGCTCCATCAATGGGGGCAGTGCCACATTTGGATCAATCTCTCGCAGCAGTTCCTGAATCACTTGCTCGCACTCCTCGTATCCGCCTTCCCCGAAATGGCCGAAGCGCAGGTACCCATCTTTGTCGAGCAGATACTTGGTCGGCCAGTAGCGATTCGCGAACGCCTTCCAGAGGTCACGATTGCTGTCGATGACGATCGGGTAGGTGAGCCCGAACTCCCGGATACCTCGTTCCACATTCGACTCGTACTGCGCGAAAGTAAACTCCGGAGTGTGCACTCCGATCACGGTCAAGCCCTTGTCCTTGTAACGTTCGTGCCAGGCTTGCACGTAAGGCAGCGTGCGAATGCAGTTGATGCAGGTGTAATCCCAGAAATCGACCAGCACGACGCGTCCGCGCAGCTGCCGGAAGCTCAGCGGAGTCGAATTCAGCCAGACCCGCCCGATCTCCGGCGCGCGCACTTTGCCCTTCTCGACTCTCATTTCCTTGCTTTCATCAATGTCTCTTATTGACTTGAGGCTTCCAGTTTCTTTCCGACGAGCATGGCGCAGTGCTGCACGAGATCCTGATGTTCGGGCGTGAACGCGGCAGCGAAGTGGCTGTCAATATCCAACTCGCCCACGACTTTACCACGCACAAATACAGGCACGACGATTTCCGACTTGGTCTCAAGCGAACACGCGAGGTAGCGTGGATCGCTGTTCACATCATCGACGACCACGGTCTGACCGCTCGATGCCGCCGCCCCACAAATGCCCTGGTTGAGCGGAATACGCGTGTGCGGGGTCATGGCACCCTCGAACGCGCCCAGCACCAGCATGGGCGGCTGCGCACCCGGTTCCAGCATGTAGAAGCCTACCCAGTTATATTTCAGCATCCGCTCGTGCAGCAGTTTCACCATCGACCGCATCAGTTCCTGCGCCGTGGGGGCTGCCTGAGCTAACTCAAGGAGCTCGACTCGGATTTCCTCGATTCTGCGGGCTACGTGCATACCTGAGATCTTAACTCACAGCGCAAATTTTCAGGCCCGCAACCGGGAACCGCAGTAATCTCGCCGGACTCCTGCGGTGTCAGGGAATAATTCGGGATGGATCGCGAAAGACAGCGCCTCCAAACCCCGCAGCAGTGTAGGCGCGGGAGTGTTCAGGAATTCGTCCCGAATGCAGAACACGCGGCCAGCAAGCGCTGCCGAGGTCTGCTGCCAGCCGCGGTTCGCCACGATTTTGTCCAGAGGGACTCGATCTCCCGCTCCGCACCATGCCGCGATCATCACCTCTGGATCAAGCCGTCGAATTTCCTCAGCGGAGGCCTGCCGGCCCGGTGTGCCCAGGAACTTGCCACCAGCAGCCTCGGCCAGTTCCGCGACCCACTGCTGGGAAGCGATGACCGGCTTGCCCCATTCTTCGCACCACACTCTCGGCCGATCGCCGGTAGCGGTTCGAGCGTGAACCTCGCCGATCCGGCGCTGCATGGCTGTGATGACTGCTTCTCCCCGATCCGTCGCGCCCACTGCGCCAGCAATGATTGCGATGTCGGTATAGATGTCCGCCAGGGTCTTCGGAGCCAGGCCAAGAAACCGCGCGCCTGCCTTGAGGATTTCGCTAACCGCCTTCTCCTGATAAGGAACCGCGGCAATCACGAGATCGGGCCGTGCCGCCACGATCTGGTTTGTATCGGCCGTCCACGAGTCGGCAAGAATTAATCGCGAACCGTCGGCAACTTCCGGGACTACATCGGCGCAATACCGTGTGCAAGCCACCACGCGGCCAAGTTCGCCAATAGCATCGAGAATCACGGTTGCGCTCGGCTGCAGGCACGCGATGCGGCGGGGATGGTGTGATCCAGGCATGGTCGATTCTAGGGTTCGACTTGGCGCAGCGCTGCCGCAAGCGCATCCAAAGCCAGTTGTGCGGCGTGGGTCGATGCCTGCGGCAGGCCTCCCACCGCGGCGATCAAGGTTGCTCGGCGCAGGGATCGACCATCGTCCAGAGTCTGCCCCGTCACCAGTTCCGTCAAGGCCGACGCACATGCCATCGATGGCACGCATCCCTTGGCCTTGAATCGAATCTCCGCGATACGTCCAGACTTCATTTTCAAGCTGAACCGAAGCACGTCTCCGCACGCTGGGTTTTCGATCTCCGCGATGGCGTCAGCGTTCGCCACCTCGCCCGCGTTCCGTGGGTTCTGGAAGTGATCGAGCAGTTGTGCCGAGTACATACCGCTCAAATTGTAAATGGCCCTGACCGGTGGGTGTTCGGTGACAGTCGAGAATGACATTCTCCCAAAGAAAGATGAAACCATCGCCACAGTTCCCCGGTAAGCGTATATAGGAAAGGAAAATGGAATTACTGGAAGGGCATCCGACGGTGTTGGCGCAGTTCGCCGCGGGCGAACTCGAGGCCTTCGAGATGTTGTTTCGGCAGTTCCAGGGGGAAGTCTTTGGCTGGATCGTGCGGATTGTTCGCGATCCGGCAGCGGCGGAGGACCTGACGGTCGAGACATTCTGGCGGATTTTCCGCGGGCATGCGCGCTTCGACCCGCAGCGCAGTTTCGGAGCCTGGGCCCGCCGAATCGCCACGAATGTGGCTATCGACTATCTAAAGACGGGCCAATCGCGGGAAGGGGCATGGGCCGGGGGGCCGGTGGTCGAGTCCACGCCGGACCTGCGCCCTGGTAATTCTGGGAATCCGGCGATCCAGCGGGAACTGCGCGAACGCACGCAGTTGGCCTTCCAGCAGTTGCCTGCCAGACTGCGCGTGGTCGCTACATTGGCGCTGATTGAAGAGTGTCCCCACCGTGAAATTGCTGCGGCGCTCAACATTTCGACCGCCGCAGTGAAGTCGCGGCTCTTTCGGGCGGTGCGCCTGCTGCGCAAGAAACTAGGAAACTTGGATACAGCTTATGAATGAACAAGAACAAGAGAAGTTTGCCAACCACTTGAAGCAGTCGTTAGCCCCGATGAGCCGGGAACTGAATCGAGACCTGTGGCCCAACATGCTTCGGCGCGTGAATGAGGGCGCCCGCCATCGCCCATGGATAGCCGTCTTGTTCTCGCCGGCCGCACTTTCCTCGGTGCCATGGTTCGACTGGGCTTTGCTGGCTGCGCTGGTCATTGGGATCTGCGCGTTTCCGAAGTCGATCCCGATCTGGTTGTATCACTTTTAATTCTGGAGGTCGCTATGAACACACATCCTTATCTCCGCGCCTATATGGCCGGGAGTGCCGTGCCCACCATGATGCTGCTGGTGGTGCTTAGTGGTTTCCTGATTGCTCGCTATACATTCCAGATTCCCATTCCTATCGAGCGTGCCATTGTATTCCCGATGGCGTTGGTGCCCAATATTTTTGGAGTCTGGAACATTTTCTACTTGTGGCTGCGCCCCCACCGTCATCTGCCGATTGGGCTTCACGGGGCAATCTTGCCGTTTATTCTGGCGCCCACTGGATTCGCCTTGGCCACCTGCTCAGGATTTCTCTCGGCGAGTTCCGGCGGCTTGGTCTGGTTCCAGCAACTTGTCGTGCCCTATGCTTTTCTGGCCGTCGGGTTCTCGTGCGCTCTGATTGCGTACTATCTGGTGTGGAAGTACCTGGTGGGCTTCTTCAACGAAGTGTTGGGGATTGCTTGATGGAGTTTACCTGCGGGTTCCGTCTGGGAAGTAGATGGTCCAACCACGCTGGCGGGCTGCCGTTTCGAGATCGGGATTGGGGTTGACGGCGAAGCCGTACTTGGCGATGGCCAGCATATCGGCGTCCCAGCGGGAGTTGCCAAAAGCGGCGTCGATCCCCTTCTTCACGACTTCGCGCAGCGCCTTCGGTTTGCCGGCGCCGGACGGGATCCGCACCAGTCGGTCGGTGATCACGCCGTTTTCAAGCTCGACTGTCGTCGCGAGGATACGCTCTTCGGTTATTCCGAACGCCTTCATGCCCGTGCGAATCACCCACTCGTTCGAGGACGACACCGCCCAGATTTCGCAGCCACTTTCATGCAGGCGGCTCACTAGTTCTTGCATCTCGGCAAAGATCTTCCCGGGGAACGCGTGCGTCATGAAATCCGCTGCGGCCTTCATCATGGCCGCCTCGGTGATTCCTTTGTGCATCGTGACCATCTCGCCGCACATGTCGTCTTCGCTCACCCGGCCGGCTTTGTATTCAACGTAGCGGGCGCGCATGGCCTTGGCCACCTCGTCCGAAACGACGCCTTGTTTGATCTCCCAGTCGAAGAACCGTTCCCCGGCGTCCCCCGACCAAAGGGTGCCGTCGCAATCAAACGCCACGACCCGCAGTTCCAGCCGCAGAACGGAGTCAAGAAATGCTTGCTTGGTTGGATTTAGTGCGTGCGCCCGGGAGGTTTCCATACACTTCGACAATATCGTGCGGAAACCGAAATGCGCAAACCGGCGGGCATATTAGTGCAGGTAAGGCGAGAGTCACGAAGCCACGCGCAGCCGAAAGCTTTCGAAATGAGTACGCTGCCGAAAGCCGCGCGCGCAATGCTGTCGCCTGGGAGTCGCCATCGCCTGTGCGCCGTAGTCCGCTATGCAACGCCATCGCCCGTGCGCCGCAGTCGCCTATGCATCGCCATTGCCTAAGCAACGTCGTCCCCGTGCACCGCCGTCGCCTGCGCATCGCCGTGGAAGAGCGGCCCAGGGCCGCGTAAGGCGCGTAGAAACAATGTGGGCTTCAGATCGTGAGAACCGGATTTCTGGAGAACGGTGGAACAAACACCACAATGATCCAGCCGCGAAGCGGCGGCATGGGATAGCCCGGCACGTAAGTGCCGGGTAGAGTGGGAAGAGAGAGCGAGTCCCGAAGGGACGACACCAGTTCTCACGCACACTCTTTAGCCCCCGTGGACTAAAGCCGCGTAGTCGTCCGGCGTGTTGATATTCAACGCAACAAACGGATCACTCACCGCGACGTATTGGATGTGATTCTGATAGCGATGCTCGACGTCGCGCGCGCTGGCCGTGGGCGGCGCCTGCAAAAAGGCTTCAATCAACTCCCGGCCCACAAGATAAGGATGCCCGTGCTTGCCCGCTAACTCCGGCACCACCGCCCACACATCCTGCGAAGCGGCTTCGAAAGCATCCCGCAGTAAGTGAACGGTTTCCGAACCAATCGGCGGCCGGTCGACGAGCGTGATGCAGGCAGCGTCACGGCCATGACTGAGCACATCCTGCAAGCCGACTTGCAGGGAACTGAACTGTCCCCTGGATGGATCGGGATTGATGACGACCGAGGCCCCATTGGCATACGCAATCGGCGCCAGCTCCGCCTCATTTTTGCCCGCGACCACAACGACGAAATCAGTAGTGAGCAGCAGAGAACGAATCGCCGCCGACAGAAAAGTGTCCTTCGACGGCAATTGCCCTGCAACCTGTGGTGGCCAGGGCAGCAGCGCTTTGTCCGTGCCCATGCGCGAGGATTCCCCGGCGGCCAGAATGACTCCGGCGAAACTCGGAGAAC
This sequence comes from uncultured Acidobacteriaceae bacterium, assembly GCA_963811095.1. Lineage (GTDB taxonomy): Bacteria > Acidobacteriota > Terriglobia > Terriglobales > Acidobacteriaceae > Sulfotelmatobacter. Next base: position 580,091 of record CAWEQA010000018.1, on the reverse strand, counting down.
GCGCCATGTTGCGGAAGATAGCAGAAAGCGCGAGGAAAGTCAGTGAGCCAGAATACTCAAGCGGAGTGGTCGCCCTCGTCGATGGCCTCTTCAACTGCCTCCGCACGGGAGGCTGCGTCAGATTCGTCGCGCGCTCCCTTAAACCAGCTCAGATGCGGCAGTGCAGAGTTCGCGTGGCGCCTGACCGCGATTAACTCCGCAGTAATGGCGACCGCAATCTCCTCGGGTGTGACAGCTCCGATATCGAGCCCCACGGGAGCATGAACACGGTCGAATAGATGTGCGGGCACGCCCTCGCTCTTCAATGTCTTGAAGATTTCGATCACCTTGCGCTTGGAGCCAATCATCCCGACGTAGCGCGCCCGCGTCTGTACCGCCCAGCGCAAAATCCGCATGTCGTCACGGTGCCCGCGCGTCACAATCACGATGTAAGAAGACTCGTTTGGATCGAGCTTCTGCATGGCTTCGTCAAATTCCAACGCATGAACTTCGAGGGCGGCGGGGAATCGTTCCTTGGTCGCGTAAGAGGACCGATCATCGGTCACGGTAACATCAAATCCAGCACTCGCAGCCGTCTGACAAAGACTGAATGCTACATGACCTGCCCCGAATACATAAAGTAATGCTGGAGGTAACACGGGTTCCACGAAAACCTCCAGAGTTCCCCCGCAGACCAGGCCCGTGTCGTACTTCGGATCCTGGTTCAAGTCGAACTTTAAGGTTCGCGGCTTCTCCGATTCCATCACTTCGCGCGCCGCCTGCCACACGTCGGCCTCGACACATCCGCCGCCGATCGTGCCCACAATCGAGCCGTCATCGCGCACCAGCATCTTCGCCGTCTTGAACGACGGAATCGACCCGCGCACGTTCACGATGGTGGCCACGGCCCCGCGGTGTCCACTGCGGCGAAGCTCGACGATCTGTTCGTAGATGTCCATCAGATGCCTGTCAGGTGATTATCAGTCGGTTAACAACGGGAGTCAAACTGTCAGGGTGTGGTGCGTCAGCGTGTTCTGGAGCCATCCTGACCGGAGCCCTTCTTCAGGCGGAGCGAAGGATCTCGCGCGGATTAAGGACACTCCCGCCCTGGCAGCGGTTTGTGTTAGCGTCTTTTCTTCAGAGGGAAGTCCCCATGAAAGCCGTTCGCATCCATCAATTCGGTGGTCCCGAGGTCCTAACCTACGAAGACGTCCCAGACCCGCAGCCTCGCAAAGATCAAGTGCTCGTACGGGTGAAGGCATGCTCGCTCAACCACCTCGACGTTTGGGTTCGCAAAGGATTGCCGGGTGTGAAACTGCCGCACATCCTCGGCAGCGACGTCGCCGGCGAGATCGCTGAAATCGGCGAGTACGTCACCGGATTCACCGTCGGACAGCGTGTGCTGGTCGCGCCCATGCATTTCTGCGGACACTGCGTGAAGTGTCTTGCGGGCCTGCAAAACCACTGCCGCGAGTTCACAGTTCTGGGCAACGCCGTCGACGGCGGCAACTGCGAGTTGATCGCTGTGCCGTGGGCGAGTGTCATCCCCATTCCCGATGTGCTCGATCTCAATCAGGCAGCCAGCGTCCCGCTCGTATTTGTGACCGCATGGCACATGCTGGTCGGCCTTGCGGCAGTGCGTCCCGGCCAGACTGTCCTGGTGCTGGGGGCCAGTTCGGGTGTGGGCATCGCCGCCATCCAGATTGCGAAGCTGTTTCACTGCCGCGTCATCACAACCGCCGGAAATGAAGAAAAGCTTGAAAAGGCACGCGCTCTCGGCGCCGACTTCGGCATCAATCACTACAAGCAGAAGATTTCCGACGAAGTCCGCAAGATCACGAACAGAGAAGGCGTCGACATCGTGATCGAGCACGTCGGCCTCGCTACCTGGGACGAAAGTCTGCGATCCCTCAAAAGTGGCGGCACACTGGTAACCTGCGGAGCTACTACCGGACCTGCCGTGGGCCTCGATCTGCGCCATCTATTCGCGCGTCAGTTGAAACTGCTCGGTTCCTACATGGGGACGATGGCCGAACTGCACGAAGTTCTGGGCCACGTATTCGCGGGTCGGCTCAAGCCGGTATTGGATCGGACCTTTCCACTCAGTGAACTGCGCGCGGCGCACGAATATCTGGAAAAGAGCCAAATGTTCGGCAAAGTTGTGGTGAACCCATAACATTGGGTTCTCCTACGTGTCCTCGGTGTCCTCTGTGGTTTAGAATGTTTTCATGGCCCGCGAACTGAACTTCGGACCCTACGTCGACATCGAAAACGGCACCAAGACCGTCAAGGACCTCACCTTCGGCAATCCCACGCCTGAGGGGGTGGTACTGACCACGCTCGACTCCGCCGTCAACTGGATGCGCAAGAGTTCCATCTGGCCCATGACATTCGGCCTGGCTTGCTGCGCCATTGAGATGATGTCGATGGGCGCCTCGCGCTTTGATATCGCCCGCTTCGGAGCCGAGGTATTTCGCCCGTCACCGCGCCAAAGCGACCTGATGATCATCGCCGGCCGCGTCTCGAACAAAATGGCGCCCGTGATCCGTCAGCTATGGGAACAAATGCCCGAGCCCAAGTGGGTGATGTCGATGGGCGCGTGCGCGACTTCCGGCGGCGTCTTCCAGAACTACGCGCTGGTGCAAAGCGTCAATCAAGTCATCCCGGTGGACGTCTACGTCCCGGGCTGCCCACCCCGTCCCGAGCAACTCATTTACGCCATCACGCTGCTGCAGGAAAAAATCCAAAAAGAGCGCGGCACCATCAAGAAGGCGTTGAACATCGTCTAAGTGACTGCGGAAATACTGCAAGCGTGTGCACTACCGTGGAAGAGCGGCCCTTCCAGGGCCGCGTAACGCATGTGGAATTAGTGTGGGCTTCAGCCCCTGTGTTTGCTTGATCAAGGGATCTGGTCCAGGAACTTAGTCCACAACAGATTTCGAAATCACCCTGTCCCGGTCCTGCCTCGACGTTAAGTCGTCACCCTCGGTGTTAGATCTATCACGGCAGCTTAAAAACAATCGTGATTCGCTTCTGAATCTCGATGGGCTTGCCGTCGAGCGTGGACGGAGCGTAGCGCCATTGCTTAACAGCCGCAGTCGCTGCGGAGGCCAGCAGAGCAGGTCCACTGATGACTCTTATGTTGCGAATCGACCCATCTTCGGCAACTGTAGCGTCAAGCGTTACCAGGCCCGCAAGCCTCTGGATCCGCGCCTCTGGCGGATAGATCGGATTCACTCTGCGGATAAGACTTGCTTCGGTGACGCCCGTCGAAACCCTTGCCCCAAATGCCGGCAGAGTGGCCGGAGGCGAACTCAGGCCGGGAAGGTCAGCCGGAGTAGCCGATGGCGTCACCTCGACGGTAGGCGCGGGTTCGCTGGCCATACTCTCACTCGCGGATCTCACGGCGCCCTTCTCGGGATTCGGTTCCGATATCTCGGTGATGGGCCCGGAGTTTGCCGTCCCCGGGCCGACCATTTCAGGATCGATCTCGGCGGCGTTTTGCAGCACCTCCTTTGTCTTCGATCGGTCGGATTGGTGGCTGGCGACTCCGGGGCTGGGTTTCATGGGCAAGACGCGCGTCGCGGCCGGGCCCGACGATGCCTCGGGAGCGTTGGCCGACGACGCGGGCGTTTCACTGGCTGCGATCTCGGTCGCAGAGTCGTGCCAACTCCACCACGCCACCATCGAAACCAGCAGCAACGCGATCACCGCGACTGCTGGAATCCAGTAGCGCCGCTTGGGCTCATAGTCGTCGGAGAACTTGGCGGCACGGGCCTGCTCGACGCCGCGAGAGGCAATGTCCCGAGACGGGATGCCCGGAGGAGCGACATGTGGAGAAGCGATAACTGGAGATGCGACAACCGCCGATGCAACAACTGGAGAAGCGAAAAGAGCGGGCCCTCTGTCCGCCGGAGTTGTGGAAGCCGCATCCGAATCCGGGGTAGAGCCTTCGCGGTCATAAGCGGCCTCGGCGATCTCGGCCAGCGCTCTCAGGGTATCGATTTGTTCAGTTCCGAAGGCGTAAGCACGCGTCGAGAAAGCTTCCATGAGTCCGGCGACGCCCATGCCACCGCGCAGCGGCACAACCACGATCGAACGGACTCCCAAGCTCAGGCAGGCTTCACGGTCGACGCGAGGGTCGGATGCGGCATCGTTGCACACCAGGATGGTCGCGCGGCGCAGACACTCGCCGGAAATTCCCGACTCCACGTTCAGGGGAGCGCCCAATGCGGGGGCGATGTCGCCGCTCCGCGCCCGGCAGAGGATGACCCCGCTGGTTCGCAAGGCGAGCGCCGTTCCGTGTGCGCCGGTCAGCACCCGCGCCGCATCGGTCGCTGCACGCAGGATCGACTCCGTGGGGCGCGTTCTCTCATCGAGAGCCTGGCGCAGCACGTCGATGAGCCCAAGGGGGTCGGAAACACGCAGCGGACTTGGCTGCCCGAGACGTAACGCAATCGGCAGTTCATCACGGCCGGGAAAGGCTGAACCTGCGAAGTTCGGAAGCGGCGAATTGTCCATGGCACGGCCCTAAGCGATCAGAGTTGGCCAGTGACGAAGCCGCGGGTGGCAACGAGTTTGTCGCAAAATAAGCGGCCTGTCAATCCCCATAAGGCCCCATAAGGCCCTCCGAACGCGGCGCTCCCAAAGGCTTACGACGACGAGCACTGCAGCGGATGTTTCGCCTTAATCTTCTGTTGGGATTGCTAGCCGCGCTATAATGGCGTAAGGCCCTGGGGTGTTTTATGCAGCGTATTCACGTCGCGTCCCTCCTGTTTCTCCCCGTCCTTCTTCCGGCGATCCTTGTCAGCGGACAAACCGCCGACTCTGCTTCTTCGCCAGACCATCCGCCAGCCGCGGCGTCAACCATCCCCACGCCAAAGTACTCGACCCCCGCGCCGCCTATTCCTGCGAATGCCCCACCCATGTCGAAGCAGACCCGGCTCGAGATCATCCGCGATTTTGAGACCCAGATCGTCTACGCGCGGACGTTCTTTCCCATGGGCACGAAGGGAGTCAAGCTGAAAGACGGCGTGGCGACGCCGAACGGGCCCGATCTGCAACAAGCTCTTGCCATCTTCGGACCTGCGGTGAAGCCCGGCGACCCTGCCCACATCTCGTACGTGCACATCAAAGACGACCACATCCACTTCGATATCAACGGTGGTCCAGTCCATCGCAAGAAGTGGTACGAGCACATCCAGGTGGAGGGCGCGAACGGTGCCCCGGTGCAGATGGGCCCCAATCAGTCGGCGCAGAATCCGCATGGCACCTATCTCGATGTCTACTTCGACAAATATGTTCCCGAAATGACGGCCCGGCAATTGCGCGACCTGCTCTATCCCGTGCTCGATTTCAATGCGCAAAATAAGGAGGAGGCATATCTCGACACCGTGCCTCCCAAGGTGAAAGAGGCGATTCAGGCGCACCATGTGCTGGTGGGAATGAATACGGAAATGGTGCTGCACGCCCGAGGCAAGGCTCCCAAGAAGGTCCGCGAGCGCGACGGCGACACCGAATATGAGGAATGGATCTACGGCGAACCGCCGCAGGACGTGGACTTCGTCCGCATTGTGAGCGACGAAGTTGTGCGCGTCGAGACCATGAGAGTCGGCGGCCAGAAAATCGTGCGTACCGATAAGGAAGTGATCCTCGAGAAGCCCGACAAAGATACCGAGGCAAAAAAGGAACGGGACCGTTCGCCGAATGCCCCCAGCCTGCGCCGTCCCGGGGAAGACTCGGACAACGCTCCAAAACCCTCAGACGGTATCTCCCCGGTTCCCATCGCGCCGCCACCTGACACTCAGCAGCCAGGAGGCCAGGGCCCGGGCGACTTGGTGGCAGGCCACAGATGAACTGCTCGCGCGTTCCGACAATCTGAGAGACCGAATGCAGGTTCTCCATCCGTTATGATGTTCGGCGGAACGGAGACTAATTCACATGCGCGTCCTGATCTTAGGCGGCGCCGGACTGATGTCAGCAGGAACGGCGCGCGACCTTCTTTCGAACTTATCTACAGGTGTCACAGGAATCGTTGCGGCCGACGCCAACCCCGAGCGCCTCGCTGCGCTCCAGCAATCGCTGCCCGACTCGCGCCTTCAGACCCGCGTGTTCGACGTCAACGACCGCGGTGCGATTCAATCTCTCTTGGCAGACTGTGACGTTTGTATCAACGGCGTCCCGACGTTTGCCGGATTTCAGATGCAGATCTTTGAGGCTTGCCTGCAGGCGAATCGTCCCTACGTGGATTACGGCGGGATGGGCGTCTACACCGTTCGCCAAAAGGCCAAGCACGACAAATGGAAGCAGGCGGGCGCCACCGCCGTCATCGGTCTGGGTTCCGATCCCGGCCTCTCCAACATCATCTGCCGCGCCGTCGCCGACCGGCTCGATCGCATCGATCGCATCAACCTCTACTGGGCGGCCACGAAGATCGGTGCGGAAAGTCCGGTGCTCGTTCCGCCGTACAGCATTTCTACCGTATTGGCCGAATACGCTAATCCCAGCCAGCAGTTTCTCGACGGTAAACTGCAGGAAGTGCCAGCACAGGCTGGAGCCGAAACCATCGATCTTCCGGCGCCCTGGGGACGCACTACCTTCATCCACTCCCAACATTCAGAGCCATTGACCGTACCGTTTTCTCAAGGCATCGCCGAGAAGGGAATTCGTGAGTTCACCTGGAAGCTGTCCTTGCCAGCACGCGATCACGAAGCGTGGGTTGGCCTCGTCAAAGCCGGATTCGGAGCCGCCGACGATCCCGTCACTGTGAAGGGTGTTTCCGTCCGTCCGCTTGACGTGTTGCAGGCCGTCATTGACCGAAACATCGCGAAGAACCGTTACCGGATCCCCGCCGACGAGAGTCACGAAATCCATTTCGCGATCGGCCACGGCTCACGCGACGGCAAGCCCTGCCGGGTCACGTGTCGCGTCATCGGCCATCCCCACCCGCTCTATGACGGCTACGCCGATGCCGGCACCTCAATGAACATGTCGATCGGCGTGCAACAGATTCTCAGCCATCCCTTGCGGCCCGGAGTGTGGGCGGCGGAAGAGTACTTCCATGCCGACGCATTCTTCGCCGAACTCCGCAAGCGGCACTTCTCGATCGAAATCGAGACCAACACCGTCGAAAACGTGTGAGAACAAGACAAGGGACAAGCCTGGTAACGGGCACAGGTTATCTCTGCGCAACCGCGGGTGCCGCGTCGACGAACGAGAAGGCCAGCGAAACATTGGAGTACTCCTGCCCGCCCACTTCGACGTAAGGATAAACAAAGTAGTTCAGCGGCTTGCCCTCCTGCGGAGGACTCAACCGCAGGTCGCGGCCCATGCTGAACTGCACCCGGTTTACGTCGTGTGACCCGAAGAAGTAGTCGTGGTTCTCTGGATGCCTCCATGCTTCTGAGATGTCAACCGGAATCCAGCCCTTGCCATCGACGTAGAAATCGGACCAGCAGTGATAGCCCGCGATCTCGGCGGCATGCTTGTCCGGAGGCAGCGGGAATCCGATCTCGAAGCGGGCGGGAATGCCCTGTGATCGCGCCATCGCGATGAACAGGGAATGGAAGTCGGTGCAGTTGCCTTTCTTGGCGTCGCAGGCGTAGAGCACGTCCCCGTGTCCCCAACCTGTGCCGGTCTTGTCGTACTTCATGGTAGTGAAGACGTAGTCATAAATCGCGCGTGCCTTGTCGAGCGGCTGGGTCTTGCCTTCGGTCACTTTGACGGCGAGCTCAGCAGGTAGGCCGGTGATGGGGACGAGCGCGTCAGGTTGCAGGTCCTCCTGCCGTTCTTTATTGGTCAAGGCGGAGGTTAGGCGCGGAGCAGGGTTCAGGGCCACGCGTTCATGGCGCACCACGTCGTATTCCACGTCGAAGTGCAATTCCTCCGGAGTGGCGCTCCCAGTCTCGGCGAAATATATCTCATCTCCAAATTTCAACTCGCGCGCCTTCTTCAGCGGCAGATCCCCCTTCGCGGAGATGATCTTCACTTCTTGGTACGCATCCGACTGAGCGGCGGGAATCCAGATCCGGACTTTCTTGCCCGCGGGGAGATTCTTCACGGTGAAGGCGTAATGAAACGTGAAGTGGCGCGAGTCTTGAGCCAGGGAGACGAGAGCAAATGCAAAGAGCAGAGACGACAAGATGCAGATCTTCCGCAGCATAGCGCTTTCCTTCTTCATTGGTTATGCCCTTAAGCGAAAACTGAAAGCAGGGGACTGGCAACTGGCAGGGAACCATACACGGGCGCCTTAGAGGGCACGTCGTCAAGTAAAGCCGCGCTTGGGGATTCGCATGGGGAAAAAGATGCGGGATAGGATGCCCGCGATGCGGTATTTTAACGCAGCGGCGCTGTGGAAAAAGGCCCGCTAGATGAGAACCACTGACGGGCTCTCGTCTACGTTAGAATGCCTGCGTGCCCGTAGCCATCCAGTGCCGCGATCTGCGCAAGACCTACGACGGCAAAGTCGAGGCCGTCCGCGGCCTGAACCTCGAGATCCAGACCGGCGAGTGTTTCGGCTTGCTCGGCCCGAACGGGGCGGGGAAGACCACCACCATCGAAATCCTGGAAGGCCTGCTGGAGCCAACCTCAGGACAAGTCTCTATCCTCGGCCATAGTTGGCGCGAGAATGAGCGCGAGATGCGCGAGTGGCTCGGCATCTCGCTGCAGGAGACGCGCCTGTCGGAGAAGTTGACGGTGCGCGAGACCATCGAGCTCTTTGCCAGCTTCTACCGCCAGCCGCGCTCGTCGAACGAGGTCCTCGACCAACTCCAACTCACCGAAAAGGCTGACTCCTGGGTAGGCAAGCTTTCCGGAGGACAGCGCCAGCGCCTAGCAGTGGCGACCGCGCTGGTGTGCAATCCGAAGATACTGTTTCTCGACGAGCCCACCACCGGCCTCGATCCCCAGAGCCGCCGCCAGTTGTGGGACATCATCCGCGGCTTTCAGCGTGACGGCGGCACCGTGCTGCTCACCACGCATTACATGGACGAAGCCGAGCGCCTGTGCGACCGCCTTGCCATTGTCGATCACGGCCAGATCATCGCCGAGGGCTCGCCGGCCGACTTGATCGAGCGCCTTGGCGGACATCACGTGGTGGAGTTTTCCGTGAGTGGCGGTTCCGACGGTGCAGCGCTTCAGGCGTGGAACGGATTGCCTAGCGTCGAGTCGGTTCGCGAGGACGACGGCCTGGTGGCTCTGAACGTGAAGCAGCCGCACTTGACGATCCCGGCGCTGCTCGATGCGATCGACAAACAGGGAAGCCACCTGCAGCATCTGACCACGCGGCAAGCCAGTTTGGAAGATGTGTTCGTGCGGTTGACGGGGCGCCATTTAAGGGAAGAGTAATGTGCTTCGCAGAGAGGTTTTATGAATAGCATCAGCAGAGTTGCGGCCGCCGCAGCCCTTGTTTTCGGACTCGGACTGACGTGCGGTTTGGCGCAGACTGCACCTTCTTCCAATCCGGCTGCCGCTTTCGTTCCGTTCGAGGAGTGGAAAAGTGCAATCCTCGCCGGCGATGCCGCGGCTCTCAAAGCGCTCTACAGCACGAGTCCCGCAGCCCAGACGAGGATCGGTGGAGTGATGCACGATGCCGACGCCGACACGAGTTTCTGGCTGGGCCTCAAGGCGCGCACCATGAAGGTGGAGTTTGTCCGCCAGATCGTGCGTCCCGACCGCGCCAGCATGATCTTCCGAGTGGAGGTCGTGTCGGGCATGCCCAATGGACAAACCATCACGGTGACCGATGACCAGTACTGGCTGAAGCAGGGAGACCAGTGGCGGCTGGTGGGGATCGAGAGAACCGACTCGCCCCGCCTGAAGCAGCCATCGGACATGAAAAAGAATATCTATCCGGCTGACGTGGACGCGCATGCCGAGATCAAAGAAGCCGAAGAGCGTGCGGCCCGAGCGCACAAGCGTCTCTTGCTGGTCTTCGGCGCGAACTGGTGCTTCGACTGTCATGTGCTTGACCTTGCATTTCAAGGCCCGGACTTGGCGCCGGTTCTGACGGCGAATTACGAACTGGTCCACGTTGACTTGGGGCCGGATGAGCACAAGAACGCAGATTTGGTGCAGCAGTACGACATTCCGCTCGACAAAGGCGTTCCGGCGATGGCGGTGGCGGAGAGCGACGGCAAGTTGGTGGTCAGCCAGAAGAATGGTGAGGTCGAAGATGCCCGCAGGCTGACCCCGGAAGTGCTGCTGGAGTTCTTAAATAAATGGAAGCCATCCGCGCGGTAAGTGAACCGATGGTCTCTGGCGCGACTGTTTCATCGCCCACCGAAGGCGTTATGTCCCGGAGGGATTGATGATAGTAGCCCGCCAGTTCACTGGCGGGCGGCGTGCGACGTATTCATCTCGTGCCGGAGGCACGGCTGAACCGCCCGCTCGGTGCCAGGTTTCAAGCGTCCTTCCCGGACGCGGTTCAATGTTGCGCTGGCCCGCAGCGTTGGAACCGCCGAGCTATTTTCAGATGTCCCTCCGGGATAACACGCTTATGCGGCTGAAACTAAATCTATGAGCATTGCGCAACCAACACCGGTGACAACAACCCCCGCACCGCCGCACGCCCCGCCCCCGCGGAACGGCCGCTGGGCCGGCTACAGCCATCTGCTCATGGCCCGCATGCTGGAGTTGAAGCGTGAACCCGAGGTGGTCTTCTGGGTATTCGTGTTTCCTCTGCTGCTTGCGCTCGGTCTGGGCATCGCTTTCCGCAACAAGCCCGCGGATGCCGTCCGCGTCGCGATCGTTGCGGGCAGCGCATCGCAAGATGCGCAAGCGCTGCTCGCGCGTTCGCCCCAGCATGATCTCTTCAAGATGCAGACGCTGCCCGCCGACGAAGCGCTAAAGGGATTTCGCCTCGGCAAATTCGATATCGTGATCGAGCCCGGCGGCAGCGGAGGCCTTGAATACCGCTACGACCCCGCGCGTCCCGAGAGCGTACTGGCGAAAACCGAAGTGAATGATGCCCTCCAGTCCTCAGCGGGCCGTAAAGACGTAGTGGCGGCCAAGGGCATCACTTCTTCCGAGCCGGGCTCGCGCTATATCGACTTCCTCATCCCCGGACTCCTCGGCATGAACCTGATGAACTCCGGCATGTGGGGCATCGGTTTCGCCCTCGTCGATATGCGCCAGCGCAAACTGCTCAAGCGCTTCGTGGGCACGCCCATGCGCCGCGGCGATTTCCTCTTGGCGATTATGACCAGCCGCCTGCTGCTGATGGTCATCGAGATCGGCCTGTTGCTGGTCTTCGGTGTCATCTTCTTTCACATGCGCGTTCTCGGATCGGTATTCTCGATCGCCCTGCTCGGCGGCCTGGGATCGCTCACCTTCGGCGGCGTCGGACTACTGACTGCCAGCCGCGCGCAGAAGATCGAGAGCATCAGCGGACTCATCAACCTGGTCATGATGCCCATGTGGATTTTCTCCGGCGTGTTCTTTTCTTACGAACGATTCCCGGCGGTTATCCATCCGCTGATAAAAGCCCTTCCGCTGACCGCACTCAATGACGCGCTGCGCGCAAGCATTCTGGAGGGCACGCCCCTGCTGCAACAGTGGCCCCGGCTGCTGATCCTGGCACTCTGGGGCGGGATCTCGTTTGTGCTGGCGCTGAAATGGTTCCGCTGGACGTAGCGTACGTTACAGGATTGAAGCGTGAAACTATTCGCACACCTCCGCGGCGCGAGACGGGCCTTGCTCGGCGTGGCCTTGCTCGCACACCCTTCTGTTGGCGCGGATGGACCCTGGAATGAAAAGCCGCCCGATGCCTGGGATCGCAGCGATGTGCGCGCGATCCTGTACCACTCCCCGTGGGTAAAGCATTTCTCCCGCACCAGGCGAGCGCTGGAATTCGAGGTTCCCGATCAGGGCCCGTCCGGCTTGGAACTGCGCGGCTACCACGCCAAGGAATCGAAAGAAGACCAAGCCGAGACAGCCGAGTTCTATGTTCGCTGGGTATCGTCGCGCACACTGCGTGAGGCATCCGCCCGCAAAGTGACCCTGCTAAAAGCTATTCCTCCGAGCACGGCCGAGACCAGCTTGCCCCAACCGCTCAATGAGTTCGAAGTCGCAATCGCCGGACCCGACTTATCGGGGTTTGACGGTATGAACGAGCGCACGCTGAAGTCGAAATGCTATCTCTGGGTGAGCTCGAGGCGCAAGATCGTCCCCTTGCGCGTTGAATTTGCGCGCTCGGGCGCTGGCAAGGTGCGCGGCGTGCTCTTCCGCTTCCCTCGAAAAACGCCGGCTGGAGAGCCGCTCATTTCTACCCACGACTCGAAAGTATGGTTCATCGAATATGGCGGAGGAGTGGAGATTCGCGTTACATTCAATCTGAGGGCGATGGTCGATCACAACGGCCTTGATCTGTAGCGGGTCTTCCACGAGCGCTACCGGCCCGCCGCCAGCGCCAGTTCCCGCATCTGATTCAAATATCCCACATAAATCGGGATGGGTATATCAGGTGAATCGCCGTCATTTAGAAAGTGTTCGAGCCGGATCTCCCGCGGAATCGACGCGATCACCTCGCGAAACCGCGGCATCTGCAGGTACTTGACCCTCCAGATCTCCAGCATCAGAGAACGAAATTCTTCGCTGATAAATCCCATCCTGTGCTCGCCCAGATAGACGCCGTCAAAGTGACGGTCGGCGAGCGTCCCGCGCAAGGGATCGTCGGAAGCAGAGAGGGTGTAAACCAAATGAAACAGGTCGGCCAAGTCGCCCCAGAGCACCTTTTCTTCAAAGGCACTGAAACGGAACGGAGTCGTACGACGCTGTTGGATCAGGCGGACATGATCACCGGCCTGCAGCCCGTGTCCCGCTAACTGATTTTGAAACCAGCGCAGCCGTTCTGGCGTGAGGTTGTGGCGCAGAAACTCCACCGCATAGGCGTTCGGCAAATACAAATTCGGATCCGCATCCAGACGCGCCAGCCATTGACCCCACTCTTTACGCTGGAAAACCGCCAGCAATTCCTTCAACTGCGCCACCGTGACGTCAGGATGATATTTCACTCCCTGCCAGAAATGCTCGGTCGAATCGTAAGTTGCTCCGTAAAGTTGAATTCCTTCTTCGATGGGATACCAATTCGACAGCACGCGCGCAGGAATCGACGGTGAGGCGCTCCAGCAATTGATCGAATGTTTCCACTTGGCCTGCACTTCCAGAAATGCTTCCGTGTAACCATGCGGCACTGGCTCCTTCACCCCGGCGAGTGCCTGCGACAATTCTTCCCGCGTGTGGGTCAGCAGCGCTTCCAGCGGTCGCTCGTCCGCCATGGAAATGATTCGGCTCTCGACTCCGCGCCGCAACAGTTCGCGGGCTAGCGCTTCCCGCTGGGCCTTGCCGAAATCAGCGCGATCTGGCCATCGCCCAGTCTGCGAGTCGATGTACGGAAATAACTCCGCCAGCGATTTGAACTCAATGAATCCGTGGATCGAAAATGTCACGGGCTGGCCATCCTTTAACACCACGGTGGAAGGTGTCACGATGGCCTGCAGCGAAACCTGTTCCGCGGGCAGCGGCGTGCTTAAAACTAGAGGAAGAAGAACGAGCAGCATCCAAGCCGGAGATGGAGAGCGTCCAGGAACTGGCATTTCAAAGGGAGTCATCTCAGATTCCGCTTACGGCCCCGCCCGTAAAGTTTGGGGGAAGTCCACGAACAGGGCCGTCTGCGGTGCTTGCGAAATAACTGCTACTACGATTTGACTAGCTTGGCGGCTTGTTTCCGCACTTTCGCCCAGCGTAGTCGTTGCGCGTCGGCAATCCGCTTGCGGGCTTCCTTGCTCAAGGTGCGTCCTGTCCTCTTGAGCGATTTCCCGCCAGCATGGCCGAGTGCGTCCAGTGCCTTCCCCACTCTCCCCATCTCTTTTTCGAGACGGGCATACTCGTTCCGCAGGGAAGTGACTACCTTGTTCAGGTTGGTCATTTATTACCCCCTCATAAGTCAAGGCTAACATGGGAAAGTAAAACGGAGGGGGAAGATTAGAAAGCCCGCCATGCCTGCTGGGAGGCTGCGGAGAAACTACACCTGCGTGACAACCGTGGAAGAGCGGCGCTTCAGCGCCGTGTAAAGCAACCACTCCAGAATCGGGCTTCAGCCCCTGTGGTCGCTCGTTAGATGGTGGAAGTGTTTTTCCGCAACCTACGAGTGCGTCACCGACAGCCGCAGCATTCCCTGAACCTTGCTCCAATCGTCGGTATCGCGATTGAAAGTAACCTCCCGCCGCGAGTCGGAGTACCGCGTGTCCAGCAGCAATAGCTTGTGAATCATGAACGCCGTGCTGCCGTCATCACTCCCGACCTCGTCGAAGATTGCTCCATAGAGGACATAAAGATGAGAATTCCATACGAGAAGCAGGGCCTGCTTGTCTTTCAGTAGGCCTATGATCTGCCAGGAGATGTCGAGCGAAGGCGAGGTAGGTAGTAAGTCTGCACTAATCATGATGGGACGGCCGTCGCTCAACAGCTGCCTTCCCCGTATCTTCGACGCAATCTCTTTCAGAGATAAAGGATCGGCGGTCAGGGCTCGGTCCTCCAGAGCTGAGTCTCGACCGCAACAGACGCCGGGGTCGTGGAATACGATGTCGAGCGAAGTTAGCAGCACATCCGAGAGGTCATGCGTACGGGCCATCAGTTGCGGCAACTGCGGAACGCGGACCTCCTGATTGGGACGATAGACTTTCCACCCTCCAGAAGTCTCCTGTCCAAAGGCCAAGCATGACACCAGGATCAGCAGCATGGAACCGCAGCAACAGAGCTTAGTCATCCATCACCTCGGGCTCTGTAATTTATTGTAGGACGTTGGGGCCGCTCTCTTAACGACCTTTGCGAAACTTTACACGCGGAGTAATCGCGGGTTTGGTTGCCGCTTTTACGGAGTTGCTCACAGAAGGACAAAACCTCGCCGCCTCTCAAAAAACGAGTTGCCACGAATTCGGCGACAGAAGTTCGTGTCAGGTTCTCGTTCCGGAGGCAGCCGCTTCAGAGTTCAATCGTACCGTGAAGGTACAAGCGTGCCCGGCCGACGATCTTCACGCGATCGCCGTCGAGTGCGCACTGCGCATATCCACCGCGGGCACTGAGTTGTCGCGCACGAAACCTGTTCTTACCCAGCCGCGCCGCCCAATACGGAGCCAGCGTGCAATGTATGGAGCCCGTTGCGGGGTCCTCATCGATGCCCGCCGACGGTAGAAACATCCGGCACACGTAATCCACGTCACCCTCGCCGGGAGCGGTAACAATCGTTCCGTTCCCCGCGTCCAGTTTGGCCAGAGCGGCAATATCGGGCGAGAGCGCTCGCACTTGCTCAGCCTGATCCACCACCACGAGGTAGTCGCGCGATTTCATTACGAGCGCCGCCTTCAAACCCAGGGCTGCTAAGAGGCCGACTGGCGTCTCACAGGGTTGGGGTGGCTTGGCGGGAAAGTCCATTTCAAAGCCGGACTGGTCCTGGGCGACGGTCAATATGCCGCTGCGGGTGTGAAAGCGAACCGGCCACACGGTGTGCTTCCGCAGCGCGAGCACATAGGCGGATGCCAAGGTCGCATGCCCGCATAGGATGTCCTCGACTGTGGGTGTAAACCAGCGCAAGTCGAAATCTCCATCCGCGCGCGGAACCACAAATGCGGTCTCGCTGTGCCGGTTCTCAGCCGCAATTTTCTGCATGATGCCATCCGCCAGTGGAGCGGACAGGATGCAGACCCCCGCCGGGTTACCGGCAAAGAGCTCGCCCGTGAAGGCATCAACCTGGTAATACGGAATTGCCATGTCGCCCCTTTGTTATGTACGAGCGCTTTCTAACTCGGTCCAATGGTCGGCAGAAATCGCGGTGCCTGCCGGGCCTTGGTCGCTTGCTCGAACGAGTAGGCGATTTTGATCAAAGTAGGCTCGCTCCACGCCCGCCCAAAGAACGAGATACCCACCGGCAATCCTGACAGAAAACCCGCAGTCACATTAATGTTGGGATACCCCGCGACCGCCGCAGCATTCGAACTCCCGCCGGCAAAATGATCGCCGGTGACCAGATCGGTCAGCCACGCCGGGCCGCCAGTCGGAGCCACGATCGCATCGAGGTGGTGCTTGTCCATGAGCGCATCGATGCCCTCGGTGCGCGCGAGTTGATGATTCTTCGCCACGGCATCCACATATTCCTTGTCCGTGAGAGGTCCTTTCGCTTCGGCTTTTATGAAGATGTCCTGTCCGAAATACGGCATCTCCTTCTGCCGGTTGCGGTCATTGAATTCGATGATTTCCTGCAAGCTGCGGACCGGAGCGCCCGGCCCCAGTCGCGCCAGATAGGCATTAAGATCGGCCTTCAGCTCATACAGGAACCCCAAAAACTCGCTCTCGTCGAACTTGCCGAACGTCTCAATGTCCGCGGGATCGACCAGCGTCGCTCCCCGCTGCTTCAACACGCCTAGCGATTCCTCCATGAGCGCATCCACCGCGTCGCTGAAACCGAAATACTTACGCGCCACCCCGATCCGCGCACCCTTAAGCCCATTCGGATCGCAGTACTGCGCATAGTCCGTTTGCGATTTTCCTGCGCTGGCTGCCGTCGCCGCGTCTTCGGGATCGACCCCAGTCAACGCGCCTAGAAGAATCGCCGCATCGCGCACCGTGCGGCACATTGGCCCCGCCCCATCCTGGTTGTGGGAAATCGGAATGATGCCGCTACGGCTGACCAGTCCCACCGTGGGCTTGATTCCCGCGAGTCCATTGGACGACGACGGACAGACAATCGACCCATCGGTTTCTGTGCCAATTCCAACCGCGGCAAGGTTCGCCGAAATGCCGGAACCGGTACCGGAACTCGATCCGCACGCATTGCGATCCAGCGCGTAAGGATTCCTCGTTAACCCGCCGCGCCCACTCCATCCGCTAATCGAGTGACTGGACCGAATATTTGCCCACTCGCTGAGATTGGTCTTGCCCAGAATGACGGCGCCCGCCGCGCGCAGCCTCTGCGCCACAAACGAATCCTTGGGCGGCTTCGAGCCCACCAGCGCCAGCGATCCCGCCGTGGTCATCATCTTGTCGGCGGTGTCGATGTTGTCCTTGATCAGCACCGGAACGCCATGCAGCGGCCCCCGTGGCCCCTTGGCCTTGCGTTCCTGATCGAGCGCATCGGCAATCGAGACCGCGTCCGGATTGAGTTCAATGATCGCGTTTGTGGCTGGCCCACGCTTGTCTTTACGCGGAGTATCGACCTCCTCGATGCGCGCGTGGTATTTCTCAACCAACGATCGGGCCGTATACTTGCCCGACTTCATCCCATCCTGTAGTTCCGGGATCGTGATCTCCTCCAACTCGAAGGCCTTAATCTCGCTGGCCTCGTGCCCTGCGGGCGGGGCAACGACCCGGCCTGCGCTAAGCGCCGGGAACAGGGCGGCGGCACTACCAGTAGTCAAAGCGGCTTGCAGAAATTTGCGGCGCGAAGCAGCGGACTCAGAAGTTGGCATAATCTCCCAGAGGCGAACCAGAATTGAACCACAGGCCGACTATTAAAACACGACCGATAGGGCAAGTTCACGAACCGCGAACAACGGGTAAAAGTGCCGCTTGAGCAGAGGTCCGTATCAGGGCATCGCTTCAGAGGTTGCGGAAAAACTGCAAATGCGTGCACCGACGTGGAAGAGCGGCCCTTCTAGGGCCGCGTAAGGCATGTGGAATCATTGTGGGCTCCAGCCCCTGTGGTCGCTTGTTCGTTGATGGATACGTTTTTTCCTTAGTGCCCCTTCGTGTCCTTAGTGGTTGATATTTTTCTCGCGCCGTCACGCGCACCCACTCCCCGAGCCCCTCGGGTAGCGCTGCAGTTTGGCCTTTCCACGACTTTGTCATCCTGAGCGTAGCCGTTTTTCAGGCGTAGCGAAGGATCTCCCGCTCAACCGGCCTAATGCGCCAGCCAAACTGCACCACTACCAGCCTCCCGCAAACGGTTGTGGGTGCTGAAGGAGGATGATAAGCTAAGGTCGTTCCCCGGCTGAGCGGGAGTAGTTCAGCGGTAGAACGCCAGCTTCCCAAGCTGGATGTCACGGGTTCGATCCCCGTCTCCCGCTCCATTTTCCAAGCTTGCCGGCCTGGAGATTCCGCCTTATGTCATTTCGCCGATGGCTGAAATCTTCTGCGCTCATCTCAGTGGCGGTCGTGTTATGCCTCACGCAACTCTCTCTCGCGCAGGATGCCTCCGCGAACCAGTCCTGGACCGCCACCAGCCAGCAGGGGGATATGGGAGGGCTCGTCAACCCCACCCGCACCAGCGAAACACACAGCGAATCGAACGGTCGAGTCGTCGACAAAACGTCGGTCGAAACTTTTGGCCCCGACGGGCGTTACGTGCCCTACTCCGAGACCGAAAAGGAGTCAGTCCGCGTCAACGATACGACGGTGCGCACCATCGAGCGCACATTCGCCCGAGGCCCCAACGGGGAAAGAACTCTGATTCAGGAAAAACAGGAGGAGTCTCGCAGCCTTCCCGGCGGCGAACAAAAAGTCGTCAGGACAACCTCCAGTCCTGACGCCAACGGCGCTCTGCAAGTGGTGCGGCGCGAGTTAGAGGATTCCAAGCAGCCCAGTCCCGGCGTGCGGGAGACCCACACCACCGTCCTTACTCCTGACGTTAACGGAGGTCTTACTCCTGCGGTGCAGATCGAACAACGAGAGATGAAGAGCAGCGACGGCACCATCGAAACCAAGAAATCCACTCTGCTCTCCGACGGTTCTGGACGATGGCAGCTTAGCGAGATTCGCGAAAGCACCAGCAAACAGGAGAGCGGTCAGCCCCGCAGCAAGGACGAGCGCGTCCTGCGGCCGAATGCGAACGGCACTCTCGCAGTCGTCGAGCGCTCGGTAACCAAGCAGACCGACGCCGGCCCAAGGGAAACCCACAACACAAGTGAAACCTACTCGACCAACGTTCCGGGTCAGGCGGGTGACGATCATCTGCAGCTCGTCCAGCGCGAGAGCACGGTTCGCCGCACCACCGCCACCGGCGCGCAGAGCACCACACGGCAAGTCCAGCAGACAAACCCCGGCAATCCCAGCGACGGTCTGCGTGTCACCATGGAAACCATTGACATCGTGCGGCCAGGCTCGAGCGGCAACGCCAATGAGACGCGTACCATCCTCACCCCGGACTCCAACGGCCGGCTGGGTGAAGTCTGGATTGATACGGGCAAGACCGGCAATCCTTCCGCGATAGAGGTCGACACCCGCACCTCCGCAAAGCCAAAGTAAGGTTCTTGCCTACATCCTTCAACACCTTGGCAGGCTGCTGAAGAACTCAAGATTCGTATCAGGGCATCGCTTTAGCGATGCCGTAAACGCAGCAGAATCGATCCCGGCTTCAGCCGCTCTACACCTCTATCGGCAAAGAAAGTCGGCTTTTCAGCAAACTCTTCGCCGTTGAGGTTACATTCAGTCGGCAAAAAGAGTTTTTCCCCGTTAGTGCTATTCCCAATCTCTGACGAGTGACAATACTTGTAAAGTGATGGGTTGACATGGGGCGCATCCCTTTCAGGGGAGAAACAAATGGAATGCCAGACCAAGGATGAACTTGAGCGACACTTGTCGGATATTCGCAGACTTGCAACCAGCCGTGCCCTTACTTCTGAGGAGAAGGATGCGGCGGCGCGGGCCGAGCGTTTTGCCATCGGCCTCTTGAGGGAGCACGACCAGTCGGGCCACCACGGCAAGAGATGTCCGTTCGCCACTCGCTGTGAATGACCCACGAAGACATAACCCCTAACACATAGTTGACTTGAACATCCGCAGACCACTTGAGTGTAATGGGGATCTTTCATCAGTCTGGCAGCAATGTTTTCTCAGCTAGGCGCGGTCGTCGGTGGCCAACTTTCGACCAAGTAGCTTTTCGTCGTAGTCTAGAATTTCGTAACGACCTCTCTTTAACTTAGCGGGCATCAAGAGCAGAGCCTCCCTCCCGGCGTCGCTGCGAAAGTCGAGCCTTTCCAGGAACGACACGCAAATCGCGTTGAGCAGTGGGTCATCGCCGCCTTTGAGGGCACTTGTAGCAATCTCGAAGCTCTTTCGCACCACATCGAAGGAGCGCGCCTCGATTGCCTGTTGAGTGAAGTTCACAAACTCTGCCATTGCAGGTACGGCAGGTCATCTTCCCAGTAATCAAGTTCGTCTCGTAACTGTGGGAACTCATGTGCTACTAGACTGCGAAACTCGACAGTATTCATGATGGCTGACCCTTCGCCCATCTTACGAAGAGGGGGGCGGTGACGTAAGCAGGTCCATTACACTCGGGACGAACAAATTTTTCGCGCGGGCCTCCCCACGCTGGCGACGCAGATCTCGCGAGCACTCTCAGTGGCCAGATGGATTGCTTTCCGGAGCAATCTGCGCGTATCCGGCAGGCACACTGAATTGAGACGAATTGATTGGGGCCGACGAGAAACTAGCCATTTGCGTGCTCGATTCCATCAGCACGCTTTGCGTGGGAGTAGCGGCCTGGGCTGACTTCGATTGGTCGGGCGGCGGCGGATCCTTCTTTTTGCCGAAGCCTCCAAATCCACCGAGCTTGCTGGAAATTGCCGAGCCTGCACTCTGCTTGGCGACATCGCCCGCGCTGGGGCCATTCGACGCGGGCAAGGGCGCTTCGGAGGCGGCGGGGAGAGGTTGACCATTGGTGGTCGATCCCATGCGCATCACCTGCATCACAGGTACGCCCTTCAGCTTCGCCATTTCCTTCGCCATTTCCGCCATGCCTTCGGTCGAACCGGGCTGCATCGCAGCCACCGTCGGCTTGAAAGTGTCGCCAAAAACCGTGCCCATCTTCACCGCAAAGCGCTTATTGAAATCGCGGACCTCGTCGTAGCCGGGAATCTCCGGAACCATCCACATGTCGTTGGTGATGGCGAGGTTCCCCGTTTGTCCCGATTGCTGATCGGTGGCTTCCAACTCCATGTTGAGGATCGACTCCTTGGCATCCAGTCCTGCGACATTCTTGGTGGCAGCGGTGTTTCGCACATTCACCTTGAAGGTCATCTTCGGAGGCGGAGCATCGTTGCCCTGGGGTTGCGAGGGCTTCGCCTTGGCTTGCTGCTCCTTCGCCTTTTTTGTGGCTTCTTCCATCTGTTGCTTCATCTGGTCGAAGGTCATCACCGTGTACTGTTTCTTCTTGTGATCGATGGTGGTGATGGTTTCCTTGTCGAGATCGATGATCTCGGTATGGTCGGGGTTGATGCGAGCCATGCGGTTGCCCTGAACCAGTACCGTCGAAGTAATAGGGTCCATCGACTTCTTGGCGTCTTTGCTGAAGGCCCCGACAAACTTCATCATGCTGACTATGGAGCCGCCAGTGATCTGGGTGGTTTCGTCGTAGCGGAAATCTGCAAACGATGGGGTGGTCAACAGAGTACATAAACCTAGCGCAATCCAGCTTCGGGAACTCATAGGAACCTCCACGCGACTGTGTCAGTTTGCCGCGGACATCTAATATTTGGACAGGGTTTGGAATCCACAAGAAGGTGATGCGTGCATGGTAGGCCGACAGAGCATGAGAATCAAGGGCAGACTGATCTGTACGAAGCAAACCACTTCAAGATTGACTCAATTGCTCCAGCAATACTGCGCAGAATGTCTCATACCGCGGGCTCGGAACCAATCCAGCGGGACGAAAATAAACCTGGTCGCAATCAACTGTATCGAAGCCCGGCGTCTGTCTGGAAGACGGGCGAAGCGTTGCAGAAGCAAGGCCGCTAACTTACTAGATCAGGCCTCAGCACAAGCTTGCGCCGTCTGTTCCCCCTCCGCTATTTTGACGGGGAATTTGAGTGCGATTATTACGCCGAATGACCCGCGACTCCACCAAAGGTGCCTGCGCGCCTTCAATTTGGTGGCATGACGCGACCGTGATTCACCACGCGCATAGGGGAATGGCCACCATCGCGCTAGACGCCGCGTCGCCGGACCTGCCTTCGGACTGATCAACACAATAAACTATTTACCGCGATGCCGAGGGGCCACTGAAGTGCATCGGATAGGGGACTGGACGCCGCCCAGGAAGGAGCACATGACCGATCCCACGACAGACCCAGGCGCTTACACCGATCAGGAGTTGAAGCAGGCTCTGGCTCGTGTGCTGGCGCTCGCTCGTAGTGAAGGGCTGAACGACGCCGAAGTGCAGAGATTCTGGCAGCTCTACGGAGAGATTGTGCGGCGGCGAGAAGCAGCAGGAACGGCTGCGTAGCGCCTGGACGGTACCCCTGGCAGGATTCACTGGTTCAAACAAAAGCGCTTCGCCCTAACATTTACGTTAGGTGTTTTGAGCCGGCCTGCCGCCCGAGCCAGGAATGTCAAGCGTAAGGCCAGATCCTAAGACGGTGAACCGGCATTGGCTCTGGTTACAGGTCAGGCGACGATTCCATTTTTTCCGTCCTTTGTGCCCGACAAATCCCCCGAGCCACCCGAGTACCACAACGATGAGTAAGAAAAGCAAGCTATGCGAATCAAACCGGCCACCAAAAGGCAGTGTCAAGGCCAAACTCAGCAGACCGGCCAGAATGCCTATGAAAAGGCCGTGCACCATAGCGGCTTTCTTGGCTCCTCGCGCCACCCAGAGAGCCACAATGAATGTCAGCAACATTTCCAGCCACGGTATCAACCTGGGACTGATCCGCGCAGCGAAATGATTAATCGCATTCTGGTCGGGAGCGCCCCGCGCCTGAAAGGCCAAGACGAACGCATAGATGGCGATTATGCCCATCACGATGAGGAAGCTCACCACAACGACTACAAGGGCAGCGCCGAAAACGCGGAGCCACCGAATTCCTGATGAATCATTCATGGCTGCACCGTTCTGACTGGAGACGAACTCGGCAACTGGGGTGTCAGGAAACGACTATCTTTACGCCTTGTTGCCGGATTGCGACGTGATTGCGGAAGTTACTCACACAAAATGGCGGGAACAGAGGATAGCGCTCGACGGGTTTTGAGCGTAACGGGGATGTTACGTCACTGCGTTATTAAGCCCACCAGTACTCAATGGTTTAAGGGTTTTCCCACACTTGATTTTCGAACAGTGCTGCAATTTCAATTACTTACATATGGCGAGATTTTTGCACATTTATCCGCTATGTGATTTCGATCACATGAATACGCGTAGCCCGGCACCCCCCTCCGAGCTGAGCATTTGGAGTGAACAGTACGAATGATTACAGCGAAGGGATGCCCTTATTGCGTCGTTGCGGGTTTCAACTTCAAAACGATGATAAAGAACACGAGCGATGAGTACGTTTGTGCGCACTGCGGCCATGTCGAATATCCCGAACGGAGCGGGGCGCATTGCGCTTGTATCCGATGCCAGCGGAAAAACAACCACCCGGAATCTAGGGCGGCGCACTCAAAACTCTCTCAGCAGGGCCAATGAGCGCTACGGAGATACGCCGAGCGCTACGGAGATACGCCGAGCGAGCCTTCGATGAAATAGGTCAGCACGGTATGGCATTGAATGAATGGTGTGCTCTTCTGCGTGCTCCTGATCCATGGTGCCCCGCACCGCGTCTCTGTGCTCAGAGCCCAGCGCCTGCGGCTTATTCGGAGGTTTGAAACTCCATGTTCTCATCCACCGAAAGCTGCTTTGGCGTGCCGGCCAGGTTTTCTCCGGAGCGGGTGGCGACCACGCGAAAGCCTCCGGAACTCACCTCGACCTCATAACTGTAAGGCGGACGCTGGCGCGCCACCGTAATGTAGTTCGTCGAGATCAGATCGTCGAGCGAGGCATATTTGCCCTCGGTGGCAAAATACCGCCGCTCGGCCGAGGCGATGGTCGTCAGATCGGTCTTCACGCCAGTGATGTTGATGGCGCCTTGCGGCGTGCTGGCCCCGGCTTCTGCAGATGTGCTCTGTATCTGCTTGGAATAGATGTACATGCCAATCGCCATCACGATGACGACGCTGAGAAAGCCGAACAGGCGACTCATAAGTCCCTCCGCACAGGCGATTTCATCGCGAAACCGCGCCGCTGACAAGTAACCGGAGGGCAGTGGCCTGACCGAAAAGCGAGGCTGTCCACTCTGATTGCCGATCGGCCTGGGCTCTGCGGAGCGCTGCTGCCGCGATACCCGCCCTGAGGCCATCCCGCCCCCGCAAACTTTGGGTAGGTTACCTCCGTGCCATCCACGGTCGAGCCATTCTCAAACCCGCGGTCTTGCCGCAAACTACACACCATGGAAGTCGAATCCACTAGCCGCAAAGACAGCCTGAGAGTCGAGAAGCTCTCATACCTCGTGCTGACCCTCTGCGTCGTCGTGCTCGTCTACGTCCTGGTCGGGAAGCCCTTCTAAGCGAATTTCGTCAACCTCAACGCGAATCCCAGGCCAACCCCTCTAATCGATGGAAGCCTGCATCCGGGCATTCGCGGTTCCCCGTCTGCCGGCTCTAACTGCTGGCCGCGGTTGGAGCGAGGCATCGCAGGCGCGGCAAATCAGCAGCTCAGATTTGAGAACTGTCCCTAGGCATTTACGTTCGCCCTGTGCCTGGCAATGGTTCGCTTGGTCTGGGCGTCCTGATGCGATTGATGGACCAGATCGCGAACGCGGTCCGTAGAACGAAGGTCCAGCGCGATGAATCGAGCCCCAGAAGCTGATTTTGGCGGCCCTAGGCCGTCGGAAATGAAATACCCCAGAAACTCACCGCCTGCTCATCCTTCTCGACAAATTCAATTCCATACGTGCGGTGTCCTGCTGTCCCGCTGAGTTGCGAAACCACGCGGGCGGAAACCTCCGCTCCGCGTTGATTCTTCACGACCACCACGCACCCTACCAGCAGATCCCGATTCAGTTGGACGATGGCGCCATGCTTGTTCAGGTTGGTAGCCTTGGCGGGCATCGTGAACGCAGCTTTCTGGCGATCTTCGCCCGACAGTCCTACCGAGGCGTGCAGCGCCATCCGGTTGCTGCGGCGCTTGGAGACGGTATTTCGAGCCAGCGATGTGGACGGTGCAACGTGGATGACTCTGGAAGAGGATCGAATGGTTGTGCCCTCCCGTTTTTGATCTGCCCGAGATTAGGCGATAGCCGTTCTGATCGCAAAGTACGCCGGTTACCACCCGCTGGTGACCGTCGATTGCATCTCCAAGTTCCTGATTCAGCGAACCTTATTTCGCGGCGTTACCTTCGCCAATTTCACATGGTCGAAATAAAATCGCCGAGCCATCACGGGCCCGAGGAGAAGTCAGATGCCCGGCGCCCCGGGAATTCATGTTGCCCGTACGCTCCTCCGCATTTAGGCTACCCACCGGGCATTCCTGAACGAGGTTTCGAACAAATGACGGTACGCTGCCAGCAGTGCGTGGTGTGGGCATTTTGTCTGCTTCTAATGACGTCGTTGTCGGGTTCTGCACAGGAACCGGCGCACTCCGCAAAGATCGCCATTCGGGCGGCCCGGATGATCGACGGCAAGAGTGATACTGCGATCACCAATCCCGTGATTCTGATCGATGGTGAAAAGATCTCCGCCGTCGGCACTAGTCTAGCGATTCCCGCCGGCGCAAAGGTCATCGATCTCGGCAATGTCACATTGCTGCCCGGACTGATTGACGTGCACACGCACCTGCTTTTTGAGATCGACGGCACGAACGCCTCCCTGCAGGACGTCTCGATGCTCAAGGTCGTTGCCACCCAGAGCACGGCCGAGCGCGCGCTGCTGGGAGTCAAGCTGGGCAGGGAAGACCTGGAAGCCGGCATCACCACCGTGCGCGACCTGGGAAACTCCGGTGTAAATGGAGACGTGGCTTTGCGCGACGCTATCGACCGTGGGTGGCTCCCTGGTCCGCGCATCGTCGCCGCGACTCGCGCTCTCGCCGCACCCGGAGGACAGTTCGGACACCTGACCCCGGAGGCGCAGAAAATCATCGAGCAGGAATATGTGATCGTCAGCGGCTCGGAGAGTGCCCGTCAGGCGGTGCGGCAGGCGCTGTATGACGGTGCCAACTGCATCAAGGTCATCGTCAACGGTTCGCCGGCGAACGTAACACTCGACGAAATGAAAGCCATCGTCGACGAGGCCCACACTGCCGGAGTGAAAGTCGCCGCCCACGCCATCGGGGACAAAGCCACCCGCATCGCTGCCGAGGCCGGCGTCGACTCGATCGAGCACGCCTACGTCATCACCGACGACACGCTGAAGATGATGGCGCAGAAACACATCTTTCTCGTGCCGACCGATGGCACCGTGCAGGAATTCCTGAACATGATCTTCGGCCATCGGCAGCCCAGCCCCGCAGAACGCGCGGAGCAGGAGCAATGGATCAAGCCCTACGTTGCCGGCAATCGCGACCGCCTGCAGCGCGCCCGGAAATTCGGTGTGCCGATTGCCGCCGGCTCCGACATGTATCTGACCATGCCCGACGAGGACCGCGGGCAGGCCAGCCTCGACCTGTTCGACGCCTATTCCGAGGAAGGAATGACGCCACTCGAGATCATCCATGCTGCGACCAGTAACGCGGCGGAACTGCTGGGGTGGCAGAACAAGATCGGCGCCCTCGAAGTCGGGAAATACGCCGACATCATTGCCGTTCCGGGCGATCCGCTTCAGGATGCGACTACTCTCAAACATGCCAGGTTTGTGATGAAGGGTGGAGTCGTCATCAAGAATGAAACTGCGAACGAAACGAAGAACAAGAAATAGCGGTGTGCTCCACAAGATATAATGCCCGCGCTTATGCCTCTGGCCCAGACCGAGCGGTCCGCTCTCCGATCTTCGCTAGCACTCCGTCTGCTGGTGACCGCTGTCGCGCTGGTCATCTGGTTCTGGACGCAATCCCTGATCGGTGCACGCGGCGCGCCTGCTTCCGGCATCGGTGACCGCATGCAAGCCATGACGGCTCCGGCCAATCTTTATCTCCACTCTCACCCGGCAACGGCGAATGCGCTCCTGGTCGTGAGTTCTGCAATCATTGACCTGCTCGGAATTTTTCTTTTGTCGATGTGGATCTTCCGCGGCGAGGCACGGCCATTTTTGGCACTTGTGATCGTGCTCGGCTTGCGCCAGGTTATGCAAGCCTGCGTCGCCCTGCCCACTCCGCCTGATGCGATCTGGCACTCCCCTGGATTTCCGTCGCTGCTGGTGACGTACGGCGTAGCCAACGATTATTTCTTTTCCGGGCACACTGCCATCGCTGTGCTCGGCGCCACCGAACTCGCGCGGCTTGGCAAACGTTGGCTGACGATTCTCGGCGTCGGAATCGTGCTTTTCGAAGCTGCGGCCGTGCTGATCCTGCGCGCCCACTACTCAATGGATGTGTTTACCGGCCTCATCACCGGGCTCTACGCTGCCTACCTCGCAGATCGGATTGCACGCTCCGAGCGATCAAGGGTCTGAGCTCGACGAGCGCGGCCTTGAGTCCCGCCGTTTTTCCCTTTTGCTTCTTCTTCGCGTCACCATGGGTGGCGCGAAAACCACAGTTCAGGCATTTTCCCACTCCTCATCTGCCGTGGTTACTTCGGTTTGGCCCAGAATACAAAAACCGTGATTTGGATCACGAACAACCGTGATGAGCGCCATTTGCCCTGCCGATGGCTTGGAAGAAGATGTCCGTGGAGAAAGCGGAGATGTGATCTCTCAGGACACATCCCCAGAACTCGACCGGCTGGAAAGTAGCAGCGGCAGGGTGAGGCACGGAGGTTCCGATGAGCACAATCGAAATCCATGAACCAGAAGTACCGCAAATCAAAGAAGTTACGCCAGGCCGCGGGGCAGCGGTCTTGCCCCGCACCGAACTCGTACTCGGACCGCCCATACCGCCGCGTCCCATGTTTTCCGACAGCGTGCTGGATTTTGGCGTGCAGCGCAAGCGCAAGTTCTTCGCCACCAGCACCTCATTTCTGATCAATTGCCTGGCGATCATGCTCATGCTGGCGGTCCCGCTGATGTTCACCGAGGAACTGCCCAAGGCGCAGTTGTTCACCTTCCTCGTGGCGCCGCCACCGCCGCCTCCGCCTCCGCCTCCGGCGGCCGCCGAAGTCCGTGTGGTGAAGCAGATCCAGACCGATCTGCTCAACACCGGAGCGTTGCGCACTCCCACGAGGATTCCGCAGAAGGTTCAGATGATCAAGGAAGAAGAGGCACCGCCGCCGATGGCCGCCACCGGTGGAGTCGTGGGAGGCGTCCCCGGAGGTATCCCGGGCGGACAACTGGGAGGCGTGATCGGCAGCGTCATCAGTGCCTCGAACAGCCTGTCGGCCGTTCCCAGGTTCGTTCCGGCTACCCCGACGCGCATCCGCATCTCGGGTGGCGTGACCAAGGGCCTGCTGATTCAACGCACCGAGCCGACGTATCCGACCCTGGCCCGCGCAGCGCGCGTGCAGGGCGATGTCATCCTGAGCGCGGTCATCGACACCAACGGGCAAATTCAGAACCTGCAACTGGTCAGCGGTCACCCCATGCTGGTGCCGGCGGCCATCGCGGCGGTCAAACAGTGGCGTTACAAGCCGTACCTTTTGAATGGGCAACCGGTAGAGGTCGAGACCACGATCACCGTGATCTTTACCCTCTCCTCTTGAAGTGGGGATGGCGCCCTCTGGGAGCGCCAGGAGTCTAAACATGGCGGCAGAATATACCTATCGCGTTTCGGCCTGGTGGACTTCAGGCCGCACCGGACTGGCGAAATGCGAGTCCTCCCCGAATACCATCCACTTTTCCGAGGCCGCCGAACTGGGAGGCCTGCAGGGCAGATGGACTCCCGAACAGCTGCTGCTCTGTTCCCTGGCCGGCTGCTTCACCACCACGTTTCATGAAGTAGCCCGCGCCGCAAAATTCGACTTCACCGACCTCGAAGTCGAGATCGAAGGCAGCGTCCGCCGCAACCGGACGCCGGGCTCCGACTTTAGCGAGATCCTGATTCGTCCCCGGCTGACGGTGCAGTCCGAAGAGCAATGCGCCGCCGGACTGAACCTTCTGCGCAAAACCAAGGCTGTGTGCATGATTTCGCGCGCTATCACCGTGCCCCAGACCCTGGAACCCACGGTGGAAACCGGCAAAGTTCCGGTCGAGGGCTGGAATAATCAGGATGCGGGTGTAAAAGTCGGAGTGTAATCGAGCGCCCTTCAACGGGCGAGGGGGTGCGTATGATGTTCTCTTACAGATTGGTGCGTTTGATCGAAACGCATGCCGACGCGCTCGCCGCGGGACTTGAAGAGAGAGTATCAGGCAGTCTCCAGGTCACGCATTTTCACGATATCTCCGCTCATGAATTGCGAGAGCGGGTCTACGAAATCTACCGCCACCTGGGCGAGTGGCTTCTGGGCAAAAACGAATTGGATATTGAGCAGCGCTACCGCGAGATCGGCTCGCGGCGGGCGCAGCAGAAGGTGCCGCTCAGCGAGGTCGTGCAGGCCATCGTGCTCACCAAGGAGAATCTCTGGGATTTCCTCAAGAGCGAGGCCGTGATGGACCGCGCCATCGAAATCATGGGCGAACTGGAACTGCTGCAAATGCTCGAGATGTTCTTCGATCGGGCGATTTATTATGCCGCTGTGGGGTATGAAGAAGAGGTTGCCCGGGCGGCGCACGGAACTGCTGCGCTGCGGGCTAGCTAAGGGGAGCTACCAACATGTCAATGTCGTGGGAGATGGAATACAAAAAGCGGCTAAGATTGGCCGACGAAGCGCTGCAATGCGTGCAGTCGGGGATGCGCGTCTACATCCAGCCCGGCTGTGCCGAGCCCGAAACTCTGGTCGAGGCGCTGATGCGCCGCGGGCCAGAAGTTTTTAACGTAGAAATCGTCCACATGATGACGATGGGGTGCGCCCCCTACGTGGCCCCCGAAATGGCGGGACACTTCCGGCACAATGCCGTGTTTATCGGCGCCAATGTGCGCGATGCCATCAACGATGGCCGCGCCGACTACACTCCGATCTACCTCTCCGAAATTGAAGGGCTGTTTGAAAGCGGCGCCATGCCGATCGATGTGGCGCTGATCGAAGTCTCTCCACCCGATTCCCACGGATTCTGCAGCTTCGGCGTCGGCGTTGACACCACCCTGACGGCGGCGAAATGCGCCAAGCATGTGGTGGCGCAGATCAACGACAACATGCCGCGCACGTACGGCGACAGCTTCATTCACGTCAACGATATCGATGCCTTCGTCGAGTCGTCGCGGCCCCTGTGCGCATTGAAACGGCCAGTCGTGAGCGACCTGCAGATCGCCATCGCGCGCAACGTGGCCAGCCTGATCGAGGACGGAGCGGTCCTGCAAACCGGCATTGGCGGAATCCCGGACGCGGTGTTGCCCCTACTCATGGACCGCAAAGATCTCGGCGTTCACAGCGAACTGGTGTCGGACGGCGTGATCCCGCTGATCGAAGCTGGAGTGATCACCGGGGCGCGGAAGAACTTCAAGCCGCGCAAGATCATCCTGGGATTTGCCCTGGGCACCAAGCGCCTGTTCGAGTTTGTCGACAACAACCCCATCTTCGAGTTTCATCCCACGGCCTATACCAACGACCCGGCATTCATCGCGCGCAACGACAAGATGGTGGCGATCAATTCGGCGCTGCAAATCGATCTGACCGGGCAGGTCTGTTCCGATTCCATCGGTAACCAGTTCTACAGCGGCATCGGAGGGCAGGTGGATTTCCTGCGCGGCGCGTCGCGCTCCAAGGGTGGCAAGGCCATCATTGCGATTTCATCGACCGCGAAGCAGGGAACCATTTCACGGATCGTGCCCATGCTCGATCCCGGCGCGGGTGTCGTGACCTCACGAGGTTTGGTCCGCTACGTCGTGACCGAGTATGGAGTTGCCTATCTGCATGGCAAGACGATCCGGGAACGGGCCAAGTCGCTGATCGAGATTGCGCATCCTGATTTTCGCGCCGAGCTTTACGAATACTGCGAAAAAACCAAGTGGGCACAGCATCCGCAGCAGGCACAAACAGCCGTATCGAGGTGACGACGTATGGCAGGTCCAGCACGCGGCAATATCACGATCGATGTCGAGGAGTGCAAAGGGTGTGGGCTGTGTGTGGAATCCTGCCCGCCGAAATGCCTGGAACTGGCTCCTGAACTGAGTTCCTACGGGGTGCATCCCGCGCGCTATACCGGCCACGACTGCACCGGATGCGGTATCTGCTTCTATTGCTGCCCGGAGCCGGGGGCCATCATGGTCTACCGCCTGGTCCCGCCCCCCAAATTGGCTGCCTCGCAACCCCTGCCAGGAGGCGAACATGCGGCAACTGTGTAAAGGAAATGTTGCGGTCATCAAGGGCGCGGTATTGGCCGGGTGCCGCGCGTATTATGGCTACCCCATCACGCCGGCCAGCGAAGTCGCCGAAGCCGCCGCGCTGTATTTTCCTGAGATTGGCGGCACATTCGTGCAGGCCGAGAGCGAGACTGCTTCCATCAACATGGTGTACGGCTCGGCCTCGGCGGGTGTGCGGGTGATGACCGCGTCGTCCGGCCCGGGTCTCAGCCTGATGCAGGAAGGCATCTCGTATCTTGCCGGGGCCGAACTGCCTTGCGTGATCGTTGACGTGATGCGCGGTGGACCCGGCCTGGGCAATATCGCTCCCGAACAGAGCGACTACTTCGCCATGGTCAAGGGCGGAGGCCACGGCAACTATCGCAATCTGGTGGTCGCTCCCGCCTCGGTGCAGGAGATGGCGGACCTCACCATCCTCGCCTTCGAACTGGCCGACCGCTACCGCAATCCGGCGATCGTGCTGACGGACGGATTCGTGGGCCAGATGATGGAACCACTCGACCTCTCGTACCGCGAGATCCTCGCTCCCGAGAAACCCTGGGCCGTGAAGGGAACCGCGGAGACGCGCAAGAACATGGTCAGCTCGATCTTCCT
Organism: uncultured Acidobacteriaceae bacterium; assembly: GCA_963811095.1. GTDB lineage: Bacteria > Acidobacteriota > Terriglobia > Terriglobales > Acidobacteriaceae > Sulfotelmatobacter. The sequence continues at coordinate 548,296 of CAWEQA010000018.1, read as the reverse complement.
TGAGTCCGACGCTCTGGAAGAGCACCAGCGCCGCATGGAAGCGAAATACATGCGGGCGCAGCAGGCGGAAACGCGCTGCGAAGAGTACCGCACCGAAGACGCGGAACTGATCGTGGTGGGTTACGGCATCGTGTCGCGGGTGCTGCGCTCGGCGGTGGACGAAGCGCGTAAGCAGGGAATCAAGGTCGGATTGTTCCGGCCCATCACCTTGTGGCCGTTCCCGTCGAAGCAGCTGGCGGCAACAGTATTGCGCGCCGGCAAAGCTCTGGTCGTGGAGTTGAGCAATGGCCAGATGGTGGAGGATGTCCGCCTGGCCGTGAATGGCCAGCGCCCGATCGAGTTCTACGGACGCGGCGGCGGCAACGTGCCCTCGGTCGAAGAGTTGTTGACGAAGATGGAAGAGCAGATGCCGGCGCCAGTGTAAGAACAGGTAGCCCCGGACGCATTCGTCCGGGGGCAGGAGAAGTAAGTGCTCGGCTTGCGGACGAATGCGTCCGCGGCTACGTGGGACGGGGAACCAATCATGGCGGAAAACAACATCAACATCACTCTGGAACAACCGAAGGTGAGCGACAAGTACGAAGTCGTACACCAGAAGTCGGACGCGTTCTATCCGCTGTACGAGCGGAAGAGCGACCTGCAGCATCAGACGCACTACTGTCCCGGCTGCGGCCATGGAGTAGCGCATAAGCTGATCGCCGAAGCTCTCGAAGATTTAGGCGTGCAGAACGACACCATCCTGGTCAGCCCCGTGGGCTGCTCGGTTTTCGCTTACTACTATTTTGATGTGGGTAACGTGCAAGTCGCGCACGGCCGTGCTCCGGCCGCGGCCACTGGATTGAAGCGCGCCTGCCCCGACAAGATCGTGATCGCGTATCAGGGAGATGGCGATCTCGCAGCGATCGGCACCGCGGAAATCGTGCACGCCGCCAACCGCGGCGAAAAGATCAGCGTCTTCTTCGTCAACAACGCGATCTACGGCATGACTGGCGGGCAGATGGCGCCCACAACGCTGGTTGGCCAGCGCAGCACCACTTCTCCCTGGGGACGTCGCCCCGTGAACGAGGGCTTCCCGCTGCACATGGCCGAGATGCTCTCCTCGCTCGAAGCTCCTGTCTATATTGAGCGGGTCGCGCTGTCGGACAATAAGAACATCATGAAAGCGCGGCGGGCCGTGCGCAAAGCTCTCGAATTGCAGCGTGCCGGCGCCGGATTCACCTTCGTCGAGATTCTCTCTCCCTGTCCGACGATCTGGGGCAAGGATCCGGTGGAAGCGCGGAAGTGGATTGCCGAGAAGATGATTCCGAACTTCCCCTTGAATGTGTTTCGCGACCGCGCCATCGAGATTCCGAACAACAACATTCCGCCGCATAAGACTGTCGCCGAACTCGTCGAAGGGGAACGCAAAGCAGAAGGCGAAGCGGTTGTACCCAAGAAACAACATCATTTCCGCGACCTGGGCATCAAGATCGCGGGCTTTGGCGGACAAGGCGTGCTTCTGCTGGGCCAGTTGCTAGCGGAGATGGGCATGCAGGAAGGCCTGGAAGTCAGCTGGCTGCCTTCCTACGGTCCCGAGATGCGCTCGGGAAGCGCGCACTGCCACGTTTGTCTTTCGAAAGACCGCATCGGGTCGCCGGTGCTTTCACGTCCGGATGTTTTGGTTGCGATGACCGAGATCTCGCTGCGCAAGTTCTATACCCAGGTCGCTCCCGGTGGCACGATCATCTACGGCCGCGAGCGTCTGCCGGAAGACTTGGTCATCCCGCAGGCGCAGGTGGTTTGCATTCCGGCGTCCGAGATTGCCGACAAGCTGGGCTCGGCCAAAGTCGCCAACGTCGTCATGATGGGCGCCCTGCTCGAAGAAACCGAATGCCTGTCTCCGGCCACTGCCATGCGAGTGCTGGAAAAGAAAGTCAAGAATCCCGCGCTGCTCGAACTAGACCGCAAGGCGCTTGACGCTGGCAGAGTTTATATCGATCACACGGTGGCGATCGGCGCGGTCACGCAGGCCGACGGCTTCGCGCAGTAATTGCTCGTAAGTCGTTGATAATATCTGCAAGTTATTGACGGCTGGTGTAAGTCGTTGAAATATCGTAGAACCGGTCTACGATGCCGCAGGACGCGTCGCGATCCTGCGCCTGAGGATTTCCCTGTCTCGTTCGCCGATCCTTGGAATTAGGCTGGTCTAAGGCTCCGGAAACGGTATCCTGCGTGGCGAATGACCCTCGTTTTGCAGGGCAGATCACTCGCTCCCGTATGCCCTCCGGCGGTAAGTCGTTGTAATTATCTCCAAGTTATTGAAAGTGTCTGTAAGTGATTGAAAAACTGAAATGGGTCCACCCTTGTCCCCGGGTGTTTGCGGGACAGGATGGGGGGTGTTGACTCGGCGAAAGTCAAAGTCCCGACGCTGTCGCACAAAACGCGACAAAGATGGGGCACCCCGTGTGATCCAAATCACAAAAAGAGGTGACAGGGGGCATATCGAAGAACCAGATCCGGGTTGATCTTGAAAGTAGCTGTGGGAGGTGTTCCATGACCCCTATCGAAGAACTACATGGCGCAGTGCTCGAACCCAGATCGCCGGTCATCATCGCGGTCAAGAATGTGCTGTTTGCCACTGATTTCTCAGCGACTTCGGAAGCAGCCTTCCCCTATGCCGTGGCGATCTGCCGGCGTTTCGGAGCCACGCTGCACGCCGCTCATGTGCTTTCCGACGCCAGCATGCTCATGATGACGGGCGGCGTGGATTACATCAGCATGAGCACCATCTACGAAGATGCGCACACCGAGGCCAGAGTCAAACTCGACCAACTCCTGGTGCGCGTGGAAGGAATTGAGCACCACAGTTATGTCCGGCATGGCCAGGTGTGGAAGAACCTGGCTGGAATAATTGACGAGGGAAAGATCGACCTGATCGTGGTGGGGACCCATGGCCGCTCGGGCCTGGGCAAGTTGCTTCTGGGGTCGGTGGCGGAAGACATACTGCGCCACGCCGCGTGCCCGGTGCTGACCGTTGGACCGAAAGTTTCCGGACGGGCGAAGCTGCCCGCATTGCCGTCCCAGGGACGTGATCTGGCTCCACTCGAGTTGGACTTGCAGCAGATCGTGTTCGCTACTGACTTCGCGCAGTCCTCGTTGTATGCGGCGCAGGAGGCCATCGCGCTGGCCGAAGAATTCCGTTCGCGGCTCACGCTGCTGCATGTGATCGAGGACTATACGGGGCTGGGCTCGCGGCCGGGTCTGATGGAAGACAGCATTGGCCGGTTGAAATCGCTGATCCCGAACCACAACGCCCTGCAATACGCGGCGGAGACCGTGCTGGAGTTTGGCGACGCGGCGCAGTGCATCCTGAAGGTCGCGTCCGACCGCGAAGCCGACATGATCGTGCTGGGCGCACGCCGTGCCTCCGAGAATGGGAGCACACATTTGCCGTGGTCGACCGCGCACGATGTGATCGCGCAGGCTCATTGTCCGGTGCTCACGCTGCGGTCGTGAGTGGGGAAACGGAAGACAAAACACAGAACATTGTTCGAAATGAGCAAGATTCCAGAGCGCTTCTCGGTCTTCACGGCGCGGGGAGCAGGACAACGTGTGCGCGATGGCAACGTTCTGGGACTAGAACCGAAATGAAACCGCGAAGCAAAATTATTATGAGCCGACTGGTTTGCGCAGCCTGTGCCGGGACTAGAATTTGTCTTTGTTCCACGGTTGCGGCTGCGGTGAACGGAACTGAATTTCGCTGCGATTGAGAATGGATATGCCTTCATACGTTGCCAAGCCCACTCCGCCCAATCAGGACAAGCGCTGGAAACTGGTCGATGCCACCATTCGCCGTCAGGGCGCGCAGCAGCGCGGCCTGATTGAGACGCTGCATACCGTGCAGGAGGCGTTCGGATACCTCGACGAGCAGGCGCTGCGCTATGTCGCCATGTCGCTGCGCGTGCCCCTCAGCCGGGCGTATGGCGTCGCCACCTTCTACCATTTCTTCACCCTCAAACCCGCCGGCGAGCATACCTGTGTCATCTGCATGGGAACGGCGTGCTACATTAAGGGCTCGCAGCAACTCCTCGATGCCGTCCAGCACGATCTCGGTATTGCTCCGGGTGAAACCACCGCCGACAAGAAAGTTTCGCTGCTCACCGCGCGCTGCCTGGGATCCTGCGGCCTGGCTCCTGCCGTCGTCTACGACCAGGAAGTTGCCGGCAAGGTCGGGACCGCGGCCGTCCGCGAACACCTGAAGAAATGGACTCACGCATGACACCGGAAGAACTCGACCAGATCGCCGAAACCGAACGCGAGGCGCAGAGCCAGTTCACCCAGCGCGTGAATGTGTGCGTCGCCGCCGGATGCCTCTCCTGCCAGAGCCAGGGTGTGAAGGATGCGCTCGACCAGGAAGTCACACGCCGCGGCACCAAGGACCACTGCCAGGTGAAGGGCGTGGGCTGCATGGGGCTGTGCTCGGAAGGTCCGCTGGTCTCGACCAGCAACGGTGTCCTCTACAAGAAAGTCGAGGCCGGGGATGGCGCCGCGATCCTTGACGGCCTGGACGGCGAGCCCGTGTCCCGCCTGCTGTGCCCAACGGATGTTCCGTTCTTTCAGCGGCAGAAAAAGATTGTGCTGGAGAATTCCGGCATCATCGATCCGGATCGCGTCGAAGACTACGTGGCCGCGAACGGCTACACCGCCCTGATCAAGGCGCTGACCGAAATGACGTCGCGTGAAGTCATCGACGAGGTGACCAAAAGTGGTTTGCGCGGCCGCGGCGGCGCGGGATATCCAACCGGCCTGAAGTGGAGCACTGTCTCCAAATCCGTGGGCACACAGAAGTATGTAGTCTGCAATGCCGACGAGGGGGATCCCGGGGCGTTCATGGATCGCAGCGTGCTGGAGAGCGATCCGCACCGCGTGCTGGAAGGGATGCTGATCGCGGCGTACGCCGTGGGCGCGTCGGAAGGCTACATCTACGTGCGGGCGGAGTATCCGCTGGCCATCAAGCGCCTGCGCAATGCCATTCGTCAAGCGGAGCGTGTGGGGCTGCTGGGGTCGAATATCTGCGGCACGCGCTTCAGTTTTCGCATGGATCTGCGGTTAGGAGCCGGAGCGTTTGTCTGCGGCGAAGAGACCGCATTGATCGCTTCGGTGGAAGGGAAGCGGGGAACGCCCCGTCCGCGACCTCCTTATCCCGCCATGGAAGGGTTGTTTGGGCAACCTACGCTCATCAACAACGTAGAGACGTTCGCGAATATCGCACCTATCATCCGCAATGGCGGCGAGTGGTACGCAGGAATTGGCACGGAGAAGAGCAAGGGCACGAAAGTCTTCGCTTTAGCGGGGCGAGTTGAAAATACCGGCCTGGTGGAAGTGCCGATGGGAATCTCCTTGCGCGAGATGGTCTTCGAAATCGGCGGCGGCATTCCCGAAGGGCGCAAGTTCAAAGCGGTGCAGACCGGAGGGCCCTCCGGCGGTTGCCTGCCTTCGGATTGTCTCGACATGCCGGTGGATTACGAATCGCTGGCCCGCGCCGGGTCGATCATGGGCTCGGGCGGCATGATCGTGATGGATGAGAGTTCCTGCATGGTCGACGTGGCCAAGTACTTCATGGACTTCTGCATGACCGAGTCCTGCGGCAAGTGCATTCCCTGCCGCGTCGGAACCTATCAGATGCACCGCATTCTCTCGGCGATTGCCGCCATGAACGCGACGCCCGAAGACATGAAGATGCTGGAGCAACTCTGCGACCTGCTAAAGCACACCAGCCTGTGCGGATTGGGCCAGTCGGCACCGAATCCGGTGGTCAGCACGCTGCGCTCGTTCGCCGAGGAGTACCGGGCCCATATTGAAGATCACCAGTGCCCGGCCGGAGTCTGCGGCGCGCAGTCTGCGGCAGAAGGAGAATCCGCATGAGACCGGCCGCAACCGTCAAAACGCTGAAAATCGATGGCCGCGATCTGAGCGGACGCCAGGAAGAAACCATTCTCGACGTGGCGCGGCAGAATGGCATCTTCATTCCGCGCCTGTGCGAGATGGATGGGCTCTCCGACGTCGGAGCCTGCCGCTTGTGTCTGGTCGAGATCAAGGGCCAGAACAAGCTTCTTCCCGCCTGCGTCACCGCGGTGGAGGAGGGCATGGAGGTCACCACCGACTCCGAGCGGCTGCAGGGCTACCGGCGGATGATCCTCGAGTTGCTGTTCACGGAACGCAACCACGTGTGTTCGGTATGCGTCTCCAATGGTCACTGCGAGATGCAGATGCTGGCCCAGCGGCTGGGCATTACGCACGTGCACTTCCCCTACCGCTATCCCAAGGAAGAGGTCGACGCGTCGCACGACCGTTTCGTCATCGACCATAACCGCTGCATCCTGTGCACGCGCTGCGTGCGGGTCTGCGAGGAGATTGAGGGCGCGCATACCTGGGACATCATGGGACGCGGCATCGACGCCAAGGTCATCACCGATTTGAACGAACCGTGGGGATCGTCGGAAACCTGCACCAGTTGCGGCAAGTGCGTGCATGTGTGTCCGACCGGGGCGCTGTTTGAAAAGGGACGCTCGGTCGCCGAGATGCTGAAGCGGCGCCAGTTCCTGCCCTACCTGACCATGATGCGGGAAGAAAACGAATGAGTCTGGACAGAAAGAGCTTGAACCACGAAGGACACGAAGTTCCACGAAGGACTTCATGTGCGGATGTTTCCTTCGTGTCCCTTCATGTCCTTAGTGGCGACGATAGGTCCTATGAGTAAGAAGAAGCTTGCTACCGTGTGGCTGGACGGATGCTCCGGCTGCCACATGTCGTTTCTCGATATGGACGAGCGGTTGCTGACAGTGGCCGGGTTGGCCGATCTGGTCTACAGTCCGCTGGTCGATGCCAAGGAATTTCCCGCGGACGTCGATGTAACTCTGGTCGAGGGGGCGGTGAGCAGCGAGGACGATCTGCGCAAGATCAAGATCGTGCGCGAGCGGACCAGAATACTGGTTTCGCTGGGCGACTGTGCGGTGACGGCCAACGTGCCGGGCATGCGCAATCCGTTCGGCGTCAAGGCGGTCTGCGACCGGGCGTATCGCGAGAATGTCACGTTCGATCCGGGCATTCCCAATCAGGTGGTGCCAGCGCTGTTGGAGAACTCGCGCCCGGTGCATGAATTCGTCACCGTGGATGTGTTTGTTCCGGGCTGTCCGCCCTCGGCTGACACGATTTATTACGTGGTGTCGGAGCTGCTGGAAGGCAGAACGCCCGACGTCAGCTTGAAGACGCGTTTTGGGGCGTAAGCGAGCCGTGAGCTATGAGCTGCGAGCCGTAAGCTGAGAGCTGAGAGCTCGCAACTCGGAACTCGAAGCTCGCAGCTCGCAGCCAAAAGGGAGATTTCGTGAAGCAGGGCAGTAGCACCATCGTCATCGATCCGGTTACGCGCATCGAAGGCCATTCCAAGATCACGCTCCACCTGAACGAAGACGGCCGGGTCGAAGAAGCCCGCTTTCACGTTACCCAGTTCCGCGGCTTCGAGAAGCTGTGTGAAGGGCGTCCGTTTTACGAGATGCCGTCGCTGATGGCGCGCATCTGCGGCATCTGCCCGGTGAGCCATCTGATCGCGTCCGCCAAGGCATGCGACCAGTTGCTGGCGGTGAGGATTCCGCCCACGGCTGACAAACTGCGCCGTATCTTCGGGTTGGCCCAGGTAACGCAGTCGCATGCGCTCAGCCTCTTTCATCTTTCGTCGCCGGACTTGCTTTTTGGCATGGACGCCGATCCGGCAACCACCAACATTTTTGGCGTAGCGGAGAAGAATCCCGAGTTGGCGCTGGACGGCATTCGCCTGCGTCAGTTCGGCCAGAAGATCATTGAGCGCCTCGGAGGCAAGCGCATTCACCCGGCATGGGTGGTTCCGGGCGGAGTGAGCGAGCCGCTGACCGAAGCGAACCGTGACGCCATCCTGTTCGCGCTGCCCGATGCCCTCGCCATCGCCGAGCGCACCCTGGAATGGTTCAAGAGCACGACCGAACGGTTTCGGGAAGAGATCTCGGTGTTCGGCAACTTTCCCACGTTGTTCATGGGGATCGTCAAGAAAGACAACGGGCTCACCTTTTACGACGGCAACCTGCGTGTGGTGGATGCGTCGGGCCATATTGTTGCCCAACAACTGGATCCGGCCCAGTACGAGAGCTACATCGGGGAAAAAGTCGAGCCCTGGAGCTATCTCAAGTCTGCGTATTACAAGCCCAAGGGATTTCCCGATGGCATCTACCGCGTGGGGCCGCTGGCGCGGCTGAACGTGGCGGACCGGTGTGGTACGCCGCGCGCCGATCAGGAACTGGCAGAGTTTCACGAACTGCAACGCACGGCTGTGCTGAGTTCGTTCCACTATCACCATGCACGGCTGATCGAAATTCTGTATTGCATTGAGCGGCTGGAGCAATTGCTGAACGATCCCGAGATTCTCTCGAAGCACGTGCGCGCGGTGGCCCGGCCCAACGCACTCGAAGGCGTGGGCGCGGCGGAAGCTCCGCGCGGGACGTTATTTCATCACTACAAGATCGACGAGCAGGGGCTGATCCGCTGGGTGAACCTGATCATTGCCACCGGGCAGAACAATCTGGCGATGAACCGTAGCGTGCTGCAGGTGGCGAAGCATTATGTGCACGGCAACCGCCTGACTCCGGGGATGCTCAACCGGGTGGAGGCAGTGATCCGCTGCTACGATCCGTGCCTGAGTTGCTCGACCCATGCGTTTGGCGAGATGCCGCTGCGGATCCAGCTGCTCAGTCCGGTTGGGGAAGTGCTGGACGAAGTGGCGCGGGCGTAGAGATCTGGCGGTTGGTCGTCGCATGCGTCGAACGTCGTGCCGTTCGGCACGATTGAGATACTGGTGGTCGTTTTCAGGCGTCCCCTCCAGGACGCGGTCTGTCTCTTTGGGCTGCACCCGGCGTTTGAAACGCCGGGCTATTGTCAGTTGTCCCTCCGGGACAAGGCGAAGAAACGTCTCAGCCGCGGAGCGGCGGCATGTGAAAGCCCGGCACGGAAGTGCCGGGAAGCCGAACGCAAATGACCCGGGTCCCGCTGAGGGACGGCACCGCTTTCACGCGATAGACTCCAGACCATGTCCTGCGTCCTCATTGTCGCGTACGGAAATCCGATGCGATGCGACGATGGGCTCGCGTGGCGTGCGGCCGATGAACTCGAGCGCAAGCTCTCCGGTTCCGAGATCGAGATCCTCCGCGCCCACCAACTCGCTCCCGAGATGGCGGAAGATATCACCCGCTGCGACACTGTGATTTTTGTGGACGCTGCCTCTGCCGACGGTGGCAATGGAAACCCCGGAGAAGTTCGCTGCCTGGAGGTCGGTTTGTCGGAAGGCCCGCCTCGGTTCACGCACCAGCTCTCGCCCGGAGCCGTGGTCGCGCTGGGCCGCCAACTTTACGGCGCCAGCCCACGCGCATTTGCCGTAACCCTCACCGGCCAATGCTTTGATCACGGCGAATCTCTCTCGCCCGTGGTCGAGGCCGCCCTTCCGGCGCTGGTGGCTCGGATCGAAGCGCTGGTGCAGGCCGCGCGATCGAGTGAGTCCCTTCCTCCAGCCTCGGACAAGGCTTAGAATCAAGATGTCGGCTCAGCCCGTATGATGACGGTTGCGGCACACCCCTCGACGCAACGCCTTCGGATCACGCTGCGCGGAGCCGTCCAAGGAGTGGGCTTTCGTCCTTTTGTCTACCGCCTGGCCACCGAGATGTCCCTGACTGGGTGGGTCCTCAATTCCTCAGCTGGGCTGGTGGTGGAGGTGGAAGGACCTACCGACCAACTGAGTCTATTTGAGCAGCGCCTCGAGCAGGAGCGGCCGAAGGCTTCAGTGGTGACCGTGCGCGAATTCGCGTGGCTGGCGGCCGAGGGCTCGACGCGCTTCGAGATTCTGGCCAGCAATCACGACTCCGGCAAGACGGTCAACGTGCTGCCGGACCTGGCCACCTGCACCGACTGTCGCGAAGAGCTGTTCGATCCCGAAAATCGCAGGTTTGAATATCCCTTCACCAACTGCACCAACTGCGGCCCGCGCTACACGATCGTCGTCGACATCCCTTACGACCGGCCCAACACCACGATGCGCGATTTTGTGCTGTGTCCGCGGTGCCGCGAGGAGTATGAAAACCCCGCGAACCGCCGCTTCCACGCGCAGCCCAATGCCTGTCCGGTATGCGGACCTAAGCTCGACGGCACGATCGAAGACGCGGTTGAAGCGCTCCGGCTTGGCGAGATCGTTGCCCTGAAAGGCATCGGAGGCTTTCAGCTTCTGGTAGATGCGCGCAATGCGGATGCGGTGGCGCGCCTTCGCCAGCGCAAGCATCGCGAGGAGAAACCGTTTGCGCTGATGATGCCTTCGCTCGAGGTGGCGCGGACGTACTGCGAGATCTCGCCGGCGGAAGTGGACCTGCTGGAATCGCAGGCCGCGCCCATCGTGCTGTTAAAGCCGAAGGCCGGCACTGACATTGCCGGGAATGTGGCGCACTGCTCGCCGTATCTTGGCGTGATGTTGCCGTATTCGCCACTGCACCACTTGTTGATGGAGGAGTGCCGTTTCCCGTTGATTGCAACCAGCGGCAATCGGAGCGACGAGCCCATCGCGATTGCGAACGAGGAGGCCACGATCCGGCTCAAGGACATCGCGGACCATTTTCTTATGCACAACCGGCCGATCGTGCGCGCCTGCGACGATTCTGTGGTGCGGCTGACGCGCGGGCGTGCCGGAATTCTGCGCCGGGCCAGCGGATATGCTCCATTAGGAATTCGCGTGGCCCAAAAGTTGCCGCCCGTGCTCGCGGTCGGCGGTCATCTTAAGAACACGGTGGCCATCGCGGTGGGCCAGGAAGTGTTTCTCAGTCAGCACATCGGCGACCTCGAAACGCTCGAAGCCCGCGGCGCGTTCCAGAAGGCGATCGACGACCTGTGCCGCCTGTACAGTTTCAGGCCGGAGGCCGTTGCCTGCGACCTGCATCCCGACTATGCCTCAACCCAATGGGCGGAGAAGTCGGGGCTGCCCTTGATCCGTGTGCAGCACCATCAGGCTCACGTCGCCTCCTGCGCGGCAGAGAATAATGTTCAGGGAGATTACCTGGGCATCTCGTGGGACGGCACGGGATACGGTCTCGACGGCGCGATCTGGGGGGGCGAGTTCTTTCATGTGGACAATCAGCACGCGGAAGGGACGCATTACGAGCGGATCGCGCACCTGCGTTCGTTTGGGCTGCCGGGCGGTGATGCTGCGGTCCGCGAAGGCTGGCGTTCGGCGGCCAGCCTGCTGTTTGAGGTGTTTGGCTCGCAGCCGACGATGCCTGATGCCGGGGCCCAATCGCAAGGGAAACCCCGATTGGATGAGGCTAAGGTCCGCTATATGCTCGAGCACGGCATCAACGTGGTTCCTACCACAAGCGTAGGCCGGTTGTTCGACGCCGTATCCTGCATCACTGGTGTGGCAAGGCAGAACCGATTTGAGGGCCAGGCCGCGATGCTTCTGGAAAATGAAATTGGCGGGTTCCGGACAGAAGAAGCGTATCCTTTAACAGGTGGGGACTGGGCTCCTCTGATTTCGGCGGTGATGGCAGACAAGGTCGCTGGCGTCGCCGTGTCCCGCATTGCGGCGCGGTTCCACAACGCGCTGGTCGAATGGATTCTGGAAGTGGCCGCCGGTGCGAAGCTGAAGCAGATCGTGCTCAGTGGCGGCGTTTTTCAGAACCGCTATTTGACGGAGCGCGCGGCTGGAATGCTCGAGTCTCGTGGGTTTGAGGTGTATACGCACCAGCGGGTTCCGCCCAACGACGGCGGCATAGCGCTGGGGCAGGCAGTGATGAGCAAGAGGTAGCGCCGCCGTCCCTTCGACTTCGCTCAGGGCAGGCTCCGGCGGCTACGGATTAGGCGATATAGCTCGGGGAGGCCACGACATGTGTCTTGCAGTTCCGGGGCGGCTGGTTGAAATCATGGACGATGGCGACATCGCGTTTCGCCGCGGCAAGGTCGACTTCGGCGGCATCCGCAAGGAGATCAACCTTGCCTACGTCCCCGAAGCCGAGGTCGGAAAATATGTTCTCGTCCACGTGGGCTTCGCCATCAGCGTGATTGACGAGGAAGAAGCGATGCGCGTCTTTAAGTATCTCGAAGAGCTCGGTGGCCTTCAGGAGGAGCTCGGTGAAATTCCTCAGTGAATATCGCGATCAGAAAGCTGCCGAGCAACTGTCGCAGGCAGATCTGGAAAAAAGTAACGCGCCCTTGGACGATCATGGAGATCTGCGGCGGGCAGACTCATACCATCGTCAAGAGCGGGTTGGAAGACTTGCTGCCGCGGAACATCACACTGGTCCACGGGCCGGGATGTCCGGTGTGTGTGACGCCAATTGAGTTGATCGATAAGGCGGTGGCCATTGCACATCGGCCGGAAGTGATCTTCTGTTCCTTCGGGGACATGCTGCGCGTGCCTGGCTCCTCGAAGAGCCTGTTGGACGCCAAGGCGGAAGGCGCCGACGTGCGCATCGTCTATTCGCCGCTCGATGCGGTGAAGCTGGCACGAACAAATCCGGAGCGTCAAGTTGTATTCTTTGCCGTCGGCTTCGAGACCACCGCGCCGGCCAATGCGATGGCCGCGTGGCAGGCGGACCACGACCACATCGAAAACTTTTCACTGCTTGTCTCGCACGTGCTGGTTCCTCCGGCGATGGAAGCGCTGCTCTCGTCGTCAAACTGCGTAGTGCAGGGATTCCTGGCGGCGGGCCACGTCTGCACCATCATGGGATACGAAGAATATTTTCCGATTGCCGAGAAGTATAAAGTTCCCATCGTCGTGACAGGTTTCGAGCCGCTCGACATTCTCGACGGCATTCTGATGACGGTGAGCCAGTTGGAAGAAGGCCGGCACGAAGTGGAGAACCAGTACGCGCGCGCCACTCGCCGGGAAGGGAACCGCCCCGCACAAGAGCGCATCGTCGAAGTGTTCGAAGTGGTGAACCGGCAATGGCGCGGTCTGGGCGAGATCCCCATGAGTGGATTCCAGTTGCGCGGACGTTTCCAGAAATATGACGCCAACCGGCGCTTCCCATTCACGGGCGCACCCGGCGCAAGAGTCGCCGGAGTGCATCAGCGGGCTGATTCTGCAGGGCATCAAGAAGCCGCACGAGTGTCCGGCGTTTGCGGTGAAGTGCACGCCGGAAAACCCGCTCGGAGCGCCGATGGTCTCGTCGGAAGGCGCGTGCGCGGCTTATTATCACTATGGCAGACGCCAAAGTCATGACCGAGTTCAACCTGAGTTGTCCGGTACCCCGAGTCGCTGACGATCGCATCGTCCTGGCGCACGGGGGTGGCGGACGGCTGACCCATCAACTCATCGAAAAGATTTTCATGCCCGCGTTCGGCAATCCCATGCTCGAACAGCGGCACGACGGCGCGGTGCTTCCGGTCAACGGTTCGCGTCTTGCCTTTACGACCGATTCGTTCGTCGTGCGCCCATTGATTTTTCCTGGCGGGACGATCGGCGATCTCGCGGTTTACGGCACGGTCAACGATCTGGCGATGTGCGGCGCGCGGCCTTTGTATCTGAGTGCGGGATTCATTCTCGAAGAAGGCCTGGCGATGGATACGCTGCGTACCGTGGTCGCATCGATGCAAAAGGCGGCGGCGCAGGCCGGAGTGCAGTTGGTGACGGGTGACACGAAAGTTGTCGATAAGGGCAAGGGCGACGGGATTTTCGTCAACACGTCGGGCATCGGCTTGATCGAAGGCAATGTCAAAGGAACGATCGGCCCAGCAGCCGTTCAAGTCGGAGACGCGGTCATCGTGAGCGGCGATCTCGGGCGGCATGGGGTCGCGATTCTTTCCGTGCGCGAGGGCCTGGAATTCGAGTCACCCATCCTGAGCGACACAGCTTCGGTGTGGCCCGCCGTCGAGGCGCTGCTGAATTCCGGAATCGAAGTCCATTGCCTGCGCGATCTGACGCGCGGCGGTCTGGCCACGACTTTGAATGAGATCGCCTCCGACCGGAATATCTGCATCAAGCTGGAAGAGAGTCTCATTCCAGTGCAGGAGACCGTGCAGAGCGCGTGCGAGATTCTGGGGCTCGATCCTCTTTACGTAGCGAATGAAGGACGCTTCGCGGTATTTGTGCCGGGGGCGCAGGCGGACGCGGCGCTCGAAGTCATGAACGAAGGTCCCAGTCTCGGAAGGTTCGGTTCGCGTCGGGAAAGTGGAACAGAGCTCCCGGGGGCACGGTCGTGCTGCAAAGCCGCATCGGCGGCAACCGCGTGGTCGATATGCTGAGCGGGGAACAGTTGCCGCGGATCTGCTGAAGAACTTGGTTCGCTAATCGCGTTGTCATCCTGAGCGGCGTCTTTTGCCGCGATGGACCTAAACAATTTCTCTCTGCCCGCGAAATTGCATAGGTTCTTCGCTTCGCTCAGAATGACAAGGCTTCTTTCCGAATGACAACCAGCGCAGGCTGGCCTCACCCTTCCCACGGATTGACCAGCCTTACGCCGCATCCTTCGAAGACGAAGGGGTTACGCGTGGCCAGCGTCGCTCCGTGGACTCGCGCGATCGCCGCGATTTGCGCATCGACTCCGGATATCGGTTTGCCCTGCCGGCGGCGCGATGACGCAATCTGCGAGAGAGCACTCGCGGCTCTGTCCTCAAAGGTCAGAACGCGGTCCGCGAATACGTCCCCGAACATTTTGTCCGCTCCCGCCCGAACTACATCGCGACGTCTGCCTGACGAGATGAGTTCGATGCCATAGAGAATCTCTGCCATGGAGACGGCGGTGACGTGCAGGTCTTCGGCAGCCTGGCTGCTGAACCAGCGTAGAACCATCCGTTCCGGGGTCGGGCGCATCAGTTCGGATACGACATTGGTATCGAGAATGGTCATCGGCTAATGATCATTGGCTGAAGATTCGACGTGGTGCGTTGCTCTACTCCCTGTCAGCGAGCCAATCCGGATCGGGCATAAGCTCCCGTGGTAGACGTTCCAGTTCCACTCCTCCCAGCGGACCGAAGATCTCGCGAATGCGCTCGGCAAGGTTGGATTTCTTCTTCGAGGTCTGGGCAAGCGCGCTCTTCAGGATCTCGCGCGCCTCCTGCTCCATGGAGCGTCCGTTCATGGCCGCCCGGATCTTGAGCTTACGTTTCGTGTCCGCCTCCAGATTCCTGATCGTAATACTGGCCATGCCATCAATGATAGCAGTGCAATCAATGATTGCATAGTGGCGCAAAACCGGCCCAAACTCCTAGAGACGACGCCTGAGGTACCCCTGAAGTCACCGCTGTAGGTCCATTATCTAACTGATCCCACTGCACTTATAGCATAGTGACCCCAATCACCCCCGCCCGTGAGAATTATCACTGATTCTTTCCTGCGGAAGCCGACAATGAAGAACGGCATTATGTCTACGCTGTACCTACGGAGGTAGGACTATGAGTTCAGTTACCACGCGCCCCGGAACAAAAGTGTCTGGGGACTACATTGAGCAAGTCATGATCGGTGTGAAGGCCAAGAATCCCGCCGAGCCTGAGTTCCATCAGGCGGTTGCAGAAGTGTTCGATTCTCTGCGGTTGGTGCTGGGCAAACATCCCGAGTATCAGTCCGCCCGTCTGCTGGAAAGGATTGTCGAACCAGAGCGCGTCATTATGTTCCGCGTGCCGTGGTTCGATGATCAAGGCAACATCCAAGTCAACCGCGGTTTCCGCATCGAGATGAACAGCGCCATCGGCCCCTACAAGGGCGGACTCCGCTTCCATCCGTCGGTGAACCTCGGCATCCTGAAGTTCCTGGCGTTTGAACAGGTCTTCAAAAACTCGCTCACCACGCTCCCCATGGGCGGCGGCAAGGGCGGATCGGATTTCGATCCCAAGGGCAAGAGTGACAACGAAGTGATGCGCTTCTGCCAGAGCTTCATGACCGAACTGCAGCGGCACATTGGACCGGACACTGACGTCCCGGCCGGCGACATCGGCGTGGGTGGGCGTGAGATCGGTTTCCTGTTTGGCCAGTACAAGCGGCTGCGCAATGAATTCACCGGCGTGCTGACAGGGAAGGGCCTGGGCTGGGGTGGATCGCTGATTCGTCCCGAAGCCACCGGCTACGGCTGCGTGTATTTCGCTGCCGAAATGCTGAAGAGCAGGAAGGATTCGTTCGATGGCAAGCTCTGCCTGGTTTCGGGCAGCGGCAACGTGTCGCAATACACTCTCGAGAAACTGCTCGATCTGGGTGCCAAGCCCGTAACAGTGTCCGATTCGAACGGCGTGATTTACGATCCGGACGGAATCGACCGCGAGAAGCTGGCGTTCATCATCGAACTGAAGAACGTGAAGCGTGGACGCGTCCGCGACTATGCCGATCACTACAAGAAAGCGATCTTCATGCCCACGGACATCAAACTGGAGCACAACCCGCTCTGGAACATCAAAGCGGACTGCGCCTTCCCGAGCGCCACGCAGAACGAAATCACCGCGAAGGATGCGGCGAACCTGTTGAAGAACGGCATCAAGCTGGTGGCCGAGGGCGCGAATATGCCTTCGACACTGGAAGCGACAAAGCTGTTCCTCGATGCCAAGATCCTGTACGGACCGGCCAAGGCTGCCAATGCGGGCGGCGTGGCTACGTCTGGCCTCGAAATGTCCCAGAACAGCGCACGGCTGAGCTGGACTCGCGAGGAAGTGGACGACCGTCTGCACAAGATCATGATCGCCATCCACCGGAACTGCTTCGAAACGGCCGAGAAATACGGCACGCCCGGCAACCTGGTGAACGGCGCCAACATCGGCGGCTTCCTGAAAGTAGCCAACGCGATGCTGGATCAGGGGCTGGTCTAAGAACACGTAGCGACGGACGCCTTCGTCCGTCCTTTAAGAAACGGTGCCCCACGCTTGTCCCTGCTGTGTTTGCAGGGACAAGGTGGGGATTTTTGACGTTCAGGGTCCATCTTGTTTGGCTCCGTAAGATGTCCAGCAAGAAGTGTCCATAAGATGTACCATCTGTGGTACACTTAAGAGGTGATGTGGAATCGGCTCAGGCAAAAGAAGGGAAGCGAATCCCGGCAATCTTCTTCCGGACGGAAGCCGGCGGTGAGCCAGTGCGGGATTGGCTGAAAACGCTTTCCTCGGATGACCGGAAGCGCATCGGAGCAGACATCAAGACAGTCGAGTTTGGTTGGCCGATTGGTATGCCAGTCTGCAGGCCATTAGGCAACGGCATTTATGAAATTCGCAAGACGCTGTCGCAGAACCGGATTGCTCGGGTGCTTTTCTACATCGACAAGAATGAGCGGATGGTGCTGCTCCACGGATTCATTAAGAAGACTCGGAAGACGCCCGACGAAGATCTGAGTTTGGCCCAGAGCAATAAGCGCCAGCACCAAAGGGGAATGCAGTGAAAGCGAGAAAGACTAGAAGGAAGATAGACCACAGCGGCTCGACCTTCGACAGCTTCCTTGAAACGGAAGGTATCCGCGAGGAAGTCGAAGCGGTGGCTATCAAGAGAGTGCTTGCCTGGCAACTCGAGCAAGCCATGAGACGACAGCGAAAGACGAAGAAGGCCATGGCCGCGCAGTTGCGCACAAGCAGGTCGCAGCTGGACCGCTTGCTTGACCCGCAAAATGCCGCAGTCACGCTAGATACGATGAGTCGCGCTGCGCGAGCTTTGGGGAAACGTCTGGTGGTCCGGGTCGCTGAGGTGAAGCCGAAAAGAGCCAACGTCGTGTAATCGGGATAACCATGTGGAGACAGCCGCCTTCGGCTGTCCGCCGGGGCGAAGCCCGGCAGTTGTGCACATTAACATTGAAGCGGGTGCCCCATCCTAACGTCGCGTTTTTGCGACGTTAGGGTGGGGATTTTGACTCCGATGGGACAGTTTCTGGATCGAGAAACTTATGAGCAAGGCGGGACATTCGTTTATTCAGAAGCAAGCTGCGATTCTAATTTTCGTCTTAATGCTCGCGTCGACTGCAACCCTCGCGCGGGCACAACAGCCGTCGAACTCAACGCCAGATAACTCTTTGAGAGAGTTCATCAGGCACTACCTTGGCGGCCCCGATGCACCGTCTGAAAAGGAGGGGCCAACACACTATTCCGAGGCCTTCGTCGATCTGAACGATGATGGAAAGACAGAGGTCATTGTTTACGTGAGTGGCCGTCTGTGGTGTGGAACCGGTGGTTGTGTGATGCTGATCTTGGCTCCTGAAGCCGAATCGTACCGAGTCGTTACAAGAACCACCGCTACGCGGCTTCCGATCCGGGTGTTAACCACGAAATCGAGTGGATGGCACAACATTAGTGTTGCGGTGGCAGGTGGAGGGATTCAGCCAGGATATGAGGCCGAACTCTCCTTCGACGGCACAACCTATCCGAGTAATCCGACGCTGCCCACGGCTCATCGATTAGGCGGAAACGTTCAGGGGAAAACAGTCATAACCGTAGCCACGAAGGATCAAACTCTCTACTAATCGATGCGCGCATGCCCCATCTTTGCCGCGAGCTTCGCGGCAAAGGTGGGATTTTGAATCGAACGAAACCACAGAAGCCAGCCTGTCTACGACGCCGTCTGGGACGACCCGACGTTGTAGCCTTCATCCATCGCTCTGCCGAAACTTCTCCCGCTCTTCCGGACTCATCTTTCTGCAGCCGCGTCCGAAGTGCCGCCCACCATGTCGGCCCGGCCCGCCATGTCCCAATCCGCCGAACAGAATCCGGCACAATGCCAGCAATCCCAGCGCCTGCCAGAAGCCAAGCGTCCGCCAGCCGAACAGTGGGGGCAGCAGCCAGTTCCACAGGTGCATCACCACTTCGCCGCCCACGAAGATAAATAGCGGAATCGCTACAATCGCCAGCGGTGCAATCCAAAACCATTGCTTTCTCATATTCATCTCCCCTTCATTGCCCGTTGTCGGGCACTCCACGCGAGATCCTTCGCTCCGCCTGAAAAACGGCTCCGCTCAGGATGACGCCCTCTGCGACAATTCAAATTCCCGAGTTCGGTTCATTCTGTAAATTCGTCATACACCCGCTGCAACCGTCTCCGCAGATGCAGCACCGCATAGCGCTTTCGCGACAGCAGAGTATTCACGCTGACTCCGGTCTCCGCCGACAGCTCTTTGAAACTGCGCCCGTCGAACTCGTGCGCGACAAAAACCTCACGCTGCTCTTTCGGAAGTTCCGCCACTGCCCGCTCGAGTTCATGGAGCAGCACGTTGCGCGCGATAAAGCGCCTCCGGTCCGGCATCGGGCGAGGGCAGCAGGTCTTCGAACTGCAGCGTCTCGTCTTCCTCGTCTCGCGCCGAGTCGATCTCGCTGAAGTTCTCCGGCTCCTTCTTGCGAAAAAGATCGGTAATGCGGTTGCGCGCCACGCGAAACAGCCAGCCAGTTACGTGCTCGATCGGCATCAGCAGTCGGTTCGCCTCCACCAGTCGGTAGAAGACGTCCTGCAAAATGTCCTCCGCATCCAGGGGATCGGGCACGCGCCGGCGAATGAAGTTGCGCAGCCGCGACTGCTCCCGCTTGACCACCTCGGAGATGCGCTGGTCCTGTTCGAGTGCCATCCGGTTCAGGCTCGGTTCGAGGCTCGCCGCTTCGTTCATCTACTTCTGTAGACGAATGAGGGGTGCGGATATTGTAGGGGGCGGCAAGGATTGCAGGGGTTAAAGCCCACACTGATTTCACATGGCTTACGCGGCCCTGAAGGGCCGCTCTTCGACGGTCGCGAGGCGCATCCGGAGTAATATCAATCCTCCCCGGGTAACGCGGCCGATCCTTCGTAAACTCGAGTGATCCCTCGTAACCCGGCTGATCTCTCGAAAAGCGGTTGAGCCCTTGTAACCCGGCTGATCCCGCGTAAGGGCGGCTCATCCTGGTAGCGCGGGGCGCACCCTTCGCAATCACCGCCACGCGATCCCCATGCGAGTATGATGAGCACTTCACGATCTGGCCTCATGATCGTCCGCCCCATCGCCGAGCCCATCCTCGACGCCGAAGAGCGCTTCGAAGGCTTCGAGAACCTGATGCCGTTCCGCGTCCAGAACATTCTTCTGGTTTCGAGCCTCTATGACTCTTTCATCCTGCGTGAAGATGGACGCCTCAACGAACTGCTCATCGACCAATCCCTCGAGCTGAACCTGCGGCAGATTCCAGGAATCACACATGTTTCCAGTTGCGCCGAGGCGCTCGATCTCGCGAGTTCCAATCCGCAATTCAATCTGATTGTGACCAACCTTGCCGTCGGCGACATGGACGCAGCACAACTCGCCCGCGAAGTCCGTCGCAAAGGTCTCGACGTTCCCGTGGTCGTGCTGGGCTACGACTATCGTGAAATCAAGAACTTCGTGGCGCGCAATCCAGTCACCGATATCGACCGAGTCTTTCTGTGGCAGGGAACCGCCCGCATCCTGATTGCGATCGTCAAGTACGTCGAAGACAAGCGCAACGTGCTGCACGACACGCGCGCCATGGGAGTGCCGGTGCTGCTGGTGGTCGAAGACAACATTCGCTACTACTCTTCGTTCCTTCCGGTGATTTATACCGAGATCATCAAGCAGTCGCGACGGGTCATCCAGGAAGGAATCAACGTTGCTCACAAGCTTGTCCGCATGCAGGCGCGACCGAAAATTTTGCTCGCGTCAAACTTTGAAGAGGCCGCGCAACTCGTGCAGCAATATCGAGACTACATTTTCGGCTTGGTCTCGGATGTGGAATTCCCGTGGGAGGGCAAGCTCAGTCCCGAGGCCGGCTTCGAACTGGCGCGCATGGTGAAGAGCCTGACGCCCGACGTGCCCGTGGTTCTGCAGACCAGCCGCACCGAGTTCCGTCCGCGCGCGCATGCCGAAGGGTATTCGTTCCTGCGGAAACGCTCGCCCACGCTGCTCAAAGATCTGCGCCGAATTCTCACGGACAACTTTGGTTTTGGTGATTTCGTCTTTCGCATGCCCGACCAGCGGGAAGTCGGACGTGCCAAAGACTTAAACGAACTGGAAGAAACCCTGCAAACGCTGCCCGCCGATAGTCTGATGTACCACGCACAGCGCAATCACTTCTCGCACTGGCTGATGGCGCGCACGGAATTTGCGTTGGCTGGCAAACTCAGGCCGCGCAAGGTGTCGGACTTCAATGGCCCTGAACACTTGCGCCGCGATCTGATCGAGTCCATCAACGACTACCGCCGGGAGCAGAACGAGGTCTTGATCGGGGATTTCAAGCCCGACACATTCAAGCCATCGGAGTCGAGTTTCCTGCGAATCAGCTCCGGGTCGCTCGGAGGTAAAGCGCGCGGACTGGCTTTTGTGCGCCATCTGCTGCGCACTCGCCGCATCGCGCGCCGGTTTCCCGGCGTGCGCATTTCCGTTCCCCCCGCGGTGGTAATCGCAACGGACATGTTTGACCTGTTCCTCGCGGAGAATAATCTGAGCGATTTTGCGCTGCATTGTGACGACGACAGCGAGATCCAGCAGCGCTTCCTCGATGCTGCCCTGCCCGTCCCCTTGCAGGAAAACCTGAAGGCCTTTCTCGCGGAGGTGGATTACCCGCTGGCGGTGCGCTCTTCCAGTCTGCTCGAAGACTCTCAGTACCAACCCTTCACCGGCGTCTATGAGACGTTCATGCTGGGGAACCGGCAGGCCACGCTGCAAGCCCGGCTCGACGAACTCTCCGAAGCGATCAAGCGCGTCTACGCCTCAACCTTCAGCCAGCATGCGAAGGCGTATGTGCGCGCCACACCATACCGCTTGGAAGAAGAAAAGATGGCGGTGGTTCTGCAACAAGTGGTCGGCACGGCGCACGGAACGCGCTTCTATCCTGACTTCTCAGGAGTCGTGCGATCGCACAACTTCTATCCTGTCGAGCCCATGACATTCTCCGACGGGATTGCGGCGGTCGCTCTTGGTCTGGGCCGCACTGTGGTCGATGGCGGAAAGTGCCTGAGCTTCTGCCCGCGCTATCCGCGTAACCTGCTGCAATTCTCTTCGGTCGAAGACATCCTGGCGAACACGCAAACTGAATTCTGCGCTCTCGAACTCGATGGCGTTCCCCATGGCGGAGGCCCTGGCCATCTACGGGAGGCTCGCTTCGGTCTCGACGTGGCCGAAGCCGACGGGACTTTGCTCTCGGTTGCCTCGACTTATTCTGCCGACAATCATGCTGTCTATGACGGACTGAGTCGTCCCGGTGCGCGCGTTGTGACCTTCGCTCCGATGCTCAAGCACGGCATCTTCCCGCTGGCGACGATTCTGGAGTTGCTGGTGCGCGCGGGGGAAGATGCACTAGGCAATCCCGTCGAGATCGAATTTGCCGTGCGTCTACCGCGAGCCGAAGAACCAGCGGAGTTCGGGTTCCTGCAAATTCGTCCGCTAACGCTGGCTCGCGATCATCAGGACCTCAGCATTGGAGATGTGGATTCGTCGCGCTTGGTTTGCAATAGTTCAAAAGTCTTAGGAAACGGCCGCATCGAAAACCTGCATGACATCGTCGTGGTGGACTCGCAACGCTTCGAACGCAGTCGCAGTCAGGAGGTCGCGCGCGCGGTTGCGCACTTCAACGCCACGCTGAGCGCCGAGAATCGTCCGTACCTGCTCATCGGCGTGGGACGCTGGGGATCGAATGATCCGTGGCTGGGAATCCCCGTGGAGTGGGACGAGATTTCCGGTGCCCGCGCCATCGTCGAAGCCGGCTTCCACGACTTCCGCGTCACGCCGTCACAGGGGAGTCACTTCTTTCAGAACCTGACCGCATTCCAGGTCGGATATTTCACCGTGAATCCTGACGCTGGGGAGGGCTCTGTCGCTTGGCAATGGCTGGCCGAACAGCCGGCGATCGAGGAACAAGGCTGCGTAAGGCACCTGCAATTCGCCCAACCATTGCGTGTGGTGATGAACAGCAGAAGCAGCCAGGGCGTGATCTTCAAGCCGGAAGGGAACTAAATCGCGAGCGATTTCTAGGATCGTTACCGGATCACGTGGATTCGGACGCCCAGCTTAAGGTTCTTCCAGGATCGGTCCGCCGTGTAGACAGGCGCCTTCAATGCCAAGCCCAGCGCCAGGCACGCCCGGTCTCCCAAAGACAAGCCCAGTGTGCGAGTCTCAGTAATCAGGCTGCCTGCAGCCTTAGCCTGCTCGATGGTGAAAGGGACGATCTCGCCGACCGATCCCGTTGAATCTGCCCATGCTTCTTCCACGAGCCAACCCTGGCTCAGGAGTTTGCCCTGAACCTCGGCCAGATTAACGGTGCTGATGATTGCCTGCGTGAGAAGTTCAGGGGTGACCCTTTCGGATCCCTTCTCCTGATGAATTACGGCGAGGAGGACGGAGGAATCCACGACGACCTTATTCACGCTTGGCAGCCTCTCGCCGCTCAGCGATCAACTCGTCGACCAGCGAGACGCCAGGCTTCACGTATTGCCGGGCCCGCCGCTGCGCCCTCTCGATACGGCGCTTCATCGTTGTGATCCGCAGTTCGTCATCTTCAATGCTCAAGATAACCTCGTCACCTGGATTGATGCCGAGCGCTTTGCGGAAGGATGCTGGTATCACGACGCGGCCATTTTCGTTGATCCGCAGCCTGGTTTCTGTGTTCATGTCATACCTCAAACGTTATGACACTAGTATATATATATGTCATTTAATTAGCAATATGGCACTCTGGCTAGGATGTGGCAAATGAAAAGGCCCCGAAACATCCGGGGCCTTGTGATGGTTGGGTTGAAGGTTACGGAGTCTTGCGCGCGTAGCCGCCGACTTCATCCTGAGCAAACGATCCGTTACGTGTGTCGGCCCAGGAAGCGAACAGCGTGGCTCCATCCCATGCGTTGCCCGAATAGTCGCCCATGAAACCGCTGCCGAAGCCGTCGTTAAACGGATTCGACATGACGCTCGTGAGTTTCTGATTCGGGCTGAAGCCGGCGCCTCCGTTGGGGGAGAACGTGGCGAATGTGTCGTAGTTGACGTTAGCCGGATCGTTGCGCCGGTCCATCCAAGTAACGCCCACGGTGCCGCGGGCGCTGACATTCAGCCAGGGGAAGAACTGATCATGCGTCACGGCTGCTTGAGAGATAGCTACTCCCGCGCTCCAGGTCGTTCCGCCATCGGTGGAATGCGTGACATAGACCTTCATCTGCGATCCGGTCCAGTTGTAGTACACGACATAGAGATGTCCTGCGTTGGGCCCGGTGCTGTTATCGATAGCGATCACCGGGATGTTGGAAACACGTTCAAAGGTATTGGGCAAGCAGCCATAGAATGCGCCGCAGCTATCAGGAGCCAGCGTCGGAGTTGCCGTGGTTACTGGAGCAGACCAGGTAACTCCACCGTCGGTTGACTTGGAAACGAACATCTTCGTGACCGTTCCGCCGCAGTCTCCCGTCGAACCGGTGGCTGGGCAGCGCATCCACGAAACATACACCGTTCCATTTTTTCCGATGGCCAGATCGCTGAACTGATCGACCTGTTTCGGGAAAATCTGCTTGGTATCGACAACTACCGTGCTCCACGTCGCTCCATGGTCGCAAGAGTGTGACACGCTGATCTCGCTATTGGAACTGCCATCGAACTGCGTGTTGGAAACGTAGAGGCAGTTCACGTGCGGGCTTGCGGCATTGAGTATCAACCTCGAGCCAACCTTTGTCGGTCGTTCCGCCGCTCAGGGTCGGCGTCGCGGCAACCACGGGAGAGCCCCAACTGGTTCCATTGTTCGTCGATTTTGAAACCACAATCACCTGGCCGGGAGAACCGCTCTGAATTCCTCCCGCAAAAGTGTTTCCCAGAAGGTCATAGCCAACCATGGGATCACCCAGTCCGCTTCCGCCTGCGATCGCGGGCAGACATGTATGGTTCCAGGTAGTTCCACCGTCGCTCGAGGCATAGAAGCCCTGGAACGTCGGGCAGCTGTAATCGTTGGCGCCGCTCAACAATTGCATCCGGTTGCGCGGGTTCGCCGCGATGGGATCTTCGTTCGCGATGTTTACGCCCGCCGATGCCTGCACGTTCGGCAGGACGCAAGGCAGGGGAGTGCAGGTCAGATTTGGTTCGATGCCAGACATCAACACCGAGGTGGGCAACTGCACGCTGCCGTTGCGAAGGGCCTTCGCCATCTGCAGCACTTCCGGACTCTGGACTGAGTGGCAGAATCGCGCGTGCATCTTGCGCACCTGCCAGTTGTGTTCCGATTGTCAACAGCACGCCTGCGGTTAGGGCGGCGAGCACAGAAAAACCTTGAGGGAATTTCGTCATAGTGTCTCCTGGGAAACGGTTGGTCTTTCAAAGTGAATGTTTTGCTCCACCCACAAACTAGGGAGCCCCTACGATGAGCAATAGTAGCGGCGTGATTGTGCCACAGATGGAGGATTGATGTGTCTCTAATTTCACGGGAGTCGCAAATAAATTGCGATAAGTCCAGCCACTGTGCAAGAAGTTGCAACATTAGCCGGGATGCATGCGCCATCTGCCGGTTCTGCCAAGCGAACAGAGCAGATCCGTTCCATCCATCGAACTCGAATCATGGAAAAGTCGCCGCATACGACCTCTGGTAGTAGTTCGGAGAAATGACTACACAGGATGACGGCAAATTCCGGTGGAGCAGAAATGGTTCATCAAGAAGCATGTGCAAATGTCTGCAGCACTGGCGTAAATCGTTGCGTGCGAAAAAAATCATTCCCTGCCGACATCGGAAGAGTTCAAACCGTTATACAATCGTGCCCCTTCCCAAGAGACGAAGAAAGGGAATTGTAAACCCGCTCTTCGCTGAAGACAGAAATGCAAATTGCCGTTGCACGACAATCCGAGAATGAGGAGAACACTGTGATACGAAGACTGAGTCCATTTGTGCTAACGCTCGTTGTGCTTGTGTCATTCGTGAAGGTTGGCCATGCGCAACAGCCCTTAATGACGCGCCATACGCGGGCCGAAGTGGCCAGCCGGGCAGTTCCTTTCGTCGGCCACATGTCCGCGACGCAGAATCTACGCATCGTTCTTGTTCTGCAGCATCGTAACCAGTCAGAATTGGATCAACTGTTAACCGATCTCTATGATTCCTCCAGCCCCTCCTACCGCCACTTTCTGACCGTGGAGCAGTTCACTGAAAAGTTCGGCCCCACGCGCGAGGACTACGAAGCCGTAAAGAGTTGGGCGAAGCAGAACGGGCTTCGGATCGAAAGCACTTCGCGCAATCGCATGATCCTGCCAGTCAGCGGATCGGTGCAGAACATTGAGAAAGCGCTGCATGTGACGATGGGCGTTTATCAGCACCCGACCGAAAAACGTACTTTCTTCGCTCCGGACCGGGAACCGATGCCGAATACTCCCGTCCGCCTGTGGAGCATCGGCGGCCTCGACAATTTCTCGACGCCGGTTTCGATGGTCTCACGTCGCGATCCGAACACGGTGGACGCGGACAGCGTAATCGCGAATGCCACGACGGGATCTTGTCCCTCGAAGTCTTTCTGCGGAAGTGACATGAGGGCGGCTTATTACGGTGGGACACTCACCGGAGCTGGCCAGTCTGTTGGTATCTTTGAGTTCATCGGCACGGACCTGGCTGACCTGACGACTTACTACACAAACACAGGCCAGACCAATAACGTGCCAGTCACGCTCCTGTCGGTCGATGGCCAGAGCACGAGTTGCCTGGCTAGCGCTGGTTGCGACGACACCGAGCAAACCTTGGACATGACGCAGGCGCTCGGCATGGCTCCCGGAATGTCGAGCCTGGTCATGTATATCGGCAAGGGCGGCTTGTCGGGGCAGACACTCGATGACCCCGGCATCCTGAACGCCATGGCCACTGCCAGCCCGCTGAATGCGCAGTTGAGCTGCTCATGGGCATGGAAGCCGACCGACAACACCACCGACGACCCGTTCTTCCAGCAGTTCGCGGCGCAGGGTCAGAACTTTTTCACAGCCGCTGGTGATGGAGCGAAGTGGGTCAAGAGCGGCTTTGTTTGGCCCGCAGACGACCCGTATGTTACCTCTGTCGGCGGAACCGACCTGACCACCGTCAGCGCCGGCGGCGCTTGGGCGTCCGAGACGGCGTGGTCTTCCAGCGGTGGCGGCATCTCAACCAATAACTTTGCGATTCCTTCCTGGCAGGTAGCTGCCGCAGCGGGTTGCACGAGCTGCTCCCAGACCCTTCGCAACGGACCTGACATTTCGGCGAACGCAAACTACACCTTCTACGTCTGCGCCGACCAAACCTCCTGTACCGCGAATCTGTACGGCGGCACCAGTTTTGCGGCGCCGATGTGGGCCGGCTTCATGGCTCTCGTCAATCAACAAGCCGTGGCGAACGGGCAACCGACGCTCGGCTTCGTCAACCCGGCACTGTATAACCTGCTCGCCGGTTCCGGCTATTCGTCTGAGTTCCACGACATCACCAGTGGAAGCAACGGATTCTCGGCAACCGCTGGCTACGATCTCGTGACGGGTATTGGTAGCCCCAACGGTCAGGCGCTAGTTGACGCACTTGCCGGCACTTCGGCAGGTACGTTTACCGTCACCGACTCGCCCAAGGCCTTGGCCGTCGCTCGGGGTGCCACCGGCCTGTCGAAGATCACGACCACGATCTCCGGCGGCTTTAACTCGGCCATCTCGTTGACGGCGTCTGGACAAGGCAATGGCGTGAAGGTGACGTTCAACCCCAGCACGATCCCGGCGCCGGGCGCCGGACGCGCGGGGATGCAGATCAAAGTCGCTGCCACTGCAAAGACTGGATCCCGCACGATCACGATTACCGCTAAGGGAGGAGGCGTGACACAAACCGCGACTCTCACCCTGACGATCAAGTGATGCCATAGAGTGTCTCGCTTCTGTCTCCGAGCAGCGACTCATAGCCCGGACCGATAAGGTCCGGGCTTTTTTCCTTTCGGCGACTTGATCCACAAAACAAACAGGTTTTTCGGATTAGGCCACTGGGTGAGTGGCACAGCACTTTTTGCCGGGCGGTGCGCCGTTTCGGCAGGATTCGCCGAGAAATGCGATTAAAACCCATAGTTTGCGGGAACCTGCCACAAATCCGCACTGTGCCAGAAATCGCCCGCACAGCGGACTGTGATTGCAATCACAGCCTCTCCATCGGCCCTCCGAACACAATCGTCTAGTGAGGAAGCCGTCATTTCTCACGCCTGGGGGCCACGTGTTCAAAATCATCCACGCAGAATTCCTCGCGCCCGGTGTCAAGCGCTTCGTCATCGAGGCACCTCGTATTGCCCGTAAACAGAGGCCCGGACAGTTCGTCATTCTTCGTATCTACGAAGAGGGCGAGCGCATTCCGGTCACCATTGAGAACTCCGATCCGGAGCGCGGAACGGTCAACATTGTCGTGCAATCGGCGGGGAAGACAACGCAGTTGCTGAACTCCCTGAATACCGGCGATCAGATTCTTGATGTGGTCGGGCCGCTCGGGAAGCCCTCCGAGATCGCGAACTACGGCACGGTGGTTGTGATCGGCGGCGGGGTCGGGACGGCAATGGCTTATCCCACGGCCGCCGCTCTGAAGCGAGCTGGGAACCGGGTGATTTCGATCGTGGGCGCGCGCAACAAGGAATTGGTGATCCTCGAGCCAGAGATGCGGGCGGTGAGCGATGCGTTGATGATCACGACGGATGACGGCAGCTATGCCGACAAGGGGTTCGTCACCGACAAGCTGCGCCAGTTGATCGAAAACGGAACGCGGATCGATATGGTTGTGGCGGTGGGGCCGATCGTGATGATGAGGGCAGTCGCCGAGATGACGCGCAAGGAAAACATCCACACCGTGGTCAGCTTGAACCCGATCATGATCGATGGCACGGGGATGTGCGGCGGCTGCCGCGTTTTGATCGATGGCAAGAGTGAGTTCGCCTGCGTCGATGGCCCCGAGTTCGACGCGCACAAGGTCGATTTCGCAGTACTGGTGCAGCGCAATTCGATGTACCGCGACGCCGAGCAGCGGTCGCTCGCGGAATTCCACCGCTGCCGGACAGAATCGGCAGCCCAAGGGGTTGAACACGCGGTTGCCGCGGTTCCGGCCGGACGACAAGGAGAACAACGATGAGCCCCACGGTAAAGAAGTCGGTGAACCCTTTGCCGTTGAAGGAGCGGATGAAGGTTCCGCGCCAACTGATGCCGGAACAGGCGGCCGAGGAGCGCGCCCACAATTTCAGCGAAGTGAACCTGGGCTATAGTCCGGAACTGGCTCAGCAAGAGGCGGTGCGCTGCCTGGAATGTGCCAAGCCTACGTGTACCGACAACTGCCCGGTCGGCGTGAAGGTCAAAGAATTCGTTGAGCTGATCGTGGTTGGCGACTTCCTTGGCGCTGCAGCGAAGATTCGTGAGGACAATGTGCTGCCCGCCGTGACTGGACGCGTTTGCCCGCAGGAAGATCACTGTGAAGGCAAGTGCCTGTTATCGAAAAAGGTGAAGCCGCTAGGGATCGGATATCTGGAACGCTTTGTCGCGGACTATGAAAAGCGCATGGGGACGCATGTGGTGCCCAACGTACCGCCAACAGGAAAGAAGGTGGCCGTGGTCGGCAGCGGACCCTCGGGGCTGACCGTTGCCGGCGATCTCATCCAGAAGGGTCACAAGGTGCGCGTGTTCGAAGCGCTGCACGAACTGGGTGGCGTGCTGGTGTATGGCATTCCCGAGTTCCGCCTGCCTAAGCAGATCATCCGCGAGCAACTCGACTACATGCGCGAGATGGGAGTGGAGTTCGAGACCGACGTAGTGGTTGGACGTACCGTGACCATCGATGAATTGATCGGGGAAGAAGGCTACGACGCAGTCTATATTGGCACGGGCGCGGGGCTGCCGCAGTTTATGAACATCCCCGGCGAGCACTTCAATGGGGTCTATTCCGCCAATGAATTTCTGACGCGCATCAACTTGATGAAGGCTTACAAGTTCCCGACTTACGACGAGCCCATGCTCGATCTGCAGGGAAGAGACGTGGCCGTGATCGGCGGGGGCAATACGGCGCTGGATGCGATTCGGTCCGCTCTGCGTCTGGGCGCACGCAAGGCGTATGTGATCTATCGCCGCAGCGATGCGGAGATGCCGGCCCGTGCCGAAGAAGTTCACCATGCGCGCCAGGAAGGGATCGACTTCCAGATGTTGACGGCTCCGGTCGAGTTCCTCTCGGACGGTAAGGGATGGCTCACTGCGGCGCGCTGTGTCCGCATGGAACTGGGCGAGCCGGACGCTTCCGGCCGACGGCGGCCCGTGCCCATGAAAGGGTCAGAATTCGACCTGCCGTTGTCGGTGGCCATCATTGCCATCGGCACCAGCGCCAACCCGATCGTGCAAAGCAC
Source organism: uncultured Acidobacteriaceae bacterium (assembly GCA_963811095.1). Lineage (GTDB taxonomy): Bacteria > Acidobacteriota > Terriglobia > Terriglobales > Acidobacteriaceae > Sulfotelmatobacter. Next base: position 518,025 of record CAWEQA010000018.1, on the reverse strand, counting down.
CACACCCGGGTTGGGCACGAATAAGCGCGGGTACATTCAGGCCAGCGATGAAACGCAACGCACCACGCGCAAGGGCGTGTTCGCTGGCGGAGACATTGTGACGGGTAGCGCCACGGTGATTCTGGCGATGGGCGCCGGGCGGCGCGCGGCGAAATCAATCCACGACTATCTGACGAACGGCGAGTGGTAGCGTGCGAATCTAGACAAAGCTGATTTCAATGTAAGTATCCGTCCGCGACCAAATTAGAGGGAGTCGCGCCGCCCAATACTTGCGGTTGATTGCCTGGCGCGCCTGGGTGTGTTCTTCCGGCGGCAGAATGCGCGCTGTCGCGGGAAACTCCGGTCCAGTCACTTTTCCACGAATGGTGCATGGCGCCACGCGCACCCGCGGATTATTGCGAATCCGCTTCGTCTTCCCCATGTCGCTGCGCGTCATTACGTAAAGTTTCCCATCTTCCTCGCCAAACCACACCGGAGTAGCCACTCCTACACCGGTTTTGCGAAGCGTTGTGAGAGAGATGTATTTCTGACCTCGTATAGGATCGGGAATCGTGCTCGGCCGGCCGGGGGTCACACTCGGAGCATCCATAGGATTGTTAAAATCTCGCACATGCACGTCCTTACCTGCATCGCGCATGTACTCAGCTCCCATGATTACATCACGAAAGTCTCTCCCGAGTTCCCTGATCTGTTGATCGAGAAGCTTCAGATTGCCGCGAGAGCTAAAAACCACGCACCGCAGGAGGCGTGGGCTCGCAGGTTCACCCGTGTGAATCTCAGCAGACTGAAGCTTTACCAAGGCCCGTTCTCTATCCGCCTCGTTGAAATGTAGTGAAACCCAGCGCACAACGTCGTTCGGAAGTTCCATCTCATTCACCTTCTCGCTCCTGACCGATTATTGCAAAGCCTGTCGTTCGGAGCGGTTCTGTTGCGCGTCACAGTCTGGCCCAGGAGACTCCGGCGCTTGCATCTGCTGTCGTCTCTGGTACGCAACCCGGTTCCGCCGATTGCTCCGGTCACGCCTAATGTGTTACAAGCCTGAACATGCGTAAATGGATGAAAGATCGAATGCAGCGCCGCAAGAAGAAAGCCCCGGAGCAGGGAAGTCAGGCGGCGCCTCCGCCTCTGCAGCCAGCCTATTTCGATGCGGAGCAAGTCCCGAGCACGCCGGCAGCGCCAATTCACATGGAATCTGAGCATCACGAGTCGAGTCCGAATGAGGCAGACGTTCCGGCAGCCCCTGAACCCGAGTTTGAAGCGCAGCCTCCTCGCGAGGAGTCGGCGGGCGCCGTCGGGCAGTCCCGTCCGTCCGCTGGTGGTGACGGCCAGCGCGGACGCGGACGCCGTCGCCGCGGTGGGCGCGGGCGCGGTGGACGCGGTCGCGAGCAAGCTGTCGCTCAAGCGTTCACTCCCGCTGCCGCGAAGGGCATTGTCCCCGACCTGCCTGGGTCGGAAGAGGCCGCGCCGGAAGACGGAGCTCCCGAAGAACGAGCGCTGGAAACAGCGGAACCTGACGCTGAGGCCGTGCCGCAAGCTCCCCGCGTTCCCGCAGCGGTGCCAGTCGCGGCGGCGCGTCCGCCGAAAGGCATCGTCGTTCTGGCGATCGGGCTCCCGGGTTCCGGCAAGAGTTCGTGGTTCAAGCGCCACAACGTGGTCCCGCTCTCCAGCGACTTGATCCGCTCGCTTCTGTTTGACGACGTGCGCGAACAGCGCTTTCAGGATCTGGTGTTTTCGAACCTGCGTTCCATGCTCAAGGCGCGGCTCATCGCCAAGCGTCCCATGAATTACGTGGACGCTACGAACCTCACACCGCAAGAGCGCCAGCACTGGATCAAACTAGCCAAGGATTACAACTACGAAGTCCACGCCGTTTTCTTCGATGTTCCGCTCGAGGTCTGTGTCGAACGTCATCAACGCCGCGATCGGGTGGTGCCGGAAGACATCATGCGCCGCATGGCTGCCAAGCTGAAGGCGCCGGCGTTTGACGAAGGTTTCGCCAAGATCACCGTCGTCCGGGTGAAGAAGAAAGAGTGATCCGCTAGAGTTTTCCTTCCATCAGTTTCCGGATCGTCTCATCCGCTGTCTCCCTGTCTCCGGGGATCGTGTAGGTGATTGTCTGTTGATTTGCGCTGTGCATCAGTTCTTCAATCTCTTCGGGACGCATCGGCATCCCGATACCTGCACCCAGCAGAAGCGGTAGACATAACAGCAGCATGCGCAGCCGGCGCTTGATAGACACGACATCCTCCCGGCGGACACCCGGTCCGCAGCGCCAAGAGCGCATTCCGCGGCCGGGGGAGCAGCCTTAGCTTGTGATTTGGGTTTAGCTGGGCTACGTCAGATCAGCGGATCAGCGACTGGAGGCGGTCGCGAGGCAACAACGGGCAGGAACGCGAGGGTAGGGATTCCACTTTCGTCCGCTTGCCGTTCGGCCCAAGCGATAGAGACTGCGCCGACGACGAATAAGAGTGGAACGAGAATGGCCCAGAACAGGCCGGCAGAAACAGGCGTCAACGCGGCAAGCAAAACCGCCACGAGACAGCAGAACACGCACAGCTTGCGGAAAGAGATCATCGATATCCGGCGGACACTTCCATCTTATACCCGAAGTGGCTCGTCACCCTTTCAAATGCGGCAGCAACTCCTTGAACGCCGCCGACGAAGACGACCGCATCAGTTCATAAATCATCATCTCGGTTGAAGAGATTACCGCGCCCGCCGCTCGCATGCGTTCGAGGCCGATCTTCCAGTTCCATTCGGTGCGTGAACTGACCGCGTCTGACGCCACGTGCACCAGGTATCCCTCGCGCAGCGCCCCCAGCGCAGTCTGCATGACGCAAATGTGGCTTTCCATTCCGCACAGCAGCAGGGTGTTGCGCTTGCCCGGGAGGCGCTTTAGCACGCTGCAAAATACGTCGCTACCGAAGCAGGAAAATAGTGTCTTGTCGATCGCTTCCGTCCCGGCGAGCAGGGAAGCGACCTCGGGCACGGTTCCGCCGAGCCCCTTCGCATACTGTGTGCTGACGAGCGCTGGAATCTTCAGGATCGTGGCGGCGCGAATCAAGAGCTGCGCGTTCCGTACGAGTTGGTCTTTCTGAAAGATCGGCGGGAGCAGTTTCTCCTGGATGTCGATCACAACCAGGGCACACTGCTCTGCCTCCAGCGGACGACGCGCCATCTCGGCGTACTCCGCGGCGGGGTGGATGGAATCGAGGGCTGTGGCCATGGTCTGCTCCTGGTCAGAAATGTGATCTCCTGATTCTAGCGCTTCATGGGAAGCGGGTTTAGAGGAGCGGAATCTGCAGCTTACGAGCATCGATCTGGCGTCCGGTGCGTTGGTTTCGGTTGACCCCAACTCGCTCCCAACCATAAAATGAAAGCACGCTTGCGAGTCTTGAGTGCAAGCAAGAGTTTGCCCCCTCGTTCAACGGCTAGGACACCTGCCTCTGGAGCAGGTTATCGGGGTTCGAATCCCTGGGGGGCAGCCAAACTCTCTTCTCCGTAAGACTCACTCAGAAACTGGTTCCCTGCGCCAGAAGCGCGCGGGTGGCGTGCTCCACCCGAAATTGAATACGTTGGTGGTGGAGTTCACTTTCTTATAGGCGACGCCCGCCAGCACCCGCTGCACGTCGAGGCCGGTTTGGTATCCCGGGTTCTTGCGAAGCCAGTAGCATTGGCCTTCGGGCACAATGTACCCCTGCTCGTGAGCGCGTATGCCCACCGATCCGAAGTGGTATTCGAGGAATCTGAGGGAGCTGGCGTCGTGCCTTGGATCAGGACGTGAGCCGAGAGCAGAGCCCCCTGACTAGTGCTCCGAGATGTCGGTCGAAAATCATGCAGGTATCGCGATCCCGCCAACCGTCGGGGGTGAGTGAGGCGTGGGACTCGAGTAGGACTACTTCTCTCCCGCGTCGGACTGAGGGACGCTCCCGGCGGAACCGGAGGTGCTTGCCAGACGGCTCGGCTGCAGGGCGAGCAACTGCTGCAGCAGCCCAAGATCGCTCTCGACGTCGGCGTGAGCAGTCTTTTGGCCGGATTTCAATTCTTCGCGCAGGCGGGCCTTCACCAAACCGGCGGCAAATTCGGCGCCAGCAGGAACATTGAGAATGTTGGACCGAGCAATCCCCACGGATGTGACTTCACCACCCTCGCTCACATGTAGGGTGAGGCATCCCTCCGCATCGAGGGCGGGCTCGGCCGCAGCATGCAAAGATATCCATTGGCGCTCGTCCGCATCGGCGTCCTCCGAAGACGGGGCGCGGACCAGATCCTCGAGCTGATCTTGGATTTTGGCGTACCTAGGATACAGTCTTACGCAGGCGCGGGGAATCCTCTGACACACTCAGGACGATTTTCAGTAGCGGGCTGCCGTGCTATCCATTACCATCTCACTTCGAGGATCGCTCCGCACTCAATCATGGAATGCTTCCTCGCAGCCATCGAACCCATGCGAACCAATCGCAAACGCTCTCTTATTAGGGCACTCGTCTTTCTCTCATTCCTAGGTGTCCCGGGCGTTTTCGCGAAGAACAGTACTCAGATTGTCGTAGTCCCCGTTACGAATATGTATTCGGGCCCGAGCGACCAAGCCGACGTTGTGTCTCAAGCGATTTACGGAAGCAACGTGACCCTGCTGACCGCCCGCGGCGAGTGGTGCAGAATTCAAACGGCGGACCATTACAAAGGATGGGTTCCGAGCAGACATCTTCGCCTCGTGCAGAGCGGGGCCGGCTACGCAACGGCGGGGATGGTCGTTCAGGTCGAGAGTCTTTTCGCCAATCTCTATCGCGAGCCCGACGTTACCAAGCACAAGCCCGTCATCACCATTCCCTTCGAATCGCGACTGGAAGTGATCCCCGACGGCGCAAGCGATGAAAAGAAGACATCCGGAAAGGCAATCCACGAAGGCTGGTTGCAGGTTCGACTACCCGACAAGCGCAGCGCCTGGATCCAGTCGAGCGATGTGGTCACCGACCCGAAGCCGTTGTCGATTCCCGAATCCATCGAACTGGCGAAGCGCTTCCTCGGCATTCCTTATCTATGGGGAGGCACGTCGAGCTTTGGCTTTGACTGCTCCGGCTTCACGCAAATGCTGGTGCGAGCTCGGGGCTTCAACATGCCCCGCGATGCCGACAAGCAGGCTGCCTGGACTGGCGTGGTCGCTGTGGATCGCAAGAACCTGGAGCCCGGCGACTTGCTCTTCTTCGGCGCCTCGCCCCGCAAGATTGATCACACCGGAATGTACATCGGCGATGGCCAGTTCATTCAGGACACCACCGAGGGACATCCCGTCGTCCAGATCAGCCATGTCGACGACGAGCCGTGGACACACCTTCTCGTTGCCAGCCGGAGAGTGAAGTGATCGGCATTCTCCTCGATTGCTACGTTGCCACGCTGCCCGTCGCATGGGCGTGTGGACAGTCGCAAGAAGTGGGTTAGACTTACCAGCCGGAATCCGCATGCCTTCAACTCTCGACGCGCTCCTGCCCAGCCTCGAAGCCGCGAAAGGCCGTTTCGAGCGGGGCGCGAGCGCCCACACGCGCGGTCTTCTCGAGCAACTGTCGCGCTACCACTTTCGCGATTCCAAATCGCTGATTCGCTTTCACGAGAGCCTGCTGTTTCTGCGAGCCTTTCCGCAATCGCGGGCGGTCGTCGCGAAGATAGAAGAACTGTTGGACACATTCCACAAGCGGGTCGAGAAACTCCGCGACCTCGGAGCTGATATGTCGGTGTTCGACGACTTCGACACTTCCGGCATCAGTGGCACAACCATGCAGGATGCACTCAACTTCGACGCCGCGCGCTGGCTGGCGCGCCGCATTCCGCGCAATGTTGAGATCGCGTGGGACGACTATGAAGAAGAACGTGCCATGGGATCAACCTGGCCGCGTTTCATTCCCCTGCTCTCGGAAGATGCCGACGTGGAGGCCAACATCCCGTGGCGTACCTGGATCGACACGGCAAGAGGCCGGGAGCGGGATATCGAGTGGCTGATTCGTCGCTTCGAAGACCTGCCTGTTTCCAGCCGTCAGCGTGCGGAACTTTACGATTCGTTGCGTATCCCACTGCGCTGGCGCCTTGAGAATCTGAAAATCTCGCGCAGTTGCAACTGGACGCGGCCGAGGCAGTTCTACTATCACAGCACGCCGCTGCTTGTCCGGAGCCAGGTCTCGCTGGCGCGCGAACTCGCGCAACCGGCTCCGCGTCTGGCGAGAGTCTCGCGTCGCGAAGGCCGGTCTGTCATGGACAACATCCGGGCGGTGATGGCTGTGCGTTATCGCGAACTCTACGGTACGACCCTGGGTGATCCGACTTCCGTTGTGCGCGCCACGCTAGGCCGCGGAGTCGTCATGTATTTCTGGAATCTACCGACCGAGCGGCGGTTGCCGCTGCGTGCGTACGTCGCGGGATTCACCCTTAAGAACGGTGTGCCCATCAACTACATCGAAGCCATCGGTCTATGCGAATGGATCGAGGTGGGCTTCAACACGTTCTACACCTACAGGCAAGGCGAAACCGCGTGGATCTATGCGCAGGCTTTGCGTTGCCTGGGCGCGCTCACCGGAGCGACCACGATCTCTGTCTATCCGTACCAGATCGGACAGAATAATGACGAAGCTTTGGACTCCGGCGCCTTCTGGTTTTATCGCAAGCTGGGTTTCCGCTCGGGTAGAGAAGACCTGGAGAAACTCGCCAGAAGCGAAGAACAGAAGATCGCGGCAAACCCGCAATACCGCACGCCCAAGAAAACTCTGAGGCGGCTGGCGGAAGCGCATGTGTTCTATGAGTTGGAGCGAGGCTCCGCGCCGGGAGCGTGGGACAAGTTCTCGACGCGCAACCTGGGTTTGCGCGTGAACCGTCGGATGGCGCGCGAATTCGGGGGAGACAGTCAGCGTATCCGTCGCGCGTCGATGGCCGACGTAAGACGCGCGCTTGGAATCAACATGTCCCGCTGGACTTCGGCGGAGCGCGAGGCCCTCGAGAAGTGGTCACTGGTGCTGGCGCTGATTCCTGACCTGAGCCACTGGACGCCGCAAGAGAAGATGGACACGGCCAGGATTATCCGTGCCCAGGCGGGTCCCGACGAGATGCACTACCTCCGCCTCACGCGGCATCATCTGGGGCTGCGCAACGAACTTCTGCGCTTGGGGTCCAAGCGATAGCTTCTCGGTCAGCCGCCGGCTACTCTATTTCACGACGGACCTTCTTCGAAAGTTTCTCCATCTTTTTCAAGTTGTCGTCGAGGTCTTTGACGAGCATCCCCTGCTGTAGTTTCAGCAGATCAGACTGGACAGAGTTACTCAGGGCGGACAATTCGTGGGCGTCGTGCTGAAGCGCTGCAAGCCGGGCTGCTCTGACGTCAGGCGCGGGCGAGGCAGATACTTGTGAAATCTGCTCCTCGTGTTGCGTAACACTCTGGTTAATGCGCGTCTGCATACTGGAGTGCTGGCTACTAGCCGGGATCGAGAGAATCAACAGCAGAAGGGAAACGTGGCGGACAGGCATGGGAACCTCCGTCGGGCAGCGCGCTATTGGACGCAATTGTACTCCCGCCAGAGGATGATAAGCATCAAGCAGGGGAGATAAGGGAGGTCGATGGATTGTTGCTTGACGCTATTTAGCGGAAAAGCTAGAACCGATCTGAGGCGTAGTGCGTGATGGAAAGTCTCCCGCAGTTTGGGTCAGCGTCCGAATCGCTCGCTCACCCCATCCTGCTCTACGACGGTGTTTGCGGACTGTGCAACCGGCTGGTCCAGTTCGTCTTGCAGCGGGATCCGGCGGGGGTGTTTCGATTTGCGTCCCTGCAGAGTGAGTTCGCTGGGCATGTTCTTGCTCGGCAGGGGGCGGATACACGGGATCTCGATACGATGTACGTCGTTGTGAATTATGCACTGACGGACGAGCATCTGTTGTCTCGATCGGATGCTGTTGTGTTTGTCCTGCAGCACCTGGGAACTGCCGAGCTTCGCTCGGCCCGTCCGGGTCTGAAACCCAGACCCACACAAGCAACACTGACACCCGGATCTTTATTCTGGCGGCTGTCCGGAATCCTTTTGCGGGTAGTTCCCCGAGCACTTCGCGAATGGGGATACAGAATGGTCGCGCGCAACCGGTACCGTATCTTCGGGCGCTACGACACGTGCCCAATGCCCACCCAAGAGACCCGCTCTCGTTTCCTCGCCTAGGCCTGGCGATCCGCCGACTCGACGGCCATTCCCTGTTTCACGATCAGCCGGATCAGTTCCTCCATTTGATTTTCTGTCACCGTCGGGTTCATGCAGGTGAACTTGAGAGCCTGGCGGTTGTGGACCCGGGTGTGTCCGATGACTGCGAGTCCGCGATCAAAGAGCCGCTGGCGGAGAGCGGCGTTGATCCGGTCCGAATCAGCTTCTCGCTCGGACGGGATGAAGCGAAAGACGACGGTGCCCAGTTGCGGTTCGCACAAGAGTTCGAGCCGCGGGGTATCCCGGATGACTTTCGCTGAGTACCGAGCGAGTTCGACGGTCCGGTCAATCATGGCGGCGAGTTTGACGCGGCCGAGCGTTTGAAACGAAATCCATAACTTCAGTGCGTCGAAGCGGCGGGTAGTGAGCAGGGAAGTCGTTACCAGGTTAGGAATGCCTTCGTCTTCGTGAGCCTCGGGATTGAGGTAGTCGGCGTTCAGCTTGATCGAGTCGAAGTGACGGGAGTCGCGCAGCAGGAATGCGCTGCACGGAATCGGCTGCCAGAAGAGTTTGTGAAAGTCGATGCCGAGAGAGTCGGCGGCTTCGATGCCATTTAGCTTGTCGCGATGCCGAGCGGAGAAGAGCAGAGCGCCGCCATAGGCCGCGTCCACGTGAAGCCATGCGCCCGCCGCTCGCGCGAGGGAGGCTAACTCTGGCATGGGATCGACCGAACCGAAGTCGGTCGTCCCGGCGGTCGCGACGATGGCGACAGGAAGCAGACCCGCAGCGCGCGTGGAATGGAGAGACTCCTGCAGGGCCACGGGACTCATACGGAAGTGCTCATCCACGGGGACTCGCACCACAGCGTCGGTTCCCAAGCCCAACTGCGAGGCGGATTTCTCTACGGTGAAGTGCGCCCCTTCGGAACAGAAAATGCGCAGCCGGCGAGCCTCGGGGGGAAGGCCAGATTTCTGCGCCGACCAATTCCAATGTTTCTGCAGAAATGTATCGCGCGCCAGCAGCATGGCCATGTAGTTCGACTGGGAACCACCGGTAGTAAATGTCCCGTCGGAGGTAGGGGGCAGTCCGGCTTGTGCGCACAGCCAGCGAAGCATCTTCTGCTCAACGACCGTGGCGATGGGTGCCTGGTCGAAGGAATCCATGGACTGATTGAGGGCGTTGATCACGACTTCGGCCGCCAAAGCGGCTAACAGCGGCGGGCAGTGCAGGTGTGCGACGGTATTGGGATGGTTGACGGCGATTGAGTTCGTGACGACCGTGCGCAAAGTGGCGGCGATCTGCTCAGGGGTGGATGGGGCGTCCGGAAGAAAATCGCTGCGAATCAGGTCCGCCAGGCTGGCCGGGTTCTTTCCGCAATAAGGAGCCTCTGGGAGGGACGTACAAACAATCTGGGCCGCTTCGGAGACAAGCCTTTGGTACCGGTCTTTGCCTTCCTGGGTGGGAGTCAAGAACTCAGATTCGAACACGCGCGTCTTTCCTGGTGTTGCGTCCTGGTGTTACGGCCTATGTTTTGCGCAATCCGAGAACAAGGGCGACAACGCCACCGGCGAGAAGAACGATGCCAGCGGCGGGAGGCAGCTTGTCGCTGCTTTGAGTCTCCACGCTGATTTTGGCGTCGCCGATCTTCAGACCGTGATTCTCGCTGTGCGGAATCGGCACGACAAACGACAGCACTCCAAGTACGAGCAGCAATACTCCAACAAGGGGAAGCGCTTTCATAGTGAAACTCCAATCCATGAGCCGAATTGAGCTTGATGCCCGCGCACCTGCACAACCACCAATACGCGCGAACAGCAGTACGCCAGTGATCCTATCATCAAGCGGCATGGCAGGTTCGGCGTCGCGTCCGCGGCGGTTGGAACTTGGCGAACCCGCCAGTTCCGCCGCTTTCATTGCTCGTGCGCTAGGGCTATCATTGCGACCATGATGATCGCGAGAAAAATACAGAGGCTCCCTGTCGCAGCAATCTTTTTATTCTGTGCCAGCGCTTGCTTCGCGCAATACAACGAATCGTCGGCTCCGTTGGGGGAGAAGCTCAAGAAGGCGCTGGATCAGTCCTCGCTCACCGGGGCGCGGGCCAAGCCCTTTCACGTGAAAGTGCATCTATCCGAATCAAGCAATCCGGCTTCCCCGTATCGTGCCGAGATTGAGGAATCCTGGGCTTCGCCCCAACAATGGACTCGCGTGATTGAAACGCCCGACTTCAGGCAGACCCTGATCGTCAACGGGGATAAGAGCAGCGAGCAGATTACTGGCGACTATTATCCACTGTGGTTACGGGCGTTTGTGAATGGCCTCTTCGATCCCGTCCCGAACGCGGATGTTTGGAAGAAACAGGATTCCAAGATCACTCAGACGACGCTGCTCAATGGTCAGCGCACCGATGCGTGTGCTCGCATGAAGGTCAAGCTGGGCTCGGAGAAGGTTAACAATGAAGCGTTCGCAAGTGTCTGCTTCGACGATGCTGGGCATCTGAAAACGGTCGGATCGCCCGGCTACAGCATGGAATTCCACGACTATCAGAAATTCGGCGATAGGATGATCGCCCGGCGCTACCAGTATGACCCGGAGCCGGGAACAGATCTGGTTGCGAATGTCGTTCTCTTAGAGGACCTCAAGCCCGATGCAGCTTTGTTCACTATTGAGCACGCGACTCCAGCGGAACAGAGGCTGCAGTCCATTCATGTTACGCAATCGACAATCGAGCAGGTGTCGGACAGTGAGCCTGCGATGGTCTGGCCGACGGTGAAGAGTGGGAAAACGTCAGGCCTTTTGAGTATGTACATTTCGGTCGATCGCCAGGGACGCGTGCGCGAGGCTTATCCACTCAACGCGGACAATGCGGGACTGCAGGATGCCGCACGGGACCAACTCCTCAAGTGGAAACTCAAGGCCATGGCTGTGAAGGGCGTGCCCGTGCAAGCGGAGTCGGGTATGACGTTCCGCTTCGATACCAAATTGGCCGGGAGTCCAGCGACGCAGGCGCCGATGAGTGTATCGGCGGCTGCTGGCTCCGAGGCAGCTCACTCTGCTGCGCAATAAGTGTTCGGGTCCACCTCTTAAAGTATTCCGAGCAAAGGAATGGCTCACAGATGAAGACTGACAAATTGGCGAAGACCTATCAGGTGGAAGGCGGCAAACATTTTCGACTGAAAGACTTCGATCCCGCAGATACGGGACACTGGCGTTCCAAAGAAAGCGCCACGGAGGCCCTGCAGCAGGGCATTGCCCGCACCGCGGATTTGCAGGACAAGCTCTACGCGCAGGATAGTTGGGCTCTCCTCCTGATATTCCAGGCAATGGACGCGGCCGGGAAGGACGGCATCATCAAGCATGTGATGTCGGGGATCAATCCGCAGGGTTGTCAGGTGTTTTCGTTCAAGGCCCCCTCGGATCTCGAGCTGCAGCACGATTTTCTGTGGCGCACGACGCGCGATTTGCCGGAGCGCGGGCATATCGGCATCTTCAACCGTTCCTATTATGAGGAGGTGCTGGTGGTGCGGGTTCACCCTGAAATTCTCAAGAGCCAGAAGACGCCGCCGTCGCTGGTGGGCAAGAAGATTTGGGACGAGCGTTTCGAGGACATCCGCTCCTTCGAGCGGCACATGGCGCGCAGCGGGACGGTGATCCGCAAGTTCTTCCTGAATGTTTCCAGGAAGGAGCAGAAGCTTCGTTTTCTGGAACGTCTCGATGAGCCCGAGAAAAACTGGAAGTTCTCAGCGGGAGACATCCGCGAACGGCAATGCTGGGACGACTACCAGAAGGCCTACGAAGAGATGATCGCCAACACGGCGACCGAACACGCTCCGTGGTACGTCGTGCCTGCGGATAACAAGTGGTTTACACGGCTGGTGGTCTCTGCGGTGTTGGTGGAGACGCTGGAGTCTCTCCACCTTGCGTATCCCAAGGTGGATGACGCGAAGCGAAAAGAGTTGGAAGCCGCGAAGAAACTCTTGATCTCCAAAAAATGAGTCCACGCCGCTGGGGCGTGACCCACAGTCAGGGTCGCGCTGGCGGGAACATGTGCTGCCCTTTGCAGGCAGCCTCGACTCGATTACCATAACCAAATTGTCCACTTCTTCCCGGAGATAACCTGAACATGGGCCCATACAAATTTCGTGCGAACTTGTCGATCTTTGCTCAGTTGGCTTTTGCGGTATTGTTCGCGATCGTGATTGCGGGTTCCGCACGCTCGCAAGCCAAGCCTGAAAGGCAATCCAAAGCCGTGAAGCCGTCGGCCACAGCGCAGACTGCGCAACCGCCGGCCGAGACCGCGAAAGATTCCGAAGGTGCCGACGCCTCCAAGCCCGAGGAGAAGGCTTTTAAAGCGATGAAGTACCGCATGATCGGTCCGTTCCGCGGCGGGCGGTCGCTGACGGCGGCGGGAATTCCCGGGGATCCCACAACCTATTATTTCGGAGCGACTGGCGGTGGGGTCTGGAAGTCGACCGACGGCGCGATGACGTGGGCGCCAGTCTTTGACAAAGAGGGGACGTCCGCCATCGGGAGCATCGCGGTGGCAAGCTCCAATCACAACGTGCTTTACGTTGGGACCGGCGAGGCCTGTATTCGCGGCAACATCTCGCACGGCGACGGAGTCTACAAATCGCTGGACGGCGGCAAGACCTGGAAGAACGTCGGGCTGAAAGATTCGCGCGCGATTGGCAAGGTCATTATTAACCCCACAAATCCCGACATCGCCTTTGTGGCGGCGCTCGGGCATCCCTACGGGCCCAACACCGAGCGCGGCATTTTCCGCACGACCGATGGCGGTAAGACCTGGGAGAAGGTTCTCTACAAGGACGAGAACACGGGCGGCATTGATGTAGCGTTCGATCCGCATAATCCCAACATTCTGTTTGCAGCCCTATGGCAGGCGCGGCGTACCGCGTGGAGCATGTCAAGTGGCGGCCCGGGCAGCGGCCTCTACCGCTCGAACGACGGTGGGACGTCCTGGAAGCATATTGAGGAACATGGTTTGCCGAAGGGACCATACGGAAAGATCGGCGTGGCCGTGGCGGCGAACTCGGATCGCGTGTATGCGCTGATCGAGGCGCACAATCCGGAGGGCGGTCTTTATCGCTCAGACGATGGGGGTGAATCTTGGCAGCTAGTGAATCCCGACCACAGTCTGTGGCAGCGTCCGTGGTACTACATGCATGTAATCGCCGATCCGCGGGACGAGAACGTTCTCTACATCATGAATGTGGAGTCGTACAAGTCGACGGACGGGGGGCATCTGTTCAACAAGGTCCGAGTGCCTCACGGCGACAACCACGGGCTGTGGATCGATCCGCAGAATACGCGCCGGATGATCGCTTCCAACGACGGTGGAGTTACGGTCACGTTGGATGGTGGCAAGAACTGGACGCGCCAGGACAACCAACCCACCGCGCAGTTCTACCACGTCATCACCGACTCGGCAACGCCCTATCGCGTCTACGGTCCCCAGCAGGACAGCGGCACCGTTGCCATCGTCAGCCGGAGCGATGACGGTTCCATCGACCGCAGCGACTGGTATGACGTGGGTGGCGGCGAGGCCGGTTACATTGCCCCGGATCCCCGCGACCCGAACATTGTTTATGCGGCTGATTATCAGGGAAACATTACGCGCTACGACCGGCATATCGGACAGGTCAAAGCAATCACCGAGCAACCGGAACTTTCAGACGCGCACGGCGCCGCGAATCTGGAGCATCGTTTTCAGTGGACCGCTCCTGTCATGTTGTCTCCGCACGATTCCAACACGCTGTATCACGCCGGGGAGCGGTTGTTTAAGACCACCGACGGAGGCATGCACTGGCAGGCGATCAGTCCGGACCTGACGCGCAATGACAAGGAGAAGCAGAAAGTTTCAGGTGGAGACATTACAATCGACGACTCGGGCACAGAGTACTACGACACCATTTTTGCGCTGGCGGAGTCGCCGCTCAAGAAAGGATTGCTCTGGGTCGGTACCGACGATGGCCTGATTCAGCTCACACAGGATGAAGGAAAGACCTGGACCAACATCACGCCCAAAGATATGCCGGAGTGGGCGCGCATCAGCCAGATTGACGCGTCCCCGCATGATGCCGGGACTGCATATGTGGCCGTCGATCGCCACCAGTTCGACGATCTGCGTCCATACATCTACAAGACCAGCGACTACGGCAAGACTTGGACGAAGCTGACGCAGGGCATTCCTGACACGGCGTTTGTGCGAGCGGTGCGGGAGGATCCGAAGAAGCGCGAGTTGCTGTACGCGGGAACGGAATCGGGAGTTTACGTTTCGTTCAACGACGGCGCGAACTGGCGTCCGCTGAAGTTGAATTTGCCGACGACGCCGGTGCACGATCTGGTGATCAAAGACAACGATCTGGTCGTTGCCACGCACGGCCGCGCGTTCTGGATTCTCGATGACCTGTCTCCCCTGCGGCAGTACCGCGATGAAATCGCGCAGAAAGACGCGTTCCTGTATGCGCCCGGGACGGCTTACCGAATTCAGGCGGGAGCAAGCGGAGAACGGCATCCTTCTAAGAGGACGGGGCAGAATCCTCCGGTTGGCGCCGTCATTTATTATTTCTTGAAAGACGCACCGAAGCCCGACACCGAAGCGAAGATCGAGATTCTCGACGCTTCCGGCAAAGTTATTCGTAAGTATTCGAGCGCCGAGTACGACACGCTGGAAGAGCCGCTCGACCCGGACGACAAAAAACCCGAGAAGCAACTGAAACCCGAAGCGGGCCTGAACCGGTTCGTGTGGGATCTGCGCTACGAAGAAGCGCATCACGTCCCCGGCTACTACCTGTGGGAATATGGCAGCGGCGCGCGGGGGCCGGTCGCTGTGCCGGGTCACTACCAGGTTCGGTTGACCGTGGGAGCGCAAACCCAGACGGCGGATTTCGATCTGAAGCTGGATCCGCGAGTGCAGGTCAGCCAGGCCGATCTGGAGCAGCAATTCAATCTGCTGCTGCAGACCCGCGATGAACTGAGCCGCGTGTACGACACGGTCAATCAAATCCAAGACGTTCGTGCGCAGCTGTCGGGACTCAAGCGGCGCTTGCCGGAAAATGCCAGCACAAAGACGATTGTCGGCGCGGCGGATGACTTGGAGAAGAAGCTGGTCGCGGTCCGCGAAGAACTTATCAATCTGACCATCAGCGCCAACGAAGACTCGCTGGCTTATCCTCCGCAACTGGACGCGAAACTCGCCTATCTCGCGATGGATGCGGGCACTGCAGATTCCGCTCCGACCGAGGCCGAACAAAAACAATTTGAGAAGCTGAAGCGGCAGAGCGGAGAATTGATTGGGCGTTGGGAGGATTTGCAGCGCCGCGATCTGGCCGCATTTCAGAAGCTCACGGCGGAGGGCAGCTTGTCGACGGTAGTGGTGCCGCCCCCGGGGCGCGCCACGGATGAGGCGGTTTCGGCGCACTAGCACCCTAACGACCTAAGAAGAACCTCCGGCGGGTGTGGCGCCCGCCGGATCCGAGGGCGAGACGCCCTCGGGACGGCGGCGCTACGGTTGCAGAAACGTTCACTCTCCTGATTACTGCTATTACTTCCGTGCCACTTCCATGGCACTGTTGTGCCTTGTTCGCGCGCAGCCCTGTTGCTATTGTGCCGATAGCGAGGTTGTAGTTGCTTCCTCCCCTGAAGAATCACCGAGGTCGATTCGGATTGGGGGATGTCCTATGCGAAAGATGCATCTGTTCTATGCGGCACTTGGCTTCGCGGTGGCCCGCTGGATTTTTAAGCGGCAAGCGGTAGTCGACCCCGTCACACGGTTTCGGTCGCAGGGACTTCTGTAGAACGGCTTTCTCCGGGCTTGGGCGTGCGCCCCGTTGCGCCTCCATTTCGTCAGCGCACGCCCACTGCTTCCTTCCTGCTCCCTGAAGTAACTGTTACCAAGGTTTGCCTGTATCACCCGGTTTCTTCGATCTCTCCATACAATTAGCTCAGGACCTCTCTTCGCGAGTGGTCTGAGCTCTCATGTTCTGGCGACGAAGAATACGGACGATCCTCGCGCTGCCCCTGCTGCTGGCAGCGTTGCTTCCCCTGCGGCTGGCCGCCCAGGACGATCCGAACGGTGACCTGAACGACGCCCCGCTAGGAGATGTTGCCCGTAGCTTGCGCAAGAAGAATCCGCCTTCCCAAGCCGTGATCGATGACGACAATCTGACGAAAGTGATGGATCAGGCGGAAAGCCGCCACGCTCCGGGTTCAGCATTCAGATACCTGATGGCGGGAGAGAGTAAAGGATTTCGCGTCAGCGCTCCGGATGTCACCTGCAGTCTCGCCTTCACCGCCAACGTGAAGTCCCTGCTCTCGAGCCAGTATGCGCAGTTGGAACTGCCTGCGGACGAATTATCGAAACTTGAGGGTCCAGCCACCGTCGAAGGCGACGCGCTGATCGTTGCCATTTATAACCGAACGGATTGGCACGTCAGCGAGGTAGCGGTGGCTCTGACTGTCATCAAGAAGACCGGCGTTCTCGATGCGACGTCGCTGGGTGGGTTTGATACTGAAGTCCGGCCCGAGAAGAAGCCCGATGTGACGGTGATCTACCGGATGCGCGCGGCCGCTCCGCCGTGGCAGACGACGGTCTTCAATACGACACTCAAGACGCAACTCGCGGCCGACGAGGAGTGGCACTGGGCCCTTGTGCAAGCGAGAGGTTATCCGCCGCAGACGTATTCAGGGCCTGCGCCGCAGACAGCCGCGGACACCAACGGTCCGGCGGCAGTCCAGGCAATATCGGATCAGTCGACTTCAGCGAAGCCCACATTATCCCCGGCAGTGGCTGAACCGCAGAACACACCAAAGATTTCACGCGAGCAAAATCCGCAATAAGGATTGAAGGCGGCCAAGCGCGAAGCCGTTACTTTACAAACTGTCCATTCTGGACTTCGTATTCGATGCGGAAAGGTTTCTGCATCTTGCGATCCTGCCAGCCTTCTTGCGCGATCAGGGTGTTGGCCTGCGCGAGGCGCTCGGAGGGCAGCGGATGGGAGCGGAAGTATCCCTGCAAGCTTTGAATGGCGAGTTGTGTGAGTTCTTCTTCAGGGCTCTGCGCATGAACAACATATTCGCTATGCAGTTTGCCGAAGCGTTCGAACATCGTGACCGCCCCGTAGGGCGAGTAGCCGCCCAGGACCGCCAGTCGCATGCCTTCGCGGTCGGCTTCGAGTTCTTCGTCTTTGTTGTAGCCGGCTTCCCACACCTGAAGCGGGATTTGCAGGACAGCGCCCACGATGCCAAGTTGTAGATTGCGCAAGCGGGCCTCGATCTGGACGCGCTCGGCGCAGTGGTAGTGATCGATGTGCTCTACTTCGTGCCCGATCACGGCGGCAAGTTCGTCTTCGCTGGTCATCAGGTCGAGCATCCCCTCGCCCACATAGACGGACCCTCCCGGCAGTGAGAAGGCGTTGATCATGCCGCGGTCGGGCACAAGATGAAATGAATATGGCAAATGCCGGTGAGCGTTCGCCCTGACAGCATTCCCTACCTGCCGCACGTAGCTGTCGAGCGCCTGCTGTTCCGGGCTCAGCTTTTCGGTGGAGATGGAATATCCCGCGGCTAGTTCTTTGCCAATCGCAATCTCCTCCGCATCGGAGAGGCGGGTGAGTCGCATTGGGGCACGGCTCAGATCGCGCTGGGCATCGGCTGCCATGGCCACGATTGCGTTCGCAGATACTGGCGTGGGGTCATGGCGGCGCTGGCTGAAATAGAGCCCCGCGACTCCGACGAGCAGCACAACCACGAACGCGGCAGCACGTTTCATAGGAATTGGCGAATCTTCTCGCTGTACTTGTTGTACAGAAACGAAGCGGACACCATCGCGACACCCACAATCACGAACGTGATGTAGCGATCGCGCCAAGTCCAGGCCCTCGACCACATATCCAGCAGCAAGATCTTGCCAAAACTGGCGATCAGCAGCAGGAATCCAGTGAGCCGAAAACTGCGTTCCTTGATCACGAAGGCGAAGACCATGATCGATAGCGCTTCAACGCCCCACGCAACAGTGACCATGCCAGCGCGCATATGGATGGCGAGCATGAGTGTAAGAAGCGCGATGGGCGCGAAGAACATGAATTGCTCAGGATGCCGCATCAGCGCGCCGAACCAGTTGCTGGACAATTTGGCCCGGTAGCGGTCTCGCCACTGGAACGCGAAGGGCAGGCATGCCAGCAGGAGAGCAATGGCAGCGCCTAGAACAAAATATCTCCCCGTCCAATGCCCTCCGGTGAAATAACTTGCGCCGAAAAGGTTGTGCATCACGCCGCGGCTGCAGACTCCCAACGTGAGCAGCAATAATTGATGCAGGAAAAGAGGCCGATCGAGCCACAGTGCGAATCCGAACAGAACGAACACCACCGCCGCCCACGCTGTGACCATCCACTCATTGGGAAACTGGAAGTAAAGAAGAGCGATCGTTTCAGCAAGATCGGCGGTGAAATGGTGCCGCACATCAAAGTGGAAGACAAGCTGCACGAACTCAGCGGAGCCAGCGAACAGACATTCGCTGTGACGGCAGTTCCCGACGAGAAGAAGGGCGAACGTCTGATCGTGTTGCACACCTTGCCCGAGGACAAACTGGAAGCGTGCGTAGCGCTGCTCGCGAAGTCCGATCTGCCGGCTCTCTGGAAGCCGCGCCCCGATCAGTTTGTGCATGTGGATGTTCTGCCTTATCTGGGCACAGGGAAGTTGGATCTGCGGCGCCTGAAGGAAATCGCGATCGCAGCGTCGGTGTGATTCAAGTCCCTGCAGTTCAGCCTTGGGAGCAGTCGAACATTATCGCAACCATGTGATCCCACCGCCAAGCACGAGGATGAACAGCAGGCTCGCGATGGCGCCCGCTGCGATCCATGCGGCACTGCGCGGTATTGGCTCGACGGGTTTCTCTTCGCTGGTTTTCGCTTCTCTCAACATGCTTGGCAGGCTCAACAGGCCTGCATTCGCTCCCAATGTCGAGGGCAGGGCTGAAGCTACCACATAGAACAATCCAGCAGGATTGAGCAGACCTGCGGCTCCCGCCAGAATTCCGTCCGTGAAATATGGCGTCCAGCATAGAACGCGAAATCTTCGTGGATTC
Source organism: uncultured Acidobacteriaceae bacterium (assembly GCA_963811095.1). Classification (GTDB taxonomy): domain Bacteria; phylum Acidobacteriota; class Terriglobia; order Terriglobales; family Acidobacteriaceae; genus Sulfotelmatobacter. Next base: position 498,759 of record CAWEQA010000018.1, on the reverse strand, counting down.
TCCGCATCGCTGCGGAATTGCCTCAACTGGGAGCGTACCAGTAGCACGGACGCATAATAAGACGCCACGCCCAACAGCACGAGCCCAAGCCGCCAGATCCAATGGGGATGCAGATCCCGGATCACGGCCGCCCAGTCGCCGAAGTTGAAGACTCCGGAAAAGCAGAAGTATCCGGTGCCCGTAAATAGATTTCCCGCCAGGGCCAGCACCAGAAAGTAACGAGTCGTCGGCCGGTAGTGCTGAGCTCTTAGCAGGAGGAGCCAGAAGATCCCCGCGAAAACGAGATTGACCAGCGTGCCGCTGGCCGAGATCCATCGGGTTTCGATGTCGGATTGCAGAGCTACCGTGCTCAGGGTCACGCTCCGGGCGCCGCTGACCCATGCGATCACGCCGTGACCGAGACCTTCGTGAAGAATATCCTGGAGCATACACGCCAGCGCTGAAATGGCGATCACCGTGAGCTTGTCGTCTTTTGCAGAAGTGGGGACGAGTGGCATACCGTAGTCCATAGTAGCGCAGACGAGTCCGATGTCCGTTGAGCATGTTAGACTAGCCACAAATTCCTGCAACTGAGGACATCCATGAAATTCGGCGTCATCATTTTCCCCGGTTCGAATTGCGATCACGATGCCTACTGGACGATTCAACACGTCGCCAAGCAACCGGTCACGTTCCTGTGGCACGAATCGCACGATCTGGAGAACTGCGACGCAGTCATAGTCCCCGGAGGGTTCGCCTACGGCGATTACCTGCGGACGGGCGCGATTGCAAAGTTTTCGCCGGTCATGGAATCGGTTCGGAAGTTCGCCGACGGCGGCGGGTTGGTGCTTGGCATCTGTAACGGCTTTCAGATACTCTGCGAGTCGGGGTTGCTCCCGGGCGCTTTAATGCGCAACGTCGGCCTCAAGTACGTCTGCAAACCGGTACAAGTCCGGGTGGAAAATGTTGAGACACCCTTCACCAATGCCTGCGCGAACGGGGAAGTGTTGACCATCCCGATCGGCCACATGGAGGGCAACTACTTCTGTGATCCCACCACGCTGGAAGAGTTGCATCGGGGCAACCGTGTGGTGTTTCGCTATTCCTCGCCGGGCGGCGAAATCACGACAGCCGCGAATCCGAACGGATCGTTGGATAACATCGCCGGCATCTGCAGCCCTGGCGGCAATGTTGTTGGCATGATGCCTCATCCTGAGCGCTCAGCCGAACCCGAACTGGGATGCACGGACGGGATGAAGGTGTTCCAGTCGATGGTCGGCGCCTTGGCTCCGCGGTAGTCGGCTGAAAGCTATGCCGCTACTTAAAGATTTCTCTTGGTTATCAACAGGCCTCCGGTATATTGTCGTGCTTCTTCCCCTGTAGTACGGGTTCCCAAAACCTGGTTGTGTTTTCAAAAAGCACACGCGGGGAGGCGTGTCTCTCATGACACCGAAGGAGATTCTAGATTCATTTTCAGAAACCTTGATGCGGGATGAGCGCATTCTGAGCGCGCAAGAGCGCGCGCTACTAACGACCCTGCTACAGCATGCCAAGGCTGCCACCAGCGAGAACCCGGAAACGCAGGATGCAGTCCGGGCCGTGATCGCGTCTGCCGTGGGCGAAACGGTTGCCCAGCGTGCTTTCGCGGTGCTTGGCGGAAGCATCGTCGAACGCATCCTGGAAAGCGGCCCATTTCCGTTCAACGAGACCTCGGCGCAGCGCGGCGCCGACATCCATGCCGGTCCCCAGCCGCCAGGCACATCGCTGCCTACACCCGGAGTGCCCGGTCCACCGTCGCCTGGTCCCCAGGGCCCGGGAGTTCGTGAGCCGCGCAAGGAACCGCATAAGCCGCACTAAGCCGCTGCGTGATACTCCCTGTGGCGCCGACTGCGCCGAGCGGACCGCAATCGCCCGGTACACCGCTGCGGACGCCCGCCGTACCTGTGCCTCCTGCGCCTGGGCCGCAAGGTCCTGGACACGGTCTCGACACCAAGGTAGTTTCACAATCCGGCGTTGCCGCCATTGAGCCTCCTTCCGTGCTTCCAGCGCGGTGTGCGGTCCTCGACGAATTTCTGGCGCCCCAGGAACTGGAGCAACTGACAAGCTTTACCCTTCAGCACGAAGCCGACTTCGTAGCCAGCGAAGTGATTTCTCCGAGCGCGGACGGCGGCATCGTGAACTATGACCACCGGCGCTCGCGAGTTCTGATGGACCTGCAGCAACACCAGGAGGTGATGCTGGAACGCATCAAGTCAGTGTTGCCGCAGGTCTTGAATCAGCTCGGAATGGAGGAGTTTTCCATCGCGGGCGTGGAGGCCCAGGTCACCGCCAGCAATGACGGTGATTTTTTCCACTTCCACAGCGACAATGGCAGCGATCGCGTCGCCTCGCGCCACCTGACGTTTGTCTATTTCTTTCATCGTGAACCGCGGCAATTCGACGGAGGAGAACTGCGCATTCACGACTCGCGTTTGAAAAATGGGGCCTACGTAAGCGAGGGGAGCTATCAGACGATTGTCCCTCGACAGAATCAGATCGTCTTCTTCCCGTGTGAACTGTTGCATGAAATCACACCGGTCGAGTGCGCGTCGCAACTCTTCGCCGACAGCCGCTTTACTCTAAACGGATGGCTTCGTCGCTAGAAAATTCGACGTGGTTGCAGTGGATGACGACCGTCATGGGACAAGTGTCGCGGCAAACCTATGCCGCGACGCTTCCTCCCGACCTCTTCTATTGCGTGCTGGATGAATTGCCGCTGCACCTGATCCCTCAGCGCGTCCAGCGATCTCTGCAACGGAAAGAAGACCCAGCCCAGGTTTTCTTCCCAAATCCTGAGTGTTTCGTGTGTTCCGGCGAACAGGTGCCGGACGAGTTCGCGTCGCGCAGTGATCTGCTCGCGGGCTTTGCGATACAGGGGACCGTGGCATGGGTTCGAGGCGGCACCGGAACCCTGTTGCCCTTCTGGTTGGGACCGCAATTTGCAGCCATAGTGCGGAGTCTGCATCGGAATGAAGCGGTGCCTCCAAGTGTGCCCGAACGTGCAGTTCGCCTGTTGTCAGCGGCAGATATTCTGATTTCCGAAAATCAACTGAGTGAACGCAAGCGAAAACGAGAAGAGATGCTCGCGCAAGCCTCCTGGCGATTTCGGGAAAGAGGATATGCGCCACTCGGAAATTTAATCCACCCGTTTCATATCGCCGCGTTGCGCCGCTATTATCGACATCAGATTCGCACGGGCGCGGTCCGGCTCGGAGATCACCAAAGTCCGCGTCGCTTCGTGGCTTACGACGAGCCGGTTGCGCGCTTCTTCCACCATGAAATTGCCACGGCTTTGAGCGCAGTAGCCGGCGAAGCTCTCAAGCCTTCATACGTCTATATGGCTTCATATCTGAACGGGGCTGAACTGAAGAGACACACCGACCGGGAACAATGCGAATTCAGCGTGACTTTATGCCTGGATTTTTCTCCCGAGCCCAAACTCGAGACTCCCTGGCCTATCCAACTGGATACCCCAACCGGCGTGGTCACCGTCTATCAGGCATTGGGAGATGGTCTGGCCTACCGCGGAACGCAGTTGCCGCATTACCGGGATATTCTCCCCGATGGGCAGACGTCCACTTCGATTTTCTTCCATTATGTGGGGGCTGACTTTACAGGATCTTTGGACTAGAAGTAGTTGGTTAACGTAATCCCGAAATAAGACACAGCACAGAGAGAGTCTGGTTATAGCTGTAAGCGAAGTGCGTACCATCCCGGCTCACAACAACTGGTGCTATCATCACCACCCCTGCGGGAACTCCCGGCCTTAATTGCTGAAGCAAAGTCTCTTTCCCATTCGCGATGTTTACCGCATATATGTTGCCGGGGAATTCACCCACATGATAGCCGTAGAGCAAGGAACCGTCGTTTGACCACTGCACCGGAGTAAACGACGGCAGCAGACGTGGAATCAGTCGAGTAGCACCGCCATCGAGTGAGTAGAGGGAGATTGATCCGTTCTGTCCTCTCCCGACCAGGGATCGATCATCCGGCGACAATGGGCCACAAATAACGCCTTCTGGCGTAACGGCCTTCGCCATTCCGTTGGACAAATCCACCAAATAGCACCGCGTCGCATGGCCTTTTTCATTGCCAATCACGGCAACCCTTTGCCCGTCTGACAGGAAACGGCTCCAACCATTGGTAATCTGCGCCAGTCCACTCACATTGATTACGCGAGGCTCTCCCGCTCCAATCGGGAACAATGTCACTTGAGCGGCCTGAGTGGTGGAGATTGCGATCGCCCACTTTCCATCGGGTGACATCGCTGCAGCGCTGCCTTCGCCCAGTCGGATCGGCAGGCTACCATCGACTTTGCGAACGATGACCGTATAGCCTGGGCCCGCAGTTTCGCTGGCGTCCTCAAACAAGACAAACTGGCCATCCCGCGAAATATCCCGAGCAGAGTTCCAATCGTGCCAAGACAGATCTACATCTTCCCTGTTGCCAAGCGAGGTGAATCCGATGGCCAGGCGCTTGGAAGTCAATGTAACCAGCACGCGGCCGTCGGGCGCGATGTCTTCCAGTTTGAGAACGGTGGGCAATTCGAGCAGTTTTCGAACCTTCCCGGCAAGGTTCACCGCCATGAGATTGAGATAGGTTCCTGTTTCCGCCGAGGCAAACCAGATCTCCGCTCCATTCGGTCGCCACGCAAGTCCCTGTTCGGACTCCCATTCACGGGTGAGCGTCTTCACATGTCCTGCCAGGTCGACCACCGATACATTTCCGCGATCGTCCCAAAGCGCCGGGTGATCCATGAACGCGATCTTGTTCCCCTCTGGCGAGAAGCGAATGTGGCTAATCCATCCACTGCTCTGATAGAGCACGTTGCCGATGGGGTATTCCAGACGGCTGTGTCCGTCAACATAGTGCACAACCGCGAGCGCGCCCTGGCGATCCCAATCAGCCCAGCGAACGTCGCCCAACAACTCCCTCGGAGCACCTCCCGCCAAAGGGGCGCGAGCCAGCATTCCGCCCACGGTTTCGAGTTGGCCATTGTGCGTGCCATGAAGAACGACCGCCAGTTCATTGGTTGGGGAAACGGACAACAGATTGGCTTCGTTCAGATCGAGTGGCTGGGCCAGAAGGGAATTTCCAACCGTGGTGAAGAGTTGCACCGGCTTGCCGTTCCACGCCGCGCTGTAGAGGATGGACTGACCGTCTTGCGCGAAGCGTGCCGCGTAGACAGTACCTGTTTCGAAGGTCAATCGACGATAAGTGGGAGATGAAACTGGAAGACGCAGCACCAGGGTAAGAAACAGTGTGACCGTTGCGAGGGCCAGCACTGCTCGCCACCGCCCAAGCCAGCTTGGAATGTCTTCGAATTCCAGCCTTCGGAGAAGGAATCGTCTTTACCGAGGTCCCCGAAAGCGTCTGCAACGCGAAAACCAGGTCCTTGGCCGACTGGAATCGATTCTCGGGATCCTTCTCTAGGCAGTGTTTAACGATGTCTTGGTATCCGGGCGGAACCGCAGCCTCATTTAGCTGGGCGACTGCTGGTTCTTCCCGCAGGACTGCGGTCATGGTGTCGACTTCGGTTTCGCCGTGGAATGCACGGCATCCCGCCATCATTTCGTAGAGAATCGCGCCGAAGCTGAAGATGTCGCTGCGGTGGTCCACAGGCTTGCCCCGCAGTTGCTCTGGCGACATATAGGCGACCGTGCCAATGACAGCGCCGTGCTTGGTCACCGTGGTCAGGCTTTCAATTGGACGATTCTCTTCGGCGGGAGTCTGCAGTTTGGCTACGCCGAAATCCAGAATCTTGACCCATCCGTCGTTGGTTAGAAACAGATTTTCTGGCTTCAGGTCGCGATGAACGATCAGGCGGTCGTGTGCCGCGGTCAGGCCCTGTGCGATCTGTACAGCGTAGTCCGCAGCCTCGCGCATGGGGATGGGGCCTTCGGACAGGCGCTGGCGCAGGGTCTTCCCCTCGAGCAGTTCCGAAACCAGGTAGGGGGTACTGCCCTCGAAACCGACGTCATAAATGGCAAGTATGTTGGGATGGTTAAGCGCGGCAGCAGCCCGAGCCTCTTGCTCAAAGCGGCGCAGATGGTCGGGGTTATCGCTCGAAGCCGGCCGGATCAGCTTCAAGGCAACATCACGTCCTAGTCTCTCGTCGCGCGCGCGAAAGACTTCGCCCATCCCTCCTATACCGATTTTTTCGAGGATCCGGTAGTGCCCAAACAACTGGCCATCCATAGTTGAATACCCAAGCGCGCAGAGCGATCTTGCTATGAACATCGCATGTTAGGTGGGCAAGTCGACGCAGTCAATACCACACCAGGGAACCGGGGACGGCGAAATCCGAGGAACTCACGGGGAACCAAATCCGCTACAGTCCGATCCTATGTCCGTGTTATAATCCGTGTTCGCCTGCATACGAACCGAGGTAATCCTGTGATCTCCTCTGAAGGCGAATCCTGCGCCATCCATAGCTCTTTAAAGAAGATATTTAGACACGAGGTCTAACCATGTCCGGCCACTCAAAATGGGCCACAATCAAGCACAAGAAGGGCGCGCTCGACGCCAAGCGTGGCAAGATTTTCACCCGTCTCATTAAGGAAATCAGCATTGCCGCGAAGAACGGCGGCGGCGATCCTGACTCCAACCCGCGCCTGCGCGGCGCCATCCTCGCCGCCAAGGCCGAGAACATGCCCGCCGACAACATCAAGCGGGCCATCCAGCGCGGTACGGGCGAGTTGCCTGGCGCGACCTATGAGGAATTTTCCCTGGAAGGGTATGGGCCTGGCGGGGCGGCCGTGTTGCTCGACATCAACACCGACAACCGCAACCGTACCGTGAGCGAAATTCGTCACGTCTTCGGCAAGAACGGCGGCAACATGGCGGAAGCCGGCGCGGTTTCCTGGATGTTCCACAAGAAGGGCGACATCCTCATTCCCAAGGCCGCCGCGAAAGAGGACGACTTGATGAACATCGTTCTCGAATCCGGTGGCGAAGACCTGAATGACGATGGCGACAACTGGGAGATCCTGACTGAGACATCTGCCTATGAAGCCGTGCTGGAAGCAGTCAAGAAAGCCGGCATCGAGCCCGTATCCGCCAGCGTTGCCATGATTCCGCAGAACTACATAAAGCTGGAAGGCGCGGCGGCCAACACCATGATCCGTCTGATGGAAGCGTTCGAAGAACACGATGACGTGCAAAACGTGCACTCGAACTTCGACATCGATCAGAAAACGCTGGAAGAAGTTGCCGGATAGTTCCCAGCGAGTGAAGATCGCTGAGCCGCCCTGGTTTTCGGGCGGCTTTTATTCTTGGTACTCAATCATCGAGCGTGGATTAGGCATTCCGCGGGCCGAAGTTTTCAACACGTTCGTGGAAAACACTGTGGAAAAGGCCCAACGTACCGTCGTAAGTGATTCACCACTGAGGCGCTTCAACACATTGCACTAGAGCAAGTGCTGGCACTTTCGTGGTAGAACCCGCGAGCCCAATATTTCTTGAAAGTTAGACTCGACAAACTTCTGGTGGACCGAGGTCTGGCCGCTTCGCGCGAGCGGGCCCAGGCTCTCATTCTTGCAGGCAAGGTGCTGGTCGACGATCAGAAACTTGAGAAAGCGGGCGTGCATGTCTCCGCGGAATGCGTCATCCGCCTCCTCGGCGAAGATCTCAAGTACGTCAGCCGAGGAGGACTCAAGCTGGAGCGCGCCCTCGATCACTGGAACATTGAAGTCACGGGAAAGTTATGCCTGGATATCGGCGCCTCTACCGGCGGATTTACGGATTGCCTGCTCCAGCGTGGTGCCAAACAGGTCATTGCCGTCGACACCGGCTATGGTCAGATGGACTTCAACCTTCGTCAGGATCCACGGGTACGACTGCTGGAAAAGACCAATGCACGCTATCTGAAGAGGGAAGATGTCGGAGTGACCATTGATCTCGTCGCAATGGACGTCTCCTTCATCTCTGCAACTCTCGTTCTTCCCGCTGTAATCGCAGCCGCATTTCCGGAATCGCCCGACCAACGCCGGGGACGGCAGATCATCATACTGGTGAAGCCTCAGTTCGAAGCCGGCAGGGAACACGTGGGCAAGGGCGGCATTGTCCGCGACGAAGCCGCACAACTCGCATCCGTGGAGAAAGTTAGAGCCGTCGCAAAAAGCCTGGGAGCAGCCCAAATCCAAATGATCGAATCACCCATCCTCGGCGCCGAAGGCAATCGCGAATTCCTGCTCTACGCCGTGTTCTAACCCTCCGTATCTTGAGTGTCATCTGTGGTGAACTTCCAGAATTTCTGTACAATCTCCTTTTCCCTATGGCGAGTCCGCAAGCGTCCTCCCAGAAAACCGCAGCCATCATTGCCCGGCCCGATCGTCCACAAGTCGCGCAGATTCTTCCCGGCCTGTTCGCCTGGCTGATCGAACATGGCTACAAAGTTATCGTGGATGATGAAACGACGAAATACACCACCGGTCAGGAAGTCGTCCCACGGTCCGAGATGTCTTCGAAGCCGCTCGATCTTGTCATTGTGCTCGGTGGCGATGGAACCCTGCTCTCCGCTGCGAGGGTCACCGCAGCGGTCGACGTCCCGCTGCTGGGCGTCAACCTGGGGTCGCTTGGATTTCTGACCGAAGTTCCCCTGCAATCGCTCTACACAATGCTGGAAGCGATCGCCCAGGGACGTGCCGCCGTCGAGCATCGTTCGCTGATGCAGGTCCAATTGCTGCGCGGAGACACCGTGCGCGGCAGCTATCTGGTGTTCAATGATGCGGTGGTTAACAAAACCGCCCTCGCCCGCCTCAATACCTACGAGCTGTACATCGATGGGGCTTTCGTCGCCAGCTACCGCGCCGACGGCATGATCGTGGCCACGCCGACCGGTTCCACGGCGTACTCCTTATCGGCCGGCGGACCTGTACTCATGCCCACGGTCAATGCCTTTGTGATTACGCCGGTCGCGCCGCATTCCCTGACGCATCGCCCCCTGGTAGTACCGGATTCGGTGGAGATTGAGATCCTGCTGCGCAGCGAAGAGGAAGTTGCCTACCTGAGTCTCGACGGACAACCGGGCCTCGACCTGCGCGACGGCGACCGTGTCCGCTGCCGCCGCTCCGAGCATCACGTGAATCTCTTCCGCACCGGGGCGGACTTCTTCCACGTGCTTCGCACCAAGCTGAAATGGGGAGAACGGCAGGACTGAGGGGCTAGTGAAACTCCGGGCAGAGGAACCTATCGTTCTGCGCGCAGCAGATCCGACACTCTCTCCCGCCGCCGTATGGTCTTCGCCGACTTGCCTGCAACCAGCACCTCCGCCGGGCGCGGACGCGTGTTGTAGTTCGATGCCAGCACCATCCCATAGGCACCAGCATCCAGAATGGCAAGGAGCGCGCCTTCTTCGACTGTAGGCAAATCGCGGTCTCGCGCGAAGAAGTCGCCCGTCTCACACACCGGGCCGACGATGTCCGTGACTTCCGATTTCGCTTCCGGGTTGGCACTCCGCGTCACTGGAATGATCTCGTGATAAGCACTGTAGAGTGCCGGACGGATCAAGTCGTTCATCGCGGCGTCCACCACCAGAAATCGCCTGCCGTCATTTTGTTTTCGGTAAATCACCGAGGTCAGCAGAGTGCCCGCCGGACCAATGATCGATCGCCCCGGTTCCAGCAGAAGCTGCACGTCCAGCCCGCGTAAGGGACCAGCCAGCGCCCGCGCATACGCAGCCGCGTCCGCTGAGAACCCACCGGCGCTCGGCTTTTCGTAAGCAATTCCCAACCCTCCGCCTGCATCGATGTAGCCGATAACATGGCCATCCAAGCGAAGTTCGCCGACCAGATCGGCAACGCGCGCCATCGCCTCGCCGAATGGCGCGATGTCGGTGATCTGCGAGCCGATGTGGACACTGACTCCACGTACCCTGAGGGACCGTGCCCCCGATGCTTTAGCATACAGAGCCCGGGCTTCACGGATGGGCACTCCAAACTTGTGCTTGCGCAAGCCGGTCGAAATGTAAGGGTGGGTCTCGGCAGCGACATCAGGATTCACTCGCAGAGCCACCGGAGCTGTCTTGCGCAATCGCCCGGCGCACTCCGCCAGTGCCCATAATTCCGACTCGCTTTCCACGTTGAAAAGCATGATCCCGGCCTTCAACGCCGCTGTCAGCTCTTCGCGCGTCTTGCCCACGCCGGAGAACACAACTTTTTTCGCCGCCTTGCGGTCTGCGGCGAGCACGCGTTCCAGTTCCCCCCCCGAAACAACATCAAATCCGCAGCCCCTCCTGGCCAGCATCCGCAAGATGGTCAGGTTCGAGTTCGCTTTAACGGAGTAGCAGATGGTATGTGGTACGTCGCGAAAGGCCGCATCAAACGCCTCGTAACGTTCCCGGATCATCGTGGCCGAGTACACATAGAGCGGCGTGCCGTATTGCTCGGCTAGTTTGCCTAGAGGGACGTCTTCGCAGTACAGAGCAAACGCTCCGCCCCGGCGCAAGATCCCGCTTTTGGTCTCGCGATAAACAAATCCCGGGGGCCGCACTGCAGGGCTCTGACGTCGCGAACTCATTTCTTTTTTGGGGAGGCGTGCGCGCTGCCGTGCACCCGGATGGCGACGACCGTCTGGTCATCGAAAGTTTCCACGCCCGCCGAGTGTTCCGCCGCAGCCTTGAAGAGCGAATCTACGACGCAACTCGCCGACTTTTCCGCGCACTCGGCGACGATCTTCTCCACCCGCCCGCGCCCGAAGAGTTCGCCCTTGCGATTGCGCGCGTCGAGAATGCCGTCGCTGAAGAACACGAACATATCGCCGGGCTTCATGCGGAACTTGAATTCGTCATAGTCCGCTTCGTCGAACAGCCCGAGCGGCAACCCAGTCGCTTCGATCACTTCATTCTTGCCGTTGTGCACAAAAATGGGGCGGGGAAGTCCGGAGTTCGCCACCGTAAGCGTGCGCTGCTCGTCGTCCCACACCGCATAAATGATGGAGACGAACTGCGCCTCTATGCGGCGCTCGGCCAGCGACAGATTCACCGCGGAGAGCATTTCTGCCGATCCTGGTTCAATGGGAGCGTGCGACCGTATGATCCCGCTCACCAGCGCTGCATAGATAGCCGCCGGGGCGCCTTTGCCGCTGACGTCGCCAATCGCAATGCCCAGCCGCGACATCGAATACGGAATGAAGTCGTACAAGTCGCCGCCGATGGCACGGGCGGGAACGAACTTCGCAGCCACATCCAGATGTGCCATCTTCGGACTGGTCTGTGGCAGAAGCCGTCCCTGCAGTTCGCGAGCTAAGGCCAAATCGCGCTCTAAGCGGCGTTCCTGCCGTTCAATCTCTTCGTACAGCCGCGCATTCTCGACGGCAATCGCAATCTGCGCGGCCAGAGTCGTCATGGTGCGCTTGTGCTCTTCGGTAAAGAAGCCCCTCCGCGTGTGCTCCAGATCGAGCACGCCAATCACTTTGCCCTTGTAGACGAGTGGTACCGCCAGTTCGGACCGAGTCTCAGGATTTGCCTCCACGTAGCGTGCGTCTTTCGTGACGTCGGGCACCAGAACAGCTTGTTGGCTCTCTGCTGCAGCGCCAACCAGCCCACGTCCCAGCGGGATTTCGTGCTTCAGGTGAATGTTTTCGTTGAAACGCAACGAGAACCGATGCTGGAGCTTCTCGCCCGCGGAATCCAGCAGAAGAATGCTGAACATCTGGTAGTCAATTAACCGCCTTACCAGTTCCGCGATCCGGCCGAGCAACTCGTCCAGATTTAGAATCGACGTTAGTTCGCGTGCAATCTCGTTGAGTAATAACAGAATTCGCGCCTGCTTTGTGGTCCGCGTATAGAGCTGCGCGTTTTCGATTCCCGCGGCCATGCGCGACGCCACTAGCGTCAGCACGCGCACGTGTTCTTCGTTGAAATAGCCAGGCTCGCGCGCCTCTATGTCGATGACACCGATCACACGATTCTTGGTGATCAAAGGTACAGCGAGTTCTGAATGCACGTTCGGAACCGCTTCGATATACCGCGCGTCTTTTGTGACGTCGTCAATCAGGACCGCCTGTCGCGTCTGAGCAGCCTGGCCCGTGACGCCCTCGCCGACCTTAATCCGGCTGCGTTCGGCGAACTCCGGCGGATATCCCACCTGAAAGCGGAAGCGCAGTTCCTGGGTTTTCTCGTTGAGCAGCAGAATGGCAAAAATTTCGTAGTCAATGACCTTGCGCACGACTTCCGCGACGCGCCGTACGGTCGTGTCGAGGTCGAGCGACGTGGCTAAAACATCAGCCACATCGAGCAACAGCGACTCGACCGGCAAGCGATCCGGCTTGGAAAGGACAGAACTCATGCGTTCGTATGATAGCAGCCGAGTTCCGCGTTGCCCTTGCATACGCAGGAACGTCGCCGTGAATGGCGTAGTGTGACTGAACTTCGGCGCTCTGCTCGCACCAGTTTATCCCCTGGGCACAACGCAGATGTCCGGGAGATTGCGGTATCTCTCCGCGTAGTCGAGCCCATACCCAACCACGAATTCATCGGGAATCTTGAACCCGATGTAATCGCCCTCCAGCGGAAGCTTGCGTCGCGACGGCTTGTCGAGCAGAGCCGCGACCTTCAGCGACCGAGGTTGCCGCGCCAACAGCATCTTCTTCAAATAGGTCATCGTCAGGCCCGTGTCGAGGATGTCTTCCACGAGGATGATGTTCTTGTCCTTGATGGACTGATCCACGTCTTTCAGAAGCCGGACCTCGCCGGTCGAGTCCCACCCGCTCTTCAATTCGCTCGCCGGACTGGGCCGGTTCCCGTAACTCGACACCCCAATAAAATCGAACGTCGAGTCGAGTTCCACTTGTCTTGCCAGATCTGCCAGGAAAATCGCAGCGCCCTTGAGCACCCCCACAAAGATCACCGACTGCCCCGCGAAGCCTTTCGTGATCTCCGCGCCCAACTCGGCCACCCGCTTCGCAATGTCCTGACGCGAAATCAGCACTTTGAGTTCTGCCATGGCGTTTCATATTAAACTAGGTTGGCGAATTAATGGAAAGCCAGCGCTCTCAACCCAATGCGCCGAGTGCGAATGGCGAGGAGCTAGAAGCCAGCAGCTAGGAGCTATCATCAGCATGAACCTGAAAAGTGTCAGACTCACGTGGCTGGGCCATTCGACATTCCGTATTGAAACTCCAGCCGGGAAGACAATCTTCATCGATCCCTGGATCATGGGCAACCCCATGTGTCCCGAGGCCGACAAGAAAGTGAAGAAGGCAGACGTCCTGCTCTGCACGCACGGCCACGGTGACCATATTGGTGACGCAGTCGAGATCGTCAAACGGCACAACCCGCTCGTGATCGGGATCTATGAACTTTGCCTTTGGATGGCCAAAAAAGGAGCGAAGCAGATCTCTCCCATGAACAAAGGAGGGTCGCAGACCGTTGGCGATGTCAAAGTCACCATGGTCCACGCCGATCACTCCTGCGGCATTCAGGACGGCGACCAGATCGTTTACGGCGGCGAAGCCTGCGGCTACGTAATTGAGTTTGCCAACGGCGTGAAGATTTATCATGCCGGGGACACCAACGTCTTCGGCGACATGGCGATCATCCGTGAGCTTTACGCGCCCGAAATTGCGATGATACCCATGGGTGATCTTTTCACCATGGGACCGCGCGAGGCGGCGTATGCCGTCAATCTGCTGAAGCCGAAGACCGTGATCCCCATGCACTTTGGGACTTTCCCGGTGCTGACCGGAACCCCCGGCGCATTGCAGAAACTGGTACCGAACGTCGAAGTGTATGAAATGAAGCCCGGCGTCACCATCGGCGGCTAAACCGTCGGTACGATCGCATCGGAAAGGGAAGCGCGTGACTCAAGCCAAGGTTACTCAAGCCAACGTTACTCAAGCTAAGAAAAAAGGATCCGCCGCCAGCTGGCGGCACTACAACTTCACCACCGCGGGACCGGTCGACGACTATCTCTATGCCATGCTGCCCAAGCGCGACGAAGTCCTGGCGGAGATGGAAGACTACGCCACCGAGCACAGCGTGCCCATCGTCGGCCCAGCCGTCGCGCGAGTTCTGCAGCAGCTGGCATTGATGATCAACGCCCGCACAGTTTTTGAACTTGGGTCTGCCATTGGATATTCAACTATCTGGTGGGCCCAGGCAGTGGGCGACCGGGGGCGCGTGATCTACACCGATGGCGACTCGAAGAATACAGAGCGCGCCCGCGGCTACTTCAAGCGTGCCGGAGTCTCCAACCGCATCATGCTGCACACTGGCGACGCGCTGGAGTTCCTCTCCGAGCAGAAGCAGGAGTTCGACATCATCTTCAACGACGTCGACAAGGAAGACTATCCTCGGGTGTTGCGCCTGGTGGCACCGCGCCTGCGCAAGGGAGGATTGTTCATCACCGACAACGTGTTGTGGAGCGGACGCGTCGCGGAAAAGAATCCGACCGAAGCCCGCACCAAGGCCATCCTCGAATTCAATCGTAAACTCTACGACGCAAAAGAGTTTTACACAACGCTGCTCCCCATCCGTGATGGACTCGCCGTCGCGCTCAAAAAGTAGCGCCGGCGTCCTGCCGGCTGTCGCGAGGGCGTCTCGCCCTCGCACCGGCGGGTGAGACCCGCCGGGCAGTCGGAACCGCGGCGCTACGACGATGTAGACGTCGCGTTACTTCGCTGCTGCCTGAGTCAACTCCGCGTCAATGGTAATCGTGACCTCGTCGCCCACAACGCCGGGCGCGCCAGCGATGCCAAAATCCTGACGATTGATCTTTGTGCTCGCCGATGTGCCGATGCGCTGGCCGGGACCCATCGGATCCTTGATCGGCGCGGAAGGGCCCTCGACGTCAAGCACGACTTGCTTCGTTACTCCGTGCATGGTGAGGTCGCCGGTGACTGACAGTTTTCCAGATCCGGCGCTCTTTACCGACTTGGCTTTGAAAGTAATCGTCGGATACTTCTGCACATCGAAAAAGTGCGGGCTCTTCAGGTCGTTGTCGCGCATTTCCACGCGCGTATCCACGGAACTCGCGTCGATGGTAGCTTCGAGCGAGTCTTTCGAGGGGTCGGCGGGATCATGCGTCATCGTGCCACTAACCTTGGAAAAAGCTCCCCGGACGGTCGAGACTCCGAGATGTTTTACCGAAAATTGCGCGGCACTATGTTTGGGGTCGATCTGCCAGGTTCCAGCTTGAGCTGCAGCAGTGGCAGCCATGGCCACAGCAGTGATGAGGGCAAAGATAAAACGTGACATATTTGCGACGGTCCTCCCAGTGAATTTGAGTTGAGTAATGCTAAATGGATTTGACCGGAATCGCCAAGAGGTCCTCAACCAGGCCAATTTCCTTCTGCAGGAAGGGTTCCGCGTGGCTCACGCCGCCAAGCATGCCGTAAAACCGTGCCATGGATTCCACGCGCGCGCGAATCTCGTCGCGGGCAGGGAACAGGTCCTTGCCCGCCTCCTGGTCGCTGAACTGCGATGTGTAAGCCAGAATCGAGGCAAACTTTCCCTCAAACTGCTCGCCAATATCCACGACAAACGAAGGCCGAATGTCGTAATAAAGCGTTGCGTAAATAATCTTGAAGGGACGATGCGGAGCCAGCGAAGTAGCGCCGGCATCTTGCCGGCTGTCCCGTGGGCGTCCCGCCCGCGGGTCGCTGGAAGAGGCTGACGGCTGTGAGTTGAGTGCTAGCTTCGTCAGCCCTGCCAGAAAGCAAGCCTCATATCCCAGCACTGACGCCGTGTAATGATCCGGATGCCGCCCTTTCCAGTAAGGCAAAATGATCACCCGCGGTCGCGTTTCACGAATCACGGTGGCGACCTTCAACCGGTTCTCGTAAGTGTTCTCCACGCGGCCGTCGGGAATATCGAGCGCCCGTCTCCAACTCACACCCAGAATCCGGGCTGCGTCATCAGCCTCGCGCGCGCGATCTTCCGCGGTGCCGCGTGTCCCCATCTCGCCCCGCGTCAGGTCGAGGATGCCTGTGTGCTGTCCATGCTGCGCAGCCTTTAGTAGCGTACCGCCGCAGGTTTGCTCCACATCGTCGCGGTGCGCGGCAATGGCCAGAATGTCCAGGGATGAACTCGATGGGATCGAAGACATGTCAGTCGAGATTGCCTTGCTCCAGAACCACGTTCTCGCGCACGATCAACCGGTGCGCAGCCATCTCTTTGAGGGTTGGAAGCACTCGGTTCACATGCTCATCGGTGTCGACGAAAATGATGACCACCGGCAGTTTGCCTCCGGCTTCCACCAGATGGGAGGTCTCCACCCGCTGCCTCCCCAGGAAGCCCGCAACTGCGTGAAGCGCAATGGCCGCATAGGCGTTCTCCTTGCGCAGATAGTTGAGGATCTCCATGTGCAGCGGCCGATGATGCCATTGGTCCGCTTCGTTCAGGTAGATGGTGACTTGCACTGCCATCGCGTTCGCCATTCTACAGCACCCGCGCCAGCGCCATGCCAGCCAACGCGCCGCCCAGGCACAGCAGATTATTGCTGAGGACGTTGGTCAGCATCAGTCCCCACTGACCCTGCTCGAAATAGGCCATGGATTCGAACGCGTAACTGGAAAACGTGGTGAACGAGCCGCAGAACCCCACCACCACCAGCAGTCGCCAGCGCGCGTCCACCAGCACGCGTTCGCTGGTCCAGATTACAAAGAAGCCCACGATGAAGCTGCCGACAATGTTGATGGCGAGTGTTCCGTATGGGAAGACCGGGCCAAACTCCCTGGCCGCCAGCCGGCTCAGCAGATACCGCAGGTTGGCGCCGACAATCGCAGCGAGGGATATAGCGAGGAAATCTTTCACGATGGAGCTCCCTACAAAAATATTCAGATTCTGTAGGAGTTATCAGCCTGCGGTCAGGCGGTTATGGCGAACTCCATCGCCGTACGTATCTTTTATCACAGAGGACGCCGAGGAACAGGTGACCGAAGGTCCGAAGTCCGCTTTATTATTTCTTCCGCTCCACCAGAAACCGAGCCAGTTCCTTCAACCTCTCCGCCGACTCCCCAAAGCTTTCCAGTTCCGCGAACGCATCATTCACCAAAACATCCGCCCTGCGCACCGACGCTTCAATCCCAAACAACGCAGGATACGTAGCTTTCTCCGAAGCCGTATCTTTGCCAGCGGTCTTCCCGAGTTGTTCCGAAGTCTGGGTCACGTCGAGCACGTCGTCCACAATCTGAAACGCCAGGCCAATCGCCAGTCCGAAGGCGCGCAGCCTCGCCACCTGATTGTCTTTCGCTCCCGCGTAGAGCCCTCCACTCACCAGGCTCGCCGTTATCAGCGCCGCCGTCTTCGAGCGGTGAATGTACTCCAGCATCTCCGGCGTCGGACGCAAGTGCTCTGATTCGACGTCCACCACCTGCCCGCCGATCATGCCGTCGATCGTACCCGTGTCATGGGCGATTTCTTCGATGATCCGCACCCGCGCTTCCGCAGGACACTTCAACCGTGCCAGCACCTCGTAGGCCTGTGTCTGCAGCGCGTCGCCAGCCAGGATCGCGATGGCCTCGCCAAATGCCTTATGACAAGTCGGACGCCCGCGGCGCAGATCGTCATTGTCGAGCGCAGGCAAATCGTCATGAATCAACGAATAGGTGTGCAGCATCTCCAGCGCAGCGCCCAGTTCTTCGATGCGCGCCGGCAGCGATCCCGCGACCATGCGTCCCGCTTCCATGCAGAGCACGGGCCGCAGGCGCTTGCCGCCGGCAAACACGCTGTGGCGCATGGCCCTGTGAATCGACTCGGGATGCCGCGTCTCCAGCGGAATGAGCCGGTCGAGCGCGGCATCGGCCAGTTGCCGTCCTTGTTCGAGAGTCTCCTTGAGCATGAAGCAGTGAGTATAACAAGGCGGCGCATGTGGAACGGTGCGTCGGCGCGAAGGAACCGGGGAAGAAAGAAAGCGTGGAACGAAAAAGGACGCCCGTGGGCGTCCTTGATGCTTTACGACGAATCTACGCCGCAGCGCTCCGGGAAAGCGCCATGCTGCGCAGCACCGAAGTCAACACATTCGCCACGTCATCGGCGGGGCACACATCGCTGGCGCCGGCCGCCAGCGCAGCCATCCACATTTCCTCGTCAGGGATGCGATGCGTACAGACAATGGGCAGAGCAGGAAATTCGCGGTGCAGATTCTCCACATCGGCCAGCAGCCAGTGCTCGATGTTGAGCACCACGGCTTCCGGCCGGTTCCGAGCTACGTCCTCTCGCAATTCCTCGCGGGAGCGGGTTAGGTGTACTGAAAAGTGAGGGCGGAGCCCACCAGCCAGGGTCCGGGCCACTTTAGGATCTTTCTCAAGAACAACTACGCTTTGTGCCATATAATCCCCGATCTTCAACCGTCGTCAACGGCGGACGTCGACATTGGACTAGGGCTGCGGGGGTGGCTGGAAAAACCACAGCACCACAGACATCTAAAGCTCTCGAATCGCGGCCAGAAAATCCGCACGGCTCACCGGCGTGCAGGCAACTTCTCTGTCGGCGCTTCGAATGGTTCAGCTTGAAGCTTCCCGTTTTTCTTCAGCAGAATTTCGACTTTTCCTTCTGCTTGTTCCAGTTCCTTCCGGCATGAGGAAGAAAGCTGCATGCCTTCTTCAAACAGTGTCAGAGACTTCTCTAAAGGGACTTCTCCCTTTTCCAGTTCCTGAACAATCTTTTCCAGTCGCTGGAGGCACTCTTCAAACTTTGGCAACGGGGTTTCGCTCCGTCTTCTATTGTAATGCAACTAATTTGAAGAAGTGTCCAGTCTTTTTAATGATAAGGACCAATAAAAATGGTTGATGAATTCCCGGTGCGGGAACAGTTCTAAGATCGAAAAAATCTGCAATATCGTTATGTCGCCGACATAAATCGATTCACTGGCCCGACCCCTAGCTCGAGAGGCCCGGGAGGACCTTTAGAGACCTTATCGCCGCGAATCCGGCGGCGTCAGATTGTCTGCGCAATAGTGGCCTAACGCGGCGCCTGACGATGAAGCCTTAGGCCATGGCTTTGGAGCCGGGGTCTTTCTCTAAGGCTTCCAACACATCCACCGCCGAACTGTAGCGTCCCTGCGGCGCGCTGATCTGCGCTCCTTGCGCCATCTGCTTGGCCGCAATGAGCATTTCCCGCGCAATGGCCACGCCCTCCGCCCTTGCCAGTTCTGGAGTCTGGGCCCGCGCCATGCGCTCCAGAATCGAGTCCGGCACCGACACCCGCAATTCATTTTTCATGAACTCGGCATTGCGCACGCTAACCAGCGGCCAGATCCCGGCCACCACCGGAATGCGGCAGTGCTCAATGCGCTTCAGGAAGTTCTCCAGAAGCCGAAGATCGAATACCGGTTGTGTGACCGCAAATTCAGCTCCGGCCTCGACCTTGTACTCGAATCTTCGAATCTCTTCATCCATGTCGCTGAGCCCCGGATTTGCACCCACGCCAATCACAAATCCGGTCCCGGTCCCGATCGGATTTCCGCCCAGATCAAGCCCCCGGTTCAGGTTGCGCACTATGTTGACCAGACCGATCGCGTCCACATCAAACACTGCGGTGGCGTCGGGATAGTTCCCCATCTTCGGGGGGTCGCCGGTAATGCAGATCAGATTCTTGATGCCGACCGCTGCCGCACCCAGCAGATCGCTCTGAATGCACAGCACATTCCGATCGCGGCAGGTGTAGTGCAGAATCGCATCGATTCCTACCTCACGCTGAATTAGCAGCGAGAGCGCCTGGTTGCTCATGCGCGCCGAGGCTCGCGGACTGTCCGGGATATTCACCGCGTCCACGCCCACGGACTTCACAAACCGCGCCCCCTCGATCTCCTTGCGAACGTCGATGCCTTTCGGAGGCACGATCTCGACCATGGTGACAAACTCACCGCGTGCCAGCCGCGCGCCCAGCAGTGACCGGTTCTCCAGCGGCACCGCCGGAATGGCCAGCGGCGCGGCCTGACCTCCCGTCACCTGAGCAGACGCCGTCTTGCCTCTGGCCTCCCCCACCCGCAGAGCCGACTTCATGACCCGGATATGCTCCGGCGTCGTTCCGCAGCATCCACCGACAAGCCGGACTCCAGCCGCCACAAACTTGCGCGCGTAACTCGCCATATATTCCGGCGAGCACAGATAAATATTCCGTCCTTCCACCGACCGCGGAATGCCGGCGTTCGGTTGCGCTGCCAGCGGCAGGGACGTTGCCGCCCGCACTCGCTCCATCGCATCCAGCATTGCGACTGGACCCACGCTGCAATTGCAGCCAATCACATCCGCTCCCCATTCCTCGAGCTTGGAGACAAACGTCTGCGGGTCGGAGCCGTCCAGGCAGTTGCCGTCCTCATCAATCGTCACCTGCGCCACGATCGGTAGCGACTTGCTGACATCCTGTGCGGCTAGCATCGCCTGGTGAATCTCTTCCAGATATCCGAAGGTTTCCAGAATCAGCAGATCGACGCCAGCTTCCGCCAGCGCCTCTATCTGCTGGCGAAAGGCCTCGCGAGCCTCCTGGAACGAAGTCTTCCCGAGGGGCTCGATTCTGGTGCCGAGCGGGCCAACCGATCCCCCAACCCATACATCGAAGCTTTTGGCGGCTTCGCGTGCCAGCCGGGCGCCGGCATGATTGATGTCGCGAACTTGGTCCGCCAAGCTGTGCCGTCCCAAGCGGAAAGAGTTGGCACCGAAAGTATTGGTTTCAATGATTTCGGCTCCGGCCTGCAGGTATTCGTGGTGAATCGCGCGAATCAGGTCGGGTTGTGAGAGATTCAGCTCATCGTAGGACCGGTTGATGAAGATGCCTTTGGCGTAGAGCAGCGTCCCCATGGCGCCGTCGCACAGCACGGGGGACTGCTTGATGCGGGCAAGAAAGTCAGCCGCCATATAGTTTCTGAGAATACAGGATTAGCGCCGGTTCGTGCACCTCAATGGCTTTGCGGCAGGCATGGGAAAATGGCACAGGTATCTCAGGCGAATCTCGAAAGCCCCATCGGAGCGCGAGTTCCGGGTCTGTTATAATCCATCATTTTGCAATTAAATCTCCCTTTTTCATGTCGTTAGGAGCCTGTCGTTTGAAGAGACGCATCCTCGTTCCTCTGATTGCATTGTGGGTCAGTCTAGGTCTCAGTTCGTGCGGTGGCTATAGCAGGCCGAAGAACCCGCCCAGCAACCTGCCGGACCGCGTTCTGGCCTCGCAAGGGGTCACCGCAACTTTCTCTTTCGGCGGGCTGGTAATCCTCGATGGTTATAACGACACGATTCCGGGGGTTGCTCCCCTGAGCGCAGGAAGTTCCCCGGGTCTGATGGCGGTCTCGCCAACCCGGAACATCGCAGCAACCTTCGACGCCAGCAGCAACAACGTTTACGCGGTGGATACGTTTAAGGAAACAGGTATCGGGAACGTGCGCATTCCCGCGCCGACGTCAAGCATGGTCTTTCCCACAGCCCAGCCCATCGGATACGCCGCCATCCCGGCGGCCACGGTCAACGGCTATTCGTTCATGGGCGCTGTGGATATATTGAATTTCGTCACCTCACAGCTCACTACGATTGCCGTCACCAATGCTCAAACTGTGATCGCCAACTCCAATGGCACACAACTCCTCGTCTTTAGCAATGACTCCGACACGGTCACGGTGCTAATCCCAGCAATGCGGTGCCCCCGGTCGATCTGAGCTGTTTATCCGGCACCGTAAACCCCGTCTGCAGGTTGGTCCCTGGCTTCGACCGTCCGGTGTGGGCGCTGGTTAGTGGGAACACCGCTTATATCCTCAACTGCGGTGCGGAGTGTGGCGGCGTTCAGGCCAGCGTACAGACCTTGGACCTGAGTTCTCTCGCCGTGGGTCCTCCGGTTTACGTGAACGGCGCCACCATCGGCTTATTGAACGGTTCCCAGTTGTTTGTTGCCGGGAAGGGCACGCCCGCCGGACCGCTCTGTAAATCCATTCCGAGCGCCGCCACGACCGCGGCCACCTATTGCGGGACCCTCGATATCATCGACCTCAACACGATGACCGACCCCTACTACAACAACCCCAGCGCGGAGATCGCCATTACTGATGGCTTTCACGATCGCATCGATATGACCACGAATGGCCAGGTTTTCGTCGGCGCGCACGATTGCACAAACATCGGCAATGTCAATAATCCGGTCGGGGAGGTGCGCGGCTGTCTGTCGATCTATCGGACCGCAGATAACTCGGTAGTCATCCCTCCGGACAACGGCAACGTCGACGGCCTGCAAGGTTTCACTACCCGCGCTGCCGAGTACGTGGCGGAGGGGGGCAATTTACGCGTCTATTACACGCTCACGGATACACTGCTCATCAACGATTTCCTGCCCCTGGGCACGATCGATGTCGTTGGCTATGTGGGTGACGTCAAGGCGATCGACTTCTTCTAGCTGATTGGGATCTCGTGACGTGTGCCGCACAACAAACAACCAAGCTGCCCTCGCCCCAAAAGCTCCGATCTTCGCCGTCGGCGCGTCCGTGCGCGTGAACTGGCTTCCTCCGAAGCAGGAATTCCGACCCGGCAGATTCCAGCCGCGGCACGGACGAAATATCTTAGCCACGAGCTTCAGCGTTGCGTGAAGTCAGATCAGGATCGCGCGGCAATGCCGATGCCAGAACGAGGGCTGTTCCGGCGTAGATCAGTGTGTCAAAGACGTAATTGATCACCTCCATGATCTCCGGCGTTGTTCCGCTGCGAGCGAGGATCCAAATAGGCAGATACAGGAACACAGTGAGGACGGTCATGAGTGCCCCAATCGAGGTTGCAGCGATCCGAGACTTCTTGTTCAGGGCCAAGCCGATTCCAGCGGCCAGCAGGATCGCTCCCGTGAGGTAGCCCCATATTCTGGGGAATGGAACCCATCGTGGCGTCATCTTCTCCAAAGGAAAGCCGGGCGCAAACTCTGGATGAAGAAAAAATTCTACGGCAAAAAAGACCGCAGCCACGGCTATGACGATGCGCCCAAATAAGATCATCCCTTTCGCCTGTTGTGGCGACGAACCACGACTATGCAGTCCGGCGAGAGCCCATGCACCTCCCGCAAGAGAGAGATCTCTTAGCGCGTAGGCCCACGCGAATCGATTTTTGGGGTCCGCGAGCGCATTCGGTATATGCATCATGCAGACAAATAGAAAGAACATCAGTCCGAGCAGAGTGGACGACAAGCGTACGAACTTCCTCAGAGTGAGACTGGTAGCTGCTGCGAACAGCGAGCATCCGACAAAATACGCCCAAAAGACGTGCGCTGGCATCCACGACGGGACCATATCCGAGACTCTCATCGGGCCGCCGAAATGCTCGGGCGCGAATACTGCGAGTGGAACGGCGACGAAGACACAGCCCAGGCTAATGAGCTTGTCCCACCCGCGTGCCGCGCCGATCTCTTTCCGAAGTATAAAAATTCCAGCGGCAAGATAGATTAGCCCGGCAAAACACATCCAGAAATTTATTGACGAAGACATCAGAACCACCGCAGTCCAGCAGATCATCCTGTCTACCTGCATGCATCGGCAATAGCCACTTAACAGATTTTGATCATGACCACGTTCCACGCCTCGAAGCTTCTCGCTTTCTGGCGAGCAGGTTGCGGGAAGCAATTCGGGCGCAGGGCACAACCGGAAGGTAATTGAGCAGAGTTCGAGCGGCTGCGAGCCTGCCAGCCGAATTATGATCCGCTCTCTCTTATTTGGACGGCTCCAGAACGAGTCGGTGCGTCTTCGCCGCTTCCACGGCCTTGGCGGTGAAGGGAAGATTGAACGTGGTTCCCTCGTACCATGCCTTCCACTGATCCATGTAATAGGGGCTCAGGAAGTTTCCGCCTTGCCCCGTCACGGTATTCAGCGTCGACTGATCGAGGTCCGCCATATTAGCAGTGAAACGCTCCGAGGGCCCGTGGTACCGCGTCACTGCCTTTACCGTGTATCCGCTGCCCGACTGCTCTTGCACTCCGGGCCCCGACCACCGCCGGATCAACGGAATCTTTCCCAGGATCGGATGCTGGATCTCAACCGCATTAAACGCTCCCCAGCGCCACGAAGCCAAATCCGCCGGCGCCTGCGGATGGTTAACCGCAGCCTCGACTGCGGCAGTCAGCAGTTCGTCATAATTCGGATACTTGTCGGGCAGCCAGCGCTTCGGCCGGTGGAGCAGGATGTTCTCCATCCACACTGACCTCTGCAGCCACGAATAGGTCTTCCAGTCGATGGCGGTCTTCTCTGTTTCTTTATAGAGTTCGGAGTCGGCATCCTTGCGGGATTCCGAGGGAGCCGCTCCCAACTTTGGTTCGAGCAGCAGGCGGCGCAGTTCGCCGATTGCATTTTCTGCGATGGTGGGTGCTGCCGACGTAGCCAGCATGCGGCCATCCCAGCTGCGCATGAGGTCGGCGGCCTGCCTGGCTCGCGGGGAGGGCTTCGCAGCGTGATCCACCGCGTAAACCAGACGCTCCGCGGCAAATAGGATTGCTTCCGATTGAATATCGGTTTGCAGCGCGAGCATGTCGGCCGCCGAGAATTGCCGTCCTGACTCCAGTACGTGATAAATCCGCGCCGTGCGCCACGGAGCTTCCCATTCCATGCTGATCGAATTCGGATAACCGTCCGGCGTGATTCTTCCATTCGCCGTCGCAATAATCCCCGATGGTGGGTTATAGATGCTGGGGAGCTTTTCAAACGGAATGTAGGAAATCCACTCGTGCGCGTTGTCGGCGCCGCTCACCGGAAGGCTGCCATCTCCCGCCGCCCGGATCGGAACCCTGCCCGTCGCGTGATATCCAATGTTGCCATCCACGTCGGCGTAAACCACGTTTTGCCCCGGCGCGTCCAGGTGTGAAAACGCGCGCTGAAACTCGTCCCAGTTCTGTGCTGCATTGACGTCAAAAAACGGAATATGCAATCCGTCATAAAGCGTCCAGCGCAGCGCCAGAGGCCGCGTCTCGCCGGGAACCAGTTCCGTGATCACCGGACCGTGGCGCGTGATCTTCACATCCACATTCACGTCCGGCTTGCCCTTGACGTGAATCACTTCTGCGCGGTGCTCCGGCTGCATCCATCCACTTGGCGTCTGATACGCGCCTTGCTGGTTGAAATTCTCTATGAACACATCGGTCACCGTCGGACCCACGTTGGTGAATCCCCAGGCTATCCGCTGATTGTGCCCCACGATCACGTATGGCATTCCGGGCAGCGTCACGCCAGCCACATCCAGTGTGCCCGAACGCAGATGCGCCTCGTACCACAGGTTCGGCATCTGGTGCCCAAGGTGCATGTCGTTCGACAGCAGCGGCTTGCCCGTGATCGTGTGCACCCCAGAAACAACCCAGTCATTCGATCCGTTCACCGGCAACCCCTCGCCAGGCACCCCCTCCATAGCCAGACCCTCGATAGGCAACCCCTCGATCGCCAAGGCCTGGCGTTGTGCGGAAAGACTCGGCCTAGTGTGGCTTGAGCGACTCGGGCTTGAGTGACTCGCTTTTGGTTGGCGCAACGCTTTAAGCGCTGCGATAGGGTTGTTCTCTTCCGGAAGGGCTTTAGCCCCTGAGGCGTTCTGATCGAGCCTTTCAGCAGACTGTCGGCCCGGCAAGATTTCCGGCGCGGTTGAAGGGAACTTCTGTGTCACCGAAGTGTCCGGAGAATCGTCGTCACCCTCCTCATCAGAGTCGCCGGTGTTGTCCGGTTCCGTCAGATCCTCTCGCATCACTGTCGGCGGACGATCATGCCAGGAGCGATTCACATACAGATCCGCAGTCAACTCCGGCCCCAACTTGGCGAGGATCTTCTCGTGGTCGAGCGCGTCGTAAAAATAGTGATAGTTCAGATCCTTCACCATCGAATTGGCAACGACGGCCGAATCCTCCGGCAGCCACGGCTTCGGCGCGTAATGCAGAATGCGAAACTCAAGCGGTAGCCGGTCAACATGGGTTCCGATGTAGGCGTTGACCCCCCGCGCATAGGCTTCATAGAAGGCGCGATCGCGCGGACTGGCCGCCTCCACCGTCTTCCTCGCCACTGCTCGCAGTCCCAGTATCCTCTGTTCGCGATCCAGTCTCAGCAGGTCCTCACCCAGAATCTCCGAAAGTTCCCCACTGCCGTAGCGGCGCATCACGTCCATCTGCCACAGCCGGTCCTGCGCCGTGACATACCCTTGCGCGA
The DNA here is from genome assembly GCA_963811095.1 of uncultured Acidobacteriaceae bacterium. Lineage (GTDB taxonomy): Bacteria > Acidobacteriota > Terriglobia > Terriglobales > Acidobacteriaceae > Sulfotelmatobacter. The sequence goes on along the minus strand of CAWEQA010000018.1, from coordinate 472,669 downwards.
AGAACAGATCGTCGAGGCTCGCCGCTTCAATCGTGGGCACCCCGTGACCGTCCCGCGTGACCGTGACCGCAGCCGAGAGCCCGCTGATCTGCAGCCCCCCGTCGAGCTGGGGAAGGGCCGCATGGGCGATGTAACACGCATATGCCAGCAAGCCCGCCATCAGTACGACCACAGCCAGCAAGAGCCACAACAGGATCCGGGAAAGGGGCGATCGTCGCGACTGGGGTGGGCCAATCTCTGCCAATGTGCTCATGAGGAATCTCTGATTGTATTCCACGTCCCCCGGCCCTGCCCGCCGCTGAAAATGAATTTCATTTTCAAGATGCCGGATGGTATCCTGAAGCCGTCATCCTGACCACGTTTCCACCGGACTCCGCTCCACCGCCATGCTCCAGAAGCGCATCGATGATCAGCCCACCATCTCCCGCCAGATGGTCCGCGAGGCCCAGGAGATCCTTCACAAGCACTTGAAGGGCGTCGGCCTCAAGCAGACCGCCCAGCGCGATACCATTCTCCGCACGTTCCTCGAAACCCGCGACCATCTCTCCACCGACGAACTCCATCGCCTGGTGCAGAAAAAAGACGCACGCATCGGTTACACCACGGTCTATCGCACCTTGAAGTTGCTGGCGGAGTGCGGCCTGGCCAGCGAGGTCGCCTTCCACGACGGCATTGCCCGCTACGAGCACCAGTACAACCGGCGCAGCCATCACCACATGGTCTGCACCGACTGCGGCAGTTCCGTCGAATTTTTCTCCCAGGAAGTTGGCCAGCTCGAGCAGGAAATCGGACGCCGATACCACTACCTCACCACCCGGCATACATTTCAGATCTACGGTGTCTGCGAGGACTGCCGCAAGAAAAACCACGTGCCCCGCGCGCTTTGAAATCGGTTCAGGGGATTTGCCGCCCGCCTCGCCATTTGATATGGTGCCCCTCAATGGATCCGACCAGCGTTCCCCTGACATCGTGCCCCGAATGCTCTGCCCAAATGCCTGAGTCCGCGGCTTTTTGCCCGGCTTGCGGCCGTGCCATGCATACGGAAACGCTCGCCCGAGGAACCGTCGGCGTCCTTCCCGAAAATATCGCGGGCGTGCTCGCTTATTTCACCTTCGTTCCCGCGATCGTTTTCCTCGTTCTTGAGCCCTACAAGAGGAATCGCTTCCTGCGTTTCCATTCCATGCAGTGCCTCTTGTTCTGGGGAGCGGCCATTCTGATCGGCATCGCCCTGAAACTCGCCAGCGTCGTCCTCTTCATCGTCCCGGTGCTCGGTCCCCTGCTGGTGCTGGTAGTTGCCGTGGTGGTCGTGCTCGCGGTCATCGTGATTTGGCTGGTTCTGGTGGTGAAGGCCTTCCAGGGAGAAATGTTCCAACTGCCCATGCTCGGCGACTTTGCCGCACAGTACGCCAACTCGATCTAGCTGTCGCCGCTGCGCTCCCCCCACATAGGAATTGCTTTCCGTCGATTTCTCTGATACGTTGCCGCCGACGCCGCTTGGGGCGCGAACCCTGCGTCACTACTTGCTTCGGCTGAGGCGGCGAGGAGGGTACTTCCATGGCTTTTTGCAATATGTGCGGCGCTCAGATCGCCGACGGTGCTACCACTTGTCCGGCCTGTGCGGGCCGAGCCCCAGCCGCGCCTGCTTCGACAGTAGCATCCACAGGAGGCATGCCGGACAACATCGCGGGAATGATCGCTTATGTCACCATCGTCCCGGCGATCATTTTCCTTGTGATGGAGCCCTATAACAAGAGTCGCTTCGTGCGCTTTCATTCCTTTCAATGTCTGTTTTTTGCGGTGGCATGGACGGTTCTGTGGATCGGGCTCAACATTATTGCCCACATTCCGATATTGGGCTGGCTGACCATCCTGATCTGGCCTCTCGTCGGGCTCGCAGGGCTGATCATCTGGGTCATCCTTCTCCTCAAGGCCAATCAGGGGCAGATGTTCAAACTGCCCGTGATCGGCGATCTGGCGGAAAAGCAAGCGAACGCGATGTAGTTCGCTACCCGCAACTGGAGTCATCCTGACCGGAGCCGTTTTTCGGCCGAAGGGAAGAGCTTGCCCTGAGCGGAGTCGAAGGGATCTCGCGCGTCGAACGGCGACGCAGTCGGAAAACGTCGCAGCGAGATCCCGCGGTTGAACGATGCCGGGGCCGACATCGGTTTTCAATAAAGTCGAACCGCTCCGCTCCTAAAACTCCCGCCGCCCTTGACTTTCTTCCTGTAAGCTGTCAATCCTATTAGCTTTTACCCTCGTCCCAATTCCATGCCAGCAGCGTGGTTTTCGGCCGGCGGGAATCTGTTGGCCGATTGGGGAATTCTTTGCGCGTACGGGTCTTCTATCACGACAAATGCTTCGACGGAGCTTCTTCCGCCGCGTTGTTCTCCCGCTTCTACCGCGAGCGCATCCGCGGCGACGCCGAATTCGAATTCACCGGCCTAGTCCACCGCGCCGGGGCCCTGTTCGACGAGAATCAATTCGACGGCGACGAGAACGCTATCGTCGACTTCAAGTACTCCAGTTCGCCCAAAATTACCTGGTGGTTCGACCATCACGAGAGCGCGTTCCTCTCTCCGGCCGACGCCGAGCACTTCGAGCAGGACCAGAGCAACCGCAAGTTCTACGATCCCGATTTCAAGTCCTGCACCAGTTTCATCGCCATGATCGCGCAGCAGCGTTTCGGCTTCGATCCGTCCGCCGTGGCCGACCTGGTCCATTGGACCGACATCATCGATGGAGCCCTCTACCCCGACGCCAAAACTGCCGTCGAGATGGAAGCGCCCGCCATGAAGCTCACCATGGTCATCGAATCGGCTCCTGATCACGGCTTCGTTCCCAACCTGATTCCGTTGTTGTCCACAAAATCATTGGCGGATATTCTCACGGAGCCGTTCGTCGCGCCTCTTCTTCCCCCGCTGCTCAAGCGCCACGAACTTTCCATCGGCATCCTCGAGCAGCGCACCGAGTGCAAGGACGGCACCATTTTCTTCGACGTCACCGATCACGACCTTGAGGGGTACAACAAGTTCATCCCCTATTACCTGCACCCCGAGTCGGTCTATAGCGTAGGGCTCAGCAAGAGCAGTTTTCGGGTGAAAGTTTCGGTGGGATCGAACCCCTGGGCCCCGCAGGAGCCCGAAGTAAACCTGGCCCGCATCTGCGAACGCTACGGCGGCGGAGGCCATGCCCGGGTCGGCGCGATCTCCTTCAACGTGAATCAGCACGCCGCAGCCATGAAAGCCTCGCAAGAAATCGTAGAAGAGTTGCGCGCCGCGATTCGCCAAAAGAAGGGCTGACGAAGTTGTTCAAAGAGCGGGGGCCCCATCCTTGTCCATGCGTATCTTGCAGAGACAGGTGGGGATTCTGATCTTCGGTCATCTATTTCTCTTTAGGCGGTCCCCCAACATCAAAATCCCCACCCTGTCGCAAGTAACGCGACAAGGTGGGCACCCACGATTTGAATGCCGGGTTCTTACTGCACCGGCGTCCCGCTGGCTATACACGTCGCTGGATTCCCATCGCTCGACGACCGGATCACTCCCGACTGATCCGCACAAAACGCCTTCCGTCCATAGCTGTTTCCATTGGGTGCCGCGGTCAAACGAAAACTGGTGGCCGGTGTGGCACCGCATCCCGAGAGCGCAAACACAAAGCCGAATCTCTTGCCGCTCGCCAGTCCGCTATTGATCAGCATGGCTTGATGCTCGTTCGGAGTGCCGCCCCCGAATCCATCGAGATCCGACAGCGTGCAACTGTAGCCGACCGCCGGATAGCTGCTGGCATACGTGACCTCGGCCGTAAGAATGGTTCGCATGGCGGCGATCACCATCGTGTCGCTGCCTCCGGCCTGCGCTGAAACCTCAGGCCGCGCAGAAAACGTGCCCGCCGCTCCGGTAGGCCCAGGCTGCGGCGTCATCTTCTCCGTAATGGCCTTCAGAAAGTCCGGGTCCGCGAGCGGCACGTGAAGTGTCACGGAGATCTCATTCAGCGTCCACACCTGCCCCTCCTGCTTCATCGAGAAGGTGATCTGCGGCATGAACGGGCCCTTCTGTGCCGTCCCGTTCTTGTATGTCTGAAACGACACCTCGATGTCGTCCTGATCCCCGCGCAGAGCGTCATTCTCCACCGTGATTTCGGCCTTTTCGCCCGTCTGAGGATTCTCGCCAGACAGCAGCACTGACCCGGTCTCAAACGTCTGTATGTTTTTCCCTTGCGTCTGCAGTTGGCTCGCCATCGTTGCATACTGCTGCAGAGCCGTCAGCGCCCCCGACTTCTCCAGAGCCGTACGAGTCGCCATGGGCAAATGCTTGATGAGGGCTCCCGGCGTCTTGCTGAAAAACATTTCGATCAGCGCCTGGCGCGCAGTTTGCGGCGCAGCCTGCGGAGCGCCCGCCGTCGTTCCAGCCCACGAACTCCCGGCCCACAACATCGCAACAATCAGACACAGGACGGATCTTCGCATAATTCATCTCCCCGCTCCGATCGTTACATCCTTCTGGCGTCATCTCCAGTTACCGAGGTAAGAACCAGCACTCTTAACCCTGCAGGGCAGGGAACCCCTATCTGTGCCATCCTCCTCGTGGTACGCTGCCTTGAGTCCCTGCCCGCATACATGCGCCAGCCCGGAACCAAGCCAGATCACCACCGCCGCCAACGGCGCGTGCTCCAGGCTGTAGCCATGTTCGAATTCTCTAAGGGCATCTTCGTAGTGCTGATGGGATTGTGCGCCCTAGCCCTCGTGCACAAGGATGTGTGGCTCTACGCAGAGAGTCTGCTCGCCATATTGCATGTCAACACCGACCGTCGCTCCGCCCAACTCTTTCTCGACTTGGCGGATAACGTCACCGACGCGCGCCTTTGGGCGGCGGCCCGCATCGCCTTTGCCTACGCCGCGTTGCGCTTCACCGAGGCCTATGGCCTGTGGAAGGCCCGCCACTGGGCCGAATGGGTCGCCCTTGTTTCCGGTGCCCTGCTGCTGCCGCTCGAGATCCGCGAACTCATGCGCGGTATCACCTGGCTGCGCAGCGCTCTGCTGATCGGCAACCTGGCCGTCGTCATCTACATGATCTACGTCATCCGCGACAACCGCCGCGAACGGCGTGCGGCTGCGCTGGGAGCGGCAGGCTAGAACCCTTGCCAGAAGCCGGATCTGGAGCAAATCACTCTGGTAATTTGCTCGTCTTCGGTTCATAATCAGGGGTGAAAAACGAGCGACGTTTCGGGAGGCCCGTATGCGTCTAGCTGGCTTGCTCTGTCTATTGATCGTACTGGTTGGAATCAGCGCAGCACAGGACACAAACTTTGCTGTAGGCCCGCAGTATCTGCTGACCTCGGGTTCGCCAATGTTCGCCCGCCCCATCGCGACGCCGTCTCTTTCTCTGGAAGCCCCGATGCCTGGAATTCCAAGCCTTCCCGAAATTGGACCCGCCGTCGATAATCAGTCCTACGCTGCGAATTCGGCGCTTCGGCACGAGGCCGATCTATTCCCGATCTATTACGGCTACCGTTCGATCAGCGTGGTCGAGATTACGTCGGCCGAACCACCGCGAGAACTGCCTGCAAGCATCACTGATGTCGGCGTCACGGGGATGACGGATGCACAATCTCTTCGTGAACGCGGATACGGAGTTCCCGTCGGAGATGCCGCTTCGTTCTGGAAGACGCACAAGCCCCACGCCCCGCACGTCTACACCAATGCTGACGTTCAACGCCTGCACCAGAGCTAGGCTGCAGCTAACGCTTCCCCCGCCAAAGGTGTCATCTTTACGGAGCCGTCTTTCAGGTGAAGGGAAGAGCCTGCCCTGAGCGGAGTCGAAGGGATCTTGCCGCGTGCCCCATCTCTCGCGTTCTGTGCGAGATGTGGGGACTCTCGATCCCACCAGTAGGCGTAACTCCTTCTCCCTGTATCATTACCCTTCGCGTGATAGCCTGAATCCATCTCAATTTCCGCACGGGGAGTTCATGTCAGCCGCCAATCCTTCGCATCTCGACCTGCAAGCCACCGCCAAAGAAGTCATGCAGCGTTACGGTTTCGAACCGGATTTCCCTCCCCAGGTTCCACTCCAACTGACCGACCTGAAAGCCCACCCGCCACTAATCGCCGCTGCTGGCGATATCCGCGATCTGCGCAACCTGCTCTGGTCCTCCATCGACAACGACACTTCCCGCGACCTCGACCAGATCGAAGTTGCCGAGCGTGCATCGAATAGCGACGTGAAAGTAATGATCGGCATCGCCGACGTCGATGCCTTCGTTCCCAAGCAGACCCCAATCGATCAGCACGCCGCCAAGGAAACCACGACGGTCTATGCGGGAGTGCGCAACTTCCCCATGCTCCCCGAAGAACTGTCCACGGGGAAAACGTCGCTGCTCGAGAATCAGGATTGCCTCAGCGTCGTTATCGAATTCGTTGTCGATTCCACCGGAACCCCGAAGTCGTCGACCGTCTATCGCGCCATAGTCCGCAACAAGGCTCAGCTGCAATACAACAGTCTGGGCGCCTGGCTGGAAGGGAAGTCGCCTGCTCCGCCGAAGGTTGCGGCGTCCGCCGACTTGCAGGCCCAACTGAAGCTGCAGGATGACGTCGCGCAGAAGTTGAAAGACCAGCGCTTTCAGCACGGCGCACTCAACCTACAGACGGACGAAGTTCATCCCCTGGTGCTGAACGATCAGGTGGTCGACGTGGTGAAGCAGCAGAAGAACCGCGCCACCGAACTAATTGAAGACTTCATGGTCGCCGCCAACGGCGTGGTCGCGCGCTTCCTTGAGAGCGTTTCCTCTCTGCGCCGCATCGTGCGCACTCCCGAGCGCTGGGACCGCATCGTCCAACTCGCGGCGACCAAAAACGAGAAACTCCCGGCGCAGCCGAATTCCAAGGCTCTCAACGATTTCCTGCTGCGCCGAAAGGCTGCCGATCCCGATCACTTCGCGGACGTGTCGTTGGCCGTGATCAAGCTCATCGGCCCTGGAGAGTACGTTCTGGAGCGCCCCGGAGAACCTGCTCCCGGACACTTCGGTCTCGCGGTTCAGGACTACACGCACTCCACCGCTCCCAACCGCCGGTTCGCTGACGTCGTCACCCAACGCCTGATCAAGGCCCTGCTTGCAGGCCAGAAGAACCCATACTCCGACGACGAACTGACGTCCATCGCCGCCAACTGCACGCAGAAAGAGGACGCCGCCAAGAAGGTCGAGCGCGAAATGGCTAAGCGTCTCGCGGCCGTCGCTATGCAACACCGCATCGGCGAAGTCTTCGACGCCATCGTCACCGGCGTCACCGATCACGGAACCTTCGTTCGTGTTCTGCAGCCGCACATCGAGGGACTTCTCGCACAAGGCCAGCAAGGACTCGATGTCGGCGACAAACTTCGTGCCAAGCTCATCCGCACCGACGCGCAAAAGGGATTCATCGACTTCGCTCGTGCCTAACCCCGAAATCGCATCTCGTGCCAACCCTCGGCAAAGCACCATGCGAGCCAATAGCCGCCCCAAAAGCCGCAGTCTAAGCTGGTAAGTAGTCCGTTCGTGCGGACAATCGCGGGGCGGGTTTTGGTCAAATGGCGAAATTTCGTGTGCCTGCCCATGATCGTAACTCTGTCGGTGTCTCTATTGGCGCAAGACGTGGCCGCCGCCATGTTGCGCAGTAACGGCATCGGCGTGCAGGTCAACAGATATCCTGCTCCCGCCTCCACCGCTCTTTTTTCCGGGGATTCCATCGAAACGCAACAAAATGCTGTCGCCCGTATTGAGGCCAGCGGATCTACGGCGGACCTCAATTCGGAAACCATGGTGCAGTTCGAAGGCATCGAACTGGTTCTCGAACACGGCAGCTTGTCGGTGAACACTTCTCGTGGAATGCAGGTCAGGATAGGTTGTTTGACGGTCACGCCCGTGAACAAGGAGGAGTGGACGCACTACGACGTCATCGACCTCGATGGGAAGGTGAGGGTCTCGGCGCTGAAGGATGACGTCTACATCGATGCTCGCTCGAGCAATCCTAAGCACGCGAAGCAGTCGGGACACTCCGACCGCGTCATCGTACGCCAAGGCGAACAAAAATCACGGGAAGAAAAATGCGGCGCGGCCTATCAGCAAATTCCCGGCGCCATTGCCGGCAAAGGCCCCATCATGAATTCACCCTGGGCTATCGGTGCTGGCGTCGCTGGCGTCGGCGCGGCTCTCTGCTTTGGCCTCTTCTGCCGGAACGACGACCCCGCGAGCCCAACCAAGCCTTAAGTCCCCTCGGCGGCGTAGCGCTATTCTGTCACGACTGCTTTCACCAGGTTCCGCGGATGGTCGACGTCGTATCCCTTGTTGACTGCAATGTGGTACGCGAACAACTGTAGCGGGATCACTTCCATAATGGGCAGCAACAGTTCCGGCCCGGAGGGAATGTAGAATACGTGGTCCGCAATGGTAGCGACTTCCGCGTCCCCTTCGGTCGCAACCGTGACCAGTGGCCCGCGTCGCGATCGCACTTCCTTCATAACCTCGATCGTCCGGCGATAGCGCAACACTGAGTCCGGATCTCGATGGTCGCAGGTGGCCAGCACGACGACCGGCAACTTCTCATCCACCAGCGCGTTGGGCCCGTGCTTCAGTTCGCCTGCCGGATATCCCTCGGCATGCGCGTAGGAGATTTCCTTCAGCTTGAGCGCACCCTCGCGGGCGATGGCGTAATGCACCCCGCGGCCAAGATAGAGGAACTTCTCTGCCTTGAAATGGATGGCGCCGAACTTTTCGGCCAGCGAGTCCCACGTCGCAAGATTTTTCTCGATCGCTTCCGGAAGCCGCATCAACCGCTGCAGATACGATCGTGCCACCTCCGAAGTCATCCGCCCCCGCTTGCGGGCCAGGAACAGCGCCATCAGATAGAGAATCGTAAGTTGCGTTGTGAAACTCTTCGTGGCAGGGATCGACAGTTCGGGTCCAGCCCCGGAGATCAATGCGGCGCCAGCTTCCCGCACAATCGTCGTGTCTGGAACATTGGAGATTGCAATGGTCTTCACGCCGCGCGTCAGCGCCTCGCGTTGCGCCGCAATCGTGTCAGCGGTCTCCCCCGACTGTGTAATGACCATCACGATAGGATCCACAGCAGCGTGAGTTGAGCGATAGCAATACTCGCTGGCGTACTCCACGTCGACGGCCACGCCCGAAAGATCTTCGATCATGATTTCGCCCGCCAGGCCAGCATGCCGGCTCGATCCGCTGGCGGCGATGATCAGCTTCTCGAAGGTCGGCAGCGCGCTTTCGATGGCGTCCAGTTCCCCCGGAAAGATGATGTCATCCTTGAGGTGCTTCGCCACGGTCTTCGCGATCGCGGTAGGCTGTTCATAGATTTCCCGCCGCATGGCGTGGGAATGCTTCTGCTTGCTGGCGTTCTTTTTGTTCTTAGGAGGATTCATCGTGATTGGGCAGAGTAAATCATTTTCAAGCTAAGGGGCAAACGAACAGTAGCGCCGCCGTCCCGCAGCTGTCGCGAGAGCCTGCCCTGAGCTTGCCGAAGGGGCGTCCCGCCCTCGCACCCGCAAGCGAAAGAAAAGCCGGCGAGACACAGCGCTACTTTGCGCCCTCGAAGTGCGCTTCAATCTCTTCCAGCGTCTTACCCTTCGTCTCCGGCAAGAACCATGTCGCCGTAACGAAATAGATCACCGTGCACGCCGCGAACCCAAAGAACATGGTCGAATACCCGTACTTGCCCACGGTCGGCAAAAAAATCGCTGCGATGGTGGTCGAGACTGCCTGGTTGAGCACAAGCGCGATGCTCATCCCGTTGGAACGAATCCGCGTCGGCATCAGTTCCGACAACGCCAGCCACACGCACACGCCCGGACCGACCGCATAGAACGCCATGAAGACGAACAGCGTGATCGCAACCATCCACCCGTTGTTGGTTGACGGAATCGGAGTGATCAGCGCGTTCTCGATTTTCAGCGGCGCTGTGCGCGAAGCATCCAGGTCGCCGAATGGATTCGAGAAGAACGCCACCACTTTATTCGCTGGGACGCAGCTTTCGCGATTAATCGTGATCGGCTTCGCTGCGGAATCATCGGAACGCACAGCCGGGCTCGCTGCCCGGAAGTCACCGTACGAATAAATCACGACTAGCGAAGTTGGCCCTCCGGTTCCGGTGCCGACTGCGCTTGCTGGAAGGATCTTGCCAGTTGTTTCTTTGTTGTACAGCAGTTCAAGTTTCTGATCGGGCCCGACCATGGCTTGGACAGCTTCTTTCGTATCCACGCGTTGACGTTCCACACCCCGAAACAGCACCCCCGTACAGATCATCGATACGATAATTCCCGCAGTGCCAACGCCAAGAAGGAACTTGCGGCCTTTCCGATCCACCAGCTCGACCCCGCCATAAGTCACGGCGAAGTTAATGATGCAGAAGATCACGTAGCCCCAGTGAGCCCAGAGGTCCGAAAGTCCGCTCTGGAGCAGGATGTTTGTGTTGTACGCGATGATCGAGTTAATCCCGGTCGCCTGATTGCAGGCCAGGATGATGCATGCGAGCACGAAGGGAATCACGTACTTTCGTTTGAGCAGAGACTCGCTGGTTTTCGTTCCGCCGGAACTTCCCGCCGACTCCGCGGCAATCACTTCCTGCATTTCCTTGAGTTCCAGGTCGGCCTGGACCGTCGAGCGGGAGCGAAGAAGGGCGGCATAGGCTCCGTCTTTCTTGTCACGGCGCAACAGCCAGCGGGGCGACTCTGCAACCATGAAACTGCCGATGACAAACAAAATGCCAGGCGGCAGCGACACCCAGAAAATGCCGCGCCAAGCCGTGTCCTTGAAGGCCAGCAGCTTGGCTGCGTCGCCGAGCTTGGCCACTTCGTCTACGCGGTGACTGAAGTAGGCGCCGACCAAGGCCGCGATCACGATTCCCGCCGTGAGCAACCACTGGAAGATGCCCGTGCCTTTGCCGCGGCTAGATGCCGTCAAACATTCCGCCAGATAGAGCGGCACGACGACGCCGATTAAGCCCGCGCTCACGCCCTGCAACAGTCTGCCAAAGACCAGCGGCCCATAACCGTGCGCCAGCGCAATCATCGGAATGCTGATCACGAACATCACTCCACTGAGCGCCATCAGCGACTTGCGGCCGATCCAATCCGCCAGCAGTCCCGCGAACAGCGTGGAGATCACGCTGCCCAGCAGCACCGCGGCAACGACAATGGAAAGTTGGCCCGCATTCAGGCCCGAGGTTGCCTCCAGATAAGGCAGTGCTCCGGCGATGATCCCGACATCCACGCCATAGAGCAGCCCGCCGAGGCCGGCCACGATCAGGAGAAACCGGTTATAAAAAATCTTCTTGTCGTCGAGCGGAGTGCCGATTGCGGTCTCAGCAGTCATAGATTCGTCTTCACCTGGAGGTCGCGGAAGCTGATCAACTGGCTGTGATTCTTAGGGCCTCTGAATTGTAGCGTAGGAGGCAGGGCAGCCTGTCGATTTCGCATGTCATCCAGCTCTAAGCCCTCGCCCCATGCCTCAAGCCGGTCACTCCCTCTCGGCTGGCGGTCAGCTACAATACCCAAGCCGCGAAGGATTCCGGTGCGGGTCTCGAAAAGAAAGTCCGGATGAGATACGGATTCATCATCGACAACCGCAAGTGCATCGGTTGCCACGCCTGCACGGTGGCGTGCAAGACCGAGAACCACGTTCCCCTCACAGTAAACCGCACCTGGGTGAAGTACGTCGAAAAGGGAACATTTCCTAACACCCGCCGCGTCTTTCAAGTCACTCGCTGCAATCACTGCGAGAATCCGCCGTGCGTGACGATTTGTCCCGTTACGGCGATGTACCAGCGCAAAGACGGCATCGTCGACTTCAGTTCTGAGCGCTGCATTGGCTGCAAGGCCTGCATGCAAGCCTGCCCATACGATTCCATCTACATCGATCCCGATGAAGGCACCGCGGCCAAGTGTCATTTCTGCGCGCATCGCACGGAAGTCGGGCTGGAACCTTCCTGCGTGGTGGTGTGTCCGGAGCACGCGATTATCGCCGGAGACCTCGACGCCTGCGACGGAGAGATCGCGCAACTGCTGGCGCGCGAGCCGGTACGCGTGCGCAAACCGGAGCAGGGCACTCGACCTAAGCTCTATTACATCGATGGAGACGAGAGCGCGATCGTGCCCACGGCAGCGCGCCACGAGTCGATCTACATGTGGGCGCAACGCAACGAGAGCCTCCACGGCGGCGGGGCCCTCTATCCGCCCGATAGCCCGCTGTTGCAGAAGAATGCGCTGGCGGCTTACGACGTGTCCCACGCGCGTCCATGGGGCTGGCAAGTTCCGGCCTACTGCTGGACGAAGGCCATTGGCTCTGGCGCCCTGGCTATTCCGGCGATCGCCATGCTGCTCGGACGCCTGGGAGCCGACCGCATGCGCGACGTGGCGCTGTCGGCCATCGCGCTGCTATTCACGGCGCTGACGACGCTGTTGCTGGTTTGGGATCTCGAGCACAAGGCGCGCTTCCTGCGGGTTGTCTTCACGCCGCAGAGCAAATCGTGGCTGGCCCGAGGTGCTTTCATCTTGATTGCGTACAGCGGGCTTTGTGGATTGTTCTGGCTGGCTTCGGTCGTCGGACTCCCCGCAGTCACATCTGCGTTGTTGTGGCCAACCGTTCTGGTCGGATTTCTGGCCGCTATCTACACCGCGTTTCTCTTTGGACAGTGTGAAGGCCGCGACCTGTGGCAGACTCCGTTGCTGCCAGTGCATTTGGTCGTGCAGACATTGATGTGCGGGGCTGCGGTGTTGCCGCTGCTGCCTTCCGCGCTGGGAGGCTCGCCGCAAGTTCTGGCGGTCGCCAAGGAAGCCCTTGGATTCACGCTGCCGTTGCATTTGCTGATTGTCGCAGCTGAATTCCTGATGCCGCACGCCACTGATAACTCCGCCTATGCGGCAAGGTTGATCACGCACGGACCGTTCAAGAACTGGTTCTGGGGAGGCACGATCGGGCTGGGTGGAGTTCTTCCGCTGTTCCTGTTGTGGTTCGCTCCGTTCGATTTCTATAACACGGCGTTGGCGGGAGTTCTTGCTCTGGTAGGTTTGCTGGTCTTCGAATGGTGCTTCGTCATGGCTGGGCAAAGCGTGCCCAATAGTTGACGTAGCGCCCGCGTCTCGCCGGCTGTCGCAAGTGCATCTTGCGCTCGCAGCTGCGATAGGAGGGAAGTCTCAATGACCGAGTTTAAACGCGACGGCAGCCATCTCGCCTACTGTCCTCCGGTGGAGAAGTGGGACGACTGGGTCGAGCTCGATCCCGAAGCCTGGCCGCGCCGCGTCGAGAAGCACTATTCGCTGGTGCCGACGATCTGTTTCAACTGCGAATCGGCCTGCGGTTTGCTGGCCTACGTCGATAAGGAAACCGGACAAGTCGCGAAGTTCGAAGGCAATCCCATGCATCCCGCGAGCCGCGGACGCCTTTGCGCCAAGGGTCCAGCGACCATCAATCAGATCCACGATCCCGATCGCGTGCTGTATCCCATGAAACGCAGCGGAGCGCGCGGCGCAGGGAAGTGGGCGCGCACTTCATGGGACGAGGTACTGGAGACTTTCGGCACGCGCATTCGCAAGGCGATTCAAGAAGGCCGCGGCGAAGAAGTGATGTACCACGTCGGCCGTCCGGGTCACGACTTTATCATGGAGCGCACGCTGCAGGCATGGGGCATCGACGGTCATAACTCGCACACCAACGTTTGCTCGTCGTCGGCGCGTCTGGGTTATTTGCTTTGGCACTACGCCGACCGGCCGTCGCCTGATCACGCGAATGCCCGCTTCATTCTCTTGCTTTCAGCGCATCTGGAGTCGGGACATTACTTCAATCCGCACGCCCAGCGCATCATCGACGGAAAAATGGCTGGCGCCAAGCTGGCCGTGATGGACCCTCGCCTCTCGAACACGGCAAGCATGGCTGACTACTGGATGCCAACCTATCCCGGCACCGAAGCCGCCGTGCTGCTGGCGATGGCGAAGGTCATTCTCGACGAGAATCGTTTTGACGCCACATTCGTGAAGAACTGGACCAACTGGGAAGAACTGGAGGTCGATGGCTTCCGAGCGAAGGGCCAGAGCTTTACGGCGCTAATCGAGGCGCTGAAGAAGCACTACGCACAGTTCACGCCGCAGTTCGCCGAGAAGGAAAGTGGAGTCAAGGCGGAGGTCATCGTCAAGACAGCGCGCGAAATTGCCACGGCGGGTAGCCGATTTGCCTCGCACCTGTGGCGCGGGAGCGCTTCTGGAAACTTAGGAGGATGGCAGCCGGCCCGCGCGTTGATGCTGCTGCATGTGCTGACCGGCTCGGTCGGAACCGAAGGCGGACATAATCTGAATGCATGGAACAAGTTTGTTCCCAAGACCTTCAAGGTTCCACCGCCGCAGAAACGCTGGAACGAGTTGCTCTATCCGCAGGAGTGGCCGCTGTGCACGCATGAAATGTCCTTCCTGCTACCGCACTTCCTGAAGGAAGGCCGCGGCCGCATCGAAGCGTACTTTACCCGCGTATTCAATCCGGTCTGGACGTATCCCGACGGCTTTTCATGGATCGAGATGCTGCGTGACGAACAGAAAGTCGGGCTGCACGCCGCACTGACGCCTACCTGGAGCGAGACCGCGTGGTTTGCCGACTACGTCCTGCCCATGGGATTCAGCTCCGAGCGCCACGATCTGATGAGCCAGGAATCGTATGCCGGCAAGTGGATCGGCTTCCGCCAGCCGGTGAATCGCGTCCTGCGCGAACGAGCCGGAGAAAAGTTCGACTACACCTATCAGTCGAATCCCGGCGAGGTCTGGGAGGAGGACGAGTTCTGGATCAATCTCTCGTGGGCGATCGATCCCGATGGCTCGATGGGCATCCGGCAATACTTCGAATCACCGTACCACCCCGGACAGAAACTCACAGTGGACGAATACTACGGCTGGATCTTCGACAACTCCGTCCCCGGCCTGCCCGAGACCGCCAGCAAAGAAGGCCTCACGCCGCTGCAGTACATGCGCAAGTACGGCGCGTTCGAAATCACGCGCGATGTCTACAAACAGAACGAAAAGCCGGTTGCCGTCACCGATCTGGCGGGATCGAAGGTCGAAGCGAATGGTGTGGTCACGAAGGAAGGGAAGCCGGTTGGAGTGATGGTGGAGGACCACGCGGTCGTGGGCTACAACACCCCGTCGCGCAAGCTGGAGCTGTTTTCAAAGACCATGGCCGACTGGAAGTGGCCGGAGTTCACCCTCCCCGAGTACTACCGCAGCCACATTCATCGCTCGGCGCAGGCGGCTTCGATGGGGCAGCCGGGAGAAGACTTCGACTCGCAGTACACGCCCGTGGTCGAGTGGCCAAAGGACGCGCACGGTGACGTCTACACGCTGCTCCCGATCTTTCGTTTGCCGAATCTGATCCACACCCGCTCCGGCAATGCCAAGTTCCTCTACGAGATTTCCCACAAGAATCCGTTGTGGGTGAATCCCGTAGACGCGAAGAAACTCGGCGGCGTCCGCACCGGCGATCTGATGAAAGTTCATACCGAGATTGGCTACTTCGTGCTGCACGCCTGGGTTACCGAGGGACTCACACCGGGTGTGGTCGCGTGCTCACACCATCTGGGCCGCTGGCGCATTAATAAAGAGGATCAGGTCGAACGCATGTCGAGTGCGTGGGTTGATCTAAAGGAGGTCGGCAAAGGGCAGTGGAAGATGCGCCAACTCGAGAGCGTCTCTCCTTACGATAGCGCCGATCCGGACAGCAACCGTGTCTGGTGGAGTGACGCCGGCGTGCACCAGGACATCACGTTTCCCGTGCATCCCGACCCGGTCAGCGGCATGCACTGCTGGCATCAGATGGTCCGGGTGGAAAGGGCTGGCCCCGACGACAAGTACGGCGACATTTTTGTCGACACGAATCTCTCGTTTGCCGTCTATCAGCGATGGAAGGCGCTGGCGCGTCCCGCGCCGGGGCCGGGTGGGTTGCGGCGTCCGTTGTGGATCCCCCGGGTCGTACGGCCTGAAGAAGCGGCTTACTACATCAAGAAGCCGTGAACCGTCCTCAGGGCTAAACAGTCTGGCGAAGTGGTCTTGGGTGGCGCAGCGCTTTTAGCGCTGCGATAAAGTCTTCCTTCTCCAGGAAGGCTTTAGCCTCTGAGGTGTTTGGACCGAGTTATTCAGCAAACTCCAAGCTCTCAATGCGGTCAAGAACCACCGCAGCGCTTGAAGCACTGCCCCACCCAACATCCATCCCACCCAAAATGTTCCCAACTAACGGTTTTTTTCCAACGGCAGACTAAACGAGAATACCGAGCCGCTGCCTAGCTGACTGACCACGCCAATCGTGCCGCCGTGGGCTTCTACGATAACCTTGGCAATCGCCAAGCCCATGCCGGTGCCGGGCGCACTGTAGCGCTGGTGCTGGCCGCGATAGAACTTCTCAAAAATCAGCGATTGCTCGAAGGAATCGATGCCAGGACCGCGGTCGGCGACGCTGGTCACAAGCCGGTCGCCCTTCACCTCACTGGTCACTTTGATCGGGACGCCAGGGTCGGAGTACTTACCCGCATTCTCCAGCAGGTGCATCAGGACTTCGCGAATCCGCTGCACGTCCATTCGCACCTTGGGTGAATTGGGCGCTACTGTGACTTCTACCGGATGTCTTTCGAGCGACGCTTTAGCGTCGTCCATCGCGGGCCGGAGGGCATCTTCGATGACATGCGGCTGCAGATCGAGCTTGAACATCCCCGAGTCGAGCTGAGCCATCTCCGCGGCCTCGCCCACCAGTCGGTTCAGACGGTCGGTCTCCTCGTCGATGACGGTGAGCAGTTCGCGTCTCCCGTGTTCGTCCAGACTGCCGCCCGACAGCAGCGTCGTGACGCTGGCTTTGATGGAAGTCAGCGGTGTGCGGAACTCGTGAGTGACCGAATCCAGCAAGGCGGTACGCAAGCGTTCATGTTCCTGCTCCGCGCGGTTCTTGCTGAGTGCCTCGAGGGCTCGCGCTCGCTCGATCGCCAGTCCAGCCAGGCTTCCCAAAGCATCGAGCGTCTCCCGCGAAAGCTCGTCCCCAGTGACTCCAAGTGCTCCTACCGTGCGCATCCCGAGGCGCAGAGGCACGTACGAGACGCCTCCTTGTGTGATGGGCTCCCCGCGCAGCAGCGTGGACCGCAGCACGCTCTCTTCGAATGGTGCATCGAGCGAGGAGCGATAAACGGTAGGATGATCTGCCGCCATTACGACAACGCTCCCCACCGAAAACGTTTCTTGAACATATTTCGGCAGTGCATTCAGCAGCTCGAGCACGTTCTCTGAAGCCAGCAACCGCTGGCTGAGCCCAAACAGTCGTTCGACTTCGCGGCGGCGTTGCTGCGCTCCCTCCGCCTCATTGCGTGCCCGTTCGGCAAGATTGCTCGCGACAAGCGCAGTCACCAGGAACGCAAACAGGGCCACCCAGTTTTGAGGATCGGCGATGGTGAACGTGCCGAACGGCGGCAGAAAGAAAAAATTGAAGGCGGCGGTTGCTCCCACGGCCACCACCACCGCGTAGCGCAAGCCCCAGTAGGCCGAGGTCAACAACACCGTGACCAGGAACATGAGCGCAACGGTTGTGTGATTGACACGCAGCTTAAAATCGACCGCGGTGATCGCGCCGATGGCGGCGACCACAAAAAAGTAACGTACCGCCTGCGTTCGAGCCCCAGTTTTCACATCCGCATTGTACGATGGACGTGACAATTCCGCCGTTGCGAAAGACAATAGCTGCGATGACCAAGACGCCCGAGGAGTGGCTGCACGAAGTTTCGCCGGAGAAGTCACGGGGAATCTTCAAACTGTTTCTCGGTTACGCTCCCGGTGTAGGCAAAACCTACAGCATGCTGAGCGAGGCCATACGGCGCGCCAGCCGCGGGGAAGACATGGTTGTTGGGGTGGTCGAGAGTCATGGCCGCAAAGCCACCGCGGAACTGGCCGCGAAACTCGAACGCATCCCTCCTCGCAAACTCGAATACAAAGGCACCGCTTTTGAAGAGATGGACGTAGACGCCATCCTGGCCCGCAAACCGGCTGTGGTCGTCGTGGACGAGTTGGCCCATACCAATATCGAAGGCAGCAAGCACGCTAAGCGCTTCGAAGACGTCATGGAACTGCTCGAGGCGAAGATCGACGTGCTCTCCACCATGAACGTGCAGCACGTCGAGAGCGTTGGCCCTACGGTGCAGCAGATCACCGGCGTGCAGGTTCGAGAAACCGTTCCCGACTGGGTTATGCAGCGTGTCGACGAAATCGTTCTGGCTGATCTCACGCCCCAAGCCTTGCAGAAACGCATGGAACGCGGTGATATCTATCCTGTCGATCGGGCTCAGCGAGCCCTGTCGCATTTCTTCCGCCCGGGCAACCTGATCGCCTTGCGCGAACTGGCGCTGCGCCAGGTGACTGGAGTCGTCGACCGCAGCCTCGATGCTTTCCTGGACCAAGATGCAACCCAGCCCGCGCACACCGTGCGGGAGCGCATTGGCGTTTGTGTCAGCTCGAATCCGGCGGCCCAATACCTGATCGCGCGCGGCTCCCGGATGGCGCAGGCCATGGGTGGCGAGTTTTACGTGTTCTATGTCGACGTCGGCCGGGACACGCGACCGGAAGATCAGAAGACGCTGGCGGAAAACATCCGTTTCGCCGAGAACCTGGGCGCAAAAGTGGTCCGCTGCTCGGGCCGGAGCATTGCCGATGGCGTCGCACAACTAGTACGGGAACATCACATTACCCAGGTGATCTTCGGCCGCTCCGCGCGCACGGGATGGCAACGGTATCTTTACCTGTCGGCCATTCAACGGTTTCTGCGCGATTCACCGTCGGTCGATGTCCACATCGTTACGCAAGAGGCCCGCTGATGGCAGAACGCCCGCACATTCTCGTCGTCGATGACGAACCGCAGATCACACGCGTGCTGCGCACCAGCCTTTCGGCGCAAGGCTATGACATTCGCATCGCCAACAGCGGGGAAATGGCGCTGGAGATCATGAAAGACTGGTCGCCCAACCTGATCATCACCGATCTGTCTATGCCCTCGGTCGATGGCATCCAGTTGTGCCGCACGGTGCGCGCCACATCTCAAGTGCCTATCGTTGTACTCTCGGTCCGCGACAAGGAGCAGCAGAAGGTGGAAGCGCTCGACGCGGGAGCCGATGACTACGTCACCAAGCCGTTCGGGATGAACGAACTCCTGGCCCGGGTACGAGCGAATCTCCGCCGCGTCCCCATGGATGGCGACCAGGAAGACCCCGTGATCGAGATCGGCGACTTCCGCATCGACACCGCGGCGCATAAAGTGACGGTCCGTCGCAGTGAAGTGCGCCTCACTCCGAAAGAGTTCGATCTGCTCGTTTTTCTGGCGCGCCGACCCGGCAAGGTCGTCAACCACCGCACTCTGCTCGGTGCGATTTGGGGGGGACAGAGCACTGAGCAGGTCGAATATCTCCGCGTCTTCGTCGGCCAGCTGCGCAAGAAACTGGAACCCGACACATCCTCGCCCCGCTACATCGTCACGGAACCATGGGTGGGGTACCGCTTTGAACCCGGCGAATAGAACCGTCTCAGCCGAAGCGTAGCGCCGGCGTCTCGCCGGCTGTCGCGAGCGCATCTTGCGCTCGCACGCATCCTGCTCAACGGCTGCGAGTGCGTCTCGCTCACCCACCTACGGACAAGCCGCCGCGAGGCCCCACGATTCAACCGCATCTGTAGAAGCACCGTCTTACGAACAATCTACGAACCTTTTATTCAATCCTTACGCCTTTCATCATCAAATCTACCGAGCGCAGGCAGGAGCGAATTCTCCTATCCCGCAACACGAACATGCTTCTACTGCTACTGGGGTTCTTGATCAAACTGGGCAAGAAACAAGGTGTAACCAGAGGTCAACCGAAACCTCCGTCTGCTATGGAGCAGTTAGCTGAAAGACAGAAAGGCTGAGGAATTTAATGTCGACGATTCAGGATGTCTCCGCGGAACAACTGGCGAAACTTTTCCATCACTATCAGGAAGCCTTGGCCCATAAGTGCAACGGTCAGCAAATCAAGCAAGAAGAGTCTTCTTGGGACCACACTCCCCAGAACGAGCGCACGCTGCTGGTAGCCGCGGCCCGCTTGGCGCTCCTCGAATTGGCGACGACACCCGCGCCTCAGAGCCGAAGCCGTGAATACTATGCCGTACCCGGCGAAGCCGAGTGGGGATGCTGAAGCCCGTTTCCACTATGGGTGTCTCCTGGACGCTCGGCAATCACGCGAAGAGGTCCCTTACGAATTCTTTATGAACCCTTGATTCCACTCTTACGCTCGGAGTTGTTCAATGAATGTCAGAAGCCTTGAGGCGAGAACTGGGTCGGTGTGGTCATGCGAATAGCGCTGGCAATGCTGTGCCTCGCCGGGGTGCTGTTTTGGCTTCGTTTTCTGGCAGCGCTGCTCAGCGAGGTGAGGCACCTACCGCGCCACGCCGCTCGCTTGCGGCGGCGCGGGACGCTCATCACGATGGGCTCAAAGGTTCAGAAGCAAAAAGGCGAACCGCCAACCGACCGGCGGATGGCCCTCTGATTGTGGGAATCCGTACTCAAACACGAGGGAACTACCTATGCAGGATGTTCTTTGGATCGCCGTCACCATCGCCTTCTTCGCGCTATCCGTTGCGTACGTACAGTTCTGCGATCGCATGAAGTAGGAGAAATTCATGGACACTCAGTCAATCATCATGCTCATTATCAGCGCGGCCGTGACCGTATACCTGTTCTACGCGCTGTTACGTCCGGAGAAATTCTGAAATGACCCTCAATGGATGGCTGCAGATCCTGTTATTCCTGGGACTCGTTTTTGCCGTCACCAAGCCGCTCGGCGTTTTCATGACGCGCGTATTTTCCCGTGAGCGGACGTTTCTTGATCCCGTGCTGCGACCCATCGAGCGCCTGCTCTATCGCCTGACCGGCGTTGATGAATCGCACGAGATGCGCTGGACGGAGTACGCCACCACTATGCTGGTGTTCAGTGCGGTGTCGATGCTGGTTCTCTATCTGATCCAGCGACTCCAGGGGATGCTGCCCTTCAACCCGCAACATCTCGGGGCAGTCACGCCTGAGCATCTGGCCTTCAATACGGCCGCATCGTTTACCACCAACACCAACTGGCAGGCCTACTCCGGTGAGACCACCATGAGCTATTTCACGCAAATGGCGGGCCTCGCGTTTCATAATTTCGCCTCGGCGGCGACGGGAATTGTGCTGGGAATCGCTTTTATCCGCGGGATTGCCCGGCGCCAGATGAATACTCTGGGAAATTTCTGGGTCGACTTCGTGCGCTGCTGCCTGTGGGTTCTGTTGCCAATGTGTGTGGTGGGATCGCTGTTCCTGGTTTCGCAGGGAGTAGTGCAGAATCTCAAGCCCTACGACACCGTGAAACTGGTCGAGCCGCAACAGGTGCAGCGCGTGGGACCGGACGGCAAAAGCGTCGTGGATGCCAGCGGCAAACCCGTGATGGACACCGTCACCACGCAGACGATCGCGCAGGGCCCTGTCGCCTCGCAGGAAATCATCAAGGAATGGGGCACAAACGGCGGCGGGTTCTTCAATGCCAACAGTGCACATCCATTCGAGAATCCCACGCCCATCACGAATCTCTTCGAAATGTTTTGTATCTTCGCGGTCGGCGCCGGGCTCACCTACACGCTCGGCCGCATGACTGGCTCTCCCGCCCACGGATGGGCGGTCTGGTCGGCGATGGCAATCCTGTTTCTCTGTGGCGTCACCGTCGCGTACTGGGCAGAGGCGAAGGGAAATCCGCTGTATCCCCAGACTGTCGCGCAACATTCTTCGGCGTCGCAGCCGGGCGGCAACATGGAGGGCAAGGAAACGCGCTTCGGCATCGCCAACTCGGCCCTCTTCGCGACCGTTACAACCGACGCCAGTTGCGGTGCGATTAACGGTTGGCATGATTCCTTCACACCGCTGGGCGGCATGGTCCCCCTCGTCAACATCATGCTGAGCGAAGTCATCTTCGGCGGTGTCGGCTCGGGAATGTACGGGATCCTGATCTACGTCGTCCTGGCCGTATTCATCGCCGGCCTCATGGTCGGCCGTACGCCAGAATATCTGGGCAAGAAGATCGAAGCCTACGACGTCAAGATGGCCATGCTGGTCGCGCTGGTATTTCCGCTCATCATTCTTACGCTCACCGGACTTTCGGTGGTCAAGGGTTTCGGAATCGCGGGCATCTTGAATCCCGGCCCACACGGTCTCAGCGAGATTCTCTATGCCTTCACATCGTCCGCTGGAAACAACGGTTCAGCCTTTGCAGGCCTGACGGTCAACACGCTTTGGTACGACGCCGCGACAGGAATCACGACTCTCGTGGGTCGTTTTCTGATGATCATCCCGATGCTGGCGATCGCCGGAAACCTGGCGCAGAAGAAGTATGTTCCGCCATCGGTTGGCACGTTCCCGGTCACAACGCCCTTGTTCACGCTGCTGCTGATCAGCGTCATCCTGATTCTGGGCGCGCTCACCTTCTTCCCGGCCCTGAGCCTGGGACCAATTCTCGAGCACCTTCTCATGAACGTCGGAAAGACTTTCTAGAAAATTATGGCAAGCCATCGCAAATCGATTTGGGATGTGAACCTCGTTCGCAACGCCACCTGGAGTTCGTTGCTTAAGTTGAGCCCGCGCAACATGATGGGAAATCCTGTCATGTTTGTGGTCGAGATCGGCAGCGTGATCACGACCGCGCTTTTGATTCTCCATCCGCACCAGGACTTCCGCTTCAACCTGCAGATCACCTTATGGCTGTGGTTCACCGTGCTGTTTGCGAACTTCGCCGAAGCCATGGCCGAGGGCCGCGGCAAGGCCCAAGCGGAAACACTGCGAAAAGCGCGGTCGGAAACCGTCGCGAAGCGTATTACCGCCGATGGCAAGATCGAGGAGATCCCGAGCGCCAAACTGCGCGCCGGCGATCTGGTGTCTGTCGTCGCCGGTGAACTCATTCCCGGTGACGGAGAGATCATCGAGGGCGTCGCCTCGGTCGACGAATCAGCCATCACGGGCGAGTCTGCCCCCGTGATTCGCGAGGCGGGCGGCGACCGCTCGGCCGTCACCGGCGGCACGCGCGTTCTCAGCGATTTCATCAAGGTAAAGATCACCTCGAACCCCGGCGAGACTTTTCTCGACCGCATGATCGCGCTGGTCGAAGGAGCCTCTCGGCAGAAGACTCCTAACGAAATTGCTCTGAATATTCTCCTGGCCGGGCTGACGATCATCTTCCTGCTGGCCGTGGTCACCCTGCAGCCATTTGCTATTTATTCCGGATCGCCACAGACCGTCTTCGTCCTGGTTTCACTGCTGGTCTGCCTGATTCCCACCACCATTGGCGGGCTGCTTTCAGCCATTGGCATTGCTGGGATGGACCGCCTGGTCCAGCACAACGTTCTCGCCATGTCGGGCCGCGCCGTAGAAGCCGCCGGAGATGTCAACACGCTGCTGCTCGACAAGACCGGCACGATTACCTTCGGCAACCGCCAAGCCACAGAATTCCTGCCTGCCCCAGGAGTCACCGAAGCCGAAATGGCCGACGCCGCGCAGCTCTCCTCGCTCGCTGACGAGACTCCAGAAGGCCGCTCCATCGTCGTGCTGGCCAAAGAAAGATACAAACTCCGTGGCCGCGACTTTGCCGCTCATGAGGCAGAGTTCATTCCGTTCACCGCGCAAACGCGAATGTCCGGCGTCAATCTCGATGGCCGCGAGATCCGCAAAGGCGCCGCCGAATCTATCGCGCGTCATCTCGAACAAAACAACGGCAACATGCCGCAGGAAGTACGCGCATCCGTCGAGCGCATCGCGTCGTCCGGTGGCACGCCTCTCGTCGTCTCGGAGAACCGCCGCGCCATGGGCGTCATTCACCTGAAAGATGTAGTCAAAGGCGGAATCCGCGATCGCTTCGCCCAGTTGCGCGCCATGGGCATTCGCACGGTCATGATCACTGGCGATAATCCACTCACCGCCGCCGCCATTGCCCGCGAGGCAGGCGTCGACGACTTTCTCGCCCAGGCCACGCCCGAGGACAAGCTGAAACTCATCCGCAGCGAGCAGGCCGGCGGCAAACTCGTGGCCATGACCGGCGATGGCACCAACGATGCACCGGCTCTCGCTCAGGCCGATGTCGGCGTTGCCATGAACACCGGCACCCAGGCCGCTAAAGAAGCCGGCAACATGGTTGATCTCGACTCCAATCCCACCAAGCTCATCGAGGTCGTCGAAATCGGAAAGCAGTTGCTGATGACGCGAGGCGCCCTCACCACCTTCTCCATCGCCAACGACGTCGCCAAGTATTTCGCGATCATCCCCGCCATGTTTGCCGTCACCTTCCCCGTGCTCAACGCACTGAACATCATGCATCTCAAGACGCCGGAGTCCGCTGTGCTCTCGGCGGTTATCTTTAACGCGCTGATCATCATCGCGCTCATCCCCCTGGCGCTGCGCGGCGTGAAATACCGTGCCATGAACGCCGAAGCCCTGCTGCGCCGCAACCTCGTTATCTATGGCGTAGGCGGACTGATCGCACCCTTCGTCGGCATCAAGCTCATCGACATGCTGATCACGGCGGCCCGGCTGGCCTAAGGATTCCCATGAAAAAGCATCTGATCACCGCATTGCTCATGACCATCACCACGACGATCCTGCTGGGCGTCCTCTACCCTCTAGTAATCACAGCAGTCGCGCAGGTTCTGTTCAAAGACAAAGCCAACGGGCAGATCCGTTATCGTAACGGGGAAGCCATCGGCTCGCGCATCATCGCCCAGCCCTTCACCTCCGCAAAATATTTCCACCCGCGTCCCTCGGCCGCTGGTAACGGATACGACGCCGCCAACTCCGGCGGCACGAATCTCGCTCCCACCAACCAGAAGCTGATGGACCGCATTCAGGCCGACGCCAAGAGCCTGCATGAAGAAAATCCCACGCAGTTCGTCCCCGTGGATCTCATCACCACCTCGGCCTCGGGCCTGGATCCTGAAATCTCGCCGGCAGCCGCCGAGTTTCAAGTTCCGCGCGTGGCTCGCGAGCGCGCCCTCCCAGAATCCACGATCCGCGACCTTGTCCAAAAGCATACCTCCCAGCGTGATTTGGGGCTGCTCGGCGAACCCCGAGTGAACGTACTGGAACTGAATCTCGCATTAGACGATCTGCTCCCAAAGCCCTGATCCCGCGCCCAGCGCCATCTTTATGTCCACAAATCGCCGTGAGATAATGGGGCAAATTCCCCTTGGCCCCGTAGCTCAGATGGATAGAGCAGCGGTTTCCTAAACCGAAGGTCGGCAGTTCGACTCTGCCCGGGGCCACCATCCCTTTCTCGTTGCAAGCTTTGTGAATCCTTGTCCGCCATTCCGTACGCTACCGCACCATCTCTCCCTGTGATGACCGTCACGTAGCGGCGTGACACCGGTTGCTGACCACAATCACCCGCAAGTTCTAATTTGGGAACGAGGTTGAGTCGCGTGCCTGCAGTAGACCAGACCACCCATACCCTCGACGTTCTCCTGACCCGCCTGCACGAATCCCACGAACTCTCGGTGTACGACGCGATCGAAAGACTGGTGTTGGCTGGGCAATCGGTTGGGCTTGGCGCGGATGCTCTCGTCCGAATGCTCGATCGCGGCATGGGCCTGGAAGAACTGATCGATGTGATTGAAAGAAGAATGGAATGTTTGCAGCGGGCCACCGAGTTCGCCGTTGAAAACAAGACGGCGGCGTGACTCCTGCAATTGCGAGGTAGCTATGACTTTTGTGGAGTGGTCGAAATCCAGCGTTGACTACGGCCAGAGACTGGTGAATTCCGCGCTCGAAGGGGCTCGCGAGGGAGAAGAGGACTTTCTCAAAGAGGAATCTCTTTCTCCTGTTCTCGCCGAGTCCGCGCGTCATGCGCTGCTGCCTGCTTTCATTGGAGCCTATCTCGGTGTATTCGGTGGCAGCCTGGGGGGAGGACGTCGCTCAACCTCAAGGGCCGTGGCCTTTGGCCTGCTGGGCGGAGCGATCGGATTTGGCGCCGCTCTGGCCTGGCACAACCGGGAGATCGGCGCGAGCGTCGCCTCCAGCGCATGGAAAAAAGTCAAACAGACTCGCGATGAGCACTGGTTTGAGAACAACCCGATCGATTACGCATAGCAATAGAAGAAGGGAAAACAAGCCCTTCCGTTTTTAACCCTGCTGCACCTTATCGTCGCGCAGGCAACTTCAGGAAATCAGGGTGCGGACCGTGGTAGGTACCTATTCACCCGTTGACGTTGTTGACTGGCTCGTGCCTGGCCGAAATCTCTTTCTGGCCGTCCAATTCGTCGGAATTGCCTGCTTCATTTACATCGTGTCGAGGCGGATGGTGCCGCTGCTTCGAGCCCAGAGTGATCCCCGTTTCGATCGGCCGATAACTCGCCTCGGAAGAGTCTTCAAGTTCTGGCTCGGACAATGGAAGCACCCGCGCTACCGCTTCGCGGGAACTCTCCACATCGTGATCTTTGCTGGGTTCCTTCTTCTGGCTGCTCGCGCGTTCTCGGTGCTGATCGTCGGAGTCTCCCCCGACTTCGTGATGCCAGGCCTTTCCGGACGATTCGGACCCACCTACGAGACCCTTACCGACTATGCGGCAACCGTCGTCTTCCTCTGTATGGTGGTGGCCGCGGTGCGCCGGTTGGTGTTCAAGCCAGCTCGCTACGCGGTCCCCGCAAAGTTCGGGAAAGGGCACACCGCCGACGCCGTCTTTTTATTAGGGCTCATCGCGCTCCTGATGGTCGCCGACAGCCTGTTCTCAGCAAGTCGCTTCGCCGGCCATGCACAGCAAGGCCAAACCGCCGAGAGCCTGGCCTTCCTGTCTCTTCCGTGGATGCTCCAAAGCGCAATCGCCTCGATGCCTCTGGCCACGCTCTGGGCCCTCAATGTGGGCGCCTATCTCGTCCACGCGATCGTGTTCTACTTCCTGCTGTGTTACCGGCCCTTCGGAATTCAGTTCCACGTGGAAACCTCGTTATTCAGCATTTACTTCTCGAAGCTGGAGAAGGGAACCGTGAAGCCGGTTCGCTGGGACGTCTCTGACGAGCATCTCGACCAGGTGAAATCGTTCGGGGTGAAGACATTCGAAGATTTCACCTGGAAGCACGTGCTCGACTTCTATTCCTGCGCCGACTGCGGGCGCTGTGCCGACAACTGTCCCTCCAACACAGTCGGTCGTCCGCTGGCCCCGCGCTTTCTCACCATCAAAGCGCGAGACTATGTATTCCAGCACTACCCCGTCTTCGGTAAGTCCAATAACGGCCAACCTTTAATCGGAAATCTTTATTCAGAGGATGAAATCTGGTCCTGCACCACCTGCGGCGCGTGTGAAGAAGAATGTCCGCTCCTGGTCGAGTACATCGACAAGATTGTCGACCTGCGACGCGGAATGATCGACGACGGCAACGTCCCGCAGTCCCTGCAGAAGCCGCTGAAAGCCCTGGAGAGTCGCGGCAACCCCTACGGCAAGATGGAAAAGAAGCGCGGCGACTGGGCCAAGTCTTCCGAGCGACAACAGACCCAGCCGGTCAAGGTGCTCGACGGCAAGGATAACGGCGCCGACACTCTTTACTTCGTGGACAGCATCACCTCCTATGACGATCGCATGCAGTCCATCGGACGCGCCACTGCGCGAATCCTCAGCGGTCTCGGGAAGAATTTCGGCATTCTCGGTTCTGCCGAGAAAGACAGCGGTCACGAAGTCCGCCGCTTCGGCGAAGAGATGCTCTTCCAAGCCCTTCGCGATCACAACACCGAAGCCATCAAAGATTCGGGCGTAACGCGCATCGTTACTTCCGACCCGCATGCCTACAACGCCCTCAAGCACGACTATAAGGATGTTCCCCCGGTCGAGCACATCAGCCAGGTTCTCGCCAGCGAGGCGAGGGCCGGCAACCTCCATTTCAACTCGGTTGAAAAATGGCTCGAAAACAAGGACCGCGTCTACACCTATCACGACCCCTGCTATCTAGGCCGCCACAATCAGGTCTATGACGATCCCCGCGACGTGCTCGACTCGATCCCTGGGTTGAAGAGGGTCGAGATGCAGCGCTCGCGCGACCGCTCCTTCTGCTGCGGTGGCGGCGGACTCATGCTTTTCTACGAGCCCAAAGAAGAACAGAGGATGGGCGTGGTCCGAGTGCGCATGGCCGCAGAGGCCGGTGCCAACGTAATCGTCACCGCCTGCCCCTTCTGCATGGTCAACATTGAAGACGCCGTCAAAGTCGCGGGTATGGAAGGCAAGATGTCGGTGATAGACCTGACCGAATTGGTCGACCAGCACATGGTTCGCGAGGTCGGAGAGAAAGACGTCACCACAGAGAAATTGGAACTTACAACCGTTGGAGGCTGAACATGGAAATTCTGGTTTGTGCACGAAGAGTGCCCGACACCTCGGAGAACGAGATCTCGCTCAATTCCGCCGGAAACGACATTGAGCGCGACGAACTCGTCTACTCGGTGAACGAGGCGGACAACTACGCGGTCGAAGAGGCCCTGCAGATCCGCGATCGCGTCGGCGGCAACGTCACCGTGGTCACGGTCGACAGCGAAGATGGCGAAGAGATCCTGCGCCGCCAACTCGCGATGGGTGCGAACCAGGCAGCCCTCGTTTCCGATGATGCCTTTAACGGATCCGACGGCAAAGGCATCGCAACCATCCTCAAAGCCTTTGTCGAGAAAGGCCATTACGACTTGATCCTGACAGGTGTTCAAGCCGACGACGGCGCTGCCCAAGTAGGCGGAATGTTGGCCGCGCTGCTCGATTATCCCTACGCTTCGCTGGTGAATTCCATCGAGGTGGAAGACGGAAAGCTGAAAGTGAGCCGCGAAATCGCGGGCGGCAATCGCGAGATCAATGAAGTCGATCTCCCTTGCGTGCTCTCGATTCAAACCGGAATCAACGAGCCACGATATGTCGGGATGCGCGGTATCCGCCAAGTTGCTTCCGTGCCCATACCAACTCTGACGGCCTCCGATCTTGGGGTTGCCCACACCGCGGTTGGCGAAGCCGCCGCGAAGCTGAAGCGAGTCGACTACTTCGTCCCCGCATCGAGCAAAGGCGCCGAAATCCTGCACGGCAGCAGGGAAGAGAACGCCAACAGAATTCTGGAATTAGTAGCTGCGAAGGGAGGGCTGAACTAATGCCCCGCATTTTTGCTTATATCGTGCACAAGAGTGGAGTTGCCGATGATTCTGCCGCAGAACTAGTCGCCGCGGCTCGAGTGATCGATCCCGCTTCGTCGCCAACTGCCATTCTCACAGGCTGGGGACCGGACTTCGATCTCGCCTGCAAATCCCTGGCATCCTCGTTCGGCGAGATTTGGAAAATCTCAAATCAAGCCCTCGCCTACCCCAACGCCGAACTAGTCCGCCAGGCGCTCGTGCGTGTTCTGCCCCCCGACAGCATTGTCCTCGTTTCTCATGATCATTTCGGAATTGATCTCGCGCCGGGCCTCTCCATCAAGCTGAACGCCGCATATGCTTCTGATGTTCTGGCCGTTGAAGGTGTAGAAGGCAAAGCCCTCAAACTCGTTCGCCAGGAGTTCGGCGGACAAGTCAGCGCCCACGTCCTCTGCGACATCTCCTCCGGCGCGGTGATCAACGTGCGCCCCGGGGCATTCAAACCCGAGCCGAGAGCTGCGATCTCGGGTGTCATCATCGATAAGTCCTCTGAAGTTGGCACTCTTACGGCGCGACGCCGCTATATCGAGACCATCGTCGCCGAAGCCGGTGATGTCGACATCACGCGCCACAGCCTGCTGGTGTCCATCGGTCGCGGCATCCAGGAAAAGGACAACATCGCGCTTGCCGAAGAACTGGCCGAAGTGCTCGGCGCAGCCGTCAGTTGCTCGCGCCCCGTCGTCGATGCCAAGTGGATGGAAAAATCCCGCCAGGTTGGTTCCTCCGGGAAGACCGTCAAGCCCAAGGTCTACTTGGCCTGCGGCATCAGTGGCGCCTTCCAGCATCTGGCCGGAATTAAAGGAAGTCCATTCCTCATCGCCATCAACAAGAATCCCAAGGCCCCCATTTTTCAGGTGGCCGATGTCGGAATCGTGGACGACCTCCTCGAGTTCCTGCCCGAGTTAACCAACAAAGCCCGTGAATCCCGCGGCGTGGCCGCCAAGTGAGGATGAACTGATGCTTACGCAAAAAACATTGAAGCTGAGCGTGAAGTCTCTCAAAGAGTTTGCCAAGAAGCGTCTGCCCGACGAGGTCCTCATCGATCTCGATGAGCGCGACGAGTGCCCCATCGACATCGTCCGCGACATGTGCAGCCCCGACAAGCTCGGCATCCAACTCCTGTTCATCCCGGAAGAGTTCGGCGGCATGGGCGGCGGCACCTTCGACGTCTACTGCATTTGCGAAGAAATGGCGCGCATCGACCTGGGCGTCGCCACCTCAGTTCTGGCTACTTTTCTCGGCAGCGATCCCATCACGGTTGGTGCGACGCACGACCAAAAGAAACTCTGGCTGAGCCGCATCGCCGACGAAGGACTGCTCTTCGCCTACGGCGCGACCGAACCGGAAGCGGGCAGCGATCTCGGCGCGCTCCGCACCACCGCCGACCGCGTGCTGCAAGACGGGCGCATCGTCGGCTACAAGATCAACGGCAACAAACAATGGATCAGCAACGGCGGCATCGCCGGAGCGTACACTGTCCTTGCCAGCACTCCTGCCGGGCCCACCTGGTTCATCGTCGAAAAAGATGCTAAGGGATTCACCCACGACGAACCTGAGGACAAGCACGGCATCCGCCTTAGCAACACCGCCGCACTCGCTTTCAACGACGTCTACGTCGATGCCGACCGTCTGATCGGCGGCGTCGAAGGCCAGGGCCTGAACCAGGCGCAAGCCGTTTTCGGCTACACCCGCCTGATGGTCGCCGCCTTCGGGCTTGGCGCCGGATGGGCCGCACTCGATCGCGCCATTCCTTATTCCACCAAGCGAATCCAAGCCGGAGCTCCACTCTCGGAAAAGCAAGGCTACACCCACAAGCTGATCGTTCCCCACGTGGCCCGACTCGAAGCGGCCCGTGCCTACATCGAGCAGACCGCCGAACGCATTGACGCCGGAGAAGGAAGCCTCAACACCGAAGGTGCGATCGCCAAGTACATGGCCACCGAAGCAGGGAATCAGGCTGCCGACGCCAGTATCCAGGCCCTTGGCGGCTACGGTTATACCCACGAATATCTGGTCGAGAAGATCAGCCGCGACGTGCGCATAACTACCATCTACGAAGGCACCTCCGAAATCATGGAGATGACCATCAGCCGCGATCGCTGGCAGCTCCACCTGAAAACACGCGGCCAGTACTATCACGATAAAGCGCGCGAACTGGAAGCGCTTCATGCTCGCCATCCGAACGTCGGAGCAGGCATCGCAGCGCTGGCCCATCACGGCCTCGCCGAGCTATTGGAGAAGGCGCGCGTCGCCCGCCTCACGCGTTACCAGCACATCCTTCTGCGTCTGGGAGAGTGGATCGCCTATGCAGAATGTGCGGGCACCCTCGCGCGTCGCGCCGCCCTTCTCGCCGAGAACAAGTTGAACGAGAAGGCGAACCGGCGCTTCGACGCCCCAGCACTTGCGGCCGTGAGCCGCATCTTCGCGCGCGATGCTGCTCTCAAGGTTGCGGAAGAAGGTTTGCGCTGGGTATGCGGAGCCGGTGGCGTCAACGATGCCGAGATGTCCAGCTTCGAAGCAAGTTTGCAGTTGCCCGCTGTGCACCGTGCACAAGCGGGTCTGATTTCTGACATGGATCTTGTAGCCGACGTCCTCTACGCCCGTGCGGTGAAACCTGCAATCGCCGCCTGACCTATCTCGACGCCTGACTATCGTCCACGCGCAACCGGCCCAGTCCGGCTGCCTAGGAGCGTCCACAATGCACATGGAAGACACAGCCTATCGAGCCATCGCGATCGTAGGCGCGGGAGCCGTACTCCCTGATGCGCCCAACGTCACCACGTTCTGGAATAACGTGAAGAGCGGCCGCTACAGCATCACCGAGGTCACGCCCGACCGTTGGGACCCGGCTTTCTATTACGATGCCGATCCCTCTGCGCCTGACAAGACGTACTCGAAAATTGGCGGCTGGGTCCGCGACCCGGTGTGGGATCCCATGAAGTGGCATCTCCCCATTCCTCCTCGCGTCACCGATGCGATGGATCAGGCCCAGAAGTGGGCGATCGCCGCCACCCGTGAAGCTCTCGAAGATTACGGCTATCCCCAGCGTCCGCTGAATCCCGATCGCGTCGCCGTGATCCTCGGCAACGCCATGGCCGGCGAAAAGCATTACCTCACGGCACTACGCGTGTTCTTCCCGGAGTATGCTCACGAACTCGCCGAGATCGCCAGCTTCGCCGCCCTTCCTCAGGAAGTTCGTGCCGGAATCACGCGTGAACTGCATGATCGGATGGGCAAGCACTTGCCCGAAATCACCGAAGACAGCATGCCCGGCGAACTCGCCAACTGCATTGCCGGACGCATCGCGAACCTCTACAACTTCCACGGCCCGAATTTCATTTGTGACGCAGCCTGCGCCTCCGCTATGGCGGCGATCAGCGCGGCCGTCGAGGGATTAGTCGCCAACAATTTTGACGCTGTCATCACCGGTGGCATCGACCGCAACATGGGCGTCCAGACCTTCGTGAAGTTCTGCAAGATCGGCGCGCTTTCTGCCACCGGCACGCGTCCCTATGCCGAAGGCGCCGACGGCTTCGTCATGGGCGAAGGTTCTGCCATCTTCGTGATGAAGCGCCTGGCTGACGCCGAGCGCGATGGCGACAAGATCTATGCCGTTCTCCGCGGCATCGGCGCGTCGAGCGACGGCAAGGGGAAAGGCATCACAGCTCCCAACCCGGTCGGACAGAAGTTCTGCCTGGATCGCGCTTGGCAGAATGCCGGCCTTTCGCCCGCAACCGCGACTCTGATTGAGGGACACGGGACCTCGACCCGCGTCGGTGATATCGTCGAGGCCCAGTGCATGGCCGACCTGCTCAGCGGCGAGAATCTTCCGACACACTCGGTGGCGCTCGGTTCAGTCAAATCGAACATTGGCCACCTGAAAGGAGCGGCGGGTGCAGCCGGACTGCTGAAAACTGCGCTGGCGCTTCGCGACAAAGTCCTGCCGCCTAGTGTGCACTGCGAGCATCCCAGTCCCGACATCGACTTCGCCCACTCTCCTCTTTATGTCAATACCGAACTGAAGCCTTGGAACGTTCCCTCGGACACTCCGCGCCGGGCTGGCGTGAGCGCCTTCGGTTTCGGCGGCACCAATTTCCACCTCGTGCTCGAAGAGCACATTCCCCACCGACTCACCGGAAATGGAAAGCGATCGGTAGCCGTCGGCACCCTTCCACAAACTGCGATGAATGAGGTTGTTATGACTGTGAAGGAAATCTCCTCTCCCTCTGTGTCCTCTGTTTCTCCATCCGCCTGTAAAACGCCGCTGCGTGGCGCACTGGTGATCGGCGCTGCCACTGAGTCAGCGCTTGCGGAACGTCTTCGCGTCATCATGACCGATGCCCAGGCCGGCCGCGCCCCCGCGCCCGCAGCTCCCGCCGAAGCCGATCTGCGCGCTCCCCAGCGCCTGGCCATTGATTATGCCGACGCCGCCGAATTGGCCGACAAGTCCGCCAAAGCCCTCAAAGCGTTTGCCGCGAATCAGCCCGCCATGTGGAAGGCTCTGCGCGCGCAAGGCATTTTCCGCGGCCAAGGTGCGGCACCCAAAGTCGCGTTCCTATATACGGGGCAGGGTTCGCAGTACGTGAACATGCTGCGACCGCTCTACACATCGGAACCAATTGTCACGGGAACATTCGCCGAGGCCGATCGCGTGATGACTCCGCTGCTCGGCAAGCCTCTGACCGATTTTGTTTTTGTCGATCAGACCGACCCTGTCGCCGTCGCGAAGGCCGATGAAGATCTACGCCAGACTGCCATTACGCAACCGGCTGTGCTGGCCATCGATCTCGGACTCACGCGTCTCCTCGCTGCCTACGGTATCCAGCCCGACATGACGATGGGCCACAGCCTCGGCGAGTACGGAGCACTGGTCGCCTCAGGCGCTTTGCCCTTCGAAGATGCGCTGATAGCGGTCAGCGCGCGCGGCCGCGGCATGACCCGCGTCGCCGTGGCCGACACCGGCAGGATGGCCGCGGTGTTTGCGCCGTTGCCAGAAGTCGAACGAATCCTGAAGACGATCGACGGCTACGTGGTGATCGCCAATATCAACAGCGACCACCAAGCTGTTATCGGCGGCGCCAGTGACGCCGTCACAAAGGCAATTCAGGTTCTCCAAGCTGCGGGATACGAAGTCTCTCCTCTGCCGGTCAGTCACGCCTTCCACACCTCAATTGTCGCGCCGGCTAGCGGGCCGTTGCGGCAGGAACTCGCACGCCTTCGCATGGAGTCCCCACGCCTGCCCATCGTTGCGAATGTGAACGGCGAGTTCTATCCCACTGGACCGGGCGTCGTTCCTCAAATGTTGGACCTGCTGGCCAAGCAGGTTGCCTCACCGGTTCAGTTCGTAAAGGGTCTGCACACTCTTTACCAAGCAGGTGCGCGCATCTTTGTAGAAGTTGGGCCCAAGAAGGCCCTGCAAGGCTTTGCCGAAGATGTTCTCGCCGATCGCGGTGACGTAGTTTCGCTCTTCACCAATCATCCGAAGTTTGGAGACATCGCATCGTTTAACCAAGCTCTGTGCGGCCTCTATGCGGCGGGACTCGGCCGCGGCACGGCTGCAGCCTCGATCGAGAAACCGACGGCGGTATCGCTGGCTTATACGCCGGTCGATGCGCCGAACCAAATCGATGTTGTCGCTCCGAAACCTGCCGCTGTGGCTTCTCAACCCGCCGATCCGGCTTTTGGGTGGCGCAGCGCTTCCAGCGCAGCAACTAAGGCAGCCCCCATTGCAAGGGCTTTAGCCCCAGAGGTACCTGGGTCGGCTCAACCATCGACTTCCGATCACTACTCCGAGCTCGGCCACTTCTTCGCCGACGTCCTTGAGCGCGGCTGGCATATTCACCGCGGTCAGGAACCTGCTCCGACCAAAGATCCAGTCGTGATCACTGGTGCAGCCCTTGGCCTGCCCGGAACCGACCACATTTTCGATGATGCCAACCTCGCCCGCATCCTGCGCGGCGATCAGTTCATCGATCTCATCCCGACGCGTCTGCGCAAGGCCATGCTCGACAAGCACATCACCCGCCTGGTCAAGAGCGACAACGGCGGACCGACTTTCGAAACCATCAACAACGTTGCAGATGTGATTAAGTTAGCCGGCCGCGGCGGCGCATTCGATCTGGAGACTGAATTCGGCATCTCCGCCGACCGCCGCGCTGCGCTCGACCGCGCCACCCAACTCGCGATTGCCGTGGGCCTCGATGCCTTGCGCGATGCCGGCATCCCACTGGTCATGCGCTACAAGACCACCACAAAGGGCACGCAGTTGCAGGATCGGTGGGCCCTGCCCGACGCGTTGCGCGAAGACACCGGCGTGATCTTCGCCTCTGCCTTCCCCGGATGCGACTCCTTCGCCGATGAGATGTCGCGCTACTACGGCGATCACTCCCGCCGCGAGCAACTCGGCCTGCTCGAAAGCCTGCTTGCTCGAAGTGCGAAAGGAAACGGCGACTCCGTCCTCGAACAAGAGATCGAACGCCGCACCGAAGACCTGCGCGACGCGATCGAGAAAGAACCCTACGTCTTCGATCGCCGCTTCCTGCTGCGAATCCTGGCCATGGGCCACTCGCAGTTTGCCGAGTTCATCGGCGCCCGTGGCCCCAACACGCAAATCAACTCCGCCTGCGCCAGCACCACGCAAGCCGTATCGCTCGCCCAAGACTGGATCCATGCCGGTCGCTGCCGACGCGTGATCGTCATCTCCGCCGACGATGTCACCTCCGATCATTCCATCGAATGGTTCGGCGCCGGCTTCCTTGCTAGCGGAGCCGCCGCCACCGACGAAGTAGTGGAAGAAGCCGCCACCCCCTTTGACCGTCGCCGCCACGGCCTGATCGTCGGCATGGGCGCCGCGGGCTTGGTCGTCGAAAGTGCAGAAGCCGCGCGGGAACGCGGAATTCAGCCCATCTGCGAAGTGCTCAGCACAGTCACCGCTAACAGCGCTTTCCATGGTACCCGCCTCGACGTGCAACACATCGGCCAGATGATGGAGAACCTGGTGTCGCAGGCCGAAGCTCATCACGGCATTTCCCGCCAGCAGATCGCACCCCACATGGTCTTCGTTTCTCACGAAACCTACACGCCCGCGCGCGGAGGCAGTGCCTCGGCCGAGATCAACGCTCTGCGCCGCGTTTTCGGCGACGCTGCCGACCAAATCGTCATTGCGAACACAAAAGGGCAAACCGGTCATGCCATGGCGACAGGTATCGAAGACGTCCTCGCCGTGAAAGCATTAGAGACCGGCTTAGTGCCGCCGGTCGCCAACTTCAAGGAAGTCGATCCCGAGTTGGGCACCTTGAACCTGTCCAAAGGCGGTGGATACCCCATCGAATACGCCGTCCGTCTGGGCGCCGGATTCGGTTCGCAGATCAGCATGTCCCTGTTGCACTGGACCGCTCCGAAGGACGGCGCGCACCGCCGTCCCAGCGATCTGGGCTATGCCTATCGCATTGCCGACGAGAACGCCTGGAAATCCTGGCTTAGCCAGATCGCTGGCTATCCCACCGCCGACCTCGAAGTCGTCCGGCGCACCCTGAGAGTACGCGACCAACGTCCGGCGGCCCGCTTGGCGGAAGCCGCACAAGACTCCCACAACGCGGCAGTCGTCGCGCCTCCAAAATCGTCAGTAGCAGTTGTCGTTGCAGCCAAAGCCGAACCGCCGCGCCCCGTTATTGCAGCGCAGGTTGAAACCAAAGTGTCCGCGCCGTTGCCGCCGTCAGCCCCGAAACCCGCCGTGGAAGCTGATTCCGTCAAGGACCGTGTGCTGGCTCTGGTCGCCGAGAAGACCGGATATCCCGTGGACATGCTCGACCTGGATCTCGATCTCGAAGCCGACTTAGGCATCGACACCGTGAAACAGGCCGAGGTCATGGCCACGATCCGCGAGGCCTACGGCATCGTCCGCGACGACACCATCAAACTGCGCGATTTCCCCACGCTCGCCCGCGTAATCCAGTTCGTACACGACCGCAAGCCCGGCCTTCAAGGCACGCAAACCACTCCGACTCCGGCAGTAGTGTCGACGCCGGAACCTAAGGCGGCCCCTGAAGTCAACGCCGCTCCTCCAGTGCCGGTCGCGATGCCCGCTCCCATCTCCACCTCCATCCCCACGAAGGATGAAGACGCCGTGAAAGAGCGGATCCTCGCCCTGATGGTCGAGAAGACCGGATACCCGCAAGACATGTTGGATCTTGACCTCGACCTGGAAGCGGACCTCGGCGTCGACACCGTCAAGCAGGCGGAGATGTTCGCGGCCATCCGCGAAATCTACAACATCCCGCGCGACGAGAACCGCAAGCTCCGCGATTACCCCACTCTCGCCCATGTGATTCGCTTCGTATACGAGAAACGTCCTGACCTCGCTGCCACAAAGCCGACGCTGAAAAAGGTGGTCGCACCCGCGAAAGAACTAGCGCTCCCGGCCCCAGTCGTGACAGCAAAGCCCGTCGCTCCTTCCACTAAATCCAGCGAGGCCGTGAAGGAGCGCATCCTCGCGCTGATGGTTGAGAAGACCGGATACCCGCAAGACATGTTGGACCTCGATCTCGACCTCGAAGCCGACCTCGGCGTCGACACCGTCAAGCAAGCGGAAATGTTCGCCGCGATCCGTGAGATCTATAGCATTCCCCGCGACGAGAACCGCAAGCTTCGTGACTATCCCACCCTCGCGCACGTGATCCGATTCGTGTACGAGAATCGGCCTGATCTGGCGGGCGCGCCCGCGGCGGCAGAAGCGATATCCGTCGCGTCCTCCCCGACGCCGGCGGGTCCCGTTGCCCCGCCTCAGGCGCCCGTCGAGGCGTCAGCCAATGCTGACGAATCGATGAAGAAGGACGACCCAATAAAGAGGATGGTCCTCCAGATTGTCGCCGAGAAGACCGGCTATCCGGAAGACATGCTGGACCTTGACCTCGACCTCGAAGCCGACCTCGGCGTCGACACCGTCAAACAGGCGGAGATGTTCGCCGCCGTCCGCGCCGCCTACAACATTCCCCGCGACGAAAATATGAAGCTGCGCGACTTTCCGACCCTGGCGCACGTCATCAAGTTCGCGCACGACCGGTCCACGCTCGTCGCTGCTGCGTCCGCACCCGCCGCGAAACTCAACCAGATAGAGCCGAAAGCGGCATCCGCTCCTTCGGCGCGACCAAACCTTGCCAACTTCGATGCCACGGATCGCATTCCACGGCGCGTCCCAGTGGCAACGTTGCGTCCTTCTCTCACAGTTTGCAAAGAGACCGGCGTGAAACTCGACCGCAACAGCCGCGTCATAGTGATGCCCGACAAGGGTGGCGCCGCGCCCGCACTAACCGAACTCCTTCGCGCGCTGGAAGTCCAAGTGCTCACCATCGAAGACACTCCTGACTCCGACGCCCTAAACGCACTCCTCAAATCATGGACCGCCGCCGGCCCAATCCAAGGCATCTTCTGGCTGCCAGCGCTCGACAACGAAGGCGATCTTCGCAGACTCGACTCCGCCGCCTGGCACGACGCCCTGCGTGGGCGAGTGAAGTCTCTCTACACCGCGATGCGCGCCTTATACGAGCACGTCGCTCGTACCGGCACATTCTTCGTATCGGCGACGCGGCTCGGTGGCCATCACGGCTATGACGATGCGGGTGCCTGTGCGCCGCTCGGCGGCTCCGTAACCGGCTTCACCAAGACCTACAAACGCGAACGCCCGGAATCCTTGGTTAAAGCGGTCGATTTCGAATCTACTCGCCCTGCCACCGAAGTTGCTGAACTCCTCATCGCCGAAGCCCAGCGTGACCCCGGTGCAGTCGAGATCGGATACACCGCAGACCAGCGCTGGTCCGTCGGCCTAGACGAACAACCCGCCAATGACGGCCAACCCGGCATGGTGCTCGACAAGAACAGCGTCTTCGTCATCACCGGTGCGGCCGGAAGCATCGTCTCGGCCATCACTTCCGATCTAGCCGCCGCATCTGGCGGCACGTTCTACCTGCTGGATTTAGTGCCTAAGCCCGATCCCACGAATCCCGACCTCAACCGCTTCGTCACCGACAAAGAGAATCTCAAACGCGACCTGTTCGCTCGAATCCAGAACCGCGGCGAGCGCGCCACTCCCGCGCTCGTCGAAAAGGAACTCGCCAGCCTGGAGAGGGCACACGCGGCCCAATCCGCTATTGACGCGGTTCTCGCGGCGGGCGGCACGCCACATTATTTCAGCGTCAACCTCGCCGATGCGCCGGCGGTTGCCAAAGTCATTGACGAGGTGCGCAAGAGCCATGGTCGCATCGATGTCCTGCTGCACGCTGCCGGCATCGAGCGCAGTCATTTCCTGCCCGACAAAGATCCACGGGAATTCGACCTGGTCTTCGACGTCAAGGCAGACGGCTTCTTCAATCTGCTGCACGCCATCGGCGAAATGCCATTAGGTGCGACCGTGGCCTTCAGTTCAATTGCCGGCCGCTTCGGCAACGCTGGCCAAACCGACTACAGCGCCGCCAACGATCTGCTCTGCAAGATCACGTCGAACTTCCGCACTACTCGTCCCGCGACGCGCGGAATCGTCATCGATTGGACCGCGTGGGGCGGAATCGGCATGGCCACCCGCGGCTCCATCCCGAAGATGATGGAGCTTGCCGGAATCGACATGTTGCCGCCTGAGGCGGGCATCCCC
The DNA here is from genome assembly GCA_963811095.1 of uncultured Acidobacteriaceae bacterium. GTDB lineage: Bacteria > Acidobacteriota > Terriglobia > Terriglobales > Acidobacteriaceae > Sulfotelmatobacter. Next base: position 432,810 of record CAWEQA010000018.1, on the reverse strand, counting down.
CTGATCCGCCGTGAACTCACCACCGGAGGGACGCGTGGCGAAATTGTGGTCGCACAGCGCCTCGGCGTCTTGCTGAATGAACTCGACGCGACCGGCGGACTCGACGCATCCACAGTACAAACTGCCGGAGAGCCTTCAGCCGCTGGACCCGTCTCCGGTGCAATCGTCTCCCTCGGTGTCTCAAGCGGCTACACAGTCGAGACCATTCTTAACCCACACGATCAACCGTTCCTCCACGACCATCAGATTGACGGCACCCCCGTTCTGCCTGGAGTGATGGGCATTGAGGCCTTCGCCGAAGCGGCGCTTGCTCTGCTCCCCGGATGGCAGGTCGAAGCCATTGAGGACGTCGACTTCCTCGCGCCCTTCAAGTTCTATCGCAGCGAGCCGCGTGCGCTGCGGATTGAAACGCGAATTCACCCTCACGGAGGGGAACTGCTGGCGGATTGCCGGCTGATCGGCCACCGCTTCCTGCCCAATCAGGCAGAGCCCCAACCGACCACCCACTTCACGGCCCGCGTCCGGCTCTCGAAACCGCGCCCGCAAGCTCCTCTCGCCCAACCGCACGGCAGACCCGAGGGCCACGTCATCGAGGCCGCCGACATCTACCGCGTCTATTTCCACGGGCCGGCTTATCAGGTTCTCGAGAAGGCATGGTGGGATGGCCACCGTCTCATCGGATTGATGGCGAGCAACCTGCCTCCCAACCATCAGCCTTCTGAACTGCGCACCATCATGCAGCCGCGTCTGATTGAGCTGTGTTTCCAGACTGCTGGCATCTGGGAACTCGGTGTGCAAGGCCGCATGGGCTTGCCCCAGCATGTCCGCCAGATTTCTCTCTACCGTACGCTGGCAGAAACCAACGGCAAGCTGTACGCGGTGCTCACTCCCGACGCAACGCGGGGAAGTTTTGATGTAGAAGTCATCGATACCCAAGGGAACTGCGTTCTGCATCTCACCGGCTACCAGACGATAGAGCTCCCGAATGCCGTGAACCCACAACATCTGAGAACACTGCAGGAAATCATCTCAGGAGATGCCGTTCTGGTGGCGTGATGAGCGCGCCCAAGTAACCCATAACTCAAAGAACCGGGGTCCTTATGCTGAATGATTTTCGACGGATTGCGATTGTGAACCGCGGCGAGCCCGCGATGCGTTTCATCCATGCTGCCCGTGAATTCAGCTCTGAGCACGGCGTCCCGTTGGCCACTATCGCCCTCTTCACCGAACCGGACCGACATGCCATGTTCGTTCGAGAAGCCGACGAGGCATTCTCTCTCGGTGCCGCCCAATCCATGGATCCCGACACCCTTCGTACCAAGAGCACCTACCTCGACTACAAGCGTCTCGAACTGGTTCTGGCGGAAGCGCACGCGGATGCGGTCTGGGTCGGGTGGGGCTTCGTCGCGGAGCACGCTGCCTTCGCCGACCTCTGCCAGGAAATGGGGATCATCTTTATCGGCCCCAGCGGCGATGTCATGCGCCGCCTCGGCGACAAGATCGCTGCTAAACGCTTGGCGGAACAGTCGCAGATCGCCGTCGCTCCCTGGAGCGGTGGTCCGGTCGAAACCATCACGGATGCCCTGTCCCATGCCCAGCGCCTGGGCTTTCCTCTGCTGATCAAAGCGACCGCGGGCGGCGGTGGCCACGGGATTCGTCTCGTGCATTCCTCCAGCCAACTGCCGCAGGCCTTTGAGCGCGCCCGCGCCGAGGCCTTCAAGGCATTCGGAGACCCCACCGTTTTTATGGAGAGGTTGGTCGAGGGAGCCCGCCACATCGAGGTCCAGGTCATCGCCGACAATTTCGGAACCGCGTGGGCAGTCGGCGTGCGCGATTGCACGATTCAGCGCCGGCATCAGAAAGTCCTCGAAGAGGCGCCTTCCCCAGCGCTTTCTTCCCAGCAAGATCAGGATTTGCGCGAAGCCGCGGTTCGTCTCAGCAAAACAGCTGGCTACAGCAACGCCGGCACGGTGGAATTTCTCTACGAACCGGAGGCCCGGCAGTTCTTTTTCATGGAGGTAAACACCCGGTTACAGGTTGAGCATCCGGTCACCGAATGCACTACCGGTGTCGATATCGTGAAGCTCCAGATCCAAGTTGCGCGGGGCGAGCATCTCGAAGGTGAGTCCCCGCGCAGTATCGGCCACGCGATCGAGGTCCGCCTCAATGCAGAGGATCCGGATAACGACTTCGCCGCGGCCCCGGGCGTTCTCGAACGTTTTCGCGTGGTGACCGGCCCCGGTGTGCGCGTTGATACCGGCGTCACCGAAGGCGACAGCATTTCCCACGAGTTTGACTCCATGATTGCCAAAGTAATCGCCTACGGCCAGACCCGCAAAGAAGCGCTCTCCCGGTTGCAGCGGGCGTTGGGCGAGAGCGTGATCGTCGTCAAGGGTGGCGCCAGCAATAAAGCCTTCTTGTTGGAAATGCTGGGTCGCAAAGAAGTGCAAGAGGGGACCGTCGATGTCAATTGGCTCGATCGCCTCGCAGCGGAAGACGGACATCTCTTCCGGAAATATGCCGACGTGGCCTTGGTACAGGCGGCCATCGATGCCTACGACGCCGAGCTAGCCATCGAGCAGTCTCAGTTCTACGCATCCGCCGCGCGCGGGCGCCCGCGCGTGCAGAGTGACATCGGCCGTGTCCTGGCCTTACGCTATCGTGGCCGTCTTTACACGATCAAGACGCAGCGCATAAGCCCACGAGACTACCGCATCGAAGTCGACGGTGTGCGCACCGAGGCCCACATCGACCGCTTGGATCAGTTTGAGTCCTGGCTGGCTGTCTTCGGCCGCAAGTTCCATATCGTTTCGGCCAGCCAAGGCATTAGCTCGCGCATTGACGTCGATAGCGTGTCGCATCAGATCGACCGCGACGACGGAGGCGTGGTACACGCTCCGGCTCCGTCGGTGGTCGTTTCCATCGCGGTCCAGGCGGGAGACACCGTCGCCGTCGGCGATCGCCTGGCCGTGCTCGAAGCCATGAAAATGGAGACCCAGATCGTCGCGCCCTTTTCGGGCAGGGTCCGGAAAATCATGATTATGCCCAACGTGCAGGTCGACGCCGGCGCTCCGCTGGTTCAAATCGAAGGCACCGCCGGCGACGACGCGATCGAATCGCAACAGCGCGTGATTTTCGGCGAATCCCACCCGCGGCGTGAAGATCGCCAAGCTACCTGCATTGATACTCTCAAGGAACTTCGCCAGGTCATGCTGGGATTTGATCTTGACCCGTCGGCTACCGCTCGGAAACTCGCAACCTGGAGCCAAGCCTGTCCCGCGCACGGTGACGACATTGCCCAGCCCGAGGACGAAATTCTCAATATATTTGTCGACATCTGTTCACTCTTTCATCGCGAACCGGATGTCAACCATCGTGCTTCTGGGGAAGAGCCCAGCGCCGAGTCCTACCTGTTCTCCTATTTGCGTATGGTCGAGACCAATGCGGAAGGGCTTCCTCCCGCCTTTGTCGCCGCACTCCGCAGTGCTCTGTCTCACTATGGCGTGCTCGAACTCGACGGATCTCACGCTCTGAAGGAAACTTTGCTGTGGATCTGTAAATCGCACCAGCGGATGTCGAGCCAGGTCGCCTCGATTCTCGATATTCTCGAGCGGCGTCTGCGCCACGCCAAGGCTCCGGGACCACCCGCCAGCAGTTCCTTCCGCACGCTACTTGATCGCATCATCGCCATCACCCATGAAATCTATCCCTCGGTCAGCGATCTCGCGCGAGAGGTACGCTATCGCTACTTCGATGGGCCCTTGTTTGAGCGCGCTCGGGATCAGGTCTTCCAGGAAGCAGAGGACCACCTCAACTATCTCGACGCGCATTCCGACACAGCGGATCGCCGTGCCCGGCTGCACGCGCTGATCGAGTGTCCTCAATTGCTCGCGGGCCTGTTTGCCGCCCGCTTCCCATCCGCCGAACCCGCCCTTTGCAGCACCATGCTCGAGGTGCTCACCTGGCGGTACTACCGCAATAGTGCGCTCGTCAACTCTCGCTCCTTGTCGGCTGAGGGGCATCCTTGTTTCTCCGCCGAATATGATGACGAAGGCAAGCGCATTCATGTCTTTGCGACCTATTCCGAATATAAGTGCGTCCCCGCGGCCGCGCAGGCGATGTTCGCTCTGATCGGGGAGGTTCCCGCCGATCATGACATCGTCATGGATTTCCACGTTTGCCATTCCGCAAAATTAGGCGACTCGGAAGCGACGCAACGCGAAATTCAAGCCATGCTCAACCAGGTTGCGTTTTCCCGTCCCATCCGGCGCATCGTTGTGTCCGCTGCTGGCGCCAGCCAGGGCCCCCGCGTGAGCGGCCTGCAACATTTCACCTACCAGTTCAATGGCACTGAGTATCAGGAAGACCCGTTCTTCCGCGGCTTGCATCCCATGATGGGGAAGCGCCTGCATCTGTGGCGACTCGGCAATTTCAAGATTGATCGCCTGCCCTCGGTCGAAGATGTGTATCTATTGCACGCCGTGGCCCGCGACAATCCCAAGGACGAACGCCTGTTCGCTGCTGCCGAGGTTCGCGACGTCACTCCCGTGCGCGATGAAGCCGGGCGCATCGTGCAGTTGCCCCATCTTGAACGCATGCTGATGGAGACCCTGGCCGCCATCCGCCTCTTTCAGTCGCGGCGCCGTCCCCAGGAGCGCCTCTACTGGAACCGCGTATTCCTCTACGTCTGGCCTTCACTCAATCTGAAGCCGGAGGAATTGCGCGACATCGTCCGCCGCCTCCTGCCCGTGACCGAAGGCCTGGGGCTGGAACAAGTCGTAGTGCGCGCCCGCATCCCCAATCCCGCCACCGGAGAACTGCGCGATCTGGTCGTGCGCATTTCGAGTCCCGTGGGCAGTGGCTTGCTCATAACATTCCGCCCGGCCGACAAACTGCTCGCGCTCAAACCGCTCTCCGAATACGACCAGAAGGTCGTTCGCGTCCGCCAGCGGGGCCAGGTCTACCCTTACGAGATCATTAAGATGCTCACACCCGCTCGGGAAGACGCACGAAGCGAGTTTCCCCCCGGCGATTTCGTCGAGTACGATCTCGATGCCGACCACAAACTCGTTCCTGTCGATCGTCCCCACGGAAAGAACCGCGCCAACATCATCGTCGGCGTGATTCGCAACTTCACCACGCGATACCCCGAAGGTATGGCTCGCGTCCTCCTCCTCGGAGATCCCAGCAAGGACCTTGGCGCGCTCGCCGAAACCGAGTGTCGCCTCATCAGTGCCGCCCTTGACCTCGCTGAACAGAAGGGTATTCCCGTGGAGTGGTTCCCGATCTCTGCCGGCGCCAGGATCTCCATGGAGAGTGGCGTCGAGAACATGGATTGGATCGCGCGCGTTCTCCGCCGCCTCATCCAATTTACGCAGGCCGGCGGCGAAGTCAATCTCCTCATCAACGGCATCAATGTCGGCGCCCAGCCTTACTGGAACGCCGAAGCCACCATGCTCATGCACACGCGCGGCATTCTGGTGATGACCCCGAAAGCCGCCATGGTCCTTACCGGCAAGCGTGCTCTCGACTACTCCGGCGGAATCTCGGCCGAAGACAACCAGGGAATCGGCGGCTATGACCGCATCATGGGAGTTAACGGTCAGGCCCAATATTGGGCGAGCGACATCAATGAAGCCTGCCACATTCTCTTCCGCCATTACGATCACACGTATGTATACCCGGGGGAGCGCTTTCCACGGCGCGCCGCCACCACCGATCCCATCACTCGCGACGTGCAGACATTCCCGCACAACGAGAACGGTGAAGAAGGATTTGCGTATGTCGGCGAGATTTTGTCCGACGAAACCAACCCGGGTAGGAAGAAGCCTTTCGATATTCGCAAAGTCATGATGGCCGCCGTCGACCAGGATCATCCGCCCCTGGAGCGCTGGGCAGGAATGCGCGCCGCCGAAACCGGCGTCGTTTGGGACGCTCATCTTGGCGGCTATCCCGTCTGCCTCATTGGTTTCGAGTCCCGCGCCGTCCCCCGACTCGGGTTTGTCCCCGCCGACGGCCCGGACCAGTGGTCCGCTGGAACCCTGTTTCCTCAGTCCTCCAAGAAGGTGGCGCGCGCCATCAACGCCGCCAGCGCCAATCGTCCCGTCGTCGTCCTCGCCAATCTGTCCGGTTTTGACGGTTCACCGGAATCGATGCGTCGCCTGCAACTCGAGTACGGCGCCGAGATTGGCAGGGCCGTGGTGAACTTCAAGGGCCCCATCGTATTTTGTGTGATATCTCGTTATCACGGCGGTGCTTACGTTGTGTTCTCGCGCGCGTTGAACGAGCAGCTTGAGGTCGCCGCGTTGGAAGGAACCTATGCCTCCGTCATCGGCGGTGCCCCGGCTGCAGCAGTAGTATTTGCCGGTGAAGTGGAGGCCCGCACTCGCAAAGACGAACGCCTCCAGGCTTTGAACCAGGCCATGCTCCAGGCGGATGCCGCCGAAAAAGGGCGCCTGCGCGCCCAGTGGAACGAAGTTCACGACGTCGTCTATTCCGAAAAATTAGGCGAAATGGCCAGCGAATTTGACCGTGTCCACAGCGTGTTCCGCGCCCTCAGCGTGGGAGCCCTCGATCACATTATTCCGCCGGCAAATCTCCGCTCCTATCTCATCGACGCGGTCGAGCGGGGCATCCAGCGCGAGGAGGGAGCCCTGGAGAAGGGAGCCCTGGAGATCGTAGAAGCCGCCTAGCGTATCGAGCGCGAATCGGCGATTGCAGCCCATAGAATTAAGAGGCTGCGGGAGGTCAGAGCGAAACGTTAGCTGTCTTGCCGTGGAGAAACAAACGATGCGCGAAACACAATTGCGTGCACCAAACTACAACCGTCATGCGCAAAGCACAAATGCGTGCACGAAAATACAAAACGTCATGCTGCAAAACTTCAAATGCCTGCACCGCCGTGGAAGAGCGGCCCTTCAGGGCCGCGTAAGGCGCTTGAAATGTACGTGGGCTTCAGCCCCCGTGGTCGATTGTTCCTTGAAGGGACGGGTTACACCCCAATGGACATATACTGGCTCGAACAAACCGAATCCGACGTACCCGCCAACAACACCTGGCTGAGTCCGCACGAAGCGACGGCCCTCGCTGCCATGCGCTTTCTCAAGCGACGCTCGGACTGGCGTCTCGGTCGCTGGACCGCGAAGCAGGCCCTCGCCGCCTGCCTCAACCTGCCGACAGATCTTCTCGCCCTCGCCGACCTTGAGATCCGCGCCGCGTCGTCTGGCGCGCCGGAAGTCTTTCTCCACGGCGATCCGGCAGACATCGCAATCTCACTCAGTCATCGTGCGGACACGGCCTTGTGCACGGTCGGGCCGCCAGGTAGCAACTTCGGTTGTGATCTGGAAGTGGTGGAACCGCGCAGCGCCGCCTTCGTCGACGACTATTTCACTTCCGAAGAGCGCGCGCTCGTCGCGGGAACCCCGCTGCTGGATCGCCCGCTGATCCTGGCTCTGCTTTGGAGCGGCAAAGAAAGCGCGCTCAAAGCTCTTCGCGTCGGCCTCCGGTTCGACACCCGATGCATGTGCGTTCATCCGAGCCCTGCGGTGCGGCCATTTGACGCCGACTCCGAGATGTGGCGTCCATTACGCGTTTCCTATTCCAACACGCAGATCTTCAGCGGTTGGTGGCGAATGCGGAGCAATCTGGTGCGAACGCTGGTCTCGGACGCTCCGCTCCACGCCCCGCTTTCTGCGCGACTAACTGGTTTTACCCTGGATACCCAACGCCAGCAAACCGCGTAGGCCGCTTCTAGTGAATCCCCCGAACAAAAAAGGCCGCCGGCTTACAAGCCGGCGGCCCGATTCAACACGACTGGTTCAAAAGCAGTGCTGGGCTCTCGCCTCGGCTACTGCCCCTTGCCCGTCAGCGATAGAGACTGCGGGCTTCCTGGACTGTTGTCGAACACCTTGTACGAAGCGTTCTCCGTTCCCACGATGCTCGGAATGAAGTACACCGTGACCTGGCAAGTCCCTCCCGGTTTCAGCGGATTCGACGAGTTATTGCCGCAAGGTGCTGCGTCGCCGTAGTTGTCGCTGAAATCGAAACTCTGCGTGCCAGAGATTTCAGCGCCCGTGAAGAACACGTTGGTCGTTCCCACGTTTGTGATGGTGACCGTCGACGAAACCTGAGTTCCCCTCGTCACCGTACCAAAGTTGATGCTACCGGAGGAGAACTTGATGCCCGTTCCGGTGCCCTGCAGGGCCACGCTTTGCGGGCTGGTGACGTCGCTGTCGTTAACGCTCACTGTGCCCAGAGCGAAGCCAACTGCTTTGGGCTTGAAGTTCACGTTAATGACACAGGTTCCGCTGGCCGCGATTACCAGGCTATTCGTACAAGTGGTGGTGCTGGCACTTGCAAATGGTCCGGTCACCGTGATGGCGGGATTGCTCAAGGTGATGGATACTCCCGTGTTGTTGGTCACCGTGATCTTCGTGTTCGCGCTCGTCACTCCCACCGCCGTTGTCGCAAACGTGATGGAAGTCGGGCTCAGCGACACGTTGCTGGTTCCCGTCCCACTCAAACCGATCAGTTGCGGTGTAGAGGGATCGCTGTCATTGATCACCACCGAGCCTCGCTTCGAGCCAGTGGACTTCGGCCCAAAAGTGACGCTGATGGTGCAACTCGCACCGCCGGCCAGGGTTTTGCCGGATGCCGGGCACGTGTTGGTCGAGATGGCGTAGTCCGTCGTATCCGTCAGGGTGATCGCTCCCATCGTGATCGCACTGGTTCCCGTGTTTTTCACGGTGACCGACTTCGCCGCGCTCGTGGTTTTTACCAGTTGATTGCCGAAGGCCAGCGGAGCGCCCGTCAGCGACATCGCGCTCCCCAGCCCGGTCAGGCTCACCGTATTCACCTGGTTGAAGAACCCATTGGTATTTACGGTCACGTTCCCGGTGAGATTTCCCGAAGCCGTCGGCGCGAAGTACACGTACATGGTGCAAGTCGTGCCGTTGGTCATGCTCGTCGGGCAATTGTCAGCTTCGCTGAAGTTTGTGCTGGTCGATATGTTGGTGATGCTGACTGGCCCCAACGAACTCAGAATAAGCGTCTCCGGCGAACTGGTGGATCCAACCGCCGTCAGCCCAAATGACATATTCCCAGTGCTGGTACCCAACGCCGGGAACGCCGAAATGCTGCGCACTCGGAAGTTGTTGTAGTCCGACACCAGAACGTCGCCCGCCGAATCGATCGCGATTCCCGTCGGTTCGTACAGGTAGGCCGCAGTCGCCGAGCCGCCATCTCCACCATAGCTGCCGGCACCCGTGCCTGCAATCGTGGTCATGATTCCATTCGGACTCACCCAGCGTACGCGGTTGCTGTAGTCCGCAATGAACAGGTTGTCGTTTGCGTCCACGGCCAGGCCCTGCGGATAATCCACGGCGTTGGCAACTGCCAGTCCGTCGCCGGTGAAGCCGCAGGTACCATTTCCCGCAACTGTATTAATGATGCCGGTTGCGGCATTGATTTCCCGCACGCGGCAGTTGTTCGTGTCTGCGATAAACACGTTCCCTGCGGCATCCACCGCCACCGCTGACGGGGAATACAGCAGCGCGGCCGTAGCCGGGCCACCGTCTCCGTAGTAGCCGGGAATCCCACCAATGCCGGCAATCGTGTTGATGGTCCCGCTCGTCACTTTGCGGACGACTTGCTCCTGGAAGTCCACAATGTACACGGCGTTCTTGCTATCCACCGCAACTGCGTACGGGTAGTAGAGTTCTGCGCTGGTGGCCGCGCCGCCGTCCCCTGTGTAGCCGCAACGCACGCTGTTACTTACGACCAGACCGGCGAAGGTCGTAATCGTCCCCGCGGTGTTGACCTTCCGAACCAGACAGTTGTAGGTGTCGGCGATGTAGACGTTCCCCGCACTGTCCTTCGCGACTCCGAAGTTATAGTTCAGTTCTGCGCTGGTTGCTGCCCCCCCGTCTCCCGTATATCCCTCAACTCCGCTTCCGGCAAAGAAGTTCACCAGTCCGCTCGACTTTACGTATTCGCGAACCATGAAGTTATGACTGTCGGTGAGGTAGACGTTCCCTGAAGAATCGTCCCAAATGCCGAAGGGATAATTCAATTCCACGCCCGTCGCAGGCGTTGCGTTGGCCAGGGTCTCGACGTTATAGGAGTGGTTCCCGGCAACCCGGTTCAAGTTCCCGCCCACCGTGAAACTGTCCACGGCATAATTGTAGTTGTCGCCGACGTAGATCGTGCCGCCGCTGGTTTCTGCAATACCAACCGGATCGTAGAGTTCCGCGCTGGTTGCGGTACCGCCTTCACCGCATGTGCCGGCGCAGGGCGTCCCGTTGCCCGCTACGGTTGTGATTGTTCCTCCCACTGTGAACTGGCGTACGCGCTGGTTGCTGTAGTCCGAGAACGTGACCACCGTGCCTGTGCTGTTGACCGCAATACCGTAGGACTGGGTCATCTCCGCGCTCAGGGCGGAACCGCCATCTCCCAGGAATCCGTAGGTGTGGTTTCCCGCGACCGTGTTGATCTTTCCGTTCGACTTCGTGACTTCGCGAATCACGAAGTTGTTCGAGTCCGCGATGAATATATTCCCCGAGCTATCGAGAGCAACCGCCGCCGGATAATACATCTCTGCGCTCGTCGCCGTTCCACCGTCCCCGGTGTATCCACAGGCCGCGAGCGTTCCGCCAACAATCGACAGCACCTTACTCGACAGCACCAGCTTCCGCACCACGCAGTTGCTGTAATCCGCGATGTACAGATTCGCGGCGGTGCTGTCCAACGCAACTCCCGTCGGATAACTCAGGTCACTGCCCGTGCTGTTGCACTGCCCGGCCACTCCTGCGATCGTTGTGATCGTGTTGGCCGTATCCACTTTGCGAATGACGCAGTTGTATTGGTCGGCAATGTACACATTGCCCGAACTGTCGGCCGCCACTCCGTAGGGATGGTACAAGCTCGCCAGCCCTGCGCCGCCTGAGACTCCGTCGCCCGTGTAACCTTGAGCGCCCGTGCCGGCCACCACGGAGATGGTCCCGCTGGTATTTACTTTGAAAACACGATTCTGGTTGAAGGCGGCAATGTAATAGTTGCCATTGCTATCCACCGCGACTCCATACGGGTTGTACAGGTTCGCATTGACGGCGGGAATGCCATTTGGCCCGCCTCCGATAGCCGTCGTGATTATGTCTTGCGCCAGCGCCGGGAAACTTACCAGCAGCGCTGTCAGCAGCAGGAAAACGGACGTTGTGAAGCGGCGCATGAAATTTTCTCCTCGAAGATATCTTTGGTTCTGGGGTTTCGGCAGCCGAAGCCTGCCGCGCGGATCCAGCCTTATTCGTGGACCAACGGGCGGCGACTGATTTGCGCACCCTTCTGCCAACTCTTTCCGTTGCTGTCCTGGAACAGGATCACCAGGTTCGGCTGCGCCGGCGGCGCATTCCACTCGCGGAATTCGCGCTTCGTCACCGAGAACTCCTGGCTCATTTCAATGAACTGGTTGCTCTTCCATACCTTCACTGGCTGGAAGTTCCCGCGCAAAGTCATGGTCGGCGAGGAATCCACCAGGGTGACAATCACGCTCTTGGCGTCGGCGTCCCCGTGGTTGTACAGCTTCAGGTGAAGCGTGACTTGCACCAGGTCTCCCTGCTCTTGCACGCCGCTCATATCGAAGTACCCGGAAAACTCACGTCCGCTGCCGTTTGCCGTGGCAGCTACCGTGGCCAGTATTAAAGCGGCGAGCAGGGTGCATACCGTCCATGCTCGGGAAGGGCGCAGTGACTGCATATCAATCCTCCTTGATTCGGTTGGTTCTTCATTTGCCCGCACCAAAGCAAGCCGCGCAGGGCGCAGCCTTTCCTCGGCGAGGAACATCTTTTTCAGTTGAATTGCTGGGGCCGAAACGCTAAGACCTGGAAACGACGATCGTTACTGAACTGCTTCTTTTAACTGAACTGCTACCCACATTTGGTTCGTCGTCTTTGGGGGGCGAACACCGCGAGGCAGGCCAAAAAAGGCCTTCCCCAAGGCGGCGCAATTGTGTGCTTATCCGATTGGCTTGTCAAGATGAAGAGTTTTTCACACTGTGGATTACTAATCTCAGACATTATCCCGGAAGAGAAACTAGAGGGGAATTCGCCTCACGGTGCCGGCGGTCTCCGCATCTCCGACTCCTCCGCCTGATGGCTTTCCACCGACAACTTCCTCAGAGACAACCTCTCATGGTGCGCCAGAAACAGACCCAGCGGCACCACCGCCGCAAACGTCACCAGCCACAGCAGGATCCCGCAACTGGCCGCCATCTCCGCTGGCACATCAAACACACTCGACAGGATCGCGACCGTGGCGATCTGCGAACCACCACCGACCGCCGGCAACTGCAGCAGCGAACCGACCATGCTGGCGAAGATCAGAATCAATAACTGCGAGACCGGAATTTCCAGCGCGTCCACTCCGTAGGAATGCGTCACTTCCTTGTACGCCAGCGCAATCAAGTACCACATTCCCACCGATACCATTGCCAGCCACAGCATCGACAACGGTCCGTGAATCGTGTTGAGGCCCATCCCGAACTCTCTCACCTTCTGGCCCAGCCGATGTCCCAGGTTCGAAGAGAGATGCGCAAACCGCTGTTCCACCCATTGCGCCGCGACCTCCACGTTGCGGCGGATCAGGACTGCCGCCACCGCGGTGCCTGCGACGATGGCAATCAGAAAAAAGCTGGCTTCCCGGAAGCTTCTGTAGAACTCAGGATGTGGAATGGAAGGCAATGCGCTCGGCAGAAAAATGGCCAGCGCCACCAGTACCGCGAACGCCCCAATGTCAAAGATCCGTTCCACGGCCCAAACGGCCAGTTGCGACGAAAAGGGAAGCTCTGTCCGTCGTGCGATCAGGTACGGACGAATGAACTCCCCGGCCCGCCCCAGCAGTGCGATCCCCGCGAACCCAACCAGCGTCGGCGATACCAACTCCGCCAAAGTTGTCGTTGGCCGGACTGGCTTCAGGAAAATCTTCCAGCGCAGCGCTCGCATCACATAGGCGATGTAAATGTAGGCAATCCCGTACAGCACATGGATCTTGTTGATGCGATGCGTCTGGCTCCAGAACGTGCCCCAGTCAAAGGCCCGCCAGTGCCGGTATTGCAGGTAAACCAGAACGGCCAGGATGAGGAACACCACGACGCTGGCCAGAATTCGCTTCTTATCCATGAAGGGGGAAGTCTCCGCGCCGCGGCGCTCGCAACGCACAGCCAGAAACGGCACCACCCAAGGTAAATGACTGAGCCCAAGGGGTCAAACAGAACACACATGTGGCGACAGCCGCCCTCGGCTGTCGGTCGAGCAAAGCGAGACGCTGGCCCCAGAGTGGATGGACCTAACCATCGTTGGAATGACTACTGCCTTGTCTGGGCCGAGCTTGTCTGGGCCGATCTCGCCTTCGCTTGCACCAGGCTGGAATCCTGCGCGTTGCTGCTGGTTGAACTCTTCGGGCTGGCGTGCTTGGAAGCCCCAGTCGTCGCCGTCAAGCCGGCAGCAGCCTTTTCCTGGGCGGCCTTCTTCTTGTTAAAGTCCTTTACGATCCGCGCCACGTACGCCCGCGTCTCATAATACGGAGGCACGCCCCCGAACTGCTCCACCCGCTGCGGTCCCGCATTGTAGGCCGCCAGCGCCTTCACCAGATCAAAGTTGTAGCGCTCCAGAAGTTCCCGCAGATACTTCGTTCCGCCCTCGACATTGGCCTGCGGATCGAACGCATTCGGCACTCCCAACTGCGACGCCGTTCCCGGCATCAACTGCATCAACCCCTGCGCACCCTTCGGCGATACCGCCCGCACATTGAACCCGCTCTCCGCCTTGATCACGCTGTTCACCAGATCCGGATCCAGCCGGTACCGCCCGCTCGCCGAATTCACCACCTCATTCAGATCTAACGGACCCGAACTGGGTGCCCCATTTCTCGCGTATTTTGCGAGAAGCTGGCCCGAGCTTGTCGAGGCGGATTTCCGGAAGCCGAAAGCCGGGAGCCGGAAGCCGCCTCTTGCGGCGCCGCCTCAAAATGTTCAATCTCCGCCGTAGGCACATCCACGAAACTCGCCCCATCCGCCGTCACGTACAGCCGCGTAACCTCCCCGACAATCTCCCGTCGCTCATGCCGAATGGAGAACCCATTCTTCAGCACCGCAACCTCGCCGGCAAAGCAGGGAAGCGTCGCCACCGCCAGCACCGCGATGATCGCCAACCGCACCCGACTTGGACCCAACCAATTCATGCCCGCCTTTGAAACTCGAAGCTCGTAACTCGAAGCTCGTGGCTTACGACCGAAGCCCCGCCGCGTCCAGCTTCCCTTCCAGCGCCAAATCCACCGCCGCCGCAATCCCGCACGCGTCGTTGCCCAGCGTCACCGTCCACCCCCGGCTGCGCAACTCCTCGCACGCATTCCCCATGATAACCGGATGGCCCGCAAACTCAAGCATCTCAACATCATTATGGTTGTCACCGATGGCCATGACCTCTTCGCGCCGGTACCCCCGATGCCCAGCCCACCGCTCCAGCGCATGTCCCTTCGAGCATCCCGCATTCAGCACGTCGATCATCGACAGATCCCGCTCCGGATACTCCGTGCGCAACACGGTTACTGTTCCATCCATGCCCGCTCCTTCCAGCGCCCGCAGCGTCCGGCTCATCCGCGCCATCGTCCCGCAAAACATCGCCTGCACCGGATCGTTCACCAGCGCATCTTCGATCGGCACCACGAACTCGATGTACTCCATATTCTTCTCAAGCCAGCGCCGGATGCTCACGCCCAACTCATCCATCCTCTCCAGTACAATCGCGCCCTTGGTTTCTTGGTCAAACGTCAGAACGGTATTCCCGCGGAATTCTTGCATCGCTCCACAAAGCGTTCGGCACGTCTCCCTTGGCATCAGGTCGCGATGAAACGTCTCGCCCGCCAGCGACCGCGTCACCGCCCCGTTCGAACTGATCAGCCAAAGATCAAACCCCAACTGCTTCGCGATGGGCAAGGCAAACGTATGCCTGCGCCCAGTCACCAGCACAATCTCGATCCCCGCGGCGTGCGCCCGCCGCAGCGCCATCAGATCGCACTCAGAAACTTGAAATTGTGGATTAAGCAGCGTGCCGTCGATGTCGGTCGCCAGCAGCCGGACGGAGGGCGTGTAAATCTTCACTCCCCCTATTTTACCATCCGGACATGCCCGTAAACCCGAGCCAGCGAGTGCAAGGGGTCCTTCGTGAACCTTAGTGTCCTTAGTCTTAAAGATTTCTCTGGCCCCTTGGAAGACCCCCTGCTAGCTGGACTACGCCGGCAATCGTCCCAGCAGCGCGCTGGCTTTGCGGAACCACGGCCGCTCCCGCCGCCGCAAATATCCTGGCATCGTCGGCTTCTTGTCGAGAATCTTCTGCGACCACACGCGGGCCTCCGCGGCGCGCCCCTGCGCCTGCAGAAACAGCGCGTAGTGATAATACGTTTCGGAGATGGTTGAAATCCGCGTCGCCGCACGGAACATCGCATCTGCCTTCTCAATCTGTCCCGTCTGCGCGTAGGCCCAAGCCAGCAGTCCCTTGGCCCGGTGAAAGTCGTAATCGGGATCAGAATTGACAGCGCGCTCTAAGTCCGGCACCGCCGCCGCAAACTCTCCCAGTTCGATCTCCGCGACGCCGCGTCTGTAGAACGGATCCACGTGGTCCGTCCGCGACGAAATCGCCTTGTCGAACGAATCCTTAGCCCGCGCGTAGTTCCCGTCGTCGATGTACAGCAACCCAAGCTCTTCGTAATTTCCCGCCGAAGGATTATCGAGGATCGTCCGCTCCAGTTCCTGGATCCGCCTCCGCCGCGGGAAGACTTGAAACGAACCCCGCAGCAGCCCCGCATCCGGAATTACTTCCACGACGATATACACCAGCGCGCCGATCCAGTGAAACAGGATCACCCAGATCCAATAGCCGTCCGGCCGCCGCCGGACAAAGTGGACCAGAGCCACAATCCGCAGCGCGATCGACCACCACGAAAACGCAAAGAAAAGGAATGATCCCATAGGTGAAATCGCACTATAGCATGCGCCACCCACCTTTTCGGTGACGCCCCAATAACCAAAGTGCACCCAACGAGGTCATGTGGCGCGGGCGCCCCCGCCCGCGTCTCGCCCCCACTGCAGCGCCAACCCCTCGATCCTCCACAAGACTTCGCCGGCTCCTCTACAGATTTGGGGTCCCTTTGCCCGGGCAATGCGTAAGCAAGGTGATGGTCCCGGAGGGACCAATGAAAATAGCCCGCCAGTTTACTGGCGGGTCGGCTATGACGACGAAGCGTGTCCCGTAGGGACACCTGAAACTGCGGCTGGACTCACTCCTCGCTCCCTCTTCGGAATCAAAACACTCGTCCCCATCGGCTGAAACGCTTTCCCTCTGCCCGCCACTATACGAATACCGGCCTCCTCGCGGGGCACCCCCCTCAAATCGAAACACAATCAATCTGACGATGTGCGCCGTGCGGACGCCCAGGTCAATCAAGGAGAAACCATGCCCACCAAGAAGAATCCCATTTCGCTCGCCAAGCTCCCACCCGAGCACGCGCGAGGCAACTTCCACATGTTGCTGCTGGCGAATCCCAACTATTTCGGCAACCTGACGGAAAGCGAATTCGAACCCGTCCTCTCCATCAGCGGCGACACCTCGTTTGAAGAGATCGGCTGCGTCGGATTCTCCGACGCTCTCAGCCGCCTCGAAGCGGTCGTCTCCATCAAGCAAGACTCCGGCTACGGCGGGGATCTATGCACACCCGGTTCGCAGGAATACGTCCGCTTCTATCTCTCCTTCGACGGTGGCGCCACCTGGCAAGACCAGGGTGTCACCGGCTTCAATGCCCACGACATCGCCGGTCCCAAGCCGCTGGAATACAGCGTGGCCCAGCCCATTTCCGTGGCAGAGGACTTCTGCTTCTTCGAGAATCTCCCGCAGGTGCGCGCCATCCTCTCCTGGAACTTCGCGCCTCCTGCCAACACTCCGGATTTCACTCCGGTCTTTGGCAATGTCGTCAACGTCACCATCCAGATTCCGGCATTTGAATTCATCATCCTCGCGGGATTGCTGGAGAAAGCCAAGGTTCAGCTGCCCGCCAACTTCAAGAACGCCGTCAATCTGCAGCAACAGATCCCGGCCGCTCCCAAGAAAGCCCTGAGCGCCGCCGAGATCGCATCGTCCTACAAAGGCAAACCGGTCACGCCCGCGCGTTATCTCTATCCCGAGATTAAGAAGAGCAGTCAGAATCTCACTGCGGTTGCCACATCGGCGGTCGCTTCTTCCGCCCTGTCGACGAAGAAGGCGAAGACGGCGAAGAAGGCGTCGTTCATCCCGATTGACGTGAACCTCGCAGACGTCATCGCCGCCATTCTCGCCACCAGCGGTGATACCACCTACGAGGAACTGGATTGCGTCGGCCTCGACATCAATCGCGACACACTCGTCGGCGTCGTCAAAGTCAAACTGCCTTACGGATTCAACGGTGGCCTCTGCACCGCGGGCAGCGAAGAATACGTCGCGTTCTGGGTCGACTGGGGCTCGGGCTATGAATACGCCGGCACGGTTGCGCAGAACGTTCACGACATTGCGGGAGTTCCCGCCGGCGGCCTGGAGTACGCCGTGGTTCTGCCCGTCGATGTCGCCAGCCACCAGAAGCCCTGCAGCAGCGGTCCGCAGATCGTCAAGGTGCGCGCCATCTTGTCGTGGCAAACTGCTCCGCCAACGAACGACCCCAACTATGTTCCAGTCTGGGGCAACCAGTCCGACGCACTCGTGCAGGTCCCGGCCGGACCTCCGTTTGTCACCGGCACTCCCAACATCGCCATCATCGGCGGAATCGGCGTCGACCAGATCGACACCGCCTTCACCGGAATGACCAACCCGTTCGCCGTGTTCGCGCTGACCGGTACCAACGCCGATCCGTGGATCGCTAGCCGGCAATGTCCCTTCGGCGGCCAGATCGTGATTCAGGGATTGCCCTCTGTGGGCAATCGCTACCGCGTCTGGGTGCAGAAAGTCGGATCGCCTCTGCCCGTCGCGTTAACCGACCCGATCGTCACCACCGATATGTACGGCACGCCCACCTCACGCACTCCCGATGGCAGCGGCTTCTTTGCCTACCTCGACAACAGTCAGAACATCGACGACGTCCTCGCCTACTGGTATTCCTCAGGCGACGACCAGTGGTTCGTCTGGCTGGAACTGGCGGATGGAAGCGACACCGTGCTCGCGTCGACGACGAAGTACCTCATTCAACTCGACAACACAGCGCCCTCGGTGGCCATCCACATCGACAGTGCCGGGGACTGCAAGCAGTTCACTCCCGGAACCGTCATCAACGGTCACTTCGTGGCGCAGGACCTGCACTTCGGAGCCTTCGGTTTCGCGACGTTGCCGAGCTCGTTGTCGCCGAACGAACCAACGACGGCGACTCCGTCAACTTCGCAAACTGCTCCAGCGCCCGGAGACACATGGCAACTCGATACCACCGGCATGAGCACTTGCGGCTATGTCGTGGAGGTCGGCGTCTCAGACAACACCATCGTCGGCAGCGGCCCGGGTGGTCACAACGTCAACAACGCCCAGGTAGGATTCTGCCTGGTGTCCGGAAACTAAGTATGAGCGGGTGCCCCATCCTAACGTCGCGCAGTTTGCGACGCTAGGATGGGGATTTTGACTCTCGATAGTCGAAGCGACCGCCTCATTTCCCAGCCGCGTGATGGTCATAACTGATCACACGCGTAACCTTCCACGCTCCATCCTTGATACTGCCACAAATGAACGAACTGCCCTTCGCCCACTCCTTCCGTATCTTCGTGCCCAGGATGATGAAACCGGTGCACGCCCATCTCGACAAACCCGTAGCCCTTCATCTGGTAGACCTTCAGCGTTCCCGGAACCAGTTCGCGAGTGACCTTGCCACAAATGTTTTTCTTGACGCTCTCGGTCAAGGCCGCTCTGCCGAGCGTTAACCCGCCCTGATCCTGATAGAACTCGACATTCTCGTCGAAGAGCGAAGCAAACTTCTCGAGATCGCAGTGGTTGTAGGAATCAAAGAGCGCCGCATCGAGAGCGGCACCCGCGCGGTCCAGTTCCTCCTGGTTCTGTATCTTGTCGAGCTCCGGCACACTTTGTGCAGCCGTGTTCTGTGCGGAGACGTCGCACAGAATCAAGAAGGGAACAGCCAGCAGAGACAAGATCGTCGACAGCCTTCGTTTCATGAGAAACTCGCTTTCGAAAGGGATAGGTAGGACAATGAGGTGTACGGAAGGGAAGAGGGGATTGTTCCGGGCAATGTTCCGAGGTCCGGAACAGTATTTGAGGGTGCCCATCGGTGGCGGCCTGCTAACCTATCCGTGACTAACGCATCTATCTTCAAAAACGCTCTCACCCCAATCGAAAGGAGTACTTATCGTGAATCACTCCCGCGCGATCATCTTCTCGGTTCTGGTCCTCATGTTCTCCTCGCTGTGTCACGCACAAAGCCAGCAGCCGCCCGCGACCTTGCGCAGCATGCTGCTCCACGAGTTGCACACCACTCACAATCAGGCGGACTGGTTTGTGCCCATCAGCGTGGCGGTCGACGGACTCACCGCGCAGCAAGCCAGTTGGCAACCTCCGGCCGGAGCCCACTCTGCCGGCCAGCTCACCTATCATCTGTTGTTTTGGAATCGCCTCAACCTGCAAAGGCTCAAAGGCGAGAATTCGGGAAACTTCACCGGCAGCAATGATGAAACCTTCAATAAATTTGACGACAAACAGTGGAACGACACCGTCAAGCAGCTCGACCAGGTCATGACCGACCTCGAAAAGCTCGTCGAAGCGGCCGACGAAAAAAAGCTGTCGTCGATCGCCCCGACCATCGCCAATATCTGTACCCACAACGCTTACCATATCGGCCAGATCGTCTACGCCCGCAAGCTGCAGGGTTCGTGGAACCCGGAGAAAGGCGTGAAGTAGAAGATCCTCGGTACCCCGTCCAAGCCTCATTTGGACGGGGATGCCAGTCGTGCCGGAAGACGCAGGCGCAAAGCTGCTGTTGAAATAGCTCTCCAGTGCCCCGGCCGCGGCGTTGAACACTCCGCCGTTGTAGCCGCTAAACACAATCGCATCCCTCACGTAGAGCTTCCCCCCGAATAGAACGGGTGTATTGCCGCCTCCTCCGTCGCATCCCGGACTGTAGGTCCAGAGGGTCGCGCCCTCCATGGACGTCGTAGTACAAACAAAAAACCCCGCTCGCAAGAGCGGGGCCTTTGTTTACTCGTAGCTCAGAGCTCAATAGCTCGAAGCTGCCTTAGTACATGTCTCCCATACCGCCGCCACCGCCGTGTCCGCCGCCCGCCGGAGCTTCCTTCTTCTCAGGAATCTCCGCGACCAGGGCTTCGGTGGTCAGCATCAGGCTGGCGATGGAGCCGGCGTTCTGCAGGGCAGTGCGCACGACCTTTGTGGGATCGAGCACGCCCGCCTTGACCAGGTCCTCGTACTCGTTGGAGAAGGCGTTGAATCCGAAGTTGGTCTCTTTGGACTCGAGCACCTTGCCCAGGATCACTGCACCTTCTTCGCCGGCGTTCTCGACGATCTGGCGCAGCGGCTCGGTGATGGCGCGCTTCACGATGTTGATACCAATCTGCTCATCGCCTTCGGCCTTCACCTTGTCGAGCGATGCGGCACAACGGGCCAGTGCAACTCCGCCTCCGGGGACAATGCCTTCTTCCACGGCTGCGCGGGTCGCATGCATCGCGTCTTCCACACGGGCTTTCTTTTCCTTCATTTCGGTTTCGGTCGCAGCGCCGACTTTGATCACCGCTACGCCACCGACCAGCTTCGCCAACCGCTCCTGCAACTTCTCGCGGTCGTAGTCGCTGGTGGTCTTGTCGATCTGGCTGCGAATTTCTTTCACGCGGCCTTCGATCTCAGAGTGCTTGCCCTTGCCTTCGACCACCGTCGTATTGTCTTTGTCGATGGTGATCTTCTTGGCCTGGCCGAGGTCCGCGATCTGCACGTTCTCGAGCTTAATGCCCAGATCTTCGGTGATGGCCTTGCCGCCGGTCAGGATGGCAATATCCTGCAGCATCGCCTTGCGACGATCGCCGAAGCCAGGCGCCTTCACGGCCGCGACTTGCAGCGTGCCCCGCAGCTTGTTGACGACGAGGGTGGCAAGCGCTTCGCCTTCCACGTCTTCCGCAATGATGAGCAGCGGCTTGCCGGACTTCGCAATCTGCTCGAGCAGCGGGAGCAGGTCCTTCATCGAGCTGATCTTCTTTTCGTTGATCAGGATGTACGCGTTCTCGATCGCAACTTCCATCCGCTCCGGATCCGTAACGAAGTAAGGAGACAGATATCCACGATCAAACTGCATTCCCTCGACAACTTCCAGCTGAGTCTCCAGCGTCTTCGACTCTTCCACCGTAATGACGCCGTCCTTCCCAACTTTCTTCATCGCTTCAGCAATGATCTTGCCGATCGTCTCGTCGTTGTTAGCGGAGATCGTACCAACTTGTGCGATCATTTCGCCGGTGACGGGCTTGCTCAGTTTGTCGAGTTCGCCGTTGATGCGGTTGCCTTCTTTGTCGAGCTTGCCGGCGATGGTGGTGACGGCCTTCTCGATGCCACGCTTCAAGGCCATCGGATTGGCGCCGGCGGCAACGGTCTTGACGCCTTCGCGGAAAATGGCCTGGGCGAGAACGGTGGCGGTGGTGGTGCCGTCTCCGGCTACGTCGGAAGTCTTGCTGGCAACTTCACGAACCATCTGGGCGCCCATGTTCTCGAGCGGATCCCTGAGTTCGATTTCTTTGGCAACGGTGACGCCGTCTTTGGTGATGGTCGGCGAACCGAATTTCTTTTCGATGACTACGTTGCGACCTTTGGGGCCGAGAGTGACCTTCACGGCATCGGCCAGAAGGTTGACGCCGCGGAGGATCGCCTGACGGGATTCTTCTCCGTGAACGATTTGTTTTGCCATTGTCTGAATCTCCTTATGAATTTCTTTTTAGCTGTCAGCTCTGAGCTGCAAGCTGTGAGCTAGAAGCTTCTAGCGACTCGCTTCCAGCTAAACCAAGTTACATAGATCCTTCGCGCAAACCGCGCGCTCAGGATGACAATGCTTATTTCTTCGAGCCGGTGAGTTCTTTCTTGGCCGGAGCGGCGGCGCCGGTGAGGATGCCGAGGACTTCTTCTTCTTTCATGATGATGAAGTCTTCGCCATCGATCTTGATTTCGGTGCCGGAGTACTTGCCGAACAGGACGCGGTCGCCCTCTTTCACCGCGAGAGGGAAGGTCTTGCCTTCGTCGTTGGTGCGGCCTTTGCCGGTAGAGATGACTTCGCCCTCCTGGGGCTTGTCTTTGGCCGAGTCGGGGATAATGATGCCGCCACGAGTGGTGGAAGCTTCCTCCACACGACGGACCAGAATGCGGTCATGGAGTGGTGAGAATTTCGCCATGGTTTGTTACTCCTTTCGAGTAGTTAGAAGGTTGACGTGCTTGATTGAATCTTTGTAACCCTATGATTTGGATGGGTTAGGCGCTGTTGTTAGCAGTTAAGCCTATCGAGTGCTAATTGTAGGAGGTGGGAGGGGACGTTGTCAAGGGGGACGAAATCATACTCAGCTTTGTGCGGAATCAGGGGAGCAAGTCAAACAACGCACGGCGCGCGCGTTATTGCAGAAGAGGCCGACGGATCCGCGGCACAAAGTGCGCGGAGGATGGCGCACCCAGCACGCTATTGGCGATGCCAGAGAGATCAAAAACCTCCTCTCACTCGCCGAGCCCCGGGTGAGCCAAGCCCCTGCCGATGACACATCGGTCGATGCAGCGTCTATAAACCTGGATCGTTTGTTTTTAATCCCGATGGGTACCGGCTCAAACTGAGGAGAGCTATGAAACGCATTCGAATGTTCGCGCTTTTGATGGTACTTGCTTCGATGGTCACGACTGGCGCGGAGAGCGAAGCTCAGGCGCAGTCCTCGCAGCCGAGTCTCGCTTCGGCAGTGGATCGCGAGATCAGCGCTGTCGAAAAGCAAATCCTGGAAGCTGCCGAGGCCATGCCTGAAGCGAAGTTTAACTTCTCTCCCGAGACGTTAAACATTCCTGGTGACGACTACAAAGGCGTGCGGTCATTCGCCGTCCAGGTCAGGCACATCGCCTCGTCCAATTATTTCCTTTGGTCCCCACTCACTGGCGACCCTGTGCCTGCATCCATCAAGGACGGCAACGGCCCCGCTGATGTGAAAACGAAAGCCGAGATCCTCAAGTTCCTGCGGGATTCTTTCGCGCTGGGACACAAAGCGGCTGCAACGCTGACGCCTCAAAATATGCTGGAGCCACCCGCGGGCACTAAATCCACCCGCCTGCATCTGGCGGAATTCGCCGTAGCCCACGCCTACAACCACTACGGACAGATGGTCGAATATCTACGCATGAACGGAATCGTCCCGCCCGCCAGCCGCGCTAAGTCGAATTGAGCGGGCCAGTTCGGCCTCGAGAAGACCAGTCACCACCAAGGCGATGCCGCCCGCCCGGGAACTCCTACGGCGCTTTATTGGGGAGCTCTCCCATCCTGCGAAGAAGCGGGGAGATGGTCAGGCCTTGTACGAAGACGGAAAATGCGACGACAGCAAAGCTGATGACAATAATTGCTTCTCGCTGCGGGAAGTTTGGTGGAAGCCCAAGGGCAAGAGCCAGCGACAATGCTCCGCGCAAGCCACCCCAGAACAAGACGTGTTGATGTTTCATGGTGACCCGAAGAGAAGTGTGCGAAAAGAAAACGCAACAGGGATAAATTGCTGCCGCCCGCCCCACTATCACCAGTACGATCGCGAGAGCTGCCGGAAGCCAGATCGCCACGAAGTTCTGATGGGCTTCATGCATTCCGATCAACAGGAAGACCAGCGAGTTCGCAACGAAGGCGGCATATGCCCAGAATGCCTGTACAGTTTCTCTTCCCCGGTCAGAGATCGCGTTGGGCGACCTGCAATTGCCCATGACGAGCCCGGCTGTGATGGTCGCTAAGACGCCAGATAGAGCGAAGTGATCGGCCAGTAAGAAGGAGCCGTACGCAGCGACGGTGGTGAAAGTTGTTTCAACCAGATGATCGTTGGTTTGTCCCATGAGCGACAGTGCAGCCAGGGAAACAGCCGCGCCGCAAACAATTCCGCCCCCGATTGTCGTCAACAGGGTTGCGGCTACCCCAAGCGACGTGAGTCGCTGACCGGAAGCCAGGGCGACGACTACGCCGAAGGCAACCGCAGCAGTGCCGTCGTTTAGAAGACTCTCCGCCTCGATGAGAACGAGCAAACGACCCTGGGCTTTGGCTTCCTTGAAGGTCGTAATCACCGAAACCGGATCCGTGGCGGCGATGAGAACGCCGAACAGGAGCGCAGTGAGCCATTGCCAGTGCGCCAGATAGTGCATCCCGGCGGCGGTCACGCAGGCAGAAAGGAGAACGCCGAAGGTCGCGAGCGCGACGATGACTGAAAAATCGCGGCGCAACTGATCCCAGTGAATGTAGAAGGCAGCTTCAAAAAGCAGCGGAGGGAGCAGGGCAGTGAAGATCAGTTCCTTGGTAAGGCTAACCTTCGGAGCGAATGGCAAGATCGCGAGAATGATGCCGGCCGCAACCAGTCCCACGTTGTAGGGCAGGCGAAGTCGCCGGGTCAGCATCGCAACGACGGCGGCGATCAAAAGCAACAGCACTCCGGTCTGAAAGCTGAGATCCATAGATTCCATCGCGCAGGTTCAGTATGCAGAGTTGATCCGGGACTATTTCGCATGTTCCGGCCCGAGGATATTGCCGCGTCACAGGGACCGTCCGCAAACCTGCCAGTAGGCTGGCGGCCACAGCGAAATGCTACAGTACGTCCCAGCGATCATGCATGCAACAGAGAAGCCGGTGGCACCCACATTTCGCGGAAAGCACACCCAGGCTCGGGCGCCCGCCGGGGATTGCAGCGCGCTTCCGACGAAGTAGCCCCAACATAACGGGAAAAGAGTTCCAGCGAGGGTTACGGAGCAAAGGTGTATTCCACGCGCTCCACGGTCTCCTGTGCGGCCGGCTCGTACTTCCAATTCATGACTGCGCTGGTGAGGCCATCCGCGAGCACTGGATTTCCGCCAAGGACTTTTATTTGTTTCACGGTTCCATCCTGCCGCACCACGACTTCGAGGCGTACGGTGCCCCCAATTTGCAGGCGCCTGGCAAGTTCGGGATAGGACGGGGGCGGGCTTACGGGGAGTTGGCGTGCTGCGCCTGCCGCAGTTTTTTGAGCAGTGTCGTTGGCTTTGGCGAACTGGAGCAGGGCGGCGCTGAGGCGAATCGCCGCGCGATCCAAAGCCAGCCGGTTCACCTCAAAACGAATTTTGCCGTGCTGAACAAAGAGGTTGATCATCCCACCTTGCCTTAAGAAAGAGGCGTCTTCTCCGACCAGAAGCACAGGCGCTGATTGCAGGCTGGCAATGACAGACGGCACGCGTCTGGTCTCGGTGTCGTGGAAGAACACGATCTGACAGGATCGCATCTCGGCCTGGGTAACGACGGCTTTCGCCATCACTGGACGAGATCCGATCGTCCTGCCATCGACGATCGAGCGCAACCGGTCGAGAAATTCCGCATCCCCTCCCACCACTCCGATCACGAACGGAGCTTTGTCCGCGGGCACGCTCGCAGTGGGCCATTGAGCAGAGTGGGCGAAGTTATACAAATAGGCGGCTTTGACCTCGTCTTCACTCGCGGACTGGCCTTGACTTGCCGCGAGACCAGCCAAAACCACGCAGAATAGAGCCGCTCGAATTGGAGTCTTCACGTACACCTCCGGCGTGGTTGGCCCGGGCCGTCAGATCGAATCGGATTCTCCTGCAGGTTGCCGAAATTCATCTTTCCTATGAGTCGCCATCGACCTTCCGCCGTAGCCAGTGACCGCAATCGATCTCGATCGTCCTTCAAAATCTCACCGTAACCTTCGCCCGTACGCTTCTGCCGCCCTGCTCGATTTCACTTTGCGTGAAACCGACGGGGGCGGGATCGCCGTAGTTCTTGTTCAGGACGTTGTACGCGCTGAAAGACAGCTCCATGTGTCCATTCAGTAGATTTGCCAGCAACGTCGCGTTGAAGACCTGATAGCTGGCGGCAGCGTGTTCAGCCAAAGTGGGGCGCGGTCCGTTGTACTGACCCTCCAGCCCGGCAAACAATTTTTGCCGCATGAGGGGTACGGTTAGGCTCGCTTTCGCTAAGTGGCGAGGAGAATTCGTAAGTTGCAACCCTTCCGTTGGATTGCCGGTCGTGTCGTAGCTATAGCTCAGCCTGCCCTCTAGCTCGCCGCTGAAGCGACCGTCCACTTCGGATTCGAATCCGGTGACGTGGGCGCTGCCGCCATTTTGAAACACCAGCAGCCCTCCAGAATCGGCTACCTCCGTGATTAGATCGCTAATCTGGTTGCGATACACGCTGCTGGTTGCATGGAAGCGATGTCCGAGTGCCTGTTCGACAGCCAGTTCGTAGCTCCTGATGGTTTCTGGTTTCAGACCGAGAGCAGGAACGTAGCCCGGGGCGTAGTAGTACAACTCGAAGGCACTGGGCGCCCGAAAGGCGCTACCGTAAATTAATTTGACGGCAGTGCTCGAGTAGGGATGGTAGATCAGCCCCAGTCGCGGGTTGGCCGTTCCCCCGAAAGTAGTGTAGTGGTCGTAGCGCAGCCCAGCGCTCAAGGAGAGTACGCGGGTGAGAGTCAGTTCATCTTGTCCATAGAGTGCCCAAATTGAGGATCGGGGAGGCCGGCTCGAGACATAGCTGACGCGGGGAACGATGTCATAGTTGCCCTGGTCCTGCTGCAAGTTCTCCTGAAACTCGGAACCAAATGTCAGGTTGTTGCGTTCCCAACTGCGGTGCAGTTTTACCTCGCCGCTCCACCAGGTCCCACGCGTCAAGTCATAGTTCACGACGTCAGGGCCGCCGGGGTCAGTCGCGGGATAGAGGTACTCCCCATCGTAGAGGTCCCGTGCGACTGCGCTGCGGGCCGACAGGTCCCAGCCCTTTCCGAGGGAGCGCTGGTAGCTGAGATCGATGTGTCGTTGGCTGTCGAAGGTCCAGGAATGCGGGGTGTCGAAGATCGTATTGTATGAGGCGGTGGGAATGCCCTTAGTGCGGCCACCGTAAATCCCCTCCATGGTAAAGCCCCGATAACTGAACTTGGCCAGAAAATGTTGGTAGGTCTCGTAATCAGCGTTGCGGGCAACCCCGTAATTGGTGCTGGGGGAGTTGAACTCGGGATAGAACAGGGTTTCTCCCTGGCTATCGTAGAAGTCCCCGGACAGAACCACGCCGATACCTTTGACCCTTCCGCCGTACGAAGCCCGCCCGTTGTAGGTTCCGAAGCTGGCGGGTTCGAAGGAAAGTTCGCCGCCATTCACGTCTTCGGGAGGGCGCGTAAAAACATTGATGACCGCGAAGAAAGCGCTCGCGCCGTAGAGCGAGGAACTCGGGCCGCGGATAATTTCCACCCGTTCAATCAGGTCCACGTCCAGGGGAAACTCGGTTCCGATGACTCCTTGTTCGTAGATGTTGTTGTTGATGCGGTGGCCGTCGATCAGTATGAGCACGCGGCTGTTGAAAACATCAGGGCGGTTGATGCCGCGTACTCCCACGTAGGAGTAGCTCCGGTCATAGGTGATGTCGAATCCCCGAACGCCGCGCAGAATATCGGCCAGAGTTCTGTAACCGTATTTCTGGATTTCATCGCGGGTGATGACGGAGACCGAGGATGGAGCCTCCGATTCATTCTGCAGGTGCCGCGACGCGCTGTAGACCTGGACGTTGCCCAGTGCCTCCAGGCTTAGGTCGCCAAGGTTTTGGGGAGCTTGTTGTGCCGGCGCAGTTTGCGCAGGCAATCCTGCTCCGACCAGACCTCCGAGCAGGCCCAGAGTCAACGTGATCTTGTGCGCTAACCTTCGATTCTTCAACTGTGCCTCCGAGAGCAAGCGCCCGGCGACGCGAGTCTCTCCAATGGTTGGATCGGCGAGGCAGAGAAGAAACTTTACGGAGATAGAATCGAAACCGTCGTAACGGGACCCGCGATCGTTCGTTCCCCGGAGGAGAGAACGAAAGCCTGGACGAAGATTTCATTTCGGAGGCCGGCGGCGTGATCGAACCTTGTGCCGGCAATCGGGATTCCCGCCCTTCGCAAAACAAAAAGCGCGCGAAGGACGGGCTATCCAACCACTGATCCACAAGGTGAAAGCTATCCTTTTGTACTGGTCCCGTTAAAGATGCCAGGTGTTTTCTCGCTACTTGTCGGAAAATACTTGCCATTTTTTGCCAAAACTCGCAACTGCGAGCCCCCTTGTCGCCATCGGTGAGCTCCACGGCGGGCTTTCCTGGCGTCCATTGACTCGTGCCGGGAGTGACGCCCGAGAAATGTGCAGTGGCAGTCACACATTGACCATTTCCGATCAATCCGACGGAGGACCACTGGGATCGTTGATCTTAGCGATTTCGGACCCAGGACCTGTTGGAGCTTTATAGCAGCGCGAAGGATGGGGCATCGGTGTTGGAGGTGCCACCCGCCGGCCTTGGAAACGATATTCCGGCTCAGAGGGTGCGCAAGGGGGAAGCGAGCACCCAGCACTCCGATCACTCGCAACGGAGGGAAACCATGGCATCCGTATCGGCTGCCCGCCGTGCCGGGATGAAATTGGCGAACACCGCAACGGCAAGCAGAAGAATCGCACACACGATGAGGTTGACGGAATCACTTACTTTTTCGTGAAAAAGGTATCCTGCAATGCTGCGAGAAAAGATGGCCGAGATCAAGAGCCCTATCGTGATCCCAGCCAAGGCAACCTTCACCCCCTGTCTTATGATCAGGCGGAGAATGTCAATAGGGGTAGCGCCCAAGGCTATTCGCACACCCATCTCACGTACCCGCTGAGCCGTAACGTACCCGACCACTCCGTAGATCCCGATGGCCGCCAGAAAAATAGCCGTGCCGGCAAAGAAAACGAGCGTCTGCATGATGAATCGGCGGGACGCAAGCGACTCAGAAATCTGATCCCGCACGGTGCGAACGTAGACGATCGGAAGGTCAGGATTGACTTCCTGCAGCACACGACGTGTCGATTCCTCCACTGCTTCCGGAGACATCCCCGTCCTGACATACACTGTGGGGTCATAGATTTGATCCTGCCGCATGGGCCGGAATATGTGCGGCACGTACTCGGCTTCCAGTCCGTCGTTTCTACTCGAGCCCACGATGCCGACGATTCGGCGCCACGGGTCCGGGTCATGCGACTGGAATTGAATTCTCTTCCCAATCGGATCCTGATGCGGCCAGTATCGGTCCGCTGTAGCCTGATCGATAATGGCGACCGGTTCTGTCTTCTCATCGTCCGCCTCGGTAAAGAGTCTTCCCCGGAGAAGCGGTATTCCCAAAGCGTGAAAATATTCCACCGTAACGGCGGCCCGCTCAGCCTCAAGCCCCTCGGAGGCCAGAGCAGGGATGCCTTCAATGTGAAACAAGTTCGGCCAGTGGCCTCCGGTGAAACCGGTGTTTCCGCTACCTATGGCAACTTCTGTCACTCCAGGAATAGCGCGAACGCGTTGAATGAGCTCTGTCTGCAGGGCATTGAACTTCTGCTGAGTCGGGTATGGACCGTTTTTAGGGTCGTTCGGTAAGGGAAACGATACGCGGGCAGCCACGAGTTGATCCACGTTGAACCCTGGCTGCACTTGAAGCACGTTCCAAAAACTTCGCAGCAGCAGGCCGGTACCGAGCAAAAGCACAAAGGTGAGTGCGATTTCCGAGACCAGGAGCCCGTGCAAGTAATTTCGGTCGCGCGATGAGAGCCCGATCGTTCTCGATCCGGCAGTCAAAGCAACTCGTCGATCGAGGATTCGTTTTGCCGGAGCCAGTCCGATGAGGAGTCCGGTAGCCATGGAGACAGCGAAGGCGAACAGGAACACCCTTCCGTTCAGGGCAATCTCCGATACACGCGGAAGCGTCGAAGGCGTCATTCTGAGCAACGCAGCTTTTGCCGCGTAGGCCAGAGGTAAGGCAATGACTCCGCCAAGGAAAGATATCATCAGGCATTCTGTGATCGATTGCCGAAGCAGTCGCCACGGGCCGGCTCCCAGAGAAAGACGAACGGCCATCTCCTGCTGACGAACAGCGAATCGGGCCAGCAATAGACTGGCGATATTCACGCACGCGAGCAGAAGCAATGCACCTACTGCGGATAGCAGCAGATAAAGCATCTTGCTCGAGTCAGCGACGAGCTCCCGCTGGAGCGGGATGAGGTGGAATCTGAACTGCGAATCCGCGGGATAGAACGTCGGGAATTCCGCGGCGACTTGCCGGGCATAGGCATCGAGGCGGGATTGTGCCTGGGAGATGGAAACTCCGCCCTTAAGACGTGCGATGACTTCCAGAATCCGATCGTTTCGGTTCGGTTGAGAATATGGGAAACCTGCGTAGCCGCAGGCCAGCCATATTTGCTCGTTCTTTGCCGGGCCGGGGAGAGGATCGTGGAACTCTGGTGGCATTACTCCGACGATCGTGTACGGGTCCGTATCGAGTCTTATGGTCTTCCCAAGAACGCTCTCACTGGCCCCGAACCGTTGGCGCCACAGCGAATCGCTGATCAAGATCACATCGGAATACCCGTCGCGGTAATCGGATGAATCAAAGACCCGGCCCAGGCGAGGCTTCGCGCCCAACAGAGCGAAGTAGTTTGTACTCGTGGTGTTGAGATCGAGCCTCACCGGACTCGTGCCACCGGTGAGATTGGAGGTAGCACCTGGGTTCACCGAAGAAACTTGTTGGAAAACTCCGAGCCCCTTCTGCAAGTCCACCAGTTCGGGCTGCGCCAACCCGATATCGCTGCTTCCGATACCGGGCATGTCTGCCTTGATCATCACGAGCTCTTCGGGGTGAGAAAACGGCAGCGGACGCAGCAAGACCCCATCCACGATCGAGTACAAAGCTGTCACAACGCCGATGCAGACGGCAAGGGTTAACACCGCGGTCGCGGTGAACGTCCGGCTGCCGCGCAAGATCCGCAGTCCGAAGCGAATGTCATGCAGGAGAGTTCTCATTCCCGTGTCCCCAATACCACCGATCAACCAAAAACCTGGAATGCTACTACAAATGGGGCCGACCTGAAATCGTTCTCAGTCTATCGAGACTGGCAAAAGTAGACCCAAAGAATCTCAGTTCCTTTCCAGGCAAGCGGCAGCATCTATGTTCTGCATAGCGAGCCCGACCATTCCTTTGTGCACCTCTGCGTCCTTGGTGTTTAGTGGATTTCTTCTTGAATGGGGGAACACTCGAGTTCGTCGCTGCCTAGAAAAGTTGATTTCGAGTTCCCCGGCACCGCAAAAGGAGCCGTCCGAAGAGCCCCGCGCGCCCTCGCGCTTGCCCACCAGCAGCTAGGGTTTAGGCGTGCCGATGAACACGTGCTCAATGAAAGTGGAGCCATAGTAGGCGCAGGTCACCTGGCTCGAATTGTTAATGCCCTCGCACACCGTCGACTCGCTGCCGGCCCCGGGCAGGTGCAGCAAGCGAAAACCCGTTGCGGAATTACCGACGAAGCCCGCCGTTCCGTCGGAAGTGTATCCCACAACGACACCGGCGTCGTTGATGCCGCGCACCCTGCTGGGCCTGTTATTGACCGTGAAACGATCGAAGTATGCCGTGTGCTGCCCTCTGGCGGAGGTATTCTGTTGCCAGGTGAAGCTATAGTCTCCGAGGTTGGGATCATGCCCGCTGCCGCTGATGACGCCGAACTTATTCATGCCTTGCACGATGGTCACGTCGGAACCGGCAGGGGTTGCGTCGACAAAATGGTCCGTGGCAGGATCGTAGACGAAGCCGGCAAAGCGGTCCCCGGCATCGCTGAAGTTATCTCCCGTAACTAGTCCAGACGCTGCAAGGAAGCGTGGTTCTGTATTGTCCCAAGAGGGGCGGGAGAACAGTGTGTAGTTCGAGTCGACCAGCAGGAATCCCATCTCGTGATTGTCCGCAGTCCAGGCTATACCCACCACGACTCCCTCGTTGTTGATTCCTGTCGCGGTAACAGCCGCGATACCCTGCGGGGGAGGGGGTAACAGTGTGAAGTTCCCGTTCTGCCAAATCCCGCTTCCGATGGTCGTACTGAGGGGAATCTGTCCCTGGTCATTCGGTGCAAAGAAGTTAAAGATGGCCCCGCCGGGAACCGTCACCGGCGTGAACGCGAATGCAGCGAGAGCGACCAGTGCAAACATGTGAACTCCTTCTTGTCGATTTCGATTGAGTACTCGATCCGCACGACCGGAACTGCGAAGAGAAGCGAATCTCGAGGAACCGTTAATCCCACTTAATGCAGCGAATCCCGCCATTGCTGCTTTTGCCCGGCTAAACTCGTTGGAGTGCCCCGCCCCAATGGTTGGGCACAATATCATCTTAGCCGGTGCGAAGCAAGGGCAAGGCAGGCATCCAGTAATTTTCTGGTATGGATCGGCCTGTTGGTCTCGCACCTTGTTCCGATGTGGCGACCGGTTCGCGGCCGAGGTATGATTCCGACCATGTCCACTCTCGATCCGGCAACGGAATGGCGGCGCCTGTCGGAACTCTACGGCCGGATGGCGGACGGCGAACTGCTGGCTCTTGCGCGGAAGCAATCCGAATTGACGGATGTGGCGCAAGGGGCTCTGGCGAATGAGATGTCGATCCGCAGGCTGAAACTCCAGCCCGACGTGCCCACTGCTCCTCCGCGTCCTCCGCGGGAGGTCGATCCTGTTTATGACGAGGACCGCCGCTTGGTCGAGATCCTCACGGTGTGGAGCGTGGCGGACGCGCTGCAGGTGCAGCAGTTGTTGGACGCAGCAGGGATTCCGTTTTTCATGGGGAGCGAGAAGGCTACGGGCGTCGAGGCTGTGACATCGAACTTCGGCGAGGGGGTCAGCGTGCAGATCATGAACGTCGGTGTGCCCTGGGCACGCCAGGCGCTGGCGAATTACCAACCCGCGAACGAACAGAGGCACAAGCAAGAAGAGGAACCTGAGGAGATTCTCATACGCTGCCCTAAATGCCATTCGACGGAGATTGTCTTCGAGGATCTGACTGGAGACGAGCCCAGGGCCGAGAAGGACTCGCCTGAGGAATTTGCATGGACTTGCGATGCTTGCGGGCATCGGTGGACGGATGATGGGATCGTTCGGGAAAGACCCTAAACCACGAAGGGCACTAAGTATCACGAAGGAAGTCAAAATCCCCACCCTGTCCTCCCGAAAGACGGGAGGACAAGGGTAGGGCACCCTCTCAGAGTTCTGGTTGGGCGATGCCTTTTTTCACTGCATCTTCCAGGAGCAGCTTCATCTCGTGTGAGGCTTTTTCGGCTAATTCGCCTTGCTGGCGGCCCAGTTCGCCTTGCTGCTCGCCGAGTTTGCCCTGCTTTTCGCCGAGTGCGCCCATTTCTTCGCCGAGCTTGCCTTGCTGGTCACCAGCGTGGGACTGAATCTCGCCCATCTTTGACTGCAACTCACCCATTTCGCTCCTGGACCTCTCCGATCTGATCCATGGTTGCGCTGGAACCGAGCGCTTTTAGTTCGGCTTTGAGCTTGTCGAGTTGGGCCGTCATGTCGGGCACATTGACGCGGACTTTCTCCATCCTGGCTCCGAGTTCTTCCTGCTGTTTTCCCAGTGCTTCTTGTTGCTTGCCCAGCTCTTCCTGCTTTTTGCCGAGTTCGTCTTGCGGGGCCCAGAGTCTGCGGGCGCGATCGACGGTGGCCTGGTCACGAATGACGTAAGACTTCTCGTCGACCTGGAACCAGATGAAGTCACCGGGAATGCTCTTGCGGAGCTTTTCGACGTGGCGGGCATCGGCGGTGGAACCCGACATGGGGAGCGAGTCGGACTTCCCGGTAACGATGACGAAGCGCTGATCGTCGTCGTAGCCATAGGAGTAGGAATATCCGGAGCCGTATGACGAGTGTGAGCCGTCGGATCGATCCGACCTGGAGCGCGCCCGTGCGTCGAGGCTTGTGCCTCCGCTTGCGCTTTAGCCTGCGAATCGCTCTGGTAGAACTGGTACAAATGCGCGGCGGGTGCGACTGGCGCAATGGGAGCCAATGCGGGATTCGGGGGATTGCTGGGGACAGCCATCACCGCACGCGGTGCGACAGGGGCGGGGCCGGAAACTCCCCCGCTCACGCCTACAGCCGGGGCCGGAGCAGGAGTCGGCTGCGCAGGAGATGCCGGCTCGGGTGCCGCGTCTGCTGACGAGATGCTCGCAGGCGCCGGAGTGGCGGCTGGCTGAGCCTTCGGTGCGGGCGCAGACTGTTGAGCGGGAGCCGGAGTTTGATCCTGCGCGAATTGAGCTCCCATCATCGGCACATGCTGGGCTGGGTGCGCGGAGGCGACCAGATACACAACGGGAATTGCAAACCCCACAACGACAAAGGCAATTGATTTTCTAAGATGCATGGCAACAGATCCTTTCCAGGAAAGAATTCGTTCAACTCTTCTTTCAGCCTGACCTGCCTTGGCCATGGAGACGCCTTGCCACCAGACGCGTCCGGGCGAGGCGTGCAGGGCTTCGAAAAAATCGAGCAGGATACGGGCGTAATGCTTGCGGTCGGTCCCGCAGGAGAGGGCAGCCTCGTCGCTGGCCTGTTCGGCGAGGTCGGCGAGGTGGCGATCGAGAAACCAGGCGAGCGGACTGAACCAGAAGATCGCGCGATGGAGAAGCGACAGGCGCTGGGTAAGCGGGTCGCGCCGGGCAACGTGGGAGAGTTCATGGGCGAGGACGGCGTCGAACTTGGCGACGTCCCAATTGCGCCAGTCGGACGGGAGGAGGATCGTCGGGCGCAATGAACCCATGGTGACAGGAACCGAGATGAATTCGGATTCGGCGAGACGGACGGAAGTGCGCGAGCCGAGTTTCCGCGTTACGTGCGGGTCGTGGATTGTGTCTGACGTGTGGATCAGACGGCGCCCGTAGGCGAGGCCGATCAAGAAGCGCGTCAGTAAAACCATGGCGACGGTCAGATAGATAGTGCCCGCTATTACAGTCCAGGGAAGGGGTGGACGGGAGGACGGAGACGCCGGCGCTCCAGATAGCGCAGCGGCTGTTTCGGCAAAGCTTGAATTCCACGTGACGGTGAGAGTCGATCTTGCACCCGTCTGGGACTGGTTTGTCTCCACCACGACATTTCCACGGCTTGCGCCGTGGGCTGCATTCTGACGCCGCTCCCCCACTGGAGCCGGCAAACTTTGGTCTACTGTGGCGACGAAGGCATCGCTGCTGCCAGGTTCTGTTGCGGTCTGCAGGTTATGCCATACGTTTTGAAACAGGGCAGGTGCGGGGATTGGCATGGCCGGAAGGATCCAACCCAGCATCGGCATCGCCAAGGCGGCGTAGAGCACCGTGGTCCAGGTGAACAGGCGCACGGAAGTCGACTTCACGCGAAAGGCGGCCAGTCCGAGACCTGCGGCGGCCCCGAGTGCGAGGGCGCGTGCTGCGGGGTTCGCGAGTTGCGCCACCAGATTCGCGGACGATTGCATGGCAGCCGTGGGGATCATGGCTTCTCCTCTTTCTCAGCGATCTTGCGAGCGAGGCGTTCCAGTTGCTTGCGGTTGAGGACCGCGTTGTCGACCATCCCGAGGACGAGTTGTTCGGCGGAACCTCCGCAGAAGCGGTCGATGATTCCCTTGACGGCGCGGACCGCGACGTTCTGCCGGGCGTCGGAGGCTGTGTAGATGAAAGTTCGGCCTTCGGTCTCGTGCGTGAGGTAGCCCTTTTCCTCGAGCCGGCGCAGAACGGTCCGGATGGTGGAATCCTTCATGGGACGGGTGGAGGCCAGGGCCTCGCGACATGCTTCTGCGGAAGACGGGCCGTGACTCCACAGGTAGTCCATGACGGTTTGTTCGACCTCACCCAAGTTCTTTAGACGTGCTTGCCTTGTGTTAGTCATTGTAGCGTTACAATATGTAACACTAAGAAAGATCCCTGTCAAGCATGGAGTCACAGCCTTATGATTAGTTCGAATTCTGAGTTCCACACTCGCCCTGTTTCCCCCAACCCAGTGCAGGAAGGACACGTCTTTTCGATATTTGCCAGGGGCACCGGAATGCACTGTCGAAATAGAGCGACTAGAGGTACAATTTTAGAAAGCAGGCAGTCTGGCCCGGTATCCGTGGGGGCAGCCGACTAGGTAACCTCATTGACAAAAAAGGGACAGAAGTCCATGCAACTTGAGCTGAGTCGCGGTCATCTGTGTACAGAGGGCTTCGCAGGGAACTAAATTAAGCAGGCTGGTCCAAGCAGACCGGCGAGGGTGTCCAGACCAGAATTATGGGATCCGAACCAATCAACCCGAGCGGCCCCGCCCGCGAGCCAGAGCTGCACCTGCTTTTGGCGAGAGAAACCTTCGAAGAACCCCTTTACAAGTCCCTGTTTCGCGAACTGGACGACTTTTTCTTCCCCAAGAAGCTTCCACCCCTCAAGCTCGAATCGAAGCCGGAGCCGGTCAAAGACATCTGGGGCTTTTACAACAATTGGAGAAACGGCGCCCTGGGTTCGACGGGCGTGCACGTTCTGATTGTGGGAGTCGTGTTTGTGGGCTATATGCTGGGACGCCACGTGGTGAATGCGGCCCCGGCAACGAAGGTTACCGTGACGCTGGTGGACCCAGGCGATATCCCAGCTCTGAAGCCCTCCAAGACGCAGGTTGGTGGCGGCGGCGGCGGCG
This sequence comes from uncultured Acidobacteriaceae bacterium, assembly GCA_963811095.1. GTDB lineage: Bacteria > Acidobacteriota > Terriglobia > Terriglobales > Acidobacteriaceae > Sulfotelmatobacter. The sequence goes on along the minus strand of CAWEQA010000018.1, from coordinate 396,099 downwards.
GAGATCGCGACGTTCTGCAGGCCAGCAAAGGCAAGCTGCCCAAGTTTGCAATGGACGCAGATCACTCCACCCGTCGTGGTGCATCCGCAACGATCATCCCAAACTGGCGGTGGAACCGACTATCGTAATTCCCCCGCAAGTGCAACTGGCTTCCAATAACATGCCGAATCTGGGCGACCCCATGTCCCACGCCCTGCTGCCGTCTAACGGCACCGGCTCGGGCAGCGGCATCGGTTCGGGTAGCGGCGGCGGTGTGGGATCGGGCAAGGGACCAGGCTTCGGCCCCGGTGAAGGCGGCGGTACGGGTGGAGGCATCTTCCACGTGGGCGGCGGTGTTTCCCCGCCGCGCCAGATTTACGCGCCCGAACCGGAGTTCTCGGAAGAAGCTCGCAAAGCGAAATATCAGGGAGTCTGCACCCTCGGTCTGATCGTCGGAACCGACGGTCGTCCCAGCAACATCCGCGTCTTAAGTAGCCTGGGCATGGGACTCGACGAGAAGGCCATCGAAGCCGTCAAGAACTGGAAGTTTGAGCCCGCCATGAAAGACGGTCACCCAGTGCGGGTCGAGATCGCAGTAGAAGTCGACTTCCACCTGTACTGAGTTGTTACTTCGTAGCGCCGGCGCCCTCGCTGGCTGTAGTGGCGGCGTCCCGCCGCCACACCCAACCTGTGAGCTGCGCTCGCTAGATCTTCCGCAACACCGCGAAGTGCCCCAGCTTCCTCTCGCGAAATCCCAACCTCTTATAGATCTCAATCGCGCGCCCATTGTCCGCTCGAACGTGCAGAAATGGCGTCTCCCCGCGTTCGCGAATCCGCCTCATCACTTCCGACATGAGAATTGCGGCATAACCTTTGCCCGTGTGCTCCGGATGCGTGCAGACCGCGCTCACCTCGGTGTGCCCCGGAACCTTCAAACGCTCGCCCGCCATGGCCACCAGCTTCCCCTGCGAACGAATCCCCAGGTACGTGCCCAGTTCATGGGTGCGAGGGCCAAACGGTCCGGGCTTGGTCATGGCAGTGAGTTCAATCATTTCTGGAGAATCTTGCGCGCTAAGTTCCACGAGTCCCGGGATCGCGCTGCCGGGGTCCGGTTGGGTGGGCTTAGAGCCGTTGTCGCAAATCATCTGCAGCAGCGGGGCGCCGACTACGAAGTCCCAACCGTCGCGCACTTCGTATGGATCATCGAGGAACAGCCCCACGGTCCCGCCAGCCTCCACTAGCCCGGCCAAAGACGCATAGCCCTGCGCCCCATGCTCGCGGAATGCGCCCAACGGACCCACGTCCCGCACAAAGCGCCGCGCCTCCTCGAAGCTCTCCGCAAACTGAGCATCCCGAGAAGTCAGCGCCTGCCAGATCACGTTGTCGAGGACATGCATACGTTATGTGCGTGTGGTGTATGTGGCGCGGGCGCCCCCGCCCGCGCTCTCAACGACGAAATCGGAGACCGCGATTGGCTCGTCCCTGCATTGGATTGGCTTTTGCCGCCGGAGGGCAGATTAATTCTTTGATCTTCGCGCCGCTATCCGATTCTTGCGGCCGAAATCATTCCTTCAAATCCACATGCTGCACATCTTCAATGGGATGCCCCAGAAACCGCTCCCCCAGCCGCCGGAACTTCTCCACCGAATCGGTGGCAAAGAACTTGAGCCGTGGAAGCGCCCGCTGTTCTTCGCCTGAACCAGCGGGCACCAACTCCTGCAGCCGGGAAGCCACGGCACGAGCGGTCGACTCCGCTGAATCCACAATGCTCACGTGCTCCGGCGCCACACGATGCAACAGTGGCTTGAGCAACGGATAGTGCGTGCACCCCAGAACGAGCGTATCCGCGTCGTGAAACCCGTCCGCGAAAGCCTCCGCCAGATAAATCCGCGCCACCTGCTCGGTCACCGAATGCTCCACCCATCCTTCCTCAACCAAGGGAACGAGCAAAGGACATGCCTTCTCCCGCGCATTCAACCCGCGCGCCTCCAGAGCCTTGCGGTAAGCGTGGCTGCTGACGGTAGCCTCGGTGCCGATCACAACGATCTTCTGATTCTTGGACGCAGCCGCCGCAGCTGACGCTCCCGGTTCGATCACGCCCACCACCGGCACATGCGCTCCCGCAATGATGCGGTCGAGCGCCAGCGCCGTCGCCGTATTGCAAGCGATGACCAGCATCTGCGCCCCATGGGATTCAAGATAATGCGCCGCCTCCACCGCATAGCGGGCCACGGTCTCGACGGATTTGGATCCGTAGGGCAGCCGCGCCGTATCCCCAAAATAGGCATAATCGGCGCCAGGAATAAGTTCAAGTAAAGCTTTAAGGACGGTGAGCCCGCCAAACCCGGAATCAAATACGCCGATCTTGGGACGTTGGGGGCTCACCCTAGGCTAGCCCTAGGCGCCTCAGTTCCGAATGGTTGAGTTGAACATTCGGAATAGACGTGCTTCCCTTCGTAGTCAACTCTTCCAGCGCAGACTCAACAACGGAGCTAAAGATGCGCAGCTTCTTTACCAGAAACTGGCGGACGTTCTCGATGCCATCTATCTGCAGAGACGGAGCGGCTCCTCCGGTTCCGGAGTAGGGGGTATAGATCAGAGAGTATCTAGGAGCTGGTCCTTTCGAAATCCCGAGCTGAACGATATGAATTGACCCGCTGTATACATAGGCGTCTTCAACGAAGTTTCCTGCGATTTCTGCGTTTACGACCTTGAACGATTCCTGAGGTATAGACCGGCTATCTCTTTCCAAAGACTTCAATATTCGGTCATTCGGACTCCTAAGGAAAATACGCCTCAACGGAGCTTCGTCGAATACACCCGCTTTCTGCAAGGCTTTATTGACCTCCGCGTAGGCTGCGAGCGGACCCTTGGCATCGACGAGTGAAGATGCGATTATGAACTGCCATTCTTGCAACTGCGGAATAAACGCCCAGAGGTACACGCTTACCGGAATGGCTGCTCGGGTAAGGGCCGCGACAATACGTCGACCGATGTCAATGTCGTTATTTACCAACGCTGCCGTAGCCATTGCATCACTCCATGCTTACCCGCCACTGCATGATACAAATCTCTCGCATTGAGGCCGCCAACTGCATATCTGCTGTTGATATTCCAATCCTTTACTACATCCCACTTATTGTTGAAAGCAATATTCCTCCGACGATCCGCATCTAGCGCCAGTTGGAGTCTTGCTGCTCCTATTAGTTTAACCAAATCGTGGGTGTAAATATCCTTGATTGCGCTTTGATTTGGAGGGAAGTCATAACGCTTGGTGTTCTTGGCGATGCAGGCCTTCACTGCGCACTCGACTGCGAGTCCCGACATGTAGTAGGCCCCCTCAATGCTTCCGCCTCGAAGCAAAACGCGTGCGTCCTTCAACCTCATTCTTGCAAGCTGTTGGAATTCACGCCGAGTCTCTGCCATAGAGCTACCGCATTGAAGCTGAAGAGGAGTCTAAGGTAATCTTCTGCATCGGCCTAGAGCCGCAGCACGGCCCCGGCGGAATCGGCGCCCCGTGCGGGCACGTCCGCGGATGCCCCAGAAACGCGCAGATCTTGTCCGTCGCTTCTGGCGAAAGAATGTGCTCGAACTTGCAGGCCTGCTGCTCGATCTCAGTCTCGCTATCCATCGCCAGACTGTCGGTGAACAGCCGCTCCGCCAGCCGGTGCCGCCGGATGATGCTCCCCGCGCGCTCGCGTCCCCGCGGCGTGAGTTCGACAATCAGCGTCCCATCGCCCGACGACACAGCCACCGGCTTCAGCGCTTCGTGGCAAGGATTCACAAACGGCTTGTGACCATGCGGCTGCGGAGGATGCGGCGTAGACGCCACCAGCCCCATCTCGATCATCTTTTCAATCGCCAGGCTCACCGGCAGCGCCCCGTGCACTTCCATGCGCTCGACTTCGGCGATCTCGCCATGCTCGGCCAGCACCCAGAGCTCTTCCAGAACTTCGTCGAGTTGTTCCTCGTCGGCCAGCGAGAAAATTTCCTGCGACGCGATCTTGCCATGATGCAACTCAATGCGCCGGTCGGCCAGCCGCGCCATCACCGGATCGTGCGTCACCATCACGATGGTGCGTCCCTGCTGGTGAAACTCACGCAGCAGCCGCAGCACAATCTCTTCATTCACTGCGTCAAGATTTCCGGTAGGCTCGTCCGCCAGAATGATTCGCGGATCATTGATCAACGCCCGCGCAATGCACACCCGCTGCTGCTCGCCGCCCGACAACTGCGAGGGCAGATGATGCGCCCGGTCACCCATCCCGACGCGATCCAGAGCCTCCACCGCTTCCTTCTCGTCGGTCATGCTGTGAAAATACTGCGCCAGCATGACATTCTCTACCGCGGTGAGGAAGGGAATCAGGTGAAACTGCTGGAAGATGAATCCGATCTTTTCCGCGCGCACGCGGTTTAAATCTGCGGCCGAGATCCCCGCCACATTCTGCCCACAAAGCCAGATCTCCCCCGACGACGGCCGGTCGAGGCAGCCAATCAGATTCACCAGCGTCGATTTCCCCGACCCCGACGGCCCCATGATCGACAGCCACTCTCCCTGCGTGACGTGCAGCGAGATGTGGTCCAGGGCATGGATGTTGTCCTTGCCCGATCCATTCCCCGTTTCCTTCGCGGGGTAGAGCTTCGTCACGTCTTTGATCTGAATCATTTCACTCTCCCCTCAGAATCACCGCCGGCTGCACCCGGCGCAGCAGCGAGATTGGGAGGATCGCCGACAACAGCGTAACCGCCATGCTACCAGCCAGAACCACAGGCAGCACACTCAAACGCGGCACCACGGGAGCGTGAAAGTTAACCCGCCCGATCCACGCCGCAATGCCGATCCCAACCACAAAGCCGATCAGCGCGCCCATCGCGCCGAGCACCGCAGCCTCCGCCGCAAAGAATCCGTTGAGCAGTCGTCCCGACGCGCCCAGAGCCTTCATGATGGCAAAATCGCGCCGCCGGTCAAACACCCATCCCATCAGCGTCGAAAGCACGCACAACGCCGCAGTCAGAATGATCAACGCCGCCGCAGCCAACAGCGTAGCGCGGGTCTTGCCCAGCACGCGCGCCTCGCCCTCCATAATCTGCCGCACGGGGCGAACGTCCCCAGCTGGAATTGCCTGGGTAAGCCGGTTCATGATGCCAGCAACTTCCTCGGGAGATCCGCTGGCCGCAACTTCAATCGTCGAGGGCTGCACGCCTGTCCACGCCACGAAATCGGCCAGCGACACATAAATGCGGCTGTCCTCCGCCGCTCCTGTCTGCACCGTACCCGCCGGCGTCACATGCAAAGTCCGCCCCTGGAAGCTCAGATCGAACGCCTGATTCTTCGGCGCAACCGTCGCCAACGCGCGCACGCCAATCAATGCCGGAGAGGAAGAGTCCGGGTGCCCCATTTCTGGCGCGTTTTTTGCGCCAGAAGTGGGGATTTCCGTAGGCCAACCACTCACCGACCACCACCTATCCAGTTGGCGCACCCGCTCAAAATCCGTCCCCGCCACCACGATCGGCTGCCCATCACCTGTTCGCGCCACGACGAGCCAAAACGGCGCCGCAATCCCGCGTCCACGCCAGAACCGAATCCACACGCGCCAGCGTGTCCGCGGGAAGGGAAGCGCCGTCCTTGCCGACCAGAATAATGTTCGCCCCGTAGTTGCGAAACTCCCGCCGCAACTTGGCCTGCACATCCACATACAGATTCAGCATGGCCGTTGCGACCGCCGCCGCCACCACCATGGCAAACAGCGCGGACACGGCCCGCCCCCGCCGCAGCACCGCCGCCCGCACCAGCATGCGCAGAAACATCGAAGTATGCGGACCGCGCGCCCGACTCGCCGCCAGATCCCGCGCCGAGTGTGATGTGCTCACGTTTACCCCTGGCGCGCTCATAGTTCCCCCCGCAGCGCAAACACCGGATCCAGCCCCACCGCGCGCCGGATCGCCGCCGCGCTCCCCGCAAACGTCACCATCACCGCAATCGCCAGAATCACCGGCAACAGTACCGGCGGAATCGAAATATCCGAATTGAAGATCGAATGCCCGATCTGATGTGCCAGGCCAGAGCCCACGACAAAACCAGCCAGGCCGCCAATCAAGGCCAGCAGCGTAGCCTCGGCGAAAAAAATTGCAGCGACGGCGAGCTTGCTCGCGCCCAAAGCCTTCATCAATCCAACTTCCGCCCGCCGCTCAAAAATCGTAGTCGCCATCGCCGCCGACACGGCCAGCGCCGACGCAAACAAAGCCGCCAGCGTGATCAGGAAAATCAACCCCTCGATGCGTGTGAGCACCGCGCCTTCGTTCTGCGAAACCTGCCGGATCTGCTCCGCGTGCGAGTGCGACATCGCCTCGGTCAACTGCAGCGCAATCGCCTGCGGATAAGGCGTGCAATACCACCGGTCGTAGATGGCCCCCGACAAGCTCTTGGGATCGCGCCGCGCAAAAGCGTCCTCCGGCTTGGTCAATGCACTGACATACACTCGTTTTACCGCGCCCGGTCGGCCCAGAATCTCCTGCGCCACAGCAAGCGGTGCCACGACTTCATCGTCTTCGGTTCCACCCGTCGAAAGAATCCCGCTGGCTCGCAATTGCCGGCCCGCCAGAGTGATCTGATCTCCCGGCTTCGCGCCTAAACGCTCAGCCAGCCGCTCGCCCAGTAAAACGTCCCGCGACGAATCCTCCGGCCAAGCCCCGGAAACTTTCCACCACGGATAGGTCGAGCGCACGCCGGTCGTGAACTGGTCCGTGCCGAACGAAACCTGTTTCGCAAAATAAGTCCCCAGCAGCGTCACGTCCTGCCGCTTCCCGTCGCTGCTCCATGGCAGTATTGACCGGCAGCATGGGCGCGAAGCCCGTGATGTTGTTGTGCCAGAAAATCCCTTTGATCTTGGGCAGGTCGGCCTCTTCGAGAAACGCACCGTCGGTCGGAGGCTTGAGGTTCACCCCGCCAATCTCCACGTCGAGAGAATCTTCCTGCGGGGTCACAACCAGGTTGGCGCCAATGGTGCGGAGTTCGCGATTGATCTTGTCGCCGATGTCGGTCGCCACGGCGATCATGGCCGTCGCCACGGTCACGCCCAGCGTAATGGCCGCGCCCGCCAGCAACTTGCGCCGCTTCTGGCGCCGGAAGGATTCGTATACGAGCCGGACGAACATCGCTTACTGTTGTGCGAACATGCGACCGCCGGCCGCAACATCCGCCTCCTCAATGATGACCGCATCCGCCGTCTGCGTAGCCTTCAGCGGCACCGGATTGCACCCGCCCGCCGTCCCCACCGATTGCGGATTAATTGGCGCCGCGCAATTCTTGCAAACGACTCCATTGCCGCTCTTGTAAAACCCAACCGACCCGCAAATCTCGCAAGCGTCAAACACAGTCGCGATCTTGCCGTCCGGCTTCTGATACAGCCAGAAGCGGATCGCGGTCCCATTCTCCTTGGCCTGGAAACGGTGCAGGTCGCCATCCGAAATCTGCGCCAGCGGAATGCTCACCCGCCCGTTCGTGAACGTGACTTCGGTCCCGGCGGGAATGTTGCTGACGCTCTTGGCGTACACAAATTCCGCCGTGATCAGCGCAATGAACACGAACGAAAAAGTAAGCACGGAAATCATCCACATGCGTTCGCGGCGGGCGCTCCACGCGGCCTTGCGACGCTCAGCGGGCGAGGCGGTGACGGCCAAAACTGGTTCGCGCCGCTTGGCCTCGAACAGAATCATCAATGCCGCCAGTGCAAAAACCGTCACAAAAAAGAACCAGTCGTTGCTGACGATCGGCCCAATGATCGCCATCTCCCGTTTCGAAGATGCAATTACGCCGCTCTCGGAAAGCTCGTGCAGCCCGGAGATCAGCAACTGCGCCGCCACCAGGAACATGATGGCCGTCGTGACCTTGAAGAACTTCTGCAGGTTGATGCGCACGCTGCCTTTGACGAACATCACGCCAAACGCAATCGCGGCCAGCAGGCCCAGCAGCGTTCCCAGAAAACTCATCAGTTCGGTCGAGTTCAACGACACCGCGGAGAGAATCAGCACCGTCTCCGCTCCCTCGCGCAGCACCATCAGAAAGATGAAAGCAAAGAGCCCGACCCACGCGTCATTGCCTGCCAGCAACCCGACCTTGCCCTCGATCTCGCCCTTCAGCTTGCGCCCCGTCTTCATCATGAAAATGACCATGGTGACGACGAAGAATGCGGCGACCAGCATCACCCAGCCTTCGAAAACGTCCTCGTTCAGGTGCGTGCGCGAGATGACCACGGCCACGCCAATACTCCCCAGAAACGCTGCTGCCAGCGCCGCATACACCGTCTTGCGCAGTTCCTGCCGCCCGATCTTGGTCAGGTAGGCCAGGGTGATGCCGACAATCAGCGCCGCCTCCACCCCTTCGCGCAGCGTAATAATGAATGCCTGAAGCATTTAAGCGATGTCCATCATTTTGAAAATGAATTTCAATTTCAACTTCAAGGATAGTCTCCCCCCGCCGCGCCCGTCAATCCGCCGCCTCACAACCGCTTGTGATTAGGATCACATGGTCGGAATAAAGCCTTGAACGGCTACTGGATGCAGGGAAGCGCCTGCCCCCTCCGCGCAGGAAAAGTAGTTCCTTTGGGTGCTTTCGTGCCCTTCGCGGTAGAAGCCTTTTCGCGGCCTATCAACCTCCCATCCAGCCGATGAGATGATTTCCTGATGGGAAGGATGCGCCCTAAGCGCGAACCAGAATTACTCTGGTTGCCGACCATCCACCGGCTTGGGCCTGCGTGGGAATGGTGGCTCCGTTACTTGCAGCTCAAAGAGGATGGTGCGAAGGCGTGTTTGTGAAACGTGCCCGCGAAAATGATGATCGCCGGGGTTGAAGTCGGGTGCAAGCAGGTTGCAAGTCCTTGCCCATCGACCGTCGTGTTAGCCGGATCTGACGTTGTCCAGGTTCCGCCTTCGACCGCAGCGAGCTGGCAGTCGCCCATCGTCCGTGCGGCAATCACAAAACGCACCTGATTGCTCGGCACGGGTTGTGCGCTGTCGGCCACGCCCTCGACAGGTTCAAGCGCGGGAGACGCCACGCAGGAGTTGTCGTCGGCCTTCGGCAGGGAGTCGGGCGGCATCTGGTTTAGGGGCGGGTCGAACACGGCAAGTTTTTCCGCGCTTTCGCACGCCTTGATGGCTCAGAATTCGCCGGCCTTCGGTTTGCCGTTGCGGTCTTCTTGCGCGCAGCCGTTCACCTTGTACTGGCCTTTCTCGTACCGGTACCGAGAGTACGTCACGGTGCACACGCCTTCAGTCCAGCCGAAGATCAGATCAGGCGGCGCACCATCGCGATCCATGACTTGCGGTCCAAATCCATTGGCAGCTGCGACACGCCGAAAGGATCCGTGATCCGGCACATACACGTTCAGCATTGCTGCGTTCGATTTGCCATGGCCGGCGGCGGCCTCGACGAGGATAGCGTGCCCAAGGGTACCTAGGATCAGGCGGGAGAACGTACAGTGGCTAAACTCTTGAGCCGCGTCCGCATCGGAAACAGGTTCCCCATAAATGAGCGAGAGGCGTGCCTTCAAATCAGACAGGACCACCGGCCGCAGGCGCGTGAGCTCGGCGGACGGTATCGAGGCGTTCGATTGCTGACCGGAAGCCGTAGTTGCATCCGCCAGGACGACGGCCCACGCAAACAAGAGGAATAGCGTAGCGTACCTTCTGAGCATCGCGCTGCCCATACGGGAATTTTACATTGGGGTCAACCCATCTGCGGATGATGTGCCCGGGCAGAAAACCTTTAGGAGCAGGTTTTTTGAAAGTTTGCGCCTCTAAATTCCCATGAGCTTGTTCAGATCCGGCGTGGTTACGCACCGGTCGACGAAATCGAACCGGCCCTCCTCTTTCACTTCGCGAGCAGCGTCGAGGAAGCCGGTCATGGCCGCGCGATACAGTGAGGTTGCAAGGCTGATGCGCCGGACGCCAGCTGCAGCGAGTTCATTCACCGAAAATGATTTGCCTTTGATTCCGACCATGAAATTGACCGGCTTCGATACCGTCGCACAGACGGCTCGCACCGCGTCAAGGTTGGGCAACCCGGGAGCAAAGAGCACATCGGCTCCGGCCTTTTCGAAAGCCTGAAGCCGGAGGATGGTCTGGTCCAGACTCGGCGCGGCGAAGAGGAGATTGTGCGCTCGCGCCGTCAGGATGAAAGGAATCGGCAGGGAATGCGCTGCCTCCGCGGCCGCAGCAATCCTCTCGACGGCCAGCCCAAAATCGTAAAGCGGCTGATCTGGCTTGCCCGTCGTATCCTCGATCGTGCATCCTGCAAGTCCGACCGCGGCTGCCAACCGGACTGTTTCCGCCACCGCTTCTGGCCCATCGCCAAACCCATTTTCCAGATCCGCGGAGACCGGCAGATCCGTCGCATCGACTATCGATTGCGCGTGTCGCAGCGCCTCGTCCCGGCTCAGCCGCCCGTCTCGCTTGCCGAGGACAGAAGCCGAGGCGGAGCTCGATGTAGCTAACGCCCGAAAGCCAAGGCCTGCAAGCATGCGAGCTGACCCCACATCCCATGGATTCGGAATGACGAAGATACCCGGGCCGTCGTGAAGCGCCCGAAAGCGGGCTGACTTTTCGTCCTGCCTGGCACCCATACTCCCTACCTCACCAGATCCGCACCCGCTCTGCCGGTGCCAGGTATAGCTTCTCTCCCGCTTTCACATCGAACGCCGCGTACCAGGCATCGATATTGCGCACCGTGGCGGCCCGGTACTCTCCGGGAGCATGCCCATCGGTCATGATCTGTTGCCGTAACGCGGCCTCCCGCGTCTTCTCTCCCCAGTTCTGAGCGAATGCAAGAAAGAACTGCTGATCGCCCGAGAATCCGTCCTCGACCGGCGCCGTCTTGCCCGAGAGCGACGCCCGATATCCGTCATACGCAGCGGCAATGCCTGCCACGTCGGCGATGTTCTCCCCGAGTGTCTGCTTGCCGTTGAGTGCCAGATCAGGAAATGGCTTGTAGGTGTCATACTGCGCGGCGAGTTGCGCCGTAGCCGCCTCGAAATGCTTCAGGTCCTCCGGAGTCCACCAGTTCCGCACGCGTCCCTTCGAATCGAATGCCGCGCCTTCGGAATCGAACGTGTGGCTGATCTCGTGGCCGATGACGGTCCCGATCGCGCCGTAATTGTCCGCTGCCGGAGCCGCCGGATCAAAGAACGGCGGCTGCAAAATCGCCGCCGGAAAATTCAGCGCGTTCTGCAGTGGCAGGTTCACCGCATTCACCGTCTGCGGCTCCATGCACCATTCCTTCCGATCGACCGGCTTGCCGAGCCGCGCAATCTGGCGCTGGTAGTCCGCCAAGTCCGCCCGCCAGAGATTGCCAAAAATGTCATCCGCCTTCACTTCGTAGTTCGAGTAATCGCGCCAGGTTTCCGGATAGCCCACCCCGACGTAAAGCGTCGAGAGCTTGGCCTCGGCTTCAGCTTTGGTGGTCGCGTTCATCCACGAGAGGGCTTCAATACGCTTGCGAAACGCCGCGATCAGGTTGGCCACCATGGCCTCCGCCTGCGCCTTCGCCTCCGGCGAGAAATATCGCTGGGCGTAGACTTGACCGACTACGTCGCCCAGCCGGCCATCCACCACGAAAACCCCACGCTGCCACCGCGGGCGCTGCTGCTTCGCTCCCGAAAGCGCCGTACCAAAAAATGCAAAGCGCTCATCCGCCAACGTCTTTGGCAGTACTCCCCCATAGCTCTCGATCAAGTGATAGGCAAGCCAATCCTTCCATGTGTCCAGCGAAGTGGAGGCCACCAGCCCCGATTCGCCCGTGAAGGCCTCGGGCTGCCACACAATGAAACTGCTTTGCTGGCTGAGCCCGGCTGCGCGAAAATACTCCGCCCAGTCCAACCCGGGCGCCTTTGCCGCAAAGTCCGCCTGCGTCCAGGTGTTGTCGGCTTTGTGGATGTCCTCGCTATCCGCCAGGCTGCGATGCGTCTGCGCAATGGCGTGCTCGAGTTCAAGAATGCGGACCGCGCGCGCGTCCGAATCCGAAAATCCCGCCAGCTTGAGCATGGCGGAGACGTGGGTCTGATACTGGGTGCGAATCTTGCTCATCTCCTGGCTGTCGGAAAGGTAATATTCGCGGTCTGGCAACTGCACTCCGCCTTGCATCAGATAGGCGGCATAGTGCTCCGAATCGTGGAACCCCGGAGCGACCCACAACCCAAAAAGATTTGCCGTGTGAAATACGCCGTTGTTGAGCGCGTCCACGTCCGCCCGCAGGCCTTCCCCCAGGGCGCGCGCCAACTCGTGTTTGTCTTTGATGGCAGCGATCGCGTCAAGGTGCGGCCGAAGAGGCGTTAATCCCTTCGCCTCGATCGCGGCCTCATCCATGTACGAGTTGTAAAGGTCGGCCACCTTGCGCGTCGGGGATCCGGCGGCCGGATTGGACTTCGCGATCTCCGCAATCAGGTCGGCCATGCGCTTGTTGCCCACGTCGGCGAGTTTCGTCCAGACGTCCATCCCGACTCGGTCCGGCGGAATCTCCGTGCGCTTGATCCATGCGCCATTGGCATACTGATAGAAATCGTCGCCCGGCTTTACCGAGCGATCGATGTTGTCGACGGAAATGCCGTGCGTCTCTTGCGCCAACAAATTCTGTGGGCACGCAGCGGCCGCAAACAGGACCACACCCGCCGCAGTCAATTTCAAAACTCCAAGCGTCACTTTCATGAATGACTCCGCAGTGTCGATTCGCATCGGTGCTACCTTCCAGTGTAATGCCACCCGTCGCCAGACTGAGTGAGAGCCGAACTCTGTCGGCTATCCCTCCCAACAAACATCAGAAGCGTGTTGAATGTTCTGCGTTGTCCGGCTAGCGACAGCTTATAGACGTTTCAGAAACGCGTTCGCTTCCGCCATGTGGGGAAACAAGTTCTCTTCCGCCTGAAACTCCGCCGAGTGCACGCATCGCCGGCTCCCCCGCAGTTTCACCGGATGCTTCAGATGCAGCATCTCGTGGTACACAATATATTCCAGCACGTACGCGGGCACCGCGAAATGGTCGAAGATGCGGCTGATGATGATCGCATTGTGCGCCGGATCATAGTGCCCCAGAATGCGCCGGGTCTTGGTCTGGCTCCAACTCATGCGCGGCCGCGCCATCAGCCCGTGAAAGAAGCGCGTGTTCAGCTTCTCAAAGACCATATCCAGGTCGTAGAAATGCCCGCGCGCCGGACGCAGCCGCTTGCGTCCCCGCATCTGCCGCACCAGATGCGTCTTGCGCACGATCTCATGGCTCGCCACATATTTACGATACCGCGCCGCCTGCCCGCGATCAATCGGCTGCCGGTACATCTTGGCCAGCAGAATATGCGCGATCGCCCGCAGCACGCGTGTCCGGCGCCCCTTCCAGCAGATCGGAAAGCCGCACCAGCAGCCGCCCGTCGCGCAGCCGGATCGTGTTGTTCACGTTGGCAAAGGCAAAGAAGTCGATCTTCAATTCGGGAATCGCAGCCGCAGGTCGCAGCTCGCGGTACATTTCCTGGAAGATTTCGAGCAGCCCTTCACGCACGGTAAGCCTAGGTTAGCATGAGATCAGGACCTCAGCCTTCAGCGACACCATGTCCGTCTAGGCGCACCGAGTCGTGCATGATAACGAACCGTACACAACGTGGAAGAGCGGCCCTTCAGGGCCGCGTAAGGCGTGTAAGGTGAGCGCGGGCTTCAGCCCCTGAAGAACGCTGTTGCCTCGCTGAGGTCTTATGTCCGAGATCCGCCCTACTCCGGCTTCCCATTCTTCGCGCTCGCATTCGGATTCAGCTTCTTGTGCTTCGCCGCATCTTCCTGGTCCGCCAGGAGCTTGCGATGCTCCTCTGCCGACGTATCCATCGTGTCCAGCACGTTGTTCAAGACAAACTCGTATTCCCGTGCCTCCGCCGCCGGAACGTCGGCCGCATCTTTCAGCGCACGCAGTTTAGCCTGAAACTCGGTGTCAGCCTCGATGACCAGCTTTCAGCGGTTTGCGAATGTCGTCTTTGCGGTCGACGTAGGTGTCGATGTTGTCGTTCAGTTCGTCGTAAAGCAATTGCACATCGTCAAGCATGTCATGCGTCTGTTGCGGACGATTCTTGGTCTTGGGGTCGTTCCGCATCTCTTCCAGTTTCACCAGCCGCGCCCGGGTGAACTGAACGTAGAGCGCCAGCCGCTGTCTCGGCTCCCAACTGGCATCTCGTATCTGGTCGATCTCCGCTTGCGTCAGCGGCTCGCGATGGCGCTGGGCCAGTACCGCGGACCCACCCGCCATCAACAAGCACCACGCACACACTGCATCGAAGCAGGGAAGCAGTCATTTTGCTCCTTTCGGAAACATGGCCATCAGCAGATCGTCCCGGACCCGTTGCAGGCGGTTGACCGCGTCTCGCACCGGCGCCTGGTCCTCGTGACCGAGCGAGTGCATCAGTTCGGTCAGCTTGCGTGCCATCGAGCGCACCGCAATCTCCGATTGCTTTTGATATTTGTGCGATTGAACCGCATAGTCCCTGGCCATTTCCGAATACGCGACCACGTCGACCAGCGCGGCCTGGCCCTTTTCGAAGTCGGCCGCCGCATACTGCTTCTCGGCTTCCGCCAGTTGCTTCTGCGCAATCTGCACACACAGATGAGGCCGGTCCCCAACGCTCGTGGAAGAAAGCTTGGCCTTCAACTGCTCGACGGTAAGGTCGCTGCTGGGAGCCGCCTGCGCCACCATCGCGGCCAGTATCGCGACCAGTGTGGCCGCTCCCCAGGTTCGTAATCGGTACCCCACCCCAAGCATGATCCCCGCCCCGCAGCGAACTATTTTTTGGGCTCGATTGCGATGAGCCGGTGCTTCGCCTGCCATTCCTGTTCAGGATACTTCCCGTTGGCCATCTTCAGGAAGAGATGGTAATTCAGCGACGCCTTCTTGAAGTCTCTCAGATGGTCATAGGCCGAAGCCCGCAAGAAGTAAGTCACGGGCTCGTCGGGCATGAATTTCAGGCGCATATCCAGAGCCTTCAGGGTCAACGCATAGTCTTTGTTCTCGCTGGCCGCGAAGGCCAGGTCCCCATAGGCCGTCCCCAGGTCGGGCTTGAGTTTCACCGCCGCCACGAATTCCTTCTGCGCCTCGGCGAATTTCTTCTGTTCGAGCAGCGCCTTGCCCAGACTTTGATGAAGTGCCGCATCCTTGGGACTGCCCGCCAGCAGCCCGCGATAAGCCGTCTCCGCCTGATCGTATTTCTTGGCGATCACATACAGGTCAGCAAGATCGCGCTGCAGCGAAGCATCCGCCGGAGCCAGCTTCTCGCCCTCCTGCAGTTCGGCGATCGCCTCGTCGTACTTACCGTCCGCCGCCAGCACCCGCCCCAGTTGAATGCGCGCGTCCGCCTGCTCGGGATGCGCCGCTACGAGCTTCTTCAACTCCACTTCCGCCTCGGGCAAACGGCGCCCGCGCATGTAGATGTTGGCCAGCCCCGTGAGTGCATCGGAAGATGGGCCCAGCGCCAGCGCCTGCTTGTATTCGCTCTCCGCGTCGGCAAACTTGCCCTGTTTTTCGAAAAGCAGGCCCGCAGCCAGATGCGGTTCGGGATCCTTCGGCTGCAACACCGCCGCCTGCCGGTAGGCCGCGATGGCTTCCTCCGGCTTGGTCGCTTCGAGCAGGTGCGCGAGAGAAAGCCAGGCGCGCGCATGGCCTTCCGCCACATGACTGGTGGGCTTGAGTTGTGTAGCCGCGAGCAAATATTGCGCGGCATCGGGCTGTCCAGCCTTCGCAAGTTGCAGGCCCAGGTTCAGGTTCGATTCGAATACGTCTGGCTTCGCCGCCACCGACTTGCGATACGCCGCAATCGATTCCTCCCGCTTGCCGAGGCCATTCTCCACAAACCCCAACTCAAACCATGCGACGTAATTTGCGGGATCATTCCCAGCATCCCCTTCGAGAAGCTTGCGCAGTAGAGGCTCGGCTCCGGCGTAGTCCTGTTTCTGAATCAACGCCTCAGCCTTCGCCAGCTCGGGAGGCGGCGCGTCTTCCTCGGCAACGGTTGTGTGATGCGCTTTCTGTCCGGAATTTGTGTGCGGCTTGTGACGCACGCTGGAAGAAGAGCCTTCGTCCTGAGACTGCGAATCGTTCTGCGCTGCAGTCGGATTCGCGGTCTGCGCCCCGGCAAGTGCGGGCAAACACGCGGCAAGCACGGCGATCCCGAGTCTACGAGCCACCCCGAATTTACCAGCCATATTTACGAGCCATATTTACGAGGAACGGGAACGCGAGTTCCCATTTCCGTTCAGCACACGCGCCAGATACTTACCCGTATAAGACCCCGCCAGCTTCGCGATCGCTTCCGGCGGCCCCGCCCCTACCACCTTGCCACCGCGGCTTCCGCCTTCGGGTCCCAGATCGATCACCCAGTCCGAAGTCTTGATGACTTCCAGATTGTGCTCGATGACCACAATCGAGCCCCCTGCTTCAATCAGACGCCGAAAGGCCGCCAGAAGTTTGCTGACGTCGTCAAAATGCAGCCCTGTCGTAGGCTCGTCGAAGATGTAGAGCAGCCGCCGTTTCAGCTTCGCCTCGCTCCCAGATCCCCGGCTCGCCTCCCGCGACGCCGGCTGCAGATGCGCCGCCAGCTTCATGCGCTGCGCCTCCCCGCCCGAAAGCGTCGTCGCCGACTGCCCCAGCCGCAAATATCCCAGCCCCACTTCTTCCAGCGACCGCAGCTTCTCGGTAATCTTGGGCGCCTCGGCAAAGAACTTCAGAGCCTCCTTCACCGTCAGATTCAGCACTTCGTGAATGTTCTTCCCGCGATAGCGCACGTCGAGCACCGTCGGCTTGTAGCGCGTGCCCTTGCACTCCTCGCAAATCAGTTCGACGTCGGCGAGAAACTGCATCTCCACCGTGACCGTGCCGTCGCCCTGGCAAGTCTCGCAGCGCCCGCCCGGAATGTTGAACGAAAAATGTCCCGCTCCGAACCCACGCTTCTTCGCCTCGGGCAGGGAAGCGAACAGTTCGCGAATCGCGTCGAACGCCTTGATGTACGTCACCGGATTCGACCGCGGCGTCCTTCCAATCGGCGACTGGTCGACCAGCACCACTTCCTCAATAAACTGATCGCCTTCCAGGCTCTCCCAACTCGCGGCCGGCCCCGTTGCTCCGTTGCCCGATTGCTGCTTCGCCTGCGCCAGAGCCCGGTACAGCACCTGATGCAGCAGCGTCGATTTGCCCGACCCCGACACGCCAGTAATCGCCACGATCATTCCCAGCGGAATGCTGATGTCCACGCCCTTCAGATTATTGGCGCGGACGCCGCGAATCTTGATCTGCTGCGCTCCCGGCTTGCGTCGCACCACCGGCGACTGAATGCGCAAATCTTCCGAAAGATACCGCCCCGTCAGCGAAACCGGATTATGCAGAATCTCGTCGTACGTCCCCTCGGCCACCAGCTTGCCGCCGTTCTCGCCCGGCCCCCGGTCCCAAATCCAGAATCCGGTCCGCCGCGCGCATGATGTCAGGATCGTGCTCCACCACCAGAATCGTGTTCCCCAGATCCCGCAGATCGTGCAGAATCTTGATCAGCCGGTGCGTATCCCGCGGATGCAAGCCCGATCGACGGCTCATCCAGCACATACAGCGTGCCCACCAGCCGCGATCCCAGCGAAGTCGCCAGCTGAATCCGCTGCGCCTCTCCTCCCGACAACGTAGACGACAGCCGGTCCAGCGTCAGATACTCCAGTCCCACATCGTTCAGAAACCGCAGCCGCTCGCGAATCTCCTCCAGCAGTTTCTCCGCAATCTCCGCTTCCTCCGGACTCAGCTCAACCTTCTCAAAGAATCGCAGCGCATCTTCCACCGTAAGCGCCGTAACCTCGCAGATGTTCTTCCCGTTGACCCTGACCTGCCGCGCCTCCAGCCGCAGCCGCGACCCATTGCACTCCGGACACAGCGAATACCCGCGATACCGGCTCAGAAACACGCGTACATGCAGCTTGTATTTCTTGCGCTCCAGATGATTGAAAGAATCCGCGAACTCCCAGAAACTTCCCCTCACCGTTGAGGACGAGATTTCTGTGGTCCTCCTCGAGATCTGCCCAAGGCACATCCAGCGGAATCCCCGCCTGCTTGGCAAACCGCTTCAGATCGGTAAACAGCGGACGATACTTCGGCTTCGTCCACGGCTCAATCGGACAATCCGCGATCGTCTTCAGCTTGTCCGGAATCACCAGATCAAGATCGAAATCGATCGTATTTCCAAACCCCTGGCACCGCGGACAAGCCCCATAAGGATTGTTAAAAGAAAACAGCCGCGGCTCCGGCTCCTCATACCGCAGATTGCAGTCCTTGCACTCAAACCGCTGCGCAAACCGCAGTATCCGCGTGGCGCGGACTTGCCCTGAGCGCAGTCGAAGGCGCCCCCGCCCGCGACTGCCGCTAAGCTCATCGTCCCCCGGAATCTCAAAAATAACCTCGCCCGCTTCCCGATAAGCAGTCTCAATCGCATCGACAATGCGAGTGCGAGCCTCAGCCGACACCACCAGCCGATCTACCAGCACGAAACCGGCTCCGCAAAATTAATGTCGAGCAAAGACTCCGGCGTAGAGAACTCATAAACTTCCCCCGCCTGATAAAGCCGGTTAAACCCGCCCTTCCGCAAATCAAACAGCCGCGTCTTCAAAGCATCGGTCAACGCGGGTGCCCCATTTCTCGCGTTCTTTGCGAGAAGTGGGGATTTCTTCGATCTTGCCGTACGTTCGGCCTTACCCGCAGACTCCTCAACCCCCGCTACCGGCCGCTGCAGCGGAAACAGCACCTGCAACCGCGTCTCCGGATCGAGCGCCAGAATCGCGTCCGCCACTTCGTCGACGGTATCCTTCTTCACCTCGCGCCCGCACTTCGCACAGTATGTCCGCCCTACCCGCGCAAACAGCAGCCGCAAATAGTCATAGATCTCAGTCGCCGTCGCCACCGTCGATCGCGGATTCCGCGTCGTATTCTTCTGCCGGATCGCCACCGCCGGCGCAATCCCATCAATCGAGTCTGCGTCCGGCTTCTCAATCCGCTCCAGAAACTGCCGCGCATACGCCGACAGCGACTCCACATACCGCCGCTGCCCCTCGGCATAGATCGTGTCAAAGGCGAGCGACGACTTGCCGGATCCGGACACCCCGGTCACTACCGTCAACGAGTTGTGAGGGACTTCAAAGTCAATATTCTTGAGGTTATGGACGCGCGCTCCGCGTACCACAATGCTTTCGGTAGGAGTCGCCACAGTCTGCGTAGGGTCAGAAGACATCGGATCAGGGGCCCCGATAGCCGCACGCCGCCCCGAGCGCAACCGCTCAGAGCCTTCCGCAATGGCTACCCAATCTTTCTATTATAAAGCAGGAATTATGTAGCGCGGGCGCCCCCGCCCGCGTGCCGAAGCAAGCAACGTCCCATTGGTGAGAACCAAAGCGTGAGGTGAAGAGCCTTGTCTAATGAGCTAGGAGGATGATCGCGACTCAGAGTCGGACTCTTTCTCCTGATCCCGCTGCTTCCCATACCGAACCGCAAACCCGAACCCAACCACCATGATCGCTACCGGCGGCGCCAGCATCACAAAAATAGCCCGGTTGATCGCCCGCTGCGCATCCTTCGGAGTAGCTTTCGCGTTTGCATTGCACATCGCACACCCCTGCGCGAATGCTGGAGTGATGCCAAACGCCAGAACGAACGCCAATAGAGCCCAGCGAAGCTGAGATCGAAAATTCATGAACCCTCTGATTACCCCTGCAGTATGCCCACGCCATTCGGAGGCGGCTGCACCCGGTCCGCATCCGGAAAGAAGAAGAAAAACATAATGATGAAACACGCCGTCACCGAAATCACCAGCAGCCAGCGCATCAGCGCCTTCTCAAACTTCAAGTGCATGAAGTACCCGATGATCAGCGCCGACTTGATGATCGACAGGACCAGCAGTACCTCGAGCATGCGCACTGGCGAGAAAATCTGCTTGTACCCCAGCACCACCTCAATCGCGGTCAGGACCAGCAGCGCTCCCCACACCCAGAAATACTGCCCCTTGCTGTCATCATGCATTGTGGCGTCGTGCATTGAATTCATCCCTCGCTTTTGGGTCTCTCAGCGCTTTTAGCGCTCCGATCAAGCCTCTTCTTCCACAAGGGCTTGAGCCCCTGAGGTACCTAGACGCTTACGTAATCTTGGTCGACAACAAATACACTAGCGGGAAGATAAACATCCACACCAGATCGACGAAGTGCCAGTACAGCCCCGACACTTCCACATCCTGCGCGTCATAATCTTTCGGCTTCAGAAACAGAATGATCGCCGCCACCACCAGCCCCAGCCCCAGCGCGTGGATCCCGTAATGAAAAACATTGTCCGACGGAATCAGCAAATATCCCGCAATCCAAATCACACCCAGCACCGGCAGGAACCACTTGCGAAACGCCATCACTCCCAGATAGATCACGCCGATGGTCACGTGCAGCATGTGCATCGCGGTCAGTCCGAAGAACGTAGCCGGGAACTGCGGCGTGTTCTTCGAAATCTCCGCCATCTCTCCCGTCGCGGCGCCCGCACTCGAAAGCTTAAGAAACCACGGGATCGTCAGCCCTTCGCTGATCAGTTTGCTCCATTCCATGCCGTGCAGCACGATGAACGCTGTGCCAAACGCCATGGTCGCGAGCAGCCAGTAGCGGGTCCACGTCCGGTTGCCACGCTGCGCCGCAAACACCCCCATCACCATGGTCAGCGAACTGGAGAGCAGGCACGCCGTCATAATCGTCGAGTTGATGATGCTCTGCACGTGAAAGGGCGTCGGCCACGCCGTATAAATCCGGTTGTAGCTGAAGGCGAAAAGCAGCGCTCCGAACGTCAGCGAGTCCGAGGCCAGAAAAAGCCACATCCCCACCTTCTTCGAATAAGCCCCAAACAAGGGCGCCTCATAAGCTCCCGTCACCGCGTGCACGGCATCATGCTGAAGCGTGGCGTCAGCCATTCCTGATATTCCCCTTTCCCCTGTCATCCTGAGGCGGGCGCTTTGCCCGCCAAAGGATCCATGCATCCTTCGTGAACCTTAGTGTCCTTAGTGGTGAATGCCTTTTCTCGCTTATCGCGCCAATCCCAGCAATGCAAAAACGTAAATCCAAAGCACCGCCATGAAATGCCAGTACCACGCCGTGATATCCACCACGATCCGCCGCGCCTCTACCGGTTTGTGCAGCAGGGAAGCGCTCGCCGCCCAAATCAGCGCGATCATCCCTCCCGCAAGATGCAACGCGTGCGCAATGGTCAGCAGAAATACAAACGAACTATTCGGATTCGTATCCACAAAGAATCCGCGAGCGTGCAACTCTCCCCAAGCCAGCCATTGCCCGGCAAGAAACGAGATTCCCAGCAGAACCGTAATCCCCAGCCACGGAAATGATCTCTCATCCCCCAGAGAGACTCCCGGAATCGACTTCACCGGAGCCAGTGCCGCCTGCAGCGCCGCCTTCCTCCGCGCCAGTTCCATGGTTACGGAACTGATGAGTAGCACAGCGGTATTAATCGCCAGCAGCAGCCAGGGCAGATCCACCCGTCCCCAATCGCGCACATACGTGTTCGACGTCCCGTCAAACGTCGGCAGCCCCTGCCGCACGATATACGCGCTGGTGAGCGAGATGAACACCATGCACACGGTGGCAATCCCGCAGGCCAGCCCCAGCCGTGCCCGCCGCAACCGCGCCCCATAATTCGGCACCTCGCCGCCGCCGCGCCCGTCGTCGCCACCTACGGGCGGCGCTGGAGGCTTGTGCCCGCGCCCAATGTGATCAATCGGAGTTGTCGGTGTATAAGTCGCCATAGTGCTATGCCGAGCGTCCTCACCACGGGTAAACTGACCCGCCCCGCAACGGCCTACCTTAAACCGGACCGCCACAAGCCAGACCGCCACGTACCCAACCGCCATCGTGGAAGAGCGGCCCTTCAGGGCCGCGTAATCCGCCCCTGAACGAGTTCGGGCTTCAGCCCCGTGGTTTCGTCAATGAGTCGTAACCGTTGCCGGATCCGTCTGCATCACGTAATCCTTCGGCGCTCCCGGCACACCATACTCATACGGCCCATGGTTGACCACCGGCGTCACGCCGCCAAAATTGTCGTGCGGTGGCGGAGTCGCTGTCGTCCACTCCAGCGTCGTCGCTTCCCACGGATTGTCGCTGGCCTTCGGTCCCTTGAACATGCTCCAGAAAAGATTGATCACAAAAACAAACTGCGCCACAATCGTGATGATCGCCGCATACGTCATGAACGTCTGCAGCGGCAACAACTTCGCCTGGTACGCCACTTCCGTGAACTGCGAATACCGCCGCGTCTGCCCCGCCATCCCCAGATAGTGCATCGGCATGAAGATGGCATACGTTCCGGCCAGCGTGATGAAGAAGTGCAGCTTGCCCAGCGGTTCATTCATCATCCGCCCGAACATCTTCGGGAACCAGTAATACGTAGCCGCAAAAATTCCGAAAATCGCCGCCACGCCCATGATCAGGTGGAAGTGTCCCACTACGAAATACGTGTCATGCAACTGAATATCGAGTACCGGCTGCGCCAGGAACGGCCCGCTCAACCCGCCCGACACAAACAGCGATACGAAGCCAATGGCATACAACATCGGCGTATGGAATCGTATGCGCCCTTTGTACATCGTTCCCAGCCAGTTAAACGTCTTGATGGCGGACGGCACACCAATGCACATGGTCAGCAGCGAGAACGCAAACGCCGAGTAAGGGCTCATCCCGCTCATGAACATGTGATGGCCCCACACCATGAATCCAAAGAATCCAATTGACAGCATCGCGTACACCATTGCCCGATAACCGAAAATCGGCTTGCGCGAGAACGTCGACAGAATCTGCGACGCCACGCCCATGCCCGGCAGAATCGCGATGTACACCTCAGGATGTCCGAAGAACCAGAACAGATGCTGCCACAGCAGTGGCGATCCGCCCTTGTGGCCCATAATCTGCCCGTTCACCACCACCAGCGGCACATAAAAGCTGGTTCCGAGATTGCGGTCCATGAGCAGCAGAATTCCCGCCGAGAGCAGCACGCCAAACGCCAGCAGCCCGAGAATCGCAGTGATGAACCACGACCACACCGTCAGCGGCATCCGCATCATCGTCATGCCCTTGGCGCGCAGGTCGAGCGTGGTCGTGATGAAGTTCAGCGCGCCCATCAGCGACGCCACGCAGAAAATCGCAATGCTGGTGATCCACAAATCCGCCCCGAGTTGTTCACCCGGCCCCGTCGACGACAACGCGCTCAGCGGCGGATACCCCGTCCACCCGTGCAGCGGCGCTCCGCCGGTCACAAAGAACGCAGCCAGAATGACGATG
This sequence comes from uncultured Acidobacteriaceae bacterium, assembly GCA_963811095.1. Taxonomy (GTDB): domain Bacteria; phylum Acidobacteriota; class Terriglobia; order Terriglobales; family Acidobacteriaceae; genus Sulfotelmatobacter. The sequence goes on along the minus strand of CAWEQA010000018.1, from coordinate 372,771 downwards.
AAGCCCATAAACGTCGTCCAGAACGAAAGCATGTTCAGGACCGGGAACGCCATGTCCGGCGCTCCAATCTGAATCGGCAGGAAGTAATTTCCGAACCCGCCCTGCGGCGCCGTCGTCAGCACGAAGAACACCATGATGGTGCCGTGCATGGTCAGCAGGCTGAGATACGTCTCCGGCTTGATCTCGCCCACCAGCGGCAGCACCGCCGCCGGCCAGATCATGTGGATACGCATCAACAGCGACAGAAACATTCCGACAAACACGGCCGTGAGTGCCAGGAAGAAATACTGAATGCCAATGACTTTGTGATCGAGGCTGAAAATGTATTTCCGAATAAAACCCTGAGGAGCGTGCGCGTGCGGGTTCTCCATTGCGACCATGTTATTGTTTCTCCGCCTCCCGTGCCGCCAGCCACTTGTCGAAATCCTCCTGGCTGACGACGTGCACCATGCCGTGCATTTTGTAATGTCCCAGCCCGCAAAGTTCCGCGCAGGCTATCTCGTACTCGCCAACCGCCGTTGGCTTGAAGTGCATGTGAATGTTCAACCCCGGCACCGTATCCTGCTTGAAGCGCAGGTTCGGCACAAAGAAGCTATGAATCACATCCACCGCCCGCAGGCTCACATCGACTTCGCGATTGACCGGCAGATACATCGTTCCTGTCACCACATCGTCTTTTGCCGCAGGATCCGTCTGGCTCAGTCCGACGGCAGCCTCGCCGCCCGCCGAGGGATCCATCAGCTTCGGACTCGTCGACCCGTATTTCCCATCCGGCCCCGGATAGCGGAAGTACCACGCAAACTGCATGCCGGTCACTTCCACCTGCACCGCCCCGGCCTCGGCCGGATCAAAGCGCTGGCTCGCCCACACGCTGCTGCCCATCAGGTTCAGCCCGATGAACAAGACTGCGGTGAGCAGCGTCCACACCACTTCCAGCTTGGTGTTTCCGTGAGAATACGAAACCGGAGGAGAAGAGGGATTTTCCCGGTACTTCCACACGATGTAGCCCAGCCCGAGCTGCGCCGCGAGGAAGACCACTCCCATGATGACGAAGGTGAGGTCGAATTGCTTGTCGATAAAGCCAGCGGCTGCAGCCGCACCCACCGGCAGCCACCACGTCTTGGCGACGAAGAAGTACGTGCTGATCAGAGTGATCAGCCAGATCAACACCATTAACGCGAGGCCCATTCCCCAGTCCCTCCGGGCACGAAAGGATTTCCCCACGGCCGCTACCGCGTCCCACAACGCAAGCAACAGTCGGCGGCGAGTGTAACACAGCCACGCGCGAAGAATGCAAGGAGATATTGAGGAAGAAATTGTCAGAAAGACTACTCAACACTCTGGTTCGTGTGCTGTGTTAATTTTTTCAACAGGAGATTTGGAAATGAGAATCGTTCTCGCCTCGGAGTCCCAGTTTCGCAAGCGAGCTATGGACTTGCTGGGCCTGCCCTATGAAACGCGCCCCAGCCACATCGACGAAAAGGCCATCCGCCACGACGATCCCGCGCAGCTGACTCGAAGACTCGCCGAAGCCAAGGCGCACAAGATCGCCGCCGAATGTCCCGACGCCATCATCGTTTCTGGGGATGCTGTCGCCGCCAAAGGCTCGAAGATTTTCGAGAAGCCGCAAACCAAAGAGGAAGCCGCTTCATTCCTGCGAGAATTTGCTGGAAGCCAATTTCAATTCGTTACCTCGATTGCCGTCCTCAACGCGCCCACCCGCCGCATGCTCTCAGCCGTCGAAACCTTGGATATCTCATTTCGTCCCTTGCTTGATCGTGAAATCGAGCAATATGTCCACAAATACGATGTCCTGAGTTATGCGGGCGCCTTCGAGAACGACGCTGTCCTACTCTTCGCCGATCGCATCGCCGGAAGCTACAACCTCGGAACCGCCCTCCCGCCCAGCCGCCTGATCGTCCTCCTCCGCGAGCAAGGCGTAGAAGTCTGATTCCTCCGCACCACGATTGTCATCCTGAGCGAAGTAAATGGTTCGCGAAGGCGAACCATTTACGCAGTCGAAGGATCCCTACCTCGAGAAGCCCTCAAGAGTGAACGCCAAGCCTTCCTTCGTGAACCTTAGTGTCCTTCGTGGTTAAAGGTTTTACTTCTCCGACCACTCCGGCACCCGTCCCGGAGTCCAGGGCGCCCCAGCCTCCTCCATATCCTTCTCCAGCTTCGCCAAATCAACCTCCACCAGCGTCCGCAACTTGGCAAGCTGGTCTGCAAACTCCCCCGCCGCAATGTTGTAAGAATCGATGTGTGACTGCGTCGGCTTCGCCAGCGAGAACCGCTCCCCATCCATCACCGAACCCACACGATCACTGATCGACGACGAAACCGGCTCGCTCCGCTTCGCCATTTCCACATCTCCGCGCAGCGCCAGCAGAATTGCCCGATCGCGCGCCTCCAGCGAATCCGCCACGCCCCCCAACTCTCTCTCCACCGCCGGCGCCTCCCGCAACGCCCCAAGAATGGCCTTGAGTCGCGACTCCACATCCTCCGCCGTATGCAGCGCTCCCGACACCGCCCGATACAACCGCGTCACCTTGCGCATAAACTGTTCCTGCGCCGCGCGGTCGGCCGCGTTCATTGAAGCCGAGCCCTCCGTGACCACCTTGAACGCTTGCGGTCCCGCCAATTCCGTCACCACACCGCCGACTCTCTGGAACAGCCGCGCAGAGTAGGTTCCCGAAAGCACCAGTGGCCCCAGATCCCCCGAGTCCGGAAAATCGCCGTCGCCATCTTCCGAGGCCTTCTTTACCTGCGGCGCCGCATACCGCAGATCCCATGCCACCCGCTGGAACCCGCCATCCGCACCCGCATCCACCCGCCGGATCGCCGCCCCGCTCTCGTCGGACACCACAAAATAAACTTCCGGCTTCGCCTCCTCGGCCTCGGTCCGCAACTCATCCTTCGTCGGATAGGGAACTGTCTGATTCTTCTTCGCTGCGTCCTTCTCCGCCTCCTGCCGCTTCTCCTTCTTCGTCTTGATCTTCTCCTTCATGTACGCCGTAAACACCGCCCCATACGGAGGATTCTCCGCCGTATAAAACGCATCTCCCTGGAAGCCTTTCTTCGGCCCGCCCAGCGGATGCCGCTCCACGTACAGCAGCGCATCCTTCACCGGAAACACCGCGACCGCTTGCTCGGTAGAGTCCGCCTTCATCTGCCGCAGCGGCGTGATGTCATCCAGCACATAGAATCCGCGCCCAAACGTGGCGATCACCAGATCGCCCTCGCGCGCCTGAATCACCATGTCGCGCACCGCAATCGTCGGCAGCCCGCCCTTCAACTGCACCCAGTGCTGTCCGCCATCGATCGTGAAGAACGCTCCAAACTCCGTCCCCGCAAACAACAGATTCGGATTCACCGTATCTTCCACAAACGCCAACACCGGCCCGTTCGCAGGCAGATCGCCGGCAATCGAACTCCACGTCTTGCCCGCGTCGGACGATTTCAGCAGATAAGGCTTGAAGTCCGAATTCTTGTGATCATCAAAAGCCGCATACACCGTATTCACATCGAAATTCGACGCCGCCAGCCGGCTCACATACGTCATCTCCGGCACGCCCGCAAACTTCTCATACTTCGTCCAACTCGCCCCGCCATCGCCGGATCACCTGAATCAACCCGTCATCCGTCCCGACATACAGAAGCCCCTCTTTTTTCGGAGACTCCGCCAGCGCCACAATATTCCCGTAAAACGAAGTCGACTGATTCTTCGCCACCGCATCCGGACCCCACACCTTTCCCATCACCGGCAGCTTGTTGCGGTCGATCTGCCGCGTCAAATCCCCGCTGATGGCCTTCCACGTATCCCCGCGATCGTCGCTGCGAAACAATTTGTTCGCCGCAAAATAAAGCCGCGTATGCGAATGCGGACTCACAATGATCGGCGAATCCCAATTCCACCGCAGCGGAGGCTCGCCCTTGCCCTCCAGCGGCTGCAGCACCAGTTCCTGCCCCGTTGGCTTGTCGTACCGCACCAGCACGCCGTACTGCGACTCCGAATACACCGTATTCGCATCCACCGGATCCACCTGCGACCGGAACCCATCTCCCCCGGTCGTCACGTACCAGTCCGCGTTCACGATCCCGTTCAGATTGCGTGTCCGCGAAGGCCCGCACCACGAAAAGTTATCCTGCGTTCCGCCGCACACGTTGTAGAAGGGAAGCGCATTGTCCACCGCCACGTCATAAAACTGCACCGTCGGCAGATTTGCCTTGAACTCCCACGTCTTTGCGTTGTCCCAGGTCTCATACATCCCGCCATCCGATCCAAACAGCCAGTGTCCGGTATCGTCCGGATCGATCCACATGGCGTGATTGTCCCCATGATGATTCGTCTCGCTGACCTTCTGCAGCGTCTTGCCTCCATCGAGCGACTCGCGCAACTGCACCGCCATCACAAAGATGCGATCCACATTCTTCGGATCCGTCACCACCCGTGCGTAATACATCGCCCCTTGATCGAATTCGTTCCGCTTCTCCCAGGTCGCGCCCTTATCGTTGGACCGGAAAATTCCGCCCTTCCCATCCGCCGCCTCAACAGTCGCATACACCACATTCGGATCCGCCGCAGAAACCGCCAACCCGATCCTCCCCATATCCACCGAAGGCAGCCCCGACTTCAACTTGTTCCACGTCGCCCCCGCGTCGGTCGACTTGTAGATCGCGCTCTCCGGCCCGCCATCAATCAGCGTGAACACATGCCGCCGCCGCTGATACGCCGCCGCATACACAATGTCCGGATTCGACGGATCAATCGCCACATCCACCACGCCCGTGTTCTCGCTGATGGTCAGCACCGCCTTCCAGGTCTTCCCGGCGTCGGTCGTCTTATAGAGTCCGCGATCCCCGCCCGCTCCCCACAGCGGCCCTTCCGCCGCCACGTACACCACCTTCGAATCCCGCGGATCGACCACCACGCGCCCAATGTGCTCCGACTTCTTCAGCCCCAGGTTCTCCCAACTCTTCCCGCCATCGACCGACCGGTAAATCCCATCGCCGTACGCGACGCTACGCTGCGAATTGCTCTCCCCAGTCCCCACCCACACTACCGACGCATCATTCGGATCGAGCGTCACCCACCCAATCGAATACGATCCCTCACCGTCAAACACCGGAGTCCAAGTCGTCCCGTCGTTCACCGTCTTCCAAACTCCACCCGAAGCCACGCCCACGTAATACTCAAACTTGTTCTTCGGATTGACGGCAATCGACATCACCCGCCCAGACGCGACCGCCGGCCCGATCAACCGGAACTTCAGCCCCGAGAAAGTGTCCGCGGTCATCCCGCCCTTTTTTTCCTCCTTCTTTTCCGCCTTCGGTTCCTCCTTCTTTGCGTCTTTCTTCTCGTCCTTCTTCGCATCCTTTTTGGCGTCTTTCTTCTGTGCCGGTGCAGCAGCCGCAGAAGCCGGCTTCTTGTCGGCGTCCTTATCCTGCGTCTGTTGAGCAGTGAGCGGAGTAACGAATGTCAGGGACAGAAAGAAAAAAAGAACGAACGTGGCGATCGATTTCATGTAACGCTCCAATCCAAAAGTCATAAACGTCCTTGTCATCCTGAGGCGGGCGCCTTTTGCCCGCCGAAGGACCTATGCAACCTGCGGCCCAGAATCCAAAACCGATATGTATACCTGAATTTGTCGCCAGAGAGAAGGATGGAATCCCGTTCTTCCTTCGTGAACCTTCGTGTCCTTCGTGGTTCAAGCCGTTGCCTTCACGATAGAATCGCCTCATGCCCCGCAAGATCCACGGCCACGAAACCGCCTATCACAAACTCCAGAAGAACTACTGCTTCGCCTGCGGCCAGAACAACCCCGAAGGCATGCGCCTCAAGTTCACCCTCGACGAAGAACGCCAAACCTTCGTCTGCAAATTCCGCCTGGGCAAGCGCTACACCGGACCCCCCGGCCACTGCCACGGCGGCATCATCGCGACCATCCTTGATGACGCCATGGGAAAAGTGAACAAGCTCCATCACGTCATCGCGCTGACGAAAGAAATGACCGTCGAATACCTCAAGCCCGTCCCGCTGCACAAGCCTCTGCACGTCGAGGGCAGGGAAGTCAGCGTCCACGGCCGCCAGCACATCAACGAAGCCGAAATCCTCAACGAAAAAGGAGAAGTCCTCGCCCGCAGCAAGGGAATCTTCATCGCCATCGACCCCGAAAAAATGTTCGGCAAATTCGTGGAAAGATAAACCGGGTGCCCCACCCTTCTTTCGCGTCCTTTGCGAAAGAGGGTGGGGATTGTGACTTCGGTCGCTGTCATCCTGAGCGAAGTTGTCGTCCACGAAGTGGACGACAACGCAGTCGAAGGATCCCTACCTCGCACCAGTCCTTCGCGCGGTCTTCCTAAGTAAAATGGAAGCGACCGTCGAGCCGAGTCGATTTATAGTAATTAACAATTTCTGCCATTCAATACAGCCGCATCTTGGCATCCCGAAGGAGAAGCTTGCATGGTTTCGACCGCATCCACCCGCTCAATCCTTGTCTCCAGTGACGGAGTTGGATCTCAGAAGAGCGCCGCGGGCTGGAGTTGTTCTGCCTTTCATTTCTCGCTCTCTTTCTCGAATTGATGGTGATTCGCTGGGCGCCTGCGGTCGTACGACTGATTGCCTATTACGCCAATCTGATATTGATCAGTTCTTTCCTCGGTCTGGGTGTCGGAGCGATTCTAGGTAAGAAAAGAAAGTCGCTCTTTGGATGGCTGCCAGCTCTTCTGCTGCTCAACGTGGTATGGCTGTTGATTGCCCATTTCGTCACCCTGCCGACGACTGCCTCGGAAAGCAGGTTCTACACCCCTAGTCCTCAACTCGTGCGTTATGTAAGTCTGGTGGGTATTTTCGTCAGCAACGCAATCGTGTTCGTACCGCTTGGGCAGCGGATCGGATCGCTGTTTGAAGCTCTACCCCCGTTACTGGCCTACTCCTGGGATTTGGGCGGCAGCCTTGCGGGGACGCTGTGCTTCGGCGTTTTCTCATTAAAGTACTTTTCGCCGATGCTCGGAATGGGATTCGTGGCTTTTGCGATCATTGCGCTTCTTCCGCGCGGGCAGTGGTTGCGATCAATCCCGATCCTCATCCTGTCGTTGGCGGGGGTGTATTTTTCGGTCAGTCCCAGTGCAATCTGGTCACCGTACTACTACATCGTCGTGGTCTTACAGGGCGATAAGCACGGCAATACTCCCATACGAGAGCCACAGCCGGGGCTGCGCTCGATGCAGGATCCGCCTATCTACGACGTGAGGGTGAATCACTATTTTCTTCAGAGCGACGGGACCTTCGACCCAAGCCGGTATTCTCCGCTGAACAGACCCCAGATTCTCGACGCGAGATTGCAATACGATCTACCCTATGCGCTGGCTCCTGCCCACCGACGGGTGCTCATGTTAGGGGCGGGAGGAGGCACGGACACACAGATTGCGGTGCTGAACGGCGCTGAACAGGTTGATGCGGTGGAAATCGATCCGATGTTAGTGAAGCTGTCTAACCGATTCAATGCTTCGGGAATTTACGAGAATCCGAAGGTTCGTATCCACGTCGAGGATGCCCGAGCTTTTCTTCGGCGTTCAAGCGGCGGATACGACATGGTGGTCTTCGGCTTCTTAGACTCACAAACGCTATTTAGCTCGATGAGTAATATCCGCTTAGACGGTTATATCTACACCGTGCAGAGTATGCAGTCGGCCTTCCGGTTGCTAAACGAAAATGGAGTATTGTCTCTGTCTTTCATGGCCGGACACGAGTGGCTCGCCCGCAAGCTGGTGCGCATGGTTGCACTCGCCACAAACCAGATGCCGGTTGTGTATGAAAGTCAGGGACAGGTCGTGATCTGCGCCTTCCGTGGTCAGCACCCGGACCCGCCGCCGCAATATGGCCGGTTCGCGCGTACACTCTTTCCCGCAGGCGACGATTTATCCGAAGCCGTTGTCCCCACCGACGACTGGCCCTTTCTTTATCTCTCCCACAAAACCATCCCGGCGGACTATCTGATCGTGATTGGAATCCTGCTGGCAATCACCATACCGGCGGTATTCATGCTGCGTGGCCGTGGGTTCGGCATGAGCGACGGGCACTTTCTGTTTCTGGGCCTGGGTTTCCTGCTGCTGGAGACGAAGAGCATTGCGGATTGTTCTCTCTACTTCGGCACCACCTGGTTTGTAACCATGGTGGTTGTAGCCGGCGTTCTTCTGATGGTCTTGGCCGCGAACCTGCTGGCCATGCGGATGAGCCGTTTCCGCCTTTGGCTGTACGCACCACTGCTTGCAACTCTGCTGCTGCTCTACTTCGTTAAGCGCGACGTTATTCTGGCGCTGAGTTTCAACGAGCGCTTACTGTGGTCTGTTCTTGCGGTGCCCCTGCCGATCTTTTTTGCCGGCCTGATCTTCTCCACGACCTTCCGCCAGGCGTCAATCCCATCTTCCTTCTTCGGCGCCAACCTGATCGGAGCCATGATCGGCGGATTCTGTGAATACCTCAGCATGATCATGGGCAATCAAAACCTGATGTTTCTCGTGATTGGCGCGTACCTGGTCAGTCTCGCTCTCCAAATGCGCTTGGTGAAGGCAGGCAGCGGTGCGAGTCCCTCATAGCCTGCGCGTGACGTTTCTGAGCCGGGTGCCCCATTTCTCGCGCGTCCTTTGCGCGAGAAGTGGGGACTTTGACCTTGTTGGTTAGTAGTCGCCCAAGCGAAGTTGTCGTCCACTTCGTGGACGGCAACGCAGTCGACCGCTCGGAGGAAGTGGTTGGCTCTTGTTTCTTGTGGCCGCCAGAGCAACAAAGACCGATCTACGTTGTAAAATAAAGGCTAAGGCGTTCTGCGCCCATCCTTCGCGTTTGCGAAAAGGTATCCACGGGTTCAACCATGTCCCAGAACAACGGTTCCAACAACACGTCCCTCCGTCTCAAGACCGGCCTCGCCGAAATGCTCAAGGGCGGCGTCATCATGGACGTCACCAACGCCGACCAGGCCACCATCGCCGAACGAGCCGGCGCCGTAGCCGTCATGGCCCTTGAGCGCGTGCCCGCGCAAATCCGCGCCGAAGGCGGCGTCGCCCGCATGGCGAGCCCCAAAAAAATTCGCGAGATCATGGCCGCCGTGTCCATCCCGGTCATGGCCAAGTGCCGCATCGGACACTTCGCCGAGGCCCAAATCTTGCAGGAACTCGGCGTCGACTACATCGACGAATCCGAAGTCCTCACCCCCGCCGACGAGTCTCATCACGTCGACAAGCACGCCTTCAAGGTCCCCTTCGTCTGCGGAGCCCGCAACCTCGGCGAAGCTCTCCGCCGCATCGCCGAAGGCGCCTGCATGATCCGCACCAAAGGAGAAGCCGGCACCGGCGACGTAGTCCACGCCGTCAAGCACATCCGCCAGATCGTTCAGGAAATGAAAATCCTCACCGTCCTCGGCGAAGAAGAACTCTACGCCAAAGCCAAAGAACACCAAGCCCCGTATGAACTGATCCGCATCGTCGCCAAAGCAGGGAAGCTCCCCGTCCCAAATTTCAGCGCCGGAGGCATCGCCACTCCCGCCGACGCGAGCCTGGTGATGCAACTGGGAGCCGAAGCGGTATTTGTCGGCTCAGGCATTTTCATGAAGGACTCGACTACTTTCGCCGACCCCGTCGAAGCCGAGAAACGCGCCAGAGCCATCGTGAAGGCCGCCACCCACTTCAACGACCCTAAAGTATTACTTGAAGTCAGCGAAGACCTCCAAGGCGCCATGAAAGGCCTGGCCGTAGCAGGATTAGACGAAGCCCAAATGCTCCAAACCCGAGGCTGGTAGATTGCGATGGCCGCCCGGATGCGTCACCGAAGAATACCACAGCCTCCGCAATAGCGTTCACAGCATCCCCTTCCGCACTGCGTCATCCCGAAGTCCCCGCGTTTTCTCCAGCGGGGCGAGGGATCTCGCGTGGACTACCACAGCCTCCACGCGTCCACAGCCACGAATCCCGTCAATGTTCACTCGTCACAGACAACGCAAAGCCCCCTCCTGCTACAAACCACAGTGAGACCCGTGCGAGATCCCATGCTCCGCCTGAAAAGCGGCTGCGCTCGGGATGACGCACTTCAGAAGTAGGGCGGACGGCAGATTTCGCATCTTCCGCACTGCGTCATCCCGAAGTCCCCGCGTTTTCTCCAGCGGGGCGAGGGATCTCGCGTGGACTACCACAGCCTCCACGCGTCCACAGCCACGAACGCCGTCAATGTTCACTCGTCACAGACAAAGCAAAACCCCGCGTGCTACAAATGCCAGATGAGACCCGCGGCGGATCCCTCGCTCCGCCTGAAAAGCGGCTACGCTCGGGATGACGCATTCAGGAGGGCTCATGCCAGAACCCAAACGCTTCCACGTTTACATCATGACCAACGGCCCTCGTTCCCATGTCCTGTACACGGGCATCACAGGGAACCTGCTGCGTCGCGTGTTTCAACACAAGAACAAGCTCGTGCCCGGCTTCACCAGCCGCTATAACCTCACGCGGCTCGTCTATTACGAATGCTTTGTCTATCCCGACGCCGCCATCAATCGGGAGAAGGAAATCAAAGGATGGCGGCGAAGCAAGAAAATCCACTTGATCGAATCGATGAATCCACACTGGCACGATCTCGCGGAATCGTGGGCCGATGTATATAAACCCGATGCGCAACGCGCGTCCTGACCGCGGCGGTGTGGCTCCTGAGATCGCACTGACTCTGTTGATGTAAGATCATGGCGCTCCGCCCACGGCGACGCATGGCGACAAAACAAACTTCAACTAAAACATCCACCACCCTCCACGGCCAGGTCGCCCTAATCACCGGCGCCACCCGCGGCATTGGCCTAGCCCTGGCCCGCGCCCTTGCCGCCAACTCCTGCCACCTGATCCTCACCGCCCGCGATGAAGACGCACTAGCCCGCGTCAGCAGGGAACTGGCCTCCACAAAAGTTAAAGTCCTCGTTCACCCCTGCGACATTCGCGATCCACACGATGTCGATGCCCTCTTCCGCGCGGCGCGCCGCCAATTCAAACGCCTCGACATCCTCATCAACAACGCCGGTATCGCGCACGCGAATTCCCCCGTAGAAAAACTTCCATTGCCCGTCTGGAAAGATGTTCTCGAAACCAACCTGACCGGCACCTTCCTCGTCACCCAAGCCGCGCTCGCCATCATGAAGCGCGGCGGCACCATCGTGAACAATCTCTCCATCGCCGCCACCCGCGTCTTCGCCGGATCCGCCGCCTACAACGCCAGCAAGCACGGAGCCCTCGGCCTCACTAACACTCTCCGCGAAGAACTCCGCCCCCGCGGCATCCGCGTCATCGCCCTGCTCCCCGGCGCCACCAACACCGATATCTGGACCACCCTCTGGCCCCAAGCCCCCCGGAAGAAAATGATGTCCCCCGATACGGTCGCCGAAGCAGCATTGCAAGCGATCCTCCTGCCCGCAAACGCGACGGTAGAGTCTCTCGAAATCCTCCCCACAGTCGGCACCCTGTAGCCGCGCACCAGAGTTTGTGAGAAACGTCTCTCGTGTGGGACGGACACTCCTTATCCGTCCAGGTCTTGACGTTACTCCTCTGCGACCGATGTGGCGCGGACCTGCCCTGAGCGAAGCCGAAGGGGCCCCCGCCCGCGTCTAGCCGGCGCAGCGACTTCATAGGACTGCGCAAAAACGACAAATAGCGTGCACTACCGTGGAAGAGCGGCCCTTTAGGGCCGCGTTGAGCGCAGAATCATTGTGGGCTTCAGCCCCTGTGGTCGCTTGTTCGCTGATGGGCGTGTTTTCCGCAACCTCGTCGGTGGCACGGACGCTCTTGCGCAACTCCCCGCTAGTCTTTCCTCCCGGCGCCAGTCCAATTACAATGCTTTCCGCTAGTCCACCGTGGAGGAACTCCCAATGCTGAAGTCACCATTCCTCGCCGCTGCCCTGTTTGCCGCGACGCTCGCTCTCCCCGCACTCGCTCAAGATGCCACGAAGAAAGACACGCCCATCAAGCCCCCTGACAGCCCATCCAAAGTCGTCCTCGACTCCTGGAATGACGTCGGACGCAAACTCATCGCCATGGCTGAAGATTTCCCTGAAGACAAATACGATTTCAAAGCCACCCCCGCGCAGCGCAGCTTTGCCGAACAACTTCTCCACGCCGCCGGAGCCAACTACTACTTCACCAATCCCGTGATGGGACAGAAGCCCCCCGCCGGCGAGGACCCCAAACGCGATCAATACAAGACCAAGGCCGACATCGTCACCTTCGTCAAGAAATCGTTCGCCGACGGCGGCGCCGCCATCCAGGCGAAAGGCGACAAAGGAATGTCCGAACTCATCGTCGAGCCCTTCTCGCACCAGCAGGTCAGAATCGGCGATCTGGCCTACGGCTTCATCGAGCATTGCGGCGAACACTACGGACAGCTGGTCGTCTACTACCGCTTAGCCGGCCTCGTCCCGCCCGAATCGCGTCCGAAAAAGTAACGAAGGCGTGCCCCGCCCTTCTTTCGCGTTCTCTACGAAAGAGGGTGGGGATTTTTACTCGCCTCTCGCAGTTCGGTTCGGCTCGTGTGGAAAACTACCCGGCTGGGACCGGACACTCTTTTCGGCTTCACTCACGGCAGACTCTATCGTCCTGGCTTTGACTTTGACTTGGTGTGATGTGGCGCGGGCGCCGCCGCCCGCGTGTTGCCCGCCGCCTCGAAACTCGACGTGAGACCCAGCTCCGGAAGCGCACGACCCCCGGTCGTGCCGCAAGACGCTCCAGGAATCCCCGGCTTTACCCGCCCAGGGGTTCGCATCCGTGGATAGCGCCCAGCGATTTTCCGTTATTATCAAACAGCGGATATTGCGTCCAAAAACTGAGACCCAAGACCCAACACCTGTCATGAAAATCGGAGTCCTGGCCCTGCAAGGCGATTTCGACGCCCATCGCCGCCGCCTCGAAGAACTCGGTGCCGAAGTTGTCCTCGTCAAAAAACCCGAGCAACTCGACGCCATCGACGGCCTCGTCATCCCGGGCGGCGAATCCGGCACGTTCCTGAAACTTCTCGGCGAAGCAGGCTTCGCCAAGCTGAAAGACTTCGTCCACGCCAGGCCCACCTTCGGCACCTGCGCCGGCGCCATTCTGCTCGCCACCGAAGTCGAGAATCCGCAACAGCAAGGCCTCGGCGCCCTCAACATCCGCATTCGCCGCAACGCCTACGGACGCCAGATCGACAGCTCCATCCGCCAAGGCCTCCTCGGCGCCTCTCCCATCGAAATGGTCTTCATCCGCGCCCCCAAAATTGAACACGTCGGCGAAGGCGTCGAAGTCCTCGCCACAGAAGGGAAGGATCCCGTCGCCGTCCGCCAAGGCAGAACCATGGCCGCAACCTTCCACCCCGAACTCTCCGAAGATACGCGGGTTCACCAGGCCTTTCTCGACCTGGTCAAGAACGGAAAGAAATAGGGAAGGCATCGGCAGCTATCCACCGGATGCCCCATCCTTCTTTCGCGTCCTTTGCGAAAGAGGGTGGGGATTTTGATTTGGACGACTCAATAGATTTCCGGCCCAAAAAAGTTATGTCGGCCCAAAAAAGTTCTTGACACCGCAAATAAGTAACTGTAAGGTTACGCATTATGCGGAACCGTTCGGTTACCTATTCCGGCCCCCAGCGAACCGAAGCCACCTTTCACGCCCTCTCCGATCCCACCCGCCGTGCCGTCCTCGATCTTCTCCGCCGCGGCAGCCAGCCCGCCGGACAGATCGCCGAAGCCTTTCCCGTCTCGCGCCCCGCCATCTCCAAGCACCTGCGCCTGTTGCGCCGGGCCCATCTCGTCCGCGAACACCGTGAAGGCCGCAATCGGATTTACGAATTGAATCCTGAGCCGCTCCGCGCCGTTGACTCCTGGATCGAGCATTACCGCGTCTTCTGGCAGGCCAGCCTCAACAACCTGAAATCGTTCGTCGAAACCGAATACGCGCGCGAGATTGAAGCCTCGCGCAAACCCAAACCGTAAAACACAAATCTCTTAGGAGAAAGGCAGAGAAAGGAAACCGTCATGACAAACTTACATCGCATCGCCGCTGTTCTCGCCATCACCCTCGCCGCCGCAGCAGCTTTCGCTCAATCCGGCGCGCAGAAGTCCTTTACCCAACTCAAATCGCTCACCGGCGCCTGGGAAGGGAAGACCCCTGACGGCAAAACTCTGCTCGTCTCCTATCGCGAAACCGCCGGCGGCTCCGCCCTCATGAGCGAAATCCACGGTGACCACGGAATGATCTCCATGTTCCACCTGGATGGCCCGGACAAATTGCTCATGACCCACTACTGCGCAGCTGGCAATGAGCCGCGGATGCAGGCCAGCGCCTCCCCCGACGGCAAAACCATCACCTTCACCTTCTTCGACGGCACCAACATCGCTCCCGGCGCCGGTCACATGCAGCGCATGGTACTCACCGTCCTCGACGACAATCACCACACGGAGGACTGGACATTTATCGCCCAGGGCAAAGAGGTGAAACGATTCTTCGACCTCCACCGCAAGATGGAATCGAAGTTGTAAGCGAAGACGCCATCGGAGACAGGAGCACGTCATGACCACAACCATCATCACTCCCGACCAGGACGCGATCACTAGCGAGATCGACATCGCCGCTCCGCCCGATCGCGTCTTCCAGGCTCTGACCACGGACTCCGAACTCAAGCGCTGGTTCACCTCTCCGGAGTGTCCCGCTAAATTCTGGGAGATGGACCCGCGCCCCGGTGGCCGCTACGGCTATGCGACCCAAGCAGGTTCGGTTGTCGTCAACGGCGTCCGCGAGTTCGAGTGTCACGGCGAGATCCTCGAGTACGATCCCCCACGCCTCCTCGTCTACACCTGGCTGGCGAACTGGCACGACGACGTCGCGCGCCGTACCATCGTCCGCTGGGAACTCACGCCCACGAAAACCGGAACGCACGTGAAGGTGCAACACAGCGGCCTCGCGCAAGAATCCGCCGCCCGCAAGGATTACAGCAACGGCTGGCCCGGCGTGGTCGAAATGCTGAAGAAATTCGTAGAGGAATAGAACAACAGGATGGGGACTTTGACTCCCACTCGGTTTTCTCGATGTCAGATTGAAGAATCAGAAACTCAGGAGATCGCCATGGCCACCGCCACCATCACACCCGACCAAACCGCCGTCATCGCCGAAATCTTCATTGCCGCTCCTCCGGCCCGCGTCTTCCAGGCCATCAGCGATCCCACCCAGCTCCCCAAGTGGTGGGGACAATCCGGCCTCTACCACGTCACCAAATCCACCATGGACGTCCGCCCCGGCGGCAAGTGGCGCAGCGACGGCATCGGCGCCGACGGCAAGACCTTCTACGTCGAGGGAGAATATCTGGAAGTCGATCCCCCGCGCCTGCTCGTTCACACCTGGATCGGCAGCTACAGCGGCCCGGAGAAGACCGTCGTTCGCTGGGAACTCATTCCCCAGAGCGTGCACGGACTGGCGCCCAGTGGTCCCCGCAAGTCCGGCACCGGCACGCTGGTCCGCGTCCGCCAGGAAGGTTTCGCCACGCTCGAATCCGCCACCGCACATGGCGAAGGCTGGAAGCGAGTCCTCGGCTGGCTGGAGGCATTTGCAGGAAATTCCGATACCGTCGACGCTGGGATGTAAATCGCAGTCCACGGATTCCACGGATCTTCACGGCTCAAGAAACGGGTGCCCCATTCTAACGTCGCGCCCTTTGCGACGTTAGAGTGGGGATGTTGACTTTTGTTAAGACCCACCCGGAAGTCAACATTCCCACCCTCTCGCAAAAACGCGAGAAGGGCGGGCACCCTCAGCGTTTTCCCAGTTTTGTGGAAATTCTTGTCAAGCCCCCTAAACCCCCCGATTCCCCGCAACCCGCACATTCGCAAGCAGAAATAAAGGCAATAATATACTTGCATAACCAACGATATTGAGATATAAAGTACTCATCATGGCAAAGCCAAAGACACTGCAAGAGGCCATCAAGTACTACAGCGACGAAGCGAACTGCATTCGTACCGTAGCTGAGATGCGCTGGCCGAATGGCCCGTCATGTCCTGCCTGTGGCCACATGCAGCACTATTGGCTTGAAACCCAGAAGCGTTGGAAGTGCAAAGAGTGCTGGAAGCAGTTCTCCGTGAAGGTCGGAACCATCTTCGAAGATTCGCCAGTCTCGCTGGAAAAGTGGCTCGTTGCCCTCTGGATGCTAGTCAATTGCAAGAATGGAATCTCGTCCTACGAGATCGCCCGCACGATTGGCGTAACTCAGAAATCCGCTTGGTTCATGCTGCAACGCTTGCGCCTTGGTTTGCAGGATAAGACCACTGGCGGGAAGCTCGGAAGCGGACCTAACGGAACGGTTGAGATTGACGAAACCTTCATCGGCGGGAAAGCTCGGAACATGCACAAGGGGCGCCGTGAGCGCATCGACCACTATCGGCAAGATGGCCGCCAAAACTGCAGTGATGGGAATGCTAGAGCGCGGCGGCAAAGTGAAAACTGCTGTGCTCGGCGGGAAACGCGACAAGAAGCAGATGCATCAAATCGTGCGGGAGAACGTTGTGCTTGGAACTTCCATCATGACCGATGAGTTTGTGAACTATAACGGACTCGCAAAGCAAGGCTACGAGCACAAGGTTATCAATCATCTCGACAAGTACGTCGAAGGCAATGTGCACACTCAGGGAATCGAGAATTTCTGGTCGCTGTTGAAGCGCGGCCTCGGCGGAACCTATGTAGCAGTTGAACCGTTCCACTTGTTCCGATACGTAGACGAACAGGCTTTCCGCTTCAACAATCGCGGAAATCGGAAGGAAAAAGTATCGGATCGTGATCGGTTTGAACTAGCCTTATCGCAGATTGCGGGAAAGCGGCTGACGTTTGCTGAAGTGACCGGAAAGGTGGGGGAGGCGGCCTTCTAGTCCTTATCGGTTGAAGCGCGGGAAGAAGTCCGTTTCCGTGGCCGCTTCGCGGCGTCGATCTTAGCTTTCAACTCTGAATGCGAAACTGAAAGAACTTTTTTCAAAGCGGCTGCAAAGGTAGCATACTCACCCGTCTCATTCTTGGCGGAAGGTTTTGGGTGGGCCATTTTGTTGCCTCTCTGGAGGCATAATGAATTGGTCCGCCCAAAAAGTCAAGAGCTCTCACCTGATTCCGATTCTCCTCGCCTCACTTTCCGTAGCCACGACGATGCTCTTAACTATGCGCGCAAGGTCACGGAGTCCTGTAAGAACAGGTTTGCCAGAGAAGACTCGGACCTTGCCAAACGATACCGTGAGCGAAACGTTTGCATCATAGTGAGATGTTCCTTCGCCGGGTGCCGTGGTAAGTATGATCTCGTTTTTTCGGCCATTCCATCTGGGGCGGGAGTACAGCCTCCACGCGGCGATAGGCGCTCCGATTATCGTAATGTCTTTTGCGTGAATTCCAGGATGAATGATTGTCCGATGTTTCTGGGTGTTGCAAATATGGTTGAGTGCCCAAAGAGGCGGGATTCCCTCGTTTGTATGGCTTGAACGATCTAAACACAGATCTGATCTCATCTGGGACATGCTTACATTTCCGCAGGATGAGTTTTTCAAATTCAGGCTTAGTCCTATCAAACGGAAAATAGGTGGCCCGCTTGTTCTTCGTTCCAGTCACGACGGCACACGCAGCATGATCGAGCGCAGATCGAAGCGTCTCGATTGTTTCGACAGTAAGACGGGTCATAATATCCGGCAACCGATCACTCAGTCTCAACTTGTCCAGCATGTAACCCGTCTTTGGGTCACGTTCGGAAACTCTTTCATAATCGTACGACCTGAAGAACATACCCATCCGTTTTTTCAGTTCCGTGATATGTTCTTCAGCCCAACCGATCCGCTCGTAAGCACTGGCAAATCGCTTGGAAGTCCGGCGAGGCATTTTAAGCGCGCTCTTTGATTTTTCCGCCCCAGTTGCGAATGCTGGCTTCAATTGAAGGCGGTGGATCGGGATTCGCTGTCCCATATTCTTTCCAGAGATTGCCGCTTTTCTTGCGCTTGTCGATCTTTTTGCGCCGATCTCGCTTCTTCGGCTTCGGCTTTGGTTTTCTCGTGGATTTTTCCCGCATTGCAGCTTGACGTTCGCTGAGGATGCCTCGCATGACTATTTCACCTGTACGGCGCTCTGAGCTTCTTCTATCACTCGCTGAAACTCTTCGTCAGAGAGAACTCCGACTCGGAATGCCTCAACTAGCCGATTCACCATTTGGGATGCATTTGAAGTTTCTGCGAGAACGCTTGGTTCTTGAAGAGCAATGCTCAGCTTTTCCTGCCAATCAGGAACTTCGCGCAGCACAACCAAGGCTGCACGGAGGCGATGCTGAGTAAGTCCCAATTGCGATTGAAAGAATGCTAGGAATGCCTCTTGGTCGGTTGTCATAGCGCCTCTGTGCAAATTGTGTGCCAAACTTTCCGCTGTGGAGAAAAGCGGAAAGTTGAGGCACACTCTAACTTCAATCTTGAATTGTAGTTAGCGCGAATTGGTTAGGCAAGTATATTATTGCCGAAATAAAGTCCATACTTTTACCGCTTTACCCCCTCCAACTTGAGATAATAGATATAGAAGGATAAGTTTCAGAAAGCGCAGCCTCCGGGCCGCGCTTTTCGTGTTTCAGGCCACAATTTCATACAAGGAGACCGAGGCGCAGCCCAAACAGCTGCGCCTTTTTCTGTTATGCGAAACCTCAATGCGCCCACAATCCTCATAAAACCCAGCAGGGAAGACATCTCCCTCCCAGACCCCACCGGAATCATCACTCTCCACGCAGTCGCCACTCCCACGCGCAAGCGTCGTGGTGAAGCCGCCGAAGCCGCCTTCCTCGCCCGCGCCACCCACCTCGACTTCACCGTCTGCCTCCCCTGGGGAGACAGCGAACGCTACGACTCCGTTGTCGACCGCGGCCACCGATTCCTCCGCGTCCAGATCAAATCCGCCACCCGTTACGCCGAGACCCGCTACCGCGTCAAAACCACCGGAGCCAGCGACGTCCCTTACACTCCCGCCGAAATCGATTTCTTCGTCGCCTACATCGTCCCCGAAGACATCTGGTACATCATCCCCATCGCAGCCATCGGACACCGCAAAGGTATCCGCTTCTATCCCCACGCACGCCGCCCATCCCGCGCCCAGTTCGAAAAATACCGCGAAGCCTGGTGCCTGCTGGCCTGCGATCCCAAAGCCCGGGGATGGAAAGATATCCCCGCACTCTGCAGGTGTAAAGACTTGCCAGTCCGCTGCGCAGTCTGCCCCAATCGATAAAAGCAAACGGGATGGTTGTTTGTGGCGCGGGCGCCCCCGCCCGCGTCTAACCAGCACCCCGACAGCCGACAGCCACTCGAGGTCCCAGTTTCATTTCAGGACTCAAAACAAAAAAACGAGGCCGCATCACTGACGAAAGCCACACGTGCAGTTCAATCTGTGAGGGTCCTGGCGAGACGCGGGCGAGGGCGCCCGCGCTACATAAGGAGAAAACCATGTCCTCTTACGAGTCTCTCCAACGCCCCACGTACGAATACCGTCGCCGCCTCCCGCACTACCAGAACGCTTCCGGTGCTCTCTTCGTCACCTTCGGAACCTTCAGCAGATTCATTCTTACTGACTCGGCCCGCGATCAGATGATGCAACACTGCCTCCACGACAACGGCAAGCGCATGCATCTCTCTGCAGTCGTTATCATGCCCGACCACGTGCATCTTCTTTTCTGGGCCCTGCGCGACCCAACCGGCTGGCCCTACCCCATGGTCGACATTCTGCAAGCACTGAAGAGCTCCTCAGCCCACACCCTCAACAAGCTACTGCATCGCACCGGCCCCTTCTGGGACGAAGAGTCCTTCGATCACGTTCTCCGCACCGACGAAAGCTGGCAACAAAAGCGCGAATACATCCGCCAAAACCCCGTCAAAGCAGGCCTGGTGAAGAGACCGGAAGACTACCGCTGGCTCTGGCTAGACCCGCACGGCGAATGAGATGTTGTTATGTTGCGAGGTTTTGGTTCTATGTGGCGCGGGCGCCCCCGCCCGCGCGACGGCGTCCAGTAAATAAACTGAAAGGATGACAACGACAACCAGGGAGAAACGAAATCAGTTCTGATCAGCTCCCAGCCTTTGAGGTCCGGCTGGAGTCGCGGGCGGGGGCGCCCGCGCCACATAAATATTGCGCCGGGTGCCCCATCTTTCGCGTTCTCTGCGAAAGGTGGGATTCCACGAACCTCATTCGATCAGGCCTTTGACAGCCTCACCAGTCGCTTGCGCTGTGTCACTCCGAATGAGACGATGGCGCTCACGCGGAGGGTCTCCATGATCAACGGCGCCCACATCGTGCTCTACTCCAAGGACCCCGAAGCCGACCGCGCCTTCTTCCGCGACGTGCTGCAACTCCCCTCCGTCGACGCCGGCCACGGATGGCTCATCTTCGCCCTGCCTCCCGCCGAAGCCGCCTTTCATGGTTTGGAGAAAGAAAGCTTGGATAAGAATGACGCAGCGAGCAACCATCGTCACGAACTCTACTTCATGTGCGACGACCTCGCCGCCACCCTCCGCGATCTCAAAAACAAAAAGGTCCCAGTCTCCGCCGTGACCGAACAGCGCTGGGGAAGCCTCGCGTCTCTAACCCTCCCCGGTGGCGGCAAAGTCGGCGTGTACCAGCCCAAACATCCCTGGCCGCAGAGTTCTTGATGTTTGCCGTTTCGATCTTGCTTTGTCATTCCGAGCGAAGTCGAGGAATCTGCTGTTCCTCGCCGCCTGGCAACGTGTGTCATTCCGCACGCATTCTTGGATGCAGAATCTACTCTTGACTTAGCCTAGTACTTACGCCCAATCACTGCTTCATTGCGTGCGCCTTACTTCTGGAGTAGGATTCAGTCTTCCCCAAGTACCTTTTGGCCGCGTGGTTCAACATAAGAGTGATCGGCATTACCCAGCTGAACGCCTTCGATGGACCGATAGGTGACGAAAAAGCAAATCCGCGCCAAACGTGGCCAACGTACCTCGTCGGAGTATCAGCCGACGCGTGGCAATGTCATCTCGAAAGATCTGGCGATCGATGCGCTACGCCGATCTGGCTATCTTCTTGAAACCAGGATAGCGAGGATACTGGATCAATTCGCCAGTCATCTTTCGGTCAACGTCGTATTTGCAGACCCAGAGACGGGGCAGTCGAGAGAACTCGATGCGTATTGCTTTCGCGCGGAAACCGGAGACAGATATGAGTTTTTTACAGCTTCCGCACACATCCTGATAGAGTGCATTAACAATCCGCAGCCCATCGCTTTCTTCTCCAATGAGCGGACCATGCGAGGTTATCCCCTGACGGCAGCACGGCCGCCGTGGCTTGGTCTTTACCCACTCGAAAAGACGATCGGCCTTGAGGATTTCCATCACTGCTTTAGGCAGGACCCAGCCAACAATTACTGCACATTTGTGGAAAAGAAATCGCGCGAGTGGATGGCCACCCATGCCGATGAGCAACACCGTGAGTTTAGTACGCTCGCGACACTTGCACAGTTGACGAGAGAGAAACAACTGCAAGTGCTCGACGACTACTCTCGGCCACAGGATGCTATTCAGTTCTGCGGCATCGAATTGATCTACCCTCTCTTGATCGCTGAAGGAATTCTGTTTGATGTGCGCCAAAACGCGGCAGGCCATGTTCACTTGAAGAGGGTGGATCATGTCACGTACCTCAAACACCAGATGTGGAAGGGCGTCCGTCGATATTGCCCCATCGATGTAATAACCGAGACGTTCCTGCCGCGGTTCCTGCGGATGATAGAGACGGAGTGCAAGCGAACTCTGGTCCGCCTTGAGAAGCGGGGTGAGGAGATTCTGGAAGCTGCGCTCGAGAACAAGCCTGGGGCGAGTAACGCCGCGACCCCCTTGAGGATTTTCTGCCATGACTCGCAAAACTGAACCCCCGCTGGGAATGGACGAACTCTTCAAGGATTTGCCCCGCACAACCCCTCCGAAGAAGTTTCTCAGGCCCAACGCGCCTGTGTGGACTGAGCATAAAGCGAACTTCATCCAGCGTTACCTCAAGCTGTTCATTCAGATTACGAAGCACGGCACGTACATCGACGGGTTCGCGGGACCCCAGAGGTTCGAACTGGAACATGCTTGGAGTGCGCGACTCGTATTACAAATCCGTCCTCCATTACTTCGTCATTTTTTCCTCTGTGAAGCAAATGCAAAAAGCTTCCGTGCGCTTAAAGAGTGCGTTCAGGAACTCGCCAAGCCCAAGGACAGGACGATCGAACTGTATGAAGGAGACTTCAACAAGAAGGTCGAAGACATATTGAAATCGAGATATATTACGGACAAAGAGGCCACGTTTTGTCTGCTTGACCAGCGAATGTTCGAATGTCACTGGGACAGCGTGAGAAAGCTCGCCGAAAAGAAGAAGACCATGAAAATCGAGCTTTTCTATTTCTTCGGATTCGGTTGGGTCAAGAGAGCCCTTGCGGGAGTTACGAAGAATCGTTCAGTAGTAGAACAGTGGTGGGGGCGAGAGGACTACTCCGAGTTGATAGATAAAACGCGAGAGGAAATTAGGCAAGTGTTAGTGGAGCGGTTTCGTGTAGAGCTAGGATATAAATACGTCACGCCCTACCCGATATACAAGCGCGAGCAGAACAACATCGTCATGTATGAAATGCTGCACGCCACTGATCACGATGCCGCGCCAGAGCTTATGAATCGGGCATATCGGCAGGCTGTAAGGAATTCACAAAAACTTGCCGAGCAGCTATCACTGCTGGGTGATGAATGAATACTGGACCTTCGCCGCCAATGCTAGGCGAGTCTGCCGGTCAGGAATATCCGACTTTCCAACCTCTGGATATTCGTCGTGCGTTTCTCCCTCCAACTCGCGCCCAGTCTTTGATTTATGTAGACCACCCCATTGCTTGAAGAAGAATGGAACTTTAGCCCTCGAGCATTGATCTCGGACGGAAATGACCCACTCCTTACGCATTGGCCTTGCGCCCAACCCGCTCTCGCCGCCGACTATCACCCAATGGATCCCTGAGAGGTTCAAGGCTCCTAGGTTCTCCAGAAGAGGCTCCACGGACAAAAACCTCACGCGTGCGCTAGCTGCCCGAAGGTGGTCGATCCTTGGTAGACCGTGCTTCCGATTTTCCACGCTAACGCCCCACCAGATGTGAGGAGACGTCGCCGCAAACTGCAATTTCGAATTCAATAATTCCTGCATTCGCTCGGACCGCTTGGTCAGGACCTGAAAAGTGTGCCACGTCGCGGCTCTCATCACCGCAGCGACCTTGATAATGTATTCGTCGGGAACGCCGGGCTGAAAAAGGTCGCTCATCGAGTTGACAAAGACAAGACGGGGTTTCGGCCACTTCAACGGCTCCTCCAACTTCTCGGGAACGAGGCGAAGGTCGAATCCTTGTTCGTAGGGATGACCCGGGACTCCCCGGAAGCGCTCAGCAAACGCCTCCGCGTAGCAATGTTTGCATCCGGGACTGACCTTGGTACAGCCGCGGACGGGGTTCCACGTTGTGTCAGTCCATTCGATTTTGGAATTCTGAGCCATTGTGTTCGCTTTTTGTTTGCTACGCAAGTAGTCTACGATGAAATGGGTAATTCAATCTACCATACTTCAAGTGGGCGCCTGCTGAAGTCAAAATGGCCACCGCCTCGCAGGAAGAAAAGCGCCGAGTGCCCCATGTCCTGCATTCTTTTGGAGGTTCTTTCCGCCCCACACTTGGAACTTCGCAAGTTCACCAACGTCGGGAGTCCCTGCAGAAAGCCTGACCGCCGATGACTGAAATCGTGGTCCCCATTATCGCGACGTGGATGAAGTTCATCGTCACGCCCGTGCTGAGGTTCGTCTCCATCTTTGGCATGGTGTTGGGAGCCAAGGCTCGAAGCTCAAAGCTCCGAGCTAGCAGCTAGAAGCTCTCCCCGCTATACTTTCCCTATATGTCTGGGGTTCCGCAAAGCAATCCGCAGAAGCCGCCGCAGAAGACGTTTTATCTCGAGACGTTTGGCTGTCAGATGAACGTCCACGACTCCGAAAAGGTCGTGGGGACGCTCATTCAGGAAGGCTATCTCCAGGTGCAGACCGTCGAGGCGGCCGACCTGGTGCTGTACAACACCTGCTCCATCCGCGATAAGGCCGAGCAGAAGGTGTTCAACCGGCTCTCCGATTACAAGAAATACAAAAAGCAGGGCAAGACGTTTGGCGTGCTGGGCTGCGTCGCGCAGCAGGAAGGCGAAAAGATTTTCGAGCGCGCGCCGTATGTGTCGCTGGTATGCGGATCGGCATCGTACAACAAACTGCCGAGCATGCTCGGCGCAGTTGGAAAGCCGCGTCAGTTGGTACGACGCGAAATCCCGCGACGTGAAAACGCGGGTCTTCGGGATGACGCCTCGGTTATAGCGGAAGCAGGGAAGTCCGGAAGCCGAAAGCCGGAAGCCGAGAGCCTGATTCGCATCACGGGACTCGACGATCGCGAGACCGATGCCTGCTTCGAAACCGAGTTCACCGCGCGCACCAATCCGCATCGCGGATACATCACCATCATCGAAGGCTGCGACAAGTTCTGCGCCTATTGCGTGGTGCCGTACACGCGCGGCAAGGAGCGCAGCCGCACCTCGCAGTCGGTGCTCGCCGAAGCCCGCCAGATGGCCGATCTCGGCTACACGGAAATTCAACTGCTCGGGCAGAACGTGAACTCGTACAAGGACTCGGAAGGGAATCCGGCTGCCCGAAGAACTTTTGCCGAGTTGCTGGCCGCCGTGGGAGAAGTTCCCGGCATCCGCCGCGTGCGATTCACGACTTCGCATCCGCGCGATTTTGGACGCGACATCGTCGAGGCGATCGACGCTGTGCCCACGCTGTGCGACCACGTCCACCTGCCCGTGCAGAGCGGATCGACCCGCATGCTCGACGCCATGCAGCGGCTCTACACCCGCGAGCAATACCTCGAACGCATCGCCTGGATGAAGTCCGCGAAGCGCGAAATCAGTATCACCACCGACGTGATCGTAGGATTCCCGGGAGAGACCGAAGCCGACTTCGCCGAGACGCTAGACCTGCTGGATGAAGTAGGCTACGACGCCGTCTTCGCCTTCAAATATTCGCCGAGGCCAAACACGCCGTCGCTGAAACTGGACGACGCGATCCCCGACGAAGAAAAGGCCCGCCGCCTGGAAGTGCTGATGGCCAGGCAGCGCGAGATCCAACGGGTACGCTACGAGAAATACATCGGAACAAGATGTGAAGTAATGGTTGAAGGCGAGAACAAAGCCAGAGGGCAATACATCGGCCGCACCACCCACAACAAGACGCTCAATTTCACCGCTCCTCAGGACGCGAATCCCAAACCCGGAACCTACGCCCCCGTCGTGGTGACTGTCAGTTTTCCCAACAGCCTCCTCGGCGAATTGGTGATATAAGAATGGAATTTAGCAGGAGACTTGAGCAGGAGACCCCATGGAAGTAGAAATGACAATCCGCGGATTAATGATGGATCCGGTGACTAATATGCCGATTGTGGTGTTGAAGGATGTGGGTGGGGACACGGTGTTGCCGATATGGGTGGGGGTTTACGAGGCGAATGCGATTGCGATGGAGATGGAGAAAGTCAGCGCGCCGCGTCCGATGACGCATGATCTGATTAAGAACGTGCTGACTGGGCTGGAGACGCAGGTGCACAAGGTGGTTGTGACGGAACTGCGCGAGGATACGTTTTATGCGGTGATCTGGCTGGAGCGCGGGGGCGAAGTGATCAGCATTGATTCGCGTCCGTCGGATGCGCTGGCGCTGGCGTTGCGGGTGGATTGTCCGATCTTCGTGGAAGAAATTGTGTTGAAGACTTCGAAGTTAGCGGCGAACATGTCGGACCGGGTGACTTCGGAGGAGTTGCGGAAATATCTTGAGGGGCTGAACGACGACGATTTGGGGAAGTACAAGATGTAGGGTTTCTAGCTGTCAGCTCTCGGCTGTCAGCTCTCAGTCAAAGCTCATCCACTGCAGGGCTGCATCCAGGCCTCGCGCTTGTCGGTTTACATAATACCTGTTATCGGACCTTGGAAGCGGGCGCTGTTCTGAACTCATCTATTCAAGAGCCAATTAGCGACCCGTCACTTTCATCTCGGGGCCGAGGTACTTCAAGTTCTGTTTTAGAACCTTGCCGGCACTATTCTTAGGAAGAGCGGGCAACACGACGAACGTTTTAGGCACGAGTTGCGGGAGCAGATGCTCCTTGCAAAAAGCGTGAAAGCACTGCTCGAATTCGGGACAGTCAGGCATTCGCGCCACCAGAAACGCCTTGACGGCTTCTCCCAGCACTTCATCGGGTGCGGCGAGTACCGCTGCTTCGAGCAAGCATTCGAACCCTTGCAACTCACTCTCGACCTGCCTGCAACTGACCCGCTTGCCGCCGCACTTCAGGAAGTCTTTCGCGCGATCAACAATGTAAATGAAGCCGTCTTGATCTACCGTCGCTAGATCACCGGTGTGAAGCACTCCGTCACGAAACGTGATTGAAGTCTCTGCAGGTTCCCCCCAGTATCCGAGAGTTACGTTTTCACCCTCAGCAACAATTTCGCCGACCTCTCCCGGCAGCACTCTCTGTCCGGAGGTGTCCAACACTAACAGTCTCACGCCAGGGATTCCCTTCCCCACCGAGCCGAGTTTCTTGTCCATGAGGTCGGGAGGCAGATAGGAAAGCCTTGCGGTGGCTTCTGTCTGTCCATACATAATGAAAATCTGGGTTCCGGGCAGAGCTTCCTTGAGTTCTTGAATGAAAGAGGGCGCCAGATGCCCACCCGCCTGTTGCACGTAGCGTAGATGAGGGAAGGTCTTTTTTCGCAGACTGGAATTTCGCAACAATATCTGGAAGTGACTCGGTACGCCAGCGAAACCGGTGCATTCAGTCTCCAACATGCGCTGCAGGACTTGTTCGGGATACATGAATCGGGAATCTACCACCAGGCTACCACCCACTCTCAAATGTGTATGGAGAAGCGATGTGCCAAAGCAGTAATGGAAAGGCAATACAGTCATGATGCGATCGGATGGCGTGAGTCCGAGATACGCAATGATGGATTCCGTATTGGCGATGATATTCAGATGCGACACCATCACGCCACGTGGCTTGCCCGTCGAACCGGAGGTAAACATCAAAGCGGCGAGATCGCCCGGGGCGGTCTGGCAGCTTGAAATTGGCGCGACTGGAGGTTGCGCCAGCAGTTCGGGAACGCTAGCTAAGGTGAGCAGATCCGGCGGCATCTGAGTTTTACGGTCCGTAATCACATGCATGGCACGGAATTGCACCGCGTGTTTGTCCGCAAAGCCTGACTGCACAACCGCTGCGCGCGACTCCGTGACCGCGAGAACATGTTCGAGGTCTGCCGCGGTGGTGGTCATCGGCAGGGGTACGCAGACCAGGCCTGCGTGCAAGATTCCCAAATATGCGCCCACCCAAAAGAACGAGTTCTCGCCGGCCAGGATGACGCGATCGCCCTTTCGGCAGCCAATCTTGCCGAAATATTGTGAAAACGTGGCCGCAACTGTCTGCAACTCACCGTACGTTCGCTCCTCCCCGAGAAGGCGCAAGGCAATGCGGTCCGGCGGCTTACCCTCAAGCAGAAAATCGGCGACGTTTATGTTATGACGAACGATTTCCGTTTTCATGAGGCGCGACCTCCCCTTCACTTGCCCTCTTGCGCATCTTCAACCAACCATGGCGCAGCATGAAGATAACGCGCGGCTGCACGCTTTGATTGGATCAGCGCATACACACTCTGAACAGGTTTGTGGTTCATGCCAACGACCGGGGCCAGATCGGCAGCGGGGATGTTGTTGTTCTTACCGAAGAGACGGAGGTTCATCTTGGCAAGGGGCATCGAGAAGTAGAACTCCTTCTGCGATTGCTCAAGGGAATAAGATGTCCACCGTTTCCGGATGTCGAATGTGCCGACGCTTGGATCTCTGCGGGAACGTTGACCTGGGCATGCTCCGCGACCGTTGCTCGCGGAGCGCAGGCTCACCAACATTATCCTCCGCGGTTCCAGCGCAGGCAAAATCAGCTTTGCCCCCGCCCTCCCCATTCAGCGGGTGAGCGTCAGAGGAAGTACATGTTGACCCGGTGTGCGTGCATATAACAGCCAGGTCCAGAGTCTGCCCTTCGTTCCGGAGCCGGGTACGATGATCAAGCCGCCAGTTTCTGCGCAGAGTCCGTCCGGGTGATCAAGCCGCGAGTTTCTGCGGAATCTCTCTTTAAACTGCCCACAGTTGGTACGATATTACTCCCTCGCGACTGCCAGCCGTCTGCGGTGCAGATACAGGTTCTCCTTCGCGTAGCTGTCGCACAGTCGTTGTTGGTTCTTCTTTATCCGCGGTATCTCACCTTCTCGAAGGCGAAGATTCGCTTCAGAATCCGGACTGTTGTTCCACCTTCGCTCTCACTCTGGCCTTCACTCGGTTCTTGGCCTTTTGTTACTCGTCCACATAGTTCTTGTATTGCTCTCTCCCGCTGTTCATATCTTGCGCTCGCCGAGCCGCCTGCCAGATCTCTTCTCCCTGTCCCTGATATCCACCGTCTCCCCTCTCTTTGCTCTCCTCTCCTTTCTACAGTTCCCTCAGCTTTTTCTTTTCCTCTACCGTAGCCGCCGTCTTTCTCACCTTTCTCTCTTTTCCTTTCTTGTAGTCCTCTCCGTTTTTCTCCTTCAGCCCTTAGTTCCTCTTCTTTCCCTTCCTCTTCTGTTTCACTTCCCGATCGCGCTCTCCGCTCCGTTTCTTGGTCGACGACAGCGCAGGATAATGGTTGCGTCCACAATCGTCCCCGTGCTGTTGCAGTTGCCCCAGCTTTCCAGATACTCGTTCACCTCGTTCAGCATCGCCCCGCCCAGTTCTTGTTTCTCCAGCAGTTGACTTTATCCTAGTATCTTGCTCTCTTCCTTCACTGTCGCTCTCCCCAGATCGTTGCCCTCAAAGTGCCTCAGCACCCTCTATTCATATAGCTCATCCTCCGCTCCCTCTTCTCTCTCGTTGTACCACTGCTGCATTATATACACCCTCTACTTGTTTCTCATCCTACCGCAGTCCGCCCGTTCTCTCCCTTCCTATAGTGCTTTTCCACCAACCCCTGTCTCTCCGCCCACCGCACCTCCTTCTCCCTCTCCTCTCTTTACCTCTCCCTCTTCTTCTTCCTCCCTTTCTTCTCTCTCCCACTCTTCTCCTCCCTCTTTTTTTCTCTCTCTCTCCTTTTCACCTCTTCTTACACCTTTACTCTCAGCCTCTCGCTTGCGGAGAGTCGGTCGGGATGACCAGCAGCCCACAGGAGAACATGCGAATCCAGCTTATCATCTAATCGAACTCACGTCATCCTGCATCAGGTCAGGAGCGCCTCGGCTATACCTTCGGCGCGGTTGACGCTGGGATGCTCGGGGCACGGAACTTCCCTCCTGGTGAATTCCCGATGAGGCTTCTGGGCATAGATCCAGAGGTGCCAGCCCCAGGAGGATGCGAGGCGTTCCTCGATCGGGCGAGGAAGCAGCTTTCCGATAAACGGGAGCCAGTTGGGATTCCAGAACATGACTTCTGTTTTGACGCGGTGGAACTGTTGGAACATTTGCCGCGCCGATGCTTTTGAAAAAACCTGTGACAGCGGGTTATCGGGGCCATCGGTATTTCGGTTGAGCATGTTCTGCATTTCCACATAAGAACTGGGGTTGAGGCGAATGAGTTCTGCATGCCGGCGCAGATCTTGCTCGGTCTCGCCGAAGATCGCCCGGGCCAGTTTGAGACCCAACTCGGTTCTGAGCAGATGGGCGCGCAAGCGACGGACGATCGCAAGATTCACGCAGTAATTGAAGGAGTCGCGGTAATAGAGCATGATCACAGCGCGTCCACCGGCAGAGAGCACGCGATGAACCTCGCGGACGGTTCGGGGGGTATCTGGGGTGTGATGAAGCACGCCATGGGAATAAACGAGGTCAAACGAGGCTTCCGCGAAAGGCAGATTTTCAGCATCGCCCTGGACGAACCTTCCTTCGAGATTTGCGAGTTGAAAACGCCGGCGCGTCAGGTTCAAGGCCGCGTTCGTCAGGTCGAGCGCGGTGTAATGGGCGCCGGCACGCGCGAAGCGTTCCGCCTCACTGCCGCATCCGCAACCAATTTCGAGCACCCGCAACCCGCGAGTTCCTGCAAAGCCCACCGCCGATTGCAGGCGGGGGTGCACTCGATACCTGTGCTCGTCGAGGGTCCGAAAGAAAGCGAGGGTTCCGTGCGGCTCATTCGTGAACCATGAGTCACAGGGTGTCTTTTGCCAGAATTGCTGAACCTGTCTTTTGAGGTTTGGCGAAACGAGAGCGAACGTAGAGTTCACGCGCTTTTCCGGCACCGGAAAAAGCGCAGGAGTGGAAAGGGTCGAAGACATGGGAGCGCCCCTTCTTCAGGACTCGAATTATGATCGAGAACTGTGATTCTAGATTGTGGGCATTATAGGATCATTCCGCAAAAGTGGGCGCTTTTTTATATTGCGTGAAATGGTGTCGTCCCTTTCGGGACTCGCTCTCTGTTCCCAATCTACCCGGCACTTACGTGCCGGGCTATCACATGCCGCCGCTTCGCGGCTGGGTTTGGGCGGTGTTGGTTCCAACGTTCTCCCAGAAATCTGGCTCTCACGCACGTTCTAAGGGAACTCTGATTAAGTCCAACAGAACCAAAAGCAGGTTTCTCGACTCCGCAGAATTGCCCGAAAGACGGGCAATTCCGCTGCGCTCGAAATGACAGGTCCGAGTTGATCAGAGCTTCGCTATCGAAATGACAGCTCTGAGTTGATCAGAGCTTCTCTATCGAAACGACAGCTCCGAGTTGATCAGAGCTTCTCTAAAGCCCGGGAATCATCGGGGACGACGGACGGGGGCCCAGAAGAACCGCTCTTCCACGGGAATGCCGGCCGGGTGCCCCATCTTTTGCGTTGGTTGCGAAAGGCAATTAACGCAGTACCGGGACTCGGACTTGGGAGCCTACGGCATCCCGGCAGAGACCGGCGTTCTCACTCCATATGTTCTCGACAGCCCCACCGCCTTGCTTCCGGCCAATACGCGCATGTGTTCACAATTAGACAGTCCGGAGAGTGTTTCAGGGCTATCGTGGGTGCTCGTCCAGACAGGGGTATTTAAAGATGGCTGCTCCACTTACCGTACCAATCGCCCCAACGGCTCTGCGTTCGCATGAGAAATCACAGCCTACCAGCAAGGAGAGCGTGGCTGCGATACTCCAACGCTGCAAGACCTCACTCATCGTAGATTGGTTGGCACGAACGAAGAGGACGCCCCAACTCAACCACCTTCATCTCAGCGATGAGCAGCGCACAGGACATCTTCCGAAGTTGGTTGACGACCTAGTGGCACGTCTGGGCAAAGCCAAGGTACCCAATAAGGACAGTGACGCCAGTTCGTCCCCCGCTGCTGTCGAACATGGCAAACTCCGACGAGCGCAAGGCTATTCTTCCGCCATGCTTATCCATGAATCACGAATCCTTCAAGTAACCATTTTCGGAACGTTGCATCAGAATCTGAGGCTGCTGGATTTCAACCTGTTGTTGCCCGATATCATGACCATTGCTGACGAAGTGGACTCGCAGTTAACCCAAACAATGGAGAGCTTCACCAATGGAGCGCCCAAATCGGCGAAGGCGCAAGCTGTGAAACCGAAGGGCTGAGTTGGGTCTGAAGACGTTGCATCTCAGAACACTGAAGTGAGCGTGGGAGATGAACTCGGTTGACCATCTCTATCACTGTTCACTTTTGAACATATTCCACGACATAGCTGAGGCACACTGGATTTAGCTTGACAGGCGGTGCTTGTATGACTCCGACGGAACGCCCTATTTCCCACAAGATTCTGCTTGTGGATGACGACGACGCCGTTCGCGAGATGATGACTGTGACTCTTGAATACAAGGGTTTCGTTGTTGTCGCTGCCGCCAACGTAACGGAGGCTCTAAGGCTGATCACCACCGAGTCCTTCGATGTTCTAATCACTGATCTCCACATGCCGAACCCCAGCGACGGTTTTGCGGTCATTACCGCGATGCGCCACATCCAACCGAAGGCAGTTACGCTGCTGGTCAGCGGCTACCCCGATGTGAAGGCGGCTACGGACGCTATCCTGCTGGAAGCGGACGAAATCATCGTGAAACCATTCGAGACTAGCGCACTCGCTGATCTAGTCCAGGATAAGCTGGCCAGGCGAAAACCTACTGTCCTTACGCCAAGAGAAACAGTGGCGGGAATATTGCAGCGTTGCACTGGCCAAATCGTCGAAGACTGGCTGGCGAGGGTCCAACAAAACACGGAGCTTAGCCGTGTTGTTCTTAGCGATCAAGAGCGGACGGGATATCTTCCCAAGCTGATTGACGATTTGATTGTGCGCCTGAGATCGCCGCACATCACCATGCAGGAGGGCGGTTTTATCGGTTCCCCTGCTGCCGTGGCCCATGGCAAATTGCGAAGGTCGCAAGGTTACACCTCTGCCATGCTGGTGCAGGACTCACGATTCCTCCAAGTAACGCTATTTGGGACATTGCAGAAGAATTTTGGTGCGCTGGACTTCAGCTTGCTGTTGCCCGATGTCATGACGATCGCGGATGAAGTCGATTCGCAGTTGACACAGGCGATGGAGGGCTACATGGAGGTGGCGGGGCAGCCGGCAGCGGCGTAGGTCCTAATCCCAACTCGGAGCAGCGTGCTGCGGGACAGAGTAACACGCCGGATTTCGAGTGAAATGCGCGGATTTCACGCCAATAGGCTTTGCCGACTAGACTTCCGCGAGCCCGTTCCATGGTGGCTCACATCAGGGATGCAATCCGCCGAGGGACTGCAATGTGACTTGGAAGCTGCCAGAGGCGGAGGCGTAGGTGGAGGGCCGTCCGTTGCGGTCGAGCTTCACGACCGTTCCCTGAAAGCGTCCGCCGACCTCGCCGGTCTTGGGGTCGTAGGAGGTGATGTGGGTGTAGCCTGGAGTCGGAGTGGGCTTGCAGTTGTTGCTTCCGTGCGGCAGGCAATCGCCGGTGGAGTACATTTCCGATCCCGAGCTGCCCGCGACCGTGAGCATCACAGTGGTCGCGGAGCTTCCGGGCAAGGTCCAGTTGAACTGTCCGGGAGCAGTCCCGGCGATCATCAGAACCATGGTCCCGTTGGAATGGGATTTCGCACCGCCTCCGGCGCCTCCGGGCTGCATGGCGCCGACATTGACCATTAATTCTGGTCCTGCCACGGTCGCGTGCGCCAGCATGTTCCGCACGGCGGGTGCGGAAAAGCGATCGTCCAGTTCAAAGGAGTCCTGCGATCCACCCCTTCCGGAGATCTGAAAATTGTTGCTTCGGTCGACGATGGTGATATTGCAGACCACGGTTTCCTTGGTCTTGCTTCCGGGAGTGGGACGAAAGGAGAGTGCGACCGCCACCGGATTGACCTTCGGTACCGTATGCGGCGCCGTGTAAGTGCCGGTGGTAGGCGGCATCCCAGTCCGGAACTTACCTTCCGACGGGTCAAGCTGACTGCTGTCTTTCCCGTTGATTGTCCAGCCCTCGGCATCCGTTGAAGTCTGATGAACCCCGCCGCCAACATCGAGAACGATCAGGGACAGGTTCACCGAATTATCAACCGCGAGAGTCACCTTGTAGCCAGGCGCCAGAAAGTAATCGTCCTGCTGTTGAGCACAGGCGAACGATGTAACTCCAAGCAAAACAGCCAGCATGCAAATCCCTGTGAATGTCTTCACCCCGAGCCTCCCCTTTCGTGTCTCTCCGGAAAATTCGCCCTCAGATTGAATCCAACAGAAGCAAAAGCAGGTTTCTCAATTGCGCTCGAAATGACAGCTCCGAGTTGATCAGAGCTTCTCTAAGGCTTTTCAGTCAGCGCGCTATTGACGTCGTCCCACTTCACCGACTTGAGCAGTTGATCGATGCGCTCCGGCGATCCGTCGATCTGGATCACGACGTTCTCGATCGCCGGTTGATGAGCGGCGTGCTTGAACTTGTAGCGCGCGCAGCCATTTTCTGCATTCCACGTCGCGTTCTTCCAATTGCCAAACATGAGCACAACGGCTGCTCCTCTCCCAAACTTGGCGGGCTTGATGTGGTAGGCCATGGCGGTTCCTGGAATGTGCAGATCCGAGGCCGTCGCCGGAGCGGAGTCCAGTCCCACACAGAGCCGGTTGAAGTGCACTTCAGTGGTCAGGTTGGTAACTTTCCTCTGCTTGGCAAGGCGGGCCATCTCGTTTGGGTCGGTGGTCGCGGTCAATTTTTCGGCAAGCGGTGCGACTTCCTTCTGGTACAACGCTGAGCCCGGGCGGATGTTATACGAGCGCTGGATCATCTCGTTGACGTCAAGGGGCACGTCCGGGTCGCCGCTGACCGACACATCGTCGGTGATCTCGTAATCGAGCTTCTCTTCCCAGTCATCGCTTCGAAATTGGTCGAGGATCTTGCCGATCACTTCACGATAGTGCATCAGGATTTGCCGTTCCTGCGGGTTCGGATCCCGCAGGCCGCCCTCGCTGGCCTGTTGTCCGGCCGCCTCGAGCGACCAGATCAGAGCCAGCGTTATGACGGCTACTCCGAAGTACCTTGGCATCCGCATCGCGATTCCTCCTTGGGAACTCACTGTCTTAAAGCGGTTCTGCGCGATTCTTGGCGCGACCGTCATCGGGTCACGCTGACTGCTGTGGTCTTGTGAATTCGCGGGACAAATGTAACGGCTACCGCGTTACTGCCTGGCTAATTCCACGCGTCGATTCTTGGCGCGGCCATCTTCGGTGGAGTTGTCGGCGACCGGTTTCGTCTGGCCGAATCCTTTGGCGGTGAGACGGGCGGCGGCAACTCCGTGAGCCGTGAGCCAGGCCACGACAGACTGAGCGCGCTTGTCAGACAGCGCCTGATTGGCACTGGCGTTGCCCTGATTATCGGTGTGGCCTTCGATGCGGAGTTTGAGAGCAGTATCTTGCTGCAGGAGTTTGACGATCTCGTTCAGCGTGCTTTCCGAGTCGGGAAGAATGTCGGCCTTGCCAGTATTGAAGTGAATCCCGTAGACAGCGACGTGACCG
The DNA here is from genome assembly GCA_963811095.1 of uncultured Acidobacteriaceae bacterium. Taxonomy (GTDB): domain Bacteria; phylum Acidobacteriota; class Terriglobia; order Terriglobales; family Acidobacteriaceae; genus Sulfotelmatobacter. The sequence goes on along the minus strand of CAWEQA010000018.1, from coordinate 337,683 downwards.
CTCTGCTTGATTTCGTTGTCCATCGTGGCGGCATCGGCGACGACCTCTTGCTGCATTTCCTTAAGATGGACGATGGTCTGGTAGTAGAAGCCGGCGTTCATGTTGTCCATGAAGATGTAATCAGAGCCCTTGTGGGCCGTGATTTGCCCGTTGGGACTCTGGAAGTCGATCGTCCAGGGGGCCTTCTGCAGGGCATTCAGAAAGTTGCGGTAAACCTGGACATCGCTGAGACCCTCCCGATTGGTGAAGCTCCAGGACCATACCTCGCCTTCGATGTTTTTGGTGACCGGATCGCCGTCCGCATTTTTTCCGATGGGCATCTCGACGGAGTCGAACTCCTTATGGTCGCAGGTCGAAAGGGTGCTGCCGGGCATGCGTTGGATGAGAGGTGAGTCTTTGCAGCCTTCGGCGTCCTGGCCGAAGGCGAATGACAAGCTGAGCGGCAGTGAAAGTCCGAGTAGCAGAGCCCAGTACCTCATGCGTTGAAGTTCTCCTTGGAAGTGGCGTAACCGCATAAGCCGCATTAGGATACAACATTTCCCGGTTCACTCTAGATTACGGAGGTTATCTCCAAGGCACCCTTGGGCATCCGTCGCGGGGCGGCGGCTTTGCGAAGCTTCGGAGCCGCTTGCGAGGAATATTGCCGCCGGGGACCGCGCGTGGCCTTTCCAAACATCCGTCTCGAAGTTTCCGCCTAAGGAGGATTCGAGTGCGGGGCGAGGACGACGCGGGCGGGGGCGCCCGCGCCACATAATACAAGTATAGGCTTGGCGAGCAGAATCTAACCGCACAGGACTAGTTTGGGGTGGAAGAGGGTGCCGGCCACGCGGGTGGCGATGGCGATGAGGTCGCGTTGACCGGAGAAGACTTTGATCTGGCGGGCGCGGGAGAGGTCGGGGAGGTTGACCGTGCGTCCGCTGCGGATGCGGGCGACGGTGGGCTCGTCGGCGGTGACGGAGGGGAATTGCGGGAGGAGTTTGCGGGGGTGGACGCAGAGAGCTTCCAAGCCTGGAGTGACCTCAACAGCAGGTCCCTCTACTCCGCTTCCCTTTCCCTCGGGGACAGGGAGGCTCCGGTCGGGATGACAAAGATTGGCTATGTCCGCGAGTTCTTCTAGCGTGTGGGCGTCTTCGAGGGTAAATTCGGCGACTGCGGTGCGGCGAAGGGACTGGAGATGCGCGCCGCAGGCTAGTTCCCTTCCCATGTCGTGGGCGACGGAGCGCATGTAGGTTCCGGAGGTTACGTGAGCACAGAAACGGACGCGGTCGGCGGTGACTTCGAGGATTTCGAACTCCTTAATTTCGACCTGGACGGGTTGCAGTACGACTTCTTTGTGTTGGCGGGCCAGTTTGTAGGCGGGCACGCCTTTGATTTTCTTGGCGGAGAACGGGGGCGGAGTTTGCTGGATCAGTCCACGGAAGCGGGCGGCGAGGGCTTCGATTTCGTCGGCGCGCAGGGTGACTTGTTTCGGTTCGGTCGTGGGGTCGCCTTCGGCGTCGTAGGTGTCGGTGGCGAAGCCAAAGCGGATGGTGCCTTCGTACGATTTTTCCGAGGCAGTGTAGAACTGGGCCAGGCGGGTGAGGTTGCCGGTGACGAGCGGAAGGACGCCGGTGGCCATGGGGTCGAGCGTACCGAGGTGGCCGATGGAGCGTTCGCGGAGAATGCGGCGCGCGCGGTTGACCACGTCGTGCGAGGTGAGTCCGGCGGGCTTGTCGATGATAAGGACGGAGTTCATGGGGGATTGAGTGATTTTGTGATTAATAAGTACAGGGGCTGAAGCCCACGTTCGTTTCAAGTGCCTAACGCGGCCCTGAAGGGCCGCTCTTCCACGGCGATTCTGCGCTGCGGTGCAGGCTTACGAACCGGTCGTCCTTCTCCCGCTACTGAGGTCGTGAGCTGCGTTGTTCGCTGGCCTTCGGCACGCCTATTGGGTACTTTTCCAGCTGGCGACTGGCGATTCACGTGAATGTTGTACTCTGTAGTACTAACTTACCAAATCTGCCATGCTTCCCCTTAAAGACGACCAACCACGATACAGCACGCCATACGTGAATAGCTGCTTAATCAGCGTGAATATTCTTGTTTACCTGTTGCAATTTCTGCAGCAGGTGACGGATCCACGGGGCGCCGAGCTGTTGGCGCGGCAATTTGGCGAAGTGCCGGCACATCTGGCGGCGTTTCTGGCGGGCTCGCCACGGTATTCGCTGGAACAGGTGGTGCTTCCATTTTTCACGTCGATGTTTCTGCACGCCGGTTGGACGCACGTGCTGGGAAACATGTGGTTCTTGTATATCTTCGGGGACAACATTGAGGACTACCTGGGACATTTCACGTATCTGTTGTTCTACCTGCTTTGCGGGCTGTTTGCGATGGCGACCCAGGTGGCGATTTATCCGCACTCGACGATTCCTACGGTGGGGGCGAGCGGAGCGATTGCGGGGGTATTGGGGGCGTATTTCATTTTGTATCCGCGGGCGCGGGTGCTGACGTGGTTCTTCGTGTTTATCCTCTATCTGCCGGCATGGGTGGTGTTGGGCGAGTGGTTCGTGCTCAATTTTCTGTCGGGAGCGCAGACGTTGTCGATGGCTCATGCGGGGGGCGATATGGGAGGGGTGGCCTTCTGGGCGCACATTGGGGGATTTGTGTCGGGGCTGGTGATGGCGAAGCTGTTTCCGGAGCGGCGAAGGCGGACGCCTTACGCTTACCGGTAAGAGGGGTCGATGCTTATAGCGATCCTTGGGGACTCCTGAGTCATTTGGGCCGCGCCTCACCCAAAAGCGAGTTTTTCAGCAAACTGTGAAGCCCACACTGATTTCAGGCGCGTTACGCGGCTCTGAAGGGCATCTCTTCCACACACGAGTTGAGTCTTCAGACGCCGTTGGGGCGCTGGCGGATCAGGGAGAGGAACTCGGATCGCGTTTCTTCTTCCTGGCGGAAGCAACCCAGCATTGACGACGTGACGGCGGCGGAGTGTTGTTTTTCGACGCCGCGCATCATCATGCAGAGGTGGCGGGCTTCGATGACGACGCCGACGCCTTGGGGCTCGATGACTTTTTGGATCGTCTCGGCGATTTGAGTGGTGAGGCGCTCTTGAATTTGCAGGCGGCGAGAGAAAAGTTCGATGAGGCGCGGGATCTTGCTGAGGCCGATGACGCGTCCGTTGGGGATGTAGGCGACGTGAACTTTGCCGAAGAACGGGAGCAGGTGATGCTCGCAGAGGCTGAAGACTTCGATGTCTTTGACGATGACCATCTCGTCGTAATTCACGGTGAAGAGTGCGCCTTTGAGAAGGGCCTCGGGATCTTCCTGATATCCCTTGGTCAGGAACTTCATGGCTTTGTGGACCCGGTCGGGCGTGGCGGAGAGGCCTTCGCGGTTGGGGTCTTCGCCGAGGCGGACTGAGCATTTCGCGGACCAGATCTTCGTAGGTGGCGCTGGTGAGGGTCGTCGATTCTTTCGTCTGTTCAGTCGCGGCTGGTTTCATAAGTCGGCGGGTTAGCCTTCCTTGTCCTATTCAGGGCAGTTCTATTACACATTCTCATCACGGCTGGCCGCAAGTTGCATAGCATCCTTCGCGCGCAAAAGACGCGCCTCAGGACTGACAGTGGAGAGATGTTACCGTCGCGGTTCATCTGCGCCGGCGTACTCGAAGGAGTTCATCATGGTTTCTTCGAGTCTTACTCTTTCAAGATGCGCCTTTTGAAAGCCGCGCTGCAATATTTCGAAGATCTCGACCGAGAGATTTTCCGTGGTGGGCACTTCCTGGGCGAATTCTTGCAGGGTATTCAAATTCTGCAAATCGTAGCGCGAGAGGACTTCCCTTTCGACGAAGCCGTCGAGATCGACGAGGTTGCAGACCATGCCGGTTGCGGGATCGACGGGGCCGCTGACGGTGACTTCCAGGGTGTAGTTGTGTCCGTGTCCGTGAGGGTTGTTGCATTTGCCGTAGGTGCGTACGTTTTCGTCGGCTGACATTTCGGGGCTGTGGAGGCGGTGGGAGGACGAGAATCGGTAACGGCGGGTGAGGTGGGCTTTCATGCGGCCTCGGACGCGGGCACGGGGGCTAAAGCCCAATTCGATTGAAAGCGCTTGACGCGGCCCTGAAGGGCCGCTCTTCCACCCGAAGCTGAGAGATCCCTTCGACTTCGCTCAGGGCAAGCCTTCGCTTCGCCTGAAATGCGGCTCCGCTCAGGATGACGCCGGGATTGTGTAAGCACAGGTTTCATTCTTCTCCATAGAAGTCGACGAAGAGGTCGGGGGTTTCGTAGACGCGGACGCGGTGCAGTTTCGCTTTCTGGAGTTTGGATTCCAGGCGTTGCCAGCAGGCGATTGCGAGATTCTCGGTGGTCGGAATCTGGGTGAAGAATTCGGGGACTTCTTTGTTGAGGAAGCGGTGGTCCATGGCGTCGAGGACTTCACGGTGCATGATCTCTTTGAGTTGCTTGAGATCGACGACGAAGCCGGAGCGGGGATCGACTTCGCCTTTCACGGTGACTTCCAGAGTGTAGTTGTGGCCGTGTCCGTTGGGGTTGTTGCACTTGCCGAAGAGGCGGCGGTTCTCTTCCGGCGTGAAGTCGGGGTTGTGGTAGTAGTGCGACGCGGAGAATTCGGCTTTGCGAGTTAGATAGACCATAGAAAACAGTTGCCAGCTGCCGGTTGTCAGTTGCCAATGAAACCAAACAGGTTCAGTTCAGATTTGGAGCCAGTTCTGGTGGCGGTTCCAGTGCGTAGGACGGAATCGCCTGCCACTTCGGGGAGTTGACGGTTTCTTCCTCCGGACAGAAGGTTTTGTTGGGCTCAAACACGACGATCTTATAGACGTAGCGTTTGCGCTCCTTGGGATAGTAAGCGAAGACGAAGGCGATGCCGTTTTTCTTGTCAATCCAGTAGACGAGCGGGCGAGAGCCGAGTGCTGGGGCCGGCTGGCTCAACAAAGTGTAGGCGCGGAGGTCTTTGTAGTTCTCGGCCACTTTGTCGGCGTGATCGAAGGTGGTGATGCCTTCGGCGGTGCGAAAGCGGGTGGTGGCGGATTCGATCTGGAAGATCTTACCTTTCTTGTTGAGGCGAATGTAGAGGTCGCCGTGGCCGGTGGGGTTGGTGGAGTCGACCCAATCGACGGTGGTGCCGCCACCGCATTTGTCGTTCCATTCCTGGTCTTCACTCTTCTTGGGGAACAGTTCGAGGGCGCGGTCGCGGGAGTCGCCGAGTTTGAGCGGGCCGATGCGGGCGCCGGGTTCGATCAGGGTTTGGCTGGAGAGAACGGGGGTCTCTGTGTCCTGCGAGGTGATGGTAGCCATGGGATGCACTCGGCGAATACCGGGCGGAGTGGCGGGACTGGATGGTGCGAGCGAGAGGATGGTCGGGATTAATAGGGCGAGAGTCAGTTTCATGAGAGTCGTCCTGCAGTAGTGGGAGTTGGATGGGGGAAATGGTTCACGGGTTCTTTCGGATCGTAGGATCGGCCTTTCCAGGAGACGCTGCCGTTCGCGTGGGCTCGCTTCGAGCGTAGCAGTAAATAGGCGAACATGGGCATGCCGAAGAACGCGCCCAGAAATGTCATGTCCCAAGTAAAGTTGGCCCGGTTGAGACGGATAGTCAGGCGAGTGAACCCTAGGGCTACGACCGTGGTCCACCACCAATGCTCCACAACCCGTGCGAGCATCAAGAATTCGCTGTGTAGTTGTGAGGTCGATGCCATCTGATTCGTTAGCTCGGCGCCGAGCATCATCGTCATGGGCCAGAGCAAGACGCCAAGCGGGATTCCCCAAGAGAGCAGGGCTTTTGCGGCGAGCCAGCCGGGGTTTGGAAACAGCAACGCGAGGTTCTTGGTCCATCCATCGCGAAGCTGGCGGTAGTTGCGGTACATGCGGGTGCGGACCGCGTTGGCGCCGTAGCGGAAGCGAATCTTTCTGCCTGCACTCTTCACGGCGCGAGCGAGGGCGACGTCCTCCAAGATGTTGCCGGCAATCGCGGCATGGCCGCCAACCGCGTCGTAGGTGACGCGGCGGATGAGGATGTACTGGCCGTTGGCAGCGGCAATGGGAGAAGCGGGATCGCTGACTTTCGACGGAGAGTATTGCCGCGCTAGTTCGGCGAAGACGACGGGGAGGATCGCCATTTCCCAGAAGGTGACAGCGATCTGCTCGGGCGAATAAGAAAGGAGTTCGGCGCCGTCTTCCTGGGCCTCCTTCAACGCGGCTGCCAGAGATCCCGGGAGATGGACGGTGTCGGCGTCGGTGAAAAGGAGCCAGGAGCCGCGGGCGGCATGGGCTCCGGCGGTGACGGCGTTGTTTTTGCCGGTCCAGCCTGCGGGGAGGGGGCCGGCTTCGATGACTTTTACTGCGGGGAATGAGGTGGCGATTTCGCGGGTGCGGTCGGCGGAGTGGTCGTCGACGACGATGATTTCGAAAGAGAGGCCGGTCTGGGAGACGAGAGACTGGAGGCAGCCGGCGAGGGAGGCTTCCTCGTTGCGCGCGGGGACGATGACGGAGACTAGCGGCGGCGGAGGCAGTGTTTCCCTTGTGACCATAGAAGAAGCGGACAAAAAGAACCTCAGGGGCCAAAGCCCTGACTGAAAAGTGGAGCTTTATCGCAGCGCTGAAAGTGCTGCGCCACCCAAAAGCGACACCCTAAATCTAACCTCCCAAGGACGAACAGCCTCAGAATGGGTACAGCCCAAACCTCGCGGCGGAGTCTGGCGGCGCGGCTTGTAGAGGTTGCGGGAAACCTGCCCATCAACGAACAAGCGACCACAGGGGCTGAAGCCCACAGTGATTCCACCAGCCTTACGCGGCCCTAGAAGGGCCGCTCTTCGACGGCAGTGCACGCATTCGCAGTTCTTCCGCAACGTCTGAAGGCGTACCTTCCCGAATCCCACCGCGCGAGTCCAATCCCACCGATCGAATACCGAATCTATTATTATAGCGGTGTGCGACGTGTGCTTCAGCTTCGCTTCCCTTCTTCTTGCGGCCTTCTGTTGGCCGGGCTTTCGGGTTGTTACAGCGGGATGCGGCCGCCGCGGATTGGGTCGAACGCTCCGGATTTCACGGTACAGGATGGGCAGAACAAGGTCACACTGAGCCAGTATCGGGGACAAGTGGTGGTGCTGAATTTCTGGGCGACGTGGTGTCCGCCATGTGTGGAGGAGATGCCTTCGCTGGTGGAGATGCAGCGGCGCATGAAGGCGAAGGGCGTGACCGTGCTGGCGGTGAGTGTGGACGTGGATGAAGGGCGCATACCGGCAGTTTGTGAAGGATCACAATGTGAATCTGCTGACGGTGCGGGATCCGGATCAGAAGAGCAATTCGCTGTATGGGACGGCGCGGTTTCCGGAGACGTACATCATTGACCGGAATGGGGTGATGCGGCGGAAGTTTATTGGGGCTGTGGATTGGACCGAGCCGGAGATTACGGATTTTCTGGGGAAGCTGTAGGAAGGGCTTCCGGCCTTCGCGGTTCGGCTTCCGCATGCGCGCATCGTCGTGAAAGAGCGGTCTTCAGGGGCTGAAGCCTGCGGAGCGGATTTGAGTTCTGTCGTTCTTCGACATGTGTTGTCATGGCTAGACGGGGGCGCCCGCGCCACATATTCAGAATCAAGAGTCAAAACCTGGACGGACAGAGCCTGCCCTGAGCGAAAGTCGAAGGAAGTGTCCGTCCCACACGGTTTTGGTGGAGTAGGGATGCTTCGACTCCGATTGAGCTTCGAACGGCGAAGCTCAATCTGCGCTCAGCATGACATCGCTTGGAGTTTACGTAGCCTGGAGTTGGTTGTGGAGTTACAGCTTCGTGTGGCGGAGGCGGAGGGCGTTGGTGATGACTGACACCGAACTGAAGCTCATGGCGGCGGCGGCGAAGATGGGGCTGAGGAGGATTCCGAAGAAGGGGTAGAGGAGGCCGGCGGCGATGGGAACTCCGATGGCGTTGTAGATGAAGGCGAAGAAAAGATTCTGGCGGATGTTGCGCATGGTGGCCTGACTGAGCTTGCGGGCGCGGAGGATGCCGGTGAGGTCCCCTTTAACGAGGGTAATGCCGCCGCTTTCCATGGCGATGTCGGTGCCGGTGCCCATAGCGATGCCGACGTCGGCTTGCGCGAGGGCGGGGGCGTCGTTGATGCCGTCGCCGGCCATGGCGACGACTCTTCCCTGTTTCTGGAGTTTGCGGATGACTTCGAGCTTGCGTTCGGGGAGGACTTCGGACTCGAATTCGGTGATGCCGAGCGTGCTGGCAATGCGGAGCGCTACGATCCGGCTGTCGCCGGTGAGCATTAGAATTCTGAGACCGCGCTTCTTGAGTTCGAGCACCGTATCGGCAGTGGCGGGCTTCAGTTGGTCTGCAACGGAGAACGCGCCTACATATTCCCCGTCGACAGCGACGCAGAGAATTGTGCCCCCGGGATAGGGTCCGGAAATGACTTCGGGTTTTTGCAGGATGCCGAGCTCAACCATCATTCGGACGCTGCCGATGGCGACTTTGCGGCCCTGTACCACTCCGGTGATTCCCCTTCCTGTGATGGATTGAAATTCTTGCGGGGGAGAAAGCTTGAGCTTCTTTTCGGCAGCGGCAGCGACGACTGCGTTTGCTAACGGATGCTCGCTGGCTGATTCGAGGCTGGCAGCGAGGCGCAGCAGTTCGGGATCTTTCGAAAGACGGTCAGACATGCTGGTAACGCTAGGCTTGCCTTCCGTGAGCGTGCCGGTTTTGTCGACGACCAGGGTGTCGACTTTTTCCATGGTTTCTAGGGCTTCGGCGTTTTTGATTAAGACTCCGGCGTGGGCGCCGCGGCCGGTGCCGACCATGATGGCCATGGGAGTGGCGAGTCCGAGGGCGCAGGGGCAGGCGATGATGAGAACCGCGACTGCGTTGACCAGAGCGTGCGCGAGGCGCGGCTGGGGACCGAATGCGAACCACGCGATGAAGGTGATAGCGGCGACGGCAACGACCGCGGGGACGAACCAGGCGGCGACGCGATCGGCGAGACGTTGGATGGGAGCGCGGCTGCGTTGGGCTTGTCCGACGAGTTGAACGATGCGGGCGAGTAACGTTTCCGAGCCGACGCGCTCGGCGCGCATGATGAAGGATCCGGTGGCGTTGATGGTGGCGCCGATGACCTTGCTGCTGGGTTCCTTTTCGACCGGGATGGATTCGCCGGTGATCATGGATTCGTCGATCGGAGCTGCGGCCTTCGAGGACGATGCCGTCGACGGGAACTTTTTCTCCGGGGCGGACGCGGAGGCGGTCGCCGGGCTTCACGTGTTCGAGGGGGATGTCTTTTTCTGTTCGCCATCTGTTCGGCAAGGAGGCGCGCGGTTTTTGGGCTGAGGTCGAGGAGAGCGCGGATGGCGGCACTGGTGCGGCTGCGGGCGCGGAGTTCCATGACCTGGCCGAGCAGGACGAGCGTGGTGATGGCGGCGGCGGCTTCGAAGTAGACGTCGGGATATCCGCCCATGGCGCGGAGGGATGCGGGGAAAATCCCTGGGGCGATGGTTGCAACCACGCTGTAGATGTAGGCGACGCCGGTGCCGAGGCCGATCAGGGTGAACATGTTGGGGCTGCGGTTGACGAGCGACGTCCAGAAGCGCTGGAAGAACGGGAGACCGCACCAGAGGACGACGGGAGTGGCGAGGGCGAACTCGAGCCAGGGAAGGCGAGTTCCCTCGAGATCTGGAGGAACTGCTCTGGCCAGATCATGCTGCCCATTGCGACGGCAAGCAGCGGCATAGTCAAAATCACGCCGACCAAGAAGCGGCGAGTCATGTCGCGGAGTTCGGGATTTTCTTCTTGTGTCGCGGTGACCGTGCGCGGCTCGAGGGCCATGCCGCAGATGGGGCATGATCCGGGCGCGGGGCGCACGATTTCCGGATGCATGGGGCAGGTGTATTCGGTGCGCGTGGAGGCGAGGGGGACGTCGGGCTCGAGTGCCATGCCGCAGGAGGGACAGGCTCCGGGCTTGGGCTCGCGGACTTCGGGGCACATGGGGCAGACGTAGGAGGGCGGGCTTCCGGCTTCCGGCTTTCGGATTTCGATTACGGACTTCGGGCCTTGGATATCAGCCCCAGCTTTTGCCATTTGGTGCGACGATGACGGCGCGTCTCGATATCTTTCCGGATTGGCTTTGAATTTCTCCACGCATCCGGCTGAGCAGAAATAGTGCTTCTTCCCGTCATGCTCGTGAATGTGTTTTGCAACGGCGGGATTTACGTTCATCCCGCAGACGGGGTCGCGTTCGACGGCGGGAGTTGCGGGTTGAGCTAGCGCAGTCGGGGGCATTCCCAGCATCACCAAGCCGGATGATGTGGGCTTGTTCAGATACGTTTGAGGATTCGTTTTGAATTTTTCGACACAACCGGCGCAGCAGAAGTAATATTTTTTTCCGGCATGTTCGTGGACGTGTTTTGTCGTCGCGGGATTCACGTTCATTCCGCAGACGGGGTCGCGCTCAGTCGAGGTGGGGGATGTCATTCGTTTGGTTGTTCAGGCGTCCCTTACGGGGCGCGCTTCCCTCTGAGGTTCAAGTTCCCGCCAGTGAACTGGCGGGCTACGGTCAGCGTCGTCCCTCCGGGACTTGTGCAGATCCGACCGGTCTTTCTGCGATCGCTCGAGATGTGATCGCTCGAGGACTTACGGATCGAGGCCCGGAACAGCTTGCACCCTCGTCCCTGTGTTGTTGGATCACGGATGCACTATATTGGATTCATCCGGCGGGATAGCCGGGACTTCCAAATCATCATACCGAAGGGTTGGGCATATGACTTATCTGGAGGTAGTTTTCAACTACGGAGCGATTCCGGGGGAGAACGAACTGCGGGCGATCGACACGATGCGGGAGGTGTACGGCATCCGGCGCGTGCAATTCAATGCGAAGGAGCGGACGGTGCGGGTGGAGTTCGATGCGTCGCGGATGAAGCAGGATGCGGTTGCCAAACTGCTGCGGAATGCGGGCGTAGATGTGCGGGAGGTGGTAGCGCTGGCTTAGATTCGGCATTCCGTTGCGTTCCACGTGAAGTCGACGTTTTTGAGGCTGGGGAGAATCTGATGGGCAGGCGTACCGCTCTGGACGTCGGTGAAGGCATCGCACGGATGTCTGCGTCGGAGGGAATCAAGCCCCAGCGGTCCATCGCGTTAAGCTCCCGCCGGGGCTAAAGCCCTAGAGGCCCATGGCTCGACGCGGCGCTAAAGCGCCGCTCTTCCACATGGGATGGAAATCTGCTCCGACGTTGGGTCGGAAATCTGCTGCAACATGGGTTCGGGAATCTGTTCTTGTGTGAGACGAGGGGGAGGGCTGAGGTGCGCGTCAGGGGAAAAAGCAAGGGGTGCTCACAGAAAACCTCTGGCCGAAGTTATTCTCTGAAGCACCCCGTTGCGCGCCACTTCGTCTGCCCTTCCCTGTTGCAAACGGCATGCCATCCGTAAATCGTTCAAAATCAGCGCAGCCCTGGCCTTCGCCTCGGTAGGAATTGCGCGGAGCCGGGAAAGAATTACTTCGGCGTGATTGAGGCAACGGAGAGGCCAAGGCGGGGGTGTTGAAAAGAGTTTATGTTGGAGGCGGGGTTTCCGTTTTTCAGGGAAAGAAAATTTCGCTATAATCAACGAGCGGTTCTTCCATTGAAATCAGAAATGCGCCCTTAGCTCAGTTGGATAGAGCGACTGGCTACGAACCAGTAGGTCGGGAGTTCGAATCTCTCAGGGCGCACCATCTCTTTTATGTCCTCGGATTATTTCCAGAAAAGCACTTACCTTGGAAGGTTCGGCGCGGTGCCGCTGGAACCGGCTTTCTGTTAATCTCGGTTCAGCCCTGTTGCTTCTGTTGTCGATTTGTTTCATTTCGGTTCGGTCACATCACCCCGGGCGGGTCGTCTTCGGCTATCGGGTAAACGCGCCATGTCGAATGCAAGCCAACAGCAAGATGTTTCCATGTTGTCGAGCACCAAGAACGGATTGGTGTATCTGACGCCGAACGATTGGGCTCTGATCGCGGACAAGGCGGTTCGGCGGCAGTTCAAAGCGGGCGATGAGATTGTGTCGAAGGGCAAGCGTACCTATGGGGTGTACCTGCTGCTGAAGGGTGCCGCCATGGTGCAGATTCCGATGCAGGGGACGGCGCTGGGAGTCGGTCCGGGAGAGCCGTGCGGGGAGATTTCGTTTCTGGACGACCTGCCGGCGTCGGCGAACGTGGTGGCCAAAGATGAGGTCGAAGCTTACTACCTGGACCGACCGACGCTGCAGTCGCTGTTCGAGTTGTTCCCGCATCTGGGGTCGCGGTTCTACCGGTCTCTGGCAGCGATTCTGTCGCGGCGACTGCGGGAACTGATTGGTCCGGGGGAGACGCCCAAAGCAACGCCCGCGAAGCCAGGATCAGGGGGGCAGTGAGGCGGTTTGGTTCTGGTCCGCGCGAGATCCGCTCTTCGCCTGAAGAACGGCTCCGTTCGGGATGACGCCTCTAGCAAGGCCGGGTCGAGGTCTGGAGTATGCTAGCCTACAAGACCAGCGCGGCTTGCGGAGCGACCTGATTCGCGAATTTTGCCGTTGCGGACTCCTTCTTTGGTTGATCCCGTCAATCTACGACTCGCTTTGGTATCGGCCGCAATGCTGGGATTCCGGCACGGGTTGGATTACGACCACATTGCGGCGATCACGGACATCAGCAGCGTGCAGTCGAAAGCGCGCGACGCGATGCGCTACGGGTTGCTTTATGTAGCAGGACACGCGACCACGGTCGCGATTTTAGGATCGGCGGCAGTGGGGTTTCGCATTGCGCTGCCCGCGGCCAGCGATCGCTGGGCGGAACGGCTGGTGGGCGTGACCCTGCTGGTGCTGGGGCTTTATGTGCTGGGTACGTTCTTTCGTCCTTCGACACACAGCCACGCGCGACCGCGGACGAGAATCACGCTGCTGATCAACGGGATTTTGTGGATCTACTGGCGGTTGAGCCGGATTTTTGGTGGGACGCGGGTGGAAGCTCCGCAGGTGTTCAAGGATGGATATGGGACCAGTTCGACGTTCCTGGTGGGCGTGATTCATGGGCTGGGGGCGGAGACTCCGACGCAGATTCTTCTGTTCCTGATGGCGGCGAATCTGGGCGGAACGGGGGCGGGGCTGCTGGGTTTGCTGATGTTCATCGTCGGGCTGCTGGCGATGAACACGCTGATGTGCGCTGTGGCGGCGGGATTGTTCTCCGCTGACAAAGTGCTTTTGTGGCTGTCTCCGGGTAAAGGCTCTGACGGTGTCTTCTCACGCACGCTCAATTCTGTGATGACCGTGGTCAGCACGAACGCGGTGCCGGGTCTCACCCTTCTCACGTCGGCGTATAGCATTGTGGTGGGAACGATCTTTTTGCTGGGATCGGCGGCCAAGTTGCCGTCTCTGACGGGATAGGGGCGTAATGAGGTTCCTCAAATAAGGAGCGTCCTGCGACTCTTGCGAGTAGCAGGACGCCCGAACAGCCCTCCCCCAGAACTGCTCACCGCACAAGCTACCTGCTTCGCGCGAATTTGAGAATGACACTTTCGTGCCATGGGGGAGGCACGAGTGGGCCACTTGAAATGGGACGGATGACGGGTTTAACGTGGGCCGGTTTGAGAACGGTTATTCTTCCGTAAGTAGCAAAGGGATGTTCCAAGTGTGCACCAGTTTGCACTTGGGCATTTTGCAGGTCCAGCCAATGTCCGAATAACTGGCTTTGTTGCAACGTTTTAGTAGGATTGCGGATTTGGTACGTCGAGTGCACTGGTTTAGGTGAGGTTGTCTCTCAGGGGATTTTTTCGCAGCGAGATTCAGGAGGAGTGATTTATGAAACGGATCATGTGGACGGTTCTGCTTGCCCTTGCGTTGCCGATGGCGGCGTTTGCCAGCAGCTCGGTTGATTTTACGAATAGCGGCGGCACTTTGTCTGGCAGCAGTTCGGGGTTGAGCCTGAGTGGCTCGGTGCTGATTGCGGTCAACGGACTGAATGGACTAGGGCTCGTCACCGGCAGCAACTTGGGCAGTCTGAGCTTTACAACCGGGGCGCTAACTTCTGGAAGTCTCCAGATGGGTGGAACATTTGCCGCCGGCGGGAGTTTCACGATTATGGGTAACGGGACGAACGGCATCCCGAATGGTACCCTCTTCAGCGGAGCCTTCGATGGTCCCGTAACTTGGACTCTGGTCACCTTGGCGAATGGAACCCACAACTACACCCTGACGGGTTCGATCTCGGGGACATGGATGGGCGGATCCTGGGTGAACGGAGCGACCGTACAGCTAACCATCAATACAGGCAAGGGTTTCTTTAACGGGTCGACGTCGATCTCCAGCGGCGACACTAATATTGTGGTGCCAGAGCCGGGCAGCCTGACGCTTCTGGGCACCGGATTGGTTGGTCTTGCCGGAGTAATTCGGCGCAAGCTGAAAGCGTAGAGCATCTTCGGTTTAAGTCTCCTGAATCAAAGGCCCCGCCAGCAATGGCGGGGCTTTTCATTGTTCCCGAGCAGAACCATCCTTCATTACCCCGGTAATCTAGGAGGGGGGATTACCGTTGACCCGTCCGGCATAGGCTCCTTAAATTGCCAACAGGGGGTTGTATGAAAGATATCCATGAGGTCCTGCGGCAGAAGCAGGCGAAATACGCCCAACTAGGCAAACAGATCGAGATGCTCCAGCAGGCAGCGGAAAAGCTGCGAGAAGTGGCACCTTTGCTGGCCGAGAACGATGATGACGACAATGGAGTGCTGGCGGAAGTGGACGACGCCACCATTCAGGGAGATTCGATGGCAGCGAAGGCTGGCGCAGGTTCGGGCAATGCGGCGTCTTCCAAAGCAGCGCGACCCACAGCTCCTCGCTGGCCGTAATCAGGCCGGGGCCGGGGACACGACGTACTTATGACTCTTCAGGCACTATTGATTTCGACCGACGATTCCGCGTCTGACGTGCTGGGCCGGGTACTGCCCACGTTCGGCATTGCGATGGACCGCTCCAGCGATCCAGAAACGACGCTTGCCCGAATCCAGCAGCAGAAGTTCGAGGCGCTGATTGTTGATTTTGATAATCCTGGACTGGCGGAGAGTGTGCTGCGGCAAGCGCAGCAGCTGGGAACGAATCCGCTGAGCATTGCTCTGGTTGCCGACCCCGGGAAGGTGCGCGACATTCTAAGCGGCGGGGCGCACTTTGTGCTGTACAAACCGATCTCTGAGGATGCGGCGAAAGCCGGACTGCGCGCAGCTGCGGCTCTGTTGAGCCGGGAGCGGCGCCGGGCGGTCCGGATTCCGGTGCAGGCGCCGGTGGAGATCACACTGCCGGACACGCGCAAGACGGATGGCATTCTTCTGGATCTATCTGAAACCGGCATGGAAGTACTGACAGCGGAATCGCAGGTGTCGGGATCGTTGCTGGCCTTCCGCTTCCAGTTGCCGGACACGACCGCGGAAATCGAGGCACATGGGCAGGTGGCCTGGGCGAATTCCAACGGGCAGACGGGCGTTCACTTTCTGGATATTGCGGAGGGCGCGAAGGCTGAGCTGAAGACATGGCTGCAAGCTGCGGCCGCCGCTGTGGGCGCGGATCCCGATGAGGCTGTGCCACACTGCAAGTTGACCGACCTGAGTCTGGGCGGGTGCTACGTGCAAACCGATGCGCCGTTTCCGGAGCGTGCGTTGGTTGATCTGTGTCTTAAGGCCCAGGAGCATGAAGTGCATACGGAAGGCATGGTGCGGGTGGCGCATCCTGGGCAGGGCATGGGAGTCGAGTTCCCTTCCCGCACGCCGGAGCAGCGCGCACAAGTTGCCAGTTTGATCGATTTTTTGCGGAATTGTCCTGCGACCATGTTAGAGCTGATTATTTCTCCACGAGCCCTGCTGGCGGATCTCAAGCAGTTTGAGCCGGAAGACAAGAAGGCGGAAGAGGCTGGCGACGAGTTGGAGGATCCGCTGCTCGAATTGCTGCGGCGGGGCACGCAATTGCAGCAGGACGATTTTCTGGGTGAGCTTCAGCATCAACGTGGTTAAGCAGCAGATTCTCTGCTGAGTTTTTTCCTCGATTCATTTCCATCCCATTCTCAGTCGGCATGCTCGGGCGGTTGTCTGCGCGGTTGCTCGATTGTGCGGTCGCGAAAAAAGCCTCCCGTGGCAGGTCGATGGGCAGATGAGGTTTCACGGGAGATTTCGGGCGAGCGATCAGGCGGGAGAAAATGCGCGGGAGCGGGAGGCTTCGGCGGTGGCAGCCTGTCGAAGAACCGAGGGACTCAGGCCCCGTCTTTGGCGCGAGCCCCTCAACTCTTCGTGGTCTGTTCCACCCCATTGCGAGTACGGTATCGGACGAGCATTGCGTGATGATTTCAGCAATGTTAAATCTCCGTTAAAGTAGACTGTGTTTTCGGTTGTGGCACTTCAGTCTTTTGCGTTAAGGGAGTGAATCTGGGAAAGACCGGCGGGGCTGAATCTCGGGTCGGACGACGAGGCGGTGCCGGGCTGCTGTGGGCGCCGTTGCTGGCCATTGCTGGCGCGGCATTTGCGGTGGAGATTCCTTTCTTCTTTTTTGGGACGCCGTCGGGACACGATGTGGAGTTTCATCTGTACTCGTGGCTCGAGGTGCTGGCGCAGTGGAAGCATGGGATTTTGTATCCACGGTGGGCGGCGCTGGCGCACTTCGGGTACGGTGAGCCGCGGTTTGTGTTTTATCCTCCGGCATCGTGGACGCTGGGCGCTTTGTTGAGCGCTATCTTTCCTTGGACTGTTGCTTCCTGTGTTTACCTCTGGATCGTGCTGGTGGCGGCGGGCGGCGCGATGTTCGTTTTGGCGCGGCGATGGCTGGAGCGGCGCGACGCCATCTTCGTGGCCGTGCTGTATGCGGTGAATCCGTATCATCTGGTGATCGTTTACTGGCGCAGCGCGTTTGCCGAACTGCTGGCGAGTTGCCTGGTGCCGCTGTTGCTGCTGTGTGTGCTGAAAGCGGTGGATGCGACTGAGCATGAGTCGTGGCGGGCGATGGTGCCGCTGGCGCTGGTGCTGGCGGCGGCGTGGCTGACGAATGCTCCGGCGGCAGTGATGATTCATTATTCGCTGGCGCTGCTGTTGGTGTTCTTTGCCTGGCAGCGGCGGTCGCCGCGGCTGTTGCTGGTGGGTGCGGGGGCGGTGGGGCTCGGGGCGTGTTTGGCGGCCTTCTATCTACTTCCGGCGATTTACGAACAGCGGTGGATTGATATTGCGCAGGCGGTGTCGGCGGGATCGCGCCCGGCGGATAACTTTTTGTTTATCCATACAACGGATGCAGATCATGACGCGTTTAACCGCATCATCACCTGGTTGGCTGTTTTGGAGATGGTGGTGATTTTGGTGGCGACGTGGGCAGCACGGTGGTGGCGGGAAGCGCAGCGTGGCGTGTGGAATGTGCTGGTCGGATGGGCGATCGCATGTAGCGTGCTGATGTTTCCGGTGACCGCGCTTCTTTGGAAGGTTCTGCCGAAGATGCAGTTCATGCAGTTTCCGTGGCGATGGCTGCTGTGTTTAAGTTTGATATTTTCTCTGTTCGTGACGGTGGGCTTGCGGCGGTGGTGGTGGCGGGGCGCGGTGGTTGCAGTTTCCATTCTGCTGATTGTTGGGTCGTGGCGCTATGCGCAGGCACCGTGGTGGGACACGGCGGCCGATCTGCGGGAAATGCAGGACAACATGGCGACGGGCGCGGGGTACGAGGGGACGGACGAATATACGCCGCTGGGGGCGGAGCCTGGGGCGATCGACAAAGAGGCGCGCGACGTGACCGTTGAAGGTCCGGCGCAGGCGGCGATTCATGTACAGCAGTGGGATGCCGAGTCGAGGATGTTTACGGTTGAGATGTCGGCGGGGGATCGGGTCGCGTTGCGGTTGTTTCGGTATCCGGCGTGGCGAGTGGAAGTGAACGGGCGCGTAGTGGAGACAGCGGCGCGGGCGGAAACCGGGCAGATGCTGGTTCCGGTGGGAGCGGGGATGAATCGGGTGGAGATTCGGTTTGTAAGGACGTGGGATCGGGCGGCGGGGGGATGGATTTCTTTCATCACCGCGCTTGCCGTGATGGCTTGGATCCTGACGGGCCGCGGCAGGACCTCGGACCGGCCTGTTTAGATTTGCGTCTGTCTTCCCGGCGCGGCAAATTGCATAGGTCCTTCGCTTCGCTCAGGATGACAATCTTGGTTTCGTGATCGGTCCTCAATCATCATGCGACGAATTTTGATTGCTACTTCGAATCCGGGGAAGGTGCGGGACTTTGCGGGGGCGGCGGCGCCTCATGGGATCGAGATTGGGGGCATCACGGGGTTTGCTTCCCTGCCCGCTGTGGTTGAAGACGGGGGTACGTTTGAAGAGAACGCCCGGAAGAAGGCCGAAGAATATTCGCTTCATGCGGCGGGGGAGATTGTCGTGGCGGATGACTCGGGGCTTGAGGTGGATGCGCTGGGTGGGGCTCCGGGGGTGCATTCGGCGCGGTATGCAGCGGATCAGCCGCACCTGGCGGACGAGAATACGGATGATGAGGCGAACAATGCACGCGTGCTGCGCGAGTTGAGGAAGGTTCCGGCGGAGAAACGCACGGGTCGGTTTGTGTGTGTGCTGGCGGCGGCAAGGGACGGGCGGACACTGGCTACGTTTCGCGGGACGGCGGAGGGAGTGATTCTGGATTCGCCACGCGGCGGGGGCGGGTTTGGATATGATCCGCTGTTTTATTTTCCGCAGATTCAGAAGACGTTTGCGGAACTCAGTGCGGAGGAGAAGGCGCGGTATAGCCATCGGGGAGCGGCGTTCCGGCAGTTTCTGGATTGGTGCGACGCGGGATCGCGGGAGCCGGAGCAGGCGTGACATTGCCGAGATGGAAGGCGCCTTCCGCGCTGATCTTCGACATGGACGGAGTGCTGGTTGATTCCGAACCGCTGCATAAGCGGGCGAAGGAGTGGGCGTTCGGGCAGTTGGGGATCGAGTTGCCAGAATCGGTGTACGACAGTTACAAGGGGCGCCCGGACGAGACGATGCTGCCGGAGATTTTGCGCGAGCACGGTGGCATGGAGCGACTGGCGGAGTTATCGAGGCTGAAGCGGGACTTCTACGAGAGCATCGAGCATGAGCAGGCGGCGGTTCCGGGGGCCGTGGATTTTGTCGTGTGGGCGAAATCGCGTTACCGGATTGCGTTGGCGACGTCGGCCACACCTCGGAATCGCAAGGCTGCCTTGGAGAGGCTGGGCATCGGCGATGCCTTTGAGGTGATTGTGGATCATGGGCGGGGGCCGCGGCCGAAGCCGGACCCGGAAGTGTTTCTGATGGCGATGCGGGAGCTTGGTGTGGGCGCAGGGGATTGCTGGATCGTTGAGGATTCGCTGAACGGAATTGTGGCGGCGAAGGCTGCGGGGTGTGTCACGGTTGCGATTACGACCACGTTTGACGCGGGGAGGCTATCAGCGGTGGGAGCGGATGCGGTCGTGGACTCGTTCGCGGAATTGCGGAGGATGCTGGAGTCTTTGCAGGAGTGAGAGTCTCTACAACTACAGAGAAGAATCTTGAACCACGAAGGACACGAAGGTTCACGAAGGGGTTTCTTGGACCGGTCTTTCTTCGAGCTTCTGAGTATTGGTGCGCGCGAGATCCCTTCGACTTCGCTCAGGGCAGGCTCTTCGCTCCGGCTTAAGAACGGCTACGCTCAGGATGACGCCATCGAGAGGTCGGTTCCTTTTTTCGTCAGGCGAGACTCTACCTGCAGCACACACTTCCTTGACTTCACTTCTCCCGGCACCGGATAATGAAAAGTTCTTTTCTCGATGTTGGACAAATAAGCGGAACTCATAAGGAGCGATTCGTGGCGTCAGCCAGTTCTACTGCTCCCGTGGTCGCGCATGGAGTGGCTCCGTTGCGCGCTGGTCAGGGATATTCATTCGTGTTGCGCCGGCTGCATTCCCTTTCGGGGATCGTTCCGGTGGGCGCATTCCTGTTCGAGCATATTCTGATTTCGAACTCCACCGCCATCACCGGGCCGGATGCTTATGCGCGCCAGGTCAGCTTTCTGGCGAATTTGCCGCTGGTATTTTTCCTGGAACTGTTCGGGATCTGGCTGCCGATTTTGTTTCACGCACTGTACGGGTTCTACATCTGGTATCGGGGTGATGGGAATACGGCATCGTATCCGTGGAGCGGCAACTGGATGTATACGGCGCAGCGGTGGACGGGCGGGATCGCGTTTGTCTACATCCTGTGGCACACCTACACCATGCGGTTTACCGGGGTCGACCTGCACGACTTTCCTCACGAGTCATTCGCGAAAGTCCAACATGAGGTGATGCATACCGGCCTGTTCCTGTTCTATGTGGTGGGACTGGTGGCGGCTTCCTGGCACTTCGCATATGGCATCTGGTTATTCTCGGCGAAGTGGGGGATCGTGTCGGGGGATAAGGCGCAGAAGAGGCTGTTGCGCCTGTGCCTGGCGCTATTCCTGGTGCTGTGCGCGGCGGGGCTTGCGAGTTTGTACTCGTTCCGTTCGCGTCCGCTGGCGGACAACGACCAGAACCGCACCATGATTCATTCCCCGATTCATTCCCCTCATAAAGCGGGCGCGCAGACCGCCAGCAACGGAAGGCCGGTGCAATAAGATGGCGACTCCCAAAATTATAGTGATTGGCGGCGGGCTCGCCGGGTTGTCGGCGGTGATCAAGATCGCGGAGATGGGCGCGAACGTCGATCTGTTCTCGATTGTTCCGGTGAAGCGGTCGCACTCGGTGTGCGCGCAGGGCGGGATCAACGCGGCGAAGAACCTGAAGGGCGAAGGCGATTCGACCTGGAATCATTTTGACGACACGATCTACGGCGGCGATTTCCTGGCCAATCAGCCTCCAGTGAAGGACATGTGCGAGGCGGCGCCGGGGATCATCGACCTGCTCGATCGCATGGGCGTGCCGTTTAACCGGACGCCGGAAGGTTTGCTCGACTTCCGCAGGTTTGGCGGGACTTTGTTCAACCGCACGGCGTTTGCCGGAGCGACTACCGGGCAGCAATTGCTTTACGCGCTCGACGAGCAGGTGCGGCGGTACGAGTCGGAAGGCAAGGTGAAGAAGTTCGAGCACTGGGAATTTCTGTCGGCGGTGCTCGACGGCAATCGCGTGTGCCGCGGCATTTGCGCGATGGATCTGCGCTCGATGGAAGTGCGGACGTTCCCAGCGGATGCGATCATCATTTGCACGGGCGGGAACGGAGCGATTTTTGGCAAGTCGACGAATTCCGTGGTGTGCACGGGATCGGCGCAGTCGGCGCTCTACCAGCAAGGGTGTTACTACGCGAACGGCGAATTCATTCAGGTACATCCCACGTGCATTCCGGGCGAAGATAAATTGCGGCTGATGTCGGAGTCGGCGCGCGGTGAGGGCGGGCGCGTGTGGGTTCCGAAGAAGCCGGGCGACAACCGCGATCCAAAATCCATTCCGCAGAATGAGCGGTGGTATTTCCTCGAGGAGTGGTATCCGAAGTACGGGAACCTGGTGCCACGGGATGTGGCGACCCGGGCGATCTTCAAGGTGGTGTACGAACACAACCTGGGGATCGATGGCAAACCGATGGTGTATCTCGACCTGACGCACATCGACCGCAAGATTCTCGACCGCAAACTGGAAGGGATTCTCGAGATTTACGAGAAATTTGTGGGCGACGATCCGCGGGACACGCCGATGAAGATTTTCCCGGGCATGCATTACACCATGGGCGGACTTTGGGTGGACTTCAAGCAATCCACGAACATTCCCGGGATCTACGCGGCTGGCGAGTGTGAATACCAATATCACGGGGCAAACCGGCTGGGCGCGAACTCACTGATGTCGTGTATCTACGGTGGCGGAATCGCCGGGCCCAATGCGGTGAAGTATGCGCGCGGGCTGCAGGCCGCGTCCGACGGGAATGGGTGCTTTGCGGCGGAGCAGAAGCGGCAGGAAGACATCAATGCCCACCTGATGAAGGCGGATGGGGCGGAGAATCCTTTCAAATTGTGGCGCGAGATGGGCGAGTTGATGACGAAGGATTGCACGGTCATCCGCTACAACAAGGCGTTGAAGCAGACCGATGCCACGCTGGTGGAGATGCTGGAGCGCTACGGCAAGATCAACCTGAGCGATCGCACGCAGTGGGCGAATACGACGGTGGTGTTTGCGCGGCAGCTTTACAACATGCTGCAGCTGGCACGGGTGATTGCGCAGGGTGCGGGCATGCGGGATGAATCGCGCGGGGCGCATTACAAGCCGGACTTCCCGGAGCGCGACGATAAGAACTGGCTGAAGACGACGAAGGCGTATTTCGCGCCGGATGCGGATGAGCCGAAGTTTGAGTTTGAGGCGGTGGATACGTCGTTGATTCCGCCGCGGGCGAGGAAGTATTAGAGGATCCTATTTGCGCATTGTCATCCGGAGCGTAGCGAGGACTTTTGCTGGGCGCCGGCAGAGTGCATAGATCCTTCGCTTTGCTCAGGATGACAGTGGGTATTAAGAAGGCTAAGAGCTAATGGCTGATAAATCCGTCATCATCAAGATCAAGCGGCAAGCGACTCCTACTTCCAAGGCGTATTGGGAGGAGTTCTCAGTTCCCTACCGGCCGAACATGAATGTCATTTCGGCGCTGATGGACATTGCGGCCGAACCGTCGACGCGCGACGGGAAGGCGACCACGCCCATTACTTATGACTCGAATTGTCTCGAGGAAGTGTGCGGGTCGTGCGCCATGCTGATCAACGGGAAGGCGCGGATGGCCTGCTCGGCGCTGATAGACAACCTGGAACAGCCGATCCGGCTGGAGCCGTTTTCGAAGTTCCCGGTGGTGCGCGATCTGGCGGTGGATCGCAGCGTGATTTTTGAGAACCTGAAAGCAGTCAAGGCGTGGGTGCCGATCGATGGGACCTACGACCTCGGCGCTGGGCCGCGCATGTCGGCCGAGGAGCAGGAAGCCGCGTATCCAATCTCGCGATGCATTTCTTGCTGCTGTTGCATGGAGGCTTGTCCGCAGTTCAACGAGGACACGGGCTTTGTGGGCGCGGCGACCATCGCGCAGGTTAGGCTGTTTAATACGCATCCCACGGGCAAAGCGCTGGAGCGGGAGCGGTTGGCAGCGCTAATGGGCGACGGCGGCATACAGGAATGCGGTTATGCGCAGAACTGCGTTGAGGTTTGTCCCAAGGATATTCCGTTGACCAAGTCCATCTCTGAGGTGGGCGGGCAGGTCATGAAACAGGCGCTGGGTGACCTTTTGCGGCGCTGAATTTTGTCACTTTTGGGCTTCAGTCCGTCCAACCGGATTTGCCTGATCGACATTCAAATCCCGCCAAGTCATGGCTGGCTGCACACATAGGCGGATTCCTGCGAAGTCTCAAGAATGGCCCGTGATTTGCCGATAGAACTGTTGGGCATCTTCCTCGGTGGAAGGTAAGTAACCACCGGAAGTGGTGCTTTGGGTACGCAAGTAACGGTCCGGCGGCAGTCTTGGGTTGGGCCACTTGACAGCATGGCTTAGAATAGCCGCACTCACAAAGAAGAGTGGTGAGGCGGAATCGGCGGTTTGGCGGGCAAGAGTCCCTGCCCCACACGGAAAGACTTGAGACACTTCGTTCGAATGCAATTCGCGGCGGTATTCCTTCTGGCCATGGTGTGCGGGGGGATGTCGGGGAGCGCCTTTGCGGTGCGCCGCGCGAACGTGCATCACCGGCATTTCCGGTGGCTGCGGTGGAATCCGATGTTCCGGCCTTCGCACGAGTCGTTGCTGATCCAGAATGCGGAGATCAACCGTCTCGATCTGCCGCGCATTCAGAATGAAACTGAGCTGGAAGCTTTGAAGGCCGACGGTTCGCTGTTGGAGATTCGCGCGGGAGAGACGCTGCGCTTCGATCCGCGGCTGGATCCTTCGCGCAGGTATTGCCGCCCGTGGACGCTCGATTTTGTGGACGACCTGAGCCAGGCCTACCACAACCGGTTCCACCAGCAGATTCAGGTGAACTCGGCGGTGCGAACGGTGAAGGTGCAGAAGAAGCTGCGGCGGCACAACCGCAATGCAGCTCCGGCAGACGGAGATACAGCGTCATCGCATCTGGCGGGAGTGACGGTGGACCTGCAACGCCGCGGCATGAGCAAGGAACAAGTGAAGTGGATGGAGCATTACTTGTTCTACATGAAGGCGCTCGGCCTGGTGGAACCGGAAGAAGAGCGGCATCAGTGGGTGTTCCATATTATGGTGAGCGGGCTCTATTCCGACTGGCGCGAGACGCAGAACATTATTCCGGTGGAGCATCCGGACAGCCAGAAACCGGATACGCAGGTAGCGCTGGGCGGCGGGACGAAGTAGGGCAGGTTTCAAGGTCGCAAGTTTCAAGGTTTCAGAGTTCTTCCCTTCTTCGTGGCAACTTCTGCGCGACTTCCTTTAAGCTTCTCCTCTCATGATTGTTTTAATGGCTGGACTTCCCGGAAGTGGAAAGAGCACGCTTGCCCGCGAGTTGTCCAGGCGTACATCGGGGCGGGTGTTGAGTAAGGATGAGATCCGGCATGCGATTTTTTTGCCGGAGGAGATTGAATATTCGTCGCGGCAGGATGACTACTGCTTGCAGATCATGATGGAGACCGCTGGGTATTTGTTGGGGCGGGACCGGGCGCGGATGATTTTTCTGGATGGGCGTCCGTTTTCGCGGCGTTATCAGATTGAGAACGTGATCGGCGCGGCTGATTCGCTGGGGCAGCCTTGGCGGATTCTTGAGTGTGTGTGTTCGGAGGAGACTGCTCGGGTAAGGCTGGCGGCGGATGCGGAGGGGCATCCCGCGGGGAATCGGGACTTCCAGCTTTATCTTGAGGTGAAAGCGCGGTTCGAGGCCATCACGCACGTTAAGACTGTGATCGACACGGAGCGGCCGTTGGGCACTTGCGTGGAGCTGGCACTGGCGGCCTTGTGTTCGAATGCCGTTGGGGCCACGCCCTAGATCCCTTCGCCCTTCAGCTCAGGGCAGGCTCCTCCCTCCGCCTGAAGAAAGGCTCCGGTCGGGATGACGCCGGCTCGTCTCTCGGTTTTTCTTTCGCCCGTTGGGGCTTTTTCCTTTTTCTTCAGCGCCACGCACGGCTGCGCCGTGGGCTGCATTCTTGCGCCGCTCCGCGGCTCAGGCAACCTTTGGCTTTGATCCCTACGCGGCATGGCGAAACTTAGTTTCCGCACGGCGCTGCTTTGGCGAGGCTCGGCTCGCATTTCGGTAGTGGTGCAGTTTGGCTGGCGCATTAGGCCGGTTAAGCGGGAGATCCTTCGCTACGCCTGAAAAACGGCTACGCTCAGGATGACCAAGTCGTGTAAAGGGCAAACTGCACCACTACCCGCGTTGTAGGGGTTTTGTCGGGCGGCGGATGTCCCTATACAATCGGGGACTGCCCTGTCGTCTTGATGTTCTCGGGCATCCCTTTATGACAAATAGATTCCTTCTCATCTTTGCGCTGATTTCTTCTCTTGCTTTGGCGCAGGCGCCAGACAAGACGTCTGCCGGCGGCTCCGACGTAGTGGTGAGTGCTCGGGCGCAGAAACTTCATGATTCTGCGCTGGTGGTGGACACACACGCCGATACGCCGCAGCGGTTTCTGGACGAGGGGTTCGACATCGGGTCGACCGATCCAAAAGACATTGGCCATATCAGCCTCGACAAGGCGCGCCGTGGAAATTTGGGAGCAGAGTTTTTTTCGATCTGGGTGGAACCGGAGACAAACCAGGGGCAGTTTGCTCGTCATACGTTCGATCTGATCGATTCGGTCTACGAGCAGGCGGCGCGGCATCCCGACCGCATGATGATGGCCTTTTCGCCCAATGACATTGACCGCGCGCACAAAGAGCATAAACTCGCTGCGCTGATGGGGATCGAGGGCGGGCACTCGATCGAGAATGACATTCATCTGCTGCGCGATTACTACCGGCTGGGCGTGCGCTACATGACGCTGTCGTGGTCGAACACCAACGAGTGGGCCGACTCCTCGGGAGACATTGACGATCCGAAGGTGCAGCACCACAACGGGCTGACGGATTTTGGTAAGCAGGTGGTGTTGGAGATGAACCGGTTGGGGATGATGGTCGACATTTCGCACGTGGCCGACAAGACATTCTGGGATGTGATTGAGACGACGAAGGCGCCGGTGATTGCGTCGCATTCGTCGGCTCGGGCGTTGACGAATGCTCCGCGTAACATGACGGATGAGATGCTGCGGGCCGTCGCGAAGAACGGAGGCGTGGTGCAGGTGAATTTCTACAACGGGTTTGATCGATGAAGACTTTCGCAAGGCGCTGATGGCGCAGTCGAAAGGATGCGGCCGCCGCGGTCAAGAAGTATATAGACCATACTCAAGTCCGAGGGCAAGCCGGTCAACTACGTGGATATCGACCGCATCGAGAGGGAGTGGATGGCGAAAATTCCGCGTCCGCCGCTGAAATCGCTGATCGATCATATCGATCACATTGCGAAAGTGGCGGGAATGGATCACGTGGGGCTGGGCTCCGATTTTGACGGGGTGAGTGGGGCCACGCCGCAGGGGATCGACTCGGCTGCCGATTTGCCGAAGATCACGCAGGCGCTGCTCGACCGCGGGTATAGCGCGGAGGACATCAAGAAGGTTCTGGGCGGGAATCTGATGCGGGTGTTTCGAGAGGTGGGGGGCGTGAGCCTGGAGATGCAGGCGGCGGCAAAGTAGGTTCGCTCCCGCGTGGCGGCTCCGGCCGGGTATGTTCAGATTGAGATCCCTTCGACTTCGCTCAGGGCAGGCTCTTCGCTTCGCCTGAAGAGCGGCTCCGCTCAGGATGACCAGGGATAGGGTGTGTCGGCACGGAGTCGCCAATCCCCTCCGAGGAAACTGTGGGCGCGGCTGTCGTACAATGCAACGTTGCGCCGATTGCGGCAACACTCCAATTCGCAAGGAGCTCTATGCGTAAAACATTCGCGATCTTAGTGATCATGGTGGCGACATCAGTAGCCTGGGGGCAGGCGAGTTCTGGCACAAAGGCTGCACCTGCAGCCAAGACTGGGGCTGCTGCCCAGTCGAGTGCGGCAGCGAAACCTGCGGCCTCGACCAAACCGACGGCCATTATCAATACCACGGCGGGCAAGATGACTTGCACGCTGTTTCCCGATAAGGCGCCGATTGGCGTGGAGAATTTTATTGGGCTGGCGAGCGGGACCAAGGATTGGAAGAATCCGGTGAGCGGCGCTACGAAGCATGGGGTGCCGCTGTACGACGGGACGATCTTTCATCGGGTGATTCCTGACTTCATGATTCAGGGTGGCGATCCTGCGGGCAATGGCACGGGTGATCCGGGTTACAAATTCAAGAACGAGGTGTCGGCTGATCTGATGTTTGACAAGCCAGGGCGGCTGGCTTATGCCAACGCGGGGCCGGGCACCAACGGTTCGCAGTTTTTTATTACCGAGGTTGCCGTGCCGCATCTGAACGGTGGGTACACGATTTTTGGGCAGTGCGATGAGGCAAGCGTAGAACTGGTGAAGCAGATTGCGCACATGGCCAGGGATCCTTCGAATGACAAGCCGTTTCGTCCGGTGAAGATTATTCACATCACGGTTGTGAGGGGTACGGGGGCGGCGCCGAAGCCGGTGGCCGGAACTGCGGCGAAGAAGCGTGCAACCCCTGCTCCGAAAGCGCCTGCGACACCCAATTAAGCCTAGGGCAACCGTTCGGGTCGCGGGTGGGACCTAACACAATTGTGGTTCTTTGAGTGCGAGGGCGAGACGCCCCTTCGGCAAGCTCAGGGCAAGCTCTCGCGACAGCCGGCGGGACGCCGGCGCTACTTTACTTGAAAGGAATTTTATGACTCGACAACCTGGACTTTATGCGACGTTTGAAACCTCGGAAGGAACCATTGTTTGCCGGCTGTTTGAAAAAGACGCCCCGAAGACGGTAGCTAACTTTGTGGAACTGGCGGAGGGCAAGCGGGAGTGGACGCATCCCACGTCGCGCAAGAAGTCGAAGGACCGGCTGTACGACGGAACGATTTTTCATCGCGTGATTCCCGACTTCATGATTCAGGGTGGCGATCCGCAGGGCACGGGGATGGGTGGGCCAGGATATCAGTTTGAAGATGAGACCAAGGGGTCGCCCCACAAATTCGACAAGCCGGGCAAACTCGCCATGGCGAACGCGGGGCCGAACACGAACGGATCGCAGTTCTTTATTACGACGGTGCCGACTGATTGGCTGACGGGCAAGCACACGATTTTCGGCGAGGTGGTGGAGGGGCAGGACATCGCGGTGAAGATCACGGGAGTGCCGCAGAACCGGCAGAATCGTCCGAACAAGGATGTGGTACTCAAGAAGGTTACGATCGAGAAAGTGTAACTTCAGCGGTTGGACAGCACGGCAATGTCCTTTAACCTGGCGAGTTGTTCGTCGGCGGTTACCAGAGTTAGACCGAAGACCTTTGCGGTCGCAGCAATGAAGCCGTCCGCTGGATCGTTGTGAGGCAGGTTCAACGACGATATCGCGAGCGCCACTTCAAAGGTCAGCGGCGCTTCGCGAATATTCAACCGACTGAGGTTGTCTTGGATCCAGCTGACAGCGTCCGGCATCAGTTTCACACGCCCTTTGTCGTGGAGAAGACGTAGTTCCCAAACGCTCACCGCCGACAGCCAAATCTCATTCTGTGGATTGACTAGCTGTCTTGCCACCCGTGCTGAGAGGCGCGCGGGGTCCAAAACGCTCCACACCCAGATGTGAGTATCGAGAAGCAGCTTCAATCGCGACCAGCTTCCCAATCCTCCAGGCGACCGGTAGGACCAACGATGTCGCCCAGAATCTCTCCGGTGCCCACCATGCAACCTAGCCAGCGTTTCGGGCGCTCCTCCGGCGTAGGAGGAACAACTTCCGCCACGGGCTTGCCGAAGCGAGTGACCCGAATCGGCTTGCGCGTCTTGCGGACCTCTTCGAGGATGCCGAGGCACTTGGCTTTGAAGACGGAGATGGCGACTTCTTTCATGTTTTGTTTATACCATGGTCAATGACCATGGTCAACTTTCTCCGGAGCGGACTTGTGGTCCAAAACCTTGTGATGAGGGACATTCGGATCTTGATGATATGAGCCGTGGTGTACGGCAGGGACCCTTCGACTGCGTTGGCGCCGGCTTCCGCCGACGCCAACTCCGCTCAGGATGACAAGAATTAGACTCCAATTACTCCGCACAACTCCTTCACTGCCGCGGCGCTCTTATCTAGTCCCGCTTTCTCTTCCGGGGTTAGTTTGATTTCGATGATCTGCTCGATTCCCTTCTCACCCAGCTTCACGGGAACACCGACGTAGAGGCCGCTGATGCCGTATTCGCCCTGCAAGTAGGCGGCGCAGGGGAGGATTTTCTTTTTGTCTTTGAGGATCGCTTCGACCATTTCGGTGGCTGCGGCGGAGGGGGCGTAGTAGGCCGAGCCGGTTTTGAGATGCTTGACGATTTCGGCGCCGCCGTCGCGGGTGCGCTGGACCAAGGCTTCGAGGCGGGACTTCTCAATCAACTCGGTGATCGGGATTCCGGCGACTGTCGAATAGCGCGGCAGGGGGACCATGGTATCGCCGTGGCCGCCGAGGACGAAGGCGGTGACGTTTTCGACGCTGACTTTCAGTTCGTCGGCGATGAAGGCGCGGAAGCGGGCGGAGTCGAGGACGCCGGCCATGCCGATGACGCGCTCGCGGGGGAATCCGCTGAGTTTGTAGGCGGCTTGGGCCATGGCGTCGAGCGGGTTGGAAACGATGATCAGGATGCAGTTGGGGGAGTGCTTGACCACCTCGCCGACGACCGCTTTCATGATGTTGTAATTCGTGTTGAGCAAATCGTCGCGGCTCATGCCGGGCTTGCGCGGGATGCCGGCGGTGATGACGACGATGTCGGAGTTCGCGGTGTCTTTGTAGTCGTTGGTGCCGGTGACATAGGAGTCACGCTTTTCGATGGGCATGGCTTCGAGCAGGTCGAGTCCTTTGCCTTGCGGGACGCCTTCGATGATGTCGATGAGTACGACGTCGGCGAGTTCCTTGGAGGCGATCCAGTGGGCGGCCGTTGCGCCTACGTTGCCTGAGCCTACGATGGTTACTTTCTTGCGCATATGATTCCTTTCTATGAGGACCTCGGGGGCTAAAGCCCAAGAATATTTGGCTGCTAACGCGGCGCTAAAGCGCCGCTCTTCCACACTAAAGTGCCCGATGTTTACTAGAGCACCTGCTGTTTGACAACTAGAGCGCTTGTTTTTCCACCACTAAAGCTCTTGTTCCTCCACGCGGCTAACACCTAAACCAGCACGCCTGCGCCCATGTTGTCGATCATGTGTCCGGCGAACTCGCTGGTTTTGACTTTGGTCGCGCCCGGCATGAGGCGCTCGAAGTCGTAGGTGACCTTCTTTTGCTCGATGGTGCGCTCCATGCTCCGCTCGATCAGGTCGGCCGCTTCGTTCCAGCCCAAGTGGCGGAACATCATGACGCCGGAGAGAATCACCGAGCCGGGATTAATGACGTCTTTGTCGGCGTACTTCGGGGCGGTGCCGTGCGTGGCTTCGAAGATGGCGTAGCCGTCGCCGATGTTGGCGCCGGGGGCGATTCCGAGGCCTCCGACCTGAGCAGCGCAGGCGTCGGAGATGTAGTCGCCGTTCAGGTTGGGGCAAGCCAGGACGGAATATTCGTCGGCGCGGGTCACCACTTGCTGGAAGATCGAGTCGGCGATGCGGTCGTTGATCATGATCTTCTTCTTCCATGCGCCGTTGCCGTGAGTCGCGTAGATGGCGTCGAGAACTGCTTTGACTTCTTTTTCGACAGCCTGGCGGAAGGCCGGAGGAGCGAACTCCATGCCGGGCTCGACGGCTTCGGCATTCTGCGCGACAGTCAGGTTGGGATCCTTGTCTTTGTTGCCGACGATCCAGCTCTCGCGTTCGGTGATGACCTTGTCGCGGAATTCCTGGGTGGCGACTTCGTATCCCCACTGGCGGAACGCGCCCTCGGTGAATTTCTGGATGTTGCCCTTGTGCACCAGGGTGACGCTTTTGAGGCCGTTGGTAATCGCGTGCTGAATGGCCATGCGCACCAGACGCTTGGTTCCGGTCACCGAGATCGGCTTGATGCCGATGCCGGAGTCGAGGCGGATCTGCTTCTTGCCGCCTTTCAGCATGTCTTTGTTGAGGAACTCGATGAGGCGGGCACAGTCGGCAGTTCCCTGCTCCCACTCGACGCCGGCGTAGACATCTTCGGTGTTCTCGCGGAAGATGACGACGTTCATGCGCTCGGGATGTTTCACGGGCGAAGGCACGCCTTTGTAGTACTTCACCGGACGCACACAGCAGTAGAGATCCAGGATCTGGCGGAGGGCAACGTTGAGCGAGCGAATGCCGCCGCCCACGGGAGTGGTCAGCGGTCCCTTGATGGCGACGCGAAACTCGCGGACGGCGTCGACCGAATCATCGGGCAGCCAGGTATCGAACTTGGCCTTGGCTTTTTCTCCAGCGAAGACTTCGTACCAGGCGACGCGGCGCTTGCCTTTGTAGGCCTTTTCAACGGCTGCATTGAAGACGCGGAGCGAGGCTTTCCAGATGTCGCGGCCAGTGCCGTCCCCTTCGATGAAGGGGATGATTGGGTTATCGGGGACATCGTACTTACCGTTTGCATAACCGATTTTCTTTCCGTCGGCGGGGACAGCTACGCCGTTATAAGAGCCTGCCATGCACAAGCCTCCGCTATGAATGTTCGCGCCCTGATTTAGAAAACTCACAATTATAAAGAACTGGCGCGGAAAGAGCAGATTATTCTTGCTTTCGTCGTCCTTGTGCCATAATTCGTGGTGCTGAGTCGGCTAAGCTTTGCGGTTCCGAGGGCGAGACGCCCACGGGACAGCCGGCGGGACGCCGGCGCTACCGACCACCTATGAGGGTTTTATGAGATCTACTTTTCGTCTTGCGTTTGTCTGCTTCGTGATTGCCGGAGCGCTTTCGAGCGCGGCGTTCGCTGACGGTGCTCGCGATCGCACCCAGTTCGGTCGGAACATCACCATCGCGGCTGGAGACGAGGCATCCGACGTTACCTGTTTTGGCTGCAGCGTTCGGGTGCGCGGACATGTGATGGGCGATGTGACCACCTTCGGGGGAAGCATTGTGGTTGAGGACGACGGGCAGATCGGCGGCGACACCACTTCGTTTGGCGGTGATGTGCGCCTCGACAAAGGTGTGAAGGTGGCGGGCGATGTGGCCGTTTTTGGAGGTCACCTTCGCCGCGATGCTGCGGCCGTGGTGAGCGGAGACGTCACGAGTTTCAGCGGGACGGGCTGGATGCTTCTGGTATTCGGGCTGCCGCTGGTGATGTTGGGGGCTTTTGTGGCTTTCGTGATTTGGCTGGTGCGGCGGTTGATGCGGCCTGCGATTCCAGTAGCGGCATGAAGTTTAGGCACCTCAGGGGCTGAAGCCCTCAACGAGGTGGGGAGTTTTATCGCAGCGCTGAAAGCGCTGCGCCACCCAAAGACATAAACCCAAGGCCAAACCACAGGCAAACTCACGAGCCAATCCAAGACTCAAATCCAAGCAACAGTCCAAGGCCACGTATCTTTAAGCGTAAGCCAAGATGCCGGTTGCGGTGTAGAAATTAACGGCTGATCATTTATTTTGCGGCTCCAAGGGCGAGACGCCCCTTCCGCAGGTTCAGGGCAGACTCTCGGGACAGCCGGAGAGACGGCGGCGCTACCTACCTGCTACCAGCGGCGGGTGCCGAAGGTCTTCCGCACACCCACGGTCATGAAGCGGCCCCAGGGGCCGTTGGTGCCTAGATCGGCTGGGCCGAGGTAGGTGTCACGTGCGCCCAGGCGGTCGAAGAGGAAGTGCTGGGTCACGCGGAATTCGAATCCCTGGTTGAGATAGATTCCGACGCCCCATGAATGTTCGATTCCAATCGCGGCAGGGGACCAGGTGTAGAGCGTTTTGGGGATGGTCTTGCCGAACAGGAAGGTGGGCGCTCCGTATACCATGAAACGGCGCAGTGGGCCGCGGCCGAAGGGCCGCACCTCAAGGATGCCCGAGATCATGTAGCGCGCGAACAGGCTGCAGGGTGCGTTGACTCCGCCATACTGGCCGGCATTGCCGCCGCATTGATTGGGATCAATCTCGTTGTGTGGCGGCGCCAGATCGACCTGCACCCAGCCCCACAACATGTCCTTGGGAAAAAACATTCGGTCGCCGGTGTCGGCTTCGCGCCATGTGCCCTGCGAGCTGGTCTGGGGGGCATTCGTCTGCGTATTGAGGGACGATGAGATCTGTGCCCCGGCAAGTGATACCAGTACTGGAACCGCTAACAGCCACGCCCATCGCTTCATTTCGCCTCCGAAGGTTCTGGTTCAGAACGAGAGTAGCCGGACGCTCGGCCAGCGCTCGAGGTTTTCAAGCCAGGAGCCGACGGAAGTCCGGATGAGAAGAGCGCCACATTGTAACCTGCACGCGGCTCCTAGTCGGTGCTGGTGGAGGTGCGCTGGGAGAGTTTCGAGGGAATCTTGTGGGGAGGTTTGGCCTCCCGGGATCGCGACGGCGCTTTCGAAACGGCTAGCCAAGGATGGCTTGCCTTCCAGAATTCATATCCCATACCGGATTTCTTCCATTCATAGTACGTTCATGCTAGTGCAAATCGGGGTAAACCACGCCAAAACATGGGTCTACGGGTTTGGTGGGAGGATTGCACTGTACGGAAGTACAGTAAAATCCAGGACCCCTATGCCACAAGAGATTTCCGTCTCGTACCAAGCGATTAAGAGCAAGGTTTACCGGTTGATCGATTCCCTCGTGGTGGGTGAAAAGAGCGAGGCGGAGGTGCAGGAGTCAGTCCGGCGGTGGTGGGCGCTGATCCATCCAGCCGATCGGCCAATCGCCCAGAAGTATCTATTGATGGTGCTGGGGCGCTCGGCCTCTGCGCTGGACAACATGGGCGACGCATTTCTGTCGGTCAGCAGCTGTGAGGTTGTCCGCCCACAAATGACGGACATCCCTCTTCCGGGGAAGCGCGTGCGGTTGCTGGAGCGGATGGTAAAGGAAAGCTCCGTACGGACTGCGGTCTAGCCTCCAACGATCAGATCGCAAGACACAGAATTTACATTTCTTCCGTTGCGTTTCGCATCACTCTGCCCGTATCTTCAATCACATTCCTTGGGGATAGCCATCCCAAAATCTAAATGCGCAACACAGGAGACTGGAATGACACCGTCGTCTTTACGCCAATCTACCAAGCCGGGCAAGCTGGGAATTATTCTTTCACTCGGGGTATTGCTGATTATGGCTACATCGCTTTTTGCAGGTTCGGGAGTTTATACCTTCACGCTCAATTCGATCGACGGCAAGCCGGCGCCGCTCGCTGATTACAAGGGCAAGGTCGTGCTGCTGGTGAACGTGGCGAGCCAGTGCGGGTACACTCCGCAATACACGGCGCTGGAGGCCATCTACGAGAAGTACAAAGATCAGGGATTCGTGATCCTCGGCTTCCCTGCCAATAATTTTGGCGCGCAGGAACCGGGGACGAACGAGGAGATCAAGACGTTCTGCACGCGCAAGTACAGCGTGACGTTCCCGATGTACGCGAAGATTTCGGTGAAGGGAGCGGACCAGGCGCCGCTGTATGGGTATCTGACGAAAGAGACGGGGGCTGGCATCGCGGGAGACATCAAGTGGAACTTCACCAAGTTCCTGGTGGATCGCGAGGGGAAAGTGGTGCAGCGGTTTGAGCCGGCGGTCACGCCGGATTCGAAGGAAGTGACTGCGGCGATTGAAAAACAGCTAAAGTAAGGGGCAAGAAGATCCCCCTTTTCCCAAAAGAGGGGAGAAGTGGTGCACCCGCAAGGTTTGAATTCTTGTCAAGCGAGGGCCGGTCTATTGCAGTCCTTCTGCGAGGAAAAGAGTGGTTTCGATTCGGCGGTAGCGGTAGACCGACGTTTTCCCATCGGGCGTCATCACGATGTTGCCGTACAACACGCCTGCGTGGTCGGGTGGCACGATCGTGGTCCACGGTTGACGCGCGCCGGTTTTCAGGTCGACCAGGAAGACGTGTGCGGGGAAGGTGTTATCCCAGACGTATAACTTCGAGCCTGAAGCGTCCCACTGTACGGGATGTTCTCCATCGTTGAGGCCTTTCAGGGGGTGCGGTTCGCCTCCATCCACCGGGTACAGCAGAAACTCGAGCTGTTGGCGGCGGGCAATGATCGATTTCCCGTCGGGCGAGATCAAGGCATCGGTCGTGCCCTCGGGTGTCGTGGGTGAAGCCTTGCCGGTTTTGACATCGAGCAGGTAAGCCCTTGCCTGCTTGCCCGGTTCAGCTCCCTGAAACACGAACTTCGACCCATCTTCAGTCCAATTGCCCTCGTAGTTCAGCACATGCACTGGACTGATGTCGATGTTGCGGACCTCCCCTGCGCCGGTCGGAAGCAGCCGCAGTGAAGAACGGGTAGAAGGCAGGAAGGCGAGAATCCATTTTCCGTCGGGGGATAGGCCCATGGCTGAGCCTTCTCCCAAATGCATGGGCGCGGAGCCATCGGTTTTCACCAGGTAGACGGCATAGTCCGAGCCTGAGCCGGCGCCGCTATAGTCGATGGCCATGAGTGATCCATCGCTGGAGATGCCGGAGGTGATGGTACTTTCACTGGCCAGATCGAGAATCTTGTCGGTGGATTCGTTCAGGCGATGAATCGCGATGGGGCCAGACTCCTGAGAATTGGCGAGGAGCACTCTGCCATCGGCGCTAACGTCCTGCAGCCACAAGTAGGCGGGAGACGAGAGGAGTATCCGTGATTTACCAGTACGGTTCACGGCGAGCAGATTCTGAGCTTCGTCATTGGCACTGGCGGTAAACCAGACTTCCTTCCCGTCTATGGACCATGCCAGGCCGCGTAAAGAACTCCAGCCGTCGCTGAGGCGCGAATACTTCCCACTGAGGTCGACCATCGCCACGGAGCCGCGGTCATCTCCAAGGACAGGATGATCGCAAAATGCGACGGCGTCGCCTTGCGGAGAAATGCGCAGATGGCTGATGTAACCGTTGGTGCGGTAGAGCACCTTGCCGATGGGGAATTCCAGGGTCTCTTCGCTACCGGAGCACTGGGCCACGGCGAACTGCTTCCCATCTTTTGAGATGTCCCCGTCGCAAACCTTCTCCAGAACAGAACGCGGTGAACCGCCGCTGAGGGAGACGGTGCCGAGCGTACCCGTGGCAATCCAGTTGAGGGTGTGATGCCATCCCAGGGCAAGGGCCATTTGCCCGTTGGGTGAGATACCGAAAAGATTTCCGGGCGGCAGACCCATGCTGCGCGATTCCAGCCCTTCGACCCGCGTGCTGAAAATCTCGAACGGAAGATTGTTCCAAGCGGCGCCGTAGACCACGCTTTGGCCGTCAGGGGTAAAGCGCGCGGTCTCGATGAATCCGCGGCCGAAGATCAGTTGATGGAAGACCGGACGGTGTGGAGTCACGGACTTCGTGCCGGCGAGAAATCCCAAGGCCAACGCCACTAGAGCCGCAAGCGACACCTGCAGCATGAGTCGTGGTTTGCGCGGGGAACGCACCTCGGCCACCTGCTCTGAGGTCCCGGAGGAGGAGATTCCGGACAAAGCGTCGAGTGCGAAAGCGAGGTCGCGGGCCGACTGGAAGCGTTCCTCCGGCGCCTTCTCGAGACAGCGGCGAATGAATCGCTCCATAGCAGGAGAAGTCTTCGTTGCGACGGAGATCTCGGGGGGATCCTCTTTGAGGATGGCGTTCATGGTCTCGATGGAGGAGGCGTGACGGAAGGCGCGTTGTCCGGCGACCATCTCGTAGAGGATTGCGCCAAAGCTGAAAATGTCGGAGCGGACGTCAGCCGGCTTTCCGCGTACCTGCTCAGGGGACATGTATCCGGCGGTTCCCAGAACCATGCCGGGGAGAGTGCCGGGCGCGGCGACGGTAGCGGTGTTTCCGTCCACATCGGTCGCCGGTTTGGCCAAGCCGAAGTCGAGAATTTTCAGGCGGCCGTCTTTAGTGAGGAAGATGTTCTCCGGCTTCAGGTCGCGGTGGACGATTCCCTTCTCATGTGCCGCACCCAAGCCATTCGCGATTTGAACTCCGTAGTCGATTGCCTTGCGGAGCGGGAGTGCTCCGCTATTCAGGCGATCGCGGAGAGTTTCGCCCTCGAGCAATTCCGAGACGAGGAAGTAGGAGCCGTCCTGGTTGCCGACGTCGAAGATGGCGAGGATGTTGGGATGGTTCAGCGAGCTGAGCACGCGGGCTTCCTGCTGAAACCGCTGCAGGCGATCGGGATCGGAGGAAAACGCGGCGGGGAGAATCTTAATGGCCACGCTGCGGGAGAGGCGCGTGTCCGTTGCGCGGTAAACCTCACCCATGCCCCCG
Source organism: uncultured Acidobacteriaceae bacterium (assembly GCA_963811095.1). Taxonomy (GTDB): domain Bacteria; phylum Acidobacteriota; class Terriglobia; order Terriglobales; family Acidobacteriaceae; genus Sulfotelmatobacter. The sequence continues at coordinate 300,355 of CAWEQA010000018.1, read as the reverse complement.
GCGCCCAAAGGTGATTCGATTTTGTATGGTCCGAGGTTGGTGCCGGAGGTCAGAGGCATTGGTGGAGGCATTATAGCCGCATGGAACAAGTGCAGGAGGTTAGATGTCGTAGTACAGCGCGAACTCGTAGGGGTGCGGACGCTGGCGGATAGCGTCGACCTCCTTCGAGCGCTTGTAATCGACGTAGGTGCGTAGCAGTTCCGCTGTGAATACGTCGCCTTTCAGCAGGAATGCGTGGTCGCGCTCCAGCGCGTCGAGGGCGTCTTCGAGGGAGCCGGGCATGGAGGGAATAGCCGACAGCTGGTCGGGGTCGAGTTCATAGATGTCTTTGTCGAGGGGCTGGCCGGGGTCCATTTTGTTTTCGATGCCGTCGAGGCCAGCCATGAGCATTGCCGCGAAAGCGAGGTAGGGATTGCAGCTCGGATCCGGTGGGCGAAATTCGACGCGCTTGGCCTTGGGCGCGATCGAATACATAGGAATGCGGCAGGCTGCCGAGCGATTGCGGCGCGAGTAGGCGAGATTCACCGGAGCTTCGAAGCCGGGGATCAGGCGCTTGTAGGAGTTGGTGGTGGGCGCGATGATTGCCGAGAGCGCGGGGCCGTGCTTGATAAGCCCGCCGACGTACCAGAGAGCGAGTTGCGAGAGGCCGGCGTATCCGTCGCCGGCGAAGAGCGGAGCGTCTCCCTTCCACAGTGACTGGTGGGTGTGCATGCCACTTCCGTTGTCGCCGAAGATGGGCTTGGGCATGAACGTGACCGTCTTGCCGTGCAGGTTGGCCACGTTTTTCACGATGTATTTGTAGAGCAGCATCTTGTCGGCGGAGCGAACCAGCGAGTCGAACTTCAGATCGATTTCGGTCTGCCCCCCTGAAGCTACCTCGTGGTGGTGGCACTCCACGTCGATGCCGCAGTTTTGCATGGTCAAGAGCATCTCGCTGCGCAGGTCTTGATACTGGTCGGTGGGCGCTACGGGAAAGTAGCCTTCGCGATAGCGGGGGCGATAGCCGAGGTTGTTCTCTTCCCTGCCCGAGTTCCAGCGGCCTTCTTCGGCGTCGATGAAATAAAAGCCGTACTGCTCGCGCTGGTCGAAGCGCACGTTATCGAAGATGAAAAATTCCGCCTCGGCGCCGAAGTAGGCGGTGTCAGCAATGCCGGTCGCAGTGAGGTAGAGTTCGGCTTTGCGAGCGATGTAGCGAGGATCGCGGTCGTAGCGCTGCTTGGTGACAGGATCGACCACATCGCAGACGAGCACGAGCGTGGGCACCTCGGTGAAGGGATCGAGGATGTGAAAGCTCGCGTCCGGTTTGAGCAGCATATCGCTCTCATGAATTCCGGCCCAGCCGCGGATCGAGGAGCCGTCGATGCCGAATCCGTCTTCAAACGACGATTCCGTCAGTTGCCCGATGGGATAGGAAACATGGTGCCAGAGTCCGGGAATGTCGGTGAAGCGGAGGTCGAGAATCTTCGCGTCGTGGTGCTTGGCGAACTCGAGAACTTTCTTGGCGTCAGCCATCAAAAACTCCTTACCGGGCGCAACTTCCCTGCCGAAAAAGAGCAGACCTTTACGGGGAGTCCTGCAATCCCCACCCTTGCCACAAAGAACGTGGAAAGGATGGGGCACCCGCCTAGGATGGGGGCACCCGGCTGCTACAATCGGTCGCGTTAAGCGGAACCGGGAGAGTCTAAAGGTAGTCGTGAGCGCTGGCAATTCGATTGTTTTTATGGCGGGGATAACGCGACTTTATACTTAGAGCTGTCAGCCATCAGCTCTCAACGAACCTCGGGTTCCTGGATGGCGCGATGAACTGCTTGGCTGACAGCTGAAAGCTGACGGCTGAGAGCTTTCTATGGACTTTGACCAGCTCGAAACGTTTCTCGAAGTGGCGCGGCACGCTTCGTTCTCGCGGGCGGCGGAGAAGCGTTTTCGGACACAGCCGGCGATCTCATCACAGATTCGCGGGCTGGAGGAAGAAGTTGGGGCGAAGCTGTTCGATCGGTCGGGCGGCAAGGTGTCGCTGACGGCTGCCGGCAAGGCTTTTCAGAAGTACGTCGAAGAAACGTTGGATGCCCGCAAGGCGATGCTGGTGGCGATCGCCGAGATGGAACGGGTGCCGCGCGGCGAACTGATTGTGGGGGCGAACGAAGGGACCTGCCTGCATATCTTGCCGTATGTGTTTGCCGACTTCAAGAAGCAGTATCCCGATGTGTCGGTGAACATCAAGCGCGCGGACTATGGGAAGATTCTGGAATCGATCGTCGACAACTCGGTCGATTTTGGAGTCATCTCTCTTCCGGTGACGGATGCTCGGCTGACGGTGGTGCTGATCCATCGAGATGAGTTGATTCTGATTGCGCCGCCGCAGCACCCTCTGGGCAAAATGAAGTCGGCGACGATTGCCGACGTGTCGAAGTTTCCCCTGGTCGTCCCTAAGGCGGGACATACACGGGATGCGATTGAGCAGCTCTTCCACGAGCGGCGGCTGAAGCCGAATTTCAGCATGGAACTGGATTCCAGCGAGTTACTGAAGCGGTTTGTGGCCGCCGATGTAGGCGTGGGATTTATTGCGCGCTCGAATGTGGAGGAAGATGTCCGCGCCAAAGTGCTGGCGGCGATTCCCCTCGCCGACGCGCAGGTGCGGCGTGACCTGGCGCTGGTCTTCCGCAAAGACAAGGCCCTCAGCCGGGCCGCGCTGGCGTTCATTGACATTGCGGTGAAACACAAACCCACGGAAGAGTTGGCACAGATTCCAACCCGATGATGAAAGGGATCCCTAGACTTCCAGTGCTGCTGTTGATTCTGCTCGCCGGACTCTGCCTGCCGGGCATGGGGCAAGGAACGACATCGCAGAAGGCTCTGGCCCAAATGCCGGCCTCTGCGCGACAACTGATTGCTATCAAGGTCACAGGCAGCAAGCGATTCCCCGAAGCCGCAGTTGCGGCGGCGACCGGATTGCAGATGGGAGCGGCCGTCAAGGACGACGACTTCAAGAAGGCCGCGCGGCGACTGGGGGACATGGGAGTCTTCACCGAAATCGGTTACAAGTACTCGTATTCCTCGGCGGGAACGAAGCTCGAACTGCAGGTGACCGACGCTGACAAGTTTCTTCCCGCCCGCTTTGAGGACTTCGTCTGGTTCTCGGATGCCGAACTGCTTGAAGCGCATCAAGGAGCACTCTCCCGCTGTTTGACGGAGAGCTGCCGCTGTTCGGACGAATGGCGGACGAGGTTTCTGACGTGCTGCAGGCCATGCTGGTGGAGAAGGCGATCCCGGGGCACGTCGAATATTTGCGCAAGGGCAAACCGGACGGTCCGGTTGAGTCGATCAATTTCCACGTGAACGACGTTCTGATTGAAGTCCGGCACATCGAATTTAAAGGTGCAGCCGAGGCCGAGGTGCCTGCGCTGGAGGCGGCTGGCGAGAGGCTTCCGGATCACGAATACTCCCGCAGCCGGCTGGAGTTGCTGGTGCAGCGCCAGTTGCTGCCGGTTTATTACGCGCGAGGATACTTGAAAGCGCAGTTTGGCGAGCCGGTACCAAAAGTCGTGAAACAGCCTTCCGCCGAAAACGAGGATGGACCACGCAACCATACCGTGGTCGACGTGAGCTTTGCGGTAAACCCGGGCCAACAATACAAACTGAAGGGACTGGAGTGGTCGGGCAATCACGAGTTCCCTACCGAGACGCTGCAGAAGATGGTGCGGGCTGAGCCAGGACAACCGGCCAATACGGTCCGACTGAGCGACAACCTGAAAGATATCCAAAAGCTTTACGGTTCCCGCGGGTTTATCACGACCAGCATCATGCCAGAGGCGGTGTTTGACGAGGGAGCAGGGACGGTTGTGATTCGCCTTGAGGTGAAGGAAGGCTACGCTTATCACATGGGCGAACTCGAGTTCCGCGGTCTGGACAACAGCCTGACCGCGAAACTGCGTGCTGCCTGGAAAATCCGGCCGGGGGACGTGTACGACTCGACGTACCTCAGCGATTATCTGCAGGCAGCACACAAACTGCTGCCGCCGTCCTTGGATTGGGAGGTCGCGTCGCACGTGACCGCCAACGTCCGGGACAAGTCGGTCGATGTCGATCTGATCTACTCGGTGAAAGCGCCGAAATAGGCGTCTGACGCCCGCGCCGGGCTTGTTCGGTTTTTGGAACAAAACCCGCAAGGTTTTCCGATACGTTCTCTCCGCGAGTACTCTGACCTCGCCTCTACTCAGCAGGGCGGGAGAATTTTGTGCGACCAGAAAAGCGCTTGTGAAATCAGGTTCACTTGGTACACTGGCCCGCAAGTCTTCGGGGATCAACCGCGGGCTGCTTCGGTCGAAGGAGATCTGGGATGACTGGTGGTTGGCAACGTTCGCTCGTAATCATGGCATTGGCAGGTGCGGCGAGTCTGTTCGCACTGACCTCGGCGCTGGCCGCCGGCAAGCAAACACTCACGGGCGAAGTGGGCGACGCCATGTGCGGCGCTAAGCACATGGAAGGCACGCCGGCAGAGTGCACGCGCACCTGCGTCTCGCACGGATCGAAGTATGCTCTGGTCGTGGGCGACAAGATTTACGTTCTGAATACCACTGACAAGGCGGTGCTGGCGCTGCTCGACCAGCAGGCCGGCAAGAAGGCCACGGTTACGGGCGCAATCAACGGCACGAACGTTGACGTGAGTACAGCAGTCGCGGCCAAATGATGCGCCGGTTTGCCGGTTAAAAGGTTTTGCCCGGGCCCTCCCCCTACACAATCCGGGCATTGGGCGGGGACGCGCGCCAGCGCTCCCCGCATTTTTTTTTGCCCCAGCCTTAAATTCACATTTCCTTTACAAAGCAATGTGTTAGATTGTGCATTCTCAATACTCATTTTTCTTTTCGGAGGATCACGGATTTGGGCAAAGACATGGTTCCGAAGCGGATTTTCTTTACCAAGGGCGTGGGAAAACACCGCGAGCGGCTGACTTCGTTCGAATTGGCGTTGCGTGACGCCGGTATTGCTGCCCAGAACCTGGTGCGGGTGTCGTCGATCTTTCCGCCCAACTGCAAACTACTGGCCCGCAAAGAAGGTGTGAAATACCTGCATCCGGGAGAAGTCGTTTTTGCCGTGGTAGCCGAGAACTCCACACGTGAGCCGCACCGGCTGCTGGCATCGTCGATTGGCGTAGCCATTCCCGCCGACCGGAACACCTACGGGTATCTCAGCGAGCACCACTCCTTTGGCGAGACGGAAGATGCCGCCGGGGAGTATGCCGAGGAACTCGCAGCCGAAATGCTCGCGACTACCCTCAACGTGGAATTCGATCCCGATCGCTCCTGGGATGAGAAGAAGCAGATCTACCGGCTGTCGAACAAGATCGTGCGCACGGCGAACGTGACGCAGTCGGCGGTGGGTGACAAGCGCGCCCTCTGGACCACCGTGATTGCCTCGGCAGTATTGATCTTCGACTAGCCGCGGGCTCCCCCCTCTTACAAAGCAACCGGACTCGTCCTCCAGGTAGGCACATTGCCGTTCGAGTGTGCCTTCCCCGCCATGGATCGAAGAGCGTCACCTTTTTCCCGGTGGCTACAGCGTCTTTGTGAGTCGAGAGTCTGCGTCTATTATCCTTCTACGTTGTTGAAACTAAACGAACTAAATGAATCCTTCTGCAGGCTGGAACATCCTAAAGGAGTACACTTTGGTAATCATAGCGTGCTGTCGAATGTAATATTCCGCTAACAGGGATCCGTTATGATTGAAGTGATAGAAAAAGACAGAGGATCGAGGACTAGACTGACAGTGGACATCGAAACACGTAGAAAGAAGCAGCAGACCATGATGGTGCAGTTGGTGGAGCGCAAGGTCCGCTCGCGGGCAAAGCAGTTGTACGAAACCCGTGGGCAAGAAGAAGGCCAAGCATTGCAGGACTGGTTTCAGGCTGAGTCGGAAGTTCTTGAAAACAGTATCCTTGCTCCGCTCTATCGACGGATGCGAACAGGTAATCATGACGTTCAGGAGGGCGACTCCACCCCGGAGTTTGTCGCTCAAGATCTGGCTGCTCGCGAGAGTAACGCGTAATCCCCTTCTCGGACTTAACCCCGACTGTTGTGGTGTAAGCAGGAAAGCGTACTCTGGCGTTGCACGAGCACGGACTTCCTTCGCCCACATTGCCTGCGCAGCATCCACTGCCTACTTTCGCTTGGCCAGTTCTTTCTTCCCTTTTTTCGCGGTCTTGTGATTCTTGCCCAGGCGTTCGAGCACGGCGGCCACGATGATCGGAAGGCCGACTGTCGCGTCGACGAAGACCTCTCCAAATTTCCCGCCTTCCGATGGAGGCACGAACTTACCCCAGGAAATTGCCTCGCTGTAGGGACTGCCCGACAATCCGCCCCAGTGAACGGGTTCTGGGCAAATCCTAAGGCCGTAGTGGTAGCGCTTTAGGGGTACGTTCTCGCCCAGGCGCCGGTGGCGGAGCTCGATGAAGGGTCCGAACTGTTGCGACCAGTTGCGCGGAACGCCGCCGCCGATAGTGAAGATTCCGAGTTTCTTCTGGCGCAGGAGGGTTGCGGCAAAGTGCTCCAGGTCTTCGAAGGGATCGAAGCGAATCTTGTGTCTTCCGGTGGATTCCCGCAGCCGGTTGTTCAGGGCGGTATCGAGACCGAGTTCCGAATCGCTGAAGGCCGGAACGAAGACCGGGACGCCTTGCTCGTACGCTGATTTCAGGATTCCGCGCTGGTTCTGATCGCGCTTGGCGAGATGAGCGCCGATGGCGTGGTTCAGCTTGTAGGAGCACATGACCTCGTTGTGGTCCCAGGCCTCGAGGACGGCCGCCATAACTTCTTCGACGTCATCGAGGTTCTGCTCGGGCTCGAGTGTGTCGTAGACGCGGTTGTAGCCTTGCTCGTAGAGTTCCTCGTCCGAGACTTCGGGATTGGCGCGGAAGTGGGCTCGGCCGGTGGCTTCGACGAGTCCGTGAGCCATGAGGGCGCCGGTGGAAACGATGGCGTTCACGATCCCGCGGTCGATCAGCTCGGTCACGATCAGTCCCTGCTTGGCGACGGTCATGGCGCCGGCGAGGGTCATGACAATGAAAGCATCTTCGTCGAGGGCCATCGCTTCGAGGACGTCGGCGGCCTCGCCCAGCTGGCGGCCGGTAAAGGCGGTCTTGGACATGGCGCGCACCAGGCCGTCGATCGAATGGATCTTGCCCAGGTCGAGGGGCTCGAGCGGAATCAGGCGATCTTCGATGGGATTGTGCAGATGGCGGTCTTTGCCCTCACCGCCTGGCGCATTTCCCTGCCCGTGCTGCGAATGATCCTTCGAGTTGCCGTGATTGTTGTGCTTCACTGCCAGCCTCCAAGCCGATTGCGATTCTTCCCGACAGAATACTTTACAGGAAAGACGCCACGACGCGAATCCACAGGTCGGTTAAACTGCCATCGATGCCGGGCAAGCGCAAGTTCGAGGAGCAGGTCGCAGCCCTGGATGAGCTGCGCTCGCAGCCGGAAGAAGCACGGGTCAGTCCACTGCGGAAGGCCCTCGCACAGCGCAACAACTTTCTGGTGGCGAAAGCGGCTGACCTGGTGCGCGAATTCCGCATGGCGCAGTTGATGCCGGAATTGCTGAACGCTTTCGACCGGTTCTTTGAGAACGCGGAGAAGATTGATCCGCAATGTTGGGCCAAGAACTCCCTCAGCGGGGCGCTCGCCGCGCTCGAGTACCAGGATCCCGAAGTGTTCCTGCGCGGGATGCGCCACATTCAGATGGAACCTGTCTGGGGAGGCCGCTCCGACACCGCCGGGACTCTGCGCGCCACATGCGCCCTAGCCCTGGTGCAGTGCCGCAGCCTTACGGAGAAGGACCTGCTGGAGCATCTCATTGACTTGTTCGCGGACAAGGACAAGGCAGTGCGAGCAGAAGTGGTTCGGGCAGTGGAACAGTTGGACTCGCCGTCGGCCTCGCTTCTATTACGCCTGAGAGCGGTTCTTGGCAATGACGAGGCGGAGGTTCTCGGCGCGTGCTACGGCGGAGTGCTGCGTATCGAAGGCGTGCGAGCGATTCCCTGGGTGCAGCGATTCTTGGCCTCTGGTGATGACTCAGCAGCCGAAGCCGCCCTTGCCATTGCTGGCACGCATTCCGCTGAGGGCTTCAAGGTGCTGCGGGAATGCGTCGATAAGGCGACCGATCACGTGGTGGCGCTCGGTCTTGCTCTCGGCGATCTCCCTGACGCGGCAAGAGGAGGCGCTGGAGTTTCTGCTCGAACTGGTTCGCACGGAATCGCTCGACGCGGAGGCGGCGATCGAGGCTGTTCTGCGCTCCGTGCCTTCGGAGGAAGTGATCAAACGCCTGGAGAGCCTGGTTGCAGACAATGCGCGGTTGAAGCGCGCCTTCGCAACCCACCGCAGCGCGTCTTGCTGAGGTCCTGAAGGGACTAAAGCCCGAACGGAAAGGAAACGCTTTATCGCAGCGCTGAAAGCGCTGCGCCACCCAAAAGCTGGGCTGTCGATCGGTTTTGCTGAGAGCCGACGGCTGATAGCTGACAGCGCTCCCTGTTATATTTGTTCGCGGAGGTCGGAAACGCGTGCCCCCTGAGAAATTTCGTGTGGCGCTGATGCAGATGTCGTGCGGCCCGGAACCGGAACAGAATCTTGAGAAGGCCATCAGCCGAGTTGCAGACGCTGCCGGGCGTGGGGCGCAGGTCGTCTGCCTGCCCGAACTTTTCCAGACTCAATACTTCTGCCAACGCGAAGATCACGCGTTGTTCGATTTGGCCGAACCTATTCCTGGACCGACCACCGAGAGATTAGCGGCGACGGCACGAAACTATGGGGTGGTTCTGATCGCATCGCTGTTCGAGAAACGGGCGGCCGGCGTCTACCACAACACCGCGGCGATCTTCGACAGTGACGGTTCCCTGCGCGGGCTTTACCGCAAGATGCACATCCCAGACGATCCGCTCTATTACGAAAAGTTCTACTTCACCCCCGGGGACCTGGGATTCCGCGCGCTCGACACCAGCGCGGGACGAATCGGGACGCTGGTCTGCTGGGATCAGTGGTATCCGGAGGGCGCTAGGCTGACGGCATTGCAGGGGGCGCAGATACTCTTCTATCCAACGGCAATTGGATGGCATCCGGCAGAGAAGGCGGAGTTTGGCGTGGCCCAGCACGATGCCTGGCGGACGATCCAGCGGGCGCACGCGATCGCGAACGGCGTTTATGTGGCTGTTGTGAATCGCGTCGGCTTCGAAACAGGCAATATTCGGGGCAAGTCGGCGCCGGGACAAGGGCTCGAGTTCTGGGGCGGATCGTTCTTTTGTGATCCCTTCGGGCGCGTGCTGGCGGAAGCGTCGCATGACCGGGAGGAAATTCTGGTCGGCGATGTGGACCTGAAGGCGCTCGAAGACATTCGGCGGAATTGGCCGTTTCTGCGGGATCGCCGCATCGACGCGTATGCTCCTATCACCAACCGCTTGATCGACTAGGACCGAGAATAGACTGTGGCTAAAGCCCGGCGCAGATCTTTAAGTAAATCTTTAACTACTGAGGCCGCCGCCCCGGCGGCCCTCGGATACCGCATGCCTGCCGAGTGGGAGCCGCACGCCGCTACATGGCTTGCATGGCCTCACTATCACGGCGACTGGCCGGGTAAGTTCGAGCCGATTCCGTGGGTGTATGTCGAGATTATCCGGAACCTGGCGAAGCATGAGCGGGTGGAGTTGATTGTCAACGGTGCGGCCGGAGCGAGGCAGGCGCGGAGAGTTCTGGAACGCGGGGATGCTTTTTCATCGAACATCCGGTTTCATCGCTGGGCTACCAACCGGATATGGCTGCGGGATTCTGGATGCATCTTCCTGAAATGTGGCGCGGGCGCCCCCGCCGACGAAATGCCGGCGCAATCGCTAGCGCTGAAGTTTCGCTTCAACGCGTGGGCGAAATACTCGAACTGGAGGCACGACGAGAAAATCGGCAGCCTGATGGCGAGGACGAAAATCCCCACCCTAGCCGCAAAGAGCGCGGCTAGGATGGGGCACCCTCACCCGTTGCGGACGCAAGAGATTCAGCCCATGTCACGCGGCCAGCGCATCGTCCTCGAGGGCGGATCGATCGACGTCAACGGAGCGGGCACGATTCTCACCACTGAAGAATGCCTACTCAGCAAGGTGCAGGAACGCAATCCGCACATGGCGCGGGTGAACTACGAAAAGGCATTTGCTGATTATCTGGGCGCTCCCAATACCATCTGGCTGGGACGTGGTATTTTCGGCGACGACACACACGGGCACGTCGACGACCTCACGCGCTTCGTCTCGAAGAACACCGTCGTTACCATGGTTGAGCGGGACTCGAAGGACGTTAACCACGCTCCTCTACTCGCCAACTTGCACCGGTTGCAGGCTGCCCGTGACCAGGACGGGAGACAGTTGACTGTCGTGGAATTGCCCATGCCGCAGCCGGTGATTTTCGAAGGCCGGCGCCTGCCCGCCAGCTATGCGAACTTCTATATCGCCAACGGAGTCGTGCTGGCGCCGGTGTTCAATCGCCCGAACGACCGGATCGCGCTCAATACGCTGGCCGAGTTGTTCCCTACTCGCGAGATCGTGCCCATCTATTCTGGGGATTTCATCTGGGGACTGGGAGCGATGCACTGCATGACGCAGCAGCAGCCGGCGGGGTAGCTGTCAGCCATCAGCCAAGGCCAACGCATTGCACGGGTGGTTGGGCTTCAAGTTTTTGAAGACGCAGCAGACATCGGTTCTGTTTTCACTGATGGCTGAGAGCTGACAGCTTATGCCAGAGATGAGCACAAATCGTCTGGAAGCCTTTAGCGATGGCGTGATCGCCATCATCGTGACGATCATGGTGCTGGAGTTGCATGCGCCTTCGCAGCCAACACTTGCGGGGTTGTGGAAGGTCGCTCCCGTCTTCCTGAGCTACGGACTCAGCTTTCTGGTGGTGGCCATCATGTGGGTCAACCACCATCACCTCATCCATGCGGTTCACGGAGTCACGGCGCGGCTGCTCTGGTCGAATTTGTATTTGCTGTTCTGGATGTCGCTGGTGCCATTTGTTACTGACTATTTGGGAAAGAACTATCACGAACCCCTGGCGGTGGCGCTGTACGGGATGGATCTGGTGCTGTGTTCTTCAGCCTTTTACCTGTTGCGGATCATTCTTGTGGAGCAGGATAACCGCGATGGCGACCTTGCCGACTATCACCGCTCCATCCAGCGAAAGAATGCCTTCTCGGCGGCGCTCTATCTTTCGTCCGTGCCGCTGGCCTACGTGTCGGTCTATGCTTCGTTTTTCATCTTCGCTCTGATCCCGGCGTTGTACTTCCTGCCCGAAAAGAGGCTGGCGAAGACAGAACTAGGCTCTCCCCGCGAAGAAGCTTAGACCTTCCGCCGGATGGGAACTCGCAGAATCGTTCTCAACTTTTCGGGAGCTACGCGGCGCGGGTCGCTCAAATAGATTTCGTGGTGCAGGCCGTGGAACTCCATCCTGTTCTGTTCGGCGAAGGCTTGCAGCCGGACCATGGTCGCTGACTCCTGACCGTAGGGTCCGACGTGCAGCATCTGCAGACAGGTGCCCTCGTCGAGTACTTCCAGCTTGACGTCGCTGACTTCGCGCGGTTTGTTTTTCGCCAGCAGTTTCTCGACAGCGGACTTCAGATCGCCCTCATCCACGAAGCTGGGAACACGAATCATCAGCTTCCAATTCCAAGTCTCACGCGGCTGGCTGGCGAAGCATTGCGTGGGATCGTCTGCCCACCAGAGTCCTTCGAGTTTGCAGACTGTGTAATCCTGCCCCGTGAATTTGCGCGCCATCTTGACGGTGAACGCGACGTTATAAAGGGCTCCGATTGCGGATTGAAATGCCACGCCACCGGGCTCCCCGCGGCCGGTGAACGCCAAATAGCGCGCCGGGGCGATGTTGACCAGGGATGGCTTCTTGGGAGTGATGTATTCCGAGCGGAACTGCCGGTAGATATCAATTTTTGCTGCAGTAGGCATGGGTGAGTGCTCCTTTGCCAGAGTTGCCTGGAACGATAGGACCAATCATGGTTTCTCTGCAGTGATCCGCGTCACTCAGGACGGGCACGGCCAGTGAAGCGGCGAGGAAGGAAATACAGCCCGGGATAGTGCTTCTAAATTGGCTTTGCTGAACGCTGACAGGTGAAAGCTCTATTTCTTGTACTGCGTGGGCTGCGGGCCTTTTTCCAGGGTCTTGCGGTCCCAGATCCAGCCTTCGCGGGTATAGCTGGCGAGTTCGAAATCCTGCGTGAGTTCGAGGGCGTCGACAGGGCAAGCGTCTTCGCACAGGCCGCAGAACATGCAGCGGCTCAGATCGTAGGTGAAGTCGGTGAGTTCCTTGCGGCGGGTTTGCTCGTTGCGTGCGCTGGAGACCACGATCAGATTCTCGGGACAAGCCAGCGCGCACAGGTCGCAGGCGATGCACATGGTCTCGTCGGTGTCTGGGTTGACATTCAGCCGCGGTGCCCCGCGGTAGCGCTCGGCTACCTGAGGACGCTCCATGGGATACTGCTCGGTATAGATTTCCTTGGGATCCTGATAGCGGAACGTAATCTTCAGTCCCTGCAGCAGGTCGACGAGGAAGACTTTGCGCAGCAAACTCGGCATGCCCATATCGCCGTAAGCATACCATTATCCGGCGAATCGCCCAAACCGGAGCGAGGCCGTCATTTCCATAAAAAATAGGCTTCTGACTGTTCTGATTCCCGAACGGCTAACCTGACGACGGGGTCTTACTGATTGAAGGGACCGTACTTGGGAGACGTGCTCGCTGGGGAACTTTTCCCGTGGCCCCTCCGTACTGATGAGAAGAGGACGGGATGAAGGCCTATTTCACAAACCTGCCGACGAGGACATGGCTGCTGCTGGTGTTGCCAGCGGTGGCGCTTGCCTATCCGGTGGGCCGGATCGTGGTGACGGCAGTGCTGCATGCGGTTGTGCCGGACGTCGTGCGTACGGTGCTGAGCGTCATCTGAAGTCCGGCATCAATCGCCCGCGCGGTTGGCCGCATCGGTCTGCCTGTCGATTCCTGAAATCTTGCGACAAACCCGCTAGAATACTGCGGAGCGTCGACCCCTTCGTGTCTCCTCACAAGACAACATCCAGCAACGCCAGGCCCAAAGACCGAAAACCCAGGACCGCTTCAGATGGGAGTCGTGCGCCCGAAGGTTGCCGGAACGAAGTTCGCCCGGATGAGCTATGGATGGAAGAAGCCCTGCGCTGCGCCCAGCGCGCGCTCGAAGCGGGAGAAGTTCCGGTGGGCGCAATCGTCGTATGCGACGACCGGATCGTGGGACGCGGTTGGAACCGCAACCTCACGGAGTCAGACCCCACGGCGCATGCCGAGGTCGTGGCTTTGCGCGAAGCCGGTGCTACGGTTGGGAACCATCGTCTGGAAGACTGCGAACTGTTTGTTACGATTGAACCGTGCGCCATGTGCGCCGGCGCGATGGTGCATGCCCGGGTTCGGCGCCTGGTGTATGGCGCGGATGACCCAAAAGCCGGGGCCGTGCATTCGGTGATGCAAGTCCTGAATCATCCCCAACTGAACCATCTCATCGAGGTTCGCAGCGGAGTGCTGGCGGGGCGGAGCGCGGAAGTGTTGCAGACGTTCTTTAAGAGCCGTCGTTAGTGGTGGGGACATACTGGCGACTGGCAGTTGCTTTCCGGATGTGCGTGAGTGTTTGAAACGACCCGCCTCGAAAGCGACTTCGCGGCGTTCTATTCGGGGTAAGACTATCTGCGACAGGCTTCTGCCTTGAGCTTCGACGTCTTACCGCCCAGGCCAACATCTCTCCAGAATTGGCCAATTCGGTCCCACTCCATCTAGATACTGCCGAGCGCGGGAAACACGATCACATCTCCGGCGCGGAGATGGGAAGCGCGCGGTCTAAAAGGGTTCGTGAACGATCCCCATTGTCAGGTCGAATCGTTGTGCATCAGTGCGACCTCTAGCAAAGTAGTTTGAACAGAGACTACATTCTCACAACAGTCCTCCGAGACCTTGAGGGCGGCACATTTCGACCTCAGTCTGCTCAGTAGATAAGCAGGAACCGCTGCAAAAGTAGAACCTCTTGTTCCGTTTCGGGACGATCCAGTTCAAATGAAGCCCGCCCGTCGCCTGCACTTTGGTAATCACCGTTGTGGTGCAAAATCACGTGGAAACGTGCCTCACGTCACAGTCACACAATGTTTCCATTCTTTAGACTGTTGCATAGTTGCGCAGTATCGCAACTATGAAGTATCGCAATATGTAGCCGTGGAGGATAAATGAAACTTCATCATTCTTGGTTCATAGCAGTGATCGTTCTGGGATTGTTGGTGGCAGCCAGCAGTTTGGCGGTCGCCCAGACGGCTAACGGCAAGGAACTCTATCGCAACAACTGCAAGGTTTGTCACGACAAAGGATCACCGCAAGGCCAATACTCTCCGATGACCCTCACACAGGACCAGTGGAGAACGTTCTTCAAACTGAAGCTGCTTTCGTCTCACAAGAATGTGGTGCACCCGAAAACCGGTGGCAAACTGCTGGAGCAACTTACACCAGACCAGATCAAGGCGATTCAGAGGTTTGCCATCGACCATGCCGCAGATTCCGAGCAACCCGCCACTTGTGGTTAGACCATGGCGATGCCATTCCAAAAAGGATCGAGGGGCTAAATTCATGCGTAAATTCTTACCGTTTCTCATAACTTGCATATTCTTTCTCACGTCTATGGGGTCAGCTCAGACTTCCCCGGCTGGCACCTCGCAACCTCCTGCAGGGCCCGATCAGAACACTCAACTCCGGCAGGAAGTTGAACAAATGAAGAAAGCGGTCGCCGCCATGGAAGAGCGTCTGGCCACGCAGGAAAAGGCGACGCAAGAAAAGGCCGCGCAAGAAAAGAAAGATGAAGCCAAACCGCAACCTGCAGCAGAGCAGCAAAGCACCGCCGAACTTGCCGCTACGGTCAAAGACCTTGACCACCGTATTTCTCAGACCGAGCGCCGCGGGGCACTGGATCGGATCAATTTCTCCGGTGACTACCGTTTCGAAGCGCACTCCATCTGGGGAAGCGTGCCGGCCCACTATGACGGCATGCAACTGCAAAACCTGATGGTGAAGACTCTCTGGCTGTTCACACCCGCATCCCAGGGCGGCATGGGAATGACCTTCGACCCCAGCCTCCTCAGTTCGATGACCCCGACACAGTTCGCCGGATTCGTCGGCCAGACGGTGCAGCAGAACTACAGTCAATACCAGTTTTACAGCGGCAGCCTGACGTTCGACCAACTGAAGGCATCGATTGGACAGTTCTCGCCGCAAATGCAGCAGATGCTCACGAATTATCTGACGCAGGTTCCCGGCGTCCTGCAGAATGCATACAGCAACGACACCAACATCCTGTATACCAACCGGCTGCGCCTCAACGTGGACTCAAAGATCAACGATGATCTGAGCGTCACGGCCCGGCTCAGCATGTATAAGGCATGGGGCGATTCGACTGGAGTGCAGGTCTTCAACGGCCAGCCGTCTTCGATGAATATCGACGGCACAACCGCTGGTGTTCCCAACGGCGACATGTTACGGGTAGAACGAGCTTACTTTACCTGGAACCATGTTGGCGGTTCGCCTCTCTATCTTTCAATCGGCAGGCGTCCATCCACCGAAGGCCCGCCCCTGAACTTCCGCGAGGACGAACCCCGCGGCGGCACCCCCTCGGGCGCGCTGATCGACTTTCAGTTCGACGGGATCACCGTTGGATATCACTTCAACGACAAGATGGTGTGGCGGCTGTGCTACGGAGTTGGCTATCAATCTGGGTTTGGCAATGGGAACATCCTGAAGTCTCCAGCTGACCGGCTGAAGGATACCCATCTGCTTGGCGCGAATCTCGACCTCTACAGCACTGAAAAGACATTCCTCCAGGCTACGTATGCGCACGCGTTCAATGTCACCGATGGCTTCAACGGTTTACTGGTACTGCCGGTGAATCCTGTCACCGGAGACATAGTGACTGCCCCAGTCGTGATGCGCTACACTCCCTCCGCCAACCTGGGCGCCATCAATCTGTTTGGCCTCAACCTCAACCGCCGCGTTGGAGATGTTGATCTATACCTGAGCGGCAACTACTCCGGGACCCGGCCCAACGGGGTTACCAGTCCCTTTGGCGGGCTCATGTCTGATCCGTTTGAGACGCCGGTCAACCACGACGGTGGCATGTTCTATGCGGGAGTCCGTTACAACTTCCCGCAGAACGATGGCCGCACCAAGATTGGGTTCGAGTTCAACCATGGCACAGAATACTGGTTCAACTTCGCCCAAGCGGAAGACGACATCATCGCGCCCAAGACAGACACCCGCGGTAATGTCTATGAAACCTACCTCACGCATCGCATCTACGATCGCTTTATCGTGAAGCTGGGTTACATCCGCTACAACTACAACTACTCGGGTTCGGGATGGCACGTTGGGGCTCCTAAGGACCTCGACACGCTTTCCATTCTCGGATTCCCCACCTACAAGGATGCTTCGATGCTTACGCTCGGAATGACCGTACGGTTCTGAGCCCAACCTCAGGCTGGAGGCCGGAAAGATTCCGTCCTCCAGTCTGCCCATCGCCACTGTTCGAGCCCCGAGGGTACCGCAATGGCTACGAAGATCACGCGCCGGAGATTTCTAAAAGCCACATCGACCGTGGCTGCATTGACCACCGCTGGCGCCGTCACCATCAAGGCTCAGTCCCGCCCGCCGTCGTGGCGGGGTGACACGCGAGTCGAGCAGATCGCTACTAATTGTGAGATGTGCTTCTGGCGTTGTGGAGTGATGGCGGAAGTGGCAGACGGCAGGGTCCTCAAGTTGGCGGGGAATCCGCAGCACCCTCTCACCAAGGGTCAGTTGTGCGCCCGCGGAAACGCGGGGACCCAGCTTCTATACGATCCCGATCGTCTGAAATATCCCCTGATTCGTACGGGCAAGCGCGGTGAAGGCAAATTCCGGCGAGCGTCCTGGGACGAAGCCCTTGACTTCTTCGCAATGCATTTAAAGGACCTGAAGCAGAAATATGGTCCGGAGAGCGTGGGCTTCTTCCCGCACGGTGTGGCCGCTGGCTTCTTCGGCACATTGATGAAGGCTTACGGGACGCCGAACGCAGCCGAGCCTGCGTTCGCGCAATGCCGGGGGCCACGCGACATCGGCTATCAACTCACTTTCGGACGGGCCGTCAATTCCCCCGAGCCTGTGGACCTCGAAGAATCGAAGTGTATCGTTCTGATCGGCAGCCACATCGGAGAGAACGTCTTCACCTCGCAAGTCACGAATTTCATCACTGGTCTCCAAGCGTGGCGCAAAGCTGATTGTTGTCGATCCTCGCTTTTCCACTGCAGCCTCCAAGGCAGACCACTGGCTGCCCATCAAACCTGGAACTGATATTGCGTTATTGCTGGCGTGGACCAATGTCCTCATCGCCGAGAATCTCTATGACAAAGAGTACCTCGAGCAATATGCCACGGGGATGAAGGAACTCGAAGCTCACGTAAGAGACTTCAGCCCGGAATGGGCGGAATCAATCACGGAGATTCCGGCCGCACAGATTCGCGAGACCGCTCACGTGATGGCTGAAGCCAAGCCTGCCGTCGCCATCCATCCTGGAAGGCACGTCACTTGGTACGGCGACGACACGCAGCGTGCCCGGGCCATGGCCATTCTGACGGCTCTCCTCGGAGCCTATGGCCGCAAAGGAGGCATGTTCCTGCCGACCAAAGTGAAGCAGGGGCGAATTCCGCTTCCTCCGATGCCGGAATCAGAACGTGGGCGTGCTGACGGTGCAGGAACCAAATATCCGTTGGCGACCGAGGAATCACAGGGCCTTACACAGGGTCTGGTGCAGGCGACGATGAATGGAAGTCCCTATCCGATCAAGGGCTGGGTTGTGTATGGACAAAACATTCTGGAGAGCATTCCGCAACGGCAGAACACTCTGAAAGCCATCGAACAATTGGAGTTCATGGCCGTAGTCGATGTCCTGCCCGTTGAACAAACGAATTACGCCGACCTGGTTCTTCCGGAAGCAACATATCTGGAGCGTTACGATCCACCGGCATTTGTCACCACCTCTAAACGTCCCTACGTTGCGATCCGCCAGCCAGCGATCGAGCCGTTGTATGAATCGAAGCCCGGGTGGTGGATCGCCAAGCAGCTGGCCAATCGCATGGGACTTGCAGATTACTTCCCGTGGAAGGACCCTGACGACCACCTGTCCCGCCTGGTGCAGCCACTCGGAATAAGCTTGGCAGAGCTGAAATCGCTGGGAGCGGTGTCGTTCGATGGCCATCCTTATATTGACGACCGCAAGGAAGAAGATGGACCAATCTTCCCCACACAGAGCGGAAAGATCGAACTGGTCTCGTCCGTATTGAAGGACCTGCATTTTGACCCGCTACCGAAGTTCACGGCAGTCGAACAACCGCCTCCGGGATACATGCGGCTGATTTATGGTCGTGCTCCGATGCATTCGTTCTCCCGCTCAGAAAACAATTCATGGCTGGACGACCTGATGCCTGAAAACCAGGTTTGGATCAACGCCGGGTTCGCGGCCAAGGCTGGGATCAAGAACGGACAGGTCGTCATACTTGAGAACCAGGACGGAGCGAAGAGCCTGCCGATTGCGGTGCGGGCAACGGAGGGGATTCGCAACGACTGTGCATACATGGTCCACGGCTTCGGGACGCGTGCGAAAAGTCTCACCAAGGCCTACAAGAAAGGCGCTTCCGACACGGATCTGATCACACGTGTGTCCATCGATCCCATCATGGGTGCGACCGGGATGCGCGTGAACTTCGTGCGCGTACTAGCCGCCACGGGAAATGGGAGCTGACCTATGCCGCGTTACGCGATGGTAATCGATCAGGAGCGATGCGTGGGTTGCCAGTCCTGTACGGTCGCTTGCAAGTCTGAATGGGATGTTCCGAACGGATTCTCCCGGACCAAAGTCCGACAGACAGGGACTGTTGGCACGTTTCCAAAACTCTCCACCTCGTTTTATGTGTCGCAATGCAACCACTGCGACCGGCCCACCTGCGTTCCAGCCTGCCCCACCGGAGCAACCTATCAGGATCAGAGCGGTGTAGTCCGCGTGAATCGCGATCTTTGTATCGGTTGCGGTTCTTGTGTTGCCGCCTGTCCCTACGGAGCACGGTACATAAATGCGGAGATCGGCAAGGTGGACAAGTGTGATTTCTGCGCCAGCCGACTGGGTAAGGGATTGCAACCCGCATGCGTGGCTACCTGCCCGGCGCACGCAAAAATCTTCGGAGACCTGGAAGATTCGTCGAGCGACGTTTTCCGATTGGTGTACCGTGGCGCAGCCAAACGCATGGAGACTGCGAACATCGCTATTGGACCCAACGTTTACTACGCCGGCAAGCCAGAGCACGCTGCGTTAGCACTCGCGAGTTTTGCTCCGATTCCCCCGCGAACTATTGCGCCCGGCAAGGTCTGGAGCAGTCTGCTAAGCAAGGTCGTCTATCTCGCGGTCGGAGTAACGTTCCTCGGCCAGGCTGTGGCGTTCTTCCACCAGCTTTCGACCGGGGAGAAGCAGTTCGAAGAGTAAGGAGCCAGTATGAGCGCATCCGCAATTCAAACCGTTCCAACCCCACTGACCGGTGAACAAGCGGAGGCGATGGCGCAACGGCAGATCAAGAAGCATCATGTTGCGATCGTGCTTCTGCATTGGTTCAACGCCATCAGCTGGCTTCTCGAACTCTCCACCGGCGCGGGCCTGATTGTCTCGCCCTATTACCGATTCGCTCCGATGTGGTATTTGCAGATGATGGAAGGCATATTCGGCTCGCGGGCCAACATGCTTCGATTCCATATCGCGGTCGGCTTGACCTGGATTGCCGTATTCCTTGTCTACGCAATTTTCGGCTTCCGAAACTATCTTCGAATTGAAGTGCTGCAGAACGAAATAGGTTTGGACAGGGACGATATGCTCTGGCTAAAAGTTCGTACCCTTCTACTACTGGGACGGACCAAAGATCCCTTGCCACCGCAAGGAGCCTACAATGCCGGCCAGAAGCTCTTTGCGCTGCTGGTCTACACCATGGTCCCGCTCATCATGCTCACCGGCCTCACCATGACCTTCCATTGGGTTGGCACCGCCTTTGTAGCCTGGGCAATGGTTCTTCACTTTTTCGCTGTGGGCATGGTTGTGTCGGGTCTGATGATCCACGTCTACATGGGAGCGGTTTTCCCGGAGGAAAAGCCGGCATTCTATTCGATGATCACTGGAGTCGTGGACGAACTCTACGCCTACCACCATCATTTCAAGTGGTGGAGATCAGTCAAAATCCAAGAACAGGCGTGGAGGGATGAACTGACTTCCAAAGAGAAAGCCATTGGCGCGGACGAGAAACCGGACGACGACGCAGACACGGACAAAGCTCCATTGATTTCCCGGCCAGAGTCCGGGGATAGGAGATAACATGGTGGCAACCACACTTTCATCGCAAGGGGTCGTTTCAGACGACGGTTCGACAATGAAAAAGGGCAGCAAACAACGGAACGTGGAAAATGAAATTCTCGAGCGACAAGTGCTGATCTGCAAAGCCTTCGCAAACCCGACTCGTCTCCATATCCTGGATCTGCTTGGCAAGCGCGATTGGTGCGCTGCTGAAATTCAGAAAGAACTCGGAATTTCTAAGGCCAACCTGTCGCAACACGCCATGGTGCTCAGATCAGCGGGCGTCGTCGTCAGACGCCGCCAGGGCAAGAACGTCTATTTTTCGCTGGCCATGCCAGAAGTAAAAAAAGCCTGCCAACTCATCCAGCACGTCCTCCGCGCACAGATTCGCAACGGGCAACGGCTCGTCTGAAATGAGGCGCAAACCTAATTAGCACGTACCTTGCGAGTCGAAGCAACCTGCCTAAGGAGCCTCCAACAAAACCCTCACTCTGGATGCCTATAAATGCCGGCCCAGGAGAGGTCAGTGTTCTTTCGAGTACTCCGCTCTGGCTTGCTTCAGAATGGGCAGGTCGGAATCGACGTCTTTCCAGAGTTGGATAAAATCACATACGCGGCACTCGCTTTGGCGGAATCTCCAGCGAACTGGAGTGACTTCGCACGGCCCAGGTAGGCCAACACTCCGTTCAGGCTGAACCACCACAACTGAAGCACCACAAAGGAAGCAGCCAGACAGATCGGATGGAAGAGCACTTCCCTGCATTGGGGTGATTGGGTCTTCAATTTCACCTGTGCGAGTTAGTGCCGTTGCTTAGGCATCGGCTGTACAAAATACTGGCGGAGAGAGAGGGATTCGAACCCCCGATACCCGTAAAGGTATACACGCTTTCGAGGCGCGCGCCTTCAGCCACTCGGCCATCTCTCCGCGCCGACCAGTTTCATTTTTATTTTATCAGGGAAGGGGGTGGCTTCGGATTTCCCCGCCCATCTCGCTGAACTGAGTCCGGCTGAACTTCCTCACGCACGCCAAGTATGCGGTTTGTCACCAGGTTCGCCATTCTGGCCAATAAAGCTTTCGTCCATACTCAACCCCGTCGGTGGTCCGAACGAACACGTTTGATGCGCGGCACTTGCCTTACACGACAAATGACAAGACGCAAGCACGGGTGCCCTTGACTTGGTCAGCGCCATCGACAAGAAATCGCGTGAGCGGGAAAAAGCTTTTCACAAGTCTCAGCGCGACTGGCGATGGTGGCGTTTCTGATTCAATCGACCAATTCTTACGATCAAGCGGCCGGTAAGGACGTGGACGTGTTAGAGATCCGGACCTCCGGTTCGATTGGTTACCGGAGCTCATCGCTCGCGTCCGCCGGAGGTTCTGGATAGCGGGATCCAGGCGTGAGCGTCCTCGCCCGTGGTGTGGGGAGGACGGCAGAGTCTGACGATGTTGAGGTTCTGTGGGCAGTTGCGGCGGGGCGGCGGCGCCACGGTTCTGGCCGGCTATTGACCCTTCTGGCCCGAGGTAAACACCGTCCAGGGGCCGGCTTTCATATCTCGCAACAACGGCTTTTGCCAGGCGAATTCGGGGTGGCGATCGAGAAACTCCGTCGCTAGGAAATCTGCACCGCACGGATGCCCCGCCCGCGCTACGAAACTCATTTTTGCTGCCATGGCGCTGTCGGTGGCCTTGCCTTGCACGGCGCCGCCGGGATTGTAGGGAGCCCAGTCCCACTCCTTCACGCCGCGCGAAGATGCATCGACATGGCCGCACAGGGCGCGCTCGTTGGGTTGGTCTTTCTTCTCGAAGCTGTCAACGTGATCGGAGAGAAACCGCTCTGCCAATGTAACGTCGACCTTGCCTTTATTCTGCTGCATGACTTCTTCCCATCGGGCGTGGCGCGCATTCATGGAGGAGGACTTGTCGTTCGGATTGAAGCCGCTGGTCTCTTCCTGAATCACCTTGGGATCACGCGCGAAATTCGAGCTGACGAAATATCCATCCTTGGTGCGCCACAGTGGGGTGTGCTTCAGCCCAAGCTCCAGATAAGCGATCTCGCCTGTCTTGCGGTCGCCGATGAGCCAGTCGTTGGCGTATCCACCGTTATTGCCTTCTTTGATGATCCGAACATAGTCGTCAATATTGTTGGCGTACTGCAGCGCCTTGCGGGCTCGCATGAACTCCGGCTTGCCGTTCGGATCCCATCCTTCAAACTGGGTGATCGTAGTCTCGGTGATCATGATCCCAGCGGAATTGACGCCGAAATCGTCGTCGCTGACGATCACTCCCGGGAAGCCGTCCATCAGAATACGGTTGCCGTGTTCGGGTTGGATGTCGAAGACAACGACCCAACGCTCGCCCGCAAGATAGCTTGTCCAGTTATTGTGGGCGATCACGATCTGGTGATCTTTCGTCATGCTGCCCGTGGCGATGAATGCGCTGCAGTTTCCGGGAGCCGCGAGCTTCGGCGTCTTGACGGACTTCTGCTGCTTGTTCGTCGTCTGTTTGTTCAGCCATGGAACGTAGTAATCCGGCACCTCCTCGAACGCGTTGAGCGCTACGATGTCGTACACATCGAGATCGACTCCATGCGCCTTCACGCCGTCCGCGATGCCCTGCAGTTCCTGCTGGTATTCGGCGTCAATGTGGGGCCAGAGCATCTGACGTGCCGTCGTGCGGAAGAATTCCCAATCGCGCTGCGTCTGGTGCGTATCGAACAGCTTGATGGCCTCAAACGCGTCGGAGATTTCCGGAGCGAGAAGATAGCCGTGCTGGAAGCCCAGGTCCGCAGGAGATCCTTCAAGGTGCACGTAAGTCCAGCCGCCCTGCTGGAAGCGATAGGCCTTCTGCAGTCGTGCGTCGGATGAACCGGGAACGGCCGCGGCCACCGCCGCACAGGTTAGGAGCACCGCGATACCGAGCATGCATCCCATACGCGTAAGCTTGTTCAACATGAGTCCCCCGAGGTTCGGTCTGTAGAAGCGACGCAACATTCTAGCCTGTCTTTGATTTTAGATATGCGTGATTCTAGATGTCCGTCCGCTGGTCTGGATGGCGGCTCAGATACCAGCAAGGCAGCCATCCGCTATGCGGAAACAAAGCGTTCACGCAAGTCTGGGCCTGCGGCGGATCAAATATCAACTGGGTCTTACCGTTCTTTTGCAAGATGGCGTAGTAGTGATTCACCGTCACCGAGCCGTAGGGGTTGCGATTGGTTGCCGCCCTGAGCTTGAACACGGTGTAGTCCAGACCATACGCCAAGGCCGCGGTTCCCAGAATAGCGAGAATTGTGGCAACGAATACTCGTCGCAGCCGCGCTCTGAGGTTGGGCACAGGGTTCTGGGTCACGAAGCCAGATTATAAGCGCACCTCTTGCACCACGGAAAAGGGCCAAGGGGTGGCCTTTTATGCGTTGACATCGTACACGTAATCGACTACCGTAGTCCCGGCCTTGCCTAGCCCGCTTGGGGCACTTCCGGTTCAATCTGCGTTCCGACCTGGACGATCCGCGAGTTCGAATCGGCCAATCAAATCATGCCAGCGATCGCGGCCGGGCAACCCTGAGGGATTTTCCATCGTGAAAAAGATGCTCGTTGTGTTGGGGTGTTATGCGTTGTCTTTTTTCTCTGCTTCGGCGTGGGCGCAGGTGAAGTATGTGCAGCTAACGAGCCCTATCCAGAGCTGGTCGAATTATGCTCTGTCGAGCAACGGCAAAGTGATGGCGGCCAATATTGGAGGAGAGATTTTTCGCTGGACGTCTACGGGCGCTTTCGTCGACCTGGGATTGGGGGACACGTTTAACTCCTCCATCGGAATCTCAGCAGACGGCAATACGATCGTGACTGGCCGCACGGGTTCCGATGGCAACTCGAATCCAGCGATGTGGCAACAGGCCACGGGGTGGGTCGACCTCGGCCATCCCGCGGAAGGTTGTGTCCTCGACGGCAGTTGGGGTGACTCCTGGGGCGTGAATGCCGACGGCTCCATCGTAGTTGGGTTGGCCTGGTATTGTCCGGGAGCGGAAGGCTTCCAGTGGACCAAGCAAAACGGCATCGTTGGCCTGGGACATCCGACCAACGCCAGCAGCCGCGCGACCACGATTTCTGCCGATGGGTCTGTGATTGTGGGCTTCTACGAGGATCCGATTCAGGGCTTCCGCCGCCCGGTGCGCTGGATCGCCGGGACTACAGATATCTTCTTAGGGGATATCGCCGGAGAAGCGATCGCCGTCAGTACCGATGGCTCACAGATTGTGGGCCAGGCCGCGGATAGTACTGGAAACGGCCGCGCCTTTTATTATACGAACAGCGGTGGCCTGGTAGACCTGGGAGTACTGAGCCGCAATAACACCGACCAGAGCGTCGCAGTGGGCGTCTCGGACAACGGCATTGTGATTGGCGCGAGCATTAATTCCTTCACTTGGTCGAGCCAGCCTTTCGTCTGGAGCGCGAAGATGGGATTGCACGGCGTGCAGGCAGTTCTCGTGAGTCATGGCGCGGTCATCCCCAGTGGTGTAACACTTACCAATGTGCTGGCGATCTCCGCTGACGGCACGACGATCGTCGGGCTTTGGCAGGATGCCAGTTTCAACCAAGGCCCGTGGATCGCATACGTGCATGGCAAGGCCACCCTGTTGAAGTAGCGGCTGTCGCAAGATTCGAGGTTGGAGCGGGGCGGGTGAACAGCCTGCCCCTTTTACTTTTTAGCGCAATCAGACCCGGGTTGAACTCGTTTTTCGCGCGATGGCCATGATGTGGGAACTGGCGCCGAGCGCGGAAGGTTCGTGCTCGACTTGGCGAACCGCGGAGAGCAACCGTTCGCGCTGTGCGGGATCGTTCCACAGCCGCTCAAAGTCGTGTGCCAGCCAGCCTGGACCTTCAATGGCCACCAGTTCCACATGTTGAAAGCCGGCGGTCAAGAACTCGTCCGCCAACTCCTCCGGCCGATGAAAGAAGGCATCGGTGAAATAGATTGGATTTCCGGTCGAGTTGCGGTGTTGACCTTCAGACAAGTCGCGCTCCAGGATGGGTGCGAAGGCGGGGTCATCGAAGAAGCCGTGCGATACCGAGTCGAACAACGATGCGAAATGACTGATGCCTGCGCCCCACACGACGCCTCCAGGGCGGAGAACGCGGTGAGCTTCACGCAGGCAGGCGATGCGGTCTCCCCTTTCGATAAGGTGATAGAGCGGGCCCAGAGCAGTACTGCATCCGCAGTTGCGTCGGCATGAGGCAGGGAGCGAGCATCTCCGACTTCCGCAGACGCCAGCGGATGTTTGGGTTGGCTCGAGGATGCAGCCTGCGCCTGTTCGACATGCTTAGGCACAGGATCGAGCAGGTGCACTTGATATCCGCGGGAAGCGAGCCAACAGGCATAGGCTCCGGCGCCTCCTCCGGCATCGATGACAGTGGCCGGAGCGGGCGGCAGGTGGCGGAGAATCAGTTCCTGCGTGCGGGCCTGTTCGAGTTGAAACCATCCGGTGCCGAGACGAGAGGATTCGTCGGCGTCGCCGTAGTGACGAACAATCTCCTGGATGGAATCGTCGTTACTCATGAACCATATCGCAGCTTTGAGTTTGCGCTCGTCAGTCCCCGCCAGCCCGGCGGTGTGGAGCGCGATAGCCCAACTGCATGGAGATATGTCGCGCCGCGTCCTTCAACGCTTCTAGGATGCGCGGCATGGTTTGAGCGTTTACCTGATTGATGGTTCCACTCAGGCCCACGCTGGCCTCGATCGCGCCTTGCTGGTTGAACACGGGAGCCCCTAAGCATCGAGCGCCTAAATTATTTTCTTCGTCATCGACGGCGTACCCCTGCGTGCGCACCTTCTCCAGTTCCTTCAGGAGGCGCGGCAGGGTCGTGATGGTTTTCGGGGTGCGCTTTTCCATAGAGCGCTCGCCAATAATTTTTTCCAGGCGCTCTTGAGGAATGTATGCGACGAGTGCCTTGCCCACGCTGGTGGCATGGACGCGCATGCGGCGACCTACCCAGGTATCCATGCGGATGAATCCCGGGGGCTCGACCTTCTCGATGTAGACCGCTTCGGGCCCGTCGAGAATCGCGAGATGGCAGGTGAGGCTGGTTTTCTCGACCAGATGCCGCATGATGGGCAGCGCGACCTCGCGCACGTCAATCCCACTGAGGGCGCCGCGGCTGAGGCTTAGGATCTTCAAACCGACACGATATTTGCCGGTGTTCTCGTCTCGATTCAAGTAACCTTGCGCTTCCAAGGTGCGCAGAATGTAGCTGGCCGAACTCTTTGGAATCTGGAGCTTGCGGCTGATCTCGGCGTTGCTCAGGCCTTCTGGCTCCTGGGCAACCGCTTCCAGCATAGTGAGAGCGCGTTCGACGGCAACGGAGGGAGATTCGTCTTTGGAGGGCATCGCCAAATCGTTATGGTAGCAAAACCCTACATGGACAACAAAATGAATGTACGTTCGACATATTGCACAACGGCCTTGACCGAAGGTTTCCGCGCATCGTACGATCCGCCAGTATTATGAATGGCTGTTCACTATACTGAACACGCCAAAGGAACCCAGGGACCCGCGAATATGACGCCGACTGCAGTATCGACCACGGAAACAGGAACGCCACTCAATCCCATCAACAACACGCCGCCGGGGTTCGATCCCTCCCGCGATCTTCCGGACGGTTTTATGGACTTTTTCCTCCCGCTGCACCGGGAATTTACCCCGCGCCAGCAGGAACTGGCGCTGAAACGGGTTGAAGTGCTGCAGCGGTCGCTGGAAGGCGACAAGCCGACGCACCGCTTCCCTTCCGACACGGTGCGCAACGGCTGGCGGATCACCCTTCCCGATTGGTGCCGTGACCAGCGCAACCAGATGACCGGGCCCGCGGATGATGCCGAACTCTGCGTCAAGATGCTGAACTCGGGCGCACCCGGGGTGATGCTCGATCTGGAAGACTCCTGCGTCAATGAGTGGTCGCATCACGAAACCGGGGTGTTGAACATTCTGGCTTGCCTGCGCGGCGAACTGACCTACTTCGACAAGAAGCGCAACCGCAGCGTAACCATTCAGCAGAATGGCACCGTGATCTTCACGCGCCCACGCGGGCTGCACCTGAACCAGGCTGGGCTGATCCTCGGCGACATGGTTTCGGCATCACTGATCGATGTGGCGCGAATCTTCTATTCCATTGATCCAGACAAGTTGAAGCATCCGCTGTGCATCTACATTCCGAAGTCGGAGTCGGCGGAGGAAGCGCTGTGGTGGCGCGACCTGTTCCGCGCGCTGGCGCAGTGGCGCGGGCTGCCGCACAACTACATCAAGTGCATGGCGCTGGTGGAGTCGCACCCGCTGGCATTTCAGATGGAAGAATTCGCGTACAACCTGCGCGACCACATCATCGGGCTGAACCTGGGCCGATGGGATTACATGGCCAGCCTGATTCATTTCAATCTCGACAATCCTGACTGGGTTCTGCCGGATCGCAACACGATTCCGTACAACGTTGCTTTCTTCCAGAACCTGCGCGAACTGATGCCGGAGATTTGCCATCATCGGGGGATTCTCGCCATCGGCGGGATGACCGCACTGTATCCCAGCCGCGAGGATGCGGAGTTGAACGAACGGGCGCTCGCGATTCTTGAGAAGGACAAGAAGAACGAAGCGGACTGCCTGATGGATGGGGCGTGGACGGGGCATCCCGATCAGAATGCGATCGCGGTAGCGCAGTTCCCTTACCCGAACCAACTGCAGTCGCGGCCGAAAACAGCGAGCCGGTATCCCGACTTGCGGCCAACCCCGAACGGAGTCGGCGCGCGCACGGTAAATGGAACGCGGGCGGCGGTGCGGACGGTGATCCGCTACCGGCACGGCGTGCTGAGCGGCAGGGGCGCCAGCTTGCTCGATGGCTACATGGAAGACCTGGCCACGGACCGCATCTATCGGCTGATGATTGCGCAGCGCGTGCTGCATCGGGATCTGGTTTCTGTGCAGGACGAGCATGGCCAGGCCGTGAAGCATACGCCGGAGTTCATCACGCAATTGTTCGACGAAGAACTCGAGCGCTTACTGGCCGCACTTCCAACCAACGCAGATCCAGACGAGGCGGACCGCTTCCGCCGCGCTCGCGAAATCAGTGAAGCCATGATCGTGAACGGGGAATTTAACCCGGCTTAACCAGCTACTCACCCTAAGAGCAAAGAGAAAAGATTTCAGGAGAATGTACATGTCGGCCAAAGGAAACGGACACAACGCGCAACCCTCCACCCACCACCAGATCGAGCACCCATTGAGCGAACAGGAACGCGTCGCCCAATATGCTCTTGCCCAGGCAGCGATGAACCAGGATTGGGCATCCAATCCGCGGTGGAAGGGCGTTGAACGTCCGTACACGGCAGCAGATGTGCTGCGCTTGCGAGGCTCGATCCACATTGAGCACACGCTGGCTCGCATGGGGGCGGAGCGTCTGTGGGAACTTCTGCAGACTGATCCTTATATCAACGCACTGGGAGCGATGACCGGGAACCAGGCGGTACAGCAGGTACAAGCAGGACTCAAGGCGATCTATGTCAGCGGATGGCAGGTTGCGGCCGACGCCAATAACGCAGGCACGATGTATCCCGACCAGAGCTTGTATCCGGCGGACAGCGTTCCGAATCTTTGCCGGCGAATCAACAATGCGCTGCAGCGCGCGGACCAGGTGCATCACGCGGAGGGCAAGGTGGCGCCGGGGCAGACGTGGTTTGCGCCGCTGGTGGCCGACGCCGAGGCGGGATTCGGCGGCACGCTGAACGCTTTCGAATTGATGAAGGGCATGATCGAGGCTGGTGCCGCGTGCGTGCACTTCGAGGATCAGTTGTCGTCGGCGAAGAAGTGCGGACATCTGGGCGGGAAGGTTCTGGTTTCCACGACCGAGGCGATTCAGAAGCTGGTGGCGGCGCGCCTGGCGGCCGATGTGATGGGCGTCCCCACGCTGATCATGGCCCGCACCGACGCCGACAGCGCTCACTTGCTGACCAGCGACATCGATGCGCGCGACCGAGAGTTCTGCACGGGCGAGCGCACGTCGGAGGGCTTCTTCTGCATCCGCGGTGGGATCGATTCGGCCATCGCGCGCGGGCTGGCCTATGCCCCGTATGCCGACTTAATCTGGTGCGAGACTTCGCATCCCGATCTGGAAGAGGCACGGCGCTTCGCCGAAGCCATTCACGCACAGTATCCGGGCAAGGCGCTGGCCTACAACTGTTCGCCCAGCTTCAACTGGCGCAAGAACCTGGACGAAGCGACCATTTCACGCTTTCAACCGGAACTGGCGCGCATGGGATACAAGTTTCAGTTCGTCACGCTGGCCGGATTCCACGCGCTGAACCTCAGCATGTTCGAACTGG
This sequence comes from uncultured Acidobacteriaceae bacterium, assembly GCA_963811095.1. Taxonomy (GTDB): domain Bacteria; phylum Acidobacteriota; class Terriglobia; order Terriglobales; family Acidobacteriaceae; genus Sulfotelmatobacter. The sequence continues at coordinate 270,561 of CAWEQA010000018.1, read as the reverse complement.
CACGCGGATACAAACTCAACGGCATGACCGCGTATTCACGGCTGCAAGAGAAAGAATTCAGCCGCGAGACTCAGTACGGCTACGAAGCCGTGAAGCATCAACGCTTCGTGGGGACGGGATACTTTGATCAGGTGCAGCAGGTGATCAGCGGCGGTCTGGCTTCGACCACGGCGCTGGCTGGGTCCACCGAGACGGAGCAGTTCATGGAGAAGAAGGCGCTGACAAGGCCGGAGCGTGGGCCGGACGCAGGGTGCCAGCCGATTCTCGGCGAGTGCCCGCACACCCCGGTCAACATTGATCTGGGTCCAGAGGAGATGCTGTTGCCGTCTGGGGACTAAACGTTCGCCGGTTGGAACGGTGAAACAGCGTAAAGGGCCGGTCTGCTGGGGGAGCAGATCGGCCCTTTTTATGCGAGTGCCACAGCACGAAGGTCTGGAACAGACTGACCGGCGCAGACCGCCGCACCTGTCAACTGCCTGAGCACACGAGGCAGGATCTCAAGGAAGCGATCGACTTCCTGCTGCGTGCTGAAGCGACCAAGGGTGAGGCGCAGCAGACCACGAGCCCGCTCGTCGTCGTAGCCCATGGCCAAGAGCACACCGGAAGGTTCACCAGAATGATTTGCGCTACAAGCGCTTCCCGCCGAGACAGCAACGCCAGCAGCATCGAGGGCTGACAGAAGCTTGCCAACTTCGCGCTCCTGTCCCCGGAGTCCGAAGCTCAAATGTCCGGGCAGGCGATGGATCGGGTGCCCAAAGAGATACGACTGAGGCAGACTGCGGCTGAGTTCTTTCGCGATGCATTCGCGAAATTGAGCGAGGCGTATTGCTTCCTCTGCCAGTTCTTCCCTTGCGATGGCCGCCGCCGCGCCAAAGCCGGCGATTCCGGCGACATTCTCAGTAGCCGAACGCAGGCCGCGCTCATGCCCCCCGCCGTAGATGATCGGTGACAGACTGCGTCCCCTTGCGGACATACAGGGCTCCGATTCCCTTCGGCCCGTGCAGTTTGTGGGCGGAGAGCGAGAGCAGGTCGACATGCAGGCGATTCACGTCGAGCGGAATCTTCCCTGCCGCCTGAACCGCGTCGGTGTGGAACAAAACGTCGTGCAGTTTGGTGAGGTGAGCGAGTTCCTCGATGGGCTGCAGCGTCCCTACCACGTTGTTCGCTGCCATGACGGAGACAAGGGTCACCTTCGATTGCAGAGCTCGCAGCAAGCTCTGAGGGCCGACTAGACCGTCGGCGTCAACCGGAAGATGCGTGATCTTTGTCCCCGACTCGGCCAGAAAGCGACAGGTTTCGAGAATCGCGGCGTGCTCGATGGAAGTTGTTACCACGTGTCCGGGACGGCCGCTGGCGCGCACGGCGCCGATCAGTGCGAGGTTGTCGGCCTCGGTGCCGCTGGCGGTGAAGATGATTTCTTCTGGCTCAGCGGCGATCAGCGAGGCGACTTGCGCGCGCGCGGTCTCAATTGCTGCACGGGCAGCACGGCCTTCCTGGTGCAGGCTCGACGGATTTCCAAAGGCGCCGCCGAGAAATGGGCCCATCGCCGCAAGCACCCGCGGATCGAGTGGGGTGGTGGCGGAATGATCAAAATAAATTCGCGGATTCATGAATGCTTCTCCAGTATGGCTGCGCTGGGCCCCATTCGGCAACCCCTCGTTCCTCGGGGTCGCCTCAGGGCAGGCTCTGCGCGCCCTAAAAACACGAATGCCTCATCCGGGATGTGGGGACGAGGCAATGGCTCACCGAGATCTCATGTCCCCCGCAAACCGGGCGGGAATTGACACCATATGATCAGGCTGGTTCCTGATCCGGTTGTCGTGGCGTCTGCGGGCCCGTTACCCTCAGCCACTCTGCATGAGACTGCGGCTTCATTCCGGCACGAATGCCGGAACTCCATTAACGATAGGGTGCATAGGAACGACTGTCAAGAAATAGTCTCTGGTCGCGTAGCCGCGGACGCATTCGTCCAGGGCGCTCGCTTCGCGTCGCAGGGCGGACCCTTCGACTTCGCTCAGGGCAGGCTGCTGCGTCCGCCCCTACGCAACCACTTTGCTATAATTAAATGCCGCCTCGCAGTCTCGGTTTATCCCTGTGCGGAAGTGGTGGAACTGGCAGACACACCATCTTGAGGGGGTGGCGCCGAAAGGCGTGGGGGTTCAAATCCCCCCTTCCGCACCATGATTTCTTGTCCGGGTGGACGACAACTCCGCCGGATTGTGGCTGGAATCACAACATAACCTGAGCGTTAGGACAACATCCAAACCTATGATTTACCTCATCACGACGATCCACATCCTAGTCTGCTTCTTTATTATCATCGTGGTTTTGCTGCAGAGCGGCAAAAGCGGCGACATTTCCGCGGCTTTCGGCGGACAGGGCAGCCAAACGGCGTTCGGTCCGCGCGGCGCCGCCAGCGCGCTTTCCAAAGCCACCACCTGGTCGGCTGTGGCGTTCATGATTACTTCCATCGCGTTGTCGGTGTACGCAGTGCGGCGCGGCGGACCCACCTCCGTTCTGGGAGACATCAAGTCGCAACCGGTTAAGACGCAGCCTGCCCCGGCGCAGAAGCCCTTGACACCACCCGCGCAACAGAAGTAAGCGGACAAGCGGTCCAGTCAGTTTCGGATTCGGCATCGGCGATTCGCGCATCGAATCGCCGCTCAGCCCCTGTAAAGTCCAGCCCGATCTACGGAGTCCCCGGTAATTGTATTTGCCTGACAGAGGATGTAACATCCGAATGAGGCATTCTTTCTCGGAGGCATCGCTATGTCGGATCATGACAGCAATAGTTTCGTTTGGTTTTTGGCAGGACTCGGTTTGGGAGCATTGGCGGGAGTGCTGTATGCGCCGCGCTCGGGCAGCGAGACTCGCGAACAACTGCGTGCACGCGCCGAGGAAGGCCGTGACTACGTTCGCAATCGTGCGCGAGAAGCGCGCGAACAGGCTGCACAGTGGGCCGACAAGGGCCGCGATGTAGTCAACACCCAGAAAGAGCAGTTCCGCGCCGCCTACGAAGCTGGTCGTCAGGCCTATCACGAAGCCACCGAGACCGGCGCACCCAAAGGTTTATAGGCACAGCCGCGCCGGCTTTCCTTTCGAGCAGGCGCTCGATGGTAGGTTGCCGGAGCACGCTTATGGACAATCTGACTCCTTGGTTTATCGCCCTGACTGCGATCGCGATCCTGTTACAGGCAGGCGTCCTGGTGGCCATGTATGTGGCCATGCGCAAGAGCAGCGCTCATATGGAAGCGCTGGCGACGGAAGTGAAAGCTAAGGTGCTGCCCACGGTCGAGCAGGCGGACGCCATGCTGACTGAATTCCGCCCTAAGCTCCAGGTGATCGCCGACAACCTGCAGCAGTCCACCACGATCCTGCGCGACCAGGTGCAGCGCGCGGACGCAACCGTGAAAGATGCGGTGGACCGCGGTCGGCTGCAGATCATTCGCGCCGACGAGTTGCTGACTCGAACGCTCGATCGCGTGGAAGAGACCACGAACATGGTCCACAGCACGGTCGTTTCGCCGATTCGGCAGCTTTCGGGGATCATGCAGGGAATCACAGTTGGCCTGGAGTTTTTGTTTGGCGGACGCGGGCGCCGAAATGGCGGCAGCCGCGAAGATCGTCGTCCGGTGCCGCAGGATGAGATGTTTATCTAGACGGCGGCTACTCCCAGTTCATCCCGATTCTTCTCACCGTGGGTTAGGCATACTCATGCTGCGTTTTCTCGTCCTTCCCCGTCGTGGTGTCATTCAAAGCATTCTTTTGGGCTGTACGCTGATTCTCCTCACGGTCTCTATCCCGGCTCAGGACAAGGTTGTCTGGAGCGATCAGGAGAAGCCGATCGTCGGGCAGTTGCGCGGCCTGCGCAAACTCGATGACACGGTGCGCGTGCACACGACCAAGGATCTCGCACTGCAGATTCGGGCTCTGCCGGTCGTCCCCAACAAGCTGAAGCTGGCAGGGACGCTGGCAGAATTATCTACAGAGGGCGACTTCGGGAAAGACACTCTGCAAGAAGTCACCACAACGCTGGCCACGGCTTTGCACGAGCAGCCTCCGGCAGGAAAACCCGGCCAGCCTGATTTTCTGTATGTCGAATTGGCGTCTTTGGTGCGCTACGAGCACATGCAGGCGACTTCCGACAATCTGCAGTTTGCCGAAGCGATGGCGAAACTGGAAGCCGATGATGCCAAGCGGCAGAGCGCGGACTTTACGCTCTCTGATTTACAGGGCAAGGCGTGGCATCTGCAGGAACTGCAGGGCAAGGTCGTGCTGGTGAATTTTTGGGCGACCTGGTGTCCGCCGTGCCGCAAAGAGATGCCCGACCTGGACGCCCTATATAACAAGTTCAAGGATCAGGGGTTCGTCGTGCTGGCGATTTCTGACGAAGAGGCCGCGAAGGTTTCACCGTACCTTGCCGAACATAAGGTCAGCTATCCTGTGCTGCTCGATCCGGGGCGCAAGGTGAATGATCTTTTCATCGTGGAAGGAATCCCTAAGAGCTTTGTGTACGACCGGAATGGCAAGATGGTGGCGCAGTCGATCGACATGCGCACGCGGAGTCAGTTTCTGGCAATGCTCGCGCAAGCGGGATTGCAGTAAAATCGCAATGCGCCCGGGGCTACATATTCTAAAAATAAATGCGTTATCTGGTTCGAGCCCGTGTGAAATCCGGTCGCGAGGCGGACCTGCTCAAGGCCATCGAGGGCGAGACCTTAGGGCGGGGATCAGTCGCCGAGGGCGAGTATCTGCGGAACATGCAGGAGGCGCGCCTCTGTGATGACGACACCGCGCGCTGGGTGGAAGTGTGCTACTGCCCGACGCCGTTGCAGGAAGAGCAGCCCTACTGGGAACAGTACTTTGAGCTAACACGCGTGCAGGATGCGCACGACCGCCGTAAATGCCGCGACGAGAATGGGACTGAGCCCTGGGCGTGCGGAGAGTGCGACTGCACGGAGCGGCTGGAGGAGAAATTGCAATCTTCCGGCGAGCCGTTTCTCGAATCGATTCGAAGGGACGTTGCTGCAACGTCTCTCTCACCAACATTTCGAACGCCACTAGCAAGACGTAGCAAGCTAGTCTCTACGGAACGTACTTCACGCAAGTTCCGGCAGCGTTGAGGCAAGCTGTTTCAAGTCCTGCGCCACTTCCCTCAAATTGAATACCAGCGCCCAGAAGGGCAGCATGCGGTCCAGCGCGAAAGGAGTAGTGACGCGCTGCTCGCGCAGTCGGGTCAGATCTGCGTCGAGGTTGGAGATCGCCGCGCCGAGGTCGGCAGATTTCAAAGCCGCGCCGGGTTTTCGCACCGCTTCCGCCAGGAAAGCGAAGGTCTGCGCGGTTTGCTCCACCAGCGCCGCGAGCGAGGGGATCAGGTCGGGCTGCAGTTGCACCCGCACATAGAGAGAGCCGTCTTCGGCCATCGCCGTCAAGCGTCGCCGGACTTGGTCGGCTTCGTCGACGAAGGACTGGAAAGAGCCCTCGTTGAATCGCGAAAATGCGAGTTCGCTTTTCGCTTCGTCCATCTGCTGGGTGATGCCGCGGCGCAGGTCGTGTAACTGGCGGTCGAGTTCGCGAACTTGTTGCTCGTTGTCGATACCCTGCAGTGCAGCGGCGGTGACCGCGCGGTAAAGAGCACCGGCGCCGTCCAGAATGCTCGCAAGCTTGTGGCGCAATCCGACGCGTGCGTGAACCGGCCAGATCAGCGCACCCACGCCGAAGGCAATGACTGCTCCCAGCATCGTATAGAGCACGCGCAGCCACGCCATGTGCCAAGGCTCTCCCTGGCCACCAAAGACGAGGATCAACGCAGCGGTGAAGCCGGCAGCAGTGAAGGCCGGGTGCAGCGAGGTCAGGTAGCCAAACAGAGTCGCCAGCAGAAAAAGCACAATGCCCACTCCGACTAGTCCGTCACCGAGCATCGGCATGAGCAAGGCTGCGGCGAGCGCCCCGCAGGTTGAACCGATCGTGCGGTACAGCGCTGCCTTCCACGATGCGCCCAGGTTTGCTTGTGTCACGACCAGCGCGGCGAAGACGGCCCAATATCCTTGATGCAGGTTGAAGCCGGCGTAGATGGCATAGGTGATGGTGCCCGCGAGGCCCGTTTTGATTCCCTGCTTGAGCGGGCCGGATTGCCTACTCCAAAAGGAGGGCGGCTGCGTGGCTGTCACAGTCTGAGGAATTGGCAGTGAGGGATTTGCAGATGCCATGCGGGGGATTATATTCGGCGGTTTCGTTACTACGCGATCCAGCCGCCGCCGACCACAATCTCACCGTCATAGAAGACCGCCGCCTGCCCAGGCGTGATGGCGCGCTGGGGCTCGTCGAAGGCGACGAGGATTTCGTCTTCACCAGTTCTCTCGATCATGGCCGGCGCTGGCTCGTGGCGATGCCGAATTTTCACAGTAACGCGCATCGGCTCGTGCAGATCGTCGACAGCGATCAGGTTCACGCGGCGGGCACGCAGGGTGCGCGAGTAGAGATGCTCTTCGCCGCCCACGATGACCTGCTTGTTCGCGCCGCTGATCTGGATGACGTAGAGCGGCGACCCTGTGGCCACGCCGAGTCCCTTGCGCTGGCCGACAGTGAAGTTGTGAATGCCGGCGTGCTCGCCGATAACTTCGCCATTCGCAGTCACGAGGTCACCGGCAGTGTCGGGCAAAGCCTTACCCTGCTCGGCGAGGTAAGCATCGATGAAGCGCTTGTAGTCGCCGCCGGGGACGAAGCATATTTCCTGCGAGTCCGGCTTCTCGGCGAGCGCGAGTCCGTGATGGCGGGCGAGTTCGCGAACCTCGGGCTTGGTCATGTCTCCGAGCGGGAAGATCGTGCAGCTCAGCTGCTCCTGGGTCAGGCCGAAGAGGAAGTACGTCTGGTCCTTGCTGGAGTCGGCCGGACGCTTGAGAAGCCAGCGGCCTCGGGCATCGTCAAAAGCCACGCGAGCGTAATGGCCGGTCGCAACCCGCTCAGCCCCAATCTGCTGGGCTACAATGAGTAACTGGTCAAACTTCAAGTGATTGTTGCAGAGACTGCAGGGGATCGGTGTGCGGCCCGAGACGTACTCCTCAATGAACGGACGGATCACGTCGCGCTCGAAGCGCTCCTCATGATTGACCACGTAGTACGGGATTCCGATCTGCTGGGCCACGCGGCGGGCGTCGTAGACATCGTCGAGCGAGCAGCAGCGTCCCTGCACGGACTCGGGCATGCCCTCCTTCCCGGCGAGGCGGCGCTGGTTCCAGAGTTGCATGGTGAGGCCGATGACGTTGTGTCCCTCGGCGCGCAGCATGGCCGCGACGGTGGAGGAGTCCACACCGCCCGACATAGCTACGGCGATCGTTTCGGTACTCAGCTTCTAGCTCCTGGCGTCTAGCTTAAACATGCTTGTCATTCTGAGCGAAGCGAAGAACCTATGCAATTTGCCAGCGGCGGCAGAAGTGCATGGATCCTTCGCGGCAAAATACGCCGCTCAGGATGACAACGGATATTGACTCACCTCTCCGTGCTGACTGGCTGCTTCGTGTACCTTGGCGACAGTTCCCGGAGGCGGGCTACGGTCTCCGGCACGAGCGCCAGCGCGATATCGATATCTTCGGCGACTGTCTGCTTGCCCAGGCTGAAGCGGATACTGGCCCGCGCCTGATCCCTTCGGAGCCCCATCGCCACGAGCACATGCGAAGGCTCAATCGCGCCTGACGAGCAGGCAGCGCCTGTCGAGACCGCCAGGCCTTTCAGATCCAGTGCAATGACCATCGCTTCGCCGTCGATGTGGTCGAAGTGAATGTTTGAGTGTTGGGCACGCGCGGGGCGCCGTCGCCATTCACTCCCGCGTCCTCGACCTGCGCCAGGATTCCCTGCTGCAACCGATCGCGCATCGCGGCCATCTTCTGATCCTCGCCGCGGTCGAGTGCCTCTTTCGCATTCTTCGCGGCCTTACCCAGAGCCAACGATTCCGGGGACGTTCTCAGTCCCGGCGCGACGCGAACGCTCATGCCTGCCACCATAAAACAAGCGGCTGAAGGCGAGTTCCCTTCCGCACGTAGAGCGCTCCGACGCCTTGTGGCGCGTGAATCTTGTGGCCGGAAATCGAGAGGAGCTGGCACCCGATTCGCGTCACATCGATCGCAACTTTGGCTGCCGCCTGCACCGCGTCCGTGTGAAAGCAAACTCCGGCTTCGGCCGCGATCTTTCCGATCTCCTCAACCGGCTCCAGAACACCGGTCTCGTTGTTCGCCATCATGACAGAGATCAGTTTCGTGTTCGGACGCAGCGCGCGGCGCACGTCGGCTGGATCCACGAGACTGCGACCATCCACCGGAAGAACGGTCACTTCTGCGCCAATCTCTTCCAGATGCTTGCAGGCCAGCAGCACGGCGTGGTGTTCGATGCTCGATGTAATGACGTGGTCGCCCGCGCCGACCAGCCCCGCAATCGCGAGATTGTCAGCCTCTGTTCCGCCGCTCGTGAACACGATCTCGGAAGCTCGGCAGCCGAGCAAAGCGGCCACTGACTCACGCGCGTCCTCGACCGCCGCTCGCGTCTGCTGGCCGTGATGGTGGATCGACGAGGCGTTGCCAAACTGCTCCCCAAAATAGGGGCGCATGGCCTCGAAGACCTCGGGCAGGACCGGGGTGGTGGCGTTATTGTCGAGGTAAATACGGAGCATACAGAACCCGCTTCTATTCTACATTGCGGGTCGTAGAGATGCGGCGGGCTTCGCCCTGCCTGGACGGCCGAGGCGGCCGTCCCCACATGATCCGTCCCCATGACCAGTGACGAGGTTACCGCTGGTCGATTGCTACGTAGGGGCTGGGATATTCGGGGCCCAGATAGTCTGCCCGCGGGCGAATCAAGCGGTTGTCGCTGAGTTGCTCGATGACATGAGCGGCCCAGCCACTCACGCGGGAGACGGCGAAGATGGGCGTGAACAAGTCCACATCAATGCCCAGCGTGTGATAGGTGGAAGCCGAATAGAAATCCACGTTGGCGTTCAGCTTCTTGTCGGCCTTCACGAACTCTTCAATCTTGTGCGAGATCTCAAACCACTTGGGCTGCCCGCTGGCAGAGCCGAGATCGCGGGACATGGCGCGTAGGTGCGTCGCGCGCGGATCTTCCGTGTGATAAACGCGATGGCCAAAGCCGGGAATCTTCTTTTTCTGCGCCAGCATGCCTTTCACGTAATCAATGGGGTCGGCGCCAGAAGCGTCGATGGCTTCCAGGATGAGGAAGACCGCTTCGTTGGCCCCTCCGTGCAGTGGTCCCTTCAGGGCGCCAATCGCCGAAGTGATGGCCGAGTGCATGTCCGACAAAGTTGCCGCCGTAACGCGTGCAGCGAACGTTGAGGCGTTGAGTTCATGGTCGGCGTGCAGGATCAGCGCGATATCGAGAGCGCGCTCCGCGGTCGGCGACGGTTGCTTGCCGTTCAGCATGAGCAGGAAATTCGCGGCATGGGAAAGCGCGCGGTCGGGTTCGACCACGGCATGTCCCTTGCGAATGCGGTCGTAGGCAGCCACGATCATTGCGATCTGCGAAGTGATGCGAATCGCCTTGTCCACATTGGCTTTGGCGTCGTTGCTCTTTTCCTGCGGATCGTAGAACGAGAGCGCCGAGACCGCGGTGCGGAGCACATCCATGGGTAGTGCATGTCGGGGAGCATTACGCAAAAGGGTGATGATGGATGCATCCAGCTTGCGCTCCTCCGCCAGGCGCTCGTGCAGTTCGCGCAGTTCGCGGCGGGTGGGCAACTTCCCGAACCACAACAGGTAGCAGGTCTCCTCAAAATTCGACTGGTGAGCCAGTTCGTGGATGTCGATGCCGCGATAGGCCAGCACGCCGCGATCTCCGTCGATGTAGCAAATCTTGGATGTGGTGGCAACGACCCCTTCGAGTCCTTTGGGGGCGTGGTTTGTGGTCAGGCTGGACATTGGTCTCTCGCTTCGATCGCTGGACTTTAGTGTTGCGGACCGCGCGAGGAGGGACGCGTGGGATGCAACCTTGTTTTATACCTGAAATCCACGCGACTTTCCAAGCGCCCGATAGTAACGTCTGGGAGTAACCGCGAACCGGCTGCCAGCCGCCAAATTGGCCCGTTTGCGTGCGCGTTTACATGACGATCGCCGATCCTGCGCTTTGCCACTCACCTTCGCCGGGGCGTATAGTTAAAGGTTCTTCTGTAGATCTCCGCAGCATGGTAGTCAGCTCGTCATATTCCTCATGGAGGAACCACCTGAAATGAAACGCTTTTTCGCGGTAATGCTGGCTTTTGCCTTTATCTTTTCTTCGCTGGCCTCAGCCGACGAAGGCATGTGGCTGTACAACGCTCCCCCGAAAGACAAAATCAAGGCCAAATACGGCTTTGAACTCACTCAAGCGTGGCTCGACCACGTTCGCCTGTCTTCGGTTCGATTCAACAACGGTGGATCCGGCTCGTTTGTGTCGGCCGACGGACTCACCTTCACCAACCATCACGTGGGCGCGGGATGCGTGCAGCAACTCTCCACCGAGGGCCACGACTACATCAAGACCGGCTTCTATGCCAAGACGCAGGCCGACGAAGCCAAGTGCCCGAACCTGGAACTCAACCAACTGGTCGGCATAGAGGATGTCACGGACAAGGTCAACGCCGGGGTGAAGCCGGAGATGTCCGCGGCAGATGCCAGCCAGGCCCAGCGTGCCGCCATGTCACAGGTCGAAAAAGATTGCTCGACTGCCACTGGCCTGCGCTGCGATGTGGTTACTTTCTATTCCGGCCAGGTCTATAACCTCTACAAGTACAAGAAGTACACGGATGTCCGGCTGGTGTTCGCGCCGGAGTTCGGCATCGCATTCTTCGGCGGCGATCCGGACAATTTCACCTATCCCCGTTACGATCTCGACATCACTTTCTTCCGGGTCTACGAGAACGACAAACCGGCACACCTTGACAACTATCTGCAGTGGTCGCAGACCGGGGTCAAAGAAGGCGACCTGATCTTCGTCTCGGGACATCCCGGAAACACCGGGCGCATGCTCACGATGGCCCAACTCGAGTTCCTGCGGGATGTGCAATATCCCATGAACCTGAAACTCTTCCAACGGCGCATTGCCTTGTTGCAGGAGTTCAGTAAGCAATCGGAAGAGAATGCCCGCATTGCCAACGAAGATATTTTTGGGCTGCAGAATTCACAGAAAGCGATCACCGGCTACCAGTCGGGATTGCTCGATAAGGCAATCATGGATGCCAAGGCTGCAGACGAGAGCAAACTGCGCACCTCGTTCAAGGCTGATCCCAAGAACGCCGGGGCCGCCGACCCCTGGGATGAGATCGCTCAGGCAATCAAGGTTCAGCAATCCATCTATCCCAACCTGACGTATCTGGAGCGCCAGCGCGGGTTCAACTCGCATCTGGCCCAGTTAGCGCGCGTTCTGGTGCGCGCCGCGGCGGAGAAGCCGAAACCGAATCAGGACCGGATGCGGGAGTTCCGCGATTCGAACCTGCCCTCGTTCGAGCAGCAGCTGTTCTCGACGGAGCCGATTTACAAAACTCTGGAGATCGCTCTGCTCACAGACTCGCTCAGCGAGATGCAGGACGCGCTGGGCAAAGACAATCCTGACGTGCAGAAGGTTCTGCAAGGAAAGACGCCTGCGGAAGCCGCGAAGGATCTCATCACGAACACAAAGCTCGAAGATGTCGCCGTGCGCAGGCAACTTTACGGAGGCGGGCAGGCAGCCATTGATGCCAGCACCGATCCCCTCATCGTTGTTATGCGCGCGATTGATCCCGATGCTCGTGCCGCGCGCAAGCAATTTGAAGACAAGGTTGACGCGGTTGTGCGCCGGGACGGCACGATCGTAGCCAAGGCACGTTTCGCCCAGAGCGGCTTTGCCCAGCCTCCGGACGCGACATTCACTCTCCGCTTGAGCTACGGCGTGGTGAAGGGCTACCCGGAGAACGGGAAGCCGATTCCCTTCGCCACCAACATGGGCGGAGCTTACGAACACGCGACCGAGCATAACAACCAGCCGCCTTATAACCTGCCGGAGAGTTGGATTAAGGCCAAACCGAGCCTCGACCTGAAGACTCCGTTCAACTTTGTTGCCACACCCGACATTATCGGAGGCAACTCCGGATCACCCACAGTGAACAAGAAGGGTGAGGTCGTGGGGATTATCTTCGATGGCAACATCGAGTCGCTCCCCTGGAACTTTGCTTTCAGCGACGTGCAGGGGCGCTCCGTCTCCGTGGATTCGCGAGGCATCCAAGAAGCTTTGCGCAAGATCTACGGAGCCACTGCGTTGGCGGATGAATTGATGGGGACTAAGGCTGCGGGAGCCAAGGCTGGCAAATAACCGCAGGCCGCACGCCTGATAATCAAGGCCCGCATTTCGATGCGGGCTTTTTTTCCCTTCGCGAGGGCAGGGATCAGGCAGGCCAGATAGACAGCGCGGTCTTCGTCAGGATCTGCTGCTGAACCGCTTCGCTGAGCGGGAGCGCCCGAAATTCGTCGAGGTTCTTCTTGATGTCGGGCACACCCGGCCCCGGCCAGTCTGTGCCGAAGAGCGTTTTGTGTGCGATTTCTTCCAGGCGTGGGAAATATTTCAGCAACGTCTTGGGCGGGATGCCGCTGATGTCGAGATACACGTTGGGATGCCGTCGCACCAAGAAGAATGCCGTCTGCATCCACAGCGGGCGGCCGCCGTGGGCCAGCAGGATCTTTAGCTTCGGAAAATCGACAGCCACATCGTCAACGTAGATGGGATCGCCATACTTGTTGCGCGCGCCGGGAAAGATCGACGTCCCTGTGTGGAACATCACGGGCACGCCGTTCGCTTCCGCAGCGCGATAGATGATCTCCAGTTCCTTGGCGCCGCTCAGGTAGTCGTTGGGAAACAGCAACTGGTGCGGCGGATGGATCTTGATCATCTGCAGTCCCAACCGCAGAATGTGTTCTACATCGGCCAGCACGTTCGTAGTGTGCTTGGGATGCAGGCTGCCGCAGGAGAGCAACCGCTTCGGGTCTTCCTTCACATAGTCGGCGACGAACTGGTTCACTCCGCTGGTGAAACCGATCACCTCCGGAGCCACATAGTTGATGAGCATGGCCCGATCGATGCCGCTGGCGTCGAGAAACTTAAGGAAAGCCTTCGGGGATCGGCAGAACTCGACGATCTGCTCGAAGTTCGGACGCTTGTGTTTCATCAGTTCCAGCGCGTGGGGCTTGAACATTTCCATGGGCTGGATGTGAATGTGGCAGTCGGTGATCATTAGGCGCTCAGTGGTTCAGGTAAATGGCCGCCAGAAGAATAACAGAGTACTCAGTTCGCCGCTGCGGCCAGCACTGCTCTCTTGGTGAAGACGCGAATCATCTCGCGCCGGTACTCGGGCGTCAACGCCGAAGTTGTTAGGGGCTTCGCAGTTCTTGCAGCCAAATCGCCAACGGCCTCGGCTAATGTTTCGTCGAGTGCCTTGCCCATCAACAATTCACCGGCGCCCTTCACGAGCAGAGGTGCGGGATTCACCGCTGTGATACCGATCCTGGCATCGGAGACGTGTCCATTGGATCGCTTCATTACCACGGCGACTCCGGCGAGCGGATAATCGATTGATCCTCGAACCCGCAGTTTGCGGTAGACACCGCGGTAGTCTGCCGATGACGCTGGAAGAAAAACACGAGTGACCAGTTCGTTGGGCTGCAGTTTGCGGTAGTTGTCTCCCAGCCCAGTGTAGAAATCGCTGAGCGGGATGCGCCGCGTTCCCCCGCTGCTTGCAATTTCAATTTCTGCGTTCAGGCAGAGCAGCGCCGGAGGCGTGTCTCCAGAAAACACAGCCCAGCACTTGGTGCCACCCGGAGCGACATGGCAGAGATCGCCGTCTTTCTTGATGCAGAATCCGCAGCCTTTGCGCCAGGTGAGCGACTGGTTGTACCAGAGGCAGCGTGTGTCGAGGCAGATGTTGCCGCCAATGGTGCCCATGTTACGCAGCACAGGTGACGCCACGGTGGCCGCGGCCTCAGTCAGCACCGGATAATGTTGCCGCAGATAGTCGGCTCTCTCGATCGCGCGAAGGGTGGTCAAAGCGCCGATTTCGACGCCGCCGTCGGCTTGCGGCTTGATCCCTCGCAGCGAGTGAATTCCGCGCAGGTCGAGCACGTGCTCAGGCTCGAAAAGCTTCTGCCGCATGGAAGGAATCAGATCGGTACCGCCGGCCAGCACACGAAGGTTCCCCGCATGCTCGCCCAGGTAGCCCACCGCCTCTTCGATGCAGTGCGGTCGGAGCAGTTTGAATTGTGGAAGGCTCAATCTGCGCTCCTGGAGACCGACGGAGTTTCTCGCCGTGCGGGATCGAGCGCGTGCCGTTCCGGGCCCTTTCCCTTGAAGCACAGCGAACCGCCGTGTTCACGGAAATGCGTCGGCGAGGTTGGGTCCACACCCTCAGTCAGATTCAGCGTTTTGGCGTTGTTCTTCGCCCGCAACGCCGCCAGCACCCTCTCAGGCGTGAACGGTGACTCGTGTAAACGCACGCCGACCGCATCGTAGATCGCGTTGGCAATCGCTGGAATCGTCGCGGCCAGAGATCCTTCACTGCACTCCTTCGCACCAAACGGACCTTCGGGATCGATGCTCTCTACGATGATGGGCTCGACCTCCGGCGACTCTACCGAAGACGGACTTCGATATTCGAGCAGTCCGGGATTCATCAGCATGCCGTCCTTCCAGATCATTTCTTCAGTGAGCGCCTGACCCATGCCCATCCAGACGGAGCCGATGATCTGACCTTCCACGGAAACTGGATTCAGTGCGCGCCCGCAATCGTGGGCGGCCCAGACTTTGTGTACCGTGACTTCGCCGGTCTCTTCGTCGACGCTGACCTCGGCGACCTGCGCCGAGTACGAGTAAGCCGGTGAGGGCCCCACGCCTCCACCTTTGTGGCGGCCGCCGCGCGCTTCCTGCGGAGGGGCATAGGAACCAGTGCCCGTGAGCGCCCCGTGGAAATCGATGGCGGCCACGACCGCCTCTTCGAATGTCATCCAGTCCTTCGGGCCTTCTTCTTTACGCTTCTGCTGCAGCGATCCCCGCAGAATCTGGCCCTCAACGCGCCCGCTGACCGAGGCTCCTGCCTGGGTGACTTCCACTTCCTCAGCCTGATCTTTTCTCACAACCGGCGGCGCGCTCCCCTTCTTGACAACGATGTCCTCGCGGAAAACCAAGTCTTCGACGGCGCATTTCATCTTTTGTGCTGCCGCCGCGGCAATCAGCTTTTTGACTTCGGCAGCGGCGCGCAGGGTCGCATTGCCCGCCATAAATGTTACGCGACTGGAGTAGGACCCGATGTCGATGGGAGTCAAGTCGGTATCAGCGGCAATCACACGGACGCGGGGCAGCGAGCATCCCAGCACCTCGGCGGCGATCTGCGCCGTCATCGTGTCGGAGCCTTGCCCAATTTCCGACGCTCCGGTGTACACTACGACGCCACCATCACGATCGATCTTGATATTCACCGTCGAGTGCGGCATATCGGATCGGATGATTGAATTCGCCGCGCCGCTGACGTAGTGACTGCACGCGATCCCGAGGCCGCGCCCCTTGGGCAGTTTGCCCTTGCGCTGCTTCCAACCTGAGCGCTCGACCGTCTTCTCGATGCACTCTGGCAATCCATAGCTCTGCACGCGCAGTCCATTTACGGTGATGCATGGAGGCTGCAGCAGATTGCGCTGTCGAATCACCGCTGGGTCCATACCGATCTTCAAGGCGAGTTCGTCAAGCTGCGATTCAAAAGCGAAGCGCACATTCACCGTGCCGTGACCGCGCATGGCACCGCACGCAGGCTTGTTCGTAAGCACCCGATAGCCGTCATACTGAATGTTGGGGATGTCGTAGAGCGCACCCAGCAGCGCACCAGAGTAGAGGATGGTAACGACACCGTAGGAGCAGTACGCGCCGCCATCCTGCACGACGCGGGCTTTCACGGCCGTTATCCGTCCGTCGTTCTTCACTCCGGTTTTCAAGTCGATGATGGTGCGCGGCCGCCCGCGATGCGCCCAAAACACCTCCTCGCGCGTATACGTGATCTTTACTGGGGCCTGAGCCTTGCGCGCGGCCACCGCCGCAATGATTTCCAGAGGAATCACTTCGCTCTTGCCGCCGAACCCACCGCCCACCAGCGGCTTGATCACACGAATCTGCGACATCGGCATTTCGAGCACGAGCGACAGCTTGTGCTGCAGGTAGTACGGAACCTGGGTCGACGACCAGACTGTTAGGCGTCCCGGTTTGCCGGTGTGTGGATCGACTTCGAAGGACGCCAGCGTGGAATGTGGTTCCATCGCTGCATGCGTCACTTCGTTGGCGATGAACCGTGCCTCGGCCACATGATCGGCCTCGGCAAAGCCTTTCTCGGGATCACCGAAGACGTGGTGATAATCCTTCTCCAGATTCCCTGGCTTGGAATCGTGGATGAGGTCGGTCTGCGCCTTCATCGACTCTTCTGGATCGAAGTACGCGGGCAGAACTTCGTATTCAACATCGATGAGTTCGAGCGCCTTCTCGGCAATGGCTTCGGAAACAGCGATGACGCACGCGATGTTATCGCCGACGTATCGAACCTTGTCCAGGGCCAACGGATACTCGTCGTGGCCGACCGGCAGAATGCCGTAAGAATTGGGCGCGTCCTTACCAACAGCAACCGCAACGACGCCGTCGCACTTCTCCGCGCGGCTGGTGTCGATGCGCTTGATACGCGCGTGCGGATACGGCGAATGCAGAATCTTGCCGACCAGCATGCCCGGGACGCTGAGATCGTCGGTGTACTTGCCGGCGCCGGTGGTCTTCCCGGCGGCATCGATCATGGCGGTGGGCTTGCCGATAATGGAGAAGCCGTTCTTGCTACTCATTGACTGCCGCCCCCGCGCGCTCGGCTGCAATCGCGGCCCGAATAGCTTCGTACATCTGGCTATAGCCGGTGCAGCGGCACAGGTTGCTGCTCAGTGCGGCGCGAACATCCGCTTCCGATGGATCTGGATTCTCCGCCAGCAAAGATTTCACCGTCATGATGAAGCCGGGAGTGCAATATCCGCACTGCGCGCCGCCCCAATCGCCATACGCCTTCTGGATCGCCGCCAGTGCGCCGTGCTCGCTCACACCCTCGACGGTGGTGACCTCTTGCCCTTCACAACTGGCTGCAAGCAACGTGCAGGACATCATGGCGACGCCGTCCACCAGCACCGTACAGGCTCCGCAGGACGAATCATCACACCCGCGTTTCGAACCTGTAAGTTCCAGTTCCTGGCGCAACACGTCAAGCAAGAGAGCGCTAGGCTCGATCGCGACCTCGTGAGATCGGCCGTTGACCCGTAGTTCGATGAGTTCTTTTTTCATAAGAAGCTTTTAGCTCTTAGCCGTTAGCTCTTAGCTGGCCGATTTTGGCAAAAGGCTAAGAGCTAAAAGCTAACGGCTTCTTCAATACATCGGCACTTTCTCATCCACGCGCCGCGACCAGGCGTCTATGCCGCCACGCATGGACTGTACCTTTTCAAATCCCTGCTGGCGCAGCCACACCGTCACATTCATCGAGCGCACGCCATGATGGCATAGCACCACGACGAGATCCTCAGGATCGAGCTCCTGATGCGCCCTCGACGGTACGTCGCCCATCGGCATCAACTTGGCGCCATCGATCCGGGCGGTGTCGAACTCCCATGGCTCACGGACATCGAGCAGCGTGAACGATTCTCCAGTATCGAGTTTGCTCTTGACTTCTTCGGGAGTGATTTCGAATTCCATTCCTACTTTCCAGTCCACTTCGGTTCCCGCTTTTCCATGAAAGCACGGATCCCCTCGTGAGCATCCGCGGTTTTCATCAATTCGTCAAAATAGATCCGCTCGGCCCGGGCCAGTCCTTTGTCGAAATGCATCGAATCCCACGCGTAGGATGCCCTCTTGGCGACGGCCAACGCGGCAGGGCTGAGCTTGCGCAGAGCCACGATGCATTCGTCCACCGCGCTCCCCAACTCGCCCTCCCGCACAGCACGA
Organism: uncultured Acidobacteriaceae bacterium; assembly: GCA_963811095.1. GTDB lineage: Bacteria > Acidobacteriota > Terriglobia > Terriglobales > Acidobacteriaceae > Sulfotelmatobacter. The sequence continues at coordinate 252,558 of CAWEQA010000018.1, read as the reverse complement.
TTTGCCAGACCAATCTCCGCCGCCTCTTTCCCGCGAATGGCGCGACCGGTCAGAATCAGTTCCGCTGCGCTCTTCTGTCCGACCAGCGCGGCCAGCGCGGTACACGCCACCGGCGGGTAGCATCCCAGCCTGATCTCAGGGAATCCCCACTGCGCCGATTCCGTGGTGTAGACCATGTCGCACATCATCGCCAGTTCGGCTCCGCCGCCCAGACAATACCCATGCACGGCGGCGATCGTAACTTTCTTCGCGGCAACCAGCGCTCGGATTACGCCGTGGAACTTCGTCAACATCTCTTCGACTCGGTCGGGTGTGTGAGCGGCTACGTCCACGCCCACCGAAAACGCCTTGCCCTCTCCGCTCAGGACAATCACCCACACGTCTTCGCGCGCTTCGATCTCCGCCAGAGAGACGCTCAACTCCTCCATCATGGCGATGTCGATGACGTTGAGCGGTGGATTGTGCAGCGCGATCCGGGCAACAGGGCCGTCGATCGTTAGTGAGAGCCGACCGAGTTCGGGATTCGTGGACGTTGCTGTCATGGATCGCCTACAGGTTGATCGCCGACTTGCGCACTTCCCCAATGGTCGAGAGCGGATCGCGCGCACCCGTCTTCTCGGCGATCCACTTCTTTTCGTTATTGATGATGTCGAGCAGGAGCTTCTTGTCCGCCGCAGTGGGCATGTACTCTTTCATGTGCTCTTCGTAGGCGCGGTCGCCGAGTGCTTCGCCCGTCTGGGCGTGGAATTTCTGTCCAGCCCACTTCCCAATGGCGCGATTGAACTTGATGTTTGGGGCATACAGCTTCGGCTCGCCCGGCTTGAGCGCGCTGTTGAAACGTTCAATCAGTCCCGCCACTTCATCCCGATAGAGGTTGCGGTTGTAGTCATTCAAGTCATCCAGGTCAGGAGCCTTGTCGTTCTTGGGCTCATCGTATCGGCCCTTGACGCCCCACACGTAGGCCCAGTGCGCCGAGGAGGAATGATCCGTACCGAATAGATCGTAAGAACTTGAAATCCACTTGTTGAGATATTTCTGAATCAACCATGCCGGGACTACTCCCGCCTCGACGATACGCCGGAGTCCGTCGTTACCCGCTCCCATGTGGAACGCTTCCTCACGCAGCATGTACGACATGGAACGTCCCAACGGAGCGAAGGCGGAATACTTCAGCATCTGTAGCTGGAACTTTCCATCGCGGTCGACGAAGTCGGTGTAGGTAAAGAAGTCCATCCAGTTATCGACATCGACATTGAACGCGCCCAGCAACCGCTTGTTCTCGAACGAGCGCCGCTCCAGCATTTTTTGCGCCTCGACCTTGCCCGAGTAGCCGAAATGGTCGACCAGCAGGGCGCACATCTGCCAGCCGTGCCGCATTTCTTCGATCATCACGCGGGTGATAGCGCGGCGGTCCCACTCGGTAGGTGCGTTCTCCAGTAGATTGCGTTGTTGCTCGACGCTTGCGAACTCGGTATCACCCTGGTAGACGATCATGTTCATCAGGGCATCCCGCATCTGCTGGGTGGGAATCTGGCGCAGATTCTCCCACTTGCGGCGGCCTTTGTAGGACCCAAACTCGATCTCTTCGGTGTCGATCGCGCCATACAGCGTGTCGAAGTGGAAGGCATCGATGTCGGCGGTGTTCACGCCAATGTCCTTGCGCCAGTCGTTGAACAAACCGATCCAGTCACTGAAGGTTCCAATCTTTGCTACTTTGCCGGGCATAATTCTGACCTCATTCGTTGCAGCCGCTTCCAAAGGCTCATTGCGACCGCTATCCCAGGTTTAACCAAACCGTTTTTAGCTCCGTGTAGTGCTCAATCGCGTGCGCGCCAAGTTCGCGTCCGAAGCCCGAACTCTTAAAGCCGCCGAACGCCAGCGACGCATCCATCAAGCCATAAGTGTTGATCCACACCGTGCCCGCTTTCAGCCGGCGCGACACGCTGTGCGCCCTTTTCACATCTCGCGTCCACACGGCAGCGGCAAGGCCGTAGGGATTGCTGTTCGCCTGCTCAATGACCTCATCCATGTCATCAAATGTCAGGACGGAAAGCACCGGGCCGAAGATCTCTTCCCGCGCGATCTTCATGTCATTCTTCACGTCGCCGAAGATCGTAGGCTCAATGAAGAAGCCCTTGCTGCCGTCGACCGCGACGCGATTGCCTCCGGCAACCAGCTTCGCGCCATCCTTCTTGCCCGCCTCAATGAAGCCGAGCACGGTCTGCATTTGCTCCTGGCTGACAATCGCGCCCAGCCGCGTCTTCGGATCGAGCGGATCCGCCGGGCGCATTTTCGACGCGCGCGCGACTAGCTTTTCGGTGAACTCATCTTTCAGCTTGCTCTCAAGAAACAGCCGCGACCCTGCATTGCAGACCTCGCCTTTGCCGTAGAAGATGCCGTTGATTGCGCCCTTCACGGCACTGTCGACATCGGCGTCGGCGAAGACGATGTTGGGGGACTTGCCGCCCAGTTCCAGGGTCACACGCTTGAGCGTGTCGGCCGCACCACGCATGATCTCTTTTCCAACTGCGGTCGATCCCGTGAATGCAATCTTGTCGATCCCGGGATGCGCGACGATCGCGCTCCCGGTCCCAGGGCCGCCGGTGAGAATGTTGACAACACCGGCGGGAAAGCCCGCCTCGATCACCAGGTCGCCGAATCTCAGAGTTGTTAGCGGAGTCTGCTCCGCGGGCTTCAGAATGACTGTGTTGCCACAAGCCAGGGCGGGACCTACCTTCCACGATGCCAGCAACAACGGGAAGTTCCAGGGAACAATCAGGCCGACCACGCCGACCGGCTCACGCAGAGTATAGGTAAAGGCGGTCTCGAACGAATTGACGGTTTCTCCGTGGATCTTCGTCGCCAAGCCCGCATAATAGCGCAGGACGTCGACGACCATCGGCATATCGACGTAGCGGGATTCGAAGATCGGCTTTCCGTTGTCGAGGGTTTCCAACTCGGCGAGTTCGTCGATATTCTTCTCGACCAAATCCGCAAGTTTCCAGATCAGGCGCCCCCGCTCGCTGGCGGAAAGCTTGCGCCATGGTCCGTTGCGGTCCTCGAACGCCCGGCGTGCGGCGTCGACTGCTCGGCCGACATCAGAAGCGGAAGCTTCTGCGACCTGCGTCAGCACTTCGCCCGTCGCGGGATTAATGGTGTCGAATCTTTTCGAACCGTCCACCCACTGGCCGTCGATCAGCAACCGCCCCGGCGAGATATTCACTTTGCTAGCAGCAAGCATTCCTAGTCCTCAGTTCAAGAGCCGAGCTGCGCTCGGCGGACGGGCGAAGGCACCCGTCCCCACACCAACTCTTCCCACACGAGCTACTTCGCCTTGAAAACCGCGGGGCGCTTCTCAACGTAGGCCGCCAGGCCTTCCTTCGCGTCCTCGCTCTGGAAGAGCAACTGCTGGTTCTCGCGCTCGACGGCCAGCGCTGACTCCATCGGAATCTCCCAGCCTGTCTGTACCGCACGCTTGATGCGGCCCACGGCTTTTGATGCCTTGTTGGGCGGGCAGAATTGCTTGGCGTACTCCATGATGTTCTCCATGAAGCCGTCGCGCTCGAAAATATCGTTCACAATTCCTAGTTCCTGCGCCTCTTCGAACGAGAACGTGTTGCCCGTGACCATGAGTTCGATGGCTTTGCTCTTCCCTACCATGCGTGAAAGCCGCTGCGTGCCGCCGGTACCTGGGAGCACCCCAAGGTTCACTTCCGGCAGTCCGATCTTGCCCGCCTCCTTGCGCGCGATGCGAAGGTCGGCCGCCATGGCGATCTCGAGTCCTCCGCCCACGCAGTGACCGTTGATGGCCGCGATCACCAGCTTAGGCGTATGTTCGAGCCTCAGCAGCATCTCATTGGCGTGCAGACAGAAGTAATACTTGAACGTTGGATCGACGCTAGTCAGCATCTTGATATTCGCACCCGCGGAAAAGAACTTCTCGCCGGCGCCGGTCATCACGATCACATAGACGTCGTTGTCCATGCGCGCCTTGAGAATGGCTTCGTCTAACTGGCGGTTCATTTCGTAGGTGTAAGTATTCGCGGGCGGATCGCACATCTCGATCACTGCGACGCCGCCGTCGGTGCGATAGTTGACTAGTTGCCGCGTGGTTTCTCCGGTTGTGGGCTGCACTGTGGTTGCCATGTCGCTCTTCTCCTTAAATCTCTCCGAAATGTTCCAATTTGTTGTCATTCCGAGCGAAGCGAGGAGTCTGCTGGTCCCGGCGCCATAACAGATCTCGCTTAACGCCCATCCCTACGCTTCTTGCCGTCCGCCATCACGCCCCTCAAGAAAAGATCGCCCATCTCGTGCGCGATCTCAGCCGCATCCGCATCCACACGCGGATTGTGCCAGGTGTAAATCCAATTCATCATTCCGAACAGGCTTAGCACGGCGATGCGCGTGGAAAACTGCAGACCGCGCTCGGCCTTGAGGTCGTCGAGCAGGCCAACGCAGATCCGGTAGTATTCCCGCTTGATGGCCGCGACTTCCGAGGCGAAACTGTTTTTCAGAGCCTCGGCCTCGTGCGAAAGCACTTTCATGGCCGCCTGATTCGCCAGGAAATATTCCAGGTGATTGACGATGAAAAGTCGGATGCGCTCTTCCGCGTTGGTCACACCTTCCAGTCTCGCCTTCAGTCGCTGCACGATCGTGGTAAAGGTGTGCTTCTGGATCAAATACAGCAGCCGCTCTTTCGATTCGAAGTAATAGTAGAGTCCTGCCAGCGACATACCGCTCTCGCGCGAGAGGTCGCGCATCGAGGCCCCTTCGTATCCCTTCTTGCAGAAGACCTCGGTTGCATGAGTCAGGATCTCCGCCAGGCGCCGGTCGTAGCGCGTGGCCGGTGCGACTGCAGTGCGGTGCCGTCGTGCGGGAACTCGGGTTGCGGTGGAGGGACTACCCATAATCTCGAAGCGATCCGGACTGATTCGACTAATTCGAACGTTCGTTCGAAGAAAGTATACGCCGGTGTGATCCTAATCACAAGTGGAGGGCAACTAGCTTGATTTCTTATTCTTGCCCACCGCCCCATAGGCAGTTCCAAGCCAGTCGAGGGCGCCGTGGAGGTCGGCGTCGGAAGAGAGTTCGAACGTGAACCAGCGAGCCTTCCTCATGTGAGTCGACGTTATGCGTGGATCTTTATCGAGACGCTCGCGGACGGTTACTGTTGGCGCATCCAACTTGAAGGCCAGCGAGCTTGCGGTCTCCATCCCGCGAGTGCGGGGCAAGAGGGCGAAAATCCGATCTCTGCGGTAGAGGGCTGTGAACCCGAAAAAGGAGCAGGTGCGGACGCTGGGCCATCCCGCAAGTTCGCTCCCGATCGAGGCAGACCATGCCTTCATCTCCTCGGAAACCCTCGGGAGCTTGGGCCGTGAGGATTGTATCTTCTTCACGGGCTTGCCAACTCAGTTCCTCACGTCCGCAAGGACCTGCTCGATCTCAGCCTTCAGGTCGGCCGTCAGCGGGAGGAACGGCAATCGCGATGGCCCTCCGAAGTAGCCGTTGAAGTCCATACCGTATTTGAATCCGGGAACGCCGAGATCGCCAACTCGCTGCGCAGCCTTCGCGATTCGTTCTTGCTTTAGGCGCGCAAGTTCTGCGTCCCCCTCTTTCCACGCGGCATAGATCTCGAAGCAGGCCGTGGGTGCCGGGCACGCGAAGGCGAGAATGGCTCCGACTGCGCCGGCGTCGAGCGAGGGCTGCAGCTTGTGCGCGGCCCCTACCAGTACCTGGAATCCCACTTCCTTTTGGCGAGTCTTCATCTTGCCCACGACAGTGACGGCCGACGAAGACGGCTTGCTGCCCGAGACTCCGCCCACCTGTACCAGTTCCCCGCCCTCAGCGCTCGAACCCGCAGCAGCGGCGGCGAGCATGCGTGGCGTGACCGCATCGAACGTCTCGGTAACCGTGGCGCTGCGCTTGACCTGGCGAGTGCTTTCGACCATCTTGCGGACTTTCTCCACGTCGCCGCTCGACTCCTTAATGCCGATCAGGTTGGGATGCCCGGCCAATTCAATCACCACTTCGGCGGGTATGTCGTATCCAGTGGCTTGCGGGAAGTTGTAAATGATGACCGGAAGCGGCGAGCGATCGGCGACCGTGCGGTAGAAGGCAAGCAGGTTCGCCGTCTGCATCTGCTTCTTGTAGTAATGCGGCGTCCGTACCATGGCGACGTCGTAGCCGAGTTCAGCGGCGTATTCCGTCAGCCGCAGCGTTTCGATGGCCGATTCGATCCCGGTGCCTGCAATCAGCACCTTGTTAGGCGCCGCGGCCGCGCGCGCGACTTTCAGGGCATCGCGCCGCTCCTGATCCGAGAGCAGGATCGCCTCGCCCGTCGAGCCCAACACGACAATGCCCGCGACGGGCGTGCGCGAATAGCGCTCCACGTTGGATTCGAGCTTCTTGTACCATACGTTTCCGTCGGGATAGAACGGGGTGGTAATGGGAGGAAAAATACCGTGTAGCAGCATGGCTAATTCTACTCGGAAATGGCCCTGTAAGAGCAGGTCATCCCGCTAAGGGTCGGACATTCGCGCCCCGCTCCGCGTGCAGATGCTGCAGCGCTTTCACGTTCACTTCACCCCGCTGTAGTGCCGCGATACCCTCCGCGGCCGCCCGTGCCGCGGCAAGCGTCGTGATCGTCGGAATGCGCGCCGTCACTGCCGCCCGGCGGATCGCTTTCTCATCGAACCATGGTTCCAGTCCCGTGGGCGTGTTGACGATGAGTTGAATGCGCTGGCCTTTGATGAAGTCGACCACGTTGGGCCGGCCTTCTTTCACTTTATAGACGCGCTCCACGTTCATGCCGGCTGCTTCGATCACATCGGCCGTGCCAGCCGTGGCCACCAGTTTGAATCCCATGTCCACGAACTTGCGGGCAACGGGTGCGACATGCTTCTTGTCGTGGTCGGTCACGCTGATGAAGATGGCTCCCTGCGTTGGCAACTTCTGTCCGGCGGCCAGTTGTGCTTTGGCAAACGCTTCGCCGAAGTTGTCGGCCACGCCCATCACCTCGCCGGTAGATTTCATCTCCGGCCCGAGCACCGTGTCAACGCCCGGAAACTTGTTCCACGGGAATACGGGAGACTTCACGTAGAAGTGGCTACCTGTATCGAGGTCAGCGCGGCGATCAATGAATTCCGGCAGGAACTCGCGCAGCTTGCGGCCGGTCATGAGCCGTGCCGCGATCTTTGCCATGGGAACGCCGGTGGCCTTAGAGACGAACGGCACCGTTCGCGAGGCTCGCGGGTTCACTTCGAGCACGTAGACCTTGTCGCCATCCCCGTTCGCAGTACCATTTCCGCGTGGGATGGCGAACTGGATATTCATCAGCCCGACGACCTTCAGCGCGCGCGCCAGCTTGAACGTGTAGTCGCGCATGCGGGCCAGCAGCGGCTGCGGAATATCGACCGCGGGTAGCACACACGACGAATCGCCGGAGTGCACGCCAGCCTCTTCGATGTGCTGCATGATTCCGCCGATCACAACGTCTTCGCCGTCCGATAAAGCATCGACGTCGACTTCGATCGCATCCTCGAGGAAGTGATCGATCAACACCGGGCGGTCGTGCGAGTACTCCACCGCCTCTTTCATGTAGCGGATGATCGCAGCCTCATCGTGGGCAATCACCATGGCGCGGCCGCCCAGCACATACGAAGGCCTCACCAGCACCGGATATCCGATCTTCCCCGCGCCCGCGATGGCCTCTTCGATCGAGGTCGCCATGACGCCGGGCGCTTGTGGAATCTGCAACTCTTCCAGCAACTTGTTGAAGTGCTTGCGGTCTTCGGCCAGGTCGATTGACTCGGGCGAAGTCCCAATGATCTTCACTCCTGCGTTCTTCAACGGCAGCGCCAGGTTCAGAGGAGTTTGCCCGCCGAACTGCACGATCACGCCCACCGGCGCGCCCTTCGAGGTCTCGTGCTGGTAGATCGCCCACACGTCTTCGAACGTCAACGGTTCGAAGTAGAGGCGATCGCTGGTGTCGTAGTCGGTCGAGACGGTCTCCGGATTGCAGTTGATCATGATCGTCTCGTACCCGTCGTCGCGCAGCGCGAACGATGCGTGGCAGCAGCAGTAGTCGAACTCAATTCCCTGCCCGATGCGATTGGGACCGCTACCGAGGATGATGACCTTCTTCTTGTCGGTCGGCGCAGCTTCGTCTTCGTCTTCGTAGGTCGAATAGAGGTACGGTGTGAAGCTCTCGAACTCTGCCGCGCAAGTGTCAACGCGCTTGTAGACCGGCATCACGCCGTGTTTCTTGCGCAAGTGCCGAACTTTCTCCTGCCCATCCAGCCTCCAAACCGCGGCCAGACGACCGTCGGAGAATCCCATGCGCTTCGATTCACGCAACACTTCCGTGGGGATCGACTCCATGGGATGCTTTTCCAGTTCCAGTTGCTGGTCGTTGATTTCCTTCAACTGGTAAAGGAACCAGGGGTCCATCGAGGTCATCTTGGCGACCTGCTTCACGGTGTGTCCCTGGCGCAGGGCATATTGGACGTAGGCGAGCCGCTCCGGATGCGGCGTCACCAATCGCTTGGTCAGAATCTTGGGCTCGATCTTCTCGCCACCCACGCGCTTGCCGGTATCGAGCGAGCGGATGCCCTTCATCAGCGCTTCCTTGAAGGTGCGCCCGATGGCCATGACTTCGCCGACGGATTTCATCTGCGGGCCCAGCGTATCGTCTGCGCCGGGAAACTTCTCGAACTGCCATTTCGGAATCTTCACTACGACGTAGTCGAGGGTAGGCTCGAAGCACGCTGGAGTCTTGCGCGTGATGTCGTTGGGAATTTCGTCGAGGGTGTAGCCTACAGCAAGTTTCGCGGCAATCTTCGCGATCGGGAACCCCGTGGCCTTCGACGCCAGCGCCGACGAGCGGGAGACGCGCGGATTCATCTCGATCACCACCATGCGCCCGGTCTCAGGATTCACGCCAAATTGAATGTTCGATCCGCCCGTGTCGACGCCAATCTCTCGGATCACGGCAATCGATGCGTCGCGCATCGCCTGGTACTCGCGGTCGGTGAGCGTCTGCGCCGGGGCAACCGTGATTGAATCGCCGGTGTGCACGCCCATGGGATCGAAATTCTCGATCGAACAGATGATGATGACGTTGTCTTTGGTGTCGCGCATCACCTCGAGTTCGAATTCCTTCCAGCCCAACACCGACTCTTCGATCAACGCTTCGTGCACGGGAGAGAAATCGAGGCCACGGTTCAACACTTCGACCATCTCTTCACGGTTATAAGCGATGCCGCCGCCGGAGCCGCCCAGCGTGAACGAGGGCCGGATAATCACCGGGAACCCGATCTTGCCCGCGAACTCTAGTCCGTCTTTCGTATTGTTGACCAGCGCCGACTTCGGCACGTCGAGCCCGATTCGCTGCATGGCGTCTTTGAAGACGAGGCGGTCTTCCGCCTTCTTGATGGCCTCGACGTTCGCGCCGATCAAGATCACGTTGTATTTTTCCAGCACACCGCCGTCGGAGAGTTCGATCGCCAGATTCAGTGCGGTCTGTCCACCGACAGTCGGCAGCACAGCAAAACCCGCTCCCGGCGCCATTTCTCGCTCGATGCGGATGATCTCTTCCAGATACTCCAGCGTGAGCGGCTCGATATAGGTGCGGTCGGCCGACTCCGGGTCGGTCATGATGGTGGCCGGGTTTGAGTTCGCCAGCACCACTTCGTAGCCCTCGGACTTGAGCGCCTTGCAGGCCTGCGTGCCGGAGTAGTCGAACTCGGCCGACTGCCCAATGATGATGGGCCCGGAGCCGAGGATCAGGATCTTCGAGATGTCAGTGCGTTTGGGCATTATCGGTTTTCAAGTGCACATCTTTAAAGCTCTGTCATCCCGACCGAGCCACTTGAGCGGCAAAGCCGATCAAGAAGCGCGTGGAGGGAGCCGCTGTCCTCTCTCAATCGATCCCGCAATGTGCCTCCAAGAAAAGCAGGTCCCTCGACTCCGAACATCATTCGCTTCGCGAAGGATGTTCTCCGCTCGGGATGACAGGATCGCGAGGGAACTCTCACCCTTTCCACTCCTCCATCATCTTCGTAAATTCCTTGAACAGATAGTGCGAGTCATGTGGCCCGGGTGCCGCTTCGGGGTGATACTGCACGCTGAACAGCGGCAGATTCCGATGCCGCAGCCCTTCAAGCGTCTGATCATTCAAGTCGATATGAGTTAACTCGACTTCGCTATCAGCCAGCGAATCCGGGTCGACAGCGAAGTTATGGTTGTGCGCCGTGATTTCAATCTTCCCCGTCTTCAACTGCTTCACCGGATGATTCCCGCCATGGTGACCGAACTTCAGTTTGAAGGTTTTGCCGCCCAGTGCAATCCCCGTGAGCTGATGCCCCAGGCAGATGCCGAAGATCGGCTGCCGTCCCATGAGCCTTCGGATCGAGTCCACCGCATAAGTGCAGGGCTCAGGATCTCCTGGGCCGTTCGACAAGAAAACTCCATCCGGTTTCAACGCCAGCACATCTTCCGCCGGAGTCTGCGCCGGGACTACGGTCACCTTGCAGCCTTCGCCACGCAGTTTTCGCAAAATGTTCTGCTTGATGCCGAAGTCATAGGCCACCACGTGGAATCGCGGAGGCTCGTCCTTCACTCCAACAACAGCGGTCGGCTCGTGCGAGCGCTCGCCCACTTCCCACACGTAGGGCCGCTTCGTGCTGACTTCTTTGGCGAGATCCATTCCATCCATCTTGGGGATCGACCGCGCCTTGGCAATCAGTTTGTCGGCATCGCTCTCGATGGTCGAGACTACCCCCCGCATCACTCCGTGGTCGCGCAGATGCCGCACCAGCGCCCGTGTGTCGATGTCCGACAGCACCGGCACCTTGAACTGCTCCAGATATTCCTCGGCCACCTGCTGCGAGCGCCAGTTCGAGCTGACGCGCGAGAACTCCCGCACGATCAGACCTTCGATCCACGGACGCGTGGCTTCGTTGTCCTCGTGGTTGGTGCCGTAATTCCCGATTTCCGGGTTGGTCAGGACGACGATCTGCCCCGAGTAGGAAGGGTCAGTGAAAATTTCCTGATAGCCAGTGATGGAAGTATTGAAAACGACTTCGCCGTAGCATTCGCCTTTGGCGCCGTAGCCTTTGCCTCGGAAGACTCTGCCGTCCTCCAGCGCAAGGATTGCTTGCATTCTCGCTCCGGTGAGTGGATTTTATGAATCTTATCAGTTAATAGCGCAGGGGCCAAGAGTAGAACGCGGATTCCAGAAAGAAATCTGTGGATTGGTGGGGTCGAAACGGTTGAGCGAATCGCCGATGGCTCCGGATACGCGTACTCGGTACTCGGTACTCAGTACTCAGAATTCAGCGCACCCGGCCCAGCTTATCCATCGGCCAGTATCCGAACACCGCCTTGCCATAGATAAAACTCTGGTTGACCGGGCCGAAATCGCGGCTGTCGTTTGACATGGACCGATGGTCGCCGAGTACGAAGAAGCTACTCAGCGGAACCGTCGTCTCAGGGTACGAGCGCGAATCGGTATACGCGGGAGGAACGTAATCTTCGTCGAGCGCCTGGTCGTTCACATACACCTGGCCGCCATCGATTCGGATGCGATCGCCCGCCATCCCAATCACGCGTTTGATGTAGCTCTTGGAAGGATCACGCGGATAGCGGAAGACCACAATATCCCCACGTTCAATGGGTTCCAGCCGATACACAAACTTATTCACGAAGATCCGCTCCTGATCTTCGAGCGACGGCATCATGCTGGTTCCCTCCACCTTTACCGGCTGGTAGAGGAAGATAATGATGAAGGCAGAGATCGCCAGCGAGATGATCAGGTCTCGCACCCAGACGCCGATCCCGGTTCCCAAGCGGACGGCCGCAGTCGGCGCCGCCTCTGCCGCACCCGCCGCAGCAGGGCCGGGTACAGTTGTCTGCACGACTGGACTCGATTCCGAAGGCGCCTCTGGCATGTCGTCCTATTGTATACAGATCGGGTGACGGCGGCAGCGATTTGCTTTTAAGCGTCCGCCCAGCAGGACATGACTCGTACACTTCCAGCCATCTTCGGCCTCGGGTTACAATAAGCAGACGCGAGGACCTCTCATGATCAGCCGTTTGTTTCAGAACAAGATCGTCTACCGCAGCTTGACCCTAGCCTTCCTCTTCGTCATAACCCTGACCATGTCGGCCCAGTTTGCCTCGCCGCAGGAAGAAGGAGGAGGCGTCCCGGCCTACAATGCCGGACCTCCGCCGAAGGGCACGAAACTGCCTCCCCTGCTCACCAAGGCCGACCTCTGGGGCGCGGACGCGCAGAATCCTTACCAGACTCACGCTTACGAACTGGCAGCGAAGATTCCGAACGTGCTGCACCAACAGCCTTGCTATTGCTATTGCGACCGCATGGGCCATAACAGCTTGCACAGCTGCTTCGAGAATACGCACGGTGCGCAGTGCTCGACCTGCCTCAAGGAGCTGTACTACTCGTACCAGCAGCACCAGAAAGGCAAGACCGCAAGGCAAATTCGCGCAGGAATCATCAAGGGTGAGTGGAAGCAGATCGATTTGATGGCAGCGTCCACCATGAACTAGTTCGGGCCCCGAGCCCGGGTACTCCGAGTGGTCAACTGGACCTTCACCCACTGTTTGGGCGATACTTTACTGCTCAACTGGAAAGCAGATTCGTAAGGAGTTCCCCATTACCAAGAGCACAGGAAGAGTTTTGCACATGGCTCAGAAACCTACCGCGAAAAAGACCGTGGCGGAAGATCCTCGTTATACGCAGGCGCTGCAGAGCTATGAATCCGGACTGCGCGCCATGCAGGAACACAAGTTCGACAAGGCGAAACCATACTTTCAAAAAGTCGTTGCCGGACCGATCAAAGAACTGGTCGACCGCGCGAGCGTCCATCTCAGCATCTGTAACCAGCACTTGGAACGCTCGGCAGCCACTCAGTTCAAGACGCCGGAGGAGCACTTCGACTTCGCCGTCTCGCTGATGAACGTGGGCGACTACGTTACGGCGCGCGAACATCTGGACAAACTGCTCAAGCAAAATGCCAAGGCCGACTATGTGGTGTACGGTCTGGCTGCACTGGATTGCCTCACGGGACACGTCGAGGATTCGCTGAAACGTCTGGACGAGGCGCTCCATCTGAACGCGCAACTGCGTTTCCAGGCGCGCAACGATTCCGATTTCCAGAATCTGGCGGAGGATCCGCGCTTCACGGAATTGCTATATCCCGATCCCGGCGCCGAACTCGGCTCCTCCGACGGCGACCTCGGCGAAGAAGAGCCTGCGTAGCCGGCCCGCACGGACACCCGCGATGGAAACCAAAACCGCCTTGTCCCACTCGCTGGAAAAGAGCGTGCGCGAGCGCGGTCTGCGAGTCGTGGCGATCGGCGGCGGGACCGGACTTTCCACCCTGCTGAAGGGCCTGAAGAGCTTCGTGCTCTCTCCGGCGGAGATCTCATCACAAGCCGATTCTCCGATGATCCGCGACCTCTGCGCGGTCGTCACCGTCAGCGACGACGGCGGCTCCAGCGGCCGCTTGCGCAAAGAACTCAACATGCTGCCGCCGGGCGACATCCGCAACTGCATCGTTGCCCTCAGCGAAGACGAGGCCCTGCTCTCCCGGCTTTTCCGTCATCGCTTTGACAGAGGCTCCGGACTCGAAGGCCACAGTTTCGGCAACCTGTTTCTCGCCGCACTCACTTCCCTGACGTCAGATTTTTCCGAGGCCGTGCGCCTGTCCTCGGAGATTCTGGTCACGCGCGGCCACATCTACCCCGCGACCACCTCGAACATTGAACTTGAAGCCCTGATGGAAGATGGCACGCGCGTCCGCGGCGAAACCAAAATCACCGCAAGCAAGGGACGCATCCGGGAACTGTTTCTGGTTCCGCCAGACGTGGGACCGATGCCGCAGACTCTGGAAGCGATCGCCCACGCCGACATAATCACGATTGGTCCGGGGTCGCTGTTCACCAGCCTGATTCCGAACCTGCTGGTGCGCGGTATTGCGCAGGCGATCGTGGAATCGCCCGCCACCAAGGTTTACATCTGCAATCTGATGACTCAGGCCAATGAAAGCCTGGGCTTGACCGCTGCCGATCATATTCGCGCCCTGAATCGTCACGCGCATAAACAAATTTTCGACTACGCCTTGATCAACCAGACTCCTGCCTCCGATGCGCTCAAGACCAAGTACGCCAGCGAGGGCGCATGCCAGATCGTCAACGACTTCGATGCCCTCGAAGCACTGGGTGTGATTCCCGTCCTCGGGGACTATCTGGATGAAGGTGACGTGGCTCGCCACAACACCGGGCGCGTCGCTCATGACCTGATGCATCTCGCCGCGCAACAACCTCGCGGTCGTCACTGAACGCGATCAGGTGTTTGTCGCCCTGCCTCCGTTTCCTGTATTGTGAGTCGTTCGCGCCATCGTCAGTGCGAATCGAAACCTATGCGCTCGTGCCTGTTACTCCTCATCCTGACCCTGCTGACGCCGATCTTTGCCGTTGCCCAGACTGGTCCTGAAAGAGGCAGCAACGAAGTTCAAGTCTGGGCAGGCGGCGGCCACTCCGTCAGCGGCGGACGCGGTGACACTGGAGTCTTCAACGCCGGCCTGCGCTATGGATGGGTTCTTACTGGGCCACACCTGCCGAGCTTTCTCCGCGGGAGGTTTGAGTATGCGGTCGATGCGGTTCCAGTATTGCTGGTGTTCCAGCCAGCGAACACTGCGTATGGCGTAGGCTTCGACCCGCTCGGGCTCAAGTGGAACTTCCAGCGCCATGGACGCATCTCACCGTATCTGGAACTGACTGGCGGCGTGCTGTTCACCGATCACAACGTCCCCACAGGAACGAACCCGGTCAACTTCATGGACCAGGCCGCGCTGGGCATGCACATCCTCGGCGCGAAACGAAACGTCAGCCTGGAACTGCGCTACATGCACATCTCGAACGCAGGACTGGCGACGCCGAATCCGGGGATTAATACGGTCCAAGTGCGCTTGGGCGTGGGAAAGTTCTTCGGGCGACACGATCATTAGCTGCCCGCCTTGCTTCCCCGCTCTGCTCCCAGCTATTCTTCCTACTTATGTCCACGCTCGTCGAATGTGTCCCGAATTTTTCCGAAGGCCGCGACAAAGCCAAAGTTGACGCCATCATCGACGCCATGAAAATGCCGGGCGTGTACCTGCTCGATCGCGAAATGGACTCCGACCACAACCGCTGCGTCATCACGCTGGTGGGCGAGCGCGAAGCCATTCAGGAAGCCTCGATTCGCGGCGTGGGCAAGGCCGCAGAGTTGATCGACCTCAACGTCCATACCGGCGCGCATCCCCGCATGGGAGCGTCCGACGTCGTTCCGTTCATCCCCATCGACGGCGTCACCATCGAAGACTGCGTCGCTATGGCGAACCATGTTGGCGAACAGATCTGGAAGCGTTTCCGGATTCCTGTGTATCTCTACGAAGCCGCAGCCAGGACCGCGGAACGCCAGGGCCTAGAAAATATTCGCCGCGGCCAGTTCGAAGGCATCCGAGCCGAGATCGCCACCAACCCCGCGCGGCGTCCGGACTTTGGCGAACCTCGCTTGCATCCGACGGCAGGGGCGACAGTGGTCGGTGCCCGCAAGTTTCTGATCGCTTATAACGTCTTCCTCAACACCACTGACGTCGACGTCGCGAAAAAGATTGCCAAAGCCGTGCGCTGCTCAAACGGAGGCATGCGCTTTCTGAAGGGTGCCGGCTTCCTGGTGCGCGGTCTGGCCCAAGTCTCGATGAACCTTACTGACTTCGAACAAACGCCCGTCCACAGGGTCTTTGAGATGGTCAAGCGCGAAGCCGCGCGCTACGGAGTCATGCCGGTGTCGAGCGAGATCGTAGGACTGATCCCCAAGAAAGCATTGGAGCAGGCTGCCGAGTGGTTCCTGCAGGTCGAGAATTTCGATTCGTCATTAATCCTGGAAAACCGCCTCGCCTCGGTCATGGGAGGAAAGATGGCTATCGGCGGCTTGCGCGCGGGTGTTGAACCTTTTGTTGAACAACTAGCAGCCCCGACGGCGACTCCCGGCGGCGGCAGCGCTTCAGCTGCAGCCGCAGCCATGGCCGCGGGCCTCGCTGTGATGGTCGCTTCCATGTCGCGCGGCAAGAAGGCCTACCTGCAATATGAAGCGCAGCTCAGCGCCGCCATCGCCCGCCTCACCCCATTGCGCGAAGAACTCAAGGCAGCCGTCGACGCCGACGCCGACTCCTACAATTCCGTCATGAAGGCGTACAAACAGGCCAAAGCGGCAACGGATGAAGCATCTGGCAACGCCATGATTGAAGGCGCTCTAAAAGAAGCGACCACCGTGCCGCTCAGCGTTGCCGAAAAATCCCACGAGGTTGCCCAGATCGTCAAGTCTCTCAATCCCATCACCAACCCAAACATGAAGTCAGATCTGACGACCGCCCTAGCTCTCGCCGCCGCGGCTCTAACCGGTGCCCTGGCAAATGTAGAGATCAACCTGGCATCTCTGAAGGATCAGGCCTTTGCCGCAGAGGTACGGCGTCGGACGGCAGTTCTTTCGTAGAAATGTTTGGTGGCAACGTCTCTGCCAGCAGTACAAGGCGCGCCTATGCCCTAGTCATTTGTCACGCCAACAAGCAGGAATCCCATTCTGAGGGTTACTGCATCTAAAACCAGAACTCCACCCCCTGCGAAAGGGAGTTGATGATGAAACGCAAGGCTCTCCAGTATCTCTCTCTCGTGCTCCTTTGCGCCAGCGCCACACTGCTCAGCCTGAACAGTTGCGGCGGCAACTTGGTCAAGACTCTCCCGACCATACCGGCGGGAAAATTCCAACATGTGGTCATCATCTTTCAGGAGAATCGCACTCCTGACAATCTGTTTCACGATCCCGTGTTGATGTCCAGAGGAGCGGATATTTCGAGCATCGGCGTCAATTCAAGCGGCCAGATCGTCACCCTCAGTGCCATTTCGTTGGGCATCGACCATGACCTGGACCATTCCCATAAGGCGTTTGTTTCGATGTACGACGGCGGAAGAATGGACGGCGCTGACCGAATCGGCATTTCCTGTTCGATTGGAGCCACCAACTGTCCTCCTCCGAATGCCCAGTTTCGTTATGTGCAGGCCTCCGATGTCGGCCCGTACTTCCAACTGGCCGAGCAGTACACCTTTGGCGACCGCATGTTTCAGACCAATCAGGGACCAAGCTTTCCTGCTCACCAGTTCATTATTTCCGGCACCTCCGCACCGACGGTGGCCAGCAACTTGTTCATCGCCGAGAATCCCTGGGGGAGCAGCGACCCGTTCTACCAGGCAGGCTGTCTGGCCCCTCCGACTCAGTTCGTATACTTGATTGACCCCAGCGGCAACGAATCCAGCACGATGTATCCCTGTGCCGAACATCCCACGCTAACCGATGAACTCAATAACAAAGGAATCAGTTGGCGCTACTACACTCCGTCCGCTGGCGTTATATGGACCGGACCGAGTGCCATTCGGCACATGTGCGGACCGAACGTTCCGCCGCCCAACGCCACGGAGTGCACGGGGCCCGATTGGACCAATAGCGTTGTCATCCCGGAAACGCAAGTACTCACCGACATCACGAACGGGAATCTCGCTCAGGTCAGCTGGGTTATTCCTACCGGAACAAATTCCGATCACGCCGGATCCACGGCCACCACGGGCGGACCATCATGGGTAGCCTCGGTCGTAAACGCCATTGGCACCAGCGCCTACTGGTCAAACACTGCGATCATCATCACTTGGGACGATTGGGGAGGCTGGTACGATCATGTTGCGCCCCCTGCGATCATCAACGACGGCATCAGTTGGGGATCGGGATATGTGTACGGCTTCCGAGTACCTCTGATTGTCGTCTCTCCGTATGCCAAGGCGGGATATATCTCCCACGTCAACCACGACTTCGGAAGCGTCCTGAACCTGATCGAGCATACGTTTACCCTGCCGTCGCTGGGCTACGCCGATGCTTATGCGGACGATCTCGGCGACTGTTTTGACTTCACCCAAACGCCTCTTAGCTTTACGCCCATTAACGCCCCGCTCAATGCCGCCTATTTTCTAAACGACAAGAGTCCCAGAATCGACCCCGACAATGACTAAGGCTTATTCCGGGGAAATCCCGGTCCTGGACTCCAACCGGTCAATGGGCATGTACTTTTGTTCCATTCACCGGCCATGCAAGTAAAATAGAATAGAACGATCTAAATAACTACGAGGGTTGATCGTGCATCCAAGTGAAAAGTACACGCAACCCTAAACGTTTTCCGATTCGAGGCGTTATGAGACTCTTCAAGATTTGTATGGCTTCGTTCCTCCTGGTGAGTATGGCCTACGCCATGCCGCTCAACTCGTCTGCCCGCGCCTGCGTTCCCGCCGATCTGCTGCAGTTGATTTCGGTTGACTATCGCGCTCTCAAGGACTCACCCACCGCGATGGCCCTGAAGCAGCAACTGATGCCCGACAACATCAAGCAGTTTGAGGTCGCTCTTAAGAACATCGGGCTCGATCCTGACAAAGACGTGGACACGCTCACCTTCGCCTCGTTCCGCGCTGGCAAGCAAGGTGTTAAGACGGTTGGCGTGGCCGCCGGCCCTTTCAATATGAAGGCGGTGCTGAAGAAGATGAAGTTGCAGAAATTCGTGCCCAAGAAGTACGGCACGGCTGAGATTTACCCGATGGACGGCGGATTCGTGATGACCTTCCTCGACGACAGCACCCTGCTGTTCGGCGACTCGACGTCAATTCGCGTCGCCCTCGATGCCCGCGACGGGCAGGTTCTGGGTCTGGATACCAACGGCACCATGGCCGACATGATGTCGAGTGTCGACTCCGCCCCGGTCTGGAGCATTCTTGACCAGGCTGGAACGCAGAACATGATGCGTTCCGCCATGGGCGACGCTTCCAAGGTCGCTGATTACGAAAGCGTCAAGAAGCGCCTGATGGGCTCGCGTTATACCATGAATTTCAACAGCGGAGTGAACTTCGATCTGACCGTGGTTACATCCGACACCATGACCGCGGGCACCATGTCGTCACTGGTCAAAGCCGGCATCATGCTAAAGAAGATGAGTGCCACGCCCGCCGAGAAAATCGCGGTAGAAAATACCACGGTCGACTCCGACGGCTCGAATCTGGCAGTCCACTTCAAGGCCAACGACCAGCAATTCCAGTCGCTGATGCACTCGGAATTGTTCGCAGCCGTAACCCACTAGGTTTCACGCGGCACTGCAAAGGGCACTGAGAGCGCTGCTTCCTCAGTGCCTTTTGTCTTGGAGGCTAGCGGCGGACTCATTCAGGTCGATCAATCTCCAGACAGCCCTGCGTGAAGGCATACGAAAGGCCTCCCGGTTCGCTGATCTTCGTGTACCCTCCGTCGAAGAAAACAAACATACGCCGGACAATGACGCCCTCCCTTCAGGTCCCACGCCTGGCTGGATTCGTGGCCGGCCAGCAGCGCCACCCGGGTAGGGTCTTCGCGATGGGGAGTCAGCGCCCATCCTCGACACGAAAGTGGCGCCCCCTCGGGGAGTGACGCGCTGAACAGTTGGATCCCCTCGCATCCCTGCACCTCACCGGCAACCCACATCCACCAGCGACCCTTCGCTTCACAACCGTAGAGTCAGCGAGTTCGATGGGGTCCGTAAAAGGGGCGAAGCCGTCTGCTGGGTCAAAGATCTTTATTTCTTTTCCGTTCATCAAAGCTATTTCTTTCGCGCCGCTCTCTTCTCCCGCGCCCAGCCTTCCTTCACTATCTGCCGCGCACGGCCCACTGCCAGGGCGTCTTCGGGGACGTCTTCAGTGATACACGACGCCGCCCCTACATAAGAGCCCTTGCCCACGCGCACGGGCGCCACCAGCGTAGTGTCGCTACCGATGAAAGCTCCATCTTCGATCACGGTTGTGTGCTTGTGGACGCCGTCGTAGTTACACGTGATTGTCCCGGCGCCGATGTTCACGCCAGCGCCAATCTCCGCGTCGCCAAGATACGTCAGGTGGTTCGCCTTCGATCCTTTACCCAGCTTGACCTTCTTGGTCTCGACAAAATTCCCCACGTGCGCGCCTTCGCCGATCTCGCTGCCTGGACGCAGGTGCGAATAGGGTCCCAGCACCGCTCCCGGACCGATCCGCGAATCTTCCATCACGCACCCCGTGCGGACTAACACCCCGTCACCGATTTCACAGTCACGAATCACGCAATACGAGCGTATCCGGCTGGCAGTGCCAACACGCGTCGTTCCCTAGCAACTGCACGTAAGGCTCGATCACCGTGTCAGCGGCAATCTCTACATCCGCATCGATCACGCAGGTCGCGGGATAAAACACAGTCACTCCGTCCTCCATCAACTGACGGCACTTCGCCAGACGCATCTTCTCGTCGATCTCAGCCAATTCTGCACGCGTGTTCCCGCCCAGAACCTCGCTTGCCTTCGCCGTTTTCCATGCCACCACGCGCCGCCGCGCCTTGCGTAGCACCTCGGCCATGTCAGTCAGGTAGTACTCATGGTGCGCATTCGCGGTCGAGAGTTCTCCGATGTTCCCATAGAGTTCCTTCACGGAGAACACATAAAAGCCGGAATTAATCTCCCGAATCTTTTTCTGCCCAGGACTCGCAGCCTTCTCTTCGACGACCGCCTTTACTTCTGCGCTGCGCGGTCCCTTCCGCAGCACGCGGCCGTACCCGGTGGGATTCTCCAGGTCAGCGCTCAGCAGCGTCATAGCCGCCTGCTCTTCGAGGTGGAAATTGCGAAGTCGGCCAATCGTCTCTGGAGTAATCATCGGAGCATCTCCCGAGAGGACGATGACGTGGTCGTATCCAGTCAACGCCTCGCGGGCCACCATAAGCGCGTGCCCTGTTCCCCGTTGCTCGGCCTGCAGCACATAGTTGACACCGGTGTGGGCCATGGCCGTCCGCACGCGGTCCGCCTCGTGGCCGATGATGGCGTAGACATCCTTTGCGGGGACGATCCGCACAGCGGCGCGGATCACATGCTCTAAGAGAGGCTTCCCTCCGACTTCATGTAACACTTTAGGGAGTTGCGATTTAAGCCTGGTTCCCTTACCCGCTGCCATGATAGCCACTGCTATCCGCGGACCTGAGGGTACGGAACCAGACGTGGCGCTCCGCGACGTGGCGGTCGCCCGAGAACTAGACTTGCCTTTCGATTTCTTCATTTTCCCCAATATACCGTGCCGCCAGAGCGGTGGCTATTTCCCGCAAGATCCCCTGGGTTACAGTCCCAGTCCGCCGTCGACTGACAGGATTTGCCCGGTAATGAACTGCGGCCCGGTCGCAAAGAACAATACGGCCTGGGCGATCTCGTCTCCGCGCCCGTTACGGCCCATCGGTGTCTGTGTCGCCATGCGCCGCATGAAGACCGCAGCCGACTTCTCACCGAGATCGATCATTCCCGGAGCCACCGCGTTCACCGCGATCTCCGGCGCCAGCGCTTTGGCCATGACCTTGGTTAGCATGTGGAGAGCCGCCTTCGACGAGCAATAGTGTGCGTGCGTGGCCCACGGACGCAACCCACCTAGGGATCCCATGTTGATGATCTTCGCCTCCAGCTTCCCCGCCGATTTCCCGCGCTTCCGCCGCATCCACTTCAGGGCCTCGCGCGTCACCAAGAATGGCCCGCGCGTGTTGGTCGCGAAAATCGCGTCCCATTGCCGCACCGTCAGCTTCTCAAACTCTGCCGTCTCGTAGTTCGCGGCATTATTCACCAGAACGTCAATGCGACCCAACTCGCGCCCCGCCTGGTTCATCATCGCGCGGACGCTGGCTTCCTCCGTCACATCGCAGCGGAACGCAAAGGCGCGCACCCCAAGTCCCGAGAGGTCAACCACAGTCTCCCGCGCCTCGCGGGCTGAGTCCATAAATGTAATGGCAACGTCGGCGCCTGCCTCGGCCAAGGCGAGCGCGGATGCCCGTCCCAGTCGCCGTGCAGCCCCCGTGACCAGCGCAGTCTTCCCACGAAGAGGTTTTGCTTGATGGTCCTGCATGCAGGGATTCTACCGCGCCTTGGATCTCAAGGGCTGGCGCGACAAATTCTTCGTAATCAAGGCATCATTCCCTCAAGCAGTCCGGCACAAAATCTCTCATCAGTTATTGGGCTGACAGTAAGGCTTTCAGGGCATCGGTCAACAGGTTGGCCTCTTGCGCCTTCGGGATCACCAGATTCGCCAGTTGCGTCGCTCCTTTCGCGAGATTCTTCTCTGCCATCACGAGAACGATGACTGGGACCTCCGGATGCAGTCGTTTCAGTTCGCCCGTGATCAGAGCGGACTCATCGCCGCTGCCGTTGAGATCGACCACCACCGCATCCACTGCTTCTTGACCGAATCGAATGACTCCCTCATGCCCACTGCCTGAACTGAGCACATTCCAGCCATGCTCCCTCAGCAGCGAACAGCGCAGGTTCAGATGAACAGGGTCGTTCCCAATGCAGAGAACAGTCTCACGACGTCGCTTGATCACCGCTACCCACCTCCTGCAGGACTCCTACAGGCGCCCGAGCGACGGCTCGGGCCGCGTATTCCTGCAGCGGTAGTAACAGAGTCTCGGGTTCGCCTGCAGTGAGTTGAGTCACGCGTGTCGCAGGTTCGCTGACGGCAGGTCGGGCAGCTCCAAGCAGTGGTCCAGCCACCTTACCTCCGACCTGCCAACTTCGCCCTCGGCGCCAACTTGATGCTGGAAATACCCCGTTTCCTCGCGCTAAAATCTGTCCGCATGCCAGAGTCTCGCACCGTCGTTGTCTATTCCCGCAAGGGATGTCATCTGTGCGAAGTGGTGAAGGAGAGCCTGTCGAAACTTTCTCGGCGGGGCGGTTTCACGTGGCAAGAAGTCGACGTCGACCTGGACTCCGAACTCCGCCGCCAGTACAACGACGAGGTTCCGGTTGTCTTCATCGACGGGCGCAAAGCGTTCAAATACCGCATGGACGAGCGGGAATTCTTGCGCAGGCTAGCCAGTTAAGCCTGTTCGTTCGAATCCGTTTCTTTCCGTTACAATCGCTCCCGGCATAATGCGCACACAACTCTACGCGGATCCTCACAATCTTTTTCTGCACGATCTCGTGCTCAACTCCTGCCGCCGCAACGCGCCGAAGACCGCGCTGGTGGACGCTTCCTGCGGACGCCGCCTCACCTATGCCGAATATGCCGACACCGTTGAAAGCCTCGCCCGCGGCTTGATCGCCGCGAGAGTGAAGCGCGGAGATGTCGTCGCTATTTTCCTCGCGAACTCCTGGGAATTCTGCACCGTCTTCCATGCTATCCAACTCGCCGGAGCCATTCCCACGCTACTCAATCCAACCTATCGCGAGCGCGAGGTTCGTTATCAGTTGGAAAACTCAGGCGCCGTTCTCTTGATCACCGACGGCGGAAACATCGAAGGCATCAACCTCGCAGGGATCCCCAGCCTCCGCCGCGTCTATACAACCCGCCAGCACGCCTCCGGAGCCGAACCCTTCGCCAACCTGCTGAGCCGGGTCGCAGCGGTTTATCCGAAACCTGATCAGTCTTCGGAGACAACTCTGGCCGCCCTGCCTTACTCAAGCGGTACTACCGGCCTGCCGAAAGGCGTAATGCTCTCGCACTACAATCTGATCGCAAACGTGTATCAACTTCTGGGTCCGAATGCGGCCACACTCAATTCCGCCGACCACATTCTCTGCTGTCTCCCGCTCTACCACATCTACGGACTGAATGTTGTTCTTAATCCTTCGCTAATTCTGGGGGCGACGCTCATTCTGGTGCCGCGCTTCACCGTGCAGATGATGACGAAGTTGATCACCGACGAAGCGGCTACCATGATGCCCCTCGTGCCCCCCGCGATGAATGCGCTGTGTCAGGCGGCGGAGGCAGGACAGTTTCCGCGAGACCATCAAGTTCACTGGGTCAAGTCCGGGGCTGCGCCTCTCGCGCCCGAACTCGCCCGCCGCTTCACCGGGCTCACCAACATTCTCGTCTGTCAGGGATACGGCATGACTGAGGCCTCGCCCGTCACGCACTGCGGCTACCTGGAACCTGCGCTCTACCATCCCGATTCCATCGGCCATCCGCTGGCCGAGACCGACTGTCGCGTACTCTCGCAGCCCGAGATCGATCCCGGCGACACTCCCGACGACCTCACGGAAGCAGCGTCAGGTCAGCCCGGCGAACTCGTCATGCGAGGCCCCCAAATTATGCTCGGCTACTGGAAGGAGCCGCAGGCGACCGCAGCGGTCCTGCGCGACGGATGGTATTGGTCCGGCGATATTGTCACGCGCGACCGCGAAGGCTTCTACCGTGTCGTTGACCGCCGCAAAGAAATGATCAAATACAAAGGCTTCGCCGTGGCCCCCGCGGAAGTGGAAGCGGTGCTGCTGGAACATCCCGCCGTGAAAGAGTGCGGTGTCGTTGGGCGTTCCGACGATGCAGCCGGGGAGATTCCCGTCGCCTTCATCGCGCTGCGCGAAGGATTCGTCGACAGCTCCAAACTCGGAGAGGAACTTCGAGTTTTCGTTGCCGATCGACTTACTCATTACAAGCAACCGCGCGAGGTCCATTTCGTGGACTCGGTTCCGAAGACCGCTTCCGGAAAAATCCTGCGCCGCGAATTGAGAAAGTCCATCCCTTGACCTATGTAGTATCTGCTCCGCAAAACTGTACTCTGACGAAGAAGAAGTGACACCGTTTTGACACCCTGCTGACAATTCCCCTCTGTCTCCACAACACACTGATGCCCAGCACATACGGGTGGCTCGCACCGACCCTGCGTGCCCCGCAAATGCCCAGCCCTGCAAGCTGTTTCGCGGGATGGCGGCGCGGAACCACAACGTTCCATTCGGTAGGCATCGCCACAGGAGGATTGTCATGAACTTGTCGCAACTGAAAATATGGGCTTGTGCAGCGTCTCTCGTCGTCGCGGGCGCGCTCTCTGTCCAGGCCCAGGGAACTCGCCTCAGCAACCATCCCGGCATCTCGGTCATCGCTTCGACCGTTCCCGCCAATGGGGATGTAAACCCATACGGCATCGTTCGCGTCGCAAAGAGTTCCGGTTCACTCGTCAAGGGAGACATCCTGATCAGCAATTTCAACAACAGTTCGAACTTCCAGGGAACGGGAACAACCATCGTTCAGATTGCGCCGGACGGCACGTTCAGCCTCTTCGCTCAAATCGACGCTAACAATTTGCCGGGGCCCTGTCCCGGTGGAGTTGGGTTGACGACCGCTCTGGCTGTCTTGCGCGCCGGATGGGTCATCGTGGGCAGTTTGCCGACCACGGACGGCACCTCTGCCACCGCGCAGGCGGGATGCTTGCTCGTGCTCGACAACATGGGCAACGTGGTTGAAACGTTCTATGGTTCGCTCATCAATGGCCCTTGGGACATGACGGCACTGGATTCGGGCGGCAGCGCGACTCTGTTCGTCTCCAACGTTCTCAACGGAACCGTTGCAGGCGGAGGCAATGTCGTGCACGGCGGCACCGTCCTGCGGCTGACCCTTAACGTTTCGTCCAAGACGCCCCCCTCCTTGCAGTCGATGACCGTGATTGGATCTGGCTTTTCTGAGCGGACTGACCCGGCAGCGCTGGTCATCGGACCGACAGGGTTGGGTCTGGACGCGAGCGGCGCAACGCTCTACGTCGCTGACAGCGTCAACAATCGCATTGCAGCCATCCCGGTTCCTTTGACCCGCGATACCTCCGCTGGAACTGGCGCGACCGTAACACAAGGTGGCAGCCTCAACGACCCACTCGGCCTGACCGTTGCGAACGGAAATATCCTGACCGTCAATGGAAACAACGGTTTCCTGGTGGAAACGAATCCCGATGGAGAACAAATCAAGAAGGTACTGCTCGACAGCAGCGGAAACCCGCCGGGAGCTGGCGCCTTGTTCGGACTGATCGATGTGAACGGCAGCGTCTACTACGTCGACGATGCGACCAACACCCTGAATCTGTTCCGCTAACGTTTCCAAATCCAAAGCACCCACCTTCTCGCATTCACAGGCGAGAGGGTGGGCTTTTCTGGCATTCGAGGATCGTGATGGGCGGGCGGTTTTACCAGATCACTGCTTCTGTTCTCCGCCCTGGGCAGGAAGTTTCCGTGTCACCAAGAAGCTCCAGAGCACTTGATTAGCATTCAGATCCTGGCTCGTCTTGCCAACCGCTTTTTCCGCTTCGTACTGCTCTCCACCGGGCCACGTGTTCCCCGCGCCCTTCACGCTGTAGAGGACGACCTGCGCATTCTGTTGGCAGCCGTTGTAGGTGTCGACTTTTGTTTCCATGCCGCCCTTTGCGCTGGGCGAGATTTTGCTCTTCTCGGGCTTCTCCGCGCAACGATCGATCTTCGCCCACGCCTTGGCGCTGTCTTCCGCCGAGAGCGTCGCCAGGCTCAGGTTATGCTCGGTGCCGCCGCCGTACGGAACCACCGGGTCGGACGTGCCGTTGATCATCACCGTCGGCACCGGACGCGTCGGCAGACAAATCATCGTCTTCGGCATCGCCGCTCCCACCGCAGCGATAGCGGCGATCCGGTTGCCCAACGCGCATCCCACACGCATGCTCATGAAGCCGCCTTCTGAAAGCCCCACAGCATAAATCCGTGACGAGTCCACCGAGAACTTGGTTCCGAGTTGGTCCAGCATTTCATTGAAGAAGGCAATATCATCTGCCGGAGGCTTGCGCTCCTGGTTCGGCACCCGGTTGGGATCCTGCTGTCCACCACCGCCCGGATATCCACCACCGCCTCTCGGGTATCCTCCTCCGCCGCCTCCGGGATAGCTACCGCCGTAGCGTCCCCGCCTGCCCGGTCCAATGCCCGCCGGCCGATGCTGTTGCGGATGAACGCCAACGTTCCAGCGGCCGTGCATCGCGATCGGATACACCGTGATAATGCTGTCTTTGTCGGCCAGTTCATCGAACCGCGTCAGGCGCTGCATGTCGTCCGCATCCTGATTCATGCCATGCAGCAGGATCACCACCGGATAGTGCTGTTGCGCATCGTAGCCCTTCGGCAGACGCACGACGAACTCTCGGTCGACATCGTCGACCGTAACTTTTTCCTTCGTTTGTTGAGCCCAGAGGCCCGTAACACATAGCACCGCCAAGCAGGCGGCGAGCGCCAGCTTATACGAGTTCCCAAATTTCATCTTTTCTCCAGAAGGGCGACCCGAAAGGAAGAATGCCCAGCAGCCAACATCCCTTGGTTGGAAGCGTTTACGGCGAGAGGAGTTGGCACGCCAGGGAACTTTCCGGGCGCGCCCTGCGTATCTAATTTTGAAAGCGATTTCAGCTCCGGCAAGCGCGTCAGGCGCAACAGGAAGGAGAACTACCATGGACGGAATCACCGGTCTCGCTGCAGTCATCATGATTTTCGGAATGCCCACAGCCGTACTAGGAATGTACACGTTTTATCGAGTGCGCAAACTGCGCACGGAAGAACGGCTGGCAGCCATGCAGAGGGGTGTGAACGTCCCCATGGAGCCCGATCTCACTGAGGCGGCACATTCCAGGCGCGCTGGCATTCTACTCATCGCGGGCGCGGTCGGTTACATGATGGCCTTCACCATCATCGCCAGAGTCGAACCCGACGCCTTGATCGCCACGGCCTTCGGCGCGATCCCCTTCACCCTGGGCCTGGGCTACTTGCTGGACTCCACCCTCATCCGCCGCGAAGCGCGCCCGTCGTAACCGCGACTCGAGCCGAAGTGGAACGGAATCGGGTGCCCCATTTCTCAAGCACTTTGCGAGAAGTGGGGCTTTTGATTTTCATTCCCCGGTCAGAAACTTGAACTGAGCCTCGTTCAAAGGCACGACGCTAAGCCTTCCCTGCCGCGCCAACGGCGATTCCGCAAACAATTGATTCGCCTTCGCCTCCGCCAGCGTCACCGGCTTAGCATTGGCCCTGCCGACTTTGATCTTCACTTGCGGGTTCTTCAAGTCCGACGCATCCACCGACACGACAGTGGCCGTCCCTACCGCGCTCTTCTCATTGCCGGTGTGGTAAATCACCAGCCGTTCGCCCGGCTTCATCCCACGCATATTCTTCAGCGCCACGGGATTTGACACTCCATCCCATACCGTCGTCTTCTCCCGCTGCAAATCGGCAAACGAATATGTAGATGGTTCCGTCTTCAGTAAGTAATCCATGTGCATCCCCAATCGTGAGAGTCTTTTACTGGAACTTGAACTTCTTCGCGAACACCAGCCCTTCCCCACAGTGAAATCTTCCAATGTCCACCAGTCGCTGATCAAATCGCCGCGCCATCGCACCTTCGCCTCTTAGTTCGGCGTACCACATGGCATCAAAATAGGCTGAGCAGCGCTCATCCTGAGACTTACTGGAATTCACCGCCGAACTGAACCCGCCTTCATCCAGCGCCCCTGCGATGAATTGAATCACGGCCTTCGTGGTCGTGGAGCCCTCATCCAGGCGACTGAGCGCATCCTGCAGAATGTTGTCGTCTCTGTGTCCCTGGCTCAACTGAAAGAGAAATTCTTCCACTTCGAGGTCCGCCCGCTCGCACACATTCCGGCTGCTCCCTCGGGCTTCGATCTGATCCAGCAGCTCATCCGCCCTCCTGGTCCATTCCAATTCATCGTCTCCGGGACGACGTACGCCGGTGAAGTAGTTAATCTCCGCAATATCCACCGCTGACAACGCTCCTGCGCACTGGAACTTGATCCCGGTGTTGTACACAGTCTGGTGCAGGGTGAGCGCCTCGTTCATATCTACTCTCTGCCCGCCGTTGCCTGAGACCCGTGCGCTCGCCACGATGTTGATGCATCCGGCGTGTCCATCCGCCGCGCACTTCTCCCAATATGAGTAAGCCGCTGCCTCGTCGTGCAATTGATTCCGCGCCACCGAACCCGCCCAATACTCCGCATTGGTCCGGCTCACTTCCGGCACGTACGTGAGGATCTGGCCTGCGCCGATAATTCTATCGAGATCGGCCCTGGCCGTACGCGCGCCCGACGTATCCATTGCTTCACCGTTATGGTCATGCACCGAGTTGATCGTGGCTAGCGCCACAGCCCTATAGTAGTGCGCCACCGTGGCGTCGGAGGCATCGACCTTCCGCGCGTTTAGCGTCGCACTCAGCATGCGCACGTCCTGCTTCAAATTCGCTATCTCGTCTTTTCCACGTTCCGACTTCCGTTGCACACGCTGAACGTCTTGCACCGCGGTCGGGAAATCCACCACGGGCACCGGAGTATCGTTGCGCACCTGCTGTGGAACCGCTCGGCCTATCCCGCGCTCTACGTCGACGCCGCTCTTCAGCGAGGCAACCGGTTGGCGCTTTCCAGCACGCGTGTACCCCAGCAGCAACCCAATCACGACGAACACGGCAAACCCCACGGGAAGCAGGCATGCCAGAACCACGGGCACCTGCACTGGCAAACGCGAGGCCGGCGCGGCATCCTGCAGTGGCTGCCCGGCATCCAGTGCCATCGACTCCTTCAGTTTCCGGTGCGCGATGCGGTACGCATCGCCGGCCACGAGCACCTGCACGACCATTAGCACCAGACCGATCGATATTCCCCAAAACCCCGTCGATGGGACAGCGAACCGGGCCACTTGCATCGCGACGAAAAGGGCGAGCCCCTTGGATTGCTCCCCCAGGTAGAAATATCCAAAGCCCGCAGTCAGCAGATTCAACGTGACGGCCACGCGCGGATTCTGCTCGTCGACCAGATCGTCTTGTCCCCGGTTGATCTCGATCGCGGTGAAATAGGCGTCGAGAAAAGAGAAGATCCACAGAACGAGCATCACAAACAACGCTTCGCCCACCAATGCCGGCGACGGGTGTGCAAAGCAGAAGATCAGCGCCAGCAGCCAGAAAGCGATCGTCATTCCCCCGCGCCCGTTCTTGCCGCAGTAAAACTGCCCTGCGCCTGGGACGAGCAGCGACAGTAAGAACGCCAACCCGGCACTCTTGTGCCGCGGATCCGGGACAAACGCTCCCACCGGCTGATTGAGATTCAGGCCTAGGGACACGGACGTTTCTTCATCGGCGCTGTTGCGAGGTCATATGGATTCGGCCCCTGACAAGGCGGCCAGCCCGTTTCTAGTTTGGTTTCTTGTCTGGAGCCGCCGGCGGCGGGTCTTGCTTCGGGGACGCGTTCGGATCCTTCGCGTGATCGTCGTACACCGAGAATTGCCCCTGCGGCCGCTTCAGCTTAATTGTGATCTCCATCTTGGGCTTCTCGACGTCGTAGTCCTCCCCGAACGTCTGGAATCCCGAGGCCAGCACTTGCACGCGCAGCATGCCAAGGGGGGCGCCATCGAAATTCGCCTTCCCTTCCGCGTCGGTTTTTAACTCCATACCCCCGCGGCTCTGTTTGCCCTTGGGATTCACGGGATGCATGATCACCGCCGCGTTGCGCACCGGCTTCCCATTGTCGTCCTTGACGACGAGGAAATACAGCCACGCGGTTGGTTCTTCGTCCTTGTCCTTCTGCCCAAAAGCCGTGCCCGCCAGCGTGAGCATTGCCAGCACTACCCCGGTTACAAAGATCTTCTTCATGTTCGTCATTCTATGCAGCCGCGCGCTCCGTGTCATCTTCGTTCCAATCCCGCACCCCACGCGCCTGCGCCTCTTTTACAATGCCCAGGTGAAGACTTGGGACGTAATCATCATCGGCGGAGGCATCATCGGCCTCTCGCTCTCGATCGCCCTGCGGAAGCGCGGGGCCTCCGTTTTGGTGGTCGAGCGCGGAGAACCAGGCCGCGAAGCCTCCCACGCCGCGGGAGGGATGCTGGTCGACTGTCCCCTCGAGACCCCCGCAGTCCTTCAGCCCTTAGCCACGGCCAGCGCCCGCCTCTACCCGGAATTCGCGTATGAGCTCGAAGTCGAGTCCGGCATGAAGGTCGACCTGCGGGACCAGGGGACGATTCTTGTTGCCCTCGCCAAAGCACTCAGAGCGAGATACTAAATTCGTGGCGAACCACTCGCTGCCCTGTTCGCTGAACGAACTCGAGCCCGCACTTGTGAGCCCTGCTTCTCCCGCTGTGTATTTGCAAGAACGCAGCGTCGATCCGCGAGCTCTTACCGCAGCCGCCTGGAAGGCCGCCAAACACCGCGGAGTTGACTTCTCCTCTGGCGATGAAGTCACCGCTGTGACTGTAACGGAAGGGCGCGCTACCGGCGTCAGCACCGTCAAGACCGCATTTCACGCCACGAAAATCGTCAACTGCGCCGGAGCATGGTCCGGCCAAATCGGCCCCCACGCCTTCCCTACGCGCCCCGTCAAAGGACAAATGCTCTGCCTCGTGATGCCCTCCCGCACCCTGCTCATGCACGTCGTTCGCTCGCCGGAGGCCTATCTCATCCCCCGCAGTGACGGACGTCTCCTCGTCGGCGCCACCGTCGAAGAAGCCGGATTCGACAAGCGCACCGACCTCGCCACAATCCAGCGTCTGCATCAGGCAGCCCTCGCGCTCGTCCCAGAACTGCGCAATGCCCGAATCCTCGAAGACTGGGCCGGCCTGCGCCCCGGAACTCCCGACGCTCTCCCCATCCTCGGCGAGACCCAGACTCCCTGCTATTACGTCGCCACCGGCCACTTCCGCGACGGCATCCTGCTAGCTCCTATCACCGCAGAGGTAATGGCGGCGTTGATCGAGGGCCGCGTCCCAGAGTTCGACCTCACCGCGTTCTCCCCCGCAAGGTTCCCATGAAATACGGGTGCCCCATTTCTCGCGCGTCCTTTGCGCGAGAAATGGGGACTTTGCCCAGTTCCCCGAAACTTTTGTTGAGCGTGATGCGTTCCTCCACTACGCTGGGTCATCGGGTTGTAGTCGCAGCGGAGGACTCTTGAATCTCGGCATCGAAAATGTCAGCAAGCGCTACGGCGGCGGAAACTGGGCGCTGCGCAACTTCACCCTGCAGTTGGGTCCAGGCGTGCTCGGACTACTCGGCCCCAACGGCGCCGGCAAGACCACTCTCATGAGCATCCTCGCCACCATCACGCGCGCGACGGAAGGCCGGGTCATGTGGAACGGCACCGATCTCGCCACAGATCCGGATGCTCTGCGCTCGACTCTCGGCTACCTTCCCCAGGATTTCGGCGTCTATCCCAACCTGAACGCGGTCGAATTTCTCGAGTACCTCGCGGCCGTCAAGGGTCTCGACGCCGCGGCTTCCCGAAAGCGCATCGACGAACTTCTCAACCTCGTGAACCTCACTGACGTCCGCAAGCGTCCGCTGGGCGGCTATTCTGGCGGAATGAAGCAGCGCGTCGGAATCGCCCAGGCCTTGCTCAACGATCCGCAACTGCTGATCGTGGACGAACCGACTGCGGGGCTCGACCCGGAGGAGCGAGTGCGGTTCCGCAATCTCTTATCGGAACTCTCCGGCGAACGCATCATCATCTTGTCCACGCACATTGTTTCCGACGTGGAAGCGACGGCCACTGACATCGCGCTCATCTCGCAAGGCGCGCTCGTGGCGCACGCGTCGCCAGAATTATTGCTGCAGCGGGTCGAAGGCCGGGTTTGGGAGTGGGTGCTGCCCAGCGGCGAACTCAACGCCGCGCGCCAGCGATACTTGATCAGCAACACCGCCCGCCGCAGCGATGGAGTCCATGCTCGCGTGCTCGGCGACTCGCCCCCCAACGGCGCTCAGCCTGTCACGCCCAATCTCGAAGACGCCTACCTCTATTGCCTCTCGCAACACCGTGCCGGAGTTGCAGCATGAACGCCCCGCGCGTGCTCTACCACATGGTCCGCGCCGATTTTCTGGAGCGCGTTCGCCGCTACAGTTTCCTGGTCACCTTGGCGGCGGCCTTGTATCTCGCTTACGCTGTCGCTGCCGAAAAGGTCTGGATGGTGGTCGGTCAAGGCTACCGCGGTGTCTACAACTCCGCGTGGATCGGCGCGCTCATGACCGTGTGCTGCTCCACGTTTCTATCACTGGCCGGATTCTACATCGTGAAGAATTCCGTGCAGCGCGACACCGACACGCGCGTCGGGCAGATCCTCGCCGCCACCCCCATGCGCAAGGACTTCTACACGTTCGCGAAAACCCTCAGTAATTTCGCGGTGCTCGCCTGCATGGTCGTGGTCCTCATGCTTGCCGCTCTGGCCATGCAATGGATCCGTGCCGAGGCCCATTCCTTCTCTCTCTGGAAACTCTGGGCACCCTTCATTTTTCTCGCACTGCCATCCATGCTTCTGACGGCCAGCGTCGCCGTGCTCTTCGAAACTTTGCCGGTACTTCGCAGCGGCGTGGGCAACGTTGTGTATTTTTTCGCGTGGACCGCCGCGATCGCCTTAGGCGCCACAGGCGTCGACGATCCGAGTGGCCTCCAACTCCTGTACCGCAGCACCCGAAGCGCCCTGCACGCGCTCGATCCCGGCGGTCCTGAAAATTTCAATTTCAGCTTGACCATTGGCGGCCAACGCGCGATCCGAACCTTTCCCTGGAATGGAATCGACTGGACGTTGAACGTGTTGCTGGTGCGCCTGCTCTGGATCAGCGTCGCCGCCGGCCTTGCGCTACTGGCATCTGTCTTTTTTCACCGCTTCGATCCCGCCCGATCCTGGCGCAAGCCGCGGACTCAAGCAGCGACCAACGCCCTCGATCTTCTCATCAGAAGACCGCGCTGTTTCCGTTCCTGCGCCAGTCTCGATGACCGCCGCTCATCTCACGCCCCTCGTCCGCACCGTATCGAATTCGCGCTTTCCGCAGTTAGTGATGTCTGAGCTCCGGCTGATGCTCAAAGGCCAGCGCTGGTGGTGGTACGCAGGTGCTGCGGGAATGCTCGTCGGTCAACTCGTCTCTCCCGAACGCGAGGTGCGCGCAGGGTTCCTGCTTGCCGCCTGGATCTGGCCTGTCCTGCTCTGGTCCCAGATGGGCTGTCGTGAAGCCCGTCATGCCACCAGCGCCCTGCTCTTCTCCTCCGCACGCAGCCTTTCGCGTCAGCTTCCAGCTCTCTGGACCGCGGGCGCCCTCGTCGCCCTGCTCACCGGTAGCGGACTGGGTACTCGTCTCTTGCTGGGCACGGATTGGCTCGGCTTTGCGGCTTGGCTCGCCGGAGCATTGTTCATCCCCAGCTTGGCCCTCGCACTCGGGATCTGGAGTGGCAGCAGTAAAGCCTTCGAAGCGATCTACACCGTGTGGTGGTATGTCGGTCCCGCTCACCAGATTCCCGGGCTCGACTTCATGGGCACAACTCCAATGTCGAGTTCGCCTGGATTTATGCGCTGGCTGCGGCGGCGTTGCTGGCGGCCGCGTACTGGCGCCGTCGCCAGCGCCTGGGCTACGCCTGAGGTTCTCCTTCGTGTACCTTCGTGTCCTTTGTGGCTAGGGGTGGGACCGCCGAAGCACGTCCACTGCCTTCGCGCTATACTGATTCGTTTCCTCGGACTCTCGATCCGCTATCTCGCCTTGTCTGCCGGGATTGTCCGCCGCGATTGTCTGCCGAGATCACAGAAAGGATTCACCATGGCTTCTTCCGCAGTCGATTATGCCCGCAATAACCAGCAGCGCTTCCTGAACGAACTCAAAGATCTTCTACGCATCCCGAGCGTCAGCACTCTCAAGGAACACAAGCCCGACATTCAAAAGGCCGCCGATTTCGTGGCCAACGAACTGCGCCGCATCGGCATGGAAAACGTTGAGATCATCCCCACCAAGGGACATCCCCTCATCTACGCCGACTGGCTGCATGCCTCCGGCAAGCCCACTGCGCTCTGCTACGCGCACTACGACGTCCAACCCGCTGAGCCGCTCAACGAATGGCACACGCCGCCCTTCGAGCCCACCGAGCGCAACAACAACATCTACGCCCGCGGCGCCGTCGACGATAAAGGCCAGCTCTGGATGGAAGTCAAAGCCCTCGAGTCCCTCATGCAATCTGGCGGCGGCAAGCTTCCCATCAACGTGAAAATAATTTTCGAGGGCGAAGAAGAAGTCGGTGGTGAATCCATCGACGAATACATCGTCAAGCAGAAAGCCAAGCTGAAAGCCGACTTCGCGCTGGTTTGCGATACCGAACTCTTCGCGCCCAATCTTCCCACGTTGTGCGTAGGCCTGCGCGGCCTGGTCTACACCGAAATCGAAGCCAAGGGCGCCATGACCGACCTGCACTCCGGTGTCTACGGAGGCGCTGCCCCGAATCCTTTCTTCGCCCTGATCGAGATCATCAGCAAGCTGAAAGATTCCAAGGGCAAGATCTTGATCCCCGGCTTCTACAAAGGCGTCAAGGCTCCAACCAAGGATGAACTCAAAGCCTGGAAGCGCCTGCCCTTCAACGAAGAGAAATACCGCAAGACCGAAGTCGGCTCCAAGGTTCTCACCGGAGAACCCGGCTACTCGGTCCTGTACCGCACCTGGGCGCGCCCCACGCTCGAAGTCCACGGCATGCCCGGAGGCTTCATCGCCGCCGGCGCCAAGACTGTGATTCCCGCCAAGGCATCGGCGAAGGTCTCCATGCGCCTAGTGCCCAATCAGGATGCGGACGATGTCTTCAAGAAGTACGCAGCCTACGTGAAGAAGCTGACGCCCAAAGGCATCGAAACGAAAATCACGATCCACAGCAAGGGCCCGGCAGCTGTCGTTGGCACCGACAATCCCTACATCAAAGCCGCCACCGAAGCGCTGCACGACACGTTCAAGAAGGAAACGGTTTTCATCCGCAGCGGTGGCTCGATTCCCATCGTCACCGGCTTCCAGGACGTGCTGAAGATTCCCAGCGTCATGATGGGCTTCGGCCTGCCTGATGACAACCTGCACGCTCCCAACGAGAAGTTCCACATCCCGAACTTCTATCACGGGATCGAAACCATCTGCCGCTTCTTCGAGAAACTGGGCGAGAAGTAGAGTTGTTGAGATACGCGTGGGGACGGCCGCCTCGGCCGTCCCTATCACGTTGCCTGAATGTCCTCCTTAAGGGACCGAGATAATCCCTGTGACCTTCAACGGTCCCCTCCGTCCAACTTGCAAAGGACCGACTCGCTATGGACGCTGAAGCACTGCCGAAAATCTCTCGCCCGCGGGCGACGCAGACCATCCTAGTGGGCGGCGCGATCGCCGGCCTGCTTGACGGCCTGGATGCTGTGATCTTCTATTGGCTGGCTTTCGCAGTACCGCCCGCCGCGATCTTTCAAGGCATCGCCAGCGGACTAGTTGGGTCCCGATCGTTTGGCGCAGGCTGGCTTACTGTTGCGTTGGGCATCGCTCTCCAGTTCTTCATCGCGATCGGCGCCGCCGCATTCTACTACGCAGTGTCGCTTTTCGTCCCTGCGCTCGTGAGTAAACCTTGGGTCTTCGGGCCGGCCTTCGGAATCGGCCTGTTCTACTTCATGCAGCATGTGGTGCTGCCCCTCTCAGCCGTACACAGGCGCACGGCTCCGATGTCGCTGATTGAGCTTGCGGATCAGTTACTATCCCACGCCTTCCTGGTCGGCCTCCCTATCGCCTTGATGGCCCGGCGTTCGGCTCGATGTCGGTAGGATCAACAAAGACCGCTGCGGCACCGGGCCTACAAACACCGGGTTCCAACTCGTAAAAGAAGCATTGCGGTCCCGCCTTACTTTGGCAGGTGAGAACATTCGGGTGACTGGAAGGGTTACTCACGACTGTGGCCCATCGCGCGCCCTGGCCGATCTGGTAAGCTCAGGGCTGTTGTTGCCATTAGCTCCTTCCAGAGCGCCGAATGGACACTTCAGCGACTTTCAAAAGCCAGATCAGATCCGTCTTCTACGGATACGGGATTGCAATCCTGGCGGTCGCGTCCGCACTGGTGATCACGCAATCTCTGAAGCCAACGGTGTTTCCTACGCCGCTGTTCTTTGCCGCCGTCGTAATCAGCACATGGTTTGGCGGAACAGGCCCAGGGCTCACAGCCATTGTTCTTGCCACACTGGTTCTGGACTTATACTTCGTTTCCCCGATTCGTGGATTTGCCATCCGCACCACCGACCTGCCGTACCTGGCGCAGTTCGTATTACCAGCCCTTCTCAGCGGATGGTTCACGAAGAAACGCAAAGACGCCGAGACCGCTCTTAAGGAAGCGCGCGATCATCTCGACGCGAAGGTGCAAGAGCGTACGGCCCAACTGCTTCACAGCAACGAGCAGTTGGAATCGGAAATCGCCGAGCGCAAACGCGCCGAGGAGGCGGTCCATAAGACCCAGGCCGATCTGGCCCACTTAACTCGAGTCATGACGATGAGCGAGCTAGCGACGTCAATCGCACATGAAGTGAATCAGCCCCTGGCGGCGATTGTCACCAACGGTGCGGCTGGAATGCGCTGGCTTGGAGCCGAACCGCCCAACGTCGAGCGGGCACGCGACTCTATGACGCGCATGATCAGCGAAGGAAATCGCGCCAGCGAAGTCATCAAGCGCATTCGTACACTCTCGAAGAAGGCTTCCCCGCACAAGGCTCCGCTGGATATCAACGAGGTCATTCAGGACGTGCTGGCGCTGATCGGAACAGAGTTGGTGAAGAGCCGGGCTCTGTTGACCTGTGAACTCAAACCGGAGATGCCGCGCGTGACCGGTGATCGGGTACAGTTGCAGCAAGTGCTGCTCAATCTGATCATGAACGGAATCGAAGCCATGGCGGATGTCTCAGGCAGATCGCGCGAGCTGATCATCAAGTCTGATGTCGACGATCGCAGCCAGGTGCTGGTCTCGGTCCGCGACTCCGGGACCGGACTGGACGCGCAAGATCTCGAAAAGGTGTTCGAAGCGTTTTATACGACGAAGACCGAAGGCGTGGGCATGGGATTGTCGATCAGCCGGAGCATAGTCGAAGCCCACGGCGGGCGATTGTGGGCGAGTCCCAACCCCGGGCCCGGCGCCAGTTTTCAATTTACTTTGCCGACAGGCGAGGCAGCGTGAAGAAGATCGATCCGATTGTCTTTGTCGTCGATGATGATGCTGCGGTTCGCGCCGCCATCAAGGATCTGCTGGATTCGGTCGGCATTCATGTGCAAACCTTTGCGTCCGGCGCCGAGTTCATGGCGAGCCCTGCCGCAGAGGCTCCCAGTTGCCTGATTCTGGATGTAAGGCTGCCCGGCATGAGCGGTCTGGAGTTCCAGCGGGAGCTGGCAGCGGCTGGAGTCGAGATCCCCATCATCTTCATCACCGGGCATGGCGATATCCCCATCACAGTCCAAGCCATGAAAGCGGGAGCAGTCGACTTTCTGACCAAGCCGTTTCGAGAACAGGAACTGCTGGACGCCATCCACAAAGCTGTCGATCGGGATCGCCAGCGACGCGAGCAAACCGCGGACATCACAAAATTGCGCCAGCGCTACGAAGAGTTAACTCCCCGGGAGCGGGAAGTGATGGCGCTGGTGACGCGAGGCCTCCTGAACAAGCAGATTGCGGCCGAATTAGGCGCCAGCGAGACGACCGTCAAAATCCACCGCGGCCAGGTCATGCGAAAGATGGGGGCTGAATCCCTGGCCGACCTCGTCCGCATGGCGGACAAGCTCCCCAACCTGTCCAAAGGTATTAGTCGCCCGTCCTAGCGTGTGATTGATCCTCTCCGGCCCTCCCGCTAACTTGTTTCTAGCCCGATGCTTCGCAGTTCCGCCCCCCAGGATGGCGGCTCCGAAGCCCCCCTTCTCCTGTTCGATTCAATAGAAAGCCAGCATGTGCGGTGCGCCGTTTGGCGCCGGGCATGTCTTATCTGTTCAAACCGCCACTCGGGAGGCAAAAGAGTGTTCCACTATAAAAACTTTCAAATTGCGATTGCTGCGCTAACCCTGTCCATGGCCGCACTGGCCGCCGGCCAGACGTCTTCAGCGCAAGATCGCGACAGCAGCTTCCTCGCAGACCGCCTACAGGTCTCAGCGCACGCCGACGCCGAACAACCGCACTGGATCGCGCCTCTCTTCACCACCACTCCGCGACTGCTGGAGCAACTCCGTTTCGACACCGTCACCCAACCGAAAAAAGGATATGAGACCACGAGTTTCGGCGGCGGCAAAGGGTTGGAGCTGATCCCGTTCGGCAATACCGAGATCCTGATTAGCACCCCTCCGTTCGTGAGCCACGACAAACCCGGTGTGCAGGACGGCATTGGCGACATGTCATTTCTGCTGAAGTACCGCGTCGCGGCCGGAAACGAGGAGAGCGGGAACTACATTGTGACGGCATTCATGGGAGCCAGCGTTCCCACAGGCACCTACTCGAATGGCGCCACCGCCACCATCCTCACGCCCACCATCGCCGCGGGAAAAGGCTGGGGGAACTTCGATTTTCAGACGACCTTCGGAATTTCGGTGCCCACGGACCATATGAACAAGTTGGGCACTCCCTTGGCTCACAACATCGCATTCCAGTACCGGGTTTTCAGGAAGTTCTGGCCGGAAGTTGAAGTGAACTCTACCTTTTGGACGAACGGTTCCCTGGCCGGAGACAAGCAGGTCTTCCTGTCCCCGGGCTTGATTGCAGGCAAGTTCCACTTGTGGAGAAGGCTCGGAGTCACGGTCGGAGGAGGCGTGCAGATTCCGGTCACGCACTTCCACACCGTGGATCGTACCTATCTGACATCTGTGAGATTTCCGTTCTAACTTTCAGTTCTGGCAAAGGAATCCCTGTGACCCACTCAAATCGAAACTTCATTCTCGCGTACGTACTTCTGGTGGCCCTCCCACTGTTCGGGCTCGCTGGAATACTTCGCAGCGGACGCAGCATCTCCGCGCCGATGTCGGTAGGCGGGCTCTGGAAGATCAGCGCCAATCCGGATCAACTGGCCGCTTTCCCTTGCGGAAAGTTTTTGCTAGCTCAGAATGCCGCGTTCACCATCTCGCAGTCCGGTAAAGCCTTCACGCTGAGCGTGCCGAGTCCGGCCTTCTCCGCGACCTCTGGAGCAATCGACGGAAATACGATCAACGCGACCCTGATTCCCTCTGCGGTTGGCCCGAAAGAGGGCGGATGTGCCGACCATTCTCTATCCCTCACCGCCACCGTGGACACCAAGGCAAGTCCGCGTGCGCTACAGGGAACGCTGCGCGTACAAGAACTGCGTCGAATGCGCGGCCATTGAGTTCCGCGGAATTCGAGAAGAACAAGCCAAGACGAAGGAGACACACTAATGCCAAACATGTTCACACTCGTTCTGCAGATTGCGGTCGTTTTGGCGGTGTGCCGGCTGGTCGGAAACGTATTCCTGAAGATCCAGCAGCCGCGCGTGGTGGGCGAGATGTTCGCTGGAATCATGCTCGGACCCTCGCTGCTCGGCTGGCTTGCCCCGCAATTCTCCACCTACCTGTTCCCTGCCTCTAGCCTGGGGTTCCTGAGTGCCTTGAGTCAGATCGGCGTGATCGTATTCATGTTCCTGGTGGGACTCGGGATCAATCCGAAGGAACTTAAGAGTCACGGCCACGCCGCAGTGTTGACCAGCCACGTCAGCATCACGGCGCCGTTCGTTCTCGCCTCGTTCCTGGCGATCTATCTCTACCCGCGCCTTTCGGACGATAGCGTTCCGTTCACGAGCTTCGCACTGTTCATGGGAGCCGCCATGAGCATCACGGCATTCCCGGTGCTTGCCCGCATTCTCACCGAGCGCAACCTGCTGCAGAGCCGACTGGGCACTGTCGCGATCGCCTGCGCCGCAGTCGACGATGTCACCGGCTGGTGCATCCTCGCCTACATCGTGCTGCTGATCCGGTCGAAGAATACTGGCAACCCCATCTGGCTCACGGTCGGAGGCCTGATCGCTTTCGCCCTGATCATGATCTACGGCGTGCAGCACTTGTTGCGACGTTTCGAGTCCACGTACCGTAACCGCGGCCAGCTCAGCGACAATGCCCTGGCCCTGATGATCCTGCTCGCCTTGGCGTCGGCCCTGTGCACCGAGTGGCTGGGTATCCACCTTCTATTCGGATCATTCCTGATGGGCGCCATCATGCCCAAAGAGCAGAAGCTCGTCCGCTATGTTCTGGATCGGTTTGAAACGATCGT
Source organism: uncultured Acidobacteriaceae bacterium (assembly GCA_963811095.1). GTDB lineage: Bacteria > Acidobacteriota > Terriglobia > Terriglobales > Acidobacteriaceae > Sulfotelmatobacter. The sequence continues at coordinate 211,631 of CAWEQA010000018.1, read as the reverse complement.
GGTAACCCTGCTTCTGCCCCTGTTCTTCGCCTTCACCGGCTTGCGCACCAACATTGGTCTGGTCAAAGGCCCGGAGATGTGGATGTACTGCGGCGCTAATCATCGTCGTCGCAACGCTGGGCAAACTCGGAGGCTCCATGCTGGCCTCGTGGTGGACCGGAATGCCGGCGAGGGAGGCTGCCGGCCTGGGCACGCTGATGAACACCCGCGGCCTGATGGAGTTGGTCATCCTGAATATCGGTCTGGATATCAAGGTGATCTCGCCCGCGCTGTTCTCAATGATGGTCCTGATGGCACTGACGACTACCTTCATGACCAGCCCGGTGTTGCAGGCAATATGCCCGGACAAGATGCTGCGCACGCAGGTCGAGCCCGAGGCCGATCAGCTTGATGGAGTGCAGCTTGGCTTCAACCCTGCCGGCGATTGAAGCGACAGTTCTCCGTCACTGGAGGCGGAGAATAACTATGTGGCGCGGGCGCCCCCGCCCGCGCTCCTTGCGCACGTTTGCTGGAGGGAACAGTTGTTGAACGGTCCTCCTGAGCGAACCCACGGCATTCGCAAAGCCAATGCAGCAGCGCAGTCGAAGAATCCCTGCACTCTTATTCGATCCAGACCCGTCGGACGTTCGGTCCAAGCGGGTCATTGAGTTCGATCGAGTGTTAACGAAGTTATCGTCCGGGCTTATCTGGCGAACAAAAGGCGCAAAGTTGTGATAAGGCCTAATAGCGACATTTGGGAACTAGCGAACGGTATTGGGTGTCTCTATCTTCATGAGTCGAATCATTCTGCTGCTGATGGTGAGTACGTGTGTTTGGGCACAAGGCACGCCTCCATACCCAAACGAACTGTCCGGTTATCGCTTCTATCAGACGGCGAAGTGGCGAAAGCTAACACCAGCCCTCTCGACAATTGCTGATGTGCGGGCGCTGCTGGGAAACCCCGAGAATGCCACCGATTTGGCCAATGGTGCTGATCCGTATCCCGGCGACGAGCATGTCACCTCCGTCGTCTTCACATACTCGCGACTGATGCGTGGGTGGGACGTTTTGATCTATTTGCGTAACTCATGTGGTGGGGGTGCCGAAATCCCGCGGCTGTGCAGTGTTGATCTACTGCCCCACAAACGCACTCCGTTTGCGCAGGTCAAATTTCCCGACGATTTTGTGAAGAAACATGTCACTGCTGTGGATGCGGCATGGGACGAGTACAGCGATGGCTCTGGGTTGCGATACGAGGTTTATTCAACCAAAACACCCTACGGAAACCAACTTCCGGGCGATTTGAATCGCATCTCCTACAGTCATCAGTAAGGCTCACCGACTGAGCGCAGGGTGTCAGTCGACGAAAAACCATTACGCTCATCATCCCCGCAAAAAGGCGAATAAACGGCGCAAGCTTGTGCTTTGGCCTGCTTACAACAGTTATCATGTTCCTGCCGCCATGACAGAGAATTGGAAACCCTATCTCTGCAACGTCAATGACAAACTCGCTTCGGTTTTTGTCAATCTCGGCCTTCGTGGCGAAGTACCGATCGCATCGAAGCCATGGCTGCTCTGGACGTGGGTCTATTTTCAAACTCCGCGAACCGATGGCCTTTCTGATAGCACGGAAGCTCCAACACTCTACAAAATCGAAGATGCCCTAAACGCATGTGTGTCCCACGCCTGCCGTGCAGTCCCCTGTGGAAGAATCACCACTGAGGGGCGGCGCGAGTTCTACTTCTATGCAGAGACCGACAATGGCTTCCGCCAAGCGGTAGAAGCCGCCCGAAATGGTTTTGAGGGGTACAGGTTTGACATAGGCAGTCAGGAAGACTCCTTGTGGGAGCATTACCTGAATTGCCTGTATCCATCGCCAGAGGGCCTCCAGCGCATTGCGAACGTGGACTTGCTCGACGTACTGCTGAACAGAGGAGACGTTCTGACCGCAGCGAGAGAAGTCCAACATTGGATGTACTTTCCGTCTAAATCCTCTCGCGTGCTGTTTCGCGATGCGGCAGCCGCAGTGGGTTATAGGATTGTGTCGGAACCAAGCTCTAAGGGAAAATTACCGTTCGGCATCGTCGTCGCTCGCACCCAGTCTATTGAGCAAGCATCCATCGACCGCACAGTCATTGAACTACTACACCTGTCTCAGCGTTTCGACGGTGAATACGATGGTTGGGAAACGCCAGTCGTGACGCAGTAATGCGCAGTTGACGCAAAATCGCGATTGCACTCACTGACCCGCTTGCGCTAGCCTTATCTTGCTCTCGCGCTTCTCCCACCTCCTTTTCCCTCTCCACTGAAAAACCATCCATTTGCTGCAATGTGTGTGCAACCCAACGCGGTCCCTTGCAAGCCCACACCATATATGGTGTTATATTGCTTGACCCCGCCCCAATTTCACCGTTACAGTAGCTTAACTTTGTGCCCGCCCTGTCCAGCCTGGGGTGAGAATGTTGCCCGGAAACGGTCCGGCATGCATCGAATCGACGAGGGGAATCTGGTTGGTAAACACCCGCGTCCAAGCGGTCCGCTCGCCGAGGCAAAGCGAACGGCTGGCAACCGGCCGTTGACAACTGGCCACTGGTTTTCAAGGAGTTCACGTTGCTCAAACTGAAGAGGCTTCAGATTCTCGGGTTCAAGTCGTTCTGCGACCGCACCGAACTCAAGTTCCACGGGGACGGCGTGGCGGCCATTATCGGTCCGAACGGCTGCGGCAAGTCGAACATTTCCGACGCCATCTCCTGGGTGCTGGGCGAGCAGTCGGCCAAGACCCTGCGCGGCGCCCGCATGGAAGACGTCATCTTTGCCGGCACGCGCGACCGCAAGCCCACGGGCATGGCCGAAGTGTCGCTGACCCTCATCGACCCCGAAGCCTACAACGGCCCTGACGCCAACGCGCCCACCGAGATCGACATTCAGGACGACCTCCCCGAAGCCAACATCTCCGACGACTGGGACGAAGCCTCCATCCGCGCCCGCGCCGCCAAAGCCACGGAAGAAGCAGTCGAAGACGCGCAGCCCGGCCGGACCGAAGAAGTCGAAATCCCGCGCTCCAAGGTCACCATCAACGCCGTCGCCTTTCCCGACGACGAACCGATCTTCGCGCTGCCCGCGCATAACGTCACCGCACCCGCGAACGCCGCATCGGTCGGCACCGTCGCCCCGCACGTGGTTCTCAAGATCCGCCGCCGCAAGTTCAACCAGCAGCAATTCCGCCACGGAGAAATCGTGGTCACGCGCCGCCTGTTCCGCTCCGGCGACAGCGAATACCTGCTGAACGGCAAGCTCTGCCGCCTGCGCGATATTCAGGAATTGTTCATGGGCACCGGCCTTGGCCCCGAGTCCTACGCGCTCATCGAGCAGGGACGCATCGGCCAGATCCTCAGCAGCCGTCCCACCGACCGCCGTGCGATCCTCGAAGAAGCCGCCGGCATCACCAAATTCAAAACCAAGAAGCGCCTCGCCGAAGCCCGCCTCGAAGACGCCAAGCTGAACCTCTCCCGCATCAACGACATCTTCGACGAAGTCACGCGCCAGATGAATTCGCTGAAGCGCCAGGCTTCCAAGGCCGAGCGCTATGCCCGCCTGCGCGAAGAAATGCGCGCCAAGTTGAGGCTAGTCCTGGCAAGCAAGTTCGCCGCAATCGAACTGGAGAGCGCGGAACTCGATGCCCAACTGAACGCCCTCGCCGAAGAAATGCAGCATCGGACCGAAGCCGTGCAGCAATTCGAGGCGGAGCACGCCGAGCGCACCCAGCGTGGCTACACCATCGAAGCCGAGTTGCGCGAGAATCGCGAACGCATCAGCCAGATCGCGCTCGAAATCGACCGCGCCCATGCCCGCCGCCGCCACAATGAAGAACGCTGCGCCGAATTGCTGGTGCGGGCGGCCTCGTCCGAGGCCGAACTGGCGCAGGCCCGTCACCGCCTGACAGCACTCGAATCCGAGCGCGAATCCAACCGCCAGATTCTCGAATCCGCCGCGGCTGATTTGGCCGCCGCGCAGAGCGATCTCGTCCTCTGCCAGCAGGACGCCGCCGCTGCCGCTGCGGGTCTCGCTGAAATCGAGCGCCAGCAGGAAGAGTCGCGCGTCGCTATCTTCGATACCGTCTCGTCCGCTTCCCGTCTTCGCAACCAACTCGCGCAAGCCGAAGAACGCCTGGCTGGCGCCGACCGCGAGGCCCGCCGGTCTGGAAGCCGAGATCACCAACGCCAACATCCAGGTCGAAGCCTTCGGCGGACAGCGCGGACAACTCGCTCTCGAATTTGAAAGTGTCACCCAGCGCGTCACCGGAATCACCGAAGAAATCAGCCAACTCCGCCGCCTGATCGAACAGAAAAAGCTGGAGGAGACGCGTTCCAAGACCAACCTCGACGTTCTCCGCGCGGAATTCGCGACTGCCCTCGGCAAGAAGGGTTCGCTCGAAGCGGTCATCGCCGAGCACGGATACTCCACCGAATCGGTTCGCCGCCTCTTTCAATCCGGCGTCATGAATAGTGGCCTCGCGCCCGTCGGCGTGCTCGCCGACTTCCTCGAAGTGGAACCGCGCTACGAGCGCGTCGTGGAAGACTTCCTGCGCGACGAACTGAACTACGTCGTCGTGAAATCCTGGGACGCCGCCGACGAAGGCCTGCGCATGTTGCGCACCGGCGTCGACGGCCGCGCCACTTTCCTGGTCCATCCCGAAGACTCGCAGGCCAAGTTTTCATTCGTTCTTGATGAAGCTGCGCACTGCGCCCCGCCCGCGGCCCAGATCATTCCGCTGAAGAGCACGATTCGAGTGCTCGACGGCTTTGGCAAGTCGCTCGAAGTTATCCTGCCCAAGCTGCGCGACGGCTACATCGTTCCCGAAGCCAACGTGGCCCGCGGCCTCGCGCTCGAAAATCCCGACGCCTTCTTCCTCTCCCAAGCCGGAGAGTGCTTCCACAACGTCACCGTTACCGGGGGCAAACAGCGCGCCGAAGGCCCGTTGTCGATGAAGCGCGAACTGCGCGAAGTCCTGCGCCAGCTCGAAGATCTCGAACGCGCCCTCCGCGAAGAAGAAATGCGCGTCCTCACCCTGGGCCGCGAAATCAAAGACCTCAGTTCCCTGCTCGAACGCCTCGACGGCGAAAAGCGCGATGCCGAGCATCAGGCCATGACGTCGGGCCACATGCTGCAACAACTCGATTCCGAGATGACCCGCGTCAGCGAACGCCTCCGCGTATCTCAACTCGAACTGCAGCGCCTCGCAGCCGAGCGGGCTGAACAAGAAGGCATCGTCTGCGCCCGCCAGTCCGAAATTGAAGTACTGGAACTGCAGCGCATCCAACTGGAACAGCAAATCGCGGCCGCCCAGGAATCGCTCACAGCTCTGCGCCAGCGCCGCGAAGAATCAGCCCAGACGGCCTCGCAGCATGCCGCCCGCGTGGCCACGCTCGAAGAGCGCCACCGCTCGGCGGCAGCCGTCCTGCAACGCATCGAGTCCCTATTCTCCGAGATGGGCGAGCGGGTCCACGCCCTCGCCTCGCAAATCGAATCTGCCGCCGCCGAAAAGCTGCAGCGGGAAGCAGAAAACGAGCAACTGGCACAAACGGCCGCCGATCTCGGAGCCGAACGCAATGCCGCACAGGCCCGCGAAGGCCTGCTGCAATTTGAGAACGAACAACTCCGCGCCCGCCTTACCGAAATTGACGAACTTCTGCGCAACAGCCGCCTGTTGCTCGATCAGGCTCGCGACCGTAAAGGCGAACTGTCCGCCGCAGCCGCCAAACTCGAATCCGACGCGCAATACATGTCCGAGACTTGCATCAACGAGCTCGGTGTCGAGCGTGCTGCCCTAATGGCCGACACCACTCTCGTCCCGGTCACCGGCGAACAACTTGCTGCCGAAGACCAGCTCTACCGCGACATGCGCTCGAAACTCGAAGCCATGGGCCCGGTCAACATGATGGCTCTCGAGGAATACAAAGAGACCGCCGAGCGCCACTCGTTCCTTGAAACTCAGCGCAAGGACCTGATCTCTTCCATCGAGAACACCACGGCCACCATCAAAGAGATCGACCTGATCTCGCGCCAGAAGTTCGAGGAGGCTTTCGCCAAGATCAACGAAAACTTCCAGGCCACGTTCAAGAAGCTATTCGGCGGCGGCCACGCCTTCATGAAGTTGACTGACGAAGATAACAGCGCCGAGAGCGGCATCGACGTCGTGGCCTCGCCTCCCGGCAAGCGCCTGCAGAGCGTGCTCCTGCTCTCTGGCGGCGAAAAGGCTCTCACCGCACTCGCCCTGCTGGTCGGCATCTTCCAGTACGCGCCCAGCCCGTTCTGCATCCTCGACGAAGTCGACGCGCCCGCTCGATGAAGCCAACATCGGCCGCTTCACCGAACTCGTCAAGGAAATGAGCGTGCAGACCCAGTTCGTGCTCATCACGCACAGCAAGAAGACGATGAGCATCGCCCCGGTCCTCTACGGCGTGACCATGCAGGAGCCGGGTGTCTCGAAGCTGGTCTCGGTGCGCTTCGGTGCGCAGCAGTAAGTGCTGATTTGATGCTCACTAGAAAGGCCCGCTGAAAGGCTGGCCTTTTTGCTTCCCGATTTGGTCCCGGATATCCACCACCATCCTCAGCTTTTCCACAAATCGCAACTCCTAAACCCCTTGTCCAGCCTGCCTTCTCGCACATCCGCTTTCCTGTCAACATTTTTCAAACGAACGAAGTCCGCAATCTACTCCAAAGTGTGATTAGAATCGTTGACATTTTTTTCGGACCAGCTAGAATACGCCTCGCCTCTTCACTGTAAAATTTCATCATGAGCCCCGAACTTCTCGATTCCGTCCTCCTACAAACTGACTTCCCCGATCTCCACCTTCACGCCAGCGGTAAAGTGCGTGACGTTTACACCATCGGCGATCAGCAACTGCTTTTCATCGCCACCGACCGCATCTCGGCCTTCGACTACATCCTGGCTACCGGCATCCCCCACAAGGGACGAGTGCTCAGCCAGATCTCCCTGTTCTGGTTCGATTACCTCGCCGACATTGTCCCCAATCACCTGATTACCGCCGACGTGGACCAGTACCCGCAGGAGGTCCGCAAATACGCCGACCAACTTCGCGGACGCTCCATGCTCGTGCAGCGCGCCGAGATGTTCCCCGTCGAGTGCGTCGTGCGCGGCTACATCTCCGGCTCCGCCTGGAAGGAATACAAGGCCACCGGCAAGGTCTCCGGCATCCAGCTTCCGCTGGCCTTAAAGAGTCCGACGCCTTCCCCGAGCCCATCTTCACTCCGTCGACCAAGGCCACCACCGGACACGATGAAAACATTTCCTTCGACGAGATGTGCAAGCTTGTCGGTGTCGAAACCGCCAGCCATCTTCGCGATCTCACGCTGCGCGTCTACAAAAAGGCCGCAGCCTATGCTCTGAACCGCGGCATTATCATCGCCGACACCAAGTTTGAGTTTGGACGTACCCCCAAAGGCATCACTCTAGCCGACGAAGTCCTCACTCCTGATTCATCCCGCTTCTGGCCCGCAGACAAGTACGCTCCAGGACGGCCGCAGGATTCGTATGACAAGCAGTACGTGCGCGATTACCTCGAGCAAATTCACTGGAACAAGCAACCGCCCGCCCCGGCCCTGCCGCCGGACGTGGCTCGCCGTACCAGCGAAAAGTACCTCGAGGCGTACTTCCAGCTCACAGGACACAAGCTGGATGTATAGCTGCGTTTCTGGTACGATCTCCACCCGCGGGAGCGCCGCATGACCCTCGCGGATTGGATTATCTGTGCTGTGGTGCTCCTGAACGTCGTAACAGCCGCCATGCAGGGTTTCTTTTCCGAAGCCCTCACTATGGCTGGTCTGGTCGTGGGCTACCTCGTGGCCGCGTGGAAGTATCGCGGCCTCGCAGAGTGGCTGGAATCATTTTTGAAGAACCCGTGGTTGGCTGAGATTCTCGGTTTCCTCATCATCTTTTTTGCCATCGTGCTCCTGTTCGGCTTGGCCGCCAGGATCGCCCGCTGGTTGATGAAGCAATCCGGACTCAGCGGTCTTGACCGTTTCCTTGGCGCATTCTTGGGGCTGCTGAAGGGCGGGCTGATGGTAGCGGTAATCCTGATGGGTATGACGGCATTCACTCCGGCTTCGAAGCTGCTGGCGAATTCGCAACTCGCGCCCTACTTTCTCGTGGTGGGGCGGGCTGCGATCTGGCTGGCTCCCGCGGAGTTGCGTACCCGTTTCGATCAGGGTCTCGAACTGCTCCACCAGGCTCCGCAGACGTTATGCTCGGCGCCCCTGCTTCCCCGCCGAAATAGGCCGCGGTGCAGTGAAAAATTCATACTAGAGAGAGATCCATCGTGAAAGATCAATTGGAAGCGCTGGTCCTGCAAATGTACCGCAGCAATATTCTGTATTCCGAAGGCGTGCGTGAGTTCAAGAAACGGTTCATCCTGACCGTGCTGCAGGAGAACAAGGGCAACCAGTGCCGCGCCGCCCGCGAACTCGGCATGCACCGCAACACCCTCAGCCGCACCATCACCGAGTTGAAGATCGACGTCCGCCAGCTCCGGGACGGCGTCAAGCGCCCGCCTCGCAGCACCCGCCCCATTACCATGGAAAAAAAGATCGTCCGCTAGAGGGAGTCTCAGACCTCTGTCATCCCGAGCGAAGAGAATGCTTCCGCGAAGCGGCAGTATTCTCGCAGTCGAAGGATCTCTACCCGCGGCAGGTGCATCGAGTCTGGAAGGGTGTTTCTAAAGTCGCCGCGTCAACGTACAAACGAAAAAGGCAGCCCGCGAAGGGCTGCCCTTTTCTTACTACGGTAACAGTTATTGCGCTGCCGGCTTGCGACGCACCGGCGGCTTTTTCGTCGTCGCAGGAGCCGCTGCCTTCGCCTTCAGCAACTGCCCCTTCTCCATCACCATCATGAATGGATTCGGCGTGTACGACGCCGGCTCTCCCTGGAAGTCGAAGCTGGCTCCGTCTTTCGGAATCAGACGCACCGGAACCTTCTCCTCGAACCTCAGGGTAATATCGGCCTTTTTCGCGTCGATATCATCCGAACTGGCGGCAATCATGAACTCGGTCGGCGTAGTGCTGATGATCGTGCCATTCATCTGCACTGCCTTGCCCTTGATTGCGTTCCACACTATGTCCTGGTCCGCCTGCTCGCCGTTGGACAGAACGAACTCCCAGATTGCGAAATCCATCTTGTCCGGAGGTGTGTCTTGCACCATCTTGTGCGCCTGCTCTGCGGGCGACGGCGCCGGCTTGACTGCAACCTGCGCTCCATTCGCCTTCGCCGCGCCGAGCACATCGGCCCAGCCATCGTCTCCCCCATGGAACTTCACGTATTGTCCGCGTGCGTATTTTTCAAGCGGCGCCTGGTTCGCTGCTGGAGCCACGGCCGCCGCTCGCGCCGCGAACCAAATGCCGTTCTGATAATCGGGAGCTGTCTGCCCCAAATAAGCCAGGGCCAACGGATATACTACGCTGAAGTCCGTGGGATTCGCGTCCACTGCGATCCTCAGGTCTTTGGCCGCCTGCGCGTAATTCTGATCCTTCACCGTCAGCGTAGCGGCTGCCTTCGCATCATCTTTGCTCTTGACCGCCGCATCATGCTGCTGCGATGCCTCCACCGCATCCTGCAACTCCGAAATACCCATCACCGCGTGGAAGATCGCGTTCATCTGGTCTTTGGTCTTCTGGAAGTCCGTGTCGGAAGTTCCGTCGGGCTTGGTGAACTTCGGCATACAGTCCAGTCCCTGCTGGCCGTATTTCTTGCCGTCAATCAAGAGCTGCTTCGCGTTCGGATCGCCGCCTTGCGCCATCACGCGGTCAAAATAAGCCAGCAACGCCAGCGCGCGCACGTTGCAGGTATCGGCCGTCACCAGTTTCGTGGCCGTCTCCATCGTCTTCTTGGCGTTATTCGACTGCTGGTATGCGCCCATCAAAATTTCGAGCGCCTGATTCTTCATAACGCTGTTGGGATACTGGGTGATGAAAGCCTCCAGTCCGCTGATTTTGGCGGCGGCGTCCTGCGACTGCACGGCTGCCACGTAAGCGTTATATTCGGCGGGATCTTTGATCACCGGTGCGGCGGACTGTGCGGGCGCGGGTGCTGCGGACTGCGCGGGCGCCGCCGCTTGTCCCTGTGCTGGCGGCGCGGCCGATTGTCCCTGAGTTGGCGGCGTAGCAGTCTCTGCCACCGCGCCCACCGTAATCCCAAGCACAACCGTAAGCAGAATCTTTTTCATCAGTATGGCTCCTTGGATCTTCGGGAAGTAACTTTTTCGGGAAACGTGTTCTTTATTGCTCAGCAGCAACTGCATTCCATCGGGACCGCTCTTCGTCCAAATCCTGCTCTGGAATGCCAGCCTTCCTGGCAGGGGGCCAGGAAAAGAGCTGCCCCAGCCAAACACAAAGGCGCCCTGACCCTTTTTCCCGGTTGGCCGGATTATAAGTACCTCCTCCGCCGAAGGCAAGCGACTTCCAAATCATCCTCCACTTTATTGTTAAGATGCCCTTACTACCATGCGCGTTGTTAGCATGCGATTGTGTAAGATGCGACTGTCAAAATGCGCAGTACCGGATATGGCGGACGCTTTCCAATCCCCCCACGAAACGATCGCAGGAGAGCTTTGAATATGGACACCGGGCAAGCCCTGGCCGGGCAGGTAGCAGTCATCACCGGAGCGGGCCGCGGCATCGGCGCCGCAATTGCACTCAAACTCGCCAAACTGGGCGCCACCACAGTCCTGTGCGGCCGCACGCAGTCCACGCTCGACGCCACGGCGAAAGCCGTTCTCGATGCCGGAGGCAAGACGGAAGTCATCCCCTGCGACGTTACTGTCCTGCATCAGATGGAATACGCTTCGGCGCGTGTCGACAGCACCTTCGGCCGCCTCGACATCCTGGTCAACAACGCCGGCGTCGGAGGCTTCAGCGATCCGTTGCACAACCTCGCTCCCGAGGATTGGGACCGCATCCTCAACACCAACCTGCGCGGCGTCTACTTTGCCATCCGCGTCTTCGCGCCTCTGATGATTCGCGGCTATTCCGGACACATCATCAACATCTCCTCCCTGGCAGGAAAGAACGCTCTTCCCAACGGCGCGGCCTACGCCGCCTCCAAGTGGGGACTCAATGGCTTGACCTACTCGGTCGCGGAAGAACTGCGCCCGCACAATATTCGCGCGTCCGTCATCTGCCCTGGTTCAACCGAAACCGAGCTGAGCCCACACGCCGGCAAAGACCCTAAAAAGATGCTCCAGCCAGACGACATCGCCCACGCCGTCGCCATGCTGGTGACGCAAGCGCCGCAATCGTTTATAAGTGAGATCCTGCTCAGGCCCACGCAGAAGCCCTAGGTGGCGAAACTAATTAACAGAATCTTGAAGGCGTCATCCTGAGCGGAGCCGCATTTCCGGCGGAGGGAAGGATCTCGTCTGTGGCGAGCCTCCGGGTCTCAGTGTCCTCTGTGGTGGACTAACCCCGGGGTTCCTTCGTGATCCTTCGTGCCTTCGTGGTTTTCGCCGTTCTATTTCTTAAACAAATTCTCAAACGCCGCCCGCGCATCATTCGGCCGCAAAGTCGCCGGAGTCGAAGTCTCCTTCTCCCGGGTCACTCGAATCTCATAAAGCTCGCACTCATTGCGGGCATCTTTCTTCGCAATCCGCTCCTTCACGGGCTGCATGCACTCGAACCGGCTCCCCGGATCAAAATAGGTGCACTGTTTGCACGAATGCAGCTCAAACCCGCACTTCGGACACTGCCCATCGCCCGAGGCCCCCTGCAGCACCGTCCCGCACTGCGTGCAGCGCGAAACCGCCCGTGTCCCCGGCAAATTGACGGGCTTCGGCCCAAACGTGAGATCTCGCTTCGCCGGAGCCCCGCCCCCAGATTTCTCTCCCGATCCTTTACGCGACTCTTCTCGGTCGCGATCCTGATAACCATGTTGCCGGTATTTTGCTGCCACAAACCCTCCCCAAGCACGCCGCGCGTATTGTCTCCCCACTGCACCCTCCACGGCAAGTCTCAGGCCGACCGAGCCGTTAACTAACCGCGAAGGAATGTCAGCGTTTTTCCCTTAGTGATACTTCGTGTCCTTTGTGGTTGAATGCTTTGCGCCGGGCGCACTCGTTACAATGGTCAAATGATCCACGAAATCCTCCCCGTCGGCCCGCTGCAGTGCAACTGCTCGGTCATCGGCGACGAGACCACTCACGAAGCGATGGTCATCGACCCTGGCGATGATATCAACGACGTCCTCGCCTTAGTCCGCAAGCATAATCTCCAGGTCAAACAGATCGTGATCACCCACGCTCACATCGACCACGTCGGCGGAGCCATGAGCCTCCGCGACGCCACCGGCGCGCCCATCCTGCTCAACCAGAACGATTACGCTCTTTTGAAAATGCTCGACACGCAGGCCGCGTGGATCGGCATGCGCGACCCCGGCAAAGTCGAAATCGACCACAGCGTCACCACGGGAGAAACCGTCACCGCCGGATCGCTCTCCGCCAGCATCCTGCACACCCCTGGCCACACCGAAGGCAGCATCTGCCTCTACTTCCCTGCCGAGAACAAGCTGATCGCCGGCGACACGCTCTTCGCCGGCTCCATCGGCCGTACCGATCTTCCGGGCGGATCCATGCAGAAGATATTGCATTCTCTGTACGACACGCTGCTGGCTCTCCCCGACGAGACCATCGTAATTCCCGGTCACGGCCCGCTCACCACCATCGGCGAAGAGCGCGAGACCAACCCGTTCCTTGTGAAACGGTAGCCTCGTCGCAAAAAGGGCGACGGCGGAGGATCGCTCCCCCGCCGTTCTTGATTCTGCGGATCGCGCCGCACTACCGTTCGTTACTGGTGTTCCATGTGCTCGTGCTCTTCGTGCTCCTCATGGTTGTGCCGCCAGTTCCAATAGGCGCGTTGCTGCTTGTGCTTGAGGTGTTCGTAATCCACGTACGCTTCATGCTTCTCATCCAGCCATCGTCGGTACGCGTCGTTCTCGCGCCGATCCCATTTGTGGTAGTCCTTATGGTACGAATCGTAGACACGGTGATCTTCCCGCTCATGCCGATCGTGATCATCCTGCGGTGCGGCCATCGCAACAGCGCCCATCGGCGCCAGCATTGCAGCGGACACAAATAACGACGCTAGATACTTATTCCCACGATGCATAGTAACCCTCCGAGCAGCGCCCTTGAGATGCCCCAGCCGCCCCGGAGGTTGGACGCGTGCTACGAATTCAGCTTGCCGAGCACCGCGCTGATTCCCTCCGCAAACTCACCCGCCGGCGTGATCAAGCTCAACACCAAATATCCATCGCTCGGAAAATCATAAAAATGTCCGGGATGCACCACCACCGATCTCTCCCGCACCAATTCAATCGCCAATTCCTCATCCGACCGCGTCACCGGGACCCGCAATACCGCGTACCATCCGCCTTCCACGTTCAGCCGCTGACAAGCCTTCTGCCCTGCAAGCTGCCGGTCTAACTCGGCAAGATTTTTTCTCACCCGCTCGAGCAACTGCCGCTCAACATCCTTCCGCTGCTCCAGAAGCGTGGGTACCGCCCACTGCATCGGCGCATTCATCGAAAGATAAGTGTCGGCGATCACTTCCAGTCGCCCCATCGCTGCCGCAGCCAATTCCCGCGGCCCGCTGATCACCACCCATGCCACTTTCATCTGTGGCAACGCCGCCACCTTCGACAGCCCGCTCAGGGTAAACGTCAGCACCTCCTGATTCCCCGCAAAGCTCGCGTGCGTCCCTCCCCCCTCTGGTTTGTCATCCCGACCAAACCTCTGGATCGGAGAATTCCGCATCTATAGGCGCGTGGAGGGACCTTGTGTTTTCCTCTCTGTCATCATTAGGAGATTCCAGCCCGTAATCCAGAAACACTTCATCCGCAATCACCGCCAGTCCATGCTCGCGGCAAAATGAATTCAGCATCCCCATTTCCCCCGGCTGCACATACGACCCCGTCGGATTGTTCGGATGCACCACCACCACTCCCCGTGTCTGCGGCGTCACCGCCTTCTCCAGCGACGGGAAGTCCATCTGCCACCCGTGGTCGTAGATCAGCGGATACGGTATCAGTTTCACATCCTGCAAATCCGCCAGAAACTCAAACAGCGGATAACTCGGCTTCGGCACCAGCAACTCGTCCCCCGCGTTGCACAGCAACCGAAACACAAACGAGTAGCCTTCGCTCGTACTGGTCGTCAGAACAATCCGCTCCGCGTCCACATCCGCAGAGGCGTTGCTTGCAGCGTCTCTCTCGCCACGACCACTCCTGTCTCGGTAATAACCGGCCACCGCCTCCCGCGCCTCAAGCAGCCCTTTCGATTGCGGATCGTAATCCAACGCCCGCGGCGATGAGAGCGCGCCCAGAATCGCCGCCGCGTCGTAATGGAGCCCAGCCCGCGTCGGATTCGACACAGTCAAATCGAGAATCCTCGCCCCACTCGCCCGCACCTCTTCCAGCGCCACCGTAAACCGGTTCTGCGCCAGCCTCCAGTTCGTTCGATCAGAAAACATCAGATGGATTGTAATTGGGATTTGCTGAAGAGATTTTTGCCGATGAAATATCTGCTGAAGACAGACGTGCTGAAGAGATACCACGAAAATCGACTTGTCATCCTGAGCGAAGCGAAGGATCCGATGGTACCTTTGCCGCACAACCGTACTGATCGTTAAGACTCTACGCCCCTGGCACTTTGAACTCCCTCTTCGCCAATTCCGGAGCCGACTCTAGACCAGGCCAATCGCGAATCCCCACTGCCGGACAAATTAGCCCCTTGCCTGCCGGCCGCAACAACTGCCGCAGCGTCTGCACGCCATAAAACAATCCCTGCCCCGTATTAGCTGCCACAATCAGGTGTGACTTGTCGGAGAACAGCAAGTACCCATCCGCGCCCACCAATTCGTCGGCCTTGAGCCCGTTTCTTGCCAGAAACTTTCGCACCCGCGAATCCTGCAACCGGGCCAGCACAATCGCGCCATCCTCGGCCTTCCCGGCCGCTTTCATTCCCAGGATGTCGAGCTTCAGTCCCGACTGGTCCGCCACCTCCTCCGCCAGCGTTTCGGCGGCAATGCGGTCTTCCGACTGATGCCCAAGCTGTACGAAAATCTTGGTCCGCGGGCCCACCTGAAATCCTCCGTCGCGCAGTTGCACTTCCTTGGGCGCCGGCACCAGCTTCAACTGCGGCCGCCCATCAGAATCCAGCGCCCACGCCGAAGCGCACAGCAGCCCGCAAGAAACGATCAACAAAAGTCTCTTATTCATTCCCATCCTTGGACGTCGAAAATCTGAGCCCCTATTGTACGCGTAACTGTTCCTCACCGTGCCATGAAACCTTCTGATCCATCTGACTTAAACCCCGTACCCAGTCTGATTCCTCCCGCTCCGCCAACTATTTCGCAAACCCTTCCTTATTAACAACATAGGGCATTCTCGTGACGTCTCCTCCGTAATTTCCCTCCAGCACGTCAATCAGCCCCTGAACGCACCTCCCTGCCATTCCTTTGTCCGGATCGGTCGATAACCTCGTGATCCGCGCCGCACTGGCAAAATGCGGCATCAACCGGCACCGATCCTCAATTGCCGGGTCCCGGAGCGGAGAATCCATCGGCAACGGCTCCGTCTCATAAACGTCCAGCGCCGCACCGGCGATCCAATTCTCCCGCAGCGCCCGAGCCAGCGCCCTTTCCGACACCACCGGCCCTCGCGAAGTATTCACCAGATATGCCGTCGGCTTCATCAGCCGCAGCGTCTTCTCATTAAACAGATGATAGGTTGGCGTCGCGCTCTCCTCGGCCCGCAGCAGTGGCACGTGCACGCTGACAAAGTCCGCACCTCGCAGCGCCTCCTCAAACGGCACGTACTTGATCCACGCCTCAACCTTCACCAGGCCCCGTGCATACCGAACGTCATGAATCTCCTGAATCGCCTTCACGAATGCATGGTTCTCGTAGGCCGGGTCATAACACAGAACATTCATGTCAAACCCAACGCATTTCTTGATGAACGCCAGCCCGATCCGTCCGGTCCCAATCACGGCCACACTCTTCCCGGTAACCTCATCGCCCAGAAACGGCAAGTATGGATGCCAGTATCCCCACCGGTTCTCGCGCGTCAGGTGCTCCGCCGTCCACATTTTCCGCGCCAGGGCTCCCAGCATGAAAAATGCAAATTCCGCCGTCGCCTCCGTCAGCACATCGGCGGTATGCGTAAACGGAATCTTGTAGCGGTTGGCGTCCGCGCGGTTGATGTTGTCAAAGCCCACGGCAATCTGCGCGACGACCTTCAACGTGCCCGCGCCGGCCTCAAACACTTCGGCGTCGATCGCATCGCGCAACGTCGTGATCAACCCGTCAACGCCCGACCTCACCTTGTCCAGAATCAAACTCTTCGGCGGCGCTTCCGGCTGCGGATACACTTCCACTTCATATCCCCGCTTCCGCAGCACTTCAATGGCTTCTCCAATGTCGCAGGTGGCAAACACACGAAATTTCTTGTTCATAGTTTTCTGGAAAAATCTTTGTTGAGGAAATCGACGCTTACCAAATCAACTCTGCGGCCCACAACCGCAGTCAACCGAGAAACATCATACGCGACACCGATCCCCACCTGGATGCCTCCGTGATAAACCCTCCTGCTCTGAGACGCAGATTAGCCATTTTCCCGGCGTCATCCTGAGCACAGCCGAAGCAGGCGGGTAAGTTTTTTCCTGGGCGTCATCCTGAGCGGAGCCGTTCTTCAGGCGGAGCGAAGGATCTTGCGCGGACTAAGATGAAAACCGACTCAGCACCAATCCGCGGATAACGGTAGCGGCGAACTCTTTCCTCTTGACTTCTTGTGCGACGCCGCTTTCATCTAATCTTCAGACTCCCGGCGTTTAATCATCTCGCTGTTGGGACGAAGTAAAGGGGCGGCAGCCCCTTACTATTGCCGCCCCTTTTCTTAGGAGGATCGATGCGCATCCCAAGCTTTGCCGTAATCGCAGCGCTGTCGCTCGCGACCGCCGTCGTTGCCCAGGAGAAACAGATCCAGCGCGCCGACCTGCCTCCCGCCGTCGAAAAAACCGTCGCCGCCCAGACTCAAGGCGCCACCATCAAAGGCTTCTCTCAGGAAAAAGAAAACGGCCAGACCTACTACGAAGCCGAGACCACCGTGAACGGCCATAGCAAGGACATTACGATCGACGCCAACGGAGCCCTCGTCGAGATCGAAGAGCAGGTCGCGCTCGACTCCCTGCCCTCCACCGTGAAAGCAGGACTCCTGGCCAAAGCCGGCGAAGGCAAGATCGTCAAAGTCGAATCCCTCACCAAGCACGACAGACTGGTGGCCTACGAAGCCAAAGTGCAAACCGCCGGCAAGAAGAAAGAAGTTCAAGTCGGACCCGACGGCAAGCCGCTCGATCACGAAGAATAAAACGGAAAAATAACCGCGCTTCCGAATTCCAGCAGAGACGCAGCTAGCTACGTCTCTGCCTGCACCATTAGGGCTGTTAGAGAATCAGGCAATGCCGCTGCCCGTGATCCTCATGCTGTCTCGGCGATCCTCGATTGCTTCGCGATCGTCGGATAAAATTCCTTGCACCTCTCCGTGCTCTAAGTGATTCCCGTCACAGTGGCCCTCCCGCACGGTGCTACAATCCACGTGTAGGCCACTCTGAACTCTTAAGAGGAGGTTCCTGTGTCACGATTCACACTGGTTCTTCCCGCTCTTCTTCTATTCGCACCCGCGCTACCAGCGCAGCAGCCCTCAACCCCGACAACCCAGAAGACGCCGAGCTATGCTGCCATTCCGGTGGAAGCCGCCAGGCAGGCGAACCCCGTAAAACCCGGTCCCGAGTCCCTCGCCCGCGCCAAGAAGTGGTGGACCCTCGATTGCGCTATGTGTCACGGTGCCGACGGCAACGGCAAAGGCGAGACCGCGAAAGACATGAAGCTCACGCTCGTGGATTTCACCGACCCGGCCACCCTGAAAGACCGCACCGACGGCGAGATCTTCTACATCATCAAGAACGGCCACAACGACATGCCTCCCGAAGGTCCGCGCATCAAGACCGACGAAAATTGGGACCTGGTGAACTACGTCCGCTCGCTAGCCAAGAAGCAACCCGCCGCCGAGCCGAAACCGTAGTCTCGGTCCCTAACAATACTTTGTCATCCTGAGCGAAGCGGCAGGTGCGCGATAGCGAACCTGCCGCGCAGTCGAAGGATCCCTACGATTGGCACGGACCCCGCGAGCAGCATCCCCACCGCGTCATCAGAAGCAAAAGCGAGTCCGCCCCTCACCCCGGTTCCTGGTAAATCCCCAACACATTCCCCGCCGGATCTCGAAATCGAGCCGTAATCTCAGGCGCATCTGCCCCAATCGGCTGCACAATCTCGCCCCCAATCGCAAGAATCAAGTCCACCGTCGCGGCCGCGCTATCGACCATGATGTAGACCAGCAGTCCCGGTTGAGTGGCCGGCGGCCGCCCCAGAACCCACTCTCCGCTCACCTCGCCGACGCCATCATCGAAAGCGGTGGCTCCGTCCTCGCGGTGCCGGAGGTTCCAGCCGAACACCTTGTTGTAGAACTCGGCCGAGCACGCAACATCCGTCGCTGGAATCTGGATGTAGCAGATTTTGCCGTTGCCAGGAGTAGGAGGCATAGTGAAACGATTCCCCAGTTAACCAGCCCTGCGGTACCGAGTTTTAGCTTCCGCAGCCGAATCCTCGCCCGTTCCCAGCAGGGCCACGATCCCCCGCAGACTCTCCCATGCTGCCTGATTCAACGACGGCTCCGAGCTGACCAGGGCGCGAATCATGTCCCATGCGGCCATGTTCAGAGCGCCCTCCGGCGGCATTCCCATCGCCAGCGACACCGCACACTGCGGACAAAAACAAATCCTCTGTGCGTTCGATTTTTGTCGAGGCTTCACCCCTACCGTCTGCGCGAACATGTACACTGCCACCGACTTGTGTCCCGCTTCAATCTCCCGCCTGCAGCGTAGGCAAACCATAGGTTGCACCGGCATCCCCCTTTGTTCCTACGAGTCTTTCTATTTACTCTGAGCGACGCTGCCGCCGGCCACAAGTAAGAAGGAAGATTCCCATCCGCGCCATTCCAAACCTCTTATCCCCGCCTCTTTTCTCCTCCGTTTTTCTCTGCCTTGGTAGGCTTCGGATCGCACTTCCGATCCCCGCGCAAGATCCTTCACTTCGCAGAAACCCGGCTCCGTTCAGGGCAACGCGTTCGGGGAATGACTGCTGTGATGGCAAAGGCTGAGCTCGCACCAACCTCGTGCGCTGCATGGACGTTCCCTGCCGCCCTCCCTATAATGAAATAATTCAATCATTTGGGAGACGCGAACCGAGTGGCCTTCGAACTCAAAAAGACCATCAATCTGCCGAAAACTGACTTTCCGATGAAGGCCAACCTGCCTCAGAATGAGCCCAAAATGCTCGAGCGCTGGGAGCAGACGGGCATCTACGAGCGCATCCGGAAGGCTCGGAAGGGCGCGCCCCGCTTCATTTTGCACGATGGGCCTCCGTACACCAGCGGGCCCATCCACATGGGCACGGCGATGAATAAGTGCCTGAAGGATTTCATCGTCAAATCGAAGACCATGGCGGGGTTTGACGCGCCCTACGTGCCCGGCTGGGACTGCCATGGGTTGCCCATCGAGATCAAAGTCGACAAGGAACTGGGCGGCAAGAAGCTGCAAATGAAGGCCACCGACGTCCGCGCCGAATGCCGCAGGTACGCGCAGAAGTATCTCGATCTGCAGCGGACGCAGTTCAAGCGCATCGGAGTGTTCGGACGATTCGACCGGCCCTATGCCACGATGACTCCGCAGTACGAGTCGGTGGTTCTGTCGACGTTCTTTTCGTTTTACGAAAACGGATTCGTATACAAGGGGTTGCGCGCCGTCTACTGGTGCATGCATGACGAGACCGCGCTGGCCGAGGCCGAAGTCGAGTATGAAAACCACACCAGCATTACCGTGTGGGTGAAGTACGCGCTACTCGACGATCCTGCGAAGATCGATCCGGCGCTCGCGGGGAAGAAAGTTTCGACGATTATCTGGACCACCACTCCTTGGACGCTGCCGGCTTCGATGGCGGTCGCGTTCCATCCCGATGAAGAGTACGTGGCGCTGGAATCGGGCGGCGAAGTCTACATCGTGGCGTCGCGCCTGGCGGCAGACGCGGCGGCGAAGTGCAATCTGGCCGACCCGAAGCCTTTGGCGCACTTCCCTGGAAGGAAGCTGGAGCGGCTGAACTTTCAGCATCCGTTTCTGGATCGCAAGGTTCTGGGCGTGCTGGCGGACTACGTCACGATGGACACTGGAACAGGCGTGGTCCACACAGCGCCGTCACATGGCGCCGAGGACTTTATCACCGGGATGAAATACGGGCTCGATGCCACGAGCAACGTCGATGAAAAAGGCATCCTGCGCAACGGGCTTCCGGAGTACACGGGCAAGCGCGTGTGGGAGGCGAACCAGCCGATCGTCGATCTGGTGCGCAGCCGCGGAGCGCTCCTGCATACGGAGAAGACGGAGCACTCGTATCCGCATTGCTGGCGCTGCCATAATCCGGTGATCTTTCGCGCGACCGAGCAATGGTTCATTTCGATGGAGACGCCCATGCCGGGCGGCGCCGGAAAGAACGACACGCTGCGCACGCGCACGCTGGACGAGATCAAGAAGGTGAAGTGGGATCCGGCGTGGGGCGAAGAGCGGCTGTCGAACATGATCCAGACGCGGCCGGATTGGTGCATCTCGCGGCAGCGCGTTTGGGGCGTGCCGATCGCCGTGTTTCTGTGCGAGAGCTGCGGCAAGCCGCTCAATGATCACGCGGTCAACAAGAAGGTCGTCGAACTGTTCGCGAAGTCGGGAGCCGATGCTTGGTTCACGCCGGAGTCGGACACGATTCTTCCTGCGGGGACGAAGTGTCCGCACTGCAGGGGGACGAGGTTCGAGAAGGAAACCGACATCTTCGACGTGTGGCTGGAGTCGGGCGCGAGCTATCTGGCGCTGGTCGACGATGAACCGGACTCTCATTATCCTTGGCCGTCGGATTTGTATCTCGAGGGCGGCGACCAGTACCGCGGATGGTTTCAGTCTTCCCTGCTCTGCGCCATGGGCACGCATGCCACGCCGCCGTACAAAGGCGTGGTGACTCCCGGGTGGACCCTCGACGAAAAGGGCCAGGCCATGTCGAAGTCGCGCGGGAACGACGTGGACCCGGTCGACATCTCGAGCCGGCTGGGTGGAGAAGTCGTGCGACTGTGGGTGGCGTCGGTTGATTTCCGCGAGGACGTGGTCGGGTCGGAAGCACTGATGCTGCGGGTGGCGGAGAACTACCGCAAGATCCGCAACACGTTCCGCTACGTCCTGGGAAACGTGGGGGACTTCGATCCACAGACTGATGCGGTGCCGTTCGACCAGATGGATCCCCTCGACCAGTACATGTTGCGCCAGACCTGCGGGTTCGCAACGAACGTGCGGAGTGCGTACGAGGAATACGCCTTTCACAAGATTTACCACCGCGTGAACCATTTCAGCATTGTGGATCTGAGCGCGTTTTACTTCGACGTGCTCAAAGACCGGCTGTATATTTCTGCGCCGAAATCGCAGGCCCGGCGGTCGGCGCAGACGGCGGTGTGGCGCATCGGTGAGGCGCTGGTGCGGGTGTTGGCGCCGGTGATGAGTTTCACTTGTGAGGAGATCTGGCCGTACCTGCCGAAAGTTGCTGGGCGCGAGGAGAGCGTGCACCTGGCGCAGTTCCCGACAACGGCTGAGATTCTGGGCAACGTGGCTCTACTGGCGACGGGTTCGAAATCGGACGAGGAGTGGGCCAGCCTGCGCTCAGTTCGCGACCAAGTGCTCAAGGCCCTGGAGGATGCCCGGAACAACAAACTGATCGGGACCGGACTGGAAGCGCAAGTATCGATGACCGCGTCGGATCCCTTGTATTCGCTGCTGCAGCGCCATGCTGAGCAACTTCGGTATCTGTTCATCGTGTCCGCGGTTACGCTCACGCAGGGCTCGGGTAACGGCACCGGTGGGGTACACATTGAAGTGAAGAAAGCCGATGGGGCCAAGTGCGAACGCTGCTGGAACTATTCCACGCGCGTTGGCGAAGATAAGACGTATCCCACAGTCTGCGAGCGCTGCAGCGCGGTGCTGAAAGAACTGGAAGCGCACGCTCACTGATGAAGACTTCGGCACGAATCACACATTTCATCCTGGCTCTGCTCGTTGTGCTGCTCGACCGCTGGTCGAAGCGACTCGTCGCCGCCCACATCGCGATGTACACGCATATCCAGATCATTCCGGGATTCTTCCGAATTACGCACACGGAAAATACCGGGGCGGCGTTCAGCTTGTTTGCGGATTCTCCGTCGCATTGGAAGACCGCGCTGCTGATTGGGTTCTCGCTGATCGCGATGGTGATTGTGTCAGTGCTCCTGTGGAGGCAGGCGCGCGCGCTGACTCTCACGGGGATCGCGCTCTCGCTGATTCTGGGCGGGGCGGTGGGAAATCTTTGGGATCGCGTGGCGAGCGGCAGGGTGGTGGACTTCCTGCTCTTCTATGTGAAGCAGTACCAGTGGCCGGTCTTCAACCTAGCAGACAGCGCGATCGTCGTGGGCGCTTCACTGCTGGTGATTGAGATCCTGTTCACGCATCAGACGCCATCGGAGACATAGCTTCTAGCGAAGCTCCAATTGTCCCGCGCCGACATGCGCATGGACTCGAAACTTGCCCGGTCCGCGATGATCAAACGAGCGAAACAATCCTCCCTTGGAAACGTCGAAGGCCGAGGCTTCCAGATCGCCCGTCAGCACTGAGGCATCCACGTGCCCATTCTCGTCAGGGCGGCCGATCTCCATCGTGAGGCGCCCGGCGTGAATCTCTACATCTTTGTTCCCACGAATGCCGTCGATATTCATCTCCCCGGCAAACATGCGAGCGTAGAGGTTCGATGTTTTCGGAACCTCGATCCTTAGCTCAAAGTTGTTGTGAGGACATCCCCTCACCCGGATCGCGGCCTGGTCGCCGTTCACTTGGATTCGAACTCGAACTTCCTTCTCTCCGTCTGCCCGCGTGGTGTAGGAGACGCGTAGCTGGCTGTCGTCCCTGCCCGTCACCTCAATGGCGCCGGGGCAAAGCGACATCCTGACCTGGCCCCCCGAAACAAACCTGGCTTCAATAGGACTCTTGCCAACTTCTTCTCTGTCCGAGGATTGAGCTTGGACCGCCGGAAGACACAGCACCAGCGTGCATAACGCTACCAGCATTGCCAAGGTATTTCGCATGGGCACACCTCCGCTCCGCTTTGGGATACGAACGCCTCAACGCAGGAGTTCCGTGAAAATCGAGAGCTGGTTACGGCGTGCCGTAGAGTTGCTTGTAGACGCTGGCGTTGCGCATGATGGCCTGTACGTATTCGCGGGTTTCGGTGAAGGGGATGGACTCCACAAATTCCGCCGAGTCGCGATATTTGCCCTGTCCCATCCACTCCTCGACGCGGTCGGAGCCAGCGTTGTAGGCGGCCAAAGCGTTTTCGAACGATCCGCCAAACTTGTCGACCATGCCGCGGAAGTAGCGTGTGCCCAACTGCAGATTGACCTCTGGAGTAAACAGCTGGGTCGGGGTTATAGCGCTTCAGGTCGACTTGGCGGGCGACGATCTTGCCCGTCTTGGGCAGTAACTGCATGAGGCCCGACGGCGTTGGCGCGCGAAACCGCGAGCGGATTGAACTCCGATTCCTGGCGGATCAAAGACGCCACCAGATAAGGATCGAGGCCGTTGGCTACGGAAAATCGTTTCAAGTCAGCCCAGTACGGGCGCGGAAATAGAGCTTCCCAATACACGCGCGGCAACGTGGGAATGTCGACCGCGAAATAACTGGGCACGGAACGCTTCATCGTTTCGATGGCGCGGTCGTAGTGGCCAGTGTCGATGTAGAGTTGTGCCGTTTCGGAAGGGCCCCAGTTGCCGCCGTCGGCGCTGGCCGCCGCCTGCAATTCGCGCACCGCAAAATCGATCAGGCCGCCGTTGCCCAGTAACTCCGCCTTCTGCAGGTGCAGGTCGTCCGTGGGAGGTTCTTGCAGCGTCACCTTCTCGCCATGCTCGAGCGGAGGAATGTGATCGAGCAGGGAATACTGACCCGGGGGATCAGTTCCCGCGGGGAGTTTCTGCAAGCGCTGCCGGCCCAGTTCCGCGTAATAGTAGTTGCGGAAGCGGTCCGATAATTTCTGGTAATAGGCGCGGGCCATGGCGGGCTGGTTGTCTTCCTCGGCCAGGCGGGCACGCCAGTACACCGCCGCCGAGGTTTCGTTGCCGCCGGGATACATCCCGATCTGCTCGTCGAACAATTTCTTGGCTTCATCGTTTCGGCCGAAGCGAAGCGTGAGCCACGCCGCTTTCCAGTGCGCGTAGGAGGCGCGGGATCCGTTGGGGAAACGCTGCTGCAGTTCCCGAAAGGCGTCGAGCGCCTGGTCGTACTCGTGATGCACCAGGTGCAGATTCGCCACTGAGAGCAGTGCCTGCTCGAGCCATGTGCTAGTGGGAGCGCTCTGGCGCAAGTCGTCGACCGTGCGGTAGAACGCCGCATTCTCGTCAGTCGCCCAGGCAACTTCGCCGAGAATGAACAGCCGCTGCGCGTTCTGCTCAGGGGTAGCACCCGGGAACGCGGTCAGTTCCGATTTCGCTTCGCGGTTGCGGCCACTCTTGTGGAGCGCGTCGGCCAGCGCGAGTTCCGCGGCGGGCCGCGACTCCGCAGTGGCATGGATCGCAAGCTCGCGATATTCGTCCACCGCATCCCCGTAACGCTTGGCCTTCATCAGCAGGTCGGCGCGGGTCTTACGCTGCGCCGGCGTTGCGGGCGGCTGGGATGGAAGTTTCTTCAGCTCCGCAAATGCCGCGTCGGCTTCCGCCGCACTCGGCATGTTGTAGTAGACATTTGCAAGGGCCTGAGCAGCTCTCTCCTTCTGGCCGACGGCAGCGTAGGCTCGACCGAGCGCGAATTCAATGTCGGACCGCGCGGGCAGCCGATCCTTCTCCAGCAGTTCGGCGGCTTCCGCGGACCGTCCTTCTGTCAGCAACGCCGTGGCGTAACTCAAGTGCGCATCACGAACCAGCAGAGAATCCGGATAGGTCGTGCTGAAATTGGCCAGCGCCGCCAAACCCTCGGCCTGATGCCCGGTTTGCAGGTAGCAGGTTCCCAGCCAGTAGGCGACGTAGTCTCCCAGATCACCGGCTAGCGGCTTGGCGCGATTCAGAGGATCAATGGCCTTCGCCCATTCGCGGTCGAGGACGTGGGCATATCCCACGACGAGCCAGGCCAGCGCGCCAGCATCTTCTTTGGAGTGCGAGCGCGCATAGGCTTCGACCCCCGCGTATCCTGCCGGAGTTCGATCGAGAATTAGTTGCTGCGCCATCGGGCGCAAGGTTGTGGACGCAACGAACGCCTGGCGTATGCGGCGCACTCGGGGAGACATCGGGCGGTGTCTCCTGGCGGCTGCAGTATGACTTGATGGCGCTCCCGTCTTCTTGGCCGGTGCGTGGGTGCTTGGCGCCGTGGGAGACTTCGTGGGCGAAGATTTGTGCGGAGCAGGCTTGGGTGCTGGATGATCGTGCGCAGGCTTTTGGGGAGCGGGCGCGGCAGTACCGGCCTGTTTGGCGGCATCAGAAGCCGCGGGGGTTGAGTCCTGCCGATCGAGAGACGATGCCGCTGAATGCGTGCCGCTGAGGAACGCGCACAGCACGCCCAGTGCGAACACCCACCACCACTTGAGACCCACTCGAACCACCTTAGTATTCTTCGCGCGGACACGCGAAAGGCCAACTGTTAATAGATGCCAGAAGAGCGAACTTGGGAGTCCTCAGGGGCGAAAGTCCGGGTTCTTCTTGGATACGCCCTGCGCGGCCCTCAAAGCCGCTCTTCCACATCAAGAACCACTACTTGCGGAAATTCGCGCCCATGACGGAATAGTCGTCCTCCGCCAGGCTGCGTACGACTTCCTTCTGAAAGTAGTCGCCACTCGCCGCCGCGGTGCTGCCGTAGCGCTTCTGGAATGTGGAACGGCTCTTTTCAATATCTTCTTTCAGGCGATCGTAGAGATCTTTATTGCGGCGGCCCTCGGCCACCTTCGCCTGGTTGTAGAGCTTGATTTCATCCACCAGCAGCCGGGCAAAACGTTGGGCCTTGCGGTGGGTATCGGCGTCTTCGGCAGACATGCCGGCAAAGGGATCGGCGGCGGTGGCCGGTGATGCCGCCGCGCCTGCGGAGGCGGCGTGAGCCGCGACTTCCACCACTTCCGCTGCCGGTTCCGGCTCGGGCGCAGCTTTTGCTGCGACGTGCTTCGGAGGCGCCGAGGCGAACGGATCGGAAAACGAACTCACGGTCTGCACGGGCGCCGCAACCGGAGGACGTTCCATGCTGGGGCCGGCATCGCTCACATCTCTTTGCGCCTGCTTGCGCAGCGAGGTGACCTCCAGCCACGCGCTGGTGGCCATCACCAGAACTTCTAGCGAGGGACCGTCGAGAACACCTTCGGTTCCGCCGTCGGCATAGAGCAAGGCAGCAACTTTATCCTTCAGGACTAGGGGCAGAACCATGACCTGCTCGTTCTCCGGTCCGCCAAACTGTTTCACAAAGCGCCGGTCCATCTCGGCAATGTTGGCGGGGGCTACGATGCGGTTCTGATAGGCATGGGCCGCGGGGCCGGTCGTGAGGTCGAGCGGGAAATCTTTGACGGCATCGTCGTCGCCGAGGCCGCGGCCTTGCCATCCGGTGGCCGATCCGGCTTTTACGACGAAGAGTGCAACGCGCGAACCATAGGCGCTGCCCGCGTCGAGCAAGGCGCGCAGAATTTCTTTTTGCGTGGTACCCGCGTGAATGGTAGCGACAGCTTGCACCAGATTGCCGTGTGCATGACCGCCTTGAACTGAGCTTCCCACGCCCGTTTGCGCCGGTGCGGCGGGCAGTTCGGCCAGAACGCGCTCGACCAACTCTGACTGCAACTTTGGCAGCGCGCGGTCGAAAACCTGCGCCACTACACGCTCGACGATTTGCTGTAGTTCCTTGCTTTCCGCCATGCTCAGAGAACCGTTCCCGATACCCAAGTCTTCGCCTGCCGCACACGAAAACAACACTATCCTAAGTGCTGATTATACGGCACTTGTGCGGCAGCATTAGAGTACTTCGGTACCTGTTCGTCCGCGTAACCACCGCGTTTCCGATTCTATAGCAATCCCGCTCCGATCCAAGCGCGGAGTGGGTTGCAGGATTGTTCATCTTGACACTGGGTGGCGAGAGGCACGACGCGCCATCTTGGACGAGGCGTCCATCTGTCTGGGCCCGAACCGAACTCACGATTGGGCAAACCGCCCGTTACCAAGTAGAATAGTGGTTCCATTTTCACGGTTTTGATTTACCCGAAAATACTGCATCGATCAGCGCATGGGAGCCATCCAAAACAAAGTAGTAGGGCCAGTTAGCGAAGAGTTGACCCTCGTTCAAGCGGCTAAGCGAGGGGACGACTCGGCGTTTGAAGAACTGGTCCGCCGGTATGATCGCAACGTTTTTCGGATCGCCCAGCACATCACGCAAAACCGCGAAGACGCGGAAGACGTGGTGCAGGAAGCGTTCCTTAAGGCCTACGGCAATCTGAAGCAGTTTCAGGAGCAGTCGAAGTTTTATACGTGGCTGGTTCGGATCGCGGTCAACGAAGCACTGATGAAGTTGCGCCGGCGCAAGCCAGAGCGCACGGTTTCGTTAGACGAAGACATTAAGACGGAAGACGACTCCCTACCCCGCGAAATCGCGGACTGGAGCCCGAATCCGGAGCAGCAATACACGCAAGCGGAATTGCGCGAGATTTTGAGTAAGACCATCCAGGGGCTCCCCCCGGGCTTCCGGACGGTGTTCGTGCTGCGCGACGTAGAAGGGCTTTCGACGGAGGAAACCGCGGCCGCGCTGGAGTTGAGCGTACCCGCGGTGAAGTCGCGGCTGCTGCGGGCGCGCCTGCAGCTTCGGGAGCGGCTGGGACGTTACTTCCAGCGAAGAGAGATTGGCAATGGCAAGGATGGCGCTAAGAGCGGTGAAGTTAAAACGGGCGATGCTCCAAGTGGAGATGGCAACCAGTGAAATGCTCTGAATTTCTGACCGAGCTGACCAATTATTTGGACGGCGTCCTCGACGAAAAAACCAAAGCTGAGTTGGAAAACCATCTTTCCTGGTGCCACAACTGCTACGTCGTCTGCGACACAACGAAGAAGACCATTGAGATCTATCGCGACTCCCAACTCTACGAGTTGCCGGACGACCTCCGCAGCCGGCTGCGAGCGGCCATTATGACCAAGTGCCAGCAGCAGAAAAAGCGCGGCCCACAGAGTGTATAGCGTGTGAAGACCGTGTGAGCCGGCGCACTGTCGCTCCCTCAAGCTGAGCATTACCATCGTTGCATGTCGAATCGAGTGTGTCCCTGGTGGCTGGGATATCTACTGGCCAGTCCGCTACGGCGGTGGATGCAGGATCCCCAACAAATACTCAGCCCTTATGTGCATGCAGGAATGACTGTGCTCGAACCTGGGCCAGGCATGGGATTTTTCACGATCCCACTGGCGCGCCTGGTGGGCTCGTCGGGCCACGTCGTCGCCGTCGACCTGCAACCGAAAATGATCGATGGCCTGAAACGCCGTGCCGCCAAAGCAAGCGTGCTCGACCGCATCGACGCTCGCCTAAGTTCAGCGGAGAGTATGGGTGTCGGGGATCTGGCGGCAACGGTAAATTTCACCCTGGCGTTCGCCATGGTGCATGAACTTCCTGACGCCGGAAAATTCTTCAACGAAGTTGCCGTGTCGTCGAGGCCGGGCGGGCAGTTGCTGCTGTCAGAGCCACGAGGCCACGTAAACGATGAGCAATTCGGCGCCGAATTGAGCTCCGCCGCGGCAGTCGGATTCGAAGTAACCGCGCGTCCAGTGATCTGGCGAAGTCACACTGCCTTGCTGGTGAAACGCTGATTTTTCGGTAATTTGGCGTCTTCCTGCGCTCCACGCAGGGTCATCTCGTGGTTGCGGCGCAGTCGATAGACCCAGTGAAACGTTTTTCCTCTTCCTGTAACTATATCTAAGGAAATGGCTTCTGGCTTTTGTCGCCCGAGGACGCTTCTTTTGCGAAAACCTCAACCCTTTTGACAATCAGTGAATCTAAGTAATTGAGTGAATGCGTTCCACAGACACCGCGGAGGGGGCGCACACTCTCAATAAAACCCCAGGCGCTCGGCATACAGCTCAGGTATGGAAGGTGGGTCATGATTGCAAAATTGATCGATGTCGTTTTTGGATGCAGACACACGCACTACAGCTTTCCCGTGACCATTCGCGGCGCGAAACGGCGCCCGCAGGCCGCCGCTTTGACGGGAACCTACGTTGCGTGCCTGGATTGCGGAAGAGAGTT
Organism: uncultured Acidobacteriaceae bacterium; assembly: GCA_963811095.1. GTDB lineage: Bacteria > Acidobacteriota > Terriglobia > Terriglobales > Acidobacteriaceae > Sulfotelmatobacter. The sequence continues at coordinate 182,189 of CAWEQA010000018.1, read as the reverse complement.
TCCCTATGACTGGCAGGAGATGAAAGTCATCACTTCGCCGGAACGTCATCGCGAGCATCTCGCCGCGCTGGCGAAGCACGCCGCATAGAGAGCGGGGCCGAGACCAACTAAATCAGCATTAGGGTGTGATATTCCCTCCCCGAATCCGTGGGCACATCGCTTGCGGCTCGTCGCTTTTCCAGCCTCCAATGAAAACTGCCCCGCTGCAAGCGGGGCAGTCTGTCTTTCAGACTTCTGACAAGGATCATCAGTGGGACGGGTAATCGGCAGGAATCGGCACGGGAACCCGCTTGTCGATGGGCGTGAATTCCCGCTCGCCGGGTCCGGTGTAAACCTGGCGCGGACGCGCAATCTTCTGCTCTGGATCAGTGATCAGTTCCTGCCACTGCGCCAGCCATCCCGCCGTGCGTGGAATCGCAAACAGCACAGTGAACATTTCCGGACGGAAGCCCATCGCCTGGTACATGATCCCGGAATAGAAGTCGACGTTGGGATACAGTTTCCGCTTCACGAAATAGTCGTCTTCGAGCGCAATGCGTTCCAGTTCCAGCGCGATGTCGAGTTTCGGACTGCGTCCGGTGACTTGGAAGACCTGCTCGGCGCTCCAGCGAATGATTTTCGCCCTCGGATCATAGTTCTTGTAAATGCGGTGCCCGAAGCCCATCAGCTTGATCTGGCCTTCCTTGACCCGTTTGATGTAGGCCGGAACGTGATCCTTGGAGCCGATCTCGTCGAGCATTTTCAGAACTTCTTCATTGGCGCCGCCGTGCAGCGGGCCGGCAAGAGCGGACGCCGCCGACGCGACCGACAGGTACGGATCCGCCTGCGAGCTACTGACCGAGCGCATGGCGTTGGTGCTGCAGTTCTGCTCGTGGTCGGCATGCAGAATGAAGAGAATGTCGAGCGCGCGGGCAATCGCGGGATTGGCCACGTATTTCGGCTCGACCATCTTCCACAACATGTTCATGAAATTTTCGGTATAGCTCAGATCGTTGTCGGGATACACATACGGGAATCCCACGTTGTGCCGGTACGACATGGCCGCGATGGACGGCACTTTGCCGATGAGGCGCTGGATCTGGTGCATGCGGTTGGCGGGATCGTGCACGTGCTTGGCGTCGGGATACACGCTCGACAGGGCAGCAATGGTGCTCACGAACATCGCCATAGGATGCGAGGAGTAGCGGAAACCCTCCATGAACTTCTTGGTGGTTTCGTGCAGCATGGTGTGATGGGTGATGTCGTGGACCCAGGTATGCAGTTCTTTTTCGGTGGGGAGTTCGCCGAACAGCAGCAGGTAGGCGACTTCGAGGAACGTGCAGCGCTCGGCGAGAACCTCAATGGGATATCCGCGATAGCGCAGGATGCCCTTATCTCCGTCAATGAAGGTAATGTTGCTGCGGCACGACGCCGTGTTCATAAACGCCGGGTCGTAGGTCATCAGCCCGAAATCGTCGGACGCCGTTTTGATCTGGCGCAAGTCCATGGCCCGGATGGTGCCATTCTCGACCGGGACGGTGTAGGTCTTGTTGGTGCGATTGTCGGTGATAGTAAGTGTGTTATCTGCCATGGAAATGGTCCGCCTTATCCGCGTGCTGTGAAATCGGGCATTACCGAGCCTAAGTCCGTTCCCAAGTCCGATCTGTGATTAGAATCACAGGCGCTTGTGACACCGTACAAAAAGAATTCTAGTCCAAATCGCGCTCGGGCGTGGTTGCGACGTTGGGTTCAACACTGGGTTCAGCATATTGTCCGGCCGTTCAAGCCGGGGCCAGAGGGACTCTTCGCGCCTCAAGGGCTGGCTGCGGGCTTGACGGCGTAGTAGCCCTGGCGCGCCTGTACGGTGAGCTTTTCGGGACCGTTCAAGGTCACTTTCAGCTTGTGAAACTTGCCGTCGAGCTTCTGGGGCGAGAATCCGAGGACGTAAATGTACTCCGGCGTATCGGCTGTGCGTCGGAAGCCCTCGTCCAGATCATTGTTGCTATGAAAGAAAGTTCCGCCGGTGCTGTAGGCCAAGTTCGCCAGCACATCACTGCGTTCCAGTGCCTCTTCCCGGTCAAGCCGGGCCCTCATCACAGGATCGGCTGGATGACTTTCATTGGGCGCCGGAACAGGAGTGGACAGGCCACGCACGTCGAGGGTGTTGACGACGATGTCGGAGCGCAATGCGCGGTCGATCAGTTCCGCGAGGGACTGGCGAGAATCCACAGTTTGCGTCAGGAATCCGGGAGAGACCAGAACGATGCTGCGGCTGCCCGGCGTGGAGGCGGTTCTCTGGACGGCCTCGCGCAAGACGCCGAGTGTGCTTTGCAGCTCGGCGCTGTTCGCGTTCAGCACCTCGAACGCCTTTTCCTTGGCCAGATGCTCAGCCTGCCGGTAGTCTTTCACGCCGCCATAGGCGCAGTTATCCGCATCCTCGGTGGCCATGGCCAGAGTTTCCAGATCATTCTGATTCACGATCAAATCCGCCATATACGATGTCATTGGAGGGCAGTCGATTCCGGACAGGAGCGTATGGGGCCTAAGGCTTTTCAGAGCATCCCGCAGTTCTTGGCGATCGGCTGTGAAGTCGATACCGCTTTGTGCTGAAGTCGTGAAGATCGCCGCGCGATCTTCGGGATGCAATGCTGCCAGATGACGGGCGGCCGCTGCGGTTGCATTCGCCAGATCGGAGAACGTCGTGTGGATATCATCGAAGACATAGGCCGCGTCCCGCCCGGCGGCTGCCGGCGCATTGCTCTGGCGCAGGAGGGCGCCCGCGCTCCTGACCGGAGACTGCTTCTCTGCACCGGCTGCGGTCGAAGCTTTCTCCGAGGAGAAACTGGATATCACCTGGGGCTTACCGTTATCGAAGAGCTGGAAATCTTCCTTCTTGAGACTTCCCACCGCACGGCCTTTTGCGTCGCGCAACACTATTCTGACCTGCACCAATTTCACGCTTACTCTCAGGGTGGTCAGGCCCTTCTTCGTCGGGAGCGGTGTCGCTTCTTTTGCAGCAGCTTCGAGTCTTGCGTTAGCTTCGAGCGCTTCCAGATTCTTCTGGCGCGCTTCCAGCGCTGCCATTCTCTGTCGTACCGCTCCTGCGAAGGCGTCCAGGTCCTGCGCCTGCTCGGCTTGCAGGCGAGCGGCATCCTCGCGTACTGCCTGCTCGCGGAGGATGGCATAGATCTGATTGTTCTCCTCGAGTTGTCTCTGCAACTCCTCTGGACTCGCGCCGCCGGCGGCAGGGGAGTCCGCGACAAGGCTCGCCGGGGCATCAAGGAGCATGCGGGTCTTGGCCCGGAATTTGTGGCAGTTTCGGAATTGCATTACGTTGCGCCTTGACTCTTCCCCCTGTTGCCGGGTTGCAATGGTTGCGGCCAGCGGCAGTGGGAAGGATGAACCGTCGGCGAAGGCAACGTTCTCGTAGTCCGTCTGGAGATCGGCGCTTTGTGTGGGAAAATCTTTCGGGATATCCGTTGCGACCGAGCGAAAGCGTAGCAGATCGCCCGTTTTCTGATCGACCCACAGTTCTCCGCCGTAGGGCGGCGCAATGACCCGATCTTCGGTGCGCAGTCGCCACAAGGCATCGTTCTGCTTCACGATCTGGTAGGTAAATACCCAGGCCTCATGGTCATTCAAATTGTTCACCCCCGAAAACTCAAATACAGCCTGATTGCGCAGGTCAAAGATGGCACGCAGGTTGTTTCCGAATTCTCCGGTAGACCACTGGCCGGGCGAATTGGTGATCGCACTGGGAACGGCTTTGCCGTTCAGTTTGATCTCGCTATAAAACTCGTTCCCGTCTTCGTACCGGACCAGCGCCGTGATCAGATCCGTGGGCACCTTGCCGTCGCCGCGATACCGGGAAGTCTGCTGGTCACAGATGAAGTTGGGCATTTTTTGCGGCAGGCTCATGGCGTATTCGCATACCCCGCGCAAGGCCTCCGAGTGAGGAACGTCAGTGGGCAGCCACTTGCAGAGGTCGGTTCCGATCTGCGCGACCTCGATGCGCGCCAGAGCGGGCGCTGCGGCAACGGTGGACTGCGGGGCTGCCGCAGGGTGCGGCACATTCCCGCCTTTTTTCAGCTCCGAGAACACGGCAACCGCCAATTCCGACATTGCCTCCATCACCGCGTCCTTGATGGAGGCGTCGTCCACCTTGGTTGAGCCAATGGCATATTCTGCGCCATCCATCGTTTGCTCGAGCTGGTAGCTTACTTTCGCGGTGATTACTGGAATGCTATCGAGTCCGCCGGTGACGTTCGGGACAGCCTTTTCCGAGGTCAGGAGGTCGGTCAGATGGCTGAAGAGGACGAACTGGCAGTCCTTCCCTTTCGCCTCGGCGAGAGCCACGTTGCCCTGCGAGGAGGCATCCAGCGGTACCGCCTGCACTCGCAGCTTCAGCTTCTTGTCGGGCTTCTGCTGGTTGAGCGTCTTCACCAGGCGGTCGCGGGCTTCTGTGACTGAGACCTTTTCGGTGCCGCTGCGCAGGACGGCGACGCCAATGCGGACTGCATCCTTGTCCTGGGAAAACATAGGAAGGCACAACAGACAAACGATGGGAAGCAACATTCGTGGAAGGAGCACACGCATGACTTAATTGCTCGTCCGGCCACCTCTTGACGAAACCATGATACAGCCGTCGATACCGGAAATAAGTTCGATGTTCCCACAAAACAAAACCGGCGGCCGCGGCCGCCGGTCACAGATGCGACAGCCCAAGGCGGCTGTCTCTACACCCTAGTTCGAAGAATCATCGCGACGCTTCAGCGTCGGACGATCATCGTCGCTCTTGGTGTCGCCAGCGCTATCCGTAGGGTTCGAAGTCCGCCGCAAGCTGGGCTTGTTCGAATCCTTGTCGTCCAGCACCTTGTGCTTGTTCTCGATCGCCGCCAAGCGCGCCTTGACCTGGTCAAATTCCGAGGTGGTTACTACGTACTGCTGCTTGGCGGGAAGAATCTTGCGGATCTCGTCCTGCGATTTCTCGATCCGGTCCGGAGTCTGCGGGTGGGTATCGAAGGCCTTCGACAGCGTGCCGGGTTTCTTCTTCTCCATCGCCTGAATCTTTTCGAAGAACGAAACGAAAGCCGACGGATCATACCCGGCGCGATACATGTATTCGATGCCCAGGTAATCGGCCTCAGCTTCAAAACCGCGCGAGAAATGAAGGAAGGTCAGCGGAATGCCGAGGCCCATGCCTTCATAAATTCCGTAGCCCAGTGCGCCACCCATGAAAATGGCAGGTAGCGACGCCATCTGCAACAGGTTCATCCGCGTCATCTCGCGTCCGTAGTGGCAAGCGGCTACGTGCGCGATCTCGTGCGCCATCACGCCCGCCATTTCGGCTTCCTCATCGGCCGCCAGAATCAGGCCGGAATTCACATAGAAAAATCCGCCGGGCAGTGCCATGGCGTTGACCACGTCGGAGTCAATGACCTTGATCGTGAAGGGAACCTGCGCATCGGAATTGCGCACCAGGTTCTGCCCCACCCGGTTCACGTACTCGGTGACCACGGGATCATTGACCAGCTTGATCTGCGCTTCGATCTGCTGGGCGTACTGCCGGCCGCGAGCCACCTGGCCTTCCACGGTGTACCAGTTGCCCACTCCGCGCCCGCACCCTACGTTGCGGTTCCCTACCGCATCGATGTCGGTCTTGCCGCCGTCATGCTTAATCTGGCTGTCGTCCTGCGTAGGCAACGCTGCAGGCGCCTGCTTGGGCGCACTCTGCACGTCGCCGGATTTCGGCTGATCCTTGTCTTGGTCTGAAACTTGGGCAAACGTCCAGGGTCCCACACTGAACGCCGCTGTTGCCGCCGCGATTGCCAGCCATCTGAGTTTCATAGGGATACTCCTTGAGCTTGATTATACGCCCGGTCCGGAAGACACCAAGGCCCAATCTTGGTCCGTAAAGTTAGACGCGGTGGGGCCAGTCCGGGGTTATCTGGCAGGCTGGATAAAGCACGGGTAACAAACGTAGGGATGCCTATTCTTAGGCGCTGGTTTACGTCCCGGCGGAATACTTGCCTGGCATCCGACTTCCCATGTCAAAACGCCGGAGCACAAAAACTAAGGACTCTGCCCGACTCGCCAAAAGTCGTTTTCCCTTGACTCTCCAAAGTCTGGGGCTGAGAATTGCCAACAGTTTTGTCGGCCGCTTTTCCTTAGGGCCGGTCCCCCGAATCTGGCCAAACCCTCTATCTGTTTGCGGTTGAGCTGTTGCGATGTCTCGGAGTGTGCCCAGGTTCGCCATCCGTTCTAAGTGCGGGCTCGAGAAAATGGAGAGAATTTAATGATGAAGACCACGATGTGTGGTGGTTTTGTAGCCGTAGGACTGCTCGTGGGTGTCATTTTCGCGTCGCAGTCGGCATCCGCCCAGACTTTCGGGTTCCCAGTTGGCGGGTTCACTACCAGCAACGTGTGTAAGAACAGCGCCACGCCGCCTCCTGCGTGCCAGGTCCTGACCGACGGATCTCCGTCGCAGCCCACGGTTGTAACCGGTGGCATTTTGCGGCTCACGACAGCGAACCAAAACCAGCATGGCGCAGCCTGGTACTACCTGACACAACCCCTCTCCACGGGATTCACCACGGCCTTCCAATTTCAGATCTCCAGCACGAATTCCTGCTTCTTCTGCAGCTTCCCCGCCGATGGCCTGGCGCTGGTCATCCAGAACGATCCGGCCGGCACGGGCGCGATCGGCTATACCGGAAACGGGCAGAACATGGCCTACGGGAATAACGACGTCTCCACCGCCAGCGGCCCCGGAAACGCCATCAAGAACAGCCTGGCCATCGAACTCGATACCCATCTGAACTCCAACTACAGCGATCCGGACGGCAACCACATCGCCGTGCAAACCTGCGGGCCTAACAACCCCTCGACGCTCACGCCCAACAGCGCGGACCACAACTATGCCTGCCCCGACGGCAACCTGGCGAAACTCGCGCTGCAGAGCCTACCCGCCGGAATGTCCCTGACGGATGGAAAGTTACACACCATCACAGTGAACTACTTGCCCCCGGGAACCTGCACCAGCGCTTGCAACAATCTAGCCGTATACCTGGACAGTACTCTGATCCTGCAGGCCACAATCGACATCACCAAGCAACTCAACCTGACCGCGAATGGGGGCGCCTATGTCGGATTTACTGGCGCCACCGGATCCAGCGTCCAGAACAATGACATCATCAGCTGGTCGTTCAGTTCCCTGCCCCTCGCGCCCATCACGATTAACCAGCCGCTACAGCCCACACAAACGAACTTCAATTACACCCAGAACCTGACGGCGGTGACGGACTACTCGCAGAGCGGGCTCGGCGGCAACTCGTTTCAGGGTGTAGTGATGCAGGGGACGGCTCAGTCAATTACCGATCAGCAGTTCTCTGACCTGGTGAACAACACGCCCTTCCAGGGAAGCACCTGCCAGCATCAGGACACCGGCAGCGGCAACTACAACTGCGTGACGACTACGGATCTGTGCACGACGCCCACCAACGGGAACGCCAGCGGAGCCAATTGCCCCAACACTGGCACGAACGCTCTCATCATCGTCAACAACAGCTACAACCTCGATCCCGCCCAAAAGCCTGTCATCGCCCCCGGCTACATCATGGGCAAAGATACGGCGCTGAGTTGCGGAGCCTCTGGGGATAACACCTGCAAAGGGTTGATCAATATTTTCACCAGCATTAACGGTGACCTGGTCAGCTCGGGCGGGAAAACCAACAACTTCAATTCCATTCTCATTCCGATTCTCGGGGTGGTGCAACCGACCACATCGCCGACCACGACTCCCGCGCTGACCAACGGCTGGACCAATGGCAGCGTCGCGCTGAATTTCAACAGCATTGAGACGGTGCCGGGCAACAATCACAACCCACCGACTACGCTGCCAACCGTCAGCAACATCACATATAGCGCCATCGGAGCAAACCTGCCCAACCCGGCGTCGGGTACTCTGCCGGGCTCGAGCGGAACGATCACGATTCCCGGCACGGTTGAGGGAACGACCGTAGTGACCTTCTTCGCCACCGACAGCTCTGGGACCATCGAGAGCGTCATCACCAACGACAGTGGTGCGAATACGGTGAGCACCGGTACGCCGACGATCACAATCCAGGTGGATAAGACTGCTCCCACCGCGAACTGCGTGGGACCAAACCCGCCGCCCAATGGATGGCAGGCGGCAGACGTCCTCTACAATTGCACGGCGACTGACAATGGATCTGGCCTCGCCAACTCGAGCCAGTCGAGTTTTACGCTTTCAACCAATGTTCCCGCTGGCACGGAGACGGGTAGTGTCACGATTCCTGCGGTGACAATTTTCGACGTTGCCGGGAATTCCACGAGCCAGGGCCCATTTGGCCCCTTCGAGGTGGACAAGAAGTCGCCAACGATTAGCGGGCCGAGTTTGTCGGTCTCGAATCCGGTATTCGGCCAGTCGGTGACCGCCACATACACCTGTGCGGATGGCGGTTCAGGCGTGGTGTTGTGCGCTCCCACACAACAATCCACGCAGATTCCTCCGACGCCCTCCGTCACGGTTACCAGCCCGGTGGATACAGGTTCGGTGGGACCTCATACGTTCACCGCTTATTCGCAGGACCTGGTGGGCAATCCAAGCTCGAGCCCGCTTACCTATACCGTGGGGCAGGCCGCACCGACGATCACTTGGGCAGCACCGCCCGCGATCATCTACGGAACAGCGCTGAGCGGAACACAGCTCAACGCCACCGCGAGCGTGCCCGGAACCTTCGTCTACTCTCCTGCAGCAGGAGCGGTATTGGGCGCCGGCACTCAGACTCTCTCAGTAACTTTCACACCCACCGATGCCACCGACTATACGACGGCGACGGCCTCCGTATCGTTGGTCGTCACGCAGGCGACGCCGAGCATCACGTGGGCAACGCCATCTGCGATCACCTACGGGACCGCTCTGAGCGGGACGCAACTCAATGCCACCGCCAACGTCCCGGGAACCTTCGTCTACTCTCCTGCGGCAGGAACCGTGTTGGGCGCCGGAACTCAGACCCTATCGACCACCTTCACGCCAACCGACACGACCGACTACGCAAAGGCAACCGCTTCCGTAACGCTGCTTGTGAACAAGGCGACGCCGACCATCACCTGGGCAACGCCATCTGCGATCACTTACGGGACCGCTCTGAGCGGGACGCAACTCAATGCCACCGCGAGCGTAGCGGGAACATTCGTCTACTCTCCTGCAGCAGGAACTGTGCTTGGCGCTGGAACTCAGACGCTTTCGACAACCTTCACGCCAACCGATACGACCGACTATGGATCGGTAACAACATCAGTGCTGTTGGTCGTGAACCGAGCGCTGCCGACCATCATGTGGCCAACTCCCGCGCCCATCTCCTACGGGACGGCGCTGAGTTCGACCCAACTCAACGCCACTGCGAACGTGCCGGGAACGTTCGTGTATACACCGCCTGCGGGAACGGTTCTGGCCCCTGGCAATCAGACGTTGTCGGTGACCTTCACGCCCACGGATTCGGTGGACTACACTTCGGCGACCGCGCAAGTAACTCTGGTAGTGACGCAGCCCACGATTACGATCTCGCCGAGTAGCGTTAACTTCGGAACCGTCTCGTCCGGGAAAACGGCTACGCAAACCGTGACGGTTTCCAACCCTGGCACGGTGACGGTTACCATCACAAGTATCGCTGTCACGAGTGCGACCGACAGGGACGACTTCTCATTCACGAGCTACTGCGGCTCATCCCTGGCTGCAGGCAAGAGCTGCAGCATCACCGTGAAATTCAATTCCGATGATTCCGGCACGCGAACGGCGAACCTGACGCTCACCGATAGTGCTGCCGGCAGCCCACAAAACGTGCCCATGACGGGCGTCGTAAGTAAGAAGGGGCACTAAGGAATACGTTTCGACTCATACTCAGAGGGCGAGATCTTTGGATCTTGCCCTCCCTTTATTTTGTCTGGTCAGAGATTTGCCGTTCAGCAACGTTCGGTTCGCGCTATTGCGCAAACTTTGTCGCTTCCTCGTAGATCGGCTTTAGATCGTAGCGTTCGAGGACGTGTTCCGCGCCTGGTTCTTTGCGGATTTCGTCCAGCAGTCTTAGGGCTTCGCGGTACTGAGGAGTCGCCTCCGATGCGCTGCCCGACAGGCGGAGTCCACTTCCCAGCAGGTAGTGGATCTTCGCGGTCTGCAGACGCAATCCCATCTTCTCGCCTCTGCTCAAGTTGCGCTGCAACTCCAGCCGTGCGTGCGAATAGTCTTTGTCTCGAATCAAGGCTTCCGCCAGCAAAGTAGAACAAACCACCGAGACCGACTTCTTGCCCAGGGAATCAGCTTGCTGCGCGAGCGCGCGCAAATCTGCGGCCGCGGACTGAGAATGCCCTTCGCTGACAGCCACTCGGGCCAGATTCAGCTTTGACGTCAGCAACCCGCTCTTGTCAGTGGCGTGCGACGCCAGGCGCTGGGCCTGCTGATACGCGTCTTTCGCCGACTTCAAATCGCCTTCATAGAAGCGGGCATCGCCTTCCGTATTCAACAGCGATGTCGTAATGGCGTCATTCTTGAAGTCTCGGGCAATACCCTGCGCTTCTTCGAGTAATTTGGTGGACTCTTGCCCTCTTCCGTCTCTGGCAAGCGCGCCCGCCAGATCGGCGAGCGCTTGCGCCATGGTGCCGCTTCGGTCCCCGGCGTCTCGGAACGCCTGCACCGCATCCTGCAATGCTCCTACCGCTGGCCCAAGACGACCTTGCTCTTCAAAGATCAGGCCCACGCCGTTCGACATCACAGCGATACCCTGCTTGTTGTCCGATTTGCGGTACAGGTCCAATCCCCGCATATAAGAGGTCATAGCCTGGTCATACTGCCCGAGGTTGGCGTACGCCTCACCCAGATGCTGCAGAGTTTGCGCAATATCGACCGGGACGTTCAACTTCTCGCGGATCTGGAGAGCCTGCTGCAGGTACGTGAGAGCATCCTCGTTCTCGCCCTTCTGCAGATAGGCCGTGCCAATGTTGCTCAGGCACAGCGCCTGGTTCGTCTGATCGCCGGCGTCGCGCTGAATCTGCAAGGACTCCTTAAACATTTGCAGAGCTTTATCGGGCTGACCCCGTTCCAGGTAGAAATCGCCCAGATCGTTGAGCGTATCGCCGGCTTCCTTCTTGGCGCCAATGTCTTGCCGGATCTTGAGGGCATCGTTGTACGCCTTGAGGGCAGCGTCGGGTTTTCCCAACGAGAGCTGCACCTGCGCGATCTCTTCCAGGCTCGCCGCCACCCCGCGCTTCTGCCCCAGGCGCTGGTTGATGGCCATCGAGTCTTCATAGTTGCGCAGGGCCTCAGCGGGTTTATTCATGAGCTTGTAGGCAATGCCGGTGGCCTGCAGGATGAGCGCCTGCTGCTCCTGGATGTCGAGATCGATCGCAATGTGCCGGGCCTGATCGAGCGGATCGAGTCCCTTCTGCGGGTTGCCGGACTTGATCTCTACGCGCCCCATCGCCAACAGCGCGTCCACGTTCTTGCCGTCGGCCTTCAGCACATTCGCGTAGCTGGCGCGCGCCTTGTCCAAGTCGCCCGCATCTTCATAGAGACTTCCCAGGGCGAACTGCACATCGAGGTTGTCGGGGAAACTCTTGGCCAGATTCTCGTAGGCTGCGAGAGCCTTCTGATTATCATTTGTGATGCGCGCCAGACTGGCTTCGATGAAATACTTCTGCGCCAGCGGCAAGCTCTGGCTCAAGTCGACTGCATGGCGCGATGCCTGCTCCGCGTCCGCCTCGTATCCCAAGTCAGACAAGGCTTCTCCCAGCCGCGAATACGCGACGGCAAATTGGGGGTCTTCTTTGGTCGCAGCCTCAAACTGTTTCTTCGCCTCAAGATTATTTCCCTGGCGCAACAACTGCAGTCCCTGGTTGTAGTCCCGCAACGCGTCCACCGAAGTCGAGGTCGGCTTGAAGGATTGCGCTTGCAGTTCCTTCACCAGATCGGGCGACAGCGCAAGGTTCTGCCGGATCATCGCAGCCAACCGGTCCACCGCGGCCGACAGGTCCTGCTGATTCGCCGCTTCCGTCTTTAGCTGAATCGTACGGTCATGTTTGCGATCCTGCAGCGTGGCGTCGATGCGGATCTGGTCGCCGAGTTTGGTGTATTGTCCCCACACCAAGGTGTCGGCATTCGTGAATTCGGCAACCCGGCCCAAGGTCGACGAATCGACGATCGAATTGGGAGCGATGCGCAGATCATGGAAGACTTGCTGCACGCGATCGGACGAGACGGCGCGCAAGTGCGCCGACTGCCCAACATCCGTGCTCAACATGTCGGCGAGACTGGGTCCCAGCCAGTCCCAGGACGCGTCCCCTGACTTGTTTTCAAAAGGAATCACGGCCAGCGACAAAGCCTGCGCGGTGGCGGCCTTCTTGGCCGATGGCGAAAAGAGCGGCCCGCGGAAGACGTAACCCACAATCGCCAGCACGAGCACGGTGACGATCCCGGTCACAAGGGGCCAGTGAATCGTGCGTCCCCAAGGCTCGACCGCCGGCTGAAAGTGCAAGTTTGCCGCCGCGCCCTTGCCGGAATATGCGTCCAGATCGTGCAGCAACTCGGCGGCATTCTGGTAGCGCATTTTCGGGTCGCGCTCCAGGCACTTGCTGACGATATTGCTGAGCGGTTGCGGAATCGTCCCATCATGATCGGAGACCGGGATGGCCCGTTCCTGCGTGCGCTTGATCAAGCTGGCGACGGCACTTTCGGCCCCGTACGGCGCTTTCCCCGTCAGTAGCTCGTAGAGAATCAGTCCCAGCGTGAACAAATCGGAGCGCTGGTCCAGTTCCTTGGCCAGCGCCTGCTCGGGCGACATGTATTCCATCGTCCCGACCAACGCACCGGTCTGCGTCATGCCGTCGCCTTCGACGGTGCGCGCCAAGCCAAAATCCATCAGCAGGATCCGTCCGGTCTGATCGCGCATGATGTTCTGCGGCTTCAGGTCGCGATGGATCACTCCCACGTTGTGCGTGGCCTCAAGGGCGCGGCAGATCTGCTCCGTGATCTGCACCGCTTCTTCGGGCGAAAACTTCTTTCTCTCCTGGATCAGGGCACGCAGGTCCACGCCCTCGACGTACTCCATGGTGATGAACTTAACGCCGTCGGCGTCGCCCAAATCGTAAATGCGAATGACATTCTTATGGGTGACCTGGTGGGCAAGAAGGAGTTCCTGCTTGAATCGAGCGAGGATCGACGGGTTGGCAGCCAGTTGCGGCCGGATGAGCTTCAGTGCGACCGGACGGTTCAACTCCCGGTCCATCGCCTTGTACACCGCGCCCATCCCGCCTTCTCCCAGGAGTTGCAGGATCTCGTAGCGGCCACCCAGAACGTCTCCGGTCCGGAGCACAGGAGCGTTGCCTTGAACCTGGGCTGGGCCAGGACTGGTGGGACGAACTGGCGGACCCGTTCTGACGTACGAGGCATTGCCGTCCACTATGGTGGCGTCGGGGTCCGCGTACGAATTGGAGAAGTCAACCAGCGTCGCGTCCGCATCACGCGGAGGGTTGGTGCCAGTACTGTCCCCCTTGGCGGGAACGCTCACGCCAGGCGAATTGGTCGCATTCTCTCCGTCTTGGGGATCAAGTCGCGGATTCGGATTTTGCATGATTCGCCTGGCTGGGTCCAGACCAAAATGCTCTTAAAAAATGCGCCGCACAATACTGCAGAAGTCTCTGAAGTATATACCGCGTGAGGGGTGCGCGCACCAAGAACACGCACTATCCGAGGGGCTTCGCGTTAGTTCCTGGCGGCCGGGGTTGACAGTAAACCGTAGACGCTTAGTTTGGTCTGCGTGCCCACGTAGACCTTGCCGTTGGCAGCGGTGGGCACACTGAATTTCACTGCCCCGCCGGGATTGTCACGGGTAAATCTCTGGCTGCTGCTATACAGCTCGTTCGCCAGGTTCGTGGCATCGAACGCATAAAGAACCGCCCCATCGCTGGTCTTGTACGTGGAAGTGTCCAGGGCCCATACGATGGCGTTGTTGTCCTGGTTGGCGGAGACAGAACTTGTGGTTCCCGGATAGGCAAAGACTTTCGTGGTCTGAGAGGTCGGAGTCGTCGTCAGCAGACCGGTGGTGGGGTTCAATCCAAATGCCTTCAGCGTATCGCCGCTTGCGCCGAAGTACACGCGGTTGTTCCACCATGTGGGTGAGGCCCACATGCCCAACTCGGCCCCCGCCAGACACTGCACAATCTGGTTATTATTCAGCGCGTTGTAGTGCCCCATGTTGTCACGGTCGATCAGATAGATGTTCCCCACCTTGTCGCCCTGCACGAGCAGATGAAGATGCGGCCCTTTTGTCTGATCGGGCAAGAGCATGGCCCCTCCCGACCCGATGTCGTAATCGCCCACATCCAGGTTGGGTCCGTTGTAAGGCGTGAAGTAATCGGACACCGTGAAACTGCCGTTGCTGGGAGGCGCAAGCTTTACCACGCCCTGGCCGTAGTCGCCGCCTCCTGTGTTTGCGTCAAAGGTCCCGTTACCGACCGCAAAGTAGGTATTGAGGGCCAGATCGCCGGCGGGCCCCGAGCCGCCTTCCCAGATCGCGCCTTCGCTGCCATTCGGCGTCGTAACCCATACTCCCTTCTGCGCCAGCGAAGTATGGTCGTAGGCCATGAGCCAGCCGTGGTAATAGCCTTTGTCACAGTGCGAACCCCATGCGATGTACACCATTCCGTTCTGAAACAACAGAGCGGAGCGCTGGTTCTGGATCTTAGGATCGAAACTGATCGTTCCGTGCTGCGAGCCACTGCCACTGCCCGACACTGACGCCTGGATGACCACCGGACCGCCGAATTTTTCCGCTCCGCTCTTGATGTCGAGCGCGTGCAGGCGCTGGTAATACTGACCGGTCTCCTTCGTTCTGGCGATCACATACAAAGTCCCGCCCGTGGTATCGATGACCGGCGTACCCACAATGCCGATCTTCGGGCTGAACAAGTCGGAACAGTTCACATCCGTTGCCGGGACAGTGGTAATCCCGCTCTTGGGATTGATAAAACTCACTCTCCACAACGGCTGCGCATTGCTTCCGGATTTGCTGTCAGCGTCAAACGCATAGACGCTGTCGTTCATCGTCGCCACATACACCACATTGTGCGTACCCAGCCCCGTGATACTCAGATTGGGCACGTACAGCGGCTGCGCGTAGATGTATCCATCGACGAACTGCGAGAACAGCTTGCCGAACTGAGCCGGATTCACATTGCTGGTGGTGAGCCTGGTTTCCAGAAGATTGTTGCCGGTGCGGGCTTTGTCGTTGTGGTAAGTAGCGACGGTGGCCTGCGCCGCGGCGAAGCCGCCCAGCAGGGTCCAAAGAAATAACCCAGAAAACAACCGACGCAAATCGACGCAAGCTTCGGCCAGTGGCGCTCAACATGAAGCCATTCTCCAATCGGCTCGTTCTTCACCCCTGGGTATCCCAGGCGTACACAGACTTACTGACGGGAGGAGGACAACTGGAACAGTAATCCCGGAACGCGATCGGGGAGGGAACTGCAGTATTCCCGTCATCTTCCTTTACAGAGCCCAGACCGTCAATGATGAAAGTTCTTGCACTCTTTCCGGCATCAAGGCGATTGGCCGCACGTCGTAAAACCGGTCAAAGGAGGCGGCCGACCTTTATGAATCCACCGCGGTAGGCAATTCTGGTCTCGATCGGCCTCTACGTCGGAATCCTCACCTCCCTTGAACTCGAGCTCCGCATCGGTCGCCACAGTTCTGAGAAATATACGGTCTATGCGGCCCTCGACCTCGAATATCCCCGGTCCGGTTTGATCCGCCTGGATCCAACCGATCAAGCGTGCGCCAGTTGGGGGATTCCATTCACTAGGGCCGGCGCGCGCACAATTCGATCAGACTTTGAGCTGACAGGAGAGGGGGCCAGACAGGACGGAGAGTTCAACGCCGCAAATTTGAAATGATCGCGCTGGGACGCTCCGGTTCGAACTCACAAATCGCACGGGCAATCTCATGCTGCGTCCGCATTTTCGCCGCCGGATACGGTGAGCAACCCGCCAGGAGTTGGTACAGCACCACGCCAAGACTGTACACGTCTGTCGCGGTCGTGATGGGCTCGCCCCGAATCTGCTCCGGGCTCGCAAACTCGGGGGTCATGGGGCTCGCCATTGTCGTTTCAGAACTGGATGCGGGATCGAGAATCTTCGCGATCCCGAAGTCCAGCAGTTTTGGCACGCCCTCCTTGGTCACCAGAATGTTGCCTGGCTTGATATCGCGATGGATTACCAGTCTCTGGTGGGCATACTGCACCGCCAGGCACACCTGGAGGAAGAGCCGTAGACGTTCGGTAATGTCCAATCCGTGAGCCTCGCAGTACTGGTCGATGGGCGTGCCCTCGATCAGTTCCATCACCAGGTACGGAATGCCCTCGTCGGTGGTACCTCCGTCCAACAGGCGCGCAATGTTTGGGTGGTCAAGCGAGGCGAGAATCTGGCGCTCGTGCCGAAAACGATCGAGCACGGCTGCCGTATCATATCCGCCGCGGACCAACTTGATCGCTACCTCTTTCTGGTACTGACCGTCGGCGCGGCCTGCGCGATAGACTTCACCCATACCGCCGTGGCCAATCTCTTCGAGAATGTTGTAGGCGCCCATCCGGCGTCCGACGCGGCTTGGTGCCACATTCGGCGCCCGCGGCGTCAAATCCACTGCGGGAGTATTCAGGAACTCGGTTCCCGCTTGCCGGTCGGACGATAACAGGGATTCCACTTCATGACGAAGCTCCGAATCGTCGGCGCAGGCGGTGTCGAGATAGACTGCCCGCTCTTCGGGGCAAAGGGCAATCGCCCGGTCAAATACTCCTCGGATCTCCAGCCAGCGTTCCGGGGTCATCCGAGTTCGCTCCGCGCAATCTCGCGATGAAGCCAGGCGCGGGCCGAGGTCCAATCGCGTTTTACCGTGGCAGCAGAGATTCCCATTACCTCGGAAGTATCTTCGATCGTGAGGCCGGCAAAGAAGCGTAGCTCCACGATGCGGCTCTGCTGCGGGTCCAACTCGCTGAGCCGGTCCAGTGCGCCATCAAGGGCGATCACGTCCACGTCGGTTTTCTCTTGGATTTCCAGAGCGGCATCGAGGGTCACCTTGCAGGCACTGGCTCCCCCTCGCTTGGCTGCTCCGTGGGCGCGCGCGTACTCCACCAGGATTTGCCGCATGATATGGGCCGCGATGCCGAAGAAGTGTGCCCGGTTTTGCCATTGCGGAGGGCTTTTCCCTGCCAGCCGCAGATACGCCTCGTGTACCAGCGCCGTGCTTTGCAGGGTGTGATCGCTACGCTCGCGTTGCAGGTAGTAGTGAGCCAGGCGGCGGAGTTCGGCATAGACCAGAGGCATCAGGGAGTCGAGCGCTTGAGCGTCTCCATCCCGCCAACGCACCAAGAGCTCCGTGACCGGATTCGAAGAGTTCTGCTGCACGACCACGTTGCCCCAAGCGCCTTAAACGCTTGGCGCGAAGATATCCCGTTCTTTGCGCTATGTCAATAAATTGAAAACAAGCCAGTTAACGCCAGATCGCCCGATTGGTGCCTGATTTGGACCCGGCATCGGCAGCCTCCAACATGGCCTGACGAGACGATTCATGTATCGAACTTAAACTTTTCTCGCTTCCGGTGAGCCAATTCCCCGCTGCTTCTCGCATTACTGGATAGCGGCTCATTAGATCGAGCGCCGACCGCAAGTTTCAGGGGGACCTTGCGGTCGCGATTATTTTGATTCCCGCGAGCGAGGAGAGTTCTGACCGTCGCTCCGGACTTCCCACCGCCATCCCAGAGGCGATACTCCGAGACCGTAATTCGGACCAGTAGAGGAGCGATATGACGAGTCCCACGATGCGTCCGTATCCATTCTTGTGCGCAGTCACGTTGATTGTCATGGCCTCGTTGGTCAACGGCCAGACCTCCACTCCGCCCGCTACGGTACCGTCGATGATGAAATTCAGCGGAGTGGTCCAGGGAGCGCCGAGCCACATCATCGGCATCACCTTCGCGCTCTACAAAGAGCAGCAAGGCGGCCCCTCCCTCTGGCTGGAAACTCAAAGTGTTTCGCTCGACTCCTCTGGACACTACAGCGTGCAGTTGGGGGCGACTCTACCTGGCGGTCTTCCCAAGGAACTGTTCACGTCGGGCGAAGCGCGCTGGCTCGGAGTGCAACCCGAGGGTCAGGCAGAGCAACCGCGCGTGTTGCTGCTCAGCGTGCCTTACGCGCTCAAGGCCGCTGATTCAGAAACCGTCGGAGGTCTGCCGGCCTCGGCCTTTGTGCTCGCAACGCCCGCTTTCTCCTCGCCTCAGACCGCACCGAACGCCGCGACCACCCCCAACACGTCGTCGCAAGCACCGCCGCCCGGCACCATCAGCGGCACAGGCACGACAAACTTCATCCCGAGATGGACCGACAACGCCGACATCGCCAACTCAGTCATCTTTCAGTCGGGAACCGGATCAACCGCCAAAATCGGCATCAACACGACGACACCTGCCGCCACGCTCGACGTGAAGGGCGCAGGCACCATTCGCGGTTTATTCACGTTGCCGAGTGCCGGCGTCGCCACCGCAACCAAGGGATCGAACTCGCAGCCGATCGCGATGACCGCCTCGGCCTTCAATAGCGGGACTAACGCCGCAGTGAATCAGAATTTTCGCTGGCAAGCCGAACCAGCCGGCAACAACACGGCTAGCCCGACTGGAACTCTGAACCTCCTGTTCGGTGCCGGCACTAGCACGCCCGCAGAAACCGGATTGAAGATCAGCAACACAGGCCTCTTGACCTTCGCGACCGGTCAAACCTTCCCGGGCACGGGGACTATCTCGGGAGTCACCGCCGGATCCGGACTCACCGGCGGCGGCACGACCGGAAGCGTCACTCTGAATCTGGATTTGACGAAGGTTCCCGAACTCAACGTCGCCAACACCTTCGTGGGCAATCAAACGGTGACGGGCAATGTGAGCGCGACCGGAGTAGTCACCGGCAGCAGCTTCCAGATCGGCAGCAATCTCTTCGCCTACGGCTCCTTCGCCAATTCCAATGCGTTCCTCGGCTTCGGCGGCAGCATCATCGCAACGGGCACCAGCAATACCGCCACTGGCTCTCAGGCCCTCAGCCAGGCCACAACTGGATCGCAAAACACGGCCATCGGGGCCTCCGCTCTGATGAGCAACACCGCCGGTTCCTCAAACACCGCAATCGGCAACGGCGCGCTCAGCCTTAACTCGACCGGCGCGAACAATACCGCTTCCGGGACGGCCGCCCTGCAGGCCAACACAACCGGCTCTTACAACACCGCCAATGGCATTTTCTCGTTGTTCAACAACACGACCGGATTGTTTAACACCGCCGTCGGATACTTGTCCGGACCGGACTCCTCCCATCCCAACCTCAGCAACTCCACCGCGATTGGCTCCATGGCCACGGTGACGGCGAGTAATTCCATGGTGCTGGGCAGCATCGCCGGCGTGAACGGAGCGGGATCAAGCACGAACGTTGGCATCGGTACGACCGCACCGCTATTTACTCTCGATGTCCACGGCACCGGCAATTTCACCGGACCCATCACATTCGCTTCCAGCCAGACATTCCCCAACACCGTCAGCGGAGTCACCGCGGGCACTGGCCTGACTGGTGGCGGTACCTCGGGCAACGTCACGCTAAACCTGGATACGACCAAGATCCCGCAGCTGAACGTGTCCAACACATTTGTCGGCGATCAAACCGTGAGCGGAAATCTCAGCTCCACAGGCTTGATGACGGGCAGCGGATTTCAGATCGGAAGCAATCTGTTTGCCTTCGGCTCCTATGCCAATTCCAACGCGTTTCTTGGTTTCTCGGGAAACACCACCACTACGGGCACGAGCAACACAGCCAATGGCTACCAGGCGCTCAGCGTCGTGAGCAGTGGCTCATTCAACACCGCCAATGGGTGGGGAGCACTCTCTTCGAACACTACAGGTACCGCCAACACCGCCAGCGGTGTTTCTGCGCTCCGTTTTAACACTACGGGAAGTAACAACATGGCAGACGGGCAGTTGGCGCTCTTCCTCAATACCACAGGCGCCAGCAATACGGCGACCGGCGCGGATTCACTTCCCCAAAACACGACCGGTAGTTACAACACAGCCAGCGGTGATACTGCCCTCTACTACAACACGAGCGGCAATTCCAACACTGCCATCGGAGAAGCGGCGCTTTTCTTCAACGCTACCGGGGCGGACAACACAGCCCTCGGTTATACGGCTGGACCCGACCAGGCCCACGGAAACCTCAC
Organism: uncultured Acidobacteriaceae bacterium; assembly: GCA_963811095.1. Classification (GTDB taxonomy): domain Bacteria; phylum Acidobacteriota; class Terriglobia; order Terriglobales; family Acidobacteriaceae; genus Sulfotelmatobacter. The sequence goes on along the minus strand of CAWEQA010000018.1, from coordinate 161,899 downwards.
CAACGCCACCGCGATCGGAGCATTCGCCGAAGTCACGGCCAGTAATTCGATGGTGCTGGGAAGCATCAACGGCGTGAACTTCGCTACCGCCGACACCAACGTTGGGATCGGAACCACCGCCCCGGTGGCAAGACTCGACGTTCACGGCACTGCGAACTTTACCGGTCTCATCACCTTCGCCCCCGGACAGACGTTTCCCGGCACCGGCACCATCACAGGGGTTACACCGGGTACCGCTCTCATCGGCGGCGGCAACAGCGGCAGCGTGACGCTGAGTGTGGACACGACAAAGGTCGTTACCGGAATTAGCGCCGGCACTGGCCTGACCGGCGGCGGCACCGGCGGCGTGCAAACGCTCAATCTTGACACGACCAAAGTGCCGCAGTTGAATGCGGCCAACACCTTTACCGGAAATCAGACGGTGAACGGGAATCTGATTGCGACCGGTGTGGTGACGGGAAGCAGCTACCAGATTGGAAGTTCGCTTTTCGCTTACGCGCCCGGATACGAAAATACCTTCCTTGGTTTCGCAGGTAATACAACAATGACGGGCCTCCAAAACACCGCCACCGGCTATCAGGCTCTTCTTCAAGACACCACCGCATCTGCCAACACCGCTGTCGGTGCGCTAGTTTTGCAGAACACTACTACGGGGGACGGCAATACCGCCGTAGGAGATGCGGTGCTCCTTAGGAATATGACGGGATCACTGAACACTGCGATGGGAGACCAGGCTTTGACCGGCCTGCGCGACGCCTTCGGCTACACCAACTCATCCAACACTGCCATAGGTGCGTACGCCCTCTGGCAATTCTACGCTGGGTCCGCGAATACCGCCCTCGGAGCCAACACGACGAGCACGGGATCCACAAACGCGACTGCCATCGGGGCCAATGCTGAGGTGGACGAGGACAACGCGCTCGTTCTCGGCAGCATCAATGGCGTGAATGGCGCCAATGCCGACACCAACGTCGGCATCGGCACCACAGCACCCACCTACCGGCTGCACCTCGGCGTCAGCAATAACAGCTTTCGCGTCGAGGGACCTGCGACCGCCGGCACCAATTCCCCTGCAGCTTCCTTTGGCGGTTATGGAGACTTTGGCATTGACGCCCCCGGCATCGGTCAAGGTCGGTTCGTAGTCAAGGAGTCAGGATTCGTCGGAGTTGGAGTGGCTGCTCCCACGCACGTCTTTCAAGTCGGCCAAGGCAAGGGCGCTGCTTTCGCCGATAGCTGGTCCACCTACAGCTCCCGTCGCTGGAAGACCAACATCCAGACCCTTCCCAACGCGCTGGCGAAAGTCGAGCAAATGCGCGGCGTCTCCTACGACCTCAAAGGCAGCGGCAAGCACGAAATCGGCGTCATCGCCGAAGAAGTCGGCGAGGTCATCCCCGAAGTCGTAAGCTTTGACGCCAACGGCAAAGACGCGCAGGGCGTGGACTACAGCCGCCTCACCGCGGTCCTGATCGAGGCCGTGAAAGAACAGCAACGCCAGATTCAGGACCAGCGCCAGCAAATCCGCATCCAGCAGCGCCAGATCGCCCGGCTGAACCGCAAGGTCGGGGTGCTCGAGACGGCGCTGCGTACTCCGAAACGAACCAAAGCTCGCGCGGCCCAACTGCCGGGTTCAGCCCTGACAACTTCAGATCAGAACCAGCCCGTACAAGCAGAAAACAAATTTCTTGCGGCCAAGTGAGCCAATTCCCCGCTGCCTCTCGCATTACTGAATAGAGCGGATCAGCGGTCTTGGCCGCCGGTCACGGTTTCCGGGGGGAACATCGCGGCCGTAATTCGGACGAACTCCGGTAGCGGCGGGAACAGTCAGCGTCTGAAACAGTCGCGCCGGATTGCCCGATTCGCAAGCAACTACTCCCGTTCGAATTTCCTGGGGAATCCGATCGAAAAATGTCTGAGGAGTGAACATCATGACTAGCCTGAAGTTCCAGCGCCTTCTGCTGACTTTCGCCGTGTACGTTTCTGCGGCCCTGATGCAAGCCCAAACCTACACCGACATCCACGACTTCAACGAGACCGACGGATGCTGTGCCGCGGCTCCCAGCATGCTTGCACAAGGTCAAGATGGAGACATCTACGGCGCGACCACCAGCGGCGGCGTCCACCTTTACGGGAACATCTTCAAGATGACGACATCCGGCACCGTCACCGACCTTCACGACTTCGACCTGACGCACGGCGGAGGCCCCCAGGGCGGTCTCAGCATGGGCACCGATGGCAACTTCTACGGAACCACATACCAGGGCGGGAAGGGTTACGGCACCGTCTTCAAAATCACTCCCAGCGGGACATTTACCGAACTGTACGACTTCACCAACACGACCGACGGCGCCTATCCGAAAACTCCGCCGGTCCAGGCCCAGGACGGAAACCTTTACGGCGCAACCAACAACGGCACCATCGCGGTGATCTATAAAATCACTACATCCGGCACGTTCACCATCATGGTCACGCTGGCGGCGCAAAGCTATTCCCCTCTGTTGCTCGCCTCCGACGGCAACTTGTACGGCACCACGCTCTATGGCGGAACCTATAACGGCGGGACGGTATTTCAGTTCTCGCCCACGACCAAGGTTCTGAAGACCCTCTTCAGTTTCAAGACGGAATACTCGCCTTGGGGTCCCTTGATGCAAGGTGTCGACGGCGCTCTGTACGGCACTACCACGGTGGGAGGCACCGGCTCTGGGGGCGTGGTCTACAAGATCACGACGGCTGGGAAGTACACCGTGCTCACCAACTTCACCACGGGAAGCAGCACCAATGGCGCCACGCCCTACGCTGGTGTGGTCCAGGGCAGCGACAAGTTCCTCTACGGCGTAACCTCCTCGGGCGGCGCGAACAAACTCGGCGCGCTCTTCAAGATCAGCACCTCGGGCACGGGATTCACAATTCTGCACAGCTTCGACACCACGACCGGCGACACTCCATTGTCCACGCCCCTACTCCATACCAATGGAACGATCTACGGGATGACCTTCCACGGAGGCGCCCATGTCTCGAATGGTGTGGTCTACAGCATGAACGTAAGCTTGAAATCCTTTGTGGCTCCGGTCGTGCTGCATTCCGCGAAACCGAACGCCACGGTCGAACTGCTAGGCCAGGGATTCAACACCGCAACCGGCGTACTATTTGGCACCGGCTCTGGAACCTTCACCATCATCAACGATACCTACGCCACCGCAAAGATCACCACCGGCGCCACCACGGGCGTAATCACCGTGAAGGAACCGGGCGGAAACTTAACCACGCTGCAAACGTTCAAAATCACACCAGCCATCAAGACCTTCTCGCCGACGAGTGGCCCTGTGGGCACTTCCGTCGTGATCACCGGGACGAGCCTGCAACAAGCCTCGGCGGTGAAGTTCGGCGGCAAAGCCGCAACCGCCTTCACCGTGAACTCCGACACGCAGGTGACCGCAACCGTCCCAACGGGAGCCGTGACCGGCAAGATCACGATCACCACACCCGGCGGAACGGCGACCAGCGCCACCGTCTTTACGGTGAACTAGCAAGACACGCGTGGGGGACGGCCGAGTCGGCTGTCCCTCACGATCTTCCCGGCGCGCCGGAAGATTTGCGCGTACCGAGACGCGGAACGCATCCCATCCCTCTCCGCGACTTGTGCACCTTCCCGCTGACTTCGCCCGGTCACAACGCGGATCTTGGAAATTGCAGGAGTCGGTTCTTTCTTCCTTCCTGGACCTTCGTGCCCTGCGTGGTTCCCGCTTTTTGATTTTGACAAAACACTCAACAACATCAACAATCATCCGCGACCGAAGGAGCCCTTATGCTCGACCGCCGTCATTTCCTCTCCACAGCATCCACCGGAGTCGCTGCCTCACTCGCCTTCCGCGGTAACCTCTTCGCACAGCTCCAGAAGGTTCCGCCGCTGCCCGACCATTCCCTGCTCGACAAGAATGAAGACCTCTTCTGGGCGGAAATGCGCAAGCAGTTCATCATTCCCGAAGGCGAGATCTATCTGAACAACGGAACCGTCGGATCAAGTCCCGCACCCGTGCTGCGCGCCATCTTCGACGGATACAACACGACCGAGAAAATGGACCAGCAGGACCCCGAGGACTATCCGATTTGGGGATACGCCGCGTGGAACGAGTTCCGCGACCCGCTCGCCGCCTTCGTCGGCTGCAAGCGCGACGAGATTGCCCTGCTGCGCAACGCCACCGAGGCTAACAGCTACATCGCCAACGGCATCGACATGAAGCCCGGCGATGAGGTGCTGATGACCGATCAGGAGCATCCCGGAGGCGAACATCCCTGGGACCTGAAGGCCAAGCGCTACGGCATCGTCGTCAAGAAAATCACCCTTCCCCGCCCCGTGAAAGACGCCGCGCAGGTGCTGAATCTTTTTAACGACGCCATCACGCCGCGCACGCGCGTGCTGTTCTTCAGCCACATCACCACCTTTTCCGGGGTTGTTCTGCCCGCGAAGGAACTCGCCGCGCTAGCGCGCACCAAAGGAATTCTGTCTGCGGTCGACGGTGCGCACGTTCCCGGCATGATGCGCCTCAACATCACCGACATCGGCTGCGACATGTACTCCTCAAGCCCGCACAAGTGGCTCTTCGCCACCAAGGGTTCAGGCTTTCTGTACGTGCGTGACGAAGTGATCGACCGCGTCTGGTGCACCATCGCCACCGAAGGTTGGGACGACACCAAGATCCGCGCCGAACGCTTTCAGCGCATCGGAAGTTCGAACGTGCCCGCACTGTGCGGATTGCGCGCCTCGATCAAACTGGCGAACGACATTGGCATCGACCGCATCGAACGCCGTCACCGCCAGTCCGCCGACTACATCCTCGGCGAAATGAAGAAGCGCGGCGCCGAGTCGTGGACATCGCCCGATCCTGCGCTGCGCTGCGGAGTTGTCAGTGTGAACTGCCCGCCGGTCCCGCGCATGGATCTAGAGAATTGGATGTGGAAAACGCATAAGATCCGCATTCGCGGCGGCGATCCCAATAAGTTGCGCCTCTCGACCCCGTATTATCTGCAGAAGAAGGACATCGACCGCTTCCTGGAGAAGTTCGACGAGTACAAGCGGGAGAAGAAGCTTGCTTGAGCACGAAGAAGTTGGAGTCGTTTGATGAAACTAACTGACGAAATGTTCAATGTGGTGGGAGTCGTGAGCGCGCCAGTGTCGATAAGCCATCTGGAGCAGGCGTGGCCTGAGGCTCGCGACAGCGGCAGGCTACCGAGGAACGTATTTTCCTTTTACGAGGCCGCCAATTTCTTCTCAATCGACGGTGCGCCGCGATTTCTTGATGACGATGACAAGTGGCTCTTTTCTTTTCTAACCTCACTGGTAAGGGGAACGCGCGAGTGCCTCGACGAGGCCCACGACCTCGCCGGCGAGATCCGAAGGAGCCACAACCTGAAATACACTCCAGTCAAGCGCGTCAAAGGACAGCAGTACGATCGAGAAGCCTCCGGTCGGCAGACGAGAGACTTTAAGTACTTGATCGTCAACCTTGCCTCGGCACTCGACCAGTTCGCCGAAATAGCGGCCCTCATGTTCACCAAAGAGATAAGGGGTCTCTCATGCGGCCGGGCGTCTTTCGTACACCTGAAACACTTTGTTGAAGCGCCGTGGCTTGCAGCCCCAGGGGTAGTGTCTCCGAAGAGACACTACTTGGAGAAGCTGCACACAGCACTTTCGGCAGAGATCGTGGGCCACGGTCCAGAGTCGGCGTGGCTTGATCTCTTTTATTTATATCGCAACAAGCTCGCTCATCTTGGTCATTTCATGTTCGACAAGATAGAACTGCAAGACGGCAACAATGAAGAGTTCTTCACCTTCTTGCCTAAGAATTGGCCACAGCCTCATAGGGCCAGAATCAAAGCTACGTCCAGTGCAAAACCAACGGACCCCGCAGAATTTAAGAAATATACGGAGAATGGGTTCATTCACGTTGACATCATCGAGTACTCGGAACGCCTAATCGGGAAGCTGAACCGTTTATTGGATACTGGATTTGGAGTTCTCACCGAGGCCTACGTGGCTTTTCGTAATTTCGACCTCAATGTGCCAGCCCTCAATGAGCTTAAGCAACACTCGGAGTCACATAAGTTCGACTTTTTCGTTTGATTGGAGCAGCACACCTCAATGTGATCCTTGTGCCCAGCCGATAGGAGCTTACGTTTCGACTCCGTACTATCTGCAGAAGAAGGACATCGACCGCTTTCTGGAGAAGTTCGATGAGTACAAGAGGAAAAAGAAATTGGCGTAAAGAACGTGCAGGATAAAATGTGATTTATGGGGAGCAAAGTTAAGGCCAAGAAATCGAGGCGGAATAAGCGAGCCATCATCAAGAAAAAACTAGCCGCCAAGGACCGGAGCAAAAAGTTCATTGGCCGACTGAAGGGGGTATTCGAGATCGTCGACGACATCGAGTCCCCGGTTCATCCACCTGAGCCATGGGAGTACGACTGAAAACGGCGCGGGCGAGTCACCCGCGCCCGCACGGTCTTACTTAGTCGTAGTACTCCAGCCCCAAATGCGTGATCAGTTCCTCGCCTTTCAGGTGACGAAGCGTGTTTTTCAGCTTCATCAACTGGATGAACAGATCATGCTCCGGATACAGGCCCGCAGGCGTCATCGGCGACTTGAAGTAGAAGCTGAGCCACTCCTGAATTCCCAAGCCCCGCAGTTCGGAAGTGCGCTTCGCCAGATCGAGGAACAGCACGAGGTCGAGCACGATCGGCGCAGCAAGGATCGAGTCGCGGCAGAGGAAGTCGACTTTGATCTGCATGGGATAGCCAAGCCATCCGAAGATGTCGATGTTGTCCCAACCCTCTTTGTTGTCTCCGCGCGGCGGGTAATAATTGATGCGCACTTTATGGAAGATGTTTCCGTAGAGTTCGGGATAGAGCCCCGGTTGAAGGATGTGCTCCAGCACGCCCAGCTTGGATTCTTCCTTGGTCTTGAAGGAACCCGGATCGTCGAGCACTTCGCCGTCGCGGTTGCCGAGGATGTTGGTGGAATACCATCCGCTCAGTCCGAGCAGGCGGGCTTTGAACGCGGGCGCGAGAACAGTCTTCATCAGGGTCTGGCCGGTCTTGAAATCCTTGCCGCAGATGGGAGCTTCGTTCTTGCGGGAAAGCTCGAGCATGACCGGAAGGTCGACCGTGAGATTCGGCGCACCGTTGGCGAACGGGACACCTTCCATCAGCGACGCGTAGGCGTAAATCATGGAGGGGGCGATCATCTCGTCGTTCTCTTTCAGCGCCTTCTCGAACGCCTTCAGCGACTGGTGCGCTTCGGTGGGCTCGATGTAGGACTCGGTGGATCCGCACCACATGGTGATGAGGCGGCTGGCGCCGCTGGTCTTGCGAAAGTCGCGAATATCGTCGCGCAACTGCTCGGCAAGATCCATCTTCGTCTTGCCCTTCTTCACATTGGGGCCGTCGATCTTCTTCACGTAGTTGTGATCAAACACGGCGGCGCGCGGTGTAATCGTGGAGAGGAACGGCTTCAACTGCTCGAGCAAGCGATAGTCGAGGACGCCTGCGTTCGAAGCAGCTTCATACATGTTGTCATTGAAGATGTCCCATCCGGTGAAGACCAGATCGTCGAGCGTGGCGAGCGGGACGAATTCCTTTACCTTGGGCGAGCGTCCATCGGTGCGCTTGCCGAGGCGCACGGTGCCCATTTGTGTAAGGGATCCGATGGGTTTAGCCAGGCCTTTGCGAATGGCTTCGACGCCGGCGACGAAGGTGGTGGCTACCGCGCCCATGCCCGGGATCATCACGCCGAGCTTGCCCTTGGCGGGTTCGATGGTGCCAGTTTCCGTCTTCGAGGCAGACCGCTTTGAGGTACTGGTGCGAGCCGCCAGCTTCATCTCGCGCGTGGCGCGCTCGGCGTGAGCTAGGGCGGTTTCTCGATGCTCATGCTCTCGTGCTGACGCTGATGTTGCGAACTGCTTGCGGTGGCGGCGGCCGTCGGCATCCCACCAATCGGCCATGAAGACTCCTGGACGTTTCTGATACATTGGCTTCCCTCTCTGGTGACGGTGGCTGGTCACCGCCACCGCGACTGAGGATCATCTCACTTCCGGCGGGAGTTTGGCAAATGTCTGCAGCAGAGCGTGGAAAATGGCCGCTCAATTGTGCTGGGCGGTCGGCGAGCGGAGAAGCTTCTGATCCAAGGAGGCAATCAGTCACACGCCGTCAGTGTTATGTGTGTTGTGACACTCGCGAATCCATGACGGGATGACATCTCACTGCGTTCATTCGTCTCCCGATCACCCATGCTTATACATCACTCAGGTCACGCCGCCAGCGCGAATGACGTCCATAGATTTTTTGAGTTGGACGGCTGCACCGGTTGTGTTGCATAGTGGAATCACTTCGCAGTCGGCTCTGCAGCCAGTCCCGCGAAGTTGCTGTTTGCGTGCCAGCCGAGTCTGCGGCATGCAATTCTTATTGACCCCGTTGATCTCCACCTCAGCCTGAGCCCACGCCATCCGGACTCGCGCCGGTAGTGTGCTCTTCAGACGAGCTCTTCACAACGAAGACCAAGGAGATTCCATGAAAACCATTCGCAACTACATGTATGCCGTGCTGCTCGCGGCAAGCGCTCTAAGCTTCACACCCGCCCTGGCTTCGGCGCAGGAAGCAGCCAAAGGCAAGTTCACGCTGACTCACGAAGCACATTTGGGGAATGCCACTCTCGCGGCCGGAGATTACGCGCTTTCCTTCGACCCCGACAGTGGTACGCGCATGCTCAATCTGAGCAAGCTGAGCGGCGCCCGCACCGGATATATGGTGCTGGTTTCCGATACGGAGGATTCGAAGCCGTCGGATCAGAGTCGGCTCATCCTTGAAGCTACGCCCGACGGCAGCTACGTCAGCGCCATGCAACTGCCGGAATTCGGCATGACGCTGCGTTTCACCGTGCCGTCGCACCCCACGGAAAGACAGATTGCCAAGGCCGGTACCTCGGCCACGGCGTCGGCCCAATAGTCTTTCTGCTTGCCCAGAAAGCCGAGGGCGGATAGCGAACCTGCTATCCGCCCTTGGTGTTTTATCGAGTCTGTTTCCGGTGGCGGGCCAGGCCTAAAACATTTACGCTGGCTGGATTTGGGAGTTGCCTCGGACGTCATCGCTCAAAACGATGGCTTCCGCGATTTCCTTCATCGGTTTGCGTTTCTGGCGGCTCTGGCGCTGCAGGGCCAGGTAGGCTTGTTCCTCATTGAGCCCCAGATCGCGCTGCAGAATGCCTTTCGCTCGTTCGACAATTTTTCTGGTCTGCAATTGTTCGGCAAGCGTGGAGTTGGCTTCTTCTAGACGCGCGAGTTCAAGTTCAGCGCCCACGAGAAATCCGACGGTGGAAATCATGCGGATCTCGCGGCGGCGGTAGACGTGGTGCTGGCGGTGCTGCAGGTTGATGACCCCCACCACGCGGCCCCGGCACATCAAGGGCACCGAGAGAAAGGCTTCGTAACTGTCTTCCGGCAACTCGTTGAAGAATTGAAAGCGCGGATCGTGGGAGGCTTCTTCCGGAATTGCCACCGGCTCGCGGTGCTCTGCTACCCATCCTGTAATGCCTTGTCCGACGCGAAGTTTGAGGCGATCCACTACGTCGGGATGCGGATTCTTCGACGCCCTGAGAACGAGTTCGTCGCCTTCTAGAATGTAGATGAGGCAGGAGTCGCACTTGACCAGCGCAGCGGCAAATTCGACGACGCGATTTAGAACTTCGTGAAAGCCGTCTCCTGTACCCAGGCGTTCGCTGATCTCGTGGAGTACATCTACGTGTGAGTCCTCAACCGATATTAAGGGTTCCATGCGGTACATTATCGATCTTGTAGGGATTATGTCTAATTCCAAATTTTGATGGATGCGATAAAGGAATTCCCTCGAGATTGTCACCAACGTTTAACATCTTTTGCGGAATCTGCGCATCGGATTCCAGATGGCGCTAAGCGAGCACAGGATTCCCCCTCGGCCCTGGACGCGCGCGGGGTGTTTCTATTTCGCCGGCACTGCCAACAACCAGGCCAGCAAACCGAACAGGAGCAAGGTGCCGACCAGGGAAAATAGGGTGTGCAGCGGGTGGAAATGGAAGTAGGGATTGCGATTCAGGCGATATCGGGTCGCGAGCATAAGACCTCCTTGGCACGTGTTACAGGTGCAAATGGACGTCCTGTCTAGATCTATTTTCCCACGATTTGGCGTGCAGGGCTGCAGTTTTTTGCGCGGCTGTGGTACACCATTCGAATGCCTGAAAAGATTGCCCTAATTACCGGCGCATCCAGTGGCTTCGGATTGCTGACCTCGATTGAACTGGCAAAAGCGGGATTTCGCATCGTCGCAACCATGCGCGATCTCGGCCGCCGCGAACGCCTCGCCCAAGCAGTGGCGGCCGCAGGAGTCGCGGCCAAGATCGACGTGCGCGCGCTGGATGTCACGAAGTTTGACACCATCCAGGAATTCGTCGACGGTGTGGTGCGCGACTACGGGCGGCTCGACGTTCTGATCAACAACGCGGGATTCGCCGTCGCCGGATTTGCCGAAGACATCAAACTGGATGAACTCCGGCTGCAGTTTGAAACGAACTTCTTCGGCGCCGTAGCCATGACGAAGGCCGCGTTGCCGACGATGCGGCGGCAGCATTCCGGGCACATCATTCAGGTCTCGTCGATCGCGGGATTGCACGGGTCGGTTACGGTGAGCAGCTATTCGGCGTCGAAGCATGCGCTGGAAGGATGGAGCGAATCGCTGCGCATGGAAGTGAATTCCCTGGGGATCAAGGTGGTGCTGGTGGAACCGGGAGCGTTTCAGACCGACATCTGGACGCGCGGCGCGGTCATGGGAGAGCAGGCTACGAAACAAACTTCACCGAATATTCAGCGGAGTTTGCGGATGCGGGAGCGCGTTCAGAAGCTTCCCAAGGCTGATCCGATTGTGGTGGCTCGCGCCATTGTCGCTATTGCGCAGGACCCGAACCCCAAGCTGCGGTATCTGGTCGGGCGTGATGCCAAGGTGCAGCTGGCGCTGAAACGCATTCTGCCTTGGAAGTGGCACGAGAAAGTGGTCGCTAATTTCTTGAAGATCGACCAGGACTCTTAACTACAGGGGACACGGAGGTCACAGAGGACATAGAGGAATACCTTCTTATGCGCCTCCCGGTGCTCCTATTGGCTTTACGGTTTATCCAGCTCTACCGTTTTGATCGGCAAGTCCCAGTGTGCGTCCAGGATCTCGAAGCGGCGCTGTTCTTCGCGCTGGAAGGTTTCCTGGTCGGGATACATTTGTTTTTGCAGCGCGGCCTCGTCGAAGGACTCGTTTGCGACGGTGGCGTTTTTGAAAACGATGGTCACGCGGAAATCCCAGCGTCCGTCTTCGGTGGTGTGGTAGCGGGGCTGGTCCATCCAGACTTTGGTGATGCGGCCCATCTCGGATTCTTTTTTCAGGACGGGATAGTGGTTCTTCTTAAACAGCTTGAGGAATTCGTCGGCGTGGCCCCACTTGGTTTTGTAGTAGTACTCCACGACGAAAGGCTTGTCGGACGCGGCGGACTGGGCTGGCGCGGAGATGGGGACAGCGATCGCTAGGAACAACAGGGCGGCGAGAGCGTGACGCATGGATCCTCCTTGGATTGGGTGCTTTGCTTGTACACCAAGGCGCGGTTCGCAGCAATAGGCTGGGGTGCCTGTGATTTCCCTGGCGTGTCTGACGCAGTGATTGTGCGGGTAGGGATTCTTCGACTGCGTGGCCGTTCGCCTCGCGGACGGCCACTTCGCTCAGAATGACAAGGGTTCAGAGGATAGGAGATCAGTAGAGTTGAGCGACGAACAAGAAATCTTGCGGGTCTTTGAGGATGGGGATCGAGCCCTCATCGCGGGCGACATGGAGGAACTATCACGCATCTTCGCCGACGACTATGTGCAGTATGACGAAACCGGGAATGTGTCGACCAAGGGCGATGTGATCGAAAAGCTGAGGACGGGGAAGATCCGATACGTATCGATGGCCTCGACGGGGCGACAGATTCGAATCTTGCGGGATGACGTGGCCATTGTTCATGGCTCGGAAGACGATGTGGTCGAACAGGATGGGAAGCGTTTCCCTGTTCGATATCTGTATATGGATGTCGTGATCAAGCGCGGTGGACGCTGGCAGATTGTGGGCTCGCAACTGGCCAAACCCGTTTGAGCGTGGTTCGGTTTAAGCGCTCACTGCCGGCCAACAGTCGACGGCTGAGAGCTGAGCCGGTTCTGCCAGTGACTCCACACGAAATACGCGATGCCCGCTACGAGCATCACGCCGATCGCGGCGTCGAACTTGTGGAAATATTTGCCGAGGTCGCGCCAGTTCTCGCCTAGCTTCATGCCGAGCCAGGCCAGGGCGAGACACCAGGGCCAGGATCCCAGGAACGTGTAGAGGTGAAAGCGGCCGCGGGGCATGCGGGCGATTCCGGCGGGGAGTGCGATGAAGGTGCGAATAACGGGAAGCAGGCGTCCGATGAAGACGGCGAGATATCCCCAGCGGGCGAAGAAACGATCAGACCAGTCGAGTTCGCGGCGTCCCATGAGGATCCAGCGGCCATAGCGTTCGACCAGCGGACGGCCGCCGTAGCACCCGATTTCATAGGCCACGAGCGAGCCGAGGTTGCACCCGATGGCGCCCGCCGTCGCCAGCCACAGCAACTTGAACGTGCCCTGGAGGACTAGATATCCGCCGAAGGGCATGATCAATTCGGAAGGCAGCGGGATGCAAGCGGACTCGATCGCCATGAGAATCACGATTCCAGCGTAACCAGTGGCGGCGATGACTTTGCTGATGAAGACGAACAGGATGGCGAGGATTTTTTCAGTCATAAGAGCCAGTACTCGGTACTCAGCACTCGGTACTCAGGCAAACCTGTTGGGCTCGTGCTGAGAACGGAGCACTGGGAACTGAGAACTTGCCTTCCAGTGTAAAGGAAATTCGGAGCAGAAACGCTTGGGCTAAAACGAGCCTTCTTGGGTAAAGGCGTAACCGGGTAAGGTCGCGCCTTGGGGGCCCTTGGTGACCTTTATACGGACCGTGGGGGCGTCTGGAGCTGTGATTCCAGCGGGGCGCAACATGGCGAACTGCGAAAAGACTTCGTTGTAGACCTTGGTGACGAGGTAATCCTGGCCATCGGCTTCGCTGCGCCAGACCTGGCCGAGTTGAATGGAACTGACTGCCATAGGAATCTTCCTGACTCTCGCTGGATTACTTCCAGACTACCGGGGTGAGAGGGACGCGTCAATTCCCCGCCAGGTTACCGAGGGCCAACGCGCGACGTCGCGGTTGGCCGACTCGATTCGCCGATCGTTGTCAGGCCAAAATCGTTGTCAGGAAGATCGCTGTTAAGATGTTGGGCCAAGGAGACGATCATGGCTCGTGGTGTAGTTCCGCGTCAGCCCGCCCGGACCGGGCGTCAGGACAAAGTTCGCGTGAAAAATGCTCATGCGGGGACGGGCGCCCTCGCAAGCCTGCCCCGAGCGGAGTCGAGGGGTCCAGGCCGAGGCAAAGCCTCGGCAGAAGGCCTGAAGGGGCGCCAGAGTGCCACGGGGAAATCTGCTCCCACCTCCGCCCCGAAGCTAAAGGGCTACAATCCGGTCGCTCCCGAGCGCGTGACAGAAATCCTGAAGCGGCTGGACCAGCTTTATCCGCAGGTCAAGTGCGCACTCACGCATGCCAGCGCGTGGGAACTGCTGGTGGCGACGATTCTGTCGGCGCAGTCGACCGACGTGAACGTCAACCGGGTGACGCCGGAGTTGTTCCGCAAATATCCGACGGTCGAGGCGTTTGCCGCGCTTACGCCAGAACAGTTGGAGCCGGATGTGCGGTCGACCGGATTCTTCCGCAACAAATCGAAGTCGGTGGTGGGAGCGGCGAAGAAGGTCGTAGCAGACTTCGGGGGGCAGGTTCCCGACGACATGGAAAATCTGCTGACGCTGCCGGGGGTCGCCCGCAAGACCGCCAACGTCGTGCTGGGATCATGGTTTGGGAAGGCTGTGGGCGTGGTGGTCGATACCCACGTGCACCGCATTTCGCGCCGGCTGGAGCTGACGACACAGAACGAGCCGCAGAAGATCGAGCAGGATCTGATGAAGGTCATTCCGCAGGAGAAGTGGATTCTGTTTTCGCATCAGATCATCTGGCACGGGCGCAAGTTGTGCATTGCGCGCAAGCCCAAGTGCGCGGATTGCGCGCTGGAAAACCTGTGCCACGCCGGGGATAAGACGTGGAGCACGGTCGAGATGCATAAGAACGCGAAGGTGTAGACGGCGTTCCAGCGTCGCGACTATTCCCTTCCCAGCTGATCCAGTACTGGCGTTCGCAGGCCCCGGATTTGCAGGCCCGCGGGTTTGTCCTGAGTAAACACGACGACTTCGTTCTTCCCCTTCAACAACCACGGAGCTGGGACATAAAGCGTTTGCTGCGGGCCGAGATTCCAGAAGCGACCGAGGGAGTGGCCATTAATCCAGGCGGCGCCCTTGCCCCAGCCGCGCGTGTCGAGGAAGGTATCGCCGATGTCGGGTAGTTCGAATTGGCCGCGGTAGAAAGCGGGACCAACTGGCGTGTTGGCACTCGCTTTCGAAAACTGCAGCCTTGAGAGATCGTCCATAGGGAGCGGGAAGACCTGCCAGCCTGACAACTCCTTGCCGCCGAGAGTCACTGAGCCATTGATTCCCTGGCGCTCGTTGCGCAACTCGGCGGTGAAATTGATGCGGCCGGCGCCTTCCACAAGGATGTCGACAGTTGAGTCCGCGCCGGCCTCGATCCGCAGCCGATCTTGCTTCTTGCGGCGGTCGAGTGTGCCAGCGAGTGTTCCGTTGACAAAGATTCGGGCGTAGCTGCGCAGTGCGTGAATCTGCAACTCGGCGGCGAGGGGCTCCTTCACTTTCGTTCGGTAGAGGATGTATCCATAGGACTGGCCGAATGTTTCCATGCTGCGCGGCCTTTCCACGCTGATCGGAGCCGGTAGGTTCGACCACAGTGGCGCGCTTTGTGTCAGCTCGAACTCCGGGACCACGATCACGGGTAACGCAGCTGGCGGATCGGGAATGGCCACGTCCGGGCGATGCTTCGCGATCACGTCGCGGAAGGCGAAATACTTTTTAGTCAGCGCCCCCGACTCGCTGACCGGAGAATCGTAGTCGTAGCTGGTGACGTCAGGTTCGTAGACCTTCTGCCAGTTCGCGCCGTTCATGAAGCCGAAGCTTGTGCCGCCGTGGAACATATAGAGATTGATCGAGTATCCCTGGCTCAGAATCCAATCGAGTTCCTGCGCCTGCTGGGTGGCATCGGTTGTCTGATGTTTTTCGCCCCAGTGGTCGAACCATCCGTCCCAGTACTCGCCGCTCATCATGGGGCGGCCGGGACGAAACCTCTGCAGCTTGGCGAATTCTTCTTTGGCTTCGCCAGGACCGAAGTTCGCGACGGCGTGGATGTCGGGGAGAGTTCCGGCGGGCAGTTGGTCGCCGCCGTCGGCGGTATAGAGCAGGACCTCGCCAAGGCCTGCGTTCCGGAGCGCCGCGAGAATACGCTTCATGTACTCGTGATCCTTGCCGAAGGAGCCGTATTCGTTCTCGACCTGTACGGCGATGATCGGCCCGCCCTGGGTGATTTGCAGCGGGGCGAGTTCCCTGCCCAGTCTTTGCAGCCAGCGCTCCGCTGGGGCCAGGAATCTTTCGTCGGAACTACGCAGGACAATGTTCGGATCGGCCAGCAGCCACCCGGGCAGGCCGCCTAGATCCCACTCGGCGCATGCGTATGGGCCGGGCCGAAGGATAACGTACAGACCTTCCTCTTGCGCGATGCGGACGAAGGCGGCCACGTTGAGCGCTCCCGTGAAGTCGTAAACGCCGGGCCTGGGTTCGTGCGCGTTCCAAAACACATATGTGGAGATAGTGTTGAGGCCCATGGCGCGCGCCTTCTTGAGACGGTCGCGCCAGTATTCTCGCGGAATCCGTTCGTAGTGCAGTTCGCCGGAGATGATCTGCAGGGGCTTGCCGTCAAGCGCGAAGTGATCGCCATCGATGCCGATGTGATGGGTCGACCCCAGAGTATCCTGTGTGGCCACGGGGACTGCGAACCGGAGCGCCACGGATAAAACAAATGCAACGAAGATGCGACATCGAGTTGGAACGATCATAAGATTGCACGGCTTGATGAGTTGTAACGCTGACAGAGCGCAAACTGCCTCTGCTAGACTCTCTTTTTTACCTTACCTTGAGGATCCGCGCCATGCGCCGCTGCGCACTCTTTGCTATCGTCATACTTATGAGTACTATCGTTGCCGATGCCGCTGCCCAGACTCTGCCTGCACCACAGGCTGTGACCGATCCGAAGCAGATTTCGTCAAAGCCTAATGCGCAGGTGGAACCGCGCAGCCTGACCATTGAAAAGCTGTACATGACGCGGCAGGTGGGGCGGGCAACCTGGTCCCCCGATGGCAAGAGCGTCGCGTTCATCTCGAATATGAGTGGACGGAATAATCTGTGGCTCGTCCCGGCTGAGGGTGGATGGCCGGTGCAATTAACCGTGAGCGACCAGCGGCAGACGGCGCCGGCGTGGTCGCCGGACGGAAAGTGGATCGCCTACCAGTCCGACTACGACGGCGACGAGCAGTGGGACATCTTTCTCGTGTCGCCGAAGACCGGCAAGGTCGTGAACCTGACGCAGACGCGCGAGATCGCGGAACTGAATCCGACATGGTCGCCGGATGGGCGCTATCTGGCCTATGAAGTGAAGCCGAAGACTTCGGCGGCTTACGAAATCGACATTTACGACATGGTGATGCGGGAAGTGAAGCACCTCACCACGAACACGCCGCAGGATAAGGGGAATTACGGGATCATCTGGTCGAAGGATGGGAAGTCCATCGTCTATACGCAGGAGCAGGCGAAGGGGACGGACTCGAATATCTTCATCGCCGATGTGGCGACGGGAAAGAGCACGCTACTTACGCCGCACGAGGGTGAGCAACGCTACTACGCGAACGACTTCGCGTGGATCGGAGTGAGAGACGCTGAGACGGTCCTCGTCACATCGAACGCAGGCAACGGATATGACAACATCGGATTGCTGAACGTTGGGATGAAAGGAGCTCAGACGGGATACTTCGTTCCAGAGAAGATCTCCTGGCTCACGAAGGATAAATGGGAAATCCGTGGCGGCGAGTTTTCGCCCGACGGCAAACACATTACCTTCAACGCGAATGTCGACGGGAACGACGATATCTACCTGCACGAACTGGCGACAGGAAAATCGACTGCCCTTCCCATTTCAAAGGGCGTAAATGAGCCTGCGGGCGGGCCTTCGGCGTTCAGTCCGGATGGGCAGCGGCTGCTCTACAACCACAATGGACCTACTGCTCCGGGCGATCTGTGGGTGTACAACCTCAGCACAAGTAAATCGCAGCAGATTACGCACTCGCTGGTCGCGGGCGTGCGCTCCGAGGATATGGTTGAGCCGTATTTGGTGCACTATCCCAGTCGCGACGGCAAGTGGACCATCTCCGCATTTCTCTATGTGCCGTTCAACATGGCTCGCAATGGACAGAACGCGGCCATCGTTTATATTCACGGCGGGCCGACGGCGCAGAGCATGAATTCCTTTAACCGCTTCGTGCAGTTCGCCGCGAATCAGGGATACATGGTGTTGGCGCCTAACTACCGCGGATCCACCGGCTACGGCAAGGAATTCCAGCAGGCCAATCTGTTCGACATGGGCGGGGGCGATTTGCAGGATGTGCTGGCGGGCGTCGATTGGATTAAGCAGACGGGGCATCTCGATCCGAAGAAGATCGCGGTCATGGGCGGGAGCTATGGCGGGTACTTGAGCATGATGGCAGTCACGAAGGCTCCGGATGTGTGGGCCGCGGCCGTTCCCATTGTGCCCTTCGTGAACTGGTTCACTGAGATTGAAAATGAAGATCCGGTACTGCAGCAGTCGGATCTAGCGACCATGGGCGATGTCGTGAAGAATAAGGCACTGTATGAAGACCGGTCACCGATCAACTTCATCGATCAGATTAAGGCGCCGTTGCTGCTGCTCGCGGGAGGACATGATCCGCGGTGTCCGAAATCAGAGACGCAACAAGTCGTCGACGCGATCAGGAAACGCGGGGGAACGGTAGACGCGAAGGTCTACGAAAACGAGGGGCACGGATTCGCGCGGGTGGAAAATCAGATTGACGCGTACAAGCGTGTGGCCAACTTTCTGCTGGCGCATGTGGTACCCGCGGATTGCAGTTGCTCGGTGACGGAGTAGCCTACGTTTTTTCGATTCAATCAGATAAGAGCTGCAAACAGCCGTTGCAAATACTTTATTGTACGTACATGCTTGTAGTCATTCGCTGTTAACGTCTTTCTTATCAATAGCCTACAGCTAACTCATTGATTCCACTGAGATGCGGTGCGGCTGGCAGGCGATTCTAGCACCGTTGTTCGGGGGACGACCTCTCCAGGTTCTGTCGAGGGTCGATCGTCAGCGCCAGGGGCCTTAGAGGCTCAGCAAACAGCATCCTGGGTGGCGATGGCGACGGCACGTGCGGTTCCGGCAAATTTGTAGCCTTCCAGCATTATCAATAACTTACCGCTAACCCATTGATATCAAACAAGCTCGACGGGAGCAGCATCCGGCCGGCACTATTCTGCGACTACCGGGTGATTATTTTGCACGATGTGCGACTGCCCCGACGATGGCGCTCACCAGACCCGGAATGGTGAACTCCTCAGCGGCGATGTCCACTGGCAGGCCGAACTCCCGCAGCGTGGTGGAAGTGACGGGCCCGATCGAGGCCATGCGGATTCCAACCAGACTCTCGCGGCGCGATTTCTTGCCTGAGCCCAGCAGCTCCACAAAATTCCTGACCGTCGAAGAACTGCTGAAAGTGACAACGTCGGGGCGCTTTCTCGGATTCTTCAAGGCAGCGCGCAGGCGGGCGCGAGAAGATTCGGGCACGATGGTTTCGTAGGCTTCGACGACGTCGACGTGGGCTCCAGCCTTGCGGAGCTCGTTGGGGATTACGTCGCGGGCGACCTTGGCGCGAACCAGGAGCACGCGCTTCCCTTTCACTTTGCTCTTCAAGCTCTTTACAACGGACTCAGCTACGTATTCCTTGGGAACGATGGCGACGTTTGCGCCACGCTGCTCGATCGCTTTCCTGGTGGCGGGACCGATGGCGGCGACGCGAACATCGTCGAACAGAGTGCTTTTGAGATGCAGTTTCGACATCCGCTCCCACATGGCTTCGACGCCATTGACGCTGGTCAGAATGAGCCAGTCATAGGTTCCGAGGCGCTTCAGAGCTGCGTCGAGTGGCTTGAAAGATTTCGGCTTGCGGATTTCGATGAAGGGAATTTCCAAGACTTCCGCTCCATGCTTGCGCAGTTCCGCGGAGAGGGCGCCGGCCTGGTGCTTGGCACGGCCGACCAGCACGCGAACTCCGGTCAGAGATTTGCTCATCGGGTCCAGTCTGTGGCTCATGGTTAGTATCGACGGTAAGAAGTGCCCGTCCCACACGGGCTTACTCGCTCTCCTTCTTCACCCCCAGCTTTTGCTGTCGCATCAGACGGGAGACGCCGGAGATTGCTGTGTCCGCGGATTTCTCCAAAGAGATGATCACGTTGCTTTGTTCTTCTTTCGTGCGATTCTGGCTTAGCTTGAATTTGGCTTCGACTTTGGTGACTGTGATTTCGATGCCGACAATGTGGCTTAGCATGCGCTCGCGGTAAGCATCCGTCAGGCTTCCCCACTGTTCGGCGTAGGCGGGCTCGAAGGCTCCGATCAACTGGTGGAGGATGCTTTGCAAATCCTCTGGGGATGAAAACGTGCGGCTATTCCCATAGACGTGTACGGCACCGTAGTTCCAGGTGGGGACGTTTTCGCGGGTGACGTAGTTCGAGGCGGATACGTAGGCGTGGGCGCCGTGGAAAATGGTCATGCACGCAGGATTCTGTTCGAGATGGCGCCAGTGTGGGTTGGCTTTGGCGACGTGGCCACGGATCACGAGGTGATCCTCTTTTTGGTGGACGAATACCGGGAGGTGGGTGGCGAAGGGGCCGTCGTCCGTGGTCGAGACCAGGATCGCGAACGGATTCGCGCGCATGAAGGCAATGGCATCGGCGTGGTCGTGCACCCGGAAATGTTCGGGGATATACACGTTGTTTTCTTTCGCCCCTTCGGGGCTCGGTTCAAGATCTGATGAGTTTTCCCACAGCTTTCGCTGTGGGCTGCACTCTTTCGCCGCTCTGCGGTTGGTCCGGTTGTACCTCGCCTGGCGCTCTGTCTTTCTTCCGCACGTGGATCAGTTTCTCTACGGCTGCTACCACTTCGCCAGATTCATCTTTCACTTCAACTTGAAACGTCGGCTCATATTTCGGCAGCGTCTTTAGTTTGTCACGAATGTCGTCGAGTTGGGCGTCGGTGAGGCGAAATTCGGCGCGGACCGTGCCCTTCCCCGGTTTGCGATAGCGGATGCTGGCGGCTTTGTCCCAGACGATGTAGTCGCGGCCGAGGTTTGCCATCAGCATGAGCATATAGAAAGGGTCGGTCATGGCAAAGAGCGATCCGCCGAAATGGGTGTCGACGTAGTTCGCGTTCCACCAGCGCAGCTTCATCTCGACGTCGATGGCCTTCATGTCGGGGGAGATTTTTTTCACGCGGACGCCCGCGCCGAGGAAGGGCGGCCAGAAGTTGATCCAGCGGCGCAGGGCGTGCGATTTCGTGCCGCCCAGAAGGTTGAGGAGGATGCTTCGGCTCATCCGGCAAAATTCCCAGCGCCTAAAGGCAATTTCTCCAAGGATGCTTGACTGGCATGCCTGAAGGCATGCCCTGATACGAACTGGGGGCTTCGCGCGTAAGAGATCACGGTTGCGGGGGTACGGCCAGGCCGCGGCCGTAGACGGCTTCGAGGATTTGATCGCCGCCGCGCTTGAGCAGGGCTGCGCCGGCCTCGTTGCCCAGTTTCTCTGGGTCTTCAATCGTGCCGTCGCGGGAATCGCGGAGGAGTTTCGAGCCGTCGGGATCGGCGACGATCGATTCCAGATGCAGTTTGCCATTGCGCATTTCCGCGAAAGCGCCGATGGGGACCTGGCAGCCTCCGCCGAGGCTGTTCAGAAGGGCGCGTTCGCAGGTTGTGGCGGCGCGGGCGGCGGGATCGTTCAGGAACTCCAAGTGCTGGCGGGTGGCGGCGTCACCTTTGCGGATCTCGATTCCCAGCGCACCTTGGCCGGCGGCGGGGCACATGATGTCCACGGGAATGATTTGTTTGACGAGTTGCGTCTTGCCTAGGCGTTTCAGTCCGGCTGAGGCGAGGATGATGGCGTCGTATTCTCCCTGCTCGAGTTTGCGCAGGCGCGTGTCGACGTTGCCGCGCAGGGGATGAATGTCGAGATCGGGGCGGACAGCCTTCAGTTGCGCCTGGCGGCGCAGGCTGGAGGTGCCAACGCGCGCGCCTTGGGGCAGTTCCTGGAAGCTCGAATAGTGGCGCGAGCAGAAGGCGTCGCGCGGGTCTTGGCGTTCGGTGATGGCGGCGATTTCGAATCCCGGAGGGAGTTCGGTGGGCAGGTCTTTCAACGAGTGGACGGCTAAGTCGACGCGCCCAGCGGCGAGGGCCTCTTCAATTTCTTTGGTGAACATGCCCTTGGTGCCGACCATGGCCAGGGCGACGTCGGTGATTTTGTCGCCGGTGGTATGGATGATTTCAATTTCGATTTCATGGCCACGGGCGCGCAGCAGCGCGGAGATGTGGTTGGCTTGCCAGAGGGCAAGTTGGGAGCCGCGGGAACCGATGCGGAGTTTCGTTGCGTGCGAACCGTTGTGGGAGTCGGTCATTGAGTAATCCGTTCGTACGACAGTGCCATCCCTTCGGGACTGGTTCCGTCCACTGCGCACCCCCGGCGGTGGCGTGCCGGGAACTCCCCTGCCGCCGCCTCGCGGTCGGAGACGGGGTGAAACGCGGCCTCGTGCTCATCGAAGAAGCGGATGACGATACGAAAATTACTTTCGGTGGCGCAGGCTGCATCACGCTGATAGGGATCCTCCGACTGCGTCTGGCGGTTCGCTTCGCTCTCCGCCAGACTCCGCTCAGGATGACAGGGCTTGAGGGTGGTGCCCAGATGCGGGGACAGCTGATAGGGCACGGAGTTCACTGGCGCGTCTCCACTTCGTTCTTCTTATGTTGAGACGGCGCTTCTTTGTCGTGCAAATTGAACAGGCGGCGGACTACGTCGACTACCGTCGTGGCTTCTGACTCCTTCGCGGCCGTCTTCAGCGTGGTGATGGGGGTGTGCATCACTTTGTTGATGATGCCGCGGGTCAGGGCTTCGACGGCCATTTCCTGCTCGGGGGTCAGGTTGCCCATGCGGCCGCGGACGCGGTCGATTTCTGCCTGACGAATCGTTTCCAGGTGATCTTGCAACGACACGATCGTGGGCACCACGTCGAGCGTTTGCAGACGGGCTTCGAAACGCTCGACCTCGCTGGTGATGATGGCTTCGGCGAGTTCGGCTTCCTTGCGGCGGTCAGCGACGTGGCTGCTGACGGCCTGCTGCAAGTCGTCGATGTCATAGGTGAAGATGCCGTCGAGCTTGCCCATTTCCGGCGAAACGTCGCGGGGCACCGCGATGTCGATGAAGAACATGGGCTTGTTTTTCCGGCGCGCGAGGAACTGTTCGCCGTGTTCGCGGCGGAAGATCGCGTGGGGAGAGCCCGTCGAGGTGATAACGATGTCGGCCCGGTCGCAGGTGTTGTACAAGTCCTCGAACTTGATAGCCTGGCCGTTAAACCTCTGCGCCAGTCCGATTGCACGATCATAGGTGCGGTTGGCGACGAAGATCGAGGCGCAGCCATGGGCCATCAGGTGGCGGGCGGCGAGTTCGCTCATCTTGCCGGCGCCGATGATGAAGACCGTCTTCCCTTCCAGCGTCCCGAAAATCTTTTTGGCGAGTTCGACTGCGACCGACGCGATCGATACTGAAGACGATCCGACGGCGGTCTCGGTGCGCACGCGCTTGGCTACGGCGAAGGCGCGGCTGAAGAGCTGGTCGAGTTGTCCGCGAACCGCGCCTACCGCGCGGGCCGTGGCATAGGCCTCTTTGACCTGTCCGAGAATCTGGGCTTCACCGACGACCATCGAATCCAGGCTCGAAGCCACGCGGAACAGGTGGCGCACCGCATCTTTCTCGCGGAATTCGTAGAGATGGGCGTCGAGTTCGTCGGCGGAGAGATGAAAGTGATCGTGCAGGAATCCGCGCAGGTCGGCATGGCCGTTGGTGGTGTGGGCGACAATCTCCACGCGATTGCAGGTGGAGATGACCATGCCTTCTTCAATTCCGGGATAGGCATTGAGATCGCGGCAAGTGTCAGGCAGGCGCGATTCAGGGATCGCCAGGCGCTCGCGCACTTCGAGCGGCGCGCTCTTGTGGTTCACGCCGATGAGTTGGAATCTCATGAGGCAGCGAACCTGTGGATCGCGGAGAAATAGTTAGCCGCCCAGGCGGCCAGCGCGGCCACGAAGGCGAAGGTTGCCAGGAAGGCGGCGCGGCGTCCGCGCCATCCGGAGTTCCAGCGGGTGAAGACCATCACCATGTAGACGGCCCACATCAACAGCGACAGCAGAATCTTGGGATCGAGGAAATCCATGCGGCCGTAAGTGGTGATGGCCACGATCGACCCGGTGATCAGACCCAGCGTCATGAAGGGGAAGCCCAGCAGCAGCGAGCGGTAGCCAATCTGGTCAATCACTTCGAGCGCGGGCAGGAAGGATATCAGGCTGGTGGATTTCTTGGCTTTCAGGCGGCGTTCCTGCAACAGGTAGAGCAGGCTGGCGCCGAAGCTGAGCACCAGCGCGGCGTAGCCGGTGAAGATCAGGATGATGTGCGCGATGAGCCATCCCTTATGCGAGACGAACTGGGTCAGCAACACGGGTTGCTCGTCAACGGCTCCCACGAAGGTCAGAAAAAACACTACGGGAAAGACGACCACGCCGGGTGAGGTGGTCTGGTAGATGGCATAGATGACCATGAAGAATGTCATCGACAGAAATGCCAGCAGCGATTCGCCGTTGTGCACCGAGGCCCAGACGACTTGGCCGGAAAGGAAGAGTTCCGCCAGGGAGACGAAGTGGAAGACCATGCCCAGGCTGGCGGCGTGGAGGGCGATGCGGCTGAACAGGTCGCTGGTGCGCGTGAGCGCCACGAAAGCGTAGACCAGTCCGATGAAGTAGCACCCCAGTGCGAAACGCAGCCAAAGCAGAGACATAGGCCTTATAAGTTCCGGAATCCCTTGAGTTTACCCCAAATCGCGGGTCCGGTCCTTGTTCCTCTGGTACGTGGACCATTTTCCATGAGGATGAGGGTAAGGCAAACAAAGGGGGTCACTTAAGGGTGTGATTAGGATCACAGACTAGACCGCCACGAAACGTCGAAGCCAATCCCACCGGCTAAAGCCTCAGCTTCATCAGCAGCTTGCGATACGAGTGAACTCGTGCCCTTCCCGATTGAGAACTGGTTTTCCTACTCATTTTCCATGGGCGCTTCACCAGTGTCACGGGCCAAAAATCATTTCGTCTTCGGAGTGCCGTTTGCATGGGGATTCGCGGCGCCGGTGGCATGGGGATTCGCCATGCCGGGAGGAATCGTACCGGCGGCGTGGCCAGTTCCCATGGAACCCATGTCGCCGGGGGCGAAGCAGGTGATGCGACCGCTGGAGGCGATGCGCAACTGCGATGGGCAGTCGCCGCTGGTTAACGCGGCCGACGGGCCTGATCCTTGGGACTGCACGGTGAAGAGCTTGCCGTCCGCGTTGCCCGCAACTCCGACCGCCATGCCGGGCATGTCATACGCCACATAGAACGGATGCTTGCCCTGGCTGGCTTGCATGGCGCAGTCGCCGGCGGTCTTGGACTGATCGGCGGTGGCTTGGACGTTAAGGCGTCCGCAGTCGGTCGCGCCGGTTCCGGAATATTCCTGGAGCTTTTGTTGCACGGCGTCGGGGGAATGCGCCGAAGACGCTGCGGCCGATGATCCCGTACTTGATGACGAGGCCGGAGCTGCCGACTTCCTGCCGGACAGAAGGAAAAGAGCAACCATCAGGACAACGAGGAGGATGATCAGGATAATACCGAAGTTTTTCATGGCATCCGTGATTGTAAATCTGAGCAGCGAGGCGCGGCGAACCAAATCCAAAAACAGAAACCCCACTTCTCGCGCCAAGAACGCGCGAGAAATGGGGCACCCGACCCGAGACTGACCAAAACTATGGTTTGCCCGTCAACTGCCGGATCAGATCCACTTCTGCCTGCCGATAGGGTTTTCCGTCGGAGCGCAGGACTTCGTGGAACCACACCGGCGGCTGATTCTTGACGTAAGGATGCTCCCACGACTCCCAAGGGTAGTAGGTTTGAGTTTTGCCGGCGACGAATCCCCAGTTGATGGCGCCGACTCGCTCTTGCTTGGCGATGGGCAGAATCGTGTCGAAGGTGCTGCCGACCGACCGTGCCATATATTCCGTACAGATCACGGGCCGATGGAACCGCCGCAGCCACGCAACCTCGGCTTTGAAGTCCTCGGGCCAACTGTAGTTGTGGAACGTGATGATGTCGGACTCGCGCAGTTGAATGCGCTGAATCCCTTCCACGGCGCTCTCGTCCTTCGACGTGTCGATCTCCCATACTCCGCTGGTCAGGGGCTGTGACGGATTCGCCGCACGCGCCCACTCGAACGCCTGAGGCAACAGCGCGGTCACTCGGGCCATTTTGTCGGCGTATTTCAGTTCTGACTTTGCAGTAGTCCCCGCCGCCATACGATCCGGGCTCGTTCCAGACATCCCAGCCCAGGATGCGGTCGTCTTTGGCGAAGGCGCCTACCACTCCCTGCACGTACTCTTTCAGCCGCGGATACTGGCTCGGGTCGTCGAGCGCTTTCGCGCCCGGACTCTGCACCCAGCCGGAGTTATGCACGCCGGGAATGGGAGCATGTTGCGGACCCAGTTTCGGCAGAGGGTCCCAGCAGGAATCGAAGAGCACGAACAGCGGGCGAATGTGATGGCGCGAGGCGATGGCCAGGAACTGGTCGATGCGCTTGCGAAAGCCGGGGGCGTCCTGCTGCCACAGCAGATCGTGGAGAAAGACGCGCATGGTGTTCATGCCCATGGCTTCGGCCCAGCCGAGTTCCTTGTCGATCTGCGCCGGGTCAAACGTGGACTCCTGCCACATTTCCAACTCGTTGATCGCCGACTTGGGAATGTAGTTGCTGCCGACCAGCCAGGGTTGTTGCGCGTACCAGTCGTTGGCCTTCTGCTCGGACCAGCGCGGGGTTTGGGCGAGTACGGTGCTGGAGAACACGGATATTGCGAACAGGATCGAGATTATGAACTTGTATTTGAGTTTCTTCATGGTGAGAAGTCCGTCTGCCTTTATATGTCTTAGCCCACGGCGATACAAGGGAGGTGGGCCCGGTCGTCCGAGAGTCCGCGCGAGATCCCTCGCTCCGCCTGAAAAGCGGCTACGCTCGGGATGACGCCTTCTCGATGGTGATCCCGAAAGTTATTCAACGCCCAGGGTTGCCAGAGCCTCTTCGAGCCGACTTGTGTCGATGCTCAGGCGGCGTCCGTGGGTCTTCATATCTTCGAGTTCGTCGAAGGCGCGGAAGAGGCGGAGCTTGACAGCGGCGTATTGCTCGGCGTCGTTCAAAGGACGGCCGTGGGCCTGGCTCCAGGCAGCGCGCGTGCTGTCGGGAAGGAACACGCTGACTGCGTAGGTCAGCTTGCGGTCGGAGGTTACGTCGAAGACGAACTCGGTGGCGGGAGCCTCGGGATCGTCGGGCAGCGCGGCGCGTTTCCCGACGAAGTAGTACTGGTAGACATATCCCTGGGATCCGGTGTAGGTCTTCAGGCGGCGGAGGGGCGGATTCGGAGACATGCGGACATTATGGAACGTAGGCGGGGCACTTGTCGCGGCGGAAGTGTCGGCGCCCCGATCAGGCGCTATGACCCGCACATTGCAGCACGCCGAGATAAGCGCTCCACGGGCCGACGGTGTCACGATACTGGTGGGCCATCACGCGCGACAGTTGATGCAGATGCGTGAGGTCGTGCACTGCCCAGGTCGCCAGCAGTTCCTCTAGCGTCACCGGCCCGAGCGCTGGATGCGTTCCTCGCCGGGTGAAGTCTTCCTTCTGTAGATTCATTGCCTGCAGGGCGGCCAGATTCTCGCGGCGCAGACGGGCGAACTCGTCCAGGAGTTGGTCCAGGGACTTGCCTCGACTCTCTCGTTCCTGCGCAAAGCGGTCGAATGGATCGAATGGCCGGGTTTCCCCTTTTTCGAGGATGACCCGCGCGCGCGGCATCCAGTCGGTGCGCTCGCCGACGATCAAATGGCCCACGATGTCGAACGCGCTCCAGGAATCCTTACCTTCGTTGCGGAGTACCCATGCCTCCGGCAGACCGCGCAACCATGCATCCAGGGTTGCCGGAGTGCGGCTTAGCACAGCAACGACATCGGCGAGGCTAAATTCCTTCGAGGTTGGCATGTCTACGTAGATGCCGATCCGCCGCTTTGGACGCAACGTTTAATGTATCGATGCACGGCTGCCGATAGGTCTACGCAGGAGACCTGTGCATGCTGCTGCAATGGTTCTGGGTTCCACTGGGCGCGCTGGCCATTCTGGCTCTTTACCAGCAGGTGCGGATTTATCAAATCCACCGGGAGTCGAAAAAGAAGGAAGAGCTGTTCCAGATTGTCACCGAGAACGCCGCCGACATGATCGCGTTGGTGGACGTGAAGGGACGACGGCTCTACAACAGTCCGGCTTACAAAAGAATTCTGGGTTACTCGGCGGCGGAGTTGGGGGAGACGTCCGCGTTCGAGCAGATCCATCCCGACGACCGCTTCCGGGTACTCGATGCAGCGCGGGAGGCTCGAGAGACGGGCACAGGAAAACGGCTGGAATATCGCATCAAGCACAAGGACGGCAGCTGGCGAGTGCTGGAGTCGGTGGCCAGCACGATCCGCGACGACAAGGGTGAAGTCGCGAAGCTGGTGATTGTGAATCGGGACATCACGGAGCGCAAGCGGGCGGAAGAGCAACTCGAGCACAACCTGTTTCACGATCCGCTGACGAACCTGCCCAACCGCCGGCTTTTTCTCGACCGCCTGCAAAGCTGCTTTCAGCGCGGGCGCGACGCCAACCGGCCTTACACGCTGCTGCTGGTAAACGTGGATCATTTCAAGGTCTTCAATGAAACCATGGGCACGGCAGCGGGCGATCATGTGCTGTTGGAACTGAGCCGCCGACTCGCGACTCGCTTGCGGCAGGATGAAACCATGGCGCGCCGCGAGAACAGCGGCGCCTCACCCGAAGCCGTGCTGTTCCGGCTGGGAGGAGATGAATTCACGATCTTGCTCGACGTTGTCGACGATCCCAGCGATGCCCTGCGCGTGGCCAAGAGCATCCAGACTGCGGTGGCGGAGCCCTTCTTTGTCGAAACCCGCGAGATGCGCGTCTCCGCAAGCATTGGGATCGCTTTGAGCGGGCCCACGCACGAACGTCCCGAGGACGTGTTGAAGGATGCGGATGTGGCGATGCGCCGGGCGAAAGCGCTGGGCGGCTCGCGCTGCGAAGTTCTGGATGAAGCCATGCACACCCGCGCCGTGGGGCGCCTGCGACTGGAGTCCGATCTGCGGACGGCGCTCACCGAGCGGCAGTTCCGCATCTTTTACCAGCCGGTGGTGGAACTCGCGACGCGGCGTGTCGTGAGCTTTGAGGCGCTGCTGCGCTGGCAGCATCCCTCGCAGGGGCTGATTTCTCCCTACCGGTTCATCGAGGCCGCGGAGGATACGGGCATCCTGGTTTCCATCGGCCACTGGCTGCTTCTGCAGACCTGCCGGCAGCTGCGCGATTGGGCGGCCGCCAATTTTTCCGCGCAGCCGATTCATATTACGGTGAACCTATCGGCGCGGCAGTTGGCCGACGCACGCCTGGTGAACGATATACAGGATGCGCTGCAGCAGTCTGGAGTTGACCCGTCGTTGCTGCAACTCGAGATGACAGAGAGCGTGGCCGCGGCGGATCCCAAGCTAACGATCACCGTGCTCTCACACCTGAAGCATATGGGCATCGGGGTGATTCTCGATGATTTCGGGACGGGCATGACATCGCTGCGCGGGCTCAGGCAGTTTCCCGTGGATGCATTGAAAATTGATCGATCACTGGTGCGGGAGATGCAGACCGACCGCGCCACGTCCGATATTGTGGAGCTGATTACGACCCTGGCGCACAAAATGAGCCTGCGAGTCATCGCGGAAGGCATTGAGACCTCCCGGCAATTGGAGCGACTGCTCGAACTGGGGTGCGAGTTCGGGCAGGGCTACTATTTCTCGCAACCGCTGGAAGCAAAGGCTGTGCAGCAGTTCGTACGGCAGCAGGTCACACCTGCCAAGAAGAGCGGCGCGGGCGCGTCGTAACCCTAGTCCAACGGGCGTATTCAATCGCTTTAGCGGCTTCCGTTTCCGGGGGAGACGACTCTGCCGTACTCGGAGGCGCGGCTGAGGCGGTCGAACATCCGCCAGGCCTCGAGCGAAACGTTGCTGATGGCCTCTTCTCCGTCGCGTTCGTTGCGCAGGAACGCTGTCATGACACAGATCACGTAGGGCCGGCCTTCGACGAAGACGATACCGGAATCGTTGCGCACGGCTTCCAGTTCACCCGGCTTGTTGGCGACTTTCAGGTCGGCGGGCAGGTCGCGAGGGATGAAGGAACTCTTGTTGGTGCTCAGCATTTTGAAGAAGTCGGCGGATGAGTCCTTATTCAGGACCTTGCCGTGGTAGATCGCGTCGAGCAGGGTCATCATTTCGTGAGGGGTTGAGATGTTCTCGCGGCCTTCCTTGGCGGCTTGCAGGTCCATCATCTTGCGGCGCAGGCGTGTGTGAGTGAGTCCGAGCGAGTCGAGCATGGCATTGACGTTCGGCATGCCGACGCGGTCGATGAGGACGTTCGTGGCGGAATTGTCGCTGACGGCAACCATCATGGTTGCCAGGTCATGCAAAGTGAGCCGTGTCACTCCGGGCGTGAGTCCGCCCATGATGTCGCTGTCGGGGACCAGGTCAGATGATTGCACCGTGTATAGATCGGTGAGCTTGAGCTTTCCCTGCTGGGCCTGCAGGTAGAGATTGGCCAGCACGGCGATCTTGATCGAACTGGCCTGGGCGAAAACTTCGTCCTCGTGCAGGAAGAAGTGGTCGCCGGTGGCGAGGTCTTCAATGGCGATTCCCATGACGCCGTCGAGGTGCTGGTCGACTTCCTGGATACTTGATTCGAGTTTTTGCCACAAGACTTTCTGTTTTCCGGGCGACGGTGCGGCGGTTTGGGCGAGGCAGGTGGAAAGGAAGAGTACGCAAGAAAGCCAGAGTTTCACGAGACGAGTCTCCTGACGGCAAGGATTGTAGGCCGGGTTTCGCCCGGCGGACAGCCGAAGGCGGCTGTCCCCACATATTTCATTTCTAGCCGTCTATCTTTGCTTCGCGCAATTGCTTCACGGCTGTCTCGGAGCTGACCGGGGAATAGTACACCTCTTTAAAGGTGTAGGACTTCGCCTTGGAACTGACGACGGGGAGGATCTCGATGTGCCAGTGGTAGTCGTCGTCGATCGTGCGCCAGTAGCCAAGATTCTTCGAGGGATGGATGGCGCTGGGCGAGGTGTGGAGGACGAGATGAAAGTCCTCGGTGATGGAACGCACGCGCTGCAGAGTCCGTCGCAGCAGGGCGGCCAAATTGATCCGCAGTCCCGGCCGATTCAATCCCGCTCGCTCGAAAGAGGAATCGTGATAGCGCGGCAGAATCCAGGTTTCGTACGGAACGCGAGGCGCGTACGGACAGAGAGCGAGGTAATCGCCGCGAGCCTCGATGACACGCAGGGCCTGACGCTCTTCCTGCTGGATAATGTCGCAGAAGACACATCGTTCCTTGCTGACGAAGAACTCACGGCCGGCGCGCAGTTCGTAGAGCACACGGCGCGGAACGAACATAGTCGCGGTGATCTGTGACGTCGGATGGCTGAATTCCTGCCCGGCGTGCTTGCCGTAATCCTTGAACAGGCTGACGTATTTGATGCGCGGATCGCGCTTGAGATCAAGAATGCGCTCGGCGGCGAGGCGGAGGAAGTGCGCGATTTCATCGTCGCTGGCGTTCCAAAGATGGCGGTCGTGGTTGGAGTTTTCAATCAGCACTTCATGCGCACCGACGGAGTGCATGCGGTCATAAATGCCGTCCCCGCGGCGGTCGGGTTCGCCCTCGATCCGGTAGAGGGGTTTGGGATGGACAACCGAACACGCGGACCAGGGAGTGCCGGGCGAGTTCGGAGATTTCGCGACTACCTGCAGCGACGCCGCGGGAGCATCGCAGAAACGGCAGGGTAAGTCGGGGCGCGATCCAGAGTCGGCAGGGTCATCGCCGGTCATGACCCAGGAGCGGGTGATGGGGTCCTTGCGGAGTTCCATAGGGAAGGAGTACATCCTGGAAGAACTGGAGTCAACCGCGAATTGTTGCGGTAATTTCCCCGCGAGTCATGCGAAATGGCGAACCAAGCGAGCTGTGCTCATTTGTTATAATCCGCCGAAGCCCCGCCTGATCCGACGAGGAAGATGACCGAGCCGTCCACTCCGCTGATGCGGCAGTATGCTGCCGTCAAGAAAGAACATCCCACCGCGCTTTTGTTTTTTCGTCTGGGAGATTTCTACGAACTTTTCTTCGATGACGCAATCGTAGCGGCGAAAGAGCTGCAGATCACGCTGACTTCCCGCAACAAAGAAAAAGGAATCGCTGTACCCATGTGCGGAGTGCCCTATCACGCGGCCGAGGGGTACATCGGGAAGCTGATTCGCAAGGGCTTCAAGGTGGCGATCTGTGAGCAGATGGAAGCACCCAGTCAGGCGAAGAAACTGGTGCGGCGCGAAGTGACGCGCGTGATGACGCCGGGGACGGCGGCAGATTCGTCCTTGGGATCGGACGAGAATAACTTTCTGGCAGCGCTGGCGCAGGTGGGAGATCGCGTGGGATTCGCGGCTCTCGATTTGTCGACGGGGGAATTCCGGGCGACGGAGTTTTCGGGCGAGGGCGCATTGCGGCGGGTGCAGGAAGAGTTGGAGCAGTTGCGACCGAAAGAACTGCTGTATGGGTCGACGGCACCGCTGTTTGAGAACAAGAGCAGCCGAGGGTTGATGGTCCGGACGGGCGAGGCTCCCGTCCCGACGGCGACATTGCCAGTGTCGACTCCGCAGGCTCGTGCTGCGGGGGTTGCTTGCACTGAGACGCCACTCGATGACTGGATCTTTGCGCCGGATCATGCGCTTCCGCTTCTCGAGAACCATTTCGGAGTGCTGTCGCTGGAAGGCTTTGGGTTGGCCGGGCGAACGGCTGCCGCATCTGCAGCTGGCGCGATTCTGTATTACGTGCGATCGACCCAGCGCGGGTCGCTGGATCACGTCGACCGCATCGGATGGTACGAGCGGCAGAGTTGCCTGGTGCTCGATGCGGTCACGGTGCGCAATCTGGAATTGATCGAGCCGCTGTTCGCCGGAACCGATGCGGGAGTCACGTTGTTCCGCTCGCTGGATGCCGCAGTCACGCCCATGGGCAAGAGGTTGTTGCGAGCTTGGCTGCTGCGGCCGTCGCTTGACTTGAACGAAATTCATGCGCGGCTTGACGCGGTGGAAGCCGGGGTAAAAGAGACCGTCGCTCGGGAGGAATTGCGGCGGGCGCTCGATGGCGTGCTGGATCTGGAAAGATTGCTGAGCCGGGTCACGCTGGAAACGGCGAATCCGCGGGACGTGTTGGCGCTGGCGGCGTCGCTGGGAAAGATTCCGGCGGTCAGGGCCGCATTGGCGCGGCTACCGGCGGATCGGCTGAGGACTCTACATGCGTCCCTCGACGAACTAGGGGACGTGCGGGAGCACATTGAGAAGACCATCGTCCCGGAGCCGCCTTTGAGTTTTGCGGATGGCGGCGTCATCGCGGCGGGCGTGGATCGCGATCTGGACGAACTGCGGGAACTCTCGCGCAACAGCAAGCAGGTGTTGGCACAGATCGAGCAGCGGGAACGGGGGCGTACCGGGATTTCGTCGCTGAAGGTGAAGTTCAATTCCATCTTCGGCTACTACATTGAGGTTTCGAAACCGAACCTGCACCTGGTGCCGCAGGACTATGAGCGGAAGCAGACGCTGGTGGGAGCTGAGCGATTTACCACTCCCGAACTGAAGGAGTATGAGGGCAAGATTCTTGATGCGCAGGAAAAGATTGTCGAGATCGAGCGGCGGCTTTTCACTGAACTGCGCACTGCGATCGCGGCCGAGGCCAAGCGCATCCGGCAAGCTGCGCTGGCTCTGGCTGAGGTTGATTTGCTGGCGTCGCTGGCCCACATCGCGACGCTGCGAAATTACTGCCGGCCGGACTTCGTGGAATCTGCCGACGGGAGTGAGATCGAGATCGTGGAAGGCCGCCATCCCGTGATTGAGCAGCAGGAAATGGCTGGCGGCAGCGACCGGTTCGTGCCCAACGATCTTTATTTGAACGGCTCGACGCACAACATCATGCTGCTGACCGGGCCGAACATGGGCGGCAAGTCGACTTACCTGCGGCAGACGGCGCTGATTGTGATTCTGGCGCAGATGGGATCGTTTGTCCCGGCGCGGTCGGCGCGGCTGAGCGTGGTCGATCGCGTGTTTACCCGCATTGGGGCGAGCGACAATCTGGCGCGCGGGCGATCGACGTTCATGGTGGAGATGACGGAGACGGCGGCGATCCTGCATACGGCGACGGCGCGCTCGCTGATCCTGCTCGATGAAGTTGGGCGTGGAACTTCCACCTATGACGGGCTGGCGATTGCGTGGGCCGCGGTGGAATATCTGCATGCGCGGGTGCGGGCTAAGACTCTGTTCGCGACGCATTATTTCGAGCTGACGGAATTGGCCGAGCAACTTTCCGGAGTGAAGAATTATCACGTCTCGGTCAAGGAGACTGGCGGCGGGATTGTATTCCTACGAAAGGTCGAACCCGGCGCGGCCGACCGCAGTTACGGGATTGAAGTTGCCAAGCTGGCGGGGTTGCCGAACGAGGTCGTGCTGCGGGCACGGGAGGTGCTGGCGGAACATGAGTTCGCGGAACAGCAGGCTACGGCGCATCTTTCGCCGGGGGCATCGCCGCCGCCTACACAGTTGACGATTTTTACACCGTTGTCGCAGCCGGTGCTGGATCGGTTGAGAGAAGTGGATCTGAACCGGCTTACGCCGCTGGAAGCTTTGAATCTGTTGGCGGAATTGAAGAAGGAAATTTAACCACAGAGGACACTGAGGACACAGAGGCGTTCCTCTCAGAACATGACGGCTCTTCGCAAGACTCGAGGCATCGAACAGATTGGTCAGCTACTGATCGTTGGCTTTGACGGCACGGAGATGACGCCGCGGGTCAGTTCCCTGCTCACTCGGCTGCAGCCGGCGGGGGTCATCCTGTTCGCGCGAAATATCCAGAGTCCGGAACAGACGTGGCGACTGCTGCGGGAGTGTCAGAAGTGCGTCGTGACTCCGCTGTTTACTTGTGTTGATCTTGAGGGCGGGGCCGTCGACCGCTTTCGCGATGCGCTGGGCGCGACTCCTTCGGCGGCAGATGTTTTCGCAACCGGAGATCGCAGACTTTATCGCAAGCATGGGGAAATCATCGGCACGAACTGCCGCGCTCTGGGATTCAATGTGGATTTCGCACCTGTGCTCGATCTGGCATTCGAGGCGTCACAGAGTGTGATGGGGTCGCGGGCGGTGTCGGCAGATCCGCTCGAAACGGTCGCGTACGCTCGCGAATTTCTGGCTGGCCTTCGAGACGCGAAGGTGTTGGGATGCGGCAAGCACTTTCCCGGACTCGGCGAGGGCAAGCTCGATAGCCATCACGAGTTGCCGGTGATTGAAAAACCGCTCAAGAAGCTATGGGTTGAGGACCTGGTTCCCTACCGGACGCTCCGCCGACAATTGCCGCTCGTCATGGTGTCGCACGCTGCGTATCCGCAGGTTACCCGCGATAGGACTCCCGCATCGCTTTCGAGTGCTTGGATCACCGACATTCTCCGCAAGCGCATTGGGTACCGCAGTTTGATTGTGTCCGACGATCTGGAGATGGGCGGAGTGTTGTCAGCGGCACCGATCGGCGAAGCGGCGGTGGAATTCGTGCGGGCGGGCGGCGATCTGTGCTTGATTTGCCATCGTGAGGATTACATTCTTCAGGTGTATGAGGCATTGATCAAGGCGGCGGAGCGAGACGCAAGATTCGCAAAACGCGTGGCGGAGGCGGCTCGGCGCATAGCGGCGTTCAAGAAGAAATCTGCAAAGACTCTGCGACGGCTCGCGGTTCCCTCCGTCACTGCGGTCGAGAAGTTGACGCGGCGGTTGTGGGAGTTTGGCGAGCAGGTGCGGCTGGAACCTTTCAGCCGGAAGGCAGACAAGCGGCGGGCGCGGCGATGACCGAGAAGGCCATGATTGTCGCCGGGGTGATGAGTGGGACATCCGCCGACGGGATTAATGTGGCACTGGTGCGACTTGGCGGTTCTGGCTCGCGCGAGATGTCTACAGCTCCGACCGGCAGTCGCGGGCGGGGGCGCCCGCGCCACATCTTCACTCTTCTCGGACATGCGGAATATTCCTATCCTGCGAAGTCCGCGTCGGCCGTGCTTTCCGCGATGAATGCGAAACAGGCCAGCGTGGCGGATCTCGCGCGGCTTAGCTTCCTGTTGGGCGAGTTGTACGCCGATGCCGTGCTGGCGACGCAACAACAATTTCGGGCGAAGGCTGATCTGGTCGGCTGTCATGGGCAGACTCTCTACCATCAGGGCGAGGCGCAGATGTTTCTGGGTCGAAAGATCGTTGCGACGTGGCAGACGGGAGAGGCTGCGGTGATTGCGGCGCGGGTGGGGATACCGGTCGTGTCGGACTTTCGACCGGCCGATATGGCGGCGGGCGGCAAGGGCGCGCCGCTTGTGCCTTATCTCGACTATCTGCTCTTTCGTGATCCGAAGATTGGCCGCATCGTGCAGAACATCGGAGGCATCGCCAATCTCACCGCGATTCCTGCGGGAGCCGCCGCCAGCCGCGTGGTCGCTTTCGATACCGGCCCCGGCAACATGGTGATCGATGCAGTGACCGAGAAGCTGTTTGGGCGGGCGTTTGATCGCGGGGGAAAGATTGCGGCTTCAGGAAAGGTGCTGGAACCCGTTTTGCATCAAGTCTTGCAGCGCAAGTTCTTTCGTGCAGCGCCTCCTAAAACCGCGGGCCGCGAAGAATTCGGACGGGAGTTCGTTCGTGAGTTCTTGCGTGCTTGTGGCCGCGCTCGCAAGGAAGACGTTGTGGCTACAGCCACTGCTCTAACGGCGCGGTCGATCGCCGATGCGGTGCGGCGATTCCTGAGGAAGCAATCGGGCCCGACCACTCAGACCTCCTTTCGCGAACTGATTCTCTCCGGAGGAGGCGCCAAAAATGCCACGCTGGTCGCCATGTTGGCGGAAGATCTCGCGCCGATGGGAATTCAGTTGCGATTCTCCGACGAGTTTGGCTTACCTTCGGAGGCGAAAGAAGCGGTGGCATTCGCCGTGCTGGCTTACGAGACGTGGCACCGGCGGCCTTCGAACGTGCCGTCCGCCACTGGCGCGAAACGGGCTGCGGTGCTGGGGAAGATCTCGTATGCGTAAGCCCGTCCGATGGGCATGCGCTCTGCTCGGCTCGTTGGCGCTCTTCCCGCTTTTTTCCTGCTCGTCCAAGCCTGATCCCAACACGCTGGTCATGATCATCGAATCGAGCCCAACGAATCTTGATCCCCGTGTAGGAATTGACGCGCAGTCGGAGCGGATCGACAACTTGATTTTCGACGATCTGCTGGCGCGCGGGGACAACCTAGATGTAGCACCGGGGCTGGCTGAGCGGTGGGAGATCCCAGACCCGCTTACCTACGTTTTTCATCTGCACAAGGGCGTTAAGTTTCACGACGGGCGTCCGCTCACTTCGCGCGATGTGAAGTGGACCTTCGACTCTCTGCTGCAGGGCAAGATTCGCAGCACCAAGGCCGCGGTATACCGCTTCGTGGACCGCATCGATGCGCCTGATGATGTGACGGTGATCTTCCACATGAAGGAGCAGGACGCAACCTTGCTATGGAATCTGTCGGATGGTGCGATCGGGATTGTGCCGGATGGCAGCGGCGAAGACATGACGCGGCACCCGATCGGCTCCGGGCCATTCAAATTCGTGAGCGCCGAGACCGATCGGGAGGTCATCGTCATACGCAACGACGACTACTGGGGCGAGCATGCCAAACTGGCGCGGGTGCGCTTTGCGGTTGTGCCCGACGCCACCACACAGGCTCTCGAGTTGCGCAAAGGCAGCGGCGATGTCGCGATCAATTCGCTGACGCCCGACAACGTGTATACGCTGGCGAGCAATCCCAACCTTTTGGTGGAGCGCGCGAACGGCACGCGGCTGGCATACATGGGCTTCAACCTGCGCGATCCCATCCTGAAAGATGCACGCGTGCGGCAGGCGATTGCTTATGCCCTCGACCGTGGGCCGATGATCGAATACTTGTGGCGGGGGCAGGCGCAGCCCGCGCGCAGCGTGCTACCGCCGCAGAGTTGGGCTTATGACGGAGACGTGCCGGCTTACAATCACGACACCGCAAAGGCAAATCAGTTGCTGGACGCGGCGGGTTATCCAGCGGTGAACGGCGTGCGCTTCCACATCGCCATGAAGACGTCGACGGACGAGAACACGCGCCTGATGGTGGCGGTCATGCAGCAGCAGTTGCGCGAAGCGGGGATCGTACTGGATATTCGCAGCTTCGAGTTCGCCACCTTCTTTTCGGACGTGCAGCACGGTGCGTTCCAGATGTATTCGCTGCGCTGGATCGGGGGCAATGAAGATCCCGACATTTTCGAATATGCGTTTCATTCGTCGAAGTTTCCACCGAATGGAGCGAATCGTGGTTATTATTCGAATCCCAAGCTCGATGCCCTGGTCGATAAGGCGCGGCGCGAAATCGATCCCAGGGTGCGCAAGCCGTTGTATGCCGAGGTGCAACGCATCCTGGCGGACGAATTGCCTTACATCGACCTGTGGTACTTCGATAACGTGCTGGTGCACACGCGCCGGGTACGGAATCTGAAACTAAATCCTGCCGGCAACTACGATTTCCTGCGCACTGCGGAATTGGAATCGCGCAACTGAAGCGGCGAGAACATTGTTCGCATCTCCGGTTATATGCCGCCAGATCCTTCGCTCCGCCTGAAAAACGGCTACGCTCAGGATGACGCCTTCGTAAGACTGACCCATTGTTCCCCAATTGAGCAGCGATTTTCTAGTTGCAGGCATCAGCAAAGAGCGCATAATCGAAAGTTAAAGCGATCTCCGCGGAGGAGCCCCGTGGAAAGTGGTTCCGCCAAATACGTCTGTTCCTTCGCGATCGGTCTCGGTCTGCTGTGCGCTGTTCCGGTGACGGCTCAGCAGTCGGGCGACATTCCTGACGTTCCTTCGCAGTTCAAGCTCGACATGAAGACTGCAGCGCGACTGCGGCCTCAGCTCATGGCGCAGAGTTCTGCGGCCTCGGGGCGCTACGCCACGGGCCGCATCGTTTTCGAGCGCCTGATCGCGCAGGTCAGTGATCCCTCCCAGCAGCAAGCTCGCGTGGCAGTTGCGCATTGTCGAAGACGATCAGCTGAACGCCTACTCGTCTCCCGATGGAAGCGTCTACGTCGAAAGCGGACTGGCACGACTGGCGGGTTCGAGCGGCGGACTGTGGGCGGCCATCCTGTCGCACGAGATCGCGCACATCCAGCGCCGCGACTGGGCCCGGCGTTACCTGTACCAGAAATATCTGGAGAATGGCGGTGGCGCCACGGTCGTTCTCGGCGATCCGGGTCTGCCCTCGGCCTCGTGGGACAACTCGGAGAAGGCCAGCGCCGACATGGGCCGGTTCGGCCGGCAGATGGAACTGGAAGCCGATCGCGAAGGCCTGATGATGATGGCGCGGGCCGGCTACCATCCCGACTTCGTCCCTGCCCTGCATCATCTTTTGCACGCTCGGGGTCTGGGCGCGAACAGAAGGTCGATGTATGCCATGCACCCGTGTTGGGAAGAGCGTGATCGGGAATTGAGCCATACCTATGTCGCGGCAAGCATCGAATTCGCGCGGCGGTGGCCAGAGTGGTATGCCTCGCCGGGCGGGAATCCTCCGGTGGTTGTGTTTGCCGAAGATCCGACGGTCCGAAAGACTGGGGGGAAGGAATGGCAAATCGAGATTCCCATGCGCTGTCAAAACCTGGCTGGCGCGGTCGAAGTGGTTTTGAGCTCCGGTTCGGGGCACCAGGCGGTGGCTCTTCCGATCGGCCGGAATCTGACGGCGAGGCGGGACCAGACGTCCGGCAATTGACAGGTTGCACTTCGCCGAAGACGACAATCACATTCGCTCTCGCGGATGCGTCCGTCCGCCCGAAACCAGGCGCACAGTGGACTGACGTTTACGTTCTAGACTCGTGGGGATCAGTTCTCGCACGCGCTGAGCTGCCCAAGCTGCCGCACTGATCTTCCAATACAGAAGTCGCCAACGAACTGCACGTCAGGGGCCGGACGGTAGAATGGGTGCGAATGAAGCGAATTGTCCGCGCGTCGCTCGCTGGCTTCTGGCTCGTTATCGTGTCCCTGGCGATCACCGGTGCGCTCTACGAAATGATTGGCAGGTGGCGTGACGCGCAACGTTTCCCGCAGCGTGGCCACTTTGTCCAGGCTGGGTCGATCCGCATGAACATCGACTGCAGCGGGCAGGGTTCGCCCACCGTAATACTGGAGAGCGGTTCGGGCGGCCCTTCCGTTGACTGGCTGATGGTGCAACCAGGGGTCGCGAAGTTCTCTCGCGTGTGTTCCTATGACCGCGCCGGGTACGGCTGGAGCGACTCCGGTCCTGCACCCCGCAGCAGCCTGCAGATTGCGCACGAATTGAAACAGTTGCTGCACGCGGCCGGGGAAAAAGGTCCGTACGTTCTTGTCGGACACTCTATGGGTGGATACGACATCAGGGTTTACACCGGTCAATATCCCAATGATGTTGCCGCAATGGTGTTAGTTGACGCCTCCCATGAAGATCAGGACTTGAGAGCGCCGGAGTCTATCCGCAAATGGTCGCAGGGCTACCGCAAACATCCCGGCTGGAGAAAGCTGAAATATTTTTTACAATTTCATCTTGGCTGGGCTCGCCTGACGGCGGATCGGGATGCGCCTGCATTCTGGCCGAAAGCATTCCGGGAGGAAGAAGATTTCTTAACGCTGCCGACCAAACATCAATTCGCTATGATCGATGAGGATCAGGTATTCCCCACTTTGAGCGCGGCACAGGTGCGAAGCGCCGGGAACCTCGGGGATCGCCCGCTGATTGTGCTTACCGCGACCAGACAGGACGATATCCCTCCAGAGATCCCGCCCAAGGACGCACAGGCGGAGGAGGATCTTTGGGTCCACCAATTGCAGCCGGAATTGGCTCGGCTCTCGATCCATGGCAAGCAGGTGGCTGTGGACAGCAGTCATGAAATACCAACCGAACATCCGGACGTCGTCGTTTCGGCGATTCATGAGGTATGGCTGGCAGTTCACTAACGTCCTGTCTCTGAACTTCGCGAACAACACCGAGCAGCCGGCGAGGAATCTGGTCAGGCCGGACTTTTACATCAACTTCAGAGATAGGACGATTAGATCCCCTCGACTTCCCTCGGGACAGGCCCTTCCCTCCGCCTGAAGAACGGCTCCGGTCAGGATGACCCCGTCCAAGTGTCCAAGGGCGACTCCACTGTACGTGTTAACATCAAAATTCAGCTCAAACCCATGCGAATTCTGTTTATTGGCGACATTTTCGGGCGGCCGGGACGCAACATTGTCAAAGACAAGCTGCCGGGAATCGTCCGCGATCACGCCATCCATCTCATCATCGCCAATGGGGAGAATTCCGCGGCGGGCTTTGGCATCACTCCGGCGCTGGCCGAGGAACTCTTCGAACTCAATATCGACGTGATCACCACCGGGAACCACGTCTGGGATAAGCGCGAAATCGTTGACTACTTTCAGATGGTGGAGGGCAATGGACACGGGCCGGCGCGGCGGGTGCTGCGTCCGGCAAATTATCCTGCGGACATGCCGGGCTCCGGCGTGTATGAGGGAATGAAGGGAAAGGTTCCGTATGCCGTGATCAACCTGCAGGGGCGGGTGTTCATGGCCTCGAACGACGATCCGTTCCGCACGGTGGACCGCCTTCTGCAGAAGATTCAGGCCAAGGTAATTCTGGTGGACATCCACGCGGAGGCCACCTCCGAGAAGATTTCGATGGGATGGTATCTGGATGGGCGCGTCACTGCCGTGGTCGGTACGCACACCCACGTGCCAACGGCGGACGAGAGGGTTTTGCCCAACGGAACCGCCTACGTCACCGATGTCGGCATGACCGGGCCCTATGACGGAGTGATCGGGGTCAAGAAGGAACTGGTGGTGGGAAAATTCCTGAACGGGATGCCAGTACGGTTCGAGCCCGCCACGGGCGATGCTCGCCTCTGCGCGGTGGTGATTGATTGTGATGAGCACACGGGCAAGGCCCGTTCCATCGAACGCCTCATGCTGTCATAACCGGGCTTCAATCCTGTGACGTTATCGAATGCAAGGCCTTCGGAATCCCTCGTTCTAACCCAGGCACCTTCTCCCGGGAACCCCAGTGCCGTTGAATCCGGAGGTACTAGGTCCTATGGGCCTGTGCCCTTCCCGGGGAAAGCACGTTAGAATCTCGATACATGCGGCGGACGGCCCTCATCATCGCGGCAGGACTTGTGGCAGCGACCCTGGCCGCGCCTGCGTTCGCCACAGGCGACGACGCATCTTCTGCTCGACCGATCTCCTGCGGAAACGGAATTCCGGGCGGGGTAAACTGCATCGCGTCCAAGAAAGAAATGAAGGAAGCACGGAACGCCTTCCGCGAGGGCGTGAAGCTTCGGGACCGCCGGAAGTTGGAAGAGGCGTTCCAGCAGTTCGATACCGCCTCGCGTCTTGCTCCGCAGGATGTGCAGTTTCTGACTGCGCGCGAAGAGGTGAAGGCACAACTGGTCTTCGACCATGTCGAGCAGGGAAACCTGCTGATGCTGGAAAATGCGCGGGCGCGGGCGGCGGCGGAGTTTCGGGCGGCTCTTGAGCTCGACTCGGAAAACGAGTTTGCGCGCGAGCGTTTGACGGAATCCACACGCGAAATGGCGCCGCCACGGCGATGGTCTCTGCCGCTCAAGATTGCGGATTCCGGCGAAATCCATCTCGAACCCAAAGATGGCCGGGCGACGTTCCATTACAGCGGGGAGGTTCGCGGCCTTTACGCCGAGTTGTCCACGGCATTCGGAGTAACCGCGCAGTTTGATGATTCGGTGCAGGCCCGGCAGGTGCGGTTCAACGTCGACGACGTGGACTTTTTCACGGCGTTGAAACTAGTGGGCCAGGTCAGCAAGACGATGTGGGCCGCACTCGACGCGCACCAGATGCTGATCGCCGCCGATAACACGGAAAATCACAAGCAATTCGATCGCATGTCGCTGCGGACCTTTATCCTGCCGCCGCATTCCACGCCGCAGGAAGCGACCGACCTGGTGACTACGATGCGCAACATGTTTGACCTGCGCTTCGTGAGTTCAGGACAGACCTCGGACACGGTGGAAGTGCGCGGGCCTCAGCCCATGCTGGAAGCGTGTTCCAAATTGATGGAACAGCTCAGCAATGAGCGTCCGCAGGTGATGCTCAATATCCAGGTGATTCAGATCAACCACCAACTCACGCGCAATATCGGAGTGCATGTTCCCAACACGTTCAACATGTTCAACATTCCGGCGGCCGCGCTGGTGGGGCTGGGCGGCGCTAATATTACGGATCTCATCAACCAGTTGATCGCGTCGGGCGGCATCAATCAGGCGGGGAGCACGGCTCTGTCGGGGCTTTTGGCCCAACTGGGAGGCCAGGGGAATTCCATTTTCAGCCAGCCATTGGCCACCTTCGGCGGCGGGCTCACGTTCATGGGATTGAGTCTCGACCAGCTTTCCGCGGCCCTGTCGCTCAACGAATCGTGGGTGCGCAGCATGGAAAACATGACGATGCGCGCCAGCCAGGGCAACGACGCTACCTTCCACTTGGGCACGAAGTATCCGATTCTGAATGCGAGCTACGCGCCCATTTTCAATTCGGCTGCAATTTCAACGGTTCTGGGAAATCAAAGTTATGTACCGCCCTTCCCTTCCGTCAGCTATGAAGATCTGGGGTTGAACATGAAGGCCAAGCCAACGATCCACGGCGATGGCTCGGTCAGCCTGCAGCTTGAGTTGCAAGTACGCTCGCTCACCGGGCAATCCAGCGACGGGATCCCGGTCATCTCGAACCGGGAATACAAGGGCAGCATCAACCTGAAAGATGGGGAACCGGCGGTCGTGGCAGGGGAGGTGTCGCAGACCGACACGCGCTCCATGAGCGGGATTCCGGGACTTGGAATGGTCCCGGTCTTGAATCAGGCGATGGTGAACAACACCAAGCAATCCGACAGCGACGAACTCATGATCGTCATCACCCCGCACGTGCTGGCCAACTTCGACCGGAGCACTCCGGAGATTTGGATCAGCGAGAAGTAGCATGGGTCTTCCGCTCTCCGTTTACCGGCTTCCGCCGTCTCTACACGGAAATCCACCGAACCATCTCGCCGCGGTGAGTAACTCCGGAAGCCGGACGCCTCTCTATTTCTCCTGCTTTGCCGCAAATTCGACCAGGCTCTTATACACATCGGACATGCGGGGATCCAAGCTGCCGATTTTGCGTCCGTTGATGTAAAGCGTGGGCGTTCCCGTGACGTCGACGGACTTGCCCAGGGCAATCGATGCATCGACGTGAGCCTTGGTCTCAGGCTTGACGGCGCAGGCAGCAATTTCGGAGCCCTTGACGCCAGCACCATCGGCGAGGGCAGTTAGCTTTTCGTCGGCATTTTCAGCAGTGATGTCGGACTGGGTCTCGTAGGTCTTGGCGACGAACTTCCAGAAGGCATCGTTCGAAGCGCGGCCAACGCAGTCGGCATACGCCGCGCCTTTGGCCGCCCAGTTGTGCATCTCAAGCGGAAAGTTCTGGAACACGAAGCGGGCGGTGGGCTCGGCGGCCACCAGCGCTTCGATGGCGGGCTGCGCGGCCTTGCAGGCGGGACACTGCAGATCGCCGAATTCGACGATGGTGACGGCCGCATCCTTGGGGCCGCGCTCAGGGCCGGTGAGCCCTTTCTCCAGCTTCGCCTTTGCCGGATCAAAAGGATGGGCGCCAAACGGAATAATCTCGCCAACCACAGCGTGCAGGCCATCGCGCGATACGTAAAATTTGGTCAACTGCTGGCCTTGCGCGCTAGCAAGGACGACATTGACCTCGGCCAAATCTGGGATGGGCGAAGGCCGAATGCCAGAGATTTTCCAAGTGAGATCCTTTTGATAACCGAATTGCTGGTGCAAAAAGGAATCGACGGTAGCCTCCGAGGGAAGGTCCGCGGAGGCGTGCGTACCAAGCTCGGTGGCTGGTTTGGCGGGCGCAGGAGCTGGAGCGGAAGCCGTCGCCGGTTTGGTCTGAGCTGCCGCCAGACTGCCGGCCAGGACAACAATGTAGATCGGGTTTAGAAAACTACGCATGGGTTCCTTTCGCGATTGGGTGTTGGCTCTGGAAAA
The DNA here is from genome assembly GCA_963811095.1 of uncultured Acidobacteriaceae bacterium. Taxonomy (GTDB): domain Bacteria; phylum Acidobacteriota; class Terriglobia; order Terriglobales; family Acidobacteriaceae; genus Sulfotelmatobacter. The sequence continues at coordinate 117,109 of CAWEQA010000018.1, read as the reverse complement.
GCGATCTATCAGGATACTTGAAAAGTCGGTTTCAAGCTTCGGACTTGGCGGCAATCGGAAAACGGCGCCCATAACCGAAGGCCTTGGGAGAAATCTTGAGACCGGGCGCAGCCTGTTGCCGCTTGTATTCAGCGCGATCGACCATGCGAATGACGCGCTTTACCACTTCAAGATCGAAGCCGCGATCCGCGGCAATTTGCTCGGCGGGATGGGAGTCTTCGACGTAGTCTTCGAGCACCGCGTCCAGAACTTCGTAGGGCGGCAGCGAGTCGCTGTCTTTCTGGTCGGGGCGCAACTCCGCGGAGGGCGGCTTCTCCAGCGTGGCCTGCGGAATTACGGAGCGCCGAGAATTCACGTATTCACTGAGACGATACACCAGCGTTTTCGGCACGTCGGAGATGACCGCGAGGCCACCCACCATATCGCCGTAAAGAGTGCAGTAGCCTACGCCCAACTCGCTCTTGTTGCCGGTAGAGAGCACGATCGCTCCGAATTTATTGGACAGGGCCATCAGCAACGTGCCGCGGGCGCGGGACTGGATGTTTTCCTCGGTCACATCTTCTTTTTGTCCCGCGAACACATCTTGCAGCGTCTTGCGATATGCCTCATAGGCGGGATTGATGGAGAGCAACTCGAATCGAATCCCAAGATTCTTCGCCAGAGAGCGGGCATCGTCGATGGACCCTTGCGAGGAGTAGGGCCCGGGCATGCCGACTCCGATCACGTTTTCAGGGCCTACGGCATCGGCGGCGACGACAGCAGTAAGAGCAGAGTCAATGCCTCCGCTCAGTCCGATAATCGCCTTACGAAATCCGCATTTCTGCATGTAGTCGCGGGTGCCGAGCACGAGTGCGGAATACACGCTGGCTTCGTCGCCGGCAATCTGCTCGTGCATCTCGCCAGACAGGCTTTGCGAATCGAAGAAGATGAGGTCTTCTTCGAACGACCGGCCCTGGGCAATGACTTGTCCTTCACGATTCAGCACCAGGCTGGAGCCGTCGAACACGAGACTGTCGTTGCCTCCGACCTGGTTGACCAGCACGACCGGAACCTTGTGCTGGAGGGCGATGCTGGCCAGCATATCGCGGCGGAATTCCCGCTTGCCGATCCAGAAAGGCGAAGCGGAAATGTTCAGCACAAAGTTCCCGCCGGCCTTGATCAGAGACTCCACGGGATCGACCGTATACAGTTGCTTGCGCCAGAAGCGCTTGTCGTTCCAGGCATCTTCGCAGATGGTCAGGGCCATGCGATTGCCGCAGAACGAAAACAGGTCCTGACTCTTGGCGGGAGCGAAGTTGCGCATCTCGTCGAAGACGTCGTAGGTGGGCAGCAACATTTTCGACTGGATGAAGGCGACCTTGCCATCCATGAGCAGGGCGGCGGAATTCATGACGGCCTTGCCAGTGTCGGAGTGGGCCGGGGTGACCAGACCGCAGATCACGGCGATTCCCTGGGTCTCATGCGGCGATCCGCTCGACGGTCTCGCGATTTCGCGCCACGAAAGAGGGGCGCTCCACCAGATCGCGGGGGGGATAGCCGCAAACCGATAACTCCGGGAACAGGATCAGGCCCGCGCCGGAGGCCCGGGCGCGACGCGAGAAATCGATGATCTTCGAAGCGTTGCCGGAGAAGTCTCCGACCGTAGGATTGATTTGGCCCAGCGCAATCTTCACTCTTTTAGTGTAAAGCCGCAGGCTACGGGCGACTAGGTTCGCCGTCTATTCTGCCTATACAAAAGGACAGTTCAAATCGGGATTCTTCGAAATTAACCCGCCAGAATCCTGCAAAAAGGCGTAACATTAACGATTTGGCAGCCATATTCCTACGAGGAGCCACGATGCCCCTGCAAGCATTTTCTCGCCGAACCTTGTTTTCAACTCTTACCCTTCTGATAGGCCTCTCCGCAACCAGCTCTTTTGCCCAGTCGAACGGCAATCATCCCTGGTCGAATTCCAGCCTCTCTCCCGACGAACGCGCCTCGATGGTGGTCAAAGAGATGACCATCGATGAAAAGATCAACATGCTGCACGGGACCGGCATGGTGGGGCTCAGTCCGATGAGCCCGCTAGCCGTGTAGCTCAAACGGCGGCGCAGGATATGTCCCCGGCATTCCACGCCTGGGAATTCCCGCCATCCAGATGTCGGACGCGGCCTATGGAGTACGGAGCAGCGGAGAAAATGGCCGCTACTCGACCGCGCTGCCCTCGGACGTGGCGGGAGCGGCGAGTTGGGATCTCGACGCGGCGTATGAATACGGAGCACTCATCGGCCGCGAGTTGCGCGCTCAGGGCTTCAACATGTCGCTCGGCGGAGGCACCAACCTCACCCGCGAGCCGCGCAATGGACGCACCTTCGAATATCTGGGTGAAGATCCCGTGCTGGCGGGAAAGATGGTCGGATCGGTGATGAAGGGCCTGCAGGCGCAGCACGTGATTGGCGACATCAAGCACTACGCGCTCAACGATCAGGAGAGCGGCCGCAATGCGGTCAATATCACCATCGACAAGCGAGCCGCCCGCGAAAGCGACCTGCTGGCGTTTGAAATTGGGCTGCAGGAATCTGATGTCGCGGCGGTGATGTGCTCCTACAACCGCATGGATGGCGACTATGCCTGCGAGAACAAGTACCTGCTGACGGATGTTCTGAAAAAGGATTGGAACTTCAAGGGATTCGTGCTCTCCGACTGGGGCGGGGCACATAGCACCGAAAAGGCTTCGGCGGCCGGACTGGATCATGAGGAGCCCGGCTGGATTTTCTATGGCGAAGATTTCAAGAAGGCAGTCGAGTCGGGCAAGATACCACCAGACAGAACTCGATGATCACGTGCACCGGATTCTGCGGGCCATGTTTGCCACGGGCGTGATTGACGATCCGCCGCAGAAGAGTGTGGTCGATGTGGTGGGCGGTTTCGAAGTGGCGCAGAAGATCGCTGAGCAAAGCACCGTGCTGCTGAAGAACGATCACGGGCAGCTTCCGCTTGATGCTTCGAAGATTCGCAGCATCGCCGTGATCGGTCCGCACGCGGATGTGGGGATGATTTCCGGCGGCGGTTCGGCGCAGGTCGATCCTCCGGGCGGAAACGCGATCATGCCTCCGGGCAAAGGGCAGACGCGATGGCTGGAGAAGATCTGGTTCCCGACTTCACCGCTGAAGGCGATCCGCGCGAAGGCGCCTGGAGCGAAGGTTCAGTTCGCCTCTGGTGCCGACCCCGCGGCGGCTGCGGCTCTGGCGAAGTCCGCCGATGTGGCCATCGTCTTCGCCTACCAGTGGGAAAGCGAGGGGATGGATCTGGAAAGCCTGTCTCTTCCCGAGCATCAGGATGAACTGATTGCGCAAGGTCGCGGCGGCGAACCCGCACACCATCGTCGTCCTCGAAAGCGGCACTGCCGTGACCATGCCTTGGGTCGATCAGGTGAGCGGCATCCTCGAAGCCTGGTACGCGGGCAGCCGACGGCGCCGAAGCCGTGGCAAATATCATTTTTGGGGAGGTGAATCCAAGTGCTAAGTTGCCGATGACGTTCCCCAAAACCGAAGCAGACCTGCCACATCCCACCATCGTCAAACCGCCCAAGGTAACGGTGGAAGCGGACCGGCAAGGCTGGAAGCGGATCGCTGCCGGGCTGCCGTCATTCCCGGTCACCTACGACGAAGGCGTCAAGGTGGGATACAAGTGGTATGACGCGGAAAACAAGCCGGTGCTATTCCCCTTCGGCTACGGCCTGTCGTACACAACCTATTCCTATTCGAATCTGAAGGTGACGCCGGGAAAGAATCCGCGCGTGACTTTCACCGTCACCAACACGGGCAACCGCGCTGGAGCGGAAGTCGCTGAGGTGTACGCCTCTCTTCCGGCTGCCGCGGCGGAGCCTCCGAAGAGACTGGTGGGTTGGAGCAAGGTCAAGCTGAACGGCGGAGAGAGCAAGGAAGTGACGGTCGAGGTCGACCCGAAATATCTCTCCATCTTCAACGTTGAGCGCAACGGCTGGCAGTTGTTGCCGGGAGATTATGGATTCATGGTGGGCAGCTCGTCGCAGAGCCTGCCGCTGAAAGAGTCCGTCACTCTGAAATAAGACTGATCTTGTAGAACTCCATTGGCGGCGTGCAAAGGACTCTAGCGATCTTCTTTTGCCGCCGCCATTACTTCAGAGATGACGTTGTCGACGTCTGCATCTCTTGTTCGGTGGTTCACGATGCATGCTCTGAGACAGAATTTGCCGTGCAGCGAAGCATTCGAGAGATAGACTCGTCCACGCGCGACCGTGCGCTTCAGCAGCGCTAGATTAAAGTCGTTCAACTCTTCTTCTGCCATGCCACTTGTTCCGCGATGGCGGAAGCAGACTGCGCTCAATTCCACCGGCGCGAGCAGTTCCAATTCAGATTCTCGCTCAATGGCGTTTGCCAGGCGGCGGGCTTGGGCCAGATCCTTTGCGATGGACTGTCGAAACGAACCGACTCCGTGATAACGCAGCGACAGCCATAGCTTCAGCGCGCGAAACCTTCGCGACAACTCGATCGACTCTTCGAAGAATACAAATCCTTCGATCGGGTCGGCGCTGAGGGAGCGTGCATAATCTCCGCTGTGGGAGAAGGTCCGCTGCGCCGCTTCGGGAGAACGATAGAGCAGACAGCCGCAGTCCAAGGGCTGGTAGAGCCACTTGTGCGGGTCGAGAGAGATCGAGTCGGCTAGTTCCAGGCCTTTGAATTTTTCGCGCGCCGCCATGGCCGCCAGGGCACCGTAGGCGCCGTCAATGTGAAACCAGGCACCGTTACGGCGAGCGATCTCAGCAATTTGCGGAAAGGGATCGATGGCTCCGGTGCTGACCGTGCCAGCCGAAGCGACGACGGCTATCGGTGTTCTGCCTGCGGCTTTGTCCCTATGGATCTGCGCCTCGAGTTCGCCGGGAATCATCCGGAACGATTCGTCTGTGGGGATGAGCCGCAGATTCTCCCGTCCGATTCCGAGCAACGCGATGCCCTTGGGAATGGACATGTGAATCTCGCTGGAGGCGTAGACAACTCCGCCTGGCGCGGTTCCTTTTTCGTTGGCAGGCGCTCTGGTCTCCCGAGCCATGGCCAATCCCATCAGGTTGGCGGAGGATCCTCCGCCCGTGAGATGGCCCCGAAACCCGGGACAGCCGATTGCCTCGGCCAGCCATCCCACTACGGTTTGTTCGATCATCACGGCGGCGGGTCCGGAGCGCCACGCGGTCACGTTCTGGTTCAGGACGCTGGCCAGCAAATCGGCCACGGCGCCGACGGGCTCTCCCGAACCCAGCACGTAGCCGAAGAAACGTCCGTTTTGCACTCGAGATAGACGCATCACGTCCGACAAAGTGTTGAGAGCATCTTCGCCAATTCCCGCCTCGGGCATGGCCGTGCGGAAGATGCGGACCGTCTCGTCGCCGTTCGTTGCCGGCGAGATCGTCTGCGCATCGATGCTCTCGAGATACTCTGCGGCGAGTTGCGTGACGCGTTCAGCGAGGCGGCGAAATTGTTCGGTGGAGATTTCGACTGGGTTCATGGGCACGTCAGTCGCCGGCCGCCGGGAGTACGGTGTGCTTGGGCGCGGGCATGGGCGCTGAGCCCTTCTGATCCTGCCACAGCACCCGATTGAGGCGAGCCGCACCGGCCGCATCGGGACGCGAGAAATCCATTTTCTCGGAAAGCTTCGCGCCCGGCGCTTCGCGTCTGTTGGTTTCGTAAATCAGGCCATTGTTCAAATTGCGGTAGTCCGCTCTGTAGGCCGGCTGATCGCCCGGTGCGGAGAATAACTGTCCCATCACCGGCGCGTATGCGTCGAATTGATTCATGGGCGGAAGTCCGAGCAGCGTCTCCATGGTGTGGATCATGTTCACCGTAGTGTAGAAACGATGCTCCACGTTGGGTTGCGCGGCCGATCCGGGCGAGTATTTGCTGATGACGAACGCGATGGAGCGGTGCGCGTCGACGTGGTCTGCGCCATCCTGGGCATCGTCTTCCAGAACGAAGATCGCGGTGTCGTCCCAATAATCGCTGTGCGAAACCGCGTCAACCACACGGCCGAGCGCGAGGTCGTTGTCAGCCACGGAGGCTGCCGGCCGCGGCAGGTTGGGACGCGTGCCTCCGGTGTGATCGTCGGGCAGATACAACAGCACGAATGATGGCAGCTCGAACTCCGGCCCTTCATCCGCGTCGCGGGCGCGAACGTAGGCGCTGAATTCGTTCATGAACTCGTCGACGCGAAGTTGGTCAGGATAGTCCGTATTGAAATCCGGATACAGCGGATCGAAGTGGTCGCGCAAGACCGCTTTGGTCGGTTTCACTCCTTTAAACAACGGAACCGGCCACGGCCAGGGACTCGGCCCAGCATGTGGATCACCGACGTTGGGCGCAAGCATCTCTCCTCGACGGACCTCGGTCCGGGGACAGAGCGTTTGCTGTCCCGAAGGAGTTCCCTGCTTCGGGCTGGCTGCTTTGATCTTCTCGTTGCACCACTCGGCGTTCACGAATTCGCCGTAATCACGAAAGCTGACGTGGTTGCGCGCAAGATTGTCCCATAGAAATCCGGTGGAAGGATCGTCGACGTCGGGCTGGTTGTGTTCCAGCGGAAATTCGTCGGCAACCTGACCTTGGAAATCGTAGGTGCGCTCTTTACCACGGTAAGCGATCGGCCAGGTTTTTTCGTTGTAGTCGGAGGTGATGGCAGCCGTGGACCACAGATGTCCATCGCCAGAGACTTCGCCGCTGTCGTAGAAATTGTCGAGCACTCCGAACTGCAGCGCGAGTTTGTGCTCGTTGGGAGTGATGTCCTCGCCGTACATGGTGAGCGAGGGATCGCCGTTACCCACTTGCCTATCGCCAATCTTCAGATCGCCGAGAATCTGGTCGTAGGTGCGGTTTTCTTTGATGACGTAGATCACGTGCTTGATGGGATTCTGCCCGCCGGCAAACGCAATCGTGCCGGGATCCGTGTGCAGCAGGTTGTCGCGTTCAACCATTTGCGTCAGCTGCGGAAGTTTTTCGAGTGTCGACGGGATATCGAGGCGGGCGATTGATCCTCTGAGCAGCGTGGCGATGTAGGGATGATCGTGGTGCTTGGTCTCATACGCGGTCTTGCCCATGTCTTTGTTCGCGCGCGAGCCTTCGCCCTTCGCGGTGGCGATGAGGAGGTCGTCGCCTTGAACGGCGAGAGCGCTGGGGTACCAGTCGGTGGGGATGAAACCCATCGGTTGCTGTGAGATCTGAACGTTCGAGGTGGCCACTGGCTGTGACAGGTCGAAGACGGCGATTGCGTCCAACGAGGAGTCCGCTGCGAATAAGAACTTGCCATCGGAAGACCGGGCCAGCGCCGTAGGATAGCTGCCGGCGTATTTCTGTCCGGTTGCCGTCGTGGAGAAGAAGTTAGAGAGTTCACCGGACGCTGTGGCAACGGCGGCTACTAGATCGGTGTTGGAGAGAGCGACGTACAACGATTTCTCATCCGGAGTCAGAAGCATTGCGGTGGGATGCGAGCCGGGAGCGAGCAAGTCTTCCGGCGCGTTCAGCTTGATCCAGCGGGCGACCTTGCCGCCCGTCAAATCAAGTTCCGCCACTTGCGACGCGTTCCACAAGCTGCACCATGCCCGACGGCCATCCCGAGTAGCCACACAGGTATAAGGAAACGAAGACGGCACGAGATCGCTGGTGCTGAGATCGAAGGTTTGCAACACCTTCCCGGTCGCGGAATCGAGCAGCACAACGTTGTCTGAGAGGTTGTTCGCAATCAGAAGTTTGTCCCGGTCTCCGTCGGCAATCACAGCCAATCCCGCAGGGTACGGAATCGCCATATGGGGCGGCGCCTTGAGGCCGACGGCTAGTCTCTTCCCCGTCGATAGCGGCTGCAGCGCAATGGGAATGAAGCGCTCTGGCGCAACCTTGCCTTCGGTGAAGCGGTAAACGGCAATGCCGTTTCCCGTGTTGCCAGCCTTCGCGCCCGTTGGGTCAGTTAGAGAACCCATCGAGGCGTACAGATGCTTGCCATCCGAACTGAACGCCAGACCGAGAAAGTAGCTCTGGTAAGACACGTCACTCAGCCGCGCGTCGGGATAGTCGGCAATCTGTTTGCTCTTGAGATCAAGCACCGCGATCGACTGGTGCGCCATGGCTTCTTGTGTTCCATAGCCGCCGTTCAGCAGCGCGGCGTAGCGGCCGTCTGGACTCAATACCATCGTGGCGGGAAAACTGTTCGTGCTGCCGATGCGCCCAGGCGAGGGCACGGTCAACATCTTGCTGGTGGGTAGCATGATGGGAGGCCGATCAGCCGTGGGCGTTTGCGCAAGAACAGAGGCGGTGCCCAGCAAGATAAGAACAATCGGACGGGAGATGGAACGAGTCACGGAGCCTCCGCGCGGAAAAGAATCATGAGAAACGATGGAGGTGATGAGCGTAATTCAATCGGGCGTCAACGGTCAAAGCGGCAGGAAATTCCCAGATGCTGATTGGCCAGCGAAAACCTGTCGGGCTTTGCTCGACGGACGGCCGAGGGCGGCTGTCCCCACACCTTACAGACCCGAGGCCCTCGTCGGTAGCCTTTCCGATCCTGGGCTCTCCGAATCTTCCGGATGCACATTGTGGCGCACATCGGCACCTTGCACCCAGAAGATGACGTCTTCCGCGATGTTGGTGGCGTGGTCGGCCACCCGTTCCAGATTGCGAGCCACAAGCAGCGCATCCAGAGCCTGGCGCACGACCTCGGGGCGGTCGTTCATGGTCTTGACCAGTTGGATGAAAGCATCGTCGCGCATGCGATCGATCACGTTGTCCATTTCGAGCACTGCCTGCGCCAACTCAGCCTTGCCCTCGATGAATGACTCCAGAGCCCGGCGCACCATGGCGCTGACGGCCGCGCCCATGCGGGCGATATCGACCGGCAAATCGGCCGCGGGAAGCTCGACCATATCCATCACGCGCTCGGCGATGTTGACCGCCTGATCGCCCACGCGTTCGAGGTCGGAATTGATCTTGGTCACGGCCAGGATGAACCGCAGGTCGACCGCCATGGGCTGTTGCATGGCGAGCAGGTCAAATGCGGCCTCATCGATCTCGCGCTCGGCCGTATTGATCAGACTCTCGCCTTCCAGCACCATCTGGCAGCGCGTGAGGTCGCGCTCGACATAAGCCTGGCGAGCGCGGTCGACCGCCTGCTCCGCCAGTCCTCCCATGCGAAGCAATCGTTGCCGGAGATCGTCGAGCCCTTGTTGAAAACGCGTGCGCATGATCCGAACCTTCCTTCGTTAAAGCTGCCTTCGCTAAATCTGCCTTCGCTGAACTGCGTTATCCAAATCTGCCGGTGATGTAGTCTTCCGTCTTCTTGTCGGAAGGCTTGGTGAAAATCTTCTCTGTCTTATCGAACTCAATCAGCTTGCCCAGCAGGAAGAAGCCAGTAAACTCGGCCACCCGCGCCGCCTGCTGCATGTTGTGCGTCACAATTACGATGGTATACCGCTCTTTGAGTTGGAAGATCAATTCTTCGATTTTCCCCGTCGAGATTGGATCCAGCGCCGAGCAGGGCTCGTCCATCAGCAGTACCTCGGGCTCGACGGCTAGGGCGCGCGCGATGCACAGGCGCTGCTGCTGGCCGCCGGAGAGGCTGGCGCCCGACTTCTTGTGTACCTGATCTTTGACTTCGGTCCACAAGGCGGCGGAATCGAGCGAACGCTCGACCACTTCGTCGAGCTTGCGACGGTCGCGGAATCCGTTCAGCTTCAGGCCCGAGGCGACGTTGTCATAAATCGACATGGTGGGAAACGGGTTTGCCTTCTGAAACACCATGCCCACGCGGCGGCGAAGTTGCGTCGCCGAAGTTCCGTTATAGGCGTCGATTTCACCGATGCGCACCCGCCCCTCGACACGTGCCTCCGGAATGGTCTCGTGCATGCGATTAATGCAGCGGATAAACGTCGATTTGCCGCATCCCGAAGGGCCGATGAGCGCGGTAGCATGGTTTGCCGCCACCTTCAGATTAATGTCGTACAGCGCCTGGCCTTTGCCGTACCAGGCATTCAGGCTCTCGACTTGGATTCCAACGCCCATAGCCTATGCCGCTCCAAACGTGCCGCGGCGCACAACGTAGCGCACGGCGGCGACGGAAGTGACGATCAAAAGGATCAGCACAAACGACCCGGCCCATGCCTGACGGTGCCAATCATCGTAGGGTGAATTCGCGTACGTGTAGATTTGCAGCGGCAGCGCCGCCGTAGGCTGATCGTAGCGGAGACTCCAAAACGTGTTGCCCAGAGCGGTAAAGAGGAGCGGTGCAGTTTCGCCCGCCACTCGGGCGAAAGCGAGCATGATTCCGGTGATAACCCCCGAGGTCGCGGTGCGCAGAGTAATCGAAAGCGTCGTGCGCCAGCGCGGGACGCCCAGCCCAAACGCCGCTTCCCGCAGCGCCTGTGGTACCAACAGAAGCATCTCTTCGGTGGTCCGGCAGATGGTGGGGACCATCATGATCGCCAGCGCCACTCCGCCCGCCAGTGCCGAGAATCCGCGGCCACGAACCAGGATCGACCACGCGACAATTCCAATGACGATGGACGGCACCCCGTTCAGCACATCGGCGGTGAATCGAATTGCGCTGCCGAAGCGATTCCGTCCAAATTCGGCCAGGAAGATGCCGGCGCCCACCCCGAACGGCACTCCGATGATGCTGGCAATTCCCAGAATCAACGCCGAACCCACGATCGCATTAGCCATGCCGCCGCCGGCTTCTCCCACGGGCTTGGGAGTCTGGGTCAAGAATGCCCAGTTGATGGAACCCACGCCGCGATACACAAGGTAGCCGAAGATTGCGACCAGTGGAGCCAGCACGAGGACGACGGTCAAGATCGCAACGCCGGTCATCAGGTGATTGGTCACGCGTCGGCGCCAACTGATGGAAGGAACGGACGGGCGCGCGGAACCGCCTGCGGTCAGTTCAGGCATGTCCCCTCGCAGGCTGGCCGCGGGTTACGCTCCACACCAGAACTTGGGCCAAGGCATTCACGATGATGGTGACAATGAACAGAGCCAAACCAATTTCAACCAAAGCGGAAAGATAGACGTCGCCGGTAGCCTCACTGAACTCGTTGGCGAGCACACTGGCCATGGTGTATCCGGGAGCAAACAAGGATTTCGCGATCTCCGGACGGTTGCCGATCACCATGGTGACCGCCATCGTTTCCCCGAGCGCCCGGCCTAATCCCAGAATGACTCCCCCCACAATTCCGGCGCGTGCGTTCCGCAGCACTCCCATCCGGATCATCTCCCAGCGCGTCGCGCCGAGAGCAAGCACTCCCTCGCGCTGATGCTGGGGCACCACCATAAGCACTTCGCGGGTGATCGAAGAAATGATGGGAACGATCATGATGGCCAGGATGATTCCGGCCGCGAGCATGCCGATCCCGTAGGGAGCACCTTCGAACAGGCCGGTCCAGCCCAGGGTCTTGGCTAGAAATGGCTCGACATATCCGCTTAAGAGCGGGACCAGGATGAACATCGCCCACAATCCGTAAATCACGCTCGGAATCGCTGCCAGGAGTTCGACGAAGAAGGACAGCGGAGCACGCAGCGCCTTGGGGCACATCTCCGTGGTAAACACAGCCACCCCCACCGCCAGGGGAACAGCGATGACCAGTGCAACCAGAGACGAAACCAGTGTCCCGTAGATAAACGGGAGGGCGCCGAACTGCTCGCTCACCGGGTTCCAATCGCTGCCGCCGAAGAACTTGAAGCCAAATGCGTGCCAGGAGAGGCCCGAGCCTGATATCAGTTCGTAGATGATCAGGACCAATACGCCCAGAACAGCCAGGGCGCACGCGGTCATGGCGAACTTAAAAATACGGTCGGGGATCTCGCCGCCTGAAACCTGCAGCAAAGGCGCGGGCCGCGCCACCGATTCGGGTGTAACTTTCGTCCCTTCAACGGGTTGCGGTCCTGGCATATCCGGCCGAGGTAAAGCTGGGTTGGCCATTCCGCTCAACCGTAGCAGAGACGTGTTACAAAGGTGTTAAAATCAAGAAGGCTTTTCCGCCGTGTGGGACCATCTGTGAACCCTTAATTCTTGAATCTCTGCTGTCCGCAAGGTCAAGGATTTCATGTCAGGCGTAGTTTTGGCCCTCTCCCGCTGCCAGGAATTGTTTTTCTATGTCAAGCGCACCCGAACTTAGCCAGCCGTTATTCCGGAAAACGGAGCGGGCCCTGCTGAAGCTTTCCGCCGGGCAGGATGCGGAGAGCGTCCACGGCTTCCGCACCACCAGCCGACGGCTGCAAACCTTGCTCGAGGAAGTGATTCCTGATCGCGACCGCAACCAGAAGAGACTCCTGAAGTTGCTCGGCCGGCTCCGCCAACGCGCGGGCAAAGTGCGCGATCTCGACGTACAGCTTGCCGCACTGCGCAGTTTGAAAGTTCCGCAGGAACCGCGCCGGAAGACACAACTCACGCACGGCCTGATCGAGCTTCGCGCGAAACATGAGAAGAAACTCCGGAAGATGCTGGACAAGGAAACGATCCGGGAGATCCGGAAGCGGCTGAAACGAGGATTCAGAGAAGCTGCATCGGGACAGGGGCGCGACCCTCTGGATGTAGCGCGAGCGATGCTGGCTCAGGTCGTGCGTCCGGCGGGCCCGATCACCGAGGACCTGCTGCACCAGTACCGCATCGCGGTGAAGCGGGCTCGCTATGCTGCGGAATTTGCGCCGAAATCCGCCGAGGCCGCACAACTTGTCGCCCAACTCAAGAAACTACAGGACGCGTTGGGGAATTGGCACGACTGGCTGACTCTGACACAGACTGCGGCGAAGCGGCTTGGCGATATTAACCAGTCGTCGCTGGTAGCGGCTCTCCACAATGTGACCGGAGGCAAGTTCCGCCAGGCGGTGGCGGCGCTTTCATCCTTACGAATGACTCAGACCGCAAGCAAGCCGGTGACCGTGCTCGCTGAGCAATCGCGCAAACCGGGTTCGAAAGATCCGATGATGGTGGAGCGCAGCGAGACTGCCGCCTAGCTGTCTCTCCGTAAATTACTCTCACCCGTTGCAAACATCGGTGACGATCCTGCCGCGTGCGTGTACACTGTGAGGCTTCCCCATGCCCACCTTTGCCGCGGTCGATATCGGCTCGAACTCCGTCCGGCTAAAGATCGCACGCCTGCAAGCCGGACGCCTGCGCGCGCTCCACGAGGACCGCGAAGTGACGCGTCTCGGCGAAGGCGTTTTTGGCTCCGGATTCCTCACCCCGGACTCCATGGCCGAGACCGTAAAGGTCCTGCGGCGCTTCCATCGCGCCACGCAACAGATCGTAACCGACAGCGTACGCGTAGTCGCGACCAGCGCTCTTCGCGATGCCCGCAATTCGCAGGCGTTCCTGGAATGGGTGCGGTCGGCCACCGGCTGGCGAGTCGAGATCATCTCCGGCGTGGAAGAGGCGCGACTCATTCACTTGGGACTCGTCTCCAGCCCGCGGGTCGACCGTTCTCCGACACTCATGATGGATCTGGGCGGTGGCAGCTGCGAACTGACCGTCACGCAAGGCGGACATATTCGCGACGCGGTGAGCCTGCCGCTGGGGGCGGTTCGGTTGACTAACGAATTCCTGCGCCACGATCCCACGCGGAAGGGTGAACTGAAGCGCCTGCGCGGATTTGTGACTCGCGAGGTCAACCGCATCACCGATCGAATCGCGAGCGCGAAGGTGCAGAACGTGATTGCGACGTCAGGTACAGCGGCCGCCCTGGCGGCGGTGGCCAGCCACCTGCGCCGCGGCGTGAACCGGCAGAGGTCTGTCGTAACTCGCGCGGAAATGACGCGTATCGCCAAGCGCCTGGCGCGCCTGCCTGTGGCCGAGCGTCGCAAGATTGAAGGCATTGGCCCCCGTCGGGCGGAGATCATCGTTGCCGGCGCTACGGTGTATCACGAACTACTCGACCGTCTCCACCTCAAGAGCTTTCGCTATTCGCCGCTTGGCTTACGCGACGGAATTCTGGCGCAGATGGCCGCCGATTACGATCGCAGCACGCGCTCCGGCCGGCAGATCGAATCGGAACGGTGGGAATCGATCATGACCGCGGTCGACCATTACCACATCGACCGCAAGCATGCGTTGGACGTCCGGGCTGCAGCCTCGCTGTTGTTCACGGGCTTGCGCTCACTGCACCGGCTGCCGCCCGAATACCACGAGTGGCTTTCAGCCGCGGCGATGCTTTACGAAGTGGGCGATTACGTGAACCGCAGCGGGCGCCATCGCCATACCCACTACATCATTTCGAACTCGGAGATCCTGGGTTATACGCCGCAGCAGAGGCGCCTGATCGCGGCGATTGCGCGTTATCTGGGAAAATCGCGCCCCGCTCTGGAAGATGGCCCAATGAAATTGGTGGACCCCACCGACCGCGCCAACGTGCAGAAGGCGATTCTGTTGCTGCGACTGGCGCGTGCCCTGAACCTGGGCCGGAGCCGCGCGGTGGAAAAGGTGCGCATTGGAGTACGCTCGGCGGAAGTCAGATTAACGCTGGTCCCGCGGCGCCGCTCAGGAGTGGATTTGGAACTCTGGGCGATCGAGAAAGAGTGCGGCTATTTCCGGGAAGTATTCGGACGCGAACTTTCCACGGCCGTTTCATAAAGCGTACGAAGAACTTTCGGCGTGACACACCACTGCAGGGTGCCGGACGTGCGCCGCATTTCCACTTTGGCCACCGCACCCTTCTTCAGTTCCAGCGAGGCTTCGCAGCCGGAGTCGCTGATGATCGCTCCCAGAAACTGGCTCAGGTTCGGATTGTGCCCCACCACCATGATGGCCTCCTGGCGGGCATATTTCTCGAGGAGTTTGCGGAAGTCGGCGAGTCCAGCCTCAGGGCGCAGTCCCGTATCGATCTGTAATTTTCCTTCGTAGCCCAGTTCGTTGCCCTACCAGCGATGCCGTCTGGGTGCATCGCTTCAAGGGACTGGAGACGATCGCATCCACCTGACAATCCAGAGCGGCCAAGGCGCGCCCGATGTAGCCACACTGTTCAATACCCTCTTTGTCGAGGGCGCGTTTCTCGTCCTTCTTCGGATTGGCAAAGTGCTCGCCGGCGCTGGCGTGCCGCAGAAAATAGAGGATCATCGGACGTTATCGTTCCCTTCCTGCTAACACTCTACGCTTTCTCGCCCGCAGCGGCACCGGGAGCATCGCCGGAGACTTCCCTTCCGCAACGACCGATCAGGAAATCCTGTGCGCTGAACGCCGCGGCACCCGTTGGAGGACGGCGGTTTCGCTTGCCCTGCAACGGCTGCCACGCCCGCATGTAGGTCGCGTCCTTCAGCAGGATTCTCGCCTTGCGGTTGTCGGCCAGGTACGCGTCGAGAATTTCATGCCGCACCCGTTCCCGCAGCATCTCATCGCGCAGCGGCACCAGCACCTCGACGCGCTCGTACAGATTGCGCGGCATCCAGTCCGCGCTGCCGATATAAATCTCTTCTTCTCCACCGTTGGCAAAGTAGAAGATGCGACTGTGCTCGAGGAAGCGGCCCACAATGCTGCGCACGCGGATGTTGTCGCTCACGCCACGCACTCCGGGACGCAGCGCGCAAATGCCCCGCACCATCAAATCGATCTGCACTCCGGCTTGAGAGGCACGGTACAACGCCTGCACGACAGTCTTGTCGAGCAAGGCATTCATCTTGGCGATGATGCGAGCCTCTTTCCCTTGCCGCGCATGCTCCGCCTCGCGGTCGATCAGCGCGATGATTTTTTCCGCCAGATCGAGCGGCGCTACGAGGAGCGGATCGTAGCTGGGATTCTCCGCGTACGCCGTCAGGAAGCTGAACACATCATGTACGGCGCGCGTGACCTCAGGATTCGCCGTGAACAGACTCAGGTCGGTATAAATTCGGGCGGTGGTGGCGTTGTAATTTCCAGTACCGATGTGGGCATAACTGCGGGTCGTCCCATCCGGATCGCGACGCACCAGCAACGAAAGCTTGCAGTGAGTCTTGAGCCCGACCAGGCCGTGGAAGACCTGCACGCCGGCGTCTTCCAGATCGCGCGCCCAGCGTATGTTCGAGGCCTCATCGAAAGCGCGCCTTCAACTCCACGACCGCCGTAACTTCCTTGCGAGAGGCGGCATCCATGAGCGAAGGGACAATCAACGAATGTTCGCTGGTGCGGTAAAGAGTCTGCTTGATGGAAAGAACATTCTCGTCTTTCGCGGCCGACTCAATAAACGAAATCACCGCGTCGTAAGAATCAAAAGGGTGATGCAGCAGAATGTCGTGGCCGCGCAACTCTTCGAACAGAGTCTTTCGACTTTGAGGTTAAGCGCAACTCTCGCGGGGAATAGGACCGGTATTTGAGATCGGGACGCTTCACCTGTTCGTAGACGTTGAACAGACGCGAGAGATTGACGGGACCGTTCACCGGAAACACCTGCCACGGATCCAATTCGAACACCGTGCGCAAGTCGATCGATGATCTCGGGATCGGCGTCGGCTTCAATTTCCATGCGCACCGCGTCACCCTTGCGGCGGTTATGCAGTTCGGCGCGCACCGACTCCAGCAGGCTGCGGGCCTCTTCTTCCGCCAGATACAGATTGCTGTTTCGGGTCACACGGAAGGGTGCCGAAGAAACAACGTCGTAGCCGTGATACATCCGGACAGCATGGTGCGCGACCAGATCCGCCAGAAAAATAAAGTCCGCCGTATTCTCTGACGGCAGCCGCACCAGCCTCGGAAGAGCCCGCGGAACCGACACTACGCCCGTGTAAGTGAGCGCCGATCGCCGCCGGCGCCGCAGCAGAAAGGCCAGGCACAGCGCTTTGTTAATTACCCGAGGAAACGGGTGCGCCGGGTCCACCGTCACCGGCGTCAACAGCGGGTCGAGTTCCTTCTCGCAGTATTCGTCGACAAAGCGCAACGCCTCGGAGTCCAGCTCGTGCAGCCCCAGTACACGAATACCGTTCTCCGAGAGCGCAGGACGCAGCCGGGCGTTCCAGCAGTCGTACTGGTCGTCGACAAACTCGTGGGTCAACTGGTTCAGCGACTCCCGTTTTTCCGTGAGCGTCAAGCCGTCGGGACCAGCCTCGTTGTAGCCGTCTTCAATCTGCTGCATCATGGCGGCCACACGCACTTCGAAGAATTCGTCCAGATTACTGGCCGAGATGGAGAGGAACTTCAGTCGCTCCAGGAGCGGGTTGCCTTCGTCATCGGCCTCTTCGAGCACACGCCGGTTGAACGCGAGCCACGAGGTGTCGCGGTTGAGGAAGTATTGAGGATTGTCGAGCGAAATACGAGCCATGGTCAACGCACGTTACGGCTGATTCTTGCGATTCGTTCTTCCTAATCCAAACCTACCGAGTAGACATCTGGATGGACTACGGGAACCCCAGTATAAAGCATCCGATGGAACGGTGACCGGGGCCGACTCAAGACTGGTACTGCGGACTTTCTAGAATCAAAAACCGGCACCCGGACAGCTTTCATTCTGTCCGGGTGCCGCTGTGTGCCCCCAACTACGCAAATCAGGAGAGGTTGGTCGGCTAAGGCAGGTAGTACCGGAACGACGTAAAGATCATGTTGTCGATCCCGTGCGGCTGGTTGGGTGACGACGAGCCAGACCAGGCGTTGCGGGTCACGTAAGAGTACTGGGGACCGAACTGAATCCGGCCGCGGTTTACCTTCTCCTTCGAACCGTCGTACAGCTTGTACCAGAAGCCGGCCGTGCCCTCGATCAGAACGCGGGTGTCTGCGGTGCAATTGGAGCCCAAGCTGCCTGGGCTGAAACCTCCGCTGCCGGGGCCGGTTTCGGTGAAGCAACCCGTATTGGGGAAGAATGGGGATCCGTAACCAACGTACTTGCCGGTGATTGGATCGAAGCTGGCCGCGCGGCTGGCGTACTCTGCGCCCGCGTTCAGGTAGATATCCATCTTCGGTCCGTGCCATTCGAGAGTGGTGAGGCCCTGATAGCTTCGAATCAGATCGAGCGTTCCATTGGCGCGCACCGACATGTCAGCCAGACCACCCGTACCGTAGCGGCCAACCGCGCTGCCTCCAAGGGCGTGCAATCCAAAGTCGATGCGCTTTTTGTCGAACGACCAGCGGGCGTTGGCGCCGAAGCCGCCGCCGTTGGCTGAACTGTTGAACGCGGCCGTTGCGTTGGGGCCGGGCGTCGTAGCCGCGCCGCAGACCGTAGTGGTCGCGACGTCGATGCAGGGGAAGATGCGGTCGCGGAAGCGGCTGTAGATACCAAAGATTTCATAGTGTCCGAAGCCGGGTTCAAAAGCCAGCTTCGCGATGATGTCGGGCGAGGGATTGAAAGAGTAGTTGGCCTGGTTGTTGTAGAGGCCGCCGAGAACGCCCGCCGAGCCCACCAGGAAGTTGGAAGCGTTGTTGTGGCTGGAGAGCGTAACTTCCGAGTTCTCCAGCGAGACCGCGAACCAGACTTTGTTGCCGAAGTTCTTGGAGACGCGCAAGCCGTATTGCCGCGCCCAACTGAATCCGATGGTGTACTGCGGATCGATGGTCATGGGGAGCGCTTCGGTGCGGTTGTCAACGCCGTGCTTGGTTTCCGTGACCAGACTCCACATCTGTCCGCCGGTGAAGGTCCATCCGTTATCGAATGCTGCCTGGCCGAAAGCCTGCCGATAGCGCATGGTATAGCTGTTGCTCTGGTTGTTATTGGAGGTCACACCAGCCGAAAGGAAGTCAGCTTCCACGTAGCCCGCCAACTTCACGCTCTTGAGGCGCCCTTCCGCCAGCATGGAGATGCGCGACTGGCGTCCGGAACCGAAGAATTCCGACATGCTGTTAGCCGAGGAACCGGGCATGGTCAGAGTGTTGAAGGGCGTATTGATATCCGCGCCCAGGGCACGCGAGCGCCACACAGATTCTGCCGCGAGGAAGCCGCCGGGGGTGATGGTGATTCCCTTCACGTGAATCGCAGTCGGAGGCTCAGAAACGCTCTTCTGCGTTTCCTGGATACTGACGACCGTACTGGTCAGGTTGGTCTTCAAGTCTGTAACATCGCCCTTCAGTTCGGTGACGGTTTGCTGCTGCTGAGAGGCTTCGGCTTGGGCCGCATCCGCCTTAGTGGCAGCGGCGGCGGCAGCGGTTTGTGCCTGCTGCACCCCCTGATCCTTGCGGCTTAACTCATCCCGCAGTTGCTGAATCTGCTGTTGCTGCTGGGCCAGAGCTGCCTGCTGCGCCGCGATGGCGTCCTTCAGCGACTGCACATCCGCGGCGGTGACCGCAGCCGACTTCGGCTTCCTGGGTTTGGGCGCGGTGCTGGTTTGCGCGACCAGCCCTGTCGCCAGAAAAAGAATGGCACACACCTTCGACGCAGACTTCATTGTTCTCTCCTTTTGGGTCCTGCGGTGAATGAGACTATCCCGTGACTGCGGCTCTATTTGACTTGCTTGATCGCTTCCTTCACCTTTGACGCAACATTGTCCGGCAAAGGCGCATAGGCCAAGGCAGAAGTCAGCTTCTGGCCGTCTGACACCATCCAATTGAGAAAGTCGGCCAGCATCTTGCCCTTTGCCGCATCCTTCGACTGGGCCGGAATCAGCAGCCAGGTAAAGCTGGAAATCGGATAGGCATCCTTGCCGGGGGCATTCGTAATCGACACCCGGAAGTCCGCCGGCATCTTCGGAGCCGAGGCGGCGGCGGCGGTCACGCTCTCCAGGGACGCTTTGACGAACACGCCGGCTGAATTTCGCACGCTGCCGTAGGGAATATTGTTCTGCACGGCGTAGATCAGTTCAACGTATCCGATCGAACCAGACATCTGTCGAAGCGATCCGGCAACGCCCTCGTTGCCCTTTTGGCCCAACCCCACGGGCCATTTCACCGAGGTGTCGGCACCCACCTGGCTCTTCCACTCTGGGCTGACCTTGGACAGATAGTCGGTCCAGATGAAGGTAGTTCCACTGCCGTCGGAACGATGCACTACAACGATCTCCTTGTCGGGGAAGTTCATCCCCGGATTGACCGAGGTGATCGCTTTGTCATTCCATTTGGAGATCTTACCGAGGAAAATTCCTGCCAGCGCCTCGGGAGTGAATTTCACTTCCCCGGTAACTCCCGGGATGTTGTACGCCGGCACATCCGCGCCCAACACGGTCGGAATGTTCAATATCTTCGTCTTCACTTCGGCCAATTGCTTGTCGGTCATCGGCATATCGCTGGCCCCGAAATCCACGGTGCCCGCAGTCACCTGTCGAATTCCGCCGCCACTGCCGATCGACTGATAGTTGACTTGCACATCAGAATGGATCTTGTGGTATTCGCTGAACCACTTCGAGTAGATGGGATAAGGGAACGTGGCGCCTGCTCCAACGAGCGTGGTCTGCCCCACTACCGGCATGGCCAGAAGGACACACACCAAGAGCACGATTTTGCGCATCACCAGTTGATTCCTCCTTTGAGGTTTTGTATTGCCCTCGTTTCTATCGGCGTAGTGTTACAGGACGGTTACAAACGGGTGAATTTCTGATGAATGCCCCCAGGGCGGGAACTTCTCGATCGGAGGAACGAGGCGGAAGCTATTTTGAATCGAGGTGACTAGCGCGTGGAGTTAATGTGCCCCTTGGAGATGCGCGATCTGCCGGGGAAACAGCGTGTTGGCGGGAAACTCGCGCTGCAGGCCGGTCAGCAACTGCAGGGCCCTCGGATTATCCTTCTCGCGAACATAGGCAATCGACAGCAGGATTCGCGCAAAGGGCGCGAGATAGTGTCCATGCTCGGCTGTGGTTCGCAGGTCGGCGATCCCGCCTGCCTTATCGGAAGGCAATCCGCCCATGCGAAGGATCCAGCGCACCGGAGCTGCCATGCTTCCGATGATGTACTTGCTGAAACCAGTCGCCAGCAGCGCGTCGTAGCAATCAGGACAGACCGCGAGCAACTCCTGCGCCGAAGCGGAAGCCTCCTTGGTGTAGTGCAGAGATGCCAGATTGCGCTTTTCAATGAGCGCCGCGTAGTCGGCTTGCAGACCCGATGCCAGGGTCAGCGCAAAGAGCGCGTCACGATCTTTGGGGTCCTTGGCCAATCGGGCGTGCGCAAGACTCTCGGCGCGCCCGATTGCGTCGCTGAAATTCTTCCGCAATGCGGGATCGGGGCTCAGTTTCGGACGTCCGGCAAAAGCGTTGTCATTCTCGTAAAACTGTGCTTCCAGCACTCCCAGACGGTTGAATTCGGAGAACAGAAATCCTGCCGCTTCGCTGACGGGGCCCATGGGATCATCCGGATGCAGTTGCTGCCACGCCGCAAAATCCTTTTGCGCGCCGGCAAAGTCGAGGTTGTAGAGCCCGGAAAATCCGCGGTCGAGAGGCGAGATCGCCGCGGGTCGAGGGACATCCACGGCTGCCGCGCTCAGGCAGAGAGCGCAACCCGCTATCAGGACTGCTACTATTCTCCACGCTCGCGCATCTAAGAATTGGGGCATTTTGTCTCGCTTGCGTGTTCTATTATCGTTCATCTGCGCTGGGTTGCCATTAACATCTTCAGACCTGCTGACTATTGGATGACAATTGCCGACCACGCGAAAGTCCCGCCGTGTAATAAGTTTGTCAATTCCGACGGACGTATTCTCGACCCGGAGGTTACGTATTCATGAGTGATTCCGCCATTCGTTATGCTCCCGGCTGGCCGGGCATTCCGCCGCGCTGGACCTCGAGCGCCAAAATGGGCGCCGGCACGGCCCTGAACCAGCACAGCAAGGTCTGGTTCACGCTCAGTCACGGCATCCTCAACGAAGTGTACTTTCCTCGAGTCGACCAGGCGTGTACGCGCGATCATGGGGTTCGTCGTCACCAACGGCTACGATTTCTTTTCCGAGGAGAAGCGGCACTGCACGTTTGAGAACCGGGCGTTTGAGCCCGGCATCCCCGCGTATGAGCTGACGAACACGGACATCAGTGGGCGCTACCGCATCCACAAGGAGGTCCTGACCGACCCGTACCGCAACGTCGTTCTGCAGAAGGTACGCTTCGAGCCGTTGCAAGGACAACTTTCCGACTATCACCTGTACGCTTTGCTCTCGCCGCATCTGGCGAACTGCGGATACGGGAACACCGGCTGGATCGGCGACTACAAGGGCTATCCCATGTTCTTTGCGCAGCGCGACGGAGTCACCTTGTCATTAGCTTCCTCGGCTCCGTGGAAGAAAATGTCGGTGGGATTCGTGGGCGCCTCCGATGGCTGGCAGGATCTCTCTCAACATTTCCAGATGGAATGGGAGTACACGCGCGCGGAGAACGGCAACATTGCTTTTACCGGAGAGATCGATCTGGCTGCCTGCAACGGCGAGTTCGTGCTGGCCCTTGGTTTCGGCGGCATTTGGAGCGAAGCCGGACAGCAGACGCGATCCGCGCTCTTCGAGGACTACACCGACACCCGCCAGCACTACGTTGCACAGTGGCGAAATTGGCAGACCACGTTACTCAAGCTCGATGAGCCGCATCGACAGTGCGATCTGTACCGCACGTCCACTGCCGTGCTGCGAACGCACGAGTCGAAGGATTTTCTCGGCGGCATCATCGCCAGCCTCTCGATTCCCTGGGGATTCAACAAAGGCGATGAAGACCTCGGCGGCTATCATCTGGTCTGGCCTCGCGACTTGGTCGAAACCGCCGGCGCGCTGCTGGCCGCCGGAGCCGTCAACGATGCGGTTCGCGTTCTGCGATACCTGGAGGCGACGCAAGAAGCCGCCGGCAACTGGGCGCAGAATCTCTGGCTCGACGGACGTCCCTACTGGAGCGGCGTCCAGATGGACGAAACTGCGTTCCCCATTCTGCTGCTTGACCTGCTCCGCCGCGAAGCTCCCGGGGCCTTGGGAAAGCTCGAGCGGTGGTGGCCGATGGTGCGCAACGCCGTTAGCTTTATCCTTCGCAACGGCCCAGTCACGCAACAAGATCGCTGGGAAGAAGATGGCGGTTACTCGCCGTTCACGTTGGCGGTCGAAATTTCGGCGCTGTTGGCGGCCGCTGACATCGCGGACCTGACGGGCCACAGCGAACAGGCCACAACCATCCGCGACACGGCCGATGCATGGAACGACAACATCGAGCGCTGGGTTTACGCGACCGGCGGGGAGCTGGCACAGCAACTCGGCATCGAGGGCTACTATGTGCGCATTGCCCCGCCTGACACCGACGGCGCCGCATCGCCCACGCAAGGTTTCGTTCCCATCAAGAACCGTCCGCCCGGTCAGGACGGCGAAAGCGCTTATCACGTCATCAGCCCTGACGCGCTGGCACTGGTGCGCTTTGGCCTGCGCGCCCCGGATGATCCCCGCATCCTGAACACGCTACGCGCCATCGACGCGCTACTCTCGGTCGAATTGCCCCAGGGTCCTTGCTGGTACCGCTACAACGGCGACGGCTACGGCGAACACAAAGACGGTTCTGCTTTCGATGGAACAGGCATCGGCCGCCCGTGGCCTTTGCTTGCCGGAGAGCGGGCCCACTACGCACTTGCCGGGGGACATCGCGATGAAGCCGAGGCACTGCTCGCGGTGATCGAAAACTCCCCCGCCGGAGCAAGCCGGCTGATTCCCGAGCAAGTCTGGGACTCCGCCGACATTCCCGCCCTGGAGCTTTTCCGCGGCAAGCCCACAGGCTCAGCCTGCCCGCTGGTGTGGGCGCACTCAGAGTACGTCAAGCTGCGCCGCTCGATTCGCGACAACAAGGTGTTTGACCAGCCTCCGCAGACTGTTCAGCGGTATTTAATTGAGAAACATGGGAAGCAACATGTGGGTTGGAGGTTTAACAACAAAATCCGTACGATCCCTCGCAACCAGACGCTTCGCATCGGGCTGCTCACGCCCGCCCGCGTGCACTGGAGTATCGACGGTTGGAAGACGGCGCGCGACACCGACACGCGCGACACTGGCGTCGGCATCTACACGCTTAGTCTGCCGACGGCATCGCTGCCAGTGGGAGGCCATGTTGTTTTCACATTTTTTTGGCCGGCGGAGAATCGCTGGGAAGGTACCGACTATACCGTCACAGTGGAAAATGGCTGATGAGGAATCTTGCTGGGAACGATTTACTTCGGAATGCGAGGCGTGAGCGAGTCGCCCGGAAACGACTCGGGCCCGTCCACGCTGGTGTAGCACAACTCGACGACCGTGCAATCGTCGCTTAAAGGATTCCCGGCGCAGAATTCCGTCACCGAAGAAAAGATTCCCTCGAGCGTGGGGGACTTAGCGGCTGCCGCTTCCAGCCGGAAATCTTCATAAAAATCGCCCATGGCATTCTCCGCCTCGGTGACTCCGTCGGTCACCAGAATGAAGCGGTCGCCGGATTTCATCTGGCATTTGGCGCTCTCGAATGTGGCGTCGGCCAGCAATCCCACCGGAACATTTCCATGCGGAGGACGGATCACCTCTCCGCCGCACACAAGAAGAGGTTGTACGTGTCCGCAATTCACATATTCAAGTTCGCCGTCGCGCCGCAGCCGCACCAACAGCACGGTTGCATACTTTTCGCCGACGAGCTTCTCGGTGAAGAACCGGTTCACGGCCGACACTACGTCGAGCAGCGGCACGCCCGCACTCAGATGCGAGTAGATCATTCCCTGAAGTGTTGAAGCCAGCAGCGCGGCTGATACTCCTTTGCCGCTCACGTCGGCCAGCACCACCGCCAGGCCTTCTTTGGTGTTCACGGCGTCAAAGAAGTCTCCGCCAATTTCTTTACAAGAGAGATTCTTTCCGCGCAGTTTGGCAAACGGAACTTCAGGAATCTTCACCTGCATCAGCCGCTGCTGAATGCTGGCCGCAATGCTCAATTCCTGCTGGTAACGCCGGGCTTCTTCCTCGGCCTGCACGAGCCGCGCATTCTCGATCAGAGACGCGGCTTCAGTCGCGATCACGTGCAGAATGTCCTGGCCGACTCCGCTGATATCGCGGGAGGCAAAACGCGAGTCGACGTAGAGAACTCCCATGGCCTCGGCGGACGTCGCCGCGTGGACGGGCGTCTGCGCATCACGCGTCGCCTGCACCACCAATTTGCGCAAGGGAATGCAAACCACGGTTCGAAGATCATAGGCCACGATGCTCTGGCGGCCTGCCAGATCGAGCGACTGGCTGGTGTCGGTCAGGAGAAACTCGGAGTTCGAACGGATCGATTCTTCGAGGATCGAGTGCGAGATCGTTTTGTCGTCGAGCAGCGGCTCTTTCTTGGAGTTGCGCCCCGCGGCCAGGCGCAGCTTCCCTTCCTCATCCTTCAGAAAAACATACGCGCGTTCGGCCCGCGTCAGTTGCAGCGTGACGTCGAGCATGGTCATCAGGATCTCGTCGAGTACCCCCGCCGTGTTCAGCTTGCGCGCCGCTTCCAGAAACAGCGTGAGCTTTTCCAGGTCGGTCGCTTCCTGCTTGATCTGGATGCCGGAAATCTGACTGAGGAATTCCCGCGCCGTATTGGAAGTCGCGTGGGCAGGATTGAATAAGATGTAGGCCGAATCGCGCGCCCCGAACTCCAGGCGGTCGCCCCGCTCCAACTTCTGGCGCTGGATGCGCTCTCCATTAACGAACGTGCCGTGCTTGCTGCCCAGGTCGACGAGGAAGAACTCCTGCCCATCCTGCATGATCTGGGCATGGTCCCGCGAGACTCGCGGGTCCGCAATCACCAGATCCTTATCGACCTTCCGTCCCACCGTGAACGGCGTACGGTTCAAAACAATGTTCTTCTGCTCGCTACCCTGCACAAAGACAAGGGCGGGAAACACCCCGGAGCCAGAACTGTTATGACTGATTGTGCCAAGGGCCATGAATGGTCGTTTAGCGTGCCGTTTGCCGTCGCCAGGGACGATGGGCACGCTCGTTGCAGGGATATCTCCTGCTGCAACAGACTACTCTGCTGGCGCGCTGTCCCGCAAGGTACGGGCTTGGCCCCCCACTGAATTCTGCAGCGCCAACCCAAACAGGAACAAGGGCACCATGAAGTTGGAGTAAAAAGGCATCGGCCAGACCATTTCTCTGAGAACGGGTGTCAACCAGACATAAGCCAGACTCAGGCCTACGGTGGCGATCCAAGGCCACACCAGCAGGACTCCGCCGACCACGCGAGCCAGTCGGATCGCCGGCAGAATGGGCTCATGAATGAATTCACTCTGCAGCAGTGCCAGAATTGCCGGAACCAGCAACACCTGGTTGTAGGGAGCAAACATTGGAACGATCAGCACCGTGAGAGCTAGCACGAGCGCGAAGGCTCGTCCAAATACCGGCGTGGTGGTGGGCTCCTGCCGCATTGGCCAGATGCAGATGGCGCAGAGGATCACGCTTACCGCCTCGAGAATCCTCCCCACGATAGAACCGAACAACACAACCAGTACCGACTGGTTCTGCGTGTACTGGTGATACTGGCGGATCGCCTCGATGAACATGCGCAACCATCCCGGCAACAGCAATTGCGACCCGCCCAGCAGAAGCAACATGACCAACCCAAACCCGAATAAGAATCGCCGCCGTAAGCGCCAGTCACTCGCGGCCCACAGCAAGAGCCACAGAACCAGCGGCCAAGTCAGTTGCGGCTTAATCGTCGCTAATGCCAAGAGTCCTCCGGCCAAGAGAAGCCAGCCTCCTGCCAGGCACGCGCCACACGCCGCCAGCAAACCTGCGACCAGCAGCGTCAGTTGCTGCAGTTTGATGCCCTGCACCATAGGCAACCAGCCAAGCATCAGCGCGATGACGATTCCCACAGTTCCACACGATGGTTTCCAGCGGAGAACCGAGAGCCAGAGAAAAATGCTTCCTGCCGCCAACGCAATCAGGAACCAGCGGAAGCCGGTCTGTACCGTATCGAAAGGGAGTTTCACGGTCGGCGCGAGCAGAAACACAACATAAGTTGGATAAGCAAATCCCTGCTGGTCCTTGGGATCGTTAGGGAGCGCCGGATCGAGCGGCCTGCCATAGTATCCCTGCTGAATCTCGCGCGTGATGTCGGCGCTGTAAGGATTGCGCCCGTGCAGAAGAAGTTCGCGCGCGCCCAGCCAGCGAGGATAGAGGTCCGACAGGTTGCCGCGAGGCCGGCTGTGTACAGCCGCGTCGGCAATCTGTTGCGCACGGAGAATCCGATTGACATAGAACCACGTACTCGCCGAGGCCACCGCGGCAAGCAGAAGTCCAATAAGGAATGATGGGCGCTTTGGCAAGGTGGAGTGCCTACCTTCAAGTATCCGACAACGAATCCAGATTCACGCTTCATGTTACAACTGTGTGGGCACGACCCATCTCATGCGCTGGCGCATCGCAGTCTCGGCCGCAATCGGCTTTGCTTCGGGTGCCTTGTGCTGGTTCCTGATGAAGCATTTCCATCAGGACGCCGCCGACTTCCGCTGGGCGCTACATCTGGCGCATCGACTGCTCGCCAGACAAAATCCCTACGATACGCCGTTCGAACAGTATCCGCTGACCGCCGGGCTGCTGGCCGTTCCCTTTGTGCGCTTGCCGCCTGAACTGGCTGCCGGACTCTTCTGGGGAATCAGTTCTTCCCTGCTGGCATTCGGGCTCACTCGCCACGGCTATGCAAGGCTCCTCATTTTTTTCGCGTATCCGTATTGGGCCGGCATTCTCACCGTGCAGTGGTCTCCCCTCATCGCCGCCAGTGCGTTCTTTCCATTGCTGCTGCCGGCCACGATGGCCAAACCGCAAGTCGGGCTGCCCGTGTTCCTGACCCGCCTGAGCCGTCGCGGTTTGTCAGCATGCGCAGTTGTGATATTGGTGAGCCTTGCCCTAATGCCCAACTGGCCGTTGCTTTGGTATCGCCAACTTGGCAACTATGAGCATTTCTTCCCGATCCTCGTTCTTCCGGGGCCGCTTCTTCTGCTGTCACTGCTTCGATACCGCGATCGCGATGCGCAGCTTCTTTTGTTGTCTGCGGTCATGCCGCAACGCTGGTTCTTTGACAGCTTCATCGTGTGGCTGATCCCGCAATCGCGCCGCGAAATCGTCTGGACCGTATTCGTCAGTTGGGGAGCGGGCATTTGGCGCTGGTATCACATCCCCTCAAGTTTCACCCAAGTTGGGCGCTACACCGTGATCTTCCTCTATTTGCCGATGCTAGCGGTGGTACTTTGCCGCAAAGCAAGGTCCGCAACACCTATGCTTGATGGGTGAGCAATAGAGGTCGCAGCCGCGCTTGCAAGAACAAGGTCAACCAGATGGTACCCGCGGTGATCGACCAGGGTACGATCGGGTTTATCCAGACCAACGGTAGCCCCCACCGCAACAGCAGCATCCATCCCACCATCATGGCCACTCCCGCCGCCAAGGGGATCACCCTGCGGGCGTTCGAGAGGGGAACGTTCAGCGTGCACACAGCTTGGATCATCAATGCGAACGGAAATGCTGTAACCAAATCAATGAAGAAGTGCTCTCCCAGCCCTAACGTTGCGATGACCGTGCCGACGAGGAAAAGGAACGACGCCAGCCTTGCCCACCGCGACAGTCCTTCCGAATACCACCAGGTCAACAGCGCCCAAGCCAAGTGCAACGAGGGAAACGCATTGCGCTGACCTCCGATGGTCACGGCTTGGATTGGCAACTGCCGCAGTTGCTCCGTGGTGAGGGGATCAAAGGGATAACTCGATCCAAACAGGTTGAGGGGACCGCCCCCCGGTACCAAGTTATAGAACACAACTCCTAGCGGTCCGGCAATGACGAACGCGAGAAAAGCAGCCATCGCGAGATTGCGATTGCGCACCAACTGCCTCGCATAGGTAAACATGATGGCAAGCGGGAGCGCATAATACATGCCGACCACCGCCCGTGTGAGAAACCGCGACGACAACACGATCTGACCTGCCTTGAAACTCAGTTGCGCGCCGAGACTCTGATCAAAGCTATAGAGAAACCAGTCCAGAGTTTTGGGATGCAGCCGAATCGTCATTTCCAGAGGACCGGAACCGAAGTATCCCAGCAGCACGAGAAGTATGGGCGGCAACGTGGCGTCCTGCAGCAACTGGCGGTTCTCCCCGCCACTCTGGATTCTGGCCACGACCAGGACAAACAGGCTTCCTAATCCCAGAAACCCGACAGCTGTCGAAGCGCGCAAAGGAGTCTTCAGAACCAGCATTTGCAGGCTGCAGAGAGCCAGTCCCGCCCCCACCGCAAATAGGAACGAACGCCACGAACAAACAGACAGCAAGACAATTGCGCAGCCTGCCAGAGTCAGCGAAAAAAAGACGTCGTGCGCAATCTGCCCGGCAAATCCACGGCTGAGTGTGACCGCAGAAACCAGCAGGAAGACGATGGCGATAGCCACCACTCTGACGCGACTGCTTTCGAATCTCACAAAATCAGGGCTCTTCGTGCAATCCTCCCCGCAGTACACTGTCTTGAGATTTTCCCAGACTCAAACCTAACCAAGTTGCTGAAGTCGCGCCCTCAGTTTTCCGGATAGCCCCACGAAGCCGATCAAAACGGCCCATCCGACGTAGGCCAGCCGGCTACATCGCATGATCAAAATCAGGTGCAGAGGCGAGAAGAGCAATACCCCCAGACTGAAAATGACCGTGAGGCGCGTCCAGGTTCTGGACCCCATCGTCTCGTTCAGCCATCCAGCGAGCAGAAGGATCGGAATTGCGAGCACGCAGAGATCGGATTCCAGTGCGTGATAGCTCACCAGGACAGTCGCGAAAACCGCCATGGCAAACTGAAGATCCGCGACCTGACCGTCCCGCGATCGTGCGTTCCAAGCCGCTACCAGGAAAAGACTGCCTGAGAACGCCACGACCAGCACACCGAAGAAGCGCACGTTCGGTGCGAGCAGGTAAAGCACTCCCCTCAGGTTCGGCATGTCCGAAGGCAGGATCGCGCCTCTCGCCATGGTCGCCTCCAATCCAAGAACGTACCGAGGATACGCAATCATTTGCTGCAGCCCAACTGTCTCAATCGAAGCCACGCCCAGCAACGCACCGACCGAGGCGAAGCCAAGCAGTATCTTTCGACTTCGCTGAAATGTCTTCTGCTGAATGAGCAGCAAAAAGAGAAATGGCAGCACCAGATGAAACTTGAATAGACCGCAGGCTAGCCATGCCCCCGCCGAGACCAGGCGTTCCTTCTTCAGCGACATGAACGTCAATCCGTACAGAAACATGAGCAGGATCGCGTCCTGTCCCTGGAGAAGCGCAAAGAAACTTGGGAAGAAAGCCAGGCTCGCGCCGGCCCACGCCAGAGAGGACCATGCCGTCATCACTGGAACATAGGGTCGAAGCAGGATCGGCAGAGTGGCAAGCATCGCCAGGTTGGCCAGCGTCCACAACAGATACGCAGCGCGATAAGACAGATAGGTGATTGGGACAAACAGAAGTGCTTCGAACGGAGGGTGGTTGAACGGGAGTGCCCCCAGTCGGGTCGCGACCTGCGGAGCAAACTGCTGCTGCACTTCAAACTGGACCCGATCATCATAGAGCTGGTGCCCATTTCCCTGCCGAACCATTGTCCCGGCGGTGTAATAGATGGTAAAGTCCGGGTATCCCTTTAGAATCAGCTCTCGTGCATTCCAAACGACCAACAAATGGATTACGAGGACTCCGGCTACGTAGAACCTGCCGGCCAGTCTAAGATGGGCGAGTTTCATAGGGTAGTCTGACCGGACGATCTTACCCCAAGGCCTGAAAATCCCTAGGGTTAAGACGCCGGGAGCATGGCTTGACGACTCCTATCGGAGGTAATCTCTTTTTCACCCGGTATGCAAGAAATTTGCGACTTTCGATCAAATTGCAGGGTATGATTACCCGTGCTCGAGCGGCCAAATCGTAGTGCCGGGCAGTTTTGAAGGCTATATTCGACTCGGTCTCTTAAAACTCAGAAAGGAGGCATGTCTATGGGACTTGTACGCAGACTCTGGTGCGAACAGGACGGACAGGATATCGCGGAATACGCTGTCATGCTGGCCGTAATCCTGGTCATCGTCGTCGGAACCATCCGGCTCATCGGATCCAACGCCAACAACGTGTTCTCCTCAGTCGCCAGTTCTATCCAGTAGTGCACAACAGACGGACGACGGGTTAAGAGCGCTGGCCCGCGTCGGGGCGAGTGGCAAGAGTCTCGGTTTCCAAGGGAGCTGCATGAACCGCACACGCTTGTTGATGATCGGAGTTCTGGCACTCGCGCTTGGCTTCTTTGCAAGTGTGTATGTCTACAGAAACTTGCAGTCGGGCAATCGCTCCAGCGCCGATGCCGGGGTCGACGTGATCGTGGCCGCGGACGATTTGCAGGTGGGGGCCAAGGTCGAAGAGCGCGACATCAGGATCATTAAGGTTCCCGGCGCCGATCTGCCTCCGACTGCGCCCCGCAAACGCGCAGACGTGATCGGACACGGAGTCATCATCCCGATTGCCAAGGGCGAATTCATCCTGCCCAATCGGCTGGCCGGCGAAAATGCCGGGTCTGGCCTGCCTGCGCTGATCCCTCCCGGCATGCGCGCGGTTTCGGTACGAGTGAACGAGGTCGTATCCGTGGCTGGATTCGTGACGCCGGGCACCCGCGTCGACGTGCTCTTGACGGGAACGCCGGGCGGGTCCGGTGAACAGCAAACCACCACTGTTCTACAGAACGTCGCGGTGCTAGCCTCAGGCCACACGCTGGAGCGAAGCTCCACGGGTGAAGCCCAGAACACGGCCGTCATCACGCTGCTGGTTTCACCCGACGATGCCCAGCGGCTTACGCTCGCGAGTTCCGAAGGACGCATTCAACTCGCCCTGCGCAATCCGCTCGACACCAAACAGGACGAGGTGGCCTCCTCCAATTCCAGAGGCCTCTACCGCGGAGGCGTAGCGCCGCCGCCTGCTACGACGGTCGTTCATCACACCGTAACGAAGAAGGTCACGCCGCCACCTCCTCCCGCCTCCACGGGTGTCAGCATTGAGGTGTACCAAGGCGACAAGAAACCCGAAGTGGTCAAATTCCCAGACGAGAGTCCCGAGGCCAAGTGACCGGTAAACCTTCGATTCTGCAAGCTGCCTTCATGCACACCAGCAAGTTTCCTCACAGGGAGAGGAACCTGAAAATGAGAGTTCGCACGACACTGCTCGGGGCTTCGTTGTTGGCCATTGCTTTTCCGGCTCTCGCGTCCTCAGGGCTCGCGCAGCAGGCAGATACTCCGGCTCAGTCCCCAAGTCAGGCGCCGAACAGCACACAGACCACAACCCTGCCAGCACAGTCCCCGCAGCCTCAAGGGTCGGCTCCCTTACGCGTCATGGTGGGCAAGTCTCTGCTGATTAACACAACGGAGCGGCTCAAGCGTGTCTCCGTCACCGATCCGGCTATCGCCTATCCCCAGGTCATCACGCCCACGCAGATTCTGGTCCACGGGAAAACTCCGGGAGAGGTTTCGTTGCTGATCTGGGACGAACTGGAGCGCTCACGCAGCTTCGACCTTCGCGTCGATGTGGACGTCAGCGCCTGCGCTGACGAAGAGCGCCGCGTATTCCCGGACGAGCAGATTACCGTTACTCCGTCGCGCGCCGCCGTGGTTCTCTCTGGGCACGTTTCCACAGAGGACGTCTCCAAGCGCGCTGGAGAACTCGCCAGCGCCTACTCTCCGAAAGTCGTGAACGTGCTGACCTTCGGACCGGTCGGTTCGCAGGAAGTCTTGCTGCAGGTCAAGTTCGCCGAAGTCGACCGCACGGCGCTGACGCAAATGGGAATCAACTTTATTTCCACCGGGGGAGCGAATACCATCGGCACCGTCACCACCGGACAGTACGGCGGCTTCGGTCCTGAGACGTTAACCCCGGGCACCTCGTCCACAGGCACCGGCGCCACGACGCCCGCTACCACCATCAACAACGTATTGAATCTCTTTCTATTCCGGCCCGACATTAATTTCGGCGCGGTCATCCAAGCTCTCGAGAACAAGAGTCTGCTGCAGATTCTCGCCGAACCCAATCTGATTGCGGTCAATGGCAAGGAGGCTAGCTTCCTCGCTGGCGGCCAGTTCCCCTTTCCCATCGTGCAACCGGGCGCGGGTTTTACGGCGGTCACCATTTCGTTCAAGGATTTCGGAGTGCACCTGCAGTTCACCCCGACCATCATGCCCAACGGGAATATCCATTTGAAGGTAGCGCCCGAAGTGAGCACCCTGGATTTTGCGAATGCGCTGACTATCTCAGGGTTTACCGTGCCCGCGCTGAGCACGCGCAAAGCCGAAACTGAATTTGAGTTGCAGGACGGACAGAGCTTTGTCATTGCGGGCCTCATCGATAACCGGGTCACGGACATCTGGAACAAGATTCCCGGCCTCGGCGATATCCCGATCCTGGGAAATTTTTTCCGCAGCAAGAGTTTGCAGAAAAGTAATTCGGAACTGATGGTCTTGTGCACGGTGCGCCGCATTTCTCCGACTACGGAACCACCCGCGCCGCCCAAGAACCCCAAGCCGTTTATGGATGCCGGCAAGTTCGATAAAGGCCATTAGGCTGAAAGTCAGCCAAGGAAGACGGTTACAGAGTTAGCGAAACGCCGGCTCAGAATTTGTTATGCCAGAACTGTCAGTCGTCATCGTCGCAACGGACAACGAGCAGCGCGCCGTGATGCAGGTACTCGTCGACGGCACCAGTGTGGCGCGCACGGTCCATACCTGCGCAAGTTTTCCAGTGGCGGCCTCCGATCCGGTCACGCGGCGGGTGCGCGCCGCGAATCCTGATGTGACTCTGGTCGACATCCCCGCTGACAATCCGCAACTGGCACTGCGGGCCATTGAACTCCTTCACCAGGAGATGCCCGAGGCCGCGATTTTCGCCATCGGCAATCTGAATCAGCCCCAGATAATCGTCAATGCCATGCGCGCCGGGGCGCGAGAATTCATCGAACGCCCCACCAATACCACCGACCTGCTCGAGGCCTTCGTGCGCCTCACCACGGCGCAACGCCGGGGAAGACAGGAAGGAATTCGCGGCAAGGTCTTCTCGGTCATTAACGCTAAGGGTGGCAACGGCGCCACGACGGTAGCCGTCAATCTCGCGCTGGCCTTGCAGTCTGCCTACGGACAAACAGCGCTGGTGGATCTCGCGCCGCTCGGACACGCCGCACTGCACATGAATCTCAAGCCGGTCTTCAATGTCGCGGATGCCACACGCAATCTTCATCGCATGGACGCTTCCCTGCTTGAGAGTTTCATGACGCGTCACAGCGGAGGTTTGCAGTTGCTGGCCGGAACCAACGTGCCGGCTGCCGTGGATCCTTCGACGGCGGAGTTCGTCCGTCTGTTCGACATGCTGGTAACGCATTATCGCTATGTGGTGGTCGACGCCTCGTCGCGCTTTGATGCAGCCAGCCGCCTGATCGCAAGCCTTTCCGAAACCGTCCTGCTGGTTGCGTGCAGCGACGTGGCTTCTCTCTGGAGCGCCGCCCGCGTGCAGCAATATCTGGGAGAAACCGGAAGCCGCGAGAGAGTACGATTGGTATTGAACCGCTTCCGCAAAGTGCCGGGCTTCAGTGAGGCGGACGCCGAAGCTGCCGTCGGAGCGAAACTACTGTGGCGAATCCCGAATCAGTATTTTGCGGTATCTGGCGCGATCGACCGGGGAACCCCGGTGATGGACCAGCGAACTTCCGAAATCGCCCGCTGTTTTGCTGGGCTGGCGCAGGAGTTGACGAGGAATGACGCCGACGTGAAACGGGCCGCGTGGTCGTTGTTCAAGTCGGTTTAGGTATTTCGGTGGGGAATTAGAAACAACGAATTCAGGAAACAATGGCAAATCTTCAATCGTTCGAGCGCACCGATTACCAGCAGGTAAAAGCCGACCTGCATCGTAAGATCCTTGATCGCCTCGACCTCGAAAAACTGGGAAAGGCAACAGGCGACTCTGCGCGCGACGAAGTGCTGATCGTCATTCGCAACGCGGTCAACAGCGAGGTTGTACCCCTCAGCTTCGCCGAGCGCGAACGCCTGTCGCGGGAAATTCTCGACGAGATTTTCGGCCTGGGCCCACTCGAGCCACTGCTCAAGGATCCCACCGTATCCGATATTTTGGTCAACCGTTTCGACCGGGTGTACGTGGAGCGCGCCGGCAAGCTCGAACGCACGGCCTTGTCTTTCAAAGACAACTCGCACCTGATGCAGATCATCGAGCGCATCGTTTCGCGCATCGGACGCCGGGTCGACGAATCGTCACCCATGGTCGACGCCCGCCTCGCGGACGGTTCGCGCGTCAATGCCATCATCCCGCCGCTGGCCATCGACGGGCCTTCCCTCTCCATCCGCCGCTTTGGACGCGAGCCGGTTACGGCCCGGCAGATGATTGAGAATCTGACGCTCACCGAGTCGATGCTCGAACTGCTCTCGGCCATGGTCAAAGGGCGTCTCAATATTCTGGTGTCCGGCGGAACCGGCGCCGGCAAGACGACTCTGCTGAACGTGCTGTCAGGATACATTCCCAACTCAGATCGCATCGTCACCATCGAAGATGCCGCCGAACTGCAACTGAAGCAGGAGCATGTGGTGCGCCTGGAAACCCGCCCGCCGAACATTGAAGGCAAGGGCGCGGTGCGGCAGCGGCAACTCGTCATCAATAGCCTGCGTATGCGTCCCGACCGCATCGTGGTGGGCGAGGTGCGTGGCGAGGAAGCGTTCGACATGTTGCAGGCCATGAACACGGGGCACGAAGGATCGCTGACCACGGTACACGCCAACTCCCCGCGCGACGCCATGGCCCGCGTGGAAAACATGGTGTCGATGGCAAACCTGAACATTCCGGAGCGCGCGGTGCGTCACCAGATCGCATCCGCCGTGCATGCCGTGGTCCAGATTGCGCGCCTCTCCGATGGCACTCGCAAGGTCATCACCATTTCGGAGATCACCGGC
Organism: uncultured Acidobacteriaceae bacterium; assembly: GCA_963811095.1. Lineage (GTDB taxonomy): Bacteria > Acidobacteriota > Terriglobia > Terriglobales > Acidobacteriaceae > Sulfotelmatobacter. The sequence goes on along the minus strand of CAWEQA010000018.1, from coordinate 81,337 downwards.
ATGGACGGGGATCTCATTGGCATGCAGGATATTTTCAGCTTCGACCGCACCGGGACCGATGAAAGCGGCAAGGTTCGCGGGACATTCCGGGCAACCGGCGTGCGTCCGCAGTTTGCCGATCGCCTGGCAACCTCAGGAGCCCGCTTGCGGCCGGCGCTGTTCGAATCGAGAACTGAGGTCTAGGAACTTAATATGCCGGCAGGTCTGATTGCCCTTCTCGTGTTCGTCGTGGTCGCGCTCCTGGCTTTCGGCATGGGCTCGATTCTCGACCAGCGCAACGCCCGCGCCCGCCTGATCAAGGAACGGCTGGCCAACGAGCGCAAGGCTCCCGAACTTGCCCCCGACGAAGAACTCGCCCTCCTGCGCGATGAACAACTCAGCCAGATTCCCGCTCTGGACCATCTGCTGCGGAGATCCGAGCGCGTCACGGACATTCAAAAGATGCTGGCGCAGGCAGGAATGGCCACCCGCGCCGGAAATTTCCTCGGAATTTCGGCCCTGTCGGGCGTGGTCGCCACATTCCTGGCTTATGGCCTCAGCAAGCGCATTGAAGTCGCATGGGTGGCGATGCTGGTTGGTTTCGTGCTGCCCTATTCCTATGCTTCTTATCGGCGCAACAAGCGCTTCGAGAAATTCGAGGAGCTTTTTCCCGAAGCCATCGACACACTGGCGCGGGCCGTCCGGGCCGGGCACGCCTTCACCACCGCTCTCGAAATGATTACCGACGAGGTGGCCGAACCCGTCTCCAGCGAGTTCCGCCAGCTTTACGAAGAGCAGAAATTCGGCATGCCGGTCCGGGATGCTCTCCTCAATCTGACCGAGCGGATGCCGCTGGTTGACGTAAAATTTTTCGTGACGGCCGTGATGCTGCAGCGCGAAACTGGCGGCAACCTGGCCGAGATCCTCGACAACCTTTCCTACGTCATCCGCGAGCGCTTCAAAATTCAGCGCCAGGTGCGCGTCTACACCGCTCAGGGGCGTTTGACCATGGCCTTGCTGATGGGCATGCCGCCGATCATCGTCGCCGTGATGCTCTTGCTGAATCCCGCTTTCATCCGCCCATTGTTCTCTGACCCGATCGGACACACTCTCCTGGTCGCGGGAATCACCCTGCAAACCATCGGATATTTCGTGATCCGAAAGATTATCCGGATCCAGGTATAGCTATGTTGCCTCTGATCTTGGTCGTCGTCGTGTTCATCACCGTCGTGCTGGCGGTATTCGCCTTTGGTGCAGCGGTGGTGACTCCCAGTTCGGTGCTGGGCGCTCGCTTGCGCGCATTGGGAGGACAACAGCAACCGTCGGAGAACAAGCCACCCATTCGCGAGCGCATTGAACAGGCGCTGGATCCGATCAGCAAGGCCATCCCGCTTTCCGCTTCGGATGTGTCCCGCACGCGCGCCTGGCTCACTCAGGCCGGATTCCGCGATGCCATCGACGTCAACTACTACTTTGGAGCGCGCCTTCTGATGGCCGGGGTGGGTTTTGCCGGCGTTGTCCTCTTTTCTGGATTCGACAACCTTTTCCTGCTGGTCGGCATTCCCGGTCTCGGATTTTTCCTTCCGCGCTTTATTTTGAAGCGGATGATTCGAGATCGGCAGCACCGCATTCGCATCGGCTTGCCCGATGCTCTCGACCTTACGGTGATCTGCGTGGAAGCCGGCTTGGCCCTCGACCAGGCTCTTACCCGTGTGGGCGAGGATCTCCACCATGCCCACCCGGATCTCAGCGACGAATTCCATCTGGTAAACCTCGAGATGCGCGCCGGCAAGCCCAGGGCCGAAGCCCTCCGTAACTTGGTGGACCGCACTGGGGTTGACGATATCCGTTCGCTTGTTGGTACACTGATTCAAACGGATCGCTTCGGCACCAGCGTTGCCCAAGCTCTTCGCGTGCATTCCGACTCCCTCCGCACGGAACGCCGGCAACGGGCCGAGGAACAAGCTGCAAAAACCACCATTAAGATGGTCCCCCCACTGGTGATATTTGTTCTGCCTTCGATCATTTTTGTCACGATCGGCCCGGCAATCATCGAACTGTTCCGGCAGCTCGGCCCGATTTCCGGCGGGCGGTAAGAGGCGGCACCGGCCGCAGCACAGAACTGGGGAGCATTCGGATTTTATGGCGGTTTTTTCCTCGCAGGGACAGGCTTTCAATCAGACCCGCCAAGCCTACCTCGCCACTGCCCTGGCCGTGGCCAACACGCACTGGACCCGGTTACGCGGCCTGCTTGGACTCCGCTCCAGTGACTTCCGTAATGGCTCCGGCCTCTGGATTGTCCCCTGCCACGGCGTTCATACTCTGGGCATGGGGTTCCCCATCGACGTGGTTTATTTGGATCGGGTGATGACCGTCATTCATATCCAGCACGACTTGCAGCCCTGGCGGTTTGCGCCGGTGCGAACGCAAGCGGCGTCCGTGCTGGAACTACCGTGTCGCACCGCGGCTGAAACCAGAACGGCGGTGGGAGATAGAATTGAGATAACGATCGGTGAAATAAAGACCGAAAAGGATGGTAGAGTACCGCCCTCGTGAGTGAAACCCTCCAACTCGAAGAAGCCGTCGAACTTCACGACGCGCCCAAGCTGCTGGTGGAGTGGACGCCGCGCTGGCGCGAGTTCGTTGGCTCCATCCGGCCCGCCCTGGCACGCTCAGAGCGCCGCCTGGCTGGAGAGGCTCCTTTCGGACTCATCCCCTTGCGCATCATGGTGCCCTCCTATTTGCTGGAGGCCTTTTTGATTTTCGCAGCGATCGCGATCCAGGTGAAGATCGCCGAGTTGCGTCCCTTCGTCGCGCCCAGATTTTCGCGACACGATGTGATCTATTACAGCGGCGAAGAGTTGCCTCGCACCGAGGATCTCGGAGGCGCTGAGGCTGGAACCGCTGGCCGCGCCGGCGGCGACGAAGTGCACCATCGCACCCAAACCATCAAGATTGCTCGTGGCGGCTCTCTCGTTCCCAAAGTCGTGGATGCGCCCAACCTCAAGCTTCCTGCCTCGCGCGATGCGGTGGCAAATCTTTTAGCCATTAAGCCGAATCCTGGGCCTCCGCCTTCGGAAGGATTGCGCTCGAACCGGACCGCGCCGAATCTTGCTGCAGCACTAGTCGCTCCACCTCCCAATGCAATCCGCGACTACACCCGCAACGGAGTTCAGCTTAACGAGGTGATCGCTCCGGCACCATCGGTATCGCCCGACCGCACACTCACTGCGCCGAATCTCAGCGCCATCCTGATTCCGCCAGCCCCCAACGTTGCGGGCGAGCACAAGCTGGTTGCACCGGCACTGGCTCCAGCGATCGTCCCTCCGGCGCCTGGCGCGTCCCGGGACCGCGCCCTGAATGCACCATCCCTCAATGCCTCGGTAGTGGCGCCCGCTCCGAGCGTCACCCGCCAGCAATCACGGGCGACTCCGACGATGGCTGCCAATGTGATTCCGCCCGCTCCCGGCGGAATAAGCCGGGAGACTGCGAGCACGCCGGTGCAGATGAACAATATGGCGGTGATTCCACCGCCGGTTTCGGCTCCAGAGCGGGCCGGCATTCGAAATCCGAAGCTAACTCTGCAAGCGCCGTCGGTTGTTGCACCGCCGCCCTCGGCGGACGTCTCGCAAGACCAGCACCGGCTCCCCGGCGGCGCCGTTCCCGATCCATCGAAGACAGTGGTGCCCCCGCCGCCAACCCAATCCGGCGGTGGCTCTTTTATGAGCAGCCTGATGGGCAGAATCTTCGGCGCAACCGAAGTCGTGCCACCTCCCCCAGCAGTTCAAGCAAACCCGTCAACCCGCGGTACTGGAACTTCGCTCGGCGCCAGCGTCGTCGCGCCTCCACCCACAGTCAGCGGCAGCACAGCTGGCGGAAATCCGCGCGGCGCTCGCAACGGCATGGGGACGTCCCTGGGTGCGAACGTGGTTGCTCCACCACCCTCGGTTGGTGTGTCCGCCGGCACCGGTACCCGCTCTCTGTCTGCATCGTCCGGACCAGCTCTTGGCGCGCCCAGTGTGGTTCCGCCTCCACCCTCCCTCACCGGAGCCGGTGGCGGTACGGGCAACACCGGCGGTGGCGCCGGAGCCCCCCGCGGAACGTTGCTGGCCAACAATATCGTTCCCCCGCCGCCCTCTGTCGGTGGAGGAACCGGAGCGGGCGGCGCTGGCTTGGGCCGCAAAGGCACGGGTCTTGGCACCCCGCTCGACGCCGGTTCAGACCTGGCGCCCGCTAACAGCGGAGGCAGTGGAGCGAACGCTGGCGCGGTGATTTCCAGCCAGCCCGGCTCTAAATTGGGGTTGCCCAGCGGCGGCAGCGGTTCGCTCGCCATGTCACCGGCGGGTGGAGACAAGCCAGGCCTTGGAGGTGCCGGCGGCGGCACTAGCATTGGCCGGGGAAACGGTCCCGGCAGTGGCATGAGCGGCCCCGGCACGGGCGCAGGCAAGTCCGGTACCGAGCACGGCTCTGACCCTGCTGCGCGCGGCGGCATTTCTCCCGCCACCGGACCGGGCGGCGCAGGAAACGCCCCCTCCGGCACTCCAGCAGTCCGCGGTATAGACATCAGTGGGGGCACCAGCCAGATCACGCTTCCAGCGTTCGGGTCGGATCCCTCTGGCAGCACCCCTCAGGCACCCGGGCATTCCTCCGTGAAGCAGCGGCAGGCACTTGGAGTAACCATTGTTGCCACAGCCAGTTCCGGAGGAGCTTTCGAGCCTTACAAGAACCTATTGAGGGGCGAGAAATACACCACTTATTTCGATACGACTCTGGGCACCGTGGTCATGGAATTCGCCGATGAGGTCGCTACAGGGCACCCTTACGGCGCCACCCTCACGGCTCCAACCGCGATACGCACCGAACTGACGGAAGGCTTACCGCGCGCCCGGATGGTGGTGACGTGCGCATTGGACGCGTCCGGCAATCTAAAGAACATACGCGTCCTCGAAGCCGGACCCGCCAATCTGACCGCGAAAGTACTCGCCGCTCTGCACAGCTGGAAATTTCAGCCCGCCATGCGCGGGGACCAACCGGTGGAAGTCACCGCCATCCTGGGCTTCGGCATCGACACCAACGACCGCTTTTAACGCGAGTAAACCCGCTCCATCCACCACTCGACTCGCCCAGTGATCCTTCCGCACGTTTCTGCCGATGTCCCTGAAAGGCGATGCCCGCCTCGAGCAGGGGGTCCAGGTTGGATTTCGACGAAGCCGTCAGCGCTCACAGCAAGTGGAAGCGCAAGCTCCGCCTCTCCATTGCCAAGCATGACGAGAGCCTGGGTCCCGCAAACGTTAGTCTCGACCACAAATGTGTGCTGGGCCAGTGGATCTATGGAGAGGGCGCGACGTACTCCTCGCTCCCCGAGTACACGAGGCTGAAGTATGAACACGCCCGTTTCCACTCGGTCGCCGCGGAGTTGTTGAAGAAAGCGAATTCCGGGGAGTCCGTCAGCGCCCAGATGGCACCCTGTTCGAACAGTGAGTTCTCAACGGCCTCCGCGGCCATCGTGATGGCAATCATCGCCATGAAGAAGCGCTTGGCGGGCTAAGCCTGTGGCGCATTCTCTCGATCGAATTTACTTCGCGCTTTTCCTCGCTTTGCGCCGCGATGGAGGAATCATGCCCTTCTCCGGACGCTCCTTCTCGATCTTGTCCGACAGTTTGTGGAGCGGCTTGTCTAAGGCCGACGACAATTGCCGCCCGGCCGCCTTCGCGGTAAGTCCCTGGCCGGTATAGATCGCCTCGCTGAACGTTGTTCCTGACACTGGCGATGCCACCGCGAACACTCCGTGTGGCACGCCGTTGGTGAAGGCGGTCGCAATGTAATCCCCCACCATCAACCCGTTCTGCGAATTAGGAAGCCAGCTCAAAAGCATCGGTCCGGTGAGCGGAACCGGAGTATTCCACGTCGAGCCACCGTTCGCCGACGAAATGTAGCCCACGAAAAGCTGGCACGCCGACGCCGTGCAGTTGCTCTGCGAATAGTAGTAATAGTGAAGTCCCACGTGCGCCGACACACCCGACGTTGCCGGATCGATTCCAATCCCGGGAATGAAATGATCCACCGGGCTCGAAGTGTCGTCGATAGGAATACGCGTGACCGGGTCCCAAGTCACGCCATCGGTCGAAGTGCTGTAGACAAGATCGTTAGTGGAGCAGTTGGAGCGAAAACGGCAATCCTGCCAAACCGTCCAGACCATTCCCGCGCCATCCACCGCGGCCGACGGCAGCGGCCCGCTGCGGATTCCTCCTGCATCCCCGTGAAACTGAATATTCGAGATGGCAACCGATGCCGTCCAACTCAGGCCGCCATCGTTCGAACTGAATGCCGACATCAAGACGATATTGCTGTTCACGACCGCCGTCTCAATCGGCACGACGACAGTACCGTTCGGCTGCACTAGCGGCTGGCCGCCGATTCCCTGCGCCGAATCCGCAGTAGGAAGCGGAAGGCCCCACGTCAGCCCGCCATCGGAGGAAGTGCTCATCAGAATCAGGTCTGAATTGATGGGATCGTCCCACTCCAGATAACAATTGCCGTAATGCGGACTGCTCGCCCAGCTATCGCACACAATCCAATTTTTGTCTGAGCTTGCGGAGGTGGTGTCGGCGCTGATTGGATTCTGCCAAGTCAACCCATCGGTCGAGCGGCTCACCACCACCGCAGGTGTCTGAAACGTATTCGAAAGCGGCAGTGACGCGATCATCCACACTCCATGCTTTGCATCATAGGCAACGGCAGGATCGCTGGCCGCGTCGTACGGCCCGGTTCCCTCGCCGGTCGTCAGGCCGGGCAGAAATCCGTGGCTCCAGGTCGTTCCGCCGTCGGTGGAAGTCGCCCACCCGATGTCAGTCGCGCCGCCAGGAACAATGCGTCCGGTCTGAAACGCCGCCACCAGCGTGTTGCCGTTCGCCAGCATGTGGGGCTCAACTTCCGTCGCATGCTGCCCCGGCCCCACCGTATAGGGATCGGAACTGACCTGCGTGAGATTGGGTCCCACGGGATTCCCGGGCGGCGTGACTGTGGAAGTAAGGCTCGACGAAGATCCTGAGCAGCCAGCGAGTGCGAGCGTGAAGGCTAAGATGGCAGAGACAGCCCATCCCTTCGAACGAGGCCTGAATTTCTTGATCATGCGATTGGATCGTGCGCTGCGGAGTGAAGCTTCTGGAACTACCCTCATCATCTTCGGAATCGAGCGTCTACGCAACCGAATTCATCGGCGGGAAGCCCGATCTGCATCTTCCAGGTTAAGTCCCGTTCTCATAAACACGATTGCCACGTCATCGGAATAAACGGACTTCCATCCCGCTGTTCCGCTTATGACCGTCGCAAGCGCCGCGCTTCTGGGCAACAGCAGACAAGAGACCCCGTGAAATTTGAGGAACTCATCCCAGCCCGGTTCTACATGAACCATCTTCAGATACAGCCTCAGGAATGGTTCGCCGTAGAAGTCATGCCGATCGTCGATGACAACTGTGTTGTGAGGATAGAGCCGGTAAATCAGATAGCCACCCCAATAATCCGGACTGAGCACCGGGGCGCGTATGCCACTACTCTCGATAAAGTTCACGCCCTCAACCGGCATGCGCTTTGGGTCGAAGTGCGCATTCATCCACTGGCTTGAGCCAACGCGCCCGCCGTTGGCAGCGATCACAAGAACCGCCGCGGTCGCCAAGAGTGGCCAGACGTGACCGCGCAGGTGTGAATCGACGGTAGCCATTCTGTGTACAAAACCCCAGGACTCGAGCGAAGGCAACAGCGGCCCGACAATCAGAACCAGCAAAACCGAAGAGACGGGAATGTTCCGCGAGGCGTACAGTCCGGCATACACCGCGAACAGCAACAGCAGAATCTCACTCAGTTTCAACTTGCGTCCACGAGCAGCCAGAGCCGCGATAGCGATCAGCAGCAGCACGAGAAAACATCTCTGTGCGACACCGTGGAAATTGGGCGACTGGAACTCCTCGATGTGGTCCATCAGGAAACGGTTCGTAAGATACGAATAAACGTGCGCGTGCAGCTTCCACCCGTACGGATTGATAAAGCTGGCTGCGATTGAGAGCAGGCCAATCCAAGTTAACCGGCGCACGCGTTGACCGGACGCGATCTTTAGCAGTGAGTCCTCGAGCTGATTCTCCTTCGTCGTAAGCCATGTCCAGAGCGCCCCTAGCCAGTAAATCCCCAGCAGCACAAACCCCAGCAGAAACCCGCCATGCACATTGACCCACAGAAGCATCAACAGCGGTAATGCCCATAACCAACGAGCGCCCTGACTCTGCAGTCCAGCCCGATCGGTGGAATCGAGGATCCAAAACCATGCGAGCGCGAAGAGCCAGGTGAACACGTGCGGCCGAGCCAGAAAGTGAATCATCGACGCCGACATCGCAAGCAGCGTCAACACCAACGCCAGGAACAGGTTTGTCCCGCGCGCCACCGCCAACCGAAACGTCCAGGCAAACACCGTCGCAATAACAACCGCGGTGAGCCAGACCACGCCATTCAACCCGCTCCACGCATCCAATTTCCCCACGGCGATGTCATACAACCATTCCCAGGCGAACCAGGGTTGCGAGAGAGAAGAAGAGAAAGAATCGAAGCGCGGGATCGCGTGCGTGGCCAGAATTTGCTGGCCGTTGCGGATGTGCCAGCCGATTCCTGCGTCGCCTAAGAGCTTCACCGAAAGCGGCGTAAACACCAGCATGCCCATCAGCCCGACGAAGATCAGGTTAGCGACCGATGGCATGACCCAACGGAGCCACACCGGGTTAGGGCCTGCCTGAGGAGTGCGCGGCAAAGAACTTCTGGAACCGTCTGCCATCGCGGTGAATCTTATAGAGGTGGGGCTGGAACGGCAAGATGGCTAACCAAGGGACACCTCGGGTTGTGATCGTCGGCGCTGGCTTCGGCGGCCTGAATGCCGCACAGGCGTTGGCCAAGGCGCCCGTGAACATCACGGTCATCGACCGCAAGAATTTCCACACTTTTCAGCCGCTTCTATACCAGGTGGCCACCGCTGGCCTCTCGCCGGGAGAAATCGCCGCGCCAATCCGCTCCATTCTGCGCTCTCACAAGAACATCGAAGTTCTGATGGCGGAGGTCACAGGGTTCGACCTCGATCGGCACGCCGTTGAGACGCCTGAGTGCGAGATTCCCTACGATTATCTAATCATTGCCGCAGGCGCCGGCCACTCCTACTTCGGACACGACGCGTGGGAGCCTTACGCTCCCGGCCTCAAGACAATCGAAGACGCGCTCGAAATCCGCCGGCGCGTGCTCCTCACTTTTGAGTTGGCCGAGCGGCAGGCTTCCTCGGGCGAAAACGCATCGCCCCTCAACTTCGTGGTGGTTGGCGGCGGGCCCACCGGAGTCGAACTCGCCGGCACTCTCGCCGAAATCTCCCGTCACGCTCTGGCCCATGAATTCCGCTCCATCGATCCCTCGCGCACACATATTCTGCTGATCGAAGGCGGCGCGCGCGTGCTTCCCGCCTACGCGGAAGATCTCTCGCGCAGCGCCCAGGAGCAACTCAATCGCCTGGGAGTCGAAGTCCGCACCTCGACCGTCGTGACGCAGATTGAGCCGGGCGCGGTCTATGGGGGAGACACGCGTCTGCCCGCAACGGTGGTGCTGTGGGCGGCAGGAGTCGCAGCTTCGCCGCTTGGCAAGAAGCTAGGCGGGGAGGTTGACCGCGCCGGACGCGTTCTGGTGCAGCCCGACCTCAGCATTCCTGGCCATCCGGAAGTATTCGTTATCGGCGATCTCGCCGCTCTAAAAGACGAACAGGGCAAAATGCTACCTGGCGTGGCGCCCGTGGCGATACAGGAAGGCCGCTTCGTCGCCAAAGTCATTCGCAAAGAACTGGGCCGTGCGGGTGCCCCACCGTTCTCGCGTTCTTCGCGAGAGGGTGGGGATGTTGACGTGCGCCCAAAGTTCCACTACTGGGACAAAGGCAGCCTGGCCACGATCGGCCGTGCAGCGGCAGTCGCCCAGTTCGGCCGGATCCACATCTCCGGCTTCATTGCCTGGCTGTCGTGGCTCTTCGTCCACATTCTTTTCCTGATCGGTTTCCGCAACCGGCTGTTGGTCTTCATTCAATGGGCGTGGTCCTACGTCACCTACGAACGTGGCGCGCGCTTGATCACCGGTAGCACTTACCTGCCCGGATGGACTCCTGATCCACAAGCGCATCCCACAGCCGTGGAACCCGCACCACAAGAAATTCCCGCCGGCCCAGCCAAATAGAGGGACAATAGGCATAGGGCCTTGTGTTTCTGATTTCCTTTTGCATAAGCAATGGCCTGTCATCCTGAGCGAAGCGAAGGACCTATGCAATCCTCGTCGATCACAAGAAACTCGAAGTTGCGCCTAATCATCAGCATTGCAGCCGCCGTTCTCTTCTCACTCCCCGCTCAAGCCGAAATTCTGAAAGTCGTCGTCAACGACACGATCCATCCCATCAGCGAGGAGTACATCGCCCGCGCCCTCGACGAAGCCCGCCGCCGCGGAGATCAAGCCGTATTGATTGAGATCAATACACCCGGCGGCCTGGTTGATTCGACCCGCCAGATCATTGAGCACATCACGACGTCCGCCGTTCCCGTCATCATCTATGTCACGCCCAGCGGAAGCCGTGCTGCCTCCGCCGGATTCTTCATCCTCGAGTCCGCCGACATCGCCGCCATGGCGCCAGGCACCAACACAGGTGCGGCCCACCCCGTCATCCTCGGCGGCGGCAAGATGGACGACGTTATGAAAGAGAAACTGGAGAACGACGCTGCTGCCCTCATGCGCTCCGTCGCCGCACGTCGCGGACGCAACGTCGATGTCGCCGAAAGCACCGTCCGCCAGTCCAAGTCTTTTACTGAGCAGGAAGCCCTCTCTCAGCACCTCATCGATTACGTCGCCGCCAACGATGACGACCTCATCCGCCAGATCGACGGCAAGAGCTTCAAGCGCTTCAATGGCGAAACCGTGACGCTCAAGCTTTCGGGACAGCCGCTTTCGCTCTTCAACATGACCCTGAAAGAGAAGATCTTGGCCTATCTCATGGATCCCAACGTCGCGTTCCTTCTTCTCGCGATCGGTGCGCTCTCGCTCTACGTCGAATTCAACCACCCCGGCGCCGTGATTCCAGGGACCGTAGGAATCGTTTTCATTCTGGTCGCGGCCTTCGCCCTCAACCTGCTTCCCACACGTTTTGCTGCCCTCGTCATGATTCTCGGAGCCTTCGCGCTATTCGCCGCCGAAGCCAAATTTGCCACGCACGGAGTCCTCACCATTGGAGGAATCGCCCTGCTTACCCTGGGTGGCCTCCTTCTGGTGGACTCCCCCATTCCAGAAATGCGGGTGCATTTACTCACCGCGCTGGCCGTCAGCATCCCGCTCGGCCTGATCACTGCCTTCCTGATGACCATCGCTCTCAAAGCGCGGCGCAACAAAGTGGTCACTGGAGCCCAGGGCTTGGTCGGCGAAATGGGAGTGGCGCAGACTGCGCTCGCACCGCAGGGCAAGGTTTTCGTGCACGGCGAACTGTGGGATGCGGTCTCCCCCACCGCGTTGCCTCCAGGGCAGATGGTGATTGTGCGGAGCATCGACGGACTGACACTCCAAGTCGACCCGCTCGGCGCCACTCCCCCGCCAGCCAGTCCTGCGCCGGCGATGGTATGAGCCCGGTCGAATAGTAAAGACGATGTGGCGACAACCACCTCGGCTGTCCCGCGTAGGCGCAGCCCCGTGGAACCTTGGGGGAATGCGGGAGTGAAACAGATAATCGGGCCCGCTGAAGACACCGCCGCTATTTCAAATTAAACAGCGCATTCACATGCGCAGTGACCGTCACAGTCTGCGGCGAGAACTCCTCCGTCGGTGCCGGAGCCGCATTGGCCATCGCGCTCATGGCACGAGCCATGTGTGGCATCGGCAGTCGCGGATTTTCAAATGTGTCGATCGACGCGTAGGAAAGCTCTCCCACCGACCGGCCCGCAGCGCGCGCCAGGGTATCGGCCGAGTTGCGCGCCCGCCGGTAGGCATCTTCGACCGCTTTGTTCTTCGCTTCGTCCATATTCTCGAGCGTGTAGTTCAGAGTCTGGGTTTCGCTGACATTGGCCTCGGCGAGTTGCTGCGTGATGGGGCCCACCTTCGCAAAATCCTTCAGCTTCAGCATGACGTCCGTCGTCACCCGGTATCCAATCACTCTCTGCTTGGGCTTCCACTCGTAAACGGGCTGCACAGAAAGAAACCCGATGTTCGCGGCCTTGGGATCGATCCCGTTGTTGCGCAGCACCTGCCGCACCTGCTCCACGTTCTTCGACGCGCGCTGAAATGCGGCCTGCGACGTCTCATCCTGCACCGATACATTGAATTGAATCTGAGCGGTGTCTGGGGCGGAGTCGAACTTGCCATCCGCGCCCACGTAAACCGTGTTCGCTTGTGCGCTCACCGCAGGATGTTCCTGGCCAAACGCTGCAATGGCTGAGAAGAGAAGAAGTGCAGACACTACGAATTTCATGGCGACCCTCTGGCAGGATTATCCCACCCGACCAGCGGTCCCAACAATCCAAGGTCAAACGATCTAGCGCGACGGCACTCCCAGATTGCGATCCAGGCGGATCTCGAGCGCAGTTCCTTTTTCGAGCACGAGGTCGTGTCCAGATTCAAACGCCGACATGGCTCCAGCAGCGGCGCCTGTACCGGCACCGGTCGCAGCACCTCGCTTCCCGCCGGTCTTTTCACCTTGTGCCGCGCCCTCGCCGGCCCCAACTACGATCGCTTCCGCAATCTGCTCTTTGGTCATGCCCTGGCGGCCGATTTCTCCCTCTTCGCCAATCTGTCGCAGTCCGTGCTCACCCGGAACACCGGTCACCGTGGCAATCAGCGGGACCCAACCGTGGGCTGTCTCGATTTCTTCAAAGCTCAAAATGATGCGTGTTCGCAGCCCGGGTTCGACCGCGCTGACATGCCCCTTGATCTTTCTTCCTGAGTCGATGGTCTGTCCGTTCACCGCGACCAGGGGCTCCGCCAGTCGGGCACGAAAATGATCGCCAGTCTTCACGGTTCGCGTATCCAACCGGTCCGCAAGCTGGATCAAGAAGACGGTGCCTTGCGGCACCACGTTCGCCGGCGCAGCGGGAGCGTTTTGTGCAACCGCCGGAATGCACGGCAGTACGCTCAGCAAGGCCGCAATACCAATCTGAAAACGCAGCGTTCGAATGGACATAGAGATCTCCCCTGGCTCGGAATCTTAAGCGATTGGATGGGGGAAAGCGTGGAATTGCTGCCTGCGAGGCCAGCAGAAATACCCGGGTTCTGCTGCTATTTGTGGCCAAGACTAGGCCCGGTCACCGCCAGAAGGTCGACCTGCAGCCCCGGGGAATGCAACCCATCGATTGTGGTGGCAGGAAGCTTCCCCGACGCCGGCAGAATGCCGACCGCCCGGTTCTTGCCTGCCTGCTTGGCTTGACGGAGTCCCCGATCTGCTAAAGTCAGAACCTCTTCGTAGCTGATCGCCCGTGGATTGTCGAGAAACCAAGGAAAAGCAGCCCACCCAAGGGAACAGGTCCGGTACATGGATTCATCCGAACCAACCATACCGAACGGCGTATCCGCAACCGTCGAGAGAACGCGTTGGGCGAGCAATTCAGCCTCATTGCGATCGGTGTAGCGAGATACGATCAGAAATTCCTCGCCGCCCCAGCGCACCAGCACGTCGGAATGGCGAATGGACGAACTGAGTCGGTGCGCCATCTCCACCAGCACCTTATCGCCGACGTCGTGCCCGTACTGGTCGTTGACCTCCTTGAAATTGTCGGCATCGATCAGATAGAAGACCAGGTCGCGGGTGTGCGGGTCGCGCCCGTCGGCGTGCGAGCGCAGTGCCTGGCTCACGTCCGATTCGATCGTCGCCGAGAAATAGCGGCGATTGCGCAATCCGGTCATGGGATCCGTCAGGGATGCTTCCTCCAGCACGAGATTGGTGCGCCGCAACTCCTGGTTCAACCGGCGGTGCTGAATGAACAGAAGAAGCGCCATCAGAAACATCGTCGTCAGCGTCACCAGTACCCGGAAATCAGCGACTCCATGCGGAAGATTCCGATCGAGCAGCGCGTACAGCGCAATGATGGGAAGCGAAAGCACCGCCAACATCGCCAGGTATGTCATCCACGATCCGTAGGATTCGTCAGCTGCCGTCTCGGGTGTCGGCAACAGGCCGGGTCCGAGCAGGGCTACCGCGGCAAACAAGGCAAACGATCCCGAGTACGGAATGTCATACCAACTGCCGGGAAAGTAAACTCCTTTTTCGAGAGCGCTGTTAAGAATGTAGAACCAGACGCCATTGAAGGCGAACGCACCGCACAGACACGCGTAAAAAGTCTTCCACCGTCCCGAGCTTTCACGCCAGAATGCCAGCAGCACACCAACGATGAGGATCGTTTCGGCCGTGGAGAGCACATCGTAGTTGCGGTTATAGCCCCCTTCATTGGGCGAGATGTACTGCCAGCAAATGATGAACGACACGTAGAGGTAGAGCCACCACAGCAGAAGTAAGCAGAAATCCAATGCGCCCAGTCGCGCACTGCGTTCTGAAGGCTGGCGGTGCGGCCTGAGCAGCAGTCCCGCCATCATGGGAGCTCCCGCCAGAAACAGCAGAGCATCCGCCGGATACATGCTGGGCATCTTCCGATGCAGGATCAAATCAAAAGTGAGCCATACCATCTGGTCACTGAACCACAACGCCCACCCCGCAGCTTGCAGCATCCAGAACCAGCGCGTGCGCCCTCTGCTCTGCAGTCCGTTCGAAGCGAATGCGAAGAGGGCCAACAACATCAGAAGTCCGCTGACAATGTCGCTGATCGCGATTCGGGCAGGTCCCGGCGCGAGCAGCAGGCAGCCCGCCGTCAGCACGACGGTGAGGCCGGCGGCAGCCCCGATCAGAAATTTTGATTGAATACGGCCGTTCAACGGTCTCCACCTTCGCGAACGGATTTAGCCCTTGGCCCCTGCGGAATGAGCCACCCGGTAGATCTGATTGTGAATTTCGTTGCGCAGGTCTTCCCAAATATTGTCCGGCATTTCGAGAAACACCTTCACGACTTCCGGATCAAACTGCCGACCAGACCATTTCAAGATCTCCTCGCGTGCTGCCTGCAGCGTCTGCTTCGGACGATAAATCCGATCGGTCGTGATGGCATCCAAAGTGTCCGCCACAGAGAAGATGCGAGCTCCGAGCGGAATCTCTTCTCCCTTAAGCGCACGAGGATAACCACTACCGTTGAACCATTCCTGGTGGGAGTACACAATCTCCGCTGCTTCCGCCAGAAACGGAATCTTCTTCACGATCTGATAACCGTGATAGGCGTGCTCCTTCATGATCGCCATTTCGTCGGAATCGAGCTTTCCTGGCTTCTTCAGAATATTGTCCGGAATCGCGATCTTTCCGATATCGTGCAAGAACGCTCCCCGGGCGATCGTATTGATTTGTTCGCGAGGCAGGCCCATAGCGCGGGCGATTGCGATGGTAAAGGCAGTGACGCGCTTCGAGTGGCCTTCGGTTTCCCGATCCTTCAAATCCAGCGCGTCGCCCAGGGTCTCGAGCGTGATGTCGTACGAACGCTCCAGATTGGCCATCGCCGCCTGCAGTTGATCGGTGCGCGCCTTGACCAGCGACTCCAGATTCGTCTGATAGGTTCGGTTCTCCACTTTCAGGCGCCGGTTCTCCAGCGCGCGGCTCACCGTGTTGAGCAGTTGCTCGCGCTCGAACGGCTTCAAAAGATAGTCGTAGGCCCCGTTGCGGATAGCCGCCAGTGCCACCGATATGTCGTGCACGGCGGTAACCATCACCACCGGCATATCGGGATACCTTTCCTTGGTTCGCTCCAGCAGTCCAATGCCATCCAAGTCCGCCATCATCAGGTCCGAAAGCATCAATTCAAACTCTTCCCCGGAGGTCAGGACCGAGAGGGCTTCCATACCGGATGCCGCCTGTTTACAGGCATATCCGGCAGTTCCGAGCATCGAGGCGACGATTTCCCGAATCGGTTCTTCGTCGTCAACCACAAGAATGCGATCTGGCATGGGATTTACACGAAAGTCTATCGGCGATTGTAACTCAGCCGCGAGATGCCGAAAGTAATCATTCAGGTCCCGAAACTCTATGGAGAAACACCCGGGGCGTGATATTCAAAAGCAAGGAAGACGTACGTCCGCAAAGCATGAGCGCATCCCTTTTATCGCTTTGGAATACGGCGGCAAGGCTTGGTTTGGCCCGGCCCACGCCCGCAGAACTGGCCCTGCTCATTCTGCTGGGGGCATCTCTGCTCGCGCTGCGCGCCTTCCGCGAGAACTATTTCAAAGTCTGGATCTTGGGATGGGCCACCTTAGCCAGTTCGCGATTGGCCGAGCATTGTTTCGCGGCGAAAATACCTGCACCGTTTGATTTGGTGGCCGTGCAGGCGACCTTCATTCTCGCCGTCGGATTGCTGGCGGGCGCGGTCCTGCTCTACACCCGCAGCCGCGATCTCATCCTTCCTTTAACCGTGATCACGCCCGTTCTGGTGGGCTTTGCCGGAGCCAGAATCCTGTTGTGGCCCGATTCCCTGCCCTTGCGCGTGGCGGTGGAAGTCGGCTACCGCATCATTCTGTTGACGGCCTCGATCGCGCTGTTGCGCGCGCGCCGCGGCCGCTGGGAACCTTCCGCCTGGCTGCTGGCCTTGTCTCTGCCCTTCCTTCACCTTTCCTGGTCGCCTTTCACCGATCGCGTGCCCGCCGCCGCGTTCCTGGCAGCGGAAATCACGCTTTCCCTGAGCATGCTGCTTGTAGTAATCGAGGAAGCGCGGACCCGCACGCGACGTTTGAACGCTGTACAGGCCATCACCGCCAGCATCGCCACCGCGCAACAGTATGGGAACGTGGTTCAGTCCGCCGTGGAACAATTGCAGCGCCTGATTCCAGTCAAGGCCGCATGGTTCCGGTTGGTCGAAGGCGGACACATGGTCGCCACTCACGCCGTTGGGCTCTCTGCCGATTTCCTGCGCGACGCTGGATTCGCCGAGATTAATGAGGACATTCAGAAGTTGCTGGCCCAGCCCGCCCCGCAGGTCACCACGCGGGCCGCCGCCGGTCCCGAGCCCGAGGCCTGTCTCGCGAACGAAAAAATTCACCAGGTTGTGATCGTCCCGGTCGCAGGAAACAAATCGCCCATCGGATTGCTCATGCTGGGCAGCTCCGGGAGCCGGGAGTGGACTCCAGAAGAACTCGAATTTCTCCGCTCGTGCGCCAAGCAACTTGCCGTCGCCGTCGAAAACTTCCGCCTGCTCGAGCAGGTGCTGCGTTCGCAGCGCCAGTGGATCAACACCTTCGACTCCATCCACGACATCATCCTGGCGCACGACGCCGACTACCGCATCATCAAGGCCAATCAGGTTCTGCTGGAACATCTCGGCCAGGCCGCCGCGGATGTGGTCGGCAGCTCCTGCGATTCCGCATTGCCCCACAAATTCGGTGAATGGACCGGTTGCCCCTATTGCGCCATGGGCGGAGACGAAGAATTCACCGAAGGCGCCGACCCTTGTTTCGGCGGCTATTCCGTCGTTTCCACTTCTTCTTACACCGAGCAAGGCAGCCCGCAAAAAGGCACCATCCACGTAGTTCGCGACATTACCGACCGCCGTTCCGCGGAAGAGAAATACCGTCTCCTCTTTGAGCAAGTGCAGGAAGGCGTTTACGTCGCCAATCCCGCCGGCCAGCTCATCGACTGCAACGACGCCTTCGTGCACATGCTCGGCTACAGCAAGCGCGAGGAATTGCTGGTTCTGAATCTGGATTCGGAAATCTGTGTCGACCCCAAGCAGCGCGAAGCCTTCCGCAAGGAAATCGAAGGCCAGAACTACGTAAGGAATTTCGACGTCACACTGCGCCGCAAGGATGGCACCCTGCTTCTCGCAGTCGAGAGCAGCTTCGCCACTCGCAATGCCTCCGGCCACATCGAACGCTATCAGGGCTTCGTGCTCGACATGACGGAGAAGCGCCGAGCCGAAGACGAGATGCGCCGCCGCAACCGCGAACTGAATGCCCTGAACGCCATGGCCGTGGTCGCCGCGCAATCCTTCGACTTGGACGAAATTCTGAACCTGACCTTGCGTCAGGTTGTCACTCTATTCGGCGCCGAAAGCGGAACCGTCTATCTGTCCGACAGCGACACCACCACCTATCGCCGGCGTGCCGCCTGGGGGCCGCGCAGTCGCGACAAGATGCGCACCGCAGAGGTTTGCTTCACCGAAGGCTTTGGCGATCTGGTCATGCGCTCGCGCACCGAAGTGATCACGGCGGAATATCTGCCGCACCTGCCGCCCATGGTTGCGGAATTCGTTCGCTCCGATGTGGACCGGTCCTGGATCTGGATCATGTTTTGGGGCAAAGACACGCCGGTCGGCATCATGGGGTTATGCAGCCACCTGGGATACGAATATTCCAGCAACGACGAAAACTTGATGGTCGCGATCAGCCGGCAGCTCGCCACCACCATCGAAAAGGTTCGTCTCTACGAAGAGACCTGCCGCGCCTACGAAGATCTGCGCAAGACCCAGGAACAACTGCTGCAGAGCGAAAAGATGTCGGCCGTCGGACAGCTGATTGCCGGCGTGGCTCACGAACTCAACAATCCGCTCACGGCGATTCTCGGCTATGCTCAGCTTCTCGAAACCGAGGGCCTCAACACCCGCGCCCAGGACTACGTCAGCAAGCTGTTCAAGCAGGCGCAGCGGACGCATCGCGTGGTTCAGAACCTTCTATCTTTCGCCCGCCAGCGCAAACCGCAGCGGGATGAAGTCGACATCTGCAGAATCCTCGACGAGACCCTGGCGCTGCGCGACTATGACCTCAAGATCAACAACATCAAGGTCGAACGTGACGTTCCTTCGGAACCTGCCCTGGTCGTCGCCGATCCGCATCAGATCGAACAGGTATTCCTGAACATCATCAACAACGCAGTCGATGCCATTCTTGAGACCGGGCGCACCGGCAAGCTCAAAATTAGTGTCTCGAACGTGGGTGGGCACATCTGTACGCAGTTCGCCGACGATGGCGCCGGAATTAAAGACGCCAAGCGCATCTTCGACCCCTTCTATACCACCAAGAGTGTAGGCAAAGGCACCGGACTCGGACTCAGCATCTGCTACGGCATCGTGAAGGAGCATGGGGGGGACATCACCGCCAACAACGCCCCCGAGGGCGGCGCCGTCATCGAAGTTCGCTTGCCCTCGGTCGCCACTACCAACATCGAGCCTGAAGTTGCGAAAACGGCGCCCCGCCTGCACGAAGGCGCCATTCACGGCCGCGTGCTGCTGGTAGAGGAAGAGGAAGCTGTACTCGAGTTTGAGCGCGATGTCCTTGCCGGCGCAGGCGCTACAGTCGTCACCGCCAAGACCAGCCAGGACGTGAAGACTCGCCTGCTCTCCGAACCCTTTGACGCCGTCATTATGAACGGCAAGATGCCCGGCCAATGGAGCGCGAAAGAGTCCTACGAGTGGCTCAAAGACAATTGCGAGGGCATGGACGATCACCTCCTGTTCACCTACTCGAACGGCCCCAGCGACGAAAGAGCCTTCCTGCAGGAAAACAATATCCCTTACCTGGTCAAACCCTTCGAAGTGGCAGAACTCATCTCCCAGGCCCGCCGCCTGCTGCAGAAAGCCCAGGCTGCCGGAGCCGGAGCGGACTAGAAGCTTTCCAACTTTCCCTTTTTGAGGAAATCGGCTCCCCCGTCTGACTCACCTACCGGTTTTGAGACGTTGCGACTTTGGCTGAGTTTGCTCTGTTGCCCGCACGCTCCGGGCTGGTGTATCATCCGGGCTCAATCGTCTAGCTCCCCCAGAGCGGCGAATACGGGGGGATTCCAATGAAAGCTCCAAAGCTCCTTTTCTGGATGGTGCTTTTCGCTATCGCTCAGACGCATGTCAGCTCAGCTCAAAACTACAATGTCGTCTGGGACTTCGGTCCTCCCGAGACCTATGACGGTTCCGCGCCCGAAGGACAGGTTGCCATCGATCCAGTCGGTAACATATACGGCACCACCAACGGAGGGGGGGTTTTCGGCGGCGCGTACGGTTACGGCTCTGTGTTCGAATTGAGCCCACCCGCGAACGGCGCGGCTTGGACCGAAAACGTCATCTACAGCTTCACGGGGCCAAACATTCCACGGGCAGTATCCGCAAGGGTCGTTAGTCATTGACTCTCACGGCACTATCTACGGTGTTGCTAGCGGCAGCTCATTGACCTGCTGCGGTGCAGTGTTTCAAATTAAGCCAGCGGCTGGAGGCGGATGGACCACCAAGGCGATCTATACCTTCACCCACACCACTGAGGGTTACAGACCGGTCGGCCTGAGCATGGATCCCCAGGCGCAGAATTTATATGGCGTTACGCTCAATACCAATGGACAGAATGGCAATGGGGTGGTTTTCAAGCTGACCCATCCTACGGTGTCGGGCGGATCGTGGACCTATTCAGTCCTCCACGATTTCACGACGACCGGGGAGAGCGGCCTTAAGTCTCCTCCGATTGTGGATTCGTTCGGCGATGTTTTTGGCGCGACTTTTGGGGGCGGTCCACAAGACGGGCGCGGTGTGGCGTACGAGATAACACCCTAACGCTGAAGTCAAAACCTCTCAATGAGGGCTTCTAAGCATTGACGGGGGAGAGCTGCGTTCATTAGTAGGCGTCTAGAACACGAAAACCACAGAAACGCACGCTTTTCCTCCGCCCCGGTTGCGGTAGACTAACCACACCGAACCCATGTCCCAATTCGTTCACCTGCACCTCCACACCGACTATTCCATGCTCGACGGCGCCTGTGACGTCGAAAAACTCTGCAACCGCGTAAAAGAGCTGGGAATGCCCGCCGTGGCTATGACCGACCACGGCAACATCTTTGGCGCGGTCCACTTCGTGAACGCCGCCAAGCACGCCGGCGTGAAGCCCATCGTCGGCTGCGAACTCTACATCTGCAAAAAGGACGACCACCGCGCGGCCCCCGAAGGCGACTCCTACAACCACCTGCTGGTGCTGGCGGAGAACGAAGAAGGCTACCGCAACCTCGTCAAGATCACCTCTGAGGCTTCCCTGCACGGCTTCTACTACAAGCCGCGCGTCAGCAAAAAGTTTCTCGCCGAGCACTCCCGTGGATTGATTGGCCTCTCCGGATGCCTCAAAGGCGAAGTCGCCGAGCGCCTGACCGAGGGCAATTACGACGCCGCGCGCGCGGCTGCTGGTACGTACGCGGACATTTTCGGCAAAGAGAACTTTTACCTCGAGATTCAGGACCAAGGCCTCGAGATGGAGCACCGCATCCACCCCGGCCTCTTCCAACTCGAAAGAGATCTCGGCCTGCCGCTGGTCGCCACCAACGACAGCCACTACCTCTGTGAGGACGATGCCCACGCTCAGGACGTCATGCTGTGCATCCAGACCGGCAAATCCATTCACGACACGGCACGCATGAAGTTCGACGGCAACCAGTTCTTCGTCAAGAACCACGACGAGATGGCCCGTGTTTTCAAGGATTCCCCCGACGTGCTGACCCGCACGCTCGCTATCGCCGACCGTTGCAGCTTGCGCCTGGAAAAAGTCGCGAATCCGTTTCCCCAGTTCGAGGTTCCTCCCGGCTACACCATCGATAGCTACTTCGTTCACGTGACCCGCGAAGGCTTCGCTCGCCGCCTCGAAACGCTGCGCCCGAAGCACGAGCAAGGCAAGCTGAAGCATTCCATCACCGACTACGAGCAGCGCCTGGAACGCGAACTCGGCATCATTCAGCAGATGCAGTTCCCCGGATATTTCCTGATCGTCTGGGACTTCATCCGCTACGCCAAAGATCACGGCATTCCGGTAGGTCCAGGCCGCGGATCAGCCGCCGGCTCGCTCGTCTCCTACGCTCTCGGCATCACCGACATCGATCCTCTACAGCACGAACTGCTCTTCGAGCGGTTCCTCAACCCCGAGCGCGTTTCCATGCCCGACATCGACATCGATTTCTGCATGAACCGCCGCGGCGAGGTCATCCAGTACGTCACACAGAAGTACGGCCGTGACAACGTTGCCCAGATCATCACCTTCGGCACCATGGCCGCGAAGGCCGCCATCAAAGACGTTGGCCGCGCCATGGACATTCCCTACGCAGACGTCGACCGCATCGCCAAGATGGTCCCGACGCAGCTCAACATCACGCTGGAGCAGGCCATCGAAGACTCCGCCCAACTGCGCGAGGCGATCGAAAAAGACGGCCAAATCCGCGAACTGTTCGAGACCGCAAAGAAACTGGAAGGCATGGTCCGTAATTCCGGAGTACACGCAGCCGGAGTCGTGATCTCCCCACGCCCGCTCACCGACCTGGTCCCTCTGCACCGCACCAAGAACGACGAAATCGTGACCGCCTTCGACATGGTCGCCATCGAAAAGATGGGCCTGCTGAAGATGGACTTCCTCGGCCTGACCACGCTCACGATTCTCACCGACGCGCTGAAACTGATCGAGCAAACCCGCGCCACGAAGATCACTCTGGAGCAGATTCCTCTTGAAGACAACGAGACCTACGAAAAAGTCTTCCACAAGGGACTCACCTCCGGCGTCTTCCAGTTTGAATCGAACGGCATGCGCGACGTGCTTCGCAAGTACCAGCCCAATTCCATCGAAGATCTCACCGCTCTGAACGCGCTCTACCGGCCCGGTCCCATTCAGGGCGGCATGATCGACGACTTTGTCGACCGCAAGCACGGGCGCAAGAAAGTCGAATACGAACTCCCGGAGCTGCAGGAAATCCTGCAAGAGACCCTGGGCGTGATCGTGTATCAGGAACAGGTGATGCAGATCGCCAACCGCCTGGCCGGATACTCCCTGGGTGAAGCCGACCTCCTCCGCCGCGCCATGGGCAAGAAGAAGGCTGAGGAGATGGCGCAGCAGCGCGAGCGCTTCGTCGAAGGCGCCGCGCAGCGAAAGTATCCGCCCAAGAAGATCGAAAAGATTTTCGACTTGATGGCCCAGTTCGCGGGATACGGTTTCAACAAGTCGCACTCGGCAGCCTATGCCCTGCTGGCCTACCACACGGCGTATCTGAAGACGCACTACCCCGTGGAGTTCATGGCGGCGCTGCTGACCTCGGTCACCGGCTCGACCGACGACGTCGTCAAGTACATCAATGAATGCCGCGAGATGGGCATAGCCGTCGAAGCTCCCGACATCAACGTCTCCGACGCCAATTTCACCCCGCACGGCGAATCGATCCGCTTCGGCCTCGCCGCAGTCAAAAACGTCGGCGGCAACGCAATCGAATCGATCGTGGCCGCCCGCAAGAAACTCGGCCGCTTCAAATCCATCTTCGAATTCTGCGAGAACGTCGACCTGCGTCTGCTCAACAAGCGCGTCCTCGAATCCTTAATCAAGAGCGGCGCGATGGATTCGATGGGCCGTCGAGCACAGCTCATGGCCGTACTCGACAAAGCGATGGAACAGGCCCAGAAAGCCCAGCGCGACGCCGAGTCGGGCCAGCATGGCCTGTTTGGCGTCTTCCAGCAGGAAGATGCCGAATCGCACAACGACAAACTGCCCAACGCTCCGGACTGGGACGAGCACACCCGCCTCACTGCCGAAAAGGAAATTCTCGGCTTCTTCATCAGCGGCCATCCCCTGCAGAAGTACAAAGACAAGCTGTCCGACCTCCGCGCCCTGAGCATCGAAGAAATCGCCGCCATGACCAAGTCGACCGGCAAAGACGAGACGATTGTCACCGCCGGCATCATCGGCAATGTGCGGGTCCTCAAATCCAAACGCGGAGACTTTTACGCCCAGGCCACGCTCGAAGACATGTCCGGCTCCATCGACATGATCGTCTTCCCTGAGGCCTACAAGCGTATTGGCGAGAAGGTAAAACTCGAAGTTCCTGTCCTTGTAAAAGCTGGCGTGCGCATCGAAGAAGGCGCCAATCCAAAGATCACCGCCGCCGAAATCCAACCACTGGAAGAAGCCAAGGTCCCGCTCCCGCGCGCGATTCGCATCCGCATCCCGCTCGAAAGCTCCGCCGAAGCTACCGTCGACGATCTCCACACCCTCTTCCTCGAACGCAAAGGCGAAGCCAAAGTTCTGTTTGACGTGGAACGCCAGGGCGATTTCATGGTGGTGATGGAGGCAGAAGGCTATAATGTCATCCCGGACCGCAATTTCATCGCCCGCGTCGAACAGTTATGCGGACGGGGCAGCGTCCGCATCATCGCCTGAACCCACGCATGGCACCTACTGAAAAAGCGCAGCAGGAACTGGAGCAGATCGAACGCCAGGTCGCCGACCTCGAGTCTCCCGGCGCCGACGACGCAACCCGCCGCCAGATCGCCAAGTTGCAGGAGCGCATCGAGACCCTGCGGCAGGAAATGAATGCGCCGCCCACAGCCTGGCAGAAGACCGAACTGGCGCGGCATCCCCAGCGCCCGCAGTCGCTCGACTACATCGAGCGCATCTTCACCGATTTCAGCGAAATTCACGGTGACCGCGGCTTTGGAGACGACGCAGCCATCATCTGCGGCATGGCGCGCTTCCACGGTGACGAAGTCCTCATCGTCGCGACCCAGAAGGGCCGCGACATGAAGCAGCGCGTCCACCGCAACTTCGGCACGCCCCATCCTGAGGGCTACCGCAAGGCCATCCGGACGATGCAGCTTGCAGAAAAATTCCGACGCCCGATCTTCACCTTGATCGACACTGACGGCGCCTACCCCGGCATCCATGCGGAAGAACGCGGACAGGCGGAAGCCATCGCCTACAACCTCCGCGAAATGGCGCGGCTGGAGGTGCCCATCATTGCGACGGTGATCGGCGTTGGCGGCAGCGGCGGAGCCCTGGCCATCGCCGTCGCCGACCGCGTACTGATGATGGAGAACTCGATCTATTCGGTCATCTCTCCCGAAGGCTGCGCCGCCATCATGTGGCGTGACGCCTCGAAGAAAGAACTCGCCGCCGAAGCCATGCGCATCACCGCAACCGACCTGAGCGAACTCGGCTGCATCGACGACATCATTCCCGAGCCCGAAGGCGGAGCTCACCGCGACCACGAAGCGGCCGCCAATCTGCTTGATGCCAGCCTGCAGAGGCACTATTACGAATTGAAGAAAACTCCTCCTGCCGAATTGCTCGTGTCACGATATAATAAGTTCCGGAACATCGCCCAGTTCTACAAGACAGAATCCTGAGTCCGGTGGACTTCTCCCTCGTTTCAAAACAGGTTCCTCCGGGCCACAGGCGGGCATTTTGACGCGACGCGGTGCTGCCGCCGCCCTTATAATGAAATGTTTCCTCCTCTGCAATCCACAAATCACGGGCAACTGGGTTCCGCCCGCTAATTGAAGGAAGGTGTTGGGATGGCCACTACGGATGTCGTGCCCCGGGAATCCGCCGGAGGCTCCGGGCACAAGCGCATCGTCAACGACATGAGCATTCAGGTCGCGACGGTCAACGGTTCCGGTTCGCAAAGTTCAAACACTGTGCTGTTGCGCAGCATTTTCCAGATGGGCGTACCGGTCTCCGGCAAGAACATGTTCCCCTCGAACATCGCCGGCCTTCCGACCTGGTACACAATTCGCGCCAACAAAAACGGCTACATTGGCCGCAAGAAAGAAATCGATTTCCTCGTGGCCATGAATCCCGAGACCGCGCAGGAAGATACTATGTCGCTGGCTCCCGGCGCCGCCGTCCTCTACGACGAACCGCTCGCCCTGCACAAGCTGCGCGATGATCTCATCTTCTACTCCGTCCCCTACGACAAGCTCGTCGCCGCCGTGTGTCCCGAAGCCAAGCTGCGCAAGCTCGTCAAGAACATGGTGTACGTCGGCGTCGTTGCCAGCCTGCTCACCATCGACATGGCCGAGGTCGAAAAGGCGATCCGCAAGCAGTTCGCTAA
Organism: uncultured Acidobacteriaceae bacterium; assembly: GCA_963811095.1. Lineage (GTDB taxonomy): Bacteria > Acidobacteriota > Terriglobia > Terriglobales > Acidobacteriaceae > Sulfotelmatobacter. The sequence goes on along the minus strand of CAWEQA010000018.1, from coordinate 55,425 downwards.
GAAAGTAAAGGCCGCCAACCTGAATCTCGCCGCAGCCCAAGCGGGCTTCGATTACGCCAAGGCGAATCTGCAAAAGCGTGGCGCCTTCTATATCGAGCGCATGAACGCCACAGCAGGCAAGATCATCATCGACGGCAACTCGGCCGCCGCTCTCGGTTGCATGTTCGCCGGATGCACCGTCGTCACTTGGTATCCAATCACGCCGTCGTCGTCGCTCGTAGAGACGATGATCGAATACATGAAGGAATACCGCATCGGTCCCGACGGCAAGGCCACCTTCGCCATCGTGCAGGCCGAAGACGAACTGGCCGCGATCGGCATGGTTATCGGCGCAGGCTGGGCGGGCGCCCGCAGCATGACCGCAACCGCCGGTCCCGGCATCTCGCTGATGTCGGAATTCGCCGGGCTTGCCTATTACGTCGAAGTCCCCGGCGTCATCTGGGACATCCAGCGTGTCGGTCCCTCAACCGGCCTGCCCACGCGCACGTCGCAGGGCGACATTCTCTCCACCGCATTCCTCTCGCACGGCGACACCAAGAACATCATGCTGTTCCCCTGCTCCGTGACCGAGTGCTTCAGCATGGCGCCCGAAGCGTTCAACCTCGCCGAGCAGTTTCAGACGCTGGTGTTCGTCATGTCCGACTTAGATCTCGGCATGAATAACTGGATGTCCGATCCCTTCGAATATCCCACCACGCCCATCAAGCGCGGCAAGGTACTCAGCAAGGAAGACCTCGATCGCCTCGGCGGATTCGCTCGTTACAAAGACGTCGATGGAGATGGCATCGGCTATCGTACCCTGCCCGGAACCATCCATCCCGCAGCCGCCTACTTCTCACGTGGCAGTGGCCACAACGAGAAAGCCCAGTACAGCGAGCGCGCCGACGACTTCGAAAACAACATGGAGCGCCTCAACCGCAAGTTTGAAACCGCGCGCTCCTTTGTTCCACGCCCCGAAATCACGAAGGGCAAGAATGCGAAGATTGGGATCATCGGTTACGGAACCTCGCACTGGGGCATCACCGAAAGCCTCGACCAGCTTCGCGACGAGTACTCCATCGAGATCGACTACCTGCGCCTCCGCGCCTATCCGTTCACGCGCGAGGTGCACGAGTTCGTCGAGCAGCACGACCGTGTCTACCTCGTCGAACAGAACCGCGACGCGCAAATGCTCACGCTGCTGAAACTCGATCTCAAGCCCGAACTGACCACGCGCCTGCGCAGCATCGCCCACATCACCGGGCTCCCGCTCGACGCGCGGTCCATCACCGACGAACTGACCAGCATGGAGGGTAAGTAGATGGCCACGACTCCCGTCGAACCCGGAACAGCAGCACCCGGACCCAAGACCAACCGCATCGGCCTCACCGTCATGGATTACAAGGGCGGCAAGACCACGCTGTGCGCCGGATGCGGCCACAACGCGATCTCCGAGCGCATCATTGAGTCGATGTACGAGATGGGCGTGCAGCCCGAACTGCTCATCAAGCCCAGCGGCATCGGCTGCTCCTCGAAGACTCCCGCCTACTTCATGAACCGTTCGCACAGTTTCAACGCCGTGCACGGCCGCATGCCCTCAGTCGCCACCGGAGCCCTGCTGGCGAATCGCAAGCTCGTCTGCATCGGCGTCAGCGGCGACGGCGATACCGCCTCCATCGGCATCGGACAGTTCATCCACCTGATGCGCCGCAATCTGCCGATCATCTACATCATCGAAGACAACGGCGTCTATGGCCTCACCAAGGGCCAGTTCTCAGCCACCGCCGACCTGGGATCGAAGCTGAAGACGGGCGTAGTCAACGACCTCCCGCCCATCGACACCTGTGCCCTCGCGATTCAACTCGGCGCGACCCTGGTCGGCCGCTCATTCTCTGGCGACAAGAAACAGCTCAGCGCCATGCTGAAAGCCGCGATCGCCCACAAAGGTACCGTCATGCTCGACGTGGTCTCGCCCTGCGTCACCTTCAACGATCACGAGGGCTCGACCAAGTCCTACAAATATGTGAAGGAGCACGAAGAGACCTTGCAGGACGTCAGCTTCGTTCCTCACTTTGAAGACATCGACGTCGAGTATGATCCAGGCACAACTGTCGAAGTCACCATGCACGACGGATCCCGCCTGCACCTTCGCAAGCTGGAAGAGGACTACGACCCGACCGACAAGATTCGCGCCATGACCCGCCTCACCGAAGCCCACGATAAGGGCGAAGTGCTGACCGGCGTGTTCTACGTGAATCCCGAGGCGCCCAACTTCCTTGACATGCTCAACGTGGTCGACCAGCCGCTTGGCTACACTGCCCGATTCCATGACGCGTCCCGGCAAAGAGGTGCTGGACGCGGTGATGGAAGAGCTTCGCTAGGCTGAATTCAAGCTAAGAAAAAAAAGGCCCTCTCGCAAGAGAGGGCTTTCCACTTTGACTCCTCAGCCGGCCGTTTTACGCAGTTTTTCGTTCCGGCTCGCCGCTATGTTCCGGATTTTGCCCAGGTTCGGGAAAATCGGAGTCCGCATCCTTCAGCATCGGGTCCTGATCGCGATGCCCGAGCTGTTCCTGGAGGCCAACATTGCCCGGGACCTTATGGTCCTCGGTTTCCGTGGCCCCTTTCGCCGTATCCTGATCGTGGGTGCTGTATTCCATGAGTCCACCTCGGACAATAATTCCGACAAAACCAGTTTAGTCCTCTCGCTTTCCGAAAAATATAGTAATAATGTAGGAGAAGTTAACCGGAGATCGGGTATATGAAACGGTGCTTTTCGGTACTGCTACTGTGCCTCTTGTCGACCACGTTCGCCTGCGGCGACGTCGTACGCAACGCTCACACCGGTGAGGTGGGGGCACCACCGCGATCGGCGAGTGCAGCGCCATCATGCCCACAGAGCCGGCAAACATCGCACTCCCAAGAGATCCCACCGCCACGGCGTCTAACGTACGCCCCACAAACGATCCCATCTGCAGCATGAGCTCTAGCTCGTGTAAATTACTTTCCGGTTGTTGCGACTCCCAGCTTTCGCAGCCGGTCTCGCGCCTGCAGCGCCTCGGGCGAATGCGGATAGCGCTGAATTACCCGGCGTAGATCGCTGACTCCATCATCCTGTTTGCCGAGTTCAATCAGCGCGAATCCCTTCTTCAACTGTGCCGATGCTGCCTTGTTTCCGCTAGGAAAATTCTGCAAGACCTGGTCATAGCTCTGCGCCGCCTGCTGGTAGTTGCTCTGTCGGAACTGAATCTCTCCTAGATAGAAGTAGCAGTTCCCCGCCAGATCGGTATTGGGATAGAACTTGATGTAGTCCGAAAACTCCTGCAGCGCCAGATCGTTCTTGCCGCCGTTGTAGTCGCGCAGCCCATTGTTATAGAGCACATCCGGAGGCGGAGCCTGCGCCATCGCCTGCTGCTGCGCTTGCTGCTGGGCCTGCTGCGCTCCCAGACTCTGCTGCGCCGCTTGCATATCTTCGAGCTGCTTGCTCACCTTCGCCAAGCGTGCCTTGAGTTCATCCATGGTGTCGTTCAACGCCTGGATCTGCCCCGAAAGCTGATCGATCTTTCCCCCTGAATCGCCCTGTTGCTTGGCCAGCGTCTGCTGAAGTCCATTGAGTGCCGCCGCCACTTTATTGATGGCGTCCGTATCCTGCTCGACTAGGTTCTTCATGACACCCATGCGCTCGTCAAAGCTGCGCTGCATGGCCGTCATCTGCTCCTGCAGTTGCTGCACCTGGGTCTGCAGTTGCACCATTTCTTTGCTCACGCCCCAAGCCGGAGCCGCGCCCAACCAGAGCGTCAGCAACACTGCAAAAAATGCGGAAATGCGATGTAGTCTCATATAGATTCCCTAAACTGACGACGATAGCTTAGATGCCATGATTGTCCCACAGGCTGGGATGATTCCGCACAGAAAGGGCTACCCGGAACCGGAAGCCTCAATGGGGACGGCAAATGCGCACACCAATCCCCAATCCCGCGCAAGAAGAAGCGGGAGACGCCGAACGGCGCCTCCCGACCAGTCTCACTTCTGATAGACGAGATGCCCACGGCGGTTCTGCTGCCAGCAAGCTTCGTTGCTTTCTGTGCAGAAGGGTTTTTCCTTGCCGTAGCTGATGGTCTTGATCCGGCTGGCGTTCACGCCCGCCGCGGTCAGCGCGTTCTTGACCGCGCTGGCGCGCTGGTCGCCCAGAGCCAGATTGTATTCGGTCGAGCCACGCTCATCGCAGTGTCCTTCAATCGTGAAATTCACATTGCTGTGTTGACTGAGGAACTGCGCGTCCGCCTGAATCGAAGCTTGCTGATCGCCGCGGATGTCGGCCTTGTCGTAGTCGAAGTAAACATCCTTCACATTCTGACTGAACAAGTCTTCATCCGTGACGGACGGCGTCGGCGGTGGTGGCGGCGGCGGGGCCGCAGTTACCGTGAGCCGCGCGGTGGCTTCCTGCGTCCCACCCGATCCCTTGGCTGTCAGGTGGTAGGTCATGGAATCCGTCGGCGAAACGCTTTGCGAACCGTTCGGTTGCACCGCGCCAATGCCGTCAATCGACACGTCGGTGGCATTGCTAGTCTGCCAGGTCAGCGAGGCCGACTGTCCCGCCTGAATCGAATTTGGATTCACGGAAATCGATGCAGTCGGAGAGGGTGGTGGCGGCGGGGGTGGTGGCGGGGGCGGAACCGCTTTCTTTCCGCAGGCGCCAAGCGCCAGTAGAGCGCTGAGGGCAATGATGAGCAGAGACCACTTCATGCTTTGATGCTTCACTTTTATTCCTCCTGCGACCCCAAAAGCTTGCCTCCGGGGTCAGACGAAGCGTATTTACTATTTCCAACTCCAATTGGGTTGGGTGTTGCGTCCTGTAAAAGTCAATTGTTGCGCCTTGCTGCCGTCGGCCAGCATCGTCCATATCTGCAGACTGCCCGACCGGTTCGATTGAAAAACGATATGCCGGTTATCCGGCGACCACGATGGAAAATCGTTCCGCCCGCCGTCGTGCGTCAGTTGCACCCATTGCTTGCTGGCGATATCCATCAAGTAGAGATCCGACGACCCCGGTTCCCCTGGCCCATACTTCCGCACCCATGCAAACGAGAGAAACTGCCCGTTGGGCGCCCAGTTCGGCGACACCGCGTACCCCTGATCGGTCATGCGCTGCTGGTTGGTGCCGTCGGCTCCCATCGTATAAATCTGCGGCAATCCTGTGCGCCCGCTGACAAAGGCGATCTGGGCGTTCGTCTTCCGGTTCCACACTGGGGAAACGTCGGGACCCTTCGCCGTCGTCACACGATGTAGATTCCCGCCCGACACGTCCGACACATAAATTTCCGGCTCGCCCCCGCGCGACGACGAGAACGCCAGCCTCGTCCCATCCCCCGACCACGCCGGAGACAGATTCGTCCCGCCCATGTGCGGAAAACTCACCGCCCGGTTCAGTTCGAGCGAATACATCATGATTTCCCAGCCCGTCTTGGTCAGGCTGCTGAAAGCGATGCGCGACCCGTCCGGCGAAACCCGCGGCGATAATGAAATCGAGCCTATATGTGTGATCTGGTGCTGGTTCGAGCCATCGTAATCCATGGCCCAGATTTCCTTGTGCCCGGTGCGATCGCTGACAAAGTAGATCTGGGTCTCGGCGATGCCGGTAATGCCTCCACCCAGCCGGAAGATGATTTCGTCGGCAAACTTGTGGGCCATCATCCGCGCCGCCGCGTCGCTGGAGGTATCCGTGTATTGTTTGCCTAAAATCTGCGGCGACTGTGTGTTCTTCACGTCGTACAGCCAGCCCTGCACCGTTAGCTTTCCGCTTGCCACGCCCAGGCTTCCAAACGCAAGCACGGCGGCGTTAGGAGGAGGCGCATTCCACGCCAGGAAATTGACGTCTGGCGGCTGCCCGGGAGTCTGCAACGGGTAAAAACTCTTCGACACCAACTCCACGATGCCGGAGACGTCGAGGTCGTTCCACAGCGTGTCGTTAAAGCTCTTGAGCAGCGCGGTGTTCTGCGGATCACCGGTCGAAGGCTTGAAGTCCGGGACCGCCAGCCGCGCCTTATCCATGCCGAGGCTCGTGCCCGTCTTCACCCAATCCTGAGCGAAAAGCACAGAAGACAGAAAGCAGCAAATAAGAACGAACGCCAACGCAGGGCCGCGGTAACTGCTGGGCCATCGCCGGAAAGTGGGTCTAGCGGCTTCGTCCATCCGTCTGGGGGGAAAACATACTCCGTACGACAATATCGTAAAACGATATGAATTGCTTTGCAAGGCTTCTTCCCTCTTACACTCTCTCCGCATTGTGCCTCCATTCGGAACTACAAAGTCAACCGGTAGTGCCTTGTAGTTACCCGAATGGTTCACTTCTTGTAGTCGAACCAGTACTCCACTGAAATCTTCCCACCGGAGTAATCCGCCGGCAACGGACCAAAAGTATCAATGCGCTGCAGTGCGCGCACCGCCGAAATATCCAGTGAAGGTACGCCGCTCGACTGCTCCACCCGCACGTTCATGGGATGGCCGTCTCGCGCCACATCGAACGTGATATACACCCGCTGGGCTGACGTGATTCTCGGATCCACCTCGTACTTCAGCCAGTTCTCCGAAACCTTCTGCTGAATCACGTGTACGTACCACCCGAACTTCGTGCCAAAATCCCCGCCGCCCCCCGTGACGCCAAATCCGCCCTTGGCGCCCGCCGCGCTGAACGTACCGTACGGACCGCTGACCGGACCACCTTCTCCAAACGCTACCTGATTGCTTTCTTCCTCGGGCGGGGCCTGCGGCTTCTCTTTGGATGCGGTCTCCTGCTTCTTCTTCGGCTTTATTTTCGCATTCTTGCCCTGAATCTCGATCGCATCCGGCGCTTTCTCCTCGATCTTCGGCTGGGACTGCGTGATGCCCTTCGACTCGTTGGCTAGCACGTTTTGCGTCTGCGCCGGATTCGCCGGCAATGGCACCGTGCTCACCAGCGTCGCGCCGATCGCTTCCCCGCCTCCACCCGCGCCCCATGTGTCGCCGCTTGTCCGGTAGACAACTGCCGAGTAGATCAGCAAAGCCACGGTGAGGCCCACGTGCAACCCCGCCGACCACGCCAGCGCGCGGCCCCAGCGTTCGCGCTCGAAATAGATATCAGCGTTTGCTGCCATTTTGCTCGAGGGGCTGCGTCACAATGCTGACATTGCTGATGCCCGACTGTTTCACCGCGTCCATTACCGTCGCGAAAGCGCCGAAGGGAACATTTTCATCGGCCCGCACAAACACCGACTGGTTGCGCGGGTCCCGAATCTTCTGCCGCAACTTGCTTCCTATCTCATTGATGTTGATGGCGTCATTCCCCAGAAAGACCCGCTGATCCTTATTGATGGTGATCACCGTGCGCTCTTCAGTAATCTGCTTTACGGTCCGCGTTCTCGGCACGCTGACGTCGATTCCCGACTGCAGCACCGGCGCCGTCACCATGAAAATAATGAGCAGCACCAGCACCACATCCACCAGCGGAGTGATGTTGATGTCGGCCAGCGCCGTCTGCGTGCGTCCGTTGGAAGTCGTGAACGCCATCAGCGCCTCACTTCTGCGACCGGAGCCTGCGCCTGGCTGTGCTCCACCGCGTTGAGCACTTCGAGGGCGAAGTCATCGCTGCGCGATGCAAACTCGCGGATCGACGCCCCAATCAGGTTGTACGCGATCACAGCCGGAATCGCAGCCGCCAGTCCGGCCGCCGTGGTAATCAGAGCTTCTGAAATGCCGGGTGCCACCGCTCGCAACGTCGCCGCGCCCGCCGTTCCCAACCCGTGAAACGCATCGATGATGCCCCATACTGTGCCAAACAGCCCGACAAAGGGAGTCACCGCGGCCGTAATCGCCAGCCACGGCAAATTCCGTTCCAGCCGGGTGATTTCTTCCGACGCCCCAATCTGCATCCCGCGCTGGATCGACAGCAGATTCCGGATCATCCCCGACGTCTGGGCCTGCCGCTTGTACTCCTCGTACCCGCCCTCGAACACGCCGACCAGCGGACTGGGCTTGAACTGCTCCGCCACGGCGGCAATATCCTGCAACCGCTGCGCCTTGCGGAACGCGCGCACGAAGCGCCCGCTCTGCATGCGCGCCCGCCGCAGCAGGCTCCATTTGGTCAGGATGATGGACCAAGAAATCAGGCTGAACGCCAGCAGCCCCAGCAATACCAGCTTGGCCACCGCGCCGCTGTTAGAGATCATGTCGACGATTTCGCCGCCGACGAACGCTGCTGGCAAGGGGAAGAATTGCATCGCGTTTTAGTAGAACACCTCTTGTGATTATAGATGAACCAACCCGCCCACTTTTACGCCCGTACCCGATCCGCCAATGAAATGTTCGGGTTGATGCACGGCTTTCAGTGGCTCGTCCGTGGATCGCTATTGGTGAGCGCAAACGAGATTGCCATCGAATCCAGATACGGCGAATCCAGCGGCGTGAAGTGCAGATCCTTCACTTGGATCACCATGTAGAAATCCTCCACCTTCATGATCCTCTTCGCGCGGAGAGGCACCGGGGCGGACTGCTTCGGATTCAGCCAAAAGACATTGTTCTTCGCCTCCTCAGACGGCCTCTGCTCCGCCATCAGAACGTTCCGATAGAAGCTGTGACGCAAATCCCTGAGCGTGACATTCCAGGAAGTCACCTTGACGTCTCCGCCCGGCATCACCGGCGCAATCGTCAGTTCATAACAATCCTTCCCCTCAGGATCCTTGACGCGCTCACGGTACGTCGCATTCTCCGGCGTGAGCTTAAGGTCGAACCCTTCCTCGGTAATGCGAGTCGAGCCTCGCCGGAAGCTTTCCGCATAAACCGTCGGCGGACTGCTCTGACCGAACAACGGCGCAGTGAGGGTGATCCAGGCAAAAAGTGCAAGCACCTTGCGATTCATCGGCGGTTGACCTCTTCCATTGTGCGCGCACTAGAACCCGTCGTAACCGGCCCCACATTCATTTTTCGCAACCAGCCGCACAGGGCGTGCGAGGCGCGATTGCTGTTCCTTGCCAGACGCACAACTTGTGGCCATAGCCAGGGCCGCAAAGCGGCAAACCCGGCAAATCGCCCCTCCAGAAACTGCCCGTCGGAATCGACAAAACGCTCCGTCAACGGGAACCTGAAGTCGGATTCGTCAGATATCACCTTCACCACCGCGAATTCCACTCCCCGCACTTCGGCCGCGCGTGCGACCGCAGCCGCTTCCATATCAACCGCCTGCGCCCCAAACGAATCCCGCAGACTCGCCTTCTGCTCCGGACTCGCAACCGTTCCGAAACTGACCAGCACGCCTTCCCCGCGATTCAGATTCACGCTGCTGCCATCACTCGCATTCACCACTCGCCGCGGCAGTACGATGCTCCCCACTTTGAGCCCAGGATCTAGCGCCCCGGCAAACCCCGCCGAATAAATCACCTTCGGCGCGTACATCGCGATCACCGCCTCCGCCGCCCGCCGCGCCGCTTCCGCCCCGATCCCTCCGCAAACTAGAACAAAATCATCCTTCTCGAAAAACCGGAATCGTCGCACGTCGACGACCTTCTCGCTGACGCTCCACTCCTTCGCCCGCACCAGCGGACGCACCTCGCGTTCCAGCGCCGCCACGATAGCAACTCTAGACATATCCGTTGCCCTTGAACCACTCCACCGCCCGCCGCAAAGCTCCTTCGACCGGTACGATCTTCCAGCCCAACTCGCGCTCCGCCTTGGCGGAACTGGCGAACATCTTCTTCTTGCCCATGCGCACCGTATCGACCGTAGCGCGCGGCTCCCGCCTCAACAGTCTTCCCGTAACAGCCTCGTCGATGACCCCGGTCGCAAACGCAAAGAAATAAGGCAACTTGATCGTCGGCGAAGACAGCCCGGTGATCCGACCCAGCGTGTCCAGAATCTGCTTGAGCGTCAGATCCTCTCCACCCAGAATGTACCGCTCACCCGACCTCCCTTTTTCCAGAGCGGCAACGTGCCCCCGCGCGCACTCCCTCACATCCACCAGGTTCAATCCCGTTTCCACATAGGCAGGGAACTTGCGCTTCAAAAAGTCGAGGACGATGCGCCCGGTCGGCGTCGGCTTCACATCCTGCTCCCCCACTGGCGTCGTCGGATTCACCGTCACCACATGCATCCCGCTGCGCCCGGCCCCCAGCGCCACCTGCTCTGCCATGAACTTCGAGCGCTTGTAGTGGCCAATCATGTCGGCCAGCGATACCGGAGAATCCTCATCTGCGGGATGTCCGTTACTCGTGAACCCCATGGTCGCAACGCTCGAGGTGTACACCACGCGCCGCACGCCATTCTTCCGCGCCGCTTCCAGAATCGCCCGCGTTCCTTCCACGTTGGACCGGTACATCTCCTCCGGATCGCGCACCCAGAGCCGGTAGTCGGCCGCGACGTGAAACACGGTATCGCAACCCGCCATCGCTTTTTCGAGGGAGGCAGCATCGCGCAGATCCCCGGTGGCAGTCTCCGCCTTCAGTCCTTCCAGGTTTCGCAGATTGCTGCTTGGCGCCGCACCAGCAGCCGCAGGTCCGCGCCCTGATCGGCAAGAACGCGGGCGACGTGAGATCCCAGAAATCCGGTAGCGCCTGTGACGAAGGCTTTCAAGGACATTTCTCAGTTCTCAGTTTAAAGCAAGGGCTGGCGGATCAGTGGAGAAACGAGAGAAAGGAAGCGACGGCAAGCGGGCACGCCCTCGGCTTTCGGCGCGTTTGAATGCAAAGGCCTGACTGCGACAGTTAAGAAGCGACAGTGGCGTCTACTCGGTGCTGCTTACGAGCCAACGCCCCCTATAGCAATAGAAAATGTCCGTCAGGCCATCGTAATAGTTCACTATGACCTTCGCATTGCTAACCTCTCCGCTGGATTTGGGGAGCTTCGGGTCAGCGGCGTCGTTAAACGTGCTCAGGGATAAGCTCTTGCGAACTTCGATCGATAACCCTGCAGGCGGATCGGGCCATTCGATTGTTGTGGCGCACCCTGACATTAGCTTGGGATCGCGCACTTTGAACATCAACTCGTATGACCTTGAGTTCTGCTTTTGGCACCAAAACGCTGCGCTATTCTCCCGATCACCGTCAGCCCACCCGTAAACGAAAGGCGGGTCCACCATGCCGGGTCTGTCGAAGAAATTGTCGATCGGGGCACATCCCCTTTTTTTCGCGAATTCAACGAGGTCGCGAGGCATAGCTAACGGGGCGCCGCGGACGGGATTGAAGACCGCAGGGTCGCGACAGAACTAAGAATGCCAGGAACACGTGCCAACGATAAGCAGACATGGTCGAATGATACCGCTGGCGCGTGAAGAGTCCAAGATTACGTCAGTTGCAGACTTGATCACCGGTGAAAAATCTTCATTAGCTCACTGACTGGATGTAACCCCATCATGAGCAGCAATATCTCGGTACGGTTGAAACTGCGCGCTAACTCCCTGCCTTCTCCATCATCTTCGCGTACGTCGTCAGCGCCAGCAGCGGGAAGTAATCCCGATAGAGGTGATACATCAGATAAAACACGCGCGGGAATCCTGTACCCGTAAAGAACGGCTCGTCCCACGATCCGTCGGTTCTCTGTGTGCGCAGCAGATAGGCAATGCCACGCGCCACCGAATCGCTGCGAATATCGTTGGCCGCCAGCAATCCCAGAATCGCCCACGCCGTCTGAGAGGGAGTGCTCTCGCCCTGCCCGCGCAAAGTTGGATCATCGTACGACCCCACGGTTTCGCCCCATCCGCCGTCAGCGTTCTGCACCATGCGCAGCCATTCGGCGCCCTGCTGCACGCAGGGCTCGTGCAAGTCCATCCCGATCGCTTCCAGCCCGCGCAACACCAGCGCCGTGCCGTAAATGTAATTCACGCCCCAGCGCCCGAACCAGCTTCCATCCGGCTCCTGCTCCTTCCGGACAAAAGCAATCGCCCGCTTCACCGCCGGATGGTTCTTGTCGTACCCATACGTCGCCAGCATCTCAAGAATGCGCCCCGTGATATCCACGGTTGGCGGATCGAGCATGGCGTTATGGTCGGCAAATGGGATGTACTGGAACACCATCTTGTCGTTGTCTTTATCAAACGACGCCCATCCGCCGTTCTTGCACTGCATCGAAAAGATCCAGTCAATGGCGCGCTGCACCGACTCCCGCTGGTAGCGCCCGTTGGGATGTTCCACGCGGCTCAGCCCCAGGCAAACCATCGCACTATCATCGACATCCGGATAAAACTCGTTGTTAAACTCGAAGTACCATCCACCCGGCTTTCCCGCCTTGTTCTTGACCTGCCAGTCTCCCACATTCCGCACTTGCTTCTGCAGAATCCAGTCCGCGCACTTCACCATCCGCGGATCATTCGCCGGAACTCCCGCCTCGCCCAGCGCAAACAGCGCATACGCCGTATCCCACACCGGCGACATGCAAGGCTGCATGCGGAAGGTCTCTTCCTCTTCAATCCCCAACTTCTCAAACTCGTCCAGCGCGCGAATCACCTGCGGATCGTCCAGCGAATACCCCAGGCACCGCAACGCAATGATCGCGTTCATCATCGACGGATAAATCGCCCCCAACCCGTCGCTCATCTCGAAGCGCGCCAGCATCCACTTCTCAGCACTCTTCAGCGCTACCGAGCGCAGCGGCCGCACGTGCACCCGCTCCAGCCAGTGCGTCATGCGATCGAGCACGAGAAAGAAGTTCCGCCACGAAACCAGCTTCTTCGCCCAGTGCAGGTGCATGCGCGACTTCTGCATCCCGCCCACAAACAATTCCTCCACGCCCATCTCGCGCGGAATCTTCTTGAACGGCTTTTTGGCGTAGCAGATCGACAGCGGCACCAGAATGGCGCGGGACCACGATGAAATTTCGTAGATATTGAACCAGAACCAGTTGGGAAACAGCACGATCTCCGGCGGAATCGCCGGCACCGCGTCGTAGTCATACTGCCCGAAGAAACACAGATAGATCTTGGTAAATGTATTGACTTCGGTGACGCCGCCCATCTCCAGGATCTTCTTGCGGGCGCGCTCCATCGCCGGATGATCCGCCGTATACCCCGCCAGCTTCAATCCGAAATACGCCTTCACCGAAGCGCTGATGTTCGACGGCCCTGCAGCATAAATACTCCACCCGCCGTCTTCATTCTGGTGGCGCAGGATCCAGTTCGCCGCCTTCTGGAACCGCTCCTGGTTCCCAGTTCCCAGCAGCGTGTGCAGCAGAATGTAATCCGACTCAAGCGTGGTGTCCGCTTCGAGTTCCCCGCACCAGTAACCCTCTTCATGCTGCTGCGAGAACAGCCACTTGCGCGCAGCCGCGATCGCAGCACCCACGCGGGCACCCAAACCTTCAATTTTTCCGAAGCGAAGCTGTGGATTCGATCCTATGGAAGGGGAGGCTAAATGAGCATCGGGGGAGTCAGTATTCATCGATTAGCGGCTCCGTTAATCCGCACTTGCGTTGGCCGGAGCGGCGGCGATCGCCTCCACAATCTCCGGCGGAAGCCCGAAGCGCACGTTCTCCGGCATCACTTCGAGTTCCTGCATGTTGTCAAACCCCTTATTGCGCAGAAACGTCACGGTTTCTTCGACCAGGTGCTCCGGCGCCGAGGCCCCGGCGGTCAGTGCGATCGTCTTCACACCCTTCAACCATTCGGGCTCAATGTCATTACAGCTATCAATGAGATGCGCATTCGTACCCAAGTTGCGCGCCACTTCGACCAATCGGTTCGAATTCGAACTGTTTTCCGATCCCACCACCAGTAGCAAGTCCGCCTCGGACGCCACCTGCTTCACCGCGACCTGGCGGTTTTCCGTGGCGTAGCAAATATCTTGCGCAGCAGGTCCCTTGATGTTGGGAAACTTGTTCTTCAGCGCCGCAATAATGTCCTTCGTCTCATCCAGACTCAGGGTCGTCTGCGTCAGATACGCCACGCGGTCCGGATCGGGCACATCGAGCGTTTTCACCTGCTCCGGCGATCCCACCACCTGCGTCACCAGCGGAGCCTCGCCCAGTGTCCCAATCACTTCATCGTGATCCTTATGCCCAATCAGTATGAGCGAGAAGCCTTCCTTGGCGAACTTCACCGCCTCCACGTGGACCTTGGTCACCAGTGGACACGTCGCATCAATCACGCGCAGCCCGCGTTTCGCGCTGTGTTCGCGCACCTCCGGCGAAACTCCGTGCGCGCTGTAGATAATGCGCTCGCCGTTCGGCACTTCGTCTTCACTGTCGACAAAAATCGCGCCCTTGCCGCGCAGTTCCTCCACCACAAAGCTGTTGTGGACGATCTCCTTGCGCACGTAAATCGGCGGCCCAAACGCCTCCAGAGCAATGCGGACCACGTCAATCGCCCGCACCACCCCCGCGCAGAACCCCCTCGGCTTAAGCAGCAGCAAAGTTTTTCCGTCGTTTTTCGCTAGAAGTCCAGACACGATGTAAGCCCGCTCCTCAAATCCCCAGTCGGCCTGCCCCGGTCGCCATTCCAGAAAACTCTCTGGTCTGTCATTCCGAGCAAAGCGAGGAATCTGCTCTCAGTCTTTAGATGCAAGAACTGCCACAAAAACCCGTACCTTCAGGGTACACGATCCCCATTGTGGCGGTACCAATAAACTACCGGAAAGTACCGGGATGGTCAACGTAAGCCACAGAAAGCGTTGGGATTAGCAGTGAACGGGGAAATTCGGGACTTGGACGGTTATCTAAAGAAACATGCTCCTTAACCTCAAACTCAAGACCGCGGCTCAGAAGTGGACTGCCAACCTCTCACAAGGGCGCCGCTCGGTTCCGATCCGACGGATGAAACCCGATAACTTCCGGCTTGCCCGTTAGAACCGGGAGCAATCACGATCACTTCCTATAAGCCGACTTGCACTAAGACTTCTCATTACTAATCTTCGAATGCGCTTGACCCTGCCCTTGCGTCATGCTCGAAGATGTCCAAAGATGAGGTCCATGAGCTCATTCCGCATCCAGGAGTTTCGCAAAGCTTGGCGGCGTTACTGTACGGGCATTGCATCACTACGACCGGCTCAAGCTGCTGTCGCCGGCGCATCGTTCCGAGCGAGGCTATCGACTCTACTGCCACGAGGATCTCGGCCGCCTGGAGCGGATTCTCGTGCTGCGGTACATGGGGCTTTCGTTGCGTGAGATCGCCGCGCTGCTGAACACTCCAGCTGGCCGTGGCGCAGAACTGCTGACGGTCACGCTTGCGCGGCAGCGGGCGGCGCTGCGTGAGCGGCGCGACGGCCTGGATCGCGTCCTCCGGGCCATTGAACATGCACAACGGCGCGCACAGGACCCTGCGGAACCCGAGTGGCTCCTCTACCAGACCATCCTGAAGGAGATAAAAATGCAAGAAGCCACAGACTGGACGGAGAAGTACTACAGCCCGAAGGCCGTTGAGTCGCTTCGGGAGCGGCGTGCAGCCTTGACGCCTGAACAAAAAGCAGAGATCGGTGCGCGGTGGCAGGCTTTGTTCGCCGATCTTCAGGGCGCGCTCGATCGCGAGGTGCCGCCGGACAGCGCCGAAGGCCGGGCGCTGGTCGCACGCTGGATGCGCCTGAGCGACGAGTTCACGCTCGGTAACCCAGAAATTGGCGAGGGCTTCCGACGGATGTACGACGACGAGAGCCATTGGCCGGATGATGAAACGGCCGCCAATCTCAGGGCGAAAATGCCGAAGCCTGAGTACTGGTCTTTTTTCCGTCAGGCGGTTCAGGCCTGCCTGCGCCACGGCTGATCACGGCGGGCCGTTCCATGCCGCGGATTCATGCTTCGAGCAGATCTACGAGGCAACGACGGAATCGGAGTCGTAGCTGCAGTAGGTTTTCGTGCGATGCATGGGTCTGAATCGGTAGCATGTTCCAGATTGCAAGGAGAGGACGATGGTCGCGCCCAAGAGAAAGACCTCTGCGGTGATTACGCTGTTCTTTGTGACTCCCTTGGTGGCGGAGTATCTGCTGGGAGACCTGCCGCTAAAGTTGCTGGTGGCGCTGATCGTATTGGCACCAGCATACGGCGGCGCGGCGGTACTGATTCGCGAGACAGCGCGGCGAACCGGTCGCGGCTGGCCGACGATGCTGGTGCTAGGCGCAGCCTATACGTTGATCGGCGAAGGCTTGGTGACGCAGTCGCTCTTTAATCATGATTATCTGAAGATGCACATGCACCTGCTGGACCATGCATATATTCCGGCGTTGGGTATCGGAGGGTGGTGGACGTTATTCATGTTCAACCTTCACACGTTCTGGAGCATGGGCGTCTCGATTGCTCTGGGGGAGGCGCTCTTTCCTGCTGATGCTGAAGTGCCGTGGCTGGGGTGGGCCGGTGATTCGGTCGTCGCCGTCGTGTTCGTGCTTGGTACAGCCGCGAACTTCGGCATCGGGTTCAAGCAGAACCAGTTCCTGGCATCCAATGCACAGCTTCTCAGCGCGGCAGTGCTGAGCCTGTTGCTGATCGTGTCGGCATTCCTGATTCCGGCGCGGAGATCGCACATGGCCGACGGCAGCGTACCGAGCCCGTGGATTACAGGAGCTATTGCGTTCGTGCTGGGCATGGGCGTTTTGAGTGCGCCACCGAAGTGGGGCTGGGCTGCGGTGGGTGCGTTGCTCACGTTCGACGCGGTTTTCCTCGTTCTGGTCGCTTTCTTTTCGCGACAAACCGGATGGAGCGCGCTGCATGCCCTGAGCCTGGCAGCCGGCGGGGCGCTGGATTACGGCATTCACGCGTTTACTGCGAGGCCGCTGGTCGGCGGATTGCTGTGGATGCGGATCAGCAACACGGTTTTTCTCGCCGCGGCAGTGTGGCTGATATGGTTGGTCGCGAGGCGCGTCCTCCGCTACCAGACGCTGGCGTGACACGATAGTCGAACCTCATGCCGTCAAAGAGTTGGCTTTGACCGTAAACTTCTGGGGGGTGAACCATCTAGCGATTCACACAACGACTGAACAGGATTTCCCTGCGATCCTCAAGCTGATCCTCTTGCAATTGGTCCTGCTAAACGCGCCGCCCGGCATCACTTGTAGAAAGGAATTGCTTATTCAGCTAGCGCTTATGGGCGTTATCCGCGGGCCGCATCAGTGAGCCAGTTGCGCCGCTCGCCTCGACTTGAGATCGGTAAGCGTGATATCCAGAATCTCGCCGGGCGCTCCGCTGGCGGCGACCCGAACCAACAATCCAGCCTTCTGGTAAAACTCGATCAGTGGAGCAGTGCTGCGATCGTAAGCCTCCAGCCGCACCCGGATCGATTCCGGCCGGTCGTCTTCCCGCTGAAACAACTTCCCGTCACAGTGATCGCACCGGTCGGCGACTTTCGGAGGCCGTTCGGTCAAATGGAACACCGCCTTGCATTCCTCGCACGTGCGGCGGCCGCCGATTCGGGCGACGATTTCGCTGGTCGGCAGTTCATAATTCACCACCGCCGTAAGCGCGAGCTTCTCGCTATCCAGCAGTTGCATCAGTGACTCAGCCTGCGCCAACGTGCGTGGAAATCCGTCGAGGATGAACCCTCCCCCGCAGCGCAAGCAACCCGCCCGCTCCCGCACCATCTCCCACACCGTTGAATCGGGAACCAGGGCCCCCCGGCGCATGTATCCTAGGGCCTCCTTCATGGCTGGGCTCTGCTCGCCGTCCCTCCGGCTTCCCGCGACACGGAAAACGTCCCCAGTCGAGAGGTGACACGCCCCCAGTCGCTGGTTCAACAAGTCAGCCTGAGTGCCCTTGCCGACTCCCGGCGCCCCCAACAGGACAAGGCGCCACGGAAGCAGCCCATTCACTGCCACGTCCTCGCATTGCACCGGGGGCCCCTGCAGCCACGCCACTCGATCCTTCGCATTTTGTGGGCTCATCCTTCTGCTATATCGGATGGACACCCGCTGCTCAGTGACCCGAGTCACCCATGAATCCTCCCCGAATCACACTCTTCCCAATGCGAAACCGTGTTCTCGGCATGGCCCCCTCGTGCTACCACCCCCCACACCGTGGCCATTGTGATCATGGCCGCTATGACGCAACATATTAATGTCATCGCGAGACTTCCCAGGTCAGCGACCATGCAAGAGCTCAAGACCAGACCGATGGTAGGCAACACTCAGAATCGAGTGGCGTCTGCCAATCCCCAACGCCGCCGGCTTCTGCTAGCGCTCGTTCTGCTGGTCGTTGCCCTCGTCGCCGTCATCCTGAAAGACCAGGAGTTCTGGTTCGGCTCTGATCAATCCTTGTTGGAATCCGATCGGCCTATGCCTGCCGTAGCTTCCAAGACGGTAGCCACCCCGGCCCCCGCAGTCGCCGCGCAGGCAAAGTCCAACACCGCAAAAGCCCGCATCCCGGCCGCCACGACCGCCGCTGAGCCGAAGTCCGCGGAAGCACCCGCCGTCACCCGCACCGTGCTGCCTCCGCTGGACGTCGAAGTCATCGCCGGCGACGCGCACAGCCGAGTTCATCCCGGCACCAACGCAGCAAAAGTCGAAATTACTCACCCTTCCACGGTTGCCCCGGCGCAACCCGCCATTGCCGCAGCCACGAACGCAGCCGAGCACGAGCCGATGGCCGTCGAAGCCACCCGCGCGAGTGCGACCTATCCGGCACTCGCGCAGCACATGAATGTTCAGGGATCGGTAGTGTTGCAGGCCGTGATCGGCACCGACGGCGTGATTCAGAATCTCCGCGTATTGAGCGGTCCCGCCATCCTCTCCTCGGCGGCCCGGCAAGCGGTACTCGAGTGGCGCTTCAAGCCGGTCCTGCAAGGCGGTCAGCCCGTCGAGACCAAGGCCAAGATCACCGTCAACTTCACCATCAAAGTAGCCGACGGCGCCGCCAACACCACCCTGGCCGACAGCCGCACCTCCAACGATCTAATCATCACCCGCTAACAAGATCACCCAACCGACACTCTACTGGGAAAACACTCTCTTGGCTTTACAGAGTGCTGAAAGACTCAAGATTCGTATCAGGGCATCGCTTTAGCGATGCCGTAAATGCAGCAGAATCAATTCCGGCTTCAGCCGCTGTGCTGCTCGATCGGCAAGAAAGTTAGTTTAGCCGCAGCTACTTGGCTCCAGTTCGATTTGGCCGCTGCCCGGTTTTGCGTGGCGCAGCTCTTTCAGCGCTGCGATAACCTCCCCGCTCATCCTCGAGGGCTCTACCCGCTGAGAACTGTCGTTGCCCCCCACGACGCCTGTTCATCGACCTAGAAGCTTGGCCGATGCCTTCGTCCGCGAGCGCCTGGCAGTCTAACCTGCCCGGCCAAGGGGTTCTGAGTGTGATGGCTTGGTTACGCGAATCTGCCGCCGACCCAGTTCAATAGAAACGCAAGTTTGCAGAAAACGTGCATTCTCACGTAGGACGGAAAAAGCCCGCGACCATGAGAGGAGGCGCTATGGCAGCTTCGGGGTTGCGAGCGGCGCTGCTGAAGATTCACCTGTGGGTCGGAATGGCCGCGGCGTTGTTCCTCTTTGCGCTTGGCCTGAGCGGCGCGTTGTTGACCTTCGAGGACCTAATCGACCCCGCCTTCAACGCCCGTGCCTGGTATGTGAAACCGCAGGGGACACGGTTGAGGCTGACACAGATCACCCAGACGATACGCCAGTCTTTTCCGCAAAGCACGATTGAAGAATTGGTGCTGCCGCAGAACCCGGATGACACCGCAAAAATCATTGTCCTGCACTCGAACGGCCGCGAAGTCGGCATTGGCGTGAATCCGTACACCGGTGAGATTGTCGGGAGAAGCAGTGATCAGCAATTTCGGCCAATGCTCGCGATCCGTGAGTTTCACACGCACTTGCTGATCCGCCGTCGTAGCGGCCATATGATTCTGACGATTGCGGCTTGCTGTCTGCTGGGTCTCGCCGTAACTGGCATAGTGCTCTGGTGGCCGCGCAGGATTGTTAAGTTGCGCGGGGGGTCGTGGCCTAACGTGGTATTCGATTTGCACCAGATCCTGGGCCTGTGGTCGAGTGCTTGCGTTCTGCTGTTTGCGCTGACCGGAATCGGTATCGGAGTCGAAGATCAGGTGAACCGCTGGGCGCTTGCGGTGTCGCATATGCAGGCCACGCCTTGGCCGACGCCCAAACCACCCGCAGCTGGCGCTTCCGCGCTATCGTCCGATGAACTGCTAGCAAAAGCCGAGAGCGTCGCACCGGGTGCACGACCTATCGTGATCGAGTTTGGTGATACTCCCAATGATCCAGCGCTGGTGATCATGAAATTCCCCGAGGACCACCTCGGAAGAACGCATGTGATTTTGGATCGCTACACTGGTGACGTACTTCGGTTCGATAACACTCGCGCCATGCCCGTGGCGCTGAAGTACGCACGCCTGTGGAACCAAGAGATTCACACTGGCGACGTCTTCGGCTGGCCAACGCGCATTTTGGCTTGCATCTTCAGCCTGGCTGTTGCAGTGCTCGCTGTCACGGGGCCCTGGATCTGGTGGAATCGAAACCGCGCACAACGGTCTCGAACTCCGGCGACGCATGCAGTGTAAAGAAAAGCGCAGATCTCGGTCCGCGGTTGGTGAAGAATCTCTATTACGCTCATTGACCTATCCCACAGGCGTACCGGAGCGAGGGAGGCATGACCCGAAGAGCGCGTTCTCGCAGGTTACTGCGCATGTTGCGAACCTGCTAGAAGGTCCTCCGTCCCATCCGGGCCGTCGCTTTTCAATACGAGAGACGGCGAACGACAGTCCCACCGGTCTTAGCCCCTGGGGCCGCTTCTATTCCCCAGTCAGCGAAACGTACTGCACGGTCCCCGAAGCATCGGTCACTTCCAGCGTTCCCGTAATCACAAACCCGTTGTAGCTCCAGTTCACGGTGATTGTGCAACTTGCCCCCGGTGCCAGAGTGCCGCAGTTATTAGTTTCGGAGAACTTTCCCAACGTCTTCACCGACTTGAGCGACGTCGAGGTGCTAAGCGGATTCGTCACCGTCACCGTTCCCGAGGCCCCGTCGAACATAACTAGCGAAGTCGGCGACAGCGTAACCAGCGCGCCGCTTCCGCTCACCGACGTCGATCTGCTCGCCGCTCCTTTCAGCGTGAACTTCACCGATCCCTTACGCAATCCGCCCGTGGTGGGCTGGAAGGTCGCCGTGGCCACGCAACTCTGTCCCGCGGCTAGCGTCGTCGGGCAATTGTGAGTCATGGGAAAATCCGCCAGACTCGACGTCACCGAGGTGACCATCAACGGAGCCAACCCAATGTTGCTCAGCGTCGTGGTCTCGCTCGGGCTCGCCGCTCCGACGAGTTCCGTCGGAAACATCAAAGTCGCTGGCGAGACCGCTGACACCGCCACACTCTTCGTCTCCGGCTGCGTCACCACCGCGTGCGGCGTGCTCAAATTCCCCACGCCCTTTCCCGACGTGCCCAGAACCATCTGATCGTCATACGTCATGTCGAAGAGCCGGTCGACGCGATTGTTATTCGTGTCCGCAATGTAAATCCCTCCCGCCGGATCCACGAAAATGCCCGACGGCTTCTCCACGCCATTGATGTACAGCAGGAAGTTCACATTGATGGAAACTTCATTCGCTCCTGAAATATTGTCCGCGCGAAGCACCTGATTCTGCAGCGAGTCCGTAGTAAAGATCCTCCCGGACGCGTCCACCGCCACGCCATTCGGAGTTAGATAGCCCAGCGGAAACTGCCACACCGCCCAATTCGTTCCCAGCATGTCGGAAAATTCGACTACCCGCGCGTTCGCGGTATCGGCCACATAAATATTCCCCGCCGCATCCGTCGTTACCGCTGCCGGACTGCTGAACTGCCCCGCCCCATTTCCCAGCGTTCCGAGGGAAGTGAAATTCGTTCCCGTAATATCGTCCATGCGCACAATGCGATTATTCCCCGCGTCGGCCACATAGATCTTTCCACTCACATCCACCCACAGCCCCTCGGGATTGGAGAACTGCCCCGTGCCCGTTCCGCATGTGCCGTACGAAGTCCAGTTCAGTCCCGACATGTTGTCCATGCGCACGATGCGGCAATTCCCGCTGTCCGATACGTAAACTTTCCCCGCCGCATCCAGCGCCACGCCCCACGGCGAAGTAAATTGCTTCGTCCCCGTTCCCAGTTTCCCGACGCTCGTCCAATTCGATCCCAGAATGTCCGCCGCCTGCACAATCCGGTTGTTCCCGGTGTCTGCAATGTAGACCGGCTCATACTGCTGGCTGGTGTCGATCAATCCCGTCTGGATCGTCCCGTTCGTCGACGTCAACAGCGAGGTCATGGTCGCGACCGTTTCCATCACCGCACCCGCCACCGCGACCGGCTTCCCGCCGCTGATCGTTTGCGATGCGGAGAAGTTCGCATAGAGAGCGTAGTTGTAGTACCAGGTCCGGTTGATTTCGGTTTGTGCGAACGTGAACACCCCCGAGGCGAAGGTACCGTTGACCGAAGTTTTCCCGTCCGTCGATTGCAACGAGAACGTGCCGCCCGTGCACGACCAAGTCTCGGTATCGCCAGTCACATTGAGGACCGTCAGGTTGCAACTCATCGTCACCGTGCCCGCCGGATTGCTCACCGTGGATCCGCTGACGGTCACGGTGGTGTCAGTCATGCTCACTGTGCCGCCGCTGTTGCTATAGGAAGTTTGCGTCGCCGACAGCGTGGCCGCTGCAGCGAACACAATTACCCATGCCCAAAGTGCTTTCATGTTGATAATCCCCACGGTTCAGAGACAAGATCGCTGGCGTCAAACGCCGCAATGGTGGCGGGATTATACCGCGGATTTCGCGGCCACTACGTTAACCCTTCGCAACCGAGTGAGAGTGTAAAGGCCAGAGTAATCGGACTCCACGGCCTACAGAAGCACGTAGAACAAATTGAACGAAAACAGCGGAGCGCACCCAGCGGACACGAGAACACAACTCAACCGTTCGCCCTGATCATCTGCTCGGCATGCTTCCGCGAAGTCTCAGTCAGCTTCGCCCCACTCAGCATGCGCGCCACTTCCTCCGTCCGCTGCTCGCCCGTTACCGCACGAATGCTGGTGCGCGTACGCCCGCCCGATTCCTTCTTCTCGATGACGTAATGATGATCCCCAAAAGTCGCGATCTGCGGCAAATGCGTCACGCACAAAACCTGATTCGATCGCGCCAGCGACTTCAACTTCTTCCCCACCGCCTCCGCCGCTCTTCCCCCAATGCCCGTATCAATCTCATCAAACACGAGCGTCCGTTGGGCGCCCTTCTTGCCTCGGGTGCCCGATCCTTCCCGCGCCTTTTGCGGGAGGGTGGGGTCTTTGACCTCTCGTCCTGTTTTCCTGGCTGCGCCAGCGTCGCCTGCCTCCACACTCGCCTTCAGCGCCAACATCACCCGCGACAACTCTCCCCCCGAAGCAATATGTTCCAACTGCCGCAGCGGCTCTCCGGGATTCGTCGAGATCATATACACCACCTGATCAATTCCCGACCCACTCCAATTCCCTTCTTCCTCCGGACTCGTCATCTCAATGCGGAACGCCGACTTCATCGCCAGATCGTTGATCTCCGCCTCGACGAGTTTTTCTAGCCTCCGCGCCGCCTCCGCGCGTTTCTTCGACAATAACCGCGCCGCCCGCAGATACTCCCCTGCCGCCTCAGCCAACTCGCCTCGCAATCCCCGCAAGATTTCGTCTTTGTTCTCGACCTCTGATAATTTCCGCGAAACGTCAGCCCCGAACTGAATCACCTCATCCAGCGTCGGCCCATATTTGCGTTTCAGCCGATCCATCAGCGCGAGCCGATCCTCCACTTGCGCCAGATGTTCCGGCGACGCATGAATGCCTCCCGCATAATCCCGCACGCTCGCGCCCACATCCTCCACGCTGATGCGCGCCGTCTCCAACGCAGCCAGCGCTTCCTGAAACTTGGGCTCGTAGCGAACCAACTCCTCGACCTGCTTCTGCGCCGCCCGCAGCGACGACGCCGTCGAGCCGTTCCCCTCGTACAGCAGATCGAACGCATTCATCGCCGCGTTATAGATTTTTTCCGCGTTCGCGAGCACACGCTTCTCGCCCTCGAGCCGCTCATCTTCTCCACTCTGCAGCCGACCCTCTTCGATTTCACGCTTCTGGAAAATCCAGAGATCCACCAACCGCAAGCGGTCCTGCTCGCCCTGCTCCAGTTCCTCAATGCGAGTGCGAATTTCTTTCCATTTCGCGTACGTCGTTTCCACGGATTCCGGTTGGCTGCCGGCAAACGTGTCCAGCAACTCCAGCCGCGCCGGCCCATCAAACGACAAAAGCGATTCGTTCTGCGCGTGGATGGTCGCCAGATGCGGCGCCAGCAGCCGTAACACAGCCACTGTCGCCGGCTGGTTGTTCACGAATACGCGCCCCTTGCCCCCGGCCGCAATTTCCCGCCGCAGAATCAAAGTCCCGTCATCGGACTCGTCCAACCCGTTAGCCTCCAGAATTCCCACCAGCGGCTTCTCCGCCGCACCCTCGGCCTCAAACACCGCTGACACCACGGCGCGCGGCGCTCCCGTACGAATCACATCGCTCGAAGCCTTGTCGCCCAGCAGCAGCGCCAGCGCATCCACCAGGATCGACTTCCCCGCCCCGGTCTCGCCCGTCAGCAGGTTCAACCCGTGCCCAAACTCCACCACCAGGTTGTCGATCACCGCATAGTTCTCGAGCCGCATTTCAATCAGCACGGTTAATCCTAAAATTCCCGAAGTTTTGCGCAGCATAGCACGAATGCTGGTAAGTAGCGCCGGCATCCTGCCGGCTGTCCCGGGGGCGTCTCGCCCGCGGACCCGTCCCTCACCTGCCGACCGTACGCTATCGCACGGAAGCCCCCCACCCGTTACCAACGCGCACCCCATCCCCTTGATTTGAAACGAACCTGCCCCTAACATCATCTAACATACCTCGATGGCTATTGCCGGACAGTACTCGGTCGAAGCTCCCCAGTATTCGATCCCTGCGACCATGCAGGCTGCGGTCTACCGTGGCGTAAACGATGTGCGCCTCGAGACGGTCCCTGTCCCAAAGATCGGGCCCGCTGAGATGCTCGTCCGCGTGCACTCCTGCGGGGTTTGCGGCACCGACCTTAAAAAGATTTCCACAGGCTCCCATTCCGCCCCCCGCATCTTCGGACACGAAACCTCCGGCGTTGTTGCTGCCGTCGGTGAAGCTGTCCAGACCTATCGCCCCGGCGATCGAGTCATGGTCTTCCACCATATTCCTTGTCGCCAGTGCTTTTACTGCCAGAACAAAACATTCGCCCAGTGCGCCACCTACAAGAAAGTCGGCTGCACCGCCGGATTCGAGCCGTCCGGCGGGGGTTTCGCCGAATACGTCCGGGTCATGGACTGGATTGTCGAACACGGCACCGTCCGCATCCCCGACGGCGTTTCCTTCGAGCAGGCCTGCTTCGTCGAACCGGTCAACACCTGTATGAAGGGGATCGAGGCTCTGCGCCTCCGCCGGGGCGAAACGGTTCTGGCGATCGGTCAAGGTCCCATCGGCATCATATTGAGTGTGCTAGCCAGACAGACCGGCGCCACCTTAATTACTTCCGATTTGTATCCGGAGAGGCTTAGAATAGGATCAAGTTTCGGGTTAGACCTTACAATTGATGCATCGCAGGCAAATGTAGTTGATCGTGTCCGCGAGTTGACTGAGGGGCGTGGCGCCGATGCGGTAATTCTCGCGGTTGGCGGCAATTCCCTTATTCGCACCGCGATGGATGCGGCCCGTCCCGGTGGCCGAGTATTGCTGTTTGCGCAAACGCAGCACGGAGAGGCCTTGATCGATCCTGCAGCCATCTGTGTCGATGAGAAAACCCTGGTGGGGTCCTATAGTGCATCGGTCGACTTGCAGGATGAGTCGATCCGTTTTGTGATGAACCGTGTGATCGATCTGGAACGGCTGGTCAGCCACCGCTTCCCGCTCTCCGAGAGCCCACAAGCCCTGGATCTGGCCGCCCATCCGCAACCTTCGTCAATGAAGATCATGATTCAGCCCGGCAGTTCGTGGGTCGGCTAGTGGAAGGGCACGGCTTCAATCGTGCGATGTCTTGGGAAGTGCAAGGGTTCATGGAACAGCGTTGCTTGGGCCGAGTGGGGTTCATGGAACAGCATGGCGTAAGCCGCGCAGGGTTCGTGGAACAGCACGGCTTCAGCCGTGCTGGGTTCGTAGAAGGGCATGGCTTCAGCCATGCCGTTAGGGCAACAATTTCAACAGGGCTTTAGCCCCTGAGGTGCAAGAGACACGACCTCAATCCTGAATGTCATGGAACAGCACGGCTTCAGCCGTGCAGGATTCGTGGAAGGGTACGACTTTAGTCGTGCCGTTAAGGGCAACAAATCAGCGGGGCTTTAGCCCCTGTGGTTCGCAGTACTTGGGAAGGAAGCCAGCAGTGAACGGAAAAATGACCGCCGCCGTCTTGTACGGCAAAGAAGACCTTAAGATTGAAAAAGTCCCCATCCCTCGCGTGGGTGACGGCGAGGTTCTGGTCAAAGTCCAAGTCGCATTGACCTGCGGCACCGATCTCAAGGTGTACCAGCGCGGCTATCACGCCCGCATGATCGTCCCCCCTGCTCTGTTCGGCCATGAATTGGCCGGAGTCATCGAGGAAGTCGGCGCCGGGGTCAACGGCTTCAAGAAGGGCATGCGCGTCGTTGCCCTCAACTCCGCCCCCTGCCAGATGTGCTTTTACTGCTCCAAGCATCAGGAGAACCTCTGCGAAGATCTCCTCTTCAACAATGGAGCCTACGCCGAATACATTCGTGTCCCGAAACGCATCGTTGAAGCCAACATGCTGATCATTCCGCCCAACGTCAGCGTCGAAGAGGCGGCCATGACCGAGCCTCTGGCCTGCGTCCTGCGCGGACTGCATGAAACCGGCGTGGAAATCGGCGACACCGTCACCATTCTCGGCGGAGGCCCTATCGGCCTCATGTTCGTGCAGGTCGCCCGCGCCATCGGCTGCAACGTGATCTCCGTGGTCAAGCGCGACGGCCAGGTCGAGGCCGCCAAGCACATGGGCGCACACGAGATCATCCAGACAACAAAGGTGACCAACGTAGTCGACGCCGTCCGCGCACTTTCTCCGCAGAAGCGCGGTTGCGACGTCGTCATCGAAGCCGTGGGCAAGCCGGAAGCGTGGGAGTGGGCCGTCGACATGGTCCGCAAAGGCGGCACCGTCAACTTCTTCGGCGGGTGTGCCAATGGGACCAAAGTGCAGCTCGAAACCAACCGCCTGCACTACTCCGAAATTACTCTAAAGGCCACGTTCCACCACACGCCGGAAACCGTTCGCCGGGCCTTCGGACTGATCGCGGCCAAGAAAATTCGCCCCACCGACTACATCACCGGGGAGGCGCCTCTGTCGCGCCTGCAGCAGGTTCTCCGTCATATGCTGAATCGCGGAGGCGACATCAAAACCGCAATCATCCCCGGCCACTAGTTCGGCGAGGTTGGGACGGACACGACTTCAGTCGTGCCGCCTAGGTTCATAAGATTTGTCATCCTGAGCGAAGTAACTGGTTCGCGAACGCGAACCAGTTACGCAGTCGAAGGATCCCTGCAACGTCTGTGCCGCCGGTAGCGTCGAGGGGAATTCTCGCGAGACTGCGCGAACCCAGCCGCGGAGCGGCGAAAGAATGCAGCCCACGGCGAAAGCCGTGGGTCGCCGAGCGGAGATTAAACAAGCCCCGAAGGGGCGAAAGAAGCGGCGATGTCAGCTAGGTCAAACTTTGTGCCGATGTCGCGAAACATTTTGTGACTCCAACCGCCGCTCAAACCCGGCCGCTCACCACACCCGCCGCCCTCGGCTGGTCCCGCCTGCCCGCCCATTACGCCATCCCCGCCACCGCACCCTCACTCGCCGAAGCCCGCGAATACTGCGCCCGCCTCGCCCGCACGCATTACGAAAATTTCTCCGTTGCCAGCTGGTTCCTGCCGCGGCGCCTGCGCCAGCATTTCTTTAACGTCTACGCCTACTGCCGCATCTCCGACGACTTGGGCGACGAAATCGGCGACACCGCTGCCTCGCTCGAACTGCTCGATCAGTGGCAGCACGAACTCGACGCCTGCTACCAAGGCACGCCGAAACATCCTGTATTCGTCGCCCTGGCCGAAACCGTGCGCCTGTTCGACATTCCCAAGCACAAGTTCTCGGACCTGCTCATCGCCTTCCGCCAGGATCAAACCGTCACACGCTTCGAAACCTTCAACGACCTGCTGGCCTACTGCAAATACTCAGCGAACCCTGTGGGACACCTCGTCCTCTATCTTTGCGGATACCGAGATCCCGAGCGCCAGCAACTTTCCGACTTCACCTGCACCGCCCTGCAACTCGCCAACTTCTGGCAAGACGTCACCACTGACTACGCCAAAGGTCGCATCTATCTCCCGCTCGAAGACCTTCACCTCTTCAACGTGACCGAAGCCGAAATCGCGCGCGACCAGAACACCCCAGCCTTCTGCTCCATGATGAAATTCGAAGTCGAGCGCGCCCGCGACTGGTTCCGGCAGGGCCTGCCCCTGGTCGGAAAAGTCGATCGCGAACTGGCCATCGATCTCGATCTCTTCAGCCGCGGTGGACAAGAAATTCTCAACGCGATCGAAAGGCAACACTTCGCCGTCCTCGGAAATCGTCCTTCGATCTCGAAGCCCCGCAAACTCGCGTTAGTCGCGCGTGCCGCCATGGGAAAACTCTTTCCTTCGAGGGGCACGTCAGGTTTGGGGGTTAGACAAGTATGAGCGCCGGCACCCAGCAGGTCCCGATTCCCTGGACCCCGGCTGCGCCGCAGCTCGTCATGGCGTACTCCGTCTGCAAAGGCATCACTCGTACCGCGGCCAAGAATTTCTACTACGCATTCCTCGTACTGCCGCGCCGCAAACGGGAAGCACTCTGCGCCGTCTACGCCTTCATGCGCCGTTGCGACGATATCGCCGACGATCCCACCCTCAGCCTTCCCGATCGCCGCCAGAAGCTCGACATCTGGCTCGACGCTCTCCACCGCGCCCAGCAAGGCGAACCCACCGACGACGCTATCCTGCTCGCTCTGACCGACGCCCAGCGCCGCTTCTCCATTCCCGCCGGATTGCTCGACGAACTCGCAACCAGGCACCGCCATGGACGTGGAAGAAGCCGAAGCCTCCGCGCAAACCACCAGCGCGCCCGGCCTTAACATCCAGTACAAAACTTTCGAAGACCTCCGGCTCTACTGCTATCGTGTCGCATCGGTAGTAGGCCTGGTCTGCATTCACGTCTTCGGATATCGCGATCCCGCCGCCGAATCCCTCGCCGAGCGCTGCGGCCTCGCCTTCCAGCTCACCAACATCATTCGCGATGTAAAAGAAGACGCCGCCATGGGCCGGATCTATCTCCCGGAAGAAGACCTCGCCAAGTTCAACCTCTCCGCCTCGGAACTGCTCGCGACGCCGGATCCCACGCGCTTCCGCCCCGTGCTCGCGCTCGAAGCCGATCGCGCCCGTGAGTTCTACGCTTCGGGCGAAGAACTGATTCCCTATGTCTCCGAAGACAGCCAGCCCGCGTTGTGGGTCCTAGTAACCATCTACCGCCGCTTGCTCGAGAGAATCGCCGAAAAGCAATACGACGTCTTCACCGCCAAAGTCACCCTGAGCACCTCAGAAAAGCTCCGCATCCTCGGGAAAGGTCTCTTCAAGCGCCTCACCTGATGGCTATCCAGAACTCTGTCATTCCGACCGAAGCCGCAGGAACGACTAACACATTTGTCATTCCGACCGGAGCGAGCGAACGCGAGCGCAGCGGAGGAACCTGCTTCTTGAAGTCTTCCGGGTGCCCCATTTCTCGCGCGTTCTTTGCGCGAGAAGTGGGGACTTTCCGCGCTGGGTGCCCATCCTTCTTTCGCGTTCTTTGCGAACGAGAGCCTGCCCTGAGCAAAGTCGAAGGGGTGGGGACTTTGACTCCAGACGACGTCTGTCTCTGAACTAAGCATGCCCCCCACACCCCCACCCACAGTCGCAATCGCCGGAGGCGGCCTCGCCGGACTCGCCGCCGCCTGCGCCCTATCCGACACGGGCTTCCGCGTCACCCTCTTCGAGAAGCGTCCCTTCCTCGGAGGCCGCGCTTCTTCCTGGGAACATCCCGGCACCGGAGAAGTCGTCGACAACTGCCAGCACGTTCTCTTCCGCGTCTGCACCAACCTGCTGGAGTTCTACCACCGCATCGGCGTCGCCGACCAAATTCGCTGGTACGACCAAATGACCTTCATCGAGCCCGGCGGACGCACCTCAGTGATGAAGTCTTCCCCGCTCCCCGCGCCGCTGCACACCGCGCCCTCATTCTTCAACTTCCCGTTCCTCAACGCAGCCGACAAACTGGCAATCGCCCGCGCCCTGGTTCCCTTGACTCTCACCGTGCAGCGCGACAACGGCAAATCATTTCAGGAATGGCTCGACCAACACGGTCAAACCCAAAACGCGATCCACCGCTTCTGGAATCCAATCCTGGTCAGCGCCCTCAGCGAAGAACTCAACCTGATCTCAGTCTCGGCGGCTGCACAGGTAGTTCGCGAGTCCATGAAGTCTCCCGCAGCCCGCCAAATGGGAGTCCCCACGGTCCCGCTCACCGACCTCTACAACAAAGCCGGCGACTACATTCGCGCCCGCGGCGGACAACTGCATTTCCGTGAACCCATAGAAGGTTTCACGACCGACGCGTCGCGCATTCAAGTGCAACTCCGTACCCGAGAAGAAAATTTGCAGAAAGAGAGTGCCCCACCCATGTCCCTGCGTAGTTTGCAGGGACAGGGTGGGGATTTTGACTTCCTAGTCCTAGCCCTTCCCTTCGATGCGCTCGATAAAGTTCTTCCCAAATCCCCCGAGAGCGACCCCATCCGCGAGCAACTCTCTCACTTCGAAACCGCGCCCATCACCGGCATCCACCTCTGGTTCGACCGCCAGATCTCCGACCTCGACCACGCTGTCCTGCTCGACCGCACCATCCAGTGGATGTTCCACAAATCGCGGCTGCAGCCGATTCGCACACAAGCCGCCGACGGAGCGCCAAACGGCAGCTACATCGAACTCGTCGTCAGCTCCTCCAAATCTCTCATCGACAAATCCCGCTCCGAAATCGTCGACCTCGCCCTCGCCGAAGTCCGCGAATTCTTCCCTGCCGCCCGGCAAGCCAATCTCGTGAAATCCGCCGTCATTAAAGAAGTCAACGCCACCTACTCTCCGCGCCCCGGCATCGACGCCCACCGTCCCACGCCCATCACCGCCTGGCCCCGCGTCTTTCTGGCCGGCGACTGGACCGCCACCGGCTGGC
Source organism: uncultured Acidobacteriaceae bacterium (assembly GCA_963811095.1). GTDB lineage: Bacteria > Acidobacteriota > Terriglobia > Terriglobales > Acidobacteriaceae > Sulfotelmatobacter. Next base: position 24,235 of record CAWEQA010000018.1, on the reverse strand, counting down.
CCGCCACCATGGAAGGCGCCGTCCGCAGCGGATACCTCGCCGCCGAAGCCCTAGCCCGCGCCGCCGGCTTCAACGACTCTCACTTCCTCTCCCCTGACCTCCCCGCGACCGGCTTCATGCGCCTATTCCGCTAGCTTCGTGCAAGTCGGAATGTCAGCGCGAGTCCGGAGTCGTGTGTGTGGGTCCGGGTCTGAGACCCGGACAGGCCGAGCCCAGCTCGGCTGCCCTCTCTTCATATCCCTAATCCATCCTGGGAAGCAGTCCCAATTTGATCGCAAAGACCTCGGCCTCACTCCGGTTCCGACCCCACCCCTAGCCTCCCGTAACTAAACTCCTCTTCTCCACACGCCGATACTCATGCCATGGACGGCCCTCACATTGAGCCAAGAACGGCCCTATGGGCAGTAGCCGAAGTGTTCTGGCACGACCCGGCTGGAACGCCCAACCGCACTGCCGCCACCTTGGAAGACACTTCTCTCTCCGGTGCTTGCCTTCGACTCAAGACGCCCATCACCATCGGCTCCAAGCTCACCGTGAAGTGGCACCGCGAAAACTTCTCCGCGGTTGCCAGAAATTGCCGCCGCGATGGACGCGAATTTATTCTGGGTGTTCGACGCGAGCCAGCGCGAGCGCGATCGCTCCGCAGCCTGACGCGAAGCCTTCCCAGCCGACAGCCTCATCCCCTGCGCCCGCCCCCACCGCACCCAAGGACGCTCCCGCATTCACGAAACTCACGCCCGATCCGGCGCAACGCCAGTCCGCGCAGCCCAACTCCGCTGCGCCCTCCGCCAAGGCCGAGCCTGCTCCAACCGCGTCCGCCCCCACTCCCTCAGCAGGAACGGCTGCCCCCCGAGTTGCTGCCCCCGCAGTCGATTCTCCGGCAGTCAGCCCGCGAAACTCCCCCGCTTCACGCGGTCCATCTCCACCCCAAGCCCCTCCCCCTCCTCACGAAAGGAAGGTTATGCCATCGAAAAGTTTCTTTCCCAACTTCTGGCGCCGCCCGCAAGACGCCACCAGCGTGCCCGAGAAAGCCATCTACACGGAGGCTCCAGTGAACAAATCGCAGCCCCATCCCGCGGAAAGCCTGACCGGCTCCCAATCCAACCTGCTCTCCTACGATGACATTTACCACGCCGCCGGAATCCTCACTCCCCGCTCCGGATACGGTGTCCACAAGGTCGTCGACATGCTCAACAGCGACCGCATCCGCGAACTCTCCAAAGACATCAAGCGCGCCTCGGTCCTCATGGCTCTCGACGCCGCCGGCACCTCGCCCGACGATCTCCTCAAAGACGCCACCCATCGCCAGCAGGCTCTCAACTCCTACGAAGCCGGCCAGCAGAAACAACTCGAGGAATTCGAAGCCCGCAAAGCGCAGGAAAATACCAAGATCCAGGCCGAAATCGACCGCGTCACCGCCCACTACGCCGAGCGCATCCAGCAAAACCTCGACCAGGTCGTCCGCGAAAAAGAGGCCTTGCGCAACTGGCAGATGGCCAAGCAGCACGAAAATCAGCGCATTTCCGAAGTCATCGAACTCTGCGCCAGGCAGCCCGCCTCCGCGCCCGTCGCCGATCCGCAACCCGCAGCCACTCCCCCTGCACCTCCCGCGAATACGCCACCGAATCTCACGGCCAAGGCCTCCGCCGGGCATTAGTTCAGACCTTCGAATACCATGACAGCCGCCCCGGCTGTCCGCCAGTCGCCCGGGGCAAGGATGTGCGCCAAAAAAGGCAGCGAGTTCACACTCGCTGCCTTTTGTTTCTCATCCCGGTCACTCCAAACCTCACACTCGCCCCGTCCCGATGCTCGGCCCAATCCTCGACCGAATCCTTCCCGCCCTCTTCCCTCGCACCGCAGCCCTGACGTCCCGTGCTCCGCGTCCTCCCCGCATCGCGGGCTGTCCTCCACTCAACAAATCCCACGCTCCGCGATACTTCTCAAATCCATTCCGGCTCCCTCTCCGGCTCCCAAACGGATACAGATGAATCGTCAGCCTCCCTGCCAGCGCCCGCACCGGAATCAAGTACCAGATCCCCTCTCCCACAATCGTCACCGCAATAAAATCCACCTGCGACGGCTTGTACGATATCTGATGATTGCTCGTCCTCCATGACGCCCGCACCGCGAACCCTCCGTGATGCCTCGCCGCCGTCGACTTCACCTGCACCCGCCACAGCCGACGCCACCCCGCGTCCACGATCAAGTCATACTTCTCGTTATCGCCATATGGCTTCGCCACCACCAGTCCACGGCTCGACACCGCCACCATAAACTGCATCTCCGCCAAGTCCCCCCGATCCTTGCTGTGCCCTCTCCCGCCCGATTTTTCCTTCCGATCATTCCTTTTTCCCATGAGTCAGTCCCCTTCTAAAAGCCTCCATAGAGAGTGCGTCTTCTTGTCTTGTGTGGGGACAGCCGCCTGAGCCTCCCCTGAGCGGAGCCGAAGGGGCTGTCCGCCAGGCAAAGCCTGGCGAGGAGTTCGAGTTGTGAGGTGCCATGTCCTGTGAGTCCGGGTTTCCTGTGGGTCCGGGTCTCAGACCCGGACAGGCCGAGCAAAGCTCGGCAGCGCCTTTCCCCGACACCCTCCCCCAACCCCTCCCCAAACAAAAATGGCGCAGCACCCGCATTGGGCTCTGCGCCACCTGATTTCTCTCTATATTTCCAGAATACCAAATCGCCTAGGGTAAACCGGAAATAATCCCAACAATATATTCCCCTCAGAATCAAACACTTACCCAAAAACACTCAGGAAAGGGGTCTTGACAAGATTTCGGCGAAATCACGGATTGTGCCAAATCCCGATTCCCACTCCAGCCGCCCAGCGGCGAAAGAATACAGCCCACAGCGCAAGCTGTGGGACCCCGGACGCACAAATCAACCAGCCCCGGAGGGGCGAAAGAGACTCGCTGCGGGCATTCGGAATTCCCGCCCTTGCAAAAACAAACGCAAGAGCGGGGCACCCACAGCTGTGATGACGGCACCAATTCAAAAGCCTGGGCCACCCGCCATCGCGATGTTTATTGTCTGTCCCCGAAAGGTCATGAGCAGGTGACGGGAAGCATACGCCGCGGTACGTCCAATCACAGTGCCCCTATCCTTCATGGTCTAAATTACGATTGTTCAGGGCCCGGATCCCAAGATTGAAGAATGCGTTGCGCTCGCTCGGCGCTAGTCCCCTCCAAGCGCAAGCATTCTGATTTCCCCGAAAGAGGCCTCCACTCATGAAATCCGAACCAGTTTCTATTGACCACAATCTTTTGGCCTTCAAACATTCACCCAGAATATTTCGGAGAGGCCGTTCGTGCGCATTCTCCATAGCGTACATAGCTTCGCCCGCGTTCTTCAAAGCGCCACGCTCAAGAGCCGCTTTCATGGCGTTGCTGATCGTCTTCTTCTCGCTTTTCGCGCCCCCACCCGTGCACGGACAGAAGTTCACCGTACTCTATCGGTTTAGAGGCCTCCCGATTACAGGAAATGGTGACGGGGTCAGCCCCCAAACTCTCGTCCGCGATGCAGCCGGCAACTTATACGGCACGACCTATGCTGGTGGAACCAACGCTCCGCTTTGCCAACCGTATGGGTGTGGAACCGTATTCAAACTGAACGCATCTGGCGGGGAGACTATACTGCACCGTTTTAAGGGCCCCGACGGAGCAGGGCCCAATGGAGGTATCATCCGCGACGCCGCGGGCAATTTGTTCGGCACCTCACAAATGGGTGGGGAGTATAGCAGCGGAACGGTGTTTAAGGTGGACACGGCCAGCGCCGAGAGTGTTCTTTACAGTTTCCATGGCACGCAAGGCACGGGAGGAGACGGATCTGGTCCGATCGGCTTGGTCCGAGATACAAACGGAAACCTGTATGGCACGACGCCTTACATTCCCACCGTGTTTCAGCTAGATGCGGCTGGCAACGAGACGGTCCTGTACAGATTCACGGGTGGAGCGGACGGCGCATATCCGGAAGCGCCGATGATCCGCGATACGGAGGGGAACCTCTACGGTACAACCCTTTCCGGTGGCGACCTCAGCTGCTCCTTTCGGGGCGGCTGCGGAACGGTTTTCAAACTCGATCCAACGGGCACGCAAACTGTCTTGTATAGCTTCACTGGCGCGGCGGATGGATTTTGGCCCACTGGCCGTTTGATCCGCGATGTAGCAGGCAATTTCTATGGCACCACAGGCCACGGAGGCGGTGTGAGTTGTCCGCAGAACCCCGACGTTGGTTGCGGAACTATTTTCAAGCTGGATAACTCCGGGAACGAAACTGTATTGTGGCGCTTCACTGGTGGATCGGACGGAGCCTATCCCTTCAGCGGTGTAGTCCGCGACGCTGCGGGCAATCTGTATGGCACCGCCGTTGCCGGTGGCCGATCTGGCTGCGGCACGGTATTTAAATTGGATACAGCCGGGAACTTCACGGTGTTGCACACCTTCAGCGGTGGAAGGGATGGCGGAAGTCCTGGAGAACTGATTCGGGATACGGTGGGCAATCTTTATGGCATCACGGGCGGCGGGGGTGTGGGCGAGGGCTACGGGGTGGTGTTCAAACTAACTCGGTAGGCACGAGCGGCTGTCGCGATCCTCGTAACTAGTAGATGCCACTCAGGGTGGGACATAACTAGTAGAAAGTGTCCCTTAACTCGGAGAATATCGGGCACTAACGGGTGAACTGCAACTCGAGGGCACCAGTTTCCAACTTGCGGGAGACACGTTCGCACCTGAGCAACAGACCTCACCCCGCCAGCAGCGCCACTCCCGCCGCCACTAGCATGGCAGCGATCCATCTCCGCCGGTCCACTTTTTCATGCAGAAAGATTTTCGCCGCGAAGGCGTTCCCGATAAACGTAAGCGACGCGGCGGCGGGAGCCACCAGGCTTACGTCTCCCCACGACAGCGAGAACAGCAGGCTGAAGAACGCGACCGCCATCGCCATCAGTCCCAGAAAAAAGTTCGGATTGCCCAGGATGCGCGAGACCACCGTCCACAGTCCAGCACGGCGCCACAGCGCGTGCACATCGCCCACTTGCTTCATGGCGCGCGCCAGCAGAACGTCGCCCACCACCGACGCGAACACAATGACCAGAATCCCGCCCCAGGTGTACGCGCTCTTCATCGCTGCACCCCGCCAGAAACAACCTCTGCAGCGGGTGCCCCAGTTCTCGCCGCATCCTTTGCGGCGAGAAGCTTGTCCTGAGCGGAGTCGAAGGATGGAGGTTCGCCTTCATCACAATGTTCATGCTCGGTGAGCGCCGGCCCTCCCGCCACGAATCCCACTCCTCCCGAGATCAGCGCGATTCCCAGCCAGCGCATCGGACTCACATTCTCATGCAGCGCAAACTTCGCCACCAGCGCCAGCAGAACGTATCCCAGAGAAGTGGCCGGCAGCACATAGGTCAGGTCTGCCCAGGAGAGTGAATTCATGTACGAAGCAAAGAACGCCAGCAGAAGAAGAATACCCACCGCGACAAACGGATTCCGCACCGCGAAAATGACGCCTTGCAGATGATGGAGGGAGATGTTGCCGGTCTGCTTCATCCCGTGCGAGAGCATGGAATCACCCGCCGCTGCAAAGACGGTGACTCCAGCCAGCACCAGATACTTGCGAAAGGTCACTAGACACTCGGTGTTTTGTCATCCTGAAGCGCCCGCTTTTGGCGCTGAAGGATCTGGGCGCGCCGCGCAAACATTCTCGCGTTCTTGGCGAGAATGCGAAATTGCGCGTCCGGCGCGCTTCCCTGCTTACCCTGCCGCTTGCTACGCTTTCACCGGCTCGGCTGCCGCTGCCTCAGCATGATGCTTCTTCACCATCTTGTTACGCGCCGACCGCAGCTTCAAGAAGCTCTTCGCCTCTTTGTACAGCCGCTTGCGATCGTTGCTGTCAAATACCGCTTTTCTCAAGATGCGGTACACGGCTTTCGGACGGAAATAATATTCGTCATAGAACCGGTGCACCGCCGACATGATGTCATCCGCCGGCAGCCCGGGATATTGAATCTGGGCAAGTTGATGTCCGCCTTCGTCCACCATCTTGTTGTCGCCGACCATAAACCCATTCTTCACGGCGTAGTCGTAAAGTTCCGTCCCCGGATACGCATGCGCCACCGAAACCTGAATGGTCTCGACATCGAGTTCTTTGGCAAACGCGATGGTGTTGTTAATTGTTTCGTGTGTCTCCCCCGGCAGGCCCATGATGAAGTCGCCGTGGATGACCAGTCCCAACTTGTGGCAGTCCTTGGTGAACTGCCGGGCACGTTCAATGGTCGCGCCTTTCTTGATGTTCTTCAGGATCTGCTGGTCTCCCGACTCGTAACCCACAATCAGCAGCCGGCAGCCCGCGTCCTTCATCGCCTTCAGGGTTTCGAAGTCGGTGGTCACGCGGGATGTGCAGGACCAAGTCAGCCCCAGCGGCTTCAGCTTTGCGCAGAGTTCGATCGTGCGCGCCTTCTGAATGTTGAACGTGTCGTCGTCGAAGAAAAATTCCTTCACTTCCGGCCACATCTCTTTGGCCTTCGCCATCTCGCGGGCAACATCATCGGCGGAGCGCTTGCGCCACGGATGTCCGCTCAAAGTTTGCGGCCACAAACAGAACGTACACTGTGCTGGGCAACCCCGCGTGGTGTAGAGCGACACGTACGGGTTCAGCAAAAACGGCACGTTGTAATTCTTCACATCGAGATCGCGCTTGTACACTTCGGTGACGTGCGGCAGTTCGTCCAGATTCTCAATCACCGGGGCGTCAGGATTGTGCACGATCTTCCCGTCTTTCAGATACGAAACACCCGGAATATCCGCCAGCGGCTTGCCCTTGGCGTAATCCGTCACCGAGTAGTCAAATTCCTTGCGGCAAATGAAATCGATCTCGGGACAATCGCGCAGAGACTTTTCTGGCAGCACGGTCACGTGCGGTCCCACAAAGGCAATCTTGATCTTCGGATTCACCTTCCTGATCGCCCGCGCCAGCAGGATGTCGCCCGGGAATCCCGGCGTCGACGTAAACAGCACCAGGAACTCATACTCCTTGGCGATGTTGATGGTCTCTTCGCCCGACACGTGGTGCGACGGCGCATCCAGCAACCGCGCCCCCTCCAGCATCCCCGCCGGATAAGCCAGCCAAACCGGATACCAGAAACTTTCTATTTCGCGGGTGGCGGGCCAACGGGAGCCAGCGCCTCCGTCGAAGTTCTCAAACGATGGGGGATTCAGAAAAAGTGTTTTTAGAGGCATAGTGGGTATTCTTTAATCTTAGCATTTAGACAGGGATATTCCGGATTTGACCCCGTGTTTCTGCAGGTTCCCGTGAACCCCTGGTACATGACCTAAGCGCTTGATTCCAATGTACTAGCCCTACGCCGAAAAAGGAATGCCGATAGGGTGAATGTCGTGTTGGATGCAGTGAAAGGGGAAACGGTGCGCTAAGCGGGAGTGATTCTGGTCTGACGTGAAGCGGCTATTGGGCTTCGCCGGAGGCGGGAACCCGGAAAATTAGACCTCGATCGTCGTTCGCTTTGGTCGTGGCGGGCAGGTCCAAATCCGACAGAGGAATCTTTTGAGTGTGCTGCGAAGCGAAGTTCCAAAGGGTCTGTCCGACGATCGCGTAGTTCTTGACTTCCTGTTTGTGCTGGTCGCGGAAGACCAGAACCGTATCCGGCAGGACTGGCGCATCTTCCGCCTCGCGCTGCGTTGGACGCGGGGCGGGATCGGAACGCGCGTAAATATCCTGATCGCCGTCGGCCTCTTCCTGTTGCCGTATGCGCTGCTCCTCGAGGCTCTGCTGGTTCATCTGGTTGGCGATGGCGCGATCACGCTCGTAGTCTTCGTCGTAGGAAGATCCCGAATCTCCCCACCACCACGGATCGTAATATCCGCCGTAGGCCCAGGGAAAACCAAACGAGCGACAGCCGAAACCGAAGCAGTTGTTGCGGAGTCCGAAGTTGCGGAACCGCCCATCCCGGCCGCGGAAGCGGTCTCCGTGGAAACGGTTGCCGCGAAAACCATTATGCAAATATGGCCCGTGAGATAAGCCGCGGTGGGAAAACGAAGGACCGTGCGTGAAGCCGCGCGAAGCAATCGGGCCGGAGCGCATACCGCTGGAGACGTGGCCGCCACCCATGTGACCGCCCCCGCTGAAGCCTCCGCCGTGACCGCCACTAAAACCTGCGTGCCCGCCGAAGCCACCACCATGTCCGCCGCCGGCGTGACCTCCGCCGCGCTGCGCCCACAGGGGCACGGCCAGGAAAAGCGCGAACGCCGAGATGGCCATCAGGCGGCGCATGGCTAAAGTATACGCCGGATCACGAGGGGTGACTTTGTCAAATTTTGTCCAAGCCTCTTTTATCTAAGCTTCGAACTTTCGGCCCACTCTTTCCTTTGTTGTTCGTGTGCGCCAACTATGCAGAGGGTGCCCCGTCCTTGCGTTCTTAGCAAGGGCGGGTTGCGATGCGGCCTACACAAATGTTGTCCCTTCTGCTCAAACCCGTTGTTTATGCGTTCGCGGTTCCCGCCCTTTGCAGACTGCGCAAAGGACGGGGCACCCGCTGTTTTGTTTGTGCCAGCAAAGCCAATAGTCTGGGCCCGAGTTGCGGGTCAGAAAAATCTCCTGATGCAGGCAGCAGGAATGCCCAGACTTCGAAAATCACGAAGTCTGGGGCAGCCAGTTTCGTGATAGTACTCACTAGTCTGGGCCAGCCCCCCCAAAGGCTGCAGAGTATCGATCTTCGTCTGATCATTCTTCGTCGTAGCACGGACCCGGCTTCTGGTCCTTCAGCTTCGCCGGGCAGGACTTATACACATAGAACACCTCATCGTTCGTCGGATCGACGATAAGGTATTTGACCCACACCGCATCTTTGAACGTATTGTCATTCTGGAGCATTTCTTGGAACGGGGGATAGTCGGTACCCACCCACCACCAGCCCTGTTGTAGAGACCACTTTCCAACCTCTGGAAAATGCCACCTCTGGTCTCCGCATTTGATTACAACGTCCAGCAGCCCGCGATAGGTTGAAGCAGCTTCGGGAACTGAGAAGCCCGACTCAAATGACCCGTTTAGAGATCGTTCGATCCCCCGCCCTTGATTGTTAGCTCGAACTGTTTGCATGTGAGGGGCTGCTTGCCCAGCGCAAATCGCACCTCGACATGGTTAGGGGGAGGGTCGGGAGGGCGCTTCTCGGTGGAGGATGGACGCTGCTGTGACACGGCTGGAAGCGTCCCCACCGCGACCGCAAACACCAGGGCGATTTTGAACCGGATTCTGCTCATTGCTGGTCGTCCTTCTTTGGCCGGGGGAATGCGCTTAACGGAACATGCGCCTGCACGCCATTACCGTTGTAGACGTAGACCGTGCTGGTGCCCGCGCTGGCCTCTACATGCGTGATGTTGTCGTGCCCTGCTGCGCCGTGTATGTCTTGCGGAGATGGAGTCGGATCGAAGTGGTTCCTCCGATGGTCGTACTTCCGGCAGAGTCTTGCGTTCCGACCGGATGCGTGTGCTCTTCCATTGTTGTCGAGGGGGGGCTGGCCCAGACTTGCAGACACCACTATAAACTGGCTGCCCCAGACTTCGTGATTTTCGAAGTCTGGGCATTCGTGCTGCTGCGGGTGGGAGATTCTTGCCAGCGAGCTGCAATTTTCCACCGGATGGCGATCCCGGATGTTCATTCGTCACAGCCAGACCTTCCTCGCTGATGCTATATCTCACCCATGCCCAGACGGCTGCATCGTTATTACGGCGCGGGGTACTCGCATTTCATCACCACCAGTTGTTACCGCCGGCTGCCGCTGCTGGGGAGCGCGCGCAGCCGCGATCTGTTCTTGCGTGTGCTTGAGTCGGTACGGCGGCGGTATCACTTTGTGGTCGTCGGATATGTGGTCATGCCCGAACATGTGCATCTGCTGATCGGCGAGCCGCAGCGTGGCGATCCGTCGCTGGTCATGAAGGCGCTCAAGCAGGGATTTGCCCGGCGTCTGCTGGGGCGACTACGACGGCGGGCGGATTCCAAGCAGTTGCCGCTTTGGCAGGAAGCGGTGGACTACGGCCGCATATGGCAGCCCCGGTTCTACGACTTCGTCGTGTTCTCGGAACACAAGCGGGTGGAGAAGTTACGCTACATGCATCGCAATCCCGTGAAACGTGGATTGGTACTGGAGCCGGAACAGTGGCTCTGGAGCAGTTCTCGGCATTATGCTTATGCCGAAGCGGGACCGGTGGTGGTCCATGAACCCCAGAAGGCCGAGTTGCGGGTCAGAAAAATCTCCTGATGCAGGCAGCAGGAATGCCCAGACTTCGAAAATCACGAAGTCTGGGGCAGCCAGTTTCGTGATAGTACTCACTAGTCTGGGCCAGCCCCCCCTCGTAACCGCATCTTGCCATCAACGCCCGCTCCCCGCTAGTAGTTTCGTAACAGCCTCAAATCACGAAGTCTCGGGCAGCCAGTTTCGTGATAGTACTCACTAGTCTGGGCCAGCCCCCCGGCACGCCGTGGCTGCGTACCGCCCTCCATCGATTGCCCGACGGTAGTGTTGCCGCCGCTTACGCCGTTCACGGACTTGTAACCGTGGCATCGGAGCATCCCCGGGACAATGGAAGCCTACGGTAAATCATTGCCAGGAAGCTCTCGAACGTGGTCCCAATCAATCTTTGCCACCCATCGCCCTTCCTCTGCGGAGTAAGTAACGACTCCATTAGTTTCGAGTTCAAGAGAGTACAAGATGATTTCGATACCCTCTCGAAGGACAATCCCTAGCCGAGCTAGATCCTGCACCGTGCCGACGGTGCTCAGCCGTATTCTTCCCTGTCGATCACTGTTGTTGAAATCGACGAAGACCTTTGGTAGTTGTGCATGCTCGGTCATTGGTGTTTTCCCTTAGCAGGATTTGGAACGGTCGGTGTCAAGAGCTTGCTGGCCGCGCTGGGCGTGAGGGGGCTGGCCCAGACTTGCAGACACCACTATAAACTGGCTGCCCCAGACTTCGTGATTTTCGAAGTCTGGGCATTCATGCTGCTGCGGGCGGGAGATTCTTGCCAGGAAGCTGCAATTTTCCACCGGATGGCGATCCCGGATGTTCATTCGTCACAGCCAGACCTTCCTCGCTGATGCTATATCTCACCCATGCCCAGGCGGCTGCATCGTTATTACGGCGCGGGGTACTCGCATTTCATCACCACCAGTTGTTACCGCCGGCTGCCGCTGCTGGGGAGCGCGCGCAACCGCGATCTGTTCTTGCGTGTGCTTGAGTCGGTACGGCGGCGGTATCACTTTGTGGTCGTCGGATATGTGGTCATGCCCGAACATGTGCATCTGCTGATCGGCGAGCCGCAGCGGGGCGATCCGTCGCTGGTCATGAAGGCGCTCAAGCAGGGATTTGCGCGGCGTCTGCTGGGGCGACTACGACGGCGGGCGGATTCCAAGCAGTTGCCGCTTTGGCAGGAAGCGGTGGACTACGGCCGCATATGGCAGCCCCGGTTCTACGACTTCGTCGTGTTCTCGGAACACAAGCGGGTGGAGAAGTTACGCTACATGCATCGCAATCCCGTGAAACGTGGATTGGTACTGGAGCCGGAACAGTGGCTCTGGAGCAGTTCTCGGCATTATGCTTATGCCGAAGCGGGACCGGTGCTGATCCATGAACCCCAGAAGGCCGAGTTGCGGGTCAGAAAAATCTCCTGATGCAGGCAGCAGGAATGCCCAGACTTCGAAAATCACGAAGTCTGGGGCAGCCAGTTTCGTGATAGTACTCACTAGTCTGGGCCAGCCCCCGGAATCAAGACGATGGGCCACCGCCACCATTACCAGCCCATTTGGCGCATGCGCTCAAGGATGATCGCGCTGTACTTATTCATGCGCTCGGGGCGTCGCTTCAGGGGAGCCGGCAGAAGCGCGGCGAGACGCGCCGCCTGTTCGCGGCCGACACTCCGGGCTGCGGTTTCGTCGTAATAATGACAGGCCGACTCTGCCCCATAAATGCCGGGGCCCCATTCGACCACGTTGAGGTAGATCTCCAGAATGCGCTGTTTGCCGAGGACGAACTCGGCCACCGGCACGAGGGTGGCCTCCGCGCCCTTGCGGAGGAAAGAGCGGCCCGTTCCGAAGAACAGGTTTTTTACGAGTTGCTGGGTAATGGTGGAAGCGCCGCGAGTGCGTTCGCCTTCCAAATCGTCTGCGGCGGCGATTTGGATCTCGTGCCAATCGAATCCATGGTGCTGGTAGAAGCGCGAGTCCTCGGCGGCGACTACCGCGTGCTGCAGATCGGGCGAGATTTGCCGGAGGGGAATGAATTTGTAGCGTTCGCGATACGGAGTGTGGTGAATCCAGGCTTGAAAGCGGCGCTGGATGTGCACCGCGGTTGTCGGCGGGTCGATCCACCGGGAGGCCAAGAGGGTCAGGGCGGCAACGGACCAGAGAAGCACTACGCCGATGACGATCCATCGAATCAAGGATCGGAGGCGACTCCTCCGAAACGAGGATTTGGTGTCTGGGTTCGGGGTTTCGGTCACGTCTCAGAATAATAGCCGGGGCCGGGCTGGGCGAGTGGCTTTGCGTTCTGTTCTTTCCTTCGTCGAAGCTCAGGCCGCCCTGGTCAAGAACTTCCCTGCTCAGTTAGCTCCAAGCTAGAGGTTCAAGAGTGGCATTTGACCAACTGTCTGGTATCCCATCGAGCGGATTGCGTTTACTACGGATGCATGGACTGTTGCGCGGGCGTATGATCTTGAAAAAGTCGTTCCGCCTCTCGCCAGAAGTTGAGGCGCGCTGGATGACATCCCCATGTTGCAACGAACTCCAATCGGCCGCCGGCGCGTGCGACGTTTTCGCACGTCGCGGAATTTACTGCCCAGACTCTTCCCCCAGTCCAGCGCGGACGACTCCTGTGGCTGCTCGATGGGAGCGAAGTTCCTGGCCGTCGGACTCATCCTTGCGATCCTTTGGTATGGGTGGCACGGACGGGGCCTGGGGCTTTCTATCGCAGGCATCGGAGCCAGAATTCTGTTGTGGTCATTTCTGGCGGCGTGCGTCGGCAAGACGTTCGGCATGGCTCAGTATGCTCTCCGCCGGCGCAGACTGCGCCTCAGAGCAGGCCGGTCGTGAGCGTAACGGGAAACGGCTGAGACGGTATGCCGTTCGCGACGACGAAGAGCGTCGCGTCGCCCAAATCGATCCCAAACGGAATATCGACGTTAGTGGTGATGACGGCTGCGCCCGTGGCAACTCCCATGGAAGGCGTGGTGTTGCCGTTGGCATCGACCGTGGTGTGGTCGTGGGTGCGGCAATACTGGACGTGATTGGTCTGGTTGTTGACGATCCGCACCAGTGGGTAATTGGTCGCGGTTGTGCTGTCATCACCGTATCCCACGGCTTGCGACAGGCCGTTGAACTGCATGCCGGAGATCTGAATGGTGCTGCCCGCCTGAATCGACGACGGGCAGGACTGGATCACGGGACGATATGCGTCCTGGGGTGCTGCCGCATCGGAATGGTACGCATAAAACGAAGAATCGGCGGACTGGCAGTACAGGATATCTCCGTTGGGGAGCGGGAGCAGACGAGTGGTGTAGGTGTACGTGTCATTGTTGGGGGGATCGCTGGTGCGATTAAAACTGCTGCCATCGTACTCGAAGAACCAGCAGGGTGAGCTTTGTGGTTGTCCGGTGGGATCGGTGACCCGGATGCCCGCGCCGAACAGCACATTTCCGTTGACCAGCAACGCGCCGGGACCATCCTGAATACCGATTTTCATGGGCTGTTCTTCGATGGTCTGGTCAGGCAAGTCGGGACCATTCGTCCAGGCGGGAACCACAGCTGGATTGTATATGGCGGTGTGTTCGTTCGCTCCAATAAAGAACGCGGTGCCGTCATAGAGCAACAGTCCCGGGCCGATCTCATTGTCGCTTGGATCGACAATGCCATTGAGGAGGTCGTTGCTGCGTCCCCAAGTGTCGGTGGCAATCGTATAGAGCCATGTCGTGTTGAACGGCGCCAACTCGCAACTCGGACCAACAACCGTGTTGTCCGGCATCAGCACCCAACTGTCTTCATCGCTGGTGAAGCCCCCTGCCCTTGGGTTCAACGCTGTCCACGTCAGGGTTACAGGGTCAAGCTTGGCAAGGTTCGCATCATTGTCTGAGCCCAAGAGGAATGTTCCGTCAGGCAACACCGCGCAAGGAGCGTCGCCGATACTCTTCCAAACCACCGGATTCGGAGCTGGAGTCATCGGCGTGGGGATGTTTGTCCAGGTATTGGCGACCGGATCGTAGATTTCGCAGGTATTGTTCCAGTCCTGGTTGACCATGCCCAAGGAATTCTCGGAGTACTCTCCGCCGCAGACGACTACCCGCCCATCGGCAAGGACTCCGGAGGCGTAGAAGGTGCGGCCGACATTGGAATCGGCGAGTTGGCTCCAGCTTCCGTTGGCGTAGCTGCCGAATTGGTCCGGCGTTAGTTTCCACCAGCGGTTCGTGCCCCAGCCAACCAGCCCGATCCCGAGGTAGTACAGGTCAGCGCCGACGAACTCCTGCATCATGATGGAACCATCGGTGAGCACGAATGCAGTGCCGCCATTCGCCTTAGAGATGCAGAAGATGATTGAGACGAGGCTCCAGAGCAGACAGACCGCGATCTCGAAAAAGGCCACGGCGGTGCAGACGATGCTGACCACCCATCCGAAGACAAGGCAGACGGCGGTTACCACAATGGCAAACAGCACGCAGAAGAGCCACGACCACCAGCTGCACTTCTTTACCTGCTGCCAGGCCCACGAGATACATTCGTAAGTTGCCTGCTGTGCCCAACCCACACACTTCGAGATGAGTTGCAGGCCCCAACTCGCGCAGCGATAAAACGTGACCCTGTAACTTCTCGTGCAATTTGAAGGAAGAGGAATCCACGTGCCCGGCTGAAAGCCGTTACTCATCGGAGGTACCCCCTGGTTTGATCGTGCTGTGGGGATAGTGCAGGGGATGGGCTGAGCGTTACAACACGAATCCGCTTGGGCATACAGACTTCGGGATTGAGCGCATTCTTGTGACGGACGGGGGCACCAGGCCTCAGTCCGTGCGGAGGGCTTTCATGGGATCAACCAAAAGCCTTTACTTCTTTTTCTTCCCTTTGGCGGGCTTCGGCGCGGGTTTATGGGCGGGCTTATGGGTAGGCTTGTGCGCCGGTTTCGGCGCAGGTTTTGCAGGCTTATGCGCCGGTGCGGCAGCTTTGGATTTTTCAGGAGCTTTCGCAGTTGCCTTCGCGGGCGGTGCTGCAACCGGAGCGGGTGCCGCGACTGCAGCCACGGCCTTCCCCTTCTTCCCTTTTGGACCGGGTTTGCCTGCCGCTGCTACCGCGGCGGGTGCTTCAGCCGCGGCCTTGGCGGCACGTCCGCGCCGCGGCGCTGGTGGCGGCGGAGGAGGCGGAGGCGCGAACGGCTTCAGGAATTTCAGCGTCTCGGTGCGCGAACGCAGCTTGCCGTCGAGTAAGAGCATAAACACGTCATGCGCCAGCTTCGGATATTCCGGCAACTGCGGCGTGATCAGCAACTCCGTCATCTCGGGCAACGGAATCTTCTGCTGCACCTGCCGCCATTTGGTCAGATAGTTCTTAATCTTCTGCTCGACCGACTGCTGCTTTGCGGTCACTGCCAGGAACAACACCATCTCCGGACGCGCCGATGAAAGCAACTGCCAGGTACGCGACGGAGTCGCGGCCTCTTTGCCCATTAGGCGCTTCGCCAGTTCTTTCGCGTGATCT
This sequence comes from uncultured Acidobacteriaceae bacterium, assembly GCA_963811095.1. Taxonomy (GTDB): domain Bacteria; phylum Acidobacteriota; class Terriglobia; order Terriglobales; family Acidobacteriaceae; genus Sulfotelmatobacter. Next base: position 8,503 of record CAWEQA010000018.1, on the reverse strand, counting down.
TCAATGTCGCGCCAGGCCTCGACCAGATCCTTGCGGGGAATCATCTTCTGAATATCCGCAACGTCTTTTTCGGAGAAGTGCGCGGTCAAGAAGTACATGAAAGCGGGGCCGGCGTCGGGAGCGTATCCCATGTCGACCATTTGCTGTCGCGTCTTCATCAATTGCGTGATGCCGCTGATGTCGACCTTGGCGACGGTCCAGTGGTCGTGCAGGATCGTCAGCCAGCCTTCCTTCTCCAGCGTCTTCACGACGTGCAGCGGATCGTCTTCGTGCGCCAGGGCCGCGATCTCGTGGCCAATCGACGAGCGCAGAATGTGGTCGATGTACTTGCCTTCCTTCGCCGCATCGTAACGCGCCTGCGTGCGCTCTTCGAGCAGCCAGTGGAAGCGTGCGGCGAAGCGGGTGGCGCGGATCAGGCGCGAAGGATCTTCCAGGAAAGAATAATTGTGCAGAATGCGGATAACTTTCAGCTCAATATCCGCCACGCCGTTGAACGGATCGAGCAGCAGCCCGCGCGATCCTTCATTCAGCGACAACGCCATGGCGTTGACCGTGAAGTCTCGGCGGCGCAGGTCGTCGTGGATCGTCGCGGGCGTAATGATCGGAGGCTTCCCCGTCTTCTCGAAGCGCTCGGTGCGCGCCATGCTGATCTCGGCGCGGGCATTGCCCGGCAACGAGATAAAGATGGTGCGGTTGTCCTCTTCGACGGCCGTGATTTTGGCGCCGGCCTTCTCCAGATCTTTTTGGAGCTTGAGAGGATTACCCTGGACGGTGAAATCGAGGTCGCGGATGGTGAATCCGCTGATGATGTCCCGGATCGCGCCGCCGGTGAGGTAAAGGTTCATGCCCGCGGCGCGGGCTACGTCTTGCACGAGGCCGACGCCCTTCAGTTGGTCCGGCGTCAACCGGATTTCCATCGTGTAAATGTAATCAGCCATTCGCTTTTCAAGCGGCGGTCAGGGCCTATTTCGGGAGCGATCCAGGTACGATCGCGACCGGGGGAGGGCCGGACTAGCCAAGAAAACCAGCCAAACTTTCCACAAGATTTCCACAGCCCTGGGGACCACGCTCTCCGGCCCCTCAGCCACTCGGATGCAAGTGGCTTAATCCAAAGTACTTATGCGAAGTGGAAACTTTGCGGCAAGCTAAAGAAAATAACACAACGTTTACATTTTGGCTACTGCCAAGGCGGATTCCGCGGGTTTCCGGCGAAAAAGTGCGAGAATCAGAGGCGGGAAACGCGCCGCAACCCCAAGATGCCCTCCACTCACAAGAAAGTGATCGTCCGCAAGATGGACCGGGATTCCGTCTCTGGCTACGTCTCGCCGGCTCAGTTCGTCCACGAGGGCAAACTCGAACTTCTGAATACTTCTGGCACGGTTATCACCATGGATCTGCGCGAGATCAAAGGGGTCTATTTTGTTCGCGAGTTCGGCGAAGCTGAATCACTCACGCGGAAGACGTTCACTTCCCGTCCCCGGTCAGAGGGATTGTGGGTGCGGCTGCGCTTTAAAGACAGCGAGATCCTCGAAGGCCTCATGCCCGCCGACCTCACGCAAACCACGCCCGAAGGATTTCTGGTCAACCCGCCCGACCAGCGCTCGAACACGCAGCGCATCTTCGTGCCGCGCACCGCACTGGAATCTCTGACCGTGCTTGCCGTGATCGGCGCCGCGCGCCGTCAACGCCGCGACGGGACGCAGGATCAACGGCAAGTGCCGATGTTCGAGGAATAGAACGCGCACCTATTCGCTGCGTAGAGTGGCGGTGATGTCGAGTCTGGCAATTCGGCGGGTGGCCGACCGGATACTCGCCGACGCCACCACAGCGAAGAGCACAACCAACCCTGCGGACATTGCTCCCGGGCCATCCCCAGCCGGTTCCATTCACATCCGCATCAGGGGCGAATCCACTGCCGAGTATCGGCTGCGTTCCCAAGACCGAAAAGAAATTGCACGACGCACGCCTCCAAGGTTCACATCGTTTTCCTCAAAAAGCGCGGCATCGGCGAGATATGCAGTCTGCTGCCGCCAGTCGTGAAACTGCTGCGCGCTATCATGCGGCGGAATGAACTGATGCAGCAGCGCAAGGCGATCTGGCTGCTGAAATGGAAGGGAGCGCAACAGCAATGCGTTGACTACGCTGAACAAGCCCGTATTTGCGCCAATCCCGATGGCGAGAGCCGCGAGGGCGAATCCCGCTTGCCATGGACTTCTCGACCAAAGCCGAAGAGTGTACTTGAGGTCCTGAAACACTTGGCGCAAACCTGATTCTGCAACGGCATTCTACGCCACAACTCAATCAGTGCCGGACCACCTTCGCGTTTTCGAAAGAGCCTGCCCTGAGCGTAGTCGGCGGGTTGGGCACCCTTGACTACGGATCCCAACCCCAGGTTCACTCGCCGCACGAGTTCTTCCGGCTTAATAACGGTTCCCTCAGTTCACCGGCGTGAGCAGGAATGCATGATTGTTGCCGCCCTTGGTGCCATAGCCGGTGATCTGCCCCACGTTGTTGATGGCATTCGCGTTGATCAGCACCCATCCGGATACTGCCGGAATCAGCGAGTTCAGATCCTTCATGCCTCCCGCGGAGGTCCAGACCATGGCGTGCGCGGCGTTGTTCGACAGATTGCCGTAGCCGACCACCACGCTGGAATCGTTGATGCCGAACGCGATGCTGTAATTGCCTCCCGGAATCACACCCAGATCCTGAATCTTCCCAGCCGTGCTCCACGTGACAGCGTGCCAGTGTCCCTTCGTGTTGGTGCCGTCGGATTGGCCGGCAATGACTCCTGCGGTATTGATCGCATTCGCCATGCTGGTCACACCTCCCCAGAGAGTGCCCAGATCCTTCATCGTGGAACCGTTATATTGAAAACCATGGGAGGTGAACGGCGGACCGTAGCCGAATACCGACTCGCCCACGATGTAGCCGTTGTCATTGATCGCGAGTCCGGCGGTAAAGATGGCCTTCGACAGAGCGCCCAGGTTCTTGATCTTCTTGCTGGTCCAACTGGTAGCGTTCACCACTCCGCTGCTGAGAAACGAATCGCCGGCGACTTCTCCCGCGGAGTTGATCTGAAAAGCCGCGCTGGAAGAGCCTCCCCCGAGCGTGCCCAGGTTCGTGATGGCTCCGGTGGAGGACCACTGCACCGCGTTGAAATTTGTCGCGATCTGGCCTTTGACGTTGGAGTAACCCACCACAGTGCCGGAATCATTCACGCCGATCGCGCCGCTGACGGTCGCTCCGGAAAGCGCACCCAGATCCTTCATCCCACCACTCGCTGTCCAGGAGAATGCATGCTGGCCCGGAACCAGTCCGGTGCAGGGATAGCCTTCTGCGTTCTTGATGTCGGAACAGCCGACCACCTCGCCGAGATTATTGATGAAGAAGCCGCTGCTTTCGTTGTCGCCCTTGAGCACGCCGATGTCAGTGATGGTGTAAGTCTGAGCCCTTGCCCAAGTTGTTGCCAGGACGATTGTGAGCAATGCTCCCGCTGACCTGCTTGTCATGAAGCCCCCTGAATTCTGTTGATGTGGTGTCAGTATGCCACTAAGGAGAGCCGTACAAACAGTCAGTAGTACAGGGCCGTAGAAGGCTTGCGAGCGAACCGCGGCCCTCGCTCGACGCCACACTTCGAAGTCACCTGAAATGCGTTGAAATCGGAGAAGAGTTGATGTAGGGTGTGAAGTCCACGCGGGCCTTGGGCCTGCCAAAGAAACGAGTCGGCCCCTTCCCTTCCTCCGCCGACTGGTCTTCCGTGGATGCCGTCTATGTTCGACCACAGGTGCGCCATGCAAGCGATCCCAGAGTCGCGTCCCAGTTCTCTATCTTTCTCCATCTACTCAGTTTTTACCGCAGTCCTGTGCCTTGCGCCGATGCTCTGCGTCTCGCTGCACGCCCAAGAACCGGCGCAATCCGTAACGCCACGTCTGCTGATCACGCAAGCGGTGGACGAGTCGCGTCTCACCGTCCTCAAGGGCAACACACATCCGCTGGCCCGGCCAGAGTTCGATCTCGGCACAGCCCCGGCAAGTCTGCCCATGCAACGGATGCTGCTGGTGCTGAAGCGCGCACCCGAGCAGGAGACCGCCCTCCGCACGCTGCTCGACAATCAGCAGGACAAGTCGTCCCCGAGCTACCACCAGTGGCTCACGCCGGAGCAGTACGGCCAGCAGTTCGGCCCCACCGACAGCGACTTGCAGACGATCACCGCGTGGCTGCAGTCCCACGGATTCCAGGTAGGGTCGACGAAGGGACGCACGGTGCTGGAGTTCTCCGGCACGGCGGGACAGATGCAGGAAGCGTTTCATACGACGATGCACAAATACCTCGTCAAAGGCGAGCAGCACTGGGCCAACGCCAGCGACCCGATGATTCCCACAGCGCTGACGGGAGCGGTGGCGGGAATTGATTCGTTGCACGACTTCCGCAAGAAGGCGATGAACACGTATGTCGGCAAATACTCAGAGACCACGAAGCAGATGACCGGAACGAATCCGCAGTTCACCTACAACTGTCAGGGTTACCAATGCTACGGAGTATCTCCATACGACTTTGCCACCATCTACGACGTGTTGCCGCTCTGGAACAGCGGTATCAATGGGGCGGGGCAAACCATCGCGATCGTCGGGCGGACTAACATCAATCCGCTGGATGCAACGGATTTCTGGGCGCTGTTCGGTCTTACGGTTCCGGCGAACAAGTTGAACATCATCCTGAACGGCGTGGATCCTGGGATCAACGGGGACGAACCCGAAGCCGACATTGACGTGCAATGGTCGGGCGCGGTTGCACCCCAGGCAACCATCGATTTCGTAACCTCGGCATCGACCGAGACCACGGATGGAGTAGACCTCTCCGCGGTCTATATCGTCGATAACAATTTGGCACCGGTGATGAGCGAGAGCTACGGCCAGTGCGAGTTGAGCCTGGGCACTGCGGGAAATCAGTTCTATTCAACTCTGTGGGAGCAGGCAGCAGCGCAAGGCATCAGCGTCTTTGTGTCGTCGGGCGACAATGGCTCTGCCGGTTGCGACAACCCTGGCGGACCGGCCCAGTACGGATTGAATGTGAACGGGCTGGCGTCCACGCCTTTCAACGCGGCCGTGGGCGGGACGGATTTCAACGAATACAACACTTGGTCGACCTACTGGAATTCGACGAACAATTCCACGACGCAGGAATCGGCCAAGGGATACATTCCGGAAACGACTTGGAATGACACCTGCACCAACAGCATCTGGGTTACGCTGGGTTGGGGCTCAACCGCGGAGGGTGTCTGCAACGGAAGTCTCGGCGACCCCCTCTCGGAAGGCGGGAGCGGCGGGCCGAGCAACTGCGTGGTGAACAGTCAGACCGTGGGGAGTTGCACGCAGGGCTATGCGAAGCCTTCATGGCAAAACGGCGCAGGGGTTCCAAACGATCATGTTCGCGACCTCCCTGACATCTCGCTGTTTGCCAGCAACGGTTTCATGGGTAGTTCGTATCTCATTTGCCAGCAGGACCAGACTCGCATTTGCGACTTGAACAACCTTCTCGGCTACGGTGGCACGTCGGTCGCCTCGCCGGCCTTCGCGGGGATCATGTCGCTGGTCAATCAGAAGACTGGCACACCGCAAGGCGTTCCCGGCTTTGCTCTATACAAGCTGGTGACCAAGCAGGCGAATGCGTTTCACGACATTCCGTCCGGGTCGACCATCGCGACGATCTGCTACGCCGGCACTCCAAACTGCACAGTTTCAGTGACAGGCGATAGTTACGGGGTTCTTTCCGGTTACAGCACCGGGCCCGGATACGATTTGGCCACAGGCCTCGGCTCGGTGGATGCCAATAACCTGGTGACCAACTGGACGAAGGCGACGTTTACGGCCACGACGACCGCTTTGCAGTTGAACTCCGGCAATGCCGTCAACGTAACGCACGGCACTGCGGTCCCGGTAAATATCGGCGTGACCTCGGCCTCGGCTACGGGCCAGGCTTCCCTGCTCGTCAGCACCGGCGTTGGAACCACCACCGGACGCGCGATCGACACCTTCACTCTTAGCAGCGGTTCGACACCGGGTGCAACGACAAGCATGCTCCCCGGCGGAACCTACAGCGTCATCGCACACTATGCAGGCGATGGCACCTATGGCGGCAGCTATTCCAGCCCGGTCAGCGTCACAGTCAGCAAGGAGAACAGCCAGCCGCAGACTTTTCTGGTCACGTTCGACAGCAGCGGAAATGTGGTGAACCCTGACACCACGACGGCACAATACGGGTCCCCGTATGTATTGCGGGTAAACGTGGAAAATTCCTTGGGACAGGTCTGCAGACCAGTCGGGACCGGCGACACCGCATGCCCTTCGGGCAGCGTCGCGCTGACAAATAACGGGACCACGCTCGATGCCGGGACCTACGCCCTCAACAGTTATGGATACACCGAGGATTTAGCGGTTCAACTCCCGGGCGGGACGAATTCGGTGCATGCGTCGTATACGGGAGATAACAGCTTCAATGCGAGTACGGTGACGACTCCCATTGTGATCACGCAGGCATCGACAACAACGGGGTCCGTCTCGGTTCCAACAAATCCGCTTGCTGTGAATTCGAGCTATCAATACGGGATCACGGTCCAGACCCAGAGTTTCGGAGCAGCTCCGACGGGCACAGTGACGTTTTATGCGAACGGCACCGCGATGTCGGTCCCGGTTGCATATTACGGGTACGCTGGAAACGGCAGCGTGCCGGCGTCGCTGAATGCCAGCGTGTACGCGTCATTCTCAACGTCGGGGAACAGAACGCTCACTGCAACTTACAGCGGCGACGGAAATTATGCCGGTGCGAGCACTTCCTCTGCGTCGACTGTGTCCATTCTCTATCCCACCTATCTGTCGATATCGACGAGCGCGACGAGTGTGCCGGTGGGAACTCCGCTGGTTTTGACGGCGCTGGTCGATACCACAGTGAACAATCTCTCGCCGACCGGCACATTCACGTTCTATGGCCCGAACGGTGTGATCAGCGGGAACCCGACCGTCACACAGGTTACCGACTCGAGCGGCTATTCGGCACTGCAAGCAACATTAACGGTAATCGTGAACGCAACTAGCAGCTACACCTTTCAGTATTCGGGTGATAGCAATTATTTTGGCGGGTATGGAGGCTCAGTGGTGGTGGGTGTGCCCGATTTTTCCATCTCCCCAGTGTCCACCGGCGTAACCGTCACTGCGGGTCAAATGCAGCAACTCGGGTTCAACATCAACGCACTTTATGGGTTTACCGGCACGGTCGGAAACTTCACGTGCAGCGGGCTTCCGGCTGAGGCGACTTGCACCTTCAACCCTTCGCAGGTGGCGAACGGTGGAACCACAACTGTGACGATAACCACGGCTGCTATTGGGCAAGCACGTCAACGCGTCTCTGCAGAGCCGCCCAAACGAATGTGGCTCGTGGAAATCGCCGTTCTGATGGGTATTTGCTCGCTCGGAATGTCGAAGCGCAGGCGCGAGGCTGGGATCGTCCTGCTGATCAGCGTCCTCGTGTTGCTGCCGAGTTGCGGCGGAGGCAGCGGCGGAGGCGGTGGTGGGACTACGCCGAATCCGATGCCCTCGATAACATCGTTGTCGCCGACTCAAAGCGCAGCGGGTTCGACCTCCGTTCCGACCGTGCTGGTGAACGGCACGGGCTTTATCTCAACGTCGACCGTGACCTATGGGGGAGTTCAGCATCCGTCGATAATTAACAATGGCAGTCAAATCGGGCTCGTACTCTCACCGAACGACGTTGCGACGCTTGGAAAATACCCAGTAGTGGTTACGAATCCTTCACCCGGCGGTGGCGCCTCGAACGGCATGGACTTCAATGTCACGACCGGAACGCCAACCGGCTTCTTCACGATTACGGTGACGGGAACGAGCGGAACGGTGAGTCACGCAGCAACGTTCTATCTTACTGTTCAGTAGATCGGTACTGGCTCAGGTTGCAAGGGAAATGCATGGCACCGCCCTGTTACCGCGATGCATAGGGTGACAGCCGCACTCGGCGACGTGAGTCGATGTCCCGCCACCAGTCTGGTGTACGATCATGCCTACACCATTTCATCACCATGAAACTTTCTGCCATCGCTTCTGCTCTCGACGCTCGCCTCGAAAACGGTTCTCCTGACACGGAAATCATCGGCCTCAACGGGATTGAACAGGCCGGGCCTGGAGAACTCACCTTTGTCTCGAATCCCAAGTACTCGGCGGCGGCGCGGACTACCAAGGCTTCCGCCGTCATTGTCGGCGAGGACTTCCCTGCCATTCCTGCCGCGATGTTGCGGGCGAAGGATCCGTACATGACGTTTGCGCGGGCGCTTGAGCTATTTCATCATCCGGTGCGGTATGCGCCGGGAGTGCATCCGACGGCGGTCGTCGATGCCAGCGCGCGGATTGGGGCGAATGCTCATCTCGGGCCGTATGTCGTGATCGACGAGGACGTCGAGCTCGGGGACAACGCTGTACTGCTTGCGCATGTCGTT
>CAWEQA010000017.1:0-385915 GCA_963811095.1 uncultured Acidobacteriaceae bacterium | reverse complement strand
TTGGTCAATCGAGGATTCGCCCGTCGTGCTATTTGATGCGCGGTGTCCAATACTCCGGTCGTCTGCTGCCGTGGGCCACTCCCCAAACGATGATTGAGGATTCTTGTTCCGAGTAGATGATCGCAAAGGGAAATCGCCAAAGCAGAAACCGTCTCGTGCCGTTCTTGCCAGGAGGCCAGCGTTCCGGGGCTTTACGGATTGTGTTGGTGGCTCGATCCAGTTCTTCGATGAAGTCCAACGCGGCTTTTGGGCTGCGCTTCTGATACCAGGCAACCGCGCTTCTGACGTCTGCCCTTGCACCCTCGTGGTACTCGATACCCTTAGCGCTCATTCACCATGGCCAGGAGTTCTCGGTGCAATTGTTCCCAAGGGACTGTCACGGCCTTCCCCGCTTTCAGGTCGTTCATTCGCCGCTCGACTTCCTCGTCCCATGCCTCTTGCACCGACTGATTCGTCGTCTCCAGGCTGTCGAGCAGCGTGTTCGCCAAGGCAGCTCGTTCCCCCACAGGTAGCGCAAGCGCCCGCTTGAGAAGATCAGAAACCTCTGGACTCATTGCTCATTCTCCTGTTCCAAGTTCCAAGTGTGCCACAACCGTGTCGTGCTCCGATCCCAAAATCGACCATGGAAACATCCACTTTCCCAATCCCGGATAAAGCCGGGTGCCGGGTGCCCCATTTCTCGCGCGTCCTTTGCGCGAGAAGTGGGGATTTCAGATCCCCACTCAACCCACTCACCGCAACTTTTCCACAGCACAAAACTCATTTCCTGTGACGAACGACCTTTACTGAGAAATCAGAAAGGATCAGAATCGGACCATGCTCGCAGATCCAACCAGCGCGTCCGCAATCATCCGAGAAGATCGCGCCCCAGGAACCCTACCTAACTCCTTATTCCGCAAGATTTTACCCGCAAGTCCTTTGTCCTCAAGATTTTGCCCAGACCACCCTGGATCCGAATCCCATAAGTCCTTTAAAACCAAGATTTTGACCGCAGGCAGCAAAAAAAATGCAATACCCCTCCACTCCCTCGAACATCCGCTCGCCGGCTCAGGTCTGCTGCGACCGGAAGCCGTCAGCCGAAAGCCGGAAGCCCGCGCAGGTGTAAAATATCGAAGCAATCCCTAACCGATAATCTCCCAGCTTCGAAAGGATTCCCCCATGGCAACGCTTGAAGCCCCCGTCCGGCCGCGCACGACCCTGCATCAGGGACCATTCGTCACCGAGCCCTTCTACGATTTCCGCAACGAAGAGAACGCCCGCCGCATGCGCGCCGCCATCGCCAAAGTCCGCGGCCAACTTGGACGCGAGTATGACCTCATCATCGGCGGCAAGCGCGTCAAGACCACCGACAAAATCAAGTCGCTGAATCCGTCGCTTCCCTCGCAGATCGTCGGCATCCACCAGAAGGCCGGCAAGGAACACGTCGAGCCCGCCATGAAGGCCGCGCTCGAAGCCTTCCAGTCCTGGAGTCGCACCACCGTCGAAGAGCGCGCCGGCCTCGTCTTCCGCGTCGGCGACCTCATGCGCCAGCGCAAGATGGAATTCATGGCGTGGCTGGTCTTCGAAGTCAGCAAGAACTGGGCCGAGGCCGACGCCGACATCTCCGAGACCATCGACTTCTGCGAGTTCTACGCGCGCGAGGCTCTGCGCTTTGCGAAAGCGCAGACACCCATCCAACTGCCCGGCGAGCACGACACGCTGCACTACATTCCGCTCGGCGTGGGCGCGGTGATTCCGCCGTGGAACTTCCCCTGCGCCATCATGGCCGGCATGACGCTCGCTTCGATCGTCAGCGGCAACACCGTCATCCTGAAGCCGTCGAGCGATTCGCCCACCATCGCCGCGAAGTTCGTCGAACTGCTCGAAGAAGCCGGCATGCCCGAGGGCGTGGTGAACTTCTGCCCCGGCGCCGGAGCCAGTTTCGGCGACGCCGTCGTCGCGCATCCCAAGACGCGCTACATCGCCTTCACCGGATCGCGCGAAGTCGGCCTGCACATCAACAAGACGGCGGCGACGCAAGCTCCCGGCCAGATCTGGATCAAGCGCACCATCCTCGAGATGGGCGGCAAAGACGCGATCATCGTCGACGCCGATGCCGACATCGATTCCGCCGTTGAAGGCGTCGCCCAAGCCGCTTTCGGATTCCAAGGCCAGAAGTGCTCGGCCTGCTCGCGCGCCATCGTCGACGAGCGCGTCTACGACAAGTTCCTCGAACAGCTCAAAGCCCGCGTCGAGAAGATTCAGGTCGGCGACGTCACCGAGAACGCCGCCATGGGCGCGGTCATCAACGAAGGCTCGATGAAGACCATCCTCGGCTACATCGAGCAAGGCAAGAAAGACGGACGCCTCCTCACCGGCGGCGAACGCGCCCCCGGCGAAGGCTACTTCATCCAGCCCACGGTGTTTGCCGACATCCCCGCGAAGTCGAAGCTCGAGCAGGAAGAGATCTTCGGCCCGGTCCTCGCGGTAATTAAGGCCAAAGGCTTCGACCACGCGCTCGAAATCGCCAACGACACCGAGTTCGGCCTGACCGGCGCCATCTACACCAAGTCGCGCGACAAGATCAACCGCGCCATCCACGAGTTCCACGTCGGCAACCTCTACATCAACCGCAAGTGCACGGGCGCAATGGTCGGCGCGCACCCCTTCGGCGGCTTCAACATGTCCGGCACAGACTCCAAGTCCGGCGGCCCAGATTACCTGTACCTGTTCACGCAAGCGAAAGTAGTCGGCGAGAAGATCAGTTAGAAGCTGTAGCGCCGGCATCTTGCCGGCTGTCGCGAGGGCGTCTCGCCCTCGCCGCGGCGGCGAGACGCCGCCACGACAGCCGTCGGGACGGCGGCGCTACGAAGACACCGGCAGCGGGTTCCGCTCCAAGAACTGCCGCTGATGCCAGTACGGATAGATCGGTGTCACATCGCTGGCGCGATCAAGCTTCGCCACTTGCTCTGCCGTCAGATTCCATCCCGCGGCCCCGAGGTTCTGCCGCAACTGTTCTTCATTACGCGCTCCAAAGATCACCGTCGAAACCGTTGGACGCTGCAACAGCCAGTTCAGTGCGACCTGCGGCACACTCTTCCCACACTCCTTGGCCACTGCATCGAGCGCATCGACCACGTTGTAGAGATGTTCGGCAGCAACCTGCGGGCCCATGTCACCTGTCTTGTGCAAGCGGCTTTCCTTCGGCAGAGGCTGCCCGCGCCGGATCTTCCCCGTCAGGCGTCCCCATCCGAGCGGGCTCCAGATCAGCGCGCCCACTCCCTGATCGGCGCCCAGCGGCATCAGTTCCCATTCGTACTCCCGGCTGATCAGCGAGTAGTACACTTGGTGGCCAACGTAGCGCGTCCAGCCGTAGCGGTCGGAGACATCCAGAGCTTTCATCAGGTGCCATCCGGAGAAGTTCGAGCAGGCGATGTACCGCACCTTCCCGCTCTTCACCAGATTGATCGAGCGTGCTCAGAACCTCTTCCTGCGGCGTAAGCGCGTCGAATCCGTGCATGTGATAGATGTCGATGTAATCGGTTTCGAGCCTCCGCAAACTGGCCTCGCACGCCTGAATCAAATGATGGCGAGACGATCCCAGATCGTTCGGACCTGGTCCCATGCGGAACGTTGCCTTGGTAGAAATCAGGACTTTGTCGCGCCGCCCGGCGATTGCCTTCCCCAGAATGGTTTCGGAAAGCCCGTCTGAATAAATATCCGCCGTGTCGAATAGATTTACGCCGGCGTCAAGGCATATGTCCACAAGGCGGGTCGCTTCTGCAACATCACTCGCACCCCACGCCTTAAAGAACTCGTTGCCGCCGCCAAACGTGCCCGTGCCATAGCTCAACACAGGCACCTTCAAACCAGAACGTCCAAGCTGTCGATATTCCATAGCACCCATAGATGCAGGTCAGCCGGAAAATGATTCCCAGCGGTGCGCGGTGTCCGCTTTCGGACGCTAGGAATCACAAGAGGACAGTTCTGGCCTCTTGTCCGAACTCCAAGTGCAAGAAAGACAAAGGATTGGATCGCACGTGGATTGGAAAGCAACCTGCTGCCGTTTCTTGGCACGAGTGGGAGAATCATGTCTTCGATACTTCTGCAGGATCTTCGCTTCGCGTTCCGCCAGCTCCGGAAGACCCCCGGATTCACCGCGACTGCCGTGCTTACCCTTGCCTTGGGAATCGGCGCCAACGCCGCGATCTTCACCTTGGTGAACGCAGTCATGATGAAGAGCCTTCCGGTCGTCGAGCCCGAGAGACTGGTGAAGCTGGGCGATGAATTCATGTGCTGTGTCGGATTCGGCCACCGCGACGACGGAGACTATGCGCTTTTCTCCACGGCTGTCTATGAGCACTTGAGGCAGAACGCGCCCGAATTCGAGGAACTCGCCGCCATCCAGGCCGGCTACGCGTATCGACCGGTGGTTGTGAGGCGCGGCGACAGCCAGGAGAGCGCACGCTCGGTGATGGGAGAATTCGTCTCCGGCAACTATTTCCGAACTTTTGGGCTGCGGGCTCGCGCGGGCCGGCTGTTCTCGGATGCGGACGACGTTCAAGGCGCCCCCGTCGTTGCCGTGATGAGCTATGAGAATTGGAAGAACAATTACTCCGGAGATGGTTCCGTTGTCGGCAGCACGTTCTATGTAAATACCAAGCCCGTAACCATTGCAGGAATTGCACCCGAAGGGTTCTACGGAGATCGGCTGTCCAGCACGCCTCCGGACTTCTATCTCCCCATCGAATCGATGCCTCCGCTGGCGAATGTCGCGTACGTGCACGATCCCGATGGCAACTGGCTTTTCATGATTGGCCGCCTGAAGCCGGGCGTGTCGAAGGTCCAACTTCAGGCAAAGCTCAGCGGCCTGCTGCGCCAGGCTCTCGCACAAACGCACGCATACTCATCGAAAGATAGCCAGCCAGCCTTGGCGCGCGCGCATCTTGTCCTGACTCCGGGCGGAGCCGGCATGCAGGACATGCACGAACAGTATGCGTCAAACCTGAAGTTGTTGATGTGGTGTTCTGGCCTTGTGTTGCTGATTGCCTGCGCGAACATCGCCAATCTCTTACTCGCGCGAGGTATGGGCCGTAAGGCGGAGATGTCGGTGAGGACTGCGCTCGGCGCGATGCGCTCCAGGATCGTTCGGCAGTTGCTCACGGAGAGCCTGCTGCTTGCGGGTCTGGGCGGAATCGCGGGGATTGCTCTCGCGTATGCAGGAACGAAGATGTTGCTGGCGTTGGCTTTCCCCGATGCCGCGGGACTGCCGATTCAGGCGAGCCCGTCTCCGCAGGTGATTGCTTTTGCTTGTGGGTTGTCGTTGCTGACCGGCGTGTTGTTTGGCGTTGCACCCGCATGGCTTGCGGCGCAGGCCGAGCCCGTGGAAGCGCTACGCAGCGGAGTTCGGACGACCGGTGGGGCTACGCTGCTGCAGCGCAGCCTCGTGGTGGTGCAGGCAGCACTATCGCTCGTCCTGTTGGTGGGCGCAGGACTGTTTTCCCAGAGCCTGAGCAAACTTCAACACACCGACCTCAAGCTCGACTCAACGAACCGCTACATCGTCCACTTCAATCCTCAGGCCGCGGGCTATTCGCAGCGCCAGGTCGGCGATCTGTACCGTTCCATCGAGGAGCAATTTCATGCGATACCGGGCATAGAAAAAGTCGGAATCTGCAGCTACACGCCAATGGAAGACAACAACAACGGCTGGGACGTGAGGGTGGAGGGAAAGGAATATAAGCCCGGCTCGGTTTCGAATATAAGGGTGGGCGCCGAATATTTTGACTCCGTGGGAACGCGCGTGCTGATGGGCCGCGGCATCGGTGTGCAGGATACGGCGACATCTCCGACGGTGGCAGTGGTGAATGAATCATTCGTGAAGAAGTACTTTGACCCAGGCGAGAATCCCATCGGTCATTACTTCGGTACCGGGAGACATTCGCCCCACGACTATGAGATCGTCGGGGTAGTCCAGGACACGGTTTACACTGACGTCCGCTGGAAGCACCATTCGATGTCCTTCTTGTCGTTGCTGCAGCGTCCTGCGAGCGAGAAGGGTCCCATCGAGCAGGACGAGTCGCTGTACGTGGGTGCGTTTGTCTTGAAAGCCGCTCATCCGATCAACGACATGGAAGCGGTCTCGCGCCGGACCCTTTCCAGCATCAACCCCAACCTGGCGGTCGTGAAGTTCCAGACGTTTGATCAACAGATTGCCGATCGTTTCACCGACGATCGCATGCTGGCACGCTTGACGGTGCTGTTCGGCGCGTTAGCCTTGCTGCTGGCCGCGCTCGGGCTCTATGGCGTGAGCGCGTATACGGTAGCGCGGCGCACCTCGGAGATCGGAATTCGCATGGCCCTCGGGGCGGAACGCGCCGAGGTTACCGCGATGATCATGCGGGGTGCAGCGATCCAGGCGGCCTTGGGCATGGCGATTGGTTTTCCCATAGCCTTGCTCTGCGTACGATTTGTACAAGCGCAGCTCTACGAAGTGAAGGGAGTTGATGCGGCCGTGCTTCTGGTATCAGTTTTGATACTGGCGTTGGCCGCGTCGGTGGCTGCTTTTATTCCCGCGCGCCGCGCCGCATCGATCGATCCGGCGAGAGCTCTGAGGATCGAGTAGTCGTAGCCTTGCCACATAGATAAGGCCGCCCTCGCAGGCGGCCTTGGTTTTGCAGATTTTCACGAAACCTTACTGGGCCACTCCCGCCGGCGGTTGCGGTACCGCCCCCGTGGTCGTTGCCGCCGCAGCCTCATTCAGAATGCGGTGGTGGATGGTGAACAACGCCAACTCGAGCCGGTCTGACACGCCTATCTTGTCATACACGTTGCGCAGATAATTCTTAATCACCTGCTCCGTGGTGCCAAGCTGCGTGGCGATCTCTTTATTCTTGTAGCCTTGCACGATCAGCGCCACGATGCGCAATTCCTTGGCGGTCAGCCGGTCGCGCACGCGCAATCCGACCATATCGTTTTCGGTGAGTTCGCTAGGCACGGCGACGTCCTGCACCCAGGTTTCGCCGCGCGCTACTTTGCGCACGCAGTCGACGAGCGCCGCGCTGGTCACGTTGCGATAGACCACGCCATGCGCGCCGTTCGACATGTGCCGCTGTGCGCTCTCGCCGGTGTCGGCTAGAACGATCACGCGCGTCTTGGCTTTGTTCGCGCCCGCCACAATAGCGGCAAAGTCTCCGTGGAATCCCGCAGCCACGACCAGCACCGCGGCGCGAAACTTGTCCAGCGCCATGAACATTTGTTCAGGGGTCTGGGCCTGGGCCACAATGCGCATCTCGTCTTCCACCGCCAGCACTTTGGCAATGCCGGCTCGGAAGATCGCCTGGTTATCGGCCAGAATCAGTTTGAGCATGTTGTCAACGCTCCCAAAAAGTCCGCTGCAAAACGATTATGAGTTCCTGACGAACTCGTATGAGTCGATCACGCAGGCCACGCCGCGGCCTTCTCCGCCCTCGCCAGTTTCGTCGGCGCGCACCACCCGCCCCTTGCACTGGATGGTCACATTCTCCTGGCCGCCCGTCATTTCCGGGGGCAGTGTGATTTCAAATTCCACGGGGGAACCAATTTCCATCGAGGAATCGGCGCGAATGTACACTCCGGCCGCGCTGAGATTCCCGGTTACGCCTTCGGCGTCTCCGCCGGTCTCGCCCTTGTGTATCTTGATCGGCAATTCCAGCGGGAACCGTTTTCCGGTCCGTGCTTCTTCGCCCACGGTACCTCCTCTAGACTGGCCTGTTGTTTGTTGCTCGTCTGCGAATGAGGCCGATGTCGTCAAACCAAGCTCCTGGCGGGCGCAGGCCCACTTTTATGCTCAGCACGGGTTATATCACGAAAGACACCCGTGTAAAAGCCTGATAACCCGTTAGTTAACGGTAGCAACTAGGTTCCCCCCTGGCGGAAGACCACGGTTTCTGAAGACAAAGACCTCGGGGGAGCGGGCATTTTGGGATGCCTAAGCCGTGAATTCCTACTGGTACCGGCGGTCGAAAAAGGGTGGCCAGTCGCCGCGTCGGGCGGTCGCGATTAACTCGGCCCCGAACTGGCCGCCGTAATTCACGCCAAATAAGCGATCCCGCAGTTTACTGTGCTGAACGATCGGCCAGCGTACTAGATCGCCGAGGCGCTGCTTCAACGTCGGCTCGTACGCCGGGAAGTTGACGAGCCGAACGTCATCGAAACCGCAGATGTCGAGCAACGACACGAGATTGGATCCCGCAAAGCCGTACTCGTGCGCCAGCGTCACGTAGAAGCTCGAATTCGCGCAAGGGCCCTCCATGTTTGGCGTGCGCAGCAACAGGGTTCCGCCGCGCTTCAGCGCCTGATAAAGCGCGTCCACCAGCCACAGCAGCGAGTACTTGGGCACGTGCTCGATGACGTGCGACATGTGGATGAAATCGTATTGTTCCTTCTTATCGCTCAGGAACTCTCCGATGTTTTTGTGGATCTCATGCAAGGTGATGCGGTCGGGAGCCCACTCGCGAACGTAGTCTTTATTGGCAATGCCGAAGTCTGCGCCCGCTAGGTTGCGATAGTCCAACTTCAGGCACGCTGCCAGGAACCATCCGCTGCCAAAACCGATGTCGAGGATGCGGGCCGCTTTATCTTGGGGCAAATAGGGGGCGTATTGATGCGTTGCCTCCCTGACCACCCAACTCATCTCGGTCTCATGCCACGTCGGGCGAGGCTTTTCTGGCGCATGACGCAGCGCCATGCGCCGATAAACCTCGGCAATGAAAGCGTGTGAGTCCATGATCAGTCTTCTGCAACGGCCGCGAGCCCAATAGTAGCAAACCGACCAATATGCTTTGGGCGGCAGTTCTCAGAGATGGGGGAGTTCTGTCAGAATGCATACTCGAGTGGTTCGAGGAGGACTTCCCGTGTCATCCATACATCCCCCAAGAAACGCCGGTCGCGGGTACGCTGAGATGTCACCTGTGCCTGTCGTGATTGTTTGCATGCTGTTTGTGCTCTCTGGCGTATCGCAACTGCTCCTTGCACAATCCGCCCCGCAAGCGACGGCGCCCGCAGCCGCCCAGAAAGCGCCCCCCGACAAGAACGCGAGCAAGCCCAAGGCCAGCGCCGCTGAAACGCGTGCGGCCGAGAGCAACGATACTCTGGAAAATTTGAACCGCGCCCTGGAAAGCTTGGCCGCCAGGGTCTCTCCCGCTGTGGTGCAGATTCTGGTCACGGGATACGGTCCGCTGCGCGAAGAGGATCCGGATCGATCCCAGACGGCGTTCATCGTCCGCCAGAAGGCAGTGGGCTCGGGAGTGATCGTCGACTCGTCCGGCTACATCATGACCAACGCCCATGTGGTGGAGGGAGCACGGCGCATTCGCGTCGCCTTGCCGCTGCCCATGGGCGACTCCGCCGGCCAGGTGCCGATCGGGAAGCGTCGCATTCTGGAAGCGCGACTCGTCGGCCAGCATAAAGATACCGACCTCGCGCTCCTCAAAATCGATGAGACCGATTTGCCGACCCTTACGCTGCTCAGCCAACGGCCGCACGTCGGACAACTTGTGTTTGCCATCGGGAGTCCCGAAGGGTTGCAGAACTCGGTCACCATGGGCGTGGTCAGCGCGCTCGCCCGCCAGCCCGACGCTACCAAGCCGCTCACCTACCTGCAGACCGACGCTCCCATCAATCCTGGCAACAGCGGAGGGCCGCTGGTCGATATGAACGGCGCGGTCCTCGGCATCAATACTTTCATTCTTTCGCAAGGCGGAGGCAGCGAGGGTCTGGGCTTCGCCATTCCTGCGCGTGTCGTCGATTTCGTCTACCACAGCCTGCGCAAGTACGGACACGTGCATAAGGTTGAGATTGGCGCGGGAGCACAGGAGATTACGCCTACACTGGCCGAAGGCCTGCACCTTCCGCAGCATTGGGGCGTTCTCGTGGATGACGTGAATCCGGATGGCCCAGCGGCCGCGGCTGGCCTGAAGATTCAGGACATTATTCTCAGCGCGGATGACCGGCGTATCGAAACGCTGCCGTCTCTTTCGGCGGCCTTGTACCTGCACCGCATCGATCAGGTTGTAAAGCTGGAGATTCTGCGCGGAACCGAAAAGAAAACCCTATACATTCCGGCGATCGAGAGCCGCGATCACATGGACGAACTCCTCGATGCGGTCAATCCGGAAGACAGTCTGATTCCCCGCCTCGGGGTTCTCGCGATCGACCTCACGCCTGACCTGCGCGCGCGGCTGGGTTCGCTGCGAATTCCGTCAGGAGTTGTCGTGGTGGGCCGCGCCGCCGACCTGATCATGCCCGATACCGGCCTTCAGGCCGGCGACATTATTCACCAACTCAACACCACGCCCATCGATTCCATGGACAGACTCCGCACGGCGGTGGGTGCGTTGAAGACCGGCGACGCAGTTGTGTTGCAAGTCGAGCGCGATGGCGGGTTGCAGTATGTGAGCTTTGAGATGGAGTGAGGTGAGCAGGGAAGTATGTGGCGCGTGCGCCCCTGCCCGCGCACCCCGGAGAGCGGCATAACGCTAGTCTTAACGCGTAAAGCCATTTTTCCTATTTGTCGATCCTCTCGATCAGCGAACTCTTGTGATGTCCTGCACCCAGTTTGTCTCCCAGGTCTTGCCCTCGTCCGGCGAATCCGCTTGCTCCCAGTGGCACGTTGTCGGAGTGATGTTGGACCAGATGAAGCGTGCCCGAACTCGCTTTCCCTTGACCGTATCATCCCCATAGAAAGTGCCCACGCCATTGTGGAAGCCTCCAATCATGGGCGGATCCAATGGCTCGGATGGTGTCCTGCTGTCGAGCCACCAGATTGACCACTGCTGGGTCTTCGGGTCGAAGGACCGCAGAGCGACACCGCGATAGGGAGCACCGGGGACGCTGAGCACGGTATCGTCCACATTGCTGTAACTCCCCATAAGCGGTTGATTCAACAACGTTCCTTCGAATTCAATCCATTCGTGATTATTGGCGAGTCGCTGTTTCAGCTTGCGATGATGGGCCTGCCATTGACCAACCAGGAAGTCGAAGTCGTGAAGACCGGGGACTGCACTCTCTGTCTGATTCATCCTGGGGCCCGAATCCTGGTGCGATTGTGCCGCCAACCGTCCAGGCGCTGCCAGACACAGACTTAGCAGCACGATGATGACTGAACCGTGATGAATACTCACGGTGCCCCCTTTTGAATTGCGGCCGTAGCCAATTCTCAACAATGCTTGAACCTCGACTTGCCGATACGCGTTCATCGTCCCCTCCTGAATCAAACTGAACTAATGCCACGCTTTTAGATTGACTCAGCTCGTGGTATTTGTGTATAGCCACTTTCTATGGAACTCTCGATACCACTTTCGAAGAAAAACGAACCTCTGTTCCGGCAGGTTTACACTTAAAGAGAGGGTTTGGATTCGAAGGAGAATAGGTGCCAGCATTCCCCATCCTTTTCGACACGAAGAGGATGGACCACCTCGCCCACATATTCGGAGATCGCGTGCGCCCAAAAGAGTTCAGCCGAAACATTCGCCTGCATTACGCGAACTTCCCAATTTCCTGGAAAACGTCTCCAAACTTCATGGGCGATCTGAGTTCCAATTCCATGCCTACGATATGCGCGGAGAACAAAGAACTCGGCCATATCCCACGCGCTTTCATTGCCAGACAGGTCTGAACCCCTTTTCACCAAAGCCAGCCCCGCCAAACTCCCGTTCACGCGCACAAGAAATGCTTGCCGGCCAGGCTCGCTCCAATAAAGCGGAAGGCTCTTGTACCCGAACCTCCCGTCCGCCCCGATCTTTACCTTAAGGAACTCACTGAAATCGTGCACGTACAACTCAAGTAAGTTGGCGAGAATCGGCGCATGCTCCAATGTAGCCGGTACGATTTCGACGTGCACAACGGGCCTCTTTGCTTCTTCGGTATAGGAAAGGCGCGATTCGGCATGAGTATATGCCTTGTGCGCGAGAGGCTCATTGCTTTGTTAAGGTGGAGGCGGCGATCTTAACCGTGTTTAGATCGATCCCGCCCCGATTGCCGATGCCTTAGGCTTGCCAGCGTTCTCGATCACAACGCCCAGCCCCGATCCGATCGCCTCCACCACGCGAAGATCATCCGCGGTGAATGCATCCTGCCCTGCCCGATAAAGAGCCAGCACCGCCGCCATCCCAGAGGTTCCCTCGAGAGGCACGGCCAGCGCAGATCGCAGCGTGCTGTACTTCGTGGGATCGTTTAGATATCCAGGCTCGACCGACGGATTGCCGTTCAAGATCGGCTTATGGTTCTGCGCCACCCATCCCGAAAGCCCTTCGCCTTCAGGAATTCTCAGAGAAGAGAACAGCCGGAAGTTGTCCCCGCTCACAAACTCCGCCGCGAGCACTCCGCTCTTCGGTACATAAACGGCCATGGAATCGTGCGGCACCAGATGCTTCAGCCGCACCCCAAGCAGGGAGAGAACGTCTTCGGTGCACAAAGATGCGCCGGGCTGGCGGCTGAGTGTGACAATCTCCTGACCTTGCTGTCGAGCTGCAGAAATCTGCGCGCTGAAATCCGCGGTGTGTCCTGACGTTGGAATCACCAGCTCGCCGGACTCCGCGAAACCAGCCGCAGGCGCCAAGCCGCGCTCCACCTTAATATCCGTCGACAATTTTGGGGGAGCCTGCAGCGGTTCCTCATTAGCCTTCTTCTCCAATTCGATGTAGCGCCGCTGCAGAATCGCCACCACCTTCGGATCAAAACTCTTGCCCGAATCCTCCACTACCTTGGCCATCGCCTCGTTCAACGGCAGTGCCTTGCGGTATTGCCGGTCCGAGGCCAAGCGCATCGAGGCAATCCACCGCCGCGAGAATGCGGGCTCCAATCGGAATTTCCTCGCCCGCCAGTCCATTGGGATATCCGCTGCCATCCCATTTTTCGTGATGCGCACGCACAATCGGTACCACCGGATAGGGAAAGTTCACCTGCTCGAGAATCTCCGCTCCAACGATGGGATGAATTTTCATCTTCTCGAATTCTTCCGGCGTCAATTTCCCGGGCTTCGAAATGATGTGTTCCGGCACGGCCAGCTTTCCAATGTCGTGCAGCACCGAGGCCGCTCGCAGCGCCTCAGTTTCGTCCTCGCTCAAGCCCAATTCCTTCGCCAATGCCATGGCATACACCCGCACCCGCTGCAGGTGTTCACCAGTGGTTTCGTCCTTTGCTTCAATGGCCAGCGCGAGAGCTTCGATCGTCCGCAGGTGGAGACTCGAGACTTGCTGGGCGTGCTTCTTCTCGGTCTCCAGCTTGCCGAGATAGAGACGATAGGATCGGTACATCAGGTAGATCGGCGGCAGAATCAGCAGAGACGACTGCCATCCGATGTGCCCGTTCAGGAAGTTGACCAATCCTGCAAACGCAGCCCCCACCATGTAGTAGGGGAACGACCACAGATAGATCTCGCTCCACACTTTGAATGCGGGTTTGTCTTCGGTTAGGCCGATGATGGTCGACATCGCCGCAGTGTTACAGCCGAAGTGCGTGATAGCGGCGACGAGAAGCGCGAGTGGACCGGGTGCGTGCAGAACATAAATGACCACGAGTTTGTAAGCACCATAGGCGAGGGCGCTGGAAACTGTGACCTGTGACAGATTGAACAGCAACTGCACCGGCTTCACCCGCCGCGTCGGCTTCCAGTAGAACTGCGCCAGAGTGCTCGCAAGTCCAATTGCCAGGGTCTCCGGCAGGCTCAGTTCCAGGATACCCAGCAGGGTGAACAGGAAGTTCACCGACAGCGTTCCCTCGATGCCGGGCAGAACCACTTTGAGGGACGAGGCGAGCAGGGCCGCGATCAGGTAGCAGGTGAACTTTACGGGATCACTGGATTGCCAGTGTGAGAACGCCAGCGCGAGGCAGATGGTCCCCGCCAAAGCCATGCCGGTGATGAACGCACGAGCGCCAATGGAGCGAACCCAAGACATGATAAGTGCTTAAATTTTCAACAAAATGCAGGTGCATGTCCGCCCAAAAAAGCTGACGCTGATTACCATGGTTTTCTCTAAATAAATCAGTCACTTACTCGCCCATGACCAAGGTGGCCGATGCCGCGAGTCCCAATTCAGGCGAGACAACTTGTCCCCTGCCCAGGGCATGGGACAAAGTGCCCGTTGCATTTCTTCGCACCTCTCGTAAGTCATTGATAAACAATGGTAATTTGGGCCAGGTTTGGGCACCCACCTGCACAGGTACAGGTCACTTGGGGCATGGTTACGCGCCGGTGGGCGCTTCTTAGTGGGGGAAAATGAAAAAACTGGTACTTCTACTTTTAATCGTCGCGCTGCCGCTGGCGCATGCCGACGACTCCAAGCTATCGCCGGAGCTGCGGGGCAATTACTCAACCCAGAAGGTCCAGGTGATCGTGCAGTATGCGCCTGGAACTCAGGTCAACTGCAGTGGTCTGCTCGGCCTGGTGGACTGCCTGGTCAATGACGTGTTGAAACTTGGCGGTACGATTCTGGGACAGTTGCCACTGATCAACGGCGTGGTTGCGCTGCTTGACGGCAATGGCATCCAGACCCTCTCGAACCAGTCGAATGTCGTTTACATCAGCGTAGACCGGCCGTTGACGCCCTCACTCAACAATGCCGCCACTGCCGTAAACGCCCAGTTCGCATGGCAGTCGAACTACACCGGCGCCGGCATTGGTGTGGCGCTCATCGACAGCGGCGTGAGCAATCACCTGGATCTGTATCAAGGTGTGCTTCCGTTCTCGCGAATTGTCTATCAACAGTCCTTTGTGCCGGGAAACTCGAACCCCGGTGACCAATTCGGACATGGCACGCACATTGCCGGGCTGATCGCCGGAGACGGTCTCAGTTCCACCGGTCCGTTCTACAACAAGACCTTCAAGGGGATTGCGCCGGGCGCGAACATCGTCAACCTGCGAGTCCTGGATGCGAATGGGGCTTCCACCGATAGCGTGGTGATCGCCGCTATCAATCAGGCGATCTCTCTGAAATCGCGCTACAACATTCGCGTGATCAACCTGTCCCTTGGCCGTGCGGTCTATGAGACGTACAAACTGGATCCGCTATGCCAGGCAGTCGAGAAGGCCTGGCGCAGTGGAATCGTGGTGGTCGTAGCTGCCGGCAACAATGGCCGCTACCAGGGAACCAATGGATATGCCACAATCACCTCGCCCGGCAACGATCCCTACGTGCTGACAGTCGGCGCGATGAAGACGATGGGAACCCCGGCTCGCACGGACGACCTGATCGCCAGCTACAGCTCGAAGGGACCGACCGTGGTCGACGCGGTCGCGAAGCCTGACATCGTTGCTCCGGGCAACCTGCTGGTCTCGCTCGAGGCTCCGGGTTCGACGCTCTATAACGAATATCCCAGCAACCGGGTGCCATACGACTATTACGTCAATGGCGGGAGCAGTGCTTCATCGTCCAGCTACTTCACGTTGAGCGGCACCAGCATGGCGACCGGCGTTGTGAGCGGAGCCGTCGCGGACCTGCTGCAGATGAGCCCGTGGATGACTCCCGATCAGGTCAAGGCGCGGTTGATGAAAACTGCTTATAAGACCTTCCCGACCTCCAGCAGCACAACCGATCCCACCACTGGAATCACCTACACCGATCAGTACGACGTGTTCACGGTCGGCGCCGGCTACCTCGACCTGGAGGAAGCGATGCAGAGCACCGATCTCGCGAGGGGGACAGCCATGTCTCCGGTCGCGTCGTATGACCTGAACTCGGGCAACGTCTATCTCAACGATGATCGGACGGCTGTTTGGAATACGTCTTCCACATGGGCCAACTCGGCCGTGTGGGGATCTTCTCAGTTCGTGGGGGGCGCTTCGTCGACCACCATGACTGGCAGCAACGCGCTCTGGGGCAGCAATGCTCTCTGGGGTTCGAATGCCCTGTGGGGATCGAACGCTCTTTGGGGCAGCAACGCTCTGTGGGGATCCAATGCCCTCTGGGGTAGCAACGCGCTCTGGGGCAGCAATGCCCTGTGGGGAAGCAGCGCCTCCGCCGGCGAACAATAAACCTAGCCGAAGCAGTGAAAGGGCCGCGAATCACTCGCGGCCCTTTTTGCATTCTGTGAGATGCACATGTGGAGACGGCCGCCTCGGCCGTCCTGCTAGGGCGAAGCCCAGCTGCGCATCCGCGAAACCGGGTCATCGCAGACGGAACCACATCGTGGAAGAGCGGCGCTTCAGCGCAGCGTAAGGCCCGCCAAACACTGCGGGCTTCAGCCCCAGTGGTCGCATTTCTTCACAACCTTCAGTGGGCGGGAACAACCTTCTGGATTGCCGTCTTCAGTTGCTCCGCGCTGAAGCCGAAAGGCCCGGGCCGGCTCTTGTATGCCACCCGGCCCGCGGCATCAATCAAGTAGAGGCGGTCCGGCCACGCAGTGTATGCGCTCTCGGTCGAGTTGCCGAATTCGTCGAGCACGGCGGGAATCTCAATCCCCAGCTTGCGCACGCAAGCTCCTGCCACGAAACCGCGCTCATCCTCGCTGCGAGGACTGGCGAACACGACCTTGTCCTTAACGTTGCTCTCCATCTGCCAGACGTCGCTCGGGTGCGCTTCGGTGATGTAGACCACCAGGAATGAAACTTGGCTTCCGTACTGCTGGTAGAGCTTGTTGAGGGCAGGAACCTCCCGCCGAAAGGGAGGTCAAGTGTAGCTTCCAAACACGAGCACAACCGGTTTCTGCTGCGAGGTGAGGGCCGACAGTTGCACCTGCGCGATTTTGTCGAGCTTCGTCAGCACGAAGTCTGGTGCAGGACTGCCCACCTGCAACGTGCCCGCCCGTGCGCGCATCCACAATGTTTCGAAAGGAAGGATCAGAAAAGGGACAGGTCCGGGAATCTTGGTCATTACCCGGCCAAATTGCTCTGGGGATTGCCGCATCACATGGTATAGCGCTACGCAACACGTCACCCACAGCGCGGCGAGCACGCACGAGGTGACGACCGCAGTTCTGATCCACTTGGATTTCCCACTCACTTCGATCGAACCCCAAAAAGAAATGCGCCGATTATAGGTGGGCGCGGAACAGGGTCAATAGTTGGAATGTAGTATTCGCCTTGGTGCTCAGTGCGCGGAATCGTCGTCGATCCAATACTCGCGTCGCGCCTTCAACACCAATTGTGGGAGGTCCTTGGCCGACACGTGCAACGCATGCAGACCTGGCGTAAGGGACGAGGGCCGGAAGCTCAGCACGTAGTAGTTCGGCAGGTCGTTTGAAAGCGTGATCAGACCTGCTTTCAGATCCTTGGCATTGTGAAACTGAAAGAACTCGCCCCCAGCGAGTTGCGCGATGGATTCCGCGGTTTTATTGCGCAGGGCATTGCGTGCCGTAAGAAATGTCATCGTCGCCAGCCGCAAGGGCGGAGCAAGCTGGCTGATGCAATCGAGCACTTGCTTGCTGTAGTGGCCTTCATATTCGGCATCGGCGCCTTCGTGGCTAAAGCATCCGTGCGCGGGTCCTGGAGTTTCGTTGTTGAGCTTGGAGGCTTCGTGGGAGACGGCCGCCCGGGTGCTCGAAAAACCGAAGCTGTACATGGCGGTGTTAGTGTCGCTAATGAGGCGCAGAGCGTCATTGAAGGTCGTCTTACTGCCTTGGTCGATAGTTTCGCTGAGCAGCAGGATCGCGTGCCGGTAGTTCGCAGGCTGCGTCCGCAACTGCGCGACCGCGAAGGCCACAGCATCCAGAATGGCTGCCCCACGATCGCCTGCCATGAGGTTCGCAAGAAACTTTGAAGCGTCGGACGTCCTCGACGAGAAGGGCATCAGCAACAGCGGCGTGGTGTCGAATGTGACGACCGCGACGCTGTGTTCGACGTTTCCAATCAGCGCATCAAGAACGGATTCCAGCGAAGAATAGTCGTCGAGATGGCGGGATCCGGCGCCGCCGGTTTCGACGACAATTGCCAGCGCGAGCGGCTGGGATCCGGTTTCCTGATCGACACTGAAATGCTGCGGCACGCCGTTATCGGTGACCAGGAAGTCATCCGCGGTGAGTTCAAAAACTACCTTGCCTGCTTTGGTCGTTACCAGGACTGGAACCGTCACCAGCGAGGAGCGCACCGTCAAGGTAGGCTGTGCAGGCTCGTTCTGTTGCGCGCGCATATTCACCACCGCGAGAGCGAACAGAAGTATGCAGATGCAAACGGACCTCATAATCTCTTCCAGTCTAAAATGCGCTTCCGCCGCCGCCTCCAAAGCCCCCGCCGGAGAACCCGCCTCCGCCGCCGCCGAATCCTCCTCCACCAAATCCGGAGCCGGTCGAACTCGCACGCGGGGAAGAAACGAAGACCTGATGCATATCAGTCGCCATGCTGTGCATGGAACTCGAAAAGAAGATCGGATTGAATCCTCCGACGTAGCCGCCGGGACCCACGAACCACTGCGGAGGATCCTTGACGATCCCCGCAAACGCCTGCGCCCAGTGATGCTCCACACCCAGTGCCATCGCGTACGGCAGAAACTTTTCGAACGTAGTCGGCGGCATCAGCTTGAGCCGGTCCGCATCTACGCGATTCATAAACTCCTGGAAGCCGAGGACCGCCACGTGCACCCGCCCTCCCTTCACGGTCTTCGCAGTCATGACCCGGGCAAACAGAAACCAGATCAGCGCCGAGAGCGGAATGCAGACCACCAGCAGGAGAACAGAGTTGAAGAAGTTCGCCCAGCCCAGAAACTGGAAAAGCCCAAACAGCGCGAGAATCGCAATGGCCACTCCAATGCTGTATCCGTTCGCCGATTCCGGGTCGAGCAGATAAATGCCTTTCGTCCTCAAGGCCGACATAATGTCCTGCCGAATCACTGGGACAGCCGTGTAGAAGCGGTTCTTCAGGCTGGAGAGGCGGGTGTCGGCGCCGCCGGCGAACACATTCTCCAGCATCACGCGCTCGTGCGGAGCCAGATCGGCACCCCATTGGTCACGCGGCTTCAGCAGGTGAAAGACATAGTCCTTGTGGGTGAAGAGGAGTACCTTCTCCGATGTTTCTTCGATTTTGATGTAGCCGCGCACCGCCAGGTCGATGATGGTCGAGGTAATATCGCGCGGATGAATCGAGTCGTCGAGCAGCGTACCCGCTTCGGCAGGAGAAATCCCGGTCGGCGGCTCGTACATGGGGGCAACCGAAACTCCCGGATCGGGGTCGCGTCCCTTGTACCACCACAGCGCGAACATAGCGGCGAGCGTGACCAGCGGCAGAAACACAATGGGATTGCCACCGATGAACCAGAAGAACTTCGTCAGCGCGCCGGGTTCTTTGAGAATGTCCTTGGGAAGATAAACGTCGATGGTCAACCCGCCGCGCATGGGCAGCGGATTGCTGGTCTCGAACTGCGCCTCGGCGCCCTCGATCTTGGAACTGGCGTCGTGCCGGGTCGAGCCATACACTCCCGTAAACGCTTGCGCCCTCAGCGATCCCGCCGCAAACATGGGGAAGCGCACCGTCGCGGACGCATGATCAATCGGTACCGGCCAGTCATTGCCCGTCACGTTCCAATAAAACTCGTCATGATCGTCGAAGAATCTCGTGCCATTGCGCACGCGGTAAGTGATCTCGACCGTGCGGGTCGCGTCGACCGCGTCGGGAATGTAAATCTTCAGATCGCGGGCGCCGTTGGAGGTCGACGAGTCGTACTTGAGCTTGCCACCGCTGCCGTCGGTAACGCTCGTGACCTTGAGGAAGAGTTCGTAGTTCGTTCCATTCGGTCCGGGATATTCGATCGGAATCATGCGGTGAATTCCGTGGAATTCCCCCTCGAAGACCAGCGTGATGCGCTCGGTGACCACGGCGCTGCCATCCTGCGCGACGGTGATGTCGTCCTGGAAGTCGGAGACGCGCCAGGATTTGGCGGCGAGGGGCGCGGCCAAAAGGAGAACACACGCGACCAATTCGTAGAGACGTAGCTGGCTACGTCTCTCTCGGCCGCGGGAAAGAGACGTTGCAACCAACGTCTCTACAGCAGAGGGGGCGTTCATTGGATTAGAACTTCACCTGCACCGGCTCACGGTCGGTCTCGGTGGTCTCGAAGAATTGCCGCGCCGCGAAGTTGAACATGCCCGCAATAATGTTCGTCGGGAACGACTGAATCTTCGTATTCAGGTCGCGCACGACGGCGTTGTAATAGCGCCGCGCGTTCTGGATCGAGTCTTCCGTCTGGCTCAACGATCCCTGCAGTTGCGTGAACTCCTCCGAAGCCTTCAACTCGGGATAATTTTCCGCCACCGCAAATAAGCTCTTCAGCGCGCCGGTGAGTTGATTCTCGGCGACCGCCTTGCCCTCGGGCGTTGTCGCCTGCATCGCCTGCGAACGGAACTTGGCGATGTTCTCGAACGTCCCTTTCTCGTGCGCGGCGTATCCCTTGACGGTCTCGACGAGATTTGGAATCAAGTCGTGCCGCCGCTTGAGCTGCACATCAATGTCGGACCATGCCGAATCGCAGCGCACCCGCAGTTGCACCAGGCTGTTGTACATCCCGATCAGAACAACGGCGATTACAACCAGAATTACCAGGAAGGCGAGAATCATGAGCGGCTCCTCAGTAGGAAGTGGTCAGAAGGGCGAACTGGAAATCAATGGGACGGTAACACAGTGGGAGCGCCCTCGCAAACGAGGACGAGTGCCCGAATTTTGCATTCTGCGATAACAACTTTGCAGGGACGCACAAAGAAGTGTGTGAGGTCGGGGGGGCCGAAGTTCGAGGCGGTTTGCGGAAGCGGAAAGCCGGAAAGCGGAAGCCGGTTCGTTACTGCTGCGGCGCGAAGTAGCCCTTGCGCGCCCGCACCTGCAGGTCCTTCTTCAGGGTCGAAATTTCAATCGAGCGGTAGCGTCCATCCGCGTCAAAGTTGGCGGGCTTGTACGAGACGACGTACTGGCTGCGCAGTTCGTCTTCAATCGCGGCGAACGAGTGGGTGATGTCCTTCATCTTGAAGGGGAAGAACGCGCGTCCCCCGGTAGCTTCGGCGAGTTGCTCGAGCACCTTGTCGCCCCGCATCACGAGGCCGCTGTCGTCGGTGGAGATGGCATAGATGATCACTTCCGAGCGCTGCGCCATCTCAATCGCCTGCGCTTTCGACATCTCGCTCTGGTTGTCTTCGCCGTCGCTCACGATCACGATCGCCTTCCGCACGGGGCGATCTGGACGGTCTTTCAGAAATTTCTCTTTGCAGGCGCGATACACCGCATCATACAGAGCCGTTCCGCCGCCATCGTGCAGCTTGCGAACGCCGGCCGAAAGCAGTTGCACGTTGTCGGTGTAATCCTGCGCCATCTGGCTGTGACTGTTGAAGCCGACAATGAATGCCTTATCAAACCCGACGCGAAGCGTGTGCTGCAGAAAACTGGTGGCCGCGTTCTGCTCGAAATCAAATCGGCCATCCACTGAACCGCTGACATCGACCAGCAGCCCAAGATGCAAAGGCAGATCCGTCTCCCGCCGGAAATTCAAAATTGCCTGCGGTGGTTTGTGATCGTCGAGAATGTTGAAATCGTTCTGGTTCAAGTCGCGCACGAACTTGCCATGCTTGTCGGTCGCGATGAACAGCACGTTCACCTCATTGACCCGGGCGTGCAGGGTGATGATCGAGCTCTGGGGATCGTCCGAATTTTCAGCCGCGCCGCTTCCCGCGTTGTAAGCGCTCAGGCTCGGGGCCCCGGACACATAAGGAGACTGCGCCCGCGACTGGGCCACCAACAGAAAGGTTGCCAGCAAAAGGGTCACAAGGCGGATTGTCGGGTTCGTGTACTTCATGCCTGAAGAAGCCAATTTTTTCACTCTAAACTGCGTCCGGCGACACTTCCAAGCTATTAGATGCACGCCAGAGGCCGAAATCGGGTCCTCACCGGAACCCGCTATCTGATTGACTTTAGGAGTCCGCGGTCAAAGTTCCAAGTTACAAAAGGAGCACACGTTTGGTCATGGCAGAATACGTGCCGTTTCTTTCAGTTACGTGCTGGCCATGAACTACCGGAACTACGCCACCCGTTAGCCAATCGGATTCAGGGTTTAACATAGTGACACGAACTCAACCTCTTTTTCCTTAAAATCTCCCGAGGAGGGATTTCATGAAGAAATTCATCGTATGCCTGATTACTGTACTGATTTCGAGCGTGGCGGCCTTTGCTGCGAACGATGAGCGCGAGGCCGACCGGGTGAAAGACGCTGGCGTGGTCCTGAAAGAAATCCTGAACATCCCCGACGACATCCCGCAGGACCTGCTCGACAAGGCCGAATGCGTCATTGTTCTTCCCTCTGTGAAGAAGGGTGCATTGGGCATTGGCGGAAGCTTCGGCCGCGGCATCATGGTTTGCCGCAGCGGTGAGCATTACAAAGGCAAGTGGGGCGCTCCGGCTCTGTACGCGCTGGAAGGTATCAGCATCGGATTCCAGATCGGCGGCCAGGCTACCGACTTTGTTCTGCTCGTAATGAATCCCAAAGGCGCACAGTCACTGCTCTACAGCAAAGTGAAGCTTGGGGCGGATGCCTCGGCGGCCGCTGGTCCCAAGGGACGAACGGCGGAAGGCGCCACTGACATCGTGATGAATGCCGAGATTCTTTCCTATTCGCGCAACAAGGGCCTGTTCGCCGGAATCTCTCTGGAAGGCTCGACCTTGCGTTCGGATGGCAGCGCGAACGAAAAGCTATACGGGAGAAAGTTGTCGGCCAAAGAAATCATTCGCGGCGGAAAAGTTGGCATCCCGGCGTCCGCCCACGAACTGGTTTCGCTCCTCGACAGGAAGTCGCCGGTAAACAAGTCAGACCCGAAGTCGCTGGAGTAGACTCGCGATTGGCGTCTTTTGTGGGACTCTTGTGACCTCATTGGTGAAGGTTTTTCCGGATCCAGTTCGCTGCGCGTGGGCCGGCGGCGAACTGGCGGTCCGTTATCACGACAACGAATGGGGCGTGCCGGTGCACGACGACCGCACGCTCTTTGAATTTCTTATCCTCGAAGGGGCACAGGCGGGCCTGAGCTGGAACACGATCCTGAACAAGCGGGAGAACTACCGCAAGGCTTTTGACGGATTCGACCCGAAACGCGTTGCGCGCTACGACCGACGCAAGATCGAGCGCTTGTTGCGCGATCCCGGAATCGTTCGCAACAAGCTCAAGATCGCATCCACCATCGCCAACGCCCAGGCGTTTCTTCGGGTGCAGAAAGAGTTTGGCAGCTTCGACCGCTACATCTGGCAGTTCGTCGGCGGCAAACCGCGAGTGAACTCGCCGAAGTCGATGAAGCAAGTTCACGCGCGCACACCGGAATCCGATGCGATGAGCAAGGACCTTAAGAAGCGCGGGTTCAATTTTGTCGGATCGACCATCTGCTACGCCTTCATGCAGGCAGTAGGAATGGTGAACGACCACGTCGTGGTCTGTTTCCGCTATCGGCCGTTGGCCTAGAGCGCTCGGCTCGCGTATCCGATGGTAACCATCGCCCGACTCCGGCGGGTGAGGCCCGAATTCAATTTGCCTTGACGAGTTGTGCCAGTCGCACGTTATTCTGTAACGGCGATTGGCGGTTTTTGAAACGCTAGGGTCTCATGTTGGCCACGCCAACAGCCATGCGGTAAGCGTGCCGCCATGAATCGCGCCTTCCGCTTCTTCGCTCGCGGGAGTTGTGCATTCCCGGCCTCTTGGTTTCCAGATCCGTAGTCCAGCAGGCGAACGCAAGAAAAAATGTTCCACCGCCTTCCCATCGCCCGAAAGTTGCTGATCATTGTTGGCGTCTTCGTCGCCATCGTGATCTGCGTCTTCTATCTGGGCGTGCTGCGCTCCGAAATTCTCACCGGAGTCCGGGCTTATGTGGGTGGCGAAGGCCTGTGGTCCAAAGCGGAGAAGCGTGCCGTTCTCAGCTTGACGCAGTACGCTACCAGCCATTCCGAGAGCGACTACCAGGGATATCTCGCGGAAATCGCTGTCCCCACGGGTGACCAACAAGCCCGGCTTCAGTTGCAAAGTTCGTCGCCGGACATGGCCCTGGTTCGTGAGGGCTTCGTGCGGGGCCGTAATAGTCCCGAAGATGTTGACAGCATGTCGACGCTCTTCCGCCGATTCGGGCGCGTCGGCTACATGGCGCGCGCCATCACGGTCTGGACCGAGGGCGATCGCTACATCGACCAACTCCGCTCGCTGGCCGACGATCTGCATCGAGAGGTCAATTCGGCGCACCCGGACGCGGAGAAGATTCTGCGGATCGCCGATCAAGTCGCCGTTGTCGACGCCCGCGTGACTCCGTTGGAAGATGAATTCTCGTCGACTCTAAGCCAGGGCGCTCGCTGGATCGATCGTGTGCTTTCGGTCGTCACCCTGCTGGCGAGTGGTGTGCTGCTATTGATCGGCATTGGCCTGTCGTCCGCCGTGCTGAACCAGGTCCGCGATTCGGAAGAGAAATACCGAAACCTGATTGACACCGCGAACGACGCCATCCTGGTCATCGATACTCAGACCCGCGACATTCTGGAAGGCAACAACAAGGCAAGCGAAATGCTGGGCATCCCCCGGGAGCAACTCGTTGGGATGCCAGAGTCTCGACTCTATCCCGCGCCGAGGATTTCAAGCCACATCCAACCTCTTGCACCGGATGCTGCCGGGACCGCCCGCAGCCAGGAGCTTGAATTGCTGCGGGCCGACGGAACGCCCGTGCCCGTGGAAGTCAGCGCCAGCACCACCGAATTGGGCGGGAGGCCAGCAATTCTCGGCATCTTCCGCGATATTCGCGATCGCCTGCAGGCCGCCGCCATCCTGCAGCGAAGCGAGGAGAGATTCGGCTATCTGATTCAGAACCTTTCGGACGTGATCACCGTAGTCGCGGTCGATGGGACCATGCTTTATCACAGTCCTTCGATCGAGCGCGTGGCGGGATACCGGCCGGCAGAACTTCTGGGAAAGAGTATTCTCGAGTTCATCCATCCCGAGGACGAACCCGCGGTGCGCGCCGCGCTGGAGCGCTTGACGCTGAAGGTCGGTAGTGCCGCTCCTCCCGAGTATCGTTTTTGCCGCAAAGATGGCACGTGGGTGTGGCTGGAATCGGTCGGCAACAACTTGCTGAACGATGTTGCGGTGGGCGGCATCGTGGTGACCTCGCGCGACGTCACCGGGCGCCGCGGACTCGAGGAACAGGTTCGGCAATCGCAGAAGATGGAGGCAGTCGGCCGTCTGGCGGGCGGCATTGCTCACGACTTCAACAACCTGCTGATGGTCATCCGGGGATATGCGGAAATCGTGCTGCAGGAGGAGAGTGCGGGTCCCGCCGTGCGCAAGAGTGTCGACACGATTGTCCGCACGACCGAGAGCGCAGCCAGTCTGACGCGGCAATTGCTTTCCTTCAGCCGCAGCCATGTTTTCAGCCCACAAGTGCTCGATCTCAACTCGCTGGTGAATCGCATGAGTGAGATGCTGCTGGGCGTGCTGCGCGATGAGATGGAATTCGTGGTCAAGCTCGATCCTGATTCCTGTTGCGTCAATGCGGATCCAGGACAGGTTGAACAAGTCATCATGAATCTGGCAGTGAATGCCCGCGACGCCATGCCTCATGGCGGCAAACTCACGCTAGAGACATCGCACATTGCTCCAGATGCCGCTCGATCCGTTCGCCGTTCCTCTCTTCCGCCGGGAGGCTATGTTGTGCTGGCCGTGTCCGATACCGGCATCGGCATGGACGCGGAGACGCAAAGCCGAATCTTCGAGCCTTTCTTCAGCACGAAGAGCAAGGAGGAGGGAACGGGACTGGGCTTGTCGGTGGTGTACAACATTGTCCGGGCGAGTGGCGGGCATGTCCGTGTGAGCAGCGAAGTGGGACGCGGCGCGACCTTTCAGATCTTTTTCCCGCGCGTGGCGACGCCGCCAAAACCGCAGCCTGCGGAGCTTCCCATCGAGGCAGCGCGCAGCGGCATGGAGACGATCCTGGTGGCAGAGGATCAGCCCGACCTGCGCTGGATGATCTGCCAGTTCCTGCAGCAACTCGGCTACTCCGTGCTCGAGGCCAAAGATGGTGGCGATGCGGTTGCGCTGGCGGAGGAGTTCACGGGTACGATCGATGTGCTGCTGACGGACATGGTGATGCCGCGTCTCCGCGGGTCAGAGGTGGCGCGCAGGCTCTTGGTGACTCGTCCGGCAATGAAGGTGATCTTTATGTCGGGATACACCGAAGGCGGATTCGGTTTGGCCTCTGACGAGATCCAGGAGTCCGAGACCACGCTCTTGCAGAAGCCATTCCAGCTCGACGTTCTCGCCCTGAAGATTCGGGAAGTCCTGGGAGCGCGCAGCCGCAGATAACAGTAGCGCCGGCAACCTTTCGACTGCGCTCCGGGCAGGCTTTGCCGGCTGTCGCGAGAGCGACTCGCTCCCGCACCCTGCGGGCCAAGACGATGATCGGCGGTTGTCAATGACGGCTGAATACGCTAGCCGTTAAGTAGATCGCAACCAAACCCAACAGAAGCACAGTGATTTCGGCACGCGTCGACCAGACGTGCAGAGCGTCGAACTGTACGCGCGCGGGCTGGTCGAGCGTGGCGGCAGTGTCGAAGGTGGCGACCTGCGCGCGCAGCGTGACCATGCGGGGAGTAATCCAGAATTGCGAAACCAGCGTGAGCGCGAGCATCCCGCAGATGAGCACGTGGCGCAGAGCGAATAGGTGCGCTGTGCCCTCGGTGATGCGGCTATAAGCCAGGGAACTCAGCAGATACACGATGCCGGAAACGATGGCAATCCAGTGCAGCTTGGTCAGCAGGTTTCCGACTAGCGTTCCGGCGAGAAGCCGCGTGGGCAGCACGTGAAACGCCGTGGGCGCCATGAAGGAGAAGAAGATGATCCCGCCAATCCAGACAACGAGCGAGAGCAGCATGAGGAAGCGAAGGAAGGACATGTCGGGAGAATTATAGCTGCCGTGAATTCCGAATTACCGCTCTCGGCTCTTGGGTTGCAACCAGAGTTTGCGGTTGAAAAGTCTTTTCCGGAGGACGCTCCACGCAATGCGTGGGAGGCGAGGGAAATTCCTCAGCCAGAACACTCCCCAGAATGCAACGTAATCACTGACTAGCGGAGCAAGCACGCCCCAGCCGAGTGTGGAGTCCCGCTTTTTATGCGAGAAATACCTGAGTGTTTTGCCGTCCCAAGATACCGACACCTTAGGCTCGTACCTCAGGGTCGATAACCGAGGCATGGCCTCTCGAACCTTGCAAAATAGAGGCTCCATGAGGAAGCATTTCCCGTCCTGAAAATACTCGACCCACGCGTGCCCTGTGCCGTAACGGCCGCTTGATCCACCAATAAATCGCGCATCGTAACCCATGGTCAAGAGTTGCCTCCAGGTCCACAAGGCGAAATCTTCGCAATCGCCTTTCTTCCTCTGTTCGAAGTCCTCCGGTGGCTGCCAGTATTCGTCCTTGCCGAATGGATCCTTGTCAGAAACATATTCGCAGGTGACAAGAAACTCTCGAACCTCACGTATCGTACTGCAGTTGACGGTGAGCGGTTGGCTTACATAGCGGCCCATGGGGAACGTGGGATGAGGTCCCTTGCGCCGCAGGAACGGTTGCGACACCTGTCTTCCGGTTGAGTCATAGGCTTCTGGGATGATTTCTGCGATCACGGGAAGTCGCATTCTCTCACGAACAACGCAAGAAGCAACCACAGAGGACACAGAGGCCGAGAACGGGGAACTGGGTATCTCCTACACCGGTACCGGAACGTTCTCGATGATCTCTTTCAGCACCTGATCCGATTGCTCGGATTTCTTCAGGGTCGAGGCGTAGAGACCGCTGACCACGATGCGGTGGGCGAAGACGGGAACGACGAGCGGCTTGATGTCTTCCGGCGTGCAGAAGGTGCGGCCTTCGAGGAAGGCCATGGCTTGCGCAGCGCGGTAGAGAGCTTGCGATCCGCGAGGCGAGACGCCCAGCGAGAGGAATTCCGACTCGCGAGTGCGGCGCACGATTTCCAGAGCGTAGGTGACGAGAGAGTCGTCCACGCGAATCTGCTTTACTGCGTGCTGCATCTCGAGCACATCTGCACCGGTGAGAACGGGGCGGAGATCGTCCAAGTGCGCGGCTCCGGCTTCGGAGCGCAGGATCTGGCGTTCGGCTTGCGCGTCGGGATATCCCATGCGCACGCGCATCAGGAAGCGGTCGAGTTGCGACTCGGGCAGAGGATAGGTTCCGTGATGCTCCACTGGATTCTGGGTCGCGATCACCAGAAACGGCTGCGGCAACTCGTGGGAGTGCGCGTCGACGGTGACCTGGCCTTCGCTCATGGACTCGAGCAGCGCGGACTGCGTCTTGGGGGTGGTGCGGTTGATCTCGTCAGCCAGCAGAACGTTGGTGAACACCGGACCGCGCTTGAATTCGAATCGCTGCTCGGCCGCCGAATAGATCGAAATACCGACCACATCGGAGGGCAGCATGTCGCTGGTGAACTGCACGCGCTGAAAGGAGCAATCGATGGCGCGCGCGAGTGCCTGTCCGAGGGTGGTCTTGCCAACGCCGGGAACCCCTTCAATCAGAAGGTGTCCGCGCGCAAAAATGCTGACCAGTGCAAGACGGACAACATCGTCTTTACCACGAATCACGCGGCGCAGGGCGTTCTCCAGGTCGGCGGCTTTGTGAGAAACAGCGATAGCGGTCTCGGGCGACATTGTTTGGATTCTACTATCCCGCGCTGCGGGGAGCGGAGTTACCTACGTCACTGAGCTTTGAGCTACGAGCTTCGAGCTTAGAGCTCCGAGCAAGGACCGCTGGCAATCAGAACGCTTGCGGTCCCGTGGCTTGCATCCGTCATCTACCGGTCTGAAACCACCTGAGTTTGCTCGCAACTCGCAGCTCGAAGCTCGCGGCTGCGTTTACTGCGTAAACTCCGCGGGCCTGCCTGTCAGGCGCTCGATGCGTTTGGCGATCGGGGGATGGGTCGAGAACAGGTTGCCGAAGTTCATTCCCAGCAGCGGCTGGATGATGAACAGGTGTGCGGTCGACGGCGTCGCTTGCATGGGAATGCGGCGCGAGTAGGCGTCGAGTTTTTGCAGGGCGCTGGCGAGGGCATAGGGATTGCCGGTGAAATGTGCGCCCGTTTCGTCGGCTTGATATTCGCGCGAGCGGGACACGGCGAGCTGAATCATGGTCGCGGCGATCGGGGCGACGATCAGCATCAAGAGTCCCGCAAGGCCTCCGCCTCCGCGGTCGTTACGGTCGCGGCCGCCGTAGCCGCCGAAGAGCATGGCCCAGCGTCCCATGCTGGCGAGCATGGTGATGGCGCCTGCGATGGTGGCGGCGACGGAGCTGATGAGGATGTCGCGGTTGTTGACGTGGCCGAGCTCGTGCGCCAGGACGCCTTCGAGTTCTTCGTCATTCAGTAAACCCAAAATCCCATGGGTCACGGCGACTGAGGCGTGGCTCGGATTACGTCCAGTCGCGAATGCGTTGGGGGATTCGGTCGGGATGACGTAGATCTTCGGCATCGGAATGCCGATTTTCTGCGTGAGGCGCTCGACGGCAGCGTAGGCGCGCGGAAGTTCTTCGCGCGTGACGGGTTGGGCTCGGTATGCGGCCAGAGCGATTTTGTCGGAATAGAAATACGATACGAAGTTCATGACGGCGGCGAAGGCCAACGCCAGGAACATTCCGTTCTGGCCGCCGAAGTAGCGGCCGAAGAACATCAGAAGCAGCGTCATCGCGGTCAGCAGGAACGCGGTCTTAAACATGTTTCCCATAGTTTTGGTGGACCTATCTGATTGGATGTTACGCCGAGCGGCGAGATGCATGGGCGCGGATGACGGAAAAGTTTGGACTTAAGAGGGGCCCCTCCCCTGACGGTCTATTGGAATCATGGGGTTAGAGGGAAATCGCCCAAAAAATCGATTGGGATCGGATGGTTACGGGCAAAATACTGCAGAATAAGGAGTTAGGCGGGTTTGTTGGCTGGACCTGAGTGGGGTGTCACTTTATTCCTAGGGCCGCAGAGAGCGTACAGGCTGGCTCACGCCCCTGGTTCGTGGTGGGTTGGCGCGGGCCGTGGGGCGCGGGGAAAGCAGGTTCCTTGGCGGCTCGCCTCGCTGCGCTTGGCGGGACGGGCAAAGGCGCCCGTCCCCACATTGGACCAAAATCCACAGGCCTTAGGCTTTTTGGGCTTCGCGTTTTAGGGCTCGCTGCAACGTCTGGTCCAGGGCTGACTTTGCGCTTTCGTATTCTTGTTGGCTGATGCGGCCTTGTTTGTGTTCGACTTCGAGTTGGAAGAGTTCTTCTTTCAGGCCTTCGAGCAGCATGGACGACGGGGATGTGCGCGGAGCGGGCTGCGTTGGTCGAGGTTCGCTGACGCGGACCGCTCGCGCTGCTGGCACCTCCGCGGGTTCATAGTCTTCGTCGTCTTCAAGGACGGGAAGGCCCTTTCCTTTGGAGCGGGCGGCGCGGTTGGCGGCCTGTTGACGCGAGGCTACGAAGATTCCGCCGACGATGAGGACTGCGGCGAAGCCGGCGAGAATCCACCAGCGATATTTCTGGAGGGGATCGGGAGCGTCGATCGGAGGGCCGAGGCCGCCGCCGGGGCGACTCTCGCTCTGCGCGGAGGAGCCTCCGGAACTGGTCTGGCCGTCTTCTGCGGGCGCGGCCAGCGTGCCTTCTCCGGAGAGTTTGAAGGCCAGAGCCTGGCCGAGTCCCGGCGTTGGAAGCGACTTCTACGTTGGCATCGGGCTGGCCGGGATAGGGAGCGATTTGAAATGTGGCTCCGGGCGCGGCGGAAAATTCCATCGACTTGGGTGCGATGGCGACGAAATGTTCCAGAGGATAGACGCTCTTGGGATCGATGTTCACGCTGCCGGTGTAAGGAACCGTGTAGATGACGTTGAAGCGCGTTTCGCCGGGGCGAAGGGGAAAGAGGAAGGCGTATTTGTTTTTGGCATTTGCGCCTTCAGGAACGGGCGCGGACTTCACGGGCTGGCCGCCGGCGGTCATGGCCTGGGCTTCGGTGATGCTGGCTCCGTCGGGCACATAGAACTCGAGGTTATGCTCGTTCATCTGGGTGCGCGGCGGTTTGGAGTTGTTGTTCACGGCGAAGGTGCGCTCGACCTGGAGCTGTCCGTTGCCGGCCTGGAAGCGCATGATGTCGGCGACGACCTCAATGCCTTCGACTTTCTTGCCGACGTCGTAGACCTGGACTTCGACCGACGTCGTTCCCGGAGGCGCCATGCGGTGGTACGTGACTTCCTGATGGATCACGCGGACGAGATGAGGTCCCTGGCCGTCGAGTTTGAAGCTGAAATTGCCTTTGGCGTCGGCCTTGGTGCGGCCGGCTTCTTCCATGCCTTGTCCGAGGCTGAGGAGGACGACTTCGTCGCCGCCGGCGGGCTTGCCGGTGGTGCCGTTCTTGACGGTGCCGGTCAGGGTTTGGGCGGAGGCGAGGGAAGCGAGAAGGAGGAGGACGGGCAAGATAAGGAAGGTCGCCTCGCGCTTATTGCGAGGCAAAAAACGCCTCGCGGCGCGGTGGCTCCCACAGGTCCTTCGCTCAGCGAAAAACGCCTCGCTCAGGATGACATTGGAAATTGCATAGGTCCTTCGCGAGACAAAGAACGTCTCGCTCAGGATGACAGGGGAGTGGGATTTCAAAATTTGGAATCCTTTCATGAGCGCGCTCTTCTTGGCGATGAGGCGGCTTTGGCTTCGAGGCGGGCGATCTCGGCCAGGAGGGTGGCGGCTTCGTCCTGCAGGGACGCTTTCAGAGACTGGTAATCGACGTCGGGCATTTTGCCGGCTTTGAATTCGAAATTCAGGTCGCGGAGGTTTTCATAGACCGCGTCTTTGCGTTCGCGCAGGTACGAGGCGCGAGTCTTCTCCGGGCCCAGATGAAAAGTGCTGGGAAAGAAAATGTAGAAGAGCGCGGCGGCGGTCGCCAGAAGACAGCATGCCAGTTCGAAGCTCATAGGTCGGTGTCCTCGCGGGCTTTCTCGCGGAATTCTTCAAGTTCGGCACCGCGGACGGGGCGCAGTCCGTCAGCAATAGCGGGCGCGGGGCGATTCTTCCAGGAGCGGATCACCAAGACCACGATGCCGAGTCCCAGCGCCAGCGCGACGAAGGGAACGATCCATGCGGTGCGATCGAAACCTGTGTTGGTTGGGGCGGCGAGCACGGTGGGTCCGTATTTTTGCACGAAGGCCTGTTCGACCAGGCTGTCGCTGTCACCGCGGCTGACGGCGGCCATCAGTTCGTTGCGCATGCCGTCGGAGTCGGGGCAGCCGACGTGATTGCATTCCAGAAGAATCTGGTTGCAGCTGCAAATGCACATCATCCGGTGGCCGATTTCGTTGAAGCGTGTGGCGGGATCGCCGGCGCCGGTAAAGGCGAAGACGGCGAGACCGAGGAGGCCGCAGTGCAGGAGGCGGCGGAGGATTTGGGGTGGTCTCGTCATCATTTTTCGTGTGGCTCGTGTCGTGTTGCGAGTGCCGAGGGTTATGTCGTTCCTCCGGGACTTGGTTCCAGCTCTTGTGTCGCACCCAGCGCTGAAGCGCTGGGCTAAATTGTTTCACCCCTGCGGGGTTTGATCATCGCCGGGCTGCGCCCGGTGGACTGCCGAGGGTGGCTGTCCCCACATTCAGAATCTAGTCTCCCGATTTCAAAATCTAAACTCCCCATGTTCAGAACTTAATCTCCTGTGACGGCCGGGGCTGCTTGTTCTACGAGTCTTCGCGCTGGGACGCGGACTGGGGCTGGGGCGTTGGGCACCAGGGCCAGGCCGGTTCCGACGAGCATGATCCAGACGCCGATCCAGATCCAGATTACCAGCGGGTTCAAATGCGCTTTGATG
This sequence comes from uncultured Acidobacteriaceae bacterium, assembly GCA_963811095.1. Classification (GTDB taxonomy): domain Bacteria; phylum Acidobacteriota; class Terriglobia; order Terriglobales; family Acidobacteriaceae; genus Sulfotelmatobacter. Next base: position 353,165 of record CAWEQA010000017.1, on the reverse strand, counting down.
ATGGGCTGGCCTTTTTCGTTCTGGCCTTCATAAACCAAGTAGAGATCTTCCTGGAACGTTGAGCGGATGCTCGGCTTGGTGGACGCCTGCTGGCTGGCTTTGTAGAACAGCCGCTGCGGCGTGAGTGTGTCCACCTTCTTGCCATGCTGGTAGATGTCCATGATCGCCCACTCGCTGGCGTAGTTCGGACCGTCGTCCTGGGTAAAGGAGCGGCAAACGAGTTCGTAACTTCCGATCGTCATCTTGTCGCCGTACGCCAGTCCGTTGCTCGATTCCTTATCCTGATTGAAAGCGGAGCCAGCGAATCCGAGGATGACGACCACGGCGCCGAAGTGGACGATGTAGCCTCCGTAGCGGCGCGTGTTGCGATGCGTGAGCTGGACCATGGAGGCGAACATGCCCTGGCCGCTATGGCCGGAAATGACTTTACCGCCGCGATAGAACTCGCTGGCGATGGTCAGCGTGACGAGCGCGCAAAGGCTGAGCGCCATCAGCGAGTAGAAGTAGGAAATGTCAATCCAGGGGCGAAGACCGAACGGTCCTCCCCAGGAAGGCGGAGTCACCATCAGGATGATGGCGACGACGACCGCGCCGACGGTGGGCCAGAGGAAATTGCGCTTCAGGCTTTCAAACGACGTCTTGCGCCACGCGAGCAGCGGGCCGACGGCGGTAAGGATCAGGAGCAGCAGCGCGACCGGAATCGCAACCCGATTGTAAAAAGGTGCTCCGACGGTGACTTTGTTGCCCTGAACCAATTCGGAAATCTTCGGGAACCACGTTCCCCACGCTACCGTGAAACAGAGCAGCACAAAGAGAAGGTTATTGAACAGGAAGCTTGATTCGCGCGAGATCAAGGATTCCAGTTTGTGTTCGCTGCGCAGATGCTCCTTGTTCTTGATGTAGAAGAAAATGAAGACCGCGAAGATGATGGCGAGAAAGTACGCGAACCAGCTGCCGATGGAAGATTGCGCGAAGGCGTGGACCGAGGCGATGATGCCGCTGCGGGTGAGGAACGTTCCCCAGATCGCGAGCCAGAACGAGCCGAAGACCAGCCACATGTTCCAGACTTTCAGCATGCCGCGCTTTTCCTGCATCATGACCGAATGCAGGAAGGCGGTGCCGAAGAGCCAGGGCATGAGAGAAGCGTTTTCGACCGGGTCCCATCCCCAGTAGCCGCCCCATCCCAGCACGGAGTAGGCCCAGTGCGCGCCGAGGAAGATGCCGCAGGTGAGGAGTCCCCATGTGACCATGGTCCAGCGGCGGGTGATGTGAATCCATTTGTCGCCGGGATACTTCATGATCAGCGCGCCCAACGCGAAGGCGAAGGGCACGGTGGTTCCCACGTAGCCCAGGTACAGCATGGGCGGATGGATGACCATCTCGGGATACTGAAGAAGAGGATTCAATCCGCTGCCATCAGCACGCAATGGGCCTTCGAGCAGGCCGAACGGGTTGGCGGCGAAATTCACCAGCGCGAGAAAAAAGATCTGCACGCCGGCGAGAACTACCGACGCGTAGGCGAACAGGCGGGGATCGGTCTTGTAACGCAGGCGCAGAATGAAGCCGTATCCGGATAAGAGAAGCGCCCAGAAGAGGATGGAACCTTCCTGGCCGGACCACAAGGTGGCGAACTTATAAGGAGCGGGGAGATCGCGGTTGCTGTGGTGGAAGATGTAGGCAATGGAGAAGTCGTCGCGGAAAGCGGCGACGACAAGGGCGATCGAGGCGAGAACAACGAATCCGAAGACAACAACGCCGGCGCGACGAGCGGTCTCGCCCAAGCGCTCCCACAGCGGGTCGCCGGGAAAGAAGAGCGCCAACATACCCACGAAGAACGAATAGACGCTCAACGCCAATGCGATGAGCAAGGCAAAACTACCAATTTGCGCCATGAGGGAGAAACCCCAATGTATTTTTTCAGAAAGCGAAGGTAGAGGCAACCGCAACCTCGCGGAAACACGGTGCCGGAGGGACATCGACGGGTCGGACAGGTAAAGGAAACTGAACGGACTACGGAATGAGTATAGAGATTTGAATCGGGACCGAGAGGCGTAAACGTTTCCGCCGGAAACCGGCGGCCGGGGCTCGGCCGCCAGGCAGGGTTAAGAAGAGACGCTACGCGGATTGCTGGTGATAGCGCTGACGAACCTCGCGCTCCGCATCCAGCCAGTCTTCGGCGTCGTGGCCTGGTTCAAATCCGCGGCGCTCGGAGAGCAAATAGGCGAGGCGGCGGATTTCATCCTCCAGATTAATGGGAACAAGCTTGGCGCGCGGTTCGGTTTTGACAATCTCCGGTTTCCCTGCGGCCTTTTTTGTCACCGTGGTTGGGGTTTCAGCCTGCTGTGTTTCAACGATTGCCGCCGAGGTCTCGGACGACGCCAAGATCGCGTCGGACATAGCCACAGGGCTGCTGGGCACAGGGCTGTTGGTTGGGGTGGTGTCTTTCACGCTGTTGGTCTTCTTGGGCAGTTTCGGTTTCGCCATAATGGGATACTCCTTGCATCCTCCTAAATTTAGGAATGATTGGAATTGTTGATGAATGAACAACATACACTTTGCCCCTGCGTATTCGCGGTGCGATAGTTTTTGCTTTGCGGAGTTACATTTAACTATAGCGCTTATGGGGCTGTGGATGGGGAGCAAGTTGCATAAAAAATTAAGATGGAGCCGAGCGGAATTCCGGAAATGAGACGGGAGAATCGAAGCGAGCCACAGTAACGGGAGCGATGGCGGGCTGCCGGAAGGAGTGGAGGCTTTGTTATAATTTACACTCGATCCGTGGCGCTATCGTCTAGGGGTTAGGACGGAAGATTCTCAATCTTCAAACCCGGGTTCGATTCCCGGTAGCGCTACCAAACCTTCCTAAGCTGCTGAATCCAGCAAGGTTTCTTGCCCGCCACAGGTCTTGTCCCAAAGAATCGAGGCTGTGCCCAAGAAGGTGAGTGTTCAAGGATATGGCGAACATCACGGTGAGCATCAGGGAAAGAATCAAGATCGCGGAATTCGAAGGATTCTTTGAAGTCTGCAAGCCAGATGAGGAGCTTCAGCACTGCTTGCTCTACGAACCTGCATTCCGCAAGCAAGAACTCATCTATCTTGAAAAAGAGGACGTTCTTGTGGAGCAGCAGATGCTTCGAATGCGACAACAGATGAGGATGACTGCGAAACCAGTAGTAGGAGACAAAGAGAATAGCCCGAGCGAAACTGGAACGATGATTTGAGCGTCTTTGCTGATTCCGCCCGATGCTTCCTCACAGGCTCTCGAGCGCCAGCTTAAGGTAGCTCCAGAAACTCTCGACAGACGAAATCTGGACTCGCTCGTTCGGGCTGTGTGGATCTACGATCGTCGGCCCGAACGATACCATCTGCATGCCCGGATACTTCTCTCCGATGACGCCGCACTCCAAGCCAGCGTGCATGGCGATCAGCTTGGCCGGCTCGCCAAAGAGCTTCTTGTGCACCTCCTGGAGCTTGCGGACGATTTCGCTGGTGGGCTCCGGTTTCCAGCCGGGATATTTGCCTCCGTGCTCCACGTCGAACCCTGCTAGCCCGCATACCGTCGCAACCATGCGGGCGGCGGCTAGCATGCTGCTTTCGATTGCACTTCGCTGACTGGTGACAATCTCCACCACGTCGCCCTTGGTGCTGACAGTTGCCAAGTTCGTCGAGGTCTGGACGAGGCCCGCAACATCGGGGCTCATGGCTAGAACCCCATGATGCAGGCTCGCGAGCAGCGCCACGGTTTTCTTTGCATCATCCGCATCCATTACTTTGCCTGGGCGGTCGGCTTTCTCCACCGCGATCTGCAGCCCGGAATCGAATCCGCCCAAGTCAGTCCGATATCCATTTTCTGCTGTGGCTACAAGCGATTTCATTTCATTCTCGCGAGAGGGGTCCAGTACCACCAAGGCAGCAGCTTCTCGCGGAATTGCATTCTGTGCGCTTCCACCGTTGATTTCGGCGATTTCGACCGGAAGGCGATCCAGCAGGATCTGAAGAACCCCGCCCATGATTCGCAGGGCATTGCCCCGGCCTTGATGGATATCGACACCGGAGTGGCCGCCTTTCAGACCTGACACCTTGATGCGCCAGGCTGATCCTGCACCCGCGGGGCGAAGCCCGACCTTACGTCGAGCAGTTGTCTTGACGCCGCCTGAACAGCCGATACACAGGGTGCCTTTCTCTTCGTTGTCGAGGTTGAGGAAATACTTGGACTTCAGCAATCCGCCGGGGAAAGCCGACGCACCTGTGAGCCCGCTCTCCTCGTCAACGGTGAAGAGGAACTCCAACGGACCATGCGCAATGTCATGGCTCTCCATTACGGCCAGTGCCGCGGACACTCCGACCCCGTTGTCGGAGCCCAGAGTCGTACCATCTGCCTTCAGCCAATCCCCATCTCTTACCACCTTGATCGGGTCGACCTCGAAGTTGTGAACGGTGCCCTCGTTCTTCTCACATACCATGTCGAGATGACCCTGGAGGAGAGCCATCGGTGCTCCGTCGCGCCCCGGCCGTGCAGGTTTCCGAACCACCAGGTTGCCCACTTTATCCTGTACAGATTCCAGGCCCAGCTTTCTAGCCAGGCTAAGGACGTACTCCCGCGCTGCGGCTTCCTTTGTTGAGGCGCGAGGAATCGCCGCCAGTCTGTCAAAGTGGTTCCAAAGCACTTCGGGTTGCAGGTTTGCGAGTGCAGGTACCATGGCACGCTCCATTAGGATAAAAAGCTACCAGTCATCGTACAGCACGAGCGCAAAAGGTGGGCGTCCCTCTTCTGGTAGAGCAAACCAGACACTGTTTTTGTCGCTTTGGACCGCTATCTTGCGCGCAAGCCCACCGGCAAGCACCTAACTCTGAACTGCCAAGCAGGGAACTCTTAAGTTAACCGAGGCGGGATACATGTGAGCCCATCGCCTTTAGCGCCAGGCCGCTAGCTACCGACGTAAACTCGTTTCCGCCTCGAATTCTCTTCTCTCCAAAACGCCTTTCGAAGATTCTCCTGACGGCTGGAACAAATGAAGAGCCACCTGTCAGGAAGACCATATCGACGTCTTTGGGCAGAACGCCTGAAGAACTAAGGAGAGAATCGACGCATCGCGCGATCTGTCCAAGCTCTTCAGAGATCCACTCCTCGAAGGATGTTCGTTCCACCATCGCTCTCAGATCCACAAACCCGTCCGAAAACTGAAAAGTGGCCACCGGGTCATTCGATAAATCGCACTTAACCTTTTGCACGGCGCGGTGCAGGTGGAACCCCAAGTCTTCTTTTATGAAGTGAATGAGCGCTCCGATCTTTTCTGGCTCAAGCGACTGCGCGTGAACGCCCCGTAACATGTTCAGCACGTCCCTGCCTCTCAATAAGGACAGATGATGCCAACGCTCTAGCCTGATATAAACCCAGTTCGGAACCGTCAGGATCTTGCCCAGCGACCGCAACTGCGATCCGGCACCCAGAGACGGGGAAACCAGGTGCCTGATGATCATTGCATCAAAGGAATCTCCTGCTATGCCGACTCCCGCGTTACCCACGATGTCGCCCTGGACTCTGCCTCTTCGGCGGACAGTAGGGCCAACGTAAACCAACGAGAAGTCACTCGTACCTCCCCCGAAATCCCCAATGAGGATGAGTTCGTCATGGTCAAGCGTGGACTCGTAATAGTGAGCGGCTGCTACGGGCTCCATCTCGAACTCTACGGACTCATAGCCAGCGGAATCAAAAGCCAACCGCAGTCGGCCCTCCGCATAACGGTCATCTTCCTGGTTCTCTGCACCCACAAAATGAACCGGTCTTCCGACTACCGCTGACCTGATTTTGATTCCGAACTGATGCTCCGCCTTTTCCCGCAGGTCCCTGAGAATCCTGGCGATCAGGTCCTCCAGGGTGTACCGTCGGCCGAAAACCTCCGTGCCATGAAGAGTGCGACTGCTGAGGAACGACTTCAGGGATTGAATCAGTCGCCCCTTCACGTCCGCGGAAAGGTAGTTCTCGATGCCCTCTGGGCCGGTCCACGACTTCAGAGTATTCGCGCCACCTTCCTTCACCTGCTGAAGGTAGAGCAGTGACCGATACGAGTCAGTCAGGCCTCCCAAGTAAGGAAACCTGGCAAGCTGGACCCCGCCTGAGCAGCCAGCGAAGGCGATTGAGCTGTTCGTTGTCCCAAAGTCGATGCCGACCGCGCCTTTGCTCGTTTGGGAAAGTGGCAAATTCATGCGGGGTCTTTCAGTTCGCGGTGAGGGACTGCATCATGGCGTTAAGCAATTTTATACGGACCCTTGGACTTGCGCCGCTCCGCAATGCGAGCGCCCGCTTGCTGACTCGATAAAAAGTTGCCTTTCGGTGGCAGAAACGCCGAAACCATGCCGGCGGCGACGACCATCCCGAGGAGACATCGCAAGCTCGACTAGGAGCAGGCGCTTGCCGCGGCTCGTACTGCTTGTGTTTCTCAGGCTTCAAGGTAGGAGAAGGATTTTTGGTGTAAGCAGGCCTGCATTTTAGGATTACCGCGTTCACCGGCAACGTCGCGAAGGTTGCGGCAAACGCTCAATCAGAAACTCCATCCCAGAACGGTTTGGACCTGGCTCCCTTGGGTCGCGAGCTGGTTGGCCGTCACCGCCTATTCGTGCAGTCTGTCAAGGTCAAGTGATGCCAGGTCAAGTGATGCCAGTACCCGGAGTATCAGGAACGCGCCGTGTCTTATGTACCGATTAGGAGTCCTGGCCTGCAGACAAAGCGTGCACTGCAGTGCGTCGCAGGGTGTCGGCAGTCTCCGCGGCCGTCAATGGCTTGGAGAAGTAGTAGCCTTGAATTTCATCACATTGCTTGCCGCGCAAAAATGACATTTGCGCCTCGTCTTCGACTCCCTCGGCAATCACCTTGAGTCTCAGGCTTCTGGCCATGCTGATGATAGCGGCAGTGATTGCTGCGTCATCACGATTCACGGCGACATCTCGGATAAACGAGCGATCAATTTTCAACTTGTCAATCTGAAACTGGCGCAAATAGGCGAAGCTGGAATATCCAGTTCCGAAGTCGTCAATCGCCAGCGTCAACCCCATCGCCTTTAATTCCTGAACAACTGACAACATCAGTTCGGCATTGGCCAGGAGTAGGCTTTCCGTGAGCTCCAGTTCGAGATATTGTGGGGCGAGTCCAGTCTCATGCAGCACCCTTCGGACGAGTGCGCAGAAGCCTTCTTGACGAAACTGTACTGCTGACACATTCACCGCTACCGTCACCGCAGGAAGACCTTCCTCTTGCCATTTCCGGGCTTGAGAACAGGCAGTCCTCAGCACCCATTCGCCGATGGCCACGATCACGCCACAGTTCTCGGCAATTCGTATGAACTTGTCGGGCGGCACGAGACCCAGGTTCGGATGCTGCCATCGAAGAAGCGCTTCCAACCCGGTGATCCTCCCCGTGGCAATATCCATCTGCGGTTGGTACATGAGGAAAAGTTCATTTTGTGGGAGTGCAAGCCTCAAGCTGTGTTCCAAGGCCAATCGCTCCCTAACCTGACCGTTCATGTCCTCGGTGAAGAACCGAAAGTTGTTGCGTCCGTCGGCCTTGGCGACATACATTGCCGCATCGGCATTCTTGATCAGCATTTCGCTGTTCGCGCCGTGTTCCGGGAAGATACTGATACCGATGCAACAGCCAATACTGAGCGAGTGACCCTGAATGACGAAACCAGCGGCCATAGCATCCATTAGCCGCTCGGCGGCAACCGCCGCGTCTGGTACGTCCTTTACATTAGTGACCGTGATCAGGAATTCGTCGCCACCGAGCCGGGCGACGGTATCCTGTTCACGCCCGAATGTCTTAAGCCGCTCCGCAACCTCTTGCAGGAGGAGATCACCGACCGAGTGTCCCAACGAGTCGTTAACGTCTTTGAAACCGTCGAGATCAAGGAACAGGAGCGCGACTTTACGCTCTTGCCGTCGAGCGGCGGCGAGTGCTTTGGCTAAACGGTCCTGAAGAAGAGTCCGATTGGGAAGTCCGGTGAGGGCATCGTAGAGGGCCAAGAATTGCACTCGTTCCTCCGCCACCTTGCGGTCGGTGATGTCGCGCACGAAGACAAAGCTGTATTCCTGCCCATCGAACTCCAAGTAGTTCGCAGTACACTCCACTGGGAAAACCCGTCCCTGTTTGCTGGTGTTCTGGCCTTCAAAGGTGATCGAGCCCCGCCGTTTGAGATCTTCCCAGAACGTCGGCCAATCCTCTTCTTTCGGGAGATGCGGTTTCAAATCCGGGACCGACAGGCAAAGGAGTTCCTCGCGGGAATATCCCAGAGAATCGCAGGCCGCCTTGTTGACGTAGACGAAATGGCCTTGTGAGTTTGACCAAAATATACTGTCCGAAGCGCGTTCCACCGAAAATTGCGTAAGCCGCAGTTCCTTTTCCGCCCGCTTCCGCTCGGTAATGTCCTGCTTGATAGCGATGAAGTGTGTCCAGGTCGCGTGGCCGACGTTTTCGGCCAGGGGCGTGATCGTCATCTCTTCAATGTAGGTTGTTCCGTCTTTCCGCCTGTTAATGAGCTCGCCGTGCCAGACTTTGCCCGACGAGACGGTCGACCAGAGATCGGCATAGTAGGTTCGCGGTTGCAGTCCGGAATTCAACAGGCGAGGGTTCTTGCCCAACACTTCTTCCACGCTATAGCCAGTCAAAGTCGTGAACGCATGATTCGCCCATTGGATCGTGCCCTGGAAATCTGTGATGACGATGGCACTCGCAGCCGCTTCCAGGGCTGCTGATTGCAACTTCAGTTGTTTTTCAGAGAGCTTCCGCAGAGTGATGTCCCGAGTAATCGTCGAAGCTCCTATAACTCGTCCGGCAGCGTCCTTTAGAGGCGAGATGGACAAGGACACATCTACGATGGAGCCCGTTTTCGTGAGTCGCTTAGTTTCGAGATGCTCGATGGACTGTCCACTCCGTATCCGTTCCAGGATGAATCGTATTTCAGCCTGCGTCTCGGAGGACGCCAACAAGGACAAGTCTCGGCCTATGACTTCTGTACTCGTATATCCATACATCTTCTCGGCTGCTCGGTTCCAACTGGTGATCACGCCGTCCAGGGTCTTCCCGATAATGGCATCGGTAGAGAACTCCACGATGGACGCGAGCTTCTGTACCGTTTCTTCGGCCCTCTTGCGGTCAGTAACGTCACGGGCTGCGATTAATTCTGCTTCGATTCCGTGAAAACACAGGTCATGACCGACAATCTCGACATCGATGATCGTGCCGTTTTTCTTCCGATGTCGCCAGAGCGCCGCTTCCTGAAGTCCGTGAATTGGGTTAGCGATGGCCCGAGATAGAACTGGAATATCCTCCTCGGGTCTAATGTCCGCGATTGTCATCGCCAGAAATTCGCGTCTTGAAAAACCATACTGCCGGGACGCAGCCTCATTCACCGCCAGGAACTTAAGAGTTTTGCGCTCAAAGACCCACATCGGAAGCGGATTGTTGTCAAACAGAAGGCGATACTCTATTTCTGACCTGCGCAACGATTCCTTGCTCTGTCCTTGTCTATGCTGGACGACCATTGCACGTACCGCAAAAGTCATGAAGACGAGCGCGAACAGTATCGTAGACAGTATGGGGTAGGCTCCATCGAGCCGAGCTAGGACAAAGAAGGTAATCAGCGGGTAGGCCAGCGGGAAGACTTGGTAAATCACGATGCTTTGGGACTTGGAGGAGCCATCTGTTTGGCCCTTCTCCGAGTTCTTCCACATGGCCGCGATCAGAATGGGGAGCCCAAGCAAGGCGCTCCAGATAAGATCGAACCATCCTCCCGGGTCCAGGTCTCGTTCCGAACCAAGAGCATAGGAATCGGCTAAGCCAGAGAGCAGCAGAAACAGCGCCATGCGCCCAAACAGCCAGCGAACTGATTTCGACTTCGTCAGCCAAGCGCGAAGAACAAACGTTACTACCAACACTCCATCAAAGGAAATATTTCGCGACCATGTGAAGTGGCCGATGCGAACGGCATTGGCAGGCGACCACACTCTCGGGGAAAAGGACAGGAAGATCGATACCCAAAAAATGCATACCTGAACGAAGTCAAAAATGTGCAACCTGTCAAAATGATTTGGTTCACCATCTGGGTCGAGGAAGGGAAGCAAGCCAAACGGGATCACCGACAGAAAGAATAGGATATCGTCGATGCTATCCAGCGAATGGTCGCCAGAGGTATCAAGGTACACCCCGAACACTTGAGCGACAGCCCAAACAACGAACGTAACGGCGAGTAACCGCCAGGCGTATCGTGCAATGCCAGTGGATCGCCGAAATGCAGCTGTACAAGCCAGAATACAAATCAGGCCGAGGGCAAGTTGGGTGACCTCAGAAAGGAGAGGACCTGGTGTCCTGTGGCCCAGAGTGGCAATCACGATGGCTTGCCCTACCACCAAGGCGCAAGACGCCCAAATGAGAAATTTGGTAGAGAACCAACGCGAACCTGGTGGAGTAGTTACGATGGAATTCACATGCATGGGTCGGCGAGCGGCACAAGATTTGCGGGCGTACGCCTACAGGTGGACTACCTGCACTCCGAGGACCAACCTTCAGTCCGCTGCAAATTATTGATTCGCATCGCCCTACCCGTCAGGGATCGCTGGGGACGGCGACCCGATTGTCCTTGGCACTGACACGATTCCGTTCTACGGACAGTCTGCTTGCGCTGCTGAGCACCGAAGGTCATAAGCGAAAGGCGCTGAAACGCAGCACATGGCACGTCGCTCAGACGAACCTTCGAAACAGGGGAGCGAAAAGGGCGCACAAAGGAGGGTCAGAATTTCACCCCTTCCGAAACAACGCGGGCCAACGGTCCGGAAAGCCTGAAATGAGGTGACGCGGGTCGCTGCGACCTCACGGATGAACAAACGGTCGATCTTGAACTTGCTGAGCGGAAACTGGCGCATGTAGGCGAAGCTGGAACCTCCAGTTCCCAAGTCGTCAATCGCGAGCGTCAGCCCCATCGTCCTGCCTCTTGAACATCATTCCTCAAATGTGGTTGGTGCTGCTCCGTGCAGTGGCTGCAGCCCTGGTCCGCCCTTTTCGGGGCCCACCGCCAGTTCGCGGGGGGAATGACGAAACTGAGCGCTCAGAGGCCGCTCTGCCCGTCTTTCACGTCGATCAGAGATTCATATTCACGCAAGAGGTCACGCATTTCCGGCAGGGCGAGAGCCAATACCTCATTTTGTTGGTTCTTGGCCTGCAACGAGTAATAGCGCGCGGCCGCCGAAATTAGATACAGCATGCGGCCGATCGCCTCAAGCCGTTCCTTGTTGCTCATCATTGCTGCTCCTTACCGCATCGGGCACAGTCGATTTGGACACCTAATGATCCTATGTGCCGGTCAGAGGTTGTTGATTCGCACCTCAACATACGTCAACAGAATGGCAGGCCGGGAGGGCATGCAACTGGCGTGGAATATGCATCTGGACGACCACTCCCTTATCTCATCTATCTTATTGACCACGCTGTTCTACTGGAATTGGACGCGAGTCGAAAGGAATCCGATTGTCTGCCGTGTGGGCAGAGCTTCCAATTTGTGGACGGGTAGAAGACTACAGCGCGAGAAGCAATGCCTGTTTGGCGAAGCCAGTTCATCAGCTTCTCATTTGAAAGTGCCTCCGATTTGCGCCGTCTAATGTTAGTGCTCTCTTAAGAATGACACTCATCGGGTGACTCCGTCGTGCCAGGTTCGTGCGGCGTCTTATACCGGGACATGGCTATCTAAGTTATAGACACTAAGACATCCTTCCGCACGCATCCCTATATTGGATTTCCATGAAAACAAACCCCTAAACCGAGAACACTCAGGTGGCGGTCGGCGTGCTCAGGTCCGTGATGATCGGAGAATTCCTCGATGTACCATTTTATTGCCGCCTGCTTCGTATTACTCAGCGCTGGTATCATCCACGCCCAGACTTTGACCGCCCCTTCCTCGTCTTCTGGTACGCAAGTAAACATTCAGGAATGTGCCAGCTGCTCAACGGATGTTGCGCTCTCCAATCAACCTCATCGAGTCGAACGAACCTCGCTAGACAACGAGCTGCCGAGCGCTCCGAGCGCAACTGTTGCGCTGCAACCGGATCCGGTGGTGTGGAGTTTGACCGAACGGAAGGAACCTGACGTCGCACCTCGACCCGACCCAGTTTGGGACAAGAAAATGTGGGCTGCCCATCTAGTTCTAGCCGGCAGCATGATTTTTGACGTGGAAACCACTCACCAAGGCCTCGCGCATCATCAGTGCTATGAAGGAAACGACAGCTTGAGGCAGGCCCCGAGCCGCGCTGAGTTGTACAAGGACAATCTGCTGCAGTTCGTCCCAGTTGTATTCATGGATTGGCTGGGTGCTGCGAGCGGACGCGCCGCGCACCTTCCACGTTGGGCATGGAAGTCAATCGGATACATAGGACCAACTTATGGCAGCGCGGTCCACATTCGAGGGGCAATCTCCTGGTACACGAACTGCTGGTAAGTACGTCACAAAATAGGAAATGGAACAATATGTTATTTCGCTTCTTAGCTGCTGTCGCTATTCTCTGTTGTGGGTCAATCGCGATTAGTCAGGAAATTGATGTTGACGAGTTGCCGCGCCCTGAGTTTCGAGGTTTGACACAGAAACAGGTGTCGAGACTAGTCTTCTCGAATGAGCAGGCCATGATCACAAGGCTGGCATCTTCACACCTGGTCACAGAAGCGTACGTTCAAAGCCTCGGGCACGAGCAGAGCAAGGGGATAGATCGAACGTTGGACGAAGGATCTGACAGTGTAATTGATGACTTGTATTTTCTCGCTCGAGTTGACCTTGGAAGGGAGAGTCCGGTCGAAAGGCTGTTGATCGGAGGGACTCCTTGGCGGGAGCGGTATATTCAGACAAATACCGGTGCGCTCGAGCAAATCTTCCCCGTTGGCACCTTCCTGATGTTGTTCGTAGATCTGAATAGCTTCGACGCCGACCGCTATTCGCTTGCGTATAAGGGAAAAGAAACCCTGATCAATACCGAATGTCTGGTATTTTCGGTTGCGCCCATTAAGGAACGAGACTCCGGGCGCTTTCGTGGGCAGATATGGGTCGACTCCTCTTCTCTGAGTATTGTGAGGATCAAGGGAGTGTTCACAGGTCCATACGAACGCTGGTACGAAGGACTGAAGGGGCCCGAAAGATATTTTCACTTTGACAGTTGGAGAGAACGAATTGGCAACGTCTGGTTGCCCAGCGCTACGTATTTCGATGAAAGACGGGCATTTCGTTCCGACGGGAATCTGGAGTTTCATTACCGGGGCTATGCTCTGCTCTGGCACCAACCTGCTGAACCAGCCGATGTGCCAGAATCAAGCAAGCGGACGGTTGCAGAAAATACCTCTGCTTCACCGATTACACTCGTGACGCGACTGGAGGCTGATGGTCTACTGGCCGCTCCAGGCTCTGAAGAGCAGCGTCTAGATCGAATTGTCCGCCAAATCACCCCAGCCAGTGGGACGGGCACGCACCAGATCGACTGTCGCGTACTTGTAACCACGCCGGCGGAAGTCTTCTCTGCCGGAGATGTCATCGTTGTCAGCCGCGGGTTGCTGAATATCGTTCCAGATGATTCTGTTCTCGCGGTTCTGCTTGCGCGTCAGTTGGCCCATATTGTACTGGGACACACGGGTGGCGTCGCGCAGACATTTTCTAAGAGCCTTTTCGATTTGAGAGGGAAGAAGGACTTTGGGGGTTTGGGGACTCGCTGGAGTCCGGACGAGGAGGCTGCCGCCGATTCGGAAGCAATTGTTCTTCTGAAGGGGTCTCCCTTCGAGGGTGCGATTCCGAAAGCGAGTGCCTTCCTATCTCAGCTGAAGTCAGAATCTCATCGGTTTCCCAACCTCGCTCGCGCTCGATTTGGTGCCGGCATTTTCCCCGAGGGAAGCAGTCTAGTTTCCAAAGAATTGGCGAAACCAGTGCCGCATGCAGAAGAGTTGCGGTTTGAGAATCGGTATCGCGTGTCCTGGGAACGAACGATTGTCGATTCCGATGAGGAGCGGTCGCAAGCCGAACGCCGAACGCGTGAGATACCGGTCATCGTTCAGACATCTCAAGTGAAATAAGCTATCGGTGCGGTAGTGCGACCTGGCAACGCTCCGCGCTACGGCTACCTTCATTCCGGCGGCCGTCTGGAAGAGCGCCTTGCCGAACACATCGAAATCCAACCCGTGATCTGCCGCGACTGAAAACCCTCTGAATCAGTACCAAACTGGTTATAAAACATCTCCTCCGGGTGGCCTCCCCATGGATTAGTTTGGCAGAGCGACTACTCCCCATGGTCCATCACCGACCTTAACCTTCTTGGTCACAGCCAGGTGCCCAAGATCCACCACCGAGACATCATTGGAAGGACCGTTGGCGCTGAAGAGCGTCTTAGCGTCGGGAGAGAGGGTGATGCCCCAGGGGCGTTCTCCGATCTCCAGGGACGCCGCGATCTTATTGGAGGCGGTATCGATGACAAAGAGCTTGTGACCGCGTCCGGTGCTGACGTAGAGCTTTGCTCCATCGGGTGAGAGCAAGACGGACATGGGTTTGATGACTCCGCGCTCGCCCAGCGAGATGGTCTGAATGGCTTCGTGCTTCGCGGTATCGACGACGGTGACGGCGGCGTCGTTTTCAGCGCTGACGTAGGCGCGGGAGCTGTCGGGCAGAAACGCCACAGAGCGGGGACGGCGTCCGACTTTGATGGTCTTGATGAGCGTAGCTGTGGCGACGTCGATCGCCGAAATGGTTCCTGTGTTTTCGGAGGTTACGTAGACAAACTTGCCGTTGGGGCTTACCTTCACTCCCTCGGGCTCTTCTCCGACAGGAACAGTTTTCGTTACATTGCCGGACGCGATGTCGACGAAGCTGGCCTTGGCATCGTCCTCGTTGGAGACGATGATGGTGCGCCCATCTTTCGTGAGGTCGAAATTTTCGGGGTCGGAGCCGCACTGAATCGTGCGAATGAGTTTGTTCTGCTGCACGTCGAAGACACCGACGCCGTCGGCGGTCTTATCGGGAGGAGGAAGCTTGCTTTCATCCACGCCGGGGCCGGCCAGAGGCGAGCCGCTTAGCGTCATGTAGAGGAAATGATGGTCGGGGCTGGCATGAATGCCGCGGGGACGCTTGCCGAGAGGGACGGTGGCAATGACCTGCAGAGTGGATGCGTCGATCACACTGAGGTCACCGGATTTTTCATTGGTGACGTAGATGCGAAAATGCGACGAGTCGCCGGCTTTTTGGGACAGGCTAGCGATTGCGCAAAGGAAGATGAGGACGAAAACCGCCAGCCACTGAGGTTTTGATTTCGACATGTCCTATTTGAACATATTTTCAGATCGTGGCTCTACGGGTCCGGAATTCAGGGCTAGGGATTCACGATCTGCCAGATGGTTCCACAAAACAGATCGCAGCCGGTAACGCCCCCGTTGATGGCAGTGCCGTAGAGAGTGCCCGTGTTGGGATCTCGGGTGACGGTGCCGGTAGGGTAGCCGCCGACGGTTGCGTAGGTGAACTGGAATAACGTGGATTCGGTCCACGCACCGCCTTGCACGGCCGGGGGCAGCAACTTGAACACTGATCCGTCGCCCGTAGTCTTTCCATTCAGGCTGCTGGTGGTGCCGTACAGCGCGCCAGTGGTGGGATTCCAGGTCAGTCCGCCCACGGGATTGGCTCCACTCTGCTTGGTGAAGGTGTAGAGGATGGTCTGGGTCCAGGTCGCTTTGGCGGGGGTGAGTTCGTACACCACGCCGTCGTCGTTCGCGGATCCTCCGCCATTGGTGACGCCATAGAGGTGTCCGGTGGCGTCGAACAGAAGGTTGCCGGTGGGGTTCGTGCCCGATTTTGTGCTGGCCTTGAAAGAAAACAGAAGGGACTCAGTGGCCAGCTGTCCATTGCTGGCGGGTACGAACTTGTAGACGGAGCCGGCGTCAAACACGCCGCCGAGGGAGGTAACTCCGTAGAGTGCGCCGGAAGAATCCATCGCAAGGGGGCCGTTGGGAGTGCTGGCATCGGCCAGATCGCCAAAGGAATACAGGACGCTTTCGGTGTAAGTTCCGCCCGTGGCGGGAGTGAGTTGGTAGATGACGCCGCTGTCCCATGTGCCGCCGCGTATGGTGACACCGTAGATGACGCCAGCGGAATTCATGGTAAGAGTGGCAAACGCGGGAAGACGCCCGTCGGAGTTTCCGGTGAAGGCGTAGAGAGGCTGCTCGGTCCAAGCGCCACCCAGTTTGGCAGGCGGGATGAGCTTGTACACCACACCGCAGTTGCAGACGGGATCGCCGCCGGAATAGGTGGTTCCGTAGAAGGCTCCGGTGCTGTCGGTGACGAGATCGGAAACCGGGACGTATCCGCCGCTACCGTAGGGGACGAAACTGTAGAGAGTCGTGAGAGTCCATGCACCGCCGAGTACCGCTGGGGGCGCCATCTTAAAGATGGTTCCGACGCCGTACGTTCCGCCGGCGCGAGTGGTACCGTACAGATTCCCCGTCGAATCCTCGATAAGAGCGCCCTGGGGCCAGAAGCTGGTGGTCTCTTTGAACGTGTAGAGCGTGCTTTCGGTCTGCGCGCTCGCGAGTCCGCTGAGCGCAAGAGTCGCCATCAACAGCGCGTTTCTAAGAGTCGATATCCGAAAGCACATACAGTCTCCTTGGGCAATGCCGGGTTGCGCCGGCGTATCTGTTGACCTGCTTATCAATCGCGAACGACCCAGCATCAGCCGGGGGTCGGCGGCTGATCTGATCCAGCTGATATTTCAAAGGGGAGTAGTGGCAATCAACCCGGGGAGGGATGGGGGAAGAGTCAGACGCGGACAGGCAAATCCAGCCGCGCCCAATACCCTTCCTTCAGGTTCGACGTACTACGCGAAAACACCAGAAGCGCAAGTCCCTCGCTTATGGATTTGTGACTTGCCAGATGGTTCCGCAAAACAGGTCGCAGCCGGTTACGCCGCCGTTGATCGCGGTGCCGTAGAGATTGCCAGTCTTGCTATCTCTGAGGATGGCGCCGGTCGGATAGCCGCCGCTCACTGCGTAGGTGAACTCGAACAAGGTCGACTCGGTCCAGGCGCCGCCCTTCACCGCGGGAGGCACCAACTTGAAGATAGATCCGTCGCCGGAGGTCAATGCGTTCAGACTGCTGGTCGTGCCGTAGAGGTTATTGTTGGTGTGGTTCCACGTAAGTCCGCCGACCGGATTGACGCCACTGGATTTCGCAAAGCTGTAAAGGATGGTCTCGGTCCAAGTTGGGTTGGCGGGTGCGAGAGAGTAGACGACGCCGTAATCTTTCGAGGAGCCGCCGGCATTGGTCACGCCATAGATATTTCCACCCGCGTCGAAGACCAGATTCCCCGTCGGATTAGCTCCGGTCGTGGAGGAACCACCGAAGGAATACAACAGGGCCTCTTTTACCAGGTGGCCAGTGCTCGGGGGCACAATCTTGTATACCGCGCCCTGATTGAAGGTTCCGCCCTGCGAGGTGACACCGTACAGATTTCCGGAGGAGTCCATTGCGACGGGGCCGTTGGGGGTGCTGGCGTCGGACAGGTCGCCGAAGGAATACATCACGCTCTCGGTATAGGTAACGCCGTTCGTTGTTGTGAGTTGATAGAGTACGCCGCTGTCCCATGTGCCACCGCGAGTGGTGACGCCGTAGAGCGTTCCTTTAGTGGTCAGGGCAAGGGTTGCCATCGCCGGGAGGCGACCATCGGCGTTGCCTTTGAAATTGTAAAGAACCGACTGAGTCCACGAGCCTCCCGTTTTCGGAGGAACGAGTTTGTAGACCACGCCGCAGTTGCAAACCGGATCGCCGCCCGAATATGTGGTTCCGTAAAACGCGCCCGACTGGTCGCGGACAAGGTCTGAGACCGGCACGTATCCGCCGGTTCCGTAGGGGACGAAGTTGTACAGATAGGTGATCGTCCACGCGCCGCCGGACACGGCTGGAGGAGACAATTCGAAGATGGTGCCGACGCCGTACGTTCCCCCTCCGCGGGTGGTGCCGTATAGATTTCCGGCTGAGTCCTCAAGAAGCCCGCCTTGAGGCCAGAAGCTGGTGGTCTCACTGAAAGTGAAAAGAGTGCTCTCGGTGGCTGCATTTGCCATTACGCTGAGCGCAAGGGTCATGATCAACAGAGCGTTGCGTAGAGTGAAGATCCGAAAGCGCATGTCATCTCCTTGAACAGCCGGCTGCCAGCCGGGGAAAACAGTTTCCGTGGACTTGTGTGTGCCTGCGACTGAAATTCGCGCCTAGGCCTCTAGTGGCCCGGGCACGGACACAAGCCGTAAACGTCGAGTTCCGTCTGCGTGCCCACGTAGACTTTACCGTTGGCAACCATGGGAACCTGGAACTTGACCGATGGGCCAGCCTGATCGCGCCCAGATGCCGCTTGCGAGGAGTTATACAACTCCGCGAGAGTGTTGGCGTTGAACGCATGCAGGACCGCAGGCTGGAATCCCGGCTGATGATCGGGATCGTCGAGGCGCTCGAGCGCCCAGACGATGCCGTTTGTAGTTCCATTGGCGGAGACGATTGGCGAGGTTCCCGAGTCAAACAATGCGGTGCTGGCCAACACGGGGTTGGTGCTTACCCCGGCCGAGGACACAGTGAAGGCGCGGAGAAAATCGCCGTCTCCGCCGTTGTAAATGTATTGTGTGGTGCCGTTCGACCAGTAGGCTGCAGATCCCTCTCCTCCGCCGTTAGGAAGAGACATTTGAGAGATCTGACCGCCTGTGTGTCCCAGGTTGTCGCGGTTGAGGACGTATCCGGCGAATGTTGTCTCACAGGTGCCGACCTGTTTTCCCGTGGTGAAGATCATGTTCGGAACGGTTCCAGTCTGCTTGGGTACGAGCAACGGGCTGAATGATCCGTAGTCCAAACCGTGGGCGTAGCGGCAGGCTTGATCACTGGTGGTGAAGTAGTCTGCCGGAACGAGCGAATACGTTCCTGTCCCGGAATTCAGCGTCAGGACCAGCTTGACCAGGCTGTCGCCCCAATTGACGGTACCGTCCCAAAAACCATCGCCACTGACTGCATAAATGCTCCCGCTGGTGTCCGCGACAACGGCGCCGCCCGCGCCCCAGATTCCGGCGTGGCCTTCGCCCGGGATGCCAGGAAACTTGCCAGCGAGGTGAGACTTTTCATCGTCCGTGAAGAATGCGGCCAAGAGCTTCAGACTGGTCGGATCATAGGCCAGCACCCAACCGGAGTCTCCCGAGAATCCAATCACGAGTACTCCCTGCGGGAATCCGGCTTCAGGCACAAGCAGGAGGCCGGGGCGGCTCTGCTGGTGGTGCGGTCCGAATGTGGCTGCGCTTCCATTGAGGGAGCAACCAGCGTTTCCGGTCTGAGAGCAAATGACCGCCGGACTGCCCGGCTTTTCCGCGCCGCTGGT
Source organism: uncultured Acidobacteriaceae bacterium (assembly GCA_963811095.1). Taxonomy (GTDB): domain Bacteria; phylum Acidobacteriota; class Terriglobia; order Terriglobales; family Acidobacteriaceae; genus Sulfotelmatobacter. Next base: position 333,764 of record CAWEQA010000017.1, on the reverse strand, counting down.
GATGTCAAGAGCGTGAATGCGAACCACCCAGTTGACGGTCGTACCCGAAGTTTCCTGGGTGCGGACGACAGCGTAGATGGTATTGGTGTTCAGGTTGATCACCGGCGTCGAGGTGATCCCGACGACCGGGAATAGCTGACAAATGCCTGCACCTTGAGAACAAGGTACTGGCGCGACGCTTGGTGGATTCAAGAAGTTGGTATGCCAGAGCGGCGCCGGATTGGTCGTGGCGCTGTCGGCGTCAAAGGCGTAGATGCTGTCGTATTCCGTGGCCACGAAAACGACGTTATGCACGCCACCTTGTGCCATGGTGAGGTTCTGCACGTAGAGCGGCTCTGCATAAACCTGGCCGTCCACGGGATAGCTAAAGATCTTGCCGAACGAACCGGAGTTCACGTTCGTCGGAGTCAGGATTGTCTCCTGCAAATTTTGACCCGTGTGCGCGTTGTCGTTTTGGCGGGTCAACACATTGACAGTTCCGGTTGGCGCCTTCTGAGCGAGGGCGAGCGTGGACAGAAGAACGAGGGCAAGGGTCAGCACACGGTACATCGGAACCTCCAAGGCGGTTTTGCGATTAGTCCGGGGGGGACACTACGTCCGGAACAGCTGTGAACCTGAGCGTTTTTCCGGCAGGATAACCGGGTGCCAAATAATATTCATCTGCAATGGAGTTTGACAAGATGAAAGAATATGCAACATCACCCACGGCGGTCTTTCGTCAGGCATGTTGCAAGTTCTTGCACATCGCTCGCGAGCGGGGGCAAAGTTGCTGTATTCTCCGCATATGTTATGAGTGGGGAAGAGCCACGGTGGGTCGATTTTCCCATCAAGATTCATCAGAACCGCTCTCGGAAGGGATGCTCGACTGGTGTTTGCTTCGCATCCTTTATGATCAAAGGCTAATCTAAGAGTCAAACTACAACCGCGAGGGTTACCCATGCGTTTCGGAACCAGCAAGGTTTTCTTGGCTGTTCTGCTGTCCATGCTCTCTATCGTACCGCTGCAGGCGGACGACAAACCTTTTCATGATGCGCCGGCCTCGGCAAAAGCTCAGAAGAATCCGTTTGCCGGACAGCAGGCCGCGGCGGACGCAGGGAAGACCCTATATGCGCGGAACTGTCTGGCTTGCCACGGTAAGACCCTGCAGGGTACGGGCAACGTGCCTTCTCTGGTGGACGGCAAACTGAAGGGAGTGACGGCCGGCGAAGTGTTCTGGTTCGTCACCAAGGGAGATAAAGATAACGGAATGCCGTCGTGGGCGTTTTTGCCGGAAGAGAAACGATGGCAGATTGTGACGTACGTGGAAGAGATGGCGTCCGTCAAGCCCGCGGCCGGTCCAACTTCGGCTCCAGTGGCGGAAGTGACAGGGACGAAGGTGAAGGGTGCGCCGCCCGTCGCGCCATTCACGGACTTCCGCTATGAGAAGCCGGGTACGACTCGCAAGATCACGGTAAAAGATCTTCCGAAACCGTACGCCACGGATTCGTCGCAAAACGGAGCTGAGTTGGTGGCGCGTCCGGAGAATGCGTGGCCGGTGGCACCTGCTGGGTTCAAGGTGGAGATGTTTGCAGCGGGGCTCGAAAATCCTCGCTGGTTGCGCACTGCGCCCAACGGCGACATTTTTCTGGCGGAGAGCGAGCCCGGGAGACTCCGTGTGTTCCGCGGGATGACTAGCGATGGCAAGCCGGAGCAAATGCAGGTTTTCGCGAGTGGCTTGAAGCGGCCGTATGGGATCGCTTTTTATCCGCCGGGGCCAGAACCGCAATGGATTTACGTCGGCAACACCAACGAGGTGATTCGCTTTGCTTATCACAATGGAGACTTGAAGGCGAGCGGAGCGGCGCAGCACATTGCCGACCTACCCTCTGGAGGAGGGCATTGGACGCGGGCTATCGATTTTTCCTCGGATGGCAAGAAGATGTTTGTGGCGGTGGGCTCGGCGTCGAACGACGACGACGTGGATACGCATCCGGGCGAGAAAGATCGCGCCGACATTCTGGTATGCGATCCGGCGAATTGCCAGTTGAAGGTGTACGCCTACGGAATTCGCAATGCCGGAGGCGGGATTGCGGTGAATCCGCAGACGGGCGAGTTGTGGTGCTCGACCAACGAACGCGATGCGCTGGGCGACAATCTTGTGCCCGACTACATCACGCACGTGGAGGAAGGTGGGTTCTATGGCTGGCCGTGGTGGTACATCGGGGCGCATCAGGATCCGCGGCAGGAGGGAAAGCATCCGGAGCTGAAAAGCAAAGTCATTGTTCCCGACGTGCTGCTACAGCCGCATAATGCTTCGCTGGGATTCACGTTCTATGGTGCGGACAAATTTCCCGCGGAGTACAAGGGAGACATTTTTGCTTCGGAACATGGATCGTGGAACAAGGCAGTGCGCGTGGGCTATGAAGTGATTCGCGTGCCGCTGCATCAGACAGGACACGCCACAGGCGAGTATCAGGATTTCCTGACTGGATTTGTGCTGCCGGACGGGCATGTGTGGGGGCGTCCAGTGGGGATTGCGGTAGCGCCGGACGGATCGTTGCTGGTGAGTGATGATGGGTCGAACTCGATCTGGAGGGTCAGCTATACGGGGAAGTGAAGGGGATTATTCACCGCAGAGACACAAGAGGCTCGGAGGAAATCTATAGCCACGGATCACACGGGTTTCCACGGATTTCAATCAACGATCAACAATCAAGAATTCCTCTGCGCTCTTGTATTTCTGGGGTGAATTGTTTTAGTGGAAATCGTGCGAGACAGTTTCCGCTTTCGTGACGAACAGGGGCAGTACGCGTTCAGCTTTGACGGAGATGACGTTGTCTTGATTCTGCAGAATGCCTTCGATGGCGAGGAAGCGCTCGCTGGCCAACAGCAGGCGATTTTGATGAAACAGGTCGGGCGTGATGATGGCGTTGGCTACTCCGGTTTCATCCTCCAGACTTAAAAATACAAATCCTTTGGCGGTGCCCGGGCGTTGGCGCGTGATGACGCAGCCTCCGATGCGGAGGCGCTTGCCGTTGGGAATGTCGCGCAGTTCGCTGGCGCGGCGAATGCCCATGGCATTGAGCCAGTCGCGGCGGTAGGCCATGGGATGTGGGCCGACGGTGAGTCCGGTGCCGTGGAAGTCGGCGACCAGGCGCTCCTCGTGGTTCATGGGCTGCAGTGGCGAGGGTGAGTCGGGCTCGGGTTGTTGTTCGAGCAGCGGACCGGAGCCGCGGACGGCGCGTTCGACTTGCCAGAGGGCATCGCGGCGGTGGAAGCGAGTACCGAGTTGCGAGTAGCGAGATTCCTGGGCCCCTCGCGTTCGCTCGGGGGTCGGAATGACATGGGTTTTGGAAACTGTATTCAGCGCGCCGATTTCTGCCAGCGTATTGAGTTCGTCTTTGCGCAGTTCGGGGACCCGGCGGGTGAGATCGTGGATGGAAATGAAGGGGGCGCGCAGGCGTTCGCGCACCAGCGCTTGAGCGGCTTCTTCGCGCAAGCTGCGGACGTAGCGCAGGCCCATGCGTAGTGCGATTGCGATGTTCCCCTGGGGTACGGGATCTTCCCGACGGTTTTTTTGTAGATCGGGGATTTTTCCCGGACTTACGAGTCGGGAACGCCACGCGTTGATGACTGAGGAAAGTTGAGATTCCTCCGCCCCTCGCGTGCGCTCGGGGGGCGGAATGACAAAATCTCCCTGTGTGTCGTCCCTGCGGGACTCGTTCCAATCTGCGGAGTCTTTCCCATGACTTCCGTCCTGGGCTTTCACATTCCGTTCCTCGCGGGACAGGTTCTTTCGCCCCTCCGGGGCCTTCCCATCGCTGGTGTCAAACCCACGGCTTGCGCCGTGGGCTGCATTCTGCCGCTGCTCCGCAGCTAGGTCTTCTCTGGGTACTGAGTACTGAGTACTGAGTACTGATTCCAGCGTGCAATTCCATTCTGACTTCGTCACATCCACGGGCAGCAATTTCAGACCGTGGCGCTGCGCATCTTTGACGATCGTCGCCGGCGAATAGAATCCCATCGGTTGATTGTTGAGTAACGCGGCGGTGAAGGCGGCCAGGTAGTGGCATTTCAGATAAGCGCTGGCGTAGGCGATGAGCGCGAAGCTGGCGGCGTGCGACTCGGGGAATCCGTAGAGCGCGAAGGACGTGATGGAGAGAATAATTTCTTCCTGCGCTTTTGGCGGGATGCCGTTGTGGGTCATGCCAGCGCGGAGCTTGGCTTCGATTTCGCGCATGCGCGCCTGCGAGCGCTTGAAGCCCATGGCGCGGCGCAGTTCTTCGGCTTCGCCTCCGGTGAAGTTGGCGGCGATCATCGCAAGCCGAAGAAGTTGTTCCTGAAAGAGCGGGACGCCGAGCGTGCGCTTCAGCACGGGCTCGAGCGAGGGGTGCGGATAGGTGACGTCTTCACGTCCCTGGCGGCGCTGCAAAAATGGATTCACCATCTGGCCGACGATTGGGCCGGGACGGATAATCGCGACTTGCACCACGATGTCATAAAACTTTTTAGGGCGCAGACGGGGCAGGCATGACATTTGCGCGCGGCTTTCCACCTGAAAGAGCCCGATGGTGTCGGCCTGCTGCAGCGCGGAGTATACCGGCGGATCGTCCTGCGGCAGATGCGCGAGGTCGACCTCTTCGTGATAGTGGTCGCGAATGAGTTCGATGGAATCCTTGAGCACGGCCATCATGCCGAGGCCGAGCAGATCGACTTTGATGATGCCCATGTCGGCACAATCTTCTTTGTCCCATTGCACGACGACGCGGCCGGGCATGGACGCGGGTTCGAGCGGGACGACGGAATCGAGTTGTCCCTGGCAGATGACCATGCCGCCGGAGTGCTGGCCGAGGTGGCGCGGCATGTCCTGCACGGCGAGGCAGAGTTCGTAATATTTGCGCAGACGGGGATGATTGAGGTCGAGTCCGGCGTCGCGGAAGCGGCGGTCGAGTGCGTCGTTCTCATCGCGAAATTCCCAGGTGGCGACCGCGGCGGAAATCTTCTGGAGAGTTTCGGGATCGAACCCCAGCGCCTTGCCCATTTCGCGCGCGGCCATGCGGTTGCGATAAGTGATGACGTTGGCGGTCATGGCGGCGCCGCGCTCGCCGTAACGCTGGTAAACGTACTGGATGACTTTTTCGCGCTCGTCGCCGCTGGGCAGGTCGAGATCGATGTCGGGCCACTCGCCGCGCTCTTCCGAAAGGAAGCGTTCGAAGAGGAGTTCCATGCTGACGGCATCGACCGCGGTGATGCCGAGCGAGTAGCAGACGGCGCTGTTGGCGGCGGAACCGCGTCCCTGGGCCAGAATATTTTGCTCGCGGCAGAAGCGGACCAGATCCCAGACGATGAGGAAGTATCCGGCGAGTTTGAGTTTCTCGATGAGATTCAACTCGCGCTCAATCTGGCGGCGGGCGCGGGTTTGCATCTCGGGTGCAGCGCGGCCGTAGCGCTGGCGGAAACCTTCCCAGGCGCGGTCGCGCAGGAAGGAGTTCATGGTCTCGCCTTCGGGCACGGGATAGCGTGGGAATTCGTAGCCGAGATTGTCGAGGGTGAATTCCAGGCGGGAGGAAACTTCCAGCGTGTTGCTGATGGCTTCGGGCAGGTCGGCGAAGATTTGCTGCATCTGCTGCGCGGATTTCAGAAAACGCTCGGAGTTGCAGGCGAGTAGGCGTCCGGCGGTGGATAGAGTGCGGTGGTTGCGAATCGCGGTGAAGGCGTCGCACAGTTCGCGAGCTTTGGGAGTGGCGTAGCAGACTCCGTTGGTGGCGAGCAGCGGGAGATTCAGGGAATGGGCGATGTCGATTGCGGCGCGGTTGCGGGATTCTTCTTCGCGCTGGAAGTGGCGCTGCAGTTCGACGTAGACGTTCTTGGACCCGAAGATTCCGATGAGTTGATCGACTTGGCGGCGGGCTTTGTCGATGCCTCCATGCTGCAAGGCCGCAGCGAGGGGGCCTTCCGCGCCGCCGGTGAGGCAGATGAGGCCTTGGGCGTGCTCTTGTAATTCTTCTTCCGTGACTGAGCCTTCGCCTTTCTTGGCGCGCAACTTCATTTTGGTGATCAGGCGGCAGATATTCTGGTAGCCGGCGCGGGATGCGACGAGGAGGGGAAGGCGGAAGGGATTTGTGCTCACCTTGGATTTGTCATTCCGAGCGGAGCGAGGAATCCCGATTCCCTTTGCGGACTGTTGAGGGGAGGGATCCCTTCGGCCTCGCTCAGGGCAAGCCTTCGACTCCGCAAGTGCTGCACTTCGTGCCGCACTTGCTCCGCTCAGGATGACAGGGTGAGAGGGGACGCCGCTCGGGATGACAGGATCGTCGAGCGCGCTGGTCACTTCCGCGCCGATGTGCGCCTTGATCTCCATTTTCTTTGCGGCCAGATGAAAGCGGGGGGCGCCGTACACGCCGTCGATGTCGAGCAGCGCTATGGCAGGCAGTTTGAGATGGGAGCAGACTGCGGCCAATTCCTCGGGCAGGGACGCGCCTTCGAGAAAGCTGAAAGCGGAGCGGGCGTGAAGTTCGATGTACATCAGTGAATCAGCGTGTAAGAATTTTGGGGCGCCGCCGTCCCAGCGGCTGTCGTGTCGGCGTCCCGCCGGCACTGCTTGCGGCGCTTCAAAACTTGCCAGTTTTTCTCTGAGGCCGGGGCGGGGACGCTCCCGCGACAGCCGGCGAGACGCCGGCGCTACTAAACCTCAGTCATACGTTCCTTCTACGAACCAGCCGCCGCCTAGCAGATCGTGCACCAGGCGGTAGAAAGAGACGGCGTCGCCGTTGCGCAGCGCTAAATCCCACTCGTCGCGCGACCAGGCTTCGCGTTCCCACCAGTCGCCGGAGGCGCGCCAGGGGCCGGCTTTCCAGAGCACGTCGCCCTGCACTTCTTTTTTCTTTGGGCACGCCAAGCGTATCGGCTGGCCGTTTTCCAAAGTCACGTTCACGCGCAGGGGCGGACGGAAGCGGCGCAGGGCGGTGACAGCGGCGGTTGCTGCTGCCGAGTCCGGAGTCTTCTTCTGCGGAGTTTTGCGCGCGACCTCAGCCACAAAACGGCGCATGCGAAAGCCGTCCGGATGGTGTGTGTCGAGCAACTCCAGTGCGCCAACCTTGTTTTCGCCGACCATTCCAGCGATGCGGGCGAGGGTGAGTTCCAGTTTTTCCGGTTCCGGCGAGGGCGGAAGGAACAGGCCACCCTGAGCGGATCGCGGATGCGCGGGTTCAGCCGCCAGATGGATCTTCATGATGGGCGCTCCTGGGGGATGTGCATTTAAATCCAGTTGCAGCAATTTGAGGAAAACTTTGGAGTCGAGCATGGGAAGAGGAAGGCGCAGAGTACGTACAAATTGTTGATTGCTGATTGCTGATTGCTGATGGGAAGACGTTAGATTTTCCAGCTCCAGCGTGAGGCGCAGTTCCTGCGTGGCCAGGGCGCGCGAACCTAACCTTGCGCAGATTTGCTCGAGCAAACGATTCAGCAGAAAGGCCAGGGGTTCGAGCAGGACGATCGGATGTTCGAGTTCGACTGCTTCTTCAAATACCGGCGGCGTCTCGACAGGGACCAGCGTGCGTGAAGCCGTGCCACGGGCCAACTGTTGCAGGCGCAGGCCTTCTTGTCCAAGACGCTCGCTGAGTGAAACTTCCGGCAGCGCGGCCAGTCCACGCAGATTGCGTATCCCCCATCGGTCGAGGGTTTCGAGTAGGCGGGCAGCGGCTTTTTGGGGATCTCCTTCTAATTGGTCGGCGAACAACACTTCCGTGGGCAAGGGGCCCAATTGCTCGGCTTCTTTGCCTGCGGGAATCACGGTGACGCCGGGAAATCCACGAGCGGCGAGCCCGGCCGCATCGGGATTGGAAGCGACGGCAACATGGGCGGCGAGTCCGAGCGCGGTTGCGCGGTGGTGGATGGCGCGGGAAATTTCCGGCAGGGGGCCGAGAAGAGATTCCATCCCGGCGAGATCGAGCAGGGCAGTGTCACAGGCAGCGTCTTCTACACACGGAGAGAACGACTGAGCGCAATCAAGCAAGGCGGCGTGCGCGGCGGATTCCTGCAAAGCAGAGCGAGTACGCAATGCGAGCTCCGAGCACAGTTCGGCTTGGGCCTTGGTCATGCCTGGCGAAATGCCCATGCGGGCGGCCTTTTCATTAACCGCGATAGTTTTTTCCAGCGGAGGTTTGCCTTCGAGAATGGAGACGGCGCGGGCCTGCAGTTCCGGCTCGGCGCGCAAGGCAGCCGCTACGGGGAAATTCGGAACGTAGATGCAGGCGAACGGCATGATTTTGAGCCATTGCGTGGAATGGATTCATCCAGCCCATGCGGTTTTGGTTTCGAACATGACGGAGCGTGCGGGTTTGCGGTCCAGACGCGAGCGAATGAGTTCGGCGGTGATATCCAAGCCGGTGAACAGTTGCGCGTGCGGGGAGCATGGAAAATCAAGTTCGGGTCGAGCGGGCAGATTCATTTTCTTTCGCCCCTCCGGAGCTTCATCATTTTTCACGGTCACCCTACGGCTTGCGCCCCCTCTGCTAGCTCGGGGCAAGCTGTGGGCTGCATTCTTTCGCCGCTCCGCGGCTAATCGCTCTGCAGCTACTTCATCCGTCGAGCCCAGTTGCAGCAGCAGGGAAGAGCAGCTTCCGGCGATGGGGTGCTGCTCGATCGCCAGCAGGATTGTGGGTTTGTTTTCTACTGCACGGCGGAAGCGGAACCATGTGGTCAGCGGGATGCGGCGGGCTGCTTGTGTGGGCAGGTCGCCGAGATCGAGGACGATCAGGCCGAAGCCTCCGCTTTCGAGAAGCAGATCAGTGGCGCGCAGGACTTGCTCTAAACAATGTTCTGACTGTCGGTTCGTAAGATCGAATTTGAAAGGGGCCTGCGAGGAACGCCCCACCCGTTCGACAAGCTCAGGGCAAGCTTCTCGCGCAAAAGGCGCGTGAGAAATGGGGCACCCGTTTTGTTTCATGCGTGGTTTTTGAGGAGCATGGTCTCCACAGCAGCGCACCCATAGCAGGCGGTCCAATTCCACGCCGGCTGCTGCGGCAGACTGAGGGTCGAGTGCGTCACTGGCATCGATCAGAGCGCAGAATTCTCCACGGCGTGTGGCTGCGGCCAAAGCGGCTAGCAGCAAGGTGGTGCGTCCCGAGGAGGCGGGGCCGCAGATTTCGGTCAGGCATCCGCGCGGCAGGCCGCCGGTCAGGGCGTCGATGGCAGGGATGCCGCTCGAAACCATCTCTGGCGCTGGACGGATATCCAACTGCGAGGCTGGGGTTACGTGTGCCAGCCGGGGGTCGGCTGTTGCGCCAGATAGGCCCGGGCGGACTCGTTGGGGTGGACGGCCCTCGGTCGGCTCAGCCGGCAGCGACACGTCCGGAACTGCTTTGGCGTCAAAGACAAAAGGGCGGCCCAAGGCCGCCGAAGTGGAAACCACTGCGGAAGACATAAGATTCCTCGGAAGATTTCAGGGAACGCCGGGGCTGGAGCCGCGGAGGCGATAGCGATTAGTTTCGCTTTTTATTCGCCTACAGAGATTCTGCTTCAGAGGGGGCACATTGTCAAGGGGGGAGAAATTGGGCTGGTGTACCCCTGTCTGCGATCCGCCTGAATGCGCTGCCAAGGCTGCCTCTCGCGCCCCACGTGACCGTGTTCACAGGCCAGCGTGATCCATGTCCTTGAGGGCTCCCCTGATTCCTGCGTATATGAGAGAGTGCCCGGCACTCTGTCCACCAGCCGTCTGGCACCCCTCGGGAGCACTTATGAAAAATCTCAGCTTACGCCAAATCAGATGGTTCGCTTTGTTAGTCATGCTCGTCCTGCTCTCCGTCACTTACCTGCTCTCGGCACCTGGCAAGGTGCAGGTGAACGCTGAGGCATTACAACTCTTTGCTCCGCTTCCCGCGGTGATGAGTTCGCCCGACAATCCGGTTACGGACGCGAAAGTGACGTTGGGCAGAATCCTGTACTACGATCCTCGCCTTTCGGCCAACCAGAAGATTTCCTGCAATACCTGCCATCCGCTCGATGCCTATGGGGCCGACTCCAAGAGCGTCTCTACTGGCTTCAAGAATCAACAGGGGAAGCGCAACGCGCCTACCGTCTACAACGCCGCAGGCCATTTCGTGCAGTTTTGGGATGGCCGGGCTCCAACCGTCGAGGAGCAGGCGAAAGGCCCGATCACCAACCCGGTTGAGATGGCGATGCCCTCTAACGCCGCGACCGTCGAAGTAATCAAATCCATGCCGGAGTATGTTGCGTTTTTCCGGACAGCCTTTCCCCAAGACCAAGATCCAGTTACCTACAACAACATGGCGCTGGCGGTCGGGGCGTTCGAGCGTAGACTCGTGACTCCCTCGGCCTGGGATGCATTCCTCCAAGGCGACCAATCGGCCTTGACCGACGCCCAGAAATCGGGTTTCAACACATTTGCCGCAACCGGCTGTCAATGGTGCCACGCTGGCCCGTATGTTGGTGGGGCGGCCTATCAGAAGCTCGGCGTCGCGAAGCCATGGCCCAACCAAAGCGACCAGGGGGTCTACCAGGTGACCAAGGACGATGTGGACAAGATGGTCTTCAAGGTCCCGTCGCTGCGGAACATCAAGAAGACAGGACCATACTTTCATGACGGGTCGGTGGCGACGCTGGACCAGGCGATCCGAAATATGGCGATTCACCAGCGTGGAGTGACGCTCACGAACGCCCAAGTCAAGTCGATCGAAGCCTGGATGGACTCACTGACCGGGCAGATCCCAGCGAGTTACATCAAGGTGCCAGAACTGCCGAAGAGCACGTCGCAGACTCCGCAGCCCAGCGGCGAGTAAGAGCGGCAGATTCTGAGTGGTCGCGTTAACGATGACAGCAAAACTGCGGGTAGGGCGAGAACTGACAATTGACTGAACCCGGGTAATACCCGGGACGTCTGTCCAGTTTCTCGCCTTACCGTTTGCCCGCGCTCACTTCCCCTTCCTCCATGCGTCTAAGCCCAACAGCATCGCGACATACCTGTGCCCGATTCGCGATTTCCAATCCAGGTTCTGAGGAGTCGCTGCTCGATTGCAGCAGCGAAAAGGAGCTTCTTTATGTACAGAGTTCGTCTGCTTGCTTTGTTCTCTGGTGTTTTGTTGCTCGCAAATTTCAGTCACGCTCAAACTGCCACTGGCGAAACGCTGATGCTCGATCTGCCCCGGCAGAGTCAGCATGCGCTGGTGATGCAACGTATCGGCATCACCGACATTACCGTGAACTATCACCGGCCGCTGGCCAACGGGCGCCAGATTTGGGGCAAACTCGCGCCTTACGGACAAGTGTGGCGGGCCGGCGCAAACGAAAATACAACCATCACATTCACCGATCCGGTCACGATTGAAGGCCAGCCGCTCGATAAGGGAACCTATGGCTTGCACATGATTCCGGGCGAGAACCAGTGGACGGTGATCTTCTCAAAGAACGCTACTTCATGGGGAAGCTTCACCTACAAGCAGGAAGAAGATGCCCTCCGCGTGAACGTGAAGCCGCAACCGGCCGAGGCCCATGATGCGCTGGCCTATGATTTCGACGAAGTCAAGCCGGATTCGGCCGTCGTTACCATGCGGTGGGATAAGGTTGCTGTCCCGTTCAAAGTCCAGGTCAAGGTGAACGATCTGGTCGTTGCCAGCATTCACCGGCAAATGCACGGGCTCAACCAGTATTACTGGGAAGGGTGGGATGACGCAGCCGGTTATTTCCTCGCCAACAAGATCGATCTTGATGAAGCACTGAAAGATGAAGAACTATCGATTCAGGCCGAAGAGCGCTACGACAATGTGATGAACAAGTCGCACATTCTGGACGCCATGGGACGCAAGCAGGATGCGGAAGTCGCCCGCAACAAGGCGCTCGGGATGGCCAATGCGCTGCAACTCTACGTGTATGCGCGGGGGTTGCAGGGAGAAAAGAAACAGGATGAGGCGATCGTGGTCTTCCGCTCGAACGCCAAGAAGTTCCCCGACTTTTGGACTTCGCATCTTGGCATGGCGCGGGTCTACAGTTCGCAGGGAGATTTTGACAATGCGGTCAAGGAGATCAAACTCTCGATGACTGGGGCTCCTGATGCCAACAAGACTGCGCTGGAGGGGCTAGCGAAGCGGCTGCAGGCCAAGGAGGATATTAACCGGTAGCAGTTTCTACGGGCGCTCGGCTTCGCCATCGCTTGGACGGCCGAGGCGGCCGTCGCCACATGAGCCGCCACATGAGCGGGAATACGGGCGGGGCGATCTGTGACATGATGGAGGTATGAAGAAACAAGCGTCCGATCAACAATCTCACGACCGTCGCTACCAGGAGCGGAAGCGAGCTGAAGCAGCCAAGCAACCGCTGAAAAAGAAGATGTCACCCGAAGTCTCGACTCCAGCCGTTGCCAACGAGGCGACAAAAAAATAGCCGCCTTCACAAAAATGAAGGCGGCGGCTCTTCCTAGATGTTCTAGCCGGTGTTGTGCAGGCCGGCAGCGATTCCGTTGATGGTTGCGCCCAGGGGATACTCCAGGTCCGAGCTTTGCCGTCCCTGCTGTTTGCGCCGCAGCAGTTCCACCTGAATCAGGCTCATGGGATCGACATAGGGATTGCGCAGGCGGATCGACCGCGCTAGCACCCGGTTGCGTCCCAACAGTTCGCGCTGCCCGGTCACGCGGAGAATCATACGGCGAGAGCGCAGAAACTCTTCTTCCAGCATCGAGAAGACGCGCTTGCGCAGCGCAGCGTTCTTGACCAGCCCGGAATAGTCGCGGGCGATGCCGAGATCGGCTTTGGCCATGCCCAGTTCCACGTTGCGGAGAAGTTCCGAAAACACCGGGAAGCCGCGCGCGATCTGGCGCAGAAGTTGCTCGTGCCCTGGGCCGCTCTTTGCGAATTGCTCCAAGGCATGCCCGACGCCGAACCAGGCGGGCACGGCGTGACGGCTCTGCATCCATCCGAAGACCCAGGGGATGGCGCGTAGATCTTCCAGCCGTCGACCCTTGGTGCGGCGCGAGGGGCGCGATCCGATGCGCGCCGTGTCCAGTTCGTTGACCGGAGTCGCCTCTTCGAAATATTCCAGGACGTCAGGATTGTCGGCGATTTCGCGGCGGTAGACCCGGTAGGCTTCTTGCGACATCTCTTCGACCGCTTCTTCCCAGTGTGGTGGATGCTGGGAGTTTTGCTCGCCATGCAGCGTCAATGTTTCCATACTCGCAGCAATCATCAGTTCCAGGTTCCATTCGGCGAGAACCGGGTCGGCATATTTCCAGTTGAGGACTTCACCCTGCTCGGTGATGCGAATGTGTCCGGAGAAACATCCCGGGGGCTGCGCGAGGATAGCGGCATGAGTGGGGCCCCCACCGCGGCCCACAGTTCCGCCGCGCCCGTGGAAGAGTCGCAACTTCACTCCGTTTTCCTGTGCCGCGCGATGCAAGTCACGATGAGCTTTGTAAAGTTCCCACGTGCTGGTGAGCATGCCTCCATCTTTATTGGAGTCGGAGTAGCCGAGCATGACTTCCTGCCAGCGCCCCCAAGAGTCGAGCAGGGGCTGATACTCGGCGTCGTTCCACAGGCGGTGCATGACCGCGCCGGCGGTGCGGAGCGACTCGATGGATTCGAACAGAGGCACCGGCATCAACCCGGGATCGTCGGCCGATCCCGCCACCTGAACTTCGGCTATCTTCGAGAGACGGACCACAGCGAGGACGTCATCCTCAGATTCCGCACCGCTGATGATGTAGTGGCGAATGGACTGGGCGGGATAAGTCCGTTTGAGTTTGGCGATGGCGCGAAAGGTATCGAGAAGTTCGCGACTCTCGGCGGAGTTTGTGCTGCGATCAGGCGTAGGTCCAAGTTCCTCGAGGGCATGCGCATGGACGCGAGCATGCTGCCGGATGTCGAGCGTGTGCAGGTGAAAGCCGAACGTGCGCACTTTCCGGAGCACAGAGCCCACATAGGTTTGCGCGAGGCGTTCTCCGCGGTTGGAGTCCAGGCTGCTCTGCACTAGCAGCAGATCGTCCTCAAACTCAGCGGCGTTGCGGTAGGCTGCGGGCGCGTCCACGGCGTCTCGGCTCTGCTGCAGCTTGTGAAACATGTAGGAGAGAAAGCGGCGATAACTTTCCGACGTGTTGTGCGGCCCCCACGCGAGATGCACGCCAGGAATCGTGCGTTCGTAATGCTTCAGGCGGGCAAGTAGTGCGGCGGAAACGTCCACTTGCCGCCGCGAAGAACTGAGGCGGTCGCTGAGAGATTCAACGTCGTTGAGATATTCGCGGAGGATCAGGCCCCGCGCCATCTCCAGCGCACCGCGGATGCAATCCGGCTTGACCAGTGGGTTGCCGTCGCGGTCTCCACCGATCCACGAGCCGAAATGCACAAGGTTAGGCACGGCGGCCTCGTCGAGGTCGAGTTCATAGACGTCGCGGAAAGATTCCGCCACCTCGGCATAAATCTTCGGAAGCGCGTCGAAGAGCGACAGGCGGAAGTAACGCAGGCCCATGCGGATCTCATCATCGACCGTCGGTTTCGCCATGCGGACTTCGTCGGTCTGCCACAGAGACGTGACTTCCGCGCGGATATTGTTCTCGCAGTCTTCCGCTTCTTCCGCCGTGAGCGGAAGGCGGTCGAGGCGCTCCAGTTCCTGCGCGATGCGGCGGCGTTTCAGCAGGACGGTTTGCCGGGCCACCTCAGTGGGATGGGCCGTGAAGACCGGGGTGATGGCAATCAGGCCAAGCGCGGCGACGGCATTGTCTGCCGAAATTCCAGCTCGTTTCATGCGCACGAGGGTCCCGCGAAACGAACCGGGCAGCGGAGGATGTTCACGATCTAATTTGCCCGCGCGGCGGCGGCGCCTGCGGTGGTTGGTCTCGGCGAGATTAGTGAGTTCGAAATAAGTGGCGAAGGCTTTCGTGACCTGGTAGGCGCGCGACAAGTCCATGCGGGAAACAATCTCCTGCGCCTTGACCATGAGTTCGGGCGAAGAGGCCTGCTCCGGGCGCTGACGCACCGTCTCGCGATGTTCGATCAGCAGGCGGCGCAACTCTTCCACAGATTCGAATAGCTCTTGGCCGGACTGCTCCACCAGAACTTGTCCGAGAATCGCGCCCAGCGAGCGAACATCGCGGCGGAGGGGGTTATCTTTCGCTGGTTCGTCGGAATTCGCAATCAATTCGGACAGGCGTGCCTGCTGGTCGTCGGCTTTCCAGAGCGGCTTGGGCTTGTTTGACGCCATTTAGGGATGTAGGCAGAATAAACGACGCGGCAGGGATGGTGGGACGAAAAGAGCGAATCACAGGGAACGGTACATCAGGGTCCAGCCGCAATCGGATTTATGCTGGGAACGAAATGGCGACAACCGCGCACGCTGTCCATGCCTAGAATGATGATGCTGAACCGCTGTAAGCCCGGCTAGGGGCGTCAGCCCTGCCCGCATTTCTAAGGGGGAAAAGATGAAGCAAGTTCCGACCGGAACCGAACTCGCACGACCGTTCATACCTGCGAGAGACTTCACTCTGTCTAAGAATTTCTATGAGACGCTGGGCTTCGAGAAGCTTCTGGACGGAGATGTGGCGATCTTCCGGGCAGGGTCCGGCGGTTTCATACTTCAGCGCCATTATCAAAAGGACTGGGCTGAAAACTATATGATGCAACTCATGGTCGATGATCTTGACGCCTGGTGGGGGCACATTGACGCCCTTGATCTGCCTGGAAGATTCAAAGTTCCGCCTCCGCGCCCGCCGGCGATGCAACCATGGGGCCTTCGGATCGTCTATGTTGTGGATCCATCCGGAGTGCTTTGGCACATCGGCGAACGGCGCGACGGTGTAGTGCACGACTAACGCACGCTAGTTGCGGGATTTCTGGAACCATGATTTGCCTGCAATGTTCAGGAACGGATTAGGTCTGAGGCCCTAGTGTGTGGGCGCGCTGAGGAAGGCTTACTTCGGCACCTCGAAACGGTAGCCGATGCCGCGCAAGGTCTTCAGGTATTGGGGATGGCGGGGGTCGAGTTCAATCTTTTCGCGCAGTCGACGGATGTACACGTCGATCGACCTTGGGGTAACAAAGGGAGTCTCTTTCCAGACCGCGTCGAGCAGTTGATCGCGGGTCAAGACGCGGCCGCGATGCGCGGCCAGGTATTCCAGCAGGCGGAATTCGCGCACCGTGGTGAGGACGTTGCGACCCTGCACCTGCACTGTCATGGATGACACGTCAATTTCCAGTTCGCCCAGTCGCAGCACCCCGCCGATCGCGGGGGATTGCCCCAGACCACGCAGCACGCTGCGAATGCGGGCTACCAGTTCGCGGGGGCTGAAAGGCTTGGTGACGTAATCGTCGCCGCCCAGTTCTAGTCCCTTGACGCGGTCGGCCTCAGAAGTCTTCGCGGTGAGAAAAATAATCGGGATCGCCGAAAGGACCGGGGTCTGGCGAATGTGGCGGCAAAGTTCGAAGCCGTCGGTACCGGGCAACATCACATCGAGCAGGAACAACACCGGCATTTCCCGGACCGCCTCGGTGAGCACCGAAGCGCCGCTGACAAAACTCTGCACCTCGAATCCGGCCGCCTGCAAATTGTGGGAGATGAGGCGGGCGATGTCCTCCTCATCTTCGACAATAAAGATGACCGGACGGAACGTAGCCGGGCTGTTCGAGTTCCCGGTCCGTTCGTGGAATTCGACTGACTGAGGCATTCTTCACTTCAGGGCCCCATGAAGTCCCAGGACTTCCCGAGGGGAGGGCGCACTCCAAAACTGTATGGGGTGAATGTTGCGCGAATGTTTCTCGCGTGTTAATGAACGATGAATTTGTAGAGGAAGTACTCAGTACCCGGTACTCAGTACTCAGTCCTAGAGAAAACACGAAATCGCCGATCCACCGGTGTCAGGTGGCATATCGCACCGTCGGCTCGAACTCAAATCGACTGAGTACTGAGTACTGCCTAATTCGCCGCCTTCTTCTTGGGCATATGCCGCAGGCTGCGGCCTTCGATCAGGCTGTAGAGGTCTTCGGCAAGATTCGTGGTATGGTCACCTGCGCGTTCCAGAGCCTGAGCCATCAGCAGGACATCGAAACCGGTGGTATCGCCCTGCGCTACGGTCTCGGCCAGATGCTTCTGGAACAAGCCATGACAGACGCGGTCGATCTCTTTATCCATCTGCAAGACCTTGCGGGCGCATTCCAGATCGAGCGTGGAGAAGCCCTGGTGAACCAGGTCGAGCATGTCGCGCAGCACCGCCGACATCTCCACAAGCTGGCGTACATCGGATGCGGCCATCTTTGAGGTCCGGGCCTGCACCCGCATGGCTACACTCATAACCAGATCGCCGATGCGCTCGAGGTCGGTCGTGGATTTCAAAGTAGATAACAATTGGCGGGCCCGCACCTCATTCACCCGCGTAATGGCCGCGGGCAAGCGTTCGTCGATTTGCCGCTCGATCAGGTCGAGTTCCTTTTCGCAATCCTTGATTGCCAGGAAGGCCATGCGGGAGGAATGGGTGAGCAGGTCGCGGACGTTGAACGCGGCATCGCGGGCGATCAGGCAGGCCTTCAGAGCCAGACGCGCGAGATCGTCCGCTCCGCTTCTTTTCGGCTCCGCCGGGGCCTTGGTGGGACGCGGGCTCGCACCCCCTTCCTCGGTTCCATCATTTCGCGACGCTGGCGCTTTCCGGGGCATCAGACAAAGGTGTTCGATTACACCTGACAGCCAAAGGTGTAACTCCAACCAAGCAGTGTAGTCCTCAAATGTGAAAGGATCATTACAACTTTGCCTGCGGGGGCGCCACGGATTACAGTGGTGAGTCGCCGGAAGCTAACGCGACGGAGGCGGTTTCGTGAATCTTGCTGACTATCTACGACGCCAGTTTGCCTACGATGAATGGGCGAACCGGGAAGTCTTGAATGCGATCCGAGTCAGCGGCGGCGCGAACGAGCGATCGTTGCAGCTGATGTCGCATATTCTGGCGGCGGAGCGGGTGTGGCTGGAGCGTCTGAAACAGCAGCCGCAGAGCGTCCCGGTATGGCCCGAGCCTGATCTGGCGCAGTGCGAAGCGGAAGCGGCCAAACTGGGCGCGCTCTGGCTCGAGTTTCTCGATCTGATCACTGCAGGAGACGTCTCTCAGTCTATTTCTTATAAGAACAGCAAGGGCGAGGCGTGGACGAGTACGATTGTCGACGTCTTGACTCATGTGATCCTGCACTCGGCCTATCATCGCGGGCAAATTGCCACCCACATGCGGGCCAACGGACAAACGCCCGCTTACACCGACTTTATTCACGGCGTGCGGCAAGGGTTGGTGAAGTAGGCTGGTGAAACGGAGTTGCGAAGGGAGCAAATCGCAATGGAGGGACCGAGGCTTTACGTCATGAACGGGCTCTTTGTTTTCGCTGCGGGAGTTCTGCTTTGGCTCCTGGTCACCTGGACGAGTCCATGGAATACGCAGCGTTACGCTGGGACGGTACTAGCCGTGCTGGGCATCAGCTTGATTGGGGTTGCCCGCTATCAACTCGGTAAATCGTTTTCGGTCAAGGCCGAGGCCCACCATCTTGTGACGAGTGGACTCTACTCGAAGATACGCAACCCGATTTATGTGTTCGGCATAGTGATGCTGCTTGGGTTGACTCTGGTGTTACAGGTGCCGATGATGTGGGTCCTTATTGTGGTCGCAGCCGTCGCTCAGACCGTCCGCGCTCGCCGGGAAGCGCGCGTCCTGGAAGCCGCCTTCGGGGATGCATACCGCGAATATCGGCGCAAAACGTGGTTCTAGCCCAAACCGTCTTTGCCACGGCGCGTTCGAAGACGTAATATCTCACCGATGAAAAAACTGGCTGTCTTCCTCCTCCCGGTGCTGTGCGCCGTTTTCCTGCTGGCGGCCGATCAAGGGAAAATTCCGCCCATGCCCGTCGCTGTATCGAGTAACGCTGTCGCATCACTCCAGAACGGGCTCGAAATCTATTCACTCATGGGCATCGGCACAAAGAAAACCTGGGACGACATTTCCGCCAAGATGTATGTCCTGCGGCTCAAGTCGGGGAAGTGGGTCGAAAGCCGTCCAGTGCCGGGAGTGGCCGGACGTTTGGCTGCGTCCGCGGTGGGCGCGAAGGGGCAGGTCTTTGTTTTCGGGGGATACACCATCGACGGCCAGGGAGTCGAGACGACTGTCGCTGACGTGAACTCCTTCCTGCCCGAAGACCATCGCTGGTACCGGGGAGCGGACATTCCCGTTCCGGTGGACAGCGCGGTGATCGGCGTGACTCACGACCGCTTCATTTATCTGGTGGGCGGAAAATCGAAGAACGGCCCGGTCAATAATGTTCAGGTCTACGATGCCGAGAAGAATACATGGAGTCAGGCCACACCGTTTCCCGGAACTCCCGTCTTCGGTCATGCCGGTGGCTTGGCGGACGAGACCATAGTCTTCGTCGATGGCGCGAAGAAAAATCCAGCCGGGGGCGCTTCGTACGTCGTGTCCGATGAGGGCTGGATGGGCAAGATCGACCACAAGGATCCGAACAAAATCGAATGGAGCAAACTGCCCGCGCATCCCGGGCCGGGGCGGTTCGGAATCGTGGCAGGCGCTGGAGTGCACGATCACCGGATCCTATTCTCGGGAGGCACCACAACTCCGCACGACTTCAAGGGCCTGGATTCCGACGGCAAACTTGTGGAGATCTCCCCGGTAACATTTGTTTTTGAAGTCCGCGGCGCCCGTTGGGAGACGATCACCGAGGACACTTTTGACGTGCGCGCTGACGGTCGTGGTGTGTTGTCAACGCCGCTTGGGCCGGTGATTCTTGGCGGCATGTTGAAGAATGGGGCGTTCTCGGCGCGGGTGCTGGTTCTGCCGAAGAAGTAGTAAAGACCTGCGATCCCGGAACGGGATCGTTCCCAAAACCGGACTCTCGATGCGCTGATGACCTCCGAAAGTACCTTGGTGATCTCACTCCTCGTCGCGATGCGGGGCTAGCATGGTTGTAGCGAACATCACTCATACCTCCTGAGCAAGCGGTGGATGGACCTCCGACCATCCGCCGCTTTTCTGTTCTTGTTGGCAGCGGCTGGGAACTTGCGGTAAAATCCACCCTGTTCGGTTCTGTGGGAACCTGCAATTCGAACCGATCCAAGCTGAGGAACCTCAATGTTGAACCCGCGCTAACTCGCCATCCTGTTCGCCCGCTGCACAGTGGGCTCCCTGATTGATGTTTCATTGTGGTCTTGCATGCGCCGCCTCCTGCTCGTCGCTGGATGCGGGTGCGGAAAGCTTGGCTTTTATGGAAGCGATTTCTACTGCTATTCAGCCGCAGCGTTCCCTGTGGTCTTCGCTGGTGGAAGCGGTTCGCGGTTCTCATCAGGACTACACCGCCGGAAGTCTGAACAGCGCCATTCTCCTGCTCGCTGTGCCTATGGTTCTGGAGATGGTACTGGAGTCGCTGTTTGCCGTGGTGGACGTGCTCTGGGTGGGCCGCCTCGGCGCCAACGCCGTGGCCACCGTCGGGTTAACCGAGTCGATGCTGAGCCTGGTGTTCGCCGTGGGCATGGGACTCAGTCTGTCGACCACCGCAATGGTGGCGCGGCGCATAGGGGAAAAAGATCCCGAGGGTGCGGCTGTTGCTGCAGTGCAGGCCATTGCTCTTGGCCTAATCGTATCGCTGGCGATTGGGTTGCCATGCCTGCTGCTGGCTCCTCGCCTTCTGCAATGGATGGGCGCCTCTCCGGAAATCGTCTCGGTGGGCAGCGGTTACACCAGAATCTGCCTGGGCGGCAGCTGTGCGGTGCTTCTGCTCTTTCTGAACAATGCGATCTTTCGCGGCGCCGGAGACGCGGCCATCGCCATGCGCCTGCTCTGGGTGTCGAACATCATCAACCTGGTGCTCGACCCTTGCCTGATTTTCGGCTGGGGGCCTTTCCCACGGATGGGCGTCACGGGCGCGGCGCTGGCGACATTCACCGGGCGCAGCATCGGGGTGATCTACCAGTTCTATCGCCTGTTGAAAGGGACGGAGCGGATTCGCATCCTGACGCGACAGCTTCATGTCCGCCTCGACGTTCTGTGGAAGCTGGTCCGCGTGTCGCTGACCGGGATTCTGCAGTTCGCCATCGCGCACACCAGTTGGATCGGACTGGTGCGCATCGTAAGCATTTTCGGCGCGGCCGCTCTCGCCGGATACACCATCGCCATCCGCATCGTCATCTTCGTGATTCTGCCGTCGTGGGGCTTGAGCAATGCGGCCGCTACGCTGGTGGGACAGAATCTGGGTGCGGGCAAGCCCGATCGCGCGGAAACGGCGGTCTGGCGCACCGGCCTCTACAACATGCTGTTCCTGGGTACGGTGGGAGTCCTCTTCGTCTTGTTCGCAGAGTCCTTAGTTCGTCTATTTACGAATGACGCATCGGTCATTCCGCTGGCCGCATCCTGCCTGCGCATTCTAAGTTACGGCAACATCGGATACGCCTATGGCATGGTGATGTTGCAGGCGTTCAATGGTGCGGGAGACACGATCACCCCGACCGTCGTGAACTTCTTTGGCTTTTGGTTGCTGGAGATTCCACTCGCGTACTGGTTGGCGATTCATATGCGGATGGAGTCGAGCGGCGCGTTTTGGGCGATTGTGGTCGCCGAGGCGGCGATCGCGGGTGCCAGCGCCATCCTGTTCAAGCAGGGGCGGTGGAAAAGACAAAAAATATGAGGCCCGGAGGTTTTCCACCGTGTCTACCGGGCACGAGCTAACACCAGAGTTACATCATCCGGTTGTTCATGGTCGCCGATCCATGTGTCGACTGCCATGGTGACGATCTGGCTGATTTGAGGTAACGGCAGCTCGCGGTTCTCGCGGACCAGATCGATCAGCCGCTGCTCGCCAAATTCACCGAAATCATTCTCCGGTTCAGTCACGCCGTCGCTGTACGCCAGAAAGATTTCGCCGGGATCCATTTCGACCGAGCCCTCGTCATAAGTCATATTGTCGAACAGGCCCACGACTGTACCTCCGGCTTCCAGCCTGCGGATCGTGCCATCTTTCCCGATCAGAATGGGAGGCAAGTGTCCACCGTTGCTGTAGGTCAGGTGGTGCGAGCGCCCGTCATAGATTCCCAGGAACAGCGTGGCATACTTTTCCGGCGGAGTGCTTTCGTAAAGCTGATGGTTGAGCAGACTCAGCAGCGCTCCGGGGGAAACTTCCACACCTTCTGGCCATGCCGCCATCACCCGGCCTGAACCTGCAACCGCTCCCACGGCCACCGGTTCCCGCATCTGGGGCAGATTCTCCACGCTGTAGGCGCGAACGGCCGAGTGGATGGTCGCCATCAATAACGCGGCGGAAATTCCTTTTCCGCTGATGTCGCCGACCGCCAGGATTAACTTGTGCGAACTGGCCGACAGAAAGTCGTAATAATCTCCGCTGACGGTGCGTGCGGGGCGGCAGAAACCATGCACCTCGAGCGACTCGAGTTCCGAAACCTGGCGCGGAAACAACTGGGCCTGCACTTCCTGTGCGATCGCCAGTTCGTTCTCGAGGCGCTGCTTCTCCTTCTGCTCCTGAATCAGCTTCTCGATCGAGGCGGTCATCGAGTTGAACGAGAGCGCTAAGTCCGCAAGCTGGTCGCTCGATTTCACGGGGATGCGGTGGCTGAAGTCGCCACGATCCACGTGCTTCGTGGCGTCGTGAAGCTGCGCCACGGCGGCTGTTACCGTGCGGGTCATGCGCGTGCCGATGAACAGAGCAATCAACTCGATGATGGCGAAAAAAATTCCCACACCAATCAGGATGTACGCCACGCCCTGCACGAATTCTCCCAACGCCGCGAATAAATGGCCGTACAAGACCGAGGGGCGGGTGCGGACCCGTATCAGCGCGCTGCGTTCCCACTTCCCATTGTTCCAGTCGATCACCGAGAGGGATGTTCCGGCGAGGGGAATCTCGAAATCCAGTTTGGCCGCCGGGTTGGGCAGGGTGCCCACGCTGAATGTCGGTTGCAATGTTTGCTGGTCGACTTGGACGGTCGAGCCCTGCTTGTTCTCGCTGATCGTAATTCCGCCGTGGCCTTTTTGGGGGCTGACCGACGCGGAGGTGGCGCGCGCCCCGGACTCCGATGGACTTACCGAACCGCCAGCCCCGTTCGGAGGCGCGTCGTTGAACGTCATCACGCCTGAGGCGAAGAGCGTGATTTCGCCAAGATTGTCGGCGATGTTACCGACCAGCTCTTTGTCGAACGGTTCGCTCGTCACCACGGTCATGGTGGTCGAACCCATTGGAATCGACGTGGCCACACGCAGGTACAATTCGTTGTGATCGCGGACGATGTCGCGAAATCGATCCTTCACGAATCCGGGGCGTGCCAGCTCGGGACCTTTGAATTCGTTGCAAAGGGGCAACGGTTTTTCTCCGTACCAGGCGCATACGCGTCGCCGGCCCCAAGAGGGATCGCGCTTCCTCAGTCCGGCTAGGGACTCGGCGGCAGCACTGTCTCCACGCTGCAGCCGAGCCGCCAGTTCGTTGCTGACCGCCTCGTTGGCGGCTTCCAGACTCCTAAGCTGAGAATGAATTTCTGACGTTACAAGAAATACGGCGAACTGTCCGGCCAGCCCATAGAGGGTGACGAACGCCATCGTCACCAGCAGTACGGCGGGAATTACACCAATGAAGACATAGGTAACGATCAGCCGGTTTCGCAGGCGCCACAGGATTCTTCGCCGTAGCCAGCGGAACAGAAGAACTGAAAACAGTACACACGAGAGAAACGCCAGGAACCAGACCCATCCGCCCAGATGTTCGCCCCAGGATCTGGCAAAAAGGTCCAGGAGCATCTCGAGCGCGAACAGCACCGCGGCCATCCCCGCCAAATAGCAGGCCAGGCGCGCCATGCGGCCTTGCGGCCACAAATCAGCCTTGATCAACTGCTGCCGCAATTCGGGATAGGACCATTGCATGCTGTTCGTCGGACGCGCTGCAAAAGTTAGAATTATACGGGGACCGCATATTCGATCTCACCGGCGAACCGAATCGGTCATTCGCACTACCGGTCAGATCTCAGGATAGAGATCGAAGAACGCCTCCAGGCTTGTTCGCAACTGCTTTTCGATGTCTTCCTTGCTGCCCTCAAGCACATGCATGGTGACATGGGCTTCCCGGCCATTTGTGAGTTTCACGGGAGCCTGTCCCACCTCCGCCACATCCTCAGACGGCAATAGTCTCATGCCATACACCAACGTCAGGTTTGCCATAAGGAAGATTCTACGACGTTCCGGCGGGCTCCCGCGAACCTCCCCGCACGGTCTGGCATTTAGAATTCCGCGTCTTCTCATTTAGAATTCCGGGGTGCCTAGAATGTTCCCTCGAATTCCCGTTGCCACAATCTTGAGTGGTCTTCTCGTGCTGGCCGTGCCGCAGTGGAGTGCGGCTCAGGAACAGCCCGCCAATCCGCCTTCCACCCAGCCGCAAGTGAAGGTCAATATGCTGAACGTCTGCTCGCCTTCCGCCGAAGAGCAGAAGGAAATTGCCGCGGCGCTGGCCCGCGTCCCCAAGGAGCCATTGTTCAGTGGCGATTTCGAAGTGACCCGCGGGCGCTCCACCCTGAGCGACATAGCGAATTTCCTCAAGCCCGGACAAAGCACCCATGTGGCCGGGGAGCCCTCGGTGGCGAGTTATGTCCGCATTCGGCGCGAGTTCGCGGTGCAGGCTCTTTTTTCCAGCGTCCAGTACTCCTTCAGCAACGATGGGCAGAACATGGTGGAAACGCTGGTGCTGCACGTGCGCGATCCCAAGGACCTGATGGAGGTTTCGTTTGAAGACAGCGCCAGCTCTGTTACCAGTTCTGAAGCCATGCTGGGATCGAACTCTCCGGCCAGCCGAGTCCGGTTGGAACGCTTTGGCAAGTCCTCGATCGCCTTGGCCCGATGTTTGGGCGCCGAAGGCGGTCCCGTGCCGGATCAGAGCGCGTATGAGCCGTTGTTCCGCAGCGCGTCTGAGGTGCTGGCGAACTACCGTGGGCTGCTGAGCGTAAAGAAGATTGTCCCCGAGGAATTGGCAAATATAAGCGCCGAGTTCAAACCGAAAAGCGCTCCGAAGCCGAAAGCGACAAAGCCTGCGCCTGACAAGCCGGCGCAAGACAAGAAATGAATCGACTAGTTTCTGGAATGGCGCTCGATCTGGGCGCCTTGCATCAAAATTTGAAATTGACCATCTAATCTGCTGTCACAGAATCCATGAGCGAAACTAGAGAAGTTGTCATCATCGGGTCCGGATGCTCCGGACACACTGCCGCTCTCTACACAGCGCGCGCCAACCTGAAGCCGCTGGTCATCGAGGGCCACGAGCCCGGCGGACAACTCTCCATGACCACGCTGGTCGAAAACTTTCCCGGATTCCCCGAGGGAATCATGGGGCCGCAACTGGTCGAGAACATGCGCAAGCAGGCCGAGCGCTTTGGCGCCGAATATCGCATGGCGCACCTCACCAGCGCCGATCTCAGCCAACGTCCGTTTCTGCTGCATATCGGCGTTCATCAGGTTCATGCGCAGACTCTGATTATTGCCAGCGGTGCTTCGGCGCGCTGGTTGGGACTGCCGCACGAGCAGCAGTTGATCGGCCACGGAGTGTCGTCCTGCGCGACGTGCGACGGCTTCTTTTTCTCGGGCAAAGAGATTGTTGTGGTTGGCGGCGGTGACTCTGCCATGGAGGAAGCCATCTTCCTCACCCGCTTCGCCACCAAAGTGACGATCATTCATCGTCGCGATGCCTTCCGCGCTTCGAAAATCATGCTCGAGCGCGCGCAGCACCACCCGAAGATCCAGTTCCTGCTGAATACCGTAGTGGAAGATGTTTACGACGTTCAGCATAAGGAAGTCACGGGCCTGAAACTCCGCGATGTGAAGACCGGCAAAGTCTGGGACTTCCCCACAAGCGCGCTGTTCCTCGGCATCGGCCACGAGCCCAATGCGAAGATGTTCGCCGGACAACTCGACACCGACGCCGATGGTTACCTCAAGACCCACAACTACGTGTTCACCAAAGTGCGCGGCGTTTATGCGTGCGGTGATGTGCAGGATCGTCGCTATCGACAGGCGATCACTGCCGCAGGCACGGGTTGCATGGCGGCGATCGAAGTGGAGAAATTCCTTGAAGAGCACGGCGAATAGGCACGCCAAAAATCACTGCTTCCGGTGAATAGGCACTTATACCGTTACCTCGGTCATCTTCCTCCCGAGAAGGGCCGTCTTCTAGACTCTTCCTACTATGAAAACCCTGATGCGGCAGGGTGTGTGCGGAATTTTGCTCCTTGCTGCCACATTTATTTCTGTTCCCACTCAATCCCGGGCTCAAGAGTCTGCCGATGGCGCCAGGAAAGTCCTGGTCAAGACTGCAGCCATATATCCAACCTTGGCGCAATCCATGAACCTTCGGGGAGTCGTGAAACTCGAAGCTCACGTCGCGCCGAATGGATCGGTGAAGTCCATCGACGTGAAGGGCGGACATCCGATCCTCACACAAAGCGCTGTGACGGCGGTGGGTCATTGGAGGTTCGAGCCTGCGGCTCATGAAACTAGAGAGCAGATTGAAGTCAAGTTCGACCCCCAATGACCGGAAGAATGATCGCCGTTCGACGCCTCTCCTGGTTCTGTGCGCTGCTGTTGGCCGTTTCCGGCTGGGTGTTTTTTCGCCTCAATCTTCGAGCGCGCAGCAGGAGCCTGTCGCCAAGCGCAGATTAGTGGATCACGTCGCGCCCGCATATCCGGCCCTCGCGCGCAGTATGGCACTGGAGGGAATCGTGAAGGTCGAGGCTCTTGTCGCTCCCGATGGCAGTGTGAAAGGGGTTGACATCAGGGGCGGACACCCCGTTCGGGCGCAAGCTGCGATGAATGCCGTTCGTCGTTGGAGATGGGAAGCATCTACGCACGAGTCCCGCGAATTGGTCGAACTCAAGTTCTCTCCCTCTGAGTAACCACCATCATGGTTACCAAAGCGTTGGCCTTCGTCCACGCAAGAGTCACTCCTCACGCCGTTCTAACCTTGCTAGCCTGAGTTGATTTGCGAAGCCGAGATCTTTTAAACGACTTCGGCACCGGCGGAACATTTCTCGGGCGGTCATCTGGAGGTTTTTCATGAAAGCTCGCTTCGTCTGTCTTCTGGTCTACTGCGGCAGCCTCTTCGCGCAGCAGGCCTCTCAACCCTCGCTGACGATTTACAACGCGGATTTCGCCGTCGTCCGCCAGGAACTGCCACTCGATCTGAAGTCCGGCGAGAACTTGATCAACGTGAGCGACATCACCATGCACCTTGAGCCCGACTCGGTGATCTTGCGCGACCCTGCCGGCAAGCACAGCCTCCATGTGCTGGAGCAGAACTACCGCGCCGATCCCATTTCTGAGTCGCTGCTGCTTTCGCTGTACGAGGGCAAGACGATCGACTTCGAAGTTGGGACTGGCCCGGGCACGCAGATCATCAAGGGCAAAGTTATCCGCAGCGGATACACGCCCCACAGTGATTTTGCAATGAACCGCTACGGACAGAACTACTACCAGCAGCAGATGGCCGTGGCCGGAGGCACCGGGCAGCCGATCATCGAGGTCAACGGACAGTTGCGCTTCAGTCTTCCCGGCACGCCGATTTTCCCGAGCCTGACCGATGACACCATTCTGAAGCCGCGTCTGGAGTGGGTGCTGGCCACCGACAAAGGCGGAAGGTTTCCGGCTGAGTTCTCCTATGTAACCGGAGGTATGAGCTGGCAGTCGGACTACAACATTGTCGCGCCCGAGAAAGGTGACGTCGTCGATGTCGTCGGCTGGATCACCATGGATAACCAAACCGGACGCACCTTCGAAAACGCCCGCATCAAACTGATGGCTGGCGATGTAAACAAAATTCAGCCGGGAGCGGCAGGCGGGGTCGCCATGCGCGAGGCGGTGAATGCTGCGGCATACATGGCGGGGCCGCCGGTCACCGAGAAGGCTTTCGATGAATACCACCTCTACACGCTAGAACGCAGCACCACGCTGCGCGATCGCGAAACCAAGCAGGTGGAGTTCATTCATGCGGCTGGCGTCGTCACCAGGCAGGTCTACATTTACGACGGCGCTAAGATAGACCCCAGCCGCTATAACGGCTGGAACTGGGAAAACATCCGCAACGATCACTCGTACGGCACCGAATCCAATCCCAAGATCTGGGTGATGCGCGAGTTCGTCAACTCGCAGGCGAATCATCTCGGCATGCCCTTGCCCAAAGGCCGGGTACGCTTCTACCGCCGCAACGACGACGGCCAGGTCGAGTTCACCGGAGAAAACACGATCGACCACACGCCCAAGGATGAGGCCATCCGGATTTACACGGGCAACTCTTTCGACATCTCGGGAGAACGCCACCGCACGAACTACACCGTCGAGCCGGGCAAGAGTTCAGCCACGGAGACGTTCCAGATCAAAGTCCGCAACCACAAGAAGGAAGCTGTGGAAGTGCGTGTTGTCGAGCACCTGTATCGTGGCAAGAACTGGGAGATCGCTCTGAAATCCGACGACTACCAGAAAAAGGACAGCCAGACCGTCGAGTTTCCGGTGACGATTGCTCCTGACGGTGAGAAGACGATCACTTACACCGCCCATTACACGTGGTGAGAGCCAGTTGTACGCTGGGTGCGGTAAGGGAAAAGATCCGTATCAGGGCATTGCTTTAGCGATGCCGATTAAGCATGTGAGAGTCTAACGGCTTTAGCCGCTGGTTTTTGCTTACTCAGCGGCTAAAGCCGAATGTCAATTGCCTGCTGATGTGGCATGCCTGAAGGCATGCCCTGATACGAATTGCACTCCGCCAACTGCACTACTGCTTGTATGCTCTGTCACACCCCTCAAATCCGCACTTGTGATACAAAGTTCTGTGGTCTTCCTACAAGTGAGCGGCATTCCTTCTTACATCCTTCTCGACCCGGCAGGTCCTTCATGCTAAGGGCGTTCTTCGTCCATCTCTCTGAAAACCGTTCTCTGCGCAATTTCGCTGAGCGATCCGCGATCGGTCGCCGCGTTTCCGGCCGTTTCGTTGCCGGCACAGAAATCGCTGATGCCGTGCGCGTGACCCAGGCAGTCAATCGGGCCGGCATGAGCGTGAGCATCGACAACCTCGGCGAAAACGTCACCAATCCCGACGAGGCCCGGCACAGTTTCCAACTCTACAACCAGATTCTCGATGCCATCTCGGCTAACCACCTCAACGCCAACATCAGTCTGAAACTGACCCACATGGGCCTCGACGTCGATGAGAAACTGGCCCGCGACATCGTCTCTGGCCTGGTAGCCAAAGCCGCATCGATGAGCTCATTTGGTTTCGTGCGCGTTGATATGGAGGGCTCTCCTTACACCCAGCGCACTCTCGATTTCGTTCACGAGTTGCACCGCATGCCGGGGAATGAGAACAGCGTCGGCACCGTGATCCAGGCCTACCTGAAACGCTCCGAGAGCGATGTCGAAAAGCTGTTGTCGGAGGGCATCCGCATTCGCCTGTGCAAGGGAGCTTACAAAGAGCCCGCGAGCATCGCCTTTGAAAGCAAGGCCGACGTGGATGCCAACTACATCAAGCTGATGAAGATCCTGATGAAGAGCGGCGTCTATCACGGCATGGCGACGCACGATGAGAACATCATCCGCGAAGCCCAAGCCTTCGCTACCCGGGAAAAGATCGCCCGCGATTCTTTTGAGTTCCAAATGCTGTACGGCATCCGGCGCGATCTTCAACAGAAGCTGGTGAAGGATGGATGGGGAATGCGCGTCTACGTCCCCTTCGGCACGGAATGGTATCCTTACTTTATGCGGCGGTTGGGGGAGCGCCCGGCGAACGTGTTCTTCATCGCGCGCAACATGTTGCGCTCATAGCCGGCTGGTTCATAGCCGGAAGTGCCAGGCGATGGCACGTCCGGGCCAATTTCCTTCGTCTCCGCCTTTGCTAGCATTAATAGGTGCATTACACGGTTTCAGCCGAGCTGATCGAGACATTCTCCATCTTTGTGTCGCCGGAGATTGAAGACGAGAAGATCGACCTGATCCGCGCCGCGCTGGTCATTGCTCGCACGGAATATCCCAAGCTTGACATTGAGGTTTACGCCGCGCGTATGGAGCAACTGGCGCGCCGCGTCGCTGCCCTGGTGCCGAACCCAGAACCGCAACTCGCGCGGGCGGCACTGAACCGCGTGTTGTTTGAGGAACTGAACCTGCGCGGTAATCGCGAGGACTACTACGATCCGCGCAATTCTTTTTTGAACGATGTGCTCGACCGTGGTCTCGGAATTCCCATCACGCTCGCGATCGTGTACATGGAGGTGGCCAAGCGCGTCGGATTTTCCTTGGCTGGCGTCGGCATGCCCGGACACTTTCTACTCAAGCACTACGGCCACGACGGCCAGGAGACGTTGATCGACTGTTTCAATCGCGGGGACGTTCTCACCCGCCAGGATTGCCAGAGCCGACTCGACGAGATCTACTCGGGCGAAATGAATTTGCGTCCGGAGTTCCTGCATCCCATCAGCCGCCGACAGATCCTGACGCGGATGCTCAACAATCTCAAAACCGTTTATCTTTCCACGCGCAACTTCCGCAAGGCTCTGCCGATCGCTGATCTGATCCTGGTGATCTATCCGCGATCGTCCGAAGACGTGAAGCAGCGCGCTCTGCTGCGCTACAGCATGGGATTACAGCGGCTCGCCGCCGAGGATCTCGATCATTACCTCAAGATGTCGCCGAATTCGTCTGATACGGAAGAAATCCGCCAGATGTCGCTCTCGATCCGCCGCATGCTGGCGCTGATGAACTGAGTACTGAGTTCTGAGTTCTGCTCCCCTACCGCTGGGGCTCGTTCTCTCCGCCTTCCGCTGGAGCTAGAGGCAGCCGGGCGGCCCCTCGAATCATCTGGCGCTCCTGGTCAGAGAAGTTGCTCTTGAAGCGTGGAGAGTCGATCACTCGTTCGCGCTGGTCCGGTGGCATTGCCCGGAGGTCGCGGA
The DNA here is from genome assembly GCA_963811095.1 of uncultured Acidobacteriaceae bacterium. Taxonomy (GTDB): domain Bacteria; phylum Acidobacteriota; class Terriglobia; order Terriglobales; family Acidobacteriaceae; genus Sulfotelmatobacter. Next base: position 302,843 of record CAWEQA010000017.1, on the reverse strand, counting down.
CCGCGGTTGTGACCTGACGCTGGCGATCCGCCGGCAGCTGTCGCATCTGGCCGTAGATTTGTCGCGCCTGCTGCTTCTGCTCAGGTGTCAAATGCTCCCAGGTTTCCATGCGGTTCAGCACCCGCAACTGCTGTTGCGGCGGCAGGTTTGAGAAACGCTGCAATCGATCCCGCAGAATCTGCTGTCGTTCCATCGGCAAACGGTGGAATGCCGGATCATTTTGCAGGGCGCGTTCTTGTTCTGCAGGAGGCAAATCCTTGTAGCGCCGCAGCCAGTCTCCCGCATGCCCCGCCGGTTGCGAGTGCCCCTGCGGTTGCCGTGGTGGCTGCTGACGTTGGGGTGGAGCGGGGGCGGGATGTCGCTGTTGAGCCCCGTGGAAAGCGCCTCCAAGCGCCAGGCAGGGAAGCGGCATCGCCAACGCGATCGCCAACCCGGCGGCCGCTAGCCAATCCGTCCTGTATGTTGCCCGCCGCATTTTCCCCGCCTGTGTTCCTTGGACTTGCCGTGCTTCAGTGCATCCCCGTGACAACTGACGCAAACTTCTACGGATTCGCTGCCACATCCTGCTGCAGATCCAAGTCATCGAGCAACTCGAAATCCGAATACATTTCGTGATTCTTCTCCAAAGTCTGCAGATCGCTCACTGCCGTGCCCACTTCGGCCACTGGCTGCCCTGGATCGGGAACCTTGCTGCGAGTGACGATCAGGCCTACGCCAACTCCCATGATCACCGTTAGCGCCGCAGCCAGGACCGGACGCCGGAACCAGTGCAACCAGCCCGGCTGCGGTTTTGCCATCTCCTCGCGCAAGCGAGCCTGCAGCCGCACGTCAAAGTACGGCGACGGCTCCGGAACCTGCCACTCATCGAGCACCGCCATGGTCGAGCGCATGGCGTTCAACTGTTCTGCACAAGCTCCACAACTTTCCAGATGCTTACCCTCATCGACCGTGGGCTCGCTGAATCCAGCCGCCACCTCGGGCATCCGTTCACGAATTTGATCGCAGTTCATAACCGCTTCCCCTTCACTCTCTTCGCCACTGTCTCATCACTCAAATACGGCAGTCAGTCTAAACAAATTCTTTCAACTGTTCCCGCAAAGTCTCATAAGCCCGGAAGAGCAGCGACTTGGTCGCCGACTCGCTCTTCTTCAAGACATCGGCAATCTGCTTGTAATCCATTTGCTGGTACTTGTGCATGATCACCGCCAGCCTCTGCTGTTCGGGCAGCGCCTCTACCTTACTGCGGATGGCCAGCATGCGCTCCCGCCGCACCATCGCCTGCTCGACACTCAGATTGCCGTCCGGAAGTTCGAGCGTAGTGCCCGTATCGTCGTCCGGTTCGTCTAGGCTAACCTGAACCTCGGGACGCTCGTGGCGCGTGTCGCGCGCATGGTTCACGGCCAGATTGGTCGCGATGCGATACAGCCAGGTTGTAAATTTCGCGCTGGCCTCGTAACTCGTCCGCGATCGGTACACCCGGAGAAAAACTTCCTGCGCCAGATCTTCAGCCGCCGCTGTATTACGCGCCATCCGGTACATGAAACTCACCATCGGACGGCGATACTTCTGAACCAGATAATCAAACGCCGACTGATCGCCTGCCTTCGCGCGCAGCATGATCTCGGCATCGGAAGGCGACTCTCCGCCCGCGACTGTAGCCGAGAACGCCGCGGACGCTTGCGGCGTCGTCGCAGCCATCAGCATGCCCAGATCAAGTGCAGCTGTGCTCACACTAGTTTCAACCCCGTTGCGCCCCGGAAGTTGCGCCCCTCGCGGATTAGCAGAATCCGCGGAAGTCCCTGTGGATGAAGGAGATAGAGATGTGCGCGAAGGTTTTGGGTCGGGCGCCATACCAATGGAAGAAGAAGCCAGGGCGCCGCCGGGCACCTAGCCCACTTCGCCCCCGCAGCCGATAGGCTATCACGCCCGGCCATCCCGCAGAAACCCGTCCGAGTTGGAAGGGTTTCAATCAGCAAGCGAAATCAAGAGTCCTCGATCGCCAGAACGTCCGCCATCGGTGTAATAGTCGCGTCCGGAGTGCGCGTAAGGCCCAGATCCGCTCGTTCATTCGCTTTGGTCCGGCTTTTAAGGTAGAAGATTGGTACGTACGATCAGGCGGGAGGCGTCATCTTTTGTCTATGATCCGTTCGAGATGAGGAACCGGACGCATGAATAAAGCGGATGGCCAGGACGCGGCAGACCGCTTTTCTGCAATCGTCACGAACTCTCTGGACACGCCGGCGAAAACGCAAGATCTGGCGCGCCAGGCGTATCAAAGCCGCACGCAATTCCACAGGTTATTCCGAACCGTGGTCGAAGAGACTCCGGCAGCCATGCGACGGCGGCTCTTGCTGGAAAGAGCAGCCTATCAACTGGCGCATACCGGAATGTCGGTCACGGACGTCGCCCTCGACGCCAACTACGGTTCGTTGGAGGCGTTTACGCGCGCTTTCCGAAAAGGTTTTCGAATTTCTCCCAGCCGCTACCGCCGCATGCGTGATCCGCACTTTCACTTGCCGGCGTCCAACCAAATTCACTTTTTTGCCCCGGGTTCATTCACAAGTTCGTCAACAAAAGGAGGGAAGGACATGGATTTATTCGATCGTTTTGCAGGCAACGACTCATGGCACACGCGGCGTTTGCTGGAATACGCGGGTACCTTGACAGAGGAACAATTGGATCGGCCGCTGCCCACAGTTGTAGAGCTGCTGCCCTGGCGGGAGTCGAATAAAACCCTAAGACAGCTCTTAGAAAACATTATCTACACGAAAGAAGTCTGGACCGCCGCGCTGTCGGGTGCCGACATGGATATGAACGGCCCTCCCCAATCGCAGCGCTCTCCGCAGGCGATGCGGCAAAGGCTCGACAAGACCGATGCTGAGCTGCATCGTATTCTCGTCGACATCCGAAACCGCTCCGGCTGGGATGATACGTTCGTCGATGCCCTGTGCGAACCGCCTGAGACCTTCACGTTCGGCGGCGTCTTCGCCCATATCATGACCTTCAACGCGCATCGCCGATTGATGGCTTTGGACGCTCTACGCCAACTCGGCGTCCAAACCGAAGGTTTCGGCGATCCCATGGAGTATGAGGAAAGTGTGGCACCCTGGAACCAGCAGGTAGCTCTCAAGACGTCATGACGACGAGAACAGAATTGTTTCGATTAAACGGCGCTGTCGAACGCGACCCCTCCATTGATGCGTGGATGAAAGAGCATGCTGGTGAATTGGGATCCATCGCGCATCAGTGGTTTGAGGTGATGCGAAAATGCGGGGACGAAGTCCGGGAGCTTTTGCATGACGGCTGTCCGGTTGCATGTTTGGGAGATGCGCCCTTCGGCTACGTCAACGTATTCACTGCGCACGTAAATGTGGGGTTTTTTCAAGGCGCAGCGCTGCGGGATCCGGCGCGCTTGCTGCAAGGCACGGGCAAGTTCATGCGCAATGTGAAGCTGAGACCGGGAACGCCCACCAACGCCGCAGAGCTGAGCAGGCTCATCGCTTCGGCGTACGCGGATATAAAGGCGCGCGTCGAAAACGGCTAGGTCAGAGAAACGCCTGGGAGGCCGACGCTGATGTGAACCGCTAAACTGGTATTGATATGTCTCATAGTGTTCCACCTGTTCCGCCTGGCCGTTCAGTCGCAAATCAGTCGCAGAATTGTGGATGGGGAACTTGTGTATAATGATGAACTTACCGCATCACAGTGGGCGCTTAACTCAGCGGTAGAGTGCCATCTTCACACGGTGGAAGTCATAGGTTCGAATCCTATAGCGCCCACCATCTATCCATTTTTTCCTATCCCCCCAGGTTTCTGACGTACGCGATCTTGCGAGGCCGGGTTTGGGATCGCTCCAACTGCGGGTAAAATAGCCCTGTAATTCGCAGGGGCGCGTAGCTCAAACGGATAGAGCATCGGATTTCTAATCCGACGGTTGCAGGTTCGATTCCTGCCGCGCCTACCACATTCGTTGTTTCTGTGAATTCCTAGCTTCTGGGCTTGCGGTGTTCGCACGTCGCGGTGTTCAGGCAGGACTCCGCCAGACGGAGACGCTCGACCGGCTTGCCCCCGAGGATGTGTGACTCAATGATCTGATCGACGTCGGCCTCCGTGACATGTCCGTACCAGACCGCATCTGGGTAGACCACAATGTTGGGACCATGTTCGCACTGGTCGAGGCAGCCGGCCTGATTCGCGCGCACCTTCCCCTTGAGGCCCCGCTCGGCCAGCTTTTGCTTGAAGAGCTTCTGCAGCTTGGCCTCCGCCAGAGGATCGCAGCATCCCCGCGGATGGCCCGCCGGGCGCTGGTTTCCACAGACGAAGATATGTCTCTCGAATTTGGGCATCAAGCTACCGTGGCCATCTGAATCTCCTCTGGGGCCCCGATCTCTGCGTCCCAGATTCCGTCGAAGTCGACAAAGTATCCCTGTACCTCGACGCCGGGAATTGCCGCCCTCAGATTGGCAGCAGCTCGCTGCAGTTCACGCTCGTGATGTTCAGCTTCAGCCTCTGCGTCTCCTCCGAATCCGTCGGCCAGACCGCCGTATGCGCCGCAGTCAGAGTGCACCATCAGGATCACGCGCCGCGTGCCGTGCAGCCGCATGGATTTGCGGATTTGCTCGAGCACGAAGGCGCGGTCCGACTCATGTTCCGGAGACGCCATGCATTTGGCCCCGCCGGCGATCTTGATCGGGTCGGTATTCGTGACGCCAATGCGCTTCAGGAATTTCCGGAACCCCAGCTCAAAGCGGTTGTCGAAGCACCACAGGATGGCTGCGTCGCAATGATACTTTTCACGTGGAGCGTCGAAGTGGAATACTTTCTTCACAGAACCTCCTCGACGAATCATCTTTCTGGCTGTCATCTTACCTGATCCGAGCACGTGGGAGTCATCCTGACCGGAGCCGCTTTTCAGGCAGAGGGAAGGACCACCGTGCACGCCCGCACAATCCTTCCGCGCGTTGCTATTCGCAGCGCAGACACGATAAAATAATGCGTACACGTCTTCTTCGCTCCGATCCCAGTAATTTTTAGTGAAGGCATCCCTGCGGGCAAAGAGTGTGCGACCCCGGGCGCAGAGCAGATATCTGCCTGCTCGAAATTTCCTTGACGGAGTTGGAATTGAAAAAAGGCAAGACTGCGGTGATTGTTGGCGCCCAGTGGGGCGATGAGGGCAAAGGGAAGATTGTCGACGTGTTGTCGGAGAACTTCTCCGTCGTGGCCCGCTATGCCGGCGGACATAACGCCGGCCACACTGTCATCATCAACGGCAAGAAATTTATTCTCCAGTTGGTGCCGTGTGGCGTGCTGCGCAAAGGGTGCCGCAGCGTCATCGGCAACGGCGTCGTGCTCGATCCGATCGCGTTTCTGAAGGAGGCGGGCGCCCTGCGCGAGGCTGGCGTGAAGATCGACGGTCATCTCTTCGTTTCCAACCGCGCCCACGTGATCCTGCCCTACCATCGCATGATCGAACTCGCAGCGGAGAATGCCCCCGGACGCGTGAAGATCGGCACCACCTCGCGCGGCATCGGTCCCGCCTACGAGGACAAGATGGGCCGCCGCGGCTTGCGCGTGGCCGATCTGCTCGACTTGCAACTGCTCAAGAAACACATCGAGAACGCGGTGCGCGAGAAGAACATGATTGCGCACGCGCTTTTCAACACCGAACCGCTCGACGCCGACAAGATGTACGCGGAATACGCGCAAGCGGCCGAGAAAATCTCGCCCTTCGTCTGCGACACTGCGGTCCTGTTGAACCAGGCGCTGAACAGCGGCGAATCGATCCTGTTCGAAGGTGCCCAGGGCACCATGCTCGACATCGACCACGGGACTTATCCATTTGTGACGTCCTCCAGCGCGACCTCCGGCGGCGCCGTCATCGGTACGGGCATTGCGCCCAATGCGATCAATTCGGTGATTGGAATCAGCAAGGCCTACTGCACTCGCGTGGGCGAGGGACCATTTCCCAGCGAAGACAAGGGCGAGGTCGGCGACAACCTGCGCAAGCGCGGCAATGAATATGGCGCCGTGACCGGGCGTCCGCGCCGCACCGGATGGCTCGACCTGCCTCTGCTGCGTTACTCCGGGATGATCAACGGCACGTCCTGGCTGGTAATTACAAAGCTCGACGTGCTCGACGAACTGGCTGAGATTCCAGTCTGTGTCGGCTACAAAATCGACGGCAAGAAAACCTCCGACGTGCCTGCGCAAGCCAGCGGCTACGACAAGATCGAATGCATTTACAGGAAGCTGCCGGGCTGGCAGACATCGACCGAGGGCATTACGGAATACAAGAAACTGCCCAAGGCGGCGAAGGACTACCTTGCATTCGTTGAGAAGGAAGCGGGAGCAAAAGTCGGCATGATCTCGACCGGGCCAGACCGCAACCACACCATCCTTGTCGATGCATTCGCTAAAGAGTTGAAGACGGCCGCGAAGAAGGCCTAGAATATCTTCCCCAGCTGACCCGCGAGCGGGGAAGGAGCGAAACGATGGTGGTGTTGGCCGTTACCTGGATGGCAAAAGTTGGGCACGAGGCCGAAGTTGCCGCACTCTTTGAAAAGCTGACCGAACAGTCCCGCAAGGAGCCGGGCTGTGCCATGTACCAGGTGCATCGGCACAAGACGGAGCCTCGCCGCTTCTTCATCTACGAACAGTACAAGGACGATGCCGCGCTCGAAGCCCACCGCGCCGCGCCCCACTTCCTGCAGCATGCCCGCAAAGATCTCCCCAAGCTCGCCGACCGCGTGGAAGGCCATCTGTTCGAGCCCCTAGGGTAGGACGGGACCGGCACAGCCTAATGAGTGGCTATTGAGGCTTCTTCTCGTCGGAAGCTTTGGCTTGCGAGGCAGCGCCGCGGCTGTACACGATGCTCTTCGTTCCACCGTCGCAACCGCCGACCACCTTGCCATCACCTTCCTTGCCCTTATCGACAACGTCGAGCGTATAGGAAGTGACACCCTTCGCTTCCAGTTTTTTCGTGATTTCGACTTTCAGGTCGTCGCAGGATTTCCTTGCAGCCGGTGCCGTCTCCGCGGTTTGCGCAAAGCCGCAGGTACCCACAAAAAGCAGAGCAGCGGCCACTGTCCACGTTTTCATGATGATCTCCTCGCCTCGAGCGAAGTATACCGAGTTGCCGAAGGGAAGATGTATTACGAGGGTAATGCGGGTAACTATTTCTGCGGGGTCTTGTCGATCATTAACTCGCCGCCCGAAGCGTAACTCTCTTTCGAGACCTCGTTGAATGCCACGACAATGGCTTCCCGGCGCGCCCCGGCTTCCTCGACAAGGGCGTCAGTAATCCGCTTCGCGATCTTGCGCTTCTGATCAGCGGTTCGCCCCTGCAGCATCGTGACCTGAACCACGGGCATAGTGAAGAACTCCTAAGAATAGCGTGTAGCGCCGGCGACTCGCCGGTTGTCGCGCGGGCGTCTCGCCCGCACACCCGGCCGCCGAAACGGGGGCAGGTCCGTCACTTCGTGCAGAGCCTGCCCTGAGCTTGCGAAGGGATGAAGGCTGCGGGCCCCCGCTTCGCTCGTTCTCAGCTGCCCTGAGCGATCGAGCCTTAGTGAGGTCGTCGAACGGGCCCGCAAGCGCCGTCACTTCGCCAGTTCGTACCCGGCAAAGAAAAAGCTCAGTTCGAACCGCGCCGTATCTTCCGCGTCCGACCCGTGAATTGCATTGTGTTCAATGTTGGTTGCCCACTTCTTGCGGATCGTACCTTCCTCGGCCTGGGCCGGGTTGGTGGCGCCCATCAGTTTGCGCAGATCGGCGATTGCGTTTTCCTTCTCCAGAGCCAGCACCACGATCGGCCCGCTGGACATAAAGTCGGTGAGCGTATTAAAGAACGGCCGGGCCGCATGTACGGCATAGAACTGCTCAGCCTGATGCTTCGAGATTTCCAGCATCTTCATGGCGAGGATGCGGAAACCATTTTTCTCGAATTGCTCAATGATGTCGCCCACGGCATTCTTGCGGACGGCATCGGGCTTGACGATGGTGAAAGTGCGTTGCAGAGTTTTCATAGGTTCGGTCGTTGATCCTTGTCTGTAATCTTGGTAGAGACGTTACTGCCAACGTCTTCTTTGCCGGCGCGGGTAAGACGTAGCAAGCTACGTCTCTACACCTAAACGCTGACTCCCAGCGCAGCCGCCAGTGTCTCGCCGATCGCCGCCGGAGACTTCGCCACGCGAATCCCGCAGCTCTCTAGCGCTTTCATCTTTTCCGCAGCCGTTCCCTTGCCGCCGGAAATAATCGCTCCCGCGTGGCCCATGCGCCGTCCCGGAGGCGCGGTCTGTCCGGCGATAAATCCCACCACCGGCTTCTTCATGTGCGCCTTCACAAACTCGGCGGCAGTCTCCTCGGCGTTGCCGCCAATTTCGCCGATCATAATCACGGCTTCGGTCTCCGGATCGCGATTGAACAAATCCAGCGCATCGATGAAATTCGTGCCGATAATCGGATCGCCGCCAATGCCAATCGCGGTCGACTGCCCAATGCCGCGCTGCGTAAGCTGGTGCACCGCTTCATAGGTCAGGGTGCCCGAGCGCGAGACAATCCCGATCGATCCTTCTTTATGAATCGAAGCCGGCATGATCCCAATCTTGCACTTGCCCGGCGAGATGATCCCGGGGCAGTTCGGCCCGATCAGCCGTGACTTCCGGTCTTGAAGGAATTCCCACGCCTTCACCATGTCGAGCGTTGGAATGCCTTCAGTGATGCAGACGATCAGATCGATCTCGGCGTCGGCCGCTTCCATAATGGCATCGGCCGCGAACGGTGGAGGCACAAAAATCACAGTGGCGTTGGCGCCCGTTTTCTCGGCGGCCTCGCGCACCGTGTTGAAAATCGGCCAGCCCTCATGCGTCGTTCCGCCCTTGCCCGGGGTCACGCCGCCAACGATTTGGGTGCCGTAAGCCTGGCTGGCTTTCGCATGAAACGTACCTTCACGGCCGGTGAGTCCCTGCACTAAAACCCGCGTATTCTTGTTGACTAAAATTGCCATAATTAAAAACTCCTCGCTTCCGTACTCAGACCGTTCAGCGCCATTCCGTTACGCCCGCAGTGCCTCGGGCCGCAGCCACCACTTTGTCGGCCGCGTCTTTCATGGTGTCGGTCACGACGAAGTTGAATCCCGAGTTCATCAGGATCTTCTTGCCTTCGTCGACGTTGGTTCCTTCCAACCGCAACACGATCGGCAGCTTGATGTTGGTCTTCCGCGCAGCTTCGACCACTCCGGTAGCCAGCGTGTCCACGCGCAGAATGCCTCCGAAAATATTGATCAGCACGGCCTTCACGTTCTTGTCGCTAAGCAGGATTTCGAATGCGTGCGCGACTTGCTCGGAGCTTGCCCCTCCACCTACATCGAGGAAGTTCGCAGGCATGCCGCCCGCGTACTTGATAATGTCCATGGTCGCCATCGCCAGCCCGGCGCCATTCACCATGCAGCCCACGCTGCCGTCGAGCTTGATGTAGTTGAGGCTGTATTTTGATGCCTCCACTTCCAGCGGATCTTCCTCGGTAATATCGCGCAGTTCGCGCAGATCGGCGTGGCGGAACAGCGCGTTGTCGTCGAAGTTGATCTTCGCGTCGAGTGCAAACAGCCGCCCATCCGTCGTGGTGATGAAAGGATTGATCTCGAGCAGAGAGGAATCGGTATCGAGAAATGCCTTATAGAGGCTCGACAAGAATCCCACCGCAGGATTAACCTGCTTGGCATTCAGGCCAAGTTTGAAGGCAATCTTCCGCGCCTGAAACGCCTCGATCCCCATGCCAGGATCGATGTGCTGCTTCAGAATCGCGTCCGGATTCTCCGCCGCGACCTGCTCGATTTCCATTCCGCCCGCCGCCGAAGCCATAAACACTGGCTTGCCCTCGGCGCGGTCCACCAGAATGCCCAGGTAGAGTTCCTTCTCGATGGGCAGCGTCTCTTCGATCAGCAATCGGCGCACGATGCGGCCCTCAGGCCCGGTCTGATGCGTCACCAATTTCATGCCCAGCATCTTCGACGCGAGTTCGCCCACTTCATTCACCGACTTCGCGATCTTCACGCCGCCGCCCTTGCCGCGGCCTCCGGCATGAATCTGCGCCTTGACCACAACCCCGGTCGCGCCGGAGCTGAATAATTCCTTGGCAGCGGCTTCGGCCTCATCTTGCGATGCGGCCATTGCCCCACGCGGCACACTTACGCCGTACTTCTTAAGAATTGCTTTTGCCTGATACTCATGGATTTTCATAAGGACGACTCGTCAGCTAAAAATCGGAAGGATCCTGCTTGCGGCGACGCTCTGCGGGCAGCAAACCTCCAATTCTATAGAAGGGCAGGGAGCTAGGGCAAACGCCGCTCGAAGGTTTAATTGGCGAAAGTCCCATGTAGAGACGGCCGCCTTCGGCTGTCCGTCGAGCGAAGCGCGACACTAAAATGCGACCCAACGCTCAACCGTGACATCCTATGCTTCAGCCATTTTTCCCGAGGGATCTGGAGTTTCCAGAATGAAGCTAATATCCCTGAACATTGCGCGTCCACGGCTCACTGTCTACCAGGGAACAACCATCAATACTGGCATCTTCAAAGAGCCAGTCGCGGGTCCCGTGCAACTGCGGACTCTGAACCTGGACGGCGACCGCCAAGCCGATCTCACCGTCCACGGCGGCCCGAACAAAGCCGTATACGGCTATCCCTCGGAACACTACCCCTTCTGGCGCGAAGAGTTGCCGGGCGTCAATCTACCTTGGGGAATGTTCGGCGAAAACCTTACCACCGCCGGGCTCTCGGAAGACGAACTTCATATCGGCGATCGCATTCAGATTGGCTGCGCAATCGTGATGGTCCGCCAGCCGCGTATGCCCTGCTACAAGCTGGCTGCCAAATTTCGGCGCGACGATATGATCGATCGTTTCCTGGTCAGCGAGCGCAGCGGCTTCTACTTCTCTGTCGAGCGGGAAGGTTCCGTCGCGGTAGATGATGACTTTCAGTTGCTCAAGCGCAACGACTCGGGCATTACGATCGCCGAAATGAACCACCTTTTTGTGCGCGACAGATTCAATCGCGATCTCCTGCGCAAGGCCATTGGGACGGAGTTCTTGCCCGAGGATTGGCGCGAGCACTTTTCTAAGCGGCTCGACCGTCTGTCGGTCGCGATGTAGTTCGGCGCGACCATCGCGGCGAAGTCCAGTCATGCCGTACAATTCGGCCTGACCCATGATCCTCGACGCCCTCCATCGCATCGCCAACCACACTCAGTCCCTCGATCGAGCCGAGGCTCGCGAAGTGATGTCCGAGGTATTGGCGGGCAGATGCTCCGACGCGCAGATCGCCGCGCTGCTCATCGCTTTGCGCATGAAAGGCGAGACGGTCGAAGAGATTGTTGGCTTCGCCGAGGCGATCCGCGCCGCCGCAGCGCCCTTGCCGATTCGGGGTGCGGACGCTCTGGCCGTCAGCGGCACCGGCCGCGACGCTCTTGCCGAAGAATCTCTGGTCGACACCAGCGGCACCGGCGGCGATGCCAGCGGCACCTTCAACATCTCCACCGCGACCGCGTTCGTGACCGCCGGAGCGGGCGTCCGCGTGGCCAAGCACGGCAATCGCAGCATCAGTTCCAAATGCGGCTCGGCCGATGTGGTTGAGGCCTTGGGCATCAACATTCAGCTCTCGCCGGAGCGCGCCGCGCGATGCCTGCGCGAAGTCGGCATCTGTTTTTTGTATGCTCCGAACCTTCATCCAGCGATGAAGCAGGTGCAGACTGTCCGCCGTGAGTTGCGCATGCGCACCATGTTCAATCTGCTCGGTCCATTGACCAATCCCGCGCACGCGAACGGTCAGGTGGTAGGCGTGTATTCGCTCGATCTGGTCGAGAAGTTGGCCGAAGCGCTAAGCATGCTGGGCCTGCATCGGGCGCTCGTTGTGCACGGTCTCGACGGCCTGGACGAAATCACGATCACCGGGGCTACGCGCGTGGCCGAGGCCCGCGAGGGTTCAGTGCGATCCTATGAAGTGGAACCGGAAGAGTTCGGGATGACTCGGGCGGCACTGCAAGAGATCTCCGGTGGCGACGCCACAGAGAACGCGGCGATTATTCGGGCAATTCTGAGCGGAGAGAAATCGCCGCGCCGTGATGTAGTGCTGCTGAATGCCGCGGCCGCCCTCGTGGCTGCGAGCAAAGCCGACCGCATCGGTGAAGCAGTTCCGCTGGCGGTTCAATCGATCGACTCCGGAGCAGCCAGAGCCAAGCTGGAGGCGCTTGCGACATTCACCTTTGCCAGTTTATAGCCCTAAATAGTCTTGTCATCCTGAGCGAAGCGAGGGACCTATGCAATTCCTCGCTATCTCACGAGTGAGTGTCAAACTTGCACCTTCTCCAGGTACTGCGCGATCTGCACATTCCAGCCCAAATCCTTGTTCATTAAATCCCGCAACTGCCCCGACGCATCGGGCTCTCCGTGCACCAGATACGTCGTCGCCGGCCGGTTGCGAAACGTATGCAGCCACTGCAGCAACTCCGGAGGATCGGCGTGATCGCTGAACTGTTCGAGCGCCGCAATCTGCGCGCGAATCGGGACAAAATCCCCGAAGATCTTCACTTCGTCGGACTTGCTCTTGATCTGAAACCCGCGCGTCCCCGGTGCCTGAAAGCCGATGAACAGGACCAGATTGCGAGGGTCGGGCAGACGCTGCGCCAGATGATGCAGGATGCGTCCGCCTGTCACCATGCCACTCGAAGAGATGATGACGGAAGGCATCACCGCCGCATTGATCCTCTTCGATTCCTCCGGGGTCGACGCAAAGGTGAATCCGGGCCACTGCAGCGGCGAGCCGTACTTCCGAATCATGTCGCGGGTCTCGACGCTGTACTCTTCATCATGCTTCAGGAAAATCTCGACCGCCTTGATGGCCATGGGGCTATCGCAAAATACGGGCATCCGCTGCATCTGACCAGACTCCATCAGGTGCTTGAGCAGGAATACAAATTTTTGCGTCCGTTCAATCGCAAACGCCGGCACAACCACGCTGCCGCCTCGCTCGGCAGTGGCCTTAAGCAACCCCGCTAGTTCCGGCATGGGATCTTCTTTGGGATGCGTTCGGTTCCCATACGTCGATTCCATCACGACCAGGTCTGCACTCTCGCCTTCTTGTGGACCCGAGTGCACAACTTTCCCGGGCGCAATCTTGTGATCGCGCACGCGCCCAATGTCACCCGTGAAGAGCAGTCGGCGCATCTGTCCGTTTGCCGTGAGCGAAACCTCAGCCATGCACGACCCCAGAATGTGCGCAGCGCGAACGAATCGGAATGACAGATCAGGCGAAACCCGAACCTCCTCACCCACGTGGACCGGCTTGAAATACTGCAGCGAGTTTTGCGCCTCGTCGAATGTGTAAAGCGGAAGCGCCGGATCGTGCTTCGATTTCTTGATCTTGTTGTAGTAGCGGGCATCTTCTTCCTGCAGGTGGCCGGAGTCGGGAAGAATGATGCCGCACAAATCAATGGTTGGTGGCGTCGCGTAGATCGGCCCGCGGAATCCTTCTTTCACCAGCCGTGGAATCCAGCCGCAGTGGTCGAGGTGCGCGTGGGTCAGGATGATTGCGTCGATCGCGTTAGCTGGGACGGGGGTATTGTGCCAATTGCGCTCGCGCCACTCCTTTGGCCCCTGAAACAGACCGCAATCGATGAGCACCTGGAGGCCGCTTTTGCCTGAAAGATCGCCAGTGTTGATGAGGTGTTTGGAGCCCGTAACGGTGCCCGCGGCACCTAGAAACTGGATGTAGGCCAACTATCCCTCCCCGAACTGCCCAATCAAGCTACCACGGAGGCACGGAAACACGGAGGGAAGAAGATAAAAAGCTCAAATCCAGAGACACGCAGAATCCATCGATTGAAACGTGCTATCCGTTCGGCTTTCCTTGGTATCTTCAGTGTCCTCTGTGGTGAATTCTACTTGTCCGTCGCCTCGATCTTGAACGTATTGTTCGTGGTGTTGCTCTCAGGCACGCTGCCATCGTTGACCACGATCTCTTGCGGATCCGCCGGAACCTCCACGCGGATGACCGCCTTGTCCTTGGCGCGGACCTCGAGCCGCTTCATGATCTCCCCACCCTTGAATTTGAGGATCACCGGAACCTCCGCTCCAGCGGCGCCCAGATTGTCTACTGTGATCGTGACCATGAACGATCCGGTCATGTTTTTGCGCGGGAAGGCGGACTCCACTTTGAAGTCCGGCAACCCGCGGTCGCGGTAGACCCAATCGTCGAAGAACCATTCCAGGTCGCGCTGCGTTTGAGTCGCGATCAGCCGCGGCATGTACGAAGGCTCTTTGTCCTTCTCTGGACGGTAGGCGGCGATCGCCTTCTTGAGCACGGCCTCGCCGACCATGTCGCGCAGCATCCACCAGACATACATCGCCTTGCTGCGGTACAGTTCCTCGCTGGTCGTATTCACAAGCGACCGGGTTGCCTCGTCTTCGGATCTTGGCACGGTGGTCGTCGTTTCGATTTCGCCGAGCGCGGAGCGGTGCAGTCCCATGTACTCGATTGCCGCCGGACGTCCCTTCTCGCGTTCGACATAGAGCGCCTGCGCGAAGTGCGCGAGTCCTTCTTCGATCCACGGACGGAAAGACGAAAACGCCGCGTGCGTCAGTTGATGGGCCGCCGCCAAACCGGCCTGCTTGGAATTGTCGCTGGAGATCGGCGTCAGCAGCAGCGCTCCGCTTTCGAACGCAGCCGCGTCATGGTCGGCGAGGTCGGCGGTTTGCGCTTTTTCCCGCGGCGCTCCGAACCAATCCGTGACCAGCGGCACGACTTTTTCTGTAGCTTCGGCATACACCTCGGCCGACGCCGCGTGAGTGGTCAGGTTGTAAACCCGCACGGACGGCCTATCGACCGTTCCGTAAGGGCCCAGTACGAAAAGCGGAGCCAGCAAGCCCAGTGGCTGGTAGGTGCAGTCCGCGGTCGAGATGGAAGAAAATCCCACTCGCTCGTGCATCAACTCACACGACGCTTGGTTGACCACCAGCAACTGCGGTGGCTCACCGTCGTCTCTCGTTATGCTGATATGAAGGTGCATCCTGGAACCGGATTCCCGCGCTCGCCATCGGCCCAGCACTTCAAACAAACTGTTGCCTTCCGAAAGATTCGCAACATCAGTCGCGATTGGATACCACGCCACGTTGCCCACCCCGCGCACCGCCGTGAACCCGGGACTGATCTGGTCCCAATCGGTGCTGCTGGCCGCTTCCACAGGCGTATCAATCCGGGTGAGCCGGGTCGCGTCGAGTGTGATAGTTCCTTCGTACGCAATCTCCAGTTCGATGGTTTCCTGCGGCGCGACGACCTGTGGCAGAGTGACGATGGCTTCCGAAAGTCCGCCGGTGTGGTCGATGTCGGAAGCGTAGGGTTGCGTGACGAACTGCACAGCTTTGTCGCCTGCCCTCACCGAGCGCCAGTCGAGTGACGACGAGACTTGCAGCACCGCGATTTTCTGGGGAGTCTGCGTGTCGTTTCGCAGCGTGATTTTGCCGCGCACTCCGAGGCGGTGCTGTTCTGGCTCGACCTGCACCTTCAGGTCATAATCGGTGATGGTGAACGCCTCGCGGTCCAGAGCAAAACCATTCACCACAGAGGCACAGAGAACACAGAGGAAAACAAGGCTCTTGTAAAACAAAGTCATTTCGAACTTCATTTTGCGTCTGATGCACCTTGTTTGGCGCGACGCTGCCTCACGATTTCAAACAGAACGACCGCCGCAGCGACAGACACGTTCAACGACGGCACTTTCCCCAGCATCGGAATCGAAACCAGGAAGTCGCACTTGCGTTTCACCAGGTCGTGCAGTCCCTTGCCTTCTCCGCCCAGAACCAGCGCGCAATCCATGTTGTAGTCCATTTCGTAGTGAGTCTGCTTGGCGCGCTCGTCGAGTCCAACCGTCCAGACGTTGTGCTCCTTCAGATCCTCGATGGAGCGTGCGATGTTGGTGACCTTGGCGATCGGCATGTGCTCGCTCGCTCCCGCGGACACCTTCGTTACAGTGCCGGTCACGCTTGCCGAGCGCCGCTCGGGAATCACAATACCGTTCGCGCCCGCGGCGTCGGCTGTGCGCAGGATCGCTCCCAGATTGTGGGGGTCCTCGACGCCATCGAGTACGACCACCAGCGAGTATTCCGCGCGTTTGGCGGCGATGACGTCTTCGAGGTCGTTGTATTGCTTGGCCGACGTTACCGCCACCACGCCCTGATGCGCGGTATTGCCGGCCAGTTTGTCGAGTTCGGTGCGCTCCAGGAAGCGCACGTTTACCCCGAGCCGCCGGCAGTCTTCAATCAGGCGCTGCAAGCGGATGTCGTGGCGTTCCTTCGCCATCCCAATCCACTCGAAAGCCCGCCCGCGCGCTTTCAGCGCTTCGGTCACCGAGTTGATGCCATAGATGTAGTGCATGAGTATTCAGTGTACCGAAAGTGTGGAAGAGCGGCTTACCGAGGACGTCGTCATCCGTGTTTTGTACAAGGTTGTCTGGAAATGGGTTGTGGAGCTGGTTGTGGAAGAGGTTTGTGGAGAAGGCTTGTGGACGGCGCCTGTGGAGGAGGCCTGTGGATGGCGCTTGTGGGGGATGAGGGTCTGTGGACGGGGTTGTGGAAGGGCACGGCTTTAGCCGAGCTGTCAGGGCATTAAGAGGATCGGGCTTTAGCCCCTGAGCGCAAGCACAATATCTTCCGGCTCCGGTCGCTCCGTGTAATCCTCGTTTGCCGAAGCGTAAAGAATCGTTCCGTCCCGAGCGAGAATGTAGGTCGCTGGAATCGGTAACTCCCAGCTTTCGTCGCCGTTGGTGAACGGCAGATTGACGAATGCGCGCCGGTAAACGGCTTCCTGCAGCGACGGCACGCGGTACGTCAGCCCAAACTGCCGCGCGACTTTGTTCCCGGAATCGGAGAGCAGCGGAAAGCGCATCTTGTGCTGATCGCGCATGAAGAACGACTGCTTCACCGTCTGCGGCGAAATGGCTACGAGCGTAGCTCCAGCCCGCTCGATCTGCGGCAGGGCGAGGTTCATGGCCTCCATCTGACCAACGCAAAATGGGCACCAGCGTCCTCGGATGAAACAGAGAACGAGCCTTCCCTTGGCGATCAAGTCCGCAGACGAAACCATTTTGCCATCGTGGTCTGGAAGTTCGAACACAGTCGCCTTCGCACCCACAGGCAGGATATTCGCCGCAAGATGCCGCGTCTTGAGTTCCGCGACCGCCTGCGCATGAATGGCCTGCGTCTCGGGAGGGACATACTTCGCAATCAGTTCCTTCCGCTCGGCATAAATCTCGCGTAACGGCCGCGCGTCAAGGCCCGGCGAAGATTCTTCAAGGGAGCGCCACTTCATATCTTCCCATCATGACACACATGGCCGCGCCGGCGTGTTGGCGATTCACTCGCACACGAACGGATTGCAGACGGGTGGGGTACGGCAGTATATTGCATCGAGGCTAATTCGTTTCTTTACGGTTGCGTTCGTTTCTTTACGGAGGTACCCCCGTGTTCCGATCTGTGTTCCATGCGGTTCTGACCATTGTCTGCGGCTTTGCGGTCTCCCAGGCGCAGGAGTCTCTCACCAAGGCTCGTACTCAATACTTCCCTGATACGACCAATAACATCCACCTCGAGATGGTTTTTAACTACAACGTCACCGACATCAACGCGGAGTCCGGAGTGGTGGATATGGTTTGGGCATCCGATTATCCGAATCAACCGGAGGGTGTCTACAACACCGTCTACATCCCATACTCAGTGGATAACTTCACGAATAGCGTTGCCTGGTATCAGCGGCACCATCCGGATTGGCTGGAATATCTGTGCGATCGCAAGACGCTCGCCTTTGAGTTTGGGTCCACGAGCCTTGCCCCGATCGACTTTGCTAATCCCGCGGTGCAGGCTTATCAGTGGGTGAATTGGGTGGATGCTCCCTTGGCGCAAGGCTACGGCGGAATTGCCGTCGACACGATGTCGGCCAGCAGCAATTGGGGACGCTGCGGCCATTACGATCTTTCCGGAAACTGGGTGCAACAATACACGGGAAAGTTGCACGACCCTGCCTATCAGCGCGACGAGTTGGCGTGGGAAGCCGCCACGTACAAGCATGTTCACAACTATTCAAAGACCGCAACGATGCAGGTCAATGTGTCGTACGAGTTCGGTTATTCGGAGCAGGTGAACTTGCAACTCATGACCACTACCGATCTTCTGTTCGACGAGCGCGGCTTCACCAACTATGGAACTCCGCCGAATGTTCCGCCTCCGGTGCAATGGGAGCAGATTATGGCCGTGCTGCAATACGTCCAGCGCAAGGGGATCTGCTACATGACCAACGGCGAAGAGTCAGAGCTTACGACGGACATTCCGCAGTCGGCGCGTCTTTGGGTAATCGCCAACTATTTGCTGGTCAAAAACAATTGCACATACATGTACATGACTGGATTCACCTCGGGCGGCGGTCAGGATTACGGCTCGCTGATCACCTTTCCCGAATACTCGATTCCGATTGGACATGCCACTGGCGCGATGAAGAAAGCGCAGGGAGTCTGGGCGCGCATGTATTCCGGAGGAATAGCGTTGGTGAATCCCCATCTCGCGACCTCAACTGTCACGTTGCCTGCGGGCTCGTACGTCGATGTCAACGGCAACTCAGTTGGTCCGAGCGTGACGATGGAAGGACAGACTGGATTGGTACTGCTGAACGCTCAGTAGGAGCGAAGGCTCCTACTTCTACATTCCCGGCAGCTTCATCCCCGCAAGCCTCCGCGCAAAGCTGGGTTTGCCCATCTGCTTGAACATCTTCTTCATCTGCGCGTACTGGCGAAGCAGGTTGTTCACTTCCTGCACCGTAGTGCCTGAGCCGCGGGCGATGCGCTTGCGGCGGTTGCCGTTGATCACCTCATGATGGTTGCGTTCGTGCGCGGTCATCGAATTGATGATGGCCTCGACGCGGTTGATCTGCTTCTCGTCCACGTTGTCGGCTGCCTTCTGCAGGCCGGAGAACGGGCCGATCGAGGGCAGCATGCCCATCAGGCTCTTCATCGATCCCATCTTCTTTACCTGCCGCAACTGGTCGCGGAAATCTTCCAGCGAGAAGCCATCGCCGGAGAGGGCCTTCGTGGCCATTTCCTGCGCCTTCTTCTTGTCGATCTGCGATTCGGCGCGCTCGATCAGCGAGAGAATGTCGCCCATGCCGAGAATGCGCGACACGATGCGGTCGGGATGGAACGGCTCCAGCGCATCGTACTTTTCACCCACGCCGATGAACTTGATGGGCTGTCCCGTAACCTGGCGGATCGAGAGCGCCGCGCCGCCGCGCGCATCGCCGTCCATCTTGGTTAATACAACTCCTGTCAGCGACAACTTCTTGTGGAACTCTTCGGCCGACCGCACCGCGTCCTGTCCGGTCATGGCGTCGGCGACGAACAGAATCTCCGACGGATTCAGCAGCTTCTTCAGCGACTGCATCTCGTCCATGAGTTGGTCGTCGATGTGCAAGCGGCCCGCGGTATCGACGATGAGCACGTCGCAGCCGGATACGATGGCTTCGCGGCGCGCCTCCTTCACCAGTCGCTCGACGGTCGCAGTGTTGGCTTCGCCAACCTGGCCTTCGTAGATGTGGCTCTTCACCGCCTGCGCGACGACCTTCAGCTGCTCGCGCGCCGCGGGACGGTAGACGTCGACCGAGACCAGCAGCGGACGATGTCCTCCAACCTTGAACCAGTGCGCCAGTTTGCCTGACGTCGTGGTCTTGCCGGAACCTTGCAGTCCGGCCATGAGCACGACTGTGGGCGGTTGCGAGGCGAACTTCATGCGCGCGGTGTCTTTGCCAAGAACCTCGACGAGTTCGTCGCGCAGGATCTTGATGACCTGTTCGCCAGGCGAGAGCGCGGTCATGACTTCCTGGCCGACTGCCTTGGCGCGAATCTGGTCGATGAGCTGCTTGACGACCTTGAAGTTGACGTCGGCTTCGAGCAGCGCGAGGCGGATTTCGCGCAGCGCCTCGTCAATGTTCTCCTCGGTGAGCGTGGCTTGTCCGCGGAGGGTCTTAAATGCGCGCTGGAGTTTTTCCTGTAAGTTCTCGAACATAAGCGTAAGGAGTTATTTTAGCAGTCGGGATCGTTTGGAGTTAGCATCCTGGTCGTGGTCCAGATGCGATTGATCCATCAGTTCTTACCACTCAAGACCAGAGGTGTCACATTTATGAAGGTCCCCGGCCTCAAGACTCTTCTGCGTCCGGCTCAGTGCTTCGCCCTTTTCACGGCCTGCAGTCTGGCGTTTGCCCAGCCGGCACAGACCAATCACGCCAATCTCAGTGACCGGCGCATGCCGCGCATCGTCCAAGCAAGCGGCCGCTACGCCCTGCTCGTCGATGGTGCCCCATACTTGATTTTGGGCGCGCAGGTCAATAACTCCAGTGCGTGGCCAGACATGCTCCCGAAGGTTTGGCCAGCGATCGGGTACTTGCATGCCAACACCGTCGAAATGCCGGTGTATTGGGAGCAGTTTGAGCCTCAGCGGGGATGCTTCGACTACACCG
This sequence comes from uncultured Acidobacteriaceae bacterium, assembly GCA_963811095.1. Lineage (GTDB taxonomy): Bacteria > Acidobacteriota > Terriglobia > Terriglobales > Acidobacteriaceae > Sulfotelmatobacter. Next base: position 282,301 of record CAWEQA010000017.1, on the reverse strand, counting down.
TCCTCGATACGCTGCTGACGCAAGCCCGCGCGCATCATGTTCATCTCGTCCTGCTCTGGTTTGGCACGTGGAAGAATGGCAGCGCGCACTACATGCCGGAGTGGATGAAGCGATCGCCCGAGCGCTATCCACGCATGACTGGCTCGAATGGACGAGCGGTCGACTCTCCGTCGCCTTACTCCAGCGCCGCGCTTCAGGAGGAAGTGGTCGCTTTCGCTGCGCTCATGGGCCACCTCAAGACTGCCGACCAGCAACATACGGTGATCATGGTCCAAGTTGAGAATGAGCCTGGAACCTGGGGCAGCGTCCGCGACTATTCACCCGCAGCGCAAAAGTTGTTTGAAGCGCCCGTGCCCCGCGAGTTGCTCGCTGCTCTGCACAGAGAGGACGGTGCGCCCTCTGCGAACTGGCAGGCAGTTTTCGCAGAGTACGCGGAAGAGTTCTTCCATGCCTGGTCAGTCGCGCGCTACATCGAACAGGTTGCTGCGGCAGGGAAAGCCGTCTATCCCTTGCCGCTATACGTCAACGCCGCGCTGCGAAATCCGCTGCGACCGAGCCGTCCGCCCAGCTACGAAAGCGGTGGACCCACCGACAACGTCATCCCCATCTGGAAGGCCGCGGCGCCGTCCATCGATCTGCTCGCCCCCGACATTTACATGGACGACAGTGCGCAGTATTTGAAAGTGCTGCAGCTTTACCATCGCCCCGATAACGCCCTGTTTGTTCCTGAAACCCGGAATGATCCTGCTTATTCCGGCTATTTCTTCGCGGCTCTAGGCCACGAGGCGATTGGATTCTCCCCGTTTGGCCTGGACTACACGGGATACTCCAACAGCCCGTTAGGAGCCACCCGGATTACCGAAGAGTCGCTCGCGCCGTTTGCATTGAACTACGAGCTGATCGGCCCGATGGACCGCTTGATTGCCCTCCTCAACTTCGATGGCAAACTCCAGGCGGTGGCGGAGGAGAAGGGACAGCCCTCGCAGTCGCTGGACTTTGGGCGCTGGACAGCCACAATCTCCTATGGTCTGCGACAATTCGGCCCCGGCCAGAACCCGCCGGGCAATCCTGAACCCACCGGACGAGCCCTGGTTGCCAAGCTCGCGGGCGATCAGTTTCTGGTCGCCGGATTTTTCTGCCGGGTTGACTTCCACGTGACCGACAAGTCTTCCGACAAGCAACGACAATTTCTGCGCGTGGAAGAAGGAAGGTATGAGAACGGAACGTTCCGTACCATTCGTACCTGGAATGGCGATCAAACCGACTGGGGACTGAATTTCACCTCAGCGCCACAAGTCCTGCGAGTGTCACTCGCCACATACTAGAATTCGGACGACACGGGCGCATCCCGTGCCGCAAATCACCGGAACGTCAGGAAATCGCTGGTGGCTAACCGAACACTTCTTTCGCCGCGATCACCGTGTTGCAGTGGATGGTCACCGTGTCTTCCACATTCTGAGCATAGCCTCCGGCGAAGGTCACCATCACGGGGAGGTCGCGGGCGCGGGCCACGCGGAAGACGAGTTCGTCGCGCTTCTTTAATCCTTCAATCGTCAAGCCAAGGCCGCCGAGTTGGTCTTCTTTGTAGGGATCGGCGCCGGCGACGTAGCACAGCAGGTCGGGATCGAACTGGCGCAGGCCGGAGCTGATCGCGTTGTCGAGCCAGGCGAGGTAGTCGTCGTCGCCGGTGCCGTCGGGCAGGTCGACGTCGATCGAGGACGGCGGCTTGTAGAGCGGATAGTTGTTGTGCTGGTGCAGGGAGATGGTGAAGACTTCGCCGGCGTGGGCGCCGCGCATCTTGCCTCCGCGGGGCGCGTTGGCGGGCTGCTCCACGGTCGACGCCGAGGACGACGGCAGGAGCGCGCTGGCGGTGCGCGTTCCGGCAAAAATCGCGGCGGTGCCGTTGCCCTGGTGCACGTCGCAATCGAGGGTCATCGCAGTGTGAATCTTGTCGTCGCGCTGCATTCGCCGGATGGCGACGGCGACGTCGTGGATCATGCAGAATCCCTCGCCGTGGTCGGGGAAGGCGTGATGAAATCCGCCGCCGATGCTGATGCAGACTTTGTCGGTCAGGCACTGTCGCGCCGCGAGGATCGATCCGCCGGCCGCCAGCCAGAAGGCTTCGGCCAGGTCGCGTGAGTAGGGAACTTCCATTTCCATTTCTTCGCGGGGGCTGAGCGTGCCGGTCTTCAGCTTCTGCACGTACTCGGGCTTGTGGACCAGCAGAATGTCCATGTCCGATGCGGGCTGAGGCTCGAGAAAGTCTGTCGAGTTCGGCGACGCCGTTCGCGATGAGGCGGTCGCGGATGCGTCGGTATTTTTCGGCGGGGAAGACGTGGTCGCCGATGGGCAGGTAGTAGGCGTCGCTGTAGACGAGCTTGAAGGGGAGCATGGTGACCCTGATCATACCTCTCAGACTGTCGATCCTGAGGCGCGCGCTTCATTGCGCGCTGAGGGATCTATGCAACGAGTGGCGGGATCAGTGAGGGCAGCGGATCCTCGACTTCGCATAGGCTGCACTTCGTGCAGCACTGCGCTCAGGATGACAAATACTCAGGACTAGCGCTTCTTTCGCGACTGCAGCGTCGGCGCGACCATCGGTCTGCGCACCGGCACGATCGCGCCCTTCGACGGATCGGCGGCGGCATTGGCTCGCGTCAGCACTTCCTGCTGGATGTATTGCACGAATTCCTGGATCTGGCGCTGCATTTCTTCCATGCGCTCGCGCATTTGCAGAATGATGGCCATGCCGCTGATGTTCACGCCCAGGTCGCGCGCCAGCGACAGGATGAACTCCAGGCGCTGCAAATCTTCGTCGGTGTAGAGGCGGGTATTGCCCTCGGTGCGCGAGGGCTTGAGCAGGCCTTCGCGTTCGTAGAGGCGCAGCGTTTGCGGATGAATTCCGTACATCTCGGCGACGGCCGAGATCATGTAAGCGCCCTTCGACTTGCGTTTGGTCACTGGGTTCTCTCGATTGATTCTAGAGCACGAGCACTTTTCTTCCTAATTTCGCGCGCGCAGAATGCCGCCAAACCCAATCAGCATCCGCGCATCCAAGCTACATCCCAATTCCGGAGGCTATTATGGACGAAAACAATGCCATTAGTGTGGTTGAAAATCTTATTGAAACCAACAAAGACGGACAAAAGGGCTATCAGGATGCCGCCGAGCACGTGAAACGGGCGGACCTGAAGACCTATTTCAACGAACAGAGCCTGGAGCGGGCGCGTTTTGCCGGCGAACTTGAAACCGAGCTGGTGCGGCTGGGCAAACCGGACAAGAAAGTCTCCGGATCGGCCTCGGCGGCGATGCATCGCGCCTGGATCGATACCAAAGTTGCTCTCGGCGGCGGCGACAAGACGATCCTTGAATCGGTGGAGAAGGGCGAGGACAACGCCAAGGACACGTACAACAAGGCCCTGACCGGATCGCTGCCCGGCAATCTGATGGAGATTGTTCGCCGTCAGGCCGCCAGCGTGCAGCGGGCACATGACAAGGTGAAGATGCTGCGCGACACGGCGAAGGTCGCCGCGTAGTCGCAGAAAGAAAAAGAATCTGTGGGGACAGCCGAAGGCGGCTGTCCCACATAGGCCCTCAGAGCAAAAAGGACCGGGATTTTCCCCGGTCCTCATGTTTGCTGAACTCCGATCAGGCTGCCGGCTGTGGCTTGCTTTCGGTGCGCGCCGTCCATCCGGCCGGCTTCAGCGCGTGATTGATGAAGTAGACGACGAAGCCCGCCGCGATCAGGATCATTCCGAAGGCGAACGAACTCATATTCCAGATCTGCTCATGCTCGCTGCGGACAACCGAAAAGCCGAGCAGCAACATGGGCGGAATGCCGATGGCGATGGCCCCGAACAAGCCTCCGGGCACGCGGAACGGACGTTTCAGTTCCGGCTCGCGGAAGCGGAGCACGGCCAGCGCCACGAACTCCAGGAACAGGCTGGCGCCATAGAGAAGGATGTCGAGCGTAACCAGCCGGGCAAAGCCCAGTCCTAGACACATCGCCCATCCCGTGGCCAGCGCAAGAATCGCCACCCATGGCGCCCGCGATTTCTTCTGCAGCTTGCCGAAGATGCCGGGCAGCATGCCGTCCTGCGCCATGGCCAGCGGCAGGCGCGAATAGCTCATGACGAGCGCGTTGAACATGCCAAAGGCGCTCATCAGTCCGCCGAGCACGACGCCGATACGAAGCAACGGGCCACCGACCAGCGCGGCAATGTCGGCCCACGATCCGGTCTCCCATGCTGTGGGCTTCAGGCCGGTCATCCACATGGCGGCAAAGGGCAGGACGTAGGTGGCCGCCACGATGCAGACCGCGACCAGCATCGCTCGCGGATAAGTCCGCTGCGGGCGCTCCACTTCGGTGGCGATGGTCGAGGCATTGTCCCATCCCATATAGTTCCACATGCAGATGAGCAGACCGCCGAGAATATCCACGGTTGAGGTGGTCGGCTTGGTGACGGCGTTGGCCAGCGCACCCAGCTTGAAGGGCGCGATCAGCACGATTGCCACGAACGGCGCCGACAGGGCCGCGAACAACCAGAGGGAGGTGAGCGAAACCACCTTCACGCCGGCGATGTTCAGCAGGGCGCAGGCGACGACGACGGCGAGCGCGACCCACCATCCGCGATTGCCTTCCTGAAACCACGGGAACATGCGGGTCAGGTAGGCAACGAAAAGCGTGGGGTAAATCGCCATGTCGAAGATGGAGGCAACGAGCGAGAGCCAGGCTTCCTGAAATCCCCAGAAGTTGCCCATGGCGCGGCGCACCCAGGCATAGTAGCCGCCTTCGAATGGCAGCGCGCTCGACAGTTCGCCGATCATGAAGGCCGTGGGCAGGCTCCAGAGCAGCGGGGTGAGCAGCAGAATCAGGATCGCGCGTCCGTAGCCGGCGCCGTGCACGATGTCTTCGGTGCCATAGGTTCCGCCCGACACCATAAAGAAGGTGGCGGCGACCAGGGGCCACAACGTGAGGCGGACGAATTTTTTTGGATTGCGGCCGGGGACGGCGGTGAGCGGCTGGGGATTTTCGGATTGTTGGCGCGGGGCGCTAGCTGTTGCCAATTTCTATGTCTTCCTCCTCAAGCGACTCACTCTCACCACCGCGTCTCCCTTGAAAATCTTTCTCGCGGCTCCCGGGGTGAGATGCGATTCCCGGGCATTTCGGCGAAGTTAGTTCGCATTTGTGAGATTACGGGAATTTTCCACAGATGCAACATTTTTTTAAAGAATATTGAAAAATTTTGTAAGCAATCGTGGCGGTACGAAGGTAACGCCGCGGACTTTGATGTCGTGTCTTGTTGGCTGATCACCCCTTGCGGAGGTGCGAACCTGATTATCATGCGCGACGTGAGTTTCGATCTCGCGGCCGTTCGCCGCGGACTTTGATGTCATGTCTTGTTGGCTGATCTTCCCTTGCGGAGGTCCCGAAGAGTGATTATCATGCGCGACAGTTTGGAGGGGTTCTAATGAAACTGCCGTTTCTCGCTGTTGCTTTTTCCCTGGTTGCATTTGTGGCGGTGCAGCCGTCGCAGGCGCAAAACGCCTTCACGCCCGATCAGGTGAAGTGGGGTCCGGCCCCGCCGTTTGTGCCCCCAGGAGCGAAAATCGCAGTGCTCGAGGGTGATCCCACGGCGGCGACCGGCGACTTCACGATTCGCCTCACGATGCCGGACGGGTACAAGGTCGCTCCGCACACGCATCCGCATCGGGAGAACGTCACGGTGCTGTCGGGCACGCTCAAGGTGGGGATGGGGGATACGTTCGACGCCAGCAAGATGACGGGCTTCGGGGCGGGCAGTTTCGCTTACCTCGATCCCAGCATGCACCACTATGCCGCAGCCTCCGGGGAGACGGTCATCCAGATCCACGGGATGTCGCCGCTGCAGTTCAACTACATCAATCCGGCGGATGACCCCACACCGAAGAAGTAACTGGGGCCCTTTGCGACTCTGTCATCCTGAGGCCCGCGCTCTTTGCGGGCCGAAGGATCTATGCAACTTGCCGGCAGCACCTCGCCGCCAGCAAATTGCATAGGTCCTTCGCTTTGCTCAGGATGACATGAATATTCAGGGTGACGTCGGCAGGGATCTTAGACGCTCTTCCACAGCTCTTCCCGCGGATCTTCGGGGTTCAGCTTGGCTAGCTCCCGCAGCAACTCTTTGGTGCGCTCGTCACGCGGCATCGATACCGTGATCGTGACCTCGACGATTTCGTCTCCGCGCACGCCTTCTTTTGTGGCCGATGGCACACCCTTTTCCCGCAGGCGCAGCTTCTGGCCCGACTGCGTACCCGGGGGGATCTTCAGCAGCGCTCGTCCGTCGATAGTCGGCACTTCGATCTTGGCTCCCAGAGCGGCTTCGGTCGCGCTGACCGGCACGGTCAGATAAATGTCGTCGCCGTCGCGGCGGAAGATTGGGTGCGACTCGGTTCGGATGATGGCGTAGAGATCGCCCGGCGTGCCGCCGTGAGCCCCGGCATTGCCTTTACCCGGAACCCGAATGCGCTGGCCGTCGCGTGTGCCGGCTTTAATGCGAACCTCGAGCGGTTCGGTCTTGGTGACGGTGCCTTCGCCGTGGCAGGTGGGGCAGGTCGTCAGATTCTTGCCGGTGCCATGGCAGCGCGGACACTGCACGTTGAACTTCATCCGGCCGCCGGTCTGTGTGATTTGTCCGGTGCCGTTGCACTCCGGACACTTGCCCGGAGCCTCCAGATGACCCTGACCGTGGCACGTGGCACAGACGTCGTGCCGCGAGATATTCAGGCGCATGACGCCGCCGCGAATCGCCGTCCAGAAGGGAACGTTGACTTGATATTCGAGGTCGGTGCCGGGCTCAGGGCCTTCTTCGGCCTGGGCTGCACCGTGGCCGCCGCCGAAGATCGATCCGAAGATGTCGCGGAAACTGCCGCCGCCTCCCCCGCCGCCGGATCTGCGGCCCCGGGTTGCGCTGTCCACCAGATCGGAAAAATCGAAGCCGCCAAAATCAAAGGGAACGCTCTGGCCGCCGTCCTGTGCTCCGCCGGGAAATCCTCCGGTTCCTCCCGATCCGCCGCCCGCGCGGGCATACGCCTCCGCGGTTGCGGCATCGATGTTGTCGGAGTAGAACCCGACCTGATCGTAGATCTTGCGCTTTTTGGGATCGCTAAGGACGTCATTGGCTTCGGAGAGGGTCTTGAACTTCTCCTCCGCCGATTTGTCCCCCGGATTGACGTCGGGATGGTACTTGCGCGCCAGCTTGCGGAACGCCTTGCGGATGTCGTCCGCCGAAGCGCTCTTCTTCACGCCGAGGATTTCGTAGTAGTCCTTCTTTGGGGTGGTTGCCATTGCGCGCAGTTCTGGGATCGGCTGACGACCGACCCCAGTCTAATTCAGAATCTTCCGTCTCTCTTTATCTTCTACGACGACTTTTAAATCCTCGGACTCCGCCGCGTCCTCATAAACTGGGACGTCCCGCGTGCCCGTGGCACCCTCCACAAAAAGGAGCCAGCGCCGTTCGTCCTCGGCGAGACTCAAGAAATACGTTTCCCCATTGACCTGAAAATCCACTTGGACCCCCTCCAAAATGCCAGCCACGGATCACACGGATCTTCATGGATGGTTATCAATCCGTGAAGATCCGCGAGAATCCGTGGCCAATTCCCCCGTCGTTACTTCTTGTCTTCCACGTCCACGTACTCGGCGTCGATCACGCCCTCGTCTTTCTTGGCCTGACCGTTGCCGCTAGCGTCGCCGCCTGCCGTTGCTCCCGGCGTTGGACCGCCCGGTGCCGCGCCCGGCGCCGGCTGAGCCGCCTTGTACATCTGTTCGGCCAGCTTGTGCGAAGCTGCGGTCAGCTTCTCGCGGGCCTTATCCATGGTCGCCTTGTCGTTCGACTCCAGCGCCTTCTTGGCGTCGGCCACGGCGTTCTCAACATCTCCGCGCTCCGAGCCGGAGATCTTGTCGCCCTGCTCGCGCAGCATCTTCTCGATGTTGTAGACCATCGAATCGAGCTGGTTCTTGGCCTCGATCGAATCGCGCTGCGCCTTGTCTTCGGCAGCGTGCGCGTCGGCTTCTTTCGCCATACGCTCGACTTCTTCCTTCGACAATCCGGAAGACGACGTGATCGTAATCTTCTGGTCCTTCTGCGTGGCCGTATCTTTCGCGGTCACGTTCAGGATGCCGTTGGCATCGATGTCGAACGTCACTTCAATCTGCGGCACACCGCGCGGAGCCGGTGGAATCCCGGTCAGGTGGAACTTGCCCAGAGTCCGGTTCTGCGCCGCCATGGGACGCTCACCCTGCAGCACATGGACTTCAACCGAGGTCTGGCTGTCGGCCGCGGTCGAGAACGTCTCCGTCTTCTTGGTCGGAATGGTCGTGTTGCGCGGGATCATCGGCGTGGCCACGCCACCCAGCGTTTCAATCGCCAGCGACAGCGGAGTCACGTCGAGCAGCAGCAGATCCTTCACTTCGCCGCCCAGCACGCCACCCTGAATCGCAGCGCCAATCGCGACCACTTCGTCGGGATTTACGCCCTTGTGGCCTTCTTTGCCGAACAATTCCTTCACCAGGGCCTGGATGCGCGGCATGCGCGTCTGTCCGCCAACCAGCACCACTTCGTTGATCTTGCTGGTCTCGACGCCCGCATCTTTCAAGCACTGCTTGCACGGACCCACTGAGCGCTGAATGATGTCTTCGACCATCCCCTCGAGTTTGGCGCGGGTCAGCTTCTGCACCAGGTGCTTCGGACCGCTGGCATCCGCCGTGATGAACGGCAGATTGATCTCGGTCTCCATGGTGGTGGAGAGCTCGATCTTTGCCCGCTCGGCTGCGTCACGCAGACGCTGCAGGGCCATTTCGTTGCCCTTGCCGCGCAGGTCGAGGCCTTCGTTCTTCTTGAATTCGTCAATGAGCCAGTCGACGATGCGCTGGTCGAGGTTGTCGCCGCCCAGATGCGTGTCGCCGTTGGTGGCTTTGACTTCGATGACTCCTTCGCCCACTTCCAGCACGGAAATGTCGAACGTTCCGCCGCCGAAGTCGTACACGGCGATCATCTCGTCCTTGGTCTTGTCGAGGCCGTAGGCCAATGCGGCTGCCGTGGGCTCGTTGATGATGCGCTTCACTTCGAGGCCGGCAATCTGCCCGGCGTCTTTGGTCGCCTGGCGCTGAGCGTCGTTGAAGTACGCCGGCACGGTGATGACCGCCTCTGTCACTTTCTCGCCGAGATAGTCTTCCGCCGCCTTCTTCAGCTTCTGCAGAATCAGCGCGGAGACCTGTGGTGGCGTGTACTCCTTGCCCTGCGCCAGCACTGCGACGTGGTCGCCGGATTGAACGACTTTGTAGGGCACCATTTTGATCTCTTCGCCAACTTCGTTGAAGCGCCGTCCCATGAACCGCTTGATGGAGTAAACGGTGTTCTCCGGGTTGGTGATGGCCTGCCGCTTAGCGACCTGCCCGACCAGCCGTTCGCCGGTCTTGGTAAATCCGACCACGGAAGGCGTAGTGCGCCCTCCTTCTTCATTGGGGATCACTTTGGGCTCGCCGCCTTCCATGACTGCCACGCAGGAATTAGTAGTCCCCAAGTCAATTCCGATAATCTTTCCCATACAATGCTCCTCCTGAATTCGATAAGTGCTTTGAAATCAGCAACAATATGATTGCGTCAAGGTTCATGCTAAGACCTGAGTGAATCGTTGTCAAGGTTTAGATGCGTAGGGAATAGAAGAGGATGCGAGGGATTTTCGGGTGGAAGGGTGGGGAGCTTTGCTCAAACCTGGACAGGCAAAGGTCCGCCGTTCCTTTTCGAACTGATTCGCGCCTAGTGCGAGATTGGCCCGTTCTTCCTTTGGTCGTTCACCGTATATCCCGCTGGCAGTTGGAACAGCTGCGCGTCCGGATCGCCCGTCGAGATCTCAGTGATCGTGAAGGTCTGCTTGCCGAAGTATGGGCTGGAACGGATGGACAGGAGATTGAGGCCCAGCTGTTGCGAGTGCCAGTATTCGCTCATGCTGTTGAGCGGTTGGTCGTTGCCGAGGACACCCACATTCGTGACCGTGGTTTCTCGAACTCCCTTGGTTTCGATCCCGAGAATATTGCGGGTTCCAAGGTCCTCCCAGACATCGCTGCCCTCGCCGTTCTCCAGAGGATGCGTAGAGCCTTTTCGCAGCGAAGCCGCCGAAAGATCGGATTCCGGATTGTAGACCAGCAGATCGCAGATGTGGCGCTGCGGGCTGCAGTTGTAGAGCGTGTGCTGCTTAGGGTCGGCGATTTGAATCCAGTTCATCGACGACTTCACGTTCGAGCCCTTGGGCACCAGATACCAGCGCTCTTCGTAGATGCGGCCATCTGCGTTGCGCGCAAGGTGGCGCTGGTTGACGAAGGTCATGCTTCCCCCATCGGCCGCGTATTTCACGGATTCGGTCGCCAGGGTGGCGAAGAATGGTGCATGAGGAATAGGCGGGATTACGATGCTCTCGAGCACCTCGCGGACTCCGCCATCCTGCGCAGGCTGAGGGTGCCGCGGGGTTGGAGGCACTTCCGACCGCTGCACTTTCTGCGGCGGAGGTTCTTGCGTCTGCGCCATACAAACAGCGCTGGTGAGCCCGAGAATCCCAGCGAGCAATATCCGCATAAGAACCCCTCCCGGTTGGAAGCATGCTATGCCGCAGGGGTTGGACGAGTCAATCAATCCGCGCCGACGGTCGCGACATGGCGCGCCGTGACTGCGTCCGGGGGGCTCACTCCGGTTCGACGACCCACAACGGCTCCCCGCCCAGCGAGTGATAGAAGCCCCATCCTGCGAGCACAACCACGCTGAGCAGCGCCAGAAATGCAGTGCTCATGTACCACGCCGAAAAGTCGGCGGTGAGAGGAAGATTGCCGAGCATGTCCACCGTGAAGGCCGCGACCGCGAGCGGCACCAAGCCGAAGCGAAGGACGATCAACGCTAGAATGCTCCAGACGAGGAGAATGACGGGGAGATCCACGGCCAGATGCGTGCTTTGCAATCCGCGCATCCCGAGAAAGACGGCGACAAACAAGACCGCCGCAATCCAATCGGTGCGGGCCACCTTCCATCCCACCTTCCGGAAGAAGAACTCGACCAGCATCTTGAGTCCCAGCAGCAGGAAGAAGAATTGAAGCGTCCCGAAAATCGAGGAAGGAATCTGCATGAGCCACTGGCCGAGCGCCTGTCGGCCTCCCAGCAAGTAGGCCGAACCGCTGAGCGGGGGCGCGGCGCCCAGGCGCGCCAGCGGGATGTTGCTCAGCTGAAAGATCACAAGCCAGAGCGTGCCGAACGTGACGCCAAACAGGATGTCGCGTCCCACCACCGGATCGCGCAGCTGGCCGGAGATGAGGCGGCTCCATGAAATGATGGCTTGCGGCCAGTTCCGGCGGATCCATGGCTCGATGGCCATGTACAGCATCCACATGCTGCCGGCCCAGAAGAGCGCAGAGGCAATTGCCAGTATGAAGGACCCGAAGGTTTGGAAGCCGGCGACAAAGTGCGAACGGCACAGCCAAAGACCGATCTCCAGCACGAACATGACCCCAGCCAGGCGCAGCGCACCTTCGCGGTCGCCGCGGCCGTGGCGATAATTGCGGCGTGCCAGCAGCGCGCCTGCAGCCAGCATTGCAGTTAACAGCAGAATGCCTAAAATCTGGGCCTCCCGGTTCTTCTTGTCGTCGGCGGATTTAGCAGTGACCATCCGCCATGGCTTGTTCCAATCGCCGACCATGGCGAAAAACACAGGCTTGCCATGGAATGAGGCGGCTTCGACTCGCAGAGGACGGTTTGTGCCGGGCCAGACCCCGGTCCAAGCGGCGCGGGCGTCGGCCATACCAAGCGAAGTCCATTCGGGCTGCGCGGGCTGCAGTTTCGACGCGTCAACTTCGGCTGCGGAAAATAAAGGGCCCCAATCAGGCGGTGCGGCGGGTGGCGCGGCAGCGTCTTTCTGCGGTGGGATCACCTGCAGGTAAATCAGCCTGCCCTTGGCGTCGAGCTTTGCGTTGACCATGCCCGAGAGGGTGGTGTCCGGGTCTTCTTCGCCCACAATGCCTGGAATCAGAAAAGTGTCGTGGTAATCGGTAGCCCGCAACAGCTCGGGGCTCTGTCGGTACCAGAACTGCAGAATGGTAGGACGCCCGGCGAGTACCGCATCCCAGTTCGGCTGACTCCCCTTCTCTACCGAGTCAACGAAATTCGTGTCGTAGTCGAAGCCAAAGGCGCTGTCTGCTGGCCTTTCGGGGTAGCCTAGTTGCGCCAGGACTTCTCTCGCCCGGTGCGCCAGCACCTCGGGAGTCAATTCAAGATGCATTTTCTCGACGCCGCTGTAGCGGATCGTGAAGTAGGTTCCAACCGCCAGTCCGAGGAGAACGAAGATAAGACACGCGACCGCAATGCGCGGGCGCAAGCCCGTCGTTTCGCCGGAGGCCGCCACCAGTTGGGGCGAGGGCGTTTCTCCTGCGGCCAAGGCTGCGGCCAATGGGTCCCCGCCGGGCAGCGCCGCCGCCACGGCCAGTGCCGTGGCCGGGCGACTGGACGGTTCCGCCTCCAGGCAACGCAGGATGACCTTCTCCACGATGGGATCAAGATCTCTCACCACCGACGACGGGCGGCTCGGCGTGCGATCCGCTCCCGCGTGCAGCAGTTTCGCCGGGGATTCCGCGAACGCCCGCTTGCCGGTAAAGACTTCATACAGCACCAGGCCGAGCGCGTAGATGTCGCTGCGCATGGTGACTTCTTTCCCGGAGAGCTGTTCGGGAGACATATACGCCGGAGTGCCGCTGCGCACCTCCGGCCCGCGGATGTCGTCGGCCACGCCCGCCAGGCCGAAGTCCGTGATCACGACCTGCCCGCGCCCGTCAAGCATGATGTTGGCGGGTTTCAGGTCGCGATGCAGAACGCCCTTGGCATGGGCCGCCGCCAGTCCGGCGCAAAGATGGCGTGCAATGTCGAGCGCCTTGTCCGGTGGAAGGCGGCCGATGCGCCGCAGCAGGGAAGCCAGGTCTTCGCCGTCGACGTACTCCATGGTGAAAAACGTCTGGCCGTCGACGTCGCCGACGTCGTACACGCGGCAAACGTTGGGATGCGAAACCCGACGGGCCATGCGCACTTCGTTGCGAAAGCGTTCGAGCAAGGCTTCGTCACGGGCGGCTTCGTCGGGCAGAAACTTCATGGCGACGCCTTGCCCGAGTGTCAGGTCGTCGGCACGGTAGACCTCGCCCATGCCGCCTTTGCCGAGGAGAGCGATAATGCGGTAGCGTCCGGCCAAGAGTCGTCCGGGAAGAAACCGTCCTTCATTCAGCAGATATTCGGCGGAACTGGAGGGCCGAGAGGACGGGGGACGCGAAGATGACGGCGGACGCGGCGGCAAGGGTGAGGTCGAGGTGGCAAAGTCGAGGGTCGCCATGTCATCAGTATTCGAAGTCGGCCTTCCGCAGGCGGAGCAAAAGGCGACGTTGTCAGGTAAATCAGTCCCGCAGTTTGAACACTTGGCCATGAAAATTTCCCGCTACAGTCTACCTCGTCCGGACGAAATCTTGCGTCCACACCCTTTTGGGCCGGAGGCCGAGAGCCGGGAGCCTTTCCTGTATTACCATCCAAAGCGATGACTTCACGCTTGGTGCTCAAGCTGCGCGACCCGCTATTTCTTTTGTGCCTGACCGCGGGCCTGCTCGCCTTCGTTGTGCAGTCGGGCGAACTCGGCACCGCCGACACCATGCACCGGCTGCAGACTACCCACTGGCTTTGGACCTCGCAGCCGCAAGTGTTTCCCAACGAGTATCCCGAATTCGGGCTGCACGGCCGCGGCGGCCGCATCTTCAGTTGGTACGGCATCGGTCAATCGCTGCTCATGCTCCCGGCGGATCTGGTGGCGACCTGGATCTCTCACTGGCACGTGTTCTCGGAATACGAAGATGATCCCGCCGTCCGCAGCATCATTGTCAGCTACAGCATGAACATCCTGCTGAATGTCCTGACGGCGCTGATCGCGTTCCGCCTGCTGCGGCAGTTGCGCTTCAGTGTGAACGAGACTGTGCTCGGCGTCCTGGCCTTGATGTTCTGCACCACTCACCTGCATTACACGCAGAACATGCAGGAGAACAATTACATCATGCTGCTGACTCTGACTGGATTCTCTTTCCAGTACGAGTGGCTGCGCACGGCGCGTGTGCGGGCGCTGTTCTTCGGCTCGTTCTGTCTTGGATTGAACCTGCTGACTCGCGTGACGACTGGCCTCGATGTCATCGGGGGCGGCATCTTCCTTCTGGTGATTCTCTGGATCGAGCGAATTCGCGGCCGCGCCTTGTGGCAGCGGCTTGTGGCCTACTGCAAGATTGCCGTGCCCGTGTATGCGGTTTTTGCGTTTCTAGAGCGCCTCTACAGCTTCTACCGCTTCGAATCGTGGACACAGACCTACATCCCAATCTTCGCCAGAGAATCGCGCCTGCAGGATCCAACCCTGCCCGCCAACTTCCCGTGGAGCACGCCCTTTCACGAAGGAGTCCTCGGCTCGCTGTTCAAGCCCGAGAAATCGATCTTCCTGTTTGATCCAGTTATTGTTCTTGCTCTGGTGCTGCTTGTGCTCTTGTGGAAGCGTCTTGCCGTCGAAGTCCGCGCCTACGCCGTGACGTCGCTGCTACTGGTTGCTGGCTATATCAGCTTCTACGCGCGGTACACGTACTGGGCCGGCGACTTTGCCTGGGGAGACCGCTACGTGTCAACCGCCGTGGAAATGGTCGCGCTCCTGGCGGTGCCATTGCTGGTGCGTTATCGCGCGCACCTGAGTCCGTGGATATGGCGGGGCGCAGTCGTCATGCTCTCGATCAGCTTTGTGATTCAAGTCGCCTCACTGGCCTTCTGGCTGCCGCTCGAGATCTACCAGATGGAAACTCTCGGCCACCCTACCTATGTCATCGCGTTGCGCTTCAAAAACATCGCCGCATTCACCCTCGGCAAGATGGACGCATGGGGACTCAACACGGACGAGATGTCGCAGGACCCGTGGGACTATGTTCACATCACGACGTGGAATTTTCTGCCGTTCCTGCTACACCGGGTCGGAGCCGCGCCAGCCTGGGTGGTCGAGACGGCTTTCGCAACATGGATTGCAGCCCTCGCGGCACTAGCCGCCGTATTGCGCCGACTCTACACTCAGCTTCGCAGTATGTCGAATCCATCCGCAGCGTGACAGGAATGATGAACCGACGGCAGTTTGTGAGCTACGCGGCTGCAACTACGATGCTTGCCGCGATCCCGCGAGCGTGGGGACCCAGCCAGATGCCACAGATCGCCTTCGTTGGACGAGCGCCACATCTTCGAATCCGGCTTCTTTGGCGCCCTCATCGTGCTTTCCTTCGCGGGCAAGGATTGAAACGCGAAGCAAGATACACCGAACCGCGCCGAGAGTTGTCAGCGGCGCGGGGTGGCGCCGAACAGAAGGCCGTTCATGTCCTACTCGACGGTGACTGACTTCGCGAGGTTCCGCGGCTGATCGACGTCGCAGCCGCGACGCACCGCGATGTGATAGGCCAGCAGCTGCAGGGGAACGATCTCAAGAATCGGCAACAACTCTTCCGGCGCGGCGGGTACGTAGATGACATGGTCGGCCGCTTCCTTGATCTCTTCGTCGCCCTCTGTAGCCAGCGCGATCACTACGCCCGAGCGCGCCTTCACTTCTTTCAGATTCGACATCGTCTTTTCATAGCGCAGCATCGATCCCGGATTGTTTGCGTCGCGCGTGGCGATGACCACGACCGGCAGGTTCTCGTCGATGAGCGCGTTCGGCCCGTGCTTCATCTCGCCCGCCGGATATCCCTCGGCGTGGATGTAGGAGATCTCTTTCAGCTTGAGCGCGCCTTCAAGCGCGATGGGATAGTGGATGCCGCGTCCCAGAAACAAAAAGTCATGAACCTTCTGATACTGCTTCGCGAGATCGTCGCACGCTTGATCCTGAGTCAGGACCTGCTCGAGCTTCGACGGGATCTGCGTCAGTTCCAGCATCGCCGCGCGCGCTTGCTCGGCGGTCATTACGCCGCGCACCTGCGCCAGATACATGGCGAAGACATAGAGCGCGGTCAGTTGTCCTGTGAACGCCTTGGTCGACGCCACGCCAATTTCAGGACCGGCGTGCGTGTAGATCGTGCCGGCTGCTTCGCGCGTGATCATCGACCCCACCACGTTGCAGATGGCGAGCGTTTTCGATCCCTTGGCCTTGGCTTCGCGCTGCGCGGCAATGGTGTCCGCGGTCTCGCCGGATTGCGAGATCACCAGCGTGATCGTGTCGGGATCCACAATCGGGTTCCGGTAGCGCCACTCGCTGGCATAATCCACTTCCACCGGCACGCGCGCCAGCGTCTCGATCATGAACTTGCCGGCTTGCCCGGCGTGCCAACTGGTTCCGCAAGCGATGATGTTGATCTTCGCCGCGGCGCGGAACTCGGCCTCGCTGATTTCCATCTGATCGAGAAAAATGCGTCCGGTTTCCTGCGAAACGCGCCCCAGGGCTGTGTCTCGAACCGCGCGCGGCTGCTCGTAAATTTCCTTGAGCATGAAATGCTTGAAGCCGCCCTTTTCCGCGAGGATGGGATCCCAGGTAACGTGCTGGATCTGGCGCCGCACCGGCCTTCCATCGAAATCGGAGAGATGCACGCCGTCGGGCGTAACCACGGCCATATCGCCGTCGGCCAAAAAGAAAATGTCACGCGTGTGATGCAGGATCGCTGGAACATCCGACGCCACGAAATACTCATCGTTGCCCAACCCGATCACGGCCGGCGGCCCGTTGCGCGCCGCCACAATCTTGTTGGGGTCATCGCTCGAAATCACCGCCAGCGCAAACACGCCGGCGAGTTGTTTCACGGTCTGCCGCACCGCCTCTTCCAGCGGAGGCCGTTGGGCCTTACCAGACTTCATCGAATACTTCTCGACCAGATGGGCAATGATCTCGGTGTCGGTTTCGGTGGTGAACTTGTGGCCTTCCTCGATCAGTTTCTTCTTCAAGGTGAGGTAGTTCTCGACGATGCCGTTGTGCACGACGACAATTTTGCCGGTGCAGTCGCGGTGGGGATGCGCGTTTTCTTCGGTAGGACGTCCGTGAGTAGCCCAGCGCGTATGTCCAATGCCGTAGGTGCCGTCGAGTGGCTTCAGGCGGATGGCTTCTTCCAGGTTGCGCAGCTTGCCCTCGGCGCGGCGCAGTTGCAGTCCGTCCTCCATTCCGGCGACCGCGATGCCGGCGGAATCGTAGCCGCGATACTCCAGTCGCCGCAGCCCCTCAATAATGATGGGGACCACACTTTTCTTACCGACGTAGCCGACAATGCCACACATGCGAGGACCTCAAAGACTTCCCGGCCCGTTGCTACTCGGCCAGGGAGAAACGGAATTCTTCAATGACGGGATTGGTGAGTACTTCGCGGGCGATCCGCTCGACCTCGGCCTGCGCCTCTTCCCGCGACAAGCCCCCGTCGAGTGTGAGCTCAAAATACTTGCCCTGGCGCACGCTTTCTAGGCCTTTGTACCCCATCTTCTTAAGTGCGCCTTGAATGGTTTTGCCTTGCGGGTCGAGAACACTCTTCTTGAGAGAGACGTAGACGTAGGCTGTCATAAAAATGTCATTATACGTGAACGGCTGGCCAGGGTTGCTCGTTGCAGGATGCGCATTCTTGCGGTTGAAGGAAAAGGCGTGAACCACAGGGGACACGGAGGAGGATACGGGAGTTCGCAAGTCGCCTTTCAGCCCTGCAGCTTTTTTAACTTGTGGTCCAGGTCGGCGAGCGAGTCTTCGAGTTGCTTGCGGTGCCGCGGATTCTTGCTGACCTCCAGTTGTTGGAGGACTCTTTGGCGCGACAGGCGAAGACTCTCTTTTTCGCGCGAGCGCGCGGCTTCGTCAGCGGTCATCAGGGGACGCGGCTTAGCCGACTTGTCGCTGGCCTCTGCCTGCTGCGCTTCGACTGATTTGCTCTCCCATCCTCTGGCCACGGTGACGTGATTATAGTTCCCCACGGCGCCAGAAAGCTCGGAGCGTTTTGAACCACACCAAAAGTGTCCGGAAACCACAGTAGAAAAGCCCCTTTTCCACAGGACGGTTCGATTTTGGCGCTTGGCGCGAAGTTCACGATGCTGCGGGTTTCTTGTCGGGTATGTAGTGGCAGGGAAGGACGACCGACCCGCATGGAACCCGGAGAGAATTCTTGGGGAAGCAGATACAGCAAGAATCGCTAGCAGCAATTGCGAGTGTCTGCAAGACGGGCCGGGATCTCGGGCCATGCAGGTCGTGGGGACGCTGAATTTCCGGAAATCGTAACACGCGACGGGAACGCGTCTCATCCCCTTGACTTCGTGCATATAATGCCGTTGCTCGGTTGTACTGCAAGTCCGCCTTCTGAGGGGAGGCGTCAGGGAGCCCAGTATCTGAATCCCTCAAGCGCGCCACGCTTGAAGTTTGGAATGTTGTGCCATACCGTACCCTCCGGTGCGGCGGCAGTTGTGTGCCTCCCTGGTTCTTCTCGCACCAATGCCAGCGATTTACATCTGCACTCGGTTGGAGTCGAACTTCACTCGAAAGACGACCGAGGGTGGTTGTCGCGTCATGGGACACGTCCCGACTCTCTCTACGCTGTATGTTCGCTGGATGAACCCCGATTACGGATTCAGGGGAACGATGTATTTCAACATGGGGAGATCTGTGTTTGCATAGAACAAGGGGAATGGACGGACGAGAGTCCGGCCCATCCGAATCCAGGGCTCGCGGTAAGCCACTCGGTGGTCTCGCTGCTGGAGGTGTGTTGCCATGGATGATCCTGCCGACTTGGGTGCCCCCTTTGCTCATCTCGAAGGGCTGACCGAGCCGGAGAAGTTGCTGGCCGCATATTTCAGCTCGTCCACCGTTGGCCTTTGTGTTCTGGATTCCGAGCTTCGTTATCTCGCGGTCAACCGTACTCTCGCAGCCTTGAACGGCATTCCCGCCGCGCTCCACTTGGGCAAAACGGTCCGCGAGATCCTGGGAGATTTCGCCGATGTGGCCGAGTCGGAGCTTCGACGTGTATTCCTGACAGGAAAACCTGCTGTGAACCTGGAGGGTTCTGCCGTGCTTGCCACCCGGACGGGTTCCACCCATTGGGTTGCGAGCTCTTTTCCCATCAAAGATGGAGCCGGAATCATCACGCGGATTGCGGTCGTCGTGGTCGAAATCACCGCTCAAAAAAGACTGGAGCAAGCGCTCAAGGACGCTGATGGAAAGTTGCGCAATGAAATGAAGCGGTTGAAGATGCTGCTGGATGTGAGCAATGTCACCGCGTCGAACTGGAATCTACAGCAGGTTTTTCCCAAGATCTCGGCCCGGATTCGCCGAGTACTGCGCCACGAATACGCGGGCTTTGCATTGCACGATCCCAACACCGGCCTGCTCATTCGCCAGGCCGAAGACTTCCCCTTAGGAAAAGGCTTGCTTTCATCTCAGCCCATCAGCCCCGATAACAGTCCAGGTGGTCTGGCAATCAAGCAAGGAGTCCCGCTCATTTTTTCCGAAAAGGAGATGCAGGGTTTTGATGCTGAGATTACAAAGAGTCTTCTTGCGGAAGGACTGCGCTCGCTCTGTTGCGTTCCCCTGATGCGCCCCAAGGGGCCCCTCGGTGTTCTGGTCCTCGGCAGCACGCGCAAGAACGCATTTCAAGCGGAAGATCTGGAACTTCTCAGCCAAGTGGGCGCCCAGTTCGCCGTGGCCCTCGAAAATCATCGCGTCGCGGCCGAGATCGAGAGTCTCAAAGACCGCCTTGCGGCAGAGAAGAAGTATCTGGAAGGGGAGATTCGTTCGGAGGGCCTGTTCGAAGAGATCGTGGGAGACAGTCCGGCGCTCAAGAAGGTGCTCGACCAGGTGGCCACCGTTGCTCCCAGTGATGCCACGGTTCTGATTCTGGGGGAGACGGGCACCGGTAAGGAGTTGATTGCCCGGGCCATTCACCGCATGAGCCGCCGCAACAACGGCGCCTTTGTGAAGCTCAACTGTGCAGCCATACCGACGGGCTTGCTCGAAAGCGAGTTGTTTGGGCACGAGAAGGGAGCGTTTACCGGCGCCGTCAGCCAGAAAATCGGACGCTTGGAACTGGCCGATGGCGGAACCCTGTTTCTCGACGAGGTGGGAGAAATTCCTCTCGACCTGCAGCCCAAGCTGCTGCGCGTGTTGCAGGATCAGGAGTTCGAGCGCCTCGGCAGCAATCGCACCATCAAGGTCAACCTGCGCTTGATCGCGGCTACGAATCGGGACTTGGCCCAGGGTATCGCCGAGCACGCGTTCCGGAGCGACCTGTTCTACCGTCTCAGCGTGTTTCCCGTTCGCATGCCCGCGCTGCGCGAACGCCGCGAGGATATCCCCCTTCTGGTCCGCTACTTCGTGCGCATATTTGCCCAGCGCATGGGTCGCAATATCGAGACCATTCCCAAGGAGACCATGAAGGCTCTTACGGCCTGGTCGTGGCCAGGGAATATTCGCGAACTCGAGAACCTCATGGAACGGTCAGTCATTCTCAGCCATGGGCCTGCCCTGCACGTTCCCGTTTCGGAAATGCGCAGCGAGAACCGTAGCGCCGCCCAGCAGACAGATCACAGTCTGGAGAGTGCCGAGCGCGAGCACATCCTGCGCGTGCTCCGGGAAACCAAGGGCGCAATCGCCGGTCCAGACGGCGCGGCGAAGCGCCTTGGGCTCAAGCGCACCACCCTCCAATCCAAGATGCAGCGTCTGAAAATCACTCGTCAGGACTACATGCGTTCCTGAGGAATCGATTTGGGGCACCTTCAACCGCAGGGTTTTGACGGATTGCCGGCTCTTCGCAGCTGGGTACCTGTCTATGGCTGGTGACGGCTAATCGGCAATTGCCGAAGTTCCGCTATGGCTCCCGCAACGGTCTACTGCGTTTCTGTTTCGGAACTCGTTCCAAACAGGGAAGATCCCTCGTTCGCCATTGCCTCCCATTTGCGGAACGCCACGTGCATAGTATTTGACTTACTTTGCCTCTGGCCGGCGCAAGTGTTGTTAGTCCTCCCCCGGTCTGGCAAAGAAGGCCTCAGTTCCAAATCAGGAGAAAACAGTCCCCGCGCACGCGGGCGCTTTTTTGGAGTTAACAGTGTTATTGACCAGCAAATACCAACGGGTTATAGCGAGTTCTTCCGGTCACCTTCTCGACCCGGCAGTTGCAGCACCCAAACCATGTCTCGGGGAGCGTTATCTCGGCGATCATTCCAACCTCACTACGGGATGGAGCACATCGCTGATTGACCCGCCTCGCGATACTTGCTCCAGGAATCTGGTCGCCCCCGATCTGCAACCAAGTCCCCAGACTCACCCGCAGGAGATCGATCCCCTTTACTTGTTCGCCTGTCACCTCGCATGGGAGCACGGGGAGGAGCCGAATGCTGGCTGGGAATTGCTTGCGGCCGGCCGAAGTTCGCACGCCGACACTCGCGCCCACGCGCGTGCCCTGCTGGCCAGTTCCCGCCACGTAAGTGGCATGGGTGCGGGCGCGGGCTATACCACAAAACGAAAGCGGATCGCCGAGACGGAGACGGACATGAATGCACCCTATAACCTTGACATCATCGATAACTGCAACGAGTGCACCCACCGGGATGGCAACTTCTTCTGCGGCTTCTCCGATGGCGCGTTGCAGGCGCTGAACGAGACCAGCCACAAGAGCGTACTGCCGGCCGGCGCAATCCTGTTTGTCGAAGGCCAGAGCCCACGCGGCATGTTCATTCTGTGCTCGGGCAAGGTGAACCTCTCGACCACCTCGCGGGAAGGCAAGATTCTGATTCTCAAAACCGCGGAAGCCGGAGAAGCCCTCGGCCTGAGTGCCACGGTTTCAGGCATGGGATATGAAGCGACGGCCGAGACCGCAACTCCCTGCCAGTTAAGCTTTGTCGACCGTAAGCATTTCCTGGAACTGATGGAGTCTCATGGTGAGGTGGGCATGCATACGGCACAGAGTCTCAGCCACGATTTCCAGTCCGCCTACCGCGACATCCACGATCTCGTGCTCACCCGTTCCTCCAAAGGCAAGCTGGCGAGGTTGTTGTTGTCGCACTCGCGGACGCAGGGAGAGGAAGAGGAAGAGGAAGAGACGCGCATTCACTCCACCATGACTCACGAAGAGATGGCGCAGCGCATTGGCGCCTCGCGTGAAACCGTAACCAGGTTGTTGAGCAATCTGCGGAAGAAGCGGCTGATCCGTCTCGATGGACCGACTCTGGTCATTCGGGACCGAAACGGCCTCAAGGCTCTCGCAGTATAGCTCTCCCCCGCCGGAGGACGGCTTTCTCTCTCGCCGTCCTCCGGAGTTGTTTTGAAGACTGGCCCGCGAGTTCGCTTTTGCGGAGTGTTCGGATTCCTAAAGTATGTATTCAGGAACGTTGATCAATGACCTGTTCGCGGCGGTGGAACGAGTGGAGAGTTCCGCGCCGTGGTCACGACTCGAACCCGCCGACGGGCACAGACCGAGAGCGCGCACGGCAGACGCGGAACCTCAAGCCGACATCCGCCATGGCGTGCGGGAGATTTCAGAGTCCGAACAGTTCCCGCAGTCGTTTGGTCTGAGCCCGGCTCACTGGTATCTCCGTCTGCTTCTTGTCGTCCATGCGCAACTGGTAGGAACTCTTGAACCAAGGAACGACTTCGCGAATGCGGTTGATATTTACCAGATAGGAACGGTGCGCCCGCCAGAAAAGATTCGTGTCTAAACTATCCAGCAGTTCTTCCAGCGTGCGGCAGTTGGATTGTCCTTCCATGCCAACCGGACCGCCGGTGACGACCGTGATGACGCCGTCTTCGATCCAGGCATAACAGATGTCGCGCTGGTCCACCAGGAACATGCGCCCGACTGTCTTCAACAGAATCTTCGCCGCCGGCTGCTTCTGCGACTCGATCATGCGGACCAAGGTCTCGATTTTGTCCGCCGGGAGTGCGTTCGCGTCCTGTTTGGCCCGCGCCTTCTGGATCGCCTGCGCGACGCGTTTCTTGTCGAACGGCTTGAGCAGGTAGTCCACCGCGTTCACTTCGAATGCCTTTACCGCATACTGGTCAAAGGCGGTGGCGAAGACGATCTTGGGGAGCGGAATTTTCTTGTCGAGCAACTTCTTGATGACTCCGAAGCCGTCGAGCCCAGGCATCTGCACGTCGAGAAACACCAGATCGGGACTATGTTCCTTGATGAGGTTGACGGCTTCCAGCCCGTTCTTGCCCTGGGCCACGACGTTCACATCGTCGGTATTCTTCAGCAGGTAGGCGAGTTCGTCGCGGGCGAGTTGCTCGTCGTCCACGATTACTGCGGATAAAGGCATCGAGGCTCCGGAAACTTCAACAGGACCGCTGAGCTGAGTATAGTGCCCAGATTTCGCCGCCGCAACGCATGTCGGAAAGCCGCTGCGTGCTTATGTGGGGACGGCCGCCTCGGCCGTCCGTCGAGCGAAGCTCGACGGGTCGAACACTGTCCTCCGTGTCCTCTGTGGCGAAAAAGTCTCCGCTACTGCGGCCGCTGCATCATCCCGCCCATGTTGGGCATATCAAACTTCTTGTAGTCAGCCGGGATCTCAAACAAACTCGCGGGCTGAGTGCCTTCCTGGATGTTGCGCAGTTCCCAGCTTCCGTTCTTGCCTTCCCATTTCACGGGAAAGCGCAACTTGGGATCAAGCCAAACGTTG
Organism: uncultured Acidobacteriaceae bacterium; assembly: GCA_963811095.1. Classification (GTDB taxonomy): domain Bacteria; phylum Acidobacteriota; class Terriglobia; order Terriglobales; family Acidobacteriaceae; genus Sulfotelmatobacter. The sequence continues at coordinate 258,626 of CAWEQA010000017.1, read as the reverse complement.
CCGGTTTCCCCCTTCGCGTTGGTGCCTTCATACTTGACCGTGCTGCGTCCGTTGACGGTCTCGCTGCCGACTTTGCGGCAACTTCCGCCCTTGTTTTGCGGCAGTTGCATCCAGTCTGAGCAGGCTGCCTCCACGTCGCCGGTGCGGAAGAAGTTGTACGCCGTGCGATGGCTTGCCATCTGCTGGGACAGTTCCATGTACATGTGCTGCTGGCTCATCAGCACAGTCGTAGTTTGGGTCGTCAGATTCATGATGACCACGCCCCCGCTGCGGGGGTCCTTGTTCTCTGACTCAAACCGCACCTTGTCCTTGGAGAAGAAGATTTTCCCGTTGTTACCTTTCTGCGAATCGAACATCTCGCCAGAAAACTCGGTCTGCGCTAGGGCAAAGTTCGCGGCCAGCAGGAATGCGATCAAGCAGGAAGTCCGGATCGTCTTCTGAATCATCGGTCGAAGCATTTCAGTCTCCTTCAGGGTGATGGCTTTTCCCACTGGGCGGGGGGAAAGCGCCGGAGAAAAGAGCGGGGAAAGCATACCAGAAGTCGATGCCGGACGCGGTGCGTTTGAGGGTTCAGTGCCCGTTCCGGCCCACGGGCTTGGAGAGATCGTGAGCAATCCATTTCGACAGGAACGTGCTGCGGTGTTCCGCGAAGCCCAGCTTGCGGTACAACTGCAGAGCGGAAGTATTTTCCTGCACGACTTCGAGGTGAAGCGTGCGGATCCCCGCCGCCCGGGCGGCCTCTTCCAGAAACGCCATCGTCTTGCGGCCCCAGCCGCGCCCGCGGTACTCTTCGCGCAGATAGAACTCGTCGACGAAGGCATCGCGGCCCAGCCATTCGAGGCTGTAGCCAATGCACAGCACGATGTATCCTACGGCCGCGTCGCCATCCAGAATCAGCCACGCGAGGCCGAGCTTGCGATCGCGGAGAAGGGCCGTCAGAGCCACCCGAGCCTTCTCGCGATCGAACCCGTGTCCATCGAACGCGTAATACTCCTGCATGAATTCCAGAAGGGCATCGGCGTCAGACTCGATCGGCCAATCGAAATTGTGGATGTCACTCATGCGTCGTTCAGGTGGAACATCGGCCATGCAGAGGATGCCTGCCCCAGCGTCCACGCCCCAGCGCCGACGTGAAAGAGCGGCCCTTCAGCGCCGCGAACAGGGCTCAAGGAATTGGGCTTCAGTCCCCGAGGTAGCCGGACGCGCTCACACCACATTCTCCAGCGCCAGCGCCATCCCCATGCCGCCGCTCACGCACAGCGTTGCCACGCCCCGCTTCGTGTTGCGTTTCAGCATCTCGTGCAGCAGCGTGACCGTGATGCGCGTTCCCGTGCACCCAATGGGATGCCCGATCGCAATCGCACCGCCATTCACATTGAGCCGGGCGCGATCCATATTCAGTGTGCGGTCGCAGGCCAGCACCTGCGCCGCAAACGCCTCGTTCAACTCGATCAGCCCAAATTCGTGCAGCCGCAAGTTGTGCTTGTCTTCGAGCTTGCGAAGAGCCGGGACAGGCCCAATCCCCATCGTCCGCGGATCCACTCCCGCCGAGGTCACCGCGATGATTCGCGCCAGCGGCTTCAGCTTGTTCTGTTTCACAAAATGCTCATTGGCGACGACGACCGCGGCAGCCCCGTCAGTTATGCCGGAAGAATTCCCTGCCGTGATGGTTCCGGTCTTCGAAAACACAGGGGAAAGTTTCGCCAACTTCTCCATGCTCGCATCGGCAAATGGATGCTCGTCGCGAGCAAACATGGTCGCGCCCTTCTTGCTCGCGATCGTCACGGGAACGATTTCGGCATCGAACCGCCCGGCCGCAATCGCCCGCGCCGCGCGCGTTTGCGAGAGCAGAGCAAATTCGTCCTGCTCCTCGCGCGTGATCTTGTACTGCTCGGCCAGAACTTCCGCGGTCTCACCCATCACCATCTTCGCCAACGGACAGAAGAATCCGTCGCGATACATGCCGTCGACCATTTCCTGATTGCCCAACCGGTATCCCCAGCGGGCGCCGTCGAGATAATAAGGAACCCGTGACATCGACTCCGTGCCGCCTGCCAGAATGCAGTTGGCGTCGCCGACCAGGATCGACTGGTAAGCCAGTGCAATCGATTTCAGCCCTGACGCGCAAGCCTTGTTGACGGTGAACGCAGGAACTTCCTGCGGCACGCCGCTGCCGACGGAAATCTGCCGCGCCACATTCGGTCCGCCGCCAGCCTGCCGCGCGCAGCCAATGATGGTCTCCTCAACCTGCCCCGGCTCGATCCCGGCTCGCTCCAGCGCAGCCTTCGCCGCCACCACGCCCATGTCGGCAGCCGTCAGCGAAGCCATGGCCCCGCCGAATTTCCCAATCGGTGTCCGCACTCCGGAAAGAAGATAGATCCCCGGCAAAAACGCACCTCCCAAACGCATGAGTCTAGCAGGACAGAGTCCCGACCGTCCTGCGCCGGTTGGGGGTTCTTTCGTAGAAGGCAACTTCGATTGCATCCTCGGCGGCTGATCTACAATCTATAGCAGCAGCATTCCTCTAACAGTCACAGCCAACTCTTAACACCGCCAAGATCAAAACCAAATCGCAAGGAGGAGCGTCATGTCGTACGTTGATGTAGGAAAAGAGAATTCAACTTCCATCCATCTGTACTACGAAGACCACGGCTCTGGCCAACCCGTGGTTCTGATCCACGGATATCCACTCAGCAGCGCGTCTTGGGAAAAACAGGTTCCCGCACTTCTGCAAGCCGGCCACCGCGTCATTGCCTATGACCGTCGTGGATTCGGAAAGTCCAGCCAGCCGACTTCCGGGTACAACTACGACACCTTTGCCGAAGATCTGCACAAGCTCATCACTCATCTGAAGCTGCGTGATTTTACTCTTGTGGGCTTCTCCATGGGCGGCGGAGAAGTGGCCCGCTACATCGGAAAGTTCGGATCGAAGGGCGTCAGCAAGGCGGTCATCATGGGAGGGATTCCGCCATTTCTGCTAAAGACGGCAGACAATCCCGAAGGAGTGGATGGCAGCGTATTCGAGGGCATCCAGAAGGCTGTAGCTGCGGACCGCTACGCGTTCTTTACGGAATTTTTCAAGAACTTCTATAACACCGACGTCCATCTCGGAAAACGCGTGAGCGAGCAGGCAATCCAGGCGAGCTGGAACGTCGCCGCAATCGCTTCGGCCACGGCGAGTCTGGCGTGCGTGCCCACCTGGTATGAGGATTTCCGCAACGACGTGGCCCGGATCGACGTTCCCACGCTGGTCATCCACGGCGACTCCGACCGCATCGTTCCGTTCTCAGCCGCAGGGCAACGCACCGCCAAACTGATCAGCGGTGCCGAACTGGTCGTCATCAAGGATGGCCCCCACAACGTAGCCTGGACTCACGCCGACGAGGTCAATAGCGCGCTGTTGAACTTCCTGGCGAAGCCAGCCGCCAAGGGCCAATCCTCAACCACCAAGACAAAGGCTGTAGCGTAAAACAGAAGCTGGATCGCTGTTCAACGTTAGCCGTCATCGATCCATTGTCATCCTGAGCGAAGCGAAGGACCTATGTAAATTGCCGGTAGCGAGGTGTGCTCTCGGTGAGTGCATAGATCCTTCGCGGCAAAAGTCGACGCTTAGGATGACAGGTTCTCTCGCACTGTGTTGTCCGCCGTTGCGTCTTTGCAGGATGCTATCGACTCATGTGGGGACAGCCGCCCTCGGCTGTCCAGTCGAGCCAAGCTCGATAGGCTCGGTCGGCGCTGAAAGGTGAAGTCAGGCTGGGGATTTAACGCTGGTTCATCTGATCTCGGGTGTAGGGACCGGATGATCGAACGCGCCGAAGACGGCGCATTAGTGTGTCCACAGGGGCTCCGACCGACTGCGCCGCATACTGTTCCAGCCACTCGCGGAAGGCTGCGTGCAGGCTCGTAACCCGTGCGCGCGCTGCCAATCTCGCTCGCCGGATCAAGCTCTCGTCTGCCCTAAGAGTGATGTTCTTCATGCGCGACATCGCATGTTATTACAACGCTTTGTAGGGAGCCACATCCTTGCGCGTTTTGCGCGGACCGGCGGGGTTTTCCACCGGTTCCATGAACTGGCTGAAAGAACACAACACCCCCGGTGCAGAAGTTGTTCGCCCAGACGGGTTTCACGAGTCGGACTTTTCTTGATGTTCTTTCTGTTCCCTTCGCCGCTGCTCCTCCCTACGTTGCTGTTCTTCTCGCTGTCTCTGAATTTCTTCAATTTCTTTGGGGTCGGTCGGTTTCTGATCCTGGAACTTGGTCACAAGTATCTCCTTCGCTTCTCGTTTCATCGCAGCGGTGAACGACATTCGTTCCTGTCCATGTTGTCTTTCCGTCCGAGACTTTCAATGTGAGTTTGTAAGCAGGAGTGCCGTTATCCGGCAGTTCAACCAATATCTGATCTTGAATTGGTTCGGACGATTCAACACAGCGGTGCTCTGTAAACACGTCGAAAACCGCGGGCTGATCGGTCCATTTGATCTGGCAAGGCTACGACGGACTGGTGTAGTACATGACCGCCGAGTGGAGTTGTAGGATTGTTCCTTCTTGCCCGACCAGCACCCGTGAAAGCCCGACGTTCTTCGCTCTTACGACGACTTTTAGCAATAATCGCCCAGCGCGAGTTTCCACCGTGCCGTCCACTTCGCACTCAAGTCTTGACCTGTATGTTCTACCCTTGAAGAAGTTGAAATATGTCCAGAGAGCGCCTACGACAATCGCTGCAATTTCAAAGGCGTTCTTCAACGTTTCCACAAATGCGCTGACACCGAAGCCGATCTGGTCGAACTGCGAGGGCGGGAGGCCGGACATTTGCAGATCCCTCAGACTTGAAAGTGTTGTCAGTTGAGGTCGGAAAGTCAACACGAATCAGCGTGAGAAGGTAGGCCCGTGCACGGGCTGTCCCGATTCGATTTCCCTAGTCAAAGAATCTAAGGACCACGCTGGTGCTCCGCCCCTTGCCATTCCGGCTAACCTCCGGCATAATAAGAGTTTGCCTCGATCTCACCGGACTCTTCCGGACACAAGGATATAAGACCCGTGTTAATGATTCGTCTGGCGCGCCGTGGTGCGCGCAAACAACCGCACTATCGCATCGTGGTGATTGAGAAGGAGCGCGCCCGCAACGGTCGTCCGGTGGAAGTGGTCGGGACCTATAATCCCCGCACCAATCCCGCCAGCGTCGAGTTGAAGCGGGATCGCGTCGAGTACTGGGTGTCGAAGGGCGCTCAGATGTCGGATCGCGTGAACAAACTGTTCACCAAGACTCCGGCCCCGGCCGCCGCCGGCTCCGCCGCCTAAGATTCAAGTGGGTGGCCCATCCTTTCGCGGTCTTTGCGAAAGGGTGGGAGCCACTGACCTCAAGAGCACCGCGAGAATTAAACGCTTATGACTGAGCCCTCTGGAGATGTGCGCGCTCTCGTTGAGCTGATTGCGAAATCGCTCGTCGACACGCCCGAAGAAGTCTTCGTCGAGAAATTCGACGACGACGTGATCGAACTGGAAGTCGCCGAAAGCGATGTAGGCAAGGTCATCGGGCGACAGGGACGCACCGCCCGCGCCCTGCGTGCCCTGCTGAGCGCCGCCGGCCACCGGGCCCACAAGCGCTACACGCTCGAAATCATTGAATAGGGCAAGTGGTTTTGAAAGGGCGCGACTTCTAGCCGCGCCGCACAATTCAAGCGGCTATAGCCGCCAAGGGTGACCGCCGGCATTGAGTCCTGAAACCAGCGGCGAGTTCATTACGCTGGCGCGTGTCGTGAAGACGCAGGGCCGGCACGGCGAGGTCGCTGCGGAAATGCACAGCGACGTTCCGGGACGATTCGCCGCAGGCATGAAGCTGTTCGCGCTGCCGAAGTCGCAGGATTTGATATCGCAGCCGTCGCGGCGCGAGTTGGAAGTGGAAGATTTGTGGCCGCACAAAGGCCTGGTCGTCCTGAAATTTCGCGACGTTGATTCGATGAATGACGCCGAGTTGCTCATCGGATCAGAATTGCAGGTCCCCAGCGCCGAACGCGCGGATCTGGAACCAGGCTGGAATTACGTCAGCGATCTGATCGGCTGTACCGTTCTCGATCACGCCCGCGAAATCGGCCGTATCGAAGATGTTCAGTTCGGGGCCGGCGAAGCCCCGCTGCTGATTGTCGCCAACAGTGCGGGCAGGAAGTTTGATGTGCCGTTCGCCGAAGCGTACCTGGAAGGTGTCGATACAGCGCAGCGGCTAGTGCGCATGAACCTTCCCGAGGGCATGCTGGAAATCAATGCCCCGGTCACGCCGGAAGAGAAGCAGGCGCAGCAATCAGAAAGAAAGAAGAGGCACTGAGTGGTTTCCTTCGTGAACCTTAGTGTCCTTTGTGGTTAAAGGTTTTGCAGGTCCAGATGAAAGCCGATATCCTGACGATTTTTCCCGGCTTCTTTCAAGGACCACTGGATCACGGAATTACCCGCCGGGCCTGCGAGATGGGCCTGGCGAAAATCGAAGTCCACGACCTGCGGCAGTTTACGCACGACAAGCACCGCACCGTGGATGACCGCCCTTTCGGCGGCGGCGAAGGCATGGTGCTGAAGCCGGAACCGCTCTTTGAATGTTTGGAGACGCTGCAGTTGGCTTCTCGGGATAGACCGTGTGGCCGGGCGCGCGAAGCAGTCGGTGATTTTGCTTTCGGCGCAGGGCCAGCGCTTCACGCAGCAGGTCGCCGCGGAACTGGCGGGGCTCGATCGCATCGTTCTGGTCTGCGGCCGCTACGAAGGCGTGGACGAGCGCGTAGCTGATTTCCTCGCCGACCGCGAGCTGTCGATCGGCGATTACGTGCTCAGCGGTGGCGAGTTGGGAGCGGCGGTGATCATTGAAGCGGTCACGCGGTTGCTTCCGGGGGCAGTGGGTAACGAAGCTTCCACGCGGCAGGAATCATTCACCGCGTATGAACAGACGACGCGAAGCAGAGCCGGGTGCGGCGGATTCGACCTGCGGTTCGGGCGGATTGCTCGACTATCCGCACTACACGCGCCCCGCGGATTTTCGCGGGATGCCTGTGCCCGAGGTTCTGCTGAACGGCGACCACCAGGAAATCCGGCGCTGGCGTCGGCAGCGGGCTCTGGAAAAAACGCTGCGCAACCGTCCCGATTTACTGGAAGGGGCGACGCTCAGCGACGAAGACGCAAAGATTTTGGCGCGCATCAAGCGCAGCCACGACTAGCGCTGTTGGGACGACTGTGAATGAGATTCGTATCAGGGTATGCCTCTAGGCATACCGAAAAGGAATGACCACCAATCGCGCCTTTAGGCGCTGCGAAAGACGAAGGAAAAACGACAATGTCAAACTTAATCATCGAAAAGCTGCTGGCCAAGTCGCAACGCACTGACATCCCCGCATTTCACCCGGGTGACACCGTTCGTGTCCACGTGAAGATCAAGGAAGGCGACAAGGAACGCGTGCAGGCCTTCGAAGGCGTGGTCATCAAGCGCGACAACGGTCCACAGGCCAGCTTTACCGTGCGCAAGATCAGCTTTGGCCAGGGCGTGGAGCGCATTTTCCCCGTTCACTCGAAAGTGATCGACAAGGTCGAACTACTGCGCTCGTCGAAGGTGCGCCGCGCCCGGCTGTTCTATCTCCGCGGACTCCGCGGCAAAGCCGCCCGCCTGCGCGACGTCGAGAGGGCGTAAGCCGAGTACCGGCGGAAGAATGCGGCCCACAGCGGAAGCCGTGGACGAGTTTAGCGAGTCTGGACGGGCGGAAGAGAGCGTAGGTCGTCAGCTCCGGGGGCCCCGGTTCTTCGTCGCCTTCTTGCTGGCTACATCCGCTGACTAACTGGCGACCGCCGCCAGACGCTCGTGAACCACTTCGACCTCGACAAATTCTTCCACCCTCTTGGTACGCAGCTTGCTCAGCACGTAGCTGAGTAGCGGGCGGTCTCCACGGCGGATTTCCTGGAACTCCACGCCCATGCCGAGATTGTTGACCAGATATTTCACCTGCGCCTTAACAGCGACGCTGATGTCAAGCATGTTCAGCATGAGCCGGAAATCCTGACCCGGGCGCAGCATTTCCTTGGATGCGATGCGCGCACCGTATTCCGAAATCTGCTGCACCTCGCCGGTAACGTGCTGCACGCCGTCGATCACTTCCGCTTCGCCCTCGACGAAGAAACGCGGGCGGCGCCTCCGGTTCGCCTCGGGCCGGCCAAAGCCGCCAGCCGTACCGTGCTGTGAGCCATCGAGAATCACGGGCTGATACTGCTCTTCCATTTGGCGCAACTCGTCTTCCCACGGGACCTTGCCGTCCACGCACTGCACCGAGAATTGGCCCCGCAGAGGGGACGACGGATCGCCTGACCAGACCACCTGACAGATCGCCTTATTGCGCCCGCGCTCCACCATCACCAGATCGCCGACGCTGACCGGGCGCGCGCTGAGCAGCCGTGCGCCATGTGGATGGATGTCATAGGTGCAGGCCATTTCCGTGGGCCCGCGGCCTTCCTGGCCGACCAGGCTCCAGCGAACCGGAAGCGCCAGATGCACGACCTTGCCGGTAAGCAGGCCGTCTTCGGGCGACGCGTTGAGTTTGATTTCCACGAATGCTTCCCGCTGTGCTTCTACTGAGACGAAGTTACCAGTACATGTCCGGTAGGACAATGTACGCCAGTAATCCGGGGAGTGGTTACTAAGCGGGATTACCGGTTGGCGAAGGCATAGCCTGTGGGTGCCATTGTGTGTCGGCATGACGAGGACACGGAAATCCGACTTGCGGGAATGTGTGCTCTCGACGAAGATGGTGGACAACTCTGTTTTCTCTTTCTGCGATGAAGTCACCGTCCGCACGAACGCTCTCTCCTTCCGCGGCCAAGCTGCGATTGCTCAAGACACTGCGCTGCACGCTGCGTTATGAAAAGAAAGCCTGGGCGACTGGCGCGCGGATGGTGGCGGGCGTGGATGAAGTGGGCCGCGGCTCGCTGTTTGGATGCGTGGTGGCTGCGGCGGTGATTCTCGATCCAGCATACCGGTTGCGCGGGTTGCGCGATTCCAAGCTGCTGCTGCCGGAGCGTCGCGAGGTGCTGGCCGAGCGCATTCGCGAGCATGCAGTGGCGTGGGCCGTCGCGGCAGTGGACGCGGCGCGCATCGACCAGATCAACATTTATCATGCGTCGCGAGCAGCCATGCGCGAAGCGGTGCTGCGTCTCTCGCCGGCCGCGGATCATTTGCTGGTTGACGCTCTGCGGCTCGATTGCGAGCAGCCGCAGGTCCCCATTATTCATGGGGATGCGCTCTCGGCCTCGATTGCGGCGGCATCGATCCTGGCGAAGGTGGAGCGCGATCGCATCATGTGCGAGTGGGACGCAGTGTTTCCTGCGTACGGCCTGGCTTCGCATAAGGGATACAGCACGCCCAAGCATCTCGCGGCGCTGCGCGAATTCGGGCCGACGCCGCTGCACCGGCAGTCGTTCGCGCCGGTATGGCAGAATCCGGTGCCGCAGGAGGTGTTTGGATTTATGCGGGAGGACGAGGTCCTGCCCGACGAAAGTGCTGCGGGATGAAGAGGTTAGCGGCGCATCGGAGAAGATTTCCACAGTGTTCCTGCAGGAACATTTTTATTACAGTTGTGTACATACAATTTTATAAGTAGAGTGTCCTATATGAAACATCGACAACGAGTTACGAAACGCGGAAAAAGCGGGCGGCGGGGATCGGCGGCTGGAGCGCGGAAGAAGACAGGACGGCGAAAGGGATTGACCCTGCGCGCGTCGGTGGAGTCGTCGAAGAGGCACGCTGCTTCGATGGAAGACGTGCTGGAGTTCTACAGGCCGATCAAGAAGCCGGTCACGTTGCGGTTGGATGCGGATGTGCTGGCCTGGTTCAAGCGGGACGGACGCCGGTATCAGACGCGGATCAATGCGGCGCTGCGAAGGGTGATGGAACGGGAGATGAAGGCGGGGTAGTGCGAACGTTCCTTGGTTTTCTATAGGAGTCAAAATCCCCACGTCTCGCAAAGAACGCGAGACATGGGGCACCCGCTCTGCCTGACTCCCCGAGTCAAAACCCCACCCCTTCGACTTTCCTAGGGCAGGCGCTATCGCGACGAACGCGACAAGGGTGGGGGCACCCTCACTTTGAGTTCACGGCTTCAGTTAAGTCTTCGAGTAGTTTTGTGTTCTTTACCAGAGCGCGCTGAAGGATTTCTGCTTGCTGCTTCGCTGTCGGCCAGTCTTGGGCCTCGACGGCTTCCGTTAATCCCGGCAATTCCAGGTGAGCGTACGTGAATCTGGCGCCGTAGAGAATGTGTTTGAACCAGGGACGGCCGGGGATGCCGTCGGGGTTCAGCCAGTTGCGCTCGACTTGCATCATGCCGTGGTTCAGGGTGGCGGCGAGTTGGGGGTCGATTTTTCCTGACGCCAGTTTGCGGGTTAGGGATTCGTTCAGGTGCTTGCCGGCGGATTCGAACGCGTCGATGGCTTTTTCCACTTCGCTGAGGTTGAGTTGAGTAGGGCTCGGGGACGCTGTGGAGGTGGGGTAGGGATCCTTCGACTCCGTCGCTGCTTCGCTTCGCGAACCAGCGACTCCGCTCAGGATGACAAGCTTATTTGCTTCTTGCGAGTTCATTTACGAACTGGCGGACATTGCTGGCGTAGCTGGCGAAGTCGAACGGGAGCAGGTCGGCGTTGGCCAGGCGCAGCGCGGTGACGCCCCACAGTTGGCTCATCAGCGTGTGGTATTTGTAGCCGGGATCGCCGAAGTGGTTCATCCAGTAGAAATCGTCGTAGGCAGAATGGTAGACGCCGTAGTCTCCGTCGAAACCCAGGCCGAGGACGGGCATGCCGATGAAGTTGAGGAAGACGGTGTGGTCAGAGCCACTGCCGATGCGGGTGTCGGCGAGGCTGTCGTCGATGATGCCGGAGGAGCTGAACTGTCCGGATTGATTGCCCACCGCTTTCTCGCGGGCGATGGTTTCTTTCCATGCGTCGTAGAGACTTTTTCCTGATGGATCCTGCAGCGTGCGGGTGGTTTCGACCAGCATGGGCGCGAGTGAGGCGACGGCCTGTCCGTGGAAATTGGGGCCGGAGGTGGCTTCGTCGACGTTGATGTAGGCGACGGCTTTGGCGCGGAGTTCGTCGGCGAACTGCTCTCCCCACTCGGTGGAGCCGGTGAGGCCGACTTCTTCGCCGTCCCAACTGCAGACGACGAGGGTGCGGCGGGGACGCATGCCGTCTTTGGCGAGGTTGCCGAGGGCGCGCGTGAGTTCCATCATGCTCGCGGTGCCGCTCGAGGGATCGACGCCGCCGAAGACCCAGGCGTCGCGGTGATTGCCCAGCACGACCCATTCGTCGGGCAACTCGGAGCCGCGGATGCGGCCTTCGACGACGTAGTAGGGCTGCGTGCCGTTGTCCATCTCGATTTTCAGGTGTGCCTTCACGCGGTCGCCGCCGAGGTGATATTGGATCGGCAGGCCTCCGCCCCAATCTTGCGGGGCGAGGGGGCCGTCCATGTTTTCGAGCAGAGGCTTGGCATCGTGCCAGGAGAGTGGCAGCGCCATGATCTTCGGAGCGGAGACTGCTTCTTCGATCGGAATGCGCTTGGCGCCGGGGACTGAGGCCCATCCCGGAGTTTGCGGATCGCCGGGGACCATGAAGTCGTAGGTGATGGCTCCGCGCTGGATGTGATATTCGGGGCCCCAGGGGCCGTCGGGATCGACCTTGCCTTTCTTGTAGCCGTCTTCCTGGGGATCGCTGTAGACGAGCATGGCGGCAGCGCCTTCGCGCTGCGCGGTGAGCGCTTTGAATCCGCGATAGCTGTAGGGATTCGAATAGCGCACGAGGACGATTTTGCCTTTGACGCTGATGCCGTTCTTGCGGAGCAGGTCGTAGTCTTCGGGATTGCCGCTGTGCGCGTAGATGACGGGGGCGGTGACTTCACCGGAGATCGACATGCCGAGCCACGCGCCGCTGATCGCGGGATTCTTTGAGTCTTCGTCGCCGGGCAGTGGTGTTTCGCGCAGGGTGGCTTGATAGTGAACCGGCGCGATCATTTCCAACGAGGCGGACTTGGGATTCGTGCCGTAGACGTCGTAGCGGCGGATGATGACGTCTTCGAGTCCCTGCTTTTTCCACTCGTCGCGAATGTATTCGGCGAGTTCGTTGTTGCGTTTCGATCCGGCGACGTGGGGTTCCTGAGTGAAGATGCGGTGCTGGCGACGTTCTTCGTCGGGCGTGGGGATGGATTTGAACTTGGATTCGATGGCGGTTTCGTGGGCGGCGGAGGTGGGGGTGAAGCCGAGGATGGTTTGGGCGGACGACAGCGGAGTGAAGAATAGGGCAAGCGATGTTGTGCAGAATGCGATGCGAGAGAGAGTCATGGTATCTGGTTTGGATTACGAGTGGAAAGATACCACAGGGGCTTGAAGCCCTTGAGTATTCATGAGCGCTCAACGCGGCTCCTGAAGGGCCGCTCTTCCACCTACTTCGCTTTCAGGATTTCTGTTAACAAATCTGGTTTGGAGTCGTCGCGCACCAGGTGGGGATATTTTTCGCCACCGTGGTAGTCGATTTTGTAGGTCTTGTAGTAGTCAGTGTTCTCGACCAGCAACTCAATCGGCGCGGTGCCGGTCTTCGCGGACTTGATGGCATCGCGCAGAATCTCGGCCGAAAAGCGGCGGCCGTTCACCGCGATCAGCTTCATGCCCGGGCCGATGCCGGCTTTTGCGGCGAGCTCGCCTTCGATGGTGTCCGCGATGGCGCCATCATCGTTCACGACCAGGCCGATCGTGAAACCGGCGGGAACGAAATGGTACGCGCCGGCCGAACTCGTCATCATTTCCGACGGAGTTTCGTCGTAGACGACTTTCCATCCGCTGCCCTCGATGCCGCCGAGAGGGGCGCCGGGGCCATGATTGGTGAGGCGCTCGGTCCAGAACCCGCGCCAATCGTAGGGTGCGACCTGGTTGAGCGCGTTGACGACGTCGTCGAAGTGTGTAGGTCTTCAGCGCGGGGCCGGTGCTGGGCGCGCCGTGGAAGAGGTGGCAGAAATCGTCGATCGACTTGGCGCCTTTGGTCTGCTGGCGAATGATGACGTCGACCCAGAGCCAGTTGAGCGTGTCTTCGGCATAAAAGTCGGTGCTGCGGCGCCATGACTCCCATGCGCGCGGAGAAAAGTAAAGTTGCGGGGCGGCGTCGGCGGTGTCCTGCAGGTTGCGCCATTGGCGGCCGGGTGTTCCGTGATCGAGGCCGGACGCAGTTATGGCGAGATCGTCGCGGTCCTGGTCTGCCGTGAGCAGGCCGCTGCGAGCGGTGAGCACGAAGCCGAGATAGTTGGTCAGGCCTTCGTAGACCCAGAGCAGATCGTCCTGCATGGGCTGCTGGTAGTCGGGTGTGGCGAGGTCGGCGGGGCGGCGGAATTTGCCATTCCACGAGTGGACATATTCGTGGGGCAAAAGTGAGGCAGAGAGTTTGCGCGAGGTGTCGTCGACCAGGGCGCGCTCGTCGACGCGGCTGTCGTCTGATTCGTGATGCTCGAGACCGAAGTGCGCGACGTGATCGCTGAGCGTGTAGAGGAAGTGGTAGTCGCGGTAGTGGTGCGCGCCGAAAAGTTTCTGCGCCTGATCGACCAGACTCTTGAAGTGGTTCCAGGTTTCCTGCGGAGCTTCGAGCGCGGCGGCGCTGTCGGCGGCGATGTCCATTTCGGTGACGGGATCTTGCGCGAGCGGGACGACTTTCAGGAATTCTCCGGTGATTACTGGGGAGTCAACCAGCGTGGTGAGGGAGACGGTGGCGAAGTTGATTTCGTTGCCGCTCTGGCTGGCGATGGGCAGCGGGGTGCCGAACTTCCATCCTTGGGGAAGTTTGAGGCTGGCGGAATAGTTGATGTCGTCGGACTTGAAGCCTTTGGGGTAGAGCAGGACCTGGTTCCAACTGATGATTGCCAGCTTGTCGGTGGCGGAGGAACCGGCGGAGAATCCGCCTTCGAAGGTGGCGGGAGAGAGGAAGTCGAGTTCGGCGGCGATTTCAGTCACGCCCGCGGGGACGTCGACGTGGAGGGTAAAGCCATCGAGCAGGTCGCGGCGCCATTTCAGAGGCTTGCCGGCGGCGGAGAATTTCAGGCCGGCGAGATCGATGACCGGGCCGTCGGGGGCGTGCTCGCCGGGGATCCATTTGGGGTAGTAGAGCGTGAGGTCGCCGGCGGTCGCGGGAATGGTCAGCGAGGCGTGGAAGATTTTGCGGGGCGCGGTGGTGGCGTCGACCGCGATGGTGACGGTGGGCGGAGTTGCTGGCGCTGCCGCGGCGAGCGTGGAAACTGCCAGGACTGCGACACAGACTGCTCCCAAGGCTCTTGAGAGTTTCATTCTTGCTGGGCCCCCATGTTTGTGATGAAAGCGAATCCCCACTTGCGGTTGCAGAAGTAAAACTATAACAGTCCGCGCGTGCGAGCGTACAGGGAATGCGGCGACGGCATCCGTGCATCGGGTAGGGATTCCCTTCGGCTTCGCTCAGGGCAGGCTTTCGACTGCGTTGTCGTCCGCTTCGCGAACGACAACTTCGCTCAGAATGACAAGGCGAGAAATGACATGGGAAAATGATCGGACGAACACGGCGACAGCACTGCTATCATGCGGCAGATGTCTCGGCGCGGAAAATTCATCACATTTGAAGGGCTTGACGGAACCGGCAAGAGCACGCAGATGCGGAAGCTGGCGGCGGTGGTGCGCGCGGCGGGACACAAGGTGGTCGAGACGCGGGAGCCGGGCGGGACGCTGACCGGGGAAAAGATCCGGAAGGTGCTGCTGGATTCGGGGACGGCGGGGCTTTCTCCGCTGGCCGAGATGGCGCTGATGTTTGCTTCGCGGGCGCAACACATTGCCGAGGTAATCGAGCCGGCGCTGGCGCAGGGGAGCATTGTGCTGTGCGATCGGTTTACGGATTCGACGGAAGCGTATCAGGGAAGCGGGCGCAAGCTGGGGAGTCATGCCGTGCGGGAGTTGCATCGGGTGCTGTGCGGGAATCTGCAGCCGGATTTGACGATATTGCTGGATTCAGATGCGGCAGCCAGCGTGAGCCGAGCACGGCGGCGGAACAAGCGGAATTCGAAGTCCGCGAGCCGTGGGCATAGCGATGAGAACAGGTTCGAGCAGGAGACCCGGGCGTTTTTTACTCGAGTGCATGAAGGGTATCTGGCGATCGCGGCGCGGGAGCATGGGCGGGTTGCGGTGGTTGACGCGCGCGGGACGCCGGGACAGACGCATCAGAAGATTGTGGAGTTGGTGCGGAGGAAGTTGAAGCTGTAGGAGCGGTTATTTCACCACAGAGGACACTGAGGGCACAGAGAAAAGCTGAAACAACGGGCGTTCCGCTCTTCGAGCTTAGAATGACTTGCAGTTTCTTCTGTGACTCTGTGGTGAACTCATTTTATGTCTTTTTCTGACTTTCACGGCAATGCCGAAACCGTCCATCGCCTGCGCGACATGCTGGCGCGCGACCGTTTTCCGCATGCGGTGGTGCTTTCGGGGGGGCAGGGATCGGGGAAGTACACGCTGGCGCTGATGCTGGCGCAGGCGTTGAACTGTCTTAAGGCCACCACTACCGACGGGCTGCCTGATTTCTGCGGGAAGTGTGCCAACTGCACTCGCATTGGTCAGGCGGCTGATCTCGACGCTCGTTTCGCCGAGGCCGTGGAAGCGCGCGAGAATCTGCGCGAGACCGACAAGAAAGAGACGCGGCTGTTTGTGCAGACGCATCCCGATGTGCTCATCATTCCGCCCGATCCCCCGCAGATGATGATCAAAGTTGACCAAGTGCGGCGGGTGATCGAGACGATCTATTACCGTCCGGCGGAGGGCAGGGAACGGGTTTACATCTTCAGCGATTCGGCGTTCATGAAGGAGGCGGCGAACTCGCTGCTGAAGGTGCTGGAGGAACCCCCGGAGTTTGCGACGATTTTTCTGCTGACGGAGAATCCAGGGGAGCTATTGCCGACGATCCGGTCGCGGTCGATGGTGTTTCAGCTGGGAGCGCTGCCGGCGGAGGAGATTGAGCAGCATCTGGCGAAGCATCGTCCGGAGTGGAAGGCGCCGGAGCGCGCGCTGGTGGCCCGGCTGTCGGAAGGGGCGGTGGGACGGGCTCGCGGATTTGATTTGGCAGGATATGTCGCGGCGCGAACACATGCGCTGACGATTCTGAATTCGGCCTTGCGGGGCGGGGAGCACAGCGAACTGTTCAAGGTCACCGAATCCTACCGGCCCGGGGCCGAGGGCCGGGAGAAGACCGAGCAGTTGATTCGGACGCTGTATTCGCTGCTGCGCGATCTGGCGTCGATCGAGGCGGGCGCGCCGGAGCTGGTTCGGAACACGGACATTGCATCCGAGTTGAAGCGACTGGCGGAGGCGGCCGATTTTCAGTGGATCACGGATGCGTCGGACCGGCTGGCTGAGGTAGAGCGCGGGATGCGGCGGAATTTGTTGCGGTCGCTATCGCTGGACGCGTTCGCGGCTTCGCTGGAGAAGGGCTAGAGGCGCGCAGCCCGGATTTGGTTCTCATTTTCTCTTTCTGTAAGTGAAGGCGTTCAATAGCGTGGCACTCTGCCCGTTCGGATTGGTTACCGTTACGTTGACTGTTCCCGCTGCGTGCGGCGGAGTAGACGCGGCAATGGAGGTGGTGCTCAGAACGCTGACCTTCGTCGCCGCATTTCCCCCGAAGGTCACGTTGCCCCTGACTGAAATCCTGTCCCTTTTATCGTGACGGCCGTCCCACCCGTGGTTCGGCCCCCGTCGGCGAGATCGAGATCAGCGAAAGGACCGGTGGCGGCAGCAGCCCGTAGACCAGCAGCTGATTGGAAAAAGTTGCGAGGTACACTTTGCCGTTCGCGACTGTCGGGGGAGCAAACTTCGCATAGTTCCCCACATCGTCGCGGGCGACGTTCTGTTTGCTGTCCCACAGTTCCGTGGTCAGGTTGGTCGCGTCGAAAGCGCGAAGGATTCCTGGGACCGTCTGCTGATTGGAATCGCCGGAGTAGGAGACCGAGGCCCACACAATTCCGGTGCCCGACGTGCTTGCGTTGGCGGACAGCGACAAGGCAGCGGCATTGGAATTTCCCGATGGGCTTGTCACTGAACTCTGAGATATAGGTGTTGTTTGAAAGGATCCGTTCAAGAACTCAAAGGCCTTCAAGTGATCCCCCGGACCCCAGAGATACAGAACGGGACCGTTACTGGGGCTGTTCCAGTAGACCGGGCCGATCATGATGATGCCGCTGGTCGCCTGAAATTCCTGGAGGTCAGCGTTGAAGGATGAATTGTATCCGCCCATGCCGGCGGTATCGATGAGGCGAAGAATGCCGTCCTTGCCGCCGCCCACGATCGAAGTGGTCTGAGGCAGCAGGATGGGACCGCCCGAGCCGAGGTCGAGGTCACTCTGGTTGAGGGCACCCTGATTATCGGGGGTGAAGTAGTCACTGACCGAAAGCCCGCTCAAAGTCGCCAACTTGACCACGCTGTCGCCGTACTCTGTTCCGCCGGCATTGGCATTAAAGGTGCCGTTGCCGGTCATGAAATAGATGTTGGCAACGTCGGCGACCAGACCTTGCCCACCCTGCCAGATGGCTCCTTCACTGCCGTTGGGCGTGGTATTGAACACGGCCGTTTGCGCCAGCGTGGACGCGTTATAGGCCAGCACCCATCCGTGATAGGGACCGATGTCTCCGTGGGAGCCGAATGCGATGTAGATCTCGCCGTTTAAGAGGAGCAATCCCGGACGGTTTAGCTGGTACAGCGGTTGAAAAGCAATGGTGCCTCCACTGGATCCTGAACCGTTGCCGGATACGCTGGCAGTGATCTCCACGGGGCTGCCGGGCTTTTCGACTCCCGTCGTGATGTCGAGCGCGTGCAGATTCTGGTGGTAGGTGTTATTGCTCGGTGTCCTTCGTCTTGGCCACTAGGTAAAGCGTACTGCTGCCAGGATCGATCACCGGAGTGCCGGTGATGCCGATTACCGGGGTCAAATCCTTATACGTGGAAGCGATGTCGGTGTTCGGCACGGGGGTCCCGAGGTTGACGTGCCACAACTGCGCCCCGTTATCAGCATCGAATGCATAGACGCTGTTGTTCTCCGTGGCCACGTAAACAACGTTGTGGGTGGTGGAGGATATCGTCACCTGCGCAACGTAAAGAGGCTGAGCGTAGATATAGCCATCCACCGGACACGCGAAGAGTTTGCCGAACTGGTTGACGTTGACGTTGGAGGTAGTGAGCGTCGTCTCGTTGAGATTCTGTCCGGTACGGCCGATGTCGTTGTGGTGCGTGGTCACCGATATCTGGGCTTGTGCCGGGGAAGGGCTTAGCGAGTGTAAAAGAAAAGAACAATACGATGGTGCAATACGCAACTCGTCTCATGGCTTCTCCTTCGTACAACGCTCTTCGACGTGGCCTGTTTCGGCGGATGCAAGATTAAAATCTGGTGTGTTAAGAGAACGGCCTTACACAACGCAAAACTGGAACAGTGCCAGCTTTGGTGAATGAACGTACCACTCAGCGTGATCCCCAGGCCAGTAATTTCGGCTTTACGACATCGGCAGTAGTCTTATTGTGCGGACGAAGAGGAGAGGGCGACAGGTCACGTTGGGGTGGTGTCAGGATTCCGATGGACTACGGCCGAACATGTACTGCCGACCAATGTCCTTCACAGAGGTTTCGCAGCCTTATTTGGAAGTGGAAATTCGAGGTGGCGCGGGAAGTGCCTCTTCACGTGCCTGACGGCGACGGCGGATTGGAAGCAAGGTGAATATCGATTCTGAGGCGGGCAATTCTGAAGTAAGCCGAATTCTCTGTTCTGCCGACTTGAACGACGATCTGGTTCAAGTAGCGAGGATGCTGCCCGACATTGTTTTCCGAGCAGATGCGAGGGACTGCAAAGGCTGCACCCAACAGCAGTGCTATCCCGAGTGCAAGGGCAAGCATCTTCCTGGCGACACTGAAATCGTCCTCAACCACGGCCGTTCCGGCGCTTAGATCTCCGAGCCGTTGACTACGTCGGGAGCAACCAGCAACCGCTAATCCCACCAGGTAGAGACCAAATCCGTCCACAATCCGAAGCAGGTTTCGAATTGCCGAAGCCGAGAGCGCGCTCCGCCGGCTGGTTCGAATCACTCGGATTCCGACGAGGATTTTCCCCAGGGTCGCGCCACAACTGGCCTCCAGCAGCCAGCCGTAAGTAAAGAGGATCAAGGCATTAAGGGCACCTGCCATCAGAAGCGAAGCAGTCGTGAGATTCAATTGCGTCCCCTCGACGGTGCCCCATTGCATGAAGATCCAGGCATCCACAGCAGCAAACACGCCGAAAAGAACCACAATATCCAGAACGAACGCAATGAATCGGTCACCCAGTTTCGCCACTCGGGGCGCGGCTCCATTGCGCGCGCCGACGGGTGCCGCGACCTTGGTGGTGGCGGGGGCAGCGGGCTTTACGATGCCGGACTCCTCCAGGAGGTATTGCGCAGGTGGAATAAACCCACCGCAGGACCCGCAATGTTTGGAGCGTGAGCCGGTTTGCCGGTGGCAATGCGGACATTCCATGGATTTTGTCGTTGAGCGTGGTGCTCAAGAGGCGTCTTAAGAGGATACTGCCGGTTAAGCAAATGACAGGATCACGGAAGGACAGCAGTTGGACGTTCCTTAGGGCCATCCTGAACGGTGCAGCAGGGCAGGAACGTTCTCTTCGCGGAAATCAGACGGAACTGCACCGAAAAACACTTAATTAGGAGAGACGTCGTTACATCGCTCGTTCGCCTGGCGTCGTCTCGGATACGCAGACAGTGGCCTCGGCAGGGGACTCTCTCGTAACCTCACCCCGGTTACTGAGGATTGCGGACGCGATTCGTAAGTGGAATCTAACAATCACATTTTCAAGCAGTTACCTAGATTACTCCGGTGGTTCTACTCCCTTATGGGAGATTGCCCGTCCCAAGACTACCCGCCTATAATCGTCCTACTCTGGTTCAGGATTCTCCGTCAGGTTCCGGGTAGAAGATGGACGGGCTAGGTCTGTCTGAGGGCCCTCCAGCGATGGTTCCGTGAAAGGGAAATGCCCGGATATGCGAAAGCACCTGCAACTCGCATTGATGCTGACGGCCTCGACGGCAATCGCGACCTCCTTCTTTCTCCATACAACCCCCGTGTGGGCGGCCGAAGGGGATGGCACGTCCCGCGGCATTACTACGACGGATGAGCACGGGCGCAAGATTTATGTGAACGAGGATGGCCCCGCGCCGAAGCATGCCACGCCGGCTGCGCAGCCCAAGCGGTCGTCGCTGGTGTACTGGAGCAGCAAAGAAAGCCGGTGGAAGCCGGTGCCTTCCGCGGGTACGGCCTCGATGCAGGCGGCGCGGTCGGCCGCAGCTGAGGTCAGCCAGTACTACTGCGCACGAGTCGTCGCAGTCGGCCAATGCCAAGATCGTAGCGGCCAACTCTCGGGGACATCAGGCCACGCAGGAAGAGATTGATTCGTCGATCGTGATGGCTGCGGCACGGCACAATGTGGATCCGAACCTGGTGCGCGCGGTGGTGAAAGTGGAATCGAACTTCAATTCCAATGCAGTTTCGCGCAAGGGCGCCATGGGGCTGATGCAGTTGATGCCGCAGACGGCGCGCAGTTTGAATGTGAAGAATCCGTTTGACCCTGCGCAGAACGTGGATGCGGGGGTGCGGCATCTGAAATCTCTTCTGGAAAGTTACGGCGGCGACGTGAATTTGACCCTGGCCGCCTATAACGCGGGTTCGGGAGCGGTGGCGCGCAGTGCAGGCGTGCCGCACTATGCCGAGACCCAGAATTATGTGCGGAGAATTACCAACCTGTACTACTCGGGATTTGATATTTCTCCGTCCAGTTCGACGCATGATCCCGTGCGGGTTCAACGAGATGCGCGGGGCGTGCTTTACATCAGCAACACGGAATAGGTTGGCGGCATCTGTTGTAGAGGTGGGAATCAGAATCCCCACTCTAGCCGCAAAAAGACGCGGCTAGAATGGGGCACCCGAAGCAGTAGGCTAGGCAAGTTGTATTTGAAATCTCTCAGGTACCTTAGGCAGTTCAACTGCAACGTTGGATCGAGACAGTAACGGACCGACGACTTTGAAAATGAAATCGAGCCAGCGCGGTTGGCGCTGGGGAGTGCTGCTGTTTCTCGTGGCGCTTTCCGGAGTGCCGAACTACGCTTATGCCCGCGTGCATCACACGGAGTCGTGGGCTCGCGACCGCTTTGCCGCTGCCGAGCGCATGCGGGAGGCGCTCAACGGACGTCCCCCAGGCGACCGTTCCCGGCGTGACTACCAGCGGGTCCTCAATGCTTACCGGAATGTCTATTTCGGAGCGCCTACGTCGACCAAGGCCGATCCCAGCGTAGTGGCTGTAGCCGAGACACTGGTCGAGATGGGGCGGCGCTTCGACGATGACAAGATCCTGAACGAGGCCATCGCCCAGTACAAGTTCCTGCGGAAGGAATATCCCGGGAGCAAGTACCGGTGCGACGCCTTGTTCACCATTGGCGAGATTTATAAGGACGACCTGAACGATCCCGAGCAGGCCCGCGGGGTGTTTCAGGAGTTTCTCCACCGCTATCCGCAGAACCGTCTGGTGGAGGATGCACAGCAGGCCGTGGTGGAAATCGACCGCGAAGCCGCGGCGGAGAAGAAGGCCGAAGCTCACAAGAAGCCGGGCAAAGAAGTTGCCGAGAAAGGCAAGGCTGCTAAGGATTCCCCGAGCACGGAAGCGGAGGCTCACGACGACGCGAAAGCAGACGCTCAATCCGAGCCCAAAACTGAGGGCGTAGGGAAGGACACGGCGGATGCCCATCCGGGGCGGTTGCCGCGCGTGACCGGTGTACGGCACTGGTCGACGCCGGACTACACGCGCGTCGCCATCGACCTGGAGAGCGACATCAAGTTTGGTTCGTCGCGCCTTGCCAGCCCAGACCGGATTTTCTTCGATCTGCGCGGCACCAAGCTGGCGTCGACGCTGGTGGGCAAAAGCTTCGACGTGGACGACGGCTTCCTGAAGAAGATTCGTGTGGCGCAGTTTCAGCCCGGGCGCACGCGGGTTGTGCTCGAAGTGGCCGATCTTTCGGACTACGAAGCCTTCCTGCTGCCGAACCCTTACCGGCTGATCATCGATATTCACGGCAAGGATGCCGGGAAAGCCGCACGCGCCAGAGCAAGAAAAGATGCCCTGACCGAGACAGCCGATATGGAAATGCCGCCGAAGGTGGGATCGAAACCCGATGTTTCCAAAGATGTTCCCAAAGATGTTGTGAAAGAGGCCGCGAAGGATGCGCCGAAAGAGGTTCCGAAGTCCGAGTTGAAGGCTGACCTGAAGGCCCTGGCCGGAAAACCGGTCAGCAAGACTGAGCAGATTCACGACGAGCCGAAGGGTGCGTCGAAGGAAGAAGCCGAGAGCGCGAAGGCGCATCCGTCAGAGCCCCCGCAGAAGGTAGCCGGGAACGACAAGACGGCGCCAACGACGGTGAAGAAGGTAGTGGTAGAAGCGGACGATGACGACGACACACCTCCGGTGAAGGCGGCGAAGGCCGTGGCTCCGTCGCATTCGCGTAAGTCGGCTGTCGCGGCTTCGCACAAGACCGATGCTGCGTCGGATTCTGATTCCGCGGCGCCCGATGAGAAGGCCGTGAGCGATACTCCGCCCGCTGGTTCTTCGCGAACCAGGTCGTCGCGTCTCAGCGCCAGCCGGAAAGCAATGGACCCTGATGTTCGCGAGGCCAAGCCCACGGCCAGTGGCGACCGGTCGCTGATCCGGGCTTTGGGTCTGAAGATTGGAAGGATCGTGATCGATCCCGGGCACGGCGGCCACGATACTGGAACCATCGGTCCCAATGGATTGCAGGAAAAAGATCTGGTGCTCGAAGTCGGGCGGCGGCTGGGTAAGTTGCTCGAAACCCGGCTGGGGGCGGAGGTCGTCTACACGCGCAAGAACGATACGTTTATCCCGCTCGAGACCAGAACGGCCATCGCCAACCAGCAGCGGGCGGACCTGTTTATTTCGATTCACGCCAACTCAAGCGATGATTCGGCCGCTCGCGGCGTCGAGACCTACTACTTGAACTTCACGTCGTCACCGGAAGCACTGGAAGTGGCGGCGCGCGAGAATGCGGTTTCGGAGAAGTCCATCTACGAACTGCAGGACCTGGTGAAGAAGATCGCACTGAAGGAAAAGATTGAGGAGTCGCGCGAGTTTGCCGGCGACGTGCAGGAATCGCTGCACAGCGGCCTGGCGGCCAAGAGCCCGGCGATCCGCAACCGCGGCGTGAAGAAGGCGCCGTTCATCGTGCTGATCGGGGCCAACATGCCGTCGATCCTGGCAGAGATTTCCTTCGTCAGCAACCCGGCCGACGAGCATCGCCTGGAGACGAGCGAGTACCGGCAGCGGATTGCCGAATCGCTCTATCGAGGAATTGCGAAGTATGCGGATGGATTAAGCGGAGTGAAAATGGCCAGCAAGCTCGACAAAGCTGCTGGCCAATAACTTCGAACGAGAGGGTTCCTGCCTACTGAATCGAGCTGCCCACCTGCGAAAAGATGTTGCTCGCGTTCGAGCCGATCAGGCGCACGGTGCCCACGACAATCACGAGAATCACGGCGAGCATCACAGAGTATTCGGCGATGTCTTGACCTTCTTCATCAGACCAAAGATTGCGATATGAATAGCTCATGAACTTCTCCCTTCCTGCTAGGCAACCACTGAGGCAATCGAAGCCGCGTCCTGCGAAGCTGGCTGGCGCCTAAATTCCGGAAGACTCAGTCCCCACGCTTCACTATCGTGGCTCACTGCCTGCAGCCCTACCTGAAACTCGTGCGTACCCGTCATCTTCTTCGTCCACATCACGCGAAACTGTATTTTTCGCTGGCGATAAAAGACCGTGATCTCATCGTGCAACTTCAGTTCGTGACGGACGGAGCCCAAACGCGCTCCTTCAGCGGTCACATCCAGCGTATGCACCAGCTCTTCAAACGGCTTACCCGAGCTGTCTTTGCCTTTTACTCTTACAGGAAGAACTGCCTTGGTGCGATTCCCCCGCCGCTGTTTCGTGTCCGCACTGCTCAGTGACATTCCGGCACCCACAACTAGTTTGCCTGCGGATGCGACCGCTGTGAATGGCTCCGATGTGTAGGAGGAGGGCACGTAGGTAACCATCCCCCCATCCTGCTCGAAGTGGCTGGCCTATCAAGGGCTTAGGAGGTTTCGGAAACCTTTCTCCCCTCGGTGTGGTCTAATTACAAGCAGGAGTTCTCGAGTCCGGGGCTAATTCATGAGTTTTTCCCGTTCGGTCCGCATAGTGATTTCTCTCGCTTGTCTTTTGAGCGCTGCGGTGGCCGCAGATAAGCCCGCGGGGCAGGCGCCAGTTCGTCCAGCTGAGCAGTCTCCCGCCGTGTTGCCGCGGGAGTTTGGCGGGTGGCAAATGCAGGGGACTCCCCAGATCAGCACAGACCCCGCGCTCGCGGATCCTACCAACGCCGCAGTTCTTATGGAGTACCGCTTCTCGGACTTGGCAACCGCCACATACACGCGAGACGACGGCCGCACGCTCAAACTGCGCGCCGCGCGCTTTGCCGATGCTTCCGGCGCCTTCGGCGCCTACACGTTCTATCTGCAGCCGGAGATGACGAAAGAGAAGATTGATGATCAGGGTGCGTCTCTGGGGCAGCGCATGCTCTTCTACCGCGGGAACGTGCTGGTGGATGCGCAGTTCAGCAGAGAGTCGGCGATGTCCGGAGCGCAGTTGCGTGAACTGGCGGGGTTATTGCCGCGTCCCAATGGAAATTCCGCGAACCTGCCCACGTTCATTGAATTTATGCCGCGCCGGGACTACATCGCGAACACGCAAAAATATGTGATGGGCCCCGCAGCACTGGCCGCGCAGGCGCCGCCAGTTTCGGCGGATTTAGTGGACTTCGGTGCGAGTTCGGAAGTCAGCCTGGGGCGCTATAACACATCGAGCGGGGAAGCGACGCTGATGCTGATCTCGTATCCCACGCCGCAAATGGCGGCCGAGCACCTGCGCCGCATCGATGCCGCGCGTCAGATGGCTCAACCGCGGGCGGGTGTGTCCAGCGTTGAGAGTTCAGGTTCTTTCTTTGATAAGAGGACGGGTCCCCTTGTTGCGATCGCAACCGGACCTGTTTCCGACAGCGACGCGAAGACTTTGCTGGGACGGGTCAACTGGGAAGCGAGCGTTACCTGGAACCAGCCGACGGATAATGCGCAAGCTCGCGACCTGTACATGCTGATTCTGAACATCGTGGTTCTCTGTGGGATTCTCGCGGGCCTCGCGGTGGTAGCGGGCGTGGCGTTTGGCGGAATCCGCATTTTGATGAAGCGCTGGTATCCCGACAAGGTGTTTGATCGCCCGGAACAGATGGAATTCATCTCGTTGCACCTTACCGAAACGGTGGTCAAGGGAGCCTCCCAAACCGGGACCGACGGGGGGCGCCCGGCACCTCAGAATCCGTCCTGATGCACTCCAAACCCTCGATAAGTGCCTTTAGATAGATCGGCTTAGGACTTTCGCGGAGGGCTTTTGTCTCAATTTGCTACACTCGCAGGGGATATTGATTGGTTCTGTAACTAGTTGAAAACAAAGACATTTATTTCGCAAAAATCCCTTGACACCCCTGTTTTTAGACTCATAAGATTTGCGCAGAAAGTTTTGACGGATTTCAAAGCTCCGTTGGAACTATTCTCCCTTGAAGAAGAGGCTGCCCTGTTGCCGGGTGGCCTCTTCGTTTATGCATTCATTTCTCGCGTGGCGCGTAAACTCCGGGATACCCATACGGTTTTGATGAGATGGAACTGTTACTCGCTTTCTACGTATCAACTGTTGTAAGTATTTTGTAGCGAAGCGACGAGGCGGAAAAGTTCGGGGAGGAATTCATGTTCTGCGATGGATGCGGCGCGGCAGTACAACCAGGTCAGTCGTTTTGCAGTAAGTGCGGCAAGCAGATCGTCGGACCAGTATCGCTCATGCATCGCCGCCCGGGACGCGTGCAAGAGCATTTCCGGTTGGTAGGCCTGTTGTGGCTGGCGCTGTCGGCGTTCACTACGATCGGCGGAGTCATCCTGTACGTCATTGCCAACACGTTGCTGGTTCATCTGCGTCGAGGGGGAATCGAGGGAGGACCGCCGGCGTTCCTGACTCCGCTGTTGAGCACCGTCGCGATTCTGTTGCTGGCCAAGGCCGCGTGCGGGTTCATTGCGGGATGGGGATTGTTACAGCGGGAGCCGTGGGCTCGAGTTCTTGTACTGGTGGTGGCGTTTATTTCGCTATTCACCAACATTCCGTTCGGGACGGCGCTTGGCATCTACACTATGTGGGTTCTGCTGCCCGCGGAGTCGGAGCAGGAGTATGAGGCGCTGGCGGAGGCGCGAGCGGCGTAGCGATCTCACCTCTGCTGGATACTTTTCGGCCTGCCTTTACTCAGCGTTTATTCGATTCGCTCGCTTCGGATGCTCCCTGCGACGCCCATTGGCCGAGCTACCACCAACCCGTTCCTGTCCCGCGGCTTCCGCTCGCGTCCTCGTGTTTAGTTATCCGGGCGTGCGCACGCGAGCAGGCGAACACGATAGAGTTCGGCGAACGGCGAGTGGCACACCGACATTGACTTCAAACAGTGGCCGAGTTCTAGACGGTGCTGAGGGCAACACGTCTGCCTCACCAAAAGATCCGACGTAGTTCTTCCCGATCTCCATCCGCGGCGCTGAAGCGCGCTCTGGGTCTTCAACTGGTGTCCGGAGATAGTCTTTGCTCGTCCGAACGCGCACTGTCATGAGTGCGAGACGGACCCTCCTGCAAATAACCTTCTTGGCAGCTCACCGAACCGCGGCGTGAACGAATCCTTCGGCTACACGGATTTAACAAGAATGTGACCGTTCCGTGACAAGTCCATTCCCTCGCCAGAGCTAAGGTAGGCGGCAGTTTCATTCGACGGAAGCCGCAGACCTGAACATGACAGATTTTCAAGTCAAGAGCATCAGGCAGGTGACGCAGTTCGGGGAAATCTCGTTGGATTTCAGAAGGATGGAACTCTGTCGCGCAGGCCAGCCGGTTCAGATAACGCTGCGGGAGTTCAAAGTGCTGAAGTATTTAGTTTCGCGACCAAAGATTGTGGTTTCGCGCCAACGGCTCATCTCTTCTGCATGGCCCAAGCGAAAACGTGCCAGTTACCGGACCGTGGATAACTGCATCGCGAAACTGCGGCAAAAAATCGAAAGCAATCCTGACTGTCCCGTGCTTATTCGAACGGTACACGGGGTCGGCTACAAATTTGTCCCCCAGGACGACACCTACACCGCGGGCAGAGCCTTTCTGACTGCGGGTGCGGAGGCTAAATGAGAACCGGAACTTTTAAGAAAATCCGCCAGCAGGCGTTGGCCCTGGTGATTCTGCTGGCGGGCATACCATCGGCACATGGAATTCCTGCTTTCGCCCGCAAGTACGGGCTGCCCTGCTCGGCTTGTCACGAGGCATGGCCCATGCTCAACAATTTTGGCCAGACCTTCAAAGACAATGGATACCAGCTGGGCAACGGACGCGACGCTCCCATCTACCAGGACCCTTCCTACTGGCCGATCATGTTTCGGACGATCCCGGTGTGGCACCGCGAAAACAACAATCGCCAAGCCGTCGATATAGTTCCGGGCAGCGGTGGCAGCGGGTTGGTGGAGTCATCGGTAACGACATCCGGCTTCGACATAGGTGGACTTGACGTGATTACGGCCGGGACGCTTTATCAGAACATCTCGTTCTTTGTTCAACCCTTCATCGGGAACAGCAGCATTAATCTGTCGCAGGCATGGCTTCGCCTCGACAATCTTCTGGGATCTCGCTGGCTAAATCTCAAGATGGGTAGGTTTGAACTGGATGAACCCATCTCTCAGGAGCGTTCCCTTACGCTCAACAACACCGGAGGCGAGTACTACACCTATTTCTTCACTCCGCCCGGCGACAACAATTTTTTCGCAGGTATTGGTTTTCCACAACTCGGTGTCGAGGTGCAGGGGCACTCGGAGAACGATTCCACCCGTTATTCCGTCGCCGTCCTTAGCAATAGCAATGGCGTCGGGGGCCTGCCTGCGAATCAAGCCTACGATGTCTATGCCAACTTCAATCAATCTTTTGAGGCATCGTTGGTTTGGAAGGCAGCAGGTCGGCGTTTATGGCTTTTTTGGAGAATCTCCAACCTACTTCCAGACGCAAGGAGGCACACCACTCGCCGGAACAGGCACGGGGAATCGAAGGCTTTTATCGCATCGGCGCCTATGGACACTGGTATGTGAACAAGGCGGACTTCTACACCTTCTTTATGCACGGATATGACAATGTGTTTCTCGGCAATGCGGTGCCGTCCAATCAGCCGAGTCAATTTGCCGCTGGGTGCGGCGGGCCCGATGTGGAACGGCGGGTTCGTCGAGGGCCACTACAATCCGAACCCTCGCTGGATCCTCATCGGAAGGTACGAACTGAATCGCATGTCGCGGCAGGCACACCCTGGCATTCCCAGCAACTCAGGAAATTTTGATACCTGGACGGCAGGCTATCGCTGGTACCCGATTATGAGCCCGCGTGCTGGCCTGGCTTGGATGCAGGAGTATTCCAGGATCACTAACGCCGGAACCGCACCTATTTCCGGCAGAGACGACAGCCACAGTAGCTATCTGATGGGTTTTGATTTCGATTTTTAGGGAGGGTGCTGCTGTGTCCATGAAACTCAAATGGGTAGGCACTACCGTAATGGTTGTCTCCATATTGTGGAGCGTGACCGGCTCTGCGCAGGAGACCCACGTCGGCAAGTTAGCGGGCAACGCGAGGCGCGGCAAAGCCCTCTACGAACGGTACTGCATTTTCTGCCACGGCGTGAACGGAGACGGGCGAGGCGAGAGCGCACCGTATCTCGATCCGAAACCCCGCGACTTCACCAAAGCAGTGTTCAAGTGCCGATCCACGCCCAGCGGAAGTCTGCCTCTCGACAGCGACCTGTATGACACGATCAGCCGAGGCGTTCACGCCAGCGGCATGCCTTCATGGAAGCCGCTTCTGCGGCAGGAGCGTGTCGACCTGGTCGCCTATATAAAAACTTTCTCCTCGGCGTTTCAGGAGGAGAAGCCGGGAGCTCGGGTCGAGATTCCACCCGAGCCGCCTTCTACGGCGGAAAGCATTCAGCGGGGCGCCGGGCTTTTCCAGAGCATGAATTGCTGGTCCTGCCATGGCAAGGACGGGCGAGGCTACGGCCCATCGGCTGCAACTCTCGCCGACGACAAGGGCTATCCCATCAAGCCTTTCGACTTTACGAGTGGATCGCGGTTCAAGTGTGGACAGTCGGACCAGGACATGTTCCGAGACTTGGTCACTGGGCTGGATGGAACCCCGATGCCGTCGTTTGGCGCCGCCATGACCGCGGATCAGCGGTGGGACGTGGTGCACTATATCCGCTCTTTAAGTGCTCACAAGATGCATGCGAAGTTGAAGATTGAACCCATAGGGAAATGACGAGCTTCAGGCTCGGGCATTACTGCAGTTCAACATCTAACCATTTGGAGGGCTCCAAAACAGAAAGGACAGGTTTTCATGAAATCGAAATCGGCATTCATTTCTGTATGTGTTCTGGCTGCGTTAGTCAGTATCGGTCGGGATGTTGTCGGGGTGGGCAGGCCCTGCAGGCGCCGCCGCTTCGGTGAAAGGAACCGTGAAGTTTGAGGGGACCGCACCCAAACCGGCGCGCATCGACATGTCGCAAGATCCACTTTGTGCCAAGGCGCACCCGACGCCGGCAACGACCGAGGAGGTCGTGGTCGGAACCGATGGAGGCCTGGCAAATGTGGTTGTTTATGTTTCTGAGGGGCTAACTACGCACGATTTTCAGCCTCCGCAGCAGCCCGCAGTGCTGGAGCAAAAAGGCTGCCAATACAAACCGCATGTGTTAGCTCTCCAAGCCAACCAGAAGCTCAACGTCGTGAACAGCGACGAGACCACACATAATATCCACCCGAGCCCGAACAATAACCGGGAATGGAACATGACGCAGCCTCACGGAATGCCTCTGGAACAGACCTTCGCCCGTGAAGAGATCGCGATTCCGGTCAAATGCAACGTGCATCCCTGGATGAAAGGCTACATCGCGGTGTTCAAACATCCGTTCTTTGCCGTAACTGACAAGAATGGAGGTTTTGAATTGAAAGACCTTCCCCCGGGCACCTACACAATCACGGCGTGGCAGGAAAAGTTGGGGACGCAAACGCAGAAGGTGACGGTGGGAGCGAGTGAAGTCAAAACCGTCGATTTCTCATTCAAACAGTGAGCGGAGTCAAAGTCCGGTTACGTCGTGCGCGTCTTGACGGGGAACATACAGGGAGCACACGCACCTTTTACAGATCTCGTTGGTTGCGACGTCAAGGCTGGCGCGGAAGGACAGAGCTTCCGGACCGTTGATGATGTCTGTGAATGCCTGCCCGTGAATGTTTCCCAGCACCGGATGGAAAAAGCACGGCCGCACGTCCCCCGAAGCTTCAATCACGGCGGAGACCCAGGGAGCATTGCAGCGTGGCGCCACATTCTCGGCGTGGCCCAGATAGGCGCGAAAATGTTGGACGATGCGCCGCAATTTGCCTGGGCTCTCGACGACGAATCCTGATTCCAGATCAGTGTGGTGCTCTTCGATGAGCTGTTCAACCTCGGCCGCCAAGGCATCAACTTCCTCAGGCACTAAAGCGACGCGGTTCACCCGATCGGGCAGCCAGCCTTCGGGGCGGTTGAAGGCGGACGAGGTGAGGTCAGCTGCCAGGAACGAGATTGAGGCCAGGCCGATCTCTTTCGCAGCCTGGGTGACCGACCGCAGCGCACGGTGATTTGCTTTCTGCACCGTGCAGCGGGCTCGAACCAGCATGTCAGGACGGATCTGGCGTAAGCCTTTGACACCCGCTGATATCTGCTCGAAGGCATCGGGAATGCGGCGAATGGCGTTATGTAACGCGGGAGGGCCATCGAGCGAGACGATTAGGTCGTCCACGCTGTCAGCGACCACCTGAGCTTGAGACTTCAGCAGTAGGCCAGCGGTTAGAAGGGTGACTCGGCTTCCCGCTGAACGAACAATTTGAGCCAGGCAACTCCACTTTTCATTTAATTGGGGCTCGCCTCCGGAAAAGACAACCCAGCGCACGCCCAGTTTCCGGAATGAAGTCAATTGTCCTTCGAGGTCAGAAGGCGTGATCTCTCTCGTCTCACGGATACGCCAGATATCGCACATCACGCAGCGACAATTGCACTGGTTGTGAGGAAAGATCACCAACACGGGCAGGGAATGAATCTGGTGCGACGCGAGTGCGGCAGCATCTCTCGGAGCCGCGATAGATACAAGCGTGCTCATTGGTGCGTAACCTCGGCCCAGAACAGGTGGAAGCGGGAGGGGTCTCGACGCCGCAACACGCGTGCTTTCCACGGCCGCAGCGCCCACTGCCAGCCGTACCACGGTGTGATGCGGTTCCAACGCAGCGAAAACATTTCTTCCAGGTTATTCAGCGAGGCCTGCGTCAGATACTCAAGGCTCGGTATGCTGTCTGAACCAAATCCGAATTGCTTCTGAAAAGCTGCTCGTCTTTCTGCCAGCATGGCCTGCCCGCTCGCGTCACGCGTGTAGAACGCCGTATCTGCGATGATCACGAACCCCGGACGCCGCAAACAGCGCAGAGCTGCGCTCAATGTTGCGCAGTAGTCGACCGAGTAGTGAAAGGAAGCATTGAAGACCACTATGTCGAACTGCGCTGACGCAAACGGAATGTGATCCATCTCGGCTTGAAAGCGAGGAAAAGGCGCGGGCAAGTGAGAGAAATAGTGCTTGGCGGCGCCCATCCCGTCGGATTCGCTGTCCAGCAAGTCGACCGCAACCGGTCGATGACCTCGCAGCGCCATGCGATAGCTGAACCAACAGTTTCCCGCTCCAAGGTCGAGCACGTTGCATCCCGCGGGGTGAGCACGCTCAATAGCAGGTAGAATGCTCTTCTCCATGCAGCGGAAAGTGCGCGCCCGAATCTTCCACTGCCAACCGTTTCTTCCAGTCAGATCTTTGTAAGGAAGAGACAGGTAGTAGTCGGAAGAAGGTGAGCCACGGCCTTCTTTGGCTCGGACTGTTTCATACTCTCGAATGAATTGGCTAAAGTGCTGCTCGCGCTCGGGTCGCAATGCTCGGAGGATTCCGTTCGTATCGGACATGAGGAATCCGCACTCATTACACAGATACGGAGGACGGTAGCCAACAAGCGACAACGGCTTCTGGCAGACGGGGCATTGAAGTTGAACGGAAAGCGCGTTCTGACGGCTCGTTGTGGAGCGATTGGAGAACGAGTGTGAGGCAACTGAGAGGGTCATGCAGCCCTTCGCTCAAGATTGAACAGGATATGGTCGGCTAGTTCACGCAGGCCGGGGCAGAGCTCGATCCTGGAATCGGCCTTCATGGCCAAACGCAACAGGCGCGGAAAGCGATTGGCCCAACTCTCCAGATAGCTTGGCGGCACCAGCACGCCCACGCCTTTCACGGATTTCAGGCAAAACTCAGGTGCGAACATATGTTCCAGAGATCGAGCAGTCGGGTAATAGACACGAACCGGAGTCCCACTCAGGATGCGCGCAGTGTCCCCGGATCTCAGGCGGCGAAATGCTTTGCGCGGCTGGCCGTGGGTCAGATACCAGGCAATTTCCCATGCGCAACTCGGGCCCAGACCGCACAACAGTAGCCTTGCCCCTGGCTTAAGACGCTCGTACAGAATGCGGGACAACGATTTCAGATCCTCTATGCAATTGATTGCTCCGAAGTTCGAGAACGCTCCGTCAAAGAGGCCGTCGGTCGGCAGGGTAGCGATGTCCTCGGCCCGACAGAGAATCGGTTGCACAAGCCGTTGCAGCCCATTTTCGCGGACTCTACGCGTCGCAACAGCAATCATTTGTGGAGAGCTGTCACAGGCGACGACTCGCACAGCTCGTGCCGCGAGGAAGCATGCGTCGACTCCGGTTCCGCACCCAATTTCAAGCACGCGGTCTCCCGCATGAAACGTTCTTGCCAGTTCGTTCCAAACGGACTCACGCTGAGCTTTACCGATCTTGGATGAGGTGAATATGTCGTCGTAACTAGCCGCAACGGAATCGAATGGCGATGGGTGGATTTGTTGCGCCGCGGACATGGTCTACCCCTCAACTTCAGCAGCTGTGGCCTGCAAACCTGCGCGCGCCTCGGCAATCACGCTGCGCAATGCCGAGATTGTATTCACGTCGGCATCCGACCTGTACCCCAATCGATTAAGTTCCACTTCGCTACGCAGCAGTTGATCGGCAAACCTGTAAAAAGCGCGGGAATGGCGATTGCGAATGCGGAAATCTCGGTCAGAACCTTCGCCCCACGGTTTCACGCTTTCCACGCGCCCCGCAACCTGTGAAAAATAAGGTGTTCCTCTTATAGGATAGGCCACGGTTGTGAAAAACAACTCAGGGTCGGTCTTTTTAACATGTTCCACCGTGGCCTCGATGTCCGACATTTCCTCGCCCTCATAACCCCACATCAGGAACATTCCAGTCTGAATGCCCGCCGATCGACAAAGCGCCACAGCGGTTTGCACTTCCTCTACGGTGACGCCGCGCTCCATGGCGTCGAGGATGCGCTGCGAGCCGCTCTCGGAACCAATCCAGACGCGGAAACATCCCATCTCTGCCAGTGTTTCTACGACCTGAAGGTTTAGCCGGTCGGCCCGCGAGATGCACTCGAAAGGCAACTTCAATCCGCGGCGTTTCAGTTCGGCTGCATACTGAAACAGCCAGCCGTGGTGAATGGTGAACACATCGTCGGCCATCCACGCCATTTGTGGCTGGTAGCGGTTGATCAGCCATTCCAGTTCGTCTGCAACGGATACTGGCTTTCGGCGGCGATGCGTTTTCCCGAAAACTTCGTGGCTGCACCACTTGCAATGGTAGGGACAACCGCGGGCGGTGATCAGAGATACGGATCCCATTCCGTGGTGCTGGCGCCAGACGTCCACGTAGCGAGACATGTCGATCAATTCGCGAGCGGGCCAGGGCTGCGCGTCGATATCCTTGATTTGCTCGCGCGGCTTGGTGCGCACCACAGAACCGTCCGGTGCCTGGAACGCGATTCCGTCGATGCTGTGCAGTGCTTCTAGGTCGTGCGAATGAAGCGCGGGCACCAGTTCTTCCAGCGTAATTTCACCTTCACCGATTACGATTACATCCGCTCCTGCTGCCAGATATTCCTGAACATACGCGCTCGGCTCCGGCCCTCCCACAACGGTCTGCCAGCCCAGTTGCTTGGCGATGCGGAGAATTTCGACCACATTCGGTCGCGTCATCAGATTCGCGTAGATGCCGAGAATTGATGGTGGCCCCTGCTTCAGGAGGTCCCACAACTCCTGGCGCGATGAAAACGTGGAATCGAAAACTTCGGCCTGCAGGCCCTTCTGGCGCAGGTGCGAGCAGATGTAAAGGATCCCCAACGGCGGATAGGGCTTCATGATTTGAAGCTCCTTGGGGTCCTCGTAAAGGAAATAGCCGTGAGTGAGAAGGATGTCCATGTTGGTGGTTAACTGGCAAGAACGTTTAGGAGCTCGTCGAAGTTTGTGGCATAGCTCTGGGCTTGCAGTTGCACCAGTTGTTCCTGCGAGTGGCTCTCAAGAATGGTGGGCCTTGGATTACGGCAGGTTTTTTCCAACTGCATTACCCGCCTCCACAACTCTTCCGGCTCGTGGCGGGCGAGCTTTTCTCTCGGTGAAGCTGTGCCTGAACCCGAGTTCCAGCAGTCGACTTGCGCGTGCAAGGCATCGTGCAGAGCGCGATAGAACTCGTTGGTGTAGGCTCCCTGGAACATCATCGAAAGATCTTCACTATCGGACCAGTTGGTCTTCTCTCCGAGTTGCGCCTGCACGCGGTCGAAGAATTTGGTTCCGGGAAGTGGGTATGAGACCGAGACGCCAATGTCATCGGGACGAGTGTCGCGAACGAGCTTGATCGTATTCTGAATGTCCGTCCAGGTTTCACCGGGATATCCGAATTGCAGGAAATAGCAGGCACGAATCCCTTCGCGTTTTAGATTTTCGCGGGCCTTCGCGATTTGATCGACGCGCGTGCCTTTGTCCATGGCATCCAGAATCTTTTGGGATCCCGATTCGGCGCCCATCCACACTTCGGCGCAGCCAGCGCGGCGCAGGGCAGACACGTTGTCCGGGCTCATCAAGTCCACGCGGGATTGCATTTTGAACGGAATCGCAGCGCCCAACCGCTGCACTTCCGACGCCAACTCACGGACCCACTTCGGGCGCAATCCGAAAATGTCGTCGGCGAACCAGAGATGTTCAGCGCCGAAGTCGTACTTCAGTTGGCGCATCTCTTCGGCGACGCCGGCCGCGGAGCGTACGGAGAACGAGTCTCCATAAATGGGCTTCGCGCACCAGTTGCAGCGATACGGGCAGCCACGGCTGGCCACGATGTTTAGTGAAAAGTATCCGTGAGCCGACTTCCATGCCTTTCGATACTGATCGGTGTCGATAAGATCGCGCGTAGGAAACGGGAGTTGATCCAGATTGTGCATCAGGCCGCGCGCCTCCGTCTTCACTACGTCTCCGGTTGCTTTATGCAGATATGCCAGGCCGGGAACGTGCTCCAGCGCGTTGTCATCCCCCTTCAGGAGATGGTTGATCGCTTCCAGCAACGTCCACTCCGCTTCCCCAAGCAGCACACAACGGAAACCTTTCTGTAGATAGTCCAGAGCATGATCGGAAGCATCCGAGCCGTTCACCAGGACCGTGGCTCCAGCCTGCTGCGAGGTTTCGAGAATGTGATACGCGACGTCGCGCATTCGGGTCAGGCACATCTTCGAGAGAAAGTTGAAATTATCCTCATACACCGCGACGATCCGCGGCTGATGCTGTGTAAGGGCAGCCTTAAATCCCGATTCCGGATCGTTCAGCATGGTGTCGAACACCGCGACGGAGAGGCCCGCGCTGCGCAAGAGCGCGGCGGCATAGAGCGTACCGAGCGGAGGATAGGGCTGCATTTTCCGCATTTGCTTGCGGTCGTAGTAGAGGTGATAAGAATGGGTCAGTAGAACATCCGCCATTTAGTTGCCCCTGAATCGAATCAGCACACTTCCTGCGTACGCTCGGCCAGAGGTTGCCCAGTCAAAAGCGAACGTCGGGTGACGACTTTCTCCACGGCACGCGACAACCACAGCTCCCACGGAAACGAATAGCGGCTCTTGCCGATTCGCCAACGGACGGGTGCTCCAAGCAGCGCGCTGTACACTCCGCCGTGCCCATGGGATCTTTCTTGTGACCTTTCGAATCTGGTTGTTGAGCAGGAAATACTCCAGACTCCGGCGCAATCGTCGCAACTCTTCTCCCCGCAGCCAAGGCAGGACGTTCGTGCCTAGAGCGAGGGTTTCCCATTCTTCGAGAGACTGAGGCTCACGGACTCCCATTTCCTTGAGCTGAGGCCAGATAGGAATTCCCGGATAAGGCGTAAAGATGTTGGGAGAAAAACTGACGTTGGGATACTCTTTGGCGATATCGCTCATGATGCGGAACGTCTGCTTGGCGTTGGGACTCGGTTTCGCCGGGGTAGCCGAGAATGATGTTGAAGACGATATGAATCCCCGCCAGATGTGTCTTGCGGGCCGTCTCGACCATTTGGTCCACGTGTTGAAAGCGCTTGTTCATCAGCCCCAGCACTTCTTGCGAGGCTGACTCAGTGCCGAATCCGATGTGATGCACGCCGCTTTCGGCCAGCAGCCGCACGTCGTCATCACTCATGAGCGCGAGAAAATCTGTAGAGGTTTGGAAGTCCCACTGAAACGTAACTCCGCTGGCAATGATTCCCTTGGCGATCGCAACGGCGCGCTTGCGGTCGACCAGGAAGTTGGAGTCGAATAGAGGGACGTGCTGGATGTTGTAGCGTGGGACCAATTCGGCAAGCTCGTTGACCACCCGTTCGACACGATAGGCGTTAAAACGACGCTTGTAGAAGACCTGGTCAGTGCAGTAATTGCATTGGTAGGGGCAGCCTACGCTACTGGTGTAAGCGAGCCGTCGCACGCCGTCGGCGCCGGCATAAATGCCGGGATCTGCGAGATGGTAAGCGGGCGGCGGCAGAGTGTTGATGTCGGCGACAGGGCGTTCAGGCTCGTGAACTATGCGTTCAGCGCCATCTTTGAATGACAGACCGCGGATGCCGTGCCAATCCTGCCCGCTT
This sequence comes from uncultured Acidobacteriaceae bacterium, assembly GCA_963811095.1. Classification (GTDB taxonomy): domain Bacteria; phylum Acidobacteriota; class Terriglobia; order Terriglobales; family Acidobacteriaceae; genus Sulfotelmatobacter. The sequence goes on along the minus strand of CAWEQA010000017.1, from coordinate 221,359 downwards.
GCGATTCTCTGAGCCAATTCGAGCAGGGTCAGCTCACCCTGGCCTCGCACGATTGCATCCACAAAGGGCTCGCGCAACGTCTGATGCGTTGCCAAGCTGGCGTGCCAACCGCCGAACACAATCGGCAGGCTTGGCCGCAGCTTCTTGACCGCTTTGGAGACTCGTACCGCGGCCCCGATATGCGGCCCGGTCAGAACCGAGATACCGAGCAGGAGAGCGTCTTCCGATTCGCGCAGAATGGTCTTTTCGTAATCCGGGGAAAGCAGATCATCGACGAGCTTGACTTCGAATCCAGCCTGCAGCAAAGGGGAGGCGAGACAAAGCAGGGATAAGGGCGCGCCCAACGGCGGACCGTCGTAGGGCGGGTAGAACAGAACGACTTTGTTCGTCCCGGACAAAGCGCTTCACTTTGGAAACTTCGGCTACAGCACTCTAGGTTGGGCGGCTCTGCCGATTTGTCATCGGATTGTCAAATGTCTGTCACTTTGCGGGGACCGAAATGTACGGTTTCAGGCGGGCGAGAACGCCGCGAATTTTATGCGGTTGCCGCAATTCAAAATTGCAGAATTTTGACAAAACTGAGACAAATCGCGGCGCCGCAGTTGGTACCGTAGCGGCCGTATTCAGTCTCACATGAATGGGTCCGTCTGCTGACGCAACAGCGGTGGGGTTGGTGTCGGGAAATGATCCTTTTCTATAATCCGAAGGCAACCAGGCCGCGCAATCGCCGATTTCCATTGTCGATTCTTGCGATAGCGGCGGTTGTGGAGGGCAAGGAAGAATACGCCATCGTTGATGGCAACCTGGACCCACATCCCACCGAAAGTCTCGTTGCCATCCTCAAGGAACGCCCAGTCGAACTGCTTGCGGTTACGGTTATGCCGGGGCCGCAGACCGTGGGGGCAGTGGCGAGCTGTCGTGAAATTCGTTCGCGATTTCCGAACTTGCCGATCGTTTGGGGAGGCTATTTCGCCTCCAACTATACGGCGGCTGCGCTCAACGCGAACTACGTGGACTATGCGGTGCGCGGCCAGGGCGAGCAAACGCTCCTCGATCTGCTGGATGTTATTCGCGGACACCGCGACCCTAAGGACGTTCCGGGCCTCTCCTACAAGATGCCCGACGGCAAAGTGCGCAACAACCCCGAGCGGCCCATGAGGAGTCTCGATGATTTCCCATGGTATCCGTATCACCGTCTGCCCGCGGAGCAATACCTTCTGCCGACGTTTCTCGGGCGGCGAACCGCGGTTCATCAGGCGAGTCTGGGGTGCCCTTATCGCTGCAACTTCTGCGGCGTGGTGAATTTCTCCGGCAGTCGCGAAAAGATGGAATCCCCCGCCCGCACTGAGGGCATGCTGCGACATCTGGTCAAGGCTTACGGAGTCGACGCCGTACAGTTCTACGACAACAACTTCTTCCTGCGGGAAGATCACACTCGAGAACTTGCGGACCGCCTGGCACCGCTCAATCTGCGTTGGTGGTGTGAAGGGCGATCCGACATCATGATGAAGTATTCGGACGGCACGCTAGAGGCGCTGCGACGGGCTGGCTGCACCATGATTTTCTTTGGGGCGGAATCAGGGTCGAACGCAATCCTGAAGGAGATGAACAAAGATCTTCGTGCGGAAGACACGCTGGCGCTGGCTTCGCGCATTCGGCGATTTGGCATCATTCCCGAATTCTCCATCATCTTCGGAAACCCCAAAGATCCGGAAGGCGACACGCGCGAATGCATCGGGTTTATCCGGCAACTGAAGCGCTTGAATCCGGATGCGGAGATCATCGTCGAGCACTACACCCCGGTGCCTCAGCGCGCTCGCATGTACGGCGATGTCGAGGATCAAGTCCAGTTTCCGACCACTCCGGATGAATGGGCAACGGAGCATTGGCAGCGGTTTGCGACGCAGAAAGATCCGCAGACACCCTGGCTGCGGTCTGCCACGAAAAAGCTGATCGATAATTTTGAGCTGGTGGTGTCGTCCCGCTGGCCGACAGTCCAGGACATCCGCTTGCCCCATTGGGGCCGGCTGGCTCTGAAGGCACTCAGCAGTTGGCGCTATCGCCTCGGAGTGTACGGGGCCCCGCTGGAACTCAAGTGGATGCAGCAGGTCATCGAATTGCGTAAACCCAAGGCAGAGAGCTTGTGAACAGCACTCCAAATGTTGAGTCTGAAGTGCCGGCAAGCATTGAGATCGAACCTTCCGGTCCGGCTGGATCCAGATCAGTTTCGGCTGCTGAGGGCTACGAGCGATGGGCTCCAGCCTATGATTGGGATCCCAATCCTCTGCTAGCCCGCGAGGAGCGACATCTACTCCCGCTGCTGAGGGACCTCCAGAACAAACGGGCTTTGGACCTGGCTTGCGGCACCGGCCGGTGGCTGGAGAGGCTTATGACGCAAGGCTGCGCGTCGGGAGTGGGAATTGATCGCTCGGCTGGAATGCTGCGAGTCGCGGGCGAAAAATGCGCAATCACCGGGAGGCTGGCCAGAGCGGCGTGCGAGAGCCTTCCTTTTTGCGGCACAGTGTTTGATCTTGCGATTCTTTCATTTGCTCTAGGGCACATCTCAGATTTGGGATCTATGGTTCGCGATCTGGCGCGTGTTACGAAACCTGGAGCGGATCTTTTTGTGAGTGATCTTCATCCTGACGCCTATGATCGAGGTTGGCGAGTGGGATTTCGAGACCAAAGCAGCGCGATTCAAATCGAAACCTTCTCGCGCGCAACCGAAGAGATTCTCCGGCAATTTTGCTCACACGGTTTTGAGTGTGTGACGCAAGCGACTCTTTGGCTAGAGGAACCGGAGAAGCCGATCTTCGTGCGCGCCGGCAAGTCCGATCGATTCGCGGAAGCCTGCCAATCGCCCGCAGTCCTGGTTCTCCATTTCAGAAGACTCGATCCGCGCGATAGCGTCAGGGGGGCCTGATGAATTGCTCGGGAGCAGGTTGGTCCTCGCTGGAACTGCTTTCGGAGTTGCGGCCTTGAAGCGCACTCTAGCCGACAATATCGTCGAGTTCCTGAGTTTCTCAGGTCCAGGCGACAGTGTCCCCGCGCTTAAAAGAGTCAGTCATCAAGATTGGGAGAGGGCTCTTTTGTGGCTCGACGACACTGGGCTCGCCTTCTACTTTTTGCGAACACTTAAGGATACGAATTGCGCAGACTTGATCCCTAGCGCCCTCTTGTCTTGTCTGGAAACGAAGTTCGTGACGAATCAAGGTCGCGTTGAAAATATGTCCTGGCGGTTCGAGGCTCTGAACCGCAGGTTTGACCAGGCTGGAGTGGCCTACGCTGTGCTGAAGGGCGTCTCGCTGGTTCCACAGTTCTGTCCGAATGCGGCACTCCGCCATCAGAGCGACTTTGACTATCTGGTGGATGACCAGTCGCTCCCCGTGGCGCAAAGGGTCTTAATCGAAGCTGGCTACACTCAGAAGGATTCACCTTCGAGCCAAGAGTTTATCTTTGTCCTGCCGACTGCGGAACCGCCATCGCGAGGCTCCAGGCATTACTCCGCGGATGCGCCCCATGTGGTCGAATTGCACCTGGATGTTTGGGATGGGGATCGGAATCGACTGCCAGCACTGCCGAACCTGTTCGCCGTGGAACGAGCTAAAGCCCATGAGTGGAACGGGCTTACCTTTCCAGCTCTGACGGACGAAGATGCCTTCCTGCTGCAGGTCGTGCATGCATGTCAACACTTATTCGCTCAGTGGATCCGCATGTCGGGTCTTTTCGAAATCGGATATTTTCTACAACGAAGAGCACACGACATAGCGTTCTGGAACCGAATCGAGCAGCGGGTCGGCGACAGCCAGATGCTGCGAGAGTTCGTCGTCCTCGTGTGCGAACTGGCGGCTAAACTCTTTGTATCTCCTCTTCCTCCGCTGGTTCAAGTCTGGGGTAAGAAAATTCGCCCCCAGCCCCGGGTATGGATTGAGAAATATGCCGCCTTTACGCCTTTTGCGATCTGCCGGCGTACCAGTTTGCCCTGTTCCCCAGGTCGAAACTGGTTCTGTTCCTCCAAAACCAATATGAATCCGATATAAGGGCGAAGCAGGCGGTCGACCTAAAAGGGGTACTACCGCTCTCGCGCCTGTCCCGGATTGCTTCATCGGTAAGGCGCCAGCCGTCACTGTTCTGAATGTGGGTTACTGGAAACACCAACTTGTGTTGCGGAGAACTATCTTTCACACTCTGGCTGGGTTGCGATATCTGTGCGAGATCCCACGTTGGCTATGGCTAACTCGGGCGAGGGTAAGATCGGCATCGCCGAACGTATGATTCGGTTTGTCGGTCCATGGCAGGCTCAGCGCGACAACATCATGAACATGAAGGGTCCATCCCGGGATGACGTGAAATGATGCGAGCTTCAGGTATTGTCACGTTTTTAGCACGCATTGGGAGATCCGGGTTGATTTCAAATCCCGTTAAGCCTGTGGCGGAACGGATTTTGCGGAGTTTTAACAATTTGGAGACAAACGCTGGACTGGTCGTTGGTATACGTTGTCAATCTCAAGATCGTGAGTCGGTTCCTGTCCAGACGCAACCTATGGGTTTGAGCGTTTGAGCGAACGAACCTGAGTAGGATCGCCTAGCGAAGAGCCAATCAACGCCAGGTTCCGCGGCGAGGATTTGAAAGAACGAAAAGGCACTCCCGTGAAATCATCGAAAAAGATCGTATTCTTCGTTGCCTCGTTCTCCAGTATTGAGGCTACCGCTCCTCTTGGCATTCTTGCCATCTCCACTCCCTTGTCGAATGCCGGGTATGACATCCGCATCATCGATGCGTCGATTGTCCCCGACTACAAGAAGCAGATCATGGAGGAAGTCAAGGATGCTCTCTGCTGGGTATCTCTCTTGTGACAGGCCCCATGATCCGTGAGACTGTCGAGATCGCGAAGGCGATCAAGAAGTGGGATCCGGAATTCCCGATTGTTCTGGGTGGATGGCATCCGTCACTGCTGCCCACCCAAACGCTCGAGCTCCGTATGTGGACATCGTTGTTCGTGTTCAGGGTGAGGAGAGCATGCTGGCGGTGGCCGATCGCCTGCGGGATGATGCTCCTCTCGATGACGTGCTCGGCATCGGATTCAAGCGGGACGGGAAGCTTGTGTTTACTCCCGAACGCCCACTCCGTCGCCTAGAAGAGATGCCCGCCAAGGCCTATCAGCTTGCAGATTTTGACGCTTACGAAAAGATCTGTGGTCGCCGCTGGGCGATGTATGTTTCCAGCCTAGCCTGCCCATTCAACTGCGCGTATTGCACCATGCTGGAGTCTACGGACGCAAGTGGCGTTGTTTGCCGGTCGAGCAAGTGGTCGAAGAGACGATCGAACTGACGCGACGTTATCGGTTGGAGCTGTTGTGGATGGCCGACGACAACTTTCTGGTCGACCTCGACCTTTCGTTGAAGTCGCGGAAGGATTGATTAGGTCCGGCGCGAATTCAAGTGGAGTGTTCAAGCCACGACCAATCTGACCGCTCGACTTAGCATTGACTAGTGACCCCGTTGCGCCGTTCCGGACTACATCAGATCTGCCAGGGGATCGAGACCGCTTCTCCCACGGTCATGAAGCTGATGAACAAAGATTTTCAGGTCTCGGCGACAGCTATCAATCCACGGAGCGTTGCATCAAGGCAGGCGTGATCCCGTCGTTCAACATCATTTTTGAGTTTCCCGGAGAAGGACCAAAAGAAAGACGCGAGACCGTCAACTTCATGATGGATATTTGCCGAAAGTTTCCCGGCGCAGAATTCTGGATCAACAATTTTACCCCGTATCCAGGTTCACCGATCTTTTATCGGACGGCAGAACTCGGCATCGAAGTGCCGAAAACTCTCGAAGGCTGGGCGGACTATTTCCCGCGCTATACGGTTCTGCCCTGGCTTAAAGGCAACGATCACCAGCGAGTACAGACCATGCGCGATTATCTGCGCATCGCCTTCGATCGTGAGCCCATCGCCACCACCGGCCACGGACGATTCGCCAAGGCGATTCAGCACCTCACTGCCTACCCTGCGCGTGTACGACTGAATTTCGACTTTTACAATTTCCCGATCGAACTGTGGATCAATCGTCAATTGAAGAACATCGTGAGATTGCCCAAGCCGAGCGTGGACGCGAAAAGGCTCCAGCCAGAAACGGCGCCGACGTGCACTTAACGGAGACTGTGTCGGAACTCGCGCGAAAGACTCTTCATGGGTCGCATCAAGGAGTTAGACGGACTTCGGGCAATTGCCGTTCTTGCAGTCCTAGCGGTGCATTTCACGCCTCCATCCATTCGTCTTGGTACTCCATTAGACCTCGCTTGGTGCCGGGTGTTGACTCGTTCTTCGCCATCTCGGGATTTCTCATCACCTGCATTTTGATTGGGCTTCGTGGGACCGATACGCCTTTTCGGAAGATCACAACGGCGTCGAACGCTGCGCATCTTTCCGCCGTATCATCTGACATTGGTTCTTATCCTGGTGTTTGCGCTCGTGCACGCGGAACCAGCTTGATGATCGGGAGATCCTTCGCCACGCGCTGTTCGTGTCTTCAGCTACGCCGGCGTTCGTCAGTTCCGCTGTGCGCCGGCTGTTGCTTCACATTCCTCGTACCTTGGTCCCTCAGCCTATGCATTATATATATTCCACCCTGGAGTTGGAGAAGGACTGCTTTGGCATCTACTGGTCGCTTTCAGTGGAGGGAGCTTTTCTACTTGGTTTGGGCCCCGATCATGTTGAAGGGCAGCCGGCGGGCAGTGTTGTTCTTTTGCTTGCGCCGACGTCGTCGGGTCCAGCACTCCGTGGGCTGGAACAGTACCAGCTCCACATTTGGCGAAAGCATGAGCTTCGTCTTCCGTTTCTATAGCCTGGCCGCAGGAGGCTGTTGCACTTCTGTTCTGGGGTCTGGAACAACGGCTATGTGACGAGCAAGATTCTGCACCGGGGATTGATCTCAACCGTCATCGGTTCGTCGTTCTCTGCTCCTGCCTTCCTGACTACGGCGTGCGGTGCGTGGCGTGGGGTAGATGTGTGCACAACATGGACCTTCAGCGTATTTGGATTCTCGCTGCTTGCGATGATGTGCGCTTCTATTGTCGGAGCGTGCGTGCGCTGGAGCGGAGTACTTTGGGGTTATTGTCGTATCTTCTGCGATCACAGACTGCTGTCTACGTCGGAACGGTCAGCTACACAATGTACTTATTCTCTTCATCTGCCGACGTACGTTGTGGTCCAACTCCTGTTGGTCAGGCCGTCTGGCTCCGACAAGATCTCGTCGAGCCGCGTGTTTGCAGCTTCTTGCGGAGTTCTTGCTACTGGTTGCACGATCGCATTAGGCAGGATCGTCATGGAAGTATATCGAGACTCCGATTCTGCAAATGAAAGAGAAGCGGTTCCCCGTGGCAGCAGCAAACCGATCACGCCGGCCCATCATGGAAATTGCCGTCACCTGAACTGCCAAGATCGAGAAGCGCCGGGCCTGTCATCTTTTAATTTGTTGTTTCGGAAGCAATGTCGCGTGCTGGCACAACAAATAGCAAATGTCCGTATCCAACCCGGCCCACCGGTTTGTACCTCAGCAACCAATACATCGGCTCGTATCCGTGCCATTCGCCAACCAGGCGATTGACGCTAACCAGAACCCTTCCGGCGACGGGCTTTTCTGGATCAAGCACCACGTCAAGGGTTTCGCAATACGAACTCATTCACCACGTCGCCTTCTCCGACCGTAGTCGAGATTGCTGTCGACGAGGATCTTGTATGACGGCAGTTTCCGATCGATCACCCACTCGTTCATGTAGGGAATCAGGTTCGGATAGTAGCTCATGGTGGAAAGACATGCCCACAGCGCCAGCAGCCCCAGTGATATTTGGGTTCGTCGCGGCTTTGTTGAGAACATGGTAAACGCTGCTCCCGCAATGATCACTTCGATCGCCACAACCGGGAGGATGTTTCTGATGCCCAGTTGACTTTTGCGAATCAGCGAGAACCATACGAAGAGCAGTGCAGCGCCCGAGAGCAGCACCTCTTCCCTGGTAATAAACTCGCGGTAGGTGTGGTTCTTCCAAATCCACAGCAATCCTAGGATAAATAGTATCTGCACAACAACTGCTTTTTGAACAGCATTGCAACCGCGTAGTACGACTTGAAATTTTGAAAGTTCGGGTCGAACGGATCACGCATGTTCCCGAGAAGATAAATCTTTCCGTACGTCAGCCCCGAATCGTCATGGTACTGCAGCATGTCGAGTCCCTCCAGGAAGGGGTAGGGCACGGGCACAGGGAGGTCGCGGACTACATCTACCTTCTCTGCAGGCGTTTGAATGATGCGCTGTCGAAATGATACGACCTCAGAGGAGTGAAGGCAGCCATTGAAGCATAAGCCAGCATTAACGACCAGAAGAAACAAAATAATCGTTATCAACACAAAAGCAAACACATTCTTGCTGTTTAATAGAGGTGGACTATTCTTTTCATTGTTCCACACGAGAAGCAGCATGGCGAAAACGACCGCATACAGATACATTGCAAAAGGTTTTGTGAGTCCAGCCATTGCGAGAGTGAACGCACTTAACAACATGCATTTCGGATTGTCGGGCATAGCAGATAGCGACGAAAGAAAAATAGAGACAAAACGACGCCCATCGCGAAGTAGCCGTCATTGGTCGCCAACGTCCCGTGGGCGATAAGATTCGGGGAAAACACTACCAGGATGGAGGTCGCGATCGCCGCGGCTGTACCGTATAGCGCGTATGCCCAGCGGTAGACGAAGAAGTCGAGAAGCAGCGTTCCCAAAACGCTGGCCAACCGTGCGAAGCGAATGGAGCACAGGGCTCTCAGAATCGATGGAGGGATTGCTTCATTGTCGGGACAGCCGGCGAGTACTCGCGGTACAGCATTTAGCACGGCAATCGGCGCCTTACTGTTAAAAAGCGGGTCGGATCGGTCTGGCCGGCTGTGCAGAACTTGCTCGCCATATGCGACAGACTGAGGTTCGTCATACGTCGTAGTTATTGACCGTGCCACGAACAGATCCAGTACAAGGGCACATCCAATAACAAGGAATAGGCAAAGGGCGGTCGCTCGGCTCGGCTTGGCGCGGGAATATTCTCATGTAGGCCAGCTATAGAGAACTCATTGGCATTGGCGTGTCTGCAACAGAAGTGGAGGTCGCGGCGGCTGGCCAAAGTCGAAACTATCCAGCATGTTACTGGCAGTTGCGTCTCGATACGTGAGTGGATCGAGGCGGTACCGTGTTTCTACAAACCTCAGGATCGAGGAGTGTTCAGAGATCGTATGCGAGATATACCCTGGCTTTGCGTAAGGAGAAATAATCAGCAACGGCACACGGGGTCCGAACCCAAACTGATCGACCTGGGGTGGTGCGACGTGATCATAAAGTCCGCCGAAATCGTCCCACGCTATAAACACTACCGTAGAATTCCAATCCGGTCCCTGCATCACCGCGTTGAGAACCTGCACGGTCCAATTCTCGCCCGGGCAGGGACTCTCAGGGGGGTGCTCGTCAGTGTCGGCTGTGGTGGCCAGCCAAGCCACTGCCGGCAGGCTTCCACTTTCCGCATTGCTGAAAAATTGCGCTTCGGACGGAAAGTTCGTGTGCCATGCTGGGCCATTGCGAATGCTCCTGATCGTGCTAAATACATTCGGACCATCGCCATAATACTTCCATGAGATGCCAGCTTTTCCCAGGCTATCTGCCAGAGTTCGAAAATCAAAACAGGGAGATACCTGGGTTCGGTTGCCGTTGGCATCGATCACAGTTACAAGTTCCGCAGGACCTCCATCACACGCTACTCCCGAACCAAAGTCAGACCCGTTGTCGATCACACCGCCAGACTGGGCAGCGAGAGCGAAAAGCTCGTTCGGCAAGCTAGGACCGTGAACTGAGGTGAAGTATCGATCAGCCAGGACGAAGTTGCGGGCATATGCCCAATAGTTCGGAATGTCCTGTTCGTTCACCTCGTGTAAGCATTCAAGGTTCCCGTATTGATCAGGTCAAACTTGTCCATCATGCCACTGTCCATGGCTTCCAGGGCGCACTCCCAGCTTTACAGAGGTTGTTGAGTTGAGACGGATCAGACAAATGGTTCAGAGGAACGGTTCCCCCGTTTGAGACTTTACCGCTAGTTGCACCGTCAGCGCCTGGGAACAGTCCGAAGTAGTGGTTAAACGTACGATTTTCTTTGATGATCAGAATCGTGTGCCGAATCTTTCCGATATCTCCTGGCTGAGATCCGCACGCCAACATCGCGGCGAGTGCGCAAAGACTCGTGATCATGGCTACGCTTTTGTTAGGCCTGCTTGCATTGCTCACGTTTGCCTCCTTGTAAACATAGGACCCTCACACAGCGGCACCTCCTTCCGGCCTAGTTTGCCTGAATTCCGAGGCCTAACATTGCTCACGGTTCAGGGACCGTCATCGATTGCGTTCCCAAATCTGGTCGCCGTTCGCGAAGGTCTGAGCGACATGGTAGTGCTCCCGCAGGTACAGCCGGATGGGAGCGAGATGATCTCCCTCGGGATGGCGCGCGGGTTCTTTCTCACGATCCAACCCGATATACCAGCTGACAAATTGCACTTGAAACTTGCCGATTCCCTGGATTGCTTCTGCGACCTCCTCGGGTCGCGTGTAGTCTGTGGGGCGCAGGAATGGAACCCGGCCAGCGTTTTGTAGCCGAAGCGTGAATGCCAGCAGATGATCGCCAAAGAAATAGTCGTACGGCCGAGTTCGTTGCGACATCCATTTGCACTTCTCGTAGAGCAAAGGATCGTAAAAAACGGTGCGCCCAGTGGGAAGGTCAAGGTACGCCTTCCAGCGAATCTGCATAACCAGCGGTCGTGCCATCAGCATGACGATCGCTGTTACCCAGGCAACCCGCAACAACGACCGGGAAAACCTAGGAGACGATTTGAGAAGCCAAACCAGGATTACCAGCGCTGGCGGCGATACGGCGTACAGGCGACTATACGCTGGTGCCGATGCAACCGTTAGAAAAAGAAACAATCCCGCGATGATCACGAGCATCAACCGACGGCAGATATCTCGCACTGTTGCCTTCGCCACCGGACGGCGTAGCCAACCAGAAAGAGAACATACACGAACGGAACGATCAGGTGAATCAGAACAAACGCGGGCAGATCGAGCCAAGTAGTCCAAGCGTGCAGCTGCGGCCGGCCTGTAAGGTAGACGCGCCAGTTGTTAAACCAATCCGCCGGGTAATATTTCGCCACAAACGTGACCGTGAAATAGAAAATCTTTCTTGCTCCGACGGTCCATACAAAGTATGCAAGGCAGACGGTCACTGTGGCGAGGAATCCAGCCAGAAAACAGGCCGCCTTCTTTAAGAACACTCTCCAGGTTTGATTTGTCCGACCACGCTCCCACAGAAGGAAGAGTGGGAAGCCCACCGTCAGTAGGGCCACGGATTGAGTAAAGAAAGTGGCGATTCCCACCAGGGCGCCGGCCGACACGAGTCGCGCGGGGGTCCGTTCTTCAAGGAGAACTGCCAGTGCTGCAGTGGCGGCGACGAGACTGAACCAGTGATGCGTGGCGTCGAGGTAGCTGGAAAAAGGCAAAGTAATAAACAGCAGAGCGGGCAAGTAAACCGCCATCCCGGCAATGAGCCTTCCGCTGATGAGGATGATGAGCCACACAGTCAATGTTCCCAGAATGACCAGCATGGCCTGTGGTATCCAGGCGCGCACGCCAAAACACCGAAACAACGTCGCGTAAACCAGGTCGGTGCCGGGGAGAGTGAAGTGATCGTAGTCGCGGTAAATCATTTCTCCGTCCAGCATCCGCGTAGCATTATGAAGATAGATGGCCTGATCGCCTGATGCCAAACGAGGAGTGCAGGGAAGAGCAAACACCTGGACGTATATGAAAATGCACGACAACGAGACCAGAAACGGAGTCAGCCATCTCGAGTTGGTCAGGACCGCGCAAGGATCCACTCGAGCCATCGGATCATCCTGACGTATCGGCCGATCTTGCAGCCTTTCGCGCATATGAGGGCGTGACTAGCGTATAACGTTCAGCTTCGATAACGCCGTGATTCCCAGGGCGCGGCCGCAATCGGTCGCATAGATCAGGCTTCTGGAGTCGGGAAACCATGCTGGTGTAATGGAGTTGCAATCGCCGCTCGTCAGTTGGCGCTGGTCGCGGGTCGCGCGGTTCATGGCAACGAGCTGCCAGACCCACCCTCGCTTACAACTGAATACCAGCCATTGCCCATCGGGTGAAAAGGCCGGGTAACGCGCAGAGCAGGTCACGGAGACGAGTTCGGCGACAGTTCCCGATTTAGGGTCAACCGAGTAGAGGCGATATCTCTCTGGCTGCCATGAACTGAAAATAAGTTGTTCCTCAGGAGAAAACGCAGCATCTCGTACGTCGTACTGCGTTCCAGCCAGTTCACGCTCTGCGGACCGAGTTTCGCCCTCCGCTCGCGCTAGTGAACGGATCCACAGGCTGCCACGACCTCGAACCTCGCGGATATATGCCAACAGTTTGCCCTGCGCCGAGACAATCGGTTCCTCGGCATCGAGAGCTTCCGTGCTCATTGTTCCATCATGGGTCAGCTCGCGCGAAGAATCAAAGCGGACGATTCGAGAAGTACCTGTTGACGCAACTTCCGCCCAGCTCGCGGTTCCATCGATCGCAGCTGCCGGATGAAACCAATCACCTTCACCTCCATACGACGAGATCGCGCCGGCATGCAGGCGATGAATGACGTAGGCATCATGCGACGTAAACTGCGGAACCAAGGCCCCGAACAGGATGCTGTCGGCGGTTACGACAGGATCCATCGCAATCGCTGAGCCGACCGAAGTTGTTACGCGCGTTCCATAGTTGTCGAATTGGCCTGCGAAGTGGTTGAGGTTGACGACAACACCTCCCGCGGTTAGGACAACGAATGCCAAAGTGGCCCACCCCACAGAGGGTGATCGAATGTAGCTCCCGATAGATTCTTCTGAGCTTGAAATCAGTATCCACAACAACAATCCCGCGAGCAGAAGCATACAAAAGAGGCGAGGAAAAAAGAGTAGACTCTCCCAGCCATGCGGATTTCCACGGTAGAAGCGGTCGTAGGGTACACATGCGAGTGCATAAGGGACTACCACCACTCCGGCCCACCCTGACTGTCCGCGTATGGTCAGAGACTCGACTACTAGGATGGCTGCCAGAATCAGAACCACGAAATGGGAAGAGAGCGGGTCCGAAGAAAGGAGGAGTAAAAGAAAACAGTAAATCCCCCATTCCAGCTTTTGCCGGGACAGGCTGGTGCTCTTGGAAGCCATCGCCCACAAGAAGACAACGAGGATGAGAGCCTGCAGCAGTGGGTGCAGCACGGCGTACAGAAACGGTAGATGCGCTACGGGTGTGGGGTTTAGCTCAGGTTCAAAGACGAATAATCGGTGGAGGAGCGCACTCAGAGAGTTCCATGCGGTGGCGTACGGATCGATCGTCTCGCCTCTGAAACCCGCAAGGATTTCTCGGAAATAGGTGCGGCATGCCTCTGCTCCAAAAAGGCGGAAGGAAAGCAGCGCGGTGCCAACCATTCCACAGGCCAGGCCAGCGGCAGCCCGCCACTGCTTCTTCAGCAGGAAAAACAATAGAAATAATGCTGGGTATATTTTCACGGCTGCTGCGGCGGCCAACGCCATGCCTGACAGGAAGTGCCAATTCCTGAAATAGAGCCAGGCGCCTAGCGCCAGCAGGAGAAGCATGAGCATGTGAACTTGCCCCAAACGAAAATTGTCACGGAGCGGTGCCACTGCCAGGAAGGTCAGAACGCCAACTCGTTGCCAGGTCAAACTCGTGATTGACTTGAAAAGCGCGACAGCCAGCGACAAAAACCCGAGACTGATAACGAGCCAACAGCGATTTGCTTGCAAAGGAGGAAGGGAGGAGACAGGCAAGATAGTCAGAACTGAAGTTAGAGTCGCTGGTATGAAACCGACCAGAGGCTGTTCGATGCCCGCATGATCCTTTTGACGCTGAAACCACGTCCACTCATAAACTCGCTCAACCGGGGACCCCTCGCGATAGAGGCGGGCCGCCAGATAGTAGTCGGCAAAATCGGAATCCAAGTGGCCCCAGGCAGGAATGAATCCTCGAACCACAAACAAGAGGAGCAACGCAACCATCAGCACTCTTTCAGTCCATTGTCTCCAAACGGCGAGACGAGACAGCCGGGAAGTCTCGACGGTGCCAATCAGGGGGCCGGAGGCTTGCATCGAAGGATTCCTCTTTCACCTTCCGTCTGACGAACTGCAGCCTTGCGGCTCGTGACGCGTGAGCAACTTCTGAAGAAATGGCGCAGCAGTTGCAGGGTCGCTATTGTATGTAAGGTGGTACGCCGGTAATTGTGCCAAAGCCGAAATAATCGTCAACCGGTGCTCTTCGAATCGATCGTCGTCTTTGAACGCAATGTACTTGGAGACAAATGTGGAAAACTCAGTCGTCGCTACGCGCACCAACTGGGGAAGGGAAGAAGCATCCCTTTCGAGGACGACGCAGCAAATTGGGGTTACAGAACCGTGCGGCGTCGAATCCAGTTCGTCCCTGTCCATGTAGCGGAAGTTGAAGTCGCAGTATGAAAAGGGAAGAGTTCGAGACTCGAGTTCTGGCAGAAACTGGACGGTCTGCGGCCGAAATGCAATCGGAACGAAGTCCCCCCAAGCTCTTAGTTCGCCGCCGGCGATCTCCAGAAAAACTGATTGATCTGCGTGATACACAAGTCCCTCCTTGGCAGCGAGGTAGCTCGCGGTGGTTTTTCCCTGATTGGGGGATCCTAGAATGAGAAGGCCTTTGACTCCCGACGAGACACACGCGGCCCCAAAGGGAACCAATCCCAGGCTGCCGGCCGTCATATAAAACAACGTATCGACAAAGGGGCTGGTAAATCCTGGTCCGTCTTCGACGAGGCCCTCTGCAACAAAAGCGACTGCTTCTTGCCCTTCTAGGTCGACTGCCAGAAAAGTCCTTTGCCCGAAGTGAGCGAAACGAAGTCCGTCGTCTGAGAAGGTGGATCTTCGCGGCCAAGGCTGGCAGACCTTTACATCGGAATCCACGACAATCCTCCAGAGAAATGTCGGGCGCCCGCTCGCCGCCCCCGGATAACGCGCGAACAGTCTAACCATGTGGTCTAAGAGCCTGGAACTGTTGGTCTCTAAACGCACTGTGCGACCCATCACGGGCAGATAGGCGGAGTATGGAGTCGGGACGAAGCGGCGCATCGGATCGTTTCTGATGTCCGTTGTTGCTCGGATGTTGTCTCCCTCGGCCACCACTGCTCGCGCAGGAATTGCCGTCGGGATCGACTCAACCTGCACAGCACGTTTCATAGTCGTTCACCCACTCTCGCAGCCTTGCGATCGCTCCTTCCCTCGCGGTGCGTGGTCAGGCCTTTGCAAGATGCTGGCAGATCTGTCGCGCGATCCATTGGGGCGGCCCGCCATACTGTAAAAGCCAGCAGGGAAGCTCGGCTATCCTCTTGAGCGTCCCCGCGCGTCTTTCGGCTACTTCAGGAAGTTCCGTCATTAACTCTTTGTTCAGCCGGCGCAGCGCCTCTGTGGACGACATGGGACTCATTCGGAATTCCGAAGCGTCCCGTCGCTCCAAGAAGACCAGTGAGATCGGTCGGCATTCCCGAACCCGCTCCACTCCGAAGAGGCGTTCGGGCTCAAGCCAAAAGGCCGGTCCCCCGCTCTGTGTGTCGGTTAAATGCTCGTCACGCAATTCGTCAAACCAAAGGGTTGCTTCAGGGCGTAATTTGAGTGGCGTTGGCAGACCCCAGACCTTAACTTCACCGTTGCTTACGGAGCAAAACGTTCGGTCGTCTGACAGGAATCCAAAGCCCTGTTGTGAGAGCGCCAATGCCAGCGTCGACTTTCCGGCACCAGACGAGCCGGCCAAGAGCAAACCGGCCTGGCCCCTTGCGACACACGCGCAGTGCAATTCGGCAATGCCAATGGACGCGCTCACCATGGTGAGCAGCATGGGGAAGATCACGGTTTGCCAATATGCGAGGTCCGCCGCCATCGCCGGCGAAAAACGCCCGATTACGCGGCACGTACGAAGGTCGGCAAGCATCGAACTCCCCTCGTCAAAACCGGCAAACACGAGATGATCCAGTCCCCGCACGTAAGGCCTCGGCCAAGGCCCCGGGGACGAGTCAGCATGGTCAACCCAAAACCGCAGGTGGAAGTCGATCGGACCCGGCTGAGAGTCGACGGTCTGGAACGTGTTGCGTGCGGCGTCGAGCACCCACTGGGAATTTGTCGAAAGACTATATGCCGCACCGCCTGCGATGTAGCGTTCGCACAGCTTGGTCTCGGCGTCCTTGTGCAGAAAGTCCGGAGGCTGCATATGAATCAGTCTTAAATTCAGGTTAGGAAAAGTCCCTCTGCGAAGCTGCGACCATCATCGTCAAGCAGGGAGAACAACTTGTCACATTCTTGTCAACAACTTGTAACGTTTCATTCGCGTTTGAGGTGAGTTTGCAGTCGCCGTTCCGTGCCGGTGATTTCTTCGTCATCTTCTCTCCTTCGATTCGAGACGGAGGTCCTGCGGCATTTTCGAGCAGGCGAGCGTCCCCTCTCTACTTCAGCCGCGGGCGATGCCATCAGATTATTTCCAAAAGACGGAGTCTCATATTTAGCGGCCAGAAAGCGACAAGAACTTTACATCTGCTTGACAAAAGTTTGGTTCCCCCAACGCATACTCCTGCCCGGCGTGCTGGTCCCCTCAGGTCCTGGAACAATTCCGAGATGTTGTAGGAAAGACGGCGCGCTGCCAAGTTTTCGCGGTACGACCCGGTCCGGGTCGCTAGCAGTGGGCTCGATTTCTCATTCGGTATCCCAGCGGAAAAATCAATTTCAAGAAATTGGGAGGGCAGCTTGAAACAACAAATCGGTGCGACGGCTGGCACGTTTCGTCCCGGAAACTCCGCGACGATAACGCTACTCTTGAGCGGAATACTCGGACTCCTTGTGTATTGCGCGAACCCACTCCTGCAATGCCAGGCACAGACTGATGTGACGTCGCGAGCTCCATCTGGCGTGACCAGCTCTCAGCAGAATCCTTTGCAGATAGCAACTCTGCACTGGTACAACGCAAATCTGACCACTTCATTCACGATGGGCACAGCACCCTACGGTATCGCGTTCGACGGCACGAATCTCTGGATATGCAACAACGGCAGCAACAACGTGGTCAAAGTCCGCACCAGCGACGGCGCCATCCTCGGTACGTTTGCAGTTGGAACTAGTCCGATCGCAGTTGCCTATGACGGAGCCAATGTCTGGGTCGCGAATATCAACAGCAATAACGTAACCAAGTTGAACGGGAGCACCGGCGCGCTGCTCGGTACCTTTACGGTAGGCACGCTGCCTGCTGGCTTGGCCTTCGACGGAACCAATATTTGGGTAGCGAACAACGGCAGCAACAACGTGACCAAGTTGCTGGCCAGCACCGGGGCCGTTAAGGGTACCTTTACCGTGGGAACCAATCCAGCGGGCATCCTGTTTGATGGGACAAATGTCTGGGTCGCCAACAACGGTAGCGCCACCGTGAGCAAGATGTCGACCAGCGGCACGATCTTAGGCACCTTTCCCGTGGGAACAGAACCGACCGGCATCGCTTTTGATGGAACCAACATCTGGACCGCCAATTTTGGAAGCAACAATGTCACCAAACTGTCCCTGACTGGCACGGTGCTGGGCACTTTCAACGCGGGGCTAGGTCCGAATGGCATCGCCTACGACGGTTCCAACATCTGGGTAACTGGGATTTCAACGGCGCCACAGTGACGAAATTGAAGGCAACCACGGGCGCGACTCTAAACACATTTAGCGTTGGAAGGGAGCCGGCGAATCCGGCGTTCGACGGCAATAACATCTGGGTGACGATCTTCGGCGGTACCACCGTCTCCAAGATGTAGGGTTTGCATCCTAGCGCGACCGGTCGCGCGAAACTGAGGGGATCGGTGAACGCGATATATGTCGTAAGGGGACAGACCGCAGGCACCACTCACCCCGACGCGACGATAGTTCGGTGTCAGCGATTCTTGTCCCCAGGTGCGACTGAATCCGGATCTTTGCGTCAAATGGGTTCGTTCAGTTTCTCCTCGGCGGACCCATTTTGACACGCACCTACGACCTGGAATTCCAGCCCTGCGTGATATGCCATTCAAAGAGGAAGTGTTAGAATTCTTTTCAAGAAAAATTTCGTCTGACCCGCCGATTTCATCGGATGTCGAGGACAGACAGGAAGTATTTCTTGACCGTAAGTCGTTGAAAAGCCGACGTAGCTCAGTTGGTAGAGCAGCCGATTCGTAATCGGCAGGTCAGCGGTTCAAGTCCGCTCGTCGGCTCCATCCTTTCAAATCAAATAGTTGCGATCAGTTCACCGAGACCTGCTGCACAACTGCTGCACGAGCTATTTTTGCCTCCAACTGATTCATGGCGTCGGTCACAACTTGGGGCACCGTCTTGATGTAGCTTCTCTGCGTCGTGCAGACATCTTCGTGCCGCAGAATCGCTTGGATCACTTTGTCCGGCACTCCGAGTTCACGAAGGTTCGTGGCTAGACCGCGACGATATGCACGCCAGCCCTTCCACTTCAGCCCATTTGCCTTGAAAACGGGTTTGATCACGCGGTCAGCGAGGTTGTCCAAATCTATTGCCGGCTGGCTGGTCGCCGCATTCGGATTGTAAAGAAATGGCTCGCTGTTCTGGGGAACTCCATGGGAACGCGGCACTAGCTCTGGATCCGAGGTCCGCCTTCGGCGTCGGGTCGGCAGCAAACCCCGAAGTGCTTCCACAGCCGAAACCAGGGGCTGTGCGCGAGCATTTCGTCGTGTCTTCGATTCGCAGCGAAGAGATCGCTCGGGCTCAGCGGTCTGGTGTCCGGCTCAGCGAAGATGCGCTCCAGCCGCTCGATCTCGGCAATGGTCTGCTCGGCGTCCATTGATGGCAGAGCCATCCTAGCACAGCAGGAACCACCCTAAGCACCCTTCTCCACCGGAAGCCCCGCCTCCATCCATCCCTGCTTTCCTTCCGGGTAGTGCGCTACGTTCGTGTAACCCATGGCCGCCAATTCACGGGCGGCGTATGCGCTGGCGTGTCAATGCGTGTTCGTGCAGTAGGTCACGATTTCAGCACTCTTATTGGGCAACACCTGCGGTGCAAGTTCCTTGATTCTGTCAGGCGGAATGTTCAAGGCACCGGGAAGGTGAGCCTCGCGGTAGCGTTCGGGTGCAAGAGTCTCAACCACCTTGATTGCGTCCTTCCGGTCGAGCCTGGCTTTCAGGTATTTCGTGGAAATAGTGTTTTCCATACGGACCTCCTGAGAATTTGGTTACGCTGACAGTGGCTCCGTCGGAGCATGGCTGGCAGTTTTAGGCACGAAGGCGTCGAGCAACGACCTAAATTGCGGACTAAGATGCAGTCTTTCAGTCTCTTGCTCCAACAGTTGGCGTGCATCAGTAGATATTTTCAATGCATAGCGGAGATAGGAGAGTCTCATTAGCCAGAGAGCATGCTTCAGGTCTGCCTCGTTGCGGACGTGAAAGGTAATCCAGCCGGAATTGGGAACCCAATGGTGCTCCTCTGCCAGACCTTGGTCCAAGAGCGCATCGCGGATTAACCGGGGAAACGGGATGTCAACGATTCCGCCCATGTGCACGTGTCCCACTTCCGCGTGTCCGAACCGGAATTCCCGACCTACAAAACGATGGGGATGCACCGCTACGTTAGGCCACGCAGACACCTCGGCTTCAAGCGTATTCAAGTAGTTCATGCTCCACACTCCGTGGGCTTCTGTTTTCGATGCCTGAGTACGTCCGATGGATTCAGCGACGGCACGCGGCTCTTGATCCAAGCTAGAATGAGGTTCGGTTTACTACACTCGTGAGGTGGAACTTCATATATGCAGCGGGCATTCGGGCTTAAGATTCCGCAAACACTGGACGACATTTGTGATCCGGAACGATTGGCTCTGGTCGTGTATGACATGCAGGTTGGTATCGTGAAGCAGATCGAGAACGGTAAGCAAATCACGGACAGAGTGGTTCAGGTTCTCGATGCGGCTCGCAAAGCCGGAATTCGCGTCTTCTTCACACGCCATATGTCACTTCCCAAGGAACTGATGGGTGTATCTCAGTTCCGCATGGCAATGGCTTGGCAACGGGTGAAATCGCCCGAAGAAGTCAAGCCTTGGTTCTTGCGGGACGCGCCGGGATTCCATCTGATACCAGAGATGCACCCACTTCCGAGCGAAGCCATCTTCGACAAGATCAGCATGTCGGCATTTGAAGGTACACCGCTGGATATGGCGTTGCGCGATTGCGGCATCGAGGCCTTCGCCATTGTCGGCATCGCGATGGAGATCGGTATTGAACCTACGGTGCGCCACGGTGCTGATCGTGGTTACATACCAGTGGTTGTCAAAGACGCCTGTGGTTTCGGACATCGCGATGCCGCAGAACGTTCAGTTGCGAGCCTCGATTTCGCGGGCGATGCTCTCCTTACGAACGTAGATACAGTCTGCGCTCAGCTTGGGCGCAACACGATGAACGAACGATAGGCAGGTCCTGATCCCGAGACAGAGTTGGCTGCCATGGTTGTAGTTGGCCCGTCCCATCGGAGCCATTTCCCCCGATAAGGATCGCAGCATACGGTGGTAGGGAGCAGCTTTGCGGGGAGGGCTGAGCGAACGAAGGAGCGTCCCGTGCTCGATGAGTCCGGGGCCGCTTTCGTTTGCATGGACGAAATTCCACATCCGAACGATCCTTTACTTCTCAATATCGAAATAAATCTTCGCTGTCGCCCGGTATTTGACTATCTTCTTGCCGTCCAATTCCATTTCTAGTTCCGCCACTCGCGCCCACTTCATGCCTCGAACGGTCTTTGCAGCCTCCGCCACGGCATTTTCCGCCGCCTTCGCAAAGCTCTCTTTGGATGTTCCCACCACATCAATAACCTTTTGTGCCATTTGCGGTTCTCCTTTGATTTTGATTCAGTTCGGATTGTACCGCCGGGTCCAGCGTCACTGCCTGCGGCCCTCCTTCGCCCAGTGGTCACGGTTACGGCGTACCATTAGGCATGCACCGAATGAATCCAGTATGCCTAGACTCCGATCGCTCTGGTCCATCGATTGCCGTCACTATTCTCTTGAGGGAAGAGCCCGAAGACGAAGAACAGGAAGACGAACAGGATCACGACGACGGTGGGGAAGATGACGATGGGGACGAAGGCTACTCGGAGTGATCCGAAGTGGGGAGAGTTCGATGGTAGAGCGGAATGAAGGACCCAGGGCAATGCCGCCTCGGAAGCTGAAGGATGAACAGAGTAAATCTGTGCAGTCAACTCAGCCGGGTCGGGCACAAATCGGAACGCAGCAAAAGACAGATAGTCTTGCGGCTCCGTCACGATTGGCGAAGGCAATCTCGGAGCTTCAGGGTCTAAACGAGCTGCTGCTCTCGGGTGATTTGGACCCGCGTATTCTGGCGGACTTCCGCGATGCGTTGAACCGGGTCAGAACGGCCGCATGGGCGGCCCAACAATATGTCGCTCGCAAGGAAACTGACCAAGGGGCGGGGAGTGTGCTGGCATTCTTGGTTGGAGAGAGAATTCGAGCCACTTACCAGTTATGCCAAGCCATCAGCGAGGACTTGAAACGGCCCGATATTGCAGTCCAAGCTGGCACCCTCATTCAACTCTGCGAGGTCATGAGCACATTGACGAAGCAACTAAAGGGAATCGTCAAGAAGCTGGGATGAGAATCGTCTACCTCTTAATTCGCACAGAGAGACGGGTGGGGAGCAAATTGCCCAGCCAGGCGTCCCATCACGCTCGCCGGGGACGTGCGTTTCAAACGATTCGCTAAAACGGCGACCACTCCTGCAAGGCAATCTTTTCGGCAAGTTCTCGGCAGCGGCAGAACAATCGTGGGTAGTTCTTCCTTGAAGTTCGGCCGTTTATTCGGGGCCTAGGATAATAAGTCGTTGGCACATACTCACCGAAACCGGTCATCTTTTGATCGTGTCGCAGCCCAATTTGCTGTCCTCGATTTCAGAGTGCTGTTCTGGTTTGGTGCCCCAGCATATCGCGCTCTCTACCCGATCACGCCCTTTCGCTTTCGCACGATACAGCGCCTCGTCGACCATACGAAGAAGCGTTGAGCGGTCCAATCCGGTCGCACCGATGCTGGTGATGAGGCCGGCGCTGATCGTGACAGGAATGGTTCCAGCACTGGTCAAGGTCAACGGTGCAGCGATGTTTTGGCGCAATCGCTCTGCTGTTACGACCGCCTCTGGGCCGCCGCATCCCGGGATAACGATCAAGAACTCTTCTCCACCGTAGCGTCCGACTACATCGTAAGGGCGCAACGACTCCACGAAACGGCGGCCAATCTCACGCAAGACCTCATCTCCAACGTTGTGTCCATAGGTGTCGTTCACTTTCTTGAAGTGATCCGCATCCGCCAAAACCACTCCGAAGGGCTCGGCGGTTCTCTTTTGGCGCTCCATTTCCACTTCCAAACGCCGCAGAATCTCGCGGCGATTCAACAGGCCTGTCAGCAAATCGTGCGTGGCCTCGAAGCAAAGAGTGTCCTGCGCTTTCGCCAGACGGTGTTGTATCACTAGTATCCGAACAGCCACCGCCACAAATATCACTCCAATGAGGCACGACGAAAGGAATCTCTGATGTTCCGCAACCTGAGTGATCAGGAGCAGGCTGCAGAACGGATACAGCAGAGGGAAGAATTGATCCACGATAATGCGCTGGCTTCGTGATTCGTCTGTGACCACCGGTCGCCCGCTCTCATTCCATATCGCGGAAATGAGCAAGGGCGTCACCAGTAAGACGCTCCAGACCAGATCGAACCACGAACCGTCTTCGACGTGGTTCGCAGCAACCTCAGCATATGAATCGGCAAGGCCGGCGGCTAGAAGATACAAAGCCATAGGCCCAAACAGGCTTCTGACGTTATTTGTATTTGTACGATTCAGGGCGGCGCGAAGCCCAAACGAGAATGCGAGAACGCCATCAAATACCACGCTGGTATTCCACCCCAAGGGAGTGGATCCCAAGGTTGTCACGGCGGTTAGTGCCTGTCCTGAAAAATAAAGATAGACGCAAAGCGAGAAAGCGCAGACCTGGACAAAATCGAGGAAATGCAGCCAATCGGGCCGATCGTGCCGCTGATCGGCATCCATAAACAACAGCATCGCAATCGGCATACCCGCAGAAAAGAAAAGTAGATTGTTCAGCCAATCAAGGGAGTGTAGCGAGGCAAGGTCGATGCCGATTTCCAGCCCTTGTGCGACAACACAGATTGCGGTGGCCGCAGCAAGCGAAAACCAGCAGTAACGACGGGTCGATGCCGAGCGAAGATATGCCCTGACAAACATCAGCAGGCACATTAGGCCGAGCATGAACTGCGCGGTCTTGGAGAGAACCGCCCCAATAGGGTGCCCGCCCATTCTCCAGATAACGGTCGCCTGCAAAATCAGCAGAACCGATGTGATCAGCAGCAACGTCCGGAATCGCGGCATCACATATCGGGCCAGAAACGTCGGAGTCAATGGCAAATCGGGCGGCGGTAGCGACGAAGAATGCATCGAAGTTTGACCTTCCGTTTGCTGTCGAGGTCCCTGAGTCAACGTGTTACTTGGAACCACGTTCTGCCTTTCGGAATTGGTCGGCAACGAATTCCGGGAGTACCTGTTCCAGCTTTTTAGAGAGCCACGTCTGTAGCTCGGACGCGTGCTCTTCAGAAATGGATGCGAAGCGAACTCCCAGATGACCCGTTCTTGACCAGCAAATCGTCGATTCCGCCACCACTGGCGCTTCGTGGTCGGGCAGAGTGAATTGGGCGCGGACGTTTTCTCCGGGAATCAATGGAACCTGCGTGCTCAATGCCATCCCCCCTCCGCTGATATTTACGCTCGTGCATCGGATCTCCGGCCTTCCTACTCTCTGGATGATGACGGACAGGGAGATTGGGTAACGAAAGTAGCGTCTCCGTTCTCTGAGGATGAGCCCGAAAGCAGGCTTGAGCGTTTTATGGATTGACTGTGCAGAGAGCGGTCTCTCGAAGATAAACTGCGATTTCTGGCGGAATGCTGATGTGGCAGCCGCATCATTGTCGCCGATTCCAAAGGTCACCGCCGTTTTGTTCGAGGGGGAAAGCCGAACTTGCTCTAAGAGCATTACAGACTGTTCTCCTAATTGCAGATCAATGATCACGGCCTCATACTTCCGACGGTTCAAGAGACGGATAGCTGTAGGCGCTTCCCCACAGACATCGGTCGAGAGCGACAATTCATGTAGGGCGTGACTGAGTACGTGAAGAGCGGGCCGATCAGGGGATACCAAAAGTGCAACTCCTATTGCCATAATGAAGAGTACTCCCTAAAGGTCTTCGTCATGATTGTGCCCCGCTAGCCTGAGCTCGCGCTTCAGGTTCGGGATGCCCCGCAACTTGTCTGCAACTTTGTCTACCGATAATGGCTTGCTGAAGTAGTAGCCTTGAATTTCGTCGCACTGACGGTCCCGCAAGAAGGACATTTGAGCTTCGTCTTCGACGCCTTCGGCAATTACCTTAAGATGCAGGCTTTTTGCCATGCTGATGATTGCGGTAGTGATCACTGCGGCATCAGAATTCACGGCGACATCCCGAATAAAAGAGCGGTCGATCTTAAGCTTGCTGACCCGGAACTGTCTTAAGTAGTTGAAACTGGAATAGCCAGTTCCAAAGTCGTCAATCGCCAGCGTAACCCCCATGTCTCGTAGTTCCCAAACCACTGATAACATGAGTTCGGCATTGGCTAAGAGTAGGCTTTCGGTTATCTCCAGTTCGAGATATTTTGGGGCGAGTCCAGTCTCATGCAACACCCTTCGGACCAGTGCGCAGAAGCCTTCTTGTCGAAACTGGATTGCCGATACATTCACTGCCACGGTCACTGCTGGAAGACCGTCCTCCTGCCATTTTCGAGCCTGAGAACAGGCGGTCCTCAGCACCCATTCGCCAATGGGGAGGATCAGACCGCTATTCTCGGCAATTCGTATGAACTTGTCGGGGGGCACAAGGCCCAGCGTAGGGTGCTGCCAACGTAGAAGTGCTTCCAGTCCAATGATCCTTCCAGTGGCAATATCCATCTGCGGCTGATACATCAGAAACAGTTCTTCTCTCGTCAGTGCGGATCGCAAACCGTTCTCTAAGCTCAACCTCTCCATCGCCTGAGTGTTCAAATCCTCCGTGAAGAAGCGAAAGTTGTTCCGCCCGCTCCGTTTGGCACTGTACATCGCGGCATCAGCATTCTTGATCAAGGTTTCGCCGTCCTCACCATGTCCGGGGAAGATGCTGATCCCGAGGCTGCAATGGACGTGGAGGGAGTGCCCTTGGATTTCAAATGCAGCGTCGATTACATCCATAAGCCGTTCAGCGGCGACGGCCGCGTCGGGCACATCCACTACATGAGGCAACATGACAAGGAATTCGTCGCCACCCAAACGGGAAATGGTGTCCTGCTCACGACCCCATCTCTTAAGGCGTTCTGCCACCTCTTGCAGGAGGAGATCGCCGACCGAGTGTCCCAGCGAGTCGTTGATGTCCTTAAACCTGTCGAGGTCGAGGAATAGAAGAGCGACGTTATACTTTTGCCTGCGGGCGTCAGCGACAGCCTTTGCCAGCCGATCCTGAAGAAGCGTCCGGTTGGCTAATCCCGTCAGGTCATCGTAGTACGCTAGGTATTGGACGCGCTGTTCCGCGACCCTGCGCACCGTGATGTCGCGAAAATACCAGATTCGCCCCCGATACTGGCCTCTTGAATCGATGAGCGGTGCAGTGTATCGGTCGAAGATTGTCCCGTTCTTAAGGGCCAACTCGTCTCTGCTTTTTTCGTTTCGATGGGCGTACAGGTACCGCACCCTCTTGACGAAGGCCTCGGAGTCTTCGATTTTGGCTACCAGGTAGTTGAGGACGATATGATCGTCTTTTGTGCGCAATATGTCATCCGGTATTCCGAACTGAAGACCAAACTGCTTGTTTGCCAAAACGATATGGTCGGACTCATCGACTACAAGTATGCCGTCGATTGTTGTCTCGGATTGCGCCTCTAGCAGGGCGGTTCTGAACAACAGGGTTTCTTCCGCACTCTTTCGCTCGGTGATGTCGCGCACGGTGGCCAGCAGCCTTGGCCGCCCACTCAGGGTCAATGCCGTTAGGCATACCTCAGTCGGAAAGACGTTGCCGTTTTTGCGCTTGTGCAACCACTCGAATCTTTCCGTGCCGTTCAGAAATGCGGCTGCGATCTTCTCTTCGGCGACGACTCGGGAGGACTTACCGTCAGGCTGGTTCGGGGGTGAAATATCCGATGGATGCAGCATCTCGGTTCCGGACGTGTATCCGAACATTTGCAGAGCCGCCGCATTGCAAGCCAAAAATCCATTTTCGTCCATCAGCCAGTTCGCATCCGCCGAGTCTTCGAACAGCACGCGATACTTATTCTCGCTGTTATGCAACTCGGTAACGTCACGTGCTGCTATCAACTCTGCTTCGATTCCGTGGAAATCTAGGTCATGACCGACAATCTCGACATCTATGATTGCGCCGTTCTTCTTCCGATGTCTCCAGATGGTGGATTCCTGAAGTCCTTGAGATGGGTTTGCAGTGGCTACCAACAGGGCAGGAATGTCTTCATCAGGTCTAATGTCCGCGATTGTCATCGTCAGAAATTCCTGACTTGAAAAACCATATTGCCGGGACGCCGCTTCGTTCACCGCAAGAAACTCGAGCGTTTTGCGGTCAAAAACCCACATCGGGACCGGATTGCTGTCAAACAGATGTTGATAATTTATTTCTGACTGGCGTAGCGATTCTTTACTCTGTCCCTGCCGATGTTGGATGATCAGCATTCGTGCTGCAAACGTAATGAGGGAGAGTGCGAACACTACGAGAGACAGCGCAGGATATGCTCCGTGAATGTGAGTAAGGATCAGGACGCTAACCAGTGGATAGAGCAGCGGGAAGACCTGGTTCACCACCACTCGTTGTGACCTTGGAGAACCATCTGATTCGCTCTCGTCTGTGCCTTTCCATGTGGCCGCTATCAGAATGGGAAACGCGAGCAACGCGGTCCATATCAGGTCAAACCAGCCCCCCGATTGCAGATCGAGTTCCGGATTGAGGGAGTAGGAATCAGCGATCCCCGACAGAGTTAAAAACACAGCCATCCGCCCAAACAATGAGCGAACGGCTACCGACTTCGTAAGCAAAGCCCGAACAACAAACGTTGCGACCAGGAATCCATCAAAGGAAATATTTCGCGACCATATGAGGGGGCCGATACGGAAGGCAGTGGCCGGCGACCACATTCTCGGGGAGAAACAGAGAAAGATCGACACTGCAAGGATACCGACTTGGATGAAGTCCAGAATGTGCAGTTTGTCAAAGTGATTTGGTTCACCATCTGGGTCGAGGAGAGGCAACATGCCAAACGGAAGTACTGAGAAGAAAAAGATGATCTCATCAAGACTGTCCAGGGAGTGGTTGCCAGAGATATCGAGATAGACTGCGAGCATTTGGGCGACTGCCCACACGACGAACGTTGCCGCGAATAACCGCCAAGCATATCGTGCAATGCCACTGGATCGCCGAAATGCCGCCGTGCAAGCCAAAATGCAAATCAACCCGAGCGCAAGCAGGGTCACCTCAGAAAGGAGAGGACCTGGCGTCCGGTGACCCAGAGTGGCAATTATGATGGCTTGCCCAAACACCAGAATGCAGGACGCCACAATCAGAGCAGAAGAAAGCGCACGTGGCGGTCTAAGGCCGGCAGTCGGGATAGGAAGGCATACGCATGGGTCGGCGAGGGGCACAGGATTTGAGGGCGTGCTTCTACGGCAGAATATCTGCATCTCGAGTGCCAACCCCAAGGTCGTCCCAAGTGATTGATACGCATTGCTCTTCCCGATAGGGGTCGCTGAGGAATGCGACCCCGATTGTCCCTGGAGCGAACACCATTCCCGTTTATGGACGGTCTGCTCAGGCTGTTGGGCGGGGCGATCTCAAAAGGTATACCCGGCTGACCACCCCGAACTCCGGATTTCCGTCGGGAGTGCTCTCGGGACAATTGTTGTGTCAGAAGGCGGTGTATGGCTGCTCTACTCAAAGTACCAATCGCACACAATGTTCTGATGGTGGATGAGAAATTGCGGGGTGTGGTGGTTCAAATGCCTAGCCTGGGCGAATCCACCGCGTCGTAAGGCTTCTTCTCGGGGGGATTGGCGATTGTGCGAACTGGTTGACCGCCTTGGGCATTTTGGGTGCTAGTTCATGTCGGGGATGCGCAGCCCAGCGGCCCTCCGCACGAATAGACCAAACGAAGCTTCTTACGACCAGCACAGTTGCCGCGATTCTCTCAGTTCCTGGGGAAATCCTTTGATATTGGCGCAAGGTTGGGGCTTGGACCAGCTTGGGTCCAACTAGAAGGATCCATCCAGTATGCCGAAGAGGACGTTTTGCGGTACATTGAACGCAATCGCCGAACTCCTTCCGTGCGAGCATACATGGAGGAGAAACCATGCTTTATAGGCGAGCGAACACCCGGCACTACGACTTCACGGTTGCGGGTCGGCGCCAACGCGGGACGACCGGTCAGGCGTCGGAGTCCATAGCAAGCTGCTCTCCACCATGCATTCAAGAGTCATGCGGAGTTCGGTGACTCTTATGACCCCAAACCGAACCGAACGTTTTGTTTGTGAAAAATCTAGAGAGGGTTCAGGGGGACGAGCGCGACGCGATCATCATAAGCATCGGAGGACCGGCCGGAAACTTGCCGTTGCGTTTTGACCCGTTGCTTTCCGAAGGGCGCGAAGACGGCCAAACGTGGCTGTGGCACGGTCATGGGCATGCCAGCGATTGAGTGTCGGGTCTTCGTTTAGCCAGACTGTCGGTTGCGAACTGATGATCAAATCATCGACGAGACCGTCCCTGTACTCGGTTTCAGCCAATCGGGGCGTTCGAATTGAGAATGCAATCCGAAACGCTATTGCCCAGTTGCGGCCTAATCCTAAAGATATGAGGGGAAGTATGGCCCACACAAAATCGGTCAAGCTGAACCACGTAAGCGCGCTTTCATACAGCCGTGGTGAGGTCCGATGAATCTGCTTTCGGTGAGTTCGGGCTTTGCGCTGAGCGCTGCGGCGTATGCGGCAGGTGCGTTCGCTTCGCTGGCGTGCTGGCGAAAACCGGCGCTGGCCCGACGTGTCTGTTGCAGCGCTGCCTTGACCGGAGCAGTGCTGGGAGGATTCACCTCCGTTCTCGCCATTCTTCGAGGCATGCCGGTCGCGTGGTCGGTTCCTTCGGGAATTCCGCTCTTTGCCTACAGCTTCTCCTACGATGCTCTGGCTGGCTTCTTCAATTTGGCGCTCGCGATTCCCGTGGCTGCAGTCTCCATTTATTCCTTCGGCTACCTGAAAGAATTCGAGGGCAAGAGGAACATTGGACTCTTCGGATTCTTGTTCAATCTCTTACTGCTCAGCTTGACGGTTACCTTTACTGCCGCCAATGCTTTCCTGTTTCTGATTGCATGGGAAGTGATGGCCCTGGCCGCCTACGGACTGGTGACCTTCTACCACGAAGACCGGGAGACCAGACGAGCGGGGCTGCTCTATATCATCATGGCGCATATCGACGCCGGGTGCCTGCTTCTTGGCTTTGCTCTATTGATCAACTCCACTGGCAGCGCCGAATTCGCCAGCTTCCGTCCCATTGCGGCTCAGCTGAACAGTGGCCAGCAAACCGCAGCCTTTGTTCTGTTCTTCCTGGGATTCGCCATTAAAGCTGGCGTCATTCCCTTCCATATCTGGTTGCCGGCGGCGCATCCGGTTGCACCGAGCAATGTCTCAGCGCTCCTTTCTGGCATCGTGATCAAGACCGGGATCTACGGTATGGCGCGCATTTTCCTGGATGTACTGGGAGGAGTACCGCCCTGGGCCGGCTTGCTGGTTCTCATCGTCGGAGTTGTCTCGGCCGTTCTGGGCGTCTTGTATGCCTTGATGGAGCACGACCTCAAACGGCTTCTGGCGTACCACAGCATCGAAAATATCGGGATCATTCTTATGGGCCTGGGCGCGGCTTTGATTTTCCGCGTGGCTGGACATCCGACGCTTGCAGCGGTGGCTCTGATCGCAGCGATGTTCCACACTTTGAATCATGCAATTTTTAAATCCCTTCTGTTCCTGGGGGCCGGGTCGGTGCTGCATTCGACTGGGACGCGGAACATGGAAGAAATGGGTGGCCTTATCCGGCCCATGCCGGTGACAGCGTTCTGTTTCCTGATCGGCGCCGTCGCCATCTCCGGCCTTCCCCCGCTGAACGGATTCGCCAGTGAGTGGCTGACCTACCAGACGCTACTGGCTGGGTACGGCGCGATCAGCGGCTTGACGCGAATCCTGTTTCCCCTGGCTGGTTCCATGCTGGCGCTGACTGGAGCACTGGCAGCCGCTTGCTTTGTGAAGGCTTTCGCGATCACATTCCTGGCTTTGCCGCGTGGAGCCGAATCCCGGAATGCGCACGAGGCACCCCGCACCATGCTGATCGGCATGGGTTGGCTGACGGTGGCTTGCGCCGTCCTGGGCTTAGGCGTGACCTGGTTTCTCCCGGTATTCGACGCGATGACTGAGCAATTGCTCGGGCAACGAGTTTCCTCGCATCTGGTGACCGGTCATGGGCTGGTGCTCTCTGCAGGCATGCGTACCAGCGGCACGGTATCGCCTCTGGTCATCGCTGTTGGACTCCTGGTTCTGATGCTCCCGGCGGCTCTCCTGGTCGCGGTCGGAGTGAGAAGGTTCGGCCGCAAGCGCGGACCGGTGTGGGATTGCGGACTGCCCGGTCTCTCGGAAGAAAATGAATACACGGCCACCGCATTCTCAAAAGCGCTCCGCATGATCTTCGCCGTCCTATACAAGCCGCGCCGCGAGATTCAGGCCGTCTTCGAGGTCTCGCCGTATTTTCCCAAAGAGATCCGTTTCGAAAGTGAAATCGAGCCTACGTTCGAGAAGCGGCTGTATGCTCCCCTGCAAGAGTTCATCTTTCGGGTTTCCAGCAGAATGCGGACGATTCAGGCGGGAAGCATTCACGCCTACCTGGCGTACATCTTTGTAACCCTCGTCTTGCTTTTGCTGTTCGGAGTGCGCAAGTGATCGAAGTCCTCATCAATTCGACGCTGCAGTTAGTATTGCTGCTGCTGGTGGCTCCCCTAGTCAGCGGCACCATCAAGACTCTGAAGGCGAGACTTCAGATGCGCCGCGGGCCTGGCCTTCTGCAATCCTATCGGGACATTTTCAAGTTACTTCGCAAGGGGATGGTGATTCCGGAAACGGCGTCGTGGATTTTCTCCGCGGCCCCCTACATGGTCTTCGGGACGGCCACGCTGGTCGGACTCATGATTCCTATGACTACGACCCATGCCCCTTTCAGCCTGTTCGGTGGCGTGCTCGCAGTGGTCTATCTTTTGGCGCTTGGTCGCTTCTTCCTTGCCCTTGGCGGGCTCGACACCGGAAGCTCGTTCGGCGGCTTGGGCAGCAGCCGGGAAATGACGATTTCCGCAATCGCAGAGCCGGCCATGATGCTTGCGATTTTCACCGTGGCTTTGGGTGCAAACTCCACGAACCTGAGCGAAATGGCGAAAGTCGCTGTCGGCCAGAGCTGGAGGTTCCTGGCGCCGTCGCAGATGCTGGCATTTGCAGCGCTCTTCATTGTGCTGATCGCCGAGACCGGACGAATACCAGTTGACAACCCCGCGACCCACCTTGAATTGACCATGATCCACGAGGCGATGATCCTCGAGTATTCGGGACCGTATCTCGCTTTGATCGAATGGGGCGCTTCCATCAAGCAGTTGGTGCTTATGACGCTGCTGGTCAATACGTTCTTCCCCTTCGGTTTGAGTTCCGACTGGACGCTCCAAACCATCGGTGTTGGCCTGGCTTTCTATCTTGCGAAATTGCTGATGCTCGCGTGCATGATTGTTCTGGTCGAAACCACGAACGCGAAGTTGCGTCTGTTTCGAGTGCCGGAATTGCTTATGGTTGCCTTCATTCTAGGAGCGCTCGCGCTCATCTCGACGTTTCTGTTCTAAGGCTGTCATATGGCCTTTGTCCCCAATCCCGAGCTTGGCAACAGAATCATCACCCTGATGGCGGCGCTGGTTCTCGTTCTGCAGATCGCCGCGGTTGGACAGCGCGGGATCGTTTCCAGCATTCGTATCTTCGCGGTGCAGTCGTTTCTCCTGGGAGCGATTGCGGCCGTCATCGCCTATTTCAACCAGGCAAGCCACATCTATATTGTGGCTCTGCTCGCGGTTTTCTTGAAAGCGGGACTCCTTCCGCGGTTGCTGGAGCGGCTGGTGGAAAGAGTCGGGATCCGCAGGGAGATCGAGCCGCTGATCAACGTTCCGCTTTCGATCCTCATCTCCGGCGGCCTGACTCTGCTGGGCTACGTGGTCGCGGAGTCTTTCTACCATCCGGAAGAGACTGCTGCGAAGGCGGCGCTGGGACATAACACGCTTGCCGTTGCTATCGCACTTTTCCTGATCGGCTTCTTTGTGATGGTAAACCGCCGCAAGGCATTAACTCAGGTCCTGGGACTGCTTTCGCTTGAAAACGGCCTCTTCCTGGCCGCGATTTCTCTGACCTATGGAATGCCATTGGTAGTTGAGATTGGCATCTTTTTTGATGTTCTGGTCGCGGTACTGGTCCTCGGCATTCTCGTCTTCCGTATCGGCGAAACGTTTGACTCCATGGACGTCAGCAAGCTGCGGAAGTTGAGAGAGTAAGCGAACCTATGATTTTGCTCGCACTACTTATCGTTCCTTTGGCCGCCGGTCCCTTGGCCTTCTTTCTCCGAAGAAGGCATAGGATGGAGGCGGTCAATCTTGCAGCCTTCGCCATTCTGCTGGTCCTTGCCTGCGTATTGGTTGCCCAGGTGCTTCGCAGCGGCCCAGTCTCAATGTGGGATGGGTTCTTTTACGCCGATGCTCTTAGTGCGCTGGTCGTGCTCTTGTCAGCTTTCGTGTCCCTGATCTGTTCCATCTATGCAGTCGGCTACTTCCGTCAGGAAGAGGGAAGCGGAGTTCTCCAGGAGGCTGAGAGACTGGGTGACCGGTTGGCTGTCGACAAGCTGCGCGAGTACTACGCTCTCATGCCGTTCCTGGTCTTCGCGATGACGCTGGTCGCCCTCGCCAATAACTTGGGGATACTCTGGGTGGCGGTTGAGGGAACTACCCTGGCTTCCGTGTTTCTGGTTATGTTTTACGGGCGCGAAACCTCGCTCGAGGCGGCGTGGAAGTATGCCATCATCGGAGGCGTTGGTCTCTCAATGGCGTTGTTCGGTACGATTCTGACCTACTATTCCGCCTATGGGGCCGTCGGTACGGACACACTTGCGGGCCTGAACTGGTCCGTCCTGGCGGGGAACGCCGCCCAGTTTGACAAGCCGACCATGCGGCTGGCCTTCATCCTTATTCTTCTGGGATACGGCACTAAAGCCGGCATCGCTCCCATGCATACCTGGAAGCCGGATGCCTACAGTGAGGCGCCGATCCCAGGGGCCGTGATGCTTGCCACCGGCGTGCTCAACTGCGCTCTCTACGGTCTGATCCGGTTCTACATTCTCAGTTCCAGATGCCTCGGGCCGCAGTTTGGCTCGCAACTCCTCATTCTGTTCGGACTGCTCTCCATGGGAGTGGCTGTCCCCTTCATTCTGGTGCAGAAGAACTTCCGGCGTCTGCTGGCGTATTCGAGCATCGACCACAGCGGGATCATGGTGCTGGCACTCGGCTTCGGAGGGCCTTTGGGTATCCTGGGCATGCTTCTTCACATGACGTTTCATTCGGTGACCAAGCCACTGCTCTTCTTTTGCGCCGGAAATGTCCAGCAGCATCTGAAAACCGACCTGTTTCAGAAGGCGAAAGGTGGATTAATCCATTCGATGCCCTTGACCGGAGCCGCGTTTCTCATGGTTACGCTTGCAGTCACCGGTTCGCCTCCCTTCAGCTTGTTTCAGAGTGAGTTCACGGTTCTGCGGGCTGGGTTTGCGCGAGGCCATTTTGTGCTGGCTATTTTTTTCGTCTCCTTTCTCGTGATGATTTTTTCCGGCTTCCTCGCACACATCACTGGCCTAGTTCTCGGCGAGAACCCGGGCCTTCCAGCGGCCGACATGTGCCGCTGGAAAAAATACTCCGTAGTGGGCTTGGCCCTGGTCATTGTCGTGATGGGCTTCTGGATACCGGCTCCATTGTTTAGGTTGATTCAGGGCGCGGTGAGCATCGTGGTGGGTGGATGATGACGCAATCAACGTCCGCAATGTTCGAAGCTCTTCGGCAGAAGCTCGGCCCACAGATTCAATCCGTGCGTGCGGATCGCGAGGATGAAGTCTATGTTCTTCTCGACGATGCCGACACTCGGCCCATCACGGAACACCTGCAAGGCGAGTTCGGTGCCCGCTTGGTTACGGTGTTCGCCGAGGATCGTCGCTCGGTGGAAGGCGTCTTCTTCAACTACTACGTCTTCGAACAGAAGGGCAGCGCTCAATACCTTATCGTGCAGGCGCCAGTGCGGGCCCGCGGTCCTGAGTTTCCCTCGCTCTCCGCCAAACTACCCGCAGTGAATTGGCAAGAGCGCGAAATTCAGGATTGGTTTGGGCTGAAGGCTGTTGGACATCCGAATCCCCGCCGCGTCGCTCTGCATGACAATTGGCCCGACGTTTACCCGTTGCGCAAGGACTTTCCCCTCGAAACCGTGTTGCCGCCCTTCGAAGGAGAACGCCACATCTACCGGCCGGCCTTCGGGGAAGGTGTCCTGCAAGTGCCCGTAGGCCCGGTCCACGCCGGAATCATCGAGCCGGGGCACTTCAACTTCGCGGTGGCGGGTGAACCCATCCTTTATCTGCAACTGCGAATGTTCTACACCCACAAAGGCACCGAAAAACTCTTCGAGTATCTGCCCATCCACAAAGCGGTTTTTCTGGCGGAGAGCATTTCGGGAGATTCGAGTTTTTCTCACGGTACGGCATTTTGTCAGGCCGTCGAACGTGCAGCCGGTATTGAAGTGCCGCTGCGCGGTCTGGCGATGCGAACCATCCTGCTGGAACTGGAACGTCTCTGCAATCATGTTGCCGATATCGGTGCCATTGCGACCGATGTCGGCTTCGTCATCGCGAATGCCCACGCCAGCCGCCTGAAGGAGACGTTGGTCACTCTGAACGAGCAAATGACTGGCAGCCGACTGCTGCGAAGCATGGTGTGCGTCGGGGGCGTGCGCAGGGGCTGGGACCAGGCCCAACTGAACACACTGAGGAGTGGCTTGAACTCTTTCGCCAGCGAATTTCGGGATCTGACCAATCTGATTGACAGGTCCGAATCCACTCGAGACCGTCTGGAACAAACAGGAGTCTTGCGGCCCGACAAGGCGCGGGATCTAGGTATCGTAGGCGTGGGAGGACGGGCCTCCGGAGTCGATCTGGACGTGCGGCGCGATCACCCTTATGCCGCATATTCGCGCTACTCATTCCGCGTGCCGGTTTACCAAGCTGGAGACGTTTGGCACCGGGTGCAAGTCCGCATCGACGAGGTGAAGGAATCCCTTGGCATCCTGCGGAAGGCTATGGCGGAAGGCCTACAGGGTGAGTTTCGTGTACCCATGCCGGCGGTCCCGCCGGACCGCTGTGCGATCAGCGCCGTTGAAGGATGGCGAGGGGAAATTATCCATTGGATTCGCACGGGCCCTGACAATCATCTGCAACGCTGCAAAATCAAAGATCCTTCGCTCAACAACTGGCCGGCGCTGGTGGAGGCGGTCCAGGGAAACATCATTGCGGATTTTCCCGTGATCAACAAGAGCTTCAACCTTTCCTACTCGGGGACGGACCGGTAAACGATGCTAAAGATTCTTCAAAAAACGGTCACCATAGGAACAGTCACCGCAAACTATCCCGCCGAACCCGCTAAGATCTCTGATCGCTTCCGCGGACGTCCGAGCTTCGATTTCGACAAATGGAAGGACGCGCGACCGGCTGCCGAGGTGTGTCCAACCGAGGCAATTTCCCTATCCGACAAAGGTGATTCCCGGAAAGTCACCGTCGATTACGGTCTTTGTGTCTTCTGCGGCTTGTGTGCCGAAGCATCGCCTGAGGCGGTGCGCATTACCCAGGAATTTGAACTGGCGACGGCAGACCGCCGTAACCTGGTTCTTAGCGCGGAATACACGCTGAATGCCGACCGCACGCACCGCGGGTTGCGTGCAGTTGATCGCCGGTTGGTGAGTGCCGAAACGGACGTCGAGACCCTTGGGAAGAAGGCGCGCGAAACAATCCAGAGAATTCTGGGACGATCTCTCGCCATCCGTGAGGTCGATGCGGGGTCATGCAACGGATGCGAACTGGAGATTGTCGCTCTCAACAATCCGATCCACGACATCGAACGCTTCGGAATCCAATTCGTTGCCTCTCCTCGTCATGCCGATATGCTTCTCGTGACCGGTCCCGTCACCCGAAACATGGAACTTGCGCTCTTGAAGACGCATCGCGCGATGGCGGAACCCAAGGTAGTCGTCGCGGTAGGAGCTTGCGGCGTCAGTGGCGGCATCTTCGGCGTTAACTATGCGTCTTTGGGGAGCGTCGACAAGGTGCTTCCGGTGGATGTTTATATCCCGGGATGTCCACCGCGACCTCAAGCTCTTCTGCATGGAATCCTCCTTGCCGTCGGACGTTTGGCTGAACGACTGCACAACGACCCCGCGGGTTGAAAGGCAATTCGGATCTTTGGCGTGGTTTAGCGGAGCGCTCCCGGCTATGGTCCTCAGTAGAGGAGAAGACAACTCCCCGAGTTGTCAGCTACCTTCTCTGGTCGGTCAGGGAGGGTTTGCTCATTACTCGGGGCGGGGCATCGTGCGTACGCGTAATTTCTACGTTCGCCCGAGGTTTGTAGCAAGAGACGATCCTGGCTCGGCAGGATATGATGCACCGGTAGGTTTATCCCGTTCTTGTATGAGGAGCTTTGCATGGAACCGCGCCGTATCCGATCAGTGGTACTTCTCGCCTCAGTCCTGGCGCTGGCCGCGTCCGCCGGGCTGGCAGAAGAAGCGATCTCAGTCGTCGTCGACGCAACTAGAACTCAGCGAAAAATCCTCCACATCGAGTTGGTCGTGCCGGTCAAGGCTGGACCTCTCACTCTCTACTATCCGAAATGGATTCCCGGCGAACATGGGCCCGATGGACCCATTGCCAACCTCACCGGCCTCAAATTCGAGGCGGACGGCAAGACGATTCCGTGGCAGCGTGATTTGCTGGATGTTTTCACCTTCCACCTGGAAATCCCCCGCGGTGTCACCCATCTCAACGCGAGTTATGACTATCTTGAGCCCGACGGCGTCTCGGCCACTGACAAGCTGTTGGCCCTCGAATGGAATGAGGTCGTGCTCTATCCGGCAGACATCCCCGCCGAGAAGCTTACTTACGAAGCCAAACTTCTATTGCCGGACGGGTGGAAATTCGGCACAGCGCTTCCCGTCGAGAATACATCAGGAAATCGGGTCTCATTCAAACCGATTTCACTGGATTTGCTCGTGGACTCGCCCGTAATTGCTGGAGAGTTCTATCGGACGATTGACCTCACGCCGCCGGGTGAATCCATCCACCATGAAATCGACATGGTCGCCGACAGCGAAGCTGCTCTGAACATGAGCCCCGAAAACCAGAAGGGAATGACGAACCTGGTGGCCGAATCGGGCAAACTTTTCGGCGCTCGTCACTATCGCGACTATCACTTCCTGCTCACGCTCAGCGATCATGTCGCGCACTTCGGCCTCGAACACCACGAGAGCAACAACAGCCGCTTGCCGGAGCGAGCGCTTCTTTCGCCCGACTCCGGCATGTCGCTGGGCGGACTGCTGGCGCACGAATTCGTTCATTCCTGGAACGGCAAGTTTCGCCGCCCCGCTGATTTGACTGTCCCGTACTACGAACAGCCCATGAAGACGGATCTTCTGTGGGGCTACGAGGGGCTGACGGACTACCTTGGGCCTTTGTTGGCCGCACGCAGCGGCTTGTGGACGCCGGACCAATACCACGAGTCCGTGGCCGGCATTGCGGCCGCGCTTGGCCCCGGACGTCCCGGCCGCACCTGGCGCCCATTGCTTGACACCGCCGTTGGAGAACCCGGTCTTGGCTTTGGAAGAGGCGGCTGGCTGAACTGGCGCCGCGGCACGGACTACTACGACGAGGGCGATCTGCTCTGGCTCGAAGTTGCCACCATCATTCATCGCGAGTCCGCTGGCAAGAAATCGATCGACGATTTCTGCCAGGCATTCCACGGCGGTCCCAATAACGGCCCGGAGGTGAAGACCTACACCTTCGACGAATTAGTGAAGCTGCTGAATGCTTTTGCGCCCTTTGATTGGGCCGCCTTCTTCCACAGCAGGTTGAACTCCACTTCTGCGGAGGCGCCTGTGGGAGGGATCGAAAACGGCGGTTGGAAAGTTGCGTTTAACAGCGAGCCTCCGAAGGCAGAGCGGCGCCGCAACAGTCCCAGCGATATTTATTCAATCGGCCTCCAGGTGGGCAGCGATGGGGTTGTAAGCGACTCCGTCGTTGGCAGTCCCGCGTTTGAGGCAGGCATCTCTTCGCAGATGAAAATAATTGGTGTGAACGGCCGCGTCTTCACCCAGGA
The DNA here is from genome assembly GCA_963811095.1 of uncultured Acidobacteriaceae bacterium. GTDB lineage: Bacteria > Acidobacteriota > Terriglobia > Terriglobales > Acidobacteriaceae > Sulfotelmatobacter. The sequence continues at coordinate 182,620 of CAWEQA010000017.1, read as the reverse complement.
CTTGCTCCTGGAGGCAATCAAGTCTGCGAAGGACACATCAAAACCGATCACACTCCTCGTCGTCGTGGACGACTATTTTCGAACCTGCACGATTAACTACCATGGCGGCGCCCGTTACCCGCACCTGGTGCGTGATAGCGACCGGCCGGACTATCTCGACGAGTTGATCAAACCCCATGTGGCAAGCCAGTAGAAGTCACTAGTCGATCTTTGGGAACGTTCAGTTGTGGCGTCAATGTTGCCCGCGGGGAAGGTCGATTCTAGGTTGGTGAACAGTCTTTTCATGAACTGGGAATGTCGCAGAAGTGACCAGTTCATGGACTGTTCCAGAGTCGTCGGCCACACGGAAGTTATCCAGAAAAGGGGCTTGGAGGAGATTAACGGGCGGTCTCCTCGAAGCCGACTTCGAGACAACTCTGAACGAGTAGTTATAGGCAGCCTGGGGCGAGACCGGACTCGATGAAGTGTGATCGACGACCTAGAGTTGGCCGCACAAGGATTGCAAGGGCAGTACGATTGTGCAACCTGGCTGCACAGGCCGGTAGCATGCCGAAGGAAGATTTCAGGCGGGAAAGTGGAGAAGGAACTAAGCGGAAAGGAGGAGGAACCGGCGGAACGGATCTACTTCAGAGCACTGCATTGGACGTACCCGCTTTTCCCGGTCATGTTTGTCGCCGAGTGAGGATTCGGCATGTGGCTAGCCATCAAAGGCATGAAGGAGCCTGCGTCGGACTTGGGGCGGCAGTAGTTACGCCGCCGTTCTCGGAATCGTACCCAGCCCGTCTCGCCCACGGCCAGCAGTGTTTGGAATTTGGGCGCTTCGGCGCTGCGGTCTGGCATTCCAGATTGCACCGCCGCTAGACACGGACTCCTAACGTCGACTGGGATCGATGTTGTTTTGTATACACATGGGAGGCTGAGGTCTGTTGATTCAACTTCCATCCCGTTGCCGTGTGGCGATTAGTAAGAGTTCACACAATCGATCATGTCTTGTTGCGCCATTTTTCCAATGCCGCACGCGAAGACGGGCCAGTTCGCTGGAGTAATCGGATTGAACGTTGCGGAATTGTTCCCTGAATTATATTGATCGATGTAAAGCGCCTGTTTTACCGCATCGGTGGTCAGTGTGGGATACAGCTCGGCCAAAGAGGAGTCCAGTCGGCCTTGCATGGAATAGGCCTGCGAGAATGTGTAGTAGCTATTGAACTGTGCCGGCGCGGTGGCGAGATCATAGTTCAGAGAACGATAGTCGGTAGGTACGAACGAATCCTTGGTGAAACTAAACACCTTGAAGGCGGGATTGTTGCCAAAGAACGGACTGATGGACGGGGTTATCTCCAGCACATTATTCGGTGACATGATACGAAATTCGTCCCGGTGCGTGTGGGCGGCGAGGGTGAGGGTTATCACGCCAGGATATTTCGCAAGTATTTGCAGAAAGCTTTCCTGATATGCCGGTACCCACATCATCGGGGCGGTTGTGGCTGTAAGAGGGGCTTTGGCAACATTTGTGGCCGATGTAACCGTATCTGCGCCGGGAGGAATGTGCATGAGGAGCCACACTTTTTGGCCGGCGGCTTGGGCCGAAGCGAGATTTGTATCAAGCCAGGTGAGTTCAGCATAGACCGCACTGTCCGCGTTGGGGAGCCCGGGATAGGGAGGAGCGAACGGATTTGTATTGAGTGCGATCACCTTCAAGTTTTGTCCGATCGGTTGGGCAGAATAATATCCGCCGCTGGTGAAGGTGTTGAAGAACGTTGGATAGTCTGCCGCGGACCCGTTCACAAAGTTTGTGTAATAAGGCTCCACTGTGGCAGTAAGAAAGGTACTATCAGGCCCAAGACCGGTATAGGAATCGCTATTTCCCACCACGAACATGACGGGAATGTTTCCGACGGTCGCCCTCACTTGCTGCATAACAAAGGTCGCCGTTTTGTTGGCAAATGCCTCCATGGCCACCGAATCCGGATTGCTGCAATCCGTACTGAACGAAGATGGAAAGCTATGACCCAGAAGGTCGCCGGTAAAAATAATGACCGGACTCGCTCCCGAATTTTGTTTAATGCCGGCGAGTGCCACATTGAGCAGAGCGTAATTGGTATCGCTCTTCCATGGAGGGAGGACCGGTACTTTCTTCGATCCCTGAAAAATGCCCGCCCAGTCGTTGACGTCCGCGGCAGCAAGGGCCGGGCAAAGAGTCGAGTCATAAAATGGATTGAAGTGAATATCCGAGAAGACGACCACGGAGACGGTGTTGTTGGCAGGGCTGCTCCCACCGCCGCTTCCACAACTCACGCAGAGCGTTAAGAGTGCAAGGGCAAAGGCGCAGCGAGAAAACGTTACCATGAGAGTGTCTCCTTCTTCTGACGGATGTAGGCAGTTGTCGTGCGAAACCTCGGACCGGCTTGTGGGACTCGGAACCTATCCAAGAGCCCTCTTTCGAGGGCCTGTGTGCTTAATTCTTGGCGGTGTTTAGTTTCAACTCTGGCTCACCCACGCTTCCGTCCGGAACGTGGTGCTAGCTATCGATTCGAAGCCTGCCGCGTGCTTGCAGACCGGTCATCATCGTTGTCATGGCGTCGAGTTGGTTTGTTGAGCATAGCGGGATAAGGCCGCGTGCCCATCATTCCTTTCCAGAGAATGCGGTTGAACAGCACGGGATCGACTTCGTCCGCGTCGGAGAAGTCCATGCCCTTGGTGACTCGGGCCCAGTATTTCGCATCATGTGTGGACTTAGGAACGATCATGCCCACGGGTTTTGCAGGCAAAGGCAGTTGTGTTGCGTAGAGGTAGGCTGACGGGGTGGCGGTAAATTTCCATGGACTCGGCGTAGTGTCAAAGATGTCTGCCATTGGGTTAGCCAGTGCATCGTTCATATTCAGCCACTGTTTAATGCCGAGAACCTCTTCCATCGTCCGAATAAGATCGATGGTGTTGTAAGCCGTGGAAACGACCGCGCCTTGTTTGACGTAGGCGCCCGCCACAAACGCTACGGTGCGATGGGAATCGACATGGTCGGCTCCGTCCTGCGCATCGTCTTCCACTACGAAGACGAGGGTATCCTGCGCGTAAATGCTGCCGGATATTTTTTGGATCAGTAAGCCCACAGCATAATCGTTGTCGGCTTGCATCACTTCGGGAGTGTTCACCATGTCGATTGCGCTATCGAAGTCGCCCGTATGGTCGTGCATCAGGCGAACCAGGCTCAAGGAGGGCAGCCCTCCGCTGGCGTAGTTGAGGTCAAATTCCCGCTCCCATTCCTTGAAGCGATAGTAATCCGGAAAGTGATTATCGAAGCCGCGGTAGTAGGGATCGGTGTACGGAGCCAAAGCCACATTCGTGGGGATGGCTACGACGGTGTGGGTCGCTGCCGGATCATGCAACAGCGGAGTCTGGCAAGCAGACGCGTTGTAGCAAGTGGTGTCCACGAAGAAGCCGTAGTTGCGAACTGTCAAACCAGTCCGCATAGCGGCATTCCATAGATACCCGGTATTGACTTCGCCATTGGGTCCATCCGGGGCGTCGGTATCGGTCTGACCAGGCAAGAGATCCATGTCGTTGGGAGTAAGCGGATCGCCGGCAACGCGCGCTGCGACGGTCGGAAGCCCGACATTCACGCTTCGATTCACACCTTCCGAATCCAGACCAAGACCGCGGTAGGAATAAGCCAGCGGGTATTGATGTTCGACGACATCAGGAGCGCGGGCCGAAGTGGTCCACAGCCACCCGTCATAACTAACCTCGGCGGTGGCCATGAAATTGTCCAGGGTCACAAAATTGCGCGCCAAACTATGCAGATTCGGAGTTATCGCTTCTCCCCATTGCACGAGGGCGGGATCGCGGTTTCCTATCGGCATACCCTCGGCATTCACAAGATCGCCAAGAACCTGGTCGTACGTACGATTCTCCTTGATGATGAAGATCACGTGCTTGACGCCTTGGTTGACTGCGGCCATCACTGCGGCATCAGCTTTGCTTTCGGTATGGGAGAAGTGGTTGTTGGTGGCGACCTGAGCCGTAAGCGACGTTAGTTGGGCGTTGGTCGGGACTGGAAAGCTTTGCAGTCCAGCCTTGGTGAGTTGCGGATTGTACTGGTTCGTAGCGTAACAATTCGGCGTGAAGATCGCGGGGCCATAGCTGTAGCACCAGCCAGTATTGGCGCCAGTCGGTGACTTCGCGTTGGCCACGTACATCATGGTTCCAGCGGCATTCAGACTGACAGTGTTTGGATACCATCCGGTCGGAATGAGGCCAATTACCTGGTCGTCGCTATTGGTCCCGTTCAGGGCGACCACGGCAACATTATTGAGATTCCCATTCGTCACATAGAGTCGGGTTTCATCCGGCGAGAGCGTGACGCTGTTGGTGTTCGCTCCCGTGTATAACGGGGCGTTGGTTGTCGCGTTGGAATTCGAATAGTAAAAGGATGGAGGAAGCAGACCCGCTGGAGCGATGACCGGAATCGTCTCGATGATGGTGTTGACCGTGGTGTGAGTGGAGTCGAGGTCAATCACGTCAATGGTGTCGGTCTGGTCTTCGGCAACGTACAAGAGAGTCTGAAGCTTGTTCATCGTCATCTTGTTCGGCTGGCCCTTAACGGAAATACGATCGGTCACTTGCGGAGTCGCAAGGCTGAGATTCACCACGTCGATCTCGCGATCACGAATGCTGGATACATAGGCTGTGTAAGGTTGTTGGAGTGAGCCGTCGCCTGCTACTAGAACCCAAAACGGATATTCGCCACCTGCGATTCCCGGCGTCGGACTGGATTCGGCCCTGCCTGGGCGCAAGTCAATTTCCGGCACTTGGCTCGGAGTCGTCGGCTGCCAGTTGGAGTGTCCACCGGTGAATACCGACAACGAATCGTTGAAGTAATTCGCGATCACCAACTTGTTTCCATCTTTGGACAGAGCCAGGCCGGCGGCGCATGGGTACACAAAAACTTGCTCGTTCACGGTGACTGGTCCGATGGGAGGCTCCACGTTCAGCCCGTTGCCCTTACCGTGTGCCATTGCGAGCGCGGGATGCTGGGCTGAATCCAGTTCTTCCCCCCACTGCTTAGTGGAGTCATTCCAAGAAATCGTATGGACGTTATCCGTGGTGCAGCCCGACACGTAAAAGCGCTTATCCATGGCAGTGCTCGTGGGATCCCAGGCAATGCCGTGATAAGTGATGGGAATGGGGACGACCTGTTGCTTGATGGGCGTTCCCGTGGAAATGTCGTAAATGAAGACATATTCCATCGAATCCCCGGGGTTAAACGTGTTCAGCGAATAACTTGTGTCGTCGTAAAAGCGGTTGTATCCACTGGTCACAATGAGAAGCGTGTTGCCATCGGGACTCACTATGCTGGTGGCCGCATGGCTGGCGAGCCAAGCTGGGTCCACCGGAAGATCGGGGTTCAACTGCTGGTACCTGGAGTTCGCGGGCGCCAAAGGTGTGATGAGCTGATTCATGTTGGGCAGGGATTGTGTCCAAGGCGCAACATCATCGACCGTGAGGCTGAGCTTTGCAGCGGCGTCGCCAAGGGCGGTGGAAGCCGTCACGGTATAGGTCACCGTTGTGGCTGATTGACCCGGAGTACCGCTGATGATTCCGGTGCTGGCGTTCAAACTGAGGCCCGTAGGCAAGGCTGGATGCACCGTGTAAGTTGCTGCCCCGCCCGTGGTGATGGGAGTGAGGGGGGTGATGGATTCGCCCTTGGTAGCGATCAAGGTGCTGGGGGTGTAGGCCAAGATCGCAGCGCTCTGGGGGGCCACGGTGATGTTCAATGGGATCGACGCCAAGCCACCGGCCGCGTTACTGGCGGTCACCTTGTAATCGGCTGCGGGCGTTGCGGCTGAGGGTGTGCCGGAAATGATTCCGCTGCTTGCATCTAAGTTCAACCCCGCGGGAAGCGGCATGTCCCCCGAAGCTATGAAGTATGAGGTCGGATCTCCTCCCAGGTTGCTTGGGATGTTGGGCTGGATCGATACGCCCGCAACATAGATCGCGGGGTTGGTGCCATAGGAAAGGTCCGCCGGGGCGGCGTTTGCGATCGCAATGCTCACTGTTCCACTGAAGCTGCCGCCTGTGTTGGAAGCCGTCACCGTATAGTTGGTCTTGCGAGTCACGACCGTCGGCGTCCCGCTGATGACACCGGTTGATGGGTCCAGGTTGAGGCCCCACGGAAGCGTTGGCATCGCGGTATACCAGACCGCGGCTCCGCCGGTGATCGTTGGAGTGTTTACCGCAATCGGGTATCCCACACTGTAGACCACGGGGGTGCTGCTATAGGAAAGTCCTGTTGGGGCACTATCATTCACCGTGATGGATAGGGTCGCGGTGATACTGCCGGCCGAGTTGGACGCTGTTACTGTGTAGGCCTTCGTGTCGGCGATCGCCGTTGGGGTTCCATTGATGACACCGGTGCTGGAGTTCAAGCTCAGGCCTGATGGGAGTGCGGGACTCACTGCATAAGACGCGACAGCACCTCCCGAACTAGTTGGGTTGTTGGACGTGATCGCCACCGCCTTGGTGTAGAGCGCTGCGCGGTTCGTATATGTCAAAGCAGACGGTGGCAAAAGAGCAGTGGAACCTCCGCCGCATCCGCAGAGGAAGAGAAGTAGAAACATTGCGGCAAGAAAGAGACCCAACCATTTATTTTGCATAGAATTTCCTGACTTACCTCGGTCACAGTGCGTGGGGACAGCAGACGCTCCGCCGGAGCTAGCAATCGACAACGTTGCACGTCATCTGCCGTAACGTCGATCCCTAATAGAGCGCCCAATTCAGCGACATGGCCGATACCAGGAGCGTTTGCCCGTCTTTATTTATGGCTGTAATCTCAGTTTTGGGAAAAAGTGTCCCGATTCGGGACACGCTGTCGGCGTCCCCCGCCGAAATGGCGAGCGCTCGCTTGCCCTGGAAGTGTGAGTTAAACAGGATGGGATCGAGGTCTTCGATCTAAAGTCAGTTGTGCATGGTGCAACTACTCTGTTCCTGGTACGCCGCTTTGGTTGCTTGAGCGTGAGCGATCAATCCGATCGCCTCAGAAACAGGTGATGAGGAAGGTCACGATGTTCGGCCGATGCCGACGTGAAGCGTTGAAGTGGCGAGCTCTGGGGAGGGATTTATGAGGTCCTGCACGAGACGCTTTCGCCGGTAGTGATTGCTTTGGCTCAGTGCGACGCTTCGACACCAACGAGCTGTTTCGCGGCTGAAATGATGTGCGCGGTATCATTGGCGACGCACGCTCGGTGCAAGTCTTCCATTGTGTTATGGCTGCATTCGACGCAGTAGAGTGTGCTGTCCGGCCAGCCTTCCCAGACGGTTGCGATTGCATTCAGTACTTCGAGCGCTTTCATGGATGGCTTACTCCTCTTGTGGGACTGCGGTGGGCGCAGCTCCCCGCACTTGAGGCGATAGGAATTCGGACCTTGGTTCAGTCCGCCGTGGATGAAGCGGTAGAGACCTAGACTTGCCAATCGCGACTCATCGCGGGGAGACTTGCTTTTGCATGACCGCAAGCCGCTGTTGTAGCTCCGCAATATTCCTGTAGTCTTCGTCGTTCTCCGTAATAAACTCGACGCCGTAGCGATTGCCGATCCGGTCGCGAACGAAGCACCGGAAGGTCATCGGTTGCTCGGAATAGGGTGGCGTGAACGCGACTTTGACTTGCGCGCCTACGAGAAGATCGATATCGGCGATCACGGCCAATCCACCGCCGTTGAGGTCTGTTCCATGCCCGTCGCAGGCGACGGTTCGTGTTGGTCCATGGGTAGTGACCCGGACTTGAACAAGGATGTCAACGGCATGTCGGGGCCATCGCCTTTTATTCTTGTACTTTGCCGCTTCAACGATTGGTTTGTCTGGCGCGGCCGTGCTTTCAGGATGCAGGCAGATTTTTTCCGGCACATTCGTATTGGGTGCACGGCCAAAGTCCTTGTCTTGATTACTCATGAGGAATGCTTGTCTCCTTCTTGGCTAGGCGAGAGCGTTTCAGAAATGAATGCTGCGCTCGATGATTTGCTCTGCCGACGGGTCGCGGCTGAACTCAGGCCTCCGCTGAATTGCTTGTCCCAAGAGGTCGGCTTCAATCATTTGCCGCAGCAGACTGAGCGAGCGCAGTTGCGACAACTTGAGGCGCGGTGAGGTATTCTTCACTGCCGCTTCGTCCGTCCATCGACTCGTAGCTGTACTCGGGCACGATGTCCTGGATCTTTGCCCGGATTGACTGATCCGAACCCGACAGCATCAGCTGCTGTAATTCCTGCAGGTGTTGTGCCAGGTTTGGCCAGGGTGCCAGATTCCCGTGAGTTCGACGAACCTTTTCGTGCGGCGTCGCGAGAAGGGTTTCAGTCGAGTAGAAGAGCTCCTCAAACAGCTTTTCACCCGGTCGAAGGCCGGTGAATACGATGGGCACATCGCTCTCTGAGGCTCCGGTCAGACGTATGAGGGTGCGAGCCAAGTCCGCAATTCGAATCGGCTCCCCCATGTCCAGGACTAGGACGTCGCCATGGGCGCCGATGGTAAAAGCCTGGAGCACCAGCGAGACTGCCTCAGGAATGGTCATGAAGTAGCGCGTGATATCCGGGTGGGTAACGGTGACGCGCCCATCCTTGCGGATCTGCTGCTGGAAAACCGGTACTACACTCCCCTGTGACCCCAGGACATTGCCGAAGCGGACGGAAGCACATCGCATTTTCGAGGGGCGGGACGCCAAGATCAGTTCGCCCACGCGCTTGGTTGCGCCCATCACGCTACTGGGGTTCACAGCTTTATCGGACGATATCAGCAGAAAGCGGTCGCAACCAGCCTCTTCGGCGGCATCCAAGAGCTTGATCAGGCCGAAAACGTTGTTGCGCACCGCCTCGGTGCTGTTTGACTCCATTAAGGGAACATGTTTATAAGCCGCTGCGTTGAAGACGACCTGCACACTGTGGGCGCGGAGTATGCCTTTTATTCTATTTGAATCGGTGATGTCAGCCACCGAGTAGACGACGCGATCGCCATACTTGCCTTGCGTCAGTTTTAGTTGCAGAAAAAACATTGGCGTTTCTGCTTGATCGAGGCAGATTAATTTTGCCGGCCCGCACTCGAGGATCTGGTGACAGAGTTCCTGCCCGATTGATCCGGCAGCGCCCGTAACCAACACCACTCGATCGGCAAGATCGTGACGCACTGCTTCCAGGTCAAGCCGCACCGGGTCTCGACCCAACAATTCCTCGAGGTTTACTTCCCGCAGTTGTTCAACGGTTACCCGACCATCCAGAAGTTCTCCCAGACCGGGGATGGTCTTGAATTTCCGGCCGCTGGCGAGGCAATGCTCAATGACGCGACGCATCGGCAGGCCGGTCACCGAGGGCATGGCAATAAACAACTCTTCGACTTGGTAGGCGGTCGCGACATGGCGGAGTTCCTCGATCGTGCCGAGTACCTTCAACCCATGAAGGCTTACGCCTTGTTTCTCCTTGTCATCGTCGACGCATCCTACGGCTACATACTGGCTATGCTTTAGTTCCCGCATGAGCGCTTCGGCGGCGGCGCCGGCGCCGACAATCAGTATGCGCGCCCGATCGCCCCGATTCCGCGGATCAAGCTTGTGCAGCATGATGCGGGAGAGCACTCGAATACCTCCGAGTGAAATCCCCGTCAGCAGGCCTTCGAGAAGGTATATGGACAGAGGGAAAGCCGTCATTCCCATTACAAAGCGGATTGTCACAAAGAATACGGCGGTGCCCAGAGTGACCGCTTTCACGACATCGGCGGCATCGCTGACCCCGGTGTAGCGCCAGTAGCCATGGAACAGGTTATAGCGCCACATTACGAGTAACCGGACCAGCACCAGAAGGGGCGCGGTCGCCAACAGCAACTCCAAATGCGGCAGGGAAAACTCAAATCTGCAGGAGCCACGCAGCAACGAAGGACGCAATAATGAGCAGCGCTTGCAATGCCGCGATGACCAATGTGCGTTGTTTCAGCAACATGTTCGGTCTCTCTCTTTTCTTGATGACGACGAGGAGGAAGGGATTAGTGCGAAGCGGCTGCGACCTTAACGGATGGATGTGAGGGCTCAGTCGCGCTCTGGGGAACGGTGGCCGATGCCATTACCTTTTCAATCACGACGCAGGAATGTTCAATGTTGTCTTCCGTCAATGTGGGGTGGACAAGGAACATCAGACTGGTTTCCCCCAATTCTTTCGCGACCGGAAGACGAACGCGGGCGCGCCGGTCGGTTACGAATGCCTTTTCCCGGTACACTTCGCTGCAACTGCCGACAAAACAGGGCACACCCTCTGCATAAATCGCCTGCAGGATGCGATCTCGATCCCAGCCCGGCAGCAAGCGTTCCGGGCGCACGAACGCGTAATACTTGTAATAAGCGTGATAGGAACTCGCAGAAGGCATCGCGATCCTGAGTCCTGGCAATCGAGACAGCCTCTCATTGAACATGGCGGCATACTTTCGCCGGGTTTCCACCCAGCCAGGGACTTTCTTGAGCGCGACGCGCCCAATGGCCGACTGCACCTCGGTCATTCTTCCGTTGGTGCCGAAGGATTCGTGCAGCCAGCGGAATCCCACCGGATGTTCGCGGTTATAGACCGCGTCGTAGCTCTTGCCGTGATCCTTGTAGCTCCATGCACGCTCCCACAGTTCGGCATCGTTGGTGGTGAGCATGCCACCCTCGCCGCCGGTGGTCATAATCTTGTCCTGGCAGAACGAGAAGGCCGCCACATCGCCGATGGACCCGACCGGTCGTCCCTTGTAGCTGGCACCCTGCGCTTGCGCACAGTCCTCGACGACCTTCAGTCCGTACTCGTGCGCCAGTTCCATGATTTCATCCATCTCGCAAGGCCAGCCCGCCAGATGGACGACCACAATCGCCTTGGTGCGCGGCGTGATCATCGGCCGGATAGTATCTGCAGTCAGGTTCTGGCTATCGCGATCAACGTCGGCTATGAAAGGACGCGCTCCCACGGCAACGGCACAACTGGCCGAGGCGATAAACGTGCGACTGGTGGTGATGACCTCATCGCCTGGACTGACTCCGAGCGCCTTCAGCGCGGTTTCCAGCGCGACCGTCCCGTTGGCGAGCGCAATCGCGTGTTTGCATCCCACAAACTCAGCGAATTCCTTTTCGAACAGCCGGCCTTCTTCTCCCGTCCAGTAGTTGACTTTGCCGGATTGAAGAACTCGTGTCGCGGCCTCAACTTCATCCGCAGCGAAGTGGGGCCAGGAGGCAAAGAAAGCCTCGCGATCTGAACACTTCGTGTTCCATTTGTTGTAGACACTCTAATGTAAGAAGGATCGTCAGTCCTGCTGGATCGGTATGCCAAAGAGTTGCCGAGACACGTGGTAAATGGATGAGAAGTCCGGCGATCCGGGCCATTTTAAACGTTGCTCACTCGTGGAACGTAAAGATCGGCTCGGAGGGATATGCGCGAGCTACTGTTTCGCCGCTCACGTCAGTGCCTCGTATCGATACGGTATAGTGATCGCGGTCAAGAAATGTACTGGTAGGTTGGGCCGCCAAAGGATTGCTTGAAGCGAAATAGGCCATCGTCGGCGTGCGTTCCGCCGCCCAGAGTGGCAGCCAGTGTCAATGCCGCTGGCGTGCCCACCGCGCCGCCTCAACGATGATGACGGTCCCGGCCTTGAATTTACGCCCCTCGTCGGTGGTGCCGCTGAGATGGTAATGAGCGAACTCGCACCCGGCAAATAAAGATAGCCGGCACCGAGCTGACCACCTATTCGCGCGAGGCATTGATGACACAGGCATATCTTTGCCAAGGCCGCTGCGCGAATCGGCCGAATAGTAATTGTGCTTTCTAAACTAGTAGAAGTCTGATGCACTGATCGCGGTCCATCGTGAACGTAGATTCGGAAGAACTCGAGCGAAAATGTTCTCCAGTCCCGCTTCGCCGGCACTCGTTCCGCCTTCAGTCGTTGGACTCGTTTATGTTCTTCCGGCGCGCAACCTGAGGTCGAACGCCGTCCTTTCGCACAGGGCAACGTCATGCGAAAGGCCCATGTCACATTCAGAGCGATGTCTCGATCGTACGGCTATCGAGGCAGGGTCGAGCAGGCTGTCCTGTTCTCGCCCAGTGTTGGTGCAGTGCGGGTGTAGTCGCAGCAGCATCGAAACAATATTGCTTTCTCGGCAGAAACCACGAAGCTTCAACATCAATTCGCTAGCATCGAGCAGCACTAACCGACACGACCGTCGAGAGGAAGCACTCCTCCGTAACCGTAGGGCCCTGTGAATTCCGGTGTCATGCTGTCGAAAACGGCGATGCCATTGGCAAATGCCATGGTGCCGGTCGGCCGCAAGAAATACGGGTATGCAATCATACCGTCGCAATCATTCAACCACCAGTAACTGAGCTTCGTATTTGTTGTGAGTGGCAGCGATCGACATGAACGCGTGACTTCCGAACCACCGACTGGTTCGGCGGCAACACCCGGTTCCACTCGTCAAATCAGCAATGCCCAAGATGCGATACATTGATTCATGGTCATCCCTTGGTGAAGGTCGCAATCAAGCGACACATCACCTTCACCACACGCTGTACATCTTCCTACGTGTACCTATGGTCTGCCGGGATCGTGAGCATCCGAGACGCAAGATCGACCGCATGCGAGCATTCGCCCTTGTACTTCCCAGTGAACAGGACAATAGACATCGTGATCCCGAAGTCCAGAGCGGAATGTGTCGCGGTCACGCGGTGACCTGAACGCGAGCAGCAGTGCTAAGGGTGTCGCTCCGGTAGGCCATTCAACAAACAGGGGTTTGAGACCTGCATTTTCACAACAACCACGAACTAGTACCTGCACATTTTGCCTTCGTTTGGTGAAGAACTCTGCAGATACACCACGCATGCAACGACTTCCGTTGTGAAGACGCTCGGGCCCGCAACCGGCGCCTCTGTCAATTGGTTTTCTGCGTCGAGTTGCAACTGCCGGTATGTGCCTTTGATTTCTGGGCCACCGCGGCCAGCAATATATTCAGCCTTGAGAGCCATTGCGGCCAGTTTCCAGCCCACACTCGAAGTTGCAGCCGATGCCGGCAGCCGCAGTTTCCGGGGCGACCAAAGGACCGCCCCTTCAGGTATAGCCAGAGTCTTTCGTAAGCTGGCGAATGCGTAGTCCGCATGGGTGGTTTCGATCGCCGGGCAAGCCACGTCGTGCGTGTAGTCTTCGACGAGAATGCATTCAACTGCTTCGACGCCACTCCGACCAGACGGACATATCGCGGACGCCAAAGAAATCAACCGCCAGCACGAGGTCGGAAGGTCCGGGGTTGCAAGGTGGTCCACTCCGGTGCTGGCTTATCGGGCGTGTCACAGTAGCGCACAATGTGAAAATGCTTCGCCCAATATGAGGTTACTTCGGGACAGAAGTAACACGGCACCCATAGAGTGCCGGAGCTAAACTCGGCGAGAGCGGAAAGAGCATGTCGTCCTAGCGCATACCAGCGCGAGGGTTCGGGCAACCGAACATAGGGGGCACACCCAATTGGCATCAGGTGAAATTCGCCACCGTACTCCCAGCGAACCGCGCTCATACACCACTCCTCTGTCGAACGGTATGCCATTCCTCGTGTAAGAGAGACATGGCTACAACGTCGATGAAAGAGCCATCCCGGAATTCGTCGTCTCGCAGTAGACCGTCGCGACGGAAGCCTAGCTTTTCGTACACGGCGATAGCATGTTTGTTGGTTGCAAGGACCTCTAGATACATCTTGTGTAGGTGCAATTGCTCGAATCCCCAAGAGAGGACGGCGGCGGTGATCCGGGTCCCGAAGCCTTTGCTCCACCAGTTGCGGTCGCCGATCAGGATGCCGAACTCTGCCTTTCGTGCCCTGCTATCGACTTTGTAAAGGGCAACGTGGCCGATGCAGATATTGGTTGATCTGACGGCGATTGACCAGAACACTTCGTCGGCACGATTCGTGTGCGCTGCGATCCATCGCCGGATGTCCTCGGTAGTCATCCCATACGAGAATCCCCCCAGCGATTTCGTCGAGTCCCAGTCATTCTTGAAGCGATACAAGGCGTCGGCATCGCATGTCTCTAGTGGCCGCAACACAATCTCGCCTAAGTCAATCATTGCTTTGTCTCCAAAGGCCCAATTGAGAATCCAAGGTCATCAACTTCGGCCACGTTTTGACCTGAACGGACACCCGTGCCGCGTACGGTGTGCACGATGGTTGCAAACAGAATCTTGAGATCAAGAAGTAAGCTGCGATTGTCCACGTACCAGACGTCCAGCGCGAAGCGCCTGCTGAACGGGATATCTTGGCGCCCGTTGACCTGCGCCCAGCCGGTGATGCCGGGCCGCACATCGTGGCGGCGCATCTGTTCCGGCGTGTAGCGATCCAGATACTGCATCAGCAGCGGACGCGGCCCCACCAGGCTCATCTCTCCGCGAATCACGTTGATCAGTTCGGGCAGTTCGTCCAGACTTGTGCCGCGCAGGAACCGTCCCAGCGGCGTCAGCCTCTCTGCGTCGGAGAGTAGCTGGCCCTGCGCGTCGCGCTTGTCGGTCATGGTGCGAAACTTCAGGCACGTGAAGGGACGCGCCTTATACCCGGGACGCACCTGCCGAAACAACACCGGCGATCCTAGAAATATCCGGACTACAAGCGCAACCAGGGCAAGGAGCGGGGAAAGTGCAATCAGAGCCGCAGTTGCGAATAGAAGATCGAAGGCGCGCTTTGTGATCAGGCTGGCCCGCCGTTGTTGTTTGCGCTGCGAATGTGCTTCCAGCATTTCCCGATACAGGTCTGCATGGGCCTGCCAGATGGTCTCAGGACGGAAAGCCTGCTCCATCCACTTGCGTCCGGCGTGGCCCATGTCGGCACGCATCGTTGGATTGCGCAACAGAGTGTCGATCGCCTCGGTCAGAGCCTTCACATCTTTCACCGGGACGATCAAGCCGGTAATGCCGTGCTGCACCGAATCCACGGCGCCGGTCGCATTGGTCGTGACCACCGGCACCTCGCTGGCCTGCGCTTCCAGCGGGACGCCGGGGAATCCTTCGCGATACGTCGGCAGCACAAAGACATCCATCAAGGCGTAATAAGGGGCGGTGTCGGCGACAAATCCTGGGCGGAGAATCGCCGGGGTCGACTCGATATACTGGCGCACGTCGGGCTCCACGGGATCGCCGCTCTCGAAGTCTCCCACCAGCAGCAGGCGCAGGTCGGGACGCGCAGCACTCAACTCACGAAACGCCTCGACCAATTCACGGATGCCCTTGTCCTTGACGAAGCGGCCGACGAAGCCGATCACCCTTTCGTTTCCGGTGAGACCCAGCGTCTGACGCAGTTGCGCGACTTGCTCGGTCTTGCGGAGCCTTGGATGTGAACCGCTCCGTGTCGACTCCACGGCTGCCGTTTCCGAGGACGCTCGCCTTTTCAGCTGCGACTAACCCCAGTTGGATGGCGCGTTCTCGTATGCTCGGACTGATGCAAACTACGCGATGTGCGCAGGCACACGCCACGCGCTCGGTTAACCATAAGATCGACCGTTTAAACCCGGTGGCAGTTTCCATGCGCAATCCACGCAGCGTATACACGCGGCACGGGACTCGCGCCAGCATCGCCGCCACTGACCCCAGCAGTCCTGCCTTGGGCGTGCTCGCATTCACTATGTCGGGCCGAGCTGCCTCACGGTTCGATACAACCTCCACAGCGAGACAAGATCACGAAGCGGACGGATCTCCCGCTCCATCGGGACTGCCATGCTCGCTGCGCCCTGGGAGTAGCTCGCTTCTGTCAACGGTTTCCCCGGAGCGGAAACCAGGGTCGTGCAGAATCCTGCGTCTCCCAGATACCGCAGCATCCCACGATAAAGGACGCAAGAGATGGAATCGGTCACGGCGAACAGGATGCGAGGGCGGCGGGACATCAGGACGCTCCTCCTTGCGCATAAGCTAATTGCGCTGGTTTCGGCATGAAGGATTGGTAGATGGATTCCCAGGTGATCGAACACCGAGGACAGGCTGTAATTCTTGATCACGAACTCTCGCCCAGAAGCACCCATCGCGGCCCGTGCCAATGGGGACTGCTGTTCCATGCGCAACAACGCTTCCGATAACGCTGTAGAGTCGGACGCTGGAACTAAAAATCCGCTGATGCCATCGCGTACGATCTCGCAATTGCCGCCGACATTTGTTGCGACTACGGGGAGGCCAGACCCGCGGCTTCTAATAGCACCATGGGCAGTCCTTCCCATGCGGACGACATCACATAACCGTCAGCCGCTGCCATCAGTGCCGGAACATCCTTCCTCATGCCGAGGAAGCGGAGGCGATGCGAGACATTGCATTTGACCGCAAGTCTCTCGATCTCCGAGCGCAAGGGACCGTCTCCCACGATTAGAAACAAATCTCCATGGGACGAAACCTGAGATATGGCACTTACGAGATTGGGATAGTCCTTCTGAGGATCAAACCTTCCGACAGCCAGCCAAACGAATTCGTCTCGAATGCCGAGCTGTTTACGGGCATCCGCGCGAGTTTGAGGGTTGGGTCGGAACTGCTCGAGCGGCAGACCATTCACGACAACCTTGAGACGGTCCTCGGAACTGAGCAGACCTGGACGAGACGTTCGGCTGCAGCTTTGCTAATAGTCGTGGTTAGATCGCAAAGAGCATCGGTCAGGCGATAAGCGATCTCGATCCAACGTCCACCTTCGATCATGTTGTGCGCGGTTGCGATTAGTACTGGCATCGGGCACACCAGGCGAGTGAGTCGAGCTAATAAGTTTGCGTGAACCATGTGGCTATGAACGAGGTCAGGACGGAAGGCGCGGATGATTTTGCGCAAACGAAGGATAGCGCGCGGATCGGGAATGCCCCGCTTCATTCCCAGTTCGTGCAGCGGGATTCCAGCATCCAGAAACTGATCGCGCCATGTTCCCGCCGCTTATTAAAGAGACGACTTCCGCTTCCCACCCGCGGGCACGCAGTCCCTTCGCAAGGTGGAAGACCTGCATTTCTGCTCCGCCACGGTTCAGGCCGGTGGTAATGAGAGTCACTCGATTCTTAGCAATATGCACGGGCGGTCCTTAGTGCTGATCTAGTCCGAGGAGAGTGCAACTGTCGAGGGCCCAACATCTGTCTGGGCTGGAACCGCTGTGTGCTTAACACCCGATACGATATCTTCGTAGACGTCAAAGGTAAGACGCGCAATCTTTGCCCACGAAAACCTCTCTTCCGCCCACCTTCGGCCTTCCCTACCCATACCCTCTGCGAAGGCCCGGTTTGTTACCAAATCATGTATCGCATTCGCGAGTGCCTGGGGCTATTGGGGCGGAACCAGAATGCCCGTTTCACCGGATCGGATCATTTCTGGCAAGCCGCCTACGTCTGTAGCAATAACCGGTCTCCCAAACGCATAAGCGAGCATTAATACTCCACTCTGAGTCGCGTCTCGGTAAGGCAATACCACCGCTTCACACTTGCGAAACAAATGTCGGAGTACGTCGTCCGGGATGTATTGATCGATAGCGATAACGCGAGAAAGAAGGCCGACTGGGATGTTAAGGGGATAAAGCTGTTTGCCCGCTATGACAAGCTTTCCCTGATAGTCACGGGCAACGAGGTGGAAGGCGTCCAACAGGTCTTCGATACCTTTGTACCGTGAGACCCGACCGAAGAAGAGAATGAAACGCGCACCCTCAGGTAGCCAATCTGGTCGTGTTTGCGGCCCCTCACGGTAGCACTCATATATTCCGTGCGGAATGACGTCGATTTTATGTCGAAACGGCGCATCAGTGGCAATGCAGAGTTCTCGCATAGCGTCAGCCATAACGATTACACGCTTTGCCTTCGCGGTGATCAGCCATTTCGAGAGGGTGTTAGGCCACTGCTGCTCGCCGCTATGTGCGACTGGGTCATGCAGTGTCTTGACGATCGGCAACCCTGCGAGAAACGGGAGGAAGGGAAGAAGATAAGGGCTTGACCCCTGAAAGTGAACAATGTCAGGCTTCAGTCTTCTGATCTCGGTCGTCAAAGAACCACATGCTCTCAGTTTCTCGAACGGCGAAGCGATCGCCTGATAGGGAAACGTGCGGATGCTGGCATTAAGATCCCGTGCGAGCGGGCCACGGTCAGGAACAAAGGTTGTGACGTCGCAATATTGCTGGAGAGCCCGTGCCAGCGATACCGTAAATTCGGGGAAGGCAAGCGTACATAGGGCTACCTTCATCGCAAGGGGCTCTCAACGGTACGAAACAGATATGTGCGCATCGTAACAAGTGCATCGATGATGTAAATCCTCGCGCTTGATCGCGCGGGATGAAATGTGCTCGCAGGACGCCAAAGCACACTCGCACAGCAAGGGCCGGCAACAGAATTGCTCGGAAGTAGCGCCTCAATCGGGGAGTGATATTTTTCGTAGTATTTGAGTCTGCTACTAACGAGAGCCGACCTCCACCGAACATTTGCTCCAAACGATGCTCCGCTTATGTGCATGGCCCTGGCAGAAGGCACATAAGCAGTTCTAAATCCAGATTGCAAGGCGCGATGACAGAAGTCTTCTTCTTCACTGTACATAAAGAAGCGTTCGTCAAATCCGCCCACCATGTCGAATACAACGCGGCGAATCATCAGACACGCACCGGATACGTAGTCGACGATCATCGGGCTTGAGGCTTCTCGGGAACTCAATACGTCACGGTGAAACAATTGAAAGGGAATCTTATTCAGACAGGAAATGTTGCCAAGAATTCATTCGCAATCGACACGAACCGACGAGCCAACAGTTGCACTTCAAATAGGAATTGAATAGTCGCGCTCCCGCTATTCCGACTGCAGGATACAACTCCAGGAACTGAAACAATTCTCCAAAAGCATCGTTCTGCAAGAAGCAGTCAGTGTTGAGTAGGACCACATATTTGCCACGGCATAGAGATATCGCCTGATTGCACGCTTTTCCGAACCCCACATTATTTTCATTGCGAACAACGCGAGCCGTCGGAAATGTATCGGATACGATGTCTGCGGTTCCGTCTGTCGATGCGTTGTCAACTACTACAACTTCATGGTCAAAAGAGCCTTCATGTTGGTGATAACCGACGATATGGAGCGGACAACGCAGTCAGAACAGTTGTACGTTATGAATACGACAGACATTTTCATAAGGCAGGAGGTTGCGATAACTCTTCGTTCGATGGCGACGGAACTATGTGGGGCAACATGTTGGCGCGTGCGATGTCCGCTGTGGCCAAATACTGAGCTGAGGCCGAGCACGAAGACAATAAGAGGCACTGTAAACTCATCATTGAAGAGTGGGCCGGTGAAGGATGCAATCGACACGGCGGCAATTACAGCCACCGCAGAAAGTGCCATCATTTTATCGTTTGAATCCGCAGTCGTTCTATATGCGCGGACACCTTCCCTAAATGCAACAACAATGAGTGCGACAAACAAAATGAGTCCAGGCAGCCCGAGTTTGAACCATGCCCACAGATAGAAATCGTGCACATAGGAAGGGTTTAAATCATAACGAGGAACCCGTGCTCTCTTCGGAAACGAGCGGCTGCTCTGGGCTGTGTAATGCGCCCAATCCGCTCCCCACGGAAGGGTCTGTCTGATATCTTACTGAGGACGATGCGACTTTCATAAATCCGCCCAGCAACGTTGTCATCTCCAGAAGACGCCTCCATAAGGCGGTCCGAAAACACATTGTCAGTAATAACATCGAGGGCTACGCCCGCAGTCCGATCAGCAAAACAGCTATCACGATCGTTCGCACAGAGAGTACTCTGCCTCCTGCAGCGATAGCCAGAGTGACCACGCCAACGCCGAATCCTAGAAAAGCCGCCCGGGTCAAGGTCAAGAACAGGCCCATCAAACAGATGGCTAAAGTTGATATGAGCGACGCTCAGGCCTCTCTTTTGGCCGCATAGTAGAGGAGTCAGAGTCAGCAGTCCGAAGGTCATTGGAAGGAACGTGGGCATTAGGGGAGCGACCAATCGACGCACGGCAATCGGCCCTATGGAAATGCTGGTTCCGAATTGATCTGAACTGTGGGTAAGCTTATCCCACATTCCCCACAGTATGGCCGCAATCGCGACAGGTGCAAGTAACCGCATGACGTTGCGACGAGCACGGCCGTCCCTTAGACAAATCGCAATAGGCCACACCGCAAAATAGTAAATCACCAGTCGCAGATCAGCCGGGACGAGGTTAGGGTCATTTCCGGACAAATATCCATTTATCGCTGCCGCACAGCCTACAAGGCCAATCAGAAGGGATACGGCGACTAGGCGGTGGCGAGCAATTGCAAAGGCGAGCGTAGGTCCTGCTTTAAGCACAAAGGTCGCGATGACTAATAGAAATCCGCAATCGACCAAGTGAAGCGGTATTGCCGCCCGCATTTAGAGAGGGTGGAATGAAGAACGATGAGCCAACGAATACCACCACTGCGACGTGGGGTGTGCGGAGACACACGTATAGCAGCAGAACGATGCCCGTCAATATGAGTGCGAGGATACCCATTTCGGCGGCAATAGAGACAGCATACGGCATCCGATCAGTAGTGCTGCGATGATTGCACCGGCCGGAGGCAGATGCGCTGCCCTTGAATGTAGGGTCTCGAACCTAGCTGCGAATGACGTCATTGTCGACATTAGCTCGCTATGCAGTTGCACGAGAGGCCGCGGGTAATTCGCCGCCAAGATGGATGCGCGGATCAATCGGCGAGTCTGATGTGGGGCAGCTATACAACTCCAAGCGACTCCAAAGCCAGCCACGATGAGAGCCACGAGCAACCGTATTGCGAAGCCACCATTAAGAAGTCGTGTGGCGACGAGCGCCATTGCTATTAACACGGACGCCGACGACAGATGGGCTATTAGGTTACGGCCGACCTTGGCGGACCAGAACAACAGGAAACTGTCTGCAAAGACGCGTGCGGTCCATGCCCAAGCCGCACCCTCGACTCCGCCGATCCGAATACCGAACCACAAAACTATCATGAACGGAACAGCCTCCATGGCGTGGAACTTTGCTACTACGCTCGGGCGATTTTGGCCTTGTAGTCATGCATCAGGCACAAGGGCGAGTCCGTTAATCCACACCCGAAGAGGAGCACTTCGGCCGGTCGAAAGCAACTCAAGACCCCTTCACCCCCAACCAGAGCGTAAAAAAAGGATGGACTAAAATAATGGCACTCAACGCGATTGGGGTGAGTACTGCAGCAATTCCAAGTGTTGCACTTCGAGCCAGTTCCCCGGCATCCGACTGGTTTTGTCGTGAAAAGTTGGGGAACAGCGCCGAGAAGCGCTTCCCGGAACTATGCTCATTTTGGTAGAGAAATTATATGCGATGCTGTAATGGGCCAGCGCTGCTGGTCCACTGCATATACTTATAACGAAGCGGTCAAGGCCGTTTAGAGCAATGGAGTTAATAGCCGACTTATTGATCAGCTCCCGAAGGTGACCACCTGACGCACCCATCGCATTTCGATTCGTGGTCTGGAAGTTAGTGGGATATGTTTCTTGCACGCAAGGAACATCGGAAGGCTTGCTGCGACTCGCGCGAGGATTGCAGATCCTATGAGCCATTTCAGGTGAGGGCCGTGCCAGAAGGCAACCATCAGCGGCAATCCCTGAAACAGCCCGGCGCCGAATATCTGCATCAGGTTGGAGGAGAGGAATTGCTCTCGGCCCTCGAGAGATCCTGTTAACACTGAGACGATCGTGGCACTGGCAGCAGCTGCAAGCCATGGCACGGCGCTTTCCACCTCCGCGTGCATCGCAAGGGGTACATTCAGAACACGTGCCAGCAAAAAATGTCCAACGCCGTAAAGGATCAGACCACCCACCGCCCCCATTCCTGCGTTCAGCAGAAATACTGTCCAAAACAGGGACTGACGTTCCCCATCGGAGCGATCATGCAGTTCGGCGATAAATTTCGAGGTCGCGCGACCTAGCCCCATGTCAAACAGTCCAAAGTAGCTGAGCAAAAGCCAGACGAGTGCTAGGACCCCAAACCGTATTTCACCAATTAGATGAAGATAGGCAGGTAGCGTAACCACAGTAAAGATGAATGGAACGATCGACCCGAGGATGTTCAGGGTTGTGTTACGTGAGAGTGTCATGTGTCGTGTGCTCTGCAAGTGTGCCTTCTACCCAGGGATGATGTTGGTCGCCATCATCGGTGTTGTGCGGTCGTGCGACCGAAACATGGAGTTCTGCTCGTTGTCGGTGATCGTGTCCGCATGACGCAGAACAGGAGCTCGAATGCGCCGGCGAGCTTGATTGCGACCACGCTGATATCGCTGTCGAAGGCCTTGAGTCAGGAAACTAGGAAGGGAGCTCCGGGCCGTGGTATTGTGAATTCCCCTCTTGTACCAAGAGGCTATCTAGGTAGTCCTTACGACAACTAGTCGTCTGAAGTCCATCGGAGAGCAAGTCCTCGCGGAGGAAGTCCTTGGGTTGAATCTGGAACCGAACGGAAGGAGTGCGGGTCGACTGGGTCGATTGTTGATAGGGCTTGATGCGCCCTTGGGCATAAATTGCGCCGTTGGTGAACCGGCTTTGGGTGACGTAGTGCCGCAGGTTTCCATTTTTAAATTCCCCGTGATGCTCAAGGCGTTTAACCATCGTTTGAAAAGCCGCCGGTATGTCCAGTATGTGTGGTAGACATGGTGGATTCCTAGGGACAATTCACGGGGCCTAGTGTGCTTCAAGAAGTACCACCGTAACAGGGGAATGCTGACATAGAACGGTTCCCAGATGTATACAATGCCGTTGGGTTTCAGTACGCGTGACACTTCCTGCAGCAATCTATCGGGGTCATGCAAGTGATGCAGGAGTTGTTTGATAGTAACAAAGTCTACACTAGCCGCTTTCAGGGGGATGTCATAAATATCTGCGACCCAGAGATCCATTGACGAGTGCTTACTGCAGTGAGGCCCATAGAGGCCCGATTGAAACAGAGTGGCACTGTGGAGAATGGTCGCGGAAAGTTCTACGGCTATCGAGTGGTAACCGCGCTGGGCGACGAGATAGGAAAGGATGCCCTCGCCAGCCCCTAGATCGAGATGTACACTCCCTTGCGGAAAGGGTAGATGAGCGCTCCATTCGACCAACCGCGGTCCCCATTGCCTCAGGAAAGCCATGTGACTTTCTGTCGTGTTATTCTCGAAGTGCCAAACGTGCTCATCTGCCATCCCCGCTACGAGTTCAGTGTAGGTTGCGTTTGGCAGGTCAAAAAACGACAATCCAAGGTAATCTAGATGATCCTCGGATTGCTTACGCAGAAGCTGCGCGACATTTGTTGTCATAACGCCTTTCGATGAGGAAGTCTGGTCGCGTTACGCGACGATGGAATGGATGCAGGTTAGAGCTGATCGATGGCAACGTTTTAGGATAGTCCTTATTGATATCGATATTCCGCCAGTTGCTTACGGAATCCGATAAATACTGGCCGCGGCGGCCGCCGGCAGAACGCTCCGAACGCCCTTCAACACGCCCTTGGTCGTGCTCCCTGGCACGAACAGGATGTCGTTGCTCTGCATGGCCAGGTCGGTGCTCTTCGACTTCAGGATGGCTTTCAGGTTGACGGGAATTTCCTCGCGTCCTTTGGCCGTGGTGCGAATCAGTTTGGCGGAGGACTTGGCCGCGGTGGACAGGGTGCCTTCGGCCAGCGCGAGAGCCTGCATGACGGTCAGAGGTGTCTTGCCGATCGAGCATGAAGCCGCCGGGCCGGGTTACGTCTCCGAGGACGTAGACAATGCCGGCTTGCGAAATCAGGATCGAGTCTCCGGCAGCGATTTCGGGGTTGGCATCTTTCTCAGCGGAGGCGGGACCGATGGTTTGCGGGTGGTCGGGGTCGGCACTCGTCTTAAGAGTGATCGTCTTACCGGCGCGCGGCGTGAATCCTCCGGCGGCGGAGATGAAGTCGAGCAGACGATGAGAGCCCATCAGGGGATAAGGCCCGGGCTTCACGACTTCTCCGAGCACGTACACTGCCTGGCTGGCATACTCGGCGACGAAAACGGAAACTTGAGGATCGTTCACGAAGTTCTGGTCGCGCAGGCTGCTGGCGAGGAGGTTTTGCACCTGCTCCGGCGATAAGCCGCCGACGTGCAGCGCACCGACTAGCGGCAGTGTGATCTCGCCATCGCTGTTTACCCTGACTTTGCCAGCAAGTTCCGGCGTGTCGAAGACTCCGATTTCCAGCAGGTCGCCCGGACTTATGTGTACAGGGGCAGCCGTCATGGTGGTCGACAAAGGCGACATCGGCGGGGAGGGCACGACCGGCGCCTGCGTGCCCGATGATTGCGCTGCGGGCGCTGTCAACACACGGGGACTCGGTGAGCTGTAGGACTGCTGTCCCAAGGAGCAGGCAGAGATGAATAGCAACGTGGCGATCGAGAGGCTCTGTTGCAAGTGGTTCATGACCGTTTACTCCTTCCCCTCTTGCGTGTGGTAATCCTCGTATGCGGAGCCGTAGTAGCCGTAGTATCCGTAGTAGTCGACCGAGTTGACATTGAGATCGTTGATGATTACGCCGGCGGTGTGAGCGTTGACGCGATTCAGCATCTCATGCGCACGACGCAGCGATTGCCGGGTGGTCTTTCCGGAGCGCGCCACGAGCAGTACGGCGTCCGCAGAGGGAGAGAGCACCAGTGCGTCCGACAGGCCAACCAGGGGCGGGGTGTCGATGATGATGTGGTCGTAGTCTCCGCGCCATTGGTCGAGCAAAGCCCGCATGCGCGAGGAATCGAGCAGTTCAACCGGGTTGGGAGGACGCTGGCCCGCAGGCAGAACATCGAGCCCCATGCCACCGGGCAACGGCTTGATCAGCTCGGCGGCTTCGAGGGTGCCCGCCAGGCAACTGCTCAGGCCTAGCTCGCCTGTCAGTCGTAGACGTCCTTGCACTCCAGACCGCCGCATGTCCGCGTCGACCAGCAGGACTCTTGAGCCTTTCTGGGCCAGCGCCAGGGCGCAGTTGACGCTCACCGTGGTCTTGCCCTCGCCGGGCGCGGCGCTGCTAATAATCATGACTTTGGGAGGCGCACCCGGCGAAGAGAGCAGCAGGGTGGTGCGGAGAGCACGAAAAGCTTCCGCAAAATGCGACTCCGGTCGCGATAGAAGAAATGGCAGCAGTTTTTCCTCGTTCGAGAGCTGCTTGTGACGTCGGCTGCCGTTAAGGTCCATGTGGGGCACCACTCCCAGCACTGGCAGATTCGCCAATATGTCGCCATTCTCCGGGGCGGTGATCGTGGTATCCAGATTCTCCAGCAGAAACGCCAATCCCATGCCGCCGAACATCCCGAACATCAATCCCACAGCAACGTTCAGCAGCACACGGGGTTCGGCGGGCTTGTCGGGCACCTCGGCAGGATCAATCACGTCTACATTGGTCGAGTGAAGGCCGGCCACGATGCCCGACTCTTTCAACTTCTTCATCAAGTCTTCGTACAGGTCCCGGCTGGATTCGAAGTCACGCTTAAGAATGGCAAACTGGATGCCCGCATCATTCATGCGGTAGGCTTCCTGTTTTTCTTTCTCCAGTTCCGTATTGAGTCCAAGTTCGGTCTCCAGGGCTGCGCGAAATTCCTCTTGGAGTCGCTGGCGAATCTCCGCGATCTGGGTCGTAATGCTTGCTTCGACCTGGTTCAGTTGCGTGCCCACCTGCTCCACGCGTGGGTAAGCACTGCCGTACTTGGCGGTAAGCTGCGCGTATTGATTCTTGAGATCGGCTTGCTGCGCGCGCAAAATGGCCAGCGTGCTGGTGGGAGCGACGTCTGCGATGAGCTCAGGATTACCGGCTGACGCCACCCGGTAGCGGGCTTCGCGCAAAATGCGCTCTCCTTTGGCGCCTGCCATCTGTTTGTTCAGCTCCTCCAGCTGCACAATGAAGATGTTGTGGGTTTCATCGGTCCCGATGATTCCGCTTTTCTTTTGGTATTCCGTGAAACGCTGCTGGGAGACCTCCACATTCTTCTTTAGATCGTCCAGTTGCTTGGACAGCCAATCGGAGGCCTGTACGGTGGCTTCGTACCGAGTGCGGAATGTCCGTTCGATGTAGGCGCCGGTGACGGCATTCGCCACGTTGGCGGCGAGTTGCGGGTCGCGCGCTCGAAAGCGCACCTCGATCAGTTCCGTCTTCGGCACCGCCTCCACGTGGAGCCCTGCGTGAAAGGCCGAAAGCAGCAATACTTTTCGCGGGCCAGGTACGCGCTCGAAGGCTTCGTCGGGAGTACTCGCTAATTTGCCGGCAAAGTCTTTACGCTGGTCGAGGCGCAGCTGTTTGATCACATCCCAGGCCACCGGATTGGATTGCAGGACGCGGACCTGAGTCTGTTGCACAATGTCATTGCTCAAGCCGTTTCCTGACAACGCATCCATGGGACTCAGCCCCAGTGCGTTCGAATCTTGCGGATTCACCAGCACGCGGGCCACGGCTTCATAGCGGCGTGGCAGAAACGCCGAAACTGTGCCGGCAGCGACCACCATCCCGAGGAGACATCCCAGGACGAGCAGCCTCCGTTTCCGCAGTACGCGCCAGATTTCGTGCAGCGATATGACATCGAGCGCGTCGGGCGGAGAGAGGGCAGGGAACGCCCTGCTGCTTGCCTCTACCCCGATTTTTGTAGGAATCAAGGATTCGTCCATTATTTCGCCGGCCTAGCTTCAGTCATACGATCTCTCGGCACAGAAACTGAATAATGTGGGGATAAGTGCAAGATTAGGATTCGTCAGCGCGAGTAATGGGCAGCGTGGGTCGACACAATGATGTTACCCACGGTGACCACCGCCGCGGGAACAAACCACCAGCGATAGCCCTTGCTCTTGAGGTAGTAACCGAGATACGCCACACCCGCCGCAGCGGGTAGTCCCGCCCCGTACATTGCGGCACGACTATGAAAGGCATCCGGTACATCGGTGCATGCTCCTGCAGACAAACACCTCTGAGTCAATTCAGCCGCGGCCACGGAGGAACCAAACATCACGCCGTTTACGGTGACGAACGACCGATCTACGACCCGGGCATCGAAGAACATCCCGCCGGTCGCGGTCGCTGGAGAGCCAGACCTCGACTTATTGTGAGAAGCGGATCGGCGGTCTTCCTCGGTCCGCACGGAACCCGGGCTGTCCGGCAAGGCGCCCCCACACGCGGTCGAGTCGGCATAGGCGGTTTGCCCGGTCGTAAAACTGAAAGTGTCCTTGCCGTTGTTGATCACAACCGTACCCGATCGAACGAAGATCACACCACAGCTCAGGATGAGGGGTTCTTGGATCAAGACGATCGTATTCAGCCCCAAATCCAAACTCACGCCTCGAAGCGTGAGCTTCCCGATGTCTCCGGCAGTCTGTACGCGGTCTCCCCTCTTGATCGCGGCGCTTACATATACCGGCAAGCCGTTGACCGTGGTACCGAATCCGGGATAGACCGTACCCTCGAATTTCGCTTCGCCAGCCGAGGCCTGCCCAGCATCGTTGGCCTGGTTCGATTCGGACACAGCCGGGCCATCCGGCTGCGCGGAGTTCGTTTGCGGGATCAACGGGTGCTTATCGAATTCTGTCGTTAGGCCCTGCGCTGCCGCGAACTGGCTCAATGCCAGCAACACTGAAGCCGCACAAGCTCGCTCGAAGAAGTAATTTGCTCATTTGCATCTCCAGAAGGTGCTCGAAAGATCCCATGAATCTGGCTAGCTGGATGTAACGGCAGTCTTGTCGAGGTTCGAAGGATCGAGTTCTGGAAGAACCATGCTGCAGGACGTTCGCACATCTGGTGCCACTTGTAGCTCGTGTGTACCGACAAGCAGAGAGTGCCAAAGATCAGCGCATTCGGCCGCGTTGCTGCGCCCCGGCCGTGACGAGCCCTCTTCGCCGGCGAACAGAGGGTACGAAGTTTGTAGTCCGACCACGGTGACGGCGAATGCCACAATCATGGCGCGCGGATCCTCGATCAGAAGCTCGCCACGCTGTCGCCAAGACTCTAAGGATGCTGTTACTCCATCCAAAAGCTTCGATAGGTATTTGTGATAAAGCGGTTGCAGCTCGGTACCAAATTCCAGGACGCTGAATTGCAGTAGTCGGATGAGCTTAGGCTGTCCCGCCAATGTTTCAGTGAGCAACTCGAAGATGTCGCGTACCGCCGAGCGAACCTCTTCTGCATTCGTGACCTTTAGCAGAAGGTCGGGTCGTACACTGAGCTTCTGCAGTTCGGCCTCGAGGACCTCCACAAATAGAACCTTCTTCGACGAGAAATGACGAAACACTGTGGCATTGTTGACCGCTGCGAAGCGGGCGATCTCACGGGTACTCGATCCCCCGTAACCGGATTCGGCAAACAGATCGCCGGCTGCTTGCAGTATGCGATTCCTGGGATTAATCACGACCGCAACTTGTGTCATGAGGCTGCCGATCCGCTCTGCGAAGGACTCGTCTGCGCGCAGCCATACGCGGCCGGGATGAACTGAGAAAGTGGTTCTAGATCCTCGATGTTGACCTCTACGGCGATGCTCTGCATGAGTAATTGCACGGTGATCACCACCCGCAGGCTGCCCTTTTGACGTAGGACAATGCCCGATAGCCCCGCGAATGGGCCCGTGCAAATGGAGACTTGCTCGCCCGACGACGAGGTAGGCGTGGGGCTCTGCCCGCCGCAGATGAATGCTGGCCTGCAGGGCCGCGATCGTATGGTCCTCCAGCGGCTCGGGCACACGGCCGCGGCTTACGATCGAAACCACGCCCGGCGCCTCGAGGACGCGAATTCGCTCGTTGTCGCTGAATTCGCACGAATACGTAGCCGGGAAAAAGAGGACGCTCCAGTTCCACACGACACCCGTTCTTCCACTTACGAGGAGTCCGGTAGAGCGGCAGAAACGTCTCGATCTCCCGCATGGCGAGATGATCCAGCACACGTTTCTCTCTGCAGGGAGCCGTGTAGGCCGCAAACCAGTGAGCGCTAGCGATCCGGGTGGCGATATCGGTCTGCGGGTCGTGATGTGCAATCAAAGTCATGGCTTCGCCATCGCCTCTTAGCAGAGGACTTTTCAAATTTCTAAGGTCGTTGTGGGTTCTTGCTAGGCCTCGCCGTCTTTTGCAAGACGGTGTCTGCTCGCGAGATTCACAAACTGTTCGCCTTGACGATTGCACGCCGCTGCCCAAACCGGCGCTCTCGGAAACCGGCCCAGCAGTCGCTTAAGTCATTTCAATGTAAGCGCTTGGCGCGGCATCGTCGCAGTCGCGTGGGCCGGTCCCCCCAGATGTCTGCCTGAGTTCTGGAATTGAGTCCCGGTGCTAGACAAAACCGAGTGATGATGACGAGCAGACAGAACTTCGGGTGACTCGATCACTCCAACCTAGGAACGACGCCCGGCGCGCACGCTCGCTAATAGCAGTTGCTTTCCTCGGACCACGGATTGGGGCGAAAAGTCCAGAGGGCGGCTCGGAATCCATGAAGTGACGGGTTCGGATGCTCGTGACCAACCTTAGCGGTCTTCTTTGATCGTTCGAGAAGGGCGGGGCTAGCGTCGCCTCCTTGCACGTGAGGAAATTGGAACATACCCTCGATTTCCGCGAAAACCTCAGAACTCGCATCGCTTCCGCCTCCGTCTCATCCAATCCAGCATGGGCAATGGATTGGCGATTTCGGTTCTTGATCTTGTGGGCATGCGACCAGGGGAGTCCGCCGGCAGCGCAATCGCCCGTTCGGTGGACCTGGCGCAACACGTGGAGCATTTGGGATACAAGCGCTACTGGCTGGCGGAACATCACTCCATTTCTGGGCTGGCTTGCTCTGCTACACCGGTGCTGATCGGCCATGTAGCAGGTGCGACTCAGACGATTCGGGTCGGCAGCGGTGGAGTGATGTTGCCGAACCATGCGCCTCTCGTGGTGGCGGAACAGTTTGGGACCCTTGAAGCTCTGTATCCCGGACGCATCGATTTGGGACTGGGTCGCGCTCCGGGTGGAGACTTTCAAACGATGCGGGCGCTGCGGAGGGATACGCAGCAGAGCGGGGACGATTTCCCGTTGCTGTTGGAGGAGCTCCGCGCATACTTGGGACCGGAGAAGGCGGGACAATCGGTCAAGGCGATTCCCGGACAAGGGAGCAATGTGCCGATCACGTTGTTGGGATCGAGCGGCTTCAGCGCGCAACTGGCTGGGATGCTAGGGTTGCCCTTTGCATTCGCGGCGCACTTTGCCCCGGAGTATCTGTTCGCAGCGGCGCAGCTCTATCGCGAGAGGTTTCAGCCTGGCGAGGCACTGCAGAAGCCCTACCTGATGGTGGCCGTGCAGGTGGTTGCGGCGGAGACGGACGCAGCGGCGCGCCGGTTGTTCACGACCCCGCAGCAGCGTTTTTTGCGACTGATCCGAAACCAACCTGTGGAATTGTTGCCCCCAGTGGATTCCATGGAGGGGCTGTGGCAGGATGACGGGGAGCGGGCAGCCGTTGAGAGCAGACTGCGTGCAGCAATTGTGGGATCGAATGCGACGGTGAAAGCGGGTCTCGAGAAGTTGGCGGGTGACACGGGAGCCGACGAGGTCATCGTTGTGACCGACACCTATGACCATGCCGACAGGCTGCAATCGTACCGGCGAGTGGCCGATGTTGCGACACGGATCGAAGCGAAGCCATCTGTGGTCGTAGGAGCTTAAAGGCTGGAACGGTCCCGTTAGTACCGGTCGATAGAATGACTTGAAATGGCTGTCTCGATCGAACTGCATCATACCGGTGATTCAAGCATCGGGGCCGGAATTCAGGCGCTATTTGAGCACCACCTGAGCGACACTCCGGGAGAATGGCGCTCCCTTCATCTTGCCCCATCCTTATATTGCGTCGCCTGGCTTCGGCGCGAATCCTTGTAACCAGACTGCAATCTCATGAGAGTAGAATTGTCGCCAACGGTTTTTTATTGGCAACAACTCGCGATCTCGACCATGCGCGAGGAGCGGGCCCTACTCAACTTGCGCTGTCTGATGGCATAGCGCAGTCCAGGAGTCATCATAATGAGCACCCTCACTACGAATCCCTCATCCGAAGTCTCTTCTCTCAGTCCGTATGGCGAGACCCGATCGACCATCGGGGGAAAGCCGCTCAATGCCGACGAGTTGCACAACACTGATGCCTACTGGCGAGCCTGCAATTACCTCAGCCTCGGCATGATCTATCTGCTTGAGAATCCTTTGCTGGAGGAGCCGCTGCGGCCGGAACACATCAAGAACCGGCTGCTGGGACATTGGGGATCGAGCCCGGGATTGTCGTTCATCTACGTTCACCTGAACCGGCTCATCAGGAAATACGATCTCGACATGATCTTTTTGGCCGGACCGGGGCACGGAGCGCCCGGTGTTCTCGGGCCGGCATACCTCGAGGGAACGTACTCCGAGGTCTATCCGGAAAAAAGCCAGGATGTGGATGGATTGCGGGACTTCTTCAAGGAGTTCTCCTTTCCTGGCGGGATTGGCAGTCACTGCACGCCAGAGACGCCGGGGTCGATCCATGAAGGCGGAGAGCTTGGCTACGTGCTGTCTCATGCCTGTGGCGCCGCGTTCGACAATCCCGATCTGATTGTGGCGGCGGTTGTCGGAGACGGGGAATCCGAGACGGGCCCGCTGGCCACTTCGTGGCACATCAACAAGTTTCTGAACCCGGCCCGCGACGGGGCGGTGCTGCCGATCCTGCATTTGAACGGGTACAAGATCAACAACCCGACCATACTGGCGCGGATTTCGCACGATGAACTGGAAAGCCTGTTTCGCGGCTATGGCTGGACGCCGTATTTCGTGGAGGGTTCCGACCCCGACAGCATGCACCAGGCGATGGCGGCCACGGTGGAGCACTGCGTTTTGAAGATCAGGGCGTGTCAGCAGGAGGCCCGTAAGACGGGCGTGGGAGATCGGCAGCGCTGGCCGATGATCGTGTTGCGCTCGCCCAAAGGATGGACAGCCCCACGCGAAGTCGAGGGCCATCATTTGGAGGGCTTCTGGCGAGCTCACCAGGTGCCACTGCCCAATGTGAAGAAGGATCCCGAGCAGCTGAGAATCCTTGAAGCCTGGATGCGCTCGCTCAAGCCGGAGGAATTCTTCGACGGCAACGGCAAGTTGGCCGCTCAATTTAGAGAGATGGCGCCCGCGGGAAGCCGGCGAATGAGCGCGAATCTTCACGCCAACGGAGGACGAATCAAGAAAGCTTTACGCCTGCCGGATTTCCGCGAATACGGGATCAAACTCGAAAAACCGGGAAAGATCATGGCCGAGAACACGCCGCCATTGGGCGCTCTCCTGCGCGACGTGATGAAACTGAACATGAACAACTTTCGGGTCTTTGGCCCCGATGAAACGACTTCCAACAAGCTCGATGCGATTTACGCTGTAAGCAAGAAATTCTGGATTGAGCAGTTTTTCCCCGAGGATATGGACGGGGGCGAACTTGCCACCGACGGCCGGGTCATGGAGATGTTAAGCGAACACACGATGGAAGGAATGCTGGAGGGTTACCTGTTGACCGGACGACACGGTTTCCTGTCCTCCTATGAATCCTTCGTGCACGTCATCGACTCCATGTTCAACCAGCATGCCAAGTGGCTGGAGATCTGCAACCACTTGTCGTGGCGTGAAGCCATCGCCTCGCTGAATCTGCTGATCACGTCAACCGTCTGGCGGCAGGATCACAACGGCTTTACGCATCAGGATCCGGGCTTCCTCGATGTGGTGGCGAATAAGAGTGCGAGCGTCACTCGCATCTACCTTCCGCCGGATGTGAACTGCCTGCTGTCGGTCGCGGATCACTGTCTGCGGAGCCAAAACTACGTCAACGTGATCGTTTGCGACAAGCAACTGCACCTGCAGCTCATGGACATGGAGGCCGCCATTACGCACTGCACGAAGGGGATCGGCATATGGGATTGGGCGAGCACCGACGAGTCCGGCGAACCCGACGTGGTCATGGCGTCGGCGGGCGATATTCCTACCCAGGAGGCGCTGGCCGCCACGGCTCTGCTTCGCAAAGAATTTCCTGACGTCAAGATCAGGTTCATCAACGTGGTGGATCTGTTCAAGCTGCAGCCAAGCACAGAACATCCTCACGGACTCACCGATCGGGATTTTGATTCCTTGTTTACGGTGGACAAGCCGGTCATCTTCAATTTCCACGGGTATCCCTCTCTGATCCATCGGCTGGCCTATCGCCGCACCAACCACAACAACATTCATGTGCGCGGCTACAAGGAAAAAGGCAATATCAATACGCCGCTGGAACTGGCCATCAACAACAACATAGACCGCTTCAGTCTGGCCATGGATGTGATCGACCGGGTGCCGCGCTTCCAGAGGATCGGCGGCCACGCCAAGGAGAGATTTCTGAACCAGCAAATCGAGTGCCGGAACTACGCGCATGAGCACGGAATCGACAAACCCGAGGCGGCGGGTTGGACGTGGCCTTACTAGACTGGCACGCAATTCGAATCAGGACGGGTGAGGTTCTCCCAGTACGACTCGAACTGTATCGCGAGCAATCAGCAGCTCTTCGTCGGTGGGGATCGCATAGGCGAGTAGGCTGGAATCCTCGGTGCTAATTTGGGCTTCGCGAGCCACAGTCTCCTTGTTCCTCGAGGCATCCAGCTTCAGCCCGGCCCATTCCATTCGCTCGCAGATCATTGCGCGGATCTCGGGTGAGTTCTCCCCAATCCCGCCGGTGAAGATGACGGCATCGGCTCCGCCCATGCAGGCGAGGAACGCTCCGATATATTTTCGCGCCCGGTAGCAGAAGATTTCGATGGCCAGCCGCACGCGGCGGTCGTCGTGCTCTTCCAGTTCCGCCTGCAATTCCCGCATGTCGTGGGTGAGTCCCGAAATTCCCAGCAAGCCCGATTGCGTGTTGAGCAGGGTATCCACCTCGGAGGAAGACATGCCCTCTTTCCGGGCGATGACGTTGACAATCGCCGGATCGATGTCACCCGAGCGTGTGCCCATCACCAGGCCTTCGAGCGGCGTCATCCCCATTGACGTGTCCACGGAATCCCCTCCGCGGATTGCGTCGGCAGAACACCCGTTTCCCAGGTGCAGCGTGATGATGTTCGTCTGTTCCCGCGTGAGTCCGCGCAGCGCGCGGTAACGAAACGCCACATAGCGGTGAGAGGTTCCATGAAATCCGTAGCGGCGGATGCCATGACGGCGGTATAGATGATACGGAATCGCGTACAGGGAAGCCTTCTCCGGAATCGTGTGGTGGAACGAAGTGTCAAAGACCGCAACCTGCGGAATGGCGTCGCCGAACAGTGCGCGTGCGGCCAGAATGCCCTTGATGTTGTTCGGATTGTGCAGCGGGGCAAGATCGATGCAGTTTTCGATTCCTTGAAGCACTTTGTCGTCAATTAATGCGGACTCCGAGAACAGTTCGCCACCATGCACGACGCGGTGGCCCACGGCATTCACGTCGGCCGTGCTCTTGATCTCCGGGACGCCGGACTTTTCCGACGCCACGTACCGGACCAGATAGTCCAGGGCCGCCGATATGTCACGCAGCGAAGCCGTGAACTTCTGACTCTGCCCCTTTCGATTGCGAAACCGAATGATGGCTTCGCCGCCGATGCCCTCTACTTCCCCTTGGCAAAGACGATCATCCTTGTACTGCTGGATGCGCTCAAGATCGGTGGCAATCACTTGAAACTTCAAACTGGAGCTGCCGGAGTTCACAACCAGGACATTCATATGAGGCACTCTCCGAATCGTCTGGGACTACCAAGATAAACTCTCTTTCTCGGTGTCGACAATGATGGCCGGGAAATCGTCGACTGGCGGATGGTTTCCACAGTTGGATTGACTACGACAACTCGCCGGGCACATCGTCTTCGTGGAGCAGGCGAATAAAGCCACACTGAGCTTGTATTTTCAGGCACTTGCCGCTGCCGGACCCCTACCTACCCATTAGTGCCATATATGGCCCAGTCGAGCCATTTACCGGGTGGAGGGGTAGAGTTAGATTGTCCTTGAGCAGCACTTGGGGGAGGGCTGATCAACAGACGTCCCACGACTCTTTGAGTCTGGGGCGTTTTGTTTTGCCCGAAATACAGCTGTATTTCACCCTGCTCCCCAACCCGCCTCTTACTGAAACCTCTCTCTGGCTGTTCCGAACTTCACTCGACCCGGCTACCGCTCTGGGTTTCGATGGTGATAGATTTGTTTTCGCCTTTCGTTGCCGTGACCCCACGCAGTGCCAGGAGCAGGTCATGCCTTTCCAGTTTGCCCGCCGCGAGTTTCTCGCCGGGGTGGTTGCGATGACGGCCGTGAAAGCTGCGTCCGGGTTCGCCCCAAGTTCCAAATTCAGTCCAACCGAGGGCAGTTCGCCGTTCCGCGTTTCCGTCATTAATGATGAGATTTCCCAGGACTTCGGCCATGCCTGCGAAGTAGCATCGCGGGAATTCGGCATGGGATGGATCGAGTTGCGCGGTATGTGGAACAAGAACATCGTCAAACTCGACGAGAAGGAAGTCGCGGAGGCGCGCCGCATTCTTGAGAAGTACCAGCTGAAGGTGACCGACATCGCCAGCCCGCTCTTCAAAGTCGATTGGCCGGGAGCGCCCAAATCAAAGTTCAGCGAGGCCAAGAGTTTTGGCGCCGATTTTACACTGGCGCAGCAGGATGAAGTGCTCGAGCGCTCGATGGACCTGGCAAAAGCATTTCAGACTGACCGCGTCCGCTGCTTCGACTTCTGGCGGTTGGAAAATCAATCTGCCTACCGCGCCGCGATCAATGAGAAACTGCGCGACGCTGCAGCCAAGGCCGAGAAGAAGGGCATCATCCTGGTGCTCGAAAATGAAGCCGCCTGCAATACAGCAACTGCGGCAGAAGCCGTGAAAGTCCTGAGCGCGGTGCCGTCGCCTTCGTTCATGCTCAACTGGGACCCGGGCAACGCCGCGGCCAGCGGTGAAATCCCCTATCCCGACGGCTACAATCTCCTGCCCAAAGAGCGCATCGGTCATTGCCACTGTAAGGATGTCGCCAAGAACGGCAAAGACGATTGGGCGCCGATGGGTGGGGGAATCATCGACTGGGCCGGCCAATTCAAAGCGCTCAAGCGCGACGGCTACCGGTATGCCGTGAGCCTGGAGACGCACTGGAGTGGCGGCGGCTCACCTGAAGAATGCTCGCGAAAAAGCTGGGCGGGGATGAAGAAACTCTTGCAACAGGCGGGCGCGCTGTAAGGCGCACATCTCGCGCAAAAGGCACGCGAGAAATGGAGCACCCTGAACACGGGGCGAACGAGGAGACTATGACTGAACAGAGCAGACGCACGTTCATAAAGCAGGCCGCGATGGGGACCGCCGCGGTGCTGGCGTATCCAGCTTCCACTGTGCTGGGTGCAAACGACCGCATCCGCGTGGGCATGATTGGCGTGGGCGACCGCGGCAACGATCTGCTGGACCAGATTCGCGCGGTTCGCGGGGCCGAACTGGTGGCCATGGCCGATGTCTACAGCCGTCGCCGCGATCAAGCCAAGAGCAAAGTGCCCGGCATCCAGACCTTCGATGATCATCGCCGTCTGCTCGACATGAAGGACATCGACGCCGTTATCGTGGCCAGCCCGCTGCACATCCACACGCGGCACTTTCTGGACACTCTCGCCGCGGGCAAAGATCTGTATTCCGAGAAGACGATGACGTGGTCGATCCCGGAAGCTGACAAATGTCTTGCCGCAGCCAAAGACTCGAAGCAAGTCATCCAGATCGGATTGCAGCACCAGAGTTCCGGCGCTCAGACCGACGCGCGGCAGTGGATCAAAGATGGCCGGGTAGGCAAGGTGACGCAGGTCGAATCGTGGATGAGCCGCAATACGCCTCACGGCAAAGGCCAGTGGGTACGTCCGGTGCCCTCGGATTGCACCGCGCAGAACGTGAACTGGAGCGCGTTTCTGAATGGGCGGCCGGACCGTCCGTTCGATGGTTATAAGCTCATTAATTGGCGTCTGTTCTGGGAGTTCGCCGGGGGCAATTGCGCCGAGAACATGGTGCACCAGATTGCCTGGATCATGGGCGCGCTCGACCTGCCGCTGCCGACGGCGGCCTACATGTCAGGCGGAGTCTTCTCGGAAAAAGACGGCCGCGAGGTTCCCGACACGATGGTAGTGACCCTCGATTTCCCCAACCTGGTGGTGACCTGGCAGTCGACGTTCAGCAATAAGCACTACGACATGGCCGACCGCATTCTGGGAAGCGACGGCACCCTTGAGCATCATTTCGAGGAGCCGCTCGAGTACTGGCCCGAGAAAACGAATCGTCCGAACGGCGAGCCGACGAAGGGCAGCAGCAAGAATCAGGACCACATGGCGAACTGGATCGACTGCGTACGCAGCCGTGGCGTTCCGAATGCCCCGCCCGAAATCGGATACCGCTCGGCCATTGCGGTGCACATGGCGAACTTGTCGTACAAGAACAAACGGCGGCTCACTCTGGAGGAAGCGAAGGCGATCGCGCCGGAGTACTTATCGATCGGCGCGGTGGACATTGGGGGGACAAAGATCGCGGTGGGCATCGTGGATGACGGCGGGGCGGTGCTTTCGCGCGGTGGAAGCCCCCCACTGACCCAGACCGCTACGCGAGCGGCATCCAGGCAATTGCCGACATGCTGCATGAGATCGCGCAGAAGTCTGGCGTGGAACTCACGGGCATCGGCATCGGGTCGACGGGGCCGGTCGACCCCATGCGCGGCGAGTTTGGCGACGTTGATTTTCTTCCCGGGTGGCGGGGAAAGAGTCCAGTGCGAGACCTGGAGTCGATCTTCAACGTGCGGGTCGCGCTGGAGAACGATGGCGACGCTGCCGCCCTCGCCGAGGCCGGATGGGGCGCGGGCCGGAACCGTTCGCGCCTGATCTACGTGACTGTCGGCACCGGGATTGGTGGTGGCATCATTCTCGACGGCAAACTCTACCGCGGTGTAGACGGAGCGCACCCCGAGGTTGGACACCACGTGATCGATCCCTCTGGGCCGGAGTGCTCGTGCGGATTTCGCGGCTGCTGGGAATCACTGGCCGCCGGTCCGGCGATGGTGGCGTGGATCGAACGCCACGCGCCTGCCGCCTATCTGCATCGCCCCGGCATTACGGCGAAGAGAATCTGCGAGCTGGCGCAGGAGGGCGATGAGATCGCGCTGCAGGCGGTCGAGCATGAGGCCTACTATCTGGGCTTAGGTCTTGCCAATTTGATCAACCTGTTCACTCCCGACGCCATTGTGCTGAGCGGCAGCGTGATGAAGAGCGCGCCCATGTTTCTCGACCGCATCCGCGAAGTGATCCGGCGGGGCTGCCGCTTCGTTCCTGCTGAAAAGACACAACTCACGCTCGCGTCTCTGGGAGACGATACGAACCTCATCGGCGCGGCGAGAGTTTGGCATTACCGGTTCGGCACGTAGCGCTGTCGTCCCGGCGGCGAGGGTGAAACGGCCCTTCGACAAGTTCACGACAGGCTCTCGCGACAGCCGGCAGGTGCCGGCGCTATGCTGCGTCTCGCCGCCTTCCAGTTCCTCCCCCAATCTGTTACTGTTTTCAGTCCGCTTTTGTGCGGTTCTGTGACACGTGTCACAGAACGCGCAGGCCAACCATGAAAGGATTGCCGCTCACAGCCGGGCACTCCCGGAAACGCCGACACCGCAAACTTGGCATCGGCACGGAAAGGATGACAGCCGCGTGATCGTTGGAGTTCCGAAAGAAAGCTATCCCGGGGAACGTCGGGTTGCACTCGTTCCCGTTGCCATTCCCAATCTCGTCAAGGCGGGACTCGAAGTCATCGTGGAAGCAGGAGCCGGCGAGCAGGCTGGCTATCCCGACGCGCTGTATACCGAGAAGGGTGCGAAGATTGTGCCCGATCGCGCCGCCGTCTTTGGTGCCGCCGACATTGTGGTGCAGGTGCTCTGCTACGGCTCGAATGACATCACGGGCAAGGCCGATCTTCCGCTGATGCGTCGCGGCCAGATCCTCATTGGATTCCTGCGTCCGCTCGGTTCCGCGGAGGTTGTGCAGCAGATCGCGCAAGCCGGCGTCACCGCATTTTCCGTGGAGTTGATGCCCCGCACCACGCGGGCACAGAGCATGGATGCGCTCTCTTCGATGGCTACCTGCTGCGGCTACAAGGCAGTGCTGTTGGCTGCCGAAACCTCGCCGCGAATCTTTCCCATGATGACCACCGCTGCCGGAACGATTACGCCCGCGCGCGTGTTCGTGATCGGCGCGGGCGTCGCTGGATTGCAAGCCATCTCGACGGCTCGCCGCCTCGGCGCCGTGGCCTCGGCCTACGACATGCGGCCCGCCGCCAAAGAGCAGGTGCAGAGCCTGGGTGGACGCTTTGTCGAGCTACCGATCGAAGCGCAGAACGCGCAGGACGCCCGCGGCTACGGCACTGCGCAGGACGAAACTTTCTACGCCCGCCAGCGTGAACTGCTGACCCGCGTGGTCGCGGAAAGTGACGTCGTGATTACGGCCGCAGTGATTCCAGGCAAGAAGTCTCCGGTGCTGATCACTTCCGACATGGTGAAGGGGATGGCCCCGGGTTCGGTGATCGTCGACCTGGCCGCTGAGCGCGGTGGCAACTGCGAACTGACACACACTGGAAAAACCGTGCAACTGTGCGGAGTCACGATCATCGGCGCCATCAACCTGGCCACCAGCGTTCCGTATCACGCCAGCCAGATGTACGCCCGCAACATCACCACATTTCTGCTCTACATGGTGAAAGAGGGCAAACTGCAACTGAACCTGCAGGATGAAATTATTCGCGAGACCATGATCACCAGCGGCGGAGAAGTAGTGAACGCCCGCGTGCGTGAATTTTTCAAGATGCCGGCGCTGGCGACGGCGGGTGGGTAGTTGGGTCCTGGCGTTTGGAAGGTTATTGCTGTTGGGAAGGGCGCGGCTTCAGCCGTGCCATTACGTTCTTTCTGAGATTTGTCATCCTGAGCGGAGCAAGAGTTCGCATAGCGAACTCTTGCGCAGTCGAAGGATCCCTATATCCACGGCGAGTGCTGTCGGCGTAGGGATCCTTCGACTCCGCGGCTGCTCTGCTTTCGCGAAGCAGCCACTCCGCTCAGGATGACAATGTAGAAGTTGATGACAACGTAAGGGAATGGGGTAGCTTATGGGTTCCAACCTGATCGACGCACTTTTCGTATTCATGCTGGCGGCCTTCATCGGATTCGAGGTCATCCGCCACGTTTCGCCGCTGCTGCACACGCCGCTGATGTCGCTGACCAACGCTCTCGATGCCATCGCCGTCGTGGGCGCGATCGTTCTCGTCGGTGAAAAGAAGAGCACGTTCGCGACGGTCCTGGGCGTCATCGCCATCGTCGCCGCCACCAGCAACGTGGTCGGCGGATTCTTCATCACCGACCGCATGTTAAGGATGTTTAAGACCAGCCGTCCGACCAATAAATAACTGAGCGCAATCATGACTGAGTTTGCTGGAAGCCAGTACCTGATCGAAATCATTTATCTCGTCGCCAGCGCGCTGTTCATTCTTTCGCTGAAGTGGATGAGTTCTCCCGCCACCGCGCGCCACGGCATTCTGGCCGGTGAAATCGGCATGGTGCTGGCCATTGGCGGCACGCTGCTGCATCACGGCATCGTCGACTGGAAGTGGATCATCATCGCGCTGGTGCTCGGTTCGGGCATCGGCATCCCGCTCGGCATGGTCCAGATGACCGCTGTGCCGCAGCGGACCGCTCTCAGCCATGCATTCGGCGCGCTCTGCGTCACGCTGGTTGGCACCGCCGAGTTCTATCTGGGAACGCAGAGCAACTCGAAGTTCGGGATGTCAGTGCTGTCGATGGAAGTGATTCTCGGAGGCCTGACCTTCACCGGCAGCCTGATGGCCGCGGGAAAGCTGCAGGAAATTCTGCCGCAGCGACCGATTACTTATAAAGGCCAGAACCTCGTCAACCTTCTGCTGTTCGTTGTGGCCCTGGGA
This sequence comes from uncultured Acidobacteriaceae bacterium, assembly GCA_963811095.1. Lineage (GTDB taxonomy): Bacteria > Acidobacteriota > Terriglobia > Terriglobales > Acidobacteriaceae > Sulfotelmatobacter. The sequence continues at coordinate 141,709 of CAWEQA010000017.1, read as the reverse complement.
AGCGCCGTCTATCTCGTGCTGCATCCCGAAGCAAAAATCTTCTTCCCGATCATTGTGGGCGTGTCGCTGATCTTCGGAGTGCTGCTCGTGATTCCCATCGGTGGCGCTGACATGCCCACGGTGATCTCGCTGTTGAATTCCTACGCCGGCCTTTCCGCGGCCGCCATGGGATTCGTGCTCCAGAACAAACTGCTGATCATCGCCGGCGCGCTCGACGGATCCTCGGGTCTCATCCTCTCCATCATCATGTCGAAGGCGATGAACCGATCGTTTACGAACGTGTTATTCGGAGCCTTCGGCCAGGTGCAGGCTTCGGCCGCCGCGGGGCAGGAAGCGAAGCCGGTGCGCAGCGCCACTCCCGAAGAGGCTGCTGCGATTTTATTGGCCGCAAATAAGGTGGTGATCGTTCCCGGATATGGAATGGCCGTCGCGCAGGCGCAACACAAAGTGCGCGAACTGTATGACGCGCTCACGAAAAAGGGAGTCGAAGTCCGCTTCGCCATTCACCCCGTCGCCGGACGCATGCCCGGCCACATGAACGTGCTGCTCGCCGAGGCCGACATCCCCTACGACCGCCTCATCGAAATGGACGAGATCAACGGCGACTTCCCGCAGACCGACGTTGCCTTGATCATCGGCGCCAACGACGTGACCAACCCCGCCGCTCGCACCGATCAGTCGAGCCCAATTTTCGGCATGCCGATCCTTGATGTGGACAAAGCTCACACCGTCATGGTCATCAAGCGCGGCATGAGCCCGGGCTTCGCCGGCATCGACAACCCGTTGTACTATCTCGACCGCACGCTGATGCTGTTTGGCGACGCGAAGCAGTTCGTGGGCGGGATTGTGCGCGAGTTGGGTGGAGGGCACTAACTCCGGAGTGCGGTTGCGGGTTTGGTTTCGTCAAAACCTCGGAGTAGACTTAGAAAGACGGAGAGCCAGGCCATGGCGTCACTAAACAACGTGATTACGCGCGACCCCGACGTGCTCGGCGGTACTCCGGTCTTCCGCGGTACGAGAGTTCCTTTCCAGGCCTTGCTCGACTACTTGGAGGGCGGACAAACACTGAACGAGTTCCTCGACGATTTTCCGACCGTGACACGCGAAGCCGCTGTTCATGTCCTTGAACACGCCAAGTCGCTCGTTGTCGGCCAATTAGGATGAGATTGCTACTCGACGAGTGCGTCCCCAGAAAATTCAGGAATGCGCTGCAATGACACGATTGCCGATCCGTCCCCGAAGAGGGACTGGCAGGCAAGAAGAACGGAGAACTGCTGTCCCTCGCTGAGAGGTCGGGTTTCGAGGTTTTTCTGACGCTCGATCGCGGCCTAGAGTACGAGCAAAACCTGCAGGGACGAATCATTTCCATAATCTTGGTCCGTGCCAAATCGACCGACTGGCAGATTTGCTACCGCATAGCCCCGAAATTCTGCGGGTGCTTCGTTCCATCCAGCCGGGTGAACTTGTAAAGGTAGGCTGAAAGGACTTGCATAAACCTATGCGAACCTCACTCGTTGCAGCCATATTGCTCTCCTTTTCGACTTTTGTCGCTGCGCAACCCCAACCCCAACTCAACCTCATGCCCATGCCCGCCAATGTCCAGTCTGGCGCAGGCCAGTTGGCGATCAATCAATCGTTCTCCGTAGCCGTCGCCGGGAGCCACGACCCCGTACTTGACAGCGCCGTTCAACGGTTCATCGATCAGCTTTCGCGGCAGACCGGCATTCCATTCCGTCCCAAAGCTGGGGCCGCCCCGACGTTGCAGGTCCACGGAGACCACGGCCTCCAGCCGGTACTGAAGCTCGGGGAGGATGAGTCCTACGAGCTGACTGTCGCGGATTCCGGAGCAAAGCTCACAGCGCCAACCACACTAGGTGTCCTGCGCGGCCTCGCGACATTTCTTCAACTCGTGCAAATCACCCCCACCGGGTTCGCGGCGCCCGCCGTCACCATCAAAGACCAGCCACGCTTCCCCTGGCGTGGCACGCTCATCGATGTAAGCCGCCACTTTATCCCAATCGACGTGCTCAAGCGCAACCTCGACGGCATGGCTGCGGTAAAGATGAACGTGCTGCACTGGCATCTTTCCGACGACCAGGGCTTCCGCGTCGAAAGCAAGGTCTTTCCCAAACTCACGGGAATGGGCTCCGACGGGATGTTTTACACGCAGGACCAGATTCGCGACCTCATTGCGTACGCGCATGATCGCGGCATCCGCGTGATGCCCGAGTTCGACATTCCCGGCCACAGCCGGTCGTGGTTTATTGGATATCCCGAACTCTCCAGCGGTGCCGGACCGTACACGCTCGAAGGCGGTGGCCCAGGCCCGTACATTGATCCGATCATGGATCCCACGAAGGAATCGACCTACAAGTTCCTGGGAAAATTTATCGCCGAGATGGCCAAGCTGTTTCCCGACGCCTTTTTCCACATCGGCGGCGACGAGGTCGACGGCAAACAGTGGGACGCCAATCCGCAAATTCAGGCCTTCATCCACGCGCACGGCATGAAGAACAATCAGGATCTGCAGGCCTACTTTAACCAGCGTCTGGAGAAGATCGTTGCCAAGAACCACAAGACGATGGTCGGCTGGGACGAAATCATCCATCCGGATCTGCCGAAGACGATCGTCGTTCAGTCTTGGCGCGGGCAGACGTCACTCGCTGCGGCCGCGAAACAGGGCTACCGCGGCCTGCTCTCGTTCGGATACTACATCGATCTGATGTGGCCGGCGTCGCGGCACTACGCTGTCGACCCGATGGCCGATGCTGCCGCGACTCTGACTCCGCAAGAGAAGAGCCTCATCCTCGGCGGCGAGTCGTGCCAATGGGCGGAATGGGTCACCCCCGAGAACATCGATTCGCACATCTGGCCGCGCAACGCAGTGATCGCCGAGCGGCTGTGGTCTCCGCAGAATGTCACAGACGTTGCCTCAATGTATGCGCGGATGAATGCCGTGAGTCTCGAACTGGAATTCATGGGCCTGACTCATCGGAGCGCTCGCCTGCACATGCTGCATCGCATGGCTGGCCCCGCCGACATTACAGCACTGCGCAACCTCGCCGACGTCGTCGAACCGGTCAAGGATTACAACCGCTGGAGCGACGCGAAAGGTCCCATCGATTTCCACTCGCCTCTGACGCGCATGATCGATGCGGTCAGCCCGGAGAGCGATACAGCGCGCCACTTCAGCGACCTCGTGCAGACGTTCGTCCAGAGCGGCTACAAAGATCAGGCTGCCGAGGCGCAAATTCGGACGTGGCTCACCACCTGGCGGGATAATGATGCCCGCCTGCAGCCCTTGCTCAGCCAGAGCTTTCTTCTTCAGGAAGACGTGCCCTTGTCTCAGGATCTGTCTGCACTCGGAGCCGCTGGCCTGCAGGCTCTCGATTATCTCGACAGGAGCCAAACTGCTCCGGATTCGTGGAAGACCCAGCAGACTGCCCTTATTGAGCAGTCCAAAAAGCCGATGGCCGATCTGCTGCTCATGGTCGTTTCACCGGTGCAGCAGTTAGTGGATGCGAGCTCGGCCCAGCACAACTAACTCAAGCAAGACCGAGGCGGCATGATCACAGACTCCGTGACGAGTCTCCGATATAATCCGCCTCGGTTTGTTCATGCCCATTCTCCCGTGACGTGAATGGGCAATGGAGCCCCCTGTGAAATCAAGACTGAACCCCGTCGTTTCCGTCTTCGCAGTAGTTCTGTTCGCTGCATTCCAACTCTTCGCCCAATCCTCTGGCGCGGCCAACGAAAAAGCCGCCACTCTCGTCCAGCAGATGACGCTGGAGGAAAAGATCGACTATATCGGCGGTACCGGCTTCGCCATCCGCGCCGTGCCGAGACTCAAGCTGCCTGCGTTCGAAATGTCTGACGGGCCGGTTGGAGTCCGCGCCAACTCCGGCTTTCCGTCGACGGTATACGCCGCCGGCATTGGACTGGCAGCAACCTGGAATCCGGCTCTGGCCGAACGAGTCGGCGCCGGCATCGGCAAAGACGCGCGCGCCCGCGGCATCCATTTCATGCTGGGCCCGGGCGTGAACATTTACCGCCAGCCCGTCAACGGCCGCAACTTCGAATATTTCGGCGAAGACCCCTTTCTGAGTTCCACCATGGCCGTGGGCTATGTCACGGGAATGCAGAGCCAGGGTGTGAGCGCCACCATCAAACATTTTCTGGGCAACAACTCTGAGTTTCTGCGTCACGATTCCGACTCCGTCATCGACGAGCGCACCCTCCGCGAAATCTATCTCCCCGCTTTTGAAATGGCGGTGAAGCGCGCCCACGTCGGCGCCATCATGGATTCCTACAACTTCACTAACGGCGAGCACATGACGCAGAACAGCTACTTCAATACCGACGTTGCCCGCAAAGACTGGGGCTTCAAAGGCGTCATGATGTCCGACTGGGTCGCGACCTACGATGGAGTGGCCGCCGCCAACGGCGGGCTTGATCTCGAGATGCCTAACGGCGCCTTCATGAACCAGAAGAATCTCCTTCCAGCAGTGAAAGACGGTCGCGTCAAGACCGCAACGATTGATGAAAAGATCACGCGCATCCTCGAAACCGCGGCACGCTTCGGGTGGCTCGACCGCACTCAAACCGATCTCTCGCTCTCGAAATACAGCGGTCCTGACCAGCAGGTCGCGCTCGACGCTGCGCGCGAAAGCCTGGTCCTGTTGAAGAATGATGGCAGGTTGCTTCCCCTCGACAAGGCCAATACGAAATCAGTTCTGGTGGTGGGGCCAGATGCCTATCCCGCGCAGATCGTCGGCGGTGGAAGCGCCCACGCTGCTGCCTTCGCGCCAGTCACCGTGCTGCAGGGCATCGGCAATTTCCTGGGTTCCTCGAGCACCGTCTACTACGAACGCGGATTGCCCACCATGACGGACCTTGCACGCACGACCGAGTTCATGACCGCGCCGCAGGATGGTAAGCGCGGCCTGACCGTGGAGGTCTTTCCGAATACCAAACTCGAGGGCACTCCCAAGTCCACCTCGACGCTGAATCACATCAATGTTGCGGGCACGAGTTGGGAGAGTTTCGCGGGCGACTTCGAAGCTGCTCTGGCTCTGTTTGCTTCCGGCAGAAAAACCGAACTCTCCCGCCGCTGGACCGGCTACTACATCGCCGCCGAGAGCGCCCCCTACGAAGTTGTTCTGCAAGGCGGTGGCGAGGGGAACGGCAATCGCCTGTACGTCGACGACAAGTTGCTCATCGATAACTGGAAGATCGCGCGCGCCCTGCAGCCCCACGTCACGCTTCGAACTGTCCGCCCGGTCCCCACAAGGTGGTGGTCGAAGACTTCCAGCATTCCGCCGTTGGTGGCCGACTCCGCGTAGGTATTGCCAATCAGCGCAAACTTGTCAGCGATGCCGCCAAGGCTATCGCCGCGAAGGTCGACCTCGTGGTCATCGCCGCCGGCTTCGATCCCGACAGCGAATCCGAAGGTGCCGACCGCACCTTCGACTTGCCCTTCGGCCAGGAAGAACTGATTCGCGAACTCTCCGCCGCGAATCGCAAGACAGTGGTCGCGGTCACTTCCGGCGGAAACGTCGATCCCGGCAACTGGCTCGAACACGTTCCCGCCTATCTTGAAATGTGGTATCCCGGCGAACAGGGAGGCACCGCTCTCGCCGAGATCCTCTTTGGTGCAGTGAATCCTTCCGGCCATCTTCCCGCGACGTTTGAGCGCCGCCGCGAGGACAACCCGACATTCGCGACCTACTATCCCGAGGGTGACACCAATCGTGTCGTTTACAAAGAGGGTGTCTTCGTCGGCTACCGAGGTTACGAGCACAACGGCGTGAAGCCGCTGTTCCCCTTCGGCTACGGCCTCTCCTACACGACATTCAAGTATGCGAATCTGACGGCTACTCCTGCGACAGGCGCGGCAGATGCGCTATATACCGTTAGTTTTGACGTGACCAACGCCGGAGACCTTGCCGGGGCAGATGTTGCGCAGGTTTACGTGGCGGACGATCATTCGAAGATTGCCCGCCCCGCAAAGGAACTGAAGGGCTTCGCCAAAATCATGCTCCAGCCCGGAGAAACCAAGCATGTTTCCGTGAACCTCGACGCTCGCGCCTTCGCATATTTCGACCCGACGGCCAAACAATGGCATATCGCGCCTGGAAACTTCGGCATTCTGGTTGGCCGCTCGTCGGACGAGATCGTGCTCAAAGGTTCGGTCGCCGTCAGCGAGGCGGTTGCAAACACGAAGCTGTAATTAAAGGTCCTGCAGGACGAAGAGCGCCCTGACGAGGCCACGCGGAAGCCAACCCGCGAACCCGCCTCGCCAGGGCCTTGATCTCTTCGTGCCACCCTAGGGCGTGAATTGATAGATCGCGCCGTCGTTGCCGCTGCCTCCGTGGACAGTCGCGCCGTAGAAGGTACCGGCGGAACCGGCGATCATTCCGTTGTAAGCGAAGCCCGGTTGCGGAGTGCCGGGGAAGCGATAGGCCACGCTCTCGGTCCACTTGCCGGTTGCGCCGTGAGTCAGTTTGAAGATGACTCCGCAACCGCACGCCGCCGCGCCACCGTCGCTCGTGGTTCCATACAGATTGCCTGCCGCATCCGCCACCAGGCTGCTGATGGGGCTGGCGCCGTCCGTGCCGCCCTTGAAACTGTACAGCACGCTCTCGGTCCATGTGCCATTGCTATGCGTGAGCTTGTAGACCGTGCCGAGGTCATTGACGCCTGCGTAGTACGTGGTTCCGTAGAGATTACCCGCTTTGTCGGAAATCACGCCGCCGTAAGGCAGAGCCCCATCCGGCGTGATCCTTGAAGGCGTAAAGGGTCGCGAACTGCCATTTCCCTTGAACGGAGTGACATCCTGTAAACGGTGCCGAAACCGTTCGCGCCGCCCACCGTGCACACGCCGTAAAGATTCCCCGCCGCATCGATCATCAGCCGGCTGGCCGATCCTCCTCCGCCGTCGGCGCCCCCAGTGAACGTGTGGATCACGCGCAGCCTCCACCCAGTCGCACCCGGCTGCAATTGATACACGACGCCCATTCCCTTGGCTCCGCCGGTCGGGGTCGTTCCATATACGTTGCCTTGCTTGTCGATCGCCACCGGACTGCCGGGCCCCGAGCCGTCGTTGCCTCCGGTGAAGGTGTGAATCACGGTTTGAGTCCAGACCCCTCCCGAGTTCGTGAGCTTGAAAACGACACCGCAGCCGCCCTCGCACGATCCCCCGCCGCCGGTGACCGCCGTGCCGTATAGATTGCCCTGCGCGTCGAGCGTGACGCCCTTGTAGGGTTCTCCGCCGTCGGCGCCGCCCGTGAAGTCGTAGAGCACAGTGTGGACCCCGGCGGGTGTGACCTGAAAAACTGTGCCTCCGCCGTAGATGCCGCCTTGCACCGATGTGCCGTAAAGATTGCCCGCGCTGTCCATGACCAACTCGGTGTCGGTGTACTCACCGTCGCCGCTGCCGGCAAAGCTGTAGATCAACTTCGTGGCGCTTGCCGCCCACGCGGCCGTGGCCAGCAACGCCATCGCCGCGCAAATGACCAGAATCCTGTTCGCAGAATGAAAAAATTGCCTGCCCCCCATATCCCCTCCGGAATCAGATGCTCTTTGGATTGAAAACAGGCTACGTCACCGGTAGCGGCCTAGAACTGTAGCATTGAAACCCGGCAAAAGCACGCCTTGCGTGGATGATGCAGGCAGGATTGCGCGCATCGTCATCGCCCAGCACGCCACCCTGGCCACCCGCAACACCGCGCACTTTAGTGACATTTCCGCTACCGTCGTCGATCCCTGGGCCGCTTAAATCGAGGCCCGGCATGGTATTCTATTAACTCCAGCTGCGCACCGTCTTGGCGGAATTCCTCGCAGGTCCTGAAGAAGTTACAAAGAAAACATGCTCTCAGTCAGCAATGTCTCCATGCGCTACGGCGCCAAAATACTGTTCGATGAAGTCTCCACGGCGTTTACGCCGGGCAGGCGCTATGGCCTGACCGGGCCGAACGGCGCCGGAAAATCCACGTTCATGAAGCTCTTAAGCGGGGAACTCGAGCCGCAAAAGGGGACGGTGGTCCGCCCCCGCAAACTGGGAGTCCTGAGCCAGGACCAGTTTGCCTTCGACGCCCATACCGCGATCGACACCGTCATCATGGGCAACAAGCGCCTGTGGGCGGCCATGCAGGAACGCGATGCCATCTACGAGAAGCCCGAGATCACCGACGCCGACGGCATGAAACTCGGCGAACTCGAAGGCATTGTCGGCGAAGAAGACGGCTACACCGCCGAGAGCGATGCCGCCATTCTGCTGCAAGGACTCGACATTCCCGACGAGGCGCACAACCGCAAGATGGGCGAACTCCAAGGCGGACAGAAAGTTCGCGTACTACTGGCGCAGGCTCTCTTCGGCCATCCGCAGGCTCTACTGCTCGACGAACCTACCAACCACTTGGACTTGGATTCGATTCATTGGCTGCAGGGATTTCTGAACGTGTACGACGGCGTCGTGATCGCGATCTCCCACGACCGGCACTTTCTCAACAGCATCTGCACCCATATCGCCGACATCGACTACCAGACCATCATCACCTACACCGGCAGCTACGACGACATGGTGGTGGCCAAGACGCAGGTCCGCTCGCAGATCGAATCGCAGAACGCACAGCGTGAAAAGAAGATCTCGCAGTTGAACGAATTCATTGCACGGTTCGCCGCGGGTACGCGGTCGAGCCAGGTGCAGTCACGGCGTAAGGAAGTCGAGCGCCTGCAGGTGACCGAACTCGCCAAGTCCAACATCCAGCGCCCATTCATTAAGTTCGAGCAGAAGCGCCCATCAGGCAAGCACATTCTCGAAGTCGAGCACCTGAGCAAGGCGTACGGCGAGAAGCAGGTTATTCGCGACTTCACCGCCAGCGTCATCCGTGGCGAAAGAATCGCGCTCATGGGACGCAACGGTGCAGGGAAGACCACGCTGTTGAACGCTTTGCTGGCGAAATCTCCGACTACGCCCGACGCCGAACTGCGCAAGACCAGCGGTTACGAGGGCCCCTTCGTCGACTCCGGCAAGGTCCTCTGGGGACACGAAGCCTCCATCGGCTACTTCGCGCAGGATCACCGCAGCCTGATCGAAGGTGGCATGACCGCGATCGACTGGCTGCATCAGTGGGACGGCGCGGCCGTCACTGAGGAACTCCGAGGAATTCTCGGCCAGATGCTGTTTCAGCGCGACGAGGCGACGAAGTCCACGAGCGTCCTTTCCGGCGGCGAGGCCGCGCGCCTGCTCTTCTGCAAGCTCATGCTGCAGAAGCCGAACGTACTCGTGCTCGACGAACCTACGAACCACCTGGACCTCGAAGCCATCAACGCCCTGAACATTTCCTTGCAGCGCTATCAGGGAACGGTTTTTCTAGTCACTCACGATCATGATCTGATCGATGAAGTCGCCACCCGCATCTGGCACTTCGAGAGCGATCACAAGATCACCGACTTCAAGGGCACCTACGAGGACTACCAGGCGGCCGTCGTCGCGGTCTAGAACCGCCCTGCGCGAGAATTGCACCATTTCCGCTGCATGTAAATCATCCGGGTTCTCCACAGCTTTTCACAGCGTTTGCTGTTGCGTTTTCTGCTGCAAGTTGAAGATAATGATCGCGTGATCCAGTAGTAGGGGCGGTTGCGTATTACCGTGTACAGTCGAACCGATTTACTGAGGATTCTTCACGTAACTCCGCGCCAGTTAGCCAACTGGGAGCGGAACGGTCTGATCACGTCTGCCGAAGCGTATTCCTTTTCGGATCTCCTCGAAATTAAGAAAGTGCGCGACCTGTGCGCCATGAGTGTGCGGCCGGCTGTAATTCGCCAGTCGCTCGACGCCATGCGCAAGCAGGCTTCAGGCGTGGAAAAGCCGCTGCTCGAGGCCGGTGCCTGGTCCACGGCGAAGCACCGCGTAGCATTTCGGCACGACGGCAAGTTGCTGGAGCCGATCGCAGGCCAGTTCCTCATGGATTTTTCCGAGCGCGAAAAAGTCCTGACCAGCACGCCGGTGCCGAAGTCTGATCCCGGTCCCCGCGAGAGCGAGGTTACGTCATGGTTCGCGCGTGGCATCGCGTTGGAAGAAGATCCCAACACGCAACCCGAGGCAATCGCCGCATATCATCAGGTGCTCGCAATCCAGCCGTCGCATGCAGCTGCGCACATCAATCTGGGCACGCTCTATTACAACCGCCAGGATTTCTCTCTCGCGGAACGGCACTACCGTCACGCAATTGATGCCGACCCACGCTACTCGCTGGCGTACTTCGATCTTGGCAACGTGCTCGACGAAACCGGACGCGTGCAGGAAGCCATCCAGACCTACAAGACCGCTCTGCAACTCGCGCCAACCTATGCCGACGCGCACTACAATCTGGCGCTGGCGTTCGAAAAGATCCGCGAGCCCCGCAAGGCGCTCAAACACTGGCAAGCCTACGTCAAACTCGACACTTCCGGACCGTGGTCGGTCCACGCCCGCAGCCAGATCAAACGGATCCTGCAAGCGGATGGTTTGAAGCTGGTTCACTCCCGCCCTCGATAGGACCAACGAAACCTAACCACCAAGGCCTCGCGCGATTTTCCTTCGTGATCCGTGGTGTCCTTCGTGGTCAAGTTCTTCCGTGCAAGTGCTAAAATTACCGGTTTGCCATCCTAAGCTCTTGAAGGTGCCTTCATGTCCGAGACCACGCTGCAGGCCGCCGTTCCCGCTCCTCTGACGACCCTTACCGAAGACGAAATTCTCTTCCGCGACAACATCCGCCAGTTCGCCGACGAGAAGATCCGTCCCGCTGGTGAAAGAGATGGACGAGAAGGCAATCTTCGACAAGGACCTCATCCACGATTTCTTTCCAGCTGGGCCTGATGGGCATCGAAATTCCCGAGCAGTACGGCGGAGGCGGCGCCAAGTTCTTCGAGGCGATCCTCGCGGTAGAAGAGTTGTCGCGAGTGGATGCGTCCTCCGGAGTCATCGTCGACGTGCAGAACACGCTGGTGAACAATGCTCTGCTGCGCTGGGGAACCGACGAGCAGAAAAAGCGCTTCCTGCCCAAGATGGCCACCGAGACCGCAGGCGCGTACGCCCTCAGCGAGGCTGGCTCAGGATCGGATGCCTTTGCTCTGCAGACACGGGCCACACTAAAAGGCACCGAGTACGTGCTCACAGGTCGCAAGCTGTGGATCACCAACGCCAAAGAGGCGGGATTGTTCGTCCTCTTCGCCACCCTCGATCCCAGTGCCGGATACAAAGGCATCACCGCGTTCCTGATCGAGAAGAATTTCCCGGGATTCACGGTCGGCAAGAAGGAAGACAAACTGGGCATCCGCGCGTCGTCCACCTGTGAACTGATCCTCGAAGACTGCCGCGTGCCCAAGGAGAACGTGCTGGGCGAGCCCGGCAAGGGCTACAAGATCGCCATCGAGACCTTGAACGAAGGCCGCATCGGCATCGGCGCACAAATGATCGGTCTGGCCCGTGGCGCCTGGGAATTTGCCTGCAAGTACGCTGTCGAGCGCAAGCAGTTTGGCAAGGCCATTTCTGAGTTTCAGGGCATTCAGTTCCAGATCGCCCAGATGGCTACCGAGATTGAGGCCGCGCGCCTCATGGTCTACAACTGCGCGCGCATGAAGGACGCCGGCGTGAACTTCGTGAAAGAAGCCGCCATGACCAAGCTCTTCGCGTCACAGGTGGCCGAGCGCGTGACTTCACTGGCCATCGAGATCTATGGCGGCTATGGATTCACCAAGGACTATCCCGTCGAGAAGTATTGGCGCGACGCCAAGATCGGCAAGATCTACGAGGGCACGTCCAACATGCAGCTCGCGACTATCGCCAAGCTGGTGCTCGGCAAATAGAGTTCTTGTCAGGTTGAACACCGTAGCCCGGCGATCCGCCTACGGAGTGAAATGGAGTTCGACGATCTCTTTGGACTCCGCGCCCGGAGCGAATTTCCATTTGTAGACCGCATCTTGCGCCGCTTTGAGCAGGACCGGGCTGCCGCCCATCGGTTCGACGGATTTTACCTCTCCGTCCGCCCCGACCGCCGCAATTACCCTCACCGTGCCTCCCAGATTCATCTTCTTGGCGAGGTCTGGATAGGCGGGGGCTACTTGCCGCGTGATCTTACGCGTGCCGGAAGCTTGTTGGCTTTGGGCCATTCGTGCGGGCCCAAAGAGAGATAAGAATACGAGAAAAAGTGCCAGAGTGTACCGCTTCCGCATAAGTAAACGATTCCTGAGATAGAGGAGTTGGTGTTCTCTACGAACTGTTGATGTTACGAGATCAAGGCGTTGCGGCAAAGTAACTGGAGTAACCGAAAAAGTCCCGAAAAGGGCCATGTCCTCTCAGACGGTTCCCCTGCAAAGCCGCGCCGGGCGGGCCATCCACTCCAGAGCGGGACGGGCTTCGCCGACAAATCCCGCTTACTCATAATGTGCATTGAGTTGCACATCCGACGTTCCAGTCCTCCTGCTGAAATGCGGTTAAAAGCCCTGTTATCAGCCATTTAAACGAATCGCGCCCGATGGTTGCTTGGGTGCAATTCTCTCCGTGCCTGCGAGTTTGAGGCTAAGCACCGGGGTGCCACTTGACGACTCTATTCGAAACCGACGCCGTAGCCGCCGTATCGATCATCGCTGCCCCCGCCGCTCCCAAGAAGCGCGGTTGGTTGCCGCTACTGACCGTTTTGTTTCTGCTCTCCTACGGCCTGATGACCACGCTGATTGTGGAGCAGGGGCGGACCATCGACTCGCAGCGCGCCCTGATTCGCGAGCTGTTCCGCGATAGCACTGAACTGTCGGCAGTGAAGCAGAAGGCGGCGCAGGACAGCGCCCAGGCATCGTCGGCCAAGACCCAGGCCCCAGTGACCCAGTACCCGTCAACCCAGGCACCAACCATTCAGGCCCCGTCTTCCCAGGCAGGACCACAGCAGCAACCTACGCAGAGCCAGTCCGCCAAGCAGAAACCAGATTTCAAAATGCCGTCGAAGCCGGCGGCCGATCTGGTGGACGATGTACGGACCCTGATCACGATCTAAGCACGACCCAGAAATTACGATTGTAGAAAGCAACCTGAACACTGCGGCACTTTCGTTCTGTAGGTAAGCAGTAGCAAGAGGAAAGTCGGTACACCATGAAGGTCCTGACCCTAGCCTTGATGTTCAGTCTTCCGGTTGCTCCCTGGGCGCCCCAAAAGCCCCTGCGCGAGCCCACCACCCAGATCACGAAACACACCAAGGGCGGACGCTGGTACTTCGCCGCCTCCGGCCACGCCGTCTATTGCTATGGCCCGGTGATGACCGTTCCGCGCGCCAATGGCGACCTGCAACGGGTCGCCACCTTCTGCCGCGACGGCAGCGCGGTCGTCCCGCTGAAGGACTAGGAGTCGGCGGTTACGCGGCCGCTCCGAAGAACCTTTCGGTGACTTGCGGCCTTTCCACCTCTCAAGGAGCAAGATCTACGCCCCGGTTCACGGGAGCAGTGTTGCCGCCAGCATCAGAACCTTCGCATTGTTGGGCAGTGTAACGCTCTGCACCGTCTTAGCTTTGTTCAAAGCCAACCGGTACTCATACAGATTGAACGTGCGCTTATCCTTTGTACCGTTATCAAAATTGCGGTACGCCATGGCCACGCCTTCCGACTCGCCCTGGAATTTCTGCGGAGTGAACCAGTCGCTGAAGCTTTGCACGAATTTCGTGCTCGTTCCATCGGTGTAGGTGACGGTGAGCGTCTGTGATGCCTGATTGCCTTCCACGGCAGTTCCCAACAGCATCAGGCTGGAAAACTGGCCTTGGGGAAGAGAGACGGACTGCCCGCTGCAACCGACCGCGTCCGGTTGCCCGGCGGTTCCCAACTTGAGCAGCGTGCCGTTATACACGCGCGACGCAGTGAGCAACTTCGCCGAGTACGAATACCCTTGGCCGTCGAGGCCTCCGGTGGTGTACGTCGCGCCGTCCTGGTAGATTCCGTCCACGTTGAATTCCGACGACAGATCTACCTGCGTGCCATTTCCAGTTGTGCCCGCGGCCGCGCTCACCGCTAAGCTGAATGCCACAGTTTCTTTGATCGTGCCCGACGTGCCGGTAACGGTCACGGTTGTGAATCCCGTGCTGGCAGCGGCACCCGCGGTGAGCACCACGGTTCGCTTGTTTCCCAGCCCTTTGATAGTTGCTCTTACGCCTTTCGGCACAGTCGACAGACTCAGCGTCACCGTACCGTTAAACCCGTTTAAGGGCGTGATGGTAATCGAGGCGTTGGCCGTCGAACTTTGATTCAAGAACACATTGCTTGGACCCGAGAGCGTAAAGCCGATGCCGCTTACCGCGTTGTTGATCGCGCTCGCGTATTGCGCCGCCAGTCCATTGCCGACGAAGTCGTCGTAGAGCCACATGAATCCGCCGACAATGCCGCACTGGTTGCGCCAGCCCGTCATGATGCTCTGTACCTGGCTCGGAGTGTCGTTCAGATCCCACAGACCGGGAAACACGGGAACGGTGCCGAAATTCCATCCCACACATGGGTTGTTTCCGCTGCCACCCGCATAAGCCTGCAAGTGCACTCCGTCCACTGTGCCAGGCAGTTGACTGTTGATTTGCGACACGACGTTCGTCCAGTAGCTGCTCTGGTCGAAAGCGTCCGGCATCACGTGATAACCCAACTGTCCCAGCATCACGCCAAACGAAATCGTGGTCGGCGAATTGAAGCTGTTCTCGTCGTCGAAGTCGATGGCATCCAGCGCCGGGATAGCCGCCTTCAGAGCTTGGAAGTCCTTGTAGAGGATGCTCGTCGGGCCGGTGCCTTGCGTATTTACCAGGTTCGTAATGTCTTGCCAGTCTCCGAAGTTGGATGAGCCAATGCTGAACGTCACCCGCTTGACCGTGCCTTGTTTCAGCGTCGCCATGTCCGCGGCGAAGTTGGGATAGTACTGATCGCCGACATAAACGCCGCCGGAGGTCAGAGGGAACTCCCCATTGAAATTCAAGTCGCCGGTGCTGCTGACTTCGACGCTCCAGACAATGGCTTCCGTGAATCCGGAATTCTCGATTTCGGTGATGTTGTTGGTCGCGTTCTTATAAAACGGGCCGCCGCCAAAGATTCCCGTATATCCGGTTTGGGCCGCCGCCGTTTCTCCCAGGAACGCCGCTGCCAGAAGCAGGAAAAGAAGAAAGGTCGCGCCGCGTACAACCGCTGGCTGGTGGGCCTTGCCTGCGAACAACTTTTCGAATGAATGCTTCACAGCGTCTCCTGTCGAGGTAATCAATCGGGCGGGCTCGCGGACGGGGCTGGCCTCGTGTCCCGGGTTATCAAAATCCGGTTGGTAAAATCTGGTTCGCAAAATGACGACGGCAAGGTCGCCATGAAGGTCCGGGAATTATACACTCTAGGGCGCCAGGCGTGAGTGTCGGAGGCCGGTTCGCGCGGGTCTGCGTCCTACAGCCACCCGGGCGCATCAAACCAGTTTCAACCGTCTTCATAGTAATCGTCGTCAAGACACGGAGATTCCCAATGTCCATTCGCCCCGTCAAGCGCCTCATCAAGTCCAAGCCCACGCTCGAAGGCGCCGGAGTGCATCTGCGCCGCGCCTTCGGCTTCGGCAACACCCACGACTTCGACCCGTTCCTGCTCCTCGACGATTTCCGCAACGACGTCCCCGAGGACTACCTCGCCGGATTTCCCTGGCATCCGCACCGCGGCATCGAGACCATCACCTACGTCCTTGCCGGAACCGTCGAACATGGCGATAGCATGGGCAATCACGGTGCCATCGCCGCCGGTGACGTGCAGTGGATGACTGCGGGCAGCGGCATCATTCACCAGGAGATGCCGAAGGGCGATCCCACCGGCCGCATGCACGGCTTCCAACTCTGGGCGAACCTTC
This sequence comes from uncultured Acidobacteriaceae bacterium, assembly GCA_963811095.1. Lineage (GTDB taxonomy): Bacteria > Acidobacteriota > Terriglobia > Terriglobales > Acidobacteriaceae > Sulfotelmatobacter. Next base: position 125,838 of record CAWEQA010000017.1, on the reverse strand, counting down.
CATCGGCGCTGAAGATGACCGCGCCGCGCTATCAGGAAGTGAAGACCGGAGACATCCCGCAGATCACTGACGACGACGGCACTCACGTCCGCATCGTCTGCGGAAATTTCTGGGGCAAGTCCGGCCCCGTTGAAGGAGTCGCCGCCGACCCGATTTACCTCGACGTGTCGGTGCCGCCGGGCAAACGCAAAACGCTTCCGGTGGAGACGACTCGCCACGCCTTCGCCTACGTCTTTGCCGGAGACGGCAAGTTCTGTAATGCTTCCGGTCCACTCGCAGTCCCGACTGAAGGCGTTGGATGGGCAGATACCAAGCCTCCCGCCGATGCTGAGAACCGCTCGCTCGTCGTCTTCGATCGAGGCGATGAAGTCGCCGTGCAGGCCGGCGAAGACGGCATCCGCTTTCTCCTGGTCTCTGGCAAGCCGCTGGAAGAGCCGGTGGCGTGGTATGGTCCAATCGTCATGAACACGCAGGAACAGCTGCAGCAAGCATTCCAGGAACTGGAGCAGGGAACATTCCTGAAGAAGTAGCGCCTAGTCGAATCGCGAAGCTCACGGCAGGCGTTCCCAGATTTCCTTCGTGAACCTTCGTGTCCTTAGTGGTTTAAGATGTTCGGTTCCTAACCCCATGCCCGAACTCCCCGAAGTCGAAACCATCGCCCGCGGCCTTGCCAAACGCGTCACCGGAGACGCCGTCGAATCCGTCTGGCTAGGCCAAAAAAAAGAGCCTCTGAAGTCCCCCGCATCCGCGATCGCCGCGACGCTGGAACACAGCCGCATCGCCGCCGTCCGCCGCATGGGCAAGCACATCGTCTTCGATCTGGAACAGGATCAGGAAAATGTGGCGCGGACCTGCCCTGAGCGAAAGTCGAAGGGGCCCTCGCCCGCGCGAAGCCGGAGCGCAGCAAGAAAGCCAAGGGACGTGGTGTCACTTCAGACTTCATCGCCGACGCAATCCGCGGCGGGCGAGGGCGCCCGCCCCACATACAGCAAAGCCCAATGGATCGTTCACCTCGGCATGACCGGCAGCCTGCGAGTGTGCGAGCCGGAAACGGAAGTAGCGAAGCACACCCACGCCATCCTCCGTCTGTCGTCGGGAAGGGAACTACGCTTCGTCGATCCCCGCCGCTTTGGCCGACTGAGCGTCGCCCAGGCCGGAGACTTCGACGCCACCGGCATTGAGCCGCTGGAAGCCGATCTCGACCGTTTCCTGACTCTCTTCCGGGGCCGCAAGACTCCCATCAAAAGCGCGCTGCTGAACCAGAAACTCCTGCGCGGCGTCGGCAACATTTATGCCGACGAATCCTTATTCCGTGCCGGCCTGCGCCCCAGGCGTCGCGCCTCCACCATCACCCGCGACCAGCTCGCCAAGCTGCTCCTCGCCGTGAAAGAAGTCTTGAAAGAAGCCATTGCCCTCGGCGGATCCTCCATCTCCGATTACGTCGACGCGGACGGCGAAGAAGGATTCTTCCAGCTGCAGCACCGCGTCTACGGCCGCGAAGGTGAGCCTTGTCTAGTCTGCAAGACACCCATCAAGCGAGTCGTCATCGCCGGCCGCAGCAGCCACTACTGCCCCAAGTGCCAGAAATAGAGGAAGCCGTGTCGCTGTTTTTCCTTCGTGTACCTTAGTGTCCTTAGTGGTTAAGGCTTTTCTTTCCCCGCAGCGCAGCCCCGAGAAAACCCGCCGCAGTTCTGATACCCTTCTGCCCATGCCTGATTTTTCCATCGGAGTCGATCTCGGCGGCACCAACCTGCGCATCGCCGCCGTCAGTACAGACGGACAGCTTCTCGAAAAAATTACTCTCGGCGTCAAAGTCGCCCTTGGCCGCGACCACGTCATCGGCGAAATGTGCGACGCCATCCACCGCCTGACCGAGCAATATCGCGGCAGCGGCCGCTTCGTCGGCGCTGGCATCGGCGTCCCCGGCATCATCGACATGGAAACCGGCATGATGCGCAAGTCCGCCAACCTTCCCGGATGGTCCGACTATCCCGTGCGCGACGAAATCGAGCGCCGCCTCGGCGCTCGCGTCTTCCTCGATAATGATGCCAAAGTCGCTGCTCTCGGTGAAAAGTGGCTGGGCGCGGGCCGTGGCGTCGACAATATGGCGATGCTCACGCTGGGTACGGGCATCGGGGGCGCCATCGTCTTGAACGGCAAAATCTTCTACGGCATGAACGGCATGGCGGGTGAGTTTGGACACGTGACCATCGAACCCGACGGCGTTCCCTGTGGCTGCGGCAATCACGGCTGTGCCGAGCGCTATGCGTCGGCGACTGGAGTCGTGCGCATGGCTCGCGAGGCGATTGCCGCCGGGCAAGCGCCCGGCCTGGCGAAGGCTGCGAACTCCGACGCGGAATTCAGCGCCCGTTCGATTTACAACCTCGCCATCCAGGGAGACCAGGATGCACGCCGCATCTTCCACCGATTTGGAGAGGTCCTTGGAATCCTGCTTGCCGGTCTGATCAACGTTCTGAACATGGACATGTTCGTGATTGGCGGGGGCGTAGCCAGCGCATGGGACGCCTTTGCGCCACACCATGTTTGCGGAATTGCGCGAGCGTTCCCTCGTCTACGCTGCAACAGCGCCGGAGGATCCGCTGGATAAAGACAAGAAGGAAGGCGCGTCCGCCCAGATCGCCGGCTACACGCGCAAGAAAACAATCATCACCCGCGCCCTGCTCGGCAGCGACGCCGGCCTATACGGCGCCGCCAGAATCCCCGCGTCATAGCTGTCATCCTGAGGCGCGTTTTTTGCGCCGCAGGATCTATGCAACTTGCTGTCGATCTCGACGGCTTCGTCGAAAGGGAAGTGCTTTCCCGTTTGTTTCTTGGAGATATTGTTTCTTTGTAGTCGCTTTTGGATGGCGCAGCTTTCGGGTGACGCAGCTTTTGGGTCGCGCAGCGCTTTCAGTGCTGCGATAAAGCTGCCCTCAAGGAGGAGGGCTTTAGCCCCCGAGGTACATCTACGTTGTCCCACCCACCTTCCGCGCCGCATTTAGAAACATCTGATTCTGCTCCGGCGTCCCAATGCTCACCCGAATACAATTCGGTGCACCCCACCCACCCAACGGGCGCACGCTCACTCCCTCACCCCGCAATCGCTCCGCGAACCCGGAGGCATCTCCGCCCACTTCGCAATAAAGAAAATTCGCTGCCGTAGGAACCACGCGGTATCCCAGCTCCGACAGTCCCACGCCCAGAATCTGCGCTTGCTCCGCATTGTTAGAAACCACCCGTCCTACATGATTCAAGTCGTCGAGCGCAGCCACGGCCGCGGCCTGCGCCACCGTCGACACGGAAAATGTATCGCGCATGCGCGCGCAATATGCCAACAGTTCGGCCGGACCCAGGCCATATCCCACGCGCAGCCCAGCAAGTCCATGCGCCTTCGAAAACGTTCTCAGCACTACTACGCTGGCGCCCTGCCGCAGATATTTCAGCGACCCGGAATACTCAACCTTCCTCCGCACCGCGAACTGCGACGCAAACTCGTAATAAGCCTCGTCCAGAACCACCACCACATGCCCCGGAACTTCTGCCATGAACTTATCTACTGCTTCGGCCTCGAGCATCGTTCCAGTCGGATTGTTAGGATTCGCCAGAAACACGACGCGCGTATCCTCATTGATTGCTTCCAGGATCGCGCCCAGATCGAATCCGTCTTCGCGCATCGGAGCCTCAACCAACTGCGCCCCCACGGCGTGCAGCCGCCATCGCATACACAATGAACGACCGCTCGCTGGTCACCGCATTCAACCCCGGCGCGAGCATCGTCTGGCACAGCAACCCCAGCAGCGCGGTCGATCCCGCGGTCACCAAAACTTGTTCCGTCGGCACATCATGGTAAGCACCCAGTTTGCGGCGCAACTCCGAGCAGTCGTCGTCAGGATAGGAGTTGGCTGCCGCCAGAGCCAGTTGCATCGCATCTACCGCGCGCGGCGACGGTCCAAATGGGTTCTCGTTGGAGTCAAGCTTGATGATCCGCGGCTGAGTGTCGGGAGATGATCGCCTCGGCGACGGTGGCGGAAGGAATCCGCCCATCTCGCGCGCCGGCTTCGAAACCAGATCAAAGAATCGGCTCATGCTCGCCGTACGTCACTTCGCGGGTTGCTTTCCCCGCGACGCGCTAGTCGTGGTGGCGGATTTTAACTTTTCGATCTCCCGCAACGTCAGCGATCGAAACTTTCCCGGCGGAACGTCGAGCGTCAGCGGCCCGTAGCGCACCCGCTTGATCTTCTCCACGTGATGCCCCACCGTCTCAAACATGCGCCGGATCTGCCGGTTACGCCCTTCCACCAGCGTGATCTCGTACCACGGATTCGCTGCCTCTTTCACGACGCGCACCAGGGCGGGCCCGGTCTTCACGCGCTTCCCATCGTCGGTAGCGATGGACACTCCCGCCCGCAGCTTGGCGATCGCCTCTTCCTTCGGCGTGCCCGCAACTTTCACGACATAGGTTTTGGCCACGTGCGAAGCCGCTTTCATCAGCCGGTGGGCAAGGTCGCCGTCGTTGGTCATCAGCAGCAATCCTTCGCTGGCATAATCGAGACGCCCGATCGGATACACCCGGCCCCTGACCCCGTGAATCAGATCCATCACGGTCGGCCGCTTTTCCGGATCGCTCATCGTCGTGACGTAGCCTTTGGGCTTGTTGAGCAAAAGGTAGGTGTGCCGCTGCGCCCCCTGCAGAAGTTTTCCATTCACGCGCACGTGATCCGTCTCCGGATCGGCTTTGGTGCCGAGTTCCGTCACCACGGTTCCGTTGACCTGCACCTGCCCCGCCGAGATCAGTTGCTCCGCCTTCCGGCGGGAAGCAACCCCAGCAGCAGCGATAATCTTTTGCAGCCGTTCCATCGGCATAAATGAACTCGGAGCCCCGGAGGGGCGAAAACAACTCAGCCCAGCGCTTCAAGTGGCGTGACACAAGGCAAGTCCCGGAGAGCCTGCCCTGAGCGCAGTCGAAGGGGACGAGGCAGCAATTATTCGCGATCAGCTCGCTTCTTTCTCCGCCTCAGAAACTTCACTGCTCGATTCCGCCTCGGATGTTTCACTCGCGACCGCCGTCGGAACCTCTGCCGCCACGCTCTCCGCCGGAATCAGCTCCGCCTGAAACGATTCCGCCACGAGTTTCTCGAACTCCTCCATGCTGGGCAACTCGTTCACGTCCTTCAACCCAAACCGCATCAGGAATTCCTTGGTCGTCTTGTACAGAATCGGACGCCCAATCACCTGTTTCCGCCCCGCTGTAGTAATCAGCTTGCGATCGAGCAGAGTCCCAATCACGCCACCGGAATCGACGCCGCGAATGTCATTAATCTCCGGCACAGTGACCGGCTGCTTGTAAGCAATCACGGCCAGCGTCTCGAGCGCGGGCAGCGACAGCCGGATCGGCGGCTTCAAGCTCTTCGCGAACGCCCGTACAACTTCGTGCTGCTCGGGCTTGGTCGACATGCGGTATCCGCCGGCGACCTGCCGAATCTCAATGCCGTGATCGGGCCCGCCATATTCGCCGACCAGTTCTTCCAGGCACGAGCGGACGCGCGACTTCATCTCCGCTTCGTCCGCCGCTCCCTCAGCGATCACAGTCTCTTTCACGAGTTGGGTCATCTGCTCCAGCGTAATCGGCGTTTCCGCCGCGTAAATAATGGCTTCGAGTTGAGCTTTAAGACTCATAGGGAGTTACGATTTATCTCCAGTCGTCGCGCACTGCCGACTGCTCTTTCATGATCTCGTCGAAGTGCGTATGCTTGCGGACCGCGATCTCGCCAAACATTTTCTCCTGCCGTACCTGGATCGCCTGCAGCCGCACCATTTCCAGCAACGCCAGGAACATGCACACCAGCGCGTGCCGCGACGGAACCCGCATCAGCAACTGCTTCAGCCGGATCGGCCGGTCCTCCAGATCGAGACGGCGCCGCAGATAATCAATCATCTGCCCCACCGTGACCGTTTCCTCGTCGACGTTCAGCACTGGCCGCGTGCGTACCCGTTCCAGTACCTGCTGAAATGTCTTGACCAGATCGATCACGTCGGCGGCAATCTCCGGTTCCGTACCCTCCGCCTCCATGAATTCCTTCAGCGAAGGATTCGACAGAACCGCGTCTTCAATCTGCTGTTTCTGCAAAAGCATTTGCGCCGCCGACTTGAACTTCTCATGCTCCAGCAGCCGGTTCACCAGTTCGTTCCGCGGATCTTCCTGATCCTCCGCCGCCGCATCCGGATCGCGCGGCAACAGCATCTTCGACTTGATGTGAATCAGCACCGCAGCCATGTAAATAAACTCCGCTGCCACGTTCACATCGAGTTCGCGAATCTTCTCCACGTACGCCAGATACTGCGCCGTAATCTTCGCGATTGGGATGTCGTAAATATCGATATCCTGCTTGCGAATCAGATCCAGCAGCAGGTCGAGCGGCCCTTCGTAAACGTCGGTCACCGCCACGGCAAACGGCGAGTCGCTCTCTTCCTTCTTCGCCGTACCCTTGCCAGCGTGTGCAGACGCGCCAGCAACGACCGCCGGCGCAGTCGCGACCCTCTCGTTTACCGCATCGAGTTTTGAATTATCCGTCATGAACTCTTAAGCCTTGTCATCCTGACCCAGTCGAACGCGAAGGATCTATGCACTGCAGCTCGGGTGGGATTTCACTACTTCAGCCCCTCATACCCCAGCGACATCCCCATCGCCGCCCTAACATCGTCCATCGTCTCAGCCGCGGCCTTCCGCGCCCGCTCTGTGCCAGCCTCCAGAATATCCCACGCCAGCCGCGGATTCTCTTCAAATTTCTTGCGCCGCTCCTGCATCGGGTTCAGCAATTGCACGAGGGCATCAGCGGCCCAGCCCTTGCACTCGATGCACCCAATCCCCGCCGACCGGCAGCCTTCATTCACCTTGGCCATCGTAGCTTTTTCGCTGAAGATCTTGTGCAGGTCCCCACCGGACACACATCCGGATTCCCCGGATCCGACCGCCGCACCCGCGCCGGATCGGTCACCATCGTCTTCAATTTCTGCCGCACCACCGGCTCCGGATCGGTCAACATCACCGTGTTCCCGTACGACTTCGACATCTTGCGCCCGTCGGTCCCCGGCAACTTCGCCGCCGGAGTCAACAGCGACTGCGGTTCGGGAAACACGGCCTTCGCAGCTCCGTAGACGCCATTGAACCGTCGCGCAATCTCCCGCGTCAGCTCCACATGCGCGACCTGATCTTCGCCCACCGGCACGCAATCGGCCTTGTAAACCAAAATGTCCGCCGCCTGCAGCACCGGATATCCCAAAAATCCGTACGTCCCCAGATCCTTGTCCTTGATATTCTCCCGCTGCTCTTTGTATGTTGGCACGCGCTCCAGCCACCCCAGCGGCGTGATCATGGAAAACAGCAAGTGCAACTCCGCGTGCGCCGGAACATGTGATTGGATAAAGATCACCGACTTCTCCGGATCGAGCCCCGCCGCCAGCCAGTCGAGCGTGACTTCCAGCGAATTTTCTTTGATGCGCGACGTGTCGGCGTAATCGGTCGTCAGCGCATGCCAGTCGGCCACCATGAAGAAGCATTCGTACTCGTCCTGCATGCGCACCCAGTTCTGCAGCGCGCCCACGTAGTTACCCAGGTGCAACTTGCCGGTCGAGCGCATGCCACTGAGCACGCGTTTGCGAGATTTGGCAGAAGATGTCATTTATCGAATGAAGCCCCGCTCCGCGAACGACGGCCAATCAGCAGGGCTGTGTGCCCAGATCAGGGGTTGAAGTGTCATGCAGGGCTGATTTCGATACTAACACGCGAAAAGCCGGTTCGGCTTCCCGCTTCCGCCCTCCGGCCTCCGGGTTTCGAAGGCTAGAATGATCTTCCGAAAGCCGGAAGCCGGAAGCCCGCATGCTTTATAATTCGCGCCACTCCCACAACCGGATCTCGTGAATACTCTCGCCCGCCAACTCCGCGCCACCGATTACTTCACTCTCGGCTGGGGAACCATGGTCGGGGTCGGCTGGTTGGTCATCATGGACGACTGGCTGCTCCGCGGCGGCGCCCTCGGCGCTCTGCTTGGTTTCGTGATCGGCGGTGCCCTCCTGCTTCCCATCGGATGGGTCTACGGCAAGCTCGTGATCGCGATGCCCGACGCCGCTGGCGAAATCGCATACACCTCCGCGGTCTTCTCGCGCCCCATCAGCTTCGCTACCGGCTGGATGATGACGCTCGCCTATTTCATCGTCTGCCCGTGGGAGGCCGTCGCCGTCGGCCGCATCGCCGGCTACATCGTTCCCAGCCTCGATTCGATGGAACTCTACCGCATCGCCGGCCGCCCCGTGTATCTTCCGCACGTCGTCATCGGCCTCGCGCTGACCGCGCTGCTCACCGTCCTGAACTACCGCGGCATCCGTCTCAGCGCCACGTTTCAGAATTGGACCAGCTTCGGCACCCTCGCTCTATTCGTCATCTTCGTAGCTTTGGGAGTAAGCCGCGGCTCTCCCGCCAACATCCGCCCACTCTTCACGCACACGCCTTGGATGTCGATTCTGCTGGTGATTCAGATCGTCCCTTACTTCATGACCGGATTCGAATCGGTCGGCAAGGCCGCCGAAGAAGCCAGCCCAGACTTTCGCAGCCGAGGATTCTTCCGCGCCATCTGGATGGCCATCTTCATCGGCACTCTCTTCTATGCCAGCATCGTCGCGGCCGTCTCATTCGTAGCTCCCTGGCGCCAACTGACCGGCGAAAAATTTATGACCGCAGTGGCGTTCCAGCAGGCGCTGGGGTCGAGATGGATCGTTCAAATCATTCTCGCCGCCGCTCTGTTGTCGCTCTTCAAGTGCTTCAACGGAAACTTCGTCGCGGCCAGCCGCCTGTTCTTCGCTATGGGTCGCCGTGGCATGGTCGACTCCCGCGTCGGAGCGATTCACGCACGCTACCAAACGCCGTCAGCCGCAGTGCTCTGCGTCGGCCTCGCAACCGCCGCGTGTATGCTGTTGGGCGACGCGATCCTGGTTCCGGTCACCGAAGTCGGATCAGTAGCCTGCGCCATCGGATGGTCTGCAACCTGCGCCGCATGCCTGGCGCTCGCCCGCAACAAGCCCGGCATGATGACTCTGTCGATTGCCGAACGCGCTGTAGCGTGGTTCGGCTTGGCCGTCGGCATCGCCATGGCTCTGATGAAAGTAGTCCCGCTAGTCCCCGGCCATTTCACCATCTACGAATGGATGGCGCTTGGGATTTGGATCGCGCTGGGAGCGGCCGGCAGTTCCGGAGCGTGGAAGAGCGGCCATTTAGGCTCGCCCTGAGCGAAGTCGAAGGGGCCGCCGCAAACATGAGAGCGGGTGGAGGAGCGGCCCTTCAGGGCCGCGTTAAGCGTGAAATAGGTTAGGGCTTTAGCCCCTGAGGGTACGAGAGATGAACAATCGTAACGAGATCACATCGTCCACCGCGATTCGCATTCCCATAGTCCTCGCATTCCTGCTGCTCGCCTCGTTTTCCCTCGCTCAAACTCCATCCTTCGACCTCGTCATCACCCACGGCCACATCATCGACGGCACCGGCTCCCCGTGGTACTCGGGAGATCTCGGCATCCGCGACGGAAAGATCGCCGCCATCGGCAATCTTTCCGCCGCCCCGCGCAAGCGCACCATCGACGCGGCCGGCAAAGTCGTCGCCCCGGGCTTCATCGACATGCTCGGCCAGTCGGAACTCACCATCCTCGTCGACCCGCGCCTGCCCTCGAAAATCTTTCAGGGAATCACTTCCGAAATCACCGGCGAAGGCGGCTCCATCGCTCCACTCAACGATGCGATCATTCAGTCGGACCGCCAGGGCTACGAGCATTTCAAGATCACTCCCGACTGGCGCACCTTCCGCCAATATTTCGCGCGCCTTGAAAAGCAGGGCATGGGCATCAATCTCGCAAGTTACGTGGGCGCCACGCAGGTCCGCCGCATGGTCCTCGGTGACGACAACAAGCAACCTACACCCGCTCAGCTTGAGCAGATGCAAACGCTCGTCCGCGAAGCCATGAAAGACGGTACCGTCGGCGTCTCGACGTCACTCGAGTATGCGCCCGCACCCTACGCCAAGACGGAGGAACTCATCGCCCTTGCCGCCGAAGCCAGCAAGTCCGGCGGAATCTACGCGACCCACATGCGCGACGAGAGTGCCTCGGTTCTCGAGGCCATCGACGAGGCACTACGCATCGGCCGCGAAGCCCACATTCCCGTTGAGATTTGGCACATCAAAGTTGCAGGCAAAGACAACTGGGGACGCATGCCCGAAGTCGTCGCCAAAATCAACGCCGCCCGCGGCGCCGGCGCCGACGTCAGTGCCGACACCTATGCCTATACGGCGTGGTACAACGGCTTCTCTGCTTTTATCCCGCCATGGGCACACGATGGCGGCGACGCGAAACTCGTCGAGCGCCTGAAGGATCCCGTGACTCGCGCTCGCATTCGCAAAGACATGCTTAGTCCATCCAAAGAGTGGGACAACGAGTGGCAGGAGATCCCCGGCCCCGACGCCATCATGATTGGCGCCGTTGAAAATTCCGGCCTGTCGCCTCTGCTCGGCAAGCGCCTGTCAGAAATCGCCAAAGCGTCCAACAAAGATCCCATGGACGCGCTCTTCGACATACTCATCCAGGATCCCTCCAGTGAAGTTGCCGTCTTCGGAATGTCGCAACCCGACGTAACGCTCGCGTTGCGGCAGCCCTGGGTCGCCATCGACAACGATTCCGAAGGCACGTCGCCCGAAGGAATTTTGGGCCAGTCGCACCCGCACCCCCGCGCCTACGGCACGTTCCCGCGCATCCTGGCCAAGTATGTTCGCGAAGAAAAAGTTCTGACCTTAGAAGACGCCATCCGCAAGTTCTCTGCGCTGCCGGCGCAGCGCATGCGCCTCACCGATCGCGGCGTTTTGAAAGCGGGCATGTGGGCCGATGTCGTGATCTTCGATCCCACGACCGTGCACGATCGCGCCACGTTCGACAATCCCAATCAGCTTTCCGAAGGAATGGAATACGTGCTGGTCAACGGCGTGCCAGTGATCGATCAGGGAAAGATGACAGGAGTACTACCCGGTCGAGTACTGCGTGGCGCAGGCTACGTGCCTTAGGCCATGAACTCAGGAAAGTTCAAGCGCGAGGCGGATCCCCTCTTCGATGCGTCGGAGCGTAGCAGAGGACAGCCGACCCAAAGGAGGATACACCACGACTTGTTTGTCGACGGTTGTAACCTGGTCGCACTTGGCCCACGAGTCTCGGACGACTCCGCCGTCACCTGCTGCAATCGCCACTCGCAACGCGAACCGCCCGTGATGAACCGACGTGATCGGTACGACGCAGACATCCAACGCGTGCCGGTTCAGCGCGTCATTCGAAATAATCAAGGCCGGACGGTTCTTGTCGAGGCGTAGCCAGTAGATTTCGCCCCGCTTCGGGTACCACCCAGCCGGAACTTTCGGCATGCTTCAGCCCCTGGACAACGCCTCTTTCGAGGCTTTCTGGTACGCAACTCTCTCGCGAACGGAATCTGCCCCGTCGATCGAGAAGAATTCTGCGGCTTCCATCTCAAGGCGTTCGCGACGCTCCAGTTCGAGAGCCCGCCTCAGGAGTTCGTTCACGCGTTCGCTGGTCGATACCGTGCCCTTGGTGCTTGCGATTTCGGTCAAGAGGTCATCGCTAATCGTAAAGGTCTTAGCTTGTCTCATATGATTGATAATATCATTTCAAGCAGGAAGAAACCAGATCTATGAAACACTACGGCTTCAGCCGCGCCTGCGTCTCGGCCCCCGGCAAGGGAGCTACTCGTGGCTCCGCCACCGTCCCAGTGACCGTATACCCCGCAGCCGTCGCTCCGGCCGGCACCTTCGCCAGCCTGAAATCCAGTTTGCCGTTCAACGACGCACTCCCGCTCACCAGAAACTTCCCGCCGGGAGAATCCAGCCTTGCGTCTTTCATCGCGATCTCGCCCGCTCGCAGCCGTGCCTGCCCTGCCAGACGCGTAACCTTCAAACCTTCCGCATCCTCGCTCAGCGCGACGTGCGGCAGTGCCCCGTCTTTCATCTCAAACTGCAACGTCCCTTCGGCCGACGTCCAGAACTCAGCAGGGCAGGATCCTTTTACCTCGTAGGTCGCGCTCCCCGTCCCCGCGACCCAGCTATCCTTCATCGCGTCCGCTAGGAGCGTCAGCGAGACTCCAGTCAAGCTCCCACTGCCGCTGCACACCGCGGGCTTCCCGCTGAAGTCCACCTGCCACTCGCCGCGATGCTTGCCGCCAAGGAAATCCCCGCTCAACTCCGAGATTCCCAATTTCCCGCCGTCAAGACTCACCTTCGCCGATACCCGTGTCGCCGCCAGACGCTGCATTTGTAAGCGATCGGCGCTGACTTGCCCGGAAGCGCGCACGCTCGCGAGAAACGGCGGCCCCGCTTGCGGGTTCGACTCCAGCACCCGATACCATGGCCGCTCCTTCGGACTCGGATTCACCCACGCGCCGAGTTCGCCGAGCGCAATCTGATTCGCATTCAGGATGAAGTGCACCTCACACGCGCCCGGAGTTCCGCACCCGCGCGGCATCGCAAGGGAGCCAGTCCATGTTGTGTCCGCTGCCCTGGCGTTCAACTTCGCCACGCGCACTTCGTTGGGCAAGAGTTGCAGGTCCGCCGCAATAATCTCGACCGGGCCGGCCACGCCGCGAAGAGCGACACGAACATTCCGCAGTTTCGCGGAGCCCGTCACTTGCGGTCCCGTGAAGCCTGACGTCGTCCCATTGCTCCGACCTGCCCACGAACCCGCGATCTGCAAGTCGATCTGCGCCGTGCTCTCCGAAGCCGTTTGCAACGCTGCGAGGCCAAACATCCGCGCCACGCGCAACGCCTTCGCAATCTCAGCTTCCCCCACAACCGAAAGGTTGTAACCGCCTCGGTTCACCCATCCGCGAGCGATCGGAGCTACGCGTCCCATCGCAATCGGGAACGGCCCAACCTCAACATACGGACCCTCCGGGAATCGCATCGCCGGCGCGCTCCTGCGAGCAGCGGACTTACCCGCCGCCGAATCGCCCGAGGTCAGCACGAACGGAATTGTCTCCGGCCCAATCTCCGCCTTGTTCGCAGTCGAGGCAAGACGAAAGTTGGCAATCTCTCCGCGGCCTTCAAATTGAAGGTTCGACAATTGAACGCTCGACGAATGAAGGTTCGACCCAGTCGCGGCATTCTCTATGATTGCTAGATTCCCGCTCAGTGTCCCGCCCGCAACCAGATCTTCGGGCAGATTCTTCTTCGCTCGCTCTACCAGTACCGCCGCGGCACTCGCCGGCACGTTGTCAGCAGTCAGCCTGAGCCCATAGCTGTGGCTTCCCGGCAGGCCCATGTCTCCCTCCAGTGTGACCACCCCGCTTCCCACCGGAGCGCTGCAGAGAATTCCGTGAAACGTATGGTTGAACGAACTGTATTCTCCGCCGCAGTGGCCCGCCAGGCGCAGCGCCTGCCTGCTTGCAATGTCGTACCGCCGGAAATCCTGAATCGACGCGCTGCTCGTGATCTGCAACTTCGCCGGCGTGCCCTCGAGCGCGACGTCCAGCAAAACCTCTCCGCGCCAGCCCTGATCATTCCCCGTGAAGAACTTCGAAAACTGTCCAAGCTGCGCGTGATTCCACTCAATCTCGAAACGCAACGGCGTCTCGCGCAGATTGTCCGCGCGCTGCCAAGTCCCGTTCACCTGCAGCAGGCCCGTGTCGTTCAGGTTCAGATCCGTGCGGAACGGTTGCGCCTTCAACCGCACGCCCCAGCTGTTTTCTGAATCCTGCCATAGGGAAAAATCCGCATTCGTCAGCGCGTACGGTTTCTTCTCGGGACCATTCTTAAAATTGATCCGCGCCGACGTGGCTTGTATGTAGGGAAATCCCGGCCGCGGTTCCGTCTTCGCTTTTCCCGTCGGCGCCAGCGGCGTGTGTGCCGTGCGCTCCAGGAGCGCTTCCAGGTTCCAGCGCCCGCCCGGTGCATGCACCAGGTTGAGGCTGGGCTCAGTCAAATCCAGCCGCGCGATCTCTAACCGTCCGCGCAGCAGCGAAGTCAGGCGAAGCGCCGCCGTTACTTCGCTCGCACGCAGCATCGGTTCGGCTCCGAACGCCGGCGCGTCGTACACCACTAAATTTTCAAGATCGAATCCCGGCCTCGGCAGCAGGCGGAGGTGAACCGCCCCAATGTCAACCGGTCGCCCGACTCCCGAACTGATCGAAGAAACAATCCGCGACTTCAAACGGGAGGCGCCGGGGCGCAGTCCAAACAGCAGCAGAACAATGAATGCTGCACCCGCCACCATTCGCCGCTTGGAGGAGAAGAGCTTCACCGCGCCCTTACTGGAATTTCGAGGGGCCTCATCTTGATCTGCCGAACTATCTTACGAAGTTGAGCGTCCGTTTCCAGCGTGTCTCGTCGAAAAAGTGGAGCACCACTTTGCCCAGAAACAAAGCCCGATCGCCCCACGCAGTCTTTCGGTATTGATCATCCGGCGTCTCAAACGACCAGTAGATGAACATCGGACGCCCGATGACGTTGGCCTTGGGAATGAATCCCCAGTACCGGCTGTCCAAACTCACGCCGCGGTGGTCGCCCATGGCAAAGTAGTGGTCTGGTGGCACCACGATGTCATCCCCGTGGACGTACGTCTGCATGTCGACCATCCAATTCGGATACACATTGGGATCGTCGTTCGGAGCCACGGAAGGAAAATTATTGCGATACGGATCCGATGTATCCCGGTCGTGCAGAACGTAGGGCTCGTCCAGTGCTTCGCCATTGCGATACACCACGCCATTGCGCAGGTGGATGCGGTCTCCCGGCAGCCCAATAATCCTCTTCACCACGTACAGTCCCGGCTCTGCGGGCGACAGAAATACCACAATGTCCCGGAACCTCACGTCCCGATAGGGAAGCAGCGGCCCCACCCACGAACTCTTGGGGGCGAACTGGATGCGGTTCACGAACACGTGGTCGCCGATGAGCAGCGTGTTCTCCATCGAACTCGAGGGAATCTCAAACGCCTGCACCACAAACGTAATGATGAACAGCCCGGTCACCAGCACCGCTGCCAGCGACGCGAGAAACTCGACCGTAGTTTCCTTCGGTTTCTCTTCCGCGACGTTTTCTTCGACTGCGTCTTTCTTCGCCACTGTCCTGCTTCCGTGTCGGCTCCAACCTTGCCGTTCGATCTGTGGAAGGGCACGGCTTCAGCCGTGCCGTTAGCACCAGAAAAACCTGCGGGCTTTAGCCCCTGAGGGATTCTTTGCCCTCCGAAGCCGACCCTGAAACTCAACCACTCAGTGTACCAGTCGCAACGTGCGGTTCCAGCGCGTGATCTGAAAGATGTGCGTGACCGCATACGCCACGTGATACAACCGGCCCATCATCGAAGCCGATGGAGCATGATCCCAATCCCGCACCGACCAGTAAATCACCAGCGGCCTGCCAATAATATTTTCCCGCGGCACGAACCCCCAGTAGCGGCTGTCCTGGCTGTCGTCGCGGTTATCGCCCATCACGAAATAGTGTCCCTCGGGAACAATCAACTGGCCGTCCTCCACCAGTTTCCGCATCTCCAGCCACCATTTGCCCTCGAGGCCAA
Organism: uncultured Acidobacteriaceae bacterium; assembly: GCA_963811095.1. GTDB lineage: Bacteria > Acidobacteriota > Terriglobia > Terriglobales > Acidobacteriaceae > Sulfotelmatobacter. Next base: position 110,233 of record CAWEQA010000017.1, on the reverse strand, counting down.
TCGCCGGAATGTCGGTCCGCGGGAAATTATCGCGAAACAGATTATTAGGCGGCTCCAGGAACCGCACGTAGGGTTCGTCGAGCGGCCTGCCGTTGATCAGAACCTTCTTGGCCACCATCCGCAGATGGTCGCCCGGCACGCCGATCACGCGCTTCACAAAATGCTGCTGCGGATCCACCGGATAGTGAAACACGATAATGTCTCCGCGCGCGATCTTCTGATACGGCATGACATGGTCGCCCGGACCCTGGCCCCCGTAGCAGAGCTTATTCACCAGCAGATAATCGCCGACCAGCAGCGTGTTTTCCATCGATTCCGAAGGAATCTGGAACGCCTGCACGATAAAGGTGATCACGAAGATCGCAATCACCACCGTGCCCATCAACGACTGCAACGAGCCGATTACGTCAGCGCCGAGCGTACTCACGATGCGCCGGTCGGAAGCAGACGCGGGAGCGACCGGCGAAGGAACAGCAGCACCTGCCGTAGCGACATTAATGTCGTTCGGAGCACGATTCACGGGAACGCTCGCAGCAGCGGGAACGTCAGCCTCCGCAGCAGGCGGGACTGGCGGGGCAATGGGGCCCTCGGAGGCTGCGATGGGGACGTTTGGCGAATCCATGAAATCTACTTATCGGCCGGGCTCGAGGCCCGCGCCCCTTTCCCTTCCGCTGCTTTCGGACGCGACGCCAGAGACGTGAGCAACTGCCGTGCCGCGTCTTGCTCCGCGGTCTTCTTGGTCGAACCCTGCGCGCGTCCCACAAACTCAGCACTCTTTCCGCTTTTCGTTTGCAGCCGCGCCTCCACCGTAAACGTTTTGCTATGCTCCGGTCCCGCCTCTTCCACCAACACATATGCGGGCTGCGGAAGTCCCAGGCTCTGCACCGCTTCCTGCAACGCAGACTTGAAATCCGTCACCGGCAGCGAGCCGCCTCCGCGCTCCATCCGCTCCAGTTCCGGCGCAATCACGTTGCGCAGAACAAACTGCCGCGCCACTTCAAGCCCACCATCCAGATAAATCGCCGCCAGGATCGCTTCCAGCGCGTCCACCAGCAGGGCCGTTTTGCCGCGCCCGCCACTCTTTTCCTCGCCCCGCCCCAACCGCAGGTAATGGCCCAGTTCCAACTGCTGCGCTACGCGGATCAAATGCCTCTCACTGACTAGATGCGCCCGCAGCTTCGAAAGTTCGCCTTCCCGAAAATGAGGAAAGCGCTGGAACAGTTCTTCGCTTGTCACCAGCGCCAGCACCGCATCTCCCAGGAATTCCAACTGCTCGTTGTCGCTGACCTTGTACTTGTTCTCGCCCGCCTGCTGCGCTTCCTGCTCCCGCGCCTGCGAACTGTGCGTGACCGCTTGTTCAATGACGGCCCGTCGCCGGAAATGGTAGCCCAGCCCCTCTTCCAGCGCCGTGATTTCCCGTTCTCTCATAGGTGGGGGACAGCTGCCCTTCGACCATCCAGCGAACATGCGGGGACAGCTTCGGCTGTCCGGCGAATGCCAGCTCGCCTTTCCGTTCCCCCATTCCGATCTAATTCTTCGGAGGCGTCGCAGTCTGGCCCGGCGCCGTGCCACCACTCAGCTTCGTCAGCCGATCTTTCTCAGCGCGGGCCGCTTTGCCCACACCCGAGTCCGCCCGGTCCTTGGTCAGGTCCACTGCCTGGTCAATGTACTTCGTGGCCTCCGGCAGTTTGTTTTGCATGTCCAACGCGACTGCTAACTGGAAGATGGTGAATGCATCCGGCTGCTGCGGCATCAAGTCAACGGACTTCCGCAGATTAACCTCCGCATCCGCCCAATTGCTGGCCTTGAACGATAGCGTGCCTAGGATGAAATACGCCTCCGACCGCACTCCATTCTTGAAAGCAGAGATCTGGTCTGGAGAATAGCCGCTCGTCGGAACGTCGGTCTCAACCGTTTCCATCGCCCGCTCGGCGTACTTCTTGGCGTCGGCGCGCTCCTGATCCTTATCCAGATCAGTCTCGTGCATCTTCTCCACAATCGCTTGCGCCGTCCCGACGAGCGCAGCAGGATCATCGGCGTCAATCGCCAGAATCTTCTTACCCACTTCCATCATCTTGTCGGGATTGCCTTGGTAGCGGCCCATGGTCACGGTGTACAGCGGCGCGCGCAACTCGCTGTCCGGAAACTTAGCCGCGAAATCGTCGGAAGCCTTCTCCAGCGCCGCTGGATCCGTCTGCGCAACCGCCGCTTTGTACGCCTCGAACTCGGGTTGTGTTTTGGCGGCCGGCGGCCGTTTCCCCGGCGGTGTCGCTGCCTGCCCCGCGGCCGGCGTAGCCTGCCCCGCAGGTTTAGCGTTGCTCTGCCCGAAACTCCATGTGCAAACTCCCAGCACTGCGACCACTATCGCTGCTCGCTTCATGCTTTCTCCTCAACCCTAGACTCTTCTGATTTCAAAATCGACCCAGCCTGCAACCGTGCATTCTATCGTAGCGATACCGAACCTCAACAGCTCTCGGTTGACTACTGCGGCTTCGCCGGTGGCTCGTAGGCCTGCTCCAGACCGCGCTCCGCCGCCGCCTTCACCTCAGGCAACGCTGCTCCCGCGGTCAGTGCTGCCCGGTACTCATCCAGCGCCGCTTCGCGGTCTTCTTTCATATCCAGAATCCGGCCAATGTACACGTGCGACCATGCCACGATTTTTGGATCTTTCGTCTGCTGAATCGCCTTCTGGAAATTGTCCAGCGCCGCTTCCCGGTTCTTGCTCATCACCGCCGCCTGCGCCAGGATGAACTGCGCCCGACCCGGATCTCCAATCTTTCTGTCCAGCGCCTGCTGCGCCAGTTCCTGCGCGCCTTTGGGATCGCCCGCCGCCAGCCGCTTGTCAGCCGTCGACAGAATCTTCCGGTCCTCCATTCGCGATAACTGCACCAGTTCCGGCGCCGACACCCGCACGTACTGCACCTCATTCGCCGCCTTCTCCTGCGCCTTCAAATCGATCTTCTCGAGGATCTCCCCATAAGCCTCACGCAGTCCCGCCGGATCTTTTTCGAACACCACCAGCGCATTATAAAAATACCTTGTCAGTACGTACCCCTGCTTCACTGCATCATCCACCGCCTGCTGACGCATGGCCTCGGCAGTTTGCTTGGTTTTCGTGGTCCGAATCTCAATCGCCCGCACCAGGCATTCTGTCACCAGCAGCGAAATGTCGGTCTTGAAGTTCTCTTCCAGCGGGGCACGTTTTACCGATTGCAGCAGCGGCTCAATGCGTTTGACCGCGACGAAGTGTTTCTGCGACAGGGGATCAAGCAGGTAGTGCAGGTAGGCGTGTCGGATCTGAGGCATCTTCATCGGATCGGTCGCGGCGGGATCGGGGGACGGAAACACCACCACGTCGTAGTCGGCGCCGTAATTGCGCGCGTTGGCTTCATTGGGATCGCCCAGAAAGTCCAGATACACCGTGAACGTGCGCCCCAGAAATCCTCCCGACTGCAGTTTCAGGTAGATGTCTGTATCGAATACCATCTTCGCCAGCGGCACGTGATAGCGATCCACCAGCGCAGCATAGTTCGCCCGGTGCCGCTCCCAGATCGCATGCAACCCGGCCTTTTCGTAGAACGGCTCCAGCATCGTTCCGAACGCCGAAATCGGCAACGCATCCGGAGGCAACTCGTCCTCTTTCCCCCGCGGCAAAAAGTGGGGAGGCCCCTGCAAATACAGCGCCAGCGATACGTACTGCGACAAATCGTGCGCCGCATCCTTCCCCTGGTGCCCCAAGTACCACTCGCACATCGCGGTCATGGCCGTCTGCGCGTCCTGGGAGTTCCGGAGATTCTTCTCCACCTCGGCCCGGATGTTGAGCCGCTGCGCGTCGGAAACGTTCAGCCCGACGTTGTACCCGCACGTATTCATCGCCGTCAGCACGGCGAACAAGGTTTCGCTCGTATCCAGCGTGATGGGATTATTGTTGTCCGCCAGACACACTGGCGCGAGCAGTCCCAGCACGGCCGCCACTATCAAACCTCGAAGCCCACAACTGCGCAATTGACTCAGGAAGAAACGACTCAGGAATCCCTCCCGCAACGTGGCCGTTCACGGCCACTATCTACTTTCTAAAGATAGGCGGAGAACACTATTAAGTCTACGGTCTCGCCCTCAGAGGGTCAAACCAGGAGGGGCAACAAACGGACGCCGCGGAAGCGTGACCCGTCCTTTTGCGCTTGTTGCGAACAGGTGCGTACTCTACGAACGTGACCGGGAGCGGGGGGCAGTCCCAGCCACTGATCCCCTCCATCCCCTGGACGCCCACAGAGATTGGCCAAGGACACCAAGGATTATTACGGATTGAGGTGACCCATCCCGGCTGCGCTGGCTGACTGACGCCCCACGTCACTCAGAGCAGCAAGATCTTGCCCCGCCTGCGGGTATCCTTTTTCCATGGCCGTGCGGTACCATTTTTCCGCAACGCCGTAATCTTGGGGCACGCCCCAGCCATGCTGGTAGACGCGGCCCAGTTGATCGCAGGCCGCCGCAGAGCCATGGGCAGCGGCCTTGCGAAACCACTTCACCGCTTCCTCCAAACCCTGGCGGACCCCCATCCCTATGCAGTAGGCGAGACCCAAATTGAGTTCTCCGACAGGCGATCCGGATTTCGCGGCTCTCTCGTACCACCTCTCCGCTTCCGCCTGATTGCTGGGCGTGTCCCCAGTGCCCGCCCCGGCCCGGCCCGTTTGATACATGTATCCAACATTATTTTGGGCCGCGGAATACCCGGCCGAGGCTGCACGCAGATACCACCTCATCGCCTCCGCATCACTCTGGTCCACACCCTGGCCTGCCAGATACAGTGCGCCCAAACCGTTCTGTGCTCCCGGATGTCCACGGTCCGCCGCTTTTCGGTACCAGTAGGCGGCCAGCGCGTAATCCCGTGGGACGCCGCAGCCAACCTCGTACTGCAGGCCGGCCTGGTATTGCGCGTGACGGTCTCCATTGGCGGCGTTACGAAGAAGGCGCGGAATATCGACGCTGGCCTTGATTGCGGGTGCGCCCGCCTCGCTCCGCATGCAGGCCGGAAGACCCGCACACCATGTACTGAACAGAAAAACGATCCCCAGGGAAACGACGCGAAGTGTCATTGTCCCACCCCAGAAACCACTTACATAGCGGCATACGTTACCCTCATCCGCGGTTCCGGGTCAAAGGAAAAATGATGGTTGGCATCTCGAGACCCGGAACGATCACAGCAGCGCCCTGTTGTTGCATTTCGGCAGAGTCCTTCATCGGCCAGATCCCTGTGCATTCCTTGTCTGGTTTCCCGACAAAAAAGAAGGGCAGTCTCTTGCGAGACTGCCCCGAGGTACAGGTCAGATGAAGTTAGAACGTCACCTTGCCGGTAACCTGCAAGACGCGCCCGTTGAGAGGCACACCGAAGAAGGCACCGTAGGGCGAGGTGTTCGACCCAACTGTGTAATTAATGGTTCCAAACCCGCCGCTCGTTACGCTATTCGTCGGCAAGTCAAAGTTTGGATGGTTGAAAAGGTTGAACGCATTGGCACCAATCGCGACACCCACCCGCTCACCCACGTGGAAGGTCTTCGTGAGAGACATGTCAGTGTTGAAGAAGCCCGGGCCACGCATTGAGTTCCGTGAGTGGTTGCCAAAGCCATCGGTCCCGACTGCGAACCCGCTTGCATCCACGCAAGGAGCTCCACCAATTCCTGCTCCCGCTCTGGCCGCAGCCTCTCCGCAACTTGCTCCCACCGAAGCTCCCGCAAACGTGGCAAGCGGTGTCGCATTGCGCAGCCCCGTCACGTTGCCGAGATCACCTCGCGTTGTGAGATCAACCGGGCTCCAGGGCAGTCCAGTGTGGTAGAAGAGCGTCCCGCCCAATCTCCACCCACCCAGAATGTGCTTCAGAGTTGGATTCGACCAGCCGGACGGAGTTTCGTACATGTAGTTAAGGTTGAAGTTCTGACGCACATCATAGTCAGAATTGCCATAGGAACTTCCCGGCAGCATCGGTGAAGTCTGGTAGCGCAGGCTCACGACCGCATTCGATGCAACGAACGGTAACAGACAGTTATTCGAACAGGTATCCAAACCATGGGACCAGGTGTAGTTGAATTGCCCCGAGAACCCCTTGGTCGGCTTCACTTTGAAACTCGCCGTCAAGCCATGGGAGTTAGAGTAGCCATTGTTCGTCAGATCCACCACCTCGGCGAAGCGGGCGTCCGTTTGAGTTGCACCAATCACTCCACCGAATGGCTCACCGGCCGCGCATGCAGCCGTCCTGCAAAACGCATTCAGGAAGGGGTTGATGGACATGATGTCATAACCATGACTGCCAACGTAGTTCACCCCAACGCTGTACTTGCTGCCGATTAGGTGTTGAACTTCCAGGTTCCACTCTGCGAACTTGGGATTGTTCAGCTTGTTGCCCATCGTGTAGTAGTTGAACGGCGCACCAACGTCTGCCAATGTGGCTCCTGAAGCGAAGCCCGATTGGAACGCGGAGTTGGCCGCATCCGCCTCCGAGTAAACGCTTCCCGATCCCGGTGCGAGAGATTCTGCCCCCAACACGCCGCTGCTGAAGCTGTTCACGTTAGGCGCATTGGTGATGAACCGATCCACCGCTATGGTTGGGAACAGATCATCGAAGATTCCGAAGCCGCCGCGAATCACGAGGTTCGTAGTTGGGTTGTAGGCAAATCCAAAGCGCGGCGAAAACACTGCCTTTTCCACGCTGGGGAACGCACTGCTGAGACCCGTCTGAATCGTCTGGTTGTAAGGTATGTTCACGTCGTGAGTCACGGAGCCAAACGGACCCTGCAATCGGGCGTAGCATCCATTGCAAACTGGGTTGGAGTTGCGGTCGATGCGCATCGCCAGGGTCAGGTTCAACTTACTGGTGATTTTCCACTGGTCCTGCAAGTACACTCCCAAGCTGTAGTACTTCACTTTGACTGCGCCGGTGTTCGTGTAGTTCGCATTGTAGAACGAGCAAGGCCCGTTCTCGGTTGCGCTATAGGGGCAGCCGGGGGCCGTATCCGGTCCCACGGGATAGGTAGTTCCATTCGCAAATTCCGTCATGGAAAGAATGTTTAGTGTGCCGCTGGTCCCGGCCAACGCCGAGTAATCGCTAACCAGATCACGCCGGAAGTTCACTCCGATTTTAACGTCGTGTGCCCCGACGGTTTTCGAAAAATCGTCGGTGATTTGAAACTGTGTTGGAATACGCCCTTGCGGGTAGGCATTGTCAGAGCCTCCGAGGGTGGATAGAGGCCGTCGCCAAACGCCATGGTCGTGGGGAACGTGGCGACCGCCGCCGAGAAACTCGGTGGACCGAACAGAGCCTTATACCACTGCACCGAGAAAATAAAATTGTTGATGGTGGTTGGGTTGAAAATGTGAGTCTCGGTCAACTGCCCGTCGTACTCTGGCTGGAGACTGGTAGCGTTGAATACGGGGTTAATCGGGTCTGTCCCGGTGGCTTGAACCCCGCGATCCATGTGGTACCGGCCGAACAGCGTATCGCTGGAGTTAATTTTGTAGTCGACGCGAGTTGCCAGAATCCATTCAGTGATGAGGTTGTTCTGCCCACTCACAAACTGCGCGGCGCAAGGCGCCCCGCCCTTGTCCGAATCCCCCACCGGAAAAATCTCCGCAACCGAGGTTCGCGTCCTTGACTGGCGGTCACCGGTGTGGCATTGCTGGATCCCGGCGCTCCCGCATAAAGGCCGAATATGTTCTGGTAGAACGGCTGAGCCGCGGCTGGCACATTCCCTTCAACGTAGGATGCGAACGCCGATGTTGGAATGGTGTTCGTTCCAGATACCCCCGGCAGGACCATGCGCAGGCCCTCATAGTCCGCGAAGAAAAACAATTTATTCTTCACGATCGGACCGCCTACCGAAGCGTAATAGTTGTTGTTCACCGCATGCGGCCGGCGTTGGTGCCAAGCACCGGTATCGGGATCAGTCGTTGCATTGCCAAACCAGTCATTGGCATTCAGGGCAGTTCCTGTGTATGCGTAGAACGCATTTCCGTGGAACGAATTCGAGCCAGACTTCGTTGCCGCGTTGACCTGCGCCCCTGCTTGTCGGCCATATTGCGCGGTGTACCCGTTCGAGACAACGCTGATTTCCTGCAACTCGTTGGCTCCAAGGGTCAGATTGCTGGCGCCCGAGTTATTCAGGTTCAGAAACGGATCCATGTTGTCGTTGCCATTTGTGGTGAATAAATTGGACGTGCTGGGCAGGCCGAACGACGAGAAGTTGCCATATCCCGCGCCATTGCTAACCATCACTCCCGGTGCGGTATAAGCGAATGACGTGATGTCCCCTCCCGGTGCCGGCAGGTTTGCCAACTGCGTTTGCGAGTAGCTCGTCTGAGTATCGCCGTTCTCAATCTGGAGCAGCGGGGCGGCCATTGTGACTTCGATCGTCTCTGAACTTGCCCCCAGTTCGAGCTTCGCATTTACGGTCGCAACTTGCCCAACCGCAACCGCTAGTTTTCTGCTCAACAGTCTTGAAGCCCTTCGCCACCATGGTGCAGCTTATACGGGCCGGGTTTCATGAAGTTAAATCGGTACAAGCCAGTTGTATTCGTACTCGTGGTTTGGCTGGCACCGTCGTCTACATTGGTCGCGGTGATCGTCGCCCCCGAGACCACCGCCCCCGATGGGTCGACCAGGGTGCCCGTGATATCACCAGAGACTACCGACTGAGTAAACGCCAGTGGCAGCGAAAGAAATATTGCCGCCAATAATGCCAGAAGCCACCTTGTTGCATTCGAATGCATGTCCTGCCTCCCTGCGAAGCCTGCTTCGTTCATAATTCGGATTCAAGCGCCTGGGCCCTCACCGCTGAGCGAAAAAAATCAAAAACCGGCGCAATCTTGGGGATTACACCGGAGCACCAACGAATGCGGCTCATCGGATGGCCACGTTCTTGGCCTGATCTGGCATCTTGATTAGCCAGCAGACGCCCGCCCAGCGGCAAGCACCGGACCATACTCCTCCCGGAACCCCGCGCTTGCGGTGATAGCGATCACATGTGTCAGTGATTAGGCCGCGCCCGAGCTACTGCCTGGCGGCGACGCTCAGCCCTGCGCTTCGATCGGTGGCCCGACCGCCTACCATCTTGCACTGGCGGGCACGCGCCCGGACATGGCCCGTCCCCACAGCATCCCACCCTCCGCCTCGTCATTCTTCCGTAACCACTAGGTCACCCCACTAGTAATCTCGCCCCCGCCCTCCCCTTCGCCCATAATGCCGCAATGGCCTTCACTCAGGTCTTTCTGGGCTTTCTGCAGCCCGTCGCGTTCGGTTCGGCCGCGGTTTTCGCACTGCTTCTCGTTATCGGCCTCAAGACCCCCCGCCGCTCCCCGGCCCTGATCACCCGCAGAACAATCCGCTAACCGGCCCGCCGTTTGCCTGTCCCTTGTCCCGCGTGAGATAGTACTCTGCTCCTGACCTTTTCAATCATCTTGATAAGCCAAGAGCCAGACTGACTTTCATCCATGCGTCTAATCCCCCGCGATACCAAGTTTTTCGATCTCTTCGCCGAACTTTCCGGCAATCTCACCGACGGTGCGAAATTGCTCCGCAGCATCCTCGCCGACCCCCGCGACCTTGCCATGCGGGTGAATCAGGTGCAAGCCATCGAGCACAAAGGCGACAAGGCCACCCACGCCATCATCACCAAACTCAACCAGAGCTTCATTACTCCCTTCGATCGCGAGGATATCCACCGTCTGGCTTCCTCCCTCGATGACGTCTCGATTTCGTCAACTCGGCGGCTCTGCGCCTCGTGATGTACAAAATCACCTCGCCGCCGCCAGTTTCGGCCGAGTTGGCCGGACTCATCGTCCTGCAGTGCGAGGAACTGGCCAAGGGCGTATCCCATCTCGAAAAAAACGGCCATGTAATGGAGCACCTTGAAGAAGTCAATCGCCTCGAAGATATGGCCGACCATGTCAGCCGCCGCGCCATCGCCGACCTCTTCGAACACGAAAAAGATCCCATCCAGCTGATCAAGCTAAAAGAACTGTACGAAGTGCTGGAATACGCCACCGACAAAGCCGAAGACGCAGCCAATGTGCTCGAAGCCATCATCGTCAAGAGCACATAGAAAAGGTCTCAAGGCTTCAAAGTTCCGAGGTTTCAAAGACGCTGAACGGCGAAACCTCAAACTCATGGGCAGATCTGCAAACCTTGAAACCTTGAAACTTTGAAACCTTGAAACATGAATAAAGACCTCCTGCTGGTCCTGATCACGATCCTGGTCGCACTGGCCTTCGACTTCCTCAACGGATTTCACGACTCCGCCAACAGCATCGCGACCGTTGTTTCCACGCGCGTGCTGTCCCCCAAACTAGCCGTCCTGTGGGCCGCCACTTTCAACTTCCTCGCTGCCTTCTTCCTCGGTACCGCGGTAGCGAAAACCATCGGCGGAGGCATGATCAGCCTCGACCACGTCGACCAATACGTCGTTATGGCCGGCCTGTTCGGCGCAATCGTTTGGGATCTTCTGACCTGGTGGTGGGGACTCCCAACCTCCTCTTCCCACGCCCTCATTGGCGGTTACGCCGGTGCTGCCATGATGCATGCCGCCATCCATACCGGAACCGCGTCCATGTTCTCCGTCATCATTCCCTCCGGCTGGTACAAAACCCTCATCTTCATCGTGGTAGCCCCGGTCATGGGCATGGTCCTCGGTCTAAGCTTCATGATCGCCGCCCACTGGATTCTCCAGAACAAGCCGCCCCAACTCGTCGACAAATGGTTTCGTAAGCTGCAGCTTCTTTCCGCCGCGGCCTACAGCCTGGGCCACGGTGGCAACGACGCGCAGAAGACCATGGGCATCGTCGCCGGCGCTCTCTACACCGCCGGATTCATGACCAAGTCCGACATGCTCTCGAACTGGGGACGCTTCCGCTGGCCCATCATTCTTGCCGCCCACGCCGCCATCGCCGCCGGCACCTATTTCGGCGGATGGCGCATCGTCCACACCATGGGACAGAAGATCACCAAGCTCAAACCCCTCGGCGGTTTCTGCGCCGAAAGCGCCGGAGCCATCACTCTGTTCGGCACCGCCCTGGCCGGAATCCCGGTCAGCACCACTCACACCATCACCGGCGCTATCGTCGGCGTCGGCTCCATCCACCGCTTGTCCGCCGTTCGCTGGGGCGTCGCCGGACGCATCGTCTGGGCCTGGATCCTCACCATCCCCGCCTCCGCAGTCGTGGCCGCCGCCACCTTCCTCCTGATCCACTTCATTCGCCCCCAAGGCTAACCGTGGCGCGGGCGCCCCGATTTCTCGCGCGTTATTGGCGCGAGAAGTGGGGCGTTTCCCGGTCATCGCTCTTTTCTCCGCCTTCCAAGTTGAAACGCCCCGGCCCCGCAACGCACGATTCATCAGCCGGGTCTATCGTGCGGATGGGCTCCTCGCAAACAGCCATCCTCACAGTGCGGAGGCCGATATGTTTGCTCGCAAGGTGTCAGTGCGCCTGAAACCCAACTCTCTCGATAGATTTACCAATCTGATAGAGCATGAAATCCTTCCCTGGCTTCGCCGCCAAAAAGGATTTCTGGATCTGATCACGCTCGCCCTGCCCGATGCCAGCGAGGTCGCCACCATCAGCTTCTGGGATCAGGAAGATCACGCCCACGCCTACAACGCCAGCGGCTATCCGCAGGTACTGGAAGTCCTCGAAGAGATTCTCGACGGAATTCCTTATGTCAAGACGTTCGAGGTCGTCGGCTCAACGCTTCCCATGCTCGATCCCGCGCGACCACGCAACGCCGGCCATTTGCCGCAGAGCCCTGCGGCGCCCATGGGCGTCCATCTTTGGAGAGCAACCTCTAGGTACCACTCATCCGCTCAATTCTCGCGACGGCGGCAACCCTCCTTCGTGAAAAGGCAACTTATCCCCGAAAGCATGTCTCGGGTATTGCCCTCCATAAATTGGGGGCGCCAATCAAAGGAGCGCGGAATGACAAATCAATGGAATCGTTGGCTGTTGTGTGTGGCTCTTGCGGCCCTGACCTCGATGTGGGCCGTTGCGCAAGACGCGGATGCGAAATCAAAGGGCGAAGTGAGAAACATGACCGGGTGCCTCACCCAGAGCCACAGCGGCAATGAGTATCTCTTGACTGCCCAGGACGGAAGCACGTGGGAAATCCATGGCAATAATGCAGTTGACCTGGCGAGCCAAGTCAACCACACCGTCGAAGTCAAAGGCGTGGTCTCTCACGAGAAAATGCATAACATGAAGGAAGACGCCAAAGACATGGCGAAAGACAGCGGCGTGAAGAAGACCAACACCGAGCACGGACACCTGGAAGTCACCAACGTCCACTCAGTCAGCGATTCCTGCCAAAAGTAGGCTGGCAGCAGCTCAATTCAACCGGAAAATAGAAGCCCCATTCTCGTTTTCGAGAATGGGGCATTTCTGTTGCGGAAGATCAGAATAGCTCAAAACTCAGAGCTCGTAGCTCAAAGCTCGTAGCTCCTACCCTCTCACGCTAATCTTCGAGAACGACAACACCGCGCGGCTCGCCGTCGGACGTCCCATCGACAATGCCGGACGGAAGGTCGTGAAAATCAGCATCCGCTTTACCTGCGGCAGCACTTCCTTCGACTTCTCCGTGTCCGACAGGATGCGGTAATCCTGCACCCGCCCGTTCGCGTCCACGTACGCCTCAACCACCAGCGAATCCGCTTCGATCGTGTCCAGCGTCATGCCAAACGCGCTCTGCTGCAACTCCGGCGCAGTGTTCACCATGACCAGAGGCACATCACTGCCCGCCTGCAGCGTTGACGGCGCCACGAAATACACCATCGCGATTCCGAAAATAACCAGCGCGCTCAGAAATCCCGCTGTCGCTGGAACCATGAAAGCCTGCAGCGCATTTTCCATCCGCACCTGCAATCCCTCGAACCGGGCTCGCTTGGCCGGCTCCGCTTCGCGCGAAATCGCCAGCCGCAACTTCAATCCCAGATCCGCCGGAACCTTCGGACGTCCCACGCTCGCCAACAACTGCTGGGTCCGCCGCAACGCCTCGTACTCGTGGCTGCAAGCCCTGCAATTCGACAAATGCTGCTGCAGCGCGAGCATCTCTGTGCCCGTCACCGCTCCATCCAAATAAGGCGAAAACAGTCGCTTCGCCTTGGGGCACTGCAGTTCTGTGTTCTTCCCTGTGCCCATCATGAAATCACCTCGACCCTTCTACCCCCTCCAGCAACCTGCGACCGCACGTTCCGTTCTTTATCCTGCGACGGAGCCGTTAACCCCAGTTCATTTCCAACTTCGCGCACATACGGCGCCAGCCTCTGCCGCAGTGCGTCTCTGCCGCGCGTCAGCCGCGATTTCACCGTTCCCAGCGAAATCTCCAGCACCTCGGCAATCTCTTCGTACGACATCTCTTCCAGATCGCGCAAAATCAGCGTCGTCCGGTAGGGTTCTGGAACCTTCCTCAACTCTTCTTCCACCCGGTGCTGCACTTCGTGATGCGCCACGCTGTCAAACGGGGAATCCGCATGATCGGTCAGCGCCACCTGCATCGCGTTTTCCCCGGGGCTCGGTCCGTCCGATTCCACCGGCTCAATCGAAGTCTCTTTCGCCTTATGCCGGAACCACCACCGCCGCCGGTTCGCCGCTTCATGCAGCGCGATGCGGTAGATCCAGGTCTTCAAACTCGACCCGCCGTGAAAATGTTTCATCCCGCGAAACACTTTCAGGAAGACATCCTGCGTCGTGTCGGCCGCGTCCGCCGGATCATTCACGATCCGGTACACCAGCCCGTACACCGGCTGCTGAAATTCTCCGATCAGCCAGGCGTACGCCGTCTCTGAGCCAGCTTTCAGCTCCGCGACGATCGCCGCTTCTTCCTGCGATCGAATTCCGATGGCACTTGCTAAATCACCCAAGGTGGTTGCTCCCGCCATATTGGCGTCCCCTGATTATAGGATTTTCCACCCTACCGCGCCCTTGAATATTTGCTGCCCGGCTAGTTCTAAGCAAGTCCGGCCAACTGTGAGCGGAGCCGTGACTCTCACACAACATAGACTCCGCCCGGGTGTATAGAGTTCCCACCTGTAAGTGATTTATTTTCAGTTAGTTTTGGATGGCGCGGCAGGGAAGGCGGCCCAATGGCAGGGAAACGCGTTAGTCAAGGCCCAGAGGGTCACCCGCCCTAAGGTTACTGGGGATCGTTCACGAACCCAAACCTGGAACTGGAATCGCTACTTATCCCTGGCATCCGTCCTGAAATACAGCGTCGGCGTCGTCCCCAGCGTCTTCCCGAACATGGAAATGAATGCGCTGGGCGTGCTGTAACCTGATTCCAGAGCGGCATGTGTGACCTTCGCTCCCTCCGCTAGGAGTCTCATCGCTTGCATCAGACGAAGTTGCTGTCGCCACTTCCCGAACGTCATGCCGACGTCTTCCTGGAAGAGTCTCTCGACCGTCCTCTTGCTGGCACCTGCCTCTTTGCACAGCCCCCTGAGCGTTCGTCGGTCGCTCGGGTCATCCAGCAGCATCTTGGCGACTCGCAGCGCTCTTTCATCTGACGGATTTGGCAACTGCAGAGGAACCACCCGGATAGCTTCCAACTGGTGGACGATCACGTGAATCAGGTTGGCTTGCCATCGAACCGTCTTGTTCAGCGCCCCTAGAGCGCAAGCATGAAGAATGAGTTCCTTCAATAGCCCCGATACATGCACAACGCAACAGCCTCGTGGCAGCGTCCGGGCTAACCGCCGCTTCAGGTATAGAGTCCGCATCGCCACCGTGCCCGACATCGTGATGGTGTGCGGCACCGTCGCCGGGATCCAGACCGCCCGGTGGGTGGGCACGACCCAGGCACCGTCATCGGTACGGACAGTCATGACTCCGTGCGAGGCATAGACGAGTTGGTCCCGATCATGAAAATGCAACGGGACCTTGTATCCTGCGGGATAGTCGTAGGCGAGAGTCGTGATCTGAGAGTGAATATCTCCCGATGGGTCGAAAATCGCGCTTTGGCGCTTTTGCGACATCGATTGGCACAATATCGGAAGCGCGCTAAACCGGCAAGGCTTAATCTGAGCCGGTCTGAGATTGAAAGGCAAGGCGAGGCGCGTGAACTTTCTTCACCATTGGTTATGCCGCTCGGCCCGGTGGCGCCAGACCGTCCAACAGAGAGTCCCGTGGGTCGTTTCCGGCGCCGATCTGGGGCAGGATGTCCTCGAATTGGGACCGGGACCCGGACTTACGACGGATCTCGTTCGGTTGTCGGCGCAGCGAATCACGGCCATCGAACTGGATCCAGAACTGGCAGAGTCACTCCGTCGCCGTCTGCACGGCAGCAATGTTGACGTCATCACCGGAGATGCCACCGCTATGCCATTCGCCGAAGGCCAGTTTTCGGGAGGGGTCTCATTCACCATGCTGCATCATGTGCCTTCCCCGGAACTGCAGGACAAACTCCTGCGCGAAGTCTGGCGGGTCCTGCGGCCAGGTGGAGCTTTCGTAGGCAGTGACAGTTTGCAAGGCTTCCTTATGCGGTTGATTCATATCGGCGACACGCTCGTCCCGATTGATCCCGATCGGTTCGGCATGCGGCTTGAGGGCGCGGGTTTCCAGGTTCTGGAAATAGAAAAGAAGACCGATGCATTTCGCTTCCACGCACGCAAGCCCGCTTGCGCGGGGGTAGAGGAAGCACAAGGCCCTTCGTCAATTCTTGAGCTCAGGAGGAATAACAGTCATGAAGCAAAACACATTCAAGTGGACAGTTGTTGCGGTTCTTCTTCTCGGTTGCCATGCTCTTCGCGGCCGACAACCCAGACTCCACCACCATCGGAACCCTCACCGTCGAGGGGTTAGTTCGCGACATCGCCTGCCCCTTGCAAAACAAGAAGTCAACCTCCACCAGCTACAGCAAGGAGTGCATCACGATGTGCCTGAAGTCGGGCTCCCCGCTGGGCATCCTGACGAGTGATGGCGACGTGTATGTCCCGGTCACTGAATCCATGCCCGACACCGGGCAGAACGCGCTGAAGCCCTTTGTCGGCGAGCACGTGAAGGCTACCGGCAAAGTGTTCCTCAGGAACGGCACGCATGCCATCGAAATCAGCGAAATCCATCAGTTGCCCAGCGATCCTGCGGGCAAATAAGGCCAGCTGGCACAGCAGAACAAGAGACAGCAGAAAAGAGAAGGACAACCCTATGCAGAAAGAAAACATTGTTCGAGGTTGGCGCTCGCGGAGAAGCGTTCTCATCTTGGCCGCTGTCGCAGGATGGTTCTTCTTGGCGGCAAGCTCCTCCGTGTCTGCCGCCGATTCTGCACCGTGTTCCTCCAACTCGGAGAATCGCCAACTGGACTTCTGGCTCGGCGATTGGACGGTCACCTACCCCGGCATGCCCGGCACTGCGGCTAGCAAAGTCTCCCTCGATCTTGATCAGTGCCTCGTCGTCGAAAGTTGGGACGGAGGAAAAGGCCACGGTGGCAAGAATATGTTTGCCTACAGCTCCGACGATAAGAGCTGGCATGGCATGTTCGCAGACAATGAGGGCCGCGTGCACGTATTTGCAGGAACCGTTAAGCAAGGCTCGGCCGAGTTCACCGGACCCAGCCGCGGCCCCAACGGAGAGAAAGTCCTGAATCGCATCAGGGTCGCGCGTGTGGCTGCGAATAAGGTCGAGCAATCATGGGAGAAGTCCACGGACAACGGAGCCAGTTGGACGACGGTATTCCAGGGAGAGTATTCCCGCAAGCATCCTTAGCGCGGGAATGCTTCTGACCGCAAATACAGCGGTGGTGGGCGTCGTCTTCAGCAGAAACGGTTAGCTCCCGCTAGGGGTCGTGCCTCGCGGCGGACCCTCATTTCGCCACAGCCGCAGCCGCACCATCCAGTTTTAGCTTCTGCACAATGCCGGCAAGCGCCGCCAGTAATGCCTCACTCCCTTTGTCCAGCCCCAGTTCCGATTTCTCCAGAAACGCGCAGGCCCCATCCTGCTGCAGGCGCACGGCATTTTTCTGCGACAGCCCCGTCAACACCACTACGGCAATTCCCGCCGTCGATGGATCTTTCTTCAGCGCCTTCAGCACATCCGGCCCGGTCATCTTGGGCAGCAGCATGTCCAACAGGATCACATCCGGCTTTTTCTCGCGCGCAATCTCCAGAGCTCTCTCGCCGTCGGTCGCCGTACTGACCTCATACCCGGCCCGCGTCAGCGCCCGCTCCGTTGCCAGCCTCAGAAACTTACTGTCGTCGACCAGCAGAATCTTCGTCATTCTCGCCACGTCTTTCTCCACGGCCCCGCCACCAAGGGCCGAAACCTGATCGTCGATTCGATGGCCTCCATCGTTTCTTATCGGCAGATTTCCCCAATGCAGGAGTGGAGCAGACCAGCGGCGTGATGTGAACCGCCGCTCTTTCTTGCCAACTGGCCAAGCTGCTGATTCTTAGTAGTTTATGTCGATGCGATGTCCGCGCTGACCCGCAAAAATATTGTGCCCCCTACCAGCCCGCTCCCAGCGCAACAGAACTTGCCTAGCGCCATGCGGGACTTAGGAACCTGGGAGGTGGGCGGAAGGGCTGGAATGAGTTCTGCCGCGCTTTCGGTTGCTCGGCTTCGCAAAATTGCCGGAGTGTTCGAGTAGCGTCTTCACCGCGGCCCGGCACGCCACCCGCAGCTCCTCATCATGTCCGTCCGGTAACGTTTTCATTAACAGCATCATCGCCGTCCCATGCAGTGTGGCCCACATCGCCAGCGCCAGCTGCGTGTGAGCCTCAACCGTCCCGCCCATTTGTTCCGCCAGAAGCCGTTCCACGAACGCGAAGTTTGGCCGCGACTCCCGGATCGGCCGCGGAGGCTCCGTCCGCCGCCGCGGCGCAAGCGCCTGCGCGTGTGCATAGAACAATTCGTACTCATGCGGGTGCCGCAGCGCGAATTCCACATAGGCCTCCGCAATGTCTTCCAGCGTGTCGGCGGCCTCGAAATACTTCCGGATGCGCTCCGTGATCCGCAGCAGCAGCGCGCGCACTAGATCGCGCCGGTCCCTGAACCTCCTGTACACCGCCGGCGTGTTCGTTCTCGCCGCTCGCGCTACCGCTCGCATCGTCAGCGACTTCTCGCCTCCCCGCTTCCACAACGCGTCGGCGGCGGCCAGTATGCGCTCCTCTAAATCCGGATCGGGCTGCCGGGGCATCTTTTCCTCCAGGGCGGCGTCCAGCCGCTGCACTATTCTGTTGACGGTGTAGACATAACACTGTTATACCTTAAGACACAAGCCCTCCCCCCATTAACATCCCAGGTCCCTGTCAGGAAGGGCGGTGGCCGCGCGCGCATGCGTTGCGGCCGCTCTCTGGCTTCTGCCTGTTTCCTCTTTCCGCGCCCTACTGGGCTTCTGTGGTTACGTTGACAATGTGAACGTAATTGAATATAATTGATGTGTAGTTGGGCCCCTCCTTGCAGTTTCCCATCCCTTGATTCAGGAGCGTTCCGATGTATTCGTACCAGGACTCCGAAGGCCGGATCCCTGTTCTGCCGATGAACTCCGAGCTTGAGCATGCTCAACTGGAGCTTTTGAGCGCCCACTGCGCTACCTACCGGCTTTGCCTCCACTACTCGGCCGACGACCTGGCCCGCTTCGGACGCCGCGATATCCTGCGCAAATCCGCCCAGGCCGCCAGTGCCCTGAACGATTTCTACTCGTCCATTGAAAAAAAAATTCCCCAACTCCCTCTCAGCCCGGCGGTCTCTCTTCCGACGGGCCCGCACGAGAGCAGCCAGGCGGGGACGGGCCCAGATCTGACGAACCCGGCCCTCACCGGTAACAATCAGATCGCACGAGCCCTCCAGTGCGTCTCGTCCTACTTGCGCCAGCAGCGCGAGCACTATCTCACGGCCGCTCTGCCGCTCAAAAATCAGCACAAGGACCGCATGCGGCCTTATTTCTCCGCCACGCTCCTGGACCAGATCCACGTCGTCGAACTCAAAGGACAGCGTGTGCCTCCGCCCTCTTTTTACGCGGAGGCGCGCGCCCTGGGTTTTGACAATCTTCCCGAGATCACGCACATGGACTCCCTCACCTTTGTAGACGTCGTGGTCTTCAACGAAATGATCGAGGAACGTTCCTTGTTCCACGCCCTCGTGCATGCGGTTCAGTTTCAGATCCTCGGCGTCGAGCGCTACACGCAGCTCTTCGTGCAAAGCTTCCTCAGGACGAGGACTCATTTCACCGTTCCTCTTGAGGCCCACGCGTTTGCCCTGACCTCGAGGTTCCTGCTGCCGTCTCCCGAGAAGTTCTCCGTCGAAGACGATATCCTTCGCTGGATCACTGACGACCGCTACTAGCCCCGGCTCACCGGAATTGTCCCTCGCCCATCCCGCGCCTTCAATGAAGAGGGCGGCCAGTATCCACCGCCACTCAACGCTCTCAGTTGTTGGTGAAGTTTGAATCGACAATCCGATGTGAGTTGAGCTTCCCGTCTAACCGGCAGGAATCTATCTGGCGTTCGAAATGGCTGGCCTCGGGTTGCGCTCCCCGGTGACACGCTGTTCGATTCTGGAAACGAACGACGGCATGTGCCCCGTGACCGCTCCCCGGAGCCCCGGTCCGAACTCGTGCAGCACGTTCATTCCCGCGTCGTTGCCGAGCGTCGAGCCGAAGTCGCCAATCGGCGCCGAACCTGAGCGCAACCAATACGGGCGCGCAGCGCTGTGTGCAGCGACCGATGTCAGCACGCCGACCAGGTATGAAGCATTCAACCGCCGCTTGCCCGACTGGTCGCGCGTCACAAGAATGCTGGACGCGGCGTCGGTGGCTCGACCAATCCAGCCGTCGTTCGACGAAGCCCGGTACCGCGAATTCGGATTGCGCAGCGACACGAACAGAAACTTACTCAGAAAGTCGTCCGACTCCTTCTGAGCCGGGATCCTCTCGTAGACCATCGCAAGGTTCCGCCGGACAAGGTTCGGCGGGGCAGATGCGACAAACGGCAGCGCCACTTCACCCGTGGCAGCAGCACTCTTGAAAGCCCACCGCTGCGCGCCGGCTCTTTCCGCGAGAGCATCGGCCTGGTCCGCGATCACGCTCGAAGGCGCATCCGGCAGCGTCTTTACTGCATCCTGTGTCCCCGCAACCACACTCTCCACGGGACGCAGGCTCTGGCAGACCGCATCGCACGCGCCCACCAGCCTAACCAAAACGACCAGGACTGCAAATCGTTGCAACATAACTAACGTCCGGTTCACCACATCAGGGAGACTGCCCGACGCAGATGGCCTACTTCTTGGCCTGCTGCCCCTGAATACGGAACACTTACACTTCGAAATTAGCAAGTTACTTGCCATTCGTCTGAGCAAGACCGCTCACATTTCCCGCCACATACTTCGTTGAAAAAACAGATAGTTGAGGTTGCCTCGAGAAGGGTAACGGTTCGCGGCGCGAGTCTCGTGTGTCCGCCGCCGCACACCTGGGTTCGCGTATGGAAAATTCGCGTATGGAAGAAAATGACCAGCCGTCGCCGCCACTACGACGGTCTCGTCTTTTCCCTGCGCTCAATCACGCCGCCCAAAGGCCGCCATCGGCATCTAAAATAGGCAACAGGAGCCAGCCCCCATGACGGACGACAAAATCACCATCTCCCCGGGCCCAAATTTTATGGCCGCCATGTTGCTGGCCGTCGCCGCCGACGCGCTCCAGTTGGTCGTGTTCCCCGTGTTTGTCGAGGGCGCGCTCTCTCCCGCCGATGACGTACTCGATCTCGGCGTTGGAGCCCTCATGGTTCACCTGTTGGGATGGCACTGGGAATTCCTGCCCTCGTTCCTCGCCAAACTCGTCCCCGGTGTCGACCTGGTTCCTTTCTGGACGCTCGCCGTCGCCAACGTCTACCGCAAGGCCAAGCGCATCGCCGAAGCATCGGCCGCCGAAAAGCAACCCGAACTCCCGCGGCTCACTTGATTAGGAGTCGGCAAGTGAGAAACGACCGAGGATACGAAGCGTTTACGGCGCCGCACCTGCTGGAACCGGGGCCGCGGGCGATGCAGGATAGAGGACTGCGGCCAGTCGCGGGTACCGCGCTGCGAAAAAATACATGGAATACGCAGGAAAGAACACGATGGCGGGCACGGCGATCAGCGACACCACATAGAGAAGAATTGCCACCAGAATGCATCCGACCACGATCGCCAGCGTGATCGTCTCCGCGTTCCAGGTGAGTCCGGCCGCCTTGCCGCTGAGAACTGCCAGAAGGCCAAGTCCGATGCTGGGTATGACGATGATCAATCCCAGGATGAGGGTCGCGATTCCAATCACGATGGCCGCGACGATGGAGAGCCCGATCTTGGTCACGATGTAGGCGGCGTAGGCTCCCATATCGGCCTGCATCATCGCCCACAGTCGACGCCACCCTTCCACGGTGTCGATGTTCTCAAGAGCCATTTGAGGAACAACAAAATCCTTCGTCAGCACAAGCACCACCGCGGTGATCACCAGGAGAACGAGGAACACGACGGCCAGAAAAATTCCCCCCAGGATCAGAGGGGGCAGGTGCTGTTGTGGCTCCCGGAACCAACCCTTGGAGTGCGCCACGGCCGCCGGGATTGCGATCAGCACGGCGATGCCCGCCAGCGTGAGGACAATGTACACCAGCCTCCACAAGAAGTAGTGCCAGCCCGGGCCGAGCCGCCGGCTCCAACTCCAGCGGATGCGACACTCTTTGGCGACGATGCTGTCGAACAGCACGAAGCGCATCACGCTGCCGACATACATCATGATGATTCCGACGGCGATCGCCGTGACGAATAAAACCGCGAGAAGAGCGCCCAGAGCGGCCAGCAGTGCAGGGTCGATTCCCAGAGAACCTGGCCATCCCGCGTGCGGCCCAGACCCGGGATGCCCGGAAGGGCTGAAGCCGCCGCGGCTGCAAGAGTTCGCGCCCAGCTCTCCGGCGAGCAGCCCGACGAACGCGAGCTTGGTCCATTGCGCAATGCGGAACGGCCGGAACAGTTGTTGCTTGGTGTGCTCTACGGCGGGCGTGATTGCGTCCACAGCGGAAATCGGCAACGTACACCTCGAGTGGCGAGAGGGTTCAGCAGCAAGGTACTAAGAATCAGGCTGCGGATCAAATTAAATCGGAGAGAGTGAGAAACTCAAACAGAGGCCGCGCAATCCTGGGCCATCGCCAGTGGAGACCCCAGCAGACCGTGTCCGACTGCTTCGAGTCACGCCCCCAAGGACCAACTCGCCAGCAGTCGGACACCCGTCGCGCCCTACGCCACACGAAACGAGATCGAAACGTGCGGCCGGACGACCTTAGTTTTAGTTGCGAGCAAACGGAGATGAACCGGAACTCGCGACCTCCAGAATCGGATCGCGCTTTTCCAGCACTTCCAAAACCGTCGCAAGCACTTCCCGCGCCTCGTTCGGGTCCACGAAGCCGCATACTCCCAGCGCGCCAGAGACGATTTCACTGAGTTCGGACGACGGCAGGGCTTCCAATCCTCCCGCGGATTCGTCCAGTTGTTGCAAGAGCATCAAGAACTGCGACACTCTCTGGTTGATATTCAAATCCTGAACGGAAACGTCCCTTCCGTACGCAGGACCTGGTCCCGCGTGTTCCCCGAAGGATTGAAGAAAAGCCTCATCCACTTTGTCCATTGCTTACCTCCCTGATAGCCCTCGCCACGAAGCGGCGATGCTGGTGAGGGTCTGGGTTTGCCCTCCTGGTTTCATGCGACGAAAAGCCCAAACGCCTATGAGCCACGCGAATAGCAACCCGGTTCATGCGGGCTCTGCGACGGATTCAGTACGTGTGTGGGAGTCCTTCAGATCAGGAACGTGCAGAGGAGAACTTGCAGGGAATGCGACCGGCGCGCCCTCGGCGCCGCGGCTGGTTCAAGCACGGAACCGCTGGCGAAGCACTCTGCGCAGTACATTGGCAGCGTCGGCAAAACGGTGATGGGAACGATAACAGGAGTGACATCCTGGATACGAGCTTGTACTGGAAGAGCTGGACTGACTGCCAAGTCAGTCTCATCAAACGCGGTTTCCGGCAGGTCGACTCCAGGTACAGCGCAGCAACAGACTGCGGCTCCTAGCAGAAACAGACCCAACATCCAACGAAATTTCTGCACGCAAACCTCACCTAGAGTCCCATCAAAGTACTCCGGTCAGCATGGGATGTCAATCCTCCGATCGTGCCACGAAACTGCGTAGGCCCTGATCGAAGTCGGAGGGGGCGACACAGCCGTACCGTCCCCCGCGAGACCAATCAGGCCCAAAGGGTACTCCCTGAAAAAGGCCACTGAGTGAGATGGCGATTTTGTGCCAGGTGTCTATTGTGCTGGCTGTGTTAAGTGCTGGCGAGCGATTCGAGAGTTTTGGCTGGAACCCGTGTGAATGATCCCGCCCGGAGTCAGAAATATCGTGATGTCCGCGTGCGCGAAATTTCAGAGCAGCTACCACAAGCAGGTGTGCGCGCCAGTCGACCTTATTCAAGAACACAAAAATTGGGCTGGCTCTTCGCCAGCCCAAATCACCGATTCGTGATTAACGACGCTTCTGGTCGTGACCTCCACCAGAATGAGTCTCGTGCTGAGGTGCGTTCTGCTGAGGACGGGCGGTCTGGGGATGAGAGCCGCTCGGTTGCGAGCCGCGAAAATTTTCTGGCCTGCGAGTTTCGTTCTGTGGCTGCGCACCTTGGTTTCCAGCAGGATGAGTCTCGTGCTGAGGTGCGTTCTGCTGAGGACGAGCGGTCTGCGGATGATAGGCGCTGGGTTGCGAGCCGCGAAAATTTTCCGGCCTGCGAGTTTCATTTTGTGGTTGCGCACCGCGGTTTCCATGCGTCTCCTGGTGCGTTACCGGGCGCTGCATCTCACGGGAAGAACCCTGCTGATGCGAAACTGGGCGATTGTCGCCATGACGATCATGCGCATCTCCCGACCGCGCGCCGACCACGTCATGGCCGTGAAATTCTCCGGGCCGCGCGGTGGCCGCGATCGCCGGTCGCCCATGGTTCTCGGAAGCCAGGAAGGCCCGATTGCTGCCCGCCTCATGTTCATGCCGCATTTGCCCGCTTGTGGGTTCGAAGTGGCGTTCGTGATTCCATCGCTCTTGTTCATGAGTCGGACGAGCACCGATTCCGCCATGGCCTCCGTTATAGCTGACACGGTTCACTGTGACGTTATTGATCACAGTCCGGTTGTAGATATGAACGTTGGTGATCCTGACGTTGTTGACGTTGCGGTTGTAGTAGAAGTTGCGACCTCTCCAGTATCCGCCCGCATAGCCGGTGCCTACATAGCCGAATCCGTAGTTCACCCCGCCGTAGAAACCAACGTGCGGTCCCCAATAACCGGCATTCCAGCGATAGGCGCCTTCGTGCCAACCCCAATAGCCAGGTGTCCACAGCAGGCCGGCCGTAGGCGGCGTCGCCCATGTTCCTGGCACCCAGAAGTAGCCGTCAGGACCGTAATTCCAGTAGCCCGGCGTCCAGATATAGCCATCGCCGGGACAAGGCGGTTGCTCATAAACGGGCAGCACGGGTGGGGCGATCGTGACCGAGATTGAAACTCCTGCGAAAGATGGGACCGCTAAAGCCAGCATCAACAGGAGAAAAGAGAAGCAACGAGCCGCACGCAAAATTGGCATTGTGTCTCCTACTACTTCTCTGATGATCTTCGGGGGTTGGGTTGCCCGCTAGATTACGTCAGTCACAAGCCTCCAGTTTGGTCCAAGAGTCGCCGGGGGCTTTATCCATGCCTCGTTTGCAGTCACATTAGCGAGTTTGACGATCGCGCTATGCAGTCGTTGGCCACACCAGCGGGCACGCATCGGGAAGTTGCCCGAGCCCTTCGGGATGGATGAGTTCGATCAGAAGGGATCTCGAGAAAGAATCTCCTCGCCAGGCGAAGCGGAGTTCTTTCTTGACGTCCTTTCTTACAGAACTCATAGGCCCGGCTTCCTTCCGCTCGATCTCAGGTAAACTATCCCTAGTTCCCTTCGACTCCGTCCAATGATCAACGGTAAACGCATCGCGGTCGTCATGCCCGCCTATAACGCGGAGAAGACTCTCCAGGCCACGGTTGGAGAAGTGCCCGACTTGGTGGACGTCTGCATTCTGGTCGATGACCACAGTAAGGATCAGACCGTGGATGTCGCCCACCGCTTGGGCTTGCTCGTCTTCCAGCACGACCGCAACTACGGCTACGGACGCAACCAGCAGACCTGCTATCGCGAGGCTCTGAACGCGGGCGCCGATGTCGTCATCATGCTGCATCCCGACTATCAGTACACGCCGCTGCTGATCACCGCGATGGCCAGCATGGTCGCCTACGACGTCTATGACGTTGTGCTGGGATCGCGCATCATCGGAGGCCGCGCGCTGCGTGGTGGCATGCCGATTTATAAGTACATCTCGAACCGCTTGCTCACCGCATTTGAGAATCTGTTCCTCGGCGTCAAACTCTCGGAGTACCACACCGGATACCGCGCCTTCAGCCGCAAGGTGCTTACTGATTTACCGCTGCTGGAAAACTCCGACGACTTTGTCTTCGACAATCAGATGCTGGCCCAGTGCGTGCACTTCGGCTTCCGCATCGGAGAAGTCTCCTGCCCCACGAAATACTTCGAAGAGGCCTCGTCCATCAATTTCCGCCGCAGCGTGGAGTACGGTTTCGGCGTCCTGGCCACGACCCTGGAGTTTGCGCTGCAAAGATTCGGTCTGATTCACCTGCCGCGCTTCAGCGATAAAGGCCGCAAACTCGGCCAGGGCGATGAGGCCTACTACGCGGCCCGCTCTGACGCTGCTCGGCAGGCCTGAGACCCGCGGTCTTATCCCTGGAATGTCAGAATCTCCGCAAAATTCGCCCCGCCGTTGGTTGGGCCAGGGCGATTTCTCGGCCACAAATCTGCTGTTGCTGGCCCTGCTCACCATCTTTGCATTTTTGGTGATGGGGTATCATCCCGGTCTTGAAGACGACGCATTTTACCTGGCCGCGATCAAGCGCAATCTGAACCCAGCTTTGTTCCCGCACGATGCCGAATTCTTCCGGCTGCAGTTCCAAGCCACGATCTTCGATAAGCTCATCGCGTGGTCGGTCCGCCTCAGCCATGTGCCGTTGGCATGGGCGATTCTGGTGTGGCAATTCGCTGCCATTTTTTTTCTGCTCCACGGGTGCTGGCGGATCAGTCGACGCTGCTTTTCCCAGCCTCAAGCGCAATGGGCCGCGGTGGCCACCGTCGCCGTCCTGCTCACCCTTCCCGTCTCCGGCGTTGGCATTACGCTCGCCGATCAATACCTCCACCCGCGCACATTGGCCACGGCCGCGATTCTGGCGGCCATCGTTGCCGTCCTCGACCGTCGCCTCTGGCTCGCCGGAGTTCTCCTGGTCGCGGCCTTCGCCGTCCACGCCATCATGGCCAGCTTCGGAATCTCTTTTTGCGCGTTCCTGTGGTGGAACCTGCGGGGTTCGTTGCCGCGACGTCCGTCTACTGTGCCTCTCGCAGCCGCGCTTCTTCCGCTGGGATGGATCTTTGAACCCGCATCCGACGCCTGGCGCCAAGCCGCCTCCACGCGCAGCTTCTATTTTCTGGCGCGCTGGGAGTGGTACGAGTGGTTAGGCGTCTTCGCCCCGCTCGTCCTCCTATTGGTCGGTCGACGATTCCTGCCGCGCAAACAGCAAGACGGCTCCGCTCTGTTAACCGTCACAAACAGCCTCATCTACTACGGCATCTTCCAAACCGCTGTCGGCCTCCTCATCATGCTCCCGCCCAGCTTCGAGCGCCTGCGGCCCTTTGAGCCCATGCGCTACCTGCATCTCCTATACCTGCTCTTCTTCCTGATCGCAGGAGGATTGTTCGGCCGCTACATCCTCGACCGCAAGATTTACCGCTGGCTGGTGCTTTTCATTCCCGTAAGCGCGGGCATGTTCTACGCCCAACGTCAGATGTTTCCCGCATCCGCGCATCTCGAATTGCCCAGCATTGTGCCGCAGAACCCGTGGCTGCAAGCCTTCGCCTGGATCCATCAAAACACCCCAGTCGATAGCCTATTCGCGCTCAACCCTCATTACGTGACATTGCCAGGCGAGGACTACCACGGCTTCCGCGCCCTCGCCGAACGCAGCGTGCTCGCCGACTACGAAAAAGACGGCGGCATGGCCGCCCGCGTCCCGCGGCTCGCTCCACGCTGGCTTAAGGAAGTCACCGCGCAGTCCGGCTGGCAGAATTTTCAACCCGCGGATTTTCAGCGCCTGAAGCAAGACTTCGGCGTAACGTGGGTCATCCTCCCGAACGCGTCCGTACAAGATCCAGAAAGCCAGGGCATGACGTGCCCATATCGCAACGCCCAGCTTCAAGTCTGCCGTCTATACTGAAAACGTATCGCCGGAAAGTAGCGCCGGCGCCCCGCCGGTTGTCGCGGGGGCCTGCCCTGAGCTTGCGAAGGGGCGTCCCTCCCGCGCATCCAGCACGCAGAACGAATGCCGACAGAATCCTCCCCAAAACGCGCTCAACCATATGTCCTGATGGTGCTCGTCGCCCTCGTCGTCCGCCTGGCAGTAATCCCCTTCACCTACCACGAATGGATGGACCCTTTTGTCCTCGAGCACTGGGCCTTCGGTCTGATCGCGCGCTCCATCGCCTCCGGCCACGGCTTCGGCAGTCCCTTCGCCGACACAGGACTGTCCGCGCTCCTGCCGCCCGTGTACTCGTATTTGCTCGCTGGCATCTTTAAAGTCTTCGGAATAGAAACTCGCGCCTCAGTGCTCGCGGCCCTGTCGTTGAACAGTTTGTTCTCAGCGCTGACGTGCATTCCAGTTTTCCTTCTGGCGCGGCAGGCTTTTGGCGAGCGCGTAGCCAAGTGGGCGGGCTGGGGATGGGCATTCTCTCCCTACGGCGTGTACTACGGAGCCGACTGGGCGTGGTCCACGTGTCTGGTCACGCTCGAACTTTGCTGCCTGTTTCTGATGGCGTGGCGCCTGGAAGACTCCTCGCGCAAGCGCGATTGGATTCTCTTCGGCGCTCTCTGCGGCGTCTCCGCGCTCACCGAGCCGGTCGTGATGGCCGTCCTTCCGCTGCTTGGGATCTGGACTCTCTACCGTCGCTACCGATTGGCGCGCCCGTGGAAAGCTCAGATGATCGCCGTCGCCCTCGCCGGAGCCGCAACGCTCTCGCCCTGGCTCGTGCGCAACTACATGCTCTTCCACAAATTCATTCCGGTGCGGAGCGGCTACGGACTCGAACTCTACATCGGCAACAACGGATACACCCAGCACTGGGTCAACCGCTCTCTGCATCCCAACCACAGCGACGCCGAACTCTCGGAATACGAGCGCGTGGGCGAGGTCGCCTACATGGATCACAAGATGCAGCAGGCGAAGGACTACATCCGGAGCCATCCCGCCTGGTTCGCGTGGATGACGTTTCGCCGCATCGTCTACATGTGGACCGGCTACTGGAGCCTCGACGCCGCTTATCTGAAAGATGAGCCGCTCGATCCGCCCAACGTTTTCGTCAACACGACCATGTCGATCCTCGGGTTATGGGGCCTGCGGCGCGTCTGGCAACGCGATCGCTCGCTGGGGGTGCGCTTTGCCATCGTGCTGCTCTTCTTCCCGCTCACCTATTACTTCTCGCATCCAGAGACATATTACTTCCGTCCCGTCGATCCGCTCATCGTCGTACTTGCCGCGGTCGTTGTGGCCGGGCGCCACGCCCAGCAGAGGGTTATCGAGTAGCGCCGCCGTCCCGGCGGCTGTCGCGGGGGCGTCTCGCCCGCGCATGCGAGGGCAAGATCCCAGCGCTACATTGCAGCTTCTTTCAAGTGGGGGTTAACATCTAACTGGCGATGGCGAACGCTCCCGCTTTATCTCTCAGCAGCACTCAGCACCGCTTTACGATTGGACTCGGCGAGATCCTGAATTTCGCCTACGACGCTTTCTGCAGCAACAAGCTGCAATTCACGCTCACGGCCCTGGCCATGGCAGTGGGGACGGCATCGGTAATCCTGGTCGCCACGATCGGACTCACCGGCAAGCAGTACATGCTGCGCCAACTGCAGTCCATCGGCACCAACATGATCTACGCCGACTACCAGGGTGGCGCGCAGCGGCTCGACTCCACACCCGATCCCATGACGGTCGAGGATGTGCAGGCGATCCGGGAGCAGGTGCCCAACGTCGTGGCCGCTTCGCCCACGGTCGCCCTGGAGGACCACATCAGCGTCGGCGCGGGCAAGCAGAGCGACATCTTGGTTCTCGGCGTTGACCCCGAATATCTGCGGGTGCGCAATCTGAAAGTTCTTGCCGGACGTTTCTTCGATTCCGAAGATTCCTCCGGGCGCAACAAGGTCGCGGTGATCACGGAGAAGCTGGCGCAGAAGCTCTACGGTTCCAGCCCGGTGGCGGTCAGCCAGATCATCAAGCTGAGCGGCGGTCTTCCGTTCACGATCGTGGGCGTGTTCAAGGAAAGCGTGGACACCTTCGGCCAGTCGGAAATTCAGGAAGACACCATGCTGATCCCCTACACGGTCAGCCGCTTCTTCGTTCCGACGGCGGCGGTGTATCAAATCTATTTTTCCGCCGCCAGCCCGCAGGACGTGATCCCGGCGACCGCGGCCATCAAGCGCGTGCTGCAATCGCGGCATCGCGCCGAGTCTGTCTACAGCGTGCAGAACCTGACGCAGTTTCTCACCGTAGCCGGACGTATCGCCGATGCGATGACCCTCATCCTCATGCTAGTCTCGTTCGTCACGCTGCTGGTGAGCGGCATCGGCATCATGAACATCATGCTGGCAACGGTGACCTCGCGCATCCGCGAGATTGGGATTCGCAAAGCCATCGGCGCCACCAACCGCGCCATCCGCTTCCAGTTTCTGGCGGAAGCCATTCTGATCTCTTTGACCGGCGGCATCGTGGGCATCGTCGTCGGCCTTGCCATCCCTTGGTCGGTGCGCTTCCTCACCGACTATCGCTTCCCGATCTCCGGTTTGTCGGCGATCATCGCCATCGTGGTGTCGTCGGTCGTCGGGATCATCTTCGGGACCGTTCCGGCCACCCGCGCCTCGCAGCTCGACCCGGTCGAAAGCCTGCGCTACGAGTAAGTTGGCGCGTTCCCTAAGGAAGATTTCCACAGTGTTCCTGCAGGAACACTTTCAGGGCAAATCTGTACGTACAATTATGTAACGAAGGCTGGCTAAGTGGAGCCCGAGCAAGGGTTTCAGAGCTCCGGATTTTCACTGGATCAGGCGCTGGTTTACCTGGATCCTGAATTTCTGGAGTTCGGGATCGTTTTGCAGCTCTGGGATCGGATCGCCGAGGAGCATGGCTGCTTCATGGCGGTCGAAAGAGGTCTGCAGGTACGCGAGCGCTTCCTGTCTTTTGCCGAGCGCCGCGTAGGTTTCGGCCAGCCCGTAGGCGTTGCCGGGGCCGCTGTCCACGCGATTCTTCAGTAGGGGAAGTTCACTTTCATACAAGCCCTGCAGCCCCTTCGCAGCAAAGCCGTTTTCGCGGACGTCGGCGAGGGCCAGACCATCTTTGTCGTGGCGCAGTTCCGACATGCGTCGCCACTCCGCGAGGGCCCTGGCATAGTCCTTCTTCTGCCAGTAGATGCGACCGAGATAGTCATGAGTGGAGGAAAGTGAAGACTCGGCGGTTTCGAGTTGCTGGAGAAGCGCGACGGCTTCGTCGTGGTGTCCGGCATCCCATAGAAGCATCCCTTTGTCAGCCAGGATGGCATTCGAAGCCGGATCGAGCCGGCGCGCCTGTTCCATTTGATCCAGGGCTTCCGGAAATCGGTGAACGCCCCACAGAAAAGTCGCGTACCAATGATGGGCGCGGACGAGATTGGGATTCAGTTGCAGGGCCCGTTTGAAGTCCCGCTCTGCGGTTGCACCCTGCCAGGACCACCAAAAGGTGCCGAACGCCAGCGAGATGTGCGCTTCGGCAGAAGTGTCATCCAGTTCGACGGCACGCTGCGCCGCCGACAACGCACGGGGAAAGGCCTCGCCCGGCGGCATGGAGCCGAACTCGCGCAGCAGGTTATAGCAGTCCGCCAGCCCGACGTAGGCTTGCGCGTCGCTGGGATCCTTCACGATCGCCTGGGTGAAGTAGTCGATTGCCTGATTCAAGGCTTCGGGAGTGCGGCGGTCCCAGAAATATCGTCCCTTCAGGTAGAGATCCTGGGCTTCGGAGTTGGGAGAGTGACGGCTGGCGAGGGCCTTAAACCGTGTCGCCGGATGGCCAGCCGAGAAAAGCACCACCAGCGCGACAGCAAACAAAAGCGGGACGAACCAGGCGGCGGCCCGTGCCCGGTCGGAAATCGGTCCGCTCAGCACAGGTTTCGGTTCAATGCGAGCGACTTCGGATATGGCGTTTTTGGGTGGCTCGGTTTCGCCAGATGCCGAGTCATCGGCGTCCAACTCCTGGCTCCGACCCTTCAACCATCCGGCCAACTCGTTGGTGTAGGCGAAGACGGCGCTGCGGCCACCGCCAGGCACGCGGTGCACGGGGAGTCCGCGTTCCGTCTCCCAGCGCTTGACAGTGCGCTCGGCGCGTCCGAAGAAGGAGGCGATCTCCTTCCACGAATCCAGGCGTTTGCCCGAGAGCGGATCGGGATTAGCTGCCATAAAGGGAAATGACCTGAATTGACCTGATGGGGCCCGACTTGTCGCTTGCCTGGGGGGAGCAAGGCCGCCATAGTATAACGCGATTCCGGGTGATTCGTTCCACCACCAAAGGGCCTTGGGGATGGCACAGGGGTGTGCCGAGTTAAATCGAAAAGCAATTTGAAATCAGCAGCTTAGGAGAATATGCCGATGTGTGCAAGCCACTTCTTCCGTCTTGTTCTGACAACGCTGTGCTGCGCTGTGCTGGTTGGCGTGTCTGGAAATACACTGTGGGCCCAAGCCCCGACTGTAACCTACACCGATGTTCACGACTTTAACGCCAGCGCGGGCGATCCCACGAATTTCAATTCGACCAGATTGGCCCAGGGCCGGGATGGAAATCTTTATCTGGAGTCTCGCAACGGCGGGACGTCGGGCCAGGGTGTTCTGTTCTACATCTCCCCGACCGGGACGGTGCATGTTGTTCTCGACTTCAACGGGACCAACGGTTCGTTGGCAACGGGCGGCGTGACGCTGGGTACGGACGGTAACCTGTACGGCGATACGCAGTCGGGCGGCGCATCAAACGATGGCGTGACGTTCAAGGTGACTCCGGCGGGAACCTACACAGCGCTGCATAACTTCAGCAACTCGGGCGACGGCTACGGGCCAGTGAATTCCCTGGTCCTTGGCACTGACGGCAATTTCTACGGTCTGACGAACTCGCAGCCAGAGACTTTCTACAAAGTGACGTCGGCGGGTGTTCTGAAAACGCTTCACACGTTCGCGACCGCTGAAGGATATCAGGGCGGGCAGTTGATTCAGGGCAGTGACGGAAATTTCTACGGCGGAGTGAACCTGGGCGGGGCGAACGGCACTGGAACTCTCTTCAAGCTGACGTCTGCCGGTGTTTTGACGGTGCTGCACAGTTTTGCGGCGAATTCAAGCGACGGCACGCAGGCCGCTCCCGGAATGGTTCAAGCTGCGAACGGTACGTTCTTTGGCGCAGCCTCCGGCGGAGGAGCGAACGGCAACGGAGTCATTTACAAGCTGACCTCGTCGGGAACATTCACCCTGCTGCACAGTCTTGCCTCGGCGACCGACGGCAACGGCCCGCAGGTGCTCATGGTGGCTACGGATGGAAACATGTACGGCACCACGGCCTCGGGAGGCACGAACAACTGCGGCACATTTTTCAAGGTGACGCAGGCTGGCGCATTCAGCGTGCTTTACAACTTCGCTTCGGCGACAGGTTGTAATCCGGGCGGATATCTGACGGAACGCACGGACGGCCTGCTCTATGGCGTCACCAACTCCGGCGGCGCGGATGGCAACGGCGTCTTCTTCAGCCTGAATGTGGGATTTGCACCGTTCATCACCCTCCAGAGCACGAGTGGCAAAGTGGGAGCGAAGGTGGGGATTTTGGGGCAGGGATTTAGTTCGTCGTCGGTGGTGAAATTTAACGGAGTGGCCGCGACCACGGTTACGCGCTCTGGGACCACGTATCTGACGGCGACTGTGCCAACAGGGGCGTCTGATGGATTTGTGACCGTGACCACCGGATCGTCTACCTTGACCAGCAGGCAGAAATTCACGGTGCATGATTCGTGGGCCAGCGGCGCGGCGATGACGACCGGGGTGCAATGGCCCATGACCGGGACGATCGGCAGCAAGATCTATGTCGTGGGGGGATACACGGCGACGGTGGCCGTCGCGAACAATCAAATCTACAATGCCACGACGAACACCTGGAGCAGCGGTGCCGCCCTGCCGACCGCGATGGCGCAGGGTGCTAGCGCTGTGGTGAATAACGTCCTGTATGTTTTCGGCGGCAGCGCCGACGGAGGAGGTACGGTGACCAACGCCGTGTGGGCTTACACTCCATCCACGAACTCGTGGGCCTCAAAAGCGGCGATGCCCACGGCACGATGCAGTTCGATGGCGGTCGTGGAGAAGGGGACTGCTTACGTCATCGGCGGCTACAACGGCAGCCGGCTGAACACCGTCGAAAGCTACAATCCCACGACGAATACATGGACGGAAGAAGCACCTCTATTGGTCGGTAAGTCGGAGATTTCGGCTGGGCTGATTTCCACGACGATCGTGGCGTCCGGCGGTTTTGCCAGCGGTGGGGTCACCGGAGATACGGAAGGCTACAACGCGACCACGAACACCTGGACGACGCTCGCAACCGATTCCGTCCACCGCAACGGGGCTTGTGCCGGGGCCATCGGTGGGAACCTCTACGCGTCGGACGGAAACGACAACTCCAACAACGCGTTCAGCGTGAACGAATCGTTCAATCTGACGAAGAACACATGGACGACGCTGACCGCTATGCCCCAAACCGTGACCGATTCGGGCCCCTCCGTGTATAGCGGGCAGCTCTACTGCTTCGGAGGTTCCAGTTTCGCAAACGCATTCCGGGGGACGGTTTACAACAACGTGCAGATTTACCAGCCGTAGAAGCGTAGTAGGGATGGGGCAGCTCTTGCCGTGAGAGGCGGCAGGAGTGCCCTATCCGCCTCAATTAGCAGAAGTGGAAGAGTCGGGCCTAAACACCACAAAGCCGGGCTGGTTGGCCCGGCTGTTCTTGTTGTGGAGCTGGTTCAAGCGGTCTTGTTTCGATCGTCGACCAGAATCTCGAAATCTGGGGATCAGGTTCGATCCCCGCGCCTTCCAACCCAACTGTTGCGTTTTCCCACACAGTGGGGAAGGCTGAATCTCAATTTGCGCTGCGGGGTCACCGGCCCGCCGCGCAGAGCCCTACATCACCATTGCCAGGTTCTCGAGTTCATGCACTAACACTGGCATCGCACACCCGGCCATCTCGACGCGGCCTGCCGCATCCAGCGCAGCCTTGGGCGAAACCCCATAGCCACGGCCCATCAGAAACACCTGCAGCAGCTCCGCTGCCTCGTAGGAGTCGATCATGCCCCCTTGGAGTAGATCGTTCCTGAGAGCTGCCAATTCGGTCTCGGTGAATCTGTCTTTGTCGTTCATCTTCGCGTTCATCATTTCTTCGTTCGTCATGGCCGTCATCACCTCCGACTCCGACCTTTTACCGCTTTGCCGTATTAGACTCATCGGCAGCTGTGGAAGTTGCATGCAATCCATATGCCGAATTTGCCCTACTTTTCCTATTACGGTCCCCAAGCCCTTTTGGATTCATTAACCCCTGTGAATATCTAAAGTTGCGGTTGGCCGGGGAGTCGATATCCGTCTCCCGAGGTTTCCTTCGTACCCATCAAGTAATCTCAAAACTGACACAATGTGTCAGTGTTGACACCCCACCACCAAACAACGTCGGTTACCTGCGGGGCGGCGAATCCATTTAGCCGAGGACCGTATTCCTGTCATCCGTATAGTGTCAGTCGACCCCGTGGCGTTTCTCGCGACCGGAACGATGGGCCGCAACCAGGCAGTCTGGAGCAGATCGCTGCGCGGTCGCGCGGTAGAATGGCCGGCGACGACGGAGACTCTTGAGGGGTCTGGCAATCGGTGGAAAGTGAACGAGCATGAAAATCTTGAGAGCGTTTTTCTGGGTGCTGGTCTCTCTTGTGATCGTTGTAGCTCTATGTGGGCTGCTGTTGGTGCGCCGGGGATTCCGCGCGACCGCCACGCCCACGTGGTTGGAATCCGTCTTGGCCCGAGACATACGCAATGTGGCAATCCCCACCCGCGAGCGCGCTGAGAAGAATCCCTTGGCAGGATCCTCGGAGGCTTCTCAGCAAGGCCGGGAATTCTTCCTAACCCAGTGCGCCAGCTGTCACGGAATTGACGGCAGTGGCAAGACGCCGTTGGGCCTCAGCCTTTATCCCCGCGTTCCTGACCTGAGGGCCGACACCCAGGCGCTTACCGATGGCGAGATCCACTACATCATCGAGAACGGTGTCCAACTGACGGGCATGCCCGCCTGGACCAAGCCGCACGCCGAATCGTCTGGCAACAGTTGGAAGCTCGTTACTTTCATCCGAACCCTCCGCCCGCTCAACCAGCAGGAACAGTCCCAACAGGCTGCCACCGCGACTTCGGCGCACTACGTCGGCTCGCAAGCCTGCGAAAAGTGCCATGCGGAGATCTATGCCCGCTGGAAGAAGACGCCCATGGCAAACGTGGTGCGCGATCCAAAGACCCATCCCGACGCCTTCATCCCCGACCTCAAGACCAATAACGTCTCCAAGTTCACCGCCGATCAGGTGGCCTTCGTCTACGGCAGCCTCTGGAAGCAGCGCTACTTCACCAAGGTTGGCGACGATTACTTCCCGCTGCCCGTGCAGTGGGACGTGGCGAATCGCACATGGCGACCGTATATGGTTCCCGCCAACGGTGACTGGTGGGCCACCGTCTACCCTCCCGATAACATGAAGCGGCCCACAGGCCCTTTGTGCGATGGCTGCCACTCGGTCGACTACAACATCCAGACCAAGCAGGTGGCGGAATGGAACGTCGGTTGTGAGCGCTGCCACGGACCCGGCAGCGAGCATGTGGCGCATCCCACGCGCGGCGATATTCTCAACCCAGGCCACATGGACGACGTCGCGGCCAGCGACACCTGCGTCCAGTGCCACTCCCAGGGACAGCCTCTGAAGAATCCGATCGAAGGGAAGTACTACGACTGGCCCGTCGGCTACCGCGTCGGTCTACGACTGCAGGACTACTGGAAACTCGAGGACTGTAAGCTCGGTGACACGACCTTCTACTACTTCCCGGACTGCACCGCGCACAAGAACCGCATGCAGGGCAATGACTTCGCGCAGAGCGTGATGTACCGGCGTGGCATCACTTGTGCCTCGTGCCATGATGTTCACGGCACGGAGAATTACGCCCAGCTCCGCAAGCCCGCGAATCAGATTTGCCTGGATTGTCACGGACCGTCGTCGGCGAACGGTCCGCATACGGCGACGCTAGAGGCGCACACCCACCACAAACAGGGCAGTACCGGAAGCGAGTGCGTGGCCTGCCACATGCCGGCGATCGAAAGTGAAGGCGTTCCCGGGACGTTCGTCCACGCGCATACGTTCCGGTTCATTGCCCCGGCCCAGACAGACAAGTACAAGATCCCGAATCCCTGCACGTCGTGCCACGCCGACAAGTCGACTGCTTGGGCGGAAGACGCGATGAGCCGGTGGCCGGAGCAATCGCCCTGGCGGCTCCACTAGGGCTGGAATCGGACGTCAGGCCTGCGCTGCCGCCACGCTGTCGTAGAACGGGAAGAACTGCTCAACGTGCGTGACCTGCATGGTGTTCGCGCACGCGCTTGGTGACGCCGACCAGCGCCAGCCGGCGGCCGTCCTTTTGATGGTTCACGTAGGCGCCCACCAACGCACCGATGCCGGCAGAGTCAATGTAGGGAACCTGCGCGAGGTCGAGGATGAGGGTGGGAGCTGTGCTGGCGCGCACCAACGCCTGAAACTGGAAGAAGTTGGAGAGCAGGATGGGGCCGCTCAGACGCAGCACTCGCTGTCCTGCCGGCGCGCCGGTGACGTCTTCAATCTGCAAAGGCTCCTGTGGCATCCGCAGATAGTATTACGGGAATGTGAATGCCGTGTTAAAGGACGCAAAATCTCAAGCGCGCGGAGCATTGCCCTCCGCCGCGGGCACGGCAGCCTGGTCCCGCCATAGTCCCGCCTACGCGCTCGCTAAAGCAGGCTCTAGTTCCTTATCCTTCGCCTGCTCGATCAAGGCTCTCGAACTGGGTATGTTCCAGGCAGACGGCATGCTGTCCGTAGCGGGCTTCTTTTCCGGTGACGTGCCAGTAGGGCATCCAGCAGAACTGCTTGCCTTCCGCCCCGCCTTCGAGCACGACCAGGAACGGATAGAACGTGACCTCTTCTTCGCCTTCTCCCAGCCAGGACTCCAGTTTGTCGGGCAGAAACGCCGAAACCACCTTGAAGTCCCCATCGCCCGCGCCCAGTTGGAAGTCGAGATTCACGTGCAGTTCGCGCGTGCCTCCGCAGGCCGGGCAATCTTCCGGAGCCATTTTCGAGAACTCGTTGAGGGTGTCGAACAGCTTGTGGTGTGTGGGATGTTTCTTATGACATTGAGTGCAGTAAAAATATTGTGCAGCCACGTCGGAACCTTCCTTTCGGAAGGACATGGTTGATTGCTGATTTTTGATTGATGATTGGGAATCTTCGCTGTGGGCTAATGGTTTTCAATCAACAATCGGAAATCACACAATCGACAATTCCCTCCAGTCGCAGACCTCCCGGTGGCCGCCAGCTAAGGCTCGACCGTAGCCTCATCGACCAGCATGATGGGGATATCGTCCTTAACCGCATAAACCCGGTGGCACTGTTTGCACTTCAAGCTCTCCGGGGTTGTGCGGTACTCGAGCGCCTGCTTGCAGGCCGGACAAACCAGAATTTCCAGTAGGTCTTTGGCAATCATGACGAGGGAATTGTACGATATGGGGGTGGCGTAGGGGTGTGATGGGGCTCACACCGGCGGGAAATTGGTGCCTCCCAGCCCCCGCGACGGCGACTGTCCTCCTCCTTGAAGGGCATCAATCATTTCTAACTTCACTCTGGAATCGTAAAATCCCAAACTCTCCCGGAGGCCGATCCTCCCGACCTATTCCCTCCGTGCGCGCCGGCCATCGTATTGCTCTGGCCCGTGCCCATGAAGAAGGCGTATTCTCCCGGTTTCAAGGCTTCGTCTAACGTGATTTTGTAGACCCTGATCCCGAGGTGTTCGGCGTGGAATGGGACTTCCTTGTCCTTCTTCACTCCGGACTTGCCACCCGTAATGCCTCCGAAAGACCCGATTTGGAATTCCCTGTGATCGCTCTTCTTGTTTAGCATGATCAATAGGTAGTCGGACGAGTCGTCTCCGTCGGGAACATACAGGTAGAAAATCGGCTGCCGGTCCCGAACCACATTTTTCGATGTGTGCCCTTCGATAGTCGCATCCCAATGCTGATTCCTCAGCCCGTTCGTAAAAAAACTGCCAGCCTTGCCGCCCGTCTTGGTGTTCGTCACCGCCTGGCCCTGAACCAGCACAAACTTGCCTTGGTCCCGCCAGTACACGCCCACCTCGGGCGGAGGGAGATTCGGATCGACCGAGATCGGATTCGTACCCGCCACCACGGTTGCTGGCGGAGGAGCGGGGTTGATCATGACTTTGATGACCGCGTCGGGAACGTTGGCGGCTTTGAGAGCCTTCAATCCATCGATGCTGGTATCGAAGCTGACCGCATCGGTTCCAGCCTCATAAGCCTGACGGATCTTCGTGATGATCACGTCGTCGGACAGGCCGATCTTCGCCATCTCGGTGACGTCCTGGTTGGTGAACCGCTTGCGCAACGTTGCGCCTTCCTGAGCGCCCGCAGCACACACCGCGAGGACCAAAAAGAACACAGCGCACAGACCGGCCATCACAGTCAGACGGGCAGTTCTCATTGCTAATCACCTTCCAGTACAGGTTCTCGCCGGCTGTCTGGGCCGGACCAGAACGGCAGGGATTATACCCCACCCTTCTCTTTGGCAGTCTATTTGCTTTTGTTCGCCTGACCTCGATGCACGGCTTCTCGCGGCACATGCGATAGAATTTCACGGGAGCCCGAATGTCCGCCCTCATCCTCGACGGAACCAAGATCGCGCAAGACATCCGCAGCGAAGTAGCAGCGGAAGTGAAAACCATGGCCGCCGCCGGAGTGCGTCCCGGACTGGCGGTCGTGCTCGTCGGACACAATCCGGCGTCTGAGATTTACGTGCGGGGGAAGGTCAAAGCCTGCGAGGAAGTCGGCCTCTACAGCGAGAAACTGACTCCGCCCGAGACCGCAACCACCGCGGAATTGCTGGCGCTGGTGGAAGATCTCAACCGGCGCGACGACATCGACGGGATCCTCGTGCAGTTGCCGCTGCCCGCCCAGGTCGATGCCAAGAAAGTTCTGATGGCGGTTGACCCCGCCAAAGACGTCGACGGATTCCATCCCGTAAACGTTGGCTTTCTCTCCACGCAGCGTCCAGGCCTTGTGCCCTGTACGCCCGCGGGAGTCATCGAGATTCTGAAGCGCAGCAACATTCCGATTGCCGGGCGCGAAGCCGTGGTCGTCGGTCGCAGCGACATCGTAGGCAAGCCTGCGGCCATGCTGTTGCTGAATGCCAATGCCACGGTGACGGTCTGCCACTCAAAAACACACGACCTGCCGGGAGTGTGCCGCCGCGCCGACATCCTGGTCGCCGCGATCGGGCGCTCAGGCATGATCACGCGCGATTTTGTTAAACCCGGCGCGACGGTGATCGATGTTGGAATGAACACAGTGACCGATCCCGCAGAATTCCAGCGCTTTTTCGCCGGCAACAGCAAAAGGGAAGAGGCCTTCCGCAAGAAAGGCTCCACGCTGATCGGCGACGTCCATCCCGAAGTCGCAGCGATTGCCGGAGCCCTGACGCCCGTCCCCGGCGGCGTCGGCCCGCTCACCATCGCCATGCTGATGTTCAACACAGTGAAAGCGGCGAAGATGCGGCGCGGAAGTCGCGTCGCGGAACTGTCGCGGGTATAGAATCCACCACGGTAATCCATGCTGAAAGTTGGCCTCACCGGGGGCATCGCCTCCGGCAAGTCGGTGGTCGGAGAAATGTTTGTCGCACTGGGTGCGCGCCTCGTGCAGGCGGACCGTATTGCGCATTCCCTCATGCAGCCGGGGGAAGCGGTCTACAACGAAGTGGTGCGCCACTTCGGCCGCGAGATCCTCAATCCCGACGGCAGCGTAAATCGCGCGAAACTGGCCGAGGTCGCGTTCGGCCCGGCGACTGCTCCCGAAAGCAAGCGCGCCTCGCGTATCGAAGAACTCAACCGCATCGTGCATCCTGTGGTCATTCGCAGCCAGGAGGAATGGATGCAGGAAATGGGTCGTCAGGACCCGCACGCGGTCGCGATTGTCGAGGCGGCGCTGCTGATCGAGGCGGGCACCGCAGATCGTTTCGATCGCCTGATCGTGGTGACCTGCAATGAAGAACAGCGCGTGGCTCGCTTCGCCGCCCGCCAGAAGATCGACCTCGAGGCCGCGCGCAAAGAAGTCATCCGCCGCATGGCCGCGCAACTTCCCGACGAAGAGAAGATCAAAGCCGCCGATTTCGTGATCGACAACTCGGGATCGCTCGAGAAGACGCGCGAGCAAATACGCGTGGTGTGGGAGCAACTGCGCGCCGCAGCGACCTTGTCATCCTGACAAAGCGAAGGACCTAAGCAATCCCGCCGTTGCACTGGCTTTGTGTCTATATCTGCGGGAATTGGAACTGGAGCGCAAACCGGAGTCGCTAGAAAAAAAGAGATTATGTGGGGACAGCCGCCTTCGGCTGTCCGGTCGAGCAAGGCTCGACAGGTTTTGATCCTGCCAGCCAGCGAGATATTCGGGCCTGTGGTCCGAAGGACAGCCGAAGGCGGCTGTCCCCACATAAACTCCTTCCGTCCTTCGTGCGCTCTACGATCCGGCGCGCGTGCCGAGGAGCGCGGCTTTGTTTAGAATTGGATTGAGGGACCTTTCCACTCCCCGAAATCGTACCTACCTTCGGTTGTCTGAATCGGACGGATTGAATCGGATGGTTGACTTATGAAAGTCATGCGGCCTTTGATCTTTGCGCTGGCCATAGCCGGCGGGTTCTTCTACTTCACGACCTGGCGCTCGAACTCGCAGGCGGGCGGTTTGCATCCCCCGAACTGGCTCAGCCATCCCGCTCAGGTGGAGATTACCGAGGCCGCGCCCAACGAACTGCTCGACGGCGAAGAACAAAACAATATCTCTGTGTATAAGAAGAATATTCCGTCGGTGGTGAACGTCACTTCGCGCGCCATGACGTTTGATTTCTTCTACGGCCTGGTTCCGCAGGAAGGCCAGGGCTCGGGATTCGTGATCGATAAAGAAGGACACATCCTGACCAACTACCACGTGATCGCCGAAGCGCGGCAAGTGGAAGTCACCATGCACAACCGCAAGAAATACAAGGCGACGGTGGTTGGCACGGATCCGCCACACGATCTGGCAGTGATCCAAATCAAAGCGCCTGACCTGATTCCCGCAGTGTTAGGTGATTCGCGCAATCTGCAAGTTGGGCAGAAAGTCTATGCCATCGGTAATCCATTTGGCCTGGCGGGAACCATGACGCGCGGCATCGTGAGTTCGATCCGCCCGGTGCGCGAGCCCAACGGAGCCATGATCGACGAAGCCATTCAGACCGACGCGGCCATCAATCCCGGAAACTCCGGCGGCCCGCTGATGAACTGGCACGGCGAAGTCATCGGCATCAATACCATGATTCTTTCCAACGTCGGACAGAACGCGGGCATCGGCTTCGCCATTCCGATCAATACGGCGAAAGCCGTCTTGAATGACCTGATGACGCTGGGCCGGGTGCGGCGTCCGGCGCTGGGAGTGCGCACCATTCCCATCAGCCCCGAACTGGCAGATGAAATCGGCCTGCCAGTCGACTACGGATTGCTGATCATCCAGGTGACTCCGGGGGGCTCCGCCGATAGCGCGGGCCTTCACGCCGGCACCGAGCGCGCCTACCTGGGAAATACCGCAATCATGCTGGGCGGCGATCTGATTGTCGCCATCGACGACCAGAAGGTGCAGGACGAGGAAGACCTTGCGCAGATGATGAACAATCACCGCGCCGGAGATACGGTGAAGATCACCATCTACCGCAACAAGAAGAAGATGGACGTAAGCGTATCGCTGGGCGAAGCGCGCCAGCAGGTTTGATCCGCGCCCAGCCGGGATCAGTTCCCGGAGTTTCGTTCGTAGCTGGGCGCGGACCCGATCGTTAAATGGTGCCTAGTCTGCCCCGAACTCGAGGATGATGGTCCCCTTAGAAGCAACCGAAGCGGGTTCAAACTTCCACTGTTTCACCGCATCAACGGAACTCGTTTCGAAGACCGGATTGCCGCCGACGAATTTAGCCGATGTTACGGTCCCAGCGGCGTTGATAACCACTTCCACCTTCACCTTTCCGCTCAGGTGCATCTTCTTCGCCAACTCCGGATAGCCGGGAGCCGTTCTGGCAATCACCTTCCGCGTAGATTCCTGCGCAGACGGAAATCCCGACGATGGCCAGACTAAACAACAGCACGACAGCCAATAAGCGGTACGTACCGCGCAGGAGAAATCCTCCGCGCCTTTCTCCGACAGACATCACAATCCTCTCTTTCGTTACTGTGTTGTGACTTGCTAAAACGCATATCGCAACGAGAACTGCATTAACCTGGGGGTACCAACCGTGTTCGTGATCTGCCCAAACGATGGATTCTCAATGTCAGTGATAGAGGGCTTGTCGAACACAGGATGATTCCAGACATTGAACAGGTCGGCCGAGAACTTAAGATTCTGGCTCTCGGTAACGGTCCAGGTCTTGGCGACCGCCACGTCCCAGTTTTGTTGGAATGGGCCGCGGAAAGGATTGCGGCCCAGGGTGCCGAAACCCGTCGAGCCGTCGATTCCCACAACAGGTGCTGGAACGAAGGCCGCGGGATTCACATATTCGTTAAGCCTCTGCTCCACCGAGCCGGACGTGAGGGCGCTGGCCAGCGTGGATCCGGGCGCCAAGCTTGGAGTTGCAGTGTCGGGAGTGGGCGTGCCGTATGCGGACGCGCCCGCTGAGTCTGTGATGCGGAAAGGCAATCCGGATTGGAACACCGTGATGCCGCTCAGCGACCAATGGGACAGCACTGCGCTCTGCCACCCATGCGCTTGGGAAAAAAATGGCAGCGCGTAGTCGTAGCTCACGACGAGACGATGGGTGCGGTCGAAGTCCGAGAGTCCCATTGACTGCTGCAGGCTGGTCTGGCTGTTGAGCGGAAAGTTGTAAATCCCAGCACCGGAACTCACCACCGGATCGATTGACTTGGAGTACGTGTAGGCTCCCTGAAAGTGGAGCCCCTTGGCAAACTGGTGTGCGAGTGTCGCCTGAAGCGAGTTGTAGCGCGAGGTCGCGTCATTGCCGAACTGGAAAAACCCGCGCGGGTTAAGCCCGAGCACCGGCGATCGCGCTCCTACGTTGAGAGCCGTGTTCTGCGTGATGTTGTAGCTGTTGCCGTATACGTCCTGCACCACGATGGGATTCTGGGGACTGGCCAGTGTCGCTTGTATGGGGTCGAGTACGTCCGACAGATGCGTGTCTTTGGCCCCGACGTAGCCGAGTTCCAGCACCCAGTTCCGCGGCAGACTCCTCTCCACTGAAAGGTTCCACTGCTGCGTGCTCGGAGAAACATAACGGAGCGGCGTCGACATGGCGGTAAGTCCATAGGTGCTGCCGCTGAAGATGGGATACATATTGGGATCGGAGGTCGGCAGCCCAGTC
This sequence comes from uncultured Acidobacteriaceae bacterium, assembly GCA_963811095.1. Classification (GTDB taxonomy): domain Bacteria; phylum Acidobacteriota; class Terriglobia; order Terriglobales; family Acidobacteriaceae; genus Sulfotelmatobacter. The sequence continues at coordinate 66,369 of CAWEQA010000017.1, read as the reverse complement.
GTCGGATCGATGAAGCCGACCAGATGCGAAGGCTGGGGCACAAAGTTGGGGTCGATGGTCCCGCCTGCGGGCAGCAGTCCGTTGAAGATGGTTCCCAACTGGCCCGGCTGCTGGCCAAAGACGGTGATGCTTGGTGAGAACGGGGCCTGGCCGCCGAGTTGATCGGCGATACCCAGGCTGTTGCGTTGGTAGTAGATGGCATAGCCGCCGCGCACCGAGGTTGTGTGCTTGCCCAGAACGTCGTAGGCGAAGCCGATGCGTGGTCCCCAGTTGGAGGCGTAGTTGTTGGAGCGAAGGCTCTCGCTGCCGGTGCCCGTTAACCCCGGAATGTTCAAACCATTGACAGACTTGGGATAGACGAACGGGCTCATACCTTGAGCCATCAGGCTGGGAATTACATTGGCGATGTGGTGCAAAGCATCCTGGGGAGCGCTCATCAAGTCCCAGCGCAATCCCAGGTTCGCGGTCAGGTTCCGGCTGACCTTGTAGTCGTCCTGAACGTACGTCGCGTAGTCGTTGAGCAGAAAATCGTGGTTGAATACGCCGCTGGCATTGAAGGCATAGGACGGAATGCCCAGCAGGAAAGTCTGGAAGCTATTGAAATAGACAAGTCCGTTGAAGTTCTGGGGAGAGTTGCGATCCATGCCGGTGTGGGTGTACAGGCCGCCGAACCGGACGAAGTGCTTTCCCAGCGAGTAGCTCACTGTGTCAGCGAAGGTGTAACTGTGCTGCAACTGGCTGAAGTTGTAGCTGTCATTCGGACCGATTCCGGTGCCCAAAAGATCGAAGCGGTAGGTGTCGGGTGTGAGGTTGTTGCTGGGCCGTACAATTCCCAGCTGACTGGCCGTCACAATGGACTGATTCAAAGTCTGGCTCGACAAATCAAGAAAGCCGAAACGGAACTCATTGACCACGCGCGGTCCGAACACGTGGGTTTCGGTGGCGCTGAGAAAGCGGTTGTGCACGGGCAGGTCCAGAGGAAAATTCAGCGCCCCAAAAGTAAGGTTTTCTCCTGGAGCACTCGGGATGTCGCCGGCGCCAAAGGGTAGATAAGAATGGAAGTTCGAGAAGAAGAAGCGTCCTGAAATGCTGTCTCTGCCATCTTTGAACTGCCGGTCGTACGAGGTGGTGAATTGGTCGTCGTTGAACTTGCCGGGCTGGCTGTAGTTGAACGCCGCACCGGCTGCCGGGTTTGCCGGATTGGATGGAGGCAGGGACGGAATCAGCCAGCCTCCGCCGGCCCCGCCGAACTGGTTGCTTTTCACGTTGAGCAGGGCAAGTACCACTGGATCGATCGGAGTGAAAGCATTACCGAATCCTGCCATCGACAGCGAAGCTGCGGAGCGGTCCGAAGGAAGAGCCGGCAACACGGTGCTGATGATCGCTCCCGGAGAGAGCCCGCTCTCCTGCCGTGTACCCTGATAGTTCACGAAAACATAGCCACCCTTGGCGTCGTGTCCCAGAGGTCCGCCCAAGCTGCTGCCAAAAAGATTCTGCTTTACCACCGGGCGCGGCTGTCCGTTTCTATTCTGGAAGTACTCGTTCGCGTTGAACACGTCATTACGGAAGAACTCGAAAGCCGAGCCGTGCCAGCGTGAGGTGCCGTGCTTGAGCACTGCGTTGATATTGCCGCCGCCATTGCGGCCTTCGGTGGCGTCATACAGGCTGGTCTGGACCTTGAATTCCTGCACTGCGTCCGGACTCGGCAAAGGCGTATTGAACAGTTGGGAGTTCCGCAGGTCGGTGACACTGATGCCGTCGAGAAGATAGTTGTTGTTGTCATCGCGCTGTCCGTTGACGTCAATGCCGACGTCGCCGCGGCCGAGTTGCGCCGACGCATTCAGATCGGAACTGGCGCCAGAAGACAAGGTCAGCAGCTGATGAAAATTCTGAGTCGCCAGAGGCAGACTGCCAATCAAGTCGGCCTCCACGGTCCGGCCGGTCGCCGGACTGCTGGTTTCGACCGCGACCACTGGCGGTTCCGTGACGACCATGATCTTGTCTGCGTCCCCTGCCGCAGGCGTTCGAGTGGAAGACTGGCTCTGAACGGCGACCAGCGAAGGATTCAACCGGGTCGTTTCCGTCAGACGCACCGCGACATCGCTGTACTTGCTGGTGGACAACCCCGGCGCCTTGACCACAACGTCGTAGACACCCACGGGAAGTGATGCTGCCGTAAAATTGCCGCCGGCATCGGAAAAAACCGTACGTACCACCGCTCCGCTCCCCGCCACAATCTCGACCTGCGCATTGGCGACGGGCGTCCCCTTCACGTCTGCCACCGCCCCTCCAATGGCGCCGGTCGCCCCGCTCTGTGCGTAGAGGCTGAATGGAATTGAAAGTGCGAGCATCACAGAAAACACCAGTGCGAGCTTTTTACGTGTCATGTCCCGTCCTCATCCAAATGAACTTCGTCTCGTGTCTTTGGGGACACGAATCCGCAATAGGCTTCCGTTGTCCGCACCCCGGAGCCCCCGCATTCCGAAACGAGGCTTCCCCCGAATTGGAAGAACCTCATTTGTCTGTGTCGCAGTGTAGGGGGATGATTGTTACCGTGGAAGATAACCACCGTAACCGGGATCGGCCCTGAAAACGGGCGCGGCAAGCCTCAAGTCACTCACCACGATGCCCCGCACTGCTGCCAGCCGCATTGCATTCTGTCGATAATTCCCTTGAATCGAGCAAGGTGGAACGGTTACTCTGTCCTCCTGCCTATGACTGCCGTCCTTTAATTCTGCGGGTTGCAACGTTGAGCGAGACGCGCGAAGGTGCGTGCGGCGCTCCTGTCTTGTTGTCTCCACACGATCTGTCAAAACCAGAAAGGACTATTCCCATGCAATTCGTGGATAAGGCATTCGCCCGCCGGCTGGAGTCAGTCGAGGAGATGCCGCAAGTGATGTACGCGCGCATGTTTCAGAAGACGCGCCCAGAGATCGGAGCGGCAGAAGAAGAAATTTGCGGCGGTCACATGATTTTTGCGGGGTTGGGGTCGCCCATCGGAAGGGCGACCGGCGTCGGGCTGGACCGTCCGTTCACAGCGGCGGATCTTGATCGCGTGGAGGAGTTTTATCGCGCGCACAAGGCTCCGTCGCAGGTGGATTTGTGTCCCATGCACGAGCCGGCGGTGTTCGAGTTGTTCAAGGAACGCGGCTACGCGATCGCGGAGCTGAACAACGTGCTGTTCCGAAAGCTGGACGCGCAGGAGAAGTTCCCTCCGCCCCCAGCGCGATGCGAGATTCGGCGTAGCCGTCTCGACGAAGCTGATAGCGCGGGCGCAATCGTGGAAAGCGCATTTTTCCCCGACGGCGCGCCGGAGGCCTATCGCGGGCTGGTTGCGCCCTTCTACCAGATGGAGCGGGCGTTGGCATTCGTGGCCAGCGTCGAGGGCAAACTGGTGGCGTGCGGCACGGGGCTGGTCATCCCCGAGCACCGGGTCTTTGCCCTCTGCGGCGCAGGCACGCTGGCTGAATTCCGCGGACGCGGCTTGCAGACGGCGCTGCTGCGCGCTCGCATGGCGGCCGCGGTCCGAGCCGAATGCGAGTTCGCTGTCGTGGTCACGAACGGCGGCACCACCTCGCAGCGCAACGCGGAACGTCTGGGCTTCCGGTTAGCGTACAGCAAAGTCACGGTGATCAAGCAACTGCATGCGTAGGACGTACAAAGTAGCGCCGCCGTCCCGGCAAGATGCCGGCGCTACTTTGCGGCAACTGCTACGGTCGCCCGTTGCGGTTCCACAGGTGTCCATTGCATAGTGGAATTGATGACAACAACTGTCCCAGTCCTGCAAGGCAAGCACGTTCGCCTCGAACCGCTCGAGCATCGCCACATCGACGGCTTAGTGGCCGCAGCCGGCGATGATGCCGAACTCTACCAATGGAGTCCCGTCCCTCGGGGCAAGATTGCAGCGATCGGTTACGTCGACACCGCCCTGGCCTGGCGAGACGCAGGCAGTGCCGTGCCGTTCGCGATTGTCCGAAACAAGGATGGTCTCGTCCTCGGCTCCACGCGCTTCTGGAACATCGAGCGGTGGGCATGGCCGCAGGGCCATGCTTCGCACGGCCGCAACGCGCCGGATGCTTGCGAGATCGGCTATACATGGTTGGCTCGCTCGGCTACCCGGACCGCAGCCAACTCAGAATCGAAGCTGCTCATGCTGACGCATGCCTTTGAAGATTGGCAGGTGCTGCGCGTATGCTTTCACACCGACGCGCGCAACCAGCGCTCCCGCGCCGCACTCGAACGTATCGGCGGACAGTGCGAAGGCACCCTCCGCGCTCACCGCATGGCCGCGGACTTCATCCCGCGCGATTCTGTGCGCTACTCGATCCTGAAAGCCGAATGGCCGGCCGTGAAGCAGAGGCTGCTGCAATTCGTCGATCGAGTATAAGTGTGGCGCGGGCGCCCTCGCCCGCGCGGCATGCAGCACAATTTGCAGCGCGAGCGAGGGTCACTCTGCGATTGTCTTCGCTTCAATCCCGTCATTCTCCGGCTGATCCTTGCCCTGCTTCGTTACGGGATGCTGAAAGCAAAGACCATATCCGTCGGGATCCTTAAACCACAACTGGTTCATGCCGTAAGGCGCCACCCTTGGCGGCTTCAAGTTGACCCCATGCGCGCGCAGGTGCTGGTAAGCGGCGTCAAGATCTTTGCAGCCGAAAAACAGGCAAGTGTCGTCATGGGCGGCCACGCGCTGCGGGTCCGGTACCGGCGGCCGCTGGTCGGCTTCGTAGGCGGTATTGAGCATCAGTTCCGCGCCATTCAACTTCAGCCACGCCCAGTTGCAGTTGTCCCCGGGCTCCGATGTGGCGTGAACACTGAACCCAAGCACGTCGCGGTAGAAACGAATCGCAGTCGCCATGTCGAAGACCTGCAGCAGCGGACAAATTCCGTGAATGTCCATAGGCGGTTTAACCCCCGTGTTTGGCCGGAAATATATCAGAAGATTGGGATTGCCATCTGGTTGGGGTAGAATCGAAAGTGAGATGGCCTTCAAAGTCTTCCTAATCTCCGGGACGGACCCAAACGAGCAGGTTGCTGCATGGCGTCTTCAGACGCTTGCGACAGCGTACGGAATGCATGTGTCCGTACCAAATCGTAACGGATCCCAGACAGGAGGCATCGTAGATCAGGTTCGCCGCGCGATTGACCAGTCGGATTGCGTTCTCGCGATCATCACCGAGAATATGGGACCTGTGGTAGCCCATGAGTTGAACTATGCTCTCTCGAGAGGCAAAATCATTGTTCCGGTCGTGAGGGAGGGTATCGCAGTGCCTCCTGCCCTCAAGAAACTTCCCATTTTCTACTTTTCCCCATGGAATAGCGCCCAGGCCGAAAGTGAAGTACTTGAGTTTCTCAAGAAGCAGAAAGTGAGTAAGGAAAATCTGCAATCCATGGCGGCTTTCATTCTGGCTGGACTCGGCGTGTTTCTGCTCGCCGCACTCTCCGAGAAGTGATGCGGATTGCCGTCATCGATAGCTCCTGCTTGATTAATCTCATCCACCTCGATCTTGCCTCAAAACTACCTCTGTTTTTCGATCGAATCTACATTCCACGCAACGTGCAGATTGAGTTCAATAGGAAACATCGTGCTCGCTATCGCCTGAACAAACTGCTCCGAACGGGTGTGTTCGAAAGGTGCATGTGCAAAGACGAAACCAGCTTTAGAATCTTGAGCACAGAACTCGATCCGGGCGAGGCTGAAGGCCTCGTGCAAGCCCAAGAAAGAGGCGCGGATTGTTTCCTTGTCGATGAGCGTAAAGCGCGAATCATTGGTCTGAGGCAAGGGCTTGTCCCTTACGGAACGGTACGCTTGGTCCCTAGATTCTGCCTGGACGGATACGCAGCGGATCCGTGGGTTCTCGTGAAGAAACTAAGGAGAGAACTGAGATTTCGTGTAGGGGACGACATTGTCGAACAAGCAATTGCTGCTGCCGAGACGCCGATTGGGAGGTTCTCCATCCTGGAAGACGCCAAATGAACCTGGATTCCATTCGCGCGTACTGCCTGTCTTTTCCCGAAGTGACCGAAAAGCTTCAGTGGGGCGACGCCCTGTGCTTCAAAGTCAGGGCAAAGATGTTCGCGGTGCTGGGGCTGGACCAGATTCGCCTCACCTTCAAGTGCACTCCTGAAATATTTGCCGAACTTGTGGAGCGGGACGACATCCATCCAGCACCCTACGTCGGGCGCTACAAGTGGGTGAAACTCGACCGCCTGGATGCGCTGCGGACCGACGAGTTGCGAGACCTGCTCCGCCAATCGTACGAGATGGTCGCCGCCAACGCGCCGAAACTGAGAGTTCAAAAGCCCAGTCGCGAGAAGAAGCGCTTGAAGAAGAAAGCGTCAGGGAAGACTCGCGCAAAGAAGAAGCGGAAGAAACCTTAGCGAACCTCCCGAAGCGCCGGAGCAGACCAGACCGCGTTCTGGCAGCGAGTGCTGGCGCGTGCCTCTGCAACGCGTGCTATCTTTAATTTTGCTTGGGAGTTCGGAAGTGCCCGTCACCTACAGTATCGACACCACACGACGGCTCATTCGTACCGCCTGTACTCGACCCCTCACGTTCGTGCAGGTGATCGACCATTTCCGACAACTCCACGACGATCCCGCATGCGCCGGGCGTCTGGACGTCTTGTTGGATGTTACTGACGCGGACATGCTGCCCAGCAGCAGCCAACTGGAGGCGGTCGGCGCGGCTGCGAGCGCCATTCGCAAAAAGGTGCAGTTTGGGGCGTGCGCCATTGTAGCCGCCAGCGACGCCATGTTCGGCATGATGCGAGTGTTCGAGGTGCAGGCCGGCTCCTATTTCGGCGCGATGCGCGTGTTTCGGAACTCCGGTGAGGCCAGGAAGTGGCTGGATTCAAATCCCGCGGCGGCTGATCCGGGACTGTAACCCGCATCGTCCCCCCACTCTGGTTTCCGCAGCCTTCGACGAAGGTCCTGCCTGCGCGCCCCTCCGGGATTTGACTCTGCTCGCTTCGGTCGGCTAGCCTCAAGAGTCCGTGGCAACTCCTGGGGCCTTCGATCCGCATGCGATCCCTGCATAAATCATTGATTTTGCTGCTGATGGCGCTTGTGGCAATAGACGCCACGCCCTGCGCCCAAGCCTCCGTACATCCGGTTCATGCGCAGCACGCGATTGTGGTGAGCGTGCATGAACTGGCGTCGCAGGTTGGCGTCGAGATCATGCAGGCCGGTGGCAACGCCGTCGATGCCGCTGTAGCCACCGGCTTTGCGCTGGCCGTGGTGCACCCTCCGGCGGGAAACATTGGCGGCGGCGGATTCATGCTGATCCGCATGGCCGACGGCAAGACGCACTTCATCGACTATCGCGAAAAAGCCCCGGCTGCGGCGACCCGCAACATGTTTCTGGACCCACAGGGCAACGTCATCCCAGGAGCCAGCGAAATTGGCTACAAATCAATCGGTGTGCCCGGATCGGTGGCCGGCTTGGTCTACGCCGAGCAGAAATATGGCAAGCTGACGCTCAAGCAAGTCATGGCCCCAGCCATCCGGCTGGCGCGCGAGGGTTACGCGCTGACGTGGGGACAGGCGCACGATTTCCAGACCGACAAGTATCTGGGCCAGTTTCCCGAATCGCGTCGCGTGTTTCAGCGCAACGGCGACTACTACAAGCCGGGAGAGATTTTCCGCCAGCCTGACCTGGCCCGCACGCTGCAGCGGATTGCCGAGAAGCCCGACGACTTCTATCACGGATCCCTCGCGCGGGAACTGGCTGCGGCCATGCAGAAGGGTGGCGGCCTTATTACCGCAGATGACCTGGCCCACTATGAAGTCAAAGAGCGCGAGCCGGTGCGCGGGACGTACCGCGGATATGAAGTGATCAGTGCTCCGCCGCCGTCCTCGGGCGGAACCGTGCTGATTGAATCCCTCAATATTCTGGAAGGCTACGATCTCGCCAAGATGGGCGACCGCTCGGCCCAGTCGATTCACTACACCACCGAGGCGTTCCGGCGGGCATTCTTCGACCGCGCCGAATTTCTGGGCGATCCGGATTTCGCCAAGATCCCCGTGGCGCAGCTCATCGACAAACGATACGCTGCGGCCTGGGAAGATACGATTGATCCAGCGCACGCCACTCCGAGCAAAGACTTGAAACGCCCCGCGGTGTTCAATGAACTCGAACAGTATGCGGCTGCGCATCCGCCGATGACGCCGCATGAGTCCAACCACACGACCCACTATTCCGTGATGGACGCCGACGACAACGCCGTGGCCGTGACCACAACCATTAACGACTGGCTCGGATCCCGCGTTACCGCCGATGGCTTAGGCTTCCTTATGAACGACGAGATGGACGACTTCTCGGCCAAGCCGGGCGTGCCCAATTCCGACGGCTTGCTTCAGGGCGAGGTGAATGCCATCGGCCCCGGAAAGCGCCCGCTATCATCGATGACTCCAACCATTGTGGTCCACGATGGCAAGACCGTCATGGTCCTCGGTTCGCCGGGCAGCTCCAAGATCATCACCACGGTCGCCAATGTTCTAATGGGTGTGGTGGATTACGGCATGAACATCCAGGAAGCCGTGAATGCGCCTCGTTTTCACAATCAATGGATGCCCGATGTGCTCAATGTGGAACAATGGTTCTCGCCCGATACGGTGAGCCTGCTCCATCACATGGGATACAACGTTGAGATCGGGCTCCATTATGGCGCAGAGGTCGCGCCTTACTGGAGTGACGCGGAATGTATTGCCGTCGATGCCAAAACCGGAGACCGGCTGGGCGCCAGTGATGGCCGCGGCAGTGGAAAGGCAGTAGGCTATTAGAAAGGCATTGTTTGATTGCTGATTGCTGATTGAAAGTCCAAAACGGTTCGTTTTGCGGTCTAATCATCAATCATCAATCGACGATCCCCAAGGGACGACATGCTGAAAGCAGTTTCCACCTATCTATTCGTCAAAGAGCGGCTGCATCCCGGCATTCTGGATGGGCTGTCTCGCAGCGGCGTGCAGGCCGTCGAGATTTTCGCGGCTCGCCAGCACCTCGATTACGCCAACCGCAAGGCCCACGTCAAGGAAATCGCCGACTGGTTCCGCGGCAGCGGGATTCCGCTGAACTCCGTGCACTCGCCCCTCTACGCCGATTACGAGTGGGGACGAGCCGGCGCTCCCCCGGTCAACGTTGCCTCCACCGACCGCGCCAGTCGCGTCGAAGCCATGGACGAGATCAAGCGCGCTCTCGAAATTGCCGAGCAGATTCCATTTCGCTTCCTGGTGCAGCATCTGGGTGCGCCCAACGAGGATTTCAGCGAGAAGAAGTTCGAAGCGGCCATGACTTCGATCGAGCACCTGCGGGCCTTTGCCAAACCGCTGGGCGTGCGTATTCTGCTGGAGAATATTCCCAACGAACTGTCGACGCCTGATCGCCTGGTGGAAATGATCCGCGGCGCGCACTTCGATGATGTGGGTGTCTGTTTCGACTTCGGCCACGCCCACATGATGAGTTCTGTGCGCGAAGGCTTTGAAATTCTGCGTAGTCACATTTGCTCCACCCACGTGCACGACAACGACAAGATAAAAGATTCGCACCTCTGGCCGGGGCAGGGAACCATCGACTGGAAAGAAGCGATGGAACTGCTGCGCTCGGCTCCCCAAACTCCGCCCCTGCTGCTGGAACTCGGGGAAGACGAGAAAGTAAATCCGCTGGAAAAGCTGGGGGAAACGTTCGAAAAGCTGGAAGGAGCCTAGGTTTCGAGGTTTCATAGTTTCAAGGACCCGCATAGGTTTGCCTTGAAACTCTGAAACCTTGAAACTTTGAAACTTGGTGCCCGAATTTTATGCCACCTGTTACTACTATTTCAGAAATCGGCAAGCACGAAGGCCAGTCCGTCACCATCCGCGGCTGGCTCTACAACCTGCGCGAGAGCGGGAAACTCCTGTTCCCGCAATTTCGCGACGGCTCGGGCATCATTCAAGGTGTCGTTCCGAAGAACGCGGTCCCGCCGGAAGTGTTCGATGCCATCAAAACGCTCACGCAGGAGTCGAGCGTCATTGTCGAAGGCAAAGTCCGTGCCGACAAGCGTGCCCACGGTGGCTATGAACTCGATGTAGCCAACGTACAAGTCGTGCAGCGCGTGCCCGAGTCCTCGCCCTACCCGATTACTCCCAAGGAACACGGCACCGACTTCCTGATGGAGCACCGCCATCTCTGGGTGCGGTCGCAGCGCCAGGCCGCGATTCTGCGCGTGCGCGCCGAAATCATCAAAGCGGCGCGTGACTTCTTCGACGAACGCGGCTTCACGCTTACGGATCCACCCATTATCACGCCGGCAGCCTGCGAGGGAACGAGCACACTATTCCCAGTCGACTACTTCGACGAGCAGGCGTTCCTCACGCAATCAGGCCAGCTCTATGTCGAAGCGACCGCCATGGCGCTGGGCAAGGTCTATTCCTTCGGTCCCACGTTCCGCGCAGAGAAATCAAAGACGCGCCGCCATCTCACCGAGTTCTGGATGGTCGAACCCGAAGTCGCCTACGCCGAACTCGACGACGTCATGGCGCTGGCCGAGGGCCTCATCACATTTATTGTGAAGCGTTGCCTCGAAAAGCGCCGCGTCGATCTGCAAACCATTGGCCGTGACATTTCCAAGCTCGAAAAAATCGAGGCGCCTTTCCCGCGTATCAGCTACGACGAAGCAGTCAAGAATCTGCAGGAAGGCCACGCCCAGGGCAAGCTTGAATCGAAATTCGAATGGGGCGGCGACCTCGGCTCTCCCGATGAAACCTATCTATCAGCACAGTTCGACAAGCCAGTTATGGTGCATCGCTACCCGGCGAAGGTGAAAGCGTTCTACATGGAGCCCGACCCGCAACGCCCCGACCTGGCCCTGTGCGTCGACGTGCTCGCGCCCGAAGGTTATGGCGAAATCATCGGGGGCTCGCAGCGCATGGCGTCGTATGAATTGCTGCTGCAGCGCATCCACGAACACAACTTGCCGGAAGAAGCGTTCAAGTGGTATCTCGATCTGCGCAAGTTCGGCAGCGTGCCCCACGGCGGCTTCGGCATGGGAATCGAACGCGCCGTTGCCTGGATCTGCGGCCTCGAGCACGTGCGCGAGACCATTCCGTTCCCCAGAATGTTGTACCGGCTATATCCGTAAGAGTTTTCGAGTCGCTTGAATTGCAACAATTCCTCAATCCCTGTTGCTTGACTATGACGACGACTGCAAGCTCCTCTAACATTACGCCCAGAAAAATTCGCGTCATCGGCGTTCCCCTCGACCTCGGTCAGTCCCGCCGCGGCGTTGACATGGGCCCATCCGCCGTGCGAGTGGCCGGCCTCGAAGCGCGCCTCGAAGCTCTCGGCCACGAGGTAGAAGACGGCGGCAACGTGCCCGTCGCCATTCCCGAGCAGAAAAAAGAAGGCGACACCCACGCCAAATACTTGAAGGAAATCACGGCGACCTGCACCAAGCATGCGGAGCTTGTGATCAAGACGCTCGAAGCCGGCAAAGTCCCCCTCGCGCTCGGCGGAGATCACTCCATGGCCGCGGGCACGGTCTCAGGCGTGGCCGAGTTTTACCGCCGCCAGAAGCAATCCGTCGGCCTCATCTGGATCGATGCCCACACCGACATCAACACGCCCGACTCATCTCCCAGCGGCAACGTGCATGGCATGCCCCTCGCCGCCCTGATGGGACTGTGGCCCTCGGAACTCGGGAACATCTTCGACTTCTCTCCGAAAGTAAAACCGCAGAATTGCGTGCTCGTTGGCGTGCGCGACATCGACGCCGTCGAAAAGGAAAACGTCGTCCGCGCCGGCATCGGCGTCTTCACCATGCGCGACATTGACGAGCGCGGCATGCGTACGGTGATGGAAGAGGCTCTCCGCATGGCCGCTCGCGGCACCGCCGGCTATCACATTTCGCTCGACATGGACTGGGTCGACCCCGAGGACGCGCCCGGCGTGGGCACCCCGGTGCGCGGCGGCGCCACCTATCGCGAAGCTCATCTCGCGATGGAAATCATCGCCGACCATGGACACATGCTGAGTTTCGAGATCGTCGAAGTGAATCCGGTCATCGACGAACACAACCGCACCGCCGATCTCGCCGTAGAACTGGCGCTGTCGGCCTTCGGAAAGAAGATTCTGTAGCGCGACAAGACCCTTTTCACGGATTACACGGATTCGTACGGATCAAGCAAAGAAAAGTAGTTTATCCGTGTAAATCCGTGCTCGATCCGTGGCTGGTGTTCTTGCCCGTACCAACCCTGCGATTGACGCGAGACTTGCCTCGCGTCCACACTGGAAGGTCATGGAAAAGCTTCGGGTCGGCATCTTATTCGGCGGGCGCAGCGGGGAGCACGAAGTTTCGCTCCTCTCGGCCGCATCGGTCCTCAACGCAATCGATAAAGACAAGTACGAGGTCGTGCCCATCGGCATCACCAAAGATGGACGCTGGCTCACGGCAGAGCACGCCGAGAACCTTCTGACCGGCAAGCTCGTGCTGGAACCGCGCAACCTGCGCGCCGGCGATCCGGAGACCACGACTTCAGCCGCAGTGCTGGCCCGCGGCGAAGCTGTCGTCGTGCCGCCCGAGCCGGTTCATCGCCACAGCGGTTTGGTGCCCTTTCAAACCGACGCCGCACTCATGCGCCGCGCCAGCGATCGCGCCATCAATGTCGATGTGATCTTCCCCGTGCTCCACGGCACCTTCGGCGAGGACGGCACAATTCAGGGCCTGCTCGAACTCGCCGACATTCCCTATGTCGGCGCGGGCGTGCTGGGCTCGGCCGCCGGCATGGACAAAGACATCATGAAATCTTTGTTCATCGCCGCCGGCATCCCCATCGTGAAGCACGTCACCCTCCTTCGCGGTGCCTGGGAGAAAGATCCCAAGAAAGTTCAGAAGCAGGTCGAGAGCAAGCTCACCTACCCGGTCTTCGTGAAGCCCGCGAACCTGGGATCGTCAGTCGGCATCAGCAAAGCCCACAACCGCAAAGAACTCGGACCCGCGATCGAAGAAGCGGCGAGGTTCGACCGCAAGATTGTCATCGAGCAAGGCGTGGGCGGAAAGAAAGAAAAAGCTCGCGAGATCGAATGCTCCGTCCTGGGCAACGACGAACCCGTGGCCTCTGTGCCCGGCGAAATTGTCCCCGGCAAGGAGTTCTACGACTACACCGCGAAGTACGTCGACGAAGGCTCGCAACTGATCATCCCCGCCAAACTCACCAAGGCGGAAACCAAGAGAGTTCAGGAGCTGGCGGTGAGGGCATTTCAGGCAGTGGACTGTTCTGGTCTCGCCCGCGTGGATTTTCTGATGGATCCGAAAACCGGAAAGATCTTCCTGAACGAGATCAACACCATGCCCGGATTCACCGCGATCAGCATGTATCCCAAACTGTGGGGCGCGTCGGGCCTGGCCTATGCCGATCTGATCGACCGCCTGATTCAACTCGGCATCGAACGCCACGAAGACAAGAAGAAGAATCAGTACAGCCGCTAAAGCCGTCGAAGTTGTTTTCCTTCGTGATCCTTAGTGTCCTTCGTGGTTAACGCTTTTATTTCGCGCACACAAAGTTCGCTGCATCATTCGTATCCCCGCTGCCCTTGTACTTCACCGCCTGCGGATACACACACAACGGCCGCGTCATCTTCGGGTGCGCCTTGTCCTCACCGGCATACTTCGCAGCGATGATCGTGGATGGCGCCGCCCCCTTCTCTACCCACTGTTCCAGCGCAGCATCCACACTGTGCGTGGGATCGTCGAAAATCAACTTGCCCACCTGCCCGAAAGAGTCGGCACCGGGGCCATCGCCGCAGTGCTGCATCCCCGGCACCATGTACAGCCGCACGAATGAATCCGCGTCCTTCGCTCCCATCTTTGCCAGCACGCTCTCGTAATAGTTGACTGTGTTGAGCGCCGGAATCGCCGGATCGTCCCAGCCGTGATACAGAATCAGTTTTCCACCCCGTGCCTTAAACGGTTTCAGATCGGCATCGGTCGCGTTGAGCGCACTCGCAGTTTTCTCGTCGGCTAACTTTAATCCCGCATCGACCGCGAACGTCTTGTAGTCCCAGTCGGACTTTTCGTACACCATATTCGAGAAGTATCCGATGCCGAAGAATGCCATCAGGCTCTTGGCCGGGGCCGGACCGGTAATCCAGAGGCCCCATCCGCCCTGCCCATCCTCCGCGCCGGGTAAAAAGCCCGGGAAGACCTCGCGCCCATGCGAGTCATGCGGCCCCGCGTAGATCGCTTTCAGCGCGGCCGCTTGCGGCGCGGTCAGGCACTTGTCATTGTCTTCGCCCGCCTTGCACTGGATCGTCGCCGGATCGAAGTGGCATCTTCGAGGATCGTTGAGGATCCCATCGCGCACTCCGTCGAGTTCGTCACAGGCGGCGTTCACCGCCGCAGCGAGCATCGGAATCTTGGCTTGCGGAATAAAGCTGGCCCCGTCGAGCGTCAGCGCCTGCGTGTCCCACGCGGCAGTCGAGAGCAGCGCCGTCCAATAATTCGCCGGAGCCCCCGCCAGAATCCCGTCATAGTCCGCGGGATAGCGCTGCGCCTCCATCAGCGCCTCGCGCCCGCCGTCGGAACATCCCGCAAAGTAGGAGTGTTGCGCAGCCTTTCCATAAAACGCGTGCACTAATTCTTTCGCAACCCGCGTCATCTCGTGGATCCCGCGATGTCCGAAGTCGACGACCTTCTCGGGATGCCCCAGCGCCCACGCCGCATCGACGGGCGATCCCGTATGTCCCGTATCGGTCGCGGTAGCGGCGTATCCCTTGCTCATGGCCAGCCCAATTTGCACGTAGTCGATCAGCCCTGCGAATCCCCCGTTCCCAATTCCTTGCAGCTTTCCGTTCCATCCCGAAGCCGGCAACCACACTTCGAGCTTGATGTCAGAGTCCGCAGTCGGCTTCGCCTCCGCCACCACCCGGCAGAATGCAGGCAAACCCTTGTAGAACGCGGATACATCCATCCCACTGAACGGCGAGGGAGGTCCGGCGAACGCTCCCGCCGCAACCGTCTGAGCAAGGGTGATTGTCGCTCCCGGAATCTTCGCGCCACCCAGCTTCTCGCAGGAATCATCCCCAAAGGCGAGGACACTACAAACGAGGAAGCAAGTGATCAGCAGGAGATGTGTCTTGTTCATACTCTGTGTCCTTTGTGTGCTCTCTGGTTAAGGATTCGCCTTCCCCATAAACGCCGCCTGATCCGCCTTCATCTTCTTCAAACCTTCCATCGGCAAGTACACCATGTGTCCCGAATCGTAAGTCGCAAACGAAATGTTGTCGCGATACTTCTGCGGCAGGTTCAGGTGATCCACCGTGTAATTCGCCGCATAATAGGGCGTCGCCAGATCGTAATATCCTTCCATCACCAGAATCTTCAGATAAGGATTCTTCACGATCGCCTGCCGCATCGCCGAAGCCGTGTCAGGAAATCCCTGGATTGCCGATCCCCAATCCCAGGTGTCGTTGGGGCCTCGCGGCGCCCGCACGTTATAAGGCATGTCAACCTTGTAGCCCAGCTCCGTGCGCAGGTAATGGTTGAACACCGAAGTGAATGGTGGTTGCGTGGCCGAGCCCGTTGGATCGTAAAAGGGCGTGTCGAGCAGCCCATTCGGATCGGGACCGGTATAGCGTCCGTCGAGCCGTCCGACGCGCAGTTTCTGGTCAATCAGCAGGTAATGCGTGAACTTCTGAACGTTGATGCGCAGATTGGCTTCATCAATCACTTCCTTGCTCAGCCCGGTGAAGCGCGCCAACTGATCGATGACTTTCTGCCGCTCCTGTGGACTGAGCGAGTCTCCCTTGGCCAGCGCCTGCGCGTACTCGGTCGCAGCCCACTGTTCCGATTCCTGCCGCGCCTTGTTCATATCCTGCGCCAGATCGGGCGCCAGCTTGTGGTGGTAGCCAGCAATCATGGTGAACGACGGAATCAGAAAAACGTAGGGCTGATCGTTGGTGTTGTTGTCTTCAAGGGTCTCGAAGTTCAAGACCGTCGAGAGCAGGGTAATGCCGTTGAACGAAATGCCGCGGTCCGCGAGATATCCCGCAATGCCTGCGGAACGCGTCGTGCCATAGCTTTCTCCGAACAGGAACAGCGGCGACGTCCAGCGCTCGTTGCGCGTGATGTAGAGCCGTATGAATTCGCCGAACGCCTCAATGTCTCCCTTGACGCCCCAGAATTTCTTGAACTGCTCGGAGTCCGCGGCGCGGCTGAACCCCGTGCCAATCGCGTCGATCAGCACCAGGTCGCTCTTGTCGAGTAGCGTCGACTGGTTATCCTCCATGCGATACGGCGCAGGAGGCATGAAGCCATCGGGCTGCAGCACGACTTTGCGCGGCCCCAGCGCCCCCATGTGCAGCCAGATCGAAGCCGATCCCGGCCCGCCGTTGAAGGCGAAGGTCAACGGACGCTTGGCCGCGTCCTGCCCGTCGAGCGTGTAGGCGACGTAGAACATCTGCGCTTCGATCCGCCCGTCCCCGCGCTTGATTGGCAACCGTCCCGTCGTCGCCGTGTACTTCAGCAGCTTCCCGTCGACGGTCATCTGGTGATGCGTCACCACCGGCGCCGTCTCGGTCATGTCGTAATGCTCTTCTTTGTCTTTTTCTTTGTCGCCCGAAGCTTCGTGCGCCGCCGGCTTCGGCTCTGCGGGAGTCTCGGGCTTGATGGCGCTCTCCGCGGGCTTTTCAGAAGGTTGTGCGGCCGCCGGTTTCCTGGCAGCGGCGTTTTTGGACGGCTCCGCTTGTTGTGCGGAAGAAGTTGCGGCCAATCGGAATGACAAGGACTGCGGCGAAACCAAGAATCAAGTTCACGGCAAACATCCGGGAAAATCGCTTCATAGTTTTCCATCCCATAAAGGGTCTATTCGACCAGATTTCCTGGACAGGGCGAGTGGCAGGAATTGTACACCGCCGCAATCGCATAAGGGACGCGGCCCCATGCTATCCTTCCGCGCATGCGACTTCGCGGCACAATCTCCTCCATCCTCCTGCTTCTGTCTCTTGCCGTTTCTCCCCTCCACGCCCGCGTCCTCCGCGTCGAAATTGCTACTCGCGCCGATGTCCTGAACGGCAAGCCCTTCGGTGATGCAGGGGCCTACGAGCGCATCACCGGTCGCGTCTATTTCTCACTGCCCATCGCCAACCCACACAACCAGCGCATTGTTGACCTCGCGAATGCCATCAGCCTGAAGAACGGTGAAGTTGAATTCTCCTCCGACTTCGTTGCCGTCCGCCCGAAGGACGCGCACAAGGGCAACGGCTCCATGCTGCTGGAGGTTCCCAACCGCGGGCGGGCGCGCATTCTGTCCCTCGTCGACGGCGGCGATCAGGATCTCGCGCACGACGCTGGCGACGCGTGGCTCTTACGCAGCGGGTTCACCGTCGTGAGCCTGGGCTGGCAGTGGGACGCCGATGGCCCCGACGCTCTCCACTTCTTTGCTCCGGTCGCCAAAGAGAACGGCCAGACCATCACCGGCCTCCTCCGCGGCGATCTGATGCCCTCGCAGTGCGATGCCCGAAATTCCGCTGGGACATCTCATCCTGGGCAACATCGGGGGCACCGAATATGCGGTCGCCAACCCAGACGACCCGCGCAACATGCTCACCGTCCGGGATTCTCGCAGCGGCCCGCGCACCGTCATTCCGCGCTCTGAGTGGCAGTTCGCTCATACCGTCGACGGCAAACTCACCCCGAGCGACCGCCACATCCACCTGAACGGCGGCTTTCAACCTGGCAAGATCTACGAATACGTCTACGTAGTCGCCGATCCCGTAGTCGCCGGCGGCGGATTCGCCGCCATCCGCGACTTCGCCTCCTACGCCAAGCACGCCCCCGATGCCGTCACTCCCGCGGCGCGCGTCTATGGCGAAGGCATTTCGCAGAACGGACGCTTCCTCCGCGACTTCCTCTATCAAGGCTTCAACGCCGACGAAGAAGGCCGCATCGCGCTCGACGGCGTCCTCGCCCACGTGGCCGGTGCCGGACGCGGTAGCTTCAACTACCGTTTCGCCCAGCCTTCGCGCGACGCGCAGCCCACATCGTCGGTCTTCTTCCCCACCGATATCTTTCCGTTTACCGATCAACCCGAGAAGGATCCCGTCACCGGAGAGACCGCAGGCCTGCTCGATCGCGCCATCGCCGACAAAGTTGTGCCGAAGATCTTCTTCTCCAACACGTCGTACGAATACTGGGGCCGCGCGGCCGCTCTGATTCACACCAGCGCCGATGGGAAACAAGACGCGCCCATCTCCGAGAACGTCCGCATCTATCACTTCACCGGCCTGCAGCATTTCCCGGGGCCGTTCCCTCCAGAACGGGGCAAGGGAGACCTGCTCGGGCAGCAGCCGCAATCGCCGCTTGCGATCAAATATTTCTGGCGCGCCATGATCGCCAACATGGACGCGTGGGTGCGCGGCAACACCCTTCCGCCGGCGAGCAGCTATCCGAAGATCGCCGACGGCACCCTCGTTCCGCTGCTCGCGTACGCGTTCCCCAACCTCCCAGGTGTGAACCAAGCACGCGAAGCGAACGAAGGATCGCGTCTCGATTTCGGCCCGAACTGGCGCGACGGAATTCTCTCCCTCCAACCGCCGAAAGTCGGTGAGCCTTTCCCCGTGCTTGTGCCCCAGGTGGATGCTGACGGCAACGAACGCGACGGCGTCCGCCTGCCGGAGATCACCATCCCTCTGGCGACGTACGCGAGTTGGAATCTTCGTGACCCTGCCATTGGCGCTCCCGACCAGCGCGTCGCGTTCGAAGCCTCCTACATCCCATTTCCAAAAACGGCCGCGGAACGTCAGAAGACAGCCGACCCGCGCAAGTCCATCGCAGAGCGTTACGCCGATCGCGCAGACTACATGACGCGCTACAAAAATGCAGTCGACGACCTGGTGAAGCAACGCTGGATCCTTCCCGAAGATCGCGAGGCCCTGATCCATCGCGGCGAACAGGAATGGGCCGAAGCCACGAAGTGAATTGACTCATCGTGAGAAGTGGGGAGCGTCTACCGATCCGGCACCCAGCCGAATGATCCTGATTGTCACGGCGCGCAAACATCGTTTGACAAACATGTGACACGAAGCACGCACCCATTGTCCTTGACGTTGAATCCAATGCTTCAAATACACAGAAGACAGTCTTCACGAATACGCCACGTAGTGTTTGGGTAGCTTGCGTTACACAACCCGGCATCTTGGAGCGGTTGGACCCAGATTCCCCAAGGTTGCGACTAGAACCGTAGGGAAGGAAACGCTCGAAGGGCCGACACCAGACCACTAGCGACTCGTCGCGGGTAAGGCGTTCTGCTCCGCAGGCAAAAAAGCGGGGAACGCCTTCGAGGGAGTCGTGTGTCTGAACCACCTCAACCGTTTCTTGCAATTCAATTCACATAGAAAAATGGAGAACAAACCAATGAGCTTCAATCTGCATACAGAAAAGACTGCGCGAGTTCGGACCCGGTTCGTGGCCGCTCTCGTGCTCGCATGCGCATTCGGCACCGTCACCAACGCCTCGGCGCAGAAGATCACGTCCCCAACCACTCCCGCAGCGATCACGCCCCCGGCGGGCAACTCGGTATTTCTGGAAGGCAACGCAGTTGGTTCTCAAGGCTACATTTGCCTGCCCACCAGCGACGGCGGCACTTCGTGGACCGTCAACCCTGCCCGTCCCGAGGCCACTCTCACGACCACGGTCTTTGGCGTGCCGATCCAGATCATTACCCACTTCACCAGCGTCGATGCGAATCCCAACGGGAACGCAACTCTTCCGGTATCTCTTGGAGGCAACGCGACCTGGCAGAGTTCGTTCGACACCAGCAAGGTGTGGGCCGCAGCAACGGGACACATCGACGCCGGCTCCGACTCGAGCTGCCCGAACACGGGCTCGATTTCATGCCTTCTGTTGCAGTCGATCGGGAATCAAAAAGGACCGGCGGGCGGCAAGTTGCTGTCCAACGTCACCTTTGTCCAACGCCTGAACACCAATGGAGGTTCTGCCCCGACGACTGCCTGCACCGTGGGTCAGACGCAGCTGGTTCCCTACACCGCCGACTATTACTTCTTTCGCGCGGACCAGTAATCCCTTCAGGCTGCGGTCGACGAAACCTCGGGGCGTGCACGCGAAGTCGCATTCGGAGAAATGCTCTCCGCATGCCGCCCCGATCTTTGGAAGGCGATGGGACGCCGTCCCGCGTCCCGGTCTCTCCAGCGTTCCTGTCCCCGCCTATGACCTTGCTTGAGCGGAGAGAGATGTTGCCGCCTTGATGGCTTTCAGCGAGAAGTGGGTCTGCTCGCTCTCGGGCTCGTTCAGAACGTGGACCCGGGCTTTCTCTTTCAATTTGAACTTATACGGATTGCGAGGCTGGCAGGGACAAAACAACCGTTGCCATTCCGGCGAACCGGCAACGTCTTCGATGTAGGCTCCATTGCTGTAGGTGAGGCTGAATTCTTTCACCAGGTATTGCATGCGGCAGCTTGGACATTCCACGTAAAGGCGGGTTCTCGGCATCGGGTTCCTGATTCCTGCTATGAGAAATCGTGTTCCTGGTGCGTCCGGGTATGGTGCGTCCGGGTAATTCTGGCCGTCCGGATTTCGCCGTTCGAGCCAGAAGCCGATCGGCTGCCTATCCAGCTGCGGAACGGGCCGATGTGCTAGTTAACCACTCTTTGGATTGCCTTGAAATGGCTCCGAGGGTTGGTTATCAAAGTAACCTGCGCTGTCATGCGAGTTTCGCGCAGTGAGGGAAAATGCACGGTGTGCCCCATCCTTCGCGTCTCTTAGTGGAGAGCTGATACCACGGACCTCGGCGTCTCGGCTCGTCGTGCAGACGGCCTCACCACCCTTGCAAAGAACACAAGGATGGGGCACCCTCAGATGAAATGGCGCACGCGAAACATCGCCCGGAGGGTGGGCCAACCGCCCACGTGTGCGTCCTCGGGTTTCCAACCGGTCCTTGTCATCCTGAGCGGAGCACGTCGGCGAACGAAGTGAACCGACGCGCGCAGCGAAGGATCCCTGCACTTTCTATGTGGCGCGGGCGCCCCCGCCCGCGGCTTCTTTCGCCCCTACGGGGCTTGATCATTCATCGTTGTCCTTTCCCACCGCTTGCGCCCTTCGGCTTCGCTCAGGGCAGGCTAAGGGCTGCACTCTTGCGCTCCTTCGGAGCTTCTTTCACGCCTAGTGGCGGCTTGCGATTTGCGGCCTCGGCTGGAATGTGTGTGGCTGGCTTCGGTGGCGCTGCGCTGCGGCCCGGTACTTCTGGGCCGCTTGGACGGGTCTGAGACCCGTCCCCACACGATTCGTCCCCACGCGATTCGGCTGGCTTTGCTTTGTTCTGGCTGGCACTGGTATTGGGCCAGCATCTCTTCCCGGGCGCGGGCGGTTTCGGCGCGTTCCTCGTTGGCGGTGGAGTTCGTTGGCGTATTGTTCGTCGACTTGTTCGAGGGGAGGGGTGGGGTAGTCGGGGATCTCGCGGACCATTTCATCGGAGTGCATGCCGAACTTGACGCGGCGGATGTTGCGGACGGCGGTGTTGAGGGCGCGGAGGATGAGTTCGGCGCGCTTGATTTCGATGGTGCCGAGCAGCAGGGCGTTGATGGTTTCCATGAGGGCGACCTGGATGGACTCCTCGTCCTCGAGGAGGGCGGCGTGGCGGATGCGCGAGGCGGGATAGCGGACGGTGCGGAGCATGCGCTGGTGGAAGTAGCAGAACTGCTCTCCGCGGAGGGAGGGGGAGCCGCAACGGACGCCGGAGACTTTGATATGAGTACAGGATTTGGATGACATAAGTTGGTTGGTCCTCTCGGTACAGGCAACAATTTTTTTGTAGTGTGGAGCTAAGATCTTGGCTTCATGGGAGTTAGGGGCGTAGTGCAGGACGGTGTCCGCGTATAATCTTGGAAACATTGGACTTGCGACTAAATTCTTGAAAATAAGGGACTTAATACTGGCGCGGAGGTCTGCGAGCGATTGCTGGCGGGAAGGCGAGGTGCTCTGATCGGGGTTTGCGGACGGACGAATGCGTCCGTCGCTACGTGGGGTGGTGGAGTGGTTGGGAGTGCGTTCGGGCATACTCCCAATCTGGACTGTGGAGATTTCTCAGTAAAGGTCATCCGTCACAAGAATGAAATAAAGTCTGTGGAAAACTTTTTGGGGCGGGGCGGACACGATCACGTTCGTGTCGAGAACGACGCGGATCGTTTCTTAGTGGCGCGTTTGCTGGAGCGCAGTTCGTGGACGAGGCGGTCGACGTCTGGTTCGCCGATGCCCTGGCGGTCGGCTTTGGAGCGGCCGTAGGCGTTGATGTCGTCCCACCAGGAGCGGCGTTCGTAGTGGCGCAGGGCCTCGCGGATGAGTTCGCTCATGGTGCGGCTCTCCCGCTTGGCGATGGACTGGGCGCGCTTCAGCATGTCGGGAGGCAGGGTTACGGAGAGGGTTCGGATGTTTCGCATGGAGGTATTTATATGGCAAGACCTAGCAAGATTAAGCGTGACTGAGGTGGAGAGGGATGCCGACTGGAAGTCGCCTTGGGCACCGTTGTCCGTGTGCCCATGCTTCGAAAACTCGCGAAGCATGGGGCATCCGATGTCGTGGTGGTGCTAGGGTGGGCCAGCCCCCAATAGCGAGGCGGCGTTGAAATCTCCTTTGACCTTGAGATTTGGCCTGTCACGCCCGAACCCGGCTAGGTAGTCTTGATCTGCCTAGTCGTATTCAATTCGCGGCTACTAGTTTTTCCCGTCGCGATGTCGGATATTATCCGGCTGTAGCCCTTTTTGAACTCCTCCACTGTTGTCTTGCCTCGTAATAGTCCGGACTCGTCAAAGGCAACCCCAAGAACCGGAACCTTCGAGCTGTTTGCCAGACGCTCTAGGGTTGTCATGCTAAATCTTCTGGGATTGCGGACTTGAGCCAGAATATCCTCTGGAATTTCCAGGGTACACGCGACCTGATAGAGGGTATGTAGCTTTACGGCACTTACAATGTCAGCGCGCGAGATACCGTAGTGCTTCGCAGCGTCATCTATGGTCATGTCGCGCGACACGAGCATAGCGATGAACTTCGCCTGCTGTGCGGGTTCCCACTTCTGAATGCCGCTAGTCGTATGTCGCGCTATGATGATCGGAACCGCGTGTTCGCGCGACGGTGCAATCGATACGCGCACGGAGCGTATCGTTTCGAGGTCTGCCTTCGACTGCAGTAGGTGGAACCTTTTTTCGTACTCCTCCGGAGCGAATGCAGGGCTCAGCAAACACTTAAGCGCGGTGAGTCGGCGATTTCCTTCAACAACGACCAACGAACCAGATTCTTTGGTCGCAATAAGAGTTTCGGTTGGAAAATAGCCTTGCTCCGCGATGCTGCGGGCCAAGTCATATGCGTCGTCATGCCTAATTAATTCCGCGGCGATCTCCCTCTGTGTTGGGTTCTTCCCAATCTCTGGGATGCGCGGATTCTTTGGGTCCAGCAAAAGCGAGATGACCTGGGCGGGCTTGTCTTTCCACTTCTTGAAGTTGCTCATTCCTGCCTTCTCTCAGCGACCTTCGTTTTCGCTCGGTCCCGGGGGCTATGGCTGTTGGATGTTATCGCTGGCCGCCCGACAAAAAAGGGTCCTACGGCATTGGCCGCGGGACCCCCTCCCTGCGCGTCCTTTGTACATCTGATTGGGAGGGAATGCTAGGCACTTTCGTGGTGCGGAGGGGGCTAAGGAGTGGGGTGGGGTAGGGCTACAGCAGATTCCTCCTTCCTCGCTTCGCTCGTGCGTCGGAATGACAAGGGGTACTGCTGATTCCTCCTTCTTCGCTTCGCTCACGCGTCGGGATGCCAAGGGCTACAGGAGATTCCTCCTTCCTCGCTTCGCTCGTGCGTCGGAATGACAAGGGGTACTGCTGATTCCTCCTTCTTCGCTTCGCTCACGCGTCGGGATGCCAAGGGCTACAGCAGATTCCTCCTTCCTCGCTTCGCTCGTGCGTCGGAATGACAAGGTTGTCCTCGTTCTTCCACGTCGGCTTTGCTCGGTGTCTGGCGTCGGAATGACAAAGGGGTTTTGCACAGGGGGATGTTTGGGATGTGACGTGTGACGCTGACGGGGGCGTGTCCTGATCTATAAAATTTTGTCATTCCGAACGGGCGGGGTTGGCCCGGAGGAATCTGCTGGCGGCGGCGGGGATGGTGGCGGGAGCAGGGACAGCAGATTCCTCCTTCTTCGCTTCGCTCAGGCGTCGGAATGACAAGAGTTTTGCGGCGATTCAGGCGTCGGAATGACAAGGAGGGTGCGATGGGTCGGGAGCGGACTTATTACGTTTACATCATGGCTAGTAAGGGGCGGGTCATTTATGTGGGGGTTACCGGATTCTTGATGGCGCGCGTGCTGCGGCATCGGGCGGGCGAGGGTGGGGAATTTACCCGCAGGTATCAGGTGCACCGGTTGGTTTACTTTGCTTCGTTTCGGAATGTGGGGGATGCGATTGCGCGGGAGACCGAGATTAAGGGGTGGAGGCGGGAGAAGAAAGTTGCTTTGATTGAGGAGCGGAATCCGACCTGGGAGGATTTGGCGGAGGGGTGGGGTGAGGCGGCGGTTATGCGGGTGTCGGGGACAGCAGATTCCTCACCGGGCTTGAGGCCCGGTTCGGAATGACAAGGAGTTGGGGCGGTCGAGGTTGAGGGGGTAGGGATCCTTCGACTGCGCGCGTCGGTTCGCTTCGCTCGCCGACGTGCTTCGCTCAGGATGACAATCTCAAACAATCCTCGCTCAGGATGACAAATCCGGGGTCGTATCCGGCCCCAAGTTCGAGGGTTGCGTGCCTTCCGTGATGACAACTTGCGCACCCCGGTTTGCCCATCTCTCTCGCCGGATGGGACAATACATCTCTATGCAAAAACCGCTCACCATTGTGTTCCAACTATTGGCCGCCGGGATGATGCTGCTGGGTAACGCCCCGGCGCAGCAGACTCCGGCCGCATCGACTCCTCCATCCACCGCTCCTGCCAAAACGCCGTCGACGACCACGGCCAAGAAGGCACCCGTGACCTCGAAACCCGCGACCACGAAAACTGCGACCGCTGTGACCCTGAAGACTCAGAAGGAAAAAGCCAGCTACGCTTTGGGCACGAAGATTGGCGGAGACCTCAAACGCCAGGGCGTCGGCGCCTCGGTCGACGCGGCACTCACCGCTCGCGGCTTGAGAGACGCTCTTTCCGGCGGCAAGTCACTCATGACTGACGATGAGGTAAAAGCCGCCCTCACCCAACTGCAGACCCAGGTCCGCGGACAGATGGAAGCCAAGGCGCACGAAGCCGGAGCCGCCGCCCGGCAAAGAAGGCGAAGCCTTCCTCGCCGCCAACAAGAGCAAAGAAGGAGTCGTCACCCTGCCCAGCGGCATGCAGTACAAGATCCTCACGGCTGGCACGGGACCAAAGCCCACGGCCCCGACACCGTCTCCTGCAACTATCGCGGCACGCTTATCAACGGTAAGGAATTCGACAGCTCGTACAAAGGCGGCAAGCCCGTATCGTTCCCGGTAGGCGGAGTGATCAAGGGCTGGACCGAAGCTCTGCAGTTGATGCCCGTGGGATCGAAGTGGCAGCTGTTCATCCCCGCGGACCTGGCGTACGGCGACCGCGGCGCCGGCCCCGACATCGGTCCGGGCGCAACTCTGATCTTCGAAGTCGAGTTGCTCAAGATCGAAGCACCGGAGAAGAAGTAGCAGCCGAAGAAGTAGGATAGCACCCGTCATGCACAAAGCCGTCTGCGCTCGCAGACGGCTTTCACTCTTGACGTTGGCTTCGTTAGAGCGCGTGTTGCAGATGTTCTTCCGCCGAAAGATTAGCGCCCGCCAGCAATAACAGGCCCGACAAGAACGCCCAGAACATCATGCTCACCGAGAGCGCGAACGGGCCGTAAACTTCCTGAAAGTTCAGCCACGGGAGCGCCAGGATATAGGCGTACTTCAGCGCCTCCGAGAGCAGTCCCATGATGATGGCCGCGGGCAGCACGGCCCGCGCCGGAACTTTGCCGTTGGGCAGCAGCCAGTAGATCAGAAAGAAGATGGCGATGCTGGCGGCAAGCGCAAACAGCTTCATCATCAGAAATCCCACCACCCGCACAAAACCGGTGCCGTAACCGCGCAGCAGGAACTCCATGAAGGCGACCGGGCCGGCAGTCAACGCGATCGAAAGCAGCGCCAGCACGCCGCAGGCAAATGCCAGGCCGAGCGAGATCACTTGATTACCCAGGTACGAGCGGTTGTTCTCGAAGCGCCAGATGCGGTTCAGAGCCACTTCGAGGGGCAGGAATACGCCCGACGAAGTCACCAGCAAAATGACGAGCGAGGCCGCCTGCACTCGTTGCCTTGAGTTGACCATGGAGTTGAGGTTGCGGATGACGAAGTCCTGACCCGCGGGCAGGTAGTCGCGCAGCAGTTCCAGCACGACCTCATACATCACGCGCGAATGAAAAACGCGGCGGATCAAAGTCATCAGCAGGACGACGAAAGGGAAGAAAGACAGAATCGAGTTGGCCGCGACGGAGAAGGCGAAGGTGTGCACCTCGGTCCGCATCAGGTATTTCACGGTGGAAAGAACCAGTCCCGGTGAACGACGGGGCGCGGGTTTCACCGTACGCTGGCGTACAGACCCAGACTCGGGCGGCGTCGGAATGGGAGGGTTGGGCACGGTGACGATCCAATCGTAGCAGAGGAGCTGCGATTGGACTGGAAATGGGATAAACCGAAGTGCCAGAGGCGGTTACCGGGCTATTTCTTTACCTTTGTGAAAGTTATCCGGAAGGCACGAAAATGACCGTTGGTCATATTACGATTTCTTTCTAATTCTTCTTGCGAATCGTTTTAATAGTGCTTATTATCTGTTGCTCGACACCGGGAATTGGTCCGGTGGTGAGACCAGTAGTGGTTGACGTTGGTTGGGTGTAGTGGAAAACGCGCCAAATTGTCGGGCTCCGGAAGTTCACACAGCGGACGCAACACCGCAGTGGAGGACTGAGGAGTCTTTTCCTTTTTTGGAGTACTTCTTCTGCACAGCGTAGACGCAACCAGAAAGTTCTACCGGCTTCTTTGAGGGGGGCTTCAATCGACCGGGGCGACGATCGAGAAAGCCGGAGAACAATTCTTAGCGATTGGTGAAAGGAGTTTTTCTGTGAGAGAGAAAGGTACAGTGAAGTGGTTCAACGGGGCGAAAGGATATGGATTCATCCAGCGCTCCACGGGGGAAGACGTGTTCGTGCACTTCTCCGCCATCCAGGAGAACGGTTATCGCACGCTCAACGAGGGTGAGACCGTGGAGTTTGACCTGCTGAAGGGCCCCAAGGGCTTCCAGGCGGCAAACGTCGTCCGCGCATAAACTGCGAACTATTCGAGAACCCTCCCGGTCCCAGCGGGAGGGTTTTTTATTGGAACACAAAATTGGACTTCGGATTTTGTAACGAACTTCTCGCCCGCCACCTATTCCCCACAGTCTCCAACTGTCACTCCGCGAATCGAGCGAGCGCCTTCTTTACTCAATGCATTGCAGAGGATTCGGCTTGCTCCGAAATGGCAAAGCTGTTCGGCTTTCAGAACGAAACCCACACTCTTTTTAGAAAACTGTAATCTCGCGTAGCGTCTGTCGCTATTTGCACGTTTTGTTCTGGCCCGTTATTGTTCCGGTCTCTGGGGATCCTGCCGCAAAAGATGTGACTGAGGAGGAAGACTCTGATGCGCCGATCTCACTTAGCCCTGCTTGTTCTGCTCGCCTCTACATCATTTCTGTTTGGCCAACAGACTAAGGTGCTGGCCCCGCACCGGCCCATCGCGCCTCGGCTTCCGGATAACCCGCCCAAGACGGGGCCATTGCGCTCGATGGTCGGAGGATTGTGGATGATCGATGCCAATTTCAAATCCACGATCTACATCAAGAACAGTGTCGAGATCGCTCCTGTAACGGTCACGCCTATCCTTTACCTCAGCAACGGGAAAAAGGTTACGCTCGCAGATGTAACGCTGGAGGCCTCGGGTACGGCGACCGTGAGTGTGAATGACGGCCTGAACGCAAATGGCATCTCGCCATGGTCAACTCTGAACGGTTATGTCGAGATTCAATATAAGTGGCCGTGGGATCCGCTATGCGTCACGGTGACGAGCGTTGACACGGTTCACAGCGTCATCTTCACGAACGGTCTGCGGCCGTTGGAGCCCATGAATCCGAGCGCAAAGGCGATGCTAGCCAAAGGGCCGGGGACGCAGGTCATAGAGGCCATGTGGTGGAAGCAAGAGCCGCAAGTCACGGGATTTGTCGCGTTGTCCAACACGACTGCCCAGATCATCAAGGCGCAACTGCAGGTCAGCGACGCTGCAGGGCAGTCGATTGGCGAGCACGCGGTCACAGTCTCTCCCCATGGCACAAAGACCGTGAATCTTGAAGAACTACAGTCGGCAAGTGGAACAGCCGGCGGTCTGCGAGTGACATACAACGGAGGGATGAACGATCTTCTCCCCAACGGCGGCTTGCAGGATCAGGCGAGCGGTTACTCGGCCAGTGTCCCGTTCGCAGGTTTTCACGGGTTGCATCCAGAGGAGTCGACTCAGAGTTACGCAGAATTGGGGCTCATGTCCGGCGCAGCCGACCCCATGATGCAGTTTCCAGCGGGAACGACCTTCACGCCTTATTCGCTTCTGCGGAATGTAGGCGAGCAACCTGCTGTGGTGACGCCGAGCATCTATTGGATGGAGGGGGGAAATGCCCGCAGCTCGCGCCTGCAGACAATGAAACTTCTGCCCTATCAAACCCAGAGCCTGGACGTACCTGCCTTGCTGTTGCTTGCGGGCCTGCAGAATTTTAACGGCAGCTTCAATCTCTTCTTCGATGTCGAGGGCTCGGTATTGATGGCCAGCGGCAGCGTCGATCAGAAGAACACTTACGTATTCGAGGTCATGCCCACGTCGGTGAAGGAAAGCGCTTCCAAGAGTGTCGGGTACTGGAGCACGAAGAACGGCGATGACACGATGACCACGCTCTGGAATCCGGCCGACGAAGCCCAAGATTTGGTTTTCACATTGTTCTTTTCGGGAGGGCATTACGATTTGCCCGTGCACCTTGGTCCCCGGGCGACGCGCATGTTCAACATTTCAGAAATTATCCAGAACCAGATTCCTGACAAGGATGGGAACTTGATCCCGCCCACCGTTCACGAGGGGAATGCCAAGGTTTCTGGTGCTCACGCCGAGAACGAGGGTATTCTCGTGGCCGTCGATGCCGGTATTTACAATGTGCGGAAGGCGACCTGCGCATATACTTGCATCAACTGCAATGGCACAGTAAGCTTCGTGTTCTTAGGCGCGGCTCCAATACCCTATCATGGCAACGCGCAAGCGTCATTGAAGGCGACTTGGAATACCGGCAGGCAGTACGATCTGACAAGTGTTTCCACTTGGACGAGCAGCAACACCTCCAAAGCCACCGTTAGCAAGGGTTTAACGTACGGAGTGCAGCCTGGAGACGTGTACGTTAATAGCGAGGATGTCTCAGAGCCGTGGGCTGGCCAAAATTGCGGCTCGCCGCCGGCAGCCTGCCCTTATGATACGGGTGTTGATGGCAGCGGAGGCGGCCCGGTTCAGCCCTTTATTTCGGGGGTTTCGCCTTCCCCGTTAACGATCGGAGGCAGCGGAACCCTCAGCATTTCGGGTGTCGGGTTCAGCCAGTTTTATGGTACACCGACCGTTCAATTTGACGGATCGGGAATCTCTGTGACTTCTCCTAGTGTCCTCAACGATGGAAGCATAATCGCCACCTATTCCGCAGGTTGGTCTACGTCAGTTGGTTCGCAAAACCTCACTGTAAGTTTTGCCTCGGGAGGAGAGGGCGCGGGGGCTACAAGCAATCCTTTCGCGGTTGGCGTGGTCGCTCCTGCTTGCCCTACTTCCACCTCGATTGCCAGCACGACGCAAGAATTGCTTTCGAGAGTCTACCCAAACGCCTTGACCGGGATGGGAGCAACGGTGGGGATTCAGTTGGCTCCGGCGATTGTAGGGGGCAACTGGAATGGAACCCAGATTAAGGAATCCTTGGTGAAGTCTAGTCCTTATAGCTGCCCGACATCTCCTTCGAATGTCTGGCCAAACTTGTGCGCAGGATCCTCCACCTTCACCGTTGGCACGGGTGGCGAAACGTCAGACGGACAAATACTGCCGGGAACAACAAATGTTTTTTACGACGAACACGTTGTAGAAAATGCTACAACCAGCATACTTGACTACTCTGGAATTCAAAGCTGCACGGCTGTGTGTGTGCAAACCTATTCTTGCAATGGAACTACCGTAGGGACCCGTACAATCACATTGCAGCTTAGTAAAGGAACGATCAGCGGAACGAATGTCACAAATGTGAGTGCTACTATTCAGTGAACGAAGCGGAGCGAGTCATGACGGCGAACAAACTTTTCATCGTGCTTTTCGTGTCGATTCTTTGCGCGGTTGCAGTGTCTCAGGAAACCAAGATGGGAGGAGTCTTAACCCCAGTTCCGGAAAAACTTCGCCAGCTCGGGGTACCATCCGACGAACCGTCACTCGTTGCAGCGCTAACAAGTTCCAAGTCCGAAATTCGCGCGCTGGCTGCGACTCAGTTGGCAGAGATCGATGCTAAGAACGCTCTTCCTGCGGTCCTTTTGGCGATGAATGAAGAGAAAGACTCTGATACGAGAGTCACCATCGCATTTTCCGTCGCTCGACTGGGAGCACAGGCAGGAATCAGCAGCCTTAAGACCACGTGCGAAAGCACGACTGAGCATGCGGATGCGCGCTTGCATGCCGCCAGCTCTTTGCAATACCTCGGGCAGGACTATTGCCACGACGTTCTAAAGAGCATCGCAGGCTCCGCATCCGATCCTGATTCGCGCGCGCAGGCGCTGTATGACTTGGCTTCGCCGAACTCTTTGCAGAATCACTCATTCGGAGACGTGCGCGGCGTGATTCGGAAGGCCCTTAGGGATAAGGCTGCTAGCGTTCGTTTAGCTGCGGCGAGTATCATCGCACGAATCGGTGACCGGTCAGATGCGCCGTCGTTGGAGGGCGCGATCAGCGCCGAGAAGGACGACCAAGTTCGCTCGACGTTACAAGGCGATCTGAAGAGGCTCCTGCGAGAATGAAGGATAATCCTCCAAGCTGGCGGGAGTGCATGACACGCGTTCTGATAGTCGCATTCCTTGCTGCCAGCCTGTGCGATTTACGGGTAGCAGCTGCCACCCACGGAGAATCAAAAACAACCCTCCAATGGAACTCCGTCGCACTACAAGGCATCCGCGATGCCAAACTCGGCGCACCTGTTGTCGCGCGGGCGATGGCTATCGTTCACACTTGCATGTACGACGCCTGGGCTGCCTACGATGAGGGCGCTGTCGGAACACAGCTAGGCGGAGCGCTCCGACGCCCCGCTTCCGAGCGGACGCTAGCCAACAAAGAAAAAGCCATCAGCTATGCTGCCTACCGGGCGCTAGCGGACTTGCTCCCCGTCGATACGAATTCGGTCTACATCCCGCTGATGAAGCAGCTCGGATATGATCCGAACGACAACTCTACCGACATCGAGACGCCTGCCGGCATCGGTAACGTCGCGTGCGCCGCCGTGCTCGAATTCCGTCATCACGACAAGGCGAACCAGTTAGGGGATCTCGCCCAAGGCCCTTACTCAGATTGGACGGGCTACGCCGCCGCGAACACTCCCAGCCCGGTTCCAGCGCGAGCCTCGCCATCCGATCCAAACCACTGGCAGCCGCTTAGCTACGTGAGTTCCACAGGCGACCTGATGAGCCAGCGGTTTGTGGGAGCGCAGTGGTGCGAGGTGCCCCCATTTGCTTTGGCGAAGGGAGACGAATATCGCTCGCTGGTTGAAGGCCTCGGACCAGCGAAGTACGGATCGAAAGAGTATCGGGAGCAGGCGCAGGAATTGGTTGAGATCAGCGCCGGGTTGACCGACCGGCAGAAGATGATTGCCGAGTACTGGTCCGATGGTCCGAACTCGGAGCAGC
Source organism: uncultured Acidobacteriaceae bacterium (assembly GCA_963811095.1). Classification (GTDB taxonomy): domain Bacteria; phylum Acidobacteriota; class Terriglobia; order Terriglobales; family Acidobacteriaceae; genus Sulfotelmatobacter. The sequence continues at coordinate 34,389 of CAWEQA010000017.1, read as the reverse complement.
CGCCGGGACACTGGGCATTGTTCGCGCAGTTCGTTTCCGCGAGAGATCACCACTCACTCGATGATGACGTGAAGATGTACTTCGTGCTTTCGAACGCCATCTTCGACGCCGGCATTGCCGCCTGGGATGCCAAACGGGCCTACGATTCGGTGCGTCCGATTACAGCCATTCCATTTCTGTTTCGCGGCAAGACCATCAGTGCCTGGGGTGGGCCGGGCAAAGGCACGGTCGAAATGGACGGCGCGCAGTGGATTCCGTATCAAGCGGCAACTTTTCCGACGCCTCCATTCCCCGACTATGTGTCGGGGCACAGCACCTACAGCGCCGCCGCTGCCCGCATTCTGGAACTCTGGACGGGAAGCGAGCGCTTCGGCGACTCGGTGACTTTGGCTGCAGGCAGCTCAAAGATCGAGCCGGGGCTGACACCGGCGCGTCCGGTAACGTTGCGGTGGGAAACGTTTGCGGACGCCGCCAACGAAGCGGGCTTGTCGCGGCGGTATGGAGGCATTCACTTTCAGGCCGCTGACCTCGCGGGCCGGATACTAGGTCGCGCAGTGGCGCTCAAGGCTTGGTCGAAGGCCCAGGACTACTTCCAAGGGATCCCGGAGAATCGGTCCTCGGTGACAACGATGACCCGAGCCGATGTGGGCTCAAACCAGTAGACTTGATCCTTCAACGTCCGCTCGCAACGCGGCGCGGGATTCTCACCGCATCTCCAGCGAGACCACGTCGCCGTTCGTGGATCCCCCAGGTTTGTAGTTCACGGTGACCTGGCGGTCGTGCCAGTCGCAGGAGAAATCGTCGGCGCCGATCAGGACTAGCGATTTGAAGTCGGGCGCGCGCAACTTCATCACGGTACCGTTGGCGGTGACCGTCAGAATTGCGGCAGGGGCATGGGTGCAGTCAACGGAGTCCAGGCGGCCTTTGACGAATTTCGCGGGGCGATGGTCCCCGGGGGTGGCTGCTGAATTATCGGTGGCGGCCCGCTTGGCGGCGTCTTCTTCGAGCACATCGAAGGGCGATTTCTGGGGCGCGAGTTTGGATTGCGGCGTGCCGCCGAGCGGGATGCCGTATTTGCGCTCCGCGCCGGCCCGTTCAATCAATTCTCGGGCGAGCGCCACGGTCTGCGGATTACTGCTGGTGTTCAGGCGGTCGAGCAGGACCTGAGCGGCATCCCACTTCTTGCTGGCCACGTAAATCTGAGCCAGGTGGTAGGTGTAGAGTTCATTGCGCGGACTTAGATTGATGGCAGCGTGCTCGGCCTGCATGGCAGCGGGCGTGCTGCCGCCCTCGTTGCGCGCGACCCCCAGCAGGTCGTAGGCGTCGGCCATTTCCGGATACCACTCCAGGACGGCACGCAGCTCAAGCATCATGTTGGGCAGGCCTTGAATGTCGCCATGCTTCGCTTGGGCGACACGGTATTTCAGGACCGACATGTAATAGCGCAGCCACATGTCGCGCTGGTTGAGAGCGATGGCGTCCGCGATTTCGGTAGTGGCATCGTCAAATTCGCCGTGCTGGATGTGGTCCCAGGCGAGGATGCGGTGGGCGAGAGGACTGCCGATCGCGTTGGTAGGGAGAAGATCGGGATCCTCTCCTGGTCTTCTCTCTTCTTTCTTCGATTCGAATTTCTTGTCTGACGCGGTGGGAGCGGTAGCCAGCGCGTGCAATTGCTGCAGACCAATGTCGCGGCGTTCGGGAATGCGGATTTCTACATCAGCGTAAAGAGCGCGCTCATCGGTCTCGGGCAGAGGCTTGGTAGTGATGACCGTGTCGTCTGGCCCCACGGGAGCAGGGAAACGGTACATATCGTTGGAGCCGGGGGCATTTGCGGCGTCGCGATTCGTCTGCCGGGCAGTATCGAGGGCGGTGAGCAACGAGGTCTGAGCATGGAAATAGCTCTTCACCGCCTGCTCCAGTTGGGCGGAACTCATGCCGTAGGCTTGCTGAATGGCTTCTTCCACCGGGACGTGCTGGTTCAGGACCAGGTTGAAGTAGGTGCCGGTTTCAGGCAGCTTCTTTTCGTGGAGCAGGTAGTGCATGACGATCCACGACTCGGCGTAGTAGAGGGTGTGGTGCGTGCCCTGGTTGTGGGTCGAGGTGTCGTGCTTCATGGCGAAGAGGTCGGGCAGGGGCAGCCAGACCTGGGCGCCGAGCAATTCGGTGAGCGACTTGGGCGGATTCGTCTCGCGCTGGTTGCCGAGCAAATCTTCATTGAGAGAGGGGCGAAGTTCGGGATCGCTGCCGATCTCGACCGTTCTGTTGTCCACGCGAATCGAACTGAAGTATTCGGCGAGGCCTTCGTCGAACCATCCCTGAGCGGGCGGATAGTTGAAATTCAGCAGCATTCCGGCGAAGTCGTGGGCGACTGCGCGCCAGGGCTCGTCTTCGGAGAGGTTGAGGACGATGAAGTCCTGATCATCGCCGGGGAGAAAGAATCCGGGGACGTCGATGGGCTGGCCTTGGCGCAAGGGCGCGACCTGGAAGTAGGACTTGTCGTTCTTGAAGGCGAGGATGGTCAGCGGGACGGACTGGTTGAGGCGCTGTTTGCCGAGCGTCAGGGCGAAGACGGCGCGCATCTGCTCGAAGCGCAGGGCGACTTCGCGGCCCTTCTTTTCGCCGGCGTCGGTGACGACGGTGAAGTGGGTGGAGTGGACTTCGAGCCAGGGCGGCTCGGCGGAAAACGAAGGTGGGCACAGCAGCAGACTCAGAACAGCGATGCCAAGGGAGGACAGGAGCCTGGAAGGTAAGCAGGTCATCGGCGTTGTGCAACGTATCTGAACGGCACCTCGGGCTGACGCGAGGATCCTCAATCTCCCCACCTAGCGAAAGTTTAGCACCGTGGCGGATGGGGAAGGCCCTACCGTTATAATTCCTCGTTCATGTTTAGCTCCCCTAGACGCCGGGTCCGGGCCCTGTTTCTGTCGGTAATCCTGTTAGGATCTCTGACTGCTGAAGCTGTTTCCGCGGCATCGTGGAATGGCGTGCTGCTCGATTCATCGGGCAAGCCTGTTGCTGAGGCGGTCGTGAAACTTCACCCTACGGGCAGTGGACGCGACTATACCGCGACCTCCGCGGCGAACGGCAAATTCGCCTTTGGTGAGATTGCCGCCGGCCTGTACGAACTTTCCGCTACGGCTTCTGGAAAAGAGTGGAAAGCGTCCCGCCCTTTACTGGTCACGGAGGGGGCGGTCCTGACCATGTCGCTGCAGATGTCCGCTCTGGGGCAGGAACTCCGAACCGTGTCTGCCAGCGGCGAGGCTGCTGTGCAGGCCAGTGGGGGCGAGCATCTTTCGAGCGCGGAGGTTTCGAGTCTGCCGCTCAACGCGCGCGACTTCAGCAAACTGTTGCTGCTGGCTGCCGGCACCATGACGGACGCCAACGGCGCCGCGAACTTCACGCAACAATTTGCAGTCAACGGGCAGCGTGGGGTGACAACCGTCTTCGCGACGGACGGGTTCGATACGACGGATCCGGAGATGGGCGGGGCGACGTTTTCCAACTTCAACGTCGATGCGATTCAGGAGGTGCAGTCGAGCTCCGGCGTAATGCCCGCGGAGATTGGCCATGGCGCGGCGAGTTCCACGAATGTGGTGACGAAGTCGGGGACGAATCAGATCCACGGAAGCCTGTTCGAGTTTGTGCGGAATGCTGCGTTCGATGCGCGGAACTATTTCGATCCGTCACCCGCGATCAGCGGGCCGCAGAATTCCTCCCTTTGCGCGCAATGAATTCGGATTTACCAACGGTGGGCCGGTTGTGCTGCCCGGATATGACGGGCGCAATCGGACCTTCTATTTCGGAGAGTATCAGGGATTTCGGCAGGTGCTGGGCACGACGCAGGTGCTTCCGGTGCCGAGTCGTGGCGGAGCGGCAGGGAATCGATACCACGACCTTTCCCGGTGACACGCTGACGGTGCCGGTGAGCAGCGCCATCGTGCCAGTACTGAACGGATATCCGATGCCCAACGAACCGGCGGGAGCGTTTGGCGATCGAACCTATGCGGCCTCTTCGAAGGTGGTGACGCGCACGGACCAGTTTTCGATTCGTGTCGACCACAAGATCTCGGACAAGGCATCGCTGGTGGCGCGGTTCAGCTTGAATCAGGTGACGGGGCCGCTGACCAACCCGGACCAGACGGCGATCAATCCTGGCTTTGGGGTCCAGTTTTTCGATCATCAGCGCAACGCCGGTGTGCACTACACGCGGGCGATTTCCGCGCATCTGACGTCGGATACTTCACTGAGCTACATCCGCAGCACGCCATTTTTCCCCACAGATAATCACACGCAGCCCGGAATTACGTTTGCTGACGGGCTGTTTCAGCCCTACTACCAGCCCGCCGGATCGATTTTCGGGTCTTACAGCAATCTCTATCAACTCAAGCAGGATTTTGCCTGGATGCACGGAACGCACACGTTCAAGTGGGGAACGGAGATTCGGGTCAATCGAGACTCGACCATCTTCGGTGTGAATCCGAATGGCCTGTACGAATTTGGCGGAGGCATCGCGTATTCGCCAGTGAATATTCCTTCGGCGAGCGGCACACATAACATCAAGGTGGGCGATCAACTTCCGGACTCGCTGACGGGGCTGCTGACCGCGACACCGTATTCCTACAACATCATGGCTGCCGCGAGCATTACTCCAGTGGGCGGGAAATTCAATGAAGCCGGCGTGCGGCGAGAGGCCTACAACTTTTATTTTGAGGATGCCTGGAAGGCGACGCAGCAGCTCACGGTGAGCTACGGATTGCGCTACGAAGTGAACAGCCGCATCCACGAAGCGACGAAGCGGACGTCACTGCCGATCTTTCTTGGCGCAGACGGCAAGACGGTGCCCTACGGCGACACGGCGGCCACGCAGAAGATCCTGATCAATCCGCAGCCGCCTTACGATCAGGACTGGAACGGCTGGGGGCCGCGGCTGGCGCTGGATTACGCTGTGAGCAAACATACCGTGCTGCATGCGGGCGGGGCAATCACGACGCTGATTCCGAACTTGTGGCAGGACAATTCCCTGACCGCGGCGATTCCGTACGTTTTTGCGCCCTCGATCTACGCGCAGCCGAAGGAGCCGATTTCCTTTCAGAATACCTTCGTTCCGCTGAATCTGCCGACGGCGTACAACATTCAAGGACAGCCGATCTTCGCGACTGGCCGGTCGCAAGATGTTCCGGCGAATACGGTATTTGACTACGCGCGGTTTCAGAACGATCTGGAGGCGCTCACGCCGGGAAATGTGCAATTGCTCAACATCACCGGCATCGCGAAGAATTTTGGCAATGGCTACATCGGAAGCTGGACGGCGGGAGTCGATCATGATTTCGGCGACTTCAAGTTCAACGCTTCGTATGTGGCGACGGCGGGAATTCATCTGCCGAGGTTCTACAACCCGAACGGCTACGGCGGGGCCTGCCAGGGTTCGCGCCGTTCACGCAATTCGATTCGCCGTGCCATGCCACCGGCGGGTTTGGGCCGGAGACGATCATGACCAGCGGTTCGCACTCGACCTATCACTCGCTGCAGACCAGCCTGACCAAAAACTCCCCGCGCTTCGGGCTTGGGTTGCAGGCCAGCTACACGTACTCGAAGTCGCTCGACGATACGAGCGCGGTGCTGGGAGGACTGCTCGGTGCCTCGGGCACGATTCTGCAAACGGCGCCGCAGAATCCGTGGGACCCGTCGGCGGAAAAGGGGCCGTCGACATTCGATGTGACGCACGTGTTCGCGGCAAGCGTGATTCAGTTGCTGCCGCTGGATCGAGTGGGATTTCTGCGGCCGCTGGGGAGGACGTTGACCAAGGGCTGGCAGTTCCTGAATATCACGACCCTGACGACTGGATCGCCGTTCACGGTGTATTCGGGAGTGCAGCAGACGGGCGCGGGTCTGGGCGGAGGGGATCGTCCGGATCTGGTTGCGATGCCGCATCCTTCGACCAGCCGCGCGGTGCGTGACGATTATTTCGGACGCGGCGCAGTTGGCAATCGATCGTTCTTCAGTATTCCGATCAACATTCCGGGCGGGACCGGGCCGAACAGCGGCCGTTTCGGCACGCTCGGGCGCAACACGTTCCGCGGGCCGGGGTTTCACGACTTTGATTTCGCGCTGATCAAAGACACTCCGTTCGGGCATCGCGGAAATGCGGAGTTGGGGACGCTCGAATTCCGCGCGGAGTTCTTCAACATCTTCAATATCGTGAATTTCGGATTGCCGTCGAACATTGTGAAGGGGAGCGGGTTTGGGATTATCAGCAAGACAGCAGGATCGTCGCGGCAGATTCAGTTCTCGCTGAAGGTGATTTACTGAGCGGCGGAAGCAAGTGGTGTAACGGCCTCATTCAACCGATACACAGACACGCCTAATTAACCGGCGCCGATAGCCGCTCTGGTTGCTTCGCCGGAGCCAGCACGATCAAGACCACGCCGATGACAACCAGCACACCCGACCCGACCAGAAATCCTACGCGTTGACTCGGAATTCCGAGTCCCAGTATCGACATCGCTACGGCATGGGCGAAGCTTGACCATGCTGCGAAGGCGATCAGGCTGCGATGTGCTGATGGATTGCGCACCGCAATGAGCAGGAAGATTCCGAGCGCGACATAGAGGCTAAGCATCATCGTGTCGCCAGTATCCGCTTGACTCGGATGCAAGAGAAAATCCGTCACGGGATAAACCCCGGCCGAAAAGAACAACCCCACCAACACCAACACGACCTTCAGCGCCCGTTCTCGCCACATGGTGCCCTCCCCAGAACCTACCCCATTGGGCAGAAATGTTAGGTGTGGGGGTGCAGCAAGTCAATGCGAGAGGATTGGCGACGCGTCAAGCTGGCTCTTCGCGAGAAATCGCGTAGCGCCTGGTGGACCAGCGGCTGTGCGCGATATCGGAATCGCATTCGCGCACATGCCGCAACAATCGTTCCCCGAATCGGCGAAACTTTGCGAACTCCGCTACTGCGGGATCAGGCTGATGTCGTCGACCACCACAGTGTAGGCGCTGCTGCTTGTGTTCTTGCCAGTGGCGGTGAATTTGAAAGTGTAACTCCCTGCCGCGGAAAACGAAATTGTACCGAGATCGTATTCTTTGAACACGCCTGCGGTACTGGAGCTGTATTCGTCCTGAGGGGCTCCGACATTGGTCCCGTTGACTGCGAGTTGCACAATAGCGCGGGTAGTGGCCTGCTTGGTGGCGAAGCGTACGTCATAGGTCCCAGCCTCGCGACGTTGACTGTGAACTGCAGGTAGGCGCCCACCGCTTTTCCATCACTGATCACCCCGTTGCCGCTGGAGAAACCGCTCCAGGCAATAATGCGCGAGTTAGGGCTCCCCGAGAACGTCAGCCTCTCGGCTTCGTATTTGGTCACAGCCGGCGCTCCGGAATTGTACGTCCAGCCGATGATGTCCTGCGTCGCCGTGGCGGTCCCGGTCCCGGCGGTGAATCCCACATACGCGGTATTGGCTCCCACGGTCGTTGGAATATTGATGCTCCAACTGGTCGTGAACGTATCGGCGGGAACATTGGCGTCGGTGATGGTCATCGTCAACGTTGCTCCGTCATACGTCATGTGCACGTTGAAGGTGTCGCCGCTGTGCAGATTGACGTTGCTAAACAAGCCTGCGTCGCCGGTGTCGTGGGAGACGCTCCATTCGTGTACAGGCCAGTCGAGTTCGTCCCCTCGCCGGCATTGCTATAGAGGTCAAACTTCACTGCGATGCTCTTGGGAATTCCGGGAGTGCCTGTCGGAGTGCCTGGCCCGTAGCCTAATCCACCGCCTATTGGTCCCAACGCGGAAGTTCCCGCGTTCTGAATGACGAAGGTAAATCCGTCGGCATTCGGAGTAGTCAACTGGAAGGTGAAATCGGTGGTGAACGATTGACATTTAAAGGAGTGTTGTAGAACGAACTCGCAGCTTCGTTGGTCCCACCGTCGGTGAGGCGCAAACGCGTGCCGTTGAGTTGGCTCGAACCATTGAAGGTCAGTCCAGAACTGGTGAATCCGCCAGCAAAGTTCACCTAAGGAGTGCCATTGGTAATGGTGTATGTTCCGGAAGCGACCGCGCTGTTGTTGTATCCACTGGCGGCGGCAATCGCCTCAACCGTAGTGGTTGCGGTGACGGAGATTGGCCCGCTGTAAACCGGTGACGATGGGGTCGGAGTCGTACCGTTCGTCGTGTAGTAGATGGTCGTGCCGGGCGTCGAATCGCTCAACGTCACCGATTGCGACGATGTGTATGTGCCCGGGGGCGGGGCTGAACGTGGGCGTCGCAACGGTCGGCAGCGTTGTTGTGGTCGTGTAGGTCCACGTAATCACATCCTGGATAGCAGTGAGTCCGCCGGTGCCGCCCGTGAAACCGATGTAAGCAGTATTGGCTCCGACGGTGGACGCGATATTGACCGCCGAATTCGTGCTGAAGGTCTGGGCGGAATTGTTCGCGTCGGTAATCGTCATCTTCAGTGTGGTTCCGTCATACGTCATGTGCACATTGAAAACGTCGCCGCTGAGCAGATTGACTCCCGAGCCTGTCATGTTGGTAGCCGGTATGGTCGGAGAGGCGCCGTTCAGATAGATGCCGGTGGAATCCTTGCCTTCTCCGTGGTTGCTGTAGATGTCAAACTTGACGGCCACACTGTTTGGAATGCCTCCGGTACCGGTAGTCGAGTCGGGACCGTATCCCAGTCCTCCGCCCGCTGGGCCAAGCGCAGTCGTGCCCGTGTTCTGGATCGTGAAGGTCATGCCGTCGGCTTGCGCGCTGGTGATCTGGAAGCTGAAATCAGTGGTGAAGTTTGTGATGTTGATGGGAGTGCTGTAAAAAGCGCTGCCCGCTTGATTGGTCGCCCCGCTAGTCAGCCGAAGACGCGTTCCGCTCAAAGCGGCGCTGCCGTTGACAGACATTCCCGTGGAACTGAAGCCACCGCCGAAGTTGATTCCGTTCGAGCCGGTGTTGATCGTATAGGTGCCAGACGCCACGCTGCTGTTGTTGTATCCCGAGGCAGCGGCGATGGCTTTGATCGTCGTCGTGGTTGCGACCGCAATCGCCCCGGTGTATTTCGGGGAGGACGTTGTGGGCGTGCTGCCGTCGGTTGTGTAGTAGACAGCGGCACCCGTCGTTGTGTCGGTAAGTGAGACGTTAACGCCAGAGGAGTAGCTTCCCGGCGCTGGACTGAATGTTGGTGTAGCGGCCGTAGGAGTGGAACTGATCGTTCCCCAGGCAGTCACCTCTCCCTTTCCTCCGGCGTAAACCTTGCCGTTAGCTACGATCGGCGATGTGAACTTGACAGCTCCCCCGGGGTGATCTCGATTGCTTGCCGCCTGATTACTGTTGTAGAGCAGGGTAGCGAGATTGGTTGCGTCAAACGCGTAAAGAACCTGGCAACAACTGGAGCCGAAACTGCTGTTGTCGAGAATCCAGAGAATTCCATTGCTGGTTCCATTCGCCGAAATGACTGGCGCAGCCGTGGAGAAGCCGAAGAGTTGATTGCTCTGGGATGTAGGAGAGGCGGAAAGCACGCCGCTGCTGTTGGCATTGAAGGAGAAGGCCTTCACGTGATCAGAATTGCTGCCGTCGTTTCCCCCACCCCAATACACAGAGCCGTTCCAATAAGCGGGTGATCCCCAGATGCCGGCGGTAGCTCCGGGAATTTCCTGCACGATCTGCGTATCGCTGCCGCAACCAGAGCAGTATTTGCCCATGTTGTCGCGGTCGAGGAGATAGATTGTCCCTTCCTTGCCCATCTGTACGAGCAGATGGGTGTGAGCAGATCCAACCGGAAGGTCGGGAAGCAGAAGTACTCCGCCAGAACCCAGGTCCGTGTCGCCGCCGCTCAAGCTGGATTGGTTTGACGGAGTAAACCAGTCCGCTACGCTCAGAACACCGCTGGTCGGGCCGCTAACTTTCACGATGCTGTCGCCATAGTCGCCGTTGGTTGAACCGTCATAGGTTCCGTTTCCGGTGGCAAAGTACAGGTTCCCGCTGGAGTCTGCCGCGACGCCATCACCCGACATCCAGATACCGCTCAGGCCGCCATTCGGTGACGTATTCAGCACCGCTTCCTGCGCCAGCGTCGACGCGCTGTACGACATCACCCAGCCGTGATAAGGTCCGTTATCGCAATGGGACCCCCACGCGATCACCACGTGTCCATTCTCGAGAAGCAAGCCAGGGCGGGTGTGCTCCCAGAGCGGATCGAATGAGACTTTGCCGCCGCTGCTGCCGCTACCAGTTCCATTTACGGTGGCCGCGATCACAACCGGTCCGCCGAACTTCTCGGCGTTGGTGACGGTATCAATGGCATGCAAACGCTGGAAGTAGACGCCATTCTCTTTGGTCTTCGCCACGAGATATAGAGTGTTGGTGGTGGGATCGATCACGGGAGTACTGGTGATTCCGATTTCCGGAACCAGGTCGCCGCAAGCGACGTCAGTGTTGGACACCGTAGTAACGCCAGCTCCAGGATTGATGAATACCTTCTGCCACAGGATGGCTCCGGAATCTGCGTCGATCGCATACAGGCTGTCGTGCTCCGTCGCAATGTACAAAACGTTGTGCTTGCCGCCACTAATGTTTTGCACGTTTGGAACATAGAGCGGCTGCGCGTAGACATAACCGTCGACAGTGGTGGAAAACAGCTTCCCGAACTGCGTGCTGTTCACGTTCGCTGGAGTCAGAGCTGTTTCTTGCGTGTTCTGCCCGGTGTGCGCGTTGTCATTGTGAAACGTGGTGACGCTGACTTGGGCCGTGGCGAGCGCGCTCACAGCGAGGAGAAACGTAAAAGCACCCGCGGACGAGCGGAGAGACGAAAAGGTCATGGCGCACTGCTCCATCAGAGTTGGGTACGATCCCACAGAAACGTTACAAAGCTACAGAAAGGGATCCGGCACGTGAGGGGGATAATGGCGTCAGCGCCGAAAGAACACAAGCCTTTCAAACACCAGCTGTGACGGTACCTTCGCCGCCACGCTGTTGGTGCCCCAAAGACGTGAAAGAATTGTAGCTGTGGGCCAGAATGCAGGCAAGCAAATTCGGATGAATCCATTCAGAAACAGGGAATGATTCGAAGTGCAAAGCGTTGCAGCATGTGCGCAGTTTTAGCACTCATGGCTGACGTAACATCCTTACTTAATTGTGTTGTCGCAACCGCTCAGCGACGAGTTCATGCGCGCCGACTTTTAGGGCGCTACTCCGAGCTGCCAGAACAGGAAGCTCAACTGATCCACCGAGTCGCCGATGTCCTGGGTCAACGACCGGCCGCCGGAGTGTCCCGCTTTCAGTTCGTAGCGCAACAGGATCGGCCGGTCCGACCCGGTGTCGGCCTGCAGCAGCGCCGCCATCTTGCGCGCGTGCAGCGGCGCCACTCGCGTATCCCCGTCTCCGCTCATGAAGAGCACAGACGGATACTTCACGCCCTTCTTTACGTGCTGGTAGGGCGAATACGCGTACAGCCACTTGAATTGCTCAGGATCCTTGGCCGCGCCGTACTCGGCCACCCAGAACTGCGCCTCCATGAACTGGTCATAGCGCAGCATGTCCAGCAGCGGATGCCAGCAAATCACCGCCCGGAACAGTTCGGGACGCTGGGTAAGAGCGGCCCCAACCAGCAGTCCGCCATTGCTGCCGCCGAGAATCGCCAGCTTCGAGGGATTGGTGTACTGATTCTGGATCAGCCATTCGGCCGCGGCAATGAAATCGTCGAACACGTTTTGCTTCTTGTCGAGCATGCCCGCCTTGTGCCAGGCTTCGCCGAATTCGCCTCCGCCTCGGATATTGGCCAGCGCATAGACGCCTCCTCGCTCCGCCCACACGATCGCATCCGCGTTGAAGATAGGGCGTGTTGTTGACTGCGAATCCGCCGTATCCCTCGAGCAGCGCGGGATTCGAGCCGTCCAGCTTGACTCCCTTGGCGTACACCAGAAACATCGGTACCTTGGTTCCGTCTTTCGACGCGTACCAAATCTGCTTGACTTCGAACTTCGACGCATCGACCGGAACCTTTACCTGCGCCCACATCGACTGCTTTCCGCTGCCATGTCGCCGCCGATAGATCGTGGGCGGAATCGCGTACGACGCATAAGTGAAATAGGCGTCCGGATTCTCCCATCGTCCCTGCACGTCGTAAACGGCTCCCAGAGCCGGCAGGCTGGGCTCGAAGGCCAGCTTGCCATCCGGCTGAAAAGCTTTCACCATCGAGGTCGCGTTCTTTACGTAGGTGACCAGATCTTGCCCCCGGCCAGGGTGACATTGTCGATCGCATTCTCGGCTTCCGGAACCACCTCCCGCCAGTTCGCGGGTGACGGCTTCGCCATGTCCAGCATCATGACCTTGCCCTTCGGCGCTTTGTAATTGGTCTGCAAGAACATCTCGTCGCCGACCGCGAAGCCAAAGGAGCGCGCGTCCAAATCCTTGATCAGCGGCTGGATCGGTCCATTCTTCTTCAGGTCCTGGGCCCAGATTTCAACCTTGTCTCGCCGCCGCGCCATGAAACACATGAATGACAGGTGACGGCCATCCTCCGAGGTATCGCCGACTACGATGGCTTCTTTCGCGTAGCCTTTGCCGAAGATGTCCGTGTCCGCTTCCGCTTTCGTTCCCAGCTTGTGGAATCGAACCCGCGGCCCGTCGTCGAGCATCGTCGAGTAGTAGAGACCCAGTCTCATCCGGCAAGAACGAAATGTCGAAATAAACTCTCGCCGGCAACACGTCCGGCAGGTCGCGCTTGGCAGCGACGTCGAGCACGTGCACCTCGGTCTCATCCTTGCCGCCGATGCGCACCACGTACGCCAGCAGGCTGCCGTCCTTCGTGACGTCCATGATCTCGACGTTGGTCGAGTGGTCGGCGCTCATCGGGATTGGGATCGATCAAAACCTCTTCCTTCCCCGCGTCGCCCTGCCGCGTGTAGATGACGTACTGTTCCTGGTCGGCGGCGCGCTTGCGGTAGAAGAGCCGTCCGTTGCGCACGATCGGCGAGCCGATGCGCTCCACTTTCTTCAACTCGGCCACCCGCTTCTCCAGTCGCTCCCGCCCCGGCCAGCTGTCCAGCAGTTTGTGCGTGTAGTCGTTCTGCTGGTTGATCCACGCCCGGGTCTCGGCGGAGTCTTGATCTTCCAACCAGCGGTAGGGATCGGGCACCGTCACGCCATGCAGAGTCTCTTGAACATCGCCCTGACGGGTGGCAGGAGGCGCGGCCATGGCCGCGCCGACACTTTGGGCCGCGGCGAATATGGGACACATAACAGCCAAAGACAGAATGCTGAGAACTCTGCGTTTCATGATCTCCTCCGACCGGGCATTCTGCGGTCCCGACCACGCTATGTCAAGCAAGTTCGCGGATCGCAGCGAGAGGAACTTCCCGGGTGCGGGTTGCGTAGTGATAGAAGTGGAGGTGTGCCCATGCTGATCCTGCGGCTCGTTGGGTTCTTGCTGGTGGCCGCGGTTTCATTCGCGCAGAGTGCACCCCAGAGCAAGCGAAGGAGCCCAGGGGGCGACCACGCAGCTGACCGCCGACGAAATCATGGCGCGCGTGGCCGCCAACCAGGACCGCAGCGAAGCCCTGCGCAAGCAATATGTCTACCGTCCAGCACACCCACATTCTCACGCGCAAACCCAAGGGCCGGTTGCTCCGCGAAGAAACGGCTGACTATGACGTTGTTCCGACGCCGATGGAACTCAGAAAGAACTCAAAACGATCACCGGCCGCTATTGGAATAAGGGGAAGTACGAGGCGTTCGAAGGCGAGCCCGTTCCTGAGTCCGACAGCCTCGACGGCAGTTTGGTCCACGACTTCCGCGAGGATCTGTCGAATGAGAAGTCCAAAGACGGGCTGGGGAAAGATTTGTTTCCGCTGACGACAGAGGGGCAGAAGGACTATGAGTTCTAGCTGCTAGGGCAGGAGATGCAAGAAGGGCGCAGCGTCTACCACATCGGTTTTCGGCCCAAGGACAAGAACGATATTACCTGGGCGGGCGAAGCGTACATCGACGCGGCGGAGTTTCAGCCGGTGCGCGTGTTCACCAAACTGTCGCGGCGCATTCCGTTTGCGGTGCGCACATTCCTGGGAACCGATCTGCCTGGCATTGGGTTCAACGTGGTCTACAAGCGGCAGGAGGATGGAGTGTGGTTTCCCTCCACTTTCGGCACGGAATTCCGGATTCACGCGGTGTTCTTCATCAACCGGGAGATGTCGGTATCGCTGGAGAACTCCGGCTTTCAGCGCACGCACGTGGAAAGCAAGATGAAGGTGATGGGGCCGGTGGAGTGACTCCGTAGCGCGAATGTGCGGGATCACTCAGCGCGGAGCGCCTGCATTGGGTCGATGCTGGCAGCGCGGCGCGCGGGAACGAATCCTGCAATCAGTGCGGATAGCACGAGCGCCAGTGTAGCGATGGCAAACACGGCCAAGTTGAAAGCATGAACGCCGAAAAATTGACTCGCCAGAATACGGCCGGCTTCAAGTGTGAGCGGAATTCCAATCATGAATCCGGCAGCGGATTGCAATGCGACTGTGCGCATCACCATGCCGACGACTGAGACTCGGTCGGCGCCGAGGGCAATGCGAATTCCGATCTCGTTTGTACGCCGCGCTATTCCATAAGAAGTCACGCCATAGAGTCCGACGGTTGCCAGAGTCAGTGCGAGCAGACCGAAGAGGGTCATAAGTTGCGCGATCATCTGCTGCTGGTCGAGATGTTGCTGAACTTGCTGCTCGAAGGGGAAGATGTCGGTAACGGGCAGGTCAGGATTAATCTGGCCGAGGACGCGGCGCACTTGCTTTTCTAAATCTGGGATAGAACTGGAAGTGCGGAGAATCATATTTCCCAGGTACATGGAGCGTTGCTCGCTCAGCGTGCCATCCGGAGTGTCACGCTTGATCTCCTGCGGCGCGGCGACGAAAAACATCGGCCGAATCTCTCCGCCCGGGGAACGATAGTTGGTGTTCTCCGTCACTCCGACGATCTCCAGCGTGTGAGCATACTTCTTACCTCCTTGGCCGATATGGCGACCGAGGGGATTTTTGCCTTCGAAATATCGCTTTATGAATTCTTCATTCACCACCGCGACCGGCTGAGCGGTAGCGGTATCCTGCTTGGTTATTGGGCGCCCTTGCAGTATGTTGGTTCCGATCGCCTGGAAGTAATTCGGACCAACACGCACGAAGGTGGAATCGACGCTGTCCGCTCTTCCTTCGACATCAACCTGGCCTTCCCAATTGCTGCCGCTCATCGGTGTGTATTGGGCAAAGGCACTGGATGTGATTCCGGGAATCTGTTGCAGGGCGTCGCGGATCTGATGATAGATGCCGTCAAGCTGCGCGGGCTTGTAGCCGGCCATCTGCGGATCGAATTCAACGATGTAGCGTCCTTTGGGTTTGAAAGCCAAAATGCTGGTTGCGCAGGTCGCGCAGGCTCTGCACAACCAATCCAGCAGCGCAGATGAGAACCAGCGACAGCGCGGCCTGCAGAATAACCAGAGACCGCTGCACCCAATGGCCGTGCTTGTCTGTAGCGCGGTTGGCGGCGCGCAGGGCTTCGACTGGCTGGGTACGCGACGTAAGCCAGACCGGCACCATGCCGAAGAGGAACCCGGTGATCACCGAGAGAGCGAAGGCAAAGCCCAGCACTGGCCAGGATGGAGTCGCATCGATGGGAACGTAGCGGTGCGGGAAGGCGAGATGCAGAATGAGGCGCGTGCCGTACACCGCGACGGCGAGCCCTGGCCGTGCCACCGCAGAGCGACAGAAGCAGCGTCTCGGAGAATGCCTGCCGAACGAGACGGGGCCGAGAGGCGCCGATGGCGGCGCGGATGGAGATCTCCTGACGGCGCGTTGTGGCACGCGCGAGCAGCAGGTTGGCGAGATTGGCGCATGCGATGAGCAGCACGAACCCCGTAACCCAGAGCAGCAGTTTCAGACTATCGGCATAGTCCTCGCGCATGCCTTGCACTCCGGCACCGCCGGGAGCGAGGCGAATGACCTGTTGTGGAATCTGTTTGCGATCTTCCTCGCTCAAAGTCACCTCCGGCCGCAGTAGCCATTGGCGCAGTTCAGTCGTTAATTGAGCTTCGACTTGCCTGGGCTGAGTGCCTGGAGAAAGACGCCCGGTCGCGTTGAGCCACTGGTAACCCTGATTGAGAATAGAATTCGAGCCGTGGACCTGCGGTTCGAACGAAAGCGGAATCCAGATTTCCGGCGGATTACTGCGCAGGCCGTCGCCGAAAAATCCCGGAGGCGCAACCCCCAGCAGAGTGAATGGCTGGCCGTTGATGGCGACAGGCGCCCCGATCATCGAGGGATCGGCGCCGTACTTTTCTTGCCATGCGCGATAGCTCATCACCGCAACCGGAGACCCGGCCGGACGGTCGTCCTCGGCAGTGAACGTTCGTCCAGCATAGGCGCCAATGCCGAACATCTGGAAATAATTGCCGGAGACGAACTCGCCGCTGCGCGCCTCCGCCGTGCTATTGCTGCTGATGCGCCGCAGGCTCACCGTCTCCCGGTCCAGCCTGGAATGCTGCCAGCTGTTCGAAAGCCGGAGTGTTGTCGCGGACCTGCCTATAAAAATCGTAAGGAAACAGCGACCAGCTGCCTTGCAAGCCACCGTTTACGCAGCACTGCTCGTTATCGCCCACGCGGAAGAGTTGTTCCGGCTTCGTGACAGGAAAAAGGGATTTAAGTAAGACCGCATGTACCAGAGTAAAGACCGAGGTGTTTGCGCCAATGCCGAGCGCAAGGATGAAAACGACAGTCAGCGAAAAAGCGGGCGCCTTGCGGATCTGGCGTAAGGCAGAGCGAAGATCGTGCATTAGGGAGTCCATGCCGAGAACCTCCCGGACGAGGGTTCAGACGACAGGCTCAAGCTTCTGCCGCTACCTTAAGAGTATGAACCGAGGAACCCAAAGTGAGCGCAATTATCCTTCCGTTGTGCCGGCTGATAACTGATTGACTACAAGAGGGAAACTCCAGCCGGTGCGCTCGGGAGTGTCCACCGACGGATTAGCGTGTCCGCATTCGAACAGTGCGGAAATAGGTTGATAAGTTGTGGCACGGAGGTTCCGGTGCATCCGGAAACTGTGTGGGGTCAGCGAAGACTTAGTCGCCGCTGGCGTGGTTCTGCGTGGGAACCAGGACCAGGCGCGGGCGGGCCGTTACCGGCTGGGCGTGCGGCCGAAGCGTTCAGGATGCAGATGACCGCGACATAGGCGGCGAGAACGCCGAGGCCGACGGAGGCGATGACGGTGAAGAAGAGGAGGACGGGCATCAGGAGCGAGATCACGGTCGACCAACCTTAGAAATTCAGAGTCTGTTGCAGCCTCTCCCACCTTCTTATTGCCTGAGCGCGAATCTTCAATCTAACCTGCGTTGACGCTCCGCGCTATTGACGACTAAGATACGGAGTAGAGCTGTGCACTTCCACTTTCGAACATTTCTGGTTACCCTGTCGACGTTACGGAAGGGGCATGCACCCCGGCGAATGATGGCGATTACCAAGATTTCTGTCCGGGGCGCCCGGCAGCACAATCTCAAGAACATCAGACGTCGAGATTCCGCGTAACACGCTGACGGTGGTTACCGGGCTGAGCGGGTCGGGGAAGTCCTCGCTCGCCTTCGACACGATTTATGCCGAGGGACAGCGGCGGTATGTGGAGACGCTGTCGGCCTACGCGCGGCAGTTTCTGGACCAGATGGAACGTCCGGATGTGGATGCAATTGATGGACTTAGCCCGTCCATCTCGATCGAGCAGAAGACCACCAGCCGCAGCCCGCGCTCGACCGTCGGGACCATCACCGAAATCTACGATTATCTTCGCCTGCTGTTCGCTTCGATTGGAGTGCCGCATTGCCCCAAGTGCGGGCGGGCGATCAGCCGGCAGTCGGCGGACCAGATCGTGCAGCGGGTGATGGCGCTGACTCCGGAAGACCGGGTCATGGTGATGGCGCCGATCGTCCGCGGACGCAAAGGCGAATTCAAGAAAGAGATGGAGACGCTCGTCAAGCACGGCTACACGCGGGCGCGCATCGACGGCGAGCTGGTCAGTCTGGACGACGAGGCCTTGATCAATCTCGACAAGCGGAAGAATCACACCATTGAAGTCGTGATTGACCGCCTGCTGGTGAAGCCGGGGATCGAGCATCGGCTGGAAATGTCGGTTGGGCTGGCCATGAAGCTGGCCGGCGGACTGGTGCAGGTTGCGGTGGTGGGCGGCGAGGAGCAGCTTTATTCCGAGAAGCTGGCGTGTCCGGATTGCGGCATCAGCGTGCCGCAACTGGAGCCGCGGTCGTTTTCGTTTAACAGCATGTATGGAGCGTGCCCGGAATGCCACGGGCTGGGCAGCAAGTACGATTTCGATCCGGCGAAGGTGATCAGCGACTGGTCGAAGCCGCTGCTCGATGGCGGGCTGGGGCCGGGATCGGCGTCGCAGAATCTGATTCATCAGTTGCAGATTGTGGCGGCGGCGTATGGCATCGATCTGAGCACTCCGTTCGAGAAATTGCCCGAGAAGACGCAGGACTTTCTGCTGAATGGCGAACCGGGGCGCGGCGGGCGAACCGGGTTTCACGGCATCTTCGGATATCTGAAGCAGAATCTGGAAGAGTCGACGTCGGAGGGCTACCGCGACTGGCTGATGGATCACATGTCGGCGACGGAGTGTCCGGCGTGCCACGGGAAGCGGCTGCGGCCGGAGAGCCTGGCGGTCAAGGTGAACGGGATGTCGATTGCCGACTTCACCGCGATGCCGGTGGCGCGGTCGCTGGAGGTGGCGCAAGGCATCAAGCTGGCCGGGCGCGAAGCGCCGATTGCCGGACGCGTCATGCATGAAGTTGTGGAGCGGCTGCAGTTTCTGAATGCGGTGGGGCTGGGATACATCTCGCTCGATCGTTCGGCGGCGACGCTGTCCGGCGGCGAAGGACAGCGCATTCGGCTGGCGACGCAGATTGGATCGAAGCTGCGCGGCGTGCTGTATGTGCTGGATGAGCCGTCGATCGGACTGCATCATCGCGACAATGGCCGGCTGCTGAATGCGCTGGAAAATTTGCGCGATCTCGGCAACACGGTGCTGGTCGTGGAGCACGATGAAGAGACGATCCGGCGCGCGGATTATGTGGTCGATCTTGGGCCGGGCGCGGGGCGGCATGGCGGGAACCTGGTGGCGCATGGCACGCCGGAGGAGATCATGCACGATCCGGATCGCTGACCGGAGCGTACATCTCGGGGCGGACGTCGATTGCGATGCGGCCGGAGCGGCGGCATACGAACGGCGCGGCGCTGACGATTCTGGGCGCGAAGGAAAACAATCTCAAGAATCTCGACGTGACGTTTCCGCTGGGCGTGATGACCGTGGTGACGGGAGTTTCCGGTTCGGGAAAGTCGACGCTGGTGAATGACATTCTGTATCGCGCGCTGGCGCGGCAGCTTTACCGCTCGCGCGAAAAGCCGGGCGAGCACAAGGCGATTTCGGGCGCGGAGAATATCGACAAGGTCATCCGCATCGACCAGTCGCCGATCGGGCGCACGCCGCGCTCGAATCCGGCAACGTATACCGGAGTGTTCACGCAGATCCGCGATTTCTATGCGATGCTGCCGGAGTCGCGCGAGCGCGGCTACAAGGCAGGACGGTTCTCGTTCAACGTGTCCGGCGGACGCTGCGAGGCCTGCCAGGGCGAAGGGCAGCGGCGCATCGAGATGAATTTTCTGCCCGATGTCTACGTGCTGTGCGAGGTCTGCGGCGGACGGCGCTACAACCACGAAACGCTGGCGGTGAAGTACAACGGAAATTCGATCGCCGATCTGCTGGAGATGCCGGTGTCGGATGCGCTGCCGATTCTCGAAAACATCCCGCAGGTGAAGCAGAAGCTGCAGACGCTGGTGGACGTCGGGCTGGGCTACATTCATCTGGGGCAGTCGGCGGTAACGCTTTCCGGCGGCGAGGCGCAGCGCATCAAGCTGGCGCGCGAGTTGAGCAAGCGGCAGACCGGGCAAGACGCTCTACCTGCTGGACGAGCCGACCACCGGGCTGCACTTCGATGACGTCAAGAAGCTGCTGGACGTGCTGCACCGGCTGACCGACCTGGGGAACTCGATCATCATCATCGAGCACAATCTGGATGTGATCCGCAACGCCGACTGGATCATCGATCTGGGGCCGGAGGGCGGCGAAGAAGGCGGGCGCATCGTGGCGCAGGGCACGCCGGAGCAGGTGGCGCGAGTGAAGAAGTCGTATACCGGGCAGGCGTTGGCGGGGTACTTTGGGAATGGGAATGGGCGGAAGCATTGAGGCGCTGAAGGCGGGGAAGAAAGCCTGCGAGCGCCTCACCGCCCGCGCTCAGACCGGACTGTGCGGGGCCCATGACGGGGCCTGGCGCGTCGCCGGCCGCCCAGACCTCGCCGCCTTCCGCGCCAGCGCCTCACCCTGCCTGGCCGACCGCACCGGGCGGGTCGTGCTGGCCGGCCTCGACGACGACCTGATCGCCGAGGTGCTCTACGGCGTCCAGGCGTCGGTGGCCGAGGGCCGGCGAGTCCTGACGACGAACCTGCGCAGCGTGGTGGGTCACCTGCGCCGGTGCGGCGCCGCGAACGTCGCTGACGCGATGGCAACGGCAGGCCAGCGCACCCCGGTGCGGGGCTTTCTCACCTTCACCGCCGACCAGCTCAGCCTGGCCCGCTCCGATCCCGGGACCGAGCAGGAATCCGACGTCTGGGACCTGCGGCTGTGGGGAGCCGCCGGTCGGCTGTCATTCACCGGGGGCGCGGCTAGCCCGCGCTACCCAGGCGCCCAGCCGACCCGGGCCATCACCCAGCCGTGGCTGAAGGCGGCGGCGAAGACGTGGGCAGCCGAGGCCCTGGCCACCACGACGGCGGGGCCGGTGCGGGCCGTCATCGCCGGTGTCGGGATGCTGTCGGAGCACCTGGCGCGGCGCAGCGACGGCGGCATCGACCCCGCAGCCCTCAGCCACCGGGACGTGCAGGACTTCCTTGCCCGGCTCACCCGCCTGCAGCGAGCCGGAAAGCTATCGGCGCACCGGCGGGCTCACACCATCAACATGGTGGCCAAGTTCCTGCGGGACTGCCGGGAGATGGGCCTGACCCAGCCTGGCGCGGTGCTCGGGTGCCTGCCCGGTGACGTCGTGATCCGGCGGGCCGAACGTCCTCGCGCCGCCCGCCGGGATAACGCCGTCGGTGCCGCGCTGCCCCAGACAGTGATGAGCCAGCTCCTCAGCCCCGGCAGCCTGGAGCGCCTGGAGATCCTGGCCGGGCCC
Source organism: uncultured Acidobacteriaceae bacterium (assembly GCA_963811095.1). Classification (GTDB taxonomy): domain Bacteria; phylum Acidobacteriota; class Terriglobia; order Terriglobales; family Acidobacteriaceae; genus Sulfotelmatobacter. The sequence goes on along the minus strand of CAWEQA010000017.1, from coordinate 13,138 downwards.
ACCATCCGGGCCGCCGTCGAGCTCGGCGCCGGGGTCGGCCGGCGCACCGCCGAGCTGTGCTCACTGCGCTTCGCCTGCCTCGACTACGACGAGCACGCTGACCAGGACGGCGGACGCCGGGCCAGTCCCGTGCTCGTCCACGACATGCCCAAGGTCGTCAAGGCCGGCTGCCGCCTCCCGATCCATGACCGGGAGGCGGCCATCATCGTTGCCCAGCAGCAGAAAGTGCGCGCCGCCTTCCCCCAGACCCCGGCCGGACGCCTGGCGCTGTTCCCCCGGCCGCTGAAGAACCCCGAGGGCACCAGGCCGATCGGAGCCTCGCACCTCCAGCGAGAGATGCGGGCGTGGGTGACCGCGCTGCCTCGCCTGGACGGACCCGAGCCAGACGCCGCCGGCCGCCCGGTCCCGTTCCCCAGACAGCTGGTCATTCCGTATGCGTTCCGGCACAGCTTCGCGCAACGCCACGCCGATGCCGGCACGCCCGTGGACACCCTCAAGGAGCTCCTCGGTCACGACACGGTGCGCACCACGCTCGGCTACTACCGGGTCACGGTCCGCCGCAAGCGGGCAGCCCAGGACGCGCTCGGCCCCCTCCAGCTCGATGCCGGCGGGCGACGGGTCCGGCCGGACGGACGCGAGCTCCTGCCGGCCGAGGCGCTGCGCGAGCAGATCGGCCAAGTGGCCGTGCCGTTCGGGATCTGCACCGAGCCCAGCAATGTCTCACCGGCGGCCGGTCGTGCCCCTTCCGGCACCGCTGCTTCGGCTGCGAGTACTTCCGCACCGACCCCTCTTACCAGCCCGAGCTGCGGGGCTACCTTGCTCAGCTGCTCGCCGACCATGAGCGCCTGGCCGCCGCCATCCCGCAGCTGGCCGAATGGGCCCGGGCGGATGCCGTGCCCTCAGGCGAGGAGATCGAGGTGGTGCGCCGGCTCCTGCTCACCAACCAGAAGGTGCTCGCCGGGCTCGACGCAGAGGACCGCCAGCGCGTCGAAACCGCCATCGCCACCGCCCGCGCCAGCCGCGCCGCTCTGGATGCGACCTTCCCGGCCCAGTTCCGCGGCCTCGCCCGCCAGCCCGGCCCGACGCTGTTCCCGGCCATCGAGCGCGCCGCCGAACACGACGCTCGCCATGGCTGAGCCCGGTGAGCGCCTGGTCCGTCTTCGCCGGGCCGACTCCGACGCCAAGGCCGCACGTGTGCTGGCAACACTGCAGGCCATGGTCGCCGCCGGCGAGCCGCCCGGCGTCTCGGTCCTTGCCCGCCGCGCCCAGGTCAGCCGGCGCTTCGTCTACGACCACCCCGAGCTGCGCGCCGAGCTCGCCCGCCAAGCGGCGCAGGTCGCCGATCACCACGCCGGCGCGGTAACCACGAGCGCCCGGGCGACCACCGCCTCGCTGCGCGCAGACCTCGAGAACGCCAAGGCACGAAACCACCGGCTCGACGTCGAGCTCACCGCGCTTCGCCGCCGTCTCAGCGAGCTCACCGGGCGTGAGGTTCTCGGCGAGATCAGCGCCGCGGACGCCCCGGCGGTCACCGGGCGAGTCACCGAGCTCGATCAGGCACTGTTCGACGCCCAGGAAGCCCTCGGGCGGCGCACCGACGAACTCGAAGCCGCCCGCCAGATCAACCGCGAGCTCATGGCACGACTCAACCGCGGAAGCTGAACCGCTGTCGCGCACACCTGTGCGCCACACAAAGCCGCAGGTCAGAGGCCATAGACACAACTCCGACTCCAGAAAAGGCCACGAGGACGCGGAAACCACCCAGGTCTACCTCCACGCCGACATGACCATCAAGGAACATGCCCTCGCCCGCGTCCAGCCACCCGGCACCAGCCCCGGACGCTACCGCCCGCCCGACACCCTCCTGGCGTTCCTCGACAACCTCTACGCCCCGCCAGGGAGCACCGGGTTATGCCGACATCGACAGACCGCCTGACACCCTGACCAGGCAACCTTCAAGCAGGGTCGGCATAATCCGGTCCTCGGCATAAGCCGACGACTTCGTGATCTTGGTGAACGGTACGCGCTCGCACGCCGAAGCGCTGCGCGAAGACGTCGCGGCTGTGCTGGCCCCGCTCGGGCTGCGGCTGTCCCCAGCCAAGACCCAGGTGGTCCACATGAGCGACGGGTTCGGCTTCGTCGGCTTCCGCATCCGGTGGAAACGCAAGAGAGGCTCGGGCAAGTGGTACGTCTACACCTTCATCGCCGACCGGCCGGTCCGGGCATTGAAGGCGAAGATCCGTGCCCTGACACGCAGGACATCGCAGCAGGACCTCGCGTACGTGCTGACCAGGCTCGGTCAGATCATGCGCGGGTGGGCGAACTACTTCAAGTACGCCGTGGCCAAGTGGACCTTCAGCAAGCTGGACGCCTTCACCTGGTGGAGGCTCGCCCGCATGCTGCGGGCCCGCCATAGTTGGAACTGGGGCCAGCTCCGCCGCCACCTGACCGCCGCCGACGGGCGGTGGTGGATCGCGGCGAACGGGGTCGAGTACTTCCGGCTTCAGGGCGTGACGGTCTCCCGCTACGCCTACCGGGGCAACAAGATCCCTGCCCCATGGCCACCTGCGAACCCCGCCTGATGGCAGCGGCCGTGGAGAGCCCGTTGCTCAGTAATGGGCACGGCGGGTTCGGCGAGCGGTCCGGGGAAACGGGCCGGTGGCAACACCGGAACCGCGCCCCGGGCCGACTCAGCGGATGCCCGCCGGTGATCCCGCTCAGCCCGCGGTGATAGCGGAAATTCGCGCGCAGCCCGGCTGCGGTCAGCGGTCGGCCCCGGCTGGGACCCTTGGCCAACAGGAACAGCCTGCTGCTGCTCGATTCGGGGCGTTCGGCCGGCAGGTAAACCTGGATCACCGAAGCGACATCGGCGTCCAGCGGGACCCGCCGTTCCCGGTCACCCTTGCCCGTCACCTTCAGCCACCGGCCGCCGATGTCGGCATCAGCCACCTCCAGGCCCAGGATCTCAGCCGAGCGCAGCCCGCAATACAGCATCAGCCCCGCGATCGCCCGGTCCCGCCAGGTGTGAAAGCTTGCCAGCAGCTCGGCGGCGTCGGGCTGAGACAGCGCCCTGGGCAGCCGGCGGGGCTCGCGGAGCCGCAGCGACGAGCGATTCTTCGGCCGTCGCACCGTATGCGCGAGCATCCCGCTGCGCTCACCGCATGAACGCATCCAGAGTGACGACACGGAGGCTCGGACAGTCTTGCTTCCGTCGCCGATAGGTGCCGTCCAACTCCGCGGATCACCGCGCGGAACCGCCTTCTCCAACGCTCCTGCCCTAATGTTCAGGGGCACTGGGTCAATGCCACGGGGTTTAGGCATTTGGGTGTCAGTGCCGGTTTCCGGGGTTTGGTAACGGCGGGTAGTTTCTGGTTGCCGGCCTGGCGGGTGCCTGGTCCGGCTTTGTTTCTGCTGGTCAGGCGGGGCTGTTGGCCATGGTGATGACGGCGGGGGCGATGCGGGTGACGGTGTCCTTCGCGGTGGCGTGGCCGAAGCTGCTGGGTGATTTCGACTTGCGGGCGCGGTGCCGGTTCCGGTCGACGACGGTGCGGTATTTCGCGATTTCCCTGGTCAGCGCCTCGTAGCAGGCTCTGCCGGCGCGGATCGCGGCGATGACGGCGCGGCGGGTGCGGGCGTGGGAGATCTCGCGGGGCCGGACGGGCTGCCCGGCGCGGCGTCCTTTCCTCGCGGGGACCGCGGCGAGGGCGGCGTCGCGGGCGACGCCGCGGGTCATCTCGGTGGCGGCGGCCCAGGCGGCGAGTTCCTGCCGGACCAGGTCCGGGCTCTGCGAGCGGAGCATCGGCCCGGTTCCCGGGCCGGCGCCGTTCAGGGACGCCTTGGCCTCGCGGAGCGCGGTCTCCGACCCGTCCCACCGCCACCGGTAGAGCGCGGCCAGTTCCGGGCCGGGGTACTCGGCGATGTCCGTCAGGTCGGTGACCAGGCAGAACATCTCCGGCACGTCCTGGCCCTCGACGTCGGCGAAGTACTCGATGACGCGGACGGTCACGGTGACGCCGTCGCCGGAGAGCTCCGCGAGATAGGAGCCGTCCGCCAGGATCGGCGAGATCCTCTTCAGCGGGATGTCGCTTTTCAGCCGGATCAGCACGTGCGTGCGGGCCATCAGCCGGGCGATCCGGGCCGCGCCGGGGAAGTTGCGGTCCATCAGCCACAGCCGGCCCTTGGTGAACAGGTGCGGGTACTGCCCCATCGCCGTGTCCAGCAGCCTCTGCTCGGCGGCGGCCTTGTCCGTGCCGGCCGGGCCGTGCGGCATCCCCAGCAGCGCCCGGGTCGAGGCGTCGTTCAGGGGCAGCGCCCTGAGCTGCGGGAACGGGGACGAGCCGTCGCCGGTGCCGACGGAGCCGAACGCGGCCCGGTTCGCCGGCGTGTCCGGGACCCGGATCAGCGTCCCGTCCAGCGACGACACCTTCAGCGGCTTCTCCCGCCCGGTGACGGCCGCCCGCCAGTCCCGCGTCCTCGTGCTCGGCCCAGGAGGCGCGCAGCACGATGGCCTGCAGTTCCTCCAGCGGCCCCGGGCCGAGCGCGTTCCGCCAGTCCCCGAGCGCCCGCGCCGACGCCGGCACCCAGGCCCGCGCCCACGGCACCATGGCCAGGTCCCCGGCCAGCGCGATCACCGCCTCCCGGACGTCCGCGTCCGGCATCAGGGTCATCAGCACGATGACCCTGATCATGAACGCCCTGGTCAGCAGCCGCTCCCGTTCCCCCTTCACGTACTTCCCGCGCCAGCACGGCCCGCTCCGCGATCCCGTCGATCACGCCCGGGCCGGCCTTCCCCTCCAGCCAGTCCTCCAGCGGGCCGAGCGTCGCGTGGCCGGCCGGGCTGCCCTGCGCCTGGACCCGCCCGTCCCGCCGGACCCGCGCCGGCGCGACCGCCACGACCTTGCAGAACACCGTCACCTCGCCCGTGCCGGATCCGCGCCGTCCCCCCGACGACCAGCGCCGACCGGTCGCCGGCCCCGAGCGGCCGGCCGCTCCGCAGCGGCGACACCACGTCCGCCAGCCGGACCGCCACCATCAGCCCGCCGGCCGGAACCTCCCCGTCATCCGGGACACTGACGGCAGCACGCGACGCGACAGGGTACAAAGACACAAGAGGCTCCTGTTGTGAAGTGAGATCTAGGCAATCCCTCTTCTAGCAGGAGCCTCACCCATCCCACAGGAAACCAGCACAACACGCCGCCAGCCAGGGAAAATCACCCAGCGCAACCAGAATCGGCTAAACCGCACCCGCTGATTCACCTAAAGCCGCTGGCATTGGGCACTGGGTACTCGGCCCGCACAGATGCCGAAGCAGCCGGAAGGGCACTCAAAGACGCCGTTCAGTTGGCATCGCTGGATATCGCGCTAGGGATTGATACTGGTCTTGATGTGATCACAGGCGGCCCGGCCCAAGTGATGATCGAGGCCGCCACGCATGAAGGCGTCCAGCTACTACCTGATGTGCACGGACTCCAGGTATTCGAAGAAACTGAACATCCGGCCGTATCGATGTAGCTATTCAGCCTGAGTGATCGATGGTGCGGATGGGTGCTGGCGTGCGGGGAGAGTTGCGAGAGCCGGGCCGGCATGTCGCTTGGTAATTGCTGGCCGGCTGTGGTGGAGTGCGGCTTGTGCCCGATGCGCCGCATGCGCCCGCGCCCGATGAGGTGGCGTGGCTGCGCGCGCGGATCGCGGAGCTGGAGGACGTTAACGCGCGGCTCCGGCAGGCGGCACGGGACCGGGACGAGCTGGCCGCGGCGCAGCTAGCCGCGCGGGACGCGCAGGTCGCCGCGCTGGCCGCCCAGGTAGAGGAGCTGCGGCGGCGACTGGACAAGGACTCGGGCACGTCATCGAAGCCGCCATCGTCGGACAGCCCGTATAAGAAGAAGCCGCGGGACCGGTCGCTGCGGGGCACGTCCGGCCGCAAGCCGGGCAGGCAGCCCGGCGCGGAGTCCTCCACGCTGCGGCAGTCACCTTATCCGGATGAGACCGTGCTCTGCGGGCCGGCCGCGTGCGGCTGCTGCGGGCACGGCCTGGACGGCGAGCCGGTGCTGGGCACACCGCAGAAACGGCAGGTCTTCGAGGCGTCACCGCCGCCTCCGCCGGCGGTGACCGAGTACCAGGTCGCCGCGAAGCAGTGCCCGGAGTGCGGGGAGGTCTCCGTCGGGCTGGCCCCGCACGGGGTAACCGGCCGGGCGCAGTACGGGCCGCTGGTGCACGCCAAGACGGCCCTGGCGGTCTGCGCGAACTACCTGCCCGTCGCCCGCGCCGCCCGGCTGGTCGGCGCGCTGACCGGGGTGAACGTCTCGGCCGGGTTCGCGGCCGGCATCCGGGGCAAGGCCGCCCGGCTGCTGACGCCGTTCATGGACCGGGTCCGGGAGCTGCTGCCCGCCGCCGGGGTGCTGTACGCCGACGAGACTCCCGCCCGGGCCGCCGGGAAGCTGCGCTACGTGCACGTGGCGTGCACCGAGTTCCTCACCGCCATGCACACCGGTGACCGGAGCAGCGAGGCGATCGACTCCGGCGGCATCCTCGCCGGATATAAGGGCACCATCGTCCGCGACGGCTACAAGGGGTACGAGCACCTCACCGATGCGCTGCACGCCTGGTGCGGCGCGCACGGGCTCCGTGACCTGGCCGGGCTGTACCGCTTCGACCCCGACGGCCAGGTCTGGGCCCGGTCCATGGCCGACCTGCTCATCGACGCCAACGCCCAGGCCACCGCCGCCCGCAGCGCCGGCCAGGCCAGCCTCAGCGACGCCAGCCTCGCCGGCATCCGGTCCTGGTACCGCGGCGCCGTCGCCAAGGGCATCGCCGACAACCAGCACAAGCGCACCCAGATGGCCAAAGACGGGATGCGGCTGGCCCGCCGGTTCCGCGACCACGAAGACATGATCCTCCGCTTCGCCACCGACCTGACCGTCGGATTCACCTCAAATCAGGCCGAACGCGACATCCGCCCGGTCAAGGTCCAGCAGCGCACCTCCGGCGGCACTTGGCGCACCCTGCTCGGGCTCGCCGACTTCGCGATCGTCCAGTCCTACCTGTCCACCACCGCGAAATGGGGCATCGACGCACTCGACGCCCTCACCATGCTGTTCACCGGCGGTCCCTGGCTCCCGGCCGTAGTCGCACCCCCGTAACACGGCAGCGTGCAGCCCCGCCCCTCACCAAGTCCCCGACCGCAGGCATATCCAACGCCAGCGGGCCATCTCGCATGCCCGCAGCCAGCACCATTCAAGTCAGACTCAGGCTGAATAGCTACGTATCGATGGGTCTTACCGCTGAGGCAACCGTACTCTCTCCCCTGGATACGTTCATTAATTCTCTAGTTATCCGAACGCATAACTTCAAGCTAATAGACGATAAACGTCGTCTTGCGTGTCTGCTCTATCTCGGTTTGAGTCATCTCAACGCGGTCGCCTGCTGACCCCGGTTACAGCACTGGATCTCCTATCGGAGAATCTCCCTCGGACCGGTATCACGCTGGAAATAGTCAATGAGGCTCTCGACTTTGCAAAGACGCGACGCAGGGAAGCAAAAAGTGCTGGCACCTCCGTAGCTGAACTGTCCCAGGTAGATGCATTGCGGAGCGCGCTGGGCGGGCTCCGCAATCAATCTATTTCAGCCAGCATAAAAAGTGCACGTTCACTTTGCGCGGGTCACCCGCGGGCTCCCACTCCGCCCCGCCGTTGGCGAAGTTGCCGACCAGCTCCTTCTTTTTCGTATCCACCGAGATGACCGGGGCGCCGGCCGCCTGGAACGCCGACGCCTGCGCATTGATGTACCGGAACTGGGCATCCCGGCCCGGGTGCTGCTTCCCCTCGACTGTCTTGGCATTGCCCTGCAGGCTGTAGCCCAGGGCTCCGGCGTGTTCCGTGAATGTCTGCTTCTGCCCTAATCGAAGCCGTGGAGATGGAGGGCTTCGGCGGGGGTGGTGTGGTCGCGCCGGCCTTCGGGGACGTGCAGGTAGCCGGCGTCTTTGATGGGCGCGATGACGGCGGCGCGGATGGTGGCCAGGTTGGCGGGCCCGCTGCCGGTACGGCTGGTCGAGGTGTCTTCGCTGAAAGTCACGTCCCGGATGTGGTGGTGCGCTTCAACGGACCAGTGCTCGCGGACCAGGCGGGCCCGGTCCTGCGCGCTGGCGTGCGCGCTGGTCAGGCTGGTAACGGCGTAGACGGTCTCGCGGGAGGTCTTGCCGGTGGCGGCATCCTCCCGCCGGCGGGTGATCTTGATGGCCCCCGCCGTGCTCGGCGGCGCCGAGGAGGTGGACCCGGGTGCCGTCGGCGCGGCGGGCTCCACGGGAAGTCTTGCCATCCACGGCCACGGCTCGTAACCGGTCGCGGGCCAGCGTCCTTGCCTGCTGGGCAGCGCGCCGGGCGCGGTAGTCACGAACCCCGGCCGAGGGCGGCGTGCCGGGGCGCCGCCGGCGCCGCGGGCGCGGCCCGAGCAGTGCCCGGGTCAGGGCCCGCGGGTCGAGCCGGTCCAAGACCACCCGGATCGTCTTCTCGCCAGGTGCCCGGTACTGGCCGGTGACCGGATCCCACGGAGCCCGCAGGCGGGCCAGATCTGCGTGGCTGGCCCGTTTGGTCCACTGCCCGACCGCGGTGAACCGGTCGTTCCCGGCGGCGGTGAAGGCGCAAACCGCGATCGCGATCAGGCAGGCCAGCGGATAGATCCGCCCTTGCGGTGAGCGCGGGTCAGGCAGCGCTTCCAGCCGCTGCCACGTACCAGCGGCCAGGTTCTCGCCGTCCGGGCCGGACTCGACCATGCGCGCACCGGCGCGCGACAATGCCACTGCGGGCACGCCACACCTCGTTCACGTAGACCTCAGAGACCTACATGATCACGTGGCGTGCCCGTACCTACAAACCGCGCGAGTCCACCCCATCAACCACATACCGGACACCACTGGGTAAGTCGGGAACACGCCGGAGCCCTGGGCTGTCGCCGGCCTGTGTCAGCAGCCGGGCCACCGTCACCGCGGTCGCCGCATGCCCCTGCGCCGCCAGATCACCAGCCAGATGCGACGTGAACTGGTCGTCCACCGCAGCGGCGACTCCGGCTCTCCCCGCGACTCAGGATCCATCAGCGCCTCCAGCGCCGGAACCAGCCCCGGATCGGCTCCCTCCACCGCAGCGCCGGCCCGCGCCCTTGCGGCGCACCCGCCCATCCGGCTCGATCCCAGCCTCCAGCTCACGGGCGCCCCGCGACACCGTGTCCGCGCTCGCCCCCGCCGCCTTGGCCACCAGTTTCACCCCGCCCCGGCCGATCGCCCGCGCCTCAGCCCCCAGCACCAGCCGCCACTGCCGCTCATCCAGATGCGGCCTGATCTCCGCCAGCCTGCCCGCCAGCCGGTCCTGGCCAATGTAACGCATGCACGAGCGCGCACAGGGAGCAGAACCAACCGTACTGCGGGATTGAGTTGCCGTCGAGGCTGTTGGACCTGTATTGCTGTGCCGACGGGGCAGCCATGGGTTACCACCGCGCCCACTTTAAGTACGGCGCGTCGCCTGCGACGAGGACCGGCTCGCCCACCACTCCCGGCTGCTGGGTAGTGCAGACTCCTTTCCGGTGCATCGTCACCGACACCGGCCGCGCCCTACCTGCGTGCCGGCTGACCTGGATGCGCATCGCTGGTTGGGGCACCGTACGTGCAGGCGCTGCCGCATGTCACCGAGCTGGACGGGCAGTGTCGCGCTGGCCGCGCTCGGGACACCGTGATCATCTTGTTCGGCGCTCGTAGATCGGTCATCCGGCACGTGAGCAGGACTGCGGGTTTCTCAACGGCTGGGTCACCAGTGACCGAGGAGGGTAATAGGGTAAAGCGCCGAGCCTATCCAAAGCCGGGTCGTGAGCCAGTCCAAAGCCTGGCCGACGGCGACAGGCAAGAGGTGCGTGCCCACCGGGGTACGGGCGAGTTGGGCTGGGATTAAATGCTACATTCGGCCGCTGGCGGCACTGCCGTCCTATAGTGGGCGTATCTCGTTGGCTACGCGGAATGCTTGCCAACGCGATTGGCGAGGCATGCGCGGTAGGCCTGACCAAGCGAGCGCCCTGCGGCGTACCAGGACAGCTCGTCGCGTCGTGCCAAGGCGGCCGCTCGCAGACGATCTTGGGGGCGCACGGTCCTCGGCTAGCATGCGGGGATGTCGCCGGCCAGCGTAGGCGAGTCGCCGACGTGGTGAACCAGACCATCGACCATGTGGTGGGTGGGCGCGCCAGCGGCATCGGACACAATAGGCACGCAGCCGGATGCCATAGCCTCGTAGGTGACCAGCGCGCTCCCCTCGCTCGCAGTTGGGAACAGGAGAACGTCAGCAGATCGCATGACCGAACTGACGTCTTCGACAAATCCGCACTCGATAACGCTTGGGTGGCTGAGCATCGACGAGAGCGCTCGGCGGTAGCTGGGCATGAGGCTGCCACAGACGAGAAAGCGCCCACGCCCAGGCTATCCCGGAGTCAAGCCAAGTGCGGAGAGCAAAGTGCAGTCCCTTTCTCGGCTCGCCTCGGCCGACGAAGAGAGCAGTGAAGGGACGGTCGGAATGCGAGCCTGGAGCGGGCTGCGGGAAGGCTGCGGGATCGAATCCATACTGGTGGCGGACGAGTTTCGTCTCCGGATAGCCGCGGACGATGAAGGACTGCCTAACGTATTCGGATGGGACCAACAGGAAATCGGCAGCATCAAATTCCGCACATTCTTCCTCGAGCCGCCAGCGCCTATATCGGTGCGGGTCTGCGCGAGGAAGCTGGCGCGAGCGGCCCGGGCTTGAGCCTCGGCTTCTTCAAACGCTGACTCGTGTGGGATCAGGGACCTCTCGGAACGACGGTACGCCAACTGCTGAAGCGGCCTCGAACGTCCGTCGGCAACCGGCTGGCCAGGCGTGGACCAGATCCAGCTCACCGACCAGGCGGCGGACCGCTCGCGCAACCCGGCGGTCGTGGTAGCGGTACGCCCGATAGACGCCAAGGGCCCTGTGTGGTACACGACGGCCACTGACTACAAGGGTCTGAACCACGGTCGCGCCTTCGAGGTTCACGTGGCTGCAAGTCCAGACACGTGGACGTCGAACCCCTGAGCGACTAGCTCACGTGTCTGATTTGCTGCTGTCGTGCCTATCCCTGGCTTTCCGAGGGTATGTGGGAAGCTGTAGAGGATCGGTACCGGTTTCCATCGCTACCCGAGCTGTCGCCCATTTCCAAACCCTACCATTGCTCCGGTAAACATTCATCCCATACGGCCTGCTGGACGTTTTCGGTGACGCTTGGTGGCCGTCGGCCTGGTTGAGATTTTTCCTGGCCGGCTCGGCGTGTCGTCTTGCTTACGTTCGGCCGACTCTTGACGATGATCGGTTGTGACCGATCTGCCGCCGTCTGCGCAGGGTTGCGCTGGTTGCGCCGCCCGGGACCAGGAGATCGCGGAGCTGCAGGACCGGGTCGCGCGGCTGGAGCGGATGGTCTCGCGGAACAGCGGTAACTCCTCGATGCCGCCTTCCGGCGATGACCTGCCGGGACGCAAGCCGCCGCGGCGGCAGCGGCGCGCCGCCGGGCGAGCTGACAGGCGGCAGCGGGCAAGCAGCCGGGGGCGCCGGGATCGGCGATGACGTGGGCGGAGCCCGAGCTATCAGCCGGCGGGTGAAGAACTCCTGCAGGGCAGGGGCGAGGTCACTCACCGGCGTGGTCCTTCCTGGCGGCGCGTTCGGCGGCGAGCCGCATCAGCTCAGGGACGGCCGAGATTACGAGTTATTCCATTTTGGAATACTGGTATACTCCGACTCTCACGTTATTCCGACGCCTGCTCCTTCCCGCGTGTCAGGGTCCTGTGACCTGGGCGACGCGCTCCGGCGATTCTGCCTGTCGGGAAGGTCCCGGCGTCACTCCTTCAGTCCCGCACAGGCGCTGGAGTGCCTCGCGGTCGTGCCACAGCGGGACGGAAGGGGCTCTGGGTCGTTGCGCTGTTTGCTTTCTCCAGAGCGTGGCGCTTCACTCAGTGTCGGCGTGTGCGTAGATGAGCGTGGTCCAGGGTCGGCGTGCCGAGCCACTCGGCGAGCAGGGCCAGGGGCATGCCGGCCCGTATAGATGTATCGCCCGCGAGTGCCGCAGCATGTGCGGGTGGACCCGGGCCGGGATGTCGGGACATCTGGCTTTGGCGGTGGCGGCGTGCTGGCGCATGAACCTGGCGACGTCGTCGACATCCGCGTCGGACGATGACTTCGCATGGTGTAGAAGATCGGGGCCGCCGGTTCCGGGCTGGGGTGGAACACCGCGGCGTAGCGACCGAAGTGCTGGGCCGTCTCGCTGGTGATGGGCAGGCGCCTGGGTTTGGAGCCCTTCCCGAGCAGGTCCACGGTGAGCCGCCTGGTGTCGATGTCGGCGAGGTTCAGGGCGAGCATCTCGGCGTCGCGGGCAGCGAGGTCATACATCAGGATCATGAAGAACTGATCACGCAGCCCGGTCCGGGTGCCCGCGTCCGGGACGGCGAGCAGCGCCGCCACTGCCTCAGTGCTCATGTAGTTCACAGGCGCCGCGGCTGGAGCTTTGAGTCGCGGGATGGCGGCGAGGTCGGCAAGGTAGATCGCGAGCGCCGGCTCGGCGGCCGCCGCGTAGGTGAAGAACGACCGGATGCACGCAAGCCGCTGGTTGCGGGTCGAGGCTGTCGACGACTTGGTGACCCGCATGTGGCCGGGGAACCCGGTGACGGTGGCCCGGTCAACCATGGTGAAGGTGACCTTCTCGACTGCGACGTGGTGATGTTCGCGACGTAGCCAGGAGCATCTTCCAGGTCTGCGGCATGAGGTGATCGTCGTCGGCTGCGCCGCGCTGGCGGGGCAAAATTGCGGGGAACGACTCGCGAAGGTGCTGTAGAAGCCGTCGCAGCCTGTCGGCGGGCGTAATACGTCACGCCGGGATGATGCTGGCGGCGCGGGTCAGGCCGGTCGCTGCGAGACGCTCGGGCAGCAGATGGACTTACCATGCTGTCGAGGAGTACTTCTGGTGGCCGATGCAGGCAGCAAGGTAGGGCAGCCAGGGCTCTACGTCTTGCCTTCTTCGACCCACCGGAGCAGGGTGCGCGTGGGTGATTGTGCCGCAGCGTGTACGGAGTCGAGGCAGGCGCGACCCCGCCCGCACGTTCGCAGCA
>CAWEQA010000016.1:0-1258052 GCA_963811095.1 uncultured Acidobacteriaceae bacterium | reverse complement strand
GGCGATGACTTTGATCAAGTCAGCATCCGACATGTTATTCAGCGTGTTCCCGTTCGTGAACTGATGCGGGAGCGGGGGAGTTAGGTTGTCGAGATTCTGAAACCCGCTCGGGCGTGGATTCAGGATCATGGCAAGTAGTGCAGTACTTGTAGCTCACCTCCTTGCCTACCTTCTCCTGATACCCCAGAGCGATCTCACGCACGTTGATGGTCGTGTCTTCCTCCGCCGAGTTTGGGGGTGTCCGCAACAAGTTGGTAGCCTCCGGGAATACCGCCAAGTTGGACGGAAACGCTCACCTGTCCGCTAGGGTCGGAGAGAGATTCGCTGGGATTCAGCACGAGTCCATCGCCGTGAAATGATACCATGCTCCCGCCACCGCGTTTCCGTCGGCGCTGTTCACTTGCACAATCACGGGATCGGCCAATTTCGAACCGACACCAGCGGCCTGTCTATCTCCGCTCACCTGCACAATCTGAGCTCCGTAGACTTTGGAAGAGAGAGGGGGATTCACGTTGCTGCGCAGCCGGCCGCGGCTCTTTGTGTTTGTCGCATAACCACCGACGCAGCCTCCGGCGGGCATGTATATCGACCGCACTGTAGGCTTTGCTGACTGGCCCCAGACAGAAGTAGTTGGCCCAACCGATCATTATCCGATTGAGCCGGTCGACAACTGTCTTCGAATCCTGCCAGACTTTGTCACGCCCGGTTTCGTCGCTGATCGCTCGACAGATGCGCTGCACTCGTTTCTTCGAGGGTACCGTGCCGAGATAGACTCGGCCCCTCCTCATCGAGTAACACCGCCCGAACGTGTAGCCCAGAAAGTCAAACTTCTCTTCCGGCAGATAACAGACCCGCGTCTTCGTCTCGTTCACCGTTAGTTTCAGCTTCGACATCATCCTCCGCATCTCGGTCAGAGCTTTGTCCGCTCCAACTCGACAGCAGATGACAAGGTCATCGGCATAGTTCACGATGTACGCTTTCCAACGCTCCTCGTGCCCGAGTTCTTCCACCCCAGCACGAACCGTCGCAGGTACAGATTACTGAACAGAGGACTGATCGGAGACCCTTGTGGAGTACCTCGACCTTCGTCCCGGTTGCGCGTGCTCCGACGTGTGTTCCCACGCTCGTCGGTTTCCTCGACCGGAGCTTCCAGCCACATCTTGATCAGATGCAGCATGGCTCCGTCGACGACCCTACGAGCTACCGACTTCATAAGCTCGGCATGGGGAACACTATCAAAGTAGCTGCTGAGATCCGCATCAACGATCTGCCCATGACCCGTGTTGATCAGCTTGTGGACGTGTTGTACTGCGTCCAGTGCGCTGCGGTTCGCCCGGTAGGCATATTGTTCCGTCGGCAGGTCAGCCTCGAAGATTGGTTCGAGGACCAGCATGGCCGAGGTTTGCACAACCCGATCCCGGATTGTCGGTATGCCTAACGGTCTCTGCTTCCCATCCGGCTTGGGTATGTAAACCCGCCGCACAGGTTGCGGTTGATAGGTTCGACTTTTCAGCTCTTGCGTCAGTTCGTCCAACCACCGTTCCCTGCCGTACGCTTCGATGTTCTCGAATGTCTGGTTGTCCACTCCCGCAGCCCCGCCGTTGGCTTGGCAGCGTTCGTAGGCATAGGCCAGAACGTCTTTCCGATACACTTTGTCGTACAGCGCATGGAAACGAAGGTTGGGCGATTCCTTCGCTTTTGCGTGCAACGCCGTCTGCAACTTCTGAACACTGAATGGAGTTGTTAGGCTCATCGCCAATCCCTCGGTCCTTTGTTGCTTGTTGCGTTCGTCTTTAACTGAGGCCCCTTCCCTCCGCCGACATTACCCGGCTTCACCAGTACTGCGAGCCTCTCCGTCACCCCATACGGCCCGGCCTGTCTCTCGCAAGTTGCCAGTTGATCTCGACCGCGATCACCGCTGGGGCTTCCCGTGTCGCCTCTGGTCTCCTATGTGTACATGCCGTCGCCATTACCCCGGCAGGTTCAATGGAGCTTGTTCGCTCGTCTATCTCCATTGCCAGCGGCCTTCCCCGCGTAACAGTAAGGTCGGCTCCTGCAATTGTTTTTTCGGGGCCTGCTCAGCGTTCACTCGCGTTACGGCCTGCACGCTCGCGGAGTCGCCAAGCGACCCTTTACACCGAAAGCTCCGACAGCTCCGTTGCCTCGGCTGCCGCTTCGATTGCTACCGGGTGGAGCGAACCAGTTCCCGGGCGGGAGTTGCACCCGCTGGAGTCCAGCGCCTTTCACGGCGCACTGTTTCGCCAACCAAGGTTAGTTGTCGGCTCTTGGCAATTCTCCGAACTCTTCGGGATGCTCGACACGTAGGTAAATAACAAATCTGTCAGGTTGTGACGATACGCCAAAAACTCATTATCCAAGGTCCCCAACTGCTCCAGAACCTCATCGGGAAAATCCGCAGCGGCTGTCGAAATAGCCTTGGGAGTCGGCATCGCAACGCTGTCAGGTGAAAGGCGACCCTCCAGGCAGCCCGCTAGGCTCCGCTCCTTGCGATGTTCACGATTGTAAAGAGGGATGGGAACCGCTGGGGCCACCTTGATTTCTTCACTTCGACAGTTACGAAGACCAGGCAAGTGCGTTTCTGCTTTCTTCAACAGATCGAGGCTAAGATGCAATCCACCGTCTGATCTGCTTGTACACGGCGGGCCTATTCAGCAGGTTCCAATGGTTCATCCCATAGACGACCCACTGTCGAGACCGAGCGAAAGATAATGTCAGTCGAGCATCTTCGTGGCGCCCCAAGGCGCTGTTTACTGGCACCATCCCATCCCCGAAAAGAGCGTCGGCCTTCTTTCCGATGTTGGCGGCAATCGCATAACACAATACTTCTTCTGGCAGGGGCACCGGATGCCGGACGTCTCCCGTGTGCTCGAAGCGGTCAAAGCCGTGCCAATCTTCGTCGAGCACATTGCCATAGCGCAGGTCGGTAATGCCAGCGCTGCGGAGGTTACCCAAACGAGCGAACGGGGCCGTGTAGGGGTTGAGACCCAGGCAGACGTTAGCCCAATTGCCTCCACGCTCCAGCAGCGCTCCGTGGTGCGGCGTACCCAGGAAGACCATCTTGCGCCAATGTTGCGGCCAGACGTAGCCTGCCATCACGCCGTAGTGGTATGCGCTACGCGACATCAGGCCCCCCATGCTATGGGCCAGGATCGCGAACTCTTTCAATGGTTCTGGCCATTGCCGAAGTAGTACCTCGATCAAGGCGGCAAACGCGCGACCGTTGGTGGAAGTATGTAAGCCGGTGTTGTAGTGCAGTTGGATCGGTGTATACCCCAGGTCACGGGCCAGTGCGGTCCCAAGATCGCCGCTCTTCCGACCCCATTGCAGATCGTTCATGCAAAGGCCGTGTACTAACAGGAGCAGCTTGTCTCTCGGCGGAGGAAACGCTGCCCCCAGTGCCTCCCTTTCGAGTGTCAAGGGTTGGCCTTTGCGTCGCAGTCGCATGGAAATTGCGAGCGGGTTACCGGTTGCGGCTAGGTAGTCACCCATGACCCCGTTTAGCGCCGCCAGCACGGCTTCACGCTCAGGCGAACTGCTCTGATCCACGACGGGCGCGAGTTGCGTGAGAATGGTATCGTTTGTACCCCCGGTAAGTCTGGTCACAGTGCGAACGCTCTCATAGACCAGAGTCGCAATGGCGCTTGAACGTTCTTGCATGAGCGTGCCGAAAACACCGGGCGAATTTGCGACATTGTTATGCAGCGTCTCGGCTAGGTCGGTCAGTCCCGACGTAACGTGAGTCGCCAAGCGGTTGAGTCCGACAAGATCGGAGACATGGACGTGGGTCTTCTTGGTCATACATCGAGGCTCGCGTTGTAAGAATGTTACGCAGGCATGACACGCATCGCCATGACTCGAATCACAGTCCAAAAAGCATCGGAAAGTCCGTCCAAGTGCTTTCATCTGCTCGACTGTCGTCGCGTTGAAGCGCTCTGGAATCAGAATGTCGCCCTTGTTGCGCTGCACCTGCAAAGGTGGGCAAGATTCGCTGGGTAGCCTCCTGCTCAATCCATGTTTCGTTTGCCGATGAAGTGGCTGAGTGCACTCAGATAAACCCGAGCCGCTCTGACGGCTCTGGTGTCTCCTAACTCGCCATTGGAGTACTTTTGAATCTGGGCTGCCGCGTAGGCCACACGGCACAGTTCGTCCTTTAGATCGTGGCCATCGGCAACGTCGTGCCACCCCTCGTAGAGTTCGTAAGCGCGGCACTTGATCTCATGGTGGAGTTCAACATCGATGGTGTCATCTGCACCGGTTGGAGTATAGATTTCGGGAGTCATGGGAAGCATCTCCTTGGTGGAGAAGAAATTCGATTCCATGTGCGCGGCTGATCTCCAACGATCTGGACTGTGTCGGCCTCCATGATCGCACGCCTCGTGCAAACTCTACTCGGCCGGACTCAGGAAGAAACACACAATTGCAAGCGACATAGAAATGGCAGCACACCAAACAACTAGAGCGGCAATCCATTCTCCGACGCCACCCAGTTTGTAATCGGGCGGTTGTGTCCCCGATTTCGTTTTGTGCTCCATAAAGCACAACCTTCAATTTGTTACCCGGTCGCGTGCTAATTCGTTCGACTCAGAACACCTCAGAGAAGAGCTTCAAACGTCAGACCGCTAATCTTTTCCAGAGCCGGCCGGTCTTGGATGCAAAGAACCGACTTTCTGAATTGCAACATCTCCCGCCTCCTGAACTCGGAGAGAAGACGAGTGACCGTTTGGCGAGTGACCCCGATGGTCTGCCCGATCTCTTCGTGGTTCAGAGCCAGTTTGACGGGCGGTGAATCGTCGCCTCCGTCGTTTTGCTGGACATAGGTCGTCCAGCATAGGAGCAGTTTGGCAAGCCGTTCTGCCGGATGTGTCGTAAGACCCAATGTACGAACCTCATCATGTGCGGTGTAGTAGACGGCGCTCAGCTGTTCGCCGACACTCACCGCTACTTCGCTGTGATCTCTCATCAATTGCAGCAAGGAGGCACGGGAGATAAAGTTAGCCTCCGCTGGCTCCATCATTTCAGCCGAAACCTCATAGGGACGGCCAGACACAGTGGCATTCAGACCCAGAACTTCTCCGGAGCGCGCAATCCGCGTGATGATCGTCCTGCCGTTAGAGGACGAAGTCCAGAGTTTCGCTGTGCCTGCGCAGAGTATAAAAACGCCCCGCGGTGGCTGCCCTTCGTGAAAGAGCTTGGCTCCCTTGGAATAGCTGGCTAGGCATTTGACCCTGTTCAAGTCCTCCAACGCATTGAGAGACAGAGCACAGAAAGACTTCTCTGCTCGAACCGGACACGTAAGGCAGTCACAACCAATGTTTTGGGATCGCATGTTCTCGCCTTCCAGACGAGTTCTTGCAAGGGCGCGTGGTGGTTTTCTATTGCACCGAGGCCAGAGCGGCAACCACTTCGAGCTGCGGCTCAAACCTCATAGGAATCGCGAAAGCGCGAGAGACCAGGCATAGCCGGTGCGCTTTCTTGAGGAGATTAAGAGCAAGTCCTCGCTCGGCATCGTCGGAAATCTTTAGGGTCGGGCGAATCACGATCTCGGAAAAGTTGTACCCAGACTCCATCTTACGCAGCGTCGCCGAGGCTTCCACTTCCAAGTCGGTAAAGTCGGCATGTACGCTGCTCGCGATGCTTCGCAGAGTGGTGGTGAAACAACCGGCAACCGCCGCCAGCAGCAATTCTTCGGGAGTCCAGCGGCCTTCGATACCACCAAACTGTGTAGGAGCGGTGAAGTGAATAGCGTTCGGAGCTGAATCCGACTTGGCGAGTCCAGCGCTACCGGATGTCCACCAAGCAGTGACGCGATACTGATGCTGCATCCCTTCTTGAGCCATAAACAAACCTCGATTTCAGCGTTGGTCGCCGATCGGAATCACGCGGGCCGTCTTACTTGCTCTGCCAACTCTGCTTTCTATGCTTGTGAGACTTTCACGTTCATCGAGAACTAGCCAAAGTTCCAAGCAGAGTTCGTCGTACTTCAACGGATCTCTTTCCTTCATGATCTGCCTTACGAGTGTCTCAAGTCGTGCATTGGAGTTTCCGAGATTGTCGGACATGCGGCACGCCCGCTGAGTTGAATTGATGGGATTCTCTTCGGACTTCGAGCTAGAGACCGTGACTGAGGTCACTGAACACGGTGATTCGGTGTGTGTACGATGCCGTACAGATGGGTTTCCTTACTTGTGACTGTGCAACTGGTTCATGATCCGTGTGCGAGTCTGCACCATGCGATGGCGATGCCAGAGCAGTTGTCGCACGTCCGATTCTCCCAACTCGGCACCCAGATCTTGGGAAAGTCATCCTTCGCCATCAGCGTCAGAATATGCTGCGCATCGAGCCGATCCGTCTTCTGTTTGCGGACTCGCTTCGCTGCGATCTTAGCTGCGTCCCCCATCCACAGCTCGAAGTTCAGCTCTGCTAGCAGACGCTCGAACCATCCTGCGTGGCCACTCGCCTCCATGCCCACGCGCACCCTGGCTCCTGCTGTTGCCAAAGCGTGATAGAACTGCTCGGCTTCTGTCCGATGCCCCAAACGTCTTTGTTGGAGTTTCCCTGTTTCAGTGTCGACGAGCGCAATTTGTTGGAAGCTCGGGTGATAGTCACAACCTATAATCAGCATGTTCGGCTCCTTTCTCCCGAGCCTTGGTTGCTTGCCACCACCAAAGGCTACTCGGGCCTGGGAGCCGACATTGTTATGGAATCATTGCACTCATTCACCGGGTTGTGAGTGCTATTGCTGGTAGCGTTAAGTACGCCTCGCGCTTGTGTTTTTCGGAGTCGGGGCTCGTGGTAGGGCTCCCAGGTCTCGCAAACGCGGCGAGACCTGGACACCCCGGCCTCCCAAGGCTTACGGCCCAAGTGGAACTCGGGTCCCTCCCGTTCGTGCAGGAGTCCGGCAGTTCTCGGATCTACTGCTCGTAGCCTCCGATGTCGATGCTCGAGCCCTGGACGCGGGCGTTCCCGGCAAAGTCGAGTGTCCCCACCACCGCCGAGCCCAGATTGATTCCAGCATTTACCGCCGGCGAGGTTGACTGGACGTGCAAGTCCGGCGTGGTTCCGTTCAGGAACTGCGGGTCGGAAAATTTCCCATTTCCGTCCTTCCCCGAACCGGATTGATAGGCCGTGAACGTGCCGTAAGTCTTGTTGTTCCAGACGAATGTGGTGCCGGTGGCTCCGCCGGGGGAGAAGTAGAGGTTGTAGTCCACATCTGCTGGATTGGCCACCGATGTGGTGAAGTTGTGGATGGCGAGGGCTTGTGCACCCGCGTACACAATGTTGTTCTTGAACACGTTGTTGGTGGCGTGGTACTGAATCTGAAATTCACCGCTGCCCGTGTTCTTGCCATCGTTCTTGTACAAGGTGTTGTTGACGATGGTGACATGGTCGCTGCCGCCGACCTTGCTGGCGTAACCGCCAATAGACACTCCCGCGGAGTTGCCGAAGTAAACGAGGTTGTTGCGCGCAGTCACGTTGGCGGTGTTCCTGCCGGAGTGCTCGCTCGCCATTTCGATGCCGATGTCGACATTGTGGATCAGGTTGCGCTCGATCAGGATGTTGGCGCCACCGTCGACGTAAACCCCGTTGGCGCACCAGCAGTTTTTGGGATAGGAAGGATTTCCGTTCGAACTGATGTTGTAGACGGTGTTGAGGGTGATGGTGCCGTTGCGGGCCTGATCATACGCGGAATTGGGCGAGACGCCTTCAAAGCCAATAGCGTCGATGCCGATGTTGTTGTTGTCGTGGATCAGGTTGTTGGTAATGGTGAAGGTATCAACGTTGCCGTCGACGGTGAGGGACTCGCTGCAGCCCGTCTGCAGGTGGTCGATCTCATTGCCGCTGATGGTGATGTTGTTCAGAGAGGCTGGCGCCTGCGTGCCGTAGAAAGCGACGCCCAGCGCGTTGGCATTGCAGCCCGATGCTGTCGTCACGATGTCGTGGATGTGGTTGTTAAGCAGCTGCAGATTGCTTCCGGCGCCGGTGACCCAGACCCCGACCGGAACCTTGCTTCGGGAAGTGGTTTTGTAGTTGCGGATTTCCAGTCCCCGGATGATCACGTAGCTCTGGCTGGCAATGTTGATCAGGCCGCCCTGGGCGGGAGGCGTGAGTCCGGTGCCGTCGATAATCGCGGCTTGGCTGGCATAGTTCTGGAAGGTGATGTAGCCGGCGGTAGCGGAGCCGGAGGCAGGAATGGTCACTACTTCGTTGTAGGTTCCGCCCAGCACCTGGACAGTGTCTCCTGCGACGACGTGATTGGCGGCGTATTGAATGTTGCGCCAGGCACTGGTCGTGGTCAGGCCATCGTTGCTGTTGCTGCCCGTGGTGGATACGTAGTAAGTGGTGGCGGAGGCGGATAGGGCCGGCAGAAAAATGCAGAGCCCTACAACCAGCCGGACAAGGAGGCGAACGGCAGGGGTCTTCATGGGGGATTGCTCCTTTGTGGATTTGCGTTTCTGAGGGCCTTTCGCTCTATTGCTTGTGTCTATTTCGTTATATTACGTCTACTTGCGTTTCATTGAGATCAGCGAAATGTACACCTGTCCGCGCTTGCCGTCAACGGAGATTTGGTGGACTTGGTTAGGAAGGCATTCCCCGATGTCTCAAGCGACTTCTCAGTCTGCGCGAATAGAGGAGTGCCCAGCACAAAGAGCAATAAAGGAACTAGCCATAAAGTCTTCATGGCGCGATTGTCTCACTTCGCATTGGGCGAGAATTGGGACTTTTCCCGTCCCACTCATGGTGCGTTTCTTCAGGGATGTGCTCTTGGGGGAGTTGACAAAAGATAACACGGTGCTGATGTAACGGACACTTCCGAGCCTGATTGGCGATAACTCCGGCTGTTGAAAAACTCCTTCCCGCGAAATTCGCAAAAATCGAATCGCGCTAGGAAGCCGCTCACTTGACGTAACAATCTCGATTTCACTCATCGTCCCCAGCCCGGTGGTTTGAGTGTAATGGCACCCAACGAGGTATTGAAGGCAGTAGTCCAACAGCGCCCGCGTGTGGCGTTGTGGGAATAATCAAGCCGACCCGCACTACTTGAGCGAGATCTTCCAAACGTTCGATTGCACATCGAATGAAGGCGATGCCAGAACTGCCTCCCTCATGGACTGACTCAATGCATATGTAAGTCCACAGGTGTATCCAACGGTGACATGCCCGATTGCGCCTATCAGTCTCGCTTTCCATTTCGGCGTCAAGTGGTATTGGTTTATTGCTTCAAACGTCGCCGCGTATGCTCTCATCTCCGGTTCTAGCCGAAGTTTGCGCCACGTGTTTTCGCTCTCATTAAATCCCTGTTCCGGGCATTTTGAGTGTAATAGGTGGCTGTTGAAAAACTCCATTTTCCTCAAAACGGCCAAAATTTGTAGGATAGAAAATATCCAGAAAAACTGAGAACGTCGCTTGTAGGGCCTCCTAATGCAAAGTTTTTTCGGCCAGTTTCCGGTGAAGGAGTTTTTCAACAGCCACGAGATTTTTCGCCAAAATCATCGGGGACGCCACTGGTTGCGGACCAGCTTGTGGCACTCCCCGAGAGTGACACAAATGTGTCCATCAACAAACCGAACGCCCTTAGAGTGGAGGAGTTCATCAAAAGGTTGCGGAGGTGAACCATGCGCGGAGTTCTGCTGCGGATCATCATCCTCACCCTGGCCTCCAAAGCCCTCGTCGCGCAGGATGTGAGGGTTCTGGTGTTGGACGCCGTGAACGGAAAGCCTCAGCGTGGCGCTGAAGTCCACTATTTCTGCCAGAGTGAAACCCGCAACGTCTTTCCCGTCGACTCAGAAATTACAAACTCAGACGGGATTGCTATTGTCTCCTATCCATCCAAAGAAAAGCAGAAGATCGTATTTGATGTGACCGCATTGCCAAAGGAAGAGTGCGGGGACTTGCGCCCGGTGACTTTTGACGAGATTTCGGGGGTAGGAATCATTAGCTGGCCGGATGGGAAGGGCGAAATGCAATGCCCAACGAAGATCAGTCGGAAACTAAAACCCGTTCCTGGACAGGTCATCATCTTCATCAAGAAACCGAGTTTTTGGCAAATGCTCCGTTAGATAGACACTCGGTTCGAACTCATCGGGCCGACCGGAGTCGGTGAGTGAGATGGAGGATTTTTCACCAGTTGAGGACGAAGGCAAGCGCTGGTGACAAACAGGGAGGTTCGAGCCAACGCCTACCTTCTGCCGCTCGCGTTGGGGCCCACCTAATGAATAAATGAGTAGTGCCAGCGCGGTCTATCGTGTTGAGTGTGTATTTGTCCGAAACCGTTCCGCTACGTTTCCGCCAGTCTTTCGCCAACCATACGAGTCACCCAGTAAGGCCAGAGCCTACCACATCGAGCCGTACTCCGAAACTGCCGCATGGTGTTAGTGTCGCATGGTGTTAGTGCCGAGCCTGTCGATACCAGCATCGGATGCTGCGTTCTAAAACACGCGCCAGACACACGGGTACGACCACTGCAGCCGTCCCTGTTGAACTGGCATCGTTACGTCAGCATGTGCGTGACGCCAAGACGGTTGGATCGCACGGACACCTGAGCATCGATAGCGAACTGCTAGACGTGCTCAAGGCTTGGAAGCACGTTACGCAGTTCCCTGCCGATGGGGACTGGGTCTTTGCATCCCGTTCAACCAGCGTTGATGAAAAGGCTGCTCGAATGTGCCCTATTACTAGGGCCGCTTCGTCGGGGTTGTGATTTGTGCCGAGGGATGGGATTGATCTGGCTCGCGAACATTCGGAACCGGTATACAATTGCGTTCGTTTTCTAGTCTGGCGAGGTGGGCGGTCACAACAAGCCAGCACGCTTTCAGACTAAGGATGCAGCTCTGGCAAGGATGGAATACAAGCGAGTTCGCGAGACACCGAATCCGCGACTGTAGAAAAGGGAGATTGGGTTCACTGATCGAGAGAATGCATGAGTTCTGGGATCGAAGCGGCAGCTAAGCATGTCGGCGACGCGGGGCACAGCGGGCAGGAGATTCGCTCGGATGTGCAAGTGCTGATCGAACCGCGCCAGCGCGGCGGAATCGACATTGAACTCGAATCGCGCGTCGAACCTTACTACGGCGATGCCATCCGCCGGCAGGCTGAGGACGTGCTCGAAGCGCTTGGCTTAAGGCACGCCCGGGTGGTCATCCACGATGAGGGCGCGCTGCCATTCGTGATTGCGGCGCGCATTGAAAGCGCGGCCCGGCGCGCGGGACTGGGCGAAGGCACTCGCGTGTTGCCGAACCGGCTGTCGAGTCTCGAGCCTTCTGCGCGCGATCGCATGCGGCGTTCGAGACTTTATGTTCCCGGCAGCGAGCCCAAGTATTTCATCAACGCAGCGCTGCATGGAGCGGACGCGATCATTCTCGATCTCGAGGATTCGGTCCACCCCAACGAGAAGGATGCCTCGCGAGTGCTGGTGCGCAACGCCCTGCGCGCCGTCGACTTTCTGCGATGCGAGCGCATGGTGCGCATCAACCAGCTTCCTCTGGGACTAAGAGACCTGGAAGAGATTGTTCCTGAATCTCCCGACCTGATTCTCCTGCCCAAGGTGGAGACGCCGCGCCAGATTCTCGATGCCAGTCAGAAGATGGCGGAGATCAAAGCCAATTTCGGCATTACACACCGCACCTGGCTGATGCCGATCTTAGAGTCTGCCTTGGGAATCGAGAAGGCCTACGAGATTGCGACCGCGAGCGAAGAGATTGCTGCGCTGACCATTGGATTGGAAGACTACACCGCGGACCTCGGTGTGGTGAAGACAGCGACGGGCGCGGAGTCGCTCTTCGCGCGCCAGCGGGTTGTGAATGCTGCCCACGCAGCTGGAATCCAGGCCATCGATTCGGTCTTTGGCGATGTCGCCGATATGGACGGGTTGCGGACGTGGGCTCTGAATTCGCGCGCGATAGGCTTTGAAGGTATGGGATGCGTCCACCCGTCACAGATTACAGTGATTCATGAGGCTTTTGCGCCGACGGCAGGAGAGATCGAAAAGGCACGAAAGATTGTCGCCGCCTACAATGAGGCTCAGGAAAAAGGCATAGGCGTGGTCAGTCTCGGGTCGAAGATGATCGACGCTCCCGTCGTACAAAGAGCGCGGAAGCTGATGGCGCAAGCAGAGGCGATGCAACTGCTGAAGTGAATGCCGAGCAGTCTGAGTGCGGAATCTGATGGCCATTCTCGAAGGAACGAAACTCACCCTCAACGCCGCCGGTCGTATGGTTCCGGAGATCGCGAACGGCCGACGGCAGGTTCCCTACCTAGGCATCGATACGCACCGGCCTTCAGGAAACAAAGCTGGTCCGCCGATCCGGACGGCCAGCGATTATCCCGCGGACGGTGACAAGCGCGTTGCGGATTTGGAAACCGCTCTTCGCAAATGCGGATTGCGCGATGGCATGGTTATTTCATCGCACCATCACCTGCGCGATGGCGACCGCGTCGCCCTGATGGCGCTGGAAGCCGCGGCAAGGATCGGCGTCAAAGATCTCATATGGTTTCCCAGCGCGTCGTTTCCATCGCAGAAGAGCGCCATCGAGTTGATGGATTCAGGCGTAATCCACCATGTCGAAGGCAGCATGAATGGACCGCTGGGCGACTACTGCACGCAGGGAAAAATGCGCGGTACGGGTGTTCTGCGCTCACACGGCGGGCGCTGGCAGGCGATTCAGGACGGCGAAGTCCATATCGATATTGCCGTGATCGCCGCACCGACCGCGGACCCGTTCGGCAACTGCGACGGCTCGCAAGGCAAGTCAGCGTGTGGCTCCCTCGGCTTTGCATTGGCTGACTCGATTTATGCCGACCATGTCGTCGCGGTAACCGACAACCTGGTGCCTTTCCCTTGCGTTCCGTTGCAGATTCAAGGCAACAATGTCGATTACGTTGTGGAGGTCGATTCCATCGGGGATCCGTCCAAGATTGTCTCGGGAACTACGCAAATCACGCGATCACCCGACCGTCTACGGATCGCCGAGCTTGTGGCGGTGTTCCTGCGTGACACCGGCATCATGCGCAATGGCTTCTCTTTTCAGGCGGGCGCGGGCGGAATCGCTTTGGCTTTTGTCAGCCACCTCAAGCGCATGATGAAAGAGGCAGGCGTAAAGGCGCGGTTCGTTCGCGGCGGCTCGACAAAATATCTGGTCGACCTTCTCCAAGAGGGCCTTACCGACTACATCCTTGATGGTCAGACGTTTGATCTCGACGGCGTACGCTCCATCGCCAGCAATCCGCGTCACGTGGCGACTTCTCCGTTTACTTCGTACAACTACCACGGAAAGGGAAGCTTCGCATCCATGGTGGACGCAGTCGTGCTGGGGGCAACCGAGGTCGATGCGAACTTCAATGCCAATGTCGTGACCCACTCCGACGGACGACTTCTACACGGTATCGGCGGCTGGCAGAACTGCCTGACCGCAGGATGCACCATCCTGGCTGTGCCTTCGTTTCGCGACAGAATCCCGGTCATTGTGGACGAAGTGACCACACTCTGCGGGCCCGGGGAGTTGATCGATGTGGTCGTGACGGAGCGCGGCATCGCCATCAACCCGCGCCGCCAGGATCTACTTGATGCGGTTAGAGGATCGAGGCTTCCCGTTCGTCCGCTGCAAGAGATCCAGGCGGAGGTTGAGCGCATCTGTGGCGGCAAGCCGCAACGACCCAAGCGCGGGGACCGTCCGGTCGCTATTGTGAAGTGGGTGGATGGCACCGTGCTCGACAGCGTCTGGCAGGTTGGATAACGGCGACTGTCTTTTTGACGTCGCTATTTCGAGTGAATCCCAGCAAAGAACTGCCACGCCATGGCGGTAAACTCCAGTGCGGTGGCTGGCGACTGTTGCCTACCTCCGGAGGAATCCAAGCTGCCGGCCCACTCGTGGCCAAAATTCGCAACGAAGTCGGCCACTACGGGTACGCCGTTCTTACAGCCCTGCCACGACAACTGCACGCCCCAACTCGTCTTTTCAGCCGTCTGAATCCGACAGCCGTTGAGGTATCCCCACGTTACCCAGTTGCCATGAGGCGTGGTGGCAAAATGCGGGCTGTTGGCTTCAAAGCCGGAAAACTGCTCGTCATTGTCGCCGTGTATATAGAGGATAGGAACGGGGCGCGCGAGTTTCAGCGGCGGATCCATGAGCGGCGTGGCTACGGCGACAATTCCACGGATTTCCTGGGAATGACGCGATGCGAGCAATTGCACCGCTCCCGATCCGCTCGAGAAGCCGGCAAAGAAAACTCGCTTTCGGTCCGCGTGTTCTCGCTGAAGCACATCATGAAGAACCGCCATCAAATACCCTTCGTCATCGACGGGTAGCGCGCCGGGTGCCAGACGATGGGTTCGAGAACCCTTCATTTCCCAGAAAGTGATGTTACTGTGCCCAATCGGTTGATCGGTCTGTGTAGGCACAGGTTCCGGGAACACAACCAGAAATCCGTTGCGATCCGACTCGCTGATCCAGTTGAAGTCTTCTGATGCAGATTTTGCCGTGCTTCGGATGCCCCCCAGCATAAACACCACCGCAGGATGAGCTGCGAGATGAGCAGGCCGATGAATAATGTAGGGACGACTGTAGCCATTGTGGACGAATGGCCTAGTCTCGGTCTGCGCAGCCAGTGTCTGTGCGAAAACCATCACCAGCGTGGCCATGAAAAGGAGAAATGAGTTTCGGGGGATCATGGATTCAGTGCCCAATCTTACGAACTTGGATGCGAGTTTGAAAGGATTCATTCGTGACCTAGCCGGCGTATTACGGCTTCATTCAATGTCCGCTGGACTTTATCTTTGAAACGTTTTAATCTGACGGCGATTTCGACCCGTAGCAGATTTCTCCGCCAAAAATTCTGGACTGATCGGCAGCGATCGAGGGTTCCGTGATACGAGAAAATGGTCATAAACACGTTGTCGGATCGAGCCTTCTAGCTCTCGTACTCCTTGCAGTCTGGGCGCCGGCCCAGACAACGCATTACCCTCCGGACGGAGATCAGATTCCCGGACCAGATTGCCTCAATCCGATCAAGCCCTCGGCGGGCCAACCGAAGATATGCTCGCCGGAAGATTTCAAAGCTTGGCTGGAGGACATCACCCATTGGCGGATGGAGGCACGGGTCCGGGCAGGTTATTCCGGGCAGGAATATGAACGCCCGGAACTCAAGTGGACGCAGTCCAGTTTCATCCAGCCTCAGATGATGGTCGAAGACCGCTCCTTCTACGACCCCGGCACCGGACATTACACCGTTGATAAATACCTGGACGATCTGGAGAAGCGTTACGGTGGCATTGACTCCGTGCTCATCTGGCCGGTGTATCCGAATATTGGCATTGACAACCGCAACCAGTACGACATGGTTCGTGACATGCCGGGGGGCATCGCAGGGGTCAAGCAGATGGTCGCGGATTTTCATCGCCGCGGAGTCAAGGTTCTCTTCCCCTTCATGCCTTGGGACCAAGGCACGCGCGACATAGGCACCGCGAACTGGGAGGCAACCGCTGAGCTAATGGCGGAAGTGGGAGCGGACGGCATCAACGGTGACACGCTTCGTGGAATCCCTCGAGCTTTCCGCACCGCTTCCGATGCGGTCGGACATTCGCTGGCGCTCGAACCCGAGCACGCCTTCCCCGCTCCTTTTGAAGCTCTGGCGTGGAACAACATGGAGTGGGGGTATTGGCAATATCCCAATGCGCCGATGGTGAGCGTATTCAAGTGGATTGAGCCCAGGCACATGGTGAATGTTTGCGACCGCTGGAACCACAGCAAGGTTGACAATCTGCAATACGCCTTCTTCAATGGCGTCGGCTACGAAAGCTGGGAAAACATCTGGGGAATCTGGAACCAGATTACGCCCCGCGATGCGGAGGCGCTGCGACGCGTGGCTGCCATCGAACGCGCGACGGCCGGTTTCCTGATCAGTCCAGGGTGGCAACCCTACACGGAAACCGAGCAGGCAGGAATCTTCGCCAGCCGCTGGCCTCAGGGAAAGGCTACGCTCTGGACCATGGTGAACCGCACTCAATACGACGTAGATGGCCGGCAACTACGTGTTCCTGTTCAGACGAGCATGCACTACTTCGACCTGTGGCATGGCACGGAACTCGCTCCCGAAGCCGATGCTGGTAGCACTTTTCTGAGTTTCTCGATTGAGGCACACGGCTTCGGAGCGATTCTGGTGACTGCGGACTCGCCTGACGTCGGTCTGCAAAAGTTGTTGGCGGAAATGAAGCAACTCTCGGCTCGTCCTTTAAGCAGCTATTCCCCGGAGTGGACCTTTGCGGCGCAGAAAATGGTGCCCTCGGAGAAGACGCGCGCTCCGTCAACCGCGCCCGACGGTATGGTTCGAGTTCCGGCCGGCGAGTTCACGTTCAAAGTTGATGGCATCGAACTGGAGGGATTTAACGACGTCGGGGTGGATGTCCAATATCCCTGGGAAGATTCCCCGCGGCGGCACCACCTGCACCGATTGCACATCGACTCTTTCTGGATCGACCGCTATTCAGTTACCAATGCGGAGTTCAAGACATTTCTGAACGCCACGCACTACCATCCTAAGGACGATCTGAACTTCCTTCGCGACTGGCAAAACGGCACGTATCCATCCGGGTGGGACCGCAGGCCGGTGACGTGGGTCTCACTGGAGGATGCACGCGCGTATGCGGCTTGGGCGGGAAAGCGCCTTCCTCACGAGTGGGAATGGCAATATTCCGGTCAAGGCGGAGACGGCAGGCTGTATCCGTGGGGCAATAGCTGGGATGCCGCGGCGGTGCCCGTGCCCGATAAAGGGCGGAATTTGAGAGGCCCTGATCCGGTGGACGCTCATCCCAAGGGCGCCAGTCCATTTGGCGTCGAAGACTTGGTCGGAAACGTCTGGCAATGGACCGACGAATTCGTGGACGAGCACACTCGAGGAGGCATCTTGCGGGGTGGCAGTTACTACCAGCCGCAAGGGTCGGTATGGTACTTTCCGCCAGCGTACCGGCTTGACCAGCACGGCAAACTACTGCTGATGGCCCCCAGTAAGGATCGTGCCGCTACCCTTGGCTTTCGCTGCGTGAAGGATGTGCAATGAGGGCCACGCTGGTCCCTTCCATTCACCGGCAACTAACGGAACTCCAAGTACGAGTGACGCGAAACTGAATGCCTGAACAAGTTCCTTCCGCCGGATCCGAAACGCCAGGATGGCAGTATGCCGTCACTTCTGGAATTCTGGGCTGGGTTCTGGATGCTTTTGATTTCTTCGTCGTGATTTTCCTGGTCGACACGCTCGCTGCCAACTTCCAAGTCGAAAAAAGGGAGATCGTCTGGACCATCTCTCTTGCTTTGGCGATGCGGCCGGTGGGCGCCCTGATTTTCGGATCTCTTGCCGATCGATTCGGACGCCGCCTGCCGCTCATTGCGTGCGTCCTCTATTTTTCAGCGGCCACGCTGCTGAGCGCGTTTGCTCCCACTTTCGCCACGTTTGTGGTTCTACGAGCCTTGTATGGCATCGGCATGGGAGGCTACTGGGGCGTAGGGGCGTCTCTGGCCGTAGAGAGTGCGCCCATCCGGAGGCGCGGTCTGATTTCGGGCTTGATGCAGAGTGGGTATCCCATCGGATACTTGCTGGCTGCCGTGGCCATGGAAACCGTGCTACCACATCTTGGGTGGCAGGCCATGTTCTGTGTTGGTTTCGCAATTGCGATTCTGATTTCCCTGCTCGCGCTCCGGGCTCCGGAGTCCAGCGCATGGCAGCAACACCATCAGCGCTCGATCAGCAGAATGTTTCGCGTCCTCTGGGAGAACCGGGCTGGCTTTGCTTATCTACTGCTCGTCATGACCGTCATGTCCTGCCTGTCCCATGGCACACAAGACTTGTATCCGGATTTCTTGAAGTCCGCGCATGGGTTCACCAGGTCCACCGTGTCGAGGATCGCGATCCTTTACAACATTTGCGCGATCGCTTCCTCCACCTTCTTTGGTCAGCTTTCAGAATCGCTCGGCAGGCGGCACACGATTATGCTTGCGCTCGGGGTCGCCGCCCTTGCGCTCTACCCGTGGGCATTCGGTGTGTTGCCCGCCACGCTCATGA
Organism: uncultured Acidobacteriaceae bacterium; assembly: GCA_963811095.1. GTDB lineage: Bacteria > Acidobacteriota > Terriglobia > Terriglobales > Acidobacteriaceae > Sulfotelmatobacter. Next base: position 1,239,983 of record CAWEQA010000016.1, on the reverse strand, counting down.
TCGGTGCATGTTTGATGCAGACTGGAGTGCAGGGCACGTTCGGGATCATTCCGGCTCACTTGAACGAACTCGCACCGAACGCAGTGCGCAGCCTGTTTCCGGGGTTCGTGTATCAACTGGGGGTTCTGATTGCGTCGCCAGCGGTATCCATCCAGTACGCTCTGCAGAAACGGCTGGGCTACCCCTGGGCCTTGACGCTATTCGAAGGCGTTGTAATCGGCTCGCTCATCCTCATCTTTGGCTTGGGACCTGAACGCAAGGGACGAGACTTTCATGCGGCAGACCAATCCGCATAAGAGCGGGGGCGAAGCGTTTTTCAGTTTTCAGCCTTTCTGGGGAACAATACTTAACGCGAAAATACGAGCAGTGGCACTGGGCCAAGTTGCCTGGAGTTTGATTGTGACACGATCCAGCGGTCCAACAAGGTTCGCAGGGATACGATAAGGCCTAACATAGCGAACTGGGAGATCGAAGTTCTTGAGATTCTTTTCGGCGGAAACACGCTGTCCATTGATGAGAATCGTGAACTGGTTCGGCTCGAATTCTGCGCCATGGTATTCAATCCACAGTTCGTGATCCGTGGCTGGTTGAACCGCCAATTGATAGCTCACCCATCCGCCAGCGGTAGCACGCCTCCAGGCTTGCTCCTCTTCAACGCCAATCTTCGTGCTTACCTCTTCGAACTTGTGAGAGTTTTCGGATGTCGTATCGCCGGCAATCACGGTATCGATAGCATAAGTGCGAGCCTCTGTTCTCTTGGCCTCCAAACTAGTCAATGCGTCGCGTAGCTGCTGCCGGGAGGCATCATCGGGAAGCATTCGCCAGTAAATGATGTAGCGCTGGAAGTGAACCCGGAACAGAGGCGAGAGTGAGATGGTTGTGCTCTTATCGGGACAGTTCAACGAAAAAGCCAGGAGGCTTTTGTCCCTCCGTTGTATGCTCTCGAGAATCTGTGCGCTAGTTCCTGACAACAGTGGGGTTTCTGAGAAAGATATGGAACGGTGAGGTACCTGATCCATTTTCTTGTAAAACTCTTCCGTCTCCAGGTTCTTCGTCCCGAGCTCGCCCGCGAGGATCATGGGACCGTACAAGATCGCAGAATACTCGCTTGAACCGCGCAGCGGCTCTAAGTGCAGGTCCATGGGTAATTCCACATCGACCTGATCGCCATTTTTCCATATTCGGTTTAACTCAAGATAGGAGCTGGGATTCGAGAAAAGACTGTGAGCTTGCCCGTTAATGCGCACCGTCAGGGTCTGAGCCTTGAACCAGCCTGGGTGCCGCAAGAACAAGGAAAACCGGCAACTCTTGGGGGTAGAGATATGGAGCGTCGAGTGGCCAACATCCGGGAAAGACGTCTCCTGCCGGACCGTGACGTTGGCCTCCTGCCAGCGCACTTCAGAGGGGATGAAAAGATTGACGTAAAGGGCGTTCCCGCCTTTCGCGTAGATGAACCTTCCGTAGCGGCTGGCTGACTGGATACCCGTTCCGACACAGCACCAGAAAGAGTCAGTCTCGCTGCTATAGACGCGGTAGTGGCCGGGCCTCATCGAAATGAAATATGCACACATGCCACGATGTGGTTCGTGAACGGGCAATACATGATTGTAGAGAGCGCGTTCATAGTAGTCGGCAAGTTCGGCGCTCGCTGACTCTTCGAACAGCGTCTCGGTTAACCGGAGCATGTTCACGGTGTTGCAGCTCTCCGGTCCTACGGTGGACAGCATTCGCTCAGTTGTCTGTTCGGCGGGAAAGAAGCGTTCGCCGCTACTGTTGCCTCCGTTCACCCAGGACCGATTTCGGGTCACGATGGTCCAGAAGTTGACGGCAGCATTTTTGAACCGTGCTTCGCCCGTCTGCCGATAGACTGCGTGAAACCCCGTGAATTTCGGAATTTGTGTGTTGGCGTGCCATCCGTCAAGAATGTCTTTCCCTGCCGAAAGGGGATCGAGCATGTCGTGGTCGTTCAAACGCTTCGCCCACGCGAGATACCTCTTGTCCCTGGTAAGCGAGAAGCAATCCACAAACGACTCGTTGAGGGAGCCGTGCTCGCATACCAGCAAGCGCTGTACCTGTTCATCATTGAGCCGGTCGAGCACCTCGCTTCCGAACCAGTCGGCAACCAGGAGCAGAACCGTCCGTGCTTGCTCGATGCCCAGACTCATCCAGACATCGTAGAGCCCGAGCATGATCTTGTTAAGAACGTACGTAGGCTCCCATACTCCGTTAATCAGCGGATTTGAAGTTACGATCTCTCCAGCGGATACTCGTTCAAAGAGCTGGTGGCCGTCCTTGGTGGGTAGAAGATATCCGTCTCCGAACGCCTGTTGGCACTCCGCGAGTCCCGCAACCATATAGATCAGGCGTTCTCGAATTCGAGGATCTTGAGTATTGTCGTAGCAGTTCGCCATCGACGAAAGGTAGAAGCCGGCGATGGCGCCGGGGAGGCTTTGGTTGGGTCCAGCGACGGATTCAGACTCCCAGCCGCCGTATGCGGGAGCCTTCGGCGTCAGTCCCGCCTCTCGCCGAAACCATGCGAGCAAACGGTCTGGATCGAGGGAAAGAAGGTATTCCTGATTCCGATCCTGCGACTGCCGAAAGGGACTCTCGAGAAGCGTGACATCTGAGAGTCTAAATAGGTGGGATTTTATCTGTACCGCAGTATCTTGATGTGCTGATTGATCGAGCCATGCCGCCGACTCTCCGAACCCGCCGCAAAGGGACCCGGACGCTGTTGCCAATCCGATAAGCCGAAGCGCATCCCGTCGGCTTAACTGCATATGATGCTCCTGAGATCAGCAAAACTTCGCCACATTGCCTCGCACGCATCCGCCAGTCCAAGCAACGCTTCGTCGAAGTCGCTACTTCCGGCTCAAACGCGAGTGGACTTGGAGCAGCGGCTGTCTTCAAGGAAGCGAGCGACCTCCGGGGCGGTTGGCATCGACGCTTGGGCACCGGGGCGTGTAACGGAGATTGCAGCAACGGCTGATGCCCATGAAGCGCTCTCGAGAGGCTCTAGCCCGTTCATAAGTGCAACGGCGAAAGCGCCGTTAAAAGCATCGCCCGCCGCGGTGGTATCGACAGCCGTCACCGAATAGGCCGGTAACAGCTGCCGGGTTCCGTCCGAGAGCGCAACGTAGCAGCCCCGGTCGCCGAGTTTCAGAATGACATTCCGGCTTCCGCAATCGAGCAGGGCCTTCGCCGCATCCTCGGTCAGGTTTTCGGACAGTTCTTGCGGTCCGCGCCCAAGCAGGATGCAGGTTTCCGTCTCGTTCGGCGTTAGCCAGTCGACAGACTTCAGAAGGGACGGCGGCAAGAAGCGCGCGGGTGCAGGATCCAAGATCAGAGCGATTCGTTCCTGAGCAGCTATCGCAGCCAGGTAGTCCACGGTTGCGAGAGGGATCTCGAGTTGCGTGAGCAGAATGCCAGCGCTGCGGATCAGATCGATATTCGCATCAATATCCGCCGGCGAAAGTTGAGCATTCGCACCGGCGACGACAGTGATGGCGTTTTGTCCTTTCGGATCAGTCGTAATGAGGGCAACGCCTGAGGATCCGGGAACGACTTCGACTGCCTCTGTGTTCACATTCGATTCTTCAAGGCTCTTCCTCAGTTGAACGCCGAAAGCGTCCGCGCCGAGCTTCCCAACCATGCTTACCACACCGCCAAGGCGCGCCGCCGCGACCGCCTGGTTCGCACCCTTGCCGCCTGGAAAAGTCCGAAAAGAGAATCCGGCTACAGTCTCGCCAGCAATTGGGATTCGTTGGGTTGCAGCGACAAGATCAAGATTTATGCTGCCCACGACTACGATCCGCTTTGCCATATAGATTCCCAGGTTCAGTTCTAGCCTTGTCGGCCGTGGGTCCGGGACCCCTCGGCGGTTGCGGCGCGGGTCACCGGGGAAATACCGGCGCCACCGCTACCGCGCCTAACCCGACGAGGAAGAACAGGAACATCAACGGTATCAGCTTGCGCGCTCCCGGAGGCGCACTGGCAAATTCTTTCCACACAAAGACTCCCCATATAGCGGAAATCATCGTGGCGCCCTGGCCGATCGCGTACGAGACGGCGGGACCGATAATGTGGGCGTGCGATGCTACAAAGTTCAACACCGCACCCGTGCACCAGATCATTCCGCCGAGGATTCCCCAGCCATGCCAGGCGGCACGCCCTTTTCCGTAGTCGGCCATGCTCACCGGCGCGCCGCCAGTGAGTGGCTTGCGCATCAGGAAGTAATTCACCGGCACTGCACACGCTGCGGTGCCCAGGGCAAAGAAAAAGGCCACAGTGTAGGGACCGAGCGAGTGGTCCCCCGTAATCGCCTTGGCAACGAGCGGGTAGAAGACGCCCATCAACACCCCGCAGGCAAGACTTATCTTGATGCCACGCGCGCTTAGAGTCTTTTGGGTAGTCTCGCGTCGGCGATAGGCCAGCGCGTCCACGACAATGGCTAGAACGACTAGGAGCACCCCGCCAAACAGCAACAAGGGACTTCCCTGAGGCGAGATGAAGTAGTTCAGCAGCACTCCCACTACGAGGGCCAATCCAATGCCGATGGGGAACGCGACAGCCAGACCGGCAATGTCAATTGCGGCCACCAGCAGGAGGTTTGCGACGTTGAAGACAGCTCCGCCGAGCAGGGCGAAGATGATATGCGTTGTATCGGCACTGCCTATATTGCTGAGGAAGGACCGCTCTCCTCCACCAATGCTGCCGAGCGTTAGCCCCCATAGAAGGCTTGCCGCGATGATGCCGATTACATAGTCCCAATAGAAAAGCTGAAACGCCCAGCCTGGAGTGAGCTTCATGGTATTGGCCCACGAGCCCCAACACAGCATACTTCCTATCATGAATAACAGGGCGATCGCATACGCTTCCGGTTGATACATGGTCCTCCGATGAATCGAGTCCGTGCGCAAACCTAGGTGGCGTACCGCACGGCGCGAGCGAAGACGGGGTAAGTCGCTCGCGCCGGCCCTCTCAACCTCCAGGCTAGAACACAAACCTCATATTCAACTGCATGTGACGCCCCGGACGGGCCCCGGTGATATGTCCGAACTGGCTTTGGTCCCCGCTGGGTATACGGTCGTCATATGTATTGAAGCTCGACCACTGGGTGTGATTGAAGGCGTTGAACGCGTCTGCGCGGAACTGCAACTCACGGCCTTCGCCGAACGGCCGGAATGACTTCTGCAGTCCCATGTCCCAGTTGTTGATCCCCGGCTGGCGCAGGTTGTTCCTGCGTTCGTTGCCCCGATGCACCGCGAAGTTCTGTATCGCTTGACCGTTGTAGTAAACCGTCGTAGCAGCGGGCTCTACGTAGCAGTCGGTGTTGAAATAGTGGGTAAAGGTTCTGCTCCCGCGCGCGAGATTGCCGTTGCAGGTTCGGTCGGGAACATCGCCCATGAAGTCGTAGGAACTGGTGGCGCCGTTGTAGACCGTTGTGGGTGCCCCGGATTCGAAGGTGACAATCGAGTTAATTTGCCATCCTCCAATTGCCTCGCGCAGCAGGCGATTTCCCAGGGTCTTTCCCGGCAGTTCATAGGCGAAAGCAGCCACAAAACGGTGAGTATGGTCCGCGTCGGAGGGACCATACGACATTTTCGGATGCCATTGGCCGCCGAGCGCGTGGGTTCCGCTTTCGCCGCCCTCTCCGAAGAAGTCATCCATTTGCTTCGACCAGGTGTAGGAAACCTGGCTCGTCAAGCCGCGCCAGCCACGGGTTTTCAATTCCGCATTCATGGCGTGATAGTTGTTGCTGCGAATCGAGCGGACCGTATTAATGGAGGAAAAGCGACAGTCCAACGTCGTGGTACAGCCTGACACTGCCGAAAGCGGGCGTGCGGCCAGGAAGTCGCCATAGTAGTCAAAGTAGGTGCCTTGTGCCGGTAGGTTCAAGTCATACTGAATCGGCAGATGAGTGCCCCTGGAACCGACATAGCCGAGTGTCGCGACCACGGCTTTCCCCAGTTCGCGTTGGACATCCAGACTCCAGCGCTGGATGTAAGTCGTCTTCCAGGATTGCGCGTCCACAGTTCGTGTGTCGCTGTTGGAATTCAGCGTACCTGCGGCGGTGCCCAGCGGAATCGGCCACTCCCCTCTGGCAACTGTGGTGGCCGCGGGAAATGACCAACGGTCCGCTGGAGATGGGCTGTTGGGCAACGTGTAGTACGTCATGCCCGAGTCGCCCGTAATACTATCGGAACTGTAAGTAACTCCGCCATAACCCGGTGAGTTAAAGAACATCTGATCGAGGTATTTGTAGCGGCCCGACTCGTAGAAGATGCCGTAGCCCCCGCGGATCACCGTTTTGTCTCCCATTCGGTAGGCGAAGCCGAAGCGCGGTGAAACATCTTTCTTATCTCCTGGGAACGGGTGACTCTGGGTCCCCGGAGTCAAGCCTGGCATGGTCATTCGCCAGCCCAGATCCTGGACACCGTTCAGCGTGAATGGCCTCTGGTCAAGCACGCCCCAGTAGTTGTTCACAGAATATGCGGGGATAGGCAGGTCGTAACGCAGCCCCAGGCTCAGAGTAAGGTGCTGAGTCGCATTCCACGAGTCATTCAAGTACATGCCGTACTCGGGCATGCCGAAATAAAGGCTGGCATCGCCGCTGGAAACCGGCGCCCGCTGGTTCATGCCGCTAACAAAACCAGTTAAAAAGTCAGCGATTCCATTGCCAGACCCGTCCGCTGGGCTGCGCCCCTGGCTGGTGTAGTTCCCCTGAAAGTTCACTGAGCGAATGACATCATTGTCGCGCTCGTAACGGTGCGCCAGGTAAAAGCCTGCCTTCAAATTGTGCCGCCCGATGGTTTTCTGAACGTTATCCGAAAGCTGGAAAATGGGGATGGCCTGGTACCAATACTCGTTCGATCCAAGGCTCAAGCCCTTTCCAATGAAGTTCATATTGTTGATATTGCCGGGACCAGCGTAATCGGTATTGAAATCCACCCCGAAAGTAGCGTCCTGGCTTATGCCGAGCATGCTCTTGTCATACGAGGTAAACCCTGCGAAACCTGTGGACGTGTTTTGGAAGACACTCTGGATCCATCCCTTGGCGAAAGTATTGGCTTGACCAGGATCGTTACTGTGGTTTTCCGCCCTGGTCCAACTCATATTCAATTCGTTGCTAAAGGTCGAACTGAAGGCGTGCACGTAGTGGGCCTGGTAGGTATTCACGCGGTGCAGGGGACCATTGCCCAACGACAGTTCCGGGACCAGACCACCCTGGCCGAGCTTTGTGCCGGTGTCGCGCGAGTAGCGGAAATAAACCATATCGCGATTAGTGATGTTGTAGTCGGCCCGAACTGTGTAATTGTCGTTGTTGATGCCGGCAGTAATGTTTCCGAGATAGTTGTCGAAATTGCTTGGATCGGGAGACTGATAGCCGGTCGGCTGCGGGAAGTGCGAAAGGTACGCCAGAGCGTTGGCATTGGGGTTGGTGATGACGTTGTTCGGGAACGCCGTGCGAATTCCGGTAGCAGGGTTATACGTGGTAGGGTCGTAAATCACGTAACGGCAATTAGGGTTTGAGCCTGACGAGCCATCGCACGAGGCGGGATCCACCGGAAACCTTGTCCGCCACTCACTGAAATCCCCCCCTCGTTCGAGGGTGGTTGGGACATAGGTGGTGAACTGGCTCACGCCGCGGTTGCGCAGGCGCTCCCACGACCCGAAGAAAAACAACTTGTTCCTCCCGTTAAAAACTTTGGGGATGTACACCGGACCGCCCACCGTGAAGCCATACTGGTTCTGGTGATATGCACTGCGCGGTATGCCCTGGAACTTGCTGTAGGGATCAACCGCGTTCATGCCCGCATTCTGAAAGGTGTCGTATACCGATCCATGCAGGGCATTGGTCCCCGATTTCGAGGTCACACTGATTTGGCCCACGTCGCGGCCGTACTCCGCCGAGTAGTTCGAAACCTCCGCTTTGACTTCCTGGATGGTGTCCTGGTTCACGTTCATGATTGGGCCCTCCACCCAATTGTCGTTGTTGTCCAAACCGTCGATGTAATAGCCCACACCGTACTCGGTACCGCCTACATTCAGCTGCATTGCGCCACGCACTGGTGGTTGCCGAAGCAAGTCCCCAAGCCAGGCGCGAAGTATCGCCAGTCCCGCTGTTGAAGCTGGGCAAGATTTGGGCAAAGTTCAGGTAGTTGCGGCCCTCCATGGGCAGGTCCCGCACGAATTTGTTCTCGATCACTTCGGAGACATTGGCATCGTCGGTCTTAACCAGCGACGCGGCGGTGGAGACTACAACCGTTTCCATGGTCTTGCCCCAACTTAAGTCCGACGTTAATGCGCTGAGTCGTGCCGTTTTCGAGAGCCACAATTGTCGAAACGGCTTGTGCGAAGCCTTCTTTGACTACCTCGACTTTGTAGTGGCCCGCGATGAGGTTGGGAAATTGATAGTCGCCGCTCCCGCCGGTGGTCGCTTTCCACCGAATGCCGGTGTCGACGTTGGTGAGTGTGATCTTGGCACCTGGCATCACAGCCCCTTGCGGGTCGGTGACCGTGCCTAACGATGGTGCTGGTGATGACGACTTGGGCGAATAACGCAGTGGCGAGAACGCAGAAGGCTGACAGAAGCAGACCACGGTTGCGGGCGCATAAAGACATCTCCTCCACGCCGAATGCCGCGCACTAATGCAGGACCGCTTGCGAATGCGGCGGGGCAATCGGGGGCTTTTGAAACGTTTCAATCGACACCGCGCGAAGTTTATTCCCCTTGCAAAACCGTTGTCAAGCAGAAATAAAACAAATGACGCGAGGCACAGCAACGATAAGATTTTGGAGACTCAGCGCAGCTCGACAGCCGCTTCGCGCCGTTTCGGTTTGGAAGAAAGAACTGCGGGGGGAAGAGAAGCAACGGAATGGCGGATCTTCAGCTCACTCGGCAGCGTGATCTTCTGGGCGGGCTCCTGGGAACCGTCGATGCGGTCCAGCAATAGGCGTGCTGCCGTCGTACCCAATTGATAACCCGGCTGGTGTACCGAGGTAAGCGCCGGAGCCGTAAACTCGGCAAAATCGAGGTCGTCAAAGCCGACGATGGAGATGTCCTCGGGACAGTGGAGACCTAACTCGCGGGCCGCCATGAGCACTCCCATCGCCATCAGATCGTTGCACGCAAAAATCGCAGTAGGCCTGGGCAACATACGCAGGAGCCGAGTCGCCGCCTGGTATCCGCTCTGGCGGTTGAACTGGGCCTCCTGAACATATTCCGGCTCGATGGGCACCTTCGCTTCGGCAAGGGCGCGTTTGAACCCCTTCAGTCTCTCCACGGCATTGGTCAGGTGCATGGGACCGGTGATCACCGCGAGTTGGCGGTGTCCCATGCGCAGAAGATGTTGTGTGGCGCTATGGGATCCAGCCTCATTGGCAACCATAACCACATCCCCCTTCCATCCCGGCGGCTCGCGATCGATACAGACCACCGGAGTGCCCGAAGCCGCCGCCGATCGTAGCCGAGCCGTCATCTCGCTGTCCGCCGCAGGAATGACAAGCCACCCCGCGGGACGGTAGGACCGCAGTTCGTTCAGATAGGAGGTCTCCTTGCCAGGATCGTTGTCCGTGTTGCAGAGGACGAGGCGGAGGGAGTGCTTGTATGCGACGTCTTCCACACCGCGCACCACGGCGGGGAAGAATGGATTCGTGATGTCGGGCATGATCATGACCACGATGTTGGTCTGATTTCGCCGAAGGCCTCGGGCCAGTTGGCTGGGTTGATATCCCAGGCTGCGAATCGCATCCAGCACCCGGTGGCGGAGTCTCTCCCGAACCTTGGCCGTGTCATTGATGACATGCGACACCGTGCCAATAGACACTTCGGCTCGTTCCGCAATTTGGCGCATTGTGACCGGAGGGTTCATCGGATCGCGGCCTACGAAATTCAGGTTAGCAGATTGCCGTTCTTAGTGAGCACATCAGCTTTCAATGACAAAACCGGTTTCCTAGCGACCTACGGTGCATCTTGAGCACAGCGGAAGCCGAGGCCACCCGAGCGGTCCATGCTCGGGGCCGTCATCAAGAGCTTTCCATGCTCGCCAAGCTTGTACGCTTGCGGGAAATACCAAATGGATCCTTGCGGCTGGTAATAGCTGCCGCCCCGCAGAATGCCTCCTCGTGTGTGCTCGTCCTGAAACTCTTCGGTCCACTGCCACACGTTTCCGACCAGGTCCATCACGCCAAACGGGCTTGCACCCTGAGGATGTGCGTCGACCGCATCCGGACCACGCATGGAGCGGCCTTTGTCCGGCACAGGAACCGCGTCAGCATTCCACGTGTTGCCCCAAGGATACGTGCGCCCATCCGTGCCTTGCGCTGCATACTGCCACTCCCATTCATGCGGCAGACGCTTCCCTGCCCATTCCGCGTAGGCGCGCGCATCCTCGATCGACACCCAGGTAACTGGCTTAGTATCCGAACCCGCTGGATACGTGCCGTTCTTCCAGTCGCGGAGGAAGTTCAGATCATCCTGAGGATGGTAATGAGCCGCATCGAGAAACTTCTTGAACTGCGCATTGGTCACTGGATACTTGTCAATCCAGAACGACTTTACATGCATGGGATGATCATGGAAACGGCGGGGCGTATCCTCCCACGGATACTGCACGTCAACCCCTATGTCGTTGAATCCTTCAATCTCAATACCGGAGATACGAAAATCGAAATCCGCTTCGGGGATCTTCACCATATCCGCGGGCGATCCAGAAGGCGGCTTGACGGCGGCAATGGGCACGATCTGTTGCGGCACAACTTTCCACTCATGGGAGTAACTGGAAAGCGGTATCGCACTCAATTCTTTCATCTTCGACATCAGCTTCTGAACGCCAGCATCAGGGGCAGCGTGTGAGGCAAGAAGCGCACCGTAGCCGTGAGCTTCGATGGGGAAGCTCAGCACATTTCGGCCAGCCTGATTCTTCGCAGGTGTGAGTTCGATGCCGTGATACAGATCGAAATAATGCACGCCCTCCTCGGTGGCGAGTTCGATCTGCGGACCCTCTACGTCGTAGTCGTTGCGGTTCACAATGGTCCACACAGTCTGCTGGCCTGAGGGCCACCGGCTGGCGTAGATGCCGTAACGCAGCATCGGCACCAGGGGCTCCCAATCGGTACTTACGAGGAATGAGGCAATTGCCCGTTCGATCGTAGCCACGCGGCGCGTGGCTTCAGCATCCCGCGGCGTGATTCCGTTCCAAATGCCCCAGATGTTCTCCCAGCTTTCCCACCCGACGCCATTGAAGAAGGCGAACTGCAGGTTGTCGGTCTTGTCGCGCTTCCAGCGATCGGAAATATTCACCATGTGGCGCGTTTCCAGCCATTTGTATTTATCCACCATGGGCACGAACGGATATGAATACTGCCCCCAAGTCATGATGTTCCACGCTAGTGCTTCGTCCGAAGGCCCACCCTCCGGCTCAAACACGAGCGGATGGCCGATCTTGTCGGCGGCGAGCGAATAGGCGAGTGGTACGCCGTCTTGAGTATCTCCGTTGATGCCGTCCGCTCCGATTTCCGCCATGGTGGCGGCAATTGACTCCGCCCATGACAGGCCCGGATCCCTCGTGCCTTGATCCCACATCATCATCGGAAACAGAACGCGCACGCCGCGACGATGGAAGTCCGCAACCATTTGGCGCACGCCCGGAATGCCTCCCGGCATGGAGCGGATCATGTCGTGCTGGTTGCGATTGTCGATTCCCATGTTCGGATAAGTGGGCCAGATGAGAACCGCATCGATTCCGCCGTATCTCTTTTCCAGATCATCGAGATATCGATCGACGGTGTAGCGGTGGGCGATCGGATCGTAGAAATAACGGTCCTCCACCATCATTTGCGGCTGGAAGAAACTGGACTGCGTCCACTTGAATGCAGGCAGGTCATAGCGCGAACCCTCATAGCCGATGCGAATCCGGCGTTCGTCGCGCCAATGACGGATATCGGCCAGCCAGGAATCATGCTCATTCTGAGTGCACGGCGCGGATCCGCCTTCCCATGCGCCTTTCATATTCAGGCAGCCCGGAGTGGGGATCTGTTGACGATCGGGGTGAAAGTGGGTGTCCTGTGCTGAAACGGTGTGAGCAGCGGCCATCAAAGCGATAGCGGCGAAGGGCACGATGAGGCGGTTCATGATTGCGCTCCAGTTCCTGGAAGAAACGGCCTACGGGTGGCAAATATAAAACGTTTCAAAATTTATGTCCATTCTTCATTTTTTTTGAGTACCATGCGCACTAAGCGAAATAGGCGCTTTGCACCCTCTCGTGCGCTCGTTCGAGGGAAGACTCAAACCATGAACAACTTGACGAATGTGCTGCTCAACCTTCTTGGCTTTGCCATGTTATCGCTGCCGTTTTCGCACGGCCAGACTTTGCAACAACATCCGCCAGCACCATCCAATGGAACGCTGACCATGTCGCACGCGGAATACCTCGATCGCGTGCAGGCGGTCTGGACCGCGCAGATGATCGCTCAGAGAACAGGCGGCCGCTTCGAACACCAGCCCGCATCCACTCTACCCGCTACGCCAATGTCCCACCTGCCGGGCTATGCTCCGGTGGACGACGATTACTACTACGAAATGGTTGCGATCCGCGCCTTCGAAAAATACGGCATTAGGCTGACGGTGCAGCAACTGGGACAACAGTGGCTGGAGAACAACGCCGGTTCGTGGGGATCGAGTGAGCAGGCTCTGCTGCTGTTAAAGCGTGGCATCAAGCCTCCCGACACTGGGCATCCCCGCTACAACAAGCTCTGGTGGACCATCGGTTCGCAATTCAGCAGCGACGTCTACGGTGTGCTGAATCCCGGCATGCCCAATGCTGCGGCGGAGATGGCACGACGGCTCGGCCACATCAACGGCTACGCTGAGGGAACAGATGGTGCGGTCTTTGTCGCAGGAATGATCAGCATCGCCTTCATGGAGGAGGACACCCACGCCATTGTCCGCAAGGCAGCAACGCTAATCCACCCTGACTCTCCGTATCGCAAATGTCTCGATTTGGTCATTGCGATGGCCGATTCAGGGATCGGTCCTGATCAGATTTTTCGGGCGATCGATGAACGCTGGGGAATCGAGTATCCCGCCACGAACAATGCAGTGGTGAATGGCGGTTTCGTGGCAACCAGCGTCTGGTTCGGCGGCGGCGACTTTCAGAAGACGATTCAACTTGCCGTCCATGCGGCCGACTTCGCCGACACCGATTGCAATGCCGCCAACTCCGAATCCGTGGTTGCCGCGATGCATGGGATGAAGGCTCTGCCGCCAGAACCAGTGTCCGAACTCAACGACCGAGTCTTCGGTAAGGAAATGGGCGCTCTTCAACTCACACCTCCAGTAGACGAGAGCATTACAGAACTGGCGCGGCGAACAGAAAAGCTCGGCCTCGCAATCAGTGTGGTTCACGGGGCCATCGACGATGGAAACACACTCCACATCGCGGTCCAACAACCCGTGACACAGCCCGCCGAATTATTTCGTCTTGCCAACCTCATGAAATACTGGAACCCCGATTGGACGCTGGAACGAGCGGGATTCGGTGGGGCCGGAGGCGGCATGCCTGGCATCCGCGGCATCACCTATTTGGACGGCGATGTCTTGTCTACGTATCCGCGCGACGAAGTGCGCGGAACCGTATTAACCCGAAGCGCACGGCTGAGTAACGATCCAGCTTTGAGATTCCAAGCGGGCGTGGATCCTGGACGCTCCTGGCAGCTACAGGTATATGTGAACGACGACAAGGTCCTCGATAAATTGATCGAGGGCCATTCGGAAACGCGCGAGTGGCAGGACATCGAAGTCAATCTGGCGAAGTACGCGAAGCAGGAAGTCGTGCTGCGGCTCTACCAGCGTGTCCTGATTCCGCAACACGAAGCGGGGAACGCCTACTGGCGCAACCTGGTCGTTCATTAACATCGATCGAAACATCGCTCACCGCGGGAGAACCGAGGGGAGGATTAACTCGGCGGCTCGTGAATCGTCGTGACCCGATCAACCTCGACGTCGTGCAATATCTGCTTGATGCCGCTCGGCCAGCGAATCTCGATCTCCTTGATGTGACGGTTCGCCCCAAGCCCGAAATGCACCCGGCTATCGCTGGAGGAAGCGTAGCCGACCGCGGTAGTGACCTCGTTCCACTGAGAGCGTCCGTCCTCCGTCGTGATATGAATTTGGGCGCCGATTCCCATTCTGTTACTTTTTGTTCCCGCCAACTTCAACAATATCCAGTGGTTCTCTCCGCCGGAGACATTGTGGAAGAGCTTGACCGCTCCGTTCAGCACGGTCACCACCGCATCCATCCGCCCGTCATTGTCGATGTCGCCGAACGCAACTCCACGATGTGGAGCCTCTTTCGCAAAATCGAGGCCGGCCCCGGAACTCACGTCTTCGAATTTTCCGTTGCCCAGATTTCGGAACACAGAATTTCGTTCCGGATACTGACGTTCGGAAACCAGGCCGCTAATATTGTCCAAAACGTTGGAGCGAGCCACAAACAGGTCCTTCCAACCATCGTTGTCTAAGTCGACGATTCCATTTCCCCAGCCTGACATTTGCGAGGTCGAGCGTGCCAGGCCGCTATTCGCCGTCCAATCGGCGAAATCTCCCCGGCCGCGATTCCCGTAGAGTGGGAATGTTTCGAATTCCACCGCGGTGTGCCAGATGTCGGGCAGGCCATCGTTATTCACATCGCGAAAATCGGAGCCCATGCCGGAAAGTGCCGCGCCATTCGATCCATAAGCCACGCCCGCCAAATCGCCGACCTCCTCGAATTTCTTCCCACCCAGATTGTGGAACAGGAAGTTGCGCGTGGTATCGTTGGCCACAAACGCGTCTAGAAACCCGTCGCCGTCGTAGTCCGCGAAAGACACGCTCATTCCTTTGCCGAATTGCGATGCGATCCCGGTTTCCTCGGAGACGTCGGTGAAAGTTCCGTCCCCGTTGTTTCGGTAAAGAGAATTGTGAGTTGCAGCATAATACCGGGGATGACAGTACCCGCGGGCACCGCCGCCGATCGTACAGTAGGGATCCTTGTTGACCTCCCACTTGCAATAATTGACGACGAAGAGGTCCAGCAGTCCGTCATTGTTGTAGTCGAACCAGCCCGCGCCCGCGGACCACATCTTCTTTCCGTCCAGAGTCGCACCTTGCAATCCCGCCTTGGCGGTCACGTCCGTAAAAGTTCCATCTCCGTTGTTGTGAAATAACTGGTTACCGGTAACGTTGGCGACGAACAAATCCGGCCATCCGTCATTGTCGTAGTCCCCTACGGCGACACCCATGCCGTAACCTGCCCCGGCTACACCCGCTTTCTCGGTAACGTCAGTGAAGGTGCCATCGTGGTTGTTGTGAAACAGCCGGTTCCAATAGGCCGGAGATTCTTTCTTAAGCGAGGGGATCGCCGCGCCATTCACGAGGTATACATCGAGGTAACCGTCCCCGTCATAGTCAAACAGGGCCACGCCCGCAACCATGGTTTCGACTTGATTCTTATTCGCGGTGGGTGAAGCTGCGGTCGTGAAGCGAAGGTTGGAGCGTGCGGCAATTTCTTCAAATCGAATCCCCGGATGAGCAGGTAAGCTGGGGCCCGACACGAGAGCGACCGTCGCGGCCAGGATGAGCATCAGTTGGCGCATGGCTTATCATCGGTCAACGGAACATGCTCACGCAATGGAGCGGGTACCATTAGCTGGGGCATCTTTGAAATCGTATTATGCCGAATGGTATGAAGACCCTGGTCACGTTCTTGTTGATATCGACATTGATGACTGGGCAAGCCCCGCCGAATGTGGCGGCTGCTCTCAAGCGGGGAGCAACGCTCGTAGCCGCGGACCGGTTGGCGGAAGCCCGGAATGTTTATGAGCAAGCGCTTCGCAGTTCCCCTGACGATGCGGACCTTCTCTTCGGACTGGGCACGGTATTCTTTCGAGAGCGTAACTGGCCCAAGGCCATCGAGAACTATAGGAGCAGCATCAACGCTCGGCCGGGCACAGTCAAAGTTCTCTACTACCTCGCAGAAGCTTTCTTCGCGGAGGCAGACGTGGATCGCGCCCGTCAAACCATTGCGATGGCGGCCAGCCTCGCACCCAATGATGCACAGATCTGCCAGAAGTATGGAGAATACCTGGCAGTGAACATCGAGAACCGCAAGGAGGGGCTTGCGTGGATGGAGAAAGCTCGCCGCCTCGATCCCAGGTTGGCTCGCATTGATTTCGACATTGCCCGGACGCAGTTCGAATTGACCGATTTCCTGTCTGCCATTGCCAATTTCGACGCGGCCCTGAAACGCGACGCCGGCAATGGTGAGGCTGCATTCTATCTAGGGGAATCTTGGGCAAACCTGGGGGACTGGGATAAAGCCCGCGATTTCTACTCCTACGCGCTGACGCACCGGTACGAAAGAGGCCCCGCATTTTACGGACTGGGAAGAGCGCAGGTGGAGCTGGGGCAGTTTGAGGATGCCGTGGCATCGCTCCAACGCGCGATCGTTCTACAGCCTTCTCTGATTACGGCCCACTTTCAGCTCGGGAAGGCATACCGGCAACTAGGACGAACAATGGAAGCACGGTCTGAAACCAGACTGTTCGGTGCGATGACGGACCGCGTCGACACTTCCAAGGAACTGAAAAGCCCCGAAGAGGAACAGGCCTGGAAGCAAGTGAAACCGCTGCTCGAAGCGAACCAAGAGCGGGAGGCGCTAGAAATCCTGGCGAAGTCGCCCGCTGCGGATGCCTCCTTCCAAGGCGAGCCACACTACCTGCTTGGCACCATGTACTACAGTATGGGGAGAAAGGGTGACGCGGAGCGCGTGCTTACCATTGCCCGGACCAGGGCTCCGAAGTCGGCCCGGATTGCGGGGTACCTTGGGATGGTGCAGTTTTCTGGTGGAGAAGCGGCTGCAGCGGAAGAATCCTTCCAGTCAGCTCTCGGGCTCGATTCCGCCGAAACTCTTGCCTTGATAGGAATGGGCGGAGTCCGATATCAGCAACAGCGGTGGCCAGACTCCATCCAGTATCTGGAAAAATCGCGAACCGCGGATCCCGATGCCCTCTTTTTGCTGTGCGATTCTTATTACAGAGTTGGAAAACCGGACGAAGCCCTGCTCACGGCCGAGGTGATTCGAGCCCTTGGCGCGGAGAGGAGAGAGTTGCTCGATAGACTGAAACAGCTCGTGGCTCTTCATCAAACGGATGGGCCACATGTAGGACCATGATTCTCCTCTTCAAATCCGCCCGCATTTTGAAGCGGGAGTGATTTGGTGCGATCGGGCAGTACGGGTTACAACTGGGGGTTGTCTAAATGTGCTGCGTGCGGCAATTCTCGTTAGGTCACGGAGAGTAACGCTGCCTTCATTTCCTCAAAAGGTTCACGGCAGATTGCTGGCATGCGTGCTGGCGTTCGCGGCCACCGGCTCCGCCCAGAACGCGGACAGGAACCAGCCGTTCCGCATTAGCGAGAACCAACGCTACCTGACCAGCCGTGACAACTCGCCGTTCCTCCTGCAAGGCGACGCGGCGTGGTCGATCATCGCCAATCTGACCAAGGACGAGGCGGCACAATACCTTGAAAACCGCCGCGCCAAGGGATTCAACGCGGTGCTGGTCAACCTCATCGAGCACAAGTTTGCCAAGAACGCGCCGAAGAACGTCTACGGCGAAGCTCCGTTCCCCAAGATGTCTGACTGGTCAGTTCAGAATGAGGAGTATTTCGAACATGCTGACTGGGTCATCCGTAAAGCTGCGGAGAAGGGGATGGTCGTGCTCCTCGCTCCGGTTTACCTGGGATATCCAGGGACCGACGAGGGATTCATTGAAGAGGTCATGGCTAACGGTCCGGAGAGACTGCTGCAATACGGGCAATTTCTTGGCCAGCGCTACAAGGATTTTGACAACATCATTTGGGTGATGGGCGGTGATCGTGATCCGGGTCCTGCCCGCGAGAACGTGGACATGGTCGCGTTTGGCATCCGGCAAAACGACAAGCGTCACCTCTTTTCCGCGCATTGTCACCCGGATTCTTCGCCTCCGGAGCAATATCCCGGGCCATGGCTCGAGATCAATACCAGCTATGCCTATCAGATCGTCCATCTCCGTCTTATCGAGGACTACAATCGCAAACCGGTGATGCCCTTCTTTCTGATCGAGTCGATTTACGAGGGCGAGCACAACTCTTCGGAAGTTCAGATCCGCCGCCAGGCTTACTGGACCATCCTTAACGGAGGCTTCGGGCACGTGATGGGGAACCGCCCTATCTGGCTGTTTGACCCGGGCTGGAATACCGCAATGGATGGTCCGGGTTCATTGGGGATGATGCATTGGGGGAAGCTGTTTCGTTCGCGCCGCTGGTTTGATCTGGTCCCTGATCAGGAGCACAAAGTGGTTACGGACGGCCTCGGGGAGTTTTGGGGGCTCGATTATCTGACAGCGGCCCGCACGGCAGACGGGAGTTCGGTCATTGCCTACATGCCGTCGGCACGGATCATCACGCTCGATATGATGAAGCTCTCCGGCGCTCAAGTCAATACCTGGTGGTTCGATCCTCGCAGTGGGAAAGCAACTTCTGGAGGCACCTTCTCCACATCCGGTGCCAGACAGTTCACTCCGCCCGGACAGGGGGATTGGGTTCTCGTGCTAGATGATGCCGCCAAGCATCTGTCGGCGCCGGGGCAATAAATAGTTGATCGGCATTCTTCCACAGAGCGTTGAAACCCTGGTAGGCGGTCTTGGCTTTAGCGGGGTCGCCGAACAGGACGTAGGCGCGTGCGAGGTCCAGATGCGCCGGCGCGGCGGCCTTGTAGACCACACTCATGCCGCCGCTGGTGGGGGCTATACGCATTTGAGCGCGGTCCGACTTGACAAGCGAACATAGCCGGGTCACGATTCGCATCAGGGTGGCGCTTATGGCACAAACTGCGACCCCGGTACAGTTGAAAGAGCAGACACTAAAAGATTTCAGTGCGTACATCCTTAGCGCAGAGTCGGTCATGGAGCGGACTCTGAGCGACATTGGTTCATTCCTGTGGTCCGATATCAACCCGAAGAGGGCACAGCAAGTTCGAGGAGGCCAGGTCGTAGCGCAATTTTGGTCAGGCCACGGGCCGGTCAGAGTGCCGAATGGTTTGATCCATGACTGGATCGGCGCCTCATTCACTCCTAATACGACCGTCAAAGACGTGCTGGCGCTGGTGCAGGACTACGATAATCACCGGAACATCTACAAGCCAGAAGTAATTGCCTCAAAGCTGATAAGCCATCAAGGCAGTGACTTCCAAATCTACTTACGACTGCTAAAGAAGAAAATCATAACGGTGGTCCTTGATACAGATCATGAGGTGCATTATCGTTCGCTGGACCCGGCGCGCTGGATTTGTCGTTCGTTCACGACCCGAATTTGTGAAGTGGAGCACGCCGGGAGCCCGAAGGAGAGAGTTCTACCCCCTGATACTGGTTCCGGATTTCTATGGCGATTGTATTCCTACTGGCGATTCCAGGAGCGGGAAGCGGGTGCGTATATTGAGTGTAGGGCCATCTCGCTAACGCGTGACGTGCCCGTTGGGCTCGGATGGATCATCGAACCGATCATCCAGAAGCTTCCGCAGGAGTCGCTGATCAATACTCTCGAGGCTACACGCCGAGCACTCCTTGCCGAGCCGACATAGCTCATTTCAATCCGGCATCGGGAGGCGTGAAACGGGCAAATCGCACACACCAACGCTCAGCAACGGTGGATTGTGCAGTAGCAAGGTGGCGCTCGTTCTGAGCGCTGCATCTTGGGTCGCCATGACGATCACCTACTCGACTATGGTGCGACACTACCGGCTGAATCCCGCATGGGCATTATCACTGCCTCTAGCAGCTCTGTTTTATCTGTGCGCCACAGTACATTCTGCGCTCAAGTACTGGAGCGGCACTGGTGGCGACTGGAAAGGCAGAGTGCAGGACGTTAGTAACCGCCGCACGCCTGTTTGAAGGCGCATCGCTCGTCTGGGAGAGTCTTATGGAACTATCGATGAGCTAGGCCAAACGTGACCGCGGCAGTCGAGGCTCCGATGTTCACCATGGAGACCGCACGCTCCAGTTTGTGGTGTCCGGTCCTGTGGAACATATAGCTGATTCCGATGACGCCAATGTTTTCGCCGACGAAATTTACCGCCAGGCCCGTTGTGCTGCCGCCAAACATCCTCGTCACGGGATTCAGTTCCTGACCGCCATTCTGCAGGTTGGCTCGGGTTACGAAGAAGTCTGCAGTGCTGAAAGCGGCGCTGGTGGCGAATAGAAGACTATTCTTACGATCCCAGAAGCGATGGCTGGGCGCTTCCGGCAATGTCGCAGGTTGCACTGGCATTATGACCAGCGTCGGTGGGCTTGATTCCGCCGCGATCGCTGTGGGCTGGAGCAGCGCGAGGGAAACTTCCTGCGCCCGCGCGGGCCCGACTAAAGTCAGCAGAGCCAACAGGATAGCGGTTCGCGGTCCGAAAATCGCACTCAAGCATTTTGTCAGCATAACGTTAGTGAGTGCCTTAGTTGGCCACTGGTACTAGTACTAACGAAAATGCAGACTGTGGAGAATAGCCCCTCCGTGCCACATCGGGTGCTTGAGGTCCCCAGGGGAGGTTACGAAAGTTCCACGATTCCAGCTGGATAGGCGTTGCCCATACGGTGACGCCCAAATGCGAGCGCTGAGGGCTTAGCGATCGCAAACTACTACAGCTGCGGGCACGGTAAAGGTAACTTGCTGGTCGGAGTTCACGGTGAAGGCTGTCACTGCGGCGGGACGCGCCGTGACAGGGAGTTGTTCTTGCATGCGATCGCGGAGAAGCAAACCTCCGCAAACCCACGCAAGCTGGCCACTTCCTATCCCACTTGCGGCTGACACAGCCTTGTTTGCTTCACGTAACCCAAACAACCCGGATGGCGACACGTCTAAACAACGTCAGCGTCAGCGTCGAACACGTGATGCAGTCACAGAATTCGCGAGCACACTGCACCCGCGCGACTACTTTTCTACGCACAGGATTAAGGGATGCTCGCCACTACAGGCGGCGTCGAGCGCGTACTCTCTTGCCCGCTGGAATTCACCGCCGTGGCTTCGTAGTAATACGTGGCTCCGGAGGCGACACTGCTATCGGTGTATGCGGTGTTAGGATCCAAAGAGGAATTGATCTTGGAATATGAGCCGTTCGAACTCGTGCTGCGATAAACGTTGTAGCCCGCGACATTCGTGCTGGCATTCCAGTAGAGGTTAACGCTGTACTGTTTCAATGTGCCGGTGCCGGTCAGCGATTCCGAGGTCTGCTTGTTGGACGCATTGCTGGTAAAAGAGAGCGACCCGGAAACCGTCCCGCTGCCAGTGGGCGTGAAAGCTGCATTGAACGATAAGCTCTGGCCCGCGGCGATCGTCAAGGGTAAAGAAACTCCATTCAGGACAAACTGAGAGCTGCTGCTGGCATCTGCGGTTACGGTCACACTCGCATTGGCAGCGCTCATCGTGATGGGTTGGGTTCCTGTCGTCCCGACGGTCACGTCGCCGAAGTTGAGCAGCGAGGGAGTGATCGTCAGCTGCCCTGCAGCGCTTGTCGTTCCCGTGCCGTTCAGAGGCACGCTCAGAGAGGGACCAGTGACGAACACACTCCCTCCACTGATTCCAGCCGTCTGTGGGGCGAACGTGAGATTCAGGGTGACGCTCTGCCCTCCATTCAAAGTGAACGGCAACGCCGGCCCGCTGGCGGAGAATCCATTGCCCGTCATCTGCCAGGCAGTGATCTTCAGGCTCCATGTGCGCGTATTGCTCAGAACAACCGGCACCGTGGTGGACGATCCTATGGCCACTTGGCCGAACGAGACGCTTGCGGGACTGGCGACTAGACTGTCGCTCGTTGTCCCCGAACCTCCCAGTTGCAACTGAAGTTTCGAGTTCGAAGCATTGCTGGTAATTGTGCCTTTCCCTCCGGTCCATCCCGTGACAGTCGGAGAAAAGGTCACGTTAAGGGAGACGCTCTGCCCCGCCGCGAGGACCAGCGGCAAGGTCAGGTTCGACAGACTGAATCCGGTTCCGCTTAGGTTGGCCGCCGACACGGTGACGCTGGTCTGTCCGCTATTGGCCAAGACCGCGACCTCAGTCTCCGTTTGCCCGATGGGGACGGCGCCGAATCGCAAAGTGCACGGAGCACAGGTCAATTGTTGCGTAGACGCACCTGCGCACAATGGCACAGTAAACAGCGCAACGGTGATCACGACCATGACGAAGACACGGGTAGAAAAATGCCGGGGAAGGGACTGGGGGAGTCTCATACCATTCAGTTTGAAGCCTGACGGCTCTGGTGAGTAGGTCTCGATGGGACATGTGTGCGGCGGCCAATGGGCCAGTGGTACAAGGATTAAAACCTTCGAGTAAAAGGGCGGAAACAACTGCCGATTGCTGTACTAAAAGCTCCCACTTCGGGAATTTGTGCCGCGCGTTCGTCGCGATCGGAGTGTTCGATGTCGCGGCCGGATCCCGCAAAAACTGACGAGCCTGACCGGAAGGTCAGGCTCGTTTCAGTCAAGGCACATTGTTTCCTGGGTTCCCGAGTGAACATCATCCCAGAACGCTAGCGGCTCGCCTCATCACGGGGGAGGAATCTGCACATCCGTGACGATGTTCGAATAGCCGCTTTCCTGGTTGCTGGAATTCATGGCAGTAGTGGCGTAGCAGTAGTTCGTGCCGTCGGTCACCGCCGAATCGGTGTAGGTCGTCAGAGTATCCAGCGTGGTCCCGTTGATCTTCGAGTACGAGCCGCAGGAAGTCGTGTAAATCGCGCGGTAAATGTTGTATCCCGTGACGCCGGACGATGTGCTGGCGTTCCACGACAAGCTAACACTATGGACCGGAGCCGCTGTACCGGTACCGTTAGCCGTATCCGTCGTTGTGGAGGGCTGGGCATTGCTGGTGAATGTCAGAGTGGCGGCATCCGCACCGGCAACGATTGGACTAAAGGTCACCGTAAACGAAGCACTCGCTCCGGGCGCGAGGGTGACTGGCAGCGACAGGCCGCTGATCACAAAGCGCGAGTTATTCGAACTGGCTGCCGTCACCGTAACGTTCGCTCCGCTGGCCGTCAGAGTTCCCGTGGCCGTCCCGCTCGTTCCGGCGACTACACTGCCGACCGCAATGGGCGAGGGAGTTGCCGTCAGCACTCCAGCCGTCGCTGACCCCGTACCCGTCAAGGGAATGGTTAAGCTCGGATTGGAACCAGTCGATGTTACAGTCACGCTGCCGCTGGCGCTGCCCGCCGATAGCGGTGTGAAAGTCACACTGAAAGTCGCACTTTGTCCCGCCGTGAGCGTTGCAGGCGTAGAAATTCCGCTCACCGTGAAACCCGTGCCGCTGACGCCAACCTGAGATACAGTCAACGTCGATCCGCCGGTATTCGTCACAGTTTCCGACAACACCTGTTTGCTACCCAGGGTCACAGTTCCGAAATTCAGACTTGTGGGACTCGCCCCCACCGCTCCTTGCGTAACTCCGGTGCCCGACAACGGCAAGGACAGTGATGGGTTGGGAGCATCCGAGGTGATCGTGACACTGCCACTTGCGCTCCCCGCCGTCAGCGGCGAGAACGTGGCGGTGAATGTGGTGCTTTGCGAAGCATTGAGGGCGAGGGGCGTGGTGATGCCGCTCAGCTTGAATCCGGTGCCGCTCACCGAAGCCTGCGAAATGTTGACCGTCGCTGCTGTGTTGTTGGTCAGCGTGATGGTCTGGTTGCTCTGGCTCCCGACGGTTACGCTTCCGAAGTTTTCGGTCGTCGGACTCACATCGACTTGACCGCTCGCCACTCCGGTTCCCGTAAGTGAAAGCGCAGTGGAACTGTCGGAGGCCGTGCTGGCAATGGTAGCCGTGGCGCTGAAAGGGCCCGCTGCATTGGGAGTGAACACAACGCTGACCGGGGAACTTTGACCGGCCGCAATCGTAACGGGAAGACTCGGCGCACTCAGCGAAAAGTACTTACTGGAAATCGAGGCACTGCTCACCGTAATCGAGGCCGTGCCGGTATTCGACGCGGTCATGCTCATGGTCTTGCTTGTGCCCGTCGTGACGCTGCCAAAGTCCAGGCTGGCTCCGCTCAAAGCCAATACGCCAAGAGGCTGTTGAGTTGAAGACTTGCTTGAGCTAAAACCCTGGCAGCCAATCAGGATGGCCAGACTCAAAAAAACCAGTGCCAGACTACAGGTCCGGAGAAGCTCGGCAGCTGGGGGTGGTAGACAGCGTCTCTTCATAAGATTCGGTGGCGAACATACCGAGTTTCTCCCCCATCACGAGATCCGGCCAGATTTCGAAGGTACATGCTAGTCACGACGGAAGGTCAACACACGGATGAACGGCGTTCGTATATCTTGTGGATTGTTTAAGATACAGCGATTCCAGCCTTACGCGCAGAGAGTTTGTCGGTCTCGAGACACCTGGGCAAATAGAGTGTCGAAACCGTGTTGCTCGTGCTACGGTGCATTTCCACTGGGCTTGAGCACAAGGAACGGGCCGATCGCCAGGACATCCATGCGGGTGCGCTGGAAACAGTCGATGGCCTCCTCGGGAGTACAGACGATGGGCTCGTTCTCGTTGAAACTCGTGTTCAGGATGACGGGGATGCCAGTCTTCCGATGGAAGGCCGAGATCAGGTCGTAGTACATCGGATTTTCTTCGCGAGTCACACTCTGCAGACGGCCAGTATCGTCCACATGGTTCACCGCACACAGCTCTTTACGTTTCCCCGGCCGGATTTTGTACACGTGCAGCATGAAGGGCGAGGGATGATCGTGCTCAAAGTATTCGTGCTGATGGTCGGCCATGATCGACGGCGCAAAGGGACGAAACCACTCGCGGTGCTTGATACGGGCGTTGAGAACGTCCTTCATGTCAGGCAGTCCAGGATGCGCGACGATGGAACGATTACCGAGCGCGCGCGGACCCCACTCCATGCGTCCCTGAAACCAGCCGATTACGTTGCCAGCCGCGATCTGTTCGGCCGTGGCGTCGAGCAATGCAGCGCGCTCCAGCTTGCGATATTTCAAACCGGCACTCTGCAGCGCCGATTCAATGCGCGACTCGGAAAATTCCGGACCGAGGTAGGAGTTCTTCAATTCATGCCGTCGCGGCTGCTTGAGCACGGAATGATACGTGTGCAGAGCGGCCCCGATGGCCAGGCCTTCGTCGCCAGCGGCGGGCTGAATATAGGTGCGGCGGAACGGCGTGACATCGAAGACCTTGCCGTTGGCCACGCTGTTGAGTGCGCATCCGCCGGCCATTGCCAAGTCTTCGCACGGGATGCGGCGGTAAAGTTCATTCAGCAAATGGAAGAAGATCTCTTCAAAACGATGCTGCAGCGCGAAGGCAAGGTCCATGTCACGCTGCTTTATTTCTGAATGCGGGGCGCGCGGTTCGCCAAATAGTTTCTCCATTCGCTCCGAGAAGTGGCGCGCCAGTTTCACCGTGCCGTCCTCCAGCACCTGCATTCCCTGGTTGCTGCCGAGCGGCTTGAAATAGCTGAGGTCCAACTGGAAGCCACCATTCTTGGCCTCGACGATCTTGCCGATCTCGTCGCAATAGGTGTCCTTTCCATAGGGGGCCAAGCCCATGACTTTGCCTTCATCGCCGTACTTGCTGTAGCCGATGAATTCGCAAATCATGGTGTAGACGCTGCCCAGCGAGTGCGGCAGAAACACGCGGTCGAGAACCTCAATCTCGTTGCCTTCGCAACGCGCCATCATCGTGGAAACGAAGTCGCCGGAACCGTCATAGCTGAAACCCGCGGCCTTCTCCCAAGGAGAGCAGTAATAGGCGCTCGCGATATGGGCGATATGATGCTCGAGATGGTGCTCCTGAAAACGAAGCTGAGTGGAATCGACATCGAGCGCCTTCGACAGCAGCGAGCGCACATCGCGCATCGCTTCCTTACGCTGACGCAGACGAATGAAATTCAGAATCTTCGCCGGGTTGGCGAGCGCATACTGCACTTTCTTCGCCAGATGTGCATCGCTGTCCTGCCCGACGGCCACATGTTCGACATCCGAGATCTTCGCCCCGACCGCATCGAGGCAGGCCTTGACCGCAAGTGCGGGAAAACCGGCGTAGTGTTTATGCCGGTTGAGACGCTCCTCGGCAATGGCGAACTTGATTTCGCCGTCGAGCACAATCGCTGCCGAGGCGTCGGCATGAAACATGTTGAGGCCCAAGATGAGCATGAACTACGTTCGTCTCCTCTGACGTTGCACGCGTAATTGGATCATTCGTTCAGGCTGGATTCACGCTGGATGTTCTTCGAACTGCGTTGAGAAATGAGGTTGCATCCACCGCGAGCCGCTTTCCGGTGGCGATAGACAGGTCGTCAGCAGACTCTCCTGCGCAAACTGCGCCGAGGCACGCCCAGTTCCCTGCCGACACGACCGAGGCAGCGATGCTCACCAGCGCGCACCCATGCAGTAGTTGCGGCGCCGGAACTTCTGCCACCGTAATCTCCCCTGAACACGCGTCTTGAAGAACTTGTTTCAGTGATTCACCTGCTCCGCAACTGGAGTCTGCAAAGGCGGTTTCAGCTGCGAAAGAACGGCCCGAAATTTTCCGTTCTGTCCCCGCGGGATTTCCTGAACGTAATCGAATCGCACGACAAGCGACGGACTGAGCCAACTTGCAATGTCCCGCCTGATCTCGATTTCGTCTTTTGTGCCGTACGTGCTCCGCCGTACCAAACGGATCGTGACCTCACCAAGCCGCTCCTGGATGATCTGCGCTTCCCTCACGTTGAGAGCATCTTTAAAGAGATAGTCCAGGCGGGCAATTCGCGCCCCCTCAGGCGTAATGATGTAGTCGTCGCATCGCCCCTCGACACGAAGCAATACGTTCGAGTTGCGGCCGCAAGGGCACCCACTGCCATCCTGCCAAACTGCGGTGTCGCCCACTTCGTACCTTATGAAGGGAAACGCATCACACGCAAATCCGGTGCACACAATTGTTCTGGCAGGATCGCCCGGCATCCGCTCGATCCCTTCCATGATGCCAAACTCGAAGTCTTCATGGTAAACGAACTCCGGACATCGCGAGGCATTGCAGCATGCCTCTGTGCAACCGTAATGGTCGGTCAGGATGGCGCCTGTAAATGCCTGGATGTCGCGTCGCTGAAAGTCGAGTACGTTCTCCGCACCCGTAAAGATGACGCGAGGCGGGGATGTGAGCCGCAGCCCGGCTTCGGTCGCGTTGACCGCCAGCATATGTATGAACGAAGGATAGCCGCAGTAAAAATCAAACTGCTGCGCGTTGAGCATCCCCACAATACTCGCGATCTTGCTGGGCGTCAGGCTCTGCATGTTGATCAAAACCTGGCGCATCGGACGATTCCAGCGCCAGAAGGGCGGAGTGCGCTGAGCGATGGGAACAACCCGCTGTCCCGTGAAGTTTGCGTGCCAACTGCCCGGACTTACCCCGAACCGCAAGCGGTGCCGCCACCACACCGCCCATTGGAAAGCGACCGCCTCCTCGGTCATGTAGAAATGCAGGGCTTTGCCAGTCGTCCCGCTCGTATGCCGCGACCGCAATTCGCGCCGTGGCGTTTTCTGCGAGACAAAAAGGTCCGCGTTTTGGCGTACTTCTTCCTTCGTAAGCACCGGCAACTTATGCAGATCGTTGCGGCTTCGTATGTCGTCGGGAGTGACCTTCAGCGCCTTCCAGCGCTCTCGATAATAGGGAACACTCTCATACGCGTGGCGGATGAGCGAGCGCAGCTTTTCATTCTGGTATGCTTCGATCTCGCTCGCGGTCCATTTTTCTGAATCCGTCAGTTCCCGCAGGTGCCGTTCGAATGCGCCTCCCAAGCGCACCCGCGCCTCTTTCTTACCGTAGTACCAGCACGCGGCATTCTGCAGGAAAACTGGCAGGCGGGGATAAATTTGCTCGACGAGAACGGATTCACTCATGGCTGCCGGACCGCCTCGCTGGTCTCGTCCACAGCATTTTCGAGCGCGGGAGATTGTTCGATGTGCCCCTTCCAACCGAAGTGAGGCTCGAAGTGAAAGGTGTCGCGGCTTGCAACCTCGAGAAGAGGCCGATTCCACGCAGCATCATTGCTTCGCACTACGATGTCGCGCCAACCGTGGTCAGAGAGCGGAAGATTCCGGCACTGAAACGCCCGCGATACGATCGGAATCTTGTCCGGATCGAAACCCATAAGGTAAGCGCACGCCGCATCCACGCTGGGTGGGTGCACGCCAAACAGCAG
Source organism: uncultured Acidobacteriaceae bacterium (assembly GCA_963811095.1). Classification (GTDB taxonomy): domain Bacteria; phylum Acidobacteriota; class Terriglobia; order Terriglobales; family Acidobacteriaceae; genus Sulfotelmatobacter. The sequence goes on along the minus strand of CAWEQA010000016.1, from coordinate 1,211,739 downwards.
CACTCCCGCCGGAACAGGATCCGGATTCAGCGGCCCCCTGCCCTCGCCGGCAAGGATTCCGTCCACAAGAACGTAATGCCGCTTGCGGCCCTGCTGCGGATCGCGCAGCGATCCATCGGCGTTGCCATAAAACACAATCTTGTTCAGATCGAGGCACATCCTCCAGATGGTGTCGTTGCCGAACCAGTTTCCGCTGCGAACGGTGCTCTCGGTGTCGCCAAAGACCGGTTTCCCGATTCCGCGCGCCACCTGATGGACCCAGGGGCCGACCACGGGGATCCGATGCGAGAGTCCGCGAATGGCGGCCGCCATCTTGCGTTCGGTGCGGTGCTTCAAGTCCGGATTCGGATGCTCATCTCCACCGAGTGCAGGCGCGCCTTCGGTGTGATGCGGCAGCCAGTTCTTGTCCGCGTTCACTCCGACCAGGTTCTTAAGGCTCGCGGTGATCCCCGCTTTCTTGTGGGTCTTCCACTTCGGCAGGCTGAACACCACGTCGCACTTGATCGCGCAACCCGGCGATCAGATATTCGTGGCGCCCGCCGCTGTGATGACGGTTGACCACGCCTGCGTCATAGTCCGCGCCATAATAATGTCCGGAGCCAGTGTGATCCACGAATTCGCTCGCCTGTCCCAGATCGAAGGCAACCGCTCCGTAAGGATTGGGAGCGAGTTTGCGCCGTTCCACGATCACCTCACGGTGCGTGGTCCACTCTTCCTGGCGAAGATCGATGAGTTCGAACGAGAGGCCGCGAGCCAGATAAAAGTCTCGAATCACGTCAAGGCCAAGAAGACGAGTCATTTCCGAGAAGGACGCATCCGTTTGCGGCGCATCGGCAAGAATGATCTTGCCCTTTGGGTCCAACCGCCTTCCAAACATAGTCAGCCACTGCGCGAATCACGCTGCCGTGCGTAATTACATAGCGCCAGCCCTGCGGATCACGCGGGTGACGCTGATGGACCATGTTCGGCTTCAGCAGAACCGTCTCGCCCGGGTGCATCAACTCTCTCGAGCGGATTCCACTCGGGCGTGCCGAAGTGAGCAAGATCCAGTCCGGCCGTGTGAAAGCAGCCGCGCACACCTTCATACGCGGGATTCGGTTCCGCTGACACATCGTCAAATGCGTATTCCGGGTAGCGCTGCGACGGAGAGAACGGGGCCTTGTCGGAATACTCCCCACGTTTGCCACGCCAGGCAACGACCGTATTTTCCGGCAAGCCACTCATCGAACGATTCCGCATCGAGGGTTCAACGCCCTCGTCCTCTCTCGCCCGCCGCAACTCGTAGATCTTCGACTTCACATGAAACATCTGGACCGCCTGAAATCCGCAATAAATCAAGCCAGGCACACCGTCCAGAAATCCCAGACCGAACACATACTTGAACAAAAAGTACCAAAGCGGCGCGCCGGGAATCCCGAGGAACTTAGTCTTGAGCCAGCGACGTCTCTGCGCCTGCGTACCGAAAAATGACGGGGCGAGTTGCCCGTTCGCCTCGCCTTCCAGCCACACTTTCGCTTCCCAGTTCGAGTACTCATCGTGCTTCCGGATGTAGCGGGACAGGGACTCAACATTGCGGTGCGCCAGCGGGTTCTTCAGCCGAGCGGTGGCTCCCTCCACCACAACGTGTTCGTGAATCTCCATGTCAGCCATGGAGGTATCCTGGTCCTTCAAGCGGCATTCGTAACCGCCTTTGCCGCGGCGAAACAGTGACAGCTTCCAAAAACCCGCGCCCCCGTGCCGAAGAAGTCGTCCGAGAAAATACATCCGCAGCGAAACATAGTAGCCATTAATACTTGGATCTTCGACAGCCCGGCGGATTTCTTCTTCCAGTTCCGGCGTGAGCGCTTCGTCGGCGTCAACCAGGAATATCCAGTCAAACTCGAGAGGCAGATTCTCGATGGCCCACTGACGTTTCTTCGGCCAGCCACCCTGATAGTGGAACTGCACCAGTTTGGCTCCAAAAGCACGCGCGATTTCGGGAGTGGCATCGGTGCTCCCGGAGTCGATGACATAGACCTCGCCGACATTGCGCAGCGCCTCCAGACAACGAGGCAGGTTCTTCTCCTCATTGCGCGCAGCCACGATCACGCTGACCGGCAACTTTGCCGTCGGCGTCACAGGCTGCGACTTATCGATTTCTTCGACTTTCTGCATGTGAAAGCGATTACAGGTGCAGTTCGCACCAGCGTTGCAGGACGTACAAAGACCATGGACGTGACCATGAAGTCTCGCCACCCAGGAAATCTCTCCAGACTTGTTCCACTTGATTGGCGTCCAGCATTCCCCCTAGTGGGCCTTCGCTGATCCGCTTTTTCCCCAGCACTGGCTCGATCTCCGGTCGAAGCTCTTGCCTCATCCAATGCTCGAAAGGCAGCGTAAAGCCCCGCTTCGGACGATGGACAATCTCGTCGGGCAGCGATCCCGCCAGCGCTCCCACCAGAAGTTTCTTCGGCGTACCATTCAGCTTCCACGCGCCCGGAAGAGCCAGGACGGCTTTGGCCAACTGGTGATCGATCAGGGGAACTCGGACCTCCAGACCCTGCGACATGCTCATCCAATCGGCGTCGCGCAACAGTGTATTCAGCATATAACAGCGCGACTCGAGATAGGAAACGCGATTGACCGGGTCGAGCGGAAGAGCGCTCTGAAGCCGATCGCGTTGCGACGCCGCAGCGATTTCAGACGCGTCACCTGCGCCGCGAAAGAGAAAATCTCTCTGGCCGGGTGTGAACAGCATTCGGCTGAGGAAGTACGGATGCAGGACCCGGCCATTATCGCGAGCCAGGGAAGCCAGTTTGCGATTCTGATCGTTTGTCGGAGAGAGCGCGGAAAACGCCGAGGCGACCGGACCGCGAACCGAACGAGGAACCTGTTTCCAAAAATGCGCGAAGCGTTCCATGCGCGGAACGCTGCGAAAGCTGGAATACCCAGCGAATACTTCGTCCCCCCCGAGCCCCGACAACGCGACCTTCACACCAGCCCGGCGCGTTTCCCGCGAAACGAAATACGTATTGATCCCGTCCATGGTGGGCAGGTCCATCGCCCGCAGTGCATCTGGAATCGCAGCCAGGACATCCGTCTGCGAAACGTTGATTTCATGATGATCGGTACGAAACTTGGCGGCGATGGCACGCGAGTGTTGCGCTTCGGAAAAATCGGCTTCGTGGAAAACGATGGAGAACGTGCTAGGAGTCACCCCGCCACGGCTCAGAATGCTTACCAACGCGCTCGAATCGATGCCCCCGGAAAGAAACACTCCCACTGGGACGTCGCTGACTAACTGCAGGCGGACGGCTTCTTCCAGAATCGACTGCAGACGCTCGGCGGCTTGCTTTTCATTCTCGGCGAAGGACTCCGCCGAATCTCGAGCAGCGGCTGCCGGTGCGTCCACCAAGTCCCAATACGAAGTCTGGCGCAGAACTCCGCCTTCCCACGTCAGAGTGTGCCCGGGAGGAAGCGCGCGAATGCCGTCCACGAGTGTGAGCGGATCATAGGCCGAGCCGAAAGTCAGGTAGTTGATGAGGCCCGCAGGATCGATGCGGGGCTGCACGAGCCCAGTCCCAAGCAGTGTGCGAACTTCCGAGGCAAAAAGAAAATACGAGCCCGTCTCGACGTAGTACAGCGGCTTAATGCCCATCGGATCACGGGCAATGAACAGGCGGTGGCGGCGGGCGTCCCAGAGGGCGAAGGCAAACATGCCGCGGAACTTTGCCAGGCAGTCTTCACCCCAGCGCGCATAGGCTTTCAGGACGACTTCGGTGTCGGAGTGGCTGACAAAACTTGTGCCGGCCTTTTGGAGTTCGTCCCGAATGTCGCGGAAGTTGTAGATCTCGCCGTTGTAGACGATCCAATTGCCGGATTCGGCGTCGTGCATGGGCTGGTGAGCCAGCGGGGAGAGATCGAGAATCGCCAGCCGCCGATTACCCAGGCCGATTTCCACCGGGTCGGGGGACGGAATCGCGCAAAAGGATCGTGCCCGAGTCATCGGGCCCGCGATGCGCCAGCGACTGCGTGCCCCGTTCGAGCACTCCGTCCGGGATTCGCGCGTTCCGCGCAACGATGCCGAAGATTCCGCACATTCAGAATGTCATCCGCGATCGAGCTATCGAGTCCGAGCCAACCATATTAAGGCAGAAAGGGTTGAAGAGCCGCATCCCAGGCTGCAGTTGATACTGGCACAATTCTGTTGTATCGTGCGATTTGCTCCATTTTGAGACGCGGCGGAACTCGCGCGCGTGCAGCGCATCCCGTTCCAGGGGACAAGCCGAACCTAACGGTCTTCATGCCAATTTCTGCCAACGTTGTCCTGGGCCACGGAGTGAAAATCTTCCAGCCTGATCTGGTTAATCTCTATGGCTGCACGGTGGGCGACGACACCAAGATCGGAGCCTTCGTCGAGATCCAGAAGAACGCATCGATTGGCAGCCGCTGCAAAATCTCTTCGCACACTTTTGTATGCGAAGGAGTCACCATCGAGGACGATGTATTCGTGGGCCATGGCGTCATGTTCATTAACGACCTTTACCCGCGGGCAACCGAAGACGGCCGCCTGCAAACGGAGGCGGACTGGCAGGTTGTGCCCACGCGAGTGAAGCGCGGCGCCTCGATTGGGAGCGGAGCGGTGATTCTCGCGGGCGTGACCATTGGCGAAGGCGCGCTAGTCGGGGCCGGAGCCGTCGTGACCCATGACGTGCCCGAACGCCAGATCGTGAAGGGTGTCCCCGCACGACCGGGGCGCAACGTCCCTCAGAAGTAAGTACCGAACCGGCAAGTTGACAGGGAGGATTCTTGATTCGGATTGGCGTGATCGGCTATGGCTACTGGGGTCCGAACCTGGTACGAAATTGCTATGAGGCCCCGGGCGCGCAAGTTGCCTGCGTCAGTGACTTGCGAGCCGACCGCCTGGCGCTGGTAAGCAGCCGATATCCCACGATCAAGACCACCCAGGATTTTCGCGATTTGATCGAGGACCCGACAATCGATGCAGTGGCGATCGCTACGCCGGTCTCCACGCACTACGACCTGGCTCTGCGGGCATTGCAGGAAGGCAAACACGTGTTGGTCGAGAAGCCTCTGGCTTCGGACACCGATCAGGTCCAGCGCCTCATGGATCTCGCCCAGAAACGAAAGCGCGTCCTGATGGTCGATCACACCTTCGTCTACACCGGCGCGGTCCGCAAGATTCGCGAACTGGTCGACGGCGGAAGTCTCGGCGAGATCTACTACTACGATTCGGTCCGCGTAAATCTTGGGCTGTTTCAGCACGACGTGAACGTGTTGTGGGATCTCGCGGTTCACGACTTGTCGATCATGGACTATGTGCTGCCGTTCCGGCCCTGCGCCGTCTCCGCCACCGGTCTCAGCCACGTCCCCGGAGGCCCGGAGAACATCGCCTACCTCACTCTGTTTTTTGAGGGCAGCCAGATCGCGCACATCCACTCCAACTGGCTCGCACCCGTAAAGCTGCGGCGGACCCTGATCGGCGCCAGCCGCAAGATGATTGTCTACGACGACCTGGAGCAGAGCGAAAAGATCAAGGTGTACGACAAGGGCATCACGCTGAACCATCAGCAGAATCCGGAGAAGCTCTACCAGATGCTGGTGGGCTACCGCACGGGAGACATGCTGGCCCCGCAGATCGACGTGTCCGAGGCGCTCCGCCGCGAAATTGACCACTTCGTGCACTGCATTCAGCAGCAGGAAGAACCGCTGACCGGTGGCAACTCGGGACTTCGCGTGGTCGAGATTTTGCAGGCTGCATCTCAGTCGATGGCGCAACATGGCCGTCCCGTAGATTTGCGACTGACCACGCTTGAGGCCACGGCGTAGCCTCGTTGGTGAGAAAATAGAAGTTCGATCCGCAGACATTCATGGCCAACATCAAAGTTCCATATCTCGACTTGAAAGCGCAGTACCAAAGCATCAAGCCCGAAATTGACGCCGCCATCGCCCGCGTCCTGGACAGTTGCCAGTTCGTCCTAGGCTCCGAAGTGGCTGAGTTCGAACAGGAATTCGCGACTTATTCCGGCACCACCGAATGTATTGCCCTCAATTCCGGCACCAGCGCCCTGCATTTGGCCTTGCTCGCCGCGGGAGTTGGTCCCGGCGATGAAGTCATCACCGTCCCCTTTACTTTTGTCGCCAGCGTTGCCGCAGTCTGCTACACGGGAGCGCGGCCCGTGCTGGTCGATATCGATCCCCGATCATTCACCATTGATCCCTCGGCGATTGAAGCGGCCATCACGCCCCGCACGAAGGTGATCCTACCCGTGCATCTCTATGGTCAGTCCGCGGACATGGACCCGATCATGGAGATTGCGCGCCGCCATGGACTGGTCGTGATCGAAGACGCCGCGCAAGCGCACGGGGCGAAATATAAAGGACGCCCGGTTGGGAGCATCGGCGACATGGCGTGCTTCAGCTTCTATCCCGGCAAGAATCTGGGAGCCTACGGCGAGGGTGGCGCGGTGACCACCAGCAACACCGAGCATGCACGCACCGTCCGCATGCTGCGCGATTGGGGACAGGACCGCAAGTATCATCACGTGCTGCGCGGATACAACTATCGGATGGAAGGCTTTCAGGGCGCAATCCTGCGCGTGAAACTCCGCCATCTCGAGCAGTGGACCGAGGCGCGCCGCGCAGTCGTCACCCAATACAACCAGCATTTAGCGGACGCGGGAGTGGAACGCCCCACCGAGATGCCATGGGCGCGGCATGTTTATCACGTCTACACGTTGCGGGCCGACGATCGCGACGGCCTGCAAACCGCCCTGCAGGTCGGAAGGAATTCAGACGGGCATTCATTATCCCGTACCGGTGCATCTCCAGCCAGCGTATGCTGATCTGGGCTACGGTCGGGGCGCGTTTCCGCATTCAGAGGCGGCATCCACACAGGTTCTCTCGCTCCCGCTCTACCCCGAGCTTTCGTCCGCGGCGGTCGCGGAAGTTGCCGGCGCGGTAAAGAAAGCTGTTGCCAATAAAACGCAGACGGCCGTTTCGCGCTAGAGCGGCATCGCGCTAGAGTCGTATTGCAGTAAAGCTGCGCCAAGGGCTGGTCATGGCTACATTCGACGTGATTCCCGACATTCTCGAAGTGACCCTTCGCGATGGGTCCTACCTCATCGACTTCCAGTTCACAGCGGAAGACACGGCGACGATTGCCGCGGCACTCGAGAGCATCGGCTTCCGCTGGATCGAGGTCGGACACGGGCTTGGCCTCAATGCCTCGCAGGCAGGCAAAGGAATGGCGGCCGCGACCGATGAAGAATACATGGAAGCCGCAGCGCAGGCGCTCAACCATGCGAGGTGGGGAATGTTCTTTATCCCCGGCATTGGTCGCGAAGAAGACATTCGTCTCGCCGCGCGCTACGGAATGTCGTTCCTGCGCATCGGCACCAATGTCACCGAAGCAACCCAGGCCGAGCCTTACATCGCACTGGCCAAGGAATTGGGGCTGATCGTCTCCTACAACGCGATGAAATCGTACGCGGTATCTCCAGCGGAATTTGGCAACGTCGTGGCGCAGGTGCACAAATGGGGCGCAGACATTGCGTGTCTGGTCGATTCCGCAGGCAGCATGGATCCGGATTCGGTCGCGGCTTACCTGCGAGCGGCGAAGGCGGAAAGCCCGTCTCCGCTCGGCTATCACGGGCACGACAATCTTTCGCTGGCTATGGCCAATACGCTGCGTGCGATCGAAGAAGGCGCGGTCCTGGTCGACTCTTCCCTGCAAGGCATGGGACGCTCCGCCGGCAACACCGTCACCGAGGTGTTGGTCGCGATTCTGCAACGGCGCGGAGCCCTGTCGCACATCGATCTCAAGGCCGCCATGGATGTCGGCCAGGGACTCATTCAACCGCTGCTGGGAAAACGCGGCGTAGACCCCATGGCCGTCACGGGCGGGCTCGCCAAGTTTCATTCGTCGTTCACCGGCAAGGTGCAAGGTTACGCGCGCAAGCATGACATCGACGTGCGCGACTTGATCGTGCGGCTCTGCCAGGAAGATCAGGTATCGGCGCCCGGACGAATTGCTGGAGCGACTGAGTCACGAACTGGCGACGCTCAAGATGCCGCGCGTACTGTCGATCCCTGCCTTCCGCGTCGAAACCGGCAAGGACAAGACTTCCGCAGAGGCTTTGGACATCTTGCTGAAGGAACTTCGCGCGCGTGCGGTGAAGGCGGGAAAATTTTCCGCGCTGAACGTTGTCACCGGGGAGAAGCCACTGCGCCGACTTTCTGGTCTCGGGCAACATCCACTCGACGCAGTCGCACGTGGTCGGGTCGGTCGCGCTTTCGAGTGACGAGCATCTCAATAATGTTTTGCTTGCCGTCGAAGGCCGGGTCGATGTCGTGCTCCTCGACGTAGACCGGAAGCCTTTTGGTCCGACGAACGCTGCGGAAACCGCGGGAGCAATCCTGAAGAAGACTGCCCTGCTCACCTATCTCGACAGCCGCGTGTGGGTCGAGGCGGTGGAGGATCAGGTCGTTCGCCTTCTGCATGAATTACTCAATGACTCCGAGATTGTGATTGCTGGCGACCATCCCCGCAGCCGTTTCCTGGCATTAAGGTTTGCCGAGCGCGGCGCACGCGTCACCGTGCTGCAAGACCCTGGACGTCCCGCCGAGGTGGCGCCGATCGATGCCGATGCGCACGCTGTCACTCGAAGGGGAAGAATTGAAACTCTCCTACATGAAGGGAGACGCTGGTTGTGCGTTCGACGCGCTTTCGAAGGCGAACGCGGTCGTCGTGTGGCCAGACGGAGCACCTTGGTTTAATCAGCGCTTCGCAAAGCGCCTCTCCAGCAAAACCTATGTGCTCGACGCGGGCATCGGAGCGATCCTTCCCGATGGAATCGTGAGGCGCAGCGTCGGGGATGCCTCTTGTTACGGGTGAACATCTGGCCTGCCTTGACTGGAACGCTCTCAGCCGCCCATGACTCGCTCATGAAAACCAACGAAGCCCTGGGCTGGGAAGTTCTCGACGGCGTCCCAGTTGTCGCCGGCGGCGCGATGGGACAATCCGGCGATGTGATCGTTGACAGCGTGCATCATCCAACCCGCGTCATTGGCGTGTGTGACGGCCATGGTGGCGTCCGTTTCCGTTTCGGCAACGAAGACACCGAGCGGGTGCGCCGGGTGCAGGCGGAGATCAACCGGCGCCTAGTCGCGCCCCAGCTAACGAGCACGGTCGGATAGCTCATTGCCAAACCTAAATCTGAACTTATTGGAACTGGAGGAAGCCGCTACCGTGGCGCTGGCCGACCGGGTACGAGGTCTTCAAGTCTCTGGCCGCAAGATCTTTGCTTTGCAGACGGGCGATCCCGATTTCCCCACTCCCGCCCCGATCGTCGAGGCAGCGTACCGCGCGATGCAAAGCGGTCACACTCACTATTGCAATAGCCGTGGACTGCCAAGATTGCGGGAAACGCTCGCCCAAAAGCTGCGCTCAAAAGGCGTCGAGTACAACCCCGACTCTGAGATCCTGATTACCTGCGGCGGAGTGCACGCTTACTACTGCGCTTTGATGGCGATTCTGAATCCCGGGGACGAAGTGATGGTTCCGGACCCAAGTTGGATGACGCACGTGAATCTTGTCGGGTTGGTAGGAGGACGCGCCGTGCGCGTGCCCACCACTCCTGAGGACAACTTCCTGCCCACCATATCCAGTTGGGAACGGATGTTGTCCCCAAAAACCGTGGCTTTGGTATTGAACTCGCCCGGAAACCCGACGGGAGCGGTTGCCTCGCGAGAGTATCTGGAAGAACTGAGTCAGTTTGCCGCGCGCCGTAATCTATACGTCATCAGCGACGAAGTCTATGAGAACATTTTGTATGATGGCTTGCAGCACACGTGCTTTTCCAGCCTGCCGTACGCAAAAGAGCTGTGTTTGCTGGTCAACAGTTTTTCCAAGACCTATGCGATGACGGGTTGGAGGATCGGTTATCTGGCAGCTCCGGAGCCGGTAATCCGTCAGGCTTTGAAAGCCAGCCAGTATTCGATTACGAACGTGGCGCCTTTCGTGCAGGAAGCAGCGGTCACGGCCTTAACCGATCCCGTGGTTGCAGCTTCTGTTCGGGACATGACAGCTGCGTACACTCGGCGCAAGAACACTGTCATGCAACTTTCGCGAGAATCCCGGGGGCCGATCAAGCCATTTGCGCCCCAAGGCGCATTCTACGTGTTTATTGATGTTCGAGGATTGAATCGCCCGTCAAGTGAGATCGCTGAAAGACTGCTAACGGAAACCGGTGTCGCACTAGTTCCGGGTTCAGTCTATGGAAAGAACGGCGAGGGGTTTCTGCGTATGACAATTGCTGCCGCAGATGAAACGATTGCCGCAGGGTTTAGCTCTCTGTTGAGTTGGGTCTCCACCGTTGCCAGTTGAAGGTTAAACAATGAGCCAGTGGATCATTCGAGACTTTGATCGCCTTCCGCAGGAACTTGTGGGGAAGTTGGGAAGAGTTCCCACCGGGATCTTAAGTGACTGCATGAATCGCATGCAATCCTTGGACGCGGGCATTCGTCCCATCTCGCCCGGCTTGAGGATCTGTGGTCCCGCTTTTACCATACAGTCGGTTGAGTCCAACAACTGGGGCGCTCACCAGGCCTTGGCGCTGGCCAGGGCTGGCGACGTGCTTGTCTTGGCGTCGCGCGGCGGCATGCAAAGTGCTGTGTGGGGTCACGTGATGACCGTGGCAGCGAAGAACCGTGGCGTCGCCGGGGTGGTCATTGACGGATGCATCCGGGATTCTGCAGAGAACCGCGCAGACACACTGGCAATTTTCGCTCGCGGAATTTGCCCCGCCGGACCTCACAAGGGTTGGCCGTGCAACCTGAACGTGCCAGTAAGTTGCGCCGGCGTTGCAGTCCTGGCCGGAGATGTCATCGTTGGCGACGACGACGGTGTTGTGGTCGTGCCCGCCACCCGGGCGGTCCAGGTGCTGGAGGAAAGCGTCAAGCGGACTGCCACGGAGAAGGACTGGTACCGGCGACTCCAGGCAGGTGAGAGCACGGTCAGTCTGCTGGGACTGAAGCCTCTCTAGCCCATGGCAACCTCGCAAAGATCTGTGCTGCAGTTGGGTGCTGGGCGCTTGATGTGCCATTCGATTCGCAAGCTGCAGGAAATTGGCATGCGCGTCTTGGCAGCCGACGGCGCCCCTGACGCTCCTGGCTTTGCGCTCGTTGAAAATCATGCGGTCGTCGACATTCGCGATTCGGCTGCCGTCGCCGGATATGCGCGCAGCCAGAGCGTCGATCTCATTCTCGCGGTGAATGAAGCAGGGGTATTGGCCGCCGCCGAAGCCAGCCAGCAACTCGGCCTTCCCAACCTGCCTCCCGAAGTGGCGATCCGCTGCTTGCACAAGGGTCTGATGCGCGAGGCGTGGCAACACGCAGGCCTTCCGCAGCCCTTGTTCCGCAGAGTCTCGTCAGCGAAAGCGATTGCCGATGCAGCCTCCTCCATCGGTTATCCCGTGATTCTGAAACCGGCAATGAACTGGGGAAGCCGGGGCGTCAGCCGCGTAGCTGTGGCTGAAAATCTGCCTTGGGCAATCGACTACGCGCGCGCCAATTGCCGGGACGGAGAGTTCATCATCGAGCGGTGCATCTCCGGGACTGAGATGACAATCGAAGGCCTAGTGAAGCGTGGTCAAGCACAGATTCTTGCTCAGTCCGACAAGGAACCTCAGGAACATCCCAAATACCGCGTTGCCATGGCCCTGAATTATCCTGCACGCTTCGCCGACTGGCAATTGCAGCGCGCCTCGGAAGTTGTTTCCAAAGCAGCGCACGCCTTGGGAATTGAAAATGGCGCCATTCATTGCGAATGCATGGTAAACGACACCGATGTTTTTCTGCTCGAGATGGGAGGACGGCCCGGAGGCGGCCATATCTTCGGACAGATCGTGGAGGCTACGAGTGGTGTTTGCATGCCGCAAGCGCTGGCTCGCCTGCTGTTGGGAGACGACCCCGATATTCGCCCTGTCCACCATCGGGGAACATGTTATAAGTTCTTTGCGCCGCCAGCCGGCGTGTTTCGGGAGGCATTGGGGGTCCCAGAAGCCTCCCTGCTCCCTGGCATCCTCGATTTTGGCTTCCAGATGAGTTCGGGCACAGTTGTGTCGGCGATCGCGGGCGATGCGGATCGGCCGGGATATGCTGTCGCTACCGGAGAGACCCGCGAGGAGGCGATTGAGAATGCTGATCGCGCGATCGCTTCCATCCAGTATGTAATGAACTGAAGAACTCATCGCTATCATGGTCTTCGACTCGCTAACGCACGTGACTCCGGATGGACGCTGGTTTCACACCACCCACGAAGCCAGCGAAAAAGAGTTGTTGCGTCAACTCGATGAGTCCGGAACAAATCGAGCGGTTGTGGTCGCCCTCGCCGGACACATCGAGAATCGCTTTGTACTGGAGCTCTGTCAGAGGCATCCCACCCGGTTGGTTCCGTGCGCAGCGTTTGATCCGGCTGCCTATGCCAACGCTGGGAAGGCCCGTAGCCATTTACGAGCTGACCTCAGAGGGTCGCAATACAAAGCTCTGAAGCTTCATCCGCGGCTCAACCGTTATGACCCGCTTGATCCACGCTGCCTGGCGGTCCTGGAGGAAACAGCTTCTTGGGAGCAGCCTCTGCCCATATGGTTGGATACCCTTTTCTACTACCGTGGCGGAGAGTTGCGAAAACCACCCGTGGAGACGATTTACGAATTGGTGGGACGTTTCCCCACTCTTACGTTCGTTTTGTTACACGGCGGAGGGAGCTGGATTCTGCATGTCGCGGAGGCAATTCGTGATTGCCCTAATGCCTTTCTCGACATCTCGTTTACACTGCAACGATACCGATCTGCTTCCATTGCAGCCGATTTGCGGTATCTTCTAAGTAGCTTCGACCGGCGGGTGGTCTATGGATCCGACTTCCCTGAAGTGGGCATGCGCACCGCGCTAGAGACCGTTCGCGAGATCGCAGACGGGATCTCACCTGAAAAATGCGCCAATGTGTTGAGCGGAAATTTGAGCAAGATCCTGGGGCTGGAGTAATCGTGAGAACCGAAGATCGATTGGATTACGTTCAACGCTACGAGAAGCGGTTGCAGGAGTTCGGGTACTCTCCCGCGACTCTGGGATGGGGAGTAAATGGTCGCCAGGAAGTCCGTTTCTCCGTTCTGGCCGAGCCAGCATTGCGAATGCCCGAGTCGTCGGTGCTCGATGTGGGATGTGGGTTTTGCGATCTCTACGACTTCCTCGACAAGCGCGGGTGGCAGGGTCGCTATACGGGAATTGATATTGTGCCCGGCCTGCTGGAGGTTGCGAAGCAGCGTCATCCTGGCCTTGACGTGCGGGAACTCGACATCACGGATGATTCTGCACCGCCTGACCAGTACGACTTCGTGATTTCCTCCGGAGTTCTGAACGCAGCCTTGCCCAGTGGAAGCAATGAGGCCCACATCGAGGTGGCGCTTCGGAGTATGTACCGGCGGAGCCGGTACGCGACTTGCATCGATTTTCTAAGCAGCTACGTCGACTTCCAGAAGCCGAGCGCATATCATACCGACCCCGGATGGGCGCTGGCGGCGGCCAAACGCCTCACTCGGCGTGTTCTCCTCAGGCATGACTACATGCCTTATGAGTTCTCACTGCTTCTCTTTCGTGACGACGCCATTTCAGAACGCAAGGTTTTTCGTGCTTTCGAAGATGAGTTGGCAACCGGGATCTGATGCAAACCAAACCACAGACGAATCTGTCCATCGTCATCCCGGTCTTCAACGAAGAGGCCGTGCATTCCGGCTCTGGTCGACCGATTGCGCTCGTTCATGCGAACGGCTTGCTCCGTCTAGTCACAGAAGTCATTCTGGTCGACGATCATTCTGCCGACCGGTCTCCGGAACTGCTGAAGGAACTCTGCCGCAGCGATTCTCGATTCCGCTACGCTCGTCTCGCCAAGAACAGCGGAAGCCACGTCGCGATCCTGGCTGGACTGGCCCAGGCGCGCGGAGAATGCGCCGTCTTCCTCGCCGCTGATCTGCAGGATCCTCCGGAACTGATTCTGCAGATGCTGGATCTCTGGCGCGCCGGACATCATGTCGTGTGGGCGGTGCGCGAAGAGCGCGAGGGCGTATCGAGAGTCGACGTGTTCCTGGCCAATACTTTCTACCGCTTGCTGAATCTTCTTGGGAGAGGTGAATCTGCCGCCGCGCGGCTCGGACTTTGCCTTGCTGGACCGGAAGGCTATGGACGCATTGCTGAAGTCGGCGGGAAGCGATCCCAGCATCGGCGGCGAGATCGCCCGGTTGGGATTCTCCGCCACACAAGTCGCGTACACCAAAGAAAAGCGAACGGCGGGCACCACCAAGTGGACGCTCAGGCGCAAACTGAAGGCTTTCGCCGATGCGTTCGTCTCTTTCTCCTATGCTCCCCTGCGGGCGATGTCCTACCTCGGAATGCTCTTCAGTTTGCTTGGGATTTGGCTACGCTCTGTCGTGATCGTGCTGCGGCTGATGACGCGCACGCCAGTGCCGGGCTGGTCTTCGTTGATCGTGGTCGTGCTCGTGCTGGGCGGGGTCCAAATGATGATGCTGGGCATCCTGGGTGAATATCTGTGGAGGACGCTGGAAGCAGCGCGCCACCGCCCAATCTATTTCCTGGAAGAAACGTCGGAAGCGGATACCGCTGCCGATGCGAAACCGCAACACGTGGGGCGGCGCTTTGGGACGTAGGTTCCGCGTCCAGTCGGCCGTGGTGGGCGTTCTCATCGGCCTTGGATGTCTCGCCCTTCTCCTCCGGCAGGTCGACCTCAAACAATCCTGGAACGCGCTCGGAAAGCTGAACGGTCCATTCCTCCTGGTTCCACTGGCTGTGTTTTTCTTGAATTTGCCGTTGCGTGCCTGGCGCTGGCAGTTGATTTTTCCCTCCTCATCGCGCCCCAGCATTGGAGACTGCCTGACCGTTCTTGGCATCGGGAACATGGCAAACTTTCTGTTGCCGGGACGCGCGGGTGATCTGGCGCGTTGCGTCCTCGTAGGCCGAGCCGGCTCACTCGACGAAAGCAGCCGAACGCTGGCAACGCTCGCGGTCGAAAAAGTGTTGGACGGGTTGGCGCTGGTGGGGATGGTTCTGTTCTCCATTTGGACGTTGCATCCGCCCTACTGGCTGCTTGACCTGCTGCGCGTGGCGATTCTGATTTTTGGCGGAGCCCTGCTTCTCCTGGTGGCTCTTCGCTATCGCACACGCGCCCTCATTGACTTCGTGCGCCGCGCCTTCCGCGTCGTGCATCTTTCCGCACTTGAGGAAAGGTTCGATGGCCTGCTCACCTCTTTTGCAGACGGACTGAGCGCCGTGAGTTCCGCGGGGCAGATGCTGATTCTACTACTGATAACAGCAGCGATTTGGACCACCGAAGCCGGATCGATCTGGGGACTGGCCGGCGCTCTGGGACTTGCCGTGTCCCTGAAGTCGGCCGTGGTCGCCTCAGCGATTCTAGGTTTGGGCTTGATGATTCCCGCCGCGCCGGGTGGCTTAGGCACTTATGAACTGTTCGGAACGGAAGCCTTCAAGCTGGCGGGAATCGCCGCCAGCAGCGCGCTGGCGCTGACCGTCGTAATCCACGCCTGGGTATTCGTAGCGAACATCGCCGTCGGGATCTGCCTGCTTGCCATCAAGGGCATCAGCCTCTCACAACTCAGGAATCAGTCTTGAGGTTGACCCCGGTGCCGGGTCTACGATTCAACCGTCCGGCTAGTTCTTCCGGCTGATAGAATCATCATTCGAATTTTTCACTTTCCCTGGGGGAGTTCAATGCCGAATCAGCGTGTTCTGGTGACAGGCGGCGCCGGATTCATTGGGTCCGAACTCGTGCGGCAACTGGCCGGACAGGGCTTTGCCGTGCGCATCGTCGACAACCTGGTCAACGGCCGGCGGGAGAATCTCGAGGGCGTGCTCGGCGAGAACGTCGAACTGATCGTGGCAGATATCCGCGACACAAAGTCCATGACCTCGCTGGTTCGCGACGTGGACATCATCTTCCATCTGGCCTGCCTCGGGGTGCGCCACTCCATCCACTCCCCTTATGAGAATCACGAGGTCAACGCGTCTGCCACGCTCGGACTTCTGAACATAGCGCGCCGCATCGGCGTCAAGCGTTTCGTCTACGTCTCCACCTCCGAGGTTTACGGAATGGTCGTGACGTCGGAGCCGCTGACGGAAGAACAACCTACGTTTCCGATGACCGTTTACGGCGCTTCCAAACTTGCGGGCGAATGTTACACTCGCGCATTTTGGAACACCTACCGCTATCCCACTGTCATCCTGCGGCCGTTTAATGCCTACGGCCCGCGCTGCCATCATGAGGGCGACAGCGGAGAAGTGATTCCCAAGTTCATGCTGCGCTGCCTCGCGGGACAACCCATGGTCATCTTCGGAGACGGAACTCAGACCCGCGATTTCACCTTCGTCGGCGATACCGCCAGCGGCATTATCGCGGCTGGCATTTCCGAATGCTATCCGTCGGACGAACCTTCAATCTGGGTACAGGCAAGGAGATTCGAGTCCTTGAATTAGCGAACACGATCAGGCAAGTTCTGGACCGGCCACAGGCGGAAATCGCGCATGCTGATCCCCGACCCGGGGACGTGCCCCGCCTGATGGCTGACAGTTCGAAGGCTCGAGAACTCTTTCAATTCCAGCCCACGGTCGGCCTGCGCGACGGACTCGCCAGATTCGAGATTGGTACGCAAGCCAGGGCAAGTCCCCGCAAGAATTACTGGAGGAGGAAGTCTTGCGCAACTGGGAAGGCCGGGTTGTGCCCATCCATGCCTAGAGACTTTCTTCCAGTGGCGCGCCCGCATCTCGGCCAGGAAGAAGTTGCGGCGGCGGGCCGGGCAATTCTCTCAGGCTGGGTTACACAGGGGCCGGAAGTCGCAGCCTTTGAGCGTGAGTTTGCCACCTACGTGGGGTCGCCACATGCGTGCGCGGTATCCAGTGGCACTACCGCCCTGCATCTCGCACTGCTGGCGGTGGGTGTGCGCCCGGGCGATGAAGTCATCACCGTAAGCCATTCGTACATCGCCACTGCCAATAGCATTCGGTACTGCGGAGCCACACCGGTCTTTGTCGATATTGAACCGGCCACGTTCAATCTTGATCCACGGAAGATCGAGTCCGCCATCGGTGAACGCACTCGTGCCATTCTCTGTGTCCACCAGATGGGGATGCCGTGCGATCTGAAGGCGATTGTTGAGATCGGGCGTCACCGTGGGCTTGCCGTAGTGGAAGACGCTGCCTGTGCGATCGGGAGTGAAATTCTGTGGCCGGGCCAGTGGGAAAAAATCGGCAAGCCGCACGGCGACGTCGCATGTTTCTCATTCCACCCCCGCAAACTGCTGACAACA
The DNA here is from genome assembly GCA_963811095.1 of uncultured Acidobacteriaceae bacterium. GTDB lineage: Bacteria > Acidobacteriota > Terriglobia > Terriglobales > Acidobacteriaceae > Sulfotelmatobacter. Next base: position 1,194,349 of record CAWEQA010000016.1, on the reverse strand, counting down.
GGGGACGGCGGCATGTTGACCACCGCGAACGCCGAAATCGATGCCAAGTTCCGACTCTGGCGCCAGCACGGCATGAGCGTGCCCGACACAGTGCGGCACTCATCGCCAACAGTGGTCTTCGAGTCTTATCCGGAATTGGGATTCAATTACCGTCTAACCGACATCCAGGCGGCCATTGGACGGGAGCAACTGAAGCGGCTTCCCGAGGCGATCTCGCAGCGTCGCCGCCTCGCCAGCCGCTACAAGCAACTGCTGGGCGACATGCCGGGGCTGACCCTGCCCGACGAACCCGACTGGACGCGGACGAACTGGCAAAGCTTCTGCGTCCGTCTGCCGAAAAACGCAGATCAGCGCTCAGTCATGCAGAAGATGCTCGACGAAGGCATCGCCACCCGCAGAGGCATCATGTGCGCGCACCTGGAGCCTGCGTACCGCGACCCGGCCACATGGCGCTGCGCACAAACTGAATGCAAGCCTGGCGGAAGTTGTCCCAACCTGGCCGAGAGTGAACGAGCGCAACGCGAAGGGGTGATCCTGCCACTTTTCTGGGAAATGACGGAAGCACAGCAAGACCAAGTCGCGCGTGCCCTTCGCGGGGCCTGCTCTCCCGGGAATCAAGGCTGAATGGAGAAAACCACTAACCAGCGCCAGCCTTCCGAGGCTCCCGCCTTCGGGAAACTAAGAATTGTTCTTTGGATCTTGCTTCTCGCAGCCGCCGCAGAATTCGTCGCACGCGGGCCGGTACGGTTTCTTAGCTGGGGCGCAGAGTGGAACGATCTGTCGCAAAACTACACTGCGTCGAAGCTCTGGCTTCAAGGACAGAGTCCGGCTGATCCCGCAAAATTTGTCGCCCTTTGGAAACAACAGGTCCACAGCCGCCTGGAACTCTCCGACATTCGGACCCATCTGGCTCCGCCGCTGGCCGGACTCGTAGTGATGGCTCCAATCGCAGCCTTTCCCTGGAAGATCGCGAAGGTTCTTTGGTTGATCGTCTTGTTGATCGCCTTTGGCGCAACTGTCTGGGCTCTGTCGCGGGTGGCGGGTTTTGGTCGGAACGATCTCAGTGCGATGGCTTTTGTCGTCGCCTGCCTGGCGCTCGCACCCTTCCAAACAGGAATCTCCAGCGGAAACCCAACCGTCCTCATCGTCGGGCTTTGCGCGGTGGCAATCTGGGCCGCTCACGCACGTCGCGACGTTTTGGCTGGAGTTCTTTTCGGAATAGCTTGCGGCATGAAGCCGCAAATCGGCGCCTTTCTGGTTCTCTACTATCTCGTGCGGCGACGCTGGCACCTGTTCCTTACGGCGGTCGCCACCACCATCGGGCTGAACCTGGTGGCTGTTCTCTATTTGTGGCTCCGAGGTGTTTCCTGGATCGAGGGCTACCTCAACAATGCAAGGGGATTCGTGTCCGCCAACAACATTGATGATTTCTCGACCGCCAATCCCGGCCGCTTCAATCTGATCAACCTGCAAGTTCCCATGTTTTCGATGACTGGGCATTCTTCATCGGCGAATTTGCTCGCATTTGCTGTCGGCGGTTGCCTGATCTGCGCATGGCTTTACTGGATGCTCAAGGGCAACCATCGTGAGTCAGAATTATTGGCTCTTGGGGCCATCTCAATCATCGGCCTCCTGCCCGTCTATCACAGATTTTATGATGCTGCGCTGCTGGTCGTGCCGCTGTGCTGGTGCATGACTCGCATCGTTGGACGACCCAAGAAAATCGCCAGGATCGCGTTGCTCCTCATGATTCCGTTCCTGGTGCCCGGAACTGCATTTCTCCAGCAACTCGCCGCGCGCGGGCAGGTTTCTGCTACAGTCACAAATTCGTGGTGGTGGGATCGAGTTGTGATGCCCCACCAAACGTGGGCGTTGCTGTTGCTATCTTTGCTCTTGCTTTACGGAATCAGCCTGGATGCATCGGCCCCGTATCAAGAGGAAGGCATCTGAGCGCATCAAGACTACCGCTCCGAAGCTCTCCGATCTAGGTCTTGCTCCCCTTGGAACCACTCAGGCTGCGGCACAATTCGAGGATCTTCTCGACGTGCACTTTCCACGAAAATGCTCGCGCCCGCTCCGTGCCGGCGGACGCCATACGTCTTAATGTCTGCGGCGACTGAGCGACTTGCGCTACCGCTCCGGCCAACGACTCCGCCGAGAACCGCGAAAAGTAGGCGCCCGCATCTCCGCAGATCTCTTGATGAACCGCGAGATCCGAGGCGACCACCGGCACTCCGCTCGCCATCGCCTCCACCAGGGGGTGCGCGAAGGTTTCGGTGTAGGCCGGAGTCACGTAGATGTCGGATCGGCCATACAGCAGATGAAGTTGCCGGTACGGAATGGCTCCAAGTTCGACCACCATCCCGGCGACGCCGAGGTCCTTCACCAGTTTCGCCGCTGTCTTCGGACGATAGTCCCCGGGATTCTCCCCTGGACTCAATTTGCAGGTCAGAAAGAGTGTGACTGCTCGATTCGGCAACAGTTGCCTCAGCAATGGCAGAGCGCGAATCAGAGTCTCGAAGTTACGGTAGTAGTTATAGTGGCTGACAAAAAGCAGGCGGAGCGAGCCCTCCGCACGAGCCAATTTCCCTTCCACCTCCTCCAGCTAGCGGACTCGACTCGCGGAAGAAAGCGTCCCGATCGAACCCGTGGTGAATCGCTCGGACCGGCCTGCCGGTCCAGTGTCGCAGTTCAGCGGCAAAAGCCTCGCTGGGCGCGACCGTGCAATCCGCCCAGAAGATAGACCTTTTCGCCAGCACCGCTCGAAACCGAGTGTCCAACCACGTGCGGTACTCACCTCGGGCAATCAGGTCTTGATAGAAATCGGCAGAGGTGTAGACAGAATTGCGCGAAAGCAGAATTTGCGGAACCGGCGAATTCCGTAGCGCGAAGTTTCCCGCCGATAGTAGAACGTCCGCGCTGCACCGCCGAATCAAACCCGGCAGTCTGGACTGCTCGAACCAGAAGCGCTTCGCCGGAGGGGTCTCGAGTTCCAGAAATTCAATATTGCCCGAGTCAGCGAATTCTGTACGGAGGCTGGGGCTAAGGGCAATCGTCACGCGCAGATCCGCGCTGGCCGCCAGATGCGGAATCACGTTGCGAATGTAAGTGAGTCCTCCGCCCGCGGACGCCGCGAGGGAATTGATGAACAAACGCATCATCGGCTCGCGGGAACGCCGTCCAGGCGCAGAGCGCTCACGTAGAGGCTGTCGGCAACGTAATTGAGAGCGGGGATGTGCATGCTGAGACGCCGCAGCCACTCTGACGTATGCACGATCGCCCGGTGTCGAGGCAGCATGAATCCGACATCGCTGACTTGGGCATTGAGCGAAAAGTAGCCGTCCACGGACACATTCACCGGACCAATCAAGCGGGAAAACGTTGACTTCAGTTCAGGAATGGTCCAGTACCGGACCTCAAAATCTCGGGATTCGCGGAAGCCCCTCCGAATTTCGTGATAGAGAGAGCGCAACCCAAAGGCGTTGGGCAGTTGCACCATCGCTTCGCCGCCAATCTTCAGCACCCTGCGAATCTCGGGAAGCACAATCTGAACGTTTTCCTTGGAAAGATGTTGCAGCACACTGTACGAGAACACCCGGGAAAATGAACCATCGGGAAAAGGCAGGAACCGACCGTCCGCCACCAGGAAATGGCCTTTAATCCCCAACTGCCGAGATACCCGCCGCGCTGCCAGAACTCCCTTCAGCGAAGGATCAATCCCCACCACTCTGTATCCTTTGCGGGCAGCCGCTATCGCCCAGCGCCCCCAACTGCAGCCGATCTCGAGAAACGTGGCTCCGTCGCCCGGTGGAATCCGAAGCTCCGGGATCGGGTACGCCTTGAGGTTTCCCACCAGATTCTGGTAAAGGCCTCCGTTCGTCGCGCCGATGCTGTTCTTCACGAACGGATCGATCTCGTCGGCGCCCAGCGTCAATTTCAAAAGCGGCGCGTGCGACAAGTCTCCTTCGGCAACCAGCAATGCGCGGTCACCCTCGACATGCGTCTGGTCTGCCTCCGAAACCAACAGAATCGGAATCCCTTCGACGACGCGGTATCGATGCTCGCTCGAACAAACGAGGTAATCTCCCTCGTCGCGCATAGGCTCCTTGTCGCGAGGGCACACAACAAGTTTCAGAAGTTCCGGATCAGCGGAGTTCATGACAATGCCAGGCCACGGGCCGGCAATTTCTTAATCCTGCGCTCGCTGATGCGACCGACGGTGTTCACAAACCAGTGTGTCATCGGCTTGGTGCAACCCCAAAACCGCGCGGTGCAGCCCTGAAGCGCCAGGCGAACGCCACCTGAGGAGCCGACGAAGGAGCCACATCCGCGAAAATGAACGCAAGACTCCAAAACCACAAGCAGAGGTAATTGCCCGGAGCGAATAACCAGTCTTCGAACCCCGCGTGCAGCAACCCCGCCACCATGACCAGCGCTAGAGGTATGGCCGGATGGCAGGGATTCCCCGTCTTCACCAGCCAGGAAAATGTACGAAGGACCTTGCCTAACAGCAGCAGTAATAAGAATGAGAAGGGCACGACTCCGAGAATTCCCACTCCCGAAAGGATAGCCAGATAACTACTTCCGTTTTCTGTCGTCACCTTCGAGTTTGAAGCAAACAACCCGATCTGCCTTGTATCCTTACCGGTCTCAACCGTTCCGAGTCCGGTTCCAAACCAGAAGTGGGTTTGAATGCTCTCGATGGCGTTTTGCCAGGGCGATTCGCGCGAGGCTAATAGACTGCCCTCACCTCCGCCTTTGTAGATCACAGACGTCTTCAACAACGAATAACTGTTCGACATGGTTTCCGGTTGCAAAATAGCACCAGCGGAAACCAGAATGAGGATGACGCTGGCGCCCTTCATGACCGCTTCGTACTTCCGCAAAGCGACACACAGCAGTGCGGAAGAGATTAAAGCCGCTGCCATGCCAGCTCGCGCGTGACTATGGTACGCCAGATACATGCACACTACGTAAAGCGCGAACCGCCTCCGTTGTACAAAGGGAGTCGCCTCCAGAAATGTTCCCCACAGAAGAACCGGGGCTCCCACGATTCCGGTGACCGCACCGAGTGAATTAGGATTGCCCATCATTGCGATGCCGATCGCATAAAATCCAGCGATCACTCCAACGAAAACCTCGCATCCGAGTAGCAGTCCTGTAAAGAATTGCTGCTCACGCCCCGTCACCGCAAGTCTTGCTCCGGTACTTGCGTAGACGAACAGCAAAAGCAAGCTCAAGGCCTTCAGCAACGCGATCTGTGGAAATTGGGAAACGGCGGCCGAAGCGAGCGCTGACAGGATGGCAAACACCGCCACGATATGGAACAGACCGAAGTGGTGCCTGCGGTCTCTGAACATGAGAAAGGTGCCGGCCAATGCTCCCACGGCAAGGAATACCCAGCGCAAGATCGCCCAGAACGCACCCACTGGCAAATTCACACCCGCGAGGAGGAAGGCCACCATAATGAGCGGAAAGAAAACCCTTCGGTACATCCAGACCGCCGCCGCCAGACACTCGACCAGGAGGATGCCGCCCAAATAGGTTTGGCTGGTGAAATAGCCGGGCCGGGAGTATGCGAGATAGACCAGTGCCACCAGGCCCAGAACTGAAGCAGCGACGATGACGCTCTTGGGAATCCGCTCAGGCACTCGCACCTGCTTCCGCTTCAACCATTCGCGCAATCCCCCGGGACCATTCCTTGGGCGAATAGTGGGCAATATGTTTCGCGCTGTTCGCACCCATCGTTTTGCAAAGGTCGGGCTGATTGGCAAGATTGCGCATGGCGGATGTCAGAGACGGCACATCCCGCGGCGGTACCAGCAATCCGTTCCAGTTCTCCCTCACCAGTTCCGGAGCGCATCCCGCAGCGTGGCTCAGGATGACCGGCAAACCGCACGCCATCGCTTCATTCACGACCAATCCCCAAGTATCCGCGTAAGTGGGCAGAATCAACATTTCGGCCAGCCCGTAGTAGATCGCCAACTGCTCGCGCTGCGCAAAACCCGCAAATCTTATCGTTCCCGGCGAGATGGATGCCGCCTGCTGCTCCAACTGCTGTCGAGATGCGCCGTCTCCCACGAACACCAGGCCCACCTGCTGGCGCATCGACTCAGTCAGTTTGGCATAAGCAGACAGCAATTCAAACCCACCCTTTTCCCGCACCAGGCGTCCCGTAAAGAGAAAATACCGTCGCGGCAAATCCAGTTCTCGACGCAGGGCATCCGCATTTTGGCGAGCGGCGCATTGCCCCCGCGGCAAACAGATCATTGTCGACAGCATTCGGCGCGGTGAACATCGCCCCTTCCGCAATCTCTCTTGTCGGCGCAAAGGTATTCCTGTGCCGCCCGCCCTGGCACCACGAATCCGCTGCATTTGCGTAGGAATGAACTCTTCAGAAACTCTACCACGGTGTGGCCTCGGCGCAGATCCTTCGCATTGCTCTCCGACCACAGAACAAAAGGAATCTTGTGTGCCTTCGCCCACCTGAGCGCCTGCCAGGACGCAAGATAATTGTATCCTCCACACAGAATCACGTCGGGCGCCCTCCCAGCCAGGGCACGCGCGACTCCACGGTTCAACAATATTTTGTACCGGCCCAACCGCTGCCGCCACGAGGACAGCACCTGATAGGAGAACTGAATCTCATCCTTATAGACCTGCCATTGACGGAGCGTGGGATCGGTTTCCGCCAGGAAAATAACATGCAGATCCACTTCCGGACTCTGGGCAAGAGTATTAAAAAGCGGAATGCGATAAGGCGAGATGATTTCCGTCAGAATCACCAGGCGGCGCTTCATGCCACCGACTCCCGGTAGATGCGAGCCAGGCTTTCCGCCTGTTGCGCCAGCGTGAGTCTCTCCAGAATCGTGTCTCGCGCCGCGGCACCGAGACTGCGCCGGCGTGGTTCGTCGCGCAAAAGCATCGCCAGCGCCAGCGTCAATTCCTTCTCGTTGTCAGGCCCCACCAAGAATCCGTTGGACCCGTGGTGGATGATCTCGGCAATTCCCTGTCCGCGGCAGCCAATCACGGGCTTGCCCACCGACATGGCTTCGAGATAAACGCAACCCAAACCTTCGTATCGGCTGGGCAAGACGAACACTGTGCAGCGGCGCATGGCGGCCGCCACCTGCTGCCGCGACTGCAGTCCGAGAAAGCGCACGGAGTTCCCGATTCCCAGTTGCTGCGCCAGAGTCTGCAGCCGGGATTGCTCGGGTCCGCGCCCGATGATGTCCAGCGTCAGTTCCGGAAACTCGGCATTAAGCGCCGCGACCGCACGAACGAGCACTTCGTGACCCTTGATCGGAATCAGATTCCCCACACTCAAAATCACCGGCGCACCGGAAAATGGTTCACTTCCCGGCGAAAATATTTCCGGATCCACTCCGTTGTACACCACGGATGTGCGGCAAACTGATCCCGTACCTTCGAGAACCTGCTCGCGGACGCGTTCACTAATGCAAATCGCTCTCCGAGACGATCGATATACCCGCTGGGAGATTCGCCGGCACCACTCGCCCGCCCTGCCCCCGACTTGCTCCGTCGAGAACGCGTCGAGGCCATGCACCGATACCACATACGGTATTCCCAGTTCCGCGCTCAACAGCATGGCAGCATGTCCACAAGGCAGAGGCGCGTGCGCATGGATGAGGTCAATCCGTTGCGAGCGATGCAGTTCCCGCACCCTTCCAATGATGTGCGCGAACAAAAATACTCCAGCCGTTGGAAGTCCGATACCTCCCGGCAACGAGAAATACCGAAGCCACTCAGCCTTCATCGCGGAATCGCTCGCGCGGAGTCGAGCGCGGTAAAACGGCTGAACCGCAAATACCGTATTTCGCAGCTCCCGTTTTCGCGAGCCAATCCAGCGGTTCAGAGATGAAGCACCCGTTGGTGGCATCACGGTCGTTCGGATAAAACGGTGTGAGGGTCAGGACGTGAAGGCTACCACCCCTTTGAATGCTCGGAAGATTAGCGTTCAGGCTCGTCATTTCCTGCTGTTGTTCGACATCTGTCCTAAAGCCCTCCGGCCCCTTCACCTGTCCCATGATTCCCCAGAATTGCGAATCAGACTCCCCTTCGATTGTCTTTGATCACGCAGGAAGCCGCAAGCCGCGAGGGCAGTGCTATCGACCGCTTCCCATTTCCAGATAAGCCTTCTGCCACTGCCTGCCCACCAGATCCCAGTCGAAATTAGCCATGTGCTTGCGGGCCGCTTCCCCCATTCGCTGCCGCAAGGAACGATCGGCGATCAGTCTTGCCAGAGCCTGCATCATCTCCTCGGCCGTGGCGACCTGAAATCCGGTGACTCCATCAACCACCGACGGTGTCTGATAATCGCGAAACACAACGCACGGCAAACCCGTGGCCGCAGCTTCCAGCGTGACCTTCGGAATCCCTTCCAGGCGCGACGGAAGCAGAAAGATGTCGCTCTGGCGCATGATCTCGAGCATCCGAGCCTGCGTGCTCGCCCCCTCCAGCGTTACGTTCTTCAGACTGAATTGCGCGATCTTCTGCCGTAAGACCTCTTCGAACCCTTCCCGCCCAGCACCCACCAGGCGGAAGGTTGCACCTGGAAACTGAGCAGCGGCATCGAGAACGTATTGCGGCCCCTTCCGTTCAATCAGCGTCCCGGCAAAAAGTACGACCGGCGCCACATTGGTTCGGGCCGCAGGCGGACTGAACAGACTCGTATCGACGCCAACCGGAAGGATATAGCTCACCTTCTTCTTCGTTGCGCCATGGAACTCGTCGGCAACAAATCCGGTGATTCCCGTGTAAATATCGCAGCGGGATCGAATCCCCTCATAGAGTCGTCGCAGCTGCGGCGATGGATTCGTCAACTGCGAAGTTGGCGCCTCCAGGTGCATCACAGCTTTCGCCCGCCGCACTGGACGCGGCACGCGAAGAAACAGATAACTCGCCGGGCTGTAGTCCATGTAGGCAACCAAGTCATAGGCGGCCAGCATTTCCCTCAGAATCCGGAGGGTTTTCCTGCGAGGCGGCAACTGCAGCAACCGCACGCTCGACAAATTCCGCAGCCGCGGCTCCGGTTCGCGCTCGTACCAGAGCGTGCAGTGAAATTTCTCAGGGTCAAGCCGCAGAACAATCTCTCGCACATTCAGACTTTGGGCATTGGTGTTGTCACGATCCACGCCTGGCATGAACAACACTCGAAGTTTGCCCATAGTCGTAGAAATCCGTTCCCGTGCGCAACCTACGAGAGACTGGCCCCGTCGCCTGCCATTCTCGCCGATTGCTGCAGTTCCCGAAGACGTGCGCGCAGGCGCAGATCCGTCCTCCGGCTGTCGCTTGTCCTGACTAGATGCCTGCGCGCTATTTGCAGAAGGCTCGCTCGTTCGCGGTTTCGCTGCCCCGGCGACAGCGGCATGCGTTCCCCTGGATCATTTCTCAGGTCGAACAAGTAATCCTGGTTCTCACGGAAATTGATAACCAGTTTCAATTCCTGGTCCCGAACCGCCATCAACCGTGGACGGACGCGGTCATCCGTCTGAGCTGGATTGTTACACCCGTCAATACATTCTGTAATCGCAGGTTCGCCCTGCAACTCTCCTGCCGAGATCTGGCCCCAGGCACTGCGCCCCTGAAAACTATCCGGTGGGGAAACACCCGCAGCATCCAGCAGAGTCGGAGCCAGATGAATGAGACTGAAAGGCCTCTGCAAGAAACGCCGCCCGGACAGTCCCGGAGCGCGTAGCAGCAGTGGCACATGAATCAGATGTTCCGGCAAGCTCGTCGGCGAGTGATACCGATCGCCATGTTCGAGGAACGCCTCCCCATGATCCGCCGTCACCACAAAAACTGTTTCATCCCATCGCGGAGAACGTTGGAGAGCTTCCACCAGGCGTGAGAGTTGCTTATCCACCCAATACACCCCGGCATCGTAAAGCGAAAGAATCTCTGCCTGGTACCGTTTCAGCCTTTGGGGTCCGATGTCGCCACGGTTCCAGAAAGAGTTCAGAAACCGCGCCCGTCGAGCCGTAATGTCGGTCGTGCCCAAAGCCGCCAACGATTCCTCAGGAGGATAGTAAGGATGATGCGGGTCCATCAGGTGCAGCCACAAGAAGAATGGCTGTTCCCCGAGGCTGCTCAACCAGGACTTTGCTTCATCCACGATGACGTTCGCAGCGGGATATCGCCGCAAGGTCTCCATCGGAATTTCTTCTCGAGCAGATCTGCCACTGGCAGTACCAGAAATAGAGTTCCTCGTACGCACCCGCCAACAGACTGTTTTGGCGCGAACCGTCCTGGATCCACTGATTCAGCTTCGCAAACCGTCCCGGAGCCGTGCCCAGAGGTAACGGCCCGCTACCTGCCGAGTTCAGAAAATCTTGAAAGGTATCGAAACCCTGGTCATAACCATAGCGGCGGCTCAAGTAGGGATTGCCAGCCAGGAAGGCCGCCGTCGCATAACCAGCATCGTGCAATACGGTCGCGACCGTGCACTCGTGCGGCGCAATCCCCAGCACGTCGCGTCCGAGCGCAAGGGGATAGCGCGATGCGAGGATGGCCGGGAAAGGAAAAATAAGTCGGCGCGCCCGCCACGATTGCATTCGAGAACACCGCGCTGTTCTCCGCCAATGCGTCCAGGTTTGGCGTCACCGGGCGGGAGTATCCCAGAAAGCCGACATGATCGGCCCGCAGGCAATCGACCGTCACCAGTACCAGCGAACGTTTCTTCATTGCGTTGCGATGTGGATCAAGAAAACGGCAGGCACAACCAACAGCTTCAAATGTAGCCCAGATCTTTCAGGCGCTGCTCAATCATCTGCTTCTTCCGCCTGATCGAACTTGCTTACATCGTCTTTGACAACTTCCTGCAGCAGAAAACTGATGAGCGCCTCGAGGCTCTCGAATCGACCTGTCATAAACTTTTCTGCCGCCACGCACAGGTCCTCGGGCAAATTGACTGTCCGGTATTGGTTCATCAGGCCTTCGCTCCAAACTTTTGCATGCCCCCGCGCACTTGCGACCAGACGCTCCGCGCAAACATTCGATCATCCGGATCGAACGCAAATGCAGCGGCGAGTCCGACGAACACCGCATATCCCAGCAGCAGCGACAACGCAACCACAAACCACGGATTTGCGCTCGAACCGGTCGTGTACCGCACCAGCAACACCGTCAATAACGCAGACCCTCCGGGAATCAAAAGCGCGAAGTAACTTCGATTATAGGGGGAAATCCCCAGCGCCTTGCGCACCTCGTATAAATTCCACAAGTTCCCTCCGACATTCACCCCGGCGGAAGCCAGCGCGGCTCCCACCAATGCCGAGAGTCGGAATCAAAGAAAGGTTCGTCACGACCGAGACAATCGTCATCGCAAACTGCACCTTGATCAACCGCTTCTGGTTTCCGGACATCAACAGAAGGAATCCGACCGAGCCCACCCCGCAGTTCACGAGCTGCCCCACCGCTCCGATCACCAGAACCGGCCACCCGCTTTCAAAGTCTGGCCCGAAGATCCGCATCAGCCGGGCGGCAAAAACAATCATCACGCACGCCAGAGGAAAGGTGAGTCCGACAACCCATTTCGTGAGAGTCTGAAACAACTTCTGCAAAACGTCGCGCCTTCCCTGCGCATGCAGATCCGCAATCACGGGAGCAAAGATCTGATTCACCGATTGCAGAATCATTGGAATAAAAGACGACAGCGTAGATGCCAACACATAGATTCCCACCACGCGCGGATTTAGATAGAGGCCGAGCAGAATCTTATCCGCCTGGGTTACCAGAAACTCCAGCGCGCTCATCCCCAGAAACGCCAAGGCCATCGACTTGACCTCGGGACCAAGTGGCGGAATAGCCGCCAGTGAAAAACGGGCTTCTCGCGGAGTCAGTTTCCAGGCAGCCGCCACAAGCAGCGCCACAACCACGACGGAACTTGCGATCTGCGCGCTCAGATAGCCCCACATGCCCGTTCCCAAGGCCAGCAGGATGACGGTCAGAGCAATCACCAATGGGCTGCCTACAAAGTTGGTAATCACGGTCCGCCTGGCAATGTCTTTGAACCCTGCCAGAACCTGGCAATAGAAAACATTGACGGCCCCGAGAACTGCCAGCACCGCAAACAAAGGGATGTACCGCGCCAGATCAGGTGCGTGGTACAGATTCCCCGCGATCCAACTCCCGCCCAATACGAGACCAATCGCCCAGAGCAAGTTCAGTAAGATGATCGCGCCAGTGCTCCGGGTCAGGTATCCGCGTAACTCGTCAAACCTCCCGGTCGCGCTGTACGCCGAGACGAAACGTGGAGCGGTTCCATGCAGTCCCAGCATCCCCACCATCTGAACGAGGCTTACCATCGTCATGCCGAGCGCGTAGATACCCAACTGCTCCGCACCCAACACACGGGCCACGTAAACCTTAACGAGATAGCCCGCTCCCATGGTGAACAGAGTGCCCAGAAAAAACACTGCAGACTGCCGGAAGATTTGGCTGAGATTTCGGCTGAATTCAGGGCCATGCAATTCGGACGCCACCTCAGAAGAGGCAGTCGGCGGTAACGCAGCGGCTTCGTTCAGCGGAACTTTCATGAGTTCTGGTTGCTCGTGGCGTAGTCGAGCCCCCGTTTAAAAGACCGCGGGACGCTCCATCCGCATCGCGAGGTCATTCTAGGCCCGCCGCAATTCCGAATTTTCGGGATGTCCTCTCGCATCACGATCCCCAAAATTTCATCGTTCCCACTGAATATTGTTTTCTTCTGATTCCCGCGACCTCGATTTAAGAGCGTCCGCTGTCGGTCCACGAACGCCTCCTCGCTCTTACATCCGCCGGCAAAACGCCATGATAGGACACCACGGTGATGGGAGCGGCACGAAGGCAATGAAAATACCCCACCGATCCGAGCGCCAGGTAAATGACGCGATGAAGAATGGGACCTAAGACGCGCATTTGCTTGAGGTCAGAACTCCACTCGTTCCGAACAGGAGTTGATCCAGACGCCGCTTGTCAGCCGGTTGCCATAATCGTCGAATCCTCGAACGATCCGGCACAAATTCGGTGAGGCGCTGCGGAATGGACAGGATCTCATCTGCCGTATTCAGCAGTGTCCCAACTCCGAAACGGGCAAACTGCCGCATGTATCCGAATCCGTTGAAGTCCAGCCAGCCGCACATAAAGTATGGAATTCCCCGCTGTGCGCACTCTACTGCAACGCTCGAGTCGAGACCAATGCCAACGAATGTATGCGGCAGGATCTCGGACGCAGGCGATGCGCTGACCTCTACCCGTTCAAACTCATCCGCCGATAAGCACGACCGCAACAGCCGTGTCCGCCCTCGAACGCTCTCAAACGGATGGAGTTTCACAATAATCTTCCGATTTAGTTCCTGTGCGACCGCGACCAGTGGGCGCAGGATCTCGCGGTAAATCTCCCCGCCGCGTCCGCCCACTACTTCGTAAGGTTGGGAAAAGAAAACGATTTCAGAGCGTGCGGAAGCGGCTACACTCGTCTGCCCAACATCATTGCCGGCCTCCGCCGGAGCCGCAATCTCAACTTGTTCCGGCTTGATGTCGCTCACCTGGAGCATGTAATCACGTTCCATTTCGCCCTTCACCAGATGGCGATCAGCGTAAGACTTCTTGAACAGAAGTCCACCATCGAGAGCGCCGTGAGAGCAATAGACCGCTCTGCGCCCCATGCTCTTCGCCAGGATCAAGGGGAGGCGCGTGTGGTAATTCAGATCGTCACCACACAGAACCCCGCTCACCGGCTCCGAGGACATGAGCACGCGCCAGGCGTCCCGAAGGCGTAATCCAATTTCCAACTGAGGGGCGATGTAATTCCAAAGACCGGCCTGAATCCGCAGACGAAGCTCGTCGATCCGTCCCAATTCTGCCTGTAGCGCACTCCAGGCTTTGAGCAGTTCCGCTGTTTCTATCTTGGTGTCGGCTGAAATCTCGGCATACGCGGAAAGAGGAACAGAGGCTACATTTGCGGGCAAATCACGGGTCTCTCCGCTGCGCCGGGTCGTCGCCAACAAAAACCGTCGATCCCGCAACTGGGCTGCGTAGGCAAGCACCGTTCGTGTGACGTTGGAATATGCGGACGGCAACAATACAACCGGCTCTTTCAGCTGCGCTCGCCGGTGCTTCGTCACTCTTTTCCTGATGTTGTAACCGGGATCCCACTTGTCGAATGCGATCTCAACTATCTGCGAGGGGCGTAGTTCCTGGGCGGCCGCAACTAGGCGCGAAAGAAAACGCGGCCGCTGCGGGGTCGTCGCCAAAACGCGCACGGGCCATCCTGTGACTAGGCTCAGCAGCTGAACATGCGAGTGCGCGCGGGTTGCGGCCAACTCGGCCGGACCTGAACCAAGTTCCTGTCGCAATTGCTCAACCAGATAAAGTGCATGTTGATTCTGATAGAGGCAAGGAGCCAGAAGCTCCCACCAATCGAGCCCCATCCGGTCCAGCAGTCTTCCATGCCCCAGCGCTAATCGTTGTTTGACCCACCGGAAGCTCTCCTGCGATGAGAACTGATGCAGGCTGATAACCCTGCACCCGGCGTTTCGAGACCATTCCTCGTATATGCTCGCACCCGCAAACCCCAGGTCAACGATCAAGTCCCACTGCGAACGGGTGCTCTCGCCTTGCAACGGCATATCTTCGGGATGCAGCAGAAGAACTTTCATATCAGACCGGCTCTGTTTCCGGAATGGTTGCGGTTCGTCCTTACCGGATCAGCCGTACAGCCTCGAAGGCCTCGGCAGCCTTCCGGCCCACTACGCTGCCCCACCGCTGGGCGATTGCCGTTAACGCCTCGGTGGAGCGGGGATGAGGAAATTTTCGCGCTTCGCTCTCGTACTGCCGCATGCCTTCCACCTTCAGTGATAGCGTGTCTTCGATGTCGACAAACACATTCGCTTTGAATACCGGGCAAAATTGTTGAAATGCCCATTCGGTAGAAGAGGCAATTTCGAACATGTACAGTTCCCGTACCGGATGGCCTTCTGCGGGCCGCGTCGCTGTCAGCACCGCTCGGCTCACCACCTGGTGATCCACATTCAAATCGCCGCCGTGGTGCGTATAGATTGCACTTGGACGCCAGCGCTCGATCAGCCCTTCCACAATCTTGATCACTTCCAGCAAAGGCAGCGTGTCGAAGCGGTTGTCGGGCAAACCATGCAGCGAGAGTTCCTTCACTCCAAGCAGGTCCGCAACGCGCTGGCTGCAGCTACTCAAACTCTTCAACTCTGCTGGCGCCACAGCGGTCCGCTGCGCCACGCGCGAGGTGAGTCCCTCGCCGAGAATCGCCATGTAGACCGAGTGCCCTTCCTTCGCCAGCCGGGCCGCGGTTCCACCGCATCCCAGCACTTCGTCATCCGGGTGTGCAGCCACCACCAGAACATTCATCGAGAAATCGTCTCCTGATTCTTCAAGATGATCGCAAGGCTGGCGGGACCGGCATTGAACAAGAGATCCAGAGCCGCCATGTACGGCTCAAAGCCGGGATATACCTGCGGGTACTCCGGATGATGGTAGTCATCATACCGGACTGCGATCTTGTGCTCGCCGAACAGTTCTTTCCGAAGGTAGTTCCTCCCCAGAGGTCCAGAAAGATACTCTGTCGCCTTCAACTCGCGGCACAAGTTCAAAACCAGTTCATCCTTCCTTCCGGAAGCTTTCATCCGCGAGCCGAAATATAACCTCGTCCGAATGCCGAATGCGTCCAGCAGGTACAGCGTAATCTCACGAGTCAGATCTGCAAGTTTTCCCCACTGCCGAGTGTAGACACCCTCGAAGAACGCAGCGTGCGTGGCGAAGAACGGAGCCTTCGAATAATTCAGCCGCAGCGTCTGCCAGTGCTTGGCGGACCATTGCTTTTCGTTGGCGATTTCAATTTCCGCGATCGCCAGATCCCCGAACTTGCCGGCAGTCTTGACCGGCACCGTGAGCCAGCACCAGCCTTCCCGGGTGCGCACCTTGTTGCGATTGGTGAAGCTGTTTTTTTCGAACTGCACCTGGTCCAGCACAATGTGCGCGTCCGAAACAGCGACGCGATGGAAGTATCCAAGCCATGGCAGGTAGCCCGGCTGATTGATGGAAACGATCATGTCCTGTCAGCCACGGAGGTGACCCTCACTCAGTTCGAGAAACGACTCCACGACGGCATCCTGCTCCTGCTCGGTGAGCGTGGGATAGAGCGGAAGTGAAACCAGACTCTTGTACGCCCTATCGGCGACTGGAGCATCGGGCCTGCCCGCGGGACGCCAGTCCATAACAGGAGCGGCCGCGTGAATGCCAGATCGTTCCAACCCCACTACCACAGTTTCCGCGGATGTCGTGAGCATTTCCACGACAAAACGATACCAGACTCGCTCTTTCGCTATCGCAGGAAGCCGGAAGATACTGCCGAACCTCGGATCAGAGAGCTGTTCCAAATATCGGCTCGCGAGAGCAGCTCTCGCCGCGATCATCTCGGGAAGCCTCAGCAGCTGGGCATGGACGAGCGCAGCCTCAACGTCATTCATCTTGTCGTTCATGCGATGACTATCGGCGGGCTGGTCGCCGTAGTCGCGTGCCGAGCGGACAAAGCTCGCAATTTCTTCAGAATTTGTCAGCACCGCGCCGCCTTCCCCTCCCGCGATCAACTTGGTGGAATAAAAGGAGAGGACACCGACCTGAGAGCGTGAACCGAGCCACCGTCCACGGACTCTTGATCCGAAGGCATGGGCGCAATCCTCGATAACCGGGGACTCACTCGAGATCATTTCCTCCACTGCGACCGGCGCTCCGAAGGTGTTTACAGCAATCGTGGCACGCGGCCGCGATCTTTCGACCTGTCGCCGCCATTGCACTGGCTCAATGTTCCAGTGGACTGCATCCACTTCGACGGGGACGGGGCTCGCACCCCAGGCCAGCGCGGCGTTCGCCAGCGCCACGCACGAATAGGCTGGCACCATCACGGTGTCGTTCGACCTGACTCCGAGCGCCCCGAGCGCCAGTCGCAGAGCAGCGAATCCAGAGGCCACGCACACCGCGTGCTGCACCCCGGCCATCGGGGCCAACATCCCTTCCAGATCTCGCACTTGCGGACCTTGCGCCCACTGCCCGCTGCGCACCACTCGCACCACAGCATCGCATTCTGCATCTCCGAAAGTAAGGCGATTGTGGGGAACTTCGTGCATTTGTAGAGTTCGTGGGGTATAAGGCTGGACCTAGACCATTTGCTCCCGGCGCGCCAAGGTCATCAAAAAGTGTCCACTGGGGCACGCGCCAGCAGGGTCGGTTTCCTGAAATCCCGCTTTCAGAAATGCGGAGCGGCCAGAAAGATTGTCATGCCTGACGCACGCGATAATTCTGTCCACATCCCACGCCCCGAAAGTTGCCGCACAGCCCATGCGAATGGCCATCACGCCCCAGCCTCGACCGATAAACGGTTGTAACAAATACACCGACAGCACTGCCTCGTCTTGGCTCTGGCGATCGAAACGAACCTGCCCAATGGGGTTGTCCTCGTGCAGAACAATGAACATTTTCCGACTGCTGCCGAGGACCGTTTCCTGGAACCACTTCTTATGATCTTCCCACTCGATTTCGCGAAGGAACGATCCATGAGCAACAATGAACGGGTCATTCCGCCAGCGAAAAATCATATCCCTGTCATCCATCGTCGCCAGACGTAGAGAAACCGCCTCCCCGCCCGCACTCATGCAAAATCCTCCGTCGCAAAGACATGGCCTGGAGGGACGCTCCGTGCCAGTTCACGAGCAACCAGGTCTTCCGCTTCCTTCGGCGGGAAGCCGAAAGCCCGGCCGCCGAAACGCGATGTCGTCCGCGGCCAGGCGGTGTCCCGCTGGAAGCTCTCGAGCGGCCACACAAGAAAGCCGGTAATCGCGGCGTCCCAGTTCCTCGGACGCGGCAGGCTTGAGTTCGGCGCTCCCCATGTTTTTTTCCATGGTGCGGACCGATTCAATCAGGCTCCGAAATTCCCTGGGGTCCGCCGAGAACCGATGGTCTGGACCGGGCAGCCTCTTATCGAGCGTGAAGTGCTTCTCGATCATGCATGCGCCCAGTGCTACCGCCCCGATCGCAGCTACCGTGCCGTCAGTGTGGTCGCTCAGCCCGACCGCGCAATCGAACGCGGCGCTCAGCGCGGCGATCTTGCGCAGGTGCACGTCTTCTGGGGGCGTCGGGTATGCAGATGTGCAGTGCAAAAGGATCAAGTCTCTTCCTCCTGCTTGTCGAAACGCCTCCACCGCATCCTTCACGTCTTCCAAAGTCGCCATCCCAGTGGAAATTACTGTCGGTAGCCCCGTGCGTGCCATCGCCCTGATCAGTGGGAGGTGAACCAGGCAGTCGGAACCGTTTTTCAACAAGGGCGAACCTACTTCGATCAGTTCGCCGATGCCTTTTTCAGACATCGGTGTGCTGAAGAAAATCACGCCTCGCCGGTCGCAATGTTCGCGCAGTTCGCGCAGCCTCGCCGGTGCCAGTTCGCATCGCTTGAACATGTCATATTGCGGCTCGACGACGGTCTTTCCCTGTGACACATATTCGTGGGTCAACGAACGGTCCGAGAGAAAGTCTTCGGTGTGGTAGTTCTGGAATTTGACCGCGTCCGCTCCGGCGTCGGCCGCGGCGTCAATGCACCGGTGGGCCAGATTCAGGTCCCCGTTGTGGTTGATGCCAACCTCCGCCGCCAGAAAACACGGCTGCCCCTCGCCCACCCATCGTTTCCCGATTCGCACGACTTTCATACGCAGCCTTGCAGAAATTCCACCACGCGTGCGGCGCCCTTACCATCCACTAGCGCCCTCCCCCTCTTGCTCATCGCCTCACGCTCCTGCGGATCGTTCATCACCTTCCTGATCGCCCCGAGGATGTCGTCTTCGGAAAGGTTAGCATGCCATCCCAGGCTCAACGCCGCGCCCGTCTTGGAGATAGCGGAGACATTCTCCTCCTGATCCCGGGAAACCGTAATCAAAATCATCGGCACACCGAGAAAGGCCAACTCCCAGCACGTTCCGCCTGCCGCCGAGATCGCAATATCCGCCCAGCGCATGATCGGAGCCATGTTCGCAGGAGATTTCTCCACTTGCGCTTTACTGGGCAGCCTCTTCACCAACTCCTGCAGCGACTCATAGTGAGGATTGCCGCCGCCGGCAACTACGGTGGCCTCAAAACCGCCTTCCAGCCGCGATAGAGCGCGCACTACCTTCGACGCCACATTCTCCGGATCGCTTCCTCCCATGGTCACCAGAAGCCTGCGGGCCGCTCGCAGCAATCTCTCCCCGCGGCCGCTCCGCCAGAAATTCCGGACGAAGAAGAACATATTTCGCCCCTAAGAGAAGATGCGTGGAGACTTCGTGTTTGTAACTTTCAGCTCTGGCATCGATATTCTGATTTAGAACGACGTCGGCTTCGTAGAAATCAAAGCGCGCATCATCGTCCAATACCAACACGCGCGCCCCAGACACCTTGAGCTGATGGATATAATCCGGCCTGAATCGGTATCCATCCACGACAATCCAACTCGCTCCCAGTCTCCGCGCCCACGCAACCGTCTGCTCGGCATCTTCCGGGGTTCCGGGCTGAACGGTGATCCGCTCGTGTCGAACATCCTCCTGCGCGAACCGCTCGTCCAGTGCGGCAATGCTTTCCGTCGTCAAAAAGCAAACTCCGCCGCCGGCGTGCTGCCAGGCCTTGGCCAGCGCCAGACAGCGCATCACGTGCCCGCTGCCGATCGCGCTGCTGGCGTCGGCGCGGAGTAATAAGATGTTATTGAGTGACACGATCCGCCGCGTCGGAATGACTAACTTCGAATTCTGACAACTTGTTCAGGTGAAGCTTCACCACGCCGTCCAGCCTCCATCCACTGCCAGATCGACCCCGGTCACGTAAGACGAAGCGTCCGACGCCAGAAACAATAACGGCCCCTGAAGCTCCGCAGGATCTCCAGTGCGGTGCATGGGATTCTTGGCTTTGAGCTTTCCCTGAAACTCCGAATCTTTCTCCAGAACCTCGGCGCTCGGGAAAGGCCCCGGACTGATCGAGTTCACCCGAATCCGCTGCGTGCCAAGATGACACGCTGCGTAACGCGTGAACTGAATCAACGCTGCCTTGGCCGCTCCGTAGAACGGGGGATTGTTCGCTCCACTCGTTCCATAAATCGACGGATCCGGGCTCACACTGCCGTACATCGACGCAATATTGATCACCGAGGCGCCGCCCGGCGTCTTTGCCCCCGCGACTTTCAGCAATGGAATCGCCGCCTGAAGCAACTCAAATGCCGCCACTACGTTGACCCGATAGAGTTGCTCAAAATCAGCAGCCGTAGCGCTCTCAATCGACCCAGCGTTGCCCGCGCTGGCGTTGTTGACCAGCACATCCAGCCGCCCGTGCTGCTC
Source organism: uncultured Acidobacteriaceae bacterium (assembly GCA_963811095.1). Lineage (GTDB taxonomy): Bacteria > Acidobacteriota > Terriglobia > Terriglobales > Acidobacteriaceae > Sulfotelmatobacter. The sequence goes on along the minus strand of CAWEQA010000016.1, from coordinate 1,173,974 downwards.
CCCGATCAGGCCCATGTGTCGCCGCACGGCATCTCCGTCGGTCACGTCAAAACAGGCTGCCGTCGCACTCAGTCCCGCGCTCTTCAACTCTTCAGCGAGTGTCTTGAGACGATTCTGATTGCGCCCGTTCAGCACCACGTGCGCGCCCGCCGAGGCGAGCGCCTTCGCCATCGGTCGCCCCAGATGCCCGGCCGCTCCCGAAAGGAAAGCCACTCTCCCGTCGAGACGAAACTTCGACAGCGGATCATCTTCGCTATTTTGCAGATGGCTCATGCACCACTTTCCATTGCGATGGGTTCAGCAGATTTTCCGGGGCTCTCGGCAACGATCTCTCCATCTCGGCACACTGTTCCTCAGTCAGCTTGGGCTGGCAGAACAATCTCAAGTTCTCATTCACCTGCTCCAGCGTCTCGCAGCCCACAACCACGCTCGTGATCCAACGCTGCGATCGAACATACGCAAGACACAGGTCCGTCAGACTTTCTCTGCCAAACTCCTCAGCGAACTTTCGCAACTGGCGCAGACACGACGACGCGTCGAAGCCTCCTGACTCGGGCCACGATGCTGTCGCCGTGCCGGCTAACAGCCCCTGCAGCAGCGCACTGCGCGCGTGCACCACCACCTCCGGACGCTCCGCCAGCGCCCGGTCAACCCCACTCGCCTTCCACCGCCAATCCAGAACGTTCATCGGAATCTGCAAATGCTGCATCGCCGGGTCTCGCAACAGTTCGAGCGCTTCGTGCGGATCATAAACGGACGCGCCCAAGGCACCGACCGTACCTTCATCGCGCATTTCCAAAAGCCGTCGCCAGGCCGCGCCTCCCCACGCGCGATAGTGATCGGCACGATGCAACAATAAAGTCGACAACTTCTCCACTCGCAGCGCACTGCACGAACATTTGACGCTCTCGTCAACTGCGGCGCGAACCGTCTTCTCCGCGGCGTCGCGCGCCAAAGAATCAAGCGGATCGAGCTTGGTGATCACTTCAACCCGCGACCGCCACGCCCCTTGGAGAGCCTCGCCGAGCACCTCTTCCGCCTCGTCGTAAGCGCGAGCCGTATCCACAGCATTCACGCCGTGAGCAATCGCCGTGCGCACCATCCGGATTGCCAAAGCTCGCCCCGGCTGACCCGCCCGGTTCGCGATGCCGTACTCCATGCCCAGCTGTGCAGTGCCAAGCGTCAACTCGCTGTGAACATTCCCCGACGAAACGCGATACGGCACTCGAAACCGCGGCTCGCCCGGAAGCGCCGCCAACTTCTTCGTCAACTCAAACCATCCCGGACGCACCGGATCCGCCACACCCTCAAACAGACGGACGATCCTCTGATAGTCCTCTTCATCATCGATGGTGCAGCGCAGGTGACTGAAGTCAACTCCACCCAAAATCTGCGGCGCTTGAATCTTCACTCCGCAATTGCGCCGGATCCATGGAGTCACATGCTCGCGATCATGTGCACTCGTGGCCAGCGCGTGCGCCCGCCGCAGCGTCGCCACCGTAAACGCTTCTCCCCCCAATCCGTACGGAAGGCCGCTCGGCGGGCACTCCTGCGAAACATATTCCACACCCGATCCAGCAAAAGTCGTCGCCAGTTCCCGCACTAATTCGCCATCGGGAACCACGTTGTCGCCGGTGAGCCGAACCACTAGGCTATCCTCCGGCAAATCCCTCGCGGCCAGAGCATATCGCGCGAGCACGTCCTCCAATGGTCCGCGCACGACCCGGATCCCGTACTTCGCTAGAGCATCGGCCAGAACATCATCGGAAGCCTCATCAGGAATAGCGACCACCGTCTCAATCCCAACGTTGCCCGCCCGCAACGCAGCCAGAACTGCGCTTGCGTAGCCTCCCACTGGCAACATTGCTTTTCCCGGCAGGCGGGTGCTAGTGGTCCGCGCCTGCATGATGATGATCGTTTTCATCGTTGATTGGAAGCGCGATGATTTAATCTCGCCCGAATGATGTCGCAACTTTGCGCACGGCGCGAATCACATCCTCCGCATCGCCATCCGACATGCCATGAAACATCGGCAGGCTGATCAGCCGCTCGTATGCATCTTCAGCAACCGGATATTCCCCGCCCTTATATCCGAAACGCTCCCGGTAGTACGGGTGCAGATGCACGGGAATGTAGTGCACATTGACGCCGATGTTTTCCGCACGCAGCGCCCGAAACACTTCTGCGCGATCCGACGGTCAGCTTCTTCAAGTCCAGTCGGATCGGATATAGATGCCATGCCGGATTCGCCTCCGGGCGAACCGCGGGCGGCATCACGGCGGGAATCTCACGGAACGCCGCCGTATAACGCCCAGCAATCTCCCGCCGCCGCGCAAGATTCGCATCCAGCCTCTTCAGTTGCTGAATCCCCAGCGCACACACGATATCGGGCAACCGGTAGTTAAACCCGAGCAGCACCATCTCATAGTGCCACTGCCCCGCACTCTGCCGTTGCCGCGCATCGCTTGAAATTCCGTGATTGCGGAAGCGTCGCAGCGTCTCGGCGAACGTCGCCTCATTCGTCGCAACCATTCCGCCTTCTCCGGTCGTGATGTGCTTCACCGGATGGAAGCTGAACACCGTCATGTCAGCAATGCTTCCCACGCGCCGCCCGCTGTACTCCGCTCCAAGAGCATGACAGGCATCCTCGATCACAACCAACTCGTGCCGCCGCGCCATCTCGAGAATCGGCGTCAGATCCGCCGGATGCCCCGCATAATCCACTGGAAGAATCGCCCGCGTGTTCGCCGAGATCTTCGCCTCGATCGACTCAGGGGCCAAGATTGAGAGTGTCTCCGCTGACATCCGCAAACACCGGAGTCGCTCCCTGATACAGAACGCAGTTCGCCGTGGCCGCGAATGTCAGAGGCGTCGTGATCGCTTCGTCACCGGACTTCAGCCCTGCCGCAAATGCCGCCGCATGCAAGGCCGCGGTGCCGGAACTGAAACTCACCGCGTGCGCCGCTCCCACGCGGGCCGCGAACGCCTCTTCAAATTCCGCGACTTTGGGTCCGGTGGTCAGCCAATCCGAGCGCAAGACTTCGACCACCGCCTGAATGTCCGCCTCGTCGACAGACTGCCGCCCGTAAGGCAGGAAAGTCGCGCGCACCGGCGATCCTCCGTTGATGGCAAGGGCCTGCGGACTGACCGGCGTCGTTGTCATGGATGGCGATCCTAGGCTGGAACTCGCGCCGGGACTGGCTGTTCCTCGGGCGCTGCCGGAGAAATCAATTCTTGCAGTTCACGCCCCGTGAGCCAGCGGTCATTGGTCTCGCTGGCATACCGGAATCCCTCCGGCAAAGGCCTCCCGTTCACCCAGTTCCCGCTCTGCCACCACGGATGCGATGGCTGAATGATGTACCGGTCCTCAACCTCGAGCGTATTTCGCGCCTCATCTTCCGAGACCAGCACTTCGTGCAACTTCTCTCCCGGACGAATCCCGATCGTCTCGATTTCACATCCGGGCGCGATCGTTTCCGCCAGGTCCACCAGCCGCATGCTGGGAATCTTCGGGACGAAAATCTCCCCGCCGTGCATCTGCTCAATGCTGCTCACCACAAAACGCACGCCCTGCTCCAGCGTCAGCCAGAAGCGGGTCATCCGCGCATCGGTGAGCGTAATCCGCCCGCGGCGCTTCTGCTCCTGAAAAACCGGAATCACGCTGCCCCGGCTCCCGACCACATTCCCGTAGCGCGCGCAACTGAACCGCGACTCCTGCGAGCCCGCATAAGCGTTCGCCTGCACAAACATTTTCTCCGCGCACAGCTTCGTCGCGCCGTACAGGTTGATCGGATTCACGGCCTTGTCGGTACTCAGCGCCAGAATGCGTCGCACGCCCTGATTGATGGCGGCATCAATCACGTTGCGCCCGCCCATGATGTTGGTCTGAATCGCTTCGAACGGGTTGTACTCGCAGGCTGGCACCTGCTTTAACGCGGCCGCATGAACCACCACCGTTATCCCTGCGAACGCCCGCTCCAGGCGCGACGCATCGCGAACATCGCCCAGGAAATAGCGCAGGCTGGGATGGTCCAACCCCGAGGCCCGCATGTCGTGCTGCTTCAATTCGTCGCGGCTGAGGATCACCAGGCGTTTCGGCCGGTACTCTTTCAGCATGATTTCGACAAATTTCTTCCCGAACGACCCGGTCCCGCCCGTCACCAGAACTGCTTGTTCCGACCAATTCATCCCATACGCCTCGTTACCACCAAAATCAGACAACCGTGCGGCGAAACCGCTTCGAACGCCGCTTCTTTTTTCCATGGGCACAGCCATCCCGAACGCTTCTGGAATAGACGGCCACCGGCTGGGTCTCGCGTTGCCCGCTAGTATAGCGGACTTTCCCGCAAATCGTCGCGCGATCACGTCGCCACCGCGACTCACTTGCGCGAAAATTGAACGCGGTTTTTTGCTCATCCAATGCTAAAATGTCCCACGAACTCTTCTGTTACTCAGTGCGAGAAAAATCCCTGCGCGACGGACCAGCCTCTTCGACCCGGGACTCAGTTCTAGGTGTGTGCAGGACCGCCCCTGTTCGGGCGTTGGTGCAGCTACAGAATCGTTGAGGAGTTGGCATGGATTTCGGACCCCTGATACCGGCGAATAACTCCGTCGTGCGCGAATTACAGCCGTCCCAAAATTCGGACTTAGGACGGGCCGCCGGACCGCGCTTCTATCCCGACCTTCCCTCGTCCCAGGAATCCCCGCTCGGCGAGTCTCTTCGGATTTTGCGCAAGCGCATATGGATCATCGTGGGATGCCTGGCTACGATTTTCTCCGTCGTCGCCATTGCCAGTCTGAAGATGCCCAAGGTCTACGAAGCGGGCGGAACCATTGAGATCAACAAGCCCGATGCCAACCTGAACTTTCAGAACTCCACCACGTTTAGCCTGGATTATTTCGATCCGACTGAATTGGAGACCGAACTCAAGATTCTGCAAAGCGACGTTCTTGCGCTGCATGTGATCCGGGAACTCAACCTTGACCGGAATCCCGAACTGGCCAATCAGGCGCCCCCTTCGCCCTCTACCGATCTCGCACCCGACCCCCTGCAAGCCGACCCGGCACTAGCCGCGGGCATGGTGGGCGGTTTCAAGGGGAATCTGAGAGTCGCACTCCTCCCGAATACACGCATCATCGAAGTGCATTACCGCGCTGCCGAACCTGAGCGAGCGGCGGCTGTCGTCAACACCCTGATGCAAACCTACGTCGATGAAAATCGAAAATCCCGCTACGACGCCACCATGGACTCCTCGAAGTGGCTGGCCGGACAACTCGTCGATATGCAGATGAAGGTGGAATCCTCCCAGGAAGAGCTAGTGCGTTATCAAAAAGAGCACGAAATCCTGGGAATCGACGAGAAACAGAACATCACGATGGCGAAGTTGGACGAACTCAACAAGCAGCTCACCTCGGCCGAAAGTGAGCGCATGGATAAGGAAGCTCTGTACCGGCTGGTTGCAGTCCGGAGATCCCGACACGATCGCCTCCAGTGCCGGCAGCCTGGAAGACTCGGGCTCAGGCTCGCAATCTGCCTCAGGACTGCTCGAAACCCTGCGCGGCAAGCAGGCGGAAATCAAGATTCAGGCTGCCGATCTCAGCACGCAGTTCGGCCCGTCTTATCCCAAGCTCGCTCAGCTGAACAATCAACTCAAGGAAATCGACTCGCAGATTCAAGCTGGAAATGAAGAAGGTCGCCGGCAAGGTTCGTGGCCAGTACACCACGGCCTTGCAGCGCGAAAACATGCTGCACGACGCCTTCGAAAAGCAGAAGCAGGAAGCCAACAAGCTGAACGAAAGCGCCATCAAGTACAACATGCTCAAGCGCGACGCCGACACCTATCGCACCCTTTACGAAGGCATCCTGCAGAAGCTCAAGGAAGCAGGCGTCGCGGCAGGATTGAAGTCTAACAATTTCCGTATCGTGGACAGGGCCACACCGCCGTCCGGACCGATCGAGCCCAACATTCCGCGAAACTTGATGTTCGCCCTGGTCTTGGGCCTCGCATCCGGCATTGGGCTGGCTTTCTTGCTCGAGGGGTTGGACAACACCGTGCGTACCACGGAACAGGCTCAGATAATTTCTGGCCTGGCTTCTCTGGGCATGATTCCCCTTGGTTCCAAGTCGGCTCGTGAGGGCCCTAATCCCAAGCGTCTGGTGATCGCCAGTTCCAAGGAAGCGGTAGAACTCGTGACGCAGGTCCGGCCGCAGTCGCAAATGGCGGAATCGTACCGCGCGTTGCGCACTTCCCTGCTGCTGTCAAACTTGGGCGCTCCTCCCAAGGTCATCATGATGACCAGCGCTCTGCCGCAGGAAGGCAAGACCACCACCAGCATTAATTGCGCAGTCGTCCTGGCTCAGAAAGGTGTGCGGGTTCTGCTCATCGACGCCGACCTACGCCGCCCCAGCATCCATAAGACCTTAGGCATGGCGCCGCACAGTGGATTGAGCAATGTGCTGACCGGCAGCACCACGATCGAGCAGGCGATCACGCGCACGTCGATCCTTCCCAATCTTGATGTGCTCACGGCCGGAACGCCGCCGCCCAACCCAGCCGAACTCTTAGCCTCCACCAATATGCGGGACCTGCTGGAGCGGTTGCGCGAGCAGTATGACCACATCGTCATCGATACGCCCCCGTCCCTGTCCGTCACCGACGCCGTGGTCCTTTCTCCCCGCGCCGATGCTGTCGTGCTCGTGATTCGTTCCGGCCAGACCACCAAGCAGGCTTTGCGTCGTTCGCGCGATATTCTCACTCAAGTCAATGCCAAGGTCGTGGGAGTGCTGCTCAACGCCGTGGACCTGAGTTCTCCCGACTACTACTACTATTACGAATATCAGGGCAAATACGCCCGCTACTACCGCGAGGGTGACGCCTCCGAGCACGAGGAAGAAGCCGGCGTGGAAGAACACACTCCGTCGTCAACCAGCGCGTAGCCAGTGTTGGCGCGGCACAGCATGAAGATTCCTTTCGACACTCCCGCCCGCAAATGGCTGGTTACGGCCGTTGCTGTCGCTCTGGCGACGGCATACCTCGGCCTGACCGCGATCCAGTTTGCTGCCTACTGGTTGGGAAATCCCAGTCGCATTGAGTTGACCAGCCTGACCAACCTGAAGAGGGCTGCATGGCTCGATCCGGGCAATGCGGAATATCGCGATCGCTTGGGCCGCTTCTACGATCTGGTCTCTCGCGATCCGGCCTCCGCGGCTGCGCAATATAAAGCGGCCGTTCAGCTCAATCCTCATTCCGCAACCTACTGGTTCGACTTGGCCAGTGCGTATCAGGTTCTGGGAGACACGGTCAACCAGACGGTCGCACTCGAGCGCGCCATCCAGGCCGATTCCATGACCCCCGATGTCGCGTGGCAAGCCGCCAATCTCTATCTGGTTCAGGGCGAAAATGAAAAGGCCCTGCGCGAGTTTCGAGTCGTGCTCGCCAATGACAGCTCCCTTGCGCCCGCTGCCATCAAGTTCTGCTGGCGCATCGAGCCCGATGTGGATGCCCTCCTGCGCGACGTCGTGCCTCACCGCAGCGACGCCTACATCGCGTTCCTCGCCCTTCTCCAGGACGACGTAAATCGACAGCTCCGCGAGGTGACCTCGCCACCCGCTGACGCAGACCCTCTGTCGCCGGACCAGTTGCAGACTAAGATCGCACAGATCAAGACGGAAACCGATGCGACCTTCAAGGTTTGGAACGCCCTGATCCAGAGCCATCAGACCTTCGAGCGGCGCTATGCCTACGAATATTTTCAATTCTTGATTCGCCAGAAACAGGTCGACCAGGCCGTGACGGTGTGGCAGCAGACCGCCAATAGCTTCAACCTCGCTCAGTATTTGCCATCGTCCAGTAATCTGATCGTGGATGGCAGCTTCAAACTTCCCGTCCTCAATGCCGGCTTCGATTGGCAACATCAAAAGCAGGATGGCGTTCAACTGACTCTCGACTCCAATGAGACTCATAGTGGCCCCCGCGTCGGACGCTCCCTCATGATTACTTTTGACGGGCCTGGAGTCGTCGACGCCGGAATGTATCAGCTCATCGCCCTTGAACCCAACACCACCTACAGTTTCTCGGGCTTCTTCAAGAACGACGAAATGGAGGGCGCCGGAGGGCCCCATCTCACCATTCAGGACATGTACAGCCAGGCGATTTACTACGACAGTGAATTGAAAGACGCCGGATTCTGGAAATCGATGGGCGGTGAGTTCATCACTGGTTCAGATTGCAAGCTGGTCGTACTGCACGTCCGGCGGCTTCCAGAGCGCAGTCCCATCCGTGGTAAGCTCTGGATCGACGATTTGCATCTCACCAGAAAACCGTCGTAGTCGACCGACCGCCGAAAAAATATCGCACCTATGCCTGTTCACAGAAGAAAACCGACGGAGGTCAGCCGCCAGGAGCGCTCGGCTCAGATCGCTGAAATCCTGCTGTACTCCACGTTCGGGCTTCTGATGTTCGGCCCTCTCGCTTTTGGCGCAGTCGAACCCTGGTCGATTTACATTCTTGAGACCGGCTCCGTTCTCCTCACTCTTCTCTGGCTCTGCAAGCAATGGCTGGACGGCGAACTCACTGTCCAGTGGAATCCCCTATTCCTTCCCATGGCGGGATTCGGCGTTCTCATCCTGCTCCAGATTGTTCTCGGCGCCACCGCCTACCGCCACGACACTGTTTCGGGTGCGCTTCTGTACTGCGCGTACGCCATGCTGTGTTTTCTCGCGGGGCAAACTCTGCTGCGCAGTTCCCAGGCTCGCAAAGTCGCCGTTATCGTCGCTCTCTATGGCATCGCAATCGCCGCCTTCGCGCTGCTGCAGGGCGTCTCTCCCAACGGCAAACTGTACTGGCTCCGCCGTCCCTCCATGGGAGGCGCGATCTACGGACCCTACGTGAACCACAACCATTACGCGGGCCTGATGGAATTGCTCATGCCCATCCCCCTGGTCCTGTCGCTCACACGCCTGACCGGTGAAAGAGAACGCATCGCCGCCGGCGTCGCCGCAGCCATCATGGCGGTCACCGTTTTTCTCTCTGGCTCGCGCGGCGGCATGATCGCCATTTCGATCGAACTCGTCCTCTTCTTCCTCCTGCTCCTCCGTCAGGGAGTCCCCCTGGCTCGCCACAAAAAGGGAATACAGGTTGCCGTTGTGACGGTGTTTACCGTTGTGCTGGTCGGATTGCTGTGGTGGCTCGGAGGCCAGGAGTTGTCGTCTCGAGTTTCCAGCATCGCCACCGAAACTCACACCGAACTCTCCGGCGGCATGCGCCTTTCCATTGATCGCGATGCCTTCCAGATGTTCCGCAACAAACCCGTTCTAGGCTGGGGCCTCGGAACCTTTCCTACCGTGTACCCCCGGTTTCGCAGTTTCTACACCAACTTCTTTGTCAATCAAGCCCACAACGACTATCTGCAACTGCTGTCTGAGATGGGCTTGCTCGGGTTCGGCACCATGATCTGGTTCCTGATCGTCCTCTATCGCCACGCACTCCGCAAGATCGGAAACTGGACGTCGGACGTGACCGGCGCGGTCACTCTGGCCTGTACACTGGGTGTAACCGGAATCCTGGTCCACAGCCTGCTCGATTTCAATCTGCAGGTTCCCGCCAACGCGGCCCTCTATTACGTACTCTGCACCATCGCCGCCGCCCCGCCTCTGCTGCAGCGCTCCCGCAAGCGCAAGCCTGTGTCCACGGAACAAGACATGCTCCCTGCGTCGGAAGTCGTCTGAGTCACGCAAACGCGAGGGATTAAAGATCAGAGCCTGCGCTCGTGTGCGTGCAAATCCTATGCGGCTGCCGGCACCGCTCATATGGGGACAGCCGCCCTCGGCGGTCCAGTCGAGCGAAGCTCGACAGCGCCAGTGCTCAATCTGCACGCTGCTGGCTCGGTTGTGGGTGGACTTTACTTGAGTGGAACTTTACTCGGGTGGACTACGGTCTGGTAGGGCTGGCGGGGTTGTCGCTCTTCACCAGCACCCACGTTGTCACGCCAATCACGGCTCCGGCGCCAATCCCGATCGCGTAAGGCGAATTCATGATCCCGCCTCCCGCCGCCGGCACCGCTCCGGACGGCGCCTTCTTGTTTTTCTTCCTCTTATTGTTCTCCGCGGCGGGATTGGACTCGTCGCGGGTTGTTTCCTGGCCTTGCGCCAGGGTCACCACATCCTTGCCGTCGCTGATGGTCAGGTCGCCTTTGCGCGCAAAGATCCTGACCGTCCCATCCACGTCCGTGACATTGAATTCCGTCCACGCATTCGACGCCGGTGTCACTCTCACATCGCCCGCTGTGGCTGCAACTTCCTTCGAAGTCGACACCGTTATACTCCCGTGCTGGATGTCCACCGACACCCCTTCGAACTGCACCAGAGAGCCGGCGAGAACGGTAATGCTGGAGCCGGGCTGATTGATATTCGCCACGGAATCGGAACGCGTTTGCAGAAGGTCACCGGAAAAAATGGCTGAGGAAGGGCGAGGAACGTGCGCGCCATTCACCCAGGCGGCACCGTTGGTGTTTACATACAGCATGGCCGCATTGGTATCGGCCGCGAACAACGAACCGGGGAACAGAATCAGGAGCACGCAACTTACCATACCGCGAAACGCGGACTTACCCATTCCCACACTCCGTTAATAACTATTTTGGTGACCCGCTCCGAATCGTATCCCTCCTAGTTGTTTTCAGTCAATGCCTTTTGCGCTGACAAAATCGTTTTCCGGTGGAAATCTCATCTCGCCATTGCGGGCAATTCCCGCTCTGCACAAGCCTTCCTGCTCAATGCCACCGGTCCACCGCACTCCACCACACCACCTTCATCCATTCGTCCAAGCAAGTCTTAGCCCATTGCCGGTGAGTCCACCACCGCGTTCCGAACTGCGTCCCGTCCCTCGCTGCCGCCACGGAAAAACTTCGCCCAGGAACCTCGTGGCGGAAGATGCCGATCGCACGCCGGGTATGGAACTCCGATGTCACGATCAAGACTCGCCTGCCCTCTTCTTCGGCCAGGCATTTTTCCACATCGCGCGCTTCCTCCCGAGTCGAAAACCCTTCAATGGGACAGATCCGGACCGATGCCGCCTCGGGAAGTCCCTGTATGTATTTCTCCGCCAATTGCGCTTGATTCGAGTCGTAGATCCGGGCCAGTGCGGGAACGTCGATCACCACGCGACGTCCATATCCCTCATCCAGCAACTCTAGAGCCCGCGCCGGACGCCGGTCCGTCTCTCCCGCCAGCACCAGAATCACGTCCGACGGCTGCGGATCATCCACCACCAGCAACCGGCCTGCATCCGCCGCGAACGCCACCAGCGTCGCAGCCAGGAAAGCCGCCAGCACCCAGACAAGCCTCCTCTTCGTCAACGGATTCGGCCCCCTGAAGCTCCCGCGCTGATTTTGTCCGCTTCCCGCTGGCCCGCGCGCAAATTCGCCAGTCCTTTGCGTGCTAGAATCGAATGTTTTCATGCTCCCCACTACGGCGCATATTGGAATCCCTCATGACGACTTACCCTGCCGCAGATACGTCTTTGGAACAACTCAAGACCAGAATCCAGCAGCATCAGGCCCGCGTGGGCATCATCGGCCTGGGATACGTCGGCCTTCCGCTGGCTCTGTTGTATAGCGAAGAAAAGTTTCCAGTAACCGGCTTCGACATCGACGCCCGCAAAGTCGATACCCTCGCCAAAGGCGGTTCCTACATCTACCGTATCGCACCCGAGGAGATCCAGGCTGCCAAGGTGCACGGCTTTTCCGCCACCTCCGACTATTCCCAGATCGCCGAGATGGACGCCATCATCATCTGTGTCCCCACTCCGCTCAATGAATACCACGAACCCGATCTGAGCTTCATCACCGACACCACTCACTCCATTGCTCCTCATCTGCGCGCCGGACAGTTGGTCGTGCTGGAGAGTACGACCTACCCCGGCACAACAGAAGAAGTGATGATTCCGATCCTCGAAAAGGAAAATAAGGCCGGGCTGAAAGCCGCGCGCAACCAGCCTCTCACCGGAAAAGAATTCTTCGTAGCATTCTCCCCCGAACGCGAAGATCCCGGCAATACCACCGTCGCCCGCCGCGATATTCCGAAGGTCGTCGGCGGATTAAACCCGCAGGCCTCCCAACTGGCCGGCGCCCTCTACGGGTCCATTTTCAATCGCACCGTTCCTGTCTCCTCCCCCGCCGCCGCGGAGATGACCAAACTGCTGGAGAACATTTACCGCTGCGTCAACATCGCCCTGGTCAACGAACTGAAGCTGTTGTGCCTTCGCATGGACATCGATATCTGGGAGGTCATCAAAGCCGCTTCCACCAAGCCCTTCGGCTTCCACCCTTTTTATCCCGGTCCCGGTCTGGGCGGGCATTGCATTCCCATTGATCCCTTCTATCTCTCGTGGAAAGCCAAAGAGTTTGATTTCCGCACGCGCTTCATCGAGCTCGCCGGAGAGATCAACAACAACATGCCTTACCACGTTCTCTCCTCGGTGAGCCACGCTCTCAACCGTCACAAGAAATCTGTGAATGGCGCCCGAGTCCTCATCCTCGGCGTGGCCTACAAGAAAGACATCGACGATCTGCGCGAGTCGCCGGCACTCACCATCATCGAACTCCTGCAGAAAGACGGAGCCCAGGTCAGCTACCACGATCCCTACTTCCCCTTCATCGGAAAAGGACGGAAATACGACCTGCAGATGAAGTGCTCCGAACTGAAAGACCTCGGCCAATACGACTGCGTGGTCATCGTGACCGACCATTCCGACTACGACTATCGCCGCATCGTTCAGGAATCGCAACTGGTAGTCGACACCCGTAACGCCACTCAGGGGATCGAAAGCGCCAATATCCTTCGCTGCTAAGGTCGACCCGCCCCCCAGACGGCAGCTTATCTGTCGGGAATTCTGTCTCCGTATGGTGTATTTTTTCGCACGGTACCCGCCCCAGGCCTCCCAGTGCCTCCACGTATGTTCCGCAACTCACTGATTGTGAATTATTTACACGCAATCCTCCAGCGGGGGAAATGGCCTCTATCGTGCATTACTCAAGGCGGGATAGTACACTCTAGTTGGACCTGCCTTCCAGGTTCCCAGCATTTAGAAAGGGCAGGGGAGAACTTTTACACTAGATTCCGGGTTTGTAAAGCATCTGAATCAATATGGCGTCGCCCTCTAGCGAATCGATCTTGTTCGCACCCCTCCCGCGATGGAAGATGCCGTGGTCCGAGTTTGTCCTAAGCTATGGCACGCAGGCCGTCGTGATTGGGATTCTCGTCTGGATCCCGGTTCTCCACCCGGAGATTCTTGAGAGCCCGAAGAAGGACTACCACGCCATCGAGTTGGTTCCAACCCCCGTTCCGGTGAATCACACTCCGCAACGGCAACTGAAACCAGTGTTAGTCGCGGAACTCGATCCTCCGCCCGCAGCCTTGCGCCTGCCTGCTCCTCAGCCGCAGCCCAAGCCGAAAGTAGAGGACGCGCCCGCTCCCGAAGTGAAGATCGCCGCTAAAAAACTCGACCCTCTTCCTCCGACTGCCGCGGTCATCCCGAAACAAATCGTGCGGACCAACGTCTTTTCGACCGGAAGTTCCGCGCCGCAAACCATTGAACGCGCTCCAGACAAGGTTCAGACCGGCGGCTTCGGAGATCCCAACGGTGTGCCCGCGAAAACCACTCAAACCAGAGCCGTCAACATCGCGCAGGCTGGCGGATTTGATATGCCCACCGGACCGGGCTACGGAAATGGAACAGGCGGGGCCAAGGGCGCCCGCGGCGTGGTTGCCAGCACGGGATTCGGCGGTGGCGTTGCCACCGGAAACGCTTCCTTTTCGTCTCCCCGGGGCGTAGTTCGTCAGGCAGGATTCGGTGACGCCGACGTTCCCGCTCCTCCCACGGTGCAATCGCGGCCCGCTGCCCAAGCGGCGGCAAAGATTGTTCCCGCGGAAATCCTTTCTAAGCCGACTCCCATCTACACGGAAGAAGCCCGCTCCAAGCGCATCGAGGGCGAGGTTCTTCTCGAAGTTGTTCTTGAAGCATCCGGTAAACTGCGCGTGTTGAGAATTGTTCATGGACTGGGGCACGGTCTGGACGACGCGGCTGTACATGCCGCCGAGCAGATTCGGTTCAAGCCCGCTTTGCAGGACGGCCAACCCTCAGACTCGACGGTGGTCTTGCATATTATTTTTCAGTTAGCGTGATCGACTCCCAGAAGGTTTTTATGCGAATCGTTCGTTCGGGCTCCATTGTCGTTCTTCTTGGCTTGGTGTGCGCATTTTCCGCCACTGCGCAGGATTCTCCTCCTTCCCCGGCGCAGTCGGCCTTGAATCCCGCGACCGCTCCGGCAGCTCCGGCCACGGCGCCCGCTCAGACGACCGAGTCCCTTCCTGCCGCCGCGCACACGCTCAATGACGTCCTCGACCGCGTCGTGCAGCGCGAGCATTTGTTCATGGCACAGATGCGCCACATGCATCCCTTGGTCGAAACCTACCTGCAGGACTTGAAGAACGACGCCAACGGAAATGCGACTCCCGTGAACGACAAATATTTTCTCGGTCGCCTGGACATGACCGACGGCCCCGAGGACGTTTCCTTCGTTGGCCAGCCTGGCTTCGGCCATCGCATGCTCACCAAGCTCACCGGTGTTTACTCCCTGCACTTCCTGCCTATGGGCTTCGCCCAGATGGTGGTCCTCGACTCCGATTTCCAGAAGAAGTACTACAACTTCACCTTCGTGCGCCGCGAATTCCTTGGCGAACTCCGCTGCCTCGTCATCGATGTCCAGCCCAAGGAAGGCCAGAAAATCTCCCGCTTCATGGGCAGAATCTGGGTCGAAGATCAGGATTACAACATCGTCCGCTTCAACGGCAGCTATTACCCGCAACCCAAAATCAACTTCTTCTTCCACTTCGACAGCTGGCGCCTGAACATGCGCCCGGGCACATGGCTCCCGGCCTATGTCTACACCGAAGAATCGAACCTCAAGACCGGACTGACCAAGAGTCTGCACTTCAAGGCGCAGACCCGGCTCTGGGGCTATGACTTGAAAAGCCTCAGCAAGAACGAGGAGTTCACCCAGATTCTGATCGACTCTCCCCAGAACGTGAACGACCAGAGCGCCGTCGGTGCTGACGCCACCCCCGTCGTAGCCGAGCGCATGTGGGAAAAGCAGGCCGAAGAAAACGCCGTCGACCGGCTGCAGAAGATTGGTTTGCTCGCGCCCTCAGGCGAGGTCGATAAGGTCCTAGCGACCGTGGTGAATAATCTGCTGGTCACCAACAATATTGATCTGCAGGGCGACGTCCACTGCCGCGTCCTATTAACCGCGCCTCTCGAGTCGTTCACCATCGGCCACACCATCGTCATCAGCCGTGGTCTCCTCGATGTGCTTCCCGACGAAGCTTCGCTCGCCATGGTTCTCGCCCATGAACTCAGCCACATCGTGCTGGGACATTACTTCGACACCAAACTCGCCTTCAACGACAAGCTCTTCTTCCCCGACGAAGAGTCCTTCCAGCGCCTCGACTTCAAGCGCTCTGGGGCGGACGAGGAAGCGGCCGACATCAAGGCCCTCGAACTGCTCAAGAACTCTCCTTACAAAGACAAGCTGGGCAATGCAGGATTATTTCTGAAGGCCTTGCAGCAGAAGGGACCCGACCTCCCGCATCTGATCCGCCCTCACCTGGGAAACAGTTTTGCCGGTGGCAAGAGCATCCGCATGTCGAGTTTGCTCGCCGGATCTCCTGACCTCGACGCCAAGCGCCTCGACCAGATCGCGGCTCTGCCCTTGGGCGGACGCATCAAAGTCGATCCTTGGACCGATCAGGCGGAGCTCTCCAAAGCCAAGCCGGTCGCTCTGACCTCCGCCCGCGAGAAAATGGAGTTTGAGATCACTCCCTTCTTCCCCTACCTCACCCGGTTGTCAACCGGTGGCACCGAGAAGGTGGCTCTCACCACGTCCTCGCCTTCACAGGCGGAACAAAAATAGATTCGTTGGATCAGGAAAATCAGGCAGGCAGAACAACCAAGGGGGAGAAGGCTCACGCCTTCCTGGGCTTGCGGTATCTTGGCGGGCTCAACGACCCCAACGCACAATCTTCGTCGGGCATCGTCGGCTGGTTATTGAATCGCGCTGCCCACTTGAGAAAACACGTTGTTGGCATTCGACCCGATGAGCCGGATGGTTCCCACGACGATTACCAGAATCACAGCCAACATCACTGCGTATTCCGCAATGTCCTGTCCTCGCTCATCGTTCCAGAGCTGCTGTAAACGTTTTGCCACGGGCTCCTCTTTTCTTGCTTCTGATGACCGTGCCCACTCGGACCTTGGCACCACGGCCCTTACTTGGCTCATTGACTTACAATTCTTCTAAGCTTTTGTCCGTTCCAATAATTCTAGTATTCGCAATCTTTGCCGCCAATGGCACAGAAGTGCCACCGCCTAGCACCCTCTCGCCGACCATGCCCCTCAGGCAATGCTCTTCAGAGGCAAGGCCTGATTCACCGCAAACAGAGCGAGTTCCAGCCGGGTCGACACCCCCAACTTGTCAAAAATATTGCTGAGATGGTGTTTGACCGTATCTTCGCTGATCTTGAAGTATTCCGCTATTTCCTTGTTGGAGTACCCCGCCACCACAGCCGAAACGATCTCCAGTTCGCGCGGCGTCAGGCCGAACTTCTTCTGCCGCGCCTCGTCATGCGAAGACTGCATCAATGTCCGCAGGTACTGCACAAGATTCGAGACGCTCTCGCGTCCCACCCAGTATTCGCCTGCCATCACCGTGTGAATTGCCTTCAGCAACAACTGGGTCGCGGAATCCTTCAGCACCACTCCCCGCGCGCCTAGTTGCAGCGCTTCCACGATCTGCCCTTTTTCCGCCGCCGCCGTCAGCAGAATCACCCGCACCGGAGTCGCGTTCGCGGGCATACTCAGATCCCGCAACGCTTCCAGTCCCGGGTGCTTCGGCATCGCCAGATCGAGCAGCAGAATGTCGGGCTTCAGCTGTTTCGCCAGTTTCACCGCTTCGGCGCCATCCGACGCTTCCCCTAGAACCTTAAGATCAGCCTCGGCCTCGAGCAAACGCCGCAGACCATCGCGGAAGATCGGGTGGTCATCGGCAATCACAAGACGAACCTGCGATTTTTTAAAGTTCATGTGGCACTTCCCCGTTCCGAGGCACGCTGATTTCCAGGCGCGTTCCCTGTCCGGGATTTGATTCTACAGTGAGATGCCCGGCAATCAAACGTACCCGTTCCTTTATGATCATAGGCCCCTTCCCCGCTTCTTCCAGCTGATCCTGGTTATATCGTCCCCCAAAGGAGAATCCTTTCCCATCATCTTCCAGGGTCAGGCTCCATTTTTCGTGGCTCGCTCCCAGTCGCACCAGCGCGTGTCGTGCTCCGCTATGCTTCCTCACATTCACCAGACCTTCCTGCACAATGCGCAGGATCTCGCGGCATACCCGTTGCGGCATATCTAAATCCTCGAGGTCGGTCACAAAACGCGCGCTGATCCCCGTCTCTCTCTGAAATCGTTCGACCGTATCATTCAGCACCCCAAGCAACCGTTCTGCATCCACATCGATCGCTTTCATCTGCTGCATCAGTTCCCGCAGCTTCAGCACTTCTTCGCGCAACAGTCCCTGGATACGCCCTAATTCCGAACCAATCGGCTTGCCCGCCTCGGCTTGTCGCCGCAGCACATCCACCTGCATTTCCACCGCGATCAGCGACTGCACCGCTCCGTCATGCAATTCCCGCGCAAACCGCGCGCGTTCGGCCGCTCCCGCGCGTCTTCGCAATCGGTGCAGAAGATACACGTTGTAGACCGCCGGCCCAACCTGGTGCACCAGATCCAGCAAAAAGCGCAGTTCCTCCTGCTTCTCGCCCCGCCACGACGGGTTGAACAGGAAGACTCGTCCTCTCCATTCGCTCCCAAATAAAAACGCCACCGTTACCACTGAATCAAAAGACTGGACATGCCGCAGTTGAGAAATCGGCGCCAGATTCTCCACCGCCACTGGATGGCCACCTTCATCCAACGCCAGCGTCGTCCACCTCTCCCCGTCGATCGCGGCGTAACACACGTCCCCCGGAAAATCATCCAGATAGGTTTTCGCATCGCGCGGGCCCGAGTCCAGCCAGTGGAACTCCGAAGGCACACGTCCTTTTGCCTTCTCTAGTTCTCCGACGAAGACGCGCTGGCTGTGCGACTCCTGCGATGCCACTACCACCCGCGATGCGCCGTACATCGACATCGCCTCGTGGAAAATCTGCTCAATCGTCCCCGTCAGGCCCGCTTCCACCCGCACCCGTGACAAAGTCCCCGTCAGCACTGCCTTTTCCGCCCGCAAGTGCTTCTGCTGTTCCGCCAGATACCCCAGCAATATCCCCATCACCAGCAGGTAGATCGACAGCATGAATAGCCGTTGCGGTTCAAACGTGCCCGCGTTCACCCGCAGTCCGAGCAGAGTCCGCCACGACGCCGATCCTCCCGGCCCCAGCCACACGTAGATCAGAACAAAGCTCTCAATCCACAGCAACGCGACTTCGGCTGCCGCCGTAGCCAGCGTTTCCCAAAGTCCCCACCGATAAGCCGCCGCCGCCAGAACGAAAAAGAAGAAGAGATAAAACGGCGCCCGCGGTCCTTCCGCGAAAATTGAAATCAAAGCCGGCCAAGCCACATCCCCGGCGTGCACCAGTAGCCGAAAGCCCGCGGTCGACTGCTGCCTGCGCTTCAGCAGCATCAGGATCACACTCGCGTTCGCCAAATAAAACACGAACAGCCCGTAAGCCGCCCACGAATTCCCCAGTTCGGTAGGATCCATGCGGATCGCCACCAGCGTTGAAACCGCCAGAAACACCCGGGCAGTCGCCAGCCACCGCTCGATCCGGCGCGTTTCGCCCGGATCCGGCGGAATTCTCATTCTCCAGGAGTGTCGGTAGCGCTCTACGCGAAGATTCAATGGACTCGTTCTCCAAAGGCGTGGCGACTTTGCTGCATATTATTGAATAAGAAACCCTTACCAGCAAGTGCGACCCTGGATACAGCCTGCCCCGCCCCTTCGTTTAAGGTTACTACAGTAACCAATGCGCCGTTGCGATCCCATCTAAAATGGCTGCTGAGGCATGTCTTTGAGCAAGCGTTCCCATCTCTGGTTGCTGGCGGTCGCCGGATTATTGGCGGCCTTCGTTCTCGCTGCTCTCTTCCTGCCTCGCTCGTTTCAGTTGACCGCCTTCAGCGATATCGTTCAGTGCCTCTTTTTGATTTCCGGTACCGCGGCCTTCGTTCCGCTAGTGCTTCGCTCTCAGGGACGCATGCGCCTGTTCTGGGCCCTGATCACTCTCGGCATCTCTTTCTGGCTCATTTATCAGCTGCTCTGGACCTACTACGAAGTAGCCCTGCACACGGATGTCCCGGACCTGTTCGCCGGCGACATCATTCTGTTCTTGCACATTGTTCCGTTCATGGCCGCTTTGGCCATCCGTCCCCACGTTCCCCGCGACGAATATGCCGCGCGTGTTGGACGCCTTGATTTCGCTCTGTTGCTGACGTGGTGGTTCTATCTGTACGTCCTGCTCGTCATCCCGTGGCAGTACGTCGTGGCCGATATCGCCGCCTATAACCGGCATTTGAATGCTGTCTATGCCTCCGAGGAGGTCGCCTTCCTGCTCGGTCTCTGTGCCTGCTGGATCACCAGTAAAGCCGAATGGCGAAAACTGTACGCAGGCTTGTTCGGCATGAGCTTCTGTTATGCCTCCAGTTCCACGGTCTCGAACTGGGCGATCGGCCGGAAGGTGTACTACAGCGGAAGCCTCTATGACATTCCCATGGTTGCCGCCATGGCATGGCTGACCTGGATTGGCCTGCGGACCCACGCCGAGAAGCCCGCCTCCGATGCCCGCGAGGTCTCCACGCTCTACGGCGTTTGGGTTGCCCGCTGCAGCATGATTGCGGTGTTCTCGCTGCCTCTTTTCGCCGCTTGGGCTCTCTCCGACACCCAGGTGCCCTCCCGCGTACGCGTATTCCGGCTCGCGCTAACTCTGGCCGCAGCCTTCTTTATGGGCGTCATGATCTTCCGGCGCCAGCATCTTCTCGATCGCGAACTGATCCGCCTCCTGAATCACTCGCAGGAGTCTTTTGAAAACCTGAACCGTCTGCAGGCCCAGATCCTTCAATCCGAAAAACTGGCCTCCATCGGTCAACTGGTCGGCGGCGCCGCGCACGAACTCAACAATCCCATCACCGCCATGCTCGGTTACTCCGACATGCTCCTCAGCACGCCGCTCACGGACGATCAGAGGCCTCTTGCAGCAAAAATCGGACAATATGTCCGCCGCACCAAGTCTCTCGTCGCCAGTCTCATCAGCTTTGCTCGCCAGGCCCCAGCTCCCAAAAGTCCACTCGACCTCAACACCTTGGCTCGCACCGCGGTGAAGCTGACGCAATCTCAGTGGGAAGCTCTCGGCATCGAAGTCCGCACCCAGTTCGATCCTGCCCTCGCAAAAGTTTTAGGGGATTCCAATCAATTGCTGCAGGTCTGTCTACAGCTCGTCGCCAGTTGTCTGCACGTGCTCAGTGAACGGGGTGGCCGCGTCCTGACCATGAGTACTCTTCGGCAGACAAATACTTCCGTGCTGCAAATTGTCACCGACCCTATGGCCCCCACGACCGACCCTCACATCGCTTCGCCGCTTGACCCCGAAGACGCCCTTGGACTGAGCGCCTGTCAAGGCATCTTGCATGAGCATCGCGGTCTAATTTCACGCGAGCGCCGCGACGATGGCACGATCATCCTCCGCGTGCACCTTCCGGCAACCCAGCCCGCACCTTCCAAGCCCAAGGAATCTACTGTGCCGGTGCTGTGGCAATCTCGACCGTACGCTTGAGTTGTCCGCAAGCCGCATAAATGTCCCGCCCCCGCGGACGCCGCACAAATGCCGGAACTCCGCTCTCCCGCAGTATCTTCTGAAACTCCGCCACCCGCGCCGCGTCCGGAGTCGTAAACTCAATTCCCGGCCCTGGATTCAGCGCAATCAAGTTCACTTTGCACCGCATCCCGCGCAGCAACTCCACCACTTCCCTCGCGTTCTCCGGCCCGTCGTTCACGCCCCCGAGCAGCACATACTCAAACGTAATCCATTCCCGCGTTCTCAGCGGATACTCCTTCGCCGCCGCCATCAGCGCTTCCAGATTCCATTTCTTGTTCAGCGGCATCAGCCGCGTGCGCAGCCCATCGTTCGAAGCATTCAGCGAAATCGCCAGCTTCGGCCGGATCTTCTCTGCACCCAAGTCATGAATCCGCGGCACGATCCCCGCCGTCGACACCGTCATCCGCCGCTCCGCAATCCCAACTTCCTCCACCAACAACCGCGCCGCCTTCACAAAATTCTCGTAGTTCAGGAACGGCTCGCCCATCCCCATGAACACCAGGTTGATGCGATCCTCCGGCGGCGAAACCTGCTGATCTTTCAGCACTGCACACACTTGCCCCACAATCTCGCCCGCAGTCAGATTGCGTTTCACACCCAGCAGTGCCGTCAGACAAAACTGGCAGTCCACCGCGCACCCCACTTGGCTCGAAATGCAAATCGTCGACCGCCCCAGATTCTGCCCCTGAGTGCGCCTCTGACTCTGTCGTAGATCTGAATTCTGTTGCTGACCCTGCTCCGAATTCTGCTGAACTTGATCTGCATTCTGCTGCGGTTTCTGATTCTGTATCTGATCTGTGAGCTTTTGGGTGGCGCAGCGCTTCAACGCTGCGATAGGCTCTTGCTTTTCGAACAGGGCTTCAGCCCCCGAGGTAGCACTGGCGCTCTCCACAAATCGTTCCGCCTGTTCCCCCGCCTCGCTCCCATCCCCCGCTTCCCCACCGTCCCCTTCCGGCATCCACACCGTCTCCACCGTCTGCCCATCCCCCATCTCCACCAGATACCGCACCGTGCCATCCTGCGACACAAACTTCTGCGCGATCCGCGGCAGTCCCACCGCCACGCCCTTCTCCCTCAGCGTCCCGCGAAGTTGCTGCGACAGCGTCGAAATCTCCTCCACCGTCTCCACCCGCTGCCGGTACACCGCGTCCCGTAACTGCTGCCCCCGATAAGCCGGTTCGCCCAGGCTCTCGACGAACGAGGTGAGTTCAGCCCGATCCAACCCGAGCAGCGCAACCTGTGACGAATCTGCCATCGCTTTGTCTTAGAGATTACCGACTGTCGGCTTCCCGACAATCTCACGCAGCCTGGGATTTTACCCAGACCGAAATCTATACCGACCACTTAACCCACTGATTCTAAATCACTAAACTATTCTCGCACACCCTGCGCCCCTATGTCAGAATAGTACATCCGGTTTCATACCGATTCCTGTGGGTTTACTAAGTCGTACCTAAATGCAGAAAGCAATGACCCAAGAAGTCCGCAATATTCGTCGCCAAAAGCTGCCCAACGGCCTGACCGTCATCACTGAGCAGATGCAACACATCCGCTCCGCCTCCATCGGAATCTGGCTTCAGACCGGATCCCGCGACGAAGACGCCGAATGGAACGGTATCTCCCACTTCATCGAGCACATGGTCTTTAAAGGGACCAAGCACCGCACCGCCGAAGAGATCGCCCGCCAGGTCGACTCCATCGGCGGCAACATGGACGCCTTCACCGCCAAGGAATGCATCTGCTTCAACGTCAAGGTGCTCGACGAACACGTCCCCACCGCGCTCGACATTCTCAGCGACCTGGTGCTGAACCCAGTTTTCGATGCCGCCGACATCGTCCGCGAACGCGGCGTCATCCTCGAAGAAATCAAAATGGACGAAGACAATCCCGACTATCTCGTCCACGAAATCTTCACCCAGAATTTTTTCAAAGATCATCCCCTCGGCAAGCCGATCCTCGGCACCAAAGAAACCGTGAAGCGCTTCGAGCGTCCGTCGGTCGTCGAAGCCTACGGCCACCGCTTCGCCCCCGGCAACATCATTGTCTCCGCGGCCGGCAATCTCGATCACGACCGCTTCGTCGAGCTGGTCACCAAAGCTTTCGAGCACATGAAGCCATGGAAAGACGGAAAAAACGGCTTCCATTCCATCGCACCCAAAACCGTCTCCCGCATCATCCTGCGCAACAAGAAAGCTCTCGAGCAGGTCCAACTCTGCCTCGGCGTGCCCGCCTATCCCATCGCGCACGAAAAGCGCCACGCCGGCTACATTCTCAACACCCTGCTTGGCGGCGGCATGAGTTCCCGCCTCTTCCAGAACATTCGCGAGCGCCAGGGCCTGGCCTACTCCATCTACAGCGATCTCAATCCCTACCGCGACACCGGATGCCTCGCCGTCTACGCCGGTACCTCGCTCGCGTCTGCGTCCAAAGTCGTGCAGTCGGTAGTCAAAGAATTCCGCAGCCTCAAGGCAGAACCCGTACCCGAAGAAGAACTCAAGCGTTCCAAAGCCCAGCTCAAAGGCAGCCTGATGCTCTCCCTCGAATCGAGCACCGCCCGCATGTCGAACCTGGCCCGCCAGGAAATGTATTTCGACCGCTTCTACGATCTGGATGAACTGATCGAAAAAATCGAAGCCGTCACCGCCGAAGACCTGACCGGCCTGGCCAACGAATTCTTCAAAACAGAGTCAGTAGCAGTCACAGTCCTGGGGAATCTTCCGGGTCTAAAGATCACCCGCGACCAGCTAGCCTGTTGACCGGGTTCTCTCTGTTCCTCCGGGTCCTCTGTGGTGAATAGTCTTCTGGTGAGTCGAGGGTATTCCTTCGTGAACCTTAGTGTCCTTAGTGGTTAAAGATTTTCGCGGACTGTAACATCCCGAACCCTTAGCTGGCGATAAATCGCGATCGATTGGCGTTCTTCGCCTGCCCCTCTGAGTCCGTCCGCCCGCCGCTTCTTCTGGCCTTTCGCTGATTTTCTAGGCATACTATCCGCAGAATCCGGAGCGGCCTCACCCCCGCATGTTTGACCTCGAGCTATTCCTCGCCAAGACCAAGCGCCGCCTGCTGGCGAACCCGCGCTCCCGCCGCCCCGAGGAACCCAAGCAGCAGCGCATGATGGTCGTCGCCCTGACTCTTCTCCTCCTCGCTTTAGGATTTGCTCTCTACCGCGATCGTGATTTCTGGTTCCCCGAAACGCAAGAAGCGGCCGGCCAGTCACAAAACCAACCGCAAGTCCAGACGCAAGACCAGCCCGCGACGCCCGTTGTCGCCATGCCAGACTCACCCGTCCACAGGAACTCGCACGGTGTGAAAGCCAAGCCGAAAGTTGATGCTCGCTCCGAAGCTCCCGCCGACACCTCCGCTCCCCCCGTAACCACCGTCAGAACCGTGCTGCCCCCGCTCGAAGTCGAAGTCGTCGCCGGAAACGTTCATCGCATGCTCCGTCCCGGCACGAACTCAATACGCGTCGATGTCCAACCAGTCTCACCTCCCACTTCGGTCGCCAACGCTCCCGCCGCCAATAACGCAAGCGACACCGCGGCCAACCTCACCACCGAGGCCGCCGAGCACGTGCAAATTTCCTCTGACACCGCCGAAATCGTCACCCAACCCGTCAAGCCCAGCTATCCTCTGCTGGCCCGTCAAATGAAGGTGCAGGGTTCGGTCATTCTGCAGGCGATGATCAGCAGGAGCGGCTCTATCCAGGATCTGCGCGTACTCAGCGGCCCGCCGATCCTCGCCAGCGCCGCCCAGGAAGCGGTTAAACAGTGGCATTTCAGACCGCACCTCCAAGGAACGGAACCCGTCGAAACGCAGACGACGATCACGGTAAACTTCACCATTTCCACCAACTGAATTTCCCTGCAGCGCGTGAAATCGACCAAGCGGCTTCACACCAGCTGCGAGCGCAGCCTGAGAATGTGTCTGGAAGCCGTGAACAAGAAACCTACCGATGAACGATATGGATTGGAAATTACGCTAAACGGACCACACTTGGAATGTGCGCCGAAAAGATCCCAAAAAATAACGAGCGCCCCAACTCTTTCGAGTCCAGGACGCCCGGGCAGCCCTCCCCCAGAACTGCTCACCGAAGAAAATAAAATGGATCCTGCTCCCCTGCCTATGGCACTTCCGTGCCATATCCGCTTTTCCCGCCCACCCCATGGGAGCAACGGTCAGATCGCATGCCGACCGTCGCCATTTCGCTGGAGGGCTCGACCCTGCTTTTCCCGCCTAAGACTACGTCGATCGATTCGACGACGAGCTACTGCTTCCCCGCGCCCGGCGCCAGGAACCACTTCGACGCCGTGTCATCCGTCTTCAGGAAGTTCAACAACTGCGTCGACACTTTAATCCGCCCCACCGGATTCGACGGATGCGTCCCGTCCACATCCAGATCCTGGCAGCTCCACACCAGACCGTCGCTGCGCGGAATCATTCCGTTCGCCCAGTAATAAGGACCCCATGCGATCCACGGCGCCTTCACTGTGCCGTTCGCCGGATTGAAATTCATGTTGGGATCGCCGTTGATCTGATCCTGAATCGTATTCTTAACGGCCATGCCGCCCTCATACCCATACGGTTCCGGATCGAGATTCGTCGCCCCATTCGAATAGCCGGTGTAGTTCACGCTCGAGTAGTACGCCACCTTCATATTCGGAAATTTCAGCAGCATATTCTGTGCAATCGACTGCAATTGCGATTGCAGGCTGTTCATGTCCGCCGGAAATGTTCCCGCCGGACCGCCATCCACGTCCAGCACCCATGCACCCACCACTTGCGCCGGCGTCACTCCCGCATTCGGCAAGTAATCGTAGATGATCGCATTCCAGAAATTATTAGTGGATGACGACAGCAATGCCGCCGTCGCTCCACCCGTCGCTCCGTCCACAATCACCAGACTGGGATTCTTCGACGGATCGGTGTTCACCAGGTTCACGAACTCTCCAAACGGCTGCTGCGCCAGCGACAGTCCCACCGAAATGAAAACGTACTTCCCCGTCGGGCTGTAGTTGCCGTTCGAATCGAGCGGCACAATCGCCGCGGCCGCGCTCTGCCCGTACGCATCGTGGCCCGCATCGTCCACATTGCTGCCATTCGCGTACAGTCCGCCTTCTTCCGCGCCCAAGTACCAGTTCGTCCCCAAATCGGTGATTGGAACCAGCGGCCCCGAGCCGTCTCCCGCATTCCAGCTGATGTTGTTGCAATTCTTGTATCCCGAATACGCCTGCACCGGCAGCGTGAACAGCTTACTCCCCTTTTCCTGCACCTTTGACGAGTCGCCAACCCGCGCCGTAAACGTGTAGTTCGCCACACCCACCGTCGACGCAATCGAACCGGTGATCACTCCTGAACTCGACAGCGACAACCCGGTCGGCAGAGTAGAACCCGTCGCCAGCGTCCACTTGTACGGCGGCGTGCCTCCCACTGCCATCAGGTTCGCCTGATAGGGATAATTCTGAGTCGCCGCCGGCAGCGTCGGGAACGTATCAATCCCCAGCACCGTCGGACTCACGCCGTTTCCCCACAAACTCACTCCGTTCGGCGGCGCCACGTCATACGTCAGCGAGATCAATCCTGGCTGGCTTGCCACCGCCGTCGGCACGTATCCAATCGTCAGCTTCATCGAGTTGCCCGGAGCAATCGCGGTCGTTTTCGTCCAACCCGTCTGCGCATACGGATATGTCACCACTACACCAGTCACCGAGAAGGTCGTCGTTCCAGTGTTGCTGATCGTGAGCGTTTGCGGATGAGCATTCGCCCCCATCGGCACATTGGGGAAATTCATTGACGTTGTGCTCAGCGTGGGCACGGCTGTCGCCACTGCGCCGTTGCCCGTTATGTTCACCGCTTGACTCGATTGATTCGCTATTGCGAACGTCAGATGCCCGGTATAACTCTTGGCTGCCTGTGCCGTGAACTGAATGCCATAGTCGGCGCGCTGTCCGGGGCCAAGCGTGATCGGCAGCGTCCCGCTCACCACTTTCAACTGCGTGATGCTCGGAGTGATCGAATTGAGCGTGACGCTCGCTCCGCCGCTGATGTTGTACACACTAACTGTCTGCACCACGCTGGTTCCCACAGGGATGTACCCAAACGCCAGCCCTTCCGGAAAAATCGCCGGATTCTGTTGTGCAGCCAGCGGCAACGAGCCCGCCACGATTACGAAAACAAACACGAGAAGCAGCGCGTGTACAGCTGATTTTTCTCTCATCTCAGGCCCTTTTCCACCCAGCAAAACGAAGCATATTCTATGAGAATTCGGGTCCGGCGAGAATGATGAAAGAATTTGCACGTACCTGCCCAAACTCTATGCAAAACCTCGCCTCGCCCACCAAACCGGCATAAATTTGCAAAATAGTGACAACCGCCGCCGCCAAACTCTCCCGGTCAATCCCCCTTCACCGGCGCCAATGGCGCGGACTGCTCCGCCGTCGGCGGTTCCCAGAATGATGGCGCCTTCTCCCGCTTGAATCTTGGGCTCTGAATTTCGATTCCTGGTGCCGCCTTGGACCGCGGAACCTGGTCGCCCTTGCGGTGTGTACGGTAGAGTCTCGCCCGGATGCAATTCCCCGAAATCCAAACTCAGTTTGAGAGCAGTTACCCGAGCCCTTTACCGGGCAAGTCGACGCGTTTGGCGGTTCAGAGTGTTATGCTGCGTTCTGCAATGCGAAACCACAAGTTCCAGGAAAGAAATTCGTGACCTTGTGAATGAAGGATTGTAACCTTCGATTTCCGCGGGGAGGTCGCTGTATGGACGCTGGGAAGAAGTGAGAAGATTTTTGCCGCGCTTGAGTCCTTCCGCATCGAGCTACCGTCCTGGGGCTTCGCCAATACCGGCACTCGTTTCGGAAAGTTCATCCAACCCGCCGCGGCCACCTCAACCGAAGAAAAATTCAGCGATGCTGGCCAGGTACACCTGCTCACCGGAGTCTGCCCTACTGTAGCGTTGCATGTATTGTGGGACTGCCCCGATGGTGTGCGCAGCACGGACGACATCAAGAAGTTTGCCGATCACTACGGAGTTCTCCCCGGCTCAATCAATCCCAATCTTTTCCAGGATCAGGAATACAAGTACGGCTCCTTCGGCAATCCTGATCCTGCGATTCGCCAGCGTGCCCTGCAGCACACCAAGGACAGCATTGAGATCGCCCGCCGCCTGCACAGCCGAGACATTTCCATGTGGTTTGCCGATGGCTCGAACTACCCGGGCACGGCGAATATCCGTCAACGCAAGCAGTGGTTCACGGAACTGCTGAAGGAATCGCACCAGGCGTTGTCTCCCGGACAGCGGCTTCTGATTGAGTACAAGCCATTCGAGCCCGCCTTTTACCACACCGACATCGCCGATTGGGGCATGTCTCTGCTCCTCTCACGCGCCGCCGGCCCGCAAGCGAAAGTCCTGGTCGACACCGGACATCATTATGCGGCGCAAAACATCGAGCAGATCGTCGCCTGGCTCCTGTCCGAAGACATGCTCGGCGGCTTTCACTTTAACGATCGCCGCTACGCCGACGACGACTTGACCCTAGGCTCCATCGATCCCTATCAGGTTTTCCGGATCTTCCACGAGATTCGCTACTTCGAGTGGGAAACCGGCAAACCGGCCGACATCGCATACATGGTCGACCAGAGTCACAACCTCAAGGGAAAGATCGAAGCCATGATCCAAACCGTGACCGTGGCGCAGGAACTGTTCTCCAAGGCGGCTCTGGTCGATGGTCGAGAGCTCGCAGCCGCGCAGAAGAATTGCGACCTGGTGCGAGCCGAGTCTTTGCTGCAGGACGCCTTCGCCACCGACGTCCGCCCGATCATCCAAGACTGGCGCGACTCCAAAGGCCTCCCCAAGAATCCCATGGAGGCATTCCGCCAGAGCGGGTACCTCGAGCGCATCACCAAGGAACGCGCGGCCCGGAATTCTCGAAACGTCTCTTCCTATGCCTAACCGTCCCGTGAAGCCGTATCTGGCCTTCGACTTCGGCGCCCAAAGTGGACGTGCCGTCCTGGCGCATCTTCAGTCCGGGATTCTCACGACGGAGGAAGTACATCGTTTCGCCAACGACCCGGTCGAATACGGCGGCTCTCTCCACTGGGACATGCCAAGGCTCTGGCTCGAAGTGCGAAGCGCTCTCTCGCGGTTGGGCGAAGTAGAACTGGCAGGCATCGGAGTCGACGCCTGGGGTGTGGACTACGCCCTGCTGGGAGAACGTGGCGAGTTGCTCCAAAATCCCTACCACTATCGCGACCGCCGGACCGAAGGAGTTATGGAGGAGGTCCTCAAGAACGTTTCCCGGGAAGAAATCTACCAGGCGACCGGCATTCAGTTCATGCCCATCAACACTCTGTATCAGCTGTTCGCCGCACGGCGTCAACATCCCAAGCTTCTTGATGCGGCAAAATACCTGATCACAATCCCAGATCTGTTTAACTATTGGCTGAGCGGAAATGCGGTCTGCGAATTTACGAACGCCACCACCACGCAGATGGTCGATCCCGTGAAACGCACTTGGGCCACCGCCCTGATGCAGCGCCTGGAACTACCAGCTCACTTGCCCGCACCCATCGTCGAGCCGGGCTCGATCATAGGTACGCTCCTGCCTGACATCGCAGGTCATACCTCTCTTGCGGGAACATCCGTGATTGCCCCGGCCTGTCACGACACAGGTTCGGCGGTGGCCGCGATTTCCGCTCGCGATGGCACCGCCTTTCTCAGTTCGGGAACCTGGTCGCTGCTGGGAACCGAATTGGACTCTCCAGTAATCACTCCCGACGCGTTGCGCCTGAACTTCACCAACGAAGGTGGCGTGAATGGAACGACCAGGCTGTTGAAGAACGTCATGGGCCTGTGGATGCTGCAGAGTTGCCGGCAATCCTGGATCGCGCAAGGACTTTCGTACGACTTCCGCGAACTGATCGAACTGGCAACTCGCGAACCGTCATTTCGTCACCTGGTTGATCCCGATGACGACTCCTTCTTGCGGCCTCCGGATATGCTCGCAGCCATCAACCAGTTCTGCACCCGGACCCATCAGCCAGTCCCGAAGGAGCCGGGCGCATATGTACGAGCGGTTCTGGAAAGCCTCGCGTTCAAATATCGCCTTGTCCTGCGAAATCTGGAACAAGTTTGCGGCAAACATATCCAGCAGATTCGCATCATCGGCGGCGGATCGAAAAATCGCTTACTGAACCAGCTCACCGCCGATGCCACCGGAAGACGGGTCCTCGCCGGACCAGCCGAGGCCACGGCACTCGGAAATATTGCGGTACAGATTCTTGCCACCGGAGAAGCAGCCTCGCTTCCAGAAGTCCGCGCCATCGTCGACCGCTCCTTCCCCACCGAAGTCTTCGAACCTCTGGAGACCGACCAGTGGGATCAGCATGCCGAACGATTTGAGCAATATTGCGGGAGTATCTATGCCTGAGATCAAAGAGACGACTCATCTGAAAGACCTGTGGAACGAAGCCGAAGCTCAAAAGATGTCCGGCAATCAACTTGCCCTGTTGCGCTATCGCTCGAACTTATTGGGCGCCGATTTGCGCATCACCAATTTCGGCGGCGGCAACACCAGTTCCAAGCTGGAACTCCCCGATCCGTTTACCGGCCGCCCGGTTCAGGTGCTGGCCGTGAAAGGCAGTGGCGGAGATCTCGGCTCCATCACTGATGCCGGATTTGCTCTGCTCTATCTCGATCGACTGGAACAACTCAAACAGCTATACCGCGGCGAAGAGCACGAAGACGAAATGGTCCGCTACTATCCGCTTTCGGCATTTGGCGAGAATCGCGTGGCGGCGTCCATCGACACGCCACTGCACGCGTTCCTTCCGTTCGCACACGTGGATCATCTGCATCCGGACTGGGCCATCGCGCTCGCAGCGAGCGCGAACGGCAAACGCAAGCTGGATGAGTTCAATAAAGAATTTGACCGCAAGATCGTCTGGGTTCCCTGGCAGCGTCCTGGATTCGAACTGGCTCTCATGATTGAACGCGCCGTCAAAGACAATCCCGGCACCGAGGGCCTCATTCTTGGCGGCCACGGATTGTTCACCTGGGGAAACACACAACGCGACTGCTACCTGAACAGCATTCACACCATCGATCAGATGGGTGATTTCATTCTGAATCATCGATCGAAGAAAGGATCTCTCTTCGGTGGCGTGCTGCACGCTCCCGCGAACGATCGCAAAAGCATCGCAACCCAGATCCTGCCCGCACTCCGGGGCGTCGTGTCCTCGAATCGTCGCGTTGTTGCGCACTTTACCGACGATGAAGATGCCCTGACTTTTGCCGGGTCGAAGTGGGCGAAGGAACTGGGCTCGCTGGGTACCAGTTGTCCCGACCATTTCCTGCGAACGCGGGTCTGTCCGCTGTTCCTTCCCTGGGATCCTGCCAATGAGAATGTCAGCGTTCTGAAAGCACGAATCCACGCTGAGGCTATCGAGTATCGATCTGCCTACAAGAAGTATTACAACGCTTGGGCAAACGCCGATTCCCCCAAGCTGCGGGATTCGAATCCGTCTGTCGTCGTCGTTCCCGGACTTGGCCTGTTCGGCTTCGGCAAGAACAAGAAAGAGGCGCGGATCACGACCGAGTTCTTCATCAATGCCATTCACGTCATGGCCGGCGCGAACGCCCTGGAAGATGGAGAGGTTTCGCATCCTCTGCCGCAGGCTCGACACGCGGCACAGTCACAGCAGTTCACGCAGTTCCATAACTATGTCGCCCTCCCACGATCCGAGGCTTTCCGCATCGAGTATTGGGCTCTCGAAGAAGCCAAGCTGCAGCGCATGCCCGCGGAGGCCGAGTTCAGCCGCAAGATCGCTCTGATCATTGGAGGCGCCAGCGGAATCGGCCGCGAGGTCGCACTACTGCTCGCACGCAAGGGCGCTCACGTCGTCGTTGCGGATTTCGATCAGCAAGGAGCAAAGAAGGTCGCCGATGAAGCTGGAGCAGTATCATCTCCCGAGTTTGTCTCGCACGCTCGTGCAGATCTGAGTTCGGCCGCATCCCTCGCAGAGCGCGGCAAATTTCACAATTTCTCAATTTGGCGGCCTCGACATCATCGTCAACACCGCCGCCATCTATCCCGTGCCCGGAGCGGACGGTGAACTCTCCGACACTCAATGGGCGCAGACATTTCTGGTGAACGTCACCGGCAATTATCATCTTGCCCGCCAAACCGAGTGGATATTCAAAGACCAGGGCCTGCCCGCCACGATGGTGCTCACCAGTTCCGCCAACGCAGTGGTCCCCAAGAAAGGCAGCGAAGCCTACGACACCAGCAAGACGGCTCTCAACCACCTTATTCGAGAGCTATCCATCAAGCTCGGTCCGCACGTACGCGTCAACGGGATCGCGCCCGCGACCGTCGTGGCCGGTTCCACCATGTTCCCTCGCGATCGTGTGATTCAATCTCTCGAAAAATACAAGATTGCCTTCCAGGACTCGGAGTCGACCGAGGAACTCCGCACCAAGCTCGCCGATTTTTACGCGCAACGCACCCTGACGAAACGCCCCATCCTTCCGCAGGATTGCGCGGCCGCGATCGTTTGGCTGGCCGGGGATCAGAGTGCGAAGACTACGGGGCATGTCATTCCCGTAGATGGCGGTCTCCCCGAGGCCTTCCTGCGCTAAATAAGAGGACCCCATGAACCCTGCACTGGGAGTGTTTTTTCATTGGCTCGGCGGTCTCGCTTCTGCCAGCTTCTACGTTCCCTATCGCGGGGTGAAGCACTGGGCATGGGAAACCTATTGGCTGGTTGGCGGATTTTTCAGTTGGATCATCGCCCCATGGATTCTCGCGCTGACCATGACCACGACCTCATGCGCGTGCTGCACGAAGCTCCCGCCAGCAGCCTCTTCTGGGCGTATGTATTCGGCGTGTTGTGGGGACTCGGCGGCCTCACCTTCGGACTCACCATGCGA
Source organism: uncultured Acidobacteriaceae bacterium (assembly GCA_963811095.1). Taxonomy (GTDB): domain Bacteria; phylum Acidobacteriota; class Terriglobia; order Terriglobales; family Acidobacteriaceae; genus Sulfotelmatobacter. The sequence continues at coordinate 1,141,137 of CAWEQA010000016.1, read as the reverse complement.
TATCTGGGAATGTCGCTCGGCATGGCCGTAGCTCTTGGATACACCGCCGCATTCGGAACATTGATGCCGCCGATTTTCCGTGGAGTGTTCGCCTCCGAAGTTCTCGGCACCCACTCGGGCCTGATCATTCTCGGCGGCGTCGCCGTCTGTCTTCTCGGGATCGCGTTCGCAGGCGCAGCCGGAGTATCCAAAGAACGTGAAATGTCGACCGAGCAGAAGCGCGCCTCGATCAAGGAATTCGACCTGAAGAAAGGACTGCTCGTCGCCACCTTTTCCGGCGTCATGAGCGCCTGCTTCGCCTACGGACTCGCCGCCGGCGATCCCATCAAAGCCATCACCATCCAGCACGGCACCCCGGTGTTGTGGCAGGGACTTCCGGTTCTCGTCGTAGTCCTTGCCGGAGGCTTCACCACCAACTTCATCTGGTGCCTCATCCTGAACATTCGCAACCGGACCGGCTACCAATACTTCCAGTCCGAAATTCGCGGCCAAGTTCCCACCCGCAATGAAGAGCACATCCTCGAGGCAGTCACCGATGCGCCGGCAGAAGAAATGGCGGTTGCCGTGGCCGTCGCACAAGACACGACTGTCCGAGCTCCGATGCTTCCCAACTACTTCTTCTCCGCTCTGGCAGGCACAACCTGGTACATGCAGTTCTTCTTCTACACCATGGGCGAGACCCAGATGGGACGATACAAGTTCTCCAGTTGGACGCTGCACATGGCCAGCATCATCATCTTCAGCACGTTGTGGGGCATCGCGTTGAAAGAATGGAAAGGAGCGGGCGGCAGGACCAAGCTGCTAGTGGCCTTCAGCCTCTTGGTCCTGGTGAGTTCGACGGTAATTGTCGGCTACGGCAATTACGTTGGCGGGGCTTCCCGCTAACTTGCCTTCAGATTGAAATACTGAAAAATGGCTCCTCAGTAAAATTCGAATCCGTCCGACCACGTAACTACAAACACCTTATGCGGCAGGTCGGGATCGAGCCTGCCTCCGGCCTGGCCTTCGCGCTCTCGAGTTTTCTATTGCCCATCGATGAACGCATTAGAACTGCAGTTTCAGCGCCAATTGCAGCTGTCTCGCCGACCCGAAATCACCATTCGGAATTGCCTGCCGTGCAACGTGGACGGCATCACGGAGCGGCTAGGGTATTTCCTTGTCTTTAAGCTGAAGCATGGGGAGCAACTGAGCACCGGCCAAGCACTCATGTTGAAGGCCTGGGCCACAAAGCCCGGCTGCACAATCCTGCTTATCAACTGCAAATGGACGGCCCCCAATTCCAAGAACGCACGGGAATTTTCCCCTGAGAATTTTTCCGTCCTGGATGCAACCGGCGCGGTCAGCCAATCCTGGCGGACCAACACGGCAGATTTTGCCGCACGCTATGACGTATGGTGCCGCGTACCAAGTCACGGTGCGCATCCCTTCACCTGTTCTGCCGATGAGTTTCAGCGTGACTATATGCGCTTGCTTCCCGAGGGTTGCGAGCAGGGACGTGCATTGCTGAGCGTCCAGGCGGTCACACGCGAGCCCGGCCTGTGACTTCCGAATGGCTCACAGCTAACGAAGCGGCCCAATACCTCAGGGTGAAGCCGCGCACGTTGCTACTGTGGGCACGCCAAGGGAAAATACCCGCGCACCGGCTGTCCGGCGTCCAGCGCTGCGTTTGGAGGTTCTTGCGGCACGAGTTGGATGCTATGCTTGGCCTGTCATCCGCTGACTCTGCTGATAGGGAGGCAGCATGAGAGTACAGCGACACAAGCAAGGGTCTGTGCGCTTCGACAAACGGCGCAAGACCTGGAATTACCTTTGGTATGACGGCGCAACTCGCCGGTCAAAGCTAATTGGCACCAAGCAGGAATTTCCGACCAAGGCAGCCGCGTGGAAACAAGTGGACCGGCTTGGAGGCCGGAGAACCTAAAACCCAGAGACGGGGACACAGTGCGGGGAGTGATTGCGCGGTATGAAGCGGAGAGAATGCCCTCACGCCATTCCACGGCGCGTGTGTATCGCTCTTTCCTCAACAATCACATCCTGCCGAAGTGGGGAGACACGCCCATCCGTGACGTTCAGCCCCGCCCGGTTGAATTGTGGCTCCGGAGCTGCCCTTATCGCCCAAGTCCAAAACGCACGTGCGGTCACTCATGCACGGGCTTGTGGAGTTTGCGATGTGGGCCGGGGTCCTGGACATCAGCCGGAATCCAATCTCGCTCGTCCAGAATAAGGGCGCAACCCGAAAGACCCGCAAGGCCCGGAGTCTCACCGTGGAGCAATTTCACGCTCTGCTGAAAGAGCTGCATGAGCCATTCGCAACGATGGCCCTGCTCTGCGTCTGCCTTGGGTCTTCGTATCAGTGAGGCCCTTGCGCTTCGTTGGGCCGATGTAGATTGGCTGGGGTCCAAGGTGAGCATCAGAGCGGGGGATCGTTGAGCAGGTTGTGGACGATGTGAAGACGGAAGGGTCCGCAAAGACCTTCAGTCTCGCGAGCGAACTGCTGGACCGTCTGAAAGCCTGGAAACAATTGACACAATTTTCGGGAGCCGATGACTGGATTTTCGCAAGTCCGGTCAAACTCGGCAGGCTCCCGTATTCCTACACGGGGTGTGGCGGGAACTTGTGCGGGCCGTGGTACCGGCAGGAATCGGGCACATCGGGACGCACGCATTCCGGCACACCTATCGGTCATGGTTGGACGCGGTGGGGACGCCCATTGCAGTGCAGCAAAAAATGATGCGCCACACGGATATCCGTACAACTATGAATCTCTACGGGGATGTGGTGACGGATGAGATGACTACCGCGAGTGGCAAGGTGGCTCAGCTTGCATTCCGACCGAACGGAGCGCAGACAGAGCGCAAAGAGGGCTAAGCCGTTGAAAGAATGGCTCCTCAGGTAGGATTCGAACCTACAACCCTTCGGTTAACAGCCGAATGCTCTACCATTGAGCTACTGAGGAGTGTGGTGAATGAACGTTACGTCTTTATCATAGCATTCCCGGTTGCGGTCTGAAAACTCTTCACTTCCATTCTGCTAATCTAGGCTTTTCGAGGTGACTATGGCGGGAGGGGTGCGTTTCGTGATGGCTCTTTCTTTTTTGTTTCTGGTCGCGGCGGCGCTGCTTGCGGGCGACAATTCCCAGTCTTCTTCAACTTCTTCTTCTACTTCTTCTCTTCCCAACACTCCGGTCAAGCCTGTTTTCGACATGTTTCATGGGACCAAAGTTGTCGACAACTATCGGTGGCTGGAGGACGGGAAGAGTCCCGCGACACAGAAGTGGGTCGAAGAGGAAATGGCTTACACCCGCGGGGTGCTTGATCCGCTGGCGGGGCGCGAGGCGATTCATCAGCGGCTGACTCAGTTGCTGTCGATTGGGAGCGTGACGCCTCCCATGATTGCGGGCCGGCATTATTTTTATACCAAGCGCGAGGGGATGCAGAACCAGCCCATCCTTTATGTGCGCGAGGGGCCCAACGGGGAGGACCGCGTTCTCGTCGATGCCAACACGCTCGCGGCGGATGGGACGATTGCGCTCGACTGGTTTCAGCCCAGCGAGAACGGCAAGTATGTTGCCTACGGAACCTCTCCGAGCGGGTCGGAGATGAGCACGCTGCACATCATCGAGACCAAGACTGGCACCGTGCTGCCCGACACCATTGAGCGCACGCGCGCTGCGTCGATCGCCTGGAAACTCGACAATTCTGGTTTTTATTACACGCGCTATCCGAAAAAAGGGGACGTGCCTGCCGGGCAGGAGATGTACAACCGGCACGTTTACTATCACGCGCTTGGGGACGATGCGACCAACGACGACAAGCTGATTTTTGGCGAAGGGCGCGATGCCGAAGACTGGCCCAGCGTTCATCTTTCGAACGATGGACATTGGCTGCTCATCAGCGTCTCGCAGGGATGGACCAAGTCGGAACTTTATCTGATGGACGTGAAGAAAGGCACGCCGCCTTCGCGCATCACCACCGGCAAGAATTTTCTCTACGGCGGCGAAGTGTATGACGGCAAACTGTACGTCACCACGAACGAGGATGCCCCGCGCTACCGCGTGTTTGTCGCCGACGCCGGCAACTATGATCGCGAAGCGTGGAAGGAACTGATCCCGCAGTCGGACGCCGTGCTGCAAGGCGCGGCCGTCTTCGGGGGCAAGCTGTTCGCGCAGTACGAGCAGAATGCTTCGTCGCAGCTGAAACTTTTTGATCTCGATGGCAAGAAGATCAGCGACATCGCGCTTCCCGCCATTGGCACAGTGTTTGGATCCGGCGGGCGCTGGGATCGCGATGAAATGTTTTTTGGTTTTCAGTCTTTCACCGTGCCGCCGAGCATCTATCGCGTCGAGCTAAAGCCCGTACACGCCGTGACCGCCGGGACGAACCCAGTCGAGAGCGATGTGATTGGGAATCCAACTCTTTGGACCAAGGTCGACGCGCCCTCGATCGATCCCTCGGGCTACGACGTCAATCAGGAGTGGTTCAAGTCGAAGGACGGGACGCGCGTCCCCATGTTCGTCGTGCATAAGAAAGGTGTGACGAAAAACGGGAAGAATCCAACGCTACTGACTGCCTATGGCGGGTTTAATGTGAGCCTGACGCCCAGCTTCAGCCGCACTGCGTATCTCTGGATGGAGCACGGCGGCATCTATGCCGTGGCCAACCTGCGCGGCGGTGCCGAGTTCGGCGAAGACTGGCACCGCGCCGGCATGCTCGACAAAAAGCAGAACGTGTTCGACGACATGATCGCCGCCGCCGAGCACCTGATCGCCGAGAAATATACGGACACGAATCATCTTGCGATCCAGGGCGGCTCGAACGGCGGCCTGCTGATGGGCGCGATGATGACGCAGCGTCCCGACCTGTTCCGCGCGGTGGTGTGCCAGGTGCCGCTGCTCGACATGCTGCACTACCAGGATTTCCAGATCGCGAAATTGTGGATCCCGGAATACGGGACGTCGGAAAACGCCGAGCAGTTCAAGTGGCTCTACGCCTACTCGCCGTATCACCACGTGAAAGCGGGCACGGAGTATCCCGCGATCCTGTTTATGACGGCGGATACCGACACCCGGGTCGATCCCATGCACGCGAAAAAAATGGCCGCGCTGATGCAGGCCGAAGCGAAGAATGGAGCAAGCAAGACGCGCCCGATTCTGCTGCGAATTGAGAGCAAGGCGGGCCACGGCGCCGGCAAGCCGGTGACGAAGCAGATCGAAGAGTTTACGGATGTGTATTCGTTTTTGTTTTGGCAGTTGGGGGTGAAGCCGTAGGTCAGCGCGTTAATGGGGAGGCCCAGTTCGGTGGCGCGTTAAGCCACTGACTCTCGGTCGGACTGAGGATCGCGACCAGTCGATATCCTTCCTCGGTGGAGTTATCGAACAAAATGGAGTGGTCCGCGCGTTTTATGGCAATCGGCAGATTTGCGAAGCTGCGTCGGTAGCGACGCCGGACATCCTCTGGCGGAACATCGTGACCTCCAGCGATCACTCTATTTCTGATCCGCGCCAGATTGATCTCAACACTTTCCGTGCCAATGTAGACCAGCACGATCTCGAACCCTCCCCGCCGCGCGTCAAGCATCATCCGCAGGTAATTCTTGCCAGCCAGCGTGGTCTCAACGGCGAAGCTCTCAGCCTTCCTCAGATGTTCGCTCGCAGACTTCAAAACTTGACGCGCGCCAGCAATCGGAAACGCTGCCGTAGTAGTTGATTGGAGGGTCTTACCGATCGTATCGGGATCGAGTACCGGAATCGCCTGGAACAACTCGGAATTCCAGCGGGTCAAGGTCGTCTTGCCAGAGCCGTTTGCTCCAGCGACAAAGGTGAGGGTTGGACGGCTCAACGGGAGGACGGGATTGACGACGAAACCTGCTTTCGCTGCCTCTCGGCAAGAATTTCGTTCAGGCGTTTTCTTTCAATGGCAAGCCCGGCGCGGGCGGCCTGGGCCATCTTCTGCGCAATTTCCAGCCACTTACCCATGATGCAAGGATACTCCAATGTGGCGGATTCGCAAACGAGGGAAACATCCAGCAAAGCTCAAAGACGGAAAAGCCCGTGGGTATTTGGCAGTTGGGGGTGAAGCTGTAGGATTTTTCACCACGGAGACACAGAGGCACGGAGAGGAGATCGGTCCCGAGATAGGCATGCGTCCGTGGTTCCCCACCCTTTCGCAAACAGCGCGAAAGGATGGGGCACCCCTTCTGGCGGCGGTGCCAAGCAAGGTTCAAAAGCCTGGGCCAATCAGTCCGTTTAGGATACTGCCTAGCTCTGAGGTTTTGAGCAGGAGAGTGTCGGCATCTTTTGACGCTAGATGGCCTAGATCGTTGGCCAGCATGATCTGGGTTTCTACCTCGGCAAGAGAACCGCGGGCGGTGTTTAGGAAATGGTGAAATTCACGTCGCGAGTAGCGGGCCTGGCCTTCGGCGATGTTGCTGGGCACCGAGACTGCCGCTCTCCGCAGCTGGCTCATTAGACCGTAACGCTCTTCTTTCGGAAACGCTTGCGTGGCGCAATAGATTTCCCTCACTAGAACCATCGCCTTCTGCCACGCAATGAGATCGCGATACGATCCGCCCATGTTTCTCGCCTCTGAGAAACATCATTGCACCGGAAATTGTGTTGTGTTTCGGAGAATTGAAATAAGATCCCCGCGAAATCCCAAACAGGGAAGGAATGAACGCGGTCTAGGACTGAAACGGTTTGCGAGGGGAGTAAGATGGCGATGCTCGTCTCATCGTGTTGCGGACTGAGAGCAAGGCGGGCATGGCGCGGGGAAGCCGGTGACCAAGCAGATTGAGGAATTTACGGATGTGTATTCGTTTTTGTTTTGGCAGTTGGGGGGTGAAAATAGGGCGTCGTTGGTATTGGCCTCAAGATGGCAGCGTTCGTGGTTGCCCTACCCTTTCGCGGAGAACGTGGAAGGCTGTGGCCCCTGGCAGTAGTATATATTTTTACCTATAACCTGCCTTGCCGACGGCCCTGTTCCACCGATTTCTTCTTGCGTCTGCATGGAAGATTTCCCAGAATAAATAGGCAATGACCTGCCGTTGGCTTGGCGTGAATGTCCATCCTAAGGGAGTTGCGATTCGCGAATGTAGCCGACTCTTTCTGACGATGCGCTTTGCCGCCCATCTGAACCACGACTCTAGGCCCATCGAATCAACCCCCTCCAAGAGGTACTTCAAACTCTTTCCATCGCTGATACAAGATTGCTTCTCTTCTTCGAGGGTTGCCAGCGCGGAGTCTAAAATGAACTCTTCGTGCTTGTTTGCAGTGACTTTCTCCTGAGCTACCCTTTGGCGAGTCTTCTCCAGTTCTTTGCGAATACGATTGCAGTGCCGACACAATTTGATGCGAGGCATCCTCTCAGGCTCGCCACACCACTCGCACCTCGTTTCGTTGCTAGCATCTTCAATCCACTCCTCCGCGTATGGCTTCATCCCATTAGCATTCGTCATTTGTTGATGCCCTTGACCTTTAGTAGGTAATACAGTCCGCTTCTTGCAATCTGGTCCTCGGTAGAGAGTTGCTCATCTCGAACGTCCCGAAGAGTCTCGGCAAATCTAGCTAATAGCTTTGCCAATGCGACTGGGGTCCGATACTTCGCGAAGTTCGCTGCTAGTTCAGGAGCCTCCTTCGCGAGGTCTACTGCCTTTCTGTACCAGTGCTTCTTCGGATTTTGGATAACAGCGTCCAAATCCGCGAGTTTCGGAAATACGTCAGTGTGAATCAAGAACTTTGCCTGCTTTTGTACTTCAGGAAACGTAGCGCCATGTTCGATTGCAGCATTCAGTTCCTTCGTCAGCCTGAGCATCGCTAACCTAAACGGCCTTACATGCGGAGATAATTCTTCGCGGAAGTCCTTGAGTGCCTCAGGCGTGAGTGGCTTTATCTTAGGAAGCACAAGCGCAACGCTCTCCATTGCCAGAATTGTTGCGAGCAGCTTTGCGTTTCCCTTGGCCTCGCCCGGTATTCCTGGAATAGGCATCCACGGAACGTCGTTGATTAGCGGAAGTTGCTTGCGCATCGCAAACAGAAGTGCATTTGCTGGATATGTAATCGTATCGGGAGCAATGATCAGGCACTTTGCCTCGTCATCTCCCGGCAGGCCCTTTACCCACGGTGATGTGTACGTCGGAATTATGCCTTCTGGTCTGAGCCCGAAAACCATCTCCTCTAAAGTATCAACAACTTGGTGTGCACCCGGTTCAAGTCTCTCCATGAGGTGGCGCGAATCCATAGAAAAGACGCAGAAATCAGCAAGGTGTTTGTAATGCAGGGCGAATCCCAGGCATTGCAACATCTGAGCAGTGCCCGGGTCTCGAAGATTCAAGTCTTTAATTCGCTTTATTTCGGCGACAACGCCTTTCTCATCGAACCCACTAGGCATGTACACGGCAGGGAAGTAAAGTTTGTCAAATACGAGCCCGAGCATCGTCAGGGCTTCGAGTGTTCGCGGGACAGCGTTCGAGTAGTAGACGGCCTCGAAGAAGTCCGGATTGCTAGGATCGGGAGTGCTCACCCGTCAAGGATAGGGAACGAAGAGGCTCATAGCAACCGCTGTACCGGAAACGGACAGGAGAAAACTTGGGGACCGGGGGCTGGCCCACCGTTGCGGCGCTATGGCCTAGGCTGCCCCACGGTTCGCGATTTTCGAATCGTGGGCACCACGGACGATGGCATCAACCAATTCTTCTATCGTCCCTCCGGAGGAACTTAGTTCCCTTTTTGGCGGACTTACTCCGGACTTACGTCCGGGGCTAAGTTATTTCGCCGCTTTGCGGCTGGCGCGAAGTGGGACCTGCAGCGAACTTCGCCCATTGAGTCAAAGCCATAGAAACCGAAGACACTCGGGGCATCTTCGGCGTCCCCGTGAACCCGTCCTTTTTCCACAGGCTTCCACAACAAGAATCGCAATCCTTGTGACGAACGACCTTTACTGAGGATTTCAGAAAGAGCAAGCTCGTTACATGCGCGAGTGCTCTCCCGATAAGTTTTCCACCACCGCTCTCCTCAGCGGCCTCTCAGCTCGCAGCTAAGTCCTTATTCTGGAATATTTTAGCTACAAGTCCTTACAGGTCAAGATTTTGCGCGGATTCGACTTCGCACCAACTGTACAAGTCATTAAGAATGAATATTTTAGGGAAATGGAAGAAAAAAATTGTAGAGACCCGGCCATCACTTCTTCAACTGATTTCAGGAAGATTTTCCCTGACTGCGCCCTCAGGAATACCTACATCTGCATACCTGGGGCTTGGTTTCTGGTCTCTGCGGGGTCCTGTTTTCTTTCATTTCAATGGGTTGGGATGTTTGGTGGGGTGCTTGCTGCCTCTCTTTAATGTATAGAAGGAGGCATGACGATGAGCGCGCTACGAAAAGGAAGATGGCTGTTGTGGGTGGTGATCGCGATTTCGGCCTTCGTGATCAGTCCGGCAGTTTACGCCGGGAACGATGTGATGGGCGAGATTGAGTTTGAGGGGAAAAGCAAGGTCGAGAGAACGTCGGGCGTGTGGATCGATGGCGGGTACGTCGGGTATCTGAAGGAACTGAAGGGATCGAAGAAGGTTCTGCTGCTGCCGGGAGAGCATGTGATCAGCGTGCGGCAGGACGGGTATCGGGATTTCGAGCAGCGAGTCGAGGTGCAGCCGGGGAAGAAATATCTGGTGCGGGTGGAGATGCAGAGAGCGCTGACGCAGCCGATGCCCGCGATCACGGCGACGGTGAAGATTGAGGTGAATCCGAACCGGGCGGCCGTCTTTGTCGACGGGCAATTCGTGGGACACGTAGGAGAATTCGAAGGCGCGGGGCGCGGGATGCTGGTTGCTCCGGGCGCGCACAAGATCAGAGTCGCGCTGCCCGGCTATCAGACGTTTGAGACGGAGATCAACGCTCTGGCGAACCAGAAAGTGGAAGTGAAGACAGACCTGGTGAAGAGCAACTCGGTGGTCGAAGACCCGATGCTGAACCCGGCGGGAAGCGACCATGCGGCGCCGCCTCCTCCGCCGGACCGTGCGGACGACCAGCCGCCTCCACCGGATCGGGCGACGCCACCACCGCCGCCGGATCGGGCTGAGCCTCCGCAGGGGTGACGGGCGGGCGACTTCTTCGGGGGGATGCGGTGAGGTAGGATGGGGCACTCTGCAGGTTTCGTCAGGAGAAGAATTGTGATGGCGAGATTCAGAAGGGGCTTCATCTTTATTGTTGTCGCGATTGGGCTGACGCCAGTTTTCGCGCCTGCGCAGAACACGGCATCGGCGGACGAGGGGCACAGCGACTGGCGCGCGCGGCTGAACCAGGAACTGCAGTTGATGGGGCATCGGAATTGGATTGCGGTGGTGGATTCGGCCTACCCACTGCAAACCAGCGCCGGCATCGAGACGGTCGAGACCAACGACGATCAACTCGAGGTGGTGAAGACGGTGCTGGGCCAGATCGCCAAGAGCGAGCATGTTCGGCCGGTCATTTTCACCGATGCGGAGCTGAAGGTGGTCCCCGAGAGTGACGCCAAAGGGGTGACCACTTACCGCGACGCGCTCGCGACGGTTCTAGGCAAAGCCGAAGCGCAGTCGCTACCGCACGAGGAGATTATTTCCAAGTTGGATGAAGCTGGTAAGACGTTCCACATTCTCGTGCTGAAAACTCGGATGACGATTCCGTATACGTCGGTGTTCATCCGGCTGGAATGCGGGTACTGGAGCGCCGACGCGGAGAAGAGATTGCGCGCGGCGATGGCGGGGCACTGAAGCCGTTTTTCGCATGAGCACTACACGCGAGATCCCTCCCTTCGCCTGAAGAACGGCTCCGGTCGGGATGACGCCGACAGTTTTATCTTTGCTGACAGAAGCGCGGGCGGGGGTGCCCGCGCCACATAGGTCGCGCCTGTGTGCGTGCAGTCGCATGCATGCGTGATTGCGGTCACCATTGCTTTGCTTCCCTCTACGTTTAAACGAGTTACACCTACCTCTTTAGCTCCGTTCATGCGTGGCTAATTGATTCTTAGTAATGATCGCTGGGCGGCGGGTTACTAGAATGACGACGCCTATGAGATTGATTCTGAATGCTCGGAGCGCTTCCCTTCTTCTATTCCTGCTGGCGATACCGGCTTGGGGAGTGGAGCATCCGGGCGTTATTCCCACCGGTGTCGAATGCTCTTCATGCCACTCGAAGAAGGTCACCGGGAAGTCGGTGCACTCGGCAATGTCGACGCAGTGCACGGTGTGTCATGTGGCGAGAACGCAGGGCGACATGACGACGCTGAGCCTGGCGATGCCAAAGGAGCTGATCTGCTTCGCATGCCACGAGAAAGCGGCGGCGTTGCAGCAGCATGTGCCCGCCGTAAAAGGATCGTGCGTGGATTGTCATGACGCGCACAGCAGCGATCAACGGATGCTGCTGCGTACGGCGGCGGGCGCTCCGCTGTCGGCGCTCAAGAAGCGGTGATGCCACATACAGTGTTTCCCGGAGACCCCTACTGGTTTCCTAGTAGTTCTTCATTTTCAGGGAGTCATATCAGTTGCCCCAGTTGACCTTTTGGGGCGGATCGCATCCAAGCAGCGCCCATTCGTGTCAGCACCGCGTGCCAGGAGCGTCGCTTGGATCACTATTCCCTCGAGACTCGCAGAAGACTGCTAGGGATGTTCGTTGCCTCCCTGCTTTCCGTCCCCGCTGTTTGCCAGACGGCCGTCTTCGGGCCCGACGCGTATCCTGCGGATCCGTCAACGGCTGTGGTCGCGATGCCGAATTTTGATGTCTCGACATTTCAGGCCGGAGCGTTCAACAAGGATGCGTCTACACCCAGCATCGAAGTAGATAAGGCGCATCAGCATGGAGTCGTGAGAAGGTCGGTCAGCCGAACACTGGAAGACCAGAAAGAGATCTACAAAGCTCCGTTCAAGCCGTCGAACTTGCGGTGGGACGCGCTGGTACTGGCGCCGACGGCGGTTTTCGTGGCGACTGACCGGCACATCGAGAACAATCTGCCAGGCGGTCATTACACGTTCTATCAGGACTCCTCCAACATTGCGATTGGGGGACTGGCGGCTACGCTGGCCGGGGTTTGGATGTATGGGATCAGAGGCGACCATCCTCATGCCAGAGAGACGGGGAGCCTAGAGCTGGAGACGCTGGTGAACACGTTTCTGATCTATGCGCCGATGCAGTACATCGCTGGGCGACAGCGACCGGGTGAGGGCAACGGGCACGGGGACTTCTGGAAGCATCACGCGATAAACACGTCGTTTCCCGGCGGGCACGCGATGTTCACGTGGGCAATGGCGACGGTGGTCGCGCAAGAATATCCGAAGCCATGGGTGCAAGTCCTGAACTATACGGCTGCGTTTACGGTGACGACGACTCGCTTTCTGGCGCGCGATCACTGGGCGTCGGATATGTGGGTAGGAGCGGCGCTGGGGGTGGCCGTCGGCACACATGTGTTTCATGCACATTGCGATCCGGAGTTGAGCGCATCGTGCATGCGCCATCACCAGAAGATGTTGAAGCGGAAAGCGAATCTGGCGAAGTCGCCGCTCTACCAGTGGCCGAATGCGAAGCCTACGGAAGATTATGCGAGCGGGCGGCCGATTTCCCAGTGATGTCCGAAGGGATCGACGACGCGTCCTAAGCGCCAGCCATGTTCTTCGGTGACTGCATAAACTTGCGACGCGCCGGCTGCAAGGGCGCGGTCGAAGACGGCGTCGGGATCGGCGACCGTTAAGATGATGCGGACCGTGCTGCCGTTGAGGCTCTGGGGACTGAAGTTGCCGTGTTCGGGAGACTCGTCGCTCAGCCAAAACTCGGCGCCCTCCACGGAGAGGCGAGCGACCACGCTGCCGCCCTCATCCATGCGAAAGACTTCGGCGGCGCCGAAGGCCGACTTGTAGAAGTCCACGGCACGGGCGCCATCGCGAACGGAGAGCCAGGGGACGATAGTGGTGGAGACGGCGGCACGATCAGTCATAAAAAGCTCCTCGTGAAAAACAACACAGACTGACTTCCTACTAGAAAACAGTACCAGCCGATTGCAGAGTTGTCGTGGTAAAATCCTCGAACTTTCGGTCGGACACCACTTTGTACGAGCTGTCCGGGTCTTAAGCCTCCTCTCAGGGGTGCATCCATGAAATCTCGTTCCCTTCCGTTCCTGCGTTTGGCATCGTTTGTATGCGTTGGTGTGATAGTGGTGGGTCTTGCGCCGTGGGCGGGCGGGCAACAACCGCTGGCAAACCATCTGACGAAGCGCGTGGTCGCCGACTACGTGTACTGGAGTAAATACAATAATCCGCCGTACAGCGCGGCGCAGATTCCCTACCGCAAGCTGACGCACATCAACCACGCGGGAGTTTCGTTTGACGCGACGGGCACGCTGACGGCGCCACAGGGATTCATTGAGCCTGAGCTGAACAACAGCGCGCACGCTGCGGGCGTGAAAGTTCTGCTGTTGCTGGGAGGCGACTTCGTGGGACTCGAGGCCAGCTGCGCGATGCAGACGCTGGTGGACAACGTGGCGGCGTTCGAGACGCAGTATGGTTACGACGGCGCCGATATTGACTGGGAATATCCGGAGTCGAGCGGCGACCGCGCTTTTTTGGTGAACCTGATGGCGAGCCTGCGCGCGTCGAATCCGAGTTATGTGTTGTCGATCGATATCGCTCCGTGGGGCGGCTACGGGTACGACCTGCGGCTGCTGCAACGGTCGCTCGATTATTTCAATATCATGATGTACGACTGCGCTGGGCCGTGGACGGCGCACGGGCAACTCAATTCCCCCATCTTTTGGGACCCGCACGATTCGGCGGGGTACGAGTGCATGCCGGGTGGGAGCGTGGAGCTGACGGCCAATTACTTCGTGAAGCAGGTTCCAACCGTGCAACTCAACATGGGGACGCCGTTCTACGGCTATCACTATGCGAACATCCATCAGGTGTTTGGGTTGTGTCCGAACGCGGCGTTCACTTCCGATGAGGAATGCGATAACACGGTGGAAAGTGGGAACTATGGCACGGCGATCAAGCCGCTGATCAATCAGCACGGCTGGAAAACGATTTACGACCCGATCGCGCTGGTGCCCTACATGCTGAGGGTCGACGGCAGCAACGGATATGTCACGTACGATGATGCGTTCTCGACCTATTACCGCGTGTGGTATTCCGATTGGCAACGCGGAATGGGCGGAACGTTTATGTGGTCGCTCGACGCGGACTACGATGGGCACTCGCAGGACTTGCTGGATGCGATGTACGGCGCCTCGCTGGGAAGGAAGTAATCAGGAGACAGTCACGATGAACCGGAGCGGGCAGACACAACGAGATTTTTCAATGCGTTTGGCTGCGGTCTTGCCGGCGATCGGTGGCTAGTCCTCGAGGTCATCCGGGTCGAATGGCGGGGCATCCTTTGGCGCCGTTGGACAAGTGCGCTGTGACAAGACCAATGGCGGCAGGGGCGTCTGCGAATAGTTGAATGCGTCCTGGAAGTCATTGGCAATCGTGTCGGCTCCGTGCAGGTTCGGCAACCCGAATGTCTCTTCCATGAATCTCAGCACCCCCGCAAACTCCACTTGGGTGTGATACACGCCCTGAATTGCCCAGGGGCTGATGATCAGCATGGGCACTCGAATGCCCAACCCGAACTGATCACGGAATGGAGGTGCCACGTGATCGTAAAATCCACCAAAGTCATCCCAGGTCAGAAAGATCACAGTGTTGTTCCATTGTTCCTGGGGTCCCTGCATGATGGCGTTGATCTGCTGCACCGTCCAGTTTTCGCCGACGCAGGCGCTGTCGCGCGGATGATCGGTGTCAACACTCGGCGGGGTAACCCAGCTCAGTGCAGGCAAATTCCCCGCCAATGCGTCTGGGATGAAAGTTGATTCGCTAACGACCTTGGTCGTCCAATCGGTACCATCAAAAATGGTGCTGAAGCTACGATACGGGTTATAGACGTAACCGCTCTCTCCGAATATAGACGTGTAGGCCTTCCAGGACACTCCCGCGTGATCCGCCAATTCTCCCAGCGTCTTCGCACTGAAACAGGGGAATAAGGAGGACACGACATTATTGCTTTGAATAATCGGGACGTTTGTGCCGGCGATCGCGTCACATCCCCATTGCACCTTCTCCGAGCCGTGCGGATTGTCGATCACTGTCTGGGTACTGCCGGAGACCAACTCCAAGTGCTGCGGATAAGTTCCCGATTCAACACCGCTAAAGGTAGCATCCGCCAACGCGTAGTTCTGCGCGTACGCCCAGTAGTTTGGAATGTCGGATTGATAGAGCTGGGTCATGCACTGCAGATCTCCATTTTCCGAGCACGTCAACTCCAGGTCAAAGCGGTCCATGCGACCACCATCTACGTTGCTATGGCTGTCGGTCCATTCGTGACCCATGTCATGGGCCGGCGGATCCGGGGTATGCCCGAGAGGGATGACCTGGCCGGTGGAGAGTTTGCCGGTGGTAGCGCCATTCGCTCCGGGATACGTTCCAAAGTATTCGTCGAAGCTGCGGTTCTCCTTCACGATGAAAACAACGTGCTCGATCTTTCCACGGGAAGTATTTTGGGGTGGAACGCGAATAAACGGCGTGAACTTGCTCCAGACCGTTCCATAGCCCGGCGTACTCTGATATGTCGCGACGATGAGAGCAGACCCGGCGCCCTTCATGGTCACCAATCCCGTACTCGACACGGTGGCGATCGACGGTTGGATGCTCGTCCACGCTGCGCTGTTCGTTACGTCATCGGCTATTCCTGTCGACTCATACCAATAGGCGTGCATCTGCACATTCTGTGCCTTGTGCAGGACGACTTGCGGTGGAGTGACGACCAGGAACTGCTGCGCTACAGCCGTTTGAGCAGCTACCAAGAAGGACAGGAGCAACAAAGCCAGCCGATGTTTCATAGAATCTCCTGGCGAGAGTGGATGTCGCACGGCATCGGCGCTCGGAAAAGCGAATCCGACCCATGCGGAAATCTCAGAACCGGACGGTTACCTGAGTCAATGAGCATCGACCTCTCCCGTTGGATAGCGAGCGCCGCCGCGACTCAGTTGTGCAACTTGCCGTACACCGACAACATTCCGCCGCATATGGTGGGCGTAACGCTTGTCACCAATGCTGCTGCCGTGCAGTTGACGCTGGTTCCGCCGGGCGGACCGGGAGCATAACCTGGAGTGCCACCCGGCACAAACACGAGACCACCGGCGACGGTGGGAACTGTGAACTTTACCGCGCCCGGACCGGCATTGTGCGTGCCGGTGGAACTTTCCCATAGTTCTTTCAAGATGGGTTGGTTCGGCGGGCCAGGAATCGCATTGTAGGCCACAAGGATCGCCGGCGTTGCCGCCAGCGCCGATTGTGACGATTGCTTCCACACTCCGTAACCGGCGGCATCAATGGCCCACAGCACGGCTGTGTTCGGGTTGCGGCCATCCCATGACAGAGTAGGCACAGTACCCGGGTAGGGGTAGGTCTTCGGGACTTGCTCGGGCGCGCCTGCTGGGTTGAAATATCCGGTTGCGGTGTTCATCTGAAAAGCGACGATTTGTCCGTTCACGCCCGCGACATAGAGATAGTTTTCGGGGTGGCTGGAGTTGCCTGCCCAGAACACCTCGGTTCCTCTAATCCCGATATTCGTTCCGTTCACTTCGCTCTTGCCCTGGTTCGAACCCTGAAAGCACTGCGCAATGGATCCGCTGCCGGGAGTGGACGATTCACTGCAAGCGGTGGCCGACGGATTGGAAGCGGTCGTGCAGTTGTACCCGCAGCCATCCAGTCCGCCCATCACATTTTGCAAAGTGGATCCCGTCTGCGTGCTATAGCAAACGCCGTAGACGACTCCTTCTTTCCCACCCGCAACCAATTCATGGTTCGACCCACACACCGGCGTCGGAACTCCAGCCGGAGAAAGCAGCGTGACCCCGCCGGAACCCAAGTCAAAATCGCCATTCGGCGCATTGACGATTAACTGATTCGCTAGCGGGCAGATGTCGGGTCCATATCCCGTGCAAAGCGTGATCGTGACCTTGTCTTCGTTCAGTTCTGAAAAATCATTGGGAGTATAGTAGTCAGCCGCAACCAACCCGGAATTGGTGGTCGCAATCTTGACCACGCTCTCGCCAAACTGTGTCGTGCCGTTCCAGTCCCCATTTCCCACCGCAACATAGGCATTTCCAGCGCTGTCTACTGCCGGAGCCGCGCCCGACATCCAGATGGCGCCGTCCTGGCTGGTGTCGCCGCCTTCCGCGTCAAATACCCAATTGGTCGCGGCTGCCTGGGAAAAGCGCTGGGTTGCATAGTTATAGGTGAGTCCAGCCACATACCCACTGTACGGGGGAGTGTCGCAGAAGGAACCAAAGGCAACGTACAAGTTAGCTCTTCCCGCAGCGGGCTTGAACATAGCCAATCCGGCGCGTTGTTGCTCCTGGATAACCGCGAGGCCGCCAGGGAACACGCCCGATAAGTCATAGGGGGCGCTGGTCCCGTTCAACACCTCGGTGCCGGAGTTGATCTTGATGGCGTGCAGCCGGTAGGCGTAACTGAGACTTGCCGTTTGATGTCCTGTGACCACATACATCACAGGCGGACTTACCGAAGTATCGATCACAGGGGTGCCGGTAATGCCGACTTCGGGCACCGTGGAGTTGCACGGGCCGTCAGGACTGGATGGGAGGGCAGTAAATGGAATTGCAAACTCGCCGGGCCGGTTCATGTTGAGCGTCCAGCACTGGGTTAGCTTGAATGTGTATCCGGTAGTAGTCAGGACATAATTCCACATAAAGGCATATATCGAATTGTTCTGAGTGGCGACCAGAACAATGTTTTGCGTTCCCGGGCAAGCTGAGGTAGAAGCCATTGCTACGCCGGAAAGATAAAGCGGTTGGGCATAGATCAATCCATCGACGGCCCCGGTGGCTCCGCCAGCTGCTGGAGTCAGGAGACCGAAGTTCGGGCTGCCATGAACGGGGAACAGTGAAGGGCTAAGGATCGACTCTTTGGAATTGACGCCGTCACGCATCGCGTCGTTGTGATAAGTAGCCACGCAGGGGCCACTAGTGCACGCTCCAGCCTGCGAGTGCGCAATCGTGGTAGCCAGAGTGATCGTGACTACTATGGCACAGAGTTGGAGACAGAGCAGACGATAGCGGGATCCCATGCTTCCTCCTGGCGGTCCGAAATTCGACCCGGACCCGCCATACCTGACAGCACGCCAAAATCGGGCCAGTAGCATGACGCGGGGCCGCGCAGGTGTCAAGCGAAAACTCGGCGAAAACCCGCCATTTGCAGCAGTTCACGCGCATCGGCTAGTAAACTGCCGCCCAACAGCGCGACATCCAAACCACGTCACGCCCAGCGGAGACCGCTGCGATCGAGTCCCCGTTTCTCCGCGAACCGTGCGGCAGCAGAGGATCAAGGACGTGGCCTAGAAAATCGATTCTTTCACCAATATGGGAAGGCGAGGCCGCATCTCTTCGGAATAGGTTTGACCGGGGGTATTCCACGTGTTATAAATGCCCGTTTTGCTCTGGTAAGCCGGGACTGGAGCCTTATTTCTCTGGTCCGGATTTTGCGGCGAAGCTTTCTTAGCTAAAATCCAGCGCGAACTCCGACGCGGCCAAGCTCCAACACTCTTCAGGTTTTGCGGTGGAAGCGTGTTCGGAAATCCGGAACAGATGTCCAAGCCTCGATTGGGCGTGCTCACGGTTGCTTGATGGAACCGTGGTTCGCGAGGCGGGACACTGCTTCCCGGGCGGAGTTTTTACATAATTCATCCTTAAAACCGTACTCTTCCGGAGGAATATTTATGCGCACCTGGCTCACCACTGCTGCGTCTTTCACACGCCGCGTGGGCACGAAACTCTCGGTTGTTGCCGCGCTGCTAACCGTCGGCGCCGCTTCCGCTTTCGCTCAACCTGCCGGCGAAGGGGGCGAAGCTTCCCTGAAGCTGCCGGACCTTTCGCAGGTCAGCTTCTTCAATGGCGGTATTGATGGCCATAAGTTGCTGACGATCGGGATCCTGTTCTGCCTGTTCGGACTGGGCTTTGGCATGACGATCTTCATGCGGCTGAAGAACCTGCCGGTGCACCGGTCGATGCGCGAGATCTCGGAGCTGATCTACGAGACTTGCAAGACCTACCTGATCACGCAGGGCAAGTTCATCCTGCTGCTGTGGGCTTTTATCGCCGTGATCATTGCGGCGTACTTTGGCTGGCTGTCGCCGGTGCCGGGGAAATCGGTTGGGCTGACGCTGCCAATTATTCTTGGGTTCAGTCTGGTGGGCATCGCGGGAAGCTACGGCGTGGCGTGGTTTGGCATTCGCGTGAACACGTTTGCCAACTCGCGGACGGCGTTCGCTTCCCTGCCCGGCAAGCCGTATCCGGTGTACCAGATTCCGCTGGAAGCGGGCATGAGCATCGGGATGATGCTGATCAGCGTGGAACTGCTGATCATGCTGATCATTCTGCTGTTCGTTCCGGGCGACTATGCGGGACCGTGCTTCATCGGGTTCGCGATTGGCGAGTCGCTGGGCGCGGCGGCGCTGCGTATCGCGGGCGGCATCTTCACCAAGATCGCCGACATCGGGTCGGACTTGATGAAGATTGTGTTCAAGATCAAGGAAGATGACGCGCGCAATCCGGGCGTGATTGCCGATTGCACGGGCGACAACGCGGGCGACTCGGTTGGGCCATCGGCGGATGGCTTTGAAACGTACGGCGTAACGGGCGTGGCGTTGATCACGTTCATTCTGCTGGGCGTGAAAGAACCGAACTTGCAGGTGCAGTTGCTGGTGTGGATCTTTGTGATGCGCGTGATGATGCTGGTCTCGAGCGCGCTGTCTTACTTCATTAATGGCGCGATTGCCAAGGCGAAGTATGGCTCGGCGAACGAGATGAACTTCGAGGCGCCGCTGACTTCGCTGGTGTGGCTGACTTCGATCATCTCGATCGGCATCACCTATCTGATTTCGTACTTTGTCATTCCAACCCTCGGCGCCGATGGGACGCAGTGGTGGAAGCTGGCCACGATTATTTCGTGCGGCACGCTGGCGGGGGCGTTGATTCCGGAACTGGTGAAGGTGTTCACCTCGACTGAGTCGCGGCACGTGAAAGAAGTTGTGGTGTCGGCGCAGGAAGGCGGAGCGTCGCTGGGAATTCTGTCGGGATTCGTGGCAGGAAATTTTTCCGGCTACTATCTGGGCCTGGCGATGATGATGCTGATGGCCATTGCTTACTACATGAGCACGATGGGACTGGCGGCGGCAGCGGGAATGCTGGCTCCGGCGGTGTTCGCGTTTGGGCTGGTGGCGTTTGGGTTCCTGGGCATGGGGCCGGTGACGATTGCGGTCGACTCCTATGGTCCTGTGACCGACAATGCGCAATCCGTGTACGAGCTTTCCCTGATTGAAGCTGTGCCGAACGTGCAGGCCGAGATCAAGAAAGACTTCAACATGAGCGTGGATTTCGAGCGCGCCAAGCATTTGCTCGAAGCCAACGACGGTGCGGGAAATACGTTCAAGGCGACGGCGAAACCGGTGCTGATCGGCACGGCCGTGGTGGGCGCGACGACCATGATTTTCTCCATCATCATGGCGCTGACCAACGGGCTGGCTGCGAACCTGGACAAATTGTCTCTGCTGTACGCGCCGTTTTTCCTGGGACTGATTACGGGCGGGGCGATGATTTACTGGTTCACGGGCGCTTCGACGCAGGCTGTCACGACGGGAGCTTATCGCGCAGTCGAGTTCATTAAAGCCAACATCAAACTCGAAGGCGTGGAGAAAGCTTCGGTTTCCGACAGCAAGAAGGTGGTTGCGATCTGCACGAAGTATGCGCAGAAGGGGATGCTGAACATCTTCATTGCGGTGTTCTTCGGGACGCTGGCGTTCGCCTTCATCGATCCGTTCTTCTTCGTTGGCTACCTGATCTCGATTGCGATCTTCGGCCTCTACCAGGCGATCTTCATGGCGAATGCGGGAGCGGCATGGGACAACGCCAAGAAGATTGTCGAAGTTGAGATGAAGCAGAAGGGTACGCCACTGCACGATGCAACCGTCATCGGCGATACCGTGGGCGATCCGTTCAAAGACACGTCGTCGGTGGCGCTGAATCCGGTCATCAAGTTCACGACGCTGTTCGGGTTGCTGGCGGTGGAGTTGGCTGTGAAACTGGCGGTCGATCAGGGGACGACTCTGACGCGAGTGCTGGCTGCAGCGTTCTTCGTGGTGTCGTTTACGTTCGTGTACCGGTCGTTCTATGCGATGCGGATCAAGCAGGGCGCGGAGTAGACGCGGCTAGAAACATCGACGCCATCCGGAGTGATCCGGGTGGCGTTTTTGTTTTTGGGGGCCGATCCAGCTTTGTCGAGCTACGCTCGACGGACAGCCCCTTCGGCAAGCTCAGGGCAGGCGAGGCGGCTGTCCCTATATAGGGTTGCTAGAACGAGAGCTTCATCTTCGACTTCACGCTGCGCGCGAGCTTTTCAATCTGTTCGACCTTCTTGATGGCGTCAACGGAGACGACCCCGCGCTCGGCTTTGTGCAGGTAGTCACTCAATTCCGCCGTCAACTCCTGCATCTTTTCCATATCGCGCCTGATCTCGATCTGGCGTTGGGAGTTCGCGGCAATGGCTTGCTGTCTTTGAATTTCGTCACTCGCGAAAGCGGGAGTGACGTTCACGCCTGGCTGAGGAACGGTGGCGGGGGGAATGGGAGTGTGGAGGTCCTGTGCTTGAGGAATGGCAGGAGGAACGTAGATATGGACGTTTTGCGCCGAAGAGTATCGAACAGCACCGAGAACTGCGATCAACACGAATGCGCGTGTACTGGGCCTCATCATGATGACCCTCCTCACCGGATGCGAGTTTCGTCCACCGGTGATTCACCGGATACGGGCAGAATCTGTCGGGCATTATGGCGCGCGACGGACGTGAAGACAACTGAATTCGATGGCAGCAGCTCTGGCAAAGCCCAGAACGGGGGGGATCACTACTTCAATTCTCAATACGGTGAAAAGAACGAGTTCATGGATTCTAACGGGCAGGCAAAGACATTCCTAATACTGGGATTCCTGTAGGTCGCCCGGGTGCGGTGGGGTGTGAGGGGAAGGGGTCGGTTGGTGAAATGCCGCGATAATTCTCCTCGAACTGCAAGTGACCGATCAGTTCGGCCCCTTCATTCTTTCTTTGACGCTGTGGGCCAGTTTCTCGATCTCTTCGGCTTTCTTGACTACGTCGAGCGAAAGAACGTTTTCGTTGGACTTGTCGACCGACTCCTTCAGTTCGACCGATAACTTCAACAACTTGTCAGTGTCGTGCTTAAGGGCGGCGACGCGTTCTTTGGCGGCTTTTTTGGCCATATCGCTGGAGATGCGGGCGCGCGCGTCATCGCCATCGACCATGGGTGGGTTGACATCATGGGTCGTGGGAGGGGTCGCCTGGCGGGTTTGAGCAGTGCCGGGGAGAGAGAGGAGGAACAGAAAGGCGATCGCTATGTGGTATTTGAATCGCACGAGGACCTCGCTGGGTTGGATACGCACTCGGGAAAATTATACTTCGGGGCAAAAGGAAGCAACCACAGAGGACGCGGAGCAAAGAGCCAGACTCAACCACCAAGGACACGAAGGTGCACGAAGGAAAACAAAAGGCCAGAGCCTAGGCCCTGGCCGTTGTGGTGTTGGTGGAAATCAGAGAGCGCTCATGTTCGCGAGGAATTCGCTGTTCCCTTTGGTCTTGCTGAGTTTATCGATCAGCAACTCCATGGCTTCGACGGGAGAAAGCGGATTCAGCACCTTGCGAAGAACCCAGATGCGCGAGAGATCTTCTTTCGGGATCAGGAGTTCTTCTTTACGGGTGCCGGAACGCTGAATGTCGATGGCCGGGAAGACGCGTTTGTCGACGAGTTTGCGCTCGAGGATGATTTCGCTGTTGCCGGTGCCTTTGAATTCTTCGAAGATGACATCGTCCATGCGGGAGCCGGTGTCGATCAGGGCCGTCGCAATGATGGTCAGCGATCCGCCTTCTTCGATGTTGCGAGCGGAGCCGAAGAAACGCTTCGGGCGCTGCAACGCGTTGGAGTCGACGCCGCCGGAGAGCACTTTGCCCGAGGGCGGAACAATCGTGTTGTAGGCGCGGGCGAGACGGGTGATGGAGTCGAGCAGGATCACGACGTCGCGCTTGTGTTCGACCAGACGCTTGGCTTTTTCGATCACCATTTCGGCGACCTGGACGTGGCGCGCGGCGGGCTCGTCGAAGGTCGAGGAAATCACTTCGCCTTTGACGGAACGCTGCATGTCGGTGACTTCTTCCGGGCGCTCGTCGATCAGCAGGACCATCAAAACAACTTCGGGATGATTCGTGGTGATGGAGTTGGCGACGTTCTGCAGCAGCATGGTCTTGCCGGCGCGTGGCGGAGAAACGATGAGGCCGCGCTGGCCCTTGCCGAGGGGCGTGAGCAGATCCATGACGCGGGCGCTGGCGTTTTCGCGGGTGGTCTCGAGTTTGAGGCGCTCCTGCGGATACAGCGGCGTCAGGTTGTCGAACAGGATCTTGTTGCGGGCTTCGTCCGGCGATTCGAAGTTGACGGCTTCAATCTTGACGAGCGCGAAATACTTTTCGCCTTCGTGCGGAGGACGAACCTGGCCGCTGATGGTGTCGCCGGTCTTGAGATCGAATTTGCGGATCTGGGAGGGCGAGACGTAGATGTCGTCGGGGCCGGGAAGGTAGTTGTAATCGGGAGAGCGGAGGAAACCGTAGCCATCGGGCAGGATTTCGAGTACGCCTTCAGCGAAAATGTGTCCTTCTTTTTCGCTTTGCGCCTGGAGGATCTTGAAGATCAAGTCCTGTTTGCGCATACCGCTGGCACCGGGCAGATCCAAGGTCCTTGCGATCTTGGTCAGCTCGGTGATGTTCTTTTCTTTCAGTTCAGCGATGGTCATGATTCACCTAAACCCGTGCACTAGTGCGTAATCGGTAGTGTCAACGGGAGATTTTTCAAAAAAGGAGGGGACGCAGGGAAGACGCAAATACCACCAGGCAGGAAGGCGGGGCTGGTTAAGCAGCCCGCCGTTGTGCCTCAGCAAAATTCTCTGGTTCCGACAAAACTTCTTGCCGATTCGAGTCAGCGATGCGGTCCAACACACCGTTCATGGTTTCCTGGATTCTGGTGCTGGGCCGGTGGAACTTCCGCGTGGCCTTGGAGGCAAGCTGACAAAGCATATACCGGTTCCGCAGAGTCTGTAAAGCATCAAACACACGATCAGAGCGCATGTGCGTTCATTCTCCTTACTTTATGATTGTGGCCTTCCGCATTCGTCCTTTGCCAGGGAGGTGACCGGAACCCCAGAGTGCGCCCTAAGTCACTGATTCCTAGTAGGTTGTAAAGGAGTTAGCGTAAAAACTCACCTTTTGAATAGATGCGTGACAGGACTCCGAAGATGCTCGATTTTCTGGGCTGGCTTCGCGGGCGCAGAGTGACTGGAAAAAGGCCTGGAAGCTTCCGGATGTCCTAGAACTGGCTAATGTAGCTGCAAGAAGGGGAGAGGTCAAGTATTTATTTGAGGGAGGTGTGTAAAAGCTGGTAAAGAGGCTTGGAGTAGATCCGTTGCTCAGACACGGATGAGGACGGCAGCAACTTCCGGAAGCCCATAAACTATTCTACTAAAACGAGTTAGTAGCATACTTTGATTGCGGTCACGGCCTGGCCATCTTTTCGATTTTTGCGGCTGAGGTTTGGGAGCCGAGAATCTGACGCAAGGCCTCTTCCAGCACCTCGTCCCTTCCTGCACGGATTCCTGCGATGGTCGGGGTGGATTTGATGTTGGGGACGATGCCGATTTGCTGGGTGGGAGCTTTGTCGGGATAGAACACACCAATGCCGCTGATCATGGTGTGGAGGCCGCCAGGTAAGGCAAAGGGGGAGACGTTACCGTCGGCCCCGGAGGTGGTACTGCCCAGGACGACGGCGCCGGGAGCAACTCGAAAGGCCATCGCGGTGTACTCGGCTTGGCTCATCGAGGTTTCGTCGACCAGGATCAAGACCTTTCCGTTGTAGTGGGGCTTCTCTGGCTGCAGCGATTCAGTGGCTCCCCAGTGGAAGGCGCCGGGGTTGGCTAGATCGGCTTCGGTGAACCTCGCGAACGGAGTTTCGCGGTCGACGAGCAAGTTTCCCAGCGCAAATACCATAAAGGAGGACGGGTAATTACGGATGTCGATGATCAGTCCTTTGGTGCTAGCGGCCTGCTGGACGTAGCTGGCTGCGTCGGCGTCTTTCACGGAGGAGAGCTTGAGATAGGCGACGTCTTTCGAGAGCAGGCGGAAAGCGGGGCCGGGCAAGTCGTGGGTGCCGGGACTGAAATCGTTGATCGCGAGAGACACGCGCTGCTTCGTTATTGTGAGAGCTTCGGCGCCACGGTGAAGGCCCATTTTGGTATCGCCGCAATCACCGCGCGTCAGGTAGCGGCCGAGATCGCGCAGGCGTGCCGCTTCGTTGGACGCTGAGTAGTAGGGCGACCACTGGGCAATCAGTTTGGCGATGGGAACGCCATCGAGTTCAGTGATCACATCCCCGAGTTGCAAGCCGCCAACGCTATTCGCTTCCGATGCTGGAAAGACGGCGATCACGGGCTGGTTCTCAACGAAACGCACATTGACCGGAATCTGGCATTTGCCGACTGGAGGCCGCGCTTGCAGCGAACTCCAGATGTTGGCGTGGCCGTCGTGAGCGTGGGCCAGCAGGGCCATCACTTCGCGCTGGTAGTCTTCAGAACTCTTGACCAAAGCGAATCGCGGTATGAATTCGGCGAGAACGGCGTCCCAGTCCTCGCCCACGATGTCGCGGTTGGGGGACCAGTATTCGACGATATTCCAGAAGCGGTACAGGCTGAGGAGCTGAAAACCGGGATCGGGGAACTTCAGGATTGGATAGCCCGGCTCATGGTCGAACTGAGGATTGCCAACCTCTGGGACCTTCGAGACATAGAACTGTTTGTCTGGCCGGTGGTTGTCGCGAATCGACTCCAAGGTGAGGCTCAGGGATCCGAGCGCTATTTTGTTTGAGATCCAATCGAGATCTGGTTTGAAGTAGAGATCTTTGTTATCCAGCTTGGCGCAGGGCCTGCACGGGGAGACAGGGCCCAGACTGTTGATCCACTGTTGCAGGGCGGCATTTGCGGCGGCGCGATCTGGCGCGGCCAGAATCTTGGGTAATACGCGGAAGAGATCGTAGTCCCAGTGGCGCTCACCCGACGTCACTTTGGGATGGTAGTACTTGAGAAATCCCCAGACTTTGCCGAGCGTGACCAGGTTGTCGATTTGAATTTTGGTGAGCGCGCTGATGCTGATGCCGGAGCCCGCGTCGAACTCGTGATCATGATCGAGGATGGTGGTTGGTCGAGGGGGAGCGTCCCAGACGGGCTTGCCATCAACGAGGAGCTGAAGTTCGTCCGCCCAGGCTTTTCCCGTGCCGGCCACGAGCACGCCGAAGAAGAGTTGCCTGGCTTCGGGATGCACGGGGAGCGTGATGGAATACTCTTTCCAGTCCGTGGTTCCCTTCAGCTGGAGGGCCTGCATGTTGTCGAAGGCAAGGCCGGGAGAATCGCCGTCCTCGCGCATCCACAGGCCTACGAAATCGCTCGCGTCTTCGGTGCGCAGGAAGCCGCGCAGCTCAATGTTCTGCCCCGCGAAGTCGATGGGAATGGATTTGGTGATGCTGGAGAAGGTGCTGGGACTGTCGGGCTGGCGCTCGATTCGGGCGGACCATCGACCACCGTGGAAAACTTTGTTGTCGGCAAAGAGGGTGCCGGGGGGACCGCCGCTCCAACCGCCAGGGACGCCGCCTGCGGGCTCGGCTTCAAAGGCCAGAGCGGCCGCCAGAGCGGAGTGGTCGCTTGCCTTGGCTGCGGGCTTTTCCTGGGCGCTACTGACCATCGTCAGTAGCGCGATCAGCGCGAGCAGGTGGCTTGACATCGGAAGATGATAGTACTGAATCGGCGCAGACTCAGAGAGAAATTCTGTACCCTCAAGGCCCGCGAATCGGGATGATCGGCAAACCGATAGAGCTGTACAGCGGCTGAAGCCGGAATTGATTCTGCTGCATTTACGGCATCGCTAAAGCGATGCCCTGACACGAATCGTAAGTTTTTTCAGCACTCTACGCCTTGATACGAATCTTTAGTTTTTCAGCGCTCTGTAGAGCCCTCTGAAAGCCGGTGTGATTACAGCGCTGAAAGCGCTGCGCCACCCGAAAGCAATCTCCTCCAGCATCTCTAGTTCATCCGCCACATTGGGGTGTGATTGAAATCACAGCAAGCCGAAAAGGACGCCGATACCGTTAAGGTGGATTCTTCTTCAGACTGTGAGGGCTTTTTTCATGAGTATTACCTCCCCGACTACGACGCGCGTTTTGAACTCCAAACTTGAAAGCAAGATCATGAGCGCCGAAGAGGCAGCGGCATTGATCCGGTCGGGCGACCAGATTGGCATGAGCGGGTTTACCGGGTCGGGGTACCCGAAGACGGTGCCGATTGAACTGGCGCACCGCATTGCCGACGCGCACTTCCACGGGCAGAAGTTTCAGGTGAGCGTGTTCACCGGGGCCTCGACGGGGCCGGAGTTGGATGGCGCTCTCGCGATGGCGGGAGGGATTCATCTGCGTCTGCCCTACCAGTCGGATCCGGAGACGCGGAAGCGGATCAACGCGGGCGAGATGGATTACATGGACATTCACCTGAGCCATGTGGCGCAGTTTGTGGAGTATGGATTTCTTAGGCAAGATGGATGTGGCGCTGATCGAGGTCACGGCAATCCTCGAAGACGGACGGGTCGTGCCGAGTTCGTCGATCGGCAATAACAAGACATGGGTCGATTGCGCGGAGCGGATCATTCTGGAGGTGAATTCGTGGCAGCCGATGGCGCTCGAGGGGATGCACGACATTTACTACGGCCTGGAAGCGCCTCCGAATCGCAGGCCGATTCCGCTGGTGCGGCCGGGCGATCGGATCGGGACACCCTATCTCAAGATTCCCGCCGAGAAGATTGCCGGAATCGTGCTGACCGATTCACCGGACCGCAACAGTCCGTTCAAGGCTCCGGACGAGGCTTCGAAGAGGATCGCCGGGCACATTCTGGAGTTCCTGAGCTGGGAAGTGAAGAAGGGCCGGATGCCGAAAAACCTGCTGCCCCTGCAATCGGGCGTGGGGAACATTGCAAATGCAGTTTTGTTTGGGCTGGAGGAAGGTCCGTTTGAGGGGCTCACTTCGTATACGGAAGTGATTCAGGATGGAATGATTCGCCTGCTGAAGTCGGGCAAGGTGACGTCGGCCTCGGCGACGGCGTTCTCGCTCAGTCCGGCGATGCTCGACGAAGTGAATGCCGATATGGCCAGCTACCGGGAACGGATTGTCCTGCGACCGCAGGAGATTTCGAACAATCCGGGGATCATTCGTCGGCTGGGGGTGATCGCGATGAATGGGATGATCGAGGCCGACATTTACGGGAACGTGAACTCGACGCATGTGATGGGATCGCGCATTCAGAACGGGATTGGCGGGTCGGGAGACTTCGCGCGCAACGGATATTTGTCGATCTTCATGGCGCCGTCATCCGCGAAGAAGGGAACGATTTCGACCATCGTACCGATGGTTTCGCATGTGGATCATACCGAGCACGATGTGCAGGTGCTGGTCACGGAGAACGGGCTGGCTGACTTGCGCGGGCTTTCGCCGAAGGAGCGGGCGAAGTTGGTGATTGAGAAGTGCGCGAGTGCCGAGTACAAGCCTCTGCTGCAGGATTATTTATCGCGTGCAGAAGCAGTTGTCGTATGGCAAACATACGCCGCATCTGCTGACGGAATCGCTGAGCTGGCATAACCGGTATCTGCGGAGTGGGAATATGCGTCCGCGGGAGGAGAATTAGGCGGAGAGCTCAGGGGCTAAAGCCCCGCTCTCTTTCTCGGCCCTGACGGCACGGCTGAAGCCGTGCCCTTCCCCAAACCACCGGCAACATACTGCGCGCTCGCTCCGCTCGCGGGACGGACGAATGCGGCCGTCCCGACGCGTTCTTAATGCGGCGTGTTTAGCGAGGCCAGAGCCAGCCGAACGTTCCCGCGGTGAGTAGCGCATAGACCAGTCCATCGATCACTTCTTTGATGGTGAAGCCCCAGGTTTGCCCCTTCCAGATGGCGTTGCTGATGGTTCCCAGGCCGTAAGCGAGGAATGCGGCGGTGCCAACGACGCGAAAAACGGCGAGATAGTAGGTGCCCGGCGCGACCGTGTGCGCGGTGAGGTAGGCGACGAAGAATCCGATGAGGAGGCAGTAAGCGAACCACAGACCCAGGAATTTCGGCATGACGGGCGGGCCGCTAGGGAAGATCGTCATCATTCCGACCGGGCCTTGCTTGTATTTTTCGATCATGGCGGGAGACTTCATATCTTTGTGGGTGCAGTAGGGAAAGACGTAGAGTCCGCGCTTGAGGCCGGCGGCGCGCAGGACGGGGAGGATTTTATCTTCGTCCGGGAGTGCCTTGTAGTCGCTGCGATGGTAGGGCAGCAGCATGTGCATAATGGAACTGGCGACGAAGACGATGACCGCCGAGAGCACAATCGGGAGCCAGAGAGCGGAGAGCGGAGTCATGCGAAGCCTCCTGGTAAGGTTGACGGCAGAGTGTCATCGGGAGGGTATTCTTGGGGCGGGCCGCGGTCAAGCCGTTTAGTGAAGGTGCCCGCCTACGATGCGCCGGGGTGCACGCAGGATCCTTCCCTTCGCCTGAAAGGCGGCTCCGGTCAGGATGACGCCTACTGCGTTTAGGACACTCGAACGCAAGATGCAAGGGGCTGGCCGTTCTCTGTGGGACTCTCACGGAATTCGCTGCGCAGATTAGTCTGATTGCATCTAAGGTAGAACGATGACAGCCGAAGCAAATCCCGCCCGCGTTCAAGTCATTCATCCATCGCACGAGTCCGTGCCGCTCCATTCGTGGCTGGAGCAACTGGTCTCGCGAAATGGAAGCGACCTCCTGTTGGTGCCGCTGGCGCCGGCATCGATACGGGTGGAGGGAACGCTGGTCGTGATTGGCGACAGTCCTCTGACGGGGGATGCCATCGAAGCCGCTGTGCTGCCTGCCATGGCGGCACATGCACGGGAGGAGTATGAGCGGAGCCACATTGCGGATTCGTCGTATCGGGTAGAAGGATTGGGACGGTTCCGCATCAACTTGCACCGCGAACGGGGGCGGGCTGCCGCGACGGTGCGCGCGCTGCCGTCGAAAATACCGGCGCTCGAGGAACTTCGACTGCCGGCTGGAATTGCCGCGCTAGCCAAGTTGCGGCGGGGCTTGGTGATTATCGGCGGGGCGACGGGATCGGGGAAGACCACGACGCTGGCCGCGCTGGTGAACGAAATCAACCAGCGGGAAGCGCGGCATATTGTGACCATTGAAGATCCGATCGAGTACGAGCACAAGCACAACTTGAGTGTGATCGAGCAGGTGGAAATCGGAATCGATGCACCGGACTTCCCTACCGCACTGCGGGCGGCGCTGCGACAGGCACCGGATGTGATTGTCGTGGGAGAGATGCGGGATCCGGAGACGGCGAGGATTGCGCTCTCCGCGGCTGAGACCGGGCACCTCGTGTTCACGACGCTGCACACGACCGATGCGGCGTCGACGGTGTCGCGTATCGCGGATTCGTTTCCGCAGGAGCGGCAGCATTCGGTGCGCGCCGAGATGGCGATGGCCTTGGCCGCGATGCTGACGCAGACTTTGATTCCTCGGCGGAACGGCGGACGAGTGCCGGCGGCGGAACTGCTGATGGTGGGGTATGGGGCGCGGCAGCATATTCGAAAGAACGCGCTACAGCATCTGCATCAGGAAATTACCATCACCCGCAAGCAAGGGTCGTTCACGCTGGAGGAATCGCTGGCACAGTTGGTGTTTCAGAACGATCTGTCGCGGGAAGATGCCATAGTACGTGCGATTCATGCGGAAGATCTCGACGTGATGCTGAAGGCGAAGGGGTTCTAGAAGTCGTCTCGGGCAAAATCAAAGACCCCACTTCTCGCAAAGAACGCGAGAAATGGGGCACCCAGCTATGGCGCGGCGCTGCATCCTGGAGGATCTGGATGTGATGCTGGATCGGTTATGCGAGGCCGCTCTGCCTGGCAAGAGCCAGTGCTTCGAGCGCAGCGCCGCGGGCGCCGGCGGTATCTCCATTGGGCATGACGTGGATGGGAATGTCTGCCTGCTCTACGCGTTGGGTGGGCATTCCCAACCGGATCTCCGCCAGAAACCACTTCTGAAATTCCTGACTGGTTTCGAGGACGCCGCCACCTACGATCAAGGCATCGGGGTCAAAAGTATTCACCATCTCATCGAAGAAAAGTCCCAGGGCGTGGGCCTGAACCCGGAAAATCTCTTTGCACATGGCGTCCCCCTGATCGGCGAGGCCGCGCACGTTTTTAGCCGCCTGATGTCGTTCTTGCTTCGCTAAAGGATGGTCGGGAAAGCGCTGCAGATGATACGGCAGCAGAGTCCTCTCGATCGCGGTAAGGGAGCACAGCGACTCCAGGTCACCAATTCTTCCGCAATTGCAATGGGGCTCAATGCCTGGGATTCCGGCGATGCTCTGGTAGGGAATTAACACGTGCCCGAGTTCTCCGCCGAAGCCGTTCTTGCCCTTCACGACGCTGCCGCCAAGGATAATGCCTCCGCCATTTCCCGTACCGACGACATCGGAAATCGACGTTTCGCGGCTGTTGGCTCCGAAGATCGCGTAGTGCCCCCAGAGCGCCGCGGCGTTGGCATCGTTCAGGTAGGACACGGGCTTGCCGAGTTTGTGTGCCAGACCCTCGCGGATATCAAACCCAGCCCACAGGGGATGCACGAAGTTCGTGGAGCCGCGCGCGCTGAGACGGCCAGCGGCACTGGATGGTCCGGGAGTATCGAGGCCAATAGCGACGATGTCGTCCAGCGCAACGCCGGCAAGATCGGCGGCGATCTTCAGACCATCCGCAATCTGCTGGAGGCAGACCTCCGGCCCCTGCTTGGAAAGCGCCGGGTGCTCGCACAATTCCTCGATGAGAAACTGTTCTTTCGCGTTCACTAACGTGTAGTTGATTGCGGTTCCGCCCAGATCGATCCCAGCCACTACTTCCACGGTTTTAGTCCTCGATTTTCCATGACTACGGCAAAGAGCTTAGCAGAATCGGAGAGCGCGGCACAGAAGACACAGATTTTGACTTTTGACCGCCTCACGCCCAGTACGTGCGGTCGAGGCTGCGGTATTGAATCGCTTCTGCGATGTGTTTTGGCTCAAGGTTGGCGGAATTTTCCAGGTCGGCGACGGTGCGGGCGACTTTGAGGATGCGATCGTGGGCGCGGGCGCTCAGTCCCTGCTGGGTCATGGCACGTTCGAGCAGGCGTTCGCAATCGGCGGATAGTTCGCAGAAGGCGCGGATGTGGCGCGAGGACATCTGGGCGTTGCAGTAGAGCTTCTGGCGGGAGGTGGCGAAGCGTTCGAGTTGCTTCTGGCGGGCGCGGATGACGCGCTCGCGAATCGTGGCCGAGTTCTCCGGTTCGTGGGTCGAGCGCATTTCCTTGTAGTTCACGGCGGGGACGTCGATGTGGATGTCGATGCGGTCCATGAGCGGGCCGGAAATTTTGGAGACGTAGCGCTGGATCATTGGAGTGGTGCACTGGCAGTCGCGGGTGCGGTCGTTGTGAAAGCCGCAGGGGCACGGGTTCATGGCGGCGGCTAGCATGAAGCGCGCGGGGAAAGTGAGCGACATGGAGGCGCGAGCGATGCTCACTGTGCCGTCCTCAAGAGGCTGGCGGAGAACTTCGAGCACGTTGCGGGGGAATTCGGGTAACTCATCAAGAAAGAGCAGGCCGTTATGCGCTAGCGAGACTTCGCCGGGGCGAGGGATCACGCCACCGCCGATCAGGCCAGCGTCAGAAATCGTGTGGTGCGGGGAGCGGTAGGGGCGCGTTCCGACCAGGCCGGTGCCTTGGTCGAGTACTCCGGCTACACTGTGAATCTTGGTGGTCTCCAGCGCCTCTTCGAAGGTGAATGGCGGCAAGATCGTGGGCATGCGTTTGGCGAGCATGGTCTTGCCGGAACCGGGGGGCCCGATCATGAGGATGTTGTGGCCTCCGGCGCACGCAATCTCGATGGCGCGCTTGGCGGTCTGCTGCCCGCGGACGTCTTTGAAGTCGACGAAGAACTGCTGCGATTCGCGCAGGAGAGAGTCGCCGTCGGCTTTGACGGGGAGAATGCCATTGCCTGTGTTCACGAAGTGGATCACGTCGAGCAGCGAGCGCACAGGGTAGACGTCGACGCCGGCGACCATGGCGGCTTCTTTAGCGTTGGCTTCGGGAACGACCATGCGGGAAATTTTTCGTCCGCGGGCTTCGAGGGCGATGGGCAGGGCTCCGCGGACGCTGCGCACACCGCCGTCGAGGGAGAGCTCTCCGACGAACAGGCAGTCGGACATTTCCTTCTTGGTGAGACCGCCATAAGCGCCGACGATGCCGAGGGCCATGGGGAGATCGAATCCGGAGCCTTCCTTCTTGATGTCGGCCGGGGCGAGGTTGATGGTGATGTGCGTGGGGGGAATGTCGTAGCCGCAGTTCTTCAGCGCGGCGCGGACGCGGTCACGGCTCTCGCGGACGGCAGCGTCGGGCAGACCCACCGTGTGAAAGTGGTCCTGATCGCACTTGATGCCGGAACAGTCGACTTCGACCTGGATGATGTTGGCATCGATGCCGTAGACGGCGGCGCTGAGAGTTTTGTAGAGCATGAGGTCGAAATTCCCGCCCTTCGACTTCGCTCAGGGCAGGCTTTCTCGCACGGAACGCGAGAAACGGAGTACCCGGGGACACGTGGTCCTGGGTACCAGCTAACTACATTACGGACTCGAGGGTGGCGTTGGCTGTGACGGATGTCACCAGGGGGCTGTGGAAAACGGGGACATCCTCGAAGCGCCCTGAGAGTTTAGAGCCCAGAGTGATGGCGGCGCTCGAAGGGCTGCGCCGCCCAAAACCAAGCCTGTCTGGCGTCGTTGGCCATCTCCTTCAAATTGCAAAGCGCGTGCTAAACTTTCGCGTTCAAACTACTTCTGGGGGACCCATGTTCCGACTGGCGCTGGTGTGGCTGTTGTCGTTTGCGTGGTTGACCGGCGATGCGATCGCACAGGGTCCCGACGTGCCTGAGCCCGGATCGGTTGAGGCGATCGCGGCGGCTACGACGGATCCGCATTTTGTGTCGCCCTGGGTTTCGTACGTTCCGCAATCGCGTACTGTGCCGTCTCCTGAGAAGTTTCTGGGGCGGATCATGGGGGCTCCGGGAGAACTGCTGGGCACTGAGAAGACTTATGCCTATGCGCGTGCGTTGGCGGCGGCGAGTCCGCGAGTTCGGGTGTTCACGATTGGCCGGAGCGAAGAAGGGCGCGACATTATCATGCTGGCGATCGCGGATGAGGCGGGGATTCGCGATCTCGATCGGCTGAAGGCGGCCACCGCGGCTCTGGCCGACCCACGGCGAACCGACCAAGTTGCTGCCGACAAATTGATCGCGGCGTCGCGACCCATCTACTACTTCAACGCAGCGCTGCACTCCGATGAGACCGGCTCCACGGAGGCAATGCTGGAACTGGCATACCGGCTGGCGGTGTCGGAGCAGCCGATGATTCAGCGAATTCGCGAGAAGTTAGTCGTGCTGATCAATCCGATTTCCAATCCTGACGGGCGCGACAAGATGGTGGACTGGTTCTACCGTTATCTCAAGGGCAAAACCGACCGCAACACCCTTCCGCGGCAGTCGCCGCCGTACTGGTCGAAGTACACCTTCGTCGACATCAATCGCGATACGCACCAGCAGACGCACGAGACTACGAAGGCTGTGCACCGGATGTTTCATGAGTGGCATCCCACGGTGGTGCACGATCTGCACGAGGGCTCGCCGTTGATGATGACGTGGAACGGCACTGGCCCTTACAACCCGAACATCGATCCGATTACTTATAGCGAGTTTCTGGCGCTTAGTTTCCATGAAGTCGAGGCGATGACGGCGATGGGCATGCCGGGAGTTTCGACGTGGAATTTCGGGGAAGCGTTCGCGCACCTGTATCTGGATTCCGTGGCCATGAACCACAACAGCATTGGCCGCGGGTACGAGACCTTCGGCAACGGCAGCGCGGAGACTGAGAAGCGATCAGTGTCGGCGTCAGCGGCGAGCATGGAGTGGTACCGGCCTCTTCCGGCGGCCCGCGAGGTCACGTGGTCGGCTCGCGACAATCTCAACTACCAGGAAACCGGCGCACTCGCGGCGCTGGATCAGACGGCAAGCGAATCCAAAGAGATGCTGCACAACTTCTATAAGAAATCGTGGGACTCATGGCAGAAGGGCGTGACAGAGCCGCCGTATGCGTTTCTGATTCCTGAAGATCAGGGAGACCCGGCGAGGGTGGCCGCCATGGTCGGGCGACTCATGGGGCAGCACATCGAGGTGGCGCGGGCAGAGGGTGCGATCCAGGTGAAGGAAGGCAGCTTCCCTGCCGGCACTTATGTCGTGCGTCTGGACCAGCCCTACCGCAACTACGCGGTCGATCTGCTCACGCCGCAGCATTACCCGAAAGATGGAGAAGCTCCTTACGACGATGTGTCCTGGGAGCTTCCCGCGCACTATCACTTGCAGGCGATCCCGACTGCCGACGCGTCGATCCGTAACGCTGCGCTTACGCCTCTGACCGAGGTGCCCTACTCCGCAGGACGCGTGACCGGCAACGGTTCTTTTTACTTGCTGAAGGACACGGGGCAGGAGTCGTTTCTCGCGGCGCGCTACCGTCTGAAGAATTTTGAGATTCAGATAGCCGAGCGGGAGTTCGAGGCGGGTGGAGCGAAGTTCCCTGCCGGATCGTGGATTCTTGCTGCTCAAGATGGATTGTCCGAAGCGGTTAAGTCGACGGCGACGGAGTTGGGCCTCGACTTCGTGCAAGTTTCTGCGGCGCCGGATGTGCCGCGCCACCAGGCTAAAGCGCCGCGCATCGGGCTGTGGGTGCCTTGGGCAGACACGGATTCGATCGGGTGGATCCGGTACTCGCTGGATCAGCGCAAAGTGCCTTACACGTATCTGCGCGATGAGGATATTCGCGCCGGGAACTTGAGCGCCCGCATCGATGTGCTTCTGTATGGGCATGTGGATCTGGAACTGGCAGAACAGATTGAAGGACTGCCGAAGACGTGGTCGCCCATGCCGTTTAAGAAGACGGCACAGACGCCGAGTTTCGGAACGCCGGCCGAGTCGGATGACATTACTGGAGGCATCGGCTATGAAGGGCTGGCGCAGATTCAGCGGTTCATCGACGATGGAGGTCTGATGGTGACGCTGGGTAGCGGGAGCATGCTGGCGCTGGAAGGCGGGCTGGTGCGGTTTGTGAGGAGATCGTCCGGTGGCGTGCCACGCAGCACGGCGGGAGGCGGAGGGGCATCGTCGGCTGCGTCTCAGCAAGCCGCCACTCGAACGCCCGGCGCTCATGTGCGGGTCACGTTCGATCGCCCGGATCATCCCATTGCGTATGGGTATCCGTCGCACACTTATGTCTTCCGTCAGAATTTTCCTTTGTATAGCATCCCGCGCCGTTGGTTGCGCATGGCTTACTGCACAACCTGCCTCGATGGTCCCGAAGACCGCGGCGGCGTAGTAATGGAATGGGGCGATACGGATGGAACACCGTTGGTGGTGAGCGGGCAGGCGTGGGGAGAGGAGAACCTGATTGGACGGCCGGCTATCCTGGACATGCCCGTAGGCAAGGGGCACGTGGTGAGCTTCAACTTCAATCCCATGCACCGCGATTTGAACCGGGGCGACCAGCGCCTGCTGTGGAACGCGATTCTCAACTGGCAGGCGATCGTTGCGGGTCAGGGAAAGCCTGAGGACCCGACCCGAGCGGCGCCCGAGCCGGATGAGTAGAGTTTCGGTTTCCCGAACATCCCAGAAAAGCACGGTTCCGCCGGCACGTATAGAATTAAGATGTTTTTTAGGATCGGCAGTCTTCTCTCATGAGCCTGGACCCCGCTAATACCTCACGCACACCGCGCCCTCCCGACAACCTGTCACGAGAAGAATCTCAGTTATGGCGCTGGGTGCTGGGGTTCATGCTGCTTCTTGCGGTCGCGCTGACCGGTTTGCTGTGGGAGAGGCTGGAAACGATCCCATATCAACTGCGCGCCATTCCACTGGGAGTGCTGGTCCTATCTGTGCTGTTAGCGGTGTATGCGGCAGGGCGGCGGCGTGAAGTCGGCGAACTGAAACAACTGCTGCACGGACTGCAGGAGCACGTCGGGGCAGCGCCTTCGGAGGAGCAGCTCGACCAGCTCAGCCAGGTCATCATGCGCTCGCAGCGCAACTTCAAGGAGTTGATCGACTCCTTTGACGATCCGGCGTGCGCGGTATCGCTCGACGGCACGCTGCGAACGGTGAACAAGCGGATTGCCGAGTTGACGGGACTGTCTTACACGGAACTTGTAGGGTCCAAGATCTACGATCTGCTGGAGGAGCCGACCCAGGAAGAGGTTGAGCGGGGACTGGGCCGATTTCTGGACAAGAAGAGGTGGGCGGGAACGGTGCGGCTCCGGCTGAAGAACAGCTCGCGACCGCTTTATTTTGAATGCGTGTTGAATGCCATTGTCAAAGGTGATGAGGTGGTAGGCGCGAGCATGCTGGGACGCGACGTCACCGAGCAGCGCGAGAAGGAGATGCGCTTCACCGAATTGTTCGAGACCCTGCAGGAAGGTGTGTACTTCAGCACACCTGAGGGACACTTGCTGGACGCGAATCCGGCTTTGGTCAACCTGCTGGGATACGCGGAGAAGCGGGAGCTGCTGGCGGTGGAACCGGAGTCCTTGAATTTCGACGCCGGGCAACCGGTGCTGGGGCGGGCGGTGGACGACCGCGGGGGCGTGCGCACGCGCGAGGTCAAGCTGCGGCGCAAGGATGGAACCGCCGCGATCTTTCTCGATTCCTCACGCGCGGTTTGGGATACTTCGGGAAACATTGTGCGCTACCAGGGAACGCTGGTCGACATCACTGAACGGCGGAAGATGGAGCGGCAACTGGCGCAGCAGGAGGAATTCCGAGCGCGGCTGCTGGAAAGCTTCCCCGATCTGATTCTGGTGGTGGATCTCGAGGAACGGTACACGTTCGTGAGTTCGCGGGCTCACGATCTGCTGGGTTATGAGCCGCAAAACATGCTGGGGAAGAAGATCTCGGAACTGGAAGATCATTCCCCGGAACTGGCGGCTCTTTACCACAACATTGTTTCCGGCAAGGAGGTGTTCGCGTCGGCGGAATATGGAGCGCGGCACCACGATGGAAACTGGCGGACGATGCGCGCCGCAGGCAGCCAACTGGTGGATGCGGATGCGAAGATCAGCGGCGTCATCATTTCGGTGCGTGACATTACGCTGGAACGAAAGCTGGAACAGCAGGTGGTGCAGAGTGAGCGTCTGGCGGCAATGGGGGCGATGATTGGCGGCGTCGCCCACGAACTGAACAATCCGTTGACCACCATCATGGGCGTGAGCGAACTGCTGCAGGACACCGAGACCAACGAAGGGTCGCGCAAGCAGCTTGGAATGCTGCAGCAGCAGGCGCGCAAGGCGGCGGAGATCGTCCAGAACCTGACGTATTTCTCAAGGCCACCGGCACCAGGCAAGAGCAGGATCAACCTGGTGGAGGTGGTGGAGCGCACGTTGAACCTGCATGCCTATTCGCTGCGCAAAAACAACATTACCGTGGACTTTCTGAAAGAAGCTGGAGTACCGTATGCGCTGGGCGATCCGCACCAGTTGATGCAGGTGTTTCTGAATCTGATTGTGAATGCAGAGCAGGCCATTCGCGAGGCGCGGGATAAGGGGACACTGCGCATTCGCCTGGGCAAAGGGGACAATTCGGTGTGGGTGAGCTTTCACGACGACGGGCCCGGCATCCCGAAAGAAAACCTGGCGAGCATCTTCGATCCGTTCTATACGACGAAACGGCCGGGGCGAGGCACGGGATTGGGGCTGAGCATCTGCAAGTCAGTGATGAAGGAGCACAACGGCAGCGTGGAAGCGGCGAACTCTCCCGAGGGGGGAGCGGTGTTTACGGTGACGCTGCCGGTCTCGTCGGCGACGATGTAAGGACCTAGGGGCGCCTGCCGGCTGTATAGGTCATCGCGCTACCCCGTTTTTTGTCTGCAGATTCAACCCGCATGGACTTGCCGTCTTTGGATACGGTCATGCGGGCAACTGTCATCACCTCTCCATCCTGCTTATCAGTTTCCTCGAGCGTGTACTGATCGATGAGTTTGAGCGAGACCGTGGCGTGGGAGTCACCGTCTGCGGGATAGTCCTTGCCGTCAAACTTCACCTCGTAGCTCACGCTTCCGTCGGAAATCTTCATCCCATTGGCGATGCTCTGATACGTAGTCAGAGTGCCGGCGCTGGTCGCGTTCTTGACGGTCTGCATGCTCCACCTACCAGAGAGCGCATGCGAACCTGGAGGCCCTTGGGCGAGTCGGGTGAATCCCGCTTTTCCGGTGACCGTCTCCGCTTCCGCCGTATTGGTGAACTCTTCCGTCATTGAGCGATCATCCGCGGAAACCGTTTCGACGCACTCGAACGTAGTCTTGCCATCCTTCTTCATCGTGAACTTGATCGAGTGGTTGTCCAGGATTCGCACCGCAATTGTGTCGTACGGATGCCCGCTCACCTTGTGATCGGTCCCGTCAGTTTCCACATCGACCTTCGGGACGCAGGTCTCGCAGTGGTAGGTGCCTTTGACGAGCAGATATTCTTCGGGCGGGCCGGAGAACTGGAGTGTGTCCATCTTCATTTCCCAAGTGCCGTCGAAGCGGCTTTGGGCTTGCAGAGTAGAACTCGTCAGCAGAAACAGCAACGCGAGTCCAAGAACATTCCGCATGGAAAGCTCCATAGGTCTGATCACAGACGATTGGATGCGGCCTCCGAGCTGCGCGAAAAACCTGACGGCCGAGGCGGCCGTCGCCACATGAGCTTGTCTCCGCCCCGATCCCTCTAGCGCTCGACCGCCATGGCTACCGCGTTGCCTCCGCCGAGACAGAGGGCGGCGATGCCGCGTTTCACGTCGCGGCGAATCATCTCATAAATCAGCGTGACCAGCACGCGCGCGCCGCTGGCGCCGATGGGATGGCCGATGGCTACCGCGCCGCCGTTTACGTTCACCTTGTCGGGATTCAGACCCAACTCTCGCATTACACCCAGCGCCTGGACGGAGAAAGCTTCGTTGAGTTCGTAGAGATCGACATCTTCGTTCTTCCAGCCAGTCTTTTCCCAGATCGTTCGGACGGCGCCCACGGGAGCCATCATGACCCATTTGGGTTCGACACCGCTGGTCGCCTGAGCAACGATTCGGACCATGGGCTTGGCTCCGAGTTCGGTCGCGCGCTTGGCGCTGGTGACGACCAACGCCGCCGCGCCGTCGTTGACACCGGGTGCGTTGCCGGCGGTGACGGTACCGTCTTTCTTGAAAGGCGGGCTTCAGAGCGCGCAGCACTTCGATGGTGGTGTCTTCGCGGGGGCTTTCGTCTTTTTCGAAGATCGTTGGAGGCGCGCCTTTCTTCTTCGCGGGAATTTCGACGGGAACGATCTGCGACTTGAAGCGGCATTCTTTGATTGCGGATAGCGCTTTGCGATGAGAGTTCAGGGCGAACTGATCCTGCTCTTCGCGCGTGATGCCGTATTTTTCGGCGACGTTCTCGCCGGTGATTCCCATGTGGTAGTCGTTGTAGATGTCCCAGAGTCCGTCGTGCACCATGGAGTCGACGATTTGGGCGTTGCCGAGGCGGTATCCCTTGCGCGCTTGCGGCAGAAGATAGGGAGCGTTGGTCATGGATTCCATGCCGCCGGCGACGACAATGGAACTGTTTCCGGTCTGCACCGCTTGCGCTGCGAGCGCGACAGATTTCAATCCGGAGCCGCAAACCTTGTTGATTGTCATGGCACCTGTCGCAGGAGACAGTCCGCCGTAGATTGCGGCCTGCCGCGCGGGATTCTGACCGAGTCCAGCGGAGACGACGTTGCCCATGATGCATTCGTCGACCTGCGCCGGATCGACGCCGGCACGTCTGACAGCCTCGCGGACAGCGATGGCGCCAAGTTGCGGAGCGCTGAGGTCGGAGAGGCTGCCTTGAAATTTTCCGACGGCGGTGCGGCAGCCGGAAATGATGACTACATCGTCAAA
Organism: uncultured Acidobacteriaceae bacterium; assembly: GCA_963811095.1. Taxonomy (GTDB): domain Bacteria; phylum Acidobacteriota; class Terriglobia; order Terriglobales; family Acidobacteriaceae; genus Sulfotelmatobacter. Next base: position 1,099,912 of record CAWEQA010000016.1, on the reverse strand, counting down.
AGAGGCCATGAATCAAGCTCCCGCGAAGATTTCGCGACTTCATTATAGATGCAGAAGCGCACGAATGCGTCGCATGCGCAGGCAACGCGACCGGTTGCGTGCGATGGGATGCGGGAGTGCAATCCTGGCGAACGTTTGTGACGATGGACGCAGTCCGTGACACACTCTCGGGATGAAAACCGCGCGCACCGCGACGCGCTCTACAAAATTCCTGTTGATTTTTGCTCGCGAAGTTCTCTCGGCATGACTTTGGTGTCACAACTTGCGCGGATCGATCATCATTTTTTTCTTGACTTCATTTTTCAATAACTCTATACATCAACTAGTTGCAGTAAAAGACCACTGCGACATTTTCCATGAAAAATGGAAGGGAGAATAGGAACAATGGCAACCAAGAAAAAGGCAAAGAAGAAAAAGAAGCATTAAGAAAGTTCAGTACGAGTAACAAGGGGACGCTCAAGAGCGTCCCCTAAGTTTTTTGTAGCGGATAATTCTTCGGCTGGGATGTGCTAGTTCGGGCGCTTGGCGGTAATCTCCACGGGGTGCGGAATCCGCTTCTCTTTCTCAGGACAGAGACTCCGATACGCACAGAAATTGCAGTGAATTCCCGGCTTCGCATCGAAGATGCCATCGGCGATTCCCTGGGCAGCAGCCTGCACACGGCAGCGCGCGGCGATTAGTTGAGCTTCTGTCCGCATGGTGATGACTGGGACATTTTCTTCCAGGTTGTGAAAGACCAGCGCGCCGACGGAGTATTGCCATTTCTCGCGCGCCGCGATCGCATAGAGGGACAACTGCAGGCTCTCATCGGCGTCTTCCTGGTCGCGGGCCTTGCCGGTTTTGTAGTCGACAATGGCCACGCTGCCGTCCGGAAGGCGGTCGATGCGATCAATGCGGCCGACGACCGCGGTCTCTCCCACGCGAATCTCAAAGGACTGCTCGGTGTGGAGAACCACCGGCGATGGAAGAGTTCGTGCCTTTGCGAGAAAGTCACGCAATTGTTCGACGCCCTGTTTTTCGTAGAGCTCGTGCTGGTACGCTTCCTGAATTTTGGTGTCAGCCAGATCGAGGCGAAAAAGGTCGATGAGTTCGTCGTCGGTCTTGGGCCGCCCCAGGTTTACAGAATCGAAATAGGTCTTCAGCACGCGATGGATCGAAGCGCCGTATTGCATGGCGGCGGCCGGCTTGTCGGCTAAGCGCCAGTCGCGGTCGAGTTTGAACTGCAATCCGCAGCGCTCGTAGGTATCGACAGCCGAGGCGCTCAGCCGGCTATGTAAACCCGGGAGGACGGGGAGCTCAAACCACACGTTCGTCTGCGATTCCGCCGGATACACGACCGAGGCCGCGCCGAAGATGTCTAGCGTTTGCTGTGTGCCGCGCGCCGGGATGGCGGACAGCCAGCGGGAGAGAGTCTTGTCCTCAATCAAATCCCGCATGTAGCCAGAGGGATTCTTGTTGATTTTGCCGGTTCCCTGCTTCGCGTAGATGTGCAGAGTGTCGCGGGCGCGGGTCATGGCGACATAGAACAATCGGCGCTCTTCTTGTTCATGGAGCGTCTTATCGTCGGCCTGGGTGATGGAATCCGGATCGCGCAGCTCGCGGGGGAAGGCAACGAGAGTCTCCTTGTATGAAGCGGGGAAGGCTGGCGGATTGGCGCGAAGAATGAAGACGTGGGGAAATTCCAGTCCCTTGACGCCGTGCGCGGTCAGGAGACGGACTGCGTTCTCAGTCTCTCTGGCCTCCATCGGAATCACGCCACCGGCCTCGCGGAAGAGCCTGAGATAGTCGACCAGTTCTTCCAGTTCGGTGGTCTTGTTGACCTTCTTCGTTTCCCAGCTCTCTACGAACTTCAAGGCGGCCTGAAGAATGGGCGAGGAGGCATCGAGTGCCAACTGCTTGACGATGATGTCGAGCGCGGCGCGAGCCTTGGCGGCCCTGCGGCGGATTTCTTCGCGGGTGCGCTGCACCGCCGCAAGCACTTCGGCACCGCCACTGACGCGGCCGAGGGCGGCAGAGAGCGGGACGACCTGGCCTTCCCGGTTATCGCGGGCAATGGAGCGCATGACATTGCGAAGCTGTTCGGGGTCGACGTGAAAGCATGGGAGAGCGGCCACGCGAAACAGGCTGACGTCATCCCCGGCGGAAACGACCGCGTTCAGGCAGGCGAACAGGTCGCGCGCCTCGGGAGTGTCGGAGATGTCCATGCTCTCAATGACGAAGGGAATCCCGGCTTCGGCGAGCTGCTGCACGACATCGTCGCGCTGGTAGTGAGAACGGTAGAGGATGCCGAAGTCGGACCACTTACACTTCGACTTTTTCTGCGTGTCACGGAGTACGGCGACCAGATCGGGCCCCTCCGCGTCTTTGCTGGTAAGAACGACGACTGCAACCGGAGGGCTAGGCAGCTGCGTTCCTTCCCGGAGCGCTTCCTCTTCGCGGGCAGACTGGAGCGGCGCTCGGCGGTAGGCCAGTCTGCCGTCCGCATGCTTCGCGAATACCGGGGGATTCTTGTCGATCAGGGCGAAGGCGCTGCGAAGGATCGGTGTGGTGGAACGACGATTCTGTTCCAGGATGACCCGCTTGGCGTTGGGAAAATGGCGGTCGAACAACTCGAATGCGGCGCTGGATGCGCCGCGGAAGCGGTAGATCGCCTGGTCGGGATCGCCGACGGCGAAGATGTTTCCTCCGGGTCCAGCAAGGCGGGCAAGAATCTGAATCTGGGCAAAGTTGGCGTCCTGAAATTCGTCGGCGAGGATGAAGCGGGCCCGGGAACGTGCCTCGGCAAGAACGCTTTCGTCACCGTGCAGCAGGGCATGAGCGCGCGTGATCATGTGGCTGAAGGTTCCGAGATTCTCGTCTTGCAGCCATCGCTCCATGGTCGTGAATACGCGAGCGATCTCGCGGCATCGGCCCAGGACTTCTTCGTCCCCGAGGACGACCTTGGATTTCACGACGCGCGGGATGGGGACTTCTTTGCGCTCCAGTCGCTCGACGTACTCGGCATACTTTTCAGGGGTGACCAGTTCGTCGTGGCAGCGGCTCACAAACTCCAGCAGATCGTTCAGGAACTGGGGAACATTGGCAGCGCGGATGTAGTACTCAAGACGGAGTTCGCGAATGTGGCGGCGCAGGTAGATCCAGAGATCTTTATCGTCGAGGATGCCGAAATCCTTGTGGACGCGCTTGAGCAGGTCGAGGCAGTAGTCGTGGAAGGTGGCGGCGTTCACCTCCCTGCTGCCAATCAACTTGCCCACGCGGTCACGCATCTCCCTGGCCGCATTGACGGTATAGGTCAGCGCGAGGATTTCGTGAGGCTGGGCGTGGCCCTCGCGGACCAGGCGCTCGATGCGGTGGGTTAGGACTGAGGTCTTGCCGGTGCCGGCGCCTGCGATCACCAGCATGGGGCCGTGAACGTGCTCGATGGCTTCGTGCTGGCGATCGTCTGGCGTGAACGGAGCGCGACGGACGTTAGACTTCAACGGCGGCATCTGGGGTCAGGATACCACCTGCCGGAGGTGTGCAAAGTGGGACGCTCGTCGAGCGCGGTGTTTGCTCGGCCACCCCATATGCGGCGAGCTCTGCAACAGGCCGCCTCGGGACCTCCAATGAACTTCTTAGTTGCCGGCGTGCGCGTCGACTTCAAAAATGCCGAAAGTGTTGCCCTCGGTGTCGACGAAGTAGCCTTGCCAGCATGTCTTCGGGACTGCGAACTTGGGCAGCGCGACAAGGCCGCCTTGCTTCACGATTGTCGCGGCGGTTGAGTCGAAATCTTCGACTTCGAGCGAGCAGACAAAGGCATTCGTGCCCGCTAGCGGCGGAGGAGTCTTGGCCGGACGCTGCAGCAGTCCACCACGCGAACCTCCGGTCTCGATCGTCCAGTATGGGATGGGGGCGCCCTTGACCTCGGAAAATTTCCAGCCAAAGATTCGGGAGTAGAAATTGAGCGCGCGCTGGGTGTCGTCGGCCTGGATTTCGAAGTAGACGTGTCCTTTGTTCATAGCCAGATTCTCTCGCGGGGAGGGCGCAGATGGCAATCAGGCGAGTTCGGAAATCGTGATCGCGGTGGCGGCGATGGCGGCGGTTTCGGCACGCAAGATCGTGGAGCCTAGGGATGCTGAGGTCCACCCCGATTTCTGGAAGAGTTGCAGTTCGTCTTCTCTCCAACCGCCTTCGGGGCCGACTGCCAAAACGATCTCTCCCCCAGGTTGCGAGGCGAGGACATCGCGCAGCAGGGTTTGCTGCTCTGACTCCGCGAGGACAATGCGCAGGACGGATGTGACGCGGCTGACTACATCATGCAGTTTGGTGGGCGTGGCGATCTCCGGCGGGGTGGCGCGACGGGACTGCTCGGAGGCTTGCAGGGCAATCCTGCGCCAGCGCTCGACGCGTTTCCCCGCGGCTGACGCCAGGTGCGCGTCAGTGCGGCCGGCAATGACGGGCACAATGCGAGAGACTCCCAGTTCGGTGCATTTCTCAAGGGCCCATTCCATCCGATCGAATTTGAAGATGGCCAGCAGGAGGGTGATATTGGGGATGTGAGCTGCGGAGACTTCATCGCCTAGTTCGAACTCGACTCGGCCTTCCTGGATGGCCACGATGCGTCCGTGGCGGACTACGGCGCCGGTGGCGATATCGAATTGCTGACCGACGTGGGCGCGCAGGACGCGGACCAGATGATCGGCATGATCGCCGGTGAGGGCGGCGTGAGTGCCTGAGACTTCATCGGCGATCCATCGGCGGCGGGTCATGAGAAGTGTGCGGGCAGCATCCAGGGGCTGAAGCCCACGCTGATTTGCGGCTTACGCGGCCCTAAAGGGCCGCTCGTCCACGGGTAAGGGGGCGCGATTGTGAGTTTTTCCGCAACCCGCCTACGTCGTCCTCTTCCGGATCAAACCGGGAACATCGCACATTATCCGAAGATATCTTTCATTTTGCCGAGCAGCGAGCGCAGCATGGGCTGGTTGTCGACTTTTGAAAGCACATCAAGCTCCTGCAGCAATTCTTTCTGGCGCTTGTTGAGCTTGGTCGGAATCTGAACCAGAACCTGGACATACAAGTCGCCCTTGCCGTGTCCATTCAATACCGGCACGCCTTTGTTGCGGATGCGGAAGGTAGCGCCGGGCTGTGTGCCGTCTGGAATCTTCAGGCTGTGCTCGCCTTCCATGGTGGGAACTTTAATCTCCGCGCCCATCGAGGCTTGCGCCACCGAAATCGGGACCACGCAGTGCAGGTCGTTCCCTTCGCGCGCAAAGAAGGGATGCTCTTTCACGTGCAGCACGACATACAAGTCGCCAGCCGGACCGCCGAACTGGCCGACTTCGCCTGCCCCGGAAAAGCGGATGCGCGTTCCGTCTTCAACGCCTGCGGGAACTTTGGCGTCGACGGTGCGCTGGCGCAGAATGCGGCCTTCGCCTTTGCACTTCGGACAGGGATCGGTGATCACGCTGCCTGAGCCCTGGCACGTGGGACAAGTTCGGGCAATGCTGAAAAATCCCTGCTGGTAGCGCACCTGGCCGCGTCCGTTACAGGAGCGGCAAGTGGTCGGTCCCTTGCCGGGGGCCGCACCGGAACCGTGACAGTCCTCACAAGCCTCATGACGTCGGACCGTGACGCGCGACTCGGTTCCGAAGAACGCCTCCTCGAACTCGAGCGTCAGGTCTTCGCGGAGATCGGCGCCACGCTGCACGCGGCTGCGACGGCGTCCGCTGCCCCCTCCACCGAACATATCGCCGAAGCCGAAGAATTCGCCGAAGATGTCACTGAAGTCCTGAAAGACCGTGGGATCGAAGCCGCCGGCCTGGCCGGACCCGCCGCCGAGTCCGGAGTGGCCGTAGCGGTCGTAAACGGCGCGCTTATCGGTGTCGGCCAGCACGGCGTAGGCTTCACTTACTTCTTTGAACTTTTCTTCCGCATCCGGATTATTGGGATTGCGGTCGGGATGGTACTGCAGCGCGAGCTTGCGATAGGCGCTCTTGAGTTCGACCTCGGTGACAGTGCGGGTCACGCCCAGCACTTCGTAGTAATCGCGTTTTGCGTTCGTCGTCAGAATCAACCTTCCTTCGGTGCAGAATCCAGATAACCCAGTGGCTAAACAGTTTGCTGAAAAACTGACTTTCTCTCCTCGAGCTGTATAGCGGCTAAAGCCGGAGTGATTCTGCCGCGTTTACGGCATCGCTAAAGCGATGCCCTGATACGAATCTTGGGTTTTCAGCACAGAGCTTACGGCATCGCTAGGCGACGCCCTAGTACGAATCTTGAACCTTCTGCACCCTGTAAAACCCGGTACTGCTACGCGCCAGCAACCGCAGCGCTGGAAGCGCTGCGCCACCCAAAAACAAGACCCAGAACAGCTGATTTCAGGGATTCTTAGCGACCTTGACCATCGCCGGGCGCAGCAGGCGGTCTTTGATTTTGTAGCCGCGCTGCAATTCCTCGATCACTTCGTGGTCGGCCGCGTCGGTCGTTTCCACCATTTCGATCGCCTCGTGCACGTGCGGATCAAACTGCTCGCCCTTGGCCGGAATGGCTTTTACTCCAACTTTCGCCAGCGCATCCTGCAACTGCTTGTAGATGAGTTCGACTCCATTGCGGAAGTCAGCAGGATCGGACTTGACTTGCAGCGCGCGCTCGAAGCTGTCGAGAACCGGGAGAAGTGGCTTGATCGAATCGGCCGCGGCGTAGTCGCGGAAATCCTGCTGCTCTTTCGAGGCACGGCGGCGGGCGTTTTCGAACTCAGCCTGCGCGCGGGCCAGGCGGTCGAGCAGGGAGTCGCGCTCGGCCTTCAGCTTCTGCAATTCTGCTCCCGGACCGGAAGCCTCGCTAACTGCAGCTATGCCGGCAGCGGTTTCCGAGGAGTTCTCGTCACCGTCTGCGGGAGGAAGTTCGTGTTCCAGATCCAGCCCTGCCATTTCGGTTTCTGATTTTCCGTTTGCTTTCTTCATAACTGCGTATACGTCACTCCGATTCATTCAAGATCTTGTCGAAAAGACGCGCGATATAGGAAACCGCTGTGATCGTGTGCTGATAGTCCATGCGCGTCGGGCCAATCACGGCCAGCGATCCCATGACTTCGTTGCCGGCATGGGCGGGCGCGCCAATCAGCACGAAATTCTGCATCGAAGGCAGGGCCTTGTCGAGTCCGATCACCACGCGGACCGCTTCCTGCTTCACGTCGAGATATGCGCCGAGGAGTTGCACGACTTTTTCTTTCTCTTCCAGCGTCTTGAGCATCTCCTGCAGGCGCTGCCGGTCCTGATCGCCGGTGACCAGGTTCGACGCGCCTTCGACGAACACTACTTGCGATCCATGTTCAGCCGCCAACGCGCCTTGCTTATAGAGCTGCTCGATCGAGTTCATCAGGCGATCGTATTCGCCGCGTTCCTGCTCGAGCCGGCGGGAGAGTTCGGCGCGCATCGATTCCATGGTCCAGCCGCGGAAATTGTCGTTGATGTAGCGGGCGGCCAGGTCGAGTTCCGACTGGGACAGATCGAGGCGCAGCACGCGGTCGCGCACCAGGCCAGAACGCGTGACCAGCACGGCCAGCACTTTTTGGTCGCCGAGGCGCGAGAAATAGACGTGTTCCAGCGCGTTCTTCGGACCGCTCGTGGCCACCGTGACGCCCACGTTGCGCGAGATCAGCGAGAGCACGTGCGAGGTGCGCTCCATGAACTCCTGCACGTCGGTGATGCCGGCCAGCGAGTCAGAGATCATGGTCTCTTCCTGCGGGGCCAGGCGGGCGGTGCCGGAGATTTGCTCGACGTAATAGCGGTAAGCCTCGGTCGTGGGCACGCGTCCGGCGGAGGCATGCGGCTGCTCGAGGAAACCGGCGTCGGAGAGGTCGGCCATCACGTTGCGGATGGACGCGGGGCTCAGGCCTTCGCGGTTCGAGCGCGCGAGCGTGCGCGATCCGACCGGCTCACCGGTGGAGATGAAGGTCTCCACGATGGCGGTCAGGATTTCGCGTTCGCGATTCCCGATATTGGGGTCAGCGGGCATAGTTAACAGCTTTAGACAGCCTTGTCTGTTGTCTCAGTCCGAAACGGCGGCAGCGGGGGAGAAACCGCTTCCGATTCATTCTACCTAACTATTTTAGATGCAGAAGGTTGGGTTTTGGACCAAAGTGGGGGGCTGTCTGGACTCTAGGCAGAAGCTTGGGGCGAGGTTTCAAGGTAGCAAGGTTTCAAGTTTGCACTCCATGAGTTCAAGGGTTCAAGCTTAAGATCGAGGTTGAGTCCAGTCTTTGGCGTTGTTCGAGCGCTTTGAAACCTTGAAACCTTGAAACTCTGAAACTTTGAAACCTGGGACCAGCCCTACTGGTATGCTCTATCTCTTCCGATGAAATCCAAACCCCACATCGCGGTCATCGGCGCCGGGGCGTTCGGCGGATGGACGGCCCTGCATCTTCTGGAGCGCGGGGCGCGGGTTACGCTGCTTGACGCTTGGGGTCCGGGGAATTCGCGGGCGTCTTCGGGCGGGGAGACGCGTGTGATGCGCGGGACGTACGGGCCAGATCAGCCTTACACGGAAATGACGGCCCGAGCGCTCAAGCTCTGGGCGAAGTACGAGCGGCGGTGGAAGCGGCGGTTTCTGCATCGCACCGGCGTGCTGTGGATGGCTTCCGGGACGGACGATGCATTCGAAAGTGGTTCGGTGAAGGCGCTGCGCGCGGCGAAGATCCAGTTTCAGGACCTGTCTTCCTCGCAGATGAAGAAACGCTGGCCGCAGATTAACTTCGAAGGAATCGAGTGGGGGATCTTCGAACCCGAGTGCGGATATTTGGATGCGCGCGCGAGTTGCCAGGCGGTCGTGGAAGCGTTCGTGGCGGCGGGAGGCAAGTACCGGCAGGCAGCGGCGCCGGCCGACGGCCTTGAAAATGCGCCTGTGCGCAGTCTTGCGCTGTCCGATGGCTCCCAGCTTAAAGCCGACTACTACGTGTTTGCCTGCGGCCCGTGGCTTGGCAAGCTGTTCCCTCGCGCCGTCGGCGACCTGGTGCAGGCCACCAAGCAGGACATTTTTTTCTTTGGCACGCCTGCGGGGGACGACCGCTTCAGCGACAGGCAACTGCCAGTATGGGGTGATCACCGGGGACGATTCCGTTACGGCATTCCGGGCAGTGACCGACGCGGGTTCAAGATTGCTGACGACACGCGTGGGCCGGCCTTCGATCCTACCGATGGCGAGCGTGTGGTAAGTTCGGAAACATTGAAGGACATTCGCGAATATGTCGGCTTCCGCTTCCCTGCTTTGAAAGACGCGCCGCTGGTCGAGACTCGCGTTTGCCAGTACGAGCAGACTCCCGACAGTCACTTCATTATCGACCGGCATCCGGTTGCGGCTAATGCGTGGATCGTGGGTGGAGGCTCGGGGCATGGGTTCAAGCACGGGCCGGCGATCGGGGAGATGGTGGCGGAGTTGATCTTGAAGGATCGTGAGGCGAATGTGATCTGGCGGCTGTCGCGATTCAAACGCTGAGACCATTGTCATCCTGAGCAGCGGTTTTGGTTGCGAAGGATCCGTGCCCTAGCCGGCAAGTTGCATAGGTCCTTCGCGGCAAAAGCGCCGCTCAGGATGACAAGCCGCTGGGTGCAGGTTACTGGATCTGAATTACGCTGGCCGGGGCATTGGCTTTGATCTCCGCTGCGCGCGTTGCCACGTTCTTCGCGAAAGCGTAGATCGACTTGGCGTGCGGCGAGTTCTCGCCTTCCAGCACGACCGGGGTCCCCCCGTCGCCCGACTTGCGAACTTCCGGGTCCAGCGCGATGTTTCCCAGGAACGGAACACCGAACTGCGCTGCCATTTTTTCGGCGCCGCCGCGGGAGAAGATGTCCACCTCGTGCTGGCAGTGCGGGCAGGTGAAGTAGCTCATGTTCTCGACCACGCCCACGACGTCGACTTTCATCTGGCGGAACATTTCGATGGCCTTGCGCGCATCCTGCAGTGAAACGTCGGAGGGAGTCGAAACCACGACGGCGCCGGTCAGCGGGACGGTCTGCACCAGCGAGAGCGCGATGTCGCCCGTGCCCGGCGGCAGATCGACGATGAGGTAGTCCAGTTGTCCCCATTCGACCAGACCCAGGAACTGGCGCACGATCTGGTGCAGCATGGGGCCACGCCAGATGATGGGCTTGTCGCCGGGATTGAGGAATCCGACTGAGATTACTTTCAGGCCGAACGCCTGGATCGGCTCAATGCGGTTCTCGCCGACCATGCGCGGCTGGTCGTTGACGCCCAGCATGAGCGGGACGTTGGGGCCGTAGACGTCGGCATCGAGCAGGCCGACTTTGTGGCCCATCTTGACCAGAGCGACGGCCAGGTTCACCGACAGCGTGGTCTTGCCCACGCCGCCCTTTCCCGACCCGACGGCGATGATGGCGTCGACACCCGGCAGCGGCTGCGGACCTTGCTGCGCGGGACCTTGTCCATGCTGATGCGGCATATTTGCGTTCAAAAGATCACACTCCAGATAGGAATTGCGGGATGAGGCAGAACCCTAATTTGATTATACAGGCGGAGAAAGCCTAGAGAGCGCGGCAAGGCGAGAGGCTAGGTTGCGAATCTATACTTGCGAGAGTAGAAATCTCGTTATGCAAGTCTCTCGGGATTGCTCGCCATAATGAAGCCGGCGAAGTGTGCCCTTATTCCGATCCGCCCATTCGAAGAACTTACTGATGACCACGTCTTTCCCGAGTTTCTCGGTGGACGCCAGTCAATCCGGGTTTGCCGAGACTGTAATAGTCGGTTTGGACACTCGTTTGAGGGTAGAACAGCGAGACAACTTAAACGGTTGCAGATTTTTGTTTCACACTTCGGGCTCGATTTGAGTCGCGTTCCGGCTGCCTGGCCGTCCGCACTTGTGATAGATAACGCTACGTACGACCTCAAGAACGGCCCAACAGGAACGCAATACGAGCTTGCACGGCCCTTAATTTTTCGGAACGAGGCGGGCAATATCATTGGCGGCCGCGCGCGTTCACGGGCGGAGGCAGAACAGACCGCAGCCAGCATGATAAAAAAGGGCAAGGCGAAGGAAATCCAGATTGAGGAAGTGCCGGGCGAGAGTCTAGATGGCGTAAACCTCTCCGTGGACCTAAGTACTGGACTGAAGCTGAGGCCCGAGCACACCTTGAATACATGTCGCAGTGCCTCACAAAGGAAGCCATTGCACGTGGGGCCACGCGCCCACCTGACCTGTCCGTACCTGCGATCGATCTCGGAGCGCCTGTTCAAGGATGGGTGAACGGCACTCATAGATTTGGAGGAGCAAAATCTGACCTAGAACATTAGGCATAGATTACGACATCGTTCGATGCTATCATTAATGCGAGGAATCCTGATGAGAACTACCGTAGCACTGGATGACGATCTCGTACGCACTGCCCAGGAGTTCACCGGGGTGGCCGAGAAGACGGCCTTGCTTCGGGAAGCGCTCAAGGCTCTCATCGAACGCGAGAGCGCCCGCAGGCTGGCGTCCCTGGGAGGCACGATGCCTCGGTTGAAGAAGATCCCACGCCGTCGCGCGGGGAACGATTGATTCTCGCGGACACGTCGGTCTGGATTGATCATCTGCGCTCGGGCAGCAAAGAATTGCGCAGACATCTTGATCAGGGACAGATCGTCATCCATCCCTTCATCATTGCGGAATTGGCTTTGGGATCATTAAGGACCGCACGCGGACGCTCGCGCTGCTGGATCTTTTGCCCAAGGTGCGGGTGGCGCGGACCAGCGAACTGCGGCTGATGATTGAGGCTCGCCGGTTGTACAACCTGGGCATCGGTCTGACCGACGCTCACTTGATTGCTTCTGTCCTTATCGATGCGCCCACGCTTCTGTGGACAAGGGACAAACGGCTGCGGAAGGTCGCCGAGGGTCTCGGTGTTCACGCCCGTTTGCCCTGAGGAGCGGGACCTAAGCGCGACGAGCGAACCACAGGGGCTGAAGCCCAAACTAATTGCACATGCTTACGCGGCCCTGAAAGGGCCGCTCTTCCACGGTAGCACTTGCATCAAAACCCTTAGTACCCTTCCCCTTCCAGCCGCACTTTGCCTTTGAACATGCGGAACAGCAAGGTGAAGTAGCCGAGCGCCAGAACCATCCCGAGGATCCACCAGGTGAGGCCTACGGTCAGGCCATGCTCTCCAGCGGCGGTGTTGTAGATGGTTAGGTTGAGGGCGGGATCGGTGCTGGCCGGAAGTACCACGGGATACAGCGCGAAGGCCGCTCCTACGAGCATTCCCACAATGTAGAGGGCCGAACGCGACGAACGCGGTTTTGTCTTCGCCTCTTACGCATTGCATAGATCATGAGGGCGAGCGCGGCGTACACGACGGCGGGGATGAGGAATCCGATGAAGTGCTGTTTGTAGTTGTCGAGCACTGTGGGACGGATGTAGATGGTTGCGACCAATCCGGCGACGGTCAAGACCAGTTGCACTGGCCAGGCCCAGAGCGCCACGGCACGGGCACGGCGGTTTAGGTCGCCTTCGGTCTTCACCGCAATGTACAACGAACCGTGGGCAGTCAGTGTAACCAGTGCGATCACTCCGGTGAGAACCGTGTACCAGTCGAGGATGCCGTTGTTCGTGCCCGCAGTGCCCTGGTTCACGCGGAAGTTGGTCCAGAGCGGCTCGAAAAAGTATTCGTCCGGTGCAAGGGGAACGCCGCGGACAACATTGCCCAGGGCTGCGCCGAAGAAGATGGTCAGCAGCAGGCTGGAGACGCAGAAGATGGTATCGAAGAATCCCAGCCAGACGGGATTCTTCATGTGGGCGCGCAGTTCGATGCCGATGCCGCGCAGCATCAGCAGCCAGAGCACGATCATGAGTGGGAGGTAGAAGCCGCTGAAGCTGGAGGCGTAGAGCAGCGGGAAGGCGAAGTAGAGCGTGCCTCCGGCGGCGAGGAGCCAGACTTCGTTGCCGTCCCAGACGGGGCCGATGGCGCGCATGATGGTGCGGCGCTCGTCGGGCGTGCGGGCGGCGCCGAGGTAGATCACACCGGCGCCGAGGTCGAAGCCATCGAGCACCACGTACGCTGCCACCATAACTGCGACGATCATGAACCAAAGGGTTGCCATCGTAATCCTCGTCCCTCAGGGGCTAAAGCCCCACATCCTGCCAATCCTCACGCGGCCCTGAAGGGCCGCTCTTCCACGGTGATGCACGCGTCGTTCAAGCGCGCCGTCGTCAAGTCGCGCGTCGGTCGAGCGCGTCCGTAATTCACGCATTCGATCGATGCGCGCGACGAGCGGCGCTACCTCTAGTGCGCCGTTCCTGCTTCGGCTTCGGGGCCTTGTTCGATTTCGCGGCGGACCAGGAACAGGAACAGGATGCCGAGAACTGTGTACATGCCCATGAAGCCCAGCAAGGTAAACATGCCGTTCCCTGCGGAGACCGTTTTCGAATAGCCGTCGGCGGTGCGCATCAGGGAGTAGACCAGCCAAGGTTGACGTCCGATCTCTGCAGTGATCCATCCAGCGGTGTTGGCGATGTAGGGGAACGGCAGGGCCAGCAGCAAGACCCACAGCATCCAGTGGCTGGAAAACAGCTTGCCGCGCCACAACAGGAACGCCGCCACCAGCGAGATCGCAATGAAGATCGTGCCCAGCCCGACCATGATGTGGTAGCTGAAGTAGAGCAGGGCAATGTTCGACGGCCATTGGTCCTCGGGGAAGGCGTTCAGCCCCTTCACCTCAGCCTTCCATGCGCGGTAGGTTAGAAAACTGAGCGCGTTGGGAATCACCAGTGGATTGTCGATCTTGTGTTGATCGACGTTAGGCTGTCCGATCAGCACCAACGGCGCTCCAGGCTGCGTCTCAAACAGGGCCTCCATTGCGGCGAGGGTGACCGGCTGGTTGTCGGCGATCATGCGGCCCTGGCCGTCTCCGGTGGGAAACAGCTGTAAGACGCTGAAGATCAGGCCCGCCACCACTCCCACGCGCACAAAGATGCGGCCGTATTGTTCAAACTTACCCCACAGCAGGTAGAACGCTCCTACCGAGGTCATGACGAACGCGCCGGTAATCACGGCGCCAGACATGTTGTGAGCATATTGCCACCACGCCCACGGATTCAGGACGAGCGCCCAGAAACTGCGAGAGCTGCACGGATCCGTCAGCGGCCTTGGCGTAGCCCACGGGATGCTGCATCCAGGCGTCGGTGGCGATGATGAAGAATCCGGAGAGCCATGATCCGAGAAACACGGCGACGGCCGACCACCAGTGAGCCCGCGGGCTGAGCCGCTTCTCTCCATAGAGGAAGAGGCCCAGGAAGGCGGACTCGAGGAAGAAGGCAAACATGCCTTCCATGCCCAGGGTCTGGCCGATCACGCCTCCGGCAAAGCGCGAGAAGTGCGACCAGTTCGTGCCGAACTGAAATTCCATGGGGATGCCGGTCACCACGCCCAGCACGAAGTTGATGCCGAAGATGCGAGCCCAGAAGCGCGCCGCCTGGTTATAGGTCTCATCATTACGGCGCAGCCCCAGAGTCTTGAGTACGACGATGAGCGGGGCCAGCCCCATGGTGAGTTGGGGGAACAGATAATGGAAGGTGACGGTAAAGGCGAAGTGAAGGCGATGAACTAAGAGCGCACTATCCATGAAAAACCTCGACGCCCCGATAGGCTAAACGGTTTGCAGCAGGTCTTTATGTGATGCGAGTCACAACCGTCTGTGAAAATCAGCGCACTTTGCGCCTCCGGTCCAATTCGGAACGGCGGATTTCACGCCGGCGACCGGCGTCATCGTAACGGCGCTGCTGCTCATCGGTCTCGGGAATCACTGGGGCGACTTTCAAGTGCTTTCCCGCAGGATCGATGGCTACAAAGGTGAGATAGGCCGAGCCCACGTGCTGAGCGGTATCGGCGATGTAGTTTTCGACGTAAACTTTCACGCCGACCTCCATTGAGGTATGGAAGACGCGGTTGACAGAAGAACGCAGAATAACGAGATCTCCCACGCGGACCGGGACGAGGAAGTCGATATGATCGACGGAGGCGGTGACCACATAGTTGCGGGAGTGACGGTGCGCGGCCATGGCGCCGGCGAGATCGATCCAGTGCATGAGGCGTCCGCCGAGGAGAGCTGCAAGCGGATTGGCGTCGTTGGGGAGAACGATTTCAGCCATCTCGGATTGCGAATCGCGGACCGGGCGGGGGGCCAGGGGGTCATGCGTCATGCTCGTCTTCCTTTCAGTTGCGGCTGGTATCGCTCAAGCTTTCTTTTTCAGGTATGACTCCAGAAAACATTCCGCCATCTTCTGGATGCGGGCGTCGTCGTGCCGCCGCAGCCAAGTCGCCCGCGCCAGGTCGAATTCCAAATCGCCATGTTCGACGGGTCGATGATTCCGTTCGCAGACATAATGGAGAAGAAGGACGCGGGCAGGAACAGCGGTGGCCTCTCGTGGATCGAGGCGGGCGACCGGGTCCCGAGGAGCGGAAACGGCGAATCGCACTGCATCCCAAGCGCACATCAGAGGCGACCAGCTACAGCTACTGGCATAGCCCAGATTGCAGAAAGCCTCCAGAATGTGTTGCGGCGGGACTTCGCCTTCGTGGCCGGGAGCCGTGCAATGACCGCTCCATCCGGAGCCGAGCGGAAGCCTCGCGGGATGTGGCCAAGTGCCGTTCTCCAGTCTGGTCAGCGGCATGAAGTATGGGCAGGCCAAGTTTCGCGCCTCAGGCTTAGGAATTGTTGAGTTTAGCAATTGTAAACAGTTGCAGAAGCTCTGGCCAGTTCTTCTGCGAAGCTACCTGCGCTATGGTCTGGCGGTTGTAGTAGTCTCGTGACTATGGACCGCATAGCCGCGCTTAACGAGATCCTGACGGAAAACCCCAAAGATGCGTTCGCGCGTTATGGACTCGCTATGGAGTACGCCAATCAGGGCGACCTCGACCGGGCGCTGGCTGAGTTCTCGATTCTGCTCGAGGGCTATCCCGACTACACCGCTGGATATTTCATGGCGGCGCAGACCCTGGTGAAAGCCGAGAGAGTCAACGAGGCGAAGAAGATGCTGCAGGATGGCATCACCTCGGCACGGCGCACTGGCAACCTGCATGCGCAGTCGGAAATGGAAGCGATGCTGGCAGAGCTGGAGTAGGAAGCTTTCAGGGTTCGCGCTTAGGCGCACACGATTTCGAACCCTGTAGTAGGGATAAAGGTTCCACCGTTGCGGCACGAGCTTTTAAACCTTGCAACTCTGAAACATTGAAACCTCTTCATTTTGCGATTCTTCCCATCGCCCACTCCACCGCTGCCGGAAACAGTTGATAGAGCTTTACGGGTACGTGCATCGTCCAGGGAACAATCACTTCCCGCTTCTGCTTCAGGTATCCGTTGAGGGTGGCGCGCGCAACCCGTTCTGCCGTGATGCCGCGAACCGAGGTTGGGCGAACCTTCTTCAGGTCGTTGCCTCGAACCGCATTCTCGCTGAAGGCGGTACGCACATACCCGGGGCAGACTGTGAGGACGTGGATGCCGTCGTTCTTCAGTTCGACTCCGGCGGCCTTGCCGATGGCATTGAGCGCGAACTTGGTCGCGCTGTATGAGGCGTGAAACGGCATGGGAATATGGCCCGCAACGCTGGAGATATTGATGATCGAGCCGCCACCTTGCTGACGCATGACCGGGATGACTGCTTGCATGGCCGACATGGCTCCGAAGAGATTGGTTTCGAATATCTCGTGGCAGGCCTGCATGTCGGTCTGCGCGACGGAATCGAGCAGGCCGTGCCCGGCGTTGTTGATCCAGACATCGATTCGCTTGAAATGATGCAAGGTCAGGGCGAGGACGCGGTCGAGTTCCTCGGAGTTGCGGACATCACAGGAGAGGGCGGCGGTGCGGTCGAGGCAACCGATGCGCGTGCGGGCAGCCTCGGCCCGGGCAGCATCGCGCGATAGCAGCACGACATTCGCTCCCTGCTCGGCAAAAAGCTTGGCAATTGCTTCGCCGATGCCCATCGAGGCACCGGTGACTACAACCACTCTCCCGACAAGTTCCATGCTCGGGTTGTATTCTCCACGGCGCGGCAAGTCAAGACGACCGCGAGAACCTTTACCACTAAGGACACGAAGGTCCACGAAGGAAACCCCAGATTCATGATGTCGTACAATCGACACTCGCTCATCTTCGCGACGCTTGCTATCGGGAGTCTTCGTGGCCCTTCTTCCCTTGTTTCCGCTGGACGTTGTTTTGCTCCCGGGCACTCCTCTGCCCTTGCACATTTTTGAGCCGCGATACAAGGAAATGATTGGGGAGTGTCTGGCGAACAATGCTCCCTTCGGCGTAGTGCGTGCCCTCGAGGAGGGCTTGGCGGAGGTGGGGTGCACCGCCGAAATCGTCAGCGTCACAAAAGAGTATCCTGATGGGCGCATGGACCTGATCGCCGAAGGGCGCAAGCGCTTTGAGGTGGTCGAACTGAACCAGGACCGATCTTTTCTGCGGGCTGAAGTGTTGCTGGTGCCGGACGAACCGGTCACGTCCTCCGAGGCAGATAAGGCGCGGGCCATTCAGGTCCACTTGGAGATTCTCTCTCTGGCGGGCGCGGTGCAGGACCTTTCGGCGGCCGATCAGAATGCCCTGTCATTTTATCTTGCAGGCTCGCTGCCTCTGGATCTCGACTTCAAACAGAAGTTGCTGGCGATGCGGTCGGAGAGCGAACGAATCCAGGCGGTAGCGGCATATCTGGAAAGCATTCTTCCCAATCTGCGGCGCGCAGCGCGGGCGCGCGAGAAGGCCGGAGGCAACGGCCACGCCCGATAGTTTTCAGGTCTACGGTCTGTGAGTGGTGGGCTTCGGCTCGGGACCGCACGACACAACGTTCTTCCGCAGCGGCGCGTATAATCGGGGAAAGTTTGGTTGTGGGGGGATCCTTTCATGAGTAGTCTTCCGCGCACGCTAGGTGATCTGCGCCGCAGTATTTTCTCCGAAGAGCGTTTGCGCGCGCGTCACGTTAAAGATGAACTCCGCGAGAACCTGACAGCCCGCCTGCGCAAGAGCGGCGATGCCCCGGTGTTTCACGGGATCGTGGGCTACGACGACACGGTCATCCCGCAGATCGTCAATGCGATTCTTTCGCGACATAATTTCATTCTGCTCGGACTGCGCGGACAGGCGAAAAGCCGCATCCTGCGGGCCCTGACGACGTTGCTCGATCCTCACATGCCGTATCTGGCGGGATGCGAAGTTCATGACAATCCCTATGCTCCGATCTGCCGGAGGTGCCGCGAGGAAGTCGCGCGACTCGGCGATGACTCGCCCATCGCATATCTTTCGCCGGATGCCCGCTACGTAGAGAAACTCGCTACGCCTGACGTCACGATTGCGGATCTGATTGGCGACATCGATCCCATCAAGGCGGCGCGTGGCGGGCACGAACTGTCCAGTGAACTGACGGTGCACTACGGTCTGCTGCCCCGCGCCAACCGCGGCATCTTCGCCATCAATGAACTGCCCGATCTGGCGGGAAAGATTCAGGTGGGATTGTTCAACATCATGCAGGAAGGCGACGTGCAGATTAAGGGATATCCCATTCGCCTGCCGCTCGATGTGGCGCTGGTGTTCAGCGCGAATCCGGAGGACTATACCGCGCGCGGGAAGATCATCACGCCGCTGAAAGACCGTATTGGCTCGGAGATTCGCACGCACTATCCGGCGACTGTGGAAGAAGGAATCGCGATCACCGCGCAGGAGGCGTGGACGCGGCGCAACGGGCATCCGATGCACCTGCCGAACTATGTGCAGGAAGTGATTGAGCGGGTGGCCTTCGCTGCACGTGAAGACAAGAAGATCGACAAGCGCTCGGGCGTGAGCCAGAGGCTTCCGATCTCGGCGATGGAAAATGTAGTCTCGAATGCTGAGCGGCGGGCGATTCGCAACGACGAGAAGGTTGTCGTCCCACGCATCAGCGACGTGTACGCGGCGCTGCCTGCGATCACCGGCAAGCTCGAACTGGAATACGAAGGCGAGATGAAAGGCGCGGACCACGTAGGCCGCGAGTTGATTCGTGCCGCGATCGCAAAGACTTACGACGAGTACTACACCGGCGCCAACGTGCAGCAGATCGTGCAATGGTTCGATCTGGGGGGCGAGATTCAACTGTCGGATGCAGTTGCGGCTGAGGAGGCGCTGGAGAAATTGAAGGGGATCCAGGGCCTAGTCGACAAGCTCGGACCGCTGAGCGTTACGCAGAAAGATAGCCCGGAGCAGCAGGTGTCAGCGGCGGAGTTCATTCTTGAAGGACTGCACGCGCACAAGCGCATCGGACGGAGCGAGGAGCGTGTGTTCAAGGGCGGCGAGAAGAAGCCAGAGCCTGTGCGAGAGAAAGGCTTCGAGCCGGAGGAGAAGCCGTACCGGCAGAGAAGACAGTTTAACTGAGCGTCGAGCCTCGAGCTGCGAGCTTGAATCGCACCGTTGCGATCCGTTTCTGCTCGCGGCTCGAAGCTCACAGCTCATAGCTGCATTATGAAACGCATTCGATATTCCAAATACGTGCCTGATCCCGCGGGCGAGATGAGCATGGAGGACTTGCTCAGCGCACTCTCGGACTACCTGCTGCAGAGCGGGTTCCAGGAGTCCATGTGGTACGAGCTGCCCGATGGCGAGCAGACGCTCGACGAACTCAAGCGGGCAATCGAGCAGGCGCTGATGAACGGGGAGATGTTCGACGAGAACCTGCGGGAACAGATCGAGCAGATGGTTGCCGACGGGCAACTCGACGAATTGATCGAGAAACTCATCGAGCGGATGCAGCAGGAAGACTATATTTCGATCGACGAGCCGCACGATCCGGCGCGGCAGTCCAGTGTGGGCGGACAGACCGGCGAGGCGCAGCAGGCCAAGTTTGAGATCACCGACAAGAGCCTCGACTTTCTCGGATTCAAGTCGCTGCGCAACCTGCTTGGCTCGCTGGGGAAATCGAGTTTTGGACGGCACGACACGCGCGATCTCGCCACCGGCATCGAAACCAGTGGATCGGCGAAGACTTACGAGTTTGGCGATACGCTCAACCTCGACATTACGGCGACGCTGTCGAGCGCTATCCAACGTGAAGGGCTCTCGCTGCCGCTGAATATCGAATACTCGGATTTGCAGGTGCACCAGTGCGAGTACCAGTCTTCTTGCGCAACCGTGCTGATGCTTGACTGTTCGCATTCGATGATCCTTTACGGAGAAGACCGGTTTACTCCGGCGAAAAAAGTTGCGATGGCGCTGTCGCATCTGATTCGGACGCAGTATCCGGGCGATTCGCTTTCGCTGGTGCTGTTTCACGATTCCGCGGAAGAGATTCCGCTGTCCCAACTTGCGCGGGTGAAGGTCGGGCCGTACTACACCAACACGCGCGAGGGGCTGCGGCTGGCGCAGAGAATCCTGCAGCGGCAGCGCAAAGACATGAAGCAGATCGTGATGATCACCGACGGCAAGCCTTCGGCGCTGACGCTGGAGGACGGGCGCATTTATAAGAACGCCTTTGGGCTCGACCCGCTGGTAGTGAGCCAGACGCTGGAAGAAGTTTCGAAGTGCAAGCGGGCGGGCGTGTTGATCAATACGTTCATGCTGGCGTCGGACTATGGGCTGGTGCAGTTCGTGCAGAAAGTGACGGAGATGTGCCGCGGGAAAGCGTACTTCACGACGCCTTACACGCTGGGGCAGTATCTGCTGATGGATTACATGTCGCGGAAGACCAAGACGATTCATTGAGGTATCGGGCCCTCGGGGGCTAAAGCCCGATCGATTTCATTTACCCTTACGCGGCGCTGAAGCGCCGCTCTTCCACGGTACGGCGGAAACCGGGCCCTTCCCATAGCCACGATATTGAGTCCAGTCCATTTCTCACCCGCTCTCCCAAAAGCTCGGCAAGTGCTGATACTCTTTTGTAAGACATGGCGAACTGCATTCGATGCGGGCGGCAACTGCCGGGGCTGACATTTGGCAAGAAGATCTGCCAGTGGTGCGTGCAGCACGAGGCCGCGCAGCGGGGCGAGGAGGGTGACGATGCGGTTCAGCCGGTCATGGCTGCGCCGTGGGTCAAGCGCGAGGCCAGTGTCTCGCTCACGCAAGTCATCATTGGCGCCAACGTGATGGTATTTATCGCGATGCTGGCTGCCAGCGGTCCGTCGATGGACTTCACGGGACAAGTGATGGTGCACTTCGGCGCCAACTTCGGCCCCTATACCTTGTCGGGCCAATGGTGGCGCCTGCTCACCTACATGTTTCTGCATGGCGGCTTCTTCCATATCGCCATGAACATGTGGTGTCTGTGGAATCTGGGCGCGCTTTGCGAGTCTCTGTACGGACGATTTACCTATGCCGCCATTTACCTCATCACGGGAGTCGCTGGAGGGTTGGCGAGCGTTGGGTGGAACCCCAGCGTGCTCAGCGTTGGCGCTTCGGGAGCGATCTTTGGGCTGACTGGAGCGCTGATTGCTTCGTTCTATCTGGGCGAGTTTTCTCTGGCGGGCATCTCTATCAAGGGAACGCTGAGCAGCCTCCTGTTCTTTGCTGGCTTTAGTCTCTTTCTTGGGAAGGTTGTCCCGGGAATCGACAATGCTTGCCACGTCGGTGGACTGGTCAGCGGATTGATTCTCGGGGCGCTGATTGCCCTCGCCGCGCCGGAGCACGACAAACCCATGGCGCGCATCGGTATTTTGCTATTCGCAGTTGTCCTGTTGGCCGGAAGTGCCGTGGGAGTACATCGCTGGCGCGGGTCGGGGATGCGTTTCGGTGCGATGGACGCGCAACGGAACATCGATCGGATGATTGGCGAGTTTCAAAAGAAGGTGCAGCAGAACCCGCAGGATCCTTCGGCACACTACGCCCTCGCGCGCGCATACTTCGCCAAGGGACAATTCCCTGAAGGCGAGAGCGAGTTGAAGCGCGTGCTGGATCTGCAACCGCAGAACGCAAGAGCCCGCATGGACCTGGGAGCGGCCTACCTCACCCAAGGACATCCGAAGGAGGCGCAGGAAGAATTCTCCAAGCTGATGGCCCAGGATCCCGAACAACGCCAACGCGCATATCGGGCTGGGAATGGCGCTCGCGGATCAGAACAATCACGAGGCTGCAATCAACGAATATCAAACCGCACTGCGTCTCGATCCGCAGGCCCGGGACGTCAACTACCGGATGGGCATCTCTCAGGTCCAGTTGAAAAAGTACGACGACGCCATCGCTTCCTATCTGAAGGAGCGGGAACGGTCCGGCGATGATGCTGAGTTGGAGGATGCGCTGGCCGACGCCTACCAGGCCAAGGGCATGCAGCAGCAAGCGCAAGATGCGCGGAACAAAGCGGCGCAGCTCAACGGCCAGAACCCAGATTGA
Source organism: uncultured Acidobacteriaceae bacterium (assembly GCA_963811095.1). Classification (GTDB taxonomy): domain Bacteria; phylum Acidobacteriota; class Terriglobia; order Terriglobales; family Acidobacteriaceae; genus Sulfotelmatobacter. The sequence goes on along the minus strand of CAWEQA010000016.1, from coordinate 1,077,607 downwards.
CGTTCAAGAACAGCGGCTGAGCTCCGCTCGGCGGACAGCCGGGGCGGCCGTCCCCACATAAACCCGGCCTTCCACATCAGCCCATTAGCTTTTCGTGATCTCCCCCACTGCCCGCCACGCCTGATTTATCGCTTCGTCCGTGTAGGCGTAGGCGCCGGCGTCGGAGTTGGCGATGGCGATTCGTCCGTGCGGCCTGCGCGCAACTTCACACGGGGTTTCGCCGCCTTCCAGCCAGAAGGAATCGAACAGTGAGTTGTATTCGTAGGCGTAGCCGTGGGGCCAGCGATTGACCGTAATGGCCGCGATGTCGCGGGCGGGATCGAATCCGCCAGGACCGAGCGTGCGAGCCAACTGGTCGCGAATCTTGCGCTCCATCGTCTCGAAGGTGGTGGTGTAAAGTTCCATGCGGCCGATGCGGTGCTGTTCCCGCGCGGGGCGTCCGGGGCGGCACGCGGCCTTCATCATATGGACCACGATCGGCTCTTCGGGCTTGCGCGCACACTCGTATCCGCCAATGCTGACCGGCAAATCGAGGTTCACTCCGGTGTGATACATCCCCGGTGCGTAAACGGAATTCACTCCCAGCTTCTGAAATGAAGTCCAGTTCCGCAGGACGACGTTGGTGTAGAGCAGAGGAACTTTCTGCGCGGAAGCCAGCGCCTCTTTCTGCTTGTCGGGAAGCTCTTCGCAGATGTACGGAATCACGACGTGCCAGCAGGCGAGGATCGAGTTCTTCGCCTTGGCGGTGTAGACCTTGCCGCCGCGCGCGTAGGTGACCTCGACTTCCTTGGCGTTGGCAGCGTCGCCTAGGTGCTTCACGCGAACGGCCGTGCTATTCAGGCGGATGCGAACCGGTGAACTGGAGTCGTCGAGCTTCGCGTAATTCGCCTTGGCCAAAATAACATCTGAAGCCGAGTTCCCCGGGATCGCATCGGGAATCAGCTTGCGAACCAGCAGGCGCGCGATGGTGGCATTGCCGTCGGGGAAGTGAAAGAAATATTTCTCCGCTTCTTCGTTAGGGATGGAGTCGCGGTTCATGCCCTTGCCGGGCGACGGATCCAGATTCAGGCCGTCGAAACCTGGCATGTCGAATCCCCACGCATCCTGCGCCGGGACGGCATCGATGCCCACACCGTACAGACCGTGCGGAAGTGCCTGGTAGAACTTGATGATGTCGTCATGGACGCCAGCAACATCTTTCAGAAAGCTGGCATAACTCATGCGCGCGAGCTTGGCTTTCTTCTGGTCTGAGGTCAGGCCGGGGAAATAGTCTTTCGGTTCGTGATACAAGCGCTGCAGGTCGCGCTTGGCCTGGTCGGCCATCGGAGCATCGGTGAGGAACTGTTTCAGCAACTCGGGCGACGGACCTGCCGCGTCTTCGCTCTCGCCTCCGCTGCGCGGATTGGGATTGATCACGAGTTTGTCGACGCCAAAGGTTTCTTTGTCGAAGAATACTTTGGGGCGCATCCCGGCCGAGGGATAAAGCTTCTTGTTGACGTACTTCGAGTAGGAGGGCACGTCGATGCCGAGTTCTTCGACCACCCCTTTGGCCACGGCGCTGTAGGGAGCAGGGCTTTCGATGGAAAACGTGCCGCCGAAACCGAGGCGGAAAGCGCTGCCGACGCGGAATTCGTTGCGCTTGGCGTGTCCGCCGAAGTCGTCGTGGTTCTCGAGGATGAGGATGCGGGCTTTCCCGCCGGTTGCCTTGCGGTAGAAGTGAGCGGCGGCGAGGCCGCTGATGCCACCGCCGACAATGATGAGGTCGTAGGTTTCGCCGGTGTCTTCGGGCTTGCCGGCCGAATCCCAGAACGTGCCGTCGCGCAAAGCGTGAGCGGCGTCGAACGATCCGGGATGGCTGCCGCGCATGCCGGTAAGAGCGGGCGGGTAATAGTTGGGAGAGGTCTCGGGACCGACAGCGGCCTGGCCTGCGCCAAGCCCGGAGGCGGAAAGATCCCACGGCATCATGGCCGCGCCCGCCGTCACCGCCACGCCGTTGAGAAAATCGCGGCGCGTGATTTTGCGCTGCATCCCCAGTTCCCGGTCCCGTGAATCGTGCACGATCTCCTCCGCAGAATTTTGTAATGTCCTCAGGCGCTAAAGCGCAGGGTCAGGAGAGAGGCCCCCTATCGCAGCGCTGAAAGCGCTGCGCCGCCCAAAAGCCTGAACCAGCCAACGCTTGCGCCCAAAAGCACGAACCACCCTGATACGAGCTACGACGACGAACCGCTGTCCGCTTTCTTAACTGCCAACTCCGCGGCCTGGAATCCGATGCGGCTGTGCGTGCCGTCGCAGAAGGGCTTATTGACCGATCCGCCGCAGCGGCAGAGCGAGAACGCGGTCTTGCCAGTGAGGTCGTACGCAGTGCCGTTCACGTCGACCAATTCGATCGAGCCTTCGGGAGCCTCGACCCGGAACGGGCCATTCGGCCTGACGGTAATTTTTACCTGTGCCATGACTGCAATCCTCCAACCTTACGGGTTTCTAGTAGGGATAAAAGAGTATCACTAAGCGGGCGCGCGTGTCGCGTTTGCAAATCTTTACGGTAGCGCCACCAATCTTTACTTAACGAACGGAGGGTCGTTGGAATAGCATTGTCTTCAGATCCCAGACTGGAAGGCAGGATGCTCCATCCTCAGGTTCAAGAACAAATCTTGTGCGGGAGGAAGCAATGAAGACGAGGTATTTCCGAGTTGCGATTTTAGCTCCATTGGTACTGCTGGCGGCGAGTTGCGGAGGAGGGAGTTCCGCCTCATCCACGAAAGTCCCCCCGATGCCAGCATGCAAGCCGGCGTCCCCTCCTCCGCATGCTTATGTCCTAAATGGGTTCTCCTCTGACACAGTTTCGATGTACACGGTTGACTCGTGCACGGGAGCCCTGACACCGACAACGCCAGCAACGGTCTCGACCGGTGGCAATGAGTTCGGTGCCGAAGAAATGGCCGTCGATCCTGCCGGCAGATTCCTGTACGTGGCCAACCTGATGTCAAATGCGACCGACCTCGCCACGATCGCGATGTTCACTATAGACTCCAGCACCGGCATTCTGATCCCTACAAATCCGCCCACAGTGCCGACGGGATTTTTCCCCCAGGGAATCGCGATCGATCCCTCGGGAAAATTTGTCTACACCGCGAATAGCGATGACAACACCGTGTCGATGTTCACCATCAATCAAACCACGGGCATTTTGATCCCGACAACACCGCCTACGGTCGCCACCGGATGGAGTCCTCTCTCGATAACGGTGGATCCTTCCAGCAGGTTCGCATACGTGGCCAATCAGGATGACGACACCATTTCGATGTACACGATCAACTCCAGCACCGGAGTCTTGACGCCCACAACGCCCGCAACCGTGTCGACGGGGTTTTCTCCGTTTGGCGTCACCGTCGATCCCTCGGGCAAGTTCGCCTACGTGCCTAATGCATACGATTCTCGCAACACGGTGTCGCAGTACACCATCGATTCCACCACCGGGGTGTTGACTCCGAATACGCAAAGCACCGCCTCGACGGGAAACCAACCTACATGGGTGGCAGTAGATCCTTCCAGCAAATTTGCTTATGTTGTGAATCGAGGCGACAACACGGTGTCGGCCTACAACATTAATTCCGTCACGGGGGCGTTAACTCCGAATGGGACCCTGGCGACGGGACAACAACCTTTCCGTATTGCGGTAGATCCCTCCGGCTCATTTGCCTATGTGGCGAATGAGAGCGGCTCGGTGTCCATATTCACGCTCGGCAGCAACGGCACTCTGACCGCGGCAGGCACGGAGACGACGCCTGGGCCAGTGTCGGTTGCGGTGGTTGGGAGTAAACCGTAGATACTGTGAGTCTCAGGCCGCTTCAACGCGCACCGAACTCAGGCTGCGGTAGAGTTGCAGGCATTCGTCGATCATGCGCTTGGTGGTGAAGCGCTCGCGGGCGCGGGAATAAGCCAACTCGGCATAGGCGCGGCGCATGGGACGGTCCGCGTTGAGCATCTGAATATTTTCGGCAAGACTCGCGGCGTCGTTGGTGCGGAAATAGAGAGCGGCGTCTCCCCAGATTTCACGATAGCTTGGAATATCATTGGCCACGATGGCGCATCGCGAAAACGCGGCTTCGAGTGCAGCTATGCCGAGTGGTTCGTAACGCGCAGTAGCTGCGTAAATGGAAGCGCGGCTGTAGAGAGCGCGCAATTGTGCTTCGGTCTGCGGACCGCGGATCGCAACGGACGTCTGGTCGGTCGCAACTTTCACATCGGCACGAATCGGAATACGGGGCATGGGCACGGTGTGTTCTGCGCCGACAATACAGACTGGGACAGAGTACGGTTGCTGCGTTAGGAGGTAGACCTGCTTGCTAGCATCTACCATGCGCCCCACGGCTAACACGCAATCATCTTTGTTGACGTAGGGATTAAAGAAAATGGGATTGCGTCCCGGGTAGATGACTTCTCCGCGCTGCGGGCGCCCGTAGCAAGCGGAAATGCGATCGAGCATCCAGGCAGAGGGCGCAACGACGCATCCGCACCGGCCAAGCCCGCGAGGACCGTCCTGCGGTACCAGGTCAGCGAGCGCTCAAATCGCGGGATATGGTTGTGAACCGCCTGCGTCCAGGTGATTAGATCGCCGTGCGCCATCACGACGCGGGGCACATCGACCGGCAGGTTCCCGTAGCAAAATTGGTTGAGATGCAAAACGTCGGGCCGCAGTTCTCGCACGAGCGCGGCAAGGAACTCGGACGATTCGGGCAGATCTTCCTCCGCCTCCTGCATCCACTCGAGATGGAATGCGGTGGGACGGTAGTCGAGGCCGTGCAGGTGGTCCATCCATGAGGTCTGCTCGGGAAGAGGAATTTCGCCGAAGCTGACGAGCGTGACGCGCACGCCGCGCGTGACCAAGCCGGTCACCAGTTCGCGGGTGTAAGTCCATGAACCCGAGAGCGAGTCGGCGGTGACGAGGACGTGCACGGAACCTCCTGAAGAGACTCGCGGAATGCCTTGAGGGACTGGGGATTCCGCGTAGCAGGCGCGTCCATTTTAGTTTGAATCGGGCTGGACGGGAAGGGATTCCTTTCCTCGCTGTGCAAGAATCTGCAGAAAGGCACGAAGCGACGCCCACTGGCCGGGCTTCGCCCCGGCTGGACGGCCGAGAGCCTGCCCTGAGCGTAGTCGAAGGGCGGCCGTCGCCGCATGGTCCTCTTCTGCTTGCTTCCTTCCACTTAGAACGAAAACTTCAGGGCAAACTGGATCAGGCGTGGAGCCTGAGCTTCAAGAATCTGATTGAAGGTTGACGAGCCGATGTCGCTGTCAGGCAGATGGAAGTTCGGGTGATTCAGGAAATTGAAGAACTCAGCCCGGAACTGAAACTCCTTGCCCTCGGCCACTTGAATATTTTTGAACGCTGAGAAATCCCAATCCGCATAGCCCGGTCCCTGGGCGATATTCCGGCCCGCAGTTCCGAACTGCTGCACTGGCGAGTTGGGATCCTGGGTAATCTGCTGAAATGCACTCCGGTTCAGCCAGGCTCCGGGAGTGTGCGGCCCAGAGTTGGGATTCTGTCCGGGAACCAGGTTCGGCCGGTTGGAAAAGAACCCGGTAATTTCCGGCGCCGAGCCCTGCACTGAAAAATCATTGGAATCGAAGACCGTGAATGGCGTACCGCTCATCATGGTCACGATTCCGTTGATCTGCCAGTCGCCGAAGGCATGTTGGTACCAGCCGTGAGGCTTGTCTCCAGAAAGGCAGACTCCACTGGTAGCTGAGAACAAAGCGGTGACGGGAATCGAACAAGGAGCGACCGCGCTCGGCACGCGAGATTGAAAGGATCTTGCGCGAGATCATTCTCTCCGGCCACGGGCTTGGCCGCTGAACCGGTCATGTTGAAGGAAGAAGCGTCATCAATGGTTTTCGAGTAGGTGTACGACGCGAGAAACGAAAGCCCGTGACTGAAACGCTTGGTCAGGCTGGCCTCCAGCGCGTTGTACGAAGAGTTGGCGATACCTTCGATCAGCCCCGTCGACGAGTACGTGCATGGCGGCGACGCCGGATCGAGCGTGCATCCGGAATGAATGCGCCGGAAGTCCGCGTTGCTCGAGGTGGAGATCGGGTTTCCGCTGGAGTCGACACCCGGGATGTAGATCGCCGGATTGCCTTCCACGAAACGCGGCAACTTGGTTCCCTTGGTTCCTACGTAGCCGACCTCGAGCAGAAGATCGGAGCCGAGGGACCTTTGCACGTTCAGGTCCCAGTCCTGCGAATAGGGCAGAGGCAAGATTCGGAGCCAGAGTCAGGTTAGTCAGCGGCGTGGCGAAAGTGCCGTTAGGCGGCGGGTTGCCGAAGTAGGGGTCGGGGAAATTAAGAAACGTGGTGGGAGTCAGGCTGATCTGCTGAGTCTGCAAGAACGGAGGAGCACTGATCGGCGACTGCAATGGCCCGCCTTGGCCCGTGTAGTAGGGCTCGTAAAAGATTCCGTAGGCTGACGTCACCAGCCACTTTGAATTTCCGGTCGGGTCCCAGGCGAATCCGACTCGCGGCGCGAATCCCTTCTTGAAGGTTGGAATCAGACCGGCGGGAACGCCCGGATCCCCGGGATAAAGCAGATCTTCGGGCGCATTGGGCATGACCTTGGACTGGCGACCGGGAACCCAAAGCGTCTGCCGGTTGTGGATCTCCGTATAGGGGAACGGGAGTTCGTAGCGCAGGCCGACATTCAAAGTCAAACGCGACGTAGCTTTGTACGTATCCTGCGCGTAGCCGTTCAGGGAGTTTCCTCTGATCCCGCGCGAGAAATCACCCCGGCCCTGCAGGAAGAAGACGGGCTGACCGAACAGGAAGCTGGCGAACGAGTCGGGGACGACCGGAAACCCCGCGAACACAAAGAATCCGTTGGAGGCAATACCCTGCAGCACGTTAACCTGCAGGTGCTGGTAACCGCCTCCAAATTTGAGTTCGTGCCGTCCGTGCACCCAACTGAGCGAACCGGAATAGTCAAAAGCATTTTCGTAGGTATCGCGCGGCCCGGTAATCGGATCGCCGATCGTGGTGTAGCCATTCACCTGGATGAATGGTGGACCTATGGCTGCATCCAGACTCGGTTGGTAGCCAAAGCCAAGGCTGGAGGGGTTCGTGTGGTTTTCGCTCTCGCCGTAAAGGAATTTATTGCGCAAGAAAGAGAAACGGAAGATCCCAATCATGGCCGGAGAGAACGTGTGCGTTTCTTGCGCCACGAGATTCTGCGCACGCTGATCTTGCCCTACGGGAAAACCCGGCACGCTTGCCCCAGAAGTGGCGATGGGGTGGAACTCCGTGCCATCGCTGTAGGCATACCGGAAGTTCAGGACGTCGGAGTTTCCAAGGTACTGATCGAGCCGCAATCCGAACTGATTCGTATCCTGATGCACGACCTGCGTCGCGGTGTAGACGTTGGTTCCATTGTTAGGCGCCGGGAAGTAGTTCAGGAGATTCTGCGTAAGGGTACTAATCGACGACATGTCGAACTGGTTGTTGATATAAGGCTGGTTGAGAAAGACATTGAAGAGCTGGTGGTTGGGATTGTTGCAAAAGCCAGCGGTGAAGCCCTCCGGGCATATTTCCGCAAAATTGCCCTGCCGCTCGGCCTTCGAAGGCACGGTGGATGAATCGGTTTCCCCCTGGCGATTGCGAAAGCCCTCGAAGTATCCGAAGAAGAAGCTTCTGTCCTTGCGGATGGGGCCACCGAAGGTGCCGCCAAATTGGTTCTGCTTCAAAGGCTCCGTGGTCTTGCCAAAGTAGTTGGTCGCGTCGAAGACATCATTGCGCAGGAATTCCCACAGCGCTCCGTGGTAGCGGTTCGTGCCCGAGCGGGTGATGATGTTAGTCGTCGAGCCGAGCGTGTTGCCGAACTCGGCGGTGGCGTTGTGGGTGAGAATCTTGAATTCGGTGATCGCATCCACGGGTGGCTTGAGAACGAAGCCGCCGTCCACACCGTTAAAATTGTTGGCTCCATCGATCAGGAAGTTGTTCGACTCGGGACGCTGGCCATTCACGGCATAGGCTTGACCGTCGCGGAGCGATCCGCCCGCCTCTGCCAGACCCGGGGTAAGGGGCACGACTCCCGGCTGCAGCAGGCCAAGCTGCGTAAAGTTGCGGCCGTTGAGCGGCAGGTCCAGCACTTCGCGCTCCGTCACCGTCTTGCCCAGGCTGGTCACTGTGCTCTGTATGAGTTGGGCGTCGGCTTGCACGTCGACATGCTCGGTCTCCGCTCCCACAGCGAGGCGAACGGGAATGGTCGCCGTTTCATTCACGTCCAGGATAATTCCCTGCTGGATGTAAGTCTGGAAACCTTTGCCCTCCACTTGCAGCCGGTAATGACCGACGGGTAACTCCAGGATCACGTACTCACCGGAGCGATCTGTTTTCGCGGTACGGGTCAAACCGGTTTCGCGTTTGGGTGGCGCTGACCGACGCACCTTGTAGTGCGGCTCCGGTTGCATCTACGACGGTTCCGCGAATGCTTCCCGAGATTTGTTGTGCAGAGGCACTCCAGCTTAGGCACACTGCCAGCACGGCGAAGATCAGGTTTCTGAAAGTAGTCATAGTGTGTTCAGTTTTCTCTTGGCGGTTTGTTCTTTGTTATCCCAGGGGGTTATCCCGGGCAGGGAAAGTCCTAGTTGCGTCGCGCACATGCAACTGTGGGCAGACGCAGCCACCTCGGTTAGATTTTTCGTGAACCCCGATCCACAGAACGAGCGAGCAGCGAAACGTTAGCGGAGGCTGCAGAGGCGCACAATAGCGCAAAAATATTACGAGGCGACAAACAGGGATTTATCGGGAAGGTGGAGATCGTATTCTGCCCATTGCAACTGCAGTTGCGGCGCGGACCGAGATGCGTCGGTCGTCTTGACACCTCGGCCGCAACATCGTGCGTCGCGCGAGGCGGTCGGGACGTCAGTGTGCCGCGGTGGCAGAGATACCGTTGCGTCGGAAACGAACCCAACGTCAGTTCACCTCCAGCCTTAGCCGCAGTTCGCGCGCGAGAAGGTCGATGGTGCGAATCTTCTCCGCCGCGGGATTCGGAACGTTGGGCACCGACATTGCTAGCTCACAGGAAAGCAGCATGGCGGTGAGCGTCTCGCTCATTTGACTGTGCATCTGTTCGGCGACCGCGCGGCGGGCGACACCTTCCTCGCGGCGGCGGCGATGCAGGGCCGAGCGCACCTCGCGCACCAGGCGCTCCATTCCCGTGACGCCGAAGTTGACGTACACCGGAAACGCGGTACCCAGATGTTCGATCATCTGATCGCTTTCTTCGGGCTCAGTTTCGAGTAGAAACTGATCGATGACAGCGGCCGAATAGGTTTGTTCGCGCAGGCGGGTGGCGCCCGCGTGCAGGGTCTGGGCCCAATGCGTTTCCTGTCCGGTGGCGGCGTACAAGGAATCAGCGCACTGTGGGCCGTTGGCTGATGGCGTAATGAGTAGAATCATGCCTTTCCTAATAGCAAGTCTGCCACCAACTGCGGCACGCTGAAAATACGGCATCTAGCGGTGTCGGCGGCAGAACAGCTTCCCTTAACGGAACCTCCGTCCCACGAGCAGGTTCAAGACTGAAATTCGTGAGCCGCATAGTCTTTCAGCTTGCGATAGAGGGTTGTCTTCCCTATGCCTAAGAGCCGGGCGGCTTGCAGTTTGTCGCCATTGAGTTCGGTGATCGCGCTCAGAATCGTGTTCTTCTCCAGTTCTGCCATGGGAATAATCTTTCCGTGACCGTTGCCGTTGCCATTTCCACTCCCATTCGACGTTTCGGCCAGCGGCAGGTTCGCCACTTCGCGAGGCAGATCGGTAGTGTGGATGAGCGGACCGCTGGTAAAGGCATAGGTCCGCTCGAGACAGTTTTCGAGTTCGCGGACGTTTCCCGGCCAGTCGTAGGCCAGCATGGCTTTCAGCGCTTCGTCGCTGAGTATTTTTTCCAGCCCGGAAGTTCGCGTCATGCGGTCGAGGAAGTAGCCGATGAGCAGCGGGATGTCCTGGCGGCGCTCACGCAGGGCTGGAATGCGCAGGCTGAGCACGTTGAGACGGAAATAGAGATCACGGCGGAACTCGCCTTGCATCACCGCGTGCTCCAGATCGCGATTGGTGGCGGCCAGGATACGAATATTGATCGGCACCCGCCGCGTGCTACCCACCGGGCGAATTTCCTTCTCCTGGATGGCCCGCAGCATCTTGGCTTGCAGATCGACCGGAAGCTCTCCGACTTCATCGAGGAAGATGGTTCCTCCTTCAGCCATCGCCATGAGTCCATCTTTGGACTGGTTGGCCCCGGTGAAAGCTCCTTTAACGTAGCCGAAGAGTTCACTCTCAATCAGGGTGGGGACGAGCGATCCACAGTCGACGGGGATGAACGGCTTGTCACGAAATGGGCCGGAATAGTGAATAGAGCGCGCGACCATCTCTTTGCCGGTCCCGCTCTCGCCCAGGATCAAGACCGGGTGCACGCTGTTGGCCGCCTTGGCGATGATGCGATAGAGCTTTTCCATCTCGGGGGCGCGGCCGACGATGCCGCCGAATCCCTGCTTGGACTTCACCTTCTCGCGCAGCAGACGATTCTCCGACTTGAGCTTCAGGTGGGTGGCCACACGCTCCAGCAGAAGCTTCAATTCGTCGAGGCTGAACGGCTTGGTCACATAGTCATAGGCGCCATTCTTCATGGCTTGCACCGCCGACTGCACGGTACCGTATCCAGTCACCACAATGACGACGGCTTCGGGACGTCGCTCTTTGATACGCCGCAACGCGTCGAGTCCACCGGCGCCGGGCAGGCGCAGATCGAGCAGGACGGCATCGAAGGCCTGCGTGTCGAGAAGGCGGTAGGCGTGCTCGGCGGAATCGGCCACGTAGGCCGTGTATCCCAGGGACTGCGCGACCTCGCGGCAGGCCTCGCGGATCGATCGCTCATCGTCTACGATCAAAAGGTTAAGAAAATTGGCGGCTTCGATTTGCGGTGTGGCAACTATCGGACTGAAAGCAGCAGACGTCATGACGTTTATTCCTCTTCTTTGTTTCCGTTTGGTATGAGTACTGCCCGGTTCTTCTCGGGACAAAAATTCTGAGACTCACTGGATCTGAGAATTGACGGCGGAACCAGCGGCAAAAGAACGCTGACGCGCGTACCGCGGGCCAGCGCGCTCTCCACGTGGATGAGGCCACCGTTGCCGGTCACGATGTCGTGGACCGTAGCCAATCCCAGGCCTGTGCCCTTACTGGCCTTGGTGGTAAAGAAAGCCTCGAACAGATGGGTGCGCGTAGCCTCATCCATGCCGCTACCGTTGTCGGCCACAACGAAGAGCGCGCATGGAGGCGATGCCGCGCTGCTGATCTCTGGCTTCATTTCCGTGAGCACTTGCACTTTGCAGTTGCTGGTTTCCACCGTAATCTGGCCGCCTCCGGGCATCGCGTCGCGCGCGTTGAGCACCAGGTTGAGCAGAATCTGCTGGCATTGCGTGGGATCCATCTTGATCAACCCGAGATTGGGATCGAGTTGGAATTTCAGCTCAATGTTCTCCCCGATCAGGCGAACCAGCAGGTTGCGCATGCCGTCCGCGATCTCGTTAAGAGAGAGCAGGCGGGGCGCACTACTGGTCGGACGGGCCACCGCGAGCAACTGCCGCACCAGGCCCGTAGCCTGTAGGCCGGCCTTCCGGATCTCTTCGGCGTACTTGCGCACGCGATGACACGGCTCCAAATGGGCCATGAGCAGATCGCAGTACAGCAGCACGCCGGTCAACAGATTGTTGAAGTCGTGCGCCACGCCTCCGGCCAATCGGCCTACGGCTTCGAGGCGCTCAGCCTGCCGCAGACGCTGCTGGGCCTCGTGGTTTCGCAGAGAGTCTTCAGCCATGACCAGGGCCGAATCGGACTCTCCGTTGGTGCCCGCCACCCGCCATGCGGTCCAGCGCAGCGGCCGGCGGTTCGCTCCCGTGGTCTGGGAATCGATCTGAAAACTGTCGCGTTGCCGCGCGAATAGTTCCGCCAGCAGCCGCTCCGCGTCGGTCCGATGTTCAGGATGAATCAGGTCTTTGAATCTGGCGACGCCGAAGCTGTCGCCCAGCATCTGCTCCAGCGCCGAATTCAGCGCGATGATGTTGCCCGCGCGCTGGCATTGTGCCAACGCGAATGGGGCGTTTTCAAAAAGAGGATTCTGTACCGATTTCGAATCCTGCGGAGTCCACGTAATTTCAGCGGCAGAGCTCATATCCCTACTTTGCGCGGGTTGATTCCCGGAAGGAACCGGTTACCGCGTCGCCCGAGACCTTGGTTTTCCCGAAATGGGAATTTGGGATTGCTATTTCGCAGCGATCAATCCCGCCCGAGCCTCACTATAGAGAATGAGGTAGGTAGGTGCGAAAGGGCAGATGTCACTAAAACGGGAATTCTTTCTGTGGAAAACTTTGCCGGAAGGGATTAGCGAGCGGCCTGGGTTCGTTGGCTGGCAGCAACGTAGACTGGTTCGCTGAGGCGGAAGGTGAGGCGGCGGCCTTTTTCGAGACGGATTACGGCAGTCGAATCGTCCGTTTGCGGACCTTCGCTTGGCGGGAGGTGAGCATCGCCCGCGTTCCCCCGTACGAAAAGGCTGGACGTCTGAATCGGCAGAGTCGCCCCTGCCAGGTGAATCGAATCAAGAGTCAGGCGGACAGCCCCGCGATTGCGCTTCAGATTGGACGCCCGGGTGGATTCCACCCGACCGGAGACGGTCACGCCGCGCGGAACTAGCTTGTTGCCTTCAATCACAACGGGCTGGTCTACGACAGCCTCGAAAGCGAGGTTAGCATCCGGATTCTCGGCGGATATCGAACTCTTCAGTCGCACGGTCAGCAGGGTGCCGACTGGGAGATTTTGGGAATCCTGAAAAGGAAGACCCGTTTCCGGGTTCAGGGTATTGCCCAGGGGCGCCGCAGTATCCGATGGATGGGCGGCTGGTGCCCCTTCGTGAAAGGGGACGGAGTGCGAATCCGCGTGAGCGGCAGCGTCGTCGCTTTGCAGCCCGGCCGGACGGGCGCACCCCGCCGTCCATACCAAGGCCAGCAACATCGGCCAAATAGTCAGACCGTAGGGTCTGCGGAACCGACTCATCAAAAGTATCCTCGCCCGCGTTTCTTCGACAAGGAAGTGGCAACCCGAATACCAGACACGGTCTCACTAAATCAATCACTTGGCGATGGCACTTTAGGGTAGGTCGTGTAGATTCTTCACTTCGGGGAGTTTGTTGCCATTGTCTCGGAACCGCGCCCGGCGCTGGAACGGTTCAGCGGCTACTCAACAATTGGAGCACTTTGGCAGTGGTGTCGGTCTCACCCATCCGGGGGAAAATCCTCTCGACGGAATGGCGGTGCGCGTCCGCGTCCCGGTCCGTGACGGCATCGGTGACCAGCACGACGTTATATCCCAAATCGTAGGCACTGCGCGCCGATGATTCCACGCCGACAGAGGTCGAGATACCAGCCAGAAAGACTTGGGTCACGCCCTGCCGGCGCAAGTACTCATCCAAATCTGTGCCCAGGAACGCCCCCCATCGCTGCTTGGTGATGATGTGGTCGTGGGGTTGCTGCTCCAATTCAGGAGCAAGCTCAGCCCAATCAGCGGGCCGGGGAGAGCCTGGAATTCCGGCGTCGGTGCGGCCCGGTGCTGGGCCCGTCACGTGGACGAGAACAACTGGCAGATCTCGCGAGCGGAAAGCGCGCGCCAACTGAGCGGAGCGGCTAACGATCTCGCCGGCGGGGTGTACCGTGGGCAAGCCGATGATTCCTTTTTGCAGGTCAATTACGACCAAGGCAGCGGTGGCATCGAGTTTGGTCAGAGGCATGTTCTTTTTGGATGGGCGGCGCTAGATGTTGGTTGCGCCCGCTCTCTCTCGAAGGGAAAGCAAGTGTCCACGCCGCAGTTCGGTCCGCGACCCGCAGAAAAAAACGGAGGGCGGTAAACCCGCCCTCCGTGTCAGTCTTCACTAAGACCTCAAGCGCCGCCGTTACTGCTTCTTCACCGGCTTCTTAGCCGCCGGCTTGGCGGTTGTTTTCTTGGCACTTTCGCGACCGCCGATCAGAGTCAAAGCATCGGTGGAATTGAAGGGGAACGCGCGAGTCGAGGACTGGCCAGTCGTGCTCAAAGTGACGTCCACACGCCGATTGCTCGCCATCCTGACCACGATGATGTTCTTGAGGATCCGTGCCCGCTCTTCTGAGCTCAGATCGGGGTTGCCGCCTACTGCCTCCTTCACCTGAACATCGGTCAGGTTGTCTTCCTCGCCAAACGCTTTAGTGTCGATGTTTGCCTCAGGAACGCCCTGTGCAACCAGGAAGCTCTTGACGGTGCTGACGCGACGCTCAGTGAGCGCCTGATTGTATTCTGCGGAGCCGCGGTGATCAGCGTGTCCTCCGAGAATCAAGTGCGCGTCCGGCTTGGCCTCAAGGTATTTTTTGAAGTCAGAAGCCAGCGCAGTCAATGTCTTCTGTTGGCTGGCCAGCAGCCCTCCTTTGGGATCGTTCGGCCGGGGATGGTCGACCACGAAGTAGATGCTGTGCAGAGAGAGCCGCGATTCCAGCGCCTTGTCGACCGGCGGAGGCGGCGGGTTTTCCAGTGTGACTTGCGTCGACGCTTGTCCCGTCAAACCACGCGAGTCGGTACAGGTCGCGGTGACCGTCACCGGACCCGCGGGAGCTCCGGTGGTGCTGAGGGTGGCAGTAGTTCCGCTGCCAGAAACCGTTCCGGCAGTGGACGTCCAGTTCGCAACGGAGACAGGAACGCTATCAGGGCTGGTGCAATTGGCCGACAGATTCACGCTTCCGCCGGTAACGAGGTTCGAAGGATTCGCCGACAATGACATGGTCGGAGGATTCTTCGGCGGCAGCGGCTTGATCGTGTAGCTCGCCGAGCAACTCGCTTCGTTGTTCTTTTTGGCTTTCGCGTCGGTGACGTGCGCCGTGATGGTGTAGCTGCCCGGAGCCGCGCCATTAGTGTCGATGCTGGCAGCGGTATCTTTCCCCGTTACGGTGCCGCCGTTGCCGCTCCAACTGTAAGCGACCGTGTGTTTCGGATTGAAATTGCTGGCCGTGACGTTAGCGGTGATCGGTTCGCCCACTAATACCTCGGTCGGTTGCACCGTACAGGCCGCCGCAGGAACCAGTTCCGGCGCCCCGCCCCAGTTCAGTACAATACCGGTTCGCAGTCTCGCGCCATTGAACTCTGGACGCCGCAGCTGCGGATCATCCGGAGGAGCGTAATTCGCGAAGTTATGCAGCGCCCAGACGTAGTCGGCTCCGAATACCCGCCAGGAAATCATCTTGGTGAGCGGGACATCCAGGCCGCCGCCAAGAATCACACCCACTCCATTGTTGGTGATGAATCCGTTGCTGGTTGTCACCCGATTGAGCGTGCCCAGGGCGTGAATGAAAACCGCCATGCTGTCAGTGCGCACGATAAATCTTGGTCCACCGCCGACGGTCCATTCGGAAGAGGCGTCCCCCAAACTCGAACCCCGGTTGTAGCCGGCGTCGCCCTCTAAACCGAAATGTCGGTCGAAATTGTAGGTCACAGCGCCGCCGATCCCCTTCGCCATTCCTGGAAGATTAACTTGCGATGGGCTGCTGGGAGTGCTGCCAGGCCCTGGGGCGATGGACCCGGGATTCAGGTACTGATACCCTGCAAATATGTCCCACTTCGGGTTAGGCGCATCGCTCTGGGCGAGCGCAAATGAAGAGATCAATACCACTAGAATCACGACTGACAGGCCGGCTAAAAGTGGGCGGCCTGCGCGTGGAGTGCTGTTTGATGTCATCGAATCCTCCAAGGATGTACTGGTTCCCGGGGAGCTTGTAAAACCAGACCTCTGCGGGGAAATTAAGGTATAGCAATATGGGTATACGACGAGGCCGGGCTACCTAGGAACTGTAAATTCTACCGTACCCGAGCTTAAAGCGAAAGCGTGGACTCGGAGTATTGCCTTCGAAAGAGGCAACCTCGCGCGACCATTTTCGTCTCAAAGTGAAATTCCGAACCGGCAATGGGCCCGCCGAGGGTGCCATACAGAGCTTGCCGGGCAGGAAGGTGGCCGCGTATCGTGGGGATTCGATCGGATTGCGGTCTGATCCGGGATTGGAAGTACGATTGACCAACCGAGCACCTGCAGCAAGGGCGAGCCGATGAGCCACGAGAAAGTACTGATTGTCGAAGACGAAGAGAACGAGCGATCCGGACTGGCCGAACTGGTGTCTTCCTGGGGCTTTCGTGTCGAGACGGCCCGCGACGGCGCCGAGGGCTTGGACAAGGCTACCCAGTGGTCGCCGTCGATCGTCATTACCGACCTCAAAATGCCGCGCATGGGCGGAATTGAACTGCTGGAACATCTTGCCGAACAAGCCACGACCATCGCGGTCATCCTGGTTACCGCCCAAGGAACAATCGAAAGCGCCGTTCAGGCCATGCGCATGGGCGCTTACGACTACCTCACCAAACCGATCGACACCAACCGCCTGCGGACGATGCTCGGAAACGCTTGCGCCCTGCTCGGCACTCGCGCAGAACTGGAAGCGACTCGTCGCAGATTGCGGGATGCGGGCTCGCTGGGACGTCTCAACGGCGCCTCGCGCAAAATGCAGGAAATCTTCCACCTCATCGAGATGGTTGCGCCCAGCACGGCGTCGGTGCTGATCACGGGCGCCAGCGGTACGGGCAAAGAACTGGTCGCACGCACCATCCATGAACTGAGTCCGCGCAAAGACCGGCCTTTCGTCGCCATCAACTGCGCGGCCATTCCCGAGACGCTGATGGAAAGTGAAATCTTCGGCCACGAGAAGGGCGCATTCACGGGAGCGCTGGAACGTCGCACTGGATGCTTCGAACTCGCAGAAGGGGGAACGCTGCTGCTGGATGAAATCGGAGAGATGCCCGTCGGAACGCAGGCCAAGCTGCTGCGCGTTCTGGAGGACCGGAAATTGCGGCGCCTAGGCAGCAAGGTCGAAACTTCCGTGGATGTGCGTGTGCTCGCGGCCACCAATAAGGTTCCCGACGAGGCGGTAGCGCGGGGCGAGTTGCGCAGCGATCTTTTTTACCGTCTCAACGTGTTCAACATTCACATGCCTCCTCTGCGCGAGCACAAAGAGGATATTCCGAGCCTGGTGCAGCTATTGCTGGCGGAGATGAGCGCCAAGCACGGCCGCAAAGTGGCCGCCGTCAGCGAAGCCGTGCTGAACCAGTTCAGCAACTATTCATGGCCCGGCAACGTGCGGGAATTGCGCAACACTCTCGAGCGGGCAGTCATCGTCTGCGACGCCGGCGTGGTCGAGACCAAGCACCTGCCACCTGGGTTTGGACAGGCTCCGCTGCGCACCGCCGCCAACGATCCCGATGCGGTTCGCCTGGGCGTCGGCACGACTGTGGAAGAAGCCGAGAAGATGCTGATCCTGAAGACGCTGGAGGCGACCAGCAACAACAAGACGCGAGCCGCGGAAATCCTCGGCATCAGCCTGAAGACGCTGCATAACAAACTCAAGGAATACGGCGCCGCCAGCGCGGAGGCTGTCCCCGGCAAGGAGGAAGTACCCAGTAGCTAAGACCTCCTCGCGCGGTGGTTCGGCGAGCCACTTCCTGATCCCATCATGCTGCGACGAAAGACCATCATCGTGCTGGTTATCACTCTTATGGTGACGGCGATGGTCACCGCGTTTTCCTACCTCTACATTTCTCAGATTCTTCGCTTGCGCATCACGAACGCCAACGAAACCGCTACCAGCCTGACTCACCAATTGGCGTATGCGGTATTCAATGCCGTACCCGAC
The DNA here is from genome assembly GCA_963811095.1 of uncultured Acidobacteriaceae bacterium. GTDB lineage: Bacteria > Acidobacteriota > Terriglobia > Terriglobales > Acidobacteriaceae > Sulfotelmatobacter. The sequence goes on along the minus strand of CAWEQA010000016.1, from coordinate 1,059,818 downwards.
TTTGGAAGCACGTCCATCGACACCAACAATCCGGCCGCGGTGCGACGCGCGTTAACCGATTATCTGCAGACCGACGTTGCCCTGAACAACCTGCTCCAGTCCGATCCGGGGGACTGGAGATTCATCTACGACGTAACGATCGTGGATATCAATGGCAAGGCCCTGCTGCATACCAACGCCGGCCTGGTGGGCAAGGTGGTCGCTCCGCGTCCGGATTTTCAAAAAGTTGTCGGCGCCCGTTTCCGCCAACAAATTCGCCTGGTCTTCAGTCCGGCCGCTGTCTATGACGTAAATTACCCCCTGGAGTTGAATGGCGAGCCTTTCGGTACGATCCGCATCGGCGTGCAGACCATTTTTCTGAAAAGCGAGGTTGAGGCGCGCCTGATGAAGGCGGTCTATATCTCGATCGCGCTGATCTTTGGATCTTTGTTTCTGGCGGCAGGCATCTCCAACCTGGCGTTCGGCCCACTGAAGAAGCTCAGCCTCAATCTCGACAGCGTGAGCGCAGGGAATGCTGACGCCCTTTCCGGCGACGAGTCCAATCACGATGAATACGGCCTCGTCACTCTGAAAATCGCCAACCTGGGCCGCCAGATTCGCGACAGCCGGGAAATCTTCTCAGCCTTGAAAGACAATGTGGACCAGTTGATGTCCAAGCTGCAGGATGGCCTGATGCTGTTTGCCCGCGACTCGCGTGTAGTGCTCGTCAGCGCTCCGGTGGAAGGCTTTCTTGGCCGGCCCCGCGCGGAACTTTTAGGACGCACCGTTCACGAGGTATTTGACCGCGATACTCTTCTCGGTGCGGCCCTGCTCGATGCCTTCGAGCGCCGCCGTCCTTTGTCACAGCGGGAGTTGGACGCGGCGGGCGGGAAGCGCGTCCAGGTTTCGCTCGACTTCGTGCAGGAAAAGAATTCGCAGATCGGCGCGCTGCTGATCATGCGCGATCCCGAATCGGTGCGCCGCATTGGCGACGAAATTGAGATGTCGCGCCGCCTCTCGGCTAGCGGCCGCCTCACCCGCGGCGTCGCCCACGAGGTAAAGAATCCCATCAATGCAATCGTGCTCCACTTGCAACTGCTGCGCAATAAACTGGCCGAGCAGGAACCCGACACGCGCCGTCATATGGACATTATCGACAGCGAAATCCGCCGCCTCGATCGCGTCGTGCAGACCCTGGTGGATTTCACGCGGCCGCGCGATCTTCATCTGGAGGAAGTCGACTTGCGCCGCCTGATGGAGGATGTAGCCCAACTCGCCGCTCCCGACGCAGAGCAGCACGGCGTCACCATCGAACGTCATATGCCGGAGCAGACGCTGCCCATTAAGGTCGACGTAGATCTGATGAAGCAGGCTTTTCTGAATGTCGTGATCAACGGAGTACAAGCGATGCCCCAGGGCGGGCTGCTCACTATCTCGGCCCGCCGTGAAAACAATGCCGTGGTCGCCGAGGTGCAAGACCAGGGTGGTGGAATCCCGAAAGACATGCACGACAAGGTTTTTGAACTCTATTTCACGACGAAGAAAGACGGCAGCGGCATTGGACTGGCGCAGACCTACCAGGTTTTGCAATGGCATTATGGTTCGGTGGACTTTGAGACGGTGGATGGTAAAGGCACTGTCTTCCGCTTCCACATTCCGGCAAGTGGAGTGGCCGTGGAGTCTAGTCCTCGGTACGCTGAAGATACCGCGACGGCACACCGTGGCGACTGATGCATCGCAGCGTCGGCAAGAGAAGAATCTACACACCTCACGCCGCACGGCGAGTTCTAAGGGGTAGAATCAGGGTGCTTCAGCATTGGACCAAGGATCTGGGAATGACTCTGGCCGCAATCCTTCTCGTCGGGATGATGTGCACGCCTTCGGCGGTGCCTGCGGCGAGTCGGCAGGACGCACCCCAGTCAGCACCCGCGACCACTCCCGAGTCCGCAGCGAAGCAAGATCAAGGAACGGGATCGGCAGCGCAAAATCCTCCAGTTCCGTCGCAGCCGGCGCCAGCTCCAGCGAAAAACACGAAGACGCCATCCGGGCAGACTCATCCCACCGCCAAGCGGTCCCACCACAAGAGGAGAGTGCTTCCACCCTGCGACAGCGCACCTGCGGCGGGCCAAGGCGCCGCGAGCTCAAACCCAGCACCGGCAGATCATCTTTCTAATCCAGGAACCACTCCAGCGGCCAAAACTCCGGGCCCCTGTACGCCTTCGAAGGTGGTTGTGCGACAGGGCGGGACTTCAGAACCCAGCATTCAATTGGCGGGAGGCCCAGCGGACCAGACGGCACACCAACGAGACATTGCCAACCAGATCCTGGGATCGGCCGACGCGAACCTCAAAAAGATCGCTGGCCACCAACTCAGTTCGAACCAGCAGGATATGGTGAATCAAATCCGCCAATTCATGGACCAGTCGAAAGCCGCCATCGATTCCGGGGATCTCGAACGCGCCCACACTCTGGCGTGGAAGGCCCAGGTGCTTTCCGAGGAACTGGTCAAACCGGAAAAGTGAGTGCGAGCTAAACCACAGAGGACCGAGAGAACAAAGAGGAATCCTCTTTGGACTCTGCGTCCTCTGGGTTAAGACTCTTGTCGGAAAGAGGAGCCGCAGACCTTATTTCCCTTTCGCCCGCGCGCTGTTCACCTTCGTCAGCAAATCTTGTGACATCGCCTGGAAAGGTCCCTGCATCTTCACCACTTCGGTCAGCACTTCGCGCGCCTCGGTCAGCTTGCTCAATTTCGCGTAAGCGAACCCTAGACCGTAAAGAGCCCGCGCATACTGCTGCTCATCCTGCCCCTTGAGAAGAACCGAAGCCGTCTTGAGTTCGGGAATGGCGCTCGCAGTTTTTTCCTGCTTCAGATAGGCCCATCCAATCGTGTTGTGGGCCACGCCTGCCGCAATCTTTCGAGATTTGTCGGCGTCGGGAGCATCCGGTTTCGCGACCTCGATGGCTTTCTGCGAATAGCTGATCGCCTTGGCCGCGCTGCCCGGCTTGGTATCGTCTCCGTAATAATTCGCCAGCAGCAGCAGGGCCGCCAGTGAGTTGGGATTTGACGCCAACGTCTTCTCGCCGAATGAAACCAAACGCGCTTTGTCGTTCAACTGGTCGGGACCGAGGGTGTACATGGCGTAGTTCGACACCTGGTCCCCATACTTCGAATCGGGAAAGGCCGCCGAGAATTTTTCGATTTCCGCCATGCGATTCTTCGGGTCGGTTTCGCTGGCAATCGCGTTCAACCCGGAGCTCTCCAGGAAATCGCAGCTATTCTGCACAGACTCCTTCTCTTCTTTCACCTTGCTGGCAAAATCCTGGTCGCTCATTCCCTCCGGCTTGGTCTGCTTGGCGACGGAGGCACAGACTTCACCCCCTTTTGCCGAGTAGTCCATCAGCTTGACATTGTTCTTGGCCTGCTGTGCAACACCGGCCTCGGACACCAGAATGTCGAGATTGCGGGGAGACGCAGCCAGTGCCTTGTCGCCGTAATCCAGCGCCTTTGGCAGGTCACCCGCCGCCTGGTAGGCCTGTGAGAGTTGCCAGTCGCCATAGGCTACAGCCGCCGGGTTTGACGAGAACTTCTGCACGAACTCTTCGTACATGGCCGTCTTTTTTTGCGGGTCTTGCTCGCTGGTGATGGCTTGCAGCGCATGGTCCTCATCGGTGCCGGCGGCAATCGTGATCCGGTCAACCTGGGCGCTTGCGTGAGGAAGAAGGACCGCGAAAGAAAGGAAAACAACAACCAGCAGTGTCGAACCGCTGCAGCGTCTCATAGCCCGCCTCCGGTGTTCGCGAGAATTAGGACCGCAACTTCGAGCAGCACGCGAATCCTAGCGCCGAACGCGGCCGTGCGCAAGGGCCGAGATCACTTCGGGCTCTGAAAAACAAAGGCATCGACGACTAAGGACACGAAGGTTCACGAAGGAACCTCAATGGGTTTTGGGTCCTTTTGTGATACTTCGTGTCCTTAGTGGTTCGCAGTTTTTGCGCATCCTCACCTTCCCTCGCTAAAGTAGATAGATGCGTGCCATCCTCGGCCAGCGTCCGTTGCGTTTCGTCTTCGCCGCCAACGTGATTTCCATGTTGGGCAGCGGGATGAACTCGGCCGCCGTTGCCTGGTACATTCTGCAGGCCACGCACTCGGAAATGGCGCTCGGGACGTTTGCCGTTCTGCAAACCGTCCCCGCCATGCTCATGCTTCCCTTCACCGGCGTCATCATTGACCGCGAGGACCGTCGGCGCCTGGTGATGTGGCTCGACGCCGTACGCGGCGTCGTCATTGCGGTCGTGGCCGTTCTCGCCTTCCAGCACCGCGTGGAGGTCTGGCAACTCTACCTGATGAACACGCTGGTTGCCGCCGGGTTCTGGATGTTCTGGCCAACGATCACGGCGCTGATCCAGGAGTTGACGCCGGAGGGTCAGTTCGTGGAATCCAACACCTTTCTGCTCGCCGGCGTGCAGGGCGGATGGCTTATCGCCGGCGCGGTCGTCGGCTTCATGTACGACCACATCGGGCTGGGCGGCGTGCTGACCATCGATGTGTCGACCTACGTGGTCTCGTTTCTTTGCTACTTCGCAGTGCGCAAGGGACGCCATGTCGTGCTGAGTCCGCAGGAACTGAAAGCGGATATTCTGGCCGCGGAAAGCCAGTTCGAACGCTTCTGGCGCGAGATGCGTGAGGGCCTGCACTTCCTCCGTGATCATCGGGCCGTGGTCATGCTTGGCGTCAGCTGGGCCCTGTTTCTCGGCGCCATGATCACAGGCGTGGTGGTCACGCCTTCGCTGAGCGATCGCATCTTTCACGCGGGAGCCAAGGGCTACGGCTGGCTCAACGCCGGATGGGGCACCGGAGCCTTCGTCAGCGCGCTGTATGCCCCGCAGGCCATTGCACGGCTGGGCGGACGCCGCGCGATTGCGTATTCCATGGCGTTGCTCTCGGTGTGTGTGGTGTGCGCTCCCATCGCGCCGTTTCTCTTCATCGCTATCTCGATTTACTTCCTGATGGGCTCGGCTCGCGGCTTAGGCGGCGTGGCCATGAATACCAGTTTGATGGAGATGGTGCCAAAGCACTTGATGGGCCGGGTGCAGAATGCGTTTTACTTCGCAGGAACGTTCCTGCAACTCGTCCTCGCGATCGGAGTAGGCGTGGTCGCGCACAAAGTAAGCCTGGTGGCAGCGTTCGCGATCCTCGCCTGCGTGTACGGCATGTCGTTCGTTGCCGCAAGCTGGCCAGTGGGAGCGCCGGTCGCAGAAGAAGCCGCAGCGAAGTAAGCAGCGTCTGGGTGCAATGAATCAGGGGGCCCCCTTCTTTTCACGTTTTCTGCGAAAAGAGGATGGGGATTTTGACTTCCGACGACTGTGCAATAGGAAATGCGAGTCCGGCTCCGTGGTCAACCACTGCCTCCGGCTGTTATTCTTTCCCATTCGTAAGGAGCACTCATGTCCACAGACCTGCAGGGTCGCAATGCCGTCGTCTTCGGAGTTGCTAACAAGCGCTCGATCGCGTGGTCCATCGCCCAGGGCTTGCACGCCGCCGGCATGAAACTGGCCATTACCTACCAGAACGAGCGCATGGAACTGGAAGCGAAGGATCTCATTCTGTCGCTGCCCGGTGCAGAGGCGTACATGTGCGATGTGTCGAAAGACGAGGACATCGACCGCCTCTTTGCCACGCTCAAAGAGCGCTACGGCAAGCTGCACGCGCTGGTGCACTCGGTCGCCTACGCCCCCGCAGAAGAACTGAAGGGCGACTTCGTCAATACGACTCGTGAGGGCTTCCGCGTCGCGCACGATGTGAGCGTGTACTCGCTGATCGCCGTCTCACGCGCCGCCGCGCCGCTCATGGAAGACGGCGGATCGATCATCACCATGACCTACTACGGCGCCGAAAAAGTTGTTCCGCACTACAACGTGATGGCCGTAGCCAAAGCGGCTCTGGAATGCACGGTCCGTTATCTGTCGAGCGATCTGGGGAAACGAAAGATTCGAGTGAACGCCATCTCTGCCGGACCGATCAAAACGCTGGCCGCCCGGGGCATCTCCGGCCTGGGAGACATGCTCAAGAGCCATGCCGAACGCGCTCCTCTGGGCCGCAATGTCGAAGTCGCGGAAGTGGGATCTACCGGAGTTTTCCTGGCGTCCGATGCGAGCAGCGGGATCACCGGTGAAGTAATTTACGTGGACTGCGGCTACAACATCATGGGATTTTAGTACATGGCTGCGGGCCAGCAAATTTCCGCCGAACACACTCTCCGACGCATTCAGCAAATTCAGACTATTACGATCGGATGGATGAGCGTGGAGGCCGGCGTGTCTCTGTGGGCGGCATGGCGGGCCAGGAGTCCGGCGCTGTTCGCATTTGGAGGAGACAGCGGAATCGAACTACTCTCAGCGATCGTCGTGCTCTGGCGGTTTCGGAAGCATCTCGCCGATGAGGTTGCCGAGCGGCGTGCCGCCCGGATTGCCGGGATTCTCCTTCTCGCCCTGGCCGTGCTTATCGTCGTCTCTTCCGCTCTTACTCTGCTCGGTTATAGCGAACCGAAATTGAGCTATCTGGGCATCGCGGTTCTGGTTGCAGCGGGCATTCTCATGCCCTGTCTGGCTCGACAGAAGCGACGGTTGTCCTCGGCGACGCAAAGCGCCGCCCTGCGTGCGGATGCTGCGGAATCTATGCTGTGCGCTTATCTTTCCTGGATCGCGTTGATCGGACTCGCCGCGCATGCCTACCTCGGCGCGGCATGGGCCGATCCTGTCGCCGCTTTGGTGATTACCCCTCTCGTTGCTTGGGAAGGTCTGGAAACCCTGCGGGGCAAAGCCTGCGGCTGCCGCTAGCATTGGCCATTCAGATGCCCTCGGCGTTGTAGAATTGATTCGTGGCCACTCGTCGCGTTACCTTCGCTCTGTTCGCCGCTGCGATTCTGTTCTCGATGGTGCGGGAATGGCATGCTCCCGTGGCGTGCGCACGGTCGATTCTCGCTCCCTCCGTCGCCACCCAAGGCAAGCATTAGCTGCTGATCTTGATCCGCCGTCCCGTCTCGCTCTCCCGCTCTAACGCGATCTCCACATCCCGCTCCCGCACCAGCCGCGGAAACTTCTCTCCCCACTCGATCAGCAGAATGCTGTTGTCCGAACGCAGATCATCCAGACCAAGCGTCTCCAACTCGCGCGGGGTGTCGATGCGGTATAGATCGATGTGGTAGAGGTTGACGCGCGGCCCGCGATACTCGTGCACCAGCGTGAAGGTGGGGCTGGTGACGTCTTCCTCGGCAGCCGCCTCGAAGGCAGCGGCGATTCCTTTGACCAGCGTGGTCTTGCCTGCGCCGAGATCGCCGCGCAGCAGCACCAACTTCGGCGGCGTGAGCCACTCGGCCAGCGTTCGCCCGAAGGCGATCGTTTCCTCGGCCGATTGTGTGGTGATTTCCCGCAGGACGTCTTTCGCCCGCAAGTCTGGCGCCTTGGTCTGGCCGTTCACACGTCCAGTATAGCGAGAAGCACTGTTCCCTATCGCGGCGGAACCCCAGACCCTCTCCTCAATATGTGGAGAACGCGTTGACCTTCATGCCGAGCAGCTTCCGGTCCACGACGTGATCGAGCGAGGTACGCAAGCGGCGATGGTCGTCGTCCTCGAGCGCGACGAAGCGGAACGGTTGCAAAACGCCGTCCGACATCTTCTGCGTGGGGCTGAGAACTTCGGCCATTCCGTGCACCGGCCCGGCTTGCGTCTGGAAGGCAACTTCCACAAAGTCACCCTGCGCCAGCGATTGGGCCAGTTGCAGCAGGCCGCCGGTAATGGAAATGGTTTGGAGTTTAGCTTTGGTGCGGCGGCCGTCTTCTAACCGGATCGCAGCCAGGACCGAATCTCCTAGCTGGACTCGGGCCGCGCGCCGCGAGGGGTGCGGTTGGGGGAAGTGAGTCATAGGCTGTTTGCACTATCGCACCAGCCTCGGTTGCATAATAGATTACTGAAGCCCCTCGTCCGGATTCCGCTCTGGGAGCCGCAATTGCGGGCCTTGTAGCCCTGTCGTATGAAGGAGTTAGCGCATTGTTTACTAATTGATACATGTCCCATAGGACAATCTGCGGATTCTAAATAGCGTGATTTTCAGCCCTGCGAACACTGGCCGATTTACTATGTCTGACTGACCTCAGAGAGGTAGACGTCATGGTCCGAATTTCGTTTTTGGCTTCGCTCTCCATGTTGGCCGTGACTCTGTCTTTCGGCCATGCCCCGGCAGCCCATCCGCCGCTCCGCGTCGGCATCGTTGGCCTGGTTCACGGACACGTCCACGGATTCCTCGGTGCATCCCTGCATAGCCCCGAGATTCAGATCGTGGGCGTCGCCGAACCCGACCCGCGCCTGCTCTCACAGGCCGCAACGCGATACGGCTTCGAGCGCTCTCTGCTCTTCACCGATCTCGAAGAAATGCTGCAGAAAGTCCATCCGCAAGCGGTTCTCGTTTACACCAACACCTACGACCACCGTCGTGTAGTCGAGATCTGCGCCAAACATGGCGTGCACGTCATGATGGAGAAACCGCTCGCCGTCAGCCTCAAAGACGCACTCGCCATCGAAAAGGCCGGCGCACGCCGGCAAGATTCAGGTGTTGGTCAACTACGAAACGTCCTGGTACCGCAGCAATCACGCTGCCTACGACCTGGTGCATGAGGGAGCGCTCGGTGATGTCCGCAAGGTGGTGATTCACGACGGCCACAATGGCCCGAAGGAAATTGGCGTAGAGCCGGAATTCCTTGCGTGGCTCACCGATCCGCAACTCAACGGCGGCGGCGCGCTGTTCGATTTCGGATGCTATGGCGCCGACCTGATGACCTGGCTGATGGATGGCCAGCGCCCGCAGACGGTCACAGCCGTCACGCAGCAGATCAAGCCGGAAATCTATTCGAAAGTAGATGACGAAGCGACGATCATCCTGACATACCCCAAGGCGCAAGCCATCGTGCAGGCCTCGTGGAACTGGCCCTTCGGCCGCAAAGACATGGAGGTTTACGGCCAGACTGGATACGCGATCACCGTTCAGGGCAACGACATTCGCGTGCGCCGCGGCGGAGACAACACGCATGAAGAACAGTCGGCGGCCAAGCCCGTGCCGGCGCCGTATGACAATGAGTTGTCCTATCTGCGAGCTGTCATCCTCGACGGAGCGAAGCCAGACGCCCTCTCATCGTCTGGAGACGAATGTGACGGTGACGGAAATCCTCGACGCAGCGCGGCGTTCGGCAGCTTCGGGAACGACGGTACGCTTACCTTCCAAACGATAGTTCTCCCACCTGTCATCCTGAGCGCAGCCAACACTTCGTGAAAAGCGAAGTGTTGGCGGAGTCGAAGGATCCCTATCGCGTGAGAAATACTTGCGGATGACGCAGGGAATTTCTCTCGATGCGGGCCGAAGGAATCTGTTCTGAACAGAGACTCCTCGCCGAGCGTCGCACTGCGACACGCTGGGAGGGATCCTTCGACTCCGTGCGGCCCGCGCCGTGCGCAGGCCGCACTCCGCTCAGGATGACACCGCTTTTGTCGGACCGTTACCCGTTCCAACCCACGAACTTCTCTCGTGCGGTTCTCTGCGCGCGCAAGAAAGCCTTCGGCAACCCGCGCAGCAAGTCGGTGGCGACCATCGAATGTTCTCCCACGATCTCGCGCATCACGTCGCCCGCCAGACCGTGCAAATGCACCGCGGCACAGACGGCCATCGTCACATCTTTCGGATGCTGCGCGATCATTGCCGCGACCATGCCGGTCAGAATATCGCCCGTCCCGCCAGTGGACATTCCAGGATTGCCGGTCGTGTTGACCCAGGCCTCGCCATCCGGCTGAACGACCAGCGTCCGGTTCCCCTTGAGCACGACAATCAATTCATGCTCGCGTGCAAACTGCCGCGCCACGCCCAGCCGGTCTTTTTGCACGTCGGCGGTCGAACAGCCCGCCAGTCGCGCCATCTCTCCTGGATGCGGAGTGATCACCAGCACTCGTCCCTTGCCGCTCAATTCGTCCGTCACGCCTTCGAATGCATTCAGCCCGTCAGCGTCGAGGACAACGGGAATCTCCGCGCCAGCAACCAGAACTCGCACGAACTCAGCCGTCTCCGCGTTTCGCGAGATCCCGGGTCCGATTGCGAGCACGCTCTTCCCTTTCGCCAACGCATCCAGTCTCGCTCCTGCGACGGCAGAGAGGGTGCCCTCGCGTGTTTCTCGTAGTGGCTCGGTCATCAACTCCGGATGAAATCCGGCGACTGTGGGAAGCACAGACTTTGGCGTCGCAACCGTCGCCAGCCCGGCTCCAGCTCGCAGAGCAGCCATGCCCGCCATTGCAACCGAGCCCGCTTTGCCGACCGACCCTCCGATGACGAGCACGTGCCCGTAGATGCCCTTGTTCGACTCTGCCGGACGCGGCCCAATCATCGCCGCAAAGTCGCGAGCCGTAATCACATTGAGCTGCAAGGAAGAAACAATCGACTCTGGCGGCGAGCCGATGTCCGCGACGTAAGTCGGACCCGTTGGTCAGCGCACTGAAGACGTGCGCCGGACGTGCCGCGGTAAAGGTCACGATGGCGTCGGCTCGCGCGATGGTCCCCTTCTGCGGGCCCATCGCATCCGCGTCCGCCCCGGAAGGAATGTCGACCGCAATCACCGGTGCCTTACCCGCATTCAGCAAGGCGATGGCGTCGGCATACAGTCCACTGACCGGCGGCTTGAATCCTGTGCCGAGAATCGCGTCGAGATACAAATCCGCAGCCAAGGCGAGCTGGACGCGCTTGTCTTTCAAATCTCCGCTGGAGCGGACGACGATCGGTGGCTCCGGCAGCTTTACGAACATGGCGGCAGCGTCGCCGTGCAGGTCCTCCCGATCGGCCAGCAGGATGACCTGCACAGTCTTCCCTGCCTCCTGCAACTTGCGGGCAGCCACGAATCCGTCGCCGCCGTTGTTGCCCTTGCCGCAGAAGACCAGAATCTTCTGGGCATCGGGGTGGTGCGCGAGAACATATTTCGCCACCGCAGATCCGGCGTTTTCCATCAGCGTCAAAGACGGCACGCCGAAGCGTTCGCTGGTGGCGCGGTCGATGGCGCGCATTTCTGCCGCAGTCACGATCTTCATTTGATTCTGATCCTCATAACGAAGAGGAGGCGGTCAGTTCCAGCTGCCGCAACTGCGCAGGTTCACCCATGGCAATCAAGAAATCATCCGCTTCGATGCGCTCATCGGGCGCGGGATTGAAGCGCATGCCTTCGCGTCGCTTGATGGCCAGCACAATCACTCCGCGCTCCTGCCGGATGCGGGAACTCTCAATCGTTTTGCCCGCAAAGGCCGACGTTGACGTGATGTGAATCTCGCCGATCTCCAGATCCATCCCAAGGTGCGTGGTCGCGGTGTCGAGAAAGCTTACGACATGCGGACGCAACAGCGACTGCGCGATCCGTTGCCCAGCGAATGAATACGGAGAAACCACGGCATCGGCACCAGCAGTGAGGAGATGTTTTTCCGCGGCATCTTCACTGGCCCGCGCAATGATCTTCAAGTGCGGATTCAACCCGCGCGCGGTGAGCACGATGTACAGATTGGTCGCATCGGTGGTTGTGGCCGCGATCAGCCCGCGGGCACGCTCAATCTGCGCCTGCCGGAGAGTCTGCTCTTGGGTTGCATCTCCAGCCAACACCAGCCAGTTTTCCGTGGCGAAGCGCTGGCGCTTGGCTTCGTTGTTTTCAAGGATTACGAAAGGGACCGGCTTGCGTCCCAATTCACGGGCCACGCTGCGTCCCACGCGCCCCAAGCCACATATGATGTAGTGCCCGTCGAGCCGGCCGATTTCGCGCTCCATGCGCCGCCTTCCGAAGAAGCTCTGCAGCTCGAATTCTAGCAAAGCCTGACTGAGTGCTCCGACTCCCAACAACAAAAGCGACACGCCCGACAGAATCACGAACACGTTGAAGATGCGTCCCGCGTGCGAGAGCGGATGCACCTCCTGGTATCCGATGGTCGTCAGGGTCGTGACCACCATGTAGAAGCCATCGAACCACGGCCAGCCCTCGATGTAGTGATAGCCCGCCGTGCCAATCGCCATGACGAGCAGGAGAAGCGCGCCGATGGTTCGAAGATTGCGAAAGGCTTTCATGGGCAGTCGTTAGTCGCGGGTCGTTGGTCGTTAGCGAGGCCCATCGCACTATGCCACGTCGAAGCCAACCACCAATGACGAGCGACCAACGAGCGATCTTAAAACAAAACGGCCCTCCACGCTGTGCGGAGGGCCTCTGAATCGCTTTCACTATCCCTAAGTCATCTAGGTTCCGGCGTCCGTCCCGCAGCCAGCGCCTGCACCCGGCTGTGCTTCTGTCCGTAGCCGAAGTACACCACCAGCCCAATCGCCAGCCAGATGAACAGCCGCGCCCAGTTCACCCAGCCCAGCTTGTACATCATGTAACCGTTGGAGATCACGCCCAGGATTGGAATCAGTGGCACCCACGGCGTGCGGAAGGGCCGCGGCTGGTTAGGATTGGTGCGCCGCAACACCAAGACAGAAATCGACACGATCACAAACGCAAGCAGCGTCCCGATGTTTACCATCTTCCCGATATCGTCGATCGGCGTCACGCTGCCCACGATCGCGGCCAGCAGGCCCACCAGAATCGTGTTCTTCCACGGCGTGCGAAATTTGGGATGCACGTCCGCGAAAAACTTTTTGGGGAGCAGCCCGTCGTTGGCCATCGAGTAAAGCACCCGCGTCTGTCCGAGCAACATCACGAGCATGACGCTGGTGAGTCCTGCCAGAGCGCCCAGAGTAATGATGTGCGACGCGGTGGTCAGACCCCGATCCAGAAATGCGCGCGCCACCGGCGCTTCGATGTTGATCTGCTGCCAGTGCACCATCCCGGTCAGCACGCCCGCAACGGCGATGTACAGCACCGTGCAAATTGCGAGTGAGGCAATCATGCCGATGGGCAGGTCGCGTTGCGGATTCTTGGCTTCCTGCGCGGTGGTTGAAACCGCATCAAATCCAATGTACGCGAAGAATATGTAGGCCGCCCCCGCTCCGATTCCCGCGAAGCCGTGGGGCGCATACGAATGCCAGTCCGTGCCCCAGTTGCCGCTATTGATGTAGCGCGCACCCAGAGCGATCACGAACAGTACGACCGCCACCTTGATCGTCACAATCACGGCATTGAAACGCGCACTCTCCTTGATGCCAATCACGAGAATGGTCGTAATCACCAGCGCAATAATAAAGGCGGGAAGATTCAATCCAATTTCCATCCCGAACATGTGGGGTGCGCCCAGCAGGTCGTGCGCTCGTTGCAGGAGTTCGGGTGACGCAGCAGCAGTGAGTGCGCTGACTTTGTCGAGAAAGGCTTGCGTTCCCGGGACAAGCGAGGAGTCGGAAGCCGTCGCCATCTGGCGAGCGACAATGTTCTCCGCCGTCTTCAGCGCGGTCCAGTGATCGTAAGCCAGCCACAGCGGCATCTTGATGTGAAAGATATTCAGCAGTTCGATGAAGTGGTTCGACCATCCCGACGACACGGTGCTGGCGCCCATGGCGTACTCGAGCGTCAGGTCCCATCCGATGATCCACGCGAGCAGTTCGCCCAACGTTGCATAGGCATAGGTGTAGGCGCTACCCGCCAGAGGGATCATAGCCGCGAACTCGGCGTAACACAGACCGGCAAACGCGCATCCCAGACCTGACAAAACAAACGACAGAGTCAGCCCGGGCCCCGCGTACTGCGCACCCAATCCCACCATGACAAAAATTCCGGCGCCGATGATCGCGCCCACGCCCAGCGCGGTGAGCTGAAAGACTCCCAATGTGCGTTTCAGGCTGTGCTCGCCCGTTTCGCGGGCTTCTTCCATCAGCAGGTTCAGCGGCTTGGTTGCCAGCAGATTTGCCATCCGTTTGGTTTCTCCTTTGGGACTACGCCGCGCGCTTGGCGCCTGCGCTTCGCGACCACGCATAGTAGACCGGAATTCCCAGCAGTACCACGATCAGCCCCGGCCATGTGAACTGCGGTTTGTAGCGCAATAGTACGACATCGATGAATAAAGCCATCACAATATAAATGATCGGCAGAATCGGATAACCGACGGCTTTATAGGGCCGCACCGCGTCCGGATGAGTCCGCCGCAACACAAACAATCCCACGATCGTCAGGATGTAGAACACCAGCACGGCAAAAATAATGTAGTCCAGAAGCTGTCCATAGCTGCCCGAGACGCAGAGCAGGCACGCCCACACCATCTGCACCATCAGCGAAACCGCCGGTGTCTTGTACGTAGGATGCAGCTTAGCGACATTGCGGAAGAACAGGCCATCCTTCGCCATGGCGTAGTAAACGCGCGCCCCGGACAGAATCAGCCCGTTCGCGCAGCCAAAGCCGGAAATCATGATCGCGGCGGCCATCAGCAGTCCGCCAGCCGCACCGAACATCTGCGTCATGACCGCGGTACCGACGCGATCTTCGGAGGCGTGCTTGATTCCGCGAGCCAAGATCGAGACGCCGCCTTCAGCGCCATCGAGCGGCAGCGCGCTCAGATAAATGAAATTGCAGGCGATGTAGAGCGCAATAACCACGCCCGTGCCCAGGGCCAGAGACAGCGGCAAATTACGGCTGGGATTCTTCACTTCTCCAGCAGTAAAGGTAACGTTATTCCATGCATCGGCCGAAAACAGCGATCCGACCTGCGCCACGGCCAGAATGGTCAGGGTTCCGACCATCACGATCGGCCCACCGACGCCGACCTGTACCGCGTGCTGCGCACTCAATCCCGCGTTATGCCAGAAGTTTGCGCCGAAATTTGCGGCCAGCGCCTGCGCATTGCGTCCGAGCGCGAACCCGAATACTGCCAATCCCAGCAGCGCAGAAACTTTCGCCGCGGTGAAGATGTTCTGAATCGCGGCACCGGTCTTCAGCCCAAAGATGTTCACCACCGAAAGGAAGATCACCAACAGAATCGCAACCATGTTCTGCGTGTTGATGCCGACATCCATGTTGCCCAGCACCATGGGGCCAACGTGAATCGGCGGGACCTTCCAGATGTGCAGCAGCCAGTGCGTCGAAGAAATCGAGGGAACGAACACGCCGAGGAACTTGCCGAACGCCACGCCCACTGCGGCGATGGTTCCGGTCTGAATGACCAGGAATAGCGTCCATCCGTAGAGGAATCCCCATAGCGGTCCGAGCGCCTCACGCAGGTAAACGTATTGCCCACCCGCCCGTGGCATCATTGCGGCTAACTCGCCATAGCTGAGCGCCGCCACGATCGTCATGAACCCGGCAACAGCCCAGGCGCCGATCAGCAACGCCGGCGAATCGACTTCCCGGCCGATTTCGGCTGACACAATAAAGATGCCGGAGCCGATCATCGACCCCATGACCAGCATGGTGGCGCTGGTCAGTCCCAGACCCTGGACCAGTTCCTTGTCCTGATGACTGTGGATTTCCCAGTCGCTGCCCGAAGATGGCTGCGTCGAAGTTGTACTCAGGAGTGCCTCCGGGTTCGGTCGTTGGTCATTGGTTTTCGGTCGTCAGCTATTCGCTTTGTCATTATTCGCCTTTGTCATCCTGAGGAGGGCGACTTTTGCCCGACGAAGGATCTATGCAGTCTCCCGGCGCCGGCAGAGTGCGTTGGTCCTTCGCTTCGCTCAGCATGACACTCGGGAACGGCAATCGAAAAACGAACGCACTCGTGATGCCTGAGAACTTTACCGCAAGATGCGGAAAAATTCCTCTGCTGATTTGCCCGGCTCCCGTAACAGATCCGATATCACCGCCACGGAATCGGCTCCGGCCTCAATGACAGAGGCAGCGTTGGCCCGGGTAATGCCTCCAATTGCTACCAGTGGCTTGCGCGTCAAAACCCGTGCCCGGCGCACACCTTCGAGGCCCACCTTGGGATCTGGCTTGTCTTTGCTGGATGTGGCGAACACGGGGCCAATCGCAAGATAATCGGCGGAAGTCAGATCCGCCTCAGTCAGTTGCTCGGGATTATGGGTCGAGACTCCCAGCCAGCGGTCCGGACCAATGATCGCGCGCACCATATCTGGAGACAAATCCTCCTGCCCGACATGCACTCCGCTGAAATCGGCAGCCAGACACAAGTCCGCTCGGTCATTCATTACCAGCCGAACGGAGTCGCCAAGATGCTTCTTCAGGGCCCGCGCCTGCTCCAGCATCACGCGCGAATTGGCGCTCTTGTTGCGGTATTGCAGCAGCGTGCACCCGGCGGCGGCCAGTTCGTCCGCGTACGCAAGCAAATCCGGAGTCGACCTATGAGCGGATGAATCGATAATGGCGTAGAGGCGCGGAAGAGAAATCATTGCATGCAGAAGGTGTCGAATCACCTAGCCCCGGACGCGTTGGTCCGGAGGCCAATCCAAGAAACGATGACGACGAAACTGCTTTCGGAGCCTTGAGCACGCCGATTGGCTCCGCAGGGCGGACGAATACGTCCGCCCCTACGTGTGCCCGTTCTTCTTCAGAAAGCGCTCAATAAATCCGGTATCGATCTTCCCTGCCCGGAAGTCTTCATCCGCCAGAATCTTGCGGTGGAGCGGGATCGTCGTGTATATGCCCTCGACAATGAACATCTCGAGCGCCCGCGCCATGCGGGAAACTGCCTCACTGCGGTCTTTCCCGCGCACGATCAGCTTGGCAATCAGAGAGTCGTAATAAGGTGGGATCACTCCCTCCGCGTAAGCCGCCGTATCGACGCGCACTCCCGTTCCTCCCGGGGGATGGAACGCAGTGATCTTCCCCGCCGAGGGCGTAAATTTCTCGGGATGCTCGGCGTTGATACGGCACTCGATCGCGTGTCCGCGGTGGACAATCGGTCCCTGCAGCACGTCCCGCATGTGCGCTCCCGCCGCGATCATGATCTGGCTCTTCACCAGGTCGACGTCTGTCACCATTTCGGTGACCGGATGCTCCACCTGAATGCGGGTGTTCATCTCGATGAAATGCAGCCGCCGGTCCTGATCCATCAGGAATTCAATCGTGCCCGCATTGCTGTACCCGATCTCCGCCAGTGACTTGCACAGCACGGCGCCAATCTCATCGCGCAGTTGGGGCGTGACCTGCGTGGAAGGCGACTCCTCCAGCAACTTCTGGTGCCGCCGCTGGATGGAACATTCGCGCTCACCCAAGCTCACTACGTTGCCGTGCTCGTCGGCCAGCACCTGAAACTCGATGTGCCGGGGATGCTCGACGTACTTCTCCATGTAAAGGTCGCCGTTGCCGAACGCCCCAGCAGCCTCTGCCTGCGCGGCCTTGAACAGCCCGGGTAATTCTTCTTCGTTGCGGACGATGCGCATCCCGCGTCCCCCGCCTCCCGCAGACGCTTTCACGATCACCGGGAAGCCGACCTGACGAGCCCACTCGACCGCCTCGCTGTCGGAAGCAATGATTCCATCCGAGCCCGGCAGAATCGGCACGCCCGCGCGCTTCATCGCCGCGCGCGCTTTTTCTTTCTCGCCCATCAACCGCGTCACTTCGGGTCGCGGACCAATGAACTTGATCCCGCTGGTCTCGCAGACTTCGGCGAAGTTGGCGTTTTCCGCGAGCAGTCCGTAGCCAGGATGCACCGCTTCGACATTTGCGATCTCAGCTGCGCTGATGACCGCAGGAATATTCAAATAGCTCAGCGCGAGCTGCGGCGGCCCAATGCAGATGGCCTCATCGGCGAAGCGGACGTGCAGCGAGTTACGATCCGCCTCGCTGTAAATGGCGACCGTGCGGATGCCCAGCTCCTTGCACGCGCAGATCACGCGCAGTGCAATCTCTCCGCGGTTGGCAATCAGGATCTTCTTGAACATGAGGAAAAAGCCACGAGCTATGAGCTTTGAGCTACGAGATCAAGGATCACAGCTCGCGGCTCGGAGCTAACGGACACAAAAAGGCGCGCCCAGAGCGCGCCAGATTCATCCCAGATTCACTTCTTCGGCCGGATCTCAAACAAGTCCTGGCCGTATTCGATGGGCTGGCCGTTGACCGCCAGCTTCTTGACGATCTCCCCGGCAAAATCCGACTCAATCTCGTTCAGCAGTTTCATGGCCTCGACGATGCAGAGCACTTGCCCCACTTCCACCATGTCGCCGGGCTTCACGAACGGAGGCGCGCCTGGCGAAGGAGCTTCGTAGAACGTCCCGACGATCGGAGACTTCACCATGTGAAGCCCCTCTTCGGGAGCGGGTGCGGCTGGCGGAGCGGCAGCAGCTGCCGGTGTGGCCGCTACGGGTGCGGCACCCAATTCCGGCGCGACCCCAGGGGCCGCAGGCACCGCATAAAAGCGCGGCTCCGCCTGAGAGTGGACGAATGTATGCTCTCCGGCGCGCTTGATCCGGACCTTAACATCGCCGCGCTCCAGTTCGAACTCGGCAATGTCCTTTTCGATGAGGAACTCGATGAGTTCTTTCAGCTCTTTTTGATTCATTCGTGTAGGGTGGGACCCTTCGCCAACCTCTCGCGAGCCAGACCTGCAAGCCGAATCATGGCTCACGCGAAGAAGCCGGGCCTCGATCATGCCCGGCTGATTTTAAGAAGACTAAACTGCCAGAAAATCCTTGCTCGTCGGGGTCATCACTTCACAACCACTCGGGGTAACCGCCACCATGTCCTCGATCCTCACGCCCCATTTGCCGGGGAAGTATACTCCCGGCTCGATCGTGATGACCATACCGGGCTGCAGAATCTCCCGCTGCCCGTCTGCGACCCGCGGAGACTCGTGAATCTCCAGCCCCACGCCGTGCCCGGTCGAATGGGTAAAATAGCGCCCTAACCCGGCCTTACGCAATACCTTACGAGCCGCCGCATCGACCTCTCCGACCGGGATTCCAGGCCGCACAGCATCGATCGCCGCCTGCTGCGCCGCCCGCACCGCCTCGTATGCCTGGCGGGCCTCCGTGGAAACAGGCCCTACCCACACAGTGCGCGTCTGATCGGAACAATAACCTGAAAGTATAACACCGAAGTCGCAGACCACGAATCCGCCAGCGGCAATCGCCTGCTCGGAAGCCCGTCCATGTGGTAGTGCCGACCTCGCTCCCGATGCAATGATTGTAGGAAACGACATCTCCTCCGCCCCACCCCGGCGCGCCGCCAATTCCATCTCCGCCGCCACTTCGGTTTCCTTCGCGCCCGGACGGATCACATCGACAGCCCGGTCGAATAACCTGGCTCCCAAAGCCACAGCAGCACGGATTTGCTGCAACTCGTCGGCATCTTTAATCATGCGCGCCCGTTCGACCATAGAAGGCGCATCCTTCAACCGGATTCCGGCTGGCGTTACCTGCGTCAGGCGCTTCTTTTCAGCGATCGTGAAGTGCTCCGCCTCAAGGCCGATGGTCCATCCCCGGGCCCGCTTGCGCCGCGCCTCGAGAAACTCGCCCAGAGCGGTCAGCACTGCTTTCTTCGCAATCACAACCTTCGCGCCCTTCACTTCTTCGTGCGCTTGCGTGTCGTAGCGGACGTCCGTAAAAAACACGCTCCCGCCTTCTTCGACAAGCAAGAGGCCGGCGCTCCCGGTAAAGCCGCAGAGATACCGGATATTGGGAAGATGGCTGATCAGGAGTGCATCGAACCGGGTCGTGGCGAGATGCTCCCGCAATTTCTTCTGGCGCGCCTGGAAGTTCATTGCAGGAAAGTTTAACAGGAGCAGGAAGACGCTCCGCGTTTCTCCCCCAAAAACAAAACCGCCGTCCTGACAGGTTCTTCAGGACGGCGGCTTCAATCTTCGAACTACGCTGCTAGGTCTGACGCTGCTATGTCTGAATGATTCGCGGCGTGATGAAGAAAATCAGCTCCTGGTTCGAGGTGTTGACCTGGGTGTGCTTGAACAGGTTGCCCAGGTAGGGCAGGTTGCCGAGCAGCGGAACTTGCGAGATGTTGATCGAGTTCTGCGTCTGGATGACGCCGCCGATCACCACCGTGCCGCCATCGGTCACCAGCACCTGCGTGGTGGCCTGCTGCGTGATCAGTTCCGGGTTGCCCTGTACTTCCTGACCGAAGTTCGGCGTGGTGTTTTCCACGTCCACGTTCAGGAAGATGGTGTTCTCCGACGTGATCTGCGGAGTCACCGTCAACCGCAGGAACGCGTCGACGTAGGTGACGGTCGGGGGACCACCCAACTGCGCCTGCGTCACGATCGGCACGCGTACGCCCTGCTTCACCAGTGCTTGAATGTTGTTCTGGGTTACGACTCGCGGACGAGACAGCACTTTCAGCAAGCCGCGCGACTCGGCCATCGACAGGACCGCGTCAATCCGCACCGTGTTGCTGCCGTTGAAGAAGGTCAAGCCGCTCGAAGGCGACGTGGACCCCAGATTCGAGAACAATGGAATCGAAGATCCCGTACTAGTCCCGCCGCCAGTTCCCGGCACGGTAATGTAGCCCGGAGTGAGTCCACCCGCCGTAGTCGGGGAACTGCCCGCGGCGGCGTTTCCGCCGATCGCGGTTGTGCCGTTGCCCCAGCCAAAGCCCAGTTGCGTGCCGATGTCACGGGCAAACTGCCGCGTTGCCGCCACTACACGGGCTTCGATTTCGACTTCCTGCGTCTTGCGATCCAGCTGCGTCAGCAGGCGGTCGATGGTCGGAATCGTCTTCGGAATGTCGTTGATGATCACGGCGTTGGTGCGGTCATCCGCCACGACATCGCCGCGCTGCGAGAGGAATTTCTTTACCGTGACAATGACGTCTTTCGCCTTGGCATAGCTCAGGAAGCGCGTGACCGAAACCTTTTCCACGGCCAGCGATTCAGATTCGATCTGCGCCCGGCGGGCGTCGGCTTCATGCTTCAGAGTTTCCACCGTGGCGATGCGCAGGACGTTGCCTTCCAGCTCACGCGCCAGGTCGTTGTTCTTAAGCACGATGTCGAGCGCCTGATCCCACGGCACGTCATCGAGCACCACGGTCAGCGTGCCGTGCACGTTAGGATCGAGCACGACGTTCAGACCGCTGATTTCGTGAACGAGGCGGAAGAAATCTTTCAGGTCGACATCTTTCAGGTTGACCGAGATAGGCTCGCCGGTGTACTTCGGACCGGTCGAGGCGGGTTGCTGTCCGGCCTGAGCTTTTTGCTCGGCCGCCAGGTTCACCGCAGGAGTGATGCCCGTGGAACTCTGCTGGGCTGAGTGGGCGCTGACCGGAAGCAGTTCCGCGGCAGTCTTGTCCGAGAACCGCGCCGCCGCTTCCTGGGAGCGAACCGTAGGCGCGGCGGCGTCTTTCTTTACGTCGCTCGAGACCTCGGTCTTGGCCTGATAAGTAGGCTCGACAAAGACAAAGTCCGTAGGCTTAGAATCCGTGGCCGTAGCCTTCGGAGCCTCAGCCACTGCAGCCGGGCTGGCCGGAATCGGCGAACTCGTAGCAACTGTCTTCATCTGTGCCTCAGGGGCGGCCTTGGCCACCGCGTTGGCGTGCAGAGTCAGGACCAGCTTTCCTGCCGGACCCGGCGTCAACTCGTAGGCACAAGCCTTGTCGAGGTCGACGACGATGCGTGTGGTCGGGTGTGCCTGGCCGTCCATGCCAATGCGCACGCCTTTGACCCCAGCCGCGCCGACCGCGATGCGGGTCTGTCCGGTCGCCATAACGGTTTCCGGCAGATCCACCACCACGCGGGCGGGCGAGTCCAGAGTGCTGAGCTTCGGCGTCAGTGTGCCGTGGGAGCTCATCTCGACCCGGATGTCGTCCGTGCTCCGGACTACGTTGACTCGATCGAGCTGGTTCGGAGTCTGCGCCACCGCAGCCGCCGCCAATGCCAGCACCGATACGAACATTGTCAATTGTTGCTTTCGCATTTCGCCTCTCCCCACCCGCGGGCCTGGCCCGCGTGTCCTTCTGCAACTTGATTTCGGCGTTTCCGGTTTCCGGTTGCGCCGTCCTGCACTAAACCGCCGGAGTAAAGATTCTCTTCACCACTTCGCGCGTGAACGATTTGCCCAGTTTGTCTTGAATCGTTTCCTGGAACACCACCGAATCACCCGTGATCTTCACTACGTAACCGTTAAACACGGGATCGTTCTCCCGCAGAAAATAAGCCTTGTTCAGGTTGTTGGTGACCACCGCGATGAAGCCCGTGTCGGACTTCACCACGCCCCGCAGATTGATCGCGCCAATCTCCAGGCACTTCTTTCCGGTCGAACAACCCGAGCCGTTGGTCTGCACGACGGGACTGAAGAACGGATCGCGTTTCCCGTTCATCGCCCACTTCTTCTCTTCCGGCTTGGGCTTGGATTCGGTCTTGGCCACAGCCGCTGCGGGTGCGATCGCAGCCGGAGCAGCAACCTTCACCGTCGCCGGCGCAGCCGCTTTGGCCGGCTGTTTCGGTTCTGGCTTTGTGGCGGGAGCCTTTGCCGCTGCAACTTTCGTCGCGGCGGGGGCCGGCTTCGCCGCAGCCTGCGACTGGGTCGCCGGAGCGGATACCTTCGCGGGAGCAGTCTTGGCGGGCGCCGGAGTATTCTTCGCGACGACCGGGGCTCCTCCCTGCGAATGCAGAGTCAGGATTACTTTCCCGGCCGGACCCGGAGTCAACTCATAAGACAAGGGCTGCGCGAGGTCCACAACCACGCTGGTCGTCGGAGGAGTCTTGCCGTCCATGCCGATGCGTACGCCCTTCACTCCGCCGCTGCCCACGGGAATCTTGTTCTGCGCCGTGGCCACCACCGTTTCCGGCAGTTCCACCAGCACCCGGTCCGGCGAAGTCAGTTTGGTCACCTGGGGCGTTACCGCCTGAGTGGAACTGATTTCGATCTGGACCCCATCCGCCGCGGGAACCACATTCACCCGCTGCAGCTGGTTGTGGGACGAGGAGGCCGTTGCCGGCTTCGACGCCGCAACCGGTTTGGACCCCGGAATCGTCGCGGGTTTCACCGCGGGAGCCGGAGCGCCCGGTACCGGCTTGGCAGCCGCCGGAACTGCGGCGGCCTTGGGAGCCGGGTTGGCCTGCGTCTGCTGCAGCGATTTTGCCGTGCTGCGCGCGTTGTCGATGGCGTCAGGGCTCTGAGCCCAAGCCGCGCCCGCCATCATTGCCACTGCCAAAATGCCTGTCGTCAGCTTCATAGCCATCCCTACCTCGCCGCAGGCGTTCCCGGTTTCGTCCCGGCGCCTGCCGCTGAAGGTTGTAGATCGTGACTGAAGTATGTGGTCGCCGTGAACGTCGCGATGATACTTTCATTGGGCGCGTACTGGTACGTATGCTTGGCTTTCGCCCCGGCCGGATTCTTCGTCGTCGCCACCAGCAATCCGCTGATGTTGACAATCCGCTCCAGCTTGCTCACCCGGTCAAAGAAATTCAGAGCCGAATAGTACGGACCGTCCAGTTCGAGGTCGAAGGGCACTTCCGTGTAGTACTGTTGCGCCCTGGTGTCCTTCGCCATGTAGCGCCGCAGTTCCACGCCCGCCTTCTGGGCCTCCGCGTCGAGCATGGTGATGAAACTATCGACCTGCTTCTCGTCGGGAACGATGCGCTGCTCGATTTCCAGCTGCTGTTTCAGCTCGGCCAGTTGCTGCTCAATCTGCTTCAGCTTCGGCCGGTAGGACTCGAGTTCGTTGTTTTCCCGAACCTTGTCTTCAAGGGCATGCTGCGCGGCCGCGTTGTGGTCGTTCTGGGCCTTGAACAGCGTGAAGTACAACGCTGCCGTGACCACAGCGCCTCCAATCACCACCGTTGCCCACTGCTTGATGCCCGACATTTCGCTAAAGTTCGCCATAGGTCTGCCTTTACGACTTTCCCTTCTCGCAAGTTAGCGTGAACTGGAATGCCTGCATGTCCTTGATCGTCTCGTCCTGATAAGTTTCCTTGATCTCGACGGTCCTAAAGAAGCCAGTCTTCTGCAGGTTCGCAATCAGATTGGCGACTGCATCCGTGCTCAGCGCCGTTCCTTCCAGGTTCACGCTCGTTCCCGCATCGTCCATCTTGCTGAGCCACACCGCTTCCGTGTTGTTGACCGTCTCGCCCATCATGGCCATCAGGTTGACCGGACCACTGTTCTGGCCCGCTCGCAGCCCGTCAATTACATCCACGCGCCGCTTGTAATTGTTGGCCTGGGTCTGGCGCTCCAGAAAGCGCGCCTTCACGTCCGCCAGTTCGCGATTCTTCTGCTCGGCGACTTTCATATGCGCTTCAATCGCCTTCGCCTGATGGTCCAGCCGGTACCAGTAGCTCAGGTTGAACAACCCCGCCACCACCAACACCGCCAGGATCTTCAGTTTGGGCGACCCCATGTCGCCCATTTCCATCGTGGGCATCGACGGTCCGCCGCCACCGCGCTTGCTCTTCCCCTTAGAATTTTCCAGCAGGTTAATTTTGATCATAGGGATTCAAAGCTCCTCAGGGCCAAGCCCACTGCCACTGCCATCTGGCCGGGATTCTGCTCCACCAGTTCCGCTCCGTGTCCTTCCACAGGAGGCGTTACCCGCTGGAACGGATTCAACAATTCCACCGGCATCGAGAACTCCTGCCGCAACGCTTCCACCAGGCCCGGAACCTTCGACGAACCGCCCGCCAGGTAGATCTTTTCGATGTGCTCGCCGGCCGCGCTGGCCCGGAAGAAATCGAACGTCTTCTGAATTTCCAGCACGATGATCTCGGTGACCTGCTGCAGGATCGGCTGCTTCGCGTCCTCGCTCACCGTGCCCACCTTGTTGCCCAGCTTGAGCGACTCGGCGTCTTCAAAGCTCAGATCCAGCTCCTTCTGCAGCGAGTCGGTGTACTGATGCCCGCCCACGCTGACGTCGCGCGGGAACAGGGGCGTCGTACCCTTCACGATGTTGATGTTCATCACGCTCGCGCCCAGGTTCAGCAGCGCGACCACCTGGCCCGGCGCCGGCTGGTAGTTGTACTCGTAGCAGTTCTGCAGCGCCAGCGCGTCAATGTCGACGATAGCCGGGGTGCGCCCTGACATCGAGAGTACGTTGGTGTAGTTCAGAATCTTGTCCTTCTTGACCGCGACCAGCAGGACGTCCATCTGCGGACTGCCCACTTCGTCGGAGAGAATCTGGTAGTCCAGGCTGACATCGGCCAGATCGAAGGGAATGTGCTGCGCCGCTTCCTTCTCGATGGTCTCGGCCAGTTCCTGGTCGCTCATCGAAGGCAGCGAGATCTTTTTCACGATCACCGAGTGCCCGCTGACTGCGGTGGCCACGGCCTTGGTCTTGATCTCGTTGTCGAGGAACAGCTTCGAAATCGCGCTCGAAACCGTGCCCGAGTCCACGATCATCGAATCGACCACGATGTCGGAAGACAGCGGCTCCAGTCCGAGGTGCGCCACTTCAATCTGCCCACCCTTTTTCTTCAGCTCGACTGCCTTGATGCTTGAAGAGCCTACATCCAGGCCAACAATGGACTTCGATCCCAATCCAAACATGTGCCCACCTTTTGTGTGGCGCGGGCACCGTTGCCCGCGACGTTTTTGATCTAACTTGCTTCCCTAAACCTGTCCGGCAGCTTTTCCTGCCGCCCGTGGTTTACGTTTCGCCTGCGGTTCCATCTCGCTCGACTTCTCTTCCATCCACTGGTCCAAACGGGATTTCTTGAAGCGCCAGCGGTTGCCCAACTTGAATGCAGGAATCTTCTGCTCGCCTACGTACTTGTAAAGCGTGTCCGGACTCACGCCCAGGTATTGCGACGCTTGCCGGATGTTCATCACTTCTCGCGAGTCAGCCATGGTTCCCTTTGCCTTTTCCGCTACGTCCATTCCCACTCGAGCTCCCGGCCCGAGGGCTTTACTTCCGAACAACGCCTCGCCCTCAATATCGGCTCCGAGGGCTTTCGGTGTTCCGAGCATATCTCAACCCCGAAAAACCCCGGCTCGGAGCGAATCTCCGCGTTTCTTTGGGTTTTTGGCCTGTTTCTTGGAATTCAGGAAAAGGGGAGCTTGGAGGGGAAACTACAGGTTGTGGTTATAGACTTAGAAGATACTATTAGAAGTGGTTCGCGTGCAGAAGGTGCCCGGTCACTTGCAGACCGGTAACTGAAGTACTAGGCACGGTACGGAGGTACTATATCGCTCGCCCAAAGTGCTGTATTGGCAGGCCTTAATCGAGACGCCGTAAAGTTACCGCGCACCACAATTTCAGTTGACTTCGCGGTTGAACGCCCGCAACGGCCTCTACTGAACGTCCGACACTTTGCCGTTCACAAACGTCACCTTCAAATCTTTGTACACGTAGATCTGCCTTGAACCGAGATTCACGATCTTGTCGGGCTTGCCGAGCGCAGACTGCACTTGGTCGGTGGTCTGTCCTTGTCTCGATGGTCTGTGGTTCAGTTTGTGGTTGCGGCGGCGCCTGTTGGTGCGCGGTCTGCTGCTGCTGACCACCTTGCCCACCTTGATCTCCCTGCTGCTGGGCGCCCTGATCCTGTTGCTGCGTGTCTTCGCTGATGGAGAGCAATTGTCCGATCGTATCTTCGACGTCGCCCGCGCTCACCTTGGCCAACGAACCTTTGGGAAACTGGAATAGGACCTTCGCTTTGTTATACGTCGGAGGATCCGTTTTGTTGCACGTATCGCAGGCCACGATCGTTAAAGCAACGTCGTCTTTGTTCACGTCGACTTCGATTTTCAACGGATACACTTTGTCGCCCGCAGCGAACAGATGGGTGGTCTGCTCTCTCCCAAGTCTCTTCATCCCAAAACCGATTCCCTTGGTCAGAAGAGTGACTTTCGCAGGGCACTTCCATACATTCTCAAGTTCATCAGGAACTCCTCCAGTCAATCGTCTTGCAGCCGCCGCTAATGGACAAATGGGCAACGCCATTCCGCGGACGAAGCACCTCTCGATCAATTTTCTGGGGCCTGGGGAGAAGACCGGCAAGATGCGAGCGCGCCAGATCGGAAATCTCTGCTGGCATCGTTGCGGCGGAGCAACGTCACCAAAACCCGGCGGGACGCGCAATTGTTTTCTGGGATTGTTTTCTGGGATTTCCTCGTCTTCTTCCTTGGGAGCGCTCGACTGCTGTAATCTATCTCGTCGGTTTGGAGGAACATTTTGCGCTATCTCGATCGCTTGCAACCCCTCGCCCTTCTCGTCATGCGTCTGGCTTTGGGCGCCATCATGGTCGTGCACGGCTATCACAATGTGTTCGGAGGCTTGCAGCGCCATGCGCAGTGGATCGCCACCCTCGGAGTGCCGCGCTGGCTGGGTTATGTTTCGTCCTTCACGGAGCTTGTTGGCGGGTTATTGCTGCTCGCGGGATTCTTCACCCGCTTTGCCGCTCTCGCGGTCTGTATCGACCTGGTAGTAGCCCTCTGGAAAGTTCACCTGCACAATGGGCTCATTGGCCCCGCCGACCGGCCGGGATTCGAGTTTCCCCTGGCAGCCTCCAGCCTGGCCTTCGCCTTGATTTTCTTTGGAGCCGGTCCCATCGCTCTCGACCATGTTCTCCGCGGGGGAGGCGGCGGTGGGCCCAAACGGTAGCGTTCAATGAGCCGCACCGAGGCGCAATAGCAACTTATTCCACGTCAGTGGGTTGGATTCTTCGGGTGCTACGATTGCACCGTGGTCTGGATAACGGCGCGAATTCCACCAGCTCCGCAGCCATTGAATTCCGGCGCTGTTAAAACTAAGATGAATGCATCGTGCATACGCTTGCATCCAAATAGTTTGGCGGTCGCATCTTACCGCCGAAACGATCCTTACAGGAGGTTTCTCTTGAGAAAGCTTGCCTTCCTCGCGACCGTCATCGCTGTTTTTGTCCTGGCCAACGTCGCTTCCGCCCAGCAGGCCGATGCCATGTTCGGCTTCGGGACCCTCATGTCGCCCGGGGCTTCCCCCTGCGCCGTCTCTCAGTCTTTTACCGGCATTGTCCCCGTGGTTTGTCCGGAAAAAGGTGGTCTCTACACCAACCTCGGCGGCGACGTGATCCTTCACCGGCGAATCGGCTTCGGCTTTGATGCGACCTGGAGAGCGAGTCAGGGAAACTTTGGCGACATTGGTCAGCCTTACCGCCCCATCCTTTTTGACTTCAATGGCGTCTACCAGCCCCGTTTGGGCAAGAAGACAGGATTGGACCTGATGGGAGGCATTGGCTGGCAGACCACTCGTTTTTATCTCCCGTTCTGCACCAACGGTTTCACCTGCAACAACTACGTCAGTGCCAACCACTTCCTGGTTGATCTGGGAGCGGGTATCCGCTACTACGTCTGGGGACATGTCTTCGTCCGGCCCGAGCTCCGCTATTACAAGATCATGAACAACACGGACTACTACACCTCCGGCAACATTGTCCACGTGGGAGCCTCGATCGGCTACACCATTGGCCCAGACTAGGCTGTAATTGAGCGGCGGCCGAGAGTGCGTTCTCCGGCCGCCCGCTTTCTTCCGCTCGCCGATCCACCTGCGGCTTCGCCCGGCACGCCGCCAACCCAGCGCATACACTTCAAGACCGGAACGAGACATAAAGGGGGCTGTATTTGAGAAAGTTCGCGCGAATCACGTCCGTGTGTGCGCTTCTTCTGTTTGCCACTCTCGCTTCTGCCCAGCAAGTGGACCTTGCCGTGGGCGGCAACACGTTGTTCTCCACCCAGAACAACACCGCTTCTCTGCTCTATCTGTCTCCTCCCGAGAGAGGCGGAGTCTACGGCAGCGCCACCTTTGACCGAATCTTTAGCAACGGATTCGGATACGGAGCGGATGTTACATTTCGATCCAGGCAGGCTCTCTACAACAATTATCAGAAGTACCGCCCCGTGCTCTACGCTGTCAACGCCGTGTACGCACCCCGCTTCAATCCGTTCCCCGCGCGCATCTCAAAACGAACCAGCACGATCTTCACGGCCGGCGTGGGCGGCGAGACCGTGCTCTACTACAGCCCCTATGGGGGCTGCATTTACTCGACAGGTTGCTCCACCCATCTGAACAGCAATCACTTTCTGCTTCACGTAAGCGGCGGATTCAACTACCGGATATGGCGAAATTTCTTTATCCGTCCCGAAGCGCATTACTACTACATCATCAATAACACGAACGACTTCCACTCCAATAGCGTTCTTCGCCTCGGCGCTTCTGTGGGCTACACGTTCCACACCGACTGAGATTGCGCCTCCGGCACAGAATCCAAGTAGTCAACGAAAAAAAGGCAGCGTCCCGGACGCTGCCTTTTGTTGTGCTTCTGACACCTGGTCTATTTCATCGACATGCAAATCTCAGCTTCATGGATCGCCTGGTTGAGATGTTCAATCGCCTTCACCCGATGGCCGTCGAAGTCATGCTCCGCGCTTTCCAGATGATGCTTGGCGGCGCGCATCGACTCTAACGCTTCGTCGATGTGCGGATGCCGTTCGGGCACCGGAGCAACCGCAGCCGGAGCAGCCGGTGCTACTACCGGCGCCGGCGCGGCGGGTGGTTTGGGTCCGGCTGCCGCCGCCGGAAAGGCGAGCGTAAACACAAGCGTTGCCATAATGAGTAGCGTCAAGAAAGCGATCTTTTTCACGAGTTCCTCCTCGTCCGAAATTTCGGCTCGGACGCAACCGGTGTGTGGTTTTTCCATCACGGACATCGCCCCGCCACCCCGAAAAGCCCATGACTTCCGCACAGTATAGCCGCCCACAGAACATCCGCCGCGCCGCAAAGGTTACTGTGCAGATGCCCGTTTAAGGTCTGCCATGGTTGCGCCACCACAGAAGTCCCAGCCCCATCAGTACGAGAATCGCGGCCACCATGTCGAAGCGTCCTATGTCCCGCTCCAGTCGGCCCAGATGCTGGCCAAACAGATAGCCTGCGCTGGAAATCACCGTGACCCACACTGCCGCACCGAGAAAGTTGAACACCGTGAATTTCCGCCACGGCATCCGCAGCACACCCGCCAGGGGCCCAGCGATGATCCGCATACCGAACACAAAGCGCGCAAAAAAGATGGTGACCGCACCGTAGCGGGCAAACAGTTCTTCTCCGCGCGCCAGCGTAGCATCTTGAATTCTGAAAGCAGTGCGGTAGCGCTCCAGCACGGGCCGTCCGCCGTAGTAGCCCAGCGCAAAGCCGATGTTGTCGCCAACCGTGGCGGCGAGAGTCGCCACCACGATGATCCAGGAAAGCTGCAGTTCGTGCTGGGAATACGCCAGGAAACTCGCCAGCAAAAGAATTGTTTCCCCCGGCACCGGAATGCCGGCATTCTCGATCAACAAAGCCGCGCCCACGGCCCAGTATCCGTAATGCACCACCGCATTCCGCAGGAAATCGAGAATGGAGTGGGTCATGATTTAGAAGTTGAAGTCCAGTAGCGCCGGCAGTCCCGCCCTCGCACTTGCCGCGCGAGCAATCTGCCTCAGATCCTATGATTTCAAGAATGCGATCAACGCACGGTTGAAATCCTCGGGACACTCCTCATAAGGCAAATGCCCGATTCCCGGAAAGACCACAGTCTGCACATTCGAAAAATGCCGCGCCAGCGGCTCCATCGACGAAGCATACACTGCCGGGTCTTTGCTGCCCCACATCAGCAGCGTGGGAATCGGCGCCAGCGAAGGCAGCAGCGTCTCTAGTTCCTGCAGATCGGCCGTCCATGTGCGGACAATGCTCAGCGCGTGTTCGAACAATCCCGGAATCGCCAGAGGCGCCTTATAGCCTTCAAGGCTTCCCGGCGGAATCTTGTTGCGGTCGCCATACAGGCGCCCGTGCCAGTAGGGAAACAGGAATGGCATGTATTCTGCGCCAACCCGAAACAGCGCTGCACCTACACGCGAGCCGAAGAATGGCGCCAGCCGGCTTCCATGCGAAGAATACGGATTGACCGGGCACACCAGCACTAACCGCCGCAGCCCCCGCCGCAAGACACCCGCGCTCACGCACTCCGCGGCTGCAGCCATCGCCACGGCACCGCCGCGCGAAGTGCCTAACAAATCAAACGACGGGAGCCCCAGCTTTTCCACGAACCTCAAAACCCGCCTGGCCGTCCCTCGCATCGAGTGATCGATCCCGCGGGGCCGATCTGAAAACCCCGCGCCTAACATGTCCGGCGCGTACACCGTTGCATAGGGAGCCAGCGCCGGAAGCGTGTAGCGCCAGGAAAAGGAATATCCCAGCAGTCCGTGCAGCAGGATCAGCGCTGGCCCAGACCCCGCGCGGAGATAGCGCATGCGGGCTCCGTCAAGATCCATCCAGCACTCTTCCACGCCCTCCAGCGAGGCTGAAGCAGAGCCAGCCGCGACCTCCTGAATTTCATTCGTCACAAGAATCTTCTGACTCGGACAACCGTTTCCCGCCCGCCGGACTCTACTTGAGAGAACGCCTCTGTCGCTTCACTTGGGGAGCTTCGGCTCCCCGTTTTTTCAGCCATCCCAGACCATTGTCATCCTGAGCGTAGCCACCACTGCGCGAAGCGCAGTGGTGGCGGAGTCGAAGGATCCCTACCCGCTAAAGCACCGTAGACATCGCGAGGAGTTCTCGTCGGGATCCGGAACAAGCGGAACTCACGCCGCCTTCCTCTTCTTCCCCAACAACTTCTTCAACACCCGAATCCCCTTATCGATATGCTTCTCTTCCATCAAAAACGGCGGCAGGAATCGCACCACCGTATCGTGCGTGCTGTTGAACAGCACTCCCTCCGCCAGCGCCTCATCCACAATCGGACGCGCCGGAATCTCCAGCTCAATTCCCTGGATGAATCCCCGCCCGCGCACCCCGATCGCAGCCGCCTTCTTCTCGACCACTTCTTTCAACTCCTGCTGCAAGTAAGCTCCAACTTTGTTCACGTTCTCCAGCAGCTTCTCTTCCTCCACAATCGCCAGGAACTCCAGCGCGATGCGGCAGGCCAGCGGACCACCGCCAAACGTCGTGCCATGCTGTCCCGGAGAAATCGCGGTCGCAAATTCCTCCTTAGCGATGAACGCTCCCAGCGGCAACCCAGCCGCAATCGGCTTGGCAATCGCCACAATGTCGGGTGTGACGCCGAAACTCTGAAACGCAAAGATCGTTCCCGTGCGCCCCAGCCCGCATTGAATCTCGTCGAAGATCAGCGCCACCTTGTGACGATCCGCCAGCGCGCGGCACTCCTGCAGGAAACTCCACCGAGCACTCGTAGATTCCGCCTTCGCCGAAAATCGGCTCCAGCACGATCGCGCAAGTATTGTCATTCACCGCCGCCCGCAGCCCTTCCAGATCGTTCTGCTTCACAAACGTCACGTCTTCGAGCAGCGGCTCAAATCCCTTGCGATGCTTGTCCTGGCCGGTCAGCGACAGCGCCCCGAACGTGCGGCCGTGATACGACCCTTCCAGCGCCACCAGCCGGCTCTTCGCCTCGCCGCCCTGCGCGATGTCCCGCCAGCCGCGCCAGCTTGATCGATCCCTCGATCGCCTCGGTCCCGCTGTTGGAGAAGAACGCCCGGTTCAATCCTGAAAGCCTGCACAACTTCTCCGCCAGCGGCCCCTGGTACTCGTGGTAGTAGAGGTTGGAAACATGTATCAGCTTGGCCGCCTGCTCGCGAATCGCCTTCACAATTCGCGGATGCGCGTGCCCCAGCGCATTCACGCCCAGCCCGGAAACAAAGTCCAAATAGCGTTTCTCCTCGATATCGTAGAGAAACACTCCCTTGCCGCGGGTGAGCACGACCGGATAGCGGTTATAAGTCTGCAGCAAATACTTCCGTTCAAGATCTGCAATCTGATCAAGGGTCGCAGCTGAAGCAGGAGTAGTAGGAGCGGCAGGAGCAATGGAAGAGGTAGTCATAAGAGTCTCCTTCGGAAGCTCCAATTTTACCGGAAGGAGCACTTCGCAGCAGACGCACGCTGTGGATTCTTTGAAACCGACAGGAAACCCCCGAGCCCGCATCATGGGCGGGAGGGTTGATCATTGAGTCGTCCGTTCGATCGCTATTCGTAGCGCAGCGCCGTCATGGGATCCACCTTGACCGCCCTGCGCGCAGGCGCCGAGCAGGCAATCGCCGCGACTACGCTCAACAGAACAGTCACCGCCAGCAGCACCAGCGGATCGCGGGAACTGCCCTCCGCCCATCGCGCCAGTACTTTATTGAGCGCCAGGGTCAGCACTATGCCCGCCGCGATCCCGCTCCCCACGCTCGCTACCGTGGATGCAAAAACGATTCGCAACACATGCGTCCGCTGCGCCCCCAGCGCCATACGAATGCCAAACTCGTTCGTCCGCTGCGCCACCGAATAGGAGACGACGCTGTACAGCCCCACCGCCGCCAGAGCCAGCGCCAGCAGTGCAAATGCGCCGAACAACCACGCCACCAGTTGCTCCTGCTCGTACTCCTGCTGACCCGTGATCCAGTGGTCCAGATCTTGGACCTGGCCGTTAATTTGCTGCTCCGGATCGACCGAGTTCACTTGCAGTCCCACGGCATGCAACAGCGACAACGGCGGCACTTCCGATCGCACCAGGATCTGCGTCCATACCCGCATCGACAGCGTGTACGGCACGAAGGCTTCCGGCAGAATCGGATTTCTCAACCCGTCATCGCGCTTGTCCGCAACGATGCCCACAATCTGCATCCAGGTGTCCCCGCCGGACGCGGTCGTGACGTACGGCAGTTCGTCCTTTATCTCCGGAACTCTCAGCGAGTGCTGCAACGCATCGCCATTCGGGAAGTAGAGCTTCGCCATCGTCTCGTTGATGACGGCCACATGCGCGGCATTGTGATTTTCCGCCTCATCCCAAATCCTTCCCTGCTGCAGCGGAATTCGCAGGATCGGGAAATATCCTGGGCTTACGAAGTTGACGCGGATCTTCTGCCCGTCGCGCTGCGGCCTGCCCTAAGATCTCGACGCCGGTCTGCCATCCGTTGGACGGAGGAGTCGCATTGCTCGAGATCGCCGCCATAGTCACGCCGGGAACAGTGGCCGCCTTACTCCGCAACTGCTCGAAGTAGGCCTTACGCGCCTCCCACGTCGGGTAGGCGCCATCATGCACCGGGATTCCCACCGACATCACGTTGTGCGGGTCATAGCCCAGGGGCGTGTGGATGAGTCGCAGGAATCCCTCCATCGCCGCGCCCGCTCCGGCCAACATCACCAGCGTCAGCGAGACCTGGACGGCAGTGAGAACGCCGTGCGTGGTGCGTCCGCGCACCGCACCCGCGATCTTGCGCGTGTTGGACTGCATGACCTGGCTGACTTCGGGCCGGGAAAGTTGCAAAGCGGGCCACAGGCCAAACAGAATCCCGGTGAACAATGCAACCGCCGACGCTGAAGACCAGCACCGGCAAATTGATCTGGATCGACGCCTCATGTGGGAAAGAATATTTCGGCAGCAACTCCACGATGAGCGCGAGCGCCCGGTACGCGAGCAGTACGCCCAACGCTGCCCCGGTCAACGAAAGCAGCAACGACTCCGTCAGCAGTTGACGGATGATGCGTCCCCGGCTCGCGCCAATCGCCGTACGCACCGCGAATTCATGCTGACGCGACGTACCCCGCGCCAGCAGCAGGATCGACACGTTTCCGCATCCGATGGCCAGCAGCAGCGCCACCGCGCTGAATAGCAAATACAACGTCCCACCTAGGTCTTTAACAAACTGTTCATTCAGCCCCACCACGTGTAAGCGGAGATGATCTGAGGGAAAATGCTTGGGCGTTTCCTTGGCGAACTGCTCGATCAAGGGCTGCAAGGCTGCATTTGCCGCCTCGTGGGTCACACCCGGCTTCAATCGAACGCCGACGTAAAAAGCCTTGACCGGGTCCTGCGTAACTTTCTGCGGGAGGTAGACGTCGCCATCCCCCCAGGTAAAACGCGGGCCGGCGACGCCCACGATTGTGTAGTTCTTGCGCACCAGTTGCAGGTTCTGGCCCAGTACGGAGGGATCTCCGTTGAAATGACGTTGCCAGAATTTGTAGCTCAGCACGACAACAGGCTGCGGCTCCTGACCATCGATCGCATCGGAAGGAATCAATCCCCGACCCAGGGCAGGTGGAACACCCATGAACGTGAAACCGTTCGAGCTGAAGTAGACGCCTTGCACATCTTCTGGCAGATCTTTCCCGGTGACGGTGAGGCTCCAATCGTCCTCCATGAATGCGTCTTCCACGACGGGAGATTTCCGAATCTGCTGCCACTGCGCTCCGGTGAGCCCGAAACCGCGCTCCTGCTGCGAATCGTCGAGCAACCTCATGTGGATCATCCGGTCGGAGGCGGAGTAGGGATAGGGATTCATCAGGATCGCGTAGACCACGCTGAAAACCGCGGTGGTCGCACCAATGCCCAGCGCCAGTGAGAGAACTGCGGTCAGGCTGAATCCCGGACTCTTGAACAGTTGGCGAAGGCTGAAGCGGAAGTCCTGAAGCAAGGTCGGCATAGACGTATCCCTCAGACGGATGGACGCAACAACCGCACGTCAGTCACCAACTTCGAACGTGGGTAAGACGTTTAATTTTCAGTGGAAACAGTTTGTGCCAGAGAGTTTGTTGTGTTCGGTCTTGCCGTAGCGTGTCCACCAGCGGACACGCGCATTTCTGTTTACCAGTTTCAGTACAGCCCCGGTTGTCCCTCCGGCCTCGTCTTCCATCGACGGTGTACCCACAACCACTGGTCGGGATACTTCCTCACGTAATCCTCAATCACCTTAGTGAACATCTGCGTGTTCGCGGCGATGTCGGTTTCGAGGTCGCCGGTGCGAACCAATTCGAGAGCCGGATCGAATCGCAGCCGGTATTTCTGCAGCGCAGGGTCCCAAATCGTAAAGCCCGGCACCACCGCAGCATCCGTGCGCAGGGCAATGCGCGCCAGCCCACTCGCCGTGCAGGCAGGAATGCCGAAGAAGTACACGAAGATTCCCTGCGGCGGGGTCATATTCGTGTCCATCAGAATTCCGACGGTCTCGCCCGCCTTCATCGCCGCCAACAGTCCCCGTACGAAATCGTCCTTCGCCACCGTCTTGTTCCCGTACATCGTGCGGTATTTCTGCAACAGCCGGTCGAGATACGGATTGTCCATGGGCCGCATCACCACATGCAGCCAGTGACCGTGCAGGGAGTGCGCAAACGCCGACAGCTCCCACCCGCCGAAGTGCCCCGTCAGAAACAGCACTCCCTTGCCGCGCGCGTAAGCCCGCTCGTAATTCTCCAGCCCGTCATACACAACAACTTCGTCGATATTCTCCGGTGTGTATCGGGGAAACTGGCACAACTCGGCGAGTTGCCGCCCCAGCGACGTAAACACGCCGCGCAGAATGCGCTTCCGTTCTACCTCACTCTTTTCCGGAAATACCATCGCGAGATTGCGCATCCCCACCTGGCGCAAGCGAAAGTGCAGCAGATACACGACCTGGGCAAGGCCGATGGCGAAGGCGCGCGAAAGAGGGCGCGGCAGAATACCCAGGATCTTGATGAACGGCCAGGCCGCCGCGTATTCAAGTTTCCGCCGCATCAGGGAAGCGTGACCGTATCACCCGGAAAAATTTCTTGTCAAACTGAAATCGCACCTTCCCCGCGCTGCCTTGAACCCGAAGCAGGACGGTATGCTGACGCCTGAAGTCCGAGGTCTGAGGTCCGACTGTTACTTCGCCGCTTCCTGCGCCCACTTCGCCAGCGTCGTCAAAAAGGAATTCGCCGCCGCCGGTGGTTCAACTTCGCCCGTCAGCAGAGCCCTGAAGGTCACCATGTGCCCGTAGAACTCGCGCGTGCTGTCCTTATCCTGCTTCATCACCGCACCGTTCAGGCTCACTCCGGCAAACACGCCGCGAGCGCGCGAATAGGTCAGCACCTGGGCGCGCATCTTCCAATCCGTATTGCCCTCGGCGTGGCGTCCCACCGGGCCTGCCGCCACCGAAGCGTCCGCTCCCAGCGCGACCTTGCTCGACAGCAGATGCTGCATGCCATCGTTGTTCATGATCAGCATCACCAGGTCGACCGCCTGCCCTCCGATCTGAAATCCGACGCTGCCGCCGGTCACCGTGAAAAATGCCGGAGCGCTCCAGCCCTTGGGATTGCGGCAACTGGCCAGTCCGCGGCCATACTTCCCGCCCACGATGAACCCGCCCTTCAACATCGACGGAACCACTGCCACGCAGTCCGCTTTACTCAAAATCTCCTGGGGAATGCCCGAGTCGGGCGCCGACTCGATTTCGTTCAGCACGTCCGCCGCCGCCTGCACGCGGTCGGACGCCTTCGATGCTTTCGCCTCGTCATCCGCTGCTAACGCAAAGTTGCAAACGCACAGAATCAGGGTCAGCAAAACAAGTCTTTTCATCGTTCCTCACCACAAAATTGATTGGGATTCAGTACTTGGATTGTAAATGAAGTCGGCGGCGACCAGGCGGTGACCAGGACGGGCCGGATTGCTCCGTCAATTTCGACCGCTTGTCCAGGAAGTTGTGGCTAGGATAAGGAGGGCGGGCGGACAAAAAAATGCGGGGCTGAAAGCAGTGACCCTAATCGCCACTCTCAACCCCGTCTCCCAGGTTCTGTGGTAGGTGAGGCGAGTATGCCGTACGCCCTCAAACCCCACAAGATTACGAAGGTAAGTGCCCTGAAGTTACGGTCGAGCTACGGGCTTTGAGCTACGAGTCTTGAGCCTTTGCTCGCGGCTCCAAGCTCGGAGCTCGAAGCTCGCTTACTTCGTCGTCACCAGCGAATGCGTAATGGCATGCACCGACAAAGCAATCCGGTTCTGCACGCCCACCTTGCGCATCAGTTTCGCGACGTGCGCCTTCACGGTGCGTTCCTCGATCCCTAACTGACCGCCAATCTCTTTGTTAGAGCGGCCGGCCACGAGCATCTCCAGCACTTCTTTCTCGCGGTCGGTGAAGGTCACCCGGCCCGCCGGAAAGATCCGCCCCGGCGCCGAGGACACTCGCTCGATGAACATCGAAAGCACTTTGCGCGGAGCCCAGACCGATCCCTGGTTCACGATGCGAATCGCCTGCGCAAACTCCGCCGGCGAAGCCGCCTCGTCGACGTACCCCTTGGCCCCCGACGCAATCGCCTTCAAAATGGTTTCTTCGTCAATTCCCGACCCGGTCACGATGATCCGCAAATCCGGACGCGTGGCCTTGAGGCTGGCCATCACGTCAAACAGGTTTTGTCCGGAACGGTTGCCGAGCAGGATGAGATCAATGCCTTGCAGCGTGCTGATCTCGGGCAGTGCCGCGGAGACGAGTTCGAACTCAGGCTCAGAGTCGAACAATGCGCGGAACCCAACGAAGCGCAATGGATCGCTTTCCACCACCGCGATTTTGATTACCGGTTTTCTAGCGACTGCTGCTTTCATAGTTTTCCCTGTAGGGTTTGATTTCTTGTATCCAGCATAGTGATAATTCATCACGATGCAAAGAGAAGGTGACCGAAGGGAAATTACGGGAGTAACATGGAAAAATCAGGCTAAACTCATTATTGGCAGTCGAAGTTCAGGACGCAACGGCCGCCCTTCCACAACGCGCAACCGCAGGTAACCTCACCACCGGAGAAACTGCTCCATGAGCGATATCATCAAAGCACCGACTAAACTGTGCGCCATCCTCACCGCGAGTTTGCTGGCTGTATGCACATTGACCGCACAAGACGCCCCGCCGGCGCCGCTTCCCGCCGAGCAGAACGCCCCCGCCTACCAACCAAAATTCCACGGCGATCCCGCCCACACCGATTCGGAAGCCGCTGCGCTGGCCTACATGCGCGTCGTCATGCGCGCCCAAATGCTTTTCAATAAACAGTATGGCCACTACGCCACCTCTCTCTTACAACTAGTGCATACCGGGACCTTCACGCAGCGGATGGTCAACACCGAACGCGGCGACTACACCGTCGGCTTCAGGTCGAAAAAAGACAACTTCGTGCTCGCCATGACGCCGAAAAATCTCGATGCCCAGCACCGCTCTTTCTACGCTGAGAACGACGGCAAGATCCACGCCGACGAAAGCAAAGCCGCCGATAGCGGCTCGCAAGTAGTGGAGACTCATCACTGGTAACAGAGCAAGCCAGGACAACCAAGGGAGAGCAGGGTGCCCCATCCTTGTCGCGTTCTTTGCGACTGGGTGGGGACTTTGATCTTAATTTGGTTAACGGAACGCTTTGCTAAGGTTGCTCTTCGGCATCCGGAATCACTTCCACACGCAGACTCTTCCGATCCCCCTCACCCACACGCACCGCGCTTCCTCGCCCCTCATAGTTCTTAAGAAATTCAGGACTGTAGTAAGCCTCCCCATCCACGCTCTCCCAAGCCAGCACCGTGTACTCTTCCGGAGCAACCCCATGCAGCGCAAACCGGCCACTCTGATCGCTCACCGTTTTGCGATAGCACTCCACCCGCCCACGAAGCCGCGACTCCGGTACCGCAACGATCACCGCATTCGCCACCGGCTCGCCCTTCGAGTCAACCGCAACTCCCTCGACGACTCCGCCGTTCGCGCTCGCCACTAGATCAAGCGCCACGGCGCCTCCGGTGACGCTGATCCCGGCGTCTCCCGCATCACGCCCCCCCGCCGCCGCCGACTTCAGGAACAGGTCGGCATTCGCGCCGCCATCGCCCGCGAGTTGCACATAATAATTTCCCGGCGGAACGCTCTTCCACTCAAAGCTCCCATCCGGCGCGACATGGGCCAGATGCGAGAATCCGTCTCCCATGCTGAATCCGCTCAGAGCTTCGTCGTCGCCGTCGGCCGAGCGCAGCTGCAAGAAAATCTGGCTGGCGTCGAATCGCCCGCCGCTCTTGCTCTCCAGGCGCAGCCGGCCATGAATCCATCCTCCCG
The DNA here is from genome assembly GCA_963811095.1 of uncultured Acidobacteriaceae bacterium. Taxonomy (GTDB): domain Bacteria; phylum Acidobacteriota; class Terriglobia; order Terriglobales; family Acidobacteriaceae; genus Sulfotelmatobacter. The sequence continues at coordinate 1,020,210 of CAWEQA010000016.1, read as the reverse complement.
GCTGCGGCGCCAGCCGCAAGTCGTCCACGCTGTTGGAAACGATCTGCAGCGGCTGTCGGGCCATCATCGGCACCGGAGCATTCTCCACCGTGGCCAGAATCGTGTACGCTCCCGGCGCTACATCGCGGATCACAAAGCTGCCATCCTGATGTATTTCCGCGCCATTCAAGACCAGGCTGAAGTCGCGTGACTGCAGCATGATCACCGCCGAAGACCGCGGCGGCAGATTCACCACCGACCCGCGAATGCTCAGGCTCGGACTGGGCGTCAGAGAAAAGTTCACCGGGAAATCATCGCCCGCATGCAAATCGACCGGCGACGCCTGGCTGCGATCCGCCGTTCCCGGATAGTACGTCGTCTGATAGGACGTAGCAGGTTTCTCAGGCGTGCCCGCATTTCGTGCATCCGCCGCAGCCACGCCCGCGGCCTCGATCAGACTCTTGAAATCCGGCGCCGGACTGACTGACACGTAGTAACTCCCCGCTGGCAGCCCCGCCACGCGGTACTCCCCCAAATCGTTCGTCCGCTCGGCGCCAGCCTGCTCCCAACGGCTGCGTCCGGAAATATACGTCTGCCGCATCACGGTCACCTGCGCGTTGGGCAGAGGATCCCCATCTTCGTCCGTCACACGCCCCCGCACCACAGCTGCCGCCTGCAACCGGATCCGCAGATCTTTGAGTTCCTGCCCCGCCCCCAGCGCCAGAACCCGCCCGTCCGCGCGCGTTCGATGCTTGTCGACTTCGAGCATTCCCGTGCGCTCGGCGAAAAGGTGGTACCGTCCCGGCAAAATCCCCTCGATGCGAAACCCTCCATCCGGACCGCTTACCGCCGTGTAGTCTCCGCCCTCCGCCTGGTTCTCGGCGATCAGTTCGATCACCGCCTTCTTGACGGGCTCGCTCCCCGGTTCCTTTGTGACCACGCCCTCAATTGCCGAGCGTCCCGCAGGTTTGCCCGCAGTATTGCCGGACACTTGTGCCAGAGCACAAACCCCGATCAAGACGATCAGCAAACATGCGGAATGCGGCTTCATGATTTTCAGTCAGGGAACGCCAGAAACTTGCTTCCAAAACGAGGCCGTGAGGATCGGCCAATATTCATCTTATCCCGGAAAAGGCACTACCCCAAGTACCGTATTTCCGCTTCCCTTCGTGTACCTTCGTGCCCTTTAGTGGTCGGTGATTTCCCTGGCCCTTGAGAACAGAAAAAGCCTTGACAACGGTTCCACTTATTCTTATATTTCGATAGTCGTCTAATTACATGTTGATCTAACTATGGCCCCGTCCTCTAACGAAGCGTTCAAGGCAATCGCCGATCCCACCCGCCGCGAGATCCTCCGCCTCCTGCGTCGTGGGGAGATGACGGCCGGCGACCTCGCCGAGCGCTTCGACATGACCAAGCCCACGATGTCGCATCACTTCGCCGTCCTGAAGGAGGCAGATCTGCTCACCAGCCGCCGAGACGGCCAGCAAATCTGGTACGGCCTAAACACGACCGTGGTCCAAGACTTGATGGCCTGGGCCATGGACTTGATGCGCAGCGATGCCCCAAAGGATCCCCCCTCCAAGACTCCGCCAGGAGAAGACGCCCCATGACAACCACTCTGATCACCAACAAAATGACCAACAATCAGAAATATTATCTGGGCGCGGCTGCGGTGATCGCGGCCACGCTGGTCGGCACCCTGGCGGCGTACCCGTCGCTCCCCAGCATCGTCCCCATCCACTGGGACGCGCAAGGTCACGTCAACGGATGGGGCCCCAAGTGGTCGCTGTTCGCCTACGGCCCCGGCATGATGACGTTCATCGTCCTGATGTTCGCCGCGCTTCCCTGGCTTTCGCCTAAGAAGTTCGAGGTCGATTCCTTCCGCGCCACCTATCTCTACATCATGGTCGTGACCGTGGCCATGCTGGCCTATTGCCAGCTGCTGATATTAGTCACAGCGCTGGGCTTCGTACTCGACGTAAGCCGCGCCGTCGAAGGCGGCGCCTGCCTGCTGATCGCATTGTTGGGAAACGTCATGGGCAAGGTGCGACGAAACTTTTTCGTCGGCATCCGCACTCCATGGACGATCGCCAACGAGCAGGTCTGGAACGCCACCCACCGCTTCGCTGCTAAGACTTTCTTTGCCGGAGGCCTTCTGGGCCTGATCGCCGTGATCCTGCGAGCCCCGTTCTGGCTCCCGGTGACAGCCATCCTGGTCGCGGCCCTGGTTCCCGTGATCTATTCACTCATGTTTTACAAACAACTGGAGCGCCGCGGAGAATTGAACTGAGGCGAATCGAACCAATGAAAGAGAAATAGAACGTTTCTGCGTGTAAGAAACTTCCATCTCCACCGACTACCTTACTGTGAGCACAATTGAAATGATTCCGGTCGCAGCGCCCACGCAGGACGAGCTTTACCAGGACGCAGCCAAAGCATACGGCGCGCCGCTCGAACGCCTGGCTCGCGCGTACGAGGCGGACCCCGACATTCGCCGCGATCTGTTGCAGGACATCCACGTGGCCCTATGGCGCAGCTTCGTGGGTTTTGATGGCCGTTGCTCGACCCGCACATGGATTTACCGCGTGGCTCATAACGTCGGCGCATCCCACGTCATGCGCCAGCGCCGCACGCGGTCAGAAGCGCTGGTCGGCCTGGAAGAACTGGAGAACCTGCCAGACCAGACGACAGGCCAGCAAGCCGCCGATCGAAGTCAGGCCCTCGATCGACTGCTGGATCTAATTCAGCGCCTGAAGCCGCTGGACCGGTACGTAATCCTCTCCTACCTCGAAGGTCTCGACGCCGCTTCGATTGGAGAGATTACCGGCCTCTCGCCCGGCAACGTGGCCACCAAAATTCACCGCATCAAGACCGTGCTGGCTCGCCAGTTTCAGCAAGGGGGACCCGATCATGAATAATCTTTCCAACATCCCACAACAGGTCTGGCAGTGCCAGCCCGTGGAGGGTATCAAAATGTCAGCTGAAGCACTTCGCCAACGTTCCGGAAAATTCGAAAAGAGGATTCGACAGAGAAATGTCCGCGAGTACGTCGCATCGCTGCTCGCAGCGGCATGGTTCGGATATTGCTTTGTCACGACTCACGATGTGCTGTTTCGCATCGCCTATCTTTTCTTCATTGCTGGTCTGGGCTGGGTGGTCTACCAGCTTCATCGCCAAGGCTCGGCCCGAAACATGCCTGCCGCCATGGGCTCTTCCACCTGCCTGCGTTTCTTTCGAACCGAACTCGAGCGGCAGCGCGATGCCGTAAAGAATGTGTGGCCCTGGTACCTCGCCCCGCTGGTCCCGGGCTTTGTGATTCTCACAGTGGCCTACATGCAGGCCCTCCCCTTCCCCGCCAACCTGGCTTCTGCGGTGTGGATCGATGGAGTGGCCGCCGTCGTGTTCTTCCTGGTCTGGAAAATGAACCGGCGAGCCGCCACCCGTCTGCAACGCGTCATCGACGAACTGTATGCGGCTGAGAACCCGCAATGACAGAGTGCGAACCAGATTGCAGACAACGCAATGGAACAAAGACCTCGTAGACCTGCCGCCCCGGAGGGGCGTCTGAGAATAGCCGACGCTTCGAGCGCCGGGAATCATGTGAGACTGGATCGCGTCATAAAGACGCTGCAGCTGAACACAACCTCAAAGTCATGGAGAGAACAATAATGAAGAGATTCTTGGCGATCGCAGCCCTAACATTTCTTGCGGCAACTGTCGCCCGCGCGCAAGACATCGCCGGCGACTGGCAAGGCACAATCCGGACCGGCATGGGCGAACTGCGCCTCGTCCTGCATGTCACGAAGAGTGCTGACGGAACCCTCAAGGCTTCGGTCGACAGCCCCGATCAAAATGCCGCCGGTGTCACCATCGACTCGATCACTCTCGAAGGAAACAAGCTGAAATTTGCTTCGGCTCCGCTGAAGGCCTCCTACGAAGGCACTCTCAAGGGTGCTGACTCCATCAATGGGAGCTGGACACAGGGACAGAAACTCCCTCTCGATTTCAAGAAAACGACAAACCCCGTCAAGACCGTGCACAAACCCGCGCCTCCGACCGACATTGACGGCAAGTGGGAAGGCGTCCTCGATACTGGTCAGAGCAAGCTAAACATCATCTTCCATCTGACCAATACCGAAGACGGTCTCATCGCCGTCATGGATAGCCCGGACCAAAAGGTGACCGGAATGCCGTCCACTTCGGTCTCGCGAAAAGGTTCATCGATCAAGATCGAGATGAAACAGATCAGCGGCTACTTCCAGGGCAAGCTCGACAAGAACCTCGAAACCATGTCTGGCGACTGGAACCAGGGTCCCTCGGGGATTCCGTTGCAGCTCAAACGCGCCAAGGAAGAGCCGACCAAAGCCACGCACTAGAGCATCGGCGAAAATCGAACCTGGAACGAAGAACATAAGTTTATGGAGGACGTTATGAAGAGGCTCATAGTTGTGGCAGCACTCATATTCCTGGCGGCGGGTATCTCGAGCGCACAAGACATCGCCGGCGACTGGCAAGGCACCCTCAACGCGGGTGGTCAGGAACTCCGCCTCGTCCTGCACATCACCAAGGCGCCCGACAACAGCCTTAAGGCCACGCTCGACAGCATCGACCAGCCGGGCGCCAACGGCATTCCCGTCAGTTCCATCACCCTTAAAGATTCCAAGCTCGAGCTGGGATTGGAAATAATCCACGGCAGCTACGAAGGCAAGGTCTCGCCGGACGCGAAAGCAATCACTGGCACATGGAGCCAGGGTGCAGCCTTACCTCTCGAATTCAAGCGCGCCACTGCGCCTGTCAAAACCGAACACAAGCCCGCCAGTCCTTCCGACATTGACGGCGCCTGGATGGGGACGCTCGACGCCGGCGCCATCAAGCTGCGCGTCGTCTTCCACATCGCCAACACCGCAGACGGCCTGACTGCCACCATGGACAGCCTCGACCAAGGGATGAAGGCCTTTGCCATGACGTCGGTGAGCCGCGACGGGACGACTCTGAAAATCGACTCGAAACAACTCGACGGTACCTTCTCCGGCAAGATCGCAGCCGATAAATCGTCCATCGACGGGACCTGGACTCAGCACGGTGGCGCCATGCCGCTGGTACTCAAGCCCGTCAAGGATCAAGCAGAACTGGAACTCAAGCGCCCGCAGAATCCCGTGAAGCCGTATCCGTACCACGACGAAGATGTTTCTTACGACAACAAAGCACAGAACGTCACGCTCGCCGCGACGCTGACCATTCCCCAAGGCAAAGGCCCCTTCCCCGGAGTCCTGCTGATCACCGGCTCCGGCCCGCAGGATCGTGACGAAGCCCTCCTCGGGCACCAACCGTTCCTGGTTCTCTCGGACTATCTCACGCGCCACGGGATTGCCGTGTTGCGCGCCGATGACCGCGGCGTCGGCAAGTCGACGGGCGTCTTCGCGAAAGGCACGACTGCCGATTTCGCCACCGATGCCGAAGCTGGAGTCGCTTATCTGAAAACGCGCCCTGAAATCGATCCCCACAAAATCGGCCTCGTCGGACATAGCGAAGGAGGCTTGATCGCTCCCATGGTCGCCGCCCGCAATAAAGACGTCGCCTTCATTGTCATGATGGCGGGCACCGGCGTCCCGGGAGATCAGATCCTTCCCGCGCAAGGCGAAGCGATCGAAGTTGCAAACGGCAAGAGCCCTGAAGAGGCCGCCAAGAACGCGGCCAAGGAAAAGGAAATGCTCACCCTCGTCGAAACCGAAAAGGACGACGCCGCGCTGCAAAAAGAACTGAAGGAAAAAATGGCAGGCGAAGTTCCGGAGGCGCAAATCGGCCTGCAGATCAGCCAGATCACCTCGGTGTGGTTCCGCTATTTCCTGACCTACGATCCTGCCACGGCGCTGCGCAAGGTCACGTGCCCGGTCCTCGCCATCAACGGATCGCTCGACAAGCAGGTTCTGCCAGATCAGAATCTGCCCGCCATCCGCAAAGCGCTGGCTGCATCCGGCAACCAGCACGTCGAGGTCGACGAACTCCCCGGCCTGAACCACCTGTTCCAAACCGCCAAAACCGGCTCGCCCGCAGAGTATTCGCAGATCGAAGAAACGATGTCTCCCGTAGCGCTGGACAAGATGGCAACCTGGATCCTGAAGCAGTAGAAGTTGATGCCCATGTAGGTCGGACACTCCTGTCCGACCACGGATCCCGGAAAGGAGTATGTGGGGACAGCCGCCTTCGGCTGTCCGCCGCGCGCAGCGCGGCGTCGAGACCCATCAACTGTTCCTTGTCATTGCGACCCGCGGGCGAACGCGAGCGACGGAGGAATCTGCTTTCGCCTGAGGCAGTGTGGAGCGCCCTAGCTATCCTTGCGGTACAGCAGATTGCGCATCGCCTGCCGCCGAGCTTCGTTTGCTTCGGCCAGGGACTTGCGTTCATCGGCGTCCATCCCGCGCTTCGTGACAGGGTCCGCCGATTCGGGCTCGCTGCAGGCCGGACAGCGGTTGGCAAAACCGGGCTTCCCCGGCTTCAGCTCAAACTCCTCCCCACAAACGGCGCAGACTTTGATAGGAAATGCCATCGCGCTCACTATGATAACAATCCGCGCCCAAAGATTCCTCCGCTCCCAGCCGATCACCCGAGAATCCCTCCGACCGTGTTGTATACTCACCTACCAATCGTTCGGCTCACTCCGCAATGTCACTTTGCGATCACCTAACGTCATCTCGACTCGTTTCCTTCAGTTTTAGTGCGTTCTTGCTCAGGCCGAGGGTGGAGGAAGAGGAGCATTCTTGGAGAATATGTAGCTATATCGGAATGGTGATTCCACTACAGCCCCCGATCGGTCGAGTCGCATATATTTGAAGTGAGCTTCGGGCCTTAGCCCGCAGCTTTCCGCCATTGCAATAAACCTTTCCGGCGAAGCATGAAACATGGTGGCTGAGTTGAGGAGGAGAGTTCCTTTCCCCAAACTCGATAAAGCCACGGTTTTTGCGGCGCCCATGAAGGTACGAGGGCCACTCTGTCGAAGTTGGTGGCGAAGAAAACCAATGACCGAGTCACCTTTGTATTTGCCAAACTGAGTAAGTTCGTCCGCTGCGGGGATCTCCCCGATGAAGATTCGGGCTCCGGGTCCGGCAACTCTATCGATTTCCTTCATCGCCGCCAGCACCGCATTTTCAGATTCCTAGAGCAGAAATACGCTATTACACGAGACTTTGGAAACCGATCCCGATTCCAATGGAAGCGCCTATGCGAGTCCTACTAGAATGCGCACACCCGGTACGGCGGCACGCACTAAAGATTGTTCTTCGCTGGTTGGAACAATTCCAATGCATTCTCTTACGTGGTCTTTGGCCATCTCTAACAGGCAGCCATCGCCGCAACCAACGTCAAGCAGCACGTCATCTGGTAAAGGGTCCAGCGCAGCGAGAATTCGGGAATTTACATACTTCGTCGCCGCCACGTCGTCCCCTCTTCCCGAGATGCTGTGAATATCGGGCGATGTTGCAAGATTGCGATAATACTCCACGTAATTGGTGATCTTGACTATTGGCGCGAGTGACCCTAGATCGCTTTCGGTTTGTTGCGCGTGATTGGCGACGTTCCCCTGTAAGTCTCTTATCGCGCTCTAGTCCAAAACAATCTGAGCCATATTCTAGCCGATGCGCCGCTTGTTGCTTCCCTCGGCCGACTAGGGGCTGGAGCGGAGGGCTCCGTTAGGCGCAGAGTTAGCCAGATTCCGACTCGTGGTGATGTTCTTTATCTCTGGCATCACAAAGGCGGTATTTCGCGTCTCCGGTGTCCTGCTAGAATGCCCGCCTATGCATAGAGTGTGGGTCATTCTTTACGTCGTGCTTCTCAGCGCGACCACGGTGCATTTGTTCCGTGCTCCGGTTTACCCGATGGACACTCACGGATACATCGGAAACGCCCTCCTCATGAAGCATCTGGACTCAGACAGGATTCACCAACTGGTGTACGCCGAGGTCGATCGCATGCCAGCAGCCGTGCAGCGCGATCTTCACGGAATCCGGGAAAGCGGAGACCTCACTCAGGATACTTCGCGGCAGTCGCGCGCGAAGACGTCAACAGCTTTATGAATTCCTGCCTTGCTTCTCCATTCGTCCTCTTTACAATCAACTTCTCTACTTCTTGTCGCTGATTGTGGGGCTCAGGCGAGCCGCCGTCCTCCTTGCAGTTGGCTCTTACTTTCTGTTCGGACTTCTAGTGTTCTTCTGGAGCCAGCGTTATGTCCCCAGCTTCTACGCTGCCGCCTTATGCGCGGTACTCATGCTGCCGCCGCCTGTCACTCTGCTGGGTCGCAGCACTTTGCCAGACGCATTTTCCACCCTACTTGCCCTGTGCGCATTGTTTCTGATCTTCGAAGCCGAAAAACTGCTGCCGCGGTTACTCTTGTTGCTGGTTACAACCTTCGTCCGGACGGATAATGTGGTGCTGGTCTCCCCCGTTCTGGCGGCTCTGTGGATCGCCGCTCACCTGGATTTCTGGAAGGCGGCATCACTCGGCATGCTCTCCGTGCTCTCCGTGCTGCTCATCAATCACTTTGCGGGAGACTATGGCCTCGCCATGCTCTATTACAGGAATTTCGTGGGCACTCCGAGTTTCCCTGCGGAAATGAGCCTGCACGTTTCCCTGCCTGGCTATCTCTCTGGCTTTCGACAGGGAATCGGGTGGATGCTGGAGAGTCCAGTGCTGGACTTCGCACTGCTCGGCCTCGTCGGCCTCTATCGAAAATCCCCTCTGGTACCGGTTTCGGTGGTGACCGCCATCTACGCCGTCCTTCATTTTCTGCTGCTGCCCAATTGGGTCGACCGATGGTTCGTGCTGACTTACTTAACGCTGGCACTTTCCGCCATCTGCGTCCGGACCACGGTACCGTTCTCCGGCTCGTCTTTCCTTGCGTCAACATTCCCCAGAGAAACGTCGCAACCATCGCGCGAACAAGCCTGAGCCGTGACGCGCATCGTGGGCTCGAATCCTCTTACTCCCTGGCAAGCAGTTTCCACCATGCGCGCGCAGGGCGACTTCCTGGCTTACTTCAATGAACTGGCGGGAAGCGATCCCAGCAAAGTCATGGTGGCGGGATGCGATCTCGACTGCGGACAGGATCTCGATCTCTTGTCACGAGAGCTTCGGGCGCGGCACATTTCGCATGCCACGATCGCGATGTGGACCAGCGCCGACCTGAGGCACACGGACTTGCCCATCTTTGACGTTCCCCAAGCGTACCGTCCAGTCACCGGATGGTTCGCTATCAGCCTGCGCGCCCTGCGGTTCGGAAATTCATTTCACATGCAGTATCCGGTTGGCGCATTCGACTGGTTGCAGGCCTATCAACCGGTCAGTCGCGTGGGTAAGACCATCTTGCTGTATCACATCGATGAGGATGGCCCGCCGCACACGCAGGGACCGTAAGGCGGAGGAATCGGCTCACCGCGCCTGTCGCACCATCTCAACCAGCACGTTCCGCGTGTCTGCTGAATTCTTCACCTCATGCAGAAACGCGATGCGAACGCCTTTCATCCCTTCTTGCGTCTTCAATCGCACATGAAATCCCAGCCGATCTACTGCCGTCATGGTCGCTTCCAGCGCCTCGATGTGCGCAAATTTCCGCGCCAGCAAAACCAGGGCATCCTTGTGATCGGCGTTCATGTGTTGAATGATGTCGCCCATCGAGTCCGCCAGAGGATCAGGTTGACTGCTCCCATATTCCGCGGCGGTAACCCAGCCCATCACCCCAAAGCCGCCCACGAAATAAATATCCACCAACTCCAGCCGATAAAAAGAAAAATCCTCGAAATCCACCCAATACTTGCTGTTGGCATGGCGTGCAAGGTAAGCCTCGCGAGCCGCCGCCACATCCGCCTCCGGTATCGGCAGAACATTCCCCACCAGCGTGACTCTGCGATGCTCCCAGCGGATCCCCATCGCCGCCCTCCTGTGTCACCAGCAAGCTGGCGCGCGGATCCGCCTTCAAATTCTGCGTATGCATCGCCATCGTGCTGATGAGGAAGATCGGACGTCCTTGCTCATCCAGCCCGTAAGGCATCACCGATCCGAAACGGAAAGCCCGGCTGCTTCCGTGAAAGCGTTGACAAGCTTCCGAGCCGCCCGAGATACACGAGCGTTCTCACCCGCTCGGCAAACGAAGGCTCCGGAACCGCCGGCTGATCACTCGGCCCCGGCCCCGCGTGTTTTCTGATCGAAGAAGAAGTCATAAAAGAGGGTGCCCCACCCTTGTCGCGTTTTTGCGACAGGGTGGGGACTTTGATTCTCTCAGATATTCGGATTGTCTAGTTCAAGAAGTACTGCCGATACAGCGTATCCCGCTGCGCCGGACGGAATCCCGCATCGCGAATAATCCGCCGCAACTCTTCTTCCGTCGTGCAGTTGGTCACGCCCGCCGCGCGCACCACGTTCTCCTCCAGCATCACCGATCCCACATCGTTCCCGCCAAAGCGCAGTCCCATCTGGCAGACTTTCAATCCCTGCGTCACCCAGCTCGACTGCACGTTGAGGAAGTTCGAAAGATACAGCCGCGAGATCGCCAGCACTTTCAGATACTCGACCGCGGTCGCCTCGTCCCAGTGCCGTCCGCCCAGCGCGGTGTTCTGCGGCTGAAAGCTCCACGGGATAAACGCCGTGAACCCGCCCGTCTCTTCCTGCAATTCATAAAGCCGCTGGAAATGATTGACGCGGTTCTCGTAGTTCTCGCCCACGCCGAACATCATGGTCGCGGTCGTGCGCATCCCGATCTGGTGCGCGGTGCGATGCACGTTGAGCCAGTCGTCGGTCAGGCACTTCAGCCGCGCAATCTTGTAGCGGACTTCGTCGTCCAGCATTTCCGCGCCGCCGCCCGGAATCGAATCCAGCCCCGCATCGCGCAGCCGCAGAATCGTGTCGCGAATCGAGAGCGCGCTGTACTCCGCAATCGCAATAATCTCCGACGCCGAATAGCAATGCAGATGAATCTTCGGAAAGCGCTGCTTGATCCCGCGCAGCATCTTCTCGTGCCAGTCGATCTTCAGGTCCGGATGCAGTCCGCCCTGCATCAGCACGCCGGTGCCGCCGAGTTCGACGGTCTCGCGGATCTTCTCGTAGATCGTGTCGAAGTCGAGAATGTAGCCTTCCTTCGCCGCCGGCCCTTTCAGCGGCCGATAAAACGCGCAGAAGGTGCAGTACTCCGTGCAGAAGTTGGTGTAGTTGATGTTGCGGTCGATGATGTAGGTGACCACGCCTTCGGGATGCAGCTTGCGGCGCACCGCGTCGGCCTCCATCCCAATGCCGATCAGGTCATCGGACTCGAACATCTCCAGCGCTTGCTGTTTGGTCAGGGACATAAGTGATCCACAGAACCTTAATATTCTAGCGGACTAGCCGCAGACCCACCAAGCTGACTCGCTCGCTGGCCGATCGCCCCAGTGCCGGGACCGGTTACCGAGTCAGACCCAAGTTCGGCACTGCATTGTTTCCCACGTATTCGCAAAAAGCGCGAACGGATGGGTCACCTGCGCGACTCATTCATAGCGCAGCGCGACCAGTGGGTCAACTCGCATGGCCCGCCGCGCGGGTATCGAACAGGCTGCCAGCGCCACCAGCACAAGCAGGATGCCAGCGCTCGCAAACGTCGCAGGATCGTAAGGATGCACACCATAAAGAAAGACGGCCATGAGACGTGTGACCGCCATGGCGGTGCCGATGCCGATGACTGCGCCGGCAAGCGCCAGCAGAAGTCCGCGCCGCACCACGAGCTGCATCAGTTCGCGCTTTTGCGCGCCAAGGGCCATGCGAATGCCCAACTCGCGGGTGCGCCGTGCCACCTCGTATGAGAGCAATCCATACAAGCCGATGCACGCCAGCATCAGAGCCAGGAACGCAAAGAAGCTCGACAGGCGGGACGTGAGCCGCTCCTGATGGAGCGTCTGCTCAATCTGCTGGCTCTGCGTGCGCACATCGGAAAGGGGCAGGTTGTTGTCGGCTTGCGAGACGATGGCGCGCACCTGTCTCACCAAGGCGATCGGGTCGCCTGCGGTACGCAACTCGAAGTGGGCGCTGTTGCCCACCTGGGGCAGGAACATGGTAGGCGCGATATCTCGTCGCAACCGAGCGTATTTGGTATCGGCGGCGATGCCGACGATGAGATAGCCAGGCTGCGGACACATTGCCGGCTCATCCTCTTGTGCATTGCCCATACGCCTGCCCACGGGATCCTGGTTGGGGAAGTACTTCCCGGCAAACGCTTGATTGACGAGAACAGGCACGGAAGCCGGCGGCAACTCGGTCTTAGCCGGCGCAGCCTTGGCTGGATTGCCGGATGCGGCAGTCTCCGCCGCCGCAGTCACCGCCGCGTTGGTCGCCTCTGCCGAGGCAAAGTCGGCGGCCGTGAATGCGCGGCCGGCAAGGACGGGAATGCGCATCGTCCGGAAGAAATCCGGCCCCACCCGGAGCGTGGCCGTGTTGGCATTCGATTTGGGGGGCGCACCGTCGAGGTGCACGTTATCGGCTGACCAGCTTTGGCTCAAGAGCGCGTCCTCGGAATAACTGGCAGACATCACGCCCGGCAGCGCTGCGAACCGCTCCTGCAACTGCTGGTACAGCTGTACCGTTTGGCGGTTTGTGTATCCGGCCAGGCTAGGATGTATGCCGAAGAGCAGGACGTTGCGGGTGTCGAAACCCGGGTCGAGCGTCTGTAGTTTATGCAGGGTACGCACCAGCAGGCCGGCACCGACCAGCACCACGATCGAGAGCGCCACCTGCGCCACCACCAGCGCGTCGCTTAGCCGGACACGGCGGCCGCCCTGCGATGCGCCGCCCGGGATGGACGACGCATTCTCCCTGAGCGATTGTGTCAGGTCGGCGCGCGCGCTGCGGAAGCTAGGCGCAAGACCGCACAGGATGCCCGTGGCGAGTGTAACGGCGCTGGTGAACGCCAGCACGCGCCAGTCCGGAGCGATGACAAACAGGAAGGGCTGATCGAGGCCGCTGGAGATCAAATTGGTCAGAGCGCGCACGCCCCAGACGGCAACCAGAATGCCGAGCACGCCGCCGGTGGTGGCCAGCACCAGGCTCTCGGTCAGGAGCTGGCGCGCGATCCGGGCGCGTCCGGCGCCCAGTGCCTGGCGCATGGCCAGTTCCTTCTGCCGATTGGCAGAGCGCGCCAGAATCAGGCCGGCCACGTTGGCGCAGGCGATCAGCAAAACGAATCCCACGGCAGTCATGATGAGTTCGAGCATGGCTGCAATCTGGCTGCTCTCGCCGTTCAAGGCCTCTCGTGCCGGCAAAAGCCGGAGAGCGGGCTTGTCGCCCTCGCTGAAGATCGGCTTGGCGGCGTCCAGCAGCTCCGCGTGGAAAAGTGTGGTTGCCTCAGCCCGAGCCCGTTCGACGGCAACGCCCGCCTTGAGCCGGCCGGCTATCACGACCCACCAGACTGCCGGATCCGACAGCGAGTACTGTGTCCCCGAAATTGTCCCCGACATCTCGCTTTGTACGCGCTTCGCAAGCGACAGTGGCATGAAGAAATCATGGCTCTTGCCCGGTGTCAGGCTGCCGAAGCCCGGTCTCCGCGACGCCCACGATGGCGACATCCACGTTGTTGAGGCGGACTGTGCGGCCCACCGCGGAAGGGTCGGCTCCAAAAGCACGTTGCCAGTAGCGGTAGTCCAGCACAATTGCCGGTGAGGCAATAGGCTCATCGTCCGCCGGGCCCAGCGGCCGCCCCAGCATCGTTCTTACGCCGACGGTCGAGAAGTAATCTCCCGAGACATACTCGCCGCGCGCGATATTCGCCGGCCCGTTGCCGCTGAAACCTACTTCGACAGGACCTGCGAACGCCGTCACGCCCGAAAATGTGTTCGTGTGGCTGCGCAGAGCCTCATAAAACGGCACGGAAAATGCGCACTCCATCGTGTGGTCGTCGTCGTCGCAATCGCCATAGACGCCGTGTCCACGCAGGGTGGGCTGATGATGTGCGTTCCAGCCAAAGATCACCAGGCGCTGCGGGTCTTCCGCCGGCAGCGATCGGAACATCACCGCGTCGATGACGCTGAAGATCGCGGTATTGGCGCCGATACCGAGCGCCAGCGTGAGGATCGCAACTGCGGCAAAACCGGGCGATTTTGCCAGCATCCGCACTGCGTAACGCAGGTCCTGTGCTGTCTGTTCGATCCAAACCAGGGATCGCTCGTCGCGATGTGCCTGCTTTGCCTGTTCCACACCGCCGTAGGCGCGCTTCGCGGCCAGTTGGGCTTCTTCAGGCGACATACCTCGGCGTTCGAAATCGTCGGCCAGCAGGACAAGATGCGACGCAATCTCGCGTGCAAGCTCTTCTTCTGCACGATGGTTGCGGAAAAGATCGCGGAACTTGGACAGGATTCGTCTCGCACGCGACATGACTATTGCTCCTCGGCCAGCAGCTTTTCGACCACGCCCGACATCTGACGCCAGCGCGCGGTCTCTTTTTCAAGCGCCTTCAATCCCGCCTTCGTGATGGCGTAGTACTTGGCGTCGCGATTGTTCTCCGTCTTGCTCCAGGAGGCGCGCGTCCAACCGTGCTGTTCCAGACGTACCAGCGCCGGATAGATGGTGCCCTGGTTGAGATTCAGGGAGTCCGCCGAAACCTGCTGGAGCCGGTTGGCAATGCCATACGCATGCTGCGGCCCCATCGTGGAGAGCGTCCTGCAGGATCATGAGATCGAGTGTGCCTTGCAGGATATTGGCTTGCATTGTCTTCACTTGGTAATCAAGTGAACAGCTTCTTCACTTGGTTGTCAAGTGGAAACATACCTCCCCCCGACCTCCTGCGGCCCGCCCGTCCCAGAAAGCCTGCAAAGCAAATGTCCTGCATTTGCAACAGTTGAACGTGTTCAATTTTTCCCTTGACGCGCCTGGAAGCCGGCGTTATATTGATTTTGAACACGTTCAACATTCAAAAAGAGGGAGAAGCACACCATGAATACCGCCAACAACATCATCGTCACCACGTACCTGGTCTACGTCCTGATCAGCGTCTCGCTCACCATCTGGGTCGCCCGCACCCTCTATAAGCGAGGCGCCATCTTCCTGGTCGACGCCTTTCACGGCAACACCGAACTCGCCGACTCGGTCAACCACCTGCTCGTCGTGGGCTTCTATCTCATCAACATCGGCTTCGTCTCCCTCGCGCTGAAAACGGCCGACACCATCAGCACCTCACGCGCCGCCATCGAACTGCTCAGCGACAAGATGGGCATGGTCCTGATGATCCTCGGCGTGATGCACTTCTTCAACCTCTACGTTTTCTCGAGCATTCGCCGCAGTGCGAAGAACGCCCGTGTCCCGCTCGTGCCTCCGCCGCCCGTCGCGCCCGATGCGCATCTGAAGGTCGCTATCCCGCGATGAAGATGAAGATCGCAGGGGCTGAAGCCCGTATTGGCTTGCCCGGTTTATGGCATGCCTTGAAGGCATGCCCTGATACGAATCTTTTGACAAAGCCGTCGATGGGGGAGGGAGGTACGCATATGCAGAAGCTCTACGTGCTCTACGATCCGAAGTGCGAGATATGCCGCCGCTTGAAAGACTGGATCCTCGTCCAGCGCTCGTGGATCGGCATCGCCGTGCTGGAAGCCGGTTCGGAGAAGGCCCGGCGCCTGTTTCCCGAGCTCGAGCAGATCGCCACCAAAGACGATCTGGCCGTCATCAGCGATGAAGGCGCGGTCTACCTTAACAATCACGCCTGGATCATGGTGCTCTACGCGATGGTCGAGTACCGCGACTGGGCAGCCCGGCTCACGCATCCAATCCTGGCGCCCCTGGCGCGGCAGGCCTTCGCCGCGTTGTCCAAGAACCGTCACCGTCTCTCCAGCTGGCTGAGTACGGAAGATCCGGAAGAGATTGCGGGCGAACTGCGGCAGGTCGAACTTGAGCCTTGCGCCCTGCCTGCCGGCAACGAACCGGTGTCGAACGTGCGAGAGTATTTGCAATGACGACCACAACGCTAAAGCCGAGGACCACCGCGCGCGCGGAAGACACGCGCCGCAAGATCTATGAAGCCGCGATGGAACTATTCCGCGAAAAAGGCTTCGAACCGACCACCATGCGCGACATCGCGGCCAAAGCCGGCGTGGCCCTCGGCGGCGCCTATTATTACTTCTCCTCCAAAGACGCCATCGTGCTCGCCTTCTACAGCGAGATGCAGGCCACGAGCGACGCACCTGTGCGCCAGGCTCTCGCGGGCCACAAGAAGCTCAAAGATCGGCTTCGCTGCATCCTCGAAAAGCGCCTCGAATTGCTGGAGCCGAACCGCAAATTCTGCGCCGCGCTTTTCCGTCACGCGCCTGATAGCGCCGACCCGCTCTCCCCTTTCAGCGACGAGACTCGCGCCATCCGCGAAGGCGCGATCGAACACATGCGTATCGCCATCGAAGGCAGCGACGCCAAAGTGCCACCAGACCTGCAGTCGCGCCTGCCCTACCTGCTCTGGCTGTATCAGATGGCGCTGATCATGTTCTGGCTCTACGACCGCTCCCCCAAGCAGGAGAAGACCCAACGGCTGATGGAGAAGAGTCTGGGACTGCTCGTGAACCTGCTGCGAATCTCCACATTGCCGCTCATGAAACCGCTGCGCAAGGCCGCGCTCGATCTGGTGGATAGCACAAGCCCTTAGCCCCTTCTGTTGGACGGTCAAGCTCCTTCCGTCAATTCAAGCCTTTTGATCGCTGACTTGGAGAAACAATCGGTCGGTGCGTGTCGGATTCTAGGAACTTTTCAACGTCTTCGACCGCAACCTGCCATTCAGACACGGGCAGACCCTCCCCGTTCAGAGACGAGTGTGTTCCAACCAGTTCATAGAGGCGTTCGATGTCGATCTTTTCCCCCTCGACGTTGTGCTTTGCAAAGAACAGCAGCTGATTGTGAAACACGAGTTTGTTGTCGGCTTTCCAAACCGGCCACCAGACCAGATGGCTCGACTGAGCCGGCGTTCGCATGTCTGTTACTAATGCTGATGACCTTCCATCAAGCACTCGCCCTAACGCCAGTTTCCAGTGCTCGATATACCGCTCCTCAGACCAAGTATCAGTGTGGGCAACAAAAGTCTCTTCGTGCTCTCCGAGCATGAGTAGACCGGTGCGAACCTCTTCAGGAAGTTCGTATGGCGGTTTCTCGGTCGTAAATCCGATCCAGAACATTCCTTGAGGAACTCCAATCCTTTCGGCCCCGAGTATACATGTGGTCGCTCCACCCTCGGTTGGAGTAGCTACCGCGAAGGTGGGCAGGCCTCCGCGCACTATCAGCTGAGACTCCGCCTCGTTGATCGTTGCCGGTTTGACACCGCTCCCCGCCTTACCTAGACTGCCTGTGTAGAGCTTCGCGAGGACCATTCATGGGCTGGCTGCAGAACAAGTTTGAAAAGAATTTCATGATCAGCACAGTTGATTACGTCTTCAACTGGGCGCGCAAGTCGGCGGTCTGGCCGATGACGTTTGGTCTGGCCTGCTGCGCGATCGAGATGATCGCCTCTTCCACCTCGCGCTTCGACATCGCGCGCTTCGGCTCGGAAGTATTCCGTCCCAGCCCGCGCCAGAGCGACCTGATGATCGTCGCCGGCACGGTCACGCTGAAGATGGCGCCGGTCGTGAAGCGCATCTACGACCAGATGCCCGACCCGAAGTGGGTGATCTCGATGGGTGCGTGCTCGTCGGTGGGCGGCCCGTTCAATACGTATGCGGTGCTGCAGGGCGTCGACAAGATCGTCCCGGTCGATGTTTATGTCACCGGATGCCCGCCGCGTCCCGAGAACCTTTTCTACGCGCTGCTCAAACTGCAGGACAAGATCGACACCATGACGCTGGCGAAGAAGCCCACCGAAGTCCGCCTCGATCCCAACATGGTCGAGAACTTCAAGCGCCAGGTCATGATCGCGCAAACGCTGCAGCCGAAGTAAGCTGTCAGCTCTCAGCCATCAGCTGTCAGCAGACTTTCATGTGGGAGTCGCCAGCTGCCCTGAGCGCAGTCGAAGCTGCCGTCGAGCGCAGCTCGGCAGCCCAATCCAGATATTGCAAGCCAGATCATGGACGCCGGTGACATCATCGCCATCTCGGAAGGCGTTCTTCTGGCGGGCACGTGGGCATGGGTGCTTCGCGTCAAACGTGCTTCGTCCGGATGGCGGGAGAAGTCGGCACTGGCGGGCTTTCTGTGCGCGACGATCTCTGTAGTGTGCGACCTGGTCCTCACCGTCGTAATGCACTTTCGCGGCAACAACCCATTCGCTGCGTCACTGTTCGTGGTTGCGCTGGTGGCCGGACTCTTGTTGGGAACAGCCGGTATCGTTCTAGGGTTCTTAGGCAAAGGAACTCTAAAGATCCCGGCCCTAGTCTGGTCATGCGTCGTCCTGCTGTCGGTCGCGATCACCGTGGTCGGTACTATGATGGCGATAACGCACTAGTTGTAGCCGGTGCCTCGACTGTGTGACATTGAATTCATCATGCCGAATTTCACCAAGCTCACTACCCAATCCGAACTCCCTGCCGCCGACACCGCCAAGGAGTTCCCCTGCGGCGGCAAGATCATCTGCGTCGCCAACGTGAACGGGACCTACAGCGCCATGGACAACGTCTGCCTGCACCGCGGCGGCCCGCTCGGCGAGGGCATGATCGAGAACGGCAAGGTCGTCTGCCCCTGGCACGGCTGGGCGTGGGATCCCAAGACCGGCGAGGCCGCGCACAACGCGAACGCGAAGCTCGCGGTGTATCCGCTCAAGATTGAAAACGGCGACGTGCTGGTCGAGATCTAGTTACTCGCTATCCTAGGACCTTCAGGAATTTCGCGGGCTGATTGTCGTAGCCCGGGAAAACGTTCGCCAGGTTCTTGTTCCCCATGTGGCGGGCGACGGCTTCTCCGATCACCTGGCGGAAGTCGGTGGTCAGGGCCAGGTCGCGGCCTTCGTAGAGTTGCGACTGGTCGAGGCCGGGCCAGCGGCCGTAGACCTTGCCGCCCTTCACCGGACCGCCCAGGACGAACATCACGTTGGCGTGGCCGTGGTCGGTGCCGCGGTTGCCGTTCTCGCGCGCCGTGCGGCCGAACTCCGACATGGTGACGACGACGGTGTCTTCCATCAGATCGCCGAGATCGACCCAGAACGCGGCCAGGGATTGCGAGAAGTCGGATAGCACGTTGGCCAGCTGGCCTTCGGTCGAGCCTTCGTTCACGTGGTGGTCCCACCCGCTGATGTCGGCGAACGCGACCTGCACGCCCAGGTTTGCCTTGATCAATTGCGCAAGCTGGCGCAGGCTGTCGCCGAAGCGTCCCTTGGGATAATTGGCACCGGGAGCAGCCGAGTACTTTCCGGGATCCGCGGTCTTCAGCATCTTCACCGCGTCGAAGGTCTCTTCGCCGGTGCCATGCAGCACGCTGTCAGAGGAGTGGTCGTACATCGCTTCAAACGCGCTGGCGGCCGGCGACGCTTTGGGATTCTTTCCGCCCACCGAAAAGTCGCTGATGTTACTCATTGCGACGGCTGGCTCCGGACCGCTCAAGATGCGAGGCACCGACGGCCCCAGCGCAATCGCGCGGAAGGGAGAATTGTGCGCCGCCACGGGCATGCTATGAAGCGAGCGGTTGAGCCATCCGTCTTCGGTGATCTTCACGCCGGGCGTGCCGGTTTCCATAAAGTCCTGCGCATCGAAGTGCGAGCGCGTCGTGTCCGGCGATCCCGCGGCGTGAACGATGGCGAGATGTCCCTGCTGCCAAAGGGGCTGAAATGCCGACAGAGACGGATGCAGACCGAAGAAGCCGTTGAGATCGAGTACAGACTTGCGAGGAATATTGATGCTCGGCCGCATGGCGTAGTACTGCGGCTCGGCGTAGGGCACAACGATGTTCAGTCCATCGGCAGCGCCGCGCTGGAAGATGACGACCAACCGCTTCGTGCGACCACCGTTTTCGACCGCACCGAATGCTGCGCGCGTGAGAAAGCTCGGCACCGCGGCCGTCCCAACGACGGCCAGCGCGCTGTTGCGAAGGAAGATGCGACGCGTGATGGACATGGATTAACCCCAGCTCTCAGCTCTCAGCTTTCAGTTTTCAGCCTCTGTTCGGAAAAGCTGAGAGCTGACGGCTGAGTGCTGACAGCTTGGTTCTCATCTCTTCTGAAACTCCGGCGAGCCTAACAGCAGGCCCGCGATCGTGCTCGTGTCCGGCGGTCCTGACGGCTTGCCCTGCGGGCTCTTGTTGTCTTGCCCCTCGACCGCAGCATTTTTCGACGGGGCTTCAATCTGCGCCATGATTGAATCGTGCGTCTGCTTCGACACATCGCCCGCCAGCAGCCTGGCTTCAAGCGCGGAGAGAGCCACGGTCGCATCCGCAGGCGGAGGCGGGCCTCCCGCCAGTTGCACGGCATCTACTCTCACCCCGCGGATCTTGCCTGACGTCATCCCTAGCGCAAAATTCATGCGACCCAGCAGTGCGGACGAACTCACCCAGGTGTCGGCCTTCATGGAATAACCGGTGGGCGGCTGCGCCGAGTACAACGGCATCCCTAAATTCGCGATCTGGCGCGCGAGCGGAAATGCGTCGTCCACGTTGGCGCCAGTGGCGCGCACCGCCGAAGCAACAAACTCAAGCGGCGTTTTGACCTTGGCGCGGTACGTGGTCTCAGCCCAGAACTCCGGCGAATGGAAAAGCGTCGTCAGAACCTCGCGAATGTCGCCCTTCGATTTCTCGTATGTCTTCGCCATGCGATCGACCAGCGCTGTCGGCGGATCATCAGAGACGAAACGCTGCGCCAGCTTCAACGAAATGAAGTGCGCGGTCTGCGGACTGGTCGCCAGCATGTGCAGCACTTCCTTGCCCTCGTCTTCTCCCTTGGGCTTGATGCGATGTCCCAGAACAAACTTCGGCCCTGGTTCATGCATGCGAGGCTCATACTTGAAGTCCAGGCCCGCGTAAGGCTTCTCGATGGTCCAGCCGGTGAAGACTTTGGCAACTTCGGTGACATCGCGCTGCGAATAGCCACCATTCACGCTGAGGGTGTGCAGTTCCAGCAACTCGCGGCCGTAGTTCTCGTTCAGGCCGCTAGCCTGCTTCCGTTTCGCATTTGGATTTGGTTGCTGCGGAAAGCGGCGCGGACGGCCGTAAGGGCCATACGGACGCATCGGCCGCCCCGGCATGCCCTGGGCCTGCGGAGAGTTCGGTCCAACGCTCATCCAATTGTCGAGGTAGAACATCATCGCGGGACTCTTGGCGGTCGCGACCAGCAGATCTTCGAACTTGCCTAACGCGTGCGGGCGGATCACATTCTGTTCGTAGTTGGTGATCAGCACCCGTTCGGGACCCTTGCCGACAAAAACGTTGAAGTGATTGAACCAGAAGTCGGTCATCACCTGTTCGAGTTGGCGATCGCTGTAGATAGCCCGCAGCACCTTGGCCTGAACCAGTTCCGAGAGGACGGCGGCCTGCGGATTGCTCATGGCCATCAGCGTCTCTCTCTGCTTGGGCTCCATGCCGTCCAGAAATTCCTGGCCTTTACCGCCGCGCAGCGAGTCGGCAAAGACTACTTGCTCGGCGGTCGACATCGCTATGACCTTCTTGTAGCGCTGGTCTGGCGAGAGATCCATGAGCCCCTGAATCTTCAAGTCGGCGTAGAGACGATCTTCGCGGCGGCGAGCTTCGGCATCGTCCGCAGGCGTCGTCTTCGCGTTCGCCGGCACCATCGACATATCGTTCGCCGACGCCGTGGATTTTTCGTCGGCGTTCGAGGAACTCATCCCGTTCATCGAATTGTTATCAGCGGGCGTGGCGTCCGGACTGGCAGCGGCCGCTGCGGCGAGTTCTTCGGCGGTCTTGGCGGTATCGTTTGCGGCGGGTCCGGCCGGAGCAGGAGCAGCGGCTGCACCTTCATCTCTTCCGGCGTTCTGGTTCCGCCGGTTCTCACTCTTATCCGCCTTCTTCTGCTGCTTTTCCTCAAGGCGCGCAATCTGCACCTCAATGACAGCTCGCTTTGCGGGATCGGAAGGCATGGACTTCTTGCCGTCCATGTACTGCTTGATCATCTGGTTGTCGGGGAACTCCTCGACGATCTCCTTCGAACTCATGCGCAGCGTGCGGAAAGGCGCCAGGCGGGCTTCGATGGCGCTATCGGGTATCTTTTCCGGATGCAACTGCAGATCGATCCAGCGGTCGACGCCCATCGCCGCGACCTGCTGGATATCGCCCGGCCGCGGGCCAAAGGTGAGTCGATTGAGCGCCTGCACCGCGCGTTTCTGTTCGTTCGGACCAGCATCGCCCGCCTTGTCCTTCTTTTTGGCGAGCAGTTGCGGGACCGCGCACGCGAGGCTCACGCAGAGCAAGAACAGGGCAAGCTTCCCCAGGCTGGAGCGCCCAAAACTGGATCTCATCAAGACTCCCCCCACCGAGCAGGTCTCCACATTATGAACCCTCACGGGAGAAAAAGTTGCTATCCGAGGTGATTCCGGGAGCGCTTGAAAGTGATTGTAGGATAAGGGTTTCGGAGGCGCAACGGGTCGGGACGAGGCTAGTGCCCGCTCTCTTTGGTGAGATACATGCGGCCACGCGATACTTTGTGCTGCAGAGTGGCGGCAAGCTGGTCGATGTCGGTTGCCGCGATGTTCACCTGCATGGAGTCCAGGAACGGAGTTCGGTTGCTGCCCACGGCGTCGCGGCGCACTTGAATGAGCAATCCCTGCACCACATTCGGATCGAACTTGTCGGGAGCCAAGCGCACCAGATCGCTGAGGGCGCTCCCTACCGACAGCGGAGCGCGATAGGGTCGGGCGCTAGTCATGGCATCGAACGAGTCAGCGACGCCCACGATGCGCACGGACAACGGCACGTCGTCTTGACCGAGTTTGTCGGGATAGCCGGAGCCGTCGCTGCGCTCGTGATGCCAGCGGACAGTCTCGGGAATCCTGGGCCAGGGAAATTGCACGCTGCTGACGATCTGATGGCCGACCGTGGTGTGGTCTGCCATCTCGCGGATCTCCTCGGGATTGAGCGCTCCGGGCTTGCCGAACAGGCGGCGATCGACGGCGACCTTTCCAATGTCGTGCAGATATCCGGCGCTGCGCAATGCGGCTACGTCGCTGGATTCCATGCCCATCGCTTCGCCAATGGCAGCGGCGTAGCGGCCGACGCGCAGCGAGTGCCCGTGAATGTTGACGTGCTTCACGTCGATGGCGGTGGCGAAGGCTTCGAGCGCGTTGTCGTAGAAACCGTGCAGCGAGGCCATGAGCCGCAGATTCTCGGAAACGCGCTGCGCAATGGTTTGCGTGAGCGCGTAATTCTGCACGGCCAGCGCAATGTAGCTGCAGAGCAGTTCGAGCGCGTCGAGTTCGCTGTCTTCATAGAGCGCGTCGCCAGGACGCCGGCCAAGTGCGACCACTCCGGCCAGACGTCCGCCGGCTTTCAGCGGAGCGAGGCACTTGAACAGTTCCGGAGCGACGTTGCCGTTGGAGCTCAGGAACACCGAGTAGGTGGACGAGTTGAGCACAATGGGCCCACGCGCTGCGGTGAGAGCGTGCACATGTTTGGGGAGGAGAGGAATGAAGGCGGGATCGGGCATCAGGGCGAATCCCTGTGCCGTGGCCGAGGTCAGCATGGCGGGCTTGTCATTGAACAGAAGGAGCGCACCCTCGCGCGCGCCCGCCGCTTCCATGATGGCTGACAGCATCAGCCGCGACGTTTCCGAAAACTCGCGCTCCGCCGTGAGCGCGGGACCGAGTTCGGAAAGCGCCTCAACCGTGTGCAACAGCCGCCGCAAATTGTGTGTCTGAATCGCCACTGACGAAGTGGGAGCCAGATCGCAGAGCAAGATGAGGGTACCACGTGGGAAATGCTGAGCGCGAGGGCGCTTGTTGGTTAGTTTGATGCGGTAGTGACGAAGATCAAAACATGGTGACGAAGCTGATTCCGCCACTGGCGGGCCATAGCGGGCGCCGCAACTTTGCTTTTACGGCGTAAAAGCATTTACCACGGAGGACACGGAGGTCTTTCTCCGGGTCCTCTGTGGTTGAAATTTAGAAGTGCTCGCGCAGCTCGGCGAAGCGGCCGACGATGAGGAGTCTCTGTTTCGGAGGCGCGGGGTTGACCTCTTCGTGTTCGAGGATCCAGGTGTTGCCGTGCGGGACGAAGACGGCGTGCAGGCCCGCGGCCATCGCAGGATTAATGTCGGACTTCGGACTGTTGCCGACCATCCACGTCGTATCGGGCTCGAGGTCGTGCTTCTCGACCACGCGCGCATAGGCTAGCGGATCT
Source organism: uncultured Acidobacteriaceae bacterium (assembly GCA_963811095.1). GTDB lineage: Bacteria > Acidobacteriota > Terriglobia > Terriglobales > Acidobacteriaceae > Sulfotelmatobacter. Next base: position 995,994 of record CAWEQA010000016.1, on the reverse strand, counting down.
TTCTCGGCCACGATCTCGACAGACGCGAAGTATTCCCGCAGACCGGAACGCTCGACTTTCCCCGACTGCTCGGCGATCGCTCCCTTCGTCATCAGGATCAGATCGTGTCGCTGCGACAGGTACTGCAGGGTCTCCGGCACCTCGGGCAAAAGCTCGACGGGATGAGCGGAGATCGTGTGCGCAAAACTGTGAATCTGGGCGTGCGACTCAGGCGTAACCGGACCGACGCTCAGGCGTTCGAAGGTATCAACCAGCGCGTGCGCAAAACTGTGCAAGCCGTAACCGTGCTTCACGATGCATTCGCGCTCCACGTCGTTGAGCACTTCGCGCACCTGCTCGGGAGAGAACTCGTGGTGATTCAGAAACGAGATGAAGTGCGCGATGGCGCGCTCGAAGTAGATGTTGTTCTCCCAGAGCGTGTCGTCGGCGTCGATGAGGAGGGTTTGGGGAGACAAGCTTTTAGCTCTTAGCTGTTAGCCCTTAGCTCAAATCCCAACGTCTCAGGCTTATTGGGATTTCGCAGAGCCGTGACTCATATTCTCGCGCCAGACTTGGCTAAGGTAAAGGAGACTGGGAAAGAGAGCTCCAAGCTGAGAGCTAATGGCTAAAAGCTAAGAGCTTCTTCCTACACCCAGTCCACTTTCGCTTCCGGCCCGATGATGCCTGCCTTGTGTCCCATGTCGAGCAATCGGCGGACGGCTTCGCGGCCGTCGGGACCGTAGTCGAGGGTGCGCTCGTTCACGTACATGCCGATGAACTTGTCGGCGGACGAGGTGTCGAGATCGCGGGCGAACTGCATGGCGTAAGACAGCGCCTCTTCGCGGTGATCGAGTCCGTACTGGATGCTCTCGCGCAGCGCTGCCGTGACTACCGGCATCAATTCCGCGCCGAGGGCGCGGCGAATCGCGTTTCCTCCCAGCGGCAGCGGCAGACCGGTCACCTTCCCCCACCACTTGCCGAGATCCACGATGCGGTGCAGGCCCGACTTGTCATAGGTCAGCTGGCCTTCGTGAATGATCAGGCCAGCTTCGTACTTGCCTTCGAGCACCTGCGGAATGATCTGGTCGAACGGCACAACTTCGGTTTCGATGCCGGGAGCGAACAACTGCAACGCCAGGAACGCTGTGGTAAGCGTGCCCGGAACCGCGATGCGCTTGGTCTTGATCTCGTCCGCTGTGAACGGGCGCGGAGAGACGACCATCGGCCCGTAGCCCTCGCCCACACTGCCGCCGCAGGACATCAGCGCGTACTTATCCTGCACGTACGGATAGGCGTGGAACGAAATCGCGCTGACGTCATAAACGCCTTCGCGCGCCTTCTGGTTTAGCGTCTCGATGTCGCAAAGAGTGTGCGTGAATCGCAGGCCCGGAGTACGGACTTTGTTCGTGGCCAGGCCGTAAAACATGAAGGCGTCATCGGAGTCCGGGCTGTGGGCCACGGTTATCTCGCGCACTTGGCCAGCGGTACTGGCGCCCGGCGCTTTGGTTGTTTCGGATACTACTGTCATCGTGTCTCCCAGAATCTACTGCTTGACTGCGTTACGGCGCCAGCGATTGGCAATGCCGGCGGCCAACATCACTTTGATCACTTCCGCGGCCAGGAACCAGTACAGGCCGAGATAAGCCGCCTTGGCCAACGAATGGGTGAAAACATAAAGCCAGGTCAGGCCCCCTGCGAAGAGCAATATTTCAGCCAGGAACCCGGCGACGGCTGCGCGCAGGAAGCTCTTTGTGCCGCGCTCAAAAACGTAGCCGGCCAGAAAAGCGACGAAGGGGTAGACCATCAGGAATCCGCCCGTGGGCCCGAACAACTGGGCAATGCCGCCAGGGCCCGTGGGATTGAACACAGGCAGTCCGACCACGCCTTCGGCTAAATAGAGCGCCAACGCAGCGAAACCGCGACGGCTGCCCAGCATCATTCCGACGAGTAAGACACCCAAGTTCTGCACCGTGAGCGGAACGGGCGTAAGGGGCATCAAGGGAATTGTGATTCGCGCGCATAAGGCGACGACCAGGCTCGCGCCCACCACGAGCGCAACCTGACGCGAGGCTTCCAGGGCCCGCTCTTGCGGAGTGCTTAAAATATGAGTTGCAGACTTTGACATAACTGAACCTCCAATCGCATCCATCTGACTTCAGCGTTCGATGCTGTCCGGGCTGGCGCGGGCGTTCCACTTCACTTAACGGAGCGTCGTGCGAGACGTGTGCCTTCTGCAGATGCCGACGCAAGCGCACATACAGGGCGATGGCCACGCACACTACGACCAGCGTGCTCACGCCCAGTATCAGAAACCACCAGATCATCCGCACAGCCAGTTAGGATAACAGATGCGAGATCGCGGGAAGTGATTGCACGCACACGAAATGGGCTGGACGACGTCCCGACGCTCGACGGACGCGAAGCCTAGCTCGCCTTTCGCTCGGCGCGCTTTTGACGCATGATCTCCACACGCTTGACCATGAATTGCAGGCGGTCCCGGCCCCACTTTGTGTGGGTGATGACCTTCTCGATGTTGAGGAAGAAATGCGGATCGCCCACTTTTTCGCGCAGTTCTTTGAGGAACGGATGGACCTTCGCGAAGATCAAGAACATCTCGCCGCTCACCGACGGTTGCAGGAACAACTCCTCATTCAAGGCGCCCAACAGCACAAACGACGCGGCCATGTTCCAATAGCCCGCTACCTGCCGGAACCAGTTATTTTCCTGAGCACCCATGGCGAAGGCGACATTCATTACGTCGTCCGCACTCTGGGGAAAGAATTCGGCGCCCCACCAGTTGCGGGCCTTGCGCATTTCGGCTTCGCGGCGCAACTCGTAGAGTTCCAGAATCAGGTGGGCATCAGATAGGGTCGGTTTCTTAGCCATGCTTGTCTCCCGTTTCAATAGATGCTGTTGGAAAAGTTAGACGATCTGACCAGCGTCCGAGAAGCAAAACATTTTTGCTGATTCTCTACGCCGTGGTCGCCGCCGCATCCGGCTGCGGCGCGGGCCGCTCGAAGTCGCATTCCTTGTTGGGACAGGCGATCACCGGTCCGGCCTTCAGATTCTTCTCGACCAGATATTCGCTGCCGCACGCAGGGCATTTTTCCGCAATCGGCTTGTGCGCCGACGTGAACTTGCAGTTGGGATAGTTTCCGCAACCGTAGAACGTGTTCCCCTTGCGCGCACGCTTCTCGACCAGGTCCCCGTCTTTGCAGTCCGGACACTTCACCCCGATGAAGTTCTGCTTCACATACTTGCACTCGGGGTATCCGCTGCAGGTCGTGAACTCGCCGTAACGCCCGTGGCGGATCATCATGTTGCGTCCACACTTCGGGCACAACTCGTCGAGCGGAATGTCAGGAACCTTCTTGCCCTGGTCCAAACGCCGCGTGGTCTTGCAGTCGGGATATCCCGTACAGGCCATGAACTGGCCGAAGCGCCCGCGCTTCAACACCATCACGCGCCCGCAGTTTTCGCAGTATTCCTCCTGCGTGGTCTCCTGCACGTCGGCCGAATCGAGGTCGGGCAGGTTGATGGGATTTTCTTTGGTGAAGGTGCAGGTGTTCTTATCTTCTTTGTCGTAGGTGCTGCAGGCGTAGAACGAGCCGTGCTTGCCCCACTTGATGACCAGCGGCGCGCCACAGCGCTCGCACTTCTCGTCTGTGGGCTTCTCCATCCGCTTGATGTTCTCCATATGCTTTTCGGCATATTTGAGATCTTTCAGGAACTTCTTATAGAAATCGGCGAGAGTGTCCTGCCACGTCTCTTTGCCTTCTTCGATCTGGTCAAGTTCTTCTTCCAGGTGCGCGGTGTATTGCAGATCGAAAATATCGCGGAAGTTTTCCACGAGCAGATCGGTGACGACCAAACCGATCTCGGTAGGCGTAAACTTGCCCCCGATTTTCTGCACGTATTGCCGTTCCTGAATGGTGGTGAGAATCGCAGCGTACGTTGACGGGCGCCCGATGCCGCGTTCTTCCAGTTCTTTCACCAGCGACGCTTCGTTGAAACGCGGAGGCGGCTCGGTGAAATGCTGCTCCGGCTTCAGTTCCTTGAGCGTGAGTTTCTGTCCGGCTTCGAGCGCAGGCAGCTTGTGTTTCAGTTCCTCGTCTTCTTCGTCCTTGCCTTCTTTCGACTCTTCATAGACGCGGAGGAAGCCGTCGAACTTGAGCACTGATCCGGTGACGCGGAACCAGAAAACTTCGTTGCCGTTCTTGGCGTCGATGTCGACTGTCGTCTGATCGAAAACTGCCGGGTTAATCTGCGACGCGACGAAGCGCTGCCAGATCAGCTTGTAGACCTTGAACTCATCTTCTTTTAGGTACTGCTTGAGCTGGTCGGGATGACGCATCGCCGAAGTCGGACGAATCGCCTCGTGCGCTCCCTGCGAGTCCTTCTTCTCTTTAAACGTGTTGGGCGTCTCGGGCAGGTAAGTCGGGCCGTATTCCTTGCCAACGTATTCGCGGACTTCCTGGATGGCCTCAGGCGCCACGCGGGTTGAATCAGTACGCATGTAGGTGATCAGACCGACGAGGCCTTCTTCGCCCAGTTCCACGCCTTCATACAGCCTCTGCGCGATCATCATGGTGCGCTTCACGCTGAAGCGCAGCTTGCGGGACGAGTCCTGTTGCAGCTTGCTGGTCGTGAAAGGTGGCGCAGCATTGCGGCGGCGCTCTTTCTTGTCGACTGACCGGACGATCCAGTCAGCTGTTTCCAGGGCAGCGCGAATCTTTTCGGCGTCTTCGCCGTTGTTGACTTCGACCTTCTCTTCGCCCTTGCCCACAAAACGGGCGTCGAAGGCGGGCGGCTTGTTCGCGGCGAGGTGAGCGTCGATCGTCCAGTACTCAACTTTTTGGAACGCCTTGATCTCGCGTTCGCGTTCGACAATCAGGCGCAGTGCAACGGTCTGCACGCGGCCGGCGGAGAGACCTCGGCGGACTTTATCCCACAGCAGCGGAGAAACCTGGTATCCCACGAGCCGGTCGAGCACACGGCGAGCCTGCTGCGCGTCGACCAGGTTCTGATCGATGGCGCGCGGATGTTCAAACGCTGCCTGCACGGCGCGCTTGGTGATTTCGTTGAAGGTAACGCGCTGAATGCGCGGAGGAGGCGCTTCCTCGCCCTTCTTCAGCTTCTTGGCTTTCTTCTTTCCCTTGCCGTTGTCGCCGAGCTCGAAAGCCAGATGGGCGGCGATCGCCTCGCCTTCGCGGTCCGGGTCAGGCGCCAGATAGATGGAGTCGGCCGAGGCCGCCAGTTTCTTCAGCTTGGCGACAACCTTCTCTTTGCCGGGGATGACGACGTAATCCGTCTCGAAGCCGTTGGTGATATCGACGCCCAGAGTGCTCTTGGGCAGATCTTTCACGTGGCCGAGCGAGGCTTCAACGGTGAAGCCCTTGCCCAGATATTTCTGGATGGTCTTCGCCTTGGCCGGCGATTCGACAATGACTAAACCTTTTGGCAATGGATCCTCAATTTTTCTGTAGTCCGTTTCGAAGCTAGCACGAATGTCAAGCTGGCAACAAGTTACTGGACGGAAGCTGCGAGCTGCGAGCTACGAGCGTCGAGTTCCAGACTATGCCCTTTTAGGGGACCGAATGCTCTGCATCAAGCCGGTCAGCATGCGCTGCAGTTCGTCGGACTTTCGGGTCAAAGTCTGGAAATCCTTCTCAGCGAGAAAATGGAGATCTCTCGCCAGCAGGAAGTGATATTCCGTCTCACTGGCCGACCCACGCGCGATCTGTAGAAGACGGCACATCTCACCGTCAGATCGGCGGCCGCAACCTTCGGCAATGTTCGCCCCAATCGACGCAGCGGCCCGACGCAGTTGGCTTGTCAACCCGTACATTTCTTCCCTGGGAAACGCTGCCGTAACCCGATAGGTGTCGAGCGTCATCTCATGTGCTTTCCGCCACACTTTCAGCTCTTTGAAATCCGTCACGCGTCCTCCTCAACCCTCAAATGCCGTCGCTTGCAACTCGTAGCTCGAAGCTCATGACTCGAAGCTAAAAGCTCTTTACAAAATTCTTCCCCGGCATTTGCCTGACTTTGCCGGCCAGTTCCAGTTCGAACAGGGCGGCGAAGATTTCGGAAGACGACAATTGGTTCTCCAGCTTTTCGACAATTTCATCGATGTGCGTGGCTTCGTCGGCTTTCAGCAGGCTCAGGATTCGCTTTTCGTGAGGAGGGAGCCCTTCGTCCGGGAATAGAGATGCGGACGAGGAGCCTGAGGATTCAGGCGAGGCGGGCGGAGTCAAGGCAAGTCGTACTTCTGTCGGGAGATCTTCCCACACGTCTTCCCAGGTCGCGACCAGCTTGGCGCCCTGTTTGATGAGGGTGTTGGGTCCCCAGGAGTTCTTGTTGGTCACGTTGCCGGGCACGGCGAAAACGTCACGATTCTGTTCGAGCGCGCAGCGCGCGGTGATGCGCGTGCCGGAATATTCCGCGGCTTCGACGACCAGCACACCCGCCGACATGCCGCTGATGATCCGGTTGCGGATAGGAAAATTCTGCGGCGCGGCAAACGTTCCCAGAGGAAATTCAGAAATCAGGGCGCCGCCGAAGGCCAGAATCTGCTCCGACAGTCGCGAGTTTTCTTTGGGATAGATGACGTCCACGCCCGTGCCAAACACCGCAACCGTCTTGCCTTTGGCCGTGATCGCGCCGCGATGGCTGGCAGTGTCGACGCCGCGCGCCATACCACTAATAATGACCAGTCCTTGCGCGGCCAGATCGCACGCCAAGCGCTCGGCCATGCCAGATCCGTAGGGCGTGGGATGGCGCGTCCCAACCATGGCGATGCCGGGCTTAGTCAGCACCTCGGGATTGCCGCGAACGCGAAGGATCAGAGGCGGATCATAGATTTCCTTCAGGCGTGGCGGGTACGAGGGATCGTCCATCGAAAGCAGGGTGATGTTCGCCGCGGCGGCCTGGGCAGTCTCTTCGCGCGCCAGTTCTGCTGACTTTCCTGTGGCCAGCGATTGCGCAGACACGACTTGAATGCCGGTGGCCTCGAGTTCGGTCAACGAGGCGCGGAAGACAGCGTCCGGGGAACCGAAATGCTCGACCAGTTTTCGCGACTTGGTCGGGCCGAGGCCGGGGGTGAGCGAGATAGCCAGCCACTCCAGAAGATGGGTTGCTACTGGGGACACTGCGGCGTTCACAATTTAGACTCCGAGCGGACTCCAATTAGACTCAGCGACGAGGGAGGGCGTCAAGGTCAGATGTCACAATGGGTTTGTTAAAATTGTGGAAAATGCGACGTCTACGTATTTCCGCCATTTCTTATCTGAATACCGCCCCCTTAATGTGGGATTTCGAGCATGGGAACGCCGGTCGCGACTTCGACATTTCCTACACTTTGCCTTCGGCTTGCGCCCGTGCCCTGGCCGAGGGGACGGCAGACATCGGCATCATTCCGGCGGCGGCGTACGCTGAGATTCCTGGACTGCAAGTGCTGCCTGAGGTCGCGATTGCGTCGCGGCGAGCGGTGCGGTCGATTCTGCTGGTCAGCAAGGTCCCGATTGCGCAGGTTCGCACCATTGCGCTGGACACTTCTTCGATGACCTCGGTGGCTCTGACGAAGGTTCTGTTCGAGAAGTGGCTGGGCGGCGGAAGGACGTTCAGCGCGATGGCGCCGAATGTCGAGAAAATGCTGGCTGAGCATGATGCTGGACTCCTCATCGGGGATCCGGCCCTGAAGATTGACCGCGCGCGCTACCACACCCTGGACCTGGCGGAGGAATGGATCCGCCACACCGGCAAGCCGTTTGTGTTCGCCTTCTGGTCGGTTCGCAGCGCTGCGTTGCGCGAGGCTGCCCCTGCCCTGGATTTGCCAGCGGTGTTTCAGAAATCGCGCGATCACGGACTGGAACCTGCCAGCCTGAACCAGATCGCTCGTGAATGGGCTCCGCGGCTGGATGTGAGTGAGGCGGACGTACGCAGTTATCTGACGCAGAACATTCACTACCAGTTCGACGCCGGGTGCCTGGAGGGCTTGCAGTTGTTCTACCGGTACGCGGCGGAAATCGGGGCTCTGCCCAGGGCGCCGGAACTGCAGTTCGCGGATGCGACCAATACAGTGGCGCGGTAGGCAGTTGTACGTACGATGTCGCATTATGTATTTGTACGTACGGCCAGCGGGCGGACTCGAACTGGCGTTTGGGCGTCCGGATTGTCCTCCAGAATGCCCTTTCCTGAGCCGGAAACGGCCCTAGGAGCGAGGATCTTTATCTGGGGCAGGGTTAGCCCCATCCGCCCGAAGATCGAGCACCCTGCGCCTTGCTGCGCTGTTTTACGAATTATCAATCACTTCCACGAAGGCTCAACGACTTAGGGACAAGGAGCGACTGAGGCCCGGGGCTTTTTGAGCCCTGGTCGCCCCAAACCGCTCGATGAGCTAAGCTGGAAACGGCGCCATCGGCGTAACCAAAGGATTTCATGAGCCTCTTCCAGCCAGTTCCGAATGCAGGCAGCGCCGCGGACGCGACTCGGCCGCTGGCGGACCGCATGCGTCCGCGAACGCTCGAGGACTACGCCGGCCAGGAACACCTGATTGGCCCAGGCAAGCCGCTGCGCACGCAGGTCGACCGCGATGATACGGGCTCACTGATTTTCTGGGGGCCGCCGGGCACGGGTAAAACTACGCTCGCGAAAATCATCGCGAATATGACCAAGGCGGAGTTCATCGAGTTCTCCGCCGTGCTGGCGGGCATTAAGGAAATCAAGCAGGTCATGGCCGATGCGGAGCGGGCGCGGCAATATGGCACGCGCACCATCGTCTTTATCGACGAGATTCACCGCTTCAACAAGGCGCAGCAGGATGCGTTTCTGCCTCACGTGGAGAAAGGCAACATTCGGCTGATCGGGGCGACGACTGAGAATCCATCGTTTGAAATCAATTCGGCATTGCTGTCGCGATGCCGCGTCTACGTGCTGAAACCGCTCACCGAGGATCAGATCGTGCAACTGCTCAGGCGGGCTCTCGCCGACCGCGAGCGCGGCCTCGGCGATAAGAATCTGGCGGCGTCGGACGATGTGCTGAAGAAAATTGCCAGTTACACCAGCGGCGACGCGCGCAGCGCGTACAACGTGCTGGAAGTAGCCGCTGGCCTCGCGCAGAAGAACGCCAAAGGCGACCTGGAAATCACTGACGACATCGTTCGCGACGCACTTCAGAAACGCATTCTGCTGTACGACAAGACCGGCGAAGAACACTACAACCTGATCTCCGCGCTGCACAAGTCAGTGCGCAACAGCGATCCGGATGCGGCCCTGTACTGGCTGGGTCGCATGCTCGAAGCCGGAGAAGATCCACTCTATGTCGCGCGGCGCGTGGTGCGCATGGCGGTGGAGGATATTGGCCTGGCCGACCCGAACGCGCTCTCGCTGTGCATGGCGGCCCGCGATGCGGTCGACTTCATCGGCATGCCGGAAGGCAATCTGGCGCTGGCGCAAGCTGTCGTGTATCTCTCGGTCGCGCCCAAGTCGAATGCGCTGTACACCGCCTACGGCGAAGTCCAACAGGATGTCGAGCAGACTGCGGCTGATTCCGTGCCGCTGCACCTGCGCAATGCCCCCACCAGTTTGATGAAGGGGCTTGGCTACGGCCAGGGATACCAGTACGCGCACGACCTCGAAGGCAAAGTGGCCGATATGCAATGCCTGCCTGATAATCTGAGCGGCCGCGTCTATTACAGGCCCACGAATGAGGGTATTGAAAAGCGCATTCGAGAGCGCATGGAAGAGGTCAAACGGCAGCGTTCGCGGGCCAACGAGGGTGCCGCGCCGCCGCTAAAGAAAGAATCGTAAGGGTTTGATCCCACATCTGATCTGGCATTAGCAGGGGTGTGGTTCAGCCATTTTCCGCAAGCAAGGATTGGTTCCTATGGCAACGTTTCCCAGTGCCGCCGGCAACGAGATTCTCCACGTCCGTCCTTTGCCCTCCGATCTTGTCGACGACCTGCAGCGCGTGCAAAAGGCCGCGCAGAGAATCACCTCGATTCTCGATCTCGATCAACTGATTGGCAGCGTGGTCAACGAAGTCGCGGAGTCCTTTGGATGTCTGGAAGCCAGTGTCTACCTGCACGACGAGGACCAGCGCGAGATGGTGCTGGCCGGCGTGCGGGGATGCAGAGTGCTCCATAAAGGACACCGGCTGAAGATCGGCCGCGAGGGCATGGTCGGCTACGTTGCGTCGACCGGGCAGATGCGCTATGCACCCGATGTGCGCGAGGATCAGTACTACATAGCGTGCGAAGCGGGAACGCTCTCGGAAGTGGCTATTCCCCTGCGCGTGAGCGAGCGGCTGGTAGGCGTGTTCACGGCGTCGCATCCCGAGGTGGATGGCTTCCCCCGCCAGCAGTTGAGAATTCTGCAGGCGCTGTGCGATCACGTCGCGGTCGCCGTGCACAATGCGCGGCGGTTTCAGTCGGAGCGCGCCGAACGCGCCGCCATGGACCGCGAGGCCGAGGAAGCGCGGACCATTCAGCAGGCGCTGTTGCCTAAGAGTTCTCCTTACATTCCCGGTTTTGTACTTTCCGGTCTCAGCGTGCCGGCGCGCGCGGTAGGCGGCGACTGGTATGACTTCATTCCCTTCCCCGACGGGCGCTGGGGTCTCGTTCTCGCCGACGTTTCAGGCAAAGGAACCGCTGCCGCTTTGCTGATGTCGGCTACGCGCGGCGTGTTGCGTTCGCTGGCTGAGGCCTGCTGCACCCCGGGCGAAGTGCTAACCAAGCTGAACCAGTTGCTGGTGGATGACTTCCCTGCGGGAAAATTCGTGACCATGGTGTACGCCGTACTTGATCCGGAAACCCGGACGGTAGTTTTTGCAAACGCCGGCCACCTGCGTCCGCTGTTCATCGACACCCAAGGCGAGCACTTTCTCGACACCGAGCGCGGACTACCCTTGGGCCTCGGCTGCGGGGACTATTCCGAGACGCAGGTCACGTTGTCCGAGGGATCGAAGCTCGTCTTTTACAGCGACGGCATCACCGAAGCCGAGAATACGAACGCAGAAGAATATGGGCTCTGCCGACTGGCGGAACACGCGAGCGAGCCGGGAGCATCAGCCGTGAGCATCGTGGATAACGTCCGATCGTTCGTCAATGGTTCCAGTCTGCGTGACGATGCCAGCGTGGTATTTGTAGGCGTGGGGCGCTAGTTCGCCACGCTCCGAGCAGCGATACGCAAACCTTCCCGTCTGGCCTTCTTTGTCTCCGGCCCTTCTCATTCCCCGCCCTGATTATGCGGCGCGTGTCGCTTGGCCATACTGAGTCCGGGGCAGTGTGAAGACAATGATGAGGACTCCCAGAGCCAGGACGGCAACGATGAAGATGCTGCCTTCGGGGCCGGTTGCTCCTCCGCTCAGAATGGGCTTGCCCACAGGATGCGTGGCGAGAAGATGGTGTTGCGCCATCATCCCACTGTCGGCAACGCCGTACAGGAAGGATTGCCCCCAATCCCATGAGGTATGGAAGCCGATCGCCCACCACAGAGACCCCGTCCGCCAGAGACTGAAGCAGAAGAGCAAGCCGGCGAGGCCGGCAGAGAGCAACCCAATGGGAGACTCGCCCTCGTTGTTGCTATGGCCGAGTCCGAAGAGGATGGAGAACATGAGAGCTGCGGTCCAGAAGCCCAAGGTTGCACTGTGGCGGGTTTTGAAGGCCCACTCATAGATTCCGGCGAGGCCTCGCGTGAGCGTGTACTGAAGATAGCCGCGGACGAGATACTCCTCGACCAGTCCAACCAGGAGAAAGCCGAACAGCCAGATGGCTCCGAAGCGAAGCGCATCACTGCCAAAAAGCAAGCGGCTGTCGATGACGAGGAACCCAGTCTTTACCAGGATCAAGATCAGAGCCGAGAGGCAGACTACGCCCCAGACCAGGCCGGCGAAGAAGTGTGGTAGCTTGCGATTGCCACCGAGGCCGTAGACGGAGTTGGGCCGGCGCTCGATCTTCGACATGATCCACGTGACGAAGAGGATGATGAGGAGGGGGATCCCCTCGCCGATGCACGCAGCAACGGGAGAGATCTCCGCCCCTGGCTGCGGGCCCTGTGCCGACGAGGGGAAGAATTTGTGGCCGATGCGGTTTGCGCAGAAAGCAAGGGCAGCGAAGAGCGCGATAAAGATGAGCAAGCCCCAGCCCGCGCGAAGGCCGTCTTTGCCCACGAAGATCTTGCGGAGAGTGAAGGGCTGCGCGGTTGGGCTTGGTTCGACGATAGGAACCGGTTCTTCGGCGGGTGGCAAAGTTGCGTCGTGATCCAAGGGAGCCTCCTGGTGCGGCAAGAGTCCACTATTAAGTTACCCTGCGGTTCAGCGGAAGCGCGCGCGATGTTCTTTCAGAATGCAGCGGTCCATCACGACGAAGATGCCGGCCTGGCGCGCCTTGTCCGCGGCCTTCTCGTGGATCACGTCTTCCTGCATCCAGATGGCCGGAACTTTCAAGCGGATCGCTTCGTCAACGATCGCTTCCACAAACTCAGGACGGCGGAAGATATTCACGATGTCGATTTTCTCGGGCACGTCACTCAGGGACCGATACGCCTTTTCGCCCAAACTTTCATGGATGTTCGGGTTGACCGGGATGACGCGATATCCGTGGCTCTGCATGTAGGCCGTAACGCCATGGCTGGGACGCAAGGGGTTCGATGAAAGGCCGACGACAGCGATGGTCTTGGCGCTCTTCAGCAGATCGGCAATGGAATCGGGCTGCGTCATGGACAAGGAGTCGACCCGCTTTTACTTTTTGTTGGCTTGCTCCTCTTTTTGCTTGTACATTTTCAGTGCCAGTTTGCGGATGGTCTCGGAGACTTCCTTGTTGCCGGAGATGTTTTTCAGATCCTGTGTCAACAGGTTCTTCATCAAGCCCAGGCCCAGATCGAGCGGAGTACGCGGGTTCGCCACCAGGTTGCGCACGACCTTGTAATTCTTCATGAAGCGGCGCTTCAGGGGAATCTGTCGCAGCACGGATTCCAGCACATTTTTCTGGCTGGCAATTTTTTCCACTTCGCCGTCGGAGAGTTTGGGAGCCTCGAGAACCGCCAGCGCCACGACCTTGGTGCCGTCGCGAATCAGCAGCGAGCGCTCCTCTTTGTTGCCCTTCAACGCCAACTGGATACGGCCTTTGACATCGAGATGGCTGATCTTCTGCAGCGCGTTCTCGCGTTTAGGGGGCTCAGGCTTCTTGGGGATCGCGGGTTTCGGCCGGAGGGCGACGGCGGGAGCTGCGGGCGCGGCCGGTGCGGGAGTTTCGGCGACATCCGTGCCGGAAAGATGATCCTCGCCCAGGAAATCCACGATCCCGCCGATTGCCTGGAAGGGTTTGTCGCCCTCGGCTGCAATGTCATGCTCGTGTTCCTTGAGATAGGCGGTGAGGACCTCGTCGTCCGCCCATTCGTCACCAGTCGCGGAGGCCGGCGTCGATGCCGCGGTGCCGGTCGACGCCTCTGCGTGCTCAACGGCAGGTGCAGCGTCCGCTGCAGAGGCGGTAGTGGACATCTGGTGAGCGCTGGACATCAATGCCCGCAGTTCGTCAGCCTGCTCCTCGTCCAGGTAAGGATTGGCTCGGAGACCCGCAAGGACGCCACTCAGTAGCCGCACCCGCGGACTCTTGAGCATCAACTGGATCGTGTCCCGCTGGGCGCCGATCGCGATCTTCATCAGCTGACCTTCGGAGATCGCAGGATTCTCCATAAGCACGGGCAGCAACTTTGGCCGCAGATTGTCTGGCGAGATGAAGTAATCGAGCACTTCGCGCGGTGACTGGGGATCGCGGGCCACTGCCAAGGACGCCTTTTCATCCCATCCAGCCAAAGTCAGGCGAGCCAGATCGCCGAACACGTGGTTATGCCGGGCGAGATGGACCAAGATCTCGATATTCTCAGCGGGGGACACCTGCAGGGCGCCACGCGCAGCGAACTGCATCATGTTGGAGGGCAGCTTCGAAGCGCGGATTTGATCGATCATGCGCGGCGTAGCGTCATGCCTCGATGGGTGATGATTATCGGCCATTGGAAGTCGGGTCCCCCCCGGCGAGCGCGTCCAGCTCTTTCACGGCCAGTTCCAGGTCCTGCGTGATGCGATTCCGCCGGTGCCGGAGAAATACATCCCGCAAAGTCCGATAGTACCAAAGAGTGCCCTCGCGTCCACCGTTGAACCGTGACCAAACAGATTCACCGATGGCGCGGTAGTCACTGAGGATGGAGCGGACGTTGTTCAGTTTGTCGGCCGCGGAGACCAGCTTCGTGTCGGCATCCGCCGTTTTCAGGTGCCGGATGTATTTCTCCTTGCGCGCCTGCCACGGGGGCTTGGGATAGGTATCGGCATCGGTGCAGCCTTCAACCACCTTGGCCACTCGGGCTCCGAAGCGGCGGCGGACTTCCTTCAGCATGGGTGCACCACCGCAGTCCTCGACCACGTCGTGCAGAAGAGCGGCGATGGCGAGATCCTCGTCGCCACCGGCCTCCAGCACCAGAGACGCGACACCCATCAAGTGAGAAATATAGGGGATCGTAGACGCTTTCCGCGTTTGGCCTTTGTGTTTCTCCGCCGCAAACTCGAACGCCCTTAGGAAGCGGGGGCCGAGTTTTACTGAGCGATTTCGAGGCTTTGACCGCTTAGGCATAGTCCGAGATTTCCAGCCTTGTCGTGAATGAGATCCACACTGTTGTGGCTGATCACTGCTTCTCTCCGCGTCTGGCGAGCAGATAGGCGCGAATAAACGGCTGCAGATCGCCATCGAGAACGCGGTCGACGTCGCCAACTTCGGTCTTGGTGCGGTGATCTTTGATCATGCGGTACGGCTGCAGCACGTAAGAGCGAATCTGCGATCCGAATTCGATGTCGAGCTTCGAGTCTTCAATTTTCTTGGTGGCCGCGCGCTTCTTCTCCATTTCGAATTCATAGAGCTTCGAACGCAGCATACTCATGGCGCGCTCTTTGTTCTTGTGCTGCGAGCGCTCATTCTGGCAGTTGGCGACCAGGCCCGTGGCAATGTGCGTGATGCGCACGGCAGAATCTGTGGTGTTCACGTGCTGCCCGCCCTTGCCGCTCGAGCGGTAAGTATCGATGCGGATATCTTCCGGCTTGATGACAATTTCAATGCTCTCGTCGATCTCCGGGGAGACATAAACGCTGGCAAAGGAGGTATGCCGGCGCTTGGCTTGATCGAAGGGAGAGATGCGCACCAGCCGGTGCACGCCGATTTCGCCCTGCAGAAGTCCAAAGGCGTACTCGCCGTTCACCGCAAAGGTCGCGGACTTGAGCCCCGCTTCTTCGCCAGGCTGGTAGTCGTAGAGCACGGTCTCAAACCCGCGCCGCTCGGCCCACCGCAGGTACATGCGCAGAAGCATGTCGGCCCAATCCTGGGATTCGGTGCCCCCGGCTCCGGGATGAATCGTCACGATGGCGTTGCGTCCGTCGTTCTCGCCCGAGAGCAGAGTCTCCGTTTCAAGCCGGTCGAGCAGGTCGCGGAGCACGCCGATTTCGCGCTGCAAGTCGGCATCGACACTCTCGCCTTCTTTGGCAAGGTCGAAGTAGGCGGCGATATCGTCGCTGCGGCGCGCGAGGTCGGCATCGGTCTCGAGCACGTGCTCCAACCGCTTCTTCTCGCGCATTACCTGCTGGGATCGCTGGGGATTCGACCACAGGTTCGGGTCGGCGGACTGCTTTTCAATTTCGGCTAGCTGCGGACGGACCTTCTCCGCGTCAAAGATACTCCCGAAGTTCGTGGACTTTCTTGCTGAGTTTTTCGTATTCCAGGACCAGCTCTTGATTCATGAGGACGCGTCAGCCTTTTTACGGGATAGGAAGCGCGTGAGTAGCGCTCCGATTGAAATTATCGCACACGCATATGCGAACCAGTCGCCGTGGCGGGCGTAGAAAGTGGTGTCAGAGGTAAGGGCGTAGGGCGCAACCAGCGCGGTGCGCTCTTTGCGTGGAACTCGCGCGACTACCCGGCCCAACGGATCGATCGAAGCCGTGACGCCCGTGTCGGTAGCGCTCAACAGCCAGCGGTTGTTTTCAATCGCGCGCATCCGCGTCTGGTTCAGGTGCTGCGCGTAGGCACCACTATCGCCGTACCATCCGTCGTTGGAGATGTTCACGAAGACCTTCGCGCCCTGGCCGGCAAACTGGCGGACCTCATCGGGGAATATAGATTCGTAGCAGATGAAGACGCCCGGGTGCTGGTCTGCACCTTCTAACGGCCTGCGCGAGGTGCCGCGCTGAAACTCACCGACTTCCCTGGTCAAGCCTCCGGCGAATGCAAACAAAGTAGGAAATGGAAGGAATTCGCCAAACGGCACGAGATGGATTTTGTCGTAGCGCGCAGTCCACTCGCCGGTGGGGCTGATCCAGGCGGCGGAGTTGAACACGGGGCCTGCCTGCCCGCCTGTTGACGACGCCGTTCCAATCGCCCCAGCTATCGTCCAAGTCTTGGTGGTGCGAGCCGTTGCACTCATCGCGTCACGGAATCGCGCGTCGTTGGTGAAGAACGGAGCGGGGGACTCGGGCCAGACGACCAGATCCAGCCTGGCTGCCGAGTTGCTGGCCGCTGATTTCACGGTGAGTTCCGTCAGTTCGTTCAAGGTTTGCTGCAGAGATACCGGAGTCCATTCGGCCGAGACCGAAATGTTCTGCTGGACGAGGAGCGCCGCGCGATCGGGCTTCGCGGGAGGAGCTTCGATCAGTCTCCCGGCCTGCAGAACCGCTGCCGCCGCCAAAGCCGCTGCCAGCAGCGCGCCGCGCTTTTCCCGCGGAACCAGGAATGCCGCGGCCAGCGCGACATTCACCAGCAGGATCTCGAACGAGATGCCGTAGACACCTGTTGAGGAGGCGATGCGGCACAGGGCAAGGTTGTCCACCTGCGAGATCCCGAGCAGGAGCCACGGGAAGCCTGTGATCCGGGTGCGCGCCAGTTCCACGGCCACCCATAGAAACGGAGCCATCACCAGCGGACGGCGGAAGTCGCGTCCCGAGCCTGCCAGCAAGCCGACGAGCAGGCCGAACAAGCCGTGATAGAGGCCGAGATAGCAGCAGAAAAGAAAAAGCGCGAGCAGCGCCTGGGGGCCGCTGAGACCGCCGTACTGGCGCATCGTGTCGTAGATCCAGTAACAGGTACCCGCGTACCAGAGGATTCCGCACGCATAGCCGAGAATAAATCCCTGCCAAGGCGTAGCAGGACGCAGCCTGATCGAGCCGGCGACTTCAAGCTCACCCGCCGGACGCGCGCGAAGCAGAGCCACAATCAGCGGGGCCAGCGCGAACCAGGACAAGGCGTATACGCCGGGAAGAGGAAAGATGATGACCTGCAGAATGGCCGAGAGCGCGACCAGGAGCCAGGCACTGAGGTGAATTTGGCGCACGGGCAAGGATAACAAAAGCAGCTCTTAGCTCTTAGCTCTTAGCTTCGAGCTTCGAGCTTCGAGCTTCGAGCTTCGAGCTTTCAGTTTCTGTTTCTGGGAGCTTCGCGTCCACAGACTTGTACGCACGAAATCTGAGATTTCTGGGGTGACGTAGGGCGGCGGCGTGATGCGGAAGATTGGTCGCTCGGCTACCGGCTTCAGGGAAACGGACTGCCACGTTGGTTCGCCCGGCGCTTCGTGCAGGATTACTGCGTTGGCGCGATCGAGAAACTCACGGGCCGAATTCTTGAAATCTTCCGTCGACGGATCGAGCACGGTCAGGTACAGGTCTGGACGGAGGAACTTCAAGACGCTGTTCGATTCGATGATCACGTTGCGCGCGCCCTCCAGGCGTTGGCGCAGGGTGGGCATTGCTTCGGCGAGGCGGCCTTGCTCCGTCCGCGCCCACAATGCTTGCACCGCGCCCGCCACAAGAAACCTTGAGGTATCCGATTCGCCGGATCGATCGCGCTCTTCAGAAATCGCCCAGGAGTGGTCGGCGGTCGCGCAATCACAGGCCTCGCCGTTCGCGGAGCAAATGCCATGCCCATATTGCGTAATCTTCACTGCGGTCCATTCGAAGTCACGCAGAGCCGAAATGAGTCCCGCGACCACGCTGGTCTTGCCGACGCTACGGGAGTGCCCGCCAATGATAACGATGGCCATAAATAGAGGCTTCCGGCTTCCGCTATCCGGCCTCCGGGTCGAACTTTCATCTGAAAGCCGGTAGCCGGGCGCCGGTGTTCATTTTCTTGACAACCGTGCCAGCGTTGCCAATTGTTTCAGATATTGCCGCAAGGGCTGCGCGGGAGTTCCCCAGAATGCCACGCCTTTGCCGCGCAGAACCTTATTCGGCAGAACGCCGCCCTGGCCGCCGAGCATGACGCCTTCTCCAATGCGCGCATGTTCACCAATCCCGACTTGTCCGCCGAGCACCACGCCATTCTCGATCACGATGCTTCCTGACAGGCCGGTCTGCGCGGCAATCACGACGTCTTCGCCGATCTGGCAGTTGTGGCCGATGTGGACCAGGTTGTCGATTTTCGTTCCCCGGCGGATCCGGGTTTCGTCGAGTGCGCCGCGATCGATGGTCGTATTGGCCCCGATCTCCACGTCGTCTTCGATGACGAGGCGTCCGACTTGCGGGAATTTTTCGTAGTGCCCGGTCTTGCGGTCGCGCACATATCCGAAGCCGTCGCTGCCGAGGACTGCGCCCGCATGCACAATCACCCGGTCACCCACGACGGTGCCCGGATAAATCGTAACGTTGGGATAGATTTCGCAGTCCTGTCCAATCCTCGCGCCGGCCCCGATGGTGGAACCCGCACCGATCCGGGTGTTCGACTCAATCATCACCCGCTCGCACACCACGGCCCGTTCTTCCACAGAGACTTTGCCAGCAAGCACGGCAGAAGAATGAACTACCGCCGTCGAATGCACCCCAGCATGGGAAGAACCGTCGTCATCCGCCGATCCGTCCTGGAACAGGCGTGCGGCGCGGGCGAAGGCAAGCTTGGGATGCTCGCTGACCAGGAGCGGTCGCTTGCCACTCATAGAGGCCGCGAACTCTCCGGCAATGATCGCACCCGCCCGGGACTCGAGAGCCGCAGCCAGGTGTTTCTCATCCTCGACAAAAACGAGATCCTGCGGCGTGGCGGATTCCATGCTGGCCACAGCGCCTACTTCGGTGTGGCCGTCGCCAAGCAGACGGGCTCCGACTGCCTCAGCGATCTGTTGCAGAGAGCGCTTCATGGCTTTCACTGTATAGCAGCGAGGTCGGAGGAAGGAAGAGTGGGCGTGGGAAGGAAAGAACGCGGCGGATTTGCCCTCGGCTCGACCAATCAGAATCTACGGAACCGTGCAGGTGGCTTTGCCCTGGCACATGATGAAGGTGCCGCTGCCCATGCAACTGGGGTCGCCTTGCCCGCCGGTCAAATTCCACGTCCCCACAGCCACACCATTGCTCAGAGTTCCAACGGTCGTAACCGTGCCGTTGGAGGTACCGGTAAGGCCGCCATCGGGGCTGGTGAGCGTGAGGACATTGCCCGCAGGGATGGCGGAAGTCACGGTATAGGTCAGCGAACCTGTAACTAGCCCCGTTGATATATTCGTGGTGAATGAGGCTGTGCCGGCTTCAATGCTGCCTTTGACCCCATTGGCAAAGCAGGCGCCCGCGTTGATGAAGCTGAAGCTTGTAATATCCAGCGCCCCTACATTGATGACGTTGAAGGCAGTGGTGAAAGTCAGTTTGCTGGCCTCGCCTGTCCCTCCAGCGAGTTGGGCCTCCCAGAATCCGGTGGCAGACGTATTGGTGAAGGGGTTCGGGTTGGGGCTCGTGCCGCAGCTGCTAACCGCGAATGCCAGAGCCAGCAGCGTCAGGAATGCAAGCTTCTTCATGTACCGTCCTTGAAAATGGGGTCCCCTATGAGAATAGAGAGATGCGGGCAGGTGCGTCAATGGATGTAAGGCACGCCCGCCAGTGGAGCAATACCCCAAGGGCAGCCTGGCGAAGTGCGCATCATGAGCGACCTTGGTGGCCTATCGCATCATCGGTGCTAACACGGGGCTCATGGTGAATGTTCCGTTGCCGGTGCAGTCCGCAGTCGCTCCCGAGACAGTCCATGTGCCGGTAATCTGCCCGCCGCTTACTGTGCCATCCAGGGTAAGCGTATTCACCTCTACGCCGGTGGACATGATCACATAGTGAAATTTCCCCGACACCTGGCCGTTGAAATTCCCTGTAAGCATGAATGTCCCGCTTTCGGTCGACGATGTGAATGTGCAGGGTGAGTTTTCCACAGTCAGGCTGAAGTTGGTGGTCCCCAGCGTTCCGTCGGCATTCCCGGTCAAATGCGTCGAAAAGGTGAACATATTGGCCAATGCCGAGTTCGCGAGCGTGGCGGACCATGTGCCATTGATATTGGCATTCGTAGTGCTTGAATTCGACCCACAGCCGGAGAAGATCAGGGTGATGCCTAACAACCCTACGGCAGCAGCTTTATTCATGGTGCTGGCTCCTCTGCAAATTTCAGGACGCGGAAGTGGGCACCCAAGAGGATGCCCCTGTCATTCCCAAAGGATGCCAGGATGCGGCTGGCACTCGTCTTTATGGCAAGAACCCGAGCCGCATGCAAAGGTTGCAGATGAGATGTAAGTGATACAGCGACAGGGACTTTCCTGCGGCGTGCGGCCAGCAGCGCGAACCGGTGCTGCGCGGGCGAGGGCGCCCGCGCCACATTGCCAGCATCTACTTGATGAAATATCCGGACACTCGCCACTTCCCGTCTTTGTCCAAGGTTGGAACCACGGTCTCGACAGCGCCCTGCTTGTTTGCGAAGTTCGTGTCGTACTGAATTTGAACGTATTCCCCCTCGGGCGCATTCGGCGGATTCTTGACATACGCCGCGCTCTTGAGCGTCCGCGACAAGACCTTCCCTTGGGGGGCGCGACTTGCGTCCAAGGCACTCTGCCACTGTTCCTTGCTGACGACCGCCTTGAACGATTGCGCGGTGTCATCCCAGCTCTGCGCGTACTTGCCGGAGTCGACAACGGCTAACCATGCTTCCGAGGATTGTTGCGCAAGCTGTTCCGGCTTCTGTGGAGTCTGGGCCGCCGCTGAGACGCTTAGCATCTGTGTGAATAGAAGAATTGAGGCCAACTTCGGTGCGATTCGTGCGACGGTCACGTTCATAGTAGTGCTCCTTATTGTTTTCCCAGCAATTGCGGCAACAAGTTGCCAAAGAGTTCGAGTTATCTGGAAATACGCCGCGACGGTTGCGCTAGCCCCAGGATCAGAAGGGCCACGGACACTCCCAGCAAGAAGCCGCTGGCGAAGTGTGCGACGTTGCCGTGCAGCCAGAATCGCATTCCGATTCCAACGGCAAACTTCGGCGAATCATGACGCCTCCACACACTGGGACCGCTGCACACCAGGACTCACGCAACCGGTCCTGCTCATCGGAGCGGTCGCGGGCAAAAGTGCCCGCGCCACACGAGCCTACGCCCCGCGTTTTGATTTCAAGTCGGCCAGCAACTGCTCGATGCGGTCTTCTTTTTCAAGCGCGGCGAGGCGGTCGTCGAGGTTGTCGCCGGCGATTTCCGATTTTGCCTGGCTTACGGCCTCCGAGTGCGCCACTTTGCGCTTCATGCGGTCGAAGGCTGCGGCTTTCGAGCCGTCGCCCGAGGCCATGCGCGCGTCACTGGCCTTGCCCACGGCTCGGGCCCGGCGATGCTGCGCGATGAGCACATCGGACTTGGCCTGCGCTTCCGTCAGCTTCTGCTCCAGTTGACGCAAGGCGGACTTCAGGTTTTCCACCTGCGCCTTCTGATCTGAAACCTGCTGCGTGAAGTTCTCGCTCAGTTCGCGATAGCTCTCCACGCGCAGCAACGAGGCGCGCGCCAGGTCGTCTTCTTTTTTGTCGACGGCGAGTTCGGCCTTGCGCATCCATTCGGCCACTTTGTTCTCGTTTTCTTTCTGCTTGCCTTCGAGCAGGTGCTGGTCGGCAATGGCGATCGCCACCTGCGTCTTGACCTGCAGAAGCTGGTTCTGCATGTCGAGGATGACCTGCTTGATCATTTTTTCCGGCTCCTCGGCCTTGTCGATCAAGTCATTGAGGTTAGCCCGGACTAGTGTTGAAACGCGCTCCAGTAGTGCCATATCGAACCCCCTTCTTAGCTTCTAGCTGCTAGCTCCTAGCTTTTAGCCAACCCTTGCGAGTTGGGTCCGTCAGTTTTTCTTGCTTGCGTCTGGCACGGTCGAGAACATTCCCCGTGCGATTCCGGTTCCGATTACGATTCCGATCACAGCGGCTCCGACGGCCGCGTTAGCGTGAAGAAAGCCCACGAGCACGCCGGTCGCCGCGCCCAGCGCCGCGGCCAGTGCGATTACGGCTCCAAGATTTCGATGGGTTGTCATACCTGCCTCCTTAGTTCATGTGCGCGGTGAATCTGCGCGCACTGCGGGCACTCTGCCGGTTTGCTACGGATCGAGGCTCCGATCAGCACACCGATCGCGACGCCAATAACCAGCCAGACGCCCATGTTTCCAGCCAGCACACCGAACACCGCGCCCAGCGCCGCTCCCAGCGCGATGCCCCATCCCGCGTGTTTGGATTTGTTCGTCATAACTGTGCTCCGAAGCTGCCAAGTTTCGCTCGGCGGCCGGGTCTGAGACCCGGCCCCACACAACCACCGCATCAGGCGGGAACGCGCCCCGGCCCGTTCCCGCACCCCTCGCTAGGCCTTCGGCGGATTGCCCGGTTTGGAGGCTTTGTCGCCGATCAGCCGTATCTTGCTCATCAACTCTGAGAGAGGCATACCCGAGAGCGTCTCGAAGAGCGCCGGCACTTGCGCCGCCATCTTGGTGATGTCGCCCGTGACTTTGCTCATGCCCGCGCCATCGCCGTTCCCGGTGGAGACGATGGTGATCTTGTCGACATTAGCCAGCGGAGCGGCCAAGGCCTTCACGATCTCCGGCATGCTGGCGAACAACCGGTCGATGACTGCCGCCTGGTTGTACTCCTGGAACGCCTCGGCCTTCACGTTCATCGCACGGGCTTCGGCGTCGCCTTTCTTGAAGATGATTTCGGCTTCGGCTTCGCCTTGCGCGCGAATCGAGGATGCCAGACCTTCGGCTTCCGCGATCAGACGCTGCTTCTCGGCGGCGGCCAGAGTCTCAATGCGCTGACGCTCGATCTCGGCCCCTTTCAGCACGGTTGCGATCAGTTCTTTTTCGCGGCGGTTGATTTCCGCTTCCTGCACTTTGACCTGCTGCTCTTTCTCGATCTGTTGCACCTTCACCTGCTCAGCGACAACTTGCTGCTGCATGATGTTGGTCTGGATGTCGTAAGCCTTATCGGCTTGCGCCTGCTGGCGCTTGGTGACTTCCAGGTATTGCGCCTTCTTAATTTCCAAGTCTCGCTGCGATTCCGCCTGCTTGGCCAACGACAAGGTCTCCGCCAGCACGCGCTCCTGATCGGCCTGTGCCTTGGCCACGGCCGACTCCCGCTGCGCCAGGGCGCGTTTGATCGCCGTATCGCGGTCCGCTTCCGCCGTGGCCACATCGGCATCGCGCTTGATGCGCGCCACATCCGGCTTGCCCATGTTGGTGATGTATTCGTTCTTGTCGCGAACTTCTTTGATGGTGAACGAGATGACTTCCAACCCCATCTTGTTCATGTCTTCCGCGCACGTGCCGCGCATGCGGTCGGAAACCATTTCCGGCTGCTTGACGATCTCTTCCACCGTCAACTGGCCGATAATTCCGCGCAGGTGGCCTTCCATCACCAGGCGGATCAGGCCCTCGCGCTCCTGATCGGACTTGGTGAGGAACTGTTCGGCCGCCGTGAGTACCGACTCACGATCCGACTTCACCTTGATCTGCGCCACGGCTTCGACCGTCACGGCGACGCCTTGCTTGGTGTACAGATCCTGTTGCGGTGCCACGTCGAAGGACATGAGTTCGAGAGACAGGTCGCGGCAGACCTGCACCATGGGTAATACCAGGGTGCCGTGGCCCTGCACCACGCGCGTTCCGCCCAGGCCGTACACGATGAGTGCCTCGTGCGGCCCCGCTTTGCGATAGAGCCTGGCCATTCCACTCATCAGGAAAAGAATGACCATCACCGAGAGCCCGACGAAGATCCAAATCTCCACAACGTTTGAAATTCCACTGAACATAACGCCTCCTGTTACGAATGCAGTGTTAGAAACTTCGGTCCGCTTGAGTCACGTACCGCTGGGGAGTTTGGGCCCATCAACTCGGAATGGGCTGGCGGCGGGTTCAGATTCCACTCGACGATCGAGCGATTTCCGAACCACACAAAACCGATCACCACGTAAAAGAGCACAAGGAGCGGCCACGCAGCCGCCGGCTTCAGGGCGTGCGCGATCAACAATCCGACCGTGGACACGACCAGCATGGAAACCATGATGCTCAGGCCCAGTTCCAGGGCGCCTTCGCGGGACGTGTAGCCATTGGGCTGCCAGTTGGCGTCGAAGTGCACCGCCATTCTGCTGGGCAGATGGTCCCAGTTGCTCCAGTAATTCAGCGCCGTGATTGGCAGTGCCAGCCACATGAGCCCGACCAGCAACTTGTAGTAGAGTCCCTTCATAAGAAGTCTCCAGGCACGGCGTTTATTCGGCGATCAACGACCCATCGAATTGGTGCCAGCAGTTTCGTCTTCTCCCGACATTTCGCTCCACAAGCGAACGTAAGCAATTCCCTTGTCGTAGCGCGTGACTACCACCTCAGTCCCTTTGGCGATGGCGCTGCCGTCTTCGCTGCGAGCGCCGCACACGCGGCGCGTTCCAACTTGCGAGTAAATGATTTCGCCCGTGCCACCTTCGCGGATGGAAACCGACAGCCGGCCAAGGACTCCGACCATCTCGTAGTCCGCGGGATCCATGTTCTCCTCGTCGGAAATCAGCACTCTGGTCAGAAACAGGAAAATGATTCCACCCCCAACTAATCCGCTCGCGACCGAGAACAGCAATCCCAGACCAACCCACACCGAAGAGAAGCGTGTCAGCAAATATCCCGTGCCCCCGAACCAGGCCAGAAACGCTGCCAGCGACGGCGGATTGAACGGCGAAACGCTGCTGCCGCGCGACGCCTGATGCGCGCCCGGAGCCGGCGCCGCCGCCGGGCCTTGTGCTGCGGCCGGTGCGTGTCCACCCGCAACCGGAGCGTGCCCCATGGGCGCGTGCCCTGCCGGCAACTGCGGGACACCGTGTCCATGAAAGTGCGGCAGATGCAAACGTCCGAAGCGTGCTCCGCCAAACACGAACGAAAAAAAACTGAAGCAGAAGCCGACCGCGAAACAGATCAAATAAAAGTCGGACCAGTTGAACCCTGTCGACGTCATCGGATTCGCCTCCCTTCCATATTCGTCTCGGCGCGGGACGTGCGGCCTTGGCTTGCCCGAGAATGATTGCCATTGCCCGCCGCCACCTCGGGCCGCAGCGCCTCCAGCAGGCGGTCGGCCAGTCCCGGCGTATCGAGAATCGCGCCCAAGAGCAGAAAACTACGACGCGTGTCCTTTTCGCGAGCCGCCTTGATCAGCACGTGGCTGATCTCCGGATCGCTGGCGAATTTTTCCGAACCCTGCAGCAGCCAGACATCAAGCTGGCCTTCCGTCGTGCGCAGGTCAGATGTCAGCTCCGCGTGGTAGCCATCGGGGTCGTCCACCAGAAAGCCGGGATGCACCTTGAAGAACTTCGCCAGCAGCGCACGCGACGACTGCGTCATGTGCGGGCGCGCCCCGTTTTCGATCTGCGAGAGATAGGACTGGCTGATGGTGTTGCCCTTGCCCAGTTCCTCGCGGATAGCGCGCACCAACTCAAGCTGCGTCATGGGACGCCCCAGACCGCGCAACGAGCCTTCGACCTCGCGCAGGTACCGAATTTTTTCGCCCAGCTTCACCGCTCACGCCCCTGACCCTTTATTTCAATACGCAATAGTTATATTGCAATTTGCGATGTATGTCAAGAATCGAATCTGGCGCGTTTTCAGTGGCTTACGGATGGGAGTCGAACCGAACGACTACACAAGCAAACGCCCCCGGCTGGCCCGGAGGCGTTGCGACTGCTCTCTCTTCCTTCTTCCTGACGAAGTGGAAACTCGCTTACTGCTTGCGGCCGTTGTGCTTGTCGCGGTAGATCTTGCGGGACTGGCGGTTCTGCTGGCGGTTAACCTGCGCCTTTTCCTGCGGGGTCAGCTTGCCGCCATTGTCGGCGCGGTCGTTACGGACCTCTTTGTTAATGCGCGCCTGGTTCTTTTCCAGATGCGCGGTTTCACCGGCAGTCAACTGGCCGCTCTTCACGCCTTGCGCGATGCGGTCCTGCTGATTTTCCTGGCGTTTGCCGACTTCGCTCTTTGGGGCCGGATCAGGCGTGGCGGCGTTCTGGGCCACCACCGGTATGGCCAACATCACAAGTGCTGCGCTCAACAAAGCATTCTTCAACTGGCTCGTCATAAGGTCTCTCCCTGTGGATTTGTTTTCCTGTCTGCTGCGATTGTGGCCACACGGAGAAGAAACACAGCGTGTCAGGAAATGTTGCGCCAACTTTAGTTCGTTGATTACAGACGGGATGGAGCGAATTGGTTACCGAAGTTCCCCGGGGATCGTCCAAACGCCGTGCTGGATGGGCTGTTCCGGGGGCTAGGCACGGAGCGCTACAGTCCCGCTTCGATGCGAGATCGAGGATCCAAGTAGTCACGCAGCGCGTCGCCGATGAAGTTGAGGCGTTTGCGGGCGTGAGCGAAGCGGGAGCCCGCAGCCGAAATCCTGAGCGGAGCGAAGGATCTCCTACAGTCCCGCTTCGATGCGTGAGCGCGGATCCAAGTAATCACGCAGCGCATCGCCGATGAAGTTGAGGCGTTTTGCGGGCGTGAGCGAAGCGGGAGCCCGCAGCCGAAATCCTGAGCGGAGCGAAGGATCTCCTACAGTCCCGCTTCGATGCGTGAGCGCGGATCCAAGTAATCGCGCAGCGCGTCGCCGATGAAGTTGAAACTCAGCACGGCCAGCATTACAGCGAGCGCGGGAAACAGCACGAGGTGTGGCGCGTCGAACAGATGGGCCCGGCCGTCGTTGAGCATGGCTCCCCAACTGGAGGTCGGTGGCGGGACGCCGAGTCCGAGAAAGCTCATGGTGGCTTCGGCAAGGATGGCCCCCGCCATTCCGATCGCGGCCTGAACGACCACGGGCTGAATAATGTTGGGCAGGATGTGGCGGACGATGATTCGCAGGTCGCTGGCTCCGAGGGCGCGGGCGGCTTCGACGAATTCGCGTTCGCGAGCGGCGAGAACTTGTCCGCGCACCAGACGCGCGTAGCCGACCCATCCGCCCAGAGACAACGCGAGCACCAGATTGAAGATGCCAGGTCCACGAAATGCAATAAAGGCGATGGCAAGCAGAATTCCGGGGAAAGATAGGAACGCGTTCATCAGTACGACGTTGATGAAGCGATCGATGCCGCCTCCGTAATATCCGGCGATGGAACCGATGATGAGTCCGAGAGCCAGGGAGGTGAGGACGACACAGGTGCCGACCAGCATGGAGATGCGCGCGCCGTGGATGACGCGCGATAGAATGTCGCGGCCCAGCTCATCCGTGCCGAACCAGTGGGCGGACGATGGGGAGTCCAGCCGGGCGGGCAGATTGATCGAGGCGGGATCCTGCGGGGCGATCCAGGGTGCGAACAGGGCGAAGATCACGAAGATCACGACCAACACCACTCCGATCGCGGCGAGCGGGTTGTGGCGCGCGTTTCCCGCAAGTTTACGGCGGAACGTGATGGCGACGGTGGACATCGATTTAACTGAACCTACCATATCTCAAGTCGGACCTTCCGAAAGTGGTGAATCAATTCGAAGTCGGTCCGGTTTGTCGCGATCAGGCGGGCACCATGAGAGCGCGCGGTCAGCGCAATCAGCACATCAAAGTGGAGGTCGCGGAGTTTGCCCGGTACAAAGCCGCGAGCGGCGTGAATTCTTGCCAGGATCTCGCCCGACTCCAGCCAATTCTTCTCCGTGGGAGTCAGGATGGGATGATTTCTCGCCAGCGTGCGGAGGAATTCGCGCTCAGCAGCTTTAGTGGCGCCGCGCCACAGCTCCGCCAGGACAACAGAAGAAGTTCGGATCAGTCCAGTGATCGATCGGATGCGTTCCTGATGACGTCCGGTGCGCAGGTCATCGACAATAACGGACGTGTCGAAGACGACCAGGTCACTCATACCTCACTACTCATCGGATCCCGCAAACTTGAGCTTGCCCGCATTCTTCTTCATCAGATCTTTAAAACGCTTGAGTGCGACGATCTCGCGCAACGCGACGTGAACGGCCTCGGTGCGCGATTTCGCGCCCAGGACTCTCACAGCCTCGTCTGCTAGGTCGGTATCAAGACGGATGGACGTCATGGTTACAGCCATAACATTAGGCCTCTCATATATACGGAATAATCAACTTGTATATACACGTCAATAGTAGAGGGGCGAGTGAGGTTGCGCAGGCCATTGGAGGGCTGAGATGATCGATCCATGCGCAGCCTGCCTTTCTTTGCTGTCCTGATGGGCCTCTCCTCTGGCTTGTTCGCACAAAAACCAGCGTGGCAGCCCGGGCCCGGTCACCTGAGCTTAAATCTCTGGCCGAACGGTGCGCCTGGTGCCGCGGCGAATTCGGCTGCTGAGGTCGACACCACGACCGCCAAAGATCATTTGATCGCCGGCAAGCCGGTCATCCGTCTGGGGAATGTGTCGACGCCGACTCTGACGGTTTACTCGCCGAAACAGAAGAACACCGGTGCCGCGATTGTCGTCTTCCCCGGCGGCTCGTATCACATTTTAGCCATCGATCTTGAAGGCACCGAAGTTTGCGACTGGCTCAACTCCGCTGGAATCACCTGCGTCCTGGTCAAATACCGCGTGCCTGATTCGGGGCCGTACCCCAAGTCTTCGGCCGCGCTGCAGGACGCACAGCGCGCACTCGGGATCGTGCGGTCTCACGCGGCGGAGTGGCACATCGATCCGACGCGAATCGGGGTGCTCGGATTCTCTGCCGGAGCCCATCTTTCGGCAGCGCTCAGCACGCACTTCGAACAGCGTCTGTACGAACCCGTCGACGAGGCTGACAAAGTCAGCTGCCGTCCTGATTTCGCAGTGATTGTTTATCCCGGCTACCTGGCTCTCTCCGAACAGAACTTCGCGCCCAACCCCGAGATTCGCGTTACGGAAAAGACTCCGCCGTCTTTCATTGTTCAGGCGGAGGATGATCCGGTGCATGTGGAAAATTCCACTGTGTACTTCCTCGCGCTGAAGAACGCCAAAGTTCCGGCGGAGATGCATCTCTACGCCAACGGTGGACACGGCTACGGGCTAAGGCGCACGGAGCTTCCAGTGACGTCCTGGCCGAGGCTGGTCGAGACTTGGCTGCAGACGATTCACGTCGTGCCTGCGACACGGCTCCATCCATGATGGAGAAATCGGACACAGCTACGCCTTGAGATCACCCTCCAGATGTGTTTACATAAGAGAAAAGCCGAGATCGAACCGTCGGTCCCGTGCGCGCCGAAACCTCCACCCTTAGCCCTCAATTCTAAGGAGAAGAACCATGAGTAAAGTCTCGTATATCCCCAAAGACTACAACACTATTACGCCCTATCTGATCATCCGTGATGCCGCGAAGGCCATTGACTACTACAAGAAAGTTTTTGGTGCGACCGAGGTGTTTCGCATGGATGGTCCGGACGGCAAAGTCGGTCACGCCGAATTAAAGATCGGCAACTCGCGCATCATGCTGTCCGACGAGAATCCCAGCATGGGGCAGGGACACACCAGTGCGGCCACGATTGGCGCAAGCCCGGTGAGCCTCTATGTTTACCTTCCCGACGTGGACCGCGTGGTCGAGCGCGCGGCTGCCGAGGGCGCGAAAATCCTGAAGCCCGTGGAGGACCAGTTCTACGGCGACCGTTCCGGCTTCCTGCAAGACCCGTTCGGACATCTGTGGGGCGTTGCCACGCATATGGAAGATGTGGCACCCAAGGAACTGGAAGAACGGATGAAGAAAGTAAGGCAGGCAGCGTAGTTTGATTCCAAACCGGAGGCGGGGCAGCGATGCCCTGCCCTCGATTACTGTTCCAATGCTTTGCGCAGGTCTTTCATCAGCAGCATCAGCTGCAATTCGTGAATAGGCGACGGCTCAAAATCAAAGTGCTCGTAGAACTTTCTCGCATGTGCGTCGATCGCGTGAACCAGAACTGCTCGTGCGCCGACGATGTCGGCTGCCTGAGCGATTCTGGCGAGTGCGTCCTTTAGCAGAGCCTTCCCCAGCCCCCTGCCTTTCTCGTTCTTATCGATAGCCAGCCTTGCCAGCAGAATGACCGGGATCGGATGTCGTGCAAGCCCTTTGGCGATGCGGGCAGGAGACTCTTCGACCGATACACTGCCCGCCGAAATCGAATAGTAGCCGACGACGGAGCCGCCACGGTGGACAACGTAGGTTCGGGCAGATTCGTTCTTCTGGTTGGTGAGTGCGAAACGTTTCAACCAATCATTCAGAGACTCATGGACTCCGCAGTCGAATCGGCTAACATCGTGAGATTGGCAGATTGGCTCAACGGTCGAGAGGGACAGGCTCGGATGCGACATCAGTCAAGGACGGTGGATTCCGCAAAGAGTCTCTTGAGACGGGGCCTTATCTGGACTGGCCGATCGAGCATCTCGCTAAACCTCTGCCAGTCCTTAGAACCGAGCTCAAAATGGCGCGCGTCGGCGATCTCTTGCGCAGCTCGGACGCACGCGCTTTCCAGGATGAAGTTCGTAATGTTCACGCCTCGCTGTTCAGCCCCGAGGCGGATCAGCCGCGCCTCCCGCTCGCTGAGCCGGACATTGAATCTTTCCGTGCGTTTCTTCTTGGCTGCTGTGGTGGTCATAAATCATACGTACGCCTACTAGGCGTACGCCGTACATACAATGTACGTCATCGGATTGCTCCGGTCAAGTAGTGTCACTGCCGGATCCTCGGATTCGCCACCGAATACAGCACGTCGGTCAAGAAGTTCACGGCGACGTAAGTCAACCCGATCGCGAGGATGCAGCCCTGCACCAGGAAATAGTCGCGAGCCGAGATGGCGTCGACGGTGAGGCGTCCGATGCCGGGCCAGGAAAAAATCTTTTCGGTGACGATCGCGCCCGCGAGGAGCGCGCCGAACTGCAGTCCCAGCACCGTCAGCACAGGGATCATGGCGTTGCGCAGGGCGTGGCGATAGACGACCGTGCGCTCGGGCAGGCCTTTGGCGCGGGCGGTGCGGATGTAGTCCTGGCTGAGTTCTTCGAGCATGGAGGTGCGGACCATGCGGGTGAGGATGGCGGCGAGAGCGCTGCCCATAGTGAGCGCAGGCAGCACGAGGTTGGCGAACGAGCCTGCGCCGGAGACGGGGAGCCATCCGAGTTTGATGGCAAAGAGCAGGATCAGGATCGGCCCAAGGGCGAAGTTGGGGAACGACAGGCCGAAGAGGCTGACGACGGAGAGCAGGCGATCATCCCAGCGATTGCGGCGGCGGGCGGAGCGGACTCCGGCAGGGATGGACAGCAGAATCGCCACGAATAGCGACGCCAGGGTCAGGCGTAGCGTGTACGGATAACGCTGGGCGATCAGTTTGGTCACGGTTTGGTTGTAGCGGATGGAGCGGCCGAGATCGCCGTGCAGGACACCCTTCCAATAGTGGAGGTATTGCTCGCCAAGGGGCGCGTCGAGGCCGTAGGCGTGGCGCGTGGCAGCGATGTCGGAGGCCGGGGCGCCTTCGCCGAGCATCTGCGCGATGGGATCTCCGGGGACGAGGTGGATTAACAGGAAGACGAGACTCACCACCAGCCAGATGACCGGAAGCGTGTAGAGGACGCGTTGGAGGACAGTTCTCAGTTGGCGGTTCTCAGTGGTTAGTTCACGTTGTCATCCTGAGCGGAGCGAGCTCGAATGAGCTCGCGCAGTCGAAGGATCCCTACCCGTGGGCATCCTGCTTCGTGTCTCAGGGAGTTCTCTCTACACATTCCGAATGCAGTACACGACAACGGATGGCGTAGGGATCCTTCGACTGCGCACGCCGACTCGCTTTGCTCGTCGACGGGCTCCGCTCAGGATGACAAGTTCTCAGGTGCATCCACAGGTTTCGTATTTGCTCAGTTCCCTACACCCTTGGCCGCCTCGGCTTCGCCTTCTGCTTTGGCGGTTTTTTCGATCCTTACTCTGGCGATGCGGTGGCCTTCCAGTTCTTCCACTGTGTAGCGGCGGCCTTCGTATTCGAAAGAATCGCGCAGGGCCGGGATCCTCTGCAGCCGAGCCAGAATAAATCCCGCCAGGGTTTCAAAACCTGCATCTCGCGGCAAGGTCAGGCCGTACTCTGTTTCGAGATCACGGATGTTGACCGAGCCTTCGAGCACCAGGACTGATTCATCTTCGAGCGCCGGCTCGCTGGGGGAGACGTCGAATTCATCTTCAATGTTGCCGACCAATTGCTCGAGAATGTCCTCGACGGTAATTACGCCGGCAGTCGAGCCGAATTCGTCGACGACCACCGCGAGATGGCGGCGGCGCTCTTTGAACTCGGCCAGCAGTTCCGCCAGAACCTTGGTTTCGGGAACCACCAGAACGTCGTGCATGATCTGGCCAATCTGCATGCGTGCGATGCGCGTCGATGTCGACTGACCGAGATTGCTCAGGCGTAGCCGCATCCAGCGCATGAGGTCTTTGTAGTAGAGCACGCCGACAATGTGCTCGGGACCGCGCTGTGGATCGTAGACCGGGATGCGCGAGTGCTGGCCTTCGACCACGCGCGCCAAAGACTCATCGAGTTGAAGATCGGAGGGCAGCGAAAAAATATCAGGACGGGCGACCATGACCTCGCGGACGGTGATGCTGTCGAGTTCGATGGCGCTGTGGATCATGGCTTCCTGGAACTCCGGAATCTGACCGAACTGGCGGCTGGCGGTGACGATGAGTTTGAGTTCGTCGGGCGAGTGGACGGCGCCTCCGCGGCGGGTGGGCTGCGCACCGAACATCCTCAGAACCAGGCCGCCGGAGCGGCGCATGAAGAACAGCACGGGGCGCGTCAGGGTGAGGAACGCTTCCATGGGCGCGGCCACAGCGAGGGCAACTTGCTCGGCGCGCTGCAGGGCCAGAGTCTTCGGCACCAGTTCGCCAAGGATCACGTGCATGTAAGTGATCAGGCTGAAGGCGATTGCGATGGCTATGGTGTGCGCGTATACGGCAGCATGCGGCACCTGGTGGACGAACTGCATGCCTTCCACCAGGCGGGCCACCATGGGCTCGCCGATCCAGCCGAGGGTAAGGCTTACGATGGTGATGCCCAACTGAACGCCGTTCACGACTTCGTCGAGGTGACCGTGGAGGCGCTGCACGATGCGCGCACCGATGCGGCCCGCTGAGATGAGCTGCTGGATGCGGGTATCCCGCACGCTCACCAGGGAGAATTCGGCTGCCGCGAAGAAGGCATTGGCCGCCACCAGGAGAAGGATCAGAAAGACCCGGAGCAGCACAAAGGCGATCATGGAAGGGTAATTCTAACATTTGAAAACAGTTGTAGGTTGGCAGCTCGCGGGATTAGGAATTTAGGGACAGCCGCCGTCGGCTGTTTTCGGGCCGAAGGCCCGAGGGTTCTGAGTCGTCGTCGTCGAGCGAGCTCTAAAACCAGTCGAGCTGCGCTCGACGGACAGCCGAAGGCGGCTGTCCCCACATTCTCTCCGCATGCTTTCTTCGCGTGCGCAGGGTGCGCAGGGTCACAAATTTCCACTCCGATATCCGCTATCCTTTTAGTGAGTCACGGGTCTAACTGGCAGGCGGCAGATGGGTTAGCAGGGATAGTGGCCTCTTTTTGAATTCAGTTCGGAAATCATAGTTTTGCAGGAACAAAAGTAAGTTGGGCCGCGTACTAGGGAGTGAGGGCAGCAGAATGGGTCCCAATCTCCACTTGGCGGTATCTACAGGAGGCGTTGTGAACGGTAACGGAAATAATAAGAAGAAGCGTCGCAAACTGATTATCTGGGGCAGCGTGGTAGCGGTCATCGTGCTGCTGATTGCGGGTGGAGTGGTCGCGGCGACGCGTGGTGGGACCAAGATTGATCCCTCGAAACTCGCCAAAGTGGAAAAGGGCGACCTGGCCAAGAGCGTGGTGGCGACCGGCAAGGTGACGCCCATCACCAAGGTCGAAGTAAAGTCCAAGGCCAGCGGCATTGTGAAAAAGCTGCTAGTGGACTACGGCGATCGCGTCAAAAAGGGACAACTCCTCGCGCAACTCGACAAGATCGAGATCGAGGCGCAGGTCGAGCAATCGCACGCGGCGCTGGAAGCTGCGCAGGCGAATCTGAAAAGCTCGCAGGCCGATTTCGAGCGCGCCAAGGTCGACGCGGAAGGCCCCGATGTGCCGTTGCTCAAGCGCGCCTACGACCGCGCCACAAACATGGCGAAGGATGGAGTGGTTTCCACCTCCGCCTTGGAAGATGCACAGAAAAATTATGAGATGGCCCTGAACAAGCAGAACGTGTCGAAGGCACAGGTCACCGTGCTCAAGGCCAAGATTGCACAGGCTCAGGCCAACGTGGCGCAGGACCAGGCAAACCTGAAGCAACTCGAAGAGCAGCTCAGCTATACCGACATCATCTCGCCAATCGATGGCATCGTGCTCTCGCGCGACGTGCAGATGGGCGACGCGGTCAGCTCGATTCTCGTGTTGGGTTCATCGGCCACGCTCGTGATGACGCTGGGCGACACCAGCGAAGTCTATGTGAAGGGCAAAGTCGACGAGAGCGATATCGGCAAGGTGTATCTCGGACAGCGGGCCCGCATCAAGGTAGAGTCGTTCAAGGACAAGACCTTTGACGGCAAAGTGACGAAGATTTCTCCGATGGGCGTGGAAAAAGATAACGTCACCACGTTTGAGGTGCGCGTATCGATTCAGAATCCGGGCGGCGAACTCAAAGCCGAGATGACCGCTAACGCGGAAATTATCCTGGAAGAACACAAGGCCGTGCTGCAGATTCCCGAAGGCGCAATCCTGTACGACAAGGATAAGAAAGCCTCCGTCGAAGTGCCGGATCCCAAGGGTAAAGAGGGCAAGAACAAAGTTGCCGTCAACATCGGGATCTCCAATGGCGCGAAGACCGAAGTGCTCAGCGGTCTGAAGGAAGGCGATCAGGTCGTACTGCAGTAAGCAGGTGCCTCCGGCTTCGGCATCCGGCTTCCGGTTCGAAGCGCTTATCCGTACACCGGAAGCCGAGAGCCGGAAGCCGGACGCCTTTTAGGACAGTCATGACTCTCTCCGAAATCCTGCGCCAGGCGCTCGCCACATTCCGGGCCCACAAGATGCGGACCTTCCTCACGATGTTTGGGATCGTGTGGGGGATCGCGTCAGTGATCATCCTGGTGGGGCTGGGACGGGGCTTCAGCGTCGACCAAAAAAAGCACATGCAGACCCTGGGCAAGGACCTGGTCATCATGTGGGGCGGACGGACCAGTTCGCAAGTGGGCGGGCGCGCGGCCGGCAGAGAGATCCACCTCAGCGTCGACGACGCCGACTTGATTCGCGACGAATGCTATCTGGTGAAGAACGTCAGCCCGGAACTGCGGCGCACCATTCCGGAAGTCAGCCAGTACAACCTGGCGAACCGCGGCGTGGTTGGGATGTGGCCGTCGTATCAGGACTTTCGGTCGCTGCGGATTTCCGAAGGGCGGCTGATTTCAGAAGACGACGAACGCGAAGGCCGGCGCGTGCTGGTGCTGGGCTCCAAGGCCTACCGGCAGCTGTTTCCCGGACAGCCCGCGATCGGCGCCAGCGTGCTCGTGCAGAGTCTTCCCTATCTGGTGATTGGAGTTCTGCAGGAGAAAAAGCAGAATTCGAATTACAGCGGTCCCGACAACGACTACTTGTTCGCCCCGTACTCGGCGATTTCGCGGGATTTTCCGCCACCGACCAAGCCCGGCGCCGGGATTACTCGCGGATATCTGGACGACATCGTCTTCGAAGTAGGCGATCCCGAGGAACATGAGGCGGCTGTCCTGCAGGTGCGAAGCGCACTGGCGCGCGTCCACCACTTCGACGCCCTCGACAAAGACGCGCTGTTTATCTGGGACACGATGGATGGCGCGAAAATGCTCGACAAGATCTTTGGCGTGGTAACCATCTTCTTCGGCTGCGTCGCGATTGTGACGTTGTGCCTCGGTGGGATCGGTGTCATGAACATCATGCTCGTCTCGGTCACCGAGCGTACGCGCGAAATTGGCACGCGCAAGGCGATGGGCGCGACTAAGCGCGACATCCTGCGACAATTCTTCGCCGAGTCCGCGATGTTAACCGTGGCCAGCGGCATTCTCGGGCTCACCGTTGGAATCGGGATTTGCACCGCGTTGGAAGCGCTTCCTTTGCCCGACTTCGTGCCGCATCCCATCGTTTCCTGGATTTCTATCGTTGCTTCGATTCTGACACTTTCGTTGATTACCGTGACCGCGGGCATGTATCCCGCCCAGCGCGCCGCGGAGATGACACCTGTGGAGTCACTACGCTATGAATAACCACCGAATGCTCTCTGTCTCTCCCGTGTCCAGCCGTTCTGTTGCAATCGCGATCGCGCTGGTCGTGCTGTTTGCCTCTACCACCGTTTTTGCCTCCAGCATTCAGGGCCAATTCGAAAGGACGCTGCAGGTCAGCGGCCCCGTCGATCTTGAGGTGCTCACCCGCTCGGGCGACGTCACCGTTCGCGCCGGTTCCGGAGGATCGGTCTTCATCCGTGGAAAGATCCACGTGGGCGACCACTGGCTGATGGGCGGCCGCGAGGCCGACGTCCACCAGATCGAACAGAATCCGCCGATCCGGCAAGACGGCAACCGCATTCACATTGAGTACGTGAACATGCGCAACATCTCCGTCGACTATGAGATCAGCGTGCCCGCGGATACTACCGTCCGCACGCGGAGTGGCTCGGGTGATCTGATTGTTGAAGGCACGCAGGGCAACGTGGACGCACAGACTGGGTCGGGCGACGTGAAACTCGCGAACCTGACGGGCGAACTTCAACTGCAGACGGGCTCGGGCAACATCCGTGCGCGTCATATCTCCGGCGCCGTAAAGGGTGGCACGGGCAGCGGGGACGTGGAGATTGAAGAAGCCTCTGCCGGCAACATCGATCTGCGCACCGGGTCGGGAAACATCACGGCGCGCGGCGTGCAGGGTGAGTTCCGCGGCGAGACGGGCAGTGGCGATGTTACCGCCGAAGGCACCCAGACCGGGTCGTGGGAGATTCACACGGGCTCGGGCAATGTGCATGTGCGCCTGCCCGGGAATGCCGGCTTTGACGCGGACATTTCGACGAGCTCAGGCACAGTCGACGTTGCTGAACCCATCGAAATGACGGTGCAGGGACGCATCGGAGATTCGCACAAGCAGATTCGCGGCAAGGTGCACGGCGGCGGTCCGCTGCTGCGCGTGCGCACGGGATCGGGCGACATACACATTCAATAAAACCGTCGTTGGTCGTTGGTCGTTCGTCGCTGGGTGGCGGTTCGGGCATCCGCGCCAATGACCAAGACATGACCGACGACTAACGACCAACGACTGAAGAACCATGTATCTGAAAGAACTCATCTCGCAAGGCTGGCAGTCGCTGATGCGCGATCGCATGCGTTCGGCGCTCACCATGCTAGGCATCGGATGGGGCCTGGTCTCGGTCGTGCTGCTGCTGGCCTACGGGCAAGGCCTGGGCGGATGCGTTCTGCATGCGTTCCTCAACATGGGCAACAATGTCATCGTGATTTGGCCGGGGCAGACCAGCATGCAGGCCGGAGGCCAGCGGGCGGGCAAAGCGGTCAAGTACGAACTGGAAGACGTGGAGGCGATTCG
Source organism: uncultured Acidobacteriaceae bacterium (assembly GCA_963811095.1). GTDB lineage: Bacteria > Acidobacteriota > Terriglobia > Terriglobales > Acidobacteriaceae > Sulfotelmatobacter. The sequence continues at coordinate 958,210 of CAWEQA010000016.1, read as the reverse complement.
CGACGAAGTGCCCATTGTGCGGGCGGTGAGCGGAGAGATTGACCGCGACTTCGGATTCAAGATCGGTACGCGCGTGGTCTCGATCCAGGTGCGCGGCGTCGACATGCCGTACGGGCAGATGCGCAAGATCGAACTGGCGGACGGGCGTTATTTCAACGAGACCGATTTCGCCGACCATCGCCGGGTAGTGATTCTCGGTTATAACGCGGCGAAGAAGGTGTTTCAGGGTGCACCGGCCGTGGGCCAAAACGTCCAAATCGGCGGCCTCGATTTCGAAGTCATCGGCACCATGCGCAACAAGATTCAGGACTCGATGTATCAGGGTCCGGACAACGAGAACGGGTTCATCCCGTTCGCCCTGATGCGCGACCTGAAGAACATTCGCGATCCCGACGAAATCATCATCCAGCCCACGGCGCCCGAACTAAACAAGAAAGCGCTCATGGCAGTGCGGGAGGTAATCGCGCGGCGGCACCACTTCGATCCCAAGGACGACAAGGCCACCCCCGAGTGGGACACGATCGAAGACCGAGCCATGATCAACGGCTTTTCGCTCGGACTGCAAGCCGTGCTCGGACTGATCGGCGTCTGCACGCTAGCCGTAGGCGGCATCGGCGTGATGAACATCATGCTGGTCTCGGTCACGGAGCGAACGCGGGAAATCGGCCTGCGGAAAGCGATCGGTGCGCGGCCGCGGCACATTCTGGTGCAGTTTCTGCTGGAGGCACTGGTGCTCACGTTCGTGGGCGGGATGATCGGCATGGCGGTCGCCGAGTTTCTGACCTGGGCGATTCCGCCTATGCCGCTCTACGATGAGTTCTACAAGACCGCCGACCATGAAGGCGCGATCTTCCTGCACGCTTCGATGAGCGTGATGATCATCTCGTTCACGATTCTGTCGCTGGTGGGAATCGTGTCGGGATTCTTCCCTGCCCTGAAGGCTTCGCGGCTGAATCCGATTGAAGCGCTGCGATACGAGTAAGCAATGGCGGATTTCGTGTCGATGAGTGTAAACGCTGGTTTCGTTAGCGATCTGGAATTTACACTCGCTTCGGCGTAACCTTCTTCTCGAATGAAAACGGCTACCGCTCGACAAGACAACCGTAGATTGTGGGGGTTGGGCGCTTTGTCCATCTTGCTCTCCGCTGGTGCCGCGTTCAGCTACCTTCACTCGATGGGGTACGGAATCGCGGCTAGTGATTTGATTGGCCTACGAGGGCGTGAGGGGGATGTAGCCTTCGCGCAGCGATGGGCTGCGGTTTGGTTCACGACGGCCGTGGGTTGTCTGGGAGTTTCGAGTCTCGCAGGTGCGTTGGCGACCTCGATTTACCAAGACGCAGCGCGGCTGTCACGGCTTATCGCACGTCTGACAGTGGCCTTGGTTGTCTCGTTCGTGCTGGCGCTTCTCATCGGCTTCGTGTCCTTCTCGATCATCGCGTCATCACATCATTCAGGAGTTCGCTGAGCTAGTTGGCGAAGAATCTACATTACACTCAGAACCTCGAGGGTAGTGCTCCGTTCCACTATTACCTCCGTGCCTTGACGCACAGGTTCCCCGCAAATTAACGTCGCTGTACCTAGAATTTTGTCTTCCAGCGAGGGAATGTTGGCACATCGTCCGATCATCACTCTGACTACCGATTTTGGAACCAACGATCATTTTGTGGGCGCGATAAAGGGAGTCATCCTCGACATCGTGCCTGAGGCCGCCATCGTCGATATTTCTCACGCCGTGCAGGCCTTCGATGTGCTCGATGGCGCGCTGGCGATTTCCCAGTCCTATTCGTACTTTCCCAACGGGACGATCCACCTGGTGGTCGTGGACCCGGGCGTGGGGACCGAGCGGCGGCCGATTCTGGCCTCGAGCGACGGATATCACTTCGTCGCACCCGATAATGGCGTGCTCTCGATGGTGTATGCCAAGGAAGAACGGATTCACGTGCGGCACATCACCTCTGAACACTACTTCCGGATGCCGGTGAGCAATACATTTCACGCGCGCGATATCTTTGCTCCGGTGGCCGCCTATCTGGCCAAGCAGGTTGATTCGCACAAGTTCGGAGATGAGATCGAAGATTACGTGCGCTTCGCCGCGCCCCGGCCCAAAGCCACGGGCGAGGGCCGCATGCGCGCCGTGGTGCTGAAGGTCGACCGCTTCGGCAACCTGATCACCAATGTGACGCCCCAAGATGCTCCCGCCCTGTTTACCGAAGGCGCAAAGTTTAAAGTCGTGGTGGGAAGCAAGGAGATCACGGACATTCGCAAGGCTTACGCCGAGGGAGCGCCGGGAGAAGTGTTCGGCATCATTGGAAGCATGGGCTATCTCGAGATCGTGGCCAACCGCGCGGCCGCCGCGCAGATCACGGGCGCCGTTAAGGGCAGCGAGGTCACCATCTTCCTGGGCGAAGCTGCAGCAGCGGGTAAGGGAGCATAGTTGAGTAGCGCCGGCACCTTGCCGGCTGTCGCGGGGGCGTCCAGCCTGCGCTGTGGCGGCGGAACGGCGGCGCTACCTTAAATCTACGATCTCTTCGGTTTGGGATGGACCCAGCGCTCCATTTCGCCCGTCCACTTCAAAAAACGCCATAGGTCGCTCCGCTCGCGCCACATGAACTCCCAGAATTCCAGGAAGCCGATCTGGGTCATCTTCACGCCCGTGTACGTCTCAATCCGCCACAGCAGGTAGGGACTCCGCCATGGAGCCAGACGATGGCCCTTGGTAGCATTCCAAAGAAAACGGACTTTGTAGCGCATGCAGCCATGATACCTGCAAGATCATATGGGGCACCCGGGAGAGAAAACCATGAACCACGAAGGGCACGAAGGATCACGAAGGACTTAATTTCACAGCCTTTCCTTCGTGTACCTTCGTGTCCTTCGTGGTAAAGATCGTGCGCAACCAGACACGATCGCGGCGCATGTTAGAATCCAGAATCTGCCTGGAATTTTTCCGCATGCCTGACGCCAACGCCCGCCAGAAGGCCGAAGATCACTACTACGCCGCGCTCGATCTGATGGCCGAAGGGCATCTCGAGCAGGCCGTCGCGGCGTATCAGGAGTCTTTGGGCGCGGATCCGACGTTTACCGAAGCCATGCATGGCCTGGCGCGCGTTCTCCAGGACTTGCAGCGCTACGATGATGCCATTGCAGTTGCCCAGCGGCTCGCGGAACTCGATCCCGATGACGTGCTGGCCCATACCAGCCTGTCGGTGCTCTATCAGAAGAAAGGGATGATTCCTGAGGCAGAAGCGGAAGGCGCCAAGGCGCGGGTGCTGGGCTGGAAGCAGCAGTTGAAGAAAAGCTAGCTGAGAGCCATGAGCTGCGAGTTGCGAGCAAATGATCGAGTTGGTGGAAGATTGGCTCGCAGCTCAAAGCTCGGAGCTCGGAGCTCAGAGCTACAATCCGTACTTCTTCATCAAATGCCGGAATGAGCGATACGAGATGCCGAGCACATCGGCGGCTTTGGTCTGCACGCCGCCACTCTGGTTGAGCGCGGTCTGCAGCAGCGAGCGCTCGATACCGGCCACGTAGCTTTCCATGCCGATCCCTTCGGGAAGAGTCACGGACGAACCGGCTTCCGGGAGAGTTCCGCCATCGCCAGAGGCTGCCGCAGCGCGTGCTTTCGGGCGCTCCGCGGGAAGCTCAACGTGCAGTTCCTCGGTGGTCTCGAGCGCAACCGCGCGTTCGACAGTATTCTCCAACTGGCGAACGTTTCCCGGCCACTCATAGCCGCAAAGGGAATCGAGCGACGGGGCATTCATGCGCAGGATGCTGCGGCCGGCGGCGCTGGCATACTTCTTCAGAAAATGATTGGCCAGCAACGGAATGTCTTCGCGGCGCTCGCGCAGGGGCGGCACGCGGATGGGAATAACGTTCAACCGGTAGTAAAGATCTTCGCGGAAGACATTTTCGGCAACGGCTTTGTCGAGGTCGCGGTTCGTGGCGGCGATGACCCGCACGTCGATCGAGATCTCTGTGGCGCTGCCCACGGGACGCACCGTGCGCTCCTGCAGTACACGCAGCAACTTCACCTGCATGGCCAGCGTCATCTCGCTGATCTCATCGAGGAAGATGGTGCCGCCGTCCGCCACTTCAAACAGGCCGCGCTTGTTCTGATTCGCACCCGTGAACGCGCCTTTCAGGTAGCCAAAGAGCTCGCTCTCGAGCAGGGTCTCCGGGAACGCTCCGCAGTTCACGGAGACAAATGCGTCAGTGGCGCGCGGCGAACAGACGTGCACGGCACGCGCGACAAGTTCCTTACCGGTGCCGCTCTCCCCGTGGATTAGAACCGTGCTGGCGGTGGACGCGACGATGCGCACGGTCTGCTTGAGCTTCTCCATGGCTCCGCTGGAGCCGATAATATTGTCGAGCGAGTTGCGGGTGGCAGCGTCGCGGCGCAGCGCGAAGTTCTGCTTGCTCAGGTTGAGTTTCTCGACCGCGCGGTTGATGGCCAGCTTGATTTCGTCGACCAGCCCCGGACTCTTGCGGATGTAGTCGGTGGCGCCTCCGGCCTTGACGGCCTGGACCGCAGCTTCATAGTCGTCAACGGCCGTGATCAGGATGACGGCGGAATCGGGCGAAACGCGGTGGGCATGGCGCAGCACTTCAATGCCGTCGATGTTCGGCATCTTGATGTCTGTGATGATGACGTCGTAGAGAGCGCCGTCGATCTTGTTTTTCGCGATTTGTCCCGCCTGGACGGTCTCAACACGGTGCCCCTCGCGGCGCAGGGAAATGTCCAGCATCTCGCAAATGGAGCGTTCGTCGTCGCAGACCAGAATATTAGCCACGCAAACCTCCCCCGGCAGCAGCCACAGCGGGCCGCCCTGCGACCAGCGCCCGGGATTGATCCGTATGGCGAGCATCATTCTCTCCGCTGGGGGCCGCCCGCTCGGCATCGAGACGTCGCAACCGCAGGACGAGCGTGGTTCCCTGCCCCGGCTTGGATCGCGCCCACACCTTGCCCTCGTGGGCCTGCACAATCTGGTAGACGATGGCCAGCCCGAGCCCGGTCCCACCCTCGAAGTTGGATTGGAAGGGCTCGAATATTTTTTCGATTTGCTGCGGCGTCATGCCTGTGCCCGTATCGATGAAGGAGACCTGCCAGTCGTCGCCCAGGGACTCGACCGCGGCGGTGAGCGTTCCACCATTTTTCATGGCACGCACCGCGTTCTCACAGAGGTTCCAGAACACCTGCTTGAGCTTGTCGCCATCGGCAATAGCCCACGCCTGACGCACCGTGAACCGGCGTTCAATCTTGATCCCGGTTTTCTCCGCCGTCATGCGGTGATCCATGAGTATCAACGTGTCTTCCACCGACTGAATCAGGTCGACCTGGTCGAAGTGATATTGCTTGGTGCGCGAGTAGGCCAGGAAGTCGGTGATGATACTGTTCAGCCGCTGCGACTCACGGGTCACGATGTCGAGCAGGCGGCGGTGATCCTCGTTCATCTCCGGCACGCCCGACAGCATGCTGACCGAGCCGGCAATGGAAGTCAGCGGGTTGCGGATTTCGTGCGCGATCGCCGCAGCCAGCCGGCCAACGGCGGCCAGTTTGTCCTGCATCCGGACTTCGCGTTCCAGGCGGCGAATCTCGGTGAGGTCGTCGAGAACATACACGTAACCCAGGTCTCCGCGCTCGGGCACCGTCAAGGCCGCCGCCCGGACGCGAACCGTCTTGCGGAATTTCGTGGGTGGCTCGAAGCGGACTTCCCCATGCGCCTGCGGCGATTCCACGGTGGGCAATGGATCCAGAAAAAGCTCATGAACCGGCGCACCCAACAGTTCTGCTGGACTACGCTCCAGCAAACGTTGGGCCGCGGCGTTGACCAGCGTGATGCGCCCGTCGAGACCGGTGGTGATCAGGCCGCTGCTGATGGAGCGGATGATGTTTTCGTGCAGCGCCTGCAGACTTTCGAGCGCGCCGCTGGTGTCCTTCAGCTGTACGCCCACCTGCCGCAGTTTCGAGGTGAGCAGTCCGGCGAGATACGCCACCGCCAGGAAGGCGAACAGATTGACGAAGATGATTGCTTGCAGCGCCTTGGTGCCGGGATGGGTGGTGCAATAGGAAGGAACCACAGCATAGTAGTTCAGTTCCAGCACCGTTCCATACAGGATGAAAGCCAGGGCAGCGACGAGCTGCGCCCATACACGCGGCAGCAACACGCTGGCCACGATGATGACCAGGGGATAGAGGAAATTCAGGGAACTGTCCCATCCTCCGGTCTCGTGAACCACGAGGCTAACCATGATCAGATCGGTCACGACCTGCAACGATGCCTGCAGCCGATGCTCCTGCCAGAATGAAAGCAGCAAAACGTAGAACAGCGAGAGGCTGTACCACAACAAAATGGTTGTGATGAAGAGCCGCATGGGCACCGGGCCCGGGCTGAACTGAGCGACCGCCAATTCAATGGCCAGCAGGAGGGTCAGAATAAAAATCCGGACCCGCACCAGCCATATCAGCCAATTGCGCTCATCGAACGTCGATTGCATTATGAGGACCGAAGGTTCCGAAGTTTCAAGGTTTCAGGGTTTCAGAGTTTCAAGGTTTCAAAGTGTCATACGTCACACCTTGAAACCCTGAAACCCCTTCCCCTCGAACCCTGCTTTTAGCCAGCCAACTTGGCGATCATGGCAAACAGCGGCATGTAGAGCGAGATCACGATGCCGCCGACGCTCACGCCCAGGATGGCGATGATGACCGGTTCCAACATAGCCAGCATGTCTTTGGTGGCTGCATCGACTTCTTCTTCGTAGAAGTCGGCGATCTTCTGCAGCATCGAATCCATTGCGCCCGTCGCTTCGCCGACGCCGATCATCTGCGTCACCATGTTAGGAAACACGCCGCATTCCCGCAGAGGATCGACGATGGTGCGGCCTTCTTCGATGGCCTTGCGCACCTTCATCAGCGCCTCTTCCAGCACGGCATTGCCCGAGGTCCTGGCCGTAATGCCCAGGCCTTCAAGAATCGGCACGCCGGAGGTGATCAAAGTTCCCAGCGTACGGGTAAAGCGGCCGACTGCAATCTTGCGCAACAGGCCCCCGATCACAGGGACAAAGAGCAGCGTCTTATCGAAGTAGTAGCGGCCGCGGGGATGCTTGCGGATCTGCTTGATCCCGAAGAACAGGCCGAAGCCGCCCACCAGGAACATCCACCAGAAAGTGTTGATGAACGCGCTCAACCCCATAACGACGCGCGTGGGAAGCGGCAGGGAAACACCCAGTCCGGCAAACAGATTAGAGAAAATCGGCACGACCCACTTGAGCAGTGCGCCGACGATCAACCCTGCCATGCCAACAACGGCGACCGGGTAAATCAGGGCCGACTTGACCGCGGACTTCAGGCGTACAGCTTTCTCCACGTAGGTCGCGAGGCGCTGCAGAATGATGTCGAGAATACCGCCGGTTTCACCAGCCTCGATCATGTTGGTGGTGAGGTCGTCGAAGACCACGGGATACTGGCGCATGGCGTTCGCCAGCGTGGCGCCGCCTTCGACCGTAGTGCGGACGCCGGTCAGGACCTTCTGGAAGGCCTGGTTTTCCTGGTTGGCTGCCAGAATTTCCAGACACTGCACCAGCGGCAAACCGGCATCGATCATGACCGAGAACTGGCGAAAGAAGATCGCAATGTCCTTGGTCTTGACCTTGCCCGAACCGAACGTGGGCATGGAGAATTCCTTGCCTTTTTCGCGAATCGCGCCGGGCGTGATGCGCTCGCGGCGCAGTGCTTGCGCCAACGACGCCTTGTTGGCCGCGATTCGCTCACCGGAAACCTTCTGTCCGGATGCGTCCTTGCCTGAAAATGTAAAGACTGGCATGTTTTAGTTTCTCCTCACTGAGATACCGATTGCGTATTACGGTTTCGTTCCAAAAAATGTTTGCGCTCCGCGCTAGTGCTTGGATGGAGCCGCTCCTCGGGCCAGGGTTGATCCCGCATTCGTCGGGCGGTTTACCAGGCCGGCGCCGCGGTTGATCATTTCCTGCAACTCGTCCGTGTTGCTGGAACGCGCCATCGCGGTTTCCAGTGTGATCTGTTTCTGGAAATACGCGGTGGCCAGAGACTGGTTAAACGTCTGCATTCCGAACTTTTCCTGTCCGGACTGCATCGACGAGTAAATCTGGTGAATCTTATCTTCGCGGATCAGGTTGCGCACGGCCGCATTGGGCACCAGAATTTCCATGATCATGGCGCGGCCCTTGCCGTCGATGCGGGGTAGCAGGCTTTGGCACATGATGCCTTCCAGCACCAGCGACAGCTGAGCGCGAATCTGCGGCTGCTGGTGCGCCGGGAAGACGTCGATAATACGGTTAATGGTCGAGGTCGCCGAGTTGGTATGCAGCGTGCCAAACGTTAAGTGCCCGGTTTCGGCGATACGCAGCGCCGACTCGATGGTTTCCAGATCGCGCATTTCGCCAATCAGCACGACGTCGGGATCTTCACGAAGCGCGGCGCGCAAGGCGTCGGTGAAGCTCTTGGTGTCGGCGTGCAGTTCGCGCTGGTTGACCAGGCAGTTCTTGTTCATGTGCACGAACTCGATCGGATCTTCGATCGTAAGAATGTGGTCGTGCCGTTCGCTGTTGATCTTGTCGATCATGGCCGCAAGCGTTGTCGATTTGCCCGATCCTGTCGGACCGGTGACCAGCACCAGGCCGCGCGGCTTGTCGCACATCTTGCTGACGACGGGCGCCAGGCCGAGCTGGTTGAACGACTTGATCTCGAATGGAATCAAACGGAAGACCGCGGCGGTGGCTCCGCGTTGGTTAAAGACGTTCGCACGGAAGCGGGCCAACCCCTTCAAGCCGAACGAAAAGTCCAGTTCCAGGCTTTCTTCAAAACGGTGCTTCTGCGAATCGGTCATGACGCTATAGGCCAGTTGCTTGGTCTCGGCCGGAGTCATCTGCGGCAGATCGAGCGGGACCAGATGGCCGTGCACACGAATCTGGGGCGGCGAGTTGGTGGTGATGTGCAAGTCGCTGCCGTTCATCTCCAGCATTCTCTTGAGCAGATCGCTTAACGACAAACCCATAGGAAAATTCCTTCCCTTTCAGTTACCGGTTCCGAATCAATGAATCGTTTCGCGCGCCACTTCCTCGAGCGTGGTCATACCCGCCATCACCTTGATCAGTCCGCTGCGCCGCAACGTGATCATGCCGCGCTCGATGGCTTTCTTTTTCAGCTCCAGCGCCGAGGCCCCGACCAGAACCAGTTCGCGGATCTCGTCGTCGACTTCCATCACTTCGTACAGGCCGCAGCGGCCCTTGTATCCGGTGTTGTTGCAGACTCCGCAGCCCTTGCCCTTCTGGATCTTCACTGTCTTCGATTCCTCAGGAGTAAATCCTGCGTCCACCAGGGTCTGTGGCGGAACGTCGATGGGCTCGATGCAGTCCTTGCAAATACGCCGGACGAGACGCTGGGCGCAGATGAGGTGGACCGACGTCGCCACCAGGAACGGTTCAATACCCATGTTCATCAGTCGGGTAATGGTTTCCGGAGCACCGTTGGTGTGCAGCGTCGAGAGCACAAGGTGGCCGGTGAGGGCGGCCTTGATGGCAATTTCAGCGGTTTCAAAATCTCGGATTTCGCCGACCAGAATGATGTTCGGATCTTGTCGCAAGAATGATCGCAGAGCAGCGGCAAAGTTCAACCCAATCTGCTCCTTCATCTGCACCTGGTTGACGCCGCCCAACTGGAATTCGACCGGATCTTCGGCCGTCATGATGTTGGTGTCCGGCTGGTTCAGCCGTGAAATCGCGGAGTACAGCGTATTGGTTTTGCCCGATCCCGTCGGTCCCGTGACCAGCACCATCCCGTACGGCTTCAAAATGGCTTTTTCGAACTTCACCAGCGACTCGGGCTCGAAGCCGAGCTTGGTCATGTCAAGACGCAGGTTCTCTTTGTCGAGCAACCGGAGCACGATCTTCTCGCCCCACAGGGTGGGCAGCGTGCTGACGCGGAAGTCGAGCTGCTTCTTACGGCCGCCGACATTCATCTTCAGCATGATGCGGCCGTCCTGCGGCAGACGCTTTTCGCTGATGTCGAGCTTCGCCATGATCTTCAGGCGGGACGTGATTGCGTCCTTCAACTTCAGCGGCGGAGACATGATCGCCTGCAACACGCCGTCAATACGGAAGCGGACGCGGAATTCTTTTTCGTAGGGCTCAATGTGAATGTCGCTGGCTCCGCGCTTCACCGCGTCGCCCAGAACGACGTTGACCAGCTTGACAACAGGAGCTTCATCGGCCGCCTTTTCCAGTTCGGCCAGCTCCATCTGCTGCTCTTCGGACTGGAGTTCGACGTCGCTGTCGCCCATCTCCGACATCGACTCCATGACTGTCTTAAGATCTTCTTGATTGGTCGAGCCGTAAGCCTTTTCAATGCCTGACAGGATGGAGCTTTCCGAAGCGACCACCGGCTCGATGTTGAAGCCGGTCATGAACTTGATGTCGTCCATCGCGAACACGTTCGTGGGATCGACCATCGCGATGGTCAGCGATGCGCCCACGCGGCTCAGCGGAAGAATCTGGTAGCGCTTGGCAGTCTCGAACGGAATCAGCTTGACGACCGCAGGATCAATTTCAAAATACGAAAGATTGATGGCCGGAACGCCATACTGGCGGGAAAGGAAATTGGTGACGTCCTCATCCGTGAGGAAGCCGAGTTTCACCAGCGCAGAGCCCAGGCGGCAGCTCTGCTCCTTCTGCGTCTTATTCGCTTGTTCCAACTGCTCTGGGGTAATAATCTTCTCTTTGACGAGAAGGTCACCCAGCCGTTGAGACATAAGCAGATCTCCTATCCACGTAGGTGGAACGACGCCACGCACTCGTGCGGGCATAGCGCAAACAGCCGCCCAATATGGGGAGAGACGCAGCTCATTCGCGTTGACACAAATTGTCAACCTAAGCGGATTACCGCACCACTTACTTTAGTACTTGAACCACTACGGAGAAATTGGGCCGAGTGGCGGGATCTGCGCTGAACTCCGCGCCAAATGCATCTTTCCTCGCGTTTGCCTTGAAATTTTCCAGCTCAGGTACATGCACTTCAGTAAGCCTCGGTGCCGCCGTAGCGCGGTGCGTCCCCATCGGAAGGGCAAGCTCGAGTAGACTCGAGGCAAGGACTTGCAAAACTTGTCACCGGCCCACAAAGAGAAAGAGCAGGAGGTGCGCCGGTACTATCGCGCGCTGTATCGTGCGTGGGGCGCGCAACACTGGTGGCCGGCGGAAACACGCTTTGAAGTGATCGCCGGCGCGTATCTGACGCAGAACACCGCATGGAATAATGTCGAACTTGCGCTCGCGAGCCTGCGTGCCGCGAACGTTCTCAGCGTGGAAGGCATTCGCAGTGTGTCGCAAGGCAGGCTCGAACGCCTGATTCGCCCTTCCGGATATTTCCGCCAGAAAGCGAGGCGACTCAAAACGTTCGTTTCGTTCCTCGACAAAACATACGGCGGCTCGCTGGACCAATTGTTCTCGCAACCGACCGGCAAGCTCCGCGAAGAACTGCTCAGCTTGAACGGTATCGGCCCGGAGACCGCGGACTCGATTCTCTTGTACGCGGGAAATCATCCAGTTTTCGTGGTTGACGCCTACACCCGTCGCATTCTGGATCGGCACAGGATTCTGCCGACGAAAGCGGATTACGAAGAAATTCGGGCGCTGTTCGAGCAGGCGCTGACGCCGGTGGCTCATCGGCAGCCCGCGAAGGTGGCGGCTCAGCTTGAATCAGCCATTCGCGGAGCTGCACATCCGCCCTCAGCCATGAGCACTGCGGCTCGTACGCCGCTCGTTCAGGTCTTCAACGAGATGCATGGTCTCATCGTGGGAGTGGGAAAGAACTATTGCCGAAAAACCAAAGCTGCGTGCGAGGAATGTCCACTGCGGTCATTCCTGCCCGCACAATGAAAAGAACGTGCAGCGGCTAAGTGCCGGGCCAGAAGGACGTACACTTTCGACTGCTTTATCGGGCTCTTTGGGAAGCCTACAATTGCGCATCCCCCAAGGAGAGAAATCGTGAAGATTCTCGGCATCGAGGGAATGTCACCTGATCAAGTGCAATTTGAAATTCAGCGGGGTGCAAAGCTGGTCTGCTACCAATATTGCATTTCCATATTGGTGATAACCTTCCGCCGGTCCTCTGACGCTTACTTTGTCCGTGCGGGAGAAAGCGCGGTCTCGAAGGGATTACCTTGGACTCTGCTCAGCCTGGTTGCGGGCTGGTGGGGAATTCCGTGGGGGCCGATTTTCACCATACAATCGCTGGTGACGAATTTTCAGGGTGGGAAGGATTTTACCGCTGAGTTCAATACTCGCCTAGCGCGGCCCACCGCAACGCAGGCTATGGCCGCCAAGGCTTGAGTTGGCAATGAAGGTCTTCCTCCTCAATCGCGTGGCTCAATGTCTGCTGACGATGGCGTTTTTGGGGAACATGAATCCGCAGACGCTTCGCGAAGCGGCGCTCGCCCGAAACGTGCTGGTAAGCGCCGCCGTTCGTCCCTCGTTATTCTCCGAAGCCGCCTACTCGGCAACCCTGGCTCACGAGTTCAACATGGTCGAACCCGAAGACGCGATGAAGTGGTGGACCGTAAGGCACGCAGCTGGCGCGTTCGACTTCCGTGAAGGCGATCAAGTCGTACGGTTCGCGCTGGCCCACGGCATGAAAGTTCGCGGACACTGTCTGGTTTGGGACCACGACAATCCCGGCTGGCTGGCGCAGGGGCGCTTCACTCCAACTCAGCTATCCCAACTGCTGCAAGAACACATTGCGACGGTCATGAAGCACTACTCCGGACAGGTTTTTGCATGGGATGTGGTGAATGAAGCTCTGGATGAGAATGGGCACGTGAAGAATTCTCCCTGGTACAACCAGCCCGGCATTGGTCTGTCCGACAAGGGCACCGCCTATATCGAGCAGGCTTTCCGTTGGGCGCACGAGGCCGACCCACAGGCGCTGCTCTTCTACAACGAGGCGGAAGGCGAAGGGATGAATCGCAAGTCCGACGCCATCTATACGATGGTGAAGGATTTCAAAACTCGCGGCGTCCCGATCGACGGAGTCGGCTTGCAATTGCACATTTCGCAACTAGACCTCGACATCGCGGCCATTGCCGCAAACATCGCGCGGCTCACGGCCTTAGGTCTGCAAGTTCACATCACGGAACTCGATGTATCTCTGCCACTGAACTCCAGTGGACAGGCGCAGCTCAGTGATCTTCTTCGCCAGGCCGAGGTCTATCGCGGCGTGGTGCGGGCGTGCCTGCAGAGCTCAGGCTGCACCGCCATTCAAACCTGGGGATTCACTGACAAATACTCCTGGATCGGCTCGCACTCTCACGGCACACGCGGTGCGGCCCTTCCGTTCGACCGCAGCTACAAGCCCAAGCCCGCATACGACGCCATTCTAGAAGAGATTTCTCGTAAGCGCTGATCACGGATCGCTGATCGTGTGGGACCGGGTCTTTGACCCGGTCGCGGCCCGAAGGGTCGCGGTTTTTCGGCTGACAGATCGATTCCCTCCAGCATTAGAACCACGGCGCTCCGCGCCGCGACGGGTTGAAGACCCGGCTCCCCACACTCGCATCCATGCACCTTGCCTGTCCGCCTGTGCATCTATAATGACTTGCATATCCTGGCAATACCGAGCCAGGATACGAAATACTCGTGGCGCAACCACCCTCAATCCCGCCGCAAAAGACTTCGCACCGCAAGCAGGTAATCATCCTGCTGGCGATTTCTGTCTTCGTTTTGTTGGCCATTCTGGTCTCGCAGACTGCCTTTGATCTGACTTTCCTGCGTCCTGGAAACAATCAGGACATCGTGGTCTTCGCCGCTCTCTCGGCGCTGATCTTCCTGCTGTTCGTCGCGCTGACCTTTGTCCTTTTGCGCAATCTGCTGAAGCTCTTCGCCGAGCGGCGTCTGGGAGTGCTGGGCTCGAAGTTTCGTACACGCATGGTGGCCGGCGCGCTTCTGCTGTCGTCGCTGCCCGTGATGGTTATGTACTGGTTTGCGTACGGGTTGATGAACCGCTCGATCGACAAGTGGTTCTCAACCCCGGTGGAAGAAGTGCGGGCAGACACGCACGCGATGGCAACTCTGCTTGCCAGTTACGCTATGCAGAATGCTCGGGCCGAAGCGTCTGCGATTGCGGCATCCCCGGAACTTGAGCATGGCTTTTCCAACCACGGCTTTTCGGGGGTGGTCAGCGAGTTTCAGCATCACGAAGTGACCCTGCAAGGCGGATTTGCGCTGGCGGTCGTGGATGACAATGAAGAGGCCAGCTTCAATGCACCTGCCCCTTGGGGGATCCTAAAGCCGAAGCTGCCGCTGGCCGAGGCCGCCCTGGGACATCCTGCTCAATTCACGTGGCAGCAAACGGACTATACCCTGGGCAGCGCTCCGGTTTCGGGCGGAGGCCAGATTCTGGTAGCGATTCCTCTTCCCCGCGAGTTTGGACAGACGGTCCGTCAGGTTGAGGCGAGCCAGCAGCGCTACTACGATCTGGCCCGTGAGCGGAAACTCGTCCGCCGTACGTACATGGGCCTTCTACTGCTGCTCACGATGATCGTGTTGTTCGTGACCACGTGGCTCGCGTTGTTCCTCTCGAAGATCGTGACCCGGCCGCTCTCGGCTTTGGCCGAAGCCACGCAGGAAATTGCGCGCGGCCGTCTGGACTACCGCGTGCCCGTTAGCTTCGCCGACGAAATCGGCGACCTCGTCCGCTCCTTCAACCGCATGGCCGAGGATTTGGAAAGCAGCCGGCGGCAGATTGATGCTTCCAGCCGCGAACTGAGCGCGGCCAACGCGGAACTCGATCAGCGTCGCCGTCAGATGGAGACCATCCTCGAGAGTATTCCCACGGGCGTGCTCTCCCTCGATGCCGACCGGAAGGTTACGCACGTCAACCAGGCCTTGCTCCGCATGTTTCATCCCGACGCCGGACACGAGAGCGGGACTCAGATTCTTCGAGGAGCTTCGCTAAGCGATGTCTTCCCCGCCGAGGTGCTGGAAGATTTCGAGCCGCTGCTCCGGCGCGCCGACCGCATGGGCATGACCACCAGCCAGATGGAAATGCAATTGCCCCGGGTGTCGTTGAACGCCGCCGTTACCGTCGCCACGTTGCGGCATCAGGGAGACCGCTCTGGATATGTCGTAGTGTTCGAAGATCTATCCGATCTGCTGAAAGCACAGAAGCAGGCCGCATGGAGAGAAGTCGCACGCCGGGTCGCGCATGAGATCAAGAATCCGCTCACGCCCATCGCATTGTCGGCAGAGCGCATTCAACGCCATCTGGACCGTGCCACACCGGATGATCCCGCATCCCTCGACGTGGTGCGCGCCTGCGCTGAAACGATTGCCGGGGCCGCAGAAACCGTTCGCCGTTTGGTGGACGAATTCTCCACCCTAGCCCGCTTCCCGGTCGCCAAGCCGCAGCCCGCCGATATTAACGAGGTCATCGAGAACGCGCTCTCCATGTTCAACGGCAGGCTTGACGGAATCGGCGTGCACACGACCCTAGCCCCCGATCTGCCGAGGGTCATGGCCGACGGAGAGGCGATCAAACGCGCCGTCGCCAATCTTGTGGATAACGCTGCCGAAGCTTCACAGGATTCTGTGGTGAAGGAAATTGAAATTTCAACCGCGTTGGTGGCGAGCCGCGACGCTGTCGAAATTACCGTCGCCGACACGGGCCACGGCGTGACCCGCGAACTGAAAGAAAAACTCTTCTTGCCGTATTTCTCTACCAAGAAGCGCGGCACCGGCCTCGGACTGGCGATCGTGAGCCGTATCGTGGAAGATCATCATGGCTCCATCCGGGTCGAGGAGAATCGCCCAGTGGGCACGCGTTTCATCGTTGAGCTTCCCGTTGTGCTCGAATCGGCGCCCACTGCGGCCACCATCCAGCATGCATAACATCCTCATTGTGGACGACGAAGCCGGGATTCGCGACACTCTGGCCGGCATTCTGGCGGACGAAGGGTACGCAACCTCTTCCGTGGAGAGTGGCGAGGCGTGCCTCGATCTGCTGCACAAGACTGCGTTCGACGTCGTGCTGCTCGATATCTGGCTGCCCGGTGTCGATGGCCTCGAAACCCTGGAGAGAATTCGCGAGCTCGACAACCCTCCCGAGGCCATCATGATCTCCGGCCATGGCACCATCGAGACTGCCGTGCGTGCGACGAAATTGGGCGCCTTCGATTTCCTGGAAAAGCCACTTTCGATCGAAAAGACCCTGATCCTGGTCAAGAACGCCATCGAGTCCAAGAAACTGCACCGCGAGAACGTGGACCTGAAGAAGCAGCTTCAGGTGAAAAGCACCATCGTGGGCGACAGCATCCCGATGAAAGCTTTGCGCCAGCAGATTGGGTTGATGGCTCCCACCAACGGCCGAGTACTGATTTATGGCGAATCGGGAACGGGAAAGGAACTTGTGGCCCACGCCATCCATGCCCAGAGCCTGCGCAAGGACGAGACGTTCGTTGAAGTCAATTGCGCCGCGATTCCCGAGGATCTGATCGAGAGCGAGCTTTTTGGACACTGCAAGGGATCGTTCCCCGGCGCGGCCTCCGATAAAGAAGGAAAATTCCAGAGGGCAAACGGCGGAACACTTTTCCTCGACGAAGTTGGCGATATGAGCCTGAAGACGCAATCGAAAGTGTTGCGCACGCTCGAGGAACAACGCTTCACGCCTGTGGGCAGCGACGAGACCATTACCGTCGATGTACGGGTGATTGCTTCCACGAACAAAGACCTGGAAGAGGAGATCTCGCGCGGCAACTTCCGGGAAGACCTTTTCTACCGCCTGAATGTGATTCCCTTCTTCGTTCCGCCCTTACGCGAACGCAAAGAAGATATCCCGCTGTTCACGCGGCACTTTCTGAAGGAATTGGCGGCGACCTATGGACGCCGGCCGCGAGAAATCACCGATGACGCGATTGAAATCCTGATGCGTTATTCCTGGCCGGGCAACGTACGCGAGTTGCGCAACGTGATCGAGCGCATCGTGATCATGAACCCCACCACCACTCGCTTCGACAGCAAACATCTACCGCCGCTGGTCTACCGCGAGGGCAGCCGGCGCGCGCCGAAGAGTGAATTTTCCACTCTGCATCAAGCCCGCGATGCCTACGAGCGCGACTACATCCTCAAGACACTCGACCAGAATCACGGCAACGTAAGCCGCACAGCCGAGGTGCTGGGCCTGGAACGCAGCCACCTTTACCGGAAGATGAAGGCCTTGGGAATCGCGGCGAAAGAGTAGCTCACCCTTCGGCTCTGTTCGTTTCACTGCGCCTCACTATTTTCAATCGAAATGCCGGTCGGCGGAATCTAATCGAAGATGCAGCTACGCAGAGGCCTGATCGGTTTCATTGCCATCATTCAGTCCGTTCTTTTTCTGACTCATCTTCTTCTGTATAAGACCTGGACGTTTTCTTCCTCACCTGGCGACCCACCGCGACAATTCTGGCCCGGGCTAGCTCTTGGGTTATTGTCGGTAAGCTTTGTGGGCGCTTCGCTACTCGCATTTCGCTATACCAATTCCGCCGTTCGTGCCTTCTACAAAGCGGCTGCCATCTGGACTGGCCTGGTCAGCTTCCTCTTCTTTGCAGCATTGTCTGCATGGATCATTTTCGGAGTGACGACACTCGTTGGCGCCAGCATCGATTTTCATCAAGTCGTTGAGTGGCTCTTCGGCGCGGCAGTCGTGGCCGGCCTCTACGGAGTCTTCAACGCCAACTGGACACGAATCACACGAGCCACGGTCCAACTCGCGAATCTGCCTCCGGCGTGGCGCGGACGGACTGCAGCGCTCATCAGCGACGTGCATCTTGGCCATGTGCGAAACGGCAGTTTTCTGCGACGTCTGGTGGCCAAGGTTCTGCGTGAAAAGCCGGACGCTATCTTTATTGCCGGTGATCTGTATGACGGCACCGCCATCGACGCAAAGCGAGCAGCGCAACCGTTGTGCGATTTAAAAGCGCCGCAAGGCGTGTACTTTGTCGCCGGCAATCACGAGCAATTTGGCGACGACAGCAAATATCTGCACGCGGTTGCGGCCGCCGGAGTGCGGGTGCTGAGCAACGAGAAGGTGGAAGTGGACGGTTTGCAGATCATCGGCGTGCCCTACAATCATGCCACCCGCGAGGAGCACCTTGCCTCGGCGCTGCGCGGCGTGCGAGTGGACCGCGACCGCGCCAGCATTCTCCTGACACACGCACCCGACCACCCAGCCACCGCCGAGGCTGCGGGTGTTTCATTGCAGCTATCCGGGCACACGCACCTCGGCCAGTTCATCCCGTGGAGTTGGATGGCTCGGCGCATATACAGAGATGTCGTGTATGGCTTAAAGCAGATCGGGAAGATGCAGATCTTCACCTCGAGCGGAGCCGGTACCTGGGGACCGCCGCTCCGTTTGGGATCGAACCCGGAGATCGTCATGCTTCAGTTCGATTAATGTTTGCGGATTCTGGCGCCCAATGCAGACCTGACATCACTCAAACTCAATCTTCTCGAATCCCAACCCCTGCAACAGGCTCTTGATCGTAGAATCCGCATTTTGCTGGGCGTTTCGCAGAATGCCATCGGCCATGGCGGCCTCTTGTAGTTGACGTTCCGCTTCCTGGCGTACTTGCGTTTCCAAATCCGGATCGGTCGGCACCAGCAGCCCAGTTTGCCGGGAGTATACGCGGGTCTTCGCACTGTCGATCCGAGTGCTGAAAATCTGCGGCGGAGGAAGTCGCAACCGCACCTGTTTGCCATCCACACTCACGTCGCCCGGCTTTAAGTTCGCGAAGTCAATTCCAGCGACCACTTCGCCGTGCACCAACATCAAGAGGCGATCCCCCGCCAGAAAATTCGGCAAGACCGGATTTTCCTTCGCGCCGCTCACAATCTTGTCCATGGTGTAGATCACCGTCTCCAACCGCTGCAGCCGCTGAATGCGATCGACCACCGTGGGCTGGCTTACGTCGATGGTGAGCGTTCTTCCCGTCACCGCCGACCACATGTGGCTCAACAGCGTTCGTCCCGAATTTCGCGAGAGCATCAGCCATCCGATGGACCCCACAAAGATCACTCCGAGGAACAGTCCGACGCCGAGGGCCAAGACAACAGGCGCGCGGGGTCGAACCGATTTGGGAGAGGGGGGCACAGCAGAATCGTTAGCCATGTCGCAAGGTTATCATTCGGAAGCAGCTGAGCGACTGAGCAATTGCTGCTGGCTAGAAAGCCAAGAAACGCGGAGAGCCTATCGCTTGACCATGTGGATCTCAGTGCCGTTCTTGTGAAACTGCACTTCGTCCATCAACTGGTTGATGAGGAAAATTCCACGCCCGTGATTGGAGTAGAGATTCTCGCCTACGGTGCAACTGGGAATCGCCTGCGGATCAAAACCGGGGCCGGGATCGCGCACGATGATCAGGATGCCGCGCTGCTCATCGCAAGCTACCAGGCACTCCACAATTTTGCTGGGGTCTTCTTTAGCGCCGTGAACCACGGCGTTGGCCAACGCTTCCTGCAACGCCAGTTCGATGGCGTCTTCTTTGCCATCCACGCATTTCATCTGGCGGACGGATTCCATCACCTGCGCTACAACCGGATCCACCGACTTGCGATCCGCCGCCAGCGTGACTCGCACGCGCAGGCTCAATTTTGCAGGATCGAAGTCGTGCTCCGGGAGTTGTTCCTCGGAAGAAGCCCCAGGTTCCATGGTTGGCTCGTTCGTCCCCTGTCCGCTCGCTTCCCAAGAAAAGTGCGGCGGCTATTGCGATTCTAGCGGCATGGCGCCAAATCGGGCAATGGCCGCGTTATTTGAAGCGCTCGCTACAATACCATAACCTCAGTCTTCTGTCTGGTTACGGTCGTCGTCCACAACCGTCTGTGCGCTTGACTGTTCGGGCCTTTCTTGCGGCGTCCCATGTTCCAACATCCGATGCTCGAGTTGCCTGCGCCAGTCGAGCTCTTCCACGAAGCGGCGCGAATCGCGCCACCCGGGTTCGGCTTTTACATACAACTCCAGAAAGACTTTAGTCCCCGTCATGCGCTCGATCTGCAAGCGGGCCGAAGTGCCGATCTTCTTGAGCATCGAGCCGCCTTTGCCCACCAGAATTCCCTTCTGCCCTTCGCGCTCGCAATAAATAGTCGCGGCAATCCGCGTAAGCCGCGCCCCTTCCTCGAAGTTCTCGACGATCACCGTGGTCGCGTAGGGAATCTCTTCGCTGGTATTCACCAGCACCTGCTCGCGGATGATCTCCGCCGCCATGAAGCGCGCAGGCTGGTCGGTGATTTGGTCTTCGGGAAAGTAGGCAGGACCAGCGGGGAGAGCCGCGATCACCATGTCCAGCAGTGTGTCGAGCCCGTTGCGCTTGAGCGCGGAAATCGGAACCACCTCGGCGAAATCGTAGAGCTTGCGGTATTGCTCGATCAGCGGCAGAAGTTTTGACTTCTCGCGGATCAAGTCAACCTTGTTGAGGATCAAGAACGCTTTCGTCTTGGGCCGGCGGAGGAGATCGAGCGCAAACTGGTCGCGGGGATCGAACTTGCGCGTGACATCCATGATCACGAGCACGAGGTCGCAGCCTTCCAGGGCCTCGCGCACCTCGACCATCATCTTGCGGCCCAAAGAACTGTCGGGCTTGTGGACTCCGGGGGTGTCGACCAGCACAATCTGGCCGCCGCCCTTGCCTTTGCGCTTCGGAACGTGGACGACGCCCTGAATGCGGTTTCGCGTGGTCTGCGGCTTGGGGGAGATGATCGCGAGCTTCTCGCCGACGAGCGCGTTGAGCAGAGTCGATTTGCCCGCATTAGGGCGGCCGAGAATACAAACGAAACCGGAGCGGAATGGCATAAGGAATCAGCTTCTAGCAGCTAGATTGGGGCAATTGAGATTGAGTGCTCTTTACATCTTACGGTAGCTCCGAGCTTCGAGCTGCGAGCCACTACCTCAGCCGACGCAATAATCATCTTTAGGTCAATCTACACTCCGTTGAAGACGGAATTCCGGCGCGAAGGATTTGCTCGAAGCTCGTAGCTCGCAGCTGATTAAATCAACTTCAGCTGCCGTGGCTGCACGGCAGTGACTCGCACGCGCTCCACTTTGCGGTCCGTCGACTCCAGGACCTCGAAGCGCAGGCCGTCTTCTTCGACCACCTCGCCCTTGCGTGGAATACGGCCCGCGAGTTCGCTGACCAGGCCGGCAATCGTGGCCGACTCTTTGCCTTCCGGCTTGGTGCCGAAGAGTTCATCGAGACGGT
The DNA here is from genome assembly GCA_963811095.1 of uncultured Acidobacteriaceae bacterium. Classification (GTDB taxonomy): domain Bacteria; phylum Acidobacteriota; class Terriglobia; order Terriglobales; family Acidobacteriaceae; genus Sulfotelmatobacter. The sequence continues at coordinate 936,965 of CAWEQA010000016.1, read as the reverse complement.
CAACATCCATTCCACCAGCAACAATGAACGAGCGCTCGCCTTCGCGTACGATCTCCGGCTTATCGTGGTCGTCACGGATCTCGCCGACAATCTCTTCCACCAGATCCTCGATGGTGACCAGTCCGGCGACTCCACCGTATTCGTCGACCACGATGGCCATGCGGATACTCTGCTTCTGCATCTCGCGCAGCAGGTCGCTTCCCAGCTTGCTTTCGGGAACGAAGTAGACATCACGGCGCATGATGGTTTCGAGCAAGCGCACGTGAGCTTCAGTGTCGGGAACTTGCAACACATCCTGCGTGTAGACGATTCCCTTGATATTGTGGATGCTGCCTTCATACACCGGCACGCGCGAGTAGTGCTTGACGCGCAGCATTTCGATGAAACGCTCGACCGTCGTATCGGAGGGCACGGCAAACATCTGCGGACGCGGCTTCATCGCTTCGCGCACCGTCTTGCCGCTGAATTCGACGACCGACTGAATCAGGTCGCGGTCGCCTTCTTGAATAATGCCTTCTTCCTGCCCGGCCTCGATCAACGCGTCCACCGCCTCGGCGGAAGTCTCCGGCTGCTCGCCTGTATTTTGCTTGGTCAGCGCCGCTACGGACTGCAGGAAGCCCAACACGATCGTCACCGGCATGACCGTGTAGATCAGTACTTTTAAAACCAGAGTCCAGTGAATTAACCACTCACCTTTGGTGCGCGAGAAAAAGACGAACGGCAGGAAGCGGTTGAACACGATGACGATCAGGATGAGGCTGATCGTGGTTTGCAGAATCTCGTAGATGTTCCAGGTTAGATCGGTGAAGACGACAAAGCCGATGAGCAGCGCAATCGCCGCCATTGTGAGTTGCGTGAGCACAGCCATGGAGAGCGCGGCCCGGGTGCGGCCCACTCCTAGTTCCGGCTCGACCTTCTGTTCGAAGACGTCGATATTGTCCTGGAATTCGCGGGAAAGAAACTTGCCAACTTCCTGGTAGACGCGGTCTACATAGGAAACGAGCGTCAGCAGTGCGAGCAGGAGAAGCAGCGCGATGGCGACACCGTAACTCATGCCATCCTCCGCGCTCCTGTAGCAGGTTGTGCGCCGCGATGCTTCGGCACTTGGACTCGCTCGATCAAAGCAACCGGCAGTTTGAGCGCCCGGCGCAAGGTCTGCTCTTTACGCGCCATTTGACCATTATCGCGCTCGTGGTCAAAGCCCGCCAGATGAAGGATGCCGTGCAGCGCCAGAATCTTGATTTCCTGGGCGACGGGGTGCCCGAGCCGGATCGAATTTTGCCGGGCAATATCGGCGGAGATGGCGACCTCGCCGGCCAGTCCGGGCTTATTGCGAGATGCCGCACTCGGAGAAGAAGCCGGGAATGATAAGACATCGGTGGCCTTGTTCTGGCCGCGAAACTGGCGGTTCAACGAGCGCACCGCGGAACTGCTGGTGACGAGCACATTCACCGGGGAGCGAAGGCCGACGGCCTTGCGCGCGCGCATCACAAAACGCTCCAGCGTGCCCTCGCTCAATCCCGTGACTTTCTTTTGCAGAATAACCAAACTCTTTCTCTCTGCGGGTTGCTCTCTGCTGGTACAAAAGCAAACAGGAGGGCCAAATCGCGGCCCTCCCGCCCAATGTTTGTATCTCTATCCCTTGGCTTCGGCCGAAGCCGACTTCGCTTCCTTGGCAGCCGCTGCCGCCTGCTTCTCGGCACTGGCCGCGTCTGCATGCCGCGGTTCCGCCAGCAGCAGCATCTGCTGCTCGGCGACGCGCGTCTTGTGCTCGTCGTAGGCGCGAACGATGCGCTGCACCAGGTGATGGCGCACCACATCCGTTTCATCGAAGTGCACAAAGGCCAGCCCTTCCACACTCTTCAGAACATCCATGGCCTCGAGCAGTCCGCTGCGGCGCGCGTTGGGCAAATCGATCTGCGTGGCGTCGCCGGTAATGACCGCCTTCGAGTTGAAGCCCAGGCGAGTGACGAACATCTTCATCTGCTCTGAGGTCGTGTTCTGAGCCTCGTCGAGAATGACGAACGAATCGTTCAGCGTGCGGCCGCGCATGAAAGCAATAGGCGCAATCTCGATGACGTTCTTCTCCAGGTAGCGATCGACCTTCTCGGGATCGAGCATGTCGTACAAGGCGTCGTACAGCGGGCGCAGGTAGGGATCGATCTTGTCCTGCAGCGTGCCCGGCAGAAAACCCAGGCGCTCGCCGGCTTCGACCGCGGGGCGCGCCAGGATGATGCGGTTCACGCGCTTGGCCAGAAGCGCGGAGATCGCCATCGCCACAGCGAGGTAAGTCTTTCCTGTTCCGGCGGGACCGATCCCGAACACCATGTCGTGGGCCTCAATGGCCTCGAGATAACGGCGCTGGTTGCTGCTCTTGGGCTGGACGGTACGGCGCCCAAAGGAGCGCTGGCGCCCGGCGTCCGCCAATCCGCGGAGGGTCGAATTGGGATCGGAGATCAGCACGCGCAGCATGCTGTTGAGGTCGCCATTATTGAACGTGTGGCCGGCTCGCAGCAGGGTCTCGTAGTCGGCAAAGACCTGCTCGACGCGAGCGACGTCTTTGGCGGCGCCTTCCAGTTCGATAGCGTTCGACCGCAGATTGATGGTGATGTTGAGACCGTCTTCCAGCAGGCGCACATTCTCATCCCGTGTCCCGAAGAAGGTCTCGATGTTGGGGCTGACGCCGATGCTTTTCTTCATGCGATGGTTCGTGCCTTTGGGTTCATGCTCGTGTGGGTCCGAATCGCTGATCCGGACGGGCCGGGCAAAGCCCGGCGGCAGCTGATAGCGAGGTACACCTGTGCCTGCTCACAGACAAAGCAGGGTTTCGCTTGGAGACGGGACCAACCGGAATGCGCATGCCCAGAAGGCAAGTCACTACCATTAAGTTAAAGCCTACCCCGGGGCGAAGAGGGAGTCAATGGGAGCAAAATGTAGGCCGCCTGTGGGAAACTTGCAGGATGAAAAAGCCGAGGTTGCATGTCACCAAGTGGCTTGGGGAGATTCCTGTAGAGATCGAGTGCACATCCTGCCCGGAATGGAGGTTCCGCGCAACGCCATCGAGCCATCGGCCAAACCGGGAAGAATGCAGTCAGCAACTGCAACGGGCTTTTGATCAGCACTTCAAGACGGTTCATACGCCCGCGGACTCCGGCAAGATCAGCGAGTGACCGCGGCATCATCGCGAACCGAAGCGGGCACAGCCCTGGTGCCGGCCCAATTGCGCAGGGTCTGGATCTCTTCTGCTCGCGTGGTCGAGAGCGGGACGGTCTGCGAAAGAGCGTCGAGGAGCGACTGCGTTGAGAGTTGCTTCTTCTCGGAATATGCGGCGTAGAGTCCGCCCTGGACGGCCGCGTCGATTTCGGCTCCGGAATAGCCCTTCGCGGCGGCGGCGACTTTGTCGAGGTCGAAGTCGGTTGGATTGCGTTTCCGCCTGGCGAGTTGGATCGAGAAGATCTGCTTGCGCTCGGCCTGGTTGGGGAGGTCGACGAAGAACAGTTCGTCGAAGCGGCCTTTGCGAATCAGTTCCGGCGGCAGCACGGTTACGTTGTTGCAGGTCGCGGCGACGAAGACGGCGGCCTTTCGGTCCTGCATCCACGACAGGAATGACGCCAGCAAGCGAGACGAGACGCCGGCATCGGCTGAAGCGGAATCAGGGCCGCTTCCAGCGAAGACCTTTTCCAACTCGTCGATCCAGAGTACGCAGGGCGCGAGGCCTTCAGCGACCTGAAAGACTTTGCGGATGCGCTTCTCGGTCTCGCCGATGAACTTGTCGTAGACGGCGGAGGTGTCGAACTTGACCAGCGGCAGCTTCCACTCTCCGGCGACGGCGCGGGCGCAGAGCGACTTACCGCATCCCTGCACGCCGAGGATGATCATGCCGCGCGGCGGCTCCAGACCGAAGTCGCGGGCGGAGTCTTCCCAGGCTCCGCGGCGCTGTCCGAGCCAGCGCTTCAGATTCTCCAAGCCGCCAACTGTGACCATGTTGTCGGAGGCTTCAATGAACTCGAGCATGCCCGAATGGCGCAGCAGTTGCTTCTTGGCTTCGAGCACATCGGTGACGGTCTCGGGACACAGGGCGTAGCGCGTGACCAGAGCCTGCGAGATGGCGCGCTCCGCTTCTTCTTCGGTCAGGCCGCGCAGGTTCGCTGACATGGCGTCCACACCGGGAGCATCGAGTTGAAGCTTCAATGTATACGTCTTCGAGAGCCGCGCGAAGGTATCGTGGATGATCTCGTGCAACCGTTCGCGATCGGGCAGCGGGAGATCGAAGTACTCGACCAGAGTTGCGAGTTCCGCGGGGATGGTGATCTCTGGCGCGGTGATGATGACGGTCCGGCGGTTGGTGGCGAACTTCTGGCCCACGTCGCGCAGACGGCGCACCACGACGGGGTCGTCCATGTGGCGGTGAAAGTCTTTGAGGATGAAGACGGCCTCGAGCGTCGTCGACTCCATGTTGGCAAGGGCTTGTATGGGCTCGCGCGTGTTGTAGATGGCCGCGCCTGCGGCGGCGCCGTCGGAGCCTACGGCAGTTCGGGATTGCGTATAGTTGCGCCCGGTCTGGGACAAGACCGCCGCGGCCTGGTCGACGCGGCTTTGCAGAGTCATCTTTTGTGCTTCGACAGGAACGTTCGTTCCCGAGCGCTGCAGGCCGTCGGCGATGGTCCACTCGAAGGTTGCCATGTTGAGTTGGCTGCAGGCGGCGCGCACCATACTGACGGCGTGAGTCTCCTCCGACGTCTCCATCACGACGATGGGGGTCGAGGAGTTGATGAGTACTTTGAGGCGATCGAGGCCGTCTGTCATGTTTGGGACCCGTTACTCTGCACGCTAGATCCTTCCCTTCGCCTGAAGAACGGCTCCGGTCAGGATGACGTCACCTGCGGCAAACCCTCCGCAGAATGACTCACCTGGGTCAAACCCTGACAGCCGAAGGCGGCTGTCTCTACATAACCGAGGTTTGACGGGGTGGGAATGCTTCCCTATAATAAGGAATTCGGACCTACCCCGAATATCTCTCTGCACTTACAAAGGTAACAAGCAGTTATGGCAAATCATGCATCGGCGTTGAAACGTGCGCGCCAAACCGAACGACGCACCGTGCGCAACCGCGCGAACACTTCTTCCCTGCGCACCCAGTTGCGCGACCTGCGCGAGACCATCGAGAAGGGCGACAAGGCCGCGGCTGAGCTGGCTTATCGCAAGACCGTGTCGGCGCTCGACAAAGCCATCCAGAAGGGCACCTTGCACGAGAACACGGCCTCGCGCTACAAGTCCCGGCTGGGCAAGCGGGTTGGGGCGGTGAAGTAGGGCTTCCGCTTTTCGGCTTCCGGCTTCCGGGTTGTCAAAGATCAAGGGCAGACCTTTATTGGCCTGCCTTTTTCCGTTTGGGGAGCCACGCTTGGGTATCCCCTCCCCCCCCCACATTTTTTCTGCGCTTGTTCGTAAAATATTCATTCTAAAACCGTTGCGGTTCGCTGAGTCGAAGGAGTCCCTGTAAAATATTGAGTCGTAAGGAGTTACACGTAAAATATTGCGAAATAAGGACTTAGCATTATCCACCTCGACTTCGCCAACTACTAAAGTGCTTATTTTCATAGAGTTGCGCTCCAGGCCAAGGAGCGGCATCCAGGCAAAATCTTGAGCGGTAAGGACTTGCGCGACAATGCTCGTTTTCGGACTTGGAGCGGGCCGATCACCTGCGGGGCCGGTTGGGAGCGCCTCGGTGCATGCTCCCAGTTTGCGCTTTCTATCTGCTCAGTCAAGGTTGTCCGTCACACGATTTGCATTTTAGGCTGTGGAAAAAGCTTGTGGGGTTCTAATAATGAACCAATAGCGCGCAAATCACCTCAGGGGCTAAAGCCCGAGATAAGGCGTCACCAGTTGACCTGCTGAACACGCCGCGGTTCGAGCAAACCCGATTCGTGGGCCCGCGAACAGATATGAATCGAATCGAAAGAAATCGAAATTTGAGCGCTAAGGCCTGTTAACAGAAGTTGAGGCGGTTGCAAAAATCTTCATCGTTGACGGCCTTAGACATTCGGCGCAGTCTTTCAGACGAAGAGTGTGACCAAAATGCAACCTGTCCAGCCATTTCTGAAATCCGCGTGCTTCGCCTTGGTGTTCTGTGTCGTGATGAGACTCCCATCTTCAGCCCAGACCTTCACCACCCTCGCCTACTTCGAAAACGGCAGTTACTCGTTTTCTTCACTCATCCAAGGACGCGATGGGGACCTGTATGGCACCGGCAACCCCGGAGGCGCTTACGGCTATGGCACTGTGTTCAAGCTGGCGCGCGATGGGACGCTTACTGACCTCCACGACTTCTGCCAGCAGCCGGGCTGCACCGACGGCGGCGGATCCAGCGTGCCGCTGGTGCTGGCCACGGACGGCAATTTCTATGGCGCTGCGGGTGGGGGCACCTACAATCTCGGTGTCATCTTCAAAATCACTCCCGGCGGCAGTTACTCCGTTCTGCACAGTTTCGACGGAAGTAACGGCAGCTATCCCGGAGCGCTGGTCCAGGCATCCGACGGCAACTTCTACGGCACCACTTTCGGTGGAACCAGCGGGGCCGGGACCATCTTCCGTATGAGTCCGCAAGGCGAGGTAAGAACGCTGCACATTTTCAACGTAAGCGATGGAGACGGCCCCAATACCCCTCTCGTTCAGGGCACCGACGGTTATCTTTATGGGACCGCTTACGCTGGCGGCGCTGGCGAGTGTCCCTCCAGCTCCCCTCCGCAAGGCTGTGGCACGGTCTTCAAGATTTCCACTAGCGCAGGGTTCACCGTGCTGCACCGCTTCGACTACCGCGATGGCGCTCGCCCGTACGCTCCGGTTATGCAAGCCAAGGACGGCAATTATTACGGCACCACGTTCGAAGGTGCCTACACCGCGTGGAATGGCTGCCCCTACGGCTGCGGCACGATTTACCGGATCACTCCCAATGGGACTTTGACAGTGCTGCACCGCTTTCGCTTCGGCGACGGTGGCGACACCTACGCCGGACTGGTGCAGGGCAACGACGGCTATCTCTATGGCGCAAGCCCGTTGGGTGGAAACGATAGCTACGGCGAGGTCTTCCAGATCACCCCCGGGAGCAAGTTCAGTATCACATATGGGTTTTCTCCCGAGAGCGAGGGCGGCGGCGCGACCGCAGTGTTCCAGGCCACCGATGGCAAGTTCTATGGCACGTACATGGCTGGGTACTTTTTAGGTGCGGCGTTCGGTCTTGACACGGGACTTGGGCCGTTCGTGAGCTTCGTCCAGCCAACGGCGAAGGTGGGAAGCACAGTGCAGATTCTAGGCCAAGGGCTGACGGCGACGACATCGGTGACGTTCAACGGAGTTGAGGCGGAGAGCTTCATCGTCGTCTCCGATACGTATATGACGGCGGTTGTCCCGAGCGGCGCGACGACTGGTTCGGTTGTGGTCACGACTCCGACAGGCACGCTCACCAGCAACCGGAATTTCAACATCACGAAGTGACGAATCAATCAGCGCGGTTTCGATGATTGGTGCAAAATCCCCATATCACTCATGTGACCCCGCAAAGGGTTTTCAGGCGCGACCCGCCTCTCGCAGGCTACTTCGCAGCCTGCTGCAGGGTAGAATGCTGCTTCGACGGCGCTTCGAAGTCGATGAACGGGCGCTGGGGACGGTTTCGTGACACTTCGTAGGGGGTAAAGCCCGCGCCTTTGTTGGATCCTGGCGGCACCCTTCGACTTCGCTCAGGGCAGGCTCCTGAAGGCGCGCCCTTCCCAAAACCATTCGTGAGATGGCTTCCATTGAAGTTAGGGAGCATCGCCTCTCTGACAATTGCAAGGGAATCACGCCGAGTTCATCGGTGCGAGGGGTGGAAAGCTGATAGCTGACGGCTGAAAGCTGCTTTTGCTACACCGGGAGCTGCTCCTGCATCCAACCGGGAGTTTCGAGTTTGGGCTCGGTGGTGAGGTCCATGACCAGGCGCTCGAGGACCATGCGCTTGCTGACGGGGTTGGAGCGCAGGGCGAGGTCGGCTTTCGCCACCAGGCGGATGGCGCGGGTGAGTTCACGGCGATTCTTGTAGCGGCGGGCCTGCTTGATGATGTCGTCGGCGGCGAAGGGGGGGACGCGGAAGCCCTGCCAGAGCGCGGCCCACAGCATGCGCTGGTCGCGGACGTTGCGCTCGAGAATCACCAGCATCTGGCGGAAGGTTTTCGCGAGCATGTAGATGTGTCCGATGGCGGCTTCTTCACCTTCGCCGGAGAGCAGGATGGCGTCGAGGACTTCGAGGGCGCGCACGCGCTCTTTGGCGGAGATGGCGTCGGTGAGTTCGTAGAGCGAGCGCTGCTTGGCGGCGAGCACCATGGTTTCGACGTCGCCCAAAGTGATGCGCTTCTTTTCGCCAACGTAGAGGATCAGCTTTTCGAGTTCGTTAGAAATCATCATCATGTCGCCGCCGAGGGCGTCGACTAATTCGCGGGCGCCGTCGGGATCGATCTTTACTCCATCGCCACGGCTGGCGCAGTACTCGGAGATCCAGCGGACGGCTTCGCCCTCCTCCACGCGCGCCAGTTCTACGATGCCACAGTACTGGCCCATGGTTTCGCGGATGCGCTGGTAGCGTTCTTTGTCCTGCATCTCCATGCGGCGGACGTCGGCGGGGATGCTGATGTGGTCGGCGACAAAAACCAGGAGCGCGTCGGGATTGGGGTTCTTGCAGTAGTCCTCGATGGCGGCGAGCTTTTCTTCGTTGGAGCCGCGGCCGAAAAGATTCTTCACGCCGCGCACGAAGAAGACTTGAAACGGAGCCATCAGCGAGGGCGTGCGGGCGCGGTCGAGAACTTCGGCCAGATCGTTTTCTGCGAGATCGAACTCGAAGAAGCTGAAGTCGCGGAGATCGGCAGGGACGAGATGCTCGAGGATAGCGTCGCGAAAGCGTTTGCGGAAGAAGGCTTCATCGCCGACAAAGACGTAGGCGGCGCGCAGCTTGCGCGATTCCAGTTCGCTGACAAAGCGCTCGGCCTGGGCGAAGGCGCGCATTAGATTGTCACCGTCCGCATCATTGTTTTCGAATGTAACATTGGGCGTTCGATTCGACTAGTAGTGCGACGGTAACGCAGCGCCTGTGCCTGCTGAGATCCTTCCCTTCGCCTGAAGAACGGCTCCGGTCAGGATGACACCAAATTCGCCTGAAGATCGGCTCCGGTCAGGATGACGCCAAATTCGTTAGGAACGTCGACAACTATAGCTTGTTCAGGAAGTCGATCACCTCGGGCGAGTTCCAGTCGACCGGGCCCACAAACTTGCGGCGGAGCACGCCTTGGCGATCGATGATGTAGGTTTCGGGCCATCCCGTGGTCCCGTACATGGAGGCAACTTTTTGCTCGGGATCGCGCACCGTCAGGAAGTTAACGTTACGCAGCTTGAGGAAGCGGTGGTAGGCGTCGCCGTCGACATCGATGCTGACGCCCAGAACCACGATACCCTTGCCGCGAATGCGGTCTTGCATCGCAATCATCGAGGGAAGTTCTTCGACGCAAGGGGGACACCACGTCGCCCAGAAATTCAAGATCACGACCTGACCGCGGAACTGGTTCAGACTCACGGTGCGGTCGGAGTCCTGCACGGTGAAGTCGCGGGCGGCATTGCCGATGCGGGGTGGGCGCGAACCGGAGACGCAGCCCGTCGTGAGTAGAGTCGCTGAGAGCACTAACCCAAGAAAAAATCGGGGACGGATCGATCCGACTGAGATCCATCCCTTCGCCTGAAAAGCTGCTCCGTTCGGGATGACGCACTCACCGTTGGGAAATCGCTTCACGGACTAGAATCCCTCCAAGATATTTGAGACCAGAGTGCGGGCGAAATCCTGGGAGAGGCGCCGGAACGCGGGGGAATCTTCTTCGAAAAAACTGGGGAGATCCTGGGAAAGTTCGTATTGCTCGCGGAACAGGTACGCCGGATTCTGATACAGCACCTTGCCTGTGCGGTCGGTGAGCGTGACCTTGACGCTGACCACTACCAGTACGCTGGCGGCGCGCCCGGTCGCCGAATCATAGGTGAGCGGAGAAGCCGTGGTGGAAAGCACGGTGCCACGCAGAGTGGCATCGGCGGCTTCACTGGGATCGTTGAGGACGCGGTAGTGAGTGCGGGTCGTAAACTCGCGCACGACGGAGGCTGTCAGCATCTGCTCGATGCGGTAGGTGAGCGTCTCGTTCTTGAAGGCGGGGATAGCAATGGTCTTGACGTTGTCGGGAAGCTGAACCGCGTGGCCCGCGGTGTGGTAGCCGCATCCAGAAAGCAGGAACGCCAGCAGCAGGGCCAGCAGGCACGCCGCACGGGTTATCACTGGATTTTTCCTGTGGGGCGCGTGGCCGTCATGCTCTCGGCACATTCCACCGCGGTCAGAGCGGCGATGCGGAGATTGTCGGCGGCGGCCCACAGCCAGACGCCATTGGGCTGTGCGGGGTCGGGCCTGATCGCGAGTTGAATGTCCGCTTGGCCCGCGGAACTCACGTTGCTCGGAGAGTCTTCGTCCGCAGCCGGAATCGCGACGTGATCGCCAGCAAGGCCTTGCGACAGAGCCTGCACATCGACTGCGCCCTCCATTTCCAGAAAGACGGCGAGCGCGTGGCCGTGGAAGATGGGAGCCTGCAAGAGCAGGAGTGAAGGCCGCGGAGCGGCGTCCCCGGCAATCTTCTGATAATGGCGGGAGATGCGAGCCTCGACCGAATCGAGGGAGGGCTCCGACTTCTGCCCGTAACGGGCGATCATGTTGAAGGCGACCTGGGCATCGTAGACGTCTTTGGGGAGAGCCTGAAAGGAAAGCAGGTTCACGGTCTGCTGGTGCAATTCGTCCATGCCCCGCTGGCCATGCTCCGACGCAGGTTCGAAGATCGTGGAGACGGCGCGACGGATGGCGCCAGCCTTGGTAGCCCGCAAGAGCAAAAGCGCGAGCGTCACTGCGACGGGATGCGCGGCGACGCAGGGGCCGGGCTGGAGATCGGGAGCGGGAATCCGTCCCCGCTCGCGCTCGACCCACAAGGACCGCACACTGGCCCCGGCTTCATTTTCCAAAGCGGCAGAGAGATCGATGATGGCGCTGCCGGCGTCACGAGCATCCTTCCAGTTCTTGTGCGTGGTCTCTTCGTCGGAGGCAAAAAAAGCGAAGTCCACGTTGTCGAACTGCTCAGCGCGCACCCGTTGGATGAAACTGATCTCGTCACCCATGGCCTCGAGCTGGCCCATGGACTCGTCATCATCGAGCAAGCGTATGTCGGCCGCGGGGAAATTGCGCTCGTTGAGCATCTCGGCAACCTCCTTGCCCTTGAGCGAGGCGGCGCCCACGATCGCAGCGCGGTACAGGCTTCCACGGACGGCAACAGGATGCGACGCGGACGGCGATTTGACGGAATCGTTCATGACGTCTGCGAAGCCTCCTTGTAAGGGGGCGGTGGAGGGTCATGCCGGCGACGGAAGATCCATTGCAGGCGCCAGAAAACGCCGGAGACCATATAGAGCAGCGCGATGAAAAAAAGCATCTGGCGGGAAAAGAACCAGATGGAGGCAAACAGCGCGCCCAGAAAAAGAATGAGGCGGAAGGGATGGCGCGAGCGGAAGTCGATATCCTTGAAGCTGTAGAAGCGCCACGTGCTGACCATGAGGTAACCGACCGTCGTCACCATGGCGAGCCAGACCAGCGCTGTGTACCACGACTCGAGAGGATCGCCACCGGTGAAATGAACCACGGCGGCGATTACGCCGGCGCCAGCCGGAATGGGCATTCCGACAAAATATTTCTTCCCTGGACGACCGGGGTTCGAGGGTTGCGGATTGCTGGTGATGTTAAATCGGGCCAGGCGGCTGGCTCCGGCGACCAGGAAAAGAAAGCTGGCAATCGCTCCCAACTGCGTCAGTTTGACGTGCCAATTATTGTGCCAATCGGTCAGCATGACGGGGGGCATCAGATAGAATCCCCAGGTCCAGGCCAACATGGCTGGGGCCACGCCGAACGTAATCGCATCCGCAAGAGAATCCAGTTCCTTGCCAAAGTCGCTGCTGGTACCGGTCATGCGCGCGATGCGACCATCGATGCCGTCAAACAGAACCGCGAAACCGATCGCTTTGGCCGCGTTGTCGAGGTGCCAAAACTCCGTGAGTGTGGCATGCATCAACTCGAGAATTGCGTAGTAGCCCAAGGCCATATTGGCGGTGGTAAACAGCGAGGGGAGGATGTACATCCCTTTGCTGAGATGACGGCGGGGTCTGGGGGGAGCTTGATCCATTTAGTGCGCCCTCTCGGTTGCGGAAGCGCGGCCAGCTACCGTGAGCATAGGTTGGGGCTGCAGGAAGGCAAGCACACTGGCTCCGCCTTGCACGCGGTCGCCGATCTTAACGTTGATATGGGCAGAGGCATCGAGGAGGACGTCGACGCGCGATCCGAACTTGATGAGGCCGACGCGCTGGCCGCGCTCCAGGCGGTCTCCAACTTTGGGATAGAAGACGATGCGGCGCGCCAGCAGGCCAGCGATTTGCTTGAAGACGACCTTCTGGCCGTCGCCTTCCACGGTGACGATGTTCTGCTCGTTCAGCTCGGCGGAGGCCTTGTTCATGGCGTTCAGGTACTGGCCGCGCTGGTAGCGCACGTCGCGAATCACGCCCGCGATCGGCGAGCGGTTCACGTGCACATTGAAGACGCTGAGAAAGATGCTGAGGCGGGTCAGCTTCTCGCTTCCAACCGTCACGGAGGAAACGTCGGTGACTTTGCCATCGCCCGGGGAAACCACCGCGCCAGGGTCCTGGGGAATCGCCCGCTCGGGATCGCGAAAGAACCACAGAAAGAAAAATGCCAGCAGGCAGGGGACGATCGCCCAGAGCAGGATGAGTCAGCCAGCCGAGAAGAACGGCGGCGGCAAGCAGTGGCAGAGCGTAGAGGTATCCGTCACGAACCATGAGAAGCCTCAATTATAGCAGCTGGCGCGGTCAGCCGATTTGGGGCTACAACTTCGGTTGGCAGATGGCCGGTCTTTGACATACCCTAGCGGCCTATGTCACTCACTGCACTTCGCCTCCACAGTCGCTCTTGCTCTGTTGATGGCCTGCGCTACAGCCGGCTGGGCGCAATCTCCGTTCACCCTTGAGCAGGTAATGAGTTCGCCTTTTCCGACCGAACTGGTCGCAGCTGCGCATGGCAACCGTGTGGCATGGGTGTTCGATGCGAAAGGTGTCCGCAACGTTTGGGTGGCGGATGGCCCGGACTTCGTCCGCAGCGCTCGCCAAGTGACGCATTACAGCGGGGATGACGGCCAGCCCATTGCCAGCCTGCGGCTCACGCCCGACGGCAAGACGGTGCTCTACGCTTTGGGCTCGCGAGTTGAACGATGCGCAGGAGAGCGCCAATCCTGAAAGCTTGACGAAGGGAGCCAAACAGCAGGTGTTCGCGCTCGACGTGGATAGAAAAGACAAAGCCGCGGCCCCGCGACTCTTGGGCGATATGGGGTGTCCCGATGAAGACTGTGAGGACATCGAGATTTCGTCTGACGGCGCACGGGCGGTGTGGTCTGCGAAGAAGAAATTGTGGATCGCCAGTGTGGACGGGAAGCAGCAGGCCAAAGAACTGGCATCGGTGCGCGGCGCAGCAGAGGATCCCAGGTGGTCGCCCGACGGCAAACACATCGTGTTCGTCAGCCGGCGCGAAGGCCATAGCCTGATCTGCCATCTACGACTTCGAGGGCGGCTCGATCCGCTACATGGAGCCGAGTGTGGACAAGGATTCGATGCCGCGCTGGTCGACAGACGGCAAATCGGTGGTCTTTGTGCGCGTCGCCGGAGATGAGACCAAGCTACCGCTGATTCCCGTGCGCCCCGAGCCTTGGTCGTTGTGGATTGCCGATGCTTCCAACGGCAAAGGACGACTGTTGTGGCGCAGCGGAGAGAAGCCTGAGGATTCTCTGCCCCAACTAAGCGAAGAGAGTTCGCTCAACGTTGCCGCCGACGACGCGTGGTGTTTTCTTCGAGCAGCATGGGAGCAATCACTTATATTCCATCGCCGCGGGAGCCGGGCAAGCTACGTTGCTAACGCCTGGCGACTTTGACGTGGAAGACGTCACCCTCAGCGCGGACAAAGCGTGGGTGATTTACTCTTCGAACCAAGCTGATGTGGATCGGCGGCACTTGTGGCGCGTGTCTGTGTCCAGCGGAACTCCGCAGGCACTGACCAGCGGCGACACCATGGAGTGGTCCCCCGTGCAGACTGGCGACGGAAAGAGCCTGCTTTGCCTCGGTTCCACCGCAACATCGCCGGCCATGCCGTATGAAGTCACAGAGAAGAGCCGAGAAATGATCGCAAAGCAGGCTCTGCCGAATGACTTTCCGTCGGCTTCTCTGGTCACACCCAAACAGGTAGATCTTCCAGAGCGAAGACGGACTGACGCTCCATGGCCAGCTTTTTCTACCGCGTAACGTGAAGGGGAAGGTTCCTGGACTGGTGTTCACGCACGGCGGACCGCGGCGCCAGATGATGTTGGGCTTTCACTACATGGATTACTACCACAACGCTTATGCCGAGAATCAATACCTGGCCAGCCGCGGTTACGCTGTCTTATCGGTGAATTACCGGCTGGGCGTTATGTATGGACGCGCCTTTCGCGAGGCACCCAACGGCATTTGGCGCGGAGCCTCTGAGTACCAGGACGTGGTGGCGGGAGGACGGTATTTGCAATCGCTGGCAGAAGTAGATAAAGACAAGATCGGCCTGTGGGGCGGCTCCTATGGCGGCTTTCTGACCGCCATGGGCCTGGCTCGTAATTCAGATCTGTTCAAGGCAGGAGTGGATTTCCACGGCGTGCATGACTGGAGTGTCTTTCTTACTGAGCGTCCTTACTTCGGAAATGTCGCACTGCGGCCACCGGACTCGGACGCCGCGGTGAAGCTGGCGTGGGAGTCTTCGCCCGATGCTTACGTTAGTACATGGAAGTCTCCGGTGCTGCTGATTCATGGCGATGATGATCGCAACGTCCCATTCAGCCAAACCGTCGATTTGGTGCAGCGGTTGCGAGCACAGCATGTTTCTTTCGAGCAACTGATCATGCCGGATGAGATCCATGGGTTTCTGAGGTGGAAGGACTGGACGCGGGCCTACAGCGCGACTGCTGAGTTCTTTGACCGCGCACTGAGGCGGGGCGAGAAAATCGGACCGACGATTGGGATTCGAGGTAGGATCCGAAGCTTGCGCGCCCGCTCGGTGTACCGAGGCTCTGTAAGTATAAATAAAAAAAGGCGCTTCATCGCGCCGTGTTGGAGATGCAAAACTCCCTTAGCGGTCGAAGCCGCGGGGAGCTTGGCCAGAGTTCTTACGCTACGTTGACGCCGTACTGCAACCGATACTCGCGCTCAATGGACTCCATCTGATCTTTGAGGCGGAGTTTCAGCTTTTTCAGACGGACCTCTTCCAGCTTCTCGTCTTCGCTGAGGTAACGTTTTTGGGTGAGTGTATCGAGGCGTTTCGAATACTGCGTATGCTCCTGAGCCAGCTTGCGAAATTCCTCGTGTGTGGTCAGGAGTTGGTCTCTCGAAGTCAGCATCCAGCAGACCTCCAACCGGGATATATGAGCTGAGGCTAGCACAGGGGAAAACCCGGTTCAATGCCAAAAAAGTGGTGCAGTCTCAGTGTGAGAAACAGAGCTAGGGGAGGTTGAGGCGGTAGAGGATGGCGTCTTGGGGGGGATTTGTGTAGTAGGACTTGCGGCGGCCGGTTTGCTCGAAACCTATTGTTTCGTAGAGAGTTCGGGCGGCGGCGTTGGATTCGCGAACTTCGAGAAACACCGCGGTGCTGTTTGTTTTTCTGGCGGCAGCGAGAAGGGCTTCGAGAAGGCGCGTCCCCAGGCGCTTTCGGCATGCGCTGGGAGCTACGACGATGTTTTCCAGTTCCCATTCGGGGGTGAGATGCTGGGCGACAAGGAAGCCTGCCGGGGAAGTTGCTTCATCTTCGGCGATCAGAACAAGCCTGGCAGGGGCGTCGCGGCGGAACGCCTGGCGATATTGCTCTTCGGTCCAGTGGCCGGCGGTGGCGGACTGCCGCTCTAACTGCATGATGGAGGGAATATCGGCGGCGGTGGCGGGGCGGATGTGCACGGGTTTTCTGGCGCTGAGCTGGTGACAGCTAGCAGCTAGGAGCTTTGTTTCACAAACATCTCAGCATCGGAGCGGCGCATATAGTTCGCCTCCAATTTTTCGGGCGAGACCGTTGCGCCGGCTTGCAGCTTTTTCCATCCAAAGCGTGCGATCATTTCAGAATCTGGGGGCTGTGCCGTAACCACGGTGAGGCCGGCGTCTTGAGCGATGGTGGCCAGCGCTGCGTCTGGGGTAAGGACAGTCGAGTCTCGTGCAGCAGCTACGAAGTCCGCTTGGGAGAGCAACTCCTCACGCAGAACCTGGATCAACTCACCCGCGACTCTGTATGCTCCGAAGAAGACTTCGCGGCGGCCGCCGTCAAGAGCCGCGACAACGTTGCCCTCGGCGAGGCTAGGCAGTTGCTATCAACTCCAGTAGAGACACTGGCACGATGGGCTTTTGCAGAATCTCGGCCAGAGCTTTGATGGCGGCGAGTCCTACGCGCAGGCCGGTGAACGATCCCGGGCCGGACACTACGACAAAGGCATCGATGTCGGTCTTGCTGAGTCCGTGGTTCTGAAGGAGGGCTGCGATTTGCGGGACAAGCTGCGCGGAAAACATGCCTCCTGCGAGCGGCACGACTTCGAGCACCTGCACAGTGTCGCTTTCAGCAGCGCGCGCGAGGGCGACGGTGCCGTTTCTGCCGGAAGTGTCGGTAATGAGAAGAAGCATTGGTATGTTTGTCGGTGTATCCGTAGTGATCCGTCAAGATCGGTGTCCAGAGAGTTCTTATCCTTGCACCAGTTCCAGCAGCACGCCTCCGGTGCTTGCGGGATGGACGAAGACATACTTGTGTCCGCCGGCGCCTGTTTTGATTTCTTCCGAGACGAGACGCACGCCCTCTTTCTTTAATCGGTCAACTGCCGCGGGCAAGTCGGGTACCTTCAGGCACACATGGTGCAGGCCTTCGCCACGCTTAGCGATGAACTTGGCGATGGTTGAGTTCTCTGATGTTGCCTCGAGCAGTTCCAGCCTGCTTTCGCCAACCGGCACCATGACCAGGCGGACCTGTTCCAGTTCGACCGTTTCCTCCGGTGAGACGTTGAGGCCCAGCTTCTCGTAAATCGATTTGGCTGCTGTCAGCGACTTTACCGCGATGCCGAGATGATCGATTTGAAACATTGGACTCTTTCCCCTGCTCACGTAGCAGCGGACGCATTCGTCCGCTTGCGTTCTACGTCAAGCCTGCCCGGACGAATGCGTCCGGGGCTACGTGTTCTTTGCCCTCGCCGCGATTTCTTCTATCAGCGTATACGGATCGCGCTTATGTTCGGCGACTTCTGCGGCCAGCTTGGCCATCCTTGCCGTCGCTGAACTGGGCGCGCGCCTTTTCAAGCATCACGTCGCGTAGCATTTCGATCAAGCGCTCCTGCCAGTTCTGGACGCTTTTCTTCAGCGCGAGATTTTCTTTCTGCAGATACGTCGACATAGTCATTGATCGCGGCGGCCAGGTCTTCGACTCCGGTTCCGTCGCTGGCAACGGTTTTCACGATGGGCGGAGTCCATCCGTCATGGCGCAGGGCCAGTGATTGCAGGGCGCGAATCTCGCGCTCCACTCGTTCGGCGCCTTCGCGGTCGCTTTTATTGATCACGAAGATGTCGGCGATCTCCATGATGCCGGCTTTGATCGTCTGCACATCGTCGCCCATGCCGGGGACGAGAATCACCACGGTGATGTCGGCGAGGCGCACGATGTCGACTTCATCCTGGCCAACGCCGACGGTCTCGATCAGGATCACGTCGCGGCCCGACGCGTCGAGCACGGTGGTGACGTCGGCGGTGGTGCGAGCCAGGCCACCCAGCGATCCACGAGTGGCCATGCTGCGGATGTAGATTCCCGGGTCGGCGAAATGTTCCTGCATGCGGATGCGGTCGCCCAGAATCGCCCCGCCCGTATAGGGGCTGGTGGGGTCGACGGCGACGATGCCCACGGTCTGGTTCTGCTTGCGATAGAGCCGCGCCAGTTGATCGACCAGTGTGCTCTTGCCCGCTCCGGGCGCGCCTGTCAGACCTATGACGCGAGCGCGGCCGCTGTGGGGGAACAAGGCCTTCAGCAGATCGGACCATCCGGGGCGGCGATTCTCGACGGTGGATATGGCCCGGGCCAGGGTGCGCACGTCGCCGGCGCGCAGCGAGTCGATCGATGACTGGATGTCATGATTCGAGCGAACGGTGTCCAAGCGGGCGTTGTCCAAGGAAACAGTGTAAAGCAGGAGTGGGGGCTGGGAAAGAAAGGCTGGCGTTCTATGTTCCGCGAGGAACGCCGTGTCGAGCCTCGCTCGACCTTAGGGCAAGCTAGCCGAAGGCGGCTGTCCCCCATTTGTAGCTTGGGGCTAGTACCTTTCCGCGCTGCAACCCGGGCAGGACCATCGGGGGCCGGTACCAGCGGTCAGCGGTGTCGCGCAGAATGGGCAGACCATATCCGCGGCTGGCGGGATCTCCGCAAGCTTCTGGCGGAGAGATGGTTGTTTGAGCGCACCGAGCAGGTGAATAAGAAGCAGAATTGCCGCCGCAGGTGCGGCGATTCGAAGAATCCAACCGACGGCTCCGAAATCCCCGTCGGACGGAATTTCCCAGAGGATCGCGGAAGCGCCGACCAGACAAACCAGTCCGGCCCATTTGAAGGAGCGGCGAGTCCTCGGGTTGGCGTGAGGATCACGACCACAGGCCGTGCACTTCCAGTGTTTCCAGAAGCCGACGGGCAGAATTGGGATCCAGAAGACGTGCCCCACGTCGAATGTGCGGAGGGCGAGGGAGCGTCGTGGCGCCTGGCACGAGAGGCAGTAGTCATCGCGGAAGGCAATGCGCTTCGGCCAGAAGTGGTAGGCGCCGTAGACGATGAACATAGTGGCTTCGCCAGAGGCTGCTGTATATTAGCCCACTGCCTTTGCGGCGAGTGATAAATTGGCGCCGAGCCAGGACGAACGTTGATCTCTGTCCCTACCACCGACTGCAGCGGACGGGGCAGCGTCTGGATTCAGACGCTGCCGCTTCTTGCGTTCCCTGCATTCGTGATCACCCTGCAAACCCGCGTGCCTGCGTGGGTGATTCATGTGGGTGCTGTCGTTTGCCATTTTTTGCTGGCTTGAAATGGATGACCTGGTGGAAGGCTCGCACCCGGGTCGCACACAGTGCGGGGCGTTCGATCGCTTATCTCGCACACTTAGAGGGAGGCGGAGGGTTACAACTGCTCATAATAATACTCATACGTTTGTATGATACAATGGGAGACGAAGGAGAGGTCACTCATGCCCCAATCCAGCGCCCGGAAGGCCAGGAAGACTTTCTCTTTGTCTAGGGAGTCAGTCCGTTATTTAGAGGCTCTGCGTAAGGCGAGAAAAGGCAAGTCCATTTCCTCGGTCCTGGAGGACCTGATCCGCCAGCGGCGCGAGGCCGAAGAACTGAAACGCATCTCGGCTTCAGTTACCCGGTACTACGATTCTCTTACGGCCGAGGAGGTCTCCGAGGATCGCGCCTGGGGCGAGTTTGCCGCGACGCAATTTCCCAGCGAGGACTAGCCATGAAGCGAATGCCTCTGCGCGGAGAAATCTGGTATGTCAAGCTGCCCACCGATCCGCCGGACAAAGCCCCAAGGCCTGTGATCGTTATTTCGCTGGACGCCAGGAACAGGCATCCGGGCGCGAGCACCGTGCTAGTCTCATCTTTAACCGGCTCTGTCGAAAAGGACTTCGAGACCCACATCAAACTCTCGCCGGGCGAAACCGGACTTCATGCCTCCAGCATCCGGTGCGAAAATCTGAGAGCTCGTCACATAAGTAATTGCGCATGGACAGAATTCCCAGCGGACTCGGGCAACACCCGCGAATCATAATGGACGCTGGCGGCACGGCTGAGCCGTGCGCTTCCCAGTCTCATTAACGAATCAGCTAGTCTTTGAGCAACTGGCGGGCAATTACCAAGCGCTGGATCTCGCTGGTTCCCTCGCCGATCGTGCACAGCTTCACGTCGCGATAGAACTTTTCCGCGGGATAGTCCTTGATGAAGCCATAACCGCCGTGAATCTGCACGCCCTCGTTGGCGCAGCGCACGGCGACCTCGCTGGCGTAGAGCTTTGCCATGGACGACTCCTGCGTGGTCTTCATGCCGGCGTCTTTCATGGAGGCGGCGCGCATGGTGAGGAGCATCGCGGCGTCGATCTCGGTGGCCATGTCGGCCAACTTCCACTGGATGGCCTGGAAATCGCTGATGGCCTTGCCGAACTGCTGGCGCTGTTTGGAATATTTCAGGGCCGCTTCGTAGGCGCCCTCGGCCATGCCCAGCGAAAGGCGGCGATCGAGATACGGCCGCCGTCGAGCACGCGCATGGCGTCGGGGAATCCCTGGCCTTCGCCGCCGAGCAGATTTTCCGCGGGAATCACGCAGTCTTCGAAGATCAGTTCCGCGGTGTCGCTGGCGCGGAGTCCGAGCTTATTTTCTTTCTTGCCGGGACGGAATCCCTTGGTGTCCTTCTCGATGACGAATGCTGAGATCCCGTGAGTGTGTGCGGCGCGATCGGTCACGGCGAGCACGACGACCACGTCGGCGTAGTGTCCGTTGGTGCAGAAGGTCTTGGTGCCGTTCAGCACCCAGCTATTACCTCTCCTTACGGCGGTCATGCGCGCACTGCCAGCGTCGGATCCGGACGAGGGCTCGGTCAGCCCCCACGCGCCGATGAACTCGCCTGTGGCCAGTTTGCTGACGTATTTCTTTTTCTGTGCTTCGTTGCCGGCCAGGAAAATATGGTTCGAGCACAGAGAGGTGTGCGCGGCCACGATGATGCCGACGGCCCCGTCCACGCGCGAGAGCTCCTCAATCGCGGTGACGTACTCGACATAGCCCATGCCGGCGCCGCCGTACTCCGGCGGGAAAACCATCCCCAGCATCCCAAGCTTGCCCAGTTCCTTGATGGTGGCCAACGGGAACTCACCGGCTTCGTCCCACTTCATGACGTTGGGCTTGATTTCGCGTTCGGCGAATTCACGGACGCTTTTCTTCAGGTGCAACTGCTCTTCGTTCAGTAGGAAATCCAAGGGGCCTCCAGGACGCTCGGGCACTGCGGCTTGCGCAGCCCCGCCAAAGGGGCACTCTGAGCACCCCGAGTTGTGATTAGAACATAGCGCTGGAACAGGAAGAAGTGACCGCCGGAAGGGAAAGGGGAAGGATGGGGCGAACCGCATGAACACTGGCGATTCTGTGGATTTCGCCGGACCACCCAACCGACCGGATGGTTTGGAAATTAGCGTGCAAATGCTCTTCTGGAGCCAGCGCTGAGGATGCAGACCGATTATACGCTCAGGGGCGCGAGCTGACGCCGGACGTTGCCAGGAAAGACTGGAAGACCTCGTTGGATAGCAGCCGGCCGCGGAGTGTGAGGCTGATGCGATTGGAGTCTCGCTGCAAGAGTCCGTCGCCGATCAACTCGTTAACTGGGGTTAACAGGCTATCGAGCGCTGGCTGGCCGAAGTCCGCGGCTACTTCGCTCAGGTCCACACCACGGTTCAGACGCAGTCCGAGGAAGAAGCGTTCTTCCAGCGCGTTGGCAGTCGAGACTGCAGTCTTTTGCGGGGGTGATCCGGCAACGTATTTTTCCAGCACGTCTGCAGTGGCGAAACGCACCGCCTCGGCGTCGGGTGTTGCCGACTTCAGCATCGAATGAGCGTCGACGCCGAAGCCGAGGTAGGGCTGGCGGGTCCAGTATTTGAGATTGTGGCGCGACTGGGAACCCGGGCGAGCGAAATTGGAAATCTCATATTGCGCGATGCCGTTGGCCTCAAGGCTCTGGCAGGCGGCAACGTAGAAATCTGCCGTGGCTTCTTCGTCGGGGACGAAGTGGGCGTGGTAGCGCGTGCCACCGGCGATCACTTCGCGGCCGAGCCGCGAATCCTCGTCCACTTCGAGCATGTAGACGCTGACGTGGGACGCTCCAGTCGCTAGCGTCTCGGACAACGATTCCTGCCAGGTGTCTGCGGTCTGGTGTGGAAGGCCGGCGATCAGGTCGATGTTGATGTTCGCGATGCCCGCCGCGCGCAGGTGGGCGATGTCGTCGAGCACAGTCGCGCGCTTGTGCAGTCGTCCAACGGCCGCCGCTTCGGCGTCGACAAATGACTGCACCCCCAGGCTGACGCGATTCACACCACAGTGCAACAATCCCTGCAGCACCTCAGGGCCGAGCGTCCCTGGCGCACACTCGACTGTGACTTCGGCATCGGGTCGCACCGAGAACTGGTCCCGGACGGCGTCGAAGATCCGCTGCAGTTGTCCGGCTTCGAGCACCGTGGGCGTTCCGCCACCGAGATAGATTGTGTCGACTTCGTGGTCGAGGTGCCCACCCATTTCGTTTGCGAGTTGCGGAGCATGAGCTACGTCCGCGCAGACACGATCGACGTAGCGCTCAAACACGACGCGCGAAAACACGTCTGAGGCGAAGTTGCAGTAGCTGCACTTCGTTTTGCAGAACGGCACGGAAATGTAGATCCCCAAGGCCACGCTCTGATTATCCCACCCCCTGGCAGGCGCGCCCGCGCCACATCAAACCTTTTCCATCCTGCCGCCTGCCTCGGCCATCTATTTAAGGTACCCTGTGGAGTGGCGCGCTCAACGCCGCTCACCCCTTTTCTGCAGTGATTTGACCAGGAAACAATGGCCCAGGAAGAAGAGGTATTAGGCAAAGCGTATGACAGCCGGCTGATGCGGCGGCTGCTCACCTACCTGCGTCCGTATCGCTGGCAGGTGATGATTGCCATTGTTTCGATCATCGTCAAGTCGTTCTGCGACGTGCTGGGGCCGTATCTGGTGAAGGTCGCCGTCGACCGTTATCTGGCCCCGGCGAAGGGTACGACTTCAGCTTTGTGGAGCTGGCTCAGCCCGCGTCCGCTGCACGGGATCGCACAGATCTCGGTCATTTATTTCATTCTGCTGGGACTCACGTTCGTGTTCGAATTCCTGCAGACCTACTACATGCAGTGGACCGGCCAGAAGGTGATGTTCGACCTGCGCAGCCAGATTTTCCGGCACCTGCAGCGCATGCACGTCGCCTTCTACGACAAGAATCCGGTCGGGCGGCTGGTCACGCGGGTCACGACCGACGTGGACGCGTTGAACGAAATGTTTACGTCGGGCGTGGTGTCGATTTTTGAAGATCTGTTCGTATTGGTGGGAATTCTGGGGATCATGCTGTGGATGAACTGGAAGCTGGCGCTGATCACGTTCGCCGTGTTGCCCTTCATCGTGGTGGCGACCAAGTTTTTTCGGGACAAGGTGCGCGATTCGTACCGGCGAATTCGCACCGCGATTGCCCGCATCAACTCTTATTTGCAGGAGCATGTCAGCGGCATGGTCGTGCTGCAATTGTTCAACCGCGAGCGCAAGGCCTACGACCGGTTCTCGGAAATCAACCGCAGCCACATGGACGCGTTCAAAGACGCGATCATGGCGTATTCGGTGTACTACCCGGTGGTCGATTTCTTTTCGGCGATCGCGATCGCGTGCGTGATCTGGTTCGGGGGCCAGGATGTGATGCGGAAAGTGGGCGCCACCAGCCTCTCGCTTGAGTTCCATTGGCCGGCGCAGGTGCTCTTTCACGCGGTTGCGGTCCCGGCTTCGCTCGGCGTGGTGATCGCTTTTACCGCCTACGCGCAGCGCTTCTTCCGGCCGATCATGGATTTCAGCGAGAAGTACAACATTCTGCAGTCGGCGATGGCGGCCAGCGAGCGCATCTTCAAGCTGGTGGATACGCCGGTTGACGTCGTGTCGCCCGCGATGACGAAGAGGCCCGAGGGCCCCGGCCGCATCGAGTTCGACCATGTGTGGTTCGCTTATCGGGATGTGCCGGTAGCGAGCGCTGACTCCAGCGGTGGCAGCCGAGCTTCGCTCGACCGAACGGCCGAAGGCGACCGTCTCCACATGAGCATTCCTGACACGCCCGACTGGGTGCTTCGGGACGTGACGTTCGCGATCGAACCCGGGGAGACCGTTGCCGTGGTGGGCCACACGGGGGCGGGCAAGACCACGCTCATTTCCCTGTTGCTGCGCTTTTACGATGTGCAGAGGGGCGCGGTACGCATTGATGGCATCGATGTGAAGGAGATGGATCTGGCCGATCTGCGTGCTCGCTTCGGAGTCGTGCTGCAGGATCCCTTTCTGTTTACTGGGACGATTGGCGGGAACATTCGACTGGGCACCGAGCGGATTCTGGACGAGCACATTGCCAAGGCTGCCGAGGATGTGAATCTTGGGGATTTCGTGCGGGCATTGCCCAATGGCTTCAACGAAGAAGTTCGCGAGCGCGGATCGACGCTTTCGACCGGGCAGAAGCAGCTGATCTCATTCGCGCGCGCCCTGGCACATGAGCCGAAGATTCTGATCCTCGACGAAGCCACGTCGAGTGTTGACACGGAGACCGAGTTCAAGGTGCGCGACGCGCTGGGACGCATGGTGGAAGGACGGACGTCGCTGATCATCGCGCATCGGCTGTCGACTGTACAGCGCGCGGACAAAATCATCGTCATGCATAAGGGGCAGGTCCGCGAGATGGGGACGCATCAGGAATTGCTGGCGCATCGCGGAGTCTATTTCAAGCTGTATCAGCTGCAGTACAAGGATCAGGAGTTGAATGTGGCGCGGGCGGCCTCGCCCGCGAATGGGGACGGATTCAAGCAGCCAGAGGTCACCGCGAGCGGGGATGACTAGAGCCGTTCATTCTTCGTCTCTGACTGCACGGCATCATGGTCGCGGTGGCACAGGCCACACAGGTCCTCTTACAATGCTTTCTTGCGCATACTGATCTCAGCCGGCGAAGCTTCGGGGGAAATGTATGGGGCGCAGCTCATTGAGGCCCTGCAGAGGGCTGCCGACCTTGCAGGTCGGCCTGGACGGGCGGGGCGCCCGTCCCCACACGAGCACACCCTTGAATTCTTTGGTGTAGGTGGGGACCGGATGCGCGCCGCGGGGTGCGACACCGTGGTCGACACGAAAGACCTCGCTGTCGTCGGGATTACTGAGATTCTCAGCCGGCTGCCGCAGATTCTCGGCCTATACCGGCACTTGATTGCGGAGGCTGACCGCCGCAAACCGGATCTCGCCATCGTCATCGATTCTCCGGCCTTTAACTGGCGCGTGGCGCGGCAGATGAAGAGGCGGGGCATTCCTACCGTTTACTACGTTGCGCCGCAGTTCTGGGCGTGGCGGCAGGGGCGCGTGCGGCTGCTGCGCGATTACATTGACAAGGCGCTGGTGATCTTTCCGTTTGAAGAACAGTTTTACCGTGAGCGCGGAGTTGACGCGACGTTCGTAGGCCATCCTCTGGCGGAGTTACCACACCCCACGATTGAACGCGGTGACTTTGCAGCACAGTTTCACCTGGACCCGGCCAAGCCTTGGATCACCCTGATGCCGGGCAGCCGCATCAAGGAAGTCCGCATGAACCTGCCGACGATTCTTGAGGCGGCGGCGCAACTGGGTGCCGCGTATGAGTTTCTGCTCCCGGTGGCTCCTACGCTGGACCGCAGCTTCCTGATGAATCTCATAGGACCAGCACAAATCACTCTGGTCCCGGACGCCCTGCCTGCGCTCTGGCATTCGCGCGCCGGAATTGTCGCCAGCGGGACGGCCACTGTCGAGGCCGCCATGATGAATACGCCTTTCGTGATGGTCTACCGCGTCTCGCCGCTGACCTACCTGCTGGGCAAGCCGCGAGTGAAGGTCCCGAGATTTGCGATGGTCAATCTGATTGCCGGGGAAGAAGTTGTCCCCGAGTTGGTGCAGCAAGATTTCACAGCCGAAAAGGTGGTCGGCAAGGTGAAAGAAATCCTGCCCGACGGCCCGGCCCGCGACCGCATGCTGCAAGGTCTGGCGCAGGTGAAGGCCCGGCTTCGAGCCCCACAGCCCGCTTCCGGGCCCGCACAGCACCCGGCGGACCGCGCCGCTGACATCATTCTGGCGCTTCCAACCCTCGGTTTGGCTAGGAGCTAGGAGCTAATAGCTAATAGCTGCTCGTAAACCTTGTGCTCCGACCATCTTTTACGTCAGAATCTTCATCATAGGAAATGGGTTATCATTTCCTGGAGACTCTCCTGAATGTTGATTTCTCCGCGGCGCGCTTTGAGCGTCCTTACGAGTTCCCTGACTCTGTCGTTGGTAGTTCTGTTCGCGAGCCCCTCGTGGGCGGCCGAAAAGGCACGCCTGCGGGTGGACGACTACCAGATCGAGGCTGAACTCAATCCGCATCTCCACCAGATCACGGCTCGCGCCAAGGTCAGGTTCACGGCCCTGCAGGACGTGCCCGTCGCGGTCTTTGAACTGAATAACGATCTGCGCGTCACCAAGGTTCTGGACGAAAAGAACCAGCCGCTGTCTGCCGAGCGGGTTACCCAGGACTCGACGGTGCGGGTTCCGCTGCCCGTGGGATTGTCCAAGGACGCCTCCACCACCTTGACGTTCGAGTACGAAGGAATCCTTGAAAACGCCGATAACAGCCCGGTGCCCGGCCTGAAGCTGGCTTACATCGGCGACGACACTAGTTTTCTGCTTTATGCGGGACGATGGTTCCCGGTGGTTGGCTATGGGCTGAACCGGTTTACCTCGACCATCAGCGTGACGGTGCCGGCGCATATGCTCGTGATCGGCAGTGGCAAGGCGACCACCAGCGAGGCAGTGGCCCCGAAGAAGCCTACGGCCAGCGTGCTACCTACCAAGACATTTTCATTTGTTTCTACCAAGCCCAGTTTCCCCGGCACCATCGTGGCTGGAATTTTTCAGGAATACAAGAGCGACGAGGCTGGCCTGGACCTGCACGTCTTCTTCAAACCGACACATCAGAGTCTGGCCCCGGCGTACACCACGACTGCCGTTCAGGAGTTCACGTACTTCATCACGCTCTACGGCCTGCCGCCTTCGCAAAAGCTGAATGTGGTGGAATTGCCGGGCGACACGCTTCCCTACATGTGGGCGCCGGAGATGGCTGGACTGGCGGGGCCGTCAATCACCGAGAAGACGAACTACCGCCTGCTGGCCGATGCGATCGCGCACCAGTGGTGGGGAGTTTCGGTGAGTCCGGCGAGTAAGGATGACTGGTGGTTGAGCGATGGCTTCTCGCGCTATTCGGAAGCAATGTATGTGGAGAACGCCGCTGGAGCGGCTGGCCTGGAAGAAGCCGTGAAAGACATGTCGGTGGGCGCGTTGGCCTATGACACGGTTCCGCTCTCCAGCGCCGGCAAACTCGACATCTTCTCCACCGAGTTTCAGTCGCTGGCCACCGACAAGGGCGCGATGATTCTGCACATGCTGCGCTGGGTGCTAGGCGAGGACAAGTACAACAAGACGATGCGGGACTTCGCCAGCGAATTCGCGGGGAAGCCTGCGAGCATGGAAGACTTCAAGACCATCGCCGAAAAGAATTACGGTGACCAGTTGACCTGGTTCTTCTCGCAGTGGCTCGATTCCACGGGCGCGCCGGAATTCAAGTTGAAGTACACGACGTACCGTCTCGGCGGAAATTATTCCAAAGAATCTCCGGCCCAGCAGGAGCGCTCCCCCGGCTTCCGCGTGACCGGTGAGATCACGCAGGATCTCGATCTGTTCCGCATGCCGGTGGACCTGCGCATTGATACGGACGGGAAAACTGAAAGCAAGCGCATTGAAGTCGTGGGCACTACTTCGCCGTTTTCGATCGAGACGTTTGGCCGTCCACGGCGCATCGCGATCGACCCCGACCACCATGTGCTGACCAATTCCACGGATGTAAAGTTGCGCGCCTCCATCCTGCGAGGACAGGCGCTGCAGCAGCAGGGAGATTTGTCGGGGGCGCTGGTCGAGTTCAACAAAGCCCTCGACCTCAACAAAAACAGTTCTCTCGCGCACTATCGCATTGCCGAGGTGTTCTTCTATCAGCGGAACTATCAGTCTTCGGCCAATGCGTACCGGGCAGCCATTGATGGCGATGGTGAGCCGCGCTGGACCGAGGTTTGGAGTCACATCCAGCTGGGAAAGATTTTCGACATCACCGGCCAACGCGAACGCGCGGTCGGCCAATACCGGCAGGCCACCCAGACGAACGACAACACTTTCGGTGCTCTCGAAGAGGCGCGGAAATATCTGCAGAAAGCTTACGAGCGGCCCAAAGAAAAGCAGTAGCGCAGAGACTTTGATCTGAGAGTGGTACCTGCCGTGCGGTTCTCCGAGGGGGCGGCAGGTTAGAAAACAACCCAGCGCTCTGCCTCCTCGACGGAACGGAAGATCTCAATGTTTCGCTGGGTGCGCAGGGCCTTGTGCATGCGGGCGGCGTGATGCTGGGTTGAGGTTCGCACTACAAACGCACGCTTGGCCACAGGCGAAAAGGGATCAGTCTTGTCCGCCAATTTCAGGAATTCACCGGCTTGAAGGTCTAGCTCTTCAACTTCCGTCAGATCGACAATCTCCGAAAAGTCCGGCTGGAACGACGGATTCAACCGCAAGCGCTTCGCGTATCGTTCAATATCTCCAAAGGTCAGCTTCTTACCAAACTTTACAGTAACCAGCCTCCTTCCAGGGTCAACGACACACTCCGGCGCCCCGCTGAGGAACTGCTCACCGCGCGAGTTCGCAAAAGCTCCCCCAGGGCAAACATCCTCGTGATTCACTGCATACCTCCACAGAAGCGTTTCGGCGATGTCCTCTGTAGGTATCGGCAAAGTGATCAGAAGCTTTATCCCGCGGCGATCCCAGCTGCAGGTACTCATTGGCTAACCTTTTTCAACCCTCCGGGGTCTAAGTAGGTACATGCCAGCAGGGAACTTTACCGGACCCGGCTGCGTATATCTGATCAGATGGTTAGGCGGGATTGAGACCCCTCGCCTGAACGTTACCCGGGTGCCCCCACGCTCCTCCCCGGAGGCGTGGGGGCATGATTCTGCGATATATCCCGTATGAGAATGCTTCTCGACATTGTCCGGCAGTCGCTGTCGACGCTCTGGGCGCACAAGCTGCGCTCGTTCCTCACCATGTTTGGGATTGCCTGGGGCGTGGGCTCGTTGCTTCTGCTGGTGGGCTCTGGGAGAAGGTTTCCGCAGCGGCCAGGAAAAGCAGCTCGCCACTCTCGGACAAAACATCATGTTTATGTTTCCCGGGACGGATTCCGGCGGTCGAGGGCAGCACACAATCGGGACAGCTTTATTACTTCACTTACAAAGATTACTTGGCGATTCGAAATGAGGCCCAGTTCGTGGGCGCGCTGTCGCCAGTGCTGAATCGCGAGGACATTCGCGCGGTCAGCGACTACGGCTCGACCAATGGGCAGGTGTTCGGGGTCGCCTCCGACTACAACCAGATTCGCAACGTGCCCGTGGAACCGGGGCGCTGGTTCAATAGCCAGGATAACGCCGAGCGCCGCCGCGTGGCTGTGGTGGGATGGGAACTGCTCAAGAACATGTTTCCGGGACGTCCGGCGGTCGGCTCGACGATTCTGCTGAACGGCATTAATTTTGACATCGTCGGCGTGGTCGCAAAGGTTGGACGCGATGGCAATAACGGGACAAACTCGCGCATCTTCATTCCCATTGAAACCATGCGTGATTTGTTTCCCATGACCAAGGCGAATTCCGAGGACGCGATCTCATTCCTTAACTACCGGCCGATTACAAAAGATCTGCATGTCGAGGCGAAGAACGAGATTCACCAGATCATTGCGCGCCGCCACGGATTCAGTCCCAAGCTGCAGGACGCGTTCGAAGATTGGGACACGGTTGAGAACATGAAGCGGGTGGGAAAGATTTTTGACGCCATGGACTGGTTCCTGGGCGTGGTGGGAGTGGTCACGTTGGGACTGGGCGCAATCGGGATCATCAACATCATGCTGGTCTCGGTGACCGAGCGAACGAAAGAGATCGGGCTGCGCAAGGCGTTGGGCGCGACCTACCGCGCCATCCTGACGCAGTTTTTCATCGAGGGAGCGTTTCTGACTGCGTTCAGCGGTGGGATTGGATTGGCGATCGCGACCGGTTTCGTGACCTTGCTGGCCATGCTGCCGTCGCCCGAGGGCTTTGACACGCCGCGTATCATCCCGGCGTCAGCCATCGCAGCCATCGGATCGCTGGCGATTGCAGGCATCGCGGCAGGTTTGTATCCCGCGCGTAAAGCAGCGCTGCTGCCACCGGTAGAGGCGTTGCGGCAGGAGTAGGGAAAAGTAGAAGCTAAAAGCTAGGAGCTGTTTTTTCATGATCGTCGATCTGGCAATCCAGGCTTACAACGCGCTTCGCCACAACCGGCGGCGCAGCGTGCTCACCATGCTGGGCATGGCATGGGGGATTGCGACGGTTGTGCTGCTGCTCGCTTACGGCACCGGCTTCGAGCGTGGGTTGTGGTCTGCTTTTCGCTCCTTCGGCACGAATCTAGTGTTCATCTTTCCCGGCCGCACCGAAATGCAGGCAGGAGGCACGAAGGCAGGAACGCAGGTTCGCCTCACGATCAACGATCTCGACTCCATCCGCGCGGAAGTTCCGTTGCTGAAGCGCGTTTCGCCGGAGGCCTTCAAGAACTGCGTGGTCGCCTTTGGCACGCGCAGCTCGAATTACGGCGTCAGCGGGGTGTATGCCTCGTACGGCCGCATGCGCAAAATGGATGTCGCGGAAGGAACCTTCTTCAGCGAAGCGGACGACTACACCCACACTCGCGTCGCAGTGATCGGGTCCGATGCGAAGAAGAAGTTATTTTCCGGACAGAACGCGCTGGGAGAGAATGTTCGCCTCGACGGCATCTCCTACCAGATCGTGGGCGTGCTGAAACATCAGGTACAGAACGGGGACGACAACATCAACGAGCATGTCTATGTTCCCTTCAGCGCGATGAGCGATCTGGCGAACACCTATTATCTGAGTGCGATCGTGATGGAATACGAAGGCGACCATGCCAAGGTCGTGAAGGCGGTTCGCGAATCCATGGCGTTCCATCACAGCTTTAATCCCAAGGACCAGCGCGCCATCTTTGTGTTCGATGTGTTCGCCGATCTGATGGACCTGCAGGTCATCTCGACGGGGATTAAGATTCTGTTGGGCTTTATTGGCCTGCTCACGCTGGGCATTGGCGGCGTCGGCTTGATGAATATCATGCTGGTATCTGTTACACAGCGGACCCGCGAGATCGGCGTGGAGAAAGCTCTGGGCGCTCACCGGTGGCACATTCTCTTCCAATTCCTGGCGGAAGCACTGGTGATCACCGCCTTGGGCGGCCTGTTGGGCGTCGTCCTCGCCTATCTAGTCTCGTGGTCCGTGGGATCGCTCACCCTTTGGAGTGCGTTTGAAGAAAACGCCAGCGAGGGGGACATTCACCTCTACATCGATTCCGCCACGTTGATCTGGTCGACGGTGATCCTCAGCTTCGTCGGCATCATCAGCGGCATGCTGCCTGCGATCAAGGCCGCCCGGCTCAATCCAATCGAAGCGCTGCGCTACGAGTAGATCGTTCCTAGTAAGTCAATCGGCGGCAACTGCCCTCGAAACCGGCTGCGCCGCGATGGCCCGCCAATCCAGGAAAATATTCGGCAGAATAGCAGCCAGGGCGATCACGGTCCAGACGACGGTTTCAATTCCGACCACCCCGAGCCGGAAAACGGGCGGCAGCGGGATGATCATCCGCGACACAGTAAAGACCATGGCGAAGGGATAGCTGCGGATCATCCAGCGACGGTGCTGCGCGATGTTGCCGTGGCGCACACAGTAGAGTGCGATCCCCGTAGTCAACATCCATCCAAACGATTGCATGCTCGAGGCCGCAACCAGAGACGGGCCGAATCGGAATGTCATGGGAACGGCGAGGGGTGCGGCGATAAATACGCTGACCACATAGACGTAGCCCAGAGTCCGGTGAATCTTCAGATATCGGGCGCGCAGGCGGTTGGAGAACTGGAACGCTCCCAACGCTATGGCAAGGATGCCGAAAAAAGCATGCGGCACCAGGTACCATTTCACGGGAGCGAAATGCTGCGCGATCTCGGAAGTCGGATCAAAGATGCGGGCGTTCTTCATGTAGGTGACAAAGACGGTCAGCAAACCGAAGATCACGAAGAAGGCAAGTTTGGATTGCGAACGCGAGCGCCTGACGGGCGCGACGGCAGTGGCCATTGAATTTTCCCCAAGTTTGAGGAGATTACCCGCTCCTCAGCCGAAGGCCTCTACACAACCCACGCAGTAGAGGCTCAGAGTGGCGTAATTGTAGCGTGCCATGGCCGTTTTTCCAACGACCAACTCTCACTCGCAAAGGCCAAGCTTCGCGATTCAAGTCTCGTGGTCTGTGGGATATCTCACCTGCATGGAAGAAGATGCCAGAGAGGTGACGCTTACCTGTACATCGATGCCGCCACGGTGATCTGGGGACGGTAATCCTGAGCTTCGTCGGCATCATCAGGGGCTTGCTGCACGCGATCAAGGCCGCGAGGCTGAATCCAATCGAGGCGCTGCGTTACGAGTCGAATTGCGCGGCTTGCGCGCCGTGCCACTTCCACCGGAGACACTCGTATCGGGAACAACGTCAGTACCGCCGGACGTCCCACCTAGGGGCACCCAACCGCCAGAATCCTGCGTACAGGAATCATCCTCTTTGTCGCAGTACTCGAAGACCGTGACGGGATGCAACTCCCAAATGGAATAACGCCAGCAGTGGTTCTTTTGCGCGGTGGTACCGTCGAGTGCGCAGTTGTCCGAAGGCTTGTTGTGCTCACTGTCAACCAGCAATAGCCCGACCACCCTCACTTTGTGGCCCATCGCCAGTTTCAGATTCGCCAGAGTCCAGTCCGTGTCGTGGAAGCGGGCACGGTAGTGTGGAGTCATCTCAACAATCACGCTCTTCTGCTGCAGTTGCTTCTTTAGAGACGCGTCTGGCTTTGGAGTGCTTCGCGCGAGCCTGCCCAGGCTGGAATCGAAGCCGATCCCAATGTGAAAGTCGACGTTGTCGGCACCGGTCAACTGACAGTTGCTGCTCTCCGCCCCAGTGGACTGGGCATAATACAAGTAGCCAATCAGTCCAGATTGGCTTCCCTCGCCTAGTTTGTTGAGTTCTTCCTTGAAGTCGGCGTGGTTATTACCCTGGCCCAGCCCCTCCGGCGTGTTTGTGTTGAGGTTGTCGAAGTCCGCTTGTTGGAAGAAGGTAATCCCGTCCGTGGGTGCAGATGGCGTCCCATTTTTCAGCAGGTTCAGATACGCATCGTATCTCCCGGCCTTGCTGCAGCCGGTGGGATAGTTTTCGTGGCAGGCCTGAAAATCGGCGATGTTGTCTTCGCACTGCACCGCGGTCACCGTATCCGGTATGTCTACCTCGGCCAAGTTGCCCCCCGCGCTAACGTGAGATGCCGGCATCTGGCTCATTGCCAGGGCCAAGGCCAAGGGGGCGAAAGGCGCGACCTGTCGACCGAATACGTGGGACGTCTTATTTTGGTTTTGGGATCCCATCGTCGCCTCCGTCACCTCGGCTCATTTTGCGTGTTCTGGTTTGCTGTCTGGGAGTCCTTCTGCGTAACCTTGTCGGTGGGGCTCGCCGTCTTGCCAGGCATACCTCCAGCCTGGATGCCCTTGCTAACCGCATATGTGCTGGCGCTGATGCCGAGCAGAGTGAGGACTTCCGGGGGGATCGCGGGGAACTTTCCAGATTCGGCAACAAGCAGGAAGAAGCTTAGCGATATAACAAAAGTAAAGATCAATAGCTGGAAGCGCGACATACTGGCTCCGCCACTGGTCTCACTGAGTAAAAGGCTGAGATTGATCCGGCCGGCCGCGATCTCCAATAGGATCATGAATCCAAAAAGGAAAATCAGAACCATAAGACCGAAGCCGATCGCTAACTTCAGCTTCGCCATATGGTCGCCCGGGATGAACACGACCACAATAGTGGCCAGCGCCAGCACCCACACAGTGCTGCTCTTGAGCAGGGAGTAAACGTCGGGTCTCGGATTTGGCGGATTCGTCGGATTCGTGTCTGGTGCCATATCACTCTCCATTTCTGAAAACGTCTTTGAGACGGTAAAACAGAAGCCCGTATGCCTTTCCGCTCAGATAGACAAAGTGA
Organism: uncultured Acidobacteriaceae bacterium; assembly: GCA_963811095.1. Lineage (GTDB taxonomy): Bacteria > Acidobacteriota > Terriglobia > Terriglobales > Acidobacteriaceae > Sulfotelmatobacter. Next base: position 902,787 of record CAWEQA010000016.1, on the reverse strand, counting down.
CTTCCGCCCATTGCGGTGACCAAAGCATCCGGCAAATGGGGAAACTCCTTTGGGTTATGGATTACCTTCAGTAGATACCACCCGGCTACGAACAACGTAGCCACGAGTGCTTGCGCACGCCCAGCGCTGGGGGCGGCAGAGAAACCGGAGTCGTCGGTGCTTTTCGGGTCACGCACGTCAGCTTCCAGCAGGCCATTGAGCGAGATGCGGCCCGTGAACAAATTCCAAAACACGACTCCAAAGAAGCCGCTCAACAGGACCACGGCCTCCCCAAACGCCATTTTCGCAAGGGAGTTCATGCTGTTCTGAAGTTTCTCAGCTCGTTTGTCGGTGTACGGCCAGGGCCCGGGGAGAAGTGGCTGCAACGATACAGACATCCGTCGGAAAATCTGCAGCTGCGCTTAGTTTGTTACGAAAACCGGACAAGCCTCGCGTCGCCCAAGCGTTTCAGCGTCGCCAGGCCGTCCACCTCAGCCTCTCCGCCGAAGCGCTACAATCTCTCCCTGTGCCAGAAACCGTTAACTCCCGCCTGGAGCGTGTGCTCGCCCAGTTGCAGTTGTACGAGCATCCTCTGCTGAACTTCTCGGCGCGCGCCAAGGGCGACGGCGTCGAGGTCATCATCAAGTTCAAAGACGAGAGCGTCCCGGTGCACACCTATTATTTCGACCTGCACCCGCGCGATCTCGACGATTCTCAGTTCGAATGGAGCTTCCAGCGCCAACTGTTTGACGCGCTGCACGACTACTTCATGGAGATGTTCATCCGCACTCCGCAGGACCGCGCCGACCGCCAACGGAAGGGATTGTGAGCGCGCTTCGCCAGAAGATTGAACAGGAGATACGCGAACATGGGCCACTTCCCTTCTCGCGCTACATGGAGGTGTGCCTGTACGATGCCGAACTCGGTTACTACTCGCGGAACGCGGCGCAGTTCGGCAAGGCTGGCGACTTCTATACCTCCAGCGACGTGCATGCGGTCTTCGGACGGCTGCTGGCGCGGCAGTTCGAGGAGATGTGGCGGGCTCTGGGATCGCCGGAGCACATTACGCTGAAGGAACTCGGCCCCGGGCGCGGCTTGTTCGCACAGGATGTGCTGGACTGGTCGGAAAAGAAGTTTCCAGACTTCTTTCGCGGGCTTCGTTATGTTTTGGACGAACGCTCGCCTGCCTTGCGCCAGCGGATCGAGGTGACGCTCGATCGGCACCTGAAATCCGGCAAGGCGGCGTTGGTGTCTGGTAGTGATGCCGGGACTCCCATCATCGTCTTTGCCAACGAATTCTTCGATGCGTTGCCAGTTGAGGTTCTCAGTTCCCATGGATCATTGCGCATTGACTTCCGCGAAGGGCGATTGGTCGAGACCTGGGCGCCGGCTTCGCCCGAAGAACTCGAGTTCCTCGACCGGTACTCGGTCCATCCTGAGCCGGGAGAGCGCGTGGAAGTGCCGCTGCAGTCTCAGACACGCATGCGCGGCGTGGCTGAGCTCAACCGCGGATTCGTGGTGATCGTCGACTATGGATATGCTCGCGAAGAGCAGCTCGCCGGACGCCATCGGGGAACGCTGAAGGCTATCCGCCAACACTCGGTGAGTACCACCCCATACGAGGCACCCGGCGAACAGGACATCACCGCCGACGTGAACTTTACAGCGCTGGCAGCGATCGCGGAAGAACAGGGCATGCAGCCGCAAAAGCTCATTACGCAATCGCAATTCTTGCTCGGCATCGGGGAAGCCAATGAATTTGCTGATGCCTTCGAGGAATGCCGCCTACCGCAGGAACGCGCCAAGGTCGCGCTACAACTCAAACACCTGGTCACGCCAGCGGGAATGGGCGAGAGCTTTCACGTGCTGGTGGCGAGTAAAGGAGTGGAAGAAGAAAAGGTGGCGGGCCTGACAGGCCTGAATTTCGGCACAAAGCTTCATCGGCGCTAGCGCTTGCCCTCGGAAGATCGTTCTCAGGAGCGAATTCGAGCGAGTGGCGCGTACTCCTTTCACAAATCTATACATAGTCCCATACAACCTGGCACGATCAGGAAGGACTCCGATGATAATAGAGACATCTTGGCTGTCGGCCTTTAGTCAAGGAGGTCGTTATGAAATGGTCTGGCGTTGGGACATTTCTTGTCATGGCTGTCGTGGTTCAATCGTGGGCTCTTCCAAGAAAACAGGCGGGTTCGAGCGGAACTACCAATTCCACGTCCGCCGCTCGCCGTCCCGTCATTTATGTAATGCCAAACGCGGTCACGAATCCAGGACCGGGTGATAATTCGCAAGTTGTTGTGGACTCCTCGCACAATGGCAAGGAACCCCAGGTCGCGAAGATTTACCAGGAACTACAGCGACGCAAGGAATGCCAGCCGTTCTCTGAGAACATGATCAAGGAGAAGGCAGACTATTTCTTGCTTTTGCAGCATGGCGGCGGCAAGGGGAACCGTTGGGCACTCTCTGATAAGAACGGCGATGTCATTGCTTCGGGCGACTCGCTGCTGCTTGGGAATTCGGTGAGGGACGCGTGCCTGGCGATCAGCAAAAATTGGCAGCAACACGGCACCACGGAGGGAAAGTAGGGCCTTGATCCTCGAGGCCCTTCTGTTTTCACAGAGCCAGGTAACGGCTACCGGGAGGAGGCTGCGGTTTCAGGATATTCGTACACGCCGCGCCCCGACTTTCTTCCAAGCCGTCCGGCCTTCACGTATTGCACCAGCAGGGGTGCGGGACGATACTTGTCGCCCAGCGATTTATGCAGATACTCCAGGATGCTGAGCCGCGTGTCGAGTCCGACCAGGTCGACCAACTCGAACGGCCCCATGGGATGGTTCAGGCCGAGTTTGAGCGCCTTGTCGATGTCGGCTGCTGATGCGATTCCCTCCTGCAGCATGTAGAACGCTTCGTTGCCGATCATGGCATTGATGCGGCTGGTGATGAAGCCAGGCGATTCTTTGATGACCACGACTTCTTTGCCCATGCGCCGGCCAACTTCGACGGCGGTGGCCAGTGTGTCGTCGTCGGTCTCGAGCGCGCGCACGACTTCGAGCAACTTCATTTTGTGCACGGGATTGAAAAAGTGCATACCCACGCACTTCTTGGCGCGGTAGGTGACGCTGGCAATCTCCGTGACGCTGAGAGACGACGTATTCGAGGCCAGCATTGTAGTGGGGCGGCAGATTTTGTCGAGGAGAGTGAAGATTTCGATCTTCGACTCCATCTCTTCGGGAACAGCTTCGATCACGAGGTCGGCCTCGCGCGCTGCTTCTTCCACAGAACCTGCAAACTTGAGCCGTCTGAAAGCCGCGTCCGCATCGGGAGCAGCGACTTTGCCAAGTTCAACGGCCTTATCGAGATTGCCACGAATTTCGGTTTCTGCTTTGCGCAGGGCCCCGGGCAGAAGGTCTTCGAGGATGGTGCGATAGCCGCCAAGCGCCGCGGCGTGCGCGATGCCCCGCCCCATGATCCCGGCGCCGATGACAGCGATCGTCTGGACGCCGCCCACCTACTTCTCCGCCTTTTCCAGGTCAGCGATGGCCGCGTTCATCGCGCTACCCGCCGTGCGCAAAGAATCGGCCAGCCGCTTGCGCTCGTCCGCGCCCATGGCGGGAATGTAAATACAAATGCGCCGCAAGGTTGCCGTGATGTCTTCCACGTAGTTCATCGCTCGAATCAGTTCGCCTGTCACAACTGCCATGAGAACTCCTCTTTCTATTGTCTGTCCTAATGTGTCGAACCTTCTATTCTGGACGCGCCCGCGAATTTAGTAAAGCAGCAGGCTTTTCACGGCTTTCAAGAGTGCGAGGAGCAAAATCTCAAACTGCGAAAGCGCCCTGCTTTTGCTCACAGTGACTTAACCCGGGGGGCATATAATCGCAATCAATTCTTTTTATGGGGCGTGGCGCCCGGCCGCGAATCGAATACCTATGGCAGACAAACCATTAAAGAGCTATATTTTTGCGAGCGATTTCGACAAGACGCTGACCTTCAACGATTCCGGCTATGTGCTCGCCGAACTGGTCGGCATTCCCACCGAGGAGTTCGAGCACAAGGCCAAGGGAATGGCCAAGATCAACCTGGTGCAACAGGGGGCGGAGCTTGCCTACTTGTTGCTGCATGACCCGGAGTTCAAGGCCAAAGTGCGGAAGGAACATCTGCGCGAGGTGGGAAAGCGCATTCGTCTCAAAAGCGATATCAAGCTGCTTTATCAGTTGCTTGATTCGGGCATCGACGGCCATCAGTTCGATTTTTACGTGTTGTCTGCGGCCCCGGTGGAGATCGTCGTCTCGGCGCTGGAAGATATCGTTCCGCCCGATCACATCTATGGCACGGAGTTTCGCTACAAGCCGTCCGGTGAAATCGATACCATCGTGCGGGCGACCGCGGGTTATGGCAAGGTCGCGGTCCTCGACCGGTTGCTCGAACAGCAGGTCGCGGGGCCCGATCACGTGATCTACACGGGCGATGGCAGCTCCGACATTCACGTGATGCTGCACATCAACTCGCGCGACGGACTGACGATTGCCGTGTCCGAGTCAGCGGACGTGTCGCAGATTGCGAAGCGCACGGTGCTGAGTACCAGCGCGATGGCCGTGCTCGCTCCGATTCTCGAGGAGGTCGCGGGCTGGGAGCGGTACCGCATTCGGAGCTTCTTCGAAGCCAACGGAATGCTCATCCAGGAATGGCAGCGCGTCCGCACGGACTGGCTGACCGTGCGCCCGGCAGCCGAGCCCGAACAGGTGGAGGGAGAACCGGCCGTGATCCGCGTGTCGAGCGCGAATTCCTGAGGCTTCGGAACTATCATGCTGCGCGATAAGAATCTAATTCCACTCTCGCGACAACACCAGCACGCCTTATCCTTGTGTGTTCGCATTGATCGCGCGTCACCGGTGGGTGACGCCGATCTGGCGGCCTGGCATGCAGAAATCGCGCAGCACTTTCAAAATGAGATCAGCGTTCATTTCACGGCCGAAGAGCAGGTCTTGTTTCCGGAGGCGCGACGGTTCGCGGAATTAGTTTCGTTAGTTGATGATCTTCTGCACGATCACGCCGTGTTGCGCGAAGGCTTTGCGAAAGCAGGAGCAGGCCAGATGTCTGCGACCGAGTTGCCTGCATTTGCTCAGCGTATGTCCGCACACATCCGCAAGGAAGAGCGGCAGCTTTTCGAACGCATGCAGGAACTCATCAGTCAGGACGAACTGGCGCTGCTGGGAAGCCAGATCGAGGTAGCTCTCACCGACGCGACACAAGCCTGTGCGCTGCCCGCGGACGCGAACCGACTACGGAAGTGAGAACCGTTCAGCAATTCTTCGCCGCGTGTACCTGCCGGAATCGCGTCGCGCCTTCGCGCCCCATGTAACGCTCCAGCACCGCCGGCTCCGTCTGTCGCAAATCCACCACCACCAATCCGTCTAGTACGTTGGAAAACTTGCGGTCTACGTTAAAGCCCAGGAGTTTGCCGCCGATCTTGGCGTATTGTCGCAGCAGAATCGGTAGGCCCTTGCCATCGATCTCCACATCGTTGATGGGCTGAGCGAGTTCGTCGAGGTCGCGCAGCGCCTGGGACATTCCGCGGCAATCCCACTTGCGCAACGGTGCAGGCCGAAATGGCCGCCTTGGCTCGATCAAGCCCGCCAGCTCATCTTCCCGCATCCGGGCCTCGAAGAAGCGGTAAATCATTTCGCGCGATGCTGCGTTGTAGTCGTTGCTGATGCTGACCGCGCCAAACAGCACCGGAATCTCCGGCTGCCTCGCGACCATCCGGGCGATGCCCTTCCACAGCAGCAAGAGCGGAGCATATTGCCGCTGATATTCCGGTCTCACGAACGAACGCCCCAGTTCCAGCGCGGGACCGAGTCTTTGGAAGATTCGCTCGTCGTAGCGGAAGAGAGTGCTGGTGTAGAGCCCGCTGATGCCGCGCTCCGCGAGAATCTCGGCCGTGCTCCCTGCGCGGTAAGCTCCTACCAGTTCCCGCTTTGTTTTGTGCCACAACAAAATATGCGAGTAGTAATCGTCGAAGAAATCGAGGTCGCGACTCTTGCCCGTCCCTTCACCCGCTCCGCGAAATGTAATCTCGCGAAGGCGTCCCACTTCGCGCAGGAGCTGCGGAATCTCAGCTGCCGCTCCGAGGTAGACGGCAAGATCGCCGTTCTCCGCCAGACACTGGTCTTCCGGCAGTCGCGCCACCTCTCCGGCCAGGAGGTCCGCCGGCATTGGAGCCGCGACTGGCTCCTGAATCCTGAACGCAAGCCGCGAGCGCAATGCCGTGTGCCACACGGCTTCTGGCTTGCTCCGGCGTGCGAGCAGGTAGGTGCGCCAGCGCAAATACTGGGTCGCTTCACGGTCGTCAAGGATCGCTTCCACCGCGTCCGCCGGAATCGCGCTGCCTACGCGGACTTCCACGGTCTTGCCCTCCTGCTGCAAGAATTCCTGCAACAGAAACGCGGTGCGCAGCTTGGGATGAAGCATACCCATCAGCTGAAATCCGACACCGTTCTGGCCGCAGAAATAAACAGGCAGCGCGGCGGCCCTAGTCCTGCGAAGCAGCCGTACCGCCGTGTCATTCCACGCGGGGTTGACGATCTGCGCCGCCGGCATCTGCCAGTGCGACACCTCACCCGACGGAAACATGGCGAGCATGCCGCCCTGCTGCAGCCAAGCCAGCGCTTCCCGCAACGCTCGGCGGTTTGACTCTGCCGATCGGTCGGTCTGGAAGGAATCCACAAAAATGCAGTATTTCTGCAACTCCGGCACATCGCTCAGCAGAAAGTTGGTGAGCACCTTCACGTCCGGCCGCACGCGTGTCAGCAACACGGTGAGGATTGCGCCATCCAGCATGCCGTAGGGATGATTGGCCACTACAACCACTGGACCGGTCTCGGGAATCCGTGCCTGATCGGCCTCACCGACCTGCAGCCTGACGCGCATCTCGGCGAGCAGAGTTTCGAAGCGAAAGCCCTCGGGCGATTGCTGCACTCGCCGATACAGCTCCCGCACTTTGCCGACGGGAGCAAGCTTTCCAGCCAAGCCGGGAAATTCAGCGATACGCGCCAGCACTTCGGATGGCGATGGGTCCGTGTGCAAACGGTCTGATGGCATTTCATACCAATAGCGCACTCTCGTTGCGCCAGGATGAAGTGCAAGTTAACAACTGATGAAATGCGAGCTTGAAGAAGCTGAAGAGTAACCAGAAGTAACCACTTGGGGGCTCGGCAACGCGATCAGGTCTCGAGCCGGTATCTGGTTTCGGCGAGCGCGTACAGTTTGCGCCACACCAGGCGGTTGATCGTGACCACGGTCGCGGCCATCATCATGGTGGCGGCCAGCAGCAGGTGGAAGTTCCCGGCGTCCGTGGCTTGAGAGATCGTCGCTCCCAGCCCCACTGTCGTGTAGATATGGCCCTTGAAGTGAAAGTATTCGGCGACGATGCTGGCGTTCCAGGCTCCGCCGGATGCCGTCACCATTCCGGTAACGAGATACGGGAAGATTCCCGGCAGGATCAGCTTTTTCCAGCGTTCGAGGCCTTTCATCCGGAAGACCGAGCAACACTCTTTCAAGATCGGTCGGGATCGCGATCGCGCCCGCAATCACGTTGAACAGGATGTACCACTGCGTTCCCAAGAGGAGGAGCACGATCGAGCCGATCCCGAGTCCGCCGCCCACGCGAATCAGCAGCAGCAGCACCACTGGAAACAGCGCGGTGGCGGGGACCGAGGCGGCAATCTGCGCCAGTGGCTGCGCGATCCGCGCCAAGCGGGGATTGAAACCGATCGCGACGCCCGCCGGAATCGTCCACAACGCGCCCAGCAGCAATGTGAGATTCACGCGCACGAACGTCGCAACCAGGCCGATGCCTGCTTCCTGCACCTCCGCCTTCTGCAAGCCGATCAGAATCATCACGACACGGACGACGCCGTAACTGATCCCAGCTAGCAGCACAATCCCCAGCACGCGGAGCAGCCAAGTCTTCCATGCGCTGCGCGGCGCGGGCTCTTCGCTGGATCGCGGGCGAGAGAAGTACAGCATCAGGCGCTCGCTCAGCGGGCGCACCGTCTGCTTGCGAATCTGCGCCAGGCTGCGCGAATGCCGAATCAGATCGAGCACCCACGAGCGCGGAGCGTCGCTGCTCTCGACCTGCTCGACTTTGAATTTCTCAGCCCACGCGATCACCGGACGCCAGACGAACTGGTCGAGCAAGACAATCACGGCGATCATGGTGGCGACGCCCCAGAGAATCGATCGGGTATCGCCGGCACTGGCCGCGGTCTGCAGATACGATCCGAGGCCGGGCAGCCGGAAGTCGCGTGAGCCGAGCACGAACATTTCGCACGCCATCAGGAAGAACCAGCCACCCGCGACCGACATCATCGAGTTCCATACCAGACCGATCGCCGCGAAGGGCAACTCCATTTCAATGAAGCGCTGCCACCAGCTGAACTGGTAGACCTTTGCTGCTTCGCGCATTTCTTTCGGAATGCTTTTCAGAGAAGCGTAAAAGCTGAACGCCATATTCCAGACCTGACCCGTGAAGATCAGCAGGATTGCGCCTGCCTCCACGCCCAGTTGCCTGCCAGGAAACAGGGCCACCATGGCCAGCATCACTCCAGGAAGAAAGCTGAGCACCGGAATCGACTGCAACACGTCGAGCAACGGAATCATGAAGCGCTCGGCCCGCGGGTTGTAGGCGGCGACGTATCCATACACCAGCGTGAAGGCGAGGCTCAGGACGTATGCAATCGTGATGCGCAGGAGCGAATATCCCGCGTAGGCCGCGAGTGCGAACGGACTGCGTGAGATCTCGACTTCCGGAGTGAACGGCCCGAGCCAGGTCCGCCCGACGACCAGTACGCCATAGAACAAGGCTATGCCTGCGCCGAACATAAGCAGATCGGGCAGGTACGAGATCTCAATGCCGGGCAGTTGCTCCCAGATTCGATAGGCCGAAAATCCCCGCAGGCTGATTGATTTCTTCATGCGCTTAAGGTCAGTTCACGATCTGCTTCAGGATTTCGGCGCGGGCGTCTCAACCGACGTTACAGCGGGAGGCTCCGGGGACGCCGGCGGTTCAGTCTGCACCAGTCGGCCCTTCTCGCGGTCATAGTCAAAGATCTCGGCGTAGCGGCCCCAGTTCATGGCGGTCTCGAACTGGCGCTGCACTTCATCCTCGGAAAAATGTTCGTCGAGGATGTCGTGAAAAAACTCGTCCGCGATCGAGTGGTCCGACTTGCGCTTCAGAATGCTGTCAATCTGCTTCAGGATGGTCACGTGATCCAACGCGGCCTGCCGGAACAAGACTTTGCGCTGCTGAATGTCAGCGTCGGCAAAGATCACACCTTGCGGTGTAATCTGCACATCGCCTTCCTTTAACGACGCGAACCCCAACAACACGCAGGCTTCAAGAATTGGGAGGAGATCCTGGACGTCCATGACTAGTTCCTCTGACAGGCGGAACAGATCCTCGCGGCCGCCGCGGTCATGCAGCAACTCCACCAGACCCGCGATCCCGCCCACGCGCGCATGGGGCAGCAGTTGGTACCGCGAGGTGCGCATGGGCCCTTCCTGTTTCTTCAGAGATCCCTTCAGCACGTCCTTGGTTAACCCGCCTGGTGGGAAGAATGATCTCCGCCGTCGTCTCCGCATCGGGAAGTTCGTGTTCGACTTCCGGTTCGGTCATCACCTTGTAGATGTAATCCACCAGTTCCACAAAGCGAGCAGACTTGCGGTCCCGCGGATGCTTGAGGCGGATATTGAAATCGGAACGGATGCGCGCCGGATTTCTCCCCAGCACCATGACGCGGTCGGCGAGCATGACGGCCTCTTCAATGTTGTGCGTCACGATGAAGATGGCGCTGGCTGGCATTTTCTTGTTCAGCCACAGTTCCATGAGTTCACCGCGCAGGTTTTCCGCGGTGAGAACGTCGAGCGCTGAGAAGGGCTCGTCCATGAACAGCACTTCGGGCTCGACGACGAGGGCGCGCGCGAAGCCGACGCGCTGCTTCATGCCACCAGAAAGTTCTTTAGGGTAGGCCGTCTCAAAGCCATCCAGACCGACCGTGTCGAGCGTGCGCAGAGCGCGTTTGCGGCGCTCGACCGCCGCCACTCCCTTGGCCTCGAGTGGAGCTTCCACGTTCTCCAGCACAGTGAGCCAGGGGAAGAGAGCGAAGCTTTGGAAAACGATCGCCACGTTGGGCATTTGGCCGTCGAGCGGCTTGCCGTGCCACAACAGCGTGCCCGACGACGGTTGCGCAAGCCCGGTCAGCATACGCAGCAGCGTGGACTTGCCGCAGCCCGAAGGACCGAGCAAGGCAATGATCTTTCCTGGTTCGACTTCCAGGTTGGTCACACCGACGACTTGAATCCGCGTTCCATCCGCCTGCGGATAGGACTTTTCAACCCCTACGGCTTGGATGATCGCGTCGCTCACGCCAATACTCCCGTTCTTTCTATACACGAACTGCTCAGAAGCGCAAAGGGCGCTCGCGTTAACAATCAATTCACAATTGAGAGCATCGCAGCTCGACGGTGCGCGGGCGAGACGCCCCTTCGACAAGCCCAGGGCAGGCTCCCGCAACAGCCGGCAGAGCCTGCCCTGAGCGAAGTCGAAAGGATGCCGGCGCTACATCACACAAGTCAGGCGGCGAAGGTTTCATTCGGCACCGCGGCAAATGGTTTGGGAAGACGATCGCTCAAATCGGCGAGAAGAGCGAGTTTCGTGGCCAACTCGCTGGTCAGCCGCGCGGGGTCGAAGCGCCACCGCCAGTTGCCCCCGTGCAGGCTCGGAGTATTCATGCGCGCCTCGCTGCCCAGGCCAAGTACATCCTGCAGAGGAATGATGCTCATGCTCGCCGTGGAACATTGTGCCGCGCGAACGAAAGCCCAGTGAATGCCGTCTTCGCAACGTCCAACATAAGCCTCGGCATTGCGGCGCTCGTGCTCGGCCGCGCCGGAATGCCACCAGCCCGCCACGGTGTCGTTGTCGTGCGTGCCGGTGTAGATGACTTTGCCCTCGGCGCGATGCGGCAGGTAGATGTGCGCACCTTCGTCGCCGAAGCCGAATTGCAGAACGGCCATTCCGGGGATCTGCAGGCGGTCCCGCAGGGCGTGGACCTCCGGAGTGATGTAGCCCAAGTCTTCGGCAAAGAACGGCAGGCCACCCAGCGACTCGCGGAGTTTCAGGAAAAGGTCGTCGCGCGGACCATCCACCCAGCGGCCGTTCACGGCAGTCGCATCAGAGGCGGGAATTTCCCAGAACTGGTCGAATCCCCGGAAGTGATCGAGGCGGATGAAGTCGCAGTTCTGCGTCGCCCAGCGCAAGCGCTGAATCCACCACTCGTAGCCGCGTTCCTTCATCACATCCCAGCGGTAGAGCGGATTTCCCCAGCGCTGCCCGGTCTTGCTGAAAAAATCGGGAGGCACGCCGGCCACGACTTCCGGTTCAAGATTCTCGTTCAGCCGGAACAATTCGCGGTGTGTCCAAACGTCGGCGCTGTCGTGGTTCATGAAGATTGCGACATCGCCCACGACGCGGATCGTGCGCTCGGAGCAGTACTGTCGCAGGGCCCGCCATTGCTCGTAGAAAGCGAACTGCAGCGCGCTTCGAATCTGGATATCGGCCGCCAGATCCTGACGGGCCTTCTCCAACGCGGCCGGCTCTCGGTGGGCCAGCTCCTGCGGCCAATGATGCCAGCTTTCAAGCTTTTGCCGGGCGCGCAGGGCATCGAAGAGAACAAAATCCTCGAGCCACCAGGCATTTTCTGTGCGGAAACGTTCGAACCGATGCAACGCATCATCCGGAGCCGAACGCACAAAGTTTCGCGCCGCCTCAAACAACAGCGGCATCTTCCGGGCAAAAACCTGGTCGTATTCGACGGGACCGGAACCGGCGGCAAAGTCCGCGAGCTTCGCTGAATCGGGCTTCCCCAGGTCGGGCTTGCCCAGGTCGATCCAGCCACGTTCAGCGAGGCGTTCCAGACTGATCAGCAGTGGATTTCCGGCGAAAGCGGAGGTAGAGGAGTAAGGCGAATTGCCATAGCCAAGCGGGCCTAGCGGCAGAACCTGCCAAAGGCCCTGGCGGGCGGAAGCGAGAAAGTCTACAAACTGATAAGCGGCTGGCCCAAAATCACCCACCCCGCCGCGCGAAGGCAACGACGTGGGATGCAACAGAATGCCTGCGGCGCGCGGAAAAGGCATGTCACCGCCGCTACATTCCCGGCTCGCTGCCGTTGCGGCCCAGCAGCTTGATCTCTTCTTCGTTGCGCTTGATCTTCCCCGACCGGGTCATTTCGTCGACCAAGCTGGAAACGAACAGCCCAAAGCGCTCCTGCTGCTTCTGCTGCAGCAGTTGATCGCGAATCTGATCGCGCTTTGCGGCATAGTCTGCGTCCGCCGGCTGCTGGTTCTCGAGGACTGCGAGTACCACGGCGTTCGTGCCGCTGTTAATTGGACCGCTGATCTCCCCGGGCTTCATGTTGAAGGCTACCGAAGCTTGTCCGGCCATCGAACCGACGTCGGGCACCTGTCCATCAGGCAGAACAAAGTCGCTGGTCTTGACCGTCGCGCCCAGTTCTTTCGCCGCGCGCTTCAGGTCATGCTCAGCCTTGGCGCGGTCCGACAGTTCCTGGATCTTCTGTGTGAGCAGCGTCGAGGAGCGTTCGTTCTTGAACTCTTCCTCCACCTTGGTGCGGATTTCTTCAAACGTCGGCGTGGCGGCCGGCTTCACCGCCAGCAACTGAAAGACAACGATGCCCTGCGATGCGGGAGCAACATCCGGCGGCGCCTTTTCGGTTTCGCTGAATACCGCATCCATGAACTGCGTGGAAGGCCCCAGACCGGGCAGCATGTCTTTGCGGGCGAAGAAATCCGAGTTGATGACGGGGATCTTTTGCGCAGCGGCGGCCGCGTCCAAACCCTGCTCGCGAGCCTGCTTCAACAGAGCCTCGGCCTGCTTCTGGGCGATCTGCTGTCCCTTCTGGTGCTTCAGGATCGGCTCGATCTCGGACTTCACATCGTCCAGCGTTTTCGTGTGCGCATCCTGCTTGTCGTCCACCCGAATAATGTGGAAACCGTAACTGCTTTTCACGAGATCGCTGATCTGCCCTTTGGGAAGCGCGAAAGCGGTCTTCTCAAACTCGGGAACGGTCTGGCCTTTACCGATCCAACCGAGCGATCCGCCCAGCTTTGCGCTGCCCGGATCTTCGGAATATTTCTGGGCCAAGTCTTCCAACTTTGCGCCACTCTTCAATTGCTTCAGCAAATCCTCGGCACGATGCTGTGCCTCAGCCACGCCCTTCTCGTCGACTTTGCCATCGGGCCCCGGCAGCGGAGTCTTGATCAGGATGTGGCTCACCTTCACCTGTTCCGGCACCTGGTACTGGGCACGATGCTGATCGTAGTACGAGCGGAGGTCGTCCTGCGTAATCTGTACGCCAGCCTCCGCTTTTGCTGTTTCGACCACGACGTACTTTACTTTGCGCTTCTCCGGGACGGAGTTCGCGTAGCTCTGCTTGTGGCTCTCGTAAAACGCCTTCAGTTCTTCGTCGGTCGGATGCAGGCCCTTGCGCAAATCGTCCTGCTTCAGGATCGCGTAGTCGAACTTGACCTTGGAATTCTGCTTGATGAACTCCTCATGGATCTGCGCCTCGCTCACGCTGGCGCTGCCCGAAATGAGCGCCTGCAATTTGGTGAGCATAATGTCGTTGCCTACAGCCTCTTCAAACTTGGCGGGCGTCAGATTCGCTCGCTGCAGCATGTCTTCATATTCGGTCTGTCCAATGAAGCTGCCGCCAGGAAAAAACGTCGCGGCATAGCGCCCGTGCTGCAGTTCGTCTTTAATTTCCGCCGGGGTGACTTTCAGCCCCATGCGGCCCGCCTCGCTCAGCAGAGCCTGACGACTGATCATCTGGTCGACGGCGCGCATGGTCTCCTGCTGAATCAGAAAGGGCATCAACTTCGACGCCATTTCGCCATAGCGCTGAGCATCCTGTTGCGCCATCTGGCGCGCGGTCGTGCGCACCTCGTCGGCGGTGATGTCACCGCCGTCCACCTTGGCAATGATGCCCTTGCCGGGCGTTCCGCCGGTGAAGACGTCTCCGCCCAAACCACCGGGGATCAGCGTTATCACCATCGACGCGCAGATGATCAGGAGCAACCCGCCCAGAACATACTTCGTGGTCTGCCCGGATTTTTGCAGGAAACGAATCATTTTCTTATCACTCCAGAGTGTAGAGGCGAATTTTTAATTATAAACCAGCCCGGCCACCTGCGCCGGACGTTATCCTCATTGCGCAGCGCTACGGCCCGCATGTGGAAAGGCTGACCGTTGGGCCCACGCCTTTCCCGAACCACGCCGCCCAACTTCGACGAAACTCCGCTATTGAAACGTATTAATATAAATGTTATCCATTCTCGGGGACACTTTGACGAACTTGCCCCTGATCGGCCATAAGCACGAACCGCCATTGATATTGATTAGGAGCGTCATGAACTCAAGCAAGCGGCTGCCAATCTCCCTCTTTGTTCTGACCCAATTTCTACTGGCTTCATCCCTTTTCGCACAAGATGCGGCACCAACGAAGCATGCCGCCGAAGCCAGGGTGACGCTGGGCGCTGGCTGGTCTTTGCAAACTTCAGCCAAGGTCGAAGCCAAGGGAGAGGTCATCTCCACGGCGCAGTTCGTTCCCAAGGGATGGCACGAAGCGACCGTTCCCACGACCGTGGTGGCCGCACTGGTGAAAGACAAGATCTTTCCCGATCCTCTCTTTGGCATGAACCTGCGCGACTTTCCGGGCGTGAACTATCCCATCGGCGCGAACTTCTCGAACATCCCCATGGCGCCCGACAGTCCGTACGCGGTTTCGTGGTGGTACCGCAAGCAGTTCGCCGTGCCGGCGTCGTACAAGGGAAAGACAGTCTGGCTGAAATTCAACGGCATTAACTACCGCGCCAATATCTGGCTGAACGGGAAGCAGATCGCGAACTCGGACAACGTCGCCGGCGCGTGGCGGACTTACGAGTTTAATGTGACCGACAGCGCGAAGCCCGGCGCGGAGAACGTTCTAGCGGTGCAGGTTTTCTCCCCCACCGACCATGATCTCGCCATTACTTTTGTCGACTGGAATCCCGCACCGCCCGACAAGAACATGGGGTTGTGGCGCGAAGTCTACGTCACCTACAGCGGGCCGGTCGCTTTGCGATATCCCACCGTCGTTTCGAAGCTGAATCCTCCCGCCAACAACAGCGCGCAGCTCACCGTGACCGCTCAGGTGAAAAACGGCACCAACAGCCCCATTCACGGCAAACTCTGGGGCGGGATCCACTCCTACCCGCTCAATGCGCCCGCCCATCTTGAGGAGCCTCTCGTTTTCGAACAGGACGTCGAACTCGCGCCCAACCAGACAAGAGACATCACCTTCACACCTGACAATTTCTCGCAGCTTGTCGTCACCCATCCTCACCTCTGGTGGCCCGCGCAAATGGGCAAGCCGAGTCTGTATTCGCTCAATATGAAGTTTGAAGTCAATGGCGCGGTGAGCGACCACTCGGCCACCGAATTCGGCATTCGCGAAATTACCTCGGACCTCAACTCAATTGGCGGGCGCCAGTTTCACATCAACGGCAAGAACATTCTGATTCGCGGCGGCGGATGGACCCCCGACCTGATGCTGCGCGAGAACTCGCAGCGCCTGCAGGACGAACTTCGCTACGTCCGCGATATGGGACTGAACACCGTCCGCCTTGAAGGCAAACTCGAGACGCAAGAATTCTTCGACCTGGCCGATCGCCAAGGCATTCTCGTGATGGCCGGATGGTGCTGCTGCGATTTCTGGGAGCGCTGGCCGCGCTGGAAGCCGGCGGATTTTGAGATCGCCAAGCAGTCTCTGCGCGACCAGATCTACCGCCTACGCAGCCATCCCAGCATTGTCATGTGGCTGAATGGGAGCGATAACGCTCCCCCGCCGGATGTGGAGCAGATGTATCTCGACGTGGAGAAAGATTTGTTCTGGCCGAATCCTGTCGTTTCGTCCGCTACGGGAAAGAAGACCAGCGTCACCGGCGACAGCGGCGTCAAAATGACCGGGCCCTATGAATATGTCGCACCCAGTTACTGGCAGGTCGATACTCCGGAAGGGCAGCCGGGCCGCAAGCAGTGCAATCCCGGAGGCTGCGGCGGCGCCTATGGCTTTAACACCGAAACCAGCATGGGACCGGCGGTTCCGCCTGTCGAGAGCATTCGCGCCATGGTGGGCAAAGACCACATGTGGCCCATCGACGACGTCTGGAACTATCACACGGGCGGCGGCGAATTCAAGACCATTGGCGTGTTCAGCGAAGCGCTCGCGAACCGCTACGGCAAGTCCGACAACGTGAACGACTTCGCCACGAAGTCGCAGATGCAGACCTACGAAGGCGTGCGAGCCATGTACGAGGCCTACAGCCGCAACAAATATCAGGCTACAGGTGTCATTCAATGGATGCTCAACAACGCCTGGCCCTCGATGATCTGGCATCTCTACGACTACTACCTGCGTCCTGGCGGCGGATACTTCGGCGCCAAGCGCGCCATGGAGGCACTGCATCCCGTCTACGGCTATGACGATCATTCGATCTGGGTGGTCAGCAGCCAGTACGAAGATGCGAAGGGCCTGAAGCTGACGACAAAGATCTACAACCTCGACATGACCGAAAAGTTCACGCAATCGAACACGGTCGATGCCGCAGCGGATAGCACTGCGAAGATCTTCGCCACTGCCGGATCTCAGTGGACTGAGCCCCACGTATTTCCTCTCGCTGCGTTTGGAAGATTCTGCGGGCAAACTCGTCGGTTCGAATTTCTACTGGCTCTCGACCAAGCCCGAAACTCTGGACTGGGCGAAAACCAATTGGTGGATGACTCCAACTGCTTCTTATGCCGACTTCACGGCGATCTCCCGGCTACCGAAGGTGAAACTGAAAGTCACCGACCGCAGCGAGCGCAAAGGTGAAGACGAAATCACACGCGTCGCTCTTGAGAATCCGAGCAAAAGTCTCGCGTTCTTTGTCCGGCTGAAAGTCAACAAAGGCACCAAGGGCGAAGAGATTCTTCCGGTGGTCTGGGAAGATAACTACATTTCCCTTCTGCCCGGCGAGAAGCGCGAAGTCACAGCCACGTACCGCGCCAGCGAATTGGGTGCTGCCAAGGCCGCCGGTCGAAATCAGCGGCTGGAACGTGGAGTAGTCTTCAGCGACCTGGCTCAGGGAGAAGGATGGTCACATTGAGCAACCTCTGATAGTAGCCCGCCAGTTCACTGGCGGGTGAGGCCACGGGTAAGAGATATCGTGCCGTAAGCACGGCTGAAATGCCGGTGCGGCGTTGTTTCAGCCGTCCCTCCAGGACAACCTTCGGGGATCCGAAGGACTGTTCGCGTTGTAGACCGACGCTTTCCACGCTCACACATGCTGTGAAACTGACAGCATGTTCCCGTCTGTATCCTTGAACCACGCGACTTTATCCCCGGTCGGCGCAGTCCAGATGCCGAGTTCATCCTGCTTGAAGAATCCGAAGACCTCGAAGTGGACGCCCTTCTCTTTCAGACCGCGCACTACGCTCTCGATCTCCGAAACCTGCCAGCCGAGGATGGTGAACGGCGCGGGAGTAAAATCCTTCCCCACCTTCGCAACCCGGATCATGATCCCATTCGCATCCAGCACCATCGCGAAGCCGTCATCGTTGACGAAGCGAAGGCCCAGCAGGCCCTCATAGAACGCTCGCGCCTTCTCCGCATCCCGCGTAGGCACAAACGCGACGATGTTGGTGGAACCCAGCATGACGGTCAAGCCGCAACTCCAGACTCAAGATTCTCTAGTGGTCGCTGAAATCAATCATGACCGGCGCGGAACGGAACCAGTTCGTCTTGTAGCCGACGTAAAGCAATCCCACCGCAAACCAGATTCCACCCACGGTCTTGGCGATGATGTTCAGATTCAACCAGATCACCAGGCAGAAGAGGAAGCCGATGATCGGAAGGATCGCATCGCGCACCAGCCGCCGTTCAGCGCCAGCCCTCTTTGCGATCACCGAGAACTGCCAGAAGCAGGCGAAATTTACTCCCATGAACGCTAGAAATGCGCCGAAGTTTAGCAGTTCCCCCGCATGCTGGTATGCGCTCCCAATGTAGTTGAGGGCGACAGCTCCGACGAACGCGAGCCCTCCGATGAGAAGAATGTTGTAGGTCGGAGTGCTGGTCCCCGGCTTCAAATAGCCGAAAAATTTCTTGGGCAGCACATTGTCTCGTCCCATCCCAAAGAGCAGTCGTGCCGCTCCCAGCGTTCCGGTCAATCCGCTCCCGAAAGCCGCAACGATCAGGATCGCGCCCATCGCATTGAAGAGAACGACGCCGCCGACTCGGCTGCAGATGTCCATGAACGCGGTTTCGAGATTCGGGAAAGTGTGCCAGTCTGGCCACACCCGCGCCCCGAGATAGGCCTCAAACCCGCTGCACACGCCGGCAAAAATACAAGTCAGCACAACCGCCAGCAGAACGTTGCGCTTGGGATTCTCCACGTCTTCGGCAAGTGTAGTCACTCCGTCGAAGCCGATATAGGTCAGCGCCGCAAACGAAGTCGCGGTCAAAATCTTGTGAGAATTGAAAGTCTTCGGATTATAGAACGGCTCGGTCGATAGCAGTCCCGCCCATCCCTGTCCGTGCCACAGGTAGCGAATCGCGAGCCATACGAAGAATGCCACCACCACCGACATCACGGCGAGCAGAACTTTATTGGCTCGTGCCGACGATTTCACTCCGGCCAGATTCAGCACAGTCATGATCCCGGCGATCAGCGCAGCCCACACGATGTAGGGAATCTGCGGCAGATAGCGCTCGTGCAATGCGGTAGCCATCCATACGGTATTGATGAGCGGCTGTAGCAAGTAATCGAGAATCATGGCCCAACCCGCCAGGAACCCCAGGTGTGGATTGAGCCCCTTGCCCACATACGTATAGGCCGATCCCGCCGTAGGATACAGAGTTCCCATGCGCCCGTAGCTGACCGCAGTGATCAGCATGGCGAACAGCGCGATCCCGAATGATGGTGACAAAATGCCCGTCAGAAAGCTTCTGCGCCACGCCATAGAGCGGCACGGGCGCAATGGGTTGAATGAGAACGATGCCGTAAAAAATCAGATCCCAAAGCGTAAGCGTGCGGCGGAGCCGGGGAGCGGCAGAGGAGGACGCGGAAGTATTTTCCATGGGTCCGGCTATTGGATTATGGCAGGGGCGAAATTGTCAATATTAAAACGTTTCCTATGCCCACCTTATCTACTCTCGCCATAGTCGAACCAGTACCCGCGCTGCTCGTTGCCCGACATGCTGCGCGTGTTGTATTCGAGCAGATATTTCAGGTGCGCGTCGTCGAGCGGAAACGACTTCTTCGCCGGATACGGGTACTCGCCCATGCTGAGGAACGGCAGCGGCGCCACGTAGTTCCCTTCCGCGGCGTAGAAATCCATATCTTTCTCGTAGCCGTTGGCCGCGAAGAAATAATCGCGCACCCAGCCCTTGGGAAGCACGGGCAGATGCGACGGATCGAAGTCCAGCCGCACCTCATCGCCCGAGCCGAAGACGGCCAGCTTGTCGTCGGTCGCGGTCAGAAGCGGCAGCACGTCGCCGTAGCGCGTGTAGGTTCCGGCCGGCCGCGTGTACGGCCCGGTCGCGCTAGCCTTTTCGTAGACGTACTGCACGTTGCCGGCGGGCTTGCCCTCAATCTTCAAGGGATATCCGTGGAACTCGAGATCGGCATGACACGCAGTGAGAACGGACCGCTGTCACGTGCGTCCGCCCGCGGCTCGGCGGACTTCTCGATGCCGCCGGACGGCGGCGCCACCTGCTCCGTGCGGTCCACTAGAATGCTGTCCCAATAGACCTGAAGATTCGTCGTGATGCGAATCTTCCGCGTACCCATGCGGCAGCTTGCCCGTGAGATCGGCTGTCATGGTGCGCGGGCCGCCGGCGGGAAATCCCATGTCGTCGATCACGCGCTTCCACTGCCCATTCGCGTCCGAAGCGCCTCCACGTAAGGCGAGATTGCTTCCACTCCGGCCTGGGAGGCGGCATACATGCTGTTCGCCGAGAAGTATTCGACCTCGCCATGCAGCAGCAGCCACAGCGGCCCTCCTCGGTATGCCTCACCCAGATCGAGCGTGAGACTGTGCGGCTTGGCGAATCCCTGAAACTGCGTCAATGCGAAATCGCCGAAATAACGGTGCGCCAGCAAATCCGGCAGAACGTCGTGCCCATGCTCGTCCCAGGCGCCCGCGGGCGGCCGCGCGTCGCGGCTCACTACCACCTTGAACGGAGGATACGGCGGGTTCGACGCGAAATATTCGTTGGGATAGACGTCAGCGTCCGCTGGATGATCGATCGCGAGCAGCCGCACCTGATCGAGGTATACGGCTTCTTCCAGCGGCTCCATGAAGCGGAAGCTGAGAGTCTTCGACAGGCCTCCCATCCTGTTGTCATCCTGAGCCGCAGCCTTTAGCGGCGAAGGATCCGTGCAACTGGCAGGAGAGTGCATAGGTCCTTCGCTTCGCTCAGGATGACAAGCTCCCTTTGGTTGGGAATTTCCCTTCTCCTGAATCATGCTGCGGTCAATCTTGATGTACTCGACCGGCCGTGGAACGTCGCGCTGGTTCGGGCCCACCCAGTGCCCGACCACGCCCGCGCCCAGCATGTCCGCCACAAACTCGTAGCGCTCGCCGTTCCAAACGAACAGCGTGGGACACGAACTGCCGCGGCGGTCGATCTCGAGGAAGTCGTGCTGCTTGTCGCCCGCGATCTGAATTTCGTCTTCCAGCACGCCGGTGGGCCACAGCATGCGCACGATGTCGGCTTCCTTGGAATCGCCCAGGCCGACGACGATGTCGGTGGAATTCTGTCCCAGATAGCCGTTCGATCCCGCAATCTCAAACTTCTGCCGGTTGCCGCCCGAGAACACTTCAACCTTGGTGCCGATGGCGGATTTGTTGTCGGCGAGTCCCTTGAGCGAGAGCCGCAGCCAGTGATTCTGATTGCCGCCTTCATTGCGCAGCAGAACGGCAGGGCCGTGATTCTGCGTGATGAGCAGGTCGGTGGCACCGTCACCATCGTAGTCACCGGTGATAATGGCGCGGGGATCTTTGAGTCGGATTTTGTCGAGGCCAACGTCGGCGGTGACATCTTTGAATCCGTCAGGCCCGAGGTTGCGGAACAGGCGCACTTCGCCTTTGCCGTCTTTCGTTTCTCCGACAGCGACGAGGTCGACCCAGCCGTCGTTGTCGTAGTCGAAGGTGGCCACGCCCCAAGCATGCACCCAATCGGGAACGGGCAGTGCGACCGGTTCAAAGTTTCCGTGGTTATTGCGCCATTAACATGAGAGCCGGCGTTCCTGCTCGGGTGAAGGCAACGTCCATCCAACCGTCGTGGTCGAAATCGAAAATCGTCACGCCAAACGTTGGAAGTGGATCGGCCACGAGCTGTCGCGGCTTGAACTTACCTTCCCTGGGGTTCTCGAAAACTTTAGGACCCTTTGCCGACGCTAGGACGATATCGACAGCACGGTCATTGTTGTAGTCGGTGCCGATTGCGCCAACCGCCGACCCACTCGCCTCCAGACCCGTTGGATCGGTCACATTGCTAAACGTGCCATCGCCATTGTTCCGCCACATGACGTGGCTGCCAGTGTTCTTTGCGAAGAAGGAGAAGCCCGAATCAGAGGAAACCTGATGGGTCCAATTGAACCGTGTGACGTAAAGATCAATGTCGCCATCGTGGTCATAATCAATAAACGTCAGACCGAGAATAAGAGCGTCGGTTTGGATGCCGGAGGTTCCAGTCGCATCCTTGAATGTACCGTTCTTCTCGTTATGCTCAAGTAAAAGCCGCCCATCCAGTCCAATTACCAGATCTTCAAAGCCATCATTGTCGTAGTCGCCGGCAGTACAACTCGTTGCGTGAAGGGAGGGATCGAGCCCAGCCTTGCGCGTGACATCTTCAAACCTGCCATTGCCTAGGTTGTGATACAGCGCCAGACCGCCTCCCTTACCGCGGTCCGCTACAAAAAGGTCGGGGCGGCCATCGCCGTCATAGTCGAGAAAGCACGCACCGTATCCAACCAGATTGGGCACAGTGCCAGCTATGTCCAACGGAGACTTGGGATCCGCTGTTGTCATAGCAGCTACGCCTGCCTCGGCACTCACATCCACAAACCGCACTTTGATCGGCGCCGGCGCCTTCAACACTGCCGACGGCGACTCCACTGCGCGCGAGTACTGTCCCTGCTCGCCGTAAGCCAGGCTCATGGGCGCGCTAATTTTGTTCTGCGTGAGGTACTGGAATTTCTTCAGGTGCTCGCGCGCGTGCTCGGTGTCGGAGGATTGCTGGTACGCGCGCGACAGTCCGAATTCCGCCGAGGCGTGAATGGGATTAAGTTGCAGCGCGTGCTGGAACGCTTCAATGGCCTGCGGAAACTGTTTGGCCTGCACGTATGCGGTGCCGAGAAAATACCAGGTGTCGGCGTCGTTCGCGTCGATCTCAATGACGCGCTTGAACGCATCGATCGCCGCCTGAGCGTCGCCCATATTCTTGGCCAGCATCCCGAGGCTGTACCAGGCATTCGGATTCTTCGGATCCTGTTTCAGCGCACCTTCCAATGCAGCCTTGGCTTCGTCAATCTTCTGCAGGTTCAGATATGCAATGCCGACGTTCAGCCGCGCGATCGCCAGCTTGGGATCGGCGTCTGCGGACTGCTGGAACTCCTTCAGTCCCTTCTCGAAAAGCTGCTGGTTCATGTAAGCGACACCGAGATTGTTCAGGCGTGCGGCCTCGATGGGATTCGGCTTCGACTCCGAGGAAAGCAGGCCGAAGGCAGCGAGCAGGGTGGCAGCGAGAGCAGCAGAGATTCGAGAAGTCATCAAAGGAATTTAACCACAAAGGACACGAAGGATCACAAAGGAAACCGATTTCGCGTAAGGTCCGTCTTTCCTTCGTGAACCTTCGTGCCCTTTGTGGTTTCAGCTTTCTTGGGTCCGTACGCCCGCTTCGCGACGACGCCCTTCCCTTCCTGTACTGTAATGGTCTGGCCTGAATCGATGTTTGAGAGCTTATCGACTTGCCCGCTGGGCCACTGAATCTCAACGCTGTCGGCCTTCGTGAGCGTGCCCAAGCCGAAGGTCAACACCAGTTCGCTCTGCGCCAGGTAACTCGATCCGGAACGCAGCATCTTCCACTGCTTGTCGCCACCAGCAGTCACGCGCACAACCGCGCCAATACCGTCACGATTCGACTTCGTGCCCACGAGTTTGATGCGCAGGCTGTGATTCGTCCCGCCTTCGTTGTGGAACAGGTACGCCGGCCCGGCATTCGTGGTCAGCAAAACGTCGAGGAAGCCGTCGTTGTCGATGTCGCCGTAAGCCGCGGCCCGCGCCACTTTTGGCGCTGCGAAGACACTGCCCATCTGCGCCGTTACTTCGGTGAATTTCCCGCCACCAAGATTGCGGAACAGGTGCGGAGGCTCGGCATAACTCACGCGCTTCTGCACGCGCTCGATCTGATCTTCAATGTGTCCGTCGGCGACGAAAATATCCTGCCAGCCGTCATTGTCGTAGTCGAAGAAGAAACAGGCGAATCCCAGCGTGACCAGGCTCGCGCGGCCTACCTCGGACTGCGGGGCCTCGTCGACGAACAGTCCGTTGCCCTCGTTGTGATAGAGCGAAACCATCTGATTGGCGAAGTTGCTGATGAGGATGCTGGCGTGCCCGCTGCGGTCGTAGTCGGCGGCATCGGCGCCCATGCCCGCCCGCGCAATGCCGTCTTCGCTGAACCCGATGCCCGCCGCGACGCCGCGCTCCTCAAACGTTCCGTTTTGTTTGTTGAGGTAGAGCTTGTTGGGCTGCGTGTCGTTGGCGATCACGATGTCGGGCCAGCCATCGCCGTTGTAGTCGAGAATCGCAATCCCGAGACTCTTCGAGGTCGGATCGCCCAAGCCGGACTTCTGCGTGGCGTCTTCAAACCTGCCGCCGCCCAGGTTGTGCCACAGGCGCACCGAAGTGCCCTTGTACGATTCCGGCGTGCAATAGGACTTGTGCGTGCCGTCGAGCGTGCAATACAGATCGCCCTGCTCACTCCATTGCACGTAGTTCGCGACGACCAGGTCGAGTTTGCCGTCGCGATCGTAATCCACCCAGGCGGCGCTGGTGGAGAACTCGCTCGGCCCCCACATGCCCGCGGACTTGGTGACGTCGGTAAACGTGCCGTTGCCGTTGTTGTGGAAGAGATGGCTCTGGCCCAGCGCGCTGACGAAGATATCGTCAAAGCCATCGTTGTCGTAGTCGCCGACTGCGACGCCGAATCCGAACATGGGAACTGCGAGGCCGGCTTTGCGCGTGACGTCGGTGAATGTGCCGTTGCCGTTGTTGTGATAGAGCTTCAGCGTAGTCGCGCCGCCGTGCGGGTGGCCCGGAAAATCATCTCCGTTGATGAGAATGATGTCGGGATATCCGTCGTTGTCGTAATCGATGAAGGCGCAGCCCGGTCCCATGGTTTCCGGCAGCCACTTCTTGCCGAAGGCGCCGTTGTTGTGGGTGAAGTGGATTCCTGCCTGCGCGGTGATGTCGCGGAAGTGAATCTGCTGCGCAGCGGAGGCCACCGGAATTGCTGCGGCCAACGCGAGGATTAGATGGATACGCATCCGCATCATTATCTGGAAGCCCCGGCGGAAACCGGGTTGGACACTGGCTGGGCCTTGCCCGGCCTGACAGCCGAGGCGGCTGTCCCCACATGTTTCGAGTTGAGCGCCGGCAGCGCCACCGAAACATGCTCATGCACCGCCTGCCGCTCGTTGTTGTCTTCCGGATGAAGCTGGCGGTAAGGCCCGGTGATCGCCTGCGATGACTCGTCGGCTTTGAATCGCATATAGCGCGCCTCGTGCTCCTTGGCCAATTTCTCCTGGCCGAGGCCGTTGTAACACAGCATCAGGTTGTAGTGCGCCTGCAGGTCTTCGGGATCAATCGCCAGCACAGCCTGCAGAGTCTTCACCGCCTCGTCATATTTGCGCTGCAGGAACAGAATGCGTCCCAGATCATTGATCGCAACCCGGTCCCGGGGATACTGCGCCA
Source organism: uncultured Acidobacteriaceae bacterium (assembly GCA_963811095.1). Classification (GTDB taxonomy): domain Bacteria; phylum Acidobacteriota; class Terriglobia; order Terriglobales; family Acidobacteriaceae; genus Sulfotelmatobacter. The sequence continues at coordinate 877,682 of CAWEQA010000016.1, read as the reverse complement.
GCACAATCCGCAGTCGCGCTGCCGCGCCCTCGTAGTTCCCGTCTGCGCGAAGCACCTTGGCATAGAAGAAATTCGCCCGCGCCAGATTCGGAGACAGGGCCAGCGCCTTCTCCAGCACGGTGCGGGCGCGGGCCATGTCGCCTTCCTGCACCGCGCAGCGCCCAATGTTCACCCAGCCGTCGGGATTATTGGGATCCGCCTCCGTAACTCTTCTGGAAAGCTGCGGCCGCGCCTTTCAGGTCGCCCTGCAGGAATAATCCGATTCCGTAGTCGTTCCAGCGCTGCCATTCTTCCTTGCGGACGATGGTCTTTGGCTCGGACGCGGGCGCGTTATGCGCGACGACCGGAAGCGTGACTTCGTTCTCGGCGATGGCGACGATCGGCAGGTCGGGAATCTTCTCTTCCTTCGCCGAAACTCCGCTCAGAGACGCAGTGAACACGGTCGGCCGGTCATCGTAGTCTGGCGCAACGGAGTTCGGTTTCGTCGGGTCCGGCATTCCGGCGAATGCCTCGTTCGTTCCATACCATGAAAACTTTCGGTAGCAGAGCCGCGCATGCAGCGTGATCTTGTTGCCCGCATTCTCCGGGATCAGCATCCGGTAATGCACCGTGTCAGCCGCGCCCGGCGGGATCAGCCGCACGTACACCACCGCCCGCGTCGCCCACGCATTGCGCTTGTTGATGGGATTGCCGTGCGCGTCGATCTGCAACGAGCGGTAGAAGTGCGCTCCCTTTTCCACCGGACCATGCCCATTGTCCTCGACCATGCCGCTCCAGAAAATGATCTGCCCCTTGTCGTCGGTGCCCTTCAGTTCCAGCCACGTGTCGTAGGCGTCGACCGTGCCGCCGGGGAAAAAGTGGCCGACCTTCTTCGTGCGCACCACCACGTCCACGCGCACCGTATCGCCGCGCCGCACGGCCGGCTGCACCAGGTTCAACGGAGCAGTCACCGGAGCAACTTCGCCTGCGGTTTCGGCGGTCATCTTGCTCTCGGCTTCTTCTCCCACCGCGAACGTCGTCGAGAGTTCCGACTGCGTCGTCGCGCCCGGCTTCAGCGGAGCCTGCGCCGGAGAGAGCGCGAAGATATCCACTGTCAGCTGGCCGTTCTTCAGGAAGTCTTCCGTCAGCTTCAGCTGCGGCGCGTCTTCGTTCGCCGTGGGCACCGCGGTATTCGCACCAGGGAAACGATGCGAGTGCACGAACCCATTGACGTTGCCCGCGTCCTTGGAAGCTTCGGCCGGCATGTGGCAATCGGCGCACTGTTGCGGCTTGGGCGGATAGTAGAACGACCGCGCGCCTTGCCCTGACACTCCGCTGGCCTGCCAGTTGTCGTACTCGTTGAAGCCGCGGAACCAGCGGTAGTGGTTCACCGGAACGTCAAGATGCACCTTGTGGCAGGAGGAGCAGAACTCCGGCGTCTGATCGCGCATGAAAGGCTTGAGAAAGACGCGACGGTGCGGCTCCGGATTCAGCCGAATCAGAAAATCATGCAGCGCGCGCGCCACCGGATTCTGCGTGGCCGCCAGTTCGTGCAGCTTGGGATACTCCAGATAGAAATCGCCCTGCCCCATCGTGCTCTTCACGTCGGCGATGGAGTGGCACATCATGCAGCCGAGTCCTGCTTGCGCCTCGGGCCGGTGCACGATCTGCTTGATCGGCGTGTCCATCATTCCCGCGTACAGCACGGCGGGATCGTGGCATCCGCCGCACCATTTCGAAGGCTTGGTGCCGACCGTGTCCTGCATGTACTCGATCGACTTGCGGTACCACTGGTTGTTGAACGACGAGAAATGGTGGGCCGAACTGAACCACTGGTTGTAGATGTCTTCGTGGCAGCGCTTGCAGGAGTCGGACTCCATGAAAAACTTGCTGGGAATTTTCTGCTTGCCGTACACCTGCGCCGAACTGGGGAAGAACGCGCCCTCAGGCCCGTCGCCTTCTCCGTTCATATTGTCGGGTGGCATCGTCGGATTCTGAATGCGGTTACGCGTCTGCCAAGCTTTCGCGAACATAGCGTGCACCGTAGCCGATGCCGGCAAACAATGCCAGGCAGATCACAGCCCGCACCGCACCTGCAGTGAGCCTCGATCCCAGCGGTGCCGGATCGGAGGACTCCCGGCTGCCCAGCCATCCAGCAATCAGCAAGGCGACACCTGCGAGAGAAATTATGATGTGAAGATAAAGCTTGTTCCATTCAGTGCGCGGAGTTCCCGTCTTGATGAGGATCAGCCCCAGGACCGCTCCTGCGGCAATCAACAACCATCCCGCGCGGGAAGAGAAACTTCCCGTGCGCATCAATCGAACGAAGACCGGAATCAGCAGGATCGCAACCAGCACTCCGCCGAGCGCGTGCAGCAGCACTACCGCCGCATAAAGAATGTTGGGCTGGGGAAACGTGTAGAGATACGCGGCCGAAACGACGAGAAAAGGCACCAGCCAAGACAAAGCCCGACCGACAAATCCCCCAGATGTAGGCATTTCCCGCATGACCAGACGTTCAAGCGCTTGCCGGAGAAATCAAGCCCCACAGTGGCCGAAATCCCGCGCAGATAACGTTATACAGAGCCGACGGCAGGCGGAATAATACAAAAATACTAGCGAGAAACGGCAGAGCTTCAGCTGATCGGAGGGATTCTCCACGCATTACATTCCTTCTCGAGCGCAGCCGCAACAGCCAGTACCTGCTCCTCTTCCCACGGTCGGCCGACGATCTGCACGCCGATCGGCAGCCCCTCGGCGGAATGGCTCACCGGAACCACGGCCGCCGGATTCCCCAGCAGATTGAACCACTCGGTATAACTCCACGCATCGAGGTACTCGACCGTCTTGCCTTCGATCTTCCAACTGCGCTCGCCGTGGCGGAAAGCGGGAATCGCGGCTGCCGGGCACAGCAGAATGGGATACTTCCGCATCTGCGCCAGAAACTTGGCGCGCAGAGTGTCGCGGCCGATCCAGGCCTCGAGCAGAGTTTCAGCCAGTGAGCGGTGACTCGGCCGCGGACCACTCGAGAAACTGCTTCAGAAGTCGGACTTAGGTCGTGCTCACGTCCGCGGAACATCGGGCGAATCAGCATTCCTCCAGCGGTGACAAAGAATTTCTTCCAAAGCACGCGCGCTTCCTCGAGGCCTTCAGGACGAAATGGCTCGACTTCAAATCCCGCTCCCCGCAGGGCTTCTGCAGCGGCAATCACGGCTGCGCGAGTTTCAGGAGTCACGGGCGTGCGGCCGTCGTCTTCGAAGTAGCCGATCCTCAGCTTCTTGGTTTCGTCCTCGGTCGGCCAGCGCACGGACACTGGTGCGGCGCAAGTGTCGCCGTCGTCCGGACCTTGCATCACTTCGAACAACAGCCTTCAGATCGGCCACGGTGCGCGCCATGGGACCGACCACGCCGATCAGCGCAAACGGCCCGCCCGACGCGGGAAAGTGCCCGGTCGCCGGGATGCGTCCGGGCGTGGGTTTAAGTCCGCAGATGCCGCTGAAGTGTGCCGGCACGCGGATCGATCCTCCGCCGTCGCTGCCCACGCCGCCGGCCGACATGCCGATGCAATTGCCGCCGCTTCCCCACCGCTGGAGCCGCCCGGAGTACGTTCCAGATCCCATGGGCTGTTGGTGCGGCCGTAGAGAAGATTGTCCGTCTCCCACGCCATCAGGAGTTCCGGCGTGTTGGTCACGCCCAGCACGATCGCGCCCGCACCGCGCAGGCGCGCGACCAGTGGCGCGTCTTGCGTCGGGATGTGTCCCGCGCGTAGTCGGCTGCCCGATTCGCATCGCAGGCCGGCCACGTCCAGAGAACTCTTAATGCTGATGGGAACGCCGTGCAGCGGTCCGAGCGCATGGCCTTTCATTACCTCGGCTTCGGCCTCGCGGGCCTCGCGGCGAACCCGTTCTGCGTCCACGTGCACGAACGCATTCAGCTTCGGATTCAGTCGTTCGATTTTCGCCAGGTGCGCATCGGCGAGTTCGACCGGAGAGATCTTCTTCTCGCGGATTTGCTGGGCCATGATGACAGCGGGAAGGAACGTCAGTTCGCTCATGAAATCCTTGCTCGGAGTGCGCCATCGAGCACTCGCTTCTCGTCTTTGGTCAGAGCTCGAAACGCACCTTTCGCCAGGTCCCCCAGGAGCAACGGACCGATGGCCACTCGCATCAGCCTCAGCACTTCGACTCCAAGCCCTTCCAGCATGCGCCGTATCTGCCGGTTCTTGCCTTCGTCGAGCGTGATCTCAAGCCAACAGTTCTTCTCTCCCGAGCGCAGCATCGCGGCCTTCCGGGCTCTCAGCAACTCACCCTCGGATTTCACGCCGCTCAGCAGCAACTCGACGAGGTTCGCGCTTGCAACCATGCCGATCTGTACGTGGTACGTCTTCTCCAAGTGCGTTTCTGGGGCGGCAATTCGTGCGCCCCATTCGGAGTCGTTGGTCAACAGCAGCAGTCCTTCGCTCGCCTTATCCAGCCGCCCCACGGGAGCAACCCAGGGCAGCGATTCCCCAGCCCTCTCCAGCACGGTATACACCGTCTCGCGGCCTTTTTCATCGGAGGCCGTAGTCACCACGCCCCGCGGCTTGTTCATCATGAGATAGATCTTTGTCCTCGGATCGACCGCCCGCCCCTCCACCATAATGCGGTCTTGCCCCAAACGGGTCGGCGTCTCGGGATCGCGGCGCACGCTGCCGTTCAACTGCACGCGGCCAGATCGAATCAGCTCCGCCGCTTGCGAGCGCGAGCAGTATCCGAGCTTCGAGAGAGCGCGCGCCAGACCGATCTTGCGGGATGTTTGCTGCGCTGGCACGCGTTCATGCTAATCGAATCGAGCCTCGCACTGCATGCACAATCCGAGTGTCGCAACCGCGCATGGCTTGGTACTATGTGGGGGCGAAGACGCGGCGCATGATGACCCGCGCTCCTGCCATTGCAGCTGTGCAAAGGAGATCGAATGGCCCACCAACATCCCCCGCGCTTTCTAAAGATTGTGGACGACGCCAAGACCCGTGTGCGGGAGACAAACGTCGACACAGTCAAAACCAGAATGGATCGAGGCGACAAGTTCGTTCTCGTAGATGTTCGTGAAGAAAGCGAGTTCGCCAAGGACCATCTGCCCGGCGCCATTCATCTCGGCAAAGGCATTATTGAGCGCGACATTGAAGCGCGAGTGCCGGACCTCAACACCGAAATGGTTCTCTACTGCGGCGGCGGATTCCGCTCTGCGCTCGCGGCTGACAATTTGCAGAAGATGGGCTACACCAACGTCATCTCGATGGACGGCGGCATTCGCGACTGGCGCGAGAAGGGTTATCCGCTGACCAAGGGCTAGTGCCGCGCTTCGGGCTCTCCAAAACCCGCTCTTACTTGCAGTGGTTCATCACATCAGTCACGATCATCGCGGCACCGTTGTAATCTTCGGGCAGCGCGTGAGGCGCTCCGGCGACGCAGACGGACGTCTTGCTGGACTTGATGGCGCTGTACCACTCGGAGCTTAGTGGAACAGCGGCGGAGAGATCCTGGCTGCCGAACAGAACGCGAACCACAGTCTTGTAACTGGGTTTGGGAAAATCGTCGGAGACAACACTGTCATGCCGGAAACTGGCATAGACTTTCTTGCCATTGCTGTTGATGTCGGTGCTGCACACCGCCGAAGGATAAGCGGGATCGACAAAATCCTGAGCCGTTTGGATGCCGTAGTTTTCTGAGATTTTGACTCCCGCAGGACAACTCACACTTAGATCCGGCGCAGCCGTCCCCGCGCACCCATGATCGATTCGTCCGTAAGGCGGCGCGGACGTAGCTTCCACCATGGTAAACATCGGGCCTGGGCCAGAAGTGTTTCCCATGCCATATTGCGTCATCGCGTAGGCGATGAGCGCTCCCCCACCGCTATTGCCGGTGGCGCACACCGGGTGAGCGGTGTCGCTGTTGAGAAGAGTCGACCACACGGCGTGAACTACAGTCGCATAGCGGCATGCCAGCGCCCGCGGGCCGTCGGTGGCCGGGCCAGTCAACCAGCCGTTCGGCTCGTTGATGAGCTGATCGGGATCCGAGAAGTCGATCTGCACCGTGCGGTAATTGTCTGCGTTGATCTCCTGCACCACTAATAACCCGCAGTTCGATCCCGCACAGCGCGTGTCTCCCTGAAATTCAGAATCGTAGTCATAGAGCGCATTGCCGCCGCCACCCGTCGTAAAAAAGACTGTGCCTCGTTCCTGACTCAGATTGGCGGGTTCGTTGACCTTAACGTTCGCGGCAAAATCGCCGGTCGCTTCCGGGCAGCCCGAGATCACCGCACGGTAGCAGGTTCCGTTGGCCAGACCTGTACTCTGGCACATTCCTCGTGTAAGTGTGGCGGTGCCAATGGAGTTTTGCGCGGCGGGCGCCGGAGTCGCCAACGCTGCCATCAAACCTACGAGCAGGCAAGAAACGGCAAGGCGGAATAGCATCGCGGTTCGTAGCTTCGAGCGACGGGAACAGGTCAGATTCTGCGAATTTGAAACTTCTGCGAGTGCCACTGGGGTCTCCTGAGTCCGAGCTGCGCGCTCCGAACCACACTTTCGAGTGTGGCATCGCGGAAAAGGCTCGTCAATGCGCTCCATGTCCTTATGTGTAAATTAAATTTCAGATAGCGCGAAAGCTATGCAAGTTCTTGCGCACTTTGCCGGTTCAGGGCGCTCCAGGCCGCGTGTTTGCTTACGGGAGGCGATAAGCATATGGTGGTGTGCGGTCTGGATCGCCGCGCTACCGGACTGTGAAATGTCCGGTTCAGCTCCAGCACTAGCTCGCGAGTAGTGAGTTTCTACTCTGTGGCGGAAACAGCCTTTACTCACTTATGAATGGTCGCATCTTCTTCTGGTCGCTCACCTCGGCACTCGCCGGATTTCTTTTCGGGTTCGACACCGTCGTGATTTCCGGCGCCGAAAAAACAATTCAGGCGCTTTGGGGACTGAGCCCCGAACTGCATGGCATTGCCATGGCGTCGGCCCTGTACGGCACGGTCGTCGGTTCCCTCCTCGGAGGATGGCCTGCTGACCGCTTCGGACGCAAAGCCACGCTGCTTTGGATCGGCATTCTTTACTTTGTCGGAGCGGTCGGCTCGGGTCTCGCGAATAACGTAACGATGTTCATCGTCGCGCGCGTCATTGGCGGGCTGGGCATCGGCATCTCGACCGTGGTTGCGCCCATGTACATCTCGGAGATCGCACCGCCCAAGCATCGCGGACGACTAGCCGGCATGTTCCAGTTCAACATTGTCTTTGGCATTCTGATCGCGTTCGTTTCGAATGCGCTGCTCGCGGGCATCGGCGAAAACGCGTGGCGCTGGATGCTGGGCGTGGCCGCGTTTCCGTCGTTGCTTTACGCTGTGTTCTGCTTCGGACTGCCCGAAAGTCCGCGCTGGCTGCTGAGCCGCAAGGGCGACCGCGAGGCCGGATTGCAAGTCCTGCAGCGAATCGAACCTGACGTTTCGAAAGCAGAAATCGCAGCCCAGGCGGACGAGATCATCGCCGCCTCCACGCAGCAGGCGTCGTCGGGAAATTTCTGGACCCGGCGTCTGCAGAAACCGATCCTGCTCGCCATCCTGATTGCGTTCTTCAACCAGCTCTCCGGCATCAATGCGATTCTGTATTTCGCGCCTCGCATCTTTGAACTGACCGGGCTCGCTGCAAAGGCGGCGCTGCTGCAATCCATCGGGATCGGCGTCACCAATCTCGTCTTCACCTTTGTCGGCCTCTGGCTGATTGACCGGCTGGGCCGGCGCACTCTTCTCTACATCGGCTCGTTCGGCTACATCACCTCGCTCGGCCTCGTTGCCTGGGCCTTTTTCAGCAATCATCTCTCGATCGTGCCGGTGTGCATCTTCGCCTTCATCGCTGCCCACGCCATCGGCCAGGGCGCCGTCATTTGGGTCTTTATCTCTGAGATATTTCCCAACCGTCACCGCGCGGAAGGTCAGACGCTCGGCAGCTTCACGCACTGGATTTTCGCCGCCCTGCTTACAACTTTCTTCCCGCGGATGGTCGCGTCCTTCCCGCCCGGATACGTGTTCTCGTTCTTTGCCGGCATGATGGTTCTCCAGTTGATTTGGGTAAAGACGATGGTTCCGGAGACGAAGGGTGTGCCGCTGGAGCAAATTCAGAGGCAACTGGGAATCGAATAGGTCGCACCTGTTGACCCTTGGTCTTCGATCCTGTCGCAGGGATTTTGAGTGCGGCTGTTCTACCAAGTGCATGAAGTCTGGACTCTTAGACTAAACTTGGCGGGGAAGCGGGGGGACTTGTGAGAAAAACAATGTCCGCACTGATCGTAGTTTTATTGCTAAGCGCGACTTCCCTAGGAGCGGACCCGGAACCATATCTCAATCCGCCCCAATGCCCTTTTACCTTCCACTCGCTCGCCAAGCCCGTATCGAAGGGAAAGTGTCGCTCCGCTTTGTCGTGAATGAACAGAGCGATACATCCGAAGTCGAGGCTATTACCGGACATCAACTGTTGAGGCAAGCCGCGATTGAGAAGTCCAAGGCTGGAAACTCGGTTGGCCACATCCGTGCCTTGCCGCGTGAAAAGGGAGGCAGTTTTCGTCTACAAGATTTCCGGCGAGTTGGAATCACCTGCAGACCTAGCGTAACGGTCAAATGGTTCGGGAAGACTGGCGTAATCCGGGTGGAAATCGAGGGCGACTCCGTTCTATGGCAGCCTTAGAGCGCATGCTCAAAAGTTGACTAGCGTAACATCCCTCTTACGCTCATCCACCCGTTTGGCGACAACGGCGGACACGACAACTGGAGCGAGCAAAGTGGATTTCAGGGCCGCGGCAAAGCAGGCAGCGCCACTTTCTGCTGGATCCCCGCCCCCTCGACGATCGTGTAAATGAAATCCGCCGCCACGTCCCGCAACGTTTCGGTCCCGCCATTCGGCCAGCGAATGATCACCTCGCTCATCTTGTCGTTCGCACCCAGCCCAAAATGCAGGCGCAAGTCATTCTGTGAGAGATAGCTCGCGCCGCCGCGAACTTCATTGATTTGCACCAGCGTTCCCGCTTTCACCGTAACCCGCGCTCCGATCGCCGCCTTGTTGCTCTTGGTCCCCACCAGCTTGAACAGCACGCGATGATTCGGGCTCTCGTTGTGGTTCAGCAGCAGCGAAGGCGGCTCGCCCACGTTGAGCACGACCATGTCGACGTTGCCGTCATTGTTGATGTCGCCAAAAGCCACGCCCCGTCTCGACTTCAACGGCAGCTTCTCCAGCGTCGATGACACATCCTCAAACGTTCCGTCGCGGTGATTGCGAAAAAGCACCAGCGGTTCGCGATACTGCGTGCCCCCGGGAATGCTGTCGACCTGCGGGTAGACGTGGCCGCTGGCGATGAAGATATCCAGCCAGCCATCGTTATCCATGTCGAAGAAAGACGTTCCCCAACTCACCAGTGGATAGGTCGGCTTCTCGATCTTGGCCCGCACACTCACGTCGGCAAAACTGTCGCTGCCAAGATTGTGATAGAGGGTCGAGCCTTGCTCCACAAAATTGGTGACCAGCATCGACAAGCGTCCTTCGTGCAGATAGTCTCCCCAGGCCACGCCCATCGATCCTTGCTGCATGCCATCGCCGCTCAGGGCAACACCTGCGAGCAGGCCGGCGTCTTCGAATGTGCCGTCGTGTTTATTACGGTAGAGAAAATTCGGGCCGGCATCGTTGGCGACGTAGAGATCGGGCCATCCGTCGTTGTCGTAGTCGCCCCAACTCGCGCCCAAGCCGTAATAATGATGCGGGTCATCCACCCCAGCTTTTTTCGAGACCTCCTCGAAGGTGCCGTCGCCCTTGTTGTGAAACAGCAGGTCCGATTCTCCCGGCATGCCCCAGGGCCCGCACTGCACCATCACCGTTCGAAAGCGGCAGAAGTGCGGATCGTTGCCGAACTCGGGCAGCTTGGCCATATCGACATGCACGTAGCGCGAGACGAACAGATCCACGTGGCCGTCACGGTCGTAGTCGGCCCACGCCGCGCCTGTGCTGAAGCCGCCGCCGGCGACTCCCGCCTTGTCGGTCACATCTTCGAACTTGCAGTTGCCCAGATTGTGATAGAGCGCATTGCCGCCGTAGCCGGTGACGTAGATGTCTTGCAATCCATCGTTGTCATAGTCCGCAACGGCGATCCCCATTCCCCAGCCTTTGCGCGTCAGGCCGGCCGCTTTTGTGATGTCGGTGAACTTCAGATCACCACTCTTGAGATCGGGATCCTGATGATAGAGCGTGATCATGGGATCGCCGCCGCCCTGGCGAAAGCGCTCTACGGTGGAACCATTGACGGTGATGATGTCGAGCTTTGCCGTCGTTGTCGCAATCGATCAGGCCGACACCGCCGCTCATCGACTCGACAATGTACTTCTTGTCGGAAGTGGAGATGTGCGCAACGGTGAGGCCTGCTTTTTCCGCGACATCTTCAAACTCTGGAACTGGCGTGGGTCGTGGCTTGGGAGGCGCTGTCTGCGCGGACGCGATTGCCGCAAGGCATAGAACAATCCAGAGGCGTAAGCCGGCATTCGCATAGGCGGGAGAATTTTCCGATTATATCTGAGGCCTGTCGGCCTTGGTTCCACCCACCAGACACTCAAACTCATGGCCTGTATATTCGAGCATAGACGTTCGCTCTGAGATCGTATGACTCATAACCATCAAGGGATCCTGGTTGAGGTCTGCGTCGATTCTGTCGCCTCCGCGCTCGCAGCGGAGCGTGGCGGAGCCGCGCGCGTGGAACTGTGCAGCAGCCTGATCGAGGGCGGAGTAACCCCCAGCGCCGGACTCATCGAAATGACCCGGACTGCAGTCTCTATGCCCCTGCACGTCATGATCCGCCCGCGCGGCGGCGACTTCTGTTACGAGGCGGAGGAATTCGAAATAATGAAGAGCGACATCTCGGCCGCCAAGCGAATGGGAGCAAACGGCGTGGTGTTCGGCATCCTCGACTTGAATGGAAATGTCGATGTCGCCCGCACCCTCCAGTTAGCGGATCTTGCGCGTCCCCTCGCCGTCACCTTCCACCGCGCTTTCGACATGACGGCCGACCTGTTTCGCGCACTCGACGACGTTTGCGCCGCGGGCATCGATCGCATCCTCACTTCCGGAGGCGAACCGACTTCTCTCCTGGGACAGGAAACGATTGCGCGGTTAGTGGGCAAGGCCGAAGACAGAATCGTCGTTATGCCCGGAAGCGGCATCAGGCCAGAAAATGCACGCAGTCTCGTCGAGCGCACTGGAGTCAAGGAAGTTCACGTGGGACTGCGGAGCGTCGTACCGAGTCCCATGCTGCACCGCAACCCGCGAGTGTCCATGGGAGCGGCGGAAGGCCGAGAGTACCAGCGCCACGCCGTGCTCGAAGAGCAAGTCAGAAAATTGTGCAGCGCGTTAGCGAGCGCGAACTGAACTCGTCAGCTGATGCCGTAGATATTCAAATATCCCTCGGTGGTGGACGTATTACCAGTCGTCCCCACGTATACCTTTCCGTTCGCCACACCCGGGACAACGAACTTCACCGCAATCCCAGAGGGGACGTCTGTGGAAGGAGCTACCACGTTGCAGGCGGTCTTTGATGCTTGCTGATTCGTCGTGTAGAGACAGCTCAGGGTGGTGGCATCAAAGGCCCACAGAGCAGAGGGCCCCTTGCTCGCAGCTCGGCGCGTATCCACGACCCAGACGATCGCCTGCGGAGACGAAATGCTGGGAGACGACACGGTGGGAGTCGGACCGGGCCAACCGAAGGCAAAGGCGGTTGAGGCAGTCGGCGTGGTGCAGAATCCGGCGACCGCACCGCTGTTGGTGCAGGTGCTTCCATTGGGATAGAACTGGAACTGCATCAGAGGGAGGTTCATGCCGGTAAAAAAGGCGTAGCCGGTGGACCCTCCGCCGCCCGAGGTAGTGGACCAGAAGGCTCCGCTCCCCGTCACGCCGCATTCCACGGCGGTGTTGTAGCAGAGCACATGCGGCAGCGCCTGTATGGTTGAGTCCGAAACACCGTTCCCGGTATAGCCTCCCATCGTGCCCACCGGAGAAGTCTGGGCCAGAAAGATCGTGCCTTCTTTCCCGGCTTGCACCAGCAGGTTCGTTGGGTTCCCACCCGTCTGGAAGGGGAGAAGCATAACTCCGCCGGAACCAACGTCGTAGTTGTCGGCATTCCGCGTGACCCAGTCGTAGGCAGTAAAAAAGTCCAATACGGAAAAGGTATTGCCTGAAAACTGCATTTCCAGGATGGAGTTGCCGTAGTCACACGGTAAGGTCGTGCACGATGTCGGCGCATCATTGGGAGGAGTGCTCACCTTGACGCTGGTGTCTCCATTCCCTGTGGCGAGGAAGATATGCCCGCTGCTGTCCGCGACTGGGCCAGCTCCTCCTCCCCAAATTCCTCCCTCGTAGCTGTGTTTCGCCGGGACGCTCGTCCAGATGGCGGTTTGTGCCAACGCAGTCTGAGCAGTGTTCAGCTGGTATGCCATAACCCAGCCGTTATAGGGAAAATTCACATGGTCACAATTGCTTCCCCAGGCAACCACGATTTGCGGACTCTGGCCAGCGACCGGGACTGCGAGCAGCGAGGCCCGCTGATTTTGCGTCAACGCATAAGGCGCGGTGTTCCCGATCACGCCCGAAGTGAAAGTGATCTTGTTGTAGACACCTCCAATGTCGATGGATGCCAAGGCAGCGCCGTTGATCACGCTTACCGCAAAGAGGGTTTGCTTGTAGCTAAACGGCGTAGTCGAGGTTTTCAGCTTGGCAACGGCGTACAGCACCCCGCTAGTGATGGCTTGCCCCCCCTGGTTCCCGCTGATGTCGATCACCGGAGTGCCTGTGACCCCAATGTAGCCGGGAGCCGGCAGAATGTTGGAACATTTCAAATCCGTACCCACCAGAGGGATATAGCCGCTGGGAGCGAGATTCGTCGACCAGAGAATATTTCCCGTATTGCCGTCGATCGCATATACCCAGTCCTGCTCCGTGGCCACGTACGCTACGTCGGCGTAGGTAGTGCCATTGATGGTCACGTTGGGAAGCACCAGAGGCTGGGCGTAGATTGCGCCATCTACCGCCACCGAGAACTGCTTGTGAAACTTGGGACCCGTCGTTGCAGTGATGGCCGCTTCGGTGAGTGCCGGCTCGTTGGGATTGAACCCGAGGTGGTCCGCTCCGCCCTGATAAGTCGTGAGGCACACACTGTTACCCGCAGTGGTCGGACAACCCACCCCCTGGGCCGTAGCAGTAGCTGCCAAGCACGCTAAGCCAAGGCAAACAAACAGAATTTCAGGGATTTTCAATGCAGGAAAGGTGGCTGGCAACTTCGCCTCCAAGGGGGAAGGCCAGAAAACTTTACACCGCTAGACTCCACCGGTCAAGGATGAAAGGTTCTGCATCTCGGGCCGGACGGGCGTCAGTGATAGGCACTCGCAAAAGCCGGCAGAAACAGTCTTGCTCCACCGCATCGAGATCCCGATTCCTGCGAAGATCACGATTCATGGGGTTCAATCTTGCTGATCAGACTCTTGAAGCGGGGCTCCCCCCGCAGTGGGTCAAACTCGGCATCGATAGGAATCCAAAGGACAATCTCGTCCCCGTTCTTGAAAGCCCGCTCCAACTCCTGCAGGGCATGCTCCTTGTCCCCAAGATCCGCGTAGTCGCGCGCCAGGTAAACGGCAGCGTCACGAAAATGCTTGTGCATTTCGACGGACTGGCGGAGGAAACCCTCCTTGCCACCCTTCGCATAGGCAGGAGCAAGCTGAGCGATCGGGCCTGCCATGCCCTGATCCGGCCGCCAATACGGCGAAGCCCCCTGCATCGCCTGGATGGCTGCCTCGAACTTTCCTTGCCGGCGGTACGCCCAGTACATGGCTTCGTAGGAAACATAAAGGTCAGGATTCAGTTTCACCGCTCGCTGGTATTCCTGAATCGCGCGATCATATTGCCGGGCCTGCTGGAAGCTTTGCCCGGCCTGATGGTGAACGATGGCCGACAGCGGATCGAGCGCGAGGGCAGATTCAACCTGGGCAATCGCCTCTGGATGGCGGCCGAGCACAGAGAGGAATTCTCCGTACCACTGGTGCGCGGTCGCGTAATTCGGATTCAGAGCCAGAGTTCTGCGAAATTCCTTTTCCGCACCCGTGAAATTCCAGTCTTGATAGAACTCCAGTTCCGCAATCGCAAGGTGCGCCTCGGGAAGCGAATCGTCGAGAGACAGGGCTTTCTGTGCGGCTTCTCGAGCCTTTTGTTGAGTCTCTACCTGCCTGGCTTGAGTGAGCATGGGCAACACAATGTAGCAGTGGGCCAAGCCGGCATAGCTGCGGGCGTCACGCGGGTCTTCTTGAATCGCCCGATTGAAGTAGTCCATCGCCGTGTTCAGGCTTTCATCGGTGCGCATCGCCCAATAGTGGCGCCCCTGCAGATAATCCTGGAAGGCTTGCGGGTTGAGTGACTGGCGGCTAGCCAGATCGTGCTGCTGTTGCTGGGTCAGGCGAAGCTGGATCTGCTGGGCAATGTCTTGCGCCACGTCGGCTTCTAGCCGAAGCACATCGCTCAGTTGCCGGTCATAGGTCTCGGCCCACAGGTGGTGATCCGTCGAGGCCTCGATCAATTGCACGCGCACTCGCATTCGGTCGCCGGAGCGCTCCACCGATCCTTCCACAAGAGCGTCCACATTCAATTCACGCGCGATCACAGGGATGGATTTGTGCGATCCCTTGTATTGCATGGCAGACGTACGCGAGATCACTTTCGGACCAGCCAGTTTTGCCAGGTCTGTGATGATCTCGTCGGTCATGCCGTCGGCAATGTATTCCTGCGCTGGATCGCTCGAGATGTTCTCCAAGGGCAGCACAGCGATCGCATGGAATCCTCCGTGCGACCCAGTTGCCGAATTCGGCTTTGTACCGATTTCGAAAGCGAGGGCCGTGACGAGCACGAGGATGGCGATGGCGAGGCCCCATCGAAACGCGTGGGCCGATTTGCGGGGAGCATCCGGACCTGTCCCCGCCGGCGTCGGAGTTGGCTTCGCACCGCCAGCCTGTCCGGATCCGACCAGAGGAGTGGGAGAGTGCTCCGCCCCAGAAGGTGGGGCAGGATTCGGAACTGCGTCCATCTCGTCCGTGATCGTAACCGGGGCGATAAATCGATAGCCGACTCGTGGAACGGTCTCGACGAAGCGTGGGTTGTCCGCGGCGTCGCTGAGCGCGGTGCGGAGCTTCTTGATGGCGGTGTTCAGCCCGTCATCGAACGCGACGAAGGTATCGCTGGCCCAGAGTTTCTCTTTTAGTTCATCGCGGGTAACGACCGAACCTTGGCGCTCCAGCAAGAGCGCGAGCACCTGGAAGGGCTGATCCTGCAAGCGGATGCGAAAGCCGCTCTTGGTCAGACCTCGGTTGTCCAGATCAACTTCGAATATGCCGAAGCGCGCAATCCGGCGCTTTGTAGACGGTCTCATCTCCCCAACACCCGGTGGCTCAAGATGTTACCACGGACAGTTCAGAAGAGTCCGTAACGCTTTTGTTGACAATCGGTTAAATGTACAGCCGAAAGTTACGCACAAGTCCTTTGACCGGAGAGGAGGACTTCCCTCACATTGCCCATGCGCTCGAACGCAACGGAGAACCAGCGCGATTGACCGAAAATTTGTGAACTGCATGGAGAACTTCAGATGACTGCGCAAACGCGTAAATGCACCATCACCACTTTAGCCACCGTCCTGATGATGGTGTCGATCTTCACTTGCCAGATGCCAGCCCAGATGGCAACCCCGAGCGCGCCCGCTGTTCCGGGCACCGTCAATGTCATCTACCGGTTTCTGCATGACGGGCTGACGCAGAGCGGTTACTCACATGGGGAGTTGGTTTACGACGAGGTGATCCAAGGCGCCGACGGCAACTTCTACGGGACCACGACCCTAGGCGGTTCGGGACTGTGCACCGGACCGTTCGGAGTGCAGGGTTGCGGCACAGTGTTCAAGCTGACTCCCGCCGGTGTGCAGACGATAATCTATAACTTCGCCCTGGACAGCACCGGCACGATGGCAGTGAATGGGATATATCCCTATGGCGGGCTGGTGCAGGGCCCGGACGGAAACTTTTATGGCACAGCGTCCGCTGGCGGCAACGTCAATGCCAGTTGCAATGGATACGTTCTCGGCTGCGGTGTGGTCTTCAAACTCACTCCGGCTGGTCACTACACCGTGCTGCACGCTTTCAACGGAGTCCTCGCAACAACCCCCGAGGGCGCATCTCCCACCGGCCGATTGCTGCTCGCCAACGATGGCAAGCTTTATGGCACCACTTATTCTGGCGGCAACGTGCAGAACTTCTATAACCAGGGCACGATCTTCTCGGTAACGACGGCGGGGGCCTTCTCAACCTTGCATATGTTCGACAACGTTCACGGCACGACGGATGGGGCGAATCCTTATGCCGGGCTGATTCAAGGTAAAGACGGCGCTTTTTACGGCACGACGCAGTTTGGAGGCACCTCGAACGCAGGCACCGTTTTCAAGTATGCGGGAGGGAACACGACCGTTCTGCACGCGTTTCCGGAACAGAGTGGCGGATTCTTCTCCGACGGGGCGTATCCGTACGCAGCCCTGGTGCAGGCGACCGACGGCAACTTCTACGGCGTCACGACCTTCGGGGGCGCTCTCACGACCTACTATCAAAGCGGCACAGTATTTCGCATCACGAAGCAAGGGACCTTCACCAAGTTATGGGACTTCAACGCAACCGATACGTCAGTCAACGGCATCGACGGCTACGGCGCGTTGATCCAGGCTAGTGACGGGAATCTCTACGGCACTACCATGCAGGGTGGCTCGGCAAACGCTGGAACCATTTTTCAAATGACGCTAGCCGGCGCTCTCACCCAGATCCTCAGCTTCGACAGCGTCACCGATGGCGCATACCCGAGAAGCGTTCCGCTACAGGCGAGCGACGGCACGCTTTACTTCACAACCAGCACCACCACGAATGGCACGGACCAAGGCGACGTAGTACAGATCGCCAACGGTCTTGCCGCGCCAGCGCCGGTGATTACCCGCTTCTCTCCCGCCAGCGGAAAAGTCGCGAGCAAGGTCACGATCACGGGCAAGAATTTCGTGGGCACAACAAAAGTTGCATTTAACGGAAAGTCAGCTACCTTCACCGTTAAATCGACGACCTCGCTGGTGGCAACCGTGCCTTCCGGCGCGACGAGTGGACACATCTCGGTGACGAACGCAGGCGGAACGGCCACCAGCACCGCGAGCTTTACGGTGCTGCCCTAGGAGAATATTTTTTGGCGTGGGACCCACGGTGTGCATTGGCGAATACCGCTTACCTTGGGTCCCCAACTTCTAGTTAGGGGCGCGCGACAACGACGATCATGAAAGTCCCAGGCTTGGCTGCCGGACGGGTGCCCGGTTTGGCCTCCTCAAATTCAGCCGTGGCAAATATGCCTTGTGCTCAGAATCCTCAATCTTTGGGCATCACTACGGACCCCTCCTTCGGAATAGCGTCGAGCGTGGCCTTGTCAATGCCCAGGTGGGCGATCACAAGCTCGGGCGGGGTGTGGGTGAGCCATTCCGATAGCGACAAATCCTGATAGACGTTGCTCTTGAACATTTCCAGAAACTTCAGATCAGTGTTTCCTGTGTTTTGGATGTAATGGGGCAACGTCTTCTGAATGTAGCCGACGTCTCCAGCTTGAAAGTCCATGGTACGGGCACGGCCTCCGGTAGCGAACACCGTCATTCTTCCCGTTCCGCTGATGAAGTACTGCCACTCGTCGGCATTGGGGTGCCAGTGCAGTTCGCGAATTCCTCCAGGATGAACGGTGACCACGGCAGCGGCGATCGTGGTCGAAACTTTGAATGTGCTGGAATCGATGATGCGCACCTCTCCGCCTTTCGTACGTTTTGAAATCGACTGTTGCGCCATACGAAATGCGAAGTCTTGCGGCGAGGATCCCAGCGAACCCGCGGCTGCTTTCTGGTCCCGGGACAACGGACCGGGCACCGCGGCCTGAAAGATAAACTTTTCTCTCCGCGGCATTTTTTCCATTGCCTGCTGGCTCACTCCGAAGTTTGCCGACAGGATGTCGTGCGGCGTATGTGCCATCCAATCGGTAAGCAGCACCGTTTCATACTCCGAGAAGTTGCCGTCGTCGAATACGAGGAGGAACTCGGCGCCATCGGGATTCAGTCCTTGGATGGAATGCGGAATTCCCGTTGGGAAATACCACAGATCGCCTTCGGTCACATCGGCGATGAAGCTCTTGCCGTCGAGATCAATCGCCGTGATGCGTGCGCTTCCGTAGAGCATCAAGGCCCACTCGGCCGCGGCGTGCCAATGCAGTTCACGGATGCCTCCCGCTGTCAGCCTCATATCGACGCCCGCAATTGATTTCGATACGGGGAGTTCTCGAACCGTGACCTCCCGCGACCATCCGCCCTCTTGCATTCGTTTGTGCGAGAGGCCAAAAGGATACTTAAAGGTCTGCACGCCTCCGGCGTCGGTCGGCGGCGGCAAAAACGAATCCGGATTCTGAGCATCCAGCGCCGGATTTCCCGGACCCGGAGCGCTTGCGCTCGGATCGCTCTTGCTCGGATAAGGCTTCTGCTCCTGCCCCGCCGCCTCGCCTGCCGGCAGCATACCGGCAGCTGCTAACGCTGCCGAACCCACCCCCAGAAATCCCCGTCTCGAATACATATCCTTCGTCGCTCCTTCTGACATGATCCCTTTCTCTCGGAATAGTGCTTCATTGGATCTTGTGTCGGCCTCGCACCTTTCGCTGGTTTTGAGGCTATTCGTACCGCAGAGCCTCGATGGGATCCAGACGCGAGGCACGGACGGCAGGTACCATACCGCTCACCAACCCTACGGCCGCCAGAATCAGCGTAGCCACGATTAGCGTGCTCGGAGAAATGACCAGCCGGACGTCGCCGGCCTCCGCGTTCTTGGCCATCGCGCTGTACAGGGTGAGCCTTCCGGCGGAGAGTGAGACCCCATAGGCCAGGATGACTCCGAGCGCGCCGCCCAGGAAAGTGATGGTCAGAGACTCCGCCAGAAACTGAAACAGGATGTGACTCCGGCGCGCGCCCAGCGCCTTCTCCACTCCGATTTCGCGGGTGCGCTGCGTTACCGAGACCAGCATGATGTTCATCAGGCCCACTCCGCCAATGCCTAACGTAAGCGTACCGATGAACCCCAGCAGAATCTTCAGGCCAATCGTGATCATTTCGAACTGGTGAACCTGTTCCATGAGGTTAAACACCATCATGGCGCGCCGGTCTGTGGGGTTGAACTTGTGTGCGATGGCCATCACGGAGCGCACGGTGTGTTCCAGATCTTCGTAGGCAGGAGTCTCATAGTTGAACCAGATGGAGTCGAGGTAGTGAGTATCTTTCACACCACTCATGGTGGTGAACGGGACGTAGATCACGCGATTGATATTGTCTTCGCCCGCTTGCATCTTGGGGCCCAGGATTCCGACGACTTCCACGCTGAGGCCATCGATGCGGATTCGTTCGCCCAAGGCGTTACGCCCAGAGAAGAGTTTTTCTTTAGCCTCGGATCCAATCACGGCGACGCGGGCGTGCTGTATCTCATCCTCCGCGTTATAGAAGCGGCCCTGCGCAAGTTTGAGCGCTCGGATGGCAAGCACGTTGGGATAGTTGCCGGTGACGCTGAAGGTGAACGTCCTCGTCTCGTACTGGATGTTGGCTTGCTTGGAGACTTCCGGAGTGATGTGAGTGATTTGGGGAATGTTGGTGGTTAGCATGTCGACGTCGTCGAGGGTAAAGCGTATCGGCATCCCTGCCTTCTGGCCGCCCGCCTGCATAGAACTGCGGCCGGGAACCATGATCATCAATTTAGTGCCGAAGTTGGCGAAAATATTGGCGCAAGCCTGGCCGAAGCCGTTGCCGTAGGACAACAGCATCACAACCGTAGCGATGCCCCAAGCCATGCCCAGCATGGTCAGCGCGGTACGACGCCGGTTGTGCCGCATCGCGCCGTAGGCTTCGGTAAGCAAATCGCAAAACATCGTCTTAAATCCTTGGTCCGTAACTTCGGTCTACTCCTGTCGGAGTGCATCCACCGGTTGAAGCATCGCAGCCTTCCGCGCCGGATATAGCCCGGCAACGACGCCCGCCAGCGTCAAGCAGGAGATCGCCAGAATCGCCGATGCGGGCACCAGCTTGGGAGGATCAAAATTCCCCGGGCTTGGCTGTGTGCCCAGCAACGCCATCAGGGCGCCAGCCAGCCCCATGCCGATCAGTCCACTTAAGAACGTAAGAAGAATTCCCTCCAGAAAAAACTGGACCAGAATGCTGCGATTGGTGGCCCCCAATGCTTTGCGCAATCCAATCTCACGGGTGCGTTCGCTAACCGCTACCAGCATGATATTGATCACGCCAATGGCGCCCAGGGCTAGGGTCACGAGTCCCACCGTGCCCAGGAACAGATTCATAGCATCAAAAATCTTGCCCATCATCTCGGCCTGCTGAACGGTATCCATGCTTTCGAAGGCGTCCAGATCGTGGTAGTCGAAGCCGTGATTGCGTGCGATGATCTTGCGAACATCTTCCTGCGCGAGCAAGTGCTCCGCGCTTGTGCGCGGCTGATAGTTGATGATGGAGATGGAGTTTTGGTGGTTCTCGCCCTTCAGCGGAAAGTACGTGGCCATCACCTGGTACGGAATGTAGCCGCGCATGTTGGTAAAGTTTTCATCGCCCCGTCCGACGCGCTTCAGCGTACCGATCACTTCAAACCTTACGTCATTAAGCAGCACGGCGGCACCCAGAGCCGGTCGTCCCGAGAACAAGTTTCGGGTGAGTTCGTCACCGAGGACGATGACGTTGCGTTTCTGAGATTCGTCCAGTCCATTGAGCCACCGGCCCTGATTGATAGGAAGAAACCGGATCTCATTGAACTGCGGCTCCACGCCGACAATCTGTCCGTTGGCCGTAGCGAATTCGCTAACCGCACGGACATCATCGCGAGCCAGCACCGGCGAAGCCTCGCGAACGTGGGGCGCTTCTCTACGTATGTCCGCGAAGTCCTGATAGGTAAGCAGATAGTTGCGGGCAGAATTCATGCTGCCTGCGACTGCGGGCGCCCGACCGGGGAAAATAAACATGATGTTTTCGCCGTATTCGGCCAGACCACGCTTGTTTCCCGAGCGGAATCCCTCGCCCAGGCCGACGAGTAGCAGCAATGACCCCACACCCCACGCAACGCCGAACATAGTGAGGAACGAGCGCAGCTTGTGTGCCCACAGCGTGCGGAAGATCTGCGCGAAGATGTCCAAGATCATCCGCACAATGACCGACATTGTACCTTTGCGGATGTCGACCGAAGACAGTTTTCGTCGAAAGAGCCGGACCTGGATGCAGTGAGCAATGGAGGAAGGGGCTACGCACGGGTGAAGAAGTTCGGTGCGGACGCGGGAAAGCCCGAGCATCGCCATGGTGCGCATCCATGAACATTTTCGGAGATGCAGGAAGCGCAGAAATGGACGAAGCGCACGGCAAGGTTGTCGGATCGGCTCTAACCAAATGTAGGGCAATCTAAAGCCCCTGAAAAGAAGTGGTGAGCGCGGTAGGAATCGAACCTACAACCTACTGATTAAGAGTCAGTTGCTCTGCCAATTGAGCTACGCGCCCACGGTGGGGAATTTGGCTGGTAGGACGAACAAAAATTATAGCATCCGCGTGTGCTTTTCGTGTGCGAGAGTTCGCCGAGGTGATGGGTCCGTTTGAAATCCACGGACTGCTTGGAAAGCATAGGGACCCATCACCTCCGCCGTTCTCCGTTTGTTCAGCAATCTCCTGCAACTACTCGCGTCGCGTTGCCGCTGCACGACCGAGGCAGTCCTTCCGATCCTCTCCGTGGCTGGCAACCAGAAGAGTTTCGCGCGGCCCGCTGCCTGAAGTTCAGCAGGACAGCGAGAATCGGGGCATGTCCCGCCGTGTATACGAAGAGTCTGCAATCGCGGCCAGCACTTGCGCTACACTACCGTGACAACTTCAGACTGCAGTGTGGGTTCCACTTTTCGGAGGTCTCCATCATGATGAGGAAACTTTTCTGTCCGGTCGTTCTCCTTCTTTGCGCAGGCACGATGCTCGCGCAAAGCACTCCGCCGACAACGAATCCGCCCTCGCAGACCCGGCCCATGCGCCGCGGAGGCCAGGAGAATTGCATGCAGCAGGCGGGCATTGAAAAATCTGTAATGGAACAGATTCATTCCATCGCGCGCGACGCTCATTCGGAGATCGAGAACGTCTGCTCCAACACTTCCCTCTCGCCCCAGCAGAAACAGCAACAGGTGCGCGACATCCGCGAGAAGGCCATGCAAAAGCGCGAGGGCCTGCTCACTACCGATCAGCAGAAGGCCCTGATGGCATGCCAGCAGGCCCGCAGCGGAAATCATCCGGGCGGCGGTGGTCCGCATGAAGGACATGAAGGAATGGGAGGCGGGTGCGGCGAGATGCCGCACAACGCACGACCGGGCAATTCTCCCAATGGAGGACAGGGGAGCGGAACAGGGAATCCCCCTCCGTCGAGCTAGTCTTCACCGCAGAATTGACCTGCGATGGAGAATGCTTGGCGTGAGGATTCTATAACGCTGACCCGCGGCGACTGCGCGCCGCGTGCGAACTGACTTACAATTAGGAACGCTGACGCGCTTCCGCGGCCAGGCCGCGCGCGTCGCTCGTCGACGGGCGGCGCGGAGGCAACTGGTCTGCTCCTACCGGCGGACGATGCTCGACGGTACCGATCACCGGCGCTTCATCCAGGCCGTGGGCGTAAGCCATCGAAGCGAAACGTTGCTCGCTGCACATGCGATCGATCATGCGTTGCTGCCGCCCATTGAGCACGGCGTGAGGAAGAATCGGAAAGTTGCGGAACATCCACAGCAAATACACGCGCTGCAGGAATGAAGGCATTACATAGCGCGGCCCGATGGGTGTCTGCACCTGCACCACACCCGCCGCGAGCTTTTCAATCAACATACCTGGGCCCACCTGGAACCTGAAATTGGCCAGAGCAATTCTAGGGCCGCCATTATTGCACCACAACTCATGCAATGGGAAGCCTTTTCTCACAGATTTACGGATATTTTAATCGAACGATGATCCGCTTCCCACTGGCAGTGTACTTTTGGGAAATCTTCGCTGCCGCCTCTTCCCCAAACCGTCCAGCCTCAATCAAACGGTGGCTTCGGGGAGGATGTCCATGCGGCGGATCTGGGCCGCCACCCCAAACTCTGAGCCCTCTTCTTCGACCCGGACGATCGTCGCCTGGCAGCACACCCAGCACTTTTCGCCGGAGGTGAGTTCGGGGGGAAGGATCAGGACCAACTCGACGTCGGTTCCCTTTTCCATGCGGGACTTGGTGTAGAGGAAGATTCCGTTGGCGCTGACGTCGCGGGTCTGCGCGGTCTGATCTACGCCGTGAGAACTGCGCACGCGCGTGGGAACGCGAGTAGCGATGCGGGTTCCAGAGCGGCGCTCGGTGTCAGCCTTCATGCGGGCGAAGTGCCCACCTACTGTACACCAAGGGCTGGAATTGGGCGAGGAGTTCCGGGCTCCGCCGGGGAGCCCGGATTCCAGATTGGGACTAACTGGTTGGCCGCTTGGCGCGGGCCGCGGGGACGACCAGGGCCTGCTCCATGGTCGGCACGTTGGTCCCGCGGAGCTTTACTTCCATCTCATGCACCTTGTCAGGCTGGTAGGTCTGGTAGTAGGCCTGCACCAGCAATTCCATGGTGAACGGATTGTCCTGATCCTCTTCCAAATGAGCGATGGCGTCTTCGAACTTCTTCTGAGCCATCAGCAGCGTCCCGGCGGCGCCGTGCCAGGAACTCTGGATCACGCGGTTGCGGGTGCCATTGGCCAGAGCCTCAAGCTCATGCATCGACTTCTCGGCCAACCCTTGATTGCCCGAGCTAGCGGCACGTACGGCGCGGATCCGCAGGATGCGCGAGAACTCTTCATCGCGGTCTGAAGGCGAAATGGCCGCCTGATGATGAAGAGCGTCTTCGGCGGACTTCAGATGCTTCAAGGCAACGTTGTCGTCCGTCTGGTATTCCGCCAGATGCCGGTAGGACTGCGCTTCCTGTAGTCCTTGGGCCTTCCCGTGGGCGGTCTCGGCGATCTCGACATACTCCTTGTCCGCTTCGGCGTAGTTCCCTTCACGGACATACGTCATAGCCTTCTGCATGCTGTAGGTGAGGCGGTCGGCCTCGTTGTGCGCGAAGCGGATGGCTTTGTCGTATTCGATGCGGGCCTGTTCCTGATTTCCCGTGAGCGCATAGGTATCGCCCAGACCGAGTTGCGAGGTCACGAAGTCGGGATCAATCTTGAGCGCGGCGCGGTAGTGCGTGAGCGAGCCCTCGAAGTTGCCGGCCATGCGGAGCAGTTCTCCGTAGGAATCCTGCGGGTTGGGCTCTTTGGGAAGCAGGAGAGTGTAGCGATCCATGGCCGCGAATGCCTTGGCGAACTGCCGGTTGCGGGCTTCGACGTAGGCTAGATCGTTGAGCGCGGCGGGAAAGTTCTTATCGATCGCCAGAGCCTTCTCCATCATGCGCTGCGCCTGGTCGTTGCCGTTTTCTCCCATCAGCCAGTTGCCCGCGAGGTAGAGCAGGTGCTTGTCGCGGGGATACATCTCGAGCATGTCGTTCATGGCGGTGATGCCGCCGAGGAAGTCGCCTTCCTGTACCTTGGAAATCCACGCGACCATGAGCTGTTCGCCGGGCGTCAGCTTGGGCGCGAGAGCCTTGGCTTTGGCGCGGGCTTCGCTGACTTCCTGGGGATTGCCGCTGTTAAAAGCGATCCAAGCCCAGGCGACGGCTAGGTTGGGATCTTCCTTCACCGCCGCGCGCCAGTCTTCGTTGCAGCGCTCCAAATAGAGATTCTCGTAGTCCTGCATGCCCTTTTCGTAAAGCTCGCGGGCCTTGGGGGACGAGGTCGTCACCGGAAGCGTGGTCGATCCACCCTTCTTGACGTGGTGCGCAAACAGCGGCGCGGCGAGACTGAGAGCGAGAACGAAAACGGCATACGTCTTCACAGAACTGGAGCGACGCATCGAGGATCTCCGGAACAGAGCTTTGTGGGGAGGAGATTACGAGAAAAGGGTAACACCGGCGTAATCGGGGGACGAGGTGACGAAAGGCGTGGGACGGGAGGGGAGATGTCAGAGTTTCAAGGTCTCAGGGTTTCAGGGTTTCAGGGTTTCTAGAGTGTTCCAGGGGTTTCAGGTTTAGAGTTCGAGTGGGCCGTGTGTTCTGGGGTTCCGGGTTCTGCGAACGAGGGGATTCTTGGGGGAAGGTTTCTGGATTCGAAAGAGATTTTGGCCCCATTTACTGATTGGTCCCCCCTACCCCTCCTCCTTGATCAATTGGAATCATCGGGTTAGGGGAGATTCGCCCGTAATATTCTTGTGGCTCAATCAGTTACGGGCAAAATCTTGATAACCAAAAACTTAACTCTACGCGGCCGCCAGAATGCCGAGCGCTGCCGCGAGCCCATGATCTGCCTTCTTGTGGGCTGTGCGCAGGGTTAGTTGTCACAAGGGTCTGTGGATTTCCGAAGACGACCGGGGCAAGGGCTTGGATTGAGACCCGATTTCTAGAACCTTGAACACAGCCGTGAGTTCGATACCGTGCGGCCCGCCTGTCCCTGAATTTCCTGTTCGGATTTTGTAATAGACCTGTCCTACGGCAATTTTCACAGAATGCTTCTGCTACTCTTCGTACCATTTTCGTCGTGCTGGGTCACATTAAAATCGGAGCCTTCTGAGTGCCGACGCATGACGTAAACCGACTTCGCTGTGAAAGGATGAATTTGATGAGAAAGACCGTTTTCCACGCATGCGTTGTTCTGCAGATGCTCTCGCTAATAACCGGAGTTACGTTCGCAACGCAAACAACCATCGCGGTTACTGGGGGAGGATCACTCACCTATACAGACTCGACCTACACCGCATCGTGCCAGGGACATAATGGGCGCTCCACGATTTACTATAGTGTGACAAGCTTCTCTGGCTTTTCGTACGACAGTCCATCTGGTGTCGTTACGAACCTTCCAGGGAGCGGCTCGGCTATACAAAACAGCGGCTGCGGGACCGGATCATCCTTTTCGAAGATTCTCAGCTCCTCCCCATCCACACTGTCGGTATCATTCGTCGGCGCCGTAGGCGGGAACGGCAGCGCCATCCTCGGAGTACCTGGGTTTGTCAACCCGAAATACAAAATCTTAGGCGTCGTTTACACCGTTCCCGGCGTACAAAGCTACGTTCAGTACACAAACACGACAATGATGGGCACGAGCACCTCGACCTCAAGTTCGTTTTCCACTGCTGTAGCTTCAAGCCTCGAGGTTTGCGGTGGGGCAGGTGTAGGAGGCAACGGGACGAGCATCTGCGGCACATATTCCAACGGATTCACCCAAGAATCCGATACCTCGTCGTCGTTCGCGGTGGAGCAAGAAACGACATTCATAAACCAGTGGTTTCCATTGGATGGGCCTCAACTCGATCGCAACAACGACGTCATTTATGTGTGGGTGAATCCGCAGGTGTGGTACACAATGTATCCAACTAGTTCCACTGGAGCTACTCCTCTTTATTGGAACGGATACACCTACGACGAGACCGACGATTCCAACAATATGGAGGTCATCCCGCTCAGGTTGAGCTGGTGTTTTAACCCCTCTCTGATCCCGGCAGGTGTCCAAACTCGCCTTCAGCGCGCGTGGGCTCCGAAAAATACAGATGGAACGGGACCAGGTATCACGAGCCAGGACCTGCTCAATATAGCTGCCGCAGACCCGTTTTCCAATCCGAACTACGTCGTCACAATCGGCACGGACGGCAAGACGACCACTGATGGCCGGTTTACCCAGACGACGAACGTTCCGCTGTGGTATTTGCAGGGGAATAACGAAACATACAGCTGGACGTACACAACGACAGCTACCCAGGGACAAGGAAGCAAGAATACGAACGTTCAATCTTTTGCGATCGAAGTGAAAAACTCAAATAGCTTTATTGCGCACATTAGCTTCGACTGGAAGGCGTCTACTACCTTTACGTGGGTAGATCAGTGGAACGTGCTTATGACTAAAAAGATGTCAGAGCAGAACTTGGTGTTCATAAACGGCTGGACTCCTCCGTACACCGGGCCAGACGAATTTAACGTCTTCCAAGATAACGTTTACGGTACGTTCATGGTCAACCCGGTACAGTAGGCACCCACGCCGCTTGTCCAAAAGCGAAGCCCCTGCCGTAAGCAGGGGCTTACATTTAAGACGGTCGCCAGTTAGAAGGTGATCTTCGCGGCAAACTGCACGCCGCGAGGACCGCCGCCGCCCAGGAAGGGGTTGCCGATGCCTACGTCGCCGGTTGCGGTGAGGGAGTAGTAGCCGCTGTGCTGGCCGGTGGCTGCGTCTGGGGCGCCCACATTGCCAATGAAATTCGGCAATAACGGATTGGAGAAGTTGGGATGGTTGAGCAAGTTAAAGAACTCGGCGCGGAGATTGAGAACCACGTGCTCCGACAGAGTCGTGTCTTTGAAAATGGAGAAATTGAACTCCTTGAAGGCCGGCCCTTTCAGGGAGTTGCGGCCGAGGTTGCCGAAGTGGCGCGTTCCCGGGACGCAGTTGGTTTCGTCTGCGGTGCCATCGTTTCCTTGGGGGTTTCCCCAGGTACAAGGTGCCGCAAATGCAGACAGATTCAAGAACTGGGCTGGATTCTTGGAGTACTGTAGTGGTCCGATCACATCGGGCCGGTCGAATCCTTCGCCCGCTCCCGAGTAATCGCCTTGGAACTCGTAGTTCAGGTGCCAGGGTTGACCATCCTGCAGGTTGAGTACTCCGTCGAATCCCCAACCATTCTTCAGTCTCGGCATGGCACCGCCCATCTTCGGGAGTTGATAGGTGAAATTCCAGGTGAAGCGCCGCCGAATGTCGAAGCTGGAATTCCCGCGATCACCGTTAGGAAAGGTGCTGTTCTGGGGCTGGGCCTGGTTGGGCTCGAAGTCCTCGAGATCGCTGGCGTTATCGATGGAATGCGACCAGACGAAGTTGGCTTGCGAGGTCAATCCATGCCATCCATTCGTGCGCAGACTAGCCTGCAGCGCGTTGTACATGGAGTTGGCGCCAGACTTCTCCTGATTGACGTAAAAGAAGTTTGAATATTGGCGTGGCACGCCGTACCCGGACGGACAGTAAACACCGTTAGCATGGTCCGGAACGCAAGCCAGATCTGCGGCAGTGATCTGCGACTGCGTAGGCTGATTGACGTCTAGGAACTGGAACAGCTTCGTGCCCTTGGATCCGACATAGCCGACCTGCAAGACAGTCTTGCTGCCCAACTGCTGTTGGAAGTTCAAATTGAAGTTCTGTATGTAAGGCGTACGCATTTTCGGATCGATGGAGAAGAAGTCGCCCTCAGCCCCGTATCCTGTGTAAACCGGCTGACCGGCCGTCAGTGGTGCTACCGCAACCCCGGTGTTCGGATCTGTCGCCACGCTGCCGGTCGCCAGAGCTTGCGATCCCGCTCCGGGATATGCCGGACCCGGGCAAAAGACGCAATTCCACGGCAGATGGCCGAGGAACATATCCTGAGAGAACGCGTCATAGAACAATCCCCATCCGCCCCGAATTACCGTCTTTCCCTTGCCGGTTACATCGTAAGCAAACGCCACGCGGGGAGCGAAGTTGTTGTAGTCCTTGCCGTACAACTGGTTGGTTTGATCGTTGCTTCCGCCATTCGCGGGATTGAAAGTGTAGAGGAGGCCGTTCTTTTCCCCCGTTACTCCAAAATAATCCCAGCGCACGCCATAGTTAAATGTCAGCCGGGCAGTCGCACGGAAGCTGTCCTGGATAAAGAGCCCGTCGCTGTTTTGGAAGGTATGCCTTCTGGAATAGCCCGTGACTTGTTTGCCCCCGTTTGGCAAACCATTCAGGAAATCAGAAATGTCATTGAAACCGAGGGTACCCCGGAAATTGTGATCAATGACCTGCATGATGGTCGTGCGCCGGAACTCGTATCCGAATTTCACGTCATGCTTTCCCGACTTCCAAGAATAGTTGTCGACGAAGTGCCAGTTCGAATCTACGCGGTTGCGCGGGATGGAACTGGCGGCGCCAATCTGCGAAAAGCCGCCAACGCCCGTCGCGGGAAGGCCGCCGTCATAGTTGCCGACACCCGTGTCCAATCCGATGGAATTCGGGTTGAAGCTCTGGTCCTGAGGGAAGAAACCCTCTGCAAAGCGGTTCCAGCCCAGCCGAGCCTCGTTCACCTGACTGGAGTTGATCACCTTCACGTAGGACAGGGCGATCAGTTGCACGCGCGTCGGGGTTACTGTGTTGAACCCGGGCAACAGGCCGCCAGCCAACTGCGCAAAGGGGAAGCTCTGGTTGCTATCGCCAAAGTAGTAGCGACCGGTCAACATGTTGTTCGTGTTGAAATTCTGGTCGATCTTGCCGATGAAGCTGTCCACGCGATTGAAGAACGAAGTCGAGGTGGAGAGGTTGTTGCCGTTCGGGCAACCGGTGTCCCACGCTGTATTCGCGGGACCCAGAATATCGGTTGGGAGTGGAGCGGCACTCGCAATGTTCGGAGTAGGCCAAGGGTTGCGGGCGAGCAAGGCGCCCGTAACCGCGTTGGCCGGGCCGTTGACCGCGATATCGGCTGCAATCTGGGCCGGGTCCGGCACGCAAGTGATTCCCGCCTGAGATCCGTTTTCGCGCTGGCCTTCATAATCTGCATAGAAGAACGTCTTGTCTTTTACGATCGCGCCGCCCAAAGCACCACCGAACTGGTTGTTGTTGAATGGACTTTTGGGATCCGTGGCCGGATTGAAATAGTTGCGCGCTCCCATTTTTCCGCTGCGGAAATACTCCAGCAAAGAACCGTGCAGAGCGTTCGTTCCGCTCTTGGTCACGATGTTGATCACGGCGCCGCTATTGCGTCCGTACTCCGCTTCGTAGTTGGAAAGAACGCGCAACTCAGCTACGGCGTCGAGTGGGAGAATCGTCGCGGGATCGCCGAACACGCCAGCTTCGTTGATGGCGGGATCGTTGCGGTATCCGTCGTTCATATCGGTACCGTCGAGCAGGAAGTTGTTCGATCGACCGCGAGAACCATTCATGGAGAAGGTTCCGTAAGAGCCGGGTGAATCCGAAATCTGGTCGGGAGAGCCGGCGACGCCGGGATTCAGATAGATCAGTTTCTGATAATCACGCCCGTTCACCGGCAGGCTCTCAATCGTGTCGGCGGTCAAGGTCCCGCCTAGTTCAGACGAGGTCGTCTCCACCTGAGGCAGTAGATCACCCGCGACCTCAACCTTGGTTGAGATTTGACCCGTCTTGAGAGCGGCGTCGACGCGGCGCTCGGTGGCGACGTCGACCGTCACGCCGGTGGCGACAAAGGTCTGGAAGCCTTGCTGAACTACGGTCACGGTGTAGGTGCCGATGGGGAGTTCAGGCAGGGAGTAGCTGCCGTCGGCGCTGGTTTCGGAGGTGCGCTCGAGTCCGGTGCCGGTGTTTTTCACTGTCACCTTCGCGCCGGGAACTACGGCGCCGGAAGGATCGGTCACGGTGCCGAGGATGGTTCCGCGGAAGGTTTGTGCCGACAGGCTCACAACGGCCAGAAGAACAAACACCAGACTTGTCGACACCAGGAAGATGCGCGCTCTCATAGGGTCTCCTTGAAACGGTTCAGTTTTGAGGGAGTGTTTGGTGGCTTGCAGGGGGGAGCCGATTACTTCGGTCACATCTGGGAAAGCTTGCAATTCCTTGCATACTAAGAAGTTGCGCCGCCCCCAGCCCGCAAAGTCCGCTGAGAAACATTACCGAAAGCTGATCCCTAGAGTCAACCATGTAGTTATGAATGGGAGCGATAGATTTTACGAATAGGGTACGGGGAGGCAGCTGTCAGCTATCCGGGGAGGCATGCTCGTCCGGCGCGAAATCCCTTCGGCTGCGCTTCAGGGCAGGATCTTCTCTTCGCCTGAAGTACGGCTTCGCCCAGGATGACGCCCTCGAGAGCTTACGTTGATGGCTGACAGCTGGGGTTAGAACGTGAACGAGACGCCGCCGCGGACGGAGCGGGCGGATTGGACCAGATAGACAGTCTGACCGTCCTGGCCGAGGACCGGAACATATCCCTGCGCCAGGAGGTTGCGCAGGTCGATGATGGCTTCCACGTGGCCGCCCATGGCGGGAATCGGCTGGCGAACGAAGATGTTCAGGAAGGGATCGCTTTGACCGGGCGACGCGTCGAACATGTCGACCGGCGTCAGGGCAGAACCATTGACCCAGCGGTAGGAGGCGATCCAACTCGTGTGGGTACGCGGTGCGGTTCCGCTCATTTTGACGGCGAGAGCGTGGCGGCGCTGGGTCGTGATCCAAGGCTGGGCGTTCTCCAACGTTACGTCGGAGCGGGATAGATCCAGAACGCCGCCGTACGCGTAGTCAAGAGTCGCGGTTAGATCGGCCGAGACTTTGCGCTGGAGAACGACACGGAGGCCGTCGGTATCGAGGGTCTTGCCGGTATAGCTGAAGGTGCCGGAATTGACGTCGGGCAAGAGGAATCCACCCGTGGCAGTGGTGAAACCGGTGCCGGTAAGAGCCGGGTCGCCGACACGGTCAGAGAACAGTGCGACCTGAACGTTGGTCTTGCCCGCACGGCGGGAGACGCTGACTTCGTGGTGATGAGCGCTCTCCATCTTGGGAGCGAAGTTGAGCAGGCTGACTCGCGGATTGGATTCGCTCAAGTCGGCCGGAGCGGAGTCGAATCCCTTCTCGGCGCGCGGGTCCGGGCGCGAAGTCGTGTACTCGTATTCCAGAACAGTGTCGGGTGAAAGATGGAGATCGGCGGAACCGTAGGGGCGGAAGGCGGACACATGTCCGAGGAACTGGATGGTCTGGAGTTCGCTGCCGAACTTGAATTCGAGAATATCGCCGACCGAGAAATCATCAGAGGCGGAGAGTGCGAGCGCCTGCAAAGCTGCGTTGTGCAGGCTGGGATCGGATGCGGCGAAACGGCGAACCGTGAGGCCCACCGTGGGCGTAGAGCCGTTCATCAGCCGGCGCGAGTAACTCGAGCGCAGCACAGCAGCGGGCAGACCGTCGCCATATCCGACGTTACCGCTGAAGGCGAGATGTCCGTCGGAAAAGACGGAACGCTCGAGCGTGAAGGCGGTGCTCATGTCAGATCCGGTGCCGTAACCGCCGGCAGCGGAGCCTGCGAGGAAGGAAAGACTCCCGGTCAGATCATGGCTCTGCTTTTCTGCGGGTAGAGCGGGATCGTCAAAGACGCGGAGAATGGGGCGATTAGCGACGGAACGAAGCGTCCACTTCCAGTCGTCGTCATCCGGCAGGTTGCGGATGGGGCCCAGTTGCATAACCCCCAGCAACGTGCTCAGGGTGACGTTGACGTTCACATTAGCGCCGGCACGAAGACCGACCTTCTCACGCAGAGCCGGGAGGAACGACGGAGCGGTGACTTTGAGAGTGTAGAAACCAGGTAACAGGCCGGCGGCGGCGTAGTATCCGGCACCGTCGGTAAATACCGTCAAGGTGCGATTGGCGGAGCCGAGAATCTGCACGACGGCACCCATCTGGGGAGCGCCGGATACGTTGCGAACGTATCCCGAGATCGCTCCCGGGCGGTCCACAGCCCAGACGGGAAACGACAACCCGAATACTAATGCCCAAGTTCCGAGCTTACGCAGTCTCACTCCACCCCCACCCCCTGGGGAGAAAATTGCAGGGAGTTACTCTACGGCAAATACAGCTGACGGATCAATGGTCTGTTTTGAGATGTTGTCGTTCACCTTGATCTCGATCTTGTACGTGCCGGGCTGCAGGTTGGCCGCTACGATCGATTTCTGCAGGGTCACCTGGTCGCCAATGTTGCCCATGCTGTCGGTGGTTTCGGTCTTCTGGACCACCTGCTTATTGGTTGCGAGATTGGTGATGTTGTATTCAAAAGTGGCGGAAGGCTTGTGAGTCTTCTCGTCCACGCCAAGATTATAGACCTGCATCCAGAAATTGAGCTTCTGGTCTTTGTCCTTCTTGAACAGAGCGGGCTTGCCGTCGGCGGGAGCAACTCGGGGACGGATCTTCATGGTGCCGATAACGAACATACCTGTGCCGATGGCTTTGGTAGGAACCGGTTCCATGTCGTCGGCGACGATGAGAGTGGAGGTCGCGAGTTTGTCGTCGGAGAATTCGGGGACGACAACGCTGCGGCTCCATACCCCTTTGCGGTCGCCGTTGACGTCTTTGATGGCGATGTTCAGCTTGTAGCGGCCGGCACGCAGCGGAAGAGCCTTCCAGTAGACGGAGGCGTTCTCTGCGGTGCGGGGCAGCAGTTCAGCGGGTACGTCGACCTGCACCGTGTCTTCAAACGTCTGCACGATCTTGCCCGTCAACGTGGTGAGGCGGGCGAAGATGTTGACGGTGCCGCGCTGAATGCCGTCTTTATTGACGAAAGTAATGTCGCGATTACGCAACTGAATCGTGACCGGGACCAGGACGGTGTCGCTGGTGACCTTCACGAAGTCGGTGCGCACGTCGAAGGGCATCGGGTTCAGGATGACCTTCGAATTGACGGCTTCTTCCAGGTCGGTGAACTTGACCTTGGGCGCGGCCTGCAACTTGGCGAACTGCTCGAGGCGATCAAACTCCTTGGTCTGAAGCATCGCGCTATCAGGGCCTGCGCCGAGACGCTCCAAGCCGTTGCCTGAGAAGCGCGCCGCCTTGTTCGACATGCCCATCTGCTCATAGAGCGTGAGGCCTGCGTTAGGGGTCATGAGCAGAGCGTCTTTTTCGGAGCGGTCGAGCGTCATGTGGAACTCGCCGCACATGCAGGTGTCGACGAATTCGATGATGACTTCCTGGCCGATACCCTCGATGTAGCGATAGCGCCAGTCCGCAAAGGGGAAGGTCGAGGTCTCGCCGCCGCCTTCCTCCATCGGGCGCTCGTAAGTTCCGCCCGAGGGATGATCATCGATTTCATCGGGCTTGCCGAAAACGATGTAGATGCGGCCCCGATCGGTCTTCCAGCCGGGCACG
Source organism: uncultured Acidobacteriaceae bacterium (assembly GCA_963811095.1). Taxonomy (GTDB): domain Bacteria; phylum Acidobacteriota; class Terriglobia; order Terriglobales; family Acidobacteriaceae; genus Sulfotelmatobacter. The sequence goes on along the minus strand of CAWEQA010000016.1, from coordinate 843,621 downwards.
CCAGCGGCGAAATGCTCGTTGGCATAGGCAATGCGCTGGTAATGCTCTTCCTTATATTCGTTCTCTTCCGTGTCCGGGGTAGGATCGCGGCGCTGCCAGAAGGCTTCAATGAAGTTGTCGCGTTCTTCGTCGTTCGACAGCTGTTTAAAGGCGGCGCGCTCTTCATCGGTAATGATGTAGATGACGTCTTCGTCGAGCCACTTTTTGTAGACCTTGCTCACTTCTGCCTTGAACGCGCGCTCGTTCTTCTTGCGCTGCTTTTCATTGATGGGGCGGGTGAGGGGATCGACGGCATCGGGAGCCGGCTTGGCTTGCGGGGCCGCGGTGTCCTGGGCAGGCTTGTCAGCCGCGGGCTTATCTGTGGCGGCCTTGTCGGTGGACTTCGCGTCCGGCTGGTCCTGGGCTACGGCCCCACAGACCAGTAGGCCGAAAGAAACGAGTAACACTCGGAGAACTGCTTGATACGAAACCCGGAACATGAGAGGGACTCCTGCCAGACTACCGTCTGCCTATTTTAGGCTTGTTCGCCATGCGAAAGCAAGGTTAAGTCGTGCCCCGAGAACAACAAAAAACGTACGCTAACCGTGCCTTTAGAAGCGCGGGAGGTTGCCTGGAGTTGCCTGCCCCCGTACCAAATCCACACTCCCAAATCCATACTGCAAGAACGGTATGGCAGGGCTATAATGGGTGGTTCCGGGGCGGTAGCTATCACTTCCCTCTCGTAACGGGTCTCGGCCATTTCTCCTAATTCCTGATCGGGAACTTTCTTCGCGGCAGGATCGTACCAGAGAGTGTGTGTCCGTCACCCCAACCGTGCAAGCGGGCTCGTTTTGCGTAACTGCGGGCTGGCGCAGGACTTGGCCTTCTGTGGGAGATAAATTACCCGGACAGTGACGGGAATTATGAAAGCTTGGAAGAAAATAGCGATTGGCGTTGGTATTGCGGTTTTGCTCGCAATCATTGTCGGTTTTACCGTTCGTCAGAGCAGCAAGAACGTAGTGACGGTGCAGACCGGGAAAGTACAGCGGCAAGATCTGGCCACGGTGGTAAGCGCTTCGGGTGAGATCAAGCCGAAGACCTACGTCAACATCGGTGCCAATGCCTACGGAAAGATCACCCACCTGTATGTGAAGGAGGGGGATCAGGTCAAGAAAGGTCAATTGCTGGCGCAACTGGAGAACGTGCAATCTGCCGCAGACGTCACGGCGAATCAGGCGTCGGTGCAGGCGGCCGAGACTGATGCTATTGCGGCCGATGCCGCGCTCCGGACGTCACAAGCGGACATGGTTCGAGCGCAAGCGGACTACGACCGCAACAAGCAGGACTGGGACCGCGCGCAGAATCTGTTCAAAGACGGGCTAATCGCGAAGTCAGATTTCGACAGCCGCAAGAACGCGTGGGCCACCGCGGACGCTGGACTGGTGCAGGCGCAAGCGCGGGTAGCGCAGGCCAAGGCGCAGCAGGATTCCGCCAACAAGCACGTGGCGCAAGCGCGAGCGAACTTAACGCGCGTGAACGACGTATTGCAGAAGACGACCTACAGCGCGCCTTATGACGGCGTGGTCACGAACCTGCCGGTGCGGGAGGGCGAGTCGGTGGTCATTGGAATCCAGAACGCACTCGGTAGCACCTTGATGACGATTGCCGACATGGCGGTGATTACCGCTGAGGTGAAGGTGGACGAGACCGACATTGTAAATGTGCATCTGGGACAGCCCGCGGAAGTCACGATTGACGCGATTCCCAAGAAGATCTTCCACGGGAAGGTTTCAGAAATTGGGGACAACGCGATCGTGCGCTCCAGCGGTGTATCGACCTCGCAATCGACGACGGCGAGCGAAGAGGCTAAGGATTTCAAGGTCGTGGTAACGCTGGCAGATCCTCCGAAAGACCTGCGTCCGGGGCTCTCGACTACGGCCAAGATAACGACGGCCAGCCGGAGCAATGCGCTGGCGATTCCGATCCAGGCGTTGACCCTGCGTAGCAAGGAACAGATCGAGCAACAGAATAATCCGCCGGGATCGGTACACGCCGCGGCACCTGCGGCGACGGAATCTGCATCGAAGACAAAAAAGGGGGATGACGTGCAGGGGGTATTCGTCATCCGCAGCAAGAAGGCTGTATTCGTTCCGGTGAACACGGGAATCACGGGCACCACCGAGATGGAAGTGCTCGACGGTGTCAAAGAAGGGGACGAGGTCATCACGGGGAGTTACAAGGTCTTGCGCACCCTAAAGCCGGGAAGCAGCGTGAAGATCGATAATACGGTCCCGAAAAAAGAAGAAGAGTCATAACCTTAGCCGGGTTGGTACGTCCAAAGGGCAAGCCGGCGAGGTCTCGAAACACGGCGTCTCAGAAAACGGAGCCTGCACCAGTAACGTACTGAACCTTAATACGATCGGAGAGGTCAGTGGCACCGGACCAGGAGAAAAAAATGGCAACCGCAGAAGTCCTCAACATGCCCACCACTACGAACCTAGCTCCGCCCGAATCCTGCATGATCGCGGCCGAAGACCTCTGGAAGACCTATGACATGGGATCGGAGCAGCAGGTGCATGCGTTGCGCGGGGTCAATCTGCGCATCCAGCGCAACGAATACGTGGCCATCATGGGACCCTCGGGTTCGGGCAAATCGACGCTGATGAATCTGATCGGGTGCCTCGATACGCCTTCTCAAGGCAAGTACTGGCTGAACGGCCAGCTGGTTAGCGAGCTGGACGACGACGAACTGGCGCGCATTCGCAACAAGGAAATTGGATTCGTGTTTCAGACCTTCAACCTGCTGGCCCGGGCAACGGCCCTGCACAACGTGGAACTGCCGTTGATCTATGCCGGCATTCCGACGGAAGAACGAATGGAGCGTGCCAAGGGCGCGCTGGCGGCCGTGGGCATGGAGTCGCGCATGAGCCATAAGCCCAATGAACTTTCCGGCGGGCAGAGGCAGCGGGTAGCCATTGCGCGCGCTCTGGTGAACAAGCCCTCGATCATTCTGGCGGACGAACCAACGGGCAACCTGGATTCGCAAACCGGCGTGGAAATCATGGCCTTGTTCGATCGCCTGCACGCGGAAGGAAATACGATCATTCTGGTCACGCACGAAGGCGACATCGCGGAGTACGCGCACCGGGTCATCCACATTAAGGATGGCGTCATCGCCAGTGATTTAAGCAAGGGACCGGGGCAGCGCAGCTAAACGGACCGCTTTTCATTTTCGAAGCGATTACGCCCAGCCTTTCCGCTGGGCGTTTTCTTTGTTCAGCAGCGCTACTTCGTCAGACAACCCTCGATCCAGACTATGGCTTCTTCTCTGCAGGTGCAGGTGCAGATTCGTGCGCGAGGTGCTGATAGTTGAGAATGGCGTTGAATACCAAGGCGTAGGTACCAAGGGTCTCGCCGCGATAGATCGGGTTGTTCCCAAACAGCAGCACGTTTCCCTGGCCCAGATGCGCGTCCACCACGACGGCATGCTCGGCAATCGACGACCCCTTGTCGAGAAGGCCGTCAAGCAAGAGGCTCTTTCCCTCGGAGAAACGCAGGATGACCTCGGGGCGGCTCTGAACCGGAATCACGAGCGGGTTGTTGCGCGTCTGTTCCTCATCTAAGTGCGCCGCTTCCCAGGGCTGCTGCTTGACGAGCGGTTCGGGCTTGACGATCGTTCTGCCCAGGGGCACGTCGCTGTCTTCAATGGTGCCGCGACCGGTTTCGCGTTTCGCGTAGGGGTCCAAGGGGTCCGTCAAGGGATCCATCAAAACCCGACCTGGGGCGCGGCCGAGGATGTTGCTCACGTTAAAGGCCATTCCGTTGGCACTGATGACGGGAACTCCGGATCCGTAGCCAAAGGCGACCGGATGTTCGCTGGCGACGAAGACGGTGTTGAGCACAGTGCCTACGACGCGGGCGTCGCCCTTGGGAGCAACGCTGACGCCCGGAGCAAGGCCAGTCTCGATGGCGAACTGCGCGGTGTCTTCGGAGGTGATGAGAAGCCCGCCTTGCTCGACGAACTGCTTCAGATGTGCAAGGCCTTCGTACCCCAAGCCGGGGCGAATGTCGGGCGTGCTGTCGAGGACGCCGAGGTTGGGAGTCAGTTCGGATTTCTGCCAGGGCATCGGATTGTTCCACATGGGAATGCCGTTGAGGATCTCGAGCGAGGAAGAACGGCCCACGGGCGCGAAGACGACAACGTCGTACTTTTGCCGGAGGTCCGGTTGGTTCGCAACCGTCTGCGTGCTGATGTAATCGAAGGGCACGCCCAAGGTATCGAAGGCATAGCGCCACCAACCTTCGGTCTGGGTGCCGAGCCAGGTGTGCATGATGGCGACGCGGGGAGCGGTGACTGTGTGGGCCGGGACAGAAGGCTCTGCAGCGAGTCGGGTTGCGTCGAGCGCTAGATCTTGCAGGATGCCGCCGACTCGCTCTTCGGGAGCATTGGTGATCAGCAATGAGCCGGCAGCGAAGTTTTTGCCCTCGGCATCGAAGGACTTTTCCGCAACCTGGATGGTTGCTCCTTTGAGTTTGTAGACCAGTGGGAGCAGCGAAACCTGCCCGGTGTTGTCGACGGCAAGCACAGTGCCCGCGCCGGAAACCTTGCCGGCAAGGCTCGCCGGATCGTCAAGGCGCGTCATCTTGGATTTCAGGATCGAAGCATCCAGCACCCGCGCAACTTTCAGGTTGAAGAGGTGAGTGAACGACCATCCAGTGTCGTCGTAAGGATGCTTCTGTGGATCGGCAGCGGCCCAGAACTGACGATCGAGCAACGCATCGGCGACGCGGGAGTAGGGCTGATCCATGCGAATGATGATGCTGCCGGCTGGGAAGGTCTGCTCCCTCGGCTTGTCTGCGCGCTTTTCGCCTGGGATGGTCGGACGTGACCGCATCCGACAGTTGTTCCACTTCGACATGCTGGCGCTTCAATACCTTGAGCAACTCAATCTGGCGATTCGTATCGGCTGGATCGGCAGGAATCACATAGGCGGCGGGGCCTTCCAGCGATGGCTTCTCGACGGCGCGCTTGCTCTTGATGTAGTAGTTTTCGAGGAAATGATGGGTGTTCTGCGAGAAATACGAAAGGGTCGACAGCAGGGCGCTTTCTTCGTAGTTGTTGTTGTCACGCTGCGACCAGTTCACTACAGGAAGCGGCGGATTCTGACGGTACCAGGTGCGCGAGTAATCTTCCGGGCGGAGGATGCGCTTCTCGGTGTCGGCGCCTCCATTGCCGAAGGTCTCATAGAGGCGGCTGATGCCATTGTGCATACCCGCCAGGAACATCAGGTATCCGGGACTCCAGGTGTCGAAGTCGCCGTGGGTAAAGACTCCCGGCATGCCCAAACTCTTCATCTGGGCAACGTTGTTCCAGCCCAGTTCCGCCCACTCGTCGGCGAGGACAGGGTCCGCCCATGCATTGTACGGTCCGTCTCCCACCGTGTTGTCGTAGAGAAACGGAACCGACTCGTGCAGGTCGTGCAGCACCTGCGCATGCCAGGCGAGATAGGTGTCGAGAATGTTCCGGGTGAGATCGAGAGTCATGGCCATGGCATCGCGATTGTTGTCGTGCGCGACGTAGTGGCCCCAGTAAAGAAGGCGCGGCCAATCCTGGCCGGGATGAGCTTTGTGCCACCTGTAGATATCGACCATGCGGTCGCGGCCGTCGACTTCAACCACCGGAGTGATGAGCACGATCATGTGAGACCGGATGTACTTGATATAGGGCGCATCATCGACCGCAAGTCGATAGGCGAGTTCCATCAAGGCCGTGGGGGCGCCGGTTTCGGGAGAGTGAATGGTGCCGGTGATGTAGTAGACGGGCCAGGATTGGTCGACAAGCTGGCGGGCTTTGGCATCGTCGAGGTTGATGGTGCGCGGATCGGCGAGTTGGGCAAGACGCGCGTCATTTTCTTTCGCGCCAGCGAGAAGCTTGGGATCGGCGATGGCGGCAGCGATCATCTCGCGGCCTTCCTCTGAATGGCCGATGGTGAAGACCTTCACGCGCGGACTGCTGGCCTCGAGAAGACGAAAGTATTTGTACACATCTTCCGCATAGGGAAGCATGTCGGGCGCGCCGGAGACGTCGCCGAGGATCTTGGCGGGTGTGGGAACGGTCTTTGAGGCCGGAAGGTAGTCCACCAAGGGAGAGATGAAAGAGGGATCGGTGGTGTATTTGTGAATCTGATCGGTATAGTGCTGATCGATAGGCTGCCGGAGGTCGCGAGAAAAGTTTGAGTTCAGTTGCTGGGAGAGCAGAGGCTCACTGGCGAAGAACAAGATGGACGAGACGGCGAGTAATCCCAGTTTGGATCGGATCATTTTCCCTCGTGGTCGATTCGATTGCTTGGGGTCCAAGTGTCACACAAAACAGCCATCGAAGGAAACAACTTGCGGGCTATGGGCGTTTGCCTGACGTCGGAAATGATTGTCCGGTGCGCTTAAGGCTGACCCATCCCGATGATTTGCGGTTGGGCCGGGGCGGCTTGCGGCGCGGGGTCTGCTACCACCACGCGGTCTCTGCCTTCCTTCTTGGCGCGATAGAGCGCGGCGTCCGCGGCTTCGATCAATTCTTTGGGACTCGTGCCGTGCCGGGGAAGCTCTGCCACGCCTAACGGACGCCGTGACCATGCCGAGAGGTTGGCCCTGGTGCAGAACTGTCAACTCCCGCAATTTGGAGAGGATGCGCTCGGCGCGGGCTTGACTCACTTCAACATTCGCCTGCGGGAGGATGACGAGAAATTCCTCGCCGCCGAAGCGGCAAACGATGTCCTCGGCGCGAACGCTCTTTAGCAGGAACGCAGCCGTCTCGCGCAAAACGGTGTCGCCGGCATCGTGGCCGTAGGTGTCATTGAATCTCTTGAAGTGATCCAGATCGAGCATGAGGACGCCCAGACCCTGCTCGGAGCGGACGGCGCGCCGGGTTTCGCGCTCCAGCATCTCTTCCAGATAGCGGCGGTTGTACAGGCCGGTCAAGGGATCGCGGATGGACTGGTTGCGCAAGGCCTCGCGCAGGCGGATGTTGGCTACGGAGAGGCCGACCTGCTCGGCGAACATGTTGACCGTGAACAGCACGGGCTGGGGCACTTCGCCGCTTTCGATCATCTGGAAATGCAGGACGCCGATCGCTTCGCCGTGCGCCAGCAGCGGCAGGCAAATGTAGGAATGCGAGGGAGACGCCACATGCGCACACTCGGCGGAGTGGTCGCCGACGAGGACGACGTGCATGTGCCCGGTGCGCAGTGCCCAGCAGTCTTGCGCGCCAAAAGTATTGTCCGGCAAAGGGCAATCTTCCCAGATGGCTGCCACCTCGAGCCTTTCCCGGGAGGCATTGAACAGATGTACGGCGCCACGCAGTTCAGGAAATACCTTCGCCGCCATGCCGGCAACCACCGAGAACGCGTCTTTCACTTCGGTGCAACTCTGCAGCAGTTCCGCCATCTTGGCCAGGTTGGTGGCCCGGTTCGAGCGCTTGGTCAGTTCGCGCACCATGCGCTCGTTTTGCTGATTCAGTTCCTGCTGCGCCAGGGCGCGCTCGCACATTTCCGATTGCAGGAGGCTATTGGCTTCCATCAGGGCTGCGGTGTGTTGACGGACTTGCTCTTCCAACAACTGCTGGTTGCGAATCTGGTCATCAATGTCGGTGCAAGCCCCGAACCACTTCACGATGGCACCTGACGAATCCCGCATGGGAGTGGCGCACACCAGGTGCCAGCGAAAACCTCCCGCAGCGTTGAGCAGGCGATATTCCATCTCGAACGGCTCGCCGGTAAGGCGGCATTTCTCCCAATTCTCGAGTGCCACAGGCCGGTCGTCGGGGTGGAGGGCGTTGTGCCAGCCCCATCCCAAGGTTTGAGATTCGGTGAATCCGGTCAGTTCGCGCCAGCGGCGATTGCAATAGTCGACACCTTTGCCGGGAATGGCCGTCCACACGATTTGCGGGAGAGCCTCGGCCAGCGTGCGGAAGCGAAGCTCCCCGTCGTCGCGGAAAACGCTCCGTATCGCCCGCATGCAATTCAGAGGTGACGCGGGCAGCGAACTATGAGTCTTGCGGGCGTGCCGGATGGTGATCAGCGCGACCGCGGAGGCCGCGATCGCCACTATCGCGGGCACGGCCCCATCGATGGAACTTGCGTAAAGCATGATCGATCCTGGCGTATCTCCCTCCCGAACAAACGCATGGGCCCCGCACACACTTGGTGCAAGATTCTTCCCCGGTATTCGGACCTGCTGGAGTACACATCGGCAGCGCTGGAATACATCTGGATTAGAAATCAGCAAGAATTTCAGGCGGCAAGGGGCACGCAGAAAATAAAAGAGACGTAGCGGAGCTACGTCTCTACGAAAAACGTGTGAATCCTCTTACGGTGTGGTGCTGACCGGCTTCACTGTTGCTTCATCGGCCGGCGCTGCCGGGCCCGCCACGAAGAAATTGTGGTCGTACATGTTGCGGTAGATGCGTCCGGCAATTTCGGCGGCCTTGGGGCCGAAGGTGGGACGTCCGCCCTGCAGGAAGACAACGAGTACTACGCGCCCGACGCTCGTGTTCGCGTATGAAGCAAACCAGCCGAAGCGGGTTCCGGCATGGGAGCAGGTTCCCGTCTTGCCCAGAATTTCTTCCTCGTTGAAGTTGAGGCGCAGGCTGCGGGCGGTACCGTATTGCACCGCGCCAGCCATGCCGTCGGACAGCTCAGGAATCACCGGAGCGATGTCGAGTTGGCGCTTCACGCGCGGTTGAAAGCCCGCAACCTCTTCCGGAGATGTCGGGTGCTGCAGATAGTAAAGCGTTCCGCCGTTGGCGATTGCCGAGACCATCGCACCGAGTTGCAGCGGGGTCATCGAGACGCCTTCTCCGAACGAGCACATTTTGCCTACGCCGCCAAGCTTGGTGGGAATCGCCTCATCGGGATACGTACCGAGCTGTTCGCCCGCAATGTCGTATCCGGCAAGTTCGCCGAGTCCGTATTCGTGGGCGTAGTAGGCGACTTTCTCAAAACCGAGCTTGCGTCCGAGTGCCTCGAAGTACGCGTTGTTCGAGTGTGCGATAGCGGTGGTGAGATTCATGCGGCTGCGGCCGCCGAGAGCAACTTCGGTTTCTTTGGAGACCAGGCCTTCGCTCAGGGCCGCGAGTGCGACAGAAAGTTTGATGGTGGAACAGGGCTGCGCACCGCTGGAAAGGGCCAGTTTCTGGTTGACCATGGCTAGCACACGTCCGCTGGTGGGCTCGATGGCGACGACGGTGCCGTTCATGTTGCCAAGCGCGTCAACCGCGGCCTGGCGGACGACTGGATCTTCGCCGGTCGTAATGTCGCCGGCAGTAATGTCTTCGGCGAACGAACTCATGCTGAAGCGCTCGTGCCAGCGATGCCGGCGCGTGCTAACGGAAACCCGAGTGACGTTCGCGCTGCGGCTGCGCGCCAGATGATGCATGCGGCGCCGGGTGCGCTGGCTTTCGCTGATGCGTTGCGATTTCGATTTGGCCGTGGAGTGCGTGCTGGTGTTGATGTGCGCCGCGAAGCTCACGCCGACCAGAGGAAGACAGGTCAGCAGGGCCATGATCAGACGAAAGAGGCTCGTTCGATTCGACATCTTGTTGATTTCACTCCCCGGACGGTAATACCTACTGTTGGATGCACGCAGGGTGCCAGCGGGTGGTAACCCGGCCAGATCACTCACCTGCGCTGATAGTACGGGACTTACCGTAATCCTGGCAACGGAAAAGTTTAGATCGTTAGAAACATTAATTTCGATTTAACCCATTTTGAAACAAGCACATGCGCTGGGATTACCTCTGGTCAGACCCCTTCAGTAACGCGTTACTAGTTACTGGAAAGGTACTTCCCCCATGTGAAAAGCTTTTCCTACATTTCAGCGCTTCGAAGCACCCATCTGAGCTCTGACTGGACGAAGTCGCGTGCAAGATTTTTCGACACTACATCACTTCGTTGCGCTTGCGCAGGAATGCGGGAACGTCGAGATCGTCCTGCTGGAAATTCGTCACGACGGCGCTGCGCATGCTGTCGAGCGAAATCACGTCGGCGGCTACGTGGTCGGAAGCGTGCGACACCGGCGCCGGGGGCATGTCATCGACGTAGGCGCGATCGTCCGTCATGCTGTCTTCGGGGACGGTCGACTCCATGATGTGCCTGGGTGGTTCGGGGATGAAGTCGCGCGAGCCATGCCCTGTCGACCCATGGTCTTCGGGAAATTCCATGGCGTCCTCATGCGCGGCAGCGAAGGATGTACGTACTTCCTGGCACGCGGTGGCGAGATGTGGGGGCCTCGCGGAAGCCGGTGGCGATGACGGTGATCTTGACTGAGTCCTTCATCTTCTCGTCCATGACGGCGCCGAAAATGATGTTGGCATCTTCGTGGGCGGCGCTCTGGATGATGGTGCAGGCCTGCTGCACTTCGGCGAGTTTGAGCGAGGTTGAGCCGGTAATGTTGATGAGAATGCCGCGAGCGCCGTCGATGGCTCCGGCTTCGAGCAGCGGAGATGCAATGGCTTTCTGTGCGGCTTCAATGGTGCGCTTGGCGCCGCTGGCCGAGGCCGTGCCCATGACGGCATATCCCATGCGGGCCATGATGGTCTTCACATCGGCGAAGTCGCGGTTGATGATGCCGGGGATGGTGATGATGTCGGAGATTCCCTGCACGCCCTGACGAAGAATGTCGTCGGCGATGCGGAACGATTCGAAGAAGCCGGCGTCTTCGGCAACGGCGAGTAGTTTTTCGTTGGGGATGACGATGGTGGTGTCGACCGACTCCATCAGTTCGGAAATGCCGCGCTCGGCCTGCTGCATGCGGCGTTTGCCTTCGAACGAGAACGGCTTGGTGACGACGGCGACCGTGAGTGCGCCCATTTCGCAGGCCAGTGACGCGATGATGGGAGCGGCTCCAGTGCCGGTACCGCCGCCGAGTCCGGTGGTGACGAAGACCATGTCGGCGCCTTCGAGGGCCTCGATGATCTTGTCGGAATCTTCGAGCGCAGCTTTGCGGCCGACTTCCGGATTCGCTCCGGCGCCCAGGCCATTCGTCAGCTTCACGCCAAGCTGTAGCTTCACCGGGGCGTGCGACATGCGCAGCGCCTGCAGGTCGGTGTTGGCGACAATGAATTCAATACCCTCGACGCCGGCATCGATCATGCGGTTGACCGCGTTGCCGCCGCCGCCACCTACGCCGATGACTTTAATCTTGGCGTCGTTGCGGGCCTCTTCGTTGAAGCTGATGCGAATGCCGGAATCGTTTTTCATTGTGTCCATCCTGTTCTGAAATGCAAAGCCTTAACCACGAAGGGCACGAAGGTACACGAAGGAAAGCAAGACGAATACCTTCGTGTAACTTCGTTTCCTTTGTGGTTCCATTACGCTCCCTTGCCGACCAACAGCGCTTTCAATCTCGATCCCCAGCGGTCCTCCTGCAGGCCGCGCGCGATGCGGGCGCGCTGGCCGTAGTTCACCATGCCCAGGACTGTCGCGAACTCTGGTTCGGATAACGTCGACGGCATCTTGGCCAGCGGGGCGGGCCATGACAGGCGCACCGAGCGGCGCAGGACTGATTCCGCCACGTCGAAGATTCCGGGCAGGCGCGACGCGCCGCCGGTGAGCACGATGCCGGCGATGCAGACGTCGAACATGCCGCTCTGGCGCAGGCTCTCGCGCATCATCTCGAACAGTTCGCGCGCGCGGGGCTCCAGAATTTCGGCGACCAGGCGCTGCGGCATGAGCCGCGAAGCGCGGTCTCCCACGGACGGGACCTCGACTTCGTTGCCTTCGGGAATCAGCGTGACGATGGCGTTGCCATAAATCTTCTTGATCTTTTCCGCCTCGGCGAGCGGAGTGCACAGACCGACCGAGAGATCACTGGTGAAGTGGTCACCGCCCACCGGGATCACTCCGGTGAAAGCTACGGCACCCTGCTGGAAAACGATCAGCTCAGTCGAGCCGGCGCCGATGTCGGCGAGGCATACTCCGAGTTCGCGCTCGTCGTTGCGGAGCACAGAATCGGCGGCGGCGAGAGGCTCGAACACTGTGTCGTCGACGTGCACGCCAGCACGGTTTACCGCCGTGATTACGTTTTGCGTAGCGCTGGTGGCGGCGGTCACCATGTGGACGCGGACTTCCAGGCGCGCGGCCATCATGCCGAGCGGATCGTGCACTCCCGCCTGATCGTCGAGAATGAATTCCTGTGGCAGCAGGTGGAGAATCTCGCGATCGGCAGGCAGCGGGATGGCGCGGGCGCGATCGACGGCCTGCTTGATTTCGTCGCGTCCAATTTCACGCGGACGCGTGCCCAGGCTGATGCCGCCATGGCTGTTGATGCCGCGCACGTGCGCTCCGCCGATGCCGACGATGGCGTGCTCGACCGCCGCACCGGCGATGTCTTCCGCGGCTTCGACCGCCTTCTGAATCGCGGCCACCGCTTTATCGAGTTCCACGATCACACCTTTGCGCGAGCCGCGCGATTCGGCCTCGCCGTGCCCGCGATAGCGCAGGCCGGTGTCGGTCACCTCCGCCATTAGCGCGCAGGTCTTGGCGCTGCCCACATCGATCGCGGTAAGAAAACTTCCCTGCTGGTTCCCCATTGCTTATGAATTCCTCGACGTCGTTAATAGTTCATCAATCGTTAGTCTGAACTCGTGTTGGCTTGCTGTTTAGCAATCGCTGCACTTGGTTTCGGAATCGCAGAATGCACCGGCGCAGACGGCGCAGACTTTTTCGCTTCCGCCTTCTGCGGCGCCCTGTGAGTGGCGGCGGCTACGGTTCTCGAACTCGATGCGGGAGCCTTCGCTGCGACCTTCTTCGAAGCAGGTGTTTTGGCTTTTGCAGCCATCTTCTTCGCCTTCGGCTTGGCCACTGGCTTTTTAGCAGCCGACGACTTCGGCTCCAGCTTCTTCTCAGTCAGCTCAAACGCCGGCTTGGGCAGAGACTTGTCATGGGGATTCAGGCGCGTGATCAGCGCCGCCGGCTTCACACCCGCAGCAGCAGCCGCTCTCGCTGCCGAAGCGGCCAGCGCCGGCTGCTTGGGGCGGCCTTCCATATCCGGGTTGACGATCACTTGATTGTCGTAGCGCAGGTTCACCGACTCCAGCTTCTGGAATTGCTGCCGCCAATCCCGCACGTGGCCCACGTAAGTCTTGTAGCGCTTCAAATAATCCGACGAGCCCAGTTCGACCAGCACATCGCCGGCCGGGTCGTTCACCCGCACCTTCAAATTTTCGAGATCGGAGAGATCCACTTCGCTCAGGTCCTGCGAGTAACGGGCGCCGCTGGCATCCAGTTCCTGAACCAGTTCGTTGTAAGCCTTCATGCGCGGAGCCCGCGTGGAGAGCGGCTCGCCGGGATTCATCCCAAGAATGACGGGGAAGGAATATTTGTGCTTCTGCGGCAACTCCATCAGTGTGCCGCCAGCGTCGATCAGCGAAATGCGCGGGCCGACGCGCGCGAACGCCACCGGAGTGCGCTCGTGAATTTCGACCTTCAGCCGGTTGGGCACAAAACGCATCACGCTGGCTGACTCGACCCATGGGATCTGCTCGAGTTGAGCCTTCTGCTGCGCGAGCGGGATGAAGAAAATGTTGCGGCCAATGTCGGCGCCCATCACTTCCATGATTTGCGCCTTGGTCACGTTCTGCATGCCGGTGACATCGATGTTGTCGCTCGAGTCGACGCGGAAGCGCCACGAGTGCTCGCCGTATTCGTATAGACCGGCGGCAGCGATAGCAGCAACGCATAGCACCGCAGCCGCAATCGACGCCCACAGCAGGCGGCTGGCAGTTTTCTTGGGAAGCGAACTGCGGCGGGCCGAGACACGCTTTTGCCCACGCAAGAAGGGGGATTCCTCGTCTACATCCAGGTCGACCAGACGCGCGTCATCGAGTTCCTCGCGCGCGGGCTCTGCGCTGGGTGGGTACAACTCTTCCTGCAAGATGGTTCCGCTGGATTTCCGCGCCATCAGTTCAGGTCAGTTGTCGTGAGGAATCGCTGAGCTTTTTCAATATAACTTCATTTCTCGAAATGAGATAGACAAAAAGTTAAGGGATTTGCACAGGCAGGAACCGGATTGGGTACGGAGGGCGACCCCGACGGCCGAGGCGGCCGCCGCCACATCAAAAAAAGGGGCGCGGATGGCTATCCGCGCCCGTTTGCCGGGGAGGCAAAGTTCCAGTAGGAACTAATAATCCCGCTCGTTAAACCGGACCGGACGAGGCTGTCTCGACGTGAATCTGAGGAATTATCGGCATCTTCATCATCGGCAAGCGAGGAATGCTCACTCGCACCCGGGGGCAGACCACCGGGGACGGCATCGCTGTCACAGCGATCGGGCCAAAGCCTGCGGCCGCAATCCTGATGTGCGCCGTTTGGGCAGCAACCCGACCCTCGATCCGTGCCCGGTTCGCTTCCAACCTCGCCAATTGGCGTTCTTCGCGAGCTGACATAACATCGAAACGTTCCACGACTGTTTCCGAGCCCGGAATACTGGTCTGGACTCGCGCCAAGGTCGTCGAGAGCGGGCAAGACGAGGTTTCGGTCCGGGCCGTCAGCAACCGCGCCTCGGTCAGAAACTGGCCAGCGTCTCCCGAAGCCTGCGCCAATACGGCTGTCGAGCCCTGCCCGACGCGGTCCGCGATCTCGTGTGCCCACTGCAGGCCGCCATTGTGATAGCTTGCGTTCAACCCTGCCGCCAGGACTGCCGCCACCAGCCATCCCCACGCTTGTGTCATGTTCTTCATCGCCATAACCCCTTCTGGCTGATAGACGAAGGGCCCCAAAATCCGTTAGCAAGGGAAGATACGGAGGGACGCGGCAAAAGTTCCAACTGAGGGCAGAATTCCATTCCACGGGTGGAAAAAGTATGCTTTCCAGCGTTTTCCTCCTGTGCCACCGATCGCGAAAGCTAGGCCCGGAGTTCAATGCTGTGCGCCGGCGGGAGCGAATGAGAACAGCGCGAGCTCGAGTGACGGGCGAGGCGGCCGGTTTTATTGCCCTTCCCGTTCTCTTAGCTTGTCGAGGATCATCGGCCCGAATTGTGAGACACTGCCTGCGCCCAGGGTCAGGATCATGTCGCCGTCTTGCGCGACTGCGGTGGCGGCGTCCACGGCTTCGGCAGGCGAACTTGCGTAGCGGCCATTCTTCGCGTTTCGCTCGCGGATGCGTTGCGCCAGGATCTCGCCCGTAATGCCTTCGATGGGCTTCTCGCTGGCAGCGTAGATGTCGAGTACGAAGAGCGAATCGGCGTCGTCAAAGGCGGTGGTGAATTCTTCGATGAGGTCGCGGGTGCGGGTGTAGCGGTGAGGCTGGAAGATAACGTGAATCTTGCGGAATCCGCACTGACGCGCTGCAGCCAGTGTGGCCTTGATCTCCGTGGGATGGTGGCCGTAGTCGTCGATGACGCTCACGCCCGCCGCGCGGCCGCGCAACTGGAAGCGGCGGTCGACGCCGCGGAACTGATCAAGCGCCGTGCGGATTGCGTCCGGGCTAACATCGAGGCCGATGCCTACGGCAATGGCTGCCGTCGCGTTCAGCACATTGTGCACTCCCGGCACGTGCAGCGTGAATTCACCCAGATCATTTTTCTTATATGTGACGCGGAAGTGGCTGAGTGGACGGGAATCGCTGGACGGAGTTTCCTTCCGCGCATCGAGTTTGATCAGAAAATCGGAGCCGCGTTTGGTGCCATAGGTCACGGTGCGGCGCTGCACGTCGGGCAAGAGGCGGCGCAGTAGAGGATCGTCGTTGCAGGCAACGATCATCCCGTAGAAGGGGACGCGATCCATGAATTCGAGAAAGGTCTTCTTCACGTCGCGCATGTTGCGGTAAGTGTCCATGTGCTCGCGGTCGATGTTGGTGACCACCGAAAGGATGGGCGACAGCTTGAGGAACGAGCGGTCGCTCTCATCGGCTTCGGCGACGAGATAGTGCGACTTCCCCAGGCGAGCGTTGGATCCCATGGCGTCGACGCGGCCGCCGACTACCACGGTGGGATCGAGTCCTCCTGCAGCCAACACCGCCGCCACCATCGAGGTCGTGGTGGTCTTGCCGTGCATGCCCGCGATGGCGATTCCGTATTTCAGCCGCATCAGTTCTGCCAGCATCTCCGCGCGTTGGATCACGGGAATGTGCAACTTGTGCGCTTCGGTGACTTCGGGATTCTCGGCGGCGATGGCAGAGCTGGTGACGACCACTTCGGCGCCGGCGATGTTTTCCGCGCGATGTCCTTCAAAGGTCGTCGCACCCAGACCGGCAAGCCGCTGCGTGACAGACGAACTCTTCAGGTCGGAACCGGAAACTTTATAGCCAAGATTGAGCAGCACCTCGGCGATTCCGCTCATGCCGATGCCGCCGATGCCTACGAAATGAATGCGCTGAATTTTGGCGAACATAAAGTCAACTTCTTGGCCACGGATTTACGCGGATCGTCACCGATAAACCTACAACCAACAAACGGAGCAAAAGAAATATCCGTGAAGATCCGTATTAATCCGTGGCAGATTCCTCTATCCCGGCGATACGCGCTGCCATTGTCGCGATATCGCCCGCGGCGTTGGGATGTGCCAGCTCCCGGGCCGCGTGGCTCATCTGCTGCAGGCGCTGCGAGTCTTGCAGCAACGCCGCGATCGTTTCCGCCAGCCAGACGCCTTCTAGTTTCGACTCCTCGACTACGACCGCGGCTCCGTGGCGCGCCAAGGCTTCGGCGTTGACGCGCTGGTGATCGTCGGCCGCGCGCGGGAACGGAACGAAGACCGCTGGCTTCCCTGCGGCTGCGATTTCGGCGACCGTGCTCGCTCCCGATCGGCATACCACCAGATCGGCGCGCGCGAAGGCCGCGGGCATGTCCTCGATGAACTTCGACACCTGCGCCGACTCGCCCAAAGACTGGTAAGCCGCCAGCGCGTCATTATAGTCACGCTCGCCCGTTTGATGAATGATGTGAATTCCTGGCGCTTCGCGCTGCAGAACGGGCAGGCATCGAATCATCGCTTCGTTGATGGCGTGTGCGCCCTGGCTTCCGCCGAACACCAGCAGAGTTGGAGTGCCTCCGCGCTTGGGTGGAATTTCGAAGAACGCCTGTCGCACCGGCACGCCCGTGACTTCGGCGTGGCGAAAATATTTTGCGGTTTCCTCGAAGTGCACGGCCGCGCCCGACACAAATCGCGCAACCATTCGATTGGCAAATCCCGGCACGACGTTCGGCTCGAAGGCCAGCGTAGGGATGTGTTTGATTACGGCTGCGAGCATGGCTGGGCCCGAGGCGTATCCACCAACTCCGATCACGACGTCAGGGGCGAACTCGTTGAGCATGCGGCCCGCGTCCCAAACGGCGCGGGGTAAGTCGAAAGCCGTCTTCAAGCGCGTGGTCAGGCTGACGTTTTTCAGCGCGCCCACGCGCACCAACTGCAGGGGATATCCCGCGGCCGGAACGAGGCGGTTCTCGATGCCGCGCGCGGTTCCGATGAACAACACTTCGGCGTCGTAAGTCTTCTTGAGTTGATTGGCGATGGCCAGAGCGGGGATGACATGACCACCCGTCCCGCCGCCCGCCAGGATTGCGCGCATGAAGTGACTATAAACCAAGCCAAGACTCGCCACGGATTCACACGGATAAACCCAAATTAGAGGAATCAAACACCAGGAAGAGAATTCGTCCGTCATGTCTATCCGAGATGCGCTATCAACCAGGCCTCCAATATAAACTTGGAAGACGGAGGTGCATTGACGATGGGAGACACCGAAAAAGAGGGCGTCAATTTCGTTCTAGTGCCCACAATGACGCCGCGCGAGGTGGTTTCATTGTTGTTGGACAGATTTCCCGCGATGCGTGACGTTATTTGCCCAGATGAGGACTGCTTTAGCGAACCAACCATTGTCTATGACTCCTTCGCTACCGAAGTGGTGAGGAGGGTGGACGACCGCGATCTCTTTGACTCAGTTATTCGGTTTATTGACGACGTCGCAGAAAGCAGGGATCCACTCCTCAACAACGTCCTGGTTGTCTGCCTTTTAGAAGGCATCGCCTCAGACCCCGATATTGCGCGAAGAGTGTCTGGAGCGGTAGGCGAGACTGCCCGGACGTTGCTTCGCGATGTGGAGAGGAACTTTTATCATCGCATGAACACGTGACCTGTACTTCAGTACGTGGCAAATGTTTCTTTATTCGGCTTGCTTCGTAATATTAAGCAGAACACCGACGCAGGCCAGTGTCACGAACAGCGACGATCCGCCGTAGGAGACCAGCGGCAGCGGAATTCCCTTCGTGGGCATCATGCCCAGCACCACGCTGATGTTGATGAACGCCTGCAGAACCACCATGCTGGTGATGCCCACGGCCAGATATCGGCCGAAAAGATCTTCGGTGCGCCAGGAGGCGCGCATGCCGCGCCATAGGAAGATGGCAAACAACGTTACGACGAACAGGGCGCCGACCAG
This sequence comes from uncultured Acidobacteriaceae bacterium, assembly GCA_963811095.1. Classification (GTDB taxonomy): domain Bacteria; phylum Acidobacteriota; class Terriglobia; order Terriglobales; family Acidobacteriaceae; genus Sulfotelmatobacter. The sequence goes on along the minus strand of CAWEQA010000016.1, from coordinate 825,217 downwards.
TCCCAGTTCCTCTGCCGTGACGGCGAAGATAAAATCAGTATGCGGCTCAGGCAGGTAGAACAGCTTTTGCTTTCCTTCCATCAGGCCTGTGCCGGTCACGCCGCCCGTGCCCACCGCAATCAGCGATTGAATGATGTGGAAGCCGGTCCCCTGGCGGTCGGCATAGGGATTCATAAACGCCAGGATGCGGTCGCGCCGCCAACTGACGTGAAAGATCAAGAAGTACAAGGGCAGCAGTGCCGCGCCGAAGGCGTAGCCGAAATACCGCATCCGCATGCCGGCAACGTACAGGATGCAGGCAGCGATTCCGGCGCAGGCAATGGCGGTGCCGAGGTCGGGCTGCAACACGATCAGTCCCAGGCATACCACCACGGGCGCAGCCGCCGGCAACAGCGTGTTGCGCACGTCGTCGATGGTCTTGGCGCGGCTCTCCAGAAAGTAGGCGAGAAACAGAATCAGGACGGGCTTGGCCAGCTCCGAGGGCTGGAACGAGAAGCCACCGGCGTGAATCCAGCGATGCGTGTTATGCGAGCGGTCGAGAAAGAAGACGGAGATCAACAACAGAGTGGTGAAGCCCATCACCGAAAACACCAGCGCGGGATGCTTGTAGCGGCGGTAATCTACGCGCATGGTCACGACCATGGCCATGAGTCCCGCGACCGCCCAGATCAGTTGCTTCGACAGGAACGCATACTCGGAACCAAACCGCTCCCGGGCCATGACCGCCGATGCCGAGAAAACCATCACCAGGCCGACAAACACCAGCAGCATGGTGACCGTAAACAACCAGCGATCGACACTCACGCGCTTTGCCATGGGAACTTCATTTCACCACGGAGGAGCGGAGACACGGAGGAAGATCTTAGGATTGTTGATTTTGAGTGTTGACTGATTTGGTTCGCACGACCGAGTTATCACTCTGCCCCTACCGCAGGTTGTCATCCTGAGCGAAGCGAAGGGCCTATGATCCTTCGCGGCCAACATCGCCGCTCAGGATGACAAGTTTGGATGAGGGTCATGACTTCGCCGTGTCGGTGGCCAACGACCGCACCATTTCCTTGAACACCTTCCCCCGGTGCTCGTAGCTCTTGAACTGATCGAAGCTGGCGCAGGCGGGGGCCAGCAGAACTACATCGCCTTGCTGCGGCGACGGCATTGGCTTTGCGGATGGCGTTCTCCAGGGTCTCGGCGTGAACGACCTCGGGACCCTTAATCTGCGATTCGATCTTCGCTGCGGCCGCGCCGATGGTATAAACGCGCTTCACGCGCTGGCGCAGCAGGTCGTTGAGGACGGTGTAGTCGCTGCCTTTGTCCTTGCCGCCGAGAATCAGGTGGATGTTCGCGGGGAACGACTCCAGAGCCTTAATGGTCGCGTCCACGTTTGTGGCTTTCGAGTCGTTGTAGTAGTCCACACCGCGGATCGTCGCCACATATTCCAGCCGGTGCTCGACCGCCTTGAAATCGCGCACGGCCTGGCGGATTTTCTCAGAAGCACAGCCCATGAGCACGCCAGCGCAGACCGCGGCCAGCACGTTCTCGAGATTGTGGGCGCCCTTCAGCGGGATCTCGGAGACCTGCATGATCTCGCGCTGCTGCCCTGCCTGCGTCGCGAAACACGATGTTGCCATCGCGCACCCAGGCGCCTTGCTGCACTTCTTTCTGGCGGCTGAACCAGAACACCTGCGCGCGCGTGCGCGAACCCATCGTCGCGGCGGTCGGATCGTCGGCATTGAGGACGGCGAAATCGCTTCCCTGCTGGTTTTCGAAGATGCGTGCTTTCGCGTCGGTATAGATTTCAAACGTGCGATGACGGTCGAGATGGTCCGGCGTGACATTCAACACAACCGCAACTTTTGGGCGGAATGTCTGAATCGTTTCCAGTTGAAAGCTCGATATCTCGAGCACGATCACGGTCTCCGGCTTGGCCCGCTCGGCCAGCGAAATCGCCGGCGTGCCGATGTTGCCACCGACGAGCGCGGGGAAGCCGGCGGCCGTCATGATCTCGCCCGTGAGCGTCGTGGTTGTGGTCTTGCCGTTCGATCCGGTGATGGCGACGATCGGGCCAGGCAGGAACTGGGCGGCGAGTTCAATTTCGCCGATCACGGGCTCGCCGAGGGCGCGCGCCTGCGCCAACTTGGGCGCGTCCACCGGAACTCCGGGGCTGACGACGATCAGATCCTGGCCGCGAAAGGTGCGATCGCCGTGGCCTCCGGTCTCGACGGTGATGCCGTGATCGAGCAGCACGGGAATTTCATTACGCAGTTCGTCGCCGCTCTTGGTATCGGAGACGGTGACCCGTGCGCCGTGGGCCTTCATGAATAGGGCTGACGCGACCCCGGACTTGCCGAGGCCGACCACCAACACGCGTTTTCCGTTCAGTTCCATCGAAGAAAATCTTCTACCACGAAGGACACGAAGGCCCACGAAGGAAACATGTCCCTGAATTCCTTCGTGAACCTTCGTGTCCTTCGTGGTTCATGATCCTCACAGCTCCTACCTCAATTTCAGCGTCGTAAGGGCGAACAATGCAAAAATCAGGGACGCGATCCAGAAGCGCACGATGATCTTCGACTCCGACCAGCCCAGCAGTTCGAAGTGATGATGCAGCGGCGCCATTTTGAAGATGCGCTTCTTGCGCAGCTTGTACGAGCCGACCTGCAAGATCACCGAAAGAGCCTCGATCACGAATACGCCGCCAATAAACGGCAGCAGCAACTCCTGTTTGATGATGACAGAGACCGTGCCGATGGCGCCCCCCAAAGCCAGAGATCCGACGTCGCCCATGAATACTTCCGCGGGATGCGCGTTGTACCAGAGAAAACCGATCGACGCTCCGACCATGGCGCCGCAGAAAATGGTTAACTCCGCCACTTGCGGCATGCGTTGCAGTTCCAGATACGTCGCGAAAGTCGCGTGGCCGCTTACATACGTCAACACAGTGAGCGCGCCTGCCGCAATGACTGTGCAGCCAATGGCCAGCCCATCCAGCCCATCGGTCAGATTCACCGCGTTGCTTGAGAAGGTGATCAACAGGGTCACGAACACCATGAACGGCAGGAAGGCCAGCGGCCAAAAATGTGAAAAATGTTCCCAGCTTTGCACCACCAGATCGGGATGGTACTGCTTGAAAAAGGGAACAATCAGCTTGGTCGAATACATTCCGAAGGCCTGCATGGCAATCAACATGGAGGCGATCACGATCCCGGTAGCGAGTTGCAGCGCGAACTTTGCGCGCGCGGTCAGGCCAAGGTTCCGGCGATGCGCCACCTTGCTGTAGTCGTCGGCGAAACCGATGGCGGCAAAGGCCAAGGTTGAGAAAACGGCGATCCACACGAAGCGGTTGGTCAGATCGGCCCACAGCAGCGTGGGAATGACAATCGCGATCACGATCAGCAACCCGCCCATAGTCGGCGTGCCGGCTTTCTTCTGATGAGCCTTCGGGCCCTCTTCGCGAATGTATTGTCCGATCTGGAATTCGCGCAGGCGGCCGATGACCAGCGGGCCCACGATCAGGGCAGTAAACAAAGCCGTCAGGCTGGCGAACGCCGTGCGGAAGGTGACGTAGCGAAAGATGCGGAACGGCGCAACCGAATGTTGCAGCTTGACGAACAACAGCCAGTAGAGCAATCAGCCTCCGTCCTTCGCAAGAATCAGTTTTGCTGGGCGCGCCGCGCCTTCCACGTCTCCAGCGCTTTCTCAAGCTTCACACCGCGCGAAGCTTTCAACAGCACTACGTCGCCGTCGCGCGCCTCGCGAGCCAGCCATTCGCCGGCTTCCTCGGGTGTCGCCACGAACTGGGCTTCCGTCCCCTGGTTGCGGGCGCCATCAACCATTGCTTGCGCCAAGCCCCTCACACCAACCAAAACATCGATCTTCTTCCCGGCCACGTGCTGGCCCGCGGCGCGGTGCATCTCTTCGCCGGCCGGCCCGAGTTCCAGCATTTCTCCGGCGACCACAATTCGACGGCCGGCGTTCATCGCCGCAAGAGCGTCGACCATGGCGCGCAACGCCTTCGGATTGGAATTGTAGCAATCGTTGATGACCGTGATGTTACCCAGTTGGAGAACCTGCCCGCGCTTGTCTGGCGGCGCGAGAGTCGCCAGCGCGGCGACCGCTTCCGCAGGCTTGAGTCCGCGAGCCGAGACCCACGGCCACCGCGGCCAGAGCGTTCAGAATGTTGTGCTCTCCGACCAGCGGCAAGCGCGCGTGCTCGCGCGCGCTGCGCAATTACCACGTCGAATTCTGAGCCTTCCGCGCCGCGGGTGTGCACATTCTCCGACCGCACATCGGCTGTGGCCCGAGTTCCGTAGGTGATCACCTTGCCTTTGAAGTCGCGGCCGAACTGCGAGACGTATTCGTCGTCGGCGTTGAGCACAGCGGTTCCGCTGGCGGGAAGCGATTCGATCAATTCGTACTTCGCCCGCGCAATTCCGGCGAGTGAATCGAAGAACTCCAGGTGCACGGGAGCGACGTTGGTTACCACGCCGATCTCGGGCTGCGCGATTTTGGCCAGCGCGCGAATCTCTCCCGCGTGCGACATGCCCATTTCGATGACTGCGACGTCGTGCTCCGGTTCCAACTTCAGGAGCATGAGCGGCAGGCCGAAATGATTGTTGAAGTTGCCTTCGGACTTGAGCACGCGAAAGTGCGCGCTAAGAACGTGGGCGATGGCTTCTTTGGTCGTCGTCTTCCCTGCAGAGCCGGTGACGCCGACCAGCGGCTTGCCCCACAGCTTGCGCACTACGGTGGCCAGGGTTTGCAGCGCCGCGAGCGTGTCGTCGACGGCCAGCAGGCGGCTCTTATCGGGATAACGATGCAGTTCGTTCTTTTGGACGACCGCCGCGGCCGCGCCTTTTTCCAGAGCCGCGCCCACAAAGTCGTGGCCGTCGAGACGTTCTCCCTTCACCGCAAAGAAGAGTTCACCGCTGCGAATCGTGCGCGTGTCGATGGAATAGCCCTGGGCAAGTTCCTCCAGCGGGCCTCGGGCGGACAGCCGAGAGCCTGCCCTGAGCCTGTCGAAGGGCGGCGTCGCTACATGAGTCGTGGCAGCAATGAACTCGGCGATCTTCGACAGCGTCAGCTTCATTTCAGTTCTTACCCGCAACCTGTTCGCATTCAAATCCAGCGGTCCGCAAGGCCTCGCGAGCGACTTCGACGTCGTCAAAGGGATGCGAGCCTTCGCGCGTGACCTGCACCTTCTCGTGTCCTTTACCGGCCAACAGAACAATATCTCCGGGATGCGCCTCTGCAATCGCCAGCGCAATCGCCTTATGGCGGTCGACTTCGACGGTGTACTTCACGCCGGTCTTCTGCAGCCCCACGAGCGCGTCATTAATGATTGCCCGCGGGTCTTCACTGCGCGGGTTGTCTGAGGTGAGCACCACAAAATCGCTGCCCCGCCCGGCGGCCTCGCCCATTAGCGGACGCTTGGCGCGATCGCGATCGCCTCCGCAGCCGAACACCGTCAGGACTCTAGCGGTTCCCCCGCCGCGCGAGACGAACTCACGGGCCAGCGCCGTGAGATTGCGCAAGGCGTCGTCGGTGTGTGCATAGTCGACGACTACAGTGAACGGTTGGCCGCAGTCAACACGCTCAAAGCGTCCAGGCACATGCGTGAGTGACTCGACCCCATGGGCAATCGCTTTGGGCTCGCAGCCGCGCGCATAGCAAGCGGCCGCCGCGGCCAGAATGTTGTACACATTCACGCGCCCGATGAGCGGAGAGAAAATGGGAATCTTGACGTTCTCCTGCGGCGTGGCCATGTCGAAGCGGGTGCCGCGCGGATTGATGTCCACATTCGTAGCGTGGAATTCGCCGCGCTCCCAACCGTAGGACAACACGACAGGACTGCGCTTGCGGCTGAATCCAACCAGTTTCGCACCGTATTCGTCATCGAGATTGGTCACCACGGCGCGGGGCGCATCGGTGCCGCAGCCTTCGAACAGCACTCGCTTGGCCGCGAAGTATTCCTCCATGGTCTTGTGATAGTCGAGGTGGTCGCGGGTCAGGTTCGTGAACACGGCAACATCAAAAGGAACGCCGAAGACCCGTTCCTGCGCCAGCGCGTGCGAAGAAACTTCCATGACCGCGTCGGTCGCGCCCAGACCGAGGGCCTCGTTCAAGAGTCGAGCCAGTTCGAGCGCTTCCGGAGTCGTGTGCGGCGCCGGATAAACTTTGCCCGCCACGTGATATTCAATCGTCCCGATGAGCGCGCTCTTGCGACCAGCGGCGGTGAGGATCGACTCGATCAAGAACGCAGTTGTGCTCTTCCCGTTTGTCCCAGTGATTCCAGTAACCGCAATGCGTTCGGCCGGACGCTTGTAGAAATTCGCGCTCAAGCGCGCCAAAGCTCTCCGCCCGTGAGGCACGACGGCCCAAGCCACACCTTCACGGGGCTTCTCGGCTGGCGAGTCGGTGACAACGGCGACCGCCCCGGCCTGAATCGCCTGGTCGATGAAGCGATTGCCGTCCGACGCCTCCCCGTGCATGGCCACGAACACGCACCCGGGCTTGACGCGGCGCGAGTCGTATTCCACACCACTGACGCTGGGGTCGCCGCTCTGGGCGAGAACCTCGGCGCCATCCAGCAGATGTTGGAAGGTCATTGCTGGGAATTATAGGCCACTGAGAAATGCATCGGGCATGGAGCGCACGCCGGACGGGCATTTTCGCGACCCGTGCGATTACCAAGGTCATTTTTGCGGCGCTGCCGATGCGCGCTACAGTATTCTCATGAGCACAGGAACCGGTTCCGCCAAACACAAATGCGCGCAATGCGATCAGCCAGAAAGTGCGTGTGAATGCGAAAAATTCTGTTGCCTGTGCCAGGCGGTAATCGACGTCCGTCTGTGCACCGATGGACTCATGTATTGCGAACCCTGCCGCACAGCCTGCGACTACAAACCCGTCGACTAGCGACGATTTGCCGCTCCAATCGTCCAATGCCACTCGATGTTGCCGCGTTTCTGCCATAACGTTTCTGTAGTGAATAAACGCCGTCTTGCCTCGCCTTAAAGGCAAACCCGCGCCGACAATGATTTGGCAGGCCGCGACCTTTTGAGGGACAATAGTTTGTTTGCCCTTTGTAATTGTTGTCTGTCCTTATTAGAGGAGACCCCATGGCTACCACGATGCACGTCAGCGACGTCGCCGAGTTGCTGAGCGAAGGCCGGACGCACTTTAATCTTTCTCCGGCGGTGCTGGTGGAGCACTCGATTCGGCGCAATGAGGCGAAACTGGCAGCCAACGGGGCTATCGTCGGATATACGAATCGCACAGGCCGGTCTCCCAAAGACAAGTTCATCGTCAAGGATGAAACGACGGCCAATACGGTCGCCTGGGGCGCGGTCAATGCGCCGTTTGAGCCGGAGAAATTTGACGCACTCTACGCCCGGGTGATGGAACATTTGCGCGGCCGGGAACTCTTTGTGCAGGATCTCTTCTGCGGCGCCGATCCCGCCTACCGCTTGCCAGTTCGGATCGTCAATGAATATGCCTGGCACAACCTCTTTGTGCGGCAACTGTTCTTGCGCCCGACCACGGAGGAACTCAAGAACCATCGTCCCGAGTTCACCGTCATCTCGGCCCCTGAGTTCAAGGTAGATCCCAAGCGCGACGGCGTGGCGTCCGACGTTTTCATCCTGTTGAACTTCACGCGCCGCACCGTGCTGATCGGCGGAACTTCGTACGCGGGCGAAATGAAGAAGTCGATCTTCAGCGTCATGAACTTCCTGCTGCCGCCAAGGAACGTGTTCCCCATGCACTGCTCGGCCAATGTCGGGCACGATGGTGTGAGCGCGCTCTTTTTCGGTCTTTCGGGGACGGGCAAGACCACGCTGTCGGCCGATCCGTCGCGCGATCTGATCGGCGACGACGAGCACGGATGGAGCGCCGACGGTGTCTTCAACTTCGAGGGCGGATGCTATGCCAAGTGCATCAAGCTCTCAAAGAAGAATGAGCCGCAAATCTGGAACGCATTGCGCTTCGGCTGCGTGCTCGAGAATGTGACTCTCGATCCGCACACGCACATCCCTGACTACAACGACGACAGCAAGACCGAAAACACTCGCGCAGCTTATCCCGTGGATTTCATCGACAACGCGTTGATCCCGGGGATTGGCGGGCATCCGAAGAACGTGGTGTTTCTCACAGCGGATGCCTTCGGCGTTCTGCCTCCGATTTCGAAGCTGACCCCAGAGCAGGCGATGTATCACTTCCTGTCGGGCTATACCGCGAAAGTTGCGGGCACCGAAGCGGGCGTGAAAGAACCTTCGGCGACGTTCTCGACGTGCTTTGGATCGCCGTTCCTTCCGCTGCCTCCGAAGACCTATGCCGAAATGCTGGGCCGGCGCTTGCGCGAACACAACGCCCAATGCTGGCTGGTAAACACAGGCTGGCAGGGCGGGCCCTACGGCGTGGGCAAGCGCATGGATATTCCTCACACGCGCGCCATGGTGGATGCCGCGGTAGAAGGCCAACTGATCAAGGAAGAATTTGAGATCGAGCCGACGTTCGGCTTCAGCATTCCCAAGCGCTGCCACGGAGTGCCGCCGCAGGTGCTCAATCCGCGGAATGCGTGGCCGGATAAAGCCGCATACGATAAGGCCGCGGAGGATCTGCGCAACCGCTTCGCCAAGAACTTCGAGAACTTCGACGCACCGGCGGAAGTCAGGGCAGCCGGCCCGAGAGCGCAGCGCTAAGCCAGCATTCTTGTCACCGGCTCGGGAACCTTCCATCCAACAACCCACTCCACGGATGTCCTCCTCTGATAGAAACCTCGGGAGGCGCTGCGTCCTGCGGCGCTTTTTTTCTCGACCCTCATTCGCCTTAGACCCCGAGTGTGCGTACCCGAGCGGAGGTATCTGGGGTAGCGATCCTGTGTTTAAATCAAGCTATGTTCGCCCGCAAGATCCGCGTGGAATATGAGGCAGATGGCCGCCAACTTCCCTGCCCGCTGAAATGGCTCGACAGCTTCTCCATGCGCAACTTCACCAACGCCAGCGTTTTCGACGACACTCTTCCCCTTGCGGACGGCCAGATGGAGATCGGGTCCACAGTCCCGCTCGACCAACTCAAGGACGCGATGGAGGACTGGTTCCGCCGAAAGAGCTACCTACCCAAGGAGTCGCATTTGTCACTGGCGGAGAATTAAAGAGCGGATCACACTACCCCGCAGAGATCGTCTTTTTCGATAAGCAGGTTTTTATTGCTCGAGAAGGAGAGTTTCTGCTCTTTCACGGGTTATAGCACAGGGCGGAAACCGCTGAAGCACGCGGGACCCCCTGAAATTTTGACGCGGTTGAGAAATCCGGCAACCTGCTCGCGGCAAGCGGCCTCATATTTTCAGCGACTTGGGGCAGGATACAAAATGGCAAGCCGGTTGCACTCGAAAGCGAGGAGGTGCTTCATGAACGGCAAGGTATGGCAGTTGTCCCCCCAAGCAGGAACCCGCGTTACAGCCAGAAGCATTGCGGTGCAAGATTCCTGGAGCGGCCCGTCGGCAAGCACGCTCGACATGGGATTTCTCCGGTCATGGTTTGAGTCTGACACCGACTTCGACGACAGCCACAGAGGCACCAATTGGGGAGCGATCTCAGGCTTGGCTCTTTCGGTCGCCATCAGCGCGAGTTTCTGGGCGGGAGTTGTGTGGATTGGTACGCGCGTGTGGAGATAAACCAAGTCTTCGTTGTGAAAGAGAATCGGGGCCGCGCGCCAACCAGCGCCGGCCCCGTTGCAATTCTGTCGGCGCCTTCTACTTGTCGTACTGCAGCAGCGACATCACTTCATATTCTTTGAGCCTGTCGCGGCCCTTCAGGAATTCCAGTTCCACCACAAACCCCAGGCCGGCGATCTTGGCGCCCAGCGACGAGGCGAGTTTAGCCGTGGCCTCGGCGGTGCCTCCGGTGGCCAGCAAGTCGTCGACGATCAGGACGCGCTGGCCTTTCTGGATGGCATCCTTGTGGATCTCCAGCGAGTTTGTCCCGTACTCAAGCGCGTAATCGTACTTCACGGTTTCCGCCGGTAGTTTACCCGGCTTGCGCACGGGGACAAATCCGGCATTCAGTCGATAGGCGAGCGCCGGGGCAAAAATGAAGCCGCGGGCTTCCATGCCGAGGACAAGATCGACGTCGTGCGCGATGTAGTGTTCCGCGAGCTTGTCGATCAGCGTGGCGAAGCCGGCCTTGTCCTTCAGCAGCGTGGTGATGTCGTAGAAGAGAATCCCCTTCTTGGGAAAGTCGGGGATTTCGCGAATCAGATGCTTCAGTTGATCGGCATTCATGCCCGCAACAGACTGCATTTACCACGCTCCTTCAATGCGAAATGAACTGAGTCCGGCAACGGGACTCGCTTCGGATACGTCGACCGCATCCACCCGGGCGGCACGTGGACCTTCGCGCAGGCGGCCATGCAATCCGGAAAGCTGATCGCGCGTGCCCTGGGCCAGAACTTCCACGCTGCCGTCGTGATTGTTGCGTACCCATCCGGCGATGCCCGAGGATGTGCGCCTCGCGCTCGACGAACCAGCGGAAGCCAACCCCTTGTACGCGTCCGCGTACGAAGAACCGGCGGGCTTCAATGGGCTTTTCGGTGAGAGTCATTGCTGAAAAATGTCATCCTGAGCGGTGAATCAGCCTCGCAATCGCGAGGCTGATTCGCAGTCGAAGGATTCCTATAATCTCCAATGTCCATGGTCGCTTCGAGGAATTTCAATCGATTCTCGAGAAGAATACCCTGTTGCCACCATGATCCTGATACAGGGTAGAGATCCTTCGACTCCATCGGCGTTCGCTTTCTGCGAACGCCAACTCCGCTCAGGATGACAATGCGGAAACTTACGCCCTGGACAGGTACGCGCCTTCCGAAGTATCGACCTTAATTTTCTCGCCTTCGTTGATGAACGGCGGAACCTGCACGACGAGTCCGGTCTCGGTTCTGGCAGCCTTAGTCACGCTGGAGGCGGTGGCGCTCTTCAGCCCGGGCTCGGTCTCAACCACGGTCAGGATCACGGTCTGCGGCAGCTCAATGCCGACCGCCTTGCCGTCGAAAAACTCCACTTTGATTTCGAGGTTGGCAATCAGGTAATCGACGGCATCGCCCAGAATTTCCTTGCTCAGGTGGGTCTGCTCGTAGTTGGAGGTGTCCATGAAGTAGTAGCTGTCGCCGTCGGCGTACAGGAACTGCATCTCGACTTCGTCCACATTGACCTTCTCGATCGGGTCCGGGGAACGGAAGCGGTGCTCGAACATGGCGCCGGTTCGCAGGTTGCGCAACTTGGCCTGAATAAAGGCGCGCAGGTTGCCGGGGGTGCGGTGTTCCACGCTGAAAACGGAATGCAGATCATTGTTGTGCCGAATGATCATGCCGGGACGAAGCTGGGTGGCAGGGATCGACATCGCTTGAAAAACTCTCCTTGTACGATTGCGGTTCTGAAGCCGGCGGAAGACGGGCAGGCCACAAGTTCCGCTGCCAGCCTACTACGCGAAGAAGGCTAAAGGGTTATTTTACACTGAGCTTCGCCCGAAAAGAAACCTTCCCTATGCCGATCTCATCGAAGAGGGGCGAATGGCGCGCCTGCGGATTGCTTTCGCCGAGTCGCTCGACTTAGGACTAGAATCAGGTGTGAACTGGATTCATGCGTAGCCCTTGCGAATATGCCCATTTTTTGGGCGGAAAATTGAGGTCTTCATCATGCGAATCGGACGTTACGAATCTTCAGAAAGCAGCAACGTCGGCACCGCAATCACCTTCCTCCTGATCGGTCTGGGCGCCGGAGCCCTGGCTGGGCTTCTGCTCGCCCCCAAGACCGGTAAGCAGATGCGCCGCGATCTGCAGCGCGGCTTCGAAGATGCGAAGGACACGCTGGGCGATTGGGCCGACGAGGCAAAGAGCAAGGTGCGCGAGGCGGGGGACCGCGTCCGCGATGTAGCCAGCAAGGGCGTGGACCTGGCAGATGATCTGCGCGAAAAAGTAGAGCCGCTGCGCCGCGCCATTAATCGCAGCTAGAAAAGCAGGCGTCGGACCTCAGACCTTCGACGCCTGAGGTCCGAGGTCCGACGCCGCTTCTGATCAGTACAGGTGAAAGTCCACCTCGACCGCGATCTGCGTCGCTACCGGCTGACCGTTGAGCGTGGCCGGACGGAAGCGCCAGCGGTTCACGGCTTCGATCGCCTTCTCATCCAGACCCATCCCCAGGCTTTGACCCACGCGGATATCGTAGGGGTGCCCGTCTTTCCCAACCACCACGAGCAACAGGACAATTCCCTGCGCCTTTGACTTGCGGGCTTCGTCGGAAAAACTCGGCTCGGGATTAAAGATGACCTGCGGCACGGTTACACCTCCTCGGCCCGGCGAAAGAATTCCGGGCGGCCCCGGCCCAACACCGGGACCTGCGGACGGCCCAATGCCACCACAACATCCCGGTCCGATTCCACGACCACCGGGACCGTCCGACGGGATGGAAAACTTGGAAAACGGATCCCCGATCAGTCCGCCTTGCGACAGCTTTACGTCCGGAGCCAGATTCACGGACTCGTCCACCGGCAGCTTCGGCGGTTCTTTCGGCAGAATTACCGTTGGAGGCACAATCTGAGTGTCAAGCGAGGCCTTCGGGATATTTCCCTGCGACGCAGGAACTGGATCATGGTTGCCGCCTCCGCCGCCGCTATTCCCAGAAAAGATGAGGGGAATCTCATCGAGTTTCGGGAAACGCCGCGCGATCTCGGGAGGACCTTGGATTACGCAACTCGTGAAGTAAATGAGCAGTCCCACAATCGCGGCCTGCGCGATCATTGAAAAGACAAACGTCTCACGCCGGGCGCGATACAGCCCGTCGTTTTCCCCCGACAACATGGAAAAGATATTCGGCCCCGGTCCCGGAGATGCAGCGGTCATGGCGCGCTCCTGCCGACGAGGTGTCGACAACCATCAGCCCAACACGCCGTAAGACGCAGGCACACGCCAAAAGGATTTCTGGAGCAAAAAGTAACGCCGCCGGGATGGCGGCTGTCGCGGGGTGTCCCCCGCATAAGCGCTAACTTAAGAATTCTTTCCGTTTTGCGCGTTACCCGCCCGAATCCGAAACCGGTCAGTCCAGGTTCTGAGTGCTATGGCCTTACATCAGTTAACGATGAAAGAGCCTCCAAACGGCATCTGACGAAACGATCTTTATTAGCCAAATGAATCCCAAAATAGACCCTGCCGCAACCACCCACACCCTGAGAACTTGTTCCCAGTCGAGCGGCAGTTTTTCGATCCCGGTCAGCTTATCTGGCAGAGTGCGCTTTCGCTCAACCAGATATGTTCCGGTCGGTATGAGCGGGAAACACAAAAGCACGATGAAGATCGTAGTCTTGAAGCGTTCAAGATCGGTTTCTGGGTCGTAGACACGATTCGCTTTGCCAAACCGCATACGGCCCACTCCTACAGGAATAACGAATCCAAGCGTTCCAAGCTCTCTATCATTCTCAGCTTTCGCTGCTTCCTCTTCGTGCCGCGCGGTGTCTAGATTCGCCTCGCCGTTGATGCCTCGCGTTGCCAACTCTGCCGTGAGTACCACCTTTGCCTCCGGCGTCAACTCGTCGGGAGCCAAGGCTAGTCGTAACAGTTCCTTGTTGGTCTTGTTCCGGTACTCTTCTCCAATTTCCTGCACGTTCATAGCCCGGAATATTAGTCCAGCTTTCACGGTTGGACAACAGTGAACCCCGATGGTTGGCGCAACATCTCTCGATTACGCTCAAAACCCCGATGAGAGCTAACGACGTGCCAGACCCCGAAGAATATCCAGCCTATTGTCGGGTGCATTGGGAGCCAGAAAGTCAGGAATTGTATTCTGCGTCCGTCGAGGACGGCGAAGGAACTCCACTGGCCATTCGGTGATACGTACTTCCTGAACGTGACGATACTCGCCGGGATTATCTTCCGCAATGTATTCAAGCTGTCGGATGAGCGCGAGCGGTGCTTCGGCACCTTGGGTGCGCTGGGAGAATGCAAGCGCCTCGGCGTAGGTCGCGAAGGGATAGTAATAGTCACTGCCGTCTTCGAGGTCAGCAGAACCGCGCTCTGGGTGGCACCAAACGCGGTATTCCAGAACATCATCCCAGACATAGCCACCGCCAGCCTTTGCCACCGCTGAATACGTGCCCACGAGATTCGGGTCCACCGCGTCAGGATAACTGTGTACGTTCACGCGAAGTATTTTGACATCGGAAGGGTGGCAGTTGTTGAAAAATCCCGATTACACTCAAAATCCCCGAGACCACTTTAGGTTAGCTCTTATGGGGCAGCCCCCGCGCGCGCCTGCGCGGGCAAGTTGCCCTGAGCGAAGTCGAAGGGATGCCGGTACTACGCCTACTTGAAGATGGACGCGAAGAATCCGCCGACTCGCCGGAAAAATCCGCGATGCTCAGGCTTTTTCTGCGGCTCCGGCGGAGGCGATTGAATCACGGTATCGAGATGAACCTGCCGCGCTGACGAATCGTCCACGGGCAAATCTTTGGCCGCCTGCACCGGCGGTGGCAAAGCGCCCGCCGCAGTGCGGTTCTTCGCATTAAACACCAGCGGAGCATCCACCTGCACGTGAACGTCGTTGGGCTGAGAAGCCGGCGGGGGCGCGGTCTCCGGCCCATTCGAGAGCCTCGTGCCTGCAGTCGACGTTACGGTGGGGCCAGCGGGGGGCGAGGGAGTGTCTCTGCCGCCGATGCGCACTTTCTCAGGCAATTCCGAGTCGGGCACGTTCGGCGCATACGAAGCTTGCGCCTGCATGAGCGGTGAAGGTGGAGGACATCCGCACTCTACCGGCACATCGCCATCAACCTTGTCGATCTGTCCCGAATGAAACATGGCCTGCTCAGCCGGCTTGACCTGGTAGATCCGGTCTCCCATCAGCTCAGAGACGATGGCCGAAGACGTGTTGCCCTTCAGTGCGCGCACGCAAGTGTTGCCGTGTGTGTCGGCGCTGATGGCGTAGTGGAATTCTCCCGGCCCGGCAAACAGGATGCGGAAGTCCGGCGTCATCACCGTGTCCGCCGAAGCGCGCAGCGAATAGTGCGCCTCGATCGCGCCCGTGCTCAAGCCGAGCATCAGATCGCGCTTGGTCTGCGAGGGCGTCACCGAAACCGTCGTACCCGGGCACACGCGAACTTCGCCTCCGCCGGCCACTCGCAGGACCGCAGTCTCCGAACCCGCCGTAACCGCTGAGCCCGAAGCGATGCGGCTTCCCGCCATCACCGCAGTCCCGGAGCCACTCGTCACCGGCACTACCGCCGGACTCTTGCTCATGGAGATGCCAGGCACCGTCGGCGGCTCGAACGGTGTCGACTTTTTCCCGGCGTTCGTGTCGCCGGCAGGCTTCAGGCGCACCATCAGCCGATGGCCCGCGCCGTCCCATGAATAACCGTAAGGCGCTAGCAGGTCGAGGACGATGCGCGTCACGGGAGGTTCCCGCTGAAACTGATCGACGCGGATCGCGAGGATATTTTCTTTTTGGACCGGGATTCGCTTCTGCGTCAATCCCAGACGCGAGTTGGGCAGATCGATGACCAGCCGCGGCGGCGAATCGAGCAACTGGATCTCAGGGATCACCGCGCTGCTGGAAAGGATTTCGACCGCAGGCACACCATGCTCATGAACGATGCGGACGCTCGTCACCAGCGGAGGCGGGCCAAAAGTCTGGGCCGCAACACTGGCAGAAAGCAGCACGGCCACGATCATCACACAGACAGAATTGAGCGTACGTCGCGGCAAAGAATCCCTCATTGGAGGCTTGAAGAAAACATATCAGGCGGCAGGGGTGGGGTGCTAGCGGTCTGTGGGATCAGGTTTCGAAGGGCAAGGTTTCGAAGGTTTCGAAGGTTTTTCTCAGTAGGGTTTCAAGGTCAGTCGCTCCCGGCAATACGAATCCAAGCCTCTCAAACTGTAAGACCTTGAAACTTTGAAACCTTGAAACTCTGAAACTTGCCCTTTCACGCTTCGGGCAAAAACTCGTACTCTTCAATGACGGCAGCTACGGCGAGTTTGCCGTCCGCCTGTCCATTTTCCACTCGCACTACTCGACCTTTACATTGCACGCGGATGCTTTCCGTGAGCGTGATCTCGGGCGGCAGAGTCAGCGTGAAGCCAATCTGCGACCCTTGAGCCACCTCAGACTCAAGATAGAAACAGATGCCGCGCGCGCTCACGTCCCGCAGTTGCGCGGGCCGGATAGCATTATCGTGATCGACGCTCACCGGTACGCGGAGCGGAAAACGTCGTGCACCCCTCTTTTCCTGCTGGGGCTCAGCCATTGCTTCCTCCAAGTGGCGGTGAAGTTAGTATTTAAACGATAAAGCGAGAATGCTCCGCGCCCACACGAAGGTCAATACCACCCTTGGGTCAGCGCATGGCCCTTTCAGGCGGCAACCGCGATATCGTCCCTCCGGTGTAAGCTGGTATCGGGAGCGCTAACGCTTGGTTTTCGTACTCGACAACTACGATTCCTTCACCTACAACCTGGTCCAATACATCGGCGAGCTAGGCGCTGAAGTTGAGGTTCGCCGCAACGACCAGGTTACAGTGAGCGAGGTGGAGAAGATGCGCCCCGAGCGGATCGTCGTCTCTCCCGGCCCGTGCACACCGCATGAAGCGGGCATCAGCATCGATCTGATCCGTCACTTCGCGGGGAAGGTGCCGGTGCTTGGAGTCTGCCTCGGGACACCAGGCGATCGGCGAAGCCTTCGGCGGCCGCGTGGTTCGCGCCGCTCACCTCATGCACGGCAAGACCAGTGCTGTCATGCACGACAACCGGACCGTCTTTCAGGGCCTGCCCATGCCCATGACCGCTACACGCTACCATTCGCTCATTATTGAGGAGAAAGATCTGCCCGCCGATTTGGAAGTCAGCGCCTGGACCACCGAAAGAGACGGCTCCCGCACCATCATGGGCCTGCGCCACCGCCGCCACCCGGTCGAGGGCGTGCAATTCCATCCCGAGAGCGTGCTCACCGACGCAGGGAAGAAGCTCGTGGCTAATTTTTTGCGGTTGTAAGCGCGCCCGATTGCGATCGCATCTTCCTCATCTATACTCTTGAATCTGCAGTCTGTGTTGCGAAAGGAAGTCGCTATGAGCCCGGTTGCGAGGAGAGGGGGGCACGCACTCCGGCGCGAGCTTAGCCCTCTGGTTTTCGTGGTTCTCTTCGCGGTCGCTGCCGCGGCACAGAGTTTGCCTTCTCCTGAACAGAAAAGCTCCGCGGCAACTTCTCCGCCCGCCGGATCGTGGCGTTTCATCGTGTCTGGCGACTCGCGCAATTGCGGAGATATCGTCATGCCCACAATCGCCCGCCACAGCGCCCAGTATGCTCCTAGTTTCTATTGGCACCTCGGCGACCTGCGCGCGATCTACAAGATTGATGAAGACATGGCGTTCGCGGCCAAAAACCGGGGAGAAGTATTGACCTGCGACAACTACCAGAGACGGGCCTGGAGCGATTTTGTCGAGAACCAGATCGCCGCCTTCGGCGATGTGCCGTTTTATGTAGGCATCGGCAATCACGAGGTGATCCCACCAAAAAACGAGGAGGCCTTCAAACGCCACTTTTTCGACTGGCTGAACCTCCCTCGATTGCAGAGCCAGCGCCAACTCGACCGCGAACCTCCTCTGCCCGAGCCCTACTTTCACTGGATTCAGGGCGGCGTGGAGTTCATTTACCTCGACAACGCTTCGAATTTTTTCTCTGACGACCAGCAGACCTGGCTTATCCGCCGCTTGCAGAACGCAACGTCCAATCCGGAAGTGAAAAGTGTGGTTGTCGGGATGCATGAGGCTCTGCCCGACAGCATCGCAAACTACCACAGCATGGGCGATAACGCTGCCGAACCGCGGGCCCGTCCGAGCGGCGAAAACGTCTACAGAGCTCTCTTGGCATTCCGCGCCGCAAGCAAGAAGCCGGTATACCTGCTCGCCAGCCACTCCCACTTTTACCTGGAAGATATCTTCGATACGCCCAAGTTGAAGGAAAGCGGCGCCCAGCCTCTCCCCGGCTGGATTGTCGGCACTGCTGGAGCGGTGCGTTATCCGCTCCCCAGAGGCGCCCCGCCCACGGCAAAGACGGACGTCTACGGATACGTGCTGGGCACGGTTTCACCCGAGGGCAAGATCCAATTTCAGTTTGAGGAAGTGCATGAAGCTGACGTTCCGCAGGATGTCCAGCAGCGCTATGCGCCCAGCGCGGTGCCGTGGTGCTTTGCCCACAATTCGATGAACCGGGAACCCACAGCAGCCGACATCACGCCGCGGTGCGCGACGCCGACCGCGAGCACAACGCCGGCTTCTGCTCCGTCTCGTTAGGAGCGGCAGCGCCGATCACTGGCCGCGCGCTTTATCCACAGCCCGCAGCACCGCCTGGGCCTTATTCATGGATTCCTGGAACTCGCTGGCCGGATCGGAGTCCGCGACAATTCCCGCGCCTGCCTGCAGGTATGCTTTCTTGCCCTGCATCAGCAGCGTGCGAATGCCGATACACGAATCCAAGTTCCCAGCAAAGTCGGCATACAACACCGATCCGCCATAAATTCCCCGCCGCGTCGGCTCCAACTCCTCGATGATCTGCATGGCCCGTACCTTGGGCGCGCCGCTGAGTGTTCCCGCTGGGAAACATGCGGCAAAGGCGTCGAGCGCATCGAGATCCTTGCGCAGCGTGCCTTCCAGCGCCGATACCAAATGCATCACGTGCGAGTAGCGCTCGACATACATCAGATCTTTGACTTTGACCGAGCCGTAATCGCTGACACGTCCCAGATCGTTGCGGCCGAGGTCGACCAGCATGACGTGTTCGGCGCGCTCTTTTTCGTCGGTCCGCATCTTCTGTTCGAGGCGCAAGTCTTCGGCCTCGTCGCGCCCGCGCGGATGCGTACCTGCAATTGGCCGGTACTCCAGCTTGCGCCCCGTGACCCGCACCAGCATCTCGGGAGACGAACCCAGAATATGGGTGTCGCTCGAGCGCAAAAAATAAAGATACGGTGACGGATTCACTTGCCGTAGCGAGCGGTACAGATCGAAGGGCGCAACCTCAGGCGTGAAGTCAAGTCGCTGCGAGAGCACGACCTGGAAGATGTCGCCCGCGGCAATGTATTCCTTGCAGCGTTCCACTCCGCGCAGAAAAGTCTCGCGCCGCGTCCCTGCATGCAACTTGAGCTTGCCCGCTTTGGCCTTGGCGGACTTGCGCCAGAGAGCCGGACTCAGCCCAAAAGCGAGTTTGCGCTCCAAGGCAGCTATGTCGCGCAGCGCGCGGTCATAAGCACGCCGCGGATTCTCACGTTTAACGTCAGCAGCAGCCACGATGTGAATCTGGTGCCGCAGGTGATCGAACGCCAGCAACCGGTCAAAGAACATCAACTCCGCGTCGGGCAGTGCCAGATCATCTTTGGTGTGATCGCCAATCTTCTCCAACTGGCGAACCACGTCGTAAGCAAAATATCCCACCGCGCCCGCTGTGAATGGAGGCAGCCCGGCAACACTGGCGGGCCGATGCTCCCGCAACAATCGCTTCACGACCTGGAAAATGTTGTCTTGCACCACTTCGCGCCGGCGGCCGCGCTCAATTTCGACGGCCCCCTGGCGGGCAGTCACGCGCATGTAAGGCCGCGCGCCGAGGAAGGTGTAGCGACCAATCTGCTCGCCACGCTCCACCGACTCGAGCAGGAAGGCGTGCGGTTCCTTCTCCGCGATGGCGAGAAAGGCCGAAACCGGCGTGAGCAAATCCGCACTGACCGATTTCACCACCGGGACGAGCGTGGCCTCTCGGGCCAGGCGGGAGAACTCCTTGAAGTCCGGTTGCAGCATCGTTTGGGATCCCAACCGCCGCTTCGGCGGGTTTTTTATTATAGGCGACGCGCGCGAGACGGCAGAATCGTTGCCCAACGGGTGCATCCTGTGATGGAATCACTGCCATGAATCGCCGAAATTTTATTCGTCTCTCCGCCGCCGCTTCCGCCGCTGTTTTGTACCGACCCCTCGGCTTTGCGGAGACTAACCCAAGCCCTGCGGTCCGGCTAACGCTTCGCGCCGACCGGCTCGGCAACAAGATCGGCGACGACTTCACCGGCCTGAGCTACGAATCCGCGCAGCTTGGCAATCCGCATTTTTTCTCCGGTGCAAATTCCGAACTCGCGGGCTTTCTACGGCGGCTGGGTGCTTCCGGCGTTCTGCGCATTGGCGGCAACACCAGCGAGTATTGCTACTGGACTCCGGATCCCA
This sequence comes from uncultured Acidobacteriaceae bacterium, assembly GCA_963811095.1. Taxonomy (GTDB): domain Bacteria; phylum Acidobacteriota; class Terriglobia; order Terriglobales; family Acidobacteriaceae; genus Sulfotelmatobacter. The sequence goes on along the minus strand of CAWEQA010000016.1, from coordinate 804,990 downwards.
CGAGGCAGACAAACCGGCAAGATCCTGAGAGCATGCGCACCGGAGACAAGGCGAATCCCGTTGCCTTTGGACTTGCCGTCGGTCCCGACACCGGCAAGAAAGCTCCTGCGCCCGTGAACATCACGCCGGAAGCGATCCGCAATTTGCGCGAATTCCTCGACGCTTGTGGATGGAAGCTGATCTACGGCCTGAACATGGGCACCGGCACCGCGGAAGACGCAGCCGATCAGGCTGCCCGCGTGATGGATGCGGCCGGCTCGAAGCTCATCGCATTCCAACTCTGCAACGAGCCCGATCTTTTCTTTCGCAACGGGATTCGCAAGGCCGATTACGATTTCAAGCAATTTGCCGTCGAATGGCAGCATTTCTATCAGACGATCCGCGCGCGGGTTCCGAACTCACCCTTTGCCGGACCGGATACCGCATACAACAACGAGTGGCTCGTTCCCTTCGCAAAGCAGTTCAAGCACGAGGCCGTGTTTCTTTCGCAGCACTATTACGCGGAGGGTCCGCCGACCGATCCGTCGATGACGATTGAACGCCTCCTCCGGCCAAATCCCAAGCTGCAGGAGGAGTTCGAAGGCATGAAGGCAACCATGCAGGAATCCGGGCTGCCTTTCCGGCTGGCGGAAACCAACTCCTGCTACCAAGGAGGCAAGCAGGGTGTCAGCGATACCTTCGCCTCGGCGCTCTGGAGTGCCGACCTGATGTATCAGCTCGCCACAGCCGGTGGTACGGGCATCAACTTTCACGGCGGCGGTTATGGCTGGTACACCCCGATTGCAGGCACGCAGGAAAATGGGTTTCTCGCGCGGCCGATCTATTACGGCATGCTGCTGTTTGCACAGGCCGGCGCGGGGCAGCTTATCGAAAGCAAGCTCGATCAGTTGGAACACGCACCCCAGCTGACGGCATACGGTCTCCGCAACAATACAGGAGCAATCAAGGTTGCGACGTTCAACCAGAACCTGGACCGTAGCGTGCGCCTCTCCATCGATTCGGGGCAACGTGCAAAGCGCGTAACTGCGCTGCGTCTGCACGCCCCGCGAGTGGACGACACCACGGACACGACCCTCGGCGGAGCGCCGGTCGGCGCCGGCGGTGCGTGGTCGGCCGCGCGGGAAGAAACACTACCCCTCGAACATGGAGTTGCGGTTATCGACCTCCCGGCTGCGAGCGCGGCCTTAGTCACCTTCGAAAGCGAATAATGCCGGTGTCGTCTTGTTCAGTGGGTTCCGGTAAAAAAGACGCGTCATAGGGCCCAACGATTACATGGGTTTATCGTCAATCAACTGGCATGAGCGAGTACCCGTCGATGGGTACTCCGCACCTGGAGCAGAATCATGAGCGCAACCGTCGCTGCCACTCCCCTCACCGCTGAGACCGCCTCGAAATCCCGCATTGCCTCCATCGACCTCATCCGCGGCGCGGTCATGGTCCTGATGGCCATCGATCACGTACGCGTCTATTCCGGGATCCCTGCCGGCGGCCCCACGGCCGGAGTCTTCTTCACCCGCTGGATCACCCATTTCTGCGCGCCCGCCTTCATCTTTCTTGCGGGCACCAGTATCTTCCTCTACGCCCGCAAGCATGACCAGGTGCCGCAGTATCTGCTGATCCGGGGTGCATGGCTCATCCTGCTCGAATTCACATTTCTGCGCCTCGCCTGGACGTTCAATTTCGATTTTCGTCATTACGAGATGGCCGGCGTCATCTGGGTGATTGGAATCTGCATGATTCTGATGGCCGGACTAGTGAAGGCTGCCGCTGGCTGCAGTCGGAACGATCGGCATCGTCATCATCGCCGCTCACAACCTGATGGATCCTCACATGCGCGCGCTGCTGGAAGGGCTCGACCAGAACCGGCTCTCCGGTCTTTGGAAAATCATGTACGTGGGATTCTTCGCCGGGCCGATCCAGTTTGGCCCGGATGGACCCAACCTGATCGTCCTTTATTCCATCATCCCTTGGATTGGAGTCACGGCGGCCGGTTACGCCTTCGGCCAGATCCTGACCCTGGAGCCCGCGCGCAGAAAGCAGCGCTGCCTGACCATCGGACTCTCCGCCATCGGACTCTTTCTTGTGCTTCGCGGATTTAATTTGTACGGAGATCCGCGCCCCTGGCATGCCGCGGTGGCCGGACAGAACGGTCGGCCGTCGATGCCAGGTTTGTTTGCGTTTCTGAACACAACGAAATACCCGGCGTCGCTCGATTTCCTTCTGATGACGCTCGGCCCCATCATCGCCTTGATCCCTTTGCTCGAGAACCTCCGCGGACCCGCAGCCCGCGCAATCACCGTGTTTGGACGTGTGCCGTTCTTCTTCTACATGCTTCACATCCCCCTGATCCACGCGATCGCACTCCTCGTGTCGAAGGTCCGGCTGGGATTCGTGAGCCCGTGGCTGTTTGCCAACCATCCCATGGGCAACCCGGACCCACCAGAAGGCTACGTCTGGGGCCTGCCACTTCTCTACCTGGTCTGGGCAATCACCATCGTGCTGCTCTATCTTGCATGCAGGTGGTTTGCCGCCCTTAAGCTCAAGAGAAGCGACTGGTGGCTGCAATACGTCTAGGCGCAACCGGCTCATTTCGGACCCAGCCCCGAAACTTTAGTCACTTGTTGCCCTGAGGACAACCGCTAAAATCGTGAGTATCCCGAGTATTATGAACATCTTGGATCTCCGGCAAAGTTGAGTTGCCCCATCCCTCAGGAAACAGACTGAGCGAACCAGCACTCACATTGACGAGAACACTTTTGCGGGCGAGGACGCGGACTTAAGCAAAGCATCCGAGTTTATGCGAATCAAGTTTTGGGGCGTGCGCGGTTCCACGCCCACTCCACAGGCCGAGAATCTGCGCTACGGAGGTAACACCTCCTGCGTCGAAGTACGCGTCGGAGACGAGATCTACATCTTCGACTGCGGCACCGGATTCCGCGTGCTGGGACACGAACTGAAACGCGAATTCGGCGACCGCCCATTTGCCGCGCACGTCTTTGTTTCGCATTTCCACTGGGACCACATCCAGGGCATGCCTTTTTTCCGCCCGCTCTATGAAAATCGCAACAGCCAGCTCGTCTTTCACTCCTCCAGCCGCACCCGCAGCCTCGAGCAGGTGATGGCGGAACAGATGGCATCGCCCTACTTCCCCGTCAACCTCGATCAGATGACCGGCAGGCGTGACTTCTACAACATTGATAACGGCTGCCTGCCCATGGCCGACGGCACTCGCATCAAAACCGCGTGGCTGAATCATCCGCAGGGCTGCATGGGGTTCCGCCTCGAAACCAAACAAGGTGTGCTGGTTTACGCCACCGACAATGAGCCTGGCGACTCGAATTTCGACAAAGCTGTACGGAAGTTAGCCGAAGGCGCCGACGTCCTGATCTACGACGCCCAGTATCTTCCCGAAGAATACGAAGCCCGCCGCCGCGGCTGGGGTCACAGCCACTGGCGCGAAGCGGTCAACGTCGTCATGGAAAGCGGGGCCCAGGAATTGATCCTCTACCACCACGACCCCGACCATACCGATACCATGGTCGACAAAGTCGTCGCCGACGCCCGCAGCTACTATCCCAAAGTCCGAGCCGCCGCTGAAGGCATGGAAATCGAGCTGTAGCTGTCGAACTATCCCTTCCCTAAATATTTTCCCACAACCAGTGCGCAGGCTTCGACAAATTCCTGTTCCGCCGGATCGAATGTGTTCGCGAAGTAGCTCTCGACATCGAGTTCCCCCGCCAGTTTGCCCTTCACGAAAATCGGCACGACGACTTCGCTATTCACCATGGACGAACCCGCTAGGTAGCGCGGATCCTTGGTCACATCCTGCACCACTACGGTTTTGCCGGTGGTTGCCGCCGCGCCGCAGAGCCCGGTGTCGAGGGGAATGCGAGCGTTCGGGGTGAAACTGCCGACGAATGGGCCAACCATTAGAATCCCCGGGTCCGCAGGATCAACCAGGTAGAAGCCCACCCAGTTGTAGCGCGTCATCTTCTCATGCAGCCGGCGTGCCATACGATCCATCAGAGCTTGTGCGGTGGCGGCGCTCTTGGCGAGGTTCTGGAATTCCCCGAGAAGTTCTTCGTGTACAGGCGTCATGATGTTGGCTCTCTTGTCCTTGCCGTCAGAATAAGCCAGCCGTTGGCAAGTCGCCCGCGAATTCGGATGTTGAACCATCAATGTACCGTCCCTTCGGCTTGCTTCCCTGCCATCGGCCCTCATATACTCGGGACGTTTGCCCGCTCCGTCCGGGGATTCTCCCGGCGCCGGCAGCACCTGACCTGCAATTATTCCGGAGACCACTTCTATGACGACGATAGCGACGCCCCCGCACGTGGACAAAGAAAGCAATCCATGGGAGTCCCAGCGGGCGCGTTTTGACCTGGCGGCCCAGAAGCTCAACCTTGATGAGGGCCTGTGGCGCGTTCTGCGCTATCCCAACCGCGAACTCACGGTCTACATCCCCGTGCAGATGGATGACGGCCACCTCGAGGTCTTTACGGGCTTCCGCGTGCAGCATTCCATTGCGCGCGGTCCGGCCAAAGGCGGCATCCGCTACGCGCCCGACGTCACGCTGGATGAAGTTCGCGCCCTCGCCAGCTGGATGACCTGGAAGTGCGCCGTGGTCAACATTCCCTTCGGCGGCGCCAAGGGCGGCGTGATCTGCGATCCCCACAAGATGTCCATGGGCGAGGTCGAGCGCATGACCCGCCGTTACACCTCGGAACTGATTGAATTCATCGGCCCCGAGAAAGATGTTCCCGCCCCCGACGTCAACACCAACGAACAAATCATGGCGTGGATGATGGACACGTACTCCATGCACATGCGCCAGACGGTGACCGCGTGCGTGACCGGGAAGCCCATCAACATCGGCGGTTCTCGCGGACGCCGCGAAGCCACCGGCCGCGGCGTGATGATCGTCTGCGACGAGGCCTGCCAGAAACTGGGACTCAGTCGCGAGAGCACGCGCGTCATCGTGCAGGGTTTCGGAAACGTGGGCTCAAATGCCGCTCTGCTCATGCATCAGGCAGGGTACAAGGTGATTGGCATCGGCGAGGTTGGCGGCGGTTTGCACAACAAAAACGGCATCGACTTGAAGGCGCTGGTTGACTTCCGCCAGAAAAACGGCACCGTCCACGGCTTCCCCGGCGCAGAAAAGTGCGAGACCGCCGACTTGCTCGTCGAAGACTGCGAGATTCTGATTCCGGCAGCCACTGAAAACGTCATCACCAGCCGCAATGCCGACCGCGTGAAATGCCGCATCCTGGCCGAGGGCGCGAACGGACCGACGACCTCCGCTGCCGACGATGTCCTCACCGACAAAGGCGTCTTCGTCATCCCCGACATTTTGGCCAACGCCGGCGGCGTCACCACTTCCTATTTCGAGTGGGTGCAGGATCGCCAGGGCTACTTTTGGAAAGAGTCGGTGGTCAACGAGCAACTGGACGAAATCATGAAGTCTTCGTTCCAAGATGTCGTCCGCTACGCCGAAACTCATCACGTCAACAACCGCATCGCCGCGTACATGCTGGCGATCGACCGCGTGGCCTACACCATCCGCCAGCGCGGCATTTACGCGTAAGAGTTTGTCTAGGAGGATCGATGAAATTGACTGAAAGAAAGCTCACCGCGCAGATTGCGGTCCTGATCTTCGCACTTTCCCTGGTCAGTGGCTTCGCAGCGGGTCAGGCGGCCCCGGCAGCCCCCGCAGCGACAACCGCAACCAAGGCAGCCACTGACAAACTCGACATCAATACCGCGACGAAGGATCAACTGCAAGCCCTGCCCGGGATCGGCGACGCCTATTCGCAGAAGATCATCGATGGCCGTCCCTACCGCGCCAAGAACGAACTGGTGCAGAAAAAGATCATCCCGCAGGCCACCTACGACAAGGTCAAGGATCTGATCATCGCCAAGCACGCGAAAACCAGCAAGACAGCACCCGCGCCGAAATAGATTGACGACCACAGAGGATACGGAGGAGCCGTTGTTACCTCCGTGTCCTCTGTGTCCTCTGTGCTGCATTCTTTTGCTATCTGACACGCATTGCGTTCCCTCTCCCCGTGGAGCATAATCGAACTGGGTTCCGGCTGGCCTCCGGAGCCACCCCAGTTGTGTGAACCTACCCAACTCCATCACGCTGATCCGGATCTTCAGCATTCCTCTGCTGATGTGGATTCTTTCCAGCGGCCGCTTCAGCAGCGTGACCGGCGAGAAGGAATTGTTGGCTTCGGCGCTATTCATCGCCGCTTCCATGACCGACGGGATTGACGGCTACCTTGCCCGCAAGCGCGGGCAGGTCACCACCATGGGGATTCTGCTCGACCCGCTGGCCGACAAGCTTCTGATCGCGGCGGCGTTCGTTACGCTCGTGCAGTTGAATCCCAGTCTGGTTCCGGCATGGATTGCCGTGATCGTGATTGGACGCGAATTCCTGGTCAGCGGCCTGCGTTCCATCGCCGCCTCTGAAGGCTTCACCATCGAAGCCAGCGAGCTCGGCAAATTCAAAATGGTGGTACAGATCGTCTCCGTCGTAGCCGTCATACTCGACCACCGCTGGAAAGAATGGGTGGTGTACAGCCATTACGTCTTCCCCATCCACTGGATCGCCCTAGCTGCCATCTGGTTCATGGTATGTGTTTCCCTGGTGTCGGCCGTCGACTACTTTGTCGCGTTCTGGTCGAAGATCGACCAGCGCGGAGTGAAGCGCCGCCGCCGCGCCTTCATCCTCAGCCGTCGTAGAAAGCCCGTGCCGCCGCCCCAAGCCGACCGCGATGTCGCTGCCTCGACCTAGTTCCGCTGCTGTGGAGTCTGGCGAGTCCTCGCAGGGTGAGTTCTCAAAAGACGAGCGCAGTCTGTTACTTCGTCTGGCGCACGACTCCATCCTCTCTGCGATCGAGCGGCGCGAGATCCCGCTGAACCCGCCGACGCCTCATCTCTCGGAACCCCGCGGCGCATTCACGACGCTGCATCTGCGCGGCGAATTGCGGGGATGCGTGGGCTACGTCTTTCCCGTAAGTCCCGTGTACCGCGCCGTCGCCGACACCGCGCGCGCCGCCGCCTTCGAGGACACCCGCTTTCATCCTGTGACGCTGCCGGAAGCGCGCGATCTGGAAATCGAACTCAGCATCCTGTCGCCGCCGCAGTTCATCTCCGCCGAAGCCATCGAAATCGGCCGTCACGGCCTGCTCATCACCATGGCCGGACGTCGCGGCCTGCTCCTGCCCCAAGTGCCCACGGAACACCAATGGGACCGCACCACATTCCTGGAACAGACCTGCCGCAAAGCCGGCCTGCCTCTGGATGCCTGGCAAAACGGTGCGACCATTGAAGTTTTCACTGCGGAAATTTTCGGGGACAAAGCTTAGCCGGCAAAACAAAGCCGGGGACTGGTTTCCCGTCCCCGGCCTGTGACTGTGGCAACCGCTTCCGTGAACTCTACTGCACCTGATCTGCTTCCACCGCATCTCCGGCATGCACATCTTCCAAGGCGAACACGACCATGCCCGTCGCCGTGGTATTGGTTACGCCGATGATGACGATCTCGCCCACCGCGCGCCGCGGCAAGTCGCGGACATGAATCTGGGGACCGTTCGTCTTGGTTAGAAAGTTGGGATCGATTGAGGGTGTCTTCTTCTGTGTATCCTCGGCAATCGCGGCCTTGAACGACAAAGAATCCACCGGGTCCTTCAGATCCGCTTCGTAGGAGCGCGTCGCCCGGTAATAGTCGCCGATCTTCACACCCTGGTTCGAGCCGATGTTGATGTAAAGTTTTTGCCCCGTCGCCAGTTCAGAATCGAAATCCTTCCCCATGACGATCCGGCCTGAGCTCTTGTTGCTCGACGGCAGGAAGCGATCGAAACGGATCTGGTCATGGAAAGTTACCGGCTGCTTTTCGGCAAACGGAATCGCCGTATCGCCGGGATTGATCCCGTCGCACGAGTATTCGACCTGCCCGATCGCCGCCTTGCTGCGCGTGTCCACGATCTTCACACGCCCCACTTCTTCGTACGGCTGGCCCGTTTCTTTCAGCAGTTTCTTCTGGCCCGGGTACATCTCATATTCGTTGATGTCTTTGAGCGCGCGCACGATCTCGTACTCCGCCCCGGCGGTGTAGCCGGTTCCCTGGAGATAGATCAAGTCGCCACGCGTGAACTTCGTCGTGGTCGGCGTTTGCAGTCCACCCGCGATGAAATTGGCATCTGGCAGGATCTGTTTGCTGATGAATCCGGCGCAATACAGATCGGCGTAGGTGGGGGTCTGAACCCGCTGGGTGGGAAAGCTATTAGTCGTCGCCGAGGTCCCCTGAGGGTCAGCGGGAGCGTCAGCAGGCCTTTGCGCCCAAGCCGCCGTAGCGAGCAACAACACGAACAGTCCTGTTTTCTTCATGTTACCTCCGGGGAAGGACTCCTTAGTCCCCCGCCCTAGTTAAATGCCAGAAAAGAAAGGCTTCAGCCGGAAGGTAACAAGCAGGTAAGGGTGGGTCAAGGTTACGAGGGTGTTGGGCACCCTGGGGTAGAAGATTTTCGCTAAGACGATGAATCGGTTGTTGCATATCTAATTAAGGCCCTGTAATAATTCGCCGTCATTCAGTGTGCGCTCGGAGTTGGGCACCTGAATACCGATTTCTCTGATTTGGAACGATGAATTCCGCTCCCCCTTACGCGCCCCGCCTCCTGCCCTTGCGATTGCCACGAGTCTGCGTGGCGGTCATCGGCTCCGACCCCAATGAGATGGCTGAGAAGGCCGAACTCCTCGTGCGGGATAACCCCTTTCTGGAGTTCAGGTTGGACTACCTTTCCAAGCCTGGCCTGGCTATGCCCAGAATCAAGCGCTTTATGGAGGCCCACCCCGGAACGGTCGTAATTGCGACCTGCCGCCGGGCCACCAGTGGGGGAAAGTTTCGCGGTTCCATCGCTTCGCAACTGGACGTCTTGGGTAAGGCGGCGGCTTCAGGCTGCCAGTTGGTCGACGTTGAACTGCAGACCGCTAGCAAGTGCAAGCCCGAACAACTCCAAAAGCTCCGCACTCGCGCTGCCATGATCCTGTCGTTCCACGACTTTCGGGCGACCAAGAAGTTGGACGAAACCCTGGAAAAGATGCTCGCCTACCCGGCCGACTTCTACAAGATTGTCAGCACGGCAACCACGCTCGCCGACAACGTCACCATGATCAAGTTTCTGGCCCGCGAGGGCGACCGCCACTCCCTGGTGGGGATGTGCATGGGCGAGCAAGGCATCATCAGCCGCGTTCTGGGCGTTCGCGCTGGAAGCGTCTTCACGTTCGCCTCCGCCACTGCCGGGGAAGAGACCGCTCCCGGACAGGTCACCGCGCAGGAATTGCGCAACGTCTATCGTATCGAGCGCGTGGATGTCGCCACACGCGTCTACGGGGTCGTCGGTGACCCCATCGCACACTCGCTGTCCCCGGCCATCATGAACGCCGCCTTCCGCCGCGAGAACGTGAATGCGGTCTACCTGGCTCTGCACGCCAAGACTCTGAAGGATCTGCTGACCTGTGTGCGCGAGATTCCCATCCACGGCATCAGCGTCACCATGCCGTACAAGGAAGCGATCCTGCCCCATCTGGATAACACCGACTCCCACACCACCAAGATCGGCGCCTGCAACACGGTGGTTCGCGCCCAGGATGGCAAACTCTACGGCTTTAACACGGACGCCTCCGGGATCGTACGGCCACTGGAACGACGCCTGAATACGCTGGAGGGCGCCCGCATCCTGGTCATCGGAGCCGGTGGGGCGGCCCGCGCCGCCGTCTTTGGCCTCAAGGAACGAGGATCGGAAGTCTACATTCTGAACCGCACCGCTGCCCCCGCCAAAAAACTAGCTCATCAGGCCCGAGCGCGCATCATCAAACGTGCGGACCTGAAGAAATTGGCATTCGACGTCATCATCAATGCCACCCCGGTTGGGATGGGCAATACTCGCGAAACTCCTCTGCAGGAGAACGAGATCAACGCCCGCTATGTCTTTGATATGATTTACGATCCCGCCGAGACTCGCTTCCTGAAGTTGGGCAAAGAACGGGGCGCTCAGGTCATTCCGGGCATCGAAATGTTCGCTCACCAGGCCGCTCGCCAGTTCGAAATCTGGACCGGCAAGCCCGCGCCGTGGGACGAGATGTTGCGCGTGGTTCTTCTTGCCCTGCAAGAGCGCACCAACCGCTCCGTGGCCGCCAAATAAGGGCATTTCGATGCCTCTCGCCAAGATTTAGTTGCTTTTTACTAGGTGCCCAAAGTAATATGCATGTAGGGAGTGTGATTGTAAACGCTTCCGGTTGTTGCCCAGTGCCGCCCGTTTCCTTACTTCCAAATCGCTGTACAAGCTTTGGCGAAAAACTCGACGTGAGAGGTGGCCCGGTCTGCCTCCATCCCGGTTCGGAGAGTTCAACATGGCGTGGTACGCGTACTGTCTTACCGAGCATCAAACCCTTCCCAATGGAACCCGCACTCGCCGCCCTTTCCTGTTAGAGGGCGTTCAAGGAGTGAACGGCGCTGCGGTTCTGAGCTATCCGAGTGGTGAATTCGCGGTCATTGTCAGCGAATACGACCATTCGGTAGGTGAGCTAGACCACAAATCGGCAATTGATCACGCTCGTGTAGTCAGCAACTGCTTCCGCAACTCCACCGTCCTTCCCTTCAAGTTCGGCACCATTTTCGACAGCGATGACGCACTCCGCCAGGCCGTCCGGGTCAACCGGCGCGCTTTTGGCCTCAGCGTCGCCAAACTGCGCGGAAAGTCCGAAATGCACATTAAACTGGTCGTTCGGGATGGCTCCCTGCGCGAAGCCATGATCGACATTGAACTGCCCGATACCGTCGGCGGCGACTACCTCTCGAAGCTGAAAGTGAAGGCGTCCCGTGAGCGCGAACGCCAGACCAAGGCGCGCGCCTTGTCGGTCCAGGTCCACAAGCTGTTCAACCCGCTCGAGGAAGAAGTCAGCTGCAAAAAAGTCGCACCCGAGGGCATGTTGATCGACATCGCCCACCTGATCGACTCCAAGAGCGTGGAAAAGTACCAGAACCGCTACTCGACCGCCGCCAAGCAGTTGAAGAACTGCGAAGTCGCGATCAGCGGTCCGTGGCCTCCATACCACTTCCTGCCGGGCAAGCTGCGCACCGTCGCAGGCAATAGTTAAACTCAATAGCTAGACCAGAAGAATTTTCTTTTCACCCAAGCCCATGGCTGGCCAAAACCCGCCATGGGCTTGGTGTTTGGGGGCTCGGTAGCCGCGTGCATCGAATATGCATTCTTCTGCACTTTCGATTCTCCAAGGTTCGCCAAGAAACGCCGCGGTTCCCTCTCCGCCCTTCCATCTAAGTCCTTGTTCGTCATTCGGTTATGTCGTCGCGTGACGACGATCACAAGGTTCTCCCGCTTTGGCGCGGCAAGTGCATCTGTTATGGGCAAGAAAGAGGCCGCAAACTTCTAGCAACATGACCTACACTCTCTTCGATTCTCCGCGTCACTACCCGAACCGTTCCGGCTGGCGGAACGGAGTTTTACATCGCCTTTCCTGACATTGCCCACCAAATCGTAGCCTCTTGAAACGTGGCCCCAGTGATGGGGCCATTTTTTTTGTCAGTGCCTCTAGTCATCCGGCGAAGTTGGGATGTCTGGCACACCGTCGGGACTCTTCGCGCCGAAGTGGTCGGCCAGGTCGTGTCCGCTGAAGCCAGCGGTAAAGCTCTCCTTGATCTCCGGCAACATGGTGGCGTTCCAGTCGTACCATTCCCGGACAAGCCGCCGATACGTCTCAGGTTGACGATCTTTCAGATTGGCACGCTCCAGGGGGTCTTCCACGACATTGAACAGAAACGTGTTGTCAAGGATCTTGAGGAACTTGTAATCGCCGTCGCGCGCCGCGCGTTGTGCGTTTGCCTTGTAGCGCCAGAACAGTTTTCGAGGAACGGGTGCAGCAGCCTTGGAGAGCACCGGCAGCAGATTCATCCCGTCCGTGGGATACGCCGTATCCGGTGTCGCGCCCGCCGCGGCGAGCAGGGTGGGCACCCAGTCCATGCTGATGGCAACCTGGTCCGTGGTCTGTCCCGGAGGAATGTGGCCCGGCCACGAGATCACCGCTGGAATCCGCAGTCCGCCTTCCAGTAGTTCCGTTTTCTTTCCCGTGAAAGGCCAAGTATCCGCAAAGCGCTCTCCTCCGTTATCACTGGTGAAAATCACGATGGTGTTCCCGACTAGTCCATTCGTCTGCAGGGCATCGAGCACTCGGCCGATCTGCCGGTCCATCGCTTCGATCATCTGTTGATAGGTCTTCTGCGATCCGCCGTCGAGGTCGTAAATCCCCCCGCTCCCGGGTTGTCCCAGGCGCTGGGACTCCGCTTCGTCTGCGGGGCCTTCCCAAGGCCAATGCGGAGCGTTGAAGTGCAGGCTGATCAGGAATGGCCGACGCGATTTTGCGGACGCGCGTATCACATCGACCGCGCGAGTCCCTAGCAGTTCGGTCAGATAGCCGGTCTGATGGATCGAAACGTCATCGTCCCAAAGATCGTCGCGACGGCCGGAGGAATGGGAGAAATAGTCGAGTGCTCCCCCCCGAAATCCGTAAAAATGATCGTATCCACTCTGCAAGGGACCAAACTTCGGCAAAACGCCAAGATGCCACTTGCCGATCAGCGTCGAACTGTAGCCGGCCTTCCTCAAGATCGAGGGCAAGGTGGGGTGCTCTGGCGGTAACCCGACTTCCGGATTTCCGGCCAACGGCTCTTCCAGACCGATGCGCAAACGATACTGGTAACGGCCCGTGATCAGCGCGGTGCGCGTGGCCGTGCATACCGCAGAGTTTGCATAGGCCTGGGTAAAGCGCAATCCTCGCGCGGCAAGACCGTCGATGTTCGGCGTGCGGAGATCCGGCCGCCCGTAACAAGACACGTCGGCGTAACCAAGATCGTCCGCAAGAATGAATACGATGTTCGGCGGATTTCCCGACGGTTGCGCATCACCGCGGTCGCCGCCCAGCGCCAGCGTGACCATTCCGGCGGCAGCTCCGCGAAGTAAATCGCGACGCGTGAGGGGATGCTTGTCTGCTAGTGCCATCGATCTTCCCTTTCTGTTGTGGGTTCCATACGGAGATTTTCTGGCAAACTCTTCGCCATGACTCTATAACGCTTCCCCGCGAAAACGAAGCCCCCAAAATCGCGCAGTGTGGCAGCAGTTTCGTTCTTTGCTGCCTCTCAGATACACTGACCTGCGACCATGATTAAGCCCTACGTCTTTTTGAACATCCTTGCCGTCTCGCTCTGCACCCTGCCACTCGCGGCTCAAACCCAGAACCCGCAACCCAAGAACGCGCCCGTCCCGTTCATGGCGCAGCAGCAGCCATCTCAGGCGGAGCAGGAGAACTTCCCTCCTCAGCTGCTCGAAGAGCTAGCCACAATCAAAGCCACAGCGCTCTCCGACGACTACGCCTACCGGCAGGTCGCCCATCTGACGGAAAACATCGGCCCGCGCGCCAGCGGATCGCTGCAGGCCCAAGCTGCCGTCGATTACGTCGCCGCCGAACTGCGCCAACTCGGTCTCGACGTCCACCTCGAGGAAGTCAAAGTTCCCCACTGGGTCCGCGGCGCCGAGACGGCTGAGCTTACGGAATATCCGGGCCAAGCCCCCGGTACTACGCAGAAGATCGTTCTCACCGCGCTCGGCGGAAGCACTTCCACGCCCGCCGAAGGCATCACCACCGACGTGGTCGTGGTCAACAATTTCGACGAACTCAAAACCCTCGGGCACGACAAGGTCGCCGGCAAGATCGTCCTGTTCAACGCACTCTTCGACAAGCAGAAGGCAGCCGCAGGCATGTCATTCATTTCCTACGGCGAGGCAGTGCGCTATCGCGGAGCCGGGCCCAAAGCCGCAGCCGATCTGGGAGCGGTGGCAGCACTAGTCCGCTCGGTCGGCAATGCCGACTACCGCCTGCCACACACCGGCTTCAGCTTCCCGGCTGGGATTCCTGCTGGCGCCGTCACCGCTGAAGACGCCGACCTGATCGCGCATCTAGCCGCGCAGGGCAATGTCCGCATGCATCTGACCCTCACGCCGCAGAAGCTGCCCGACGGTACCTGCTACAACGTCATCGCAGACCTCAAAGGCAGCGAGCATCCCGAACAATTCGTTGTGGTCTCCGGACATCTCGACTCCTGGGATCTGGGCACGGGCGCCATCGACGACGGCGCCGGCGTCGTCGTCGCCATGGAAGCCGCCGAGGTTCTGCAGAAACTTCACCTGCACCCCAGGCGCACGCTGCGCGTGATTGCATGGATGGACGAAGAAAGCGGCGGCGCCGGCAGTCAGGCATACACGAAAGATCATTCCGCCGAATTTATCCGCACCGTGGCCGCGATCGAGAGCGATTCCGGTGCGGCGCACCCGCTGGGCTTCAGTGTCAAGATGACTCCGCACGCCGCGGAACTCCTGCGCCCGGCGCTGGGCGTCCTGCAGACTTTCGGAGCCAATGCCGCGCAGCCCAGCAGCTATCCGCCGGGAGCGGACATCTCTGCCATGTCGGAAGCAGGCGTGCCCGCGCTAGGCCTCCTGCAGGACGGCCGCACCTACTTCAACTACCACCACACTGCCGCAGACACGCTCGACAAAATTGTGCCCAGCGAGCTACGCGAAAACGCCGCCGCCATGGCCGTCATGGGATACGCCCTGGCCAGTATGAAGGATCCCCTGCCGCGATACAACACTCCTATGGGTATGCGGCAGTTTCGCGGCATGTGGCAGGTGCGCTGTTATCGCAGTGGCTTCTACATCCTTATGGCTCCACTGATCTTTCGAGGCTCTAGCCCCCGCGTACCTCTCTCGATTAATGGCCACCCTGTAGTCCTTCCAGCGGCTGAAACTCGACCACACAACCGGATGGCTTACAAGACAGCTTGGCTTTGCGTACGATCTTTACCGACGAAACATCCGGAAACTTCACGGGGAACTCTTGTTCGCGGAGAAGATCACCAGCCGCGCGAAGGCTGGCGACTCCGTCCAGCCATTCCACTCGCTCCGGTTTGTTGGAACTGTCGAACGTCAACGCGAACTGGGCCGAGGCCGTAACTCCGGGCAAGGCGGGCACCTTGATCGTTCGCATCTGCAGCAATTCTGCAGTTGCATCCGCGATTTCTCCGTCGGCTGGGCCTGCGCCGGACGACACCTTCAGCAACTGCTCCCGCGAGGCCGCGACTTCCCCGCCGCCTGCCGCCACGGCCAAGGCTAAGGCATGTCGGACCTTTTCCTTCTGCCCTTCTTTTTCGAGGACACGAGCCAGCCGATTCTCCACGGTCCCCGATTGGCTGAGTAACCAGGCCGAGTTGAGAAACTGCATCGCCTCTAGAGTTTCGCCCTGCTTGAATTTCGCCCACCCGATCCGCGCCCAAGCCAGTGCAACCAGATCCATGGCGCGCAGAGCGGACGGCGCCGAACGATCGAATTCGCCGGAGTCAAACTGATCTCCCACATCGTCGAGCGTCTTGCGGGCTTCACGCACCGTCTGGTTCGGGTCAATGTCGTCGCGCAGCGCGGAAGCGTAAATGTCCGCTCCGGCAGCCGAAGCAGAAACTCCCGTCACACTCTTCAGCAGCGCCTGAGCCTTAGCCGTGTCGCCGCTGTGGGCATACACGCGCGCCAGCGCGACCTTCACTTCCGGATCATCCGGCGGCACCGAATCGGCCGTTTCCAATTCCTTCGTAGCCTCGACGTCCTGGTTGTGTTCCGCCAGCAGCAATCCTAGACTCTTGTGCGTCGACTTGTTGAACGGCGTGATCTCCAACTGCTTGCGATAGGCAGCAACAGCTTCTTCGAACTTCCCCATTTCTTGCAGTTCGGCAGCCAGGTCCTGATTGGCGCTTTTGTGGAAGGCATCGATCTCGATCTGCTTGCGAAATGCATGAATCGCGTCTTCATGCTCGCTCAACGCCGCATACGCGCATCCGAGATCATCCCAGGCGTCTTTCTGATTCGGATCCTGATCGAGCGAGCGCTTCAAAAGATCGATGGCGGCACCAAAATCGCGCCGCTGCAATGCCGAAGTGCCGGCCTTCCGCATTTCTTCCGGCGTACCTCCCGACTTGGCCGCTGCCGCCAGGGCACCCGCCGATGCCGGCGCAATACTGGCCGTCAACAACTGCCGTGCTTCGCCGCTCGTAGCGTTCTCGAACGACTCATAGTCGCTGCGCCGCGAGGCCGGAAGTTCGTTCACTTTTAGCGCGACGTGTCGCACCGCTTCCAGCATATTCTTGTTGAGATCGTAAGAAACCGAGTACTCGCCATAGTCGCGCGTCATGCTGGCCGCTCCCGGCACCTGCACCGAAGTTGTGTGGGGAAACGATTGAGGTTGTTTCCTCAATCGCCGGACCGACATTCACCGGCTCCAGTGGTTTCTTCGGATTCGCACTCCGGGCGAAACGCAGTTGCATCGGCGGAAGAATCCTGAAACTCACTCCTGCATTCGGAACTTTGAAGTAATTGTCCTTGTGGTAGTGGTATGCGAGATGAAAGGGCTTGCTCGTGTGTTCCAGCGAGTCAACGTGGATCTCCGATACGTCTCCCTCCATGCCCCACACGGAGGACATGCCTTTCAACGCATCCTGCCACTGCGTCTGCGGAAGACGCGGAACAACCACAAAGCCCGTCGCTGTCGCCTTGTGCCATAATTTCCACGGCTGTATCGAAGGCTCCTGCCTCCGTAAACTTCCCATCGAGCTTAATGGTGAACTGGTTCTTCACTGGAGCACTCGCCGCCGTACGCCGCAATCCAGCCATCTTGCCATCGGCGGCCAGCAGTGCCTGCTTGTTGCGGAGTTGATACACGATCAGGCCGAAGGGAGCAACTTCCGCAGTGGAATCGAGCCACGTGATTTCACCACCCAGTTCGGCCGCGGTAATTTCGTGATTGAACTGCGCCGGCACGGCACGTCGGGATCGACGTCGCGATAGCTGCTGATCAGCGCAGGATAGCTTTGAATATTTTCCGCCTTCAGCAGCGACTGCAGCAGCGTGTGCTTGTCCTTGCAATCTCCGTAGCCGTTCTGCAGCACTTCCGATGCGGCGTGAGGCTGCAGTCGACCCACGCCAAACAAATGCTGACATACCGGATGTTCAAGCCCGACCGTGGAAGAGCGGCCCTTCCTTCCAGGGCCGCGTTGGGCTTTTGTTCCACCGCCTTCTTGCGCACGCTCTCATCCACCGTCACTCGATCGCCCTGCAGTTTGGCATACCACTGCCCCACCTGTTGCCAGTCCGCAAAAGTGGACAACTGCACATCGGGCGTGTAATCCGGCGCTTCAAGAATCGCATCGCGCTCGTGCTTCCGGTCGGGAACAAAATCGGTCACCGTCCATGTATAGATTCTGCGGTCACCCGAATCCTTGGTCTCGTACTTGTGATCGGGACTCTTAAGCTTCACCGTGCGCGCCTTGGGAATGTCGATTTGCAACCTTCCCTCGTGGACGGCTGCCTCCTTCGAGAAAGAGTGCTCGTACCAGAATTCATGTGGTGCCAGCGGCGTGGTCACATGCGTGACTGTGTGATACTCGAGCACGTCGCCCGCCTGCAGCCCGGCCACCGACACATGCCGCTCGCGATAATCGCTGTAAGTCGGCGCCTCGCGCAGGACTTCGGGCGCGAAATCCTGGGCGTGGAAGCCGGCGTTTCGATCACGCGTCCGTCCGGCTTGCGCACGCGCACGTAATCCACATCGAGTTTCTCGGTCGCCGACGAATATCCGAAGACCAGCTGTCCTAGTGCCTTCACGCCGGCCTGGCTTTGCACGCGAATGACCGCTGTGGCCTCGCGCACCCCCGTGCCGTCATCTTCGAAACGGACTAGGTCGTCCATGCGATCGAACACCACGGCCTCTTCGGAGGTTCCCCTCTGATTCGACGAAGAAGTCTGGGCGAACATGGCCGCTGCGAGAACTAGGCAATAAACAAGAACCGAGAACAAACGCGACATTGCGAGGGTTGCCTCGAATCAGATTGAATTCTGAGCAACGCATTGTACATCGGAGCGAATGTCAGCTCTCGGCGATTTTATTCTGCCCCGGTGATGTGGAATCAGTCTGGGCTTTAGCCCCTGTGGTCTATTGTCCGCGGAGGGATCGCGTTTTTCTGCGACCTGTTTAGCTCCAAGCTAGTTTCCAGGTTGATTTCATTGTGTCTCGTGTGATGCCCGTCACATCTCGCTTCCGCCGTTGGACCTACAATTCTGGCGCCCCTTCGATCCTGTCGGCAGCGCCCGGGCCTGTTGACGCATCATAATTTGCGCGCTTATCATCTTCGTTTGGCCTTATGGCCAGGGACGCCTCCGGGAAGGGGCGTCCTACGAGTTTGATGTGAAGATTTTTTGATCTCCCAGAGTTGAAGTGACCTATGGATAAGAAGAAGTTGGAAGCATTCAAGAAACGTTTGGAAACACGGCAGCAGGAATTGCGCCGGACCGTGAACCGTACTCAGGCTGACGGCCGCTCCGCCGACGAAGACACCGCCCAGGACGTCGCCGACCGGGCCGCCAGTTCCTACACCAAGGAATTCCTGTTCAGCCAGAGCAACAACGACCGCGCGACCCTGCAGATGGTTGACAAGGCTCTTGCCCGCATCCGCGAAGGCAGCTTCGGCGAATGCATCCACTGTGGCAAAGAGATCAACGCCAAGCGCCTCGAAGCGGTCCCCTGGACGCGCCACTGCATCGAGTGCCAGGAAAAGATGGAGCAGGGATTGCTGGAAGAAGCCCCGCGATAGGAAGATTCGTTGCTGTGAGAACGCCGCCGACATTCGGCGGCGTTCGTGTTTCATGGCTCTATGTGGGGACGGCCGCTTGACGTGGGGACGGCCGCCTCGGCAGTCCGCCGGGCGCAGCCCGGCGATTCTGGCAAGCGACTTCAAGCATGCGCTACGACACAAGCGCGGAACAAACACAAACATGGAACAAAACAGACGCGTGCATGACCGTGGAAGAGCGGCCCTTCAGGTGAAGGTCCGCGATAAGTCCGCGAGAAACACCGTGGGCTTCAACCCCTGTTGAGTGTTACCAAATGTGTTTTGGCGGCTGGATTCAGCGATTAGAACGCCCGGGTGCACCTTGGGCTGTCGCCCCTTCCGCGCTTTCCCTGATTCCCGATTCCACGACGTCGTGCCCTCAATCTCATACGCACAGTGGGCGCAGTAGCGGTCCTCGCCGCGTTCCTTCGGCCGCGAACTGCAACTCTCGCACATGGTCGGGTCCAGCGGTGGGAACTTGCTCAGGTCCGGTGTCACGATGTCGCCGGTCAGCAGGTACAGGCTGGTGATGCGGTAGTCGTGCACCTTGATTTGCTGAAAGCGTGAAGCGATCAGGCGGCGCTTCTCGTCCATCGACATCTTCGAAAACCATCGCAAGGGCCGCAGCAACTCTCCCAGCTGGGCGAATGTCGGGGTCTGGACTTCCACCAGTTCCTCCAGCAGCCTCCGGTTCGCCGCGAGTTCTTCGGTTACGGGCTTGAGCCAGCTGTCGGACTCCGCCTTGGTGATCTTCCCATCGAACTCACGCGCGAGTATGCGTTCGCGTTTCACTGCCAGCGCATCCTGGCGCGCCTGCAACTGCTCGCGCTGCTTCGCCGCGCTCTTGCGGCTGGCCGCGCCCTCCTGTTTCGTGAGAGCGGCGCTGATGATTTTTCCAAAGGTGAATTCCTCGCGGGAAAACCAGCGGTCGAGTTCTGCTTCGAGTCGTGCCTGATTCATGATCGGCGCTTTGCACTCGCCTTTTCCGCCGCGTTGCCTGACGCGGTCGCGGCAACGGTAATATCGGGAATGCTGCGAACCCGAGGCGGTGTAAAGCGGCTGGCCGCAATCGCAGAACAGCAGGCCGCGATACGCAAATTTCGGAAGGGCGGCGTTGAGCGCGTGGGCCTGATGCACCTTGTCCGAAAGGGCCCGCAGGATGGTCTGCACGCGCTCGAACAATTCGACGCTCACCAGTCCGGGGGTGATCACCTGCTTCACGATGACCTCGTGCGGCTCGCGCGGGATCAGCGGGCGGTTCCGCTTGTGCACCTTGCCATCCTTGCCGCGATACATCAGTTGCTCTTTCGGAACGCTCAGGTCAAATTTCTGGTCCCACACACGCCTGCCGGTCCAGATCGGGTTTCGCAGAAGGCGTTTCAACTCGGAAGGGGTCGCCAGCCTCGGCACGCCGCCCTTGGACCGCATCTTGAATTGGAATTTGCTGATGATGCGCGTGAGGTTGGTTTCACCGCCGTCGATCATCCGAAATATTTTGGGAATGATCGGCGCGTACAGCGGGTCGAAGGCCCACGTTTTGGTCGCGTTGTTCCACAGAATGCCCGTGGGAATTGTCTGCCCGCCAGCCGCGCAGTGGCCGAGAACCCGCGCCGCTTCGCGGCCACCCATGCAGCGATCCCGAATGCGCTCGGCCTCATTGAAATCGACCGCGCAAAGCACACCGGCAAGCATTCGGCCTTCGGGCGTCCAGAGTTGGAGCACGTACTGCGGCAGGTGGATGGAAATTTTCTGATCCACGAAGACCTGCAAAAGCGGATATGAGTCGTAGTTTGGCCGCAGGAGTCGGGACAGTTCCTTGGCGACGAGGTGGCCGCCCTTCATCGCTGGTGTGCGAAGGTACACCTGTAGGTCTTGCATCTCGGGCGTGTACATCACGGCGTCGCCGCTCACGTCTGAATACTCGACGGTCTTGCGAACGGTGAAACCATGTGCGGCGACGCTCCGGGCGTTGCTGGCGCGCTGCGCGTCCATCCCGAAGCGATCCTCGCCGCCCTGTTTTTTGGTTGAGACCCGAACCAGAGTCACGCAGTTCAGATTTCCCGTTTTCGCTTCTGCCATGGTGTTCACCCTCTCCGCTTCGCGGTTTTCTTTCGAGCCGTTCGCTTCGCTTGTTTCTTCACCGGCTTCGCTCGACCTGTGGGCTTCGGACCGTACTTGTGTGGGCGGCCGCCCATCTTCCCCCACTCCCGCAGCTTTCGGGCGCTGTTGTTGCGCGCGCGTGCTTTCCCGCCTCGGGCCGCAATTTCTAAAAGGTACGCTTTGACTGCCTTGTGCATGTGCATATTTGAAAACCTACCAGCTATCCTCTCCCCTAATTATATGGGGCGTCCCAGAGGCCATACAAGGAAAGAATCGGGTGTTGGGGGGCGGAACGAGAGTGCACAGGTTTGACTGTATTAACTAACTTCACACTTCACAGGTCGGTCCGATTACTGATAATGCTGCGGCATCGAAGGTCACAACAGGTGTCAAAGGGGGGAATTGCTGTGGCGCGACGAAATGAGAATAGCGGCCGGTGGACGACAACGCGAAAACGGAAGCGGCTCGACTACTTGCGGGCGGCGAGGTACCTGGGCATCGCGAAGGGCACGCTGAAAAACTGGATTTCCAGCGGGGACTATTCCGTGCCCTACATCCGAGTCGGCGATCTGGTTCGGTTCGAGCCGGACCAGCTCGATGCTTGGCTTTTGGCTCGGGGCCGCAATCGGCTGGCGGTGCCGCCAAATCCGGCAGGGATGAGTGCGGAGGCGTAGCTACTAAGGCAAACAAAAAAGTGGCGTGGAGCCGTGAAGAGCGGTTTCCACGCCGGAAAGATTCGTGACTGATGGCAAACCTAAATCGTTTCGGCGAACGGCGCAAGCGGCACACCGCTGGGTGGCAATCCTTCCCCGGTGCGCTCGGGCATCGTCAGACGGCGGTGCTCTGATGGGCCGCTACCGCAAGATCGAAATCCGCATGTGGGGCGACGAAAAATTTCGGGCGCTCTCTCCGATGCCTCCCTCAGGTCAAGGGCTGTGGTTATTCCTGCTGACGAATCCATATACCAGCCCGATCCCGGGCCTGTTCTCAGCTGGTGAAGCCGCGATGGCTGAACGGTTGGGCTGGCCACTGGAAGGCTTTCGGGAAGCCTTCGGGGAAGCCTTTCGGGAAGGTATGGTGGAAGCCGATTGGGAAGCCCCCGTGGTGTGGATCGCGAAGGGTATCAAACACAACCGGCCCGAGTCGCCGAACGTGGTGCTTTCGTGGCCTGATCACTTCGATCTGATCCCAGAATGCGCCCTGAAACGACAGGCGCTGGAAGTGATTAGAACCAGTGTTTACGCGCTCGGAGAACCTTATCAGGAGGCTTTCGACAAGGCTTTCGGGAAGCCTTCCGGGAAGCCTTCGGGGAAGCCTTCCCCCCACCCTTCCCCTAATCAGGAACAGGAACAGGAACAGGAACAGGAACAGGAACAAGAACAAGAACAGGAACAAGAACAGGAACAAGAACAAGTCAAAACCATTTGTGACGCATCGGCAAAAAACGCCGACGCGCCACGAGGTGATTCGCCACCACCTAGCGCCAAGGGCACACCTCGCGCCGTGCCGTGCGACTGGATTCCGGAGGAGGCGTGGCTGGGCTTCGTCGAAATGCGCCGGAAGCAAAAGGCACCGCTGACCGACCATGCGATCAAGCTGCTCGTCGCGAATCTGGAAAAACTGCGCGACGTGGGCGAGGACGTTGGCGAAGTCCTAGACCGGAGCACGTTGCACGGCTGGAAGGGAGTTTTTCCGGTGAAAGGAAACCAGGATGGAAACAACGGACGACGAAGACCCTCACTTTCCGAACAGGCAGCAGAATCAGTTGCCGGAGCAGACAGGCTCTTTGAGGCAAAGGCTGCGGAACTTGAGCACGCATTTAGCCACAGCGTACGTGGTGGTCGGAAGGCCAGTGCCTGATGCTGTGGCGCTGGCCACCATGACCGCCGACCTTGCGGCTCGATACAGCGATGAGCAAATTCTCGCAGCCCTCGTCCGGGTGCGGTTGGAATGCCGGTACGTTTCGCTGGCGGAAATCATTGAGCGCATTCCCGGCGCAGGTGCTGACGATGGGCGGCCGGATGTCGAGGAGGCATGGGCCATGATTCCCAAGACAGAGGACGGATCGATTGTGTGGACGGCGGAAATGGCCGAGGCATTTGGAACGGCACGGCAACTGGTAGTTGGCGGTGACTTGATCGGTGCGCGTATGACTTTCAAAGAAGCGTATCCGCGAATCGTGGCCCGGGCTCGGCGCGAAAATATCCCGGTGCGGTGGGTGCCGTCCTTGGGTTGGGACAAGCTGGACCGCGTGCGGGCCTTGGCCGAGGGCGTGCAAAAGCAACGCATGACCGCCGAGGCCGCATTGAACCTGTTAGGTCCGGAACAGCAAGACCTTCTGGTGATGGCCTTGCCAGCAGCGGCGCGGCTGATGTTGCCGGGCGAAACCAAGCCACCCGAGCAGGTGTTGCCGGGGTTCGCTGGCGTGCTGCAACGAATCCGGATGGAAAACTTGGTGCCCGAAGGATGTGAACCGGGCCCGCCGAAACCCGAGCGCAGCGCCATGACGCCTGATGAATTGAGCGCTCGGCGCCAGCAACTTCGAGAGCAAGCCGAAGCGGTGACAAGACACCGGCGAGTCGCGGACGACCAGCACGCGAACGTTCGCACCACCGATCCCACGCAGTTCGACGCGGGAAGGAGCGACTGATGCCTGATTACAGAGAAAACCTCGCCAGCTTGACCGATGAAACAGAACATGACGGGCTAGTGCTTCGCTGTCTTGGGTACGACCGCAGGGAACAGAAGTACGTTCTCGAAGCGACGGGACCGAATGTGCGCCTCAACTTCATCGGCGAAGACGCAGAGCGTTTCGTGCAGTTCAACCCACCAACTGAAAACACAGAGGACGTCGAGTTCTCCTTGACGATACGAGTGTTGATGGATAAATTCCCCGACTTCCTGCCGGTGATCCAATGAAGCCGCAAGCACAAGTCGCGTCTCTGATGGAAGGATCACAACAGGTGAGCGCCCACGAATTCGCCCAGCGACGTGAAACAAGACCTGCGCTTGGCCTGTTCGGTCCGTTTGAGCGGGTCGA
The DNA here is from genome assembly GCA_963811095.1 of uncultured Acidobacteriaceae bacterium. Taxonomy (GTDB): domain Bacteria; phylum Acidobacteriota; class Terriglobia; order Terriglobales; family Acidobacteriaceae; genus Sulfotelmatobacter. Next base: position 781,069 of record CAWEQA010000016.1, on the reverse strand, counting down.
GTCGATTCACAAACCCGCAATGGAGCGAGCACAAGTCGTTCAACCCGATGATCCGTTGATTGCATCGGGCCTGCTGCCCTCCGACGAGTGGATTGTCAACGAAGCCGCGACGCGGCTGGCTCAGGCTCGCACTCTCTTCAAAAAACTCACCGGGAAAAATCTGCCGGCTCCCTACCGCGACCAGCCGAAGTACCTTGCCAGTGCTCACTGGCAACGATTCAGAAAACAGCAAATTTGCCGCGCTTGCTTCCAGTGCGAACGGTGTAACCTTCCCCGCTGGCGCTGCCGCACGCGATACGGACAGGATTTGAACGTGCACCACCTCGACTCCGGATATGAACGCCTCGGTGCAGAGCGCGATGGGGATGCGCTGGTCCTGTGCCCACGCTGCCATCTCGTAGCGGAATGCGGCAAGATCGGGCACCCGGCCTTCATCGACGTGGACGGAAAGCGCGTGCGGTGCTGCTGCGGAGAAATAAGTTGCAGGTGACGGGAGGCTGACGAAAATGGTGAACCTGAACGCGATGATGCACCCGAGGAAAGTGCGTAACGAATACCGCTTCGACCGACCACTGACCGCTGGCGAGCGCGAACTGCTCACGAATCTCATCGGCTGGCGGCCCGGATCGCGCCTGATCGTCGACGAGTCGGGCGCGGTCGTCGCCTGCATCGCCCATCCCGACGACATAGCCGCCTTCGAGAACGCCCAGCGCAGGTTGAGCGGCAGGAAAGAATCACTCCGTGCCGTGCAGGTCACGCCGGAAGCTGCGAAGGATCACGAACCGCCGACCGGGTTCTCTGAAAACGCACAGAACTCCGCCCCAAAAGGAAAAAAACGGCGGCGGTGGACTCCCAACACAACCCGAGGCGCGAAAGTCGCTCACGGGTCAATCTAGCCCAGCTGGCGTCGGTGTTTTGGAAGGGGACAGGTGATGAATCTGGCACTCGAAACCGTTCCGCGAGGAACATCTGCACATTTTCATGGGCAGGCAACGTTGGCAACTCGTTGCAGGGAATCGGAACCGCCCGAACAGGAGCGAGAACCGCTCGACCAACACGACCTTGAGGAGTTGGTTGACGAGGCCTTCGACGAGCCGGACGTCGAGGAGTTGCCCGGATGAAGGAAACCGTCGAAGAACTCCGCGCGAAACTGGAAACCCTGCACGCCGAGGCCGCCGAACAGTACGCGGCGCTCGTCCCGCTGGCCGTTGCAGCTGGTGGGCCCGTGCGGTGGAGGGACTGCGACGTTGCGGTTTGGCTGGGGGTGACCCTTGGCGCGGTGCGAGAAAACATCGTGGACCACCTCCAGCTGGACGCCTTCGCCGTGGGCGGCGAGGGCTGCGAGTTCGCGCTGCTCAACGGCCGCGAAGTCCTCTTACTGCTGGAATGCAAGTCGGCCCGCGCTGCCGAAATCGAGTTCGTGCTCGCCGAACTTTACGCCGTCGACAAGTACCTAAACGAATTGGGCTCAGGCCCGGGAGGAAAACCATGACGACCGATCCGATCCGCGAACTGCTCCGAGTCCCGCCCGAATACTGCAATACGTTTGTAGTTCCTGTCGCCACCGTGCTCCGCGATCTGCCGCTTACCCGCGAAACGCTGCTTCCTGCAATCGGCGCGGGCGTGGAAGTCGGGGGATGGAAAATTCAATACCTGGCGGACACGGACCGCGTGAGTTACGCCCGGCTCAAGCCCTTGGCTCGGCCCGTTCCGCCTGTCGCACCGGGCGCGGCCGTCCCGACAGTGCCGCAAGTCATCGACCCGCAGGCGGTGGGCACGGCGGCTCGGGAATTTCAGGATTCCGAACTCAAGGCTGGCCGCGACGTTTCTGCAACAGAAGCCGTCGCCCACGTGATCGGCATCGGCAAGAGGTGAGCACATGGGACTCGGCGCTTGGATTACGCGGTGGCTGACTTCGCTTCACCCAGAACAAGGCGTCGCGCCACCGCGACGTAGGGTGCGTAACGCAGGGGTGAAGCCCTCGCCGCCGTTATTGCCGCGAGGCGGGACGCGGCTTCCGCGACCGATCGATCCGGTAAGCGTGGGCCGCGAGGCCCGAGAGTTTCAGGAGGCGGAACGTGCCGCTGGTCGCGGAATTTCAGCGACCGAGGCAGTCGATCACGTTCTCGGGAAGCGGCGCTGAATAACTTGGGGGTGTACCACAATGAACGCATTCCAAATCTAGAGAGGAAACATCATGTCAGACGTGGAGAGGTTGAAAAAGGAAATCGCATCCATCGAAACCAAGAGGGCCGACCACACGCGTAAGCACAGCGAGGCGGTGCAGCGCCGTGCCGAACTCGAAGGCGGCCGGCAGGCACTGCAATTGAAGGTCGCCGAAAACGACCAGGGGGCTCGCCGGGAATTGCGCAGCCTCGACGGAAGACGCACAGGAACTCGACGAGGACACACAGGCCTTCGCCACCGCCATCGCAAGCGCCGACGCTCGACTCGCGACGCTCCGGGACGATCTGCGGCGTGCCGAAAGAACTGCGGCCATCGTCGCACTGGAAAATCAGATCACGGCACTGGCTTCGGGTTCGAACAAATTGGAAACCGCGCTTGCTGCGGTTCGGGAACAGAGCGCCGGAGATTTTCGTTGCCATCAAAAACTGTAACAACCCAACTCCGGACGATGGACGAGGCGCGATTCGACGGCTCTTTCGAATACCGACTGACTCAATCGGTGAAAGAGGCCATCTGGGCCCGGATTGAAGAGTTTAACGTCCAAAGCCCGACCGAGCCGCGCCCGAGTTTCTATGACCGCGTCAAAGGTACGCTGTCCGGCGCAGTCGCACAGCTCCGGTACATGAACCTCGAAGGAAATGTCGTCGCCGCGCGCGGCGAAAGACTGTATCGGGCGGTCGGCGCAACCGGCGCGCGCTACGTGTCCCTACGCCATGGCGACGTCATCGCATTGACTGACGAGGAAGCGAAGGAACTGCTGGAACTTGGCGCGCTGGAGTTGGTGGAGCCCACGCCGGAAGCGGCTGAGCAGGCGGCGTAGTCACGAACACCACTCAAAGGGGGAATTCATGGAAGCGGTAACGGAAATCCAAACGACTCTGGTCACTGCGGCCCGGGAGATTCTTGAAAAACAGACTAGCCTGCACGGCGACGTCATCGTCGAGTGCTTCGACGACAACCTCAGCCCCAAGGGTTTCATTGCGGGGTTCACCATGCGGGCCGGGCGATGCGTGGAGTTCAATCCGCGCCCAACATCGTGGACAAATGTCAGTCCGGAGTTGCTCGCCAAGCTCACGTTGACGGGAGCGGACGGCGAATTCAAGCGCGCAGTGGTCCGAGGCGGGCAGGGCTCCTGGCAGATGGCAAAGTGAACTTCGCCGACTTTCGCGTGCGGCAAACGACGCGCGCGGAACGGCCACAGGGCTGGTGCTCCTGTGGCCCGCGCCTCACGGGAGCACCGTTTGTCGGCCATCGTCGAACGGTGCTCCCTGAGGCTGCAACGGACGGTGCGACTACCTCGAAGGCTAGCCTCGACCCTTCGCCGCGCTGCTCCCGAAGTCCGTGGTGCCGCCCACTCGGTGCGGGGCGGCACCATGGCTTTTATGTTTCGTCGAGCAGCGTTCGCACCAATTTGCAGTGGAAACCTTTCACGACGGAAGGCTGGCAGCATGACAACAGGTGAGACCCCCACAAGGGCACGGATCTCGACCGCATCGCGTTATCTGCTGGCACAGTTGGCTGAACCCGATGCCCTGATCGCATTCACCACGTCGCCGATCGAGGGTGATGATCGCTTTTACTTCCAGAAGGGACTCGCCCACTTTCTGGTTGGAGAGCGGGCCGTCGAAGCGCTCGTCTCGCGCGGTTACATCATCAGGACCGGATCGCCCGTGCCCATTTATCGGATAACTGAAAAAGGCCGCGGACACCTTCGGCTGTGGGAAGTTTCACGCGCCGGGTGAAAACCTCTGGCGTTCTCGGGCCGCCCAGGGCCGCCTTCCATCAGCACGCGATAGCACTGCTCCTCGGCCAAGAAAAAGGCCCGCCACTTTCTGCGTCCTGCGAGTGGCGGGCGAGAACACAACGGCGGGCTCTGCTATCACGCAGGCCGCGCACCGTGACGACGAACCAGCAGGTCAACGCAGCTGCGGGTCAGGTGCTCCAGGTACTCCTCTGCCCACGGTTCATCTGCATATTCCTCCAGCGTTCGGCACTTGAAGGTGAGACGGCCGTCGCCATCCGCGTTGTACGCCAGAAAGCCGACCGGCTCGCCGCCTTCGAGAATCATCTCGCCCAGTTTTTTGAGGTTGTCTTCCACACCGGAGAAGATGAACAACGTGGTGTGTTCAAAGCCCACGGCCAGCACGACTGCTGTGTAGTGTGCGGCTTCGGCTTCGAGTTCGCGGATTAAATCGACGGTGGTTCTTGCTTGTGACATGGAGGTGCTCCAAGTAGGGATTTACCTGCGGCTGCGCGTCAGACCGTCGCGCTCGCCTCCATGCCATGCCTTGACCCAAGTCGGAGCCCTTGTGGTGTCACTAAGGGTGGGCGAGAAAAATTCTACTGCCGCTCCAAAACACAACGCAAGCAAAAAAACGGGCACATCTACAGGAGTTTTTTCGGTGGAGTTTCGGCGATGCCAAGGCAGGCGGCAAAACAAAATCAAACCTAACTTCGCGCCGTCTTCGGTCGCGACCGGTTGCGTGTGACCGTTAACCGCATGTCGACCGGCGCGGAAGAACCTCGATCCCCTGCGTGGCCCCAAGGTACTCCGCAATTCTCAGCCCATGGAGGGTAACCCCGAGGTTGCTGGCACGACAGGGACTTGGCACGAAGCCGTGGGTGCCGCAACGTTGTCCCAGATGCAACCCGAAAGGGACAGGAGATTACCCAAATGGCAACCGCAAGCGTAAGCCCGAAGGCGAAGAAGAGCGGCAAAACGACCAAGGCCACGAAAACAGCGAAGGCCACGAAGCCCGCGCCCAGCGCCGTCGAACCGAAGGAAGTGGCGTACAACGGGTTCTGCATCGCCCGCTCATTCTTCACGAAGCTGGGCGAGGCGCAGGCCGCGCTCGATTCCGCGAAGGCAGGCGACAAGGACGGCAACTTCCGCTGGTCCATCTACACCATCAGCGCTGCGCCGAAGGATGCCAGCTTTCCCGAAGGCCTCGAGGGCAGCGACAAGGACGGGTACGCGGTAGCGGTGGGCTTCGACCGCAGCGCGGTGAAGGCAGCGGCCATGCTGAAAGATGCCGCGAAGCACGGCAAGTTTTACGCTTTGCAGGTCCTCGCCACGAAGGACCACGCGAAGGGCACGAAACAGGCGAAGCTGGCGGCGAAGGAGTAGGCGCTGGCGAAGCGAATCAGGGGCGCGCCTTCGGGCGCGCCCTTCCTGCGTCTGTGGGACGGGCGGCATCGCTTCCCAGAGGTCATTGGGCTACATCAAAAGTGGCACTTACGACGCTAGGAACGACGATCTCCCGAGAGGTGAGGCTGAGGGGCACGCTTTTATTCAGACCCCGAAAATGAGGCCCTAAGTCGGCCTGTACTGAGCAACGCGCCAAGCCGGGCGACAAAGGGCCGAGCGATGGTCGTGGAGCACGAACCATCGGGTCGCTGCGCCCGCACTCCGCAACCTTGGGCATCAGCAAAAACCAGTCCAAGGCCGAGCGCCGCGCGGGCGAGCTGCTCGCCGAGATGGACAAGAACACGGGCGCGAAAGGCATTGGCAAAAAAGTGCCCTCTGTGGAGTCGAGCGCACTCAAACCGAAGCTATGCGACCTTGGGTATTTCCTACGACCAGTCCAGCAAGTGGCAGAAAGTGGCGGCGATTCCTGAGCCGAAGTTTGAGGCAGCAATCGCCGCTATCTGGAAGGCCCTTTCCCGCGCGCGCGGTCGGCGATGAAGGCCCTCGGAAGCCCTTCCTTGGGCCCGAGCTGCCCCAAATCGCCAGCCCCAGCCCATCGCCTGAAAGCGAAGCGAAACGCCCAAAAATGTTTTTCGCCTTCCGCTAGCAAAACGCCGCGGTAGCCGTTACCCGCAAGGTCGCCCCCTCTGGAAGTACCTTGTGCATTCTGACGGGCCGCAGGTACTACCCGCGAATCAGGCAGATGGATGGGATCATACGGTCGCAGATGCGCGCCACGACTCGAGGTCCACGAAAAGGCGCTGCGGTGGTTTGGTAACACTTAGCAAGGGTTTCAGCCCCTGTGGTTACGTCGCTTTCAACTGAAACGGCAGCCTCCGCAACCGCTGCCCCGACGCCGCAAAAATCGCGTTCGCCACTGCCGGCGCGATCGGCGGCAACCCCGGCTCACCCATCCCGCCCGGCTCCTCACGATTGATCACCAAATGCACCTCGATTGGCGGAGCCTCGCCGATCCGGATCGGATCATACCCATCAAAGTTCGTCTGCTCGACTGCTCCGTTCTTGATCGTGATCTCATTCTTCAGCGCGGCGCTCAGCCCGTAGATGATCGCGCCCTCAGTCTGCGAGCGCACCGACTCCGGATTCACGATCTGCCCGCAATCCACTGCAGCCACGATACGGTCGATTTTGAACTCGCTCCCCTTGACCGTCACCTCGGCCACTTCCGCAAAGCAACTGCCAAACGAACAGAAGGCCGCAATCCCGCGTCCCCGGCCCTTCGGCAGCTGCTTGCCCCAACCCGCTTTCTCGGCCGCAAGTTCCAGCACTCCCCGCAGCCGCGCCGGATCCGGATCATCCTCGCTCTTCGGCTTCCAGTTCGCCGGCTTCACCAGCAGCGACTTGCGAAACTGCATCGGATCCTGCCCGGTCGCGGCCGCCAGTTCATCGATAAAACTTTCCACCACAAATCCGTTGAACGAATTTTCCACCGACCGCCACCACGCGCGCGGCACCGCACTCGCCACCGGATTAAACTCCAACCGCACATTCGGAATCGCGTACGGCATTTCCTTTGCGCCTCCCACCTCCTGGCTCTCGGGGGCGGCCTTCGGATCCCAATATCCGCGAATCGATGTTGACGCCAGCGTGTGAAACCACGCCGACGGACGCCCATTCGCGTCCACTGCGCCTTGCATCCGATGACACGTCGCGGGACGATAAAAGTCGTGCGTCATATCGTCCTCCCGCGTCCACACCAACTGCACCGGCTTGCCGACCACCTTCGCAATCTGCGCCACCTCGGCGGGAAAGTCTGCCATATACCGCCGTCCGAATCCGCCGCCCATCAAGGTGGTATGCACCACGACCTTGTCAGGCTTCAGCCCCAACACCTGCGCCACCGTGCCCTGCACCCAGTCCGGCGATTGCGTCGGCGCCCACACTTCGGCCTCGCTGCCACGCACATGCGCCGTGATGTTCATCGGCTCCATCGTCGCGTGCGCCAGCAGCGGCATCTCGTACACCGCTTCTACTTTCTTCGCTCCATTCGAAAGCACGGCATCGACGTCGCCGTCATTGCGCACACGCTTGCCCGGTTTCGCCGCCGCTGCGCGCAAGGCCGCGCGCATCCCCTCGCTCGACTCCGACGCCGCCGCACCGTGCTCCCACTTGATATCGAGCGCATCGCGCCCCGTCATTGCCGTCCACGTAGAATCCGCGACCACCACGACACCGCCGGCAGTGAACTTGTCAGCGCCGAATGCGGGAATTTCAAACACATCCCGCACTCCCGCAATCGCCTTCGCCTTCGCGGCATCGAAGTGCGCCGCCTTGCCCCCAAACGTCGGACACCTTGCCACCACCGCATACACCATCTCCGGCAGACGCACATCGATCCCAAACTGCGCGCTGCCATTTACCTTCGACGGCACGTCCACCCGCGCCGTCGGATGCCCGATCAATTCAAACGTCGATTCATCCTTGAGCTGGACTTTTTCCTGATCCGGCAGCGGCAGCTTTTCCGCCGCCTCCACCAGTTCTCCGTATCCGGCCTTGCGTGACGATTTCGCGTGCAGCACCGTTCCCTTCTTCGCTTCGCACTCGGACGCTGGCACATTCCACTTGGCCGCCGCCGCCGTGATCATCAACTCCCGCACGGTCGCTCCCGCACGGCGCAGTGGCGTGAAATTCTCCATCGTGCTCCCACTGCCGCCCGTGCCCATGTGCGCATACAGATCGGGGCGCGTCTCCGCCTGCTCCACTTTCACGGACGCGAAATCCACTTCCGCCTCTTCCGCCAGGACCATCGCCAAACCAGTCTTGATTCCCTGCCCCATTTCCGACTTCGCCACGATCAGCGAAATCTGCCCGTCCGGTTTCACATGCACGTATGCGACGAACGGATTCGGCGCCTTCTGCTTCGCCCCCTGATCCGACTCCTGCGCCCGCACCAGCACTCCCGAGAACCGGACGCCAATGAGCACTCCCGCCCCGGCGACCGCTCCTCCTACCACGAATTGTCGACGGCTGAAAGCCATGGCTATGCTCCCTTCCCGGCGCCGGAAGCACCGGTGCCAGATCCACTCGCCCGGTGAATGGCCTTGCGAATCCTCTGATACATCCCACACCGGCACAAGTTCCCCGCCATCGCCGTATCGATCTGATCCTCCGTCGGATGCGGAGTTCTCGCCAGCAGCGCCGCCGCCGACATAATCTGTCCCGGCTGGCAGTACCCACACTGAGGAACCTGCTCGGCAATCCAAGCCAGTTGCACCGGATGCGTGTTGTCCGCCGATAACCCCTCGATCGTGGTGATCTTCTTCGCACCGACCGACGACACCGCAGTCTGGCACGCGCGTACGGCCTCGCCGTCCAGATGCACCGTGCACGCTCCGCACAGGCCCATCCCGCAGCCGTACTTCGTGCCGGTCAAGTGGAGCTTGTCACGCAAGACCCACAACAGCGGAGTGTCGGGAGCGATCTCCACCTCATGCGGACGGTTATTGATCACCAGATGAATCGCAGCCATGGAAGAACTCCAGAATGGAGGTTGAAACGTTAGACGAGGCTACCGCAACAAGGTCTGCTGAAGCAAATACGGATCCCAAAATCACACTGTCATCCTGAGCGAAGCGAAGGATCTATGAAATTCGCCGGCAACCTGCATAGATCCTTCGCTTCGCTCAGGATGACAATCCCAATCACGAAACGAGTCTGGCGAACAGCTCCTAATTCCCCGGCTTCTTCGCGTCGCCTTCCACCGCCTCAGCCCCCGGCATCACCTTCTTCAGCGGAGCTTTCCGCTGCTCATCAAGCTCCGGATGCGGCAACGGCTTCCGCGGCAACATCTGATCGCGCATGGCTGTGTTGTACACAAAGATCGCCTCCACCGTCGCCGCCTGCGCCAGATCATCCGCCTGCAGCCGCTCGTACGTATCCATATTGGAGTGATGCGTGCGCGATCCGTAATCCAGCATGTCCTGAATGAACTGGAATCCCGGTACCCCGACGGAATCGAACGCTTCGTGATCGGTGCCGCCGGTATCCCGCATCGTAATCGTACTCACGCCCAGGTCCTGCAAGGGCACCATCCACTGCTGGAAGATGGATGCGATCCCGGCATTCTGCTGCAGATAGATCCCGCGGATCTTCCCCGTGCCGTTGTCGACGTTGAAATATCCGGAGATCTTCTGTTGCTCCGGTTTTAACCGCACCGGACCCGCCGGCTTCCGCAGAAAGTCCGGCAGCTTCACCTGATCGGGCGCGGTCGAGAGGGGCACAAATCCGAAATGCTGCTTCACGTACCCGTACGATCCAAATTCTCCCTGCTCTTCCCCGGTCCACAGGCCCACGCGGATGGTGCGCCGCGGCTGCACATGCAGCGTATTCAGGATGCGCATCACTTCCATCGCCACCACGGTACCCGCACCGTTATCGGTCGCACCGGTCGCAGAAGCCCACGAATCCAAGTGGCCGCCCACCATCACTACCTCGTCCTTCAGCTTCGGATCGGAGCCGGGAATTTCCGCAATCGTGTCAAACCCATGCTCGTGATCACCCGTGAATTCCGTCTCCACATCCATCTCAATGCTGACCGGCACGTTTGCCTTCAGCAATCGGTACACGCGCCCGTAACTCTCAATCGCCATCACTAAGATCGGAAGCGGCTCGGCATGCTCGCGCTGGTAGGTGAACCAGCCCATCCCGCTACCGCCATCATCGAAAATCGTTCCGCCGGATCCGCCATTATTGCGCCCGTCGCGGCTCGGCACCACGATCCCTGCCGCGTGCTCAGCAGCAAAGAATGCTCCCGCCTTTTCGCGGAATTCCAGCCGCTTGATGAACGTCACGAAAAAATCTTCCTGCGGGCCCACATGCACCGGATACTCGACTGTGGTCTTGAGGTTGGCATCGTCCCGGCGCTCGAACAACGGCTTGTCGACCGGCTTCACCTCCCGCATGTCGCCAAAGAAAACAATCTTCCCCGCCAGCTTGCCCTTGTACTTCTCCAGATCTTTCTCGTCCTTCGCGTCGACCCACACCGCGCGCCCACTCACGGCCCCATGGCTCGACGGCGACCACGGTAGCGCCTGCGCGATGAACACAGCCGTGTCCGGCGCCGACATCCTCACCCACGCGTTGAGTTGCCGCCAGCCCATGCCAAACTCGCCCCAATCCTCAAGGTGCGCATTGCTGCATCCCATGGCGGTGAGTTGATCGCGCGTCCACTCGTTGGCGCGCTTCAAGTTCGGGGACCCCGTCAGCCGTGGCCCAATCCCATCCATCAATCCGGATGCAAACTCCATCACGTGCGAATGCGCAAGCCCCTCTTCACGGATTCGCTGGTACATGGCGTAGTCCAGCGTCTCGGCCGCAGGCTGCGCCAGTTCGTAGGATGGCTTGCTGGCTTCGTCGGCCTTCGTGTCTTTCGATTTCTTCTCAGCCGCCGACACTGAAAAGCACAAGCACAACACAACTGCAAAGATGGAGAACGTGACCTTGCGTGATGGCATTTTGCTGGCTCCTCCGCGAAAACGGAATCCGCAGAGTAGCAGATACATCCTTGATTGTGAAAGACGAAGAATCAAAGCCCGGGGGCAAAACGAATAAAGACCGTAGATAAAAGCAGGGAAGACCGTGGGAAGACGACGAGACCAGACAAATTGTTGACCAGTGTCTAGTTGCTTACCGTGACACTTCTCAAAGACGCAATCAGATGCTCCGACACTCCATCGGTCTTGGACAGCACTTCTTTGACCCCGGCGGCGCGCGCTTCCTCCGTCAGCAGTAGGTTGTCGTGCAGCGTAATCAATAACATGATCGCGCGAGGAGCGATGCGGCTGATTTCCCTGGCAGCCTCAAGTCCGTTCATCACAGGCATCTGCCAGTCCAAGGTCACCACGTCCGGGTGAAGTGCCCTGACTTTCTCGATCGCAACCTGGCCGTTCTCTGCCTCGCCGCACACCTCCCAGTCGGTATTGTGCTCAATACAGGCACGGATCGAGTGCCGAATGATCGCGCTGTCATCGACGATTAGGATCCGGTGCGCCATGCCACTCCCAGGTGCCTTGGCAGATTGCTGACCGGGGCCGATTCGTACCTGACGGCGGACGGCGACAAGAAAGGCAACTGCCCCCAACGTTAGTCTTCCCGCTCAGACGAACCAATACAGCGAATAGCGTACGGTAGCGAACATTATCTGGTTCGGCACCTGCGCTGTCAGGGTGGGCCGCAAGGCATTCTCACCGTGAGAGTTAAGCCTCTCCCCGGCCAGGAGAAATCTGCCGGAAAAATCGCCTGCGGAGTTCTCCTGAGGCACCCAGTTTTGTTATGATCGCTCCACTGGCCCTGCGTTTATCTCGCGTCCTGCCCCTTCGCCATCTTGCCCTGCGGGACGGCATAGTTGAGGCTGCGTTGATGGGGATTAATCCTTCGTTTCTTACGCGAATGTCGAGCAACCGCCTCCGACGTTACTCCCTCGCGATCGCTGCCGTGGCAGTCGCGTTCCTGGTGAATAGCGCGCTGCATCCGCTGGTCGGCGACCGCGCGGGCTATGTCCTGTTGTTCCCTGCAGTCGCTTTCTCGGCCTGGTACTGCGGCATCGGACCATCAATTGTCGCGACATTGCTCGCTCTCGTCGGAAGTACCTACGGATTCGTCCCTGCCATCCAACCGTTTCACGTTTTCACCGTGGCGGAGGTCGTGCGCGCCCTGGTGTTTCTCGCTTCCTGCGCGGCGATCGTCGCACTGGGAGAATTACGCCGCCGTGAAAATGAAAGGCTGCGGAGCCAGCAAGGCGAACTCGAAAGACGCGTTCAGGAGCGTACCGCGGACCTCGACACCGCCAATGGCAACCTGCGTGAACTCTCGGCCCGCCTGCTCCAGTTGCAGGATGATGAGCGCCGCCGTATCGCCCGCGAACTCCACGACAGCGTGGGACAGACTCTAGCGGCTCTGGCCATGAACCTCTCCGCCGTGCGCCTCGACGTCGAGCGCTTGACCAAGACCGCACACACCCTCACCGACAGCGAAAATCTTGTACGCGAAATGAGCTCGGAAGTCCGCACGATCTCTCACTTGCTTCATCCACCACTTCTCGATGAAGCCGGTCTGGTATCTGCCCTGCGCTGGTATGTCGAGGGATTCGCCGTCCGCAGCAAAATCAATGTCGAACTCGATCTTCCGGAGAACTTTGGCCGTCTACCCCGCGAATCAGAAACCGCGATCTTCCGCGTAGTCCAGGAATGCCTGACGAACATCCACCGGCATTCCGAAAGTCCCATCGCTAAAATCCGCCTGCGTCAACGCGATCACGAGGTGCTCGTCGAGATCGCGGACAAGGGCAAAGGCATCCCGCCCGAAAAGAAAGAAGCGATGGCTACCTCGGGAACGCCCGGCGTTGGAATCCGAGGAATGAGAGAGCGCCTCCGGCAACTCGGAGGCGCCCTTGAAATCAACTCCAACGGCACCGGCACCGTGGTCACAGCTCGCCTGCCCATCCCCGAAGCTTCCTCCACGACGAAAGCCGCTCCCGTCCCCCTCATCCGCAGCGGCGTAACCACAACTGATCAGTGTGTCTTGAGTCTGCAACTTGCACATTTGGCGGCAATAAGCCAGTCACACCGCGATCACTTCCCCTGTACTCACAATTCATCAACGGAATCACCGCGCGTGCATTGTTGTTTCTGCCCAACAGCGCCAGAGTCGGGACAGCAAATTTCATGGAGCGCAGCTCCCGGAGGCAGTTATGAAAAACACAAGATTCATGGTCGCGGCTGCATTCGCATTGTTCGTCCTGCTCACTTCGGCTTTCGCCCAGACGGGGGCCATCCGGGTAACCGTCCCCTTCGACTTCACCGTCGGAAAGCAGACGCTGGCGGCGGGCGACTACCGCGTCACCATCAACGGAGCGTCACTGCTGCAGGTGGCCCGCGCCGATGGACCCGGCGTTGCTATCGTATCCACCAACTACACAGGTGGCGGGCCCAACCAGGACCTGACTCCCCGGCTGGTCTTTCATCGCTATGGGAATCGCCACTTCCTCTCGGTAGCATGGATTGGCGAAGTAAATCATGGGCCACGAGCTGTTCGCGTCGTCGGCAGAACTGGAGTATGCGCGGACAACGAAGCAGGAGCAGACGATCGTGCTGGCGTCGCGGATGCCGAACAAGTAGGCAGCAACCTCGGACAAATTAGAACGAAGCCCGGAGCGATCCGGGCTTTCTTTTGAGCATTCTGCGTGGTCTTACTTGTATTCCAAGTCGAACGCGTAGAGGCCTTGGATACCAGTGTCCCGCGTAGTGATCGGCCTGTCATTCGGATCCAGTCCGAACCAACCGCCGGCTTGTCGGACGTCAAGGTAGTACGCCGTAGATCGAAAGCCCGACAGAGATGCTATTTTCTCTTTCTTGTGGTTCGAAACTTCTACACGAAGCAGCGAATCGCCGTCATGCACATGGACAAACTTGCTGTCGCGCGACCAACATTCCCAGCCTGAGATTCACGCCCGAAGCCAATTCCTGCCATGTGTTGGTGGTAAAGGTGAAAAGCATCATCCTGCTAGCTGCCCAATAAAGGGCCCTTGGCGGCGACCAAGTATCTGCCGTCCGGCGACCAACGAGGGCCCCAAATCCCTTCCGATCCCGGCACCTTGGTTGACTTCTGGGTTTGCAGATCGAGAATTCTCACCTCCCCACCAAGCCCATCCCCATCTGGAGTGATGCTGTATGCGATTGACTTACCGTCTGGAGACCACGTGGGATCCCCGAGGCCGGCTTGCGCGCCAAGCATCAACATTGGACTGCCGCCTTCCGCACTGACAACGTAGACTCGTTGCGGAGGCCACCAATTATTCTGTTGCCTGTCGCCGTTAGCCAAGTCCACGAACGCAATCAGCTTTCCGTCGGGAGACCAGCGCGGATTCATCACTGCTAGGGGCGGCGAAGTGAGTTGCCTCTTCTCGCTGCCATCGATCCTGCTCCGCCATAGGGTACCTTCGGGGTAGGTAACGTATGCCATCCACTGGCCGTCCCTGGAGAAGTCCACGTAGCAGACAGAAATTCCTCCTAGATAGGGAACGAACTTGCCAAGATCCCGATCGTAAACGGACAGTTCCCCCCGGTGTTCCACCCCTACGACGTAGATTTGCCTACCGTCTTTGCTGATCGTTGGAACGCCTAGCGCCAGAGGGCCAAACGTCAATTGTTTCGGAACTAGAATGCTCTCCTTCCACCGCAAACGTTCTTCTGGCACAACCCACAGGCTGTATCGGTCACCGTCCCACATGTTAAAGAAGAAGAACTTGCCATCGGGGCTGGAACTCCCGCCGATTATTGGCCTGTGCCCGGCAATTGGAAGAACGTGAGGACTGCTTCCGTCTGTACCGATGTCCACCATCTGATCATCCGTCATCTGGCGAAAACGGATGTGCGAACCGTCGGGGGATAGGCGGAGGCGATTTATCTGAGGCCAGCTCGCGAGCCACTGAACCTCCGTTCCATCTTCGTTTGCGCGGTAGATTTCGGTTTGGAATCCTGTCTTGCCCCTGCGGGTGAAGAAGATGCTCCGACCATCTGAGCTCCAGATAGGATAAGCCGCGTCCTTAACAATCGGCCGTGCCGGGCCCGCGGGCAGAGGCTGCGTCCAGGCGTCCACCTCACTCCATCGAGGGTCGCGCGCTGCCCAGAACAACATCTTCGAGCCATCCCTGGAGACGTCAGACAGCAGGCCGTTAACCGCCGGGATATCCGATACTTCTCCACCAGACACAGGAACCTGAAATGTAATCAGGCCAGACGGTCGTTCTTCCTGGAAGTAGATCGATGTGCCATCGGTCAACGGCCTTGCCGGCAGAGCCGTTGGTTGTACGTTATTAACCAAAAGATGAGAGCCAGTTATCCTCGGCAACGGAGTTGGCTTGAGACTCCGATAGGTTCCTACGCCAATAGCAGTCAACAAGGCGACAACAGAGGTCACGAGAGCCCACTGCCAAGGCCGGCGACGACTTCTCTCATTCGACGGATTCGCTACGGCGTCGACCGGGACAACTGCGGACGACGACGCAGGTGTTTCTTCTGCCTCTTCACGGTCGACCTCGCCAATGAACCGATATCCTCGCTTCGGTAACGTCTCGATATAGCGTGGAGTATCGGCTTCGTCGCCAAGCGCCTGGCGCAGTTTCTTGACCGCCGTGTTCAGGCTGTGGTCGAAGTCAACGAACGTGTCGGAGGTCCAGAGGCGCTGGCGAATCTCTTCGCGGGTGACCAGTTGGCCAGGCTTCTCCAGCAGGATTTCGAGGACTTGGATGGGCTGACCCTGCAACTTCAACCCGACGCCGTTCTTACGGAGTTGCCCACATTGCGTGTCGAGTTGGAAGGGGCCGAACCGGAGAAGTTGTTTCTCGCCGACGGGCATGACACACCCCCGGGGAACTACGAAGTATACTCTCGAACATCTGGGCAAGTCTGTGATCCCACCCTCTCATGATCCCACCCTCCCACTTTTGACGCCCCCTTTTCCCCCTGTTAAACTGCTTGTTTGTCATAATTAATCAGCCAGCCCACCGTTACTACCAGAAGGGAAATCCGTGCGCGCAGAAACCCGCCATCAACTGAAGCAGGATGCGTTCAGCCGTGTCACCATCGACGCCGCCGAGAAAACCGCTCATTGGACGGTCGAACACCGCTCGACCCTCATGATCTCCGCCGTTGCCGTCATCGTTGTTCTCGCCGCAGTGATTGGCGGATGGTTTTACCTCAGCGCACAGGACGAGAAAGCCAGCTTCGATCTATCCAAGGCAGTTCGCACGCTGGACACGCCGCTGCGTCCCGCAGGCACGCCGGAACAACCAGACTTCCCCACCTTCACTTCTGCCAAGGACCGCGCCCAGGCTGCGCAGAAGCAGTTCCAGGCGATCGCCGACCAGTATCCCCATACCCGCACCGCTGACATGGCCCATTATTTTCTGGGAGTCACCGCGGCCACCTTGAGCGACAATGCCGCCGCCGAGCGCAATTTCAAAGAAGTAATCTCCGCCGGCAACCGCGAAGTCTCCGCCGTCGCGAAGTCCGCCCTCGCCTCGCTCTACGGTCAGACGAACCGCGTGAAAGAAGCTGCCGCTCTCTATCAGGAATTGATCAGCAAGCCGACCGCCTCCGTCAGCAAGGTCGCCGCGCAGTTGCAATTGGCCGAACTCTACCAGGGTTCCAACCAGCCGCTCGAAGCCAAGCGCATCTATGAGCAGATCAAGAAAGAAAATCCGGGAGCCGAAGCCGGACAACTCGCCACGCAGAAATTGACCGAGTTGAAGTAAGAGCCGAGAGCTTCCAGTTCAGTTCGCTTCGTTGCCTGCCTTCAGGCTCCCGGATAGTGGTTCCGCGAGGTTCGTATCAGGGCATGCCTTCAGGCATGCCACACCGCCAACCAGCGCACGCCCGGCTTTAGCCGCTGTTTCCCTCAGCGGGACTAACCGCAACTGCTAAAGCCGCTGAACACACATGCCCTTTGGAGGCATCGCTGAAGCGATGCCCTGATACGAATCGTTCTTCTCAAACTGCACCAGTTCCCGCCTGCCATTTCCCTTTTCGCTCAGGTTGAGTACCATGTTGTGCAGTTACAACACTTCACAACTGGATACCCATGGCCGACATCACACTCCGCGTCAACGGCAGTGAAAAGAAAGTCAGCGTCTCCCCGGAAACCCCGCTCCTGTGGGTTCTCCGCGACACCCTGGAACTCACCGGAACCAAGTTCGGATGCGGCGCCGGATTGTGCGGCGCCTGCACGGTTCATGTCGACGGCAACCCGATCCGCTCCTGTTCGACTCCCGTTTCTCAAGTGGCAGGCAAAAGCGTGCTCACCATCGAAGGCCTCGGAGCCAACGGCCTTCACGTGTTGCAGCAGGCCTGGATCGCCGAAGAAGTTCCGCAATGCGGATACTGCCAGACCGGACAAATCATGTCGGCCGCTGCATTGCTCGCCAAAACACCCAATCCCACCGACGAACAGATCACCGCAGCCATGAACGGCAACCTCTGCCGCTGCGGAACCTACGAGCGCATTCGCAAAGCCGTGCATCGCGCTGCCGGCAACGGAGGCGCGCAATGAGCCCGCTTTCCCGCCGCGAATTCGTCGCTGCCGGAGTCGCCGCTGGCGCTGGTCTCGTCATCGGCTTCTACCTGCCGCACAAATCCGTCCCACAAGAATCGTCCTTCTCGCCCAACGCGTACCTGCGCATCACGCCCGACAACAAAGTCACCATCGTGGTCGCGCGCTCCGAGATGGGACAAGGCGTGCGCACCGCGCTGCCCATGATCCTCGCCGAAGAACTCGAAGCCGACTGGAAGCAGATCGAGATCGAGCAGGCCGGAGCAAGCACACTCTATGGCGACCAGACCACCGGAGGCAGCGCCAGCATCCGCACCACATGGGATCCCATGCGCAAAGCCGGAGCCTCCGCGCGCGAGATGCTGATCTCCGCCGCGGCGTTGACCTGGAACGTTCCGCGCTCGACCTGCACCGCCGAGAACAGCCACATCAAGCATGCCGCCACCAACCGCAGCCTGAGCTACGGAGAACTCGTCGGCAAAGCCTCCACCCTGCCGATTCCGACCGACGTCACACTGAAGCAAAGCAAAGACTACAAGATCGTCGGACAACGCCTGCCGCGCCTCGATTCGCCCAACAAGGTGAAGGGGGAAGCCATCTTCGGCATCGACTTCCGCGTGCCTGACATGAAGTTCGCCGTGCTCTCGCGCTGTCCCACGATCGGCGGGAAGGTGTCGGCCTTCGATGACAAGGAATCGAAGAAGATTTCCGGCGTGACCTACGTCGGCAAGATCGGCGACTCTGCGGTCGCCGTAGTCGCCGACAGCGTGTGGGGCGCGATGGAAGGCCGTCGCGTATTGAACGTCAACTGGGACGAAGGCCCGAACAAAGACCTGAACACGGCCGCCGTCATGGCGTCGCTGAAGCAGGCGGCCGCGAAGAAGCCGGCCAACTTGTTCTTGGCAGGAGATCCCGCAAAAGCTTCTGGAAAGAAAGTCTCCGCCGAGTACACGCTGCCTTTCATGGCGCACGCGCCCATGGAGCCCGGTAATTGCACGGCACACTACCAGGGCACGAAGTGCGAACTCTGGGCGCCGACGCAGGTCCCGCAGGATTGCCGCGATTCGGTCGCAACCGCCATCGGACTCGATCCGGATCAAGTCAAAGTCAACGTGACGCTGATGGGTGGAGGCTTCGGCCGCCGCCTCGAACACGACTACGCCGTCGAGGCCGCGCAGGTGTCGAAGGCGATCAGCGCGCCCGTAAAAGTCATCTGGACGCGTGAAGATGACATGCGCTTCTCCACCTATCGTCCAGCGAGTCTTCATCAACTCACCGCCACGCTCGATGGATCAGGAATGCCCGTCGCGCTGACACATCACCTCATCGCGCCGTCGATCAGCGGACAGAAAGGCCAGCCCACTCCCAATGGCGTCGACCCCGATCTCCCCGATGAAGCCGGACCCGTCTACGGAATCCCCAACTACTCCGTCGATTACGTGCTGGCCGAAACGCCGGTGCCTCTGGGTTGGATGCGTTCGGTCTACGCCCTGCAGGCGGCGTTTGCGCTCGAGAGTTTCATCGACGAACTGGCGGTCGCGGCGAACAAAGATCCGTTGCAGTATCGCCTGAAGCTTCTGGCGAAAGATCAGGATCTAACGTATTTCACGACGACTTGGCACACGGCCCGCATGCGCGCGGTGCTGCAACTGGCCGCCCAGAAATCGGGATGGGACAAGCCTCTTCCCGCCGGTCACTATCGCGGCGTCGCCTGCTTCGGCTGCTTCGCCTCGTACATGGCCGAGGTGGTCGAAATCACGATGGAGAAGGACGAACCGCGCGTGCACCGAGTCGTCGCGGTGGTCGACTGCGGGCAAGTCGTGAATCCAGCCATTCTCGAGCAGCAGATTCAGGGTGGAATCATTTACGGACTGGGCAACGCGCTGCGCGCACAGATCACGATTGAGAAAGGCCGCGTCGTGCAAGGCAACTTCGACGACTACGCTCCGCTGCGCATGGAAGAGGCGCCCGCAGTCGAGGTATACGCCGTTCCGAGCCCAGAGGTTCCGACCGGAATCGGCGAGCCGTCAGTGCCTCCAGTCGCTCCAGCCTTGTGCAACGCAATCTACGCAGCCACGAAAAAGCGTATCCGCGCGCTGCCGATCCTCGGTTAGGACGCTTTCTTCACTCCTCAACCGAACAATAGCCTTGTCATCCTGAGCGAAGCGAAGGATCTATGTACTCTGCCGGCAGCAAAAAATGCATAGGTCCTTCGCGGCAAACAACGCCGCTCAGGATGACAAAATGAGCTGACACTTCGTGTTCTCGGGAGTATCAGACTCACAGCCCGCAGCCTGAAGGAGTGTTCATGACCCGCAAGGGGATCGCAGTCTTCATCTTTTTCGCTTCCCTGCCATTCGCGTTCGCTCAAACTGCCCCGACCTCCTCGGTTCCCGCCGCGCGCCTGGCGCACATTCGCCACGGCGTGAACCTGAGCGGATGGTTCGCGCAGGTCTACGATCCCAAGGGATACACCAAAGAGCACCTTCAGACCTGGACCACAGCTTCCGACATCGCCTTGATCAAGTCGGCCGGATTCGATCACGTGCGCCTGAGCGTAAATCCGCAGCCCTTCATGGACGCCGCCCGACATCGCGACGGCAGCGCAGAATTGTTCGGCCTTCTCGACGCCGCCATCAAGATGATTCTCGACGCCGGCCTCGCTGTCGAGATCGACATGCACCCCGACTCCGAC
This sequence comes from uncultured Acidobacteriaceae bacterium, assembly GCA_963811095.1. Lineage (GTDB taxonomy): Bacteria > Acidobacteriota > Terriglobia > Terriglobales > Acidobacteriaceae > Sulfotelmatobacter. Next base: position 760,934 of record CAWEQA010000016.1, on the reverse strand, counting down.
TTCAAAACGCGCCTGGCCAAGGAAGACGACTTCGTCGAACGCTTCGCCGATTTCTGGAGCATGGTGGCCAAGCGCTACGCACCGCTCGATCCCGACCGCGTCTTCCTCGAAATCCTGAATGAACCGGAGATGCGCGACGCCTACCGCTGGTACGGCGTGGAAGCGAAGCTGGCCGCTGCCATTCGGCGTGCCGCGCCCGCGAACACGATCATCGCCGCCGGCGCGCGCTGGGACGACGATGACGACCTGGTCTTTCTCGAACCTCTGCCCGACACCAACGTCATCTACGTGTTTCATTTCTACGAGCCGCACATCTTCACCCATCAGGGCGCGACCTGGGGAGCGTACTACTGGCACTGGCTGAAGGGCCTGCACTATCCGTCCTCCCCGGACAATGCGGCGCAGGTCGCGACGCTGCTGCCAGAGGCGCGCGATCGCATGCAGGTGGTTCGCTACGGACAGGATCACTGGGACGCATCCCGCATTGACGCCGAAATCAATCAGGCCGCCGACTGGGCCAAGCAGCGCGGCGTGCCGCTAGTCTGCAACGAGTTCGGCGTCTTCCGGGATTTCTCCGAGCCCCAAGATCGATCGGCGTGGATCAAAGACGTCCGCGCGTCCCTCGAACGCCACAACATCGGCTGGGCCATGTGGGACTACTCCGGCAACTTCGGCGTGGTTACGCAGAAAGACGGCAAGGCCACGCTGGATGAAACGACGGTCCGAGCGCTCGGATTGCAGATGCCAGCGGTGCGATGAGCGTTGCGCCCTATCCACTACTTCGCCTGTGACCGCATGTCTTGTGCAAAATTCTGAAATGCCTCCAGATCCTCAGCCGGAGCGGAATTCAGATCATCCTTGGTTAGATCGTTCTTCCTTCTCAGCGCATCGCCGGCGGCTTCTTCCGCGCTCCAGTATTTCAGGAAGACGCCTTCTCTCAAGTATCGGATCTCCTGCAATGTCGAATCGGAGGCGCCTGCGTACTTATCCACTTGCCGCAAGAAGAATTCGAATAGCGGCTGGGGCAGCTCGAAACTGTCTGGCGCGTCGCGGCGCTTGTACTCGAAGATCGTCTTCTGATGCCACGCATCGAATTTTTTGCTGCCGAACGAATCGGTGACGCCCAAAAATATTTGTGACGTCGGCACGACGACTCGAATCTCGGAACTGTTCGCCGGGTGAAGCACCCACACCGCCACCGTATGATTTGGGTAGGGCCAGAAGAGTCCGACGCCTCGCACTCCCGCACGCTCGACCAGGAAGGCGAACAGGGCAGAAAGCTCATCGCACTCCGCAGAAGCAGTCGGGACTAACGGCGATACGCTTTTCACGCCTTTCCACTGATTCCACACCCGGTCCGAGTTCGGAGGCATGTTCGTAATCGTCCAATGCATATTCCAGAAGCCCGCATCGCGCGTAGCCTCATAGAGAAGCCGAACAATCACAAAGTCGGAATACCGGATGCTGCCGGGAGCAATCTTGTAAGCCGACTGAAAAGCCTGGAAACTGCTGCGCATTCCGGAGCTATTCTCGAGCGTCTTCGCTTTGGCGCGCACCCCGCTGACGAGACGCGCCACGCTCGATTCCGACGCGTGCGAGGCTGCTGGTTGAGGCTCGGAATCGATCGCCCGCAAAATGATGGGCGTTAGGACGAGGACAGCGCACAGCCACCGAAGTGAGCGTCGCAACCGCACAAACAGATCATATCTTCCAACGCTTGAAATGCCAGCTGAATCGATGCTCCTCACACGCTTATTTCGCGGAACCTATCTCGCACATGCGGTGTCTAACTCGAAATTGCCAAGTGGGCTTTTAACGCTCTACTCTCGAGTCGCCGCCAAGTCTTGTCTCGCGAGGTGACCCATGCTCGAAGCCGTGCACTTGACCAAGCGCTACGCGTCGCTGCCGGCAGTGCAGGATTTGTCTTTTTGCCTGCGGCCGGGACAAGTGTTAGGCTGCCTCGGCCCCAACGGTTCCGGCAAGAGCACCACGGTCAAGATGCTCACCGGATTGCTGCAGCCGACACGCGGCACGGTGCAGTTCGACGGCCACAACATTCAGGAGAACCTGGCGGCGTACCGCAAACTTCTCGGCTACGTTCCGGAAGAACCGCATCTGTATCCGTACTTGAGCGGCTGGGAGTACCTGGAACTGATCGGAACGCTGCGCAGGATGGAACGCACCGACCTCGGCAAGAAGATCGACTCCCTGCTGGAACTGTTCTCGTTGCATCCCAGCCGCCACGCCACGATCGGATCGTACTCGAAGGGAATGCGGCAGCGCATCTTGCTGATCGCCGCCATCATGGACGATCCGGAAATCTTCATCTTTGACGAACCGCTCTCCGGACTCGACGTCACTTCCGCGCTGATCTTCAAGAACCTGGTGCAGGCGCTCGGGCAGCAGGGCAAACTCGTGTTCTATTGCTCGCATGTGCTCGAGGTCGTGGAAAAAATCTGCTCCGACGTGCTGATCCTCCGCCAAGGCGTCGTGATCGCGCAGGACTCGGTGGCGAACATCGGCCAGATTCTCGGGCAATCGCTGGAGAACACCTTTCTACATTTGGTCGATGACGTCGACACCATCAGCGTAGCGCGCGACATCGTCACTGTGATGAAAACGAAGGCCGCATGATTGCCGAGGCGCTCGACGCGGTATGCAACAAGTGGGAAGTGCGCCGCCAGCGTCCCTTCTGGCGGTTGGTGTATCTCTTCGCCGCCCGCGTCTTTCGCGGCGGCGGCGACTCCGATGCGGAAGGCCTCGATCTCGGCATCGGGCTCGTGCTCACGCTGCTGGCCATGCCAGGAGGATTCGTTTCGATCCTCCTGCTGAACAAGTACGGAACCTTCCTGCAATGGCTGCGAGGCACCACCAACGTCGATCCTTTGTTGGTCGCTCTTCCCGATGAATACTTCTTCATCGTCCTGTCGATGACCGTTACTGGCGCTGTCGCTGTTTGGCGATGGGATGCCATCTTCCCCGACCGGCGCGACTACATGAATCTGGTCCCGCTGCCCATTTCCACGCGGACCATCTTCTTCGCCAATCTCGTAGCGGTGCTGTTTCTGGTGGCCCTGGTCGCGTTCGACGTCAATGCGGCGTCGTGCATTCTGTTTCCCATGGTTGTCGGGGCGACCCAGAGCAAGTTTCTGTTCTTCGTAAAGTTTGCCGTCGTCCACGCCATCGGAGTGCTGCTGGCCAGTGTTTTCGCGTTCTTTGCCGTGTTCTCGATCATCGGTGTGCTGATGGCGGTTCTCCCGCCCCGGGCTTTTCGACGATTCTCGGCTTACCTCCGCGGCGTTGTCGTGGTCTGCCTGGTCGCGCTCTTGTGTACCAGCTTCGCGGTGCCGCAACTGCTGCGTCGTGCACCAGCGCCCCGATGGCTCGCTCTGATTCCTTCGTGCTGGTTCCTCGGTCTGTGCCAATCGTTGTGGGGACGCGCCGGTCCCGTGCTCACGGAGTTGTCGAAGTTCGCACTCCCCGGACTCGCCGTCGTGGTGGCGGTTGCGCTGTGTACTTACGTGGTGAGCTACCGGCGCCACTTCGTGCGCATCGCAGAGATCACCGACACGTCCGCCATTGAACTCACCCCTCGAGCCCGTCGCGTGGGCTTGGTCCTGGACCGCCTGGCGCTGCGCACTCCCTTCCAAAAAACCTGCTTTCAGTTTGTCTGTAAAACGTTGCTCCGCAGCGAAGCGCATCGGCTCGTTCTGACTGCGGTTGGGGGGCTCGCCCTGGTTTTGGCCTCGCAGGCCCTGAGGGACGCCTTCGACGGTGCGAAATCGTTGCGTCAGGCCGCGCTCTCGCCTGACGCACTCTCCATCCCGTTTATTCTCAGCTTCCTGATCATTGTCGGCCTGCGCGTCGTCTTCGAGATTCCGGCGGAACTGCGAGCTAACTGGATCTTCCAACTGATGGTCGATCCCGACCAGCAAGAGTGCGAGAGTCTGGCCAAAAAAGTGATTCTGATCCTGGTGCTGCCTGGGCTCGTTCTCATGGCGTTTCCCGGCTATGCCTGCCTGGAAGGCTGGTTGATCGCGTGCCTCCATACACTGCTGGTGGTTACCTGGGCGCTGTTGTTAACGAACATCGTGCTGATTCGCTTCCGCAAAATTCCGTTCACCTGCACGCTTCCGCTCTTTAAACAACATTCCTTCGTGACGCTGCTCTCCGGCTGTTTCGGATTCCTGATCTACGCCGTTTCGACGCCGGAGTTCGAATCGTCGGCGCTAGCCGAACCGCTGCGACTGCTCAGCCTCGCACCCTTCGCGTTGGTGCTGTGGTACATTCCGCGCTACCTTGGAAAGAACAGTAGCGAACTGGAACAGCGCCTCATCTTCGAGGAATCCCCGACGCAAACGATTGAAGCTCTGCGACTGAGCGATTAGCCTAGGTGGCGTGTCATAGAGCACCCAACCATTTGACCGGCAAGTGCGCTGCGAGAGCATTGGCCAGGCGCTCGTCAGCGGTGATCAAGTCCGTCTTCGATTGGACCGCCAAGGCTACGTACAGGCAGTCGTAAACGGATCGGTCGTACGCGAAAGCGATTCTTAGCGCCTCTGGAAGCAGTAGGCCTGACGACACGGTCGCGAAATCGCGGGCCTTCATGTCGGCCGCAACCACCTCTGCTTCGTCCTGACGCCATCGGCGCTGGCGCGTGCCCTTCCACAAAACGTTCCCGACTTCCGCCCAGAAAACGTCGGGCACAATGAACTCGACTTCGCTGTTGACATAGCGCTTTAGCAACCGCAGGGACTCATCGGTCAATGCCTCTCGGGCCGACGGAATCGCCCACTTTATGGCAACGCTGGCGTCAAGGACCAACGTGTTCAACGCTCGCGGTCCTCACGGATCATCTCTTCGGCCGACGGGAATGGACCAGGGGTAAGAGGAGGTTTGGCCCGGAGTTCAGCCAAGCGGTCGTAGAACTCCTGTCGGCGCTTCAGTTCCGCCGCCGTCGGAATACTCTGCTGAAGAAGCGAAATCACCTCAGCCGCAATCGACTTGCGGTTGGCGCGGGCGCGCTTGCGGAGGGCCTTATAAATATCCTCGGGGACGTTTTCGACGTAGAGTGTTGCCATAGCTGTCTCCTAGGAATATCCTAGCATAACCCTAGGGACGTTTCACCGGTAGCGTTGTCTGCCCAGAGTTTCCTTCTTGACTTTATTTATCCATATGCGTAATATTTACGCGTAAATGCGATGCCTAAAATGACAAAGAATCCCTACCAGCAGGCTTTTGAACAATCCCAGGTCGACCTTGCGAATGCCATCAAGGAGCGCGACGAGTGGACGATTGAGGTTGCAAGGTTGCAGCAGGTCGTAAAATCCCTCGCTTCGATGGTTGAAAAAAGTCCCAAGGTCACGGCGATTGCGGATGAGGCCGACGAGGTCGGACTCCAGGATGTAGTTCACAGTTGTGTAAGAAGTTGTCCCACTCCGCTGTCAGCGACCGACGTGAGAGACCGACTTCTAGCGACTGGGTATGGCCTTTCCAGATACTCCAATCCATTGGCTGTAATTCACGGAGCACTCAAACGGTTGGCTCAGGCCAATCGGATTCAGGAGACCTCGGGTGGGAAATATCAGGTGTCCTACTTTTGGGAAGCACTGGCGAGCGGTTCCGCCGCCTCCCAAAGAAGCCCGCATAGCGTCCCTGAGGCCATGTTTAGAAAAACACTTGAACAGCGCAAGACGGTTGGACAGCACATGGCAGAACGAGGAGCTGAGGAGTTCAAGCCAAAACTTGGGAAAACCGTCATGCCCAAGAACTGATTTCGGACCTAAATGCGAAAGCCCCGCAGCAACGGGGCTTTCAGGAAGGATGAAAACAGCGTGGTCATTCAAATCAAGATCACATTCGCTGCCGGTCAGACCGTAGAGATCACGGTCGAACCTCCACCCTAAACCATAGCTAACATGCTCCCCGTTCGCGGCTCGACAACCGCGAACGGGTTTTAATTCAAGACAATTGTACATTACACACCGAGTATCTTGTCGCCGCTTTTGTTGACAGTCAGCCACCTTCCCCTTTATCCTAAGTCTTGCTCCTTGCGGTACTTACGCCTCTTGGCGTGCTTCCGCGGGCCTGGGTTACCTCAACTGGGTTGGTGACGTTGACGCGGAGGTTTCGCTATGTTCCTCGACATCCATGAATTGGAACGCCATCCTCTCGACTTTGAAGAGGTGTTTCAACCCGGTGTCATCGACTTGGGAGGCGAAGCCCGGCAGCGCACGCCGCTGCAGGCCTCCGGACACGCTGAAATCGTCGAGGAGCATCATGGCAAGCATGAGGTAATTACCGACATACGCCTGCGGGGGCGCCTGTCGGCCGGCCTCGAATTGCAGTGTGCCCGCTGTGTTGAGCCGGTGGCTCAGGACATCGTCCGCGAGTTTGAATTGCTCTACCGGCCGCTCGGGGCCGACGCTGGCCGCGACGAGCTTTCGGTGACCGACGCGGAGGCCGAGATCGGCTATTATCAAGGCGACGGCCTTCTGCTCGAAGACGTTTTGCGCGAGCAGGTGCTGCTGGCGTTGCCCTTGAAAGTCACATGCCGCGAAGACTGCCGGGGTTTGTGCGTGCATTGCGGCAAGAATTTGAACGAAGAACAGTGTTCCTGCACGACTGCGATCGAAGATCCGCGATGGACGGCGTTGCGGGAAATTCGCAGCAAGCTGGAACACTAAACTCATAGCCTTTAGACCGATTTCAGCGGCTGGCCCCTCGGCCCCGCAAGAAGGAATTCAATACCATGCCTAATCCAAAACGGCGACACTCACAAAAGCGTACTTCCACCCGGCGAGCCCACGACTCCCTGAAGGCCCACAGCCTCGCGGAGTGCCCCAACTGTCACGAGAAGAAGATGCCGCACCGCGCATGCCCCAAGTGCGGGTACTATAAAGGACGCGAAGTCCTCGAAGTGAAAGAAGCCAGCTAACTTATAGACACCATGCCTAGCGTGATTGCGCTGGATGCGATGGGTTCCGACCGCGCTCCCAAGCCTGAGATTGAGGGCGCCATTCTCGCAGCGCGTCAGTACGGGATGCGGGTGCTGCTGGTCGGCCCGGAGAATGTGGTCAAGGCGGAACTGGATCGCCACTCGGCCGCCGCTCGCCTGCCCATCGAAGTCGTCCACGCCAGCGAATTCATCACCATGGAAGACAAGGTGGAGGCTATTCGCGCCAAGCGCGATTCTTCCATGCGGGTCGGCTTGCGCATGGTGCGCGAGGGACAGGCCGCCGGCTTCGTCACCGCGGGCAACACCGGAGCGGCCATGGCTACGGCGAAAGTCGTGCTGGGCGCGGTTCCAGGCGTGGATCGCCCGGCGTTGGCTGCGGTTTTTCCGACCGCTCCCGGGAACCCTGCGATGCTGCTCGACGTCGGCGCGAACGTCGACTGCACCGCGCAGAATCTCGAACAGTTCGCCGTGATGGGCGACATCTATTTCCGCGCGATGTTCGGGAAACGTCCCGGAACCCCGGGACCACGCGTTGGCTTGCTTTCGATCGGCGAAGAGGAAAGCAAGGGGAACGACCTCACGCGAGAAGCCTTCCAGTTGCTCAAGCAGCTTCCCCTGAACTTTGTAGGCAATGTGGAAGGGCGCGACCTTTATAACGGGAAGGTCGACGTCATTGTGGCCGACGGATTTGTGGGCAACGTTGCGCTGAAGATTTCCGAAGGGGTGGCGAACCTGGTCCGAACGGCGCTGAAGGAATCGCTGAAGGCGACTATCACGCGGCAAGTCGGAGCCCTGCTCTCGCGCAGCGCCTTCACCGATTTCAAGAAGCGGCTCGACCATACCGAATACGGCGGCGCGCCCTTGCTGGGAGTGAAGGGCGCGTGCATCATCACGCATGGCTCGTCCAACGCCAACGCCATCAAGAATGCCGTGCGCGTCGCGGCAGAATTTTCCGAGCGCGGGATTAACGGATCAATTGAGCGCGGCCTGGACGCAGTACGGCCGGCAACGGTCGGTACCATATAGCATTTACGCGCTGTCATCCTGAGCGAAGCGAAGGACCTATGCAATTTGCCGCCAGTGGCATGCACCCGTTCGCTCTGGGCAAGCGTTCGAGTAAAGAGCACGCTCGGGGTAACAGGACCCTCGATAATCCTCATGACTGAAAACACCATCGCATTCCTCTTCCCCGGCCAGGGCTCGCAGTCCGTCGGCATGGGCAAGGATTTGGCCGACAAGTATCCCATCGCTCGACAAACCTTTGACGAAGCCGATGAAGCTCTCGGCTACAAACTCTCCGCGGTTTGTTTCGAGGGGCCCGAAGACCAGCTCCGTCTCACCGAGATCACGCAGCCGGCAATTCTCACCGTTTCGATCGCGGCCCTGCGGGTGCTCGAAAGTCGCATCCCTAGGCCGAGCTACGTCGCGGGACACAGCCTCGGCGAATACTCCGCGCACGTGGCATCCGGAACGTTCAGCTTTGCCGACGCCGTCCGCACCGTGCGTAACCGTGGCAAGTACATGCAGGAGGCCGTGCCCGTGGGCGTGGGCGCGATGGCCGCCATCCTCGGCATGGACGCTGCGAAGGTCACCGCGGTCTGCCACGATGCTGCACAGGGCGAAGTCTGCGAACCGGCCAATATCAACTCGCCGGAACAAATCGTCATCTCCGGCAACACGGCAGCCGTCGAGCGTGCGGCCAAACTGGCCGACGAACGCGGCGCCAAGCGCGCCAAGCTCTTGCCTGTCAGCGCACCCTTCCATTGTTCGCTGATGAAGCCGGCGCAGGATCGCCTGGAGAAGGATCTTGACGCTCTCAAACTGCAGAAGCCCGTCTACGCCGTGGCCTGTAACGTGGACGCTGCATTGGTGAAGGACGATCTACGCGCCCGCGACACACTCGTCCGCCAAGTCACGGGATCAGTAAAGTGGGAACAATGCATGCACCTGCTGATTGCGCAGGGCGTGCAGACATTCATCGAAGTAGGCCCGGGGAAAGTCTTATGCGGGCTGATGCGGCAGATTGACCGCTCGAAATCCTGCGCCAATGTCAGCGATGATGCGTCGCTCGCCAAGGCGCTGGAATCGTTGGCGAAGACACCCGTCTAAACGTCCCCTTCAGCGGAAGAGCAACTCACACGGCGGATAGCTGAGCGTCTTGTCGGACTTCTCCACCCACACCTGCGCGTGCTGCGTTCGGTCGTTCACGATCACATCCACAACCACGCCGCTGCCCCCGCCGGGGCAAGTGCTCGCGCCGTAGACCTTCTGTGATTTGATGAGTCCCCACTCTCCGCCAGGACCCCAGTCGCGATAGAACTCGTTGAATGGATATTTCGGATGCTGCTGGGGATGCTGCTCCCACTGCGGATCGTGCATCCAGATGCCGTAGGCGGTTTTGTAGTCCTGCCGCTGCAAGGCATCAAAGAAATTGCCGACGACGTGCTCCTGAGGCCAGTAGCGGAACCACCAGCCGAGGCAGAGCACGAGCGCCACGATTGCGATCGCCGAAATAATCCGCCGCTTGCGTTTGCGCCCCTTTTCCGGGTCGTACTCTTGCGCGTCCAGAAGTGTCATACCTCTCTAGCATAACGGACACGGGGGACAAGTTAAAAGTTCCCGGAAATAGCCTACAGGGTTCGCTTGAACAACGGGATCGCGATGCCCAGCGTGACGGCCGCAAAAATGGAGAGGAAGAGCATGTCTCCCCAGACCGCGGACAAGGTGGTTTCCTTCAGCAGCAGGCACTTGAAGCCGTCCACCGCATACGTGAACGGATCGCACCTCGCAATCGCGCGCAACCAGGTCGGAAACGCCTGGATGGGATAGACCGAACCGCTGGGAAAGAACAGCAGAGTGTTGAGAATGCCGAACATGGCGCGCGGCACCAGCGGATCCTCGATGCGCACCATGAGCAGGAACATCATCGTGTTGAAGGCCAGTGAAGTCAGCACGATCATGATCAGCAGGCCGATCGCGGTCACGGGATTGAAGATCGTGCTCACACCGGCCATCATGGAACCAATACCCACGATGATCACGCCTGTCATGACGGCCTTGATCGCGCCCGCCAGGTTCAGCCCCAGCACAAGTTCGAGCTTCGTGATCGGCGTGACCAGGTAGCCCTCGTGCACACCGCGCGCCTTGTCGTCGATGTACAGCATGCCGCCGCCGATCATCACCGACACGAACATGGCCAGCACCAGCGACCCCGGCAGCAGGTACTTCATGTATTCGATATAGGGGTAGAGTTCGACGATATCGAGCGCCGTCTGCTGCAGGATGCGCGGCGAGACCGTGGGCTGGTTGAGCGAGTTGGTCAGGTCCGACAGCTCGGCTTCGACCGCCCCGCTCATGAAGTTGTCGCTGTTGTCGACGACCAGCGCGATGCGCGGGTGGTTCTCTTCGTAGACACGGCGCGAAAACTGCGGCGGGATGATAACCGCGCCTTCCAGCTTGCCGTTGCGCACATCTTCCATCGCCTGCCGGTCGCTGTCGTAGGAGATCGGAACGAAAGTGCGAATGTTGGCGCGCACGGAATCGAAGGCTTCGCGGACCCGCAATGCCTGCGGACCACCGTCCTGATCGACGATCGCCACCCGCGCATCGTGAATCTTTCCGCCGAACGCGTTCCCAAGAATGATTAACTGCACCAGCGGAAAGATCATCGACGCCAGCATGAGCGCCGGCGAGCGGAAGAACTTGCGCATCTCGCGCTCGACAATGGCCATCATTCGATTCATAAGTCAGTCCTGAGTCCCAAGTCCTGAGTCGCGAGTTCGCTCGTGCTCCTTCAGAGAGCTGATCAACCCACTCAATATGCGTCCGAGTTCATCGAGTCTTTGAGTAAGTTGGGTCGCCGTTTCGAGCGGCAGATATTGGCGCTGCTGAGCAATCAGAACCTGGGTTTCGATCTCGGCAAGAGATCCACGGGCATGACGTAGAAACCTCACAAAGTCACGATCGGAATAGTGGGCCTTGCCCTCAGCAATGTTGCTGGGAACCGAGACAGCAGCACGTCGGAGTTGACTGGTCAGGCCGAACTGTTCATGCGATGGAAACCGTTCTGTCGCATCGTAGACCATCGCCACGAGTTCCATTCCCCTCCGCCATGCGATCAAGTCCTTGTAACTATTCTGACTCATAGAGCCTTCAACTACGCCCGCCTACCCCTCGCGACTCGGGACTCAGGACTCGCGACTCGTCATGGCTGCAACCCCGGCCGCTGCGGCATGACGAAGGCATACGATTTCTGCAGTTCGTCGCGCAACTGTCGTCCCGTGTAATGCACGAAAACGTCGTCCAGCGTTGTGTTCTGCACCGAGAGCGACTTCACCGGAACCTTGCTCTGCACGGCCATCTCGACCAACTGCGTCGTCGTAAGCGAGCCATTGCCAGTTAACACGCGATACATCCCCGCACCTTCATGCTGCACCGACGTGACTTCACTGAGCGCATGCAGCCGCTGCTCCCAGTCGGCAGGAGGATTCTCGAACTGCGCTTCGATCACATTCGACCCCGGCACGCTGGCCTTAAGTGCCGCCGGCGCGTCGAGCGCAACCAGCTTCCCGTGATCGACAATCGCGATGCGGTCGCACAGACGGTCGGCTTCATCCATGTAGTGCGTCGTGATCAGAATGGTCAGCTGGCGGTGCTCTTTGATGTTGCCCAGCATTTCCCATACGGCGACGCGAGACACGGGATCGAGCCCCGTCGTCGGCTCATCAAGAAAGAAGATGCGGGGATGGTGCACCAGGCCACGCGCAATCTCGAGCCGCCGCCGCATACCGCCAGAAAGAGTCTTGGTGGCCGCGTCACGCCATTTGGTCAGGTCGACCAACGCCAGAAGTTCCTCAATCGATTTCTTGCGCTCTTTCGCGGGAACGTCGTAGAGCTTGGCGTAGATGTTCATATTCTCCTCGACCGTGAGGTCGAGGTCGCTGGTCAGGGCCTGCGGAATCACGCCGATCATGCGCCGCGCCGCATTCGGCTCTTTGGCCACGTCGTGCCCGCCGATGCGCGCCTTCCCGGAACTGATCGGAATCAGCGTGGTCATCATGCGGATCAGGGTCGACTTCCCTGCCCCGTTCGGGCCCAGCAGGCCGAAGATCTCGCCCTCGGTCACTTTGAAGGAAACGTCATCGACGGCCGTAAAGTCTCCGTACTTCTTCACAATGTGGTCGACTTCGATGGCAGCGGGTGCGGCAGGATCGTAGACCGGCTTCTCCTGAGGCATCGGCGAATCGGCAGCGGTCGCGCCGTTCGGTTTCGCGTGTGGATTCGGATCCCCCATCATCGTTGCTCCGCGGTTGCCGCACTCTGTGTGCTGCTGGCTTTCAATTGCTCCGGCGACACCAGCACTTCGGCTGTCATGCCGGGCACAAATGCGCCTTTGGGATTTTCCATGCGAACTTTGAGCACGATGGTCTTGATGTCGCGCTTGCGGCGGCTCACATCGCGCTGCGTCGCGAAGTCGCCTTCCACCCCCTTGAAGAAGACCTTGCCACTCATGACCGTTCCGCCCGGCAATCGCACGCGAAGCACATCTCCGTAGCCGATGTGGTCAGCGTAGGTCTCAGGAATTGCGACCCGCGCCCACGTGTCGCTCAAGTCGACAATGGTGACGATGGGCGCGCCGATATTGACCACTTCTCCCTGGCGCGCGGCGCGCACCGACACCGTTCCGCTCACGGGTGCGTACACGTTGGTATAGCCCAGGCGCACGACGGCCTGATTCTTCTGCGCGATTGCGCTCTTTACATCCGCCTCGGTGGAGGCGACCGTGCTCTTCGCTGCATTCGCCTGTTGCGTGCGTGCGACCGCTGCGTTCAGATCGGCCTCCGCGGCCCGCACCAACTCCTGCTGCGCCTGCACAATGGCTTGCGCCGCCTGCAAGTTGGTCTCAGCCTGCACCCGCTCCTGGTCCGAGGCGATCCCCGCTTTGGCCAACTCGATGGCGCGGCGGCTGTCGCTCGCGGTGCGGTCCAGTTGGGCCTTCGCCTGGATCAGTTGCGCCTTGGCTGACGACAACTTCGCCTGCGCGTTCGCTACATCGCTCGATGTCGATCCCTTGGTCGATTGTTCGGTGTGCTGCATCTCCGCAACTTTGTGCTGCAGGCTGGAGATCGTTGCCGTTGCTGCAGCCTCTTGCGCTTGCAGCTCCGACGGATCGAGCACGGCGATCAGGTCTCCCGACTTCACCGGCGTGCCTTCATCCACAAGTAGCTTCTGGATGCGGCCGCTGACCTGCGCGCTCACGATCACCTGGTTGGCGTCTACTGTGCCGATCAGCACCAGGTCGCTCGAATGGTCGGTGGAAATGTAGTAGTAAGTCGCGGCAATCGCGAAGATGATTCCGAGAAGGATGAAAAACTTGTTTCGCGCGCTCATCAGAGTGCTCCTTGCGTAGGGGTCTGCTTGGGGCGAAATAACGCAGCCGAAATAAAATCCAGCACGGCAGCGCGCCGTTCCGCGATGCGCTCCGGGGTCAGAGGATTGAAGCCGATAATCTTCTGCATCATGGGCGCGCTGCTGAAATAGAACACGATCATCGCCACCATCGAGGGCACAAAATGCGCAGGGTTGACGGGACGAAATTCGCCGTCGGCCGTTCCCTTGCGGATCAGCTCGCCCACCCTGACAAAGATGGGCTGAATGTAGTTCTTGATCACTTTGTCGATGTGCTGCGACTCGCCCTCGCGGGCCCGCATCATCTCGCGCTGCATCAGCCGGGGATAGAGCTGGTTCGAGGCAATGAAATCAAAGTATGCGCCGGCGTAGGCCATCATCTTTTCGCGGGGCGGCAGATCGCCGTCGAGCACGCGGAAGACAGTATTCTTCAGGCCAGAAAACGCGTCGTCGAGTACCGCACCGTAGAGCGTTTCTTTATCCTTGAAGTAGTAATACAGCAGGGCCTTGTTAACGCGGGCCTCGCGGGCAATGGCATCGGTGCGAGCCCCGGCAATGCCGTGCTCGGCAAACTCCTGCGCCGCAGCCTGCAGGATGGCCGCGCGGCTCTCCTCAGGCTGGCCGCGGGAACCCATGCGGCGGTGCAGAGCGTGACGGTGATGGAAGAGGCGTGCCATTAATTAACCAGTTAGTTAGATTATACACGACCCTGTCAAGATGCGGAATCTCTCCATTCCTCCCGTTCTTCCATCCTCCTCTCATGTTCTAATACCCCTGCGAAGTGGTTCGCATTCCTTCGTGAACCTTCGTGTCCTTCGTGGTTGTCGCTCTTCCATCATGCTCAAGGGGATCCATTCCATGAAACGGCTGTCGATGTTACTCGCAGTTCTCTGTACAGTGCTGCTTTGTCCTCGTGTCCGCGAATTCGCAGACCCCGCAAAAGCAGGATCGCCAGGTTGCCATCACGATTGACGATCTGCCCGCAGGCATGGCTGACCGATTGCCCGTGGCCGACATCACCGCCATGACCACGAAGCTGCTGGGCACGTTGCGCGACCAGAAGATCCCCGTCGTCGGCTTTGTGAACGAGAAGAAGCTCTATAAGACGGGCGAGGTCGATGAGCGCATCAAGGCTCTGCAGATGTGGCTCGACGCCGGCTTCGAACTGGGGAACCACACGTTCAGTCACGCATCTCTGAATCAGGTTGGATTGAAGGCCTGGGAAGACGACATCATTCAGGGCGAGAGCGTGACCCGCATGCTGCTCGCCCAGCGCAAGATGAAGCTGCGCTATTTCCGCCATCCCTATCTCGATACCGGACGTGACTTGCTCACACGCCGCGAGGCGGAAGCATTTCTCGTCGCACGCGGCTACCGCATCGCTCCCATCACGCTCGACGGCTGGGACTGGATGTTCGCCGGACTCTACGAAGACGCCAAGAAGCGCAACGACACCGCGCTCCAGCAGCAGATCGTGAAAGAGTATCTCGCGTATCACGACGCCGCCATCGCCTACGCGGAACAGCTCTCGGCAAAAGTTGTGGGCTACGAGCCGAAGCAGATCCTGCTGCTGCATGCCAGCAACCTGGAAGCGGATCATATCGGCGAGTTGCTCGACGTTCTACGCAAGCGAGGATACCGCTTCATCACCTTGGAAGACGCGCTCGGCGACCAGGCCTACAGCCTGCCCGACACTTACGTCGGCGAAGAAGGCACGGGCTGGATCGATCACTGGGCGATCACGCAGGGCAAGATCCCGCAGGGCGCTCCGGCGTTTCCGCAGTGGGTGATTGATCGGACGAAGCAGTTGCATCTGTCGACCGGCCAACTGTCACAGAGCCGCCCCTAATCGATCCTTACTGACCGTTGCGGACGACCGTTTCCACAACCTGGAGCTCTTGACGCGCGGTCTCGGCGCGAGGACCGGTAGGCTCCTCTTTCAGGAATAGCTCCAGTTCCGCGATCGCATTCGCCCCCTCCCTCTTCTGTTCAAAGGCGCGCGCCGCCACGCGATGCACAAAGGCGTGCGACTTCTCCAGCGTGTGCGCCTTGCGACTGGTGGCGATCGCTTCGTCGAAACGCTGATCCATGAATTCCGCGTAGGAGAGCAGCACCAGAGTCATCGCGTCGGTAGGATCGAAGGTGGAAGCCTTGTCCAACGCGGATCTCTGCCGCGGGAAAATCGCCCGCGTGCAATGTGCATTCTGCCCAGATTGACGTAAGCCAGCGCAAAGTGATCGTTCATGCTGATCGCCTTTTGCAGTGCCTCGACTCTCCCGCACGCGGTCGCCCAGGCGCGCATAGATCACTCGCCAGATTGTTGTACGCTACCGCGTAAGCGGGATAGATCTCGATCGCTTTATTCAGCCTCTGAACCGCTTGCTCCAGTTCCTGCCTTGCGAGCAGTTCGTTCGCCTTATCGAGTTCCTTTCTGGCTCTGGCCGGGATGCCGAGATCCGCCGCAGAAACCAGCGAGTTCATGGGCACACCGTCCGCACGTTCCGGTTCATCATAGCCTCGCACCTTTACTTCGAACTCTGCGTTGCGATCGGAATCTAGCCCAACGGTGCCTGCGTCCGCATTCGCAACGTGCTCGCCGGATACCAGTATGCGGTATCTGCCCACCGGAACATTCTCGAAGTCCACTTCGCACTGCTCATTGGCATCGCCGTCAGCACGGGGCCATCCTGTCCCATCATGCTGACATGCGTCGAGAGCCCACACCCGCCGTTCGCAAAAGCAACCCGCACTCGCACCCGGGAATCGGCGTATCGGCAGCGAATTGTGCTGCGACTGAACCACCAGCAGAAGGAAAACAACACACACGCGACTCTTCATGACATGCTCCTGAGCTGTTGTCAGGAACCCGCTCGTTGCCTGTCACCGAAAGCACGAAGGCTCGTGTCACAACTTGCGGAGTGAGACGCGCGTGCAGAAAATTCGGTAGCGACGAATCGCGCTGTATGTACGACATTTCTTCGATTCTGTTTTGCAGTGCGAAACATCACGCTCGCCTACACGCGTGTGAGCGCGAAGTGTTGCGATGTTCAGATTGAAGCTCGCAGTGGGAATTGACAAGACAGAACGCAAATAACAAAGGCCGCTGCGAGAGCGCCTGATCGTTATGTTCGAAACAGATTGATGTACGAGCCGCTAGCTTCGCCCCGCCGGCGATCGAAGGCACGAGCAGCACTTCGTCGCCTTCCTGGAAGGCATAGGTTTGTCCGCCGAGGAAACGGATGTCTTCTTCGTTCACATAAATGTTGAGGAAGCGGCGGACCTGTCCTTTATCGTCGCGCAGGTGCGGCTTCAAGTCGGGAAACTTTTCGTCGAGCACGGAGAAGAGTTCCCCCAGATTTGACGCCGCGCAGGTGATCGATCCGACGCCTTCAGTGTGGCGCCGGAGTGCGGTCGGGATTTGTACGGTGATCGGCATGATTATGCTCCCACGCCCGTGGCTTCTGCTTCCGCGATAACCCCAGGAATCTCGGCGAGGCTCAGCGTCTTCTGCAGGTAATGTTCGAACTCCGTCAGCTTCGGCGCGATCGGACGCTCAGTCTCGTAGACACCGGCGAGCACGTCGGTCGTCTTCAGGCCGTTGCCAGTGATGCAGAGCACGGTCGTCTCCTCGGGCAGGATGCGGTCCTGCCGATACAACTTGCCCGCCGTGCCGACTGTGACGCCGCCGGCGGTCTCGGTGAAGATGCCTTCGGTTTCCGCCAGCAACTTGATCGAGTTGATGACTTCAGGATCGCTGATGTCTTCGCTCCATCCGCCGCTGCCTTTGATGACTTTGATGGCGTAGTGTCCGTCGGCAGGATTGCCGATGGCCAGTGAGCGCGCGATGGTCGTCGGCTTCTGCGGCTCGATCTCAGAGCTGCCGGTCTTCACCGCGGTCGAAATCGGAGAGCAGCCTGTGGCTTGCGCTCCGAAGAACTTCACCTCTTTGCCTTCGACCAGGCCCAGCTTGATCAGTTCGTCGAATGCCTTCTTGATCTTCACGATCAGCGATCCGCCGGCCATGGGGCAGACGACGTTATCGGGCAGCCGCCATCCCAGTTGCTCGGCGATCTCGAAGCCGACCGTCTTCGATCCCTCGGCATAATAAGGACGCAGGTTGACGTTGACGAATCCCCAGCGATGCTCGTCGGCGATCTGCGAGCAGAGACGGTTGACTTGGTCGTAGTTGCCGGCGATGCGCACAACTTTCGCGCCGAAGACGTTGGTGCCGAGAATCTTTGCGGGCTCGAGATCGGAAGGAATGAAGATCCACGCCTTCAATCCTTCGCGGGCGGCGTGCGCAGCAACGGCGTTGGCCAGGTTTCCGGTCGACGAACACGACACGGTGTCGAACCCGAAAGCCTTCGCCTGCGAGATCGCGACGGCGACCACGCGGTCTTTGAAGCTCAACGTGGGCAGGCAGACGGCGTCGTTCTTGAGGTAGACATTGCCCGCGGCGGTGGCCGTTCCCGTCAACTGTTTCGCGAGGCGCGGAGCCTGGAACAGCGGAGTGAAGCCGACCGGCAGCCGCGGTTCAAAGCCTTGGGGGAGGGGCAACAGTTCGGAGTAGCGCCACATGTTCGGCGGCCGCTGGGCGATCAACTCGCGACTAATGGACCCGCGCAGGGCGTCGTAGTCGTAAGCCACTTCCAGGGGGGAGAAACAATCGTCGCAGATGGAGCGGGGCTGGTTTCCCCATGTCCGTCCGCATTCGCGGCACCGCAGTTCGTAGTGAGACATCGGCTACTCGCTTTCTTATTCCGTAAACTCGAAATCAGAGCGAATAGCTGGGGACGAGCCTCGAAAAAGCGGCCTAAAAAGCAAATGGCCTCTTTTTCCAGGAAAAGGAAAAGAGGCTATCGGAAAGCGGGACCAAATAATGCGCGCGTTCCGAATCCCATGTTCCCTGTTTCCAGGAGAGAGTTGGCACCAAGCACCCGGGATATATGATCCCGGATCGGTTGCCGTGGCGTCATAGGGCTCGTCCCTCAGCCACTCTGCATGAAATTCAGGTCCGACCTTCATTTGATTGAAGACCGAACTTGTTCCGACGATGGTACAAAATGCATCAGGAGGCGTCAAGGAGTTTCCTTCTTGTTCCTTGATTCGCGGTGGGGCGATCCTGCCGAGAGTCGTATGCGCTTCCCTCCCGGTCCCGATCTGGTGGGTGTTGTTTGGAGGGATCGGGCAAGGCAGCTCGACAGGATCGACGCCTCAATTTTTTCTCTGCGTTTCTCTAAAATATTCATTCTTAATGACTTGCTTGGTGCAGACCGCGTTTGATCCGGGCAAAATCTTGAGCCGCAAGAACTTACGGGTAAAATATTCCAGAATAAGGACTTAGCTTGGGAGCGATCGCTCCACATTTTTTCTGTCAGTCTTCCTAAAATATTGATTCTGAATGACTTGGATAGTTTGGATCGGAGGGTGTCCGGGTAAAATCTTGAGCCGCAACGACTTACAGCTAAAATATTCCGGAATAAGGACTTAGCTCCGGGCCGAAGGCCGTTTGGAGAACAGGCTTTGGAGAACAGGTTGGGAGAGCCCTCGCGCATGTAGCGAGCTTGCTCTATCTGAAATCCTCAGTAAAGGTTGTTCGTCACAAGAACTGGGATTTTTGTTGTGGAGGGCTGTGGAAATTCCCGTATTGGGCCAACCAATTGGGGTACGTCCCGTCTGTATGAATGCATAAGTGAAATGAAGAAGGGTTCTGCGAGCGGCTACGATGCTGAGACCGGCGAAGAAAGCGCCGGCTTAGAAAGCTCACTCGGAGAACCCTATGAACAACCTTCACTATATCGGATTCGACGTTCACAAAAAAGCCATCAGTTTCTGCGTCAAGACCGCTGCGGGCGAGATCGTGGAAGAAGGCAGCGTGCTGGCGCAACGCGAGGCCTTGCGGCAATGGGCCTCCGCCCGTCCGCAACCGTGGCGCGGAGCGATGGAAGCGACCCTATTCAGCGGCTGGATCTACGACACGCTGAGGCCCTACGGCGAGCAGTTGGAGATGGCGCATCCGGCCAAGATGAAAGCCATCAGCGCGGGCAAGAAGAAGAGCGATGCTCATCGACGCCCGCACCATCGCCGACCTGGTGCGCTGCAACCTATTACCGGCCTGCTATGTGGCGCCGCCGCGGATTCGCGAACTGCGCCGTCTGCTGCGCTATCGCAGCCTGGTGGTGAGCGAAGCGGTGCGCATGAAGAACAAGATGGCCGGGCTGCTGATGGAAACCGGCGCCCTCTACGTGAAAGAGAAATTGCACCGCAAGAAATACTTCGCCAACCTGCTGGAGGAACTCGAAGAGGTGCCGGATTCGGTGATCGATCTGCTGCGCTTGAGCCGCGGCGCGCTCGAGATGTTCGAGAGCACGCAGAAGCGACTGGTCCGCGAGTTGCTCGCCGACTCCCTAACTGGCGCAACGCGTCGAGCGGCTGATGACCATTCCAGCGGTCGGAGAAATTACGGCTCTGACCTGGGCCTTGGAGGTTGGCGATCCGCAGCGCTTTCACTCCAATTCCGATGCCATGAGTTACTGCGGACTGACCGCCGCTTTGAAATCCTCGGCGGGCAAGCAACAACGCGGTCCGATCTCGAAACAGCGCAACCACTGGCTGCAAACCACACTGATCGAGGCCGCCAAACTGGCCCGCGATGGAATCCGCAACTGGCGGTGCTGCATGCCCGCGAGTTGGAGCGCGGACATCGCAATGCGCCACCCTGGCCGTGGCCCGCAAACTCGTCGCCTATTTGTTGGCGGTCGACAAAAGTGGCCAGGCCTTCCAAATCCGCGCGACCCCTGGAAAGGCCAACCCAAAAAAGCTGCCTAATAAGGAATTACTTTGAACTCAGCGGCGATCCACCGGCCGTTTCTCGCCATCTCGGGGACTGGGCAGAGGAGTTTCGACTCCCGATGCTCCTTACCGTCTGTTTCGAGACCGGCCGGTTAACCCTAACCCATACTTCGTGGACCGGGCTCACGCCCGGTTCCCGCAAATGGATGTCTGGCCAAGCTGCCGCTTTGGCCGCTCGCAAGATCGCTCGCCGTTCGCTAACCTAACCGCTCCCCCCCGCTTCGAGAGCCTTCTCTTCCGAGTGTCAGGAGACCTCCGTTTCCTCTTGACTTTTACTTATCATGGATGTCCCCGGTTTCCCCCCCCGGTTTTCCCTGGTCGAAAAAGGCGAGCGTGTCTCTGACAGTGGGAGCCGCATCCGGGCCACTGATGGAGGAAGGAACTCGTGGAATTCACTGTCGTCAGCTTGTCCGATCGCAGGCAAACTACAATCAAGCGAACCGGGCCGTGCCCCTGTGACGTTTCGAACGCAACTTTTTGTTATTCTGCCCGTTCGAAGGAAATATGCTCTGGCGAGAGTGCTCGGAGGAAATCATCTGCGTCGAAGACTTGCCCCGGCGTTGCAGTACCTGCCAGCCGGAGATCTCCAGCGCAGGACTGCGAATGGCTTCAACAACGATCGGAGCGGTGACTGCATAGATGTCGCGTCCGGCGGCGATCGCGCGGCGATCTTTGCGTTCCTTGCGGACCTTGACTTCCATTAAGAACTGTTGTGCGGAACGGCCTTTATCGTCCGCCGGCGTTGGCCCAGGAGTTGCCGGATTGTGCAGATCTGCTAACGGCGCAGGATTCATGTACGCGTGAATCTCCGGCACCCGCAGATGTCGTGAAATAAGAATCGTTTTCGACACGGCAAGGCTGTCACCTCTTGCTTCCCAAACGGCTGGGGGAAATTCCATTCCACTTTCGCCGGTCGGTCCTCAAGGGCGAAAGTCTGTCATTGGAAAACACAAGACGGGGACCTGTGTTTCTCTCACCAGTCAGCCTCGTTCCCTGTGTTGGTTTCCAACTGTCGAGCGCGACGGCGACCTGAATCTCATCAGCGGTGGACCAGTTGCTCATTGCTGCTGTGGCGAGGAGGTCGGCCAATCCGCCATAGAACGCCACCGATGGCATGATCAACACGCCCGCTGTTCGCGCCGCATCAGAGAATTTCTCTTAAACGCAGCCAGGGCGACCCTCTGTTCCGCTGTGACATCGAGATAATGAATCCGCGCGCGAACTGCGGCTTCCATGATCGACGCCGCGGTGTCGAGGAACGGACCACCCCATTTGATCACGAGCGAAGCACGTACTTAAGCTTGTTCCATCTCGCCAGAGTCATTGATGGAAGCAAAACGACTTCAAACGCCGGATGCATCTTCTGAACGGCGAGAAGTCTCTCGCGATCTCGGCCAGCAAGTATTGCGGTCATACCGCGCCTCGCCAATTCAGCAACGACGAAGCGCCCGGTGTGACCGGATGCCCCGAAGACCACTACCTTCTTATCTTTGAAAACCGCAGAAAACTATTCGTTTGGCATGGCAGTGCAGCTCTTCGGTCCTCACAGTGTATGGTTTACGACTCACTTGCGAGATGTTCCATTCAGCTAGTAATCCGCAAACTGGTCTTGGGAAAAAAAAAAAAAAACGAAGCCCGCCAGTTTCAGGATCAGCGAACTATGCTCTGTTATTCGGAATGTAAATTTTCAGAAATCCCGTCGCTCGTTACAATGTGAAAAATCTGGCGACCTGTCTGAAATCGTGAGTCAAAAACGGGTTCGTGGAAGTAGATATTCTGCCGTCGCGGTCAAACACTGACAATCTTCTGAAAGTATGAAATAACGTGAAGTAGGGCTTGGATTGGACGACTGCCTCTGAAACGTCGATCTCACGCGTCGCGAAAATACTTCCCTGGGCCAGACAGAGCGGTATTGATAACCAAAACTGTAAAGTACACGTCTTTCAGCATGGGGTCCGTATCCTTTTAGCGGACGCTTCTCCGATTCCTTGGAATCGACCCAAGTCCCTCTCCCCCCCCCCCCCCCCCCCCCCCCCCCCCCCCCCCCCCCCCCCCCCCCCCCCCCCCCCCCCCCCCCCCCCCCCCCCCCCCCCCCCCCCCCCCCCCCCCCCCCCCCCCCCCCCCCCCCCCCCCCCCCCCCCCCCCCCCCCCCCCCCCCCCCCCCCCCCCCCATTGGTACCGATATAGAAGTAATCCCTCTGCTTGTTGGAAGACCTGAGTCAAATAAACAGGAAAGACGCGGCCTTGGCGGAAATGTCAGTCATAGTCTATCATCGCATGATAGGTCGCACCGGAGATTATGACCTTCGTCTTATCTGACGAGCTTCTGGCGGCCAACCGTAGCACCCTTTGCATGCGACCTGCGCGGGCCGAGAGTTCGTCGGACCAAAGCCAGCGCGAGGGTCTCAGCTTCCAGAGGCTCCGCGACCTTTCGATGTAGGCTGTGACGCAGGCGCGCGACCAGCGCCTGGGCGCCGGCGTCAATCCGCAGGCGACTTGGACGAAATGCAATTCGAGAACCTCGATGCAAACTATCAAGCGGTACCAGTTCGCGTAACTGGGATTCCTCGATGACCAGAGTTAGGCTGCGATCACCACCGGCAACCGGATGGCTGACGCGGTATCCTTCGTCAGCATTGAAGAGCAGGATCTGGCTTGCCTCTGCCACAACCTGATCACGTCCGAGATGGCGTACAAAGACGCCACGATACGGAAAGATAAGCTGTGTCGTCTTCGTGGACTCTTCCCGACTCATTACCGGCAGCTACCCCGGCAATTCGTATCCTGAATCGAAATCCGTCGAGACTTGAGGAGCGAATGCAGTTCAAATTCCGGCATGCGGTGATAGTCGCGTTCTTCCCCCATCCGCCCGAGACAGGTATTGATGCCGCCGGCCGTCATGGTTCCAACAATTAATACTCTGATTCATTCCCAGGCGACGTTCAGAGTCGAAGGTGAGCATTGCGATCCTCACGACTTATCGGGGTTGGCCCACCCGTCGCTCGACTCCGAAAAGAGGCTGCCCCACCCTCTGCGATTTTCAGAGGGTGGGAGACGATGCTCTCAACCTCTTGAGATTTTGACTTTATCCTTGGCGTGTCCGGTGTAACGCAAACGGACAGAAAACCTGCGTAGGCCGCATAGGTTCCCACCCTCTGAAAACCGCAGAGGGTGGGGCAGCCTCATTTAGAATTACGTCGAGAAAAATCAAAAGCGAGGGTGGGCCAGCCCCACCCTTGTGTTCTTTGGGTGAGATGAACTATAGGGAAAGAACGCGAGGTCGAGGCCTCTGGTACCCCCACTTCGCAAGGACACGCGAAGGCTGGGCACCCTCTGCGCTGGTGGCGCCAACCGAAAACAGAGCCTGGGCCCGTCCCACCACGCCCCCCGCTTGGTGGACAAACTCCGGTCACATACCAGCGTAAATTCCTCTTCCGAGCCAATTCCCTTGCGTGCGATAGTTCTTCCCAGGCCACAACATGCACATCGCGCGACAGACTCCGCAGGAACTTGTCATCGTGTCCGGCACCCGTTGGCTCTCCGCAAGCTGCGCAGTCGCCGCACTGTTCAGCCTCTATTTCGTCATCACCCGCCACGAACGTGTGGGCCTGTTCGCAACTGGCCTCTTGGTGCTATTCGCCCTGGTCATGGACCTACGCAAAATCTTCACCTTCGACGCCATGCAACACCTCGTCCGCTGGAAGGGCCGCACGCTTTTGAAGGCTGAATCGGGCGAAATCCCCTTCGACGACATCACCGACATCGGCACGGAATCTGCGCGTGCCGCCCGGAACGTCCCCACCTATCGCCTCACCATCATCACCCCGCGCGGCACCATCCCGATGGCGTACATCTACAACGGGCAGCCCGACCGTTACTCCGCTCTACGCCAACAGATTCTCGACTTCGTCAAGACAGGCTCAACGATCCAGTAGGCTTGCCCCACGGAAAGAGGGAAAAAACGCGGACCGGAAAAGATGGGACGTTCCCCGGTTTTTCGGTTACTTCAACAACCAACCCTTGGAGCCATTTCAACCCAATCCAACCCGTGCTTAACTAGCAGTCATCGGCCACCTCCGCGACTGGATAGGCAGGCGATATGCTTCTGGCTCGAACGGCGAAATCCGAACGGCCAGGCTTACAAGGACGCACCAGGAACACGATTTCTCTTCTAGGAATTAGGAGAATCAGGAATCAGGCACCCGATGCCGAAAACCCGCCTTTACGGGAATGTCCAAGTTGCCGCATGCAGTACCTGGTGAAAGAATTCAGCCTCCCGTACAGCAATGGAGCGTACATCGAGGACGTTGCCGGTTCGCCGGAATGGCAACGGTTGTTTGGTCCTTGCCAGCCTCGGAATCCGTATAAGTTCAAGTTGAAAGAGAAAGCCCGGGTCCACGTCCTGGACGAACCCGAGGCGAAAGGCAACCGGGTACAGCACCCCTGGAGAGCGGCCGCACCGGCACCAACCATTCTTTTCCACAGCCTTTCACAGGAAAAATCCCAGTTCACTTGGATGGAGGAAAAATCCCGGAGCCGGTGGGGGACGGCTCCGGGTGCGAGGTGCTCTCTTGGGGGGAGAGCGGTGCGAAGCTCGTTTAGCTTGGCAACGAGGGTTGCACGACTTGCCGAGTCGGGCCCCGACGCGCGAGAGGTTGCGTGATGACCTTGAGAATCGCTCCCGTGTGGGCATCGACCCACACTTCGTATTCGTTGGCCCTCCCGGTAATGTCAACCGACCACGTCGTCTTGCCGAGGTTGGAGTCGAGACAGCTAGAGTGACAGTGCCGCCGCCAACCGCAGCGAGAGCGTCTTTTTCGGCTTGCGCCTTGGTGATGAGTGAGGCCGCCATGGCTTGTAAAGCGCCAGCGACCAGGAGCACTGCCAGCAAACTTGCGCATCGTGCTTTCATTTTCAATCTCCTGAGAGAAACGGTACGTTGTGGGCTCCTCCGAAATGCTGAGCGGTACTGATTGCCCTGTACCAGGGCACGCCGCGTGCCACCTGCAAGGTGCTCAAACGCAAGGGAGTTACGATTCCGAAGGGTCACGAGTGTCCAGTAATCTTCTGGACATGGGCGGGAATTTTGTTCAGCGGGAGGTCGTTAGGAAGAGTTGCACCCAGCAATTCTGCGAAGCGAATAGGTGGAGCATAATGTCTAGTATGCCCATTGACTATACGGTATATTCTGGCAAGCGTAGTCCGAATACGCCTTGGGTAATGGTCACCTGCAGCCGTGGAGGGTTCTGTGATCTCTTTCATTGAGAAGACATGGTTCTTGTGGTGGATCGTAGCGACCTTGATGATCTTGCGTTGGTTCCACTTGTTCTCGTCAGGCGGGGAGAGCGACCGCGATGCCTCCGCTTTGGACGAGGAGCAAGCTGCGGCAATTCTCTCAGGCCGGCGTTCTTCCGGAAGGGTGAACCGCAAGACCTTTGCCGCGTAGCCTCTTGCGCAGCGGCGCTGCCTCTTTCTCCTCTGATGTGGCCAGGGATTGGGAAATCTCGGGACCAGACGGTAAGTTTTTCTGCGCAACCGTCTTTTTCCACAGCCTTCCACAGCGAAAAACCCAGTTCGTGTGACGAACAACCTTTACTGAGGATTTCAGAAAGAGCAACCTCGCTACATGCGCGAGAGCTCTCCCCCCAACCAGTTCTCCACGAGCGATGCCCTTAACGGCCGCCAGCCCAAAGCTAAGTCCTTATTCCAGAAGATTTTAGCTGTAAGTCCTTGCGGCTCAAGATTTTACCCGGATCCCTGCCCACCTCGACCACGCAAGTCATTAAGAATGAATATTTTACGAATACGCACGAAAAAAAAGGGGAGGGCTCGATCCAGTCAGGATCTGTGCGGACCAATCCTTCGATTGGGGGGCAGGCAGCCCAGGTCGTGGTGATGCAAAGGCGGGGCACCCGCCAGGCGTGCCTATTCCCTCCCTTCGCTTACTTAAAAGCGGATGAGAAGTAAATCGGAATGGAGACACCAAATACTGCTCCACCATGATAATGAACGGTCAACGGATTACCCGAATAGATCAATTTGCCCGTAGGGTCCGTCACGGGAAATCCATCAAACGCATTTCGCTGGTTGCTGAGCATCGCATTGGGGTCGAAGTTCAGGTACTGTCCTTGCTTTTGTTGAGCGATTACAAATTGTGCTGCCGTGGTTCGAAACCCCGGAGCGGGTTCGTTTATGGGGGTCAAAGCAAAGCCGACTAAAGCGCTGAGGTACTTTGTCAGCGAATAGGAAGCGCCCACCACAAACCCATTTATGGTCTGGCTGCTACCAGGGGCAAACTTTACGCTCACAAATGCATTCCAGGGGCGTTTTTCCCACGGTTCAGCGTAACTACATGCCTTTCCAGTTGCCGGCTTTTGATGATTGTGCCTGTTGACTTGCTCCCTCGGTGTTCTTGTCAGTGGTTCCAGAATTCCAGGGACATCCCCAATATCGTGGCAGGACGTTCGCAAGGTGCGATCGGAATGCAACCCCTGCGAGAAACTGAGGGGTTGCCTTCCCCAGATTATTCGAGTGAATAACATTCGATTGATCTGAATAATCCGTTGAACCCGATACAACAATTAATGACGCGATGCCAACGACGAGACTAAAGTCGAGGTCGCTATCTGAAGCGAGTGCATCTTTGATCGCTTTTACATTCTTCACTTGCTGCGTAACAGTAGGGGAAATGTCTGGGACAGGTTTCGGCGCTCCCGACGATGCCGCATCGGGTGATTGATTTGTGGTCTTTTCTTGTTTGTCTTTCGTTTCTTGTCCAGAACTCGCCGCTTGATCTGGAGTCCGGGTACTTTGCTTAGATGGATCGTTTACCTGGGGATCAGTGGCGGGGGCAGGATCCGGCTTCTGACCATATGCTTCATTCGAGACTACGCTGACAGCGAGCACAGCAATCGCCATATAGACGAACGGGCGCATTGGCTTGTCTTCCCTTCTGAGGCGGAGACCGAGTAGTTTCGAGGAGGAGAACCGCGCGCGGTCCAGCGAAACGCGAAGCTCGCTAATCCCCGCCTACCGTTACCGCGTTTTACGGCTTCGCGGTGGAACCTTACCAGTCTTTGGCTAAGGATGGAATGACGGTGGAGGGCATGTTACGAAATCCGAACAACTGGGCTTAGGAATGATCAGCAGACTGGATTCGCGGCAGAACCGTCGCAGTCGGGAATCGGGGCCGGTGTGGTGTACCGTCGTAGCGCCGCCAGATGGGGTGTCGCCCGCAGCAACGAACTGGCTCCCCTCAACCTCCGGCGTTTCCCTTGGGGGTCGGAGTATGGGCGCAGCAGACGAATGGGGATGGCGGGCCTTTCTGTCGTCCGCTTCGGGACTCGGTTCCTTTTTCTATGGCCTCTGACGCGGCGCTGAAGCGCTGCTCTTCCACGGCGGGAATTCAAAATCCCCACGCTGTCTCGCCCAAGAGCGGGGCGAGACAAGCCAAAGTACATAGGTCCTTCGCTTCGCTCAGGATGACAGCCTGAAGTTATGCCGCGAATTTTCGGGGCATCACGCTAGAAGCCCGGTGGCCTTTCTCCTACCACTCCGAGCGCCCGCTCTAGTGCGAGTCCGGCGTTGACCATGGGGCCTTCTTCGAACAGGCGACCAATCAACGTCACGCCATGGGGGACGCGGCGCGGCGGGTTGAACGTCGGCAAGGGATGCGCTGGGTCGGGAGCCCAGTCGCTGCGGGCTTTTGCTACCTCGACGAATCCTGCGCGCAGCATTAACGACGGGATGGCCGGTGAAGTTGGTGATGGTGAGCATTTCATCGCGGACCGAGGGCACCAGCAGCAGGTCGACCTGCGAAAACAGGCGCGCCATTTCCTCGGCAACTTTGCGGCGCAGGCGGTCGGCCTGCACGAAGTCGACTGCGGAGAGAAACCGCGCCTGGCGGAAGATGTTGGGCCAGGCGTCGGGGACCTGGGCTTTGAGTTCGCGCAGTCCTCCGCTCGAGGGTCAGCTCTTCGAACGCGGCTGCGCCTTCGGCGAACAGAATAAGGTTGAGCGAGTCGTAGGGCCAGTCGGGAATCGAGACCTCGACCGGCACCATCCCTACTTTCCTGACCACATCTACCGCAGCGCGATCCACCTCGGTGGCAGGATTCTCCTGCATCCACTTGGGGAAGTACCCTACGCGGAGGCCCGCGACGCTCTTGGCGGCGTCGAAATCGAGGTGGCTGGGCACGCTGGCCACGTCGCCGGGGTCCGGTCCATTGATGGCGTGCAGCACGAGCATGGCGTCTTCGACGCTGCGCGTCATGGGACCGAGTTTGTCGAGGGACCAGCAGAGCGTCATGGCGCCGGTGCGGGGCACGCGTCCGTAGGTGGGCCGCAAGCCGGTGATGCCGCAGCGCGTCGAGGGACTAATGATGCTGCCTCCGGTCTCGCTGCCGATGGAGAAGCCAACCAATCCGGCGGCGGTGGCCGCGCCGGGGCCAGCGCTCGATCCGGAGGAACCTTCCTCGAGCAGCCAGGGATTCATGGTCTGGCCGCCGAACCAGATGTCGTTGAGCGCGAGGGCTCCCAGGCTGAGCTTGGCCACCAGCACGGCTCCGGCTTCGTGCAGACGCTTCACCACTACGGCGTCTTCGGTCGGGAACGCGGTTGCGGAAGGGCTCCGCGCCATATGTCGTCGGAATCCCTGCGGTGTCGAGCAGATCTTTGCCGCCCCACGGGATGCCGTGCAGCGGGCCGCGATACTTGCCTGCGGCGATTTCTTCGTCGGCTTGCTTCGCTTGCTGCAGGGCCAGGTCACGAGTCAGGGTGATCACGCAACGCAGCTTGGGATCGAACTGCTGCAGGCGCTTCAAGTAAATGTTGGTGAGGCGTTCGGAGGTCAGTTTTCGAGTCTCGATCCAGCGTGAGAGCTGGGTCACTGGGGCGAAGGCAATGTCTTCGTCGCGCGCGGGCAGCGGGCCGGGATCGGTCGAGCTGCGGACGAAGCGGTCGTGCTGTGGACCGGACTTCTGCCCGGGCAGGATTGGATCCCAGCGCGTGGCGGGAGCGATCGTCGTGGGCAAGGCAAGTTTGCGCGGCCCGGTGCGGCGCTCGTAGAGGTACGCCATCGTTTTGCGCCAGCTGTCGGCGGCGATGGCGCGCTCGGCGGGGGTCATTTCAAACTGCACCAGCTTCTCGGCCTCGGCGAAGGTCGTCGCGGAGACTTCCGGTCCCACGGCCGGGCCAGCGCCGAACGCCGGTGGCGCGCCGGGCGGAAGGGCTTCCGGATTTTGGGTTGCCGGATTTTGTTGCGCCGCATCTTGCCCTGGGCTGCGCAGCGCGGCCGCCGCTCCCAAGACCCCCATCGATGTCACTGTCAGAAATTGCCTGCGCGATTTCGCCATGAATCCTCCGCGGGGTATTCTAGCTGCAATCGCGAGGCGAGTTGCCATCAGGCGGGGTGGAGTGGGGAAGGAACTTCAACACCTTTTACCACTAAGGACACTAAGGTTCACGAAGGAAAGCCCAGCTACGGCGGTTTTCCCCCGATGAAATCGCCGCATACTTCGCACTAAGCGTTGCGACGCCGTACCCGTAAGGGCAATCTTCTGCGGATCGTAGGTGTCGGGATCACCGATACTCAAGGTCGCTAGTTTTGCGTCGGCCTTTCCACATGATCGATGACGAGGATTTCCATCGGGGCCCGTGCGGTTCCAGTTTCAAACCAAGCTGGTCTGCGACGGCCGCGAAGATCGCTTCTCTGGACGATTCCGCTGCGGAGGAGTTCTCCGTTCCCTGCGGGACGTCAGCCGACGCTGGCCATTGCAACGTGACGTCGTAGTGGTTCGTCAGGCCAGTCTTGTCGACAACGGTGTGGCCGAGTTGCTCCGACAACAGGCTCGCGAGCGTCGAGATCGGAACCTCGCGCCCTGCGATGTGCCCGTTACCAACCTGAATCACGCGTCCTTGGGCCGCGGCGTCGCCGGCAACGACTGTTGCAGCCTCGGGCCATTCTCCGCGACCACAAGGGCATAGACAGGAACGGCTCTGGTGTCGCGATGCACCGCCAGCTTGAAGTGTCCGCCAAGAACGCCTGCATCATTTGTCGCTGTTCGAGGTCGGCTGCTCGGGAGCCAGTCTCTGCAGATTCTCAACTGTGGATTTGTCCACATTCGCCTGAACATCATATCTTTCCGAGTCGAGCCAGTTCGGCCCTGCGTGAATCTGATCCGCTTCGACCTGATAAGCGCGCCAATCACATCTGCAGAGTCTCGTTCGTGACCGTCAACTCACCGGCCGAGCTTTAGGTCTGCCACTCGGTCCGGAGTTTGTGGCTTTCGCGGCGCGGAAGAAACATCGCGGAGTGCCAGAAGGAGCCTACGGCTCGGTGCTGGAGAAGAAAAGAACGTCCCGCGACGCCAGCCTGCGACAGCACTTGCGGTGGGACATGAGGGACCTCCGATTTGAGGCGGCAACGGTTCCGGCAGGACGTCGGAACTCTGGTGAGTGAGAGTCCGAAGGCCTGCCGGAGGTTGCCTTGCTCCAAATATGATCTGCCTTAGTTTTGCGTGGGCTCCGCCGGCTTCTCCGCATGGTCGATGACGAGAACTTGCGTCGGGCTGTTTTGCGGTTCCAGCTTCAGGCCCAGCTGCTCCTGGATCGCCGTTGAGAGCAGCGAGGCGGAAGCATCTGATACAGGTGCGTTGAAGTTGCCATTCCTGTCCGACTTCCAGTTCAAGCTGAAGTCGTAGGTGCCGGTAAGGCCGGTCTTGTCCACTACGACGGTGCCGAGTTCCCGTGCGAGATGCGATGCGATGTCCGAGGTAGATATGCCGCGGGCTTCCAACCCAGACTGACTGCCGTCGAGCTTGATCCGGAAAGACTTTTCCAAAGGGATCGCGCCAGGGCCCTTCACCGGATCTGGGTAGCTACTGGCAGGTTTCGCGGGCTGAAGCTTGGAGCCCTCGTCGCCCACAACGAGTGCATAGGTTGGCAGCTCTCTGGTTTCGGGATGCAGAGCGAGCTTGAATCGTTCCGCGAGAGCCGCTTGCAGGAGGCGCTGGTTTCGAATCTTGCTTTGCTCGAGACGCTGCTCGATGCTCATGCCGCTGGTTGCGGATTTGTCATCTTGAGGCCCAATCTCGAGATTGAACTGTGCCGTCTTGAGCCAGTCAGGACCTCCGGCAATCTGGTTGGCCTGGACACCATAAGCCTCCTGAATGAGCGCCTGCAAGGTCGTGTTCATCGCTTTGAATCCGGAGGGCGAATACATCATTCCCACTCGATGGACCTCGTCTCCGGCATCCGACTTGATCGTGAATTCGACCTTGGACGCACTCGGACTCTGCTCCTGCGCCCGCATCTTCGGCGCATTCACCAGGCCAAACACGAGAGGCAGGGCGAGGGCGAGCACCCCTGCGGTGCTGAGTAAGAGTTTCTTTCCGAAATCCAGTTTCCGTGCAATTCGTTCCGTCATGATGTACACCATCCTCTTTTTAAGATCGGCCCCCGTTACCCCAGAGACGCAGGCCAGCGGAGATCCCACGCAGAATTCACAGACTTTCAAAATGCTCTCGGCATAGACCTGGCGTTCGCTGCCCAGTTCCACGACTTCTTCATCGCAGGCGCGCTCGCGCTCCTCGACCATGCGCGCTCCCAGCCACCAGACCAGCGGATGGAACCAGAAGAGCGCTTCGACCACCATGTGGAGAGCGGCGGCAAGATTGTCGCGGCGGCGCACGTGCCAGACCTCGTGAGCGAGAACGGCTTCCAGGTGCGCATCTTCCAGATGTTTCGAGATGCCTTCGGGCCAGATCAGGACTGGACGGAGGATGCCGAAGATTCCGGGCTCCAGAGAAGATCGAGACAAAACGATGTCAATGGGGCGCTGAGTGCCGGCCATGCGCTCTAGGCGGCGCAGAGCTTCGGCTTCGCGCCCCTCGCGCAATGGCGTGGACTCGCGCAGAGCGGCGGAAATCCGACGCCAGCGCACGCACCATGCGAAGAGGACAATGACGAATCCACAGAACCAGGCGGCGACCAGCAATGCCGGAAGCCAGTGGAGCAGACTCGGTGCAGCCGCTGCGGGCGCGGCTTGAGCAATCACCGGAATTGCGGTGTCGGGCGCCGAGAATGGCTGGCTGATCGCTTCCACGGCAACATACAAACCTCCGTTCGATGCCGGCAAAGCGTGCGACCACGCCAGATAGCTGCCGATGCTAACGAGCAGCGAAAACGGAATCAGAAATTTCACCGATGCCGCCAGCCACAGCCAGTAGCGGGCGCGGGCGTGGTTCTTTCGCAGAAGAAATGTCAGCAGTCCGGCAGCGGCGGCGAACAGCGTCGATTGCCAAAGGTGATTGCCCAAGGCCGGAACCAGGTCTCTCCACATCGCCGACAGATTGAGCGCGGACAAGTGTGCGGAGGTCATTTCGCTTTGTCCTTTCTCTCCAGCTTGCGGAGGGTCCTCTCGGCTTCCTTCACGTCCTCGAGCGTGAGTTGGCCCGATTCAATCAGATGCGCCATGACCGGCTGCGTCCGGCCGCCGAACAGGGCCAGCAGATCGTCGATCAACTTGCTCTGCGCGGAATCGCGCGAGACCGCGGCTTCGAAGATGTGGAAGTTGCCGACTTTCTTTACGCGGCGCACGGCTTTCTTAGCCTCCAGGCGATAGACCGTAGTCTGCACGGTCGTGTATGCGGGCCTGCCTTTTTCCGGGAAGGCTTCCTGGATCTCGCGGATGGAGGCTTCGCCGCGGGTCCAGAGGGCATCCATGATCTGCAGTTCGAGCTTGGCTAGTTTCGGTCCGGGCATTTTATCTCCTACCGACGTATGCATTACTACTACATCTGTAGTTTTCGTGTCAAGTGGTTTTTGGAGTGACATCGTACAGGCATCGCCACCCACCATTTTCCTTTGCGGGACGTCCAATGGTATTAGCGGACTGTTCGCTATGCTAGGATGACGTCCCGATGAACACGTGGATGCAGGACATTCGATTCGCTCTTCGCTCGTTCGCAAAGAATCCAGGCTTCACGCTGGCTGCAGTATTGTCGCTGGCGATTGGGATTGGTGCGAACACCTCCATCTTCAGTGTTGCAAACGCGCTGCTGTTCCATCCCCTGCCCTACGACAGCCCGGATCGGTTGGTGATCCTGTGGAATCGTTCTCCTGGCCTGGACATCACCCAGGATTGGTTTTCCACGGCGCAGTATTTTGACATTAAGACAAGGCACCATGGGTTTGAGCAGGTCGCGCTCGCAATTGGCGGCGACTACAACCTGACTGGGCAGGGCGACCCCGAACGAGTGGGCGTCATTCGCGTCTCCTCGAATCTTCTTCCTATGCTCGGCGCCCGTCCGGCACTCGGTCGGCTGCTAACGCCGGACGAAGATTCGCCCGGCCACCCCTCTACTGCCGTCCTGACTGACGGAATGTGGGCGCGACGTTTCGGCCGTGACCCGCACTTGATCGGCAAGTCCATCACGATCAATGGACAGCCTTATGAAATCGTCGGCATCCTTCCGCAGAGCTTTTCTCTGTCGCAGGAAGTTCTCCCGTTGCTCTACGGAACCGAGCAGGCCGACATTTTTCTGCCGTTGCCGCTGGCTCCCGCCGCCGCGTCGCAGGTGCGGGATCACGAAGATTACAACATCGTCGGAAAGTTTAAGCCGGGCGTCTCCCTGCCGCAAGCCCAGGCGGAGATGGATACCATCACGGCCGGGTTACGTCGCCAATTTCCGGAGAACTATCCTCCCAATGGCGGATTGACGTTCAGCATCGTTCCGCTTCTTGAGCAAGTTGTTGGCAACGTGCGTCGCTCTTTGTGGGTGCTGCTCGGGTCAGTGGGTTTTGTGCTGCTGATCGCGTGTGCCAATGTCGCCAACCTGATGCTATCGCGCGCCGTGGCTCGCCAGCAGGAAATTGCCGTGCGCACCGCTTTGGGAGCAAGCCGCTGGCACATTATTCGTCAATTATTGACGGAGAGCCTGTTGCTTTCGCTCTGCGGTGGCGCGATGGGCGTCTTCATCTGCCTTCTCAGCATGCGGTGGATCCACATCTTGGGAATCAAAAGCATCCCGCGACTGCAGGACGTGGGAATTGATGGACGTGTCCTCTTGTTTACGCTGCTGCTCTCCGTTGCCTCCGGGATTCTCTTCGGCCTTGCCCCGGCTTTCCGTGTTTCAAGGCTGGATTTGAATTCGACTCTGAAAGATGCGAGCCGTGGTTCGGCGGGAACGAGCGCGGTCTGGGGTCGTGGCAATAATCTTCGGCGGTTGCTCGTGGTTTCCGAACTGGCGCTCTCTGTGGTCCTGTTGATCGGCGCCGGACTTCTCATTCGGAGTTTCGCTCGCTTGCAGGACGTATCGCCCGGGTTCAACCCGCACGGCGTGCTCACCTTCGACCTGACCATGACCGGTCGAAAATACAACGACAAACAAACTATCTTGAATTCCTATCGCCAACTGTGGGAGCGGCTTGAACATTCTCCGGGGGCGATCGCTGCAGGCGGAGTTACCTCGCTCCCCTTGAGCGAGGCCTTTGCCTGGACGCCGATCACCGTCGAGGGCCGAACGCCGCTTCCCGGCGAGAAATTTCTCAATGCGGATGAACGCATCGTTGGCGGCCACTATTTTGAAGCCATGGATATACCGTTGCGGCGTGGACGATTCTTCAACGAGCAGGACGACTCGACAAAGCCGGTTGCCGTCATCGTTGACGAGTACATGGCCGGCCAACTTTGGCCGGGGCAGGACCCGATTGGCAAGCGCATTCATATTGTCGAACTCCCGACGAAGGACCCATGGCAGACCGTTGTTGGCGTGGTTGGTCGCGTGAAGCAGGATTCTCTCGACTCCAACCCGCGAATCGCTTTCTATCTACCCCATACCCAATTCCCCACGCGGTCCATGACGGTAGCCCTGCGTGGCCGAACCGATCCGGCTGTCATGCTGTCGGTCACCAAGCAAGAACTGCGGAACCTCGATCCGGATCTTCCGATGTACTACGTTCGAACCATGGAACAGCGAGTCAACGAATCGCTGGCCCGCCGGCGTTTTTCGATGATGCTGCTGGGAGTTTTCGCAACCGTCGCCCTCGCCCTCGCGACCATAGGCATCTACGGCGTGATGGCGTACCTGGTCAATCAGGGCACTCGAGAATTGGGAATTCGAATCGCGCTGGGTGCTTCGCAACGCAACATCCTGAGTCTTGTTG
Source organism: uncultured Acidobacteriaceae bacterium (assembly GCA_963811095.1). Lineage (GTDB taxonomy): Bacteria > Acidobacteriota > Terriglobia > Terriglobales > Acidobacteriaceae > Sulfotelmatobacter. Next base: position 725,551 of record CAWEQA010000016.1, on the reverse strand, counting down.
TCCGACAGGGGATGGCGCTTGCGTTTTCCGGCGTGACGATTGGTCTGGCCGTGGCTTTCCTGCTTACGCGGCTGATGCGAAGCCTGTTATTCGGCGTGGAGGCGACGGACCCAATCACCTTTGCTGGGATTTCCTTGTTGCTCGCGATGACCGCACTGCTCGCCACCTACATGCCAGCGAGACGCGCCGCTCGAATCGATCCCTTGATCTCCCTGCGCTGCGAGTAGCCGAGCGGGAGAAAACCGGGGACAGACGCGGGACCTACCACAATTCGACGCCGAATTGCGCTGGGTTGAGGATGACGCCTTCAAAGAGAATTTACGAATTAACATCCCGATATCCACAGGGCGGTTGTGACATCTGTCACAGACTTGTCGCCGCGGTTGGACTAGGCTGATTCGTTTCCCCGGTATCCCTCCGAGCAGATGTCATATCTTGAGGTCTCCCCATGTATGGGAGAAGTTGCAGGTGTCTGCTCGCGATCTTGATTCTCACGCTGGCTCCCGCACTACTGCAGGGCCAGTCTGGGCGCGTCAAGTCTGCGCCTGAATTTGCAGTCCATCGGCTGCCGGAAGTCAGTCCACCGGCGGCTTCGAACCAACTCCGGCACCGCCTGCCCATAGCGCGGCCCGGTACGCCGCCAGGAACGATCGGCTTCCCCCTGATCGCTCGTGCGGCGGGCACGATCTTCTCGGGCACAGTCGTCTCGATTACGCGTCATCCTGCGACCCTGGGCCGGGCGGTCGAAACGGTTGCCATTACCTTCCACATTGAGAATGCGATTCGCGGAACCACGCCTGGCGAGAACCTGACCATCTCGCAGTGGATTGGCCTTTGGTCCGGCGGCCAGCGTTACCACGTCGGCGAACGCGTGCTTTTGTTCCTTTACCCCTCGAGCAAGCTCGGGCTTACCAGTTGCGTTGCCGGAGGCATGGGGCGTTTCACGATTGACTCGTGGGGCCGGGTCTTGCTTTCGGCACAACATCTTTCGGCTTTTCGAACGGATCCCGTCCTGGGTGGGAAGGCGCGAGTACGTATCGGCGACTTCGCCTTGGCGGTACAGCGGGCCAGTGAGGAGGAATAAGTGCGATCAGAAGAGGTGACCATGACAAACCGCATGGCATTTACTGCGCGCTCATTTCTCCTCAGGCTGGCTCTGACGGTGGCGCTGGTGTTCTTGCTCGTGGTCGGCACGCGCGCCGGCGGGCCGAAGTGCGTAGCGGGCGCTAGCTACTTCGACCTGACGACCAATGGACAACCGCTGCTCTGGCCGCAGGGGGCCATCACTTATTACACCGATCAGGGGGACCTGAGCCCGGTTTTGCCCAACGCGTCTGCCAATAGCTTTGTCGCCGGCGCCTTCGGCCAATGGACCGCGGTTCAGACGGCGGCGCTTAACGTTACGAGCGGGGGATCACTCGCCGAAGATGTGAACGGCACGAACGTCACGCTGAATTCCGACGGCTCGATTTCGATGCCCACCGACATTCAGCCAACGGCGACGGGCACGCCGATCGGCATCGTCTACGATAGCGATGGCTCGGTCACCGACGCCCTCATCGGAGCTGGCGCCGGCACCTCCAGCGAGTGCTACAGCAACGCGGTCTACGGAGGCAACGACAATTACGGTTCGTTCGCTACCTACCAGCATGCGCTCATCGTGATCAACGGGCAGTGCGCGCAGCAGTCGTCGCAATTCACCGACGTGGAGTATCGCCTGGTGCGTGTCATCGGCAGCGTGCTGGGGCTCGGCTGGGCGCAGGTCAATCCCAATGTGCAAACTCGTACGCCGCCGCCCACGTCCGACGATTTCGCGGGATTCCCCGTGATGCACTCGACCGATCCTTTGAATTGCACGCCGATCACTCTTTGCTACCCCAATCCGTATCAACTGGCGATGGATGACATGGCGGCAATTTCCCGCCTGTATCCGGTAACGGCGCAGAATCAGTCCGGCTTCCCGGGCAAGCAGGTGTTCTCTACGGCGACGGCCCGCATCCACGGATCGGTGTGGTTCACCGATCCTCACGGAAATCGTACGCAGGCCATGCAGGGAGTGAACGTGGTGGCGCGCTGGATCGATGCCAACACCCACCTTCCCTCGCGCAGGTATGCGGCGGCATCGGTCTCCGGTTTTCTCTTCACGGGCAACGGAGGCAATGCCATCACCGGTTTCGACGACGCGGTAGGAAATCCTTACGCCGAATGGGGATCGGACAGCCAGACTCTGGAAGGCTACTTCGACCTTGCCGGGCTGCAACTTCCGAACGGAGGCAGCGCGCAGTACCAACTGACCGTAGAGGCAATTGATCCAAAATGGTCTGCGAATGTTGGCCCGTACTCGACGGGTCCTGTCGCGCCTTCGGGGAGCGCTCAGCCTATTGTTGTAACCGTCACCGCAGGCAGTGACGTACAGCAAGACATTCTGATGGTCGGCAGCGCGCAGCCTTTGCCTCTGCCCGCGTCGAGTTGGAATTCCCCGGCTGCGTTGCCTCTGGCCGGAGATTGGGCAGGCTCTCTGAGCGGCTATGGCAGCGTGGCCTACTTCATCCTTGCGGCGCAAGTCAATCGCACGTTGTCGGTGGCGGTAACTGCGCTCGATGAACTCGGAAACGCCACACTGACCAAAGTGCAGCCAGTCATTGGGATGTGGGCAGCCTCTGATCCGCCAGGCACCGCGCCTCCGGCCTTCACGCCTTCGCCGTTCAACCAGCTGGCCTATGCATTGACGCGGCTGGACGCGCAGGTCGCGACCTCCACGAATTTCCTGATCGGAATTTCCGATGTGCGCGGCGACGGCCGCCCCGACTACCGCTATCAGGCGCACGTGCTGTACGCGGATTCCGTTTCTCCCGCGCGTGTGGGCGTGAATGGCGGAGCGGTCACCGTGCGGGGAACCGGCTTTGCTTCGCAACTTTCCGCCACCGTGGGGAATACCGCCGCAACTCCGCTCGCCTTTAGCGCCGGTCAAATGATTCTGGCTGCCCCCGCGCACGCGGATGGACCACAGAGCGTCGCCGTCACCGATCCTGTCAGCGGCTCTTCCTCGGTCATGACCAATGTGCTGACCTATGGCGCTGCTGCCACCGACAACATCGTCCTGGTAGGCGGAATCAATCCGCCCACGCCAGTGGGGACGCAGGCAGCGAATCCGATGACCGTACGCGTGTTGGCCGCCGACGGAGTGACTCCGGTGAGCGGTGCGACCATCGGATGGAGCGCGAGCGGTGGCCTGCAACTTTCCGCCTGCGGCGGTGCGTCGTCATGTTCGGCAAGCAGCGATCAGAATGGAATCGCGGCCACGCTGCTTACACCGGCAGCGATTGGCGTCTCAACCATTACCGCAACGCTGGCTCCGGGAGTCTACAGCTCATCGCCGTCCGTCAACGTGAGTCTCAATGCAACCCAGTCGGCTTCTGATATTGGAGTGTTGACGCCTTATCTTTGGATTGCCCAAGGAGCCACAGTCGGTGTTCCGCTCACGGCGCGCGTGCTGAGCAATGGCGCGCCGCAGAGCAACGCCACGGTAAACTACACGGTGGTTAGCGGAACTGGAACGCTCAGCGCCGCCAGCGCGAAAACCAGTTCCACCGGCTATGCCACCGTCACGTTGACCGCTACGCAAATTTCGGCGCTGGTGCAAGTAACCGCGTGCGTGAGTCCGGCGAACGCCCCCTGCCAGACGTATTACGCAAACCCGGTGCCGCTGGCTCAACAGAAACTGCAACCTGTGTCGGGAAGCGGGCAGATCTCGACGGGACAGGCATTTCAACCGGTGACCGTGCGGGTCACAGACTCTTCTTCGCCGCCGAATGTGGTGCTCGGCGCCAATGTCAGCTTTCTAACTACCGTGCTGCGGCCCGGCGGATCTTCTTCCTCAGGTGGTGGCGGTGAGACCAACCCCGGCAATCCGGCGATGCCTGTGATCCTGGCGGTGAGCCAGAGTAGCGCAATCACCGACATGAACGGACTGGCGAGCATGGTGCCCTCAGCGGGTACGTTCAGCGCTCCGCTCGAAGTAGATGTTGGAGTCACGGCTGGTACTGGGGGGTGGCTCGACTATCCTCTGGAGGTGTTCCCTGCCCCGGTGAGTAGGAATAACGCCGGAGGAACAGACCCACCGTCGATGCGCCGGCTCCCGGTTCGCATTGCACGACCCATTGAAATTCAGGAGCGTTGACGCGGCCGCGCCGCTTTTGAGATTCGTCGAAGGAGGTTACAGCCCGCAGGCGAGAATACGTCGCCAAACAACTCGCATCTTAAGCCGCGCCCTCGGGGCCACCGCGGAGTCCCCGGAGTAGAGCGCGCAGGCCGCAGGCCAGAAAAATGAGTGCGGCCAGTGGAAAGCAGATCAGCATGCCCAGCAGGCCGATCAATCCCACGATACTGCTAGGCCCGCACGGTCCCCAGGAACCGCCGGCAAACAACACCAATAGGCAGACTCCTCCGGCGGCGAGGAGCACCAGCGCGGATCGCATCCATCTTGACACGGCGTGAGTCTACCACGCGCTCAGCAGGCCTTCCAATCACCCAAAAGTAACCGCTGAAGGCAGGCCCGCCGCGTCCGATCGCGCTGGGCGTGAAGAAGGCGGGCGAGACCAACATCCAGCGACTTGATTTCAATTAAATCCCACATTTTGTTGTCATCCTGAGCGGCGTTTGCCACGAAGGGATCTATGCAGTGCCGGCCAGTTGCATAGGTCCTTCGCGCAAAAAGCGCGCTCAGGATGACAAGGCAGGAGGGCAATCAACCGCGTCCCGGAGGGACGCCTGAACGTTCGGCAGCTATTCCGTAGAGATTTCAATCGTGCCTACGGCACGAGACTCCGAGGGAAGGCCGAATTACCCGCCAGTGAACTGGCGGGCTATTGTCAGCGCTCCCTCCGGGACCGGGACTCACCGAGCTGCGCTCGGCGGACAGCCGAGGGCGGCTGTCCCCACATGACATCTTGAGCGCTTCCGGAAGCCGGATAGCGGAAGGCGGCAGCCGGCCTTACTTCGTCCACTGGTCCACCCAATCGTTCACCGTCTTGTACCAGAGGCGCGAATTCTGCGGCTTGAGCACCCAGTGGCCTTCGTCGGGGAAGTACAGCATCTTTGACGGGACACCTTCCATCTGCAGCGTGGTGAAAAGCTGGAAGCCTTCGCTCACGTCGAGGCGGTAGTCGCGCTGGCCGTGGATGACCAGCGTCGGCGTCTTGAAATTCTTGGCGTACTGGTGCGGCGACCACTTCTGGTAGCTGGCGCGGTTGTCGTAGGGCGTGCCTTTGAACTCCCAGTTATTGAACCAGAGTTCTTCGGTCGTCCCCCAGGCCGACTCGGCGTTGAACATGCCATCGTGCGACACCAGGCATTTGAAGCGGTCGGTGTGGCCGAGGATCCAGTTGATGGCGTATCCGCCGTAGCTGGCGCCCAGCGCGCACTCGCGGTTCTTATCGATGAACGGATAGGTCTTCTCCGCGTAGTCGAGGCCCTTCATCAGGTCTTCATACGGAGCGCCGCCCCAGTCGCCGTTGATGGCGTCGATGAACTTCTGCCCGTATCCAGTCGAGCCGTGGAAGTTGATCATGATGACGACGTATCCGCTGGGCGTCGATGAAGTTGGTGCGGCGAACAGTTCGGGATTCCAGCGGAAGCTCCAGTCGTCTCCCCAGGCGCCCTGCGGGCCGCCGTGGATGAGGAACTTCACGGGATATTTCTTGGAGGCATCGAAGTTCGGCGGCTTGACGAGGAAGCCTTCGACTTTGTCGTTGTGGGCGCCGGGGAACCAGAAGGATTCGAGCGGGGACATGGCGACTTGGGAGAGGATGGCGTCGTTGACATGCGTGAGCTGGCGCGGTCTTGCCATTGCTTCTTTAGGGAACGGCTCTTTGGATTCCCCTGAGAGCGCCGCCCGGATCTTTTCCATACCAACTGAGTAAGTACCAGGCTTGGCGATGAAAATCTCTGATGGCGACTGAAGCGACATTCGGCTGAAGACAATCCAGCTCCGATCTTGCGTCAGCACTCACCTCGACAATCTTGTTCTCGCCGGCAGCAATGTCGTCGTTGAACCCATCCATGACTTGATTGGATAACAGCCGTTGGAGTCAGAGCTCCGGGAAGAAGTAGTAGATCGGCGACTCACCCTCATCTTCAGCGGTGAAGACAGATTTCGTGTCGACTCCGGCAGCCAGCGCGAAGGTTCCCACCCAACGATCGAAATTCTCCGTAAGATTCTTCTTCTCCCCCGTCTTGCGGTCGTAGAGCATGAGGCGGAAGCGGTCGCTCTCGTATCCCGGACGCTGCTGGGCGCGGTAGGCGATGTAGCGGCCGTCGGGCGAATAGAGGGGCGACGTGTCGCTGGCCGGATTGTCGGCGGTGATGTTCTTGGTTTTGGCCAAAACCTGAGCGGGCGAGTCGCCCGCTCCCACACTGACCGGGACGATCCACAGATCGTTGTTGGTCGAAGCCGCCGGATTCTTGTCGTGATTCGAGGCGTAGCAAATCTCTTGTCCGTCGGGCGAGAAGGCATAGTCATCCTGCCCGCCGAGCGAGAACACGGGCGCGTCGTAATCGCCGGGCGTGAGATCGCGCGGAGGGATCGATGCTGCACCAGCGATGCGGTCATATCCTCCAGAGCTGATCTGTCGCAGGCAACTGACGCACGAAAATGTGACGTGCGCTTGCCCTCCTTGTACGCATTCCAGTGTCGATAGAGCAGATGCGTCGAAAATCTGAGCCTTGACCTTCGACTGTCTCAGCTTCCTTCAGCCTCTTCGCATTGCAGGCATTCCTCGGCTAGGCGCGCCGTCACATTCAGGATAAACGTCAGAAGTAAAGAGAATGTCTTGCCATCAGGCGACCAAAGTTCGCCGCCCGCTTCGGTCGCGATCGACGTCAACTTGTAGCACGCCAGTTACCGTCCCCGTCGCGCCGTCAAATTCCGCGATCCAGACCTGCGAACCGCCTTCCTTTGTTCGAAAGAAACGCGAACCGCTTCCCATCCGGCGCCCAGCGCGGGCGGTCGGCGTCCTGATCGGCGATAGATCGCTCTGCGACGAAGAGCCTGCCGTCTTTGCTCGGCCTGACGCCGCGGCGTCCAGCGCATCTAAGGGCACGATCCAGATATGAGGCGTCTTCGTATTGGCGTCGAGATCGACGTCGACCACGCTGAAGATTACCCACTTGCCATCGGGCGACACCTGGGGATCGCCGACGCGCTTCAGCTTCATCATGTCGTCGAAGGTGAAGGGATGCTTGGCTTGGGCAAGAGCGGGGAGGGTGAAAGCAAGGACGAGAAGGGAGAGAAGAAGACGGCGCATGAGGGCCTCCTGCGGCAAACGGATGAGTGTAGCAGGCGGGAGCCGGTGGCTTCTAGGTGCTAACTCTACCTCACTTACAGGCCTTGTCATCCTGAGGCCTGCGGTTTTTGCAGGCCGAAGGATCTATGCACTCCCGGCCAGTTGCATAGATCCTTCGTCGGGCAAAAGGCGCCCTCCTCAGGATGACAGGGCTGTTTTGGAAATAGCGACAAGTCTGTGGAAAAACAATGTTCACGCGTCACAGACAAGGAAACGGCAACTCTGCCATGCTCTTGTGGAGAAGAAATTGCACGTGCGCGAGCCGAAAACATACTTCGTCTACATCATGAGTAACCGGTCAAAGACGCTTTACACCGGCGTGACCAACAGCCTCGTCCGCAGGGTACGCGAACACAAGACTGGGATCTGGCTCCTGCTTTGCCGCTAAATATAAGCTCGATCGACTCGTATATTTTGAGCGCTTCGAGGACATTCGCAATGCGATCGAGCGCGAGAAGCGAATCAAGGGGTGGCTGCGGGTCAAGAAGATTGCGCTGATTGTGTCTGTCAATCCGGAGTGGAGGGACTTGAGTTTGGAATGGTATGAGCGGCATGCGTTTCAGCCGGAGGCGGACATTGCTCTGGCTGCCACCCCAAACCCCGCTAAATTGTCATCCTGAGCCGCGGGATTTGGCGGCGAAGGATCTATGCACTCCGCGGCTGTTCCGGCACTGCCTGCCAGTTACATAGATCCTTCGGCGGGCAAAAGGCGCCCGCCTCAGGATGACAGTTCATGTTGGGATGGGAAGCATGAGGAAGCGGATCAGGAAGCGTGAGACAACATGCGGCAACCTCTTGCCCACTTCGGCATCCAACTGAGTGGCAGAACTGCAGCACCCTTCCCTCCGGCCTCACTGAGCGGAGAGGGGTTGGAGGGTCGGGTTGCCGCGGTATGCTTCCGTAGAGTCGTAGCTTGCTGCGTCTCTTCTCTGCTCGCTGTTTTGGTTGCCTGGCCTTTCGGACCGGGCGGCAGACGTGGCCAGCGACGCCTCTACGAAGCCTCTCGCAATCCGCTAAACTAGACATATGAAATCGGTATCTGTTCGTTTGCTGCTGTGTGTGACTGTTCTGGCCTGTTCACTGGCGGCGCTCCCGGCGCGCGCTCAGGAAGGCCCGCTCGATAACAGTCCCCCTGCGGGCACCACGCCCGAGGAGATCATCAAGCGATTCGCCGCCAAGGAGACCGAGTTTGCCAAGGCGCGCGACCAGTACACCTACCGCCAGGACGTGAAGGTTGAGACTCTCGATGGCAGCACCGTCACCGGCCAGTACCACGAAGTTTATGACGTAATGTTCAACGACCAGGGCAAGCGAATTGAGAACGTGGTGTTCGCGCCGCAGTCGTCGCTCGAGCAGGGCGGACTCTCCATGGACCAGGGCGACTTCGAAGACATCCGGCACCGCATGCCGTTTGTGCTGACCGAGGCCGACCTGCCGGAATACAACATTCTCTATGTCGGACAGCAGCAGGAAGACGAGATTCATTGTTATGTCTTCGACATCGCGCCCAAGCAGATCGTCGGGAAGAAACGATATTTCCAGGGGCGCATCTGGGTCGATGACCACGATTTTCAGATTGTGAAGACCTACGGCAAGAGCGTGCCCGACATCCGCAAGAAGCACGGCGACGAAGAGAATCTCTATCCCAAGTTCACGACGTGGCGGCAACAGATCGACGGCCAATATTGGTTCCCGGTCTATACCCGGGCCGACGACGAACTGCACTTCAAGCTGCAGGACATCCACATCCGCGAAATCATCAAGTACGAGGACTACAAGCGCTTCGGAGCGAAATCCACGATTCTGTTCGAGGGCAAGCAAATTCCGAAGAGCGATCAGAAGCCGGAGCAGAAAAAGCCGGAGGACCCGAACGCGCCAAAGTAGGTTATTGTAGTGGCCTATGGCGTCGACCCCGCTGCCCCTCGCGCTTTCCTCGAGCCGTGCCCAAAACTCCACCGTCGAGGGCACGGTTGCGTTGAGCAGGGTCCGCAAGTGCTACGGTGACTTTGTCGCCGTGGATGATCTCTCCCTTAGCATCCAGCCCGGCAAAATCTTTGGCCTGATCGGTCCCAACGGAGCCGGGAAGACCAGCACGCTGCGCATGATTATTGGCATCATTGTCCCTGACTCCGGCCAGATCACAGTTTTTGGAGAACCTCTCAAGCGGGGGCACAAGGATCGCTTCGGCTACCTGCCCGAAGAGCGCGGGCTGTACAAGAAGATGAAGGTGATGGAGCACCTGCTGTTTCTGGCGCAGCTTAAGGGACTGAGCGGCTCCGAGGCACTCAAACGGGCGGGCAACTGGTGCGAGCGCTTCGAATTGAGCGCCTGGACCGGCAAGAAAGTGGAAGAACTTTCCAAGGGAATGCAGCAGAAAGTGCAGTTTATCGGCGCCATTCTGCATGATCCAGAATTGATTGTCATGGACGAACCCTTTTCGGGGCTGGACCCGGCCAGCACCGTCGTGCTCAAAGATGTGCTGCTCGAACTAGCGAAACGCGGCAAGACGATCCTGTTGTCGACTCACGGTATGGATCAGGCGGAAAAATTGTGTCACTCCATCTGCCTGGTTAACCACGGCAGGGCCGTTCTGGAAGGCGACTTGAGCCAGATCAAGGCTGGCTATGGCCGATGTAACGTCCAGATCAAGTACGACGGGGATGCCCGCTTCCTGCAGGAATCCAGGCTGGTGCAATCGTTCAACGATTATGGCAACTATGTGGAGGTGCGGCTCGCGCCCGGCGCCGATACGCAGGAACTGCTAAGGCTGGCATCTGCGGGCGCCCGGTTGAGCAAGTTCGAGGTGATGGAACCCTCGCTGGAAGAAATCTTCATCGCGGCGGTGAGTAAACCGAATGCGTAACCTATGGCTGATCATCAAGCGGGAGTATCTGGACCGGGTGCGCAAGCGTTCCTTCCTGGTGCTCACCCTGCTGTTACCCGGCATCATGACTGTGGTGATGCTATTGCCGGCAAAGCTTATGACCATGGGAGACAAAGTGCAGCATCTCGTGGTGGTGACTTCGACCCCGCAGTTCGGCGAGATGGTGCGCCAGCGTTTCTTATCCCCGAACACGGACACCGACGATGATGAAGACGCTAACTCCGGGACGAATACGGCCAAACAGAAGCCCGACCAGAAATACGTCATCGATGTGGATGCCAAGCCCACTGAAGCGGAACGCGCAGTCTTGCGAGACAAAATCAACTCCCAGGCCATCGACGGCTACCTGTGGCTCAGCGAAGATGCGATTGCATCCGGGAAGGTCATCTGGGTTAGCCGCCGTATGCCTTATTTCTCGGAACGGTCGCGCCTCGGCGAAACCCTGAACCAAGTCATTCAGTCTGAACGTCTGTCCAAGAACGGGTTAAGCGGGGATGAGGCGGAAAGGCTGCTCAAACCAATCAAAGTCGAGTCGATCCGCATGGAACGCGGGCGGGAAGCCAAGGGTAGCGGTGGCGGCAAGTTCTTGGAGGTCGCCGTCATGGTCACGCTGCTCTACATGGCCGTGTTATTGTACGGCATATCCGTGATGCGCTCCGTGCTGGAAGAGAAGAATTCGCGCATTCTGGAAGTGCTGCTCTCTTCCGCGACTTCGACCGAATTAATGGCCGGGAAGCTGCTCGGCGTGGGTGCGGTCGGCTTGACGCAAATCCTCGTCTGGGTGGTAATCGCGGTCGTATTCGCCTTTCCTGGAATGGCCCTGCAACCCTCCCTTAGTGAGTTTCAAGTTCCGCCAAGCGTTCTGGTGGCATTCGCGGTCTTTTTCCTTCTCGGATATTTGTTGTACAGCACGATGTATGCCGCCATTGGTGCGATCACCACGACCGAACAGGAAGGCCAGCAACTCCAGGTCTTTATCGTCATTCCGCTGGTTCTCTCAGTCTTCATGCTGGCTCCGGTGGTGCGCAACCCGGACGCCGCGATGATGGTATGGATGTCGATGGTTCCGTTCTTCGCGCCGGTGGTGATGTACGCGCGAATCGTGGTACAGACGCCGCCCCTGTGGCAGATTGCGCTATCCGTGTTCTTGTTGATCGCGACCATCGCCGGACTCCTAGTGCTGTGCGCCAGAATCTACCGCATCGGTATCCTCATCTATGGGAAACGGCCGAACCTGCCCGAAATCGTAAAGTGGCTGAAATACGCGAAGGCGTGAGGAAGTAGCTATCAGCAACCGGACTTCGGCTAAACCGGCGCATGCAGGGCCTCGGCCGGAACGAATTTCAGGTTCGCAAAGTAGTAGGAAGTCATTGCAACCGATGCCTCGCTGCCTGCTTACCCGGCGGTTGATTGACCGGATCATTGACCTCGATCATGCAACGCCGCGGCACGCGACCGGAGCACTCCAGCGAGACTTCGCTATCCGCCGCCGATTTCACGAACCGCCCCTGGGTCAATATTAGTTTGCCGGCGCCTTTGAAGGTGACCACGCAAGCGGTCTTGGCCTGGTGCGTTTCGTCGTAGACCTCGACCAGCATGCACATCAACGTGTCGTCTTTCGAAATGGTTGCGCGGCCGATCATGTCGGGCCCGTCGGGATGATTTCCCTGGCGGCTCTCGATGAACGAAGTAGGGTGCACGGGCTCGGCATCGCCTTGTTCGGCGGGAGATGCCGCGCTGCAAACGACGAGGAGTGAGACCAGAAGGGAGAAACTGATTTTCAAGGCTGCCCCTCCTTACTACATGGCCGGAATAACTGAGGGCCCTGTTCGCAGAACGCTAGTAGAAGAGATACTTTCTCCACTTATCATCCGACCTGCCCATCAGCCGCATGATGTGGCGGCTGGTGTGTAAGTTGAACGCGCGGGGTTCGCGCATCAGCTTCATTCCGGCTTCGACGGGAGACTGATTTCCCTTGCGGCGGTTGCAGGCGTGGCAGCAGGCCACAAGATTTTCCCAGGTGGATGAGCCTCCGCGGGAGCGCGGGATCACGTGGTCCAGCGTCAGTTCTCCGGAGGGCAGCACAGTGGCGCAATACTGGCACGTGTTGCGGTCGCGCAGCAGGATGTTCTTGCGCGAGAGCGCGCGGCTCTGGTGAGGAATGCGGCGGTACTCGAGCAGGCGGATCACCGAGGGCAGGCGCATGGCCACACGGGCGGAATGCAGGAAGTGTCCGTTCTCTTCCTCGGTCATGGCCACGCCCTTGAGCACGAGGACCAGCGCACGGCGCGCGGCGCAAACATTGATGGGCTCGTAGGACGCGTTCAGCACGAGGACCGGCGCGAGGAGGGCATGGCCGTCCCCAGGCCGGTGCATGGCCGCCGGCGCGAACAGGCCGGCGGCGTGCCGGGATACTGCATCGTGATGCTCCATCCTCAGTGACATACACTCATCCAAAGTTTCAAGGTTTCAAAGTTTCAAGGTTTCAAAAACGCGGAACTCAGGCTCCGACTTTGAAACCTTGAGACTCTGAAACTTGGAAACCTTCTTCCCCGCCTTCAACTGGCTCATCGTCAAGACACTTAGATGCTAATTTCAGCGTGCGCGCTACGGTCGCGACCCATACCTGGCGGGCTCCGGCGCGGCGCAGCACCCGGGCGCATTCGGTCGCGGTGGTGCCCGTCGTATAGACATCATCCACGAGAAGCACGTCGCGGCCAGTGACTTCTGCGGCACGCGGCACGGCAAAGGCACCACGCAGATTCTCACGGCGCTGATGGCCGGTCAGACCGATCTGGGAGTGCGTGTCGCGGGTGCGCAGCAGAAGATCCAGAGCAAGTTGCAGACGTTCCGGCACCGGGTAAGCCTTCAGCGCGGCCCGCGCAATCAGTTCCGCCTGATTGAATTCGCGCTGCCGCCGCTTGGACTTGTACAGGGGCACGGAGACCACCAGGATCGGCTGCTGGTCATACATGCCGCGCTCAAACATCGCATGATCAAAGTCGGGTTCGAGGGAGGCCAAGGCCTCCGCCAACATCCGTCCCAACACCTGGGCGGCGGGGCGCATGCCGCTGTACTTGAGCAGATGAATCAGTTCGCGCAGGCCGCCCTCATAGCTGCCGTAGGCCACGGCCCGCTCAAAGGGACGGTCAATGCGGCGGCAGACCGGGCAGCGCCGAAGGCCCTCAGGGTCGGTCTCCGCGTAGGCGGAGAGTACGCGCTCTCCGCAAATGGAGCACATTTTGCCGCGCACTGGCAGAACCCCGGCCAGGCAGTCGGGGCACACGGGGAGCCGCGAAATATTCAGCAGGGGTTCGCCGCACAGGCGGCAATCGGAAGGAAACAGAACGGAGAAGAGACTCTCGGCGACTCGGCTGATCCAGCTTGGGTCCGCCCCAACCTCGTCAGCCCAGACTCGTCCCAGACCAGACGAAGTCTTGTGCAACACAATAGAAGGCCCTGGTACTGCAACACTGGCCTGGCTAGCCCGGATTCGGTCCTCACTACTGCTGAAGACGGCCTCCTCATCATCCCGCGAACACAAAACCGCTGCGGACCATCGCTGTTGCCACCGATTACTGCAACACCAGCAGTATAACGGTGATGCTGCCGCTAGGCAACGTTGCGGTTGGACGCAGACGCCGCTTGCTTCCCCGGCATGATCCTGGGAGCGTCCGGGAGCCGGTCGCGTACCTGCGTAAAAATCAGCCGGTAGTCCCGTCGGAAGCATTCTCCGCAGCGCACCGGCTTCAGAAGAAACAGGGGCAAGAGAAAGCGCTCCATCAGCGTGCGACGGCGGGAGCGGAAGCCTACTTCACTGCCGCAATCGCGACAACGGTACGGAGGAATCAAGGGCGCATTGGGGGAGTCGTTCATGGCACACCTCGGAATGACGGACGACGAAGGGGCGAACTACAGATTGACCTTATTTTACACCAGCACGGCGGGCGCGCCCAATTTCTTCTGGACACAACTCTGCTTGAGGATGGCACGCGGCCTGACGCGAAAGAGGCCAATGAGAAACCTTATTTTCGGTGCCGTTACACCTGTACCTTGGGGCGCTACTGGGTGAGCCAAGAGTGTTCGATCTTTGGGGGATGCTGCAAGGTTTGCATGACCACGCAATACTGTTCCGTTTTCGCCTGCAGGGCGCTTAGCTGCTCCTTCGTTGCCTGTGGGGCACGGACGTCGAAGATGATACGGATACTCTGAAATCCGACCGGCACGTCCTTCGATAGGCCCAGTGTCCCTTGCAGGTCCAGGTCGCCCTCAACGGTGACGTCGATGCCCTCGGTCGGAATTCCCATGGCCGCGGCTACCATCTGGCAAGTGATCTGCGCGCAAGCCGCCAGCGCACCCAAGAGCAGATCTCCGGAGCACGCGCCGGTGCCCGCGCCACCAACGCCTTTGTGAGCCTGTGCGTTGTAGATGGCCCGCCCCAGGTCGATCGAGCAGGAGATGGGCGCGTCGGCCTGCTTGCCGTGCGCCGTAAGAGTGATTCGAGAACTCGCCGGATCCTGGCGGTACTGGTCTTTCAGGGGCCGTTGCACCGATCGAACATCCATGAATCGCCTCCGAAATCTGGGGTATTATAAACGGATCCTGGGGCCTGCCGCCGAGCCGTTGGTGGCAAGAAATCTACAATTCAACAGTACTCGCGCTGCGGCGGCCAATCATTTCTGGCGGGCCGAGCTGCTGCGCCCAAGGCTCCGGAGTTTGCGCGTCGAACCCAGGCAACGCTACAGGCACAACGGCGTGGATGGAGGGATGGTCAATGCCCGTGGATCAGGGCGTACAGGAAGATCTGAAGAACGATGCAGCGCCGAATCTCCCGGCGTGAAACGCTGCTCAACTTAATCGGCTGTGCCGGGATCGATCAGGCGGCGCACTGCCGAGACGCGATTCGCCGGAAAACCTCCGCGGCGCGCGTGCTCGCGAACGGTCTCCTCGTCGGGCGCCAGGTACACACAATAGATCTTGTCGCCGGTCACGTAGGAGTGGAGCCACTTGATTTCCGGTCCCATCTCCTTCAGCACGCCGACTGACTTCTTGGCGACGGCCTGCACTTCCGCGTCCGACAAATTTCCCACGCCGGGGATTTCCCGCTCGATCACAAATTGGGGCATGATCACCTCACAGAACGGAGATGTTAGCAGATTCTTTCCGAAGCGTTCCAGCGAGCCGGGTTGCCAGTATTGGCCAAATCGAACGCGTTCCACCACTAAGGACACGAAGTCGTATGAGGGAAATCCTCAGGAGTTAGGACTTCGTGACCCTTGCGAAGATGCGTAGGCCGCCTGCTGCCTCCACGAAGATGAGTCGAAAACTCCGTAGGATATTTTGCGTGTACGAGCAACGCCGTACCGGAGCGCCAACGATTCCCCTCGTATAATTTCTTGACTCGCTGCCCGTTGAAAAGGAGCACCCATGTTCCGAAGAATCGCAATCGCTCTGTTGCTGGTGAGCATCTGCCTGGCGCAAGATAACGTTGCTCGCATGGAGCAGGTGGTGCGCTCCTACCTGGATGCGAAGCAATTCATGGGGTCGGTCCTGGTAGCACGCGACGGGAAGGTAATTCTGAGCAAAGGGTATGGCTCGGCAAATCTGGAATGGGATGTTCCGAATTCACCTTCCGCCAAGTTTCGGTTGGGTTCCATCACGAAACAGTTCACAGCAGCCTGCATCCTCTTACTGGAAGAGCGCGGCAAACTGAAGGTTGAGGATCCCGTCAAGAAATACATGCCCGATGCGCCCGCCGCATGGGACAAGGTAACGATCTTCCATCTGCTGACCCACACTTCGGGCATCCCGAGTTTCACCGGGTTTCCCGACTATCATTCCACGGAGGCGATGCCGTCCACTCCGGAACAACTGGTTGCGCGCTTTCGTGACAAGCCTCTGGAGTTTCAGCCAGGAGAGAAGTGGAACTACAGCAACTCCGGATACGTCTTGCTGGGCTATCTGATCGAGAAGATCAGTCAGCAGAGTTACAGTCAATTTGTGCAGGAGAATATCTTCAACCCTGTGGGGATGAAGGACTCGGGATACGATTCGAACTCGGCCGTCATCCTGCATCGTGCTTCGGGATATGAGCCCGGCGATAAGGGTCCGACGAATGCCGGATACATTGACATGAGCATTCCCTTGTCGGCGGGGGCGCTTTACTCGACTACAGAAGACTTGCTGCGCTGGGAACAGGCATTGATGGGCGGCAAACTGCTCTCCGCCGCATCGCTGCAGAAAATGATCACACCCTTCAAGAGCGATTATGCGTTTGGGCTCGGGGTGCGCACGGCGAACGGACACAAAGTGATTGAGCACGGCGGCGGGATTGAGGGCTTCAACACGTTCCTGGCCTATTATCCGGAGGACAAACTGACTGTGGTCGTGCTGGCGAATCTGGGCGGGCGCGCGCCCGAAGATATCGCGAGTAAGCTCGGTGCGTTGGCCCACGGCGAGAGTGTCGTATTGCCTTCCGAGAGAAAGGAAGTCACGGTTCCGTCCACGATCCTGGAGAAATATGTTGGCACCTATGAGCTGATGCCGAACTTCTCTGTTGTGATGACCCTTGAAGGCGGTCAGTTGATGACGCAAGCGACCGGGCAAGGAAAGCTTCCGATGTATGCCGAATCAGAAACGAAGTTCTTCCTGAAAGTCGTCGAAGCGGAGGTGGAGTTCTTCAAGAACGATAAGGGCGAGGTGACGCACCTCATCCTCCACCAGGGCGGGCAGGACGTGAAAGGCACCAAGAAGTAGACCTTCGCCGTCACGCCGCCCAGGCCAATCCGCCTTGCGTTACCGCCCGCGATGCTACCGGTGGCGCCGACCGCGGAGCCGGCGCAATCTCAATTCTGTTGCGCGTTGATGCAAGTTACTTGCCTGGCAACGTCAACTGGTAAGCGTTGATGCCGATGCTTCCATACAAAGCGCCGCCGCGCCCGAAAACGAGCCCGACATAGGGATTCGTTCCGACAGTATCGTTCGAGTGGAACGCGTGCAGTGTGTGCTTGGTCCACCCGCTGCTGCTGGGCGAAATCTCGTAGATCGTGCCGCAGCCCTCGGACTCAAACGAGCAGCCGGTCGTGGACGAAGCATCCCCGCCAAAACGGGTTACTCCGTAGAGGTTGCCTTTTTGGTCGAGAGTGACGCCGCCTGCCGGGACCGATCCATCGGCGTTACCCTGGAACGCATGGAGGGTGGTGAGAGTCCAGGTTTGACCGCTGGCCGGCGGAGCTAGCTGATAAACCGTTCCATTGTTTCCGAGAAATCCCGTTGTAGTGATTCCGTACAGATTCCCGGCGAGGTCGATGGAGAGATCAGAATTCGGACTCGTGCCGTCACTGCCTCCCGTAAAACTGTAGAGGATGGTCTCGGTCCAAGCGCTTCCCTTCGTGGAGGGAGGAGACAAGCGGTAGACGATGCCGCAGTTGCAAGCGCCACCACCCAGGTAGGTCGTGCCGTAGAGATTGCCCTTGCCGTCCCGCACGAGGCCGCCCGCGGGACTCAGGCCGTCTCCGCTGTTCTGGCCGAACTGATAGATAACAGTCTCGGTCCAGGCACCGCCACTCTGTGCCGGCGGGCTGAGTTCGAAAACGAGTCCGGCACCGCTCGCGCCGTCAAACGCGGTGACACCGTAAAGATTGCCCGCAGGGTCCTGGACCATGCGCCCGACTGGCTGCTGGCCGTCTCCCGTGCCTTGAAAAGCGTGCAGCACGGTCTCGGCCACGAGCCATCGGATTGAGGCGAGAGCTCAAAGATGGTGCCGCATCCTTGGATCAGTGCAAACGAACCGCAGATATTATTCCCGCTGCCGGAGCCGTTTCCTCCGAGGGCCGTACTGCCAAAGATGTTCCCATGCCCGTCGAGCAGAGCGGGGGCGAGGCTGCTTTCGCCGTCGTGCGGAGCGCCTCGAAAATTGTAGAGGTCCGTCGCGCTCCAGGCTGCGCCAATGGAAGTGGGCGGAGAAAGGCGGTACACCGTGCCGCAGGGCGAGCTACCGCCGCCCTGGTCCTGGCAAACGCCAGCGCCACCGCCTGCAACGGCGTATAGATTTCCATTCTGATCGACGACGAAGTTGGCGAAAGCGCCTGCTGGACTCGTGAACTTAGCTGAGTTAATGACCCTGAGACGCGCACCGGCGGCAAGGGCCATAGTAGCGGTGGCCAACGTAAATGCAAGGACTGAGAGCTTCCCGAGAGAAAAGCGACGAGGGTTCATGCGCAGTACTCCTTACGGATGACGGTCAGAGATTCGAAGCGGGGCCGATACTCGGGGGGGACGAGCGAGGGGACAATATACCACAGGTCGGTTTATGTGGGGAACAGTTATAAAGACTTGTTATAAAGACTTGTCATAAGGACTTGCCAAAAGGCATGCGGCCGTCACCTCGTTCAAGCTGACATGGCGGACTCAGCGGTATACTAACGTCCGGCGTACAGGACGCCGCCCGTCCGCGGACAGGACCGAGTCCACCTGAGCGAATTTGAAATCCAAGGTTCCCACGAACCTCCTTTTTGCCCGCCGCAGCGGACCCCGGGCATGACCACGAAGGAGGTCCGTTATGGCTAAGCAGTTTCACGATCGTCACTTTCCTGTACGTCCCAACCTCGACCAACTCAAGCATCAGGCTAAGGATTTGCTGCGCGCGATACGACAGGGCGATGCGGCGGCAATCGCCGAACTGCGCAAGCATCATTCTAAGCAAACCACGAAGACAATCGATCCCGCAGCGGCCAAGCTGGCCGACGCGCAAGCCGCGCTGGCACGAAGCTACGGCCTCGCCAGCTGGCCGCGGCTCGTCACAGCCTGCCGCATGACCGACGCGATCTGGCGCGGCGATGCGGACACCGTCCGGTCGCTGATCCTGAAGGATCCGCGACTGCTGCACGAGGCCGCGAGGGGCGTTGCCCGACAGCAACTGGGGTCCGCCGATGTCGTACGCGGCGAACGTGGGGCAAGACGCACTCATCGCGATGCTGCGTGAGATGGGCGCGGACGACTTGCAGCACGCCTTCGACCGCGCCTGCCTGCAGGGCCAGATCGAAACGGCGCGCCGTCTGCATGCGATGGGTGCCCGCGTCCTTCCGGGCATGGTGATGGGGCCGTGCGAAACGCTGAATGCGGAGGGCCTCGCGTTCCTGTTTGAACTGGGAGCAGAGCTAACCGACGACCGTGGCGACCGCATCGCGCCGGTTGCGTTGCTACTGCAAACCTATTGCCGCGGTCCCGAAGGGAAACATCGTTGCCTTGAACTCGTGGCGAACCGAGGAACCGCTCTTCCTGACACGCCTCCCATGGCGGTGCATCGCGGCCGCATCGATTTGCTCGAAGCGCATCTGCGGCGCGATCCACGGCTGTTAGCCCGCACATTCTCACACGAAGACATCTATCCCCCGGAGTTGGGATGCCATGCCGACCATTCCTTCGCGCTGCACGGCACACCGCTGGCCGGAACGACACTGCTGCACATGTGTGTGGATTTCGACGAGATCGAGATTGCGCACTGGCTGATTGCGCGTGGCGCCGACGTGAACGCGAAGGCCGAGATCGACGCCGACGGCTTCGGCGGACATACGCCGCTGTTTGGCTGTGTTGTGTCGCAAGCGTATATGTGTGGCCTGCAGCGCGACGCTGCCTTCGCCCGCTTGCTGCTCGATCACGGCGCCGAGCCGAATGCCCGGGCATCGCTGCGCAAGCGCCTGCGTTTCGTGCCGGACGAGTCCATGCACGAATACCGCGACGTCACGCCACTATCGTGGGGAGAGCGCTTCCACGGTCCCGGCTATCCCGGTCACACGTGGGTAAGCAAGCCCGCGATGCAACTGATCGTGGAACGAGGGGGGCGATTGTGATCCCCGAGAACCCAAGGCGCACAAGCGTGGAGACTGCACTTGTCATCCAGGCTTGCCGCGTGCTAACGTGCGCGGTTCCAGTGATTTGAGTCCGTTCGAGAAGGCAACGCGGTCGAACTTGCTTCCATCTCACGCACGACAAGGATTCCACCTATGAGCAGTCCTGTAACCGACCTCCCCGCCAAGAAGAAACACATGCCGTATGTGCCCGAAACCATGGAGATGAAGGAGTTCACCTTCCGCGCGGTGCTGATCGGATTGTTCCTGACAGCCTTGCTGGGATCCGCAAACGCCTACCTCGGTCTAAAGGCTGGAATGACGATCGCGGCGACTTATCCCGCGGCGGTCATTGGCATGGCGCTGCTGCGGCTGATGAAAGGCTCGCTGCTGGAAGAGAACATCGCGCGAACTGTCGGATCGATTGGCGAGTCGGTGGCGGCCGGCGCGGTCTTCACGATTCCGGCGTTCGTCATGGCGGGATTGTGGCCCGGGCTGAACAAAGACCAATACTGGAAATCGGTTGCGCTGATGATGATCGGAGGTACGCTCGGGATCCTGTTCGTAACGCTGCTCCGGCGCGTGATGGTCGAGGACCCGGACCTTCCCTATCCGGAATCGGTGGCCGCTTCCGAGATTCACAAAGCCGGACAACAGGGAGCCAGGGCGGCGAAAATCCTTTTCGCGAACATGGGCTATGGCGCCTTCATATTCCTGATGGGAGCAGTCAACTTGTTCAGCCCCAGCAACACCTTCCACGTGAAAATCAGCGACCTGGGGAAGAAGTTGCTGCTGCGCACCGGCACTAACCCCAACGTGGCGACGACAATCACCGGCGGCGCAACACTGTTCAACGCGCCCGACATCAGTCCGGCGTATCTGGGCGTGGGCTATATTATTGGTCCGCGTCTGGCCGCACTGAACTTTGCCGGAGGCGTGCTGGCCTGGGGCCTGCTGGTTCCGCTACTCACCTTTACTATCGGCCCATACATTCAGGCCGTGCGACCGGCGGGTCAACCCCTCGCATGGGATTTGTTGGCCGGGGCGATCTACTACTCGATCGTGCGTCCCATCGCGGTTGGTGGCATGCTCGTAGGCGCCACGTACACGCTCTTCAAAATGCGGAAACAGCTGGGTGTTGGGATGGCACGCGCAATTTCCGATCTGAGGAAATCGGCGGCGGTGCAGGCGGCTACGAATCGCACCGAGCGCGACCTGAGCGCCAAGGTTGTCTTCGCGGGCATCGCGGTCGTATTCGTGGCCATGATCCTGCTTTACCACTACTTCATCAGCGGCGCGGGGAACCTGTCCGGATCGAGAATTCTGGTGGGATCGCTGGTTGCCGCCGGCGTGATGATCGTCGTCGGATTCTTCTTCGCCGCCGTCTCCGGCAACCTGGTTGGGATGATCGGTTCTTCGAACAACCCGGTATCGGGACTCACGCTGTGCACGCTGGTGATCGCGGCGCTGCTGATGGTGGCTTTAGGAGTTTCGGGCGGGGGCGGGGTCGCGGCTGTGCTTGGAGTAGCGGCCGTGGTCTGTGTTTCTTCCGCCGTGGCGGGCGAGATGTTGCAGGATCTGAAGGTCGGCCACATCCTGGGCGGGACGCCCGCCAAGATGCAGATCGGTGACTTGCTGGGGATCGTGGTCGCATCGTTGGTTCTCTTCTTCCCGCTCTCGACCCTTGACAAGGTGTATCACTTCGGCACAGCCGATCTGCCCGCGCCGCAAGCGGGTCTGATGGCAATGCTTTCGAAGGGCATCGTCGGCGGCGACATGGCGTGGCCGCTGGTGGTGGTTGGCATCCTGCTGGGAATCGCCATGATCATGATCGAAGTGAAGAGCGTGATGCTGTTCTCCGTGGGAATGTATCTGCCGCTGGGAACAACGTTCGCCATCTTCGTGGGCGGCGTGATCCGCTGGGCGACCGACCGCTTGCGCGACAAACGCAGCCTCAATGATGCGCAGAAGGCGCGCGTGGACAATGCGGGAGTGCTGACGGCATCGGGCCTGATCGCGGGAGAGGCATTGTGCGGCATTGCAGTTGCGGCCATCATTGCCCGCAGGCTGGCGCATGATCCTCACGCGAAAACGGAGCTGTATCACCTTGCCATCGGAGACTCGCCCGTGACCAGCCTGGTCGCACTGGCGGCGCTGGTGGCGGTCATGATTCTGGTGCCGCTCGCCAATGCGGGACGGCCGGAGGATCCGGCTCCGCCAACCGCGATCATGTAAGTGCGTGAAGCACGAAGGACACCCTTCGGCTTCGCTCAGGGCAAGCTCCGTCACCCGAAAGGGATTCGAGGTTTCCTCCTTCGTGGTACTTCGTGTCCTTCGTGGTTTAGGGTTCTTATGCCGATTTCTGAAAACATCGCGGCGGTGCGTCAGCGGGTGGCGGACGCTGCGCGACGAGCGGGCCGCCGTCCGGAAGAAATTGCGCTGATGGCGGTGAGCAAAACGCATCCGCCAGAACGTATTCGCGAAGCCCACGCTGCCGGATTGCGCCTGTTCGGGGAAAATCGCGTGCAGGAGTTTGCCGGGAAGGCGGCGGCCCTTGCGGGTTTGGCGGGAGCTGAGTGGCACATGATCGGACATCTGCAGACGAACAAGGCAGGCAAGGCGGCAGAGTTGTTCGACGCCGTGGACTCGGTCGATTCCGTAAAACTCGCCGAGAAACTCGATGCCGCCGCTCGAAGCGCGGGTAAGAAGCTAGCCGTGCTGATCGAGATCAACGTTGGTGGCGAAACCGCCAAGAGCGGCGTCGCGCCGGATTCGCCGGGACTTGGAGGATCTGTTGTTGGCTGCGCCGCGATTCGAAGGCGCTCGAGTTTCGCGGACTGATGACCGTGCCTCCGTTCACCGACGATCTCGAAGGACGCGCGGCCATACTTCCGCAAGCTGCGGGAATTGCGCGATGCGATCGCCGCGCGCAAGCTGCCTGCAGTTCGCGCGGACATGCTCTCGATGGGCATGTCGCACGATTTCGAAGTAGCGATCGAGGAAGGGTCGACTTGCGTGCGCGTGGGAACAGCTATCTTCGGACTAAGGCCTAAACCGTAAACAGATCTCTGCTCCGGCAAAGTTGTCATCCTGAGCGGCGTTCTGGGCGCGAAGGACCCATGCAGTGTGCTGACCGCGGCAGAGTGCATAGGTTCTTCGCTTCGCTCAGAATGACAAGGCCTTAGTAGAATTCTTCTTTCCGTTCCTTCGGGATGAAGCCATGCTGCTCATTCAAGAAAACGCTGGCGGAGTGACGTTCTCCGTCAAGGTCCATCCCCGCGCCAAGAAGAACGCCATCACCGGCGAACTGGGCGACGCCCTGAAAGTATCCCTGACTACGCCTCCTATCGAGGGCCAGGCCAACGAGGCTTGCATCGAATTTTTCGCGAAACTTTTGAAGGTGCCGCGCTCTTCCGTTACCATTGCCTCCGGCCAGACCAGCAGGAATAAGGTGATGCGCGATCGTCGGAGTCGACGGCCCAGCAGAGTGCGGGAGCGGCTGCGCTGCGAGGTCAGATCGCGGGCTGGGGCGTCCGCGCCACATAACACAGGAGCCACTTTGTCCTTCTCTCAACGCTTGGAAGAAATCCGAACCGGGTTCGAACGCCCCTTCTGGGTCGCCAACATCAGCGAGTTGTTTGAGCGGCTTTCCTACTATGCCGTGTTTGCGGTCTTGGCGCGTTACCTGCACGAGGGTCTGCATTTCGATGTCGAGCGCGCCAGCAGCCTGACTGGGATGTTCGGCGGCTGGGTCTGGTTTCTCGCCGTGATTGGCGGAGCGATTGCCGACCGGCTCGGCTTCCGGCGCGCCCTTTCGCTGGCCTACCTGCTTCTCACCTTCGCCTATTTCATGCTGGGATCGATCGGCTCGACCTGGCTGGCTCCGCTGCGCGACCACGTGCCGCTGGTGGGGTTGGTGGCGTTCATTCTGATCCTGCCAGCGCTGGGCGTGGCTCTGGTCAAGCCTGCCGTGGTCGGAACTACGGCACGCGCTTCCAAAGAAAATGTTCGCTCGGTGGGGTACTCCATCTACTACACGCTGGTCAACGTGGGCAGCACAGCCGGACCGTTGCTCGCCTCGTGGGCGCAGAAGCACGGCATCGTGGAGAACGTGTTTCGCATCGCGGCGCTGAGCGTCTTCCTCATGTTCTTTGTCGTACTGCTGCTCTTCAAGGAGCCGCGCCACGCTGACGAAGGCGAGAAAGCAAGTCTCGCTCAGGTAGGCAAGAATTTTCTCACTGTGCTTTCGAACCCACGCTTCATGTTGTTTCTGCTGATCTTCACGGGATACTGGATCGTATTCTGGCAGGAATTCATCGCCTTGCCGCTCTACATTTCTGCCTACATCGACCCCAAGGCCGACACCGCGAAAATCCTCGCGACCGACCCGATCGTGGTCATCTGCTTCACCATGCTGATCGGATTTCTCACTAAGCGCATGCAGGCGTTTCATGCCGTCGTGCTGGGCACGCTGATCACCAGCCTGGCCTGGATTCTTCTCATCGTGCACCCCTCGGTGTGGATGGCGGTGGCCACGCTGGTTGTGGTTGCGATCGGCGAGATCGTGCAACAGCCGCGCTACTACGACTACATCTCGCGACTCGCGCCCGCCGGTCAGCAAGGCACCTACATGGGATTCGCGTTTCTCCCGCTCGGCGTCGGATCGTTTATCGCCGGCCCGTTCAGCGGATGGCTCATGCACCACTTCGGAGAAGAAATGCACCGGCCGCAACTCGTCTGGTGGTCGGTGGTCGCAGTCGGCATCGTCACCACGCTAATGCTCTGGATCTATGACCGGCTCGTCAGGGTAGAAACGGTCCCGGTGAAATAGATGGCGCGGGCCGAGAAATCGAAGGGGCCCAGTCGTTCCGCACAACTCAGCGGCACGCCGGCTGAGGTCGCGGCGCAGATACGCAGCGCGCTCAAAGACGGCGGCTCGGCCGAGCATGCCGCCGGGGTGCAGTGGTTCTTCAAGGAAGAAATCAAATCGCACGGCTGGTACACGGCTGAACTGCGGCGTGCCATCCGGCAATGCCGTCGCGACATTCTGCGCGAGCACGATTTCGATTTCCTGGTCAGGGTGGCCGACAAACTATTCTCCGGCCGGGTGCTCGAAGAACGAGTGGCCGCCGTGTTCCTCCTCGAGAAACTGGACGCGCAGTTCGGCAATCGCGAGTTCAAGATGTTCGAGTCGTGGTTGGACCGCATCAGCAGTTGGGCCGATCACGACGGACTGGTGCATTCCCTGATCGCGCCGATGGTGGCGGCGAAGCCAGCGCGGGTCAAAGATGTATTTCGCTGGGCGAAGTCGCCGAAACGCTGGCATCGGCGCGCGGCGTGTGTCGCACTCATTCGCGGGGCGCGGGCCAAGATGTTCTTCCCCCAGATCGTGGAGCTTTCCAACACGCTGCTCGCCGACCGGGACGACATGGTGCAGAAAGGCCTCGGCTGGCTCCTGCGGGAGACCGCAAAATACGACGCGAAGCGCACCGTGCCTTATCTGATGAAGATTCGCGGGCGCGCTCCGCGGCTCGTGTTGCGGACGGCGTGTGAGACGCTGCCAAAGACCGTGCGTGCACGAATCCTCGGAGTCTAAAGACTCATCCGCATCAGAAGTAACTCAGCCACGCATCGCTGCGCCTCTGCTTCAATCCCGCAAACCATAGGCACAGCGGATACATCGTCACCACGACGATTGCCCACACCAGGTACACGACTGGCAAAGAGTATCCCCAGCCAGGCGGTTGCGTGATCGGGAACTGGCCGATGGTCGGGGATTCGAACATCCAATGCACCTGCCCGTAGCGGGCATAGCACACCGCGATGGCAATCAGATGGATGAGCGGAATGTGCAGCAGGTAATAAAACATGGGCACTTTCCCGATGATCAACGCGGGACGCAGCCCGCGCGGGGTCCCGCCATCGACTGCCCAAAGGAAGAGCATCGCCGGTCCGAGCGTCATTAGCAGGTACAACAGCGACGGCGGATACTTCGTCGTGTTCAGAAAGGAAAGCACCGTAAAGACGGCGGACCTCTGAGTACTCCAGCGCTGCGGATCGCCATAGACGTTGATCGCTCGCAAGATGATGAATCCCGCACTCTGCCCCAGACTCAGCCGCAGCAGGAACGCCCTGCGTCGTTCCGACGGCCAACGATAAATCTGCCCGAGCGCGTAGCCGGCCGCCGTGACTCCCAACCAGGGAACGAGTGGATACCCCACGAACACGGTGTGCGTGGGAGTGTTCACCAGAAAATTGGGCGAGTGCAGAATGGTCCAAAGCCAGTTGGAAGATTGCATGGAATCGAACAGATTGTGGGTCGCGATCATCACAATCCCGAACGCGGCCACGACGGAAGTCGGCAGATAGACCAGGGCCGAGAGCACGATCATCGCCCAACCCAGCGCCCATAAAACGATGATGGGGACCACGTGATAGTCGAAGTTGAACTGCCATCCCAGGCAGCGAGTGACCACCAACTCAAGGAAGATCAGCCATAGGCCGCGAGTAAACAGGAATCGCGATAACTCGCTCTTCGATTTCTTGCGCAGTGAGAGAAAGGCCCCGGTACCCGTAAGCAGGAAGAAGACCGGTGCGCAAAAATGTGTGGCCCACCGCGTGAAGAATAGCGGAACGGTCGTTGTGGCGGGATCCGTGGGATTCACACCCGAGCTGCCGAAGAAGTCCCGCGTATGGTCGAGAGCCATCAAGATCATGATGACCCCGCGCACGACATCGATCGATTCGACACGGATGCGTTGGGCCACCTTGACCGGGGCGGATTCGGCGATCGCGGGCATCTGGCGGAGTTTATCAAAATCCACCCAGACGGATTCGCTCAAATCCTTGCTCTTGTTTACAATAGGAGATTGCCCATGGACCTCGCTGCCATCCAGTCTGCACTGCGTGAACGCAACATCGACGCGTGGCTTTTCTACGACCATCACCATCGCGATCCCATCGCCTATCGCGTGCTCGGTGTGCCCGCGAGCCTGATGGTGACCCGGCGCTGGTTC
The DNA here is from genome assembly GCA_963811095.1 of uncultured Acidobacteriaceae bacterium. GTDB lineage: Bacteria > Acidobacteriota > Terriglobia > Terriglobales > Acidobacteriaceae > Sulfotelmatobacter. The sequence continues at coordinate 698,460 of CAWEQA010000016.1, read as the reverse complement.
TACCTGATTCCCGCCGAAGGCGAGCCGGTCAAACTGGTTCACAAGATTGAAGCCGGACACCTCGATTCCCTGCCCGGCAAGAAGTACCAGTATTCCGGCTGGCAGGAACTGTTCGACCAACTGAAAGCGATTCTCGCCAAGCATCGCGACCTGGCAATGCAGTATTCGCCGAATAACAGCGTGTTCACCATTTCGCTGGTGGACGGGGGCACCATCGACCTGTTGCGCGGCCTTGGAAAGAACGTCGTCAGTTCCGCGGACCTGGTGGCACAGTTCGAATCCACCTGGAGCGAAGAACAGATCCAGTCGCACTTCGCGGCGCGGGACAGCATCGACTCGATTGTTGCGGCGGCGTTCAAAGAGGTCGGCAAACGCGTGCGCAACGGCGGCACCAAAGAGCACGAAATCCAGAAATGGTTCATGGAAGCCTTCGCCCGCGAGAATCTGCTCGCCGACGATCCGCCGATCGTGGCCGTCAATGCCAACGCCGGCAACCCGCACTACGAGCCTCATGCCAGCCATCCCGTGCCCATCCGCGAGGGCGATCTGCTGTTGCTCGACGTCTGGGGCAAGAAGAACACGCCCAACGCGGTCTACTACGACATCACGTGGATGGGATTCGTGGGCAGCGCTCCCTCGGGGAAGATGCGGGAGATTTTCGAGATCGTGCGCGACGCGCGCGATGCCGGGGTGAAGACTGTCCTTGACGCGATCAACGGCGGACGCCGCATTGCCGGATGGGAAGTCGATCGCGCCACCCGCGGACACATCAAGAAGGCCGGCTACGGCGATTATTTTATCCACCGCACCGGACATTCGATCGGCACCGACGTCCATTCCAATGGGGCCAATATGGACGATCTGGAGATTCACGACGAGCGGCAGATTCTTCCGAACTCCTGCTTCTCGATCGAGCCCGGCATCTACCTGCCGGAGTTCGGCGTGCGCAGCGAAGTGAACGTGCTGGTGCGCGCCAAGTCTGCTGAAGTGACCGGAAAAATTCAACGTGAGATTGTGAATATCTGAATGGCGAATTCCACTACAGAAAAGACGAGAGCCCAGCAGGAACCGGTGAGCATGATGTCGGTGGTCGCGCCGGCGGTGGGCTGGCTGATTCCAGGCGCGGGGCACATGATCCAGAAGCGCTGGATTCGCGGCGGGCTGCTGTTCGTGTCGATTGCGACTTTGTTCGTGCTCGGACTGGCGATGCAAGGCCGCATCTACAAAGCGAACGGCGGCGACATCCTCGACATTCTCGGCTTTATCGGCGACATTGGCGCCGGCGCTCTTTACATCGTCACGATGGCTGCGGACTGGGGCCAGGGCGCCATCGCATTCGCCACGGCGGACTATGGAACGAAATTCATGATCGTCGCGGGACTGCTGAACTTCATCGCCGTCGCCGACGCCTATCACATCGCCATCGGAAAAAAGCAATGAACCAGTTATCAGCTGTCAGCGACCAGCTTTCGCTTCATACCTTTACTTGGAGTGCGGCGCAGTGACCATCACCCTCAATCATTTCAGCGCGGCGGCCGTGTTTGCCCTGTTCGCCTCCATCGTATTCGGCATCACCCACCGCGAGAGCACGCGCGAGATGGTGAAGTACGGGCTTTATTGCTTCGCGATGTTTCTCGGCGGCGTGCTGGTGGCTGGCTGGGCGATGTGGGTGTTGCGCAGGTAGCTTCTAGCTCTTAGCCTTTAGCTGTTAGCTTGAATCTCAATCTTGCCACCTGGATACCCTTCTGCTGTCCTTCTCCGCGACAAAGCTAATGGCTAAGAGCTAACGGCTTAAAGCTGCCTCACCCCTCCCACACAAACGCGTCAAAGATCCGCTTCGACTCAAAATTCAGACGCCGGTAAAGTGCAACGGCCCGCGCGTTCGCTTCCGTCACCGTCAGAGACAGCAGGACGAAGCTTCGCTTCCGCAGGCTGGCTTCGGTAGCCGCCAGTAACGACTCTCCGATTCCGCGCGAGCGATACTCCGGCACCACACACACCTGCGTGACATGGCCGACATTATTCCGCACGCGGGAACAAAGAATAACCCCGATCAGACTCTTCGCCTTGCGGTCCAGCGCCACGAACGACGACTCTGCATCAAACACACCACACCCCGGGAAGCGCACGATGTTATTAAGAAAACGCAGCGATCCGCTAAGAGTGTGGTACTGATCGTTGATCTGCGCGTCGACGTGACCGCGGTAGGCCGCGGTGATCACCGCCGCCGTAGGTTGATAGTCGCTCTCAGCCCACGGCCGAATCTCAACCTCGGGGTGCGTTGGAACCTTTTCCGCCGCAGCTTTCCCCAAGGTCAACGTCATGAACAAGCGCGGGTGGCGCTGAAATCCCGTCTCCAGAAACGGGCGCGATACCGCGTTGGCTTCGTGCGCCAAAAGCTGCGCCTCCACACGATGAATCCCCGGAGACTGCTGCAGGGTCTCGATCACATGGGTCAGCAGCTTCAACTCCACCTCGCGGGCATTGGGAAGCCGGGTGCCATTGATGACGTAGAGGTCGCCAATCACTCCCTTGCTGCCTTCATACACAAAAAACGAGTAGCCGAAGACACGGCCGCGATCGACCGCTGCATACCCCGGCAAGATTTTGGCATCGACGTAGCGGAGAATCATCTCCGCCGAACCGGAATAATCCCACGAGAGCAGGCGCGACCAGACTTGCGTCTCGTCTTCGAGCAACGGACGCAGGTCCACGGAAGAGAAGTGCCTGAGGTCGAGAATCTCCAAGGGGCTCCGGCAGCGGTTGCCACCAAGCAACGGCGGCAAATCTCGCGGCAAAATTTCGAGTGTAGTTGGTTCGCCCGGCAGAGGCAAACGCGACGAACACAGGGCGGCAACAGCCGGCGAGTTCCGGTCGGAGCAGTGGGAGTTTCATCAGGGTCTGCTGTGGCGAGGGCGGTTGCTTCAGCTGGCCCTTTCGCGCGAAACTTCGAGCGGCCATAGCCAGGCTGGTCCGATCCACGGAAGCCAGGGCTGTTGAGTCTTCGGCGATCTGGCAATGGCAACGACGCGAATTCCTTCGCACGGAACTGCCGCGAATGGGACTGTCGTGCGGGACAAGCCGAAGAGTGTAACCCGGGATTGAGTGGTTGGGGTTGCTTCCCTGTGTTCAGCATCACGGTCGCCAGTGATGGCGGTCATCCCTGCATGCCGGAGGGTGATTGACCTCATATTGCGCGCCCCTCCAAACCCGCAAATCATGCGCCTGCAACGTCTTGCGCAGGTTTTTGCACCAAAACTCAATCGTGCCTGACCTCACGCCGTTCTGTGATGCTGGTCACACCACCTACCGATAGAGTCACCGCATAATCAAGTCCTGCGTTATTGAATTCCCGGAGTGATTGTCACTCTTTGGCTGGGGGATCTCGTGGCAAAAGGACGTGTTTCGATTGTCGTTGAGCGCTGCAAGGCCTGTGGCTTTTGCGTGGAGTTCTGTCCCACGCACGTGCTCGCGCTCTCTTCCGCCTTCAATTCGAAGGGTTACCATCCGCCGCACGTGGTGCATCCGGAAAAATGCAGCGGCTGTGATCTCTGCGGCATGTATTGCCCGGACTTCGCCATCAATGGAACCAAGATTCCTCAGGCCAGCGCCAAGCAGGCCAGTGGAGGTGAGAAATGAAAGCGGATCCCCGTGGTGTTTTGACCGGCACGCACTTTCTCGACGGCGACCACGCCTGCTGTGAAGGCGCGTTGGCCGCAGGCGCGAGATTCGCCGCCGGATATCCCATCACCCCTTCGACCGAAGTCGTCGAGCGGTTCGCGGCCCGGGTGCCCACAGTTGGCGGAACCTTCATTCAAATGGAAGACGAACTCGCAGCCTCGATTGCTCTGCAAGGCGGCGTCTGGGGCGGAGCCAAGGCGTTCACGGTAACCTCTGGCCCGGGCTTCTCACTGATGATGGAACACATTGGCTACGCGGCCATGACCGAAACGCCGTGCGTCTTCGTGGACGTGCAGCGCGGCGGGCCGTCCACCGGACTGCCCACGCTTCCCGCCCAGGCCGACATGATGCAGGCGCGCTGGGGATCGCACGGAGACTACGAGATCATCGCGCTCTGCCCAAATTCTCCGCAGGAGTGCTTCGACCTGACGATCAAGGCGTTCAACTTCGCGGAAGAATTCCGCGTGCCGGTGATGTTCATGATGGACGAGGTCGTCGGGCACATGACGGAGAAGGTTGTCATTCCGCCCGCTGACGAAATCGAAGTCACGCCGCGCAAGCACACTCACAAGTCGGTGGAAGACTACCTGCCCTATGCCACCAATGGCGACCTGGTACCGGAAATGGCGCACGCTGGCGACGGCTACAAGTTTCACGTCACGGGCCTGACCCACGATGAACACGGCTATCCCAACATGACTCCGCAGGTGCAGGACAAACTGGTCCGCCGCCTGCAGAACAAGATTCGTTCCGCTACCGACCGTATCTGCCTGTTTGAGGAAGATCGCCTCGATGATGCGGATGTGGTGGTGGTTTCCTACGGCATCACCTCACGCGTCGCGCAGCGTGCGATCGATGCGGCCCGCAATAAAGGACTGAAAGTCGGCAAGTTGCGCCTCATCACCGCCTGGCCCTTCCCCGAGAAGAAGATTGCGGACTTGGCCGCGCACGTGAAGGCATTCGTCGTACCGGAACTCAATCTGGGGCAGATGGTACGTGAGGTCCAACGCGCGGCCGACGGCAAAGCCAAGACTTACGCTGTATCGCACGCTGGAGGCGGAGTGCACAATCCCGACGAAATCTTGAACGCCATCGTGGAGGCAAGCCGATGCTGAACATTCTGGACAACGCGCCGGACGACACGGTCAATCCGGTAGAACAATTTCTGCGCAGCGAGCGCATGCCGCATATCTGGTGCCCGGGCTGCGGCATCGGCACTACGGTGAATTCGTTTGCCCACGCCCTGATTGAATCGAAAATTGATCTCCAGTCCCTGGCCCTGGTCTCGGGCATCGGCTGCACAGGGCGCGTCGCGGGCTACGTAAAACTCGATTCGTTTCACACCACTCACGGGCGCGCGATCCCGTTTGCCACCGGTTTGAAGCTGGCGAATCCCAAGCTCAATGTCGTGGTCTACTCCGGGGACGGCGACCTGTCGGCAATCGGCGGCAACCACCTGATCCACGCTGCGCGGCGCAACATCGACTTGAAAGTCATCTGCGTCAATAATCTGATCTATGCCATGACCGGCGGCCAGACCGCGCCGACTACTCCGAGTCACGCCACCACGTCGACGAATCCCTACGGAACATTCGAACCTGCATTCAATCTGCCGCATCTGGTCGAAGCCGCGGGTGCCGTCTACGTCGCGCGCTGGACCACCTTCCACGTGCGTCAACTGGCGCGCTCGATCAGCGAAGCCTTCCAGAAAAAAGGATTCTCGTTCATCGAAGTCATCTCGCCCTGTCCCACGCTCTACCAGCGCCGCAACAAGATGGGCGACGGCCTCGACACCATGAAGTTCTACAAGGAAAAGAGCAAGGTGAAGCACGGCGCGCCCACCAGCGAAGTCGGACTCACGCTCAACGGAGAGATCGCCGTCGGCAAGTTCGTCGACCGCGACCGTCCCGACTATCAAACCATGATGCGCGCGCAGTATGTCGACACGCTGGGCGAGCGCTACGTCGAAGAACCAGAAATGGAGTGCGTATGCGGTTAACCGAGATTCGTGTTGCGGGCTTCGGCGGCCAGGGAGTCATCCTCTCGGCCATTCTATTGGGCAAGGCGGCGTCGATCTACGAAAGCGGATTCGCCACCATGACGCAGAACTTCGGCCCGGAGGCGCGTGGCGGCGCATGCAGCGCCCAGCTTATTCTGTCCGACGAACCTGTACTGTACCCCTATGTGACCCGGCCCGACATCATGGTCGTCATGTCGCAGGAGGCCTACAACCGCTTCGCGCCGGAACTGAAGCCGGAGGGCATGCTGATCATCGAGGAAGACCTGGTGCGCGTCTCCAATGTCAACTCCGACAAGAAGGTCTACAGTGTTCCGGCCACGCGCATCGCCGAAGGACTCGGCAAACGGATGGTGCTGAATTCGGTGATGGTGGGATTCTTCACCGCCGTCACCAAGCTTCTAACGGCGGACGCCGTGCGCAAAGCCGTGGCCGATTCAGTGCCTCCGAGTTTCCGCGAGCTGAATTTGCAGGCCTTCGAAAAGGGATTCGAGTACGGCAACACCGCGTTGGCTGTAGCCCCGGCCAGGCATGGACTGGAAGAGTTGGCGTATTCAGGCGAGTAGAACCATACGACGACGTTCTACCGATTTTTCATCCTGAGCAAGGCGAAGGACCCATGCACTCCGAGTCCTCACGATAGCGTCCAGGAGTTCATAGATGCTTCGGCCCGCCAAGAACGCGTGCCTCAGGATGACAAGGACTTATCTTTCCTGCGCAGCCCCCGCAGGACCCTTAGCTGAGACCCAGTAGTAATCCACGTTCTGCGGCGCGTAGTTGCCGAGGAACAGCACGCGCCTTCCCGCTGTTTGCACAGCGACGTTCACCTTCCAGGTCGCGGGAGCCACCAGCAGATGTTCCTCTGCCGGAGCTTTACCCGACTCATAGCGCGAAATCGTCTGGTTGCGATAAAACGTGAGCCCATACTCCATCTCGCGGGAGACGCCATAGACCGCGAGCGGAAGCGGATGCGTCTCCACAGCGGCGAGGTCGATTGCCAGCGGACGCGCCGACAGAGTCTGATCGACCGAGGTCGATCCAAGTTTCAGCACCGCCGCTACTGACAACACCACCGGAATCAAAGTCACGAAGCGCAACATGCGGAGGCGCTGCCGGCTCGCCAGTGTCATCGCGATGGCAGCACAAAGGGCAAACGCAATCGCGAGCGCCACGAACATCGGACGCCCGGCAGGCAGCCGGTGCTGCGGGATGACATAAGCAATCAGCACTGACGGAACAATCGGCGCGGCAGCGACCAGTGCATGCAGCCACCACCAGCCCCTTGGGACCGGATTCTTCTTCCCGCGCGAGATGGCGCGCAGATAATCCGCCAGCAGTACGGCTCCGGCCGGGATCGCAGGGAGGATGTAGCCGGGAAGCTTCGACTGCGAAATCGAAAAGAACGCCACCGGAGCCACAAGCCAGCAGCACACGAAGACTCTGAATTGCAATTCGAGGTCAGGCTCGACGGAAACGGATTTGCGTTCCGCCCACCAGACCCGCAGCGACTCCACGAACGCCGCGATTATAAAAACAGTCCACGGCACCAGCGCGAGAGCCATGACGGGAAGGTAGTACCAGAACGGCTGGCGGTGATGGTACAAATCGCTGGAGAAGCGCGCCAGATTATGCTGCAAAATGAATTCGCGAAAGAACTGCGGATTCCGCATCTGCACTGCGACGTACCAGGGCAGAGCAAGCGCACAGAATAAAACGATTCCCGGTAGCCAGAGCGTCCTCAGCACCCAGCGGAATTCTCGCGCGCCAACCGCGAAAAGCACAATCACGGCCGCCCCCAGAAACGGCGCGACCGGCCCCTTGGAAAGCATTCCCAACGCCATGCAAGCGTAGAACAGCGCAAGATAGAATCGCTTTCCACCTTCTCGCCAAGCCCACCATGCGAGCATTCCCATAGAGAACGTCGCAGCCAGTGCCATGTCCATCGAGGCAGCATGGGCATACCCGATTACGCCTGCGCAAGAAGCCGTGATCAGCGCCGCATCGGCTTCCACCCCACGCCGGAATTTGCGAAAGAACAGATAAACGGCGATCACCAGCAGAGTAGCGTCAATCGCGGCCGGGATGCGCGCAGCCACATCACTGACGCCGAACAAAGAATAGGCCAGCATGGCCTGCCAATAATACAGAGGAGGTTTCTCAAGCCAGGCGTGTCCGCCGAGAACCGGCGTGATCCAGTCGTGGCGCTCGAGCATCTCGCGCGCCACCTGCGCGTAGCGGGGCTCGTCGGCACCGATCAGCCCGAACTGCCCCATGCCATAGAAAAACAGAAACGCACATAACCCTGCGATCAACAGCACGTCCGTGCGGGTGCGAGTCGTTCATGGGGAGATTGTCGATCGATGATTGCTGATTGATGATCGATGATTTGACGACCCGAACTGCCGCGCGACCTGATCGCATCTTTCAATCGGCAATCAAAAAATCAACAATCAACAATGGATTTTCTATTGTACGGAAGGTCCGCGGCGAAGCTGGAATAGAACCTGGCGCACGGCCTCGGCGAGTGGACCGTCAAGCGAGCAACCACTGGCGCACTCGTGACCCCCGCCGCCGAAACTCTCAGCCACGTGGGCCACGTCCAGTTTGCCTTTGCTGCGAAGGCTCACGCGGTACCGCCCGTCCGGCATTTCGCGGAAGAACGCCGCCACCTCAACACCGCCGATGGAAAGAACGTAATTCACCAATCCTTCGCAATCTTCTTCAATCGCGCCGCAACGTTCCATCTGCTTCTGGGTCACCCACGCATAGCCGATGTGCGCTTCGACATTGAGATTGCGAAGGGCCTCGCCGAGCAGCCGGATTTTCCCCACCGAGTGCGCGAAATAAATTCCCCGCGCGCAGTGCGCCGGATCCGCTCCCGCCAGCACCAGTTCGCGCGCCAGAGCGAACGTATTCTCATTCGTGCCCTGGAACATGAACGACCCGGTGTCGGTCATCAGCGCCGTGTAGAGGCAAGTCGCAATCTCAGGAGAAAATTTGACCCCAGCTTCCCGTGCCAGCCGAAACACCATTTCCGCCGTAGCCACGGCATGGGGATCGATCCAGTTCACATGCGCAAACGGACGCCCGCTGACATGGTGGTCGATGCTGATCAAGACCCGGTCTTCCAGCCCTTCCAGCCGGGTCCGGTGAATGCTGTCACACTCCAGAATAATCGCCGCTTCGTAGGCGCCGAGAACGCGGCTGGATTGCAGAACTTGATCGGCGAATGGAAGCGAACGGTAGATGCGCGGCACGCCATCGTGCAGCACAACATCGGCATGCTTGCCCATCGCCCGCAAAATCTGGCAGCAGGCCAGCGCCGATCCGACCGCGTCGCCGTCGGGACGGGCGTGCGACGTCAGCACGAATCGCTCGTGCTGTCCGATCTGCCGGAGTACATCCTCGACGCTGCTATGCCTTTTTTCCACCGAGTGCCTTGCCTGCTTTGCTCCTCTTCTTCGCCCGCGCCAGCAGTTCTTCTACCCGCGCCTTTTCCTGCTCCGCGCGGTCCAGCCGGAAATACAACTCCGGAGCGCGCCTCAGGTGCAACCGCTCCACCAGTTCGTGCCGGATGTATTCCTTTGCCGCTGCCAGGCCTTCCAGGCTCTGGTCGGCGTCCTCGTCATCGCCTTCGACATTGACCCAGACCTGAGCCGACCGGCCATCATCCGCGATATGAACCGCGGTCACGCTCACCAGCCCAATCCGCGGATCGGCCAACTCTCCTTCGACGAGCGTTTCAATCTCTTCGCGCAGAGCCTCGCCAACCCGCCCGCGATGATATTTGAGCCCGCGCTTCTCCACGATTCCCCACCTTAGGTAAAACGCATGAGAATATCAGAAAATCGGCCCCAAGTGTGTGATCCGGCTGCGCTATTGTGGACCGATTCCGCAGTGGAGGGTTAAGTACGGAGGTAACAATGTGTTAGGAGGTGTTGCGGAAAGCATCGACTGGGATGCGAACGCTGAATCCAGCACCGAATCTAGAAGTACTCCACGAACGAATCGGCGATCTCCGCTCCATGATTATTCGCGATGCGCGTGGCCGCGCGCTCCACGTTCTTCATCAGGCCGTCGAGATAGTCGCGGGAATTGGAAATGCTGACGACGCCGATGGTGGCGCGGTTCCAGAGTTCCGCCGCATCGAGTTCGGCGACGGAAATGTTGAAGCTGGTGCGCAGCCGGTCTTTCAAACTGCGCACGACCTGGCGCCTGTCCTTGATCGATTGCGCGGCTTCGATGTGGAGTTCGAGGGTGAGAAAAGCGATCATTCAGCCGTTGGTCGCTAGCCGTTAGTCGTTGGCAAAACTGCAAACTCACGGTCTTGGCGACCGACCAACGACGAACGGCTAACGACGGTTCTTACACCATGGCTTCGGCGGCAATCCGTTCAGTAGCGAACGCCTCGATCACATCGCGGGCTTTGATGTCGCCGTAGTTCGCGACCGAGATGCCGCATTCCATGCCGTTGGTGACTTCCTTGGCATCGTCCTTGAATCGGCGCAGTGATCCGACTTTGCCCTTGAATACGACCACATTGTCGCGCAGCAGACGCACTTCGGAGTTGTTCTTGATCACTCCATCGGTCACGCGGCAACCGGCAATCGTTCCCACTTTCGGGATACGGAAGGTTTCGAGCACCTCGGCGCGACCCTGGTAGGTTTCCTTGATGGTCGGCTCAAGCAGGCCGGTCATGGCACGCTTGATCTCGTCCTGCAGTTCGTAAATGATCGAGTGCAGCCGGATGTCGACTTCTTCCTGCTCGGCCAGTTCCTGCGCCTTGCGCTCCGGCCGCACGTTGAAGCCGATGATGATGGCGTTCGACGCCGAAGCCAACAGAACGTCCGTTTCGGTGATGGCACCCACGCCCGAGCGCAGCAGTTTCAGGCGCACCTTGTCGTTCGAGAGTCTCGCTAGCAGGTCGCTCAAAACTTCGACCGATCCGCCCACGTCGCCCTTCAGGATGATGTTCAGTTCCTTGGTGCCGGCCGTCTTGATCTGCTCGGCGAGTCCTTCCAGCGACACGCGCGAACTCTTGGCCAGTGCGGCTTCACGAGCCTTCTGCTCGCGGTATTCGGAAATGCCTCGTGCCTTGTCGCGATCGGCGACCACCACAAACTGATCTCCAGCCTGCGGCAAACCTTCCAGGCCAAGAATTTCGACTGGCGTTGACGGAGGCGCGGACTGCAGCACCGCCCCGCGATCGTCGAACATGGCACGAACTTTGCCGAACACGTTGCCCACGACGAAATTGTCGCCGGCAACGAGCGTTCCGTTCTGCACCAACACCGTGGCTACCGGTCCGCGGCCGCGATCGAGCTTGGCTTCGAGAACCACGCCAGTGGCGGCGCGTTCCGGAGTCGCTTTTAGCTCCGCGAGATCCGCGACCAGGCAGATCATTTCCATCAGCAGGTTCAGGTTTGTTTTCTTCTTCGCCGAAACGTCGACGAACACCGTCTTGCCGCCCCACTCTTCCGGAACCAGCCCACGATCCGCAAGTTGCTTCTTCACTCGGTCGGGCATGGCATCAGGCTTATCGACCTTATTTACTGCAACAATGATCGGAACTTCAGCAGCATGGGCGTGATCGATCGCTTCCACGGTCTGCGGCATGACGCCGTCATCGGCAGCGACAACCAGCACCACAATGTCGGTGGCCTTCGCACCGCGCGACCGCATACGGGTAAATGCTTCGTGACCCGGCGTATCGAGGAACACAATCTCGCGCCCGAACGCCGGAGATTCCTTGTCGGTGATGCGAACCTTGTAGGCACCGATATGTTGCGTGATGCCTCCCGCCTCACCCTCAGCAACGCTGGTCAGGCGAATCGAGTCGAGCAGCGTGGTCTTGCCATGGTCGACGTGACCCATGATCGTGACCACCGGCGGACGGGGCGTAATTTCAACTGCGGAATCCTCCCCGCTCCCAGCTGCCGCATCAATGTCTTTCGAAGCTTGCTCTTCGAACGTGATCACGTTCGTCTCGGCTCCGAAGAAGCGCGCCATTTCGCTCGCCAGTTCGGCGTCGAGCGTCTGGTTCACGGTCGCAAAGACGCCGCGTCCGAGCAGGCGAGAGATCACATCCTTCACACGGATATCGAGCTTCTCCGCCAGATCTTTAACGCTGATGCCTTCCGTGATCGTGATATTGCGCGTGATCGGCATCGGCTCATTCGACACCACCATACGCGGCGGTGGCGTGTAGCCCTTCATTGGGCCTTCTTTTACGCCACGCGGAACATAGCGCTGGCCGGGCCTGCGCGCGGGAGCACCCGGACGGGCACCCGGACGTGCCGGTCCCGGAGGCGGAAGCCCCGGACCCACACCGAGAGGTCGCGCACCCGCCGGCGTCGAGCGCGTGGGATGCATGGGACGACGCTCACCCGGACGCAACGGCCGCGGCGGACCTCCGCCAGGCGTCATCGGACGCGGGCGCTGAAAAATTGGCTGACCCGGCACGGGACGCCCGGGCGCGGGACGCATCGTCCCGGCAGGAGCGCCTGTCTGTGCAACGGGTGCGACCGGACGCGGCGGTGGAGCTTTGTACACCGGACGCGGTCCAGTCTGCGGAACAATCATGCGCGGTGCCGGAGGCTGCGGCGGACCTGTCACCACTGGCGGAGCCGGGCGCGGCGGTGCCACGGGAGCCGGAGGTGCTGCGGATGCTGTAACCGAAGGTGCGACCGGCGCAGGCGGTGCAACCACCGCAGCGGGAGCCGGCGGCGTCACGAGACGCGGTGGTGCCGCAACCGGAGGTGCAGCCGTGACGACGGTTGGTGTGGCGGCTGGAATCGCAGGCGCTGCTGGCTTCTCTGCCGCTGGAGCGACCACTTCAGGCCGCACAGCGGGCGCAGGCGTGGGAGCTTTCGCTACCGGAATCGCGGGCGCTGCAGGGGGCGGCGGCACCGGTCTCGCCGCCGGAGGCACGACCACGGGCCTCGCTGCGACGGGAGGCGTTGTGGGCCTAGCCGGAGGCGCCACTGCTTCTTTCTGCTGCGTGATGGCTTTCAGCACGTCTCCCGGCCGGGAGATATGCGACAAATCGATCTTGGTCTTGATTTCTTCTTCGCCGCGCAGTGGACGCGCGGATCGGGCAGACGGCGTCTGCGCTTCGGACGAGCCGCGGAGGTGCACCCGCACTTTTTCCGCTTCATGCTCCTCGAGCGAACTGGAATGGGTCTTCTTCTCCGTCACCCCGACGAGAGGTAGCGCGTCGAGAATGGCTTTGCTCTTAACTTCCAGCTCCCTGGCGAGATCGTTGATTCGAACCTTACTCATCCGGCCTTTCTTGTACTCCGCGTTGTGCTTAAGTCTTCATCGCATCCTCACGGAGTCAGCGTCCTGCACTCGCACGCCATCGTAGGTGTTCGCGCGTGACATGACTATTCAGTTGTTTCGGGAGCAGAACCATCTTTCGGCTCATGCTCTTCGTTTTCGCCCGAGGCGGCTTCGGCTTCCGCCGTCGCCTCAGGCGCCACCGCTGGTTCTTGCGCGGCGACTTCGCCTTCTGCTACTTCCGCAGCCGCTTCCGGCGCAGCTTCTTCCTCTATCACTTCACCTTCAGCGGTCACGCCCTCCGCCGGGACTTCCCCTTCGCTGGCGCCCGCTTCCAGGCTCGCAAAGTAATTATTCACCGCGAGACTGATTTTTTCCACCGTCTTCGGCCCGATGCCCTCAATGGCTTCCAGTTGCTCCGGCGTCATATCGGCCAGCGCTTCGACAGTCGTAACCCCCGCTGCGCTGAGCTTCTCCACCAGCCCTTCGCCCAACCCGGTTACGTTCTCAAGCGGGGTCGATGCTTGCGGAGCCATTGCAGCCATCTGCAGTTCGACTTCCTGCCGCTTCTCTTCTTCGCTCTTGATGTCGATCTTCCAGCCGAGCAGCTTCGCCGCCAGGCGGACGTTCTGCCCCTTCTTGCCGATGGCCAGCGAAAGCTGGCTGTCGTCGACCACGACTTCGAGGTGCTTGTCCGCGCTGTCGACCACGGTCACGCGGCTTACCTTCGCCGGCTGTAGCGCCTTCTCGGCGAAAGTCACAGCATCTTCGTGATACTCGATGATGTCGATCTTCTCTCCACGCAACTCGCGGATGATCGACTGCACGCGCATCCCTTTCATGCCAACGCATGCGCCCACGGCGTCCACGTCCTTGTCCTTGGACATGACCGCAATCTTGGTCCGCTCGCCAGCCTCGCGCGCAATCGCGCGAATCACGACCGTACCGTCGTAGATTTCCGGTACTTCCGTCTGGAACAAATGCTGCACGAGTTCCGGCGCCGCGCGCGAAACCACAACACCCGGCCCCTTCGAAGCTCGCTCCACGCGGGCAATCACAACGCGCACGCGCTCGCCAATCGCGAACGACTCCAGCCGCGACTGTTCCTTGCGCGGCATGCGGGCTTCCGCCTTGCCGATATCGAAAATTACATCGGGGCCTTCGACGCGCTTCACCGTCGCGTTAACAATCTCGTTCACGCGTCCGATGTACTCGTTGTAAACCGTGTCGCGCTCGGCCTCGCGCACCTTCTGGAAAATCACCTGCTTCGCCAGCTGCGCCGCGATGCGTCCCAGAATGCCTTCCGTCACTTTCGGAATCAGCAGCTCGCCCCCGACTTCGAGGGCCGGATCGACCTTGCGCGCATCGTCCACCGTGATCTGCAGGTTGGGATCTTCCACCTGCTCCGGCGTCTCCACCACGGTCTTCACCGCGAAGGCGTTGATCTTGCCGGTCTCCTTGTCGAGCTTGGCCCGCAGATTTTCCTGCGACTTGTAGTACTTGCGCGTGGCCATGACAATGGCGTCTTCCACCGCGCTGACTACAATCTGCGGATCAATGCCTTTTTCCCGGCTGAGTGCGTCGATCGTGTTATAAAGCTCGCTTGCCATAATGAAAGTTTCAAAGTTTCAAGGTTTCAAAGTTACAAGGTGGTCGAAACCTTGAAACTTTGGAACATTGAAACCTAGATCTCCGGCACCAGGTTCGCCTTCTCCACATTGGCGAACTCAATTTCAATTTTCTCGCCGGCCGCCGCGCCCATCTTCTTGCGCGACTTGTGGCTGGCGACGCTCAAATCCAATGTCAAACGGCCGTCCTGAAAACTCTCCAGCCGTCCTTCAAAGTGGCGGTTGTTATCCACCGGTTGCCGCGTCGTCAACTTCAGACGACTCCCAGTGAAACGGGTGAAGTCTGCGGCCTTGATCAGTCTCCGATCCAAGCCGGGCGACGAAACTTCCAGCGTGTACGAGCCCGGCATCACATCCTCCACATCGAGGATCGTGCCAAACTCGCGGCTGAAGTTCGCACAGTCTTCGTGCGTAACCCCGGCCAGCGGATCCGTTCCGACCGAAGCCTTATCCAAAAACACCCGCAGCATGCGCGCTTTGCCCCCGCCGAGGAACTCGATCTCTACAATCTCGAGTCCGCTGGAGGAGGCCACCCGCTCCGCGATTTCCCGCACACGTTCAACGTCAAGCGCCATGAATCCAGTAGCTTACAGGCGACGGCTGCAACACCCGAAGGGGCCCAAACTAAAATGTGGGCTTGCGCCCACTGGTGTGCTTCGCCAATTGCCGGTACACAGCAGTTCTCAGTTACTTAATATACGCCCGTGGAGGGTAAAAAGACAAACGACATGGCTGAGGGAAAGCCCGTCTCCGGAGAACCGGGCCGTACATTTTGCAGCCCTAGTCGGCCCTGTCGAACTTGACGCCTCTCGCGTTCACGGTAAACACGCTCAACCCGCCGATGCGATGATTCGCGTCTCTGCGGAACACTAATGTGCCGAGATCCGCGCTCTCAAACTCGTCCGGTGCGACGGCGATCAGTTTCAGGGGCGTATTTCGCATGTTTCGAAGCAGCAGACCTCCCTGGTCGATCGAGAGATCGTAGGTGGTTTCGATTTCCGTACTCCTATATTGCCCTGCGTAGACGGCGAGGTCGGCCTCGCTAAGATGTGGAGCTTCAATTCTCTTGCCTGCAAAAAATGTCTCTCCATCCGTTACCAGCGTAGCCTTCATACCACCATCAGAGCTTTCAAAGGTGATGGTGCCGGTACCAAGATCCTTGAACTGATTCGGCCCCACCCGGCGAAGCTTCCCGCCCCATGCCATCAGATTGCCTCCAGCGACCGTAAACGAATAAACAAAATGCTTGTGCGGATCCAGGTACTTGCCGGCGAAAAGACTGGGGTCGGGGAGGGCGCTATTGACAGGCGATTGGAATGCCCCGACCTCGGAGCGCAGACCCTTCTCCAGGTAGACATCGGCAACTGCGCGCGAAAGAGAACCCGGATCTGCGCTCGATAAATTGCACAGGCACACCACGGTGAACCGTTGCTCCGGGAAACGTAGGATCCCTGTGCGGTATCCGAAAAGCGCGCCGCCATGCCCTACGGTGGGTAAACCACGATAGGTACTCAATTCCAGCCCAAGGCCATACTCAGTCTCGTTGCCGTTGTTCAAGACCCCTCGTGTCTGCATCTCCGTGACGAGCGTGCCCTTGCCCAGCTTGTTCTTGTAAAAGTTGTTATCCCAAAGAAGCAGATCGTCGACGCTGCTCATCAGGCCACCGGGACCGACAGTGTCAAAATTGGTCGACCAATCCACCAGAAATTTGCCATCGATTCCGGGATCGTAAGCGGCAACGCGGCCTGGGATCATCAAGGTATGGTCGTCGTAAAACCGTGTGTGCGCCATTCCCAGCGGCCGAAAGATACTGTCGGCGGCAAATTCGGCAAGCGACTTCTTGGTCGCACGCTTCACGACTTCCGCCAGCAGAAAATAATTCGTGTTGCTGTAAATCCACTCGTCTCCAGGAATGTTGTTGAGTCCTTTCTGTCGCGTAATGAGATCGAGCATTTCATCTTTGGAATGCAGGTCTGAAAGATCCCGACCGGATAGATACATTAGCGTCTCGAAGTCTCGGAATCCGCTGGTGTGGTGCAGCATTTGCCGCAAGCTTATGGCATGCCCATAGTCAGGAAGCTCCGGGATGTATTTCCGGACGTTGTCGTCCAGCGACAGGAACCCTTGTTCGGCCGCCAGCACCACGGTGGCTGCGGTGAATTGCTTGGACACAGAAGCCATATAGAAAATGGATTCAGAAGAAAGTGGAACCCCGAGTTCGAGGCTGCCCATGCCGTATCCTTTTCGGTAAACGAAATGCCCGTCCTGTATCGCTCCAACCGTGCAACCGGGGGAGTTTGGCCCGTTGTAAGCGGCAAAGATCTGATCCACCTTTCGCTCTCGTGTGTCGGCGGAAAAAACCGGAGGGCCGACAAGTAATGCCACGGCAAGTGCGACAACGACTGCAAAGCGCATCGCAGACTCCTTTTCGAATCCAGACTTGTCCAAGCCAGGGATGCATCCGTGTCCCAATTTCCCGCGCGCACCCCAACTCACCACCGAGGCGCTGCCATAACCCACTTGGATGCGGCCGTCGTCTCGCCGATTTGCCTCAATCCCTCGCCCTCTCTAGAATGAAGAATTACCCCATACGGCTGGGAGAGTTCCCGAGAAACTTATGATTCATTTTCCCGTTCCTGAGGCTCTTACTTTCGATGACGTCCTTCTGCTGCCCGCCCGCTCCGACGTCATTCCCGCGCAGGCCGTCACCCAGACACAGCTCACTCGCAACATCAGCCTGAACATTCCCATCGTGAGCGCCGCCATGGACACCGTGACCGAATCGCACATGGCCATTGCGCTCGCGCAGCAGGGAGGCCTCGGGATCATTCACCGCAATCTGACCATTGAGCAGCAGGCCAACGAAGTCGACAAGGTGAAGCGCTCGGAAAGCGGAATGATCGTCGACCCGGTCACCATGTCGCCCACCGACCGCGTCAGCGACGCGCTCGAAGTCATGCGCAAGTACAAGATTTCTGGCGTGCCCATCACCGAGCACGGCAAACTGGTCGGCATCCTCACCAACCGTGACCTGCGCTTTGAAACCCGCTTCGACATTCCCATCGATAAAGTGATGACCAAGAAGAACCTCATCACCGTCCCGGTGGGAACCACGCTCGAAGACGCGGAAAAAATACTTCACCAGCACCGCGTCGAAAAGCTTCTCGTCGTCGACGACAAGTACAACCTGAAGGGCCTGATCACAGTTAAAGACATCCAGAAGAAACTGAAATATCCCAACGCAGCCAAAGACTCGCAGGGACGCCTGCGTGTAGGTGCAGCGATCGGCGCCACCGGAGATTTCCTCGAGCGCGCGCAGGAATTGGCGGAAGCCAAAGTCGACGTCCTCGCCATCGACAGCGCGCACGGACACTCAACCAAAGTTCTCGACGCCGTGAAGCTGGTGAAATCGAAGCTGCCCCACATCGAACTGCTGGCCGGCAACGTGGCCACCTTCGACGGCGCCTGCGAACTGACCCGCGCCGGAGCCGACGGCATCAAGGTCGGCATCGGTCCAGGCTCGATTTGCACCACGCGCGTCGTAACCGGCGCGGGCGTGCCACAGATCACCGCTATCGCCGAGGCCTACCGTGCCACGAAAGACGCGGGCGTTCCCATCATTGCCGACGGCGGCATCAAGTATTCTGGCGACGTGACCAAAGCGCTGGCCGCGGGTGCGAGCGCAGTCATGATCGGATCGCTCTTCGCCGGCACCGACGAAAGCCCCGGCGAACTGATCCTCTATCAAGGCCGCTCCTTCAAGTCGTATCGCGGCATGGGATCGATCGGCGCGATGGCTCAGGGATCCAGCGAACGCTACTTCCAGAGCACCGAGGGCGATTCCTCGGCCTCGATCTCCGCAGGCGATGGCGATTCCAACCGCCTCGCCAAACTTGTGCCCGAAGGCATTGAAGGACGCGTTCCCTACCGCGGCTCCGTCGCGATGATCGTCCACCAGATGGTCGGCGGATTGAAATCCGGCATGGGGTACTGCGGCTGCGGCACGATTCCGGAGTTGCTGCAGAAAACACGCTTCGTCCGCATCAGCGGCGCCGGCCTCCGCGAGAGCCACGTACACGACGTCATGATCACCCGCGAGGCTCCGAACTATGCCATCGAGTAGCGCGGCGCAGCCGCGGGCTGAAAACTCAACTCTGGGTGCCCCATCCCTTCGCTTTGCTCAGGGCGGGCTCTTCGTGTTCTTTACGAAGGGTGGGAATTCCGGAACTGCAGGCGCCCCACTCGCTTGACCACTGACCGCCACGAAGCTCTCAAAGCCTGGATCGCCACTATTCTGTGGCTGATCGTCATCGCCATCGAGTCGACGAAATATCTCTCCGCCCACACCACCAGCCGCATCCTCTTCCCCTTGCTGCATTATCTCTTCGGCATGGACTTGGCGCACTTCGAGCCCTGGCACTTCTACATTCGCAAGGGCGGACACGTTTTCGGCTACGGCCTGCTCAGCGTCCTCTTTTTCCGCGCGTGGCGAGAGACCCTGCCTTCCCTGCGAAACGCGAGATGGACCATCCGTTGGTCGATCATCGCCCTGCTGGGAACCGCCCTCGTCGCCAGCCTCGACGAGTGGCACCAGAGCTTTCTGCCGTCGCGCACCGGCACTCCGTGGGATGTTCTACTCGACACCTGCGCGGGAATCACCGCTCAGATTCTTGTGTTTTTTTGGATGAGATGGCTCTGAGGTTGTCCGAGCGATGAGACTCGCTGCGTAGACGCGCCGTGCGCGGAATTTCGGCGCACGCGTCGGCATCGAAGGTCACTCAACGTTGAGCATACAAGCCCTGGGAAAGGGCCTTGCCCAGAGAATATGCTGGAAGACAATCCCTGTCGTTCCGCTGGAGCAAACAACAAAGAACTTGGTCCCTTGCATGGCGGCTGGCCAATGGATCGTATTCGCTACTCAATACGGTCCGAAGATATAGTTCGCGACGCCTCAGCTCTTTCCGCGAACGGCGGGCTGGGGCTTGATCACGAGCAGCGCCGCCGAGACGGCCGCCAGGCCGGCGGAAAAATAGAACGGAATCGGCGCGCCATAGTGCTTCCAGAGTTCGCCAGTGATGAGGCTGGCTGCAAGCGTCGCGACGCTCGTCATGAAGAAATACACGCCTAGCGCACGCCCGCGCACCTCTGGCCCAACCGTCTCAACCACCAAAGCCTTCAGCACCGGCTGCGTCAAAGCGTAGTACAAGCCGTAGACGGCCATCGTGATCCATATAACGAGTATTGATGGCGCCCGACCGAACACAAAATAAACTGCCGCGAAAATCAGATATCCGGCCGCCGCAATCCATCGCCGCGAGAGATGGTCGCTGAACCATCCCGCCGGCCACGACCCTAGCGTGTACGTGATGTTGAAGACCAGCCCCAGCAGCGGCGCCAGCGCGACCGGAATGCCCACGTTCTGCGCCCGCATCACCAGAAACATGTCGCTGGAATTACCCAGCGAGAACAGAGTCACGGCGACCAGCACCACGTAGAACGCTCCCGGCAACCCACTGCTCGATACCACCGGCGCAGCGACAGACTTGCTTGCGGCCTTGGCGTCAGATTGGTTCGGCGTCCGGCGTTTCGTTTCGCGGATGCCGAACAGAGCCACGAGCACGCACAGCGCCCCTGGAACCGCAGCCGCCCAAAACACGCCTCGAATTCCGAAACGAGAGAGCAACACGAGAGCGGCCAGAGGACCCGCAATCGCCCCCGCGGAGTCCATCGACTGAATCAGACCGTAAGCGGATCCCAACCGCTCAGTCGGCACCGACTCCGCGACCATCACATCGCGCGGCGCGCCGCGCACTCCCTTCGCCAGCCGATCGCTCAACCGGATCAGCAGAATGTGCCACCACGCGCCGGCCAGCGCGAGCAGTGGTTTCACCGCGTTGGCGACAAAATATCCCCCCACTACCAGCGGCTTGCGCCGGTCGATCCGATCGGTCAAATATCCTGAAAACAGCTTGGCGAACGACGCCACACTCTCGGCCAGACCCTCAATCAACCCAAGCTGTGCCGGCCCCGCTCCCAGCGAAACCAGAAACGCCGGCAGCACCCAGTACGCCATCTCCGACGCCGTGTCGTTCAGAAAAGAAGTAATACCGAAGGCGTAGAGGTTGCGCGCTGAGGAAGGCTGAGGGGCAGAGCGCGAGGCAGGCATAGAAACGTTTTACCACGGAGGCACGGAGGCACGGACAAGGCAAGGAAGATTCAGAAGGATCAATTCAGGGGAGCAACCAGCAGAAGTTACAAAACGTTGGGCGGGAAGAAGTAAGAGCTTCGTCAGTACATCGCGTCGTACTTCGTCACCAGCCACTCGCCCCCAGTGCGCGCGACGGTGACGGTGAAGAGATCCTGATCAATTCCGGCCTGGCCCGGACCCGCATTGGTCTCCCGCTTGCCGCGATAGTGCAAGACGATCAGCGGCCCTGCCTCTTCCCAATCCACCAGTTCCCACGAGAGCAGCCGGTGCTGCGCCTCAGAGGTGCAGATATATTTCGCGTATTTCTTGTGGTAGTCGTGCTCCCACTTGGAAAGCACATCGTCGCAGTGGCCGTCGCGTATTTCGCGCAGGAACTTATTGGCGGCCTTCTCCGTCGAGCGGTCGCGCAGCGGATTCATCTTGATGCTCACCGGCAGCCCGGTCAGCGGATCGTGATCCTCCGAACGTGCGAGCACTGGGCCCTGACTGCTCAGCCACCACAGGTAGCCGACAAATACTCCCACCAGCAAAACGCCGGCGCCGACGGCTATCCCGATTTGTGTGCGAGTGAAGGCCATTAAAGAAAGTTTAAAGAGATCACGGAAGCAGCGAAAGATTACCAGTGGGAGACACAGAGGGACATGTACGAGTGCGGCAAGATTGATATCAAAACAAAAGGCGCGGCCGGTGGCCGCGCCCTTCGCAGAAACAAGCATTTACTCTTTCTTGTCTTGCTCTTTGCCTTCGGCTGGCGCAGCCTCGCGCTCAACCTGGGCCTGCGCTTCCGCCTCTTCCATGGCTTTCTTGGTTTCGGCAGCCTTCTTGGCGCGGACTTCGGCACGCTTCTCGCGCTTCTCGTCGAGGATCTTCTCGCTGCCCAGCAGTTCGAGGAAAGCCTTGTCGGCGCCGTCACCCTTATTCCAGTGAGTGCGGATGATGCGCGTATACCCGCCGTTGCGATCACCGAAGCGCGGCCCGACGGTGTCGAACAACTTCACCACGGCCGCATCGGTCATCAGGTACGCCGCAGCCAGACGCCGCGCCGCGAGATCGCCCCGCTTGCCCAGCGTAATCATCTTCTCGACGATGGGCTTCGCGGCCTTGGCCTTGGGAACGGTCGTCTCGATGCGCTCTTCCACAATCACCGAAGTGACCAGGTTGCGCAGCAGCGAGCGCCGGTGCGCGGTGTTCCGTCCGAGTTTATATCCAGCAACTTTGTGACGCATGGGAAACCTCAGCTTCTAGCTACTAGCTCTTCGCTTCTAGCTTAAAAGTCAAAATCCGATCTTGTTGGCGACCCGGCTTCCGATTGCCGGAAGCCGGGCGCCGGAAGCTCTTCCTACAGCTGGTCGTCCGGTCCGTAAGCGGAAGCCGGCAGCACCTGGTTCGAAGTCGGCCCGGGCACGGCATTGCCGTGCTCGTCGATCTTCATACCCAGGCTCAGACCCATCGAAGAGAGAATCTCCTTGATCTCGTTCAGCGACTTGCGGCCGAAATTCTTGGTCTTGAGCATCTCGGCTTCGGTCTTCTGCACGAGTTCTCCGATGGTCTGGATATTCGCATTCTTCAGGCAGTTGTAGCTGCGCACCGACAACTCGAGTTCCTCCACGGAACGATTGAGGTTCTCGTTGTGGATCTCCGGCTTGCGGTCGTCCGACGACGATGTGCCGGTTTCGATTTCTTCCTCGAAGTTGATGAAGATGTTCATGTGGTCCTTCAGCAGCTTCGCCGCCAGGCCGAGCGAATCGGCCGGCGTGATGGAGCCGTTGGTCCACACTTCGAGCGTCAGCTTGTCATAGTCGGTGATCTGTCCGAGACGCGCCGCTTCGACTGTGTAGTTGCACTTGCGCACCGGCGAGTGGACAGAATCGATGGGAATGAATCCGATGCCCAGGTCCTCGTCGAAGTTCTTGTCGGCAGAGGTATACCCGCGCCCGCGCTTGAGGCGCATTTCCATGTCGAGTTTGCCGCCCTCGCTAACCGTCGCGATGTAGACGTCTTTGTCGAGAACCTCGACATCGCCGTCCGCTTCGATCATGCCGCTGGTGACCACGCCGGGCTGATCCGCGCGCAGGTAGATCGCTTTCGGCGCATCGCCCGCGAGCTTGAACGGAATCTGCTTTAGGTTGAGGATGATGTCGGTCGCGTCCTCGACCACGCCGGGGATCGACTGGAACTCGTGCAGCACGCCTTCCATCTTCACCGCGGTGACGGCCGCGCCTTCAATCGAGCTCAGCAGCACGCGCCGCAGGGCGTTGCCCACGGTCGTGCCGAAGCCGCGCTCAAACGGCTGCGCCCAGAACATGCCGTACTTGTCGGTGAGGCTGGAGGTGTCGGTTGCGAGACGTTTCGGTTTCTGAAAACCCTTCCAAAGCATGTGTTTCTCCTTCGGCCGTTTGGCTCAAAGCTGACTCCCTGAATCGGTCCGGACTCAGGTCAAGCGTCAGCCAAGGCTGATCTGGCTCGAAATGTGGACCTGCAAAACCATCCCCACTAAGGACACGAAGTTTCACGAAGGACTTCGTGTACCTTCGTGCCCTTAGTGGTTGAAGCCTTTACTTGCTGTACAACTCAACGATCAGCTGCTCGTTCACCGGCAACTGAATATCTTCGCGCTTTGGCAGCGACAGCACTTTCGCCTTGTAGTTGTCGCGATCAACTTCCAGCCAACTCACTGTCGTACCATGGCTGGCAAATTCCTTCGCCAGTTCCAGCACGGTAAGCTTCTTGCTCTTCTCGCGGATCGCGATCTCTTCGCCCGCGCTCACTTCATACGAAGGAATGTTGACCTTACGGTTGTCGACGGCCACGTGCCCGTGACGCACCAACTGGCGCGCCTGTCGCCGCGACTGGGCGAAACCCAGGCGGTAGACCACGTTATCAAGACGCCGC
Organism: uncultured Acidobacteriaceae bacterium; assembly: GCA_963811095.1. GTDB lineage: Bacteria > Acidobacteriota > Terriglobia > Terriglobales > Acidobacteriaceae > Sulfotelmatobacter. The sequence goes on along the minus strand of CAWEQA010000016.1, from coordinate 674,756 downwards.
TCAAGCTGCTGCAGCAACTTCTCGCCGGTCACGCCCTGCGAGCGCGCGGCCTTCTCAAAGTAGTTGCGGAACTGGCCTTCCTGCGTAAAGTAGATGCGCTTGGCCTTCTGCTTCTCGCGCAACTGCAAGCCGTAGCCAACGATCTTGGCTTTGCGGTCCTTGCCATGTTGTCCGGGAGCGAAGTTGCGCTTCTCGATGGGACACTTGTCGCTGAAGCACTTTGCGCCTTTGAGGAACAGCTTCATGCCCTCGCGGCGGCATAGACGGCAGACTGCATCGGTATAACGTGCCAAGTTTCTTCTCCTTTAGATGACCGGTTTACGGGTTTGGCTTCACCCTTCCTCCCGGACAACAAACTGTCGTTAGTCTTTGGTCGTTTGTCGTTCGCCGTTCGAATCCTTGCCAACGACCAACGACGAACGGCCAGCGACGACTCTTATACGCGCCGCCGCTTCGGCGGACGGCATCCATTGTGCGGAATCGGCGTCACGTCGCGAATCGAACGTACTTCGATTCCCGAGGCCGCCAGCGCACGCACGGCCGACTCACGGCCCGATCCCGGACCGCTGACCCGCACATCCACGCTGCGCACGCCGTGATCCCGCGCCATGTTCGCGGCATTCGACGCGGCCTGCTGGGCGGCAAAGGGCGTGCCCTTGCGCGATCCGCGGAAACCGAGCGACCCCGAACTCTTCCACGATAGAACGTTGCCGTTCATGTCGGAAATGGTCACGATCGTGTTATTGAAGGACGCCTGCACGTAGCACAATCCGTGTGGAACGTGCTTGCGCTCCTTCTTCTTGAAGGTTTTCTTCTTGCCTTTTTTCTCGGGTGCGGCTGCTGTGCCGCCCGCTGCTGCTGGTTTCGCCATGAATCAGTCCTTGGTCGTTCGTCGTCGGTCGTTGGCTAAAATCCCACAACCACCACGTACCCGCTCTGAATATTAAGTGCCTCGCTGGTCGCACTCGGCTTTGGCCAACGACCAAAGACCAACGACCAACGACAGTTCTTAAGTCTTTGCCGTCGCCTTCTTCTTCTGCGCGACCGTTCCCTTGCGCGGACCCTTGCGGGTACGGGCATTCGTGTGTGTGCGCTGGCCGCGGACGGGCAGGTTGCGGCGGTGGCGGAATCCGCGATAGGAGCCGATTTCGATGAGACGCTTGATGTTCATCGAAACTTCCTTGCGCAGATCGCCTTCCACCAGGCCCTCGGCCTCGATGACCGTACGGATGCGGTTGACCTCTTCTTCGCTCAGGTCCTGCACCTTCTTCATGGGCTCAACCTTCGCCTCGTCGCAAATGCGCCGCGAGCGGGGATGACCGATGCCGTAGATGTACGTCAGCGCGATGTTGATGTGCTTCTGGCGCGGAAGATCGACGCCTGCTATACGTGCCATATTTCTTTATGCCTCCGACACCCTTGTGGCTTTTCAGCTTCGAGCTTTGAGCTCCGAGCCAAACTTTCGCGATCGCTCGCAGCTCATCGCTCAGAGCTTCTTAGCCCTGGCGCTGCTTATGTTTCGAGTTGACGCAAATCACCCGCACCACACCCTTGCGGTGGATGACCTTGCACTTGTCACAAATTTTCTTTACCGATGCTCGTACTTTCATAACTGTTCGCCTCTTCGGAGCTCGCCGGATCCTTCGCGAAGAACGCTCAGGATGACGCCAGCGGGCTCCCGCTTCGCTCACGCCCGCTAAACGGCGTCACTTATAGCGATACACAATTCGTCCGCGATTCAGGTCGTACGGCGAAAGCTCCACCGCAACCTTGTCCCCGGGCAGAATGCGGATAAAGTTCTTACGCATCTTGCCGGAAACGTGCGCCAGCACCTGGTGTTTGTTTTCCAGTTCCACCCGGAACATGGCATTCGGCAGGGGTTCCAGAACCACCGCCATCACTTCAATCGCGTCTTCTTTGCTCATGCACCCCTTTTAGCTGCGAGCTTCGAGCCGTGAGCTTCGAGCGAACGAATCTGACTCACAACTCGTAGCTCGTGACTCGCAGCTCACTGCGTCAAAATCACCGGACCATCTTTCGTTACCGCCACGCAATGTTCAAAGTGCGCGCTGAAACTGCCATCGGCGGTCACTGCGGTCCATTTATCGCCCAGCACCCGCGTCTCAGGCTTGCCGTAATTCACCATCGGCTCGATCGCGATGACCATACCCTCGCGCAACCTGGCGCCGTGCCCGCGCGCTCCGAAGTTCGGAACCTGCGGCTCTTCGTGCAACCGCGTCCCAATCCCGTGTCCAACAAACTCGCGCACCACGCTGAATCCCGCGGCTTCCACATGTTCCTGCACCGCCGCGCCGACATCGCCGATCGAGTTCCCAATCCGAGCCTGCTCAATCCCGCGGTACAGCGACGCTTCCGTGACTTCCAGCAACTTCTTCAACTCCGGTTTCAGGCCGTTGCCCACCGGAACCGTGATCGCCGCGTCGCCATAGTACCCATCAAGAACCACGCCGCAGTCGATCGAAACGATGTCACCTTCCTGCAGCACCCGCTTTTCCGACGGGATCCCGTGCACAATCTCGTCGTTCACCGAGGTGCACAGCACGCAGGGATAATCGTAGTACCCCTTGAACGCGGGCTTCGCGCCAAGATCCTTGATCTTCTTCTCAGCGGCGCGCTCCAGATCCATCGTCGACACGCCCGGCGCTACCAGGCCTCTGACATGGTCGAGAACCTGGCGTACGATGCGGCCGCTGTGCCGCATCTTCTCTATCTCCGCCGATGATTTACACACAATCGCCATTCTTACGCGTGGTGATCTTCCAGAATTCTGAAAATCTGATCCGTGACATCGTCCATGGGCAGATCTCCGTTGATCGAGATCAATCTGCCCGTCCGCTGGTAGTAGTCCGCTACCGGACGAGTCTGCTCCTGGTATGCCGTGAGTCTGGGCTGAATTACTTCCAACCGGTCGTCATTGCGGGTCACCAGCTTTTCCCCGGTTGCGTCGCAGAGTTCATCTACGCGGGGCGGCTGGAAGTGGACGTTATAAATCCGCCCACAGGAGGGACAAGAACGGCGTCCAGTGATCCGGAGCAATAGCTGATTATAGTCCACGTCCAGGCGGATCACAATTGGCCAGGCCCGGGTGGGACGCGAGTTGTCAAAGAGCTCATGGTCCAGCAGCGCATCGAGCCACCCGGCCTGAGCTGCCGTCCGGGGAAACCCGTCCAACACATACCCGCGCTTGCAGTCCGGCTGCATCAGCCGTTCGCGGACCATGATGCACACCAGATCGTCAGAAACCAGTTCCCCTCGCGCCATCACCGCCTTGGCGACGAGCCCGAGTTCCGTCCCGCGGACTACATTCTCCCGCAGCAGGTCTCCGGTTGAGATCTGGGGAATTTCGTAGCGTTCCATGATGCGCTTGGCCTGCGTGCCTTTTCCGGCACCCGGCGGCCCGAGCAGCACAACGGGACCCACTTCACGCGAGGTTTCCTGCGCCATCGGCTTGACCAAAGCCTCCCGAGCTCAGTCTCCCCGGCGCCCCAAAACCAAGCCGAGGTGCAGCCACCCCACAACAACACTTTGTAGAGACGTTGCTTGCAACGTCTCTGCCGCCAGCGCCGGTGCCGCCGTCAAGACGCAGCCAGCTGCGTCTCTACGAACAGACGCCTACCAGGTGCGGCGGCCGCGAATGCGTCCGCTGCGCGGCGTAAATCCATCGTAGTGGCGCATGATCAACTGCGCCTCAATCTGCGTGACCGTATCCATCGCCACGCCCACCACGATCAGCAGCGAGGTTCCACCAAAGTAGAAGCTCACGCCCAAACCATTCGTCACCCAGTTCGGCAGGATTTCGAACGCCCTTCCCAGCGCGCCCGGAAGATGGTTGAGGTGAATGCCCGTGATCATCCACTCTGGAATGAACGAAATCAGAATCAGGTACAGCGCGCCCACTAGCGTAATCCGCGTGAGCACTTCATTGATGAAGTCCGCCGTGCGCTTACCCGGACGAATGCCGGGAATAAACCCGCCGTACTTCCGCATGTTATCGGCGACTTCGCTGGGATTGAATACGATCGACACGTAAAAGTATGCGAAGAAAATGATGCCGACCGCATACAGCACGGTATACAGCGGCTCGCCCCAACCCAGCATCCGAATCAGGTCTCCGAAATAGCGGCTGTTGCGCAGCCCGTACCCGATCGTCTGCGGCAAAGTCAGAATCGACGACGCGAAAATCACCGGCATCACGCCGCCCGCGTTTACCCGCAGTGGCAAGTGCGTCGATTGCCCGCCCATTACCTTGCGCCCGACCACACGTTTGGCGTATTGCACCGGAATTCGCCGTTCGCTTCGTTCCACCCAGACGATGAATCCCACCACCGCTACCATGAAGATGATCAGAAACACCATCAGCGGGAACGTCATGGCTCCCCATGCGGCGTTCTTTGCCTTCTCAATCAAGTCCACCACGCCGCGCGGCAGGCCCACCACGATGCCGGCAAAAATCAGCAGCGACATTCCGTTGCCGACGCCGCGTTCGGTAATCTGCTCGCCCAGCCACATGATGAACGCGCTGCCCGTGGTCAGGGTGATCATGGTCATGAGCTTGAACTTCCAGCCCGGATCCAGCGCGAAACCGCCCTTCTCCAGGCCAACGGCAATGCCGAACGATTGCACCGCACTCAAAATGACCGTAATGTACCGCGTCCACTGCGTAATCTTCTTGCGCCCGAGTTCGCCCTCTTTCTGCAGCTTGGCCAGCGGCTCATACACCACCGTCAGCAACTGCAGAATGATCGATGCCGTGATGTACGGCATGATGCCCAGCGCGAAAATCGTCATGCGGCGCAACTGGCCGCCCGAGAACAGATCGACAAATCCCAGCAACGACCCGCTCGTGCTGCCCTGCGTGAAGAAACTTTCCAGCTTGGCTGTATCAATTCCCGGAGTCGGAAGGTGTCCGCCCAGCCGGTACACGAACAGCATTCCCAGGGTAAACAGGATGCGCTTTCGCAGGTCCGGAATCCGGAAGATGTTAGCCAGTTTGTCGAACATTACTGCAAGACCTCAATCTTGCCGCCCGCCTTGGTGATCTTTTCCTGCGCCGACTTCGAGAACTTGTGCGCGTGCACCGTGATCGCAACCTTCAACTCGCCGTCGCCCAGAATCTTCACCGGATGCTTGGTCTTGATCACGCCCGCCTTGCGCAGCACCTCGGGTGTGATCGGCTCTCCGTGAAACGAATCGCCCATCTCCACCAGCCGCTCCAGGCTCACGATGTTGAATTCCTTGCGGAAAATATTGGTGAAGCCGCGCTTCGGCATGCGGCGGTGCAGCGGCATCTGGCCGCCTTCAAAACCGCGGATCATGCGCGAGCCAGTGCGCGAACGCTGCCCCTTGTGTCCACGGGTCGACGTCTTGCCCATGCCGGAGCCCATGCCGCGCCCCACCCGCTTGCGCTTTTCCGTCGCCTTCTTCGGTGCTCGAATGTTGGATAAATTCATGACTCTCTTTTCCTTCACGCTCGCGTCTCCGCGCTGCCAGAGGTCTTAGGTGTCAGGTCTTGGGCATTAGCCTAAGACCGAAGACCTGAGACCGAACACCTACTCCACTACCTCGACCATGTGCGGCACCTTTGCCACCATGCCGCGGATGGCGTTCGTGTCCGGACGCTCAATCACCTGATTCAGCCGGGTGAATCCCAGACCCTTGATCACCAGCTTCTGCTTCACCGGGGCACAAATCGCGGAACGCACCCACTTCAGGTGAATCTTCCCGCTGCCCGCACTCGTTTTCTTCGCCGTCATTTCGTAACCCTCAATGTTATTGGGAAGCGCGCGACTCGAGTCGGCCATCCCGAAACCTGTTTTTGTGGAAGGGCACGACTTCAGTCGTGCCGTCCCGAAACCCCAAATTATGGGGGCTTCAGCCCTGCGGGCCTACAGCTCCTGCGCCGTCTTGCCGCGCATCGCCGCCACTCCCTCGCGGCTCTTTAACTGCTTCAGCGCGTCGAAGGTCGCCTTGATCACGTTGTGCGGATTGGTCGTGCCGATCGATTTCGTCAGCACATTCTGCACTCCCGCCGACGTCATCACCGCGCGCACCGCGCCGCCTGCGATCACTCCGGTACCTTCCGGCGCCGGTTTCAGCAGAACCTTGCCCGATCCGTAGCGTCCCAGCACGAGGTGCGCAATGCTGGTCTGCGTCAGGTTCACCTTCATCAAATTCTTCTTGGCCGACTCGATCCCCTTGCGGATGGCCTGCGGAACTTCCTTGGCCTTCCCGGAGCCATAGCCTACCACTCCGGCCGACGGATCGCCCACCACGACCAGTGCCGCAAACGAGAGATTCTTGCCGCCCTTGACGACCTTGGTCACGCGGTTAATAGCGACGACCTGGTCCTTCAGCTGGAACGAATTCGCATCAAGTTTCTTAATCACTGTTGGCATTATTACCCTAGCCTTTAGCTATTAGCTCTTAGCCTTTAGCTTGTTTGCTCTCGGGACTTTTTGACTCTAGCTAAAAGCTAAGAGCTAAAAGCTAAGAGCTCGTTAGAACTTCAATCCCGCTTCGCGCGCCGCGTCGGCCAAAGCCTTCACGCGCCCGTGATAAATGTAGCCGCCCCGGTCGAACACGACCTTGGTCACGCCCTTGGCCTTGGCGCGCTCGGCAATCGTCTTGCCTATCGCTTTCGCGGAGGCCACGTTGCCGCCCGTGCGCCGGTCTTCCTTCTTACCTTCGGCCGTGCTGGCGGAAACCAGCGTCTTGCCGTGCAGATCGTCGATCACCTGCACGTAAATGTGGTTCAGCGAACGGTACACGTTGAGGCGCGGACGCTCCGCAGTCCCTTGCATCTTCTTCCGGATGCGGTCGTGTACATGCCCGCGCTTCTCGTTCTTCGTAATTCGTGTCAGCATGAAATCTGTCCTTGGTCGTTTGTCGTTCGTCCAAGACTCCCGACGATTACACAATGCTCAAATCTCGCCGCCACTGCCGAAGGCCGCCTGGATCCCGCCAACGGCGAACGGCCAGCGACTAACGACGGCTTATTTCGCTCCGGTCTTTCCGACCTTCTTCTTCAAACGCTCGCCCGCATAGCGGACGCCCTTGTTCTTGTACGGATCCGGCGGACGCAGCGAGCGCATTTCCGCCGCTACCTGTCCCACCTTTTGCCGGTCGATGCCCGTCAGCGCAATCTTGGTTTGCTTCGGATCTACCGTCGCATCCACGCCCGTCGGCAACGGGTACTCAATCGGATGCGAGTAGCCCAGGTTGAACACCACCATCTGTTTGCCCTTCATTTCGGCGCGATAACCGATGCCGACGATTTCCAGTTCGCGGGTCCAGCCCTTGGTCACGCCCTCAACCGCGTTGTTCACCAAAGCGCGCGCCAGTCCGTGCAGCGCCGCCTGCGAATCATTCTGGCGAACCGCGACGATGATGCCGTCCTTCTGCTCGATCGTGATGCCGGATGGCAGCTCCGTATCCAGCTTGCCCTTCGGCCCCTGCACCGCGATGGTGTTGCCTTCGATTTTTACCGTCACCCCTTTGGGGATCGGGATCGGCTTTTTTCCAATTCTCGACATAAGCTCTCAGCTCTCAGTTTTCAGCTCTCAGCTTCTTCCCAACCGCGCCTTTACTGAAGGCTGACGGCTGATAGCTGACGGCTGCTCTAGTAAATCTGGCACAGCAACTCGCCGCCCACGCCCTCTTTGCGGGCCTGGCGGCCGGTCATCACACCGCGCGGGGTGGTGAGGATGTTGATCCCCATGCCGCCCAGCACGCGCGGAATCTCGCTGCGGCGCACGTACACGCGGCAGCCCGGGCGCGACACGCGCTCCACCTTCGAGATGGCCGCTTCGTTGTTGGCGCCGTACTTCAGGTAAATCCGGATGACCTTGTGGCCTTCTTCTTCCGTCGGCTTGAAATTCGAGATGTAGCCCTCTTCCTTCAGAATGCGGGCAATCTCCAGCTTCAACCGCGAAGCCGGTATGTCCACCTTCTGGTGCCGGGCCTGGAGTGCGTTCCGCACTCGCGTCAGCATGTCTGCGACCGGATCGGTCAACCTCATCGTTTGCTTCTCCTCTTGCCACCCGTTCGCTCCGCGTTCAGCGGAGAACCTGCGGCAGCATGTTTCTTCGTCTACTTCTTCTGGGATGTCGTCCTGAGCGGCGTTGTCTGCCGCGAAGGATCCCTACTCCCGGCACGACTCCCGCTGTCTGCGGGAAATCGCCCCACCTACCACGACGACTTCGAAACCCCTGGAATCTCCCCGCGCAGCGCGAGCTGGCGGAAGCACAAGCGGCAAATGCCGAACTTGCGCAGAAAGGCGCGCGGCCGTCCGCACAGATTGCAGCGGTTGTGCCTGCGCGTGGAGAACTTCGGTTTCTTCACGTTTTCCGGCTTCTGATGCAGCCCGACGCCGTCCTTGACTCGCTTTGCTGTTGTCGCCAACTTTAGCTCCTAGCTTCCTGAACCTTGAAACTCTGAAACTTTGAAACGCGTTCTTATGCCCGGAACGGCATGCCCATGTGCTTCAACAGCGTCCGCGCCTGGTTGTCATTCGCGGCCGTGGTCACAATCGTCACGTTCATGCCTTTCTGCTTATCGACCTTCTCGTACGAAATTTCGGGGAAGATCAGCTGGTCGTGCAGCCCGAGCGTGAAGTTACCGCGCCCGTCGAACGACTTGGTCGACACTCCCTTGAAATCGCGCACGCGGGGCAGAACGATGTTCACCAGCCGGTCGAAGAACTCGTACATACGATCGCCGCGCAGCGTCACCATCGCGCCAATCGACTGTCCCTGGCGCACTTTGAACGCCGCGATTGACTTCTTCGCCCGCGTGACCACCGGCTTCTGCCCGGTGATCTGTCCCAGTTCATTTACCGCCGGATCGAGCACCTTCGCGTTCTGCGTCGCTTCACCCACGCCCATGTTGACGACAATCTTGTGCAAGCGCGGAACCGCCATCACGTTCGTCAGTTCCAGTTCCTTCAACAGAGCGGGAGCCACTTCCTTCTCAAACTTCGAGCGCAGCCGCGGACGTTCCTTCGCGCTGTGCCTCGCCTGATCGGGCGCCTTCTGCTCCTGCGATTCCTTCTGTCCCTTTTTATCTTTTGCCATGTCCTTCAGTCCTTCTCACGGTTTCGGGTTGCGGGAGCAGCTTCTAGCCATTAGCTCTTCGCCCTTAGCTTGTCGCTCACTGCGTCTACCGGTTCGTGAGACTCAATTTTCATGCCTGCTGCTCGCATCGCCGCCACGAGCTTAAAGCTAATGGCTAAGAGCTAACAGCTTACTTATCCAGCGTCGTCCCGCACTTCTTGCAGACGCGCACCCAGCGGTCGCCGCGCAGTTCGTGGCCGATGCGAACCGGCCCGCAAGTGGTGCACACCAACTGGACGTTGGAGATTGCAATCCGGCTCTCCTGTTCGGCGATGCCGCCCTTGATGTTGCGCTGCGGGTTCGGCCGCACGTGCTTTTTCACCATCATCACGTGCTCGACCAGCAACTTGGCGTCATTCGGAAACACGCGCAATACGCGCCCTTCCTTACCCTTGTCCCGTCCGGTGATCACCTTCACGATGTCGTTCCGCCGGAGATCCACTCGCTTGTTTTCAGTGCTTACAGTTCTCATAAATTCCTTGAAACCTTAACTTCCCGTTAGATGACTTCCGGCGCCAGCGACACAATCTTCAAAAACTTTTTCTCGCGCAGTTCGCGCGCCACCGGCCCGAACACGCGCGTTCCCACCGGCTCGCCGGCGTCATTGATCAGCACGGCGGCGTTCGAATCGAATTTGATATAGGTTCCATCGCGCCGCCGGGACTCTTTTCGCGTACGCACAATCACGGCCTTGACCACAGCTCCCTTCTTCGTCTGGCCTTCGGGTGCCGCCTCTTTCACGGCCGCCGTGATTATGTCGCCCAGCCCGGCATTCAATCCGGTCGAGCCGCCGAGCGGCAGAATCATCTGCAGCTTGCGGGCGCCGGAATTATCGGCGACCTCCAGCATCGATCTCATCATCACAGCCATGGCTTCAATCTCCCTGTTCTCGACTCACTCGCGACCCGCGGCCAGCTCTGGCGCAACTTAGACGCCCGGAACTTCCGTTACCACTTCCGGCACCAGCGCGGTCTTCCGCACAATGTCTTTCAGCTTCCAGCGCTTCAGCTTCGACAGCGGACGCGTCTCCTCGATCCGCACCACATCACCGACGTGCGCTTCGTTCTTCTCGTCGTGGGCGTAGAACTTCTTGTTGCGCGCCACCACGCGTCCGTAGAACGGATGCGCCTTCTTGCGCGTCACCTTCACCACAATCGTCTTCTGCATGCGGTTGGCGACCACTTCTCCCACCACTTCCTTGCGCCGGCCCTGCACCTTCGCCGCGGCCTGTGTATTGGTTCCCGCCATTATCGTTTCTCCTGCGCGGCCGAGCGCTCGCGCTCTCCGGCGATCGTCTTCACCCGCGCAATGTCCTTGCGCAGGCCGCGAATCTTCTTCAGGCTCTCCGTCTGGCCCATGTTCAGCTGAAACTTCAGCTTGAAGAGCTGGTCGGCAAGCTCACGCTCCTGGTTGCCCAGCTCCGCATCCGTCAAATTCCTGATTTTTTCGACCTTCATAAGTTCCTCAAAATCCGTCTCGAACCTCTTGTTTTCCCAAGGTCTGAGGTCCGAGGTCTGACGCCTGTCCTAGTGCGCCGCGCCCTCGCGCTTGACCAGCGTTGTCCGCAGCGCCAGCTTGTGCGACGCCAGCCGCATTGCCTCGGTCGCGTCCGTAATGGTCACGCCTTCCATCTCAAACAGAATCTTCCCCGGCTTCACGACCGCGACCCAATGATCGGGCGCGCCCTTGCCCTTGCCCATACGGGTTTCGGCCGGCTTCTTCGTGACCGGCTTGTCGGGAAACACGCGGATCCATATCTTTCCACCGCGCTTCACGAAACGCGTCATGGCCACGCGGCTGGCTTCAATCTGCCGGTCGGTGATCCACCCGGGCTCCAGCACCTTCAGCCCGAAATCCCCGAACGCCAGCGTCGACCCGCGCCACGCCTTGCCGGTCATGCGCCCGCGCTGCTGCTTGCGATACTTCACTTTCTTTGGCATCAACATAGAATCAGTTCTCTCTTGTCATCCTGAGCGAGACGCCTTTTGTCTCGCGAAGGATCTGGGTGAGCCGCGCGAAGCGTCGCGTACTTTGCGACGCACAAACCGAGCGCTTGGCTCACCTCCCCTAGAATCCGCCCGCCGTGGTCGCCGCTTCGCGCTTCTTCTGCGGAAGAATCTCGCCCTTGTACACCCAGCACTTCACGCCAATCACGCCGTAGGTCGTCCGCGCCTCGGTGAAGCCGTAGTCGATATCGGCGCGCAGAGTGTGCAGAGGCAACCGCCCTTGCAGATACCACTCAGAGCGCGCGATTTCGTTTCCATTCAACCGGCCGCTGACGCGCACCTTGATGCCCTTGCATCCGAAGCGCAGCGCCGAATCCACCGCCTTGCGCATCGCGCGCCGGAACCCTACGCGCTTTTCCAGCTGCAGCGCGATCGATTCCGAAACCAGTTGCGCATCGAGTTCGGGCTTGTGCACTTCCTGGATGTCGACAAAAATATCCTTGCCCGCCGTCTTCTTCTGCAGCTCGGCTTTGAGCTTGTCGATTTCCGCGCCCTTGCGCCCGATGATGATTCCCGGCCGCGCCGTCTTGATGATGATGCGCAGCTTGTTGCCCGGCCGCTCAATCTCAATGGCGCTGATGCCCGCCGACTTCAGCTTGTCCTTCAGCTCGGCCTTCAGCTTGACGTCTTCGTGCAGCTGCTTGTCGTAATCTCGCTCGGCAAACCAGCGCGACTTCCACGGCTTCGTGAAGCCGAGGCGAAAACCATAAGGATGGACTTTTTGTCCCATTGCTTCTCCTAAATCAAAACCAGAAACTCGAACTCGAACCTACTTCGCAACCGCTTTCTTCTTCCCAGCAGCCTTTGCCGCCGGAGCCCGCCGCTTGCCCTTCGCCGGAGCCGCCTCGCCTGTTCTGGCATCCCCAGCATGCCTCGGACCAACGTCGCCACTCTTCCCGCGCTCCGCCAGAATCACGATGATGTGCGCAATGCGCCTCTGGTAGCGGTACGCGCGTCCCTGCGGTGCCGGACGGATGCGCTTCATGCGCGGCCCTTCGTTGGCGATCGCACTCTTCACGTATAAGTTGTCGATCTCGACGTCGAGATTCTTCTCGGCGCTGAGAAAGTTCGCGTTGTCCAGCGCCGACTGCAGCAACTTGCCCACGTGCGCCGCCACGCGCTTCTTGGTGAACGCCAGCGTGTTGCGCGCCTCTTCCACGCGCTTGCCCTTGATCAACTCGAGGACCAGCCGCGCCTTCTGCGGCGAAACCCGCAAGTACCGCATTTCCGCTCGAAATTCCATAGTCGTAATCTCAGTTCTAACCGTTAGCTCTTCATGTTTCAGCTAAGAGCTAAAAGCTAATAGCTAAAAGCTGCCCTACGCCTTCGGCGCAGGTGCTGACGGAGCCGCCGGAGTAATCGCTCCCGGACCACCCGGAATCCCAGCCGGCTTGGCCGCCACTTCCGTCGCCGCCCGCATGGAGTGCCCCTTGAACGTCCGGGTGAAACTGAACTCACCCAGCTTGTGGCCGACCATGTTCTCGGTGACATACACGGGAATGAACTTCTTGCCGTTATGCACCGCGATCGTGTGTCCCACCATCTCAGGCACCACGGTGGAGCGCCGCGACCAGGTGCGCAGCACTTTCTTCTCGTTGCGCGCATTCATGCCTTCTACCCTCGCCTGAAGGTAAGCATCCACGAACGCGCCTTTCTTGGTTGAACGTGCCATAAATTCTGCTCTCAGCTTTCAGCCGTCAGCTTTCAGCTAACAGCTAACTCAAACTTCCTCATTCCGAGCCGGCGTTCTGTGCCGGCGAGGAATTTGCTTCTACTTGCTGCGCCGGCTCACAATAAACTTATCCGTACGCTTGTTGTTCCGCGTCTTGTACCCGCGCGTCGGCTGTCCCCACGGCGTCACCGGATGCCGTCCGCCCGAGGTCTTACCTTCACCACCGCCGTGCGGATGGTCGACCGGGTTCATCGAAACGCCGCGGTTGTGCGGACGCTTGCCCAGCCAGCGCGACCGTCCCGCTTTGCCGATGGTCACATTCTCGTGATCCAGATTTCCTACCTGCCCGATCGTCGCCATGCAGTCCTGCGAAATCTTGCGCGTCTCGCCCGAAGGCAGCTTCACCAGCGCGTACTCTTCTTCTTTGGCGATCAACTGCGCCGCGCCGCCCGCGGACCGCACCATCTGTCCGCCCTTACCTGGCTTCAGTTCCAGGTTGTGGATCTGCGTGCCTGGCGGAATATTCCGCAGCGGCAATGCATTGCCCACCAGGATGTCGGCCTCGGGACCGCTCACTACTTTTTGCCCAACCTTCAGCCCTTCCGGCTGAATGATGTAACGCTTCTCGCCATCGGCATAGGCCAGCAGGGCGATGCGCGAAGAACGGTTCGGATCGTACTCGATCGTCGTCACCGTCGCCGGAATCCCGGTCTTGTCGCGCTTGAAATCGATGATGCGCAGCTTGCGCTTGTGCCCGCCGCCAATGAACCGCATCGTGGTGTCGCCCGAGTTGCGGCGCCCGCCGGTGCGCGGCTTGGGCTCGACCAGCGGCTTATGCGGATGCTTGGTCGTAATGTCGTCGTTGACGAGGGTCGTCCGGTAGCGCAACGTCTGCGTCGTCGGTCTGTATGTCTTAATTGGCATAATCAGCTCTTAGCTACTAGCTTTTAGCTCTTAGCTTTTTCTTGCCGCTGCATCGGTTCGCGCCGGCCAACAACCAGCGACGAACGACCAACGACTGCTCTTACAAATTCTGCGCGTACTCCGGCATCTTCTCGCCAGCCCGCAACCGCACGTACGCCTTCTTCCAATCGGGACGGTAGCCCGCGAACTTCCCGCGCCGCCGCTCTTTTCCCACATACGTCGCGGTGCGTACGGAATGCACCTTCACTTTGAAAATCGCCTGCACCGCTTGCTTGATTTCCGTCTTGGTCGCCTTGGGTTCCACCTGGAAGACCAGCGTGTTCTGGTTTTCCTTGATGGCCAGGCCCTTCTCGGTAATCACGGGACGGCGAATAATCTGATATGCGGATTTCATTAAGCCACCTCCGCCGCTTTGTCATGCCGTGCACGACGGCGACGCTCGCTGTGCGCCTTCTTCGTGCCTTCGTCAGCTTCCGGCTTGTGCTGCCGCTTTGATACCGAAGACTTCAGCGAAACCTGCAGCTTCTCGATCGCCGGCTGCGAGAAAATCGCCCGGTCATACTTCAGCAGATGATAGGGATGCACTTCGTTGCTCAACACCATCTCGAGCCCCTTGATGTTGCGGGCGCTCAAGGCCAGGTTGTGATTCTCGTGTTTCGGCTCTTCGATAATCAGAACCGTCGCATCCACCTTCAGCGAGTCCAGCGACTTGCGGAACTCCTTGGTCTTCACTTCTTTCATGTCGAACGAATTCACCACGATCAGCTTGCCGTCCGCCAGCTTGGCGGCCAGCGCCGAGCGCAACGCGCCCATCAGCTTCTTCCTGGGGAAGGCGTAGTCGTAAGAGCGCGGCTGCGGACCATGCACCGTATAGCCGTGCCGCCACAGCGGCGAACGGATCGATCCGATACGGGCCCGGCCCGTGCCCTTCTGCTTCCAGAGCTTCTTGCCCGAACCGGAAACTTCCCAGCGGCCCTTGGTTTTGTGCGTACCGGCGCGCTGCCCGGCGCGGTAATGCTTCACCGCTTCCCAGAGCAGATCTTCGTTGACCGCGCCGAAGATTTCATCGGCGAGATCCATCGTCCCAACCTTCTCGCCGCTCAAATTATGGATATCAATCGTTGCCATATGCGTCTTATGCCTTCTTCGCCGCTCGCTTCGCTGCCTTCAACGGATCCACTGTCGCCGACCCCGCGAATCCGCGCCGTTCTCGTGGCGGTTTCTTCGCTTTCGTAATCACGATGTAGCCGCCCTCGGGTCCCGGCACGCTGCCCTCGACCACCAGCAGATTCTCGTCCTTGTCCACGCCCAACACGCGCAGGTTGCGCTGGGTCACGCGGGCGTTGCCCATGTGTCCCGACATCCGCATCCCTTTGAACACGCGCGACGGGAACGCCGACGATCCGATCGAACCGGTGATCTGAAACATCGAACCGTGCGACTTCGGACCACCGCCAAAATGATGCCGCTTCACGACACCCTGAAATCCCTTTCCCTTGCTGATCCCGACGATATCGACAAACCGCTCGCCTTCGAAAATCTCAACCAGCACGCGGTCGCCAACCTTCACCGAGCCATCTCCATCGGGCGTGCCCTCTACCTCGAGCGGCACTTCGCGCATGAACTTCACCGGAGGAAGATTGTTCTTCGCCAGGTGTCCCTGCGCCGGCTTGGTCAGCCGCGACTCCTTCACAAACTCCACCAGTCCAATCTGGGCCGCCTCATAGCCGTCTCGTGTGGCCGACTTATGCTGCGTCACCACGCACGGACCAGCCTGCAGCACTGTGACCGGGCGAACGTCGCCCTTCGAGTCAAACAGTTGCGTCATCCCGACCTTCTTGCCCAGAATCCCCGTAACCTTCGTTGGCATTTTCTCAATCTCCATTCCAGCATGGCTGTCGCGCAGCTATTGGCTGGTGAGCTACTTCGCTCGTGAGCTCTCTACTCCTGAGCTTCTCTGCTCATGTGGGAACGGCCGCCCCCGGCCGTTCCGCGGGCGAAGCCCGCGAGTTCTACTTATGTTCTTTCCCGAACGCCTTAATCTCCACATCCACGCCCGCCGGCAGATCGAGCTTCATCAGCGCGTCCACCGTCTGCTGCGTCGGCTCGAGAATATCGAGCAACCGCTTGTGCGTGCGGATCTCAAACTGCTCCCGCGATTTCTTGTCCACGTGCGGCGAACGCAGCACGCAGTACTTGTTCTTCATCGTGGGCAGTGGAATCGGTCCCGCAATCTGTGCGCCTGTGCGCCGCGCGGTTTCCACGATCTCGCCCGTCGACTGATCCAGAATGCGATAGTCGTAAGCCTTCAACCGGATGCGAATTCTTTCTTTTCCAATCACTGTGTCATCTCTCTAACCCCTCCCGGCCATCCGGGAAGAAAGAACTGGCGGCAAGCCGCAAGCCGCGTTATTTGACGTTGTCATCCTGAGCGAGACGCCTTTTGTCTCGCGAAGGATCTATGCACTTCGTTTACGCCATACCGCTCTACTGCATAATCTCCGCAATCGTTCCGGCGCCCACCGTATGCCCGCCTTCACGAATCGCGAACCGCAAGCCCTTTTCCATGGCCACCGGCGTGATCAACTCAATCACCAGGCTCACGTTGTCTCCCGGCATCACCATCTCGGTGCCCGCTGGCAACTCCGCCACGCCCGTCACGTCCGTCGTGCGCAGATAAAACTGCGGACGATATCCCTTGAAGAACGGCGTATGTCGTCCACCTTCTTCTTTCGTCAGGATGTAGACCTCAGCCTTGAACTTGGTGTGCGGCGTGATCGATCCCGGCTTCGCCAGCACCATGCCGCGCTCCACATCGTCCTTGCCAATGCCGCGCAGCAGCAGACCGGCGTTGTCGCCCGCCATGCCTTCGTCCAACTGCTTCTTGAACATTTCGACGCCCGTCACGACCGTCTTGCGCGTCTCGCGGAAGCCGACGATTTCTACTTCCTCGCCCACCTTCACCTTGCCGCGCTCAATACGGCCCGTCACCACCGTGCCGCGTCCCGAGATCGAGAAGATGTCTTCGATCGGCATCAGGAACGGCTTGTCCAACTCGCGCGCCGGTTGCGGCACGCTCTTGTCCACCGCCGCCATCAGCTCGTCAATCTGCTTCTCCCACTTCGCTTCCCCGTTCAGCGCGCCCAGGGCCGACAAGCGAATCACCGGAACGTCATCGCCCGGGAACTTGTAGCTCTTCAGCAGCTCGCGCACTTCGAGTTCAACCAGATCCAGCAGTTCCGGATCATCCACCGCATCGCACTTGTTCAATGCGACCACGATGTACGGCACCCCGACCTGGCGGGCGAGCAGCACGTGCTCGCGCGTCTGCGGCATGGGACCGTCCGTCGCCGCCACCACCAGAATCGCGCCATCCATCTGCGCCGCGCCCGTGATCATGTTCTTGATGTAGTCGGCGTGGCCCGGGCAATCGACGTGCGCGTAGTGCCGGTTCGCCGTCTCATACTCGACGTGCGCCGTCGCGATCGTGATGCCGCGCGCCTTCTCTTCCGGCGCATTGTCAATCGAGTCGAACGAGCGGAACACAATCTTGGGATTGTGCTTCTGCAGCACCTTGGTGATCGCCGCCGTCAACGTCGTCTTGCCATGATCGATGTGACCAATCGTCCCTACGTTGCAGTGCGGCTTATTCCGATCAAATTTTTCTTTCGCCATAACTCAGCCTCTAGCTCCTAGCTCTTAGCTTCCAGCCAAACCCTTGTCATCCTGAGGCGCCGCTCTTTGGCGCCGAAGGACCTATGCAACTTCTTTACCGGTACTCGTCAGCTTCGTAGTACGCGCCAACGAATTCCACTCTCTCGACCAGCTCGTCAACAATCTGCCGATCGAACTGCGCGAAATCTTCCGAGAAGCGTTCGCGGAAAACTTCAAACCCGCGGTGCCCGTTCCAGAAATCCCGCACCCGATACCGCCCATCGCCTTGAGCCTCGGGTAATGACTCAAACTCCACATCCGTAGCGATATAACCTTCGGCCCGCCTTAGAAACCGTGCCCAGATTCCATCCCGTCCAAACAGTGTTTCAAATTCGGCCCGTTTACTCTCTCTGACCCAGAACCTGCGGTCGACGACGAACCGCGGCGCTGGCAGTCACTTCGCTGTTCCCTGCACCTTGGCAATGATTTCCTCCGCCACCGACCGCGGAGCTTCCTCATAGCGCGCAAAGTGCATCGAGTATTCCGCGCGGCCCTGCGTCGACGAACGCATGTGGGTCGCGTATCCAAACATTTCCGCCAGCGGAACGATGGCCTTGATCACCTGCGAACCCGCGCGATGCTCCATGCCTTCGATGCGTCCGCGGCGCGAACTCAAGTCGCCCATGATCACGCCGGCATAATCTTCCGGCGTCACCACTTCCACCGCCATCACCGGCTCCAACAACACCGGAGAAGCCTTGCGGGCCGCCTCTTTGAACGCCATCGATCCGGCAATCTTGAATGCCATTTCGTTCGAATCGACGTCGTGGTAGCTGCCGTCGTATAGCGTGGCCTTCACATCGACCATCGGATACCCGGCCAGGATGCCGCCTTCGAGCGCTTCCTGAATGCCCTGATCGATCGGCTTGATGAATTCCTTCGGCACCGAGCCGCCCACGATGTCATTCACGAACTCGTAGCCGGTTCCCGCGGGTTGCGGATCGAGATAAATCTTCGCGTGTCCGTACTGTCCACGACCGCCGGTCTGCCGGATGTACTTGCCTTCCGCCTCGGCGTGCCTGCGGATGGTCTCGCGATACGCCACCTGCGGCTTGCCGACATTGGCCTCGACTTTGTACTCGCGCATCATGCGGTCGACGATGATTTCCAGATGCAACTCGCCCATGCCGCTGATGATGGTCTGTCCGCTGTCGGGATCGGTGTGAACCTTAAAGGTAGGATCTTCCTGGGCCAGGCGGCTGAGCGCCATGCCCATCTTTTCCTGGTCAGCCTTGGTCTTCGGCTCAACCGCAACCGAAATGACGGGAACCGCAAACGTGATCGATTCCAGAGCGATGGGATGATCCTCGTCGCAAATCGTGTCGCCCGTGCCGACATTCTTCAAACCAACCGCCGCGCAAATGTCGCCCGCCAGAATCTCGCTGATCTCTTCGCGCTTGTTGGCGTGCATCTTCAGCAAACGCCCGATGCGCTCTGTCTTTGTCGTGCGCACGTTCCGCACCGAATCGCCCGTCTTCAACTGGCCCGAGTACACGCGGATAAACGTCAACTGCCCAACGAACGGATCCGCCATGATCTTGAACGCCAGCGCCGCAAACGGCTCTTTGTCGTTGGCATGGCGGAAAATCTTCTCCCCATTATCAGGATTCAAGCCGTGCGTTTCCGGCACATCCAGCGGCGAAGGCAGGTAGTCCACAACCGCATCCAGCAGCGGCTGCACGCCCTTGTTCTTGAACGCCGTTCCCACCACCACCGGAAATACTTTCAAGGCGATGGTCGACTTGCGCAGCGAGGACCGCAGCTCGTCCGCCGTAATCTCTTCGCCTTCCAGAAATTTGTGGAGGATTTCGTCGTCGTTCTCGGCAATGCTCTCGACGAGCTGCGCGTGAAACGCTTCGGCTTTCTTTTTCAGTTCGGCGGGAATTTCTTCGGTAATGTACTCCGCACCCATCGTATCGTCCTGCCAGACGATCGACTTCATATTGATCAGGTCGATGACACCCCTGAACTTGTCTTCCTGGCCGATGGGGAACTGAATCGCGACGGGCTTGGCACTGAGGCGCTTGCGGATGGTATCGACGGCATGCTCGAAATCGGCACCCATCTTGTCAATCTTGTTAATAAAGCAAATTCGCGGGACCCCGTATTTATCAGCCTGGCGCCAGACTTTTTCCGACTGCGGCTGCACGCCGTGCACCGCGTCAAACACCGCGACCGCGCCATCGAGCACGCGCAGCGACCGCTCGACTTCCGCCGTAAAATCGACGTGGCCGGGCGTATCAATAATATTGATGCGAATGTCGCGCCAGGTGCAGGTCGTCGCCGCGGACGTAATCGTGATGCCGCGCTCCTGCTCCTGCTCCATCCAGTCCATGGTGGCAGTGCCTTCGTGCACCTCTCCGATGCGGTGCGTCCGTCCCGTATAAAACAGGATGCGCTCCGTCGTAGTGGTCTTACCGGCATCGATGTGGGCCATGATGCCGATGTTTCTGCAACGCTCTAATGGGACTGTTCTGGGCACGTCGTTCTAACTCTTTCTGGGCTCCAAAAATTAGCTTTTAGCTCTTGGCTCTTAGCTTTTAGCGACGCTGCCCTGGTTCAGCTAAGGGCTAAAGGCTAAGAGCTAATGGCCGGTTCCTACCACCGGTAATGCGCGAACGCCTTATTCGCTTCCGCCATCCGGTGCACATCTTCCTTCTTCTTGATCGCTGCGCCCTTACCGGCGGCGGCGTCCAGCAATTCATTGGTCAACTTCTCGACCATTCCCTTTTCGCCGCGGGCCCGGGCATAGGTAATCAGCCAGCGAATCCCCAGCGACGTCCGGCGGTCGGCATTCACTTCCACCGGCACCTGATAGTTGGCGCCACCGACGCGGCGGGTCTTAACCTCGAGCAGCGGCTTGGCGTTCTCGACGGCCTTCTTGAAGAGCTTCAGCGCTTCGTCGCCGCCCTTCTCCTGCACCTTCGCCAGCGCCTCATAGAAGATGCCCTCGGCGGTCGAGCGCTTGCCCTGCCACATCATCGAGTTAATAAACTTCGTCACCAGATCCGATTGATAAACGGCATCGGCCGGGACGGTCCGCTTTGCGATATGTCCTTTTCTAGGCATTCAGCTTCTAGCTCCTAGCTCATAGCTTCTAGCTTGAGCTTTGCCGGGTTCGCATCTCGCGCTCACCCTTAAACCTGCTTAGCCGGCTCGTGGCTAACGGCCGACGACTAGCGACCAACGACCGCCTCTAACCCTTCTTCGGCCGCTTCGCTCCGTACTTCGAGCGTCCCTGCATGCGGCCGGCAACGCCCACCGCATCCAGCGTTCCGCGAATCACGTGATACCGCACACCCGGCAGATCCTTCACGCGGCCCCCGCGGATCAGCACAATCGAGTGCTCCTGCAGGTTGTGGCCGACGCCAGGAATGTACGTCGTCACTTCAATCCCGTTCGTCAGACGAACACGCGCAACTTTGCGCAACGCCGAGTTCGGCTTCTTGGGCGTCTGCGTGTACACGCGCGTGCAAACCCCGCGCTTTTGCGGACATCCCTGCAACGCAGGGCTCGCCGTCTTGTAACGGGGCCGCTTCCGGCCCTGAGCTACCAACTGGTTAAACGTAGGCACTCTTGCAGACTCCTTAGCCGCGCAACGCCAATCGCACAACATCCTGCCTTCAGTCGCGCAGGCGGCACAGCTCAAATCCTGCAATCCTGTTTGACGCGCATCCGTGGGCATGGCCGGCTTTTCGCCAACCATTACTTCTCACCGCAAAATGCCGGAGAGATTCTGGATTCCCTTAGACTTTCGCTGCCGACGGTGGCGCCCGGCCAAACTCCGGGGGCACTCCGTTTCGTCAGCCTTGCCCTGCATATCCTTCCACAATAGGGCGGAAGGCACCGCAGGAACGTTTCAGCGAGGAAAGTTTCCGAACCTGCACTCCATCCGGAAACGCGTTTCTCTATAGCTCAACTGCAAGCTCTGCTCACACCGCAGCAAAACTCACAGCACACAGCAAGCCTGGATGTACTCGCGGAACCAAACTACTATAGCAAGTCGCTGCAAACATCGTCAACCCGTGTTTTTGCATCCCACTGTCGAACGAACTGGAGGCCATCGCCAGCAGCTCAAAAGTCAGGGATCCACACTGTGAATGCGGCGTTATCGTGAGCGTAGCCGCTTTTCAGGCGGAGCGAAGGATCTCTTCCAATCACGTTGGGCCCAGTTGACTCGCGCGCTGCTTGCCGATTCCGCTTCCAGCCTCTACACTACAAGTTTTCCAATTCATTCGATGGTTCGCCTTGCGTAATCTCGCCGCGCATGGCCGGGACAAGGCATAAAGAGGGGTGCATGGGTAGGTTGCGTTCGAACGCTTTGCGGCTGGCGGTTGCCATCCTTTCTCTATGGAGCTTCAGCGGTTGTGGCGGCGGCACCAAGCCCGGTCCCCCGATCTTTCCCGGCAGAGTCAATCTCAGCCCTGGCAACAATACCTCCCTCGTACTGGGCGGCGTCCTCAACTTCACTGCATCGGCGCAAACTACTTCCGGTACCAACATCGCTACTGCTTTCACCTTCACTTCCAGCGACACATCCATTTTAACGATCGCCCCGAACGGCGTGGCTTGCGCTGGTCATTGGGACGTTAATTACACTGTCTGCACACCCGGCAACAACGGACCCGTGCAGGTGACAGCCTCCGCTCTGGGCGCCAGCAGCGTTCCTACCTGGGTATTCGTCCATCCGCCGATCGACAATATTACTGTCACCGGAATTCTGCTCAATGGCGTCCCGATTCAGGAGCCTTGCCTCTCCCAGAGTCAGTCCATGACAGTCGAAGCTCGCGCCTTCAGCCACGGTGCCGACATCACTTCCTCGGTCGGCCCCTTTACCTGGTCCGCGAACAACCTGACCGTCGTCAGCGTTATTCCTCTGATGAATTCGTTCTACAAGTTTCCCACCAACCAGGCCACGGCCAACGCCGTAAACCCTGGAATGACCCAGATCTATGCCTCGGCGGGCGGCATCACGAGTTCATCGTTCCTGCAGCCCCAGCTCCAGAATTCCCAGGGGAGTACTTCCCCGGCCCTCGATTTCTTTGAAACTTGCCCCATCCAGCGTATCTCCCTTGAACTGGGCCACGTCGGCTCGGGTCAGACCAGCTTCGTCGCCGCCAAGGGGGCCGGCGCTCCGACGGCGTTCGCCACATTGACCGACATCATGGGCAATAGCTCCTTACCCAATACCAATGGCGGGGTCGTCCTCAGCAAAATCCCCCTCACCTGGACAGCGTCGCAGCCCGCCGTCGTCGGCGCCGGCGCCTCATGCCTTGAATCTTGCGCGCTCTCCACTCCGTTGCCCGGCTCCGGAACTGTGAGCGCCTCCTGCTCCCCGCCGTCCTGTAACTCAGGCTTCCCGCTGGTTCCGGCATCGCTTTCTTCGACCGCCGCCGTGAACGCCTGCACGCAGTACTTTCAAGCCCAGTACCCTCAACTCGTGAGTTGCCAGGAACTTATCCCCGTCCCCGTCTATGCTGACGCCGCGATCTCAGGCGTCGTTACCGGTTCCACGGGCTCGGCTGGCGTGTTGGCCACAAGTACGGGATGTGCCCACCTGGCCCCCGTCACCTGCAGCTCTTCCATCTATAGCCTGTCGACATCCAGGGCGGTGACTGGATCCGAGACCCCCTTGCCGGTTTCACCAAACTCCATGCTCTTCGATCTCACCGGCGACAAGGCCTTCATGGGAAGCGATTTCGGAGCGCAGATCATCAACCCGACAAATTTCGGCACCGCCAACAACCCTTTCACCTCTCTCGGCACTGTGACCGGAAACGTGTTGGCTGCCTCCAACAGCGGAAGCATCGCCGTATTCTCCGACACCATTCACACCCCTAATCAGGTCTACGTCGTCAACGTGACCAACAGCAATTCTCCCTCGGCCACCGCTTTGAATATTTCCTCGGCCGTGGGTGCGGCATTCTCTCCCGATGGATTGAAGACCTTCATCCTCGGCGGCACAACCGGCAGTTCACTTTATGTCTACTCCTCCTTGCAAGCGCTGCAGGGACCGATTGCTCTCCAGGGACCCGGTAAAGGCGTTGGCTTCTCTGCCAATGGCGGCTTCGGGTATGTCGCGGAGGCGGCCTCCAGCAGCGGCTCTGCCAACCTTACCGCTTTTGCCACCTGCAACAATCAGGTCGCGGCGAGCCTGCCCTTGCCCGCCGATCCCATCCTCATGCGGGTCTTGCCTCAAGCGCACCTCGACGGCAGGGATTCCTATGGCTATGCGATTCCCGACGGCGTTCATGTCTTGGTGCTCGACGCTACTGGTTTCGACATCATTACTTCTACGATTTCCGCCCCGGTGCCCGGAACTCTGTGCCCCCAGACGTTGACCTTCATCAGCAACGACCCACTGCATGCCGCGCAGCGCGTCGAATTGAATCAAGGCACGCTCCAGCCTCCACTCAATTTCTTCCCATCCGCCGACGGCTCGCAACTCTACATTGCCTCCGGCAGCAACGCCAGCATCCTGGTCTATGATTTTGGAACCGGCGCCGTAAACGGCATCGAACTGGTCGGAAGCGCAACGCCACTCGGCGCCGACATGTCGGTCGACAACGGCACCATCGTGGTCGCGGGCAGCGATGGCATGCTTCACGAAATCACCACTTCCCTCGGCGGCGCCGACCTGGTTCAACTTCCCTTCCCTAACCTGCCCGACTACCTGAACCCCTTCTGCACCTACAGCCCATGCACCCTGAACCTGGTGCTGGCCCGACCCTAAGGACAGTGCTTCGTCCCTCGGTCATCAGACCAGTTGTGGGAGAGACTTACGGTGTGGGAGAGAGGTACGGTAGGGAAACTCACGTAAAATTGGGGCGTCCGAGCAGTTGGAGATTCACAAATTGGGGGAGCCATCCTGAGCGGAGCCGCTTTTCAGGCGTAGCGAAGAGCTTGCCCTGAGCGAAGCCGAAGGGATCTCGCGCGAGAAGGGACCTACCAAGGGAAAACGAACGCCCTACTGAACGCTGCTCTTAGGCTCGAGTTCTTTCCCCACGCTATCGAGCACCCCATTCACAAAGTGCACCGACTCCGGACTCGAGAACTTCCGCGCAATCTCCAGCGCCTCGTTGATCACCACAGCCCGTGGAGTCTCCGGATAAGCCAGCAACTCGGCCACCGCCGCCCGCAGCAGATTGCGATCCACCGCAGCCATCCGCTCCATCCGCCAGTGCTCGGCGTGCTTCTCAATCAACCCGTCGATTTCCGCATTGCGATCCGTCGCCACGCGAAACAGGTCGTCGGCAAACCCGCGCACTTCCGCGCTCGCCGTCCCATGCTCAGCCCAGAATGTCCGCCGCACCTGCTCGGCATCCTGCTTCCCCATGTCCGACTGAAACAGCATCTGCAGCGCCAGTTCCCGAGATTTACGCCGAGTCCCCATAGAAAAAAATGTCAGTAGCCAGTGTACTGTACCAACCCAAAAATCCGCTGCTACAAATCCCTGTCATGCTGAGCGAAGAAAGGGCCGCGCCCCAGCGCGGCCCTTTCGCAGTCGAAGCATCCCTACATCAAGTCGCGAGCCCAGCCTATATCACGTTGCCTAGGGTGGTAAACCTATCGCCCGCCCCGCTTTTTGTTCTTGTCCGTCGCGGAGCGAGAACGAGCCATTCGCCTTTGCCCGCCGTCCGAGATCCGAGGCCCGGCGCCCACCTTCCGAACACCGGAAGCCGGACGCTGGACAGCGTCCTTCAACGACGCCATCTCCACCGCCGCCAGCGCCGCCTCAAACCCTTTGTTCCCCATCTTCAACCCAGCCCGATCAATCGCCTGCTCCAAAGTCTCGCAAGTCAAAACGCCGAAGGCATGCGGAACTCCCGTCTCCTGCGCCGACTGCCCGATCCCCCGAGTGACCTCATTGACGATCACGTCATAATGCGCCGTATCCCCGCGCAACAAACATCCGATGCAAATAATGGCATCATACTTCCCAGTCAAAGCCAAGGCCCGCGCCGCCAAAGGAATCTCAAATGCCCCCGGCACCCGCGCAATATCAATGTCTTTCTTCGCAGCGCCAGTCCGCAACAGCCCGTCGCAAGCACTCAGCAAAAGCCGCTCCGTGATAAACGCATTAAACCGCGCCACCACGATGGCAAACCGCCGCCCAGCAGCGTCCAACTTCCCCTCCAAGGCAGGAAACATCGCCTCCGGCACCGACTCCACCTTGAATTTGATTTCCTCTGTGATCTCCGTGTCCTCTGTGGTGAATTTGTTTAGTGGAAATTGTTTAGTGGTGAATCTGTTGCGACTCAACCCTTGTCATCCTGAGCGGCGCTCTTTGCCGCGAAGGATCTATGCATTCCTTACTTATCCCAGCGTCATCCCGAGCGGAGCCGCTTCTCAGACGAAGCGAGGGATCCGGCGTGGACTCAGAAGAACCCGCCGCTTCACTTCCCCTTAAACTGTGCCGCCCGCTTCTCCAAAAACGCCTTCGTCCCCTCAGTCTTATCCTCAGTCGCGCAGCACACCCCAAACAATGTCGCCTCCAGATAAAGCCCCTCCGCCAAAGTCATCTCCATCCCTTTATTGACGGCCTCCATCGCGTACTGCACGGCCAGCGGAGCATTCGCAATAATCTTCGCCGCAATCGCCTCCGCCCGCGGAATCAGATCTCGCCGGCGCCGTCACTTCATTCACCAGCCCAATGCGATGCGCCTCCTGCGCCGTGATCATCTCCCCCGCCAGCACCATCTGCATCGCCAGCCCCTTGCCCACCAGCCGCGGCAGCCGCTGCGATCCGCCATATCCCGGGATAATCCCCAGCTTCACCTCCGGCTGCCCCAGCTTCGCATTCTCGCTGGCCAGCCGCATGGTGCAAGCCATCGCAATCTCGCATCCGCCGCCCAGCGCGAATCCATTGAGGCAGGCAATCACCGGCTTCCCCAGATTCTCAATCAGGTTCAGCACCGACTGCCCCCGATGCGTATATTCCTTCCCGCTAACCGCATCGTGCTTGGATAGTTCTCCAATGTCGGCCCCGGCAATAAACGCCTTCTCGCCCGCGCCAGTAAAAATGACGACGCGAATCGCCTTGTCGTTCTTGATGTCGTGAAAGGCCCCCCGCAACTCCTCCATGGTCGCCATGTTGAGCGCGTTGAGCACCTTCGGCCGGTTGACGGTGACGTAAGCAATCGCGTTTTTCTTTTCGAGAATGATATTTTCGAAGTTCATAAGATTTCTTTCACCACCGAGGCAGAGCCACGGAGAATTACTTAGCCAGTTCGAATGCCACTAAACCCACTCGCCCATCCGTAAAAACATGCTCCCGACAGCGTACCCGAGAGTGCGGAGGAAAAGCCCAGTGCTCGTCGCCTGGCTCAACATCGACTGCAACCTCATAGATGTCGCTCGAAATACATTCAGCGTGCACCGGTCGCCAACAATCAGTACCTTCATCCCGCAACGGCATGTAAATCACTTCGCTCATTGCCCTGTATGAAGCTGTTTCCCAGATCTGCTCCGTCCCCGGTGTCTCCGTGGTGATTCGCCTTTCAATCCGTGCCAATCCGTGGCTACAGTTTCTGCGCCTTCGGCTTCTCCGGGTCCGCATAATCATAAAACCCACGCCCCGATTTCCGCCCGTACCACCCCGCCATCACCAGCCTCTTCAGCAGCGGAGGCGACGCAAACCGCCGCTCCTTGAACTCGTCATACATCACGTGCGTAATGTAATAAGTCGTATCGAGCCCCACAAAATCCAGCAACGTAAACGGCCCCATCGGATACCCGCACCCCAGCTTCATCGCGTTATCGATATCCTCAATCGACCCCACGCCCTCTTCATACGCGCGGATCGCATCCAGCAAATACGGCACCAGCAGCCGGTTCACGATGAATCCCGTCTTGTCCGAAGTCCGCACCGGAACCTTGCCCAGCTTCTTGGCAAACGCGTAAGCCGATTCGTAAACGTCGTCGGCCGTAGCGATCGTCCGCACGACTTCCACCAGCTTCATCAGCGGCACCGGATTAAAAAAGTGCAGCCCAATAAACCGCTCCGGCCGCTTCACCGAAGTCAACAACTCCGTCACCGAAATCGAAGAAGTATTCGAAGCAAAGATCGCGTCCTTCTTCACCACGCCATCGAGCGACGCATACATCTTCTTCTTCTCTTCCACGTTCTCAATGATGGCCTCAATGATGATGTCGCAATCGCTGAGGTCGGACTTGGAAGTCGTCCCCCGAAGCCGCGCCCGCGCCGCGTCTTTCTGCTCAGCCGTGATCCCGCCCTTCTCGACCGGCCGCTCGGCAAACTTCGCCAAAGATTTCTCAATCCCGGCAAATCCCTTGTCGAGAAACTTCTGCTCAACCTCCAGCACCGTGACGTCGAATCCAGCCATCGCGCAAACCTGCGCAATGCCAGACCCCATCAACCCACAACCAAGAACTCCAACCTTCTTGATTTCCATGATTGCATCCCTCTTAAAGCCTTGTCATTCTGACCCTGAGTTGATCGAAGGGGAAGAACCTATGCACTTTGCCCGCACCACGAACGCGCAAGCCTCTGCACAAAGCTCAAGTCGATTTCGAGTTCACCGATGCCGGCGTCTCATTGTGATCTCTCATCCACCTCCACAGCTTGTACGCAAAACTAATGGCGGCCAGTCCGCCAAAAACCCACACTTCTTCATCAACGAGACTCCCCTGTCGACCATGTCTTGAATTCATCCACGAGTACGCTCCGATCCTTCCAACCGCAACACAAGCAAATAACCAAGGGACAAGCGGAGGGGGCCAATCATGTTGATGAAACACGAAGTAGATCAATCCCAGCAAAATCGGGAAGGCCACCAGAGTGAAGAGATTCAACGGAAAACCTTCTATCCCGGGCCAGAAACCGAACCCGAGTGCACAAGCCACCAGCAGCACACTCTTCATAGGAACCCCCTGCTAGCTCAACCTCTCCACCACCATAGCGATCCCTGACCCATCAGCCCGGAGCGCCAACCTTCTTGATTTCCATTATTCCCTCGAACAAAAAGCCTTGTCATTCTGAGCGAAGCGAAGAATCTATGCACTTTGCCGGCGCCAGCAGACTGCATAGATCCTTCGCGGCAAAATGCGCCGCTCAGGATGACAACAGCGCTCTAGATCCGTGAGAATCCGCGGAAATCCGTGGCCAAGAATTCAGCTCAAACTCTCCACCACCATCGCAATCCCCTGCCCCCCACCAATACAAGCCGTCGCCAGCCCATACTTCTTCTTCCGCCGCCGCAATTCATACAGCAGCGTAATCACCAGCCGCGTCCCGGTCGCGCCCAGCGGATGCCCCAGCGCAATCGCCCCGCCATTCACATTCACCTTCTCGCGATCGAGCCCGAGTTCCTTCTCCACCGCCAGATACTGCGCCGCAAATGCCTCATTCACTTCAATCAGATCGATGTAATCCAACGACAGCCCCGCCTTCTGCAACGCAATCTTCGACGCCGGCACCGGACCGCGCCCCATCAACTTCGGCTCTACGCCCGCAATCCCCCACCCGCAAATCCGCCCCAGAGGCTCGATCTGCCGCTTACGTGCTTCCTCCAGAGACATCACCACCACGGCCGCCGCACCATCGACGATCCCGCTGGCGTTCCCCGCCGTCACCGTTCCATTCTTCCCAAACGCCGGACGAAGCTTCGCCAGCCCTTCCATCGTAGTCTGCGGACGCCGGTGATCATCCTCGGTCAGCGACTCCCCCGTCGGTTCGCCCTTATGATTCCGCAGCGGCACCGGCACCAGCTCTTCCTGGATGCGACCTTCTTTATAGGCAGCATCCGCCCGCTGCTGTGACCGCAGCGCAAACTCATCCTGCATCTGCCGCGTGATGCCCTGCTCCGAACCATACAACTCCGCCGTATTCGCCATATACGACCCGCAGTAAGTATCCAGCAACGCCAACATCAGCGAATCTTCCAGCTTCCCGCCCGGGGCCAGCGTAAACCCATCTCGCCCGCGAATCACAAACGGCGCCTGCGACATCGCCTCCATCCCGCCCGCCAGCACAATCTTTGCCTCGTCGGTCTGGATCATCTGCGCCGCCGACACAATCGACTGCATCCCCGACCCGCACAGCCGGTTCACCGTCAGCGCCGGAGTCTCAATCGGAATCCCCGCCCGCAGCCCCACGTGCCGCGCCCCATACAGCGCGTCGCCCGAAGTCTGCTGCGCGTTGCCGAACACGACGTGATCGAACTCCTTGGCATCGATCCCCGCGCGCTCGATCGCGCCCTTGGCCGCGACCGCGCCCAACTCCTGCGCGGTAAAGTCCTTCAATTTTCCGCAGTAGCGGCCAAAGGGCGTCCGCGCCCCACTGACGATAGCGATGTCACCTGGTTTCAACATGATTTTCCCGGCAGAACGTTCACCTAGAACCGATCAGACGCAATGAGCCAAACTTGTTAGTTTAGCAGCGCCCCGCGAGATTCTCCACCACCTCAGCCCATGGGAGCCGATGATAAAGAAACGCAAAGGCCAAAATTGCCGGCGTCATTCTGAGCGGAGCCGTTCTTTGGGCGAAGCGAAGAATCTCGCGCGCACCAAGAACGCAATCGACCGCACCTGGCCGGCAGCCGGCATTTATACTGGCTCAAGGGAGAGACTCATGTCCATTAGCGAACTGCTGCTGCTCGAACTCGATGAAGAGAATAAGAAGACGCGCACCACCCTCGAACGCGTTCCCGCCGACAAGAAAGACTTCGCTCCGCACTCCAAGTCGATGCCGCTCGGTAAACTGGCTCCGCACGTCGCGCAGCTCGCCGGCTTCGGCCTCATCATCCTGACGACGCCCGAGTACGATTTCTCCAAAGGCAGCATCAAGCCGTTGCCATTCGAGTCCCCCGCTCAACTGGTGAAAGCTTTCGACGAGGAATCGGCGAAGGTGCGAGCCGCTCTGCAAGCCACCAAGGATGAAGCCTGGAGAGAACCCTGGAAACTGAGCTTTCAAGGCAAGACAATTTTCGGGGGATCACGATTTCTGGCCTACCGCGAGATGTTCATGAACCACCTGGTGCATCACCGTGCTCAACTCGGCGTGTATCTGCGCTTGAACGAAAAGCCTGTGCCTGCGACCTATGGCCCGTCCGCCGACGACACGATGGGATTTTGAATTTCGAATGAGATGAGATCAGCCAGAACCGACAAGGGGTTTGCTAGAAGAGTGTTTGAGTGGTGGTGCAGTTAGAGCAGGTTGATTCGTATCAGAGCGTCGCTTTAGAGGTTGCGAAAAAAGGCAAATGCGTGCTCTAACGTGGAAGAGCGGCCCTTCTAGGGCCGCGTAGGGCGTGTGGAATCAGCGTGGGCTTTAGCCTCTGTGGTCGCTCGTTCGTTGATGGACGCGTTTTTCCGCAACCTCTTTAGCGATGCCGTCAAAGGCTTCAGTGTTTGGCGGCTTTAGCGGCTGGGCGTGTGGCATGCCTGAAGGCATGCTTGTTACAGACTTTTCTTAATCTGCACCACAACCGGTGTTCGAGCGACGCTCCAAGCGCAGCGCACTACGCCACGGCCCCCGCAGCCAGCACCGCCGCCAGGGAGACGATTTTCCCCGGCCCCTGCGCCATGCCCTGCGCCAGCGCATGCTCAACTCGATTGATCACTTCCGTGACCACATCGGCAGGATCGTATTCCGTGCGAATCACGGCCTCCGCCAGCCCCGCGGAAAACTGCGCAGTCGGCCCTTCCTCATTCTCACCCTTCGCCGGCAGCCGCACGACGGACACAATCTTGCGCAACTTCTCCACCGCCAGCAGCGCTTCTTTCTCCGCCGTCTCCCCCAGCAGGATTGCAATGGTCGTCGTATCGTAGCGGAACGCCAGATCATTCGTGCGGATGTTCGCCGCGATCAACTGACCCGCCTTCGCCATCATTGCCTGCACTTCGGCTTCACCGTATTCCTTGATCATGGCCGCGCTCTTGCCAAACTGCAGCAGCAGCACCGATAGGGCACGACGCATTCTGAATGGCGCGCTTGCTCTCCGCCAGCAACAAATCGATATACGAAGCCCGCTTCAACAGTCCCGACTTCTCATCCGTCACCGATAGATTCTTCACCAGCCGCCGCAGCCCCGCGTTATTCAGCGCGATCACCATCTGCTCGGCCAGTGTCTTCAGCACGACCATATCCGCCTGCGCCCAGGCCCGCGGCCGGTTGTGCACCAGCACCAGCATGCCGACAATCTCTTCCCCGTCGCCCAGCGGGATCGCCAGCACTGACGCCGCCCCCATCTCCACTGCCGCCTTCCGCGCCGACTGCAACGCGACCGCCTTCGCCGCATCCTCAATCGCCAGCGGATCATGCCCATCCACCGCCTTGTGCAAACACGCCACCAACTCGGCAATCGCCGAAGAACTCGATTTCTTCAGGCCCTCGGCGCAAAACTCTTCCACCGCCGTCGCCGACGATCCCGCTTTCCCCATCGCCGCGATGCAGCGCGATGCTTCCCAGTGCGTCGCAATCTCCCGCACCGCCGTGTTCAACACCGCTGGAGCCGTGCCCTGGTGATACAACTTGCGCGAAATTTCCGCGACCCGCGTGAACGCCCGCACATCGGTCGCCGGATCGGGTACCGCCGGGGGAACAGCCGCTGCAGCCGCCGGAACCGGAGCCGGGGCCGCCGCCGCCGGAGGCAAAGGTGCCACCCCCGCATACCGCGGCGTCACTCCCGCCGACAGATACAGTCGCTGCAAGTCCTCGTTCCGCTCCTCTTCCCGCGGGAACAGTTCCTGAATTCTCTGCAGCCGCTCCACCGCCTTATTGCGCATCCCGTACTGCACCAGGATTTCCGCCTGCAGCATCAGATCCTGCAGCGTCGAGGCCCCCAGCGTCGGCCCTTCTTCGTGGGCTGGTTCCTCGGGCGCCTTACTCGCGGAGGCAAATCGCGCAGCGATCACCCGGAAGCGCGCATCGTCCACCTTGCCCTTCAGCATCTCCAGCCGCTTCAAGTGGCCCGATTCATACGGATCCACCTCCGCAGCCCGATCCAGGCACTCGGCGGCTTTGGCAAACTCCCCCGTGCTGCAATACAAATCAAACAATTTCAGCAAAGTCTGGCAGTAATCATTTTCGCGATTCGAAGCGTTATACAGTTCGCTCAGGAACTCCAGCATCTGCGACGAAGCTCGCCGACCCGCCGTGATGTCTTCCATGATGGCGATAAACTGCCGCCGCTCTCCGCGCCGCCGCTGGAATTGTTCCAGCTTGCGCGCCAGGGCGACCGCCGCTTCTTCATGCTCGCTGTCCAGCAGATTCCCGATCAGCGCGATCACCTGCTGCACCCGCCCCGGATTCTGCTCGAACAGCGCCCACACCAGCGGCTCCGCCTCCGCATGGCGGCCCGCGGCCACCAGCGCGTCGGCATAGGTCTCGCGCAAGGCCGCCGTCACCTCCCCGGAATTCATTTGCGGTTCGAGAATGAAGATGGCCGCGCCCACCTGTCCCTGCGCCAGCAGGCTCTTTCCATACGCCAGCACGATGCTCTGATCGGAAGCGTCTTCCTGGTAGGCCTTCTCATACCAGGACGCCGGATCGCCTCCTTCGGCCGCCACCAACTGCGCGATCTTCTGAAACGAGGACGCCGCCGTCTTGCGATTTCCCAGTTCCGATGCCAGTTCCGCTACCCGTTGCAAGTTCGCCTGCGTCGGTTCCAGCGCCACCACGCGATCCAACAGCTCCGCCGTTTCCTTCTTCTTTCCCAGTTTTCCCAGATCCAACAGAGCCGCTTCGTACGTCCCCACCGCCAGCTTCTTGTTGGACCCTTCCAGCAACTGGCCAAAGCGGAATTTCTGCTGCCACGTCGGACTCCCGTGCCGCGCCAGCTTTTTGTACGTCAGGCTCGCCCGGGTCGCGTCTCCCGCCCCCACCTGCCGCTCAAACAAATCCCCCAGCAACTTGACCGCATCCGCATTGCGATTCAACGAAAGGCACAGATCGGCCGCCAGTTGCCGGACGACATCGTTCTCCGTATCGTCCTTCAGAACCAGCAAATACTCTTCCAGGGCATCCGCGGTCTTGCCTTTTTGCAAAAGCTTCTCCGCGCGCTCCACGCGCTTCCCTATCTCGGCTCGGTCCAGTCGTTTTGTGATCTCAGGCATGCGAAAGTAAGCGGAGTAAACCCTGCTCCGATTCTAGGAGCGCCCTCCCACAGCAGCAATGCGGTAACGAGCATGCCCGATTACGAAGGTCACTGCCCTCTTCGTGGTTCACCTCTCTGAGAATCTTTGTCGTTCCCAGCCCTTCGCCATCACTACACCTCCGTAACCTTCGCCCCCGCCGATCATCGCGCTACCTTGTTCTCACCCGTGTAGCCGATGCCCCTCAAATTCAACTCCAGACCGGACCGGCGCCGTCGCCAACGCCAATTGCTGAACACCTCCGTTCGCGTTTTCAGTGGACCTCGTCACCTCGATGCCCTCGGCATCAATCTCAGCGACGTTGGAATGTGTTTGTTTGCGATTGCGAATCTGCCCGTGGGCACTCAGGTCGAGGTTGAATTCCTTCCCCACCGGTGCACCGAACGGATTCGCATTGCCGGGACAGTTCGCCACCGCGCTCTCTACCTCTACGGAATCGAATTCCTGGTGGACTCAGATCAACCCGCCGCGCCACCAAAAGAATTCCTTCGCGAACCGAAGCCTGTCCTGAGCGACGTCGAAGGATGTCCTTAGTGGTTAAGGCTTGTGTCCGAATTTGGGCGTTCCCCCAAAACTCTGTTAACGTGCAGCATGCCGTCGGCGCCCGCACCCATCCACGAAGAAGGACTCCGCCACCAACTCTCCGCCGGACAAATGGCCATGGTCGCCGTCGGAGGCTCCATCGGCACCGGCCTCCTCCTCGGCTCCGGCGCCGCCATGGAAGTCGCCGGACCCGCCGCCATCCTCAGCTTCATCGCCGCCGCCTTCATTAACTGGACCGTCGCCATGGCCCTCGGCGAACTCGCCTGCGCCCATCCCGCTGCCGGAAGCTTTGGCGTCTACGGCGACCTCTACCTCAACCCCTTCGCCGGATACATCGCCCGCGCCGGATACTGGCTCGGCCTTGCCCTCGCCATCGGCGCCGAAATGATCGCCGCCGCCACCTACATGGCGACGTGGTTCCCTGGCGTGCGCCCCTACATTTGGATTGTGGTCTTCGCCGCCCTGCTGCTCGCCATCAACCTGCGCAGCGTCGGCTCCTACGGACGTGTCGAGTTCTGGCTCTCCATGATCAAAGCTCGCCACCATCATCATCTTCATCGTGATCGGCGCCGCATTGCTCACCAGCGGCCGCGTCACTCCGCAATACAACGCGCAAGGCGGATTCTTTCCCAAAGGCCTCTGGTCCCCATTCATCGCCCTGACCTTCGCCGTCTACAGCTTCGGCGGAGTTGAAATGGTCGCCGTCACCTCCGGCGAATCACGCTCCACCAAAGAAACTCCCCGCGCTGTCTGGCTTACGTTTCTCACGCTCACCTTTGTTTATGTCGGAGCCATCGTCATCCTTCTCGGCGTCATGCCCTGGAACCACGCCGGAGTCACCGAAAGCCCCTTCGTCACCACCTTCCGCACCGTGAAAATTCCCCACGCCTCCGGTGTGATGAACTTCGTCGTCCTCACCGCCGCGCTCTCCGGAGCCAACGCCACCCTCTACGTCGCCTCGCGCATGCTCTTCTCCTTAGCTCGCACCGGATGGGCCCCCACCCGCCTAGGACGCCTCAACCCCGAAGGCTCACCCCAATTCGCAGTCCTGATCTCCTCATTCGGAATTCTCTTCGCCCTCGCCCTGGCTCTCTTCGCTCCCGAAAATGCCTTCCGCTATCTGATCGGCGCCGCCTTCACCGGAATGATCCTCTCCTGGCTAGTCTCCCTGGCCGCCCACATCAGCTTCCGCAGCCGCCGCAAGCCGGAAGAATTAGCCGCACTCCCCCTCCGCTCCCCCCTGGGAATCTGGGGATCGATCCTAGGTCTGATCGCCGTCACCATCGCCCTGATCCAAACCTGGCTCTACCCAATCGTGAATCTCTGGAGCGGCCTAGCCTGCCTCGCAACACTGGTTGTCGCCTACCTGGTAGCAAAGTCAAAGCGCAATCAATCCACATAACGAATTCATGTCATGCTGAGCGAAGCGGGGAGGAGAGCGAAGCGATCCTCCCCGCGCAGTCGAAGCATCCCTACCCAATCCCACACTCTCCAAACCTTGTCATGCTGAGCGGAGCAGTGAGAATCGTGAAACGATCCTCACTACGGAGTCGAAGCATCCCTACTCTCGCAACGAGTCCCATTCCGGGAAGCACTCACCCCTTCCGTGACATCGATCACAGCGAACCCAACCCAACTCGTCACACGATACCCCCATGTCCCAGGACCGCCGCTACTACTGCACCTACATCATGGGAAGCCTCTCCGGCACCCTCTACATCGGCGTCAGCGGCAACCTCCACAATCGCGTCTTCCAGCACAAATTCCATCACTTCGAAGGATTCACCGCCCGCTACGACGTAAGCCGCCTGCTCTATTGGGAGTCGTACGACGACGTGCACAAAGCCCTCGCCCGCGAGACGCAACTCAAAGGATGGACCCGCGCCAAGAAGATCGCCCTGATCGTGCGCCGCAATCCACATTGGCTAGACCTGGCGTCAGAATGGTATCCGTGGATGGCGTCAGACAAAGAGAAAGCCGTACGAGGGTAGGGATGCTTCGACTCCGAACGACCGTCGCCTTCGCGCCGCCCGTTCTCCGCTCAGCACGACATCAGAAAAAGACAAACGTCCCAAATAATCCTGTCATGCTGAGCGAAGCGGGGAGGAGAGCGAAGCGATCCTCCCCGCGCAGTCGAAGCATCCCTACCCCACCCGCACTCTCTAAGCCTTGTCATGATGAGCGGGCGCAGTCGAACATCCCTACCCCCACCCCACACCCTCCACGAAGACGGAATCCCTCACGGCTTGCACTCCACCGGATCCTCTTTCAAATGCACCAGCAGCGACTTCGCCTTCAAGTAATCCGGATTAAACGCCAGTACCCGCTCCACATACTTCCGCGCCTCTTCCTTCTGCCCCGCCACACAGAACGCCAT
Organism: uncultured Acidobacteriaceae bacterium; assembly: GCA_963811095.1. Classification (GTDB taxonomy): domain Bacteria; phylum Acidobacteriota; class Terriglobia; order Terriglobales; family Acidobacteriaceae; genus Sulfotelmatobacter. The sequence goes on along the minus strand of CAWEQA010000016.1, from coordinate 638,273 downwards.
CCCCAGATTGACCCCAACCGCACTCCGCTCCGGCACCCTCGCAAACGCTCCCTGCCACAACTCCACCGCACGCCGCAGATTCCCCGCCTTCGCCTCCAGTATCCCCAAGTTCGTGGCCGCATCATTCGACAACGGATCGATCTTCAACGCTCTTTCATAAGACTGCCGTGCCTCTTGATCGTGACCGCGCCCTTGCTCCAGGAAACCCCAAGCCGCCAGCAGCGCCGGATCCTCCGGCCGTTCCTTCAACGCCTTCTGCAGATATTGCTCCGCTTTCTGCGGAGCCCCGTCCACACCGCGCAGCGCCAGCGCCTCCCATGCCAGCCCAAAATCCCGCGTCGTTGCCAGCGCCGCATCCCTCTCCGGAAACGCCACCAGCGGCGCTCCAGGCGTCCCTCGCACTTCCAGACGCGGCAGCGGTTCCGCGTTGGGATACCGCCGAATCCGGTGATCCGTTCCCTCCGTATGCGCCACATCCTTGCTCGGCAATTCCGGCATGTGACATCCCGTGCATCCCTGCTTTTCCGGATGATGCTTCGCGGCAAACCCCTCGCCATGGCATGCCACGCACTTGCCGCGGTAGTATGCCGCCTTCTCCGCCGGCGCCGGCTCCGCATGCGGATCATGGCAGCTTCCGCACCACATCTTGTCCCCGGACTTGCGCTTGCACTTGCTCAACGACAGCGCTTCGAACTGGCTCAGTGCCTCCGGCTTCTGCGGATCATTTCCCGAGAGCAAAAAATAGTGCAGGTAATCCGACAGCCGCTCCCCCGGCTGAAACTGGTACACCTGCTTCCCCGGCTGCCTCTCCGCCACCGTTCCCTCGAAGTGACACTGCATGCAAATCGAGTCGCGCCGGTCCGCTGACAACTTCGCCGGATTCACATGCCCATCCCCCCCTCCATGACAACGCTGGCATGTAATCCCGCCATTCAGAAACGGTCGCCCGTTGTACTTGCTCTCCGTTCCCGCTACCGGCTCCTGCACTCCGCTGCTGTGACAATTCACGCAATCCACCACCGCCGGAAGACTCAGCGGACTCTCCCGCGACTCCGTGAACGCGGGCGCCATATTCCATTGCCCTTCCTGCGAGTACCAATTGATGGGAGTTTCAAACAAAAATCCGTCCACCGAAAACAGATACGTTCGCCCCTTCACTCCCGACCCGATGTAATACAGCAACTCGCGCCGCCCCCGAAATCCGCTCTCCCTGCGGCGCTCGTAGCTCATCCACGCACGCCCGTCCTGTTCATATACCCGGTAGAACACGCCCGACGTCTTATGGGTAAACTCTCCCGTGATCAGCCCGTCCTCAGCCATGCCGCTCGCCTTCGCCATCACGGTCTTCTGATACGACTTGTAGATTTCCGCGTGACAACCTGCGCACGCCTCACTGCCCTTCTCGGGATTCGTACTCTTTGTCTGCGCGGAAACCCCAACGCCCATTACCGCCGTAAGCAACAGGCCCGCCGCGAGCGTCTCGGTCCTCATGGTGGTGTGATTTTAGTCCATTCGATGCATAGGCTTGCACCCGCCACCACGGGATCGTCCATCCCCTCCCGCTTTTGCCCGGGTGACCTCCATCACAAGCCCCTGTGACCCCAATCATCGTTGCCCCGCCCAATCCCAGTTATCCAAGAGCATTGCGCAATTTCACGCGCAGTGCGCGCCCGGACTCCGGCGCAGAAAGACCAGCTTGTTCAAGGACATCGAACATCTCGTCCGGCTTGCGGTCGTCATGGCTATCGCCTTGGTCGCGTTCGTCGGCGTGCGCGCCCTTGTCGTCCCCAAGAGTTTCGGCCAGTACGGACACTATCGCGGATCGGCCATCGCCGAAATCGCCGCCCACCCCATCGCACACGCCGGACACGATGTCTGCGAGGCCTGCCACACCGACGTGGTCGACCAGAAAAAGCTCGGCAAGCACGTCGTCGTCCCCTGCGAAGCCTGCCACGGAGCCCAGGCCAAACACGCCGACGATCCCGCCTCCGTGAAGCCTCCCAAACTCGACACCGCCGTCATCTGCGCCCGCTGTCACGAAGCCAACAGTGCGAAACCGAAAAGCTTCCCCCAGGTCGTCACCGCCGATCACTCCGGAGGCATCGCCTGCGACATCTGCCACCAACCCCATCACCCCAGGATTGAAGACGCAACGAAATCCGCGACGGGAGAGAAGAAATAATGGACATCACCCGCCGTCGCCTGCTTATGCTCTTGCCCGCCGCCGCGGTCGCCTGGCAATACGTCCAAGCCGGCACCCCCGAAGCCTCCCCCAATTACAAGATGACCGATCACTGGTGGGGCATGCTCATTGACATTCCCAAGTGCATCGGCTGCGGCAGTTGCGTTCGCGCCTGCGCCGAAGAGAACGACGTCCCCGAAGGCTATTACCGCACCTGGATCGAGCGTTACCACGTCGCCGACTGGAAGATTGAAAAGCCCGAGGTCGAATCCCCCGACGGCGGCAAGCAGGGTTTCCCGCCCAATCACGATGTGGCCGGCAAGAATTTCTTCGTCCCCAAGTTGTGCAACCACTGTGTCGAGTCGCCCTGCACCCAGGTCTGTCCCGTCGGCGCAACCTTCGTCACTCCCGATGGCGTCGTGCTCGTCGACAAGAGCTATTGCCTCGGCTGCCGCTATTGCGTGCAGGCCTGCCCCTACGGTTGCCGCTTCATCAACCCCAAAACCAACACGGCAGAAAAATGTTCTCTCTGCTATCACCGCATCACCAAGGGATTAACCACGGCCTGCTGCGAGGTCTGCCCCACCGGCGCCCGCCAACTCGCCGACCTGAAGAATCCTAAAGACCCGATTCACGAGTTCTTAAGAACACACACGGTACAAGTGCTAAAGCCCCACATGGCCACAGGAGCAAAAGTTTTCTACAACGGCATGGACGGCTCAGTTCGCTAACGTAGTCGAAGAGCAGCACTTGATGGAAGAGGCGCACTCCGTGGAAGAGCGGCGCTTAGTGGAAGAGCGGCCTTAGTGGAAGAGCGGCCTAGGAGGGTTAGTGGAAGAGCGCCTTAGTGGAAGGGCGACGCTTAGTGAAAGAGTGGCCCTTAGTGGAAGAGCGGTTTGGTGGAAGAGCGGCCCTTTAGGGCCGCGTCAGTCGACCGATAGGTCGGGGCTTTAGCCCCCGAGCGTGAATTTAAGAAGGAGGCTCGTGCACATCCCCGTCGAAGGTTTCATGTATCCGAACGAAGTCGAGCTCCAATGGAGCATCCTCATCGTTCTTTATCCCTTCATCACGGGACTCGTCGCCGGAGCCTTCATCCTCGCTTCCCTCGAACGCGTCTTCCGCGTCGAAGCCGTAAAGCCTACCTACCGCCTCGCCCTGCTCACCGCGTTGGCGTTCCTCCTCGTCGCTCCGCTCCCCTTGCAACTGCATCTCGGACACCCCGAGCGCTCCCTCGAAATGTATCTGACCCCGCACCGCTCCTCTGCCATGGCCATGTTCGGCTTCGTCTACCTCTGGTACCTCATGGCCGTGTTGCTCTTGGAAATCTGGCTCGACTACCGCCGCGACATCGTCCTGAAATCTCAGACCTCGACGGGCTTCCCGCGCCTGATCTACCGCTTGCTCACCCTCGGCTCCACCAACCTTAGCGAACGCTCGCTCCGCATCGACGAACGGCTCGGCTATTTCATCACCGTCATCGGCATCCCTTCCGCCTTCCTGCTTCACGGATACGTCGGCTTCATCTTCGGATCCATCAAGGCCAACCCCTGGTGGTCCTCGCCGCTCATGCCCATCGTCTTCATCTTCTCGGCCATGGTCTCCGGCATCGCCGCCGTCATGCTGATCTACATGGCCTCTACGCGCCTGCGCGGACGCACCATCGACATTCGCTGCCTCGACAAGATCGCGCAATATCTCTTTTATATTTTCATCATCGATTTCAGCCTCGAAATGCTCGACCTGCTGCAGCGCATCTACGAAGCCGACGAGTCCTTCCGCAGCCTCGACTTCATGGTGCACACCCGTCTCTGGACCTCGCAGGTCATCATCCAGATTCTCCTCGGCACCGTCACACCCATCACGCTGCTGGGGATCACGCAAGTTCTCAAACTGACTGACCCGATCCGCAAACGCATCTACGCCCTCGCCGGATCGCTCACCGTCATCGGCATTTTCGCCATGCGCTGGAACGTCGTCATCGGCGGCCAGCTTTTTTCTAAAAGTTTTCTCGGCTACACCACTTATAAAATGGCCTTTGCCACCCGCGAAGGTCTGCTGACTGCCATCGCGCTCCTCATACTTCCCTTCATCTTTCTCTTGGTCCTGGTAAAACTCCTGCCGCCCTGGCCAGACGCGGACTCTGTTCCCGCCTCTGGTGCAACTCCGGCCGCACGGAACCAGCTAAGCCCCGTCCTCCGGGGCAGACTCGGAGCAGCGCATGGCGCAAGTTGTCGAAATCGCCGCATCGGATCTGGAACGACTGCATGAACGAGTCCGGGAACTGGAACGCCGCGTTTCCGCGCTCGAAGCTCAACCGGAAAAATCCTCTCCGCCAGTGGATTACTCCCTGCAGCGCCCGCGCCCTCCCGCCACCTGGCGCGGATTCCCCCCCGCAGAAATCCCCGGCGGTGCCGTCCCCGTTCTCGGCAAAGCTGTCCTGGGAATTGCTGGAGCCTACCTGCTCCGCGCCATCGCCGAATCCGGCGCCATCCCTAAACTCCCCATCCTCATCCTCGCCATCGTCTACGCGAGCCTCTGGATGGTCTGGGCCGTCCGCACTCACGCCGCCAACCACTTCGCCAGCATCACCTACGGCGTCACGTCGGCGCTGATTCTTTCCCCGCTTCTATGGGAATCCACCGTCCGTTTCCAGGTCCTGCCACCCGCCTTCACCGCCTTCGTGCTCGTCGCTTTCGTTGTTCTGGCGCTCGCCTTGTCATGGCAGCGCAACCTGCAACTGATTCCCTGGATCGCCACCCTGGCCACGGTCATTACCGCCCTCGCGCTCATTATCGCGACCCGCGAACTCGTCCCCATCACCGCCGCACTGCTGGCCGTGGCTCTGGTCACAGAAGTCACCGCCTGTCTCGAACACCGCCTCACCCTGCGAGCCATCCCCGCCATCGCCGCCGATTTCTCCGTCTGGCTCCTCGTATATATCCTGGCCTCTTCCGACGGCGTCCCCGAGGGATATCCCGCCTCCTCTCCCGCCACGATCACGTTGCTGTGCCTGAGTCTGTTTGCCATCTACGGCGGAAGCGTCGCCATCCGCACGTTCGTCATGCGCCGTCAAGTCACCGCCTTCGAGATCGGACAAGGCGTCGCCGCCTTCACGCTCGCGTTCTTTGGCGTGATGCGCGCCACCCAGGCCTCTGCCTCTCCCGCTCTCGGCGCCCTGGCCTTGACCCTGGCAGCATTCTGTTATTGGGGAACTCTCTTTCGATTTACCGACGAAGCCTTCGCGCGTAATCGTCGCCTCTCCGCCACCTACGCCGCTGCACTTCTCCTGACCGGCAGCTACCTGCTCCTCTCCGCAACTCTGCGCGTGCCATTCTTATCCGTGGCCGCGATAGCCACGGCCTTCGCTCTACGCGCGCACCAGTAAACTGAGCCTCGGACTGCACGCCTCGTTCTATCTCGCCGCCGCAGCCATCGCCTCATCGTTGCCCATCTGGATTGCCAGCGGCTCTAGCCGGCACCGTGCCCGCCGCCCCCGACGCAGGCGTGTGGATCCTCGCGGCCTCAGCCGCCCTCTGCTACACCTTCGGATCGAGAGGAACGCAGGCAGCACTGCCCAAACGCCGCCTGCTCTGGGCGCTTCCCGCCGCGCTGGTGGGTTTCACCGCCGCTGCCCTCGTCGTCGTCGCAATCGTATGGCTCGCCACGAGCCGCTTCGAGTTGAGCCCCTCGCGCCTCTCCGTGGTCCGCACCATCGTGAACTGCGCCCTGGCACTCTCTCTTGGATTTCTGGGCTCCCGCTGGAAGCGCCTCGAACTCGGATGGGTAGCCTACGCCGCCGTCGCCTTCGGCACTCTCAAGCTGCTGTTCGAAGACCTGCGCATTGGCAACGCTGCGTCCCTCGTAGTCTCGCTCCTCTTCTACGGCCTGGTCCTGATCGTGCTCCCCCGCTTAACGCGGCGCGCTCCTCCCGAACCATAAACCCCACGCCGCCATCCTCAACACCGCCACTGTCATGCTGAGCGAAGCGGAGAGGAGAGCGAAGCGATCCTCCCCGCGCAGTCGAAGCATCCCTACCCCACGCGTGCACTCGATCACATCGTCAGGCCGAGCGTAATCAACATTCCTAGGCCCTCTGCCAATTTGTGTATAGTTAGTCTTCCGTTCAAATCCTGCGCTAAGCTCGACTTTAGAAAGGCTGATTAATTGGGACGAACCTTGGGACGTTACACATTTCTTCTCTTCGCGGCAGCATCTCTTCTTCTATCCTCCCTGCAAGCTCAGGACAACTCCGCCGACCGCATCCTCTTCCACGCCAAGGTCTTCACCGCCGATCCGCAGAATCCCTATGCTGCAGCAGTTGCCATTCGCGGAGACAAAATCCTCGCCGTCGGCACTCTGCCGGACGTCGTCAAGTCCGCCTCCGCCAACGCCGAGCGCATCGATCTCGAAGGTAAAACTCTCTTCCCCGGCTTCATCGACTCGCACAGCCACTCCATCGACGGCGGCCTCGGCCTCATCGCCGCCGATGCCAGCGAAAAAGTGACCTCCCTCGACCAGCTTCCGCCCTTCGCCGCAGCCGCGAAAGAGTCCGGCAAGGGCATGCGCGGCGACATCCTCGAAATCCTTGGCCTCCCGCTCGCCTTCTGGTCGCACCTCGATGTACTCAACGCCGACTTCAGTACCGGCGTCTACGCGCATCAGAGTGTTCTTCTCCGCGGCATGGACGGTCACACCGCCTGGGCCAACCGCACGCTCTTGCAGCGCGCCGGCATCACCGCCGACTTCCTCAGGAAGCTCGCTCCCGGCGAGCGCAGCTACTACGGCATAAATAAAGACGGCCAGCCCAACGGCTTCCTCGTCGACGCTGGCACCGATAGGATCGAACCTCTGCTGCCCCCTTCCACCCCTGCCCAGTTGCTCGCCGCGGCCCGCGCCGCTCTCGAATACAACTACAGCCTCGGCATTACCGCATGGCTCGATCCCCGCGCTGGCGACTATGTCTTGCAAGCCTACAAAATGCTCGCCGACCACGGCGAACTCACCTCCGAAGTCGCCGCCTTTCCGCAAGTCCTCGCCAAAGATCCCGCGGCCGAACTCGCTGCCGTTCAGAAGACCCGCGAACTCTACAAGAACATTCCCAACCTTCACATCACTGGCATCAAGATCTTCGCCGATGGTGTGGTCGAATTCCCCTCCCAAACCGCGAACCTCAGCAAGCCGTACAAGAACACGGGGCGCAACGGCGATCTGCTTTTTGACCCCGCGAAATTTTCCGAGCTCTGCGTCGCCGCCGATAAACAAGGACTGATCATCCACGTGCACGCCCTCGGCGATGGTGCCGTGCGCGCCGCACTCGATGGCATCGCTGCCGCTCGTCACGCCAATGGCAACTCCGGCCTGCCCCACACGCTCACCCACGAGCAGTTCGTCCGCCCTGAGGACTTTCCCCGCTTCCGCGAACTCGGAGTCATCAGTGCGCTGCAGCTCTTCTGGGCCGAGGCCAGTAACGACACCATCGAGATCGTGAAGCCCTACCTCGATCCCGATGTCTACAAGTGGCAGTATCCCGCGCGCTCCATCCTCGACAACGGCGCCATCATCTCCGGCGCCAGCGACTGGCCCGTTTCCACCGCCAACGTCTTCCGCGCCATCTATCAGGCAGAAACCCGCAAGGGCCCCGAAGGCATCCTCGACCCCTCGCAGGACATGCCTCGCGAAGCCATGTTCTACGCCTATACCCGCAACTCCGCCCGTGCCATGAACCTCGATTCCATCGGATCTATCGCCCCCGGCAAGCGCGCCGATCTAGTCCTGCTCGATCGCGATGTCTTGACTATTTCGCCCGAAGAAATGCGCAACGCAAAAGTATTGTGGACCATGGTGGCAGGAAAGACGGTCTATCGCGGGAAGTAAGGTCGCCGAGTAAGATCACCAGGCAACAAGCGGCCCTGCGCAACCAGTTCACCAGGCAGGGCCGCTCGACGACGGGGGGAGGGCTGCGTACATCTCTCTGCGCTAAGTCGGCAACAACCCACAGAGCCGGTCGACCGTCGGCAAGAGTTGTCGGCCAGCTTCGTCCTTGGGGACAACCGCATCCACCAGCCGGCTGGTCTCTTCAGGAATCTCGCCGCCCGAAACCATCACCACACGCGTGTCCGGCCGAAGACGCCTGATCTCAGACGCCAGGTCGTGCCCCGTCATTTCCGGCATATGGTAATCCATGAGCACCGCATCAAAGGCGAATGACGTCGCCAGTCGCAGCGCCCGGCGCGCCGACTCCACTGTGACCACGATGTATCCTGACTCTTCGAATAACCGTCGCTCGTAGTCCAAAATCGTCTGACTATCATCGACACACAGCAGCATCTTCTGCGGTCCTCGATACATTCGACTCATTGGAACCTCCCCAATAAGTGGACGGTCCCGCCTGTGGGTGCGATATAGGCGAAATGAGCTGGCAGAACTACCCTTCTATTTTTCGGACTGAATCCCCAGCCTGAACGACCCACGCTCTGTTCACCAGTGAAGCGCATTACCCTAACCCTGTCTGTTCAAAACTGCACTAAAGTGTCGAAATACTTCTGATCCAGGTCTGACTGAGGGTCGATCAATGATTCGCGAGTAAGTCTTTTCGCATCGAGCAACTAAATGATTGAATAACTCCGTGGATGTACGCTATCGTACCATTGCACAATAGGCCGAGGCAGAACGAACCGCCCCATCGCGTTCCGGAGTTTCTTATGCCCTCGCTTCGCAAGTCGCCAGTTAAGCGCCAGCCTCGGAAACAGATAAGTACATTTGATCCCCAAGCCTTTTTGACCAGCGCTGGCATGGGCAAAGCTGTCTGTCACTACAAACCGAAGCAGGCCCTCTTCTCCCAGGGAGAGCGCGCAGACACCGTCTTCTACCTGCAAAAGGGCGCAGTGCAACTCAGCGTACTCTCCAAGCAAGGCAAGGAAGCGACTCTCGCGTTGCTCGGCCCCGGCGATTTCCTCGGCGAGGGATGCCTGGCCTCCGATCAACCCATTCGTCTGGCAACCGCCACCGCAATTGCCGACTCCTCCATCCTGTGCATCGAAAAGAAGCAAATGCTCAAGGCGCTTCACGAGGAGCACGAGTTTTCCGACCTTTTCGTAGCCTACATCGTCGCCCGCCACAACCGCACCCAGGCTGACTTAGTCGATCAGTTATTCAACTCCAGCGAAAAACGCCTGGCCCGCGCTCTGTTGATTCTGGCTCGCTTCGGAAAAGAAGACGCGCCCGAGACCATCATCCCCCACGTAAGTCAGGAAACTCTGGCGGAAATGGTGGGCACCACCCGCTCTCGCGTCAATTTCTTCATGAACAAATTCAGAAAGCTAGGATTCATCCATTACAACGGCGGATTGAAGGTCCACAGTTCACTTCTCGGCGTTATCCTGCACGAGTAACTCCCCCTAACTGGATTATCGCTCCGCTACAAGATCGCTTTCGTACTCGACGTCATCATCCAATAAAAAAGGCGCCGGAAGGGTTCCGGCGCCATCGAGTGAAAACGTCTCGCGAGATGCGGTCAAGCGAGAAGTCAAAAAAACTCGCAGCTCAAAGCTCGCAGCTCTACTTACTCTCCGCCACCGACGGACTGGTCCCGAAGTCCCCGCGGCGATTGTTCGCCGCCGTCCGGGCCGCCCTCGCAGCGGGCTGATTCGCGGCCGCAGCCCCGTAGCGTTCCAGCAGCACCGGCGCCATCGTGTTCTCGGCTTCCTTCACGAAGATCATCTTGTTCTCCGAAGCCATGTCCACGCGGACAAAATCTCCCAGCTTCACCTGCCCGGTCGCCACCAGATTCGCCAGCGGAAACACCAGGTTGCGTTCGATCGCGCGCTTCAAATGCCGCGCTCCGTACCGCGGATCCGTGCCTTCCTTCAGCAAATACTCTTTCACCGCCGCCGTGCAGTTGAACACAAACTGGCTCGTGCCCGCCGCCATCAGCACGCGCTGCTGCACCATCCCTAGCTCGATGTCCAGAATCTGCGACAGATGCTCTTCGCGCAGCGTCTTGAACACCACCGTCTTGTCGATCCGGTTCATGAACTCCGGCGTGAACTTGCGCCGCGCCGCTTCCACCGCGGTCCGCTGTATCTTGTCATCGAACGAGCCATTGACTTCCACAACCTTCGGAGCAAAGCCCAGCCCGCCGTCCACCAGGTCCGTCATCTCCGACGCGCCCAGGTTCGAGGTCATAATAATGATGCACTGCGACAGATCCACCCGCCGGTTGTCGCCCAGGGTCAACGTCGCCTTGTCCAGAATTCCCAGCAGCAACTGCCACAGCGAATCCGACGCCTTCTCGATCTCGTCAAACAGCAGGATCGAGAGCTTCAACTTCTCCGTGAACCACTGGTTCAACGCTTCCTGTGTCAGCAACGGATGCGTCTCCCGATGTCCCAAGTATCCCGGAGGCGAACCAATCAGCTTCGCAATCTCGTGCGAATGCTGGAACTCCGCGCAATCAATCTTGATGCACGCCCGCGCGTCCCCAAACAAAGCCTCGGCCATGGCTTCCACGACGCGCGTCTTGCCCGATCCCGTGGGTCCCAGAAACAGCAGGTTCCCCACCGGACGTCCCGGCGCGTTCAGCCCAGCCAGAAACATCTGATAGATTTCAACCACCTTCTCGACAGCGGCATCCTGCCCTACAATGCGGCGGCGCAGGGCGCCATCAAACTCTCCAGCATCGTTGCTGCGACGGTTCGGATCTAGCACGGTTGCCAGGTTTGTTCTCATAGGATCGTTCTCGTAAGTCGTGGCCGCGGGGCTCTCGGACTTTTTCCCTTTCGTGAGGCCGTTTTCTTCGGCCTTTCTCTATGTTTTGCCGGACTTCGTAGGCTGAACTCCGCGTCCCTTGCCTACATCCTGGAAGCGCCCTACTCGCTTCCCGAATCCTGCCGCATCCGGTTGCCTAGGAAATAAGCAACCCGCTGGCCACGGATCATCGCTTCTCGCCACAATCGCCAACCCCCACATCCACCAAGGCTTAGAGCCTCCTAATCCCAATTCCCCACCGCTTATTCACGCACCCCAAATCCCCAATGAGAAATACTTTGCACCATCAAGGAAGGAACCTTTACCAGTCACCGATCGACTCATGTGGCGACGGCCGCCTCGGCCGTCCAAGCGATGGCGAAGCCGAGCGACCCATAGTACGCAGATCGCCCTCCCCAACTCTGTGCCCGACTCCTGTGGCGAAGGCGAAGCCGAGCTCCCCGTCCGCAACTGAGTACTGAATACCGAGTACTGAGCACTTCCACCAACCGTGTTACTCCACACGTAACTAGCGACTCTCCCCACCCACGGCTACTATCGAATCAGGGTAGCTTTTTCGCGGAGGAACGCTTGCGCCTTTCGTCGGTTCGTCTCATCACTGCACTTTCCTGTCTCGCTTTCGCCGTCGCCGCATGGTTGATCGGCTCGCACTCATCCAACTTCACCGCGGAGGCCCAAACGTCCAAGCCCGCGCAAGCCTCACAGTTACACAAAGTCAAAGCGACAGTCCCGGACACAGCCAAGCCCGAGCCCATGCCCATCGCCGCTCCCGGCACTGAAATCTACACCGCCAAGCGCGGAGAAGCCATCCCCACCATCGCCCGCCACTATCTCAGCAAGACCAGCTACCTCACGTCCTCCGAGTTGGCCAGCGCCATCCGCGCCGTGAACCACAAGTCCGACGCCAGCAACATCCTCAAAGCCAACGAAAACATCGTCATCCCCGGAATCATCGCCGCGCCCGTCACCGAGAAGACCGTCGCCGTTCCCAAGGATTTCGAAGTCCGCGCCATCTACCTCACCGGCATCATGGCCGGCAGCGATCACGGACTCCGCATCATCCGCCATTGGCGTGAAGTCGGCGGCAACGCCGTCGTCTTCGATATCAAGGACTCCGACGGCAGCGTCACCATCCCCTTCGAGCATCCGCTGCTCGGCGAGCACAAGGTCTACATCCACGATGTCGCGAAACTTGTACGCTTCCTGCACCAGCAGAACATGCACGCCATCGCCCGCATCGCCATCTTCCGCGACGAGCGCCTGGTGGTCGCGCATCCCGAACTCGCCGTCCAGTCCCGCATGAACAAGCAAGCCTGGCGCGAAAACGGCAAGCTCGTCTGGACCGATCCCTCGCAGCCCAAGGTGCAGGACTATAACATTGCTCTGGCCAAATACGTAGCCCAATTAGGCGCCGACGAAATCCAGTTCGACTACGTCCGCTTCCCGGCCGAAGGCGACCAGAAAGACGCCCAGTTCGTCTACCAAGCCCAGCAACCAGAACCCGCGCAACTGGAGAACCAGGCAGCCGTGAGCACCGACTCCACCTGCGCGATCCCTGTCCCGAAACACCACAAGAAGAAGGGAGCCGCTGAGGCCACCGACGCGCCGCAGGTCCAAAAGGGACCGTGCCCCGTCGCCGCCAAGCCCGCCCCCCGTGGCCCGCAACGCACCGATGTCATCACCGCCTTCCTGAAGAAGGCCTACGCCGAGATCCGTCCCACCGGCGCCCTGTTCTCGCTCGACGTCTTCGGCGTGATGGCCTGGCAGCGCCCCATCGACCTCGCCCATACCGGACAGGACATCGTCGGCATGGCCCACTACTGCGACGTCCTCAGCCCCATGATCTACCCCTCGCACTTCTTCGGGATGGACAACATCGCCCACCCCGGCGACGAGCCCGCGCACTTCATCGGCGAGTCCATGGACCGCTTCGAACTCATCACCAAAGGCAGTGGCGTGGTCATCCGCCCCTGGCTGCAAGCCTTCCACTGGCGCACCAAGACCTACTCGCCGGAATATATAAAGGTGCAAGTCGAGACCGCGAAAGAGAAAGGCGGCATCGGCTTCCTGTTCTGGAACGCCGCCAACGACTACTCCAAGCCCTACGAAGCCATGCCCGAGATGAAAGCGGCGGACGCGAAGGAAGGATCGAAGGACAAAGCCAAGTTCTTCCGCGGGGACGAACTGCCCGTGCCGACGGTGAAGGCCAGCCTGACGCCGGAGCCGGTGCCTGGCAAGCAATAGCCAGTACTCGGTACTCAGTACTCAGTACTCGTACTCGGTACTCAGTCCGAATATTAGCTATTAGTTATAGCCACTGGCCTTAATCTGTCATCCTGAGCGGAGCACGTCGGCGAGCAAAGCGAGCCGGCGTGCGCAGCGAAGGATCTCTGCAATCTTCAACCGCGCCCGGCTGCGTTGGGGAGTTCTCACCATTTTCTTTCGCCCCTTTCGGGGCTTCTTCCTCTTAACTGTGGTGCTCACCCACGGCTTGCGCTCCTTCGGCTTCGCTCAGGACAGGCTGTGGGCTGCATTCTTTCGCTCCTTCGGAGCTTCGGCCGCTGCGGCTTGTGTCTTCGCTACGGGAACTGCTTTCACACTTATTGGCGGCTTGCGGGTTGCGGCTGCTTCGGCTTGGATCGGCTTCGGTGGTGCTGCGCTGCGGCCGGGAACTTCTGGGCCGCCTGGACGGGTCTGGGATTCATCCCCATGCGATCCGTTCGCGGGGGATGCAGGTGGGGTTGATCTTCTCAGGTGTGCGGGAATCTTGTCGGGGCCACCGAAGTATTCGACCAGGGGATCTTGTTTTGGGGAGCGGGCGGCTGCGGCGCGTTTCTCCTGGCGGTCTAGTTCGGCGGCGTATTGTTCGTCGACTTGTTCGCGGGGCGGGGTGGGGTAGTCGGGGATCTCGCGGACCATTTCGTCGGAGTGCATGCCGAACTTGACGCGGCGGATGTTGCGGACGGCGGTGTTGAGGGCGCGGAGGATGAGTTCGGCGCGCTTGACTTCGATGGTGCCGCGCAGCAGGGCGTTGATGGTTTCCATGAGGGCGACCTGGATGGACTCTTCGTCCTCGAGGAGGGCGGCGAGGCGGATGCGGGAGGCGGGAAAGCGGACGGTGCGAAGCATGCGCTGGTGGAAGTAGCAGAACTGCTCTCCGCGGAGGGAGGGGGAGCCGCAGCGGACTCCGGAGACTTTGATATGAGTACAGGATTTGGATGACATAAGCTGTTTGGTCCTCTCGGTACAGGCAACAATTTTTTTGTAGTGCGGAGCTAAGATCTTGGCTTCATGGGAGTTAGGGGCGTAGTGCAGGACGGTGTCCGCGTATAATCTTGGAAACATTGGACTTGCGACTAAATTCTTGAAAATAAGGGACTTAATGCTGGCGCGGAGGTCTGCGAGCGATTGCTGGCGGGAAAGCGAGGTACTCTGATCGGGGTTTGCGGACGGACGAATGCGTCCGTCGCTACGTGGGGTGGTGGAGTGGTTGGGAGTGCGTTCGGGCATACTCCCAATTTGGACTGTGGAGATTTCTCAGTAAAGGTCGTATGTCACAAGAATGAAATAAAGTCTGTGGAAAACTTCGGGGGGAAGTCAAAATCCCGACCCTGTCGCAAAAAGGCGCGACAAGGGTGGGGCACCCGGCTGAGTTGGATGGGCGACTGCGAAGATCGCGCATGTCCGCTAATCCGGAGTTGAGGCTATGCCGGGCTAGGCTGGTGCGGCTGCCACGATGCCGGCATCGTCAGGAGGGGGTTCTTTATGTCGCATTTGCCTAAGTTCGGAGGAATTGCACGCTTCGATGGGGAAAAGGTCGGTGAGCCTCGTAGGAGAAAGCGTCTGAACAAGAACAAGGATGATCGCAAGATGTGAAATCTCGGAGGGATCGACACGTGCTACCTCGGCGAAGCGGCGCAGTTCGACCTTCACGTCCTTACGCCCCAGAGCTTTCCCTAGTTTTTGTGGAGTGTTGATTTTGAGCGTTGTTAGAGCGTCGACGCAGCTCGCCTCGATATGTAGTGGAAATGGCTTTCGTTCGTTGCTGGCTTTTCTCCAACTCATCCCGTCAGGGCGTATTGCTTCCAGAAATCCGAGCAGTCGTGCCGAGTCAAAAGGAAAATCGTAGTCCTTTTTTCTTTTGTAGCCGTCCCGATATCCGTCGATCAATTCGTCACGTTCGAGCCTTAGCGCTTGGAACTCTGAGTCGAGAAACTCCAGGACGCCAGCGATGCGTGCAAATCGTCTCGTGATCTCGCTCGGATAGTCGACTCGCGGTTTGTACTTGACTTCGTGCTCAATCTCAGCCCAGGCGTGTTCGAGCAGACTGCGGACTTGGATCTCAAACCAATGATCACGCAGGCTGGTGTATTCGGGTGACGATAGTCGGCTTCCGCTCAGCCGCGCGATCAGGTGCACTGACCTGTACCCGAAGGCGGAGGTGCCCAATACAGTTCGTTTGTCTTCGGAGTTTTGCTTGTCGACTTTGAATTCCATCTTAAGCAGGTCCGCGACTCTATCGACGTCGTCCATGTAATAGGTTATGACCCGTACGCCGATCTTGTCAGTTACTTGGTGTTCCGGATTTTGGTAGCACTTTCGTCGCAGCTTTAGCCGCATTGAGTCCAGGCTCTTGGCTCGCGCCGCGACTTGATGGATCTCGAGGTGGGCTGGTTTGATGATTGATCTAATGAGTCTTTCGGCCAGGCTCGCTGTGTCTTGAAGGGCTGCGAGCTCGGCGGAGTACGCGTAGAGAAATTGGCGCGATCTCTTAGCTGCGGTGGGATTCCACTTTTCAATCATTGGGTGATGACTGATACTAAAATGTCGATCCTTGTTGTTCTCGGGATCACGTTGTCTGTTTGTTGGCTAGCCGCGATGAGGTACTTAGCCGCCTCGCGCTGAGGGCGCTTTGAGAGTGCCTGCTCGAATAACTGGAGGTTTTCCCACACTCGGTCCTTCTTGAGCTTTGCGAGTCCGGCCTCTCCCTTTGTGATTCGGTCGAGCGCCCCAATTAGGCCGTACAAGTCGACGGATTTTCGGTATCGCGATTCCTCGAGCGGTAGGTCGCTCAGCCAGTTGGCATATTCACGCAGTCGCTCTTCTACCCTAGATCCTTCTGGAAAAGAATCCTTAAAAGTGTGGTAGTAGAGGTCCAGAACCCTTTTCTTGTCTTGTGGTCCTTCGATAAGCAACACGACCAACTCCGCCGAAAACTCCACGTTCCTCATGCGGTTCAGTTGGTTTTCACTGAACACCCGTTTTTCTTTCCAGAACTTCCATTTCCCGAGTCGCTCAACAAACTCCGCGAACTTGCCCTCTTCCAGTGAGTGCCGAAGTTCCTGCTTGGATAGCTTAACGACGTATCGGTTCATTCTTACGAACATGTCTCGTATATCTGCGTCGGAATAGCCGTGTAGTTCTTGAACGATGAGATCGTAGTTGAAGATGGCAGTTCTGAGCTCCGTGGGAAGCTGGGAGAATTTTTGCCCGTGGTAAGCCTTTACTTTGCTCTCCCCTTTGCTTTCGCTAAGGCTGAAGCGATCGTCCAGGAACTCGAAGATTGCGCGGAGTCGCTGTTGGCCGTCGATCACATCGAACATTTGCCGTCCTGACTGGGCGGAGATGGTCCGTTGAAAAAAAAATAACGGCATCGGGCGGTCGTTCAATATCGTGTCGATTAGATAAGCTTTGGCTGCTCGAGGCCATACGCTGAGCCGCTGAAACTCAGGCCTGAGCAGAAGTTGCTGGTCTTTGTACAACTGGTGAAGGAGAGCGACATCCTTGGTGGTGATGGATCGTTTGTTCATTGGGGTTTGGGCGCCGTCCTTGGATTTAATGTCGTGGTCCAGTTTACGCTGGAGAAGTTGTTCCGGCGGTGAAAGGATCACGTTTGCGTTCTTACGCCCGGTATCCTGCCTTTCTTCCTTGCCCGCGCTAATGAAGAGTTGTTTGCGCCGACAAAAAAGGGTCCTGCGGCATTGGCCGCGGGACCCCCTCCCTGCGCGTCCTTTGTACATCTGATCGGGAGGGAATGCTAGGCACTTTCGTGGTGCGGAGAGGGCTAAGGAGTGGGGTGGGGCGGATGGCGGGGTTCGGGGAAGCTCCTTGAGGCGGCTGGGGACGGACTGAGGGACGCAAGGTCCTTCGACTGCGGTTGGTCTTTGCGCTAAGCGCGCAAAGACCAATCCTCGCTCAGGATGACAACAATAAAAGAGCTTCGCTCGTCGACGTGCTTCGCTCAGGATGACAATCCGAAATGGTCACAGGGGTCCCCGGGTCGTGTGGGGGCGGGTCTTTGACCCGTCCGGGCGGCCCTGAAGTAGCGGGCCGCAGCGCAGTGCCACCGAGGCCTGTCCAAGCCGAGGCCACAACCCGCAGGCCGCCACTAGGCGTGAAAGAAGCTCCGACAAGCGCAAAAGCCCAACCTCCGAAGGAGCGCAAAAATGCAGCCCTTAGCCTGCCCTGAGCGAAGCCGAAGGGCGCAAGCGGTGGGTCATAGCAACGATGAATGAACGAGCCCCGTAGGGGCGAAAGAAAATGGTGAGAACCCCTTGACGCCGCCGGGCGCGGTTGAAGATTGCAGGGATCCTTCGACTGCGGTTGGTCTTTGCGCTAAGCGCGCAAAGACCAATCCTCGCTCAGGATGACAACGGCATGGGGCAATGCTAGCTGAAGGAGGAAGCTGCAAACCGGAAGTCGGGAGCCGGAAGCCGAGAGCCGGAAGCCGACAGGCCTTTCCGCTCGGATATAATTATTGGGAACGCAGCGCCCATCAAGGAGTCCGCATGGCAATTCAGAAGACTGACAAGATCTGGCACAATGGCAAGCTCATCAACTGGGACGACGCGACCATTCATGTGATGTCGCACGTCGTTCACTACGGGTCTTCGGTCTTTGAAGGCATCCGCTGCTACGAACTGCCCACCGGGCCCGCGATCTTCCGCGCCACCGAGCACATGCAGCGGCTGCTCGATTCTGCCAAGGTCTACCGCATGGACCTTCCCTTCTCGCTGGAGGAGATCGTCAAGGGCATGCTCGACACCGTGGGGCATAACGGCGCGTGGCCGTGCTACATCCGCCCGGTGGTGTTTCGCGGATATGGCGACGCCGGGCGTGAACCCGCTGAATTGTCCGGTCGAGATGTATATCGTGAACTATCCGTGGGGAAAGTATTTGAGCGGGGATGGCGACGGCGTGGACGTATGCGTCTCGTCGTGGACGCGCCTGGCGCCCAACACGCTGCCCGCGATGGCCAAGGCTGGCGCGAACTACATGAACTCACAGCTGATCAAGATGGAAGCGCTTGCCAACGGCTACGTCGAAGGCATCGCGCTCGACAAGGGCGGGTTCGTCAGCGAGGGCTCGGGCGAGAACCTGTTCCTGGTGCATCGCGACAAGCTGATCACGGCGCCGCTGGGCAGTTCGGTGCTGCCCGGCATCACGCGCGACTCGGTGCTGCAGATCGCCCGCGACCTGAACATTCCGATTGTCGAGCAGATGATTCCGCGCGAGATGCTCTACATTGCTGACGAAGCGTTCTTCACCGGCACGGCGGCGGAGGTTACCGGGATCCGCTCGGTCGACCGGATCAAGGTCGGCAAAGGCGTCATTGGTCCGGTCACGAAGGCGCTGCAGAAGGAGTTTTACGCCATCGTGCGCGGCGAGAAGAAAGATCGCCACAACTGGTTTACGGCGGTGCCGGTGGGAAGCAAGGCGGGCAGCAAGCAGCCGGTCGGCGTATAATCAGGCCGGTTCGAATTCCAACTCGTTCCCAGTTCGAGGGGCGCTCCCAAGCGCCCCTTCAGTCCGTTTAGCCCGGAAGACACAAAACAATAAGGAGAACAACAATGTCCCAAATGACTCCTGAATTTGCCCTCGGCCTGCGAGCGGTCATGCTCGACGGCTTCAAGATGGAAGCGGAGATCACGAAGAAAGTGATCGCAGCCATTCCCGATGCGAAGTCGGATTACCGTCCGGATCCCAAGGCCCGCACGGCGAAGGAACTGGCGTGGCATCTGGCCAACAGCGACATCCAGTTTCTGGATGGCATTGCCGACATGAAGTTCAACATGGAGACTCCGGAGCACAAGCCCGAGACCACGGCCGAAGTTGTGGCGTGGTACGACGAGAACGTGAAGCGTGGGATCGCGCGCGTGGAAGCGATGACCGGCGAGCAACTGGTGACGCCGGTGGGCTTCTTCGGCGTGTTCAATATGCCGGCAGTCGCGTATCTCGGATTCCTGAACAACCACAGCATCCATCACCGCGGGGAGCTGGCGACGTATCTGCGTCCCATGGGATCGAAGGTGCCGTCGATCTATGGTGGCAGCTACGATGAGCCGTTCCAACCGCCGGTGCCGGCAGAGACCGCAGCGTAGTCGTTGCGTAATAAGTGTCGAGAAGCCGCCCACGATGGGCGGCTTTTCTTTTGGGGCGTTTCATCCCCTTCGTGCTTACTGCTGTCCATTCTCCTCCTTTCTTCCTCAACCTTGGGCCTGATCTTGTCGATGGGATCCTTGCGGACCTAGCCATGCTCCCGAAGCCATTGGAGAAGAATTCCGAGCCGGCGTTAAGCGCGGAACTGGGCGCGATCCTGGATGCGGTCGTCGAGGGCGTCTGCGGAGTGGATGCGGAAGGAAATGCGACGTTCTGTAATGACGCCCTGGCGCAGATGACGGGGTATCGGAGGGAAGAAATTGTGGGACAGAATGTCCACCAATTGCTGCATCACAGCCACCCCGATGGAACCAGATACCCCGCCGAGGAATGTGTCTTTCGCAAAGCAGTTGCCGCCCATGAGGCGGCCAATATTGTCGGGGAAGTTCTTTGGCGGAAGGACGGGACTTGCTTTCCGACGGACTACTGGATGCGACTGCTGCAGTGGCCAGCGAATCGGACCCGCTACGTGGTGACGGTTAGGGACATCTCCGAAATACAACAGGCCAGAAACGTGGTGCGGCAGGGGGAGGAAAAGTTCCGCAGAATCCTGGCGAGTGCGCCGGATGTGGCTTGGACTGCGGACCGGCATGGGGGTACGACATACATCAGCCCAAAGGTGGAGGCGCTGCTTGGGTACTCCAAGGCGGAAATCTGCGCCCGGGGGGCCAGTCTGCGGATGGGTCGCATTCACGCCGAGGATTTTGGCCGGGTGAATGAGGCCTATCGGGCCCTGTTTGAGCGGCAAAGCGCCTTTGAGGAGGAATATCGCTTCCGGCGGAAGGATGGAGTCTGGATCTGGGTTCAGGACCGCGCGATGAGTACTTATGAGGAAAACGGAGTGCTCTACGCGGATGGGTTTCTTTGCGACATAACACGGCGAAAACGGGCGGAGGAGAAACTCCACTCCCAAACCGCATTTCTGGAAGCACAAGCCAACTCCACCCTCGACGGGATCCTGGTCGTAGACCCCTGGGGGCAGAGGTTGATGATGAACCGGCGACTGGGCGAGCTGTTCCGTATCCCCGACGAACTCCTGTCCGAGAAAGACGACGGGAGGATGCTCCAGTATGTGGTCACGCTGATTAAGGACCCGGACGCGTTTCTCGCCAGAGTGAACCACCTTTACAAACATCCGGACGAAACCAGTCGAGACGAAATCGAACTGAAGAATGGGATGACATTCGATCGATATTCGGCGCCTGTGATCGACAAGACCGGGGTCTACTACGGGAGGATCTGGACATTCCGGGACATCACGCAGCGAAGACGGAACGCGGACGCGCTACAACAATTGTCGCTAGCGGTGGAGCAGAGTCCAGTGTCGGTAGTGATCACGGATCCGCAGGGCAATATCAGCTACGTGAATCGCAAATTTACCGAGGTGACCGGTTATAGCGCGGAGGAGGTTGTCGGAAAGACTCCACGCATCTTGAACGCGGGGCGCTCCTCCCCCGACCTTTCCCGGAACCTGTGGACGACCATCACGCAAGGCAAGGAGTGGCGGGGGGAGTTCTGCAACAGGAAGAAGAACGGGGAGATCTACTGGGAGGCGGCAACCATAACGCCGATCACGAACCCGCAGGGCGGCATCACTCATTTTCTTGCGGTCAAGGAAGACGTCACGGAGCGCCGGCGGGCGGAGGAGGCGCTGAAAGCGTCGGAGAAGCGCTTCCGACTGCTGTTCGAGCGCAACCTGGCTGGGGTTTTGCGCACTTCGCTGGATGGGCGCGTGCTGGATTGCAATCAGGCCGCTGTCCGCATGTTCGGATACGACTCGGTGGAGGAAGTCCGGGGCCTCCCAACCACACATTTCTACTACGAGGCTTCCGATCGGGAGGTGATCCTCGCCAAACTCAACTCGGAGAGAAGCTTGTCCAATCACGAGATGAGGTTTCGTCGCAAGGATGGTGATTTGTTGTGGGCCATCGCAAGCTTAGCGGTTGTCAACGACGATGCAACGGGCGGCGGGGTCATCGAGGGCACGCTGGTCGACATTACCGAACGCAAGCGGGCGGAAAAGGAATTGCGGCTGACACAATCCTCGCTTGAGGATGCATCGGACGCCATCTTCTGGATGGATCCGGAAGCCCGCATCGTATATGCCAACGAAGCCGCCTGCCGCTCTTTGGAGCGATCCCGCGAGGAGCTTCTTTCGCTGTCGATCCCTGATATTAATCCGCTGGTCCCCAAGGAAACGTGGAGGACGTTCTGGGAGGAGCTCAAAAGCCGGGGATCGATGACGTTTGAAACCCGTCACCAAACGAAACAGGGGCAGGCGTTTCCGGTGGAGATTACGGCGAACTACCTGGAGTTTGACGGGCAGGAATACTCGTTCGCTTTTGTCCGCGATATCAGCGAGCGGCGGGCATTGGAGAGCCAGCTGCGGCACGCACAAAAGCTGGAGGGGATTGGGCAGTTGGCGGCGGGCATTGCCCACGAAATCAACACGCCCACGCAGTTTGTGACCGACAACCTGACCTTCCTGCGCGATTCCTGGAAGTCGACGCACGAGTTGCTGGAGCAGTATCGCGGGGCGATTCGAAAGGCTGGGGAAACAATGCCGGCGGGGGTGGCGGCAGCGTTGCAGCAGGCGGAGAAGGGCTGCGATCTGGAGTTCATCGCAGCCGAGGTGCCGCGTGCCATAGACCAGAGCCTTGACGGAGCGCGGCGAGTGGCCAAGATCGTACGCGCCATGAAGGAGTTCTCCCACCCGGATTCGGCAGATAAGACGGCAACCGACCTGAACAAGGCGATTGAGTCGACGATTACAGTGGCCCGCAACGAGTGGAAATACGTTTCGGAGATCGTGAAGGAATTCGATGAGACGCTGCCTGCGGTGGTGTGCTATCCCGGCGATATCAACCAGGTGGTGCTCAACCTGATTGTGAACGCCGCGCACGCCATCAAGGAAAAGGTAAAGGGCGAGGAAAAAGGAACGATCACGGTGAGCACGCGGATGCGAGGGGACAGCGTGGAAATCGCGGTGAAGGACACGGGGGACGGAATTCCAGAAGCCATCCGAAACCGGGTCTTTGATCCGTTTTTCACGACCAAGGAGGTGGGCAAAGGGACGGGGCAAGGCCTCGCCCTGGCCTACACCGTCGTGGTCAAGAAACACGGAGGAAAAATCTGGCTTGAGACCGAGGTCGGTCGAGGGACGACGTTCTACATCACGTTGCCCGTCAAACTGGCCGACTCAGGGGAGGGAGACGGATGCCCAAACGCCTGATGTTTGTCGATGATGACTCGATGGTGCTGGATGGCCTGCGGCGAACGTTGCACGGCATGCGGCAGGAATGGGAGATGCATTTCGTAAATAGCGCAGCGGCCGCGCTGGAGGCCCTGGAGAAAGAAGCGTACGACGCCGTGGTTTCGGATATGCGAATGCCCTTGACCGACGGCGCGCAACTGCTGGAGCAGATCAAGGAGCGCTATCCGGATATGGTGCGGATGATCCTGTCAGGGCAGTCGAGCCGGGAAGCGGTGTACCGTTCGATCTCTCCCGCACACCAGTTCCTGTCCAAACCGTGCGACCCTCAGGAGTTGGTGGCACGGCTGAGCCAGGCGTTTGCGATGCGCGATCTGCTGGCCAGCCAATCGCTCAAGACCGTAATTTCGCGCCTGCGATCGATCCCGAGCTTGCCGACGCTGTATGAGGAACTGATGGCTGCCTTGCGGAAGGAAGATCCGTCGCTGAGCCAGATCGCAAAGATCATTTCGAAAGATGTGGGAATGGCGGCGAAGATCCTGCAACTGGCAAACTCGGCCTTTGTTGGGAGCAGCGGGCGGGTATCGAGCCTTTCGCAGGCGCTGTCGCTGATTGGCACCGAGACGGTACGGACGCTGGTACTGTCGGTGCATGTGTTCTCGCAGTTCGAGAATAATAAACAAGTGACGGCCAGCCTGCCGGCGCTGTGGGATCACAGTGCGGCGGTATCGGGACTGGCGCAGCGCATCGCGAGTTCCGAGGGGTGTGCGAAGACGATGGTGGAGGAGAGTTTTACGGCAGGGCTGCTGCACGACATCGGAAAGGTGGTGCTGCTGGCGGAGATGCCGCGCGAGTACCATCAGATCTTTGAGATGAACCCCGGCAGCAAGGATGTCGAACTGCAACAGCTGGGCTGCACGCATGCTGAAGTGGGGGCGTACCTGATGAGCATTTGGGGGCTGCCCTTATCTCTGGTCCATGCCGTCGCGTTCCATCATCGACCTGGCGAGACCGCGGAAACCCACTTTTCGTCGCTCACAGCGGTCCACGCCGCCGATGCCATCGCCAGCGCGACGGATGCGTCAGCGCTGAACCATGACGCTGAGCTGGACCTAGGTTACCTGGAGCATCTGGGCCTGACCGCAAGAGAGAGTGTCTGGCGTGGCTTCCATGTGGAGCAGTCGTGCGAACCGACAGCAGCACCAACTGCGGCACCCTCTCCAAAAGCCTAAAGCCGAGGCAAGCAGGAGTCGATGGACGAATCAGGCGACCACCCATGCGATCCAACTGCGTCGGGGACGTGGCTTATCGATAGTCGCTCAGGACAGCTCGAGCTGAGACATCGTTGGTGGCGAAGGGTCGCGAGCGAATTCTGCTGGCATGGGGCAGATGAAGGAAGGGAATGCAATGGCTGAGAAGATCCTGCTGGTGGACGACGATAGCAACGTGCTGGACGGCTACCGCCGCAGTTTGAGGGGGGAGTTTTTGCTGGAGACTGCTCTGGGCGGGGAAGAGGCGCTGAGCCTGGCGACGGTGAATGGTCCGTATGCGGTCGTGATTTCGGATATGCGAATGCCGCGCATGGATGGGATACAGCTCTTGAGCCGCATCAAGGCGCTGTCGCCGGACACGATCCGGGTGATGTTGACGGGCAACGCAGACACGGAAACCGCAGTGAACGCGATTAATGAAGGCAGCATTTTCCGATTCCTCAACAAGCCCTGCAGCAAGGAGGTCATGGCGAAAACCATTACTGCGGCGCTGATGCAGTACCGGCTGGTCACGGCCGAGAAGCAACTGCTGGAACAGACTCTGAGCGGCACGCTGCAGGTGCTGACCGAAGTGTTGAGCCTGGTCAATCCGGCGGCGTTCAGCCGGGCGGAGCGAGCGCGCCGCTACATTCACCACGTGGTCACGGAAATGAAGCTGGGAAACCCGTGGCAGTATGAGGTGGCGGCTATGTTGTCGCAACTGGGGTGCGTGACGCTGGCTCCGGAGACGATTGACGCGGTGTATCGCGGCGAGCCGCTGCCCCCGAATGAAGAGGCGCAGTATGAGGCACATCCCAGTGTGGCGTATGCCTTGCTTTCGAAGATTCCGCGCCTGGAACCCATCGCATGGATGATCGAGCACCAGAACCAGCCCGTCGCGAAAGGGACGGATTCGGAGATGGGAGACATGCGGCTGGGAGCGGGAATACTCCGACTCATCCTGGCATATGAAAAATCCATCCATCAGGGGGTGGCTCGAAATGAGGCCGCCCACATGCTGGCTCGCCAGAACAGGAACTTCAGTCCGGAGTTCTTTCAAGCATTGGTGACGCTGGATCCGAACGCGGAAGAGAGCGAGCACCGCAAGTGCCGGATCGAAGATCTGTCCACGGGCATGATCATCCAGCAGGAAGTCCGCAGCTATCAGGGAACATTGCTGGTCAGCAAAGGTCAGGAGGTCACGTCGACGGTCATCTTCAAGCTCAAGAATTTTCAAGCCAGGCGCGCGATCGGCAGCGAGGTGACGGTCTCGGTGACTAGGAGTTCCCTGGCGTTCGTCAAAGGAGCGTCGTAGCGATCCGGTGGGATGAACGAAAGGGGCTGTCCGCCCGCCGGTTGGAGGGCATTACCTAGGTCATCTTGGGGAAGGTGACGATTCGGGCGATCATGATAGAGCATCAGGGCGAGAAGTCCCAGGGGAAAAGTCCGCATGAATATTGATGACCTGCTTCGGATCGCGACGGAACGGCGAGCCAGCGACTTGCACTTGAAGGTGGGAAACTATCCTCACCTGCGCATTGACGGCGAACTGGTGCCGTTGACCGACCAGCCCAGAATTAGCGCTGAGGACATGCTGGGAATGGCGTTCAGCATGATGTCGGCGCGGCAAAAGCAAAAATTCAAAGAAACCACGGAAATCGATATGGCGTACGGCGTAGCCGGCCTGGGACGGTTCCGTGTGAACATTTTCCAGCAGCGCGGCAACGTGGGACTGGTGCTCCGCGTGATTCCCACGAAGATTCGCGCGCTCGATGAACTGTTTCTGCCCAAGGTGGTGGAGCAG
The DNA here is from genome assembly GCA_963811095.1 of uncultured Acidobacteriaceae bacterium. Lineage (GTDB taxonomy): Bacteria > Acidobacteriota > Terriglobia > Terriglobales > Acidobacteriaceae > Sulfotelmatobacter. The sequence continues at coordinate 612,621 of CAWEQA010000016.1, read as the reverse complement.
ATTTGCGACATGCCACGCGGGCTGATCCTGGTGACGGGCGTTACGGGTTCCGGTAAGTCGACGACACTGGCGGCCATGGTCGATCGCGTGAATTCGTCGCGCGCGGAACACATCATCACGATTGAGGATCCGATCGAATTTCTGCATCGCGACAAGAAGGGATACGTCAACCAGCGCGAGATTGGCGTAGATACGCCCGGGTTTGGAGCGGCGCTGCGCGCTTCTTTGCGTCAGGATCCGGACGTGATTCTGGTGGGCGAAATGCGTGACCTGGAAACGATTTCGACGGCGCTGCACGCAGCCGAAACGGGCCACATGGTGTTCTCGACGCTGCATACTTTGGACGCGGTGGAAACCATCAACCGCGTGATATCCATTTTCCCGCCGCCGGAGCAGAAGCAGATTCGTATGCAGCTGGCAGCGGTAATGCGGGCGATTGTGAGCCAACGCCTGGTGCGGCGCTGCGACTCTGACGGTCGAGTGCCTGCGGTCGAAGTGATGATCAACACGGCGTATATTCGCGAATGTATTCTGGTGCCGGAAAAGACGCGGTCGATTCGTGACGCGATCGCGGCGGGCACGTCGCAGTATGGCATGCAGACGTTTGACCAGTCGCTGTGGGATCTGTTCCAGGCAGGACTGGTGAACTATGAAACCGCGCTGGAGAACGCGTCCAACGCTGACGACTTCAAGCTGCGCATGGCGGGTATTGCGTCGACGGCGGATATCTCGCGGCAGTCGATGCAGTCGACGGGGTTTGGGGGAAGATAGGGCAGGTTTCAAGGTTTCAGAGTTTCAAGGTTATTGGGTGGCCTCCTTAGGGCGCGTGAAGAACGCGCCCTTTTTCTTTTTTCTGCAAGTGCTCCGCTGTGATTTGCGCTATCGTTAGGGGACATGGCGTTCCCGCGTCCTAAGAGACGAACTTATTCCGAAGAAGAGTTGTACGAATACGCCGTGGGGGCACTGGCGCGGCGGATGCGTACGGTCGCGGAGTTGAAACGCTTGATGCGGGCGCGGATCGAAGAAGCGGATTCGGAGTATGGGCAGACGCTGGTGGAGTTGGTGATCCGGCGGCTGAAAGATCAGGGATATTTGAACGATTCGCAATATGCGGCGTATTACTCGTCGCTGCGGCGCGACAATCAAAAGCTTGGGCGGATGCGCGTGATTACGGAACTGAAGACGCGTGGCGTACATGGGTCGGTGATCGAGAAAGCAGTGGAGGCGGCCTACGACGGAGTGAGCGACGAGAAGCAGGCGCGCGAGTTCCTGCGCAAGAAGCGGCTGGAAAAACCGAAAGATCAGAAACAGACGGCGCGCATCTTCCGGCAACTGGCGCGAGCGGGATTCGGGACGAAGACGATTTTCACCATCCTGAAGAAGTGGGATGTGGATGATGAGACGCTGACGGCGCTGGAGAGCGAGACGGCGTGATGGGGCGCGGCCAAGATCTCGAAAGTCGGTGGTGCAGGGCTGCGCAATTTTCTTTGCGCTCCGGAAGGCGGATATTGCATACTTTCAGGCAACGGTTCGGGTTCACAAATCGAGGAGGGAATCTATGAAATCGATTCTGAAGGTGTTTCTTGCTGCATTGGTACTGAGCGCGCTCGCAATAGCGCAGGACGTGGCGACCGATACAAGCAAGGCCGCAAAGGATACGGTGAAAGCGACCGATAAGGCCGCCAAGGCCACGGGGAAGGCGACCAAAACTGCGGCGAAGGACACCGCGAAGGGGACGGAGAAAGCTGCCGACAAGACCGCTGATGCGACCAAAACAGCGGCCAAGGATACCGCCAAAGCCACAGACAAGGCGGCGACCAAGACCGGCCATGCGACGAAGACCGTGGCCAAAGACACTGAGAAGGGCGCAAAGACCGCGGGACACGACGTGAAGAAGGGCACCGAGAAGGCGGTCGACGCAGTCAAATAGAGGAAAAGCGCCGGAGTCCACCCCCGAGGGCACAGGGGGACACGGAGGGAGTCTCGAACTTCCTTGTGTCCGCTGTGCCCTCGGTGTTTGGGCCCTGTTTGCGCAGGGCTACCTTGGCCGTCGGCGGCGCGGTTCATTTAGAATGACTCTTCCATGCTGACCGGTTCCGAAATCCGCCGCAAATTCCTGGACTTCTTTGTGCACAAGGGACACAAAGAGGTGCACTCGTCATCGCTCGTCCCGGCCAATGATCCCACGCTGCTGTTCACCAACGCAGGGATGAACCAGTTCAAGGACGTGTTTCTCGGGCTGGAGAAGCGCGATTACTTGCGGGCGACGACGTCGCAGAAGTGCGTGCGGGCCGGAGGGAAGCATAACGATCTGGAGAATGTGGGGTTCACCAACCGGCATCACACGTTCTTTGAGATGCTGGGGAATTTTTCGTTTGGCGACTACTTCAAGAAAGATGCGATTGCTTACGCGTGGGAGCTGATTACGTCGCCGGAGTGGTTTGGGATTGCGAAGGACAAGCTGTATGTGACGATCTTCAAGGGCGAGGCCGGGGTTGATCGCGATTCCGAGGCTTATGACTTGTGGGTGGGACAGGGCGTGCCCAAGGACCGCATCTTTGAGATGGGCCTGAAAGATAATTTCTGGCAGATGGGCGACACCGGGCCGTGCGGGCCGTGCAGCGAGATTCATTACGACATGGGCGTGGCGGCGTCGGATCAGGGACACACCGACTGCCAGTTTGGATGCGAGTGCGGGCGGTATGTGGAGATTTGGAATCTGGTGTTCATGCAGTTTGACCGCGATGCCAGCGGGAAGTTGAATCCGCTGCCCAAGCCGTCGATTGATACGGGGATGGGGCTGGAGCGTGTGGCGTCGGTGTTGCAGGGAGTGATTTCGAATTACGACACGGATTTGTTTACGCCGTTGATCAAGCGGGCGGCGGAGTTGACGGGGACGTCGTTGAAGAAGGAGTTGAGCAAGGAGGCGCATACCAAGTCGGCGGCTTCTTTGCGGGTGATAGCGGATCACTCGCGGGCGGCGACGTTCTTGATTTCCGATGGCGTGCTTCCGGCAAACGACGGGCGCGGATACGTGCTGCGAAAGATTATTCGGCGGGCGATCACGCATGGTCGATTGCTCGGACAGACGAAGCCCTTTCTTTACGAGATGGTGTCTGCGGTGCGCGATCTGATGCGGGATGCGTATCCGGAATTGAATGAGACGGCGGATCGAGTTTCGAAGGCCGTGCTTGTGGAGGAAACGCGCTTTGCCCACACGATGGACGTGGGGCTTGAAAAACTCGAGACATTGCTGAAGAGCTCTGTCGGAACGCTCGCGGGTGAGGATGCGTTCAAGCTCTACGACACGTTTGGGATGCCGCTTGACTTCATGCAGGACGCGGCTCGCGATCAGGGAATTACGTTTGACCGAGCTGGGTTCGATCATGCGATGGAGGAGCAGAAGTCGCGGGCGCGGGCTTCGTGGAAGGGCGCAGCCAAGCAGACGGCGAATCCGGCTTATCAGCAGTTGCCGAAATCGGAGTTTGAGGGATACCGGCAGACGCGGTCGGACGGATGCGAGGTGCTGGCCATTATTCACAATGGGCAGGGCGCGCAGGAACTGAAGTCGGGCGAAGCGGGCGAGATCATTCTTGACCACACACCGTTTTATGCGGAGGCGGGCGGGCAGGTGGGGGATCGCGGGTGGCTTTATTCGGATGATCACAACACTATCATTGCCGAGGTGAAGGGGTGCTATTACCCGATTCAGGGCGTGCGGGCGCATCAGGTCGTTATGAAATCCCCACTTCTCGCGCAAAATGCGCGCGAGAAATGGGGCACCCTTCGGGTTGGGGATAAGGTTGATGCAGTCGTCAACACCGATGTTCGGCAGGCGACCATGCGGAATCACACCGCTACGCATCTGCTGCATGCGGGACTGCGCGAGGTGCTGGGCAAGCATGTGAAGCAGGCGGGGTCGCTGGTGGCGCCGAATCATCTGCGGTTTGATTTTTCGCATTTCACGGCGGTGGAAGATGAAGAACTGCAGGATATTGAAGATCTGATCAACAAGGAGTTGCTGCGCAATCAGAACGTCGACACCATCGTGGATGTGCCGATCGATGTGGCGGTGAATGAGTATCATGCGATGGCGCTGTTCGGGGAGAAATATGGGGACAAGGTGCGCGTGGTCAAGATCGGGGATTTCTCGACGGAGCTTTGCGGGGGCACGCATACCGCGGCTACCGGGGAGATCGGGCTGATCAAGATTTTGAAGGAAGGCAGCGTGTCGTCGGGCGTGAGGAGAGTGGAGGCGATCACGGGCCTAGGATCGCTGGCTCATTTCCGTCGGGATCACGAATTGGAAGGAGTGGTGTCGGCATTCGTGGTTCCCACTCTTGCGCAAAAACCGCGCAAGAATGGGGCACCCTCTGCGGAGGAGATTCCTGCCCACGCCGAGACGGCATCCCCCGCGGATGCTCTGAAGGCTGAACTCGAGAAGAAGGATGCGGAGATCAAGCGGCTGACGCGGGAGTTAGATCAGATGCGGATGAAGTCGGCCTCGTCTTCGACGGCGAATCTTGGGGAGAAGATCAAGGAAGTGAAGGGTGTGAAGGTGCTGGCGCACCGTGTGGACAATCTGGAGCGGGCGCAGTTGCGGACGCTGGTCGATCAACTGCGCGACAAGATTGGGTCGGGCGTGGTGATTCTGGGCTCGGCTTCGAATGGGAATGTAGCGCTGATTGTGGGCGTGACCAAGGATCTGACTTCGCGAGTGCAGGCGGGGAAGGTGATTGGGCCGGTGGCGCAGAAAGTTGGCGGCAAGGGTGGTGGACGTCCGGACCTGGCGGAGGCTGGGGGCAAAGATGCGTCCGCGCTGGATGCCGCGCTGGACGCGGCCTATGGCGTGGTGGAGGAGATTCTGGCATGACGACGCCCGGAGAACCGCTCGACGAGCGGCTGCACTTTGTGAAGCACAAAGGCCAGGCCATTTACGTCATTGACTTCAGCCACTGCAGCGGCAAGGAAATCATGGTGCTGCTTGATATGGTGCGCGCAGATATCGCGCGGCATGCACCGGGATCGGTGCTCACACTGGCGGACGTCACCGGTGCGCAGATGGACAAGAAAGCGGCGACGAGGGTGCAGGAGGTTCTCGTGTTCGATCGCCCGTATGTGAAACGGTCCGCTTGGGTCGGGACTGAAAGTCTGCCGAAAGTGTTTTACGAGCACTTCAAGAGCTTCTCGCAGCGCGAATTACCGGCCTTTAAGACGCGGGAAGAAGCGATGGACTGGCTGGTGGAGGAGTAGAGCTTTGAGCTTTGAGCTTTGAGCTTTGAGCTTTGAGCTTTGAGCTTTGAGCTTTGTGCTTTGAGCTTCTCGTTTCTGGCGTTCTCAGTGGCTTCCGCAGTCACTCTTCGTGGCTAGCTTGCGCGGGCGGGGGCGCCCGCGCCACATACTTCCTTCTGTTTACTTTTTCCCTAGCTTCTCCACTTTAATGTGACTGGACCCGACATGGGGTGCTTCATTTCCGTGCCGGTGCGTTTGGATTCCAGGTGGGCGGCTTTCAGTTGGAAATACCATTTGGCGGGGCGGTCTGCGTCGTCGATCAGCATGAGGTGCGGGTTGTGCTTCAGGCCTTCGGCCTGCAGTTCCATGGTGCGGCGGTCTTGTTCGACGAATTTCGCGAAGACGAATTTCAATAAGTCCGGCACGAAGGGGACCCAGCGAAAGAGATTCCAGGCGGCGACCACGTCGATGCGGCAATGGCTGCGGGTGATCGGTGTAACGGTGGTCAGGCTGGAGAACCAGTATTTTCCGGCGCGAATGGTTTCGGTGCGGATGTTGGGGAGAACGAAATCGATGGTGGTGGAGATGGAATCGGCGTCGGCGTAGAGGCGCAGGAGTTTGTAGGGCGCGGAGTTGGAACTGGGCGTATGCGCGCTCATGCGAAAGCCGTTGGGGATGGGCTCGAAATTCTTCTTCTTCTCGTGAATGCTGTGCTGGGTGCGCCACCACCAAGCCTGGTGAACGAAGGGGCCGTGCGCGGGATCCATGAGGCCGATGATGCCATGGTCGATGCTGACGGGCATTTCAGCTTGCAGATAAGCGAGTTTGTACTTGCTGCTGATTTTTTCGATCTGCGGAGCAGCGTCGGGAGCCTCGGGTCGGGGCGCAAATCCTGCGCCAGGCGGAGGTGGATCGGGGATGAAGACCCAGATGAAACTGTCCTGCTCTTCGCAGGCGTAGCTGCCGGCATAGATGCGGTCGACTTTCAGATTCTGGTCGGGCGTGAGCGAAGGGATCAGTTCGCACTGGCCGTCGTGAACGTCGAACTGCCAGCCGTGGTATCCGCACTCGAGGTTTTCGCCGTCGAAGCGGCCGCAGTGGAGGGGCATGCCGCGATGAGGGCAGGCATCGCGGAGGGCGAAGGGCTGTCCGATACGGTCGCGGCCGATGACGAGAGGGATCTCGAGGAGAGTCGCTTTGTAGAGTTGGTTGCGGTGGACACGATCGGCGGGCAGGGCGCGATACCAGAAGCCGGTGAGCATGAGCGTGTCGGTGGCCTGGCGTTGCGGGAGGTCGAGGTCGGGCATGGGTGCGATTGCTGATTTTTGATTGCTGATTGAAAGCATATGCTAGCATCCGCTGGGCTTTGTGCGCAGGAAGAACCTTAACCACAGAGGAAGAACTAAGAGCTTTCACCACTAAGGACACTAAGGTTCACCAAGGAAAGCCAACAACTAGGCGATGGAATTCATTGGGCATTTTCGCAGATTGACACCGGCGCAGCGGAACACGTTTATTGCCTGCTTTCTGGGGTGGTCGCTGGATGCGTTTGATTTTTTCATTCTGATCTTCTGCGTCAGCGCGCTGGCGACGCAGTTTCAGACGAAGGTTTCGGCGATCACGGAGGCAATTTTTCTGACGCTGGCGATGCGGCCGGTGGGTGCGGTTCTGTTTGGGCTGATGGCCGACAAGTTCGGGCGGCGGCCGACGCTCATGGTGGACATCATTGCGTATTCGGTGTTTGAGCTGGCTTCGGCGTTCGCGCCTACGTTGAAATTCTTTCTCATCATGCGCGTGTTCTTTGGGATTGCGATGGGGGGCGAGTGGGGCGTGGGTGCGGCGCTGGCGTTCGAGACGCTGCCGGCGGAGGGACGCGGATTTTTCTCGGGGCTGCTGCAGGAAGGGTACGTCGTGGGGTATCTGATGGCCGCCGTGGTCTATGGCGCGCTGTTTCCTTTCGTGGGCTGGCGGGGGATGTTTGTGATTGGTGCGCTGCCCGCGTTTCTTGTCATCTACATTCGCACGAAGGTGAATGAGTCTCCGGCGTGGCTGCAGGGACAGGTTGCGCGCAGGGGAAAGAGCCATCTCGGCAAAGATGTTTTGTCGCACGCCGGAATCTTTGTTTTTCTAGTGGTGCTGATGTTCGCCTTCAATTCGTTCAGTCACGGGACGCAGGATCTCTATCCGACATTTCTGCAGAAGAATCTGCAGTTCACGCCGAAGACGGTGAGTTTCATCGCCATCATTTACAACATTGGGGCGTTGCTGGGGGGAATTGTCTTCGGTACCTGGTCGGAGAAGATTGGGCGGCGGAAGGCGATCGTGATCGCGGCGCTGCTGGCGATTCCGGTAATTCCGTTGTGGGCGTATTCGCATACCGTGCCGATGCTCGCGTTGGGCGGGTTCCTGATGCAGTTTATGGTGCAGGGGGCATGGGGAGTGATTCCGGCGCATTTGAACGAACTGTCGCCGCCCGCAGTGCGAGGCACGCTGCCGGGGTTTGCATACCAGATTGGAAACTTCTTCTCCTCCCGCAATTCGGTGATCCAAGCGAAGCTGGCGGAGGGCCGCTACGGAGGAAGTTTCCCGCCAGTGCTGGCCTGGACGGTACTACTGGTGGCCAGTCTGGTGGCGGTGGTCACGTGGAGCGGCCGAGAGCGCCGCGGGGCCGACCTGTCGAACACAAATTAGCAGAGCAAATCGATATTGTAGGGGGTGTGCAAGTTTTGGCACACTCCCGGAGTGGCACGAAGGAAGGATTGTCAGGGGCAGTTTCCTGTGTTACGGTAGGGTAAATTTCACGCCTTCGTTCACTTTCTTAGGGTCCCAGCGTGCGGTGGTTTGCGCGAATGCGTGTATCCGAGGTAGCGCCACGATGAAGGAAATTATGGATCCCGTACAGAGCGGTGAATCCTCTGAGAAGGAAAACTTCGCCAACCGCAAGCTGATTCGTCCCACGCTGCCGCGCGCGGAGAATTACAATAGCCACAACGGAGGTGCCATGCCGCAGGAACGACGCGAGCGGCCGGAGCGGCACGACCGTGGAGAACGCATGGAACGAGCAGAACGTGGCGACCGCGGAGAACGTCCCCTGGGGGGCGGAGGAGGAGGCAAGAAGCCGGCGCCTCCGGAGCAGACCAACGCCGAGAATTTTTATTATCAGAAGCAGATGCAGTCGCGAACGCCGATGGTGATCGTGCTGCGCGACGGTGAAGAAGTGCGCGGCGTCATCGAATGGTACGACCGGCATTGCATCAAGGTGAACCGCGAGAACGGTGACGCGAACCTGATGATCTACAAGCCGGCGATCAAGTACATGTTCAAAGAGGGGGAGAACCAGAGGTAGGGTTTCCCAAGTTTCAAGGTTTCAGAGTTGGGCCGCGGTTGTTACTTCACTTCCGCCGCAGTTCCTTCCATCCTTTATTTTTCGCAGCCACGTTAGGCACCTGTGTTCCGGGGCGATCATTCCGCAACTCTGCAGTACTTCAGCGTAGACTATCCCGCAGGTTCCGGATACGGTCGCGCTTTTGCGAGTGACGTAGTACATCCGCGCAGGGGCTAAAGCCCAATTATTTTTCTCATTGTCTATCGCGGCCCTGAAGGGCCGCTCTTCCACCTCAGACATCCACCTCAGACATCGGCACGGCTGAGCCGCGCCGGAAGCGAACCTGAGCGGATCGCCTTCTCCGGCGGGCGGCAGTTACCGCGCGACCAAGTAAATTCCAGCGGCCCAACACCTGGGCCGCCGGACAGCCGAGGGCGGCTGTCCCCACATGTGCCTCGCGACCTGCAGATCATCTTACAGTTTGGGCAGGACGATTCCCTGCTGTGACTGGTATTTGCCTTTGCGGTCGGCGTAGCTGACTTCGCACATTTCATCGGACTCGAAGAAGAGGATCTGGCAAAGGCCTTCGTTGGCATAGATGCGGGCCGGAAGCGGCGTGGTGTTGGAGATCTCGAGGGTGACGAAACCTTCCCACTCGGGCTCGAATGGAGTCACGTTGACGATGATGCCGCAGCGGGCGTAGGTGCTCTTGCCGACGCAGATGGTGAGCACGCTGCGCGGGATTTTGAAGTATTCGACGGAGCGCGCCAATGCGAACGAGTTGGGCGGTACGATGCAAATGTCGGTTTGCACGGTGACGAACGAGCGTTCGTCGAAGTGCTTGGGGTCGACGATGGACGAGTTCACGTTGGTAAAAATTTTGAACTCGTCGGCTACGCGCAGATCGTAGCCGTAGGAAGACAGTCCGTAGGAAATCACGCCCTCACGCACCTGCTTCTCGGAGAACGGGTTGATCATGTCGTGTTCTTTCGACATCTTGCGGATCCAGCGGTCGCTTTTCAGCATGAAACTCCTTGGGAAAATTGGGTGATTGAGTGATTTTGCGATTGAGCAATTGAATGAGGATGCGAGCCAAACGCGCGATTTATTCGCCCGCAAAATGCGCGGGCGATTCGCGCGGCTCGCCCAGATCCTTCGTCGGGCACAATGCGCCCGCCTCAGGATGACAACGCTGATTCAATGCTCAATCTTTGCAGGCTGGGTGCATGCCAGTTTACGGGATAGATGCTCCCGTTGACAATCTCACTTATCTCCCTTAGCATCAATCACTTGAAGGACCATCTTGACCCTGCATCCGGGAGCGCCTTGTGATTAAGCTCGACATCATCAACGAAGTGGTCGCCAAGACCGGCATTACGAAGACCAAGGCCGAGTTGGCCGTGGAAACCGTCTTCGAGAGTATGAAGAAGGCGCTGGCCGGCGGCAATCGTATTGAACTGCGGGGATTCGGAGTGTTCAATGTGCGTCCGCGCAAGACGGGGATCGGGCGCAACCCGCGCACTGGAGCCGAAGTGTCCATTCCGCCAGGAAGGGCCGTGCGGTTCAAGCCGGGGAAAGAACTGCAGTCGATCGACTAGAGATGCGCGGATTCACGCGCGCTGAAGGAGCCCAACCAACGGGCTGAAGCCCGCGAGTATTCTTTCATTCCTAGACGCGGCCCTGAAGGGCCGCTCTTCCACCTCGACCGTGGCACTGGAAGGGGCGCTCGTCCACTCAACCGTGGCACCGGAAGGGGCGCTCGTCCACTCAACCGTGGCACCGGAAGGGACGCTCGTCCACTCAACCGTGGCACTGGTTGGGACGCTCGTCCACATTGACCGTGGCACTGGATAGGCCGCTCCTCCACCTCGACACGGCCCTGGATGGACCGGCGTGGGATCGTCACGCAAACCCTGGAAGGGTCGGCCTTTCCCTTGACGCAACCCTGAAAGGCTCGCTCTCGCACGATGCAGTCGTCTATCTTTTCCTTAGAAACGACATCGGCTTGAGACGCCGGTAAGGCCGAGCGTGACGAACAATGGGAAGCTGTTGCGCCACGCGTTTTCTCTGCTCGTAGTAGCATCAAAGGGGCCCCGTTGGGTCCTGGACCGAAGAGTCCCTCAAAGCTTTCATGTCGGAACCTAATTCCCCGATTCCTACTTCCACGCACGAGTATTACCACGCCCTGCCGGAACCGGTGGGACGGCCTCCGCGGGAACGGTACTGGCTGCACGGGTTGTTGCTGCTGGCAACCTGCTTCACCACTCTCGTCACCGGCGCGCGCATGCAAGATAACTTTGCGCACAACCTGCCGGCACTTTCATTGAGCGATGACTCGGCTCCGATCTTTCCGGTCGGCTGGGTTTTCTCGGACCCGAAACACGTGCTGAGTGGGCTGCCTTTTGCGGCGGCGGTTATGTTTTTCTTCCTCGCCCACGAAATGGGACACTACCTTTACTGCCGGCGCTACGGAATTTATGCGACGCTGCCGTTTTTCATCCCGATGCCTACGCTGATCGGCACGATGGGGGCGGTCATTCTGATCCGGTCGCCCATTCGATCGCGGAAGGCATTGTTTGATATCGGGATCGCCGGACCAATTGCTGGATTTGTGGTCGCGCTCGGGTTGCTGATGTTTTCGCTGGGATGGTCGAAGCCCATGCCAGCATCTTTCCACCCGGGAGCGCCCGAAATTGAGATTGGCTATCCATTGATTTTTCAATGGATCCATGGCTTGCTGGCCGCGATAAATCCCGGCCACGCGGTGGCTGCTCTGCCTCTGAACCGCGTGCTGCTGCATCCGGTGGCGATCGCCGCGTGGGTGGGAATGTTTGCGACCGCGCTCAATCTGTTGCCGGGCGGCCAACTCGACGGCGGACACATCCTGTACTCGATTTCTCCACGCGGACACTGGTTCGTGTCACGGCTGGCGATTCTGATTCTTCTTCCCATGGCCTACTACTTATGGGCGGGATGGCTGCTGTGGGCAATTCTGCTGCAGCTGAGCAGTCTGCGCCGTCCACAAGTGGCAGAGTTTCCGAAAGTTTCTGGGGCCCGGGGATGGCTCGCACTGTTTGCGCTGTTCATGTTGGTCTGCACGTTGAGCCCGGCGCCACTTGGGCGGCATCCGCTGCGCGAGGCTGGAAGCGACATGGGGCCGGCCTTGCACGACCTGATGTTGTCGGTGCGCGGTTTCTTCCAGCACTGGCTGAGACGCTAGCGAACTGTTCGCCGCAGCCGACTGTGGCTTCTGCCGTAGCCGAAGTAGATCGCCATTCCTAGAATCAGCCACACGATCAGGCGGAGCCAGGTGCTCCAGGGGAGGCTGGCCATCAGGCCCAGGGAAATTCCAATCCCGAGGATTGGAGTCAACGGGACCAGAGGAGCTTTGAACGGGCGATGCAGGTCGGGGCGTTTCACGCGAAGGACCCACACTCCTGCGGATACGATCACGAAGGCCAGCAGGGTGCCGATGGAAGTGAGCTGGCCGAGTATGTTGATGGGAAGCACGCCGGCAAAGATGGCGACGAAGAATCCCACGACGATCGAAGAGATCCACGGGGTGCGGAAGCGGGGATGAATGCGTCCGGCCCACTCGGGCAAGAGGCCATCGCGTGACATCGAGAAGAAGACGCGCGACTGGCCCAGGAGCATGACCAGCATGGTGGTGGTGAGTCCCGCGAAGGTCCCCAGCATGACGACGATGCTGCCCCAGCGCACGCCGGTCGCTTGAATTCCCACCGCCACCGGGGCAGCCGTGTTGAGGAGGGTGTAGTGCACTACGCCGGTGAGCGTCAATCCCAAGGCTACATAAAGCACGGTACAGATCGCGAGGGAGCCGAGGATTCCGATGGGCATATCGCGCTGCGGATTCTTGGCTTCCTGCGCGGCGGTCGAGACGGCGTCGAAGCCGATGTAGGCGAAGAAGATGACACCGGCACCGCGGGCGATGCCGGACCATCCGAAGGCTCCAAAGGAGCCTTGATTGGGTGGGATGAAGGGATGCCAATTCGTTGCGGCGACTTGCGGGTGACGAAAAAGGTAGAGCGTTGCGATGACCACGAAGGTGAGAACTGTGCCGACCTTGATGAACACGATGAGCGAATTGAAGTTGGCGGATTCGCGCACCCCGATGACTAGAATCGTGGTCATGAGCGCGATGACGAGATAGGCGGGGAGATCGAGAATACCGTGAGCGGTGGGGAGTTTCGCGGCGTCGACACCAGCTCTGGCGAGTGCGGGGCCGATAGTCGCCAGGCGCGACCACTGTCCGTTGTAAAGGACGAGGAGCGTGCCGGGAGGGGCAGTGATCTGCGGGGGCAGTTGAATGTTGAAGCTCTGGAAAAGCGCGATTAGATTGCCGCTCCATCCGACGGCCACGGATGCGGCGCCGACGGCGTATTCGACGATGAGGTCCCAGCCAATGATCCAGGCGAAGATTTCACCCAGAGTGGCGTAACCATAGGTGTAGGCGGAGCCGGCGATGGGAATCAGGGAAGCGAATTCGGCGTAACAAAGGCCCGCAAAGATGCAGCCCGAGCCCGCGAGAATGAATGAGAGCACGATCGCCGGGCCAGTGAAAGTTGCGGCGACCGTGCCGGTCAGAACGAAGATACCAGCACCGATAATCGCGCCGATGCCGAGGGTGACCAGGTTGACGGGACCGAGCACGCGGCGCAGGCCTTCACCGCTTTCGTCGTGAGCCTCGGCCATTAAGAGATCGAGCGGTTTGGTTGCCAGCAGATCAGACAAAGATGGTCTCCTCAGGCAGAGGTCTGATTACGTTCTATCGTTTCTAGGATGCGGGTGGAATTGTATCTAGGACGAGGCCGACGGTCATGTGAAAAAATCTTTAGGGGGCGGGCTTTTAGGCTCGCGCTGCTTTGGCCGAAAAACCGGTGCCCTGCAAGGTGGGATCCTTTCCCGGCCACTCAGCGGCGGGGTGGACCAGCCAGGGGCGGAATCTTTTGTTGACGCTCCGAGTGGTCGACTAACAGGCGCAGCCGCTTCAATCTGGTTTCTTCTTTCTTAGCGCTGATGACCCAATAGGTGGACGTTCTCTGATACCACGGCGCCTGAGCTCGGAAGAACTTCCACGCGACAGGGTGGCGGCGAAATTCTTTTTCGTAAGCAGGAGGAAGCTTGGCCTTTTTCCTCTGCTCGTAGGAATAGATCTCAGAACGCTTACCGTCACGCTTCTCAAAAGCGGCCAGGCCCGCGGAGTGCATAAGGCCCAGGGTGGAGAGTTCGGTCGCGCGTCGCACGTTGACAGCACTCCAGACACTTCGTGGTCTCCGTGACGTAAATCGAATCCTGTAGCTTATGTCGTCAATGCTCTTGCGGATGCCATCGATCCAGCCGAAGCAGAGCGCGCCATCCACCGACTCTGGCCAAGTGATGCTCGGCCGTCCGGAATCTCGCTTGTAGAAGCCGACCCACAGTTCCTCAGTGTCGGCATGATGCTTCTTGAGCCACGCGCGCCATGCGGATGGCGACGGGAAGAACAGCGGCTTCGACGGCATACGGCAGGATTATCTCTGAACAAAATCACATTAGCCAGAGGGCATCGACGTCGACGATCACCTGAGTGCGGGGGATCTTTTTCTGTGCGGCATGCGCCAGCATGGCACGCAGCGTGGTGTTGAGTTTCTCACGGCTGGGGGACTTGAGTACAAAGTGGTAGCGATAGTCGCGCTTCAACCGCATGATGGGAGCCGGAGCTGGGCCGAGCACGCGGACGCCTTCGTGGCGGGTGGAGTCGAACCACTTGCCCAGAATCCCCGACCATTGCAGGGCATCGTCGAGTTTGTCGCTGCGCACCAGCACGTTGGCGAGTGCGGAGTAGGGCGGGTAGTTCATCCAACTGCGGAACTGCAGCTCTTTTTCGTAGAAGCCGATGAAGTCGTGGCGGGCAGCGTACTGGACGGCGTAGTGATCCTGAAAATAAGTCTGCAGGACAACTTTGCCGGGAGTCTGTCCGCGTCCGGCGCGTCCGGCAACTTGGGTAAGAAGCTGGAAGGTGCGCTCGGCGGCGCGGAAGTCGGGGAGGCCGAGGGCGACGTCGGCTCCGACAACACCTACGAGCGTTACGCCGTGAATGTCGTGGCCCTTGGCGATCATCTGCGTGCCGACGAGGAGATCGAGTTCTCCTTCGTTCAGGCCGTTGAGGGCGCGCTCGAAGTCTTCGTGGCTGCGGACGGTGTCGCGGTCGAGGCGGGCGATGCGAGCCTGGGGAAACATGCCGTGGAGAAGCTCTTCCAACTTCTCTGATCCGGTGCCGAGAAAATAGACGTACTCGCTGCCGCAGTGGACGCAGGCTTTCGGAACGGGCGCAGTGAATCCGCAATAGTGGCAAACCATCTTGTGCTCGCGCTTGTGGTGGGTGAGCGCGATGGCGCAGTTCTGACATTCGAGTTTCTTGCCGCAGGTGCGGCACAGGACGACGGGAGAATATCCGCGGCGGTTGAGCAGGACCATGACCTGCTCTTTCATCGGCTCTGGGCGGTCGAGGCGTTCCTTGATCTCGGCGGCCAGTTTGCGCGAGATGACTTGCTCCTGTCCGGTCTCCTGGTATTCCTGGCGCATGTCGATGATTTCGACTTCGGGGAGGGGACGCTGTTCGACGCGGTCAGGAAGTTCGACGAGGGCATATTTGTTCTTCTTGGCGTTGTAGTAAGACTCCAGGGACGGCGTTGCTGAGCCCATCACGACGACGGCGTTCACCATTTTGGCGCGCATTACGGCAATATCGCGGGCGTGGTAGCGCGGAGTTTCTTCCTGCTTGTAGGAGGAGTCGTGCTCCTCGTCGACGATGATCAGTGCAAGATCGGACACCGGGGCGAAGACTGCGGACCGCGTGCCGACGACCATGCGCGCGTCGCCGCGTTTGATCCGGTGCCACTGCTGGGCGCGCTCCCGGTCGGAAAGGGCGGAGTGCAGGATGGCAACTTCATCACCGAAGATCTGGTGGAGGTCGGCCGCGACGGCGGGAGTCAGGCCGATTTCTGGGACGAGGAGGATGGCGGAGCGGCCGGCTTCGAGGACGCCACGCATAGCGGCCAGATACACCGCGGTCTTGCCCGAGCCGGTGACACCGTGCAGGAGCATACCGGAGAACTTGCGGGCGGCGACGCCTTGGCGCATCTGGGCAAGCGCGGATTGCTGCGCTGGGTTCAGGTCGAAGTCGAACAGAGAGGGCCGCGGCTTGGAGCGGGAGACGGAGAAGTCTGCGGGTTGATCCGAGATCTCGACGAGGCCGCGCCGAACCAACGTAGCAAGAGTGGTTCGCGGGACCTCCAGGGACTGCAGCGTAGTTACAGGGACTCTTCCGCCGGAGGCGGCGAGGGTGTCGACGAGTTGGCGTTGGTTGTCGTTGAGCTTGCCGTCGGCGGATTTCAGAATCGCGACTTTTGTGGTGCGAGTGGCGTCGCGGGCGGCGGAAACATCCTCGCGCTGCAAGCCATTTCTTGCGGACCATTCCAGCAAGCACGGCCTTCGAGACGCGAGTGGCGGAGCGAAGTGCTTCTTCGCGGACGAGGTCGGCTCCCTCAGGGACTAAAGCTCCGCTCGTTTCGGACTGTAACGGCACGGCTGAAGCCGTGCCCTTCCCGTTCTCGCTCGCGCGAAATTCACTTGTCGCAACTTCCCGCTTGCCTGCCCCGTGTTCCGCACCCACGTCGCTTTCCGACATGCATCCCGCGAGGTAATCCAGGACTCGGAATTCCGCTTCTTGTTCCTCCGGAGTGCGCCGCGAACGGGCGGAGGATCCGGACATGCCTGCGAGGTGCAGCGCCATCTGGCCCTGGTCGGTCAGGCGATAGCCGATCGAGCGCTTGAACTCGGCGTTCAGCGGGAGCATGGTGCGGAACACGTCGCCGAGAGGGGCGAGGTAGTAGTCGGCGATCCAGCGACCTAGCTGCAGCAATTGCTCGTCGAGTACGGGGGTTGCATCAAGGACGGCGAGAATGTTCTTCGTGGTGACGGACGGTTTGCGGTCGTGCAGTTCGACGACGATGCCGGTCATGCGCTGCTGGCGGAAGGGGACCAGGACGCGGCCGCCTACGACGGGCGTGGCGTCTGCGGGGACACGGTAGGTGAAGACCATGTCGAGCGGTACGGGCACGGCGACGTCGCAGAATTCGGGCATTGGTTGGAAGGATAAACCAGAGCTGTCGTTATTGAGTTGGAGCCCGTGTCACGGCGGCTTTCTCTTTAATGGTAGGGATGCTTCGACTGCGCCGATCACGTGCTTCGCGCGCGACCGGCTCCGCTCAGCATGACAAATCCTCTTATTCAGTCTTCTTTGGAGGCTCCAGGCCCAGGAACTTCATGACCATCTGCAGATCTTTCCAGGCTTCGCCTTTCTGGCGCGGATCGCGGAGGAGAAACGCGGGATGGTAGGTCACCGCCAACTTCGTTCCCTGCCATGAAGGATCGCTGCTGCGGGCGCCCGCGGGCGTGAAGTCGTAGAAGCGTCCGCGGAGTTCCATCATGGATGCGTTCATGGCGAGCAGGCTCTTGGCGGCGACTGCGCCGAGTGCGACCACGACCTTCGGCTTGACGACCGCGATCTGGCGCATAAGGAACGGGGAGCAGGTTTCGGTCTCGTCACGCTCAGGTGTGCGATTCCCGGGTGGGCGGCATTTCACGACGTTTGCGATGTAGACATCCTCGCGGCGGATGCCCATGGCTTTGATCATGTTGTTGAGGAGTTGTCCGGCGCGGCCTACGAAAGGCTCGCCTTGCGTGTCTTCGTCGGCGCCGGGACCTTCCCCCACGAACATTAATTCGGCGCGCGGATTCCCTACGCCGAAGACGATCTGCTTGCGTCCCTGCTTGTGCAGTTTGCAGCGGGTGCAATCGCCGAGATCCTCGCGAATGAGCTTGAGCGCGGCGACGGGGTCGGTGACGGATTGTTCTGCATGCGGAGTGAGAATCGGCGGAATGTTTTCGTTGGCGAGCTTCGCGACTACAGCGGATTTCTTTGCGGGCATTTCCTCTCGCAATTCCTGGAGTGTGGAGGACAGATCGTCTATTTCGGCGACGGCAGATGCGACTAGAACGGATTCAGAGGCGCGTGGTTCGCGCCGGTAGAAATCGTAGATGCCCATCTCGTGACAGTAGCGGACTCGCTCGGCAAGCGCGCGGCGGAGATCAGGATCGAGAGTGCGGGGCATCGGCTATTCGATTGTAATGCACGCACGGAGGATAGGCTCGTGGTAGCGCCCACAGCGGATTCCTCGTCGCTGCGCTTCTCGGAATGACAAGGAAACTCAGAACTCAGGATTTTACGGGAGATTTGCGGTGCTGGCGCAGGCGGACTACCTGATCAAGGACGCGCTGGGCAACTTCCCACTTCGTGGTTTCGGGGACTTCGACAACTTCGTCACGACTGATGATGGTCACGGCATTGCGGTCGGAATCGAAGCCCACGCCTTCGCGGGAGACGTCGTTGACCACGATGGCGTCGAGATTCTTGCTGACTAATTTCTGGCGGGCGTTCTCCAGAACATTTTCCGTTTCGGCGGCGAAGCCCACAACGATTTGAAGTCCCTTCTTGAGAGAGAGCTCCTTCAGAATGTCCGGCGTGGCTTCCAGTTCCAGGGTCATCGGACCTTTGCGCTTGATCTTCTGGCCGGCGGCGGCTTTCGGACGATAGTCAGAGACGGCGGCGGTCTTGATCACAACGCTCGCCTGGGGAAGCAGGTTGAGTACGGCGTCGCGCATTTCTTCTGTGGATTCGACTCGCGTGACCTCTGCGGCTCCGGGGGGAGTGAGAGATGTCGGGCCGCTGACCAGAAGCACGCGCGCCCCGCGACGCAGGGCAGCTTCGGCAAGGGCGTATCCCATGCGACCGCTGGAGCGGTTCGTGAGATAGCGGACGGGATCGATCTTTTCACGGGTCGGTCCGGCCGTGATCAGCACGATGTCGCCGCTCAGATCCTGAGAGGCGCCGAGGGCTTCCATCACAGCAGCGACGATGGCTTCGTTTTCGGCAAGGCGGCCGGGGCCGGTCATGCCGCACGCCAGATAGCCTGCGCTGGGCGCTACGATCTTCACGCCACGTTGCCGCAGGACCTGCAGGTTCGCCTGCGTGGCCGCATGATTCCACATGTTGACGTTCATGGCGGGTGCTACAACCACTGGCGCCGTGGTTGCGAGATAGAGCGTGGTGAGGAAGTCACTGGCGATGCCTTGAGCGAAGTGAGCCAGAACGTCAGCCGTCGCGGGTGCGACTACAAGTGCGTCGATGGATTGCGCGACTGCGATGTGTTCGATCGCCGAGTCAATATTGGGCGCATGCTCTTCGCCGGGGGAGAACATGCCGGTAATGACCTTTTCTCCGGAGAGCGCGGCGAAGGTGAGGGGACGAACAAACTCCTGGGCGGCGCGGGTCATCACGACTTGCACGCGAATACCGCGGTCCTGCAGCAGGCGAACGATTTCCGCTGCCTTATATGCTGCAATCCCGCCGGTAACGCCAAGAGCAATCTTCATGGATTTTTGATTGCTGACTCTTGATTGTTGATTCAAAACCACAGTTGGCGCGGTTTCTCAATCAACAATCAGCGATTACGAAATCAACAATTCCTTTAGTCCTGGCCGAGTGCCTTGTCGAGAGCCTCTTCGGCTTGCTCGGCGGCGCTGCGGGTTTCTGGAATCTCCCACTTCACCTTGCCGGCGCGGATCTCGTCCTGCGCGATGCGGCAGGGCTTGCGGGAATTGGTGTCGACCACCGGCGGCGCACCGGACTGAAGCTGGCGCGCACGCCGCGCTGCCACCAAAATGTATCGGTAGTTGCTGTCAAAGCCTTCGATCAACTTCATTGGGACTCTCCCTCGAAAAACAGGTTTGAAGTCTATCAGTGCCGAACGTCGAGCAACGCGTTCAACAGAACAGGGCCAACTCTCAGGCTTGTCCCGCGCGATTCTACTCGCAGCTTCCGACGCCGGTTCGGGCGTCCTTAAAATGATACCGCGAAATCTACGGGCGTGCCGAGGGAGGAAGGGTACTAAAGGAATCAAGGATGGGGCGGACCCGGTCCCGCATATTGGCCAGCCTCTGACAGTCGGCTAGTTCCACGGTTTTCTTGTCTTCCGCGGAAAGAGAGGCGTTGGTCCGCCGCAAGCGCTCCGACAGGACAATGGCCTCGAGGCGGTCGATGGATTCCTCGAGATCGTCGTTGATCAGGATGTAGTCGTACTTATCGTAGTTCTCAATCTCACGCTTGGCAGCGGCCAAGCGACGCGCGATGACCTCTTTGGTGTCTTCACTGCGCTTGCTCAGGCGCCACTCCAGCGTTTTGCGGTCGGGAGGCAACACGAATATGCTGACAGCTTCGGGCAGCTTCTGTTTGATCTGGGCGGCGCCTTGAACGTCGATGTCGAGCAGGAGATCATGGCCCTTCAAACCTGTCTCCTGCAGAAAGCGGCGCGCCGTGCCATAGTAATTTCCGTCGAACTCCGCGTGCTCCAGGAACTCTCCGTCCCGAATCATCTGCTCGAACTCTTCGCGGGAGACGAAGTGGTATTGCTTGCCATTTTGCTCACTGCCGCGAAGCTTACGCGTGGTGTAGGAGATGGAAAAATCGACCTTCGGAACCAGTTTCAACAGTTCGTTGACCAGTGTCGACTTCCCCGATCCAGAGGGGGCCGAGATGATGTAGACGATGGGAGTATAGGTTGCGTTCATTCCAGGTTTTGCACCTGTTCGCGGGACTTTTCGATTTCCGCCTTCATCGCGAGACCTGCTTCGGTAATTTTCAGGGCCTCGCCCGCCAGGCCGGAGGTCTTCGAGAGGAGCGTGTTGGCTTCGCGGTTCATCTCCTGCAGCAGGAAGTCCAGCTTCTTCCCGATCTCGCCGCCCTGTTCGAGCAGGCCCAGGAAATGCTGCACGTGATTTTCGAGGCGGACGATTTCTTCCTGAATGTCACTGCGGTCGACCAGGAGTGCGGCTTCCTGCAGCACGCGTTCCTTGTCGACGGCCCCGCCCAGCAATTCCTGCAAGCGGGATTGCAGGCGCTCACTGTAGTTCTGGAGCACGGCACGACGATGCTGCTGGACGCTCTTACTGGCCTCGGCCAGGTGCGTCATGCGCTCGCGCAGTTCGCGGGCTATGCCGCGGCCTTCTTCTTCGCGCATTTGATTCAGGCGGTCGAGCGCTTCGCCGACCTTCGCCATGACCGCGCCCTCGATGTCTCCATCAGCAGTGTCGTTGGCCGAATCGAGAGCGCCAGGAATGCGGAGGACCGCGTTGAGGTCGGGAACCGCGGCGATGGAGAACTCGGCGGCAGCGGCACGAAATGCGGCGATATAGCCGCCGATAATGTCACGATTGATGGAGAACGTCTCACTGGTCGAGCGCTCGAGACTCAGCGATATTTCGACGTGGCCGCGGCCCATCTTCTCTTTCAGAAGACGGCGGAGTTGCATTTCGAGGGAGTCGGTCCCGGAGGGGAGGCGGAAATGGAGATCGAGGAAACGGTGGTTGACCGACTTCAGGGACAGCGAGAAAGCCATCCGGCCATTGGACTGAGCCGGAGCGGCGGTGGGACTGCCGTCCGGACGCTGAATCTCGCCTCTCACCTGCGCAAAACCTGTCATCGAGCGTATAGGCATAGGGGGCCGTATTTTCTAAGTTTCTGCGACTGCTTTGGGCGAATCTGCATTGGCGAATTGCAATTCGTACAGACGCCGGTACGTACCTAACTTCGTCATTAATTCTTCGTGGCGGCCGATGTCGGCGATCGTGCCATTCTCAATCACCACGATGCGATCAGCACGGCGCACGGTCGAAAGCCGGTGCGCAATCACGAACACGGTGCGGCCGCTCATCAGATTGTGCAAGGCGGATTGCACCAGAGCTTCTGATTCGCTGTCGAGCGCCGAAGTCGCCTCGTCGAGAATCAGGACTGGCGCATTTTTCAGGAGGGCACGCGCAATAGCCAGACGCTGGCGCTCGCCTCCGGAAAGTCGCACACCCCGTTCACCGATTACAGTATCGTACCCTGCCGGGAGGGCAACAATGAAATCGTGGGCCAGAGCGGCGCGGGCAGCGGCCTCGACGTCCTTCTGCGGGACCTGCGGCTGGCCGTAGGCGATGTTGTTGCGGACGGTGTCGTTAAAGAGGACCGTCTCCTGGGTGACGATGCCGACCTGGGCCCGCAGCGAAGCAAGCGTTAAATCGCGCAGGTCGTGGCCGTCGATGAGCAGGCGCCCGCCAGTCACGTCGAAGAAGCGCGGAATGAGGTGAACCAGGGTGCTCTTGCCGGCACCGCTGGAGCCCACGATCGCGAGGATTTCGCCGCGCTGGACTTCCAGATTGATGTCGTGCAGCACAGCGTGACTCTCTTCTCCCTCATGAGCGTAGGCAAAGCTGACTTGCTCGAAGCGCACACTTTGTGAAAATTTTGGCAAGGTCTTGGCGCGGGGCTTTTCGCGGACGTCGTCTTCGAGGTCCATGAACTTGAAGATTTCTGATGAGGCGCCCAAGGCCTGCTGAAAGTTGTTGTAAAAAAGCGCGAACTTGCGTACCGGATTGTAGAGACTGAAGACGGCTGTGATGAAAGCGACAAACACACCGGGCGTCATTTGATTGTGGACGATGCGCTCGCGGCCCAGCAGGAGGAGAAGAGCAATCCCGATCACCCCAAATATATCCATCAACGGGGAGCTGATCGCGGTCGCAGCAACCGAACGCAGATTGGCCCTGAAGAGGCGACGGGCGGCGTGGCGGAACCGCAAAATCTCCCAATCTTCGGTGTTGAACGCCTTGACGATGCGGTTGCCGGTGATGGTCTCGTGCAGGATGTTCTGGATGTCCGCCAGCTTGTCCTGACCGTGGCGGGTGGTGTGGCGCACGCGGGAACCGATTTTGCGGGAGGAGAAAACGATGACGGGAACGAACAAGAGCAGCACCCAGGCAAGGTTTCCGCCCAGGATGACGACGACGATGGCTACGGAAACAAATGTGAAGAACTGCTGCAGGAGTTCCGAGAGCACGGTCGACATAGCGTACTGAACGCGCTCGATGTCGTTGATGATGGTGGAGAGCAATGTCCCAGTGGTGTGTTTGGAGAAAAAGGCAGCTGAGCGGCGAAGCAGGGCGGTGTACAGGTCGTCACGCAGGTCGGTAATCATGCCGAAGCCCGCGTGATTCACGAGGTACGTCCCGGAGTAGTCGCAGATTCCTTTGAGAACAGTCGACGCAACCAGGGCAAAAGCCACGATCGTCCAGGCATTGGTGAAATGAGGGGGCACGAATTGCTGCAAGTAGACCGGATGTTGCGTACCGGGAATGACGAAGAGTTGTATTTCCTTCGACCCGGTCGCGGGATTGAGGACGCGGTCAAAAACCGGGCGGACCAGCAGATATTTGAAAGCGTCTAGCGCACCGACCGCAGCCATGAGCAGAACCGACGACAGGATCTGCCACCAATATGGAAGCGCATAGCGCACGAGGCGGGTCAGTTGCCGCATGGGATCCCCGCGCGGTGCAGGCCGCAATCGCTTGCTGCCGGTGAGATGGGCATGAGATGCAAGGCCCTATTCTACTTGAGTCGTGCACCGAAGGAATGCGGTTTACGGTTCCAGCTTACTGACACGGGCGGCCCCGGGGCCTTAGAAGTCTCGTTCTGCAGGCGGCTGAATAGAGAGCAGGTCGATGCTTGTCGGTTGGCCGTCGACGCCGACCCTCAGGCAGGTGAACCGCCAGACTCCGCCAGTCTTATTTGCGACCGCGCGAATTGTACCTTTCCCCCTCGGACCGGAGATGGGGATTGAAAGATTCGCGTTGCCGGAGCTGCCGCTTACGTTCAGCTGACCGGATATCAGCCAGGCAGGCTTCAGTGGTTCTCCGATGAGTTCGCGCACTTGCGCGTTGGAGGCGGCCTGGGTCAGGGCTTGCTTGTAGACGTCGCTGCTGCGGAAAGACGTAGTGATGACCGTCATCAGAACGACGATAAACAAGGCGATCAGAAAGAGCAGCGTTAGGCAGCCGAGGGGGATCTTCCAATAGGGATTCTGTTCGAGCCAACTTTTCTTCATGGGCTCGGGACAGAGGGGATAGGGAGGTGTGGACATGGAGGGTCCGTTACTTCGGGCTGTCTCTGTGTACGACTTTCACGCTATATCCGGCGCGGCGAAGATGTTTGCCGACTTCCTCGGCGATCATGACGGAGCGGTGCTGGCCGCCGGTACAGCCGAAGGCGATCGTCAAGTAACTCTTACCCTCATGGATGTAGTGCGGCAACAGGAACAGAAGATCAGAAATGGTACGAGAGATGAATTCCCGCGTCTGCGGAAATGACCGGATGTATTTAGCGACGCGGGGATCGCGGCCGGTCAGCGGCCGGAACTCGGGGATGAAATGCGGGTTGGGGAGGAAGCGTACGTCGGACACCACATCGGCGTCCTCGGGGAGGCCCTGCCGGAATCCAAAGCTCACACAGGACACCAGAATCTTCTTTCCCGAGGACTTTTTCTGGAAGCGTTCGGTAATGTGGGCACGAAGCTCGTGAACATTGAACTTGGAAGTGTCGATTACGAGGTCGGCAACTGCACGGATTGCACTGAGGTGGCGGCGTTCGGCTTTGAGTGCCGCCTTTACTGGTGAGTCCGTTCCCAAAGGATGCGGACGGCGGGTCTCGCTGAAGCGGCGCATGAGAACAGAGTCAGAAGCCTCGAGGAAGACGACCTTGGTCGGGATCATGCGCCCGACCGACTTCAATATCTTCGGAAGCTCTTCCAACTTGGAGCCTTCGCGCACGTCCACGACCAAAGCAGTGCGGCGAATCTCACTGGACTGAACAGCTAAGTCAGCAAATTGCGGGATGAGTTGTACCGGCAGGTTGTCGACGCAATAGTAGCCCAGATCTTCGAAGGCCTTTAGCACCGAAGCCTTCCCCGATCCACTCATGCCAGTGATGATGACCAGTTCCGGCGAGGGCTGGGTGGCGGTTCGAGAATGTTTTGTTCCCCGGACTCTCGATTTTTTCGGCTTCTGGCCAGAGGACCGACGCGACTTCATGAACTGGATAGTAGCATCCGGGCGTGCCCCATGTTTTTATGGCGGATTGCCAAATGAGATACCGGGCGGCAGTGTCGGGCCATAGTCCGCAAGTGGGTGGTCAAGAATCGGAAATCCGGATTGTCTCCAGAGCGCGTGGCCTGTAAGCTATGGCGTCATGAAAAAGTTCGAGGAACTCACGGAACGCGAAGTGCTGGCCCTGGCCATTGCCCTGGAAGAAGAAGACGAGCGCGTATACGCCGACTTTTCTGAGGGTTTGCGGCAGGACTATCCGGCAACGGCGTCGATGTTTGACGGCATGCGGGAGGAAGAGTCGGGACACCGGCGCCGCCTGCTCGAACTCTTCCAAAAGAAATTCGGCGAGCATATTCCGTTGATCCGGCGGCAGGATGTACGGGGGTTCGTGGAGCGTCCGGCGCTTTGGCTGGTGCGTCCTCTGAGAATTGAGGCTGTGCGTAAGGAAGCATCCACGATGGAGGTGGAGACGCGGCGTTTCTACGAGAAGGCAGCAAGCCGGACGCAAGATGTGAGCATCCGGCAACTGCTGGATGATCTTGCCAGGGAGGAACGTGAGCACGAGGAGCGGGCGCAGGAACTGGACAAGCAAAAACTGCCGGACAACGTGAAGGCCGACGAGGAAGTCGCGCAGCGCCGGCTGTTCGTGCTGCAGATCGTGCAGCCCGGGTTGGCGGGTCTGATGGACGGATCGGTGTCGACGTTAGCGCCAGTGTTTGCGGCAGCTTTCGCCACGAAGAACAGCCACGAGGCATTTCTTGTCGGCCTGGCGGCTTCGGCGGGAGCGGGCATCAGCATGGGATTTGCGGAGGCTCTCTCGGATGATGGCAGTCTGACGGGACGCGGTCATCCGTGGGTACGAGGCTTGATCTGCGGGGCGATGACGGCCCTGGGAGGAATTGGGCACACCCTACCGTTTCTGCTGCGCGACTTCCGCATGGCGCTTTGGGCAGCGGGAATTGTGGTGCTGGCGGAGCTGGGCGTGATCACATGGATTCGTAAACGTTACATGGATACGCCCTGGTTCTCGGCAGCTCTGCAAGTCGGGCTGGGAGGCGTGCTGGTGTTCATCACCGGCGTGCTGATTGGGAGTTCGTAAGTGTCCGGATGAACCGGCCAGCATTCGTCCCTGGCAGTGCTTCCTATTTCAATTTCACGAAGAGCAAAACAAAGATCGCCCACACTCCCACGGTTAGCGGAAATTGAACCAGTTGCGCATCTCGCATCGGACCACCCCTCGGAATTGCGAACGTAAGCGCTAGCATCGCTAAAGCCGTGAGTATCCCGAGGGCTAGTTTTGTCTTGAAGTTCATGGATTATTTGCCTCGCTTTTCAAGTTGCTCGATTGCGTGCGCCGGGCGACGGCCGGGTCAGCGAGGAACATCATCCTCGCTAAACCGGCAGAGTGCAAGTGATTCTGACAGGGGTCTCTACTCAACGAACAATTCGTTAGGGCTGCGTATCCAGCGGATGAGTGCTCTTTTCGTAAAACTCTTTCTGCAATTTAAGGCTGACGTCGTCGCCTTTCACTTCACGGATAGCTTTTATCACGGAATCAATCCACCAATTCATCTGGAAGTCGCCGAGTTCTTTGGTCGCTACTGATCCGTCTCCCGAATAATGATTCGGAAAACGCGTGTACCACCAGATGCCGGTGTAAACATCTTCGGGAAGCTTTTGACGCGCCTGGTCAGCGCCGGACTCGTTGGGCGCGCGATCAAGGTGCACAAGGTCGGGGTGGGAAATCATCATGTTCGAGGTCTCGCCCTCGCCCGCATGCATATCAATTTTGGTCTTCTTGGGCGGTCCGCCATGGTCTGGCGTGTGTTCGTCGAAGACGTAGACCACGTAGTCATGAGGCTTGTCGAGTTGTGTCTGGGCAAAGTACGGCAGCAGGCTGTTATTGCCGCCGTGGCCGTTGACGATCAGGACTTTCTTGCAGCCGTTGCGGGCCATTTCGTCAGTGGTTTCCTGCAGCAGCGCGAGTTGCAGAGTTCGGCTGTAGGCCATGGTTCCGGGTTCGTGGCGCGCTTCGGCGATCTGGCCGAAATAGTATTCGGGGAAGACGACCGCGTACTCTTGCTCTGCGGCGTGCAGAGCGGCGTAGCGGACATCGAGCAGGTCGGTGCCGAGGGGGAGATGCGGTCCGTGCTTTTCGAGGATGCCGAACGGGAGCAGGCACGTTCCCTGGGAACGGTGAATGCCTTCGCGGAAGTCGGAGGCGGTGAGCTCTTCCCAGTGGACGGAAAGCTTCGAGGAAGTCTGGGTCTGAGCGAAGCAGGGCGAGGTCAAAAGAACAGCCAGGCCGACGGCAAGAAGGCAAAAGAGCTTGTGACAGATACGGTTCGTCATCGCAAAATCTCCTCGGCGGCGAATTCTAGCACGCAAATGGCGCTATTAAAACGTATCAATAGGCGTGACGCAGTGAGGGCAGGTGAAAGGCATTCACCACTAAGGACACAAAGGTACACGAAGGAAAACCCCCACTTCTCGCCAAAAGAAGGCGAGAAATGGGCACCCGGCGGGATCGACAGAGAAGCTGACGTTGCTGGACACGAAGGCGTTCCTGGACGGGCTCCGGGGCGGGAAGTGCGGGGCTCCCGTACGGGCGCAGGGGATCACGCTGAAGAGTAAGTAAGAATTCAGAGTCGTGAACCCGCTATTGAGACGCCTTGAACTCGAAATATGCGAGATTCATGTTTCCTTTTAGTGAGGATGTGAACGGTAAGGACGTTCTTCTCCGGCCGGAAGTTGCAGTCTGATCAGGCCGGGCGCTACGTTCCGATGATGCCATTGCCGCCAGGCGATGGGATCCGCGGGCATTGAACGTGGATGGAATTGTTAGGGGTCGGGCGGCGCCTTTTCCATTCACATCGAGCGAGATGGTTCCTCCGCGATTTGAGGTGTACAGAAGATCGGCTGCATGAACGCTGGCGCGGCCGGCGGGGATCCTTCGACTGCGCGGCTGATTCTCTTTGAGAATCAGCCGCTTCGCTCAGGATGACAGAACCATCGTGCTTGATTAAAACCAGCTCCTATGGGGCTTCGATCAACTCCATTTTGCCGTCGCGGGTGCGGTGCAGGATCATCAGCTTGCCTTTGGGGTCGCGGAAGACGAAGACGTCGCGGTCGCGGAAGTGGGCTTCTTTGATGGCCTCTTCCAGCGTCATGGGGCGCATGGCGACGGCTTCATCGGAGCGGACCAGGTGGACCTCGGTGGTCTTCGCCACGGCCGGGTATTTGTGGACCATGACCGGGACCGCCGTTTTTTCCGAAGTGCCAACCACGGTCTGAAGGCCGTTCTGCCCATCCGTCTCATCGACCCGCGGCGAGTGGCCGTTCCACTTCTTGACTTCCTCGCTCTTGCGCGCTGAACGCTTCTTCGACATCCAGCGCGTTTTGTACTTGACTGCCTGTTTCTCGAGGTGGTCGAGAGCTTCGTTGACGGCGATGGTCATGTCCTTGGCTTGAGCCAGACCGACCAGCGGGCCATTGCGCGGGCTGATGGTGATTTCGGCTTTGTGGCGGTGCTTTTCAACGGCTAGGATGACTTTTGTTTCAAAGCGGTCGCCGAGAATTTTGCGGATCTTTGTGAGGCCAGTTTCTACTTCTTTGCGGATGGTGGAAGTAACTACGTATTGTCTGCCAGTGTATTCCACATTCATGAGCGCCCCTCCTAAGAATTCATAATGATGAGCTAAATCGGGCACTGCATTTAGGAAGCGAGCCAAGCGCGCGACTATTGTGTCATCAAAAGCGCGACACATTGCGCGGCTCGCCCAGATCCTTCAGCCGTAAAAGACCGCGGCTTCAGGATGACAAATCCTCACTTTTTTACCCGGCGCTGGTGCGTGCTCGGGATGCGCATGTCTTCGCGGTATTTGGCCACCGTGCGGCGGGTCACCTGGATGCCCTGCGACTGCAGGATGCGGGTGATCTGCTCGTCGGTCAACGGACGGCTAGGATCTTCTTCCTCGATGAGTTTCTTGACACGGCGCTTGAGGATCAGCAGCGACGTGCCGCCGCCTTCTGGTCCCTGAACGCTCTCGCTGAAGAAATATCGCAGCTCGAATACGCCTTGTGGTGTGTGCGCGTATTTGTTGGCCACGGCACGGCTTACCGTGGAAGGATGCACGCCGATTTCTTCGGCCACCTCCTTGATCATCATGGGTTTCAGTTGATCGATGCCTCGTTCGAGAAAATCCTGCTGGCGGGCGACGATGCAATAGCAGACCTTGGTGATGGTCTGCTTGCGCTGCTCGATGTTCTTGATGAGCTGGATGGCGCTCTTGTAGCGCTCTTTCACGTAGTCGCGGGTGCTCTTTTCGTTGGTGCCGTCGCGGGTAACCAGCTTCTTGTAGGCCGGATTCAGGCGAAGCTGCGGCAGATCTTCGTCGTTCATGATGACCAGCCACTCGTCGCCGTGCTTGACGAAAGCAACGTCGGGTTCGATGAGGCGCGCTTGCACTTTGTTGTAGCGCAGGCCGGGACGCGGATCGAGGGTGCGGATGTAGTCGAGAGCAGCCTGTACGGCTTCGATAGGACGGCCAATGGCCTTGGCGATTTCTTTGTGCTGCCTGTTCTGCAGGCCGCGGAGATGCTGGTCGACGACGGCCATGGCGTCCTTCAGGACTTGCTCCGTGCCATTGCCGTTTCTGTGCAACGCCAGCTGCGCCTGGTGATAGAGGAGCTGGCACATCAGGCAAGAGCGCAGATCGCGGCAGGCCACACCAGGAGGATCGAGTTGACGAACCACTTCCAGAGCTTCCTGCAGATCGGCGGCCGTGAAGTTTGGAGTATAGGTCGGGGCCGCGTGGGACACTGGTTCGTGTGCGGGCGCTACCGCGGCGGCTGAGTCGCCTGAGCGCGAAGCGAAAGATGCTTCCGCGGGCAGATCGACGGGCGCTTCCACTTGTCGACTTTCCGCATAGGCCGGTTCCACGCTCTCCGCGAGATCGACATTGCTCTCGTCATCTGAATCTGCAACCCCGCCGACGGAGGAAGGTTCCTCCCGCTCTGCAAGGGGTTCGGCGGCAAGTTCTGCCAGGCCCAAGGCTTGCGCCTCGTTGACGATATTCTTTGCGGTCTGGGCGTCGACCTCAGGTGCCGTAGGGGGCGCCACGCCAAGCAACTCCTCGTCGCTGGCGATCAGATATCCGTCTTCGTTCAGATTGCCGATGATCAGGTCGGCGGCCTCGCGCACTTCGTGGCGCAAGCTGAGCGCGCCCAACTGCCAGGCAAGGTGGTCAGTCAGATTTGTAGGCTTGGAGAGGAAATTCTCGAACGACGGGCGCTCGATGTCCTCCATCTCGCTGTGGGTACGGTAACCGGGATCGAGATAATCTTGAAAGAACGAGCCAAAATCGATCTCTTCGAAGGGATCTTTCTTTTCGACGGCGGTGATGGGATTTTCTTCGTTGGTGGCGGCGGCAGCTCGGTCGCGGTCTTCTTCCTTCTTGCCAACTTCGTCCAGGAGGGGAACGGAGTCTTCCAGTTCTTCCAGAACCGGGTTCTCGACCATCTCGGCGTTGATCATGTCCTTGAGCTCAAGCTTGTTGAGCGCGAGGACGGAGACCATCTGCACCAGGCCCGGGGTGAGGATCTGGCGCTGCGAGAGTTTGACGCTCAGTTTGTGCTGTAAGAGAACCATTGTTTCAATGTTTCAAAGTTTCAACGTTTGTTATCGATCGCAGCTCTTGAATGATCGTCCTAAGCTCTGCGACCGCTGCCGCGTCCATCTCTCCGGGTCCATTTACCAGCGGACTCAGCTTATCGCAGCGCTTCCTGTAGCCTTCGATCCGTGGGTCCTTCTGTCTCGTCTCCGCAAAATCACACCACTCAATTGAGTCTCCGGGACCGTCTATGAAGCACTCGATGACTCCCGCTGCTTCTTCGGGAGTCATATCCGGTTTCCAGTCCGTACCGGAGACGTGCTTAGCGCTAAACCACATTGATGGGGGCCAAAGATTTATGTGTGGATTGCGCATTCTCAAATTCCCAAGCTGCAAGCCTCAGCGCCTAAAGGCGCTTGTATTTAAGAGCCTGACGGCACGGCTAAAGCCGTGCCCTTCCACGGATCACACCAACGAGAAGCTTTCTCCCAGGTACACCCTTCTCACTTCCGGGTCGCCTGCCAGTTGGCCGGGTTGTCCCTGACGGAAGATTCTGCCGTCATCGATAATGTAGGCCCGGTCGGTCACCGAAAGCGTTTCGCGCACGTTGTGATCGGTAATCAGTACTCCGATGCCGCTAGCCCGCAGACTGCTGATGATTTTCTGCAAGTCGAGCACAGCAATCGGATCGATCCCGGAAAACGGTTCGTCCAGCAAAATGAACGTGGGATTGATGCACAGGCAGCGGGCAATCTCCACGCGCCGGCGCTCCCCACCGGACAGGGCATACCCGCGGTTCTGGCGGATGTGCTCGAGTCCCAGCTCGTCAATAAACTTTTCCATCTTCTCGCGACGCTCGTGCCAGGACATTGGCTGCGCCTCTAACACCGCGAGGATGTTCTCTTCAACCGTCAGCTTGCGAAAGACCGAAGCTTCTTGCGGGAGATAACTGATGCCATACTGACGGGCCCGGAGGTACATGGGAACGTCGGTGATGTCCTGACCGTCGTACAACACGCGGCCAGTATCGGGAGGGATCAGGCCAACAATGGCGTAAAAGGTGGTGGTCTTGCCTGCGCCGTTAGGGCCTAATAAACCAACCACTTCGCCCTGCTCGACGGTCAAGCTGACCCCATTTACAACGCGGCGGCCACGATACGATTTGCCAATTTCTTCCGTGGCTAGGGTACGCATTTATCTTGCCAATTAACGAGCCACTCGCGTTTGTGTTACCACAGGGGCACTGGCTTCGCCTTCTACGAGCACCCTATCATCGCGTCTAAAGAAAGTCAACGAAACCCCGGTAATCTTGCCTTGTTCGGCATCAAAAATGCTAGGAGGTCCGCCGGTCAGGACGAACTGGTCCTCGGCCGCCATGTAAACCAGCTTTTGACCCTCGGCGCGGCGGGTGGGTTGCTGGATCACCACGTCACCTTCCGCGACCATGCGATCTAGCTGGCCGGGACCGGCAAACGATTGATTATTGGTGGTTTGACTGCGAGCCAGCAGGTAGGCGTCGACGGTCTTGGCAAAGGTGGTGAAGCCCGCCCCCTTGGCTATGACACCGCCTTCGTAGTGGATTCTGCGCTCCGAATCGGCGTAGGTGAGCTTCGCCGCGGTGATAGAGATGGGGCTGGATGCGGTCAGCGGGACGGGCTTCCCTGCCTTCTTTCCGGCTGTTTTTCCCGACTGAGGGGCGGCGGTTTCTGCCTTGGCCTTTTCCGTTCGGATCAGGATCGTTTGCACGGGCTGGGCTGGTGTGCCCTGGGCAGTGACGAAGCGGCGATCTCGGTCGAACTGGATGGTGGGCGCCTCAATAATGTTGGCGTCTTGCCAGAGGCGCGCGTTTCCTGAGTAGAGGGCCAGCCCCGGTGAGTTGTGGGCAGTCATGCTGTGCGCGGTGACATGAATCGGCGAGGAGGATGCCAGCAGGGCGCCGTCCGGTTGCTCCTTCAGTTCGCTGTAAGTGCTCTTGACGTTGCCCTCGGCGAGCGCGTCTCCGGTGGCGCGGTTCATGCGAATGGTCTTGGCCGTGGTCGCCATGCCGCCGTTAGTGACCCGCGGGCTACCGGTGAGCACGAGCATCTGGTCGCCGGGCGTGTAGCGCGCGGAGTTCGGCCCAGGCTTGCATTCGCTTGTCAGGCTGCTGACCGTCGGTGTAGACGACGTTGCCGGTTTGCGTGACAGCATCGATGCCGCCCTGCGGAAGGAACGCAGCGTCGACCGAGTCGCTGGTGCTAATGCGGTCAGGCTCGCTGGGTACCGAGCTGACGATGCGGGCGTTCGGGGCTCCGTGAACGCTGGTGAGATGGTTTCGGCCCTCGACCGACGCGAACTGCGCGAGAAACTTGCCTGCGGTCACAACCGTGCGTTGGGAGGGAGCCTGAGCGGAACTCGAGGTCGCTTCCTGCGGTTGCTCAATCGTGATCTGTGCTGCGCCTGAGGTTTCGGCTTGCTTAAGAATGTGTCCTTGCGCCACGGCGAAGTCCATAGTGGACGCGGTGAGTTCGAAATCCTGCGGGCCGTTTGCCGTGGCTTTTGTTGCCGGCCTATCTCCGGCGGCCGCGTTCTGCGTGAGCCGCACTCCGTCGAGGGCGTGTACCTTCTGGAGCTGGTTCTGGCCCGCGAAGTCCAAAATTACGCGCCCGGCCTGGCCATGCAAGGGCTGAGGTCCGGTTTGCTCGATATGGACATTTCCCGTGAGGGTTGCAGTGCGAAGCAGGTCCTCCTTCCCCGCGAGCAGGAACTCGGCTTGGTCCGCGCGGCTGCGCATTTCTGAAGGTTGTTGTTCCGCTGCTGCGTCCGTAACGGCCGACCTATTTGCTACGACGCCCGACTGCTTCGCGCTCTGCACCCGCGTCACCGTGGTTACATCTCCTGTGGCCAGCACGCGCTCCACTTGATTTTCATGGCCGAGATGAAACACTGCTTTATCTGCCTGCAGGGTTCCGCCTTCGCGGCTCAGATGGGGGTGATCGAGCACGATCTCGCGCGGATCGTTGGTGATGATGCCGTGGTCGGCCTCGATGACAGCTGCGTTCGCCCCATTGAGTACCACGTGAATTTGCGACTCCAAGGTCAACGTATTGCTCTTGCCCGCGTACTTCACGCCCACGGCCCATCCAGTGGCTTGCGGCGTACGGAATTCGACGCGGGCCACGGTCACGGCGTTGCCGCTCTCCTTGTTAAATACAAGATCGCGTGTCTTGAGGTGGATGGGATTCTTGAGTTCTTTCGGCGTGGACTGATCGGGACTGACAAGGCCGGCCGGGTTGGCTACCAGGTCGATCTGGACGTCGCCCTTGGCGGAGACGTCCCCGGTCTGCTGGTTATAGGCAAAGTCATCGCCGTAAATCTGATCGAAGCGCGAGGAGTCGCGGCCATAGAGCACGATGCTGACGTTGTGCAGCTCGGCGTTGCCGTTGAGTTTGAATTGTTTCAGGTCGCTGGCCTGGACGGTGAAGAGCGTGCGCTTCCCGTCGGATTTGGAGAACTGAAAGCCGCTGGCAGTTTGCTTGATGTCGTACCCGATTTTGCCTGGGAATTGCTTCAACACGTTCGTCGCCTTGGAACGCGCGTAGAAATACATCCCCGCCACGACCAGCGTTAGCAGCACGGTGGTCAAAGCCAACAGACGGCGCAGGCGATAGATCTTGAGCGGCATCTGGGTTCAGTGTAATCCAAGGCGCTCGATACCGGCTGGAAAGCAGCTTCTCATCTACACTTAGATGCACATATCCGATGAACTCGACGCACAAACCGGCTTTGCTGGACTTTCATAATCTGCGGGTGATGCGCGGACAGAAGATCGCGCTCGACGACTTCAGTTTGCGCATTGGCGCTGACGAGCATGTGGCCATTCTCGGTCCCAATGGCTGCGGCAAATCAACGCTGATCAAGACCATTACGCGCGAGTGTTATCCGGTGGCTCGAGGGGACTCGTCGATGTCGATCCTGGGTGAAGAAAGCTGGGATGTGTTCGCGCTACGCGCCCGGCTGGGCATAGTGTCGAATGACTTGATGCTCTCTTGCACAGGTGACGCCTGCGGGCGGGATGTGGTGCTGTCGGGCTTTTTCAGTAGCATCAGCATCTTTTCGAACCATACCGTGGATGCTCGGCACCGCGAGTTGGCCGACGCTGCGCTGGCAGGGCTGAAGATATCGCATCTCGCGGATCGTCCGGTGTGCGAGATGTCGTCAGGAGAAGCGCGGCGCGTGCTGATCGCGCGCGCCCTGGTGCACAAGCCGGGCGCGCTGCTCTTCGATGAACCCTGCAACTCGCTCGACCTTTCGGCCCAGCAGAGCTTAAGGCAAACCATGCGATCGCTGGCAAACTCTGGGACCGCAATCATCCTTGTGACCCATGAACTGGCGGACATCGTTCCTGAAATTGGACGCGTCGTGCTGATGGATCGCGGACGACGTGGTCGCGGACGGGCCCAAGGAAGAGATTCTGCAGGTCGAGCGACTGGCAGCCTTGTTCGGAGTCGAAGTGGAGATGGCGCGGCGCGATGGTCACTACCATCTGTGGTGAGCAGGAGTCGAGGACCTCAACGTTCTTTCGATCCCACCTCGATCAAACGTTTGGTCATCAGGACTAGACCAAGAATCTGAGTCCACTCTGAAACTATGTTGCCAACAACCTGGCCCCACCGGCTTTCTGGGTCCATGGCGCGGAATGCGAGCACCCAGCCGATGCCGGTAACTACCAAGACCAGAGTAAGCGAATGCTCGCGGAGGAACTCAAGAATCGCCGACGGCACTTTGCCCTTGGGTTGTTTGCTTTCGGCAGACCCTTTCTCATAGAGGAATTTTGTCATCACAACGGTGACAAATACTCCGGTCCAATCGGCAATCGCATTTCCGAAAAATGATCCGAGATGAGTCGAAGGATTGGACCAGCGGTAAAGCACGATCAACAGAATCACGACTCCCAAGGCCGACAGACTGAGGGAGTGCTTGTGAAGGAATGACTCAGATTTCCTCGATTGCTTCATTGAGCCACTCTACCCGATTTCGCTGGCACCGAGCGGCTCGCGTAGTCATTGTGTCCAAGGGCTAGAAGCTCTCGTCACATTCACAGGTATGAAGCGATCGAGTCCGTACCCCTGCGTGTCAGTGGGCGGGTATCTGGAAGTCGCGCAGGGAGAGTTCGAGTCCGCCATATTCGGGATGATCGTTGTTCCCGATGGTGAAGGCGACATCGATCGCATCGCCGGCGAGGAGCGGCGTCTTTTGCATGCGTTCGGCCATGTGCCAGCCCAGGGCGTCGAAGGTGATTCTCGATCTCAGCGCATCACGGTTCGGATAGCCTTCGGCCACGGCTGCGGCCTTCTCCTCGCGGCGGATCGCGGCGCCATCGGGATGGCAGCGTGGAGTGGCCAGGATCGCAGCTGCGGAAAGATCCCGCCGATCAGCACCCGCCCTCAGCTTCAGCTTAACGTGCTTCTCTTTCAGTATCCGCGGAGGTGCGGCTAGCTGCACGCCATGCGTGGCGAATATGGGCTCGGGATTTCCCATGCCGTAGGGTTCTAGCAATTCGAGGGCTTGAAACAACTCGGGAGTGATTTCGCTCAGATCCAGTTCTGCATCGAGGTCGAGGATCGGATCGAAATCGGCGGGAGTCAGGCGTGTCCGGGCGAAGGCATCCAGCTTAACCCGCAGATCGGCGACGTTGGCGGAGGGCATGGCGAATCCACAAGCATGAGAGTGTCCGCCATAGCGGGAGAAGAGAGTGCCGCAAGACTCGATCGCCTCCAGCAGGTGGAACGCACGAATCGAGCGGCCGGAGCCGAATGCTTGATCGCCGTCACGCGAAATCACGAGCGCGGGACGGTTGTAGCGCTCGACGACTCGAGTCGCCGTGATGCCGATGACGCCGCGATGCCAGCCCTCTCCGTCCACCACGATGCAGTAGGCGTCGCACAGAGTGGGATCGCCCGTGAACCGCTCTTCCACGGCGCGCAGAATTCTCCGCTCTTCCTCCTGACGGTCGGAGTTGAGATGGTCGAGTTTGGCGGCCAGTTCCCGGGCACGGGCAGGATCTTTCACGCTGAAAAGTTCGATCACGTCGCGAGCCACATCCATGCGGCCGGCGGCGTTGATGCGGGGCGCGATGCGGAAGCCAACTTCCCCAGAGGTTGGCGGGCGCTTGGGAGAAATCTGCGCAACCTCCAGCAGCGCTTTCAGGCCGGGATTCACCGCCTTACGCAAGGCGTCCAGCCCGAGCGACGCGAAGACGCGATTCTCGCCCGTTAAGGGCACAGCGTCGGCGATGGTCGCGATCGCCACGACCTTCATGAACGACATCAGCAATTTGTTCTGAAGGTTGGCGTCGAGTCGGCGTTGCATTAAGCTCTGTGCTACTTTGAAAGCCACGCCCGCGCCACAAAGCTGCTTGTAGGGATATTCGCATCCCCTCTGATTGGGATTGACCACGGCGAGCGCGTTGGGCACGCCATCGGGGCCGGGCAGATGGTGGTCGGTAACGATCAGATCGACGCCGAGGCGCTGCGCAGTTTCCGCGGGGGCGAAGGCGCGGATGCCCATATCCACACTGATGATGAGGCGAATCCCCGATGCCGCCGCACGCTCGATCACGTCGTCGCGCATGTCGTAGCCTTCGCGAATGCGGTGTGGCACGTGGAAGTCGGCTGAGCCGCCGCAGAGTTCAATCGCTGTCTTCAGGATGATGACGGCCATGGTGCCGTCCACGTCGTAGTCGCCGTAGATGAGGATCGGCTCTTTGCGTTCGATCGCGGCGTCGATGCGATCGACGGCCGCGCGCAGACCGAGCATCCGTTCCGGGGCATGAAGATGAGAAAGCGACGGCGAAAGGAAGATGCCGGCGGATTCCGCATCGGTAATGCCACGGCGTACCAGCAGCGGCGCAAGGATATGCCCGGCGTTGGCGACGCCGCGAAGCGGGGGATCGGCGCGGAGTCCGGCCAGCATCGACGTAACCATGTCCGGATCGGTTGTTTTCTGAATCCACCGCATAGAAGAGCGCTTTCATCCTGAGCGCGTTTTCTGTGCGAAGGATTTCTGCACTCGGCAGCAGACTGCATAGATCCTTCGCTTGCTCAGGATGACAAGTATGAAGGAGTTTACTATGGAGATCGAGCGCTAGTTTTCTTCGTCCTGATCGGGCTCGTCCATGGTGAGGCCGCCGAATTCGTCGGAGACTTCGAGCAGGTGCTGGTAGCGGTCGTACCACTCCGTACTGACTTCGCAGAGAAACATCGATCCCTGATACGCCCAGCCCAACTGCAGGAATCCAACTTTGCCGACGTGGGCGCGGAGCCAGCGAGCGTCCTCCACATCGTCGCCGTCGGTGAACTCGGAATTGGTGAGGCGCTGCACCATTTCGTCGAGTTCGGTGCGTTCGAGAATCCACACGTGCATGGTGAGAAATGGAGCGCCCGCGGCCTTGGCAAGTTCCACGAAATCCTTCCAGCCGTCAGGATTGCCGCCCATTTCCCACATCACGCACTGCACCTCGTCATAATCGACGTAGCCGTGGAAGCGGCGCATGCCGTGGCCTTCGATGAAGGCGACCATGTCATCTTTTACTATGGTGAGATCGTCTGGAATGGGAGACATATTGGGAAAGACTCGCAATTTTCTATTGTATGCTGTTCGCCATTCCAGTGCCAGCACGCGGCCTGAGAATCAATGGGCGGGAGTTGGAGCCGTCATGAGCGCCGCAAACATGCGATAGAACTTTTCGGTATCGAGGTCGACCTGAATTTCCACCGGCTGTGCGGCCGGGCTCAGGGCATCCTTGGTTCCCGAGGTCAGCGTGTTGCCATAGCCGGCACCGCGGTCCAGATCCACGGACATGTAGCGAGTTTCCGTCTTCGTAATGATTGTCGGATCGATCCATGCGGCAGCGGCGAGTTCATCCCACATGATGTCGGCGCCCGGGGTGAGCATGGCGAAACGGGCGATGTAGCGGGCCAGAGGAGTGCCGCTGGCTTCGATTTGCTTCCCGAGTTTGGCCGTCATGTGGGTCTTGATCGAAATGTCGGTCGGAGTGCAGACAATCTTCTTCCAGGGCGCACGCAGAACGATTTCCGCCGCCTCCGGATCGAACCAGAAATTGAACTCGTGCCGGGGATTGTTCAGGAATTCAGGATTATCGGTCTGTGGGCTCAGGCTTCCGCCCATGAAGACGAGTTCCTGCGCCAGCTCCGGAAACTGCGGGTCGAGCGAAATCGCCAGCGCGAGATTGGTCATCGGTCCACCTTCGTAGATGGTCACCTCATGCGGATACTTGTGGACCATTCGAATAAGGAACTGAGCTGCGTTCTCGTCCGAGGGTTTGGTTGTGGGTTGGCCCTCTGGCAGCGGAGGCACCACCGACGATTCATGCCACCAGCGCTCGTCCCAGGCACCGGCGTAGGCGACCTTGCCATAGCGCTGTTGCCACATTTGTGATTCCTCGCGGGTACGGACCAACGGGAAAGCTGCGCCCGGCACAACGGGGATGTCGGTGCGACCCATGATTTCCAGCAGGCGCAGAGTATGTGCGACCTCTTCGTCGCGCCAGGCATCTCCGCTCACGACGGTGATGCCCAGAACTTCCACCTGCGGAGACTGGATCATGATCATCAGCGTCTGCATGTTGCTGCCGCCGGGGCCGGAGCAGTCTTCGTTGATGATGACTTTGCGCCGCGACTGGGCGAAGGAGAGAGTGGCCGTTAGAACGAGTAAAGAGAGCAAGAAGAATTTGAGTTTTGGCATGGGCTTCGAATCTGGTCCACGAACATGTCGGGCAACGGCAGGGGCTAAAGCCCGCAAGTCTCAATGCTCATTCACGCGGCCCTAAAGGGCCGCTCTTCCACATTTTTTCCTCCACGTCCCTCTCCCACATCGCTCTTCGGCTCTTTCCTCCACATCCCTCTTCCTGATCACTCTTCCCACGTCATTGCTCCATAACGTTCCGCCCGCGCAAGGCCCCGACATCGGCCTGCGTTTCGCTCAAGCACTACCTCTTGCCGATCGGCCGGGTCATTAAGTCGAGATAGATTTTGTAGAACTTTTCGGCATCGATATCGAATTGCACATTCGCGAGGCGCTCATAGGGTGGCACTGGCGCGGATGCGTCCCAGAAGAGCGTCTTGCCGTAACTCGCTCCGTGATCAATGTCGATGTCCATGTACAGTTTCTTTTGTCCGGTGATGATGGAGGGATCGATCAGCGCGGCACCGGCGATCTCGTCCCACATGTAGCCGGGCAGAGAATATTTGTCGAGGTAGTCGGTCACCGGAGTACCGGCTTTGGCGATGGCGGCCTTCATCTCGAGGGTGTAGCGAGTCTTTACCGAGATATCAATCGGCGTGATGGTCATCTTCTTCCAGGGAGCGCGCAGCACGATACGCGCGGCCTCGGGATCGAACCACCAGTTGAATTCACGGCGTGCGTCGATCGCACCCGTGTCAATTGCACCCTTGTCAGCGTAAAGACCACCACCCATCAGCACGAACTCTTTGGCCAGCGTCGCGACCGAGGGATCAAGCTTCAAAGCCAGTGCGTAGTTTGTCAGCGGACCGCCCGCCCACAGCACGACTTCTCCCGGATACTTGTGCACCATCTGCACGATGAATTCCGCGGCCGTTCCGGGGTGTGCTTCAAGATGCGGCTCTCCTTCGGGCATAGGCGGCACAACGTTCGGCTCGTGATAAGGCTCCCGGAATTTCGTGGAGCGGTTCGGCTCAAAGTCCGTCCAGCAGCCCTTGTACTCGAACTTTCCGTAGAGAGCTTCCCAGCGCTCGGTTTCTTCCTTGGAGTTGAGCAGCGGATAAACGGCTCCCTGATAAACAGGGACATCGGTGCGATTGGCAATCTCGAGCAGACGCAGCACATGCTGCGTCTCTTCCTTCACCCACTGATCTCCGCTGACCGTGGTGATACCGAGAACGTCAAATTTCTCAGACTGGAGGAATACGAGAATGGCCTGCTGGTCGCTGGTGCCGGGACCGCGAGCGTCCTGGTCTACGATGACTTTGATTTTCTGGGCGAACGATGAAGAGACTAAGACGGCGGCCAAGAATATCCGCGTAGAGTTCCATGTCCACCGATCCACATGTTCCCCCTGGATTCTTTAAACGAAAATTTTAGGGCAGACCGAGCGTGCCCAGCCTGCCCCGAAATACAGAATGGTCGCCCTAGAATATTAGCTTGAGGGCGAACTGAATCAAGCGCGGGTCCTTCACGTGTTCCGTTCACGACACCGAAACTCGTCGGTGCCTCGATGTCCTGCATCGAGCTCGAGGCACCTAACAAATAGAACTGCGGGTGGTTCCAGACGTTGAAGAACTCAGCGCGGAAGTCCAACCGCATGCTTTCGTAGGGTAACGGGAAATGCTTAATGAAGGAGAAATCCGTGTTCACAAAACGCGGACCGGACACTGGCGCCCGCTTTGCATTTCCCAGTTCCCCGTCTGGAGCGGTCACAAACGCGCAAGGATTGAACCAATTCTTAAGGGTATGCACCTGGGCAGGCGCGGCACAGCCGGGATTGGCGGCCACTGGTCCACCCTTGTTCGGGTCTCCCACCTGATTCGGCCGGTTCAAGCTGTTTCCGTTCCAACTGAAGCTCACTCCCGATGCGTTGACGCCGTTGACCGTTCTGCTGTCGACCACGAAGAGCGGGAACCCGGATGTTGCCCGCTCGATGACGTCGATTTCCCAATTTCCCAGCACCGCATTGACTGCTCCGTTCCAGTCAGAACCGAACTGCTTACCTTTGCCAAACGGCAAGTCATAGGTCACGCTTGCCGTCAACTGGTGGTTGAGGTTGATCTGTGACAGGCCCCAATCCGCTCCGCTGGTTCCGGGCAGCGGAAAGTACGTGGCACCGGGGAAGGTACCCAAGCCATCCGGCATTCCGGAGTCGTACGTGTGCGAGTAGGTGTATCCCAACAGGGCATAAAGTCCGTGCCGGATGCTCTTGGTTTCGGCCTTGATCTGGAAGGAGTCGTAATGCGCTTTGCCAACATCGTTGCTGTTGGCAATGGTCAAGGGGAACAGGAACGTTGGCGCGCCCCACTTGGGGCCAAAAGCTGTGCCACCAGGGCCACAGCCCAAGGTATATCCCGTGACGACACCGCACGCTGACGGAGATCCAACGTTCAGGTTCAAACCATCCACCAGAATGTGGGAACTGCGAGAACCCGCATACCCTGCAGTCAGCACGAGGTTACCGGGCAACTGGCGCTCGACATTCACGTTGAACTGCTGCACGCGACCTTGCTTGAAATCGACGTTTTGGGACTGGAGTGTGCCCGGAAAAGACTGCGGACTCGGAGGCGCGGTAATCGGGCTCAAGGTGCTGTCGAGGAAGAGATATCGATTGCCGCAGTTCAACGGCTGCGCCTGCCCTGAATTGTTGAAGGGACACGGGCCAAAGAAATTGTCAGACTCAGCAAAATACGGCGGATTCTCCCACAGCCCCTGCGCACCCTGATTCCAGGACGAATCGTGGAATATGGCATAGCCGCCGCGTATGGCAGTCTTCTGAGATCCAAACGGCTTCCACGCCACGCCAATGCGAGGCTCGAAAGCAGTCTTGTCCATCTGGATGCCGACTCGTCCATCCGATCGAACGCAGATTGCACAGGCGCCAAAGTCGCGCTTTGCCTGCGGACGAAGAATTTGCCGCTGGCGAAGTCGAAGTTAGCCTGGCGATTCTGGGCTTCCGTGACCGGCGTGACCAAGGCCCATGCCAAACCCAAGTTGAGTGTCAGATCGGAACTCACGCGCCAGTTGTCCTCCACGAACGGCCGAATCA
This sequence comes from uncultured Acidobacteriaceae bacterium, assembly GCA_963811095.1. GTDB lineage: Bacteria > Acidobacteriota > Terriglobia > Terriglobales > Acidobacteriaceae > Sulfotelmatobacter. Next base: position 570,617 of record CAWEQA010000016.1, on the reverse strand, counting down.
GCTTCCAGCGGCGGCCGGTCGTGGCCCCGAAGAACGTCTGATCGTGGATCCCACCACCCAATTGGCCAAGTAACAGATCAGCGGTGGCATCACCGGTAAGGCCAAATTTGATGTAAAAGCCGTCCTGGAACGCGTTGGCCTCAACGTTCATCTGCTGATCACGAAACCCACCGCCGACCTTGATCTCGTGCTTACCGCGAATCATGTCGAAGGAGTCGGAAATCTGGAAGACGTTGGTTCCGCCCTGGAAGGGGGCGAATCCACGATCTCCGAGGGCCCAATAATTGTTCATCAGGGTCGAACTCATGCCGCAACTCATGCAGTCTTTTGTCGACTGTGCTGCAACTTCCGGAAGCCCGGGCATTCGGTCGCATTTGCTGTTCAAGTTTGCGCCCAGGATGCCGATGTTGGCGGCCTGGCAACTGCTGTCCCGAACGACAGAATGTGATTGAAAATCCGGTTGTAGCCGAAGTGACCTGGTTGATATTGCGGTCCGAAAAGATGTGGGTCTCCGATATCGCCACGTTGCGGCCGTGATTGGTAATGTTCTGAGTACTTCCGAAAGCATTCTGTTCGGCGAAACCCGGGGAGCCACCGGGAATGAATGTGGTTGCCTGATCGTAGCTGAAACGAGCAAAGACAGAGTCCTTGCTCGAAAAGTTGTGATCGAGGCTGATGTCGAACTCTCCTTCGTTCAGGGACCGCACCGGCACGTTGGTGTAATTGGATAGGCTACTGCAATTCACCACATTGGGATGCGGATACATCTTCATCATTCGCCAAACCGAATTGATCACATCGGCGGGGACGATGTTGCAGGGATCGCCGGCTGTCTGCGTTCACACCCGCAGCGTTCACCGCAGTCCCGGAGGCGAAGTGCCCGGCATCGCATTGGAAGGGGATGAACGATAAGGATTGTTAAGAAACCCGCATCGCCGATGCCAGGTCGGGCCACGCCCAACGTATCTAGCGTGTAATCGCCAGTCAGCATGGCCGGCGGTTGGAACTAACCCGTTGAATGGGACTCCGCGCCGCTCTTCTGGTTCCTTGTAATCGACGAAGAAGAACGTCTTATCCTTCTGGATGGGTCCACCCACTGAACCACCAAATTGGTTCAGATTGAATTTGTCTTTCGTCACAGCAAAATAACTCTTAGCATCCAGCGAAGTATTGCGGAAAAATTCAAATACCGATCCATGGATCTTGTTCGATCCCGACTTGGTGGTAATCAGGACTGTTGGACCGGCGCGTGTACCGAACTCCGCAGAGTAGTTGTAAGTTAGGACTTTGAATTCCTGGATGGCGTCGATCGAAGGCAAAATCGAGATACCGCCGGCGGTCAGTTCGTTGTTGTCGACACCGTCGAATAGCCAATCCGTGCTTTGGGCGCGTGACCCGCCGACCGAAAGGGAATAGGCTCCGCGGGTCGGCACCTCGCTGCTGGGACCCTGGTTAAAAAAGCTACCCGGGTTGGTCTGACTTGCGCCATGCCTGGAGTTAGCGTTGCCAACTGGACAAAGTCACGGCCGTTCAAGGGAAGTTCGGCCACCTGTTCTGATGTGATCACCTGACCGAGGGTAGCGTTCGTCGTCTGTACCGCCACTTCCGTCGCACTTACTTCAACGCTGGTGCTGACGGACGCGGGCTGACAGCTTGAAATTCGAGTTCGCGGTGTTCGTCAACCTGCAATCCGACGTCCTTCGATTCGGCAGGCCTAAAACCTGCTGCCTCCACGTGAACCGTGTAAACGCCAACGCCGAGCAAAGGAACCAAGAATGCCCCGAGTCGTCGGTCGTAGCATTCACGCGAGATGTTCGTCGCCTGGACGTGATGTCTGACCTTGGCGCCGGCCACGACCGCGCCGGAATTGTCGGAAACCGTGCCCGAAAAACTTCCGGTGGCCTGACCGTGCAGGAGTGGGGTGAATAGACAAACCAGTGAACAGACGAACACGGCGAAGCACGCCCTCTTGCTCGACATTGCTTGAACCCCTTTCGGTGGTGACACCGCACAAAGAAAAAGACCCTCCCTCTTCCAGTGAAGTTGGGAGGTCCCCAGACCGCAGACTCGGCTTATAAATTGCTACTCACGGGTAAGTCAAGAAGTTTCGTAATCGGAAAAGGATTAGTGGAGTCATTCTTTTGCATCGGCGGATGCAGAAAACCGCTGCGTGATCTTGATTGTTGAAAATTGTCGCGACGGGGCTATGTAAAAGGTGGTCGAAACTTCGATCGGCACCTGAAGATCTTCAGGATCGCGTCGCCCATTCGGCGTCGAAGCGGGCACGATCATAAAAAGATTTCTGTGTTCCCACGCCAGTCGTAGACAATCCCGCGTAAAGATTCGCGCGGCGCACGGCTTCCTTTTCGGGCACTCCCTCGCCAAGAAAGACGGCGAAGCTGCCGATGAAGGCATCGCCCGCACCAGTACTATCGACGGAGTTGACGGCGAACGGCGGCACATGTTCGCTGCCGTCGCGGCTCGAGAGAAGGGATCCGTTCGCGCCCAACGTGATGATCACGCGACGAATGCCTCCGGCGACGAGTTTCTCGGCACACTTCTTCGCGTCTTCAACGTTCTTCACAGGCGATCCGGTAATGGTCTCGGCTTCGGTCTCGTTCGGAACGAAGTAGTCGAGATCTTTGAGCGCGCTCAGGTTAACGGGTTGCGCGGGCGCGGGATTGAGGATGCAGCGGATTCCGTGCTTGCGTGCAAATTCGATGGTGTAATAGACCGTCGCGATTGGGATCTCGAATTGCAGGACGATGCAGTCGGCGGACTTCAAGATCTCGGCAGCAGCGTCGACGTCGGCGGGCTTGAGAGCGTCGTTCGCTCCCTTCACCACCAGAATGCGGTTCTGGCCGTTGGGTTCGACGAAGATAGGCGCGACACCGCTCGACAGTCCTTCGACCTGCTTCACGTGCGTGGGATCAATGCCCTGCTTGCGAAAATTCTCGATCGTAGCGGGACCAAAGAGGTCGCTGCCTACTCGCGCGACCATGAAGACCTCGGCGCCGCAGAGACGCGCCGCCACGGCCTGATTCGCGCCCTTGCCTCCGAAGCCGAGATCGAATTTCTGTCCGAAGATGGTTTCGCCCGGCTTGGGGAATTGATTGGTGAATGTGGTCAAGTCAATGTTGGCGCTGCCAACCACCGCGATTCGAGGGCGCTTTGCCATAGCCGTTGCCGTTGTCTCCAAAAGTTTGGGGAAGGCCGAGTCTATTCAGCGCACCGGAACGTGTCAACGGTGATGTCGCCTGTCAACATGGGAGGACTCGCGTTTCTGCTATAGTTTCGTTCCTCGACAGTTACGTTTTTGGGAGGATCGCATGCCCCGCAATGTCCGCTGCGCCCTGATACAAGCCAGCAACGCGCTCAGCACCGAGCGCCCTCTCGCCCAGATCAGGAAAGCCATGATCGACAAGCACCTCAAGCTGATCGAGCAGGCGGCGCGCAAGAAGACGCAGATCCTCTGTCTGCAGGAGCTTTTCTACGGGCCATATTTTTGCGCGGAACAGAACGCGCGCTGGTATGAGTTAACCGAACGCGTGCCCGATGGTCCAACGGTGCGCCTGATGCAGAAGATTGCGGCCAAGCATCGCATGGTGATCGTGGTTCCGGTCTATGAAGAACAGATGCCCGGCGTGTATTTCAATACTGCCGCAGTCATCGACGCCGATGGTCGTTATCTCGGCAAGTACCGCAAGCATCACATTCCGCATTGCCATCCGGGATTCTGGGAGAAGTTCTATTTCACCCCAGGCGACCTCGGCTATCCCGTCTTTGAAACCAAGTACGCGCGCGTGGGCGTGTACATCTGCTACGACCGTCACTTCCCCGAAGGCGCGCGCATCCTGGGACTGAACGGCGCTGAAATTGTTTTCAATCCCTCAGCGACGGTGGCGGGACTGTCGGAGTATTTGTGGGAACTGGAACAGCCCGCGCATGCCGTGGCCAATGGCTACTTTGTGGGAGCGATCAATCGGGTGGGAACGGAGAAGCCGTGGAGCATCGGCGAATTCTACGGTAAGAGTTATTTCTGCAATCCGCGAGGCAAGATCATCGCTCAGGCGAGCCGGGATAAAGACGAAGTCGTGGTTGCCGATCTCGATCTCGACATGATCGAAGAAGTGCGCAAAGTGTGGCAGTTCTTCCGCGACCGACGCCCCGAGAGCTATGGTCCGATTACCACACAGAGTGGAGCATCTGCTGCCGCCGACTGAAAGGCGCAGTGCGCGAACCTGCTCGGGCTCCGAATCAAGACACCATGACGACTCCGGACTCTTCTCAACTCCGCTCACGAATCGAATCCAGTCCTCTCTATAACGAAGACCTTGCGCCCGCCAGCGCCGAACGCCGGCATTGGGGGACATATAACTTCGCCGCGCTCTGGATTTCCATGTCGGTGAACATCCTCACCTACATGCTCGCCGCGAGCTTGATTCAAGGCGGGATGAACTGGAAGCAAGCCGTCGCGACCATCTTTCTCGGCAACGTAATCGTACTCGCACCGATGCTGCTGAATTCGCATCCCGGCGCGAAGTATGGGATCCCGTTTCCTGTTCTCGCTCGCGCTTCGTTCGGCGTGCTGGGCGCAAACTTCGCGGCTGTTCTGCGCGCGCTGGTTGCTTGCGGATGGTTCGGCATCCAGGCGTGGATCGGGGGAGAGGCCATCAGCACTTTGTTGGCGACGCTTGCTCCCAGTCCTGGAAGAACTTTGCCTATGGACCGGCCGTTTGCTTCTTCATCTTCTGGCTGATCAATCTCGCCGTGGTTCTCAAGGGAATCGAATACATTCGAGTTCTGCAGGGGATCAGCGCACCGGTTTTGCTCGGCGTTGGATTGCTTCTCTTGGGATGGGCCTATCACGCGGCTGGGGGCTTCGGCCCCATGCTATCGGTGCCGTCGCGGTTCAACACGTTTCCTGAATTCTTGAAGTTCTTGATTCCCGCTCTCAATGGCACTGTAGGCTTCTGGGCAACGGTTTCATTGAATATCCCCGACTTCACCCGGTTCGCGCGCAACCAGCGGGAGCAGGTGATTGGTCAAGCGTTGGCGTTGCCTACGACGATGACGCTCTACGCCTTCGTCGGGATTGTCGTGACTTCAGCAACGGTGGTCATCTACGGAACGGCAATCTGGGATCCGGTCCAATTGCTCAGCCGGTTTCACTCGCCGGTTGCGGTTGTAATCTCGCTGGTTGCGATTCTGCTGGCCACACTGAACGTGAACATCGGCGCGAATGTGGTCTCTCCGGCCAATGATTTTTCCAATCTGTGGCCGCGCGGGATCAGTTTCCGCACGGGCGGCGTCATCACCTGTTTCATGGGCATCGCCCTGATGCCCTGGAAACTACTCGCCAACTACAGGACATTTATTCTCGGCTGGCTGGGCGGATACGCGGCCTTCCTGGGGCCGGTCGCGGGAATCATGATCTGCGATTACTTCGTCATCCGACGGCGGGTCTTACACGTGGACGATCTGTATCTGCGGGGCGGGATGTACGAATACTCTCGCGGCTTCAACTGGACCGCGGTAATCGCGCTGGCGATGGGAGCGGGCACGGCACTCGCAGGTCTTGCCGTTCCTTCTATGCGGGCGCTGTACGACTATTCCTGGTTCGTGGGATTCGCGGTTTCCTTTGTTGTCTACTACGTAATGATGAAACTTCAGGGCTACGCGGCCACTGCTCCTCAGGAAGTCGCGTAAGGAAATTACGACTTCCTCGCCTTCAGGAATTCCGGCAACACGTCGCGCTGGTAGATGTCGAGCGTCTGCTCTTCGTCCCCACACATCAGATAAATGTTGAATTGCGTAACGCCCACGGCAGCGAGCGCACGCAATTTCTCGCGATGGGCCGCGGCGGGCCCGATCAGGCAAAACCGGTCCACGACTTCATCCGAAACAAAGTCGGCGTTGTCGCTCTCGACTTCGCAATGGTGTTGGTAGTCATAATGGCCGCGATCCTGCACGAACGAAGTCAGCGCAGGAGGAAGATCTTCCGGCTTGTATTGCCGGATCAGGTCCATTACGTGGTTCGAAACCAGAGCCGGGAACCAGCGCACTCGTTCGCGAGCAACCCCCAAGTCATTCGAGACCCAAACCGGCGCGGCCGCCATCACTTCAATGCGGCTCGCGTCGCGTCCCGCGGCGCGAGCGCCCTCTTTCACGAAACTCATGCACCACTCAATCAAAGCGGGATCGGCAAACTGCAGAATGATCCCGTCGGCCACTCGGCCAGCCATGTGCAGAACTTTCGGCCCGTATCCTGCAACCCAAACCCGTGGTGAATCTTTCGCCCAGGTAAGACGTGTAGGTTGACCGTCGTGTTGCACTTCCTTGCCAGAAGTGAGATCGCGGAACTCGGCCACCGCCGCTTCCAACTGCGACCAACTGACTGGCTTCTTCCCCATCACGCGGCGCGAACTGTCGCCCCGTCCGATGCCGAGTTCCATCCGTCCACCAGAAATCAGGTTGAGCGTTGCGAATAAGCTGGCGGTCACAGTCAAGTCTCGAGTCGCGGGATTCGTAACGCACGTACCCAGTCGCATGCGCCGCGTGTTGGTCGCCATCAGCGTGAGCAGAGGATACGGGTCTTTCCACAAGACGTGAGAATCGAAAATCCAACCATACTCGAATCCGGCAGCCTCCGCTTGGCGCGTCAGGCCCACAATGCGTTCGATCGAGATATCAGGTTTTAGGGTGATGCCGAATTGCATGGCCGGTCCTCTTCGTCCATCAAGACATCACGAACAACAACTAAAGTGCGGCAGTGTAGCATAGAATTCTTTTCTCATTCGGCCAAAGGCGCGGCGACAAACCTGCGGAGGGTGCCATGGGTTTTGACACGATCATCAAGAACGGTTCTGTAGTCACCGCAACGGACACCTACACGGCCGACGTTGCTATTGCGAACGGCAAGATCAACGCAATTGGAACCGATCTCCCGGCGCAGAACGCGACCAAGATTCTCGACGCATCGGGCAAACTCGTGCTGCCTGGCGGAATTGACGTTCACACCCACCTTGACATGCCCTTCGGCGGCACCACCAGCGCTGACGATTTTGAAACGGGTACGCGGGCCGCGGCCTTCGGCGGCACAACGACTCTGATCGACTTCGCGATTCAATACAAAGGCCAGCCGCTGCGCCAGGCGTTCGACACCTGGATGAGCAAAGCCGCAAGCAAAGCCACTTGCGATTATGCGTTCCACTGCATCGTCACCGACGTCTCCGGGGGACAGCTTTCAGAGATGAATGATCTGGTGCACGAAGGCGTGACCAGCTTCAAACTTTTCATGGCGTACCCAGGCGTTTTCATGCTCGACGATGGCAGCATCTTCAAGGCGTTGCAGACCACATCCAAGAACGGCGGGATGGTTTGCATGCACGCCGAGAACGGTAGTGCGATTGACGTCATCGTGCAGCAGGCTCTGGCCGAGGGAAAACGTGCGCCGAAATATCATGCGCTCACGCGTCCTACTACGGCGGAGGCCGAAGCTGTCGGACGCGCGATCGCCCTAGCCGAGATGGCAGGCGCGCCTATCTATATCGTCCATTTGAGCTGCAATGATGCGCTGGAAAAAATCCGCGAGGCGCGGGATCGGGGACTTCCCGTCTACGCAGAGACTTGTCCCCAGTATCTGTATCTTTCCCTCGAGAACATGGACGCCCCTGGCTTTGAAGGGGCGAAATATGTTTTCACTCCGCCGCTGCGTGAGAAATGGAATCAGGACAAACTGTGGAATGGCCTCAAGCACGATCATCTGCAGGTTGTCTCCACCGATCATTGCCCGTTTTGCTTTAAGGAACAGAAAGAAATGGGCCGCGATGATTTCACCAAGATCCCCAACGGAGGCCCCGGCGTTGAGCATCGCATGAGCCTGATTTACTCAGGCGGCGTGGCCAGCGGACGATTCAACGCCAACCGTTTTGTGGAGTTGGTCTCCACCACTCCTGCCAAACTGTTTGGACTATTCCCACGCAAAGGAACGATCGCGATCGGCAGCGATGCCGACCTGGTAATTTTCGACCCGAAGCGCAAGCACACCATCAGCGCCAAGACCCATCACATGCGTGTTGATTACTCGATGTTCGAGGGGATCGAGGTTACGGGCATGCCCGACGTGGTTCTTTCGCGGGGCAGAGTGGTCGTCGACGGGGACAAGTTCCTGGGGCGAGCAGGACAAGGAGAATTCCTGCGGCGCGCGACCTACGCGCAAGTGAACGGTTAGAACCAAATTCGACCGAAACGTCTCTAGCGCAAGGCTGCGTAGAGTGCTTCTTTCCAGCGACGGTTATCGATAGTCCAGCAGACTTTGGCCCTCGGTTCGGACAGCACAGGCGCCCACACCGCCCGATTGCGCTCGTCGCCTGCCACGTTCAGACGATCCACAACGGTCATGCCGCGTGTCAGTTCGCTCTCAGTCTCAACATCTACGTGATGCTCGCTCCACTCAGTTCCGATCGTCGGGTCCAAGGCGAGGCACATCGCTACCGGATCGGGCAAACAGATTCCGTCTTCATTGGTCTGGATTTTGTAGGCGGTTCTAGCGTGGCTGTTGCACTCGATCGCAAAGTGGGCAAGTGGGGTATTGAATGCCTCAACCTTCTCGATCTCAGGTTCGCGGAGCACAGCGTCACCACGGCACAGGTGCCATCCAATCAATTCCACGGGAAGACCGCTGCGCATCACGATCCGCGCGGCCTCGGGGTCAACCCAAATGTTGTACTCCGCGGCCGGGGTCACGTTACCTTCGCAGCATGGCGCTCCTCCCATGATCACACAGCGACTGACTTTCGTCGCGATCGCGGGCTTCTTCGACACGGCCAAAGCGACATTCGTTAACGGGCCGAGAGTAACGAGAACGATTCCGGGATTCGTTTCGATTGTCTCGATGATGGCGTCGACCGCATGCAGCTTTTCCGCGGCCTGCCGCGGCGCCGGATACTTGTGATCGCCGAGTCCGTCCCGTCCATGAAACCAGGTTGCGTTCTCATAGATCCGAAGCAGAGGCTTGTCCGCGCCCGAGTACACCGGGACGTTCGAGTTGCAGAGCTCAACCGTGTAGAGTGCATTGCGTGTTGCCTGCTGCACTCCAACGTTGCCGGCAACCACCGTGATCGCAGCCACGCGCACGTCCGGCGCGCGCAAAGCCATGATGAGCGCAACCGCGTCGTCCGAAGCTGTGTCGGTGTCAATCAGAAACGTGCGCGTCACGGGCGTAAGGATATCAGACCAACACAACGGGGACCGCGGCGCTACTGGTGGATCTCTGCTTGTGACCAGCCTCGAAGAAGAGTACAGTTACTCGTTTTCCAAAGGGGGACCACGAATGTTCACACCGCCGAATTTTACGGTGGCGTTGCTGATGACGATCGCCAGCGCGGTCTGCTGGGGTTCCTGGGCGAATACCTACAAGGGCGTAAAGAATTATCGCTTCGAGCTTTTTTACTGGGACTATGCGGTCGGTATTTTTCTGATTTCCCTGGTCGGGGCGCTCACGCTGGGCAGTTCGGGACACAATTCGACAAGCTTTCTGAACAACGTTCACTCCGCCGATAACTCGAACATCCTGTGGACGATGGTCGGCGGGGCTATCTTCAATCTGGCGAACCTGCTGCTGGTGGCAGCGATCGACATGGCCGGACTGGCGATGGCCCTCCCGGTTTCGATTGGAATCGCGCTGGTAGTCGGCACGATGCTGAGCTACATCCTGCAGCCGAAGGGAAATCTGTTGTTCCTTGTGGCCGGCGTGGCGTGCGCGCTGATTGCCGTGGTTCTGGACGGCAAGGCATTCGGCAGCCTGCCCGGCGGGCGAACGGCGTCGAAAAAAAGCATCGTCATTTGCATTGTGTCGGGCGTGCTGATGGGCCTATGGAACCCGTTCGTCGCCTATGGTGCGACGCGTGGGAATGCGTTGTCACCTTACAGTTCTGTCGTGTTTCTCACGTTGGGGGCGTTGCTCTCCTGTTTCATATGGAATTTGTATTTCATGAAGAAACCCCTGGCGGGTGAGCCGGTGGGCTTTGCAGGATTTTTCAGTGGACCGCCTTCTGGACATCTTCTTGGATTGCTCGGCGGAATGATTTGGGGCGTTGGAACCCTCTGTAACGTGGTCGCTGGAGGGTCGCCCCTGCTCGGTTACGCGCTATCGTATGCCATTGGGCAATCGGCGCCGATGGTCGGAGCGTTGTGGGGCGTGTTTGCGTGGAAGGAATTTGCCGGCGCGGGATCCAAAGCGAAAATATCTCTGACGCTGATGTTTGTTTTTTATGCGCTCGCGATTGTAGCGCTCGCGCACGCGAGCCAATAGAGATCGTACCCGTCCGCACTCGGCCAGCCTTCTCTCGCTAGCTTCCCGGACGAATTCCCTCCGAGGCTGAGTGATTATTTCCCTTTGATCCGGCTGATGAACAACTGCAGGAACCGGTCTGCATCTGAAGCCATACAGACCCTGCGCATTTGGCTTCAGGTCGATCACGCCCTCGATCTCGTAGTGATCTCCGTGCAGCACGTTGTTCTCATTCGAGCCCATACGATTGGCCACGGTTTCGCCGCGTGTGAACTCGCCTCTCAGTTCCACGTCCACGTGCATGTCCTTGAGTGTCACCAGAGTCGGATCAATCACGGCTCCCACTGCCAGCGGATCGTACATCGCGGCCCCCTGATAGCCACTCTTCTCCGAACGCGTCAGATAGAAGTCCGCCAACTTCGCGATGAAGTCGCTCTCCGGCCCGTGCAGAGATTGCAGAGTCCGCCAGATACTTGCGCGTGATGATCGTCCGCTCGCCCACATCGGAACCGACCATCGTGACCATCCAGCCCGCATTGAACACGATGGCCGCCGCCTCCGGATCGCCGTAGATGTTTGCTTCCGCGGCGCCGTTCACATTCCCTCCCGTAATCGAACCGCCCATGATGACAATGTTTTTCGTCAGCGGCACGATCGACGGGTCCTTCGAAACCGCGAGTGCAATGTTCGTGAGGGGGCCAACGGGGATCAGCGTGACCTCATGCGGATACTTGTGGATCAGTTCGATGATGAGGTCGGGTCCGAAGCGAGAATCCGCTTTGCACTTCGAGGCGGGAAGTTCGACTCCGGCCAGGCCATTCTTGCCATGCCAGAACTGCGCCGTGATCAACTTCTGATTCAGCGGATGCTGCGCTCCGCCAGCCACCGGCAAATCGCAACGGCCGGCGAGTGACGCTCAACTTCAACGCGTTCTCCAGTCCCTGCTTGCCATCGACGTTGCCGGGCACGACCGTGAGCGCTTCGACCTTCAGTTCGGGCGAGTTCAGGGCGAGCAGGATGGCCATCGCATCATCGACGCCAGGATCTGTGTCAATGATCACGCGCTGCGGTGACTGAGCCACCGCGTTCGCCATGAGACCAAGAAACGCGAGCAGCACGAAACAACATTTGCCGGAATGTATCGTTTCATTCGAAGAGTCCTGTCTGGAAAATGAATTGAACAGATGAATTCTAAAGCAGCATCCCAGCGATTGAGGCCGACATCAGGTTGGCCATCGTCCCCGCCAGCATGGCGCGAACACCAAGCCGGGCCAGTTCGCCTCGCTTGTTTGGCGCCAGCGCTCCGATGCCACCGATCTGAATTCCGATCGAACTGAGATTCGCAAAACCGCAGAGCGCGAACGTGGCAATGGTGAATGAGCGCGGATCGAGCGTCGCCTTCATGGGCCCGAGGGCTTTGAATGCGACCAGTTCGTTCAGGACCATGCGCATACCCAGCAAGTTTCCGATCGCAGCGCAATCCTGCTTCGGAATTCCGATCACCCACGCGATGGGAGCGAACAGCACGCCAAAAACACTCTCCATGCTGGATGGAAACCAGAAAATACCAAGGTGCACCAGGCCATTATGGATTCCGCCCATGATGCCGTCCGCCAAAGCGATCAAGGCGAGGAACGCGATCAGCATCGCTCCTATGTTGAGCGCCATGTGCAGGCCGTCGCCAGTGCCGCGGGCGATCGCACCCAGAAGATTTTCCTTTTCCTTCGAATCATCTTCGGGCATTACGACGCGCCCTGCCGTCTTCGGCTGTTCGGTCTCGGGCACGAGCATCTTCGCAACCAGGATGGTTCCCGGCGCAGTCATGATGACGGCGCTGAGCACATGTCGGGGCTCCGCGCCGAAGGCAAAATAGGCCGCCATGATGGAACCGGAGACATGCGCCATGCCGCTGGTCATCACGGTCATGAGTTCGGATTGGGTGAGATCGGGCAGGAAGGGCCGTATGGTTACCGGCGCCTCAGTCTGTCCCATAAAGATGCTAGCCGCGACATTGAGCGACTCGGCACCGCTGGCACCCATGATCCGTATCATCAGCCAGGCTGCAATGCGGATGATGAACTGCATGATGCCGAAGTAGTACAGGATGGCGAAGAATGCGCAGATGAAGATGACGACGGGAAGCACTTGAAAAGCGAAAACAAAGCCGACGTTCGAGTGTTGCTTCCCCAACTCGCCGAAGACGAATTCCGAGCCCACGAAGGCGTAGTTCAGCACACGGGTGGCAGCGTCGCCGACGGCCTGGAACATGCGGCGCCCATAGTCAATCCTTAGCACAAAGATGGCAAACACGATCTGCAGGCTCAAGCCCCAGGCCACGGTTTTCACGCGAATGGCGCGGCGATTGGTGGAGAAAGCGAAAGCCAAGCCGAGCATCGTCAACAGGCCAAGAATTCCCGTATAACGTCCCATTCAGTTTTTCTCCCCGGACTTGCCGATGATTCTGTGGATCAACGGGCGTTTCGTGGACGGCGCTGCATCCGTCACAACGTAACTCGCCTCAATCAATTGGCGCGCGCGTGGGGCCTTCGCTTCCGCATTGTAGTAAATCGTCGCAATCGGCTCGCCTGCTGGCAACACGATCTCCGACTTTCTTATGCAGCACGATGCCCACGGCAGGATCCACAGCATCTTCCTTACGCTCGCGTCCGCCACCGAGAATCACGCAGGCGGTGCCGACTTGCTCGCATTGTATGGATCCAACGTATCCGGCCTTGGCAGCTAGTCACCGGCATCGTATGCTGCGCCTGGGGCAACCGCTTGGCATCGTCGATGACCCGCGCATCGCCGCCTTGCAGTTCCACCATCTGCCGGAATTTCTCCAGCGCTTTGCCGGATGAAATCAATTTCGCGCTCTGCTGCTTTCCCTTCCGCCACCGTCTTCGACGCTCCGCCCAGATGCAGCATCCATCCCGCCAGTTCGAGGCACAGTTCCCGCAAATCTTCCGGACCGCCTCCGCGCAAGACTTCCACGACCTCGACGACTTCCAGCGCGTTGCCGATCATGTTGCCTAGTGGCTGATCCATATCGGTGATCAACGCGACGACCTGCTTGCCCATCCGTTCTCCGGTTTCAACCATGAGTTCGGCGAGGAAGGCCGCGTCTTTCTCGCTTTTCATGAAGGCGCCGGATCCAGTCTTCACGTCGAGCACCAGCGCGTCGATGCCCTCCGCCAGCTTCTTGCTCATGATGGACGCGCAAATCAGATATGGACTCTCGACCGTGCCCGTGACGTCGCGCAGTGCGTACAACTTGCGATCGGCGGGCGCAATCTCCGCTGTCTGCCCAATCATCGCGCAGCCACACACTTCGAGCACTCGCCGGAACTCGGAGACAGGAAGATTCACGTTGAAGCCGGGGATCGCCTCCAACTTGTCGAGCGTTCCGCCCGTATGTCCCAGGCCGCGCCCGCTGATCATAGGAACCGAAATGCCCGCCGCAGCAGCCAGTGGTGCAAGCACCAGAGAAGTCTTGTCGCCGACTCCACCCGTCGAATGCTTGTCAACCTTTCGCGCGGGCAACGAAGAGAGATCGAGCACATCGCCCGAGTGCAGCATTGCGTCCGTCAGGGCGGCGGTCTCCGGGCGCGTCATGCCCTTCAGCACAACCGCCATCAGCCAGGCCGACACTTGATAGTCGGGAATCTCCGCCGTTTGTGTAGGCGTTCACCAAGACCTTCGATCTCGGCCTGCGATAGCTCGATGCCATCCCTCTTTTTGCGAATCACATCAATCGCACGGAATGTCTGCGGCACGGTGGGCTGGCTCACTGTAAGCGGAATCCTTCCGGAAGAAGTTCGGTAATGTGCGCCTGCTTCGGGCCGGTGGCGCCTTGGAAGAAGATGGTCGCGTCGGGGCCAAACTCGTAGATCACCTGGCGGCACGCACCACAAGGCGAGCATGCGACACCGTGATCGTTGGCGACCGCAACTGCCTGAATCTCAATCTTCGGGCCCAACTGCGCGACCGCGGAGAAGATCGCGGTTCGCTCGGCGCAGTTGGTCATTCCGTAAGAGGCGTTCTCGACATTGCAGCCCGAAAACATTTTCCCGTTCGTGAGCAGGATCGCAGCTCCAACGTGGAAATTCGAATACGGAGCGTGCGCGTTCTTCATCACTTTGACCGCAGCTTGTTCCAGCTTCTTCCGCACGTTAGCGGAGAGTATCTTCTTGGGCATAGGGAGTAGTGATCCGTCGCGAAGCTGCCGGTGAAGTGGGACTCGCTGCAACCGACAAATCGTGCGCCATTGTAAACCCTCGAAGATAATTCACGACGATTTCTTGCCGCTGCCTCACCGCAGAGAGGCAGATCAGCGGGCTGAATTCGCGTTGTAAGATTCGCCTGCCGTACAATTGCAACTCAAGCGATCCGCCCGTGTTCAGGCCTCACGGGGAGCGTAATTCTCATAAAGCACTAGAGGCTAGTTGCATATGTCGATCGAGCACAACTATCGCAAGTCAGAGAGCGAGATCGCGGCCCGAGAGCCGCACCCTTCGAATACGATCGCCACGCTCGCCGGACGACCGCTCCTCTCCAACTCCGGGATCCCCCTCGATCTGAACTGGGTACAGGAAGTTCGCGTGAACACAAGCGCCGTGGAGCGCCGCGCCCAGACGCAGGTAGCGCGCCGAACGGTGAAGAAGGAATGGCAGGCCGCTTGGCTTCTGCGCGCGATCTCCTGCATGGACCTGACGACGCTGTCCGGTGACGACACCGACGAACGCGTGCGGCGTCTGTGCGCGAAGGCGCGACAACCCATCCAGCAGGATCTCGTCGAGAAGCTTGGCATCAAGCAACTTGGCATCAAGGCTGGCGCCGTTTGCGTCTACCACACCTTCATCGAAACCGCGCTCCATGCCCTGGAGGGAAGCGGCGTTCACGTCGCAGCGGTCTCCACGGGATTCCCCGCCGGACTTTCGCCGCTCGCCGAGCGGGTCGCGGAAATCCGTCGCTCGGTGGAAGCAGGGGCCCATGAGATCGATGTCGTTATCACGCGCGGCCATGTTTTCGGCGGACGCTGGCAGGCCCTCTACGACGAAGTCGCGGCTTTCAAACAGGCTTGCGGCCGCGCACACATGAAAGTCATTCTAGGCACGGGTGATCTGCTGACCTTCCGCAACGTGGCACGTGCCAGCTACGTCGCGATGATGGCGGGCGCAGACTTCATCAAGACTTCCACCGGCAAAGAGCCGACCAACGCTACGCTGCCGGTGAGCCTGGTGATGGTTCGCGCCATCCGCGAATACGCCCAGCAAACCGGAATGGCGGTCGGGTTCAAGCCGGCCGGAGGAATCCGTACGGCAAAGCAATCCCTCGACTGGCTGGCGATGATGAAGGAAGAACTCGGTCTGTCGTGGACGCATGCAGAGTTGTTCCGCTTCGGCGCAAGTGGTTTGTTGGGAGACATCGAGCGGCAACTGGAGCATCATGCGACGGGCCGTTATTCTGCAGAGTATCGTCATCCGATTGCATAGCAGCACAGAGCGATAGGTACCTGGAACGAGAACGCGCGAGCTAAGCCCAATGAGCATTGCCGACAAATTCGTCAGCATGGAGTACGGACCCGCTCCTGAGGACCCCAAAGAAGCGGGAGCATGGTTGGAGCGCCATGGCCGCCGTTTTGGGCATTTCATCGGCGGAGCGTGGCAGGCGCCCACGGACGGAGAGTACTTCGACACCGTCGATCCCTCGAATGGCGAGAAGTTGGCTGCGGTCGCCCAAGGGGATGCGGCTGACGTTGATGCTGCGGTTCGTGCTGCGCGCGCCGCATTTCCGAAGTGGCGCGCCCTCACTCCGCATGCCCGTGCACGTTATCTGTACGCACTCGCTCGCCTGGTACAAAAGCATTCGCGGCTTCTTGCGGTTCTCGAGACCATGGACAATGGCAAGCCCATCCGTGAGAGCCGCGACATCGATATTCCACTTGTGGCACGGCATTTCTACTACCATGCCGGCTGGGCGCAGTTGCTCGAACGGGAGTTCCCCGGCTACGAACCCTGCGGCGTCGTCGGTCAGATCATTCCCTGGAATTTCCCGCTGCTGATGTTGGCATGGAAGATTGCCCCGGCCCTGGCAACAGGAAACACGGTGGTTTTGAAGCCTGCCGAGTTCACGCCTCTCACCGCGCTCGTGTTTGCGGAACTTTGTCAGGAAGCGGGACTGCCCGCCGGAGTCATTAACATTGTGACCGGAGACGGCTCAACCGGCGAAGCATTGGTAAAGCATCCCGACGTTGACAAGATTGCTTTTACGGGGTCGACGGAGGTCGGACGCGCGATTCGCGGTGCGACCGCCGCCAGCCACAAACGGCTCTCGCTCGAACTCGGCGGCAAGTCACCGTTCATCATCTTTGAAGATGCGGATCTCGACAGCGCCGTTGAGGGCCTCGTCGACGGAATCTGGTTCAACCAGGGCCAAGTCTGTTGCGCGGGTTCGCGTCTATTGATGCAGGAGAGTATCGCTGAGCCGTTGATCGCAAAGATTCGCGACCGCATGAGCAACCTGCGCATCGGTCCACCGCTCGATAAGGGGATTGATATTGGCGCCATCGTCGCACGCGTGCAACTGGATCGCATCGAACGCATGGTGGCGCAGGGCGTCGCCGAGGGAGCAACCTGCTGGCAACCGCAAGTTGTGTTGCCTGCGCGCGGTTTCTATTACCCACCGACTCTTCTAAGCAATGTGCATCCGACTTCGATTGTTGCTCAGCAGGAGATTTTTGGTCCGGTTCTCGCCGCGATGACCTTCCGCACTCCGAAGGAAGCCGTCGAACTAGCCAACAACACGGTGTATGGCCTGGCGTCATGCGTGTGGAGCGAGAACATCAATATGGCTTTGCACGTCGCCGCGCAACTCAAGGCCGGCGTGGTGTGGGTGAACTGCACGAATCTTTTCGACGCGGCCTGCGGCTTCGGCGGGTACCGCGAAAGCGGATATGGCCGCGAGGGCGGACGAGAAGGCTTGCTCGAATACATGGAGCCTTCCTGGTTCAAGCACGCTCCAAAGTTGCCGGCCGCGAAAGCTCTCTCTAATGCTGAGGTTGAAGAGAGGCCCGACACCAGCACGCCTGTGATCGATCGCACCGTTAAGCTCTACATCGGCGGCAAGCAGGCGCGCCCCGACTCGGGATACAGCATGGAAGTGCGCTCGCCGGATGGCCTTCCGTTGGGCGAAGTTCCCTTGGGAAATCGCAAGGATGTTCGCAATGCCGTTGAAGCGGCTCACAAGGCCAGCGCATGGGCCAAAACCACGGCGCACAATCGCGCCCAAATTCTTTACTACTGCGCGGAAAACTTGGCACAGCGCCAAAGCGAGATCATCCATCGACTGCGCACGGCCGTCGGCGAGAAGCACGCTGCAGCGGAAGTTGAACTTGGCATCGAGCGCATCTTCTCGTACGCTGCATGGGCCGACAAGTTCGATGGCGCCGTGCACAATCCGCCATTCCGCAATATTGCGATCGCGATGAACGAGGCCCTTGGAACGGTCGGGGTGATCTGCCCCACGGAGACGCCTCTGCTGGGTTTTCTATCGCTCGTGCTGCCGTTGCTCGCCGTGGGCAACACTGTGGTCGCCGTTCCTTCCGAGAGATACCCACTCATCACCGGCGACCTCTATCAGCTTTTCGACACCAGCGATTTGCCGGGCGGAGCGGTGAACATCGTGACGGGCTACGCTTCGCAACTATTGAAAACGCTCGCGGAGCACGATGACGTCGATGGCATCTGGTGCTACGGAGATGAAGCAACTGTCGCGGCTGCCAAAGCCATGTCCATCGGGAATCTGAAGCAGGTCTGGACGAACGAGGGCCGAGTCATCGACTGGTTCGATGCGAAGGTGGCGGAAGGCCGCTGGTTCCTCGAGCATGCCACCCAGGTAAAGAACATCTGGATTCCGTACGGCGAATAATCTGCACCGATAGCATCCCGATTGCATTTGTCCGGCTCCAGCGCTAGCATACCCCGGTCGCCCTCATTCGCCCGGCATCATTCTCGCTTGCAAGCATCTGTTTGACCAAGGAGGACGTATGGGCATTGCAGTTTCCCCGCAGATTCATCCGCAGGTCGCGGAGTTCATCGACAAACCAAGAAAAATGCTGATCAACGGCAAGTGGGTCAACGCCGCTTCCGGAAAGACCTTTCCTACCTACAATCCCGCCACCGGCGAAGTGCTCGCTCAGGTCGCGGAAGGCGATCGCGAAGACATTGATCAGGCCGTGAAGGCGGCTCGCAATGCCTTCGATAACGGCCCCTGGCGCCGCATGACCGCGTCCGAGCGCGGACGCCTGATCTGGAAGCTCGCCGACCTGCTCGAGCAGCATACCGAGGAGTTCGGCTACATCGAGAGTCTTGACAACGGCAAGCCGCTCAACATCGCCAAGGCTGCCGATGTCCCGCTCGCAGTCGATCTGTTCCGCTACATGGCGGGATGGGCGACCAAGATCGAAGGTAATACGATTCCGCTCTCGGTTCCCTACACTCCGGGCGCAAAATATCTCGCCTACACGCTGCGCGAACCGGTGGGAGTCGTTGGCCAAATCATCCCCTGGAATTTCCCGCTGCTGATGGCCGCATGGAAACTGGGTCCTGCGCTGGCCACAGGCTGCACAGTGGTGCTGAAACCCGCAGAGCAAACGCCGCTCTCCGCGCTGCGTCTTGGCGAGTTGATCATGGAAGCTGGATTCCCCGAGGGCGTAGTCAACGTTGTCCCAGGCTATGGCGAAACGGCGGGAGCCGCACTGGCCGCGCATCCCGACGTCGACAAGGTCGCCTTCACAGGATCCACCGAAGTCGGCAAGCTGATCGTCCACGCCGCCGCCGGCAACCTCAAGAAAGTGTCGCTGGAGTTGGGCGGCAAGTCTCCGAACGTCGTGTTCAAGGACGCCGATCTCGAGACCGCGATCCCCGGCGCTGCCAGCGCCATCTTCTTCAACCATGGCCAGTGCTGCTGCGCTGGCTCACGACTGTATGTTGAGAAGTCGGTCTATGACCAGGTCGTCGAAGGAGTCGCCGAACAGGCCCGGAAAATCAAAGTCGGGTCTGGTCTCGATCCTGACACCAATATGGGGCCACTGGTCTCGCAAGAACAACTGAATCGCGTTTGCGGATACCTGGAATCCGGATTCTCCGAGGGCGCAAAGGCTGTGGTTGGCGGCCACAAGGCGGGGGATCGCGGATACTTTGTCGAACCCACCGTCCTCGTCAACACGCAGGAAGACATGAAGGTCGTGCAGGAAGAGATCTTTGGGCCGGTCGTGGCAGCGATGCCATTCACCGACCCTGAGGAGATCATCCCCCGCGCCAACAACAGCGACTATGGCCTAGCCGCGGCCGTGTGGACACGCGACATCGGCAAAGCGCACCGCATGGCAGAACAACTCCGCGCCGGCACGGTTTGGATCAACTGCTACAACATCTTCGACGCGGCGATGCCGTTCGGAGGATACAAGCAGTCCGGATGGGGACGCGAGATGGGACACGACGTTCTCAACCTCTACACGCAAACCAAGTCGGTCTGTACGAAAATCGCTTAGCGGCGACAAACAGCAACCTGAGTGTCTAAGAAAAAGGACGGTGGCTGGCCACCGTCCTTCTTTTTTCTTGGCGCTTTTTCTCGCCGCTCTATTTCTCCATCAGCAGAACCTTCTCCGCATCGTCAATCTCGGTCAACTTGACCTCGATTACTTCGTTCGCCGTAGTCTGCACGTTGCGGCCCACGAAAGTCGCTTCGACTGGAATCTCCCGATGTCCGCGATCGATCAGCACGCACAGCTGCACTCGCCGCGGTCTGCCGTGCGAAAACAACGCATCAAGGGCTGCCCGCGTCGTGCGTCCGGTAAACAGAACATCATCAACCAATACGATGTTCTTGTCCTCGATGTCGAAGCCAATCTCTTTCTCCTGCACCACCGGCTTCGGTCCCAGAGTCGAGAGATCGTCGCGATAGAACGTGATATCCAAAGTCCCGACGGGAACTTTCGCATTCTCAATACGCGTGATGATCTTGCCGAGTCGCTCAGCGATTGGAACTCCGCGGCGGCGAATTCCGACGAGCCCCAGGCCTTCGACCCCACCATTCTTTTCCACGATTTCGTACGCCAGTCGCACCAGGGTACGTTCGATTTCAGATGCGGACATGAGTTGCGCCTTCTGATGAAGGCCCGTCTTGCGCGAAGGATTCTTTGCAGTCATCGGGATGTGTGCCTTGGCAGCCATGAGGCCGGCTACTCAATGTAGTCAACACGATCCCAGAGGTCAAGCGCCTTTGACCGCTAAAACCTTTCACACTGGTTTCCACATCGGGCTGGAAGTTTATGAGTTGGACTGGTCGACAGATTCCACTGCTTCAAGCCCTGCGAACTCTGATACAGGGCCGCATCGGCGAGCGCGATCGATTCCTCGCCGCAGATTGCCTCATATGCGCCGCGGCTCCAGGGATACTCCGCCCACCCGACAGAGCATGTCTTCGTCACCGAAATGTTGTAGCCGGGATCAAACGGTCCGAAGCCATCACTTCCAACACGCGACTGCAGAACTCAGGAGTTCCCGACGGATCGGCCGAACGGCTCATGATCAGAAATTCTTCTCCGCCCCAGCGCACCAGAACATCGGACTTGCGCACGACGGTGGAGAGTCTTTGCACGACCGTTGCAGCAACCGGTCTCCAGCGGGATGACCGTGCCGGTCGTTTACTTTCTTGAAAAAGTCCACGTCGACCATGATGAATACCAGGTCGTGGCGCTCCAACTTCCGGATGTCGATTCCTCTCGCGCGCTCATCGTGGGACCAATATGCGGGAAGAGAACGACGTCGCAGCAAATAGATTCGGCGCCTCATGCCGCAAGTAGACTTCCACATAGATCCACATGAGTTATGACGCGGCGCCATATCCCAAGCCTAGGTGGCCTCACGAAAGGGCCGCTGAAAAACGCTGCACGAACCGGTAAACATCCCGATATGAGTTGTATAGCGGTACGGCGGCGACCCGGTATGTATCGGGTTCGCGCCAGTCTCCGATGACGCCCTCCGCCACCAATCGGTCACATAGTTTGCGGCCGTCGCCGGGCAACCGAATGGAGAGTTGGGCGCCTCTCCGCTCTTGTTCGCGCGGTGTGATGATCGAGAATTTCGCGGACAATTCCTGGCCAAGCAAGAATTCCATGTATCCGGTGAGCAATACGCTCTTGGCGCGCAGGCGCTCCAATCCCGCTTCCGAAAAGATCTCCATCGATGCGCGCAGAGCCGCCAACGCCAGTATCGGAGGATTGCTCAACTGCCAGCCCTCGGCTCCCTCCATCGGGTGAAAGTCGGGGCCCATCTGGAACCGCGTCTTCTCATCGTGCCCCCACCACCCGGCGAAGCGTGGCCGCTCCCAGGCACGCGCATGGCGCTCGTGAACAAAGCACCCTCCGACGCATCCCGGACCGCCGTTCAAATATTTGTAACTGCACCACACCGCAAAGTCTGGTCCCCAGTCGTGAAGACGCAGCGGGATGTTTCCGGCAGCGTGTGCCAGATCGAGCCCCACAACGCATCCCTTGCGCTGCCCGGACTTCGTGACTCCTGCCATGTCGAACACTTGTCCCGTGGCGTAGTTCACTCCCCCGAGCACGATCAGCGCAATCGAATTACCTTCGCGGTCGATCAGCGACTCGATATCTTCGTCTCGAATGCAGGACTCGCCCTCGCGAGGCACAAGTTCGAGCAGCGATGACGCAGGATCAAACCCATGAAAGAGGATCTGCGACTTCACCGCATACTGATCCGAAGGGAAAGCTCCGCACTCGACCAGAATCTTGTGTCTCTGCGTCGTCGGGCGATAGAACGACGCCATCATCAAGTGCAGGTTCACCGTGAGCGAATTCATCACGACGACTTCGCCCGGCTGCGCTCCCACCAGCTCCGCGGTCTGCTGCGTCAGCAGCCGGTGATAGGGCATCCACGGGTTTTTCGCGTGGAAATGGCCTTCCACTCCGAACTGCGCCCAGTCCTGCAGTGCCTGGTCGAGATAAGAGCCTGCTGTTTTGGGTTGCAGCCCGAGCGAGTGACCGCACAGATAAAGGGAGTCGTCGCCCTGCTTTGTTTTTGGGATGTAGAAGCGCTCGCGAAAATGGGCCAGAGGATCGCGGGCATCCATTGCAACTGCATAGCTTTCGCCAGCATGAAATGTTGCGCTGGTCACGAAGCCAGCTCCAGCGGTGTCAGCTCACTGCAAATCAGATGTTCGGCTTTGCTCCAATCGAGATCTTCCACTCGGTCGATCGAATCACACAGCTCCGTGAGCATTCGGTCCTGCACTTGCCCCCGTTTCAGGGCGGTCGCATAAGGAATACGATGGAAGGTCACCATCGCGTACTTAGGCACGAACAGTTGTGGATATCTTGACTCCAGCGCTAACTCCACCTTCTTGCGAAATAGAAACCGCGGGTCGGCCACGCGATCTCTCATCTCTACAAAGTTCTCCACCGCCAGATCGGCGATCGCATCCGTATTGATCTTTCTCGCAGTCTCGAATTCCCGGAACACTCGCTCCCAGTCTGCTCCGTGACGGTCGAGCAGTGCCAGTAAGCTGGTGCAGTCTTCAAATCCGCAGTTGATCCCCTGCCCAAAGAAAGGAACGATCGCATGCGCCGCATCCCCGAGCAACAGAGTCCTGCCCTCAACGTGCCACGGCGCGCATTTGATCGTAACCATTGCCCCCGTGGGATTGGCGAAGAAGTTGTCAACCAGATCGGGCATGATCGGAATCGCATCTGGAAACCGCGACTGGAAGAACCTTGTCAACGCCGAAGGCGTGGTCAACTGGGCGAAGCTGTCCTGTCCTTCAAACGGCAGAAACAGAATGCAGGCAAAGGTCCCGTCGACGTTGGGCAGGGCGATCAGCATATAGTTGCCCCGCGGCCAGATATGCAGCGCGTCGGTCGCCAGAACATGCTTCCCCTCAGGTCCAGCCGGAATAGTCAATTCCTTGTACCCGTAGTCGAGATACTGTTGCGAGAAGTTGAAGCGACTCATCTTCAGCATCTCACCGCGAATGGCCGACGCTGACCCATCACAGCCGATCACTACGCTTGACGCAAGCGCTCGGTCCTCGCGGGTGCGTTCGTCGCGCAACTGAAGCGTTCCGGTCTTGAGATCAAAACCGGCGCAGCGTTGTTGAAAATGGATCTTCACGCCTTCTGCTTCCGCGGCATTCATCAGCGCAATATTCAATTCGGCGCGGGAAATCGAATTGATCACTTCCGCCTCATTCTTCCCGTAAGGCTGAAACGTTAGCTCGGACGTAGCCGAGTGCATCATCCTCCCCTTCATTGGAATGATGATCTGCCGCATCTTGTTCCACAGTCCCGCTTCAGTGAGCGCGTGAATGCCGCGCGTTGAGAGTGCCAGATTGATGGACCGGCCGGCGCTAATGCGCACACGACGCATGTCCGGCCGTCTCTCATAGATCTCAACGCGGAAGCCGCGCCTGATCAGGCCCAGGGCCAGCAGCGGCCCGTTGAGTCCGGCGCCAATCAGTGTGATGGTCTCGGCCTTGCCTGTCATGATGATGAGGGTTGACTCCGATTGCTTCGGGAAGTGGAGCTACTGCGTCAGCAACGTCCGCGCCTCCCATAGCTCCGGAAAGAATTTCTTGTCCAGTGTCAGCTTCAAGTACGACGACCCGGCGCTTCCGCCCGTTCCCATGCGCACCCCAATCACGCGTTCCACC
Organism: uncultured Acidobacteriaceae bacterium; assembly: GCA_963811095.1. GTDB lineage: Bacteria > Acidobacteriota > Terriglobia > Terriglobales > Acidobacteriaceae > Sulfotelmatobacter. Next base: position 546,595 of record CAWEQA010000016.1, on the reverse strand, counting down.
AGTTGAATGTGCCGTAGTCTCCAGCTCACGACCAGTTCGTCAAACTCCGTGAGCCGTTCGCACACGTCAATCCAGTCACGGTGGCTGCGTTCGTCCTGGTACAGCGCGAGCACTGCCCGGGCCCGGGCGTCGAATCGCTCCCGCTCAGTCGCGCTCTCCTCCACTTGCAACTGGCCCATGGTCCGAAGTGCATCAAAGAACACGTCGTGCAGCGAAGGCTCGCGCAGTCTGCGCTCGAGCAGAGCGTGGGCTTCCGGAGTGGGCCGGTGATAGCGCAACATCTTCTCGTCTTTTAGACCGCACAGGAATTCCAACTCGCGAAACTGTTCCGACTGGAATCCGCTGGCCGGCTCCAGCTTTCCGCGGAACGCGAGGAAGTGCGTGGGCAGCATCGTCTCCAGGATCGTAAACTGCTCGACTAACACTCGCGTGATTTCCGTGCAGCGCCGCAGCAATCGCGCCGCTTCATAGACTTCGTCTCGCGACTTGGGATTCGCCCCGGCAGCCCGCAGGTTCGCGACCACCGCGTCCAGATCGTGCAGCAATTCTTTGAACCACAACTCATAAGTCTGATGCACGATGATGAACAGAAGCTCATCGTGATGCTGCGGTGTCGACTGCGGATGCTGCAGCTTCAGCAGTTCCGGAACCTTCAGGTACGAACTGTACGTGAGTTGCCCGCCCTGCGGCACGATGGGCGTTCCGTCGACTGCAGTCGTCTTTTCTGTCGCAGTGGTGTCCTGACTTCGCAAACCCAGAAATTCCGCCGCATTCGCACCCAGCAGGCGATCCTTGGCCTGAGCGGTCAAATGACTCGATCGAATCAACGACCCTATGCGATGTTCACCCAGAGGGAACGGATAGTCCGAACCCAACATCACTCGTTCGGCTCCCATGGTTTCCACCAGAAACTGCAGTGCCCGCTCATCGAACACCGCCGAATCCACAGAAAACCGATTCACATATTGGCTGGGGGGCAACTCACAAACGCCGTGTGCTACCGGGTGATGATGCCACGCATTCTCCAGTCGTCCCAGCAGGAACGCGAAACTTCCCCCACCGTGGGCGAAGCAAATACGCAGCTTCTTGGGCAGCCTGTCGAACGCTCCACCAAGAATCATTGCCACAATGCCGAGCTGCGTCTCGGCAGGCATCCCTACGGTCCACGGCATCATGTACTTCGGCATGCGCTGCGGAGCGAGCATGTCCCATGGATGAACGAGCACCGCCGCGCCTTCATCCGCGCAATGATGGAGGAAAGTCACAATCCCCGGATCATCGAGATTTTTCTCCCCAACGTGATTGCCGATCTGAACTCCGAGATGGCCCGCACGCATGCACCGGCTCAGTTCCCTACACGACGCGTCGATATCCTGCAGAGGGACCTGGCACAACGATCTCAGCCGGCCCTTGCCCTGCGCACAGAGCTCCAACGCAGCGTCATTGAACAGACGCGCACAATCCAGCGCATGCTCCACCGGACGCTCGTACGCGAACAGCACCGGCGTGGCCGAGATCACCTGCGTCTCAACTCCGTCCCGGTCCATTTCATTGAGCCGCACTTCGGGATCCCAGCACGCAGAATAGATCTGGCGGAAGAATCGGTCACCCACCATGATCTCCGCTTTCCCTGGCTCAGTGTGCTTGATCCACGGCCAGTTGGGAGTGCCGTAACGCGCCGCCAGATCCGGCCAGGTGCGCGGGAAGAAATGATTATGGATGTCGATCACTGGCATGTTCACGGCTTGCCGGGATGAATCGCGCCACAGTGCCTGCACTTGCGCAGACTCTCGTCGCCGTAGAATCGCTCAAACAAGGGTGGGAGATCGCGCACAATACTCTTCAGTTTCACTTCTGCGCGATGCACCAGCTGATGACAGTTTTGGCAATACCATTCGAAACCATCCATCGCACCTTCTGGACGCGGCATCTCAACTACCACTCCGATGCTGCCCTCCTGCAGTCGCTGAGGGGAATGCCGCATGTGCTTGGGTAGAAGAAAGATTTCGCCTTCTTTAATCGGAATCTCCAGCGGCGGCCTGCCCGGGGTCTCCATGATCCGGAGAAAAATATTGCCCTTCAATTGGTAGAAGAATTCTTCGGTGGGATCGTCGTGGTAGTCGCGCCGGTTATTAGGACCTCCAACCACGGTCACCATCATCTCACCGTCTTCCCACACTTGCGCATTGCCGACAGGCGGTTTGAACTTCTCCTTGTTTTCCTCAATCCACGCCTGAAAGTTGAACGCCTTGAGACTCTTGATGGACGGCATTGCGCCCCCTTATTTCGTTTTCTCCGGTTTGTACGCCATCGCCCGGATTTCAATCAGCAAATGTGGATGCGGCAACTGGTGCACAGCCACGGTGGTTCGAGCAGGCCCATCGTAGCCGAAGTATTCACCGTACACTCCGTTATATCCCGCGAAATCGTTCATGCTGACGAGGTAAGACGTTACTTCCACAATATCTTCGAGTTGCGCGCCCTCACTCTTCAGAATGTCGCGCACGTTCTCAATCACGGCCCTCGTCTGCGCCCGAATGTCGAGATTCGTCGTTCCAAATTCGTCCACTTCCGCGCCGGCAATCGAGTTGTCGGCGCGCCGCGCGCTCGTCCCCGATACAAAGAGAAAATCGCCCGCGCGCTTCACATGCGGATACTTGCCGCGAGGCTTCGCCTTCCCCGCAATCACCTTGCTTGAAATTTTCCCCATGTTCCCGATCCGTCTACCCGAACCCTCAAAGCCGGATGCAAATATTGTTCAGCTCGGAATAGAAATTCAGCGAATGCATGCCGCCTTCGCGTCCGATCCCCGAAAGTCCCGCGCCGCCAAACGGGGTCCTCAAGTCGCGCAGAAACCAGCAATTCACCCAGGTAATACCCACATTCATCTGCTGCGCCACGCGGTGACCGCGCTTCAGGTTGGTCGTCCAGATCGATGCAGCCAAACCATATTTCGTATCGTTTGCCATGCTCACTGCTGCGTCTTCCGCGTCGAAGGGAGTTACATGGCACACCGGTCCGAAGATTTCTTCCTTCACGCACCGCGCCGCTTCCGGTAACCCAGTATAGATTGTTGGCTGCACATAGAAACCCTTGTCGAGCGCGTTGCCAAACTCAGGAACTCCGCCACCGGTAACGACCTCCGCGCCCTCCTCACCCGCTAGCCGGAAATATGAAAGCACCTTCTCGCGATGCTGCGCCGAAATGAGAGGGCCAAGGTCCGTCATCTCTTCCAATGGAGATCCCACACGCAGGCTCTCGGCCTTGCGCTTGAGCGCCTTAACGAACGGTTCGAAGATCGATCGTTCAACGTACACTCGCTCCGTACACAAGCAAACCTGCCCGGTATTCAAGAAGGCAGACTCACTGATGCCATTCACAGCTTCCTCAAAGGCGCAATCGGCAAAAACAATCGCTGCGTTCTTGCCGCCAAGCTCAAATGATACCGGCTTCACCGAGGCCGCTACCGTCTTCATGATGGCCGCACCAGTCTGTGACTCGCCGGTGAAGGTGACGGCATTCACATCCGGATGCTGCGTCAAAAACTCGCCAGCCGAGTTCGGCCCGAACCCATGGACCACGTTATAGACTCCATCAGGAATGCCCGCTTCCTTCATCACTTCGGCCAGCAGAGTCGCGGTCGCCGGAGTTTCCTCCGACGGTTTCACCACAACGGTGTTGCCGCACGCCAGGGCAGGCGCAACTTTCCAGGTGAGGAGCAGAAGCGGGAGATTCCAGGGGGTGATGATCCCAATGACTCCCAACGGCTTGCGGACAGCATAGTTCAGCGCATTCTTGCCGTCAGGAGTTTCTGTCTGAAAGGACTCCAGCCCCGCCGTCTTGATCACGTCAGCGAACGCGCGAAAATTCGCCGCCGCGCGCGGAACATCTAACTTCGAAGCCAGTGCCACTGGCTTGCCCGTATCCGCAACTTCGGCCGCGACGAAGCAATCAAAGCGTGCCTCGATTGCATCCGCAACTTTGTGCAACCGCGCAGCGCGTTCACGGATTCCCCACCGTCCCCACTCGCCGTGCAATGCTTTGTGGGCCGCGCTCACTGCATCGTCAACGAGTCCCTGATCCGCCTCCGCGACCTGCGCGATGACACTGCCATCCGCGGGATTCACATCGGCGAACTCGCGTTTCCCACGCACGAACTGCCCGTCAATGTAATTCAGGATGGACTTCAATTGGTGAGAACCCCGCCGCATCGTAACAGCCTCAGGTGAGGCGAAGCAACGTCCGGGCAGAACGCTCAGGTCCTGCGCTCCTGCAAATAACGCTGCAGCGCGTCCTGCCATGTCGGCATAGCAATCCCATAATTCTGCAGGCTCTTTGGCGAAAGAACAGAATACGCCGGACGCGGCGCGGGACGAGCCATCTGCTGACTGCTGACCGGACGCACCTCCGTGGTAAGCCCCCCGCCCTTCACGATCTCCCGCGCAAATTCAAACCACGAACAATCCCCGGCGTTCGTCACGTGCACAATCCCGCTAGCCTGGTTGCGGCATAACCCGATGATCGCCCGTGACAAGTCCACGGAATACGTCGGACATCCTCGCTGGTCGTCGACTACATCCAACGCAGGCCGGGTCGCAGCCAATTTCAGAATCGTATCGGGAAAGCACTTCCCACCGGTTCCAAACAACCACGAAGTGCGCGCGATGCAGCATTCCGGAAGGACTGTCAGCAGGCGAACCTCTGCCTCGGCCTTCGACCGTCCGTAAATACTCTGGGGATTGCGCGTATCCCCCGCTTCATATGGGGATGTCTTCTTCCCATCGAACACATAGTCTGAACTGATGAACAGCAACTTCGCACCGATTCGCTTAGCGGCCAGAGCCACATTCACCGCGCCGTCGCGATTCACCGCCAGTGCCAGGTCGGGATGACTCTCGCAATCGTCAACGTTGGTGTACGCAGCCGCCAACACAACCCAGTCAGGACGCGCCTTCTCGAGCACCCCTTGCACCTGATCCGCGTCGCGAATGTCCACGTCGCGCGATGAGAGGCCGACTACTTCATCCCGAGTCCATTCGCACATGAGCGCTTTACCCAGAAGACCCGAGCCTCCAAGAACGATCGCTTTCATTTTGGGTGATGTCCTTGTGGCTATTCGAAGGTCTCGGCCTCGCGCAGAGCAATGCCGCGTTGGTCTTTCGCCGACACGATGGGTTCGCCTTCCAGTTTCCAGTCAATCTTCAAGTCCGGATCATTCCATGCCACCGTGCGCTCATGTTCAGGAGCATAGTAGTCGGTCGCCTTATAAAGAACCTGCGCGCTGTCGGAAACCACGCGGAATCCGTGCGCAAATCCAACGGGTATCCAGAGCATGCGTTTGTTCTCACCCGATAAGCGCACCGCTTCCCATCCACCAAATGTCGCAGAACTGCGGCGCATGTCTACCGCGACATCGAGAACCTCGCCCTCCACCACCCGCACCAATTTTCCCTGCGGGTGCTTGATCTGATAGTGCAACCCGCGCACCACATTTCGTCGTGAACCGGAATGATTATCCTGAACAAACTGCTCCTTGATCCCCAGGTCGGCAAAAACCTTCTCGTTGTAGCTTTCGAGAAAGAATCCCCGCTCGTCGCCGAACACGCGCGGCTCGAGAATGACGACGCCCGGCAGAGAAGTCGGAATTTTTCTGATCGCATCCATCGCTCGCGGCAACCCCGAAACCGTGGTCACCTCAGAATACCCTTTCCCGCAACAAGCTGCAGCAGGTAGGCGCCGTAGCTGCTGTTCTTCATGGCGCTCCCGATTTTTTCCACTTGTGCCGCAGTAATGTAGCCAGACCGATAGGCGATCTCCTCCGGGCACGCCACCATTAATCCCTGCCGCTTTTCGATTGCCTGTATGTAGAGCGCTGCGTCCATCAGCGATTCATGCGTACCCGTATCCAGCCATGCCATGCCGCGCCCCATCACCACAACTTCCAGTTGCTCTTTCTTCAGATAAGTTCGGTTGACGTCGGTGATCTCGAGTTCGCCGCGCGCGCTGGGCTTCAGCGATTTGGCAATCTCCACGACCTGATCATCGTAGAAATAAAGTCCCGTGACCGCATATCGCGATTTCGGCTGCTTCGGCTTTTCCTCGATGCTCAGCGCGCGCCCGCTGGCATCAAACTCGACGACTCCATACCTCTCCGGATCATGCACCGGATACGCGAAGACTCGAGCCCCATGCACCTTGCTCGCGGCCTGTCGCAGATCTTTCGCCAGATCGTGCCCGTAAAAAATATTATCCCCCAGCACCAGGGCGCAAGGGCTGCCCTCTAGAAACTTCTGCCCCAGCAGGAACGCCTGCGCGATGCCCTCCGGCTTGAGCTGGACCTGATATTGCAGACGAATCCCAAACTGGCTCCCATCCCGAAGGAGCGCTTCGAACTTGGGCGCATCCTCAGGGGTTGAAATCACGAGAATGTCCCGGATCCCCGCCAGCATCAACGTGCACAGCGGGTAATAAATCATGGGCTTGTTGTACACCGGAAGCAGACTCTTCCCGGTAACCTGCGTCACGGGATACAGACGCGTGCCCGAGCCGCCTGCCAGGATGATGCCTTTGTAACGCGTGCTCTCTTCCATGATTGGATCTGTCTTCCCCGTTCCGCGACTACCCCGAATAGTGCGTGGCAACCCACTGGCGGTAGCTTCCACTGGTGACGTCCCGCACCCACGCCTCGTTCTCAAGATACCAGCGAACCGTCTCGCGGATGCCGCTTTCAAACGTCGCTTTCGGTTTCCATCCCAACTCACGTTCAATCTTGCGCGCGTCCATCGCATAGCGGCGATCATGTCCTGGACGGTCTTTCACGAAAGTGATCAGGTCGCGACGCGAGTTTTCCGGCGCGCGGCGCCCCTTCATCCACCAGATCGCAAATCGTCTGTACGATTTCGAGGTTCGGCTTCTCATTCCAGCCACCGATGTTGTAGGTTTCGCCGGGACGCCCACGCCGTAGCACAGTTGCAATCGCCTCGCAGTGATCCTCTACGTAGAGCCAGTCGCGGACGTTCTGGCCGTCTCCGTACACAGGCAGCGCCTTCCCGTCTCGCGCGTTGAGGATCATCAGCGGAATCAGTTTCTCGGGAAATTGAAAGCGTCCGTAATTGTTCGAGCAGTTGGTGGTCAGCGTCGGCAGGCCGTAAGTATGGTGATACGCCCGCACCAGGTGATCGGACGCGGCTTTTGACGCGGCATACGGACTGTTCGGAGCATATGGCGTGCTCTCGCTGAACGGCGGATCCTCTGGGCCTAGAGAGCCGTACACTTCGTCCGTCGAAACATGCACGAATCGGAAACTTCTTCGCTGTTCGTCCGACAGCGCGCTCCAGTAGGCGCGAGTCTCTTCCAGCAATGCGAATGTCCCATCGATGTTGGTGCGAACGAAATCTTCCGGCCCCCGGATCGAGCGGTCCACATGACTCTCCGCGGCGAAGTGGACAATGGCACACGGAGAATGCGTTTCCAGCAGTTGCCGGACCAGAGCCCGATCGCCGATATCGCCGTGGACGAACTTATACCGGCTGTCCGATGAGACGGTTTCGAGATTGTGCAGGTTGCCAGCGTACGTCAGTTTGTCAAGATTGACGACCGATGTCGTCTGCTCCTGCATTCGCTGCAGGATGAAGTTGGAGCCGATGAATCCCGCGCCCCCGGTGACCAAAATAGTATTTTGCATGAGAGGTGTGGCAGCGTTTGGAGCGGTTATCCCCGGTCGCCGCCACGCAGTCGATTGTAATAAAAAAGGACGGGGTTATCCCCGTCCTTCGCTCAAATCCTCGATTTTTCTTGCGCTGAGTCTGTCCCTAACGTGAGCACTGCCGGGAGCCGATGCCTTCGTCTCCGGCACGCTTGCCCAAGCGTCAATGACCGATGCGATGCGCATCGCCGCCAGAATCGATTTCTCCCGAACGCCTTTCTCGCGCAGCGCCGCAACCATTGATGGCCGAAACGCCGTGCGCCCGAGTTTCGAAGTCCACAGCGTTAAGGCCCTGCGACCGCAGATTGTTCATTCGCGCTGCGACAGAATCATGACCAGGATCACAGCAACTATGAGGTTCCGGAACGTACGATCACGAGATCGCGGCTAACCCGCTCGTCGTTCCGTACTCTCACGACCACCGGCCGCTGCCGCCAGCATGCTCGGCTTCTTTATCGGCGCGCTCTCCGGCTCGGTTCCCAGCACTGTGAAATAGGCCTTCTCGATATCTTCCGCGACCTTCTGCCACTGATACTGCTCCGCGATGCGAATTTTCGCCGTTCTTCCCGCAGCTTCGCGTATGGCCGGATTCGCAATCAGAAAGCGCAGCCGGTCCGCCAGGTCTGCCGCACTCCCGCGCTGGAAGGTAAATCCGGCCCCGTCGACCACTTCGCAGTTCTCCGGAACGTCGCTGGTCAGCACGCACAGGCCTGCTCCCATCGCATCCAGCAGGGCCAACGACAGCCCTTCCAGGTCCGACGGCAGCACAAACAACATGGCATTGGTCAGAAGTTCATCCAGCGTCTCACCCGAAATCCAATCGAGCATGCGGATCCGATCGCTGGCGTGCGTCCGCAACTCGCGGCTGTAATCGTCGCAGTAACTGGCAGCCCCGGCCATTACCAGCTTCACATCCGTGTCAATCTGTTCGAAAGCCTCAACCAGTAGGTGGCACCCTTTTTCCGGCGAGAATCTGCCGAGAAATAGCACGTACTGGCCCGGCTCGAGTCCCCACTCCAGAATGGCGCTCGGCTCACTTCGCTCCCGCAGCACCCCGCCGTTGGGCACATAAAAGGCTTCGATGCCGTGGACTTCACGGTACCGTTGTTGCAGAGTCCGCGACACCACCATGGTTCCGTTGGGAAGTCGTACGGATGCTCTCTCCCCCAGGCGCAGCACCGCCGACGCCAACCGCCCCCACTTCTTCCGCTGCCAATCCAGCCCCTGCACGGTCACGGCGGTCTTCTTGCCGATCAACCGTGGAAGAAATGAAAACAGCGCCGGCCCCAGCGCGTGGTAGTGCACCATGTCATAGCGCTGGGTGAGTGCGTGCACCGTGCTCAGCAGCGTATGAATCACGGTTTCGAGATGCTTTGACCGGATTGTCGGTAGACGCACCAGACGCATCCCATTGTGTTCTGTCAAAACCGGCGTGAAGTAGTTACGGCAATACACTGTGACTTCGTGCCCCATCTGCACGAGACGCTTCCCCACCTCTTCGTAATAGGTCTCGATTCCACTGTATTTCGAGATCACTCCCCGGCCGCCAATGAACGCCACCTGTAATCTTCGCCTTTGCTGTGTCTGCGGGCGCTCAGACATGGCCGCCAGTTCCGGGATTAGTCTCGCCTTGCCTGCAACCAGCCCTTCATACAAACTCAAGAGTTTCTGGTAATGCCCATCTGGCGTGTGATACTGCCGCACCTTTTCCCACCCGGCACGTCCCATTTCCTTTGCCAATTCGGGCCTCGAACCGAGCGTTTGAATCGCTTCCGCGAGTTGATTCACATCCCCTGTTCGATACAGAAGTCCTGTCTCACTCTGGTGAACCAGTTCCCTCCTAGATCCCAGATCCGACGCCACGACAGCACGCCCCTCCGCATAGGATTCAAGGATGGTCTTCCCCAAGGTCTCATATGCGTGGGATGGCAGGACCGTGAAACATGACTTGGCGATCAGGGAGTCTCGTTCCGCGGGCCCCACGTGTCCCACAAACTCCACGTTCGACAATCGGAGGGCAGTCGCCAATTCTTGTAGTTCTCCGCGTTGTGGCCCATCCCCGGCTACGATCAATCGCATTTGCGGAACTTGCTGCATCGACCGCAGCAAGTCATCCACTCCCTTCTCCGCTGATAACCTTCCGAAGTACAGGAGCCGTCGCTCATCTCGCTGCGGCTCCCGCAACGGGTGAATCTGCTGGAAATGGGGGAGAACCTCAAACTTGCCTGCGTCCCAGCCATGCTCCACAAACTTGTCACGCACAAACTGACTGGGCGCCAGAAACAAGTCCACGCACTTTCGATAAGTACCCAGCCAACGATGAACATAAGCTTCGGCGGTCAAAGTAGTCCGCGCAGCCATCCCCGGATAACATTTCGGCCGCAGGGCATGCCAGAATTCGCCGCCCTTGCACGCCTCGCACACTTCCCCCTGCGACACCAGGTTGTAACTCGGACACAGCAGTTTGAAATCATTCAGGTGATACAAGACCGGAACGTTCTGCGCCTTCAGTTCCCACAAGATTGACGGTGACAAATGGTGATAGATATTTCGTACATGGGCGACATCCGGCCGGAACTCCGCGATCATTGCCCGGATGCGCCGGCGCGCGTCGCTGGAATAGATCGCATGTCCAGCCTGCCGCGCCTTCCGCCACCATCCCGCCTTCGCCTTGAAGTCGATGTGCGGCACGAAGTGCTGGTCGTACGGAGTCGGCTCCCCTCGTGGATCAGCCATCGAAAATAGCGCCACCTCATGTCCTTGCGCCCGCATCAGCTCCATCAATTCGAACAGGTACACCTCAGTCCCGCTGAAAGGATAGTTATATTTGTTGCAGTACAAAATTCTCATCAGGGATGCTCTCTGTCTGCGGGGCGATCCGCCGCACAAATACGTCGCCGAAGGACTCCAGATTCTTGCTGCGGTTGAAGTTGTGCCACACTTGCAGCTGCGCCGCATGCCGTATCCAATCCAATTGCCGGGCTGCCGAAAGAATGTACGGACGAATTTCGGGATGATCCGGCGCCTGCAGCAGTGACCGAATGAAGAGCAGCCGATCGATAAAATCGTCCACCGATCCAGGTTCGTATAGAAATCCGGTCTGGCCCGCGATCACCAGTTCAGGGATCCCGGTTATCGCCGGTGCCAGCACGATCTTCCCACGCGCCATTGCCTCCATCAGCACCAGCGGAATCCCCTCGCTCCGGCTCGTCAGCACGACGACGTCCGCCCGATCGTGCAAGGACTCCATCTGCTCGCGCGGCACGTGTCCCAGCAAATTGACTCGTCCGTTCAGCGCGCGCTCTCGGATCAATAACTCCAGGTTGCGACGCTCGGGTCCATCGCCGGCGACCAAGCATTCGAAGGGCACTCCGCGATCGTCAAGTTGCGCGCAAGCTCGAACCAGAAACGCATGATCCTTCACCGCGTGCAGCCGGCCTACGGCCAGAATCGTGAACGGATCACCCTTCGTTTGCACTCTTGGAGCCGCGAGTGTCGCATGCTCTGACACCTCCACTCCCAGGCGGGCCACGATCACCTTCTCCCCATCCACCTTGGGATGATGTTGCAGAATGTAACGCCGGTTATACTCCGACACCGTTAAACAAAAGGCGCAGTTCTCGAGCTTCGCGTCGAGGTATGTTGCATGCAGCAGCAGATCGGATCCGTGGAGCGTCATGCTGAATTCCACGCCCAGCAGGCGGGCCGCCACCATCGCAATCCACGAACCGAAATAGCCGTGATGTACGTGGATGTGGTCGATCCCTCTGCCCTCCAGCAGCACTGCATAGCAAGCCCCCATCCAGGTGTGCGCGAGCGCCTTCAGTCGTTTCACTGGCCCTTCGCTGCCGGAAAAGGCGACCCGCGCGATCAGTGGAGAAATCCGCTTCCACCGCCGCACGCAGAGCCACAGCGCACGCAGTAGAACAACGATCGGCAGCGGCTGCAACACGACTTCAGGGGCGCACTTCACCGGCGACGATTGATCGCCTCGCGGCTGTCGCACGCTCCCCGCGATCACCCGGACTCCCCGGCTTCGTCAACTCCTCGATCTCCTCGATCACATACGGTTCGACCGCGGACGGAAACTGATTGGCGAGATAGGCGACGGTCAGCATGACGTCGAAGCCTCCGCTCTTCGTCGCTGCGCCGCCAGCATCCCCGCCATGGTGAACAGCAAGCCATTCACGAACTGATAACTCATCACAACCGTCGCCGCGTTCACCCAATACACGGCCAGCACGATCGGCCACATTCGATGAAAGTTCCGATCGAGGAATCCGTCTCTCTCCCCAGGCGGAATCGCACCTCGACCCAATCGCCACATCTCCCACATCAGCCAGAAATACAGAAGGAGTCCCGCGATTCCGTGCTCCGCCAGCAGTTCCAGATAAGTATTGTGCGGATAAATCATCTTCTGGTTGTACTCGCTGACAAACCGCGGTAACTCGGCTGGCATCTGGTGAAAGCCCCACCCCGTCAGCGGACGCTCCAGAAACATTTGCCAGCTACCCGCATACACTGCCTGGCGAAAATCCACCGGACCCCTTTCTTCCAGCCGATCGTTCAGCACTCCTCCGAACTCCGACGAACTCAGAATCACGACCAGCCCTGCCGCGGCCATCAGGACCAGCCCTACAGACGCGCGCCGCAACTTGCGGTTCCTGGAAAAAAAGATCATTGCGACCACCGAACCGGCAAACGACAACCAGACCGCACGCGTCATGGTCGCCAGAATCGCGATGGGAACCGAAGCCAGCAAGAGCGCGGTCTTCACTCCCCGTGCACTTCCTCGACGGTAAGCATGCAGAGCCAGCAACCCCAAAAGGTTCAGGGAGACGCCGTTGGCCACCGCTTGCATCAGCGGTCCGCGGGCACGATCAATGTGAATTCCGAGGCTTTCATCGAGAATGAATCGCGGGAAGATCAGCGCGCGCGCACCCGTCAGGAAGGCGATCGCGGTAAAGCTCAGATACGCCAGCAGGATCAGAGCAAACAATTCAAATTGCCGGAACTGTCGTTCCTCGGTGAACACCAGCCCCGCCAAATGAAACAGAGTGAGCGGAACAAGCAACTTCGACGCCAGCAGGCTCCAGGTCTCGTGTTCGAACGGCTGGCCGACGACACCCGCGAGAGCCAACACCGTCAAACCCATCAGCGGCCACGTCACCCGTTCCATCACGAACAGCCGCTGCCGAAGGACCACCGCTCGTCCCACGACTCCCACCACAAGCAGTCCGAGCGCCACGCGGTCGATCTCATAAAACGCAACATCCGGATGCCGCAGCAGCATCGCCGCCAGCGCCGCCAGAAACAGAAGAGTAGGCGCCGCCATCAGTGCCTGCAGCGGGAGCAGAAGGAGCCGTCCCGCACAAGCAAAGAAATCGGCGGCAACCTCCAGGGGCACGACTCTGAGCGAGACCGACTGCATCATTCGCCGCTTCCCCGCACAACGGCGAACACCGTTTTCAGCAAGATTCGCATGTCCGACCCCAGACTCCACGTCCGGATGTATTCCCGATCCAATTCCATGCCCCGCTCAAAAGAAGGGTCGCGTCGCGCGGTGACCTGCCACAGCCCCGTAATGCCCGGCGTGACGTCCAGCCGTGCCAGGTGCTCGATTTCGTATCCCGCCACATCGTCCAGCGGATGCGGCCTGGGGCCCACCAGACTCATGTCTCCTTGCATAACGTTCCAGAGCTGCGGTAGTTCATCCAAGCTGTAGCGCCGCAGAAAGCGCCCCACCCGCGTTATTCGCGGATCCTCCGCAATCTTGAAAAACGGCCCCGATCTCTGGTTGTTCCTTCGCAGATGGCCTTTCAATGAATCCGCATCGCTCACCATGGTGCGGAACTTGTAGCAGCGGAACAGCCGTCCCTTCCGCCCCGCCCGCTGCGCGCAATAAAGAACAGGTCCCCGCGAATCCACTTTGATCAACCCGGCGATGATCGCCAGCAGCGGCGACAGAACCGCGAGTGCCACAACTGCTCCCGCAACATCCACGGCTCGTTTCAACGCCAGCCCTGCTGCTGGCAATCGTTCCGCGTGCAGACAAATCGCAGGCAAATTTCCAACTCGCTCGACATCCATACCCGCCGGTTTGCACCCGAACAGCTCCGGGATGAATTCCACATCAAGCCGCAGACGCTGCGCCTCGCGCACCACTTGCACGGTCACGCCTCGATCGTGTGGTGCTGCCAGAATGACTTCGTCCACAAATCCCGTGCGCGCCATCCGCGCCAAATCGCATACCCGCCCGATCACTCCGTTGCCCAAAGGGCGGTCGTTGTCCAGGAACCCGCACACCCTTCGCCCGGCTTCGGGATGCACGTCCATATACGAAGCCACGCGTCGTCCGACTCCTCCCGCTCCCACGATCAGCACGTTCCTCACGTCTGCGCCCCGCTGCGCGGAACCGTGCTGCCACCCGCTCTGCCATCGCCATATCCACAGCGCGCCAAAGTGCAGCAAGCCGGCCCCACAGAACAAACCGCAGAAGGTCCAGGGAACTCCTTGCAAGCCATAGGCGATGCACATGAGAGCGGTCGCCCACAAGATCGACTTGCCGAGAATCCGGGCCTGCCGCCGCAAGTTGCCGTCTCCGGCACGAAGGCCCTCGGAGTAGCCCATCAACGTGATCAGCGCCGCATGGAGCAACGCGATACCCAACAGTGCAACCGGAGCCCCGGCGTCATACGCGAACGACCACACCCGTGGAAACAGCATTCGGAGCGGCACCAGCAACGCGCCAATCAACAACCAGTTCAATGTCACCAGCGCGAAGTCTGCGGCCGTCGTGCGCACCCATTTCCACGCCATTCGATTCTGCAGCGGACCGGGGATTAACAAAGTCAGCGCATTCTCCGGCGCCCGCCCTGCCTGCCTCGTCTCCATCTCCGCCACTTTTTCGGACGTGCAGGCTCGAAGCGGCTGAGCCGGCTTCCTCCCGCTGCGGTGAAACCCTTGCGTCTCTCCCGGGATCAGCCTTGCCCAGTCGACTACCTGCTCCTTCTGCTGCCCGTGATGAACTAGGGGAGACGACACTTCAATCCACTCCGCTTGTTGGCAAATTGCCTCTATAACCGCCGGTAGATCCCTTCAGGAATTGGGAACACCCTGTCGGTTAGCACTGTGCCAAGAACGCGAACCTGCGTCGCATCGAGCATCGCTTTGATTTTCCGCGCGACGACGCGGCGCGTGTTGCTGGCCGATAACACCAGAATGATTCCATCGGCGACCTGCGCCATCGATGTAGCCTCGTTCGACTCTCCGGCAGGCGGTCCTTCAAGAATCGAGTACTCAAACTCCCGGCGCACAGCGTCCAGATGCGAATGCAACCATGCACTTGTGCCTCGCTGACCGCCCTTTTCCCCGGCCGGCACCAGCCACAGATTGCCTCGCAGGCGAATCGCCGCCTCGTGCAGAGACGCACTTCCATCCAGATTCTTTGACCGACAAGTGTCCGGATCCCGCAAGACCTGCGGATGCTCACCCACGAGGGCGACGCTTCCCGTCGCTTCCAGTGCTAGCGCCTCACCAACTTGCCGGCAAATACTCTTCACATCCGTTTCTTGATCCATCGCGCTAAATACGACCTGCCTCACCGGTCGCTCGACATTTGAGAAGAAGACGCGCCGCACCAAACCGCGGATCTGCTCCCGAGCAAAGTCTTCGGGGTTCCATCCCCCCACCTCCGGTATGATCTCCTCCTCGGAACGCACCTTCTCCCGCACCGTCGACCGCGCAAACAGCACTCCTGCGCTCATGACTCCTGCTCTCATGCGGAAAGATCTCCTCGCGCCCTTCGCGGTAGGGACGCCAACACTGGAGAGTCGAGGTACGCCAGCACATCCTCCGGCGTGCGAAAGGCAGGATCCAGATGATCCGCCGCAAATGCCGCCCCCGTGCCTGCAGTTCCCGCGGCAGCCAATCCGATGGCCAGCACCGTCCACGCCGACGACAGCGGCAACGCCGGAACCACCGGATGCTCCGCAATCGCCACGTTGACGATGCCCCGCTCATCCAGCGCATCGTCCATCCGCGCCTCTTCCTGCTTCTTCACATAGAGAAGATAGTTCTCCTGCGCGGCCTTCTCGGTGCTGAGCAAGTCGTCCTGGGTGATCGCGTCCTCGCCTAGCTGCCGCGCCATCGCCCGGTAAGCGGCCTCCTGTGTGACGGTCGCGGCCTCCCGCGCCTGCAAAGCTTTCAACTGTACTTGTGCCCGCTGCAATTCCGACTTCGCCCATTCGTGTTGCACATTCTTGTCAGTAGTTTCATCCCGCAGCGGCAGTGCGTTCTCCGACGCGATCGTTGCCTCGGTCTGCGCAATTTCCTGATCGACTTCCTGCACAAGACGATGGCTGGGCTCGAATTTCGTCAGCAACTGCGTCCGCTTCAATTGCAGATCCAGCAAACTCGCCTTCAACGACTTCAACAACTCAGGATTGTCGGAAATACGAACCTGAGTCGTGGTCCTTTCCGGCAGCCTTGCAACTTCGTCCCCGAGTTCCCACACTCGCTGTTGTGTCTCAGCTAGATCAATTCGCGTCTGCCGATAACTCGCATCCACCTCGCTCAGTTTCTGCAGGGTCAGATCACGCTGCTGTGCCGCCGCCACAACTCCATGCCTCGAGGCAAACTGCAACAGCTTTCCCTTCGCCTCCTCGAGTTGTAGTCTCGATTCGCCTCGCTGCTGGTCGAAGAAGTGGAACTGCCCAGCCGGCCGGTGCACCTCCATATGCTTCTCCAGGTAAGCGTTCGCCACCGATTGCAGCACCTTCGCCGCTAACCGGGGATCGTCCGCCGCGAAGCTGATCGCAATCAGGTTCGTTTTCTTCACCGGCTGTACCTGCAACCTCTTCGCCAGCCGCCGCGCCGCCCGCTCCACGCGCTGCGCTTTCCCCTCGCTCAGGCGCAAAAAGTGGAGCCAGTCGCGTCCGCCTATCCCGGTTTCCTCCACCACACGCCGCAGGACCTCATCGTCCCGCAGCAACTCCACCTCAGAATTCAACTCTTCTTCCGTGATCGCCATCCGCGTCAGGTCCAGCGGAGCGCTTTCCGCCAGGCTCACCGGAGCATCCGCCCGCCCCCTCCGCACCAGCACTTTCATGTTGGCCTGATATTTCGTTCCCGTGAACGCATACAGGACGGCTATCGCCAATACCAGCCCTGAGACGCAGACGAAGACCCTGCGCTGGCGGAACAGCACCATGACCAGTTCCCGCATGGTTGGTGTGGCCGCCTGCTCTCGCCCGCGATATGGGTCTTCGTCTGATGGCATGCGACTCTGAGAAATCCTTTTCTAGAATTGGGTGGGATTGAAATACATACTGAGGGAAGGCTTGGTCAGAAAGCGTGCAATTTTCGAAATCGAATTCTGTGGAACGAAAACCATATCTCCCGGCCGAAGATGAGCATCTTCCTTCAGACTGCTCTCCTTCATCATCTTTTTCAGATTGAGCAGCCGGGTTTCCACCAGGTCATCGTTCACCCGCCGGAACAGCACCACCTGGGAGTGCTTCGCCTGCTGGGTAAGTCCGCCCGCGATCTGCACCGCCTCCGCTACCGTCGTGTCTGAGCGCAGTTCGTACTTTCCCGGCTTGCCGACTTCGCCTCCCACGATGAAGCTCGGCCGCTCGAATTCTTTCAGAGCCACCGCCACCTGCGGATCGTGGAGATATCCCCGGTACGCCTTCTGGACAGCCTCGCTGAACTCGACAAGGTTGAGACCCTGGACGTCCACCATGCCCGCGTCTTTCAACATCACGTAGCCGTCCGGCTGCACGGTCAGGGTTTGGTTGAATTCCGGGGCGACCGTAAAGCTGATTTCCACTACGTCGCTGGGTCGTAACCGGTAGAGCGGATGACGCTCCCCTCCGAGTAAGGGGTTTCCCAGGCCATCCGCTCCTCCGGGT
The DNA here is from genome assembly GCA_963811095.1 of uncultured Acidobacteriaceae bacterium. GTDB lineage: Bacteria > Acidobacteriota > Terriglobia > Terriglobales > Acidobacteriaceae > Sulfotelmatobacter. The sequence goes on along the minus strand of CAWEQA010000016.1, from coordinate 528,976 downwards.
TTTGCGGCCGTTGTACGACTGCCTCCCGTTCCTGCCCCGGTAAAGCCGGATCGGGAAGTTTCCTTGTTTCCGCTCAGGTCTGCCTTCTCACCCTGCGCGAACACGGCCGGGCCACACTCGAATGCCAACAGAGCCACTGCTATGAATCGGACGAATATGAATAAGCGTTTCATGGACCCTTGCGCCTTCTTCCTGGCGCCGAGCGTCTCGCTTGCATGACTCTCTACTGCGCAAGTTAAGCTCTCACCCGGATTCGAACAAGACATGGGAAGTACCGTCTACCAGAGTGGACGGCTCTCCCCTTCCGGGAAGGCACCTCGCACGGAGGACCGTCGCATCTAATCAATGGCTTGTGGGGTCCGTCCTCGCAAACGGCGCGGAAAAGGCCGTGAGGCACACCTTCCGCGGGAGTACCCACGAAAGTAGACTTGCATGTTTGTCATGTCACACAAATGGATCGCAACTGAGTTCCTGCCAGAACGGAAATCCCTTCACCCCGCAGAGATTACCCTCGGAAACGGCGCGTGCGCACGGCTTCGCCCTTCTCTGCTCCGATCAAGTTTCCACAGCAAAATCCAGCTTCCCCACGTTCTCACCGGACGGGCCTCAGAATTCCCGTTTTGAAAGCAGCCCTCATATTTTGTGACCAGTTTCCTTGTGGACCGTACTTCCCCTCCCTACAATCGCCACATCGTTCTTCTTGAGTTTTTGGGAGATGTACCTGATGAGTCCGTCGTCCGCCGCCACTCCGACGACGATTGGTGTCCTCATTGCCGACTCCAATCGTATGCAGTCTCAGTTGCTCACAAGCGCCTTGCGCCGCCACTCCGAGTTTCACATCACCACCTGCCCCATGGATACTGCCTCCATTCTCCAGGCAGTCAGCGTGAAACATCCGCGCATCGCGCTTCTCTCGTTGAACTCGAACGCCAACCTCTCCGAAACCGTGACGACTCTGCGCCGCTTTCATCTTTCCCATCCCGAGATCCCCAAGGTCCTGCTCGTCGACACCTGCGATCGCGATCTCGTGGTCAGCGCGTTTCGCTCCGGCGCGCGCGGCATCTTCCCCATCACCGACGGCAACCTCCGCCTGCTGTGCAAGTGCCTTCTCCGTGTGGCCGCGGGACAGATCTGGGCCAGCACCGAGCAACTCAACTACCTCATGGACCTCATCTCGGAAGTTCCCTCGCTCCGCGTGCTCAATACTCAAGGCACGAACCTGCTCACCCCGCGCGAGGAGCAAGTTGTCGCCCTCGTCGCCGAAGGACTCGGCAACCGCGAGATCGCCCGCGAACTCAATCTCAGCGAGCACACCATCAAGAAATATCTCTACCGCGTCTTCGAAAAACTCGGCATCTCCACCCGCGTGGAACTCGTCCTGTATGCCGTCAACAACGGAGACCCCCGCCAGGCCGAATGGCTCGCTGGCACCACCCGCATCCTGCCCAGCGCTTGAATGTGGTCGGCTGGGAAAAAGGAAGTTGTTCTATCGGAGGAATGAAAAAGCTCTCGGAGCGAATTTGGAGAGTTCGGCGCGGACGCTGTCGATTTGAAAACTTCGCGCTCCGCCCTGTATAACTTGGGACGGAACTCCTTGCCCGACGCCCCTTCCAACCCGGCTCCCGCGCCTAAGTCCCGACGCTGGAGCATCCTTGCCGCCGGATTCCTACTCCTAGCACTCGCTCTAGTGGTGATCTACACCAGCCATTCTGCCTTCTCCAGCCCGCTTGCCCTGGTCGTCGTAGCCGCCATTGGACTCGCCGCTCTCCTGCTGCAACTCCGCCTTCGCAAAGACGCGAGCGCCGACGTCCATGCCCCGCTCTGGCTCAATGTTCTGGGATTGATCTTCGCCGTCACCGCGGTCATTGCCGACGTCCTGCACTTCAGCGCCAACGTCATGCTAGTCGCCGCCTTGGGGTCCATTCTGTGCTTCGGCATCAGCGGCGCTGCCGTTCTGCACGCCCTGCGGAAGAAAAGAAGCTAGAAGGGCTTTCGGCTTTCCGGGACACGCGTTTCCATACGCTCGTCGACATGGGCGCTTTCATTGCACTTACAATCGTTGTCGTTTGAGGTCTCGCAGACAGAAAGGATTTCCGGAAGCCGAGAGCCGGAAGCCCGAAGCCCGAAGCCGCTTTTGCTAGCCCGAAGCTTATCTCTTAAACTCCACCGCCACCGTCGTCTCCACCACCGCGGGCTCTCCATTCACCCGGTACGGCTCAAATTTCCACCAGCGCAGCGCGTCCATCGCCGCACGCGCCAGAACCTCGGGCCCGTTCAGCGCGTGCATACTCACCACCGATCCATCCCGCCCCACGACAATATCCAGCGCGATGATCCCCTGCAGATTTTCCTTCCGCGCTTCCGGCGGATACGTCGGCTCCACTTTGTGCACCAGCAACTTCTCCATCACTTCCGCCGCAACCTGCGCCTGTGGCTTGTCCGCCGACGAGACCTGCCGGTTCTTCAGCTCCGACTCCAGTTCGTCCCACCCGCGGTTCCAACGCCACCACGCCACACCAGCGGCGGCCGCGACAAGAATCAGGAAAATCGCCCAGCCCAGCCAGTGTCGCTTCCTCTTCGGCTTGCGCCCGCGTCCGCCACCTGAGGCTGACCCGCTGCCTCCGCCTGTATCGGTTCCCTTTTTCTCCGACGCAGCAGCCGGACTCGCAATGATTTCCGTTTCGGCTTTCGACTCCTTCGCCCATTCGCGGATGGCCGCCCGCTGCTCGACCGACAATCCCACAAACTCGAGCCCGCAGCGTAACTTGTCCTGATACCGCACCAGCGCCCTCGTTCGCAGCGCATCCATCGCCTGCGACAGGCGCACCTCAATCCCTACTGCCTCACCCGGAACCAGTTCTCCTGCCAGCATCGCCGAAATTCCACGCTCGCACACGTTCACCGATCGCCCCGGCACCGTGTCCGGAATCCCCGACCGCAGCACCGTCACATCCAGCGGCGCCTGCAATAGAAAACGCGGCACCCGCCTCCGCGAAGGCCCACTCCACCCACGAACTTGTGCTCCGGTCGCCATTCAATCCTTTCAAATGCTCGTGTGGGTTTGCTTGGTGGGATTTGCTTGCGTGGGGACGGGCCCCTTCGCCCGTCCAGGCCGAGCAAAGCTCGGCTGGCTTTCCTCGCTATCTCCTCAGCTCCACAATCTCGCTGCCCCTGGCAAATATCACCACACTAGCCATCCCGATAAACAACCCATGCTCCACTACACCCGGCATCTCACTCAATTGACGCGCCAAAAGGTCGGCATCCGCAATCTGCCCAAATCGGCAATCCAGAATATGGTTCCTCTCGTCCGTCACATAAGGCGACCCGTCGCTATTCATTCGCACCGACACCTGCGCCCCCAGAGCAGCAATCCGTTTCGCCACTAGCGCCTGCGCAAACGGGATCACCTCCACCGGCAGCGGAAACTTCCCCAGCACCGGAACCTGCTTGGTCGCATCCGCCACAATCACCAGTTGCTTGGTCGCCGAAGCGACGATCTTCTCCCGCAACATTGCCCCGCCACCACCCTTAATCAAGCGCAACTGCGGATCCACTTCATCGGCTCCATCCACGGTGACTGCGATCTCCTGGCACTCATCGAGCGTGGTCAGCGGAATCCCCAGACTTTCCGCCAGTTCCCGCGACCGATCCGACGTCGGAATCCCGCGCACTCGCATCCCATTCTTAACCTTCTCGCCCAGCAGCTTGATGAAGTAAGCCGCCGTCGAACCAGTCCCGAGCCCGACCACTTGCCCGTCTTTCACGAACTGCAAACTAGCCTGCGCCGCCGCCTCTTTTTCCTGATCGTTCGCCATAGTCTCCCGTAACCGCACTACGCGTCCCGTGGAAGAGCGGCCCTTCAGGGCCGCGTTAGACGCCTGGAAGGCACAGGGCTTTAGCCCCTGCCCGCCTCACCCCAGACTCTGCTCCGCGTAAATTAAATACCCCGCCAGCGCCAGCCCGAACACGACGATCAAAGCCGTAATCAGATCCAGCACAAACCCCGCCGGCTCAAACGTCCCCGCATCCAACTGCGCCCGCGTTTTCCGGTACCGCGCCAGCCCCGCCACCACCAGTAGAACTCCCGCGCCAATCGTGAAGGATCCCAGCCAAACCGAAATCCCTGCGGTCCGCACCGGGTGCCCCTGCAGCGCCGACAACTGCCGAATGGCAATTGCAAACCGCCCAATCGCAAATCCGAACACCACGATCGCAGCCCCAGTCCGTACCCACGCGAGAAACGTCCGCTCATTCGCCAGATGGTCGCGCGCCCGATTGGGATTGATCTCTGTCACATGCTCTCCGATGCCGGGTGCCCCGTTTCTGGCGCGCTCTTTGCGCGAGCAAGCCTGCCCTGAGCCTGTCGAAGGGCGGGGGCCCTCATTATTCCACAGCCTTCCCTATCACAACGCCCGCCCCCGCAAGATTCTTGATCAACTCCTCCGGCACGCCATGCCGCTCCTTCAAATACTGCGGATCGTTATACGTCACCGAAACCTTGCCCGCCGCATCCTCCGCCACCAGCGCCTTGAGCGGCAGATCAATCGCCAGGCTCGGAGCCGCCACCATCAGCGGAGTCCCCCCTTTCGGACTCCCGAAGACCAGCACTTTCGTCGGCCTCATCTTCAGACCAACCTTCTCCGCCTCGCCACTGTGATCAATCACAGCGAACACCTGCAGCCCCTTCTCCGCGAAAGCTGACTGCAACCGTTTTATTGTTTCGTCCATTGAATAATGACTCGCCGCCTGAACCAGACCATTTTCTTTTGCCATACGATTCACTCCCTTTGCGAGAGGAGTCATTTTACCCGCCTTTACAATTCTGGGTCCGCCTCTGTGATAACGTCATCGACTGAGAAAAGCTTATGTATCTAGGCCGCTGTTGTCGGTTCCTCGGTCTTGCCCCTCTCTTGCTGACTTTCCTGGTCTTTCCGCTCCACTCCCAAACCGCGACACCTGATTCGGGCAATAGCGTCGCCACCATTAAGACAAAAGTACGGCTCGTTCTCGTTGACGTTGTTGTAACCAACGGCAAGGGAGACGCCATTACCGGCCTGCACAAAGACGACTTTCAAATCCTGGAAGACGGCAAGCCGCAGACCATCTCCACCTTCGAAGAGCACCACGGCGCCCCGCCCACTCAAATCAAGCTTCCCACTCTGCCGCCCCACGTCTACACCAACTTTCCCGCCACCCAAACCGCCGACTCGGTGAATGTCCTTCTGCTGGACGCCCTGAACACGCCCTCACGAGACCAGGTTTACATCCACTCGCAGATGATCAAGTATCTCAAGACGATCCCCCCGGGAACGCGCGTGGCCATCTTCACGCTGGCCTCCCGCTTGCGCATGCTGCAGGGTGTCACCAGCGACTCCTCGGAACTTCTGGCGGCTCTCAATAGCGCACAAGCCGGTCCCCAGCAATCCGGTTTGCTTGCCTCCAATGCCGAGGCCGAGGCCAACCAGCGCATCATCGACTTCATGATCGAGAATTCGGCGGCTCCCAATCCGCAGACGCAGACCTTGGCCCAGGCGGCCGTCGATCCCATCAATGCCATGAAGCAGTTCCTGTCCGACAGCGCTGCCTTCCAGACTGAGCAACGCATCGGCATCACGCTGCAGGCCTTGCAGCAACTTGCTCGCTATCTTTCTAGCGTTCCCGGCCGCAAGAATGTGGTCTGGTTCTCTGGTTCTTTCCCCGTGAACATCTTTCCCGACGCGGACGTGCCCGACCCGTTCAACAGTGCAACCACTTTCCAGGACGACCTCCGGAAAACAGCCGACTTGCTCACCGCCGGTCAAGTCGCCCTCTATCCCATAGGAGCCGAGGGCCTGGCTCCGGACACGGCATTCGAAGCCAACGGGAAAGAGATTGGGGAGAAAAGACCCTCACTGGCCATGCGGGATCAAGTCAAGCAGTTGCAAGCCGGGGAAATCTCTCGCGATTTGAACCACAGCTCCATGGACGAGTTGGCCAAGGATACCGGTGGCCAGGCCTTCTATAACACGAACGGATTGAACGATGCTCTTACCCGCGTGGTCAACAACGGCACGCGCTACTACTCACTCGCCTATACGCCGGCCAACCCAAAGATGGATGGCAAGTACCGCCACATCCAGGTGAAACTCCTGCAGGGCAAAGACAATCTTGCCTACCGCCGCGGATACTACGCCGACGACCTCGAAACCGCTCTCGCCGCCGGCCAGAAGCCAGACACGGACCCGTTGCTGATGCTCATGGGCCGCAACCTGCCCGACTATTCTCAAATTCTCTACAAGATAAAAGTGGTGCCCTCAGACCCGCAGCCGGCGCCCGATGCGCCACGCATCGGCAGCAACCCAGACCTCAAAGGACCGTTCACCCGTTACGCAGTGGACTTCGCGATCGCGCCGCAGGATCTCAGGCTCGATTCCACTCCTGAGGGTGGCCGGCATGGCAACATCGAAATCGTCCTCCTCGCCTATGATCGCGAGGGCAGACCACTGAACTTCGTAGTCACCAAAGGCGACGTCAACCTGGACACCAAGCTCTGGGCCAGCGTGCAGCAGGTGGGTTTGCAGATCCACAAAGAGATCGACGTGCCCAATCAGTACGTCTACTTGCGCACCGGCATCTACGATCTGAGGTCGAGCACCGCAGGCACGCTCGGAGTCCCGCTGGTCGAGGCTCTCGCATCCGCCGCTAAGCAATAACTCTCCCGAGCAACTCGACGACCCCGAGCTACGATCGCGTTAGACTATCTCCGGAGAACGAACGTGCAAAAGACTCATCACTTAACGAGCGTAAGATTTGCTCTGATTGGTGCCGTTGCAGCCGCCAGCGTTTTCGCGTTGTGCGCCTCGGCTCAGTCCGACTACCAGCCTTCTCCCGAGAACCTGCAGGCCCGCCGCGAATTTCAGGACATGAAGTTCGGCATGTTCATCCACTGGGGCGTCTACAGCGTCCTCGGCGAGGGCGAATGGGTCTTCCACGAGCGCCACCTCACCATCGACGAATACAACCGCCTGCCCTCATTCTTCGATCCCGAAAAATTCGACGCTGCGACTTGGGTCGCCCTCGCCAAGGCCGCCGGGATGAAGTACATCACCATCACCTCGCGCCATCACGACGGCTTCGCGATGTTCGACTCCAAAGTCTCCGACTGGAACATCGTCGCGCGCACGCCCTATAAGAAGGATCCGCTGAAGATGCTCGCCGACGAGTGTCACCGTCAGGGCATCAAGCTCTTCTTCTATTATTCGCAGCTCGACTGGCACAATCCCGACTACTTCCCGCGCGGCGCCACCAATTGGAACAACGGACGCCCCGACCACGGCGACTGGAACGCCTACCTCGACAACTACATGGACGGCCAGCTCACCGAACTGCTCACCAACTACGGTCCGATCGGCGGCATCTGGTTCGACGGCATGTGGGACAAGCCCGACGCCGACTGGCATCTCCCCAAGACCTACGCGCTCATTCACAAACTCCAGCCCGCCGCACTCATCATTCCCAATCATCATCAGACTCCGCGCGCCGGCGAAGACGTGCAGACTTTCGAGCGCGATCTTCCCGGCCAGAACACAGCTGGATTCAACACCAAGTATGTGAGCACCAATATCCCGCTGGAAAGTTCCGACACGCTCAACGGCGCCTGGGGATTCAATATCGGCGACAGCAGCTACAAGAGTGCGCCGGAGTTGGTCCGCAAGCTGATCCGCGCCGCCGGCAACAACTCCAACTTGCTGCTGAATATCGGGCCATACCCGAACGGCGAAATCGATCCGCAGTTCGTCACCCGCCTGCATGCCGTCGGCGATTGGCTTTCAAAATACGGAGACTCGATCTACGGCACTCGCGGCGGCCCGATCCCGCCCGGCGACTGGGGAGTCACCACACAAAAAGAAAATAAGATCTACGTCCACGTGCTGAATTGGGGATCGCCGCTGCTGGCCCTTCCGCCCGATCACCGGAAAAATTTCATCCGCGCAACTGCTGCTCGGCGGCGAGTCAGTCGACGTAACCCAAACCGCGGACGGAGTCATCCTGAAGCTTCGCCCTCAAGGCAAAGACGAAGTCGACCGCGTCATCGTCCTGACTCTGACGAAATAAAAGTACACCTTGTCATCCTGAGGGCGCGTACTTTGCGCCCGAAGGACCTATGCAACTCGCGCCAGTTGCACAGATCCTTCGCGGCAAACGACGCCGCTCAGGATGACAGATCTGCTACATGAATCATCCCTTAGCCGCCCACTGCCCGCCGTGCAGGTAAGCCAGGTTCCCGATCTGCCCCGCCCGTGCCGCCGCGACCCCGGTCTCCACTGGCGCATTCGGCTCTTTGCGCGTCTTAACGCATTCGAAGAAATTCTCCATGTGGGAAATGGTGCCGTCGAGCACGCTGCGGGCAGTAATCGCCGGATTCTTCTCCTCTTCCACGTGCTCGCGATGAACGGTGAATCCGTCGCGATCAATCTTCAACGTTGCCTCCGTCCCGCGGAACTCCAGGCCTCCACCGTCGATCGACGAATTCATCATCCCCTCATACACCACATCGAAGCCGGGGTAGCGAAACGCCGCCTGGATCGTATCCGGGCACTCCCACTCCTCGAAAATATATTTGTCCCCGAGCATCTGCGCCTGGCGCGGCTGATCCTGTTTCATTGCCCAGTGCACCACATCAATCCAGTGGGTGAACAAGTCGGTCATGGCGCCGCCGCCAAAGTTCCAGAACCAGCGCCAGTGGCCGAACTTTTCGTCGCTGAACGCTTGCTCCGGAGCGGACCCAAGCCACAGCTTCCAATCCAGCGCCTGCTGGTCGATGGGCTTCGCCGGCCAATTCGTGTGATAGTTCTGCCACCAGTAGGTTCGCACCTGCACCACGCGCCCGAGACTGCCCCCCTGAATCATCTCGACCGCGTCGCGGAAGTGACTCCAACTCCGCTGCTGCATCCCGCATTGCAAGATCTGCTTGCTCGACCGAACCGCGCGTGTAAGCGCGGCGCCTTCCTCCACCGTATGGGTGACAGGCTTTTCCAGATAGACATCCTTGCCCGCTTTCAGCGCGTCGACCGCCATAGGCACATGCCAGTGGTCCGGCGACGCGATGATGACCGCATCAATGTCCTTCGCCAACACTTCCCGATAGTCCAGGTGCGCCGTGGCGAGCCCCTTGGACCGCTGCACGATGGCGTCGCGGTGCGGTCCATACACGTCGCTCACCGCCACAATCTGGTAAGGACCAACCTTGTCCGCAGCATCGAGCAGCCCTCGCATCCGCTGCCCCGCTCCAATGACTCCAATGCGCAGAGTCTCGTTCGCGCCGAAGACTCGAGTTGAAGCCAGCGCGGTGAGTCCGCTTGCAATGATGAAACTGCGGCGAGTAATCATGGATAGGTCCTCCAATCCGTTTTGTGCGGAATGATCCTATCAAGTTTCGGTGTGATCGCAAGCACCGATGACCAGCGGTCAAGAACGTCAAATGGCCTGGTTACATACAGAATAGGGCAATGATCTCGCGCCGGTGCCTCGGAGGATCAACAGGTGATAATTGCGAGCAATGAAGCCACCACGATGACCGATTCGGCTGTGGGTAGTGAAAAGGCCGAACGACGGAACCATGACCAGTTGCTGGAGGAATAACCAATGCCCAGCGATGAGCGCCGGTCCAGCCCAGGTTGTTTGTCGAGATGATCTTCAATCGCCACGCGAGTGCGGAGTAAAGCCAGTTGTGCAAGTGAATTTCCCGACGCTTGGCGTCTGACGCTTGTGGGATGACAAACAATCCGAACGGTCATGGCGGCGGCGGGCGAGATTGGACTCTGCACTCTATTCGTGGTTAGATCTCCGCTCTCGGCCAGTTCAGCGCCGAGAGCGAAGCGCAAGAGGAATCGCACACGAGCACCGGTCACTCGATTGGCCTGGGTCGCCTTCTTTGTGCATTGTAGGCCGGATGCGACTGGGCCACGCATTTCTCTGGTGCGTCTCGACGATACGCGCCTTCCGGTCGGGAGCATAGTCGTTCGTTCACGATATGATTCTGTCCGCTGTAAACCTCTCCCCCACCTGTTCAAGTAGGCAAAGCCTCGCTTGACATGGTTATTCGGCAGCTCCTCCCCCGCCGCTCGCAAGACTGCCAGAGGGGCGCACCACTGTCTGTGATTTTCGTCACGGTTCAGACCGAAGGGGACGGTTGGCGTAACATCGCCATAGCACTCACTGACCCCAATCGATTTCACGGCGAGTTCATCGCCCCAACCTCTGCTAAAATGCCGCCGTGAAAAGACGAACCTTGCTCCAGGCAATTCCTGCCGCGGCCTTTCTCCCGGCAACACTCTGGGCCGCTTCTCAGCCAGACAGAGGCAATCCTACCGAGGCCTCGAACGAGGTCTACGAACTCCGCATCTATCACGCCGCCCCGGGGAAATTGGGAGAACTGCTGGCACGCTTCCGCGACCACACCATCAAGCTCTTTGACCAACATGGAATCAAGAGCGTCGCTTACTGGACGCCTGTCGATGAGCCCGAGAAGAGCAACACTCTCATCTACATCCTCCGTCATCCCAGCCGCGAGGGGGCCGCCGCCAACTGGAAATCATTCCAGGACGACCCGGCGTGGAAGAGTGTCAAAGACAAATCCGAGGCGAACGGCAAACTCGTGGAGAAAATTGACTCCACCTATATGGCTCTCACCGACTTCTCGCCGCCGTTGCGCTAGACGAACGCCCAAAAAATTAGCCGGCCGCGCTCCTGCGCGGCCGGCCTTCTCAGCGCTCCAGACAGTTCAAACTGGAGTTTGGGGGAGGGAAATTCTAAAAGCAACCTACGATTGCACAATCTTCTCGAGCGCCATCCGGCTGCGAATCACCAGCGTCGCGCCCTTCAGCGTCATTAACTGCTTCCTCTTGAACTCCGAGAACAACCGGCTCACCGTCTCGCGCGTCGTTCCAATAATCTCGGCCACTTCTTCGTGCGTCAGCGTCAGCTTGACCTGCGCCGATCCGTCCTCCTGCGCGCTCTTGGTCGACCACGAGAGCAGCAGTTTGGCAAACTTCTCCGACGGTGACGCCGCCAGCCCCAGCGTCCGGATCTCCTCATACGCCACATAGTAATTCCGGCTCAATTGCTGCGCCACGCGCACCGCCACTTCCGGATGGTCCTTCAACATGTGCAGCAACGAATCGCGAGGAATGAAATTCGCCTGGCCCGGCTCCATCATTTCGGCGGTCACTTCATACGGACGGTTCGACACCACCGCATTCAGCCCCAGCACGTCTCCCGAATCCGAGATCTTCGTGATGATGGTCTTGCCCTCGCGGGACGAAGTCGACAGCTTCACCTTCCCTGTGCACAACACAAACACGCCACGCGGCTGCTGCCCTTCGATGAACAGCATCGCTCCCTTGGGATATACCGCCGTCGACTTCACTTCGTTCAGCCGTTGCGCCGCCTGCAGCGAAAGATTGCAGAAAAGATGTTCTCCCCGAACCGGGCAGCTGACACAGTTATCAAGAATATTCAGACCATAAGGAGCACGCATAGCCAAACCTCCTCCGGGCTAGAAGCTGCGAGAACCCTCGGCCTCGCCTCTGCCCACGGGAAGGGTATGGCACGCTGCGAGCCAAATCCGCACAGACTCTAGGCTCAGCACATCGCGACGCCTATGTAACAGAAACAAAATGACTTGCGACTCTATTCTCGGGATGGAACAACTGCGCGCAAACACCCAAATCCACAAACTTGGGTTATTTCCCGCACACCCCTGCGTGATCTGGATCACTACTCCTTGTGATCAAAGTAATCAGGGGGCCTTACCGAAGACTATTTTCGCTCCCGGGTGGCGCAGCGCTTCTCGCAGTTCGATTAGGTCTTTTTTCTGAAGGGGCTTCAGCCCTGGAGGTACCCAGCCCCCTAGGGCCCCACCGTCACCTGCAGCGGCCCCGGCGTCTGCATCCGGTCCCGGTAAATCAGGTTCTTCGGCGCCACTTCCCCCACTGCATCCACGTGGATCACGTATCCTCCGTGAGGCAGAGTCTCCCCAAAGGGCAATTCCATCCCGACCGTCCCCCGCTTTAGAACAAAACGCTGGTATCCGATCGCCGTCGCCCTCCCATTCGACGCCACCGCCATTACGATAAACGTCAAATCCATGTCATCGGGCGATGTGTTTGAGACCTCCACGATCCCGTCGATCCGATTCCCGGTCACCCGCGCCGGCGCCTTCCAATTGATGGCCAATGCCGCCACCACCCGCAGCAGAAATCCCTTCTGCACCGCCGACTCCCGGTTGCCTCCGTCGGTCACCGAGAGCGTAAACTGAAACTCTCCCGTACGCTCCGGCTCCCCAATCAGCAGCCCGGTGTCGTCCAGTTTCATGCCCGGCGGTAACGCTCCTTTTTCGACCTTCCAATGAAGCACCGACACTCCTCCGTGCGCGTGCATGCGAAGCTCATAATGTCGATGCGGATAAGCATCCGGCATCTGGGGCTCGTTCTCAATGACCAAGCCCGGCCCGTTCTGTTGCGCTGGCGCGCTCGCGCCCTGAGCCTGAGTCTGAGTTTGCTCGTCTCCCGCCGATGCCAACCCCAATTGACATGCCGCCATCGTCATCACCCAGGCCAACAGGAGACTCAGCCCCACAATTCGCCGCACCCTCTGCACCTTCTTCATCTCGCCACCTTAATCAGCACGAAGTCACCTTGGCCTGCGGCCCCAAACCCGATTCCCTACTCTCCCACACTTCCACCGCTTCGGTATAAGTATAAGAATGTCCCGCCAACTCAATCTTGCGCCACCTCCCGCCCGTATCACATTACTTAGATTTGCGGTTTCTGAAAAACTACTCGCTCGGGCTTCTTGTCGCGTCCCAGTTTCGTTTCATGGAATTGCTGCTCAATCTCGCGTGGCTGCTTTTGGCGCTCCCGGCCTATTGGTTGTGCGCGCGTCCAGAACTCCTCACGCAACCGCAAGTTCAGCTCTCTACAGTGCCTGCTGCGCTGGGATGCTTGCTCGTCGTCCTCTTTCCCGTGGTTTCGGCCACCGATGATCTCCGCGCCATGCGCGCCGAGATGGAAGATCGCCTTCCAGCAAGCGCCCATCCGTCAGGCCAGCAGCGATAAGGCTCACCCGAAGTTGCAACTCCCCCGCATGGCTCGACCTCGACGCTCTGTCGATCGCGATAACGAGGACGGCCCATGCGCCCGGATCTGTCCGTCCGCCCGCGCAGCCCTCGCGAACGCGGCCGCGCTCCCCTGATTTTCTCCCGCATAGTCCCCTAAATCTCCAATCGTTCATCGAACAAACACATAACACCTGCACGCATTCATAGCCTGAGCATCAATCTCTCTACTCCCCCCTCGCACCCCAGGTCTGGACCTGGGACGCAGTCAAAGACCACTTCGAACTGAACAACACATCACTCCAGGCTAGCCAGTTGAATATCGACGAACTCAAGGCGCAGGAGATCACTGCCCACCTTCGCCCCAATCCGGATTTCACGCTGTCGGCCGACGGACCCAGATCGCTCCCAGCCATGGCGTCTGGCAGCCGTTCGCCGGAACCTTCGTCTCGCCCGGCGTCAGCTATCTCTTCGAACGTCGCAACAAGCGCGGACTCCGCTACGAAGCCGCCAAGCAAGGCACCGCCATCGGCGTCGCTCAGCAGTCCGATTCCGAACGCACTCTGCTCTTCAACTCTACGCACCGCCTTCGTCGGTATCCTGCAAGCCAAAGCTGTTCTGCAGCTCGCGCAGGACAATCTCGACTCACTACGACAACATCCTGAAAGTCAGCCGCGATCGCTTCGAGGCCGGAGATATCGCCCGCATCGACCTCGACCGCCTCGAACTGCAGCGCCTGCAATATCGAGTCCGATCTGCAAACCGCGCTGGTAATCTGCGCACCACCAAGATCAATCTGCTTGCCCTGCTCGACGATCGCCGGCCGGTCGACAGCTTCGATGTCGAAGGGACTTTCGATTTCCGCGAAGACCTTGCTCTCGCTCGATGACTACCGCAAAGATGCTCTCGACGCCCGCCCCGACCTGCGCGCCGCGGTGCTCTCCGTCCAGCAGGCGGAGACAAACTACAAACTCGCCGAAGCCAACGGCTCGACCGATCCCACCATCGGCCTCTGGTTCACGCACAACGGATCGTTCAACAACCCCGATGCGCTGAACACCATCGGCGCCAGCGTCAGCATCCCACTCCGCATCTTCGACAGCAACCAGGGCGAGAAGCTGCGCACGAAAATCGACATCAAGCGCAACGAAAAGCTGCGCGCAAGGCGTTGAGACCCAGGTCTATGCCGACGTCGATTCCGCCTACGCCACCCTCAACAGCAACATCGATCTCCTGAAACCCTACAAACGCCAATATCTCGATCAGGCCGTGCGCGTGCGCGACACGGTTCTTTTTCCTACCAGCACGGCGGCGCGTCTCTGCTCGATTTCCTGAACGCCGAAAGCGAATACCGCACCGTGCAACTCAGCTACGTGAATCTCGTCGGCTCCTATCTCACCGCCGCAGCCCAAATGAATCTGGCGGTAGGACGCGAGGTCATTCAATGAAAAATTTATTCATGGACGTTCGGATGCTGCTCGCATTCCGCGTTCGCCTGTATCACGCTGGCTGCCGCTGGTGCTGCTGCTAGTGCGCCTCGGCGGCGCCGTGGCCTGCTCGAAAGACACTCCCGGCAGCCGCCAGCAAGCCTCCGGTCACGCTCGATCCCGATGTGTTCGAGCACCGATCAGTCCCAGACTGTTCAAAACCGCCAAAGCAGAGATTCGTGCTCTGCCCACGCTCGTCACCGCCAACGGTACTGTCTCCCCGGATGTGAACCGCACCATCCACGTGACCTCGCTCGGCGCGAGGCCGCGTCGTGCGATCTCAAAGTCAAACTCGGTGACACCGTGAAAAAAGGCCAGACGCTGCTGGTGATTTCCAGTCCCGATCTTGCGAGCGCTTTCTCCGAGTACCAGAAGGCCAAGGCCGACGAAGTTCTTTCGCGCACAAAGCTCTCGAACGCGCGCAGATGCTTTACGACACGCGGCGCGATCGCCGCCAAGGACCTGGAAGCCGCGCAGGACACTGAAGACAAAGCTAAAGTGGATGTGGAGACCGCCGAGCATCGCGTCCGCATGCTGGGCGCCGATCCCGCATCATCCCAGCCCGCTGCATCGAGTTGAAGGCGCCCGTCTCGGGCACCATCGTCGAGCAGAACGTCGCCGGATCCGAAGGCGTCAAGAGCCTCGACAACACTCCCAACCTCTTCACCATCGCCAATCTCGTCTGAGGTCTGGGTGGTCTGCGATGTCTTCGAGAACGATCTCGGCGAAGTGCATCTTGGCGACTCGGCCGAGATCCGCCTGAATGCCTTTCCCGATCGCGTCTTCAAAGGCAAGATCGCCGACATTTCCCGCGTGCTCGATCCCAACACGCGCTCCGCCAAGGTGCGCATCGTGCTCGGCAATCTCGGACGGTTCGCTTCGTCCCGGCATGTTTGCGGTCGCCACCTTCCGTTCGCGCAAACTGACCGACCGCGTCGTCGTTCCTTCCACCGCCATCATGCGCCTGCACGACAAAGACTGGGTCTTCCGCAAAGAAGGCGGAAAACAGTTTCCGCAAGATTGCGGTGCAGGCCGATGGCCTCGCTGCCCGACGGCATGCAGGAGATTCGCGACGGCGTGAAGCCCGGCGATGAAGTCGTCACCAACGCTCTCGAGTTCTCCACCGAAGTCGCCGAGAAGAAGACAGGAGACTACGATGATCCGCGAGCTCATCGATTTCGCTCTGCGAAACCGCTTGCTCGTGCTGGGGGGAGCGCTCGTGCTCTTCGTCTGGGGCATCATTTCGTTCCACGACTCTGCCCATCGAGGCCTATCCCGACGTCGCCGACACCTACGCGCAGGTCATCACGCAGTGGCCGGGCCACGCGGCCGAAGAAGTCGAGCAGCAGATCACCGTTCCCCTCGAAGTCGAACTCAACGGCGTCGCTGCATCTCACGCATCTGCGCTCCGTCTCGCTGATGGGCCTGTCCGTCATCACCATCATCTACGACGACGACATCACCACCTTCAACGCGCGCCAGGAGGTGCTCGATCGCCTGCAACACGTGACCCTGCCCACCGGGCGTGAATCCCGGCATCGGCCCCGATTACAGTCCCGATCGGCCAGATCATGTTCTATACGCTGACCAGCACGAATCCGAAGTACGACGTGATGGAACTGAAAGTCGCTCGAACGACTGGTTCGTGCGTGAACCAGTTGAAGTCGGTGCCGAACATCGTCGACGTGAATCCCTTCGGCGGCCCGACGCGCGAATACCAGGTGCAGCTCGATCCCGACAAGCTCGTCTCGCTACGGCCTCTCGCTGGCCCAGGTCGAGCAGGCGCTCATCGCCAACAACATCAACGCCGGCGGCGGATTCATCGAGCGCGGCCAGCAGGCGTTCAACGTCCGCGCCGTCGGCCTCATGCAGACCACCGACGACATCGCCGCCACCGTGCGTCAAGGCGCAGAACGGCACGCCCGTGCGCGTCCGCGATCTCGGCAACGTCGTGCAGGCGCCCAAAGATCCGTCTCGGCAACTCGGGCAAGACCATCCGCAAGAAGACGGCACGATCCTCAACGATGACGATGTCGTCGAAGGCATCGTGCTGCTGCGCAAAGGCGCCGTCGCCGAGACCACGCTCGAGGCGCTGCACCAGAAAATCGACCAACTGAACGGCATGAACGGAAAGCAGGCCTGCTGCCGCCAGGAGTGAAACTCGTTCCGCACCTCGACCGCAGCGAGCTGATGCATCTACACCACGCACACCGTGCTGCGCAACCTGACCGACGGCGTGCTTCTGGTCACTCTCATTCTGTTCCTGTTCCTCGGCAACGTGCGCAGTGCGCTCATCGTCGCCTTCACCATTCCCTTCTCGCTGCTCTTCGCCGCCATCCTGCTCGACCTGCGTCACATCCCGGCGAACCTGCTTTCGCTGGGCGCGCTCGACTTCGGCATGGTCGTCGACGGCTCGGTCGTCATGGTGGAGAACATCCTTCGCCACACGTCTCTTCGGCGACCACGAAAAAGACGTTCATGCGAAATCATCGCCGTCGCGGCTCACGAAGTGCAGCGGCCCGGTCTTCTTCGCGCGCGTCATCATCATCGTTTCCTATCTGCCGATCTTCACCCTGCAGCGCGTCGAAGGCCGCCTCTTCAGCCCCATGGCCTGGACCGTGGCCTTCGCCCTGCTCGGCGCGCTGGTCTTCGCGCTGTTCATCGCACCCGTGCTCTGCAACTATCTTCTTCAGCCGCGGACATCAAGGAATGGCGCAACCCGGTGCTCGAGTGGCTCAACCGCAGCTACGGTCGCTCGCCTCGACTGGTGCTTCGATCACCTGAAGTTCACCCTCGGGATGGGCCTGCTGGCTCTCGCGGCTCATGCTCTTCTTCGCGCTCAGCGGAATCATCGGGTCCGAATTTCTTCCTCACCTCGACGAAGGCGCGATCTGGGTACGCGGCACTCTCGCGCCCAGCACCGGCCCCACCGCGAGCATCGCGCATGGCGAATCAGGCCCGCCTCGATTCTCGCCGGCTTCCCCGAAGTGACGCAGGTCGTCAGCCAAGTCGGGCGGCCCGACGACGGCAGCGATGCCAGCGGTTTCTACAACACCGAATTCTTTGTCGATCTGCGCCCTCGCGAAGAGTGGCGCCGCGAGTTCCACGGCAACAAAGACGAACTCATCGCCGCCATGGATCAGAGAGCTCCAGCAGTTCCCCGGCGTCGATCTGGAATTTCTCGCAGCCGATCTCCGACAACGTGGAAGAAGCCGTCAGCGGCGTGAAAGGCGAACTCGCCGTGAAGCTGTTCGGCCACGATCTGAAGACGCTCGAAGAAAAAGGCCGACCAGATCGCAGGGCGTGATGAGCCAGATCCCCGGCGTCGCCGACCTCGGCACATTCCAGGTCCGCGGCCAGCCCAACGTCAATCTCAACGTCGACCGCGCCGCCGCCGACCGTTTCGGCATTAACGTCGCCGATGTGCAGGACGCCATCGAGACCGCCGTCGGCGGCAAAGCCGTCAGCCAAATCCTGCATCGGCGAGCAGCGCTTCGATCTCACCGTCCGCTACCAGCCGCAATACCGCCGGACGGTCGAAGACATCGCGAACATCCGCCTGCTCGCGCCTTCAGGCGAACGGGTCTCGCTCGCGCAACTGTGCAACGATCACGCTGGACGATGGCGCGTCCACGATCTATCGCGAAGGCAACTCAGCGCTATATCGCCATCAAGTACAGCGTGCGCGGCCGCGATCTCGGCAGCACCGTGCGCCAAGCCATCGACGAAGTCGGACGAGAAGGTCAAATTGCCCGAGGGCTATCACCTCGATTGGACCGGCGAATACGAGAGCCAGCAGCGCGCCAATCGCCGCCTCGCGATCATCGTTCCCGTCACGCTGCTTCTGATGGCATTCATCCTTTATTCCGCCTTCAGTTCCTGGAAGTGGGTCGTGCCTGATTCTCGCCGTGGTCGCGCTGTCTCCGCTCGGCGGATTTCTCAGCCTGCTGATCACCGGGACGCACTTCAGCGTTTCGTCGGGCCTCGGATTCCTCGCCCTGATTCGGCGTCTCCGTCGAAATCGGCGTGATCATGGTCGAGTACATCAACCAGCTCCGCACCCGCGGCCATGCCGGTGCGCGAAGCCGCCAAGGAAGGCGCTGTCGCTCCGTCTCCGTCCGATCATGATGACGATGCTGGTCGCCACGCTCGGCCTGCTCCCCGCCGCCATGTCGCACGACATCGGATCCGATTCGCAGCGCCCGTTCGCCATCGTCATCGTGGGCGGCCTGATCGTGGAATTACTGGTCAGCGTGATCCTCTGGCCAACGCTTTACGTATTCTCGGCTCGCCCCGGCGACCGCCTGCCTCCGTCCGAACAAAGCTTCATGGCCGAAGGCGAGCACATCGACTAGCGGAATGACAGCGAGCAAGTTCGGGCCTGGTGGCGTAAGGAACACAGCGGGCGGGGATTTCGGTCGCCGCTCAGCAAGTTCGAATCTTGCCAGGTCCACCAATTTTCAGTCGAGGCCTAGAGAAACAGACCTCCTTAGCCACGGATTCACACGGATTTCCACGGATCGAAAATGCAGGGATAATCCTGAGCTTTCGGTTGCGAAGGATGGGAGGGAATCGGCAGGGCTAGCCGGGAGCCAACACTATTAACTCGAAAGCTCAAAACTCGTAATCTCAGAGCTCGGAGCTCAAGACTCGTAGCTCCAAAAAATAAGAGTTCCGAGGTGGTGTAGGGTCCATTCGTCTCGGCCAGTAGCTCGCGTTTGACCCTTGCTCGACCTGCTCTCGCTGCTTCCCTTGCGGGGAACTGCGCGCGATCTTCGCTTGGGCTCCGGGCTCACCGCCAACCGGATAAACCTACCCTACGCCTCGGAACTCTATCTTGCCTCCGACATTTCTTCTTCGTTCGCCTCGACCAGCGCTTTGCTATAGACCCTTGCTCACCCTCCGTCCCAACCTCGCGATCAGAACAGTGACTCCGCTTGAGCCCCGGACGCCGCACCAACCGGAAAAACTTAAGAAGCTGTCAAAGAACGATCTTGTTGTACTCCTTCCATTTTTTCCGTCAATCAAAAATACGCGTTTGTAAGTACACGTGTTTTCAATCGAGTGCAGCACGTCCACAAGCCAGTGACCGAATTTGGTGCAATCCCCGACTCCAGTTCTCGCAGACCCCGTATCAGACGCGGCTTTCCGTGGGATTCACTGGGAAAGGGCAATGCTGGCATGGAAGCAAGGGATTGTTTCTGCACTGTGAAAATCGCGCACTTCCCGCGCCTGGCAAGGGGTTTCAAGATCGCATTCGGAAAAACGAGCCTCCAGAGGTAGCGTGCTCTGGCCTGCGTTGGACCGAGTGTACTTCGCGTCATTGATGAGCGAAAGGAGGATATTTCAACAGTTGGCGTTCGAGTCTCTACTTCTTGCCTCGCACTTCGTCCACGACCTGTCTTGTCGCCGTGATCACGGCGTCCGGAGCCTCGCTCATGCCATGATCTGCGTCCACGACCACTTGTCGCCCGCGCGTTGATAGCCGCGCAAGGCTGGCCTGCAGTTTGTGAATCCAAATGTCGTGATAGTCCGCGGCCTGTTTTTCGAAACCCGGAGGGGCCCAGTACCTCCCCGCCGTCAACACCACTAGGGGACGCTCATCCAAGCTGCCCGCATTGCGCGCCGCATTGTCGAGTTCTGGGTTTCCGGTCCCGAGAGTGGGAACCAATCTGCCGTCTTCGGTTGCGGCGCAGGTCTGCTCCGCATCCGTTCTCAGCGCCATCGGCCGCTCGCCGAGCTTTGCCAATATCTCCCGTTCCGACCCGGATTGCGGGGGAACCGGGCCGCCCATCCGGCTCGCGACCACTCGAAGAATGCCGAAGCGCACCATAAATGGCAGCGAAGTGCAGATCAATCGCCGCCTACCCGGAGACATAAGGTTGAACGCCGACAGCATAAAGGCTGGCTCTTGTTGGTCGGGGTGGGATGAATCCACGAATACCAGTCCGGCAACGTCGTGAGGATAACGGTTGGTATAGACTCGCGCGTATTCTCCTCCGATCGATGCGCCCACCAATACGTAAGGCGGCGGCACGCCCGCTCGGCTCAACACTTCGTGGAGATCGCTAACGACTGTCGCGCTGGTTCTCGGTGACTGCGGCGGATCACTCCATCCCACACCTGCGCGATCGTACCAGCAGGCGCGAGTAAGGTTCGCAAGCTTGGTCTGAAGTGACGTCCATGCATATCCAGGCTCGTTACCGCCTGCTTCAAAAACGATCGTCGGGCTGCCCTCGCCCGAACAGTAGAGGTTTATAGTGCGTCCACCGATGTCGACTGCCTTCCCGATCCGGGGAGGCAGGCGGCTGGCATCCAGAGCCCTTCCAATCTGCTCGTAGGTGAAACCTGTCAACAAGACCAGCAGCACTAATCCGAACAACGCCGCGCCGATTCTGGAACCCCACCATCTCAGTCTCATCATCCCAACCTCCTCGATGAGAACCCCTGCAGTCAGTTCCGATACTCTAGCCGTTAATACCTTTACATGTTATCACACGACATGTCGTCAACCGCCATATTGAGAATGAGTTTGCGTAGTTGACGAACACAGGTGCGAATTTCAGTCGTTGACACACATGCCAGCCCAGCCTCGCTCGACTTCGCAGCAACCCATGCTTGACCCTACGTAACAGCCATCCAAGGAATCCCGCAACGCTAGTAGATTTTCTCTTGATAATAATAGTTTACTTATATAAGACATTACTTATGTCACTAACATCCAATCTGGATGCCTCATTCGCCGCCCTCGCCGATCCGACCCGTCGCGCGATCCTGGCGCGCCTCGCCATCGGCGAAGCAACAGTCATGGAACTCGCTAAGCCCTTCGAAATGAAGCAGCCCGCGATCTCGCAGCACTTGAAAGTCCTCGAACAAGCGGGCCTCATCGTCCAGCGAATCGATGGCACGAAGCGCCCTCGCCGCCTCGCCAAGCCCGGCATAGACGCGATGGATCAATGGCTGGCAATGTTGCGCAAAGCTCTGGAGAAAAACTACGAGCGGCTCGATGAAGTTTTGGCCACGATGGAACCAAATCGAAAGGAGAAACGATGACCACTATGACGAAGCTCACACTCCAAACCGAAGGCGATACCCATATCGTGGTGACCCGGCACTTCGCTGCCCCGCCCGAGGCCGTGTACCGCGCGCACACCGATGCGAAACTCCTCCAACAATGGCTGCTGGGCCCCGAGGGTTGGACCATGCCCGTCTGCGTAAACGACGTGCGGCCCGGCGGCAAGTTCCGCTACGAGTGGAAGAATACGAAAGGAAATGGATTCTATCTGACGGGCGAGTTTCTTGAACTCAAGCCTTACAGCAAGATCGTCCACGTCGAGCGCATGTTCCTGCCCGATCCCACGCCCGACAACCACGTCGAAACCCGCTTCGAGCCCGACGGCACCGGCACACTCATGACCATGCGCATGACCCTGCCCGACGCACAAACGCGGGCAGCCATGCTTGCTACAGGGATGGAACGCGGAATGGAAGCGAGCTACGTCCGGCTGGAGAGCATGATCTAACCCGGTCTCACGTTCGCTGCTACCTGATAAAAAAACCGGAGCGCGACTTCCCCCAGCGCGCTCCGGCACCGCGGGCAATAAATCGCAGCGGTAAACTCCGATGTCTGTGTGTGGCCCGCCCCGGGTCATTCTCCCTGTCGGAGAAACACAACGACAGGCCACACCGAGCGAATCAGCAACCTATTTCCCTGTCCCGTTGAGCTGTACGGTTTGCGTCCCCACGGCGTCCACGATGCTCAACGTCGCGGAGCGGGCTCCAGTCACAGTTGGCGTGAAGCTAACGGTGATCGTGCAATCCCAGTGGGCCTTGCGGCTAATCCCGCAGTTCGAGGTCTCGCTGAAATCGCCCGGGTCGGTGCCGCCCAAAGTGATGCTCGTGATGCTGAGCGTCTTGCTCTGATCATTGGTCAGAATCACGGTCTGCGATTTCTTCGTGGCCACCGTGACCGATCCATAGTTCACCGTCAGCGGTGAAACGCTCACCGGCTGCGAGCTGTTGAACATCACCGTGAGATAGCTGGGGTTGAAGAGGGCGGCGTCGACCAGCGCGACATCCAGCATGCCGTCGCCGTTGAAATCGGCAACCGCAGCGCCGATGACGCTCCTGCCAGAGTAAAAAATCTCCGAACTGATGAAGGTGCCATCACCCTTGCCCTGGAGTACGACGGGCCCGGTTGGCGTACTGCCAAAGTAGGGAATGACAGCATCCAGCTTCCCGTCTCCGTTGAAGTCGGCCACAAGTGGCGATGCATGGGCTCTGATAGGGCAAGCAGTTGATCGAGCCGGGTGTGAATGTCCCGTTGCCATTTCCCTTCAGGAAGGCGTAGCCACGTTCGTTATTGGTGCAGCCGTTGGCCGTGGTGGTGACCAGCAAGTCCGCTTTTCCGTCCTTGTTGAAATCGGCGGCGGCCTGTGTGATCGGATAATACGGCGTGGCGGTCGCGATGGGAGTTCCGAAGGTGCCATTGCCGTTCCCCAGCAGCACATAGACGGAGCTAATATTGCCATTCGTCGTCACCGCGATATCTGTCTTTCCATCGCCATTAAAGTCGGCAAAGGTCAGAAAAGCGCTGCTCGGGTTGATCGCGGCCATACCCGTAATCAGCGTCCCCGCGTTGTATGTGCCGTTGCCTTTGTTGAGCAGCACGCTGATGGTGCCGTCTGCGTTTTCCGTCACGATGTCGAGTTTCCCATCGCCGTTCACATCGACAAGATAGACCTCTCCCTCTTGGGCTATGGATCCCGTTGGGTAGTACACAGCCGTCTTAAACTTTCCGGTCCCCAAACCGATCAGCACTGCGACCGTGTTGTTCTGGCAACCGGCGAACGGGGCGTCTTGCATCGTCGCAACGATATCGGCTTTGCCATCGCCATTCACATCGCCGGTGGCAACCCACTCGACAGGATTGTTCGCGCAAGTGCTGGCGGTGACCTGCGACGTCGTTCCCAGCACTCCGTGTGCACTGCCAAGGTTGATGCCGATCTTTCCGTTGGCGCCCCCGCTGAGCGACTGTGCGATGTCGGGGAATCCGTCACCGTTAAAATCCGCGCTCGCAATGTTATTCGCGACCAGAGTCGTACTGAACGCATTGATCTGGTTGGTCTGGAAGCTTCCATCACCGCGGCCCAGGGACACGGTACCGGTATTGAACCCATTCGTATCCAACAGGTCGAGCGTGCCGTCGCCGTTGAAATCTCCGACCGCCACAAGATAATTACCGCCGTTGGTCTGAGCCTGGAGCGGGTACGCCGGGCCGGTGCTGAAGAGGCCGGTTCCTTTGCCGAGAAACGTGAAAATGTCGCCCACAGAGTCCACGAGCACGATGTCCAGCTTCTTGTCGTTGTTGATGTCGGCCAGCACCACGTTGTCGGTGGAGCCCATCGGCACCCCATTGATCACGCTGCTTTCTTTGAATGTGCCGCTGCCCTGGTTCAGATAAATGATTGCGCCTTGATTTTCATTGGTGACTACCACGTCCGGCTGCTTGTCGCCGTTCAGGTCGCCAATGGCGATGCCGTCGCCCGTCGCTGAACCCGACACTCCGGATGGATAGTAGACTCCGGTTACAAATGTCCCGCTGCCGGTGTTCAGCAGAATGCTGATACCGTCGTTCGCAGAAATCGCAAGGTCGAGTTTACCGTCGCCGTTGAGATCGCCCACGGCTAGGCCGCTACAGCATCCATTCGTGGTACCTGTGCTATAGACGGCAGGAGCCTGAAACGTGCCGTCTCCGTTGCCCAGGAAAACGAAAATGCCGTTGAGTATTGTGAGGCCCACCAAGTCGAGTTTGCCGTCGCCATTGACGTCGGCCGCGACTATGCTGTTCGGGCCGGGATTGAAGGTGTTGCTGTTAGGAGCGTTATAGATCCCGCCGGCCGTGAATCCCCCTGCGCCGTTGCCCAGGTAAATATTAACTTGCGTGCTCGCGGTAGTGCTGTTGGTCGCCCATACCGCGACATCAAGCAGGTGGTCTCCATTAAAGTCTCCCACGGCGATGGCCTCGGGGAAGAAGTTGCTCACGCCGATAAAGAGGGTGATCGGCGCCTGGAACGTGCCGTTCCCTTTGCCCAACATCACGTTGAGATTCGAACCATAATCAATGTTGACCACATCCAGCTTGCCATCTCCATTGAAGTCACCGGTGGCCATGGCTAGAGCGGAAGGGCAGCAGGGGCCCGAGGTGAACGTACTTGGTGCCGGAAAAGTCACGGGAAAAGTTTGCGCCTGCGCCGGAACGACCCCGGCGATTACAACCAGAGCGGCGAGCAGGGTAAGCGCCAACGCACCCGAGCGCTTACCTTGCCAAAAATTCGAATTCATCGTTTGTCTCCTGAGAATGATTTGCCTGAGGACCTGGTTCCGGGGGAGTAGCGTGCGTAGCCTCGCCCGAAACACGCTTCCCGTCAATGGACCGAGGATGGCGCGTAGCTTGTCGCTGGATAGCGAGCTAACGTCAATATTGGCGGGGATTTACGTGGATTGATTGCCCGGAAACCGGGGCTTCGACGAGCCCGAAAGTGCCATTCTCCCGGCTCGTGCTGGATGCTAGACTCAGCTCCTCCTGCACCCATCTTTTTTTATATGAGTTCCGATCCAGTTTTCAGAAGCTCAGATCAGTCGCCGCCGGCTCCGATTCGCTTCGGCGTTTTCGAAGCCGATCTCAGCGCCGGGGAACTCCGCCGGAATGGCGTCAAAGTCCGTCTTCAGGACTTGCCGTTCCGTGCGCTCGCACTTTTGCTGGCGCGTCCCGGAGTCGTGATCACCCGCGAAGAATTCCGACAGGCCCTCTGGGCCCCCGACGTCTTCGTAGACTTTGAGCAGGGCATCAGTAGCGCCGTCATGCGCCTGCGCGACGCCCTCCGAGACTCCGCCGACAACCCCATCTTCATCGAGACCGTCGAACGCCGCGGCTACCGCTGGATCGGGCCGATGGTCAACTCAACCCTCGAACCGCTAATTCAGGATCGAGCCACGGCGCCCGTGGCGGACCCGTCGGTCGAGCAGATCTCAAGTGGGATCGAAAGACAGACTACGGCCGAACCGCGGAACCGAGATTTTACGGCACGCTATGAGATCGGATTGACGACGAGCGCCCGGAAGCGCACCTCACAATTGGGTCTGTGGCTGGCTGCGGGAGTCTTCGCGGTGTTGGCCCTGGCCGGTTTCTTTCTGTACCGCTGGCGGCGACCCGCTCCGATTTCTTCGATCGCAATCCTCCCCTTCGACAATCTCAGTGCTCCCTCCTTCAATGACGCTTTCAGTGACGGATTAACGGACGAGATCGCCGCTTCCATTTCCCATCTGGATGGCGTCCAAGTGACCGGGCGCCGCTCCGCCTATGTGTTCAAGGGCAAGCACGACGACCTTCGCGAGATCGGCTCCCGCTTAAACGTCGAGGCTGTGGTGGAAGGCAGTGTGCAGCGCGCCGCCGATCGTACCCATGTCACCGTGGAACTGAATCGTACTCGCGATGGGTTCACGATTTGGAGCCAGACCTACGACGGCACAACTGGCGACTGGATGCAGATCGAATCGCAGATCGCCGGCTCGATTGCGCGGGCTCTTGCACGCAAGATTTCTCCTCAGAATTCCCCGGCAGCCCACGACCCCGAAGCTCACGCTTTGTACCTGGAAGCACGCTATCTCTGGTACCAGCGGAACTTTCCAGCCGAACTCAAGAGCGTGGACCTGCTGCAGCAGGCGATCGCGCGCGACCCCAACTATGCCCTGGCATGGGCTGGCTTGGCCGATTCTTTGATTGCCATCGGCGATGTGGAAGAAGTGGATCCGGCCGCCTATCTGCCGCGCGCTCGCGACGCCGCCCTGAAGGCCCTGCAACTTGACCCGTCGCTCGCCGAACCGCACGCCGCACTGGGGATGGTGGCTTGCCACTACGACTACGACTGGCCCACCGCCGAGCGCGAATACAAGAAGGCGTTCGAGTTGAATCCCAGCTACGCCAGCGCACATCAGTACTACGCCCTCGGCCTGATGGCCCATGGCCGCTTTGCGGAAGCCAACGCACAGCTCGAGACTGCCCGCCGCCTCGACCCTCTTGCGCTCATTGTGGATGTCGATCTCGCTCTACTGCGCAAGTTCCAGCGCGATTTTGACGGAGTAATTGCCGTTTCGAAAAACATCCTGCAACGGGATCCCAACTACCACCTTGGTTACAGCATGCTCACCACCGGGTACTACTGCGAACGCCGTTGGGATGACTGGCGAGCCGCCGACGCCAAAGAATCCCAGGGAGAGTTCTGGCGTGCAATGGCGAATGGGCGCCCTGACGAAATCGAGCGTGCCCTCAGCAAGATCATGGACGAGACCAAGGCCGGCGCACGTCGGCCATATGACGTTGCGCACTTCGCCTTGGTGAAGGGAGACCGCTCGCTCGCTCTCGACTGGCTGGAAAAGTCGTATCAGCATCACGACTACTGGATGCTATTCATCAACGTCGACCCAGAGTTTGACGTAGTCCGCTCCGATCCGCGCTTCCAGGCGATCGTTCACCGTCTCGGGGTTGGCTAAACCGTTCCTCGGCTGGGCTGCGTAGTACCCGCGGGCAGATGAAACCGCCGATTTAGCCACTGGCGATTATCCCAACCACATCCCGGAATTGAGAAAAGATGCACGGCCCACCGAGAACGAAGCCTTGCACTTACCCACCCGACATTGTGTGGCTCGCCTTGATTTTCTTCCCACTGGCCCCGGACTTAGCGCCCGTCCCCTTCTTACCCTTCCCGCCCCCCACAATATCCGCGATCGTCGTGTGCTCCAGAATCTTCGCCGCCGCATCCCGCACCGCCAGAAATACTTCATACAGTGCCCGGTGGTCCGCATCCTTCGCGATCAGTCCCCGCAACTGCTCGGCATCTCCCATCGGCGCCAGCGGACCATCCACCAGCCGGATAATATCGCTCAGCGGAATCTCCGCCGGATCGCGCCTGAGCTGGTACCCACCTCTTGCGCCCCGCACACTGTCGACAATGCGCGCGTTCTTCAACTCCAACAGAATCAGTTCCAGAAACTTCTCCGGCAGATCGCTCTCCGCCGCAATATCCCGGATCTTGATCGCTCCCTGATCGTGCCTCCGCGCCAGCGTCATCATCGCCTGCAGCGCGTACAGTCCTTTTTGCGAGATCTTCAAAGTACCCTGCCTTCCCCCGTCCCGCCCTGATTGTGCCCCATTTCGTTCCCGTTGCCTAGCACCTTAGCAGTGGCACAAAGCTCCTCAAGTCTGTAGCACCTGGAACAGTCCTCATATTCGAGAACTTGGAGGGGGCTTACAAAATAGGTTCGGGAAGGGCACGGCTTCGCGCCGTCAGAGGACGGGGAGAAGGCGCGGGTTCAGCCGTAGCTAAACACCTACAAATGCATGCACCACCGTGGAAGAGCGGCCCTTCAGGGTCGCGTAAGGCATGTGGAATGAGATGGGCTTTAGCCCCTGTGGTAGTTGTCCCCGCGAACGCGCTCAGATCCTGGCTGCATCGAGAACACTGTGGCTGTCCACCGCGACGCTGCACATGCATCGCTCATAAGCTTCGTACATGCCCTCGAAAATCCGATCCCACGACGTCTCCAGCGCCTGCTGCCGAGCCGCGGCGCGCATGGCCGCAAGCAACTCAGGCTGCTCCATCAACCTCGCCGTGTAATTCACGAACTCATCGAAGTTGCGAGCAACAAATCCCGCACCACCTTGCCGCACGGTAAACTGCGGTCCGCCTTTATCGGTCACGATCGCGGGCACTCCCGAAGCAAACGCCTCCAGCACCACCAACCCGAACGTATCGGTCTCCGACGGAAACGCCAGCACATCAAAATTCGCAAAGGTCCGCGACAGTTCCGCTCCCCGCAGCACGCCCGTCAACTCAGCCTGCCGCATATTGTTCCGCAGCCATTCCGACTCCGCGCCTTCCCCCACAATCATGCACTCAAAATCCCGATAGCCCTTGTCGAGCAGCGCCTGCTCCAGCCGCGCCAACACGCGCACGCTCTTCTCCGTCGTGAGTCGACCTACATAACCGATACGAAATATTCCGTCCGTCCGGTCACGAAGGTCAGGAGTAAAAACCTCCGTGTCCACCGCGTGCGACATCAAGTAACAAGGCTTCCCCGTCGCCGCCTCCAGCACCCGGATCATCTCCTGATTCGGCGCAAACAGCAACCGCGGAATGTGGTAGAACCGCGCCGACGCCCGAAAACTCAGGCGCTCGGCCACGTCCGCCAATTTCCCAGCAACATCCTTCGGCAGGAACGACACCGCAGCCGCCATCCGTCTGCGCGCATATTGATGAATATTGGTTTGCCACGAGGCCGCCAGCGGAATCCCCATCTTGTGCGCGACGTACGCCCCCAGCGTCCCTACATCGCTCGGCCCCGTAATCTGCACCACATCCGGACGGAACTCCCGCAGCATCGGTTCCAACTTCCGGTAATGTCTCAGGAAAAGAAGGTCGTAGTCATGCGCCCGGTCGAGCGGAAATTTCAGCGGACTGCGCGGCAACTGTACGCGGATCACCGGCCCTGCCGTGGTTACCTCGTCCCGCGGCCCAGCATGCACCATCAGAAACGGCAATTCCTGTCGCCTGGCGAATGCTTCAAAGTGTCGGCTGGTTTGGGCCACGCCGTCCACCTCATGGTAGACGCACGGAAAAAATGCGACCCGTGGACTCCCCCTCTTCACGTAAGCGCCTCGGAAGAAACCGCATCGCCGGAAACTGCCTCTGCCGGAAGAACCTCCGCCACAATCTCCCGAGGGACATCCGCAACGGCGCCGCGTCTGAAAACGCGTTCCATGGCGCGCTGCACGGCCGCATTCTCCAGCAGGCGGACCCCCCCCAAGATCTGCTCCACAAACTTCGGGGGCGCCTTCCAAAGTGCCGAGATCGGCTGGTCCGGCCCGCCGTTTGCGTCGGGATGAAAAATTCGCTCATCCCACCGCTGCGAGCCGATCGGATAATCCGGATAATTGCGGATCACATCCAGCAACGTTCGCGTTGTCCGGACGCTCACCGGTTCGGTGTACTGCGGCATCAACAGCACGTGGCTGCATTGCTCCAGCCGGATTTCGCTCACAAACTCGCAAAAACTCTCGGCCGAGGTCAGGTTCAACGCCCCGCTGGCTTCGCATCCGTGACGGTCTCCGCCGGCAACCAGCGGCCGCTGCCACTGCTCGGCCAGTTCCCGCACCAGATTATTTTCCTTCGTGCTGCGCGTCGCGTTGATCTCGAACGCGTGCAGGAACTGCACCGCACATGTCAAAAATCGCTCCAGCGCCTTGTCGTCCCGGTGTACTCCCACGCACGTCTGCGTCCACAGCGGATGATTGAACACCACCAGCACATCGGGAATTGCATCCAGCATCGCCAGCAGTTCCACCAGGCGCGTCTCGTCCGGATCCCGCGTATATGCGGCGAGATCAACCATGATGGCCTGCGCCTCGCCACTGGGCAGATTGTGGACTCCAAGATGGAAGATGGTTCCCGCGTAAGGAACGCTCCACTCCAGCGAGATCGGCGTCTGTGCAGTTTCGTGCGCCGCCCGCAACAACAGCGGCGCTTCAATGGTGTCGTGGTCGGTCAGCGAGATCAGGCTCTTGAGTCCGACCGTATTCTCAATCTGATCTTTTTCCGTCTGGTACGCCAGCTTCGGCGACAGTGGCGGGGTCCAGTAGGCCCGTGAGAAGTCGACGGGAATCCGCGACTTCCGGCACTGCTTTTCCAGAGCCTCATGCAGCATCGGGCCCTTGCGGGCCAGCTCCGGGATCAACTGAAGGCTTTCCTTGGAGCGGTTGGTATGACCGTGAAGTGAAACCGCGGCCCGTGTATCCCGGCCAAGGTCCGGTCCATGCCAGAAGCAAGAGAGTTTTGTTTCGGCCATTCGCAATTTTTTGTGGTACGGGGTCCTTAATTCTAGCCCAGGACTGCTTGATTAGCGACCTTTCTTTCCGTCGCTGTTCCTGAACTAG
Source organism: uncultured Acidobacteriaceae bacterium (assembly GCA_963811095.1). Taxonomy (GTDB): domain Bacteria; phylum Acidobacteriota; class Terriglobia; order Terriglobales; family Acidobacteriaceae; genus Sulfotelmatobacter. Next base: position 498,399 of record CAWEQA010000016.1, on the reverse strand, counting down.
TTAGATGCGTGCCGCCATCCCTTTCAGGGTAACCGCGACACAAAATCTCTGGGCATCAAACTGACCAACAACCTCTTACGCCGGTAACTTGGCGTGCCGTTTCTCTGTGCTATACTGTCGTTGACGCTTTTTCCACGGTTTGCTCGTGACGCGGTGGTCCCTCGTTGGATCAGATTCATCTCCGCCTTTCCTGCCCGCCGTTTAGTTCCAGCGTGAATTCAAAACAAAATGTGAGCGGCATGGAAGCTTCACGTCTTTCCAGTATCTGAACGTGTATATCGACAGGCCCCTCCAGAAAGAAACAATCTAGAATGTCCACATTTACCGAACTGCCCTTGTCTTCGGCTTTACAGCAGAAGCTCGCGGCAGCCCAATTCATCACCTTAACGCCGATCCAGGAGCGCGCGATCCAGCCTGCTCTTGAAGGAAAAGATGTAATCGGCACCGCCCAGACCGGCACCGGCAAGACTCTCGCCTTTCTGATCCCCGTGATCGAAATGCTCCGCAAGGAACCTTCGACCCAGGCTACCGCTTTGGTCCTGTTGCCGACTCGTGAACTCGCCATGCAGGTCCACGAACAGTACGAGCAACTGCGCACCAAAACCATGCCCAAGGCCGCGCTCGTCATCGGCGGCGTCTCTGAAAAGTCTCAGATCCAGGGCCTGCGCGCCGGATCGTCGCTTATCATCGCGACTCCCGGGCGCCTGCAGGATCTCACCGACCGCCGCTTCGCCGACCTGCGCTACATCAAGATGCTCGTCCTCGACGAAGCCGACCGCATGCTCGACATGGGATTCCTCCCGGCCATCCGCCGGATTCTTGCGCTGTTGCCCAAGACCCGTCAGACCCTGTGTTTCTCGGCCACTCTCGAGCAGTCTGTCGCTGGACTCGTGCACGAATACATGCGCGATCCCGTGCGGGTTGCTTTGGGCTCGGTCCTGAAGCCCGCCGAAAGCGTGGAACTGAAAGCCTACGAAGTCCGTCCCGGCGAAAAGCTCGACGTCCTCCGCCAGCTTCTCTACGCCGAAAAAGGACAGACCCTCATCTTCACCCGCACCAAGCGCGGCGCCCAGCGCCTCGCCCAGGAACTGGCCCGCGACGGCTTCACCGCCACCATGATTCACGGCGATCGCTCGCAGTCGCAACGCAACGGCGCTCTCAGCGGATTTCAGGAAGGCCGCTTCCAGGTGCTCGTCGCCACCGACATCGCGTCCCGCGGCTCTGCACTGCGACGACGTCGCCCACGTCATCAACTACGACTTGCCCAAGATGGCGGAAGACTTCATCCACCGCGTCGGACGTACCGGACGCGCTGGATTGTCCGGCCGCGCGACCACGCTGGCCGCCGGAGTCGAAGTCGTGGAACTCCGCAACATCGAGCGCACCCTGAAGCTGCGCATCGAGCGCATGCAGATGGACCCCTCCGGCGCACCACAATCGAGGCGCTCGGTCCAGAACACGCTGGCGTCGCGCACACTCACGGCGCTGCCCGGCGAGGTTTTCGTCTAAGAGCTTAAGAAAAACTGGGAAGTGAAGAGAAAGTGGGTGCCCCATTTCTCGCGTCCTTTGCGAGAAGTGGGGCTTTTCCCTTTAGCGCACTACCGCCCGATCTTGGGGCTCGGGATAAACGTATCTACCGGCCCGGCTTCGTCCTCGGTACCGATGCGGAACAACGCCGCCTGCGCTTCGGCAAGCTCCCGTAGTTCCTGCATCTCGTCGACGACTTCGCCTTCCGGCTTGTCCTGCTTGCGCTGGACCCGGCGCTCGGCCTTGTCGCGCTGTTTCTGTTGGCGCGTCTGTTCCTTCTGGCGTTTAGTAAATGTTGATCGTCCTCGTGGCATTCACAATTCCTCCTTGGATGTTATTCCTTGCGGTGCCGGCCCGCACCACTGAGAGCGTCCGGCTGCGTACAGAAGCCACCTACCAGCGCGGCTCCCGCGGTTGGCGTGCGTGTCCCTGATAGTCGTCGCGCCCGCGTCCGCCCCCACCTCCACCGCCGCCAAATTTCTTTCCGCCACCACCGCCACCACCGCCTTTGGGACGGTCGGTCTTGGGCTGCGCTTCGTTGATCTTCAACGCCCGTCCGCCCAGTTCCGTTCCGTTCAGGGCCGCGATCGCTTTGTCCGCCTCGGCAGGATTGGTCATTTCCACGAACCCGAAACCCCGGGCTCGTCCGGTCTCCCGGTCCGTCACGATGCTGACTTTTTCCACCGCACCGTGAGCCTCGAACACCGTTCGCAACTCTGACTCGGTTGTGCTGTGGGGCAAATTACCTACGTAAAGGTTCTTCATTGCAATTCCTCTCTCAGTAAATCATCTAAAGTCCGGGACTCGGATGCAACTCGCTTCGATTCCCTTGTTTCCATATCGCGAGGCGGCACAGGCCGATCCTGCGTCGCCTTGGTGCGCGCATGCGACAGCGAGCGCACCGCGGAAATTCGCCGCGAAGCCTCCAAAATCCCCCACTGTTGCGCCACGCTGCCCGGCAGATCCGCCGCCAGCGCCGTCTTCACGTCCGCCCACGACGCCTGATCCCTGCCCGCCTGAACCATCCGAACCCGATCCGCCTTCGGTGCATCCGCCAGATAGCCCGGCTTTCCCACCAGAAACGAAATCTGCTGCGGCGGCGTGGCATTCCGCATGTCGTCACAAAACTTGTCGCGGTGGCCCAGTCCGCTTTCCATATCGATCAGCACCAGGCTGTAAAGATCCGCGCGCCACCACGACCGCGCCTCACTGATGTCAGCCGCACAATCCACTTCCATCCCAAGCTTCCTCATCGACTCGGCGCGCAAATCGCGCTTAGTCGTCGAAGTGTCCACCAGAAGAACGCGTTTGTTTTTCAGCTTACTGGGCAGCGCGGAAAGTGGCAGCCCCAGTAGCGGTGTACTCATGCCACCACCGTCTTCTTCGCCGAGCTCGACCCGGCCGCTTTCGCGTGCGCGATCTCATTCTTCAGCAGCGCGCGATTTCTCATCCGCTTCGCCGCGTTCTGCTTCCGGATTCGGTTGTACCTCGATTTGTCGCCGTTAATTTTGGACATAATGCACTCCTGTCGTTCGGGCAGGTTCGTGAGCCGTCAGTCTGCTGGGTCGATCGTGGGACTGCTGGCGACTGTGATCGCAACGAGCCGCATTGCTTCGTCGCAACACGCATCTCTGGACAGAGCAGCCGCACCCTGCCCCCGCCCAAAGTGATTTTTTAGGGACGCTCCCCGCTACAGAAAAGACGCCTCTTGATCTCTCAATCGCGAAGGCGCAAATAGGGCCATGGGTCTTCGAGGTTAAGTATTTCAAGTATACGCTGTTTACCCTAATCCCGCTGCGAAGAGATCGATCCTGCGGAGAACATATGGGGAACTGCGGATAGATGTAGGAACAGTCGCCTCGGCTGCCCTCCTTTTCGATCCGTCTGCACAGTTTCAAAGAGCGGCGCCATCCTGACCGGAGCCGTGTTTCAGGCGAAGGGAAGGATCTCGCGCGGTACAAGACTAACCTGAACCACTCCCCGAGGTCTGACGTCTTGGGCGCATTCCCGCTTGCCAATTCGGCCCACTCCAAGTACTATAAAGAAGTACGTTGTCCGAATCGGACGTGAGCAGTTCTTGCCTCAACAGCCAGTAACCTCTCGCAATACCTCCGAATCTCTCCAGCGTAAAATCGATTCACAAACAAAGGAACACCTAACACCATGGCAGAACAAGGAACAGTAAAGTGGTTTAACGACGCCAAGGGCTACGGCTTTATCAGCCGCCAGTCCGGCGAAGACGTTTTCGTGCACTTCTCGGCGATTCAAGCAGGCGGCTTCCGCAGCCTGCAAGAGGGCCAAACCGTGCAGTTCGACGTGACCAAGGGCCCCAAGGGCTGGCAAGCTGAGAACGTCCAGCCGCTGTAGACCATCCCCTTATTGCAAAAAGGCGATCTCGAAAGAGATCGCCTTTTTCACGTTTGAGGCAGATATTTCCAGCCCCCTGTCATCCCGACCGGAGCGCAGCGAAGCAAGCGGAGTGGAGGGACCTGCTGTTCCCCGAGGGCTGAACCGCCGCGTCAACCTTGAACCGCAGGGTCACCCTAGTAGCCGCGAAGCGGCGAAAGAATGCAGCCCACGACGAAAGTCGTGGGTCAGCTAGCTAGAGATGAATGAGCCCCGAAGGGGCGAAAGAAAACAAATCAATGGTGCCATCGAAGGGACTCGAACCCCCACACCCTTGCGAGTACATGGACCTGAACCATGCGCGTCTGCCAATTCCGCCACGATGGCAAATGAACTTGCTCAGCAGCGGCGACCTCATCGTCGCCGTGTCAGGAAGACCTACACTTCTATTCTACAGACACGAAGCCGCCTGTCAAACCACCCGAGGTTTCGGGTACCCGAGGTTTCGGGTAGTAGTGCAGTTTGGTCTTTGCACCACTTTGTCATCCTGAGCGTAGCCGTTGTTCAGGCGTAGCGAAGGATCTCCCGCTTAACCGGCCTAATGCGCTAGCCAAACTGCACCACTGCCAGGTTTCCTTCGTGAACCTTCGTGGTTGATGCTTTTGCAATCCACCGCAAGCCCGCAGCCCGCCTACTCCAGCTTGGCCGTCATCGTAATCTTCGCGTTCAGCACCTTCGACACCGGACACCCCTTCTCCGCCGCCTCCGCATACTTCTGAAACGTCGCCGCATCCGCGCCCGGCACTTTCCCCACCACATCAATATGGCTCGCCGTAATCGTCCACCCCGAATCCAGCTTGTCCAGCGAAAGCGTGACCGAAGTCGAAATGCTCTCCGGAGTCAGATTCGCCCCGCCCAACTGCGCCGACAGCGCCATCGAAAAGCATCCCGCATGCGCCGCCGCGATCAACTCTTCGGGATTCGTCCCCGGAGCATTCTCAAACCGCGTCGTAAACGAATACGGAGTATTGTTCAGCACCCCACCCGGCGCCGAGAGCGAACCCTTCCCATCCTTCAGCCCACCCTTCCAGACCGCACTAGCCTTCCGTTGCATGATCGTCTCCTGATTATGATGTCTAAAACTCGCCCCCAATTGTAGTCGGAACTCAGCGAACCTGTCAGGACACGTAAAGCTTTTTGGGAAGCATGCTTTTCTGAAGCCTTAGCATCAGCGCTGCCCCAGGATTTGTTTTTGGGAGGAGGTTTTGGGAAGGTGGTTCGTGAAAGATCGCTTGTAAAAGGTCGTTCGTAAAAGGTGGTTTGTGAAAGGTCGTCCGTTGAAAGGTCGTCCGTGAAAGGTCGTTCGTGGAAGGTGGTTCGTGGAAGGGCACGGCTTCAGCCGTGCCGTCAAAGGCGGAGGAATGATTCGGGCTTTAGCCCCTGAAGCTTGCTTCTTCGCGCGACGTCCAGCGCAGCGAATTGACCTTACTGAAAGCTCACAGCTGATAGCTGACAGCTCACCTCAATAAAAATCCGAGCAGCTCAAATAAAACCCGCACTGCGGACACTTCATCTTGCACCGGCTCTCCCGCAACTTCGACGAGCAGTTCGGACAATACTGCCCTGGGTCACACTGAATTCGATCGGCCGCCTTCACTCCCTCCCCATGTCCGCTCTCAGTCGCAACCGGCGCTGCTGTCTGTTCCTGGCTCATCTCCACCAACCGTATCCCGCGCTCCCGCCTACCGCAAGTGCAGATGTCGATTCTGCAACGGACAAAACCTCCGACTCTCCCGCCCAACACTACGCTGCGCGTTCATTCACGGCCACCGGAGTCCGGCTCCAGCAGTCGGCGACCAGCCGCCACACTCCCAGCCTCCGCCACACCTTCACATACTTCCCGCGCTCTGCCACCGCGGTGCCGTCTGCCTTGCGCACCACGACTGAAAAGCGCCCGATCTCCATCGCCATATCGCCAGAATGCTCCACCCGCGTGGTTTCCATGCGCAGATCGCTGTAGCCCTGCTCGCGCAACTGGCGCAGCAATCGTTCCACGGCTTTCTGCCCGTACGCTCCTTCATGGAGCGGGGCCATCAGCTCGCCATCGGCCGCGAACAGCCCTGCCGCCTGGTCATAGTTCCCGGTGTTGAACGACATCGCGAAGTCTTGGGTTAGGTCCCGCAGCTGGGACTCAACATCACGGAAGGGACGAGAGTCCCCTAGGGGACTCGTGTAAGGCCGGTACATCTACAACCTCCTGGGGGAAGGCACACGGCTGAACTCTGCTTGGCCAGAAAGCCGAGCCAACCGGAAAAGCTCGCTCATTCTAGCGCATAACTAACTTGTGGAAAGAGAAAAGTTTTCCGTCCGCGGATTCAAAAATTGCATGGGAGAAAAATCGATACGGCAGTTATCTCTCAAACGGAGCCGAGCGGCTGGGCAGCCGCAACAAGCCGGATTCGGTGCTCGACGGCTCCCCCACTCGTCCGGGGTTGTCACGCTCCGCGATCTGACGCTTCACGCGTTCCATCAGCACTACCAGTTTCTTTGACTCGTGGTCCCGTTCTGCCTGCTTGCACATCTTCTGGAAGTCTTGCGGAGCGTAGCTGACACGATTGGTCATGGGGGGAAGACCTCGTCTAACAAGAAGGCTAAGCCTAACCGATTGCCCGACACTTGCCAAGCCCCTACTACCCCCCCGGAGCGTGTCATCCTGAGTGGAGCGGTTCTTCAGGCAAGCGAAGGATCTCGGTCTCAACCACACCCGCCCACCGAAACTGGCTAGACCGGCTCGCCGCTACTCCGCGCGCGCCAGATGCTGGTACTCATTCCCGCCTTCATCCGCCAGCAGCACCCACAACGAATACACCCCCAGCGCCGTCCCCAACGGCGGATGAAACAGCGCCAGCACTCCCAGAACAATGGCGGCCGTTCGTGCCCATGACGCTCTCTGCATTAGTCCCAATCCCACGCACACTCCTCCGGCCGCCAGAATAATCAGCGTACCGCTAGCCATGGTGAGAAGGACCTCCCACACCCCCGGCCAAGGCTCCTGCTCGTGCAGCATGAAATGCACGCTGCGCCCAAATACCATCAACCCCACCGCCGGGATCAAAAACAGCCCCCCGATCGCCATCCACAGCGTCCCTAGCGTCCGCAGATGCCGCTCCAGCCGCGACTGCGCTACTCCTCTGACTGGATCTCCAATTCTCCTCCCGCACTTGGGACACACCACAACTCCAGCCTGCGACTCCGTTCCGCACCGGTTGCAGAACATACGCCCTCCCCTGACTCCACTCTCAGATACGCAACCCACGGCCTGGCGGTTTCGTAAAAAACACGCCTCAAGTCCCGCCTCGAGCCCTCGCTCTTAACTCTCGGAGGTTGCGGAAAAACACCAAAAAGGCGTGCACCGCCGCGGAGGAGTGGCCCTTACACGGCCGCGTAAGGCACGTGGAATCAGTGTGGGCTCCACCGATCGCTGAAAGACTCAGGACTTGTATTTAGGCCTTGTATCAGGGCATCGCTTTAGCGATGCCGTAAATGCAGAAGAATCAATGCCGGCTTCAGCCGCTGTCGCTGATTGCTTCGTGTTTAGGCGCGTTTTCCGCAGCCCCCTAGGGATACGTGACCTTAGTTACGTTGAGCCGATGACCTTTTTCCCTGAAAATTGCCGCAAGGCCGATTCCGCCTTGCGGGAGAAAAGCGTGTGCTCCACCGAATAGCTCTAAGCCTCTGTCTATTTCTCGCCGCCAGCGTCTCGCTGGCAGCCGCGCGCGACCTCGCGCTGGTCTCCAATAAAGCTAACTCCCTATCCGCCATCGCTCTGCCCGACCTCGTCAAGATATGCAAAGGCCAGACCAGCCGCTGGCCCGATGGCAAGTCGGTCACCTTTATCATGCGCAGCCCCGGCACGCCGGAAATGAAGGCCTTCCTTGAAAAAGTCTATGAGCTCCCGGAATCGCAGGTGAAAGATCTCATCGCCACCGCCAATCATGGACGCATGGGTCATCCCGCCATCATGATCGTCGATTCCGATGAGGACCTCGTCAACAAGGTCGCATCCATCCCCGGTGCCATTGGCGTCGTGGACGTATACGCCATCAACAGCAGCGTCGCCGTCGTGAAGGTCGCCGGCAAACTGCCGCTCGAACCTGGCTACCTGCTGCATGGCAATTAGCGCTTTGCACCGCGGCTGACGATCGCCGCAGATTTACTGAAGTAAGGATTTGCATGAGTCAAAGATTTGCATGAGTGCAGAGTTGTGAAGACTTGCATGAGTCATGAATATGAGTAAAGACGAAAAAGCCAAAGCCGCCGCCGCTGCTGCTGCCGACACCGGAAGCGGCACGCGTATTCCCGCCAACGCGCCTGCGGGTAAGGTCGCCTTCACTCGCCGCTTCCCCCGCTTCGTCATCGACGTACGCCTGCAGGTCAAAATGTTTCAAGCCGGAGAGTTCCGCACTTGCTGGGGACGCTCCACCGAAATGGGCCAGGACGGTATTGGCGCCACCCTCACCGGCAGCCTCGAAACCGGCGAGATCGTCACTCTGGAAATTCCCCTGCCCCTCACGCCCTATCCCATCAAAGTCCGCGCCATCGTCCGCTACCGCCAGGGCCTCCGCTACGGATTCGAATTCCTCACCCTCAACGACGGCCAGCGCGACACCATCCAGCGCGTCTGCCAGTACCTCGCCACCAAAGCCTAGAAGTTCCTAAACCAGCGTGAAAGCTTAGAAGATAGAAGAGTGGAAGAGCGGCCCTTCAGGGCCTGCCCTGAGCTTGTCGAAGAGGCCGCGAAAAGCATATGCCACGATTCAGGGCTTCAGCCCCCGTCCAGCAGAAAACAAATTTCTTTCGGCGAAATGAGCCAATTGTCTGCCGCTTTTCACATTACTGGATAGATGGCCGATGCTCCGCCGGCCACGAGTTTCGGGGGGAACTCGCGGTCGTGAACTCCGGCTCAGGGTTCCTGGACGATCCATCAACAACGACACCGAAGTAAAAAATAACAGGCCCAAAGTTACGTCGACTGCTGATGCTCGCTGCTTTCGTATTCGCGTTCGCCCCTGCCCTGATGCGCGTGCAGAACGGGCGGCCTGCGCTGCTTTAGCGTGGCCCGCCCCATCGCTTCCCCCGCGAGAGGAACAAGCGTTACCTCGAACCACTGCAACCGCCGCTCGCCCCCCGTCGGCATAACCAAACTCAGTATTGGAGAAGACTATGATCAGCAAATACCTGGGGCTCAGGCTTAGCCTGATTGCGGCAGTATGCAGTTTCCCGGTCGCCGGTTTAGCGCAACAAACCAACGCAGCAGCGGCGTCCACCTCAACCATCACAAACGGCACCGTCGTCCCAAAGCTGGTGAACTACAGCGGTACGCTCACCGACTTGAATGGTAGACCTCTGACCAGTTTGTCCGGCGTCACCTTCCTTCTCTACCGGGACTCACAGGGCGGCGCGCCGCTTTGGATCGAAACCCAGAATGTTCAACCGGATAAGTCAGGACATTATTCAATCATGCTCGGCTCCACGACCGCTCAGGGATTGCCCGAAGATGTGTTCGTTTCGGGCGAGGCCCGCTGGCTTGGCGTGCAAGTGCAAGGGCAGGACGAACAGCCGCGCGTGTTGCTCGTAGCCGTTCCCTACGCCTTGAAGGCGCACGACGCCGAGACCATCGGGGGACTTCCGCCGTCGGCGTTCATGCTCGCACCACAGGCGAGTTCATCGATCTCTCCCGTTAGTTCGGCTCAAACCGCTACCAGTTCGACCAGCGCTCCGCCGCCGAATCCTGCCGTCACCGGAGTCGGAACCGCCAACTACATTCCTCTCTGGGACACGACCAGCGACATCGTAAAGTCCGCGGTCTTCCAATCCGGCAGCGGAACCACGGCGAAGGTGGGCATCAACACGACCACTCCTGCGACTGCTCTTGACGTCAAGGGTGCCGGGACCTTTCGCGGAACAATCAATTTGCCTGCGATCAGCCCAGCCACCGCCACGAAAGGCTCCAACTCGCAACCGCTGAATTTCGTGGCGTCGAGCTTTAACAGTACGACGTCGACCGCGGTCAATCAATCGTTCAACTGGCAATCCGAACCAGTTGGGAACAATACAACCGCGCCGTCGGCCAGCCTGAACCTGCTATTTGGCACGGGCGCGACCAAACCAACGGAGACCGGCCTGGCCATCGCGAGCAACGGCCAAATCACCTTCGCCACGGGGCAGATTTTTCCGGGCACTGGGCCGGGAACCGTGACCAGCGTGGGCAGCGGCGCCGGACTGACCGGTGGCCCAATCACGGGAAGTGGCTCGCTAAGCATCGCCAGCGCCGGAGTGACGAATACCATGCTTCAGAATTCGTCCGTCACTGTGAACGCGGCCAGTCCACTCACCGGTGGTGGGTCGATCGCGCTCGGAGGCAGCACGAGTCTTGGGCTGACGAGTTGCGCCAGCGGGCAGATCCTTAAATGGAGCGGGTCGTGGGCTTGCTCCACCGACAACAACAGTGGCGGAACGGTTACCAGCATCGCCAGCGGCACGGGACTCACTGGCGGGCCGATCACTTCGACCGGCACGCTCAGTGTGAATCCTTCGGTTGTGCCGGAGTTGGCTCTGGCCAATACTTTCACCAACAGCCAGGCTGTGTTCGCCGGCACGAACGGCGCAGCTCTGACCGTAAATAACAGCAGCACGGCCGGCAGTGTCGTCTCGCTCACGGGAGGAGAGATTGGGCTGGAGGCATCGGGTCAGTCTTTCCCAATTTCTGTAGGAACCAGCGGTCCTGAAGCGATCTACGCCGAGAATGACGGATCTACCCGCGGGGATACTGGTGTGCTGGGCGCAACCTTCGCCACCTCCGGGGTTCTGCGGGGCGTGACTGGTTGGAACAGCAACAGCCCGAATGGCGCCGGCGTCTACGGTCAGATGTCATCTGGAAGCAGTTCCGTCGCGAGCGGCTGGACCGGCATTGGCGGCGGGGTTTGGGGTGACGGCGGAAACGCTTCATACGCAGGCGTCATCGGCACGGCGGATAATTCCTCGGGCGGCGTGTTTTACAACAACGGGCCGAACTTTTTCACGGTATACATCAGCGCTGGCAGCACCGGCGGATACCCCTTCGGCGCCTACAACTCAGCCAATGGCAACAAGGGCTGCGGCATCGATCCCAACGGCAACTTCAGTTGCACAGGATCAAAAAACGCCGTCGTTCCCATTGATGGCGGAAAGCGCAAGGTTGCCCTGGCCGCGATCGAGTCTCCGAAGAACTGGTTCGAAGACTTCGGCTCCGAGCATCTGTCGAATGGAATCGCGGTCATCCAACTCGAACCGGACTATGCCCAGACGATCAACACGAAGCTGGAGTATCACGTGTTTCTCACTCCGAATGGGGATTGCAAGGGACTCTACGTCACACGCAAGACGGAATCGTCGTTTGAAGTACACGAAATGGGCGGCGGAACCTCGAGCATCGACTTCGACTACCGCATCGTTGCCCTGCGCAAGGACTACGAGAACGTTCGCCTCGCCGACCACACCAACGATCCCGATCCGGCGAAAATGCCGACGATCTCTCCCACCCCAACCAACCTCGATATGAAGCAGATGATCCCACCGAAAGCCTCGCTGAGACATCCACTGGCGCAGCAAGCCGCGAACTAAACGGCGCTCCCTGCGGGCCTTGTGCGCACACACAAGGCCCGCAGAGCTCGCTCCATTCCTGCGTCCAACGATGCCGTCATCGCCGGTGACTTCACTTCTTTCTGGCCCGACGTCTCTCGCCACATCGGAAAGCCCACGGCACAACCGATCAGGCTGCGTCGTGTCTGAGGAACTGGGCGAAAGCACGGATTGATTTCATTTTCTCTTCCCGCAATCCTCGCAGATCTTCCTCACCGAGTCGATTTTCGTACAAGAGTCTCCCCAACACGTCGATAAGTCGCGAACCGCGAAAGTCGTATTTGCGATCAATCTCTTTGCGGCGTTGGGTCAGGTAATGTTCCAGCTCCCACAGATCCGACGACTGCTGGATCTGATTGGCCATTGTCTTTGCTTCCTGCATCACTTCGTGCAACTCCTGGCCCAGAGCAGCATCGAAGGCTTTGCGCGCGATGGCCTTTTCTGACCTCGACCAAATCGGCCCGTGTTGGTAGGGATAGCTGTCTTGAATCGCAGACGTGCTGGTCATGGTTCGAACCTCCCGTGGCGGCATTTTACCCCTGCCGGGACGCCATTTCTACAGGATCGGAGGCTTTCGCCCTGGCAGATTCAACGTCGTTTTCATGCGGCCCGCCGTTCTGGGCGATGCAAGCTCGGTCACTGATGCTCGGGGTCGAGGGGTTTTGAGCGCTATGGCCTAACGTCAGTTATCCCGTTTCCGCGCGGAAGAAGTGAGTTGCAGGATGCGCTCTACAGAACTAGAATTCGCGCGGTAAATCATCCACACAATTTGTTTGCAATGGAGGCGCGGTATGAAAGCAAGAACTGTGTTATTGACTCTAGTCCTGTGTTTTCTGGCAGGGGCAGTGTGCTTCGCCAGCGATATACAAATGGGCACCTGGAAGTTGAACGAGGCGAAATCGAAAATCGCTGCGGGGACACCCAAGAACAGCACGGTTGTCTATGAAGCTGCCGGTGACAGCATTAAAGTCACCATTGATGGCAACGCGCCGGACGGGACGGCTACGCACAGTGAGTGGACGGGTAAGTTCGACGGTAAAGACTATCCCTCTACCGGGAATCCGAACGAAGACATGCGCTCAGTCAAACAGATTGACGACCACACGCTTCACGTAACGTCAAAAAAAGGCGGTAAGGTTGTTCTTACGGCCCACGTTGTGGTCGCGGCCGATGGCAAGAGCCGCACGGTCACAGCCAATGGAACCGATGCACAGGGCAAGAAATACAAGAGCACCGCAGTCTACGACAAGCAGTAAAGCGATCATCTCCTCGAATGCTGCCATCGGAGTGATGCCCTTCCGCTCGCTTCTGAACGGGAGGGCATTTGTAGTCTACTTGAGCGCTATGGCCTGGATAGCGACAGTTACCGATTAAGAGCGCCGCCACGAGCCGCGATATTTCGAGGTGCGTTCCTCATCAAACCAGTCGTACAATCCCTCTTGCCATGAAAACGAGATTGACGCTGGTTACGACTATCAACAGCATCCTCGCTGCCGGGTTGCTTATCGGCCAGGCATCGATTGCCCAATCAACCGTTGTCGTGAGCGACATTCGATTTGATGGAGAGTTAGGTGTTCCGGTCAGTGAACTGCAGGAATACACGCAATTCCTCAAGGGGCACTCTCTGGAAAAGGAGAAAGTCCTTGAACAGAGCACGCGAGCGATTTCCGAAGGTTTGCGGCACCGCGGATTTTGGAAAGCACAGGTTACACCAAGTATTCCGGCGGCACCGGATTCCGATGCCGCCCATAAAGGCGCTGTCCTCCAAGTAACGGTCCACGCTGGGCTGCAATATCGCCTCAAGGACGTGAGTTTTTTGGGGCGCGCATCTGAGTTCTCGGCTGGCGAATTAAGGGAGGCGATCCATCTGCGGCAAGGCGATATCGCGGACGGCAACGAAATTGCCACAGGCCTCGCGAACCTGATGGCCCTATTCAAAAGAAATGAGCAGGATTACTTTGTCGTACCATCGATGACCTTCGACGACGCTGCTCACACCATGTCCTTTATCTTCGACATTCAGAAATGAGCTGTGGCTCTGAAGCTGCGGAAAGAGTCTCCTGCCGAGGTGAAGAGTCTGCAACGTTCCGGCGTCATACATCGAAATCCGATAAGCTGCGGGACAGGCCAAGACAGTAAACTGTCGTAATATCGCCATCACACTCATCTGCATCCGCGAAGCCAACTTTTCTTGAAGATCGGGGCTCTACTCGTGAGCTCCCTCAGCGCCTTCCGGCGCCGCGAATCCTATAAATCAGGTACGCCACGATCCCGACATTGACGGCCAGCACCGCAACCTTCACCGCACTCGGATGCCGGTAGATCTCATACATCTCCACCGGCACCAGGCTGCTGGTGATAATCACCGTCAGCCACTCCCCCCACCGTCGTTGCATCCACAACCCGGTTCCCTCGGCGAGGAACAGCCCCGCATACAGAAAGCTGGCCAGCCCCAGTTTCTTGATCTGCTCCGGATGCAGATTCACCACCTTTGCCAGCGCCAGTTCCACATACCGGCTCCCGGGATCGAACCGCAGCGCTCGCACCCAATGTTCCGACAAGTCACACAGATCCCTATGCAGTAATCTGAACGCGCCCACTCCGAGCGCAATCAGCGCCGCGGACTTCAAAAACTTGAACACCGCGATCATGCGCAAAATTCTATCGTTGGATGATTTCATTCGAAGGAGCCTATAAGCACCGGGTGCCCCATTTCTCGCGCGTCTTTGGCGCGAGAAGTGGGGATTTCTTGCACATATCCGCCGAGAAAGCCTGCCCTGAGCTTGTCGAAGGGTGGGAATTTTGCATCGCTGCCGCGGAACGGGACCTCAAAACCAACTCCGGCCTCGCCGCATCCCACCGTAGAATACCTGTGACCGCATGCGCACCCTGCTTCTCACCCTCGCTCTCGTCTCTTGCGCCGTTGCCCAGACGAATCCTGCGGCCATCATCGTCACTGACGAAAACAATGTCGTCGTCCCCTCCGCCCGCGTCTCGCTGCAAGCACCCCCGGCGCCCACCGTCCGCTGCGAGACCGATCTCACCGGACGCTGCCAGTTCCCTTCCCTCCCCGCCGGCGAGTACCAACTCCGCGTCGAAAAGGAAGGCTTCTACGCTCTGGTCCAGCCTGGCGTTCAAATCCGGCCCGGCTCCTCCATCGATGTTTCCATCTCGCACCAGCAGGAAGTCCACGAGATTGTCGATGTCCACGAATCTCCTCCCGCCATCGATCCCGCGCAAGTCGTCGCGCAGGAGTCCGTCAGCGGCCTCGACGTCATCAACATCGTCTATCCCGGCACCCACGACTACCGCAACGCCCTGAACTTTATCCCCGGCATCGTTCAGGATCAGGCCGGCCAACCCCACGTCGCTGGAGCCCAGACTTATCAGACCGTCACCCTGCTCGATGGCTTCAATGTCACCCAACCCGCCAACGGACAACTCGTCGTCCGCGTCAGCACCGATGCCTTTCGCTCCATCCAGGTCCAGCCTTCCCGCGAACCTGCCGAAGACGGCAAAGGATCCGGCGGCGTGCTCAAACTCAACACCGGTATCGGCGACGACCACTTCCGCTTCTTTGCCACCAACTTTATTCCCTCCATCCAAAACAAGCACGGATGGCGCTTCGACCAGTTCCTTCCCCGCTTCACTTTCTCCGGCCCCATTGAGAAGGGGAAGATATGGTTCTACAACGCTCTCGAGGGCGATTACGACAACACTGTCTTCACCGCACTTCCCGTTGGCGCTGACAACGATCATGCGATCCGCGTCGGCGATCTCACCAAACTCCAGTCCAACCTCTCTCCCCGCAACATTTTCACCGCAAGCTTTCTTCTCAACCATCTGCATGACCAGTACGCCTTCCTCTCGCCGCAGACGCCGCAACTGACGAATCCCAAAGATGTCGAATCCGCCTACTTTGGCAGCCTCAAAGACCAGCATTATTTCGCTGGTGGCCAACTGCTCGAAACTGGATTCGCCTTCGCCGAATATGACGCGGCGCTCACCCCTTACGGATCCCTTCCCTACTTCGTCAATCCCAACACCGCCGGCGGCAGCTTCTACTTCACAAACCAGACCAACGCCACCCGCTGGCAGATTCTCTCCAACCTCTTCCTCCCCGCGCACCACTGGCACGGCCGTCACGACTTCAAGGTTGGAATGGATCTTGACCGTATTTCCTATAACGCCACTTTCGAGCGTCAACCCATTTCGTTTCTCAGTGGAGAAAATACGCAGGCCTCAACCCTCCCCGACCTCTGCCTCACAGCTCCCCAGGATTCAACCTTTCCCTGCACACGCTACTCCACCTTCGGCCCTGCGCCCCTGCACGAGCAATACAACACGGAACTCAGCGTCTACGCCGAAGATCGCTGGAGCATCACCAACCGCCTGCTCATCGAACCCGGCATCCGCCTCGACCATGACGCCATTGTCAGCCATGTCGTAGCCTCACCCCGCTTAGCCGGAACCTACGTCCTCGATGCTTCCGGCAACACTAAATTTTCCGCCGGCATCGGCCTCGTCTACGATGCAACGCCTATCTACCTCATCGCCCGCCCTTACGCTGGCACGCGCCAAGACACCTTCTATTCCGTCGATCCCAACTGCACCACCACCGGATGCGTCACCACCACCGGCCCCGTCCTCACCACCTTCACTGTCAACAACCACACGCTCCAGGTCCCACGCTTCCTCAACTGGAGCATCGCCCTCGAAAAGAAACTCCCCGCCGCCATCTACATGAAAGCCGAGTTCCAGCAACGCCGCGGCAATCACGGCTTCGTCTACGACACTCTCAACAACACCGCCGGCGGCAACTTCATCCTCCAGAACACCCGCAACGACCGCTATGACGCCTTCCAAATCTCCCTCCGCCACAACTTCCGCGAAAGCTACATGCTGATGGGCTCCTACACCCGCTCCAGCTCGCGCTCCAATCAAGTCCTCGACTTCAACGTCGACAGTCCCATCTTCAGCCCCCAGGAACCCGGCCCCTACCCCTGGGACACTCCCAACCGCTTCCTCTCCTGGGGATACCTTCCCTTCTTCAAACTCCCCATCATTCATCAACTCGAAATCGCCTACTCCCTCGAAGCCCGCACCGGATTCCCCTTCAGCCTCTTCAACAACCAGCAGGAACTCATCAGTTCACCCGGTGCCGCACGCTTCCCTTCGTACTTCTCCCTCAACCTGCAGCCCGAAAAACGCTTCCACCTCTTCGGCTACTACCTCGCCCTCCGCGGCGGCTTCGACAACATCACCGGACGCTGCAATCCCTACGTCGTCAACAACACCATCGACCCCGTCTCGCATCCCGCCCCCACCTTCACCGCCTGCCAGGGCCGCGCCTTCACCTCCAGAATCCGCCTCCTGGGCCGTAAGTAGGTGCCGTCTTACTTGGCAAATCAAAAATAGTTGTCATCCTGAGGCGGGCGCCTTTTGCCCGCCGAAGGACCTATGCAACTTGCATGAGGCACCAAACCCTTCAATTGCTGGGGGCTTTTGTGCGAAGCGATATAATCATCCCACGCAAACTTGCATCGAAAATCCGCTTCCCGTCATCTCAACCTTGGAGGACCATCATGGCTCACGAATTACCCGCACTTCCCTACGCATACGATGCGCTAGAACCCATCATCGATAAGCAGACGATGACCCTGCACCACGACATGCACCACGGCGCCTATGTGAAAAATCTGAACGCCGCCATCGAGAAGCATCCCGAACTCGCCGGCAAAACCGCCGAAGATCTCATCCGCGACCTCAACGCCATTCCCGAGGACATTCGCGGCGCCGTCCGCAACAATGGCGGAGGTCACGTCAACCACACCATGTTCTGGAAGATCATGAAGCCCAAAGGCGGCGGCGATCCCACCGGCCCCATCGCCGACGCGATCACCAAGACCTTCGGCACCTTCAAAGATTTCCAAGCCAAATTTAACGACGCCGGCACCAAGCAATTCGGCAGCGGATGGGTCTGGCTCGCCGGCAAATCCACGGGCGAAGTGCAAATCATCAGCACCCCCAATCAGGACAGCCCCATCTCGCAAGGCCTCTACCCCATCTTCGGCAACGACGTCTGGGAGCACGCCTACTACCTGAAATACAACAACCGCCGTCCCGAATATTTGGCCGCCTGGTGGAACGTCATCAACTGGGACGAGATCAATAAACGCTACGCCACCTTCAAATCCGGCAAGTCCGTTCAAGAGCCGGCAATGGCCCGCTAGCATTGCTCGTCTGGGGGGACACTCCTGTCCGCCCAGGTTTTGACTCTGAACTTGGAGAGTCACCACCGCTCATGTGGGGACGGCCGCCTCGGCCGTCCCGCCGAGCAAAGCGAGGCGGAAGCGAACCGGAACCGAAATCACAAAGCCCCCGCAATCGAATCGGTGGCTTTGTGTTTCCTCAGTATCCTCTGTGGCTAAAGTTTTACTCTGCTCTGGAACCGCGCGACCCCACTCCCCGTACAATCCCAAAGACACATGCCCCTTTCCCGCCGCGCCCGCTACGGACTCCTACTCCTGACTCTCTACCTAACCCTCTGCACCATCGGCGGCATCTCCCTCGCCGACGGCACACTCCACCCCGCCCGCCGCCCGCTTACCGAAGACGAAGTCACCGCGGTGCGCCAGTCCGTTCAAGCCCTCAACGCCAACCTAACCGACGCCACGATCACCACGCCCGACAACGTAACCCTCCGCGCCTGGATGATTCATCCGCACAACCCCAGCCGCGATGCCGTCCTCCTGCTCCATGGCCTCGGCGACAACCGCCTCGGCATGACCGGATACGCCCAACTCCTCCTCGCTCACGGATTCACCGTCCTCCTCCCCGACGCCCGCGCCCATGGCACCAGCGACGGCCCGCTCGCCACCTACGGCCTGCTAGAGCGCAATGACATCCACCAGTGGTTCGATTTTCTGGAAACGCAAGATCATCCCCGCTGCATCTTCGCCCTCGGAGAATCCATGGGCGCCGCCCAACTCCTGCAATCGCTCGACACGCACCCACACCTCTGCGCCGTAGTCGCCGAATCTTCGTTCGCCAGTTTTCGTGAGATCGCCTACGACCGCATGGGACAGCCCTTCCAGCCTGGGCCCGTGGGTCGGACGCACCATACTCCGCCCGCTTAGTGGAAGTTGCCTTCCTCCGCGCGCGCCTGAAGTACCACCTCAGACATGGAAGACATCTCACCGGAAGATTCGGCTGCAGCCACGAAAATGCCGGTGCTCCTGATTCACGGCGCAGATCGACAGCAACATCCCCGTCCGCCACTCCCAGCGCATCCACGCCCGCGCCCCGAACACCGTCCTGTGGGAAGTCCCGGAAGCCGACCACTGCGGCGCCCTGAGCACGAGCCCGAAGAATTCGAGCACCGATTGCTGGCATGGTTCGAAAACACGTAGCCCCGGACCCATTCGTCCGGGGCCAATAAGTAGCGCCGGCGTCCCGCCGGCTGTCGCGAGAGCCTGCCCTGAGCTTGCCGAAGGGGCATCCTGCCCTCGCACCAGATATCACCACGCACCCAGGTGAGTTTGAAGACTAATACCGACTTCGTTCAATCAGCAATCAAAAATCAACAATCTGCAATTGCCTTCTCTCCTGTGTCCTCTGTGGTTCAAGGTTTTTGTTTTTCCCGCGCCGCTCCGCGATACACCACCCCACCCTTCATCACAAAATCCACCTTCTCCATCACCGACACATCCGCCAGCGGATCCCCCGGCACCGCCACAATATCCGCCAACTTCCCCGCCTCAATCGTCCCCAGACGAATCCTGCATCCCCAACAACTCCGCCGCAGTCGCGGTAGCCGCTCGCAAAGCCTGTGCCGGAGTCATCCCAAACTTCACCATCGAAGAAAATTCCTTCGCCGGATTGATCTTCCAATCAAACCCGCCCGCATCGGTCCCAAACGCGATCTTCACCCCCGCCTTCATCGCCCGCCGGAACGTGTCCTCATGAATCTGAATCATCTTCACCCACACCGGAGCCCCTTCCGCCGCCCGCCCCTGCGCCACATACTCTCCCACAAAAATTGTCGGCACATAAAAAATCCCGCGCGCCGCCATCGTCTTCAAATCTTCGTCCGCAATGTAGTTCCCATGCTCGATCGTATCCACGCCCGCCTCGACGGAATTGTGGACGCCATGCAACGCCATCGCATGGGACGCCACTTTATGCCGCTCCCGATGCGCCTCATCGACAATCGCCTTCAACTCGTCCAACGTGAACGTCGGGATATCGTCGAGCACCCCATCCTCGCGCACCCGATACGTCCGGTCGCTGTACACCTTGATCCAGTCCGCCCCGTGGCTGATCTGTTCCCGTACCGCCGCCCGCGCACTGTCCGCACCATCGACCAGCTGCACCCCATGCGGCACCGTCACCGCAGGCGCATAACCCTGCAACGGATAAGCCCCAGTCACATCGAGAGCGCGAGTCGCCACCTGCATCCGCGGCCCCGGAATCACTCCGCCGTTGATCGCCTTCTTCACGTCTGCATCCGCGTACCCCGCTCCCTCAGTCTCGAGATCGCGAATCGACGTAAACCCGTACTCCAACGCCCGCCGCGCATTCACCGTAGCCAAAATCGTCCGGTACTCCGGCGACTGCTTCAGCAACTGCTCGTCATACTCCGCCGCCGTAATGTCCCCCTGCAGCAAAATATGCGTGTGCGTATCAATCAGCCCCGGCAGACAAGTGTGCGTTTCGAGATTAATCACGATCGTCTGTGGAAGCGTTCCTCCGCCGATCCCAGGGATAACCCTTTCGATCTTGCCGTCGTACACAATGATCGTGCTCGCGCCGAGTAGCTTCTCGGACTTCCCATCCCACACATGCCCGCAGAGCAACTCGATCTGCGGTTCAGTCGGTGGCGGCGTCAACACCAACGGCGGTTGCTGGATCACGACAGGCTTGCTCCCCTGCTGCGCGATGACCATCCCGCAACCCAAAAGAGAAAAAATGACCAACAACTCAACTCTGCGCATGATCCCTCCCAAACTGAGTACTGAGTACTGAGTACTGAGTACCGCCTTTCTGCATTTCCTGTGCGCCCTCTGTGGATATTCCGGCTGCCCACTCTACCAGATTTTCCCCGCGCCTCCGCCTCCATCCGAAAACGACCGCCATCCAGTGGCCCAACCCTCCGCTCCTCATCTGTTCCTTGATCCGTGGCAATCCGCGAAAATCCGTGGCCAGTCTTTTCCTCAATTGCACCAAAAATACTGAATTGACCCGCGCCCGTTTCGCTCGTACAGTCTCCTTCGCCTTCATAAAAATCCAAGTCGTTCCAGCCGGGCAAAACCGGTTGGCGATGCGCCATCAAAACCTCAGCAGAAAGCTTCGTTTACTCAGGTCAGCGCCACGATGAAATCAGAGCAATGGAAGACATACCGCACCCGTTTCTTAGTCCAAGCCAAACAACTCAGTTCCAGTCTCAGCTTCGTCGACCATCTCGGCCGCCAGCACTGCGGACGCAAGGGCGACTACCTCGTCGAATCCTCCGACGGCGTCCTCAGCATCGCCCCGCGCCGCATCTTCGAGGACATCTACGTCCCCATGACCCTGCACCAAGACTCCGACGCTGGCAAACCGGACCTCGACCGCCTGAGATTTAAGCCACTCGAGTTCGAGGAGGTGAAACTCGCCAAGCCTCCAGCCCGTGAGCGACTCAACGCAAGAAGTGGAATCGCGCACGACGCAGCCGACCGTGTTCGCCGCAAACTCCCACAGTCCTGCCGCATCCGCCCTTCTTCGGACATGGGCTTGATGTAGAACACTTAGCCCCCGGACGCATTCGTCCGAGGGCTGCCGTCAGCCGCGAAGCGGCGATAGAACGCAGCCCACGGCGCAAGCCGTGGGTGACCGTTCGAACCATCAGCAAGCCCCGGAGGGGCGAAAGAAAACCCACGGCAACCCCAGCCCCTGCCGTGACATACAGTCCTAAAATGCCGCATTCTACAAATAACGGCCACCCTCTGTTTTCCACAATGTGGAAAACAAGGCCCGAACCCGGCATCAAGCCCGTCATTGCTAGGGATACAACCTATGGTGTTTCCCTCTTGACAGCTACTACCTGCGGGAGTAACTTTGCAATCCCAAGCACCAAAATTCCGGCTCACGGGAATGGGACGGAATTCCCAAAGTGGTACAGACAAATAAGGATGCGGTCCGGTGCCAGCCAGAGGTGACTCGGCACCCTCCGCAACAAAAAGAGGCTCAGGCGCCCGAGCTTCCAGATCTGCAAGCCCAGCGCCTGAAACCTTAAAACGAAGCAGCCTCCGGCAACTCCGGAAGCCGATAAAGCGCGGTGGCCGTTCCCCGACCCTCCCCCCGGGGCGCGACAACAACTGAGCATGAAGTAAAGAAGTGGAGTCAGTCATCCATCTGTAACCTGCTCCCCGGCAGCTAAGGAAACTCCTTTCCTAACGGGCGGCAGCAGGACCCAGGAGCCCGTAATGGAAGGTTTAACTCGTCTCGTTGCAGAATCTCTCGCACGCCACGGTTTCGATCGTCCCTTGGACTATCGCCGCCTTCACTGGTCACGCTGGTTCCGCTGCAACTCCCATCACAGCCTCCTCTCGGTCCCCAGCAAGCCCGGCGTCTTCGCCGTAGCCGAAGAAATCATCGACTTCGGCAACCACAGCGGATACTCGAACCCAAAGGCGTCGCAAGAAAAGAGTGATGTGGATGAGTTGCGCGTTGGCGCATCAACAGTTGTGGAAGAGCGGCGCTTTAGCGCCGCGTCAGGCAGCCACGATAGTCCGGCTTTAGCCGCTGGGGGTACATCTCCGGAAGCCGAAAGCCGAACTCCGGAAACCGTTTCCCCCCGCCGGATGCTCGCCGTCACCCAATTCTTCGAGGACGACGACATGGCCTTCGTGCTCGACCGCATGCTCTCGCGCCCGAATCCCATGGCCGCCCGTCTGGCCTCCGGCCGCTATTTCGTTCGCTTTGTCGTCATTGAAGACGCAACCCAGCGCCGCAGCATCTGCAGTGCCCTCAATCAATGGATGGTCTCCGCCGCCGAAAAAGCCACCGGCATCGGCGCCCATTTCGCCACCTCTCTGGAACTCACACCAGCCACCGAATACACCCCTCAAGCTGATGACAGACAGCAATCCCTCTTCTCGAGTGAGGGGGATGTGCCGCAGGCGCCCTCGCCCGCGACTGCCGGCGCCTCCGATACTCTCGGAACGGCGGACGCATTCGTCCGACCGAGCGCCGCGCGGCAGGATTTCGCTGGCACGACCGATACCCGTGTGGAGACGGGCGACTCGCTCGTCCCGCGAAGCGAAGCGAGCGGCTCGCGACTGACCCTCGCCCCATCTTCTCCGACGGCCCCGCAGCTAATCTCCGGAGCCGCCACCAACATTCACTGTCCCTCCCCCTTCCCCTCCGGCTTCTAATCGAGGGTTTGGGGTGGCGCAGTGCTTCACCACTGCGATCAATCGTTCTTTGGAGGCTTTGTATCTTTAGAGGGTTCGTATCAGGGCACGGCTTCAAGCCGTGCCGTAAGCCGTAGCCAACGAATCGCGGCTTTAGCCGCTGAGCTTAGCCGCGAAGCGGCGCAAGAATGCAGCCCACCGCGTGAGCCGTGGGTGGTAAACCGAAAAACGAGCAAGCCCCTAAGGGGCGAAAGAACAGCTTTTCACAGCAAGAGCCGTGCCCTCAAAGAATAATGTACGACCAATTAGGAGGAAGAATGAACACCTCAGGGAAACTTACAGCCGCCCCTTTACTAACAACGAGGACCCCGGCTCTGACGGCTCTTGCTTTGGTTAGCTCATCGCCGCAATGCGTTTGCGGCGCAGGACTGAGCGACTCGCACGCACACGGGATCGCGGCGGACGCAGTGCTTCTCGCCTATGCGTCCGTCGATTGACCCCAATCTCGCACCACTCCGATTCCCCCGCCCGCCAGCCCCGGACGCTTGAATCGGCGCATCACGCATAGAATCTAATAATTGGAGAGCCCCATGGCAGAATTGAAAACCGTAACTGATACGACCGCAGCAGCGTCCACGTCGATCCCCGTCCCCGCCTTTCCTACGAAGAAGAAGTCCCCCGGCCTTTCCTTCCGCCGCTTCTTCACCAAGCCCGGCGTCTCGCCCTACAACGAAGTCGAATGGGATCTCCGCCTCGCTCAGATCACCGATGCCCAGGGCAACGTGATCTTCGAGCAGAAGGACGTCGAAGTCCCCAAAGACTGGTCCATGACCGCCACCAACATCGTGGCCAGCAAATATCTGCACGGCAAGATCGGCACTCCCGAGCGTGAAACCGGAGTCCGCCAGCTCGTCGCCCGCGTCGCCGAAACCATTCGCGACTGGGGTATGGCGCAAGGCTACTTCAAGACCGCCGACGACAGCGCCACCTTCCACGACGAACTCGTCCACATCCTCGTCCGCCAGTACGCGGCCTTCAACTCGCCCGTCTGGTTCAACGTGGGATGCGACCGCATCGAGCCCAACTCCGACGGCCGCAGCTGGCACTGGAACCCGCAGACCCAGCAAGTCGAATTCGGCGTCACCGGATACTCCAAGCCCCAGTGCTCCGCCTGCTTCATCAACTCAGTGAAAGATTCGCTCGACTCGATCCTGACGCTAGCGAAGACCGAAGGCATGCTCTTCAAGTGGGGCAGCGGCACCGGCACCAATCTCTCGCCCCTGCGCGGATCCACCGAAACTCTCTCCGGCGGCGGCACCGCCAGCGGCCCGCTCAGCTTCATGAAAGGATTCGACGCCTTCGCCGGCGTCATCAAGTCCGGCGGCAAGACCCGCCGCGCCGCCAAGATGGTCATCCTCAACGTCGACCATCCCGACATCATCGAATTCATCGAGTGCAAGCAGAAAGAAGAAGCCAAGGCCCACGCCCTCGTCTCCATGGGATACGACGGCTCCCATCCCGACTCCGACGCCTACTCCTCCATCTTCTTCCAGAACGCCAACAACTCCGTCCGCGTCACCGACGACTTCATGTACGCCGTCGTTCGCGACACCGACTTCTCCACCAAGACCGTAACCGACGGCTCGGTCGTGAAGACCTACAAAGCGAAAGAACTCCTCCGCAAAATCTCCGAAGCCACCTGGCACTGCGGCGATCCCGGCATGCAGTACGACACCACGGTCAACCGCTGGCACACCTCGAAGAACACCGCAAGAATCAACGCCAGCAACCCGTGCAGCGAATACATGTTCCTGGACGATTCCGCCTGCAACCTGGCCAGCCTGAACCTGCTGAAGTTCGCGCCCAACGGCACCTTCGACGTCGAAGCCTACCGTCACGCAGTAGATGTCCTGATCACCGCGCAGGAAATCCTGGTCGACAACGCCGGATATCCCACCGAACAAATCATGCGCAACTCGCATGACTACCGCCCGCTTGGGATTGGGCTATGCAAACCTAGGCGCGCTGCTAATGGCCGCCGGCCTCCCCTACGACAGCGACGCCGGCCGCGACTACGCCTCCTGCGTCACCGCAATCATGTGCGGCGAAGCCTACCTGCAGTCCAGCCGCATCGCCGAACAATGCGAGCCCCTAGTCCCAGCGACCGAAGCGACCAAGAAGAACCTCACCGAAACGAATCTAGGATCTCGCTGTGGGCGCGGGCGACTCGCCCGCGCAGGAGCGAAGCTCCGCAGTCATGCCCGGCGGTGCCTGCCCCGGCTGGTACATCAACCGCGAACCCTTCCTCGACGTAATCCGCATGCACCGCGCGTCCGTGAATGGCATCAACAAGAGCAAACGTCCCCGCCGCAATCTACGAAGCCAGCAAACAATGCTGGGACGAAGCCCTGGCCCACGGCGAAAAACACGGCTACAGAAATTGCCAAGTAACAGTCCTAGCCCCCACAGGCACCATCGGCTTCATGATGGACTGCGATACCACTGGCATCGAGCCGGACCTCGCTCTGATCAAGTACAAGAAACTGGTCGGCGGCGGGATGATCAAGATCGTCAACAACACCGTGCCCACGGCGCTGTTCAAGCTCGGATACACCCACGATCAGGCCGACGCCATCGTCAGCTACATCGACGCCACCGGCACCATCGAAGGCGCGCCGCACATCAAGGACGAGCATCTCGCCGTCTTCGATTGCTCCTTCAAGCCTGCCAAGGGCACGCGCTCCATCGCCTACATGGGACATCTCCGCATGATGGCCGCCGCGCAGCCCTTCATCTCCGGCGCCATCTCGAAGACGGTCAATCTCCCCGAGAACGCCAGTGTCGAAGACATCGCCGAAGCCTACCTCCAGGCCTGGAAGCTGGGGCTGAAGGCAGTCGCCGTCTATCGCGACGGATGCAAGAAGTCGCAGCCGCTCTCCGCCGCCGGCACCAAGACGGCAAACTCCACCAAGGACGACGCCCGCATCGCGCTGCCGCTCAGCACATCGAGGAAGAAGATATGAACGCTCCTCCGCGCGCCGTGCGGCACCGGTTGCAGGAAGAGCGCGCTTCGATCACGCACAAGTTCAAGATCGGAGATCACGAGGGCTACATCACCGTCGGCCTCTATCCCAACGGAGAGCCCGGCGAACTCTTCATCACCATGGCGAAAGAAGGATCGACCGTCAGCGGACTGATGGACAGCTTTGCGCTGACCACCTCGATCGCGCTGCAGCACGGAGTTCCGTTGCGCCTGCTCTGCGAAAAGTTCGCGCACACCCGCTTCGAGCCCAGCGGCTGGAGCGGCAATCCCGACCTCGGCTACGCCAAGTCGATCACCGACTACATCTTCCGCTGGCTGCAACTCCGCTTCCTGACCGGCCAGCAGCAGATGCTGTTCGACAACCTGCGACTGCGGCCGGCAGGCGCGGCACCGCAGCCGGAAGGAATCGGAGACGTCGAACGGCACGCACGCGAGTCACCGAGAGCCGAGAACCGGGAGTCCGGAGCCGGTTCGGTGTCCACGCCGCCGACGCGCTCTCCAGCATGGTCGACCTGGGCGACGCCCCCAGCTGCAGCTTCTGCGGCAGCATCATGACCCGAAACGGCAGCTGCTACCGCTGCATGAGCTGCGGCAGCACCAGCGGCTGCAGCTAGATTTTCAAAGCTTTGTCATCCCGAGGGAGCGCGTACTTTGCGCGAGTCGAGGGACCTGCTGTTTAGGTTTTGGAAGGACGCTGGTTTTGTGGAAGGGCACGGCTTCAGCCGTGCCGTAACAAGAACGATCCTCGACGGCTTTAGCGCTGAGGCCGATTGGAATTGGCGAACGACGGTTTGGGCTCGTTCGTGGGGGATGCCTGGCACGAAGATGCCCTAGCGTTCCTCAGAATAGAAGAGTAGAAAGACAACGACTGTGAGGGGGTCACGGCTGCGCCGTGGCCTTTTTTCACATATGCGATGAGAAAGCAGGCCGGATCTGACTAGCAAATGGAGAGGTGGCCTTCACGCTGTCACGGCCGACGTCGCCCTGGAGCGACAGCCTCCACAGGTGAAGATCGCCCCGCTTCTGAAATGGCCCGGCGGGAAAAGAAATCTGCTCCACCTTATCCTTCCCCTTGTTCCGTCAAAGTTCAATCGATACTTTGAACCGTTCTTTGGCGGAGGAGCACTCTTCTTTGCGCTGCGACCACGAAAGGCATTTATATCGGACAAGAATGCCGAACTCATTCACGCGTATTCCCAGGTTCGGGACCGCCCCGATGCGGTCATTCGAGAACTAAGAAGACTCCCCAACAGCGAAGAGGATTACTACAAGGTTCGGTCAAGCATACCCAAGAACGAAGCGGCGCGGGCGGCCCGAATGATTTACCTCATCACGCTTGCATTCAATGGGATTTATCGAGTGAACCTCCGTGGTGAGTTCAATGTCCCCTATGGCTACAAAACACATTTAGACCCGTGTGACGGTGACCGAATCAGGAAGGCAAGCGAATTGCTGAGGGGCGCCATCATCAAGGACCAGGAT
Source organism: uncultured Acidobacteriaceae bacterium (assembly GCA_963811095.1). GTDB lineage: Bacteria > Acidobacteriota > Terriglobia > Terriglobales > Acidobacteriaceae > Sulfotelmatobacter. Next base: position 470,925 of record CAWEQA010000016.1, on the reverse strand, counting down.
TTTGAGGAGGCTCTTCGTCCAGCGAGTGACGGGGACTTGGTATACCTAGACCCTCCCTACACAGTCGCACACGGTGCGAACGGATTCGTTAAGTACAACGCCAAGATTTTCTCATGGGACGACCAGATGCGCCTTGCACGGACGGCCAAAGAACTGGCAAACAGAGGCTGCACGGTAATAGTAAGCAATGCGGATCATGCCTCTATTCGCAGATTGTACCGAGGCTTCGAGATAGCGGTCTTGGAACGGAGTTCGATCATCGCGGCCTCAAGCGATTTCCGATCCCGTATTACTGAATGCATTTTTCATGCGGGAGGCAGTTACGATGCTAAACAATGTTCTTCCTATTGAGGAAGTCGGCGGATTGGCACGGACCAACGCCCGAGATTACGAGACACGGACCGTAAACCCAGCTCTGGTAGAGCAACTCACGACTGACGGTTGGAGTGTCGATCGACGCAACAAAAAGTCGGTAAGGCTTCGCAGACCGAAGTCCCACGGCAAGCATCTTGAAGACCGGGTTTGGAGTCTTTTTTACAGGATGCAGTTCCCACTGCTGTCGGGGGAAGGCGGTGCTGAACTACTCATCGATCCCAAGGATGTAAAGAGCCCCACCACGCAAATAGATGTGGCTGCCCTCGATAACGAGATTGCGATCGCGATCGAGTGCAAATGTTCGGAGCACCCGGCGAAGAGGCCCCAGTTTCAGAGTGAACTGGCAAAGCATGGGCTGATCCGGGAAAAATTCACTGTCAGTGCCAGAACACAATTCTCTACAACTCACAAGCGGCAGGTCGTTCTGGCGATGTTCCTGTCCAATATTTTGCTTAGCGATAATGATCGAGTTCGTGCAAAAGACCAAAACGTCAATGTCTTCGATGACCATGACCTTGAGTATTACGAGAACCTCGTAAGCCATATTGGCCCTGCGGCAAGGTATCAATTTCTAGCTGACATGCTGCCAGGTAAGACCGTACCCGGGTTGGAGCTCCGTCTGCCGGCGATCAAGACACGGATGGGTGGGTTCAACTGCTACTCATTCTCTATTACCCCTGAATATCTTTTGAAAATCTCCTACGTCTCGCATCGATCAAAGGGAAAAAGGTCCGACGTGAGCACCTATCAGCGCATGCTCAAGAAGGGTCGCCTGAACAAGATCAGAGAGTACATTACAGAGAACGGCATTTTCCCTACCAACATCGTGGTTAACATCGATAAGAACCGCCTTCAATTTGAACGGATCCACCAGGAAGGGGACGCGGAGGACAGCGGAGTTGCAGGGTGGCTTAGCATTCGCCCGACATACAAGTCTGCCTGGATAATCGACGGACAACACAGACTGTTCGCATACTCCGGGCACGAGATGGCCGCCAAGAGCCGTCTATCGGTCCTCGCCTTCGATGGGTTGGCGCCCAGCGAGCAAGCTCGGCTCTTTATTGACATCAACGCGAAGCAGAAGAGCGTCAAGCAGTCCTTGTTGCAAGAACTGTATGCGGAACTGCATTGGGACGCGGATGACGACTCGATTCGCACAAGGGCGATTATCTCGAAGGCCATTCAGGATATGGACAAGGACCCCGAGTCCCCGCTTTTTCAGCGAATACAGACAGCCGATGTAGGGAAAGACGCAATTCGATGCATCTCCCTAGCGAGCCTCTATGGCGCCATCGAAAAGGCCGGATTCCATATCGCGAAGGAAAAGAAGGGCCACGTTCTAGAGTATGGCCCGTTGTGGGCTGGGGATAACGACGCTACCTTGAAACGTACAGAATGCGTTCTCAACCATTGGCTAGAAACAGTCCGAGTCGCAACAAGCGAGTGGTGGAACAAGGGTGCTGGAGAGGGCGGCGGTCTGGCAATGAACGATGGGGTAATAACTTGCATTAATGTCCTCCGCAGCGTCGTGCAGTCCCTAGCTAGCAAGAAACTGATTCACTTTGACAACGACGATCTGGTCGAATCTCTAACGAAATACGCCGTCGCTCTGGGGTCGTATCTGGGCGGCCTCTCTGAGCAGGACCGGAAGGTGTTTCGAGATTTGCGGGGGATCCAAGGACAGACACGAAGAACGAGGAACTGCCAGCAAGCAATTAGGCAGGTGGTTCCCTCATTTGATCCGCCCGGTTTGGACGATTTCATTCAACAGGAAAAAGCTCAAACCAACATCAGGGGTAAAGAAGTCATTGATCGTATTGAGCGGGCTCTACAGAAGGTTGTCCTAGAAGAACTTCGCAGGGAATGCGGGGATGATTGGTGGATGACGGGCGTACCTAAGACAGTCCGCGTTAAGGTGAGCGAACGCTTCGAGGAGGATGAGGGAAAACGAGGCTGCAGGGAGAACTACTTTGATCTAATTGACTACGCCAAAATTGCGCTGCAAAACTGGGAGCTTTTTGAGCCCATCCTCGCCTATGAGAAGACGGGCAAGAAGGAGGGCAGGATTCATTGGCTGAACACGGTGAATGAGAAGCGAAATATCGTATCCCATCCATCCGCTGCAGTTACGCTCACGGTGGAGGATCTTGCGGCGCTGGAGGAATATGATCGGTGGTTGGCCGCGAGGATTTCCGGAGCTCCCTCTCAAACGGTTGAAGCAGCGGAAGAAGAGTGAGCGACTTACCGCGCCCTTTGCGCTGTGCCGAGGGAGGCTACTATAACGCTATGCCGTCCCTACGGGACTCGGTTCCATTTTCTCTGGCCTCTGACGCGGCGCTGAAGCGCCGCTCTTCCACGATATGACGCCGCTAGTCTCGTGGTGAGGGTCCGTTTCAACTGAGATCAAAAGCTGGGCTAGCCCCCGAGGACCACATCAGGCACTGGCTGGATCCAATCCGGAGAACGTCGCCATTTTCAAGGCGACCAGCACCTCCAGCAGAGTTGCCGTGTCACGAACGCTTCCCGAGATGCTGATGAGTGCTTCTGAGACGAGAGGATGTTGGTCCGCCAGCAAGTCAAGACGGTCACTCACGTTGTAGAGTTGCTGAACCTCGTGCAGAATCGCATTCGGATGCATGGGGGACACGGCCTTCCTGGAAACCTAACAGCCCGGGGCGGAACGAAAGTTCGTGGGCGACGACGAGTTCGCGCACTTGTCACTTGGGAAGACGGAGTTCACCGCCCTCCCAATGCGACATAGGTACAGACCTCTACGCTGCTTTGGCGACCTTATGGAAGGTCGAAGTAACGGCCTCAAACGTCTGAACCTTGGGCGTTCCATCGATCATTCTTGTCAAGGTTTTCAACACTTCCGGGTAGGTATTCGTGTTGTAAGCTTCTGCGTCGGCCTTGCTCTCCCACAGACTGATGGCGATCGCATCCAGGCTGTTGGGATTGGACAACGTGATTTCGTCCGCGAAGCCCTTCTGTTTACGAAGCAAGGGGAGAATGTCGTTCTCAAATGTTCGCGTGTAATCCGAAAGCATGTTCGATTTCAAATGGATAGAGACGTTGCGTGCAAACATATCAACCTCCTTAAAGGTTGTTCACGCTAAGGGGAGCTAACTTCAGATGGGCTGACTTAGTTCAGGGAACCTGAAAGAGGAGAAGGTGGAAACCAGCTCACCTACAGTATATCACTTGAGGAGGTGCGGTATCGCGGTGGCCCAGCCTTCGGTTTTGATTTCCTCTTTGCAAGGGCGGGTAGCGATGCTGCCGATGGGGTTTGTTTCGAGCCCATGCGGCGGTTCTGCCGTCCCTACGGGACTTGGTTCCTTTTTCTCTGGCCTCTGGCGCGGCGCTCAAGCGCCGCTCTTCCACCAAGCCTATCCCGGCAATACATTCGCTACGAGCCATGACGCCGATAATGCCGTGGAAGAGCGGCCCTTCAAGGGCCGCGTTGCGGGCACCTCATCAAAACTGGCCTTTAGGCCCCGTGTACCGTTTTGGAATTCCTCGCCGCAAATTGTGACACCTCTCACAGACAACTCTCGCCCATCCGCACGACCATCTCGAAATGGACTCCGACCGCATCTTCTTTGTCACTACTATTACCGCTAATCGCCAGCCCATTTTCCGGCGCGACGCCGTCGCCCGTCTTCTGATCGATACCCTGGCTCACTATCGCGATGAACGGAAATACCTTCTGCATGAATTCGTCATCATGCCCGATCATGTGCACGCGCTGCTGACGCCTGCGCCGGAAATGTCTCTGGAGCGAGCGATGCAGTTCATCAAGGGAGGATTTTCGTATCGGCTGAAATCGCGTCCGCCAGTGTGGCAGGCGAGCTTCACGAATCATCGGGTGCGGGATTGGGAGGATTACGAGCATCATCATGGGTACATCCGGATGAATCCTGTGCGCGCGAGGTTGGCAGCGAGGGCGGAGGTGTATCCGTATTCGTCGGCGGCGGGAGTGATGCGGCTCGACCCGGTGCCACAGGGGCTAAAGCCCGGGTCTCTGGTGGAGGACTCTATCGCGGCCCTCTAAGGGCCGCTCTTCCACGTCACTACTTGCCCGCCGCTGCTTCCACGTCAAGTGCTTGCCGCTTCGTGCGGTCGGGATATTTCCACAGAATCCGGAAGTTTTCCTCAGGCGGAGTATGTGACGGATGACCTTTACTGAGGATTTCAGAACTGGAATAGTGGGGCTTGGAGCGGGGAAGGTGAGTTCCTCGCTTTTGATCAACCAGCCCAAGAATCGAATAACAACAGGAACAAGATGAGTCGAGGAACCGAAAATCCGAGACGTAACTCCTTATTCCGCAATATTTTACCCGCAAGTCCTTATGGCTCAAGATTTTGGCCATACCTCGACCCTTATCAAACCCACAAGTTACAGAAAGGAAAGATTTTAGCCGAGGGGCACAAAAAAAATGCGAGGTCTTCCAATCAAACTGGTATCGATACTGCGAGGAGCGGGTCCCGTGCCACATAGTTCAAGCTCAATGTCAGAACCTGGACGGACAGGAGTGTCCGTCCCACACGGGCTCTGCTGGACGACGGTCCGTTCTTTGCACAGACGAACTAATTCAGGACGCGCGATTCGGCGACCTGGCCCATTTTTTCGAAGGGGATGCAGCGGTCGGGGACACGGAATAGCACCTCGTCAGGGGCGCCGATCACGATGTCGCGATACGTCGCGCGCAGCGTGACTCCATCGATATGCGACTCGATCTTTACGGGAATTCCTTTCAGATCCTCGGCTTCCCAGACTCTGGACTCGACGGTCTTGCCATCGGGCTCAACCACTGTGACGTCCTCGATTTTGCTGGAGTGGCCGTCGACAACTTCGGAGCCAGCGGGCGTCCGCTTCACGATGCGGCCCAGGATGAGTTCCAATGGGCTGGGCAACATCTTTGCCTGCTCGGGTTTCATGGCCACGCACTGGTGGCTATTGTCGGGATAGACGGTCAGGTTGTAGACCTTGCTGCTGGCCGGCACGTACAGAGTGGAGATGGCTCCACTGCGTTCGACTCTCACACTCGAGCCGGAGCGGTAGACCTTCATGGTCATGTCCGCCCTTCGAGACGAAAAAACCTGAGTCGCGGAGAAGTTGGGGAAGTTCCAACTTTCCTGGGCTTGGAGAACACCACCAAATTCCGTAAGCCATCCTAGTAGAAGTGCTATCACAAGACTTTTTGTTCGCATGATTCTCCTGTTCACGAAATGCTTCGATTCTTGTCAGACTGCAGAAACCGGTTGTCGGAAGAATGAGGAGGCCGCCCGAGACGGCCTCCCCGTGAGCCCCGCCGATACGCTGCGGAGGAGAAACTTACTTGCCCAGACTTACTTGCCAGGCTTACTTGCCAGACTTACTTGCCATTCAGTCCGCGCGGGCTGCCAACGCCTGTGCAGTAGTCCCACGACGTGGTCGCCGAAACTCCGTTGGAGCCGGTCTTCACGTCATAGAAATTGGACTTGTAAGCTTTGGCGGTTGCCAGCTGCGCGTACAGCAGATTGTTTTCCCAGGTGCTGAACCAGTCACTGCCGCCGGTGGCACTGGTGAGGAAAACCGATCCCAGCTTGTTGCCTGCACGGTTCACGATGCCCGCCAGCGAGGGCGAGGCGAGACTCGTACCACCCACCACGCCCCAGCCACTCATGCCGTACGCGCTGTAGACCCACGCGCCCGACGCCGGATCGGCGTCAAACGAGAAGTCGGGCGTATTGCGGGTGCTGCTCTGGCCAAAGATGGGATACTGGAAGTCAGCCCACGGGCCAACATTTCCTCCGGACCAGGTTGTGGTGTAGGTCTCGACCGTGCTCGGTCCGCCGCCGGAACCTCCCCAGCAGGACTCGGACGAGTACTTCAGCGTGGACGAGTTCCGCAGAATGGATGTACCGCCCGCAGAAATCACCCACGGGCTGGTGCTGGGATATCCCACGCCGTACCCGCCGTCGCCGGACGAAGCGAATGCCAGGATGGGAGTGGAGTAATTCGTCGACCAGTTGTAGTTGAAGTCGGCGAAGAAGGAGTCATCCGCAATCTGTCCGGAAAACTCGCCGCCCTGCCAGCTGTTCGAAACCTGTCCGCCAGTCGTCTTGTAGTTGGTCACGATGTAGTTGAATGCCACTTGTTCTGCGTAGAGGAGATCCGTCCAGGAACTGGAGCAGGCCTCGACCAGGATGATGGCGGCACTGGGGGCGAATACGTGCGCGTATTCGATGTCCATGGAGGACTCGAGCGACCAGCCCGGATCGGCGGGCGGCGTCGTGCAATCGCCGTTGCCGTTGGCGTAGACCTTCACGAAGGTGGCGGCAGGCAGTCCCCAGTAGCTGTCAAAGGCCTGCAGATCGGTGGCGGCGTCCGGATTGTCATAAGCGTCGACCAGAGCGATCGCGCCAGCTCCCGCGGCGGTCGGCCCGCCCGAACCGGAATTGTAGTTGGGAATGCATCCCCCACTGCTGGGACTGTTCACGTAGAGGCAGCCCAGCGACTGCGGCGTTTCCGCTTCTTCGATCGTGCCCGTTGGCGCGTTCGTGCTGAGAGACATTGGAGCCGTCAATCCGGCCGGCTTCTTGCCGTCGAGACTGCGCAGAACGTAGGTGGTATGAACGCGGCCCGGCTGCTCTTTGCTGCTTTCCGGAACGAACACGTATCCGGATTGAGGCGTGGCCTCGCTGGTCGCCGCCTGTGAGGTCCTCTTGGTTCCCCCGGCTTCCTGACCTAGCGCTCCCAACGTCGAGAACGCGACTGACACTGCTACCACGGCTTTCATTGCACTTCGCATGAGATCTACTCCGTCGATTGGATTTGTTTGTGATTGGTATGGATTGAGTCGGCGGGGGTGGGCCTAGGCGTTCCAACAATAACCAACACAGTCACATAGTGCGGACGTGCGCCAAAGCGTTTCAAACGGCGGGAAGCGTAAGGGGTAGCGACGCGGTCGATGTTGTTTTGAAATCGCGCGGCTGTCGTCCCTGCGGGATTCGGTTCCTCGTGGATGCCCCTAACGCGGCCCTTCTGAAAGGCCACTCTTCCACGTCACATCCTCTTCGGCCTAGCCGGGACTGAGTCCTTTACTTCCGCACGGTCGCGCAGATAGACTTGCGCCGCGATGACAACACGCCGCCGCTTTCTTCGGAATACCGCTGCCGTCTCCGCCGCTTTGGCGGTTGCTCCTCAGACTCGCCTGGTTCTGGCGCAGGCGGGCCCGGGCACTTACCGGAATCCGATTCTGGGCGGGGACCATCCTGACGCGAGCCCCATCCGTGTCGGCGACGATTTCTATCTCACTCACTCCAGCTTTGACTACGCGCCCGGACTGCTGATCTGGCACTCGCGCGACCTGATCAACTGGCGCCCTGTGGCGGCCGCATTGCACAGCTACCATGGCAGCGTCTGGGCTCCGTATCTCTGCGAGTATCAGAACCGCTATTACATTTATTTTCCGGCTGACAACCGGCTGCGCGTGGTGCACGCCGATCATCCCACTGGGCCGTGGAGCGATCCCGTCGATCTTGGCATCAACGCCATTGATCCCGCACACATTGCGGAGAATGGCCGGCGCTTTCTCTACATGGCTGGCGGACAGATGGCCGAGCTAACGGCCGACGGTCTCGCCGTAAAGACTGCTCCTCGCGTCGTGTTCGAACCATGGCCCATGCCCGTCACCACGCGCATGGAGTGCACTTGCCTGGAAGCTCCGAAACTTCTCGAGCACAACGGCTACTACTACTTGAACGTAGCCGAGGGAGGCACGGCAGGACCCGCGACGAGTCATTCTGTGATCAGCGCTCGCAGCCGCCACGCCGACGGTCCGTGGGAATTGTCGCCGTACAACCCGGTGGTGCGTACGCGCTCGCGCGACGACCGCTGGATGAGCGTGGGCCATGGGCGACTGATCGATACAGCGGGCGGCAAATGGTACATAACGGTTCACTCGTATGAAAACGGCTATCGCACGCTGGGCCGCCAACTACTATTGCTTCCCGTGGAGTGGACCGCCGACGGGTGGTTCCGCATACCCGATGGCATGACGGCCGATGCGGCTATTCCCTTGCCTGTCGCCGGGAGCAGCCAACAACCGTTGCTTGATCCTTCCGACGACTTCACTAACCCGGAACTCGGGCTGCAGTGGGGCTTCTGGCATGAGTACGACGCGATGCGATTCACTCTGGGGAGTAGCGCGCTCACGCTGGCGGCACGCGGGAAGGGTCTGGCCGATTCGCCGGCGCTCACTACCGCGGTCGGCGGGCATTCGTACACCGTAGAGATCGACGTCGAGATCGAGCCGGGCTGCGAGTGCGGGATGATGCTGTTCTACGATCCGCTGCATGCCACCGGAATTCTGCTGGGCCCGGAAGGTGTGGGCGTGCGACTGGCCAATGGGTATGTCCCCACCCGCCAGGTGAAGGGCGCGACCCGCGCCACATTGCGTGTCGTCAACGACCGGCAGGAGGTGGATTTCTACTTCCGCCTGCCCGGCAAAGCATGGCAGCGCACGCAGGAATCCGCGGAAATCTCAGGGATGCAGCACAACGTGCTGGGCGGCTTCCTCGATGTGAGGCCGGCGGTATATGCGAGCGGAGCGGGCAAAGCCACGCTGCGCAACTTCCGCTATTGGCCGGAAGTAAGAGTGCCGGCTTAGCTACGCCCGCTCCAGCGCCCACTCCAATCAAGTCCTAGACCAGGGAAGCGCAACATTTCGCGCATACGTCTCGGGGTACAGCAATCCTCTTTGTGGCCATCTTCCTTTTCTGGGGGTCTCCAAGCTCTTTTGTGGACTTGCGGTGTTGGCTTGAAACGTGCAGGGACCGCAAGCGAACCGGCTAAGGCGATGCTGAGTGCCATGGCTTGGACGCAACAGTTGAATCGGTGGCCCGCTATTGGACACCGTTGCATCATTTCGCCTCCTGACTTGGCATTTCGAGAGTTGATAGACTTAGCTTCGGAATGCTCGCCATCCAATAAGGACCCGGCACAGTGTGAGCGGTGACGGGAATATTGGGCTCGGTCGAGTGCTTGACCAATCCTCGAAGCGCTTATGCCTGCGGCGCATGCTGAGGAGTGTGCGGATATGGACAGCCGTGTAGCTGCAAATGGCATCTAAAGAGTCACCGATGAGCGGCAAACTGAAAAAGCTTGAACGGATCTATTTGGCCTCGATGACGATCCTTGTAACTCTGGCTACATGGAGTTGCAGCGGGCAAGATTTCGGTTTCTTGCAGCCGACGCCCGAAGACCTCTGCAAGTGTGTGCCCCTCGAACCGGACATCGCCGATTATCGCCATGCCGCGAAGCACGTCCCAATCCCTGATATCGTTGCACAAGAAGTTTCGGTCGAGATCATTCTTACCTGGCCGCAAGATCTCTTTATACCTCCCGACGCGCCACGAACTGGGCGCGAACTTGAGGTTTTCCATCTTGCGAACGCATTTTTACAAAAAGCAAGCGTGAACGCGGTGGACTGTGACGTTTCTATGGAGATTTCGCAAACTGCAGACAAGAGTTCGTTGCGGATGATCGTGGAAACGCCGGTGGATAGCGAATATTGTGGTGCCCGCCAAAATCTGCAAGCGCAACTGAAACAGCATGGATTTCAACTGGACTCGCAGCATGGAGGGGAACTTCCACAGGCGTTGCCCATCGATGTCGTGGGGATGGCATTCGAGGATTTCGAGCACGATCGAGGGCCTGTGGCGACGTTGTGGGAAATTCATCCTGCGATTGTGACCCTACACTAAGAGGAACGGCTGCCACCGCTGTAAACTCCTCCTCATTTACTGAGTTCCATTGCCGTCATCACCGCAGGCTGCAAGGCAGCCCTCCCGACAACTGCAGATCGTGTTGTCGCATGGCCGGTCTCGCCGGAGCCATGGCGGCGGTTTGCATGGTGTCGCCGATCGCTCGGGCGTACGCGGAAACAAGCTCGAACGGTTAGAATTCCGTGGCCTCCGGGATGGTTCGTCCGCTGCGCAGGGTGACGCGCACGCCGCGCTGTGCGTTGATGCGAGTGGTCGCGGTCCAGTCGACTTCGTCGGTACTGATGACTCCACTTCCTCCGCCGATGAGGGAGTACGTGATGCGGCTGTTCTGGTAGCCGTAACCGCTGACGGACAGCATGGTGCCGGTGTTCAGGACGAAGACGGACATGCCGGGCAGGTTCGCTATGCTCGCTGGACTCGACGGTGTGACATTGCGCGAGATGTAGGTGGCGTAGGAGGCCTGCGGAACGGGCTGAGACGTCTGATCGCTATTCCTGGCGGGCCTAACTTCGCGCATGGCAAGTTGAGGCCGAGCGCTACTTGCCTGCGCGTCACGGAAGGACTCATTCTGCAGGCGGCCAAAGAAGTGCCAGTTCGGGCCGAAGGTCTGCGCCAGTTGCGGGATCTGAATATCATCCATCAGGCGCAGACTGAGGACGGTTTCGCCCTTCAGTTGGGGACGCGGACCGCGCGCCGGCAGCATGATCACCTTCCACGGCCACAACGGCGGCAGCATCCATTCGACGATGTCGCGCTTGGCGTGTCCTTTGCCGTCGATCTTGCCCGCTTTATCGACTTTGTAGCCGCGGGTTGCGATGACCTTGGCTTCCAAAGGCAAGTCGCCGCTGGGCAGGCCGATGCGATCGAACTGCAGCTTCAGACTGCCCTTGCCCCAGAGGTGGCCGGGATCCTTGGCCGATTCGAGATGGCCGACGAGATAGCTTCCGCGGGGAAAAGCCTGCTGACCGAACTCGGTCAGGCCACGCAAGTGGCAGAGCACGGGGTCCCCGACGTCTGCCGTGGCCGAGGAAAAGTTGGGTTCATTGAGGGTGCATTGCAAAAGAGTACCAGCGGGCAGGACGACATCCCGCGCGCTGGCGCGCAGACTCAGAGAGAGAACGACTAGACCTAGCACGGTAACTGCCAGGGCCGCATGCACCAATGTGGACCTCATACATCACCTCGGGCGCATCAAGTTTGAACTAAATGGGGCGTTTTCCGCCCCTGGTTCTCGGGTGATCGGCGCAAACATGAGATGTAAACTCCTGGTCGCGCTGCACCTCGAAGTTCCGCATCATTTCATCGAAAGACTTAGCCTTGGGCGCAGTAGAAGAATCAAACAGCCAGGAGCATTCCGAGCATGCAAAACCGCGAAAGCGCGCTTGTTCAACCCATACCAGCTTGCGGGGCACACCGGTTTCTGCCAGAGTGATCCTCTTTTCAGGCCAGAGCTTAGTTGACGGTCAATACGAGCACGCTGCTGGTCCCTCCGCTGGTGCAGCCCACGTCGCCGGAGTTTCCACTGGGAGTAACCACGCTCACCTTCACTGTTCCCGGACCGGAGATCACGTCGCTCGAAAGCTTTACTTTCAACTCCTGATCGCTGACGACTGTGGCGCTCAGAGGCGTAGTGTTAATGACGACCTGGGTTGAGGAAACAAAGTGGCTACCGTTCACGGTCAGCGTGTCGCCCTGCTGCAGGTCAGCGAAAGTCATTGTGCTTGGCGAGAGTGAACCGATAAGCGGCGCGGGCCTGGCACTACCGCAGAAGGGGTTTAGAGTGTTGCCGCAGCCTGGAAGGAACAAGAGTGCCAGCAGGGCGGCGAGAGACAGAGCGCAAGTGCGGGAAGGCATGGGGATACTCCTCAAAGCGCCTCAATTGTGAGACGAGACGCATTGCAGTCCCCACTTTCTAGTACTGCCCTCTCGCCGTTGGCAATGCACGGCAGGTAAACCGTAGCTCAATCGCTAACCGCATGAATCCAGACTCGTTACAAAGAGAAGTCAACTGCTACGGAAGCTAGATCTGGCTCGACCGTTGACAAATCCCTGTCAGCAACAGTTATCGGGTTCCCGGGAGCGCAGTACAATTCCACGCATGTTGGCGCCGGCGTGTTGTAAAGGCTTTGAGATCTCCCCTGCTGCAAGGAGTGTTTCAGGCTTGGACGCATCGGCAGCAGTTATGCGGATGCTTCCGTTTTGGTGCTCAGGTCTCCACCTCGACGCCAGTAATACGAGTGCTGGACGCTGATGCTCATGGTTTCGAAGTCGCAAGAAAAGACAGCTCCGGTGTGAGTCTGAGCCAAGGCGGCAGGCAAAGTCCGAACCATACAGGGCGAATGAGAGAAAGGAGAATCCCTTTTTGTATGCTTCCCTCCATCGGAATTGCAGCCGAGACAACGGCTCGCGTGCAAACTTGAATTTGGTGAGCCGGTGGAGATTTAGTCGAACATCAGGGGAGTTGGTTCTAGCTGTTGGAGAATCCCTATATCACTCGTTGACCCCAAATATCACCGCGCCTTCGGCCCCATACGAAGGGTTGATTTCCAGCCGGAAATCCAAACGCCTTTCTGCTCCACGGCTGGTCCAACTAGTGCTTGACGACGAAATCCTTTCTGCTCTGGAGAACAGCGCCAGGGGTCGTCACCTTGATCGGACCACTGGTTGCTCCCGGGGGAACGGTTGCGATCAGGTGAGTGTCGGAAAGCACCTTGAAGCTCGCCGCTATGCCATCGAAAGTGACCGCAGTTGTGCCCTTCAAGTGTGTACCGAGAATAGTCACGGTGCTGCCTTGCTTGCCGGTGAATAGGGCTGTGTTCACGAAAGGCGCCAGGCCCATGTCGAGGCTGTAGATGGTGCCGTTGTTGGTGGGTCCACCGAACTCCGTCATACCGTAGAGGAGGCCATTGGTGGCCTGGATTGGCGGAGACAATGGGGACATCTGCGTCAGGTTGACGGTGTTGTTGAAACTGTAGAGGCTGGAGTAGGTCCCGCTGGTCGAAGTGTTGAACAGGGTGCCGTCGCCACTGGAGCCGCCGTCGGAGGTTGCACTGTAGTAGTTGCCGTCGGTGGCGAGAAGGAGGCCAGCAGCGGGGAAAGTGCCGTCTCCGAAGATCGCTCCGAAGCTGTGGAGCACGGTCACGGCGAGGTCCGGCGTGACTTGATAAATAGTGCCCTCGTTGTTGGTGCCGCCGTTTTGCGTAGTGCTATAGAAGTTTCCGTTGGAAGCTTGGACCAGCGGGCCGATGGGAAAGGATCCGCCGGGGCCGCAGGGGAAACTGTAGGTGTTGTTGACCACTCCGGAGGTGGACAGCTTGAGGATGGTTCCGCAGAAGGACGTGCCGCCCTGAGAGACTGGGATGTAGAGGAATCCATCGGTGCCCTGAGTTGGAGGAGCGATCGGAGAATAGCCGTGGAGAAGGGTCACGTCAAACTTGTAGATCTCATTGAAGACGCCCGCACTGGTGATCTTGTAGACGATGCCGCGCGAGTTGGCTCCGCCGCCGCTGGTGGTGCCATAGAAATTGCCGTCGGAGGCGAGGATGGGAGGTCCCCAGGGGAACGCTCCGTCCTTGAAGGTATTGAAGTTGTGCAGAATCGTCAGAGTGCCCGTGGGCGTAATCTTGAAGATAACGCCCATGCTTTGGTTTCCGCCCTGCATGGTGGTGCCATAGAAGTTGCCGTCGGTGCCGAGAGTAAGGCCGCCGGTAGGAAACGCTCCGTCGGCGGTGGTGGTTCCGAAGTTGTGGATGATCTTGAGCTGCCCGGAGGTGGTTACGTTGAACACGGTGCCCTGAAGATTGGCGCCGCCGTTGTAGGTGGTGCCGTAGAGATTGCCATTGGTGCCCTGGACTAGAGTGACGTACCAGGGATTGGCTCCGCTGATCCCGTTGTCGGCGAAGTTGTAGATGGTGGTGACCGTCTGGGCCTGCGCGAGAGCTGCCGCGCAGAGCAGGGCCGCGGCGGCGAGCATGGTGGTTCTGCAGATCGATTGGAACGAAGTGCGCAGAGGCTTCTGACGCGAGACGACGAATCCCGCAGTGCGGTGTAACTCCATGACGATCCTCCTGGGTTGGGAACGGTGCTATTCCAGTGCGCAAACGGGGGTGGGGCGCACCTTGCCTTGGAAAGCTACCGCACTCTTGTAGAGGCCGCAAGATGAAGGAAATTGCATATTTATGCGGGGGAGGGGCGGGCGCGGCGAGCCTCGGCTTCGGCCAGCCAACCGCGGCGTAACTGCTCAGCCGGGATGCTGGAGAGGTAGGGCTTGAGATCGAGGATAGGTGTGCCGTCGAGCATATCGAGGCCGCGAACGTGCAGGGAATTGCCTTCACGGCGGAGGAGTTCGACGACGGTGAGTCCAATGGGATTTGGGCGGCGGGGGGAGCGGGTGGCGAAGACGCCGTGCGGACGGTCGTCGACAGGAGGAGTGCCGAGTAGTTCGTAATCTTCGGAGCGATCGAAGACCCAGAGAACGAAGAGGTGAGAGAAGCCTTCGATGTCGGTGAGGCCGAGGGCGAATTGCGGCAGGATTTCGAGGACACCTTCGGCGTCGTGTTTGGCGCCTGGACCTTTGGGGATTTGCTTGGTGTTGTCGTATGGACTTTTTATGTGTCCGATGGGCTGAGGAGAAAACATTCGTCCGTCCTTGAATATGAAGTTCGTTGGGTTCGACGAGGGCTTCCGCTAGTCGTTCGTTGCGGTGACGGGAGCGCGGGCGGGGGCGCCCGCGCCACATACTTCTCTTCTTCTTTCCACTACATTTCCTTTCTACCTTCTTCTTACTTCTTCATTTTTCTACTCTCTTCATCTTTCTTCTTCTTTTCTAGTCTTCTTTCTTTTCTGGCTCCCGCGTGATCGGCTTTTCGATAGGTTTGCGGGGGAGCATTTGGTCGCGCATGGCGGCGTCGTAGACGAAGCCGGCGACGATGACGGAGATCTGCCTGAGATCTTCGGGTTGGAGGCGGTCGTAGACGTCCATGTTGGAGTGGTGAGTGCGGGTTTCGTATTCGATGGGGTCTTGAATAAATTGGAAGCCAGGGATACCGACGGCGTCGAAGGAGAGATGGTCGGTGCCGCCGGTGTTGCGCATAGTGAGCGTGGTCATGCCGAGGTCTTTGAAGGGACGCATCCAGGATTCGAAGATGGGGGCGACGGCGGCATTTTCCTGGAGGTAGACGCCGCGGATTTTTCCGGTACCGTTGTCGACGTTGAAGTAGGCGGAGACCTTGGCTTGCTCGGGCTTCACGGTCACTGGGCCGGCGTCGCGGCGCAGGAGAGTGGGCATGTCTTTCATGTTGGGATCATCCATGCGCGGGCGCGAGACCGAAGTGCTGTTCGACGTAGCCCTGCGAGCCGAGGAGGCCTTCTTCTTCGCCGCTCCAGAGGCCGATGCGGATGGTGCGGCGGGGAGTGATGCCGATGGCTTTCAGGATGCGCACGGCTTCCATCATGACGATGGTGCCGGCGCCGTTGTCGGTGGCGCCGGTGCCCGCATGCCAGGAGTCGAGGTGGGCGCCGAGCATGACGATTTCATCCTTCTTGTCGGTGCCGGGGATTTCGGCGATGGTGTCGTACTGCATGAGGTCATCGTCGTAGAAAGTGTTGGTAACGTTGAGTTCGAGGGTGACGTCTTTCTTCTGCTGGAGGAGGCGGGCGATGCGGGTCCAGTGCTCGGAGGCCATGGTGAGCTGCGGAACCGTGGTGGTTTCGCCGGGCTTGTAGGATCCGCCGGACTGAACGAAGACGGTGCCACCGCCGGCGGTGCCGCGGCTGTGGTCGATGACGGCGAGAACTTTTTCGTCGGCGAAGAACTGGTTGAGATCTTTCTGGAACTGGCGGCGGCGCGCGAACTCGGCCATGCGGAACGGCGGGCGCTCGCCCGGGATTTCGTATTCGGAGGTCTTGGCGAGGTCGTCGTCGCGAGAGACGCTTGTAGGGAAGTTCGGTGATGGGCTTCACTTCGGCGTCGGGTCCGGTGATGACGATCATTCCGGCGAGCTTGCCCTTGTACTTGTCGAAGTCCTCTTTCTTTTCGATGATGACGCGAATGCATTTGCCGGTGACGACGCCGTTGGTGCCGGGGGTCCACGCTTTGGCGTAGACGATGAGGGGAACGAGGTCGGGTGTGGTCATGCGCGCGTTGACGTATTGATTGGCCCATCCGCGGCCGAAGGGACCCCAGGACTCGAGGTGAGCGTTGGTCAGGCCCGCGGCGGTGAGTTGGTCGCGCGTCCACTCGTTGGCGCGCTTCATGTTGGGGGATCCGGTAAGGCGTTCGCCGATGGAGTCCATGAGGCCGGTGGCGTATTCCATCACTTTGGAATTGTGGAAGCCTTCGTAGCGAATGCGGGAGATGGCTTCGAGATCGATTTTCTCCTGGGACCAGAGGCCGGGAACGAATAGCAAAATGACGACGAGTGAACAGACGAGTCGCGTAGACCTCTTCATGATGGAGCGCTCCTGAGTGGGAATCAATCGGGGATTATACAGTCGGGAATCGCGTCGAACGGGGCGTGGAATTGTAAAGTTATTTCAAGGTGCGGCAGGACGCAGGCAGGCCGCGCGACACGATAAATCGCAAAGGCGCGGCGGCGGAGCATGAAGAAACCCCTGAGCAATGTGGCACAGCGCGTTTGCGTGGGTCAAACCAAGGGTGGATTGGGATTCCTGACGGACGAAGTTATTCCTTGGCGGCGGGCTTTTCCTGGTGGGATGGAGATTGGCTGCCTTCGGTTTTCTGCTCGCCGGGGGAGGGTTTGGCATCGTCGTCATCAGTGTCTTTTACGATGTATTGCACGATGAGCGAGATTCGGCGGTTGGAAGGGTCGAGGGGAGCGTCGGCTTTTCGGAGGCGCTGGTCGGCAAAGCCGCGAACCTGGGTGACCTGGTCGGAGCGGACTCCGTTGGCCTGCATGACGCGGCGGGCGGTGTTGGCGCGGTCAGTGGAGAGTTCCCAGTTGCTGTAGGCGGCGGATGTATAGGGCTGGGAATCGGTGTGACCTTCGATGGAAAGCCGGTTCGGGAGTTGGCCCAATTCCTGGGCGAGGGTGATGAGCATGTCGCTGCCGTCGCCCTTCAACTTGGCGCTGCCGCTGTCGAAGAAAGTTCCGCTGGCGGATTCGGAGAGTTCGATGCGGAGGCCTTCGGCAGTCACAGTCATCTCGACGTGGCTCTTGAGCTTTTCGAAATCCGTCATCTGCTTCATGGCCTGCTGCAATTGTTCTTTGAGGCGCGGCATGTTGTCGCGAGTGAGGGTGAAGTTCTCACCCGATCCGGCCATGTTGGTGCCGACTTTCTTGGAGTTGCCGGTGGGGTCTTTGAAATATCCGCCAACGGCTTCCTGAACCTGCTTGCTGGAGTTGAGGAGCCAGAGGACGATAAAGAGGGCCATCATGGCGGTGACGAAATCGGCGTAGGCGACCTTCCATGCGCCGCCGTGGTGGCCGCCGTGGCCGCCTTTTTTCTTGAGGATGATGATGGGGCGAGTCTTGTCCATGATGTTCGTGGAAGCCTAGGAGGAGGCGGCTCCGGCAGCGGCCTCCGCTTCAGGCGCGGGTGTTGTCTCCGGCGCTCGGTTACGACAGGCCTGTTCGAGTTCCTTGAATGATGGGCGGACGTGTCCTGGGACGGCGCGGCGCGCCACTTCCACGGCCATGATGGGGGCAGTGCCCTTCAGAAAAGAGACCATGAGAACGCGCATGACGTAGAGGAAGGAGTGCTCTTCTTCGGCGGCCTTGGTCATGTTGGCGGCGATGGGGCCGACTAATCCGTAACAGAGCAGAATGCCGAGAAAGGTACCGACCAGAGCGGCGGCGACCTTGTTTCCGATTTCTTCGGGCGGACCACCGAGAGCGCCCATACAGATGACGACGCCAAGCACGGCGGCGACGATGCCGAGGCCGGGCAAGGAATCGGCCACAGTGCTGAGGGCGGCGGTGGGCGCGACGGAATCCTGGTGGTGAACTTCGAGGTCGAGGTCCAGCATCTGATCGAGATCGAAGGCGTCGATGCCCGTGACGGCCATGCGGAGCGAGTCACAGACGAAATCGCGAACGTGATGGTTTTTGAGAAAGGCTGGGTTCTTGGCGAAGACCTGACTTTTTTCAGGCTCTTCCACGTCAGCCTCGAGGGCCATGAGGCCGTCTTTGCGTGCCTTGTTGAGCAGGTCGTACATCATTTTCAGCGTGTCGATGTAGGTCTGCTTGCCGAACTTCGAACTGCCAAACACGCCGCCGATTCCGCCTACGATCTTCTTGATGATGTGAAGTGGATTGGCGACTAGAAGCGTCCCCAGGGCGGCGCCGCCGATGATGATCAATTCAGCCGGTTGAATGAGGACACGCAGGTTGCCGTGCTCCATGAGGTAGCCTGCCACAATGCAACCGAATACGACGACGATGCCGATAATCGCAAACATTGCTAGCTCCCGGATGATCCTTTCGAAGGAGATCCGTCGGAAGACGAACCGTTAGAGGCGGGGGCAGAGTTGGTTCGCCAGGCGGAAGCTGCCTCCAGTGATTTCTGAACCCGCTGCATCAGAGCCTCGAACGTGTCGCCGGGCTGGGCGGAGGCTTCACCGACCGCCACTGGGAGGGAGCGGCGTTCACCCCACCACTCGATGCCGTCGCCGGAGAGCATGCGGCGGACGCGTTCGCGGACGGCGGGCAGCGCTTCCTCGCGACAGCCAGTGAGGATGACGAGGAACTGGTCGTCATTCCAGCGTCCGATGAGGTCGGTGGTCCAGAGAGTGCTCTCGAGGGAACGGGCGACGACGCGTAATAAGGAGGAAGCTGCTTCGGGCCCGAGACTGGAGCGGAAGCGGGGCAAGCCTTCGAGCCGCAGGCAGAGCACCGAGAAAGGAACCTGGACTTCGACGAAGGTCGCCAGACTGCGGCGCAAGTGAGACAACATCAGGGAATGGCTGGCGACGTTGGTGACTTCGTCGATGCAGCCGGGAAGTTTGAGGCGGTCATCGCGATGAATGGGGGTTCCGGTTTGCTGCAGTTCCTCAAAGGCTTCGACCGCGCCGATGATGGAGCCATGCTGGTTGCGCACGGGCACGGCGCGAATGCGGACGGGAATTTCGTATCCGGTTTTGTGGTGCAGGAATCCGATGGCCTCGGCGGGATGCGAGGTCTTGATGGCGCGGGCGACGGGGCAATCTTCTTTGCAGAATTCACAACCGGGCTGGTCGCAGTGCAGCAGGGTTTCTGAGATGCAGGAGTGGCCGACGATGTCGTGGCGCAAGTGGCCAGTGATGCGCTCGGCGCCGTCGCTCCAGAGGGCAATTTTCTTTTGCACGTCGACGACGCAGAGGCCGGTGGGCAGGCTCTCGAGGATGCTGCGGCAGATCTCGGAATCATGGAATACAGACATGCGTGGTCGTGGGGAAGATCCCTGACTATTTGGGACATCGGCAAAATTCAGAGGGACTTCAGGAAACACGACCAGGAACTTCCCGGCGCGACCCTGGGAGGTCCCGATTTTTCAGAGAGATGGCGGGAATGGGCGAGGAGATTCAGCTTGACACCATAAATTGTAATATGCAAATATTGCAATTTAATGCCCGAGCTTAGTCAATTCAAAGCAGAGTTCTTCAAAGCACTTTCTCACCCTTTACGAATCAGGATCTTGGACGAGTTGCGCCGCGGCGAAGTCGGCGTGAATGATCTTTGTGAGCGCTTGGACGTGGAACAGAGCACGCTATCGCAGCAATTGGCCGTCCTGAGGACGCGCAGCATTGTTGTGGGCAGGAAAGACGGACAGAGCGTCCTGTATTCGGTTCCGGATCCTGAGGTCTTCAAGTTGTTGGATGTCGCCAAGAAGATTTTTAACAACCGCCTGATCGACGTAAAGGACCTTCTGTCCCAGTTGGCAGTCCCCTCTGCCAGCAGAGGCTAGGACGTATTTGGAGACAATTCATGAGTCGTTCCCAAGGCATGAATCCCAATTCCTCTCCGCCAACAT
This sequence comes from uncultured Acidobacteriaceae bacterium, assembly GCA_963811095.1. Classification (GTDB taxonomy): domain Bacteria; phylum Acidobacteriota; class Terriglobia; order Terriglobales; family Acidobacteriaceae; genus Sulfotelmatobacter. The sequence continues at coordinate 450,810 of CAWEQA010000016.1, read as the reverse complement.
GCGGCAATGGCGGAGAACCCAGGTGATGTGTCTGCAGCGCAAGAAATGCACACTTCCGAAGATGATGGAAACGCTCTTGTGGCGCGAATCCGAAGATGTCGGCAAGCCGTTTTCGCCCTGCTGCGCTTTGGAAAGAGTTGTGTGCAGAAACCCCAGTGGTAGAAACCACCGAGAGTTGGCCGGTCGAGCTCATGACTCAGCCAAATCTCGAATCGCCTTCGCCCGCATGGTACTACACTGCGCAGCTGGAAGCTGCCTCGATTCATGCAGAGCATTCTGGTTCCATGCCCGCTTTCGAGGGACTCCCGAATGATCGGCTCTGAAATCATAACGATGAAGAATTGGCTACCGAAATCCGTGCTGTGTCTCAGGTCTTACACGCCGCGCCTGTTCGTGTCGGACCTGCTTGCTGGCGTGACCGTTGGATTGGTTGCGCTTCCCCTGGCGATGGCCTTCGCCATCGCTTCGGGAGTGCCCCCGCAAACGGGCCTGTACTGCGCCATCGTCGCAGGTTTTGCGATCTCCGCGCTCGGAGGATCTTCAACTCAGATCGGTGGTCCAACGGGCGCATTCGTTGTAGTGGTGTTTGGCATTGTCGCGAAACACGGGGTTGACGGGCTGTTCATGTGCACCCTGATGGCTGGGGTCATACTTCTGATCCTGGGCGTCACCGGTTTAGGGACGGCAGTCAAGTTCATACCGCGTCCTGTGGTTGTGGGTTTCACGAACGGTATTGCGGTCATCATTGCCAGCACCCAAATCAAGGATTTCTTTGGGCTGAAAATAGACAAGGTCCCCGGAGAATTCGCGGCCCGGATTCTGACCTACGCGCACAACTTCTCCTCATTCTCGCCGCTGGAGACAACTCTGGCCGTGGGTGCGCTCGTCCTGATTGTTGTCTTCATGATCTTCGTGAAGAGAATCCCTGGTTACATTGTTGCTCTATTTGCCGGGACGGCAGCGGTGGTTATCTTCAAACTCCCGGTCGAAACGATTGGCACTCGCTTTGGCGGGATCCCCTCCGGATTTCCAAAGTTGATCATTCCGCACTTTCGGGTGGACCTGCTGCGTCCGCTCATCTCGCCAGCCATCACGGTCGCCATGCTGGGAGCCATTGAATCGCTGATGTCAGCGGTGGTTTCCGATCGTATGAGCGGCGACAAACACAACCCCAACGTCGAACTGATCGGACAAGGAGTTGCCAACATTCTCTCTCCGCTCTTCGGGGGACTACCGGCCACCGGAGCAATCGCTCGAACCGCGACCAACATCCGCTCTGGCGCCAAGACGCCTGTCGCAGGAATGATCCACGCGCTCACTCTTCTGGCGATCATTCTTTTCGCCGCACCGCTGGCCCGCTTCATTCCTCTGTCGGTCTTAGCTGCCATATTGCTGGTCGTCTCCTACAACATGGGCGAGTGGCACGAGATTCCGGAACTCCTTAAACAGTCGCGGTTTGAGATTGCGGCTTGGCTGGTAACATTTCTGCTCACTGTTTTTGCCGACCTCACGGTGGCTGTGGAAGCGGGGATGATACTGGCGGTGCTGGTCTTCATTCGGAAAGTTACGCAGACCACCACCGTATCGGAAGTGACGGCCGAATATATCCGGGATGGGCATGTTCATATTTTGCAGCACAAAGAGATTCCGGCTTACGTCAGCATTTTCCGGATCCATGGTCCCTTTCTGTTTGGCGCAACGGACAAACTCGATGCGATCGTCGATCGTCTGCCCGATCTGCCGTCAATCATTATTCTCAGACTCCGCAATATGACAGCCATCGATTCCACTGGTCTGCAGGCGCTGGAGAATTTTGCCGACCGCGTACATGAATCGGGAAGGCAACTCATTCTGTGTGGAGTGCGAGAGCAGCCGGAGATGCGAATGCATGAGGCGGAATTTCACGAACATGTGGGCGAGGAGAACATCTGCCACAGCGTGGCGGACGCTCTCAACCGAGCTAAGATCTTGTACCGGGGGGTAGCGAAGCAACTACCAGTTGGGACATCTGGAGCCGACGAAGTACCGGTGGATCACGAAGGGTGAATTCGCGGCGACTTTCTGACCCCAGCGCAGTCGGAGCGGATCACGGGCACACCAGAAGTAATTCTCAAGCGATGGGGCACGCCCTATCTTTCTGTCGTCTTGCCTCTCTCATGTTTGTTCTGAATTCATAAGTTCTGAAGAAAAGAGAACGGCGCTCGCCGGCTCTTCGATCAGCGTTGTGTTGCCACTCATCGATCTTCCCAGCTGGATCCATGAAACGTTTCCACAGCGAACTGCACTATCATTCATCGCAGGAGTGTTTCTATGCCGCCTGGACTCGATAAGCTGCAACACATTGTTGTGTTGATGATGGAGAACCGGTCGTTTGACCACATGCTGGGATCGCTGAAGGCGGTGAATCCGGCGATCGATGGCGTGACGCCGGACTTGAACAATCCGGATACGAATGGGAATCCGGTGAAGGCGCAGGCGCTGGCGGAGTTTCAGGCGCAGTTGCAGCCGGATCCGGATCATCACTTTCCGGCGGTGGATTTGCAGATTTTTGGCGGCGATCCGAACCGCGTGGCCAACATGCAGGGGTTCGTGAAGAGCTACTTCAACCAGCAGCGCGACGTGGGGCATTCGCAGAAGATCATGTATTACTTCGCGCAGAAAGATCTGCCGGTGCTGACGACGCTGGCGCTGGAGTTTGCGGTATTCAACCGGTGGTTCGCGTCGATTCCGGGGCCGACGATTTGCAACCGCGCGTTTGCGCATTACGGGACGTCGTTCGGGCGCGTCGACATGAATCTGATTTACATCAACGAGCCGTTCAAGAGCGTCTACGACCGGCTGATTGGGGCGACGCCCAAGCACACGTCGAAGCTGTATTACTACGACACGACCAGCTCGACCATGGAGATCACGAACCTGCTGGAGCATCAGCCGGAACTGTTTGGAACGTTTCCGCAGTTTCTGGATGACTGCGCCAAGGGGAACTTGCCGGACTATTCGTTCATCGAGCCGAACTTCAACGATCACGAGTCCGACAGCGGCGAGGAAGTGGCTAGCGATCAGCATCCCGACCACAACGTGCAGGCGGGCGAAATCTACATGGGGCAGGTTTACAACGCGATCAAGAACTCGCCCCTGTGGCCGAACACGGCGCTGCTGATTGTGTACGACGAGCACGGAGGGATCTATGACCACGTGGTGCCTCCGGCGTGCGCGCCGGACCAGTTCACGGCGTCGGCGAATGACACGGGAACGGGGCGTCCATTTGCGTTTGACAGGTTGGGAGTGCGCGTGCCGGCCATTCTGGTGTCGCCGTGGATTCCGAAGGGGACGGTGGTGGATCGGGTGTTCGACCACGCGTCGATTCCGGCAACGGTGACGAAGTTCTTTCTGGGGGATTATTCGCCCAGGTCTCCGCGGGAGAAGAGCGCGGATGTGTTTATTGAGCCAAATTCGGGAGCGGTGGATCCGGGGAGGAATCTGCTCTCGCTGAATGTGATGCGGACGGATTGTCCGGACTTTGATGTGTAGAAGGACCGCAGGGGCTAAAGCCCTTTGGAGACAGGAAGCTTTATCGCAGCGCTTAAAGCGCTGCGCCACCCAAGAAGGAGTAACCGCGATGACGATGATCCATGTGCCGAAACCGAAGACTGCGTTTAATCCGAACCGGCCGGTGTCTGCGCTGCTGAAGGCGCAGATGGAATATTTGCGCGAGGCGGAGAAACGGCTGCCATTACGCTACCACAGCGAGATCTACGTCAATGCGATCAAGACCGAGGGCGAAGCGGCGAGGTATATCCGGCACGTGACGGAGGCGATCCATGAAGCGCATGGCGAGGCGGCGACTGCGCGGGCGAGAGTTGTGCCGAAGCGCAAGCGCGTGATCGAGATTGCGGCCGTGGCAGACGAAGCGGGTGAGCGGCGGATGCGGAGCCGAAGCAAGTCGAAGAAGAACGGAGGCTCCCGTGGACCCAAGAAATAGCGCTCGGCCACCCCGGACGAATGCGTCCGGGGCCACAGGTTGGGGTGTAGTGGCGCTGCTGTGGCTTGCGTCGATGGGCGCGATGATTCCGTGCGCGCGGGCTCAGGAGAACTGGCTGCAGGCGGATTTTCGCCGCGAGGGCGAGCGGATGAGCGATGCCTGCAAAGGTGGCTTCAAGGCGGCGCCGGGATGCGCGATCGAGTTGTTCACGGATCATCCGCTACACATTGCGGCGGGGAGCATGCCGCCACAGAACGGATTCGGACTCGGCGGAGCATTCGTGGCGGCGAGGAATACGAAGAACTGGCGGATGAGTTGGGACATGGATGCGGTTGGCGCCTTCAGCGGAGCATGGCGCGCGGGCGGATACATGACTCTGGTGCACACTCCGCAAGTAAAGATCATTGTGAATGAATCCAGTGCCGGCGGATCAGGGAGCACCGCGCCGAAAACGAAGAAGTCGAACCTGGCGGTGCATCCTTACACGGTCTTTAATCTGTACGCGCAGACGATTTCGCTCAACAAGCTGACTTACTTTGGGCTGGGGAATGATTCGTCGCTGGCGGGAGCGTCGGTGTTTGGGATGACGCAGACGATCGTGGGAGTGAATGCGATCAAGCCGGTATATGAGTGGGCGGCCATTCGCAAGCTGAATCTGGCGCTGTTCGGAGAAGTAAACGGGCGGTGGGCAAATATACGGGGAGAGAACGGGCAATCCGTGCCGTCGATTTACACGAATTACACGAACGCGACGGCGCCAGGGCTGAGCTCGCAGCCGGGATTTGTGCAACTGGCGCAGGGAGTGCGCATCAAGCCGGTGATCGCGGATTACTTGCAGCTGAATTATATGGGAAATATTCATGAGTTCTTCGCGCCGTCGAGTTCGCAGAATTCGTTTCAGCGATGGACGGTGGATTTGAATCACACTCTGTATTTGTATGGCTACACGCAGTCGGGGGCGAAGAGTACAGAGGGAGTTGGTCCAGATTCGTGCGCGCCGGCGGGAGCGACCTGTCCTGCGGTTTCGCGCTCACGGAATCTGAACGGGTCGATCAATGTGCGGCTGATGATTTCGGAGTCGATGAATTCGGCGACCAGCGCGGTGCCGTTTTATTTCCAGCAGACGCTGGGCGGGTCGGATATTAACGGCGCGATGTCGTTGGGGAGTTATCAGGACTATCGATACCGGGCTCCGAATCTTTTGTTGCTGCAGGAAGGGGTCGAGCATTCGATCTGGGGCCCGTTTGGGTTTAAGTTCACGGCGGACCAGGGACGGGTGGCGCTGACGCGCGGAGATTTGGGATTCGACCATCTGCGGCACAGCTTTGCCGGTGGGTTGACGCTGCGGGCAGGCGGTTTCCCCATGGTCTCGATCATGTTTGCGTGGGGCGGGCCGGAGGGACATCACAAGATCTTCAACATGAATACATCGCTGCTGGGAGGATCGGCGCGACCGCTATTGGATTGATTCGTATTGTTCTTCTCACACAGCGATTGAGACGGGTTGGCGGGGAGCCGATCCTGCGACGTTGTGTTTCTGGGACTGCCGGGAAGAGGAGCGGGCAGCGCGCGAGGCGGACTGACTGGGGATCCTCCAAAGATACATGGCCGCGTAGGCGCGCCAGGGTCGGCAGGCCTGGACGCGGTGTTCCAGTTGCCGAGGAGTGGCCAAAGCCAAGGCGTGCAGAAGGCCGAGATCGCTGGAGGGGAATGCGTCAGGCTCGCGGAGAGCGCGCATGGCAACGTATTGTGCGGTCCATTGGCCGATGCCGGGGATTTCGCACAGGCGGTCGAGAAATGCGTCGGAGTCAACGACTCCCGAGAAGCTGATCTTGCCGGAGGAAACGGCGCGAGCCAGACTGCGAATCGATTCAGCACGGGCGCCGGTGACGCCGACCGTAGTGAGTTTCGCCTCGGCAAGAATCTCGGCGGGGGGAAAGAGATGCGTGAGACCACCGGGCCCCTTGTATGTCTTTCCGAACGTACTGACAATGCGGCCCGCGAGGGCAGTCGCGCCTTTGACGGTAATCTGCTGGCCGAGAATGGCGCGGGTGGCGAGTTCAAAGCCATCCCAGCAGCCGGGAACGCGAAGGCCGGGATCGAGTTCCACTCTGGCCGCGAGAGCAGGATCGGTTCTTAAACTGGGTACGATGGTCGCCCAATCCGCGTTGAGATCGAACATGGCACGGATGTGTTCGACGATGAAGAAGAGCGACTGGGGATCGCCGAATTCGATGCGGACCAGAAGCGCGTCCCGCGAATCGTCGAGGGAGACTTCGAAATGGCCTGAGCGGCCATGCAGGGAAATCGCCCGGCGATATGTGCCGGATTGCACGACTTCGACTCCGGGAGTAGCGCGCGCGGCCAGAAAGTCGAGCATGCCCTGCCAATGATATGGCGGGCGGAAATGCAAGCGGAAGAGGTATTGGTTTCCAGGCTGAGTCGTGGTCTGCCGCACCAGGCGACGGATCTGCGTGGGCGTGCGGTGATAGACCTTGCGAATGCCGGCGTTGAAGCGACGGACGCTGCCAAATCCGGAGGCGTGGGCGATCTGGCTCATGGGCAGGATGGTCTCATCGATCAACTTCTTGGCGAAGTGCAGGCGGCGCGTCTGCGCGACAGCGATGGGAGTGGCACCTAGATGACGCAGGAAGAGGCGGCGCAGGTGGCGCGAGCCGACTCCTAAGCGCTCGGCCAGAACTTCGACGCCACCGTCTTCGAGGCCGCTTTCGGCGATGAGACGCAAGGCTCGAGAGACTGTATTCGAAGTGCCCAGCCACGCGGGAGTTCCGGGCGAACACTCAGGGCGGCAACGGAGACAGGGACGGAATCCGGCTTCGGCCGCGGCGGCGGCGGTGGCGAAGTAGCGGCAATTCTTTTCCTTCGCGGTCGGGGCGGGGCAAATCGGACGGCAGTAGACCCGGCTGCCGACGACTCCAATGAAAAACTTGCCGTCGAAGCGGGGATCGCGCGACAAGCGTGCCCGGGAACAAACTTGCAGGTCCAGATTCATAAACGTCTTAGATCCCGCTTGTTCAGTCGTTGACTCTGACGGAACGGCGCGCCGGAAAATATGGCATCGCCTGCTTATGATAGCCGACTTGCTCCCAAGGCTTGGACGTTTTCGGACCGCGCTCTAGACATGGAATCGAGGTCCGCAAACGTCTAGTGTACGGCATTAGAGTCCGCGAACGTCCAATCGCTTGCCGGTGACTTAGTTAAGGTCGGACGAGGGATACTCGCCCGAAGACTATTGCGCGAATCCCTTACTGCTGACGACAGAGTGAGCCGTGGCATCCCGTGTCCGCCATTGCGTTGAGTGTCCGCGGTGCCGCACACGGTACCTGGTCGGGTTCAGTCCGTATGAGAATGGCTCGCACCTCGTACCGATCAGCGCCGGATGTTGGGACGAGTGGATTCTGCATTGTTCGTGCGGCACGCCGAGTTATCCCAGTCGATGGAATTGGAACGAGTTGAAGGCGTACGTGGTGCCGAGTGAAGCGCATCAGCGCGGATATGGCGCGGAGCAGGAGATCATGTGTCTTGGTGGAGACTCGCGGCGGTGGGGTCGGCTTCGGGCTGAAGACATTCACCACTAAGGACACGAAGGTTCACGAAGGAAACCCTGCGCTTACTTGCTTGCCGATTTCTTCTTTTTGATCTTTCCGGCATTTTTCTTCTCGCCAAAGACTCGGGCGAAAATCTTGTCTACATTTTTCAGTTGGCGTGGGAGGTCGAAGGCGTATTCGATCTGCTTGCGCGGGACATTGCTGGTGATCTCTTTGTCAGCCAGGACTAGTTGATGGAAGTCCAGGTTTTCTTTCCAAGCGCGCATGGCATGAGACTGGACGAGGCGGTAGGCATCTTCGCGGCTTACGCCGTGTTCGACCAGATCAAGCAGAAGCTGTCCGCTGAAGATGAGGCCGTGCGTGCTTTCGAGATTGGCGCGCATACGGTCGGGATAGACGAACAGCGTGTCGATGAGGTTGGCGGTCTTGCTTAAGAGATAGTCGACGAGCGTGGTCGAGTCGGGGAGGATGACGCGCTCGGCGGACGAGTGCGAGATGTCGCGCTCGTGCCAGAGGGCGACATTCTCGAGTCCGGCTTGCGCGTTGCCGCGGACTACGCGCGCGAGGCCGCTGATCTGCTCGCAGGTGACGGGATTGCGCTTGTGCGGCATGGCGGAAGATCCTTTTTGCTTTTCGCTGAAGAACTCCTCGGCCTCGCGGACTTCGGTGCGCTGCAGGTGCCGGATTTCGGTGGCGATCTTGTCTAAAGTGGACGCGATGACAGCGAGCGTACCGAGATAGTGCGCGTGGCGGTCGCGCTGAATCACCTGCGACGAAACCGCGGCGGCTTTTAATCCCAGGCGCGCACAGATCTTTTCTTCGAGTTCGGGCGTGAGGTGGGCGAAGATTCCCACCGCGCCCGAGAACTTCCCCACTCGCATATCTTCGGCGGCGGCCATGAAGCGGGCGATGTTGCGCTGCGTCTCGGAATACCAGTTGGCGATTTTGAATCCGAAGGTGATGGGCTCGGCGTGGACGCCGTGAGTGCGTCCGACCATGGGAGTGTCTTTGAACTCCCAGGCACGGCGCTCGAGGACTTCGGCGAGGCGTTGCAGGTCTTGCGCGATTACCTGCGAAGACTGGTGGATGAGCAGAGCCTGGGCGGTGTCAACGACATCGTTGGAGGTGAGTCCGTAGTGGAACCATCGGGCGTGCGGGCCAACGATTTCCGCTACGGCGGTGGTGAAGGCAATGACGTCATGGCGGACCTCGGCTTCGATCTCGTGGATGCGTTCGACGCGAAAGTCGGCGCGTTCGCGGATGGCGTGCGCGGCGTCCTTGGGGACGAGGCCGGCTTCGGCGAGGGTTTCAGTGGCGGCGACTTCGACGGCGAGCCAGGTGCGGAAGCGGTTTTCGTCGCTCCAGATGCGAGCCATCTCGGGTCGGGTGTAGCGCGGGATCACGGTGGGCTCTCCTGTGGGTGCGGCGAGAATTGTGGACTAAGGATTCTAAATGGACGGCGGGAGAGAGTGCCAGAGGCGTGGGTTTCACGTGAGATGCGTGGGTTTCACGGACTCCCCGGAAGCACAGCTTGACCTCTAACAACGCTTAACCACTAAGGACGCTGAGGTTCGCTAAGGAAAACCCGTTAGGACATTCTCTTGTGTGTCCTTTCACCATGATGCGGAGTTGGGAGCGAAGATCGATGGGGGGCACGAAAGGGCGAGCGCAAAACCCCATTTCTCGCGCAAAAACAGCGCGCGAGAAATGGGGCACCCGAGACTGCCCCTCTGGCAATCAACGGACGCTGACAGTAATGATTCACAGTATATCGTTTTACGATATAATATTCACGTACTATCGCGGCACGATACAATCTCGGCATGAAGAGGCTTACCCTGTCGGACTACCAGGCTCTGGCCGAGTTTCGGTACCAGATTCGAAGGTTTTTGCGCTTCAGTGAGCAGGCGGTGCATGCGGCCGGGCTGGAGCGGGGGCAGTACCAGCTGATGCTGGCCATCAAGGGGATGCCGGAGGGAGTTCGGCCGCGGATTCGGGAGCTGGCCGACCGGATGCACATTCAGCATCACAGCGCGGTGGAGTTGATCAACCGGCTGGAGGCTGGCGGATACGTGCTGCGGGCACGGGCGCAGGACGACCGGCGCGAGGTGTTGCTGGCGCTAACGCCGAAGGGCGAGCGGGTGCTGGGGGAGTTGGCGCTGCATCATCACGAAGAGTTGCGGAGTGCCGCGCCGAGTCTGGTAGCGGCGCTGCAGCGGTTGATGCCGGAGAGAGAGACACGGGAGAAGCGCAGCGCGAGTTGATTGGATGATCGAGCACGCTTTGAAACGCACCTCAGGAGCTAAAGCCCTTATTGATAGCTGAGCCGATTCGCCGCGCTGAAAGCGCTGCGCCACCCAAACCCGAAGGCTCACATGCGTCGCGCACTTCCCTAGACATTCAGATGGCGGTTAACACACAGATGGCAACTAACACACCTCCAAACTCGACTTTGACCCCTCCGCAGCCGGCGCAGTTTCGCATTGTGCTGGTGTCGTTTCTTGCGGCCGGCATTGGGCTCGTGGCTGGATTAGTGGCTTACGCGCTCTACAAGCTGATTGGGCTGTTCACCAATCTTTTCTTCTTCCACGAGTGGTCCACGACTTTTCGAAGCGCGGGATCGCATCATCTTGGAGCGTGGGTGATTCTGGTTCCGGTGGTGGGCGGTTTGATCGTGGGAGTGATGGCGAAGTATGGTTCGTCCAAGATCAAGGGGCACGGCATTCCGGAGGCGATGGAAGCGGTGCTGACGAACCGCAGCCGGATCGAGCCGAAGGTGGCGCTTCTGAAGCCGATTTCGGCGGCGATCGCGATTGGAACGGGCGGACCGTTTGGCGCGGAAGGTCCGATCATTCAGACGGGAGGAGCGATAGGGTCGCTCGTAGGCCAGGTGTTGCACACGACGGCGGTCGAGCGGAAAGTGTTGCTCGCGTGCGGCGCGGCGGCCGGAATGTCGGCGACGTTCAACACTCCGATTGCGGGGGTGATTCTCGCGATTGAGTTGCTGCTGTTTGAGTTCAAGTCGCGGTCGTTTATTCCGCTGGTCATCGCGAGCACCCTGGCCACAGCCGTACATATGCAGCTTTTGGGTGCGGGACCGATGTTCCAGGTGGGGGCGATGGACTTCGGGATTCCGCACGCGCTGCCGTTTTACCTGGTGCTGGGGCCGATCTGCGGGCTGGCCGCGGTGGGGTTGAGCAAGACGCTGTATTGGGTGGAGGATTTATTCGAGAAGCTTCCGTTCGATGAATTGTGGTGGCCGGCGGTTGGGGCGCTGGCGCTGGGCGTGATCGGATATTTTGTGCCGCGCGTGTTTGGCGTGGGATACGACACGATTGGGGATATTCTCAACGGACATCTGGTCTGGAAGATCCTGCTGATGGTCATGATCGCGAAGTTTGCGGCACTGGTGATCTCGCTGGGATCGGGGACGTCGGGCGGGCTGCTGGCACCGACGTTCATGTGGAGCGCGGCGATGGGTGGGCTGTTCGCGATGATTGCGAATCTGGCCTTTCCTTCGGCGCATCTTTCCCCGGGCGCGTTTGCGCTGGTGGCGATGGGCGCGGTGTTTGGAGCGGCATCACGGGCTGCGTTCTCGTTCATCATTTTCGCGTTCGAAATTACGCGGGATTACAACTCCGTGTTGCCGCTGATGCTGGTGGCGGTGATCGCGGACGGGATCGCGATGCTGTTCATGCCAAACAGCTCGATCATGACTGAGAAACTGGCGCGGCGGGGGCTGCGCGTGCATCAGGATTACGAAGCGGACGCTCTGACGCAGGCCACAGTTGGGGAAACGATGGAGAAGGAAGCTCCGGTCGTCCGGGCGGACACTAAGGTGGGAGAACTGGCGGAGAGGATCGCGCGACATGACCCGGCGGTGGCCCGGCACGAGGCGCTGCTGATTCTGGACGATGCGGGCCGCCTGGCGGGGATCATCACGCGGGGCGACGTGCTGCGCGCGCTGGATAAAGATTCCTCGGGCGCGGCAACGGTGCAGGAAGCGGGCAGTACACATCTTGTCGTCACGTATCCGGATGAGTTGGTGTCGGAGGCGGCGGCGAAGCTGTTGCGCTTCGATATTGGACGGTTGCCGGTGGTGGATCGTGCAGACGAGCGCAAGGTGATGGGGTACCTGGGACGCGCCACGATTCTGGCGGCGCGGCTCCTGCGGTTTCATGACGAGCATGTCCGCGAACCGGGGTGGCTTACGGTCGCGAGATGACTTTGGAAACGCGAAGAGCGGATTACGTTGGTACGGCTGGTTCGGCGGGAGCGGCGACTGGGAGAATGAGTGTCCCAAGTATAATTGCAGCGAATTCCATGACTCCTGGCCGAATAGGTTGCGCACTCGCAGTGGTGGCGGTGATCTGCGTTCTCGCGGTGTTCTTTTTCCCTGCCATGGAAGGGCCGTATTCGGTGGTACACGGTCCGGTTACGGCGCTGCTTTCGGCGCGGGCGGCGGCGGGCGTACGCATGGCAATCGTTCGCGCTGGCATCAACCCTGTCCGCAGCGGTCGCAATTGCGCGCAGGCTGCTCCGATGGAGCTATTCTGGATACAAACTTCCCTTGCAGATTTCGAAAGTGTCCGTTCGCCTGCTGATACAAGTCTGATCCTCCGCTGCTGATTTCCTTCAAGTCTTACCCCATCTCTGAACATCCCAATCGCTGTCGCGAACGATCCCATGGCTCGTGCGGGCTCGTCCGCGACTCTCGGACGGATTGAAATCTTCGCGGGGATTTCCGGATAGTATGAGTGACGCACTGGAATCGCAGGAAGATATGAAGGCTTCGGAAAGACTGGAAGATATCCGGCTCCATTTCCGGCAACAACCGGTGATGCTCGGACTTCTCGCGGTTCTGGCGGTGATCTTTTTCCTGGCAGTGACAGGGTTGTCGCGGGCGTATCATGCGCAGCGGGATTCACTGGGAGACCGGTGGTTCAAGCGTGGCGTTGCGGACCTGAGCGCGCAGCACTATGATCGCGCGGTTACGGAATTCCGGTCGGCTCTTCTCTATTCGCGCGACAACTACACCTACCAACTCAATCTAGCTGAGGCTTTGATCGGGCTCAAGCGGACCGGTGAAGCAGCGGCGTACCTGGCCAACCTGTGGGAGCGCCGGCCGGACGATGGTCTGGTCAATCTCGAACTGGCGCGCATCGCGGTACAAAAGGGACAGACGGAACAGGCGCTGCGTTATTACCACAACGCGATCTATGCCGCGTGGCCGAGCGATCAGGGAGGGAAACGGCGCGATGCGAGGCTGGAGCTGATCGAGTTTTTCCTGAACACGGGCGCCCGGGCGCAAGCACAACCTGAGTTGATCGCGTTGGAGGAAAACCTGGGGGATGATCCATCGCAACAGGAGCAGGTCGGCGACCTGTTTCTGCGGACTCAGGACTATGAACATGCGCTCATCGCGTACCGGCAGAGTTTGAAGTTGGAGCGGGATAACCGGGCAGGGCTCGCGGGAGCAGGATTCGCCGCGTTCCAACTCGGCCGGTATGCAGTGGCACAGCGTTATCTGGAAGCTGCAGTCGCGGGCAATCCCAACGACACGCGCAGCGCGGACCGGCTGAAGATGACGGAGATGGTGCTGAAGATGGATCCATTCCGGCGGCAACTGTCGGTCGCCCAGCGCGGCAAGATTGTGGTTGCAGCGTTTGCGACAGGCGGAGAACGGCTGAAGGCATGTAGCGCTGCGAGGGGCACTACCCTGCCAACTGCGGCGCAGTCGAGTCTGGCGGGAAACTGGTCGAAGATGAAGCCGCAGATCTCAGAGGGGGAACTGCGGAGGAATCCGGACTTGGTGGAGTCGGCCATGGACCTGGTGTTCGACATCGAGCGGCAAACCAGTGTGACCTGCGGAACTCCATCCGGAGCCGATCTGGCGCTGCTTCTGATCGCCAAGCTGCACGAGGGGAACTAATTTGGACTTGCAGTCGAATGCGCAAGCCGGAGTCGTGGTGGAGAACGGCCAACCCATTGCCGCTGCGCCGACTAACGGACGGTTGCCGAAAGCTCTGCTGCAGTCGGTATTCCGAGAGGACCGTTTCTTTCTGGTGCTGTCGGTATTCATTGGCGTGTTTTCTGGTTTGGCGGTTGTGTGCTTTCGCTTCGCCATTGGCTGGTGTCGTCTTTATTTGCTGGGCTCGGGAGCTGTGCTATCGCCGTCGCGGCTGGTGTTGGCCCCTACGCTGGCTGGACTGGTGATCGCGGCGCTGGTGATTCATTTTTTCCCGCAGACGCGCGGCAGCGGAGTGAATCAGACCAAGGCGGCGTTGTACATCTACAACGGGCATATTCCGATTCGCACGGCGATCGGCAAGTTCATCACGGCGGCTCTGGCGATTGGGTCGGGACATTCGCTGGGGCCGGAGGATCCGTCGCTGCAAATCGGCGCGTGCCTGGCGTCGGTGCTGGGGCGGAAAATGCGGTTGTCGCGAGATCGCATGCGGCTGATTGCGCCAGTGGGCGCTGCGGCCGGACTGGCGGCGGCGTTTAACGCGCCCATCTCCGCCGTGCTGTTCGTGATTGAAGAAGTAATTGGACGCTGGACTGCGGGCATTCTCGGGTCGGTGGTACTGTCGGCGGTGTCGAGCGTAGTGGTCATGCGGTGGTTTCTGGGATCAGAGTCGCTGTTCCGGATTCCGGCGGTGCAATTGGAACGGCCTTCGGAGTTGGTGGCGTATTCCATCCTGGGTGTGGCGGGTGGGCTGGCTTCAGTTGTTTTCTCGATGGGCATCGCGACGTTGCGGCCGCGGTGCAAGGCCCTGCCGCGATGGACGCAGTATTTCCAGCCAGCGCTTGCGGGGTTGCTCATTGGCATCATGGCGGTTCTGGGCGCACCGCAGATCATGGGAGCAGGGTACGAAGCTATTGATGAGGCGATGCACGGGCGGTTCACGTGGCAGTTCCTGGCGATTCTGGCGGGGCTGAAGATTGTCGCGACTCTGCTTTCGTTCGTGAGCGGAACTCCGGGAGGGATGTTCGCGCCCACACTGTTTATCGGAGCGATGCTGGGCGCGGCGGTTGGCGGCGCGGAGCATGTGATTCTGCCGCATCTGAGCGGGTCGCCGGGGACCTACGCACTGGTCGGGATGGGAGTGTTGTTTGCCGGATTTCTGCGGGCGCCGATGACGTCGGTGTTCATGGTGCTGGAGGTGAGCGGGAATTATTCGATCATCGTGCCGGTGATTGTGGCGAATACGTTTGCGTATGTGATTTCGCGCGGACTGCAGCCGATTGCGATTTTTGATTTACTGACGCGGCAGGACGGCCTGGAGTTGCCGTCGATGGAGGAACAGAGGGAAGAAGGAATCCTGCGGGTGGAAGATGCGATGCGTCCCGTGGAAGGTCCGGTGCTGGATGCGCAGGAAACGGTCGACCAAGCGCTGCAGAAGGCGAAGCTTTCCCCTGCGGACGATCTGCTGGTTCGACTGAGTCCCGTGGGCTGGAACGGCATCACGAAGCAGGAACTTCGCACGATGGCGGACGAGGGCAAAGGCGCGGCTATTTTGGGTTCGCTGTTGCCCATCCGCCGCATTCCGGATGTGCATCCCGACCATCCTTTGGAGACGGCGCTGCGGTATGTGGACCGGTGGCCGCTGGTGCCGGTGGTGAGCCGCGCGGACTTCCGGCAGTTGGAGGGCGTGATCTCGCAGCGCGACGTGCTGGAACGCTACCGGGAGTTCGGCGAGGGATAGCGCGGACGGGATGATTCCGTCTGGAAGCTAAATTGTTACTTCGGTGCCACATCTCTTCTTGCAAACGCCCGCTCTGATTCGGTAATCTCTTTTCACTCCACGCAAAGCACAATTCAAGCAGAGCTGTACTTAAGTATGGCTATGGCAGAGGGTCATCCATTCTTACTTGGACATCGCGATCGGAAGCGGCCGTCGCAGATCCATGCCAGGCTACGTGTTTTTTGTTGTTGTCGATGTACTGAGTTCTCAAATCCGCGCTAACCACAAGTGATGTTCTGTTTGAGGAAGAGGGAGAAGAGCATGGCGAGGCATTCAATCAGGGTAGTTATTCTCAGTCTGATCGCGTTCGCCTTTACGGCACAAGCGATCGGGCAGGGCGGCGCCACGGGGGCCATCACGGGGACTGTGCAAGATCCGAGCGGCGCCGTAATCGCTAATGCTGAGGTGCGAATCACGAATCAGGACACGAATGTCCTGGAGCGCACGGTGACGACCGGGGCCGACGGAACGTTCGTTGCTCCACTGCTGCCGGTTGGCACCTACACGGTAAGCGTGCAGAGCGCGGGGTTTGCGCCAGGAGCGTTTACGAGCATCGTGGTGCGCGTGACGGAGACGACGCGCATGATTGCCAAGCTGTCGACGAAATCGGTGCAGCAGAAGATTGAGGTCGAAGCGGAAGTGCAGACCGTGAATACGAGCGACGCGACCACGGGGCAGGCGATTGAGAGCAACACCATCCGCGCACTGCCGCTGGCCACGCAGAACTTTCAGCAGTTGCTGACGCTGTCGACGGGGGCGCAGAGCGATCTGAATGCAGCAGCGCAACTGGGACGGGGCAACGTGCGCATTCAGGTGAACGGACAGCGCGAAGACAACAACAATTACTTGATCGAGGGCATCAGCGTCACCGATTACAACGTGGCGGAACTCACGAACACGCCGCTGCCGAATCCGGACGTCATCCAGGAATTCAAGGTGCAGACCTCGCTCTACGACGCCAGCCAGGGACGCAACGGCGGGGGGAACATCAATGCGATCCTGAAGTCGGGGACGAATGCGATTCACGGGGATGCTTACGAATTTTTCCGCAACACGGCTCTGGATGCGAACGAATATTTTCTGAAGGGGAGCGGGTCACCACGTCCGGTCATCCAGCAGAACATTTTCGGCGGCAGCATTGGCGGTCCTGTGGGCCCAGGGGGCAAGCTGGGATTCTTTTTCGTGAACTATCAGGGAACGCGGCAACGCAGCGGAGATTCTCCGGGAACGCTGATCAGCACATTTGTTCCTTACGTGCCTGCGGCCGATCGCGGGGCGGCGGGGGCAGCACAGCTGGCGACGGATTTTGGAGTAGCCAGCGCTGATCCGGTGGCGGTATCGCTGCTGGGGTTCCAGAGCAGTCAGTTTGGGGCGCCGGCCAATGGGTACCTGTTTCCGCTTCCCAACAACGTTCCGGCGGGGACCACGGCAGGCACGCCAGTGCAATTTACGGTGAGCAAGCCGGGCAAGTTTACGGATGATCAACTTACGGCCAACTGGGATCACGATTTCCGTAATTCCAGAGATGCGGTGGCAGCGCGTTTCTTTTACTCCAATTCAGAGCAGGATATTCCGTTCGGCGCGGGTGGACTGCAGGCGTCCCTGGGCGCGGCAGCCAGCGGGACAGACTTGAACTTCCCGTACCAACTTCCGATTCATGACCGGCTGTTCATCGTTTCGGAGACTCACGTGTTTACACCTCGGCTGGTGAATGACTTTCGCTTTGGGTTGGTGCACATCGACAACAGCGCGATTAACGTCAACCCGGTCACTGTGACAGACGCCGGAATCGACCGGCCGACTAGTAACCTGACGAGCAGCATTTACAAATTCACCTTCCTGACCTCGGGATTTCAGTTTGGACCAACACCGCAGGCGAACCAATCGCAGACGCAGAACAACTACAACTTCGTAGACAACCTGAGTTGGGTGAAGGGCGCGCACACGTTGACGTTTGGGGGACAGTACATTCGGGCGAGCCTCGACAAACTGTTTCCACAGGTGTTTAACGGGCAGCTATTCTTCACGAACACGACACTGCCGAATACCAACCCTCCCGTCACGATCTCTGACTTCGGAAATTTCGTGGGCGGGACGCCGGAGTTCAGTTTCGGCGGCGGTGGCGTTTACAACCACAAGTACCGGCAGAGCAATTCGGCGATCTTCGCGCAGGACGACTGGAAGGCGACTGCGAACCTGACCGTGAACATGGGACTGCGCACGGAGTTCCTGGGGGCATGGACGGACGGGGATTGTCACATCGGCAATATTGAGTCGGACCTGACGAAGTCGGGGACGTATCCGTTTATTTATCCGAGTTGCGTCAACAAGCTTGGTGTTTCTGGACTGACGGGGAACGCGTCGGGATCGACGTTCAAGAACAGCGTTTCGACAGGGTGGGGACCGCGCGTCGGGTTCGCCTGGGACATGATGGGGCGGCACACGACGACGGTGCGCGGGGGCTACGGCATTTACTACGTGCGCGAAGACGTGGGGGCTGTGGACCAGTTGAGCTTCCAGTCGCCGTTCATCCCGATTGTGTTTTTCGGGCAGACGCCGGGCTTCACGATGTCGGACTTTTTCACGGGCACACCTGCGACGAATCCCAACGGGGTGCCGGCAGCAGGAACGCTCTCCGGCGCGTGGCTGCCTTGCCTGGCGCAACTGACGAGTTTTCCGGATACGAATGGAGCAGCCACGTATGGCGGGTGCACGGGGCCGGGGGTGAACAGCACGCAAAATCTGTTTGTGCTGGAGGTGCCGCGGCACTTCGTGGTCCCCAATACACAGCAGTGGAACCTGACGGTGCAGCGCGAACTGGGTGGGCACTGGGTACTGGAAGCGGGTTACGTTGGCACGCGAGGAATTCACTTGCGTGAGACTCGTGATGCGATCCAGTCGGTGAACGCCAGCCCATCGAATCCGTTCACGGTGACCGATGCGAGCAACAATACGTACACGATCACAACCAACACATTCGCCAATGCGATCGCGCGTACACCGACGCCGGGATTGAACGGTTACAGCGGGTACCAGGTTTTCGCCAACGACGCGTACTCGATCTATCACGCGCTGCAGGCTACGGTGTCGCGGCGATGGGGCGCGAATTATTTTCAGGCGGCGTATACCTTCTCGAAGAATATTGACGCCACTTCGACGGGGAACACGGCGTTTAACACGGCTTACAACGATCAGAGCAACATCAACGCCTCGCGGGGAATCTCGGACTTCAACCGTCCGCACCGGCTCGCGGTCAGTTATGCGTATGACCTTCCCTTGTTCACGCATGCCACGGGTGCCAAGAAGGCCGCGTTCGGCGGGTGGCAGGTGAGTGGAGTGACGATTTTTCAGAACGGGCTGCCGTTCTCGATCTTCGATTCGGGCGCGGGCACCGCATTCCTTGGACAGGGGAGCACTCCGCTGCTAGGCGCAAGTCTGGCTCCGGGAGCGAGCATTGCCAGCGGATTGTCGAGTGGGGATATTCACTCGCGGGTGGCGAATGGCTATTTGAACGCGGCAGCGTTCATGCCGGCGCCGCAGCTGTATCCGACGCAGTGCCTATCCGATTCCAACTTTTGCACGACGGGGTTCGGAGACTTGGGACGCAATATTTATCACGGGCCGTTCCAACAGAACTGGGATGTGTCGTTCCTCAAGCACTTCAAGATCGGGGAGCGGCAGGACGTGCGCTTCGCGGCCGACTTCTTTAACCTGTGGAACCACACCAACTTCGGAGATCCGGCGGTGACGGATATCGAGGCGGGAGGTTCATTTGGGAAGATCCTGCAGACGAACGGCAACCCGCGGCTGATTCAGTTCTCGTTACGCTGGGCGTTCTAGGCATGGGCACGAAACAGTTGAGCCGGGAAGCGAATTGCTTCCCGGCTTTTTATTTGGAGGGTTCAGAGGCTTTATCGCAGCGCTCAAAGCGCTGCGCCACCCAAAAGCCGCGCCATCCAAGAGCGAGTTTTTCGGCAAATAGTAAAACCCGCCCTAGCAGATCGCTCGTGTCACGGCTGAAGAGGCTGCGGAAAAACACGGCCCAGCGAGGAACAAAAGACCACAGGGGCTGAAGCCCACATTGATTTCGCATACCTTACGCGGCCCTGAAGGGCCGCTCTTCCACGGTGGTACAGCGGTCGGCGGTTAGCGGTTAGCGGTTAGCGGACGGCGGTGCAGTCAGTGGTTGTGCAGTCAGGATGCTGCAGCGACCTTACACTCCGATCCAATGGAACAGGATGAGCGCCAGGGTGCCGGTGCCGACGATGATCCAGAGAGTGAGTCCCTGGAGAAGGGGGCGTGCGCCGACGCGCTTGAGCGTTTCTTTGTTCAATCCTGTGCCGATCAGGAACAGAGTGACCGTGAGGCCGATCTTTCCCAGATGATTGAGAACACCAAATGCTGGATTGAACGAGGGCAGCAGAGTGTTCAGCAGGGCAGCGAGACAGAAGAGCAGGATGAACCAGGGCCACTGAATACGCGCTTTGCTCTTCAGGGTGGCGGCGGTGACGAGAGACAGAGGAACGATCCAGAGAGCGCGTGCCAGCTTGATCGTGGTCCCGATGGCGAGTGCAGTGGCGCCGTATTTGGCGGTTGCGCCGACGACCGAACTGGTGTCGTGAATGGCGAGGGCCGACCAGAGACCGAACTGGGCCTGCGTCATGTGAAGGGCATATCCAACGACGGGAAAAAGGAACAGCGCGACCGAGTTGAGGATGAAGACTGCGCCCAGGGACACGGCCATCTCTTCTTCGCTGGCTTCTGCAATTGGGCCGACGGCGGCGATGGCGCTGCCGCCGCAGATGGCTGTGCCGGCGCTGATCAGGAAAGCGGATTTCTTGCCGACGTGGAGGAGGTAGCCGAACGTCGAGACCCAAGAGCATGACGGCGGTGATGCTCACTGCCGTGTAGAGGAAGCCGGAGCGTCCAGCTTGAAGGACCTGATGCAGGTTCATGCCAAAACCGAGGGCAACGACGGAAGCTTGGAGGAGAAATTTGGCCAAGCGCTTGCTTTCGACGTGAAAGGGATGCACGGCGGCGAATCCGTAGATGAGGCCGCCGAGGAGCGCAAGGGGCGGCGAGACGAGTCCGGTCGCGGCGAGGATCAGTGCCAGGAAAAATATGTTCTTGCTCACGGATCTAGTCTGCGGTGGAGCAGCAGCGGCGTCCAAGCAGTAGTTTTGATGGGCGATTAGCTGAACTTATCGGATGGACTTGGCGGAGCGAGGGCGTTTTCGCGCGGTGTTGGCAAGGAGGCGGGCACGCTCGAGGGCAAAGGTGCGGAAGGCAGCGGCTGGGCCTTGCGGTTCCGGTCCGGTGCGCGAAATGAGCGTGAAATGGCGGTCCGCTTTCAAGCCTGCTACCTCCGCAACTTTGAGGGCGCCGAGTTCCAGTTCCTTGGAGATAGCCCAGCGCGAGACGAAGCCGACGCCTAGTCCTACCTCAACTGCGGACTTGATCGCTTCGGTGGAATCGAGATCCATCAGGTTCTTGAACGACTTGAGCTTGAGGCCGGCATTCTCCAGAGCGATTTCGACGACGCGGCGAGAGCCGGAACCTTGTTCGCGCATCAGAAGATTGGAAGCTAACAGCTGGGCGCGAGACATGTGATCGGAGGCGAACCCGGGTGGCACGATCAGGACCAGTTCGTCTTGCATGAAGGGTTCGGTGCGAATACCGCGGTCCCGCGCGGGGCCTTCGATGAGGCCGATCGCGAGCTTGTTATCGAGGAGAAGATGGACGATTTCATCGGTGTTGCCGCTGTGGAGGGAGAACTGGACCCGGGGATGCTCGTCGAGGAAGGCTCCGAGCAAGCGTGGGAGAACATACTGCGCGATGGTAGTCGAAACGCCGAGGGATAGGTCGCCGGACACCATGCCATCCTGCGCGCCTAGTGCCTGCTCGGCCTGGGAGACGAGGCTCGCCAGCTTTTTCGCGTAAGTGAGCAGGAGCGACCCTTGCGGTGTGAGAACGACGCGATTACCGGCGCGATCGAAGAGACGGATTCCGAGGTCGTCTTCGAGAGCCTTGATCTGAAGCGTCACGGCGGGTTGAGTCAGGAAGAGGTGTTCCGCTGCCTTACGGAAATTCAGATGGTCGGCAACCGTGCGGAAAACCTTGAGGCGGAAATTTTCCAGTTGGGCCACGTGGATGATTATCCACGAAACGGCTGGACAAAGGAGGCAGAGGGTATGGCTTCCCGACTTCTCCCTGAGCGCCGAATCGGTCCGGCTCAGGCTTTCGGTGCGGAATCAGCGCTGGGCCGCAGGCGCCCAGGAAGCTCGCGGATCGCATATCCGGCAAGCGCTGAGATGATGGATCCGGCGATGGTCAGGAATAGGGACGCAGCATAACGCGACAGCCAGGCAAACGCCGAGGCGGATTCGGGCGGGGCGCTGCTGGTTCGCTGCCAGGATAACGAGATGCCGTTATGGCGCGCGGAAACGGCGAGGTCGCGCTCGGAGTTGTGGGCGAAATCTGCACTGGTGCTGTCTTCCTGCATGACGGCGTCTTCGGGCTCGATCCGCACACGGACGTTATGCTGGCCGGAGCGGACGGGAATGATCTGCGACAGGCTGCCCTGCTGCGCGTCTGTGGGAATCAGGCCGAACTTCTTTTTCGCGGCGCCCGTGATTTTGCCGGAGAAGGCGAGGTCGTTGTCGATCCACACCGAGACCTGTGCGCTTCGGAAGCTGTGCTGCAACTTCAAGTGCAGGCTGGCATCTTTCGCGGTAAGCCCGGTGTAGACGGCCATGAGAGCGGCGGCGACCAGAAACAGTCCCAGTAGAACCCGGGCTTTGACAGGCACGCGCTTGACCCACTGCATCGCCAGTTGGTTGAGATGCGCTGCTTTGGCGCGGAGTCGTGCTATGCGCTCGGGGGTCATGGGAATAATTCATTCTCGCTCGACTGGGTCGCAGGGCTCCAGTTACTAAGGTGTACCGCCGCGCTTTTTGCGTGCGCATTAGAAGGGAGCAAGAACTGTGATTTTGTCGGCACTGATGGCCGGACGCGATCAAAACAGCAGCGCTACTGTTTGGTTTGTGCTTCCTGCAGCAGGGGACGCAGCGAGTCTACGGAGACGCCGAGGGTGCCACCGGAGAAGCCGTCCATGTAAGCGGAGTTCACGCCGATGACTTCGCCCTTCGTGTTGAAGACAGGGCCACCACTGCCGCCGTGGGCGGTGGGCGCATCGTAGATGAGTTTGTCGCCGACTACATCTCCCAGATGTCCGCAAGTGGTCGAGGGACGAATCAGCGACAGGGCCGCCAACTCGCTGGCTGCGTTGATGTCATTGTGACGGTAGGCCATGCGCTCATAAATTCCAGCAGGAGACTTGGCCACCATGCCGGCAATGCCCATGGGATAACCGATCACGGTGACCAGTTGTCCCGGAGCGCCCGACGATTTGGCGAGGGGCAGGATCGGAAGACCGCGAACCACATCCGTATTTTCAGTATGCAGTACGGCTAGATCGGAGGTCCTCGAGACCGACGCAGGCGACAGATTCACCGGCGTCGGCGAGCCGGGAAAGAAAACTACCAGGCTTTCGAGCATTCCCACCGCGCCTTGATCGATGAGCTTTTGGGCTTCGGCGTCTCCATACCAAGGCTCGGCTACGTGCCGGTTGGTGGCCAACAGACCGTTGCCAACGAGAAATCCTGTGCCAGAAACGCGCGCGCGAATGACGGGACGCTGGTTCGAAAAGCCAACCTGATAGACGCCGTAAATGTATCCGATGGAATTGCGGTAGCGGTTGAGCACCACGGCAGGCATGGCCTGATCTTGCTTGAGTTGCTCGACCTGCGCGGTGAGTTCGTGAACCTGCTTTTGCAGATCGGTTGGGGGCTCCTCTACCGCCGTCGTCGGCGTGTAATAGTGGACCATGGCAAGGGCGCCCAGAAGCAGCACGATGCCCATGACCGCCTGCACCATTTGCTGCCAGCTGTCGACAACTATGCTGGATTCATGCGGAGGCGGGGCTTCGGAAGCGCGAACGGGGGAAGCGTCGTGAGATGAGGGCTCGTTGATCTGGGGATCGGCCATGAGTGTCGAAGTAGCGGTCCTCGGTTACTCGCCCAAGTCGTTCTGTTTCAGCCTTTTGAGCGGGGGCGCTGACCGGGCCGGGTACTTGGAGTAAGTATCTTCGCCCGTCGGGCGCGGGTTGGCTACGGTACTGAAGATGATGTACGTGCGATAGGGTGAAGGAAACGCCAAGGCCTCAACCACGGAGGACACCGAGGGACACTGACTAAGGGGTTTTGATTCCGAGGCGCTTGGTCATTTCGTCGTAGAGGAAGCCTTTGCGAGGGTCGTAGGGCTGGACCCACTCGCCATCAATTACGAACTGGGGGATCGCGCGCTTGCCGGTGCGTTTGACGATTTCGTCGATGGCGCCGGGCGTGGCTTGGACGTCGACCTCTTTATAAGGGATGTTGTGCTTGGCGAGAAAGCGCTTGGCTTCGCGGCAGTCGGGACACGTGGCGGCCGAATAGACGGTCAGATCCATAAGTTGATTGTATGCGGATCGGCGATCGCTAGACGCGCTCCAGTTCCTTCACCGTGCGCTCGTTGACGATGTTGCCCGTATTCAGGGTGGAGGCGGGCTCGAACAGAAGGAACCAGCATTCCTCATCGGCGACAGGTTTGTGTTCGACTCCGCGCGGGACAACGATGAACTCACCTTCTTCGATCCACTCGTGGTGGTTGAGGAACTCCATACGGAAGCGACCTTTTACAACCAGGAACATTTCGTCTTCGTGGTCGTGGTGGTGGAAGATGAACTCGCCTTTGATTTTGTCGAGCTTGACGCATTGGCCGTTGAGTTCGGCGGCGATGTAGGGCTTCCAGTATTCGGAGACCTTGGAGAATTTTTCGGCGATGTTGATTTTGTGCATGATGGCGTGTCTCGCAGTGACGGATCTTGGAGTACCGTTCTGTTGGATGGACCGCGAACAGAAATGGTCGCGGAAAATTGCGGGGACAATCGGCAGCAGGCGGGCGGGGGCGCCCGCCCCACATAAACAAGAAAGCCGCCAGTGTTGCATGGCGGCTCAGACCTGCCGAGCTGCGCTCGGAGGGAGGGCAAGAGTGCCCGCCCTACACGAGCAACTAAAAGCCGGGGGTTCCGGCGGGTGCGTGGCTGTTGTGGAGCGTCAAGCGTACGCCACGTTGTGCGTTGAGACGAGTGGTTGTGGTCCAGTCGACGTCGTCGGTGCTGATGACGCCGGTGCCTCCGCCGACCAGTGAGTAGCTGATGCGGCTTTCGGTATATCCGTAACCGCTGACCGACAGTATGGTGCCATTGGTCAGGACGAAAACGGGCATACCTGGAGCAGCATTCACCGGCGCGGACGTCACAGTTCGGGTTACGAGACTCGCGTAGGAGGCCTGTGGGACCGCCTTGCTGGTTCCGTTCGCGACAGAGACATTCCGCATCATGAGTTTCGGGTTGCTGTCGTCGTAGATAGAGGGTTGGTACGACTGGCTTTGGGGACGTCCGAAGAAGTGCCAGTTCGGGCCGTAGGTCTGCGCGACCTGCGGGATCTGAACATCATCCATCAGGCGCATGCTGAGGACAGTTTCTCCTTTCAGCGTGGGGCGCGGGCCGCGGGCGGGCAGCATGATCACCTTCCAAGGCCACAGCGGTGGGATCATCCATTCGACCACGTCGCGGACGGGATGTCCTTTGCCGTCGATCTTCCCCTGCTTATCGACTTTGTAGCCGCGGGTGGCGATGACCTTGGCTTCGAGGGGCAGGTCGCCGCTAGGAACGCCGATGCGATCGAACTGGAGCTTGAGATATCCCTTGCCCCAGAAGTGGCCGGGATCCTTGGCCGCTTCGAGATGGCCGACGAGGTAGCTGCCGCGCGGAAAAGCCTGCTGGCCGAACTCGGTGATTCCGCGCAGGTGGCAAAGAACGGGGTCCCCGGCATCGACGGTGGCCGAGGAGAAGTTAGGTTCGTTGAGGGTACATTGCAGAAGAGTACCGGCGGGCAGGACGACATCCCGTGCGCTGGCGCCCAGGCTCAAAGAAAAGACAACGAGGCCTAGCACGCTTACAGCTAGGGCCGCATGCAAAGTGGACTTCATACTTCACCTCGGTCGCACGCCCCAATCGTGGCGGGCTCTGGCGCTGGCCCGCGATGTTCCGCGCATCTAATCACAGGTTGAACCCGGGGTCAATCGGGAAGTTTCTTTCGGGCTCAGCAAAAATAAAGCCGTCAGTTTTGGGCTGACGGCTCAAAAGCTGCCGAGCTGCGCTCGGCGACCGGGTCAAAGACCCGGTCCCACACAAAACCAAGTTCCATAGACACAAACTACTTCTCGTACAGTAGGACACCTTCTGTTTTTTCCGCGTCCACTGGGCGGTAGAAGAGCTTGTTGTCTTCTAAGAAGACCTCGATGAAGGCGGGGCGCGTGGTGATGGTGCCCTGGATCAGCGCCTCCGACAACGGGTCTTCGATGTATTTCTGCAGTGCTCGGCGAAGCGGGCGCGCACCGTAGCTACGGTCGGTCAGGGTCTGGTTGAGGATCCACTTCTTGGCATCGTCCGCAACCGTGACCGTGATGGCTTTCTGCGCCAGGTTGGCATTGAGCTGCGTGACCATGAGTTCGAGAATCTGGATCAGGTCGCTCTCGCCCAGGGCCAGGAACAGGATGACTTCGTCGAGGCGATTCAAGAACTCCGGGTTGAAGGTGCGTTTGACTTCGCCCTTGACCAGTTCTTCCACCTTGTCGGAGATCACGTCTTCCTTCGTCGACTGGAAGCCGAAACCTTCGCGCTTCTGCAAATGCCGCGCGCCGATGTTCGAGGTCATGATGATGATCGTGTTCTTGAAGTCGACCGTATTGCCGAGGCCGTCGGTCAACTGGCCGTCTTCAAACACCTGCAGCAGGATGTTGAAAACATCCGGATGCGCCTTTTCGATTTCGTCGAGCAGGACGACGGAGTAGGGAGCGCGCTTCACGCGTTCGGTGAGCTGTCCGCCTTCTTCGTAGCCGACGTATCCCGGAGGCGAACCGATCAGCTTCGAGACCGAATGTTTCTCCATGAATTCGGACATGTCGAAGCGGACCAGCGCCTTCTCGGTGCCGAACATGAATTGCGCCAGAGTGCGCGCAACTTCAGTTTTGCCGACGCCCGTGGGACCCAGGAAGAGGAACGAGCCGATGGGGCGGTTCGGGTTCTTCAGGCCAGCGCGCGAACGGCGGATGGCGCGAGCCAGAGCGCTGATCGACTTATCCTGCGAGATGATTCGCTTGTGCAGCTCTTCCTCGATGCGCAGGAGTTTCTGCGTCTCTTCTTCTTTGATCGAGGTGATGGGGACGCCGGTCCAGCGAGAGACGACGTCCTCAATGTCCTCACGATTCACGACGCCGGTCGAAGACTCGTCCAGATGATATTTCTCGCGCAGGGCGCGCAGGTTCTCGCGCTCTTTGCGTTCTTCATCCGAATAGAAACGCGCCTTCTCGAACTCGTGGTTCGCGATGGCGTTTTCCATGCGATGCACGATGAACTTGATGCGCTTTTGGACTTCGGTCAACTCTTCCGGCAGCGAAGTCTGGCGCAGTTTCACGCGGGCTCCGGCTTCGTCGACGAGGTCGATGGCCTTGTCCGGAAGGAAGCGGTCTGGAATGTAGCGGTTGGAGTGCGAGACCGCGAAGTTGATGGCGTCGTCGGTATAGGTGACCGCGTGGAATTTCTCGTAGCGATCCTTGATGCCGAACAGAATCTTGATCGCGTCGGTCTCGTTCGGGGGCGGAACTTTCACAGCCTGGAAGCGGCGTTCGAGCGAACGGTCTTTCTCGATCGACTTGCGATATTCGCCGGGCGTGGTGGCGCCAATGCACTGGATTTCGCCACGCGATAGAGCGGGCTTCAGAATGTTTGCGGCATCGAGCGAACCTTCCGCGGAGCCTGCACCGACCAGCGTGTGCAACTCGTCGATGAAGATGATGGAGTTCTGCGACTCCATCAATTCCTTCATGATGGTCTTCAGACGCTCTTCGAATTGGCCGCGGTATTTGGTGCCGGCGACGATGAGCGAGAGGTCGAGTGCCAGAATGCGCTTGTCAGCCAGGAACGATGGAACTTCGCCGTCAGCGATGCGCTGCGCCAATCCCTCGACGATGGCAGTCTTGCCCACACCGGGCTCGCCGATCAGCACCGGATTGTTCTTGGTGCGGCGGCAGAGAATCTGGATGACGCGATCGACTTCGGCTTCCCGGCCGACCAGAGGATCGAGTTGGCTGTCCATGGCAGCCTGGGTCAGATCGCGCGAAAATTCGGCCAGCAGCGAGCTTTCACGCTGGCGCTGGGGCTGAGCTTTTTCCTGGGTGCTGCGGGCGAGTTCCTCGCGGATGGTCGAAAGGCGCAGGCCGCGCTCGTGCAGGATCTCGGCGGCGAAGCACTTTTCTTCTCTCAGTAAACCCAACAGCAAATGTTCCGTGCCGATGTGCCGGTGCGATAGACGCTCCGCTTCCTCGGCGGCATAGGCGAGAACGCGCTTGCACTCGTTGCTCAAAGGCAGGTCGACCGAGGTCGAAACCTTCTCGCGGATGGTGGTGTGTCCCTCGATCTGCTTGCGGATGGATTCGACCGAGGCATGGGACCGCAGGAAGCGATTGGTTAGGGCTTTGTCTTCGCGCAGGAGTCCGAGGAGCAAGTGCTCCGTCTCGATATAGGGAGACCCGAACTGGCTGGCTTCGTAGCGTGCGAAAAAGATGACGCGCCTGGCTTTCTCCGTATAGCGTTCAAACATAATGCCCCTTCCCCTGACCTTTCCTGGTCGAGAAGAACCTTGCTTGCCCGACCTACCGAACCGATCCCTGAGCCTACTCACCTTATTCTATCCCTACATTATGCAATCGGAGGGCCCCAAAACCAAAGTACTGAAACGATTTTACAAACCTTTGATCACGTTACCGAAGGAACGGTTGTCCAGCCCTTCGGACGAGAACCTTGTACGTCAATTTCTTGCACTTTGTCTTACTAATCTTTCGCCTCAGGGGCTAAAGCCCGCAACATCTTCGAGCGCCTAACGCGGCCCTGAAGGGCCGCTCTTCCACCTCGCTTGCCTTGCCCCTCCAACTCACTGGCGCCTCCCTACCACCTTGCTTACGACCTTCACTGCGCTCTTCCACCTCGGCTCAGGAGGGCAGCGAGTCTGGGGCAATTTCCTCCACACGCCCTTTGTGCAACCTTAGTACACGATGGCAGCGACGGGCGAACGACAAGTTATGCGTAGCAATGAGGGAGGTGAGTTGGTGCTCGCGGTGCAACCGCGCGATCAATTCAAAAACCGCTTCCGCCGTATGTCCGTCGAGGTCTCCCGTGGGCTCATCGGCCAACAACAACTTAGGACCGGTGATGAGCGCCCGGGCCAGAGCCACCCGCTGCTGCTCTCCGCCCGAAAGCTCGCCGGAGCGATGATGCGCGCGCTGCTCCAGTCCGACCTCGCGGAGCCAGCGTAAAGCTTCCGGTTCGGCCTGCTGCCATGTCTGCCCGCGAAGCAGCAGCGGCATGGCAACGTTCTCTGCCGCCGTGAACTCCGGCAGCAGATAGTGGAACTGCCAGACGAAGCCGGTCTCCCGATTGCGAAAGTCGGCGGCCGCGTCGTGCGATAGAGAATTCAATCGCAAGTTGGCGCAGTATACGTCACCTGCGGAAGCACGATCAAGAGCGCTCAGGATGTGCAACAAGGTACTCTTACCTGCTCCGGATTCGCCCACGATTGCGAGCATTTCTCCCCGCTTGACTTCAAACGACAGATTCTCAAAGAGCACCAGATCCGATTCGCCTGACCGGAAAACCTTCTTGAGGCCTTCCACCCGAAGCATCGATTCTTGTTCCGTTAGATGCACGCCATGTCTCTTTCGTTCCAAGGGCTAAAGTTCGGAAGATCGGGATCTACTGTCGGGGCCCGTATCTGCCAGTCGTTTTCATCTTTCAGGTTAGTGCTTCAGGCGACGAAATCGTTTCCTGACCGCTGATTCCAAATATCCCTGATTCAAAAAACTGTACACCCGGCGAAATCGTCCTCATGTGATTGCAATCACAGCAGCTAAAGCCTGCATTTTCCGTCGTTTGAAGTGCTTTTCCGTCTCAGCACTGGGAGCGCGGGACTCGATACTATTCATAGCGCAGCGCCTCGGCCGGAAGAATCCGGGCTGCCGACCACGAGGGATATAGAGTTGCCACAAACGAAATCAGCACTGCGAACAACGCCACCCACACGCCGTCGATTGCCCGCGGAGCAAATGGGACGTAGTCGATGGAATAGACCTCGGGCGACAGCGTGAGCACGTGGTAGTGTCCGCCCGCATAAGAAATGGCATAGCCCACCACCAGGCCGATCGCGGTGCCGATCACACCGATCAGGACGCCCTGGGCGATAAAGAGGTTGCGGACTTGAGCGCGGCGCGTGCCCATCGACATGAGCACGGCGATGTCTTTGGTCTTCTCCATCACCATCATGATGAGCGAGATGAGGATGTTCAGGGCGGCGACGAACACGATCAGGCCGATGGTGATGAAGGTGACCAGGCGCTCGAGGCGGAGGGCGTGAAACAGCGCCTTGTTCTGCTCGAGATAGTTGGTGGCCATGAAGCCCTTGCCGGCGGCGGTTTCGAGCTGGGTGGTGATCTGGTCGGCCTTGAAGATGTCGTCGATCTTGAACTCGACGACGGAAATCAGGTCGCCGAGGCCAAACAGCTTCTGGGCATCCGACAAGCGCACGAAGGCCCAACTGGAGTCGTAGTCGAAGAAGCCGGAGCTGAAAATGCCGACGACGTGGAAACGGTTGTATTTGGGGACCATGCCGAAGGGAGTCAGTTCGCCTTGGGGACTGACCACCAGCACGACCGAGCCGACGGTGGCGCCCAGATTGTCGGCCATTTCCTTGCCCAAGAACTATGGGAGGCATGGCGGCGACGCGCTGTTGGACTCCCTCGAGAGAATCCGGGGAGTCCGTTTGAGCGGTACCGTCGGACTGCGCGGGCGAGTCGCCCGCGGCCACGCTGGCATCTCCTGCGCGCTGTATCGGGGCGGGTGTCTCCTCCAGGGTGGCGGCGGATCCTTGCTTCACGGAATTGAGGAGATCTCCGACCTTGCGCTCGTATTTAGGGATCATGCCTTTGAGAACTGCGCCCCGCGCTCGCGGGCCGCGCGAGATCAATACCTGTTCAAAGATCGCTGGAGCAGCGGCGACGACGTGCGGTTCTTTCGAGAGACGGTCCATGAGCGCAGGCCAGTTCTGGATGCCGTCGTCGGCGACGCGTTGCAGGCTGATGTGGGACGTGGAGCCGAGCAGACGCTGCTGCAAGTCCTGGCGAAAGCCGTTGGTGATGGCCATGGCGACGACGAGGGAGGCCACGCCGGCGGCGACTCCAGCGATGGAGATGCCGGTGATGATGCCGATGAACGCCTGGCGGCGCTTGGCGCGCAGGTAGCGGGTCGCGATGAAGAGTTCGAAGCGCATGAAGGAGCTTTCGGCTGTCAGCTCTCAGCTTTTCAGCCGAAATCGGATTATAGCGACTCCTTCGGGTTCGACCGCGACAAAAGGTTCAGGTGCGCAGCCTGGGCAACACAGCGTGGACTCTCTGACGATATGCAGCAAAGTCGGCGCCAAAGCGCTTCTCAAGCTCCGCATCTTCCATCCGGATCATCACTGCGCCGGTGACGATCGCGAAGGCGGTCAGCACCCAGCAGACGACCAGTCCTGTTCCCACGCTCCAAGCAAGCATTTCACACAGGTGGCCCAGATAAACCGGGTGGCGGACTCGTGAGCGGATTCCGGTGGTGATGAGTCGCTGGTGCTGGTTTTCGGCGCGCACTTCCGGCAGGCCTCCTAATTGTGCCCAGCTGAAGTGGGCACCCGCGCTCGCATACGTGAAGATGCCAATCGCAAACAGGAAGACTGCGGGAAGCCAGGACCAGGGCGTCGAATAGAGTTCAAATTTCCGCCACGGGCCGGTCAGGGCCCCGATGCCGATCCACATGACAATCCAAGCGGGGACCAGCACCCGAAACGGCGATCCCTCGCGGGCGCGCCAGCGGTGAGCTCGTGGGTGAACCATGAGCCAGAACAGAGGGATGGTCGAATAGACGACGCAGACCAGCCATCCCAGGGTTCGGAGGAGGTGCATGGGGTGATTCTACAGGGGGAGTTGACATGGAAGAATCACGTAGTCCCGAACGCATTCGTTCCGGATCGCGCGGCGGACGAATGCGTCCGCTGCTACGTGATTTCCTCGGGGGCCGAAAGCTCGAGTGATCGCAGCGCCCAAAGCGCGGGCTTGAATTTGTGGGCCGTCTCCGCGTCCCTCTCGTTTACAGCCGCCGTGTCAAAACCGGAACAGATACGACGCCTTCACAAAGAACTGGCGGCCGTCGTTGATATAGCCGTTAGGGGTGGTGAGGATGAATCCGGTTACGGGGTCGACGGCCAGGTTGCGGTTCAGGTTGGCGAGATCGCTGTTGTAACCGACGTAGATTGCCGTGCCGGGATGCACGAGGTAAGTGATCAAGAAGTCTGCATTGAAATTCTTGGTTGGAGACAAGGCACTGATTGCGGGATTCGATAGGACGGAAGTGTACTGCAAGATCACACGGGCGGAGAGTTCCCGGGTGAACTGGTAGTTCCACTTGCTGCGGAAGATGTGATTCGTGACCGCGGTGAGGTGCGGGTCGCGGATATGCTCAAGCAAATATGCATTGTCGATGCGCAGGCGTCCGCGAGCGTGGAAGGTGAGCGTGAAATTGCCTTGATCCTCGTGCCCGAGGGTCGGCGCCTGACCTGCGGCAGGATCGTAATTCACCCCCTTGCCTGAAACAAAGAATGCGCTGAAATCCAGTTCCTTGAGCCAACTGGTTCCCGCCTCGATTCCCCAAAATGGCTGCGGATAGGCCGTGACCCGCGGCAGGGTGCTGTAGTCCAGCGGCCGCAGCCGGACATCGTCGTACCCAAAGGGATGGAAGTTGACGTAGGTGCTGCGCGCCATATCCACGCGGAAACCGGGGTAGAAGAAGTAGTCGAGGGCGGTGCCATGGTGGTCCCAGATGTTGAACTGCTGCAGCGTGGGCCCGTAGGAAATGAGAAATTTGCCCTCGGGGCGAAAGTAGTAGCTGGCGTTGATGTTCTGCTGGCGGATATCGACGCGATTGACGAAGCCGGTCTCGGTGACGAAACCCGGGCTGTAATCCAGGTACAGCGATTGCAGGTTGAACTTGCGGCCGGCGCGCTCGAGGTCGATCTTGTAGCCGGGTCCAGCGGAGTGGGTGCCGGCGACCACGTCGAAGGTCGAACTGGTCACGGCTGCGCCCTGCACGCGCCAGTTCTGGTTGAGTTTAAGGTTGGCGTCGAGACCGGCGACGCGGTTGTACCCGCCGCCGAATTCGCGATCGGTGAAGATCGCGCCGATGGTGGACTGATCGAGAATATCCCGGCTGACACGGGCGATGGTGAACGTAGCGCGGTCGCCGCTCTGAGGATCGGTGGGAAGCAGAGCTTCGCCCGGAGCGCGATCATCACTGGCCAGAACGCCTACCGCCCATGGACCGGACTTGCCGCTAAGACGCAGGCCGAACTCAGGATGGCCGATGCGGCGCGTGAAAACCAGATCGATCGGAGTCGTGAAGTAGTTGCTGTTCTCGAGGAAGAACGGGCGCTTCTCGGGAAAGAAGACTTCAAAGCGCTGGTTGACAGTGATCTGAGGTTGGTCGGACTCGACCTGGCTGAAGTCGGGATTCACGGTGGCGTCGAGTACAAAACTGTCGTGCAAGATGAACTTGGCGTCGAGTCCTGCTTCGGGCTGGAGCGTGCGGCTCTCGAAAAAGGGATTGGCTGGATCGCGCTGGTCAATGTCCCGGAAGCCCCGAAGGAGTCCGTAAGGAATGAGTTGGATGTTCCTGCCGGGCGAGATGTGTTCCACACCCGTGGCCGTAGCAGCTTGGTTGAAACGCCCCTGGATGCGATTTGTGATCCGCGGCCAGAACAGATTCTCGTTGGTGCGCGGGATGCTGCGGTTCAGGATGATCCTCCACTCCTGCTGGTCGGTGTTGGGAAAGCGCAGGCTCTTGAAAGGGATCGCCATGAGCAAAACGTAGCCCTGCCCAGTAAGGCGGCCCTCGGAGCGCCAGACCGTGTCGAAGGAGTCGTCGAAGCCGCTGAAGTCCGCGGGACGCCCGCTGCCGATGGAGCCCTCGGTCCACAGCGCGTCCCACTGGATGCCCAGCGGATTCGCGGCGAAGGTGTAGCCGCGGCGGGCGTCATTGAAGGTGTCGATCATGATCTCAGCAGAGTCGTCGGAGAAAATGTCTTCCCGGCGAGTCATGCGCGCGCGGATCTTGTCGGGCTCCTTGTCCCAACAGATGAAGACGGCATAGAGATTATGGGTGTCGTAGGCAAGGTAGACGTCGGTGTTCTGCGTGGGCTCAGCACCGTCGGCGGGCTCGCGTGCAACGAAGCCCGTGACCTTCAACATGCGGTCGGCGACTCGGGCAGATGGTTGCATGGTTTCGAAGTCGGAGAGGACGGGGGGAGTCTCGACGCGTGGAATCTTGATGGCGGGCGGGGCAGCGAAAAGAAAAGGCGCTGCCAGCAGGAGGAGAGCGGCAACGGCAACTGGTTTCAACCGGAATTTCCTTAGGATCACGAGTGCGAACAGCATTGTACACGGCGGACGTACACGAAAAGACCCGTAAAGCAGATCCGCGGACCGTCCGGGTACTGCCGATCCATTGGACGCAGGAGCTGCGGATTCGATAGCCTCGGTTTGATTTACGTCTGCCCACCGGGAAGCACTCCTCGCCGTGACCCGGCCTTATCCTCTAGACTGGCAGTGAGGACCGCTCTCCTTCGATGATCGTCAACTTCGCAGAACGCGCGCACAACCATAACTGGGAACTCGATCCGGTGGTGCGGTCGCTGCTCGACACGGACTTCTACAAGCTGCTGATGCTGCAGTTTATCTGGAAGCATTTTCCCAACACGCGGGTACAGTTTTCGCTGATCAACCGTCATGCTTCAGTGCGGATGGCGGACATCATCCACATTGAAGAGCTGAAGGTGCAGCTGCAGCACGTGCGCGGACGGCGGTTTCGCAAGTCGGAACTAGTGTGGCTGGCCGGCAACACGTTTTACGGGCGGCGCGGAATTTTCGAGCCGGCCTTTCTAGAGTGGCTGGAGCACGACTTCCGGCTATCCGATTATCAGCTGCGGGTGCGCGACGGGCAGATTCAACTGACGTTCGAAGGCACCTGGCCTGAGACCACCATGTGGGAGTTATACGCGCTGGCGATCCTGGACGAACTGAAGACGCGGGAGCAACTGAAGACGCTGAGCGAGTTCGGGCTCGACATTCTGTATGCCCGGGCGAAGACCAAATTGTGGAGCAAGATTGAGCGGCTGCGCGGAGTGCCGGGACTGAGCGTGGCTGACTTTGGAACGCGGCGGCGGCACAGCTTTTTGTGGCAAGAATATGTAGTGGTTGCGATGGCCGCGAACCTGGGGAGTAATTTCATCGGGACGTCGAATGCGTTCCTGGCGCACAAGCACGACTTAGAGGCGATTGGAACCAACGCGCATGAGATTCCGATGGTGATGGCCGCGCTGGCGCCGGACGATGTGGCGCTGAAGGCATCGCAGTACCGCGTCCTTGAACTGTGGCAGCAGACATACGACGGTGCGTTGAAAGTGATGCTGCCCGACACGTTTGGCACGACGCAGTTCTTGGCGGGCGCACCGGACTGGGTGGCCGACTGGACCGGGCAGCGCGTGGATAGCAAGAATCCGTACGTCGCGGGGGATGAGTACATCGCGTGGCTAAAGGGTCGTGGTCGGGATCCACGCGAGAAGCTGCTGATCGCCTCCGACACGCTGGATGTGGATGCGATTCTTGGGTTGCACGCGTATTTTGGCGGCGCTCTAGGGAAGGGCGTGGGACCCGGCGATTTTGTCAGCGCGGCTGATTTCGAGGACCGCGACAAGTGGACGCCGGGGCGTAGGGTTCGGTTCAGCGCCGGCTGGGGAACGCTGCTGACCAATGACTTTCGCGGATGCAATCCCAATAACGGCGGGGGGTTTGATCCAATCAGCCTGATCTGCAAAGTCTCCGAGGTCGAAGGACGGCCGGCAGTGAAGCTCTCCGATAATTATTCCAAGGCGCTGGGGCCGCCGGATGAAGTTGAGAGGTATCGGAGGGTGTTCGGAACCGAGGGCATCGCCAACGCGCCGCTCGTGGCCTGAGGAATCACAAAATTCTGAAGATTGTTGTTAACCATTTCCGCCCGCCGTTCGTTGTGTGCATAGAGATGCTACAAAGCACTTCTCTCACGGGGGAATAGCGATATGCATATGCAGCGGCGGTACATGGCAGTGGTTCAGTCGGTCGTAGTATTCCTGGCATTGTTCACCGCCGTCAGTGCGGCCCAGGGCACGCGAGCCGCGCAACCTGCCCCTAGTGCTGCGCAGCAGATGAGCGAAAAGGATTTGGCCGCCATGCAGGACCAACTTCTGCAACTCCTGCGCGTGAGTCCCACCC
Organism: uncultured Acidobacteriaceae bacterium; assembly: GCA_963811095.1. GTDB lineage: Bacteria > Acidobacteriota > Terriglobia > Terriglobales > Acidobacteriaceae > Sulfotelmatobacter. The sequence goes on along the minus strand of CAWEQA010000016.1, from coordinate 414,967 downwards.
TGGCCGAGGTTGTGGCGCACGATCCCTCGTTGCTCTCGAATGCGGAATATGTGAACCGCAACAATCCGGAACTCGGGCAGTTCCTGCAAGCGCATCCCGAGATCGCTAAGAGTCCCGACTTCTACCTCTTCAATAATCTGCACCCCGAACACGAGCAACCCGCCCAGGTGCTGGAACGCAAGCTGTGGCCCCAGATGTCTCAGCCCGAGCCCTCAGGATCAGGAATTGACCGTGAACTGATCAGCGATGGGATTCCGTTTCTGGTTTTCCTTTGCATGTTGAGCGCGTTGCTCTGGGTAACGCATGTCCTGCTGGAAAACCGGCGCTGGAACCGCATCTTCAAGCTGCAGACGGATGTGCACGGCAGACTGATTGAGAGATTCGGCACGTCGCAGGAAGTGCTCACCTACATGAGCACCGACGCAGGCAAACGCTTCCTGGAAGCGACCCCGATTGCGGTGGGGTTCGAGCGGCAAGCGCCGGTTCCCAAGTCCGGTCGCCCGGGTGCTGACGCCACTGCAGATTGGAATTGTAATGACGCTGCTCGGCGCCGGCCTGATCTCTTTGCGGCACAGCATTGCTGACGGTGGGGTTGCACTCCTTGTACTTGGCATGGTCGTGCTGATGCCGGGGCTTGGGTTTATTATTTCGGCGGGGATCACATGGGTGCTGGCCCGCCATCTCGGCCTGATGCCGAATAGCGGAGCGCGAGAATAAAATCAATTTGCTGCCTGATCCATGCAGCAGCCAGACGATGAGCTGCTCTGGAATGCAGCCATGAGGAAACACGATACGACCGGGGAATATGCCATCCCGAGTGTTGAGGCTCGCGCGCTATCGCGACCTGACGACCTGCCCATGGACAGCGATGCCTTCGCCGGCTTCTACCAGCGCTCCGCCCCGGCGCTGCGGGCATACCTGGTGCGGGTTTCGGGGAATGCCGCGCTGGCGGATGACCTGATGCAGGAGAGCTATCTGCGCTTCCTGTGTGCAACGCGTCCCGAAGGTGGCGAAGTGAACTACCGGCGCTACCTGTTTCGCATCGCGACCAATCTCTTAAAGGATCACTGGAGACGGCCGCTCGCAGCTTGCATTGAAGACGTTCCGGAGCGGTTTTTGGCGGCGCGCGATGGGTTGTCGCATATCGACTCGCAGGTGATACTCGACCCCGCGATGGCGCAGATGCGCCCGCGCGAGCGGCAACTTCTTTGGCTGGCGCACGCTGAAGGCTATTCGCACCGTGAGATCTCTGAAATTACCGGACTAAACGCGGCGGGGATTCGGCTGCTGCTATTTCGCGCGCGGCGGAAAATTGCGCGCCTGCTGCGCAAACAGATGGATGCAGAGCGGGGGAAGGCATGAGTTTCGGACTTGCTCTTACGAAACCGAACTGACGCAGGCCCTCAGAGACGGGCACTGGCCTGAGGGATGCGGTGAGGAGTTGCGTGCCCATGTGAAGGCTTGCGCGAACTGCAGCGATCTCGTTCTGGTGACGCAGACCTTCCTGAGTGCTCGCAGTGAATCGGAGCAGACGGTACTGCGCACTTCGCCGGGCCTGCTGTGGTGGAGGGCGCAACTACGGCGCCGGAACGCTGCGACTGAGCGCGTGAGCCGTCCCGTTACGATTGCGGAGATTTTCGCGTTGGTCGTGTACGTATTCGTGGGTGCGGTCTTGGTTGCATCGCAATACCGCCATGGTCTGAAGTGGTCGTCGTGGTGGGCGGAGATCACGCCTTTGCGAGCCTTTCATTTCCTGTCGGCCGGATCTGGGCTGGTCAACTGGAATCTCCTTCTGCTGATTTCCGGATTCGGATTGCTCGGCCTGGTCAGCATTCTGGTGGTGTATTTCACGTCGGAGAAATCCTGATCCATCCCGCCTTGCCGTTTTGAAAGCGGCGCCTTCCGTGCACATCTGCGGCTTTCTATGGCACAGTAGGAGTTCATGCCTGCAACCGCCGACGCCAGAGCCGGACGTGCTGCTTTCACTCACCCGGGCTTCGTGCTGTTCGAGATCGCCCGGTTCCTGATTGTCGCAGCGGTTGAGATGCAGGCCGTGGCTGTTGGCTGGCAAGTCTACGAGATCACCAAGCGGCCGCTCGATCTGGGATATGTGGGGCTGGCACAATTTCTGCCCGGCATTCTCCTCTTCCCTCTTTCCGGGCATGCGTCGGACCGGTTCGAACGACGCCACGTGCTCTCAGCCTGCTACGGCGGCTATGCGGTGTGCTTTGCATTGCTGCTTGCACTGGCCGAGCGCGGCGTGCCTTCGATCACTTCGATCTACGTGGTGCTGGTGCTGATCGGCGTGGTGCGATCATTCAACAGCACGGCGAGCCGGTCTATTCTTCCACAGCTTGTTCCTCAAGAACATTTCCCGAACGCGGTGGCGTGGAACGCGAGCATCTTTCAGGCGGCAACGATTTTGGGGCCGTCGTTCGGCGGCATTGTTTACGCAGCGTTCCGCGGACCTTCGGTGGTGTATGTGGTGGCGATGGTGACGGCGATTGGCGCGACGGTATCGTCGTTCCGCATCAAGCCCGAGGTGAAGGCTCGTCCGCGAGAACCCATGACGCTGAAGACTGTTTTCGCGGGGCTTCATTACATATGGAGCAAGAAGCTGATCCTGGGTGCGATTTCGCTGGATCTTTTTGCTGTGCTGCTGGGTGGAGCCGTGGCTTTGCTTCCGGTGTATGCGCGCGAAATTCTGCACACGGGGCCGTGGGGGCTGGGACTGCTGCGCACTGCTCCGGGAGTTGGGGCGGCGATTATGGCGGTAATGCTGGCGCACAAGCCGCTGCGCGGGCGGTCGGGCCCGACGCTGCTCTGGGCGGTGGCTGGGTTCGGGATCTTTACGATTATCTTCGGCATCTCGCGCAGCCTGACGGTTTCACTGATCGCATTGCTGCTGCTGGGCGCGAGTGACATGATCAGCGTGATTATCCGTGCCACTCTTACGCAACTCGCGACGCCAGATGAAATGCGTGGGCGCGTGACTGCGGTGGACATGATTTTCATTGGGACGTCGAACGAGTTCGGGCAGTTCGAATCGGGCGTGACGGCGCAGTGGTTTGGCACGGTGCCGGCAGTGGTGTTGGGAGGAATCGGAACTCTGGTCGTCATTGCAGCGTGGGCTTGGCTGTTTCCGGAACTACGCCACGCGGGGGAGTTAACCTCGATTAAGAGTTCCGGCCTGCAAGACGCGCCGGAAATCGAAGCACCGTGACGGAATTTGTTCGGCGCGTTTGGAACATTTGCGGCAGAGTTATCTCCGGCCACGATTATGAAGCAACGGAAGGTGCTCCTTCGTGCCAGCAGGTGCGGTAGCCGAGTATGACACTTATCGGCGTGAAACATGAGCGCTGGTTCCGGGAGTGTTTTGACGGTACGAGCGTCGTCCGCGAAGGCTCTAAGAAACCTGCATAGTATCGTTTCTCCCCCCTACGGGACGTTCACGGTAACCGTGGCTGAGGTCCGACCGTACTGATTGGGCCCATAAAGAGTGTAGGTCGTGGTTGCTGTGGGATTCACGGTTGCGCTGGTTCCGCGCACGGCTCCCAGGCCCGGTGTCACGACAACGTAGTCGGAACTGCCGGCATTCCACGACAAGGTCACGCTGCCTCCCGACGCAACATGCGTGGCGGATGCGGTGAAAGAACTGATCGTGGGCGCCGATCCGGTGGGGTAGTTTGCGTTCGTGTACACCGGATTCATCTGCACGACTTCGAATGCCGATGCGGGCACGGTCTTGAGCGAATTGAAGTCGGAGCCCCAGCGGCTGTCGGACACTCCCGTCACGTAAAGCGCGCTGCCGTTGTCGGCGAGAATCAAGCCGTACGTTTTCATCGCGGTGAGGATAACCTGCATCTGCGCGGAGAAGCTGGAAATGTCGTAGCTGGACTTCAGGCGCAGACGCATGCCCATCGGCGGCGCCGTCGGATCGCTGGATGTGGCGGCCCAATGCGACGCCGGCGGGGTGAATGCGGCGCTCGTCTTCGGCAGCGTGAAGCGGAAAGCATGCATGATCTTGCCGGCGGCTACCTCGTCGTAGCGCACCAGGCCAGGGAAAATTGGGAGTCCGGCGGCATCTGCGGAAGTCCAAGTGTAAGGACGCTGCTCGTTGCCCAGCAGGTCCCAGACGGCGGTCGAATCGGCGTTCCAGCTTCCGTCGGAATTCGCCGACGAGTTATACAGTTCGTAGAGAAAGCAGTTGCCGTTGTCGAGCACGAGCACGTGGCGATCGCCGGTGCTGGAAGATCCGCCCTCAACCAGAGCGGTCGCCGGAACCGGCATGGGACCGGGATCGCTCTCGCCGCCGTAGGCACCGAGATTCACGTTGACCAGCGATTGGCTTCCATTGACCACAACGTAGGGAATGCCGTAGGTCGGATCGGTGCCCCAGTCGGGATGAACGTTTACCGAGCCCACCCAACTGCTGATGATGGTGTTGGAGTTGGGGTCGACGGGCGCGGATGAGATGTCGGCATTCCACAGGCTGCTGCTTGAGAAGGGAACAAAACCGTTCAGACTCGCGGTCTGACCGGTCGACATGACATTGCATGCCAGGTTGCTGCCGCCCGTGCCGCCACCGGAGCCGCCCGTTCCACCATTATTTCCGCCGGGATTTGAGACGCCGGAACAGGCCGTCAAGAACAGAGCAAGGACGAAGAGTAACGACAGGAGAAGAAAAAGCTTCCAGGCTGAACAGGGGCAGCGCATCGTACAGCAATTGTCCGCGACCCCTGCCTCGGCCGGAAAGAGGCCTTTGGGACATGTCCGAATTCCGAAGACGTCGTGAGAACGCGGCCGGAGTTCGTCCTGGCCAGACAGCCGAGCCGGCTGTCCCCACATAAGTTGTGGACGCGATCCCTGGCTCACTTCCCTTTCAACAGCGTCTTGGCCGCGCCCATGTTTTCGTACTTGTCGTAAACGCGGACGACGACCACGTGCTCGGTCGTTGCGTCCTTGCCTGCATCGGTGGCGACGGTGAAGTCGTAGTCTTCGATCTTCGCGTCGGAGAGCTGGCCAACGGGCTCGACGTACTTCCAGTCGCCCGCGTCGACCGAATACTCGGCGCGCTTGATGGTGGAGAATCCGTCTTCGGCGCGGAAACGCACGCGAATCTGCGCGCCCTCCACCGACGCAGTCAGGTTTTCAATGCGCGGAGGGGTAGTATCCACTTCGAAGCGACGGCTCTCTTTGGTTGCCGTCAAGGCTTCACCCGGGGAATGCGATGGGGCATCCGTGGCCACGACCTTCACGGTGTAGCCTCCATCGGGAAGGAGACTGGCATCGAAGGAATAGGCCTTGTCGGTCAAGTTGTCTTTCAGCAGGAGCCAGCGGGACTCGCCGTCGCCGCGGTAGTAGACCGAGTAAACAAGCTGATCGTCGTTTTCGTCGTGGGCATTCCACTTCACGCCGATCGAGTCGCGATCGTGAGTGCTGGGGACGGGCGACTCGAAATGGCCGCCCGAAGAACCGCTCAGGTCCGTGCTCAAGCTGAGGCTGGACTTCTGGAGCGGCTGATAGCGCACGCCGATTTGCACGGAGACATCCTCGATCTCGGGGGCGACGTTTTTCGGGAGGTAATTCAGGGTAACGGTGTCGACCGCCGGCTTGGTATTACCCGAGTGCAGCACGGCTTTCCATTGGGCATAGCGCGCGGCGGGAACGGCCATCTGAGACTCTTTGCCGAGACTTACCTGTTTCCACGGGCTCCAGTTGCGGTCCGGATTGTCGACATTGCCGGTGCGCACGAGCAGCTCGACATTGCCGGAGCCGCGAAATTCGGCGCGGCCCCAACGGGAAAAGACTTTGGCGTCGAAGACATCGCTCTCGTAGCTGCCTTCACTCTGAGGACCTGGGCCGAGAACAAATATCTTGCCGAGGTTGCTGCTGGCGGCGTAGAGTCCGCCGCCGGGGGCTTTGGCAAATCCCGTGATTTGTGACGCGGGCGCCTTCAGCAGATCCGAGAATTCATCCTGGGCTTCGATGGCAAAGACGTGTCCCCGGTTTCCAGTGCCGGCGAGCAATTTGCCATGGGAATCGAATGCCAGAGCGTAGACGATGTCCTCGTGCGAAGTCCAAATCCGCGACGGGGAGCCATCGGGGGCGATGCGGTAGACATCGGAGCCGCCACTGGCACCTCCGCCGGGAAATGGAAATGGTCCCGCCTGTGGGTTGGTGGGCGTCATGGTGAGAGTCATTCCAGGAGCCTGAAAACCGGTCGACACTGGACTCGTCCCCGTCGTGAGCGGTGAGGTGCCAACCGGCGAGCTTACCGCGCCCGCTCGTTTCTCACCCACTCCCGCCGCGTAGATGTTGCCATCGCGATCGAGCGCGAGCGCGGTGATCTCCTTTTTGGTCGCGCTGTACAGGACGAATCCTTCACCCACGGGAGAGATGCGGTACACGAGACCGCTGCCGTCGGTACCGGCAATCACGTTTCCCTTGGCGTCCAGCGCGAGCACGCGGATATGAGTGTCATCGCTCTTGAAGAAGAGCGAGTGCTCGCCCTTGGGCGTGACTTTATAAATCTCGCCGTGATCTCCAGTGGCGACGTAAAGATTGCCGGCCTTGTCGAGAGCGAGATCCCAGATGTACTTCGTGGCGGGAGCAAAATATTCGGACGAACTCCAGGAGGAGTCCAAGGCCGGTTTCGCGGGATCTTTCGGCGCTTCTTTGTCGGACTTGCTGTCCGCTTTGGGGCTCTCGCTTTTTTCTTTGGACTTGCGTTCGATCCTGTAGACCTTGCCGTCAGGCGCGGTGGCCGCGTAAATCATCCCGCCAGGAGCGACCTCGATCGTCTGCACTTGCAGTTCTCGCGGTTCAAAGATGATGGTGGCCTGACCATCAGGGGTGATGCGGTATACGCGTGCAGGAGATCCGGTGGCAGCGTAGACGTTTCCTGCGTCATCCGAGGCGACGGCCCAGATGTAGGTCGAGGGCGTCGCATAAAGCAACTTGAACGAGGGAGCGAGTTCGAGGCCGCCGGAGCTGCGAATGGCTACTCCTGTGGCGGTGCCCTTGGTCAGGTCTTCGAGCTTGGACTGCTCCCAGGTGCGGGTGCCGTCGGCGAGAACGGGCGGGGCAAGGATGCTAATCGCGAGTGCGGAAAGAAAAAAAACGACAAGAATGGAGTGGGGAACCCTGCGCGAACTCTGCAATGTCATACCTCGATTCAAAGTCATCCCGCGACGTCGGTCAACGCGTCTCGCGTGGCCTACCGCAAGGTTTCAGGTTACCACGCAAACACTTCGGGTCGCGCGGGCAGAGCTCCGAAGTCCGGACGATGTGGAGAGCAGAAGCATAAACCACGAAGGACACGAAGGTTCACGAAGGACTTCTCTTGCTGGCGTTTCCTTACGTTCTTGCGGGGTGGCCACTCGAAAGCCAGCCTCGTGATATCGTAGATTTTTATGCATTCTGCGCGTCAGAAACTGTTGAGCACACTCGCCCAAAAGTCGTTTCGGCTGGGCGAGTTCAAGCTCTCGTCCGGCGGGACCAGCGACTACTACATCGACTGCCGCACGACCACACTCGACGCGAAAGGCTCGCGGCTGACGGGAGAAGTTTTTTTCGAAGAGATCCGGCAGCGCGGGTGGAAGACGCGGGCGATTGGCGGACTCACCATGGGAGCGGACCCGATCGTGGTGGCGGTCGCGGTGGTGAGCGGCGAGCTGGACGGTTTCCTGGTGCGCAAGGCCGAGAAGCAGCACGGCACCGGGCAGCGCATTGAGGGCTTTCGGGAAAAGGGTGCGCCGGTGGTGATTGTGGATGATGTTTGCACCACGGGATCATCGACCGTGCAGGCGATTGAGGCGGCGCGCGAATTCGGATTCGAAGTGGTGGGCGTGATGTGCCTGGTGGAGCGGGAAGAGGCCAAGGGACGCCCGAATGTGGAGAAGGCGGCGGGCACGGTGCCATTCGTTTCCATCTTCACCGCGAACGATGTGCGCAAGGAGCATGTTCTGCAAAATGACGAAACCTCGCCTGGCGTATTTGCCGTGGCTGCGGCTTGCGAAGTGTGCGGACGACCGGCAGCGACGAATAGTCCACGCAACCGCTGCGAGGCGCATAAGCCTTGAGCTTACGATAGGAACCAACGCCAAATTAATCTATGATTCAAACCTTGGAATGGACCGAAAAAGGTGTGCGCTTCATCGATCAGACGAAGCTGCCGACTGAAGAAGTTTATGTGACCTGCAAGACGCACGAGCAGGTGGCGGATGTGATCCGCAACATGGTGGTGCGTGGCGCGCCGGCGATCGGCGTGGCTGCGGCCATGGGCATTGCGCTCGGCGTGAACAATTCCAAAGCGGAGTCGACCGGCGACCTGAAGCGCGACTTCGACCAGATCTGCGACCTCATCGGCAAAACGCGGCCGACTGCGGTGAACCTGTTCTGGGCGATACGGCGCATGCAGGAGAAGTACGAACGCATTCGCATCCGGCCTATTCCGCAAATCAAGAAAGAGTTGATCGAAGAAGCCCAGCGCATGCACGCGGAAGACATCGCGGCGAACCAGGCGATGGGACGCCACGGCGCGACATTGATGCCGAATTCCGGCGGAGTGCTCACGCACTGCAACGCGGGCGCGCTCGCCACGGCGGGATACGGAACCGCTCTGGGAGTGATTCGCGCGGCGGTCGAGCAGGGCAAGAAGATTCACGTGTATGCCGACGAGACCCGGCCATTCCTGCAGGGCTCGCGGCTGACGGCGTGGGAGCTGATGAAAGACGGCATCCCGACCACCGTGATTTCCGACAACATGGCTGGAGCGATGATGAGTCAGGGAAAGATTGGAGCCATTGTCGTGGGCGCCGACCGCATCGCAGCGAATGGCGACGTGGCCAACAAGATTGGAACGTATACGGTTGCTATCTTGGCGAAGGAACACAGCATTCCATTTTATGTGGCCGCGCCGATATCGACTGTGGATCTGGCTTGTCCCGACGGCAGCAAGATTCCCATCGAGCAACGAAATGCCAGAGAAGTCACCCACATCGCCGGGAAGCAGATGGTTCCAGATGGCGTGGGCGTGGAAAATCCTGCGTTTGACGTGACTCCTGCGAAGTATGTGGCGGCCATCATCACTGAAAAAGGAATCGCGCGAGCACCGTACGATGAGTCTCTGCGGAAGTTGGCTGGGCAAGAGGCCGAGGTGCATCCCTAGGCGCAACAAGGCTTTTTCGGACGTTCGTAAAGAGGCGTAAAGCCTCGAAATATTTCCCTCTCTGCGCTACTTATCCTCCGGGTCCGGGTTGAATCTAGCGGCAACTGAATCGTGCTAACCTGAGTCCAGAAGACTCAAATTGTGGGCCAACCATTCGTTGGGGGGATGTTATGTCGTTGCGCAATCGTCTTGTTCTGTCCGTTATTTTGTCTGCAATTGCTGTACTCGTGGGTTGTGGAAGCGGCAACAGCTTCACCAAACCAGTACCGCCGCCGAGCGGCAGCTTCAGCGCCAGCAATCTTAACGGCACTTACGTCTTCACAGTCTTGGGGACCGACAACATCAATGGCGCCCCATTTGCGATTGTGGGCTCCTTTACGGCCAACGGCCAAGGCGGGATTACCAGCGGCACCCTTGATATGAACGATGCGGCATTCGCATCGTCTTCAATTGCCCCAGTAGCCAATGCGACGATCAGCAGCAGTTCCTATCGCGTTGGAGTGGACGGACGCGGACAGACGACGCTCAACGTCTCCACGCCTTTCGGCAACAACATTGTCCTCGATTTTGTCCTCGTAGACAGTTCTCACGGACTGGTTAGCGAGTTCGACAACAACGCTACCGGCAGCGGCACGCTCGACGTGCAAACGGCCGGAACCACTCCTACCGGCTCTTACGCTTTCGGCCTCTCTGGGGGCACCACATCCGGCAGCCCGTACGCGGTGGTGGGCAACTTTACTCTTGGCAATGGTGGGGCTCTCACGGGCGTGGAAGACGTCAATGACGGTGGCGTGAACGCTCTACCAAACCAGGCACTTACCGGTTCGCTGGCTCTGGGACCGTCCTCTAATCCCAGCACAACGCTGAGCAGCCCGGCCTTCAGTGGGGTGTTCGATGTGTACGCTATTAGCGCCGACCATTTGAAGTTTATCGAGATGGATCAGACCGCAACCCTCGCCGGGGACGCTTATTCTCAAACCAGCACAACCATGCCCACCGGCAACCTGACCTTTGTTTTGGCTGGTTGTGGGCCATGTAGCGCTTCGTCGTTCAGCCCCTTTGCCGCCGGTGGTTTCATGGTCGCCGACGCAGCCGGCAACATTACAAATGCATCCACTGAAGACTACAACAGCGGGGGCAGCGTCTCTACAAGTCTGGGGACGCCTTTTAGCGCTAATTACACTGCCGGCGGAACGGGCCGATACACGCTGAGCAACTTTGCGACATTCGTCGGAGGATCCAGCTATGCCGCATATCCATCCAGCGGCGGCGTGCTGTTGTTGGAAATCGACAATGCTGGACTCACGACGGGTGCAGCCTATCCGCAAACGGCCGGCGCCACTTTAAAAGCGTCGGAGGGCTATGGATTCAACCTGAGCGGCACGAATCTGTCAGGCGGGGGTTCGATCACAGGTTTCCCCTCGCCTGTGGAAATCGATAACATTGCCGAGTTCGCCACCAACAGCGGAAACACCCTAACGGGAGTGATTGACGAGAACTACGCTCCCGGCGGCTTTCCAAATTATGCCCTGGCACTTGACGGTGGTACCTACTCCACGCCAGACAGCAACGGTCGCGGCCAGCTCTCAGCTGGCACCGGAAACAGCAACAACAGCACTTTAAATGGCGGGTTCAACCTGATCTACTACACGGTGGATGGGACGATGTTCCCGTTCATCGAAGTGGACGGTGGCCAAATCGCGGCCGGCGTGTTCGTGCAACAGAATCCCACCGCCTCTTCTTCGTCAGCAGCAGTGAAATCACACATGTTCGTCGCGCCGCCGCTAATGAAGCCACGCGCTGCCCTGAGGAAACAGAAATAGAGCATCGTGCAGATCAAAGGGGGCGCGGCTCGAAAGCCGCGCCCCCTTTATCTCTTCTGCGTTCTGTCGTCAACGACAATTCTACATTTCGGTGATTCGAACTTTTGTAGCAGCGGCGACTTCCGTGTTGCGCTTCGCGGCCAGACCGATCCACACCGCGAAACGGTAGAACATCAGCACGGCCAGCACGGACGCGTATTCCAGCGGCTTCTTCAGGTCGGCTTTGACCAGCCAGATGTAGTGGATCACTCCCGCGGCGGCGCTGCAGTAGATGAGGCGGTGCAGGGCCTGCCAGCGCTTGCCGCCTAACTTTCGGATCGACCACTTGGTCGAGGTCAAGCGCCGAGCGGAATCATCAGAGCGAAAGCCGTCATTCCGGCGGTGATGAATCGGCGCTTGGCGATGTCTGCCAGCATTTCGTGGACATCGAAAAATTTGTCGAGCCAGACATACGTCATCAGGTGCAGCGTGCCGTAAAAGAAAGCGAACAGGCCGAGCATGCGGCGCAGGTTGATGAGCCAATATTGGCGGGTCAGCTTGCGCAGGGGCGTGATGGAGAGCGTGATCAGCAGGAACGTCAGCGTGCAGTCGCCGGTGCTGTGGGTGATCTTCTCAATGGGATTCGCGCCGAGCCCAGCGTGAAAGGCTCTCCACACGAGCCAAGCCAGCGGGGCGAGGGAGGCCAGGAAGACTGCCGGTTTGAAATAGCGAAGCATTGAGGAATGGTTCCTACCTTGTGGTTCGGGAAAAACGCCGTGCCTTCAGAACTGGAATTCGGTTCTCAGGAGTTAAAGCCCATTACTTCTCTAAGGCTCCCAACAGCACGGCGGAAGCCGGGCCATCCCAAAACAACGTCCCGCCAAAACATTCTCACGCTAGAAATTCTTCTTCAGATCCATGCCGTTGTAAAGGCTCGCGACCTGATCATATCCGTTGAACATCAAGGTGGGGCGCTTCGTGAATTCGCCGAGCCTGCGTTCTCTGGCTTGACTCCAGCGCGGGTGGTCTACATTCGGATTCACGTTGGAATAGAAACCGTACTCCATGGGGGCGGAAATATTCCAGGTATTCAGCGGCTGCTTGTCGGTGAAGCGAATGCGCACGATTGCCTTGGCGCTTTTGAAACCATACTTCCAGGGCACGATGATTCGGATCGGCGCGCCATCCTGATTGGGCAGATCCTCGCCATACATGCCGAAACAGAGCAGCGCCAGGGGATGCATGGCTTCGTCCATGCGCAGTCCCTCGACGTACGGCCACTCAAGCACATTCCGCTGCTGGCCGGGCATCTGGGTCTTGTCGAGAATGGTAGTGAACTCGACAAACTTCGCTTTGCTGGTGGGATTCACGCGCTTGATCAGTTCACTCAGCGAGAAGCCGACCCAGGGGACGACGATCGACCAGCCCTCGACGCAGCGGTGACGGTAGATGCGCTCCTCGGGCGGGGCCATCTTGAGAATCGCGTCCACATCGAGTTCCTGCTTCTTGTCGACCATGCCGTCGATTTTTACTTTCCAGGGGCGCGTGCGGAACTTCTGAGCGAGCTTGGCGGGCTCGTCTTTTTCGGTAGAGAACTCGTAGTAGTTGTTGTAGTTGGTGACGTCTTTGTAAGGAGTGACGGTCTCGGTCGTGCTCAGAGGACTCTTCTGGATGCCGTTAATCTTGTTTCCCGCCAGAGCGGTGGCCGAGGGCGAGATGATCTCGCGGAGTCCAATCCCTGTTGCTGCCGCGGCACCAGCGAGCGCTGCGCCGGCCAGAAACTTGCGGCGGCTCAGGTACAGGCTCTTAGGAGTGATTTCCGACGAACGAATGTCTTCCGCCTTCTTGATCAGCATGAGAACCTCTGTTCTTTATACGCGAATCCGCCACAAACGGATTTCGACCTGTCTCTATATCTTCTCAACTGATAGGACGCTGAGGTTGGAAAAAAGTTGCAAGGAACTTGCAACTCATTTCGGGCGGAGGCATCGTCCCTCGGGGCTCTAAAAGCCCGCGTTCGTGCTGGGGCGCGACGCGGGCCCTCGAAGGGCCGCTCTTCCACGGTGGTGCACACGCTTGTAGTTCCTCCGCAACCTCCGGGTCGTGCCCTTCCTAAATCACTTGTCGCGTTCGAATGCGGAGAAAAGGGAGACTTTCGCCTAGCCCAACACTTCCCTCACCTTGCGCGAGAGGTTCTGGAGGGTGAAGGGTTTTTGCAGGAAGGCAGCGCCGCGCTCGATGGTGCCTTCGTTGATGATCGCATCCTCGGTATAGCCGGAGAGATAGAGGACCTTGGTGCCGGGACGGAGCTGCACGAGTTGCTTGACCAGTTCTCGGCCACCCATGCCGGGCATGACGACGTCGGTGATCACGAGGTCGATTTTGCCGCCATGCTGGGCAGCTGCGGCCATCCCGGCTTCGCCGTTTTCGGCTTCCACCACGCGGTAGCCTTTCGCAGCGAGCGTGTCGCGCACTAATTGACGGACGGAGTCTTCGTCTTCCACCAGTAACACGGTCTCGGTGCCTCCCATAGCGGCGTGCGCAACCGGCGCAGCATGCTTTTCGGCGACGCCTTCGACACGAGGCAGATAGATGTGAAAGGTGGTGCCGCGATGTTCTTCGCTCTGCACCATGACATATCCACCACTCTGCTTGACGATGCCGTAGACGGTGGAGAGACCCAGGCCGGTTCCCTTGCCTTTTTCCTTGGTCGTAAAGAACGGCTCGAAGATTCGCGACTGGGTCTCTTTGTCCATGCCCATGCCGGTGTCGCTCACCGCCAGCAACACGTAGTGGCCGGGACGGATGAAAGTCTGTCCACGGCGATGATTTTCGTCGACGAAGACATTGCGCGTTTCGATAGAGAGCTTTCCGCCACGGGCCATGGCGTCCTTGGCATTCACGACCAGATTCATCAGAACCTGTTCCAGCTGTCCGGCGTCGGCTCGGGTGTGGGCCGCATCGGGAGCCAGGCTGGTGGTGAACTCCACGTTTTCGCCGATCAGAGGCCGCAGCAGGCGCTCCATGTCGACCACGATGGCGTTGACGTCGACGACCTTGAGTTCCAGCAACTGCTTGCGGCTGAACGCCAGCAGTTGACGCGTCAAAGTGGTAGCGCGGTCCGCGGCCAACTGAATAGCGCGTCCCTTCTCATGCAGGCAATGATCCAGCGGGAGTTCCGCCAGAATCACTTCCGCATAACCGCTGATCACCATCAGCAGGTTGTTAAAGTCATGGGCGACTCCGCCGGCGAGACGTCCCACGGCCTCCATCTTCTGCGCCTGGCGCAGCTGGTCTTCGAGCACGCGGCGGTCAGTGACATCTTCGGCAATTGCCTCCAGCACATCGGCCGGCTCGTCGGCGCTGCTCACGGCGCGGCCGCTGATGCGCACGGTGATCGCGCTTCCATCCTTGCGCTTCCACTTCACTTCGATTCCATCCAAACGTCCGGAGTGGCGGAACTCTTCGATCAGGCGCGCGTGCTCTTCCGAGTGCGCAAACACATCTTTCTCCGGATCGAGGAGCAGCACTTCCTCCGCGGATCCGTAGCCCAGCATGGCGATCAGTGCCGGATTGACGTCCAGGAATCTTCCTTCCAGACTGGAGCGGTAAATTCCATAGACTGAACTCTGCACGAGAGAGCGATAGCGTGCTTCGGAGCGGCGCAGTGCCTGCTCGTTGCGCTTTATCTCAACGGCGCTTGCCACTTGTCGCGCGACGAACGTCAAAATCTCTTTGTCGCGCTCGCCATAACGGATGTTCTTAGAGTACGTCTGCACCACCAGTGCACCGAAGGTATGGTTGTTGACTTTGAGCGGAACGCCCATCCAGTCGAGGGAGCGCGATCCATTGCGCGCCACTTCGCCGCGATCCTCCATGGCCTGCAGCACTTCGGGTGTGGCCAGCAGCGATTGACCGGCGCGTATCAGATAGTCGGTCAAGCCACGGCCCAATTTTTTCGGAGACGGCGCGGAGTCCTGCTCATCGACGAAATAGGGAAAGCTCAGCAGTTCGGTGGAGGGATCATAAAGCGCGATGTAGAAGTTCCGCGCATACATCAACTCGTCGACGATGCTGTGCACGGCGGCGAAGAACTGCTGCAGGTCGTGGGCGCTACTACTCTTTTCGGCGACCCGGTAAAGAGCCGAACTCAGTGCCTCGACCCGCCTGCGATCGGAAATGTCGTGGTAGCCGGCGTAGAAACCCGCCATCTTGCCATCGAGCAGCAGGGGCGCGCAGGAGACGGAAACATCGAGCAAGGTTCCATCTTTCTTTCTGCGCTGCGTTTCCAGAGTGATGCATTCACGCTTCGCGAGGGACTCGGTCACCCATCGCGATTCCGCCAGGCGCTCCGGAGGCACTACGAGATTCTCCAGAGGTTGTCCTACGACCTCGGCCGCTTGGTAATCGAACATGCGCACGAAAGTCTCATTCGCCCACAGCACGCGATGGTCGGTGTCTGCAATGCTCAATCCATCGGGCGATGCCTGGAATATTTGTTCCAAGAACTGCAGCCGGGTGTTCGCATTGACTGGGTGGTGGATGGAGGAGTCAGAGACCGGAGGAAGAGGACAGGAGTTTGCGGAGCATGATCCGCTCGCGGGAGAGGGATTCACGGGCAGCACAAACGCAGGAGGGGCTCCGCTCTCCAGGGCCTCTTTCAGGCGGCTGGCGCGCGAAAGATCCGTTCGTCCTGATCGGGTGACACGTTCACCCATCCGCGGATTCCCCCCTCACAATACGCAGTCCAAGGGCATGGTAGAACGCCGGGTACCGGGTCGAAAGTTACGGGGGTAATCCGAAAATGAGGCGTTCCAAACCGGGGCCAATTTCAGAGAATTTCTTGCTCGTGAGCACGATTACTTTAGTGAGTCACCCGCGTAGCCTGCCGCTACTTGCCGTGGCACAATGGCCAGAACTGATCTCACGCACGTAACAACCTGGAACCTCAGCAAGTGTAGCCCGGTGCGGGGGAAATACTTGGCAAGAGGGAGTTTGCGGATGAATCGTTTTGGGGCGGGGTCTGTCTGTTTTCCTGCGCGCGCTGCGCTATTTCTGCTGTTCACCTTTGTCATCGCGATCACTGCTGCCTCGGCGGAGACGCCGGGCGTCACCGAAAACAGCATTCTGATTGGCTCGTGCTCCGCGCTGGATGGCCCGGTGAGTTTCCTGGGCCGTCAGACCGTCATGGGCGCATCCGCCTACCTCCACATGATCAATGATGAGGGTGGAGTGTTTGGCCGGAAGATTCAGCTGCAGGCTTTTGACGACAGCTACGATCCCGACAAGGCTCCTGCCTGCTTCAAGCGCATGACGAAAGAGGGAGTCTTTGCTTTGGGGTTCTTTGTCGGAACGCCCACCGCAAAAGTATACGTACCCCTGGCACAAGAGGAAAAGATCCCGGTGGTGGGATTGTTCACCGGCGCGCAGATGCTTTACGAACCACTGAAGCATGAGGTGATCAACGTTCGCGCCTCGTACTACGACGAAACGCGCGAGCAGGTGGACAAGCTTTGGGAACAGAATATTCGCAAGATCGGCGTGATTTACCAGAACGATCCTTTTGGCAAGACCGTGCTTGACGGCGTGAAACTGGCGTTGCAAAAACACAACGGGGCTCCTGTCGCGACGGGCACCTTCACTCGGGGTAGTGTCGAAGTCGAGGCAGGATT
Organism: uncultured Acidobacteriaceae bacterium; assembly: GCA_963811095.1. GTDB lineage: Bacteria > Acidobacteriota > Terriglobia > Terriglobales > Acidobacteriaceae > Sulfotelmatobacter. Next base: position 398,321 of record CAWEQA010000016.1, on the reverse strand, counting down.
GAGGGAAGTAATGGCTGCACATCCTCAGGCTGTCGTGATGGTAGGACCTTATGCGTCGGCAGCCGCGATCGTGAAGCAGGCTCACGCGGCCGGCTGGAGGCCGCAGTTCCTCACGGTGTCTTTCGTCGGCACTGAAAAATTCGTTCAGGAAGCCGGAGCCGATGCGGAAGGCACGATAATCACCCAGGTGATGCCGCCCTATGATCGCACCGATTACCCCACGGTTGCGCTATACCGAAAATACCTGGCGAAATATTCTCCTGGAGAGCCGCCAACCTTTACCAGCCTTGAAGGCTTCGTGGACGCGATGGTGGTGGTTGAGGGATTGAAGCGGGCGGGGAAAGACGTGACGCGCGAAAAATTCATCGCGGCGATCGAGTCGATTCACGAGATGAATGCAGGTCTTGGTCCGCGCCTTGTTCTCAATTTCAGCGCAACCGATCACAAAGGATTCAATAACGTCTATCCGACAATCGTGAAGGGCGGGCAACCGGTGCTGTTGACGGACTGGTCGTCGCTGGGAAAGTAAGCCAACAATTCCTCCTGCGATTTTTCCTGGCAAGGATACTCGCACGCCGGCAGGCACACACCTGCCCTGTGGTCGCATAAACCCACCGCACGGCAAAAAGTTTCGCGGAACGTATGTCTTATCCTGCGGCAGCGCGTGTCCCGTGTGGCCGATGCATCTCTCGCTAATCCCTGCGCATCGAATCAATTAACCAGGCAGTTAATTCGTAAAGATTCGTCAATGGGTCGGAGGTGACCTTTATGACTGCAACAAGGAAGAGTGCAATCGGGAGGCTGGAGGGTACAGTTCTGGCGGTGGGGCTGATGGGCGCAATGCTCGTGGCTCAGACGCCGGCCGCTACCCGTTACGACAATCAAATTCAGATAACGGTGACGCAAAAATTTGGGTCCAAGACTCAGTTCAGCAATGTGAAGGCGAGCGTGGAGGATGGGATCGTGACCCTGACGGGCACGGTCGATCTCTTCCAGAGCAAGCTGGACGCCGCGAAACTGGCGCGCAAGACTGCGAAGGCGCAGGGTGTGCGCGACTTGCTTACCGTAGCAGGACCGAACGTGCCGGACGCGCAACTTGAGCAGAAACTGGCCAGGAAGCTGCGGTACGTGCGAGTGGGTTATGACAATACCTTCGATTACTTCGCGCTGGGAGTGAAGGACGGCGTGGTCACGGTCGAGGGGCAGGATCGAACGGGCATAGGCCGCGATGAGGCACTCTTTGACATAGCGAACATGCCCGGGGTGAAGGACGTGATCGATAACGTTTCGGTCGCGCCGGTTTCGCGGTTCGATGACGGGCTGCGCTTGCGGGCAATGCGCGCGATCTATGGCGACAACGTGCTGAGCAAGTATGCGATGGATCCTGCGCGTCCGATTCGCATCATCGTAGCGAACGGTCACGTTACGCTGTACGGCTCGGTCGACAGCTCGATGGACAAGACGATCGCTGGACTTAAGGCCAACCAGCTCTTCGGCGCTTTCAGCGTGGACAACAGGCTGCAGGTTGAAAAGAAGGCGGGCCAGCAGGGCTCATAAAGGTTGATGTAGCGGTGACAGAGAGGGCGCGGCTCGACACGAAACTGTGACGAGCCGCGCCTTTTCTTATTTCGGCGGCGCGTGCTCGAAGGGGAGCTTGGTATAGCGCAGCTTCTCTACTTCAATGATCAGAGCGACTCGCCCGTCTGGATTGCGCATCGGGAAGGGCTTCCCGGTGTACTTGTGTGAGATGGGATCCATCGTCTTCAGCTCGGGATCGGGGCGGCGCTCGACGACGCGGCCTCGGATCTGGACTTCTTCGTAGGGATTAGTGAAGTCGACGATCGACAGTGCTACTCGCGGATCGCGGCGCGAGTTCATGGCCTTGAGCGACGCATCGCCAGTGCAGATGATGAGGTGCTCTCCTTCGCGTCCGATCCAGACCGGCACAGACTGCGGAGAACCGTCGGGCATCAGAGTAGCCAAGTGAGCGAAGTTCGGACGATCGATGAATTGCTTCACTTCGGGGGAGAGAGGGGTGGGCATGGGTTGCTCCTTCAGGCTTAAGGTAAGCGGTTGATCAGCGAGGCGACATAGCCCGCGCCAAATCCGTTGTCGATGTTGACCACGCTGACGTTTGAGGCGCACGAATTCAGCATGCCGAGGAGCGCCGCCAGTCCTTTGAAAGACGCGCCGTATCCGATGCTGGTCGGTACGGCGATGACGGGGACGCCGACGAGGCCTCCGACGACGCTGGGCAGCGCTCCTTCCATACCGGCGCAGACGATCACGACGCGGGCTTTGGTCAGAGCTTCGCGATTGGCCAACAGACGGTGAATGCCGGCGACGCCGACGTCATAGAAGTGCTGGACCTCACTGCCCATAAGTTCGGCGGTGACAACGGCCTCTTCGGCCACGGGGATGTCGCTGGTTCCGGCGGAGACTACGGCGATGATGCCCTTGCCGTATTTTGTGGGATCGCGCTGCAGGATAATGGCGCGGGCCGCGTCGCGATATTCGGCGGCGCGAACCTTCTTTTTTACCGCGGCAAATTGTTTTTCACTGGCGCGAGTGGCGAGGATGTTGCCCCCGTGTTTGGCGAGGCGGGCGAAGATTCCAGCAACCTGCGCGGGGGTCTTGCCTTCGCCGAGGATGATCTCAGGCATTCCATTTCGCAGGGCACGGTGATGATCGACTTTGGCGAAACCGAGATCCTCGAACGGAAGATGTCGCAGGCGCGAGACAGCGTCGTCGGGCGTGACTTTGCCTTTGCGTACTTGTTCGAATAATTGGCGGATGGATTCAGCGTTCAAGCGGCACTCAGCATTCGGAACTCGGCGTTCAGCCGGGAAGAAGTTAGATTAGCACTTTGAGAGCTTTGGGTTCAGGCGTGGGCGGCACGTGCCTTTGAGTTGGAGACCGTGCGGAGTTTGGCAATGACTGCAGCGCAGACTTTGCGGGCGAGTCCGGGTTCATCGAGGTGAGCCAGGAACAGACGGCGCAGGCCACTGGGGGCGATTTTGCCGGCAAGGTACGCGTCGTAGATCTGGCTTCCGATGCGATAGCCGAGGTCTTGCGCGGCCGAATCGGACTTGCCGGTTTCGGCGCGAACAGCCGCCTGGGCTGCTTTTTCGCACGCCGCACGCGACGGCAACGAAGAGTCGTCGGGAACTGGCCGGGAAGGATCGAGTACGCGCGAGCCGAAATAGGCGACGGCGTGCTCGATTACGCGAGCGTAGAACGTGTCGATTGCGCTGCGCTCGGGTTGACCATTCCCGTTTTCTGCGCTTTCCCCTTCCGCATGTCCGTTGAGCCGCTGCGGCAAGCCTTGACAAGCCTGATGGAGGAAGCGCGTGGCATCTTCAGCAGCGTGGATCATTTGAAATTCGCGGAGGTAGAACGCGTTTACCTGTGGTAGATAAGCGCTGCCGTGCTCCTCGACGGTGGCCAGCATCGATTCCCGCTCCTTTTCCGCGATGCCTTTGCGCGACAGCAGGCGGCGCAGCATGGCGTCGGACGGGCCGCCGTAAACCTCGGGCAGCATGTCGACCAGGAATTTCGGTTGGGTGCCGTTGTGCGGCGAGTAGCGGTTGATTTCGAGGAAGCGAGCCAAACTGTCGATCAGGTTGTAAATGGTCGGAGCGAAGTCGGGACCGTCGTCGCAACGGCTCCACTGGTCAAGAAAAAGGCGGTAGCTCTCGTATTTTTCCAGCGGCGTGGCGTTGAAGACACAGAGCACGTCGTCATTGACGCGGACGGCCTCCACCTTGTCGACACGTTCTCCGGCGGCGCGCCAGTAGAGTGTGTCAATGTTCTGCAATACGGTAAGGACTTTTGCGCCGGGGATCCGGTCACGCAGCGCGCTGGGCAAGTGGCCCGGAGCAAGATGCGACTCGCCGAACAACACGAAGATGACCGCGTTGGGATGGCGCTCACGGATTTCGGCAATCTTGGCGGCGGCGTGGCGGTCACGGGCACCGATCTTGCGCAGGTCTTCGCGGGGCATGCAGTCGAGTCCGTAGACGGCCTCTGCGTGATCGCGGGCGGTGACCAGCAATTCGTGAAAAGGGGCCCAATCGTATCCCCAGTCGAGGTCGAAGCGGATGCGCTGGCGGAGTTCGCTCTCGTCGATCTCGCGGCGCCACCATTCGTCGAGAATGTGCTGGTCGCGTGCGAAAATCGTTTCGACTCCAAGCACCACCGGACGGTCCCCGGCCAGCGCGCGTTGCTCGATCAGTGAGGCAGCATAGCGCTGCGCGGCGGGCAGCGCGTGGTAGTCGCCGATGAGAACCACGTCGGCCGAGTGCAGGGCGCTCTGAATCTGCTGCGAATCGAGAACGGAATCGTAGCTACGGTATGCCTCGTTGAACTCGCGAAGATATTTGCGGCGGTTATGCGAATCCTGGGCGCGGATTTCGCGCTCCACTCCCGCCAGCGCGTGCAACTGGGCTGCGCTGCGGCGGGATCGAAGGTTAGCGGGGCTGGCCATGTTTGTTCGCGCTTCTCTTGACTTCTAGTCCGTTGACTCCCTATGCTGCGAAGTCGGCGGAGAATCAGTGCCGTCCCCTTCGGGACTCACGGGTTCTCGCCTCTCCGACCCGGCCTTTACGCGCCGGGCTATCACATGCCGCCCTTGCGGGGCTGGAGTAGAGCGAATACTTTTTCGCGCTCCCCCAAAGTACCGCGAAGCGTTTTAGCGATTCCAAAGGACCTCGTGCCGGACCATCCACCGAAGAATCTGACCATTGCTGCAACCGGGGCCAGCGGGGCCATTTTCTTGCGGCATCTTCTTCTGACCGTCGAACGCGACGAGCGCGTGGAGACGGTCAACTTCATCGCTTCCGACAGCGCGCTCCGCGTCATGGCCGAAGAGTTGGGCCTGAAGGGCCGGTCCAACCTGGTCGGCCAGATTCTCGGAGCTCCCGCCAGGAATCCCAGCGGAAGTTCTGGCAGCCGGGCTTCCCGCAAAATTCAAGCTTTCAAAATTAAAGAGCAATCGAACGCTGACATCGGGGCGAACGTGGCCAGCGGTTCCTATCCCGCCGATGCCATGATCGTCATGCCATGCAGCGTGGGCACTCTGGCCCGTATCGCCAACGGCGTCGCCTCGCAGCTGATCGAGCGCGCGGCTGACGTCTCGCTCAAAGAGAAGCGTCCGCTCGTGCTATGCGTGCGCGAGACGCCGCTCAATAAGATTCATATCCGCAACATGTACCGGGCCGCCGACGCCGGAGCCACTGTCTTCCCGCTCATTCCGGCCTTCTATTACGGTCCTGCTTCTTTAGATGAGATGGCGCGCGAATTTGCCTATCGCGTGCTGGCTCACGTGGGCCTTCCCCAGTCCGACGCCTTTCGCTGGAAAGGCTGACGGATCAATCGCTTGGACGCCTAGGGAAAATAGCCGCCCCCCTCAGGAACATCGGCAGCATGAGGGCAGGATTTCAGTGTAGAGAGCCAAAGGTGCCGCTCCCAAGATGCCCGCCGGACATGTACGGTTGGGGTGGCTTTGAGACATGCGGAGCGATAGCACCGAGGCGTCCGGTAAACCCTCATTCACCTCGAAGCAATTCCGCCGGATCAATAAACTTTGAACGGAGGGCCGGTATATAGCTGGAGAGAAGAGCAGTGCCACCGAGTAACAAAGTCGCAAATACAAAAGCAAGACCAGGCTGTGGTTGCACTCCATAGAAGAAAGCCTTCATGGTGTTGCTCGCGGCGACTGCCACGATGAGGCCAATCGCGAGGGCCAGCCCAGTTATCGCGATCACTCTTTTTAGGATGTGGCTGCGAATCTCAGAATAGGGGGCCCCGAGAGCAATGCACAGCGCGATTTCCCTCTGACTTGTGGACAGCCAATGGGCTACTGCTGCATAGATTCCCATTGCGGAAAGCAGCATAGTCGTAGCCGCAAAAAGCGTCATGAGGAACGCCATGTAGCGGATACGACGAAGGCTCGAGTCTATCAGGTCGGCCAATCTTGTCGGCATGGGCACAGTCTGATTTGGATTCACAGTCCAGATCTGAGACTTGATTTCTGCTCCAATGTGAGAATCTGCGCGAACAAGGAGCGAAATGGAACTGGCGTCCACTTGAGCCAGCGGCAGATACACAATTGGAGGAGCAACAATCGTAGTGGGGTCTTGCCGGATATTCTCCACTAAGCCTATGACCTGCATAGTCGACGTGCCCGTACCCACATCCCCTTTCATTTCCCGATTCAGGCTTTGGCCAACGCCAAAAAGTGTCTGAGCGGCAGCCTGATTCAAGATCGCCACCCGGGGGCTGTCTTTGCTATCAAGGCCTGAAAACGTCCGCCCACGCAAGACTGTAATTCCCATCGTGTGGAAAAACTCGGGGGATACCGCCGCAAACTGCAACTCCCTGCCTCCACCAGTGTCATTCGCATTGAATGTAGCTGTATATGAATTGCCTTCAAACGGAACGCTGGATGTAGCAGCCGCTGTTTCGACCCCTGACAACAAGGAGAGCCGCTGCATGAGATCGCGCACATATTGGCTACCCGCGGCAGTATTAGCCGGTTCTTTAAGGTCGAGATCAGTAACCAGGACGCCTTCCGGGTAGAATCCGAGCCGGGAACTTACGGCTTGGCGGAGAGCGAGCGCCACCATGCCTGTCGAAATGAGGAGAGCGGTGCTGAGGGTGATCTGGGCAACCAGCACGACCTGTCGCTTAACGCTGAGGGCATGGCGAATCGATGTCCCATGCTGTCCGCCGCCCCGAAGAGCGCCGAGAATATCGACCTCGAAGGCCACTGTCCGGAAAAACATCAAAACAGTAAACAACCCGGCGGCCGCAGTCGACAGAACGAATAGAGCCAATGCTACCTGCCAAATAAGTCTCGTATCGCCAATACGAGGAATTTCGGCAGGACTCAAATCACGTAACATCTGCATGCCTCCGATGCTCAGCAATAAACCCAGGGTGCAGCCAGCCAGGCTTAACCGCAAGGGCTCTTGTAGCATGTCTCGGAAGAGGCGCTTCCGGCTCGCCCCCAGTGCGATGCGTATTCCCCACCGGGAGGAGGCGAGTGCTGCCTCCGCGGCAAGAAGTTGGTAGACATTAAAATAGGCAACACAGAGTACGATCGCAGCCCCAGACATAAGCAAATACAAAAGCAGTTTTGAATCCCCCATTAGAGAGTCTCGCAAAAGTCTTGACTCAAACGTGACCCCTTCGTTGGTTTTGGGAGCCTGTTTCTGGAGAGACGCCGCTACGGGTGCGAGCCATGCATTTGCAGCGGCTACGGAATTACCCGGCGCGAGGCGAGCATAAATCTTCCCGTCACGATTGCCCCGGTTGACGATTTTCGGGCGGGACGTGGCTAACCAGATGTCAGCCGGCATGGCCATCTGATACTCCGGCGGCAGAACAGCGCGCACTTCATAGACGCTCGCGCCGATACGAATGATCTTTCCTAGCGCTTGTGGATCCTTACCAAAGAACCGAACCCATGCAGGGTAACTGAGAATCGCCGCCGGAGTATCTCGCAGTCTAGAATTGCTCAAGTCACTCGGATCTCCGAGAACGGGGGCTCTTCCGAATACCGACAGGATATCCCCTTCAAAACGCACGCTATTGACTCCCTCCGGGTGCCCATCGATCTCGACCTCAGTGCCAAAAACACTAGCAACGTAAACGCTGTGCTCCAATGGTCCACCTATCCTAGACAAGTCGTCGTAGTCAGGCAGTGAAGAGGATAAGCGGGATGCGTCTTGGACCGTGTTCACACAAACAATCCGGTTCGCCTGCGGAAATGGCAGGGGATCAATGAGCACGGCATACGTCGAGGAGAGCATGCACGCAAAAAGAGCCGTTCCGATCGAAAGACTAAGGATAATCAGCAGTCGGTCGCGCTTCATAGGGTGTGCTCCATGGTGAACGGCTAGAAAGGCACCCCCTACGTGATAATTTGCGAGGGTGCCTATCCCCACTAGCGACCGCTAGGAGGGCACTTACAGAGACAACTCCCGTTTCCGGCTGCGCATGAACAGCCGTCCCCGCAACTGCAAGTTGACCCTCCACTACTGCAGGTTGATTTCGTTGGGGGCGCTAGGCGGGAAGGCGGATGCGCAGCGGCATATGCGTATACACCACCGAGTAAGGACAGCAGGCAAAGCTTCAGGATCATACGTCTCATTAGAAGCTCCTTTCACGAGGAGAATGTTTACGGCTGGATCGCAAACGGTTATTGAACATCATCTCCGCAGTTGAGCGATCAAAGCATCCGCCTTGGACGCGTCCAACTCTCCAACCCAGCTCTGAAGAAGTCGTCCGCTCACGTCAACTAGAAGAAGCGTAGGGGTCCCAGAGACTTTGATATCTCTTAGCGGCGTGTTCGCGATAGCTCGGGTGGTGATTCCCTGAGACGATAGCAGGGACGCGACGCGTGTGGGCTCGTCTGGCATCACCACTAACATGTGAGCTTTCAGGTGGTTGTCATGCTCGAGGCTCTCAAGTCGCCGATATAGCGGGTAACTCCGTTCGCAATACACACACCCATCTCGCACGGCAATCACAAGGGTTGGAGCTACGCTATGCCAATCGTACCCCGGCGGAGGGCTGATCTTCTCGCCGACGGTCAGTTCCTCATCATCCCTATTCAGCTGAGATTTCAGGAACGTGCCTCCAATCAATAGCACAACAGCAATGATCAGGATGTTTGTGGCAACTTCTAGTTTGTCTTTGGCTGCCATATAGCCGGCCCCCTGGGTGTGCCAGAGGTTTTCACTACAATGCGCCCGCAGGATTCGCAGAGACTAGCATAGAGATCGCGCCTGGGAATCGAGAAACCTTTCCTCCGTTACACAATCCGAACAATGCTCACAATTCTCAGTTTGTTGCCAGAAAGCAGAGACCTGGGGGCCGAGTTAATTGGTTTTGCCTTGTCACAAAAGCCGAACTGGCAAATATTCTGCGAACAAGCTGACGCATTGATTAGTCCTTCTAGCAACGATTCTCAACGGGGCAATGGCCGATCGATAGCGTAAAATGTGGCAAATTCCGGGATGGTGAATTCATGTTCAGACGATGGTGTATGGGGTACGCCGCGCTAATGCTCCTAACGATCTGGGCGCGTGCAGCGGATGACCACAATCCGTTTGCTGGGGATGCCAAGGCGGCAAAGGCTGGAGAGTATGAATTCCGCATCAACTGCGCGCTGTGCCACGGATTGGGCGCGCGCGGTGGAGGGCGCGGGCCCGACTTGACCCGCGCGATGAAGAAGCACACGCACTCCGACGCAGACATGTTCCAGGTCATCAGTAACGGTATTCCCGGAACTGCGATGCCGGCCAACGGAACCAACGGGCAAGGGGTCGGAATGACCGACGAGGAGATCTGGCAGATCATCACTTACATTCGCAGTCAGGAAGTGAAAGCTCCAGCTAGCGCGGTGGGCAACGCTGCGCATGGCAAGGATCTGTTTTACGGCGATGCGAATTGCTCGCTGTGCCACATGGTCGAGGGCAAGGGTGGAAGACTGGGACCCGAGTTGACAGCGGTGGGCGGGTCGCGGACGCGGGAAGCGATTATTGAGTCGGTACGCGATCCGAGCCGGCGGCTGGCTTGGGGATTGACGGAGTCGACGAAAGAATTTCCGCAGGAATATGAGAGCGTTACCGTGGTGACCGCCGACGGGAAGGAAATCAAGGGCGTCACGCTGAACGAAGACAGCTTCAGCGTGCAGATTATGGACGCGAACGAGCAGATTCATCCGCTGGAGAAAGACAAGCTGCGGTCGTTTCAAAAGAGCCGGCAGTCGGCGATGCCGAAGTACGGAGCTGACGTTTTGAACGACAAGGATCTGGCGGACATTGTCGCCTACCTGGTCAGCGTGGGGGCGAAATGAGCGGGTGGAGCGCGCAAAAAGCAGGGATGCAAAGTCGCGGCGGTTTTGCGGAAGTGTCCGCGGAACCGTGGAAGAGCGGCGTTTCAGCGCCGCGATTAGTGGACAGAACATCCACGGGCTTTAGCCCCAGCGGGACACGGGGCCTGAAGGCCGTCACTCCTTCGCGAGCACGAGACGCGGCCCTGAAAGTGCCGCTCTTCCACGGTGCTGTCGGCTGTAAGGTAATGATTCTGGCAATCTGCTGGATCGTCAGTCTTTGTTCGAGTTGGGCGGTCGCACAGGTGACTTTCGAACGGCTGGTGAACTCCGCGAAGGAGCCACAGAACTGGATGACCTACTCCGGCGACTACACCGGAAAGCGGTTTAGCACGCTCGATCAGATCAATATCACGAATGCGCGCACAATGGTTGCGAAGTGGGTGTACCAGACGGGAGCGACCGGGAAGCTGGAGTCCACGCCCTTGGTCGTAGACGGAATTCTCTATGCGACCGGGCAGGATGACCGCGCCTTTGCGCTCGACGCCCGCACGGGGCGGCCCATCTGGATGTACCAGCGGCAGATCCCGGGAGATATACGTCCGTGCTGCGGGCGGGTGAATCGCGGGCTCTCGATTCTGGGTGACAAGCTTTTTATGGGGACGCTGGACGCGCACGTGATCGCGCTCGACGGCAAGACCGGGGCCGTGGTGTGGGACGTGGTCGCGGGGGATTATCGCACGGGACACAGCTTCACGGTCGCGCCACTGGCAGTGAAGGGGCTGATCGTCATTGGGATCTCCGGCGGCGAGTACGGAGTGCGCGGGTTCATTGATGCTTACGACGCCGCGACCGGCGAGCGCAAGTGGCGCTTCTATACGGTGCCGGGGCCAGGTGAGCCGGGACATGACAGCTGGGAAGGCGATTCGTGGAAGGTGGGCGGCGCTCCGGCGTGGAATACGGGAACGTATGACGCCGTGACGAATCAGATTTTCTGGCCGACGGGGAATCCTGCGCCGTCGAATCGGGGCGAGGGACGCGCAGGCGACAACCTGTACAGCAATTCCCTGCTGGCCCTGAATGCCGACACCGGCAAGATGAACTGGTATTTCCAGTTCACCAAGCACGACGAACACGACTGGGATGCGACGCAGGTTCCGGTGATGATCGACGCGGGCGGCAAGCATCTGATCGCGCAGGCCAACCGGAACGGATTCTTCTACGTGCTCGATCGCACGACGGGCAAGCTGGTGTCGGCGAATGCCTACGGCAAGATTACATGGAGCGACACGAAGGATGCGGAAGGCCGGCCGGTGGCGAAAAAGGAAGCGTCGCCAACTCTTGAAGGGCACACCGTGTGCCCGGGAGCGCTGGGCACGACAAACTTCATGGCTCCGACTTACAGTCCGCAGACCGGGCTGTTCTATGTGACGGCGCGCGATCAGTGCGACATTTTCAGCACGGCTCCTCAGCCCTATGAGGCGGGGCACGCGTACTACGGGAGCGCCTATTTTCCTTCGGAGGAGGCCCGCCCTTATCTGGGATTTCTGAAGGCGATCGATCCGGCGACAGGGGAGGTCAAGTGGAAATTCGATCACACTTCGCCGACTTGGTCAGGGGTGCTGTCGACGGCAGGCGGGCTGGTGTTCACGGGCGACGCGGAAGGAAACTTCATCGCGTTTGATGCAGCGGCAGGAAAACCGCTGTGGCACTTCCAGATGGGCGGCGCGGTTTACGCGGCGCCGATGGCGTTCGCCGTGGACGGGAAAGAATTTGTGGCCATTGCGGCCGGAAGCGCGGTGTACGCGTTCGGGCTGCCGTGACATGAGAACCTCTGTTGCTTTTTCCGACACCCACTTTCGTGCCGGTTGACGCACAGGCTGGTTTCGTACTAATGTGCGATTACACCGGAAAGGAGGTGGTCGGATGACAAGTTCTGAAGGCAGTAGTTGGGGTTATCAAAGACCAGGTGAGGTGGCTGAGACTTAGAGCGGTTGCTCTAAGCGGGGTTTCAGGCGCAGACAAAAAACGTGCGCCCGGAGCTACAGCCCGCACACTACCGGTGAGGTAAGGATTCAATTCCGCCTGACGCAGGTCGGTCAGGAATCGTCGATTCGACGAACCCGGAGTTGCCGTAGAGGCCACGTTAGAGTGACCACCTCTTGGTCAATCCCAAACAGTCCACCGGGCAGCCCGCAGGCCTCGTGCTTGCGGGCTGTTCTATTGTTCGCGGCTCCCGTCGCGAATTCTGTCGCTACGTCCGCGGCTTCTTCTTCGGTACACCCTTGGTGTGGCAGTCTGCGCACTTCACGGTATGCACATTGTGCGGACTCTTGGCGGATTTGAAAGTTGTGTCCATCGTCTCGACATTAAGGCCGCAGTTCGATAGTTGCGGATGGCACGTGGCGCACGAGGCTCGCGTCTTCTGGCCGTGCTTTTCGTGGCACGCGACGCAACTTAGGCCCTCGTGGACTCCGATGGGCGTGCGGTCGTCGCCGGATCCGACTTGGCTGCTGGCCTCGGGTGCATGGCACTGGTAGCAGAGAGCCTGGCGCTGGTCGGGACTGACCTTGATCAGGCGAGCGCCTTCGAGCATCTGCGGAAGCGGCAGTCGGGCGAGTGAGACGTAATCCTGTTCGCGACGATCAAATAATGCCATCGACGGCCGGCTAGATTTCTTCGCGGGGGCCGGCGTCGTCCGTCTTGACCGCGGGCCGCGCAAGGGGTGCGCCGTTGTCGGTGCATCTGATGGCACGCCAGGCAAGGAATCGCAGGTTGGTCTGCCAGCTTCGGATCCAGGAGTCTCCACGGGCCATGCGTATCCACAGGCGTGACGAGATCGCGAATGCTGCCTTCGAAATGCATGGCGTGACAGCGGAGGCAGTCGTCCATCAAGAGGCGGCGTTGGTTGTGGTCTTTGTCGAGGAAGATGCGCGAATAGGTGGCGCCGTGCGGACCCGCTGACCAGTCCGCAAATTCCTGGCGATGGCACTTAGCGCAACGCGCTCCGATCTTTAGCACATCCTCGGTTTTCAGGCGAACTTGTTCGGGAACCTGACCACGCAGATGCGCGGCCAATTGTCGGATATTCTTCAGATGAAAGCCGGCGTCGAGTGTGAGGACATCGCCGTGACACTCAGAGCATGGGACGTTGCGATGAGCCGATTCGTGCCAGTCGCGGTAAGGCTGCCAGATTTCGTGGCAACGGGCGCAGGACCGTCCGCCGGAGTAACTGTAGTAGAGGCTGGCGCCGGGCAGGAGCAGGATCACGAACAGAGCGATCGTCAGGGGCGCAATGACGCGAAGGCGGAAAAATCTGCGGACCGTCAAAGCGCACATTCCTTGCGGCAAACGCTAGGACCGGCCATGAGTTCCCTTCCACGATCTCACCAGATTGTCGGAGGCGTAGTAGGCGATCGCCATGATGGTGAGGACGGGATTGAACCCGCCATTGGTTACGTGGACGCTGCCGTCGATGACGTAGAGGTTGTCAACGTCATGGACGCGACAGTGTTTGTCGACGACGGAAGTCTGCGGGTCGTTGCCCATGCGGCACGTGCCGGCCTGGTGTTGGCCGCCACTGGGGCCGTCCCGAGAGATCCAGTTGAAGGGGATGGTCGTGGTAGCCCCGGCTTCCTTCAACCACGCCTCGGCCTTTGAGGATAGAAACTTCGTTCCGAGCAGATCGTTGTCGTGGCGGTGGCCGGAGAGTCGAACCACAGGAATGCCCCAAGCATCTTTCACGGTCGGATCGACTTGCACTCGGGCTTCGAAGACCGGCATTTCCTGCACCGGACCCATGACAAAAATGCTGCGCCGGTAGTAGCGGCGCATGAAGTCTTTGTGGGCCGCACCCCAGCGCGGAATTCCCGGGACGTGCAAACCGGAGAATTGATACGGCAGGCGAATGAACTCGTTGGCGAGAAGGCCGCCGCCGATGAATCCGGGATTGCCGTGGTTGTAGTCGCACAGCGCGATGGATGCGCCGGGGCCGAGGTCGTCGTAGGTCTCCTGTTCAAACAGACCGGCCGCGCCGGTATAAGCGTGACCTTGTAAGTTTCTTCCAACCCAGTCGTAGCGGTTGCCCAGGCCGTTGGCGAAGAGGCGAGTTTTGGAATTCAACAGCAGGCGGGCCGATTCGGTAGCTGAGCAGGAGACCACTACCAGATCTGCGGTCTGTTCCTGGAGGTGTCCGTTGGAATCGAAATAGGCGACTCCGGTGACGCGGCCACGGTCGTTGGAGAGGATTTCTTTGGCGATGCATTCCGAGCGCAGTTCGCAGTTGCCAGTCTTGAGCGCCTTGGGGATGACCGTATTCTGAGTACCGCACTTGGCGTCGACTTCGCAGGCGAAGCCCACGCACCAGCGACAGCGCATGCAAGCGCCGCGTCCGTTGTAGGGAACGGAGTTTCGCAGCATGGGAAGGTCAAACGGATGCAGGCCGAGGCGCTCGGCGGCAGGCTTCAGAATCTGGTGTTCGCGGTTCGGCGGCAACGGAGGCATGGGCAGAGGACGGCGGCGCGGGGCGCGAAAGATATTGTTCGAGTCGTCACCCGAAACGCCGATTTCCCACTCCGCTTTTTCGTAGAAGGGCTCGAGGTCCGCGTAGCTGATGGGCCAATCGTCCAGCGTACTGCCTTCAACCGATCCATAGGTCGACCGCAGGCGGAAATCTTTTTCCAGAAAGCGCCACGCCATTGCCCCGTAGCTGAGCGTACCACCGCCGACGCAGGCGGCATTGTTGCTGTAGGCGCCTTGGTTCGAGCGAACAATGTGTCCCGTGCCCTTGGCGTCGACGGAAACACGCGGGTTGCGCTGCTCATCGGGACCGAAGGAATTTCCCAGGACGCAGGTGCGCTGGTTGCGCAGGTCGTCTTTGCGATCGTCGTAGGACGTGTACCATTTGCCGCGTTCCAACAGGACCACGCTGAGGCCGGCCTCGGCAAGCTCTTTGGCGACAATGCCGCCTCCGGCGCCCCCACCTACCACAATCGCGTTTACATGATTGAGAGACATTCTGTTGAATTACATCGCGCTACAGCTTGGTGAGGTCATAGCGCAAACGTCCGCGAATCGGAGGATATGGAAGGCCCAGCATCTTCCAACTCGCTCCGTCGCGATTGCCACCGTGCCGGGGATCGCCGTAGTAGCCCTGCATGGTGTGATCGACAACCAGGGAGAAGAACTGCGACGCGGAAACATCCTTCCAGATCGAACTTTGGACTTGGCCGCTCTCCAGGCGATGGAGCACGTCGATCTGCTGTTGAGCACCCAGATCAGCGAACACCTTGTCGTAGATCAAGCGACTGCTCCCGTCGATCCCGGCGATTCCTTGTCGGTAAGTTTGCTGCAGATTCTGGAATGGGCCGCAGAGCTGACGGTCGATGTAATTGACGACACCCGCCCATGCGGCGCCTGGATCCTGGTCCGGTGGAATGATCTGGTCGCTGATTGCGGCGAGAGTCCGGGCTTCATCCAGCGTAAGAAATCGCCACGGCGTTCCGTTCGCGGTGCAAGCTATGCCGGCTCCTGCAGCCGCAACGAGTGCTGCCTGCAGGAAGGCACGCCGGTTCCATTTGAGGCGGGCTTCCACTTTTCGTTTGTTACATGCGGGGTCGCCGAAGTCTGTGACCAGCATCACGAACGAGTGTGGGCCGCGCCATCGCAGGATTGACCGTGGAATCCCGGGGGCGCGGAGTGGAGTATGATTCCCTGCCATGGCGACGATTGATCCTGAACAGGAGCGGCGGCGACTGGCGGAGTTTTACTCCTATCAGATGGATGGAGAGTTAGAGAAAGTCGCGGGGCAGGCCGACGACCTCACTGACGTTGCCCGCGAGGCGTTGCAGGCCGAAATGGCACGCCGCAGCCTCTCGACTCCTACTCTCGAAGAAGAGGCTCAGACGGACGAACGCGCGGCTTCTGTTTCCGAAACAGGAGAACTGGTAACCAACGAATCAGCGTACCAGGATCACAGCGAAGTTGAATTCCGAGATCTCGTCACGATCCGCAGCTTCTGGGGCTTACTCGAAGCTGAACTGGCGAAAGGTTTGCTCGATGCGGCGGGCATCGAGTGCTTCCTGTCCGACAGCAACATGGTGCGGATGGATTGGTTCAATGCGAATGCGCTTGGAGGCGTCAAGTTGCGAGTCGATCCGCACAATGTCGAAGCCGCCAATCAGATTCTGGATGACGCTGTCTTGGAAAACGACGCTCCCGGCGAACTCGACTCACCGGACTAACTTCGCGAAGCCTTTGCGGATTACGTCCTGCGTGTCTTCGGCGAGGTGGAGATGCGGCAGTTCATCGCGAGTGAACCAACGGACTTCGGCGGCGTCGCTGGCGGCTGCGAGTTCGCCGCCAACCCTCCGACACAGAAAATCGATCAATACGTAGTGGTACTGCACGCGCTTTTCGGCGTTCCGCAGGACGCGGTCGTAGACGCCCAGAAGGTCGCCGGGCTCGACAATGAGTCCGGTTTCTTCGCTGGCCTCGCGGATGGCGGCTTCGCGGACGAGTTCGCCGACTTCGAGGACGCCTCCGGGGATGGACCACTGGGCCTGCAGGGGCGGGTGGGCGCGCTTGACGAGGAGGACGCGGGAGTCCTCGATGATGATGGCACCGACGCCGACCAGCGGGATTTCGGGGAACTCGCGTTGCATAGTGCAAGCATTCTAAAGCTGATCGGGAACTGGTGTGAGGCGAGGACACCAGCTGAGCTGCGCTCGGCGGACGGGCGAAGGCGCCCGTCCCCACATAAACCACGGCGGCTCTGTGGTTAAATAGCGTTCTCTATGGGGCTTGAAGAATATAAGCGGAAACGTCGGTTTGAGGAGACACCGGAGCCGCCGCCGGAAGTGGAGGCGAAGGCGGGGAATCGGTTTGTCGTGCAGATGCACGATGCGACACGGCTTCACTACGACTTCCGGCTGGAGATGGAAGGCGTGCTGAAATCGTGGGCGGTGCCGAAGGGGCCGTCGCTCGATCCGGCGGACAAGCGGCTGGCGATGCACGTGGAGGATCATCCGGTTTCGTATTTTGATTTTGAGGGCAACATTCCGGAGAACAACTACGGCGCCGGAACGGTCATCGTGTGGGATGTGGGGACATGGGAGCCGCTCTCGGCGGTAGCGGTGAACGGGAAGTACCCGCCTGGGACCGAAGCAGAAGCGGCGGCGATGCTGGCCAAGGGAGATCTGAAGTTTCGTTTGAACGGGAAACGGCTGAAGGGAGACTTCGCGCTGGTTAAGATGCGCGGGCGGCGTCCGGGGAGCAAAGGCAACGAGTGGTTGATGATCAAGAAGCACGACGATCACGTGTTGGAGGGATACGACATCGCGTCGGCCGACACGTCGGTCCTCAGCGGTCGGACCCTTGAGCAGGTTGCGGGCGACGCGGGATCGGCGGAGTGGAAGAGCCGTCCGACGGGACGCGGGCGGCTCAAAGCGGCGTGGCTGGCGGATGCTGTCGCTAAGCTCGAGAAGAAGAAGAAGAAGAAAGCCGAACTCACCACAGAGGACACAGAGGACGCGGAGAAAAACAGAAAACGGAAGACCCCCTCTGCCGAGAGAACCCCGCAATCTACGACTTCTGCTCCAGCGAGAAAAGAAACAAAATCCTCTGTGTCCTCTGTGGTTCAAGCTTCAGCGCCGGTGAAGCGGCCGATGCCAGCGAAAATTCAACCCATGCTGGCGGAGTCGGTGGACAAAGCCTTTGACGGGGCGGAGTGGCTGTTTGAAATCAAGTGGGACGGATATCGCGCGATCGCGTTTATCGCGGACGGCAAGGTGCGGCTGGTGTCGCGGAATCAGAATGATCTGACGCCCCGTTATCCCGAGTTGAAGGACATGGCCAAGTTCATCCATGCGAAGACCGCGATTCTGGACGGCGAAGTGGTCGCGCTCGACGAAGAGGGAAAGGCGTCGTTCAGCTTGATGCAGCAGCGCACGGGATTTCGTCCTGGCGGTAAGCGGGCGGTGGGCAACGCGGATGTGCCGGTGCTGTATTACGCGTTCGATCTGCTCTATCTCGATGGCTACGACTGGCGGCGCATTCCGCTTGAAGAGCGCAAGCGGAAACTGGCGTCATTGCTGGTGGCGGGAGATGTCTTACGGTACTCCGACCATTATGAGGAGCGCGGCAAGGCACTGTTTGAGATGGCACAGAAGACGGGGCTGGAGGGGATTGTTGCCAAGAAGCGCATCAGTTTTTACGAAGAACGCCGCAGCCGCGAGTGGCTCAAGATCAAGATCCGTAAGCGGGTCGAGTGTATCGTCGGCGGATACACCGAACCCGAGGGAAGCCGCACACACTTTGGTTCTCTGGTGCTCGGACTCTACGACAAGAAGGGCCGATTGATTCACGTGGGGCAGGTGGGCAGTGGGTTCGATCAGAAATCGCTGAACGAGATTTGGAAAGTGTTGGAGAAAATCGAGACGAAGAAGAATCCGTTCTTTGGAGAAGTCGAGGCCCTGCGCAAAGTAAGTTGGGTGAAGCCGGAGTTGGTGGCGGAGATTGAATATGCGGAGTGGACCGACGGAACCAGCGACGGGAGCGGACCGAAGCTGCGCGCACCGGTGTTTTTGGGATTGCGCGACGACAAAGATCCGAAAGAATGCTTGCTGGAAGGCGCGCGCGTCTAGCTTGGGCCGCTGATCGTGCTTCCTACTTCACGTCCTTCATTGCCAACAGCGTACCGTAGTCGCGGCCGCTGGGATCGACGGCGCGGGCTACGACCCCGGCAAACGCGTCGCGCAATTCCGGATACTTCGTGACCAGTGTTTTGATGACGGCCGTGTTGTTCTGGTAGGCCTGATTCGTGTTGGAGACGTCGGCGGCCTGATACTTCACGATCAGATCCAGATCATTGCCCACAACTTCCGAATAAAGAGCTGTGAGTTTGTAGGTAGCTGCGCCCACGGGAAGATCGACGGTCTTGCCGTCGGTGGGGACGTCGGCGGGCTGAGCGGCTTGCGACTCGTCGTATAGTTTGTCGGTCGCCAGTGTGCTCATAAAGGATAACGGAGAAATCAGGCTGCGGGCTTGCGCAAAATAGAAAAATGCATTGTGCATCTGCCCCTTGGCCTTGTATTCTCGGGCGCGCGCCAGGAACCAGTCGCTGTCATGTCCGCCAACTTGGGCCGCCTTCATGTAGAGGCCGCCAAGCTTCCACTCGGCCCCTGCCTGCTGAAGAATTACGGAAACCATCATCCTCCCTTTCGCAGACGTTGCGTCAAGAAGGACGACACCGTACTTGCCCGCCGGGAGATTGTCGAAATAGAAGACCGCGCTGCTGGAGGTCTGTCCGTTCTTGCCAAAGACTCCGCAGTAAAACTCGGCATGGGCGACGGGGGTCGTGCCGTCGAGCAGAAAGATCGTCTTCACGATTCCCGGCACGCCCGCGAGATCCTGCTGGTGGTCCTTGACGGTGGTCTCGATTCCGGAGAAATCTGCCGCGAGGCTGGGGATGGCGTTCTGCCGTAACCAGGCCACATCGCCCTTGACGGCCATGTCGAAGAAATGCTGGCCGGCCGCTGCAATGGCTGCCCGGGGGGCGGCTTCCAGATCGCTCGACGTCTGGCAGCTCTGGGCGCGGGCAGTCAGGGGGAAGAATGCCATGAAGGACAGGGCGATCCAGAAACCAAGGTCGAGCCTGCGGGACGTCAGATTCATCGTGCTTCCGCCTTTGCTTTCATAGAGTTGGAAAGGCTTGACCCAGTTTACGCCTGCTTCAGCCTACGCTGTTAAGATTTCGCGCGGCCGGAAATGGTTGACTGCAATCGAGTTATAGATGGCCTCCCGCTTCGTGCCATGGCATCTCAGCTGTGCAA
Source organism: uncultured Acidobacteriaceae bacterium (assembly GCA_963811095.1). Lineage (GTDB taxonomy): Bacteria > Acidobacteriota > Terriglobia > Terriglobales > Acidobacteriaceae > Sulfotelmatobacter. The sequence continues at coordinate 378,650 of CAWEQA010000016.1, read as the reverse complement.
GAGTGTAGAGTTAAGACGTTCTACTGGTGGGAGACGATGCTCGCTGGTCCCTGCATGCCCTGCCGGTGCTAGAATTCCTGTAAAGGCGTCCTTGCGGTGTCCCCCGAAATCAGATTGCTGGGAGGAAAGCGGTTATGAGCACAGGGTGGAAGTTCACGATGGTAGCTGGCGGCCTTGCCCTGTGCATCGCCGTGATGTGGCCGGGGATGGTAAACGCCGTGGATGCCGCGCCCTCACAGACTCACAAGAAGACGACGAAGAAGCCGGTGCCGCTTCCGCCCCTGCCATCCGGCCCGACCGGGCCAGTCCAGCCGATTCCGCTGGATTCGATGGCTCCGGTGCCGCCGCAAGTGAGTTATCAGAATGAGCAACTGACTATCGTCGCGCCAAACTCAACTTTGGGCGATATTTTGCGAGCGGTGAGGAAACAGACTGGGGCAGAGATCGAAGTTCCTTCAGCGCCGGAGCGGGTCGTAACTCATCTGGGACCGGGGCCGGCACGGGACGTCATGGCGGACCTGCTGAATGGATCGCGCTTCAACTATGTGTTGTTGGGATCTCCGTCGAATGACGCGCTGCTGACGCGCGTGGTTCTAGTGGCGAAAACCGGGCCAGAAATTGTGAGCCCGCCCAGTGGCCCGTCACTGGCGGAGCAACAGCAACTCGGAATTGTCCAAGCGAATCCGGGGCAGCCTCAACCCGAGATGGGCCCCGAGGCCAACGACGCGGATGCGACCGACGAGAACACCGATGACGCCAATGCAGATCAGGCGGCTGCTGAGGCGGAACAGCCACCGGCGGACCCCAACCAGCCTCCCGCGAAGACTCCGCAGGAAATGCTGCAGGAGATGCAGCAACGGCAGTTGATGCTGCAGCAGCAGCAACCGCCGGGACAACCGCCGATCCCCGGCGCGGGCCTGCCCCCACGGCCACCGCAGGAACCGCAACAACAATAGACAGGGGGCCGCGCCCAAGGGCGCGGCCTTTCTTCTTACCTAGTCTTCAATACACAAGAAATCAAGGGCGGTTTCCGCGGACATTCTCCGAGTGCGGCGCGGAGCGTGCGGTAAACGGCGACTCGACCATAATGTTCTGCAGCAATTTCCAGTCACGATCCACCTCCGACTCGGAAATGCCTTGGGATGATCTGCGCCGCAGTTCCGATTGCAGGCGAGCTTCAAGAAGCTGACGCACTAATTGCGGCGGAGCATTCCCGTCCAACAGATTGTCGACGGCCATGCCAATCTGCACGGTACTGTCCCCCATTTGCACTTGCAGGACTGGCCTGCCCTGATCGTCGACGCCCGTCTTGGCTTTAGATTGCAGCCTCTCCCACGCCTTGTCGGTGTTCTGTCTCGGTTTCTCGGGATAGGCCCCGGCCAGAAAATGTTTCAATTGCAGCTGATAAGCCCGGCGGTCTTCGCGGTCCAGCGGCCGCTCCGGATCGTTGCCTACGACGAACACCATTGCATTGCGAGACGGTTCGAAGTGGCCCGCCCCCGCGCCAACATACACCGCAGCCACGCACCCGGCAAAGATCGGGCTGACCACAGCGCTGGGCACGATGTACTTCTTCGATTTGAAGAAGGACTCGACCACTCCATGCACCGTCGAACTGCGCGGCATGCTGCCCGGAACCTGCGCAATAATGAGCCGCGAAAACCGCAGTTCGGGATGACGGTCGCTGAATTTCGTCAGCATTTTCGAAATCTGCTTCGGCGTCGTTATGCCTATATCGGCGATCAGGCTGCGGTGCAAGGATTTCGGATAATAAAAATTGAGCACGCCCTTGGCAAAGTCGGCGCAGTTGTTGGAGACAAGATGGAAATGAGACACGTTTGGCGACGAGTTGTATTTGCGGATCAGCACCTCGTCCTGCTCCGGAGTGGTTTGAATCTCGAAGCCGTAGATGGTGCGATCGTAAGAAGAGCCGACAAGTTGGTACCAGTTTCCGCCCGGAGTCTCGCCGTTCTTCACGTCGGGGGCGATGTCCTCCAGATATTTCCGGCGGTAGCGATCGCGCAGGAAAAGAGCCATCTTGGCATCGGCAAAGAGCGGCACATCCTCAGGACGTTCGACCGCGTACAGGTAGGGGATCAGAGGGATGGCGACCCAATCGTGGCCACCCACGCCGTCGTAACGACTGAGCACAACTCCGGTTTCTCCTGGGACACAGCGGCGCAAAACGAGAGGGGTGTCGGCGCACACGCCCGACAGATACACTGCGGCATGTCCAGTCGCGGTAAAAAATCCCATCGTGCCGTAGGGTTCTTCCAAAAGCAGTGTTGCCGAGGCGCCCGCGAACGAACTGCAGACCAAGAGCGTCGCGACGAGACTGCCAAAGGCGTGCCGCACGGACTGTATGTGGCGTCGAAACATGGTTAGCCCAGACAATTCACACTTAACCTGCTTAGTAAGAACCCTTTAGGCAGAGATTAGTTGCTGCTGATCAGGAAAACCAGTTACGGAAGGTCAAAGAATCTAGTGGCCTGTCGCAGAGTAACCATTACTAGACTGTTAGCATCCAAGCTGTCATGGCCATTGGCAGCGAGATCTTGCTCACCAAGCAACAGCATTCCGACCTAAGCAGCATCGCCCAATCCCGTGCGCTGCCGGCCGGATACGTGTTTCGCGCCAAGTTGATCCTCATGTTGGCAGAAGGCTCCTCCTTCAACGCGATCAAGCGACAGCTCCAGACCACGGCGCCCACCATCGTTCGCTGGAAGCAACGCTTCCGGCAACACGGACTCGCGGGCTGGACACCTATCATCCCTGTCAGAAGCCCAGTGTGCTGACTCCCGCGCTGCGTGCCCGCATCCTGTCCGCCACGCGGAGAAAACCCAGCGACGGATCTACGCACTGGAGTTGCCGCAAATTAGCCTCCGTGCTGGGTGTCAGCAAAGACGCCGTGCATCGCGTCTGGCAGGAAGCCGGCCTGAAGCCGCACCGCCTCGAACGCTACATGGCCAGCGACGATCCTGACTTCGAAAGCAAAGCCGCCGACATCCTCGGCCTCTATCTGCACCCGCCGCAGCACGCGGCCGTGTTCTGCATCGATGAGAAGACCGCCATTCAAGCCCTGGATCGTCTCGATCCCGTTTTACCTCTCTCAAGATAGTTCGATTGAGAGCGAAGATACAGCGAAAGAAGCGGTGCCCAAAGTTATTCAGCAGATGCAAGCAAACGTGCTCTCGACCACTGAGCGCTTTCGCTGACGGTTGGATCTTCGTCGGCACACAATTGGTCAAGCAAGGGAAGGAATTCTTTATTCCCGCTGTTGCCCATGGCAATCGCGGCATTGCGGCGTAGACCGGAGCGTTTGGTGCGGCGGATGGGCGATCGACGGAACGTCTCACGAAATTCTGCCGCAGACATTTCCGCGAGCCAGGCGAGAGCCGGGTTTACCAGCCCGGGTCGAGGTTTGAACTCGGGCGCCGCGGACGCTGGGGCCTTGCGATTCCATGGGCAAACGTCCTGGCAGATGTCGCAGCCAAAGATGTGGCGCCCCATGCCCGTCCGAAGGTCCTCGGGGATCGACCCGCGTTTTTCAATAGTGAGATAGGAGATGCATTTGTTGGAATCGAGCTGGTAAGGAGCGAGAATCGCGTCGGTCGGGCAGGCCTCGATGCAGCGAGTGCAAGTACCACATCGGTCAGGAGCAGGCACGTCGGGCATGAGTTCGAGCGACGTCAAGATCACGCCTAGAAAAAGCCACGAGCCCTTTCTCTGATTGATGAGGCAGGTGTTCTTGCCGATCCAGCCGACGCCGGCATACTTCGCAAAGACGCGCTCAACGATGGGGCCGGTGTCAACGTAGCTGCGGGTGGTGAGCGCCGGTTGTTGCTCGACAGACACCGCTTGGCGAAGAGCGGCTTCGACTTGCTTCAAGCGGTGCAAGACCGCGTCGTGATAATCCTCGCGGCTCCAGGCATAGCGCGAAATCCATCCGCGACTGGGGTCATGGACCTGCGTCGAATAAGGATTCTCTGTGTTGTAGTTGATGGCGCAGACGACGACGCTTCGTGCCCAGGGCGCGACGCTCGCGAGCGAAGCCCGTTTGAGAGCACCGTGATCATCGCGCGCTTCCAGGTATTTCATTTCGCCGGCATGGCCAGCGGCAATCCATTCGGGAAAGTGCTTCAGTTCAGGACCATCAGCTGCAGGAGCGATGCCCGCGAGCTCGAAGCCCGCTTGTTCGGCCGCACGCTTGACCATGGCTTTGACGTCGCTGATCTGACTGGCCAACGATCACCTCTGAGCAGGCGGTGGCGGAGGGAAAGGACCTGCTAGACGCCGAGCTTTTTCACTTCCTCGTTGTAGTACTTGCGGTAGAGAATGTCCCACTCCTGCGAACCTTCGAGGATGGTGCGTTTCTGGCTCTCGATCTTCTGGCGGGCAGCGACGTCGATTCTTGCTTCCTGCATGAGCAGTTCTTCAAGAATCTTGCGGGTTTCCTGGCGGATGGTATTGGGATCTTCGATGAACTCGACTTCGTCCATCTGCTTGAGCACGTCGGAAACCGCCCGCGCCAGCACGTTGACTTTGTCGCGGCTGAGTCTCACAGCACCGCCTTGTACTTACGCACCAGTTCGGTCTTCACCTTGCGGAACATCTCCTGGTAATTGGCGCCACTCTTCTGCATTTCTTCGGAATACGCTTCCAGGATAACTCGCACCTCGTCGTTGATGCGGTCCTCAAGGGAAAGCTCATCCACCAAGGCGGCATTCACCCGCTCGGTCACAGCGGGAACGGCCGTTACCTCGATGAACTTACCAGCAATCAGTTTCTTGGTAACTTCGCGGGCTAAATAGCCCACATATTCTTTGGAAAAAAGCATGTGTGGATTGGGTGTCCTGCGTCTAACAGTTTGTCAATATGAATCAAAAAGTGTAACACAGCGGGGGGGCGTGCGGAGTCCGGGCCGCCTACGCGGCAGCAGATCTGCCGCATGCCTGGTTGGCACGGTTCACGAAAGAGTGAAAAGCAACTGGGTGGAGGGATCTCCACCCATGCGCGCGCTATTTCACGAGGCTGGCAATCGCAGTCTCGATGATCGCTGCAACCAGAAAGATGAATACAAAGTACGTGGCAACACGGCTGGCAGAATGATCTTCTCTAATCTCGGACATGGTTCCTCGCAGGGGTTTGGTTTTGGAGGAAACTTCCCTCCCACAGAATCCACGGGCGGGATTATACATGGTCGCGCTTTTCAGGCAAGCTCCCGAACCGCCATTTGCGGCCTTGCTAGGGGACTTGAGCTGGAGGCTGGTCGCGCAGGGTGTATACAAATTGCCGGATTTCGTGCCGCTCGCGTTCTGCTTTCTGGGCCGATTCCCTGGTGAGGCGATCGTAAATCTGGAGTTCCGCCTCCGCTCTGGCTGCGTCTCCGGCCCGCCGATAGGTTTGGGCCAGCCGATAGTGCGCCTCCTCCATCCGTGGATCTGCCTCGATGGCTTTCTGGTAGTCGGAAATCGCCTTCGGACCATCCTTCTGCTCGGAGTGGAGAATGCCCAGCTGAAGGTGGGCTGCGGCGAACTTCGGATCGACACGAATCGCGTTCTTCAAGAGAGACTCCACCTGCGCCGCGCTGGCCGAGCCCTGAGTTGCCTCCCGCAACTTCCACAGACCAACCGCGTAATAGTAATTCGCTTGGGCATTGTCCGGTTGCTGCATAACGAAGCGATGCAACTTTTCGACACTTTTCTCCGTGGGCGTGGATTGAGCAGATTGCATTTTTCCGAGGAACAGGTAGGGAGTCGTATCTCGGGGACTCATGTCTGACGCGTCGCAGATTCTCTGCACCGCCTGGTCGTAGGAACCGCGTGCGAACCAGGCCGCGCTGAGTCCGATCAGCATTCGAACTGAGCGAGGGAAGATCCGGTTACCATTGGTGAAGACATCCAGTGCAGGCTCCGGGGCGTGATGCAGCAGCAGTTCGGAACCCCAATCAAAGATGTAGGCTTCGCTGGGATCCAGTTCAGCTGCCCTTTGGTACTCGCGCACTGCCTCGAGCGAATTGCCCAGCTTCTCCTGGACATCGCCCAGCAGGTGATGGAGTTCGGCTCTGTCGTAATGCGCCAGCAGGGCCTGCGCCTGTCCGCGTGCACGCTCGTCGTTGCCTGCACTTTCATTTGCCAGCGCCAGGTCGTAGGCGTTTTCGTAATCGTCGGGCTTGAGTTCGCCGGCGCGCTCAAGGTACGGGATACCCTCACGTGCTTTGCCACGCTCTGCCAGCAACTTGCCAAGACGATGGTTCGCGTCAAAATTGTCTGAGGCGCGTTGCACGCCGTCTCGCAGCGCCTTTTCGGCTTCGGCGGCGGAGCCAGAACCGTCAGTGGGCGCGGCCTTTCCCAGGGAGACGATCTCTTTCGCGATGGCTTCGCGAGTTCGCACAACTGTGTCGGAACCGTGACCACCGAGGTTTGTCGTGTCGGTAACTCCAGAGACCGTAAACTGAGGCTGGTCAAAGAACTCCGGCTTTTGAGCAGTTGTGGATTGCGATGCCGGAGTCTCCGTTTCCTGCAGCGTGAGATCGACGGTCTTCCCTTCTTTCGGGCCAAGAAAAAGCGCAGGGATTTCGGCGTCAGCGTGACCGGCTAACTCGGCTCGGAGAGCGTAGACTCCGCCGTGAAGCGCAGCAAAACGGTACGCCCCCTGCGCATCCGAATGAACAAATTGAGCAGATGAGGCGCCCTTGGCGCGCAACTGAATGCTTACGCTGGCGAGCGCCTTGCCCTGCGCATCGCGAATGGTGCCGCGCAGCGATGCCGAGTCTTGAGAGTACAGCGGCAGGAGTGTCCAGAGAACGAGCGCGGCCAGCCCGCAGCTGATGACACCCGCGGACCTGCGTGGCTGTGCAACTGCGCAGAGACGACCCATGAAGACAGGCGCGGAAGACCGGATCATTCAGAACAGATGAGTGCCGCGCCTAGTCGGGCATTCTATCTGCCTTCCAAGCACCTCGCAACTTGAGCCGCCTATCGCGGGTCTATGACCAGAAAGCGCTGGCTAAGCGCAGGCGCACAAAATAGAATGCAATCCTTTGTGACTGGTCTGCCTGAGACGATTGTGCCGGGTAGAGTGCGCACCCTGCAGATTATGAAGAAATCTTCGAACTTGACGCGGCGGGAGTTTGTGACAGCCTCTGCTGCTGGATTGGCATTCAGCCGCTTACCGATTTCGGCTGAGAGTTTCCAGCTTGACGATAAGGGACCAGTCCGCGGACCTGGCCGCGGCCCATTCCGCGTCATCATCGACACCGATCCCGGTGTGGACGATGCCTTGGCCCTGCTGCTGGCCATGCGGTCACCGGAACTTGAGATTGAAGGAATCACGGCCGTGGCGGGAAACGTGCCTCTTGACCTGACGCTGCCCAACGCTCTGCGCATGGTTGAGATTGCCGGCCGCGATGACATTCCTGTGGCAGCGGGCGCCAAAGGTCCTCTCCTGCGCGGGTTGGTCACTGCGACATATGCCCACGGCGAAAACGGGTTGGGCGGAGCCATCTTTCCTGAGCCGAAACGGAAACCCGTTCCGCAGCCTGCCGCGGAGTTCATTCGGCAGATCGTGCGCAAGTATCCTGGCGAGGTCACGCTGCTCACAATCGGGCCGCTGACCAACATCGCCGCCGCATTGAACTCGGACACAGAACTGACTGGCATGATTCGAGCAGTGGTCATGATGGGCGGATCGCTCTCGGGCGGGAACATCACTCCTGCAGCGGAGTTTAACGTCTACGTCGATCCCGAAGCCGCACGCATCGTCTTTCAGTCAGGAATTCCCGTCACGATGGTCGGCCTGGACGTCACCCGAAAGACATCTCTCACCGAGGAGCATGTCCGTGTCCTCGAAGACGCTCATAATCCGGTGAGTCAAGCAGCAGCCACAATCGCGCGAAACGCGATCAACCGCAACCGTGAGCGTGGTTTCGTCGCCGGGCCAAACATGCACGATTCACTGGCGGTGGCGGGGTTTCTCGATCCGTCGATTCTGCAATTTCAGGATTACTACGTTGATGTCGAGACAACTGGCGAACTCACGGCCGGTGAGACTCTTGGCTACAGCCCCACGGCAGGCGATTTGCGCCGACGACCGGGGATGGAGAAAGATGCGACCACGATGAACACGCCGATTCGAGGGTCCGCGCCGACTCTCGCCAGCACGAAAACGTCTCCGGTTCTGCGCGAGACATTCGCGCCGAATGCGAAGGTCGCTCTTGGCGTGGACCCGGCACGATTCTTCGATTTGCTGATTGGCCGTTTATCGGGAACCCAGGGGGCAAAATGAGATTGGTCCGGCTGTGGATGGTAGGAATTGTAGTGCTGGCAACCTCCGTCGCAGGCTGGAGCCAGCAGTCCTCCAGCAGGCGCAAGGTCATCATCGACCAGGATGCGGCGGGCCCCGGTGGAACCGATCAGCAATCCATTCTCCTGCTGATCCAGTCTCCACAAACCGAGGTCCTCGGCGTCACCGTCGTGACGGGCGATGCCTGGCTTAAAGAAGAAGTCGCGCACACGTTGCGCATGCTGGAGATCATTGGGCGCACCGACATCCCCGTTGTGCCGGGAGCCGAATATCCGCTCGTACGCCGCAAGGAGGAAACCGAACTCTGGGAGCGGCAATACGGCTCGATCCCATGGGTGGGAGCGTGGACTCCGCGTCGCTATCACCCGGCCGATCAGTTGGGCGAAATGCCAGAGGGCAAGCCGACCACCAAACCGCTGGATGAAGACGCTGCGCATTTTCTGGTGCGCATGGTCCACAAGTATCCACACGAGATCGCGATCTATGCTGGGGGGCCGATGACCAACCTCGCGCTTGCCCTCACCATCGATCCTGAATTCGCCGGACTGGCGAAAGAGTTGATCTTCATGGGCGGAAGCCTGAATCCAAAGACAGACGATCCCGAGTTTGTGAACACGCCGAGGCACGAGTTTAATCTCTGGTTTGATCCTGAAGCGGCGCACACGGTGCTGATGGCACCGTGGAAGAAGATCGTCTGCACCACGGTCGATATCTCCGTGAAGACGCGGCTGACGCAAGCTTTGATCGATCGCGTAAAGGCTGGCAAAACGCCCGCGGCTCGTTACGTAGCCTCGTATGCGCGCCTCTATGGTAACTACAACTATCTGTGGGACGAACTCGCGGCGCTCGCCTGGCTCGATCCTAGCTTGATCACAGCGAAAGAAACGCGTTATCTCGATATGGACCTCAACCACGGGGCGGGGTATGGAAACACTCTGAGTTGGACGGAACACGACAAGCCCACCATCGTTGGACAAGCGGCCGAAGTGCAAACGGATCTGGATACGGAGAGGTTCTACAAGATGTTCGTCGATCTGCTGACGGCGCCGACACCGAAACCGTGAGTCATTGTTGCAGCTGCTCGAGAGCTTGCTTGGCCTGCGGGTGATCGGGATGCTGCTTCAGCAGATCGAGTAGAACGCTGCGAGCCTTGTCGCGGTCGCCCTCCAAGGCATAGACCCGCGCTAGATTCAGATAGGCTTGGTCGAACGCGGGCGCGAGGCGGATGCATTTTTCGAAACTCTCGACTGCCTGATCTCGACGCTGCGTGACCAGGTAGAGTACGCCCAGATTGTTCAGCGCCTCAGGATAAACAGGGCGAGCCTGCAAAGCGCGTTGCAGATGCTCATAGGCTTTGTCATTTTCGCCCACCTGCGCGAATACCATTCCCAGGCTGTAGTTCGCTTCGGGATCCTGAGGTGCAACTTCCACCGCGCGTTCCAGAACTTTGCGGGCGTCGTCCCACCGTTTTTGCGCACGGTACGCATTGCCCAGGTTGTCGAGTGACAGCAGGTGACGCGGATTCAGTTTGAGGGCTTCCAGAAAATATGGGACGGATTCGTCCACGTGCCCCTCGCGCGTGGCGATCACGCCAAGATTGTTCCAGGCGTCGGGCAGAGTGTCGGGATAACTAGCGGGAAGTTTCACCGCGCGTTCGAATGTGGCGCGGGCCTCGGCATTCTTGTTCTGATTCAGGTAGACACTTCCGATGCCATATAGGGCCTCAGCACTGGAGGGATCGTCGCGCAGGGCTTGTTGGAAAGATGCCTCGGCTTGGTCGAGATAGCCGCGCTGAAAAAACAATGCACCGTAAGAAAGATAGTTACGGCCGAACTCGAGTGAGTAGGTCGTGCTTGGGAACGGCAAAGCCCGCGCCAGCCGCTCCGCGTCGGTTCGGGGAATGTGTTGGAAGTCTTGTTCGACGTGCGCGGCGAGGATTGGGCCCTGATACACCTTCACAATTTCGCCCGTGCCGTCGATCAGGAAGGATGTTGGCAGGCTCAGATCGCGGTGGCGGTCGAATAGCTGCCGATAAAGAATATTGTAGATGGCGGCAACGTCCTCCGAACCGCGCAGAATTGGAAAAGTGAAGTTCTGCGCTGAAGGTGCGGAATCCATCAGTCGGCGGGATCGTCGACGTTCACCGTGATCAACTGCAGACCCTTGCAGACCAAGCCGCATAGTACTTCTGTAGCGTTCTCAACTCTTCCCGCGAATTGGGTGATTTCGCGGTCCAGAAATTCAGAATCACAGGCTTGCCGCGAGTCGCGGAGAGGCTGCGGGCCTGTCCCGACAGATCTGGGAGTGAAAAGTCTGGGGCCGCAACGGGTGCGAGAAGCCAGGTTTCGACCATGGTTGGAATCGTTTCGACTTTCTCGTGCGGCCTCGATCGAAGCAGAAATTCGCGTAGACGAGGACCTCGCGAACGGTTCCACGCGCGCCGGTTCGGCGCCTTCCTGCACCCAGATCCTGTGATTGATGGGGAGATTGTGCAGTTCCTGCACCAGTCCGCTGGGCCAGCGAATCGACGCTCGCACCGGGCCTTTCGTCTCGCCCAAGCCAAAGAAGACTTCTTTGCTGTGTTGGGAAAGAAAACCCGATCCGGCCTGAAGCATCTTCGTCTGCCGCCCAGCGGCCGTTTCGATCGTAACCGAGGAGCCGATCGCGTCGCGGTTGCTCTTCGTGCCTTGCAACCGGAACGCAATCGATGGAGGCAAGTCTTCCATCACGTTCTTGAGGATCCTCAATTGCGGAGCATTGCGATTCTTCAAAAACACTTCCAGTCGGCCGTCATGATCGAAGTCAGCGAGGGCGAATGATCTGCCATCTTCCACGAAGTCCAACCCAACCACAGCGGAAACATCGGAGAACGTACCGTCCCGGTTGTTGGCGTAGAAAACATTTCGCTCGTAGCCGCTCCACGTCCCGTCGGAGCGGATGAGTTCGTTGATCGCATTCCATCCCTGCTCGTACTCGTGAGACGCGGCAGCTTCATCCGGGGACAACGCCACCACTTGCCTCCAGAAGAAACTGTTCAGATCCTGCCGCGAGGGACCGGAGACCATACCATTCGCGATGTAGAGATCGGGGAAGCCGTCGTGATCGAAATCGAACGCGTCGCTCGACCACGCCCAGCGCCCCATTCCCACGCCTGCGGAAGCCGTCGTGTCTTCGAATGCACTGCTGCGATTCCGCAGAAGAGAATTCCCCATCGCGTGCTTTTGGTAGAGGGCCCGCACTTGTTTTGACGAGGCTCTCTTAAAGTTCTCTTGCATCGAGACGCGCTCACCGGCCGCGGTCCACATATTTCCTACGTAGAGATCTTCCGTGCCAGCGTTGTCGTAATCGAGCCAGGAGACGCTCATCCCCGCGCCGACGTCTTCCGCCGCCGCGTCCGCAGCAACATCGGTAAATGTCCCGTTACCATTGTTGCGGTATAGATTCTTTCGGCCAAAATCATTCACGACATAGAGGTCGGGCCAACCGTCGTGGTTGAAGTCGCCCCACCCGCAGCAAAAACTGTAACGCGTGTTGTTTTGTTTCAGTCCCGATGCGGCAGTAACGTCGCGGAACGTGCCGTCACCGTTGTTGCGCATCAGAAAATTCGGCGGGCCATTCTCGGCATCGTGATAGGGCGAAGGATATTTGTATTGGCCGGTCCCCTGATAGTAGGCATACAGGCAGAAGTAAACGTCGAGCCACCCGTCGCCGTCGTAGTCGGCAACAGCTGCGCCTGTGAAGGTTCCCTGCGGAGGGTTCGCAAATTGGAACGCCTCGCGCTTTTGCCGAAACTTGCCGCCGCCTTCGTTGAGAAATAGCAAGGGACCGCTGGCGCGGACGACGATGACATCCTGGCGTCCACGGTTACTGAGGTCGGCGAAGAGCGCGCAGGCCGTGTTCTCCAAGACTCCCAGGCCGGACGATTCCGTGATGTCCTCGAAGGTTCCATCGCGGCGGTTGCGATAAAGGCGGTTGGGCAGGCCCGCAGGCTGGCACACATAGAGATCGTCGAAGCCGTCGTTGTCGATGTCGGCCACTGAAACGCCGTTGTGCCCGTAGATGTCGATACCGGACGCACCGTCGAGCACTGTGCGCCAGTAGTCCGTGCCGTGCAGCAGTTGAGCCGAATAGGAAGAATTGCCACGAAGAGCGGCAGCTGTGACGTCCACATAGACGGGCGACATGGAACGCGCTTGCGTTTCGTCGAGCATTCGCCAACTGTGGAGACGAAATTCGCCGGAGGCAGACGGCTCCCAGACCATGTCCCAGTTGCCGACGCGCTGTTCGCGGTAGAAGCCGGTGCCGGCACCGACGATTTCATAGCGAACGCGAGTCTGCACTCGGCTTGGAGGTTGAGATACGGACGACAATGCCGCGCCTTCCGCATCGATCCCTGTAATCTGGAACTCAGCGGTCACGATCCGGGAGAAAATGCGCAGCGAGGACTGCCACTCTCGCAAAAAGCTATCGCGGCTGAGCGTCTCCTGGTGGGCAAACTTGTTCTGCCGCACTTGCAGCACCAAACTGGAGCGCACGACTCGCGACTCCGCAGGGAGGGGCGACGCACCAGAGAAATCCGCCGCGAAGGCTCTCGCCACCGCCTGAGTCTCCAGCGGAGACTGCAACAGACTGGCGCTCCATTCCGCGAGAATGCCCGCGATCTGGTCGGCATACTTTTCAGTAATGAAGCCATCGCGCCCCGCCTGCACCTTGAGAAGCGTGGCATCCAGCGGGCGCTCGGTCCGATAGCGCGGGTGAAGCTGAAACCCCGCCCCGGCGGCCGATTCACAATCAGGCAGAAAGGATCGGAAGCATGGGAACGTGATCCCCCACAAACTCGCAGGAATCAACGTGGCTCCGGCGCCCTGGCAGAAGCGGGTAAGAAACTCGCGCCGGCGGAGATCGACGGATGGACGCGGCTTCCCTGCCTTATTCAGAGTGATGTTCCTCGAAGAGTCACGTGTGGAACCGAAACTAACATTCACGTTTGGGCCGGTCAAGGCGAAGTGGGACGGCTGAGCTATGGTAGGCTAACGGCGTTCTCTGGCAGTCCGAAATGTAATCGGGAGATTTCCTTTTGAATATTCCTCGCATCGCCGTCGTGGGCAGTTACGCTACCGGCCTCACGATGAGGGTCGAGCGAATTCCGGGAGCAGGCGAAACGCTGCTGGGCACTGGCTATCGTGTGGACTTCGGCGGCAAAGGCTCAAACCAGGCAGTAGGCTGCGCGCGACTCGGCGCTCGCGTGGATTTTGTCGCCAAGATTGGCAAGGACAGTTTTGGAAATATGGCGTTAGGTTTGTATCGCGATGAAGGCATCGACGTCACCTACGTGACGCAGTCCGCTGAAGCCCCGACCGGAGTGGGATTCATCGTGGTCGAGGCGAAAAGCGGACAAAACTGCATTGTGCTGGATCCGGGCGCAAACGAGTTGCTGACGGCTGCGGATATTTCCGCTGCGGAAAGCGCATTGAAGTCTGCCGCAGTCATGCTGACCCAACTAGAAATTCCTGTAGCAGCTGCGGAAGCGGCTCTCGCTGCGGGACGAACATCTGGCGCGGTCACGATCTTGAATCCTGCGCCCGTGCGGCCTCTGCCTGCGTCGTTGCTGAAAATGATCGACGTTCTCACACCGAACGAAACGGAAGCCAGGGTGCTTGCTGGTCGATCGCCCGATGCCTCGATTGATCCCGAGATTATCGCTCGTGAGTTGATTGGCCGGGGCGTAAAGCAGGTCGTCATGACTGTAGGCGAGAAAGGCGCTCTGCTCATCACTGAATCATCGTGCAAGCGCTTCCCTGCTGTTCTGGTGAAGGCAGTGGATACGACCGGCGCCGGCGATGCTTTCAACGCCGGACTCGCGACCGCTCTGGCCCAGGGCGCGGGTCTCGAGGAAGCCGTGCAGTTTGCAGTCATCGCCGGAGCGATGGCAGTGACCAAAGACGGCGTGATCCCATCGCTGCCCCGGCGGCAAGAAGTGCTGGAGTTCTGCGGACTGCACACAATGATCCCGCCTCGGTGGCTCAGTGCCGATCAAGCCAGTTGAGGCGTAACGCAGAAAAATACGAGAGCGGAGTGATGACGAACTTGAAGCAATCTCACGCCAACCAAGAATTCGTTACTGCAGATACGGCGCAATTTGCCCGCCGAATTCAGCATACGTTGATCTCAAATGTGCTCACGGAAGCACTCTGGGAAGCGCACGTAGCGGAGTGTTTGAAATATAGGTTTCATGCGGCCATGATTCCTGCTGCGTGGGTCAAGAAAACTGCTCAGGAATTAAAAGGTACTGAAATCCGCGTGGCGTCGTTTATTGACTTTCCTTACGGCACAATGACGAGCCGCGGAAAGGCGGATGAAGCGCAGCGTCTCGTTGACGATGGAGCCGAAGAAATTGACCTGATGCCCAACGTAGGCTTCCTGCTCTCCGGGATGGAAGCAGAATACCGTGACGACATCCACGGAGTCGTCGAAGCGGCGGGAAAGGTTCCGGTGAAGATTATGCTGGAACTTCCGTTGCTGAATTCTCAGCAACGCGAGCGGGCAGTTGCGCTGAGCATTGACGCGGGCGTCGCTTATCTGAAAAATGCGAGTGGTGGTGCGGTGGGCGTAGCCACTCCCGAGGATATCCGATTTCTGCGGCAAGTTGCGCCTGCCCACATTCGCATCAAAGCCTCCGGCGGCATCAAGACGGCTCAGCAAGTGCGCGAGTTGCTAGAGGCTCGGGGCCGACTCTGGTGGGGACTAGTTCCGGAGTGCGGATTATGGAAGGAATTGCTCCACGGCGCTGATCCGGCAGAAGAGAGACACTCCGATTATTAGTCTCTCGCTTTTCCTCGCAAGACTCATCCCCTCTCGCGACCCGCGGCTATAATCTCTTCATCTTTCGGATGCGAAACACGCGAACATTCATGGGGCTCCCAAGGCTCCGGCAACGCGCCGCATTAGCGGCCGCGCTGGCGTTGCTCGGATTCTTGCCCGTAAATGCTCTGGGACAGACCGCGCCTCCCACGCAGCCTCCTCCCGACACCGCGGATGCCCATTTAGGCAAGGGCTACGACGCCCTAAAGCAGGACCGCTACGAAGTAGCCGTGGAAGAATTTCGTGCCGCGCTGACCATCGATCCTTCGCTCGTTCTACGCGCGCAATTTCCCCTGGCAGTCGCGTTGTTCGAGCAGCACAAATCCGCCGAAGCCCGTCACGAGTTTGAAGCGGTACGCCGCGAGGTGGGAGATCACCCCAACATTTTGTACTACCTCGGCAGGCTGGACATCGAGACTCGAGACTTCGCCAGCGCCATCAAGAACTTGAGTGCCGCAATGGCCAAGCCACCCTTCCCCGACACGTCGTACTATCTGGGATTCGCGTACTTCAAGCAGAACGATCTTCCCAATGCCGAGAAGTTTCTGAAGGAAGCGGCTGAACTCAACCCGCGAGACTCTCGCATCCCGTACCAACTGGGGTTCGTCTATCGCAAAGAGGGCCGCGAGGACGAGGCGCAGAAGTCTCTTGCACTCTCGGAAGACCTGCACCGCCAAGATGACACGGAAGCTCAACTCCGCACCGAATGCGGAGAGAAACTCGATAAGGGCCCACGCGACGAAGCCCATGCCATCTGCGAAAAACTCTACCACGCCGATGATGCTGAAAGACTGACCGCGCTGGGAATGATTTATGGCCAGCACGGAGATCTAGAAGCGGCGCTGAAGCCTTTCCTGCGCGCGGCTGAGTTGTCCCCTCAATCTCCGCAGGTGCAATACAACCTGGCGCTGACCTATTTTCAGTTGAACCGGTTTGAGGATGCGCGCGCTCCTCTGGCGCAGGCCCTTAAACGCTGGCCCGATCTTTTTCCGTTGAATTCTCTGTACGGACAGGTTCTGGCGAAATTAGGAGAACTCGACCACGCCCATGACGTGCTTCAGCACGCTCACCAACTCAACCTGCAGGATTCCTCAACGGCGGATTTGCTCCATGCCACGACCGTGAAGCTGGCAGAGAAGAACCAGGCCGAGAAACAATATTCGGCGGCGCTGCGCTATTTCGGAGAGGCAGCGAAATTGCGGCCCGAAGATCCCGCTCCGCACCAAAGCATGGCCGAGATCTATACACAAACCGGAAAGCCGGCACAGGCAGCGGCGGAGCGCCAGGAAGCCGACCGCCTGAGCCTTAAATAAAGTACCGTTGGGAATGCTGCGCGCGCGCTTCACCTGAGCGCGACATATGTTCGCTCCTGAGAAACAACGTCGGCCGGAGAGATGATCTGGCATGCTATCGACCAGCCTGTTAACTTAGATTCTCTTTTACTCTCTCGTCTAGGAGGCTTCTTTGGCCGATGGCTTCAAACTCTCTCCCGCACTCAAGAAGCGCGCGGCGAACATCCAACTGCTCCTCATGGATGTGGACGGCACGATGACGGATGGCAGCGTTACTCTGCTCTCCCAGACTGACGGCACAGCCCTCGAAATCAAGACCTTTGACGCGCACGACGGTCAGGGACTGACTCTCGCCCAGAGCGCGGGCCTGCGCACTGGTTGCATTACGGGCCGGGAGAGCGCGGCGCTTCTCCGCCGCGCCCACGAAATGAAGATGGAGTTCATTTACATGAAGCAGCCGTTAAAAATGCCGGCGTACGAAGAGATCTTGCGGAAAGCTGGCGTCGGCGATTCTGCCGTGGCTTACATCGGCGATGACCTTCCAGACATTCCGTTAATGCGCCGCGTCGGTCTAGCCGTTGCAGTGGGGGATGCGGTGCCCGAAGTCAAAAAAGCCGCCCACTACACAACGAAAGCACTGGCCGGCCACGGCGCAGTCCGCGAAGCCGTGGAACTGGTCCTCAAATCCAAAGGCATCTGGGAAGCGATGATCGACAAAGCGCGCGCGTGACACGTCGAGCGCGGCAGAGCCTGATTCAGCGGAGCCAATGCGTTTCTACCTGCCAGGCGATTGGAACCGAAACCATCATTGATGATTAGGAACGCACTGGGAGAGCATCTCGGCAACCATTGCGTTGAACGCGTTCTTGTCCTGCCACACGGATTCGCTCGTGCAGACCCCGGAGTAGCAATTCACGTCCGGAACGTTCTTAGGATGCACCGAATCGATCAAGAACTTGCCTTGCCCGTTGCTGTCGTTTGCCGGAGGAGTTACGCAGAAGTACCAACTCATGCCGGTTTTGGGATATGTGTAATTGCCGCCGGTCGTGACGACCGAGTCCGCCGCCCATTTGTCGATATCGGATTGAAGTGGCGACTTGGCATTGCAGCTGGTCGTGTTTTCCCAGCCATTCACCTGTTTTCCTCCCGTGTAGGCGTAGGGAGCGTTGGGCAGCAGCGGACAGAGGTTGAGCGCTGGCCCGGTATACAGTGACTTGTCGCAACCATAATCCATCCGAGAAACGCCGGGCCCGCCGCTGATCATCACGTAATCGAAATCATTCGACAGGCCATATTGTGCGAGCCCATACGCGATGGAGGCACCGCCGCCGCTCGTGCCCTGAGCGCAGAAGCCCGAGGTACGATCCCCGCGCTGGACGGTGTAGAACACATAGCGGAAGATTGAGGCGGGCCGGCACGCCGCGGTCTTTACACCGACGCCGCCGGTATCCTCCCAATCGGTCGCCCAGGCGAGTTGTACTACGCGGAACCCGTCATTGAGGTAGGTCTTGGCAAAGCCAGCGTTGAAGAAGGTCGTGCCACCGCCGCCGTTGGCGAGAATGATGGTGCCTTTGGGTGTTCCTACGGGAAAGGCTTCGCTCACGGTCGCGGTGAGATCGGGCACTTCCGGACAAGCCACACTGACAGAAGTACAAGTTGCCCCCTCAGTCTCGCCCGACGGGCATGTTACCGGGCCGAGTACAGTGACCTTGCCGAACGGCAGCGGACTCTGTTCGCCCGGCGCGATCGCATCCTGGCCTAGCGCGGGAACGCCGCCAAGTCCGATGATGAGTAGAGCCATTATGCTGAAACGCGGTACTCCGAACCGAGAAGCAGGTTGCATCGGGACCTCATCTCCAAATCTCCAAACAACGAGCCAAGAAGGGGGGCTCCGGGCGTTCCCGCTCGAGAAAAAACTTATTTCGCGGCGAGGACAGCATCTTGGTTTGACAGATGCGGCTTGTCAAGATGAAGAAATTTGCGGTACCGGGCAGCAAGATTGAAGATGGTCGGGGAGAGAGGATTTGAACCTCCGACCCCCTGGTCCCGAACCAGGTGCTCTACCAGGCTGAGCCACTCCCCGACGTGTGCAGGGGCGCTGGATGAAGTGCGGGGCGCCCTTAGCAGGAATTGCTGGAGTACGTGAAAATTATAGCACTCCGCGCGACGTCCGAGTGGCAGGAAACGCGCCTCTTGCCTGACGGATCGGCGCAAAGCATAGGGCCCTCGCTTCCCCATCTGGGCGAGTTGTCGATGGCTTGTTGTCTGAAACCTGACGGACGGCTACGATAGATTTTCACCACGCCTTCATGAAAACCGCATGCACCGCCCGGCGCCTGTTCACCCCGACCGAGGAGATCGATCATCCGCTGCTCATCGTCGAAGACGGGCGAATCGTTGAGCTGTCGTCGCTCTCCGGGAAGTCCGTTGCCGTCAACGCCGCGATGGTCGATTTCGGCGACGCCACGCTGGCGCCCGGCTTCCTCGATGTTCATATGCACGGGGGAGCCGGGCTCGACTTGATGCGGGCCTTGCCCTCCGAACTGCCGCGCCTCGGCAAATTTCTGACAACCCATGGCGTCACCGGATATTTTGCAACTACCGTCGCGGCCCCTCTGGATGCCACCTGCGCCACACTGGGACGATTGGCGGATGCGATCGAAGCGGCCGCTACCAGTTCGAATGGCGATGCCGTGCAGGCCCGGCCGCTAGGCATTCATCTCGAGGGACCATTTCTCAGCCACAAGCGGCGTGGAGTGCATCCCCCGGAAAATTTGGTTACACCTACCGTGGAGATCTTCGAACGTCTCTGGCAGGCGGCGCGCGGGCATGTGAAGATGCTGACGATTGCTCCGGAACTTCCTGGCGCGATGGAAGTGATAGCCGCGGCGGCCAAACGAAAGGTCTGCGTGAGCATCGGGCACTCGGACGCTGAGATGCCCATCGCAAAGGACGCAGTCAAGGCCGGAGCACGACACGCGACCCATACGTTCAATGCCATGCGCCCGCTGGACCATCGCGAGCCCGGAATCATCGGCGAAGTGCTCAGCGATGATCAGCTGACCGCCGACATTATCGTCGACGGAATTCACGTGGCTCCGGAAGTAGTGAAACTTTTCCTGCTCGCCAAAGGACGTGAACGCGCGGTTCTCATCACGGACGCGATTTCCGCGACCGGCATGCCCGATGGACGCTACCAGCTCGGTCCAATTGAGGTCGACGTGAAAGACGGCAAGTGCACGTCGGGTGGCAGCCTTGCAGGAAGCGTGCTCACGATGGATCGCGCGGTTCGCAATGTGACGCAGTTTTCCAATTGGCCCCTGCGAGATGCGATCCGGGCGGCCACGCTAAATCCGGCGCAGGCCGTGGGCCTTGCTGGCCAATATGGAGTCTTGGCTCAGGGGGCCGATGCGGATTTCACGGTGCTCAGTCCGTCCGGAGAGGTGCTGAAGACGATTGTTCGCGGGCGGGGATTCTAGGCGGAAATACCTGCGGAACTAGTTGGGCTTGCGGCGTCTGGCGTCCGCCAGATGATGGAGTAGCATGAGTTCGTCGGCGCGGGAGAGCTGATCCAGGAACGCGCTCCCGGTCTTCGGTGTTTCATCGCTGGCGGTTTTAGCCGCGCCGACCTGGCGCAATTTGTCTCCCAGTTCCGGTTCGTTGCTCATCACCTGCGAATAAAACCAGAGGAAATGGCGCATCTGGTCCAGAGCGGAACGCAGGGTCTCGATCGGTTCGGTCTCCGAAAGCGAGTTGAGGGCTTCCATAAGTTCCGGATCGCTCGGAGCCTGCATGGCGGCGCAGTTCAGTTCCTGCTGGATCGTCCGCAGATCCTCAGTGACGCGTGCGATTCGGAGATGAAGGTCGTCCATGTCGTCGATGGCCATTCTGTTTGCCTTCCAACCATCTCATCGGCAACCCAAAGCGAATAGATGTCTCACGGGCATGCGCCTTTCGTAATTCTGGCATTACTTTGGAGCGATAAAAGGTCACTACATCGAAATGCCGCGATTGACGCGGCTTTCCACGCGATGGGCACGGAGAGTTCGAGCCCGGTCCAGGTGTGTGTTCCCCTGACAGCGATTCTCCAGTGGCCGCCGTTAGTGCATTCATCCTCTGTCGAAAGTCACTATGATCATGTAGCGACGGCCGCCTTCGGCCGTCCAAACCTGGACAAAATCCGGCGCCCACGACACAGACGCTGCCCAATGGTCTTCGATTGTGATAGAACCACGCGATGCCGGAAACGCTCCCGCAGAGCACGTCAAGCCGCCAACTCGTTCGCGCCATCGGCCGCTGGAGCCTGACCGCTCTAGTCGTGAACTCGGTGATTGGCAGCGGCGTCTTTGGATTGCCCTCCACCGTCGCCGGACTTCTGGGAAAGTTCAGCCCACTGGCGGTGCTGCTGGCTGGACTTGGCATGGCAATCATCTTCGCCTGCTTCGCTGAGGTTTCTTCGCAATTTCAGCAGGCGGGCGGACCCTACCTGTACGCTCGTGCAGCCTTCGGGCGTGGAATGGGTATACAGATGGGATGGATGCTCTTACTCGGGCAGGCTGCGGCCCCGGCTGCCAATGCCAATCTGTTCGTCATTTATCTTGGGGAGTTTTGGCCGCGCGCCACCGAACCACTGCCGCGCGCAATCATTCTGACAATCCTGGTCGGAGTGCTCGCGATCATTAACGTGCGCGGGGTGCGTGCCGGCGCACGGGTCAGCAATCTTTCAACCGCGGCGAAGCTGGTGCCGTTATTCGCCGTCATCGGAATGGGATTATTCGTGTTGCACTCGCATCCCGCGGGAACCTCGACGGATGCGGCGGCGGTCGCGACGACCAGCCAGTGGATGAAGGCCGTATTGCTCCTCGTTTTTGCCTATGGAGGATTCGAAACCGCTCTCGCGCCGATGGGTGAGGCCACGAATCCGCGCCGCGATGCTCCCTTCGCCTTGTTTGCCGCCCTGGTCGTCTGCACCGTGCTTTACGCGCTCATTCAGTGGGTGGTGGTCGGAGTTCTTCCGGACGCGGCGCACAGCCAGCGCCCATTGGCCGACATCGCGAGGGTTGCGGTTGGTTCCGTCGGCGCCGCGCTGGTCGCCGTGGGCGCACTGATCTCTTTTTATGGATACCTGAGCGCAAAAATTCTGGGCATGCCGCGCGTAACGTATGCTCTGGCCGAACAGGGAGATTTCCCCAGGGCATTCGCAGCGATCCATCCGCGATTCCACACGCCTTATGTTTCGATTCTTGTGTTCTCAGTGCTGGTGTGGAGCTTTGCGCTTAGCGGAGAATTCAAGTGGAATGTCACGCTCTCTGCCGTCGCCCGCCTTCTGTATTACGGTGTGTGCTGCGCCGCGCTGCCTGTGCTGAGGCGAAAGCAGCCGGGGACTGCGGGCTTCCGTCTACCCGCAGGGAATCCTGCCGCTGCTCTTGCGGTCCTCATGTGCGCAGCACTTCTGACACAGGTGGATCGCAGCCAGTCCTTGATCGTGGCGGCAACGATCGCCGTGGGCATCCTGAATTGGCTCGTGGTTCGAAACCGCAATACGATCGACCGTGTCTAGTTCGTGTAGATGCGCACGTAGTCGACCAACATCTGGGACGGGAACGGCGTAGAGGAATCAGGTGGCCCTGGCCAACTCCCGCCGATCGCCAGGTTCAAGATGATGAAATTGCTCTGACCGCTATCGAACGGCCACACCGCACTGTCATTCAACGGAGTCAGGCTCGAGGGTGTGAAGTTGGCATACACGTTCGAAGGAGCGTCGATGTAATACTGCACGCTGCCCGGGGACCAGATCATGCCGTAGGTGTGCCACTGGGCCGCCGACTGCCCGGTAGGAAATAGATATTGTGTGCCCAGTCCCGTCCCTCCTGTGAAACCTGTCCCGTGGACCGATCCTTCATTCCAATCCGGCGAGAGCGCCGAGTTGACCCGCTCCAGCACGTCCTGTTCCCCGCAGGCCGGCCAGTTCACATTGTTGAGGTTGTTGCCCAAGAGCCAGGCCGCCGGCCAAAATCCCTGCGCCTCCGGGACCAGGGCGCGCACTTCAAGCCGCCCATACTGAAAACTGAAGAGGCCCTGCGTCTTCAACCGCGCCGAGGTGTACACCCCAGGCGACGGCTGCTGCGCCTCAATATGTAAATAGCCATCTGTCCCCACGAACTCGCTGGGATTCGTCGTGCTGCACGGCGACGTGGACGATCCCCACGCGCAGTAATTCTCCAGTTCACTGTTACCAAAACCACTGTTGCCGGTATCGTACGTCCACACGGCAGGATCAGGCTGTACCGGAGCGCCGCTGGTGTTCGTGAACTCATCGCTCCAAACCAGCGTCCCCGACGGAATATTGGGCGACAAACTCTGGCTCGTAACCGTGCTGATCATCAGCACAGGGGCGCCGCCTACGGCAATCGCCTTGACGGTGAGATTCGACGCCACCAGAAAAGGCGACTGGTACTGCGGCGAAGCTGGCGTGGGCGTGCTGCCATCGACGGTGTAGTTGATGACTACGCCCGCGGTCCCGGTCAAGCTGACGATCACCGCACCATTCTGTGCTGCCGTAGTAGAAATGGCCGGCGCTGCCGGCGGGGTCTCCCCGACTCCTCCTAGGTTTGTCCCGCTACTCCCTCCGCATCCACACATCGAGGCACTCGCCAGGAAAACCACCGTCAGAAGTATTGCGTGTGCCCGCATAGGATCGCCCTCGCGCGAGAACCTAAAAGCACTCCCGCTACTTCCTATTTAATCGCCGGTGAAACTCAGAGGTCAACGCGGGACACAATAAACTCCTTGATTCATAGCGTGCCTGTTCCGTTCCGGACGTCATTTTGAGCGCGAGCGAGCGTCGTAGCTTAAGCTTCCACGACAGCTTGTTCCAGCTCCAGCAGCGTCTTCTTCCTCTCAATTCCCCACCGATAGCCGCCCATGCTGCCGTCCTGGCGAACGACCCGATGGCACGGGATCGCGACCGCAACGGGGTTCGTAGCGCAAGCGCGTGCGACGGCACGCGTGGCGTTCGGCCGTCCAATGCCTTTGGCGACCTGGCTGTAAGACTGCGTCGCTCCGAACGGAATCGATTGCAGATACGCCCACACGCGCCGCTGAAAGGCGGTCGCGCGAATGTCGAGCGGCAACGACGAATCCAGATCCTTGCCGCGCATGTGCCCAAGCAGCGCGCTCACCCAAGACTGCAACCCGCCCTCATCCACCTTGCGTGCGGCAAAAGGAAATTCGCGCTTCAGCCCCGCCATCAGCTCACCATCCGAGCGCGCAAACTGAATGGAGCAAATTCCCCGCTCGGTCGTGGCGATCAGCATCCGTCCCAGCGGCGAGTCGGCACATGTATAGCGGATGGCCGCGGCAATGGCGCCACGCCGGTATTTGTCGGGCGTCATGCCGAGTTGCGACGCGGTCTTCTCGTACAGCCGGCTGCTGGATCCGTATCCCGCGTCGTACATCGCGCGGGTGACCGAATCCCCCGCCTGAAGATTCCGCTTAAGTAAACGCAGTCGGCAGGAGTCGGCATACTCGCGAGGCGTGATGCCGAGCACCGCCTTGAACCGGCGCTGCAGATGGAACGGGCTCTGGTGAAATTCCTTGCCCAATCGATCCAAAGTCAGCGGCTCGTCGAGATGCTGCTCGATGAAACGGCAAATCGCCTTCACGCCATCGGACTCCGTTTTGCACGCTGAACGATTTCGGCCGGCAACGCAGGCAAGCCCGGTACCCCGCCTCCTCGGCATGTTCGGGCCTGACGAAGAACTGAACGTTCTCCCGTCGCGGCCGACGCGCCGCGCACGATGGACGGCAGTACACCCCCGTGCTCGACACCGCGAAGACGAATTCTCCGTCGTGGGCAGCATCGCGCGCGACGACGGCATTCCAGCGCGGATCGTCGGCTGCCTCCGCCGGTGGAATCGTCCGGTTTGGATTGACGGGCTGACATGGGCTTCAGGCTTTCCGCTGTGAGTATGGCATTGCTTGTCATAGTAGGGAAAGCATAGAGCGAAGCGTCCGAAGCGGACTATCCGAATCTTGCGCCCAAAACGAATTTCATGTCGTCCCCTGCTGTGCCGCTGCATTTGCGCCCGTCTCTGCAAACGGTTACAGTTCCCGAGAACCCATTTCAACTCACACTCGAGGATCAACTGTCATGAGAACCAAACGCACAGCGCTTCTAAGCGCACTTACTCTCGTCATGCTGGCATCGGCCGTCGCGCAGCAGGCATCGAAGCACGTACTCAGCGGTGACGAAGTGAAGAAAGCGGTCCCAACGGAATATTTCTTCCGCGGCCAGAAAGCGCCCGTGCAGGTTCGCAACGCTGTCGGATTCCAGCTGGCAGACGGCAAAATGATGTTAGCCGCGCTGGTCGACGCTTCCGGTTATTCCACAGCGATCCAACAGAAATACCAGGGCATGCTTATCACGGAAACGAAGCTCAACATCGGGGGATCGGAGCTGGCCCCGGGACAATATGGCTTCGGCTTTACTGCAGACGGGAAGTTCGTTGCGATGGACGTCGCCAATAACGACGTGCTCAGCACTGCGTCGCAGACCGACGCGGCTTTGCAGCATGCCGTCCCGCTGAAACTGGTCGAGGATGGCGCGGGCTACCAGCTCTACGCCGGGAAGAAGTGGGTTGGAATCAAGGCAGAGTAAGAGGCCCCCAGGCCTGAACTCTAGTGCGCCAGCGGCTGGAACGGACCCAGCACCGTGGTCATCCCCGCGCGTTTGCGCAACTCGCTCAGCAAGGCGCTGGCGGCATTCTGATAAGTCTTGCTGGGATCGGAAGGATCCGCCCACACCGCGTCGTAAATGATCTGCGCGGCTTCTTTCAACTCCAAGTGCAACGCCGCTTCGAAAACATCCACACGCTCCTGCAGGCGCTCGTAGCAGCCCTGACAGATTTCCGCGCTGGCCGGTTCCCCGGAATGGTGCTCGCCAAACTTGCAAACCGCCTCGGGCGCGTTGACCACTCCGGCATGCGCCTCCATCAGCTGCGACTTGAATTGGCGTAGAAATTCCTCCCGCTCCTTCTCTACGACGGAAGTATCCGGAACGGTATCGACCACAGCCTGCGCGGTCTTGGGCGGTATTTTCGGCACAACCGGCGACACGCGCTCGTTATGCTTGCAGGTCGGGCATGCATCGAGATCGGCAGGATAGTACAAGTGGCATTTCGCGCACGGCAACCCGTAACCCGTTGGCTTGCAAGGGGCATCCCCGGGAGATCCCGCTCCGGACGCGGCGTCCTTGCGGCGCGCGCTTCCCTCTTTCGCCATGGCCGCTTGCACGACCGCGTTGACGGTTTCTTGCTGGGTTCGGGTTGCGTTCGTCGCCATGGGAAATTCTCCGCTATCACCGGGTTCCTGCCCCGCTGGGGCCCGGACTCGACTCTAGTGTATGGACCGCCTGCGGCTTCGCCTAAGCACCGTAGTACATCGGGGATATTGGCCGAGCGGTCAAACACGCTCAGTTAAACCAGGTCAACCCGCCCGGGTCGCCGGCCTTACCGCGAACTCGTATCCTTCATCAGCTTGAGCAGCTCTTCGCGACGCGCCCGATAGAGCATGCGCTCGGGATCTAGCCGGGACGCCGTCTCCAGTTCCGACAGAGCCTCCTGGTTACGGTCCATGCTCATAAGGCAGGCGGCGAGCGAGTAGTGATTGTCTGCCGAGCCGTTCAGCCGCAGCGCCTCACGGAACTCTTTCTCCGCGGCATGCAACTCTTGCTGCTGGAACAGCAGCGTCCCCAGCAGGTGGTGCGCGATGTCGGAATCAGGATTGAGCGAAACTGCCAGCCGCAGTTCGCGCAAAGCCTCGTCTGGCTTGTTGGCCAGCAGCAGAGCCTGGCCGAGGATGCGGTGCTCGGTCGACCCGGTCGGATTCTGCTGCACGGCCAGCTTCAGTTCTTCCACCGCGGTGTCATAGTTCTTCTTCGCCATGTAGGCGCTGGCCAGACATGCGTGTCCCTGCTGCCACTCCGGATGCTCGCGGTAAAGCGCGTGCAGTTCTTCGATCGCCGAGTCGAAGTTCCCCTGATCGCAATACGTATTTCCGAGATTGTTGCGGATGGAGGCTTCGCCGGGCGCGATCCGCTTGGCCTCGCGATATTCCACCACGGCCTGGTCAAGTTTGCCTTGTTCGTGCAGGATCAGTGCCAGATTGGAATGAGCCTCCCAGAACGCGGGTTTCAGCCGAATCGCTTTCTCGTAAGCAGTAATCGCACCGGGGAGGTTTCCGTTGGCGTGCAGGGCGATGCCCATGTCGTAGTACGTGTCGGCGTTGTCGCCATCCCGGCCCAGAGACTCAGCATAGGCATGGACTGCCGCCTGATATTGACCGGTTGAATACAAGCCGAGGCCCAGGAATTGATACGCTTCCGCATTCTGCGGATCGAGGCTGAGCGCGGTCCGCGCCTCCGCAATCGCATTGGGCCCGTCGTCCAGGCGATAGAACAGGTAGGCAAGCGCTGCGTGGTTCTCGGGAAGACCAGACATGATCCGCGTCGCCGAGGCAAGCTCGTCGTAAGACTCGTCCCATTTCTCTTGCAGGCGGTAGATCGCACCGAGAGCAAAGTGCAGGGCGGAATTCTGTGGGTCAGCGGCCAGGACCTCGCGCACGGCCGCTTCAGCTTCGTGAAAGTGCTGCTGGCGCGCCTCGGCGGCGGCTTTCATCAAACCAGCTGGAACGGGGGCGCCGATCCTCGCGGACTGGGCGTTGCCCGAACTTAGGACGCGCATCAATTCCTTGTTGGCCCCGACGGACTCCATCTGGCGGAGTTCGGATCTCGTAGGCAAAGTGGCGAGTCCACGTTCCGCGACCAGACGCGCGAGCCGGCTGCTGGGAACTCCGCCTATTAGCCAGGCGGCGAGTTGCGTCGTATCAACAGGCTGCGGAGTGGGGGGCTGGTTCGTGGTGGATTGGGCGACCGCGGCGGCCGCCAGACTGCACAGCAATAAGGACACTAAGGCCTTGACTCTCACCGGACTCCCCATGCATGGATTTGGCTTGCTGGTGGCGGCTTTTGAGGGAATGCTAAATGGCAATCACCTTCAGAAACGCCCTTAAGAAACATAGCTCGCCGGGGAACCCGCGGGTAAGGTCACGGAGGTAACCCACCGGATGACTTTATTGGCTGTTTTTGCATTGGCTGTCGGCATCTGGCTGTGATTGAAATCACCGCTCACCGTGGCGCCGTTCACCGATGATCGGAGGCCCGTAAGATAAAACATTGAAAAGGCTTAAAGAAGGCTAGGAGAGTAAGCCGTGGTTTGACTTCCCCCTTGGCGTCCCGTACCCTATATTTTGGTGGTTGTCCTAGAGACCGTTGGAGGTTCTTATGGGTGAGTTCTCACCGTGGCATTGGCTCCTCGTAGCAATTATTGCTCTGCTGCTGTTCGGGCCGAAGAAATTGCCTGAACTCGGAAAAGGGCTAGCCGAGGGCATTCGCAGCTTTAAAGACGGCATGAAGGAACAGCCGCCGGCTCAGGCTTCGACCGATCCGAACAAGAAGACCGAAACCAAGAGCTAACCTGGTCCGCGACTGCCCCACGCAGTCGCGACCTTCTGCTGCTCAATCCTGAGTTACGGCTCCGCTCCTTTGTCCTATTTATTCGTTCCCGGTTTCGAGGGTATACCCAGCTCCCAATTGCACCCGAATTCCCAAGCTCTGAAATGTGGAGGTAGGTCGTGTTGCGCAAATTTCAATTATTCACTCTCATCGCGGTCATCGGACTGTCATCGGCCCTGCTCGCGGACCAAGTCACGTTAAAAAACGGGGACCGGTTCACCGGCACAGTCGTGAAGTCCGACGGCAAGACGTTGGTGCTGCACACTGATGCCGCCGGAGATATTACGATCCAGTTTGCCGCGATTCAGGACATCAAGACCGACCAGGAATTGCACATCAGTTTGAAGGGTGGGAAGACCGCAGTCGGCTCGGTCACTACCACTGACGGCAAGATCGAGATTGCCACCAAGACCACGGGCACAGTGGAAGCGCCCAAGGACGATGTCACGCTCATCCGCAACGATGCCGAGCAACTTGCCTACGACAAGTCGCTGCACCCCGGACTGGCGCATGGCTGGAACGGCGGTGCCAACGTGGGCTTCTCTATCGCGCGGGGAAACAGCCAGTCGGAGAATCTGGCGCTGGCCTTCAACGCGGTGCACCCCACGCTCAATGACAAGATCACGCTCTATGCCAGTTCCATCTACACCAAGAACGACCTGCCTGCTCCTGGGCTGGTTGCTGCCAACCTGGTGACAGGAGGGTTGCGCTACGATCGCAACGTCAATCCCAAGCTGTTCGTCTTCGGTGCGGCAGACTTCATGAGCAACGCGCTGCAGTTCCTCGATCTGCGCCAGGTGTATACCGGAGGCTTTGGCTACCACGCGATCGCGTCCGACGCCACAACGCTGAACTTCCTCGGGGGCGTTAACTACACCCATGAAACGTATTCCAATGGACCCCTGAACCTCCCGGTCACGGTGCCGCCCACATACCAGTCCTACGGCCTGACGAACAGATTCGTCGCTCTTACCCTCGGCGAGGAACTGAACCACAAGCTGGGCAAGA
Organism: uncultured Acidobacteriaceae bacterium; assembly: GCA_963811095.1. GTDB lineage: Bacteria > Acidobacteriota > Terriglobia > Terriglobales > Acidobacteriaceae > Sulfotelmatobacter. The sequence goes on along the minus strand of CAWEQA010000016.1, from coordinate 349,613 downwards.
GCACGGTCCTCACGGAGAATTTCTATATCTTTCCGAACCTGCAGGACACCAGCCAATACCGGACGACCTTCAATCTCGGCGCCGTCACCAAGATCAGCAAATGGCTCGGTTGGCAGAACCAGTTCGGCGACATTTATGTCACCAACCCGCCGACCGGGGCAAAGAACAACGACCTCGTGTTCACGACAGGCCTGAACTTCTCCTTCGCGCACTGAAACTGTAGGGTCGGCATCTTGCCGGCTGTCCCGAGGGCGTCTCGCCCTCGGGGCCGCAAAGCGCAACTTGACTCTGCAGCGTTGCTCTACTTCTCGCGTTCGCAAAAAACCGCCCAACCCGGGCGGTTTTCAGTCATCAATCAAGAACCATTCAATCAGGAATTCCTCGCGCTCAGTCGATCCCGTGAATCCTCATGCTCACCAATTGATCGATGCTAAGGTCATGAATTCCCCGCGAGCGCATGTCGCTGATGTATTCCGGCGTCACGTTGTGAATGCGCATGGCGATGAGTTCATCTGGATCGGGATGCGAGTATCCCATGCTCTGCAACTTCTGAATAAACTCCGGCGAAACTCCGTGGATACGGAACGCGATTAGCTTCTCGAGATCGATATGATCGTAGCCGCGCTGCTTGAGTTCCGCCATCCACTCCGGAGTCGCGCCATGGATTCTCATAGCAATCAACGTATCCTCATTCGGCGAATACCCAGCCTGATGCAGGCTACGCACCATCTCTGGACTCACACCGTGAATGCGAAAAGCGACCAGTTTATCGGCGTCTGAGATCTTCAGCCCTTCGGCCCGCAGCGCCTCGATGAAGGCTGAATCGACGCGGAAGATACGGAACGCGATCAGTTTGTCGGCGTCGAGACCGCTGAGATGCTCGTTCTTCATCTGCTTGCGCGAATTCCAGGCTGACATCCTGAACCGCCATGCCGAACTGCTTCTCGTCGTCCACCGAAAAGCCCAGCGAGTGCATCTCCCGCGGATAATTCGGGTCCGGCTGAAAGTGAAACAATCCCGCACCTTCACCGTTGTTGAGAAACCCTTCGCAGTCGATCTTGCCCGCGTCGCGCGTGATGGTGAAGTGCACATCCAGCACGTCCGGGTTTCGAAAAGTCCACGCCCAGGAACGAACTCGCGGGCCAGTCCGACTGGTGGCTGGAAGTTCCGCCGTGATGGTGCTCGATCAGCGAGAACTCGACCTTGCCGGCCGATTCGGACCTGCTGATGGTCCAGTCGCCACTGCGCACTTCCGCAGCCCGATTCTTGACGACGAACAGCACAACGCAACACGCGAAAACCAAATAGGCGAGGGTTCGGCGCATTCTCATAAGTCATCTCCTTAAGATGTGATGTGGCCCAAATAGCGGTGTGTGGCCCAACTACCCATGTGGCGACGGCCGCCTCGGCCGTCCAAGCGTGGGCGAAGCCCCGCGCACTCACCACAACTGCGTTTAGAGGTCGGCCTTCGAATCCAGAATTCCCAGTTGCCGAAGCTGTATCAGTTTCTGCAGTGTCAGATCCTTGAAACCATGCGCCTTGGCCCGCTCGATGAACTCCGGCGTCACGTCCTGCACCTTGGCGCCGATGATGTCGCTGATGTCGAGTTTGAATCCCGCCGATTGCAGAGCCTTGATGTATTCGGGCGTGACATCTTGCACCCGCATCCCTATGAGTTCGCTGGCCGTCGGCTTGAAACCGAGAGCCTGGATGCCGCGCACATACTCAGGAGTCACGTCCTGCACCTTCATGCCGATCACATCGTCCGTCCGAGCTCAATTCCCAGTCGTGCATGCCTTCAGGTATGCCGGCGTAACATCCTGCACCTTCAGCCCGATCACTTGATTTGCGTTTACCGTGAGGCCGGCAGCGCGAATCTCGCGCACGTATTCGGGAGTTACGTCCTGCACCTTCATCCCGATCAGAGTGTTCACGTCGGGCTGCAGGCCGGCTTCTTTCATGGCGCGGTAATATGCGCCGTCCGCGCCCTGGACCTTAAGCGCGATGAGTTGGTTCTGATCGGGATTGAGGCCCGCGTCGCGCAGTCCGCGCACATACTCTGGAGAGATGTCCTGCACCCGCATCGCGATCAAGGTGTTCGCGTCGGGATGCAAGCCTTGATCTTGGAGTTCTTTCACGTACTCCGGAGTGACGTCTTGTGTCTTGAGCGCAATCAACTGGTCGACGGTCAGATCGGTGAGCCCCGCAGCCTTCATTTCGTCGATGTAAGACGACGCCGTTGAACTGGCTGTTGTCTGGCCCGCTGCTTTGCGGATGAGCCGCCGAAGGCTTTGCGACAGCGGTGCTGCCAGGAGTGGCCGGCGAGGAAGCACCTGCAGGTTTGCGCCGCAGCCTGCCAGATCGCGGCGACGGACGGCGGATGCGCGATTCCCCGCAGAGCATTTCCAGCAACGAGTGCCGCGGTCAGGCAGAGGATGCTGCCCGTCAATCCGATGCCGCGCATTCCCGCGCCGAGCGTCTTCAGCCCAAGGACACGCACGATGCGCTCGGTGAGCGGACCACGGTTCGCGGCCATGGCAAAGACCGGAGCGCTGCGCCATTCTTCCATCAGCGTAAGAGCACGCGCATACTCGACTGCGTTGCCGCAAAGAGCCACCGCCATGTCGTCGCAGCAGTGTTCGCGCTCGGCGCGAATTCGTTTGTTCAGCCACCACACCGCGGGATGGTAGAAGAGCAGCGTCTCGACGCACACCTGGAATACATTGACAAAAGGATCGAAGCGCTGGATGTGCGCTAGTTCGTGGGCGATCACTACCTGAAGCTGCTCTTCCGAAAGGCCAGTTAGAGCCGTGACGGGCAAGAACACAACGGGGCGAAACCATCCGATCACCGCCGGCGCCTGCAGCCACTTGCACTCGCAATAATGCAATGGCGCGATTCAACCCCAGTTGGTCTTGCAGCGTGTAGCAGATCTCGAGCACTCGCTCGCTCACCACAGTCGACTGCCTGCGGCGTTCCCGCTCGAGCAGCAGAAATCCGCCGGCGGAACGAAGACTGAAGAACGCCACGCCGAGAAGCCAGGCCTCAACCAGCCACGGGAGCGCGTCGAGCGAAGGCGCGATGGACGATCGTACGGAGAAGAAGAGACGTCGCGTCGAGCCGCTCGCCGCGTCTCTGTCCCTCGCTGTTGGTTGGGCCGCGGCGAGCGGCGACGACTTCGCGGTGTCTGCCACACCGGAATGTTGCTGCGAATAAACGAAGAAAGTCGCCAGCGGAGCCAGCAGCATCAGTACGAGCGCGCCCACTCCCAGCAGGTAGCGCGTCGACGCGCGACGGCACAGAGCCATCGCAGCCGCCGCCAGGGCAGCGAGCGCAGTTCCTTGCCATAGAAAATGCAAGAGCGCCCAACCTGTAGCCTGCATCGCGCTCGGGGAGAGCCAATTCACGAGAGTGTTCACTTGCGGCTCCTTTCGTATTCGTCCAGCAAACGGCGCAGCTCTTCAATCTCTTGCGGCGAAGACTTGCTGCCCGCGAGCGCGTGCATCATGAGTTGGCTCGCTGACCCCTCGAAGACCCGCTGCAACATATCCCCGGCAAGCTGGCGCTTAGTCTGCTCAGCGGGGAGGCATGCTTCATAGACGTGCGCGCGCTGGGTTTCGTTTCGCTTCACAGTGCCTTTTGTCGTCATTATTTGCAGAAGCTTCAGCACCGTGGTGTAGCCGAGTTCCTTTTTCTCGCTGAGGGATTCATGCACCTCGCGTACCGTCGAAGGCCCGCGGGTCCAAAGCACGCGCAGAATTTCGAGCTCCGAAGCGGTCGGTTTGTGCGGAGTCTGCTTCATGGACAGGAACATACTACGAAGAGATTCGTAGTGTCAACGAAAATCTTCGTAGACGCCGAAAAAAGTATAGTCGGTTTTTACTATTGCGCCTCCGCCCGCGTCTGCTACCTTATGCTGCCATCTGGGGAATCTGACCTCAATTCAACAATAATGAAGGCAAAGGGGTTCATATGAGCATTCGAAAAGCAGGCGGTGTAGCGATTTCTATCGGCGTGTTCGCGGCCATGCTGTTTGCTGGCAGCGATACCGGCAAGTCCGTGTCGGTGAACGGTTATGTTCTCGATTCGGCCTGCGCATTCACCAAGGGTCTGCAGAAGCCCATCAGCGCGCAGTGTGCCCAGGCTTGCGCAAAAGCCGGATCGCCGCTCGTGATCCTGGCAGACAACGGGACCATTTACTGGCCGATCGCCGATACCACGCCCTCCGCGGGCCAGAATGACAAGCTGATGCCTTTCGCCGGACAGAGAGTCACGGCCAGCGGGAAGGTATACGCGCGTGGCGGTTCGTCCGCCATCGTGATCGAGAAGATCGCAGCGGAAGCAGCAAAGTAGGGCGATCGCAAGCGCACCTCGCGGCTTACCCTCACCTCTCGCCGAGCCACTCGGGCGGTTCCGCCAGTCCCGCCCCAGCAACGGACGAGTGCGTCCGTCGCTACGTGGACATCTCCGCTAACCAAGGCTTGGCAAGCACGTCTACTACCGGGTAGAGTACTGGTCGTCTCATTTCCCGGGTCTAAGTCCCACACAACAGGAGTCCTCATGCGTCACGCAGTGATCGTGCTGGCGGCAGTTTCGTGCCTGAGTGTTTTCTCTCTCTCGCAGACGGCCGACGAACTCGTCAACAAGAACATTCAGGCCAAAGGCGGAATCGACAAGATCAAGGCCATCCATTCGGTACGCATCACGGGCAAACTCAACGGCGGCGGAGGTTTCACCGCGGCCACGATACAGGAGAACCAGCGTCCGAACCTGGTGCGCGAGACTTTCACGTTGCAGGGCATGACCGCCGTGTCGGCGTACGACGGCGCCACCGGCTGGCAGATCCAGCCCTTCGGCGGACATAAAGATCCCGAGTTCATGGGCGAGGACGACTTGAAGGACCTGCTGCTCGACGCCGATTTCGACGGTCCGCTGGTCGACTACAAGGAAAAGGGCAACACGGTTGAGTTTCTGGGTCATGACGTGGTCGACGGCGACGATGCGCTGCGCCTGAAAGTCACGCTGAAAGACGGCGACATCATCTATTACTACCTCGACCCCGACACCTTCCTGGAGATTCGCAAGGAAGTGCAGGAATTCATCCGCGGCTCGGTGCGCGAGAGCGTGACTGAGATGGGGTCGTACAAGCCGGTGGCGGGCGTGATGTATCCCTTCTCGATTTCGCAGGGATCGAAGGCGAATCCCGCGGCGCAGACCACGACCGTCGAGAAGATTGAAGTGAATGTGAATATCAATCCCGCGGACTTTGCGGTTCCCGCGTCGCTGAAGCCTGAAGAGAAGAAGTCCGGAATGGTCGGGATTCATTGATTGTCCTGGAGAACGATTCGGTTGGATGAAGACGACAACCAAGAAAGAACAGAGTGGTAACACTTCTGTACGCGAAATCTTGAACCGCTACGAGGAAACGAATCGATGAATACGAGACGCTATCATTTTTCCCTGCTGACGAAGTTGAGCATGTTCCTTTGCGTTGTCTCTTTCATGCTTCCGGCCGACACGGCCTACTCTCAGACGGGTTACAAGTTCGATGCGGCCACGGTGTCGGGGCTTCCGGCGCGCAACATTGGCTCGGCGACGATGAGTGGGCGTGTCGCCGCCGTGGACGCCATTGAGCAGGACGGCCGCATTACCGTCTACGTGGGGGCGGCCAGCGGCGGTGTGTGGAAATCGGTGAATGGCGGCACGACGTACAAGTCTGTCTTCGACCGCGAGAGCGTGCAATCGATCGGTGCGGTGGCCATTGATCCGTCGAACCCGAAGACGGTTTGGGTGGGCAGCGGCGAGGCCTGGATGCGCAACAGCGTGTCGGTCGGCGATGGCGTTTACAAGTCCACCGACAGCGGCGAGAACTGGACGAACGTCGGCCTGAAGGACAGCGAGCACATCGCGAAGATTCTGGTCGATCCCGCTGATGGAAACAATGTGCTGGTCTGCGCAACTGGACATCTCTGGGACGACAACGACGAGCGTGGCGTCTACAAGACCACCGACGGCGGCAAGACGTGGAAAAAAGTTCTGGCCGGCGCCGATGCGTCGACCGGTTGCGGCCTCATGGCCATGAGCCGGCAGGAACCCAAGACGATCTACGCGTCGATGTGGGATTTCCGGCGTCAGGGCTGGACGTTTCGCTCTGGGAACGTGCCCACCTCGGGCAGCGGGCTGTTCAAGTCGACCGATGGCGGCGACCACTGGACCGAACTCAACGACAGTAACGCGAAAGGACTGCCCGCGAAACCGTGGGGCCGGGTTGCCATCGCTGTCGCGCCGTCAAAGCCGCAAGTGGTCTACGCCAACGTCGAAGCGGAAAAAGGAAGAGGACTGTACCGTTCTGACGACGGCGGCGGAAACTGGAAGAAACTCGACGCGAGTAACTACATGGTGTGGCGCCCGTTCTACTTTGGCAATCTGATTGTCGATCCCAAGGACGAAAACAAAATCTTTAAACCAGATCTCATCCTGCTGTACAGCACCGACGGCGGCAAAACGTTCAACGTGGTTTCGGGCGGGGCGCATGGCGATTTTCACGATGTGTGGATCAATCCCAAGAATCCGAATGTGGTGATTGCGGGCGACGACGGCGGCCTGTGGCGCAGCGAGGATGGCGGCAACCGCTGGAAGCACCAGATGAACCTGCCGATTTCGCAGTTCTACCACGTGAGCACCGACGGTTCCGATCCTTATCACGTCTATGGGGGATTGCAGGACAACAGTTCGTGGGTCGGCGATTCGTCGTATCCCGGTGGAGTAGCGAATTCACGCTGGGAAAACATGTTCGGTGGAGACGGCTTCTGGATGTTCGAAGACCCGTCGGACCCGAACTACATTTACGCCGAAGCGCAGGGCGGAGAGATCGGCCGCGTGAACCGCTACACGCATGAAATCCGCGGGCTCAAGCCTCTTCCCAACTACGGCGAGAAGAAACTGCGCTTCAACTGGAACACGCCGATCCACATGAGTCCCAATGAGAAAGGGACGATTTACATTGGCGCACAGTTACTGTTCCGCTCACGCGATCACGGCCAGACGTGGGATCGCATTTCGCCGGACTTGACGACGAACGATCCGGAAAAGCAGAAGCAGGAGGAATCCGGAGGCGTAACCGTAGACAATTCTTCGGCGGAAATGCATACGACGATTTATTCGATTTCCGAATCGCCGAAGAACGGGCAGATCATCTGGGTCGGAACCGACGATGGCAACCTCCAGATCACGCGGGACGGCGGCAAGACATGGACTAACGTCGTGGCCAACGTTAACGGCCTGGGAAAGAATTCCTGGGTCTCAACGATTGAAGCCAGCCGCTTCGACGAAGGCACGGCCTACGCAACCTTCGATCGCCACACCTTCGGCGACATGAAGCCATACGTGTACAAGACCACAGACTACGGCAAGACGTGGACGGCGCTGCCGGCGCAGGAGAGCGGCGCGCGCGGATACGCTCACGTAATCAAGGAAGATTCGGTGGACGCGAATCTGCTGTTTCTTGGCACGGAGTTTGGGCTGTGGATCTCGGTAGACGGCGGCCAGCATTGGGCGCAATACAAGGGCAGCAACTTCCCTGCCGTGGCGGTGGACGATATCGCCGTGCAGGCACGCGAGAGCGATCTGGTGCTGGCCACGCACGGCCGCGGCATCTGGATCATCGACGACATCTCGGCTCTGCGGGCATTGACCCCGGAACTTATGTCGAAGGAAGCGGCGCTGATTCCCAACAAAGCTGTGCAGTACTTCGACGCGTTCGGCGGTTGGCCAGAAGGGGATGAAACCTTCACGGGCCGCAACCGGCCTGGCGAGGCACAGATCACCTACTACCAGAGAGGGCGGCACATCTTTGGCGATCTGAAAATTGAGATCCTGGATCAGAATGGCAAGCAGGTCGACACCGTGGCAGGCAGCAAGCACCGCGGCTTGAACCGCGCTAATTGGTCGATGCGCGTAAAAGCGCCGGCGGTTCCACCGGCCGCAACAGCGCTGTTTGAAGCGGCTCAAGGCCCGCGCGTGCTTCCGGGCACGTACACCGTGAAGATGACCAAGGGTGACAACGTTTACACCGAGCAGCTAAATGTCGTTCTGGATCCGCGGGCGAAATATTCGCTGGAAGACCGCAAGGCACAATTCGATTTGACGATGAAGGTCTATCACACCATCGAGCATATGACGTACGCGGTCGAAGCCATCGAAGGGGTTCGCAATGCGGCCAACGAAAGGGCTTCGAAGCTCCCGGAAAAAAATCCGTCGCGAAAGCAACTGCAGGATCTGGCAGCCAAGTGCGATGAACTGCGGGGCAAAATCGTAGCCACGAAAGAAGGTGGAATGATCACGGGAGAAGAGCGCATCCGCGAGCTTCTGGGACAGTTGTATGGCACCGTGAATGGCTATGAGGGTCGTCCGGCGGACTATCAGGCAGCGCGCGCGGATTCTCTCGCGCACGAACTGGAAGACGTGATCGGCGATTTCCAGAACCTGACGCAGAAAGAGCTTCCCAGCATCAATGCGGGATTGAAGAAGCAGAAAGCGGATGCGATTTCTGTTCTGACCGAGGTCGACTGGCGGAAAAAACGTGATGCTGAGGGCAGTTCGGGAGCCGGGGCGGGCATGTTCGCACGGGAAGGGTCCGTGCGGGAAATGGACTGAAGTCAAGATCCCCAGTCAGATCTTGGCGTCTCACCCTTCTGGGTGCGGCGCCATTTGTTTTTGGCGCGGATTCCTTGTGCTTTGCCAGGTGATTCCTGTTCAAGATTGAAAAAGTTGGCCTGTCCCGATTTGATTCCGGACGTGGGTGCGAGTATGGTGGGTTGTCTCAATAACCTGGCTAAGAAAACTCAGGAGATTCCCCATGCTGAAACGATTTACTGTCTGCATTTTTCTGTTTGCCGGTTTGGTAACCCTGACCTTCGCCGCGGATGAGAATCAGAATGTTTGCAAGGGCGATCCCGACAAGTGGCAACAGCTTTTCAACGGCAAAGATCTGACCGGATGGAAGCACGTCGGCCCAGGACACGATACGGTGGAAGACGGTTTGATCCACACCCACGGCGGCATGGGCCTGCTCTACTGGACTGCCGGGAAGATCGGGAATTGCCAGATCCACGTTGTCTACAAGATGCGCGATGAGAACGATAACTCCGGGGTGTTCATCCGCATTCCCGTGGAGCCGCGCGAAGAGTGGATGCCCGTACACTACGGCTTCGAGGTACAGATCGACAACCATCCCGAGACGTCGCAGGAGGATGAATACCATTCGACGGGGATGCTGTATTCGCTGACCAAACCGCTGGCGAAGGCCTGGAAACCCGGCCCGGAGTGGAACACGATGGATATTACTCTGGATGGGTCGCGCACGATTGTCGTGCTCAACGGAGTGAAAGTCACGGATTATAAAGATGGAGATCCGGTGCCCGAGCGGAAGTTTGATTTCGAGCCGCAGCGTGGTCCGCGGCCCGATTTCGGGTACATGGGTCTGCAGAATCACAGCGACAACGACATCGTGTTTTTCAAAGAAGTGGCGATTAAGCCGCTGAAGAAGTAGCGGGATTCGCAGGATCAGGTCGCAGTCAAATCATTCGGAGGGACTCGCATGAAACGTATTCTTTCGCGACGCGCATTCTTGCAAGGCAGTGCGGCCACAGCCGGTGGCCTGCTGGCAGCGAAGACTGTCTTTCTCAACGCTCAACCATTGCCGCGAGCCGTGGCCCCGAGCGATCGCGTTCGCTTTGGCATGATCGGGGTCGGGATGCAGGGGTCAGGCTTGCTGGCTGGGGCCATCACGATTCCTGGCGTGGAGTGCGTTGCCGCCGCCGACTTGTATGACGGGCGGCACACGCTAGCGAAGGAAATCACCGCCAATACGAGCCTGCCGACTACCCGTCATTATCAGGAGTTGCTCGATCGCAAAGATATCGACTGCATCGTGGCCGCAGTGCCGGATCACTGGCACCGGCGCGTGGTGGTCGACGCGTGCAAAGCCGGCAAGGACATCTATTGCGAGAAGCCCATGTCGCACAATGTGGCCGACGGACTGGCGATGGTCGAGGCCGCGCAGAAGAACAATCGCATTGTGCAGATTGGCTCTCAGCGCGTCAGTTCAGAGCTGTGCGCCAAGGCAAATGAACTCTACAAAGGCGGAGCGATCGGCGACATCGAGATGGTGGAACTAACGCTGGGACGAAACGATCCAACCGGCGCGTGGGAGTATCCGCCTCCCCTGGATCTTTCCACGCAAACCCTGGACTGGGATACGTGGCTCAATGATGCTCCCAAGATTCCGTTCAACAGCCTTCACTTCGCGCGCTGGCGGTGTTGGCGTGCCTATGGCACCGGCGTGGCCGGAGATTTGATGGTCCATCTCATCAGCGGAATGCTGGTGACCCTAGGATGGAATGAAATCCCGAAGTCGGCGACGGCGATGGGCGGCATCTTCCGCTTCAAAGACGGCCGCGACATGCCCGATTTCCACACCGTCCTGTTCGATTATCACGGCATCCCGGTTTATGTGCGACTGGACCTGGGCTGCGAAACGCCGGAAGTGGCGCGGTTTATGGGGCCGAAGGGTCTTCTCGATGCCGGCGAGTTCGATCTGCGCCACTCTCCGCAATCGGGCGTGGACCAGGATCCCAGCTACTATAGCTTCAGTTTCCCGGCGAAAATGCGGGAACAATATGTGAAGGAGTGGCACGCTGAGCATGATCCGCAACTCGGCAAAGAACCCGTGCACGAAGACATCGTGTACAAGGGTCACGACTGGGACGACGTGCGTCCGCACTTGAATGTTTTCTTCCAGTCGGTGAAGTCGCGCAAGTCGGTGACCGAAGATGCTGTCTTCGGCAATAACGCAGCGATCGCCTGCCACATGGCGAACGAATCGTATTTCCGCCAGAAGCCGGTCACTTGGGATGCGGCTTCGAAAACTATCAAGTCGTAAGACGCGGAAAAGAGTACGCGGAGGAAGCATGCGTCCCAATTCCTTCGCCGGGCGGGACCGGAAGCTCATTCCGGTTCTGCTCGGTCTTGTTTTATTCGGTGTTTTCGCAGTCGCACAGGATATCGACTCGGGGCTTTCACCGGCCCTTCTGTCGGGTATATGATTTTCTAAAGCATTTCCGCTCACAACTCCACACGTACTCCATGACTAGGGAGCTTAGGAATGGCTACCATTCGTCTCACCGTTAACGCAAAGTCCTACACGGTCGACGCCAACCCCCAAACCAGCCTGCTGAGCGCATTGCGTGAGCAACTCGATCTGACGGGAACCAAGTACGGCTGCGGAGAGGGCCAATGTGGCGCCTGCACCGTTTTGATTGACGGAAAAGCGCAGCGGTCGTGCATCACCAAGGTCGCCGCCGTTTCTGCAAAGCAGATCACCACCATTGAAGGACTCGCCAGCGGCGATCAATTGCATCCCGTCCAGGAAGCGTTCCTCGAGGCCGGTGCGATGCAGTGCGGGTACTGCACATCGGGAATGATTATGTCCGCCATTGCCCTGCGGCAGAGCAATCCATCGCCGAACGAGAGCGAGATCATCAATTTCATGGACGGCAACGTTTGCCGCTGTGGAACGTATCCGCGCATCGTGAGTGCCATCCAGAAATCGATCAAGACCTGGCCGGCCCCTGGCGGGAAGGGAGCGGGGCGATGAACGAGAAAACTTTCACGGCGGCTTCTTTGGAACCTGAGCGCTACGAACTCACCGAGTCGGCTCCGTACCGCTTCGATCTGGGTCGTCGGGAGTTTTTCAAATTTCTCGGTGCCGGGCTTCTCGTGGTTTCGGTCTTGAAACCAGCTGTGGTCGCTCAAGAATCGGGCGGGGGAAGGCGACGCGGCGATTCCCTTCCCAAGGAAATTGACGCTTGGCTTCACATCGGCGAAAACGGCAAAGTCACGGTGTACACGGGCAAAGTCGAGATGGGACAGAACATTCGGACCTCGCTGAGCCAGGCGGTTTCGGAAGAACTTCACGTGCCCATCGACAAGATTGAAATGGTGATGGGCGACACGCAGCTCACGCCGTTCGACATGGGCACGTTCGGCAGCCGCACCACTCCCACCATGAACCTGCAACTGCGCAAAGTCGCGGCTGCAGCGCGGGAAATGCTCATCGGTCTCGCGGCGGCGCAATGGCAGACGGATCGTCAGCATCTGATCGCTGCCGATGGAAAGATCACCGATCCCCAGACCAAACGATCCTTGGAATATTGCGGCGCTGACGAAAGGCCAGCAGTTGACCCAGACCGTCACGGCCGAGACTCCGCTGATTCCTTCGGCAAACTGGAAGGTTGCGGGCCAATCTGCAATGAAGGTAGATGGCCGCGACTTTGTCACCGGCAAACACCGTTATCCCTCAGACCAGAAACTGCCTGACATGCTCTACGGAAAGGTGTTGCGGCCAACTGCTTTCAACGCGACGCTGGTTTCGGTCGACACACAAAAGGCAGAGCAGATGGGCGCGACCGTCGTGCACGATGGCAATTTCGTAGGCGTTGCCGCTGCGAGCACGGAAGCAGCCACGGCGGCCATTGCTGCTATTCATGCCGAGTGGAAGGCCGAGCCGCAACCATCGAACAAAGAACTGTTCGACTATCTGCGCAAGAACACGGTCGAGGGCAAAGACCCAACCGGTGAGGGCGAGCGCTTCGACATCGGCAGTGTGGACCAAGCTCTTGGATCCGCGGACCATCGCCTACAACAAACTTATACCGTGCAGTACATTGCCCACACTCCGCTCGAACCCCGCGCGGCGCTGGCCAAGTGGGATGGCGACAAGCTCACCGTGTGGACTGGAACGCAGCGGCCTTTCGGCGTTCGCGGGCAACTGGCCGAGGCGTTTCGCATTCCCGAAGACCAGGTGCGGGTGCTGATGCCCGACACGGGATCGGGCTATGGCGGCAAGCACACCGGCGAAACGGCAATTGAAGCGGCGCGACTCGCCCGTGCGGCAAAGCGTCCGGTGAGAGTCGTGTGGACGCGGGAAGAGGAGTTCACGTGGGCGTATTTCCGCCCCGCAGGCGTGATCGACGTAACCAGCGGCGTCCGCAACGACGGAACGATTACCGCGTGGGAGTTCCACAACTACAACTCCGGTTCGGCGGGAATTCGCACGTATTACGAGGTCCCGAACCAGCGCATCGTTTTTCACGCGGTCAATTCTCCGTTGCGGCAGGGATCGTACCGCGCCCTGGCGGCCACCGCGAACCATTTCGCGCGCGAGTCGCACATGGACGAAGCAGCCCACTCGGTGAAAATGGATCCACTCGAATTTCGCTTGAAGAATCTGAAGGATGAACGACTGCGTGCCGTTTTCGAGGCGGCCGCAAAGCAATTTGGCTGGGGAAAGAGCAAAGCTGCCGGGCAGGGATTTGGCATGGGCGGCGGATACGAAAAGCTGGGCAATATCGCGACCTTCGCCGAGGTCAACGTCGATCGCAAATCGGGCGACGTCAAAATCGTCCGCGTCGTTTCAGCCTTTGAATGTGGCGCGATCGTGAATCCCGATGGCCTTCGCAATCAGATCGAAGGATCGAACATACAGGGATTGGGCGGCGCACTTTTCGAAGCGATCGAATTCGACAATGGAAAGATTCTCAATGGCAGACTGTCGCAGTATCGCGTACCGAGGTTCAGCGACGTTCCTGCGATCGAGACTGTTTTGCTCGACCGCAAGGACATTCCATCGGTGGGAGCCGGCGAGTGCCCGATGATCGGCCTGGCGCCCGCAATCGCCAATGCGATCTTCGATGCAGCGGGCGTGCGCTTGCGCTCTCTGCCCTTGGTTCCAGACGGCCTGAAGACTAGCTGAGATCCATACTTCGCTTTGACGCAGATGTTGTTGACGTAAACGGCAGTCCCACGTAGCATGCGATTCGATTTGTGCACCGGAGCCAATCATGAGCGATTCTTCGCAGATTAACCGAAGGGCATTCTTGGGCAAGTCCGCGGCAGTCATCGCCGGCGGAGTCGTTCTGCCACGCACCGCCTTGTCCTACGAAAACATCGTTGGCGCCAACGACCGGATTTCGCTCGGGCACATCGGCACCGGAAGCCGCGGCGGAGATCTCGATCTGATCGCGTCGAAGTTGAAGGACAGCCATCACGTGGAGATGACTGCGGTCTGCGACCTCTGGAAAGTGAACCGGGAGAAGGCCACCGCCACGAATGCGGGCTACTACGGCAGGACTCCGCGGGCCGTGCAGCACGCCGAGGAACTGCTCGCCCTGAAGGATGTCGACGGGTTGTTGATCTCCACCCCGGAGCACGCGCATTCACCCCTTCTGAAGATGGCGGTCGAGGCCGGCAAAGACGTCTACGTCGAGAAACCGATGGGCAACGTGCTAAGCGAAACCAGAGCCGCGCGCGACGCCGTGGCGCGGTCGAAATCCGTCGTCCAGGTGGGAACGCAACATCGCAGCGAGCCGCATCAGCAGGCCGCTCAAGAAATCGCCCGAAGCGGAGTGCTCGGAGATGTAAGCAAGGTCGAAGTCGTGTGGAACTATCACGGCCCGCGGTGGCGCGGCCGTCCGGAAGTGAAGCAGATTCGCGAACAAGACACCGACTGGAGCAAATGGCTCCTCACCAAACCCGCGCGTCCGTTCGATCCCCAAATGTATTTTGAGTTTCGTCTCTACAAAGAATTTTCTAGCGGAATTCCCGATCAGTGGATGAGCCACGCCATCGACCTGGTGCACTGGTTCATGGACGACCATTTCCCGAAGTCTGCCGTGTCACACGGAGGAGTTTTCGCCTGGCATGATGGCCGCGAGACAGCTGACACGTTTCAAACATTGCTCGAATATCCGAAGGGTTTTCTGGTGAGTTATTCGACCAGCTTCGGCAATGACGCTCCCAGTTTCACGCGCTACATGGGGAAGAAAGCGAGTCTGATCAATCACGGCGGCGAAGGCAGCCCTCGCTATCAGGTCATCGAAGAAAAAGGGACGCACGAAGACGACGCCGACATTGATGAGAAAAGAAAATCCCACTTCGTGATGCTGCCAGGTGATACCAAACTTCCGCCACTCGGCATCGACGACCTGACGACGGAGCACATGGCGAACTGGTTCGAATGCATGCGTTCGCGCCAACAACCTCATGCCACGGTCCACGATGGGTTCGCGCATTCCGTCGCCTGCATGATGGCTGCTGAATCGTACTGGACCGGGAAAAAAGTTTACTGGGACGCGGCGAGCGAAACGATCACGGAAAGCATGCCTGGCTAGGCCCTACAGTCCGCACGCGTGAGCGTTTCCCATGCACTGGCCGACCACGTGCGCGTAATCAGCGACTGCGATCTCAGGGTCGTCGATGTCCGGGTGCCACATTTTTTCCCATTCGAAACAATAGAAGCCCTTATACCCAATCGAACGCAGCGCCTCGATCTGGCGCTGGATCGGGACATTCCCCCGCCCGGTCAACACATACTTACGGTCCTCCCCGCTACCGGTGGAATCCTTGAGGTGCGTGTGGCGGATCCATGACCCTAGTTGGCGGACCGTAAACTCCGGTTCCTCGTTCGACGTAGCAAACGTGTGATGCGCGTCCCATAGCAGACCGACGTGTTCAGAATCGGCCAGCTGCAATACGCTCTTCAATGTCGCGGAAGCCGTGAAGTGGTCGTGGGATTCGATAATGACCGTAACGTTGAGCGGCTCGGCGTATCTGCCCAGTTCGCGTAAGCCGGCCGCAACTCGGGCCTTGATCTCATTGCTGGGCATAGGGCTTTTGTCGGAATCGGCCTTGCCCCCAAAGACGCGCACGTAAGGCGCTCCGAGGGCTGCCGCCAGATCGATGAAGCGGCGGGCGTCTGCCAGTTCCTTGGCGCGCTTCGCCGGATCTTCTACATACATCTGCGCAGAGCTGCTCACGCACGCAATCTTCAGCTTGCTGGCCAGAATTTCCTGCTTGGTCTGCTGGATGCGGTCGGCCGCGAAGAGCGGAAGAGCGGGCAAATCCAGTTTGCTCTCGACACCGCGCAGTTCGATCGCTGAGAATCCGTGCTCCACGGCGAAACTGAGGATTTTCTTCCATTCCCACGAAGGACAAGCCAGAGTCGAAAATGCCAGCGGAATCTTGCTCACTTTCGTTTCAGCGGTCTTGGTTTGACCGGCGACCAGCGGCGCCAGCGCGGCCGCTGACAGCATCTTCAGAAATTGACGTCGATTATTCATCTGGCTCTGGTCTCCGTTGTTGGCAGACATTCTAGCCTACCCAATGCGTTAACCTTGAGGGCCTAAGCAACGCAAGTGAACCGCGCTGGCCGCTGGAATCCGCGCAATTTTAAGGCAAAAGCGGCGCTGCCCCTTTCTCGTCAGCCTCACCTCGCATCTAATCTTTATCGCGCCGGGAATGGGGCTCCCCGTTTACAATGGCCTCCCGGGGCGGGTCGTGCTTACGACGGCAAGGAGGGCGGTAAGGGCTCAGGAGCTTGGATGGTGGCCGAAAATTATGCAAAGCGTTCTCGGTTTCCCCTCCAAGGTTTCCTCACCAGGTTTCAGCGCCCGTTGATTTGACACTTATGCGCTCACGGTTCTTTCGGGTGTTCGCCTCAACGGCGGTGCTCTTCCTGCTTTCAGGGGGCGTTGCAGTCGCGCAAAGTACGACCCTCATCAGTCTTGACCAGGCCATCGATCTGGCGCTGGCGCATAACCATTCGCTGAAGGCCAGCCGAACTCTGATTCTTCAGAATCAAGCGCAGGAGATCACCGCCAATCTGCGCCCCAATCCCACGTTGGGGATCGACACCCAGTTCATCCCATTCTTCAGTCCACAAGATTTTTCCGGGACGAATCTGGACCAGACGCAGCAATTTGACATAGGGCTCAGCTACCTCTTCGAGCGGGGGCACAAGCGGCAGCATCGCCTGCAGGCGGCCCGCGATCAGACCGCGGTCACCCGAGCGCAAATCGCCGATGCCGAACGCACTCTGGCCTTCAACGTGGGTCAGCAGTTTGTAAATGTCTTGCTGGCGGAATCGACCCTGCAATTCGCGCTCGAAGATCTGAAGGGGTTTCAGGACACTGTCGACATCAGCCAGGCGCAATTTAAGGCCGGCTTTATCGGCGAAGGCGACTTCCTCAAGATCAAGCTCCAACTTCTGCAGTTTCAGACTGACGTGTCCTCGGCCCGCCTGGCGAAGGTGCAGGCCCTGGTGGGACTGCGGCAGTTCCTGGGCTACGACACGGTGCCCGCCGATTATGACGTCATAGGCGACCTCGCGTATCAGCCTCTCCAAGCCAAATTGGAAGATTTGCAGATGCGGGCGCTGCGCGAACGCCCTGATTTTCGCGCCGCCGAGTTGGGGATCACCGCCGCCCAGAGCCAATACCTTCTGGCCAAAGCGAACTCCAAGGTGGATGTGACCGGCACCTACGCCTTCAACCATGTCGCGGGGGAGAACACGGGCTCCATCTTCGCGAGTTTCGACTTGCCCATCTTCAATCGCAATCAGGGTGAAATTGCCCGAACCAATTACGCTCTGGCGCAGGCGAAGGAGCAGGAGCAATCCGCGAGCGACACGGTCCTTTCGGACGTGGCCAACGCCTACGAGGCGGTGAAGAGCAATGACGAGGTTGTGCAGCTTTACACCTCCGGATACCTCAAGCAGGCTCAGGATTCCCGCGATATCAGCGAGTATGCTTATAAACGCGGCGCCGCCAGCCTGCTCGATTTCCTGGATGCGCAGCGCAGCTACCGGTCCACCCAATTGGCATATCGCCAGGCACTGGCCTCGTACATGACTGCTCTGGAACAGTTGAAGGAAGCGCTGGGAACGAGGAACCTGCCATGAACGGCCGTAAACGAACGAACCTCTGGCAAATGTGGATCGCTCTGGCCGCGATGAGCGCGAGCCTGCTCATGTTTGCCGGATGCGAGGGGGCAGGACAGCCCGGCGGCAACGCGAAGAACTCAAACAGTCCGGAACTGTTTACGATTCCGCCCGAGCAGATATCGCATGTGCAGGTCCTGAAAGTTCAGCCGACGACCTTGACCCGGATGCTGCGACTCACGGGTGCTGTGGCGTATAACGGTTTTCACACCATCCCAGTAATTACGCAGGTCAGCGGGCCGGTCAACCGAATCGTCGTTGTTCCCGGCCAGCACGTGCATCAGGGCGAGGCCATGCTTTTCGTGGCCAGTCCAGATTACTCGCAGCTCCGCACCAACTATTTAAAAGCCAAGGAAGCTTACTCTCTGGCGCAGAAAGCCTACGCGCGCGCTAAAGACTTGTACGAACACAAGGCGATCGCCGAGCAAACTCTCGAGCAGGCGCAAACCGCGGAGATACAAGCCAATGGTGACCTGGCTGCGGCCCAGGCCGCGCTGAAAGTGTTGGGCATCACCGATCCAGACTCGCTGATGCAAGTCCCCCCTTCGTTTGAAGTTCCGGTCAAGGCTACGATTGGCGGCGAGGTCGTTGAACAAGACGTGGCCGCCGGACAATTGATCCAGTCGGGCGCTACTCAGTGCTTCATGATTTCTGACACCAGCACTGTCTGGGTCCTGGTGAACGTCTACCAAAAAGACCTGCCGTACGTGAAGGTCGGAGATCAGGTAACCATTCAGACCGACAGTTATTCGCAGACATTCCGCGGACGCATCTCCTATGTTGCGGCCTCTCTGGATCCGAATACGCGCACGCTGCAAGCCCGCATCGAGACCAGCAATCCGGGCGAGAAATTGAAGAAGGATATGTATGTGACGGCTACGGTGAACGCTGGCACGCTGCCCAATGCCATCGCGTTGCCCGATGCGGCGATCCTGCGCGACAGCGAAAACCAGCCCTTTGTGTATGCCGAGACATCGGCGAACCAGTTCGGCAGGCGCACGGTAACGCTCGGCGAAAGCCTGAACGGACAAACCGAGATCACCAGCGGGTTGAAGCCCGGGGACCAGGTGATCGGAGATGGCAGTCTGTTCCTGCAGTTTGCAAATTCGCTGCAACGCTGATCGCAACTGGCTCAGAGCACGACGTGTTTTACAGAATCAAGCAAGGATAGTGTCCACTACACCTGAATGATCCATCGAATCGTCCAAGCGGCGCTGCGCCAGAGGTTCCTGGTACTGATGCTGACCGCTTTCATCACCATCGGCGGGATCATTTCTTTTCAGCGGATGCCCGTGGACGCCTATCCCGATCTCGCACCGCCGCAAGTCGAAATCATCACGCAATGGCCGGATCACGCCGCAGAAGAGGTCGAGCGACTCGTCTCGCTTCCCCTGGAACTTCAAATGAACGGCGTGCCGCACATGGTGATGATGCGGTCGATCTCGCTGTATGGCTTATCGGATATCCGACTGACATTCGAGGACAGTACTGACGATTATTTTGCGCGGCAGATCGTTTTTGAGCGGCTTGCCCAGGCCACTCTTCCGACCGGTGTAACTCCAAGCATGGCGCCCCTGTTCAGCCCCAGCGGCTTGGTATATCGCTACGTGCTGGAAAGTCCTGATCGTAGCCCCCAAGAATTAAAGACGATTGAAGACTGGGTGGTGGAGCGGGCTTACCGCTCGGTGCATGGCGTCGCCGACGACTCGGGTTTCGGTGGCACCACGATGCAGTATCAGGTGCTGCTCGATCCTGCTCGCATCTATGGCTATCACCTGACCGTCCCGCAAGTCACTGCGGCCCTCGCCGCCAATAACGCCAACACCGGTGGGGGCTTTTATTCGCAAGGCGGGCAGTTCTATTACGTCCGTGGCATCGGGTTGGTGCGCAATACAGACGACATTGGAAACATTGTCGTGGGCGCGAACAAAGGCGTGCCCATTCGAGTCCGCGACGTCGGTGAGGTCACGATCGGGCACGCACCCCGACTTGGCGAATTCGGCTACCAGAAAAATGACGACGCCGTCGAAGGCGTCATCCTTATGTTGCGCGGGGAGCAGACGCAGAACGTCTTGAAGGACGTCGAAGCCAAGACCGACGAACTGAACAAACAGATCCTGCCGCAGGACGTGAAGATTCATCCCTATTACGACCGCAGCCAGCTGGTCGACCTGACCACCGACACTGTCGAGGCCAATTTGCTCCGCGGCATGGTGCTGGTGCTCATCGTGCTGATCTTTTTCCTGGTCAGCTTCCGGGCCGCGATCATCGTCGCCATCACCATCCCGCTGTCGCTTCTATTCGCGTTCATCGTGCTGCATGCGCACGATGTTGCTGCGAATCTGCTTTCCATCGGCGCCATCGACTTCGGCATCGTGATTGACGGCACAGTGGTCATGATCGAGAACATCTATCGCGAACTGGCATTGCGAGAGGGCCAGGAATACAAGCTCGACGAAGTCATTCTCGCAGCCGCAAAAGATGTGGACCGTCCGATCTTCTATTCGGTCGCCGTCATCCTCGCCGGCTACTTGCCGATCTACGCTCTGACCGGGCCAGCGGGGAAGCTGTTCCATCCCATGGCCGAAACTATGTCCTTCGCCCTGGTCGGCGCGCTGATCCTGACGCTCACCCTGATTCCGGTGCTGGCCTCGTACTGGTTCCGAAGCGGCGTGCAGGAAAAACCCAACCGGGCCTATGAGTGGATGAAGCGGAAATACGCGGTGCAACTGGATTGGGCACTCGATCGCCCGAAGACCACGCTGGCGATCGCGTCCCTCATTTTTGGTGCGTGCCTGTTGCTGGTCCCGTTTATTGGTGGAGAGTTCATGCCGCACTTGGACGAGGGCGCGCTCTGGGTGCGGGCCACCATGCCGTACACGATCTCGTTCGAGGAAGCCAGTAAGATTGCGCCCCAGATCCGCGCCATCCTGATGTCCTATCCGCAGGTCACGGTCGTGGCTTCAGAACTTGGCCGTCCCGACGATGGCACCGACCCTACGGGCTTTTTCAACTGCGAATTTTATGTCGGGCTGAAACCCTACAAGGATAAGTCCTGGGCTGGAGATGTCAGCGATAAGAAGCACCTGATCGAATCCATCAACCAGAAGCTCATCGCATTTCCCGGAATCATCTTCAACTACACGCAGCCCGCCGAAGATGCAGTCGACGAAGCTCTGACTGGACTCAAGAGTTCACTCGCCGTCAAGATTTATGGCGAGGACTTAGGTGTGCTGCAGGATAAAGCGATCCAGATCAAGAACACCCTGGCCAGAATCCCCGGCTTCACGGAACTCACCGTGGTGCGCGAACTGGGCCAACCCAGTTTGCTGGTTGACGTCGACCGCGACAAGATCGCGCGCTACGGCATCAATGTCGCCGATGTTGAGGCTGTGATTTCAGCTGCGGTTGGCGGACAAGCGGTCACACAGGTGATTCAGGGCGAAAAGTTGTTCGACCTGGTGGTGCGCATGCAGCCTCAATTCCGCAGCAGCGCGCGAGAGATTGGAAACCTGTTGGTCGGCACCCCCGATGGGCAGCAGATTCCGCTCAGTCAACTCGCCAATATCAACCAGGGCAATGGCGCGTCCTTCATCTATCGCGAAAACAATTCGCGCTACATCGGCGTGCAGTACAGCATCGAGGGCCGCGATTTGGAGCGCGCCGTCCGCGATGGTCAGGCCGCTGTAAATAAGGCTGTGAAATTGCCGCAGGGCTACCGCATGTTGTGGGGCGGTGAATACAGCCAGTTCCTCGAGGCAAAGTCACAGATGTATTTCATTGGCCCGCTTGCCGTGGTGCTGATTTTCATGATCCTGTTTGCGCTTTACGGGAACTTCAAATTTCCCGTCACGATCGCGCTGGGTGTGATCATGACCGAACCGGTGGGCGCGTTGGTTGCCCTCAAGCTGACCCATACTCCGTTCAGCGTCTCTTCGGTTCTGGGGCTTCTGGCGTTGCTCGGCGTTTCGGTCGAGACTGCCGTCATTCTTGTTTCCTATATCAATAAGCTGCGGAAGGAAGGACTCGACATCCGCACGGCCACGCGGGAGGCTTCTCTTCTCCGTCTTCGTCCCATCATGATGACTGCGTTAGTGGCGTGCCTCGGGCTGCTTCCGGCTGCGCTCTCGACTGGAATCGGCTCCGACACGCAGAAGCCTTTCGCCATCGTCATTGTTGCGGGATTAATCTCGCGGCTCTTTATCGGATTCTTCGTCAATCCCGTGTTGTACGAGATGGTCGCGCGCGAAGGCGACGTCCTTCAAGTGTAGATGCCACGAAGGCTCAGTGAACGGGCCAGTTCGCCGGTACTTCAACGTACGACCGATCCAGAGCTGCGACCGACGGACATCCCAGCAGCCGAACGGTGCGTTCCACGTCAGTTCGTAAAATCTCGAGTGCTTTAGCGACCCCTGATGGGCCCGCGGCCCCCAGGCCGTAAGCATATGCCCGCCCGATCAGGACGGCGCGCGCGCCCATGCAGAGCGCCTTCACAATGTCACTGCCCCGGCGAACTCCGCCATCCATCAGCACTTCAATTTGCCCTTTCGCGGCGGCGACCACTTCCGGAAGCGCCCGCAGAGTCGCAGAAACCGAATCAAGCTGGCGGCCTCCGTGGTTCGACACCACCACTGCGCGAGCGCCTTCGTCCACTGCGCGTCGGGCGTCGTCGCCAGTCAGCAGACCTTTGACCACAATCGGGCCCGACCACACCTCGCGGATCCAGCGCAGGTCTTCCCACGTCACGGTTGCGCTCGCCAAAGCCGCACCAACATCCACGAGAGCCATCGGGCCTTTGCCCGGCACCACAACGTTTTCGAGTTTCGGCACGCCCCCATCCAGGAGAAACGACGCCAGCCATCCGGGATGCGTGAGAATGTTGGGCAGATATGGAATCCTCGCGAACCACGAAGATCCCAGCAGTTCCTTCATGCCGTTGCGGGGATCGCGCTCTCGCAATCCGGCAACGGGCGTATCCACGGTGATCACCAATGCGGAAAATCCTGCGCGGCGGGCCCGTTCGATCGAGCCCTCTGCGGCTTCGCGCCCTCCCATCAGATACAGCTGATACCAGCATGGCCCCTTCGACGCTGCCTTCACATCTTCTAGTTTGTGGCCGGAAATCGTCGAGAGAATGTAACCCGTGCCGACTTCGCCCGCAGCGTGAGCGGCCGCAACCTCACCTTCGGGATGCATCAATCGACTGTATCCAACCGGCGCCAGCATCGCAGGGAAAGCGAGTTCGTGGCCGAGAACCTGTGTCTTCAAGTCACAATTGCCAACGGCCACTGCGCCCCGCGGACGAAAAAGCACATCGCGAAAGGCGCGGCAGTTTTCCGCCAGCGTAAGCTCGCCTTCGGCACCGCCATCCAAATAATCAAAAACCGACCTGGGGAGCCGGCGTTGCGCCATGCGGCGCAGGTCTTCGATATTGACGACTCGTGAGATATTCACGCGTGCTGACGATGATAATCCGAGCCCATGTGCCAGGTCCAACAGGAAGGTCATTCCAAATCACTTTCTTTCGCGGTACGAAGCAATCTTTTAGCGCTTTCGGTTTAAACTCGTGCTGGCCGCAGGAGGAAAGACGGATGAACCGGAACGTGACCTTTCGCTTATTCGCAGTGTGTATAGCACTCACCGCAGTGGCCTGGACTGCTCCTGTCCGCCTCCGTTGCGAATATACGGTAAATCCGTTGGGCATCGATCAGAGTGCGCCGCGTCTAGCCTGGCAAAGCGACAGCACCGAGCGCAACTGGAAGCAAGCTGCCTACCAGATTTTGGTTGCGAGCGCCCCGGAGCAACTGACCTCCGGCAATGCGGATATCTGGGATAGCGGCCGAATCGCCTCCGACGAATCGGTGGACATTGCATACGCCGGACCGGCGCTCGAATCCCGCCGCCGCTACTACTGGAAAGTGCGCGTCTGGGATTCGGCGGGACAAATGGCCGAATCGACGGAATCGGCATGGTGGGAGATGGGGCTTCTTCATTCCACCGACTGGAGCGCCAAGTGGATTCGCTGGAATAACCCCGAAGAGAAAGCCGACCGCCAAGACATCCACTGGATTTGGATTAAAGGCCAAGATGCCGTCGCCGTGGCCCCGAAAACATCGGCGACCTTCCGGGTTGAGGTCCGCCTCGCCAAGAAGCCGAGTGACGCGGCTTTGTTCGTCACGGCTCGCGGCACCTTCACGGCGAAGGTCAACGGGCAAGATGCCGGGAGCAAGAGAGAGTGGGATGCGTTTGACCGGCGGGATATCACCGACCAACTGGTGATTGGCAAGAACTTGATTGAGGTCACAATCAGAGCGCCCGACACGCCGGGGTGGGGCCCACACAAGGATGAGAAAACCGTCAAGGCTGCGCTGGCGGCGCTTGTGAAGATCAAGTTCCCTAACCGCGTGGTGATGCGGATTCCCACGGATGCGCACTGGCAGGCGAGTCTCGAGAATACAAACCATTGGGCCCGAGTCGAGGTCGTGGGCGACCTGAAGGACTCGCGACTTGGCGATCCGGGACCGCTGCCCCAACCGGCCGCTTACCTGCGGCGAAGCCTCGCATTAACAAAGAACGTCCAGCGTGCGCGGCTGTACGTGACCGCACTGGGCAGTTACCGCGTCGTCCTGAACGGCCACGGTGTCGGAGACGGCGTTCTCACGCCTGAATTTACTGACTATCGCAAACGCGTCCTTTACCAAACTTACGATGTCACTAAACTCCTGGTAAACGGCAACAACGTGATCGCAGCAGTTCTGGGCGACGGATGGTACGGCAGTCCCCTGACTTGGTCCGGAACGCACTTCTTTGCGCCTCCCGTTCGTTTCCAAACACAACTGGAACTCGACTTCTCGGATGGGACCCACCAGACGGTTGTGAGCGACGAATCGTGGAAGGCAGCAGCATCACCCATCGTTCGGTCCGAGATCTACGCTGGCGAAGTGTACGACGCGCGCTTGGAGCAAGCCGGATGGAACACGCCCACCTTCGACGATTCACGATGGAGGGCTGCGGTGGTTGCCGACGCGCCGCTCGTCACCGTCTCAAGCCAGGTCGCCGACCCTCCTCACATCATCGCAACGTTGAGTCCAAAACTAGTGACTCAACCCGCCGCCGGAACCTACATCTTCGACATGGGCCAAAACATGGTGGGCTGGGTAACTCTAAAAGCAAAGGGTGCGGCGGGCACCAGAGTCCGCTTGCGCTTTGCCGAAATCCTGAATCCCGACGGCACGATCTACACTGCAAATCTGCGCAACGCGGACGCAACGGACGTCTACACTCTCCGAGGCGGCGAAGAAGAAACGTTCATGCCGCATTTCACGTTTCACGGATTCCGTTACGTGGAAGTGACTGGCTTTCCAGGAACGCCCTCCCTCGCCGCGATTCAGGGAAATGTAGTCAGCAGTGTGAGCGGTGAGCCTGCCGCCAAGCTCGCGACTTCCAGTGCACTGGTCGACCGCATGTGGTCGATTGGCCTCTGGGGTCAGCGTGGCAACTTCCTGAGCATCCCGACCGACTGTCCGCAGCGCGACGAGCGCCTGGGATGGATGGGAGACGCAGGAGTCTTCTGGCGTACGGGAACTTACAACTTCGACGTCGCGGCATTCTCCCAGAAATTCATGCAAGACGTAGCCGATGCTCAAAATCGGCAGGGTGCGTTTACCAATGTGTCGCCCAACACCTTGCCCTCGAGTATGGATGAATCCGCGGATCCGCTCCCCGACAGCGATAGGATCGGGGCTCCAGGCTGGGGCGATGCGGGAGTGATCGTCCCGTGGACAACCTGGATGCAGTACGCAGACCAAGCCATCATCGCCCGCAACTGGGACGCGATGCAGCGCTGGATGGACTTCATCCAGAGCCGGAATCCCGATTTCCTACGCAGAAACGGACTCGGCCCGAACTACGCCGATTGGCTCGCACCCGACGAAAACACAAATAAAGAACTGCTCGCGACCGCCTACTGGGCGCTCATCGCCAACATGATGTCGCAGATGGCACACGCTGTCGGCAAAGAGTCTGATGCCAAGCGCTATGACGATCTCGTGCAGAACATTCGAGCCGCATTTCAGAAGGCCTATATCACCGAGGACGGCGAAGTTGGCACGGGAACACAAACTTCGTACGTCGTTACTCTCTATACCAAGATGGCGCCCGAGTCCTCTCGAGCCCACTCATCGTCGCGAAACTGGTCAAAGACATCGAGGCTCACAACTGGCATCTCTCGACGGGCTTCCTCGGCACGCCGTTCTTGCTCTTCACCCTCACCGATCATGGACGCAGCGACGTCGCTTACCGCCTCCTGCTGAACGATACCTATCCTTCCTGGGGCTACATGCTCTCGAAGGGCGCGACCACATGGTGGGAGCGATGGAACGGCGACACCGGCGATCCGGCGATGAACTCGTACAACCATTACGCATTCGGATCGGTCATCGCATGGGTCTATCGCTACGCCGCCGGCATCGACACCACATCGAATTCGCCCGGCTTCAAACAAATCATCGTGCATCCGCATCCCGATTCGCGCATGACCTCGGCACACGCCGAATATGATTCCGTCTACGGCAAAATCATCAGCGATTGGGATGGCACGCCTGCGGGGCCATTTTCTCTGCGAATCACGATCCCCCCCAATACTTCCGCCAGGGTGTTCCTGCCGGAAATCCGCGGAGGACACGTCACCCAGGATGGAAACGCCGTGAACGCGCAGGAAGACGGCGGATCGTTAGTGGTCCAAACTGGGTCGGGTTCCTACAGTTTTGAGGTGAAGTGATCCCACTCGCAAACGCTTGCGCGAGCCCGTGATATGTTTTGTCTACATGCGGGCCGATGTCGAAAAAGCGGTGTCCCTGCTGCAGCGCGGAGACGATGCGTCGCTCGAGCAAGCTCTGGCTCTGCTTCAGAGCACTGTCTTCTCATTCAGCATGAAAGTGTGCGGACATCGCGAAGACGCCGAAGACACCATGCAGGAAGTGCTGCTGAAATCGATCCCCTACCTGCCCAAGATTGACAGTCCGAAAGCGCTGGTCGTGTGGCTTTACAAAGTAGCGAGGAATCGCTGCCTCATGAGCCGCCGCAGAAGCAAGTTCGCACCCAAACAGGATCTTTCGTTGGAAGAATTAATGCCAGACCGTGCAGAACTCGAAAAGCTGAGCGGCGAAGGCAACATCAACCCGGAGTCGCTGGCGATTCGCAGCGAAGACGCGCAGCGGCTGCGGGAAGCCGTGCAGCGACTTCCCCCCTCGTACCGGATCGTGCTCGTTCTTCGCGACATGGAGGGCCTCACGGACGATGAGGTCGCAGAAATCACCGGGCTGCGTACGGGAACTATCCGAGTCCGATTGCATCGCGCGCGGTTGTTTGTCCGCAAAGACCTCGTCTGGCATGGCCAGCAACCATCTAACGGACGCTTCACTCGCAGGCGGAGAGTGCCGCAGCAGGTCCGCACCGCCCGGTGCAAGGCCATGTTCGCCGAATTGTCGGACTATCTCGACGAACGCTTGGACGGCTCCATGTGTGAAGAACTGGAAAAACACATGGACGGCTGCGAACCCTGCCAAGCCTTCATCGTCAGCCTGCAAAACGCAATCGAACAATGCAGGAAGTCCCCTCTGGAACTCCCCGATCGAAAGAAGACTGCAAAACTGCGAAAGGCACTGATTCTGGAATACGACCGCGCGTTGAATCAGTCCACCTGATAAGCGCCTTCGCTTTATTCATTCGCTCGTAGGACGGTAGAACGCCTCTCCGGCTGATCGCAGGAGCTTTCATCCTGATTTCCCTGGGGATGGGACATAAGGTGAGATGAAACATGCCTGATTGGGTCTGGGTGGTCGGGTTGGTGGCCGTCTACCTACTGTTGACGCAATGGCTTCTGCCCAAGCTTGGCGTTTCCACTTGACGCTCGCAAGCCTGCGCCGAGTCTCGGCGCGAAACGACTTCCAATCAAAAGCGCTCGGATGCTTCGCGCCCTTGATAAAGGTTGCTCTATCCGGGTCTAATAGTCGCTCGGCGGTCGATATCCTCCTGACGATCGGCTGGATGCGCGAACATTCCTTCCCTACTTGAAATGCGCGAAAATATCCCTCGGTCACATTAGAGAGGAGGGCACTTTCGAGAGCATTCAATCGTTTCATCTGGCAAATTCAGCTTGAAACATTCTCATCCGCGGTAGCACAATAGCGCCTCACCAGGGTCCCAGGGTTCTCGTAGCGTCAATTCCTGGGCAAGACGTAGTTGGAACACACCGCCTCGGCGGCGAAGGGAGTTTCCATGCGTTCTCGCTCGTGGCAGTTGGCTGTATTGATTGGGACTATGGTCGCGCTCAGCGCCCTGTCCTTCGGGCAATCCGCAACGACTTCTCTGCGCGGCACCATCACTGATCCCAAGGGTGCGTTGGTCGTTGGTGCTGCGGTTACTCTCAGCGATCCGGCCACCGGCTTGTCGCGCAACTTCACGACAGACGCTCAGGGTGAGTATCAGTTTCTTGAGCTGCCACCCTCGACCTATGAACTCGTCGTAAAGGCGCGCGGGTTCGCGACTGTAAAAAACACGGGCATTAAGCTCTTGGTGCGGACGCCTGGCACGCTCAATGTGACGGTGCAAGTGGCTGGTGGAATAGAGACTGTCGAGGTCAACGCCACGACGAACATGGTCAACACAGAAAATGCGTCGATGGGGCATGCCTTTGATGCCCAACAAATTCAAGCTCTACCCTTTGAAGGCCGTGAGCCCACCAGCATCTTGACCTTGCAGGCGGGGGTTACTTTCACGGGCAACAACATGGACAAGGTCAACAGCACTACGGCGAGCGGCTTCGACGTAGACAGCCGTGCCGGTTCAGTAAACGGCGGCCGCAGCGACCAGACCAACGTGACCCTCGACGGCGTGGACGACAATGACCAGGCCACCGGCAGACTGCAAGGTTCTCTGCGCGTTCCACTGGATTCTCTGCAGGAGTTTCGCGTGACCACGGCCAACTCTGATGCCGATTCCGGCCGTTCCTCTGGAGGTCAGGTCGCCCTTGTGACGAAGAGTGGAACGAATGGTTTTCACGGCGGAGCTTATGAATACTACCGTCCGACCTTCGCCGCCAATGATTGGTTCATCAAGGCATCGCAGATTTCCAGTGGCCTTGCCAACCGGCCACCATTCCTCCTTCGCAATACGTATGGAGCATTCGTGGGCGGTCCTATCAAGAAAGATCGTCTATTTTTCTTTCTCAGCTTTGAGGGGATGAGAAAGCGAGAGGACCAGTCCGTAATTCGAACCGTTCCCAGCGAGGATCTGAGGAATGGCTACATCAATTACCCGTGCGACGCGACCGATCAGAACTGCCCGGCGTCCGGAGTGGAAAGGATTAGTCCTGCTCAGTTGGCGAATCTGGATCCGAACTGCTCATCCGTCGGCAGTTGCACGTATAGCAGCGGGGCTCACATCGGATCGTTTCCGGGCGCGAACCCGTATGTGATGGACGTGTTCCAACAGTATCCGCACGGAAACAGCAGCAGCGCGGGTGACGGATACAACACGGTTGGATACACATTTGCCGCCTCGGCTCCCGAAAACCTCAATATGTATGTCGCGAAACTGGATTACAACCTCACCGCTAGCGGAAGCCATCGGCTGTTCGTTCGCGGCGTGCAGGATGGAGACCACAATTCTGCCGGACCGCAACAGTTCCCCGGGCAACCAAGCTCAGTGCTGGAGGTGGTCACGAGTAAAGGCATAACCGCAGGTTTGACCTCGACCTTTAAGAACTCATGGATCAATAACTTCCGTTTTGGGTATATCCGCCAAGCCTATGAAGACCGTGGGTTACAGGACCAACATTTTGTCCACTTCCGCTTTTTCGACGATATCAACTCGTTTAGCAAGACAAGCGCGCGTGATGTGCCGGTCTTGAACTTCGTGGACGATGTGGTCAAACAGTACGGCAAACATGCGCTGCAGTTCGGGGTCAATCTGAGGAAGGTTGATAACGTAGGAGCATCTAATTACACCTCGTATTTTACCGCCTCGACCAACCCTGACTGGCTACTGAACGCTGGAATAGCGAATACCAGTGATCCTGCGAATAACGCAAATACCAGCCTTGATCCGGCCAGCCAATACGGGGTCAACCAGGGTTTGCCAGCTGTCTCTTCCAACTTTCAATCCTCCTATAACGTAGCAGCCACTGCGCTGGCGGGTCTCATTTCAGAGGTGGATTCGAACTACAATTTGAACAAGGATCTGAGTCCTCTCGCCGAAGGAGCCCTGATCAACCGCCACTTCCGCTCCTGGGAGTGGGAGTGGTATGCGCAGGATTCCTGGCGCGCGCGCCCAAACTTAACCGTGACCTTTGGCCTCCGTTATTCAATTCTGGAGCCACCTTACGAGACCAATGGCACTCAGGTTCAGCCGCTCACGAGTGCGCACGACTGGTTCATGAACCGGGGAAAGGCAGCCGATCAAGGCCAGTCCTATTTCCCCCAGACCGGCACCGATGGTTCCGGCAATGCGATCTATGACCACAACCTTCAATTTGCCCTGGGTGGGCAGGCTAATCACGGCAAGCCGTACTGGAACTGGGACTACCGAAACCTGGCACCTCGCCTTGCCATCGCATATTCACCGAGCGGCGATTCGGGACTTGGCCACAAACTCTGGGGTGGTCCGGGCAAATCGAGTATTCGCCTCGGCTATGGCATGTACTTCGATCACTTTGGGGAAGGCATCAGCAGCACGTTTGATCGAGAAGGTGCATTCGGACTGACGTCCTCAATCTCCAATCCTGCCGGAGTCCAGACGACCGATGGAGCGGCCCGTTTCACTGGACTGAACAACATTCCCACTACGAGCTTAACCACGACTGCGTCCTGTCCAACGGCGCCCTGCTCACTTACTTTCCCTGCGCCTTCCGGTTCATTCCCGGTTACTTTTCCATATGCCTTCGGAATCGGCTTCGGACTGGACGACAAACTGAAGACTCCCTATTCTCACGTTGTAACGTTGTCATTCACACGGGACCTTGGCCGCGGCTTTGTGCTCGAGACCGCCTTCGTCGGACGATACGCGCACCGCTTGCTGGAGGAAATCGACCTCGCCCAGCCCGCGAACCTGAAAGATCCGAAATCCGGGACGACCTACTACCAGGCTGCTACAGCTCTGGCCAAGCAGTACTGGAAAGGAGTTGATGTCGCGAATGTCGCGCCCATCCCCTATTGGGAGAACCTGTTCCCGCTAGCGGGTCCCAACGCCACGAACAAGGGATATATCAATAATTGCGCTCCTAATGCTGGAGGAATCAAAACCTTCACATCTACCCAGGCAATTTACGACATGTATTCCTGCAACAGCGGCCTTTCCGCGCAAGCAGCGAACGAAACAACTTCTCTGGCGTACCTTGATGTTCCTGGATACTCTGGGGAAACTGCGGCGAATGAGTGCTTCCCCGCATGCGCTACGATCAACGGTCAAACCACAGGCTATGCCTTCTGGTCGCCGCAATACTCGTCTTTGGATTCCTGGGCAAGCATTGGGAATAGCTCTTACAACTCTGGGCAAGTCAGTCTCCGCCACCACTCCGGTGGTCTGAGCTTTGATCTGAATTACACCTACTCAAAGTCAATCGATATCGGTTCTAATGCCGAAAGAATTAGTGTTTTTGAGGGTCTTGGATTCTCCAGCCAGGTCATCAATGCATGGTCTCCCAACCAACTGCGTGGACCCTCGGATTTCGACACCACACATGCCATCAATGCCAATTGGGTCTATGAACTCCCGGTCGGAAAGGGCAAACGGTTTGGTGCAGGAATGAGCAAGTTGGCGGACACCTTCATTGGCGGCTGGCAGGTCTCAGGCCTGTGGCGTTGGTCCACCGGATATCCATTCTCCGTATATCCCTTTTATAGCTGGCCCACCAATTGGGATCTGGAATCTAACGCGATCCTGGTTGGGAAAAAACCAAAGACAGGACAATTTATTGTTGCGCAGGCGGGAGGTGGCACCGGCCCGAATGTGTTCCAGAATCCTGGAACCACCAACTCAAGCGATCCGAACGCTGCGGTCAACCAGTTCCGTGATGCGTATCCAGGCGAATCAGGTCAGCGCAACGAACTACGAGGGCCGGGATCGTTCAATATCGATATGGGCTTGTCGAAGGCATGGAAGATCACCGAGACCCAGAACCTGAATTTGAGTTGGGAAGTGTTCAACGTGACCAATTCGGTCCGTTTCGATGCCGGCAACATACAGAATGTAAACAACTTCACCGACAGCCCCTCGAGTTTCGGCAACTTCATCAATACTCTGTTTAAGCCACGTGTGATGCAGCTTGGCGCGCGGTACACGTTCTGAGCATTGCTAAGGTTTCTAAACAAACCAACGTGCGCCAGCCGAAGTTCACCTCGCTCGAAGTTGGCCTGCACCTGAGAATCCGCCAGGCTGAGACTCCGTACAGCAAACCGAACGACTTTGTGTTCGCCAGCTTCAAATTGCATGGGAAGAAGCCCCGGACTGAAAACATGATCGTTGCAGACTATATTCGTCCAGGCGCGATCAAAGCAGGCGTGACTTCCGTGAGGGACGGCGATACGCATGACAACGCTGGAAACCTTGATTAAGAGCTTCGGATTCCACTGCTTCCGTCATACGCTGGCATCGTTCCTTTTGGCGCAGGGCAACAACCCTGTACTGATCAAGAGCCTTCTCCGCTGGTCGAAAATCTCGATGCTCGATGTCTACGGGCACGTCATGACCGACGAGAAGATTGCAGCCCAAGGCTCGATGCTTGAGCGGATCATGCCGAAAACGAATGCCGTGCAATACCGGGTGCCGGACGGGTGCTAAAGCAGTGAAATCATCTCTTCAAGAGCGGTGGGAAGGGCTGAAAAGCCCATGAACACTGGAGAAAGAAATGGTAGGCACGAGGAGACTCGAACTCCTGACCTCTACCGTGTCAAGGTAGCGCTCTAACCAACTGAGCTACGCGCCTACATTTTGTTTTCAAGTACTTGCAACCACCGGACAGGCCGGGTGGGACATTTGGTGTCCAGTCAGAATTTTACCATGCGGAGCGGGACTCGGGCATGGTTGACTCACTCCGTTAGCTTAGAGGCCGCAGCCTTGGTGCGACGAAGGAGATCGGGCGCCTTCAGTCGCCGGCACTGTTCTTCAAAGGTCGTGAGCGGTCCTTTCCAGCGAAGATCTTCGACCGTGTCGAACACCGGAACATCGAGGCGCAGAGTTGCCAGTGTGCGATATAACAGTGCGTCGTCCCATGAGCTGAACAAAGATTCAGACAGCGCGCGGGCCCTCTTTATCGATGGATCCCATTCCTGCCAATCCTTTGGAACGGCCTCGAGATGAGGGTACCGCGACAAGACAAGCGCGGCGGCCTTTTGTCCCCATCCCGCCACGCCGGGAAATCCATCTGCACTGTCGCCAACGACGGCCAGGTAGTCGGGGATGGACTGCGGGCTCACCCCAAATTTGGCGACCACACCGGCTTCGTCGCGAACCAGATCCTTCCTTCGATCCATTTGAACTACTCGCGTGCCTGCAACACACTGACCTAGATCTTTGTCCGGCGTACAAATGAACACTTGCCCGACGTGGCCATCCTGCGCGGACTTTGCGGCGGCGGAGGCCAGGGCGTCGTCGGCCTCGAACTCGACCATGGGCCACACCAGCACGCCCATGTCCGCCAGCGCTTCTTCGAGAATCGGGAATTGCGAGAGTAATTCCGGAGCTACGCCTTCACTGGTTTTGTATCCGGGAAACAGATTGTTGCGGAAGGACTCGACTACGTGGTCGGTCGCAACCCCGACGTGCGTGGTGCCTTTTTCGATCATGGACAGCACGGATGTCAGGACGCCACGAACCGCGCCGATTTCCTGACCATTCGCATCTTGCGTCGACGGGACGGCAAAAAAATGCCGGAAAAGTTCATAGGTGCCATCGACTAAGTACACATCCATGCGGCTGCGCCTCGAATCGCTCTCTAGACTTGCGCCTTCATTGTGCTTTGATTACTTGCCGCTGTCCATGGCCATGAACAAGTTGTTCAGCGACTCGGCCAGCGTGGGATGGGCAAACGTACCGTCGCGCAATGCCGTGTAAGGCAACTTCCCCATCATGGCAATCTCGAGGGCGGACATGATTTCTCCGCCTTCGATGCCAAGAATTGCGGCACCAAGAATCTGGTTGGTCTCAGCGTCGACGATGGCCTTCATGAAACCGCGCGTTTCGTCGACTTCAAGAGCACGAGCCACATGCGTCATTGGCAGTTTCGCTACGCGGATGTTGCGGCCATGAGCGCGCGCTTCCGTCTCGGTCAGGCCGACTCGGCCCAACTGCGGATCGGTAAAGACGGTATACGGGACCTGGCGGTTCTTTGTGGAGGCAGGGTTCTTGTCGATTAAGTTGGAGCGAATAATCCGGAAGTCGTCGTAGGAGATGTGCGTGAAGGCTGGACCGCCTTTGATGTCACCGAGTGCGTAGACGCCTTCCGCGGATGTTTCGAGGCGGTCGTTCACTTGGATGAAGCCGTGCTTGTCGGTCTGAATTCCCGCCGCCTTTAGGTTGAGTGTGTCTGAATTGGGCACGCGGCCGGTGGCTACGAGCAGATGCGAACCCACCAGCGGGGTCGGGCCCTTCGGTGACTGGATTTCCAAGTGGATACTGCCATCCGATTGGCTCACTCGACTTGCTTTCGCGTTCAGCATGACTTCGACGCCATCCTGCCGCAGGATGTTCGTAACTTCTTCGGCGACATCGAGGTCCTCGCGCGTTAGCAACTGACCGGCGAATTGAACGATCGTTACTTGGCTGCCGAAGCGACGAAATAACTGTCCGAACTCGAGGCCGATGTAGCCGCCACCCAGGATCAACAAGTGATCCGGGACCGCATCGAGTTCCATGATGGAGACGTTGTCGAGAAACGGCACAGTGTTCAACCCGTCTAAGGTGGGCCGCGACGCACGGGTGCCGGCGTTGATGAAGATGTATTTTGCCGAATGCGTGCGCTGACCGCCCTCCTGAGTGCGGACTGACGACCATCTTGGGGCCGCTGAAACTTGCTTCGCCGAAAATTAATTCCAGGTTTGCAGTTTTCTCGATGCGCGACTGGCTTCCGTTTCGAAAGCTGTCGACTATGTCGCGCTTGCGTTGGCGAACTTTCGCCATATCGACGCTGATCGGCCCAGTACGCACGCCATAATCGGCAGCGCGGCGCGCCAGATAGGCAACCCTTCCGCTGGCCACCATGGTCTTCGTCGGAGTACAGCCTTCGTTGATGCAGGTACCACCGACATGTTTGCGCTCGATGAGTGCGGTACGCATCCCCGCCGCGGCAAGAGCCATGGCGAGCGGGTTCCCACCCTGTCCAGAGCCAATGACGACGGCGTCGTATTGCTGCGAAGTGGTCATGAGGGCAATTCAGAACCGAGATACCAGAAGTAGTCCCAGCCCGATCGCCGCCAGATCCTCGGGAATCGCGATCGTGAAATCCGGAACACGCAGGCTCCGCACCAACCCCACGCGTGCCTGATATCCGCCGAATGCACCGGCAATTCCGCCGATCACGCCAGCAACCGCTCCCAGCCAAACCGCCGCAGCGCCAGCCACGGCGAAGCACGCGCCAGTAAGTGCACCCGTGACAATTCGCGCGGAGAGTCCCACCGGGGCCGTTCGAGCAGGGGTCGAAGGAAGTTGATCACCAATGAACTCGACCAGGGCGAGTATCGTAAAGACGCCCACCGCCAACGACGTTCCCATGAAGGCTAGTGGGGACCCGTGAAGATTGATCCATCCGATGTAAGCAGCCCACGCCACAATCGCAGGCGCGGTCAAAGAGCGCAGTCCGGCAACAATTCCGATGCCGAGCGCTAACAGCAGAACGAGTCCGGAACTCATGCGCGTTTCTCCGTCACAACAGAATCGAGGAATCAGGCGGCGCTATCGGCCAACGGCAACCACACTTGAAAACGCGTGTCTCCGGGCTCGGATTGCACCTGAATACTGCCGCGGTGCTTCTTGACAATTCTCTGCACCGTATCGAGGCCCAGCCCGGTTCCCTCTCCCACTCCCTTGGTGGTAAAGAACGGCTCAAAAATGCGGGGCTCGATTTCGGGTGAAATTCCCGGGCCATTGTCGGCAATCTCGACGACGGCACACTTCTCGTCGCGGTAAGCGCGCACGCGCAGTTCACCTTTTCCACTCATCGCGTCGATGGCATTGTCGATGAGGTTGGTCCAGACCTGATTCAGTTCGCTCCCGAAGGAATTCACGAGAAGAGGAACCTTCTGATAATCGCGCTGCACCGTCACGCCGTGTTTGAGCTTGTGATTCAAGATGGTGAGCGTGGTTTCAAGTGTCTTGACGATATCCACGTTCTGCAAGGGCGCCTGGTCCATGAAGGTGTATTCCTTGATGGCGCCCACCAGATCGGAAATTCGCGAAGTGCTGCTCTCAATCTGGTTGAGCAGGTCGGCAATCTCCACCGAGGACGAAATCCTCACCAGAGCGGCCCGGGCAGTATCGGCATCGAGCGCGGCGAAGATTTGCTCCAGCGACTCCGGCTTGAAATTCTTCTTTGCGAGATCGGCCGCGAGTTGCCACAAATCGTTTTGCCCGTGGCTGCGCAGCAAGGAATCGAGCTGATCCTCGAGGTCGCTGGCGGCGAGAGCGTCGAGTGGAGGCGCATCCGGTTGGACCAGCGACGCCTCCAACTTTTCTATTTCTGCTTTTTGTGCGGCAGTCAGATCGCGCCTGCCCAATTCGAGACTGGCGTCGCGGACCCGCTTCAGAATGGCGCGAAGCTGGCTGGTGGCGCGTTTTGCCGCTGAAGCTGGATTGTTGAGTTCGTGGGCGAGGCCTGCCGAAAGCTTGCCCAACGAGGCCAGCCGATCGCGTTGTTGTTCGAAACGAGTCGTTTCCCGGATCCGGTCCGACATCAGCCCCACGAGGCGCTGCGTCAGCTCGGGCATCTTCTGCACAAGCTCCGGAAACGAGGATGCTGGGAAATCGCAGGATGAAGCTGTCGGTGATGGCGCGCCCGCTCAAGGGGAACTGCTTCATCCTCGAAAACGGGAGCTTTCCCGTGACGTCTCCCGCCTTCAGTCGAGATCACGAAGGATTCGCCGCCCAATTCCCCACGCGCTTCCACCTGCCCCTCGAGGATGACAGACATCCTGTCGGCGGGGTCGCCTTGGCGCGTATAGAAATCGCCGGCTTTAAGATGCAGTTCTTCCGATTGACTGAGGAACCAGGTGATCTGGTCGTCAGGCAATCCTTCAAAAGTTGGGACACGACGCAGCAGTTCCAATGTGTCGGCCATTTATACCTTGCTCAAGTACTGATGGATGAACTGAACCGCTACCGATCCTTCGCCAACTCCGGACGCCACTCGTTTGACGGAGCCATGCCGCACATCTCCGACGGCGAATATTCCGGGCACATTCGTTTCCAGCAGGAAGGGATCGCGCTCGAGGGCCCAGCCTTTGGGATGCTCCCCGCCTTGCATCACGTCGGGACCAGTCAGCACGAATCCGCGTTCGTCGCGCTCGATGGTACCCGCGAGCCAGTCCGTTCGCGGCAGCGCGCCAATAAAGATAAACATCGCGCTGGCCGGTACGCGCTCGATCTTATTGGTGTCGGTGCACAGGACAGAAACTTCCTCCAGGTGCGTGTCGCCGTGCACCTCGGCAGACGGAGGCGTGCGTCCACAGCTGAATGTTGGGAGTCTCCTTGATCTGGTCGATCAGATATTGCGACATGGTGCTGGAGAGCGAATCGCCGCGGACGAGGATCACCACGCGCTCCGCGTACTTCGCAAAATTCATGGCGGCCTGGCCGGCAGAATTCGCGCCACCCACAACGTAGACCATCTCGCCCTTGCAGGAGAGTGCCTCCGTAGAGCCGCCGCCGTAGTAAACTCCAGCTCCCTGCAAGCGGTCAACCCCAGGAGCTTCCAGCCGCCGCCATTGCACTCCGCTGGCAATCATCAAGGCATGACATGAGATCTCGTTGCCGTCGGCCAATTTGATGATCCGGTAAGGACCTTCAGCGCGGACGCCGACCGCCTCCTGCGGCGCCAGGATTTCGACCCCGAATCGCTTTGCCTGCACCACGGCGCGACGCGCGAGATCACCTCCGCTGAGCCCGGCGGGAAAGCCGAGATAATTCTCGATCCGCGAACTCATTCCCGCCTGGCCGCCCGGTGCTTCTCTTTCGACCATGACCGTGTGCAGACCCTCTGAAGCGCCGTACACCGCAGCCGCTAGCCCGGCGGGCCCTCCACCCACAATCGCCATATCGTAGAAAGTGGTTTCGGCGCGCGTCCGCAAACCCACCTTCTGCGCCACTTGTGCCGGCACGCTATTGAGCAGTTTTGTCCCGTCGGAAAACAGGACGACGGGAAGGTCTGATGCATCCGGGCCCAAGGCGTCAAGCAGGATTTTCGTCTCCGGATCGTTGGCTGCGCCTTCCACGTCGATCCATTGGTAGGGAACGTGGCTGCGTGCCAGAAAGTCCCGCAGTTCGTAGGAGCGCGGCGACCACCGTGTACCCAATACCCGGATGCCCTGAAAGCCGGGATGGTAGGAAGCTCGCCAGTCGCCGAGCAGATCGTCGAGTTGCGGATAAAGGTTCTCGGCGGGAGGGTCCCACGGCTTCATGAAAAAATAGTCGAGATTGGCTTGGTTGATCGCGCTGATTGCGGCGTTGGTGTCAGCATAAGCGGTGAGCAACGCCCGCTTCGCTTCGGGAAATATTTGCCGCGCCTGCTGCAGAAACATGACTCCATCCATGTGAGGCATGCGCTGATCGGCAAGCAGAAGGGCTACGCCGTCGTTACGGATCTTCAGCGCCTTGAGCAGATCCAACGCGCCTTCTGGGGAATCGCTGCTGACCACGCGATACTCGGCACCGTACTGCGATCGCAGATCGCGCTCGATCGCCCGCAGGACATCGGGATCGTCGTCGACAGTCAGCAAGATCGGCTTCGGCATGGTCTGCTCTCAGCAGCTAAGGATGTAGCAGGTAGACCGCCAGACCCCAATAAGCCCATTAGATACAGGAACCCGCATTCGGTTGCGCGATTATCGTCTGGCGCTCGAGATGGCGGGTTCAGGCGCCGATTTCCCCGGCCTCAATTTCATCCACATAACACCAGATCCACGATTCCCCCGGCTCAATGGAGCGGATGAGAGGGTGCTGCGTCTTGTGGAAGTGCTTGGTGGCGTGTTTGTTCTTCGATGAGTCGCAGCAGCCTACTTGTCCGCAGATGAGGCATAGGCGCAAATGCACCCAGGTGTCGCCCATTTTGACGCACTCTTCGCACACGTGCGTATTCGTCTTTGTGATCTTGATCTGGTTCAAGTGAGTGCATTTCGCGGACATCGGTTCCTCCGGGAACAGGTTACGATTTCGGGTCAAGTGACTACAGTCATGTAACGAAAGGGCACAATCACAGTCAAGAGCCGTGTCTTTAGCGCAGAATATTTTTGGAGGTCTTCATCTGTGTTGCGGCTCGATTATTTATCTTGCGTATTGACCGTCGCGTCCACTGTATTGGTGGGGCGGCGGTGTTGGGAAGGCTGGGCGTTGGCCGGCATTAATAGCATTGTCGTGTGCGTCATAGGATTCAGAACCGCCCAAATGGGATTCATTCCAGCCAACATATTCTGCATGGTAATGAGCGCGATCAACCTGCGCGCCTGGCGCAAGTCCGGAGCGTCTTAAGGACGGCCTCGGCCCCCGCACTCACTCCGCAACGAGCAGGTTCTCGGCAAAGGGCCACTGCTCATCGATCCATTGCACTTCGCAGCGGAATCCGGTTTCGCGCGCCGTCTTGATCACATCATCGGCCGAGTATTTGTGGCTGCTTTCCGTCCAAATGGTTTCTCCCGCGAGGAACTCGACCACGACCTCTGCCGCGGGAATGCTGACGATTTGCCGGCGCTTTGACTCGAGGTGCATCTCGACGCTCCGTGCCTCAGAGTTGATCCTGGCCACATGAGCGAACTCGCGCAAATCAAAATCGGCGCCTAGTTCGCGATTTACGCGGCTCAGCAAGTTGAGATTGAACGCAGCCGTGACTCCAAGTTCATCGTCGTAGGCCGCGATCAACTGCGCGCTGGGCTTCTCCAAGTCTGTCCCCAGGAGCAGGGAGTCTCCCGGTTCAAGAATACGCCGGACATCCGCCAGGAACTTGAGTCCCGCAGGGCGGTCGAAGTTCCCAATGGTGCTGCCAAGGAACAGGACGAACAGCCGCTGGCCGCTCTTGCGATAAGCGGCAACCTCTAGCAGCCCGTCCAGGTACTCGCGTTCAAAGCCCACGATGCTGATCGAATCAATGTCGCTGAGTTCCCGTTCGCACATGACCAGAGCCGAGTGCGAGATTTCCACCGGATAGTACGAGGTGCGCTGCCGCCGGCAGAGAGCTTCGAGCAGCCAGCGAGTCTTCTTGCCGCTGCCGCTTCCCAACTCGGCTACGGCGACGGGCCCGGCTACGCGGTCGACGATCTCGTCGGCATGACGCCGCAACAAGCGCTCGTCGGCCCGCGTAAGCCCGTACTCGGGCAGGTGGCTGATCACCTCAAAAAGGGCCGAGCCGACATTGTCGTAAAGATATTTTGAGGGAAGTTCTTTCTGTCCTGTCCGGGCAAGGCCGGCGCGAACGTCAGCCGCAAATTCGTATGAAACGTTGCCGGGGATCGCATGAACGAGCATTTGCCTACTCCTTCGAACAGATTCACATTGATTAATGATTCACGCAGCGGAATCCGGCATACACGTATTGGTAGTGAGCCTGAAACCAGTTGCGAAATGTGGGCCGCAGCATGCACGCAGCCGTGCGCGGCGAGCCGCCCTTCATGACGAAGTGTTTGCCATCAAAAAAATCAGCCGAGTAACCACGGTAGAACGGAAATGGCTCGAAGCCGGGGAATGGGGCGAAAACGGTGGACGTCCACTCCCATCCATTGCCCAACAAGTCATCAACGCCGAAGGCGCTGCGGCTGGCAGGAAACGCATTCACTGGCGTGGGGCTCCAATGCAGGAAGTCGAAATTGCCGAGGCTGGACGTTGGAGCTTGATTGCCCCAGGGATAATTTCTCTCGGTTCCGTCCTCAGTGCCGTACGCGGCCCGGTGCCACTGCTCCTCGGTGGGTAGCGACTTGCCTGCCCATCGCGCATACGCCGCAGCCTCGGCGTGACTCACATAGACTGGCCAGTCCATGGGCAGTGGATGTTCTTCGAACATCGTGCGGTACTGCCATCCGTCGCGTGCCTTCGTCCAGAACACAGGATGCGAGACCGCATGCGCGGTCTTCCAGTTCCAGTCATCGTCGGTCCAGAACGCACGCGTCTCATAGCCGCCTGCTGCCATGAAATCGAGATATTGCCGATTCGTTACCTCGTACTTGTCAATCTCAAACGCAGGCACGCGTTGCGTGTGCGTTTCGTATTCGTTGTCCCAGCCGAAAATCTCGCCTCCGCGGCGGAGACCTAGGGTCGCTGTCCCGGCAGGAATCGAAATCATCTGATGATCTACGGGAGGAGTAACAGGGCTGGAGAGATTTTCTTGCGGGACTTTCCGATCCAGCGGTAACTGATGCAGCATGTAGGCCAGAGTCTCGACATGCATGAAACGGTGCTCAATAGCGACGTTGAGCAATGTGTCGAGAGGAAAGCCATCGCGGGTCAGACTGGAAGATTCGAGCCCTCCATCGGCCAACTTCTCGTCCAGCGCCGTTCGAATCCTGGTAACGTAGTCGCGCACAGTTTCGAGAGAAGGCCAGTCGGACGGCTGGTCTGAGGGCAATCCTCCGCCCACCGGATCGATACCGAACGCAAACAGACGGTCAAATTCAGGGTGGAAACTCTTCAGACCCAGAACGTTCTCGTGAAGCAGGTTCCAGTCAAAGGCTTCAAGGTGTCCCACATAAAAAATGATGCGATGACGCTGCGGTATGGGCCGCTCATATATCGAGTCAGAGCGCACGATTTTGAAGAGCGCGTCACTGCGCCGCCGGGCATCGGATACCCGCTCCAGTAATTGTTGCCGCGTGGCGACATCGCTTTGTGTGGCAAGCATTGGCCCTCCTGGCATACGGGTTGGATGAAAAAGCAGAACTCAAATTTCGAACTACATTACGCGTCCTGGCACGACCGGCCCGAATGCCGCGCCGAACGGCCCTTTCGTTCCCAAGAAGACGAGGTCTGAGAGATTATCACCGCCACGCAATAGCTCGCAACTGAGGTCCCAGACTGCCGCGCGCCATCATGCGCGGCCAGTACAATCAAGCCGATGCGCATTCCGCTGTTTCATGTTGACGCATTCACCAGCGAGCCGTTCACCGGCAATCCCGCCGCAGTCTGCCCTCTTCAGGCGTGGTTAGATGACGAGACGCTGCGGAAAGTCGCTGCAGAAAATAATCTTTCTGAGACCGCATTTTTCCTGCCGAACGTCAGCCATTATGAACTGCGGTGGTTTACCCCTCGCAGCGAGGTCAGGCTTTGCGGGCATGCGACCTTAGCTTCTGCGTTTGTGGTGCTCAACGTGTTGGAACCGGGGCTAGACACGGTGCAGTTTGAGACGCGCCACAGCGGAATCATCACCGTCCGCAGGGACGGCGATCTCTTTGCGATGGACTTCCCGACGCTGTTTCCGAAGCCTTGTGAAAGCATGCCGGACGGGTTGGTCGATGCGCTCGGGCCGGGACCTAGCCCGTCCGATCTATTGGAAGTAAATGACATCTACCTCGTGATCTACGAACACGAGGCCGCAATCCAGAACATGCGCCCCGATTTCTCGCGCCTGGAACGGCTGCATCCTGCGGTTGTGGCGGTCACCGCGCCCGGAGACAACGTTGATTTCGTATCGCGCTACTTCAAGCCAAGCTATGGCATGCCCGAGGACCCCGTGACCGGCTCTGTCCATTGCGCGCTGGCTCCTTACTGGGCGCAACGCCTGGACAAATCGCAGTTGCACGCTCGACAACTATCGGAGCGCGGCGGCGAACTCTGGTGCGAGATGGCAGGTGACCGGGTGATTCTCAGGGGGAGCGCGGTGCTGACCATGCAAGGGACGCTGGTGATCTGAGGGGATGCACCCGCTTCGAATAGGCTCAGCGCACCAGTCCTTTACTTCTCAGGAATTCGCGCACGACGTCCGCCACATCCCGGTGCTGGCCATCGACCGCGTAGTTCATGCGTTGCATCTCTTCGTCGGAAATCTTTCCGGCCAATTCCGCCAGAGCCTGTGCGATCTCTGGGTGCTGCTGCACAGTCTGCGCCCGAATCACGGGCACCGCCTCATACGGAGGGAAATAGTGGTGATCGTCTTCCAGCACAAACAAATCCAAAGCCGGAATCAGTCCATCGGTGGTGTTGCCTGCGGCCAAGTCGATCTGGTGATCTTTCAATGCCCGCGCGAGCAGGCCGAGATCCATGATGCGCGGCTGCTCCGCGAAGTGCAGACCGTAGGTTGCTGCCAATCCCCGATATCCGTCGGGGCGCTCCATGAACTCGTAGCCGAACCCAGCGCGCCATTGCAGAGCAAAAGCCGTCGCCTGCGACAGAGTTTTGATGTTCAAGCGGCGGGCATCTTCGCCGCGGATCTCCATCGCAAACGTATCGTTGAATCCGAACGGAGGTCCGAGCGTGAGCTCGAAGCGATGTTCGTATTGATCTTTGACTCGGCGATACACATCTTGCCGATCGCCGCTGGTGTTTTGTTTGAGGACTGCAGTGAGCGCCGTGCCCGTGTACTCCGGATACACATCGATGCGCCCGGCGAGAATCGCCTGCTGGCAGATGTAGGTTCCTGCCAAATAAAAGCGCCGTCCCACCTTCAGGCGGGTGTGAGCCTCGATCTGCTGGGCGATGAGCTCGCCCAAGATAAACGACTCGGTGAAATTCTTGGAGCCAACCACGATACGATCTTCGTGAGACGGAGAGCAGGACGGCAGCAGCAACACCAGCACCGCGATAACCAAACCGCAAAGGCTCGATCGACCTCCTGTCATCGCGGCTGCAACCGCCTCTCCAGCCATCCCACGCCGAAGTCCGCGACCAGCGCCAGAATTGCCGCTGGAATCGCTCCTGCAAGAATGACCCTGTCGTCGACCATCGCCAGTCCGCGAAAGATGAACTCGCCCAGACCGCCAGCGCCAATCGCCGCAGCAATCGTCGCCAGCCCGACTGAAATGACAACTGCCACGCGCACGCCGGAGAGGATCACACTCACCGCCAGCGGCAGTTCTACTTGAAACAGAAGCTGCGATTCCGTCAGCCCCATGCCGCGCCCGGCTTCCACGACAGCGGCATCGACGCCGCGGATGCCCGTATACGTGTTCCTGATAATCGGCAGCAACGCATACAGCGTGAGGGCGAGAATCGCCAGCCGGTCTGAGCGTTCGCCTAGCCAGGGCACAGGCAGCAAGAATCCAAACAGCGCGAGGCTGGGAATCGTCTGAATAATGTTCGCGCTAGCCAGCACCGGCTTGTTGAATCTTGGCCGGTGGGCAATCGCGATTCCCAAGGGAATCCCGATCAGCATCGCGAATAACGTGGAAAATCCGACTAAGCGGAGGTGCTCGAGCGTGAGTTCCAAAACCTGTCCACGATTCTGCAACATGAATCGAAAGACGTTCATGACGTGCCTCGATTGGCGGCAGACTCCAAGTCTTCCCCAAAAGCCCTCACGTATGCCGCCGCCAATGCATCGGCTGATCGTAGAAACTCGACCGGCGGGAGAACTGTGACCAGGCGTCCCGCCTCCATTAGCGCGATCCGTGTACCGAGTCGCAATGCCTCGCGCAGATCATGCGTGACAAATACAACCGTCTTATGAAGTCTCTGCTGCAATAAAAGGAATTCCTTCTGTAATTCATCACGCGTAAGCGGATCGAGCGCTCCGAAAGGTTCGTCCATGAGCAGTATTGTGGGATCTGCTGCCAACGCCCGCGCC
Source organism: uncultured Acidobacteriaceae bacterium (assembly GCA_963811095.1). Lineage (GTDB taxonomy): Bacteria > Acidobacteriota > Terriglobia > Terriglobales > Acidobacteriaceae > Sulfotelmatobacter. The sequence continues at coordinate 304,812 of CAWEQA010000016.1, read as the reverse complement.
ACGCCGACCCTCTGCCGCTGCCCTCCCGAGAGCTGATGCGGATAGCGGGTCGCCATATCTGCCGCGAGTCCCACTGTCTGCAGTAGTTCTTGAACGCGTGCGCGAATTCGATCGTCGGTCCAGCCTTGGATTTTCGGGACCAGACCGATGTTCCGCTCGACCGTGAAGTGGGGAAACAATCCAACATCCTGGATCACATAGCCGATACTGCGACGCAGGCGGATGACGTCGGCTTCGCTGTTTGAAACGCCCTTCACGCGGACGTCCCCGGAAGTGGGGGAGACCAGACGATTGACCAGCTTGAGCGAAGTAGTCTTGCCCGAGCCGCTGCGCCCCAGCAGCACAAGAGTCTCTCCGTTCTGTACCTGCAGATTGAATCCAGAAAGCACCTGCGTGCCCGCCACGCGGTAGGAGACTTCGCGGAATTCGATGGCCGGACTGGTAGCCGCTGGTTCCATGTCCGCCAAGCATACGGAGTCTCCCGTCAAAAGTGGAAGCGGATTTTTGTGCGAGTGCTCCAGCATTTGCAATGCACGCCACTCCCGGCGACAATCTTACTGTGCCAAACGACTCAGCAATCGGTGCTCCAGTCGCATCGGCTAAGACGCGCGAACCGTTTGTGCCTGGTGCGCTCGTCATTGCGACGCTGTGCAACCCTCGAGAAAAATTCTGGGGGATGATCCTTGCTCTGGCCGCCGAGGGCCTCAGCCTGAGCGGCGCCGAACTCGCGTCCTTCGAGGATCTCGCCGTGATGGTACGAGACGGCGAGCCCTTCACACCAGCGGTTGTTTTCTTCCCCATGCACCGCATTGAGCGCGTCGAACTGGACCTGCCCGACGGTAGCCTGTCTTCTCTCTCGCAACGCTTCTTCGCCAAGACAGGGCTGGAGCCGTCCGTCGCGCTCGCCCCGGGGAATCCGGGAAAAGCCGGCACCGACTCACACAATGACGGATCGCATGCTTCAAAGGAACATGCGTGAAGCTCTCGCAGATTTTCACTGCCCCCAATCAACTCACATTGCTGCGGATGATCTTCGTTCCGTTCATTGTGATTCACCTGGTGGAGGGGCGCTATCTCTGGGCACTGGTCGTTTTCGTGATCGCCGGGTTTAGCGATGGACTGGACGGCTTACTGGCCCGGACTCTACATCAGCAAACATTGCTCGGGCAGTATCTCGATCCCATTGCGGACAAGCTTTTGTTGAGCACCATGTTTCTGGTGCTCTCCATCCTGCACAAGATTCCGTGGAAGTTTACGGTGGTGGTGTTTAGCCGCGATATTTCGATTCTTGCCGCCAGTGCGGTGCTGTTCGCGATCGCCGGCCTGCGCAATTTTCGCCCCAGCATTTTCGGTAAAGCCAACACCGTTTCACAGATCGCCGCCGTATTTTTCGTTCTGCTCTATCAGATCCGTCCCGCACGCGGGATTTGGATCGCACGCACGGAGTTTCTGCGAGCTACCTTCTGGTTCACCATCATCTCTGCGCTGCATTACCTTATTCTGGTTCAAAGGCGTCTGCGCGAGCACACGCACGCCTTGCCTCCGGCCCGGAATCCGGTTGTCTGACGGCGATTTGACCCACTCTCGCGCCGACCCTAGAATCTTAAGTTCGTTTCCCGGTGCTCGAACTTCCTATGACGCTTCGTCTTTTTAATACCATGTCGTCGCAGATCGAGGAATTCCACCCGCTGCGCGATCGCGAAGTCCGCATGTACGCCTGCGGCCCGACCGTCTACGACTACGGACACATTGGTAACTTCCGCACCTTCGTCGCGGTCGACCTTCTGCGGAGGTTCTTGCGCCAAAGTGGATACGCCGTGCGCCACGTCATGAATATTACCGACGTAGACGACAAGATTATCCGCAACGCAGCCCGCGATAGCGTCAGCGTGCAGCAATACACTGCAAAATATGAGAAGGCATTCCTGGAAGATGCTGCCATGATCGGCATTGAGGAGCCGACTCTGGTGCGCGCGACAGAACACATTCCCGAGATGGCGGCCTTCGTCGCGAAGCTGGTGGAGCGAGGCATCGCCTACCGCACCGACGACGGCTCGTACTACTTCCGCATTGCCAAGTTTCCGGAGTACGGCAAGCTTTCTAAAAGAGACTTTGGTGGCATGCAGGACGGAGCGCGTGTCGATGTCGACGAATACGACAAAGACAGCGCGCGTGACTTCGCATTGTGGAAGGCACCCAAGCCGGGCGAAGCTTCGTGGGACACGTCGATTGGATCGGGGCGTCCGGGCTGGCACTTGGAGTGCTCCGTCATGTCGATGCGGGAACTGGGAGAGAGCTTCGACCTGCATGCGGGCGGGGAAGACCTGATCTTTCCGCATCATGAAAATGAAATCGCTCAGTCGGAATCCTTTACCGGCAAGCCATTCGCGAACTTCTGGTTTCATGCGCGATTCTTACTGGTCGAAGGCGCGAAGATGTCGAAGAGCCTGGGTAATTTCTTCACGCTTCGCGACCTCGTGCTGAAAGGGCATAAACCGTCGTCGATCCGATATTTGCTGACCTCTGTTCCCTATCGGAACCAGTTGAACTTCACTTTCGACGGTTTGAAGCAGGCTGCAGTTTCCGTTGAGCGGCTGCGGAATGTTCGTCTTCGCTTGAGTTCGGGTACTTTTGCGGACGGCTCCAACTCCGAAATGAAGGCTCTGGCCGCGCAGGCCGTCGAGCGCATGACCGCTGCACTGGACGATGACCTCAACACCGCTCAGGCGCAAGCCGCGATCTTCGAGATGGTTCGGCAGGCCAACGCTGCGTTCGACATGGGCGGAATCAAGAAAGATGATGTCGCACCGTTGTTGGCAGCATTGGCGAAGTTCGACGAGATATTCGCCGTGCTCGACGACGACGATGGCCCCAAGATGAAGCGCGTCCTCGACTGGGCTCTGGCAGAAGGCCGTGACAAAGACATCAGTAGCGAGTTGCGCGAAGCTCTGCAGTCCGGGCAACGCTCGGACGGAGACATCGAGCAAAAGATTGCCGACATGAAGGTTGCGCGCAGCGCCCGCGACTTCAAGACTTCAGACGCCATCCGCGCCGAACTCGCCGATGCCAGCATACTCGTAGAGATCACCAAAGACGGAATTCGCTGGAGAAGGAAATAGCCAAGCGATGGTAAGCTGAAAGCTCACAGCTGATCGCTGACGGCTGTTCTTGTGAAATCCCTCGACGAATATCTCCGCGACGCTGAACAGGCCCACGGACACGTCTGTGCCGGGCAGGTTCTGGGAGTGCGCCTCGCGATACTCGGCTTGCAGAAACTCGGCATTGACGATCCGCAAGGAAAAGACAGAAAGCGCCTTGTGACCTTCGTCGAAATCGACCGCTGCGCCACAGACGCGGTCGGCGTGGTCACCGGTTGCCGTCTGGGGAAGCGGGCCTTGAAATTCCGTGACTGGGGCAAGGTCGCGGCCACGTTCGTGGATGTCAGCAACGGCAGGGCAGTCCGCATCGCGGCGAAAGAATCGTCAAAGGCTCTGGCCCGCCAGATGCATCCGGAGATTGCGGACAAGAACCAGCAGCAGATGCTAGCCTATCGCGAGATCTCCGACGACGATCTCTTCACCACCCAGTGGGTAAAGGTGGAATTGCCGCCTGAAGAATTTCCGGGATACAAAGGTGAGCGCGTGACCTGTGACGCATGCAGGGAAGGCATTAGCTTCCGCAGAGAAGTTCGCCTCGACGGAAAAGTTCTCTGCCGGAGCTGTGCCGGAGACTGCTACTACGAGCGGTTACCGGAATGACTGCTCGTAATGATGCGCCACGCGCAGAATCGCCGCCTCGTCAAAATGCTTGCCCAGAATCTGCAGCCCGATAGGCAACTTCTCTCTCGTCTCCCCACACGGCACCGAGATTCCCGGAATGCCCGCCAGATCTGCCGTCACGGTGTAGATGTCGGCCAGGTACATCGCTAGCGGATCATTCGACCTCTCGCCCAGCCGAAAGGCCGCCGTCGGACTGGTCGGGGTCACAATCGCATCCACTTTGCGGAAGGCTTCGTCGAAATCGCGCGTCAGCAGCGTCCGTACCTTCTGCGCCTTCAGGTAGTACGCATCGTAGTAGCCCGCGCTCAGCGCATACGTGCCGAGCATGATGCGCCGTTTTACCTCGGCTCCGAAGCCTTCGTCGCGGCTGCGGCGGTACATCTCTGACAAAGTCTTCACTCCGCGCGCGCGATGGCTGTAGCGCACGCCGTCATACCGCGCCAGATTCGACGAGGCTTCCGCCGTTGCGATCAGGTAATACGTTGGAATCGCGTACGGCGTATGCGGCAGTGAAACCGGTACAATCTCGCAGCCCAAGCTCTTGAGTTTGTCGATCGCCGCTTCCACGGCCTGCCGCACTTCGTCGTCCAGGCCTTCTCCGAAATATTCTTTCGCGACACCAAGTTTCATTCCGCGAACGGGCTTATCGAGTTCGGCAACGAAGTCGGGCACCGGAACGTCGGCCGAGGTGGAATCCATGGGATCGCGCCCCGCAATCGTGCGCAGCACAATCGCCGTGTCTTTTACGGTTTTCGCCAGCGGTCCAATGTGATCGAGCGACGAGGCGAACGCGATCAACCCGTAACGCGAGACGCGTCCGTAGGTCGGCATCAATCCGACGACGCCGCAGAACGATGCGGGTTGGCGGATCGAACCGCCTGTGTCGGAGCCGAGAGTAACCACCGCCATGTCGGCTGCTACCGCAGCGGCTGAACCGCCAGAGGAGCCTCCGGGCACGCGGCTCAGATCGCGCGGATTGCGCACTGGCTGGTAGGCGGAATTTTCATTCGATGAGCCCATGGCAAACTCGTCGCAATTCATCTTGCCCAGCACTACCGCGCCTGCGGCTTCCATGCGCGCCACAGCGGTGCAGTCATACGGAGGGATGTACTTCTCCAGAATCTTCGAGCCGGCTGTCGTGCGTAGGCCGCGCGTACTCATCACGTCCTTGATGCCTACCGGCACGCCACCCAAGGGCGGCAGAGTCTTTCCTTCCGCCGCCATGCGGTCGATGCGATCGGCTTGCTCGAGAGCGCGCTCTTTCGAGAGCGTCAGGAACGCTCCGATCTGGCCGTCTTCCTGCTTGATGCGGGCGTAGTGCGCTTCCGCCAGCGCGAGCGCTGTGGTCTTGCGCTCTTGCACCGAGTTGCGGGCGGCGTCGATCGTCAGGGATGTTAAGTCCATCTGGTCGGTGGTCGGAAAAATCTGAGCTACCGTTCTATTACTTTCGGAACCCGGAAGAAATCATCGTCGGCATCGGGCGCATTCGCGAGCGCCTCTTCGTGCGTCAATGACTTGCGCAGTCCTTCGAGGATATCTTCGCGGCTCGCATATGCGAAACGCGCGCTACCCTGCTTCTCCTCATCCACTCCGTAGCGATCGGACACCTGCGCCATGGGCGGCACATCCGAGGTATCAAGCTCGTTGAGACGATCGACATATTCGAGAATAGAGTTCAGATCGCGCAGCATTCCCGCGCGCTCTTCCTCGGTGAGCTCCAGATTGGCCAGGTCGGCGACGTAAGCAACGTCTTTGTCGGTGACTTTCATGGGAGTAAGCAGCCGGAATTCAACGCTGGCTTTTGTCCGCGCTCCTCCGCGGGCGCGACCACAAACTCGATTCGGCGAACCGCCTCGGTCGTGTACCGGTTGATCATCGCCAGATAGCGCGGCGCGAGAGCCTGCAGTTCCGCTTTCCATCCCTGACCAGCGACTTCGACGCGCAGCACCCCGTCCTCGAAATTCAGAGCCCGCGTCCGCTCCGCCACGGCCGATCCGCAGACGACGGGCCATGCCATCAGAGGCGCTTCAGCCCGCGGCGCCAGACGTAAAGACTGCGCGACGATTTTTTCCAGCCCTGAACCAGCTTGTTCCAAAGTGCAGTCCTCGCCTGACTAGGTGCGTCGACTTTGTCGAGAGATAACGATTTTAGCATTGCCGTCCCCTCGGCCTGCCGCATCGCCATCCGTTTAAGCCGGGAATTCGCGTCGCACGAATTCGAGGGCCGCTTCCCGCGAGGGTAACCGGCCTTCGAGCTGCGCATCTTCCACGGCAGTGAGGATCTCGCGGAATCTCGGCCCCGGCAAGTACCCCGCAGCGATCAGGTCATCGCCGGTCACCAGCGGCACGGGACGCATCTTCTCGACCGAAATCTCGGCCCGCTTCTGCTCAATAAATTCATACGTCGCCAGATTGCGATGGCTGGCTAGGCAATCCGCACGGTGCAGGGCGAGATGTTCATCGAACGCGGGCATGCGCAGAAATCGCTTCAGGGTCGATTCCTTCATGCGCGTGGCGTGGCCAAAGCGCATGTGGTTGTCGACGAGCGCCAGAATCTGCTCCGTTTCGTCATTGGAGAAGCGCAGGTCCCGGCAGATTTTCTCCGCCATCTTCACGCCCACCTCAACGTGCCCATCGAAGCGAATGCGGTCGGGCGCTACGCGGAACGTCGCTGGCTTGCCAACATCGTGCAACAGGGCTCCCCACGCCAGCGTCAGCGGACAAGGACTCGGCAAATTGTCCAATAGCAGCAGCGTGTGCACAAACACGTCGCCCTCAGGATGGAATTCCGGGGGCTGCTCCACGCCCTTCATTGCCGAGATGTCCGGGAGAACATGCTTCAGCAACCCGCTCGCATCCAACAGCAGAAACGCACGCCGGGCGTGGTCTTCCGTCAACATGCGGGTCAGTTCGTCGCGCACGCGCTCGCGCGATACGACCTCGATCTGCGCCGCCAGTTTCTGCATCGCCGCGAACGTGGCTGGCTCAATCGTGTATTCGAATCGCGCGGCGAAGCGCACAGCCCGCAGCATGCGCAATTTGTCTTCGCTGAAACGCTGTCCGGGATCACCAATGGCGCGGATGATTCCCGCCTGAAGGTCGGCGCGGCCGCCCACAAAATCGAGCACCTCTCCGCTCACAGGATCGAGCAGCATCCCGTTGATGGTGAAGTCGCGGCGCGCCACATCTTCCTGGGGATCGCGGCTGAAGCGCACTTCATCCGGATGGCGCCCATCGGAATATCCAATATCACTGCGGAATGTGGCCACTTCCACGGCATGCGATTTCGACGTCGGCTCCGCCGCAACGTCCCCTGCCACATCACCATCCGGTGCCGGCACCAGCACCACTCCGAACTGCGCTCCCACGGCATACGTCTCCGGAAAAATGGTCATCACCTGCTGCGGCGTCGCATTCGTGGCGACATCATAATCTTTCGGTTCGTGCTGGAGGAGAAGGTCGCGCACGCAGCCGCCCACCAGATAGGCCTGGAAGCCCCGCTGGCGCAGGGTTTGCACGATCGAGGCGGCGAAGTCCTTCAACATGGGCGGGCGTATTCCATAATACCGCTCATCGCCGCCAAGAAATCCCTTGACAGAAATGTAAAGCGTGCTTTACATTTAAGAATGTAAAGCATGCTTTACATATGACACTTGTCACGTCGGACACGTGACGGTTTGTACTGGCAGTTGCAATCGCGATACGGGATCATTGGCACGCTTACCCAACATGGGATCTACCAATCAGCACACGAGCGAGATCGAGTTCTGCATTCATGGAGATGACGATGAAATCCAAGCGATTTGCCTCAACCCTCAGAGTCTTTGGCTGGATGGCGTTCTATCTGCTGCTGTCCACACCGGCAATCATCCTTGCCGATCAGGACCATAGCGGCGGTTTCGTAATCCGCGGCGCGCGCGTGTTCGATGGCCACAAAGTTTTTGAGCAAACCGACGTCTGGGTCGAAGGCGGCAAGATTAAGGCCGTGGGGAAGAACCTGAAGGTCCCGTCGAGCGCGAAGACGATCGATGCCGCAGGCGACACGCTCCTCCCCGGCCTGATCGATTCGCACACTCACGCCTGGGGCACCGCTTTGAAGGAGGCCGAGATCTTCGGCGTCACCACCGAACTCGACATGTTCACCGACGTGAGATACATGCAGCAAACGAAGAAGGGGCAAGCCGAGGGCAAGGATCTCGATCTGGCAGACCTGCGCTCCGCCGGGACGCTGGCGACGGCGCCCGGCGGCCACGGAACCGAGTACGGTATCGAGATCCCTACGCTCTCGTCACCTTCCGAAGCGCAAGCTTGGGTCGACGCACGCATCGCCGAAGGATCCGATTACATCAAGATCGTGATCGACGACGCCAGCGCCTACGGGGGCCATCGTCCGACTCTCAATCAGGAGATGTTGAAAGCCCTGATCGACGCAGCCCACAAACGAGGCAAGTTGGCCGTGGTCCACATCGGCACGCAGCGGGACGCCCGCAACGCGATCGAAGCCGGAGCCGATGGGCTGGCGCATTTGTTCGCGGACAGCGCTCCGTCGCCGGATTTCGCCAAGTTCGTCGCAGAGCATCACGCCTTCGTGGTTCCAACGCTGGACGTGCTGGAAAGCGTAAGCGGGACAGCGAGCGGCGAGTCGCTCACTACCGATTCGCGACTTGCGCCGTACCTTACCACCGACGACGTCGGCAACCTGAAGCGATCTTTTCCGAAGTTCACCACATCGCTGAGTGAGAAGTATGCCGAGCAGACGGTCGCCCAACTCAAAGCTGTCCACGTTCCGGTCCTGGCCGGAACGGACGCACCCAATCCCGGCACTTCGCACGGCGTAAGCATCCACCGCGAGTTGGAATTGCTGGTGCGTTCGGGCCTTACGCCTTCCGAAGCGCTGGCGTCGGCCACCTCGGTTCCGGCGGCAACGTTTCATCTCGATGACCGCGGCTCGATTGCTGTCGGAAAGCGCGCCGATCTGCTGCTGGTGAAGGGCGATCCCACGCAAGACATCACCGCAACCCGCGACATCGTTTCTGTGTGGAAGCTGGGAGTGGAGGATGACCGGGCGAGCTATCGCGCGTCGATCGAGAAGACAAAACTGGATGCGGCGAACGCACCCAAGCCCGCGCCGCCCTCGAACCCGGCTGTAGGGTTGATCAGCGACTTCGACGACGGCTCCCCCAACGCCAAGTTCGGCACGGAATGGATGCTGTCGACCGACAGCATCGCCGGAGGCAAATCCACGGGAGACATGAAAGTCGTCGACGGCGGCGCCAACGGCGATAAGCACGCTTTGGATATTTCTGGCCTGATCGACGGCGGCCTGCCTTACGCGTGGGCCGGCGTAATGTGGGCGCCGGGGTCGCAACCATTTGTTCCAGTGGATCTGTCGGCGAAGAAAAGCATCTCGTTCTTTGCCAAGGGCGACGGCCAGACCTACCGCGTGCTCGTCTTCACCACGAGCGGCGGACGCATCCCGGCGCAGCAGACGTTTACTGCCGGCCCTGAATGGAAGAAGTCGAACATTCCCTTCTCTGCGTTCAACGGAACCGACGGGCATGACATTTCCGCGATTCTGTTTGTAGGGGGCCCCGCGGCCGGCAAGTTCGACTTCCAGATCGACGAAATCGCGCTCGAATAGAAGCCTAGCTAGCAGGAGGCGTGGGGCGCCAGCACTAAGCGGTGTCCCACGTTTTGCGATACGAATCCGTTAGGAGTAGGGAGATGGCAGCCCGATCCACTCGCTCCGGCAGTGGCGACGACTTGGCCGCGGCCTCGCACTCCGCAAAGAGCTTTTGCGCCATGGCGACGACTCTGTCCATCGAGTATTTGCCCGTCCGCACGCGGATCAGAAAATCCCGCTCGGGACGAGGCAGGGTGATCGTGCCTTCGGACAGAAGCTCCTTGCACTCATACAGCAGCCGCAGCGTGTGCATGGCTGCCTTCACGTCGTAACCGTATTTCTTTTCGATCTCGGGCCGCTGCCCCTTCTTGCCGCGCCCCTTCCTTCCGGTCATCCGCTTCAGTTGATCGTCGGCGAATCCCAGGAACGGCTTCACGAAGGTTCGTGAGAGAAAAACGCTCCGGCTGCGCGCGACGTCCTTCCAGATCGCGTTGCGAAGAACGCCTTCGGCAAACAGGAAATGCAACGCCGTCGGATTCCCCTTGCACGCCAGCCCCGCCCATTTCTTCAACGAGTACAGCGTGACGTCCACGTCATGCGGGCCGTTGCGAACGTCGTTCCCGGCCGTCGACCATACGAAATGCGGCATGGACTCCAATCCAAGAACCAGCTCGGGCGGCTCGATGTAGATGCCATAAATGTCGAGATCGTCCGTCCCGTGAACCTTGGCGCCGTGCAGTTCGGAGCCGCCCACGAACAGGTGGATCAGCCGATCGGGGAACGCGAAGCCCGACTCCCGCACGTGTTGCAGCAAGTCCGCCATAGAACTTCGAATAATATAGGAATATGCCCGACGCCTACATCCTCGGCATCGAGAGTTCCTGCGACGAGACTGCGGCAGCGGTGGTGCGCTCGGGCGAAGAGCTCATCTCGAACGTGGTCGCGTCGCAGATCGCGACCCATCAGCCGTATGGCGGCGTCGTGCCGGAACTGGCGTCGCGCGAACATCTGCGGGCCATCGTTCCCGTCGTCCGCCAGGCGCTGGCCGAGGCCAAGCACACCTACGAATCAGTCGACGCCATCGCAGTGACACAGGGCCCAGGCCTCGCGGGAGCATTACTGGTCGGCATCAGCTATGCCAAGGCGCTGGCTTTCGCCCTCGACAAGCCGTTGATTGCCGTCAACCATCTCGAAGGCCACATTCACTCCGTGCTGCTCGAGGAGCGGCAGAAGGGCAACCACGATCTGCAATTCCCGGTGCTGGCGTTGGTGGTCTCGGGCGGACACACGCACCTCTACCTCGCCGCGCAAAAAGACAGTTCCTGGGCCTACGAAAACATCGGTCACACGCGGGACGACGCCGCTGGAGAAGCTTTCGACAAAGTCGCCAAACTTTTAGGCCTGGGATATCCCGGCGGCCCCGCCGTTGATCGTCTCGCGCCGCACGGCGATCCTAAAGCCGTAAAATTTCCTCCGGCTCAAATTAAGCATCGCGACCGCCGCGGGCGAAACGACGGCCGGGTGGTCGCGGAAGACGACGACCGTCCGCGCTTTGATTTTTCTTACAGCGGCATCAAGACCGCAATCCTGCGCTACGTTGAAGCGCACGACATGCGTGCGACCGTGGAGGCGCGGCGCAAAGCTCTGTTGAACATTGCGAAGCCGAAGCTGGAGGATTATCTCGCCAACTGCGACAAGCTCACACTCGACCTCATCGCATCCTTCCAGCGAGCTATCGTCGAAGACCTGGTCGGAAAGACTCTGACCGCAGCCCGAGCGTACGATGTAGCAACCCTATTCGTCACCGGAGGTGTTGCCGCCAACCAGGAACTGCGGCAGACCTTTGAGCGCGAAGGAGCAAAGCAAGGCTTGCCCGTATACTTCCCCTCGCGACCGCTATCGACCGATAACGCGGCGATGATCGCTGCCGCGGCTTATCCTAAATTCCTGTTGAAGGATTTTGCTGCGATGGACTTTTCTGCGGAAGCTGGATTGCTTTTAACGTAGGCGGTCCGCCGCAGAGGCTACTTCCCTGCCGCCGTTGCCCGGCTCGCCTTGCCCAACAACGCATCCAGCGCCTTGGCGAGCTGCGCGTCGATATCGATGTCTTTGTAGATGGCAAAATTCGCGCGCTTCTCGGATTTTTCAAAGCCACTGGCTCGGCTCGCGACAATAATGATGGGAATCCCAGCCGTCTCCGCGTTGCTCTTCAGCGCCGTAATCAGTTCGCCGCCGGACATCTTCGGCATCTGCAGATCGGTGACGATTAGATCCGGGCGCACGCGAGAGAGAACGTCGAAGGCTTCCGCGCCATTAGTCGCCGACTCGACCGCGAACCCGCGCTGCTCTAAAAAGCGGCAGACGGTGTAGCGAATCAGCATGGAGTCGTCGACGACCAGAGCTACCCTGGACATAATAAGCGGAGCCGGGATATACACGCCTCCGGGTCCGACAGTAGCAGGGCCATTTTGGGCGGAACAAGGCGAAACCGTCCAGCGCGATTACCACGGTCACATCGCCCCCGCAAGAGGCGTCAGAGTTCGCTTTCCTGGGTGCGCTCCTCGATATTCATGTCTTTGAATTCGCTTGACTCGAAAATCTCGCCGCATTCCTTACACTCGACGAATTCAGACTCTTCGTCCCGGCTGACGATCTGCACGCGTGGGTGCTTGCAAGGCTGCTTCATATCATGGCTTTGGGCAGAAGGGGTCGACTTTGAGGTCATAAATCCGTTTCGAGCGAAACTAGATCAGGGGGAGTTTTCGCTAGAATTTCCGGTATTTTAGACCGGCTTGGCGGGTTGTCAAGTCCTCAGGCGCTACGTTGTCGTGAATTCGTAACAACAGCGACAACTGTGAGCACCCTCTGCTGCACTGTCTAGGAGACCTCAGATTCATCCCTTGGATGCAAATTCCGACTAAAATCATCGCCCAATCATAAGCCGTTCAGTTCTGGATACTTACCGTTAAGGATCGTTTTCCGACTACTGCCTGTGCGGGCTTGCTCCAATCAAGGGAAGTGACGTAAAATGAATTGCGACGGAAAAGGTCGGAATTAACTCCGACCCTATTGGTCGGATTTTACAGAGGATCACCAGTGCTCAAGCTGACCAAGAAGGCCGACTATGCGCTGATGGCGATGAAACATCTTGCCGAGCACTCCAGCGAGGGTTCGCGCAGTGCTAAAGATGTGGCCGATGCTTATGGCATTCCGCCCGAGGCGCTGGCGAAGATTCTGCAGCGTCTGGCTAAGGCCGGCCTGTTGCAGTCGCAGCACGGCACCAACGGCGGTTACACGCTGGGACGGGCGGCGCACACGATATCCGCCTTCGAGGTGATTCAGGCGATCGACGGCCCGCTGTTCATCACGTCGTGCTTCACCGTTCGCGGCGAGTGCGACCAGAGCGACCGCTGCAACATTCGCGAGCCGCTGCGCAAGGTGAATGAGAGCATCGAGGCGGTATTGAAGCGGATCAAGATTTCGCACATGCGGGAAGAACCGGGAGAAACCGATGTTCCGGCTCCCAAAGCGGCCGAGTTAGTGACGATCGGCTGAAGCTTAGACGACAACAGATTCATCCAAGAGATTAACGAAGCAGGAGAGCAATCAATGAGCACGGACGTCAAAATCCCCCAGGCACTCACGCAAGCACACCACCCTGACGCGAAGGGCGTGAAGTTGCCCATCTACATGGATAACCACGCCACCACCCAGATGGATCCGCGGGTGTTGGAAGAGATGCTGCCCTACTTCATAGAGAAATTCGGCAACTCCGCCAGCCGCAATCACTCGTTCGGCTGGGCTGCTGAAGAGGGCGTGGAGACGGCGCGCGAGCGCATCGCCAAGCTGATCGGCGCGACTACGAAAGAAGTTATCTTCACATCGGGTGCCACTGAGAGCGACAACCTCGCCATCAAAGGCGTCGCCGAGATGTACCGCGAGAAGGGCAACCACATCATCACCGCGGTCACCGAGCACAAGGCGGTGCTCGACACCTGCAAGCGCCTGGAGAAGTATGGCTACCGTGTCACCTATCTGCCGGTGCAGAAGGACGGCCTGATCGATCTCGACGACCTGAAGCGCGCCATGGACGACAAGACGATCCTGGTGTCGATCATGTATGCCAATAACGAGATCGGCGTGTTACAGCCGGTTGCCGAAATCGGCAAGCTCTGTCACGAACGCGGTGTGATCTTCCATACCGATGCCACGCAGGCCATCGGCAAAGTTCCAGTCGATGTGATCAAGCAGAACATCGACGTGATGTCGATCTCCGGCCACAAGATGTATGGACCGAAGGGCGTCGGTGCACTGTACGTGCGGCGCAAGAATCCTCGCGTGCAGATTTCCGCCAGCATCGATGGCGGCGGCCACGAGCGCGGCATGCGCTCCGGCACATTGAACGTTCCCGGGAATCGTCGGCCTGGGCAAGGCCTGCGCCATCGCGCAGGAAGAAATGGCGCAAGAATCCTGCCGTCTCGCGGGCCTGCGCAATCGCCTGCGTGACCGCATCATGAACCGTCTGGATGAGGCTTACATCAACGGTTCGATGGAACATCGTCTGCCGGGCAACTTGAATATCAGCTTCGCGTACGTCGAAGGCGAGTCGCTGCTGATGGGCATCAACGACATCGCGGTTTCGAGCGGTTCGGCCTGCACCTCGGCAACGCTGGAGCCATCGTATGTATTGAAGGCTCTCGGCACGGGCGACGACCTGGCGCACAGCTCGATTCGCTTCGGCATCGGCCGCTTCAACACCGAAGCCGAAGTCGATTATGTGGCGGACCGCGTCATCGAAACCGTCGAGCGTCTGCGCGAACTCTCTCCGCTCTACGAAATGGCGAAAGAAGGCATCAACTTGAAAGACGTGAAGTGGGCAGGAGAAGCGTCGCACTAGTGCACTAATTGTGGAAGGGCACGGCTTCAGCCGTGCCGAAAGAGCATGAGTTTAATGGGGCTTTAGCCCCTGAGGAACCATAGTTCAGGAGAATGAAATGTCATACAGCGACAAAGTGATCGATCACTACAACAACCCCCGCAACGTCGGCTCCATGGACAAGCAGAGCGCCGACGTGGGCACCGGCCTGGTCGGCGCGCCCGAGTGCGGCGACGTCATGAAGCTGCAGATCAAGGTCAACCGCGAAACCAACGTCATTGAAGACGCCAAGTTCAAGACCTTCGGCTGCGGCTCGGCCATCGCCTCGTCCTCGCTTGCCACCGAGTGGGTGAAGGGCAAGACGGTGGACGAAGCTCTCGCCATCAAGAACATGGACATCGTGAAGGAGCTTTCGCTTCCTCCGGTGAAGATCCATTGTTCGGTGCTGGCAGAAGACGCGATCCGCGCCGCGATCGGCGACTGGAAGAAGAAGCAGGAGCAGACCAGCCCCGTCGCCGCCGAAGCGAAATAGTTGCGAGCGACGAGCAACGAGCTACGGCTGTTTTGCTCGCAACTCGAAGCTCATAGCTCATGGCTGACTTATGACGACTGCGACCGAAGAAAAGACCAAGCCCGCCGCACCGGCCAAAGGCATTCTCGTCACCGAGAAAGCTCTGGCCAAAGTGCGCAGCGCCATGGCCAAGGAAGGCATCTCCGCCGAGCAGGGCGGCCTGCGCCTCGGGGTGCAGGGCGGTGGATGTTCGGGCCTGAGTTACAACGTCCGGTTCGACACGCAGCCGCGCGAGCGGGACCGCATCTTCCAGTTCAGCGACATCCGGGTCTTCGTCGACCCAAAGTCGTTCATCTACCTGAACGGCATGACCCTGGACTATCAGGAAACGCTGATGCAACAGGGCTTCGTATTTGTGAATCCCCAGGCATCGAAGTCATGCGGCTGTGGGACTTCGTTCTCCGCCTGATCGTGATGATTATGTGGCGCGGGCGCCCACGCCCGCGCGGCCAGCACCCGGGACCATCTGCCAGGTCGATCACTGCCATGTTTGCCGCGAATGCTGTTGAGGAAACGGAATGACCAAGTCCGCACTGACTACGATCGGCGCCAAGCCCCTGCCGGAGGACACTCACTCCTGCTGGTCGTGCGGATCCATGCGCGCCGCCCACTTCTGCGAATCCTGCGGCAAGGTGCAGCCTCCGGTCCCGGTCGACTATTTCACGTTCTTCGGTCTGCCACCGAAGCTTAACGTTGCAATACCGGGCCTTGAGAAAAGTTTCTACGAACTGAGCCGGAGATTGCATCCGGACTTGAACGCGCGCGCCGGCAGCCAGGAACAAGAGTGGAGCCTGGAGCAGAGTTCCCTGCTCAACGACGCATACCGAACTTTGCGTGACCCGATCAAGCGCACGGAATACCTGTTACACCTTGAAGGCGTGGTGTTGGAAGAGCAGTCCAAGAGCGCGACCGAGCAGGCCCGCGCCACCGGAGAGATCAAAAAGCAGATCGTTCCGCCGGATTTGCTCGAAGAAGTCTTCGAGCTGAATATGCAACTCGAAGAACTGCGTATGAACAAGAAGGTGGGCGACGAAGATCCCGCCTTGGTTGCGGAGATTAGCAAGCAGAAGCTGTCACTCGAAGCCAAGCACGAAGCGCTCCTGCAGGAACTTCAAGCCCATTGGAAAAGTTGGGACGACCTGGTCGATCGCGGCCACGCCGCCTCCGAAGAGCGGGCGCAAGTAACGAACAAGATGGTAGATGTGCTGAACCGCCGCAACTACATCCGCAATCTCGTTAGAGATGTAAATGCAGCGCTGGAGGAGTAGCAAACGGAAAGATGGCATCGGATCGCATCGTCGGCATTGACCTGGGCACCACCAACTCTCTGGTGGCATTCATGCAAGGGGAGACCCCTGTCGTGATTCCGGGAGATGACGGCTTGAACCTGCTTCCATCGGTGGTCGCGCTCGATGCGAACAACCAGCCCGTCATCGGCAATGCCGCCCGCAATTCCCTGATTGAAAACCCGGAACGCGCCGTCTATTCCATCAAACGCCTGATGGGACGCGGCGTAGAAGACATTCAGGAAGAGTTGAAACTCTTCCCCTTCCGCCTCGCCGACGATATGCAGGCCGGAGAAGTCCTTCGCATTACGCTGGGCGACAAGACGTTTACTCCACCTGAAATTTCGGCTCTGATTCTTCGCCAGCTCAAGCGCAGCGCGGAACGCTTCTTCGGGGGCCCGGTCACGAAGGCAGTCATCACCGTCCCCGCTTATTTCAACGACGCGCAACGGCAGGCTACGAAAGACGCTGGACGCATCGCCGGCCTCGAAGTTCTGCGCCTCGTCAACGAACCGACCGCCGCGTCGCTGGCCTACGGCCTCGACAAGAAGCAGAACGGCATCGTCGCGGTTTACGACCTGGGCGGCGGCACTTTCGACATCTCTATCCTCAAGCTTGCACGATGGGATCTTCGAGGTCATCGCGACCAATGGCGACACGCATCTCGGCGGCGACGACATCGACAACCTGCTCATCACCATCGCGCTCGACGACGTTCGCGGCGACCTGGGCCTCGACCTTCGCCGCAATGCCGAAGCTGTGCAGGCGATCCGCAAGGCGGTCATCGAAGCCAAGATTGCGCTCTCTTCTCAGCCTTCGATCAAGCTCGACATCGAACTGCCCGGCGGCAAGCGCTACCGCCGCGAGATTACCCGCGAGCAGTACGAGCAACTGATTCAGCCCGTCATCGATCGCACTGTCGGCCCCTGCAAGCAGGCCATGAAAGATGCGGGCCTCAAGCCGGAACAGATCGACGAGGTCGTCCTCGTCGGCGGATCGACGCGCATCCCAAAAGTTCGCGCGCTGGTGAAAGGATCTGTTCCGCCGCGAGCCGCACACTGACTTGAATCCCGGACGAAGTCGTGGCGCTGGGCGCGGCCGTGCAGGCCAACATCCTCGGCGGCGGGTCCGAAGCCACCGAGAACATGCTGCTGCTCGATGTGACTCCTCTGTCGCTCGGCATCGAAGTTGCCGGCGGAGTCACCGACAAGATCATCCTGCGCAACTCGACCATCCCGGCATCGGCCACGCAGTTCTATACCACGCAGATCGACGGCCAGACCAACGTCGCGATCCACGTGCTGCAAGGCGAGCGCGAACTGGCGAAGGACTGCCGCTCTTTGGCGCGCTTCGATCTGAAAGGCATTCCGCCCATGGCGGCCGGCATCCCGCGCGTCGAGGTCAAGTTCCTGATCGACGCCAACGGCATTCTGCACGTTTCCGCGCGCGAGCAACGCAGCGGCAAAGAAGCAGAGATTCAGGTGCAGCCCAGCTACGGCCTGACCGACGAGCAGGTCGAGGGCATGATCCTCGACTCGTTCGACAATGCCGAAGAAGATTTCCGGCAGCGTCAGCTGATCGAAGCCCGAGCCGAAACGTCAACGATCCTTGCGGCCCTCGAAAAAGGAAAGAAGAGTGCGGCCTGGGGACAACTCACCACCGACGAAAAGAAACAGATTGCCAAGATGGAGAAAGCGCTGGTCGTGGTGAACGCCGAAGAAGACTATCAGGCGATCCGCAAAGCCATCGACGCGCTGAATCAAGGCACGATGCGTTTGGCTGAACTGATGATGGACACCGCCGTATCATCGGCGCTGAAAGGCAAGAACATGGACGAGACGGACCTGGGCGAAGGCCCGACCGCCCCGCATCCCATGGCAAAAGCAGAATTTGAATGACTGTTTTTGTTGTCATCCTGAGCGGCGTTTTTTGCCGCGAAGGATCTATGTAACTGGCTAGGACTACATAGATCCTCCGCTTCGCTCAGGATGACAGCAGATTGAGGTTGAAAATGGCTGAAGAGAAGACACAAGGAGCTGGCACGTTGACCGAAGAAGCGCCCGGCGAAAACACCGTGCAGGTAACGTTCCTGCCCGAAGGCAAGACGGTCCAGTTCGAAAACGGCAAGTTGCCCTACGAAGATCACGGCAAAGAGCAGTCGCTGCTCGACGTGGCCCTGAATTTCGGCGTCACGCTCGACCACGCCTGCGGCGGCAATTGCGCCTGCACCACCTGTCACATCTGGGTGAAGGAAGGCGCCGAGAATCTCTCGCCCATGGACGACGACGAGGCCGACCGGTTGGACATGGCCGCCGACCTCCAGTTAAACTCGCGTCTCGGCTGTCAGGCGCAGATTACCAAGCCCGGCAAGGTGGTCGTCGAGATTCCCGCGTGGAATCGTAATTACGTATCGGAAGAACACTAGAAGCAAGGTTTCATAGTTTCAAGGTTGCAAGGTTTCAAAGTTAAGGCGCCCAGGGTTGGCAGTGTACTTTGAGACTCTGAAACCTTGAAACTCTGAAACCTGAAAACTCGAGGAGCACTGAGGATGGCAAAGCAACTAACCTGGGACGATGCCGAAGACATCGGCATTCTGCTTTCCGAGACACATCCCACACTCGATCCGCTCACCGTGCGCTTCACCGATTTGCACCGCTACGTCACCGCGTTGCCGGACTTCGCCGGCGACCCCAAAGCCTCCAACGAAGGCAAGCTGGAAGCGATCCAGATGGCCTGGAACGAAGAAGTCCAGGATCGCACGCAGGGCTGAACTCGCATTTTGGTGGCGCCGGCGTCTCGCCCGCTGTCGCGAGGCCATCTTGACCTCGCACTCAGAGCGAGCTACTTTCCCGCGTCCGCCAGCTTCTTGTAGAACTTCTGCAGCGTGTAAAACGCTAGCTTACGCTGCCCACGATTCGAGATCAGTCCCTTGCGATTGTGATAATCCTGCACGCCGGGAAGCATGCGCGCCGGAGAACGGAAGTCCATCAGCACCCACGGGCTCAGCCCCGCTAGATTCGGCATGCGCTCGATCATGCCCAACTGGTGCTGGTACAGATTCTGCTGATACTCCTCGGTCCAGATTTCATCCGCATCGCCGTGTTGCCCGTACGGCGCGCCGCCGCCAAATTCACTGACGATCAGCGGCTTGTTCCACGTTGACTTCCACTGCATCTTGTCGGCGTCTTCCACACGCCCCCAGTACCAGCCTAGGTATTCGTTTATGCTGAGAACATCCAGCACCTCTCCCAGCGGATCGCTGATGGTGCGCACGTCGGCACTCGTGTCGTCGACGTGGTTCATGGCCGAAGTAATCAGCCGCGTGGAATCAAGTTCGCGCGCTTCGTGTGCAAGCGCCTTCAGGAAGGCAAGCCTCTCCGGCTTCACCGGAGTTTCATTCGAAAGCGACCAAAGAATGATCGCTGCGCGGTTATGATCGCGCGCGATCTCATCGCGGAGCTGCTCCTCGGCATTCGCGAGCGTCGCAGGATTCGACCAGTCGATATCCCAATACACCGGAATCTCTGACCACACGAGCAACCCCATGCGGTCGGCCAGGCGAACCTCATTCTCGTTATGCGGATAGTGGGCGAAGCGGACGAAATTGCATCCCAGATCTTTCACCCATCCCAGCAGAGTCTGCGCGTCCTCAGGACTGAAGGCGCGCCCCTCGCGAAACGGCGCCTCCTCGTGCATCGAAATACCACGCAGAAAGATCGGCTTGCCATTTAGCAAGATGTTGGCTCCCTGCGCCTCAATCGTACGAAAGCCAATCTGATCGTGGACGGTGTCATCGCCGCTCTTGACGACCACATCGTAGAGCTTGGGATGCGAGGGCGACCACAACTCCACCTTCACGGCAAAGCCAAAGCTCGCGCGTCCAGCCCCGTCGGAAGATACAGTCTCGTGAACACCCGCCTCGGGAATCTCCACCGTGATCTTCTGCGGAGCCTGCGCGCCATTCAACTGCACCCATCCCGCAATTTCGTTTTGCAAGCCCTTCGCCAGTTGAACGGAATAGTCTTGAATGAATGCCGTCGGCACTTCGACCAGCATCACATCGCGGGTAATCCCGCCATAGCTCCACCAGTCAAACTTCAAGGCGGGCACCGCGTCGGCGCGGCGGGCGTTGCTGACTTCGACAATTAGAAAGTTGTCGCCCTCGCGCAGAACCGGCGTCGCCTCGAAATTGAATGCCGTGAATCCACCTTCGTGCTCCCCCAGCTTCTCTCCATTCAGGTAAACGGTGGACTGGTAATTGGCGGCGCCGAAGTACACAAACACGCGAGTGTTCGCCCTCTTGTGATAACTGAACTCGCGCCGGTACCAAACGGGGCCTTCATAGAACATCAGATTCTCGCGCTGGGTGTTCCAGTCTCCGGGAACATTCATCACCGGCGACGCGTCAAAGCTATATTCGACGCGCTCGCCCTTGTTACGTGGCTTTTCATTGCGGAAGAAACTCGACTTGCCGTTGTCAAAGGGGTCTACGATGGTCCGCCATGCGCCATCGAGATTAATCGTCGTCCTCCCGGACACATTCGCAATCAGAGTGGAAGGAGCAGAGGAAGCTGGGGAGGCAAAGGCCCATCCCGCAAGAAGAAGCAACAACCCGTAGCGTTTCATGGGGAAACCTCAAAACCGCTCACCCTAGTGGTCGAGGGGAAGAGGCGTCAATGAACCGGCGCATACTACTGAGACTCTTTACTCGCAAAACTTTTACAACCTCGTGACAAACCACTGTGCGCGCCTGCTTATCCTGCTTGCAATGAAGGGATCCCGTGAGATACTCACGCCCCTTCACTCTCTCTAAGGCCCAATTGCGAAGGGCACGGCCTCCAGCCGTGCCCTTCATTTTTTCAACCCGTTCTTGGACCCGTCACCTGAATATGCTTTTGAACCCGAGAATTTCACCTACCCAACAGAAACCGGCGCAGGCTCTTCCACATTCGCCCCACGCAGGAACTTCGCCGCCTCTTCCGGCGGGGTCGGATTGATATAGAAGCCAGTCCCCCATTCGAATCCGGCCGTCTTCGTCAACTTGGGCATGAACTCAATGTGCCAGTGGTAGTGGTCGTTCGTTGGATCCTGCACGGGTGACGTGTGGATCACGAGATTGTAAGGCGGATTGTCGAGCACCCGGTCAGCCCGGCCAAGCAGATCCTTCATCGCCCGGGCCAGGTTCTCGAACATGTGCGACGACGAGTTCTCAAACGCCGATTCGTGCTGCTTGGGCAAGATCCAGGTCTCGAAGGGAAAGCGTGGAGCATACGGCGCGAGCGTCAGAAAATTTTCGTTCTCCGCCACCACGCGCGTGCCGCCGTCCATCTCCTGCCGGATGATGTCGCAGAACACGCAGCGCTCTTTGTACAGGAAATACTGCTTGGCTCCCTCAAGTTCCTGCACCACGTTGATAGGAAGAATAGGCAGCGCAATGAGCTGGGAGTGCGCGTGCTCCAGCGACGCGCCGGCGGCCTCCCCGTGATTCTTGAAAATCAGGATGTACTTGAACCGGCGGTCTTTCTTCAAATCAAGGATACGGTCGCGGAAGGTCCACAGCACATCTTCAATCCGCTTCGGCGGCAGCGTCGCGAGGCTCGCCGAGTGATCGGGCGTTTCAATGATGACTTCGTGCGCCCCGATCCCGTTCATGCGGTCGAACATGCCCTCGGCTTGGCGATTCAGCGTGCCTTCGATTCCCAGGGCCGGAAACTTGTTGGGCACCACGCGGACCGTCCATCCCGGAGTATCCCTCTGCGGAACTGGGCCACCGTTCGGGTTGGGACGGTACGCCTGGATCTCGGGAGGGGTCTTGCTCTCGTTCCCATAACAGAAGGGACAGAATCCCCCCTTGATCTTCATATTTTCGCGGACAAAATCGGTGGGGCGCTTGGCCCGGTCCGTCGAAATGATCACCCAGCGGCCAACGATCGGATCTTTTCTTAGCTCAGGCAATTACTGAATCCTTTCAGCGGGGTCGCGCAAACCTAATATCTTACGCCGTTAAGGAAGCGTTGCGAAACACTTCGATCTGTGGGCGGGAACCAAGATTTTCATAGTATACGCTTACAATATCGAATCTCCACTGGCACGTTGGTGGCAACCGCCTCAGGTATTCCCGTGCCACCTGGGCTACCTCGCGCCGTTTGTGCCGATCCACGGCCGCCTCGGCGGTCTTCACGTCGCGCGACCTCCGTGTCTTAACTTCAATGAAACAAAGAACATCCGCGTCCCAGCCGATCAGGTCGATTTCCCCTCGGCGACGCGGCGAACGAAAATTGCGCGCCACCATCACGTAACCCAGCTTCCGCAGGTGGAAGAACGCATCTTCTTCCCCGTGCGTCCCCGTGCGCTGATGCTGAGGCCGCGCGTCGGCCTGCAGAGTCCGGTGCGCAACCCAGTCCAAGCTATGAATGATCGATTGCGTGAAAACGGCCGGAAGCATGGGAGGTCAACTTCAATCTACCGAGGAAGGCTCTTCCGAGATGTGATCCGCCTCACAAATCCACAAAATTGGGCCTTGCCCTTCCCAGACGGGGAAATGGCACAGGACTTCCGTCGGTTCCCGTGTTTTCCCAGTCTGTCCAAGGGTTTTCCCGTTCGGATTTCGTAACAATGACGTATAACTGATACTGGAAGATCAGTGTCTATGGTAGGGTGCACCCCAAGGATCAAACTTTGGAGGTGAGCGATGATACCCCAACGGCTAAAGTTCCTCTCGCTGGCCGTCCCTTTGGCCTTGATCGTGTCGGCATCAGCCGCTTCGCCTGCCTTCTCTAAGAGACTGGCGATAGTCCAAAGTCCTAACGGTCCAGTAATCCAAGGTCTTTTCGAGAACTTCGGCGCCGGTCGGTTTGTGACGCCCACGATAGAGTGCACGGCCCCGGTGAGCTCGAAGAATGTCCCTGTCATAACTTAACGACACCCTCGACGGCAGCCCAACCGCACCGCCTCCGCCGGGTTGCACCACGGCTCACTGTTATCCTGGCGATAGCGTCAAAGGGGAATGCACGACCTTCAAAAAGCCGGTCCTGACGTTCTCTATTGTCTGTTTTGAACAAGCCTGTGCGAACTACGCATGCGAAGACAACGAAAAAGCCTCATGCTGCAACCTGTGCGGACGTGGGGACTGCAGCTGCAATACCACAGGGTATTGCAATTAAAGGTAAGTGGAACGCGAGGCCACCCGTCGCCTAGGAGAAACACAATGCGCGTCCAACTCGGTTTAGCACTGTCTATTCTGCTACTGTCCGGCTTCTCGCAGGCGCAGACCGTACAGCTTCCATCTCGGTACAGCGCCATTAAAGCTGAAAATGGGCTCATAATTGGCTGGCAGGTTAGCTCCGAGGATCGAACGGCTACACAGGTCGATGTGTACGACAGGGGAGGAAGGCTTCTCGTCGGGTTAGCTCCGCTTCGTCTGGTCCCCGAGGCCAATCGGGCCACCATCCATGACGTCTCGGCCTTTCCTGGACGGATCATTGCTGTGGCCGCAGTGTATCGCAAAGGGAATGACAGCGTTCCGGCGGGCTCACTTCTATATTTCGATTTTCAAGGCAATCTGCTTTTGGCCTTGGCCTTGGCGCCTTCGCATGGCATTTGGCGGCTAACCGTAAATGCGGACTCGGATGTCTGGACACTCACTGCAGGCGACGGCGATCAAAAGCCCTCGGAGGTACCGATGGTCGTCGGCTACCGCCCCTCAGGGAAAATCTTTAAGGAGCTATTCACGCGATCTGAATTCCCGTTCCACGCTTCTGACACACAGGAGAACGAGACTGTCGGCGCTGCGGGATTTGGGCACACGTCTGACCTTACTTGGTTCTGGCTGCCGGGCTCGGCTGACTTCGTAACATTTAGGCCCGACGGCTCTGCTGCAAGCAGGCTCACCACTGGTCTCCCTCAAGAATCGCCGTACGAGGCGGCAATGAGGGTCGTGCTTACGGACGACGGTACTCTCCTAGCACAGTTCAGAGGCACGCTAGACGGGCGCCACTTTGGCCACCTCAGCTTCTTCTCGATGTCGAAGACAAGGAAGCGATGGGAACTTTTCCCCGCTCCCTGCGTCGGTTGCCTCCTGATTGGAACTGACAGCGGTAAGGCAGTACTTGCGAAAGGGAATGGCAGCGGCTTGGAAATCTATACAGTCCCCATTCCATAAGAGAGACATCAATTAAGGAAGGCGCAGGAGCTGTCACTTGCCGGGGGGGACGGACGGGCGAAGTGCTCCCCTAACGCGAAACATGGGGACAGACTTCAGCGCCACTTCATTAACCTGCGAGTCTCCGCAAAGAAAAAAACAAGCCCGCGGACAAAGCCGCGAGCCCGGTCGCTATCCTCCCCCCAGAGAAGGCAGCAACAGAATTCAGTCTTTGGGACCGGCAGAACGCAGCCTCCCGCGCGTACTCTCGCCGACGTTCGGCCGGACGTCAATTCACGCCTGCTGCAAACCTACTTCACGCGCTAAGTCCAGTTCTTCCAGGGCAATGCAACCATTTCTCACTCGGACGAAAGTGGTGGTGGCATGGCACGAAGCGGCAATTCTTGGGTGGAAGCGGCAATGCTAGACTCCCTGCTGAGCCAGCAGCGTATGCAACCAGCCCGACGATCGAGCGCGTTAATTCGGTTTGGAGTGTTCGAGGCCGACGTGTATTCGGGCGAGCTGCGCAAGGGCGGCGTCAAGGTCAAGATTCAGGATCTTCCCTTTCGCGCGCTTAGGCTCCTGCTGAGTCATCCTCATGAAGTCCTCAGCCGCAACCAGTTCCGCCAGGCACTCTGGCCTGAGGGAGTGTTTGTCGACTTCGATCACGGCATTAGTAGCGCCATCAACCGCCTCCGAGACGCCCTAGGGGATTCCGCCGAGAACCCGGTGTTCGTTGAAACTGTCGACCGCCGAGGCTACCGCTGGATCGCGCCCACCCACGTCCCGGCGCCACTGCCGCCTCCGCCAGGCCCGGTATTGGTCAAAGCTGCTCCCGATGCCGCAGCCGCGAAGCCGGTTACGGCATCGTCGCGAGGATGGAGGTGGTCGCTGTCTTTTCCCGCCGCTGCCCTTCTTCTGGCTGTCTGGAGTTTTTGGCCAGCTCACCGCTCGGCTAGAGCAGGATCTTCGAACCGCCCAGTTGACCTGCGTACTTCAGATGTAGCCCATCAATCCTCCAACGCCGAGGCGGAGCAGTTCTATCTGAAAGGCCGCTTCTATTGGGAAAAGCGCACCCCCGATGGGTTGAACAAGGCGCTGGACTACTTCACCCAAGCCATCGTCCATGATCCCAATTACTCCCCGGCTTACGTGGGCCTTGCCGATTGTTACAACCTGTTGCGCGAGTACACCTTGATGCCGGCCAGCGACGCCTATCCCCGCGCCCTGGCGGCTGCGCGGAAAGCGGTGGAACTCGACGATCAGTCTTCCGAGGCGCATGCCTCGCTGGCTTTCGCCCTTTTCTACGGTACCTGGGACGCCGCCGGAGCCCAGCGCGAATTCCGCCGCGCCCTCGACCTGAATCCTAACAACGCCGTCGCGCACCACTGGTATGCCACTTACCTCTCAACCATCGGCCGTCAGCAGGAGGCGGTGGCAGAGATTAAGCGCGCTCAGACGCTCACTCCGGCATCGAAATCAGTTCTCGCTGACAAGGGACGTCTTCTCTGCGCGGCTGGCTGGCGCGAGGAGGGCACCGCGCTTTTGAAACAACTGGAAGCCACGGAACCAGATTTCGTTTCTCCCCACCGTTATCTCAAGAGCACCTACTTCGACAGCGGTGACTATTCCCGTTATTTGCAGGAATGGAAGACGGAAGCTGTTCTGATGCGAGACAACTCGAGTCTCAAACTTGTCGACGCTGCCTCGAAGGGCTTCGCAGCAGCAGGCGCCCAGGGCATGCTGCGCAATACGCTGGCGTTGCAGAAGAAATTCTACGAGAACGGACTGCAATCGCCCTACTCCGTGGCCGAGACGGACTCGCTCTTGGGGAACAAACAGGAAGCGCTGCAATACCTGAAGATCGCTTACGAGAAACACGAGGATTCCATGGTGCACCTGGAATCCGATCCCGCCTTCACCAACCTGAACCACGAGCCAGCCTACCAGGATCTGGTCGCGAAGCTAGGCTTTCCCGCCAGAAACTGATTCACCACGGAGACACAGAGTCACGGAGAAAAACATTGCTTGATTCGTTTTTCTCCGTGTCTCTGTGCCTCCGTGGTGGAGGTCTTACTGGTCAGTTATCCGGTCAGTTACGCGCCTTTGCCTACCGTCGCAATACACTCTTCGAGTACATCCACCGCGACGTCGGCTTCTTCCTTCGTGACCACCAGCGGCGGGCAGATCCGCACCGTGCTCGGCCCGCAGCCCAGGAACAGCACGCCGTGCTCGAACGCCATTTCCACAATGCGGTCGCGCTCCGTGTTGGCGTATTCCTTGGTGACCTTGTCTTTGACAATGTCGACGCCGATCATCAGTCCGCGGCCGCGCACATCGCCCACCAGTTTCAGCTTCTTTGGCCAGTCGGCCATGCGCTTCAGTATGTGATTGCCCACGCTGGCCGAGTTCTCGAGCAGATGCTCTTTCTCGATCACATCGAGCGTGGCGAGAGCCGCCGCGATCGCCACGGGATTACCGCCGAAGGTCGAGGCGTGCGAACCCGGAACCCAGTCCATGATTTCGGCGCGCGTCATCGTGACGCCCAGTGGCATGCCCGATGCAATACCCTTCGCCATGCAGACCATGTCTGGCTCCACGCCAGTGTGCTCCACAGCGAACCACTTGCCCGTGCGTCCAATGCCGCTCTGCACTTCGTCGACGACCAGCATGATGCCGTGACGGTCGCAGATGCGACGCAGTTCCTGCATAAAGATCGTCGGCGCCACGACGTATCCGCCCTCGCCCTGCACGGGTTCGACGAAGATCGCAGCAACCTCTTCCGGGGCCAGGGTGGTCTTGAACAGCTTCTCTTCAATAAAGCGCGCACAGCCGAGCGCAAAATTGTCGGCATCCTGCGTGCCGCCCACGCAGCCGCGGTACACGTCGGGATAACGCACATGCGTCACACCCGGCACGAGCGGAGCAAATCGCCGCCGCTGCTGCGGCTTCGACGCTGTCAGCGACAATGCACCCATCGTCCGCCCGTGAAACGCGCCAAAGAAGGCGATCACGTTCTGCCGCTTGGTGTGGTAGCGCGCCAGTTTCAGCGCGCACTCAATCGCTTCCGCTCCGGAATTGCCGTAGTAGATGCGGTGCGGGCCGGGCATGGGCGCAATCTTCGACAGCCGCGCCGCGAGTGTCACCATGTTTTCGTAATAGAAATCGGTGCCCGACATATGGATCAGTTCGCCCGCCTGCTTTTGAATGGCGGCAACCACCTCGGGATGGCAGTGGCCGGTCGAGGTCACGGCAATGCCGGCGGAAAAGTCAAAAAACTCGTTGCCGTCGACATCGGTCACCACGATGCCGCGGCCGCTCTTGGCCACCATCGGGTACGAGCGGGTGTAGGACGGCGAAATATATTTCTGGTCGCCCTCGAGCACGCGCTTGGCGTTGGGCCCGGGCAGGGCGGTCTTGATCTTGGGACCGATCGTGGCGGTCATTGTCTTCGTGGTCATGAAATCCTCCGTTAGCAACCGTCAGTAGTCAGTTGCCTGCTGTGGGGAAAGGCAGCCTCGAAGCGCGGACATCCTGGTTCGGACGCACGCAGTCCAAGGCGAATCGGATGGAGGAATGAAGGGTTAGTCGCTACCGAAGAGGCTGGGGCGCAGACGAGACGGCAGATTCGCCCGATAGCGCCGCGGACACACCAGGCAGTGCAGCCAGCACTCGGGCAAATTCGAATTTGGATTCTTCTGCAGCATCGCAAACCGTCGACATCACTAAATCATTATAGCTGGAACGTCTGAGCGGCGGAACCCCCTTTGGTAACAAGAGTGTAGGGACAGCCGCCTTCGGCTGTCCGTCGAGCGAAGCTTGACCCGATCGCGGTCCGTGAAAGCCGACGCCGCTTGCGGGGCCCCCCCGCCAATGTTGCAGATTTCTTCATCTTGCCAAGACGTTTTTCCCTGAATACCATTTAGCGCCCGGTTCATCGAGGCGGACGGCGCAGTTTGTCAGCCGCTCTACGAAGAATCTCCCCTCGCATCGACCAAGGAGAAGATATGTCTGCTCGGATACTTGCTCTTGGAAACGCTCTCCTGATCCTGACCGTTGTTGCGCTCAGCTGCATTGCGAACGCGCAGACGATGAACACGATTTACACCTTCTCTGAGACCACCAGCTTCTGGCCGCAAGGCGCTCTCCTCGAAGATGGGTCGGGTAACCTGTACGGCACCACCCGCGGCGGCGGAGCCTATGGAGTGGGAACAGTAATGGAATTGTCCCCACCGGCGGTCTCCGGCGGCGCCTGGACACTGACCACGCTCTATAGCTTCGTCCCCTACGGGACCGGCGGATACGTCCCGATTTCCGATCTCGTCAAGGACCAAGCCGGAGCCTTTTACGGAACCACCTATTTGGGCGGCGATCCCGTCTGCAATTGCGGAGTGGTCTACAAGCTGATTCCTCCTACCGTGGCAGGGGGCGCTTGGACTGAGAAACAGCTCTACGCCCTCAAGGGAGGCTCGGATGGGCGCCTTCCCGCGACGGCGGCACTGGCTCTTACCACCAAAGGAACACTCTATGGAGTCACGATGCGGGGTGGAACTTGGGACAGCGGCGTACTCTACCAGCTCACGACCAAGAACGGCATCTCTTATACAGAAAGCGTTCTGTACACCTTCGGCGACCTAGCCGACGGCAGCACGCCCAGCGGCCCGGTCATGTTGGATTCTTCCGGAAACCTCTACGGCGTCACGTCTCTCGGCGGCGCGTACAACCAGGGCACGTTGTACAAGTTCGTCCCGCCCACCAGCACCACGTTGGGAGTTGAATCGATCCTGTATTCTTTCGGCGCTTCTACCACAACCGGAAGTTATCCCAACGGCAATCTGCTCTTCGACGCCGGTGGCGACATCTACGGCGTAACCAATGGTGGAGGCGATGCCGACGGCGATGGCGTGGTGTACACGCTCGCTCCGACCAAGACCGGTTGGAACGAAAGCATCATTTATGCCTTCAGCACGGACTTCGGCACCAATCCGATTGGGGGACTGACCTGGAACCACAAAACAAATCAGCTCTACGGCACCACCAGCAGCAAGAACCAGCACCCCGCAGGCGACGGAACTGTATTCAAGCTGTCGCCTCCAGCGGTGAAGGGTGGAACGTGGACACAAAAGACCCTGTTCCAGTTCACCTACAGAGTGAACGGCGGCTATCCAACCGGCGCTATCACCCTCGACACGAAGACTGGAGATATCTACGGCACCGCCATCAACGGCGGCGTGACCAGCTGCGATTTGTTCTGCGGTGTGATCTGGCAGATCGTAAGCCCGTAGAACGATCGTGTGCGCCATAAGATCCTTCGATTGCGGGATCGCGCTGACTGGGTGTTTCCTTCGTGCGCCTTCGTGTACTTCGTGGTGAAGGCCTCGATTTGAAGTTGTTTTGACTTCCGCCCTCTTCGGCCTTAGCATGGCTTGACCCGAAGGGCGGGGCCACTTCCTTTGCTCGATCAGACTATTTCCCACTACCGGATCGTCGAGAAGGTCGGTGGCGGCGGTATGGGTGTGGTTTACAAGGCCGAGGACACGCGCCTCGGCCGCTTCGTCGCCCTCAAGTTTCTTCCCGAAGACCTCGCGCAAGACCATCAGGCGCTCGAGCGTTTCCGCCGTGAAGCCAAGGCCGCCTCGGCCCTGAATCATCCCAATATCTGCACGATCTACGACATTGGCGAAGAGGGCGGTCGCACCTTCCTCGTCATGGAGTTCCTCGACGGCTCCACGCTCAAGCATCTGATCGCAGGCCGAGCCATGGAACTGGAAACGATTCTCTCCCTCGGAATCGAAATTGCCGACGCCCTCGACGCGGCGCACGCCGGAGGCATCGTTCATCGCGACATTAAGCCCGCGAATCTCTTCGTCACCAAGCGCGAGCACGCAAAGATTCTCGATTTCGGTCTCGCCAAGGTGAAGGCGAGTCCATCGTCTAGCGGACAGATCGCCGACGTCACAGCACCCACGTCCGTTGTCGTCGAAGAACATCTCACCAGCCCCGGCTCCACCCTCGGCACAGTCGCTTATATGTCCCCGGAACAAGCCAAGGGCAAGGAACTCGACCCGCGGACCGATCTGTTTTCCTTCGGCGTGGTGCTCTACGAGATGGCCACCGGGACGCTGCCCTTCCGCGGAGAAACTTCGGCACTCATCTTCCAGGCCATCCTCGACCGCTCCCCGGTTTCCCCGATCCGTCTGAATCCCGACCTGCCCCCGAAGCTGGAAGACATCATCAACAAGGCCCTGGAGAAAGACCGCAACCTGCGCTACCAGAGCGCCGCCGACATTCGCGCTGACTTGCAGCGCCTGAAGCGCGACACGGGCAGCGGACACGCCGTCGCCCACAGCTCCGATTCCGTGGCCGTTGCTTCAGACTCGGGCCGGTCAGCAATAGCCGTCCGCGCCCCAGCGCCGTCGGCCAGTTCTCAGGCCGTGGCGGCACCTTCCGGCGCAGTCAGCGCGATCGTGCTGCCGAAAAGCCCATGGAAGTTGATCGTACCAGCGATTGCAGCCGCAACCGTCCTACTCATAGCCGGCGCTGTCTACTTCCGCTCCCACCAGTCGGCGAAGCTCACCGAGAAGGATAGCGTCCTGCTGGCCGACTTCGTTAACACTACTGGCGACGCCGTGTTTGACGGCACGCTAAAACAGGCGCTGGCCGTTCAACTGGAACAGTCACCATATCTGAACATTTTCCCCGAGTCCCGAATCCAGGAAGCTCTGAAGTTCATGGGACGGCCCGCCGGTGAGCGCGTCACCAAGGACGTCGCTCGCGAGATCAGCCTGCGCGAAGGCGTCAAGGCCATGCTGACTGGCTCCATCTCCAGCCTGGGCAGCCATTACGTCATCACACTCGAAGCCGTGAACGCCCAGACCGGAGACTCGCTCGACCGTGAGCAGGTCGAGGCCGACAGCAAGGAACAAGTCTTAAAATCGCTCGATAAGGCCGCCTCCAACCTACGCGAAAAGCTGGGCGAATCCATCGGCTCAGTGCAGAAGTTCGCCACGCCGCTGGAGGCCGCTACGACTTCGTCCCTCGAAGCCCTGAAAGAATTCAGTATTGGCCAGGACGCGCACTCCAAGTTCGACGACGACGCAGCGATCCCCCATCTGAGGCGCGCCGTCGAACTCGATCCCACGTTCGCCATGGCATGGGCCGTCCTCGGCATCACCTACAACAACACAGGCAACACCAAACAGGCCTTTGAGTCTCTGCAAAAAGCCTACGATGTGAAGGACCGGGCGAGCGAGCGCGAAAAATTCTACATTTCCTCCCACTACTACGGGACATTCCGTGGCCAACTAGACAAGCAAATCGAGACTCTGGAGCAGTGGATTCAAGCCTATCCTCGCGACACTGTCCCCCTGGACAATCTGTCCCTCGCCGAGCAGGACTCAGGTCAGATGGACAAGGCTCTCGCCTACGCCAGCGAGGCCATGAAGC
Source organism: uncultured Acidobacteriaceae bacterium (assembly GCA_963811095.1). GTDB lineage: Bacteria > Acidobacteriota > Terriglobia > Terriglobales > Acidobacteriaceae > Sulfotelmatobacter. Next base: position 273,092 of record CAWEQA010000016.1, on the reverse strand, counting down.
TGAGCCCCAAGGATCACTACGCTTACCAGAACTTGGCCGCGTCCTATCAATATCTCAACCGTTATGACGAAGCGAAGGCGGTGGCCGATCAGGCGGTCGCGCAAAAAATCGATCCATGGTCCGTGCACATGGTGCTTTACTGGACCGCCTTCATTCGCGGTGACGAAGCGGCCATGCAGCAGGAACTCGCGCAGTCCACGGGCAAGGTGCAGGAGACGATCATCGTTTTGCTTCATGCGCAGGGTGAGTGCGCGCAGGGCAAGATCAAGAAAGCGCGCGAAAGCTTTGCCCGTGCCGCCGCTGCCGCCCAGTCTCACGGGATCAAGGAATGGGTTGCACTGAGTCTGGCCGGCGAGGCGTACTGCAACGCCGAGACCGGCTTTACCCCGGAAGCGCGCCAGGCCATGAATGCCGCTCTGGCTCCTTCCGAAACCGCAGAGGCGCAAGCCGATGCCGCCCGCGTATTTGCCCGCACCGGAGACACGGCGCGCGCGGAGAAGCTGATTGCAGATCTCGCGAAGGAAAATCCCTTCGACACTCTTCTCAACCAGATGAAGCTTCCCACGGCGCGCGCCATCCTCGACCTGCAACGCAACCAGCCGCCCCAGGCGATTGCGGCTCTCGAACCCGCCAAGCCCTACGACCTGGGCGCGGACCGGCGCTCCTCGGCACTTACCAGGCGATCTACGTCCGCGGCGAAGCCTACCTTCACTCGCACGACGGGGCCAATGCGGCACTGGAATACCAGAAGATTCTTGACCACCGCGGGGTTCAGCCCACTAGCCTGTTTCTTTCTCTGGCAAAGCTCGGATTGGGTCGCGCCTACGGGCTACAGGGCAATACGGCAAAAGCCAAGACGGCTTATCAGGATTTCTTCGCCATCTGGAAAGACGCCGATCCCGACGTCCCTCTTCTTAAGGCGGCAAAAGCGGAATACGAGAAGCTGAAGTAGCCAAAAACGCCCTACGGGCGCGCTCAACTGGCGGGTCGATGAGTGCTAACGCGGATAACAACAGCTAGGGCCACGCGCTCGGGGCGCTGAGTACAATGGGGACTGTCAAACGTGAATGACCGACCCATTCAGAACGGCAAAGCTCGCTAGAAAAAACGAACGAAGTGGTGGCGTCAGCACATCGCTTTGGCCTACATCATGTTGACTTCCGCATTCGCCCTAGTTTTCCTTACTGTGCACCTCATAGACCGGAAGCTGCCAGAATGGTTGACAGCGCTCGGTGTCAGTTCCTCAGGAGTGAATCTACTCATTGGAACAGCATGGTGCGGGCTGGCCTGTGGGGTATTCGAACAAAGGGGAATGGAGCAGGTCTGATCGTCGTGTATGTTCTCTGCACGTTGGGAGGCGTTCTTACGCTGGCAAAAGCTCTCCAGCTTTTTTTGAAACCCTTCGTAGTCGTTGGTTGCGGCCCAAGCTGCGGTTAGCTTCCTGCAAAATCGCCACTCGTTGATGTTCCTCTCCTCAACTTTAGAATCCAACCCGCCGCTTCCCTCGTCTGATATCTTTTAGCTTCCTCCTGCTTCTCACGACAATGGATTCCGCTCAGCGCCCAAGCCGGTGGATGGTGATTCTTGCCTTCGGACTCGTGTACCTGTTCTGGGGCTCGACCTATCTCGCCATCGACATTGCCGTCGAAACCATTCCTCCCGCGCTCATGTGTGCCGTGCGCTTCTCGATTGCGGGAGTAATCATGCTGGCGGTGTGCGCCGCCACCGGACGGAAGATTCTCTACTCGCCCAGGCAGATCGCGCTCGCTTCAGTAGTAGGCCTGCTGCTGCTGATGGGCGGCAACCTCACGCTGTCTTACGCGGAACTCACCGTCTCCTCGGGCTTGGCCGCGCTCATCATCGCCATCACCCCGTTGTGGTTTCTGGTGCTCGATTCGCTGCTGCTTGGCGACCACCACATCTCCGGACGCGGAAAAGCCGGACTCGTTTTAGGAATCCTGGGATTGTTCGTTCTGGTATGGCCGCAGCTGCGATCCGGCACTATGGGACATCGCGAATTCTGGGCCTCGATCAGCTTGATCGCCGGATCATTCTCGTGGGCGCTCGGATCGGTGCTCTCGAAGCGCTGGCAATCCGGCATGGACGTATTCAGCGCCACCGGCTGGCAAGTCACCGCAGCCGGCGTGGGAAACTTTATCTTCGCACTCTTCGCCGGCGATCTCTCACACGTTCGCTGGACCCCCCGCAGCCTCAGCGCCACCATGTACCTCGTGGTGTGCGGCTCCTGGATCGGGTACACGGCATACATCTGGCTGCTGGAACACGTTCCCACGTCCAAGGTCTCGACTTACGCGTACGTGAATCCGGTCGTGGCGGTGTTCCTGGGTTGGCTGATTCTCCACGAGCGCGTCGACCGCTTCATCCTTGCGGGAAGTGCAATTGTGGTGCTGTCGGTCATCCTCGTCACCAGCGCGAAGGTAAAAGAAAAGACCGTCGCCGAAGAACTGCCCGCAGTGGAAGCAGCGGGAGACTGAGGTCTTGGGTGCCAGGTGTCAGGTCTTAGGTCTTGAGGCCGGGATTTGAAGCAGGAAGCTGATGCCTGGCACCTAAGGCCCAAGGCCCAAGACCCGAGACCTTACCCGCTACTTCGACCCTTCCCCTTCCTCCTCCGCATCATTCACCATATCCACCACATGCCCGCGGATGGCAAACGTCTGCTTGTTCGCGCCCGCCGGTTCAAAGCTGACCCGCGCCGGACTCCGCTGCCAGGACGGCGTAGGACACGCCGAGTCGGGCGAGGCGTCTTCGGCCACTGCGGCGTTCGATAGTTCCTTCTTCAATACCGGTTTGCGCCGGCTGAGCTGCGCCACCATCGCGTACGTTTTCTTCCCGTCGTCCGCCACGCCACAATAGGCGACGTAGTCGCGGTACCAACTCGCTGCCGAATAAAACGCATCGAACTCTGGAAGATTGACCGGAGACACGCGGCCCGTGATCCGGTCGACCAGCAACCAGCCTCCGCGTTGCCACTGCCAGCGCGGAGCGGGATCTTCGGGAAGGCTGTCATTCACCCGAAACATCCGCCGCACCACAAATAGCCGGTCGGTCACTTCGTGCGGGGCACCCAGTACAAATTCTTTAACGCGCCCGTCCACGACCAGCGCACGGATTTTGACACTCTGCGGCTTGTCATCAGCTCCAAAACCCGGAAACCACTGCACCGACGTCCATTTTCCGAAGGTGATGACGTGGACTTTCGTGGCCGCACTTACCGCAGTCGTCAGCAGCGCCGTCAGAATAAGCAAGTGAAACAACACCTTTCGCACAATCCGCATGAGCCGAGAGTAGGCAGCCGACGAGGTACACCGCAAGCGTTTCGGTCACAATCGTGAAATGATGGTCCCGAAAAGGGAATAGCGGAGTCTCGAAAACGGTGGTAGTGTTCAAAAAGCTGGCCTCGCCCGGCGGAAACTGCAAAATGGCGGTAAAATCAGGAGTTCGGTAAGCGGGTTCTGCCATGAGTGTCTTGCCTCCCTCTCGTTCCATTGCACGGTCGGATGCGCAGACAACTTCGCAGACCGATGCCGCTTCTTACAAAGAGATGGGTGACCTTCTACCGCGACGTCGCACCCCGCGAATCCTGGTCGTCGACGACCAGCCCAGCATCGCTGGCCTGATGAGCCAATTGCTCTCCATGCGCGGCTACGACGTGACCACTGCCTCCAACGCCGAGCAAGCCGAAGCTGAAGTGCGCCGCCAACTGCCGGACCTGATCCTCTCGGATGTAATGATGCCGGGAAAGTCTGGTTACGAATTCTGTCGCGGCTTGAAGGAAAACCCGGCCACCCGCCTGATTCCTTTCGTCCTGATCACCGGACTCAGCGACAGCAGCGACAAAGTGCACGGCATCGAGGCCGGCGCCGACGACTTCCTCAACAAGCCGGTTCTCGCCGAGGAACTCATCGCCCGCGTGAAATCGCTGCTCCGTCTCAAGGAATTCACCGACGAGTTGGAGACCGCCGATTCCGTTCTCTGCACCCTGGGCCTGATCGTTGAAGGCCGCGATCCCTATACCGAGGGACATTGCGAACGCCTGTCAGTTCGCGCTGCGGATATGGGCCGTCACCTCGGCATGGACGAAGACTCCATCATCGCCCTCAAGCGTGGCGGGTACCTTCACGATCTTGGCAAGATCGCCGTTCCCGATGAGATCCTGAAAAAAGGCAGCGACCTCACTCCCGCGGAATGGGCCGTCATGAAACTTCATCCCATCACCGGCGAGAATATCTGCAAGCCCCTGCACTCGCTCCGCCTGGTTCTGCCCATCATCCGCCACCACCACGAGCACTCGGATGGTTCCGGCTATCCTGACGGCCTCATTGGATCGGAGATTCCAGTACTCCCCAGAGTTCTTCAAGTCGTCGATGTCTACGATGCGCTGCGTACCGCGCGCTCCTACAAAGCGCCTCTGACTCACGAACAAGCCGCCCAGACCATGCGCGAGGAAGCCGCCCGCGGCCTCTGGGATGCTGAACTGGTCGGGGAATACTTCTACATGCTCGAGCAGCAACGGCAAGTAGCGTGAGAAAGCGTCTAGCTCTTAGCGTCTAGCTCTTAGCTCCTAGCCTCACCTTTCAGGAGCCGCTTTTGGGTGGCACAGCGCTTCAAGCGCTGCGATCAAGTTCTTCCCTTTCTTATGGGCTTTAGCCCCAGAGGTGCCTCGACCAGGTTCCGACTTCCGAAATCATGCAAGCCGAACGTACAATGAGCGGTGCTTTCCATGCGGACCACTTTCGGCTCACTGCGACCGACAACTGGCAACTGAGAACTGCTTTTGGATCCCACTTATAGCATCGTGATTCCCGCCTATAACGAAAGCGCGCGCCTGGGCGCGACGCTCGAGAAGGTGCTGGCCTACGTACACGCTCAAGGATGGGATACGGAAGTCATCGTGGTCAACGACGGATCCCGCGACAACACGGCAGAGATTGTTCGCGCGTTCGCGGCAAGAGATCCCGCGCTGCGCCTGGTGGAAAATCCCGGCAATCACGGCAAGGGATATAGCGTCCGCAACGGCATGCTCAACAGTCGCGGGCGAATCGTTCTATTCAGCGACGCAGACTTGTCCTCGCCGATTGAAGAAGCCCCCAAGCTATTCCAGGCTCTAGACGCCGGCGCCGACATCGCCATCGGATCGCGCTGGCTGCGCGCCGAAACCCAGACCCATCGCCAGCCCCTGCATCGCCAACTCTTCGGCCGGATCTACAACCTGGTGCTTCGCCTCACACTCGGTTTGCAGTTCGCCGACACGCAGTGCGGCTTCAAAGCCTTCAAGCAACCCGCCGTTCAGGCAATCTTCCCTCTGCAAAAAATCGAGCGCTGGGGCTTCGATCCCGAGATTCTCTTCCTGGCGAAAAAACTGAAATTCAAAACGCAGGAAATCTCCGTAGCCTGGGGACACAGCGGCGGAACCCGCATCAATCCGCTGGTCGATGGCTCCCGTATGGTGATGGAGATGTTCCGCATCCGCTGGTACGACCTGACGGGGAAATACGACAGCGCCCCTACACACAGCACTAAGCCGCTCCCCACCCAGCGCGGCCCGCAAGCCTGACGTCGGCTCGGCGGAAAACACGCGCAAGAACAATAGTCTGTCATCCTGAGTGGCGTTCTTTGCCGCGAAGGATCTATGCAACTTCCTCGCGCGGGTAAATTGCACGCCTTCGCTTCGCTCAGGATGACAACGCATATTAATGCGACGCCGCCTTGACGGCGTCGACGACTTTACTCCCCATCTCCGTCGTGGAAACCGCCGCATGCGATTTCCCCGCCAGATCCGCTGTCCGCGCACCTTGCGAGAGAACTGCGGAGACGGCCTTCTCAACACACGCCGCTTCCGACTCCAACTGAAACGAATGCCGCAACAACATCGCAACCGACAGAATGGCGCCTAGCGGATTGGCAATTCCCTTCCCCGCAATGTCCGGAGCCGATCCGTGCACGGGCTCATACAGCCCCACTGGTCCGCCCACACTCGCCGAAGCCAGCAGCCCCAGAGATCCCACCACGCCGCCAGCCTGATCCGAAAGAATGTCCCCGAACATATTCTCGGTGAGCAGGACGTCGAAATCCGTAGGCCGCTGCACCAGTAACATCGCAGCCGAATCAACATACTGATGTCCCAGCTTCACCTCGGGATAATCCTTCGCCACACGCGTCACCACGTCCCGCCACAGCCGCGAACATTCCAGCACGTTGGCCTTGTCCACCGACAGAACCTTGCGCCGCCGCTTCATCGCCAACTCAAACGCTACGCGCGCAATGCGCTCGATCTCCGATTCGCCGTAACGCATGGTGTTGACCGCAACCCGCGAGCCGGGCTCACCTTCGATCGACCTTGGCGAACCAAAGTACGCTCCGCCCAGCAGCTCGCGCACGATCATGATGTCGGTCCCGCGCACCAGTTCCGCCCGCAGCGGAGAACAATCTTCCAGCGCCGGAAAAAACACCGCCGGACGCAGGTTGGCATACGCCCCCAACTCACGCCGAATGCGCAGCAGTCCCGCTTCAGGACGCAGGTGCCCCGGATTGTGATCGAACGCCGGACTCCCCACCGCGCCCAGCAGCACGGCAGAGGACTCCAGACAAGCCTTCACAGTATCCGCAGGCAGTGGATCGTTCGTCGCAGCCAGCGCCGCCCCACCGATGAGCTTGGTTTGAAGTTGAAGTTGATGGCCGAAACCGTCAGCCACCGCTTGCAAGACGAGAACGGCCTGCGTGGTCACTTCCGGACCAATGCCGTCTCCAGGGAGAACAGTGAGTTTCAGAAGCATGGGGATAATTGGGAGATCGGGAACCTAAATGGATAATTGAAAACCCTGTAATTCTATCGCGCAGGCGGGCGAATCCAGGTAGGAGTGGCTCGTGAAATCACTTAATCACAAAATCCGCCCGACTCAATTCCGCTACACGCCCCAGAGATAGTCTTCCTGCTGCGTCTGCTCGTGGTGGGCATCGCCGTGAACCGGCAGCGGCACTCCGAACGCATTGGTCTGCGGGCCAACCGGAAACGGCTTCACTGCCTCGTGCGCGGGCTCAGGCGGCGGCGCATTCACGACCGCCGCCTGGGCCGGCAAAATAGGCTCGATCAGCGGCGTCGCCGATCCTGAAGGCTTGTGCGTGTCGCGGATCAGTTCCAGCAAGTGATGATCTTCCACATGCTTGATCTTGTCGGCCAGCCGGACAAAGCGCCGGTAGATGTCGTCCAGCGCCCGGCGGTCGAACTGGTAGCCCAGTTGTTCGCAGCGAATGCTGAGCGCATGACGTCCAGAGTGCTTGCCTAGAACCAACTTCGAATCGGGCACGCCCACCGACTGCGGCGTCATAATTTCGTAGGTCAGCGGGTTCTTCAACACGCCATCCTGATGAATGCCCGCTTCGTGCGCAAATGCATTGCGCCCCGTGATCGCCTTGTTCGGCTGCACGGGCACGCCCGTGATCTCGCTCAGCATCTGGCTGGATGCAAAAATCTGGTCGCCGACCACGCCTGTCTCGTACGGATAGCGGTCGGGCCGAACTCGCATCGCCATCACAATCTCTTCCAGCGACGCATTCCCGGCCCGCTCTCCAATCCCATTGATCGTGCACTCCACCTGCCGCGCTCCCGCAGAAACCGCTGCCAGTGCGTTCGCGACAGCCATGCCCAGATCGTTGTGGCAGTGTGCGGAAATGACTACATTCTCAATCCCCTTCACGCGCTCCCGGATGGTTGTGATCAGCGCTCCGAACTCGGACGGTATGGTGTAACCAACCGTGTCCGGAATATTCAGCGTGGTTGCCCCCGCTTCGACGACGGCATCAAGCACGCGGCACAGAAACTCCGGCTCAGTGCGGGTTGCATCCTCGGGCGAGAACTCCACGTCATCGCAAAGCGACTTGGCCAACCGGATCGCTTCGCGGGCCTGTGCCACGCATTGATCGCGCGTGATTCGCAGCTTGTACTGCAGGTGAATCTCGGACGTCGCCAGGAACACATGGATCCGCGGACGCGCGGCGTGCTGCAGGGCCTCCCACGCCCGCTCGATGTCAGGACGGCAGGCGCGCGCCAATCCAGCAATAATGGGCCGCCGCACCACCGAAGCAATCGCCCTCACCGACTCGAAATCGCCATCCGAGGCAATCGGAAACCCGGCCTCGATCACGTCCACTCCCAGGCGGTCGAGTTGGTGAGCCAGACGCAGCTTTTCCTGCTGGTTCATGCTGCAACCGGGCGACTGCTCGCCGTCGCGAAGAGTGGTGTCGAATACCGTGATGCGGGCTCGCTCTACCGTCATGGATCTCCCTCAAAACAAAACTGATCCCTTATGGTAAGGGCGATTCGCGTAGAAGCAAAACTTATAATTCTTCAGCAATCATTAGCTACAATTGTATAATAAGTTCCGCTAATACATTTTCGAGAATTGATTAAGGGGTTCCCGAATGGAGCTTTCCCAACTCGAAGTCTTTCTGGCCGTAGCCCGCGAGCATCGCTTCTCTCGCGCCGCCGAGAAACTCTACCGCACCCAGTCCGCCGTCAGCCAGACCATCCGCAAGCTTGAGGACGAACTCGGCGAGGCGCTATTCGACCGCTCTTCGCGCGAGGGTGTCCTCACCGACGCCGGGAAGGTTCTCTTCGAATATGCCGAAAAGCTGATTAACCTGCGCGCCGAGGCCGCCGAATCTCTGACCGAACTGCGCGAACTGCAAAAGGGCAAGCTCGTCATCGCAGCCAACGAATTCACGGTTCTCTACCTCCTTCCACTCTTAGCCGAGTTCCGCCGCCTGCACCCCATGATCAAGGTCACCGTCGAACGCGCTCTGGGCAGCCACATCCCTGACGACGTCCTGCGCTACAACGCCGAGTTCGGCGTGCTCTCCTACGAACCTCAGGAGCCAAGCCTGCACGGGGTGGTCGTGTACCTCGACGAACTCGTGTTGATCGTTCCCCCAAAACATCCGCTCGCGTCATCACGGCAGGTCAGCATCCGGCAGTTGGGCGCGGAGTCCTTCGTAGCGCACATCGTCTCGTCGCCCTACCGCGAGAAAGTCATCCAGCTGTTCAAAACCCACAAGACACCCCTGCACATGGACCTCGAACTGCCCACGCTACAAGCCATCAAACAGTTTGTTGCCATGGGCCATGGAGTGGCGCTGGTCCCCGAGATCAGCGTTGAAACCGAGCTCTCCAGAGGGGAACTCGTAGGAATTCCGGTGCGCGAACTGCAACTGAAACGCAAGCTGCGCCTCATCTACCGCAAAGACGCAAACCTGTCGCACGCCGCCCGGGCATTTCTAAAAGTAGCCGAAGCCGTAGCCCTCGACCGCAAAGGCCGCTACCGCTTCCAGCGCGAGAGCTAATCGGGCTTAGACGCACTCTCAGCGAAGATGGACTCGGAACCGGAGAATGCTCGAGCCGCGAAGCAGCGGCATATGTTAGCCCAGGACGCAAGTCCTGCGTGGCGAACCGGAAAGGACGGAACCGATCCCCGCTAGGGACGGCACAAACCCGCCGCAACTTGCCCGTCCAAATCAAAAATAAAAAAGGAGCAAAGCGAACTCTGCTCCTTGCGTGAAGGATCCGTGCCCAGCTCAGCAGTCCACCCACACCCGCTCTTCCCGGAACGATGCCACCGCATCATCCACTGAAGGATGAACCTCGAGCACCGAATCCAGATTCGTCAATTCGAGCAGCGTGCTGACCAGCGAATTCGGCCCGGCACACTTCAGGCTTACGCTTTTGCCCTGCGCCCAGTTCTGCAGCAGGACCAGTTCTCCGATGCCCGCACTGTCCATCGCACTCACTCCACTGAGGTCGATGACCAACTTCCGCGCCTGTTGCAGGACCGCGCCCACCACCCCAGACAGGGCAGCGGCCTCGTCCCGATACACGAGGCGGCCCTGGCAGTGCACGATGACGACATCGCCGCGATTGCGTGTTTCCAGACTGAGTTTCAACTTCAACTCCTTGGGTACGTCAAAGGCAGCCACAATTCCCGGCTGCTCGCCTATTTGCCAATTCATGTCCATTGGTTGCATGCTAGTAGATAGACGCAGGTGCGTTGGTTTTGGCACCATGAATATCTGGTAAATTTTCACCCATCCTGCGAGCCCGCATCCCGGCCCCGGCCTGGACAAATTTGTGTAAACTGGGACATCTTGGGCATCCAGTACACTGCATCTAACAGATTTCGTTGATCAAATTGCACTTTTGCCGGCGCAACCGCCGGGGAGGAATAATTCGTGTCCAAGTCTGCTGCCGCGGCGCTGGCATTTTTTGGCTTCCTGCTGTTCTCGATCCCGATGTCGGCCCAATTTAACGGACTTCTGCCCAATGGCAACGTCTACGGCGGCGTTTCCTACGCCCAACTCACCAACGTCACCAACCAACAGAGCTATCACGGATGGAATGGCTCCTTCGAAGCTCTCCCCTTTACGCGTTTCCCGCGTCTCGGCCTGGTGGGTGATGCCAGCGGGTTTTATCGGCGAGGCGTCACGCAATACAACTTCGTGGGCGGTCCCCGTTTGTCGATGAACTACGACCGATGGCGGCCTTTCATACACGGCATGGTCGGCATTCGCCATCTGACCTCCAGCGGCTTCATCTACAATCCGCTCGAGATCGACATCGGCGGCGGCGCAGACTACAAACTCCCCTTCAAGAATTTTTCCTGGCGCATGCAGGGCGATTACATGCACACGCATTATTTGAGCGCCACCCAGAACGATTACCGCGCCTCCACCGGAATCGTCTGGCGCTTCTGATCCGCCCTTCCTATTTATTCATCAACCAATTGGTAGGTATCCGAATCTCTTCTCCATACATCCAAAACTTTGTCGCATGATATGGGTTTGATGGATGCCAGGAAGGGAGAATTGCTTCATGCTCAAAGCTGCGTGCATTACCGCCGTGCTGTTCCTTTTCGCGGGATTAGCGAATGCGCAGGTCCCAGGTGGAAATATATTTTTCGGTTACTCGTACGAGAGCACAAACACATCAGCGTTCGGCCCAAGTCTGGTCTCCTCGACCGTGACTCGGCCCAACCTGAACGGGTGGGAAGCCTCGTTTGAAGGCAAGATCCTGCCTTTCGTCGGGATCGTGGGCGATGTCGCTGGGCATTACGGTTCGCAGAACTTCACCGAAGCGACGCCGAACGGTACGGTCCTCGTCAACGTCACCGGCCATGAGCAGGAGTATCTCTTCGGACCCCGGCTCTCCGTGCCTGTGGGCCGCTTCACACCCTTTGCTGAGGCCTTTGTCGGCGTAGCCCATATCCATACCGGCGGCAGTTTGCCCACCCCTTCGAATACATCGTTCGCGTACGCTTTCGGCGGCGGACTCGATTACAAGATTATCCGTCCTATCGCCCTGCGCGTCGAAGGCGACTATCTGCGAACGCAATTCTTCAGCACCGATCAAAACAACTTCCGCCTGGGCGTGGGTGTTGTCGTTCGCTTTTGAAGCCATGCTTCGGATCCCTCCGAAGCAAAAGCAGGATTCAGCTGGTTGGCTGAATCCTGTTTTTTGTGGCCACGACAAAACTCGTTGAAAAAAGCGCCGGGAGAACTAGGCGCGGGGCACACTATCCGGTTCTGTCGCCCAATACTTGTGATCGCGCAGGAAATACTTCTCGTTCCAGAAGTTCATCATGGTCCACAAAAACAGCCAGCCCACCCGCAGGTGTCCCATCTTCTTGAACCGTCGATTCGTGGTATACACGCCGCCGCGCACGATTGCGAAATGTTTGCGCTCCACCTGCTGGCTCAGCCGGTAGTCTTCCGCGAACAGGATCTGTTCGTGGAACCCGCCCAGCTCCCAGAATTTCTTCCGGTCGAAAAACATGAACATCCCGGTCGCAAACGGACGGTGCAGGCATGACAGGTACTGAAAGAAGTCGTTGCCCGCGTAGAACGCCTTGTCGAGCCAACTGCCTTCGTTGCACAAGATGTTCGTCGTTACGCAGTGCAGTTGCTTGTCCTGTGCCTTCTCCACGCAGCGCCGCACCAGCGAGCGGTCGGCCAGTTCAATGTCTGCGTCCAGAAATAGCACATAGGGAGTATCCGCCTGGGCCGCGCCCAGATTGCGCCCCACCGACGGCATTCCGCCGCGAATCACGCCCACATTCAGCCGGTCGCGGAAACTCATCACAATCTCCGGCGTCCCGTCGGTCGAGTTCGCGTCAGCGACCAACACTCTCGTACTCGACATCTTCGAGTAGTCCTGATTCGTCAGCGAAGTCAACAAGCGCGGAATCAGTTTCGCCTCGTTCTTCGCCGGAATCACGATCGTCAACTCGTTCGCCGTGTTTATACCCGTCGTATTCATGAATTTCTACTCCTTGTTCACCAAGAGTCAAATACGTGAGCCGCGAATCGACCCACCCGCCTGAGTTGTAGTAATGCACGCCGTCCTGCTCCACGTGGATCGCTTCGTGCGTGTGCCCGCAAAAAATGCGGTCCGCACCGTGCTGCCTCGCATAGTTCAGTGCGCCCGTTGCCACTTTCGATGACATGCGCAGCCAGCGCGTATTCAGCCGGTCAATCAGCCGCACAATCGGCTTGCTCTTAAAGTCCAGTTTCTGCAGTTGCAGGTAGAGCGACGTGCCCCACCGGCTCAGCCGCACCCGGTTCACCTGAAATCCATCGAACTGATGGCCGTGAATCGCCACATGCCGCAGCCCGCCATATTCCCACGCATAGTCCTGGTACACGCGCACCCCGACCAGATGCGACATGATGTTCGCCAGACCGTGGTCGTGATTGCCCTCGACCCACACCACATCGATGTTGCGCTTGGGATTCGAGAGCTTGCGGATACACCCGAGAAACTTCCAGTGCTCCTTGGTCAGGCGGGCAAAATTGAGATCGGCAAAGATGTCGCCCAGCAGAATCAGCCGCTGAAAGCGGGTTTCCTTGAGCACCCGCGTAGCTTCACGCGCATGACTCGTCTCTGCACCCAGGTGCAGGTCGGAAAGGATCAGCGTGTTGTACACGTGCAGATCCATATCCCTGTTCTAACAGTGGATTGTTACGGGGTGATGAAACGTGCATCAATTTTGGTGCATGGGTAACTATCGAAGTAACAGGCGAAACGCCCTGGAAAACTCTGTCTTCGGAACGTCGCCGGGCGCTATTTACCTACTGCTGGCGCTGGATATTCCGGCAGCTTCTCTTTGTTCTGGTTGGCGCGCTTCACTTCGAGTTCGTCGAACAGAATCGCCGGAGCCACGATGCTGTGCGGAATGTTGAGCGCGTGGTTGTCCACGTAAGGTGTGTCCCCGGCAGCGATCAGGTCGCTGCGCAGGGCGCGAATGTCCAAGTCTCCGAAGGCCCCGCCCCGAACCAGTTCTTCGTGCCCGTCCTTGACCCACACTTTATAGAGAAGTCGTGGGCTGAGTGCCGGTCCAAAGGTTTCGACATAGTAGCCGTAGGGCAGGTCGCGCTGCTGGCACAGGTCGATGAGTTTCTTCTTCAGTTCCTCTTTGGTGAGCGGCTGAGCGGAAGTCACGATCAAGTTGCCGAGACTGGGTCCGGCGGGATTCGTGGGAACTCGCGCGCGTCCGTGGCCGTTGGAGGTTGGGAAATCGCGAATCGGTTCGCGGCCAATGACGTAGTTCGCGAGTGTGCCTTTTTCAACGAGTGAGACCCGTTGTGCAGGAACGCCCTCATCGTCAATCGCATAGTGCCCCAGCAGAGCTTCTCCGGCATACGAAGAGACGGTTGGATCATCGACCACCGAGATGAAATCCGGGAGGACGCGGGTCTTATAGCTGGCCGCAAAGGCCCCCGTAGTTCGCGAATTTTTCCCCAGTTCCGGCTTGCGGCCCAGCACGTTTTCGCCCACCAGATCGGCAAAGACAGAGGTCGCCGCATCTGCCGAGAACAGCACCGGGCCGCGGTACTCCTCTTCGGTTACGGGCGCTTCGCGCAGTTCCTTCAAGCTGCTCGCCAGTTTCTTGGCCCGCGCAGAAAACTCTGCCGCGGATGGAAGCTCTTTTACGCTGCCTACAACGAACGCGTTATCGCGGGCCAGGCTCATGCCGTCTGCGGCCTGCGTACTTGCCGCAATCACCATCTCGTAAAGGCTCTGGCCGCTGCGCACGACCGTGCCTTCCGAATTGATCAGATACCGGTTCACCACCTGAAAGCTGAGTCGCGATTCAAAGGACTCTATTGCGGGATCCTCTTTGTAAAGCGACGAAGCAGCCTGCAGCATCCGCTTCCAAGGTTCCGCATCGAACTCGAGAGCAGCCAGCGGCCCGATCGACTGCATCGGATCGGCGTGCGCGAAATCGTCCGCCGGCTGGTCGACGGTAAGTTGTTTCAACTGCGCCTGCTTGGCGGTCAGTGACTCCGCCGCCAACTTGTAGGCACGGTCGGTGGCGAGCCACAACTGGTGACGAAGCGCCAGCATGTCGTTGTCGAGCGGCATGACGTCGAGGGTGCCCTGGCCCTGCCCGAAGTAGCTGTCCTGTTTGTAATCCCCGATGCGCACGACCACGCGAACAAAACGGAAGCGTGAACGTACGTCGAAGCGCAGGGCGCCGAACGCGGCGTCGGCAGAGTATTGATCGACATCGAAGATCCGATATTCGATGTAATAGGGGGCAGCCACCTGATCCATCTTCAGACGCGCCTTGGACCGGTCCAGTTCGGCGCGCATGGCGCCGAGAACAACATCATCGCTGGCCTGTGCCGCTTTCTGCTGTGCCAAACCAGACGCAATCAAGACGCCGAACGCGAGTAACGGCAGCAAGATGCGCGTGGTCAGTCTGTTTGTCATTATTAGGCTCTTTGCTGTCGCCGTCATTGTTGTGCCCCCGGTTTTGCTCCTGCATCTTTCCCGGAGGTCCCATCCTCGGAAGATGGAGATGGCAGGATTGGCGGGCGATTGAGCGAATGAGCGCGCTTTTGTACTTCGATCTCGGAGAACAACATTGCAGGCGCCGCGGCCGCGACCGGAACCTGGCCCGATTCCGCGCCGCAAACCCCGTTAAAGATTTCCGTTTTTTCTCCCGTGACGAGAATGCGGTTCAGCGCGGCTAGCGGAGTGCCGACAATGTCGATGCCACGTACAAGTTCGTCAGGGCGTCCGTCGGCATAGACCCGCCATACCAGAACCGGCAGCACCTGGAAAGCCTGCGGCATCGAGCGCTGCGTCAAGGTGAAGCCGCCCTGGATGTCTTCGAAATACAGCCCATACGGCTTGCCTTGTTTCTTGACCTCGTCGATCAGTTGCTGCTTCAACTCGGAGTCTTTGACCGTGTGGGATGAAGTTACGATCAGGTTGCCCTGCCTCCCAGTCGCCATAAGACCCGGCTGCGAACGCCCGTGCCCGTTGGAGTTGGCAAAATTCTTGATCGGCATGCGCGACATCAGAAAACTTTTCAGGATGCCATTCTTGATGACCTCGACGCGGGTCGCGGGCATTCCCTCGTCGTCATACTCGTACCAGCCGCCCAGATCCATCCCGTTGATTTTGCGCACCGTCGGATCGTCGACCACGGTCAAGAAGTCCGGAAGAACTGACTGGTCCACCTTCTTCGTAAACGTCTGCCCTTCCTGCTCCCCGCGCTGGCGGTGCCCTTCGAGGCGGTGGCCCAACACCTCGTGGAAGAAGACTCCGGCGGCGCGCCCCGAAAGTAGCGCCGGTCCGTCGAACGGCTCCGCCAGGGGTGCTTCGCGCAGGGCTTTCAAATCGGACGCCATCTTCTCCACGCGGGTTGCGATTTCGGACTCAGCCGGCAAATGCTCGAGGCTCTCGGCCTGAAAGGTTTCGACGCGCATCAGTTCCATGCCATCGTCGGCCCGGGTTTCCGCTTGAATGGCCACTCGGATGAACGCGCTGGGAGCGACCACATGATTGCCTTCGGTCGAGACGTAATGAAACAGCGTCTTTTGCGAAGTAACAAATACGGTAGAGGAATAGATGTAAGGGTACTTGCGGAAGTGCGCAGAATAATCTCGAACTAACTTCTCCAGTACGCGCTGATCGGGCGTCGGAGCAACCTCTTTGTAGTCGGTATAGGTCGGCGGCTTTTCCTGAGAAAAATCCGGAGACGTGTCTTCTTCCTGGGCGTGCACCTGGGTATTGGTTTTTACATTCAGATAAGCCTTCGAGGCCTTGCGATATTCCTGGTAGGTAAGCCGCCAGAGTTCGCGAGCTATGGCATTGCGATCATTTTCCAGCGGTAACGATCCGGAACTCTTCGCCGAGGCACGGTTCTGCGCGTGTGCGTTGTCGAGCGCGGGAGTGCCGATCCGCATGGAGACATCCGCGGCGCGACGGCGGCCATGCATCGAACTCACCAGGCTGCCCTGGCTTCCGACCGCCATAGAACTGTTCTGGTCGTAGACGGAATAGCTGAGGAAATAGGGCGCAGGATCGAGTTTGCCCAAGCTGCTCTGGGCGCGCTGCATCTCATCTTGCATCGCCGAAAGCAGCACATCGGTCTTGTCTTTGTCGGCGGGAGTAGTGGCAGCCCATGACTGCACGCTGGCGGCCAGAGCAATGACGAGAATCCATCCCGCAGGATGATTCCCAGATCGATTCTTCATAAGGAGGCGATCTCTCCCGAACTGCGCGGAATAATCCGTAAGCTTAGCAGATCGATCTCGCAAACTCCCCAGGAATGCGGTCAGGAAGCAGGAGTGAACCTCACGTTGATGAAGGCTTCGCGCTGCAACTCGCGATCCTTGCGTTCGGCCGGCGAATAAGAAGAGTGCCCAAACGGCAGCCCGGTCTCACCGAATTCGCAAGCGGGTCCGCGTCCTTCCGCCTTTCATTCGAACCGCAGCGCAGTCACGGGATCGACCCGGGTGGCGCGGTAGGCCGGGATCCATACGGCCAGAAGCGCGACCGCGCTCAGCAACAGAGGGGTCGCCACAAATGCCGCAGGATCCCAGGCTTTCACTCCGAAGAGAAAACCGGCGAGCAAGCGTGTCAGCCCGAGCGCTCCGCCGATCCCAATCACTACGCCGATGCCCGCCAGAACCATTCCTTGTCGCACGACCATGTTGCGGATGTTAGGAGCCTGCGCGCCCAGGGCCATCCGGATGCCGAGTTCCTGCGTCCGCTGCTGCACTGAGTAGGCCATAAAGCCGTAGATGCCGATGGCCGCCATGAGTAGCGCGGATGAGCCAAAGATGGTCAGCAGGAGCATACTGAAGCGCTGCCGCGAGATGGTGGAAATAGCAATCTCGTTCATCGTCCGGACGTGCCCCACCGGAAGCCCTCCGGTAGCTTCGCGCAAAGCAACAGCCGTGGGCTTGATGATCGTACTGGGCTGCACACGGCTGCGGACGATCCACCACAGCGGCGTGATCCGCGAGTTGAGCGCGGTGACCTTGTCGGGCATCTGTGCGATCGGAATGTACATGGTCGGAGCCGGATCCTGATCGAGGCCGCCATCCCGCATGTCGCCCACGACGCCAATGATCTGCCGCGGCGGTTCCTTGAACACAGGACCCATGTTTGCACCGATCACCAGGCGATCCACCAGCGGATCGCCTTTGGGCCAGAACTCTTTCGCCATCGCCGCATTGATAATGACGACCCCAGGCGCGGCACCGTCGTCATGTTCGGTGAAATTGCGCCCGCGCAAGATAGGTACCTGAAAGGTGTCGAAGTAGCTCCAGGAAACCGGAAAGTATCCGCCTCCGCCAGTCGAGGGATCGGTCCCTTTCGGCCGGCCCACGATGTCGAAAGGCAAACCAAGACCGCCCTGCAGCGGAAGGCAGCACGCTGCCGCGGCGCTGGTCACGCCGGGAACGGCATTGAGACGCTCGGTTCCGTCGCGAATGATCTGGGCGACGCCGGCGGTCTTCTGGAAGCGCTCTCCGTTCACCGACATTGCCATGGTCAGAACATTGTTTGGGTTGAATCCGGGATCGACGGCCTGGAGATTCAGGAAAGTGCGGATAAGCAGCGCCGCTCCGACCACTAGGATCAGCGCCAGCGCCATTTCACTCACCACCAGCACAGACCGTATCCTGCCGCTGCGGAAGCCCACGCCCGAACGGTTACTGCTCTCGTTTAACGTTGCCGCAAGGTTGGGCCGCGACGCGCTGATGGCAGGGACCAGCCCGAACAGGATTCCGGTGATCACAGAGACGGCAAAGGTGAAGAACAGCACATTCAGATCGAGAGTGACCGCAGAGCCGTTCTCGCCGATCCGTGGGATGCCGCCGGGACTGATCGCAAGGAGCATTCGAACTCCGACGATCCCAAGAAGCAGACCAAGGATGCCGCCGGTCAGCGAGAGCACGAGGCTCTCCGTGAGCAATTGCCTGATGATCTGGGCACGGCCCGCCCCGAGTGCAGCGCGCGTGGCCAGTTCGCGTTTTCGGCCAGACGCGCGGATCAACAGAAGGTTGCCAACGTTCGCGCAAGCGATGAGTAGAACGAATCCCACGGCCCCCAGCAGAACCAGAAGCGACGAGCGAGTGTCGCCGATAATCGATTCCTGGAGAGGAATGACTCCGAAGCCTCCTTGAGGGCCGAGTGCGCCGGGATACGTCCTGCGGTACTGGTCAGCCGCAAGCCTCAGTTGTGCGTTGGCCATCTGCGGAGTAATTCCGGACTTGAGGCGCGCGGCCACGACGAAGTAGTGGGCCATATCCTGCGAACTGAGATCGAATTGGTACGGCAACCAGAGATCGCCTCCGGACTCTGTGACGAACTCCTGTCCGATGACGCCAACGACCAGATAGGGCTGCCCTTCCAGTTGAATATTTGTGCCCACAACGTTGGGATTGCCCCCGAATCGCCGCTTCCACAGGCCATAGCTGAGCACAGCGACATGGCCGCCGTTTGGGCTGTCCTCGGCAGCGCTGAAGGTGCGCCCTGCCAGAACCCTCGCACCGAACATCGGGAAATAATCGGCGGTGACGTGTACTCCCTGCACCTGCTCAGGATTATCCCCGCCCGTAAGATTCAGTCCCGCGCCACCCTGGTCGTAACCCGCGACGAACTGGAAGATGCCAGTCTGCTGATGCCAGATGTTGAACTTGGGCACATTCGCGCCGGGGAATCTTCCCTCCGGCGACACATTCATCAACTGCACCAGCGATTCCGGTTCGGGATAGCTCAGGGGCTTCAGCAGAATCGTGTTCACAACCGAAAAAATCGCCGTATTCGCGCCAATTCCAACCGCCAGCACAACGATAGCGGTGGCGGTGAAGCCTGGCGTCTTGGCGAGCGAGCGCAACACGAACCGAAGGTCGCGCCAACTGCTTTCGATCCAGTTGGAGAGGTGTTGAATCATGGGATCCTCCAAGGCTCGCTCGGACGTTTACGGTCCCTAGAACCGGAACGAAGCGTCCGATCAATCTTGCAAGGCCAAACGGGGGCGCTCTGTCCTCCGTACCTGTGTGGTTAAGTCACAGGGGCCACG
Source organism: uncultured Acidobacteriaceae bacterium (assembly GCA_963811095.1). GTDB lineage: Bacteria > Acidobacteriota > Terriglobia > Terriglobales > Acidobacteriaceae > Sulfotelmatobacter. The sequence goes on along the minus strand of CAWEQA010000016.1, from coordinate 253,701 downwards.
GGGTGCCTCACTACTCGCTAGTGAAATAATCCACCGTGACCGGATTCTCAAACAACGAATAGTCGCGGGTCACCACTGTGATACCGCTCTCCGTCACGAAATAGCGCTGCCGGTCAGCCTCGGCGTCATAACCGATCGTTGTGCCTTCGGGGATGTGGACGTCGCGGTCGAGGATCGCCTTGCGAATCCGGCAACGCCTGCCGACGCTCACATGCGAGAACAGAATGCAGTCGTCGACTTCGGAATAGGAGTTTACCCGCACGTCAGGAGAAAGTATCGAGTTCTTCACCTGCCCACCGGAAACGATGCAACCATTGGAGACGATGGAATCGAGCGCGGTGCCGGTTCGTCCCGCCTCGGCGAAAACAAATTTCGCCGGCGGATACTGCCGCTGATGCGTGCGGATCGGCCACTCTTCGTCATACAAATTGAAGATGGGCGAGACCGACACAATATCCATGTTGGCCTCGTAGTAGGCTTCGAGCGTGCCTACGTCGCGCCAGTAGAGAGCTTCCTTCTTGTTCTCGTCGACAAAGTCGTAGGCGAAGACGCGGTAGTCGTCGACCATCTTGGGCAGAATATCTTTGCCGAAATCGTGGCTCGACTGCGGATTCTCCGCGTCCTTGAGCAGCACCGGAATGAGCACGTCGGCATTGAACAAATACACGCCCATCGATGCCGCCACTTTCTCTGGATTCAACGGCGTACGCAGCGTCGTGGTCTTCGGCTTCTCTTGAAACCCGTTGATGCGGCCGTCTTTGTCGACGTCGACCACGCCGAGCTGGTAGGTCTGCGAGGGGTCGCTCTGAATCGTCGCCAGCGTAATATCGGCCGCAGAGTCCAGGTGCTGCTTCATCATCTTCCCGTAGTCCATCTTGTAAATGTGGTCGCCGGAAAGAATCAGAACGTGCTTGGGCTGCTCGGAGCCGATCGAATAAATGTTCTGGTATACCGCGTCGGCCGTGCCCTGATACCACTGGTCGCTCACCCGCTTCATGGGAGGCAGCACTTCCACGAACTCGCCCACCTCGCGCCCCAGAATGTTCCAGCCTTCGCGGATGTGGCGGTTCAGCGAGAGCGCCTTGTACTGGGTGAGGATGTAGACCCGCCGCAGATCAGAATTGAGGCAATTGGAAAGGGTGATGTCGATGATGCGGTAGATGCCGCCAAACGTGACCGCTGGCTTGGCCCGGTCGCGAGTCAAAGGATAGAGCCGCTCACCCGCGCCGCCTGCCAATAGAACCCCGAGAGTATCTTTCATTACTACCCCTCAGATTCCGTCGCTGTACCGTTCGCCCCAGCGGAATCTCGCTTCCCGCACGGCAGATGCGAAAAGAAAACAGTAGATGTTAGCACAGGTGGGGGAGGTTGCCGCTCTCGGTGATACCGAGCCGCTACGTATAACGCTCTACGGCGCGCCGGCACTCGAAACGCTGAAGACGGATTGCGAAGAAGAACGATCTTGCAGAACCAGGAACTGAGGCAGATCGCCGGTCTTCGACTATCGAGGCAGATCGTGCAGTGGGGCAGTTGCTGGATCCGGTGTTAACGGGATAGACAATCAGAAGCAAACAACTAGCAGTAACAACCAAAAGTGCTGTCATCCTGAGCGGAGCCGCTCTTCAGGCGAAGCGAAGAATCTCAATCTGATCAAAAGCAGCGGCTACTTGTCCTTGTCCGGCTTGTCCTTCTCCAGCTTTTCTTCGTCAATCTTGATGCGCAGCGACTTCAAAAACTTCAGATCCTGATCGTTAATCTTAAACTCAGGATTCGTCGACAACGTGGTCACCAGCGAAGTCTTGTCCGGCGATTTTTCGCCCTGCTTGCTGACGCCGATCGTGGCTTCCAGCACCAGGAAAATATCGTAGCCACCCTCCTTGATGCGGGACACAACTTCAGAAATCTGCTCGGAGTCGGAAAGAGATTCGTTGATGGCGTCGCCGAGCTCTTTCATCAGTTGCTTCAGTTGTGGATCCACCGGGTCCCCCTGGACGAAATCACCAGCCACACAACCTTTAGATGCCGTCGGCGCGGGAACGGTTCGCCGTTCGCTGTTCCACGCGTTTGCGTCATTGTAGCGCCAGAGGCTGTTAAAATCGAGGCCGTGAGCAAAGTTTCTACCTTACGAAAGATAGGTGCCGTAGCGCAGGTCGCTGGGCGGCGGGCCGGGCGCAACCGCATGCTTGGCGCCGTCATGACCGGGGTCCGCACCACAGGCCGCTCTGTCGCACGCGCCGCTCACCAGCTGTGGCTCGAGGTGATGGGATTCTTCTTCCTCATCATGACCCTCGGCTTTGCCACCGGCATGGTGAAGGAGTACGGGAAATTCCATGCCGGAGCAGAGGGCTTCGGCCGTGTGGCGATCGCTCTTTGCTGCACGCTCACCTTTGGCTGGTTCGGGCTGAGTTCGTTCTGGAGAGCGCGGAGGAGAAGCCAGCGTCCTTGAGCGACACGAATTCTTGTCATCCTGAGCGGCGTTTTTTGCCGCGAAGAGCCTGCCCTGAGCGAAGTCGAAGGGAGCTATGCGCTCCCGGCAGGTTGCATAGGTCCTTCGGCTCTGCAAAGAGCAGGCGTCAGGATGACAACGGTGTGGCGAGTTGTCTATCCCGCCGGTTTTCGGCTTGGTGAAAATCGATGAAGGATAAAGCTAAAATCGGGTCCCGATACTGCGACCGAGATCGAAACCTCCTCCCACATCCCAGTCAATCCTCTCTACACTCCCGCCGACCTCAAGGGCTCCGACTACGACAGCGAAGTTGGATATCCCGGCGAATATCCTTTCACCCGCGGCGTGCAGGCCACCATGTATCGAGGCCGCCTCTGGACCATGCGCCAGTACGCCGGCATGGGCGATGCCGAGGAATCCAACAAGCGCTACAAATACCTGCTGGCGAATGGCACGACCGGGCTCTCCGTGGCTTTCGACTTGCCCACACAGATCGGCCTCGACTCCGATCATCCCCTGGCAACCGGCGAAGTAGGCAAGGTCGGCGTGGCCATCGACTCTATCGAAGACATGCAGCGCCTGTTCGACGGCATCGAACTCACCAAGATCTCTACCTCGATGACCATCAATGCCACGGCCTCGATCCTCCTCGCCCTATACGTGGCCGTCGCGCGCCGGCAAGGCGGCGACCCGCGCAAGCTCTCGGGTACCGTGCAGAACGACGTGCTCAAGGAATACATCGCCCGTGGCACCTACATCTATCCGCCGCAGCAGGCCATGCGCGTCATCACCGACATGTTTGCCTGGGCCAACGACAACGTGCCCGACTGGAACACGATTTCGATCTCCGGCTATCACATGCGCGAAGCCGGATCCACCGCCGTCCAGGAAGTAGCCTTCACGCTTGGCAACGGCATGGCGTATGTGGAAGCGGCGATCAAAGCCGGCCTGGACGTGGATCAGTTCGGCCCGCGGCTCTCGTTCTTCTTCAACGCGCACAACAACTTCCTGGAAGAAGTCGCGAAGTTCCGCGCAGCGCGCCGCATGTGGGCGCGTATCATGCGCGAGCATTTCAAAGCCAGAAATCCCAAGTCGTGGATGCTCCGCTTCCACACCCAAACGGCAGGCTCGACACTCACGGCCCAGCAACCTGAGAACAACATCGTCCGCACCGCAATTCAGGCGATGGCCGCCGTCCTAGGAGGCACGCAGTCGCTGCATACCAATTCCTACGACGAAGCGCTTGGCCCTACCCACCGAACAAGCAGCGCGCATCGCTCTCCGCACCCAGCAGGTGATCGCCTACGAATCGGGCGCTCCACAGACGATCGATCCGCTGGCGGGATCGTATTACGTCGAGTCGCTGACCAACGAAATCGAAAAGCGCGCCGCTGAATATCTGGGAAAGATCGAAGTGATGGGCGGGATGCTGAAAGCTATCGAGCGCGGCTTCGTGCAGCACGAAATTCAAAACGCAGCCTACGAGTATCAGCAATCCGTCGATCAAGAACGAGTCGTCGTGGTCGGCGTGAATCGATTCGAAGTGGAAGAAGAAAAACCGATCCCGATTCAGCGCATCGATCCAGCGCTCGAACCGAAGCAGGTAGAACGCCTGCGCGCTCTGCGCGCAAAGCGCGACGCCGGGTCCGTGGAAAGTTGCTCTAACGGGTGTGGAAGACGCAGCGCGATCCGGCGCAAACGTCATGCCCCGTATTCTGACCGCAGTCGAGGCCTCAGCCACGGTCGGCGAGATCTCCGACGCCATGCGCCGCGTTTTCGGCGAATACAAAGAAGCAGTTGTGATCTAACGGGAATTGCGAAGTCCCAAGGACCAGGGTGGGTTTCCTTCGTGAACCTTAGTGTCCTTAGTGGTTGATGATTTTGCGGTGTACCCGCACTACGCCGGTTGCGCCTGCATCTCGGCCACAACCGCGTCCAGATGAGCCAGCGTCTCGTCCACCGTCAACGAATACATCTCGCGTCCAAGCCCTTCACCCGCTTCCAACGCAGTCTTCAAATAATGCCCCGCAATCTCCTGGGCCAGCGAATCCGTAATGGCCTTGCCGCTCCGCTTCCTGTATTCCACCCACGCGGGATGCGGCAGCGCCACCCACACCTTACGCCCATCCACCAGAAATTTGATGTCCACCGCGTCCGCGTGCCGCGTAGCAATCGCGACAATCATGGCCTGATACACGCAATGCACTTGCTTCTTCGTCCACCGGTCGGTGGCAGTAAAGTTCGCAAACATGCATAAAACTATAGCGGACAGCTCGCAGCCCTAGCAAACCACCGGTACGATGAAAGCGACTTCAGACCTCGGATTTCAGACCTCAGACTTCAGACCTCGGACTTCAGACTTATGAATCGGCCTGCGGTCCCGACGTCCGAGGTCCGACGTCCGAGGTCCGCTTCCTTGACCCCGCGCGGCTCTCGCTGCTAATGTCGCCTTCGCCCAAAACTCCTATGCTCAACAAAATTCTGCCCTGCATGATGCTCCTGCTCTCCGCGATTCTTTCGCAAGCCGCAACCGCCAAACCCTCCGGCCAGCGCTTCGAAGTTTCCTTCCCCAAGGAAATGAGCGCCGCCCCGCTCGATGGACACGTCCTGCTCTTGATCGCCAACAACGACACAAAAGAGCCCCGCTTCCAGGTCAGCTTCATGACGGCAGAGTCCCAGCAGGTCTTCGGCGTCGACGTCGACGCCCTGGCCCCCAGCGCGCCCGCCGTCATTGACGCGTCAACGCTCGGCTATCCCGCCGAAAGTCTCAACGACATACCCGCAGGCGACTATTGGGTGCAGGCGATCCTCAACATCTACGAAACCTTCCACCTCGCCAACGGCCGCACCCTGAAGCTTCCGCCGGATAAAGGCGAAGGCCAGCACTGGGCCGTAAAGCCCGGCAACCTCTACAGCAAGCCGGTGAAGATGCACCTCGATCCCAAGTCCGGCCTGACCGTCCGCATCTCGCTCACCGAAAAAATGCCTTCGGTCGCGGACAATCCGAAAGTCGTCGACTCGCTTCTGGGATGGTCCGGCGCTAACGAAGACCACGCCATCGTCGACAACAAGTGGGTCAAGCACATCCGCATTCAGAGCGACCTGCTCACCAAGTTCTGGGGACGTCCCACCTATCTCGGCGCCGTCGTCCTTCTTCCCGACGGATGGGAGGAGCACCCCGACGCGCACTACCCGCTCATCGTCGAGCAGGACCACTTTCATCGCGATCTTCCCAGTGTGATCGCCTTCCGCACCCAGCCGCCCGCCGACAACTTGCAAGGCAACGAGCTGCGAGCGGCCAAGAATGGCTACAAGCTCTATCAGGACTGGACCGCGGGACGCCTCCCGCGCGTGATCGTCCTGACCATCCAGCACGCCACACCCTACTTCGACGATTCCTACGCGGTGAACTCCGAAAACGTCGGCCCCTACGGCGACGCCATCACCCAGGAACTCATCCCCTACGTCGAGAAACAGTTTCGCGGCATCGGCCAGGGCTGGGCCCGCGCCGTCTACGGCGGCTCCACCGGCGGCTGGGAGAGCCTGGCCTCACAGGTCTTCTATCCCGACTTCTACAACGGAGCGTGGGTCTTCTGTCCTGACGTCGTCGACTTCCGCGCCTACATGACGATGAACCTCTACGACGACAAGAATGCCTTCTGGATCGAGAGCCCCTACGCGCGCGTTCCCCGGCCCTCCGTTCGCCAACCCGACGGCCTGATCCTCTCGACTATGGAGCAGATGAACCGCTACGAACTCGTGCAGGGAACGCACAGCCGCTCCGGCGAGCAACTCGACACCTGGCAGGCGGTCTTCAGCACGGTCGGCGACGACGGATATCCCAAGCCCATCTTCAACAAGCGCACCGGAGAAATCGACCACGAGGTCGCGAAGTACTGGAAAGAACACTACGATCTCAGCGCCATCATGCAGCGCGACTGGAAGACTCTCGGACCAAAACTAGCCGGCAAACTGCATCTCTACGTCGGCGAGGCCGACACGTTCTACCTCGACCGCGCCGTGCACCTGCTGAAAGATTTTCTGGAGTCCACCACCGATCCCTACTACCACGGCACCTTCGACTTCGGCGTCCGCAAGCCGCATTGCTATCCCGGAGAATTCGATCCCGCGGTCGGACTCAACCAGCACTACTGGCCCGAGATGGTAACGCACATGGAGCAAACAGCTCCGGCCGGAGCAGATCTCAAGAGTTGGAAATACTAGATCGGGATGTGGTTAGGAAATACCAGATTGAGAGAGGTCAGGAAATATTAGATTGAGAGAGGTTGCGGACAAACGACGAACGCCTGCGCAACCGTGGAAGAGCGGCCCTTCAGGGCCGCGTCGAATGCAGCGGAAATCAGCGGGCTTTAGCCCCTGTGGTCGATTTCCCTGGTCCTGCCGGAGCTAAGGAATCCTTCCTGTACCATAGAAGCGTGCCAACCCGGGCCCTAATTCAATCCAAGCTCACCGTTCTTCGCGCCAAGCATCTGAGCGAATTCCCCTGGCTCGTGCACGGCTTTTCCACCCGCGCCGGAGGATCCTCCCGCACCTACGGCAAGGGAGATCTCAATCTAGGCCTCACCAAGGACGACACTCGCTCCGCCGTCGAACGCAACCGCACCGCCTTTCTCCATGAAATCGGAGCCGTCACGAGCAAACGTCGCGGTTCAAAGAACTCATCGCGAAACACCAGTTCCCTCTGGCCCCTGATCACCGTCCGCCAGATTCACTCCGACATCATCCGCTGCATCAATTCAATCCCCGGTTCAACTTCTGAAGCACCGCTCAGCGGCGACGGCCTGATCACCGCCACTCCCGGCCTGCTGCTCGCGATTCAAACCGCCGATTGCCTCCCCGTCATTCTGGTCGACACAAAGCGTCACGTCGTCGGCGTCTTTCATGCCGGCTGGCGCGGCACGGTGAAGCGCATCGTGGAAAAAGGCGTCGGCGAAATGCACCGCTGCTTCGGCACCAACCCACGCGATCTAAAAGCCGCGATCGGCCCCGGCATCCAAGGCTGCTGCTACGAAGTCGGAGAAGAAGTCCGCATCAAGTTCGAATCGCAATTCGAATACGGCGCCGGCCTCTTCCGCGAGGTCAAAGACTCGGACCCCGTCCGCGAAAAATATCCGCTCCTGTTTCTCACCGCCCGCGCCCCCGGCCACAGCGAGTTGCCGAAGAAGATTTATCTGGATCTAGTCGAAGCGAACCGCCAGCAACTGCTCGCCGCCGGCGTGCCGAAGAAGAGCCTCGAGACGTCCGCCCTGTGCACGAACTGCCATCCCGAATTGTTATTCTCCTACCGCGCCGAACGAGGCAAAACGGGCCGCATGATGGGAGCGGTTGGAATCCGGGAGTGACCTTCGAATACACAACGAATCAGCCCCGATTTCACTGCTTAAACTAGTTGAATTTTCTAATCAACGCGGACTAACTGCGAATCCGCGGGATACTGCGACGGTGCTCGGTCGAGTGCCCCTATTTCGGCAGCAGAACCGACGCTATCGGAGCCACGGTTCCGATTTTCTCAGCCGCTACGCTGGCTTCGTCATTCATCGCGCTCGAGGTCAATTTCCGAGCCCCCAGAAAACGCACTTCAGCGACCGCCTCCATGTTACTGAGCGTCCATATTCCTCGCGAGCAGTCGAAGTCAAACCGGACATGGATCTTTTTTACCCACATCGACGGCGATTTTGCCATGCCCTCGAGACGGCGAATCAGGAAGGACTGCTGATCGACCCACACCTGTCCAACGATCAGTTCAGCCTGTTTCCGCCGCGGATCAATGCCCAGAAGGTAATAGGACTGGCCGTCGAGAACAGCTTCCCCAAGGTAACTGAATAAATAGTTTTCTCGCGTTATGGCAGCAGACCGTGATTTCTGACTCGAAACAGCGACCCCAACCTCGTGCTCTAAAACTCGTTTCACGACGAGCGCGCCCATGCTGCTACCCGATCGTTTCTCGACGACATATTTGCCGGGTGGCCGGAAATCAATTTCCGCGATGACTTCGGAATCGACCGCAGCACTGTTGCCGCGACTCAGCCGGTAATCACGTTTCACATGACTGGCAATACTGACGGCAGCCTGGGCTCGCTCCATCTTCTGAACAATCATGAGAGGAGTAAGTACGGGATCCGTACTCGCACTGCCGCGAGCGAGCATAGCGGCGAGCATAAGCAGCATCGCCAATCCAATCCGCATAAGTTCGCCACCTGTTGTCATGATAGGAGCGGCAGAAACGGATATCTGATCACATTTGATCAATAGCAACTCGCTCACACATGTGTTCAGGAGATGCCTCAGCCAAAACTTTATTGACCTGGTGGCGGAACTTGGCAATTTGGCCCGCCGCCGCATACCGATTCATGCGCGGCGCTTCTACCGTGTGCTATCGTGTCCAGTCGCCAGGACTTTAAGCCTTTCGAGGACTCTCCATTTGAAGCTCAGACTTGCGGCAGCACGGTTCGCCCTCGCACTCGCCAGTTGTGCAGCAACGGCCTCCGCCCAGGTTTCTCCCTCCCAGATCGACGCCATCTTCGCCCCGCTCAACTCCACCATCGCTCCCGGCGCCGCGGTCCTCGTCATCCGCAACGGCAAGCCCGTCTTCCGCCGCGGATACGGCGTCACCGACCTCCGCACCCTCCATCCCATCGACGCGAAAACAAATTTCCGCCTCGCCTCCTTCACCAAGCAGTTCACCGCCGCGTGCATCATGCTGCTTGTCCACGACGGCAAACTGCACTACGACGACCACCTCACCGACATCTTTCCCGAATTTCCCGCCTACGGAAAATCGATCACCGTCCGCAATCTGCTCAACCACACCTCCGGCCTCAAAGACTACGGCGAGCTGATGATGAAGCAATATCCCAACACTCCGGAGGACAAAGTCCCACAGATTCTCGACGCCGGTGTCCTGAAACTACTCGAGCAGCAAACCAGCGGAGAGTTCCCGCCCGGCTCGAAGTGGGAGTACAGCAACTCAGGCTACGCGGTGCTCGCGATGATCGTAGAGAAAGTTTCCGGCCAGCCCTTCGGCCAGTTCCTGCACGACAGAATCTTCGTCCCTCTGAAGATGACGCACACGCTGGCCTACGAGAAAGGCAAGAACGAAGTCCCCCACCGCGCCTACGGCCACACCAAAGAAAAAGGCGTCTGGCACGAAACCGATCAGAGTCCAACCTCGGCTGTCCTCGGCGACGGCGGCATCTACACCTCTCTCGACGACCTCGCCAAATGGGATCAAGCCCTGCGCAATCACACCCTTCTGAGCGCAGAGGAAATGAAGCCCGCCCTCACTCCCGTGCAGCCGACCAGCGGCCCGGCGAAATTCCCTGACGGACAGGCCTTGACCTACGGTTTCGGATGGTTCCTCGATCCCTATCAGGGCCACAAACGTATGTCACACGACGGCAGCACGGTCGGCTTCCGCACCACGATCCAGCGCTTCCCCGACGACAACTTGACGATCATCGTGCTGGCCAACCGCGCCGACATCAATCCCGACGTCGCGCTGAAGGTAGCCGACCTGTATCTGAAACCGAAGCCATGAGATTATGTGGGGACAGCCGCCATAGGCTGTCCGCCGCCGCGAAGCGCGGCGGGAGAGAATCAGCAAGATCGTCCCGAGCAACTTTGCAAGAGGACCGGTTGACCGTTCCATAACGGAGTGCTGCAAGCAGGCCCGTGTCGAGGAGGCCCGCATGAAATCCAACAAAGGCGTGCTGCCTGTTTTCGTCATCGTTGTGCTGGCCCTCTGCGGCGCAGCCACAACCACGAGCCTCGCCGCTCCCGGCGGCCCATCGATGAAAGCCGATCAGGTAAACAACGCTCAATGGGATAAGGCGTGGACGAATCTGGTCAACGATGTCCAGCAGTCGTTCAAGCCATCCCTCCCGAAGCTACTCGCGGTGGAGGTGGATCTCGATCGTCGGCAATCCCGGCCCACCCGAAGATGAATTAACGCTCACTGTCCTCGATTCGACCGGACAACCCGTCGCCGTCGTGACCCAGACCGTCCAGGCATCCGACTGCGACCACACCATCTTTGTGATTTCAAAGGACGGCGTCGACGTGCAGCCCGGGCAAACCTATCGACTGAAGTTGAGCGGTGGCACACTGTTTGGATGGAAATACGTCGTCGGCGGATACGCGAAGGGTGCGGCCACATTCAATGGCAGACCGCTTCTGCCGAAAGCGCACAGCACGTTTCTGTTCAAGACCTTTGGAGCGGAATCACCCACCGCTCGCGCCAACGCTGACACTTACGCCGACGGAGGCACCGAACTCGTTGGCGCCACTGGAGTTGCCACCGGGGCCGCCGCCGATTCATTCACCAGATCCTTCAATTCCTTGCTGGGCTTGAAGAACGGAATCTTCTTCGCCGGCACTTCCACGCGCTCTCCGGTCTTGGGGTTGCGCCCCACGCGCGGCTTGCGCTGCCGAGTGCGGAAGCTGCCAAAGCCGCGGATCTCAATCTTGTCGCCCGCCCGCAGCGAACGCACCACGCTGTCGAAGATCGTCTCCACGATCACTTCACTGTCTTTCCGCGTAAGTTCCGCCAAACGCGAGACTTCGTCAATCAAATCGGCTTTGGTCATAGGCCCTTCTTCGTTCTTCCGGCCGGTTGTGTCAAAAACTCTGATCCGCCCCGAGATTCCGGAAACATCGACGCTCGCCACCTGCTCCAAGCCTCGAAGCCAGCCGCTGCATCCTCCATAACCTTCTCAAATTTCAGGGGTTGTACGCAAGTGGGAACCTGGAGTCACACTGGTGCCGCACCGGGCCAACATAAAAATTGAAATTTGGCCCTCTTGACGGGCCCACAGCAGGCGCAATCGTCGCGAAGCCTATCCTCTACTTCCACAGGTAATAAAATCCCACCTGTTGCTCCAGCATCTTCTCGCGCCCCGGCAGGAACTGCGAAACATCGCCGAGCAGCAGATCCATCAGTGTCTTGCGCTCGTGCTCCGGACGTACCAGGGTTGGCTCGCCCTTGATTCCCACCGACTTCGCCGTATCCGCCACCGCCGTCTCAAAGTCACCCACGCCGTCGATCAGCTTCATCGACATGGCCTGCTCGCCCGTCCAGACCTTGCCGTTCGCGATCGACTTCACATCTTCGAACTTCATCCCGCGCCCTTCGCTCACCGCCTGCACGAACTGCCCGAACATGTTGTCGATCAATGCCTGCATGTAAGCCTGCTCGTTCGGAGTCAGATCGCGCGCCGGATTCCCCGTATCTTTGAACTCACCAGTCTTGATCACGACGTCTTTCAGCTTGGCCCACTTGAGCAGATCGCCATAGTTGACCCACTGGGCAATCACGCCAATCGACCCCACGATGCTGCCCTGGTCCGCATAAATCTTGTCCGACGCGGACGCCACGTAGTATGCCCCGCTCGCGCCCACAGTCTCAATCGACACTACGACGCGCTTCTTCTTCTCGCTGCGAATGCGCTTCACTTCGCGGTAAATCTCTTCCGAAGCCGCCACGCCCACCGCCGGGCGAATTCACGTGCAGAATAATGGCCTTGATCGAAGAGTCATCGCCAAATTTCTTGAGCTGTCCCACGACCGGCTGCGGCGACAAAATCACGCCGTCCAGGTCAACCACGCCGATGCGGTCGCCAAAGCTGGTGATGCCGGCATCGGTGCCGCCCGCGTGCAGAGTCATGTACACCAGAGTAAACACGGCCAGCACGAAGAGGAAGAAGGCTCCTCCCCCAATCAAAATCCAAAGCAGTGTGCGCGAGCGTCCTTCAGGCATGAAGAAAGTTTAGCACTTAGCGGGAACAAACCCACCCATTGAGATGGCGTTATCCTGACCGGAGCCGGTTTCCAGGTGGAGGGAAGGATCTCGCACTCCCGGACCCTAGGGAACAATCACCTTTAAAGCCGCCCGGTGAACCCCCACCTCAACCGGCGTGCGGCACACATATTCCCCATCCGCATAAACATCCAGCGGATGTTCGGTCTCAACCCGCACCCGCCTCTCCTGAAAATACGAGACTTCCCGGATGCTCAGATGACGACCGGCATACACGGTCGGAAACATGCAGAACAGCTTGAACGGATCGACCGCCCCAACGATGCAAACATCGAGCAGGCCATCATCCATCTTCGCCTGAGGCGCAATTTTCATTCCGCCGCCATACACCGGAGTGTTGGCAAACGCGGCCAGAATCGTAGGCTGATCGCTGCGAGTGGTCCAGCCTGCGTCTTCTTCCGCAGCCGTCGAGACCTTCATCGGCAGCGGCGCAAACGTAAAAATCGTCGGAGCCACGCTCAGCACGTACCCTCCATGCCCTCGCAGCCACCGGGGCAACCGATTCGCACGTTGCGACACTGCTCCGTCGAACCCCACGCCGGCCACGCAGCAGAAGTACCGCGAACCAGGTGGCGCCGAAATATATGGCGCAGGCACTCCGCCCGCGCTCTCAAGTGGAGCAATCACCCCCAAATCAAGCGCGCGCAGATTGTTCGCGCCGCCGCAAAATCTGCCCCACGCAGCCCGCGAATCGCGCACGCGCCGCATCCCCAGCGCACGCGCAAAATCATTCCCGCTCCCCGCCGGCACGACCAGCACCGGCAACCCCAACCGCACCAACTGCCCCAGATGCCGATGAACCGTCCCATCCCCACCAAACAAAAGGACAACATCGGCGAGTTCGCCCGAGGAGGGCATGCCCATCAGCCACTCGACGTTCTGCTCAGATTGAAAGGGTCTCAGGTCCTTCGGAGAACACCCCAACCCGAGAATGGCAGCCGCGCGCATGTCGCGGGGAGAGAGTAGCAGAATTCACCACGGAGACACAGAGCCGCGGAGGGAATCCTCAGGGCAGAATCTGCACGCGCTTGATCCGGTGCCCAAGCCGAACGTCAATCGTCAGGGGCGGAACTCCGGCTGGAAAGATCGGATCCTTCACGACCTCGCCATTGAATCGAACCGAGCCGGCCTTTCTCTTATTGCCGGCCTCGGTAACCGAAGCTGCCAGCCCAGCTTTGAAGACCACCTTGTCGACCCGGATCGTCGACCCCGACGTCGGATTGTTTTGTCCCACATCGCCCAGCGCGAGATCAACCGCTTCCACATAATCCGGAGCCTCATCCTTCTGAAACTGCTTCGCCCAATCCTCGCCCGCCTTCTCCGCCGCCTCCGCCGAATGAAAGTCGGCCACGATCCTCCGCGCCAGATCCTTCTTTGCCGCCATCGGATGCGTCGCCGTCTTCATCTTCTCGATGTCCGCCACCTGCACGTCCGTCAGCAGTTCGTAATACCGCCACATCATCCCGTCGGAGATGCTCATGATCTTCCCGTACATTTCCAGTGGCGCCTCGTGAATGCCGATCGCATTCCCCAGCGACTTCGACATCTTCTGCACGCCGTCGAGCCCCTCGAGAATCGGCGTGGTCAGCACCACCTGCGACTCCTGCCCGTACGCACGCTGCAGCTCGCGCCCCACCAGCAGATTGAATTTCTGGTCGGTCCCCCCAACTCAACATCGGCCTCAAGCGCCACCGAGTCATATCCCTGCACCAGCGGATAGAGCAGTTCATGCATCGAAATCGGCTTCTCTTCCTGAAAGCGCTTGTGAAAGTCCTCGCGCTCGAGCAATTGCGAGACCGTGTATTTTGCCATCAGCCGACGAAATCGTCCGAAGCGAACGCGCCCATCCAGCGCCGGTTGAAATCAATTACCGTCTTCTTCGGATCGAGAATCTTGAACACCTGCGCCTTGTACGTCTCCGCATTCTGCTCGATCTGCTCGCGGCTCAGCGGCGGACGGGTTGCCGAGCGACCCGTCGGATCGCCGATCATCCCGGTGAAATCGCCGATCAGAAAGATCGCCGTGTGCCCGAGATCCTGAAAATGTTTGAGCTTGCGCAGCACGACCGTGTGCCCGAGGTGCAGATCGGGCGCGGTCGGGTCCATCCCCAGCTTCACGCGCAGAGGCTTGCCTGTAGCGACGCGACTTCTCCAGCTTGGCGCGCAGTTCAGCCTCGCGGATAATTTCCGCCGAGCCCTTCTTGAGATAGATCAGCTGTTCGTCGACAGGTGCGAAGGTTGGCATGAGAAAGGACATTATAAGGAATAGCCCCGCGAAAGGCCGAATCGCGGACGCTAGAATGTTGCACTGTCTGGATCGGCTCAAGAAACGACTGTCATCCTGAGGCGGCGTTCCTTGCCGGCGAAGGATCTATGCACTCGCCGGCCAGTTGCATAGGCCCTTCGCGGCAAAAGCCGCCGCTTCCGGATGACAGAAATGGATGTAAGACGCGTGAGTGTGCAAATCAGAAAAGCGGTAGCAGCCGACGTTCCCCGACTGCGGGAAATCATCGACGCCTCGGTGCGGGGACTCCAGGCCAACGACTACTCTCCCGCCCAGATCGAAGGCGCGTTGCAGAGCGTCTACGGCGTGGACAGCCAACTGATCGCAGATGGAACCTATCTGGTCGCCGAAGATGTTTCGCAAGCTGATCCCGTGATCGTCGCCTGCGGCGGCTGGAGCCAGCGCAAAACGCTATACGGAGGCGATCAGTTCGCCGGACGCGAAGACTCCCGCCTCGACCCCTCGCGCGATGCCGCCAAAATTCGCGCCTTCTTCGTCCATCCGAAATACGCCCGCCAAGGCATCGGCAGCATGATCCTCCAAGCGTGTGAAGCGGCCGCAAGAGCCGCCGGCTTCACGCGACTAGAAATGGGCGCCACGCTAA
Source organism: uncultured Acidobacteriaceae bacterium (assembly GCA_963811095.1). GTDB lineage: Bacteria > Acidobacteriota > Terriglobia > Terriglobales > Acidobacteriaceae > Sulfotelmatobacter. The sequence continues at coordinate 238,533 of CAWEQA010000016.1, read as the reverse complement.
GCGGCGTGGCGTTCTACAAAGCGAAGGGATATGTGGAAGTCGAGAATCAGGTGGTTCCGCTCGGCAATGGGGAGACCCTGCCTATCGTGAAGATGACCAAAGAAATCGAAGCCTGACGGATCGTGCTAGCGGTTAGAATGGCTCGGTCAGTCCCTCGGAGCAACCACGCAAATCCGTCTGGGCATCGCAAATGGAGAGCTTCGGAGCCAGGAGGCTTCTTTCGTGCACCGCTCGATCCAATCTCTCAACATCGCTCTGTTCCTTGCATTTGCCGCCGCTCTCGCTGCCGCTCAGGCCCCTGCAGCACAACCTGCTCTCGCCCAATATAAAGCTGGGCAATCGTGGCGTTATGCCACCGGCGATGGCCCGACCATAACGGTGTTGAAGGTGGAGGACTTGCCGAGGATCGGCCGCGTGATCCACGTGCGGGTTGACAACATACCGGTCCCGGGCTGCGCCGGCATTCACCTAACAAACTCGATTGATCACATCGCGCTGACCGAAAAAATGATGCGCAAGAGCGTCCATGATTTGCTACGTGAGAACGCCGACCTGCCGGATTCGTACTTCGAGGGCTATCGCGAATGGCAGAAGCAAAAGAAACCCCAAATCGTGAAGGACATAACCATCGCCGATGTGGTGAGAAGGAACGCTGACCTGCCGCTCATCTGTAATTTTCTACCCGCCAAAACTACATAAAGCGCACTCATCTATGTCTTTCTGAATCGTCGGCCTAAAACTTCGAACTTTCCCGCCAGCACAATCTTGATCGCTTCCGCGTACGCCAAATGCTCTTGCTCTAAGATCCGCGCAGCCAGCGCGTGTTCGTCGTCCCCATCAAGCACCGGCACCGTCTTCTGCACGATGATCGCTCCATGATCCAGCTCTTCATCCACGAAATGCACCGTGCACCCGGAAACCTTCACGCCATACGCAAACGCCTGCTCCTGTGCTTCCAGTCCCGGAAACGCCGGCAATAGCGACGGATGGATATTCAGAATCCGATGTGGAAACTGCTGCACGAACCATGGCGACAGCAACCGCATGTATCCAGCCAGGCAGACTAAGTCCACGCCATGGTGCTTCAACGCCGCGACAACCTCGCGGTCGTGCTCCTCGCGCGGCCGGCCCTTGGAAGGAATCACCAGCGCCTTCAGCCCACGCTGGCGGGCAGTTGCGATCCCCGGCGCATCAGCCCTGTTCGAAATAACCACGGAGATCCGCGCATCCGGAATGCGTCCCGCATCAATGCTGTCTGCAATGGCGACGAAGTTCGACCCGCGCCCGGAGAGAAGTATGCCGAGAGATTTCATGGATGGTTTCACGGAATATCATAATTCACCTTGCAATCGAGGGATGTGCACCAACAACTCAACAATCTCCTGTAACTGGCGTCACAGACCTTCCGCTCCAGTGCGCTGTACCTTACTTCGTGAGGTCGCCACCATGAAGAAATGGCTTCGACGTTCCGCGCTCTTGCTACTGACCGTCCTAATTGCCGCCGGACTCACCTACCACCTCGGCTTGCGCAACTGGTGCCTGCGCTGGGGCACCACTCCCGCGGAAGCCTCCGCCACCTTCCCCGGTGACGACCTGTTCCCGATCTACACCTCCGAAGCTACACACGCCATCACGATTCACGCGTCCCCGCAGCAGGTGTGGCCCTGGCTGATGCAGATCGGCCAGGATCGCAGCGGCTTCTACAGCTATACCTTCCTGGAAAACTCGATCGGAGCCGACATGCCCAAGATCGAGCGTCTCCAGCCAGATTGGAAGGCACGCACGGTGGGAGAGACCGTATGGTTCGCAACGCCCCAGGCGCTTTGGCGGCCAGGGCCGCATGATTGCCGCAGTCGTTCAGCCTCAGCGATCTTTTGTGATGGTAAGTCCGGACGACTGGGAAAACCTCCAAGCCGGAAGGCCGGCTCAGATAGCTTTCTGGAGCTTCACCTTGGAACCTCTAGAAAATGGGGGAAGCCGTCTGATTGCGCGCGTGCGCGGCGGAACACCGCCTACCCTCATGTCGCGTGCCGCAGGAAGATTGTTCTGGGAGCCGATGCACTTCGTCATGGAGCAGAAGATGCTCCGCACCATTCGCGATCTGTCAGAGCGCGGGTAACAACTGGCTGAAGACCTAGCTGTATGTGACCTTGCGCTCGCCCTTCACAATGCGCCCGATCGTGTAAGCCTTCTCGCCCACACGCTCCAGCACCGACTGGGCTTTCTTGAATTTCGCCGACGGAACGACCAGCAACATCCCCAGCCCCATGTTGAAGGTGCGCAGCATCTCGTCTTGAGGAACATTCCCCAGTTGCTGCAGATGTTCGAAGATCGGAAGCACCGGCCACGACCCCAATTCAATCACCGCAGCCGTCCCGCGCGGCAACACGCGCGGCAAGTTCTCGGTGATGCCGCCGCCCGTAATATGCGCCAGCGCCGCTACGCATTGCCCGTCGATCAACTTCCTCAGCGCCGGCCAGTAGCTCTTGTGCGTGCGCATCAGCTCGTTGCCGACTTTATTCTTCACCTCGTTGACATAGGTGTCGGCCGAGTAGTGCGCCACTTCGAACAGCAGCTTCCGCGCCAGCGAATATCCGTTGGTGTGCAGCCCGTTCGACGGCAGCCCCAGAGATAATGTCGCCGATCTGCACGTCTTTTCCGGTGATGATCTTCTCGCGCTCCACCACGCCCACAATGAAGCCCGCCAGATCGTATTCTCCATCCGGATAAAACCCCGGCATCTCGGCGGTCTCGCCGCCAATCAGGGCGCAGCCGTTGTGCTTGCATGCATCGGCAATGCCCTCGACAACTTTCTCCGCAATCGACGGATCCAGCGTCCCTGTGGCCAGGTAATCCATGAAGAACAGCGGCGCCGCTCCCTGCACCGCAATGTCGTTGACGCAGTGGTTCACCAGGTCGGCCCCCACCGTCGAGTGCAGGTCCATCTCAAACGCAATCTTCAGCTTTGTGCCCACGCCGTCGACGCTCGACACCAGCACCGGATCGGTGTACTTCGTCTTGTCTACGGCAAACAGTCCGCCAAAGCCGCCAATCTCGCTCAGCACGCCGCGCGTGAACGTCTTGTGCGCCAGGTACTTGATGCGTTGCTTGGTGCGGTTGGCGCGGCTAATGTCCACACCGGCATCGGCGTAGGTGATCGGCGTCGGGCTGGGTGTGGGAGTCTTGGCCACAGATTTCTTCCGTGTGTTTCTTAATCCTTGCGTGGGGTGAGTGCCGGGTGCCGAAGCAACAACCTAAGGCCGCTCATTGTAGCACGTTCATCAGAGCAGCTTAGAAGACCCGCAGGCGAGCTTTAGATTTCTCGAACAGATCTCAAAAACTCTCGAGGGACACTCCATCCGCATTCCGCGAGCGCGCACGCCCGTTCGCCAGCGAGGGCCCGGACTAATGAGAGATGAAGTCCGAGAAGAAGTAAGCCAGAACTCCGAACAGCGCCAGACCAGAGATACCGTAGGCTGTCAGAACCCACGCTCCGCGCCCTTCATGTTGCCGGATGGCGGAGGTGGTAGTAGAGGACTGCTCCGAAGAAGAAACGACAGGGGCCCGATCTTCCATGCAAAAACCTCCAGCGGAAAGATCGTGGCGCAAGTACGTTATGCGTCACGCCTGCCCCGCTTCTTGGCGGGGCAAGACTATCTGGGTCGAATTTTACGCCGGATTCTCGCGGGTCGGAGAGAAAAATGTGATCAGAATCACAGTATTTACGTGCAAATTAATTGTCGTATTATGAAAATCGTCCAGCCCTCCTCGACGCTCCGAAGCCGGTCTTTCTGGGACTTCAGCCCTTCCTGGCTTTGGCCAACTTGCGCTCTGCCCAAGCCGCTCTTTTCGCATGCCCCGCGCACTGACTCCTGCATGGGATAATAGCTAAGGGTTCTTCTCCTAACTAACCTATGCGTAATCGTTGCCTCGTCTTTTTCCTTTCGTGTCTGCTAACAGCCAGCGCCACTGCCCAGCAGTCCAGCTCAACGCCGTCGCAGTCTGCGGAGCCCGCGAAGACCAGCCCGGATCCCGCCAAGCAATCCGACAAAACTCCCATCGGCGGCGCAGCCGCAAAGCTGGCCAACGCGAAGTCTCCTGACTACGCCCAGGAATCCTTCGTCATCGAGCAGATGCACTCGCACTACCGCTTCGAGGCCGACGGCACCGGACGCAAAGAGACCACCGCCCGCATTCGCGTCCAAAGCGAAGCCGGCGTCCAGCAATGGGGACAGATTCAGGAGGGCTACAACTCCGCGAACGAACGCGTCGAAATTCCCTACGTGCGCGTGCTGAAAGAAGACGGCACCGTGGTCAAAGCCGGCGACGACGCCGTGCAGGACCTCAGCGCTCCTGTCGAGCATGAAGCTCCCGTTTACACCGACTACCGCCAGAAGCACATCACGGTCCCCGGCCTGCGTCCCGGCGAAGTCCTCGAATATGACATGGTCACGGTGATTCACACTCCGCTGGCCGCCGGACAGTTCTGGGCCGACTACGAATTCGACAAGAGCAATATCACGCTCGACGAAACCCTCGACGTCGATGTCCCCGCCGGACGAACCTTGAAGCTCAAATGCAAGCCCGGCATGGATCCCACCATCACCGAAAAAGACGGTCGCCGCATCTACCACTGGTCGGGATCGCACCTCGAGCGCGACGACGACTCCGCGAAGAAAGAGAAAGATAAAAAGAAGAAGAAGCACCGCCCCGACGATGACCGCCCCGACATCCAGTTAACGACTTTTGAAACCTGGGAACAGATCGGACGCTGGTACGCCAGCCTCGAAAAAGACCGCCGCGCCCCCTCCCCCGAAGTTCGCGCCAAAGCGCAAGAACTCACCAAGGGCCTGAACACCGATCTGGAGAAAACCGAAGCGCTCTACGATTTCGTCGCCAAAAATTTCCGCTACGTCAGCCTCTCGCTGGGAGTCGGCCGCTACCAGCCCCACGCCGCCTCCGACGTTCTGAAAGACCAGTACGGCGACTGCAAAGACAAGCACACGCTGCTCGCTTCCCTGCTCGAAGCCGAAGGCCTCCACGCCTGGTCGGTGCTCATCAATTCCAGCCGTAAACTCGATCCCGACGTCCCTTCCCCCTCGCAATTCGATCACGTCATCACCATGCTGCCGCTCGGCAGCGGGGACAAGAAGGAACAAGTCTGGATGGACACCACCGCCGAGGTCGCTCCCTTCCGCCTGCTCTCCTACACGCTCCGCAAGAAGCAGGCGCTGGTGATCCCCCCCGCCGACCCGCCCTCTTCCGTCGCGCCTCATCTCGAGGAGACACCCGCCGACACTCCCATGCCCGACACCGAAGTCTCCGAGATCACCGGCAAGATCAACGACATCGGCAAGCTGGAAGCGCACGTGCACTACGAGTTTCGCGGCGACGAAGAACTCATGCTCCGTTCCGTCTTCCGCCGCGTGCCGGAAGCAAACTGGCAGCGCGTCGTAGAAAACGTCAACTCCGGACTGGGCGGGGACGTCACCAATCTCAAGATCAGCGATCCGGCGGCCACCCGTGAGCCCTTCACAATGTCGTACGACGTCTCCAAAACAAATTTTCTCGACTGGTCCAAGAAGAAAACCGAAATCGTTCTCCCGCTCGTGCAGTTCAATTTACCCGACGTTAATGTCGACGACACCGACGCCGACGCCGAGCCCATGAAGCTGGGCCCGAAAGCCGAGTACTCCTACAACATCAAACTGGAACTGCCCGCCAAGTACACCGCGCACGCGCCCCTCGCCTTCTCGCTGAAACGCGACTACGCCGAATACCAGGCCACCTACAAGATTGATGGCGGCGTCTTCACCGCCGGCCGCAGGCTGACCATGCATCAGGACGAACTCCCCGTCGCCCGCGCCGCCGATTACGAATCCTTCCGCCGTGCCGTCGGCCTCGACCTCGCGCAAAAGCTCTCCGTCGAAAGCGCCGTCGCCGGGGCCCCCGTCCCTCCGCCCGACATGAAGGCCGACGATCTGGTCGACAGCGCCCGCGCTGCCGCCGACAACGGCAACCTGCCCGTTGCATTGGTGCTCCTGAAGCGCGCCACCGAAGTCGACCCCAAGAACAAAGTCGCCTGGAACAATCTCGGCCTCGTGTATTTCGCGATGCGCGAGAACGATCAGGCCATCGCGGCCTTCCAGAAGCAGATTGAAGTCAATCCTTACGACCAGTACGCCTACAACAACCTCGGCCGGGTCTACTGGAACGAGCGCAAATACGACGAGGCGGCAAAGGCGTTCAATAAACAGCTGGAGAACAATCCGCTCGACCAGTTCGCCCACTACAGCCTGGGCTCCATGTACTCCGAGTGGCATAAATACGATCTGGCTGTTGTGGAACTGGAAAAGGCTGCCGCTCTGATTCCTGATACCGCGCCCGAGGCCGGCCCGTTACAGGTAAGCCTCGGCGATGCCTACCTGAATCTTGGCCAGGACGACAAAGCGCTGGCCGCCTTCGATCACGCCGTCGAACTCTCGGCGACGCCGCTGGTCTGGAACAACATCGCTTACCAGCTCTCGCTGAAAGATTCACATCTCGACCGCGCCCAGCAATATGCCGAATCCGCGGTTTCGGCCACGGCCGCCGCTCTGCGCAACGTTTCCCTCGACCGCCTTTCGAAGAATGACTTGCCTCTGGTTTCATCGCTCATCGCCTATTGGGACACTCTAGGCTGGGTCCACTTCGGAGAAGGCGATCTCAGCAAAGCGGAAAAATATGTCGCGGCCGCCTGGGAACTCGGTCATCACGGCGAAGTCGGCGACCATCTCGGACAGATCTACCAGAAGCGCGGCGAGAAAGATCTCGCTCTGCGCACCTACGCGCTCTCCATGAATGGCCTGCGTCCTGCTCCCGAAACCCGCGGACGTCTGGCCTCTCTGGCCGGTGGCGACGCCAAAGCCGACGCCGCGGTCGCACGCTATAAAGAGGAACTCCAGCACCAACGCACCATCGACCTGGGCAAGGCCACGCAAACCAGCAACGCCGATTTCTTCATCCTCTTGAGCGGCGGCGGTGGGTCACGCGCAACCGTCGACTCGGTAAAGTTTGTCAGCGGAGACGAGAAACTGAAGTCCTACACCGCAGCCCTCAAAACCGCGGACTACCACCTCACCTTCCCCGACGACACGCCGGTCAAGGTCTTCCGCCGCGGCACCCTCTCCTGCGCCGTCGCCACCGGCAAATGTGAGTTCGTACTCACCCTGCCGGATGACGTCACGTCTGTGGACTGAGAAATCAAATGTGGGGACAGCCGCCCTCGGCTGTCCGGCCGGGCATAGCCCCTGAGCCGTCGATTTGATGCGGAATTGACCCTTTTGCGACTTTCCTCTCCCATCCCGCAAATTGCGCAGGATGGGGCGCCCCCAAAATGAATGCTTGACATGTACGGTTATACCGTACATACTGGGAATGGTAGAGAGTATTTCTCTCTTCAGCCGCTCTTGGCTTGAACGTAAGAGTGCAACCGCAAGCAGTGCCCAAAAAACAAGCGGTACGACTGAAGGGGAAATATGCCGACACAAAAGGGCAACGTGCAACTTGTCCGCTTCCGCCACAAAGGACTAAAGCAACTCCACGAGGACGGGAACGCCAAGGGCGTACCGTCCGCGATGGCCGACAAGCTGCGCAAGCTTTTGTTCGCGCTTGAAACAGCCGAGGCGCTAGAACAGCTCCGACGATTTCCCGGCTGGAAGTTGCACCCTCTTAAAGGTGACCTGAAAGGGGCATGGAGCCTGACTGTTAGCGGAAACTGGCGATTGATCTTCCGGTACGAAGAACAGAGCAACACCGCCACCGACATTGACCTTATCGACTACCACTAGGAATCCGAAATGCCCATGAAGAACCCGCCACATCCGGGAGACCTCATCCGAACCGAAGTCATCGAAGCCCTCGGCCTCACCGTGTCGAAGGCAGCGGAGATTCTGAAAGTACGCCGTGCTACGCTCTCCGACCTTCTCCATGGCAAGGCTGCGCTGACACCAGAGATGGCGCTGCGCATCGAAAAGGCGTTTGGTCCGGACATGGATCACCTGCTTAGGATGCAGTTGGCCTATGACGTGGCGAAAGCGCGAGAGCATGCACGTACCCTCTCGATCAAGCGCTATGCTCCCGCGTGATGTCCCACGTTAGTTCCTGCTCCGCCGCTTGTGCCAAGCCGTCGCCTGCTCATACGCGTGAGCCACGCGCAACACCAAGTCCTCGCGCCAGTGCGGCCCAGCGATCTGCATCCCAATCGGCAACCCACTCTGCGTAAATCCGCAAGGCACCGAAATCGCCGGCAGTCCCCACACATTGAACGGCCGCGTGTTCCGCAACAGCCTGAGTTCTGCGGGACGCAGCGCCTCCGGATTCGCTCTCAGATCGGCAATCGCCGGAGCCGGCATCGGCATCGTCGGCGTCACCAGCACATCCACATCCGCGAAGACTGCACGAATCCCGCGCCGCCCCTCATCCAACTCACGCCGCCGCTGGATGTACTCCGCCGCAGAAATTGTTTCTCCCGACCGGATCCGCCGCACCGTCTCCGCCTGGTACAACTCCGGACTCTTCGCGACGCTTTCCGCGTGATACGCATACGACTCGGCCGCCTGCAACGCGCGGTCGGTCGGCACCTCGAGTTTCACTTCTCGCAACTCCGCACCCAGGCTCTGCAATCCCGCCAGCGCGTGCTCCATTGCCGCAGCTACTTCCGCATCGAGATCGTCAAAGAAATACGACCGCGGCACGCCCACCCGCACGCCCTTCACATCCTCGCGCAGCGCGCCGACATAATCCGCCACCGGAACATCCGCCGAAGTAATGTCCGCCGCATCGTATCCCGCGATGGCCTGCAGCACGATCGCCGCATCCTCCACCGTCGCGGCCAGCGGCCCAACATGATCGAGCGACGTCGACAGCGGAATCACTCCCCGGCTCGACACTCGCCCATACGTCGGCTTGATCCCCACACACCCGCACAGCGCGGCCGGTTCGCGAATCGAGCCTGCCGTGTCCGTGCCAATCGCGGCATACGCCAGCCCCGCGGTGACCGCCGCAGCCGACCCTCCCGAGGACCCTCCCGCAACTCGCCTCACATCCCACGGATTGTGCACATCCCCAAAGTAGCTGACCAGTGAACTTCCGCCATACGCAAACTCATGCAGATTATTTTTCCCGATGATGACCGCCCCAGCCTGCCGCAACCGCCGCACCACATCGGCATCCTCAAGCGGAACCCGATCCTTATATAGCGCGCTGGCCGCGGTAGTCCGCACGCCCGCCGTGTCGATCAAATCCTTCAACGCCACCGGAATTCCGTGCAGCGCCCCGCGCCACTGCCCGTGCAGGATCTCAGCTTCCGCTCTCTTCGCCTCCTCCATCGCCCACTCGGCTAGAACCGTGATAAACGCATTGAGCGAAGGGTTCAGCTTCTCAATGCGCACGAGGCAGACACGAGTAATCTCCACCGGAGAAATCTCCCTCCGCCGCAACCTTGGTGCGAGTTCAGAAATAGAAGAACAGTCAGTCATACCGAGCCAATTGTAAAGGCAGTCAAGGTTTCCTCTGTGGCCTCGTTGGGTTGCTTCCCCTTCGTGAACCTTCGTGTCCTTAGTGGTTTCCGCTTTTTATCCTGACGTCCACTATGCTCTTTCCGTCGAACCGAAAAGTCCTATAATTAGAAACATCGGTTCGCTGGGGGCCAGAGAAGACTTATGTCCGAGATGACGATCGCGCCCGTTGCGACGCACGGTTTCTTTGTGGATGGCCGGTGGCGGGAGGACGGCGACATCGTCGAGATCCACGCCCCCTACGATAACAACCTCATCGCCCGCGTAAGCCAAGGCCGCCGCGAGCACGCCGAGGCCGCCATTGCCGCCTCCGTCAAAGCCTTTGGCACCACCCGCCGCCTGCCCGCCTTCGAGCGCCAGCGCGTCCTTCGCCAGATCGCCGCGTTCATGACGCAGCGCAAAGAGGAATTCGCCCGCACTTTGGCGCAGGAAGCCGGTAAGCCCATCAAAGCCGCGCGCACCGAAGTCGAGCGCGCCATCTTCACCTTCAACGTCGCCGCCGAAGAAAGCACCCGCATCTACGGCGAATATCTTCCCCTCGACTGGCAGGAATCCACTGCCGGACGCTGGGGTATCGTGCGCCGCTTCCCACTCGGCCCTATCGCCGGAATCACGCCATTTAATTTCCCAATCAATCTAGTCGCGCACAAAGTCGCACCCGCCATCGCTGCCGGATGCTCCATGGTCCTGAAGCCTGCGCCCCAAACTCCGCTCTGCTCGCTGCTTCTCGCCGAATGCGTACAGCAGGCCGGATGGCCCGACGGCGGACTCAACGTGCTCCCCCTCTCCAACGACGACGCCAGCCTCCTCGTCACCGACGACCGCATCAAGCTCATTAGCTTCACCGGCAGCGCCGCCGTCGGATGGGACATCAAGCGCCGCGCCGGAAAAAAGAAAGTCGTTCTCGAACTTGGCGGCAACGCCCCCGTCATCGTGCACAGCGACGCCGATCTCGAATACGCCGCCGAACGCTGCGTCACCGGAGGCTTCGGCTACGCCGGACAAACCTGCATCTCCGTGCAGCGCATCCTGGTCGAGCACTCCGTCTACGGAAGATTCACCGACATCTTCGTCGACCTCGTGAAGAAGCTGAAGACCGGCGATCCTCTCGACGAGTCGACCGACGTCGGCCCGCTCATCCGCAACAGCGACGCCGTGCGGACCACCGCGTGGGTGGAAGATGCAGTCAGCGCCGGGGCGCGCTTGCTGTGCGGTGGCGGACGCAAAGGCCAACTTGTCGAACCCACTGTCCTCACCGGCACCAAGCCCGACATGAAAGTGAACTGCCAGGAAGTTTTCGGCCCCGTCGTCACCGTCGAGCCCTACAAAGATTTCGATCAAGCCTTGCGCCAGGCCAACAACTCCGCTTACGGCATGCAGGCCGGCGTTTTCACTCGCGACGCGAAACTCCTCTTCCAGGCCTACGAAGAACTCGAAGTCGGCGGCGTCATCGCCGGAGACGTCCCCTCTTTCCGCATCGATCAAATGCCCTACGGCGGCGTCAAAGATTCCGGCCTGGGCCGCGAAGGTCTGCGCTACGCCATAGAAGAGATGACCGAACCAAAATTGATGGTCATGAATTTGCGCTAAGCCGTAACCGTTTCCGATTTCCTTCGTGAACCTTAGTGTCCTTAGTGGTTGAAGGCTTTTAGGTTTTCGCTTCGCGGCGCACCGTTGAAAAACTCAACATTTTTTCCAGTAACGTTCCCGTCGAAACTTTTTTCTTTTGCGAAACGCAAAAATCCGCGACAAACTCCGGCAAAATTATTTATAATTTCGAGTTTCACAGACAACTCTGAAAACCAGTGGGTGGTTTTCTCTTTCGCCGTACCAAACCAGTGTTCAACCGATTCGCGGACGATCGAACCTAGGATGCTCCGCCGGGTCTCATAAGCCAGACGTCATAAGGGAATGTCGCAGATCTTTCATCGCAGTACGAATACCCTGTCTCGCGCCACCATTTTTGGCGCGGTATTCGTCGTTGCTGCCCTGGGCTGGATGGCCATGGAAATCCAGCGTTCCCCCTACATTACCTACGCCGGCGTCCGCAAGCCGCAGCCCGTCCCGTTCAGCCACCAGCACCACGTCACTGGACTCGGCATCGACTGCCGCTACTGCCATACCTCGGTCGAAACCTCGAGCTTCGCCGGCATTCCGCCGACCAAAACGTGCATGAACTGCCACTCGCAGATATGGACCAACGCTCAGCTCCTCGAGCCGGTCCGCGCCAGCTACAAATCCGGCGAATCGCTGCAGTGGACGCGCGTCAACCAGCTCCCCGACTTCGTCTATTTCAATCACAGCATTCATATCAATAAAGGAGTCGGCTGCAACACCTGCCACGGCCCCGTCGACCAGATGCCGCTGATGTACCAGCAGGAAAGTTTGCAAATGGAGTGGTGCCTGAGCTGCCACCGCGCCCCGCAGAACAACCTGCGCCCGCGCGATCGAGGTCTTCAACATGCGCTACCAGCAGCCGACCAATGCGAATCCAGTAGTAGTCGACGGCCAAAGTTTCACGGATCAAACCGACCTGGGCACAGCCCTGGTGAAGAAGTACAACGTGCGCAGCGTCAAAGACATCACGACCTGCAGCACCTGTCACCGATAGATTTTTGTGTAAGAACCCGGCTTTAGCCGGCGTCAGCAGGTGTTTGTGAAAGAGCCCGGCTTTAGCCGGGCGTCAGCGGCCAGAATTAAAGATGGGCTTTAGCCCCTGCGGGTCAAGAGCTCGAACGACCATCTCTGAAGCCCCGAAGGGGCGGCATGTGAAAGCCCGGCACGGAAGTGCCGGGAAAGCGCGAAAGAAATTGGAACGAGTCCCGTAGGGACGGCACAACGATTTACCCGAATGACGAACGACGAAAAAATTACGGCTGGCCTGATCCAGATCAAAAAACGCGAAGACGTCTGTCCTTCGAAAACACTGGACCTGAACCTCGTCCGCGAACGCATCGACGCCGCCACAGCGCACGACGCCGCCGAAAAAACCGGCCCCGAATACTGGCGCTGCCTCGAAGAACTCGCCGGCACCGAAGAATTCAAAGAAGCCCTGCACCGCGAATTCCCCAAAGGCGCCTCCGAATGGGTCGACTCCGTCTCGCGCCGCGGATTCCTCAAGGTCATGGGCGCCTCGCTCGGCCTCGCCGGCATGACCGGATGCGTCCGCCTCCCGCTCGAGCCCATCGTCCCCTACGTGCGCCAGCCGGAAGGCGTCATCCCCGGCCGCCCCATGTACTACGCGACGGCGAGCACGCTCGGCGGATACGCCAGCCCGCTGCTGGTCGAAAGCCATCTCGGCCGTCCCACAAAGGTCGAAGGCAACGACCTGCACCCGGCCTCGCTCGGCGGCACCGACATCTTTGCGCAAGCCTCGCTCCTCGGCCTCTACGATCCCGACCGCTCCCAGACCGTCATGTCGATGGGCGACGTCCGCTCGTGGCAAGCCTTCCTCGGCGCGATCCGCGGTCCGCTCAGCGCGCAGAAAGCGCTGCAGGGCGCGGGCATCCGCATTCTGACGCCGACGATTTCTTCGCCCACGCTCGCCGACCAACTGCGCAATTTCCTGAAGATTTATCCTCAGGCCAAGTGGCACGTCTACGAGCCGGTCAATCGCGACAACGTCCTCGAAGGCGCGAAGCTCGCCTTCGGACAGCCCGTCGAGACGCGCTACGACTTCTCGAAAGCCGACGTCATCGTCTCGCTCGACGCCGACTTCCTCTACGCCGGATTCCCCGGCAACACCCGCTACATCCGCGACTTCGCCAAGCGCCGCAATCCGGATAGCGGCAACATGAACCGCCTGTACGTCATCGAGAGCACGCCGAGTTCAACCGGCGCGAAGGCGGATCATCGGTTGCCAACGCGTGCGACCGACGTCTCGATTCGCGCCGAGGCCCTCCTACAGGCTCTCGGTACGACCGCACGAACATGCGATGTCGGAGATGCGCTCGAACTGAACGGTCATTCCGTCTCAATGGCGCAAGATCTGCAAGACGCACAGGGGTCGAGCCTGGTCTTTGTCGGGCGATCATCAGCCGCCTGCGGTGCATGCGCTCGCTCACGACTTAAATCGAGTGGCTTGGGCAATGTCGGCAAGACAGTTTTCTACTCCGATCCCGTCGATGCAAACCCGATCAATCAGACCGACTCGCTCAAAGATCTCGTTGCCGACATGAACGGCGGCAAAGTCGATCTGCTGATCATTCTCGGCGGCAATCCCGCTTACGACGCCCCCGCTGATCTCAACTTCGCCGACGCACTGAAGAGCGGCAAGGTTCCGCTGCGCGTGCACCACGGGCTTTATCAGAACGAAACCGCCGAACTTTGCCAGTGGCACGTCAACGCGACGCATGAACTCGAAGCTTGGGGCGATGCCCGCGCCTACGATGGCACCGTCAGCATCATTCAGCCGTTGATCGCTCCGCTCTACAACGGCAAGAGCGCGCTGGAATTCGTCGCACTACTCTCCGGCCAAGCCGACGCCACCGGATACGACCTGACGCGCGCCTATTGGCAGAAGCAGCACACCGGCGCCGACTTCGAACAGTTCTGGCGCAAGTCGCTGCACGATGGCTGGATCGAAGGCACGACATTCACGTCCGAAGTCGCTCTGACCGTCGAAAGCCAGCAAGCATTCAGCCGTGTCGGCTTGCCGATCCCAACGCCATCGAGCTCAACATCCGCCGCGACTCCACCATCTACGACGGACAATTCTCCAACAACGGCTGGCTGCAGGAACTCCCCAAGCCGATGAACAAGCTCACTTGGGACAACGCCATCCAAATGGGACCCGCGATGGCGGAGCGCCGGAACATCAAATCCGAAGACGTCGTCGAGCTCGAACTGAACGGCAAGAAAGTCACCGGCCCCGTCTGGATTCAAGCTGGGCATCCCGACAACTCCGTCACCATCACGCTCGGCTACGGACGCAAGCGCGCCGGACGTGTTGGAACTGCGCAAGGTTTCGACGCCTACGCCCTGCGCACCACCGCCGCCCCGTGGATCGCCACCGGCGTAAAGATCCGCAAGACCGGAGACACCTACAAACTCGCCTCCACCCAGGGCTACCAGTCGATGGACACGCCCGACGGCGCCCATCGCCCCCTGGTCCGCGAAACCACGCTCGAGGAATACCAAAAAGAGCCCAACTTCGCGCAGGAAGACGAAGTACCGAAAGACCTCACGCTCTACGAACCGTATCCCTACGACAAAGAAGCTTACGCGTGGGGCATGACGATCGACCTCAACTCCTGCGTAGGCTGCAACAACTGCATGATCGCCTGCCAGTCGGAGAACAACATTGCCGTCGTCGGCAAAGAGCAGGTCGTCATCGGCCGCCACATGCACTGGATCCGCGTCGACGCCTACTACCAGGGCGACCGCGACAATCCCAAAGCATTCTTCCAGCCCGTTCCCTGCATGCAGTGCGAGAACGCGCCCTGCGAAGTCGTCTGCCCGGTCGGCGCCACCAACCACACCACCGAAGGCCTGAACGACATGGTCTACAACCGCTGTGTGGGCACGCGCTACTGCTCGAACAACTGTCCGTATAAAGTTCGCCGCTTCAACTTCCTGCTCTTCCAGGACTGGGAGACGCCGCAATACAAGATGATGCGCAATCCCGACGTCAGCGTGCGCAGCCGCGGCGTCATGGAAAAGTGCACCTACTGCGTCCAGCGCATCAACGAGCACCGCATCGACGCGGAGACCGCCTCGGTGCGGGAAGAAAAGAAAATCCTGATCGGCGACGAATTGCAGACCGCCTGCCAGCAGTCGTGCCCCGCAGGCGCCATCGTCTTCGGCAACATCAACGACCCCAACAGCAAAGTGTCGAAGCTGAAAGCGCAGTCCAGAAACTACAGCCTGCTGGGCGAACTGAACACGCGCCCACGCACAACGTACCTGGCTGAAATAAGAAACCCGAACCCGGAATTGAAGGGATAAAAACGAACCCATGTGGGGACAGCCGCCATCGGCTGTCCGGCCGGCGCGAAGCGCGGCCGAGTTGTAGAAAAAACGCAGAGCAAAACGTGCAAGACCGTAACGTGGAAGAGCGGCGTTTAGCGCCGCGTGAATAGCAATAGGTGGAAGAGCGGCGCTTTAGCGCCGCGTCAACCGAGCAAAATGAAATAGGGCTTTAGCCCCTGAGGAATTTCGCAAGCCAGATGCCTGAGCAATACAAATCGGCCACCGAACTCGATCGCGCCCCGGTCATCGAACCCGGCCATACCTTCGGCACGGTCACGGAAAAAATCAGCGCCATCGTGCTGACCCGTCCCGCTTCCAACGGATGGTTCCTCGGCTTCGGCATCGCCTTCATGCTCACCATGATGATGCTCTACGCCATCGGATACCTCGTCCTCAAAGGCACCGGCATCTGGGGCGTGACCATCCCCATCGGATGGGGCTTCGCCATCGTCAACTTCGTCTGGTGGATCGGTATCGGCCACGCCGGCACCCTCATCTCCGCCATCCTCTTATTACTGCGCCAAAGCTGGCGCAACTCCATCAACCGTTTCGCCGAGGCCATGACGCTGTTCGCCGTCGCCTGCGCGGGCGTCTTCCCCGCCATCCACGTCGGCCGCCCCTGGCTCGCCTACTGGCTCTTTCCCTATCCCAACACCATGGGCGTATGGCCGCAATTCCGCAGCCCGCTCATGTGGGACGTCTTCGCCGTCTCCACCTATGCCACCATCTCGGCGTTGTTCTGGTTCGTCGGCCTCATCCCCGACCTGGCCACGCTGCGCGACCGCTCCGAGAATCCCATACTGAAGATGGTCTACGGCATGCTCTCCTTCGGATGGCGCGGATCCGCCCGCCACTGGCACCGCTACGAGACCATGTACCTGCTGCTCGCCGGATTGGCTACGCCTCTGGTCCTCTCGGTTCACACGGTGGTCAGCTTCGACTTCGCCGTCGGCATCGTCCCGGGATGGCACACCACCATCTTCCCGCCCTACTTCGTCGCGGGCGCCATCTACTCCGGCTTCGCCATGGTGCTGATGCTGGCCATCCCCATCCGCAAAATTTACGGCCTCGAAGATTTCATCACCGAGCGCCACCTGCAGAACTCTGCCAAGGTCATGCTCGCCACCGGGCTCATCGTCGCCTACGGATACCTCATCGAAGGCTTCATGGGCTGGTACAGCGGCGACCGCTACGACGCCTTCACCCTCTGGAACCGCCTCCACGGCCCGTACGCAGTTCCCTACTGGATGCTTCTGATCTGCAACATCTTTATCCCGCAGGTGCTCTGGATCCGCAAATTGCGCACCAGCCCCATCGCGCTCTTCTTCATCTCCGGCGTCATTCTGGTCGGCATGTGGCTCGAGCGCTTCATCATCGTCGTCGTCAGCCTGCAGCGCGACTTCCTCACTTCGTCGTGGGGCATGTACTACCCCACACGTTGGGACTGGATGACCTACATCGGCACCATCGGCATGTTCCTGATGCTCATGTTCCTGTTCCTGCGCATTCTGCCCGCCATCTCCATCTTCGAAATGCGCACCCTCCTGCCGGAAGCGGAGGTGAAGGAATGATCAACTCAGCAATGATCGGACCAAGAGTGACGGGACCACTCTCCGGATGGCGTCATCCCGAGCGGAGCCGCATTTCAGGCGGAGCGAGGGATCTCGCGGGGAGCGCGAGGTTCACCCGATGAAACGCGATCCCATCTACGGCATCATGGCGGAATTCGACTCGGCGCAAGCCCTGGTCGACGCGGCGCACGCGACCCACCAGGCCGGCTACAAAAAGATCGATGCCTACAGTCCCTTCCCCATCGAAGGACTGGCGGAAGAAATCGGTTTCCACTTCGACGAGATTCCCCTGACTGTCCTCATCGGCGGAATCATCGGCGGACTGAGCGGCTACCTCATGCAGTACTGGATGGCCGCCGTCGATTACCCGCTGAACATTGGTGGCAAGCCGTATCACTCCTGGCCCGCCTTCATCGTCATCACCTTCGAGATGACAATTTTGTTCGCCGGAATCTCCGCCGTCCTCGGCATGCTGGCCTTCAATGGCCTGCCCATGCCCTACCACCCGGTATTCAACGTGCCGAGGTTCTCGTCGGCCTCAAAAGATCGCTTCTTCTTAATCGTGTTCTCGTCCGACAAAAAGTACGATCCCACGGAAACGCGTAAGTTCCTGGAAGCCTTCTCTCCCCGCTCCGTCTCGGAGGTGCCCAGCTAGATGAGCACCAGCCGAAAATTCGCCGGGTGCCCCATCCTTGCGCGTTCTTTGCGCAAGGGTGGGATTCCACAAAAGCCTGCACGATGGGTTTTCCTTAGTGCACCTTCGTGTCCTTCGTGGTTAACGATTTTCGCCGCGGTCACCGCGATCAGTCTAACCACAGCCTGCCGCATGGACATGCAAGTCCAGCCGCGCCAGAACCCGCTCTCCCGCAGCGACTTCTATGCCGACCAGCGCTCCGCCCGCCCGCCCGTCGAAGGCACCATCGCCCGCGGACAACTCCACGAAGACACCTATTTCTATACCGGGAAGATCGGCAACAATCCCGGCGACGTCATGCCCTTCCCCGTCACCAAAGAAGTCCTGGCCCACGGCCGCGAGCGCTTCAACATTTTCTGCGCTCCCTGCCACTCGCGCCTCGGTGACGGCAACGGATTCGTCCCCTCCCGCGGGTTCGCCCGCAAGCCTCCGTCGTTTCACATCCAGCGCCTGCAAAAAGCGCCCGTCGGATATTTCTTCGACGTCATCACCGAAGGCTTCGGCATCATGCCCGACTACGCCTCGCAGATTCCACCGCGGGATCGCTGGGACATCGTGGCCTACGTTCGCGCCTTGCAGCTAAGCCAGAACGCGACCAAATCGGACGTTCCCGAGGGCCAGCCGATTCCCTCCGAGCCGCCAAAATTCCGCGATCCCGGATCCGGCGCGACCCTGCCGGTCGTGGTACCTGAATCGAATTCGAAAACTGAAACCGAGGAAGAGAAGCAATGACGGCGCCTGTAAGACAATTCGATGCAACGCCCCCGCCAGTGGTCAAAACCATTGCGCAGCGGTCGTTGATCGTCGGCGTCGTCTTCGGCATCATCGCCGTCGTCCTCGCCGTCAAAAACCCCGACGAGTTCTACCGCGCCTACCTGCTCGGCTTCATGGCGTGGCTGGGCGTCGCCCTCGGCTCCATGGCCATCGTCATGATCCGCCACCTCACCGGTGGAGGCTGGGGCGTAGTCATCCGCCGCATCCTGGGCGCAGCCATGCGCACTCTGCCGTTGCTCGCGGTCTTGTTCATCCCGGTCATCCTCGGTATCAAGAAGCTCTACATCTGGGCGCAGCCGCTCGAAAACATCCAGGATAAACATCTGCGCGAGCATCTCGCAGACATCACCAAAACGTACCTTACGACGAACGGCTTCATCGTCCGCGCCATCATCTACTTCGCCATCTGGAACCTCCTCTCGTTCCTGCTCTCCCATTGGTCGAAGCAAACCGACCGTGCCGGCGCCCCCGATAACACCGATCGTTTCAAAGCCGTCTCCGGCCCGGGCCTCATCCTCTACGGATTCACCATCTCCTTCGCCGCCATTGACTGGGTTATGTCGCTCGATCCCAGCTGGATCTCGACTATCTTCGGCCTCGTCATTCTCATCGGCGAAGTACTCTCCGCCATGTGCTTTGCAGTCGTTGTCGAGCGCATTCTCGTCAAGTACAAGCCCATGTCGGAAATGTTGACCCCCGACTTCGTCCATGACCACGGCAAGTGGATGATGACTTTCATCATGGTGTGGGCCTACTTCAACTTCTCGCAGTGGCTCATTATCTGGGCCGGCAACCTGCCCGCGGAGATCACCTATTACATCCGCCGCATCAACGGCGGCTGGGGATACATCGGCCTGTTCGTGGTGATCTTCCACTTCGCCGTCCCCTTCGCAATCCTGCTGTCGCGCCCCTTCAAGCGCAACATCTACAAACTAGTCTGGCTCGCCGCCTGGCTCATGTTGATGCGCTGGGTCGATCTGTTCTGGATCATCGAACCAAATTTCTCCAAGACTCTGAACGTTACCCTGGCCGACATCATCGTGCCCATCGCCCTCGGCGGATTCTGGCTCGCTTACTTCTTCCGCAACCTGGGCGCTCTGCCGCTGTTGCCGGTGTATGACCCATCAGCGATAGAGGTTTTGCAGCCGCAGCATCATCACCCGGAAAACGCATAACGACGAGATATGAGCAACCAACCCAATCCCGCGAATTCGAACGGCAACGGCGGCTACGAGCGCAGCGACATCGGCGTCGCCGGAGTTCTCTATTTTCTGCTGGGCCTCGCCGTCGCGGGATTCCTCGCTTACCTCGTCGTGGACGGCCTGTATCACTACCTCGACAAACGGTCCGAAGCCGAGCAGGCCCCCACCAATCCGCTGGTGACGAACGCTCCCGCGGACACGCGCCGCATCCCGAAGGAATACAACGGGGACTATGAGAAATTCTTGAAGCAGAACTTCCCGGCCCCGCAGTTGGAAATCGACGAGCGCAATCAACTGGACAACATTCGCAAGGAAGAAGAGCGGACGCTGGCCTCCTACGACTACATCGACAAGAACGCCGGCACCGTCCGCATCCCCATCGACCGTGCCATGGATCTGATCGCCCAGCGCGGCCTCCCCGTGCGCGCACAATCTGCCAGCGGAGAAGCGCCCGCACACCCCAAGCCCGCACCAGCAAACAAGAAGGCGGCAAAGAAGTGAGCAGCACGAATCACAATTCGAATTCAGTAACAGCTTATGTGGGGACGGCCGCCCTCGGCCGTCCGGTCGAGCAAAGCTCGACAGCGCAGTCGGCCGGGAACTGCACCGGCCAGTTCTCTAAGGGCGTCATCCTGAGCGGAGCCGCTTTTCAGGCGAAGCGAAGAGCCTGCCCTGAGCCGCATGGCGAAGGGATCTCGCGCGGCTCAAGGCGTATCTGCCAGCCCCGCGTCGTCCGGTGGCTCGTAGCCATAGCCGTGATCGCTTCTGCCCAGGCCTTCGGACAAGCCATGACCAAGGGCATCATGTCCCCGCCGGCCAACGTCCGCCCGCCGCACCTGCAGAACGTCGGCATCGAGCAGCATCTCGACGGACAAGTTCCCGCGGACCTCATCTTCACCGACGACACCGGCCGCACCGTCAAACTCGGCGACTACTTCGGCACCAAGCCTCTGATCCTGAACCTCGTTTACTACAACTGCACCATGCTCTGCGGCGAAGCGCTCGCTGGACTCAGCGGCTCCATGAAGATGGTGAAGTTCGATGTCGGCAACCAATTCGACGTCATCACAGTCAGCTTCAACCCGCAGGAGACGCCGGCCATCGCCGCCGCCAAGAAGCAGGAATACCTCAAGCGCTACGGACGTCCCGGAGCCGCTTCCGGCTGGCATTTCCTCACCGGCTCCGCCGATTCGATCAACGCGCTCACCAAGGCCGTCGGCTTCCAGTATCAGTACGATCCCAGGATCAGCCAGTACGCGCACGCCACCGCCATCATGGTGCTGACGCCGCAAGGCCGCATCTCGCGCTACTTCTACGGCGTAGACTATCCGCCGAAAGATCTGCGCATGGGATTGGTCGAAGCCTCGCAAGGCAAGATCGGCAACGCGGTCGATCAGGTGCTGCTCTACTGCTATCACTACGATCCCGAGACCGGAAAATACGGCGCCGTCATTAACAACATTCTGCGTCTGGCTGCCGGAGCCACAATATTGCTGCTAGCCGGTCTGCTCTTCATTTTGTTCCGGATCGGGAAAGCCGCGCCGCCGCGCAGGCCCTTGGGGCACGTAACAAGGATTTAGAACGTGAAAGTCAGCAATAACGGTTAGGGCACGAGTTCGACTCGTGCCACAAAGCAGTAGAAACGCGTTGCGCTTTAGCCCCTGGGGGTCAGCTTTCCCCTCGGTCCAAACGCAACCCCACAAAACGAACGGACTGAGCGCGCAAATGGAGTCACGCAAGTAAGATATGTTCGATAATTTTCCATTATGGCCCGACCGGGCCTCCACCGCGGCGGGCAACGTCGATGCCCTGTTCATCTTCCTGATCATCGTCTCAGGACTGATGACGGCGCTCATCTTCACCGCGGTCGTCTACTTCGCCGCGCGCTACCGCCGTCGTCGCGGCGTGCTCGCCCAGCAGATCGAAGGTTCCACGCCGCTCGAATTGACCTGGTCGATTATTCCTCTCGGTGTCTTCATCGTCATCTTCGCCTGGGGCGCCGTCGTCTACTTCAAGAGCCGCACGCCACCGCGCGACTCCACTGAAGTCTACGTCGTCGCCAAGCAGTGGATGTGGAAACTGGAACACGCCGAAGGCCAGCGCGAGATCAACGAACTGCACGTGCCCGTCGACCGCGACGTCAAACTCATCATGACTTCGCAGGATGTCATCCACAGCTTCTACGTTCCCGCTTTCCGCATGAAGCAGGACGTGCTCCCAGGCCGCTACACCGTTGCCTGGTTCCGCGCCACCAAGCCTGGCACCTATCACCTGTTCTGCGCCGAATATTGCGGCACCCAGCACTCCGGCATGATCGGATCCATCGTCGTGCAGGAGCCCGCGCAGTACGAAGCCTGGATGAACGGTGGCACCAGCGGCCCGCTCTCCGCCACCGGAGAAAAAATCTTTGCCGAACTCGGCTGCGTTACCTGCCACCGCACCGACACGCAAGGCCGCGGTCCCAACTTACAGGGAGTCTTCGGCAAGCCCGTGCTCCTCGAAGACGGACGCACCATCACCGCCGACGAAAACTACGTTCGCGAATCCATTCTCGATCCCGGCGCAAAAGTCGTCAAAGGATTCAAGCCGGTCATGCCCACGTTCCAGGGCTTGGTCAGTGAAGAGCAATTGAACGCGCTGGTGGCCTATGTGAAATCGCAGTCGCAACCCGCTGCCGGAACAGGTACCAAAACCGCCGCCGCGCCGCAAGATCAGAACAAAGCAGGAAGTCAGGTGCAATGAGTATGGCCACAGCAACCGCTCAACCCGCCGGTCAAACGATCGAGCGCGAAAATTATCTGAATAAGCACTACGGCGTCGGCTCGTGGCTCTTCACCACGGACCATAAGCGCATCTCGCTGCTCTACCTGCTCTCCATCACTTTCTTCTTTTTCATCGGCGGTTTCTTCGCCCTGCTCATCCGTCTCGAATTGCTCACGCCCGCCGGCGACCTCGTCCAGGCCGACAGCTACAACAAGCTCTTCACCATGCACGGCATGGTCATGGTCTTCTTCTTCCTGATCCCGTCGATCCCCGCCGTGCTCGGCAATTTCCTCGTGCCCATGATGATCGGCGCCAAGGACCTTGCCTTCCCCCGCATCAACCTGCTGAGTTGGTATCTCTACATCATCGGCGGCATCATGATGCTGCACTGCATGCTGACCGGCGGCGTCGATACCGGGTGGACCTTCTACACGCCCTTCAGCACCGCCTTCACCAACACCAAGATCGTCGAAGCCGGACTCGCCATCTTCGTCGCCGGATTCTCCTCCATCCTCACCGGACTGAATTTCGTCGTCACCATCCACCGCATGCGCGCTCCGGGTATGACGTGGTCGCGCCTGCCCCTGTTCATCTGGGCGCACTACGCCACCAGCATCATCCAGATCCTGGGCACGCCCGTCATCGCCATCACCATCGTGCTCGTCGCCGTCGAACGCACGCTGCATCTCGGTATCTTCGATCCCAAGCTCGGCGGCGACCCGCTGCTCTTCCAGCACCTGTTCTGGTTCTACTCGCACCCCGCCGTCTACATCATGATTCTGCCGTCGATGGGCGTCGTCAGCGAAATCATCGCCTGCTTCTCCCGCAAGCGCATCTTCGGCTACAGCTTCGTCGCCCTCTCGTCGATCGCCATCGCCGTCTTCGGCTTCCTGGTCTGGGCCCACCACATGTTCGTGGCCGGAATTTCCGTCTACGCTGCGCTGATCTTCTCCCTGCTTAGCTACGCCGTCGCCGTTCCCTCCGCTGTCAAAGTCTTCAACTGGACCGCGACTCTCTACAAAGGTTCCATCCGCTACGACGCGCCCATGCTCTACGCCTTCGGATTCCTCGGCCTGTTCACCATCGGCGGCCTCACCGGCCTGTTTCTTGCGGCGCTCGGCATCGACGTTCACGTCACCGACACCTACTTCGTCGTCGCCCACTTCCACTACATCATGGTCGGCGGCGCGCTCATGGGATACCTCGGCGGCATGCATTTCTGGTGGCCGAAGATTTCCGGCAAGCTCTACCCCGAAGGCTGGGCGCGCCTCGCCGCCCTGATCGTCTTCATCGGCTTCAACCTGACGTTCTTCCCGCAGTTCATCCTCGGCTACCTCGGCATGCCGCGCCGCTACTACCAGTACCCGCAGGAATTCCAGGTGTTGAACGTGCTCTCGACCGCAGGTGCCACCGTGCTCGGCGTCGGCTATCTTCTGCCGATGGTCTACTTCCTGTGGTCGATGCGCTACGGCAAGCCCGCGCCTGCCAATCCGTGGAACGCCGCCGGCCTCGAATGGAAGACGCCATCGCCGCCCACAACATTCAATTTTGAGGAAGAACCGATCGTGACCTGGGAAGCATACAACTACGAGGAATTGGACGCGCCTCACAAAGAGGAGGTTCCCGTTGCACGATAGCTCGACAACCGCTGTCCAAGGCAACGTTCACGGCGAGGCTCACGGCGCCAACCCGGCCCTCCTGCACCACTTCGCCACCGAGGAGCAGCAGCGCGATTCCGCCAGCCTCGGCATGTGGATTTTCCTCGCCACCGAAGTCATGTTCTTCGGCGGCCTGTTCTGCGCCTACCTCATCTACCGCGGATGGTACTTCGGAGACTTCGCCGCCGCCAGCAAGTCGATCGATGCCAGGCTCGGGGGCGCCAACACCGCCGTTCTGATCTGCAGCAGCTTGACCGTGGTCCTGGCCATCTGGGCTGCCCAGACCTCGCGTCGAGCGCTCTTGATCGCGATGCTCATCTTCACCATGCTCTTCGGAGTCACCTTCCTCGGCATCAAGGGCGTCGAATATAAGGCCAAGTTCGACGAACATCACGTGCCGGGGGCGTCCTTCAGCTTCGACCACGAGGAGATTCCGGGCCACCCGGGTCAGTATGCCAACCCGCGCCACGCCCAGATTTTCTTCGCTCTTTACTTCATCATGACCGGACTGCACGCCCTCCACATGATCATCGGGCTTGGCATTTTCGCTTGGCTCTTATGGATGGCGTGGAAGGGCCGCTTCACTCCCGAATATCACACGCCGCTGGAAATAGGCGGCCTGTACTGGCACTTCGTCGACATCGTGTGGATCTATCTGTTCCCTTTGCTCTATTTGATTGACCGCCACGCCTGAGGATTCGCATGTCTGACCACTCGCAATCATCGCCGTTGAAAATGTACTTCGCAGTCTGGGGCGCCCTCCTGCTGGGAACGTTTCTCACCTACGAAGCGGCCCTGCTCGATCTCGGCAGGTTCAATGCTGCGGTCGCTCTCACGATCGCAACCACAAAAGCGCTGCTGGTCACTCTCTTCTTTATGCATCTCCGCCATGCCAGCGAAAAACTCCTGAAGCTGGTGGTCATTTCAACCGTCTTCTTCCTCTTCATCCTGCTAGCCCTCTCCATGGCCGACTACGGCACCCGCCTCTGGAGCTAATCCGGATTTGTCATCCCGACCGGAGCTTTCCATTCCGCTCCAGGAATGGAAAGCGGAGTGGAGGTACCTGCGGTTCCTGCTTTGCCCCTTCAATCTGCGGTATACTCGCGCGTCGAGCTGAAACCTCACTACTCACGAGGTGACTTATGGCATTCTGCAATTCCTGCGGCGCACCTCTCACTACTGGCACAAAGTTCTGCAACAAATGCGGCGCTGCCGCCGGCGCCCCAACCGCCCCAGTGATGACTGCCCCGGCGCCTGGCCCGCCTCCCGCCGGCGGCAGCAGCGCTCTCAAGATCATCCTGATCGTGATAGCCGTGGTCGTCTGCCTTGGAATCCTCGGCATTGCTACAGTTGGCATCGTCGGATATCACTTCGCCAAAAGGGCGCACATTACCCAGGAAGGCGACCACGTAAAAGTGGAGAGCCCCTTCGGCACTGTCGAGTCTTCGAAAGACCCCGAACAGGCTGCCAAAGACCTCGGTGTCGACGTTTATCCCGGAGCGCAGGTGCAGAAAGCCGGAACGGCATCGGTCACATTCGGCAGTTTTCACACTGTCACCGCCAACTTCGAAAGCAGCGATTCCGTTGACAAGATATGTGAGTTCTATAAGCCCAAATTCCCGAACGCCAACGTCAGTAGTTACGACCAGAACCACTGCAGGATCGTCTCCGGCGGACAAGGCAATCAGACGAGCATCGACGTGCAGCCCAATGGCGATGGTTCCAAACTCATGATCGTTGTCATGACAAAGAAGCCCTAGATCTGGAAAGCTCCGTCGAATGCCCGATGCTAGCGAAGGCTCCGTGTCCCCGAAATCATCCTTGACCGACGCCGCAGGCCTGGCCGAAGCCCTGCGTGCCCAGGTCCGCGGCGAAGTCCGTTTCGACACCAGCAGCCGCGCCCTCTATGCGACCGACGGATCCAACTACCGCCAAGTCCCAATCGGCGTGGTCCTTCCGCATGACACAGACGACGTGCTCGCCGCCATCTCCCTCTGCCGCGAATTCGGCGCGCCGCTGCTCTGCCGCGGCGGCGGCACCTCCCTCGCCGGGCAGTGCTGCAACGTCGCCGTCGTCCTCGACTTCTCGAAGTACATGTCGCGCATCCTCGAGATCGATCCCGCGCGCCGCATCGCCCGCGTGCAGCCCGGCGTCGTCCTCGACACCCTCCGCAACGCCGCCGAAAAGCATCACCTCACCTTCGCTCCCGATCCCGCCAGCCACGACCGCTGCACCATCGGCGGCATGATCGGCAACAACTCCTGCGGCGTCCACTCCGTAATGGCCGGCAAAACCGACGACAACATCGAAGAATTAGAAGTCGTCCTCTACGACGGCGCCCGCCTGAGGGTTGGCCAGAATTTCATCCGAGACCACGTAGGGACGGACGCATTCGTCCGTCCAGATCATGTGGGGCGGGCGCCCTCGCCCGCCGGCGGCCCGGGTTCATCGGGCCGCAGTGATTCAGACCGCGCCACTCAACTCCACAACGCGCTAAAGCAAATCGCCGCCCAATACGCCGACCAAATCCGCCAAAAGTTCCCCAACATCCCCCGCCGCGTCTCCGGCTACAACCTCAACTACCTCCTCCCCGAAAACGGATTCCACATCGCCCGCGCCCTCGTCGGCTCCGAAGGAACCTGCGCCACAGTCCTGGAAGCAACCTGCCGCCTGGTCGAGAGTCCGCCGCAGCGCGTTCTGCTAGTCGTCGCCTATCCCGACATTTATCAATGCGCCGACCACATCCTCGAAATCATGGCGCACAAGCCCATCGGCCTCGAAGGCTTCGACGACCTGCTCGTCTACTACACGCGCACCAAAGGCATCAATTCCGAAGGACTCGCCCTGCTCCCCGAAGGTGGCGGATGGCTCATGGTCGAGTTCGGCGGCCAGACAATTCCAGAAGCCGAATCCCAAGCCCACGGCCTGGTCGAAGCACTCAACCACAGCGCAACTCCGCCCAACATACGTCTCTACTCCGGCCAGCAAGCCAAGCGCATCTGGGAGATCCGCGAAGCCAGCCTCGGCGTCACCTCGCACGTTCCCGGCGAACCCCTCAACTGGGAAGGATGGGAAGACGCCGCCGTCGCTCCCGATAAGCTCGGAGCCTATCTTCGCGACCTCCGCAAGATGATGGCTGCGTTCAATTACAAAGGCTCGCTCTACGGACACTTCGGCCACGCCTGCGTGCACACGCGCCTCAACTTCGACCTGCAATCGAAAGAAGGGATCGCCAAGTTCCGCAAGTTTGTCGAAGAGGCCGCCGACCTCGTCGTCAGCTACGGCGGATCCCTCTCCGGCGAACACGGCGACGGACAAGCCCGCGCCGAACTCCTCCCCAAAATGTTCGGCCCCGAACTGATGCAAGCCTTCCGCCAGTTCAAGTCCGCGTGGGACCCCGACTGGAAGATGAATCCCGGCAAGCTCATTAGTTTGCCTGGGAAGACGCCCAACAAGCTCGATGAGAATCTCCGCCTCGGCCCGAACTACGCTCCCTGGCAGCCCGCAACCCGCTTCCAGTTTCCTGCCGACCACGGCAGTCTCGCCGCCGCGACTCTGCGCTGCGTCGGCGTCGGCAAATGCCGCCGCGAAGGCACTGGTGAAGCCGGCGGCGTCATGTGCCCCAGTTGGCGCGCCACTCACGACGAAGAACACTCCACCCGCGGCCGCGCCCACCTGCTCTGGGAGATGACTCAAGGCGAAGTCATCCGCGACGGATGGCGCAGTGAAGAAGTGAAAGAGTCCCTTGACCTCTGCCTCGCCTGCAAAGGCTGCAAGAGCGACTGCCCCGTCAGCGTCGACGTCGCCACCTACAAAGCCGAATTCCTCTCTCATTATTATGAAGGCCGCATCCGCCCCCGCAGCGCCTACGCCTTCGGCAACATTGACCTCTGGGCGCGCCTCGCATCGCACGCCCCGGGCTTCGTCAACCTGACCACGCAACTCCCCTTCCTGAGAGACATAGCAAAACTCGTAGCGGGAATCCCGACCCAGCGCACGATCCCCGCCTTCGCCCCCGAAACATTCAAGCAGTGGTTCCACCGCACGCGCGGAGGATCCGCCCCACTTGCGTCGCCACCTACGTTCGCAACACCGTGGAAGAGCGGCCCTTCAGGGCCGCGTCAGGCGGACCAAAGCGACAGGGCTTCAGCCCCCGTGGTCCTCCTATGGCCCGACACGTTTAACAACTACTTCCACCCCGCCACCGCCCGCGCCGCCGTCGAAGTCCTCGAGGCCGCCGGCTTCCGCGTCACGATACCCCAAGCCAACCTCTGCTGCGGACGCCCCCTCTACGACTTCGGCATGCTCGACCGCGCCGAACGCCTGCTGCTCGACATCCTCGACCAACTCGAGCCCGAGATCGAAGCCGGCATTCCAGTCATCGGACTCGAGCCCAGCTGCGTCGCCGTCTTCCGCGACGAACTCCTCAACTTCTTCCCCCACGACCAGCGCGCCCAAGCCCTGAGCAAACAGACGTTCCTGCTCAGCGAGTTCCTCGAACAGAACTCCGGCAGCGCGCCGCTACCGCAATTCCCGCGCAAAGCGCTGCTCCACGGACACTGCCATCACAAGTCGATCATGAAGATGACCGCCGAGGAGTCTCTGCTCCACCGCATCGGCATTGACTTCACCGCTCCCGCTCCCGGATGCTGCGGCATGGCCGGATCCTTCGGCTTCGAGCGGGATAAAGATAAGTACGACATCTCCCAAGCCATCGGAGAACTCGAGCTTCTCCCCGCCGTCCGCGAAGCCCCCGCCGACTGGCTCATCATCGCCGACGGATTCAGCTGCCGCGAGCAGATCGCCCAAGGCACCGGCCGTCACGCGCTGCATCTGGCCGAAGTCCTGCAGATGGCGCTCGACCCGTCAGCGGATTCCAACGATCCTTATCCAGAATCCGCCCGAGTCCGAGAGCAAGATGCTGAGATCCGCTCCAGCATGAAGCGCGCCGGTGTGGGCTTGGGAGCCCTCGCTGCCGGCTCCCTGCTCCTGTGGCGATTGGCCCGAACTCGCTGACTTACCAGCCACTTACAAGCCTATGTGGGGACAGCCCCCCTAGCCTGCCCGGAGCGAAGTTGAAGGGGCTGTCCGGTGGAGCGAAGCTCGACAGCTCTCCGGCATTGGCCCAATGCCCGACTTTCTGGGACAATAGACAGGTCTCCGGCGCTTCATCCGGCGCCTTCAGCGGCTCGGTCTCAGCCCGCAGCGGTATTTGCATGGATCGAGAACTCACCACCGACCTCTCCACCGGCCTCTCAAGTCTCGTCAGCGCCGAGAGTCCTCGCTCGACCTCAGCTCCTGCTCCGTCGTCCCAAGTGCCAGCTCCTCTCCGCGGCTCCGTCCTCGTCCTGATCCAGTTCGACGTCTGCGAAGAGATCCATCTCGACGAGCTTCGCACGATCTTCGGAGCCCGCACCGCCGGAGCCAGCTTCAAGCAGAAGGCTCCGGGATACGTCCGGTACCAGCGTCCTCCTGTGGAAGAGAGCCTCGAACCTCTGATCCTCGAAAGCGGCGAGCGCCTTGAGGGCCAGATCAAGTACTACGATTACGGCGTCGTCAGCCTGGTCTTCGAACTTCCCTTCTCCGGCGACTGGAACACGCTCGTCCAACTCTCCTGCCGCTGGACCTCCGACACCAACTTCGAAACTCTCGCCTCGCGCATCGTCAAGCAAAAGCTGGAACGCGCTGCGCCCGCACTCGTCAAGCCATATACCGCCGAGTGGCTGCAAGAGGACTACTTCATCTTCTACGTGCGTGACATCGCAGGGGCGCCCTCGGCCAACGACCTGCTCGCCTCTCACGGCGACCAGATCTCCCAGGTCGTCCGCGGCGAAACCGCCACGCTCTCTGACGGCGAGCGCCAGGAGATTCTCCAGTCCCGCATTTCCTACTATCCCAACGACCTTGCGGTCATCGGATGGAACGCCGCCTTCATCTACGACACCGACGCCGGCGCCGAAACCGCCATCCAACTGCTGCAATACGCCAACTCGCAGCTGCTCGAGTTTCGCCACTACGATGAGCTGCTGACGAAAGAGCTCGAAAACGTCTACGACTTCCTGGAAGTCGGCGGCACGGGATGGTGGTCGCGCTGGCGCACTGCGCGCGCCGCCTCCAAGCTGCACACCGTGCTGCTCGACGTAAACGAACTCACCGAGCGCGCCGACAACGCCATCAAGTTTCTCAGCGACATGTTCTCCGCGCGCCTCTACAAACTGTGCGCCCAGAAAGTCGGCGTGCCCGACTACAAAGACCTGGTCAAGGAAAAACTCCAGACCGCCGAAGACCTCTACCGCTTCATGGTGGAGCAATTCAATCAAAGCCGCGCCTTCGTGCTGGAACTGATGGTGGTCATCATCCTCGTAATCGAACTGGTCTACTTCTTCCGCGGCAAACCGATCTAGGGTTCGCCGGCGTGGGCGTCATCCTGAGCAGAGCCGCTATTCAGACGGCGCGAAGGATCTGGCGCGCAAAGGATATGCAGCCGATGCGATCCGCGCGAGATCCCTCGCGTCGCTGGTGAAAGCGCGACGCTTCGGGATGACGCATTTCCGCGGTAAGCTCACGTTCTCGTGTGGGCACGGGTCTTTGACCCGTCCGGGCGGCCCGGGGTTTCGGGCCGCAGGGTTCTGATTTGTCGTCCAACGTATGCATTCAAGCGAGGATTGGTCCTTGCGCGCCTGGCCAGGGACCAACCGCAGTCGAAGAGCCTGCCCCTTGCATTTCTCCGCCCCGCAAGCGTTATAAGGGACGCGCCTCAGGACGCCGCCGCAAACGTGGTAAGGTGTTTACAGTCCGTGAAGTCCTAAACAGCGGTCAGGAGTCCTTCCGTGCGGGAAGAGGCTCAGCAATTGATTTGTGCTATCTGTAAGCAGCCGATCACACAGGAACAGTGGCCGTACAAGGGTCTCCCCAACGGCGAGAAGGCCCACCTTGCCTGCTATCTCGACCACATGGACGACGAGGCGAACCAGCCCGCGCCCTGACCGACCCAGCCGAAGGTACCTCGCTCATGTGGGGACAGGCGCCTTCGCCCGTCCAGGCGGTCCGGGTCTCGGGCCCCAGGGTTCTGATTTGAATTCGACGTCGTCATGCCATCAAGCGGGGATTGTGAGACTGAACAGATTTCCGAAGCCGGGCCCCACCGACGTATGCCGGAGGCTTTGACTTTCCGCCTCAAAGTTTTCCACAGAACTTTATTTCATTCTTGTGACCTACGACCTTTACTGAGAAATCTCCACAGTACAGATTGGGAGTATGCCCGAACGCACTCCCACCAATCCCACCAACTCACGTAGCGACGGACGCATTCGTCCGTCCGCCAACCCCGATCAGAGCACCTCGCTTTCCCGCCAGCAATCGCTCGCCAACACCCGCGCCGCCATTAAGTCCCTTATTTTCAAGAATTTAGTCGCAAGTTCAATGTTTCCAAGATTATACGCGGATGTCATGATTGCCTACGCCCCTAAGTCCCATGAAGCCAAGATCTTAGCTCAGAACTACAAAAAAATTCTGCAACGCACAAATACCGAGAGGACCAATCACCTTATGTCTAACGTCAAATCCTGCACTCATATCAAAGTCACCGGCGTTCGTTGCGGATGCCCTCCTCTCCGCGGAGAGCAGTTCTGCTACTTCCACCAGCGCATGCTTCGCACCGTCCGCTATCCCGCCTCGCGCGTCCACCACACCGCCCTTCTCGAGGACGAGGAATCCATCCAGGCCTCCCTCATGGAAGTCGTCAACGCCCTGCTCCGCGGCACCATCGAACTCAAGCGCGCCGAACTCATCCTCCGCGCCCTCAACACCGCCGTCCGCAACATCCGCCGCGTCAAGTTCGGCATGCACTCCGATGAAATGGTCCGCGAGATCCCCGACTACCCCACCCCGCCGAGCGAACCAGCCGACCAACCCGCCCCCGCACCCCGCCGCCCGCCAACCCATGAGGAAGTCGCCCGACAGCGCGCCGCCAGCCTCGCCGAATACTTCGGCGGCCCCGACAAAATCCCCGCACATCTGAAGCCCACAATCCCCGCGACCACAACCACACCCGGTCCCATCACCCCAACTCATGTGGGGACAGCCGCCCCCGGCTGTCCAGGCGGCCCAGAAGTACCGGGCCGCAGCGCACCACCACCGAAGCCAGTCCAAGCCGAAGCAGCAACAACCCGCAAACCCCCAGTAAGTGTGAACGAAGTTCCCGTAGCGAAAACACAAGCCGCAACCGCCAGAGCCGCAGCTCCGAAGGAGCGAAAGAATGCAGGCCACCGCGCAAGCGGTGGGTAGGCGCAAACGATGAATGAACAAGCCCCGGAGGGGCGAAAAGAAGCCGCGGGCGGGGGCGCCCGCGCCACATAGAAAGTGCCGGGATCCTTCGCTGCGGTTGCTCTTTGCGCTCAGCGCGCAAAGACCAATCCTCGCTCAGGATGACAAGACAGGATACAGTCTTATCGAGGGAGACTTCATGCGAGGACTCAAAGACAAGCGCGTCCTGATCACCGGGGGCGCGAGCGGGATTGGCGCGGCCACGGCGGCGCGCTTTGTGGAAGAGGGATCGCGGGTCTGCGTGCTGGACCGCGATGCCCAGGCTTGCGAACACATTCGCCACGAACTGCCGGCCTTAGGGGAGGCGATTATTGCCGACGTCACCGACCTGATGCAGGTGGAAGCCGCATTCGCCGAGGCGATCCGGCTGATGGATGGGGTCGACGTGCTCATCAACAACGCGGGCATCAGCATCCGCCACAAGTTTCTCGACATCACTCCCGAAGAGTGGGACCGGGTGATGGCGGTGAACCTGACGGGAGTGTTCTACGTAGCGCAGACGGCGGCGCGGCACATGTGGGAGAACGGCAGCGGCGTGATTCTGCAGACGGCGTCGACCAACGGGGTGATGGGATATCCGTATTACGCGGACTACAACGCGACCAAGGCGGGAGTGATCGAGCTGACGCGGTCGATGGCGCTGGAGCTGGCGCCGAAGGTGCGGGTGTGCGCCGTTGCTCCGGGATACGTGCTGACGCCGATGCAGCGGGCGGAGTATTCCGACGCGATGCTGGCGGAAGTGAACCAGAAGATTCCGCTGGGGCGTCATGCGAAGCCGGAGGAGATTGCGGGGCTGTTCGCATATCTGGCGTCGGACGATGCGGCGTTCGCGACCGGACATGTGTTCACGATGGATGGAGGAGAGACCGCGGGAGGGCTGGCGAGCCGGTAGCGGCGTAACGACCACAGGGGCTGAAGCTCCGACGGATTTGGGAGGGCGTATCGCGGCCCTGAAGGGCCGCTCTTCCACGGTTGCGGAGAGGAACGTTGGTGGGCGGTTGGCGAGAGGAGTGTTTGCGACGGTTGTTGAGTGGAACGTTAGAACGGCCGTTGAATAGAAAGTTACAACGGTTGTTGAGTGGAAACGTTTGCAACGGTTGTTGAATGGAAAGTTAGGACGGTTGTTGAGTGGAAAGTTGGAACGGTTGTTGAGTGGAAAGTTGGAACGGTTGCCGAGTGGAAAGTTACATGGGTCCTTCGGCGCGCAAAGGGCGCGCGCCTCAGGATGACAATGTTGTTGAGTGTCGCATATGCGCTTAAAAGATAAAGTTGCAGTCATCACGGGCGGAACTTCCGGGATCGGCGAGGCTACGGCTTTGCTGTTCGCGGCGGAAGGCGCCAGGGTCGCGATCACCGGACGCAACGACGCGCGTGGCGCCGCAGTCGTTGAGCGCGTGCAGCACAACGGCGGTAACGCGATATTCATCCGCGCCGACGTGAGCGTGGGGGGCGATTGCCAGCGCGCGGTGGATGAGACAGTGCACACCTTCGGCAGGCTCGACATTCTATTCAACAATGCGGGCGTCTTCTATGCGCAGACTGCGCTGGAGTGTTCTGAGCGGGAGTGGGACGAGCAGATCGACGTCAACCTGAAAGGGACGTTCCTGATGTCGAAGTTCGCGCTGCCCACGATGATTGCGCAGAAGCGCGGAGTCATCGTCAACAACAGTTCGGGCTGGGGCATTGTGGGCGGAGATCACGCGGTGGCTTACTGCGCGTCGAAGGGCGGCGTGGTGCTGATGACCAAGGCGATGGCGATCGATCACGGGGCGCAGGGAATTCGAGTGAACTGCGTTTGTCCGGGAGACGTGGAGACTCCGATGCTGCCCGCCGATGCGAAGATGCGCGGGCTGAAGTGGGAAGACTATATTGCAGGATGCGCGAGCCGTCCGCTGGGGCGCGTGGGAACGGTGGAGGAGATTGCCAAGGCGGTGCTGTTCCTCGCGTCGGATGATTCGTCGTTCATGACCGGGGCGGCACTGGTGGTCGATGGCGGAGGGACCGCGGACTAGTATCCGCTGATGCGCATGAGAGCGACAGTCTTTCTGGGTGGCGGGAACATCACGGGCGCGCTGGCGGCTGGGTTGCGGCTGGCGGGATACTCCGGGGAGATCGTGGTGTATGACCGCAATCCGGAGAAGCTGCGCGCGCTGCGGCGCGAATCGCGGGTGGAGATTGCGCGCGAGTTGAAGTCCGCGGTAGCGTCGGCCGGAATGCTGGTGGTTGCGGTGCGTCCGGCGTCGGTCATGGGGATGCTGGGTGAAGTTGCGGCGTGCGGGGTTGCAGCGCCGAAGTTGTGCGTCAGCCTGGCGGCGGGGATTCCGCTGCAGAATCTGCGCGCGTGGCTTGGACCGGCGGTTCACTGGGCGCGCGCCATGCCCAGCCCGGTGTGCCGCATCGCGAGAGGGTTGACCCCGGTGAGTTTTGCACGGAGCGTGACGGCGGCGGAGCGCATGCGGGTGCGGCGGTTCTTTGGGCGCGTCGGGCCGGTGCTGGATCTTCCGGAACGACAGCTTGATGCGATTACCGCAGCCCATTCGCCCACCCACGGGTATCATGCGCTGGCGACCCTAGCGAAAGCGGCGCAGCATGCGGGGCTGGATCGAACGACGGCGCTTACGGCGGCGGCTCACGCGCTGAGCGACGGCATCTCCTACTGGCGTGAAAGTGGTCAGCCGCTGGAAGAGCTTCTGCGCGAAGCGGCAACGCCCGGAGGGATTGCGGCAGCGACGATGTCGGCGATGGACGCGGCGGGATATCAGCAGGTGGTGAAGGCCGGGATCCGCGCAGGCGTGAAGCAGGCGAAGCGCAATGCCAGGCGCTGAGCGGCCCTCAGCGGCTGCAGCCGGACTTGTCTTTGCATACTGAGGGCACGACTGAAGTCGTGCCCTTCCTGTCGGGTGGTTCGGAAATGCCTTGATTGGCGCGCCGTTGCGCGGCGGTTCTGTTTATGAGTTACTTCGGTTACCTCGGGTCGGCGAGGCGATTCTGTCACAATCATGAGTGCCACGACTGCCCAACATATTGCAGAGCGGGCGGCAACTGTGATGGAAGTTCTGACCCAAACCGCGACTCGACGCAGCACCCGCATTCGGGTGGAGATCCCGGTCGGCGTGATCAGCCTGGACCGCAGTCGCCCGTACGGCGAGCAGGTGATGGTACTGATCGTGAGCGCGCAGGGATGCGGCTTTCGCAGCTCCGAAGCACTGAAGATCGGGACGCCCATCATGCTTAGCAACCTGCCCGGCGGAGGCAGCGTGACGGCAACGGTTGCGAACTGTCTGCCCCTGGGGACCGACGGACAATATTTCTTGATTGGCGCGTCGCTCTATACGCACGGCAACGTGTGGGGGATCGCGAATGCGCCGGAAGACTGGAAGGCCGCGGCACAGGACAATCCAACGCAGGCCCGCGATGCCGCCCCGGCGAGCGCTGCGAAGGTGACCGTACAGAAGAAGGCGGCGTGGCCGTACAACTTGTTCTCCGAAGACGGCGAAGCTCATCCCGGCCGCCGGTAGAGTTCGCTCGCCCCCGATTATCCTGCAGCAAATCCCGCGGTCTTGTTCTTTCGTAACTTCTGCAACGCTGCGCACGCTGGCATACTCTGGGTAAGCCTATGTCCGAAGAACTCAATTCGAGGGCACCCGTTGCAGCCGCCAAAGAGAGCAAGGTGAACGATCGTCCGTTTCGCGTGAAGCTGCGCGGCTCCGTGCTGGTGCTGGTGCGGCTGCCGAACAAGCGGTCGGTGAGAGCAGCGATCCACCAGCTGTCGACTTCGGGTGGAGTGATCCATCTGGAGAAGCCGCTGGACGAGAAGCTGGAAGTGGAAATGATTTTTCACATTCGCGAAGCCACGCTGCGGGGCAAGGCGCAGATGCTGTTCCCCATGTGGGCGACGCAAGGATGGATGCAGCCCTTCCGCTTCCGGGACATGTCGGATGTGGACCGCGAAACCCTGGACGAGAAGCTGAAGTCCTTCGTTGGCGAGGCGGGGAAGAGCGCCGCGGCCGGGGCCTGAACGAAAGCGTTGCCGTCGAGTCTTGTTCCGCTAAATAGTTCCCCTATCGAGAGCACATCACAATCCCCTCCAGGGAAACTCTGATTAACGTCCAACAGAACCAGGAGCAGGTTTCTCGACTCCGCAAAATTGCCCGAAAAACGGGCCATTCCGCTGCGCTCGAAATGACAGCTCCGAAAGGTATCCCTGCGGCTTTGCGCAGGTAGAGATCCTTCGACTCCGAAACTGGTCCGCTGCGCGAACCAGTTTCTGCGCTCAGGATGACAGTCGACGCGATGACAGGGCGATTTTAGTGACGGGTCGATCCTTAGTTACCGAGGTTACATCGGTTGCTGAAAAGGAAGGACTATCATCCAGACATAGGTCCCATATCATGAAGCGACTCAACTTTCTGGTTTCACTCACCAATAACGATAACGATTATCAGCAGGAGCAGGCGACGGCGGCGGAGAAAGCCGGGCGGCGGCTGGGTGTGGAGGTGACGATCATTCACGCCAACAACGACGCTCTGGCACAAAGCCAGCAGTTGCTGCATTACGTGCAGGATTCTTCGGTGGTGCGTCCGGATGCGATTCTGTTCGAGCCGGCAGGTGGGACGGCGTTTCCGCAAGTGGCGCGGGCGGCGGCGGCGGCGGGGATTGGGTGGGTGGTGCTGAATCATGAAGTGGACTACATCGTGGAGTTGCGGCGCGCCTATAAGGTTCCGGTGTTTGCCATCAGTTCCGATCACGTAGCGGTGGGCAAGATTCAGGGGAAGCAATTTGAGGCGCTGTTGCCGAATGGGGGATCGATTCTGTATATCGAGGGTCCAGCGAACAGTTCGGCGGCGAAAGAGCGAACGGCCGGCATGATGGCGACCAAGCCGGCGAACGTTCAGGTGAAGACGATGCGAGCGAACTGGACGGAAGAGAGCGCGCATAAAACGGTAAGTTCGTGGCTGCGCTTGCGGACTTCGCAGGAAAGCCACGTTGACCTGGTCGGGGCGCAGGACGACAGCATGGCGATGGGCGCGAGGAAGGCGTTCAGCGAGATCCCTGAAAGTGAGCGGCCGCGGTGGATGAAGATTCCGATCACCGGTTGCGACGGGATGCCAAAGACCGGGCAGGCCTGGGTGCGCAACGGTGCGCTGGCGGCGACAATCTTTATTCGTCCGAATACGGATTTGGCGATCGAGATGTTGGTCGAGGCGTTTAAGGGCGCCGCGTTGCCGGAGCGGAAGGTGACGGAACCGGAGTCGGTGCCGTCGCTGGCGGAGTTGGCGGGCAAGGCGCGGCGGGCAGCGGGGGCGTGAAGAGCCTGGGCGGTACTTTCTTAATGTCAGTTAGCAAATCGAAACAGCCTATCGTCTAGATACGCTTCGTTCCATTCAATATCGACCTCTCCACACTGCATTGGCCCTATTTGCCTGAGATCCTTCGCTTCGCCTGAAGAACGGCTCCGCTCAGGATGACGCCCATCAAACGGGATCACGCCACCGAGTCTGCAGAAACTTAAGACCCTTTGTCATCTTCCCAGGATTTGCATAGACTTCCCCAGCCGGGGACACCAGGGACAATTCCCACTCTTGTTACCCGCACGGGTAGCTTTGGTCCGCGTTGCGTAGCAGCCCTTCCCGGCGACCCCTGAGTCTGGCCAGGGCGGTCAGACTGCTGATAACCGGCTTTGCCACAGGAGTTGATATGGGAGCTACCGCACGCCTTCTCTACCTGGGCCCCGTAATCATGATTACTCTGCTGGCAGCCAGCATGACGCAGGCTCAGGCTGACCCATGCAGCACCCGGCCGTGCGTCACTACCTATCACAACAACCCGATGCGCGACGGGGTCAACTCGCGAGAGACGGCTCTCAGGCCGAATCTCTTTCCAAGTCAGACTGGCGCGAACTTCGGCAAGCTGACGCCGGCGGCAGGCGGGGCGACCGGTGCCGTTGACGGGTTGATTTACGCGCAGCCACTTTACCTGTCGGCGATAAGCATGGCCGCGACGTCGGCCTGCCCCGGCGTCCACAACCTTATTCTGGTAGCCACGGAGAACAACTCGGTCTACGCCTTCGCGTGGACTTACAGCTTGAGCACCTCTGGATACACTTTCTCGCTGACCCAGTGCTGGATGCTCAATCTGAATCAACCTGGCGAATTTGCAATTCCGTTCACTGCTCTTCCCGTAGTGGCTAATTTGAATGCACCATGCAATACCGTCGTTCCCCAGATCGGCATCACCAGCACTCCCGTGATTGATAGTTCGGTAACTCCCCCGGTCATGTATGTAGTGAGTGCGCACCAGACCGCAAGTCTTACCTACACCTACCGGCTGCACGCGATCAATATTAATTCCGGCAAAGAAGTATTGAATGGAAACAGTGCTCCTTACGACCTAGCTGCTGTTTTCCCTAGCGGAATTAGCCCCATCGAGGAGATGCAACGGCCGGGGCTGGCGATGTTCAACGCGTCCGCGGGAATTGTGAACTTATACGTCAGCTTTGGCTCCTTCTGTGATGTGCTGCCCTACAGTGGCTATCTGGCGGGACTTAGTTACAACTACGGTACTAACAGCTTCTCGCCGGTCGCCGCCAGCAACTGGGTGTTTGACACCGAAGGGGGCGAGACCGAGCAGGCCGGTGGACTCTGGATGTCAGGGGCGGCCCCGGCAGTGGATAGCGCCGGAAATATCTATGTGAACGTCGCGAACGGAGACTGGAACGGCACAACATTTTTTGGCGAGAGCGTAGTAAAACTTGCGACCACCAGTTCCGGATTGGTTCCGGATGACTACTACACTCCAAATGACTTTGCACAACTGAACTTCAATGCTGCGACGGTTACGGTGTGCGCTACCTACGGGCCCAATGCTTGCCCATCCAAAAATCAGCTAACCCTGCCGAAGTTCAGTGAAGACTTTGACCTCGGTTCTGGCGGTGTCACACTGATTTCGCCCGCCGGAATCGACGACCCGGTGTGTGGGTCGAACTCTGAGCTGGTTGCCGGCGGAAAAGAGGGCGTCGTTTACGGTGTTTGCTACAACACCCAGAGCGGATCGACGATGCAAAGTGTCATGGGTGGATTGGATGGTTGCGGCTACCTATGCATGACTGCTTCGAATCCGACACTCACCGGTTGCAGCGAGTCGGTTGTTCCCGGAAACGGATTCATCGCACAGTGTTTTCAGGGCGCGAACGCGGGTGAGAATCAAGCCAACGGATCCAACACAATTTTCAATTCCTCGGGAATCAGAGGGACCGAGGCGTTTTGGGCGGGGACTTCAACGACGCCAGAGAACTATCTTTACGTCGCGGGCGCGAATGCTCCGCTGGTTGCCTACCAGGTAGATTCCAGCACGGGCTTATTGAATACAGTTGGCAACCCGGCACAGGTCCCGAAGACTTACCCCATCGGCACGGTCCCGTCGGTGTCATGGGACGGAACGCACCCCAATACGGCCCTGGTATGGGCTATTAACTCCGCCGGTTCCGGCGTGTGGAAGCCGAACACACAGTCGTCGCAGGCTGCGCAGCCTGCAGTCCTGGTTGTTTACGATGCCATTCCGAATGCTGCGACGCACGTCCTGAAAGAAGTGTGGGAAAGTTCCCAGAGTGCGGGCAACAACGGTCCGGGCTCTGTGAAGTTCAGTGTCCCCACAATCGCTGGTGGACTGGTGTTCGTTCCTGGCGGCGCCCCGGGTTACGCCCCAGGACCTCCGGGCGGAAAGGGCGTCAACTGCACTGCGACGGCACTGGTCACGAGCGGCACTCCGCCAGCCTGCGGGGGATTGTTGTCGGTATACGGAAAGTTGCACCGCTGAGGTGCGCTCCAGGACTGGGGTCGCAGGCGCCTTTTTATATTGGGTGTAACGGTGATTTATCAACGTGGGTCGCGGGCTACTTTGAATCCGTCGGCCTCGATTCTTTCCTACCAGTAACCAAAAGCCAGAGAATGAAGGCCCACCAAATCCCTAGCAGAAGATCGCGGAAAGCAGCTGCTTTGGTTATCGGCCTTTGAAACAAAAACACCGGGGTCAGTATAAGAAGCAGAATCCCCCAGAACATCTTCACGCTTGCCCTTTGCTCATTCACCGTACCACCCGTTTCCCCCCGGCTGTCCGAAGATCGGTGAAATGGGGATTTTTCGCCAGTTTGATTGTTCGGAATGTAGCATGATCGGGTGATGCCCTTCGACGCCGACCAAATTCTCGCCATTCTGGATCTTTGTTGCGACTCTTTTACGTTTCCGATGCTAGACAACGGGTACGTATATCTGGCCGCCACCCGCCTTTCGCTTTACCGCAGCGTCGCCGACTGGGCTATGGTGATCGAAGTGTTCGGCTTTTCGCCTCGGGCCGGACTACCGGATACGAGCATCCTTACCTTCGCAAGCAGCCTCCACAATCGCGATGCCCCGGAACGGTACAGAAGTCGTGAGGCCTACGACAATTATCTGGCTCATAACCCGCACAATGAGTTTCGTTCTATCTACCCTGTAAAAGAAGGGCCGTGGCAAGATGAAGAGAACGGAGAGTTTGTTGCCGATGGTGCGAAAGAAGT
Organism: uncultured Acidobacteriaceae bacterium; assembly: GCA_963811095.1. GTDB lineage: Bacteria > Acidobacteriota > Terriglobia > Terriglobales > Acidobacteriaceae > Sulfotelmatobacter. The sequence goes on along the minus strand of CAWEQA010000016.1, from coordinate 197,465 downwards.
CGTGGTGCGTGGTCGAGCCTTGCAACTGCCGTCCTCGGATGAATACAAGCAGCGCGGGATCGAGCTTGAAGAGCCTCCTCGAGTCCGAGTGTTTGAACTCTGCCGTTTCCTAGCAAACGTTGTCCGGGAATCAGTGCTTGCGACTGTGCAGGAACGGCGCATCAGCGTACTGCCGGATATGATCCAGATTTTGCAACTCGAAGATTGGCATCATCCGAACGTCGTCGATAATGCGGACCGTCCCAGCGGATCGGAGACTTTCCAGCAACTCGCACAAGTCCTTACCACCGGAGAAGTAGCTGCCTATCACCCCTCACAACCGCCGAATACGCATTGGCGAAACTGGCCTGACGGAGGGAGTCTGTAGTCCAGAAAATCGATAACTGACCAGAACAGCCATCACACTCAAGTGCCCAGCGCTAGGCCCATGACGGGTGAAATCGGCGATTCATCGCCAGGGCGCTGGAACTTCCAAATTTCCAGAGACGCCCATCTCACGACCCGTGCTCTCTAATCATATTTGTGCAGATTGTCGCCGCCGTGGGCATTTACCAGGACGTCACTTTACCGCCCGGCGTTTCTGTGCAGAAATGGACCAGAGGAGAAACAAATCAAATGAATAACAGATTCCAGGTTGGTCAGTTTGAACAATCCGGCAAACAAGTGAGTGTCGACTCTGAAAGCCTCATAGTCGCAGGCGTTCCTGAGAATGGCACCGTCCAGCTTCAAAGCGGCGAGCGGATAGAAGTTAAGGATGGGCGCGTTACGGGTGTCGGCGTAGCGGTCAACTAGGGCCTGTTCACACTATCGCAGGGCCTCGATGATGAATGCAAAGTAGATGAAGGCGAGAAACACAACATCGAGTTTCTCGAAACGCGAAAAGATGCGGCGGAATCCTTTCAGCCGTCGAAATAGGCGCTCCATCTGGTTCCGCTTCTTGTAGAGTTCGCGATCGTAGTCCCAGGGTTCGCGCCGGTTCGATTTGGGTGGAACCACTGGAATCATGTTCAACTCCAGCACCAATTGCCGGGTTTCATCGCTTTCGTAGGCCCGGTCCATCACCAGCGGAACTTCGACCGGCAGCGGACCTAGTTCCAGCAGCAGTTGCCGGCCTACCGGAGCGTCGTGCGCTTCTCCGGGCGACAAGCAGAAGATTATTGCCGTTCGAGCATTCGCGGCAACCAGATGAATCTTGGTGTTCCATCCGCCGCGCGATTTCCCGATGGCTTGCGGTCCGTTTTTTTTAAAGCCCCAGTTCCGTCGGGATGCACTTTCACCGAGGTCGAATCCAAACTGAAAGCTTCGATCTTGATGCGTAGAATCTGCTCTTGCTGCAACTTGGCAAACACCTGATCCAAGACACCTTTCTTGGCCCAACGATTCATGCGCACATAGATGCTGTGCCAGTTGCCAAACCGCTTGGGCAATCCGCGCCACTTACATCCATGCTCGGCCACGTACAGGATCGCGTTCAACAAGACCAAATTCTCATGACGCACATTGCCGCGTTGCACCGGCAAGCAATCCTGAATTCGCTCATACTGCTCGGCAGTAATCTCCATGCCATGCATCTTACCCGTCAATTGTTGACGTAGTGTGAACACGCCCTAGTCGCTATGCTTGCCCCACGCTTGCTTGAGAGCCTTACGTACCAACAAGGCCGCCGGTTTCTCCATTCTTCAGGGTGTGCGTTCAGATAATTGGTGACGATCTTCTGAATTTGGCTGAAACTAGCGCCATCCGGGAAATGGATTTCTCCGTCGGCATCCAAAATTTCTGCTGCAGTGGTTAATACGCCAAAACAGTACCCTTGGGCGTACCCCGCGGCATGGGCTTCCTCGGCTCTTCGAACCGGCGGGACATCAGAACACTGACGCGCAAGATCGGCTCCGGTACCCATCGTTGCCGCCGTCGGTAGCGTAGTGTTCTGGGCTGACATAAGGGTCCCACTGAAGAACAGAAGCATCCACGCGAGTTTCTTCATTCGTGTCTCTCCTGAGACTCCATTGTCTCGAACGTGCTAGGGTAAGCCGTCGCCTTCGGTACGCGCAACCGTGATGGAGAGCATAACTGTTTCAAACAGCCATAGCGCTCATTGACCTGTCGACGAGTGACATGGCGATGTTTGTCCACTTAAGGACTGTGGGCGCGTTTTCTTTGAGACAAATCCAAAGAATTTCCTTCCTGTGAGCCAGTTTCCCGCGGTTTCTCACATGTGTAAGTAGGGGAGAAGAATCCCAGTTTGTCAGGGCGCCCCACCGCTCGAAGGAGGAACTATGTCCACCGCCAACCGTCAGCATTCATGGCATCTTTTTGCCAGTCGCTCTCAAAGCATCCGGTGCCGCATGTCAGGAACGCATTGGGTGTCTCTTATGAAAGCGTTCCTCCGGCGTTGCCCTCGGCTCTCCATGTTCGGCTCACCCTGGTTCGGCACACTCTGGTTCGGCACACTCTGGCTCGGCACACTCTGGCTCGCCATCACGATTACACCGACGGCGCTATCTGCTCAGACCTACGCCGACTTGCATGATTTCGACTGCGCCGTCGAGGGCTGCATACCTTTCATCGGACACCTCATGGCACAAGGCAGGGACGGCAACCTTTACGGAACGCTGCAGACTGGCGGCACAGCGAACATGGGCACCGTGTTCAAAGCCACTCCGTCGGGCACGATGACCACGCTGTACAACTTCTCGGGAGCGGATGGAGAGAACCCTCGCGGCGGACTCACCCTAGGCACGGATGGCAACTTCTACGGCACCACCTCGCTTGGCGGAGTCAATAACCTTGGGACAGTTTTCAAGATCACACCCTCAGGCGTGTTGACCACGTTGCACAGTTTCGATGGAAGCGATGGTTCGGAGCCCTATGGAGGCCTCGTGCAGGGGAAAAATGGAAGCTTCTATGGCACGACTTGTGGGTTCAACCCTCCGTGGACGGCATTTTCGATCACGTCCACGGGCCAATTCACAAATCTGACAAGTGGGATTCCGCCTTGCAGCTTCGGGAATCTGCTTCTCGGCAATGACGGCAACCTCTACGGTACGGGAAATGATGGCGGACTTTATAGCTTAGGAGCGGTGTTTCGTATGACGCCCAGTGGAGCGGTAACGATCCTTTACAGCTTTGATGGGACGCATGGGGAGTCTCCGAACAGCGCCTTGGTTCAGGGCAAGGACGGTTTGCTATACGGCACCACCCGAGCTGGAGGTTCAGGCCAATATGGTGTCGTCTACAAGCTCAGCACAACCGGCAAGCTGACGGTGCTGCATGAATTCGGCCTGGACCCGAACGATGGTATCTGGCTGGACGCCGGATTGGTTGCGGCAAGCGACGGCAAGTTCTATGGCACAACTACTTATGGATTCAATCCGGGACCAACGCCGGATGGGACCCTGTTCGAGATCAGCAGCAATGGACAAACCTACTCTCCTCTGCATCTGTTCGCCGATACCACCCAAGGAGCATTTCCGGAATCAACCCCGATGCAGCACACCAACGGCAAAATCTATGGCCTTACCCAGGAAGGCAATGTCGCCAAGAACGACGGGGTGTTCTATAGCCTGGACAATGGCTTGCCGCCATTCGTGTCTCTGGTGACGCGGTGGGGGAGTTCGGGGCAAACCGTCGGGATTCTGGGGAATGGATTCACGGGGACGACCAGCGTGAAATTCGGATCGGGCTCGGCCAGCTTCACCGTCGTCTCTGACACGTACCTGACTGCGACCATTCCCGCCAGCGGTGCTGTCGGGTTTGTCACCGTCACTACTCCCACGGGGACGCTGACCAGCAGCCGTTCGTTCAATGTGATCCCGGGCATAAAAAGCTTCTCTCCGCCGAGCGGGCCGGTCGGCACGCAGGTCACCATCACCGGCTCGGGACTTAAGGGTGCAACCATGGTCACATTCGGAGGCGTGAAAGCCACTACCTACACGGTGAATTCTGCAACGCAGATCACCGCGACCGTGCCCAGCGGAGCAAAGACGGGAAACATTGCAGTCACCACAGCGGGAGGGAGTGCTAGCAGCAAATCGGCGTTCACGGTCACACCGTGAGAACACTCATGTGGCTAAGAAATGTTAGTTCCTACGCCGCCCAATGTCTGGGCGGCTTTTTTCTTGCAGTCCGCCCGGAAGATCGGGTTCGATGAGTGGCGGAAACAAAAATCAGGGTCAACGAGTGATTGGGACGATCCGCCGGGGTGCGCCCAGGCGGGACGGCCGAGGCGGCCGTCTCCACATGAGCCGAGGCGGCTACTGCTGCATACATCCTTGCTTCATCCTTCCATACTTCATCCTTCCATGGTGGAGACGTCGCCGGCGTCTACGCCTGCTTCTTTGGCTTTGAGGAAGCGGCGGAGGATTTTGCCGGAGCGGGTTTTCGGGAGAGACGTTACAAATTCCAAAGATGACGGCGTGGCGATGGGACCCAGTTCGCGTCTCACGTGTTCGATGAGTGCTGCGGCCAGCGTGTCGGAGGGGACATGGTCGGAACGGACTTGCACGAAGGCCTTGATGGATTCTCCCTTCAAGGGATCGGGAACGCCGATCGCGGCGGCTTCGGCGACTGCGGGATGCGAGACTAGCGCGCTCTCGACTTCGGCGGTGCCGATGCGGTGTCCGGCAACGTTGAGGACATCGTCGGAGCGGCCGAGGACGGCGATGTATCCGTCCTTGTCTTTCATGGCGACGTCGCCGGTGACGTAGCAGCCGGGGAAAAATTTCCAGTCGCGCTCATATCTCGCGGGGTCGCGCCAGACGGTGCGCAGCATGCAGGGGAAAGGACGCTTGAGCACGAGACGTCCGCCGACTCCGGGAGGGACGGGCTTGCCATCTTCGTCGAGAACGTCGGCTTCGGCGCCGGGGACAGCGACTCCTACTTTGCCGGGACGCATCGCCATGGAAGGCGGAGTGCCGAGCGCGGGTCCACCTAATTCGGTTTGCCACCAGTTGTCGATGACGTATCCCCACTTGCCGTCGCCGGCGAGGTGAGTCTGCGCCCAGCGCCAGGCTTCGGGATTCAGCGGCTCTCCGGCACAGGCGATCACTCGCAGCGTAGTGAGATCGTGTGCGGCCGGATAGCTTTCGCCGTAGCGCATGAACATGCGCAGAGCGGTAGGAGCGGTAAACATTTTGGTGACGGCGTAACGTTCGACGATTTCCCAGGCAGTGCCGGGGTTGGGGAAGTCGATGGCGCCCTCGCGGAAGAGCGTGGTAACGCCGGCGCAGAGCGGGGCGTAGACGATGTAGGAGTGGCCGACGACCCATCCGATGTCGGAGGTGCACCAGAAGACGTCGCGCTCGCCGACGTCGAAGAAGCTCTCGAGATGATAAGTGGTGCCGACCATGTATCCGCCGTGAACGTGCACCACGCCCTTGGGCTTTCCCGTGGAACCCGAGGTGTAGAGCAGGAAGAGCGGATCTTCGGCGTCCATTTCTTCGGCGGGACAGTGGGGCGGGAATTTGAGCAAGTCGTTGAAATCGATTTCGCGCGGAGCGCGGATTTCGGTTCTGGAGCGCGAGTACACGACTACTTTCTCGACGCAGTCGAGCGATTCGATGGCTTCGTCGACGATCGTTTTGAGCGCGATGGTTTTGCCGCGGCGGTAGCCGACGTCGCCGGCGATCACAATTTTCGCTTGCGCGTCGGTAATGCGGTCGCGAAGTGCGGTGTGTCCGAGTCCGGCGTAGACGACGGAGTGAATCGCTCCGATGCGGGCGCAGGCCAGCATGGCCACGGCGCCCTCGATGGTGAGCGGCATGTAGATGACGACGCGATCTCCTTTGACTATCCCCAGAGATTTCAGACCGTTGGCGAAGCGGCAGACCAGGCGGTAGAGCTGGCCGTAGGTGACGATGCGCTCTGTGCCATCCTCGCCGAGCCAGATGAAGGCGGCACGGTTACAGCGCTCGGAGTTGGCATGGCGGTCGAGCGCGTTGATGGTGATGTTGGTCTTCGCGCCGGTGAACCACTGGTGGTGGATGCCGTCCCACTCGAGCACTTTGTTCCACGGTTGTGACCACTCGAAGCGGCGCGCGTAGTCGGCCCAAAAGCCTTCCGGATCCTGGAAGGAGCGCTCGCGTTCGGCATTCCAATTCTTTTGCAGGACGTTATCGGCGACGATGGCGGGCGCCGCGTATTCCTGATCCATGTGCAGCAGGTTGGAAATGTTTTCAGGCTTGGTGAGGGGAAGCGCGCTCATGCAAAAACCTCCGAGAGCGAAGGGTCACGACGTGAGGACGAAGAGGATTCTGCTGCGACCCCGATTAGCGAGCAGTGATTAGGATCACAGGCGGGCGTGTGCTTGCGCAAGCGGGAAAAACGGGGGGGGCCGTGAGCGAGTCGCGGCGGTGCGAATCCCATCCATTCAATGACAGTGCGAACCGGCGCAAGATCAGGCTGCATTGTCGATTTCTTTCTTTTTCGAAGCCGTACCTGGCTAAGTACGGTCGGCGCACTGCCGGCGGAACAGAGTGATATGAATCACAGCGGTCGGTGCGTTTCCGCACATCCTCGCACAGGTTTCTGCCCTAGTGTCACTTCCCATTACGTCCGAGAAAAAACGGTCTCGGCGCAGGCCCCTCAGTCCCACAACGGGACGCCGGTGGCGCGGGAGCACGAAATTTCAGCTGCGCTCTCCGGTTGCAAGACGACAATACGCGGGTATGCCCGTGATGGCACAGGAAAGCGGAACTGCTCCCGTGAAGGAGGAGAAATCAATCATGCAGAAGTTGAGGCAATTCATTTGCTGCTCGTTACTCGTAGTCGTATCGGTCGCGCCCGCCCTGGCCGGGGCAAAGGACGCCACCGACGCGAAAGCATCCGCCGAAACCAGCGCTAAGTCAGCCTCTGGTAACCCAGCCTCAGGTAACCCAGGCTCAGGTAACCCAGCCGCGCAGCCGGCAGCCGCCGCCAATCCGAGCCTGGCGCCTGTGGCAGGGAATGCCAACGTGACGGCATTGCTGGGAATCCTGGTGATGAAGGGAGTGCTGGCGCCGAGCGAGGCGAATGCGATTCGCAATGCGGCTCCGGATGCGGAGCTTCAACTACTGCTCGATGCGCTGGCGCGCAAGGGAGTGGTGAGCGCGGCGGATCTGTCGCCGGCGGCGGGGGTAAGTCCCGCGCTGAGCACGGCGGCACCGGTGAGAGCCGCGGTGGTGGAGTCTCCGCAATCGTCCGCGCCGGCGACTAAGCCGCCCGCGCCCAAGGTGATTGCCGCAGTGGCGCCGCTTCGAGTGCTCCAATTGGAGCCTTCCGCACCCGATGGGCTGATTCCGGACTTGAAGCTGGGCAGCGGTGCGCGGCTCAAGCTCTATGGCATGGTGAAGACCAGCGTGATCTACGACACGTCTTCTCCTTACGGTACCGACATGCCACTCCCGGGATTCATCACCGCTTCGGGGACGTCGTTCGATCCGGGTCCAACCCGCAGCCCGGAGTTCCACGCCAAGGCGCGTTTCGCACGGGTGGGCACGAACTTCGAATGGCCCGACATGGCCGGCAGCAACACCGCACTCACGGGCAAATTGGAGTTCGACTTCGAAGGCAACTTCTCGCGTGCGCTGAACCGGAACATTTCAACGATCCGGTCGAACATGGCGTCGATCCGCCTGGCGTTCGGCCGCGTGGATCACAAGATCAGCGACGATACGAATATATTCGGAGTGTTCGGACAGGACTGGACGCTGTTCGGGTCATCGACGCTGCCCAATCTGTTCGAGACAACCGGCCTCGGACTGGGCTTTGGCACGTTGTACGAGCGCGCTCCGCAATTCCGCTTCGGAATTGGGCACAAGCTGGGGGGATCGCGCAACGTTTTCATCCAACCCGAATTCGCGGTGGTCATGCCGGCGTACGGGAATGATCCGTCGAACGTTGCCGACCAACTTGGCTACGGGGAGAAGCAGGGCGCCGATTCAGGACGTCCGGAGGTGCAGGCGAGACTGGTGCTGCAATGGCAACTGGATAAGGCACCGGGAGTTGCTCCGGCGCAGCTGATCTTCAGCGGAGTCCAAGGCGACCGGAAAGTGATGGTGCGGGCTACGGATGTTCCGCTGTGCACCAATACTGACCTGCTGATATGTCCGGATTCCAAGGTGTTCCAGAAAGCCTTCCCGCACGGAGCGCAGACGAGCTCCAACCGGGCAGGCTGGACTGGAGAACTGCAACTTCCAACTCGCTACGTGACGGTGATCAGCAAGTTCTGGAGCGGGTCGGACCTGCGTTTCTACTTTGTGGGGAGCCTGGACTCGAACTTCAATGACACGGCAGGCCTATCCAAACTCTGCGGGACGGACGTGGATCCGGCGTTCTGCACGGGTCCGTCGAACGATGGCGCGTCCAATCTGCAGTTTGGGTTGAACGGTGCCGGGAATGCAGTGTTTGCTCCGCAAAGGCCGGTACGTTCGATGGGCGGATTTCTGAACGTTGGATTTCCGCTCGGTCGCATCTTCCATGCGGATCCCGCGGGGCGAAACGCTGGATGGCAGCTTTATTTCCACTATGCTTTCGACCAGGCGAAGACCAGCGATGTGCTGCGTCTGGGCAACCAGCGATCGAAGAACGATCTGGCCGCCGCGACGCTTTACTGGAAGATGAACAATCTGGTCTCGTTCGTGCTGGAGGAGTCGATGTACCGAACGCGGATTGCCGATCCGAATCTGGCGGACTCAGCGACGTTCCCCAAGTATGAGGGTATGCCGGCGCGGGAGTGGCACGATATCCGCTCCGAATTTGGTCCAATCTTTACGTTCTAGCGAAGGATGAGCGGGTGGCGTATGCGGTGACATGCGCCACAAACTGGCGAGGACGGATTTACTCCCAAAACGGCTGAAACGGGAGTAATCTGTCCCCCGTCAGTGGTCGCCCATCCCGAAGCAGTCAGTCCAGAATGAGAGACGTTTAAAGCCAGCGACGAGGAGAAGCCTATGGCAAACGCCCCAAGAAATTTAGCAGTCGTAGAACCAAAGCAGTATCAAGCATCGCGGTCGACCTGGGACAAGATCGCCGAGAGCCGGGAATTCCAGGATTTGATGGCGACGAAGAAGACGTTCATCGTGCCGGCGTTCATATTCTTTGTCGTGTACTACTTTGCCCTGCCGGCGCTGGTGGGGTATGCCCCGCAGTTTATGTCGACCAAGATCGGGTATGTGAATCTCGCCTACCTGTTCGCGCTGTCGCAATTTTTTGTGGCGTGGATCATCGCAGCGCTGTACGTGAAGGCCGCCAATAACTTTGACCGGCTCGCGAAAGACATTCTCGACAAGGCCGAGGATGCCAAGGGAGGCAAGTAAGCCATGAATATTCCACTGACTATGTTTCTGGTGTTCATCGCCATCACGCTGGGAATTACTTACTGGGCCTCGAGGCGGTCGGCGGGAGCGAGCGCGTATTTTGCGGCAAGCCGGCAGATCAAAGGGTGGCAGAACGGGATCGCGGTGGCCGGCGATTATATGAGTGCGGCTTCATTTCTGGGGATTGCGGGCATCATCGCGTTTCAGGGCTATGACGGGTTTCTGTTTTCGGTGGGCTGGCTGGTGGCCTACCTGACGGTGTTGCTGGTGATTGCGGAGCCGCTGCGCAATGCGGGCAAGTACACGATGGCCGACGTGCTGGCGTACCGGCTGAAGCCGCGGCCGGTGCGGGCCATGGCGTCGCTGAGCACGCTGACGGTCAGCACGTTTTACATGATCGCGCAGATGGTGGGCGCAGGCGCTCTGGTGAAACTGCTGCTCGGCGGAATGGTTACTTACAACCGGGCGGTGATCGGGGTGGGAATCCTGATGATCGTGTACGTGGTATTCGGTGGGATGCTGGCAACCACCTGGGTGCAGATCGTGAAGGCGATCCTGTTGATGTCGGGAACATTCCTCCTGAGCATTCTGGTGATGGCGCACTTCCATTTCAGCTTCGCCGAATTCTTTGGAGCCATCTCGCATGTGAGCTATCACGATGCCAAGGGAGCGGAGGTGGTGAAGGATTTCCTGCAGCCCGGGCTGCGCTATAAGCCGCCGTACGGGCCTCTGGATTTGATCTCGCTGGGGCTGGCATTGATCTTTGGCACAGCGGGGCTGCCGCACATTCTGGTCCGGTTCTATACCGTTCCGGATGCGAAGACGGCGCGGCACAGCGTGGTATGGGCGATGGTGCTGATCGGCAGCTTCTACATTATGACGACGTTCCTGGGATTCGGCGCCGCAACGATTGTGGGTCCGGACTTCATCAAGACTCACGGCGGAACGAACATGAGCGCACCACTGCTGGCGAATGCGCTGGCCGGGTCGATCTTCTTCGCATTTATCTCGGCGATCGCGTTTGCCACGATTCTAGCGGTGGTTGCGGGACTGACCATCAGCGCAACGACTTCGTTTTCGCATGACTTCTGGACGAACGTGATCCATAACGGGGTCGAACGAAGACCAGGAGAAGAGGTGGCGGTGGCGCGCATCTCAGCGTTTGTTGTCGGCGCAGTGGCGATTGGAATTGCGATCGTCCTCGGCCCGACGGCGAACGTGGCGTTCCTGGTGGCGCTGGCGTTTGCGGTGGCAGCGTCGGCGAACCTGCCGGTGATTGTGTTGTCGATTTTCTGGCGGCGCTTCAACACGCTGGGCGCGGTTTCGGGACTCGTGGTCGGATTGCTGGCGTCGATCGGGCTGATTCTGGTGAGTCCGAGTTTGATGGCGGTCGATCCGCCAACGGTGGTGGGCACGGCGCGGCACTTGATCCAGGCCAAGGCGTGGTTCCCGCTGGAGAATCCCGGCATTCTGAGCATTCCGCTGGGATTCATCGGGGCGATTGTGGGAACGCTGATCAGCCACGAACCGTCGGCGCAGGATAAGTTCAACGAACTGCTGGTTCGTTCGAACACGGGACTGGGCGCGGAGAAAGCGACGGCGCACTAAGAACGTGATCCGTAGTCAGATGTGGATTCTCACGGCCGGGGTATAAACCCCCCACTTCTCGCAAAGGCGCGAGAAATGGGGCACCCGGCCCGTGACTTAAACCAGAAAGGGTTTCCCCCGGGGCAGAGCATCCCGTGATGATCGCTGGGCATCCCACCGCTATCATTCCAACACATTCGCTTTGCTTAGGGGGACAGACATGAGTCGCTTCTTCTCTCTTGTGGGCGTCGCAGTTCTGTGGGCCGGGTTTGCTGCTGCGCAGTCGGCAGACATTGCGGTGTTCGGCGGATATTCCTATATCAACCAGGATTTCTCCTTGACCAAGCCATCGGGCGGCTTGTCGGGTTGGAATGCGTCGGCGACGCTGAAGGTGGCTCGCTACGTGGGCTTCGTCGCCGATTTCGCGGGGTATTACCCGGGCTACAATTTCGGATGCACGGGTTGCGACCAAAGCGCGAAGATTCACACTTTTCTATTCGGGCCGCAGGCTTCGGTCACAGTCGGCCGGATCACGCCGTTCGCGCGCTTCCTGTTCGGGGATACCCACATGAGCAAAGCAGCCGGCGGACTTCCAAACAACTCCACTTTCTCATCCACGAACTCGTTCACCGACGGAGCGGGAGGCGGGGTCGATGTCGGCCTCACACACAGGTTCGCAGTGCGTGGCCAAGTTGACTACCTGCACAATGGGTTCCGGACATCGGACAATCAGCGGACCCGGTTCGAGATTCACAACGTGGTGCGGATTTCCACCGGCATCGTGTTCCGCTTCTAATTCGCTGCGGGAATCTGTGCAGGGAGAAACATGGGCGGCCAAAAGCCCCACCCTTCGACTTCGCTCAGGGCAGGCTTTCTCGCAAACGACGGGAGAAATGGGGCACCCGGGCGTGCGCTGTGGGTCTGCGAATATGCTAGATTGGGTTTCCAGGGCCTATAGCTCAACGGTTAGAGCAGCAGACTCATAATCTGTTGGTTCCAGGTTCAAATCCTGGTGGGCCCACCAACCGACCTTCTCAAGAACGGGCTTGCTTGTGTTTCTCTCTAGCGTTGGCTGCCGAGTGATTTCTTGGCGGGAACAGCCGGCCTACATGCCGGTTTTCGACGCACCACGACAGTTCCGTGCACATACTGCGCCCAGAGCGTCGGGGAAAGCGCAAGCGAGATAAGGAGAAGGGCGATCCTCGTCATTGTGGGTCTGGAAGGACGCCATGGTAGCGGAAGCGCGAGGTCGGTGGCCAGAGCTCGAGTGGTTATACCAGCGGACCTCTGGTCCATTGGTCTGTGGTCCAATCCGTTCATCCTTCTGGTGCCACTCGTTGACACTCGCGGACGCGGGAATTAGAGTTGCGTACATTACTCACTCGACAACACAGAAATTCGCGGGAGGCGGGCATGCGGTCGAAGCTATTGGGGGCGGGCGTATTTGTGTGTCTGGCGGCGGCTTTCACTCTGGCGCAGGATCCCACCAAGGTGGAGCCTAAACACTACAAGCTGGATTTTGAAAACGAACGGGTGCAGGTGGTGTCGGTTCACTACGGGCCCCACGAGAAGTCGGGGCTGCACGATCATCCGGGCGGGGTGGTGGTGATTCTTACCGAAGCGCATCTTCGTTTCACGGACGAGAACGGGAAGGTGCGGGAAATATTTTCGAAGCCGGGGGAAGCGCGCTGGTATCCGCCGTTCAAGCACAAGGTGGAGAACCTGGGCGACACTTCCTACGACGCGGTTTACATTGGGTTGAAGGGGAAACTTAGCGCGTCGAAAGGCTCGGCCGATCCTGCGACGGGGATGGACGAAGAAACGAAGGCGCTGGTCGCGGCGTTTCTGCCGGCGTCGAGAAAGCCGTGAGTGCACTCGCACATCGGGAGCCGGGGCCGCCGGGGCGCGGCTCCGCAGGCTGAGGGCGCATTGTTGTAAGCTCAGAAGGCCCGGGCCCCGGAAGATCCGGACCCTAAACACTCGATGAGCGCCCTCCCAGAGAGTTGTTCCTCTCAGCGCAAAGCCGCGATCCTGCTGGGGATCGTGGCATTTCTCTCGTTCAGTTATTTCTATGAAGGCGGCGGGTGGAACCAGAATTCCCGCTTCGATTTGCTGCGCGCGATTGTCGAGCGGCACACTCTGCAGATCGACGCCTACCACGAGAACACGCAGGACAAGGCACACGTCAACGGACACTACTACTCCGATAAGGCTCCGGGGCTGGTGTTTCTGGCCGTGCCGTTTGCGGTGGCGGCGAGGCCAGTGCTGCGGCATGCTGGGGATTGATCCGGAGTCGCCGCGAGGTGAGATAGCGCTGTCGTACGTGGCGAGTGTGGGCGCGGTCGCGCTGCCGACTGCGCTGGCGGCGGTGTGCCTGTTTTTTCTAGGTCTGCGATTCGGGGGCGGCGTGGGCGGCGCTGCGTTTGCGGTGCTGGTGATGTGTTTGGGGACTCCGATGTGGGCTTATGCGGGATTGTTCTGGGCGCATGCGCTGGTGGGAGCTTGCCTGGTATTTGGGTTTGCGGCTGGGTTACGGTTGCGCAGCAGTTCGAGTGCGGGCGCAGATTTTCTTTGGGCGCTGGCGGTGGGGTTGGCGGCGGGATGGGCGACGGTGACGGAATATCCTGCGGCGCCGGCTTCGGCGATGCTGGCGTTTCTGGCGCTGTCGCAGGCGTGGTCACGCGGTCCGGCGGCGCGCTGGTGGGTTATGGCTGGCGTGGGCTTGGGGGCGGCGACTTGTCTCGGCGTGCTGCTGGCGTACTTGCACGCGGCGTTTGGGGCGTTTCGTCCGAGCTATTCGTATTACGATCCGAATTCGTTTTCGTTCATGCAGCAGCAGGGGTACTTGGGGCTGACGTATCCACACCCGGACCGGCTGCTGAAGATTTTGTTTGGATGTTCGCGCGGGCTGTTGATTGCGTCGCCGGTGCTGGTGGCGGCTCCGTGCGGATTGTGGCGGTTGTGGAAAGAGAAGACGCATCGCGCGGCGGCGCTGGTGGCGGCGGGGATTGCGGCCTATTACTTTTTGTTTAATGCGTCCTTTTATTGGTGGAAGGCAGGGCTGACGTTTGGTCCACGGTACGCGGGGGCTTGTATTCCGTTCGTGTGCGTTGGACTTGCCGTGGTGTGGGGGCGCGCGACGGTGGCACGGCGGCGGGTATTCATTGTGTTAGGTGCGGGCAGTGTCGTTCTGGCCTTGATGGTGGTTTCGACGACTTCACAACTGGCGATGCAAGATCGCTGCCCGATCGTGCATTCGACGTGGCCAGCGTTCTGGTCGGGGCAGATGGCGGTGAATCGGGAATCGATGTTGACGGTGGCCGAATCCAATGGAGGTTATGGCGCATTCAACCTGGGTCAGGTGATCGGGTTGCGTGGGCTTGCGAGTTTGATTCCGTTGTTTTTGATTTGGGGAGCGGGAGCGGCGGTGTGGTGGCGGATCGCTCGCGGGAAACAACGGATGAATTCGGGGTGAGTCGTTCGGGCGTCCCTAGGGGGCGCGGTTCCAGATTGATCGGTCCAGATTGATTGGTCTACCTGGCGTTGAAACGCCGGGCTATTTTGAGACGTGCCTACGGCGCATGGCGTCGACGTGCCTCTGCGGAGCGCGTGTAAGATAGTTGCGAGGTCTTTTATGGTGGAAACACAAGCCGTCGCGAGCGAGATTGAGATGCTGCAGAGGATGTACGCGGCGTTCAACCGGCGGGATATCGAGAGTGTGCTTGGCTCGATGCACGTCAACGTCGATTGGCCGAACGGAATGGAGGGCGGGCGCGTGCTGGGTAAGTCAGCCGTGCGCGATTACTGGAAACGGCAGTTCGAAGTCTTGGACCCCAACGTTGAGCCCAAGAAGTTTACGAGAGAAGCCGACGGCCGGATTGCGATTGATGTGCATCAGGTGGTCCACGACCGGAGCGGGAAACTCGTCGTCGATCAGATGGTCCAGCATGTGTACGAATTTCGGGATGGGCTCATTCAGAGCATGGAGATTCGGGACGTCGCTCAAGCGTGACGAACCTTTACCACTAAGGACACGAAGGTTCACGAAGGAAGACAAAATCTTAGCTTGTACTTCGTTAGCGCGCCGTCGCTTGGAATCGGAGTTAATTCATTACTGAGGGAATCTTTATGGCGCACACTGTTTTTTGCGTGAAGTTTCAGAAAGAGATGCCGGGGCTGGATGAGCCTCCGTTCGACAACGACCTGGGGAAGAAGGTGTATGACAACGTGTCCCAGGAAGCTTGGAGGATGTGGACGGAGCATTGCAAGATGCTGCTGAACGAATACCGGCTGAATCCGGCGCGGCGCGAGGATCAGGAAGTCATCGTGAAGCAGTTGGAGCAGTTTTTCTTCGGGGAAGGATCGGCTAAGCCGAAGGAGTATGTACCGCCGGCGAAGTAGCGTAGAACGGACCTCGGACGTCAGACCTCGGGCTTCCGGCTTCGGCTTCCGCTTTTCCGGTTATGCTCCGCTGCGTGCGAGAGCGTTAGGCTGTCGCAGGAATGGCAGCGCGCCTAACAGCAGAGCGAGACTCGGCAGCACTCCCCAGGTAAAGATTCCAGCCGTGATCATTACCAGCCGATAGACTGACAAGCCGTCAACCAACAGGCTCAAGGGCGCGATCAAAACAATCAGAGCGATCAGTGTCAATCCTGGGGAGAGTCCCGCTGCCAGGCGCGCTAATGTTTTGCCCTGCGCGCGCCGCGCCAGGTATGCGCCCGCTGCGCCAAAGAAAGGCAGCGTCACGAGCCACGGAAAATAGAACGTCATCGCAAACTTTCCGCCGGCGGCATCGACCCAAACGAGACGAGGTTGTGTGCCCATCTTCTGCATGAACATTAACACCAGCATGGCGGCCAATAGGTTCACCATCGCGGGCAACCAGAGACTCTTGATTCGGTTGTTCATGGGATCCTCCTCTTTTGCTCGATGAGATTTTCTTCTACTAGACTGCGCCAGTCTTTGACTTCCTGCCAGGCAAGTTGGACTGCGGCTGCGTCGGTCAGGCCTCTTGAGCGCGCGCCCTCGTACGCCTCTTCGAGGTGAGCGGCGAGTTCCCGAATTACTTCCTCGCTGTGCGCCCGAGAAAGGCCGGAACCCTCCAGCTTTTCGCGAACCATTGTTGGCCAGTTGTGCATGGTGGTCTCTAAGTCGTGCTCCGCTGCGTCTCAAGCGCACGAGGTTCGCGCAGGAAAGGCGCGGCGCCGATCAGCAGTGCGAAAGTGGGAAGAGCTACCCAGTTGGCGAGGCCGAGACCGAAGCCGACGAGTGAAAGGAAATGAAGGTCGAGAGCTAGTCCCCAGGGCAAAATGAATGACATCATGATGAGGGCGGGAGACAAGCCGGCCGCGAGGCGTGCTCGGAGCGGGCCATGGGCCCGCTGGGAAAGATACGCTCCCAGGGCTCCGCAAAACGGCAGAGCGTCAAGCCACGGCCAGTAGAGGGTGATTCCCATACCGTGGATCTGGACCAGGCGGGGCTCAAGGCCGAGGAGTTGCGTCGCCATCAGAGAAACACTGGCGCCCAACAGAGATATAAGGGCGGGCAGCCACAAGGACTTCGTGCGTTGGTTCATGGGATCCTCCTGAGATTCGGCGCGGTGGATGTCCGCCGCTAGAACGTACCAGTCGGCCACCTCTTGCAGAGTCACCTCGAGCGCCGCGCCGGCGTCCAAGCCGCGAGACCGGGCCTGTTCGTAGACTTCTTCGAGATGCGCCGCCAGTTCGGCGATGACCGCTTCCTTCGGACTGCATGGCGAACCTGGCGACGACATGCGCTCGCGGACGAGTTTTTTCCAATCAGGCATGGCTGACTCCGGCCAGGCTGTCGAGAGCCTGGAAGAAGGTGCGCCACTCCGCGCGCAGCGGAGCGAGTTGGCGGCGGCCACCGGGCGTAAGGCGGTAGTAGCGGCGGTCGCGGCCCGCGCTGTTGGCCTGCCAGCGGCCTTCGACCCAGCCGCGTTTTTCCATGTCGTAGAGCAGCGGATAGAGCGAGGCGAGCGTGAATTTGAGGGCTCCGCCGGTGCGTTCGCCGATCTGTTTGGCGATTTCGAAGCCGTAGAATGGCTGCTCGGCCAGCAGGGACAAGATCGCGAGTTCGCCGCTTCCCCGTGAGATTTTAGAGCGAATGCGTTGCGTCATATCTGTGCCGGAATCGCAGTATAGGATTCCTATGTTTGGAGTATAGGGATCCTATATAGGGCGGTCAACGTTACGGTGGTACTAGTGTGGTGTCCCAGGAATTCGCGGATAAAGTCGTCAAACATCGCCGAGGATGTGCGAGGGCATCGACGATGCAGGCAAACTGCATAGGTCCTTCGCTTCGCTCAGGATGACAGGCTGAAGCTATGCCGAGAAATTTTCGGGACACCACACTAGCTCCCGGCGGGTGTTTTCGGATCCCTCCAAAGGCCGTTACGAGGGCCGAGGGCTGCCGATCTTGCCTGCTCGCACGCTAAGAATCTACGACGCGGCGGCCACGGCGGTGGCCGCGGCGTCCTCTTCGGCTTGCAGGACGCGGTACCAGGTAAACATGATCAGCAGAGACAGCCGGGTGTCGGGGACGCTGCCCGCGTTCGGGATCTCCACGGTTTTTTCACGCGTGTGCAGGCGCAGCAGGGTTTCGCCACCCTTGCCGACCACGCTCCACACGGGACGCCACCAACCTTTGCACTCCAGTTGAAATTGCTGACCGTCAGCGAAGGTCAGCGTACCGCCGCCGCCCCAGAGCGATTTGAAGGTTGCGATCTGCTGTTGAGAAGATGAATCCAGGATCTCAGAGCCGGCGCCAAACCAACCGCCGCGACGAAATGTCCAGCGACCGCTTTGCGATTCAGCGACAAAGCTCGAGGACCAGAAACCGGGATGCTGCAGCGTTCCGACAACTTCGTCGTTCAATTTGAGTTCGTAGCTTCGAGTGCGGGAAATTTTCGACCAGGTGAGTCCGCCGGAAGTCGCGCGGAAGAGAGAGGAATCATAAACACCTCCGAAAAGGCATTCGATCCAATTCCATGGTAGCAGGGCGGTGTTAAAAATGCGTGAATGGCGGATGACCCAGATAATCCGAGCGGGCTGAGAGCTGACGTGTCAGAGATGCGTCGAGTTGCGTCTTGGTCGGCGAGATCCCTCTCTCCGCCTGAAGAACGGCTGCGTTCGGGATGACGCCGGCCAGGAAACTGGCTCTGGTTCCAGAATGAGCTTGGGCGCCGTAAATGCTGGCTCTTCCGCTCGCCTCGCGCTGCTACAATTCCGTGTTCACTTCAGTAACGGCAGGAATGGCGAACTTCAACGCCCACAATCACGTACTGTCTAGGGAAGCTCTGATTAAGTATCGTAAGAGAAACGCAAGGTCCCTCGACTGCGCAGAGTTGCCGACAGACGGCAATTCTGCTCCGCTCGGGATGACAAATAGGAACCTAATCGCTTAACCAGGGATTCGTAGTGAGCGCCTGGAGAGAGTCTCAGCAGCCGGTTGACCCAAGTTCGGTCGACCTAAGTTAAGTCCAGGCCAGAGTCTCAGGTTTTAGGCAGATTTCCGGGGAGCGCAAGTGGAAGACGTCCAGGTCGTCGCGATGCTGGTCCGGCGCTGTATTGCCGGCGACTCCGCCGCCTGGGAGGAAATCGTGCAGACCTATAACCGGCGTATCTACAACATCTGTTACCGCTTCGCGGGATCGGGCGACGACGCCCAGGACCTCACGCAAGAGGTCTTCATCAAGATGTACCGCACTCTTTCGAGTTATGACCACACCAAAGGGGCGTTCGTCACCTGGGTGACGACCATCACCCGGAACCTGCTGGTGGACCATTTTCGCAAGACCAAGCAGGATCGGATGACCGACTCCATGGACACGGCGGCGTCGGAGCACGAGGACGCCCAGCCGCTCAGTGAGCAAATTCCTGACCAATCGGCTCCCCCGGACGCCCGGGTACGCAGCCGGGAGGTCAGTGAGACGGTTCATGCGGCCCTGGCGAAGTTGTCGCCAGAGCTTCGGGAAGCAGTGATTCTAAGGGACTTACAGGATATGGACTACCGTGACATTGCCAGTGTTTTGAAGGTTCCGGAGGGTACCGTGAAATCGCGAATAAATAGGGGGCGGGCGGAACTTGCCAGGCTCCTGCAACGTACCTATAGGCAGGTGATGTGATGCCAGACCAGACCAGAAACGGAATGCAGTGTAACGAGTTCGAACTCCTGCTCGCGGACGCCATTGACGGCGTTCTGACCGGGAGCGGACTCGACCGCTTCCAGGCCCACGCCCGGGTATGCAAGGCGTGCGGTCCGCTGTTCGCCGAAGCTGAGGCGGGCCGCAACTGGCTGAAGGGACTCACGGAGGTGGAGCCTCCAGCCAGCCTGGTCACCAACATTCTGGCATCCACGACGGGCGTTGACACCCAACGCCTGCGAGTGACTGTACGTTCTCCGCAACCACACGTTTCGTGGTGGGAGCGCATGCAGGCCTCGGTGCTCGAGCCGATGTGGGGGACGGTGCGACAGCCGCGTTTTGCCATGTCGTTTGGCATGGCATTCTTCGCGCTGTCGGTGGTCCTGGCAGTCGCGGGTGTGAAACCTGCGGATCTACGCCAGGTCAGCCTGCGTCCCTCTGCGATCCGGCTCGCGTACTACCACACGCAAGCGCGCGTGGTGCGCTACTACGAAAACGTGCGGATCGTTTACGAAGTCGAGTCGCGCGTGCGCGAGATCAAGCGCACGGTGACTCCCGCCGAACCCGGCCGCAAAGAATCCCGGCCGGCGAAACAGAAAGACGACAAGAACGACACAACACAACAGCCCGAGCAGAAGCAGGAGCGCAACTACAGCCAGACGGACAACCATCTGATTCTGGCCGGCGCTCACCGGGGTCCATGTCTGAATGGAGTAAATGCTTGCGATCTGCCTGTAGTGTCGGTGACCACTGACAGGAGGTTCGTATGAACTGCGCCACTCACAGCGAAACGGCTGCGGTGGCTTTCTGCCGCACTTGCGGCAAGCCACTTTGTAACCAATGCACCCGCGACGTCCGCGGCGTGATCTACTGCGAGGCCTGCCTGGCCGCACGCATGGAAGGCACCGCCCCGGCGCCAGGATTTGTGCCTCCCGCGCAAACGGTGTATCCGCCAGTCGGCGGGCCGTCGGTCGGATATCGGCCTCCGGTCAACCCGGGACCGAATCCGACGGTAGCCGGAATTTTGGGGGCGATTCCCCTCGGGCTGGGCGCAGTCTATTGCGGCCAGTACGCGAAGGGCCTGGCTCATCTCGGCATCGTCGTGCTGGCGATCGTCGGATTGTCGTCGGATCTGCCATGGCAGGCCGACACGGCGCTGGGAATCTTTCTCGGATTCTTCTGGGTGTACCAGATTTTGGACGCCGTTCGCACAGCCAGGGCAATCCAGGCGAACGAACCTGTTCCTGATCCATTCGGACTGGCGTCGACTTTCGGCACGGGAGAGAAACTCGACACCACGAAAGTTCCGGCCGCCGCGGCGATTCTTATCGGCCTGGGCGTGCTGTTCCTGATCAACACAGTTTTTGACTTCAGCCTGCATCGCTTCTGGCCGATCATTCTCATCGTGTTGGGCGTGTGGCTATTTGCCAAGCACTGGGGACTGCTGGGAGGCTATCGCCCGTACTGCGTCTGCGAACAGTGCCGCACCCGCAAGCTGATGGGGCCGGCGATGCTCGTCACGATCGGAGTGCTGTTTCTGCTCGATAACGTTGGGCGATTGGAATTTCACAGAACCTGGCCCGCCATTCTGCTGGTGATTGGAGTGGTGAAGCTGGTGCAGAGCAATTCGTCGTCTGAAGGACACATCGGCCCACTGCCTCCAGGAACGGGCTTTCCACCCAACACTCCGCCGCCGGCAGTGCCGAGCGCGGAGCCACCTTCTTCCGGTACAGGCGAGGTGAAAAATGTCTAGCCCAGTTACACCTCCAGCATTTTCACCGCTTCCTCCGCTGCCGCCGCGGCGTCACCGGTCGATGGCAGGCGCCTTCGTCCTGATCGTGCTAGGCGTCGTGTTCCTGATGGGGACGATGCACATCCTGTCGATTGGCCGGTTGGCCCACCTGTTCGCGAGCTACTGGCCGCTGCTGCTGATTTTCTGGGGCGTCATCAAACTGCTCGAGCACCAGCGGGCACAGCGGGAAGGCACTCGTTCGTCCGGGATTGGTGCGGGCGGAGTTTTCCTGGTCGTTATGATCGTCGTCTTTGGTTTGATCGCGACGCAGTTGGAACGGGTGAATTGGTCCGGATTACGCGACAACATCAACATCGACGACAGTGACTTCAACAGCATCTTCGGGCAGAGCTATAACTTTAACGATCATCTCGAGCAGGACTTCCCCGCGGGAGCCAGCCTGAAAATCATCGACACGCGCGGGGCGGTCAGCGTGCACGCGTCGGATGACAACAAGATCACGGTCGTCGTCCGCAAGCGGGTAAGCGCGGAGAACCAGGGCGACGCCGACAAGTACGATACCGAAACCAAGCCCACGATTACGACTATCGGCGGACTGGTCACATTGGACGCCAAGGCTGAGGGAGCGGGCGATCATCCTGTCGAAACGGATCTCGACGTTTCCCTGCCGCGCAAAGTGGCAGTCTCCATCACCTCCCGTCGCGGCGATGTAAACCTGGTGGGACGCGACGGCGGTATCGACATCTCCGCTCAGCATTCCGACACCAGCGTGGAAGACGTGAACGGCAACGTCAAAGTCAGCCAGGAAAAAGGCACCGTCAAGATCGAGCAGGTGACCGGCGACGTGCACGTGGAAGGCCGAGTCAATGAAGTCTCAGTCGCCGACGTAAAGGGTGCGGTGCAGCTCGATGGCGAATTCCAGGAAAGCGTGAAGCTGGCGCGGATCGCGAAGACTGTGACCTTCAAGTCTTCGCGCACCGACATGGAGTTCTCGAAGATCGAGGGCTCTCTCGATCTCGACTCTGACGAACTGCACGCCGAACAGATTACTGGCCCGCTGCACCTAACTACCCGGTCGAAGAATATTCGGCTCGACGACGTCTCAGGCGACGTCCGCTTGCAGAACGATAACGGGGCGATCGAAGTGGGGATGCGCACCCTGGGCAACGTGCAGATCGACAGCAAGAACGGCGGTATTCAGCTCAGCCTGCCCGATAAAGCGGGATTCCGCCTGGATGCACGCACGCGCGATGGCGAGATTCAATCGGACTTTGGCGAGCTGAAGGTCGACAATGGCGAGCACGAGGCGAAAGCGAGCGGCAGCGTGGGCAACGCCTTGGCGCACATTGTGCTGAACAATGAGCACGACGGCATCGAGATTCGGAAGGCCAGCTCGCAGCCGCCCAAACCGCCGGAGCCGCCGAATCCGGCCAAAGCCGGGAAAGCGCTGCCTGCGCCGAAAGTGAAAGTGGAGCCAACCGAAAACTGAAGAGGGCAAGGTTTCAGAGTTTCAAGGTTTCGGAAGAGACTCATGTGGGGACAGCCGCCTCGGCTGTCCCGCGTCGGCGAAGCCCCGCGGCGCTGAGAAGCGCTCGGCTCGATCAGTGATTGCGTTTCTTGTTCACTAACTCTTCCACCTGCGCCAGTACTTCATCCTCACTCAACGAAGTGGAGTTGATCATCACCGCATCGGCGGCGGCCACGAGTGGAGACGCAGTTCGGGTGCGATCGCGGCGGTCCCGCTCGCGCAGCTCTGCTGCCACGCTGGCGGCCACATCGCCTTTGATTTTTTGCTGCTCCATGCGGCGCTGCTCGCGCACCACGGGATCTGCGTCCAAAAAAATCTTCAAATCGGCGTGCGGGAAAACTTGCGTGCCGATATCGCGGCCTTCCATCACTACGCCGCCGCCCGCGCCCATTTCGCGCTGGCGGGCGACCATCCACTCGCGAACCTTGGGATGGATGGAGATGCGGGAAGCGGCCTCCGACACGTCGCGCTCGCGAATTCGAGCGGAAACGTCCTTGCCATCGAGCAGCGTGCGGTTCCCGCCAATCGTGGGCTCGAGTTGAATACGGGAGTTATCGGCCAGTTTGACCAGCGCGTCTTCGTCGTCGAAGGAAGCATCGCGGTCGATGGCTTTGAGCGCAAGGGCGCGGTACATGGCGCCGCTCTCCAGGTTCACGTATCCCAGCTTGCGCGCGAGGCGTGAGGCGATGGTGCTCTTGCCTGCCCCTGCGGGGCCGTCGATGGCGATGGTTAGCTTGCGGGAGGAGGGTTCGATTTTTCCGGTGTCGGTCATTTCCTGCTGTTGTTCAGCGAAGCTAAAGATTGTACACGCTGATCGTGAGAGTCGCGGTCATACTCAAGCGGAAAACAGCCGCGGTCGTGGCGAGGGCGCAGCGGAGCTTCGCTCCGCATGACCGGGTCCCTTCGACTTCGCTCAGGGCAGGCTCCGACCCGGTCCCACACGACTCAAATTCATGAAATCTTGCCTGCCCGCACCTGTTCGACGGTCCATCCCAACTCCCGAAGCTTGCGAATGCTCAACGAATCATGACGCTTCGCCAACCGCACGCCATCTTCATCTCGCATCAGGTCGCAGTGGTAATAATCCGGCGCGGAGAGCCCAAGCGCGCGGAATAACAGAATCTGGCGCGCCGTCGACTTCAGCAGATCCGCGCCGCGCACGACTTCGGTGATGCGCATGGCCGCATCGTCGACCACGACGGCAAGTTGATACGCCGGGACATCGTCGCGGCGCCACACGATGAAGTCTCCGAAATCCCGCCCCGCGATCATCCGCTGCGGCCCGAGGTGCAGATCGGTGAACGAGATCTCCTCGCCGTCGGGTACGCGAAATCGCCAATTCACGCCGGCGGGATCGGCGTGTTCCACTGCACATGTGGAGACGGCCGCCTCGGCCGTCTCGCGAAGGCGAAGCCGAGCGGGCCGCGGCGCGGCCGATGGTCGACACTTTCCCGGATACACCGGCTCGTCATCCAAGTCGTTGGGCGCGCCCGCAGATTGCGCCACATCTTTTCGCGAGCAAGTGCACGGATAGATCAAGCCCAGATTGCGCAGCCTCTGCCACGCTTCGAGATAATGCACGCGGCGCTCACTCTGCGCGTACGGTCGCAGCGGTCCGCCGCAGTCGGGGCCCTCAACCCAGTCGATGCCGAGCCAACGCAAGTCTTCGAGCATGGCCTGCACAAACTCGGGCCGGCAACGCTGCGAATCCAAATCTTCGTTGCGGAGGATCAGCTCGCCATGATGCTCGGCAGCGCGCTGGGCCGCGATCCAGAAAGTGCGGGCATGGCCGAGATGGAGCAGGCCGGTGGGGGAGGGGGCGAGACGGCCGCGGTATAGGTTGCGATTGGGAGCGCTTGGCACAGTTGGATTGCCTAGCGTCTAGAGATTCTCGGCGTAACGGCGACTGGAGTCACCGCGACCTTCTCCGGCGTGATCTGCAGCATCGATTGTCCGCTGACGTGCACGAAACTTAGTTCGCGGGCGGCCAGGAGGGCGTTGACGGCGTCCTTCACCTTCGAACGCGCGATGAAGTTGCCGAAGAAGATTTCGAGGTCGGCCTGTTCGATGGCGATGACGCAGTCAATATACTTCGAGAGCAGTGCGGTGAGCGCCTCCTGCACCGACAGTCCGACGCCTTCTTTCACCGCATCCGGGGCCCAGCGGTAGAGAACGTCCCACACCGAGCCTTCGCTGGCCTTGTAATCCACGCGCGTGATGCGCAGCTTCGACCACAACTCGCCGAGCGCGCCATCGAGTGCCGGGAATGACACGCTCCCGCCCAGCACTTCCTGCATCTTCTGCTTTGAAATGGGCCCATCGCGACGGATCAATTCGAAGGCATCGCAGGCCAGCGCAGAGTAGGGAGACCGCGAACCCGCCTTCGGCGCCTGCTTGGGATTGCGCTCGCCGATGAGCGCGTAGAAATAAGGAAACACCGACGCAGGAACGAGGAATCCGTTGTTCTCGTCGAACAGATTCGCTTCGAAGGCGGTGCGTTCGCGCAGCAGCCGCACCATCAGTTCCGTGGCCTCGGCTGCCCGCGGATCTTTGAAGGCGTGCTGCCATCCGGGCAAGCGATCTTCCGAACCAACAAACGCGCCGATAAACGTGGGCACCAGCAACGCGGGCCGCTTGGGATACATCAGGCAGAAGCCCACCTCTTCGAGAAAGGCGCGCGCCTGTTCGATCGTCCGGATGGGCTTGCCATCCAGCCGCCACTTCTCGCGCCGCAGTTGTTGAAGTTCCAGGTCAGTCATGGTTGAGTCGTGAGCTACGAGCTATGAGCTGGGAGTAAGAGCCTGAACTCGATGCTCATAACTCGTGGCTCATAGCTCATAGCTAGATTCTCTTAAACGCCTTCTGAATGTCCTTCACAGAATACCTTAGAACCACCGGCCTGCCGTGAGGACAAGACATGGGGTGGTCGGTTTTGGCTAGTTCTGCCAGGAGCCACTCCATTTTATTTTGTTCCAGGGGCATGTTGACTTTGATGGCGGCGTGGCAGGCGATGGACGCTGCAATGCGAGCGCGAATTTTTTCCAGGTTCAGCGACTGCTCTTCGCGGGAGAACTGGTCGAGCAATTCGTGCAGCATGTGCTCGACGGCGGATGCCTCCACTCCGGCAGGAGCGACTTTTACGGCCACGCTGCGGGCGCCGAAGGGTTCGGCTTCGAATCCGTTGTACTGAAGTTCGTCGGAGATTTCGGTGAACACCGCCTGCTGCGCGGGGGACAACTCCAGGACGATCGGCATGAGCAGGCGCTGGCTTTCGACTTTCTGGACTGCGCGCTGCTTGAGAATGCGTTCGAACAACACGCGCTCATGGGCTACGTGCTGGTCGACGATCCAGAGGCCGTCTTCACTCACCGCGAGGATGAACGAATTTCTGATTTGGCCTAGCGGCTTCAGCGTGCTGAGAGAAGACAGAGTTGGTTCTTCTTCGCTGACGTCCAGGGCTGGTGCGCAGCCGCTATCGGGGATCGCTTCCAGACCGCGAGCGACGGGGATCGCCGCGTTGGCCTCGACGGCAATTCCACCTTCGAATTGGAAGCGCTGCGAAATTGGCGGAGGCACGGGGGCTTGCAGGGCGAAGCCTCCGCTGGCTGCGGGACCATACGTAGCTGGCCAGTTGGCTGGAACATCGGCTGCGGACGCCACGACCGAACCCGGTTCCCAGTCGTGTGCTCCCGGTGTCATCGCTCCGGGCGTAAGCGATTGACTGGCCGTGGCGTGGGCTCGCATCTCGGTCACGAACTGGGGCACGGGCCGGGCTTTCATCAGCGCGGCGCGGACCGAGTCGCGAACGAAGTCGTGCATCACGCTCTGCTGGCGGAAGCGGACTTCTGTCTTCGAGGGATGCACGTTTACGTCGACCTCGGCGGCCGGCATTTCCAGGAACAGCAGTACGACCGGATAGACGCTGGGCGGAATGATATTGCGATAGGCCTCGGTGAGCGCGTGCTGCACCAGGCGGTCGCGGATGAGGCGTCCGTTGACGAAGACGAAAATGGAATTGCGGTTGAGCTTTTGGATTTCAGGCTTCGAGACGAAGCCGTGAAGGTGCATTTCGCCCAGCTCTTTGGGCGCGCTCTGCTCGCCATCGTCTTCTTCTTCTTTTTCCTTGCGTCGCCACGGAGGCGGTTGCGGCAGGCCTATGCGCTCGAGCGGCTGGCGAGCCGCTATGGGGATCAACTGGTCGAGCGTTTCCTTGCCGAAGACCTGGTAGACGCGCTCGCTGTATCCGGCGACCGGAGGCGCGACCAACATGGCGTTGGCCGCCGAGTGCAATTCGAAGTGCTTTTCGGGATGGGCCAGCGCGTAGTGAGTAACCAGGGACGCGATGTGCGACAGCTCGGTCGATTCGGCCTTGAGAAATTTCTTGCGCGCGGGGACGTTGAAGAAAAGATCGCGCACGGTGATGGAAGTTCCCAAGGGCAGGCCGGCCTCTTCGACGCGGGCGATTTTGCCGCCGTTGATCTCGACTACTGTGCCGGCGGGTTCTTCAGCGGCCCGCGTTTCCAGGCGCAGGCGCGAGACCGAGGCGATCGAGGGCAGGGCCTCGCCGCGGAATCCGAGAGTGGCGATGCTCAACAGGTCCTCGGCGTTCTTGATTTTCGACGTGGCATGGCGCTCGAAGGCCAGCATGGCGTCGTCGCGGACCATACCGCATCCGTTGTCGGTGATCTGGATGAGCTTTTTCCCGCCGGCCTCGACGCTGATCTTGATGCGGGTGGCGCCGGCGTCGAGGGAGTTCTCGAGCATCTCCTTGACCACGGAAGCAGGGCGCTCGACCACTTCGCCGGCGGCGATCTGGTTGGCGACGGTCTCGGAGAGTACGTGGATGCGGCCCATGGGGAGTTCCCGGTTCTCAGTACTCTGTACTCAGTTTCCTGGCGGGAGAATCATTCGTCAGTTTCGCAGATGGGAGGAGGAGAAGGCAAAGAGGCGCGGCTCGATTGGCGGGGAGAAAACCTCAGGGGCTAAAGCCCGTCAATGTTGGCAGCCTTTACGCGGCCCTGGAAGGGCCGCTCTTCCACGGTCGTTCCCGCGTTTGTGATTCTTCGCACCTTCTGAAGTCGCGGCCTTCGGTTGGTTACGGGTTCGCGTTGCTTCTAGCTGTTGGGTGGTGGCGAGACGCGGGCGGGGGCGCCCGCGCCACATAAGTCGGAAGATCAGAGGCAGAGTCAAAACGTGGACGGACAGGAGTGTCCGTCCCACACAGGCTTAGTCCACACGGGCATTTCCCCAAACTGTCGACAGAGAGAAAAGGCGCTCCGGGATGAGGGGAGCGCCTGAGGTTTGGATTGGCGTGCGGGGTTATTGCACGACGATTGTGAAGGTGATGGGAGTACCGGTCACGTTGCCCGAAGTGGCGTTCACCGAAATGGTGTAGGAGCCTTTCGGCGTTCCCTGATTCCCCGGGTTATTGCTGTTGCTGCCGCCGCCGCAGGAAGCCAGCCACAGGGTGGAGAATCCCAGAACCATGATCAGGCCCAGGAAGCGCATGCCCCGCAGGGAGCGCCGGCGGGACCCCGCGGTAAACATGATGCCGAACAATCCGGGTAGCAGCATCGCGTAGACGATCCGCGTGCCGCGCTCGGAAGGCCGAACCAAGGACGCGGTTGGGGCGGCGGTTGTGATCTGGAAGCTGACGTTGACTGGGGTGCTGCTTAGGTTGGTGTTTGGAGGCGGGGTGCAGATTGATTGCGGCGCGGGATCGGCGCAGCTAAAGGTGAGTGCCCCGGTAAAACTGCCGTTCGCCGTCACAGTGACCGTCGGGTTGGCAGTTGCACCTTGCGTCACGGTGAACGATGGGGCGGTCGGAGCGAGGGTAAACGCCTGCGAAACGGTTACGGTGGCAGCAGCTGAGGTGGAATTTGAAACAGCTCCACTGCCGTTGTAGGTGGCGGTGATGGTGTTGGTGCCCACGGGCAACGACGTGGTCGAGAAGGCCGCCGTTCCCCCTGAAAGCGCAACCGTCCCCAAGACTTTCGAGCCGTTGTTGAAGGTGACGTTGCCCGTCGCGGACGAGGGGGTGACCGTCGCCGTCAGAGTCACACTCGTGGTCTGGTAGACCTGAGTCGCCGACGGGATCAGGTTTACCGAACTCGAGGTACGCGAAGCGGCCCATGCGATCGCGAGGTTGTTCACGTCGACCGAGCCGAGACCGGTGACCATGTTGTAGCCCGTGGTTGGGTCAGAAGTGGAGCCCTGGAACCCGAGAACCCCAGTCCCCGGGCACTGCAGCGCGACCGGCTGGGTAGAGGGCGTACCCGCCACGCAAGCCACGGTGTTGTCTCCAGCGGTGACGGGGTTGAAGGCTCCGTTCGCCGGGGTCTGGGCCAACGAATAGAGAGTAGGGTTGACGTTCCCCAATCCCGAAGAGGCCGACCCGGCGAGGTACTGGTTCAGTAGCGTCACAATGCCGGCAAAGATGGGAGCGGAGGCAGAGGTGCCGCCGATCAGCGAGCTGTCATTTTCAACGGCGTTGGAGATTCCGCTCGCACAACTGCTACCTGTTCCTGAGATACGGAGTTCGGACAACTGCGTGCAAAAGATGTAACCGGGAAAATTGGGCGTCGCGAGGAACGAAACATCCGGGGAAAGACGGGTGGTTTGCCCAGTAACTGTGACCGTTTGCCAAGAAGGCTGCGGGAAGCCGGACACACACGACGAGAAGGAGGAGTTTTGCACTGAGCAGTTGCTGGCGCCACCACCCGTCGACGAAATACCGATTGCATTTTGAGCTGTGGCTGCCGAAGTAATGGCCGTCCCCGTGCCGTTCCCTGTAGCGCAAAAAGTGAGAGTAGAGTTGGATTGGCAGAACTGCGCAATTTCGTTGTCGTCATTCCAGGCTTGTTCCGGAATGTAGGAAAGAGCCGTGCCACCGTCCGTGCCATTGGTGGTTCCCCAATAGGTGCTCGTAAAGTTGGCCAGGGGAATAGCTGTTCCGCCGACGCCGGTGACTTCAGGGCTGCTGGCGGGATAGCTGACGGCGATCCCTTGAGTCGCAAGATTCGTAGCGGTTATGGTTGCGCTGTAGTCGCACTCGGCCGCGCCAGCGTCGCCGCTGGAGTTCACGATCGTAATTCCCTGCAGATTTCCCTTTTGGAGCTCAGCCTCGTCCGCAGCGAGGATGTTGTCGTAGAACTCGCAGAAACCGTAGCTCAAGCTGATCACCGGCGCGAGATTCTGGTCGATGGAGTAGTAGTAAGAAGTGAAGGTATCGGTGGCATTTACATAGATGATTTGTGCGCCGCGTGCGACCGCCCCGGACCATTCCAGGTCCAGATCGGCTTCGCTGATGTCTCCGTTCGTCGAAAGCCCGGGATCTCCAGCTCCGCCTACGGTTCCATCCAGTACATAGCTGAAGTGCGGATCGCTGCAGGCTGTGATCACGTTGCTGCTGTTGGTGGTGCAGTTGATGGCAGACATCCCAAAGCCGGTTCGGAAATCGGTCAAATCCGCGAGATAGATATCAGTTTGTCCCATGACCGCCAGCTTCTGTCCGGTGCCGTCGATACCGGCGGTGTATAGGGCATTGATGTCGTAAATCGTGGCAATGTCGCCCGGAGCCGCGAGGTCCCCGAAGGTGGTACTGCTGTAATCGGGACGCACGCCCGGATTGCGGCGGATTCCATGGGGCCTCGGCCGGAAATCGTGGAGACCGCGGAAGCCAGTGACGACTCCGCCGAGAGCTGCCGGAATCTGAGGCGGCGTAGCGTTGGCGTAGTGCAATTCGCCATTCACGTTGAAATGGTGGATTTCAGTGCCGAAGGCGTTCTGGACCTGGGCGGCGGTGCCGGTGAAGGAGATCCAGTTGCGGCCGCGGGCCTGCTGGATCATGGTGAATCCCTTCGACTTCAGCCAGGCGGCCATCTGCTGCATATCGTTCCGGCTGAGGCCGAAGCGGTCGGCGTACTGCTCGGGCGTGAGCCACTTGTGGTAGTTGGATGATTTCCGGTCCTGCTGCTGGGCGAGGAGTAGATTGATGGCCTTCTGCTGGGCGGCGGTGGGCACCGTCGTCAGGGTAATGGTTCCCAGTTGCATGGCGGGATCGACTGGGCCCTGATCGAACTGGGGCATTGCCAAGTGGTGAACATTCCCTCTGAGCGGGACGGTCTGGCCACTGGTCAGCGCGCCCGCGATGCGGTCAGGGGCGGCGGCGTGGCTCAAGCTGGAGAGGAGGCTGGCAAGCACAAGCACGGGCAACAACGACTTCACGATTCGCATGGAGGCTCCGGGGCCGGGTCGGCAGAACTGTTTGCTTTCTAAGCTTATAACGGGTAATCCCCTATTCGATCAAGACAGTTGCGTGGAAGGTTGTACGGGAGACACAAAGTTAACAAAGATTCGCCGTTCAAAATTCAGCACTTCGTTCCGCACCCTATTTAGCACTTCATTCAGCACTTCCGGGGGGCCGCGGGCAATTCGCGGTGGAACTGGGGCGAGACACGGTGCATCGGGCGTCATCGCCTGAAAAACCGGGAATCCGCGGTGCACTGCCGTATACTGCGGTGCGAATCCCAAACTCGACATGAGCCTGCCAGACAGCGCAAAATCGCGGCTTGCCTACATTGATTGGATGCGGGGACTGGCCTGCGTGCTGATGTTTCAGACGCACTGCTACGATTCGTGGCTTAGCCCGCAGGCAAGGCAGAGCCGTTTTTTCATGTATTCGCAGCTGGGAGGGACGTTTCCGGCGCCGCTGTTTCTGTTTCTGGCGGGGATTTCGTTTGCGCTGGTCACGGAGAAGCTCTGGCGGAAGGATGCTCCGGCGGCGCAGATCGCGCGGACGACCATCGCACGCGGGGCAGAGATTTTTGTGTACGGACTGCTGTTCCGGGTGCAGGAGTATGTGATCGCTTGGGGATGGGCGCCGAAGAGTGATCTGGTGCGGGTGGACGTGCTGAACACCATTGGGCTGTCGATGATGCTGATGGGGGTGATGTGCTGGGCGGTGCTGGGATTCTTCTCGATCGCCGGGCTGCGCCCAGCGGGACGGGCGAAGGCGCCCGTCCCCACACAACCTTTGGTCTCCACATATTCTGCGCACGGGCGACTGGCTTTGGTGCTGGCGGCTTGCGGGACTGCGTTGCTGATTTCGCTGCTGAGCCCGCCTTTGTGGACTACGTGGCGTCCGACGTGGCTTCCGTGGCCGCTGGAGTCTTACGTGGATGGCGTGCACAACCTCGGCGTTCCGCAGGCCGGGACTCTTCCCTGTTTTTCCGTGGACGGGGTTCGCGTTTGCCGGGCTGGCGGCGGGATTCATTCTGCAAAGTCAGTGGGCGCGGGCGCTGGAGTGGAGAGCATTTTTCTCGATGGGACTGGCGGGCGCGGTGCTGATCGAATTCGCGCGCTGGCTCGACCGGCAACCGCGGCAGTTCTATGCCGTCGACGATTACTGGCACACCAGCCCGAGTTTCTTTCTGATCCGGGTGGGGATGTTGCTGGTGATTCTGTATGGGAGCTACGCGTGGTGCCGGTGGGGCGCGGGGCAGTGGGGATTCAGCCCGCTGATCCAGTTGGGGCAGGCGTCACTGCTGGTCTACTGGGTGCACATTGAATTCGTGTACGGGCGCGTGTCGATTCTGCCGAAACACCGGATGGGGATTGGCGGGGCCACCGCGGGGCTGGCGGTGATTACGCTGGCGATGCTGGGGCTGGCCTACGTTCGCACGAAGACAAAAGGGCGCGGCGTGGAGTTGATGCCGTGGCTGCACCGGGCTCCTGCGGGGGCAAGTTAAAGTCAGCTCTCGCGCAAACTTCTCTCACGCAAATTTCCGGGCAAACTCCACGACCTCGCGCTCGGCCCAGCGGCCGTCGTCGGCCATTGCTATTTCGATCGCCGTTGGGTTCGCCGAGGAAAGCGCAGTGGCCGCCGTCGGCGGTCTCGACGTAGGTGATGTTTGGATTGGCGGCAACACGGCGTAACGTTTCCGGTTGCATGCGGATGAAGGGATCGTTGGCCGCGTGGAGGATCAGCGCCGGAACTGCGATGCGGTCGACCACGTTGGCCGCTGCGGCACGGGCGTAGTAGTCGTCGGCCCCGGTAAATCCGCAGTAGTAGGCGGTGATGCGGTCGTCGAACAAGCGCAGGCTGGTAATGCCGCGCAGGCGCGATGCGTCGAACTTTCCGGGAAAGAGGCGGGCCTTGCGCCGCAACCTGCGAAACAACTGCATCAGGAAGTAATACTCGTAGATGCGGTTGGCGGGCTCATGCAGAGCATCGGCGGAAGCTGCCAGGTCCATCGCCGGACACACCGCAGCTACGGCTCGAAACTGCGGGGGAGCGATCGCTTCCCCACTCTCCCGCGAGTTTCAAGACGAGGTTTCCACCCATGGAAAATCCGATCAGCGCGAAATGTGAGACGCCGTCGTGCTCGAGGACGCTCCGCACCACTGCGGCCACGTCGCCTGACAGGCTCGAGTTGTAGAGCGTCGGCGCGAAATGATCCATGCCGCCGCAGTTGCGCTGGTTCATGAGGACGACGTTCATACCTGCCGCCAGGCCATTGCGCGCTACTCCCAGCATGTATTGGGAATCGGAAGAGCCTTCGAGGCCGTGGACGACAATTAACGTCAGCGGCTTTGTACGGTCCTGCCCGTGCCAGTAGCACCAGCAGCGGACCTTGATGCCGGGCGCGACTTCGACCAGACGCTCTTCCGGCGGGGGCAGGTGGATTTTGCGGGGGAGCAGGAAGCTGGCAATGGTCTGCATATGGCCGCCGCCGAGCCAACGCCGTGCGCGGAAGGGCGCACGGGCCGTCCACTCAGCTTGAATCGGAGGGCCTGGAGTTTGCGAACTGGGCACAAATTGATTCTAATAGGAACTGGAGTCGCCCATGCCCATCTTCGAGTACATCTGCAAGGAATGCCATCACCAGTTTGAAGCGCTCGTCTACGGCAAGGAAAAAGCCGAGTGCCCGAAGTGCCACGCGAAGAAACTGGAACCGCAGCTGTCGGTTTTCGCGGTGTCCGCCAAGGGCTCGGCGCCTGCGGCATCCCCAACCCGCGGTGCGTGCGGATCGTGCGGAGATCCCAGAGGCCCGGGCGCGTGCTCGCTCGGCGACATGAACTAGCGCGTCCGTTCGATCTCACGCTGCGCCACGGCCAACGCTAAGGCCAATCGACTCCTTGACGGCCTGAACGATGCTGTATATAGTTCCACGCGCGCTCGGATACCGGCTTGTCCGGGCGGGTAAATATCCGCTTCGCTTCCGCCTCCCCAACGAAGCAACTGCCGGCCCCAGCCACTGAGGAGTTCTATGTCCAGTTCCGATAAGCCTGTCGACCGAGTGTCACGAGATCGCCACACTTCCATAACCGCCGCGCTCCCGTTCTTGCTGGCGTTGCTGGTCGGAGTTTTCGCTCAGCCGACTCAGGCGCAGACGAACTTCAAACTCCTCCATGGCTTCACGGGACCGGCAAGCGATGGCGCGCTGTCCTACGCGAACTTGACCCGCGATGCGGCCGGCAACCTGTTCGGAACCACGTACGACGGCGGCAAATTGAATGCCGGAACTATCTTCCGGGTAGACCCTCAAGGCCGCGAATCGATCATTCACAGCTTTAACGGAGGCTCGGACGGAGCGTACACCTATACAAATCTTCTGCGCGCTGACAGTTTCTACGGGACCACCAACGGGGGCGGCGCCTATGGCTTCGGCACGGTATTCAAGTTGAGCTTCGCAGGCGTGGAAACAGTGCTGCACAACTTCACCGGCGGGGCGGACGGAGCTTATCCCTACGCGGGTTTGATACGAGACGCTGCGGGCACTCTCTACGGCACCACCGAATATGGCGGAAGCTCCAACGTCGGAACTGTATTCAAGTTAGATTCCGATGGAAAAGAGACTGTGCTTTACAGCTTCAGCGGGGGCAGCGATGGCAAGTATCCCACCGGAGGACTGGTGCGCGATGCTGAAGGAAATCTATACGGCACCACTGGGAACGGGGGAACGAACGAAAATGGGGTCGTGTTCAAGGTAGACCCCGCAGGCACGGAAACTGTGCTCCACCGGTTCACCGGCCCGCCCGACGGGCAGTTTCCTTTTTCTACCTTGATACGCGACGCAAACGGGTACCTGTACGGGACGACCACATACGGCGGCGCGAGCGAACAGGGAGCCGTATTCAAGGTGAGTCCCGACGGCAAAGAGAAAGTGCTCTATAGCTTCACGGGCGGCGCAGATGGGCGATATCCCGGCACTGGTGCCCTCGCCTATGCTGGCAGCACTTTCTACGGTGTCGCCAACAACGGTGGCGCGCACGGCCTCGGCGTCGTCTACAAGCTGGATTCGAACGGCAAGGAGACGGTGCTGTACAGCTTCACCGGAGGCACGGACGGGGGACAACCCGCCAGCGGCGTGGTGCGCGACGCGGCGGGCAACCTGTACGGCACGACCTCCAATTATGGAGGCACATGCATGTGTGGAACTGTCTTCGAACTGACTCAGTAATCCGGTATGCCCGCGGCGAACGTACCGCAGCCGGTTTTGCTTTCTTGGTACGCCCTTTGGTGATTGTCGTTGCCTGGAGGGGCGTCTCCGCTTATGCTAGTGTCACTGCCTGACGGGGGCTGAGTCCCGATCAGGTGCAGGCCGCGCAGTAAACTCCCCATGAAGTCCCGCTTCAGAAAATCCGTGGAATCACTATGGTCGCGCCCTGACCCGGTTCTCGCGCGAGCGGCGGTCGCCGGGGAATTGCTGGTGGCGAAGGTTCGCCTTGGTCTGGCTACGCTGCTGCTGGTCATCCCCGTCATCAATTCGATGTTCTTTCCGGTGGAGCCCAAGGAGGCTATCGTCGGGGTCAGCCTTACGGCCGTGACATTTCTGGTTGCGCTCACCGTCTATTTCCTGATCTCCCGCGAGTACAACCCTTCATGGTTCAGTTTTGTCAGCACCAGTTTTGACGTCACGCTGGTGAGCAGCGCGCTGGTTCTTTTTCTTTTCATGAATGAGCCGCACACGGCCGTCAACAGCAAAGTCGTGTTCGAAGGATATTTTCTGGTGATCGGGGCGACCAGCCTGCGCTATGACAAGCGGGTTTGCATCACTACTGGTCTGCTGGCATTTGGACAGTATCTCGCGATCGTGTATTTCGCGGCAGCCCACTGGGATCTTAACAACGTGAAGTATTCGCCGTATCCCTACGGGTTGTTCAGTTGGTCGGCGCAAATCTCGCGTCTGATCATCATGCTGACCGCATCGGCGCTGAGCCTGGCTCTGGTTTCGCGGAGCCAGAGGCTCTTGCAACTGGCGACCCGGGATCCGTTGACCGGTTTATTCAGTCGGGGATACGTGGACGACCGCTTCGCGGTCGAACTCAGCCGGGCACGGCGCTACGACAAGGTGCTCACCATTGCGGTGATTGACGCCGATCGCTTCAAGTTGCTCAACGATACGCACGGCCACCAGGCTGGGGATCTCGCGTTGCAGAAAATCGCCATGCTGCTGCATGCCACCTTCCGGCAAAGCGACACGGCGGGACGCTACGGAGGAGAGGAATTCGTGGTGATCCTGCCTGAAACGAACATGGCAGCAGCACAACAAAAAATGGAATTCCTGCGAGAGTCGGTGGCCAACGCCCCGATCTCAGTCGCCGCGTCAGGGGAGAAGGTGCAGGTAACGATCAGCGCTGGATTGGCCACCTTCCCGGACGATGGAGAGAATGCCACGGAGTTGTTCGCCCTGGCTGATGAACGGATGTTCCAGGCAAAGGGACAGGGCCGCAATCGGGTTGTGGCCGGCGGTGAAGTGGTTCTCTCGTAAACGGCATCTGGAATTGCGCGTCTGCCTTTAGGTTACTTTCGCAAAATCGTCCAAAGACTATTGGCCGCAGAACACGAGAAGAGTGCGATGAACTCGCAACACGTTGCCTTTGTGCTCGTAATAAATGAAGCCCGATTTCTTGAACCGGTTCATGAAAAAGCAAACGCGCGATCGTGTGGTTCCTACCATTTCGGCGAGGATCTCATGGCTTATCTTCGGAATGGTGGTCTCGGCCCCACCATGCCCATCATAGTGGGCGAGCAGCAAGAGAATACGCGCCAGTCTTTTCTCGCTGGGATTGCAGCGTTGGTCCGCTAAGTCCCGCTGGTACTGGATGTTCCGGTCCAACACGTAGGCCCAAAACAGATTGGCTAATTTCACTCGCCGTGCGAGCGCGAGCATCATGACTTTCTTCGTAATCCGAAGGAGTCTGCAGTCGGTGATTGCTGTGGCAGACGCCGTGCGGGAGGACTGGCCGGCGATGGAATCTTTGCCGACAAAATCCTCATCGCCGAGAATGTCGAGGGTTGCCTCTCTTCCCACTCGGGACTTGACGCTGAGTTTCACCCTTCCTTTTTGAATGACAAACAACGAATCAGCCGCACTTCCCTGAGTGTAGATGGTTTGTCCCTTGCGGAAGGACAGCATGGAACGGCCAGGGCCGGCGGTTGTGAGAAAAGTTTTCGGGTTGAAAGCGCGTCTTTGCATGGCCATGGCCACTGCGTTGCCGGTCCCTTACTCGGGCGAGCTTATACTGAAGCATGCGAACCCATCACGACGATGTTCAATAGTGCACAGAATTACTATGGACTGCCTCGAGACTGATTGCACGCACAACAAAGCAGCGGGTTCCCGACCGTGCCGTGAGCCTTTTCCCCAGATCGTTCAATCCTCCCTCCCGGTGGCGTCCAATGGGTAGAATAAAGAAGGTTGATGTCGAGAGTTGCGGGGCAAAAGGAGTGAACTGCCATGGAAATTCACAGCGAAGGCAAACCAAAGCCAAGTCCAGCCGAGGCAGAAGCCCATATTGCTAGCGCTCGGCAGATCCTAAAAGCGCTGCAAGAGAAGATTGGAGAGCATCCCGAAATCGGCGCGGCCATCACCAAGCTGGAGATGGCACTGAATGTTCTCGGAATAGAAACGGGTGGACTGTTGTAGCCACAAGCCCTGTCGTAGGAACGATTGAGCCGGGCCCTTAGCATGCCAAACTCCAGGAGCCCTTCACCTGCTATAATGGTTACCGGGGCGGTTACGTTTTTCTCCTCTTTCAGGTCCGCTGACCTAAGCCAGTCCATCTGAAGTTCTCCCATCTTAGGCTTTTCAGCGGGTGCGCAGTTCGCCAATGCCGCTGGTAGCGACCTTGCGCGACGTCGATCCAGTCCGCAATGCCCACCGCGGCTTGAGCGACTGGCTCGGTCAATACAGTACTCGCCACGAAGGGTCGCTTTTATGAACGCAACCAGTATCGCGTTCGGTGTGCTGTTCGTGTTGTTGACGATCCTGCTGCTCGCCTGGAGGCTCAGGCTGAAACCGCAGGCTGTCGGGTTTCGATCGCAACGAATGTGTCCGTCTTGCGGACTGATCACATCTCGGCTCAATCCTCGCTGCCTGGAGTGTGGCGTGGCTAGCATCCCAAAGCGGTAGGCCGGGAACATGCAGAAACGGTTCGCCGCCGTTTTGCCCTTCCCTGATCGCGTTTCTCACTTAAGGAGATGAATATGAAAAACATCAAATTTCTTGTGAAAGTAAACCGCGGCGGTGCACGTGCTCCTCAATACGTGCAGCGAGTGGATTCGTCACCTATCCAAATGACAACCAGCCGCAAGCTGGCGCAGGTGATGGGCAGGTTCACGGCTGAAGATGCCATCAAATCGCTGCAAAACTCCAGGTGCATCCCGGAGTTGGAGTCAGTACAGGTGAATGCCTAGCATTTCGCACTGACAACGCCTGGCACGGCTTGCGCAGGGTAAACCGCAACGCGCTCCGCGCGCGTCGTCTTACTGGACGTGGCGAGATGATCGCCCTAGGTACGCGCGTGAAAATGTGCCTTGACGTCTTTCCGATTAAAGAAAACCAGCCACCAGATCCCCACTGTCATAGGGACCAGAATCCCTAGTCCAACTGCGACCCGCGAGACCATCACGGTCCAGTCAAAGACGTCGCCTGCAGGAACACGCAGAAGGGCCACGATTGCCAGAAGGCAGCCAGCTGCAAGAAGTCCACTGAAGATTAGTGTGGCGATCCGCGCCCAGCGCCACGCTCGCAACAGTCCGATCCCGGTAGCCACGCCCCAACCGGAGAACAGAAGAGTCCAGATCAGACTAGCGCGGTAGAAACTTCCCATCTCTCCGTGTCCGCCCGATTGGTAGTCGAACATTGGTAGTCGAACAACAGAACGCCGAACATCACGAACGCGTTGACACCGAAGGCCAAGCGGCCGATCACCCTGATTTTCCCGGAGCAATCCGTGCCGGTCATCGGAGAATTACGGTGCATGTGTTTCGAGGAAGTTTACTACGCGCTGCGCGGTCTGGAACGGCGATTGTTCTCTTGAAGTCTGCGTAGATCGAAGACCTTCAGTACCCAACCAAAAGGTGACCGCGGTCAATTGAACGGTTTTGTATACATCGTCTACATTAAAGAGTCGATCTGAGTGCTGCTGCACTCCCTCGCCGCAAGCCAATCTAGCCATCCTATTCAGGAGCCAGTTTGAGCGTTCCTCGAGTACTGCTGGTTGACGACACGCCTGAAGTTCTTGCGCTCTGCGCAGAGATTCTGAAGCGAGACTGCGAAATCGTCGGTACGGCGGGTGATGGAGAGTCCGGCATCGCCGCGGTGGAAAGGACCACTCCCGAAGCCGTGGTGCTGGACATTACGATGCCACGGCTGGATGGGATTGAAGCTGCGAAGCGCTTGCGAAGTTCCGGATACCGGGGGGCGATTGTCTTTTTGAGCGGGGACTTGGAATTGATGAACGCAGCGATGAAGGCGGGAGGTTCTGCCTTTGTCACGAAGACACGGCTCGCCGCGGACCTATTGAAGGCGATTCGAGAAGCGCTCGCCGGGCATGTGTTTGTATCGTTTCCCGAGTGAGCCAGACGGCAGGCCTCCCTGGTTCGATTGGCCAGACTCATCCGAACAATTTTCGGCGGAAACGGGACAGAAGGAGCCTTCGCGGGAACTCTCGGGATCTCTGTTGAGAAGTTACGATCGAAAAACCGGGGAGGGCGGGGGAAGGCCGAAAGCCCGCGCCAGACCGGGCATTTCGAGTATGTCGCGAATGCGCCACCGAGGCAACAAAAAACGCCCACCTCGCGTGCTTGCAACCACGATTTTCACTTTTCATGCAAGGCAGACGCACAAAGCTTGCAAGTTCTGTCATCCCCTCCTTAGCCTTCTTTTCGCAAACAAAACTTCTGAATGCACAGCTCTGTTTGTAAATCGGCACATGCGTGGGCAGGCGCAAGCAGCGGGAGAAGCAAGAGGAGATTTGGATTGCGCACACGGAATTGGCCTCCGCTCCGGGGCATCCTTTTTATCAGCGTTTGAACAGTTGCTGGAGGCCGAGGCTTCGACGTGTTTGTCGAGAGGCGGTGCGCGAAGTTCTATGCGGCCAAGTACGGGCGTCCGTCTCTGACGCCGGGGATTTACTTTCGGGCGCTGCTGATCGGGTATTTCGAGGGCATCGATTCCGAGCGCGGCATCGCCTGGCGGCTGCGGATTCGCTGGCGCTGCGGCGTTTCGCGGGCATCGCGCTGGACGAGTACACGCCGGATCATTCCACGATCTCGCGCACGCGGCGGCTGATCGACCTGGAGACGCATCGGGAAGTGTTCACCTGGGTGCTGGAGGTGTTGGCCGATCACGGGCTACTGCAAGGGCAGCGGATTGCGATTGATGCCACCACGCTGGAAGCGAACGCGGCGATGCGCTCCATCGTGCGGCGGGACACGGGCGAAGTTACGAGGAGTTTCTGCGCGGGCTGGCGAAGGCCTCGGGCATCAACGACTCCCACGCGCGAAGATCTGGCGCGGTTGGATCGGAAGCGCAAGAAGCGCACGTCGAACAAGGAGTGGAGAGTCCGGCGACGAGGACGCGCGCATTGCCAAGATGAAGGATGGGCGCACGCACCTGGCCCACAAGGTCGAGCACGCGGTGGATCTCGGCAGTGGCGCGGTGGTGGCGGTCACGCTGCAGCCAGCGGATGCGGGCGACACGGCCACGCTCGACGAGACGGTGTGCGAAGCCGGGATGGCAGTGGCGAAACAGATCGCACGGTAGGCGGGTTGCGGGCCGAAGAAGCGGCGCAGGTGAATCTGGCGGGCATCGAAGGAAGGTGTCCGACAAGGGTTATCACAGCGATGCGGTGGTCAAGCGGATGTAGGCGTACGGCGTGCGCAGCTATTGTTCGGAGCCCGAACCAAAGGGGCGGCGGAACTGGGCGGGCAAAGCCGGACGAGCAGCAAGCGGTGTATGCCAACCGGCGGCGGATTCGCGGCGAACACGGGAAGCGGTTGCTGCGGCAGCGGGGCGAGTAGGTCGAACGCAGCTTCGCGCACTGCTATGAAACGGGCGGCGATGCGCCGCTGCTCATCTGCGCGGACGCGAAATATTCTCAAGCGTCTGCTGGTGCATGTGGCCGCGTTCAACCTGAGGCTGATCATGCGCAAGTGTTGGGCGCGGGCACGCCGCGGGAGCTGAGAAACCGCTTTGCAAGCTCATTGAGTGCGTTCTGTGGCTGCTTTGCATAAACTCAGCCGCTTGTAGCAGCGTATCTCTACTCACCTGCCACATCCAGCAAGTCCCACCCGTCCCCTCTCAATCATCTTGCACCCCGTAGGGGATAAGAAAACCCGGGAGGGGTTATCAATCAGTACACTTCTGCTGAACCAGGGCTCCCGTCGCGGCTGCTACACTGCCTAAATCATGCGTGTGAAGATCCTAGGGTCCGCTGCCGGCGGAGGCTTCCCGCAGTGGAATTGCGCCTGCCCCAACTGCCGCGCCCTGCGCGATGGAACCTTCCGTAGCAAGGCCCGAACACAAGCGCAAGTTGCCATTAGCAGCGATGGCGTCACGTGGTTTCTACTTGGGGCTTCTCCTGATTTGCGCTCGCAGATCGAAGCCACTCCCGAACTTCATCCGCGCGAAGGGGTGCGCCAGTCGCCAGTTACCGGAGCGGTTCTCGCCAACGCCGACATCGATCATGTTCTGGGACTGCTGCTGCTGCGCGAATTGCAGCCGCTCCGCGTGTATGCGACCGATTCCATCCGACGGATTCTTACTGAGGACAATTCGATGTTCGGCATGCTGCAGCGCGTTCCGGGCCAGGTAACGTGGACGGGCTTCACGCCGGGAACAATCTTTCCATTGCTCAATGCGGCCAACGAAGACTCCGGCCTGAGATGCCGCGCGCTCTCGCTGGGAACGCATTTCCCGGCATTCGTTTCTGAGCGCAGGCAATCCGCGCTCAGGTCCGACGAAGCGTCGTTAGGATTGATCGTCGAGTCGCCCTCGGGCAAGCGCCTTGCGTACCTGCCTGCGGTACCGCAAATCGACGATTCGCTGATGAAAGAACTTGAGCTCGCCGACGTGCTGCTGTTCGACGGAACGTTCTGGAGCAACGACGAGTTGATTCGGATTCAGGGCAGCGGGCAAACTGCGCTGCAGATGGGCCACGTTCCGGTCTCGGCCGCCGGGGGCAGCCTCAGCCGGTTGGCGGGACTGCGCCGTCCACGTAAAATCTATATGCACATCAACAACACGAATCCCATGCTGAACGAGGCTGGCCTGGAGTACCGGCAGGTGCGCGAGGCAGGATGGGAGATCGCGGAGGACGGATGTCAGTTCGACCTTTAGATGCCAGTGCGGCCGATGCGGGACTTCTCTCGTTCGAT
The DNA here is from genome assembly GCA_963811095.1 of uncultured Acidobacteriaceae bacterium. GTDB lineage: Bacteria > Acidobacteriota > Terriglobia > Terriglobales > Acidobacteriaceae > Sulfotelmatobacter. The sequence continues at coordinate 155,471 of CAWEQA010000016.1, read as the reverse complement.
GGGCTGCGGGCGCGGTTGCGCGGAGTGGGTGAGGAACGGTATCACCACCGGCACCCATTCCACCTGATGATGCACGAAGGCCGCTTGAGCCGCGGACAGCTTCAGGCCTGGGCGTTGAACCGCTACTACTACCAGAGCATCATCCCGATTAAAGATTCGATCATTTTGTCGCGCGGGCCGGATCCCGGGTTTCGGCGCGCCTGGCGGAAGCGCGTGGTCGATCATGACGGAGACGCTCACAGCGACGGAGGCATCAAGCGCTGGCTGAAGCTCGCGGAAGCCACAGGGCTCGACGCCGACCGGGTTCGGGCTGGAACTGGGATACTTCCGGCGACCCGTTTCGCCGTGAATGAGTATTTAAATATCGTGCGCAGCCGGAGTCTGCTGGAAGCGGTGGCTTCGTCGCTGACCGAGTTGTTCTCGCGCGACCTGATTTCGCTGCGCATGGAGAAGATGCGGCAGCATTATCCGTGGCTTTCGGGAGGGCTGGATTACTTCGAGGCGCGGCTGACGCAGGCTCCGGAGGATGCGAAGTTCGCGATCAACTACGTGTACGAGAATGCGAAGACGCGTGCCGAGCAGGAGTTGGCGATCCAGGCGCTGCGCGACAAGTGCGACATCCTGTGGGCGCAGCTCGATGCGCTTTATTTTGCCTACGTGCAGCCTGGTTGGCCGCCGCCGGGCGCGTTTCTGATCGAGGGAGCCTAACGATGGCGCCTCCGTCAGACACAAGCCGGCCGCGGCTCGCCGCCGGTTGCCGCTGGGGCGGGACGGAAGAGGATCGCGTGATCCTTTTTCCTGAAGGCGCCATCAAACTGCAGGGTACCGGACGACAAATCCTGGAACGGTGCGACGGGGAGCGCACGTTCGGCGAGATCATCTCCGGATTGCAGAAAGAGTTCGGCATGACCGACCCGGAGAAGATTCGCGCCGATATTGGCGTGTTCCTGGAGCAGTTGCAGCGCAAGCGCATCGTGGACTATTAAGACTATCTAGTGGAGAAAGGAAATTGCCGTGACAGCGACTAGGATCTTTCTAGCAGCTATCTTGTTGGCCGTGGTTATGGCTGCTACTCAGAACGCCTGGGCCGGATCACTGACGGTTCGCACGCTGCATCGCTACTGCCTCGAACTGCCGGATGCCAAAGATGCAGCGCGAGGTGATCTGAGGAGCGTTGCGGCAGCGACGAACGCCATGTACTTGCAGGGCTATATCGCCGGAGTGACCGATGAGATGGCCAGCCTTGCCGGTGTTGGCTTGGACTTTGATTGGCCCAAGACAAACGGAGAGATCGTAGACTCGGTTTGCCACTACTTCGCAGTTCATCCCGAACAGTGGAGTTACGAGGCCGCTAGCGGAGTGCATTTGGCGGCAGCCGCGCTCTACAAGAAGGGTAAATAAGCATCGGGCGAGCCCGGCCCCCGTCTTCCGGCGAGGCTATTCTGCGAGCTATGCAAATCGTGATCGGCCTTCGAAATGGACCTCGATTCGATCCTTGGAGATTCGGACAATTCTGCCCTCGCATCCGTTGACCTCCTGGATGTGTCGGATAGCCGCGAAGTCGCTCTTGAACACTCTGTTGTCTGCATGCCAAACAGCACCGTCAAAACTAACGTGGTAAACCATAGATTTTGCTCCTGTTTGTGGTTCTCAGATCGCTACAAATTAGATAGTGGGCACGGCCCAAGGGTGGGGCGGCGGCACCAGCCAAAACGAGGGGGTGTACAAGTCATTTATTATCTTGGTCTTGGACCCTCGGCTCTTTGCCGATCGACCGCCAACTCCAATCGCAAAATGAACCCACAATCCCAATGCTTTCAAACCCTCTCGCTCTCATCGCCGAAGTCACGCACCGCTGCCCGCTGCACTGCGTCTATTGTTCTAACCCTCTGGAATTGGCTGGCACGAAAGCGGAGCTCTCGACCGAGGAATGGACAGATGTATTCCAGCAGTGTGGCAAGCTCGGCATGCTGCACGCGCACTTTACGGGTGGCGAACCCCTGGCTCGCACCGATCTGACGGAACTGATCGCCGCGGCACGGGCGGCGGGACTCTATACCAATCTCATCACGTCGGGCCTTGGGCTCAACGAACAGCGTTTGCAGGCACTCGTCGAGGCCGGCCTCGACCACATCCAGATCAGTTTTCAGGATTCGCGGGAAGAAGCGGCGAACTGGATCGCCGGCGCGAAGGCGCATGCGCACAAGATTGAACTATCGCGAATTATTCGGCGACACAAGATTGCGTTCACCGTGAACCTGGTCGTTCACCGGCAGAATCTCGACCATCTGGAAGAGATGATTGCGTTCATCGAGCAACTGAATCCGGAGCGCGTCGAGATCGCCCACACGCAATACTACGGATGGGCGCTGGCCAACCGCGCGGCCCTGATGCCCACGCACGCGCAGCTGGAGAAAGCGGTAGCGATTGTCGCGGAGGCCGAGAAGCGGCTGGCAGGGCGGATTCGCATCGATTCCGTGGTGCCCGATTATTACGCGAAGTATCCCAAGGCCTGCATGGGAGGTTGGGGACGAAGATTGATGTTGATCAATCCCGCGGGCAAGGTGCTGCCTTGTCATGCGGCCGAAGTGCTGCCGGGATTGACGTTTGAGAATGTGCGCGACAAGACGCTGGCGTGGATCTGGCAGGAATCGTCGTCGTTCCAGCGTTTCCGTGGCGAAGGCTGGATGCCGGAGCCGTGCCGCAGTTGCGAGCGCCGCAGCGAAGATTTCGGAGGCTGCCGCTGCCAGGCGTTCCTGCTGGCGGGAGATGACACGGTAACCGATCCGGCATGCTCGCTGGCGCCGTCGCATGGCATCGTAGAAGCGGCGGTGCTCGAGGCGAATGGAGATGCGGAGGTTGCACGACCGGCTTCCGCATCGTCGTTCGTGCAGTTGCAGAAGCAAACTACGGATCTGTGGAATTACCGCACGAACCCCGAGTGAACGGCCCCAGGGGCTGAACAGTTCGGTCCGGGCGCCTCAGAGGCTAGAGCTCTATCAGAAAGGAAACACTTTATCGCAGCGCTCAAAGCGCGGCGCCACCCAAAAGGAAATTTTTCAGAACTCTGTGAAGCCCCAAACCATTGATGCAGGGCCTTATACGGCTCTACAAGGAAAGCTCTTCCACGGCAGTGCTCGCATTCGTAGTTTTTCCGCAACCTCTGAAGTCGTGCTCTTCCCCTGACATCTCCGCGGAACAGAAGCTCACCAGCGCACGCCCACGGTAATCGGGCGCAAATCGGTGGTAATTCCATACCGGCTGCCATGGAGATAGCGGAACTCGGCGTAAATTTCCATATTCGTGCGTATCTTGCGGGTGATACCGCCGCCGAAGTTTTCGCCAAGTTCGTTCAGGCTGGAGTTGACAAACTTTCCGTTCACCGGCAGGTGCCCGTAGGAGCACGGTCCCCACCAAAGAAAGAAGCCGTTGCATGCAGATCCTGAAAGGGCGGTCGAAGAGTGGAGACTGCCGGAGCGGTGGAAAAAGGAGGCGCCCGCCAAAATGTAACCGCCCCAGACCTTGGTCGCCGGAATATTGATGATGGGATCGAGGTGGATGGAGTAGACATGACTGGTCGCACTCGGAGCCTGAGCGGCCTGCAGCGCCGAGGTGCGCAGAGGCAGGTTGTCAAACTGGAAATCAGCGCGGAGTCCGAAATACTTGCCGTAGTTTCGCGCGACCCCAGCGGCAGCGACGCCCCCTCCGCCGCGCACAAAATGCGCCGTTGTCCCGTTGGTCAGACTCGCTCCGCCGCCTACATTGAACACCCAGTTCCTGTAATCTTTGACTTTTGGTTTGCGCCCGGGGATTACTTCGGAAGAAGATTCCTGATCTCCGGCCTTCTGGTTCTCGGGCTGCGATTGAGCCGAAGGCTGCTGGGCTGGTGGTTGCTGGGCAGTTGGTTGTTGCGCCGCGGGCTGTTGGGCCGGGGCTGGTTGGGCGTGGACGGGTGTGGCTCCCGCCAGAATCGTCGCCAAAACCGCTGTCAGAACGATCCTGCACAAGGGAACCGTCGCGAACTTTTGAATCATTCATTCTCCTCCCGCTGCCGGGCGTGGTAGCGGACGACCTAGCGCTCGGGCCACATACGTCGGCCGCATACCTCGTCAAAGAGAGGCGCTTCTGAAAGATCGTGTCCGCGATGCTCCCGCCGGGATAGCACTCGCAGCAGGCAGGCACCATGATACCAACTTTGATGCGGATTCCGCCTGCGATGCCGCCCTAGGTCGCGGTTTGCAGTTTCCGAGAGGCGAAGCGGCACGTATGATAGAGAATTCCATTTCTATTGCGAGTGAATCCTTTGCCCAAGCGGACTTCAAAACCGGCGGCGAAAGCGGCTACTTCCAAGGGCCAGAACTCCGCCTGCCGAGTCGCGCTGATCGGCTTTGGGACGGTGGGCCGAGCGGTGGCAAAGATCCTGTGCGAGAGCGGCGACGGCTCGCTGCGTCTCACTCACATCTGCAATCGCAATGTGGAAAGAAAGAAGCAGGCGTGGGTTCCAGCGGATGTTATCTGGACCGACGATGTGCAGGCGGTCCTGAGCTCGGATGTCCAGATCGTGATCGAACTGATCGGCGGGCTGAATCCGGCCGAGCAGATTGTGCGGAGCGCGCTCGGGTCGGGGAAGTCGGTGGTCACAGCGAACAAGCAGCTGATTGCGCGGCATGGCCCCGATCTTCTGCAACTGGCGAGCAGTAAGGGATGCCAGATCGAGTTCGGCGCCTCGGTGGCGGGAGGAGTTCCGGTTCTACCCTCGCTCCGAACCGGGTTGTGCGGCGACAAGTTGCATGGCATTGCGGGGATTCTGAACGGCACGTGCAACTACATTCTGAGCCGGATTGAGAACGCGAGGATTCCCTTCAGCGAGGCTCTGGAAGAAGCGCAGGCTCGCGGGTACGCGGAAGCCGATGCGTCGGAGGATCTGGATGGCGGAGACGCTCGCGCCAAGCTGACCATTCTGGCGCTGGCGGGACTGCATACGAGGGTCGCGCCGGAATCAGTTCGAGCGAGGACCATTCGGACGATCGACGCGGTCGACTTCGATTACGCGGCGGAACTGGGCTGCACGATTCGTCAGATTTCGCGGGCTGATTTGAAAGCAGGTACTTTGTTTGCGGATGTTGGACCGTGCCTGGTTCCGACCGATTCGCCTTTTGGACGCGTGCAGAGGAATCTGAACCTGGTGCTCACTTCCGGCCAGTACGGCGGAGATATGGCGTTCCTGGGCGCAGGCGCGGGCGGCGATCCGACGGCGGTGGCCGTGGTCTCCGACTTGATGTTTGTGGCGCAGGGCCTGTCTGCCGGCGGAGGGAAAAGGAATGCTGCCAGCAACGTCTCAACGCCCGCGATTAGCCATGACTTCGAGACGCCGTGGTACTTGCGGTTTTTCGTGCGCGATCAGCCGGGGATTGTGGCGCGGCTGGCGCAGATCCTGGCGGCACATCGCCTGAACATTGATTCCCTGCTGCAGAAGCCGGGCTTTGAGAAGAGTTCGCTGCCGTTTGTGATTACGCTGGAGCCCTGCCGGGACGGGTTGCTGCATCCGGCGCTGGAAGAGATGGCGGGGCTGGAGTTCGCGATCCGGCCATGCCTGTGCCTGCCGATCCTGCGGTAGGTGAGGTGGTGAGGGAAACAAACAGCGCCGGTCGTTGCCCTACATCTGCGCTGCTACGATCCGGCGCCTGCCGAGACTAATTCCAGAAGGGATTCTTGAGACCGGCCGGCGCGAGAGCGCTGTCGGTTGTCGCTTCCGTGCCCGATTCGTCGGAGATCTTCTCGTCGATGAAGCGGGAAGGCGGCGGTGCGATGAATTCGTCTTTCTTGCCGGGCGTTGGATTAAAAGGATATTCAGATTTCATTGGGGAGCGACCTCCATGTTTATGATCTAGGTTCATTAAACACCCCGGAGGAGGGGTGCGAGCAGCTAAAGTTTGGATGGTTCGTATCGAAAAAGCCGGGACGAAAAGTCTCTGGGGCTTCACGGCGACGATGGCAAGGGCGCGTAGAGCTCTCGGGTGATCGCATATAGCTTGTCCCGCGACGAGGCTTCAGTGGACGGGGCTACCATTCGCTCGAACTTCAAACCTGCCTTTTGCATTACGCGTTCCGAACTTGGGTTCTCGGGAGAGCATCGTCCCTGGATCCGAGTTAGCTTGAGATCGCCAAATCCGAATTTCAGCGCTGCCTGCAAGGCTTCAGTGGCCAGCCCGGCTCCGCGGTATCTGGGGGCAACGTAATAGTTGATTTCTCCGCAGTATTCGAACGTTTCGGGGGCGCGATCGTACCCGATCCGGCAGAAGGCACAGTTGCCGACGAGCGCTCCGCTGGCTTTGAGCAGCATCGCCCAGGGGCCCATTCCCCATTCCCGATAGGAGCGGAAGCAAAACTCAAGAAACTGATCGGCATGAAGCGCCTCTTCCCAAGCGGCCACGTCCGGGAGATCAGCCGGCCGAAATTCACGCAAATGCAAGCGCGCGGTCTCAAGATCGGTCATCTTCAGCAGCATGGATTGGACTCGTGAACGCGCAGAACCGGGCCCGACACGGCTTGGAGTTATCATACTCAACGGGTTTCGGCCCGGGAACCATTACAGATTGGGACATCATCAGCTCATAGAAAGGCCTTATGAAATACCGCAAGCTTGGCCGTACCGGATTCGAAGTGAGCGACATTGCCCACGGGCTGTGGGGGATGAGCGGGTGGAGCGGCTCGGACGATAAAGAGTCACTCGCCGCGATGCAGTTGGGCGTGGATCAGGGCTGCAACTTCTTCGATACCGCTTGGGCCTATGGCGAGGGCAAGAGCGACGGACTCCTGGGCGAGATCATGGCACGCAATACAACGCGCAACCCAGGAAAGAGACTCTATGCGGCTTCGAAGATTCCTCCGGCGAATGACCGGTGGCCGGCGCTGCCTGAATACAAGTACCGCGATGTTTTCTCGGCGGAGCATGTTTTCAAGTATGCCGACCTGATCCGCAAGCAGCTGCGGGTGGATACGATTGATCTGTTGCAGTTTCACGTGTGGGACGATTCGTGGACCGGGGAGAGTGAGTTCCGCTCTACCGTCGAGAAGCTGAAGCGCGATAAGTGGATTCGATATTTCGGGCTGAGCATTAACCGCTGGCAGCCGGAGAATGGGATCAAGGCTCTGCGGACGGGACTGGTGGACGCGGTGCAGGTGATCTACAACGTCTTCGACCAGGCGCCGGAGGACGAACTGTTCCCGGTTTGCCAGGAACTTAACATAGGCGTAATCGCCCGCGTGCCGCTGGACGAAGGCAGCCTCGGCGGAAAGATGACGCTGCAAACCACTTTTCCAAAAGGTGATTGGCGCGCGGGATATTTTGGTCCGGAGAATCTGGCGAAGACCATCAAGCGGGTCGACAAGCTGAAGGAAATTCTTCCGGCTGGAATGACACTGCCGGAGATGGCATTGCGCTTTATCCTGTCGCATCCGGCGGTGAGTACAACGATTGCCGGGATGCGCAAGCCGGAGCATGTGAGGCAGAACATTGCCACGAGTGACGCCGGGCCTCTTGATAAAAGCCTGCTTGCGGAACTGAAGAAGCACCGGTGGGACCGGACGCCGCAGCGGTGGTCAGATTAAGCGGCGATTGCCGCGAGAGATCGCCAGGACAGTGCGCAGGCTGTTGCATCAGCAATGTTCCTACGATTGCTGGTAGTAGGGCGCTGGCTCAAGGTAGGCTCCCTGTCTAGCCTGCGTTAGTCCTATGGCCCCAATGCCTTTCTCTAGAAAATCAACCCTCGTCTGTGTGGCGCTCGCTGTGCTGGCGACCGTTCTTCAGGCCCAAAACCCCAGAGGATCTCTGCGGGGGACCGTGCAGGACGCGACCGGCGCCCGCATTCCGTCGGCTAAGATCGCGGTGGAGTCGGTCGATTCGTCGCTGCGGCGCGAGGCGGTCAGCGAAGACCGCGGGGAGTTTCGGCTGGATGACCTGCTGCCGGGGGCGTACCGCATCACCGTAAGTGCGGCGGGATTCGCGCCGGCACACGCGGATGTTTCCATCGCCGTCAGTTCGGTGCGGGAAGTGACAGTCACGCTGAAGGCGGCGGCTTCGGGAGAAACGGTTTCTGTGCAGGGGCAGAATTCGTCGATCACGACACAGCCGATTGATCTGGTCAGCGTGGTGCATCAGGGAGTGGTCAGCAGTCAGGACTTGCGGACGCTTCCGCTTGCTGCGCGGAGTTTTGCGAATATCGCGTATCTGGCTCCAGGGACACAACCGGTGGAACCTTCCGATCCGACGAAGTCGCGGATCACGGCGGTCTCTACCGGGGGGAGTTCGGGGCTGAACAATGATTTATCGGTGGATGGCGGGGACAATTCGGACGACTGGATTGGCGGGTTTCTGCAGAACTTTTCGCCGGATGCCATCCAGGAATTCGCGATGCGGACCGCGAGTGAAGACGCCGACACGGGCAGCACCACGGCGGGGTCGGTCGTCATCACAACCAAGCGCGGAACCAACGAGTGGCACGGGAGTGGCGCGTTCTACGAGCGGGCAGCGGCGCTGAATGCGCGCTTCCCGATTGAGAATCCGGCGCCGAATCCCAAGCAGCCGTTCTCGCGGCAGAACTATGTTGCCACGCTCGGTGGGCCGATCGCTCGCGACAAGGTCTGGTTGTTCTCTTCGTTGGAGTACGTGCGGGAGAACGCCAGCATAGCCTACAGCCCAAACAGCCTCACTGAGTTCAACGCGCTGGGGCAGATTGCAGCGGACGGGCTGATTCCCGGCGTGCCGTCGATTGCGGTTCCGGCGAACGTCCCGATTCCGTTTCGTGACTATATTGGATCGGTGCGCTTCGACTGGGCGCAGTCGGCGAAGTCACAGTGGTTCCTGCGCACATCGGAAGACAACTACCTCACCCACAACAATCTGGTGGCGCAGGCGACGCTGCCCTCGACCGGGCTGACCACGCACAACAATTATTGGAACAGCGTGATCAGCAATACTTATGGCTTCAGTCCAACCTGGCTGGGGACGTTTGTGTTCGACGCCAGTCTGCTGCATCTCACCCAGACGCGCCCTTCCACGCTTGGCTTCGCGCTGGCGTTTCCGTTTAGCTCAACGACGCTGACAGTTTCGGGCTTCGAGACCTATGGCGACAACCAGTTCGCCACCCCGATCACGCTGTTTCCGTCGCTGCGCAACCAGCAGAAGTATCAATTGCGCTACGACCTTGGGCACGCCACGGGCGACCACTCATTCAAGTTTGGAGTGAACTTCATTCACGAGCCTGTACTCGCCGGAGCGTTCCCGGGGAATCAGGAGACGCTGTATTCATTTCCCAACGACCCGACGTATTACACGCTGAACGCGGCGAACCTCGCGCAGTTCCCTGTCGACTATGCGAACGGAGCGGCAACCACTCCCGCCAATGACGGCAGCTTTTCGCAGAGCGTGCAGCGTCTCGGCTTGTACGCGCAGGATTCGTGGCGGCTGACACGCCATCTGACTTTAGATTACGGACTGCGGTATCAGACAACTTTCGGCCTGTTTACCGCTTCCGCACACAGCCAAACTCTGAATCCCGCGCTGGTAACGTTGCAGGCGCTGCAGATCCCGCTGATTCAAGGCGCCCCCAGTGACGATCACAAGCAATTCGCACCCCGACTAGGGATTGCGTATTCTCCCGGCAAGGGTGGCAACACCGTATTTCGCGCCGGGTTTGGCCTGTACTACAACGACCTCGCGCAGGGCGGATGGGCAACCGCGTTCCAAGGGGTGAACTCGACCAACGTTGCTACGGGGTCTTGCGCTCTTACGGGCACAACCGGGAGCTATTCGCTTACGGGCGCAGGCTGTGTGCAAGGTGGGGCTGCTGCGGCCGGCAATCTCATCGACTCAAACTACAAGACGCCATACGCGATCCACATCACCGGAGGCGTGCAGCATGCGTTCGCGCGCAACTGGACGCTGAGCGCCGACTATACGCACGAACAGGGCAACCATGGTTATCGCGGATACAACTTCACCAGCGACGTGAATCTGTTCACGCCATCGATACCGGCGTCAGACCCGAACTACGATTCTGATCAGCAAAGCGTCGTGCCCAACCTGAATTTGTTCAAGTCTGACAACCGGTCGAGCTACAACGCATTGATGATTGTGGCGCGGGGAAATGTAAGCAAACGCTTCAACCTGATCGCGCACTACACGCTCTCGAGCGCCAAGACCTGGGGATGCGTGTTGGGCGAGTTGTTTGACTATGTGAATGGAGTCTGCAATCCGCTGAACCCGTTCGGGCCGGGCGACTACGGGCCTTCGGGTGAAGATGTGTTGAACCGGTTTGTCGTGGCTGGGACGGTTTACATTCCCGGAGGCTTCGAACTGACTACGATCACGCAACTCGAGTCCGCGCGACCCTTCACCATTACGACCGCTGACAGCAGCCAGCGAATCTCTGTGAACGGCAGACCCACGGCCCTCGACGCCTTTCGTGGGACGCCGTACCTTCAGATGGATTTGAGAGTGACGCGACCGTTCAAGTTCGGCGACCGCGTGGAGGTTCTCCCCTTCGCCGAGTTTTTCAATCTCTTTAACCGCAACAATCCCGGCGCTAATTTTGTGGGTACCGATCGCGGCACTGCCGGTTCCGGCGAGCGACATTGCGTCGGGCAACGCCACGAACATTTGCCTCGACTTCCCGACTTGCAACGAACTGCAGCCCATCACCAGCTTCAAGCAACTAGAGATTCCTGCCGGCGGTCTGGGGGATTTCTTCGGTCCAGGGACAACTGTGGGGATTCCGTTTGCGGCGCAGGTGGGCGTGCGAGTGAACTTCTAGAACTACTCTCAAATTCGTTGGCGATTTTGAATGAGCCTAGATTCGATCCAAACGTTGGAAAAGGTAGCGTGATAACCTTTCCCACGCGATGACACCTGAACAAGAGCAGCACCTGCGTCGCCGACTCCGCAAAGCCGTTCGCGAGCAACCGGACTTGAAGCGTCTTAAAGTATTGCTCCTGCAGCTCGGCGGAGCCTACCTCGTTGCGCCACCAAAACCCGACCCAGACCTACCGATGCTGTTGGAATCAGGGTTCCTCACAAGCGGACCAATCAAACTGAAGGTAATGAATACCAGTTCATGCCATCAAAATGTAGCAGCACTGTGGAGGCGACGTAGGTTCGGAATCGTCGCAATCGCCACAGGCTACGCTCTGAGTGAAGACGGGCTTTGGCGCCAGCATTCTTGGGGAATCTTGCGCGACGGTGTTCTAGAGACGACGATGGGACGGATGAAGTACTTTGGCGTACTGCTCCTGGGTCCTGCAGCCGACACCTTTGCCAAGAACAATCTACCTGGGTGAATCAGAGCAGACTACCGCACCAGCCACTCGGTCGCGGTGTGCACGTGCACTAGCAACTGGCTGTAGGTGACAGCGAATCCCGCGACTGCTGCGATGGCGGCGCCGAGCGCGTACCACGGAGAGAATCTCTGCGGCGGTGCGAGGCGAGCATCACTCCACGCGATCAGGCGCTCGACGCGGGCATTCATGACGGCACCGGGGCTGGCCATCAGAGAGGCAGTGAGATCCACAGGCGCCTCGACTGGTCCGAGGCGTGCAAGCTTGATCAGGGCTGCGGCCAGATCGAGCGCTTCTCCGGCGTTGGAGACTGCGGCATCATCGGCCGCCATCTCCGTGGCTTCGAGCCAGGAGGCTTCCAGACCGGACATTCCGGGGAAAGCTACGAAGCCCAGCAGGAGCTTTTTCAGATTGTCGCGGCGGTGAACGTGGGCGACTTCATGATTCAAAGCCGTGTGCAGTTCGCTGGCCGTCAGCTTGGATTCCGCAGCGGCGGACAGCAAAACTTTGGGACGAACGATCCCGGTGGCGGTCATCGCAGGGGTCACTGAGGAGATTCGCAGAACCGGAACGTGCGCGCAGGATTCGACGGGCTGAGCGGCGTTCGTCCAGGTCGAGATCGTGCGGGAGGCTCGGCGCACGGCCGCTCCGGCGTTCACAATTCCAAATATTCCCAACGCGGCGCCGAAGATGCCCAGAACGAGAGGAATTTCGCCCAAGGGTTCTTCGATGGCTCGTGGCTCGAGCAGCAGGAAAGACGGCACGGTGAAAGCGGCGGTAATTACGGCCGCGGTGGCCAGAGGAAACATTCGCAGGGCAAACAGGAAATCTGCAACTCGGCGAACAGGAAGGCTCTCGATGCGCGACTGGACCGTGCGCCAGGCAAGGCACACGACGAGCGAGAGAACACAGTACACCATCGCAAAAACGGAGAAAGAGACGGCGATGCCGCGGGCGGCGAACATCAGGCTTTGTCCCTGGAATTGGATTCGTTGCGCGGTTCGCTCTTGCGCAACTCACGCCGCTTGGCCTCGACGACCTGGCGAAGGTCATCGAGCAACTGCGCGTCCCGCTCGGTCAGAATTTCCACCAGATACGAGAGCGGCAGCGACGATGCGGGGCTCGCGTCCAGCAATTGCCGGAAGGCCTCGCCCGCGACTTCGCGATGCAGTTCTTCGCGGGTGAATCGCGGAGTGTAACGGAACGCGCGGCCTTCGGCTTCGCGCGACAGCAAATTCTTCTTGAAGAGACGGTCGAGGGTGGTCATCACCGTCGTGTAGGCGAGATCCTGACAGGCGCCGTCTTCATTCAGGAGGTCGCGAACGGTCGCATTTCCGCGCTGCCACAGGGCTTCGAGCAGGCGTTCTTCCAAGGGACCCAGCTGGGAGGAAGATGCGCGGAAGTGGAAGATGCGTTTCATGCCTGCGATGTCGAGGGTGAATTTTATCCCAAGCGATGGGCTTGCGCTACCGGATTTCGGCTGCTGGAGTCAGAAAGATCTTTACCACGGGAGGACACGAAGTCACACGAAGGGAACGGCAAGCTAGGTTCCTTTGTGATACTTCGTGCCCTCGGTGGTTAGCCCTTTTTCTATTCTGGGGAAATCAAATGGTGGCCCCGGAGGGGCTCGAACCCCCAACCCTCAGTTCCGAAGACTGATGCTCTATCCAATTGAGCTACAGGGCCGTGATTTCAATGACGGGAATGCATCGCGCCGGACGGGCTGCCACGCGGGGCAGCCGTCGGGAAGGTCTTGCCAAAATCTGGGGTGGGAAACGGGAATCGAACCCGCAACCGTCGGAGCCACAGTCCGGTGCTCTACCAGTTGAGCTATTCCCACCACTCTTCATGATTATAGCAACTGCGGTTCGGGGATGTTAGTGGGACCTGGGAAGGAGTAGGGGAGATTTAGGGGTTTGGATCACAAATAAGAACCCTGGAGGGTGGTCCGGTGATGGGTGCGCTGGGCTTCGCCCTCGCTTGGACGGCCGAGGCGGCCGTCCCTACATGAGCTTAGCCGCGGCCTACGCCTACGTATTCGAATCCCAGGGCGCGCAGGCGGGTGGAGTCCAAAAGGTTCTTGGTATCGACGATGACGGGCTTTTTCAGGAGATGCTTGATGCGGTCGAAATCGAGAGCGCGGAACTCGGGCCAGCCAGTGCCGACGACGAGCGCATCGGAACCTTCCGCCGTGGCATAAGCGGAGTCGCAATAACGCACCGTGCTATTGAGCCGCGTCCTGGCTTCGGGAATGGCCACCGGATCGTACGCGCGGACATGCGCACCCTTTGAAACCAAGGTTTCGGCAAGGCGCACCGAAGAGGACCCGGCTACTGAATTGGTGTTCGGCTTGAAGGCCAGGCCCAGAATGCCAACTTCTTTGTTCTCGACGGAGTTCAGGGCAACGGCAATCTTTTCGACCAAGCGGTCGGCGAGGTAATGGTTCACGTCGCGGGCGGCGCTGAGCACTTTAAGGGGCACACCATGCGCCTGCGCCAGTTCGGCGAGAGAGTCCATGTCGGACTCGGCGAAAACACCGCCCATGCCCGCTCCGGGCTGCAGGCAGCGGGGAGCGATTTTCTTGTCCAGACCGAGGGCCAGAGCGAGATTCACGGCGTCCGCATTTACGCGTTCGCAGAGCGCGGCGACTTCGTTGATGAAGGAAATTTTCGTCGCCACGAAGGCGGTGGCGGCTTCGCGAACGAGTTCCGCGGTCGACTGGTTGGTCACAATCACCGGGACGCCGCGCATGACCAGGGGATGAAAAATCTGCTTCAGCATCTGGACGGCTTCGCTGGAAGTCGACCCCAGGATCAGGCGGTCGGGCCAGTTGAAGTCTTCGACGGCGCAGCCATCGGTGAAGAACATCGGCTGCGACACGATGGTAGCCTGCAGGCCGGCGTCTTTGATGCTCTTTTCCAGAGCGTTGGCGGTGCCCACGGGAGCCGGAGTCACAATGATTAGAATCGGAGGCTTGGCAGCGAGTCTCGCGATGCGCATGGCGATGTCGACGAGGCCCTCGGCTTTGTCTTCGGCCAGGAAAATGACTTGAGTCTTGCGGGCAAAGGATTCAATGTCGGTGGAGTAGGCCAGCCGGCCGGCACGCACGTTACGGCGGATGATCTCTTTCAGATTTTTTTCGAAGAAGGGAATGTTGCCCTGGGCCATCTCGACCATGCGGGAGCGGTCAGGATGACAGCAAGAAACGGGGGTGCCAAAATCTGCGAGGCAGGCCGAAATCACCGTTCCCAGGTACCCCGAACCGTAAACTCCGATCTGCATGTGCTCTCCCCGTTTCAAACCGGAAACCCGCGTCAGAAGTGGCCTTTTGATCGAGATTGCCGGATACTTGCCCTACTCTTTATCTACAGCCATGGGCGCGGGTTTTCAACGCACGGGAGGGAGATGTACCTAGGGCCATGCGGGCGCGACGGGAGTAACTAGATCCGGTAACAGGGTAGGGATTACGAGCGGCTATCGCGAAACCAGAGTGCGACCGAGGACTACGGGGGCCAGGTCGACCCAGCAGTTGAGAGCGCTCTCGCGGATGTCCTCACGCACAAAGGTCAGCCTTTCCAGTAAGATACGACGGCTTCCCGAATATTGAGACCAGCGCTCGCTGGCCATCTGAAAGGCCGTTCGGGCAGGCTGTTCGCCGCTCATCTTGACGATCGTGAGGTGCGGGATGTAGGGCCACTCTTCCTTGAAGGCCAGAGCTTCGGTATTCAGCTTGCTATGCAACTCGCTCATGCGGGCGGCGGCAGCGCCTACACGGATGTAAACCGTCGGAGTAACTGGGATGAAGGTCTCGACATCGCCCAGGGTCACTTCGAAGGGCTCCTCGTTGCCGCAAATTCGTTCCAGGACCGTGAGAGCCGAGTCTTCGGAAGCGTGCAGAGGACGAGGGGGCAGGATGGTCAAGTGCGCCGCCAGGTGGGGAAGGTCGGGGTGCAGCTCGCGCCGGAGGTTCTCCACGAACTCTCCTGCGGGGTTTTTGAGATACGCCACCAGCGCGTAACGCGGCTTCTGCATACTGGACGAAAATTATACGCTGTCGCGGCCCAGGCATGCCTTAATCGAGGCAAGTCGCGCAACGTGCCCAACCGCGGCGAATCAGGACGATTCCGGTAAGGTCGGAGGTGAAGGGTATGGACCGTGATCTCATTTATAATTGAGGGGTCGGGGCGTAGCGCAGCCTGGTAGCGCACCTGCCTTGGGCGCAGGGGGTCCGCGGTTCAAATCCGCGCGCCCCGACCAGTTGCACTCCTCTGCCCCAACCAACCCTGGATTTCCCACGAAAGAGCGTGAGTTTTTCGAGAATAGGATTGCAGCCACAGCTGTGCTAGCATCAAGGAAGGGCTTAATTTCCGCGCTTTCTATTGAACTTGCCACGGTAGATTTAGCCAAGTTCCCTTCTCTCCATAGAGGGGTAGCCCATACAGACGCAGCGAAGAGGCATTCCCCTTGGCGATGGATGGGACGAAGAACCGACCGATGCTGATGAACCGAAAAACAGAAGTCGTCGATGAAGAGGTAGCCGATTTGTTGCCGCACGATGCGACTTCCGCGCAGGACGTGGACGATTTGCTGGGTTCCATTGGAACGCGCGGCCTGGACGTAGTGGAAGGCGAGCCGAATTCGCCGTTCTCTGCGCTGGAACACAAACTGGCGCAGGATACCGAGGAAGTCGAACTCGACTTGACTCCGGGCGCGCCGGATTCGGCCAGCGACCCGGTGCGGGTTTACCTGCGTGAAATGGGCGCATCGCCACTGCTCACTCGCGAAGAGGAAGTGGAGATTGCCAAGCGCATCGAGCGCGGACAGCTGACTGCGCTGAAAGCTCTTTCGCGCTCGCCTATCGTCATCCAACAGGTGCTGGCGCTGGGCGAAGATCTGAAGGGTGGACTGCGCTCGATCAAGGAAATGGTGGTCTTCGACGAGGAAGAGATTACCGATGAGGTTCTGCAGAATCGCGTCGACGACATTACCGGCCGCATTGACAAGCTGAACAAGCATTACAAGAGCGCCAACCGGCTGGCCGAGAAGCTGGCGACGATCCCGGCGAAAAAGAAGCCGCGCGAATACCGCAAGTGCCGTGGGCAGTTGGGCCGCGAAATGGTGCGGATTTCGCTGATCATCCGGAATCTGGGGTTGAACCACGCGGAGCGCAAGCGCCTGATCGAGCGGGTGAATAAGACCATCGAACTCATGCGTGTGCTCGATCGCGAACTGGTGAGCCTGGAAGCAAAAATTTCGGGCACGCGCAGTGAAGAACTGAAGAAGAACTACCGCGCCGCCCAGCGGCAGCATCGCATCGAGATCAAGCGGCTCGAGGACGAGGCCGGAATGACGTTTCCGGACCTGCAGCGTACGCAGCGCAAAATGATCCAGGGCGACATGAACGCCGAGCAAGCCAAGCGTGAACTCATAGAAGCCAACCTGCGACTGGTGGTGTCGATCGCCAAGAAGTACGGGAATCGCGGGCTGCAGTTTCTGGACCTGATCCAGGAAGGCAATGTCGGCCTGATGAAGGCGGTCGATAAATTCGAATACCGGCGCGGCTATAAGTTTTCCACGTATGCGACCTGGTGGATTCGCCAGGCGATCAGCCGGGCGATTGCCGACCAGGCACGCACGATCCGCCTGCCCGTACACATGATCGAAGTCGTGAACAAGTTGATTCGGACTTCGCGGCAACTGGTGCAGGCATCCGGGCACGAACCGACCACGGCGGAGATTGCCAAGCAGATGGATATCCCCGAGGCGATGGTGCGCAAGGTGAAGAAGATCATGCGCGTACCGATTTCTCTGGAGACCCCAATCGGCGAAGAGGGAGATTCACACCTCGGCGATCTGATCGAGGATCGCACGAAGATGTCTCCCGCCGAGGCGGTGCTGAACGTAAATCTGAAAGAACGCACCGCGCACGTGCTGCGAACCCTCAGCCCGCGGGAAGAGAAGATTATTCGCATGCGCTTCGGGATGGACGATGGCTCCGAGCACACGCTGGAGGAAGTCGGGCAATCGTTCGACGTTACGCGCGAGCGCATTCGCCAGATCGAGGCGAAAGCCCTGCGCAAGCTGCGCCATCCCTCGCGCTCTGGCAAGCTCCGGTCGCTGCTGGACGACGTTCAGGAATAGCACGGGAGTGAGTTCCAAGGAGCCGCCGCCAATCCATTCCGAGAGGTTTGAGGGGGATTGGGCTAGGCCGCATTCGCTACATGCGCATCCGGCAAATCAAACTCTTCGCCGCAATCGAAACAAACCTTGTACGTCCGGCCTTTGATGGTGAACACACGGCTCAGGTGACGGTGGCGACAGCCGAACGCGAAATGGAAGATCCAACGCAGAGGGTTCATCGGTCTTAGGGTCTCCTTTTATCATCCCTTGGTTGCACTCCGCAAGACTGATCAAAAGTGAACAGATCGCCTTCCAAAAACGGCCTATAGTTGGAATGAGGTCTTGCCCACGCTGCAGATGGCGCATGGCTTGGCTCCATGGGCACTCGAAAGAGAGCGCCTTTTCGATTGTGCTTCTTTTAGTTTTTCAAATCTTATCCTTCGGAGAGGTTTCGTATGACACCCGAGCCCGGTCCTAATCGGATGAACATGAAATTTACCAATGGCGGTAGAACCGTGGTCATCCACCTCGTACGCGGTCTGCCCCCTAAACTCAGCAGAGACAAGAAGACCATCACGATCACATTTGCCGAGCGGTCAACCATCCGCAAAGCCCACAAGGGGTAGAATCTGGTTGCCTCGAAATCGCTGCTCGGATGTGTGGGGCTGTGTCCACAATTCATGGCGCGTTTCTCAGCAGGAAGCTGACCAATCTTGAAACACCTGCTTCGGGAGAACGCCCACCTCTCTCGCGAGAACTGCTGCAATTCCTTCCCTCTTCGAAGTCATCCATCGACTCCAAAATCCGCACCGTGTACGGACCGACGCTGTCATCGCCGAAACAGAACGTTCCCGATGCCGCCAAGCAGCGATCATCGATCTCGGCACTTCGGCGCTGGACCTGACTCATCAGATCGTCGGCCTGAAAGCGCTCATCCTGGTGGATGAAGTCGCGGGCGGCGACCCTGCGGGCACGCTCGCGCTTTATGCAAAAGAAGACATCCTGCGAGACACGCCGGCCGAGCGGCTCGATCCACACTCTCCCGGCGCTGGCAGAATGCCTGATGACGGCAGAGATGCTAGGCGCCATACCCCAGCACGTGCTCCTGGTGGGAATCGCGGGCAAACGCTATGAACCGGGACACCCGTTGAGCGCCGCGGTTCGTCAGTCGGTAGGGCCAGCCATGGATGCGATTCTTCGGGAATTGCAGCGGCTGGGATTCAAGTACCAGAAGAAGGTATCGCCCGACGAGCCCGCGATCTGGTGGAGTGATCACGAGTATTCAGGCCTGGTCGAAACTCTCGAGTGACGAACTCTCGGATAACGACAGCCCCTACTCGCTGGGATCTTTTCCCGCGGCGACTTCCAGGCGGCCGTAGGCGAGTTGGTAGTTGTAGCGCGCCGTGACGATCTGGGCTCCCGCTGTAGCAGCCAATAATTCCGCATCGGTCAGTTCAATAATGTTTCCCACTCCGGCCGAGTAGCGGCCCTCGGCAAACGCCAGATTCTCCCGCGCTTCCTGATCAGCTATCGTCGCCAATTCAATTTGCTGTTGAGCGACCGTCGTGTTGGCATAGTCGGTGTAGACTTCGCGATCGACCTGCAGCGTGGCAGACGTCAGCGTCGACTCTGCGGCGCTCTTGGCTTGCTCCGTTTCGTTGAGATAGGCGCGGTTGTAGCCGCCGGAGAGAAGAGGTTGCAACAGGCTCTCGCCGAGTCCCACATTCCAGATCAGGGGGAATTTCAGGTTTTGAAAATCAGCGAAACTCGAGAAATTGAGTCGAGGCTTGAAGTTCGAACGCGCGGCCACGATGTCTCCTTCCGCCGCGTTGATGGCCTGGCGCAGCGCTTGGAGATCGGGTCGGAGTGTCCGTGCCTCGGTAAGATAGCCATCGACCACGTCGAGCGCCTGGGCCGCGCTGAGTACATCGACCAATGTGTACGTACTTTTCACCGGCAGGCCCATGGCTGTGGCTAATGCTGCCTGAGCCACGGTGAGATCCGAGCGCGCCTGTACCAGATCGAGTTCCGCGTTCGCCAGTTGCACCTGCTGCCGCGTCACGTCGATCTTGGGCACGCGCCCCACCGAAAAGAAGGCGTTGATCTGATCGAGGTGCTTGCTCTGGTCCTGAACCGTCGTCTGCCGTACCTGGACTAACTGCTGCGCCGCCAGCACGCTGAAATATCCGTTGCGCACATTGAGCAGAGTTTCCTGGTGGACGCGGTCGCGATTCTGCTGCGCCTGCGCAAGTTCTGCGTTGCCACGCTCGACCGAGCCGCGGGTCAGGCCGAAGTCATAGATGTTCTGGCTGAAGTTCAGCCCGGTGTAGTAATAAGGAGAATTCGACCATCTCTCGCCGTTGAACAACGCGGAGGCCACCGTGGGAGAAACGCCTGGGCCAGGAGCGTAGTTATAAGTCTGCTGGTTGTGAGTAGCGCCAAAGCTGAGATGCGGAAAGTACGGCGAACGGCGTTCCTTGAGATGGGCCTCGGCTACATGGACTTCCGCTTCTGCAGTGGCGAGATCCGGCTGATTCTGCTCGGCAAGACGATAGCAATCGGCGAGCGTAAGCGGCTTATCCTGGGCCGATGCAGGGCGACTCGCCGTCGCCAGACTCAGCGCGGCTAGTGCGACAATTCTTGCCCAATCATTATGCTTCTTCTGTCCCATGAGGAATTGACGTACTGAATTAACGCAGAAAACGCCTCAACTGCCGGGCCGCGCGACCGGTTGCACTTTGCCGCCTTCCGGAACTCGTTCGCCGACGCTGCGGGCAACGCGCTCACCCTCGTCCAACCCGCTGAACAGGCGCGCGGTTTCGCCGGTTTGTTCCGCAACCGCAACCTGCGTGAACTTGATGGTGTTGTCGGCGGTGACGACGGCCACGAATGTCTGCGTCCCGCGAATGATGAGCGCATCGGATGGCACCTCGACATAGCGCGGCGCCTGCACCTTCAATTCGACCT
This sequence comes from uncultured Acidobacteriaceae bacterium, assembly GCA_963811095.1. Lineage (GTDB taxonomy): Bacteria > Acidobacteriota > Terriglobia > Terriglobales > Acidobacteriaceae > Sulfotelmatobacter. Next base: position 135,050 of record CAWEQA010000016.1, on the reverse strand, counting down.
GCACGAAGCTGCCAGCGAGAATGCGGTTGTGAGGATTGTCCACGTCGATTTCGACCAGCAGCGTGCGCGTCTTGGGATCAATCGCCCCGCTGGTGCGAGTGACACGCGCCACGACTTTCAGACTCGGGTTGGCCTGATCGAGAATGGTGACGGCATCTCCGTTGCGCACGAAGGCAGCGTGCGCCTGGTCGACATACACGTAGATGCGGAGCCGCGAAGTCTCGGAGATTTCGACCAGGGGCAGCGCGCTGGTCTGCGACGTGGCGGCATTCTGGATCAGCGCTCCGGGATCGGAATAGCGCGCGGTCACGGTCCCGCTAAATGGAGCGCGCAACTCCTCATATGACTTCAAGGTACCGATTTGCTCCAGGTTCGCCTTGGAGACCGCCGCGTCGGCCGCAGCCTGGTCCGCATCCTGCTGCGAAATCATTTCTTTCTTGACGAGCGTTGCGGCGCGGTTGGCGATGAGTTCTTTATTGTGCGCATCGGCGACTGCCGCTTGATACTGCTTGTCGGTTTCCGGCGATTCGATGACCGCGATGACCTGGTTCGCGCGGACGAAATCGCCCTTATCCACGCTGATGCTGCGCATGTAACCACTGACCTTCGCGTACAAGATGGCCGACTGGTAGGCATGCGCCTCGCCGATCAGGCGCACGGTGTTGGAACCGGCGACTTTGTGGGCGGTCGCAATTTCGACCGTGGGCCCCTTCTGTCCTTCTGCAGTGAGTTGCTCCGCCGCGGCCTCTACGTAACTGCGCTGGCGCGTAAACAGCAGGAAAGCCATCACTCCCGCCACCAGAACGGCGAGTATGCCGGCGAGATAAAGCCAGGCAGAGCCGCGGCGCTGGCCGTGCGATTCAGACATCAATGTCCCTCCGGGTGGAACTCTTCGCCGCGGGCTTCGGCAATAAACTTAACGTCGAGCAAATGACGCGTGGGGAAATCCTTTCGCAACAGCGTATAGACCACCGGAACAACAAACAGAGTGACCACAGTCGCCACCACCAATCCTCCAATTACGGCGCGGCCCAGCGGAGCATTCTGCTCACCGCCCTCGCCCATGGCCAGCGCCATGGGCACCATTCCGATGATCATGGCGAGCGCCGTCATCAGCACCGGCCGCAGGCGGGTCTTTCCGGCTTCCAGTGCCGCTTCCAGAGGCGACATGCCGCGTTCAACCCGCGCGTCATTAGCGTAGCTTACCAGCAGGATCGAGTTGGAGGTCGCGATGCCGACCGCCATGATCGAGCCCATCAGCGATTCGACGTTGATGGTCGAGCCGGTAATCGCCAGCATCCACAGAATACCAACCAGCGCTCCCGGCACTGCAATCATGATAATGAAAGGATCGATCCAGGACTGAAACAACACGACGATGAGCAAATACACCAGCACGATGGCGAGAATCAATCCCATCAGCAAACTGCGGAACGAGGAATTCATGACCTCGTACTGCCCGTGAATGCTGATGCGCATGCCCTGGGGGAGCTTTCCTATTTTCTCGATTTTTTTCTCAATGCCCGCCACGACCGAGCCCAGATCGCGTCCCTGCAGATTTGCGTTGATGTCGATGACGCGCTGCACCGTGTAGTGACTGACTTCCGCGGGCACAGAGTCGGGAATGACATGGGAAACATTGGCCAGGGTCTCATACTGCGGCTGCGGGACCGGCTGCGTCTGAGGTGTGCTCGCCGCTTGCAGCGGAGTGGCCGCCCCCGGCAGGCTCAGCGGAGTGTTCATCAGCGCGTCGACCGAATCAAATCGCTCCGGTGGAATGCGCACGGCAACGATGTAGTTGACGTTGTTCGCCGGATTCAGAAAATAGGATGGGGCAATGAGCGCGCTTGACGACAGCGAAATCAGCATACTGTTGGCCACGCTCTGCTCGGTCAGGCCCAGCTGCGCCGCCTTCTCGCGGTCTACATTGATGTGCAACGCGGGATACCGGATCGCTTGCTTGACATGTACGTCGGCCGCTCCGGGGACGGTGGCGATTTCATCTTTCAGCCGGCGCGCGATCTGATACGACTGGTCGAGATTCGGCCCTTCGACCTGAACGTCGATCGGCGAAGGCACGCCGAAATTGAGCACCTGGCTTACGATGTCGGCCGATTGAAAATAGAAACTCGTCCCGGGAAACTCATGCGGCAGTTGCTGGCGGATCTTCTCCATGTAGCCTTCGGTGGGATGGTGCAAAGGCTTCAGGGCGATCAGGACCTCGGCGTCCATGTCGCCCACATTGTCGGTAGGCACGAAGGCGAGATTGAAAGAAGTCGGCAGACCTTCCATATCGTTGATCGTATCGATTTCGCCGGGTGGAATGATTTCGCGAATCCGGCCTTCGACCCGCATGAGCAACTGTTCGGTATCTTCGAGGCGCGTGCCAACGGGCGCACGGACGTGGAGCTTCATCAATCCCGCATCAACGGCAGGGAAGAAGTCCGTGCCGATGATGAAGGGCAACACCGCTGTGACCGCGAACATCAGCCCGAACATACACAGCGTGAAGACACGGTGATGCAGCACTAGATCCAGCACGCCCCCGTAGCCGGAGCGCAGACGCTCGAAGGCGTGCTCGCGCTTGCGGTTCAGGCGCCCGAGGAGTCCGGGATTTGCTTCCTTGGCTTCATCCGCCTCGCGGTGGCCTTCGAAAAGAATTCGCGACAGCGTCGGCACCAGGGTCCGCGACAAGATATAAGAAGCCAACATTGCCAGCACTACCGCCAGCGCCATTGGCGTGAAAAGATACTTCGCTGCACCGGAGAGCAGGACGACCGGGAAGAAGACGATACAAATCGCCAGCGTCGCAACAATCGCCGGCACGGCAATCTGACTGGCGCCGTCAAGAATCGCCACCGTGATCGGCTTGTCCATGTCGAAGTTGCGGTTGATGTTCTCGATTTCCACGGTCGCGTCATCGACCAGCATGCCGATGGCGAGCGCCAGACCGCCAAGGGTCATGATGTTGATGGTGTCGCCGCTCAGGTTCAAGCCAATGATGGCGGTAAAGATGGCGAGCGGGATTGACGTGCATACCACGATGACACTGCGCCAGCTTCCGAGAAACGCCAGAATCATCAGCGAGACCAGGATCGAAGAAAGCACGGCTTCGCGCACCACTCCCATGATCGCGGCGCGGACGAACAGCGATTGATCGAAGTCGATTTTCAGCTCCATGCCCTGCGGCGCGGAAGCCTTGATGATCGGGAGCGTGTCGCGCGTCGCTTCCACCACGGCCAGCGTCGATGCGTCGGAGTGCTTGAGGATGGCGAGATAGGTCGCTCGCTTCCCGTTGACGTGCACGATGCCGCGCTGCTCGGCGTAGCTATCGGCGACTTTGGCCACGTCACCGAGCAGGACCGTTGCCGAGCCCACGACTTTGATTGGAATGCGACTGAACTGCGACACCGTGTCGGGGCTGGAGTTGAGTTGCACCGTGTAGTCAGTGTTGCCGATTCGGGCGTCGCCGGCGGGCAGAATCACGTTCGAAGTCTGCAGCGCACTGACGACATCTCCGGCTGACAAGCCCTTTGCGGCCAGAGCCTGCGGGTTGATATCGACGATGACCTGGCGTTCCTTCCCGCCAAACGGTGCGGGCGTGGAAAGCCCAGGAATCGTGAACAGCCGCACGCGGATAAAGTTCAAACTGTAATCGTAGAGTTGCTGCTCCGGGAGGGTCTTACTTGAAATCGTCAACTGCGCCACGGGGACATTCGTGGCATTGAACTGGATGACGTTAGGCGGTGTGATCCCCGGAGGCGCGATGCGCAGAATCGTGCTCGACACGGAAGATATTTGCGCGATGGCGGCACCAATGTCCGTCCCCGGCTGGAAGTAGACGCGCAGGAGTCCAACTCCTGGGATCGATTGCGATTCGATGCGCGAAATTCCGTTCACCGTGGTGGAGTAAGCCCGTTCGCTGATCAGAACCACACGGCGTTCCATGTCTTGCGCCGAAAGTCCGGGATAGGTCCACACCACCGCGACCACCGGAATGTCGATGACCGGGAAGATGTCCACCGTCATGCGCGTCAGCGACAGCACGCCGAGGATCATGATCAGCAGGCAAGAGACGGCAATGGTGTAAGGGCGCCGCAGCGCCAGTCGCACTAACCACATAACCTGATCGTTGACCTGACTGAAACCGCTGGCAGGGTTGGAAACGTACCTGCCACGCGTCGTTTAGATTCCGCCAATTCCAGGAAGTCGTATAAAAAATACAGGCTTCTACTATGCCCCTGTTTCGGCTGATACGTCCAATACATTGGACGGTTCCAGTAATAACAATTCGGCATTAGAATCATTGCCATGGATCTGCGCCAGTTGCGCTACTTTGTGGCCGTCGCCGAGGAATTGCATTTCGGGCACGCGGCCCTGCGACTGCGCATCGCCCAGCCTGCTCTCAGCCGCCAGATTCAGGCGCTGGAGAAAGATCTGCTGGTGCAACTGCTGTTCCGCAACCGGCGGCGGGTGCAGATCACTCCGGCCGGACAGGTCTTTCTGGAGCGCGCGCGTCAGATTCTGGCGCGCGCCGATGAGGCTGTCCTGGCAGCCCAGCGCGCCGGGGGCGGAATCAGCGGCACCCTCAATCTCGGGTTCGTGGGATCGGCCACCTACGACGTGCTACCCGGAGTCCTGCGCGAATTTTTGCACGCCGCCCCGCATGTGGATCTAACGCTTTCGGAAATGACCGTCCATGCCCAGATTGAAGCGCTCATCGAGAAGCGAATTGATATTGGCCTGCTTCGACTTCCCGCCAAGACTGCGGGATTAGTATTTCGCACGATTGCGCGCGAACCGTTGTATGTTGCTCTACCCAGTTCGCATCGCCTGGCGCATCTGCCGGCCGTCCCGCTGTCTGCTCTGAGCGGGGAACCCTTTGTTCTCTACCCCGATCATCCTCGCCCAAGTTGGACGGAATACGTCATCGGACTTTGTGAGCGAGCCGGGTTTCGTCCGGTGGTCGTCCAGCGTACGGTGGAGATTCAGACGACGCTCAGCCTGGTTGCCGCGGGCATCGGATTGTCGATCGTGCCGAAGTGCATTGGGAATCTACAGCGCAAGGACGTCGTCTTCCGCTCGCTGGCGGGAGTGCGGGTCCGCACCGAACTGTTGGCGGCTTATCGCGAACGGGATCCCTCGCCTGTGGTGCAGACGTTCTTGAAGGTGCTGTGGCGCAGCGTTCGGGCTCAACGACGCGGCAAGTCGCATGGGACCAGGAAAGCAGTGGATTCGGGGGAATTGCTTCGCCATCCAGCGGACGATTAGGCGAAGTTTTAAACGGATATCGACTGCAGGATTTTCGCGGGCTCTCGCGTCGCCTCCGCGAGGTCGGCCAGAAAACGGGCTGCCCGGGCGCCATCGGCAACACGGTGATCGCACGAGATGGTAAGTGCCATCATCGATCGAACTGCCGGCTGGCCCTGCACGACGACGACCCGGTCGGCAATGCTGCCAACCGCGAGAATCGCAGCCTGTGGCGGCGTGATGATCGCGCAAAATTGATCGACCTGATACATGCCGAGATTGCTGACGGTAAACGTGGCATCGGCAATGTCTGCGGGCCGTAACTTCCCTGCCCGCGCGCGCTCAGCAACGTCGCGCCGCTGGATTGCGATTTCTGCCAGAGTCGCGGTATGCGCGTTGTGAACCACTGCGGCAACCACTCCATCATTGACTGCGATCGCGATCCCCATGTTCACGTGATCGTGCAGGAGGATTCCGTCGGTCGACCAGCTTGCATTGAGGCGAGAGTGTGTAAGCAGCACGCGGGCCGTCAGCGCCACCAGCAGGTCGGTATGAGTGATGCGGACCTGATGCGTACGCTCGATATCAGCGACAACGCGTTCACGATATTCGTTGAGCGCGGTCGCTTCGATCTCGCGGGTCACGAAGAAGTGAGGAACGGTGGTCCAACTCTGCGTGGTACGCTCGGCCATGATGCGGCCGAGCGAACTGGGCACTTCGATCGTTCCGGATTTCTTCTCTGGCGCTCCTGATGCGGAGGGCGCTGCGGCTGCCGCCTGAACATCGGATGCAAGAATCTCTCCAGCGGGGCCGGAGGCGCGCACCGTCGCGAGGTCCACACCTAATTCCTTGGCGAGGCGGCGGGCCTTGGGAGAAATCTTCGCGCTGGGAGGGGACGCTTGCGCCGAACTGGCCGCCGTTACCGCCACCTGGGATGACTCATGTTTCGCGTGTGACCCGGCGCGTGCGGCGGGGGCCGTAGATTCGCTCTCGACGGGTGGCTCTTCGCCAGGCGCGACGATCCAGGCAATCGTTTGGCCGACCGGAATGTCGGATCCTTCCGACGCCTTGATTCCCGCGAGGATGCCGTCAGCAGGCGCTTCCACCTCTACGACCGCTTTGTCAGTTTCAATTTCGAGGAGTGGCTCACCCTTGGTGACGCGGTCCCCTTCCTTCTTCCGCCAGGCAATGAGCTTGCCGGTTTCCTGCGCCATCTCGAGAGCGGGCATAACCACGCTGAAGGCCATAGTTTTATTGGGGAGGGCCGTCGTCTTTTGAAACTATGGCCTTCAGTTACTAAACTCCTACCCGCTCAGTTTTGGCACTCGTCTCGATCATCTCGAGCACGTGTTCGCTGGGCGCAGATTCGGATTCTCTTGTAGTCGGCAGCGGCCCGTTCACGGTGTAGTAGTGAGCGCCCGCAACCAGAAGCTGTTCCGCCGGGAAGCGCGTGATGACTTCGTGCCCCGTCGGAGTAACCACGATCTCTTCTTCAATGCGCGCGGCGCTCCAGCCGTCCGTCGAAGGCCAGAAGGTTTCGAGAGCGAACACCATGCCCGGCTTGATCTCCACGGGATGCTCGAACGACACCAGCCGGCTGATCACCGGCTTCTCCCAGATCGCGAGTCCGATGCCGTGGCCGTACTGCAACGCGAACGCGGCTTCTTCGTTGGGGAAACCGAAATCGGTGGCTTTTGGCCACACTGCTGCAATCTCAGCGGTGGTGCGACCGGGGCGAACCAGTTCGATCGCGGCGTCGAGATAATCGCGGCAGCGCTTGTAGGCGTCGACCATGGCGTGCGATGCATAGCCTATCGTGAAACAGCGGTAATAGCAGGTGCGGTATCCCATGTAGGAATGCAGAATGTCGTAATACACGGGATCGCCCGGACGCAGCACGCGATCGGAGAACACATGCGGATGCGGGTTGCAGCGCTCGCCGGAAATTGCGTTCACCGCTTCGACGTACTCCGAACCCAGATCATAGAGAACCTTGCTGACGAGTCCAACGGCTTCGTTTTCGCGCAAGCCCGGCTTCATGGCGCGATAAAGTTCGTCGTAGGCCGCGTCGACCATCATGGCCGAAGTGTTGAGCAGAGCGATTTCGTCCTGCGTCTTGATGACGCGGGCTTCGGACATGAGTTGCTGGCCGTCAACCACTTCGATTCCTTCGCGCTGCAGGGCAAACAGCACGGGCAGTTCGATAATGTCGATTCCGACCGGCTCTTTGTGCAGGCCGCGCATTTCGAGTTCGAGACGGATTTTCTTGGCGACGTCTTCGGCGCGCCCCATCTCGGGCGTCATCGCGCCGCGCAGCATCGAAATACCGGGACGCGAGCGCTCCGGCCCGAGCCAGGGGCAATTCAGCGCATGATGCTTGGCGGCCGATCCGAAATCCCACAGAATTGGCTCGTCGTTTTGCGGCAGCAGCGTGAAGCGGTTGGCCTTGTCCTGCGCCCAGGTGCCGATGTGCGTCGCGGTCAGGTAGCGGACGTTGTTCATGTCGAAGCAGAGCAACGATCCCATGGAAGACTTCTTGAGCAGATCTTTCGCCTTTTGCAGGCGTTCGCGGCGGAGACGATCGAAGTCGATCCGGTTCTCCCAGTCCACCGCCATCGTTCCGTGAGTTTTGAGTCCCATAAATCAGCTCCTAGCTGCTAGCTCATAGCTGCTAGCTTGAAACGAGGGCGAGACGCCCTCGGGACGGCCGGCGGGACGCCGGCGCTACGTCTTATGACACATTTTCCGCGCTGCTTCTGAAACTGTTTCTTCCGTCGGCACCGTCACATCTTCCAGCGGCGGCGAGAACGGAATGGGCACGTGCATTGCACCCATGCGTTTCACTGGGGCGTCGAGATCGTAGAACGCCCCTTCGGCAATCACTGCAGCGAGTTCCGCCGTCACTCCATAGCGTCCGTAGCCCTCGTCGAGCACGATCACGCGCGACGTCTTCTTCGCCGACTCGATAATAGTCTTTTCGTCGAGCGGCCAGGTGGTGCGCGGATCGACGACCTCCGCGCTGATGCCTTCCTTTTCCAGGATGCTCGCGGCACCCAGCGCGACCTGCACCATGCTGCTCGTGGCCACCAGAGTGATGTCGTCCCCTTTGCGCTTCACGTCAGCCACGCCCAGAGGAATCGTGTAGTCCTCCGCAGGAACGGGGCCTTTCAGCTTGTACATCATCTTGTCTTCGAAAAATACGACGGGGTTCTCGTCGCGGATCGCAGTCTTCAACAAGCCCTTCGCGTCATACGGTGTCGAAGGCAGGACAACTTTCAGCCCAGGCACGTGGCTGAACCATGCGTGCAGCGACTGCGAATGCTGCGCTGCCGAGCGCCGGGTCGCGCCCAACGTGGTGCGCATCACCATGGGGACGCGCCAGTGCCCGCCTGACATGTAGTGCGCTTTGGCGGCCTGGTTCACCATCTGATCCATGGTCAGCGTGAGGAAATCGCCGAACATGATGTCGACCACGGGACGCAGGCCCGTCATGGCCGCGCCCACGCCGACGCCAGTAAACCCGGCTTCGGAGATCGGTGTATCGACGACGCGCTCTGCACCGAATTCTTCCACGAGTCCGGAGAGCACTTTGAAGGGCGTCCCGGCTTCGGCCACGTCTTCGCCGAAAATGCACACGCGCGAGTCGCGGCGCATTTCTTCCGCGAGCGCTTCCCGCACTGCCTGCGCAAATGTGAGTTCACGTTCCGGCATAAGAATGTTCAGGCGTAGACGTCCTGTTCCACTTGATCGACGCTAGGATACGGAGCCGCAATCGCAAATTTCACCGCGGCTTCCATCTCAGTACGTCCTTCGACGGCGATCTGTTCGAGCGCTGCGGCGTCGGCATGCCCTTGCGCCACCAGCCAATTCGCATGCAGCTTGATCGGGTCGCGTTCCGTCTTCCAATGCTGCTCTTCCTGTTTCGAGCGGTAGTACTCACGATTGATGTCGCCGACGTGATGCCCGCTGTAACGGTAAGTATCGGCCTGCAAGAAGCCGGGGCCTCCGCCGGCTCGCGCGCGCTTCACGAGACGCGTCGCAACTTCATTCACCGCGCGCACGTCCTGCCCGTCCACCAACGCGGCTTCCAAACCGAAAGCCCCGGCGCGTCCGAGAATGGTTCCCGCCGTCGTCTCCGAGAAGTGCGTGTACTCGTTGTAGAGATTGTTTTCGCAGACGTAGATCACGGGAAGCTTCCAGAGCTGCGCCAGGTTCATCACTTCGTACAGCGATCCCTGACCGAGCGCGCCTTCGCCGAAGAAGCAGATGGCCACGCGGCCGTTACCCAAACGCTTTGAGGCAAATGCCGCGCCAGTGGCGATACCCACACTGCCGCCGACGATCGCATTCGCGCCCAGGTTGCCGGTCGCGGGATCGGCAATGTGCATCGATCCGCCTTTGCCCCGGCAGTAGCCAGCCTCTTTGCCCAGCAATTCGGCGAACATGCGGTCGGGCGACGCGCCCTTAGCCAGGCAGTGTCCGTGGCCGCGGTGCGTGCTGGTGATGTAGTCATCGATGTTGAGCGCTTCGCAGATGCCCACCGCGACGGCCTCTTCGCCGCTGTAAAGATGCGCCAGCCCCGGCATGAGCGCGCGCGTGTAGAGCTCATTCACCTGCTCTTCGAACAGGCGGATCCGCACCATCTGGCGGTATGCGCGCAGCCAGCGGTCTTTCTCGGTTTGGACTTGCTCGTCCGGCTTCCGGCTTGGAGGTAGCTGTGCTCACTTCTTCGGTCCTCCTGCGGTCACCGGCGTTGTCACGCCCGACATGGCGGCGAGCACATCGAACATGCAGGCGAAATCGTACTTCGTCCAGCCCATGCCGCGCGCGGCTGTAAGAAATTCGTTGCTCGCGGCTGTCGTCGGAAGCGGAACGTCGAGTTGCCGGCCCAGGTCCATCGCCAGCACCATATCCTTCTGCATCATGTTCACGTCGAACCAGGCCTCTTCCGGCTGTTGCAGGACGAACGGCCCGCGGTACTTGATCATCGGCGATGCGACGGCGCTGTTGACCAGCACGTCGACGGCGACCTCGCGGGCGATCCCGCTCTTTTCCGCCAGCAGCACGCCTTCAGAAAATGCCAGCATCTGCACCGCGAGACTCAGGTTGATGGCGATCTTCATGGAGAGCGCCAGGCCGTTGTCGCCCACATGACTGACCTTGGGGCCAATGTCGAGCAGCAGCGGCTTGATCTTGTCGAACGTTTCCTTGCGCCCGCCAACCATCACCGACAACTTGCCTTCAGTCAGAGTAATGACGCTGCCCGAGACCGGCGAATCCACCATGTCGGCGCCGAGAGCGCGCACTTTCGCGGCCAATGCGCGGCTCACCGTCGGACTCACCGTGCTCATGTCGATGAAAGTCTTGCCAGCACTCAGGCCGGCCAGCAGTCCGTCCGGACCTTCACTGATGGACTGGATCGCGGCGGCGTTAGTCACCATCGCGAAGATGTAGTCCGACGCACTCGCCACGGCGCGCGGAGAATCAGCCCACTGCATTCCTTTCTCCACCAGCCACTGCGCCTTGGTCCGCGTCCGGTTGTATCCGGTCACCGTGTGACCCTTGCTCAGCAGACGGTTCACCATCTGGCTGCCCATCACGCCAAGCCCGATAAATCCTACTTTCGCCATCCTTGTCCTTCGCGGCTAAAGCCGCTATTCATTTTTTTCGCTTACGGCACGGCTTGAAGTCGCGCCCTTTCAAAAGCACTCATCTCTTCAGCAATCTGCTAGTTTGCGGTCTGTTTGCCGGGAACGCGTTTCCCCGCCGGCGATTGACTGTCGTCGCGCACCTGCGACAAATGCGCGCGCATGGTGTCGCGAGCCTTGTCCGCATCGTGCCGCTCAACCGCATCAAGAATTCGCTTGTGATGAATCTGCCCACGCTCCGGACCGCCAGGAACTTTAAAAATGCGCAGGCGCTGCTCGCGCAGAAGTCCGACAATGGAGTCGAGCAGCGAGAGAATGAGCGGATTGGCCGCGCCCTCGGCGAGCGCCAGATGAAAATCCAGATCCGCTTCGATATAGGTTTCCGGATCCTGTCCGGCACGATCCATGGCGGCAACCGCTTCCCGCATGGTCGACAGCTCCGGTTCCTGGATGCGCGCCGCGGCCAGCGCCGCAATCTCCGGCTCGAGAATGGCGCGCACTTCCGCCAGATGCGTAGAGCCTTCCGGCTGGCCGATCTTTACCATCAAGTCCAGCGACTGGCGCACGGCCTGCGTGGTGCCATCGGTGATGAAGGTGCCGCGACCGGAATAGGCTTCGACCAATCCTTTTTCGCGCAGCGCTTTCACGGCCTCGCGCACGGCAGTGCGGCTCACTCCAAAACGCTGGGCCAGTTCGCGCTCCGCGGGCAGTTGATCTCCCGCCTTGAGATCGCCCTTGACGATGGATTCTTCAATTTGCTGAACGATTTGTTCGTAGAGTCGCGACGTCCGAACTAGCTTGTACACTGCCCTGCCCCCCGCACGTGGTGCCGTGCCAATCGGAAGACTGGCTATGGTCTGGCTACTATACCGCATATCCACGGTGGGTTTGCGCGTTTGTTGGAGAGCAGGCACGATCTTGGTATAAAGGTCTAGTGGTATGACCAGAAGAGCGTACTACAATCAGGCCCGTTTGTGCAAGCCTCTAGAAAACCTTCTGTTCATGAGCTTCCGGTACTCCTGGGTACCCTCGTGGGGACTGTCCGGCGGCATAGAAGGTGAGGTACGCTGCTTGAGGTTTCCCATCCAAAAATTGAATTTGCTTGACACTGTTTCTCCGATGGTGGTATGGCTGTCGGACCAGATATTCGGAGGGGTTCCTATGCTATCGCGCCCTGTCAGCGCCGCCGCGTCCCACGACGGACGGATGACTGCAGCTTCCCGGTTGTTGTTCGCCACCTTCACGCTGCTCCTGTTCTCGCTCTCCGCCGTGGCTCAGACCACAGGCGGGCGGGTGCTGGGCACCTTGACCGATCAGAGCGGCGCCGCTGTTGCGGGCGCCACCGTGATCATCACCGATGTGCAGCGGGGCACGACGCGAACCATCACCACCGACGAATCCGGAGCCTATACGGCGCCCAACCTGCAGCCCGGCAACTACAAGATCCATGTGGAAGCCAAAGGCTTTAAGAGCGTAGACCGGCCGAACGTACAGATTGAAGTCGCCACCGACGTGCGCGCCGATTTCGTCCTGCAGCCTGGACAAGTGAGCGAGGTAGTCACCATCTCCGAGGAAGTGCCCCTGATCAATACGACGTCCGCCACCCTGGGTGGCACGCTGAGTAACAAAGAAATTAATGACCTGCCGCTGAACGGCCGCAACTATGAGAACCTGCTGCAACTGCGGCCCGGAGTCATGCGCTATCCGGGTGGCGGTTTCTCGACCACCAGCACCAACGGCCTGCGCGCTGAGGATAACGCCTACTTCATCGAAGGCTTATTTAACAGCGAGCCGTTTTCCGGACAAGGCATCATCAACGGCGCCGGCATCGCCGGAGACTCCGCAACCATTCTGCCGATCGATGCGATCCAGGAGTTCAACGTCCAGGAAAATCCCCCGGCCGAATACGGATGGAAGCCGGGCGCGATCATGAACGTGGGATTGAAGGCGGGAACGAATTCCTTCCACGGCACCGCGTTTGCCTTCGGCCGCGACGGCGCCATGGACGCGCGCAACTATTTCAACGCTGCGCCCGCCGCAAAAACTTCGCGGACCTTGGAGCAGTTCGGCGGCAGTTTCGGCGGCGCGATCGTCAAAGACAAAGCGTTCTTCTTCGGCGCTTACGAGGGCCAGCGCTACAACGTGGGCAACTCGTATAGCGTTACCACGCCCTCGATGCTATCTCTGCCTACCCCTCCGACCCCGACCTGCATTTCTGTCGCGGGCGACTGCGGCAACAGCATCCCGAACGCGATTGCCGACCTCATGGCCAACAACGTCCCGATCAGCGCGGTCAGCCAGCAGATCTCGGGCTGCACGGTGTCAGGATCCACGGTGACTTGTGCCGGCACCGGATTCCCCATCAACAACACGCAGAGCCCCAACGTTGTGCAGGGATTCCCCAACGACGTGCAGGTAAACAACCTGCTGGGCAAAGTGGATGTCAACATCAACCAGAAGAACAGCATCAGCGGCATGTATTTCTACGGAAACAACAACGGAACGGTAGAAGATTTCCCGGAGTTGCAATCCAACTGGCGGTCGAAGATTCACACCCGCGCGCAGGTCGTGGGAGGAAACTGGATCTGGACGCCCGGCACCCGCTGGGTAAACGAAGCGCGCGTGGGTTACAACCGCCTGTATCAACCAACGTTTCCCGGTGACCTTGGCATCCCCGCGTCCGGCTACGGCCTCAACACCGGCGTCAGCGGTCCCTTCACCGGCGGACTTCCCCGCATCGGCTTCGCTGGAGCATTCGTCCCCGGACTGGGCGCCTTCAAGTGGCCGAAGTTCCAGGGACCGGACGCCAGAACTCAGTTCATCGACCACGTTTCCTATACCGCTGGAAAACATTCTCTGAAATTCGGCGGCGAACTGCACCACAACGCCTTTAACGGCGGAGCGTTCGGCAACGCTCGAGGCAGCATCACGTTCCTGGGCGGCGTCGCGATCGGATCAGGAGCCGGCTCAACCGCCTTGGAAGATTTCTTCGCCGGCGACCCGTTCAAAGCATCGGTGCAGGTTGGCGACCCCACTCTGCATATTCACAACTGGGCTTACGGCCTGTTCCTGCAGGATGACTGGCGCGCCAGCAAGGACCTGACGGTCAACTTCGGAGTGCGCTACGAGTACAGTTCCGTGATCAAGGAACAGCACAATCTGCTGGGGAATTTTGATCCCAACTCCACCACTGGATTGATTCAGTCCGGACAGAACGGCGTCAGCGGCCCCTACAACCCCGACCACAAGAACTTCGCGCCCCGCTTCGGCTTTGCCTGGGACGTGAACGGCAAAGGAAAGACGGTCATCCGAGGCGGAGCGGGACTGGTGTATGAAACCGTCAACTGGGAAGCGATGCTCGCTTTCAACAATGCCTTTGGCCTAGGGAACGTTCCCACAGCAGCCATCATCGATGGCGCAGGCGACACTGCCGGGCGGCACGATCACGGCCGGCAATCTATCGATTCCTCCCGTCCTCCCGCAATGGGACAGCGGTGTACCGATCTTCGGAGCCAACGTCAGCACGACCAGGCTCAATTGCTATCCATCAATCAGCCCCATGCCCCATCATGAGCGTGGCCCGCAATCTCACCACTCCTTATGTCTGGCACTGGACCCTCGGCATGCAGCACTCGTTCACCCCGAATCTGTCGCTGGAAATGTCGTATGTCGGAAATCACGGGTCGAACCTGGTCGGGATTCGGGATATCAATCAAGCCCCCGTAGGCCAGCTGACCACAACATCGCTCATGTCCTGCGCATGATTCGTCATGGCCACCAATACCCTCACAATCCAGCATGCAGCTCCTGAGCGGGCTCGTCCATTCAACGCGAAATTTCCCTATCTGAGCAATATCTTCCAGATGGGAAACGTCTACCGATCAAACTACGACGCACTGCAGGTCACTCTGAATGCACGCAACTATCACGGCCTGAGCATGGTGGCCGGCTACACCTACGGTCATTCGCTTGACGCTGTGGGCGCAAATTGGGACTTCGGCTACGGCGCAGGTCTGCCGCAAGACTCTTACAACCTAGGACGGGAATACGCCAACAGCGACTTTGACATTCGGCATCGTCTGACGGTCTCGCTCACGTATGCCATCCCCGGACGTACCGGATACGCGCAGATGCTGGAAGGGTGGGAGCTCAACTCGATCATCACCTTGCAAAGCGCTCAGCCCTGGGGACCGATTGATCTGGGCACGGATGCCGCAGGCACCGGCCCACTGCCCGTAAGTCCGCCGGCTAACGCGCCGATTCGCTGGAGCTTTTACGGTAAAGCCGTCCGACTTCAAGTCGGGACCGACTGAAATCCCGTATTTCGGAGGCAACGGCACATCGAATCCCAGCGGCTTGTGCGGCATGCAGGCGCTGGCGGTCGATGGTGGAACTCCCGGAGCATCCACCGACTCGCTGCAGTCAATTCGGTTGCTATGCCAAGGGCAACTCAATCATGATTCCTCCGCCGTTGGGGCAATTCGGCAACATGGGGCGGAACTTGTTCCGCGACTCCGGCTTCCGGAACTTCGATTTCTCGATCGCCAAGAACTGGCACTTGGGCGAGCGGGTTCGGGCGCAGTTCCGCGCCGAATTCTTTAACATTCTCAACCACCCCAACTTCGCCAACCCGTACGGCGGACAGAACGGATTCGGCCTGAACGATCCGTCTGTGCAGCCGTTCGGTTGCGGTTGCGCCACACCTGACGTAGCTGCCGCCAATCCCGTTATCGGGTCGGGCGGAAGCCGCGCCGTTCAGTTGGGGTTGAAGTTTACGTTCTAGGACTGCAGTCGATTCAGAGACGCGTACCGAAGGCCGGACTCATTCCGTCCGGCCTTTTCTTTATCTACTATCTACTTCGCTCGCCTAACAGCGGGCAAGACTATCTGGGGATCGCGCATCATGAAAAACAGAATTTCATTCATTTTCCTGACGATGTTGCTGGCATGCACTGTTCTGTCTGGACTCGTTCTCGCGCAGGAGCGCCGCGAGCGCACCATCGATGAGGTCAAGACCGAGGCCGTTCACCGTGCCGAAGTCGGACAGTATCCGCTGATCGGCCTCGACCCTGCCGACGTGAAGGAAGCCTTCGAGACCATTCACACCGCCGACAAGGACGAGTGGGCCGCCGGATTCATGCGCGTTGGCGATCGCTATTTCAACGAAGCCAAATCGCTGGAGAAGACCGACCCCACCAAGGCCAACGCCGACTACATTCGCGCCTGGCGCATCTATTCCTTTGGACGCTGGCCGATTCCCGCATCCCCCGGCAAGCAGCGCTCCTACGAAAAGGCGCTCGAAGCATTTCGCGAGCACGCGAAGTTTTTCGATCCGCCGATGGAAGTCGTGCGCATTCCGTTCGAAGGCAAAGAAATCACCGGCTACCTGCGCCTGCCGAAAAACGCCAAGGGCCCGGTGCCGCTCGTGATCGCGGTCAACGGCCTCGATAGCCGCAAAGAGGATCTCACCGAAAGCTTCAGCGCGATTCTTCCCTTCGGCATCGGATATCTCGCCGTTGACGGCCCCGGCACCGGACAGGCGCCGATCAAGGTCAGCGAGACTTCCGAGCGCATGCTCTCGAAGGTCATCGACTACGCGCAGTCCCGTCCGGAGATCGACAAGAACCGCATCGCCCTGCACGGCGTGAGTTGGGGCGCATACTGGGCCACCAAGATGGCGATCGTGGAGCGCGCCCGCCTGCGTGGCTGCAGCGCGCAGTCACCGCCAGTCGACATGTTCTTCCAGAAAGATTTCCTGATGAACCATCTGCTGGGTAATCGCGAATATCTTTTCGATCAGGTGCCCGCGCTCATGAACATTCTCGAAGGCGTCCACACGCTCGACGAGATGGCCGAGTTTTTGCCCAAGATATCGTTGGTTCACCAGGGTCTGCTGGGCAAGCCGATGGCGCCCATGCTCGTGATTGCGGGTGTGCTCGACACGCAGGTGCCGATCGAAGATGAATACTTGCTGCTAGAGCAAAGGCGACGTCCCGAAAGAAGCGTGGATCAACCCGCATGGCGGCCATCTCGGAAGGCAAGTGGGAGTGTGGCCCGACCCGCTGATCTTCAAGCAAGTCATCATTCCGTGGCTGGTGAAAACGCTGCAGGCGCCGGCGAACTAGACCGCTCCTCTTAACCACAAGCAGTTGGGATGAGATTTTTCAGCAGGCTGTGAATCGATGTTTTGATACCGGTTGGACCACCGTACCAAGTGCGGATTTCTTAACTTCGACTTACTTAACTTATGTCTACTCCACTCTCGACGCCCCAACCCGACGCTCCCGCCGCGCCCCCAAAACGCTTCTATGCGTCGCTCTGGGTGCAGGTCAGTTTCGGCATCGTAGTCGCGGTCATCTTCGGCTACATCAGTCCCGCGCACGCAGTCGCGATGAAACCGCTGGGCGACGGCTTCATCCGCCTGATCACCATGATCATCACTGTGATGATCTTCTGCACCGTGGTCACCGGGATTGCCGGGATGCGGGATTTGCGCAAGGTCGGCCGCGTCGGAGGGAAAGCTCTTCTCTATTTCGAAATCGTCTCGACCCTGGCGCTGGTCGTCGGATTCATCGTTGGCAACGTCGTGCATCCCGGCACCGGTTTCAACGTGGACGCATCGACTCTCGACACGCGCGCCGTTGCCGATTACGCTGGGCAAGCCAAGGCGCAGACCGTCACCGACTTTCTGATGCACATCATCCCCACGACCATCGTGGATGCCTTCGCCAAGGGCGACATCCTGGAAGTCGTCTTCGTCTCGATCCTGTTCGGACTTGCCATGTCGGCGGCGGGCGCGCACGCCGCGCCTCTGGTCACCTTGCTGGAGTCGCTGACCAAGGTCGTGTTCCGCATGGTCGACATTGTCATGAAACTCGCGCCCGTCGGCGCATTCGGCGCTATGGCGTTCACCATCGGCAAATACGGACTCTCGTCCCTGGGCCCGCTGGTCCGGCTGATCGCTTCCTTCTGGATCACTTCCATTCTGTTTGTCTTTATCGTGTTCGGCGCAGTCGCGTGGCTGGCGGGATTCAGCCTGCTGAAATTCCTGCTGCGGATTAAAGAAGAAATCCTTCTGGTGCTGGCCACCAGTTCGTCCGAGACTGCGATTCCCACGCTGATGGAGAAACTGGAAGAGCTCGGCTGCTCGCGCTCGCTGGTGGGCCTGGTCGTTCCCACCGGCTACACGTTCAATACCGACGGCAGCGCCCTATACATGACGCTGGCTGCGCTGTTCGTCGCGCAGGCCACGAATACCCATTTGACCTTCCTGCAGCAGATGACGCTCTTTGCGGTCGCGGTGCTGACCTCGAAGGGCGCGAGCGGCGTGCAGGGAGCTTCGTTCATCGCGCTGGTCGGAACCTTGAGCGTGATTCCCACGATTCCGGTGGCCGGCATGGCGCTCATCCTCGGCATCGACCGCTTCATGAGCATGTTCCGCGCGCTGGTCAACATGATCGGTAACGGCGTGGCTACGCTGGTGGTGGCGCGCTGGGAAAACGAATTGGGGCGGGATACGCTGCAGCGGAATCTGGCGTGATCCATGTGGCGACGGCCGCCTCGGCCGTCACGCGGTATACTCGCGATTCGTGACCCAGCAACGGACGAAGGCTCGTTGTCGACATGTTCCCCGCACTGGCGAGGGAACTTCAGGAACTCCTGGCTGCGCAAAGCGAAACCCAACTGGCAACTCAGGTACTGGGTTTAGCGGTCGTCGAGCGATGCTGTTGCGAAGTCGATTTCTGCGGAATGTTCTACGTCCTGTCCAAGCCAGATTGAGCATACAGACCAGGCGACCGCAATCATGCTCTCATCCGAAAAAAGGGAATGCTGATACTTGACGTTGTCGAAGATAAGATTGCGGCGATTGAAGTTCTCTATCGGGATGAGAGTCGACAAAAGCTTTAACGGAATTCCCTTCAGGAACACATGCCTATGCCAGAAAAAACAGCCCTCGTCACCGGAGCCAACGGCGGCCTCGGAACCCACGTCACGAAAGCCCTGCTGGACGCCGGTTTCGCCGTCGTCGGACTCGCGCCCAAAATTCGACAGTCTGACTTCGATCACCCGAAATTCACCGCGCTCCCGGCCTCCCTCGACAATCTCGCCGCCGCGAAGAAAGCAGCCGACACGATGATCGCCCGCTTCGGAAAGATCGACGTCCTGGCTCACCTGGTCGGCGGCTTCGCTGGAGGCCAGACCATCGCCGACACCGACGACGCCACCTTCCAACGCATGTTCGACATGAACCTGAACAGCGCATTTCACATCTTGCGGGCCGTGCTTCCGCACATGCGCAAAGCGAAGGCTGGACGCATCATCGCCATCGGCAGCCGCGCCGCGGAAAGTCCCGGAGCCAGCGTCGGCGCCTACAGCGCGTCCAAAGCGGCGCTCGTATCGTTGATTCGAACGGTCGCGATCGAGAACAAAGACGCCGGCATCACGGCCAATGTCTTGCTGCCTGGAACGATCGACACTCCCGCCAACCGCAGAGACATGCCCGCCGCCGATGTTTCGCAGTGGGTGCAGCCGGCATCCATTGCCAGCCTCATCATTTGGCTCGCCGGCGATGCGGGGAAGGACGTGACCGGAGCGGCCATTCCCGTGTATGGGGGAGGACTGTAGCTTGGCGCGATGAATTCGCGACGTCGATGTGCGAGGTCGATGCTCATTGCCATCAAGCTGAACTGTCATCCTGAGCAGCGCGAAGGACCTGTGTACTTCGTTGGTAGCGTCTCACTGCGAGCAGGTTGCACAGGTCCTTCGCTTTGCTCAGGATGACAACTGGAGGCAGATGCGCTGATTCCCGAAAGGGTACGTAACCCTTTCGTAACCCTCTGGGATGCACAATTTTTGTTGCACTTTAACACTGGTGAAATATCTTGCATGTAGCCTGTTCTCAGGAGGGGCCCATGGGTTCAGCCCGCGTCGCGAAGTCTTTGCCGCTGCAGGTGGCTGCAATCTGTTACCGCAGGCGGGGCACGGCCATTGAGTTCCTTCTGGTTAATACCAATGGCGGCAACAAGTGGACGTTCCCCAAGGGATCGACCGACGCCCGCCTCTCGCACAGCCAGGCCGCGGAGCGTGAGGCCGCGGAAGAAGCCGGAGCGCTCGGCACCATCGAGCCGCGACACTTCCACCTCTACATTCATTCCAAGGGCGTGTTCTGGCAGCCCGGCGGCGTGCAGGAATTCGTGATCAAAGCCTTCCTGATGGAAATCCACCAGATGCGCCGCCCCGATGAAGACAACCGCCGCCCCACATGGTTCAGCCCTGTAGAAGCCAAGCGCCGCTTGGCCAAGGGGCGCGAAGTGAAATATCTTCACGAACTCGAAGCCGTGATCGACCGCGCCCTCGAACGCATCCAGTTCCACCACGAGCTCTGGGGAACCTATCCCGGCCCCCGCCACGCCCGCCCCGCCGCAAAAGATCCCATCGCGAACGTAGTCTGGCCGTAAGCTTCGTTTTTACCTTCGTGTACCTTCGTGTCCTTTGTGGTGATGCTCTTCTGTGCCGACACCGCCACGCCACGCCGCGGTATGAGACCATAAGAAGAGTCCCATGATTCAGCTCTCCGGCGCCGGAAAACGTTTCGGCCACAAACTCCTCTTCGAAAACGCGGACTGGCTCATCACGAACCATGACCGCATCGGCCTGGTCGGCGGCAACGGCACCGGCAAGTCCACGCTGATGAAGGTCCTCGCCGGCATGGACACGTTCGACTACGGCAGCCTCGTCGTCGCCAAAGGCACCTCCGCCGGATACCTTCCCCAGGACGGCCTCACGCTCTCGGGCCGCAGCGTCTTTGCCGAATGCATGTCGGTGTTTGACGATCTGCGCGCCATGGAGACTGAACTGGAATCGCTCACCCACAGCATGGCGGAACTCGACCATACGAGCCCGGAGTACTCCGCCGTGGCCGACCGCTACCACCGCGTCGAACACGAGTTTCGCACCCGCGACGGATATTCCATCGAAGCCGAAGTCGGACGAGTTCTGATGGGCCTGGGCTTCACCAAAGAAGACTGGCCGCGCCTGACCGACGAATTCTCCGGCGGATGGCAGATGCGCCTCGCACTGGCCAAGCTTCTCCTGCAAAAACCCAACCTCCTTCTGCTCGACGAGCCGACGAACCATCTCGATCTCGAAGCCCGCAACTGGCTGGAAGAATATCTGCAGAACTATCCGCACGCCTTCGTGCTGATCTCGCACGACCGCTACTTTCTCGACGTCACGGTCAACAAGATCGCCGAAATCTGGAACAAGCGCTTCTGGTTCTACACCGGCAACTACGACAAGTTCCTGTCGCAGAAGACGCAGCGCAACGAGCAACTGACGGCCGCCTACCGCAACCAGCGCGACCGCATCGAGCAGCTCGAAGTCTTCATCAACCGCTTCCGCTACCAGGCGACCAAGGCCAAGCAGGTGCAGAGCCGCATCAAGGAACTGGAAAAGATCGAGCGCATCGAGATTCCGCCGGAAGAGAAGACCATCCACTTCTCGTTCCCGCAACCCAAGCCCAGCGGGCGCATCGTGGCCGAGTTCGAGGGCGTGGCCAAGAGTTATCCGGGAAAGAACGGCGGCGCCGAGAAAGAAGTCTTCCGCAACGTCGACTTCATGATCGAGCGCGGAGACCGCATCGCGCTGGTCGGCGTCAACGGCGCGGGCAAGTCCACGCTGATCAAGCTGCTTGCCGGCACCGAGAAAGTCACGCGCGGCGAATACCGCCTCGGCCACAACGTGGAAGCCGACTACTTCGCGCAGGACCAGTACAAGGAACTCGATCCCGACGCGCGCATCCTCGACGATCTGGGCGATGCCTCGCCCGCGTTCGCGGCGAGACCGAACTGCGCAGCCTGCTGGGATGCTTCCTGTTCTCCGACGAAGACGTGTTCAAGAAGATCGGCGTCCTCTCCGGCGGCGAGCGCGGGCGCTACGCCCTGCTGCGCCTGCTGCTGCATCCCGCGAACTTCCTGCTGCTCGACGAGCCGACGAACCACCTCGACCTGCGCGCCAAAGACGTGCTGCTCGACGCGCTGGTGAAATACACCGGCACGGTCGTCTTCGTCTCGCACGACCGCTATTTCATCGACAAGCTGGCCACGCGCGTCTTCGAAGTCGGCGGCGGCAAGGTCGAAGTCTTCCCCGGCAACTACGAAGACTATCTCTGGCGCAAACAAGGCGGACAGCACGTCGCGCCCACGCTGGATGATGTTCCCGGAGTGAAGGCGCCTCGACATGAGCCGGCACCCGCGCCAAAGCCTCGCCGCAACCGCGCCTGCAAATGGAAATGGATCCGGCGATCCGGCCGAAGCGAAGAAGCGCCTGAATCCCATCAAGCGCAAGCAAATGGAAGATCGCGTCCACGATCTGGAAGAAGAAATCAGCCAGACCGAAGACGCAATCGCGCGCCTCGAAACCGCACTGCAGAATTTCGTCAGCGCCGAAGAAAGCCAGCGCCAGTCGCAGGAACTGGAACAGCACAAGGCCAGCCATGCCGCGCTGATCAAGGAATGGGAAGAGATGGCCGAAGCCCTGCAAGGCTCCGACTAGCGCAAATCCCGCCTCCGCACCCGTACACCACCTTCCGTAATCTCTCGCCTCGACTTACCCCTGTGCGATAGTCAGGGTGGCCAAGTGGCCAGCAACTGCCGTAGGCCACAAATTTCAAGACCAACCGCTGGAATAGGTGCCAGGAACCCAAGGGCGGGCGCCGCGCGGGAACCCAAGGAAGGTCGCATGCTTCAGTCGTCGGAGAACTCATTCAATAAGGCCGGCTCGCCGGTCCCCAACCCTAACTCTTACAACCCCGTCAAAACCGTCACCGCTCCCGTAGATCAGGCCACCATCGGCCGCACTTTGGTCATCAAGGGTGAAATCAGCGGCTCCGAAGCTCTCTACATCGACGGCCGCATCGAAGGCAAGATCAATATGCCCGAGAGCCGCGTCACCATTGGCCGCAACGGCAAAGTTGATGCCAGCATCCAGGCCCGCGAAGTTGTGGTCATGGGCAAGGTGACCGGCAACATCGAGTGCAGCGATCGCGTCGACATCCGCGCCGAAGGTTCGGTCGCCGGCGATATCTCCACCGTGCGCATCAGCGTTGAAGACGGCGCTTCGCTCAAGGGTGGAATTCAGGTTCGCACACGAAGGCAAGCAGAACGCGCAGCCAAAGGCAGCCGAGGCTCCCAAGGCCATGGCCGCAACCGCCAGCGCATAATTTGGCAGGCCGAACGTCTGGGGTAAAACAAGGGGCACGCTCACGCGTGTCCCTCTCGTTTTCCGCTCAAACCTTTCAGCGCATTGGGGTTACGTCATTTGTACGTACATAATGGTACGTATGACTCTTCAACTACACTTGAGTTCGCGCGATTTTGGCAGCGAGTGAACCACGGTCCCGCTCCACTCGCAGAATGCCCTTTGCGGGACCGGAAACGCCCCTTGCTGCGACGTTCGACTCCACGGACGAGGAAAAGCATCAGACGCGACAAAAAGAAAGGCCCTGGAGCTTGCCAGGGCCCTTCTACGACTTTTCAATCACTTACACGAAGACGCAACAACTTACGGAAACCGGCGGGCCAAAAACTCGCAACACCCGGCGGCCTCTACTTTTTCTCCGCCGGCCGCAAATCGAGCGCCGCCGAATTCATGCAATAACGCAACCCCGTGGGCGCCGGACCATCCTCGAACACGTGTCCCAGATGCGCATCGCACTTGGCGCAGCGAACTTCGGTCCGCACCATCCCGTACTGTGTATCCCGATGCTCGACCACTCCGCCGCCCTCGGCCGGCTTGGTGAAACTCGGCCACCCCGTCCCTGAATTAAACTTCGTCTGCGAATCGAACAGCGGCGATCCACAGCACACGCAGTGATACATCCCCGGCTCTTTCGTGTTCCAGTATTTGCCGGTGAAGGCACACTCGGTGCCAGCCTCGCGCGTCACGTGGTACTGCTCGTCGGTCAGCTGCTTCTTCCACTCCGCTTCCGTCTTGACAACTTTTTCTGCCGTCTTTTCGGCCATCGTTAACTCCGTTTCGATGATTTCTTTTGACAAGTAATTAGATGCTCGAGGCTCCCAATAGTGACACAATCCGGCGCCGGGCCACGGGGCTAGCCTTATCCGCTGGTTTATGGTATAAACCAGTTCATGCAGAGCAACGAGCTGCCCTTGATGGCCTCGGAGCAACCGATTGACGGTGATTCGATCGGCAATATGGAGGCTGACCACGAGCGCCTGAGGTACGTAACCAAGCTCCTCGGCGCTCAGGCAGGACTCCAGTCGATTCTGCTTGGAACATACTTCTTCTGGATAGAGGCAAACCACGATATTTGGCATTGGCACTGGCCGAGGGGATGGGCGGGCGGATTGGCATGGTTGGTAGGGATGGTGGTCTTCGTCCGCGCCTGGCGGCGTTGGATTCCGACGTACTACCGGGAACGATTCGGTCGCGTGCAGCCGCGGGAGATCAGCGCCAAGGGATTCGGAATTCTGTTATTGGTCCTTATTGCATTTATTCTCTTCGGACGACCAGTCGCTCGCGGTCTTGAACCCCTAGCTTCTAGCTTTCTGGGCCACGTGCATCTGCTAATCTCGGATCCTTCCCATCATATCAATCTGTGGGCGTCTTCTTTTTGGATGGCATCGCTTTTCGCCAGCTTGCTATGGCACCGAAGGGTAGATGGCCAGTGGTTTTGCCTTCTTGGGCTGCTCGCGTCTCTCTCAGTTGCCCTGTTTCCTATATGGCATCCGGACGCGGAGACACTCGAGATCTGGAAGATATTGAACGCTGGCGGTTTTGGTCTCAGCTTCATCGCGATAGGTCTTTACGAGCACATCGTTCTAGTCCGCGCGCTACCGAAGAGAGTTGCGGAGGGCGACGATGAGTAACGAAACCAGCGTACTCCCTTCTCCGAATCGTCTGATAGACGAGCGCGAGCGCCTCAGGTATGTCACAAGGCTTCTGGGCTCTCCACCAGGGCTTAACACAGCGCTCGTTGGAACTGCTCCTTTTCTTCGTGAATGCTGGGGAAATCTTGCACTGGCTGAGCGGATGGTGGACATTCTTGGCAGCGCTGGCACTGGCTCGCCTTGCTGTTTGGGTTTTGGTGGATCTACCTACCCGCACAAGAGCGTTGGATCCCCGAGTACTATAAGCGCCGATTCGGCTCTGTTCAGGGAGCACGAGCGCCAGTTTCTAAGTGGACCGCCCTCTTCGGTTGGCCGTGGCTCTTGACCTTCCCCGTGCTGCTTTTCTTTGGTCGGCCCATCGCGCATTGCTTTGACCCTGTTGCTTCTCGCCTACACTTGATGATCTCTGACCCTGCCCGCCAGATCAATCTGTGGCCTTCGGTCTTTTGGGTGGTGTTGCTCTGTGGCAGCTTGCGGTGGCACATGAGCAGTATTGAACGTCAAAGAGTGTACTTCATGCTCGTAGCAACGCTCGGTTTTGCCTCCATCGTCTCTTACGCAATATTGCATCCGGAGGCAAGGCAACTCGGCTTGTGGAAGCTACTGAACGCTGGCGGGTTCGCTCTCGGCCTCATTGCGATCGGTTTGTACGATTACTTCGTCCTTGTCCGCGCTCTGCCGAAGAAAGTTGCGGAGGGCGACGATGAGTAACGAAACCGAGCCTACTCCCTTCGCCGAATCGGCTGATCCATGAGCCGGCACGGCTGGCGATCCTGACTGTACTCTCTTCGTGCGCATCTGCGGACTTTGTATTTCTCCAGAAGGTGACGCGGCTGAGCAAAGGGAATCTGTCCGTCCAGCTCACCAATCTGGAACAGGCGGGGCTGGTCATCATTCACAAAGAGATTATCGATAAGAAGATGCGCACGACCGTCAGTCTTTCGAAACGGGGAACCTCTGAGCTATCGGACTACTGGAAGACGATGGACGCGATTCGTGCTCACATGGCGCGAGAGAAGAAACACCGCGCCCCGAGCGAACCGCGCCGCACCCTGGATTGTCACCGGAACCTGCGACCTAGATTCACTTCCCCACTTCCTCGCCCACCCTCCGATACTTCCCCCGGAAGAACAGCAACGGCTCGCCGTCCCGCACCACCACGTCCTCCACCTGCGCAATAAAAATGGTATGATCCCCGGCCACCTGCGCCGAATCGAGGCGGCACTCCATGTACGCCAGCGCGCCGTGCAGCATCGGAGTCCCTTGTTGGGTGCGATCAAAACGCGCGCCCGCCTCGGCCGCCGCTTTCTCGTGCGTGCGCTCGGTGCGTGCGTAGTACTCCGAAATCGCCCGCTGATCCTCGCAGAGCACGTTGATCCCGAATCGTTTCTTGGTGTGGAGGTGGGTATGCGTCCTCGTACTATTGTCGACGCAAACCAGCACCAGCGGCGGATCGAGCGAGACCGAAGCGAACGCGTTGGCGGTCATGCCGTGCACCTCGCCCTCAAGATCGACCGTAATGATCGTCACCCCGGTGGCGAAGCATCCCATCGCTTTGCGAAATTCCAGAGAATTCAAGGTCATCGTGCTCCTCTGTACTGTGCCCGTGTTCTTGCGTGGAGCCCGGTCGCACACAAACCCATCCCACACTTACCATCTCACACGAAACGCTACAGTACCACGACACGTTGTATCATTCGATGGAAGTGGCCGTCACCTCCATCGCGCCCGCTGTACCTATTTCCCGCGGAGAAGCCCTGCACCTGATTGGCTGCTCCGACGACGATCTTCCTGAGCTGCTCGCTGCCGCCCGCGCCGCCAAAGAGCGTTTTAAGCCCGGCGCCATCACATACTCGCGCAAAGTTTTTCTGCCGCTGACCAACCTTTGCCGCGACTATTGTGGATACTGCACCTTTCGCCGCGATCCCGGCGACCCCGGCGCGCACACCATGACTCCGGACGAAGTCCTCTCGGTGGCACGCGCCGGCGAGAAGCTCGGATGCACCGAAGCTCTCTTCAGCCTTGGCGACAAGCCTGAGCTGCTTTTCCCCGAGATGCGCGAGACGCTGCGGCACCTCGGCTACAAGTCGACGCTGCACTATCTCGAAGCCATGTGCGAACTGGTGCTGCGCGAGACGACCCTGCTGCCGCACCCGAATCCCGGCCTGCTCAGCGCCGAGTGGATCGCGCGCCTCGCCGCCGTCTCCCCCAGCATGGGACTCATGCTCGAGACCACCAACGCCTCGCTGCTGGCTCCTGGCGCGGCTCACGACAACGCTCCCGACAAAGTCCCGGCCAAGCGGCTGCGCACGATTGAAGACGCGGGGAAGCAGAAGGTCCCGTTCACCACGGGCCTGCTGATCGGAATCGGCGAGTCGCTCGAAGACCGCGTCGACACGCTGCTCGCGATCCGCGATATGAATGACCGCTACGGGCACATCCAGGAAGTGATCGTGCAGAATTTCCGCGTGAAGCCTGCGATTCCAATGGCTGGATGGGCCGAACCGACCCGCGGCGAGATGCTCCGCACCGTGGCGGTAGCTCGCTTGTTACTCCCCAACGTCAATATTCAGGCTCCGCCCAACCTCTCCGCACCTTACTATGAGGATTTGGTGGACGCCGGCATCAACGATTGGGGAGGAGTGTCGCCGCTGACCCCTGACTTCATCAATCCGGAAAAGCCCTGGCCGCACCTGGAGCAACTGCGCCTCCGTACCGAAGCCAAGGGATTCACGTTGCAGCAGCGTCTGCCCGTGTATCCGGAATTTGTTCCTACCCTGACCGCCAAGCCCGGATTACTGTCAGAAAGACTACGCGGCGCCGCCGATGATCGCGGCATGGCAAGAAAGAAGGCCGCTTGATGGGGTCGAAAAGATGATGGAGCCGAAACGATGATCTGCGTGCTCAGCGGCGGCACTGGCGGCGCCAAGTTCGTCGACGGCCTGCGCCAGGTCATGCCCGCCGAAGACATCACCCTGGTCGTGAACACCGGCGACGACCTGCTCTGGTGGGGCCTCTACGTCTCGCCCGACATCGATTCGATCACCTACGTGCTTTCCGGCATGCTCAGCCGCGAACGTGGATGGGGCGTGAAGGGCGATACCTTCCTCTGCCTGCAGGCTATGGGGCAACTCGGCGAGCCCACGTGGTTCCACACCGGCGACCGCGATCTCGCCATGCACCTGCTGCGGTCGCGCCTGCTGGCTGAAGGCAAAACACTCTCGGAAGCCACTGTGGTCATCTCGGAAAAGCTCGGGGTCAAAGCACGCGTCCTCCCCATGAGCAACTCGCGAGTCGAGACCCGCGTGGACACTCCCGCCGGCGAATTGAGCTTTGAAGAATATTTCGTGCAGCGCTGGTATCAGGACCCGGTCAACTCCGTACGCTTTGCTGGAGCGTCCGACGCGGAGCCCGCGCCAGGAGTGATCGACGCCATCGTCTCCGCCGACGCCGTCCTGATCGCGCCGAGCAACCCGATCACGAGCATCGGTCCGATCCTCGCGGTGCCGGGCATTCGCGACGCTCTGCAGCGGGCTCGCGGAAAGATTGCCGCCATCAGCCCCATCGTCGGCAATGCTCCGGTGGCCGGGCCCGGCCGGAATTCTGATGGCCGCGCAAGGGCTGCCCTGCTCGATCGCCGGCGTCGCGCAAGCTTATGAAGATTTTCTCGACGTGCTGATCTGCGACACGCGCGATTCCCGTCCTGCCGAGACGCTCCGCAAGAACGGTTTGCGTGTGCAGTGCACGCAGACCATCATGCGCAGCCCCGACGACAAAGCTGGCTTGGCGCGAGAAGTGCTCTCATTCGTTGCGCCGGGTCCGCGCGCAGGCAATGCGCCGATCCATCACGGCGCCGCGGCACGCCATCTGGACCCCAAGCCGTGATTCTCGTTCCCATCAAGAACACGTCTTCGGCGAAACAACGCCTCGCGGCCGTCCTCGACCAACCTTCCCGCACCGCGCTCGCGCAGGCCATGATCTACGACGTGCTCACCGCCCTGCACAATTGGAATGCCCGCCCGCCGGTTGCGGTCGTGACGAGTGATCCTTACGCGGTGACGCTGGCGAAGGAGTATGCCTTCGAAGTCATCCCCGACCCTGACAATCCCGGAGAAACTGGCGCGATCGAGATGGCTACCCGCATCTGCGTCGAGCGCGGCATCGAGAGCACGCTGGTGATCCCCGCCGACATCCCTCTGATCGAGGCGTGGGAGCTGGAAGAAATTCTGAAGCATGCACCGGCCGAAGGCAGCGTGCTGGTCCCCGCCGCCGATGGACGCGGTACTAACGCGGCCTTCCGTCGTCCTGCAAATCTGTTCCCGCTGCGCTTCGGCAACGACAGCTTCAAGCCGCATCACGCCGCCGCCCAAGCCACGGGCAAACCGTGCATCGTCCTGAACTTCGCAGGGATCGCGCTCGACGTCGACAATCCCGAAGACCTGCAGCAACTGATCTCCGCCCCCGGCGAAACCCGCGCCCAACGACTGCTTCGCGAATATGCCCGCACGAGCACAGCCCATGTGGGGACGGGCGCCTCGCCCGTCCAGCCACGAACCGGCACGGAATGAAACGGCAGCACCCCAACGGGTAAGATCGGTTTATGAGGAAGTCAGGCGAAGGGCGAAAGAGTCTAGCCGCGAAGGGGCGAAAAAAAAACAAGCCAACTCCGCCCGATGAACTGCGCTTGATCGCGATCCGACTCGAAGACGAGATCCACCCCGGCGATTCCCTTGCCGACAAACTTCTCGCGGCCCTTCGCAAGCGCCGCCTCCGCTTCCAATCCGGCGACATCCTCGTCGTTAAACACAAAATTGTCTCCAAGTCCGAAGGGCGTGTCGTCGATCTCGCGACGATCCAGCCTTCCGACGAATCGATAGCGTGGGCGAAGCAATACGCCCTCGATCCCCGCGTCATCGAACTAGCCTTGCGCGAAAGCCGCGCTGTCATCCGCCGCAAGAACGGCGTGCTCATCACCGAAACACAGCACGGCTTCCTCTGCGCCAACAGCGGCGTCGACGTCTCCAACGTAAACGGTGGCGGGCACGCGCTGCTGCTTCCGGAGGACTCCGACCGCTCCGCTGCCAAGCTCCATCGCGCACTCAGGAAACGCACGGGCCTTGTCATCCCCGTCATCATCACCGACAGCTTCGGCCGTCCCTGGCGCGAAGGCTTGACTGAATTCGCCATCGGCATCGCCGGAATGAAGCCCCTGCGCGACGATCGCGGCCGCCGCGATTCTCACGGCTACACGCTGAAAGCCAGCGTCGAAGCCGTCGCCGACGAACTGGCCTCGGCCGCCGGACTCCTCTGCGGCAAACTCAACCGCGCCCCGGCGTGCATCGTACGCGGATTCCGCTACGACCCAGGACCGGGCGGAGTTCAAGAACTGCTTCGGCCTGCAGCCACTGACCTATTCCGGTAGACTGTTTCGGACGATTCTTCCTTGAGTGTTGATGGTTTTGGGTGGCGCAGCGCTTTCAGCGCTGCGATAGCAATGCTGATCAGCAGATGGGCTTTAGCCCCCGAGGTGTGAGAAGCCATGTACCGCGAACTCGCTCCTGCAGAACTGGAATCCTTCCCTTCGCTCGACTGGTCTGACGTCGCGCCTCGCCTGACTCCCGCGTTGCGCTGTTCGCTAGAGAAGGTCCTCGAAACGCAAAACGGCGCCGACCTATCGCTGGAGGAGTCCTACGCACTCGCCAACTCCGAAGGTGACGATCTCCTGGGGCTGCTGGTGGCGGCGAACATTCTGCGGGCGGAACTCGCCGGCAACATTGTCACCTACGTGGTCAACCGCAACATCAATTTCACCAACATCTGTTTCGTGGGGTGCAAGTTCTGCGCTTTCAGCCGCGGCCCGCGCGAGTCCGATACATACTTCCACTCTCTCGACGATATGGCTCGGAAGGCGGTGGAAGCCTGGCAAGTTGGCGCGACTGAAGTCTGCATCCAGGGCGGATTGCCACGCGATCTCCCCCAGTTCTACTACCGCGACATTCTCCGCGCCGTGAAAAACGCTGTGCCGCGCATGCACATCCACGCTTTCTCGCCGATGGAAATTGTCTACGGCGTCGAACTCACCGGCATGCCGCTGGCCGACTATCTTTCCATGCTGCGCGACAACGGACTGGGCACGCTGCCCGGCACCGCCGCCGAAATTCTCGACGATGAGATCCGCCACACCCTCTCGGCGAACAAACTTTCCACCGCGCAGTGGATCGAAGTCATTCGCACCGCGCACCGCTGCGGCATTCGTTCGACTTCGACGCTTATGTACGGACACGCCGAGACTCCCGCGCACTGGGTGCGCCAGATGCGGCTGTTGCGCGACATTCAATCCGAAACCGGAGGCTTCACCGAATTCGTTCCGCTCGGCTTCGTCCACCAGAACACGCTGCTCTTTCACCAAGGCCTCGCGCGCACCGGACCAACGCTGGCCGAGCATCTCAAGGTTCATGCGCTGGCGCGCCTGCTGCTCGCCGGATCCATCAACAACATTCAGGTGTCGTGGGTGAAGTTGAATCGCCGCCTCTCGCAACTCTGCCTGCACGCGGGCGCCAACGATTACGGAGGCACCCTGATGGAAGAAAACATTTCGCGCGAAGCCGGAGCCACCGCAGGCCAGTACACCAGCCCGGACGATTTCCAGTCGCTGATTTTCGAGATGGGACGCATTCCCGCCGAGCGCAACACAACATACTCCCGCATCCACATCAAGTTCCCATCGAATGACGAGGAGTGCATCGCCGAACAATCGCTGGAGGTCGAATTCGCATGAACTTTGTGCCTGCAGCCGGCCGCCCCATCGCGATCATCGGAGGTACCGGCCCGGCCGGCAAGGGCCTTGCCCTGCGCTGGTCGCGCGCTGGAGAAACGATCATCATCGGGTCACGGAACGAAAAACGCGCGCAAGAAGCTGCCACTGCCGTCGGATACCGGGTCGGCCCCACCGCCAACGTGACTGGCATGGAAAACAGCGCCGCCTGCGCTGCTGCTGACGTGCTGGTTCTGACCGTCCCATTCGAGGCTCAAGCCGCGCTGCTGAAGCAACTCAAGCCCTCCATCTCCGCGGGCAGCATCCTGATCGACGCCACCGTCCCCTTAGCTGCCAGCGTCGGGGGACGCGCATCTCGTACCTTGGGTGTCTGGCAGGGTTCTGCCGCGCAGCAGGCCGCCGAACTCGTGCCCCCGGAAGTGAGCGTGGTCGCGGCGTTCCACAACGTCTCGGCCTCTCTGCTGGATGAAAACGATGCGCTCGATTGCGACGTTATTGTCTGCAGCGACGATCCAGACGCATCGCAACTCACCCGCGAACTGGCCGCAAAGATTCCCGGCGTCCGCGCCATCGACGGCGGCCTACTCGAAAATGCCCGCATCGTCGAGCAAATTACCGCCCTGCTCATCGGGATGAACATCCGCCACAAAGGCCACGCCGGAATCCGCATCACCGGCCTGCCGCCGAGCGCTTACCGCTAACGCCCGAAGGAGCCCCTCGGTTGAACCAGAACAAGCACCTCGACGCGGCCTGGCAATATCACACCGGCACCAAGCATTCTCAAGTCAGCGTCCGAACGAGCCCCCATTTTCTGGACTGGGAGAACAAGCCGCTCTTATTCAAGATCTATCCCACTCTGGAAGTCATGCGCCTCCCGAGAGATTTCCGCGAGACCGGCCGCGCGGCGCTCGACGCCATCGCGACTCCCGGGCAACCAGCGTCAGCCGAGGCCGTTCCCGATCTCGAGACGCTGGCGCAACTTCTCTTCTTCACCGCCGGGGTCGTTCGAAGCAAGAAACACGAGCAAGGAGAAACTTTTTTTCGCGCTGCCGCCTGCACGGGCGCGCTTTACGAGATCGAGCTCTACGTGGTCTGCAGCGATCTGCCGGGCACAAAGGATTCCGCCGGCCTTGCGGCTGGTGTTTACCATTTTGGGGTCGCGGAGTTCGGCCTGCGCCAGTTGCGGGCTGGCGACTTTCGGCAGACGCTCGTCGAAGCCACGGGCGGCGACGCTTCGACAGGTAACCCATCGATTGCGCATGCTCCGGTGACCATCATCTGTACCGGAACGTACTGGCGAAACGCCTGGAAATATCGCTCCCGCACCTATCGCCACTTCGGCTGGGATAACGGCACCATCCTCGCTAATCTCCTGGCGATATCGGAGGCATCGAAGCTCCCTGCCAGGATTGTGACCGGGTTCGTCGACTCTCAGATCAACGAGTTGCTCAGCCTCGACACGAGACGCGAGGTGGCATTCTCGCTGGTTTCGATTGGGCATCAGCAGGCGACTCCGCCCAGCCCGCCGAAAATTTCTCCGCTCAACCTTCCGATCGTCCCTTATTCAAAGGAAGAGATTGACTATCCCGCCATGCGCAAGATGCACGAGGCCTCTTCGCTGGATTCAGTCAGCGAGATCGCCGCACTGCGCGGCAAGACGCCGTCGAGCGACGCTCCGACGCCCAAAGGAACCGTCACTTCGCTGCAGTTGGCACATGATTCCAGTCCGGAAGACTCCATTGAGAAAGTGATTTCGCGGCGCGGCTCCACACGGCAGTTCTCGCGCGAGTCCATCACTGTGCAACAGCTTTCGCTCGTACTGGATCGTGCCACCCGAGGAATTCCCGCCGACTTTCTCGATGCCGCGGGAAGTCATCTCAACGATCTCTATTTGATCGTGAACAACGTAGACGGTCTGGCCGCCGGAGCGTACTTCTATCACTGGAAGACGAAGGCGCTCGAACTGCTGAAGCCCGGAGACTTCCGTGACAAGGCCGGTTTCCTTGGTCTCGAACAGCAACTCCCCGCCGACGCCGCCGTCGACGTATTCTTCCTCGCCGACTTGAAGAAAATTCTTGAGCGCTACGGGAACCGCGGCTACCGTGCCGCCCAACTGGAAGCCGGCATTCTAGGCGGCAAACTTTATCTTGGCGCGTATGCTCAACGCCTCGGCGCCAGTGGCCTGACGTTTTACGACGATGATGTCGTCAACTTTTTCTCGCCGCACGCTCGGGGCAAGAGCGCGATCTTCCTGGTCGCCCTCGGCAGAAGCGCACTTCGCAAATAGGTTATTGCGGGATGTCATATTGAGTGCGGCACGTGAGCGTCTTGATCATTTCCCAGCTAGCCGCGAAGTGCTATGCTGTCGCGCATGGACAACCATCCCGTCAGCGATGTCGGTGGAACTTCCGGCGGACTGGGCCAATTCCGCGGGCGGCACCTTGGCCAGCTCTTTCTCGATGCCCTGAAAGATCGTTAGAACTTCCTTCTTCCCAGAGCCCCAAGAAACGGTCTTCCCGCCCGAGCGAGCTATTTCAATCGATACATTAGTCGCGTTGTTCTCGCCCGACGCCACCTTCAGGACCATGTTGTAGCCCCACGACCAAGCGGTGGTCCCCACATGGAAGCTGACCACTTTGTTCGCTTCATCCTTGGACTTCACTTCGTGATGTTGTGCAGCGATTGATTTAAGGGCGGCAGAAAATACCTCGCCAGGTGGAGCGGAGAACGCTCTCTTTGACCAGTCCGGTGCTGGCGGGGCGCTCTGCTCTTGTCCCCAGGACAGAAATGCGAAGAGCAGAATCGCTGACAGCTGTACTGCCATCATCCTCATGAGTCTGCGGGTTTTCATGTCGAGACTCCT
Organism: uncultured Acidobacteriaceae bacterium; assembly: GCA_963811095.1. GTDB lineage: Bacteria > Acidobacteriota > Terriglobia > Terriglobales > Acidobacteriaceae > Sulfotelmatobacter. Next base: position 100,604 of record CAWEQA010000016.1, on the reverse strand, counting down.
TCCTACTTGCAGGTTTGGATAAACGCGAGCCGAACGAAATGGGGTTGCTTTAGCTTCTGGGCGAACGCCGCGGCGAAAAGCCGCTTACTCTCTGGCTCTCTTTCCAAAGTGCCAGATCACCGCGACCTTGAACTCGACTACCGAATAGTGGCGGCCCGTCTCGACCGTGAACGGGTTGCGAACATCGTCAAACCTGCCGTACGCATACTCGACAATCGGAGCGAGCCCGAGTCTCTCGCTGAGACGAACTTCGTATCCCGCACCACCTGTCCAGGACCATCCTGTGCCGCCCGATTCTCCGGGACGATTGTTTTGATACATCGCGAGACCACCCCCGCCGCGGATGAACAGGGGAATCTTGCGCGTTGGGAAGACGTCAATCACGCCCAACACGTTGCTCACACTTTCGCCGACGGTCGGGTCGTTCAGGTTGGACGCTTGGAGCAGCCATCCGTTCATCTCCAGCCCAACGCGGGCTTGGTCACCCAATCTGTGACCGCCGAAAAAGCCAAGCGCGAAGGTTGGCGCCCGGTCGCGGCGAACTTGGTCGGACGAAAGGCTGAGCTGCCCCTCCCCAATTTCGCCTCCGGCCCACCACGCCCGCAGATTTTGATCGATTTGCGCTTGAGTCGGCTTAACGGCGAAAGTGATCATGCCAATGAAGATCAGTATCGCGAACGCCTGGCGCATTTCGTCACCCCTTCCTCCTCGTGCGCTGCCCGTCCGGCCGCCGAGTTTCTTCAACCATCCGGTAATGGCCAAGCTCAAGGCCGGTCCAGCCTCCGGGGCGGGATTTCTGATTGCGCCATTGCCACACAACCACCGTCGCGACAATCACAGGTTGGGCCGGCTGACAGAAAAAGCCGAGTCGGGTCGGGGCCGAGTCGGCTTTCTGCAGGAGGTCACAAGATAGGATGAAAAGTCCAACTGCCAGTTAACGTGAGCGTGGCTAGTCTTGTCAGTGACGCACATCACACACCGCCGCCTGCTAACCTTCCAGCCTTGATAGTTGAAAAATCCTCACGAAGTTCTAAGTGCTGTCGCTGTTCACAACCCTTAGCAGTCTCGGAACGAGCCGCTTAGGTGTCTCGACGCCTTAGGGCGCTGGCGTAACTTTCAACACATACGCATACTTGCCCGGCGGCGATGCCGGCAACGTCACCTCCAAGGCATCGTCGCCCTGATGCCATTCGACCTTCTCGCGGCTGCCGATCAATTCGACGTTCTTGATGGCGAGCACACCTTTCGCCGGCTCCGCTGCTCCGAATGCGTGAATCACCGCTCGGCCATTCGCCGGCCACGCCATCTGAATGGCATAAAGAGCATTCCCCTTGCGCGTGAAGCGGAAGTCCTCGGCGGTATACGGCTTCGTGTCCTGATCGTGCCCAAACCCGGCCTGAATCTTGGTCGGACCCTCGCCATAAATCGTCCACGGCACGGTGTCGTAGATCGCCTCGCCATTCTGCTTGAGCCACCCGCCAATCTCGAGCAGCGTGTTACGCACTTCGTCGGGAATTGTCCCATCCGGCCGCGGCCCAATATTCAACAACAAGTTTCCGTTCTTGCTGACGATGTCGATCAGTTGATGCACGAGGAACTCCGGCGTCTTGAATTGATCGTGCTCCAGGTATCCCCAGGAAAGATTGCTGATCGAAGTGTCGGTCTGCCAGTGGTCGGCCTCAATGCCCGCTTTCAGCCCGCGCTCAAAGTCGCGCGCCCCGGCATGCCAGTCGAGGGCGTAATCCTTGATGTTGATCACGCCCGCGATCCCGTGTTTGGCGGCGTAGTTGTAGTAGAACGCCGTGAACTTCGTAACGTTTGGACGGAAATTCGGCTGCCCGATCCACCAGTCAAAGTACATCACCTCGGGCTGATACTTCTGCACAATCTCCGCCGCCCGCGCCAGCCAGTCGTTCGTATACTCCGGACTCACATAGGTCCAGTCATTCATCAACACCTGGTTCGGATCCGACAGCCAGGCATGCGCCGGCCCGTAGAGTGAGGCATACTTCGGATCATTCACGTCCGCGCGGACCTTGCGCCCGCCATCAAAAAAGAAATCATGCTCGGCGCGATGAAAAGACGTCCCGAAGTGCAGCCCTTCGGCCCGCACTGCGCGCGCCAGATCGCCAATCACGTCGCGCTTCGGTCCCATTTTCACCGCGGTCCAATCCGACAGGCCTGAGTCGTATAGCGCGAAGCCGTCGTGGTGCTCGGCGACCGGAATTACATAACGCGCTCCCGCCGCCTTGAAAAGCCGCGCCCAGTCGGCCGGATCCCACTTCTCTGCCTTGAACAGGGGAACCAGATCCTTGTAGCCAAATTTATCCTGCGGCCCGTAAAGCTTCCGGTGCTCTTGATACGCCGGGTCCGACTCCTGGTACATGTTGCGCGGATACCACTCATTCACCGCGCCCGAAACTGAAAGGACTCCCCAGTGAATGAAGATGCCGAACTTCGCGTCCTTGTACCACTGCGGTATCTCAAACTTGCGCAGGGTCTCCCAGTCGGCGCGGTAGGGACCATCGTCGTCCTGCCGTTCGACCTCACGCAGCAGCGCGGCCCGGGCGCCGTTATATTTCGACACCGACACCTGCCACTCATGATCGATCTCAGCGGCGGACTTGGTGTCGTGCGTAGGAGCGAGCGGATCGACGCCCGCAGTTTGAGAGAACAAAATTGCGTTGAACACAAAGAAGAGGGAGAGCACTGCAAGAAGCGCAGAATTATAGATGTCGGAGAGAGAACTACGCTGACGCCGCTGAGGCTTTGGCCTCCGAGAATACGAGCCATTCCAGGCTTGAGTACGGCAGGAAGATATGGGGCGCATCCATACTCGCCATGGCGCTGCCGGTGATCTCGCGCAAAGCGGTCGCCATTTCGTCGCTCAGAAGACAGAATCCAGTTTCATCGGTGGCGGCCACCGTAGCGGGGAAGGCTCGGCTGAAAAGAGAAACTTTCACGACTACACGCTTGCCCACAAGCTTGGCTTTGAACGACGGTGGGGCTGCCAGGGACATAGTTCCTCCGCAGAGATGCTGCTGCCCCTAGGTTGCGGCCCGCGCCGCGGTGGAACAAGCTCCGTTCGACATCTGCCGTTACGACGGTAATCGGCCCAGTGGCCCATCCCGCCCGGCGAGAAAGTTGGTGCATGAGGAGGGCGCAAAGTCCCATGCTTTCGAAGCTACTGTATGTCGTTCAGCTTCTGGTAGAGCCACATCGCCGTGAGAGCCATCAGGAATACCCCAGACCCGATGCTGAACACGCGCACCGGGATAGTAAGCCGATTGACCCTGGCCAACAATTCCGTCTGCTCCTGGTGCATGTGCGAACTCGCGTCATCCAGAAACAACTGGTCATCCCTGTGCATCGTGAGTGTGCTCTTGTAGATCAGGAGGACGATTAGACCAACAGCAAAAACTCCGAAGATCACCGCTACGATTGTCAGCGTCATAATCCACCCCCGCAGGTTCCACTAGGATGCTGCCACATTCCAGCACGCGAAACTGATCAATATTGGTCACACGGGCCGGACGACGGGGGTTGGGCAAGTCAAAAACTTGTGATTCAAGTCAATGTGGAGGCGATGTGCGCAGTTCGTAAGGTTCGAGAAGTGCGGGCACTTATCCCTTGTCGAGGAACCCGATGAATTCACGCGAACGGTGAAGGAATTCCTTGCTTCGCGCCGGGTAAACTGAGACCTACCATATTGGGTTGTGCAGGTGGCCATGAATAGTGGGGACAACCAGGGTCCGGATCGCAATGTTCGCGAAAGGATCGTGAACCTGATGCAGTCGATCGGGAAAGGGCCAAAGAAGCAGATCCCCGCCGAGGAGCTGCAGAAACTCAAGAGCGCAGCCAGCCGCCTCGATCAGATGTTGAAAGCTGCTGCGAACGCCGATCAGCAAGCACTAAAGAGCGCGGCGGCGAGGCTCGACCAGTTGCTGTCCGACATCCGCGCGGGAAAAGATGTCACCAGGAATCTCAAGCGCAGAGAAAATTCTGGAACCTGATATGTTTGTGATTCCCTTCGTGCGTTTCGTCGTCTGGCACCCTCTCGCTGCTGCTCGATTCCTGCTCACGCGATGAATCTTGGGTTTCAGCGAGTCGATTTCGCGTTCATTGAAGTTTGCAGGATGTTCGGCCCGGCTTCCTGACTGCAAGCGCGATCTAGCAAGGGTGAATCGCGGAAATTTGAGCGAACCGCTTCTCCGTTCGAATCGAACCTTGTGTATAATCCGCCGATGCAAGGAATACCGAAGAGCACAATTGCGCTCGGCTCGCTGTTGCTCATCTCGGTCGCTCAATAGGAGGACAGGAAGTGCAATCTCCGCAGCCTGAAAAGTCGAAGGCGCCTGTCAAAATGGAGCAGCGCGGGCGCATCCTGGGAATCGGCGGCGTCTTCTTCAAATCCGCGAATCGTGATCAGATGCGCGAATGGTATTCGAAACATCTTGGACTCGCCGACAAAGGCCAAGGCGCGATGCTTCCGTGGCGCGAACACGACGACCCGCAAAAGGAACACGTCACAGTTTGGACTGTTTTTCCCAACTCCACCAAGTATTTCGATCCCAGCCCCGCACCGTTCATGATCAACTACATCGTGGACGACATGGATGCTTTGCTCGACCGCCTGAAACAAGAGGGAGTAAAGATTGACGCCAAACGAATGGATGAATCTTACGGTCGCTTTGCCTGGATCTATGACCTGGATGGGAACAAGATCGAACTCTGGCAGCCGCTGCCCGCAAAGCCCTAAGGGCCTTCCACTGCACTAACTCAGTTGGTTTTCTGTGATGTTAATCAGGGCGATAGCGCTCATTCAGGGGTACATCTCAATCGCGAATCAGCGAGGAAGCCACTTGCCGGGATCAATGGAGAGATCATCCAGCGCGGCAGTTGTGACATGCGGATCAAGGACAAAATCGTAAACGGCGATGCCGATTAACCAAACGACACCGATGCACACTAGCGCTGGGATCACCACACCCAGCACCTCCGCATCCTCGACGATGCAATGACCAAGCGCCGAGGCCAGATTCTTGAAGAGCCGCTCGATTCGTTCCCGCATCACGCCTAAAATTCTAGCCCCGGATGCCCGGTGTCGCGCACAATCCAACAACGGTCGCAAACAGCCATTTCACGCATTGACTGCCGAGAGCGGCCACCTCTGTCGCTGGGCTACTCCTCCGCCACTGGCGTCGACATCTCCTCCGCGGGCTCTCCGCCCGCCATCGCCTGCGCCACGATCAGCCTTCGCGCCTCCACCCGAATCTTGGGCAACTGCGCCGCGAACCACCACGCTCCCATCACCGAGGCAAACCCGCCAATCGACACCGTCAGAGGCGCGCCGAGCCGGTCTGACAACGCGCCGCCCAGCAGCGCTCCGATCGGGGCCATTCCCATGAACATCATCGAGTAGACCGCCATTGTCCGGCCCCGTAGCGCGTCCGGGACCATCACCTGGATCAGCGTGTTCGATGACGCCATCTGCAGCATGATGAAATACCCCACCGGCATCAGCAGCAGCACCGACAGCCAGAACGACTTCGAAAACGAGAACAGCATCAGGCTCACGCCAAACCCGGCGCAGCACACCGAGATCCAGGTCCCCAGGCCCTTGACGCCCGAGCGCACCGCCAACGTCAGAGCGCCCAGCAGGGCTCCTACACCTGCCGCGCCCATCAGGATGCCCAGACGCACCGCGCCCAGATCGTGGGACCCAATCATCGCCGCCAACTCTTGTCCGCCACTGTGAAGAATCCTGTCTGCAAAAATCGGCATCAGCACCACGTAGGGCATCCCAGTCACGCTCACCAGTCCCAGCAGAATCATCAGCGCTTTAATCGGCGCCGTGCGGTTCACGAATTGAAAGCCTTCAACGATATGCTCCCAGGGCGAGGTCTTCGCCGAGACCCGCGCCGGAGCGTGCACTCTCATCATCATCAAACCGGCGATGACCGCGATGTAACTGACGCCATTCGCGAAAAAGCACCAGCCTTCGCCCAGCCTCGCCACCAGAATGCCCGCCACCGCCGGACCAATCACGCGCGCCCCGTTGAACATGGAGGAATTCAGCGCAATCGCATTCATCAAATCTTCCTTGCCCACCATGTCCACCAGGAACGACTGGCGCCCGGGGATGTCGAACGCGTTCACCACGCCCAACAGCGCTGCCAGCACAAAGATTTCTGGCACGGTAATGCGATTCGTCAGCGTCAGTGCCGCCAGCACGAACGCCAGCAGCATCGACGCGACCTGGGTACCGATGACCACGTGCTTGCGGTTGCTGCGGTCGGCCACAATGCCGCCGATCGGGGCGCACAAGAACACGGGAATCTGGCTGGCGAATCCCACCGCGCCCAGCTTCAGCCCTGACCCGGTCAGCCGGTACACGAGCCATGACTGAGCCACAGTCTGCATCCACGTGCCGATCAGAGAAATCAGTTGTCCGCTGAAAAAAAGCTGGAAGTTGCGATGCCGCAGCGCGCGTCCGGCCGCCTGCCAGCGCAACCCGGGGCTCTCGGCTGCTGGTTCGCCGTTGGCCGCTGCATTTTTTGGAATGGGAAGTTTCGACTCAGCCACGTTCAATTCTTTGGATGACAACCCATCATCTCGCGCACCACTATATCGTGACGCTTGAGCCGAAACGGCGCAACCGGCTCACTCCGCTTTCGGACTTTTCCACAGCCGGTCAGAATCCGACGATCAACATCGCCTCCGGCGGCTCCTTCCAAGTCTAATCTGATGAATGGGTTGGCAGCGCCCTTGAAACGATCAATTTGGGCCTTCTCTTATTGCCCGCCGTGAGCTAAAGTAGGCCCTGGCTTGCGGCGATTCGGCAAAAGGAAGTCAAGCAAATTATGACCACTCCTCCAGTTGGAATTGAACGCCGTGTCGGACAGCGGTTCCCGTACCTTCTCCCGCTCTCGTTGCGTCAGCCGGGGACGTCCCTTGAAGGCGTCGGATTCACCCAGGACCTGAGTTCGCGCGGAGTCTTCTTCTTCACCAACGCTCCGCTCACCGAGGGCTCCGAAATCGAACTCACGCTGCGCATGCCCTCCGAAATCACATTGGGCGAGAGCATGCCCGTACGCTGCCGCGGCCGTGTCTTGCGGGTGGTCCGGCCCGTGGCAACCTCCATTCCAGATTGTTCGGGAACGGCCCAGACAGAAGCCAAGATCGGCGTTGCCGTACGCCTCGAAGGCTACGAATACCTTCCCGAATCCTCGGCGTCGTCCGCCACCTTCCCGCGCGTTTCGGCCCTTCACCCGGAACACGACGAAGATCGGCCCCTGGCACATTCTTCCGCCCGTTCGGTCCTGGGCTAGTGTTCCCGCTCAAGGCGGCCCGCGCGGGCTGACGGCCCCAACCCGAAGCCTCGGACCAGCGTGTACTCTGGAGCATTTCGTCGCCCAGACAACCCCGGCAAAACAGCTTTTCAACTTTCCCATCCTGGCTTACAATGTTCTGTAACAGGGGCGGTCAGCCTCGGGCTTTCTACGCTGTGTATTTCTCCCCAGATGTTCATCAGGCGGTTGCGTTGTCTTTGCGTTCGCCCGTAACGCGCGCGGTCAGAGTCGTCCGTTACCTAGGTCACTTGGCGGAGAGTATGTTCTCTTTCTAACATGCAGACACCGAGAGAAATCAGCGAGAACCGCACTATGCATGGCATTGGCGTCGCCATCCTGACCGAGGATGAGGACCACTTATCGGCGCTGCAGAGTCGTCTGGAAACGACGCGCCTCGGACAGCCGGTGTTCAGCCACGTTGGGTTTCCTGCCGGCCCCACGGACGCGATTCTCCGCCAGCTCCAGGATTCCCGCGCCGAAGTCGTAATCGTCGACATTCCCGCGCAAGATTCCCAGCGCGCCATCCGCACCATCGAGTTGATTCGCGCCACCACCCAGCAGATCGGCATCTTCGCCAACGGCGACATGACGCATCCCGCCAGCATTGTGGCCAGCATGCGTGCCGGCGCGGGCGAATATCTGGATCATTCCGCCGGGACCGAGCCCTTGCTTGAAGCTCTCACCCGTTTCAGTTCTTCCCGCACCCGAAGCCTCGGTGGCGCGGGAAAAGCACGGGTATTCACGTTCCTCAGCGCCAAGGGAGGCGCGGGCTGCACTACGGCTGCTGTCAATACCGCAGTAGCACTGCAACAGTCGCACGGCGATGTCGTTCTCGTCGACTTTGCCCCCATCGGCCACGCCGCGCTTCACCTGAACTTGCGCCCCCAGTTCGGCGTGCTCGACGCTCTGCAGAACCTTCACCGGCTCGATGTTTCCTTGCTCGATGGCCTGATGACCCCGACCAAGGAAGGCCTGCATCTTTTGGCCGGACCGCAGCAGCCGTATCCCACGGAACCCACGCCCGGCGAACTCGCCCGCCTTTTCGATCTGCTGGTGAATCACTATCGCTTCGTGGTCGTGGACGCTTCCAGCCGCCTTGATCCCACCACGCGCCTGCTCTCTGACCTTTCCAATGCCGTGCTCGTGGTCGCGCAGACCGATGTGGTTTCGCTATGGAGCGCTGGACGCATTCATGCCTTCCTCGAAGAAGGCACCGGACGCGACCGCCTGCGCATGGTTTTGAATCGCTATAAGAAGATTCCCGGCTTCACGGAAGAAGATGTCGAGCAGGTGACCAACTGCAAGGTTCTGTGGAAGGTCCCCAATGCGTTTCAGACCGTGTCGCCTTCCATCGACCACGGCACTCCGGTCGTGTTGCAGGATGGCCCTGAGATCAGTCGCTCTTATCGGGCGTTAGCAGCGGCCTTGGCGGAAGCGTCCTCCAATTCCGACGGAAGCCCCGACCTGGTCTACGGCACGGAGGGTGCCCGCAAGAAAGCTCCCGGCCGCCTGAACTTATCTCCCATCCGCGCAGGACAATAACTCGATTTGAAACTCGGCTAATTCCTCGCCGCCGGAGCCGGTGAGGCATCCTGCGGAAACATCTTGAAGACGACATCCCGCGAGTGTGCAGTTATCTTTTTGTTCACGTCGCTCGCGTTCTCCGTCAGCGTGCCCTTAAGGACAAAATAAGCCTCGTCCCCCGGATTTTTTCCCTCGCCGCGCTCGACCGTGCCCTTAAAGTCGAATGTCACGCCATGCACAATTTCCGTGGTGAAGGTTAGCTTGTTGCCTTCAAGCTTTCCGCTCTTGAAGAACTGATCCAGAAATGCTCCCTTGTCGCTCTCTCCGTCGCCGAATCGCGAAACGAATCCCGTGACGTGTCCGGCATCCTCCACCGTCACTTGCACGAACTCGCCTTCCTTCAGAAATGTGTACATGCCGGAATATTCGTGGCCATGTTTTGCATCCGGTTGCGGAGCCGGCGCCGCCGACTTCGCTGCGGCGTCCCCGGAGGGTTTCGCCTCCTGCGCGCGCAGTTCCGCCGAAACCGTGAGCATTCCCAAAGCCAACGCCAACGCAAACATGAAGTAGACTCGTCTCATGACACCGCCCAGACACAATCGTACTCCCTGCAACCCGCTCCACCAAGTTCGAGAGTGGCGGCGCCGTCCCTTCGACTCCGCTCAAAGAGAAGGATTTACGTATCTCAGGAGAAATCAATGAGGCGAAAAACTCTCAGGACGATTGCACTCTCAAGCTTCGCGTTGGTTGCCATGCTGGCCGCGGCGCGGCAGGCGCAAGCGGCAGACAACAAAGCACCGTATCCAAGCATGGCCCCGCTTGACCAATACCTGATGGAGCGCAATGCCGAGATAGCGCTAGCCCGGAGCGCTGCCCCAGAATCCATCTCACGCGATGCCGAGGTCATGGTCCTCGGCCAGCATGGTTACGAAACCGTGGTCAAAGGCAAGAACGGTTTCGTATGTGTGGTGCAACGATCATGGGCCGCTGGAATCGACGATCCCGATTTTTGGAATCCGAAACTGCGGGCTCCGATCTGCTTCAACCCGCCGGGCGCTCGCTTCAATATTCCGCTCACGATCAAAAGAACCGAGTTGATATTGAGTGGACGATCCAAAGCTCAGATGTTCGAGGACATGAAAGCGGCGTTCGACCGGAAGGAGATGCCGCCCCTGGAATCGGGCGCGATGTGCTACATGCTGTCCAAGCAGGGGTATTTGAGCGACCGTGGCGGGCACTGGCATCCTCACCTGATGTTTTTTGTTCCACTCACTGAGCCTGCAAGTTGGGGCGCAGGCCTGCCGGGTTCCCCGGTGGTTGTAGCCTTTACTGACACTCTGGAGCGGCACACCGTGTTTCTGGTTCGGGTCGGCAAGTGGTCGGACGGGACGGCTTCCCCGATGGATGAGCATTGACGCGCAGTCGTGGCACGACCAGCCGACGCATGAGCCGACTACCGATTGAGCTGCACAGCGGCTGAAGCCGGAATTGATTCTGCTGCATTTACGGCATCGCTAAAGCGATGCCCTGATACGAATCTTGAGTTCTCAGCACTCTGTGAAGCCTTTCATCTCGCCAGAACTCTACTTCTTCGTGGCTTTGCCTTCCATGAACGTGATCCAATTCGTGCCGTCCATCGATATTTCAACCTTGACACTGTAGCTCGCCGGGGTCAGGATCTTGTTCGTCATCTTCTGCTTAATCTCCTGGCCACCGTAGTTTTGCGTGCTCGTCCACGTCCAGGTATCGCCGTTGACTGTGCCCTTTGAGGAGTCGCGACGTCCCTGGCTGTTGAACTCCTCATAGGTGTACACATTCTGGTTGGTGTCGTATCCCATGAACGCAACCACTTTGCCGTCGCCGCCCATTTCCTGGGGCATCTTGAAATCGGAGTGAGCCTCAAGAAAGAAACCGCCCGGCATCCACTCTGTGGTGTCGGTCGCAGTGAATTTTCCGCCGGCTCCCCATGGACCCTGGGCGATGGTCGCGTCGGTGGTCCAGGTTCCCAGGAAGTAGTCGAATTTCTTTAATTCGGGGCCGGGCTTGGGGGCCATCTGCGCCCAGGCGGAAGCTGCTAACAGAACCAGGGTCGAAACCAGGACTGCCTTGCGATTCATGGGTGTACTCCTTGGTTGGAAGTCTTTCACGAGGATCGTAGCGGGACCGGACACTGGCGCCCAGTGCGATTCGTCAGCCATTGTGCATGACAATTGTCAGGCCGGAGCGATCACTTCCCTTTGGTGGCCTTGCCTTCCATCACGTTTGTCCACTTCGCGCCATCCTCCGACATTTCGTACGAGAAGTTGTACGAGGTCGCGGACGTGATCTTCATGGTGAAGCGCCCCTTCATGGTCATGCCGCCCATCTTCTCGTCGTTCGTCCAGGTCCAGGTGTCGCCGTCCACCGCGCCCTTGGAGTCGGTGAACTCGCCCCAACTATTGAACTCGCGATAGCTGTAGGTCTTGTCTTCGGTGGAATAGCCCATGACCGTGAGGCCCGATCCACTGCCCATGGAACCTTTGAAGTCGGCATGGCACACGATGAAGAATCCACCGTCCATCCACTCGCACTTTTCGTTCTCGGTCATCTTGCCGGCCGGCCCCATTGAGGTCGCCTTCATGTCGCCATCCAGAGTCCACGAGCCAACAAACATGTCGAGCTTCTTCACTTCCGGGCCGGGCTTGGGCATCTCCATCTGCGCCAACGCCGCGGCTGCCAACACCATCCAAGCCGCCAGAATCATTCCTAGATTCTTCATTGTGTGCCTCGTCTGCTTATTGTTGATTGTTGATTTCTGATTGCTGATTCAAACGCGCCTCGCGCGACACAGTATTAGACTCGCGCCAAGACCCTCCGTCAACCATATTTCATGCGGGTTTCGGCCCAACCATCGAAAATCATCCACCCGGACTTTCTACCAGTCTCCCCAGTGCGACGCCGTCATCTGCTGAAACTTCATCTTCCACGCGTCCCCCTGTTTCACCCAGACTGTGCTGAAGTGCTGATACCGCGGAGGGGGCCCCTGATCCTCGGCCGCCGGAACCCGCAGTACCACGTTGTAGGTCACGATCGCGACGCCGTCGCCCGCCGACACCACCTTCATGTCGTAGGGCATCAAATCCATGCCGCCGTCTAACTGATCGAGCATGTCTTGCCGGCTGTACAACTGCCCGTCGAACTGGACGAAAGAAAAGTCATCGGTGAGCGTGCGCTTGAAGAACGCGATGTCCCCCTTCTTCGCAGCCTCGACGAAACTCTTCTCGGCAGCCATGAGGGTCTGCTCCAGCGGACTCAGCGGCTTGGCCGCTGCATTTGCGGTCTGCGCAGTTACGCTGGAAAGCAGGCATGACAACACCAGGCACGCCACGATATGAATCTTCATCAACCCTCCCCGTATCGAACGATCTTCAATCGACTGTGTCGGTGACTCCCGGCAGTCCATCGATACTCTGCCGGTTCTTCTCCTGCCGGTAGATCTTCAAACCTCCGGTTCCCCGTTTATGGCACCAGGCCGGGAGCTCCGACCGGTCGGCCTCGTGCTTGAGCAGAGGCACGCCGTAACCGCAGGAATCGCTGATGCGCGACACCTCGACCACAATGATCGCACGCGTGCCTTCATAGACCGGGAAATGCGATTGCAGACTCGCAAAGTCGGCCTCGTGCGGTTCGACAACCCGCCCCTGCCCATGCAGCCGCAGAATCTTGGGCGCACCCTGAAAGGCGCAGAACATCATCACAATTCGACCGTTCTCGCGCAAGTGAGCGATGGTCTCAACTCCGCTGCCGAAAATGTCGAGATAGGCGACGGCCTTCGGTCCCAGAATCCGGAAGGCGTCGAGTCCCTTGGGCGAGAGGTTGACATGGCCGTTCGCAGCGAGCGGCGCCGTCGCCACAAAAAACACGGACTGCGCTTGAATAAAGCTACTGAGCGTTTTGTCGATCTCTAGGTAAGCTCTCGCCACGGCAATCCCTGGATCTTCTGCGCCAATTCGGCGCGCGCCACCTGCACTTGTTCGCCTGTCGCGAGATTCTTCAGCGCAAAGGCGTCCGCTTTCACTTCATTCTCGCCAACGATCAGGATGTACTTCGCACCTGCCTTGGTCGCGGTTTCAAACGACTTCTTCAGCCGGAAGCTATCGTCTCCCAGCTCGATGACCAGATCGTGGCGGCGCAACTCGCGAGCCAGGCGGGCCGCCTCGGCGTTCATCCCGGCCATGGGAGCGATGTACACATCCGGCTTGCGCAGCACGCTCTCTGCGGTTTCCTTCAGCGACATCACGAGCCGGTCTTCGCCGATGGCGAAACCGATCCCCGGAGCCGCGGGTCCGCCCAGGGCTTCCGATAGCCCGTCATACCGGCCGCCGCCGAGGATCGCGTTCTGCGCCCCCAGCGCGCCATGCGTGAACTCGAATGCCGTGCGCGTGTAGTAATCCAGGCCCGCGCACCAGACGCGAGTTTTCCGTGAATCGCAACCCCGACCGCGCTCAAGATTTCTTTCACTTCCTCAAAATGCTTCCGGCTTTCCCCGTCGAGGAAGTCGCTGATCCGTGGCAGCGTCTCGATAATCGGCTGATCCTCCGGCACCTTGCAGTCGAAAACTCGTAGCGGATTCATTACGACCCTCCGCTGACAATCAGTACACATTCCGACGACTCGGGGGCTCAACGCTTTTCGCAGCTCCTCGTTGAAAATTCGGCGGTCTGTAGGCACTTCCCACGGAATTCAGCTCCAGATTCCAGTCCTTAATTCCCAGCCGGTCGAGCAGCGTCGCCAGCATCTCCAATATTTCCGCATCGCGCGCCGGAGACTCGCTGCCCGCCGATGCGGGGCCGATCACCTCGGCGCCGATCTGGTAGAACTGGCGATAGCGGCCCTTCTGCGGACGTTCCCGGCGAAACTGCGGACCGATGTAGTAGAGCTTGTTCAGGCCGCGATCCCACAAGCTTGTGCTCGATGTAAGCGCGCACCACGCCGGCAGTATTTTCCGGACGGAGCGTCAGAGACTGCCCCTTCTCGCTGGCCGCCCGAGCACGATCCTCCCACGTGTACATCTCCTTCGCGACGATGTCGGTCTCTTCGCCGACGCCGCGCGCGAACAGCGCCGTCTCTTCGAAAATCGGCGTGCGAATCTCCTGGAAGTTATAGGCGCGGAACACGTCTCGCACCGCCGCCTCCACGAAGTTCCATAGAGCCGTCTCCGGCGGCAGTAGGTCTCGCGTTCCTCGGACAGCTTTAATCATGTTTCCCCTGGGCTCTAAATTATTACTCTGTCATCCTGAGCGAAGCGAGCTCGAATGAGCTCGCGCAGTCGAAGGATCCCTACCACTCCACCACCACAAGCCTATCAGGGAGTCTCTTCGAAACCCGGCGTATCGGCCGAACGGTGTCAACGCTTTGAGACGTCCGACACACCATCGGCGTGGTAGGGATCCCTTCGGCTGCGCTCAGGGCAGGCTCTTCGACTCCGCAAGCCGGTTCGCGTTGCTCACCGGCCTGCTCCGCTCAGGACGACAATTCCCGGTACTCAGTAGTCGATGCTCGGTGCTCACGCTTAGAATTAGCTACTTCTCCTTGAGGTACTCATCTTTATACCCAAGATAATTCCGGGCGTACCGCATAATCATCTCGTCCTCGGCCGGCCCCAGCTTTCGCCGGAACTTCCCGGGGGAACCCATCCAGAGCGACCCCGGCTCCACGACTGTCTTCTCCGGAATCAAGGTGCCTGCCGCGATAATCGACCCAGCGCTGATGCGGGCGCCGTTCAGAATGATCGTTCCCATCCCGATCAGGCAACGGTCTTCGATCACGCAGCCGTGCAGCGTGACCGAATGACCGACTGTAACGTACTCGCCGAGGTAAACGCCCCACTGCTGCTTCATCCCGTGGAGCACGCTGTTGTCCTGCACGTTGGAGTAAGCCCCAATGCGGATCTCGTGCACGTCGCCGCGCACGACGGCGTTCATCCAGACAGAAGCGTGCTCGCCCAGCACGACGTCGCCAATGATCTGGGCCGACTCGTCGACAAAACAAGTCGCCGGAATCGTGGGCCGCACACCTTTATAGGAGCGAATCATAGTTATCCAAACCGGGTTTCAGAAGGAAATTGAAAATACCACGAGAACGCGCCCGGACGTAAGGGCCGCCACGCGCTCAACGACACGATGTATTACTAAATCCCCTGTGTCCTCCGTGTCCTCTGTGTTGAATCGCCTTCGATTCCCGCTCTGGGAACCATCCCGAAAAAGCCTGCCCGGATCACAGAAGTCTACTTCCCTGGCGTGCTATACCAATCTTGGTTTTCCAAATTCCGCGGAGAAGCTTCCGGCCGAGGCGGACCAGGATGCTTTCTCCGGCGCTCTCCGCGGACTCCTCGCGTCGCGTCCGGTTAACGCGCGTCGGGTCCCTCCGAGTTCGATCCCGCACTTCGAGGCGACCTCATGTCTGCGACGCGCATGGTTTCTCTTCCGGCCTTCATCTTGTTTCTAATCATGATGCCAACGCTGCTGGCGGCGCAGGACGCGACTGGAACGGTCCGCGGCACCGTGCTCGATTCCGCCGGCGGAGTCATCGCGCAGGCTGCGATCGTTCTGATGAACACCGCGACCGGAGCACGCTACGCCACAGCCAGTTCCACGACCGGAGCGTTCGACTTCGCGTTGCTCGCTCCCGGGGACTACTCCGCGCGCGTCACAGCGCAAGGAATGTCCCCGCAAGTCACGCCCCAACTGCACGTCGATGTCGGCGGAACCACGCTGCTTGAGTTCCATCTGACCGTCGCCGGAGCACAAGAGAAAGTAACCGTCTCGGGCGCGCCTGCCTTGGTCGAGCCTCAGACCAGCACCGTCTCCACACTCCTCGACGAACGCGCCGTGAACGATTTCCCGCTGAACGGGCGACGCTTCTCCGACCTGGCGCTGTTTTCGCCGGGAGTCACGCAGGATCCGCGCAGCCTGACTTCCTCCACCAACGGCGATCTCTCGTTCGGCGGGATTCGCGGATTTCAGAACACCACGCTGGTCGACGGCGCCGACTACAACAACGCGTTCTTCTCGCAGGCCCGCGGGCGCTACCGCGCGCCTTACCAGTTCTCCACGGAAGTCGTCCAGGAGTTTCGCGTCTCCACGAATTCCTATGGCGCCGAACAAGGACGCTCCGGCGGCGCTGTCGTCAACGTCGTCACCAAGTCCGGGGGGAATCATGTGCACGGCACCGCATTCTATTATCTGCGCGACAGCTCTTTCGGCGCTTCCAATCCTTTCCTGGCGTTCAAGCCGCACAACCGCCAGCAGCAGGTCGGAGGCACGATCGGCGGTCCCATCAAGCGCAACAAGATTTTCTTCTTCGCCGGATTCGATCAGCACATCTTCCACGTGCCCAACGTCGTGGAATTCCTCGATGGCAGTTCAAAAGTCGTGCCCGTTGCCCCCACTGGGCCCTACACCCCCGGGGACTACGAAGCCACCGATCAGGCCTGGTGTTCGCTGCGGCGTCACGCCTCACTTCGCTTGCGGGAGAATATCCCGCTGGGCAAATCGGCAACACCGCTTATGGCAAACTCGACCTCAATCTCTCATCGCGCCAGCAGCTCTCGTTGCGCCTCAACACCACGCGCTACTGGGGATCGAACAACGTCTTCCTCGATCCCGCCAGTCCCGTCACCTACGATTCCAACAGCAACAACGGCGAGGAAGTCGTCTCCACTGAGACCGCTTCTTTGTCGCTGACCTCCGGCCTTTCGCAGCGCTGGATCAGCCACTTTCGCGCGCAGTTCTCGCGGGACCGCCAGCAGTCTTACAGCAATACCAGCGACGTGTTGGTCAAGATTCCCACGATCCTCGACGGCATGGGGCGCTCGAACCTGCTGCCCCGGCAGACCCGCGAGCATCGCCTGCACCTCGCGGACACTGTGAGTCACGAGGGCGGCCGCAACACATGGAAATTTGGCGGGGACGCTCTTCTCACCTGGATTTACGACTTCTTTCCCAGCCAGCAGAGTGGCGAATATCTTTTCTATCCCGTCAAGGTCAATCCGTTCACGTTCGAACCCATGCAGTCCGGGCTGCAACTCAGCCCTCTACGCGCCTATGCCCATCAAGTCCCGCACTACTATCTACAGAACTTCGGCAGCGCGACCTCGCATCCCGACACCAACGAATATGCCGCTTTTGCCCAGGACACTCTCCGCGTCACCAACCGCCTGGCGTTGAATCTCGGCGTGCGCTGGGACCTGCAGACTTTTACGACCGTGGGACTGCTCCCGAACCCGCTGTTCCCGCCCTCGGGCAAAGTTCCGTTCCAACCCTACAACTTCGCGCCGCGCGCCGGACTCGCCTATTCCATTGGCAACAAGCGTCCGCTGGTGGTGCGTGCGGGATACGGAATTTTCTTCGTGCGCATTCCGCAGATTTATAACTCGGTCATCCAGACCGAAAACGGCATCACCGACGCCAGCCTGTTCCTCAACAACACGAACTACTACGACCACCAGGTCTTCCCCACGTTTCCGAACCCCCTAGTGAGTTGTCCGCTGTACGCCGCGAACTGCGCGCTGCCCGCAGGATTCACCCAAGGCGTGACCAACACGCTCTCTGCCTTTGCGCCCAATTTCGTGACGCCGCGGGTGCAGCAGGCCAACCTCACACTCGAAAAGGAGGTCGCCAGTCACACCACTGTGACCTTGGCGCTGCTCACGGTCCGCGGCGAACATCTGATCCGGGCGCTGGATGTGAATCTTCCGCAGCCGATCGCGTCGACCTATCCCATCTTCGATTCCACCGGATCTATTTTCACAGGCGGCTATTACACCGTGGACTCATTTGCGACGTGGCAGTTCACGCGATCGCTGACCTGTCCGTGGCCGCCCTGCATCAATCCGCTGGGACGCCCCATCGCGCAACTCGGGCCCATCAACGAATTCCAGAGCGCGGCCTCGAGCTATTACAACGGAGGCGTGCTGTCGATCAATCGCCGGGTGGCGCGGGGATCGTATCTGCGATTTTCTTACACCTACGCTCGCGCCATCGACGACGGACAGGACGCCCTCGTCGCCGGACAGCCAGCCACCGTGCAGAACTCCTACTCACCCAGCACCGAGCGCGGACCGAGCGTCACCGACCAGCGGCAACGTCTGGTGGCAGCCTTCTCCGCCGAGTTGCATCCCTTTCATCGTGGACAGGAATCTCTCGGCCACATCTTCAACGACTGGAAGGTGTCGACGGTCGTGAACTACGGCAGTGGGCGGCCCTTCAATGCCACCGTCGCCGGCGATCCTAACCAGGACTCCAACGGCCTCAACGACCGGCTCCCCGGCTACCGCCGCAACGCGTTTACTGGCCCCGATTATGCAACTGCCGACCTGCGCCTGACCCGAACCATACGCTTCGGCGAGCGCTACAAACTGAACCTTGTGGCCGAATCGTTCAACCTGTTCAACCGCAACAACCAGCGGCTCACCATCACGTCGAACGGACTGGTCTCGTCGGCGTCTACGTTTGTCCAGAACTCTGTCACGGCGAACATCGCTCCCTATCCCGGCTACTATCAACTGCCGAACAACTTCATGAAACCGAATTCGGCGTATGCGCCAAGACAAATCCAACTGGCCCTGAAATTCATTTACTAAGTAAGAAAGAGGGACGCCACACGGGCACTCGCCGCTGATTCGGTGTTACTACTAACTTGGATTTAGAGGCGATCGCGAGCTGCCATCACTGCGCCGACCGCACCTGAAACGGACCCACCTACCACAAAACGTCTCAAAATGATCCATCTATCCGCGACCAAGGCGCCTTGTTCAGATATTTCGACCACTTTCACTTGACTTGCAGTCAAATCCTTGTAATAACTATTCGGTCCATCCGGACGGGTTTGGGGGTGTGTCAGTTTGGCAGAAGTACGGCTTCAAGAGGGTGAATCCCTCGAGAACGCTCTGCGCCGTTTCAAGCGCAAGGTGCAACAGGAAGACATTATCAAGGAGGTCAAGCGCCACTCCTTCTACCTGAAGCCCGGCGAGAAAAAGCGTGTCAAGGCTGCTCTCGCTCGCAAGCGTGCTCGCAAGAAAACGCGCAAAGAACAAGACTAACGCAGGTGGGCCGCTCCTTCCCGGGGCGGCCCTGCTCAAATCTGGCCCCCCACCGAGTTGAGCTGCAGCAGGGAATTTCATACTTCATCTCCGGCATATAAAAGCACGATAAGTTGTACCCACGCCCCTCCTGGGTGCGTGGCGGGCCGAGTCCATGGGGCTGTACAGAGGGGGAGCAGTAAACAACCTGTATTTTCGGTGAACCACCGCAGTTCCTTCCCCGCGGGTGGGCGCGCGGAAACGGGCTGAAGGGAGCCATCCTCGATGGAATTTCAGGACAAGGTGCTGAAGTGTATCGACTGTGGGAGTGATTTCATCTTCACGGCTGGGGAACAGCTTTTCTTCCACGATAAGCAATTCAAGAACGAACCCAAGCGCTGCAAGGGTTGCAAGACCAAGCGGATCTCGGTGCTCGGCGCGCCCCCCGCGCCCGGACAGAACTACCGCTACACCAAGGTCGAAACCCAGGCCACTTGCTCGGGATGCGGAAAACAAACGACGGTTCCTTTCCGTCCCACGCAAGGCCGCCCCGTCTTCTGCCGGGAATGTTTTCAGTCGCGGAGAACTGCGGCTTCGGCGTGAGATGTAGCACGAGCGTCCTCGGTGACGCGGTTTGTTGCGTTACCATAAGGACGTGGCTGGCTATTTTGTAGAAAACTTCGGCTGCCGCGCCACCCAGGCTGACGGCGCCGCCCTCGAACGTCAGTTCGAAGAGCGCGGTTTCGTGCGCGCATCTACTCCGGCACAAGCTTCCATAGTCGTGATGAATACGTGCACCGTGACCGCGGGCGCGGATCAGGATGCGCGCGCGGCCATCCGGCGGGTGCGGCGGCAGAATCCCGATGCCCGGATCGTGGTGACCGGATGCTACGCGCAGCGCGCGCCAGAAGAAATTGCGGCGCTGCCGGGCGTCAGTCTGGTCATCGGCAATTCGCACAAACATCAACTCGCGGAGATCGTTGGGGCCCAGACTCAGACGTCAGATCTCGGACCTCAGACCTCAGACCCGGCATTCGTTCCTCTAGCCATGCTCGGCACGATTTCCCGTAGCTCTGACCCGCGAGCGAACGAACACTCGCATCGGACTCTGAAGTCCGAGGTCCGAGGTCCGGCGTTGCAGACCCGACCAACGACTAACGACCAACGACCCATCTTCGTCTCCGACATTTTCGCGCACACCGAACTGCTGGCCGCGCCCGTCTTCGATGCTGCGAATGAGCGGACGCGCCCCAATCTCAAAGTGCAGGACGGATGTGACAACCGCTGTTCTTTCTGCGTGATCCCTTATGTGCGAGGACAGAGCCGTTCGCTTGACATCGGCCGGATCCTCCGCGAGGTGAATGGACTGGTCGAGTCCGGCTACCGCGAAGTGGTGATCAGCGGAATCAATTTGGGGAGATGGGGACGGGATCTGGATGGCAGACCTCAGACCTCAGACCTCAGCCAAACCCTCGCGTCCGAGGTCCGAGGTCCGAGGTCTGACGCCGCTTTCCAACAACCCACCTTCGAGAATCTTATTCGTGCCATTCTCTCCGAGACTGCGCTCGAAAAACTTCGCATCTCTTCGGTCGAGCCCATGGACTGGAGCGACGAACTGATCTCTCTAGTCGCTTCCTCGCCGCGCATTGCCAAGCATGCGCATGTGCCCATGCAATCCGGAAGCGATGCGGTATTGCGGCGCATGCATCGCAAATATCGTCCGTGGCACTATCGGGAGAAGATTGAAAAGATTCGCGCGGCCATACCCAGCGCCGCGATCGGCGCGGACGTGATGGTCGGATTCCCCGGCGAAACCGATGCTGAATTCGAATCCACGCGGCGCATGATCGAAGAGCTGCCGTTCACCTACCTGCACGTCTTCACCTACTCCGCGCGCCCTGGAACTCCGGCGGCGGCGATGACGGACCAAGTGCCGGTGCATGCGGCTCGCGAGCGCAATCGCATCTTGCGCGAGTTGGCGGCGGAGAAGAAGCTAGAGTTCATGCGCGGCTTCGTCGGCAGTCAAGTAGAAGGAATCACGTTGAACGTTGTGGGCAGCGACGCGACCGGCGAGTTCACCGAAGCCCTCACCGACAATTACCTGAAGCTGCGTCTGCGCGGACGCCACGAGCCCAATCGCTGGCTATGCGCGCGAATCAACGACGTGGTCGATGGGGCCCTGGCAGGACTGCAGGACGCCCGAATCTAGCGACGTAAGTGATGAGCTATGTCGGAGGTGGAATCGTCGCATAGCGATGCAGAACCGCGTATACCTTCCTCAGCAACGATCGTTTGGTGAAGGGTTTCTCGAGAAACGAGTCTTGTTGGATCACCAGGCCTTGTCGCCCAACCAGGTCGCTGGTGTATCCCGACATGAACAAGGCGCGAACCTTGGGATGGGCGTTCTCGACCTGCTTCACCAGTTCTGCTCCGCTGGTGCCGGGCATGATGACATCGGTCAGAAGCAAATCGATCCCGGTTGGAGAATCGGCTACGGTCCTGAGTGCTTCGTCCGCATCTTTGGCCCCGATGGCGCGATAGCCGCCGTCTTGCAAGAGCTTGATGGTAATTTCGCGCAGGGATTCATCGTCCTCGACCACTAGTACCGTCTCCGAGCCTCGCGGAGGGTCGCGTTCTTCCCGGGACGACACGAGGGTGTCGGCCTGCTCGGACAATCTCGGAAAATAAAGCTTAAACGTGGTGCCTTTGCCGAGTTCGCTGTACACAAGAATATGGCCCGCGCTCTGCTTCACGATGCCATACACCGTCGAGAGCCCGAGACCTGTTCCCACCCCCACCGCCTTGGTGGTAAAGAAAGGCTCGAAAATTTTTGCTTTCGTGTTTTCCTCCATGCCGCAGCCGGTGTCGCTCACCACCAGCACAACCTGCTTCCCGGCCCGGGCGCCGGGGTGTCGAGAAACAAATTCGGCGTCGAGTTCAGTATCCGCCGTCTCGATGAGGATTTTGCCTCCGGTCGGCATCGCGTCCCGTGCATTGACCACTAGATTCATCAGGACCTGCTCAATCTGGCCCGGGTCGGCCTTGGTGCTGCCGATGGAGGCAGCCGGGCGGAACTCGACTTCAATGTCCTCGCCGACCAGTTGCCGGAGCATGCTGATTGCGTAATGCACCACATCGTTGAGATCGAGATTTCGGGGGAATACAACCTGCTTGCGGCTAAATGCCAGAAGCTGCCGCGTGAGCATTGCCGCCCGTTTTGCGGCTTTCTTGCTTTCCGCCACGTACCGGCTCGCCGGATTCTCCGGTGCAATCAGATCGAGCGAAATGTCGCTGTAGCCCATAATGATGCCGAGGATATTGTTGAAATCATGCGCAATGCCGCCAGCCAGGCGCCCCACCGCTTCCATCTTCTGGGCCTGACGGAACTGAGCTTCCAGTTTTTGCATCTCAGTGACGTCGCGGGTAATAGCCAGAAGACAGGGCTGTCCATCGAGTTCGATTGATTCCACCCATACCTCGGCGTCTCGAATTTCTCCCTTCGCGGTCCGGTATCTCGTATTGTGCTTGGTCACGCGTTCTTCTTCCTTTAATTGCCGCAGCATCTCCATGCGATCCAGGGGTTCTCCCCAGAAGCGGAGTTCTGTGCCAGTGCGACCAATTACATCCTTGCGCGGGTACCCGACCATATCGAGAAAGGCATCGTTCACGTCGAGATAACGCCCCTCGGCTTCCGTCGAGATCGTGATGGCCAGGGGGTTATTGCGAAAGGCCTTGCTGAACCTCTCTTCCGATTTGTGCAACGCCTGTTCCGCCATCTTGCGCTCGGTGATGTCCTGCAGCACACATGCGATACGCTCGACTCCGGCCCGCCCCTCGATGGGGAAATACGACACCGACAAGTCCCTCTTGCCCAGGTTTGAGAAGTTGTAGGTCATTTCGTATTGCACAACGCTGCCGCGGAAGCATTCCTCCATCTTCTCCCTCACGAGCGCAGTAAACACTTCTTCCCCCACAACCTCTTCCACAGTGTGACCCAACACCTGATCGCCCGACATGCCACGAAAATTCAGGAAGGCACGATTGGCAATCACGTAGCGATAGTCCCGGTCTACCACGAGAATCATCTCCTCCAGGCCTTCTACGACGCGCTCATATTCCCGCAGCCTGGTCTCTGCCTGCTTGCGCGCGGTGATATCCCGCATGATGACGGTGAATAATTTCTTGCCGCTGAACTCGAGCACGGAGATGGCAGCTTCCATCTGAAATTCCTCGCCGTCAGCGCGCAAGGCCCAGAGCGAATCGAGGGCTCCTGCGCGTCGATTGGTGACTTCGGTTGCTCCGAATGTCCGGACATGTGTGGAGTGTTCTGCGCGGAAGCGTTGTGGGATGAAGCGTTCGATGGGTTGACCCAAGGCGTCCGCCTCTGAACAGCGGAACATCCTTTGAGCGGCTGCATTGAACAGCACGATGCGCTGCTGCTCGTCCAAGGTGATGATGGAGTCCATGGCCGATGCGATAATGCCGGTCAGGCGCTGTTGGCTTTCACGTAAGGCGACCTCGGACTGCTTGCGTGCCGTGATGTCGTGCGCCATGCCCCGCACAATGGGCGACAGCAGGCCTTCGGTTCGGAGTGTGTTGTTATACTCCCAGATCCTGCGCTCGCCGCTGCGAGTTACAACACTCAACACCCCCTGGTCTGCTCCGGTGGTCTTGATCCTGACCAGATAGGCATCGAACTGTTCGCGAAACTCGGGGGCGATCAAATCCCGCATTGGCGAGTTGATCAGTTCAGCGACCTCATAGCCCAACAGGCGCGCCGACGCTGGATTCACTGACAACAGCTTCCCTTCCAGATCGTGCGTACAGAGCAGGTCTTGACTGTGCTCCACCAGGTCGCGGTAACGATCCTCGCTCTCGCGCAAGGCTGCCTCCGCGTGCTTCCGATCGCTAATATCCCGGGAAATCGCAACAATGTAGCTGCGGTCGAGTTGCACGTATCGCAAGCTGATTTCGACCGGAAAGCTCGACCCATCGTTTCGCCGGTGGATGGTCTCGTGGACGACCGATTCGCCATTCCGCAATCTGGCCAGAATCCCGATGTGAGTGGCTTCGTCAAGACTGGGATCGATGTCATAGATCGTGAGGGACAAAAGCTCTTCCCGCGTGTAATCCAAGTCTTTGCAGATTTTCTCGTTCACGTCGAGCAAGCGTAGCGTTTCCGGATCGACTACTTCCACTTCATCATCGGATTGGTCCATCAACATTCGAAACAGAGTCAAGGATCGATCTGCCTGCTTGTGCTCGGTGACATCGCGCAACACACATGCGACCCGGTCGATCCCAGTCAGCCCTGCGATCGGGAAATAGGAGATGAAAAGGTCCCTCACGCCGCGGGACGGGAAGGTGCATTGCATTTCGTATTGCACGATTCTGCCCTGGAAGCATTCGTCGAGCTTGTCCTTGACTGTGGCGTCGAAGAGTCCAGAGTCCAATATGTCCGAAATCTGGCGGCCAAGCACCTCCTCTCTTTGCATGCCGCGATAGTTCAGAAAGGCACGGTTCGCGATTACGTAACGATACTCGCGGTCCACCACAACGATCATGTCTTCCACGCCTTCCACGGCCTTTTCGAATCCCTGCAGCCTCTTCACGCGTTTCCGGAATACGTCGATGGCCAAGCTACTCGCGACTCCCACGACCGAAAACACAAGCAATCCACTGGCATTTCGCTGGAGACCCAACTTGGATGGGCCTGACGAACCGAGGAAGAAATAACTGGCTGAGACTGCTGACAGAAACACAGAGAAGAGAGCGGGCCCCAGGCCCGCCATCCACGCAACCAACAGGATCGAGGGGTAGAGGAGAATAAATGGGAGATTCGAGCCAATCAGTGAGGCGAGCGGGTAACGCAACAGAGTCGCCACGGCGACCATGAGCAGAGCAAATCCGTACTTTCCAGACCAGGTGCGCAGCCAAGATACGAAGGTTGAAGGGACCTCAGTTCGACCAGCGAAACTCATGGGCAGCCTCTATGTTTCGCGCAAGTTCTGCGAGCGCACACCCGTGCGTCGTTGCGAAATAAGACTCCTACTCACGCTCTTGTGATTTGCACCTGCGCAGAACTTACCTGAAGCGGCATTGGGGGGAGGGTCGGTCGACCTTCGACACCTTCTTTTGTGTCAAGCGCCTTGCTGCCTGCGTCCCTTGTCCTGGCCCCGGTTGCAAAGCTCAGCAATCATGGGCAGCAGTTGTTGGCCGACTTCCACTTTCGGCACAAAAGCATCCACCAATGCCAAGGCATGAGTTGGCACGTCGCTACCAGATATCATGATGATCACGATTTCAGGTTTTCTGCGTTTGATTTCGGAGGCAACATCGTGCCCGCTTATTCCGGGCATCTGGTAGTCGAGGAGCACCGCGTCGAAGTGGTGGGCCGCTACCAGGTCGAGCCCCTCTTGCCCAGACGCCGCGGTGAGAACCGAGTATCCGGACCTCTCCAGAAGCGCCATCTCGTAGCGCAAGATCGAGGGATCGTCATCAATGCAAAGAATGAGCTTCTTCGCGAGAGGATGGACAGGGATCAAGTGGCCTCCTGCTAACTTCAGGCCCAACGTACGGGCGGCCAGCCCGTAGGTCTTGGTGTTTTGTCCGCACAGCAAACACCCAGAGCACGAGATATGCCTATAGGATGCGCGGATGTGACCGTTGCTGTCTGTTCAAAATTGAACACCTTATGGTTCCTGATTGTCGAGGATGGTTCGTGCGGCCTTTCCTTTGCGTCAAGGCGACCCAGCCAGGCGGGCGACGGATGCAGACACTCGGGAGGGTGGACCACCACCTTCCCCGCGGCCGCGTTTCCGCCGATGGCTCGCGAGACGACAAGGGCAGATGCCGGGTGTCAGGAAAATGGCGAGAGGCCTCGGCGGAGTCTCTCAATGCGGCATGCTTATGGGTGGGGTCTATAATTGCGGCACCCATGCCCCTGGTCTCTGGCACGCGACTCAGTCAGTATGAAATTCTCTCGCCGATTGGGGCGGGCAGCATGGGCGAAGTGTACCGCGCGCGTGACACCCGGCTGGAGCGCGATGTGGCCATCAAAGTTCTGCCGCAGCTGGTCTCGTCAGAACCGGAGCGGCTGCAGCGCTTCGAGGTGGAAGCGAAGGCCGCGGCGGCTCTGAACCATCCCAACATTCTCGCGGTGTACCAGATGGGAACCTATGCGGGCGTTCCCTATCTGGTGTCGGAGCTGCTCGAGGGGATGACGCTGGCGGAGATCGTGAGGCGCGGTCCACTGCCGGTGCGCAAGGCGATCGACTACGGAGTGCAGATTGCGCGCGGTCTGGCAGCAGCCCACGAAAAAGGGATCGTCCATCGCGACCTGAAGCCCGACAACCTGTTCGTCACCAAAGACGGACGAGTCAAAATTCTGGACTTCGGACTGGCCAAGGTGATTCAGCCGAAGGAGTCCCAGGCAAACGCGGCGCCGACGTTGACCATACCAGGCGTAGCCATGGGAACTGTGGGCTATATGTCTCCGGAGCAAGTGCGGGGACTGGCGACGGATCATCGCACCGATATTTTTGCCTTCGGCGCGATCCTTTACGAGATGGTGATGGGGCGGGCGACGTTTGGCCGGCCCACATCGGCCGACACGATGAGCGCGATCCTGAACGAAGAACCCACGCCGATCTCGGAACTTGCGCCCGAGACGCCCGCGGGTCTGCAGAGAGTAGTACTGCGCTGCCTGGAGAAGAACCCGGAGCAACGGTTTCAGTCGGCGTCGGATCTGGCGTTCGCGTTGGAATCGCTCACGGATTCGGGGATCGCGGCACCGTCCAGCACACATGCGATCAGGGCCGCCGCCGGCAAAGATGGCGCGAAGCAGAAGGAACCTGAACGCTTTCGCGCTGTGCTCGCCGTGGCGGCATTGGCGATTGTGGCCTTGGCGGTACTCGCTTATTTTTGGATGCTGCCTGCTGCCGCTCCCAAGGTCTCGAATTACGTTCAGCTTTCTCATGACGGCCAGCCCAAGTCGCTGATTGGGACCGACGGATCGAGACTCTACCTGGGCGTAGGCGTAGGAAGCTCGGGAAGCTTCGCGTTCCATGGGCTCGCGGAGATGTCGGTAACGGGAGGCGATCCGAGGCGGATGTCGATCATGCCTTCCGCTGACATGGTTCCGGTGGACCTGTCGCCGAGTGGGGCGGAACTTCTGGTGGTGGATGGGCGGGGCGCGCCTCCGCGAGGGCCGATCTGGAGCCTGCCGGTTCTGGGTGGTTCTCCACGCCGGTTGGGCGAAGCATCGGGAGAAACCGCCGCATGGTCTCCGGATGGCAAGCTGCTGGCGTACAGCAATCTGAGCGATTTGTTCGTGGCCAAGGCGGATGGAACGGACTCGCGAAAACTGCTGGCCGTGAAGGGCGACATCAAGAATGTGGAATGGTCGCCCGACGGCAGCCACTTGCGATTCGATACTACCGAGAGCGCTGGAACCATCGGGCAGCAACTCACATGGGAAGTATCCGCGACGGGAACGGATTTGCATCGCTTCCTCGAGGGCTGGCACGATCCGCCGGATGAGTGTTGCGGCAAATGGACTGCCGACGGCAAGTACTTCGTATTTCAATCGCAAAATCAGATCTGGGCTCTCGCGGAAAAGAGCAGCTTCATGCGCTCCGAACCGAAACCCATTGCATTGACGTCGAGCCCGCTGTCGCTGTCCTATCCTCTGCCGAGCAAAGACGGCAAGAAGCTGTTCATGATCGGGCAGACGTACCGCGGCGAGTTGATGCGGTACGACGCGAAGTCGGGCCAATTCGCCTCGTTTCTCGGGGGAATTTCGGCGGAGTATATTGCCTTCTCGAAGGATGGGCAGTGGGTGACCTACGTTGCCTACCGTGAGGGCTCGCTGTGGCGAAGCAAGGTGGACGGAAGTGAGCGTCTGCAGCTCACGTATCCGCCCATGTATCCGGTGCTGCCGCGCTGGTCTCCCGATGGCAAGAAGATCATTTTCTTCGAGTTTGCGCTGAGTGCCGCGAAACCGGCGAGGATCTATGAAGTTTCCGTGGATGGAGGAAGTCCGCGGCAGCTGATGCCGCAGGATCCGCGGCAACAACTGGATCCAAACTGGTCGCCGGACGGGACGAAGATCGTCTTCAGCAACGAGTCGAATGATCCGTCGTCGGCGATTCATGTACTGGACGTGGCCAGCGGCCAGGTCACGGACCTGCCCAACTCGCAAGGGCTGTATTCGCCACGATGGTCGCCGGACGGCCGTTACATTTCTGCGTTCTCGGCGGACTCGATGCGGCTGATGTTGTTTGACTCCCAGACTCAGAAATGGACCGAACTGGCCAACGGCTCGTTGAGCTGGCTGAACTGGTCGCATGACGGGCAGTACGTGTATGTGCTGGATTACCGCGGCAAGAATGCGGTGGTTCGGATTCGAGTCAGCGACCATAAGACGGAACAGGTCGTGGATCTGAAGAGTCTTGCGACCACCGGCCGCTATGGCGGCGCCCTGTCTCTTACACCCGACGATTCTCCGCTGCTGCTGCGCGATACCGGCACGCCAGGACGTGTACTCGGTGGACTGGGAAGCGCCGTAAGGAAATCGCGGTCATCGGATCGTCTTTCCCTGGTCATCGGGTCATGGGTCATTCAAGATTCGGATCGACGATCTCTACTTCGGCGGGCTGGCGGGGCGATCAAGCTGCTGCTCCTTGTGCTCCAGAAGGTCGTTAAGTTCATGGACCAGTTTCGTGAACCTCTCGCGATTTTCCTCTTTGGCAATCTGCTCACAAAGAACTTGCATGCGCTCTCGTTCATCAGGGGTCATCCGAACCTCGTGGGACCGCTTTGCGGGAGATTTGTTGGTTCAGAAGGGCGTATGAACATAAACCCTGAAGACTTGGAAAAGTTGTCCGCTCGGTGGCTGCCAGGCATACCACGATCGGGACGATGATTGGACCGGCAGGCCATGCTTCAATTCGCGATCGCGAGTCTAGGGAGGTGTGGCTCGCCGGTCCTTGGCGGACTTGCCGGCAAGGAGTTGACTGGCGGCGAGGCTCCGGAGGCGTTCAATTTTCTCGTGGATCGCGCCCAATAAGTCCTGCAGGATGGCTTCCAGTTCCCCGTCTGTGGCTTCGGCGATCTGGGCGCAGAGGTTTCGGATTCGATCGTCGAGGCGGCGCGTGTGCATGGTAAAAAAGTGGGCGCGTCGACCAGTGGCTCACTGTATTGTGCCTGAGTTCGCGGGGGCGTTCGATACCCTACATACCGTAGACCACGCGAACTTCCGGGTCGGGATACAATGAAGCCGGCCCACATTTGAGCTCAAGTTGAGGCGCGAATCTGCCTCGAAGACGGAAGGGTATAGGGTGTTTCCTTTAGACCAGCGGAATCGAGCGCGGGTGGAAACTCGATTACGTTCCGAAGCGTTCCGCGGCGCGGGCTTTTGCCTTGGCAGCTTCTTCCTCGCGATTCTTCGGCGGCGCCGTGGTTTCGAGCGAGCGCAAAAGGCGGGATGAGATCGCCGCGACTTCATCGACTGCCGCGAGGAACGAGGCTTCGTTGGACTTGGACGGTTTGTTGAAGCCGGTGATTTTTCGCACAAACTGCAGCGAGGCGGCGTGTACTTCGTCGTCGGTAACGGGCGGATCGAAGTTGAAGAGAGTCTTGATGTTTCTGCACATGGTAAAAGCCTCGCTTGTCTTTAGTTCCCCGCGCGTCGGGCGGCTAAAACCTTATTTTCGCCCAAGCGGGATCGTGTATGGAATCCCCCGTAGGCAAAAAATGCGGGCATGCCTCGGATCCATGGGAACGGACGGGCTGGCCTGGAATCCTCATGTTATAATTCTTTATTCTCAGTCGCTTAGAGCACGGAGGACTGTATCGATAAACGTTTTATCCGCACGAACGATCGTATCCGGGCGCGCGAAATCCGCGTGATTGACGACGAAGGGCAGCAGCTTGGCATCATGCCGCCTTACGAAGCCATCAAAAAAGCCCGCGAAAAGAATCTGGACCTGGTTGAGATTTCGCCTACCGCGCAGCCTCCCGTGTGCCGCATCATGGACTACGGGAAGTATCTCTACCAGCAGGAAAAGAAAGAGCGCGAAGCCAAGAAGCACCAGAAAACGATCACCGTAAAAGAGGTCAAGTTCCGCATCAATGTGGACGACCACGATTACGAGACGAAGAAGAATCACGTTCTCCGTTTTCTGGATGAAGGCGACAAGGTGAAGGCGACCATTTTCTTCCGCGGACGCGAGATGACGCGTACCGGGCTCGGCCGCCAGATTCTGGAACGGCTGATTAAAGACGTGGAACCGCACAGCATCGTGGAGTTTCGTCCCCGCCAAGAGGGGAACACGCTGCACGCGATTCTGGCGCCAAAGAAGACGGAAAAAGAGCGCGAGAAAGATAAGCAGAGAGAAGAGAAGCACAAGGCTGCGGCACAGAGCGCGCCCAGCCCGAGCGCTCCTCCGGCGCAGGTCGCCAAGCCCGCGTCGTAGGGAAGAAACAAATTGCAGGGTGCTCTAACAAGTCTCGCCTGAGCGGTCATCTGACATTCTGCGAGAATGAAATGAAACTGACAGCCGAGGGCTGAAAGCTGACGGCTGTTTTCTGAGGACTTTATGCCGAAATTGAAAACGCACAAGGGCGCTGCCAAGCGCTTCAAGTTAACCGGGACGGGGAAGGTGAAGCGGGGGCGTTCGCACCTGCGGCACATTCTGACGTCGAAGAGCAAGAAACGGAAACGGAATCTGGGATCGCCGGCGCTCGTGAGCGAAGGCGATAAGCGCAAAGTCAAGCGCATGATTCCGTACCAGTAGGGTTTTGTGTGGCGCGGGCGCCCTCGCCCGCGTTTCTGGCAGCGAATTACAGCTGCCCAATGCGGCCGAGGGCGAGCCGCACCACAGGAAAGAGGCGCGTGAAGAGGCCAGAGATCGCCGCCATGGCGAATCGTCCTTGCCTCCAGCCGCCAGTAAGTGCAACTAAAAAAGGAGAACACCATGCCTCGTGTAAAACGCGGAACCAAACGCCGCGCCAAACGCAAAAAGATATTAGACCGCGCAAGCGGATATTTCCTCACTAAGTCGAAGCTGTACCGCTCGGCAAAAGAAGCGGTAGAGCGCGGACTGAAGTTTGCCTACTCCGGACGCAAGCAGCGCAAGCGGCAGTACCGCTCGCTGTGGATCGTGCGCATCGGCGCCGCCGCCAAGCTGAACGGGATGAGCTATAACCAGTTCATCCATGGACTGAAGCTGGCGGGCATCGAACTGGACCGCAAGATTCTGGCGGACCTGGCGGTGAAAGATCCGGCGGGCTTTGCCAGCCTGACGACGCAGGCCAAGGGCGCGATCGGGGCGGCGTAGGGACGGCTTCCAGCTTCCGGCTTTCGGAGCAACTGGCTCTCATTTCGTATCGTTATCCATTAGCTTTGTCATTCTGAGCGAAGCGAAGAACCTGTGCAGTTCGCGGCGAGTTGCATAGGTCCTTCGCGCAAAAGACGCGCTCAGGATGACAAGGCGTTTTGCAGACAACCGTTGTTAGACTGTCATCGTGGCATACACCGTTCCCAAACTCACTGACTATTCAGCAGCAGCGCTGGAGAAGGCTGCGGGCGAGTGCGTTGCTGCGTGCGCGGCCGAAGCTGCCGAGGTTTGCAACGACGCGGAACTGAAAGCGTTTCGCGACCGGTGGATGGCGCGGAAGAACGGGATCCTCACGCAGATTAATGATCTGTGGCTGAAGGGCGCGCCGAAAGAGGCGAAGCGCGAGGCCGGGATTCGCGTCAACGAATTGAAGGCGCGGATTACGGAACTCGTCGAGGGAGCACGCGTCGCGGATTCCGGCGGGGATTCGCTTCGCGGCCGAGCGCGTTGATATTTCTCTTCCCGGGCGTGCGGCGTCCGATTGGGGCGGAGCATCCCGGTGATGCGGACGTGGCGCGAAATTGTCGGCGTCTTCCAGAAACTCGGATACTCCGTCGCCGAAGGGCCCGTCGTCGAAACGGACTATTACAACTTCGAGGCGCTGAATTTTCCGCCGAACCATCCGGCGCGGGATACGCAGGACACGCTGTTCATCGCGGGGCAGCAGGCGAAGCCGCAGCGCGAACGGTTGCTGCTGCGCACGCACACTTCTCCGGTGCAGATTCGGACCATGGAGAAGATGCGGCCGCCGATTCGGATTGTGATTCCGGGGACGGTACATCGCAACGATCCTCCGGACGCGAGCCACTCGCCGATGTTTCATCAGATCGAAGGGCTCGCGGTCGACACCAACATTACCTTCGGGGATTTGAAGGGGACGCTCGATCACGCCATGAAGGCGCTGTTCGGGTCGTCGGTGAAGACGCATTTCCGCCCGTCGTTCTTCCCTTTCACCGAGCCCAGCGCGGAGCTGTATGTCACTTGCTTCATCTGCGGTGGGAGCGGGAAGCGCGGGCCGGATAACGCCCCGTGCCGTCCGTGCAAGCAGACGGGATGGATTGAAGTGCTGGGATGCGGGATGGTCGATCCCAATGTGTTTGAGTTTGTGAAGGACAACGGGTATGACCCGAAGAAGGTTTCGGGATTTGCGTTTGGGATGGGCGTGGACCGGCTGGCGCTGCTGAAGTATGGAGTGGACGATCTGCAGTATTTCTTTCAGGGGGATGTGCGGTTCTTGCAGCAGTTTGGGTAAAACAGCTCCTAGCTATTAGCTCTTGGCTTTTAGCTAAGAGCTGAGAGCTAATGGCTAAAAGCTGATTGTCATGAAACTCTCTCCACAATGGATTCGCGATTTCGTCGATCTCGCGGTCGACGACCGCCGGCTGGCTGAGGACTTGACCAATGTTGGGATTTCGGTCGAGGGGATCAGCGGGAGCGGTGCTGATACCGTGTTTGAGATGGAGATTGGGACGAATCGTCCTGATGCGATGAATCATTACGGCGTGGCGCGGGAGGCGGCGGCGATTTACGATCTGCCGCTGAAAGCGCTCGCAGCTTTCACCGATAAATCCCCACTTCTCGCAAAGGACGCGAGAAATGGGGCACCCAGAGCGTCGCACGACGCGCCCTTTCCGATTACAGTCGAAGAGCCGGCGCTTTGTCCTCGATTCTCGGCGCGCGTGATTCGCGGGACTCGCATCAAACCTTCGCCGGAGAAGGTTGCGCACCGGTTGCAACTGCTCGATCAGCGGCCGATTTCGAATGCTGTCGACGCCACCAACTACGTTCTGTGGGAGATCGGCAAGCCTACGCACGTGTTCGACATGGATCTGCTTGAGGGCGGGAGGATTATCGTGCGGAAGGCGCGCGACGGCGAGACACTGAAGACACTCGACGGAGTGGAGCGCAAGCTGACTTCCGAAGATCTGGTCGTGTGCGATGCGAAGAAGCCCGTGGGGTTGGCCGGAGTGATGGGCGGATACGACACGATGATCACGGAGAAGACGCGGAACATCGTGATCGAGTCGGCGTGGTGGGATCCGGGGATTGTGCGGAAGATGTCGCGGCGGCATGGGATTCACACCGACGCGTCGCACCGGTTCGAGCGCGGGGCGGATTTCGAGTCGACCGTGCTGTCGTGCGATCTCGTGGCGCAGATGATTCTGGAGTCGGGCGGCGGCGAACTGGTTGGCGACGTGGTTGACGTGGTCTCGAAGCCGATGGACCAGGCTCCGGTGGTGCTGCATGTGGCCGATGTGAAGCGCATTCTGGGCGGAAGTCTGAGCTCATCGCAGATCTATCACCTGCTGAAGCGGCTGGGCTTTTCGCTGATTCCTGAGGGACAGAGTGACGCGCAGTTTCGCGTGCATATTCCGAGCTGGCGGTTGGATGTGGAACGCGAGATCGATGTGATCGAAGAGATCGCGCGGCTGCATGGATACGACAAATTTGAGAACACGCTGCCGGCGTACAGCGGCGCCGTGGTCGAGTTGCCGCATGCGGCGATGGATGCGACTTTGCGCGAGCGGGCGCTGGCGCTGGGATATAACGAGGCTTTGTCGCTGACGTTCATTTCGCATGCCGATGCGGAGAAGTTTTCATCTGCGAAGGTTCTGGAGTTGGAGAATCCTTTGAGCGAAGAGGCGTCGGTGATGCGGACTTCGCTGGCTCCGGGCATGCTCGACATGCTGGCGTGGAATTTGAATCGCGATGTGGCGGAGGCGCGGCTATTCGAGATCGCCAACGTGTATGAGTTGTCGGGCGAGACTCGGGTGGAACCGAGGCGCGCTTGTTTGGGCGCTACGGCGGCCGCGGTGCGCGGCTCGCTGCCTGCGGGTGGCGCGCTCGATGTGAGCAAGGGCGAGCATGCGGCGGCCGACGGAAACGTTTCGCGGATTCAAGGGCGATGTGGAGAATCTGCTGGCGGCGTTTGCCGGTGAAGTGAGTTATGACCGGGAGACGGCGGAGTATTTTCATCCGGGGCGGTCGGCGCGGGCGCGGGTGAATGGCGCGGTGGTGGCTCAGTTTGGGCAGATCCATCCGGAAGTGGCGGCGGCGCGCAAGCTGCGGCAGGATGTATTTCTGGCCGAGATTGATCTGGAGCAGTTGTACAAGACTGGGCTGCGGACGGTGAAGTTCGCGCCGCTCGGAAAGTATCCGGCGGTGGAGCGGGATTTCTCGTTTGTGTTTGGCGATGAGGTTTCGTTCGAAGAGATGCGAGCGGCGGTCGCGGGATTGGGCATCGCGGAGTTGCGGGAGTTCCGTCCGGTGGAGATTTTCCGTGGCGGGTCGATTGCCGCTGGGAAGTATTCTGCGTCTGTTGCGCGTGCGGTTTCAGTCGGACGAGAGGACGCTGCGCGAGGATGAAGTGGTGCAGTGGTCGGGGAAGATTGTGGCTGCGCTCGCGGGGCTGGGCGGGGTGCAGAGGGTTTAATTTGTTCTGGGTTGCGCTCTTTAATCGGGACCTGCTGAATTTTCTTTCGCCCCTCGGGGCTTGCTGGTCTGCAAACTGACGCACCCACGGCTTGCGCCGTGGGCTGTATTCTTTCGCCGCTCCGTGGCTGGGCCATCTCCAATCTCCTAGATTTCTTTCGTCAGGATCGACGCGTCCAACTCTCGCACCGAGCGGAAGCCGCTTAGGCCCATTGTCAGGTCCAGGTCCGCCAGAAAATTC
Organism: uncultured Acidobacteriaceae bacterium; assembly: GCA_963811095.1. Taxonomy (GTDB): domain Bacteria; phylum Acidobacteriota; class Terriglobia; order Terriglobales; family Acidobacteriaceae; genus Sulfotelmatobacter. Next base: position 65,594 of record CAWEQA010000016.1, on the reverse strand, counting down.
TGGACTACATCGCGTACACCTTGCTCGCCGGCGATGGCGAGACCCCAGACATAGAGGCGTCCCAGCAGAACGGCGCGCGCGCCGAGGGCCAGGGCTTTGATCGCGTCCGCGCCGTAGCGGATGCCGCTGTCGAAGAGGATCGGGATTCTTCTGTTGGATCGCGGCGGCTACGGCGGGGAGCGCATCCAGCGCGGCGATGGCTCCGTCGACCTGGCGGCCTCCGTGGTTGGAGACGATGATGGCGTCGGCACCGTGGTCGAGGGCGAGGCGAGCGTCGTCGGGATGGAGAATTCCTTTCAGCACGATCGGCAACTTTGTTTGGCGGCGGAGCCAGCTGAGATCGGTCCAGGTGAGAGCGGTGTTCGAGAACAGCGTCCCCCACAGGCGAATCGCAGCGGCGGGATCAGCGGCCGGCGGTTGCGAGAGACGCGAGCAGAAGACGGGATCGGTGAAGTAGTTGGCGAGTCCGTCGCCAAGAAGAAATGGAAGGTAGGGATGCTGGAGGTCGCGTTCGCGCCATCCCAGCATGGCGGTGTCGAGGGTGACGACGAGGGCGGAGTAGCCTGACTTTTCCGCGCGCCGCAACAGGCTGGCGGTGAGTTCGTGATCTTTGCCCCAGTAGAGTTGGAACCAGCGCGGGGCTCCGGCCATAGCGTCTGCGCAACTTCTTCGATGGGGCGAGAAGAGACGGTGCTGAGAACGAAGGGAACGCCGAGCGATGCAGCGGCGCGGCCCACAGCGACTTCCGCATCGGGATGAATGATGTTTTGCACGCCGACGGGGCCCAGCAAAACTGGCGCCGGGAGAGTTTGGCCGAAGAGTTCGACGGTGAGGTCGCGCTGGGAAACATCGCGCAGCATGCGAGGGACAATCCGCCAGCGATCGAAGGCGGCGAGGTTGGCGCGGGCGGTGCGTTCTCCGGAGGCGCTTCCGGCGACGTAGTCGTAGGCCTGCGGGGAGAGAACTTCGGCTGCTTTTTTTTCCAGCCGCGCGAGTGGAATCGGCACGGAGAGTTTTTTCCCTGCGAGGCCCAGTTGGTAGATCTCGAACTGGCGTCGCATGCCGGGGCTAGCGGCGTTGGGATTAGGGATGGAGTGGGGCGAATCGGGCATGGGCCTCCTCGGCCTTATTAGCGGGGATCATTCTATACGGTGAGTTCTTCAGAGGGCGAAATCCCCACTTCTGCCGCACAGAACGCGGCAGAAATCGGGCACCCGACGGGATTCCCCCTCACACGAAAGAGCATGAACCACGAAGGACACGAAGGTACACAAAGGAGGACCGACATCATCTTTCCCCGAGTTGTGTTTGGCACCTTCAGGTTTTTCGATCTGCTGCCGATAGGAAATATGTGGGAAACAATTTTGCTGGACAAGCTGTAGCGCAAGCCCGGGTAATGGATGCGAAGCCGCTGCGGTATGTGGCGCGGCAACCGATTTTTGACCGGGAGGAGAAGGTATTCGGATACGAACTGCTGTTTCGCGACGGCCTGGAGAATGCGTTTCACGGCGACTCCAATGAAGCGTCGCGGGCCACCCTGGACCGAACGCTGCTGATGGGACTGGATGTGTTGTGCGACGGGCGGCGCGCGTTTGTCAATTGCACGCGAGACACCCTGATCAAGGGCCTGGTCACTCTGCTGCCCTCGACGTTAACGGTGGTGGAGGTTCTGGAATCGGTTCCCGCGGATCCGGATGTGGTCTCGGCGTGCCAGCGTTTGAAAGAAGCGGGATACATGATCGCGCTGGACGACTACGTGGCCAATGATCCGCGAGAAGGGCTGGCGGAGATGGCGGACATCATCAAGGTCGAAATGCAGTTGACGACCGAGGAGGAGCAGGCGGCCTTGATCAAGCAGTTCGGGCCATGGCGCTGTCGGATGCTGGCGGAAAAGATCGAGACGCGGGCGGAATTTGTGCGGGCACGGGATCAGGGGTTCGTATATTTCCAGGGGTATTTTTTCCGGCGTCCGGAGATGATGAATACGCGCGACATGCCGGCGAACCGGATGAACTATCTGAGAATGCTGCAGGAGGTGTCGCGTCCGGACCTGGAATTGCCAGAGTTGGAAAAGCTGATCAAGGCAGAGGCGTCGGTGTGCTACCGCCTGCTGCGGTACTTGAATTCGGCGATGTTTGGGTTTCAGAGCGAGATCCATTCGGTGCGGCATGCGCTGTCGATGTTGGGAGAGCGCGACGTGCGGCGGTGGGTGCGGCTGGTGGCGGCCGTAGGCGCGGGACAGGAAAAGACCAGCGACCTGGTGCTGTCGGCGCTGGTGCGCGGGCGGTTTGGCGAGTTGCTGGCGCCGCGGGTGCAGCATGGGGAGTCGGATTTATTTCTGCTGGGACTGTTGTCGCTGATCGATGCCATGATGGAAATGCCGATGGCGGAAGTGCTGGACAAGATTCCGCTGGACCATGCGACCAAAGCCGTGCTGCTGGGGAAGCCGAGCGAATTGCGTCCCGTGTTCCAATTGATGCTGGCGCACGAGAGCGGAGAGTGGACCGCGGCGGCGGAGTTGAGCCGGAGCCTGCATTTGGAGACCGAGGAAGTTGCCGGATTCTACTGGCAGGCGCAGCAGTGGGCGCGGGAGGTTTCGAGCGGGGCGTGAAGTGCGGCTTCCGGCGTTCGGCGCTCAGCTTCCGGGAATCTTGGGTTAGAGTGGGACAGAATCCTTCTAGTCATGGCCTCCTGTGCAAAATGTGGGCGGGTGAGGCCTTGCGCGGTTGGGCAAGGGCGAGTACCATGAAGTTGTTCTCATTTAGGCCTCGTTCCCGCGCAGGCCTTCCGCGCCAGCCGATCCGAGGCGGCGCCTGACGGATCCGATAAAACGGAAAATCGATACTGAGTTAAGACATAAAGGTTTCATTCTCGAATAGCAGTTCCTTGGAAGAGTTGGGGTTCGTTCCATAGTGTGTTCCAGTCGCTACCCGCAATTGCGTAGATCCGATTTTGTGTGATGGGCGGAGCTTTGCCTGGAACGGCGAGATCCAGCGACTGGCGGGGCCTTTGGGATCTGTAAAATTCTGCAACATGCACGCAACAGTTTGAGAGGACTATGAACGCAGGACCAGGAAGACCCTCCGGTGGTGGTGGCGGAGGAGGACGACGCAGGCGGCGCGGACGCCGTCCCCATAACCAGCGCGGACAGCGGCCCGGACCGGGCTTGAGCCGGGAAAACAAAGACGGCATCTACACGGCGCCCATGGATCACAGCTACCGGGCAGCACTGGCCGGCGGCAACAACAGCAACGGGCACAAAGGCGGCGGACGGCAGAGACCGGGGTTTGCAACGCAATATCCGCAGCCCGAACCGGAACCGTTGCCGGCGAGCAACGAAGATACGAATTCGCGCATTTTTGCCTTCATCGAAGATCTGTTCTTCATGGCGAAGATCCAGGAAACGGCGCGCAAGCTCAACGTGAAAGTTGAGTTCGTGAAGACGCGACAAGGATCTGATGGAGAAGATGTCGCAAAACGGCGACGAGAAACCTTCGCTGATTATTTTCGACCTGAACCTGGCCAGCGTGAAGCCGCTGACGCTGATTCCGAAGCTGAAGAGCAAGCTGAAGAAGGGGACGTCGATTATCGGGTTCCTGTCGCACGTGCAGGGAGACCTGAAGCAGAAGGCCCACGAAGTGGGCTGCGACATGGTGCTGCCGCGGTCGGCATTCTCGCAGAACCTGCCGCAATTGTTGCGCAGGCATGGCGCGCCGGAGGATGTGGAGCCGACGGTGCAGTAGGGGCTACCAGGCCTCGTTTCTGGATTCTTACTTGGATATTCCCTGACAGCCTGGAGCAGAGCCAGCCCTGCGTCTGTCGCCATCTCGTGGTATCGGCAACCTAAGTAGGGGACGAATCGACCCGTTGCCAGGCTCGTAATCGTGTCCACTCCCGGACGCTCGATTCCGAGATCGAACACTCCAACCTCCTCAATGAGTGAGCATTCAACTTAACCTCTCTCCTATCAGCGACATGCTACGAGGCACTGTGGCGAGCCAAGTGCTTCGCCTTCTAATGGGAGGCGCATGTAACCATGTTTATTCAGGACGTCCGCATGGCGGTGCGACAACTGCCCAAGAGCCCCGGGTTTGTTCTTGCTGTGACTCTCACACTCGCCCTGGGGATTGGGGTCAACACCGCTGTCTTCACCTTGGTGAATGCCTTCCTGTTGAGGCCGCTGCCGTATCCCGAGCCCGATCGTCTTGCCGTCCTCGTTTTCCATCAAGAAGGCATCTCCGGCAAGTCGGGGCAGTTCGTGCAAAACGACGACACCACCCAGGATGGCGAAACCTGGGAGTTAGTTCGGGACAACGTCCCTGCCATCCAAGCCGCCTCCTTCGGCGGGACTAGCGGCGTGAATCTGCAGGCGGGTTCGGCATCGGGGAACAGCGTGCGCTACGTGCAGGACATGCGCGTTTCGGCACACTACTTCGATGTGCTTGGTATCCAACCTTTTCTGGGCCGGGGCTTCACCGAGCAGGAAGACCGTCCCAGCGGGCCCAATGCCGTGATCCTGAGTTACACGATCTGGCAGTCGGTTTTCCACGGCGATGCGCAGGTACTAGGGAGCGAAATCAGGCTCAAGGGAGAGCCTTACACCGTAGTTGGGATCCTATCCCGGCACGCGCAACCTACGGGCACTGCGGACGTCTTCACGCCACTCCAGCCCCACCAGAGCGGAGAGTGCGGAGGAACCAATTGCGAGATCCTCATGCGCCTGGCGCCGGGCGCGACGTGGCAACAAGCCTCCGCTCAACTGGCCCAGTTGCACAAGCCTTCGCTGGATGGGATCGCGAAATCCAAGGGCCGTGCGTGGTTCTATCCCTCGCCCCTCGACCGCAATCTGGATAATGGCATGCGTAAGCCTGTCATCGGATTGATGCTGGCGGTGAGCTTTATTCTGCTCATCGCGTGCGCCAACCTCGCAGGGCTCACTTTGGTCCGGATCGCCCGCCGGACGCCGGAAATCGCAACCCGCCTTGCTCTGGGCGCAACCCGGTGGATGGTGCTCCGTCAGCTTTGGGCGGAGAATCTTGTATTAGCCTTCATCGGCGCGGGAATCGGACTAGCTCTTGCCCGTGGCATCCTCTCCTCATTGCCGGGATTTCTGCCCGACGACATGCTGCCCCTCGGCGGTTTAGCGATTGATATTCGTGTGCTGGCCTTCACCCTTGGGGCTTCCCTGTTCACGAGTTTGCTCTTTGGGGCGCTGCCCGCTCTGCAAGTTCGCCGTGTCGATCTCCGGTCCTCCATCGCAACTGGGAGCCGCGGCGTTGCCCGAGGCTCGAACCGTCTTCGCCAGGGGCTGATTGGCGGCCAAGTCGCGCTCACTGTTGTGCTCGTCGCGGGAGCGGGCCTGCTGGTCCGCAGTCTGATCTACCTGGAAACTTTGCCACCGGGCTTCGATGCCAACAACATCATGACGGCCAAAGTTTCGCTCGATGATGCCCGCTATCGCAACGCCAGCGCATTCCACGGTCTCATCGACCGCAGCCTGATGGCGATGAAGCAGATTCCCGGTGTCGAAGACGCCGCGGTTGGACTGAGTGTGCCTTATGAACGCGGTCTCAACGACGGCCTAAAGGTGCTGGACGGCAAATTCGCGGGAAAAGAGTGGGGAGCGAGCACGGCCTACGTGAGCCCAGCATATTTTCAGGTGCTGAGAATCCCGGTTCTTGCTGGCCGCTCCATCGCCGAAAGCGACACGGCAACTTCGCAGCCCGTTACGGTGGTGAACGTCGACTTTGCCCGCGAGTTCTTCAATGAGCAGAATCCAGTCGGCCGCCACATTCAGAATGAGAATCATGTCTATACGATCGTTGGCGTCGTCGCGAATGTCGCCAAGCGCCCCGGCATGAGTGGCGACGCACCGATGGCGACTGAGCCCGTGTTCTATCTTCCGGCCACCCAGATACCGCAGGATCTCGTCAACATTGCGCATGTCTGGTTTCAGCCGAGTTGGATTGTGCGCACAGCCGCGCCGGTGCAGGGACTTACGGCTGCGATGCAAGCGGCTCTCGCCCAGGTGGATCCCAGCTTGCCATTTTCCGGGTTCCACTCAATGACCGACATCCTCGCGGAGAATCTCGTGTATCAGAGAGTAGAGGTGGTTCTCCTCGCTGTGCTGGCAGGACTGGCGCTCTTGCTTTCTGCCGTCGGAATCTACGGGCTGGTTTCCAACCTCATTGTGCAACGCGCACGGGAAATTGGCATCCGCATGGCCCTCGGGTCTTCGATTCGTCAGGCGATGATCGATGTTGGTTCTACAGGCATCGTGGCCGCTGGCTGCGGCCTGATCGCGGGACTGGCGCTATCCTTCGTCGCCCTTCGTGTTTTGCGCAGCGAACTCTATGGAGTCCGGGACTATGACCCGATGACTCTCCTCGCCGTTCCCGTGGTGATTGCGGGTATTGCCGCACTCGCGAGTTTCCTGCCGACATTGCGGATCACTCGAATCGATCCGGCCGTCACGCTCAGAATGGAGTAGCGCGCATCGTCTCCTGCACCTTACCCCGGCACAAATGCATGCGGATCTATTGCGAGTCGCTGGCTTCTATCCTGGAGGCCAGGCCAGTGGGCGTCCGCCGAGCAGGTGGACGTGGAGGTGGAAGACCGACTGTCCGGCGCCGGGGCCGACGTTGAGGACGGTGCGGTATCCCTGCTCGATGTTGCGCTGGCGGGCGATCTGCGCGGCAGCGAGATGGCAGCGGCCGATGATCTCGGCATCGGCGTCTTCGGCCTCTTTCAATCCCGCAAAATGTTTTTTGGGAATGATGAGGACGTGCGTGGGCGCTTTGGGGCTGATGTCTTCGAAGGCGAACACTTGGTCGTCTTCGTAAACTTTCTTGGCGGGAATTTCGCCGCCGATGATGCGGCAGAAGAGGCAGTTGGGATCGGTCATGGCTTGCTAAGTTTCTATCGGATGGCGAGTCGGGTCAAGGGCCCGGTCCCGTGTAGAAGCATCTAGAACGACGGTTTGCCGTCGCAGCCGAACCGCGGGCGGAGGCGCCCGCGTCACATAAACCTAATCGAGACGGACCAGGAAGACGGCGCCTTCGGGGGTTGCTGTCTCGGCGGCGAGCTTTTGGGCGCGGTCGTGGTCATCGTCGAGGACGCGGACGCGGATCCACCAGTCTCCAGCGGGACTGTTGAAGCACAAGACTTTGGCGGTGCGATAGCGGCGCTTGAGGTGGTCGGCGAGGCGAGTGGCAGCGGGTTCGTGGGAGAATCCGCCAATCTGCACGGCCCATTTTCCGGGCGCACCGTCAGTCGCGGCCGACTGCATCAATTCGACTTTCACTTGGGCGATGCCGGGCTTCCAGATGTCGAGTTTTTGCGCGGCGGCGAGAGAGAGATCGACGACGCGTCCGGGAATGAAGGGACCGCGGTCGGTGATTCGGACCAGCGCGTGTTGTCCGGTCTTGACGTTGGTGACGCGCACGATAGAGCCGAGCGGGTAGGTGCGGTGCGCGGCCGTCATGGCGTGCATGTTGTAGACTTCGCCGTTTGAGCCGCGGCGGTTGTGGTAGGGCGGACCGTACCAACTGGCGAGTCCGGTCTCGGTGGCAAGGGGCTTGGCGTCGGCGGGAAGCGTGGGCTCAGCGAGGTCGGCGTTGGTGTCGTCGGTCGCCTTCGGGGGCGCGCTTTCCTTTGCTGCCGGGATATTTGCAGTGGGTCGGGACTCGGTCGTCGAGACGGGCGGCGGAGGCGGAGGAACGTTCACGTGCGCCTGCTTGGGATGGCCGCAGCCGCTCAGCAACAAAAGCGTGATGAGGACAATCAGGAACATGGCGATGTTGACGAAGCGATCGCGGCGGAGTGGCGTGCCTGCAGATCGTGTGCCCGACTGCACTATTTGGGCGGGTGGTGCTGTTCCATGTAGTCGGCGAATTCGTTGAGCTTCTGGGAGGCCGTGCGCAGGGCCTTGGTGGAATGCGTGCGCACCGCCGGAACCACTTCGTCGTTGAGGTACTTGATGAATTCCGGAATCTCTTTTTCCAGGCGCTCGGCGGCTTCGTTGATGGTTTGGCTGACACGTGCCGAAGCGTCTTCCACCTTGCGGTTGAAGTCGTTCATGGTACTCCTCGCGATGATTCGGCGTGAATGGATTCACGCGGCGTTGCGGATTGCCAGGCAGGGTTATTATTTCGTGCCCTTTGGGGCCGGGTCAATGGCGCGCGGCGGAATTCGGTGGTTCGCGCGGATCGGGGAGGCGCTGGCCAAGCTCTTCCCTGCGGTAAAATGCGGGCTCCAGCCATGAGTTCGCTAGCAATATTGGACACCGAGTTGCGGGATCGAATGTTTCGTGCGCAACTGCTGGCGTGGTATGACGCGCATGCGCGCAATCTGCCGTGGCGCGAGAGTCACGATCCGTACCGGGTGTGGCTGTCGGAGATCATGCTGCAGCAGACGCGGGTTGCTGCGGTGATTGCACACTATCACGAATTTCTGCGGCGGTTTCCGACCGTGGAGAGGCTATCGCGCGCGCGGGAAGCTTCTGTGCTGGCGGCATGGAGCGGCCTGGGATATTACCGGCGGGCACGCATGCTGCACGCGGCGGCGAAGGTTGTGGCGCGGGAACGGGGAGGGAAGTTTCCAGAGACGGAGAAGGAATTGCGGAAGTTGCCCGGTGTGGGGCGATATACGGCGGCGGCGATTGCCAGTATTGCATTTGGTGCGGCGGTCGCGGTGGTAGATGGAAATGTGGAGCGGGTGCTGCAGCGGTTTTCGGGTCAGAGGCTGGTGGGGGAGGAATTCTGGCAGGCAGCGGGGACGTTGCTGGATCAGGCACGTCCGGGAGATTTCAATCAGGCGATGATGGAACTGGGGGCAACGGTGTGTACGCCGCGGGCGCCGGCTTGCCTGACTTGTCCGGTGGTGGAGTTGTGTGCGACGCGCGGCGAGCAAGAGGGATCGGCAAAGAAGTCCCGGCAGAAGAAGCGGGAGATTCATTACGCGTTGGCGTGCCGCGATGGGGCCGTGTTTCTGGTGCAGCGAGCGCGGGACGCGCGACTGATGGCTGGGATGTGGGAGTTGCCGGAGGTAGACGGAGGTGCCCCAGTGGCTAAAGCCCGGTCCAATGGGGCAGGCAAGATCGCAGCGCTGAAAGCGCGACGCCACTCAAAAGCAAGAAGCGGTGACCATGCCGATGCCTGCTTCACGCTCAAGCATTCGATCACCGTCACAGATTACACGGTGCGGGTGTGGCGCGTAGCCGCGGTAGAGCAAGACGGCGGAGCGTGGGTCGCCGTGGAGCGCTTGCCGTGGGTTGCGCTTACGGGATTGGCGAGGAAAATTCTGCGGAAGGCGGAGATCATTCCTCCCCATCCGAACGGCCTGTTGCATCATCTAACATAGAAGCGGCTGGGCAGATTTATGCGCTGCGAGACATTCTGCAAGGGCGAACTGGAGGACGATCGATGGCGGCATTGGCAACCGGAACGAAGGCGCCGGAATTTGATTTGAAGACTCTGGACGGGAAGCGGTTCTCGCTCAGCGACGAACTCGTGCACCGGCCGGTGGTGCTGGTGTTTTTCAAGGTGTCTTGTCCGACCTGCCAGTATGCCCTGCCGTTTTTCGAGAGGCTATACAAGACGTACGGGCACAAGGGGGTCACCCTGGTTGGGATTTCTCAGAACGATGCCAAGGAGACGGCGGCGTTCAACAAGGAGTTCGGGATCACGTTCCCGGTGCTGCACGATGACACGCGTTCTTATCCAGCTTCGAACGCCTACGGGTTGACGAACGTCCCCACCATCTTCTGGATCGCGCAGGATGGGGAAATTGAAGTTTCGAGCGTGGGCTGGCTCAAGGCGGACTTTGAAGAGATCAATCGCAGGATGGCCACGGCGGGAAAGATCGCCCCGGCGGTGATGTTCAAGCCGGGCGAAGAGGTGCGGGATTTCCGCGCGGGTTGAGGGTCTAAGAATTAGCCGCCGGTTCGGTGGCTGAGAGAATCGCCGAGCTGGCGCTCGGCGGACGGGCGAAGGCGCCCGTCCCCACACAAGCAATACCCCACTCAAGCAGTCCAAGCTCACCACAGAGAGCAACCCTGCGCATCTGGACACGTCCGGGCGGGTACATTGTTCCGAGAGTGGGTGCACTCTCGTGCTATTGATGCGCTTACTTCTCATACGACCTCGACTCACCCTCCTTTACAATTCCTGTAGACCTACAGACAAAAGACTTCCAGCAAGCGCGCCGCTTGGTTTTGGGGGAGAGACCTGTTTATGCAAGGAACGCTGAGAACTGTTTCAGCCTGTCTGATCGTGTGCGCGAGCCTGTTCGCATGGGCCGATGGCGCCGGCGCTGGTGGCTCAAAGGGCGCCAAGAGTGCGCCGTCGGTGAAGCTGCCGGGGCCCGCGTTTGTGGCACTGGAGACGATCACGCCGGAGCACATTCGCTGGCACGTGCGCTATCTGTCGCATGATCTGCTGGAGGGGCGCGGGACGGGGCAGCGCGGAGGCGACATTGCCGCTGAGTACATCGCGACCCAGTTTGCCGAATACGGGCTGAAGCCGGCGGGCGATCATGGAACGTACATGCAGAAGGTGCCACTGGTGGGGATCACGACTCTGCCGGAAACTACATTTTCTCTCGTTCCGAAGAAGGGCGAGACCATGAATCTGAAGCCGCTCGACGAATATGTCGCCTACGACCAGACCCAGCAGGCGCAGTCGGATGTGGATGCGGACATCGTTTTTGTGGGCTATGGGATTGAAGCGCCGGAGTATGGCTGGGACGACTACAAGGGTCTCGACGTGCGCGGCAAAGTCCTGCTGATGTTGGTGAACGAGCCTCCTTCAGACGATCCAAAGTTCTTCAAGGGAAAGGCGCTCACCTACTATGGCCGCTGGACCTACAAGTACGAAGAGGCGGCGCGCAAGGGCGCGGTGGGAGTGCTTCTGGTCCACCAGAAGCAGATGGCCAGTTACGACTGGGATGTCGTAAGAAACTCGTTCTCGGGGGAAAAATCGTTCTTGAAGGTTGAAGGACCGGCGCTGAAGATCGCTTCGTGGGTGCATCTGGATGTGGCGACGCGGCTGGCTTCGGCGTCTGGGATGAATCTGGAAAAGATGCTGAAAGATGCGCAGACGAAGGACTTTCATCCCGCAAGCCTGGGCGCGAAGCTCAAGGCGCACATGGTCAGCAAGATCCGGAATTTCGAATCGAACAATGTGGTGGCGATGCTGCCAGGCGCAGACCACAAGATGGCGGACGAAGCCGTAATGTATACCGCGCACTACGATCACTTCGGCGTTCGTCCCGATATGCCGGGAGACAACATTTTCAACGGCGCCGACGATAACGCCACGGGCTGCGGCATCCTGCTGGAAGTGGCTCGGGCCTTCGGCACGGCGGCCCAGCGGCCGCGGCGGTCCATCATATTTGCGGCGGTCACGGCCGAAGAGCAGGGACTGCTGGGATCGGAGTATCTGGGAAAGCATCCGCCGGTTCCGGCCGGAAAGATTGCGCTGGATTTGAACTACGACGATGTGAAGCCGCTGGGCGCGCCGGAGGAAGTGGAAGTCTCAGGGGCGGAGCGGACCGACTTCTATCCATCGGTGCAGGCGACGGCGAAGGAGTTCCGGCTGGCGATTCGTCCGGATGCGCGGCCTGAGGCGGGACACTTCTACCGCTCCGATCATTTCAGCCTGGCGCGGGTGGGCATTCCTTCGTTTTCGATCAACGAAGGCATGAAGTACAAGGGGCACACCGAGTCCTGGGGACTCGAGCAAGAGCGCGAGTACGTCGAGAAGCACTATCACCAGCCGAGTGATGAATACCATCCGGAGATGGATTTTGTGGGGGATTCGGCGATGGCGCGCTTCGGATTTGCGCTGGGATGGGAAGCCGCGAGTCTGCCCAAGCTGGTGGGATGGCAGAAGGGCGATGAGTTTGAGGCGGCGCGGGCGAAGAGCCAGTAGCGAGCGCTAGGTCTGGTCGCGGATCAGGATGTCGGCAGACCTTCGGCCGCAGCGAGCTTAGCCTGCCGTTCATCGAACGTCCAGAATGCTTTGGCTCCAAACTCTAGGGCAGCGGCAACGTGCAGACTGTCCAGAGTTCGAACGCCAAGACGGGGACCATGGCGGCGGGCCAGTTCTGCGCAAATACCCCAAACGGATCCCGGGAAGTCGACTTCGAGCCAGAGTCCGCTTCCAAGATCGCGTTCCAGTTCTGCTTGTGCCCGTCGCGCCTCAATGGCCGTTATCTCCTTCCGGAAGACATGTTGCGAAATGGCGTGCATCCATTCGGCACGGTGCAGAGGGGAGAACCAGACACGCGGCTTTGCGGCCATGCGGCGCTCGGCTTCGGTCGAGTGTCGATCGGGCAAGTAGAGGGAAACGAAGAAGCTTGTGTCCGCGTAAATGCTCAAAAACGTCCGCGCTCCTCGATCACGAGGTCCGCGCCCGATACGAGGCGTTTCCCGAATATCTTCTGGCGACGTCGAGCGAAGTCGGGCCAATTCTCCGGTCCAGACGGCACCTGTGCCGGAACGATGCGGGCGATCACGTTCTGACGCTCACGAAGTTCCACGGTCTCACCGGCCCTCAGCAATTCCTTGAGGCGGCGGGTGTCACGCAATTGGCGGATATTCACCGATGGCATACTCAAATTGTGGCACATAATGTGTCACATCGCAAGCGAATGGATCCTGCACCCCGTCTTTCGGTCCCGATCGACACTAACGCTCACCAAAACCACGGGTTGAACGCGGTAACCTAGGTAACTTTAGCGGCGCTTCTCCGCATGCTAACCTCGACATGTCCGTTTGAAATCAGCAACTTCCGAATAGACTTCCTGACGAGGAATGCCGAGAATTCCTATTTTTCGACTGGGTGGAGCGCCCGATAAGCCGGCGCCGCCGAATCTGGCTGCTTCCACGCCTTTTGTCTCGCTCGAGGGCATCTCGGTGGGCGTCGACAACCTGCGGCATGATGTGGTGCTCAGTGCGAAGTTTGTGGAGTTGGCGCGGGCGCACATTGCACGGTTGATCGCACGGCACGGAGAGTTGGAAGGATTGTTGTCGGCGGAGTCCTCGCGACCGACCCAGGGTCCTTCGTGGATGACGCGTCAGGCGGGAAAACCTGCAGGAACCAAGAATGATCCCGGAGGGTGGAAGGCGGCGCTGACCGAACTGCAGGTCGCGTCCCTCAATCGAGCCAAGAAAGAATTCAAGCTGTCAGTCGATCTGCTGGCGCGGCTGGCGGTCACAAAGTTTCTGCGCGCGGAGATGAACCTGCAGTTTTCGCAGGTGCTGGAGCGCTGCCGAGTACTGATCAAGAGCTACGACAACATGCGCCAGGGCAAGGCGCACGAGTACCGCGAGCGGCTGGCGACGTTCCAGGTGCGGAAACGAATCATCCTGCGCAAGGCGGGGCAGGAAATTTTTGAGACGCTGCGGGAAGTCGAGAAGAGCACACTGGCACGCACCCGGCGGTCGCTGTTTGGAGAAGAGACCAGCGGCGGCAGCTATTTCACGTATCCGCTGTTTCTGAACCGGCTGCTGTTCTCCGAAGACGGACGCGACGACTATTTGTGCGCCGAGTATTACGTCATGCTGGGGAATTGGGACCGCGATCCGGACCGCTACGGGCGCATGCGGGAAATTACCTCGAGCTTTCTGCGTTCGCAATATGGCGAAGAGGTGAGCGCGGAGACGCTCGACTCGTGGATGAATGTCCCGGAGAACGCGCGGGCACTGGTGGGAACGGGGACGCCGGAAGATTCCGACGAAGGACAGGCGCAACAGGAACGCCTGGCCGAGTGGGTACGGCTGCTGGAAGACGAGCGCGTCATGGAAAACGTGATCGCCTCGTATCACGTGGTGCCACTGCTGGCCGAATACTCGCCGCGAATCAATGCGCAGCAGTTGAAGAACGCTCTGATCGACCGGACGGAATGCGACCGCGTCGAGCGCATGATTCAGGAGGGCAGACTTTCGCCGAACAGTCTATATGCCGCCGTGGCCAAAGTGGCGAGTTGCCGCGGGGCCGAGCGGGCAAAAGTGGCGGCGCGGTTCCTGGGAGATTTCTTCCACTATCACCGCGATCTGCGGCGGCTGGAAACGTTGAATGCGGCGTTGGATTCCGTAAACCTGATGGGCAACGAGCGACTGCAGGAGCTGTCGCGGGTGAACGGGACCCTCTACGAGTTTCTGCTTCCCGAGGAGCAGGGAGAACCCGATTCGGAGAAAGTGCTCCGCCATGTAGTCCTCAAGGCCGATGTGCGCGATTCGACGCGCCTGACCCGGACGATGATGGAGAAGGGGCTGAATCCGGCGTCGTACTTCAGCCTGAATTTCTACGATCCGGTGAACAAGCTGCTGGAGAAGTACGGCGCGCAGAAAGTATTTCTGGAAGGCGACGCCATCATCCTGGCGATTCTGGAGCGCGAGGGCGAGCCCGGGTTGGCCGTGAGCCGCATGTGCGTGCTGGCCCGCGAGATCATTGAGATCGTGCGCGGGTACAACGAACTGATGCAGCGCTCGGGCATGCCGCAGTTAGAGTTGGGCGTGGGCATTACGGCGCAGGATTCGGCGCCGCTGTACCTGATGGACGGCGAGCACCAGATCATGATTTCGGAAGCGCTGAACGAGAGCGACCGGTTGTCATCGTGCAACAAGCGGGCCCGCAAGGTGATGGAACCGCAGGCAGGGCCATTCCACGTGTATGCGTTTCAGGCGGCGGAACTGGACGAGAACGGCAACCCGGAAGATGTGATTCTGAGCTTTAACCTGGGCGGCATCCGCATGAATGAAACCGCTTTCCGCAAGTTGGAGAAAGAGATTACGCTCGAGCCTCTTAAAGTGAAGCTACCACCGTCGCTGGCTTCGTCGGACAAAGGGGAGTACCACCTCTTCAGCGCTACGGTACCGGTGGATCGCGATATTTTCCGCAAGATTGTGGTGCGCGAGAGCCGGATTCCTCGGATCGACGCTGCCGACTTCTCAGTCAAGGGATGGACCGACCGGAAGTACTACGAAGTCTGCACCGATCCCGCGATTTACTCGGCCCTGGAGAAGCGGAAGGGCGCCGGGCACTGAGAAAAGCATCGGCCCTCGCGGGACCTGAATTCATCCCTAGAAACTAGAAATTTGTTCCTACCCGCGCCGGCTTAAACGGAATCTGGAACGTCGCCTCGACGTCAACGGGAGCACCATTTTTCGTGGCGGGCTGGAACTGCCACTGCGCCACCGCCTGGCTGGCGTATTGGTCGATGCGGTCGTCGACCCCGCGCAGGATACGAACATTCCCCACTGTGCCGTCGGCATGGATGACCGCGTACAAGATCACCGTGCCCGCAACGTTCTCGCGCATGAGTTGAATGGGATATTTTGGATCAACCTTCCGCGTCGCCATGGGCTGGGAGAGGTCGGCACCGAGTGTGTTACTGCTCAAATCATGACTGCTGTAGTCGCGAGCCAGTTCGGCGAAGCGGATGACCCAACTGCCTCCGGTGGAGTTCAGGTTCGGCATATTGAGTGTGACCGAATAGAACTTGCGGTTGCCGAAAACGGAGCGTTCGGCTTCGGAGAGTTTCGTCGAGTCGCCGGGCTGCAGAGGACGCGATTGCGTGCTGGTCACGCGAGGCGGCGGAATGCTCGCCATGGGATTCGGGTTGACCGAGTTAGCGGACGGCGGGCCAGGTTCGCCCGCGACGGGCGAGGTTTTCGCCGCGCTGCTGCCAACGTAGAGTCCTGCTGGTAAGTCACCGCTTCCCTTCCGCGAGGAGCCGCTTCCGTTTTCTTTGCTGCTGCCGCTGCCGTTGCCGGCAGGCGAGCCGGAGGCTCCAGGATGTCCCTCGGGCGTGGCGGCGAAGGCACCGCGGCGGTTCCCCGCTGGCGGATCTGGAGGGGCACCCACAGCGGGATGCAGGTTCAGCGCAATGACACGGCCGGGCTCGCCAAAAGACGCTCCGGAAGATCCTGCGGCGGAGACCGACGGGGGTGGAGGAACGACTTGCGGAGAGCCTCCGATGCCGGAAGATCGCGATCCGGGAGCGGTACGCTGTTCGGCGACCGGCAGTTGAGGCGCGGGCGCGATCACGGAACTGCGTCCGATGTTCAGATCGCCGATTGGACGAGCGGATGCGGCCTCGACGCTCGGCGGAGGCGCGACGACCGCGAGTTGCGGAGCCTGATAGCCCGTCGCGTTCGAAGCACGCAGATCGGGCGGCGGAGCGACCACTGAATTCTGCGGCGTCAGTGCATTTCGGCGATTCCTGAGATCGGCCGCATCGGGGGGAGGCGCCACGACGGAGTTCTGTATCTGCGGCGCGATTCGCGTGATCTCGGCCGCCGGAGTCAAGGGAACGGGAGGAATCTCGAGTCGTGGCTGTTCTCTCTTATCGGACCACGCCACAATGTTCGGCAGGGCAACATCGCGCTTCAGCTTGACGTTGGGCGGCGTCACGATGGTTTGCGATCGATTGTCGGCCTCAGGAGGGAGAGAAATGATCGGTTGGCGCGAGAATTCCGGATCCGCTTTCCGCGCCTGCTCCGATGACTCCGTGCGGGTATCTATGGGTGGAAGATATTCCGACGGCTGGTAATAAATCACCTGCGTATGGTCGAAGATCGGCCTCGGAACGGCCTGCGGTTGGAGGGCAAAGAAGCGAGTCAATCCGATCAGCAGCACGAACGCTACGGCGTGATAGACGACCGACTGAAAAAATCGGGCCCAGGGAAGCCGGCGCATCACGAATACATCTGGCCAGAACGGCGCTGGAGCGGAACGCAGTTCGAGCGGTGGAAGGCGCCGCGGAAAGACAAGATCGCGGAGGTTGCCCAAGAAGACACGAGGCCAGGAAGGCAGCTCGACCAGAAGCCGCGGAACGGGCGCGGATTGCGCGATTTCGTCGAGGGGCCGGGCTACGGTCATCTTACCCATAGTAGATGCCGGCAGTGGAGTTGGGATAGCCGAAAGGACATCCGTTTTTCTGAGTTTCAGCTCTGATTCCGCAAAGCGAACGCGCTGGTTTCTGGCGCACCGCAAGTCTTTCGCGAGAAAGACCGTTTATAATCTTAGGTTTCGGCACTCTGCTCTAATTTTCACTGTGAAGGACATACCTTGCTCGATTTCCTAGGGGATTTACGACGGACTCATATGTGCGGGACGCTGCGCGCGTCCGACGCCGGCAAGAAGGCCGTGCTGATGGGGTGGGTTAACAAGCGGCGTGACCACGGGAGCCTGCTCTTCATCGATCTGCGCGACCGCACGGGCGTGACGCAGGTCGTGGTTAATGCCGATCGCGATGCGGCGATCCACGAAAAAGCTGGGACGCTGCGCAACGAATACGTCATCGCGGTGACCGGTACAGTGAGACTACGCGATGCCAGCACCATCAACCCGAACATGCCGACGGGTGAAGTCGAATTGGTGGCGGAAGAGCTGCGCATTCTGAACGAGTCGAAGCTGCCGCCGTTCTTGCCATCGGACACGGCGCTGACCAACGAAGAGACGCGGCTGAAATATCGCTACATCGACCTGCGGCGTGATGTCATGCAGTTCAACATAGAGCTGCGGCATAAAGTGGCGAAGGCCATCCGCGATTATCTTTCCGGACAGGGATTTTTCGAGATTGAAACGCCCTTCATGACGCGATCCACGCCGGAAGGCGCGCGCGATTACCTGGTCCCCAGCCGCGTGCAGCCGGGAACGTTCTACGCGCTGCCGCAATCGCCGCAGATGTTCAAGCAGATCCTGATGATCTCGGGATTCGATAGGTATTTTCAGATTGTCCGCTGCTTCCGCGACGAGGACCTGCGCGCCGACCGCCAGCCGGAGTTCACCCAGATCGATCTGGAGATGTCGTATCCGCAGGCCGAGCGCGTGTGGGAGGTGGTTGAGGGATTTTTGACGGCAGCGTTCGCGGCCGCGGGTAATGAGATTAAGACGCCGTTCGCGCGCATGGACTATGACGAGGCCATCCGGCTCTATGGCATCGACAAGCCGGATCTGCGGCTGCCCGCGTTTACCGATGTGCGCGAGTGCTTCACCGCCGAGAATCTGCAGGAACTGGCGATCAATGCGAACCTGCCGGTGATTGCCATTCGCACGCCCAAGGTGGGCGAGTTGTCGCGCAAGGAACGCGACGACATCAAGCCGATGTTCCACGCGAAGGGCGGCGCGAGAGTGTACGAGGACTTCAAGCGCATTGGGAACAAATATCCAGAAGCCGCGGCCGCGATCGCCAAGAAGACTGGGATGGAAGAAGGCGATTTGATCGTGCTGGTGGCCGGGTCGGCGCAGGCCGGGCCGCAGACCGCGATGCCTGCGCACCGCAAAGTCACTCCTGCCGAGTTGGCGATCTATGCATCCGCGGGACTGTTGCGGCTGGCGCTGGCGCAGAAATATTCCGAGCGGCACGGTATTTTCAAGAAGAGCGGCGATCCTGCGAAGGACTTCCGTTTTATATGGGTCACGAATTTCCCCATGTTCGAGTGGGACGAGGGCGAGAAGCAATGGATGGCGGCGCACCATCCGTTTACGTCGCCTCATGAAGAGGACATGAAACTGCTGGAAGCGGGCGTGGAGTCGGTGAACGATCCGCAATCGCCGCTGAGCGCGGTGCGGGCGCTGGCTTACGACGTGGTGCTCAACGGAACCGAACTGGGATCAGGCTCGATTCGTATTCACCGTCAGGACATTCAGAGTAAAATCTTCCGCGCGCTGGGCATGACGGAAGAAGAAGCCAAGTCGCGCTTCGGATTCTTTCTGGAAGCACTGGAGTATGGCACGCCTCCGCACGGAGGGATTGCACTGGGGCTGGACCGCATCGTGATGATTCTGGCGGGGGCCGAGAGCCTGCGCGAAGTGATTCCCTTCCCGAAGACGGCGCGCGCGGTGGATTTGATGGTGGACGCGCCGACGCCTGTCAGCGAGAAGCAATTGCGGGAACTGGGGATTGCAATTAAGAAGTAGAGTCGAACATCCGTGCTGTTGGAGCGCACGCTGCCAGCTCTGCCTGCGCTGCCATGGGGCTTCTACCAACATGAGAAAGTACATCCGGAAATTCCTCTGCCTAGTGGCGCTTGTCTGTGCAGTTGCACTGGCGGTAGCACCTGAGCCCACTGCCCAGCAGACCGCGGCAACGACACCTCCGCGATCGTCGAGCAGGGCAAGTTCACCCTGCACAAGTTCGAACAACCGATCGGCCAGGAAACCTACGAGATTCGGCGCGATGGCGATTCGCTCGCGGCAAAGGTGGATTTCAAGTTCACCGACCGTGGCACTGCCGGTTCCTCTGTCACCGCGACCTTTCGCGGCGCTGCGGACCTGACTCCGCAGGCATTCGAAATCAAAGGACAAACCGCGCGCAATGTTTCGATCGACGAGGCCGTGACCCTCGACGCCGGCAAGGTTCACTTCCGCACCCGCGACAAGCAAAGCGAACTCGCTCCGCCCGCCGGCCCGTTCTTCACGATTGCGGGATATGCTCCTGCGACCCTGCAGATGCTGATGGTTCGCTACTGGGCCACCCACGGATCTCCGGCGCAACTGGCGACACTTCCGAGCGGCAGCGTGAAAGTGGAACCTCGCGGGCAGGACACGATTCACCTCACCGGCAAAGACGGCGCGAAAGACGCAAAGCTCGACCGCTATACGATCGAAGGCCTGATCTGGGGACGCGAGACGCTGTGGTTTGATGCGAATCGCAATCTGGTCGCGGCCGTCTCGACCGATGCCGAGTTCGACCACTTCGAAGCCATTCGCGAGGGCTACGAAAGCGCTCTCGGCGATTTTGTGGGACGCGCCGGAACTGACGGCATGAGCGCGCTGGCCGAACTTTCCAAAGGTATTTCGGGCAGCCGCGCCTCGACCCTCGCCATCGTTGGCGGCACGTTGGTTGACGGTACGGGCGCGGCGCCGGTCCCGGACGCGGCGGTCGTGATTCATGACGGGCGCATCGTCGCTGTCGGCCCGCGATCCAAAGTAAAGATTCCTAAGCACGCAAACGTCGTGGACGCGCACGGCAAGACCATTCTGCCCGGGCTGTGGGACATGCACGCGCACTTCGAGCAGGTCGAATGGGGACCGATTTATCTAGCGGCGGGCGTAACCACGGTGCGCGATTGTGGCAACGAGTTTGAATTCATCACCGCTGTCCGCGACGCCATCGCGCAGGGACGCGGCCTTGGACCGCGACTGCTGTTGGCGGGCGTTGTGGATGGATCGAGCACCTACACCATCGGCGTCGAACGCGTCGACACGCCGGCGCAGGCACGTGATTGGACTGACCGCTACCACGCGGCGGGTTTCCAGCAGATGAAGATTTATAGTTCCGTGAAGCTCGAAGAACTGAAAGCCGTCGCCGACGAAGCGCATCGCCTGGGCATGACCGTGACGGGGCACATCCCCGAAGGCTTGAACGCGTATCAGGCGATTGAAGCGGGACAGGACCAGATCAACCATATCGGCTACATCGCCGACATCATGAAGGCTCCTCTTCCCGAAGGGGCCAGCCGCCTGGACCGGTATAAAGCGGGCGCAAACATCGATCTCGAATCGCCTGAGGCCAAAAAAGCGTTGGCGTTCCTGAAAGAGCATCACACGGTGGTCGATCCAACCATCGCGTTAATGGAATTCTTCACCGCGACGACTGCCAAACCGCCCGCCAGCTTTGAGCCGGGCGTAAACAAGGTCGCTCCCGAACTCGCCCAGCAACTTGCTGACGTTGGCCCTCCGACCGACCGTTCGGAGATCGGCGAAAAAGTGTACAAAAAAGAATTAGAGATCATAGGAGCGCTACACCGGGCGGGAATTCCAGTGGTCGCCGGCACCGATCAGACGGTTCCGGGCCACAGCCTGCATCGCGAGATCGAGTTGTACGTGCAGGCCGGATTCACGCCCATGGAAGCGATTCAGGCGGCAACCATTGTGCCCGCGCGGGCCATGGGCCTGGAGAAAGAATCCGGAACGGTCGAGAAGGGGAAGCGCGGGGATTTGATTCTTATCAACGGCAATCCGCTCGAAGATATTCATGCCACGCGCAATGTTGAGTACGTGATCACGGGCGGGACCATATTCCACACGGCTGAGTTGTGGCAGAGTGTGGGATTCAAGCCGTGAAGAAATTAGGATCTCTTGAAAGGCGTCATCCCGAAGACCGGCGTTCTTCAGCCGGGCGAAGGATCTCGCGTTGAGTGTTCCATACGCTCCGCCAGTCAGCGCGTGAGATCCTTCCCTGCGCCTGAAGAGCGGCTCCGTTCAGGATGACTCCTAGTTTGTCGAGGCTGTGCTAGTCTGCCTGCTATGGTAGACCGCACTTCGACCAAACGCAAGAAAGACAAGAAGGCTCCCGCCAGGACGTCTCCCAAGTCTTCCCTTCACAAGTCTCCCGAATCTCCACTTCTCGCAAAGAGCGTGAGAAATGGGGTACCCACGGCCTCTCGCGCTGGCACCTCACAGCCGGGCAAACACTTTCTTAGCGACAAAGTCGGGCACTTTACCGAATCAGTCATCCGCGAGATGACACGGCAGGCGATGCTGCACGGCGCCGTCAATCTGGCGCAGGGTTTCCCGGACTTCCCCGCCCCGGCGGAGATCAAGCAGGCCGCCCAGCGCGCAGTTGCGGCCGATGTCAATCAATACGCCATCACCTGGGGAGCTAAGGATCTGCGGAATGCCATTGCGCGCCAGATGGGCGTGTGGCAGGGGATTACGGTCGATCCGGAAAAAGAGATCACCGTGTGCTGCGGGTCGACCGAGGCCATGATTTCGACTCTGCTGGCGGTGTGCAACACGGGCGATGAAGTCGTGATCTTCGAGCCGTTCTACGAGAACTACGGGCCGGATTCGGTTTTGAGCGGGGCGAAACCGAAGTTTGTGAAACTGCGCCCGCCAAAGGACGACAGCGGCGAGTGGACATTCGACGAAAAGGAACTGCGTCGCGCCTTCGACAAGAACACCAAGGCGATCATCCTCAACACGCCGAACAATCCGACGGGCAAGGTGTTCACTCGGCGTGAACTGGAGTTGATTCGCGATCTGTGCATCGAGTTCGATGTGCTGGCGATTACAGACGAAATCTACGAGCACATTCTCTATGAAGGGACCGAACACATTTCAATGGTGTCGCTAGACGGAATGCGCGAGCGGACCGTGACCATCAACGGCATGTCGAAAACCTACAGCGTCACGGGATGGCGCGTGGGCTGGGCGGTTGCGCCGGAGAAGATCACGAATGCGATCCGCAAGGTGCACGATTTTCTGACAGTGGGCGCGCCGGCGCCGCTGCAGGAAGCCGGGGCCGCGGCGTTAAGCCTGCCGGCGGAGTATTACGCGAATCTGGCCAAGGGATATCGGGTGCGGCGCGATAATCTCATGCCCGCGCTGACGGCGGCCGGGTTCCAGTGCTTCCGGCCACGCGGCGCGTACTACGTGATGACCGATATTTCCGCGTTCGGGTACAAGGACGACGTGTCGTTTGCGAAATATCTGGTGCAGGAAATAGGCGTGGCGTGCGTGCCGGGATCGAGTTTCTATCGCGATCCTCGAGATGGTGCGAAGCAGGTGCGATTTGCGTTCTGCAAGAAGCCGGAAACGCTAGACGAGGCGGCGCGCAGGCTGGCGAAGCTGCGGACCGGGTCGACTGCCTAGCAGTTAGTCCTCTGGACTGGAAAAAACATTTCCAAAACCTGACAGCCGAGGCGGCTGTCACCAAATGAACTCACTTGGTGATCACCCCGCAGGCTATGCGGTCTCCTGAGTTGCCCGAGGGGTCGGTCTTGTAGTCGTCGGCTTTGGCGTGGACTACGATTGCGGCGCCACTGCTCAGTAACGAGTGCGGCCCGTCTTTGAGAGTCACCTCGCCATCTTCTAACTTGATCCTGGCTTTGCCATCGGCACCGACCGTGAAGTTCTTCATGTCCCCGGCGTGATGGCCGTCAGGACTATCGAACCCGTGCTTTTTGTTCTCGGGATTGAAGTGTCCGCCCGCCGATTTAAAGTCGGGCCCTTCGCATTTCGGAACCGCATGGAAGTGGATGGCATGCTCTCCGGGAGTCAGATCGTGAAGTTTGAGTTCGAGGGCCACGCCCGGCCCCTGATCCCAGATGATGATGTCGCCGACGGCTTTGCCCTGAGCATCTTTGACTTCGACTTTGGTCTTGGCAGCGCTGCGGGACGGGAGGGCAACCAGCGCGAGAAACAATCCGAGGGTGAGATAGGCAAGGTGCTTCATAGTTTCGACCTCCTGGGTTCGAGCGTTTGGTAGCAGGGATTATAAGCCAGTTCGACACTGCCGGGCTCCCCTCAAGGGTTCGACCAATCGGCTGACTTGTCCACAAAAATGTGGAGTATACTGCGGGGACGTTCCAGAATTCCTTTGGGGAAGAGTGCAATCATGGCTTTGAATGCGGTCGAACAGGTGGCAGATCAGGTTCCAGTGGACGATTTTCAGGCGCTCGAGGAGAAGATTTATCGCACCATAGAGATGTACAAAGCGGCGCGGCAGGCCCAGGCCGTGGCCGAGCGCGATGCGCAACGGCTGCGGCAGCAGATGGAAGACCGCGAAGAGGAACTGGTCCGGTTGCGGCGCGAGGCGGTGCAACTGAAGAAGGAGCGGGAGGAAATCCGCGGCCGGGTTGAAAAGATGCTGCAGCAGATCGAGGCGATTGCTGAGGCCAGCTAAGACCTGCGGAGTGCGCCCACTGCGTCAAGTCAGTTCCACGGAGAATGGTTTATGGCTACTGCGACCAAGGACCAGATCGTGAAAGACGCCCAGAACGCCAGCGTGCGGGTGGAGATTTTTGACCAGGCGTACAACCTCCGCGGGTCCGATCCGGAATACATTCTGAAGCTGGCGGAATATGTCGACTCCAAAATGCGCGCCGTGGCCGAGGCGACCAACACGATCGATACGGTGCGGCTGGCCGTGCTGGCAGCACTCAATATCGCGGATGAATATCACCTGCTGAAAAAAAGGCAGGACAGCGGGGCAACCGATTATGTGAAGCGGGCGCATCTATTAGCAGATGCGCTCGATGAAGTACTGGGCGAAAACCGCAAGGCGGGCTAGTCTGCGCCGCGCTGCCACACCGTTCCTCGCCCTGGCCCTACTCGGCGGCAGCGCCCTTCCTCAAGAAACAACTCTCCGTTCCCAATCCAACATTGTGCTGGTTCCGGCGCTGGTCAAAGATCAGCAGGGCGGGATCGTGTACGGACTGCAGACCAAAGATTTCATCGTGGAAGACGACGGCGTTGAGCAGGCCGCGCGCCTCGACGAGACGCCGGAGGGACAGCCGATCTCTCTGGTGGTGGCGATTCAGCGAGGACGCCGGGCTTACGCGGAGTTCCCACGCATGCAGGGACTGAAGTCGATGCTCGACCCGCTATTCACCCTGGGCACTGCCCGGGTCGCCGTCGTGGAATTCGACAGCCATGTTGATCTCACCCGGAATTTCACCAAGGATGCAACCCTGGTTGAAGATGACCTGAGAAATCTCCAGCCAGGCGATGGCGGAGCCACAATTCTGGATGCGGTTGATTACTCGGTGAAGTTGCTCAGGCAAGAACCCGAGGATCGCCTGCGCGTCCTGCTCCTGATCAGCGAAACACGGGACCACGGCAGCCACGCAAAGATTGACGACACAGTCGCGGCGATCGGACAGAGCAATGCACTTATGTACGGACTGGCGTTTTCGCCTTCGCTGTCGAACATTCTCGACACCGGGCGCGGCACCAATAAGAACGAAATGCACAACGGCGTCGACTTCATGGATCTGGCGTACCGGACGGTGCAGGCAATGAGGAAAAACATCCCAAGCACGATTGCGTCCATGACCGGAGGCGAATACGAATTGTTCGCGACGCGAAAGAAATTCGAGGTGCGGTTGAATGACTTCACCAATCACCTGCACAGCCGCTATCTGCTTAGCTTCGCACCCAAGAGCCCGCATCCGGGCCTGCATCAGATTCGAGTGCGGTTAAAAGATGCCGCGGATGGTACGGTGCTGGCGCGGAGCAGCTATTGGGCCGAAGGGACAAAACAGTAGAGACTACACGATCGGCTTGGCTTGCGGCGTCGGGGAGTCCAGGACCTCGCGGACTTTCGCTACCAGCGATGATAGGGAGAAAGGCTTCGGCAGGAACCACAGGCCGGGGTCGAGCACTCCATAGTGGACGATCGCATTGCTGGTGTAGCCGGAGATGTAAAGCACCCGAATGTTCGGAGAAATCTGGGCGACCTGTTCGGCCAGCTGGCGGCCGTTCATGCGGGGCATCACCACGTCGGTAATGAGCAGACGGATGTCGCGGTGTTTTTCCTTACAAATGGCCAGGCCTTCTTCAGGACTAGTCGCGACCAGCACCTTATAACCGCAGTGCGCCAGGACTGAAGAACTAAGCTGGCGAAGTTGTGCATCATCTTCGACCACCAGGATCGTCTCAGTACCGCGTTGCACGGTCTTGGACCGGTTTTCGGCGGCCACCTCGGCCGGTTGGTCGACGCGGGGAAGATAAATTTTGAAGGTCGTACCGCGGTCCGGTTCACTGTAGACCCAGATGTAGCCGCCACTCTGCTTGACGATGCCATACACCATCGAGAGGCCGAGGCCAGTACCTTTGCCGACTTCTTTGGTGGTGTAGAAGGGCTCGAAGATGCGCGCTTGGGTTTCCACGCTCATGCCGTGCCCGGTATCGCTCACCGCCAGCATGACGTAGCGTCCCGGCTCGGCGGGCTGGTGGCGACGGGCATACGACTCGTCGAGCTGCGCGTTCGAGGTTTCGAGCGTGAGCTTTCCGCCGCGAGGCATGGCGTCGCGGGCATTGAGGGCCAGGTTCATGATGACCTGTTCGATCTGTCCGGGGTCCGCCCTCACTGAGCCCAGACCGTTGTACGGTACGGTCAGAACCTCGATGTCTTCTCCAATCAGCCGGCGCAGCAAAGAGTCGAGGTTCAGCATGATGTCGTTCAGGTTGATGACGCGCGGGGAGAGCACCTGCTTGCGGCTGAAGGCCAGCAACTGGCGAGTGATGCCGGAGGCTTTGTCGGCGGCCGACTTGATCTGTGAAGTGCTGTCGGCCAACCGGCTGCCGGCGGGCACGCCTTCCGCCAGAATCTGGGAATATCCGAGAATCACGGTGAGCAAATTGTTAAAGTCGTGGGCGACACCGCCGGCCAAACGTCCGACGGCTTCCATCTTCTGCGACTGGCGCAGTCTTTCTTCCAGAGCGACGCGTTCGGTGACATCCTGCACCAGCGACGCCACGCCCAGCACGCGTCCGGAATCGTCGACCAGCGGAGTGTTGTACCACTCGCAAGAAATAGTGCGGCCGTCTTTGGTGATGTTGTCGTTCCCGCTCCGCACGCCGCCTCTCTGGTTCAGTAGATCCTGCCAGACCTGGTCCACGAACGGGCGAAATTGAGCCGGAACAATGAAGCTGCCGTGCTGTCCCACGGCCTCCTCACGGGAATATCCGAAGACTCGTTCGGCCGAGGGATTCCAGGCGGCCACGCGAAACTCGAGATCCCATTCCACCACCGCCAGCGGAGTGTGTTCGAAGTGAATGCTCAGCCTCTGCTGCGACCGGCGCATGGCCTCTTCGGCGATCTTGCGGTCGGTAATGTCGCGGCAGATGCCGAGCAGTCCAATCACCTTGCCGCTGGGGTCGCGGTAGGGCCCCTTGGTTGCGAGATAGGTTCGAGTCACGCCCGCGGCAGTTGCCGGTTCCTCGTAGGTTTGGGTCACGCCGGACTGGACAACGGCACGATCGCGCTGCATCATCGCGCGCCCAATTTCCGGACTGAACAATTCAACGTCGTCCTTGCCCAGGACGTCGTCTACGCTCCGTCCCAGGAAGCGGGCGCCCGCCGCGTTCATCATCAGATAGCAGCCCTGGAGGTCTTTGACGAAGACCGCGTCAGTGGTGCCCTCGGTGATGCCCTGCAGCAGGCCAAGGTTTTTCTGTAACTCGTGGGAACTGACGAGTAACTGTTTCTGGACAACGAACAATCGTCCGCTGGCTGCGGCGAACGAAACCATGACCAGTACCACAGACCAGAAAAACTGTTCCTGGGCAATGCTCAGGACCAGCGGAAAAACAATCGCGGGAATCAACAACGGAGAGAATTGGGCGAGCAACTGCACGCCATGGGAGAGCGACTCGCGTCCTACTGGCTCCTCGCGATCGTTCCATGTCCCCACAATCACAATCAGCAAACAAAAGCTTAAGGTCCACGAAAGGTCGGGCCACGTCCCCTGCTGATAGTGTCCGGACGCCTGATAGTAAAGTGTGGCGTTGAGAACGATACCGTGGACGGCAAGGAATGCCCCCAAGCGCAGGAAAAATGCTCTCTCCGTGCGATTGAAACTCAGCAGGCCGCGAACCAGGAAACTCAAGGCCAGCAAACCAAAGAAAAATATTCCGGCATGCAGCGTGCGGACCTGCATCGCCTGTCCCGCTGCCTGCCAGCGAGAGGGTACGTAAATTTGCGACAGCTCGACGGCCAGCGCCAGCGTGCAGACTTGCACGAAATCGCACATTCGCAACCAACCGTATCCGCTGCCTGGGTCCCGGGGACTCATAAACAGCGTCATCATGGCCGGCACGACCCAGAAGAAAACAAGGACATCGCTCGGCCACAGGGTTCCGAGCGGCGCATGCAGGTAATCGTAATAGTCGGTGTAGAGCGCCTGGCCGATGGCAGTGAGCAGGCTGGAGAAAGCGACCAGACGCCAAACCCTCCGGCCAAAGGGGCCGGCCTCCCGCGAGACCATCCAGCAGAGCACCGCCGCAATCAAGGGTGCTGCGGTATCAATCCAGTCGCCCCACAGGGACGCAGTCTCGGTGCCGTACCGGAACACTAGCACCGCCCCATGCATGAGCATGAGGATAGCCGCCGCCGCCAAGGCAGACGTGCGAATTCTTGACATCACTCAGACTACTCCGGCGCGGCCGCCGACCCGCCAGCGACGACGCTTTGGGCCCCGATCTTAATGTCTTGAGTATGAACTCACAACTGGCCAGCAGAATCAAGTCTTTCCGCAGGTCACAAGCTGGCGGGGTCGAGCGGCCACCATGTTGGCAAGCCCATTTGTGAACCAATGATTACTTTGGTTGCAAGCGACCTGCCAACTTTTTGCGGTCTTCCACTTGCCAAGCGCGCGGGATTTGCCTAGCATCCAGATTGAAAGCCGGCCTGCCGGGTTGGTGATGGCGGTAACCGATTTTTGAACCAATGCTGAATGAACGGGGACTCGACTCGAACTAGGATCCGGTGAGCAGCGCTCCGCCATGCGGAGATGCCTAAAGGGTCTCGGCGGGTTCCCAACGTCTACCGACGGGTTCATTCTCGGCCCGTCACACGGCCTAGTGGGTCGGCTTGCTTCCTTGTTTTGGGGTGTGTGGCGCGGGCGCCCCCGCCCGCGAATGCCAGGAGTGAAAACGACTCCGTCCATCGGGCATTATCCGGTTCCCTGCTAAACTAGTTCCAGTAGCGAATTCTGATTTCCCGCATCTAATTAAACAGTGTTCCCACAACTCTTTCATCTAGGAAAGTTCTTCCTGCCGACGTATGGATTCCTGGTTTCCATGGGAGTCCTGATCGGACTGTGGATCAGCGTCCGCAACTCCGAGCGTCTCGGCATCGACGGCGATAAGGCATGGAACCTGGGCATTCTCGTCGTGCTTTGCGGCATTGTCGGGGCAAAGGTCCTCTACGTCGTCAACGAGTGGAGCTACTACTCCGCTCACCCCAGTGAGATTTTCAGCATCAACACGATGCAAGCGGGCGGAGTTTTCTCCGGTGGCCTGCTGGCCGCGTTCCTGGCGGCGGCCTGGTATGTCTGGAAGCATCACATGCCGGCTCTGGGAACTTGCGATGCTTTCGCACCCGGACTCGCACTGGGACACGCCATCGGCCGCGTCGGCTGCTTTTCCGCGGGATGCTGTTACGGCAAAGAGACGCATCACTGGTGGGGCGTGACCTTTCACAATCCGCTGGCAAACTCCATTACCGGAACCCCTCTGGGCATCCCGCTCCAGCCAACCCAGTTGTTTGAGTCAGCCGTCGAGTTGGCAAATTTCTTCTTCCTGATGTGGCTGCTGAAACACAGAAAATTCGACGGCCAGGTCATTGGCGCGTTCATGTTCATCTACGGGGTCGCCAGGTTCTTCCTCGAGTATCTGCGCGACGATCCCGGCCGCGGGTCTGTGTTCGGCGGCGCCATGAGCGGCACGCAATTGATCGCAGTGGGATTGGTGCTGGCCGGCGGATTGATCTGGTGGCTGCGTCCCGGCTCCAAGCCGGTTCCAGCGCAGACGGTCAGCGCCACGCGATAGACGCGAAGCGCAGTTGCAGTCCAGAGTCCCTGATCCTGGCCACCGTTTCCTGAAATCGTGCCATATCTTCTTGCCCCGAAGATCAGGGTTGCGGAAGGGCCGCCACCGTGGCGGGCTGGGGTTCCACGTGCTGGCGCACCAGAGTCTCGACCTGCGTCCACAGGCGGGGATCGCATTGACTCTGCAAATGGCTCGGAGAGAACGTATGTTGGAACCATGAGCCCCCCTCGCATTGCACGGGGGCTTTCCGGTAATCGAAGCGGTAGTTGCCCAGGATTTGCGTCTTGGAATCGTCCGCGGCGGCGATCAGCGAGCGGCCGTGAACAAAGCCATGGGGTTGGTAGAAGTTCACCGCCGCTGCGACATTCTCCGGGATGATTTTGTCGCGCTGCCAAGGCTTCGCGACGCTGTCGACCTGCACAGTGAGCAACACGGGAATGCCAACGCGATTCAGTTCCCGGGAGAGCATCACCACAGCCGAGGCTCCCCAACTGTGGCCGAAGAGAATGATGTGCGCCCGCGCTTTTTCCCCTTCGCTCAGCACGCCGTCATGATTGGTGTCGAGCAGGCGCAGGATAGTCTCGTAGGCTGCCTTCCTGTGGCGGTTCTCGAAAACCTGGACCAATCCCCCCTTCGGCAGTTCCTGCTGAAGTTTGTGCGCCAGCCTCACCGGCCCGTGGTGAGGATCGTCGTGGCGCACAAATCCGCCGGCAAAACCGATGAGGATGTAAGAGGTCGTTGGCGGAAGGCTGGCCACAGCTCCGTCGGCGGCTGCGAACGACGGTGTTGCCCCCATCAGTGTTGCGAGGATCGCACTGAGCATCGCCGGCCACATCGAGAATCGCGCGAAGCGGGACACGCGGGCTCCAACCTACCTTATGAGATGATTCACGCCAGCACAGGGATTCGGCAAAAACCGGCCTGATCTTTAATAATGTGTCGCCGGTTACTTACCCACAGCGGGCGAAAAGCCTTAACTGGCAGGGGTTCTGGCCTATTCAAACCCGGACGCAAGTCTACACCCAGACGTCCACTTGTGGCGTTAAAATCAGCTCAGGCGGCGATCAGGTCAACTCCCCGCCGCACACAACTCCCTCGCCGGCGGCCCCGCTCCTACTTCGGCACTTTCTTTGAAACGAAAGGATTTCCGCCCAGAAGGTAGCGCCAGGGCTTGTCCGCAGCTTTGGTGATGCCGACGCGGGGGGTCGTACGGATGCCTCGGGCGTGATATCCGTCATCGCCGATCCACAGGCTGCTGGCAGCGGAGGTGAGATCGCATCCGTTATCGCGGGCGCGGGTGATGCCGAAGGCTTCACACAGGCGCCCCGGACCGCTGGTGAGCTTGCGCAGATCCTCAGCGCGATGAACTTCAATGCCGCGTGCCTGCGCCATCTCTTCCACTCCGAAAAGCGGCTCCAGGGCGCGGAACAAAACGCCTCCGGCGCGACCTTCCGGCTCACAGGAAACATTGAGGCAGTAATAATTGCCGTAGATGAAGTACACATAGGCGTGGCCGGGCGGCCCGAACAAGACCGCTGTGCGAGGGGTGTTGCCGGCGGAGGAGTGGGCGGCGGGATCGTTCTCGCCGAGGTAGGCTTCGACCTCCACGATGCGGGCGGTGAGACGAGCTTTGGGCACCCCCACCCGTCGAACCAGCACCTTGCCCAGAAGTTCACGCGCCACGTGGCGCGGATCGCGGTTGAAGAAGGCGCGATTTAGAGGATGGATCTGGGCGGTCTGCGTCAGGGAGTGCGACTCAGGCATGCGTGGGGAATTCTAAATGCATTGCGAGAGGGTTGTCCCTTGTGGGGCGCAGAACTTAGGCGCGAGTTTGCGCACGGGCCGTCAAGCTGCGCTGTGGCGAGACAGCCGAGGCGGCTGTCTCCACATGAGCCTTAATGAGATCTAGATCGGCCGGGGCCGGGTGTTTCTTGCGGCGGTCACATTGGAGGGCGTGTCGTCGAAGGACCGGCCGGGCTCGAAGGCGACCTTCTCATGCTTGGTGCCCACTTTCCGGATCACATCGTGCCAGCCATCGTCCCAGCTGATGCGGGCCTCGCCGTCGACCAGCGTCCACGTACCATGGGATGCGCCGATCGACTTCCGCGCCCCTCCGTCGGCCTCGAGAGTGATGAAGAATCTGCCTCCGCCGTCGCCTTGACCGACCTCCCACTTTCCTACGTAGTGAGCACGTCCGGGCGTCATCGCGACTTCGGGCGGGCCAAATTCAATACGGTCGATGTCGGCGGAAATCTTTTCTCGGTGGCCGTCTTTATAGACGATCACCGCTGGAGCCTTCAGGTCGATGCGCGCGATCGCGGTGGCAGCAATGCTCTGGCGGTGCCCGTCTTTATACACGATCACGATGCTGTCGTGATCGTCGATAGGAGAAGGCACGGGTTTGGCAACAGCCATGGTGAGCAGCAGGATTCCAGAAACCGCAATGATTCGGATGAGACCGGGCATGATTTCCTCCGGAACGAGGGAGCGGAACACAACTCCCCCTTAGATGATACGAAGTGCTGCCAGGAATAGTTCCCTCTCTCACTTCGTTCGAAACTGCGTTCTAAGCCGCCCCCTTGGCCGATTCCTTGAGATAAGCCAGCACTTCTTCGGCGTGGCCTTCGGGCTTCACCTTCTCGAAGATATGCTGGATCTTGCCATCGGGGCCGATGATGAAGGTCGTCCGCGCCACTCCCCAGACCTTCTTGCCATACATGTTTTTCTCTTTCATCACGCCGAACGCCTCGGCGACTTTCTTGTCCGCGTCGGCGAGCAGCGTGAAAGGCAGGTCGAACTTCTCCTGAAATTTCTTTTGCGCTTTCGGCGTGTCAGGGGAGATGCCAAGCAGCACGGCGCCAGTCTTCTGCATCTTCTTGTATGTGTCGCGGAACCCGCGAGCTTCAATGGTTCAACCCGGAGTGTCGGCGCGGGGATAGAAATAGAGCACAACGGTCTTGCCGAGCAAGTCCTTTAGCGCGACCTCTTTGCCGTTCTCGTCCTGCAAAGTGAACTCGGGAGCCTTATCATTGATATTCATGGCAATTTCTCCAGATAAAACGACGTGCAATGCCGGGAGCGCTTTGACCCCGTCGCCCGGCCCGCCTGCCTTCGTCACGATTTTACACCGCAGAATTTTATTGCGCGGGTCGCTTCTGGTCGCGATGCTGGCGTGCGTTGTGGCGTGGGCCGGAACGGCGACGGCACAGGAAGAGCGGCCCCAGATCACGCCGGGAGAGCGGAAGGTTCCGCGAAAGAAGGAAGCGGGACCGCGAGCCGTGGGCGTTCTGCAAATGTCGGCAAATGGCAAGACGTCGCTGATTCCGGTGGCGATTCTGGTGAATGGCAAATTCTGGGACGCTACGGCGTACAAAGCTGATCCGGTTCCTATGGCGTTGGAAACGGAGACGGTCTACGAGGCAGAACGCGCCGGCAGTTCTCTGGGACTGTTCACGGTCAGCAGCGCGCTGCACAGCAATGCGGCCAACCTCATCAGTCCGTGGATCGGCACCGGCAAGTGGGTTCCCAACGGAAGCGACACCGCGAGTAAAGCGCTGAAGGCCGAGTCGGTTCCGGCGGGAATCGACAAAGGTGAAGGCCCTCCGCGGCTCACCCGCGATCCCACGAAGGTGTCGCAGCCATCGAGTGCACCGCCCACCGCGCCGCAATCCCAAACCAGCAAGCCGTCCGATTCGGGCGACGGACCGCCGCGATTGAAAAAGGGGACTCCGCCGCCACCATCGGCCCCACCCGCGGGTTCGACTCCGAGCGGCCAAAGCCAACCCGGGTCGGGCTCGACAGCGCCGGACGCCTCCAAGCCTTCTGATTCCAAACCGACCGACGCCAAGGCGGACGATCGCGCCAACCTGCCAGCGTCTGACAGTGGGGCCAGCGCAGACAACCGGCCGACTCTGCGGCGCGGGAGGCCCGTCGAACCCTTGCCGGAGGATGAAATTCCGGGATATACCAAGGTGGAGAAAGCTGGGCCAACCGCCTCGCTTACGGTGGTCGCGTCTTCTTCGAATGCCACAAAACCAGCCCAGCCCGCAGTCGACTCAACACCGGTCGACATGGTTCCCGCAATCTCCGATGCGACCGGGCCCGATCCGCGCTCGTTCGCATTCGAGTGGCTTAAGGACGAAGAAGGAGACCGCAAAAAGCAGATGATCGCGCTGGCCAGGGATCAGGTGCGCTCATATATTGAGGCGCAGGCCAAGGCGAGGATCACGCCGAAGCCCGCGGGGACCCAGGCTGCGCGGCACGCTCCGGCCGCGACCAGGACGAAAGACCCGATCCTCGAAAACGTGCAGATGAAGGCGTACGACTTGTGGACCAACAACCAGCCCGTGATGGTGCTGAGCGCCGAAGCGCACATGCCCCCTCCGCCCGCAGGTGTTCCTCATTCGGAGGTCGAGACCGAAATGCAGTATTCGGTTGTGCTGGTCGCGTACCCCGACATCTACAACAACCTGCACAAGATCTATTCGGGAGTAACCGACAAGTACCATCTCGACATCACGCCGCGTCTCGAATTGATCGACGCAGTGGATGCCGACGGCGATCGCCGCGGCGAGTTGCTCTTCCGCCAGATTTCCGACAGCAGCAAGGGTTGGGTCATTTATCGCGCGACCGCCGACAAGCTGTGGAAGATGTATGACAGCTTGCATCCGGAGTGAGGGCGAATCCATGCGGGAAAATTTTCGGAAGGAAATGGAGGGCGCGGACTTAGGCCGCGCCCTCGAATTTTTCTTCCCCGCGAATCCCTAGCAGCCGACAAGCTTGCTCTTCGCCAGGGCTTCGGCGGCCTGGCGGAGGAAGTTATCGACGGCATCGCTGTAGGGCTTTTTGAAACTGGCTGGCCAGTTGGCTTTATCGGCGTAGAGCTTCTGCAGGTTCTGCTCCAGGCCAGGATCGCCGCCGGTAAACATCGCCAGCAGTTTCTTCCGGCGCTCCGCCAATTGCAACCCGACCTCGCCGGCAGGATCGGCTCCTCTCGCAATGGCTCCCTCTGTGTCCTTCGCCAACGCATCCCACCCATGCTGCGATTCAGCCTGTACTTCGGGCGTCCAACGTTGGCGCAGGTTTGCGAGTTGATCTTCGGTGTAATACTTCTTCATCCAGTCTTTTTTGGTTTGCATTTGAATCACCTCGATGACCTTCCGGAATGGCTCCCAGTCCGGCTTCCCACCGCTAGCCACAATCTTTTCTGCGCGTTCAATGGCCTGCATGGCCCGGTCGAGATGGTCCCGCTTCTCAGCGAGAATCTCGCGTTGCTGGCGCAGCGCAGAAGATAGATCGGTGTCTTTCCGATGGAGGAGATCCCGGATTTGGGATAGGGGAAATCCGATGAACTTCAACGCCACGATCTGCTCCAGTCGCGCGAAATCGCGATCGGAGTACACCCGATACCCTGAAGCCGTGCGCCCACTTGGTTTGAGCAGTCCAAGCCGGTCGTAGTGATGCAGGGCGCGGATGGTTACTCCGGCGCGTTTGGCGAACTCGTGAGGCAGGTAGGTTTGGTTCACAGGTCCCTTATCGAGGTTGTAAGGTTTGACGTTAGGTCAGGGTCAAGGAGATTCTAGCGTGGCAGCTTTATCCGGTAGAATCTCTCTTCGACGAAAGGGCGTGATCATGCGTAGAGCGTCGGTTTTGGTATTGAGCTTGTTGCTTTCATGGAGCCTGGCTGTGGCGCAGGACGAGGATTACAGCAAAGTTCAGATGAAGGTCACCAAGGTGGCCGGCAACGTCTACATGCTGGAAGGCGCGGGCGGGAACATTGGCGCTTCGGTCGGGGACGATGGAATTGTGATTGTCGACGATCAATATGCCCCGCTCGCCGAGAAAATTCAGGCGGCGTTGAAAGGCATCACCGACAAGCCCGTACGGTTCATCATCAACACGCACTATCACGGCGATCACACGGGCGGGAACGCGTATTTCCAGAAGCAGGCGCCCATCATCGCGCATGACAATGTGCGCAAGCGGCTGGAATCGGGTGGTGCTGCCGGCAACGGCAGCTCGGTGCACATGGACGTGAAGCCTGCAGCCAAAGAAGCGCTGCCGATCATCACCTTCGATCACGACGTGACCGTGCATCTGAACGGCGAAGACATCCGCGCGCTCTTCTTTCCCGCCGGCCACACCGACGGCGATTCGATCATCTTCTTCCCCAAGTCCAACGTCGTCCACATGGGCGACGATTTCGTGACGTACGGTTTTCCGTTCATCGACGTCGATAGCGGAGGCAGCATCAACGGGATGATCGACGGCGTGGAGAAAGTGATCGCGCAGGTGCCGCCGGATGTGAAGATCATTCCGGGACATGGGCCGGTGTCGAGCCTCGATGACGTGCGGGCATACTTGACGATGCTGAAGGCAACCCGCGATGTGGTTCAGAAGGCGCTGAAGGATGGCAAGACGCTCGATCAGATGAAGCAAGCGAAGCTGCTGGCTCCGTGGAAGAAATATTCCGGAGACTTCATCAACGAAGATGCGTTTCTGGAGACACTCTACAACTCGCTGACCGGGCAGAAGAACGGGAAGTTCATCCCGCACAATTGATAGCCAACAGTGGTTGAAGGAGATCCAGTCTAATTTGCATCTGTCACGCCGCAAGTTCCTTCAGTCGATCCTCGGGGCCAGCGCCGCTCTTGGGCTGCCTGCGGCATTCTCGGCGTGCAGCGGGCCTTCCAAGGCGAGCACCCCAGCTCCGGCCCGCGATCCAGCGCAACATTTCAGCGTATCCCAGACTACATTTCCGAAGGGATTTTTCTGGGGCACGGCCACCGCCTCTTACCAGATCGAAGGCGCATGGAATGAAGACGGCAAGGGCGAATCCATCTGGGACCGCTTCGCGCACACTCCGGGAAAAATCAAGAACGGCGACACCGGCGATGTGGCTTGCGATTCCTATCACCGCTGGCGCGAGGACATCGCCCTGATGCGGGCGATGAATCTGAACAGCTACCGGTTCTCGATTTCCTGGCCGCGTATTCAGCCGTCGGGGTCGGGCGCGGCGAACGCCAAGGGTGTCGATTACTACAGCCGCCTGGTGGACGCGTTGCTCGAGGCGCGCATCCGGCCACTGGTCACGCTCTATCACTGGGACCTGCCGCAGGTTTTGGAAGATGCAGGCGGTTGGACTAACCGCGACACGGCGGGCCACTTTGCCGATTACGTGCAGCTGATGGCGCAGGCGCTGGGCGACCGGGTTTCCGACTGGATGATTTTCAACGAGCCCGATGCATTTGTGGATCTGGGGCATCTCGAAGGCACGCACGCGCCGGGGCGCCAGAGCATCCTCGATTTTCTGCGGGCCACACACGTGGTCAATCTGGCGCAGGGCGCAGGTTTTCGCGCCTTGAAGGCGGCACGCCCGTCGTCGCGCGTGGGCACGGCGTTCAGCATGTCGCCCTGCGAGCCTGCCACCGATTCTGAGGTAGACAAGTTGGCGGCCGAGCGAGCGCATGCGATCTCGAATACGTGGTTTCTGGAGCCGGCGCTGCGCGGGCGTTATCCCGACGCGCTGGCGTTTCTGCCGGAAACCGCGATGCGGATCAAATCGGACGACATGGAGAAGGTGCGGGCGCCGCTGGATTTCATCGGCATCAATCTCTACTACCGGATCATCGCCTCGGCGCCCGGCACCATGGAGCGCTTCTCGCACGCGCAGGAGTGGCTCTTTCCCGTGAAGATGGACGGCGGACAACAGGGACGGAAAACAGATTTCGGGTGGGAAGTCTGGCCGAAAGCACTGTACGACATGGTCACGCGCATCACGCGCGATTACAACCGGCCCGTGATCGAGATTACCGAGAGTGGGTGCTCCTACAACGATGGTCCCGACGCCAGCGGCGCAATTCACGATGCCCGCCGCATTCAATATCACGGCGAGTATTTGGCAGCGTTGGGACGATCGATGGCCGAAGGCGCCGACGTTCGTGGATATCACGCCTGGAGCCTGCTCGACAATTTCGAATGGGCGGAAGGTTTCAGCCAGCGTTTCGGCCTGACTTATGTCGACTTCAAAACACAGGAGCGGACGATCAAAGACTCCGGCCACTGGTACGCGAAGGTCGCTACTGAGAATCGTGTGGGATCTGCCTGAGTTGGTGTGGGACCAGAGAAAGTGTGGGACCGGGTCTTTGACCCGGTCAGGCCGCGCAAGCGGCCTAGCGGCCGCTGACCGGGTCAGAGACCCGGTCCCACACAGCCAAGTTGTAGCGCACCTTACTTCTGCTGCATCACCAGTTCGCTGTTCTGCACTTTCATCGCGCCCACGTTGTCGGGAAGCTTCAGCCGATCTCGTTCCTCTGCCAGTTTCTTCTGCAAAGCGGGATTCACCAGCGACACCGGCACGCTCAGATCGCCGACCTTGAATTCGGTCGGATCGAACGTCGCATACCCATCCTTCTCGCCGATGTGCCCCGAAATGGTAACCCAAACATCTTTGCCGGCAATTTCGGTAAGAAACTGTCCGTGCACGACGTCGCCGTCCATGGTGACCGATTGGTCTTTGATGGTAGGCGCGGAGCTGCCAATGTTGGAGTCGGGCGTAAGCGCGCCACCGGCCGTGCCCAGCGACTGCGCGAGTACGGCGCCGATCTCATCGGAATTGATGTGAACTTCCGCCTTGGGAGCCGCCGAGGCCGCCTGTCCGGATCCGGGATTCGAGGTCGACGAGGCCGCGCTCGCCGTCGACTGCTGCGTTGCCTGCTCAAATTCGGCCATTTTCCGGTCAAACGACTGGGCATGTTCCGCAATCGCCGCCGGAGCCTGCGGCTGTGCCACCGGCGCAGGTTTTTTCAGAACCAGAATGATGGCAATCAACGAGGCCACCAGGGTCGCAACGCTAATGATGCGGTCGAGCTTGAATTTCATGGCAATTCCCGGTCGGTCGGCCCAAGACAGGCAGGCCCAGTGTCATGGTAGCCGAGCATCCAGCGAAAGATCAGATGACCGAAGTCATAGGCCGGGTATAGTACCTCGACCCGTCCGGGACAGCGTCTTGAGGCGAACTGCGCTGCAATCAACTCAGCTTCTTGGCCAGCAACTCATTCACGATCTGCGGGCTGGCTTGGCCTTTGGATGCTTTCATGACCTGGCCAACGAAGAAGCCGAGCATGGTCGTTTTCCCGGCGCGGTACTGCTCCAGCTGCTTGGGATTCGCGGCCAGCACGTCGTCGATCATCTTCTCCAACGCCGACGTATCCGTTGACTGTTGCGGGCGGCCTTCTTCTTCGTAGACCATGGGGAAATCTTTGCCACGCTCGAAGGCGAGATCGTAGAGGTCCTTCAGCATCTTGCCGGAGATTGTACCGGCCTTCGACTAGATCGGCGGAGGCCGCGACTCCCTTCATCGAGATCGGAGATTCCTCGATCCCAATGCCCTTAGCTTTCAGGTGGCCCATCAGTTCGCCCTGCACCAGATTGGCCACGCGCTTGGGATTCTTCGCTGCCTTCGCGGCCTCCTCGAACTGATCCGCTAGCGATTTCGAGAACGTCAGCACCTGCGCGTCATATTCGGTGATGCCATAGTCCTTCACCAGGCGGGCGCGGCGGGCCTCGGGAAGTTCGGGCAGAGTCTTGGCGATTTCGGACTTCCACGTTTCGTCGACCACCAGCGGAAGCAGGTCTGGCTCGGGGAAATAGCGGTAGTCATGCGCCTGCTCCTTCGAACGCATGCTGTAGGTTTTGCCTTCGTTGGAGTTGTAGAGGCGCGTCTCCTGCGTGATCTTCCCGCCGGATTCCAGAACATCAATCTGTCGGCGAATGTCGTATTCCAACGCCTCGCGAATGAAGCGAAACGAATTCACATTCTTGATTTCCGCCTTGGTGCCGAACTCTTTCTGCCCGCGCGGCCGCACGCTGACGTTGGCGTCGCAGCGCAGCGAGCCTTCCTCCATATTGCAATCGCTCACGCCGGTGTACAGGATGATCTCCTTCAGCCGTGTCAGGT
Source organism: uncultured Acidobacteriaceae bacterium (assembly GCA_963811095.1). Lineage (GTDB taxonomy): Bacteria > Acidobacteriota > Terriglobia > Terriglobales > Acidobacteriaceae > Sulfotelmatobacter. Next base: position 26,345 of record CAWEQA010000016.1, on the reverse strand, counting down.
ATTCGTAGGCCTCGTCGGGCGAAGCGATGTCGGGCTCGCTGACGATTTCGATCAGCGGAACACCGGTGCGGTTAAGATCGATGGCAGTCTTTTCGTCGGAGTCGGGAAAGCCCTCGTGCAGGCTCTTGCCGGCGTCTTCTTCGAGATGGACGCGGGTGATGCCGATTTTCTTCTTGCCCTTGCCAGCGGGAATTTCGATGTAGCCAAACTCGGCAAGCGGCTTGTCATACTGCGAAATCTGGTATCCCTTGGGCAGGTCGGGATAAAAATAATTCTTGCGCGCGAAAATCGACGTCTCGTTGATGCGACACTGCAACGCCATCGCCGCCAGCGTGGCGAACTCGGCCACTTTCTTGTTGAGCACGGGCAGGGCGCCGGGCATCCCCAGGCAAACCGGGCAGACGTTGGAATTCGGCGGCGCCCCGAACCGCGTCGAGCATGAGCAGAAAATCTTGGTCGCCGTCAGCAGCTGAACGTGAACTTCCAGCCCGATGACCGGCTCATACTTCGTGTGGGCGGCAATGGAATCGGCCGTCGTGGTGACCATAGGGAGTGATTATAAAGGGCACCCTAGAAACCGAGCAGGCTGGCAGCGTTGTCATCCTGAGCGTAGCGAAGGACCCATGCAACTCCCGGCTAGTTGCATAGGTCCTTCGGGCCGCAAAAAACGCGGCCCTCAGGATGACAAGTCCATGAGCGCAGGGGTCGCCTGATCAGCCAGTGCTTACGCCCGCTCATAAAACCGAAAGAACAGCGACTGCTTCGCCACCGGTTGCGCCTTCTCCGTGAGCGCCGCCATCTGTTGCTGGTTGAGTGGCGTGAACTCGCGCGCCAGTTGCACGTTCTGTTCAAGCTGCGCAACCGTATCGCAGCCGATGATCACCGTGCTCACCGGTAGCGACAGCGAATAGTACATCGCCTGCCGCATATCGAGCGTGCCCGCGGTCGGCGCCAGCACCATGCCCTCCCACGAATGCTTCTGCTGCTCGATGGGCGGCGGAGTCCACGACGAGAGAATGCGTCCCCGCGCCGGAACTTTCATTCCAATAATGCCCATCTGCTTCTCCACCGCGAGCGGCAGCAGTTGCTCACTGAAGCTGTAGTGATGCGGATCGGCGGCATTCACCGCCATCAGGATCGTGTCAAACGGATGCCGGTGGATGGCCTCGATCAGCGCGTCGGGCCGGTAGTGCCCCGTGATACCGAGATAGCGCACGATCTTCTGGTCGCGGGCTTCGAGCAGGGCCTCCATGGCTCCGCCCTTGGCGAAGATCGCGTTGATGTCGGTCATGGTGCCGATGTCGTGCAACTGCCACAGGTCGATATGATCGGTCTGCAGCAGGTCGAGTGACTTCTCGATCATCCGCATGGAAGCGTCGCGCGTCCGCTCCCTCGTTTTGGTCGCAAGAAACGCGTCGTTGCGGCGATGCTTCATCACTTTGCCGACGTACTGCTCGCTCCAACGCTCCGGACCGCCGTAGATCGAAGACGTGTCGACGTAATTCACACCAAGGTCGAGCGCCTTCTCAATAATGGGAACGGCGACGGCTTCGTTGTTGGGCTTCTCGAGAGAGGCCTGTCCGCCCAGGCTGAAGATCCCGACTTTGTATCCAGTCTTCCCCAGATTCCGCGTCGGCATGGCGTTGGTGGTGGCCACATTGTTCGGCAGCGGACGAGAGAGCGGGCTTGACTGCCCGCGTGCGAGATCAGGAAGTGCGGCCGAGCCGAGCGCGGCCGCGGTCATGAGGCCGCCCGCTTTCAGAAAACTGCGACGATTGCTGGATGATTTTTGGGACTTAGACTTGCTCATGAGGACCTCCGGCTAGCGTACAACGCTCTACAATAAACCCGATTCCCGCCCAAAATCCACGGCAAATCAGACACGCATCAGGCCTCGGACCTCAGACGTCAGACCATGGCCCCTCGACCCAACGTCCGAAGGCTGAAGCCTGAGGTCCGAAGTCCGAGGTCTGAAGTCTGAAGTCTGAATCTATGGATTCTTCGGTACGTCCCGATACTTGTCCACCAAGATTTCGAAGTAGAGCAGTTCGTTCCCCTTGGCATCACTGATGCCGGTGATATCGATGGTCGCGCCCGCCAGAGGCGAGGAGATACCCCCGACGTCGAAGAACAGGAACCCCGACTGGGTGCTGTGCGGCTCGACAGCTCTGGCCGCGAATTGCGACGACTCGATCTCCTCCATCTCTTTCTTGCTGATCCCGCCCTTCGCCTTGTGCGGCAACGGAATCGGGCTCGGCCGCGTGCTCGCCTGCGGATTGGAGAGGCGCCGGTACAGGTCGTCGGTGGTGATGGGAGTGAGTTTGGAGTGATGGGCAGTGAGCAGCGTGATGGCCATGTTGCCGATGGAGATGGGCTGATCGCCGTCATTGGTTATGACAAAAAAGATGGGGAGAAAGCCGTGCCCCGCGAAATCGGTGGAGAATATCTTCGCCTTCTCCGGCGTGTCGTAGGGGTCGGCGGCGATGGCAGCTTTCTCGTCGCGATGGAAGTCGTGCGCGGGATAGTTAATGGCAGCCTTCGCTACCGGCTTGACGAAGCTCTTGGAGGCAAGCAAAGCCGGCACAAACAGTCCAGCGCACAGCGCCAGGATTGCCGAGCGGTGGATGAATCGTGAAGATAGAGGCCGCATTCCCTCATTATAGAAGGCAGAGCGCCCGGCGCTGACGAGGCCGGTTTAGAATGGCTCAGCTTGAGCTATTTTCTATACAGTCTGGTGCTGGCGCTGGCGATGCTGCTGAGCCTTCCCTATTGGCTCTATCAGATTCTGCGCCACGGCAAATACCGCAGCGGATTTGCGGAGCGCATGGGCGACGTCCCCGCGCGTCTGCTTGCCGGCTCAGATCCGGGGCGCGTGATCTGGGTGCATGCGGTTTCGGTCGGCGAGGTTCTCGCAGTCAGCAAACTCGTGGACGAGATGCGGCGGGGCTTTCCAAAGCATCGCGTGCTGGTGTCGACGACAACCGACACTGGACAGGCACTCGCCCGCAAGCGCTTTGGGGAAGAGAACGTCTTCTACTTTCCCATGGACTTTGCATTCGCGATCCGGCCGTATCTGCAGGCCTTGCGGCCGGAGTTGGTGGTGCTTGCAGAAACTGAATTCTGGCCAAACTTCCTGCGACTGGTGCACGCTGCGGGAGCACGGATTGCCGTGGTCAACGCGCGCATCTCCGACCGGTCGCGGCCGCGCTACCAGCGCTTTCGTTGGGCCTTGCGAAGGATGCTGGTGCATGTCGATCTGTTTCTGGCGCAGACTTCGGAGGATAGCGCGCGCCTGCAGTCGATTGGCGCGGACGCCGGACGCATCCATGTCACCGGGAATCTTAAGTTCGACGTGAGCCTGCCTTCCCCGCCGCCTTTTGTAGAAAGCTTGCGCCGATCGCTGGCTGGGGCAGGCGCTGGGCCGGTGTTGGTCTGCGGCAGCACCGTCGAGGACGAGGAACCGCCGCTGCTGAAGGCGTTTGAGAATCTGCGCGTGGCGCATCCGCGCGCAGTAATGATTCTGGCGCCGCGGCATCCCGAGCGCTTCGACGACGTCGCCATCCTCGTGCGGCAGTTGGGCATTCCATCGTTCCGGCGATCGCAGTGGCAGGGAGAAGCGCTGGCGGGCGGAGTGCTGCTGGTCGATACCATTGGGGAACTGGCTGCGCTCTATGCGCTGGCCGATGTGGCATTCGTCGGCGGAAGCCTGGTACCGCGCGGCGGGCACAACATTATCGAACCGGCGCAGCACGGGGTGGCCATCGTGACCGGGAACCACACGGAAAACTTCCGCGACATTGTCGCCTTGTTTCAGAGTCGCGACGCCGTGCGTATCGTGGGTCTGGCGGAGTTGCCGCTGACGCTGATGCAATTGCTCGCGGATGATGCGGAGCGGCGAGCGTTAGGGCGGCGAGCACTCGAGACGATTCGGTCGCAGATGGGTGCCACCTCGCGGACGCTGGAAGGTCTGAAGACTCTGGTTGCCGTTGATCGCGACACTCCTGCCGTTCCAGCGCACGCCGCGCATACAGATTGAACCCGCTCTCAACCATTTACGGCAGTGTAGTCGGAGCACGGAATGCGCTCTATGACCGGGGTGTTCTGCGGGCGCGACGCCTGCCAGGTCCAGTGATCAGCGTGGGCAATCTTTCGGCAGGCGGGTCGGGGAAGACTCCATTTGTGATGTTGCTGGGCGAGTTGCTCAAGGCGCGCGGCATCAAGTTTGATGTGCTGTCGCGCGGGTACGGGCGTGAGTCGAAGGGCGTGCGGCTGGTCGATCCGGCGGGCCTGCCGCAGGAGTTCGGCGACGAACCGCTGCTGATTGCGCGCAAGCTGCAGGTGCCAGTGATCGTTGGGGAGGATCGGTACGAGGCCGGCCGCTTCGCCGAATCGAGATTCGGAGTGCAGTTGCATCTTCTCGACGACGGGTTTCAGCACCGCGCGTTGGCGCGCGACTTCGACATTGTTCTGGTAACGCCACAGGATGCGAAAGATCAGTTGCTTCCCTCGGGACGGTTGCGAGAGCCGCTGCGGGCGTTGCGTCGCGCGGATGCGGTGGTATTGTCCAGCGGCGCTTCGGCGGAGTCGTTTCCCCTGGAAGGGAAACTGGTATGGCGCGTGCGGCGCGGGATTGTGCCGCAGAATGTTCCGGCGCGGCCCGTCGTTTTCTGTGGCATTGCACGGCCACAAAATTTCGTGCTGCAGCTGAAGACGGCAAACATCGAACCGGTCGCTGAGGCCTTCTACCGCGACCATCATGCATACAGCGAGAAAGATGTTCACGAACTGTTGGCCCTCAAGCAACGGAGCGAGGCAGGCGGATTTGTGACAACCGAGAAAGACGCCGTGAACCTGGGAGGTTATCTTTCTGCTCTCGCACCACTTGCGGTCGTACCGGTGAAAATGGAACTGTCGGACGCGGCTAACGCCGTCGATACCATGCTGCACAAGATCGGCGAGCGGAAGCGCGGCACATGAGAGAATCGGTGGCGTAGCGCAACAGCACCGGGCTCGTTTTCAAAAACATGACCAAACATCTGAAAGAAGCCGACCGGCTGAAGAAGATCGTCGAAGCCTTCCCCAACATCACCGTGACGGTGCTGGGAGACCTGGTGGCGGACGAGTTCGTGTTCGGCGAGATTTCGCGCGTGTCGCGCGAGGCTCCGGTTCTGATCCTGAAGCACCGCGAGCGGACCGTCGTGCCCGGAGGCGCGGCCAATGCCGCGAATAACCTCGCGGATCTCGGGGTGAATGTGCTTCCCGTCGGCATTATTGGCGACGACGAACCCGGACGGATGCTGCTGAAATACTTCCGCCACAAACGCATCGCGGTCAGCGGCGTGCTCAAAGACAAGAGCTACACCACAGTCACGAAGACGCGCATTCTGGCGGGCATGACGCACACCGCGCGGCAGCAGGTGGTGCGCGTGGATCGCGAACCGCAGGAGGCGCCCAACGCTCATCTGACGCGGGAACTGTATCTGGCGGCGCGGAACTATGCGCATGCATCCGACGCGCTACTTGTGTCGGACTACGGATACGGCGCTGCGACTCCGGCGATCGTGGCCACCTTGCAGCAGAAAGGCAAGCTGGGGTCCGTGCCGGTCGTGGTCGATTCGCGCTACCGGCTGATGCAGTATTCTGGCGTGACTGCGGCGACTCCTAATGAACCCGAAGTGGAAGAAGCTCTTGGGCTACGCATTGGGCAAGACTGGAGTAAAGTCATCGCGGCTGGCGAGCAAGTCATGGCGCGCATGCAGCTGCAGTCGCTGGTGATCACGCGCGGGCGGGACGGGATGGTGGCGTTCGATCACAAGCACAAGCCGGTCGACATTCCGATTTATGGCTCCGACCAGGTGGCGGACGTGACGGGCGCAGGCGACACCGTGATTGCCGCGTTCACGGCGGCGCTCGCCGCGGGCGCGACGACAGAAGAGGCGGCGCAACTGGCCAACTACGCGGGCGGCATTGTCGTGATGAAACGCGGCACGGCAACAGTTTCGCGGGAAGAGTTGCTGCATGCGATAGCGCAGACGCCGCCAGCGACACGACCTCATTAAACGCAGATTGAATGCACATAACAAAATACTGAGCCGCAATGAACTCCGCGAGCGCGTGAGCGAATGGCGGAGCGCGGGTGAGCGCATCACGCTCGCCAACGGCAACTTCGACTTGCTGCACGTGGGGCATGTCCGCTACCTGCGGGGAGCGAAGGCGCTGGGCGGCAAACTGGTAGTTGCCATCAACTCCGATCAGTCGGTGCGAGCGCTCAAGGGCGAAGGGCGTCCCATCATGCCCGCAGAAGAGCGGGCTGAGATTGTGGCCGCACTCGCCGACGTGGATGCAGTTGTGATCTTTCCGGAGCTCGACGTGCGGGCGATCATTCGGGAGATTCGTCCGGACATTCAGGCGAAGGGGACCGATTACACAGCGGACTCTGTGCCCGAGCGCGATGCAGTTGCGGAGTATGGTGGGCGCGTCGAGATTGTCGGCGATCCGAAAGATCACTCCACCAGCGAGATCATCCGCGCGCGGCTGTCGCCGAGGAAACCTTGATCGCATCGGCGGAAGTCAACTCCAACATCGAGCGACTGCTGATTGTGCGGCTGAGCGCGATGGGTGACGTGATCCACACGTTGCCGGCAGCGCAGGCTTTGCGCGAAGCATTTCCCCAGGCAATGATTGGCTGGGTGATTGAAGAGCGATGGGCCGAGCTCTTGTGTGCACCTGGAACGGCGCGGCGAGGCCCGCGATCGGCGCAGCGGCCATTGGCGGACTGGGTGCATCCTGTGAACCTGACTGGGTGGAGGAAGTCGCTGCTCACGATCTCGACTGCGCAGCAGATCGCGAAAGTGTGGAATGACGTTCGCGCGGCGCATTATGACGTGGCGGTGGACCTGCAGGGGGCGATCCGGTCGGCGGTGCTGGCGCGCTGGTCGGGCGCGCACGTGGTGTACGGCGCCGCGGAGTCGCGCGAGTCTCCCGCGAGTTTGTGGTACACGCGGCGCGCTGTCGCGCGTGGGGTGCATGTGGTCGAGCAGAATGTGTCCGTCGCCGAGGCGGTCGCGCAGAGGAAGCTGGCGGTGCCGGGGGTGGAGTTGCCCCGTGATGCCGAGGCCGAGGGGCGCATCGAGCAACGGTTGGCCGAGATGGGAATCCGCGGCTTCGCGATCCTGAATCCGGGCGCGGGATGGGGAGCCAAGCGCTGGCCTGCCGAACGGTATGGTCGCGTGGCTCGTGAGTTGAAGGAGTTTGGGCTGGGCGCGATTCTCAACTATGGACCGGGAGAAGAGGATCTGGCGCACGAGGCGGAGGCGGCAAGCGAAGGCGCGGCCCGGGCGATGAAGTGTTCGATCAGCGAGTTGATTGCGCTCACGCGGAGGGCTCGGTTGTTCATTGGAGGAGATACCGGGCCAATGCACCTGGCGGCGGCGCTGCAGGTTCCGGTGGTAGCGATCTTCGGCCCCACGAATCCGGCGCGCAACGGTCCTTATGGGACCCGCAGGATTGTGTTGCGCAATCCGGCGAGCCCGACCACGCATGCGCGACGGGCGGAGCCGGACCAGGGGTTGCTGGAGATCAGCACGGAGGCGGTCGTGGACGCGGCGCGGCGTCTGCTGGCGGAAGGCAACAGCGGCGGACAGGAGTGTCCGGCCTACACGGACGGTGCTCATGGCTGAGTGGTCGCGGATTGCACGGCGCATCCGGGTGCCGCTGGGGTTCGTGTTTGCCGTGTTGTACTTCTGGCTGGCGCGGCCGACGTGGCGGTTCATCCTGCTGGGCGCGATTGGGATCGTGCCGGGGCTTTTGATTCGGGCATTGGCTTCCGGGCATGTGCGCAAGAACGAAGCGCTGGCGACGTCCGGACCGTACGGGTACACGCGGAATCCGCTGTATCTCGGGTCGTTGCTGATCGGTATCGGCTTCGCCGTCGCAGCACGCAGTTGGTGGGTGGGCGTTGTTCTGGTGGTGATGTTCTTCGCCATCTATGTTCCGGTGATCCGCGATGAAGAGGCCTTCTTGCGGCAGAGGTTTCCGGAGTTTGAGGAATATGCGCGGCGGGTGCCGAGGATGTTCCCCAGAATTACGCCGGCCCGCGCGAACGAAGGCGGTGGAGGATTCTCCCTGGATCTGTACCTGAAGCATCGCGAGTACAACGCACTGCTGGGGGCAGTGGCGATGCTGGCGGCGCTCATCATTAAGATGACGTGGTTCTCTTGAAACGCTGAGTCGCTCTGGGAATGCCTTGCCGGGCCATAGGCGGCGCACACCGGGTAGGAGGTTGCGGAAGAACGCGCCCACCTACGAACAAGCGATCACGAGGGCTGAAGCCCACGTTGACTGCACATGCTTTACGCGGCCCTCGAAGGGCCGCTCTTCCACGGTAGTGCACGAATCTGTACTTTTCGGCAAGCGCCTAGGGATCCTTCGACTGCGTGAACGCTCGGCTTCGCCGAACGTTCACTGCGCTCAGGATGACAAATCATTTTGGACGTCATTTCTTCGCCAGCAATTGTTTGGCTCGGCCTAATTCTGGGCGTGTGGAACTTGAACCGTCACAGACCTTCACGAGCATGGCATAGTATGCGGTCGCTTCACTTTGCTTCCCTGCTTCTTCGGCGGCGCGGGCTGCGCCGTAGAGGCCGTTGAAGCGGTTGGGATTCAATTTCAAGTCCGTCTGATACTCCGCCAGCGCCGGCTGCGGACGCTTTGCTTCCAGGAGCATTTCGGCAATCATTTCGCGGGTGGGGATGCCCTGGGGTTCGTCTCCCAAAGCATCTTCTTTGTCGGCGATGGGGCGCAGCGCTTCGACGGCGTCGTCGTATTTGCCTTCGGAAAACGCGAGCCAGGCTTGGGCCTGCTTCAGATCGTGGTCCGTGGCTTCGGCGAAGTCCTTCTTGTGGTCGGCCACGAATTTCTGATGGATGGCTTCGATTGCGCTGACGTCTTTGCGGACTTCGTCGGGCTGGTGAAGGTGAGCGGCGCCGATCGCTTTAGCCCAGTAGGTGAAAGAGTTTTGCGCGGTGCCCTCGACCTCGACGGGCTTGAGCGCCGCAGCGGTTGCCCAATCACGCATCTCGAGTGGATACAAGGCGGCGAACTGCGCTTCGGTGGCGAGGTGCGGGTCGAAACCCACGCCGTACATGTCATGCATTTCGGGCATAGCCTTAACTTCGTCCATCAACGCCTTGGCGTCGGCTTCGCGTCCGCTTTGCAGGTAGGCGTAGAAGAGAAAATCCATGGCGTGGAACTGGTGGCCTTCTCCGCCCATGTGCATGGCCGCGGTCTTACGCGTGGCGGCGACGGAGGCGAGGTTGGACTTGATGTCGTCTTGCCAGAGTCCGACGCGGGCAAAGATGTGCGAAGGCATGTGCAGCGCGTGGGGAGCGGCGGGCGCGACCTGGGCGTAGCGGCGGGCGGCAGGAATACCGCGCTCGGCCAGTTGCGGCTTATCGTAGGCGTGAATCAGGTAGTGCGCGACGCCGGGATGATCGGGTTCGACGGCGAACAGCGGCTCAAGAATCCTGGCTGCGGCGAGGCGGTTGGCGAAGGTCTCGTCATGGTGCGGCTCGGAGGTCAGCAGGGAGAGCGCGTAAAAGACCGCGGCTTCGTGATCCTGCGGGAACGACTCGAAGGTGACGCGCATCGCGTCGGAGTACGCCTTGGCACGGGCTTCGTGGTCGAGCTTTTCGGAATTGCCGTAGAAGGCTGCGATGGCTGCGATGTAGGCGTTCTCGCGCGGCGTGGTCTTCTCGGCAAGCTTCCTTGCCGCGTTGACTTCGTTCAAGCCGCGGCTGATGACCTTGGCATCGGGCTCGTTCCAGAGTTGGTGCCAGATGCTCATCGCGATGCCCCAATGAGCCATGGCGCAGTGCGGGTCGTCTTTGGCGATCTGCAGGAATTCCTTTTCGGCTTCTTCGTACCAGAAGGAGTGCAGCAGGGCGACTCCGCGGGCGAAGGGCTTCTGCACTGACGCGGAGCAGGAGACCGGGAAGTTGACGGTGCCGAGTTGCGTCTCAGTGAGGTCTTCGTGGTGGTGGTGATTTTTGTCTTCGTCGTCGGCGAAGGCCGAGAACGAGATCAGGACGGAGAACAGCAGCAGGCATGCAAGACGTTTCATGGAAGGACCCCACGGGCGATGTGACGGATTCTAGTCACGCGGGGCGGCAGGGTCAAACTGGAGGTGGACGAGGCATACCAGTTTTTTTCTTCGTGGTTTCGTAAAATATTCAATTCATTGGGGTTATGACCTCTGGACTGGCGGCATACCCGGCAAAATCTTGAGCCGGAAGGACTTACACGTAAAATCTTCTGGAATAAGGAGTTAGCGGGTGGGTTTGGGCCGCCACTGTGGGCCGGTCTGCGTAAGATATTGGATTGGTTGGAGTTACGCACGGAGGGTCGGGCGCTTTGGATGCAAAACATTGTGGAATAAGGACTTAGGGTGATCACATTTCGTGGCGAGGGGGGCTCGGTCAGATCCTGGCGGTGAAGCGACGGCTGGCTCGATGCGTTGATGGATTTCTCGCGCACGGAACCATTGTGGGCTGCTCGGAATTCTCAGTAAAGGTCGTTCGTCACAAGGATCGCGATTTTTGCTGTGGAAAGCTGTGGAAATCAGCCAGTTATCGCCAGGGCATTTTGGGGATTTGCCTGCAACGGAATTCCTCCCACCTTTGACCCGTGACGCGTCGTTTCTCGCCCTCCAACCCGGCAAGAGGGGCGCGATCACGCGTGGGACCAGAGAATTCCGCCAAGGAACAAGTCGCTTCCCGCGTCTGTAAGTGCAATGGCCCTCTTATCATCCGATCTCGACTCATGCGATCTCGACAGTAATTTACATCCGACTGGGCTGGTGAGGGTTGCGCGAGAACGGTTTTCGCAGGACCTCGCCGCCAGTTGACGCTCTTGCCCGGCGACCTCGATCGGAGGCCCGCAAAGGGGCAGGCCAATCATTGAGCCCTTGGTGTCCAAACCGCAACTTTCGATGCACGAGGGGTTTTACAGCAACGACGAGGGAAGCTTGATGAGGCAGATCGGAGTTATAGCATTAGCGGAGTTGGTGCTGATTCTCGGTGCCTGTGGTGGCCCGTCGCCCCAGCCGCAGAGCATCAACGGCCCTTGGTTCGCCGCAGTGAACAACCCGGATCAGTCGTCGGCTTTTCCGTTCACGGCGACGCTTGCGCAGGGCAGCGGGGCCACAGTGACGTCACGAATTTCGTTTTCCTGAATGCGACGTCGTGCTTCAGCACGGCAACTAGCGAAGTTGCGACATTTAGTGCGACGGGAAGTTCCAATGGGATTGTGCAGGGGACCTTCACAATGACGATTTCCCCATTTTCCCCGCCCTCAACAACGTGCTGACCCTCCAAGGGGCCCGGAATGCCGACGGGAGTATTTCGGGCACATGGACTCTGACCGGCCAGTCCGGATGCGCTGGTAACGGGAACTTCACGATGCTTCTGCCGCACTCCGATCCGCCTTAGGCGATTGGGATGCTGTTGCCTGATTGAATCCATCACCGCGACCACGATGCTTGCTTGATGAACGTCCAGCCCAATATACTTTTCATCGCTCACAAGGGTGCTCCTTTCTGTAGGTCATGATGCGGACCATCACAACCTACTCCAACAGGGGCGCCCTTTTATAATGCGGTTACATAAACTATCCCCATTCCCTGCTCATAATGAAGCCCTCGCCTGATTCTGGAGTCGGGTCACCCTAAAGTGTGCGCACGGTCACGGTCCGGTGGTGCAAAAACGGCGCAGAATTACCAGAAGCCGTATTTTGTACTCCGAATTGACCGGAACGGGAGGCAGTCATGTTCGCCCTCAAACTGGCTCGGCTTATCGAGAAGCACGCCGACGAACTGTCCGAGAGTCTGATGCGGAAGCTGAAGACTTCGGGACGGTGCAGCGAGTTGATTAACAAAGTGCCTCCGGACGAGCTGAAAAGACGAACTCGCGAAGTCTATGCGAATCTGACTGACTGGTTGATGACCAGAACGGAGTCAGAGATCGAGGAAGGATACATCGGTTTGGGCGTACGGCGAGCGCGGCAGGGCGTGCCCTTCAGCCAGTTCTTTTGGGCAATATGTGCGACCAAAGAACAACTGTGGGAGTACCTGCAGCGGCAAGGTATGTTCGAGGAACCTGTCGACTTTTGGGGCGGAATGGAATTAGTGCACGCGGTGGCGCAGTTCTTCGACTCCGCCTTGTATTATGCGACGGTTGGATACGAGAGCACCCGACAGGCCGAAGGTAGACACATCTTGACGACCGATTAGCGGGACCCGCATCCACGATCTGTCAGTTTGACGAAAAATCTCCATTACGCTCAAAATGCCGGTGACGTGTATTATCTCGTGCAGGAATACCAGCTAGCTATCTGAGGTTTTGTTCGAGTCGTGACCCGGCAAAAGCAACCATTCTTGCGAAGGCTTGGGCAGGCGATTCTCATCGTTCTTCTTCTGCCCCTTGTTCTGCCGCTCGCGTTATTTGCCGTCGCTAATCATCTTGTCTACCGAGCGTTGTTGTACCTGCTTGTCTGGGCATTGTGGCTGCCGAAAGGAAAAGACATCCTGTTCGTATATTCCGATAGCCCGATATGGCAGGAATATATGGCGACACAGGTTTTGCCACTGGTGCAAGAGCGCGCTGTTGTTCTGAACTGGTCGGAGCGAAAGAGATGGTCGCGGTGGTCGCTCGGCGTCGCGGTATTTCATCATTTCGGCGGTGCGGGCGACTATAACCCTTTGGTCGTTTTGTTTCAGCCGCTTCGTGGAGCGAGAGTGTTTCGTTTCTGGCCGGCTTTCAACGATTGGAAGCGGGGCTACAAAGAACCGGTAGAGAGACTTCGCCAAGAACTGTCTGCCAGCCTGTAAGCGCTAACTGTTGCAGGATCGCGATTACGATCGTTGACCCTGCTCATCATTCTTCGGCGAGGGTACCGCCTGCGTGCCAGTCAGCGTGGCGAGTTCTGAGTTGCGGCCCCGGTGTGAGGAGGAGCGCTCTGAATGGCCCTCACGTACTTCGCGATTCCTCGCAGCTCCGACTCGGGTACGCCGAGGTTGAGGAACGAATGAGCGTACGCCTTGTGGGTGTCTCCGCGGGCAATGGCATCGAACAGTTTTTCATCCGAGAGGCTGGTGATCGCCTTCGACCGCAGATCTGGAATCTTTCCGATGGCAGTCGACGCTCGACCGCTGCCATCGGGGGCGTGGCAAGAGGCGCAATGCTTAATGTAAGCCGGTGGCGGATCCAGCGCAAAAGCCAGGCCGTTGTATCCGAGTACGAGAACCATCAAAAACGCACTAGAATATCGTTTCACTGCTTACTCCTAAGTATGATTGTCGAGATACTATCCTCGATTGCGAGCGAGAGCACATCACTCCAGTAATGGCACGACAGTGGTGTCTTGCCGCTTACTAATGGGCCATGGGTTGAAAGATCGCCATTTCACTCATGGGGGAGCTTTCCGGCTTTCGCGGGTGGAGGCGCCTTCGACTTCGCTCAGGGCAGGTCCGCGGCACATTGAGGGTGTTCGCCGGTGCGGTGGGGGAAGCGGCGAGTGTCCTCTATAATCCCTGCTGACCTGGGATGTTTGCGGACCGGCGTGACGCGGCGACCGCAGCCCATTTTGCCGTGAGTATGCAACGAATACCATCGCTGGACGGCTTGCGGGCCATCTCGATTACGCTGGTGATCCTGAGTCACCTGGTGAAGTGGAAGCATATTTCCCTGGAGGTGCTGGGGAGCTATGGGGCGCTCGGGGTGCACGTGTTTTTCGTGCTTTCCGGCTACCTGATTACAAACCTTCTGCTGCGGGAATATGAGCGCAGTGCAACCATCAGCCTGCGCGAGTTTTATGTTCGACGGGCGTACCGGATTTTTCCTGCCGCTTTCGTATTTCTCGCAGTCGTGATTGCTCTCTATTGGCATGAGGTGCGGTGGTATCACGCGGCGGCCGCGCTGTTGTATGTGGCGAATATGGATGTTACGCGGCCATGGATTTTCGGGCATCTCTGGTCGCTCAGCATTGAGGAACAGTTCTATCTGCTGTGGCCGTTCGCGCTGAAGAATTGGCAGAGCCGCAAGACCGCGATTCTGGTGGGTGTCATGATCGTGACGCCGATCTTCTGGACAGGCCTGTATGGTTTTCGGGTGCACAACGGACTCGTCGGGAGCCTGCCCGCGTTTGCGGATCAGCTGGCGATTGGCTGCCTGCTGGCGATCTTTGCACCGCGCATTCCTCGAATCAGAGGTTCGCTGGCTCTGGCCATGGTTCTGCTTACGATCTTCATTCCATGGTTTCCTGCGACCAGCCCGTCGCGATCGTTGTTCATGCTCTTCCTTCTTGGTCCGCTGCTCAATCTGTCCATTGCCGGCTTGGTGTTGCATGTGATTCAGGTTCCATACCGAGCGTTGAACTGGGCGCCGGTGGCGTGGCTGGGAAAGATCAGTTACAGCCTCTACCTGTGGCAGGAGTTGTTCTGCTCGAACGCCGCTCTGCATCAGGGATATGTTCTGGTGCTGCCGGCGCTGGCTTGCGCGTGCCTGTCGTACTACCTGGTTGAGCAACCGATGCTGCGACTGCGGGAGAAGCGAGCAAAGACTCGGCGGCGCGAGGCGCTCCCGGGCGTCCTTGAGGGGCAAGGTGCTGCTCTGGATACTTCCAAGACGTAGTCCTGGGGAGTCACAGATTGCATGGCGGATCTACACATCGCAGGCTGCGGAAAAATGTGCCCATCAACGAACAAACGACCACAGGGGCTAAAGCCCACACTGATTCCACGTGCCTTACGCGGCCCTAGAAGGGCCGCTCTTCCACGGTGGTGCAGGCATTTTTAGTTTTCCCGCAACCTCCTGGATCTCACGGATTCGAATTCCAGTTTCTGACTTCCCATGGAAGTTCGCGCGCTGTCTTCGGTCGGATTAAGCATGGACGCATCATCTTCCGCGCGAGAGAGCAGAAGCAGATTCCTCCCGTTGGTCGGAATGACAAGAATTCGAAGTGAAGTGTCGGAATGACAAGAATCTCGAGTTTGCGGGATGACAAGAATTCGGTTACAGCCAGAAGAGGGGGACTAGGCCGGCTGCTGCCAGGGCGACTAGCAGGGAGAGGCTTTGGGTGCCGGTTTTTCGGTCGGCGAGGCTGTAGGAGTAGATGCCTTTGATCAGGTTGTTGCTGGCGGCAGCGATCATGACGGCGGTGGCGGCGACTTTGAGGGGAGTGAGGGTGCCGGCGGCCTGAGTCATGCCCATGATGAAGGGATCGACGTCGGTGACGCCCATGATGGCGGCGAGAATGTTGACGCCGGAGTGGCCCAGGTAGGTGACGGCCAGTTGCGTGGCGATCAGCATCCCAACGAACAATCCAGCAAACAGAAATGCGGCCATGAGTTCGAGGGGATTGCCGGGCTCGAATTCGCGCTTAATCTGGGAGTCCACCGGGTCGGGCCGGCGAGACCAGAAGAATCCGGTGGCGATGGCGACGGCGGCGAGGACGAGAAATGGCAGCGCCAGCATTGCGCCCAGGTGACGATTGAAGAGCGTGAGGAGAGCGACCAGGCGGAGGTACATGACGCCGGAGGCGATGAGGATGCCTCCGGCAAAGAGATGGGGGCGCTGTTCGCGCTTGGCGCGGCGCGAGATGGCCACGGTGGTTACGGTGGAGGAGTAGGCGCCGCCGAGGAAGGCGGCAAGTTGGACTCCTCCGCTTTGTTTGGTGACTTTCTGCAAAACATAACTGCCATAGGAAATCGAGCTGACGGCGGCGACGACGAGCCAGGTCTTGAAGGGGTTGAGATGAAAGCGTCCAAACTCCTGATTGGGGAGTGTGGGGAGAATGACCGCCGTCAGGAGCAGGAACTTGGCGAAGGTGAGAATTTCTTGCGGGGCGGTGCGGTTGGCGAGCGATTCGAGAGCCAACTTTTAATTCCAGCAGCAGGAGGCTGGCGACGCTGAGAGCGGTGGCGATCCAGAGGTGGTCGTAATAGACGAGCGCGCCGACCAGATAGGTCGTGAGGCCGGACATTTCTGAGGTCACGCCGGCTGCTTCCGCGCGGGTGAGTTTGTGCCAGTAGGAAAGGAGCAGGAAGCCGCCGACGACGAGGAAGCCTAAGGTGACCGGGAGCAATTGGGAGCCGGAGAGCAGAGCGATGGAGTAGCCGATGAATCCGATCAGGGGGAAGGTGCGGACTCCGCCGAAGGAGTAGGAACCGGCGGCGGTTTTGTGCTCTTCGCGTTCGAGTCCGATGAGGAAGGACAGGAAAAGGACGAGGACGATTTTTACGGCATCGGGTGGCAGCCAGTGATAGAGGTCCACGTTCGGGTTGGGCTCCTAGGGACGCTGGCAGTATAGACCCAGGCGAGGGAAAGCGGATTCCTCCTGTTGGTCGGAATGACAAAAAACGAGCGCGAATCGCAAAACTGCATTCGGCAAGGATCGAGAACAACAAAAAGCCCCACCTCTCGCGCAAAGAACGCGCGAGAAATGGGGCACCCCGGGTTTGCGGCGGATGGCGGCAGCGTACATTGCTTCGGCATTGCGCGGGCGGGGGCCCCTTCGACTTCGCTCAGGGCAGGTCCGCGCCACATAGTTCGTGCCACATTTAGTCTTGCATCACGGGCAGGCCGGAGACTTCTCGGGTTGTCGGCGAGAGGTCGTAGCTGACGGTGGTGACTTCGGGGCAACGGCGGCAGGCGGCTCCGCCTTCCTGCGAGAACCAGCGACAGTCTTTGCGGATGGTGCAGGGTGGCAGGGCATCGACGACCGCGGGCAAAATCTGGACGATGCGCGTTGCCAGGCGGCAGTCGGCGCCGTCAAAGTGCAGGCATTTGTGCTCGGCGCAGGTGGCTGACAGGCGGTAGACCTCGGTGGGTTTGAGAGGCGCGGAGAGCGCGAGGACGTCGTCGGTGGCGGGCAGGAGTTCGTTGAGGTAGACGATCCTGGGGGCGGGTCCATCTTGCTGGACCACCCCCAGAACTCGGCAATTGTCCATGCCTGGTTGTGCACTGGGACAAAGCTTTGACATGACTGCCCCCGCTACTGCTTCAGTTGAAGTTGCTCAACGGCTGGTATGCCGATGATGATGTGGCCGCCGGCGGAGTATATTGCTCCCTTGCCGCCGAAGCTGGCTTCCAGGGCAATCCCCGGCTGCGCGCTGATTTGCGTCGCAACCTCGTTGGCGAAGGCCTGGGTCTCCCCGAAAGTGACATTCGCGAGCACGGCATCCGGGACCGGAAAGCCCCGGATCAAGTACGAGAAGGTCACACCCTGCGGTGGCTCGAGTTTGAACTTGGGATGCTTGTGCGCTGCGGACTTGACCGCAGACTGCACAGCACTGGTGAATTGGCTGAGTGATATGGATTGGGCTTGGGCCATTGGTTGCTCCTTGAATTTTCGGCTTGGGAGAGATTCCAAAGTCGGGGTCTTCTTCAAGGATGGTGCGGGAAGGACGGGGAACGTTTCAGGGTATTTGCTGGTGGAGAGGAGGAGCAGATTCCTCCCTGCGGTCGGAATGACAAAGCGAAGACCGGAAACCTTGTCCGGCGGAGTGCTGGCTTCGGCACTGCGCGGGCGGGGCCCCCTTCGACTTCGCTCAGGGCAGGTCCGCGCCACATAATCCCTACTCTATGCGGAGGGCGTGCATGGGCTCGATGCTGGATGCGCGCTTGGCGGGGATGAAGCCGGCAATGGCGGCGAACGCGGCAAGAACTAATACTGCGCCGGAGAGTGTGAAGGGATCGTAGGTGCTCACACCGTAGAGTTGGCTGGCCATCAAGTGCCCGCCAAGCAGGGCGACGGGAATACCGATGGCGAGGCCGAGTCCGACTTGCCAGGATGCGGCGCGGAGCACTAGAGCGAGGACGTCACCGCGGTTGGCGCCGAGAGCCATGCGCAGGCCGATTTCGCTGGTGCGGCGGGCGACGGAATAGGCAGTGATGCCATACAGGCCGACCGAGGCCAGGACGAGCGCGAGCAATCCGAACAGGGCGGTCAGGCGTGAGATGAGACGTTCCTGGTTGAAATTGCCGGCGACTTGGTAGTCGAGGGACTTGAAGTCGAGAACGGTGAAATTGGGGTTGATGTTGGTGAGCGTGCGGCGAACGACAGGTTCCAGGCTGGCCGCATCGCCGGAATAGCGGAGGGTGATCGAGTTGGGGAAAATCGAACGAGTCTCCGCGGTAAGAAAGTTAGGCTCCTTGATCGTGGTATTCAACTGGGTCATGGGGCGGAAGTACATGGAGCGCACGGGGTCGCGCGGGTTGTTGTACTTGGCGTCAGCAACGATGCCGACAATTTCGAAGTCGCTAGCATATTTCTGGTCAAAGACGCCGAAGTGGCGGCCGATGGGGTCTTCGTTGGGGAAGAACTTCTTGACGAAGGCCTGGTTGACAACGGCGACCATGCGAGAGGTGGCGGTGTCGTGCTCGGTGAAGCCGCGTCCGCGCAGTACGGGCTGACCGACAGTCTCGAAGAAGTGTGGGCTCACGCGGTCCCACGAAGAGCCGTTTTGAGCCTCGGGGCCCGGCGCGGGCCGGCCTTCGATATAAACCATTTCTCCCCAGTTATTGCCTTCGAGAGTGCTGTAGAGGGCTAAGCCGACACTCTGGACCCCGGGAACGGCCGCGAACTCGCGCTCCAGTCGCTCGTTGGCGGCAGGCATGGTCGCGACCGTGTAGCCGACGCCCGCCGGATCGAAGTGGAAGACATAGCGGTTGGCGGTGGTGATGCCGAAGTCCTGATGCTCAAGGTTGCGCAAGCTCCGTGTGAGCAAGCCAGCGCTGACGAGCAGAACGAGAGAAAGCGCGGCCTGAAAAACGATGAGTGATTTCTGAGGCAGCGCTGCACGATCTCTGGTGGAGCGGTTCACTCCGCGTAGAGCTTCCGCGGGATCGGAGTGGGAGGTGATCCATGCGGGGACGATTCCGAAGATGAGCCCGGTAAGGAGCGAGAGTGCAAAAGCGAAACCGAGAACCAGCAAAGAGGGGCTGGCATGAATCGGGAGTTGCGGAGAGTCTGGGAAGGCGAGAGCCAGGATCATGCGGGCGCCGGCGTAGGCGACTGCGATGCCGACCGCCCCGCCAGCGCAGCCAAGGAGCAGGCTCTCGACGAGCATCTGGCGGATGAGACGAGAGCGGGCCGCACCCAGGGCCATGCTGATGGAAGTTTCGGCTCTGCGGGTCGCGCCCCTGGCCAGCAGAAGATTCGCGATATTGGCGCAGGCTACGAGGAGAACCAATCCCGAGATCGCCATCAACAGATGGAGACCCTTGCCGGTTTCCAACTGCAAGTTTTGGACTCCGGCACCGCCGGGGGTCAGCACGACGTATTGCTTCGGGATCTGAGTATCGCGGCCGTTGATGGTGTAGGCCGGTATGGTCGCGAGCCAGTGGCGCAGGCTGTTCGTCAGCTTGGCTTGAAGACTACTGGGAGTAACGCCGGGTTTGACGCGGCCCAGAACATAGAGCCAGTTTGCTTCCGGCTGTTTCAGAATACTGGTCTCGCCCTCGATCACTGGTTCATCGCTGAGCGGGATCCAAAGGGCGGGCGGGTTGTCGTCAATTCGATCGCCGAAGAAACCGGGAGGAGAGATGCCGACAATCGTAACGGGCTTGTTCTGGATGTAAAACGTGCGTCCGATCAGGCTGGGGTCGGCGCCGTAGTCGGCTTGCCATCCCTGGTAGCTGAGTACCGCGACTGGCGCAGCGCCTGGTGTGTCGTCGGAGGGCAGCAGCATGCGGCCGGCGTAGGGCCCTAATCCGAAGGTTGAGAAGTAGTTGCCTGAAACGTACTCGGCCCTTTCTGCTTTCGCGGCCGAATTCTCCTGGCGGACATTCATGGTGCTGTGTCCGGACTGAAAGGCCGCAAGCTGCTCGAACTCCGGCGCGGTGTCCTGGAAGTTGCGATAGAGCTCGTAGGAGAAGAGGTCGAAATCGCCGTTGTCGTTGATGAAGCCGCCATTCACGCAGCAGTCGTCGAGGTCGCCAATGCGGTAGAGGGTCGCGGGATTCGCGACCGGAAGAGACTGCAGCAGAATGGCGTGGACCAGGGTGAAGATGGCGGTGTTCGCTCCGATGCCGAGGGCGATGGTGAAGATCACCGTGGCGGCGAAGCCGGGAGACTTGCGGAACTGGCGGAGGGCGAGTTTGAGATCGTACATAAGGTTAGGGTATGGACGCGAGGATAGCGGAAGAGTGAGCAGGGCTGAATTGTTCCGCGCGAAATTCCCCTCGGCTTCGCTCGGGGCAGGCTCTCACTTCGCCGGGAGAACGGCTCCGTTCGGAATGACGCCTTCGGGAGCAGAACGCGCGAAACGAAAAAGCCCCTCGCTTGCGCGAGGGGCTTCTCCGGGGGGGAGGGACTTGCGAGCGAGGCGCCCGTTGGTCCCGAACTGCTTTTCTGTCGTCGATACCTCAGGGGCTAAAGCCCGAGAGATTTGAGGTCATGGACGCGGCCCTAAAGGGCCGCTCTTCCACGAAAACTATTCCACGACCTACTTCGGTTGCTGCGCTTGATCGGCGCTGGTAACGGGGGCTCCGGAGTTGGCGGAGAGCTGTTCCAGGTCGTTCTTCAGGAGGCTGATTTCGACGCGGCCTCCGCTAACGCGCTTGGTCTTCGCGTCATCTGTCGGTACGGGAGCGTTGCCCATGCCAACGAGGTAGATGCGATAGACGGGAATCTCGTGGTTGAGGACGAGGTAGCGCACAACCGACTCGGCCATCTTCTGCGAGGTGGTGATTGCGGTCTGGCCCTTGCCGGACGAGAAGCCCTGCACTTCGATGATGTAGCCGCGCTGACCTTTGACGCCGCTGGCCATGGTGTCGAGAGCGTCCTTGGCGTTCTTGCTCAGGACGGTCTGGCCGGGACGGAAGCGGATCTCGGTCTGGTTCGAGGCCTTGTACTGGTCGATGTTGCCAACCACGGTCTCAACGGTCTGGACGCGGGTTGTAACCTGCTGCGCGGTCTGCTGCGCAGCGGTGGCCTTGTTGCCGGCTTCGACGGCGTGCTGATCGGCTGTGTCGGCTTTGTCAGAAGCGAGCTTGATGCCAGCCTGGGCGCGGGAGTCGGTGTCTTTGATCGCCTTGCCGTTCGCGGAGGTCAGTTCATCGAGTTCGTTGACGCGGTCGCGGATCGGCTCGGTCTGGCGCTTTACATAGTTCTTGCGGGCAAAGGGATTGACGCGTCCCCAGAAGCCTTCGCGAGACGGAGGCGCGAGAGGCGCTTTGCCGGTCGCATTGGCATCAGTCGAGGTCGACTGAGTGGTGGCGGCAGGCGCGCTCTGATCGGTGGATGACGAGGTGGTCTGCGCAACGGCCGGGAAAGCGAGTACCGCGGCCAAGGGCAGGGCGAAGAGTAGACGGTTGTTCATGATGACTTCCTCCAAGTTTGGGGCCGAGCGTTTGGGCTCGGCTTACCCCGGCACGCCTGGGGCGTGCGTGAAATTTGATTGCGTCCCCTGAAACGGTAAAGAAAGCCAGCGGTTTCGCTGAACCGGCCCGCGCTGACGCTACGCTTGGCCTAGAACTCTGGCCGCCGACTTACGGCGGCGCTGCTATTCCTATTACATGTGGGATGCCAAATCGGGCATCAAGGTTGACGCGCTAAATGCTTGATAACTATAGACATTGTAGTCTCGCTAGAGGTAGAAAAGCCAGGCAAGGTGCAAAAGGCAGGGTAATTTTGGGAAACCTGATATAAAAACTGCGTGCAAAAAGGGTGCCAGGTCATCGGGCCTCAGGGCATGGGCTTTAGGTCTGAGGGACTAGCTTTGGACCGGGGCGTAACCAACACAGGTAATCAGCGAACACTGGGAGGCAGATTTTGCCATTCGGAAAGCTTTTGGGCATGAGGGGTTTAGACAGGAAGTTGATGTGGATGGGGTCAATCGCCACGGTCGTATTGCTATCGGTTTGCCAGAGCGTCTTGTGGGCTGCGGCGGAACCGTCTGCCGCGTTGGCGTCTTCACGGATTCCGGCGGATCGTCTGCAGCAGTATTCCGATCTGGCAGTGACGTGGATGCAGGAGTATCTGCGGGTGGACACGACGAATCCTCCGGGGAATGAAATGCGAGGCGGTGGCGTTCTACAAGAAGATCCTGGATCAGGAAGGGATTGAGAATCGAGTGTTCGAGTATACGCCGGGGCGCGGGGATCTGTGGGCGCGGATTGCCGCGGACACTCGCACAAGCGCGGAGAAGCGAAGCGTCCGCTGGTTTTGCTGAACCATATGGATGTGGTGACCAGCGACGCGGCGCACTGGAAGGTTCCGCCGTTCAGCGGGGAAATTCGCGACGGCTACATTTGGGGACGCGGCGCGCAGGACATGAAGGATGAAGGGCTGGCGCAACTGGTCGTGATGGTGATGCTGAAGCGCGAAAAGATCGCGCTGGATCGCGACGTGATTTTTCTGGCCGTCGCGGATGAAGAGGTGGATGACACGGGGAGCGACTGGTTCATCGAGCACCAGCGCGATCTGCTGGGGAATGCGGAGTTTCTGATCAACGAGGGCGGCGAGAACCTGCTGGAGAACGGCAAGGTGAAGTATGTGGGCGTCGATGTGGGCGAGAAGACTACGTACTGGATGCACGTGGTGGCGCATGGGAGGCCGGGGCATGGGTCGCGTCCGATTGCGGATTCGGCGCCGAACCGGCTGGTGCGGGCGCTGAACCGGATTCTGGCTTACCAGACGCCGATGCGGGTGCTGCCGGTGGTGGATGAGTTCTTGCGCGACATGGCTCCGTATGAGCCGCCGGAGCGGGCGGCGCAGTATCGCAATATAAAGAAGGCGATTGAGGACAAGAAATTTCAGGAGGAAGTGGAGAAGGATGAGTCGCTGAACTTTCTGCTGCGGGACACGATTTCGCTGACCATGATGGGAGGGTCGGAGCAGACGAATGTGATTCCTCCGGAGGCGTGGGCGAATCTGGATGTGCGGATTCTGCCGGGAGGCGATCCGAAGGCAGTGCTGGCGGCGATACGGCGGGTGGTGAATGATCCGGATGTCACGGTGGAGCCGTGGAAGGGGGAGTTTCGCGTGGCGAATTATTCGGGGACGGATAATGCGCTGTTCGCGGAGATCCGGGAAGTGTCGGGGAAATATTTTCCGGGGACGCCGGTGGTGCCGCACATCACCAGCGGATACACGGAGAATCAGCGGTACCGGCCGCTGGGGATTATTTCGTATGGATTCAATCCTTATGTGGCTACGGATGAAGAGGGGAATACCGAGCACGGGAACGATGAGCGGATTCGGGTGGAGGAAGTGAGGAGAGGGCCGAGGATTCTGTTTGATGTGGTGGCGGGGGTGGCGGGGAGGTGAGGTGCCGGTACTTCGGGTGTTGAAAGCCATTGTGCGACACTCCGGCATCCAGACCGGCCCTTGAAAATCGATTCCGACCATGGCTTTGATTCTGCAGACACCGCAGTTGTGTCGGCCGGTAAGGACTTGCTCCGACCAATTTCAGCACCTTCTCGTCGAGCGTCTTGCTGCCAGAAGTGCGCGATACCGAAGCAGTGCTGAATTGTCCGTTGGGAGCGACTCGGAAGACTACCTGCGTCCGGCAGTTCAACGCCGCCATTTCGACTCGGCGTCGCCTTGACTGGAGGCAGGACAATTCCAGGAGCGTTGCACGGTGTGTGATCTTGGACTGAAATGACCGGCCCGCATTCACGACCGAATGCGTGCATGCAATAGTCGCTTCGGTCGGCTGAATCGGGGGTAGAAGCCGGCTGTTCAATCTCAATTCACTCCGTGTGAGTACCATTTCTTGAGGAACGAGACAGACCACGATCACTATCAGACCCACGAGGGCGGTAACTAAGAACGCTAACTTCCGGCTGGTCTGTTGTTTCATATGCTTCTAATCGAGTAGACAGCCATACATACCTGACAAGGTTCCCTGGCTCGACCACTGGGCTGGCGCGACGCACTATCGACATAGGCTGTCTTAGAACTCCTTGGATCGACAGGGTCACGCAATTCGATGGTAGGGATCCTTCGACTGCGTTGCCGTCCGCTTTGCGGACGGCAACTTCGCTCAGGATGACAGGGCTTAGTGGACGACTGTTAAGCAGCCGGGCTTCGCCCGGCGGACAGCCGAGGGCGGCTGTCCCCACATACACCTTCGCTCGCTATGCTCACATAAACCTCACTTGCTGTCCCCTACATAAACCTCAGTCAACGGATTCCACAGTGTTTTTCGTATTGCTCGAAGATGAAGTTGTCGGTCATGCCGGCGATGTAGTCGCAGATCACGCGGGGGAGAGATCTCTTCTTTCGACCTTGTCGTGGTAGTTGTGCGGCAGGGCTTCGGGATGATCCATCCAGAAGGTGAAGAGTTCGCCGACTACGCGCTCGGCGTCGTCTTTTTCTCCGGCCAGGGCTGAGCTGAAGTAGAGATTTTCGTAGAGGAAGTCTTTGCTCTGCTTGCGTTCGGCTTCGACGGTCGGGGCTGAATGCGGCCAGCCGTTCGGTGTGGTGGCGGACGTCGTCGAGGGTTTGAATTTTGGCTTGCTGCAGACGCGGTCTGCGTGTTGGTGATCAGGTCTCCGACGAAGCGGTTCAGGATGCGCTTCAGGGTCTCGTTGAATTTCAGTTTGTCGGGGGCGGTGGGATAGATCTGCGCGACCTCGCGATAGAAGCGTTCGAAGACGGGAACGCCTTCGCGGATTTCTTCGAGCGAGAGGAGATGGGCTTCGTATCCGTCGTCGAGGTCGGCGGTGTTGTAGGCGATTTCGTCGGTCAGGTCGATGAGTTGGGCTTCCAGCGGTGGGCGCTGATCGAGCAGATACTCGGCGAGTTCGGGATGTTGTTTCGCGTCGTAGTCGTGCGAGTGCTTGATGATGCCTTCGCGGACTTCGAAGGTCAGGTTCAGGCCGCGGAAGGCGGCGTAGCGCTGCTCGAAATCTTCGACGATGCGGAGAGCGTGCAGGTTGTGGTCGAAGAAGAGTCCGTGCTCGCGCATGGCGGCGTCGAGGGCTTTTTCTCCGGCGTGGCCGAAGGGCGGGTGGCCGATGTCGTGGACGAGCGCGAGGGCTTCGGCGAGATCGACGTTGAGGCCGAGGGCCCCGGCGATGGTGCGGGAGATCTTGCGAGACTTCGAGCGTGTGGGTGAGGCGGTTGCGGAAGTGGTCCGAGTAGCGGCGGGTGAAAACCTGCGTCTTGGCTTCGAGACGGCGGAAGGCGCGGGCGTGGATGACGCGGTCGCGGTCGCGCTGGAAGTCGTTGCGGTAGGGATGCGGAGGCTCGGGGAAGCGGCGTCCGCGGGAGTTTTCGACGTGCACCGCGTAGGCGGCGAGCATGTGGGAAGAATAGCATTGAACGGAATGTCGTCGACGAAGATCGACCACGGGGGCTAAAGCCCACATTGATTCCACATCTTCACGCGGCCCTGAAGGGCCGCTCTTCCACGTTTGGCACGGCTCTCGGGTTCTTCCGCGGTAAGGCGCTCGCGGCTCCTTCCGGCAACGGCAAAATTCAGCGCAGGTTGAGGCGCATTTCGTTGCTGGGTTCGAAGCCTAGGGATCGTAGAGGTGGCGGCCTTCGTCGCTGGAGTGGAGAGTCACGCGGGCGAAACCTTCGCGCTGGCACTAGGCGATGATGGTCTGCATGAGTTGGCGGGCGATGCCGCGGCGGCGGTATTCGGGATCGGTATAGACGTTGAGGATTGTGGCGCGGCGGCATTCCAGATCGTAGGGATGGGCGGGCCAGGGAGAGATGATGACAGCGCCTCCTGCTACTACGCGGTCTCCTTCGGCGGCTAGCCATGCGCGAAGGAGCCGTCGGCCATGGCGGTCTTGAGGTAGGCAGAGGCAGGGACACCACGGCATCGAGGACGACGGAGTCGGGGTGGTGGATGTCTTCGTACATTGGGCGGCGCTGGCGAAGGATTCGGGGATGTCGGTCGGGGATGCTTCTCGGATAGCGGTGTCGCCGGGCATGGACGGAGTCTAGCAAAGGAGGAAGCGGAGAGGCTCGCACAACAAACCTCACCCCCTATCTCGGAACCTGGTCTATGCCTTCGCCGGCATCCTGGGCGTGTACCTTATGGGGCCCTTGCCTGGAGGCGAGCCTGCCGCGTTGCGCGCCCTTGGTGTCGTGCTGAAGAATTAGGTTCCAATCGAGACGCTGATCGCGGCGTCTCCGGCCACGCCTGCTCTGCGCGATGATCGCCAATCAATGAGGATTCGCGCTGCGACGGCTCCTGCGGTACTGGCGCGAGGTGCGGCACGAGTGAGCACAGAGCGTGTTGCGCGAGTCGTCCGGTTCCTACCGGGCAGGTTCAAAACGACGTTCAGAACGAAGTAACAACTTGCAGGAGTGCCGCTCGCAACTGCTCG
>CAWEQA010000015.1:0-44187 GCA_963811095.1 uncultured Acidobacteriaceae bacterium | reverse complement strand
CGCTGTTTACAACACTGGGGGAGCTAATTCGGAGTTGTAACCGCCGCACGAATCTCGCGCACTGCGTCGACAATGGCGGCCGGACGATCCGAAGGAATGTCGTGGCCACTTCCCTGTACCATGATGCGTCTGCCGCGAGAGGAGAGACGCGCTAATCGCGTCTGGAGATCATCCACCCAAATTCGTTGAAATTCCTCGAAATCGTGCTTGCTGAGCCCACTACTCAAAAGGGAGTCGGTATTCTCGGTAGCTGTCAGTACTACGAGAGGCTTGTCGCTGATGTGGTCAGCAGTTAGTATTGCTTCGCGCTGATCCGGATGTCTCTAAGCTCGCTGGTTCTGGCTCTCAGGTACTTCGTTTGGAGGATCAAATAGTCATCGTGGCCCTGAGCGCTTTGCGCTCGAAGCATGAGGCGACGAATGCCCAAATCGACAACAAAGGAATACCTTGCTAGGCGCTCGCAGTGCTTCAGTCGCGCCGCGCTATTGCGTTCCATGCTTTCGGGAGCAATCGTATTGGTCCTCTTGCGTGGCGTTAACCAACACAATTCGAGCTACTCGCCCGGAGACAGCGATTAAAGACGCGCACGTTATAACGACTGAGCTAGCCGACGAGCAACTACGCCGTGGCTGTTCGCCAGCATTTCTCAGCAGAGCGTGCAGTCCTCGTTGCAATCTGAACGCTCGTGTGCGCGGCACTCGGGACCGGATCATCTTCCTCAGATAGCCCGCACGGTCGTAGGAGCAACTTGGGCAAACTTCGTGATCTCTGTTTGAACCTTCTCACGAACCGACAAATAACGACTCCATCCGGCCTCCAAGATGACCGTAGAGGTTTCCCTGAACACCTATGCAATGAAGCATGAGGCGAGAGCCCTCCCACATCAACTAGCCGACCATTTTCAGGGAACGATGAGTTCTTCTAGGCGAGTCACTCTCACTATAGGACGAATTGCTGATGATCAGCAGACAGCGAGCACAATAGGGTCAGTTTACCAGCGAGCGTTCATGAATCGGATAGTTGTTCTGAAACCCTGACTTTAGCACAGCAACTACTTACGTCCGCAACAAACTGGCGTAAAATCCCGATCACGCTCAAAATGCCCAGAGCAGGGATTCTGACTTCAATGTCCTTGGGCGCATGGATGTGACTAAAGTGCTATCCCTTCCTGTTCTTTGCATTCCGCCGCACATCAACGAAGATTATTAGGCAGATTAGCCAGTTCTTATCTCCCCCAGAGTGAGAACCCTCGTGAAAAAACTGTCTCTGGCCATCTTCGTCTCCGTCCTTGCGCTCGCGACTTCAGCGATCGCGCAAACGCAAACCTCTGTTTCCTCGAATTCTCCCGCAGCTGCCGCCACGGTTTCGCGTACCACCAAGGCCGTGCATTACCGGCTGCAGGGCGGGACGACGAAAGTCGATTTCCGTGGAACCGACCTGCTGCAGCGCGCCTCGGGCGAAGCCAAAGTGGAAGGCAAGAAGACGAATTTCGAGATCGACGCCAAATTTCAGGGCCTGGAAGACGCGACCAAGTTCGGGCTGGAATTCCTGACGTATGTGGCGTGGGCGGTTTCGCCCCAGGGACGTCCGGTGAATCTGGGCGAACTGTCGCTCGACCACAACGGCAACGCGCACGTGAAGGCTTACACCGACCTGCAGACCTTCGGAATGATCGTGACCGCGGAACCCTATTTTGCTGTGACGCAACCCGGCAACATGGTGGTGATGGAGAGCGCGGCCGTCAACGGGACCGGGGGCGAAGTGATCGACGCCCGCTACGAGCTGGTGACGCGCGGGACCTACTCCTCGACCAACACGCATATTCAGGACGCGATTTTCGGAATCGACAGCAAGACTCCGCTGGAGCTGTTTGAGGCGCGCAACGCGGTGCGCATTGCGCACATCGCGGCGGCCGACAAGTATGCGGCGTCGATTCTGTCGAAGGCCGGCCAGCAGTTGCTCCACGCGGAAGAGATCTACCGGCAGAAGCAGAACAAGGCCGCGGTAGAAGCTGCAGCCAAGGAAGCCACCGAGACCGCGGAAGAAGCGCGGCTGATGGCGGTGAAGCAGAAGGCGGAAGACGAAGCGCAGGCTGCCGCCGCAGCGCGTGAAGCCAAAGCCCGCGCGGATGCGGAAGCAGAAGCCAAGCGGCGTGCGGATGCGGAAACGGCTCGTGCCCAAGCGGAAAAAGCCCGCGCCGACGCGGAGCAGGCGAAAGCCGAGGCCGAGCGCATGAAGCAGGAAGCCTGGCGGCGGCACAGGAAGCCGCGCGTCAGAAAGAAGAAGCGGAAAAGGCCAAAGCCGAAGCCGTCGCCCAGCAACAAGTCCTTGCAGCCGAGACGGACAAGGCTCGCGCCGCGGCCGCGCAGTCCGACAGTCTGCGGCAGCAGGCGGAAAAAGAAAAGCAGGAATTGCGCGCGCGGCTGTTGCAGCAGCTGAATTCGATTCTGGCGACGCGCGACTCGGCCCGCGGGTTAATCGCGAACATGTCGGACGTGCTGTTCCGCAGCGGCAGCTTTGAGCTGCTTCCTGGAGCACGCGAGCGCTTGGCGAAAGTTTCAGGAATCGTGCTCGCGTATCCGAGTCTGCATGTGGCGGTCGAAGGGCACACCGACAGCGTGGGCGGCGATCAGTACAATCAGGATCTCTCCGAGCACCGCGCCCAGGCGGTGCGCGATTACTTTGTGCAGCAGGGGATTCCGTCCAGCGCAGTCGAGGCCCGCGGATTCGGCAAGAGCGAGCCCATTGCGTCGAATGATACGGCGGAAGGCCGACAGCAGAACCGCCGGGTCGAACTAGTGCTCTCCGGCGATGCGATTGGCAGCACAATCGACGATGTGCCCTCGTCGCAGACGGCTTCCGCCGCGCAGAAATAAACGGGCGTCAGATTTCGCAAACTGCCGGCGTCATCCCGGGTGGAGCCGTTCTTCAGGCGAAGCGCGGGATCTCGCGTGCGCCCGCCCATTTGGTTCAACCGACCTGTACTAAGAAGGAGCTTACCCGCTCCTTGATTCATCCCCTTCTGGCGGCGGCGCTACACTTGAGGTTTGCGCCGTATCGGAGGAATCGGATGACCAAAGATCACGAACAATCCCTGCGTAAACACCTGCTCGAGTTGCTCGCGGGCGGAAGTGCGCACGCGAAATTCGACAAAGTCATCAAAGGCTTGCCGCCGAAGCTGCGAGGCGCCAAGCCGCCGAACTTTCCGCACACGGCCTGGATGCTCCTCGAACACCTGCGCCTGGCGCAGTGGGACATTCTCGAATTCAGCCGCAATCCCAAGCACGTTTCTCCGCCGTGGCCCAGCGGCTATTGGCCGAAGACGGAGGCTCCTCCGAGCGCGGCGGCATGGAACAAGAGCGTCCAGCAATTTCGCCGGGATCTGAAGGCGATGCAGGCCCTGGTCGCGAATCGCAAGACCGATCTGTTCGCGCAGATTCCGTGGGGCGACGGCCAGACGATTCTGCGAGAAGCGCTGCTGGTGGCGGATCACAATTCCCACCACCTGGGACAATTGCTGGATGTGCGGAGGATGTTGGGAGCGTGGAAAAGTTAGGCAGGTCGATTAGATCGCGACTGGGAATTGATCTCCTGCGGTTTTCCTCGCCTCTGTTCTTGCCCGCGTCGAGCGGGCCTCAGGCCGTTTGCGGAAGACCACCTTCACTCCTTCCCGCCAGTGCTCGTCAATCCCCACGAATTCCCAGTCAATCTCGGGAGAGATGTAACGCAGCAACACGTCAGTTTGCGGATGGACGTGGAATGCCGGCGCGACCAGGTAAAGCAGAGGCTTCTCAGCGGACAATTCGCGTTCCGCGAAATAGCCGAAGCGCGGAAATTCCTCGCGGCTGTGGTGCCATTGCACTCTCGACCAGTAATCGAGCCCCTGCAGCGGCAGGTGGATATCTTCATCAGCTTTGAGTTCGACCACCGCCAGCCGGCCATCATGCGTGGTGGTCAACACGTCGAGCATGGCGCGGTCGGAGGCCGAGAATGCCGGAACCTGCGAATAGAGCGCGTGCGGGTCGAGGCGCTCGTCGATCACGCTGACGTCGGCCACGACCAGCGATTCCAGCCAGCGCTCGGGATGCAGTCGAAACAGCGGATGCTGGCGCGGCCCGTACGGATGGCGAGTATCGCGCACGGCGGTGAGCAGTTGCAGGAAGAGCGGCCAGTTGCGGTCTTCGAGCACTCGCTCTTCGGAGCCCACGCCGAAGACAATTTCCTGCTTAGTGCGGAAGGTCACGGCTTCAGCCCCCATGCGGGCGCGGGCGAACTCCAGTCCCCGCCAGCGGAAGGCCAGCTCGGCGGCGGAGAGCACGGCGACTTCGCAATTGGGCAGAATCGTATGGATTCGCGCAATCGATTCGCCGAACCGTTCGAGCGCCGCTGCTTCATTGGTCGCGTGAACCAGCCGTGTGGCCACGTTGCCGCGGTCGCCGCAGTCCACTTCGACGAGGGCGTCGTGCCGCTCGTCCAGCTCGTAAAGACTCCACTTCGCGGCGCCGCGGTTCAGGTTTGCCATGCGCTCCCGAACCAGCGCGGAACATCCGTGCGGAAGAAATAAACGAAGTCCCTCGACCAGGAACTTTCCCGCCGAGGACTGCCGGCAGGCCTCGAGCCACAAGATCCCGAAAGTCAGAGATGCGTCGATCGACGACTGCGTCTCGGACGCGTTGACCCCCAGAACAGCGAATGCCGACTGCCCCTGGCGCAGCAGTCCGCGGGCGTAGATCGGGCCGAAGGACTTCTCCAAATCGATTCCACTGGTGAGACGAGTAATCGTGAATCCGGGAAAATGCCGTTCCAGGGCGCGGCGCAGTTTCTGTTCGTAACTGGCCCGAGCCGCCTTCTTGGCCGAGGGAGACCGCCGGTCGCGCTCGCGGCAGATTTCCAGCTTGCTAGGACGCGCCTGCCCCAACCGCTGCACCGCCAGCCGCAACGTCCCATTCTTCACCTCGGCCTCGAGCACGCGGCGCACCGTGTTGCGCTCGGCTGACCACAGGTGCAGCAGGCATTTGTTGTACTCGCCGGAAATCGAATACTTCGACTGCCCCAGATCGAACGCCACGGCGCCATCCTCGAGGACCACGGCACCCTCAGCCTCGCTGAGGAAGTCTTGCACGGTGCGAGTCAGGGCGTCGGGGGTCACGAGGGAATTGTCCACATTCGGAGGGGCCATGTCTGTGACGAGTGACCATCGTTATCCGCGAGGTTGTGCAAGACTTGGCCCGGCGCCGTCGGATCAGATTCGGTGTGGGATAATAGAGGAAAGGGAGTGACCGTACTGGGGAGTCCTGGCGAGACTCGACGGCATCTAATTGACGTGGACAAACAACCTCTAGAGAAACAGCGTTTCTTCTTCGAACACTACGGCGTGACCGAGCACGATCTCGAACGCTACCTGTCGGCCGCGCTGTCAGCGGGCGGCGACTATGCCG
Source organism: uncultured Acidobacteriaceae bacterium (assembly GCA_963811095.1). GTDB lineage: Bacteria > Acidobacteriota > Terriglobia > Terriglobales > Acidobacteriaceae > Sulfotelmatobacter. The sequence continues at coordinate 38,749 of CAWEQA010000015.1, read as the reverse complement.
ACCTCTACTTCGAGTATCTTTCCTCGACGTCGCTGATGGTGGACGAGTCGATGGTGAAGTCGGCGTCGCAGGGAATCTCCGCGGGCTGTGGGGTCCGCGTCGTCTCTGGCGAGCGCACCGGCTACGCCTATACCGACGATCTTTCTTCAGAACGCATTCTGCACGCGGCGAAGACGGCCGCCCTGATTGCCAGCGCCCCGGCGAAGGCGACAGTTGCAGGATTTCAGAAGGCGGCGGCGCGCAGTCTGTATCCCGTGACGCTCCCTTCGGTGGACGCGGAGATCAGCGCGAAGGTTGAACTGGTCATGCGGGCCGATAAGTCGGCGCGCGCCTATGATCCGCGAATTCAGGAAGTGCGGGCGAGTTACGCGGACGAATTACGGAATATTCTCGTTGTCGCGTCGGACGGAACCTTTGCCGAAGATTCGCAGCCGCTGGCGCGCATGAACGTCTCATGCATCGCCAAGACCGAGGGCAATTCGGCGCGCGGAACATCGGGTGGTGGCGGACGCGTGGCGCTCGATTTCTTCTTCGGAGAAAAGACTCCGGAGTTCTTTGCAAAAGAGTCAGCGCGGCAGGCAATTTTGCAGCTCGACGCGCGCGAGGCTCCGGCCGGAGAGATGGAAGTGGTGCTCGGTCCGGGCTGGCCCGGCGTGCTGCTGCACGAAGCCGTTGGTCACGGCCTGGAAGCGGACTTCAACCGCAAGAAGACTTCAGCCTTCGCAGGCCTTGTGGGCAAGCGCGTGGCCAGCGAGAAGTGCACCGTGGTCGATAACGGCACCATGCCATGGCGGCGCGGGTCGCTCAACGTCGACGACGAAGGCGAGCCCACGCAGGAAACCGTCCTCATCGAAAACGGAATTCTCAAGGGATACCTCAGCGACAAGCTTTCCTCGCGCCTGATGGGCATCTCCGATACCGGTAACGGGCGCCGCGAAAGTTACGAGCACATTCCCATGCCGCGTATGACGAACACCTACATGCTGGCCGGGCAGGACAATCCCGAAGATATTATCCGCTCCGTGAAGCGCGGAATTTATGCGGTGAACTTTGGTGGCGGCCAGGTGGACATCACGAACGGTAAGTTCGTGTTTTCAGCCTCCGAGGCCTACATGATTGAGAACGGCCAGATCACCGCGCCCATCAAAGGCGCAACGCTGATCGGCAACGGTCCCGATGTTCTAACCCGGGTTTCGATGGTGGGCAACGATCTGAAGCTCGACGAGGGCGTGGGCACTTGCGGCAAAGATGGGCAGGCCGTGCCGGTGGGCGTGGGCATTCCCACGCTGAAGATCGATCGCCTCACGGTCGGCGGGACAGCCCGGAAAGATCCCGGCGGTTTCATGCAGTAAGTGGGAAGGGCGCGGCTTCAGCCGCGCCGAGATCCCTTCCCCACTGTCATCCTGAGCGGAGTGTGAACTTCGCGCCTGAGCGCGAAGTTCACACGGAGTCGAAGGATCCCTAACAGCACTACAGTTTCGCGTACGATTTATCGCTTCAACTTGTCCATTGGTGACGAAGGATTCTGAATGCCAACGATTGAAACACAAGATCACACTGCGCAAGCCGCTGACCTCCGCGAAATCGCGCAGGATATAGTCCGCCGCGCCATGGCCGGAGGCGCCACCGCCGCCGAGTGTGTCGTCCGCGAGGGCGATGAATTCTCCACGCTCGTTCGCCTCGGCCAGGTCGAGACCCTGAAAGAGTCGGGCTCGAAGTCGATCGGCGTGCGCGTGTTCTTCGGCCAGCGGGCGGCGAGCACTTACTCGAGCGACTTTTCCCGCGCCGGCCTCGACCGCATGGTGAAGTCTGCGCTGGAGTTGGCCAAGATCACATCGGAAGATCCATTCGGCGGCATTCCCGCCGCCGAGCAACTCGGCCAGATCTCCGGCAATCTCGACCTCTACCACGAAGACGTCTACTCGCTCCCCGGCCCCGAGCGCATTGATTATGCGCGCCGTGCGGAAAAAGCCGCGCTCGATTTCGATCCCCGCATCAAGAACAGCGAAGGCGGATCGTTCGACGCGGCCACCGGACACAAGGTGCTGGCGAATTCGCACGGTTTCGTAGGGGAATACAAGCGGTCCTATTGCTCGGTGGCGGCCGTGCCGATCGCCCAGACTCCAGAAGGCGCCATGCAGCGCGATTATTGGTACTCGGTCGCGCGCACGCTGACTAAGCTCGACGCGCCGGAGAAAGTTGGCAAGATTGCCGCGGAACGCACGCTGCGCCGCTTGGGCGCGCGCAAGGCGAAGACCGCACAGGTGCCGATCATATTCGATCCCATGGTCTCCACCTCGATCCTAGAACACATCTTCGAAGGTGTGAACGGAGACTCGGTCTACCGCGGCGCGTCATTTCTTGCCGGAAAGCTGGGGCAGAAAATTGCCGGCGACAATGTCAACATTATCGACGACGGCACGATTGCCGGCGGGTTTGGCACCAGTCCGTTCGATGGCGAGGGCGTACCCACGCGGCGCACTGTCGTGATTGAGAACGGCGTGCTGAAGTCTTATCTGCTGAACACCTACACCGCGAAAAAACTTGGCCTGCAAACCACGGGCAACGCTTCGCGCGGCTTGGCCGGAACTCCAGGCATCGGGCCGGGGAATTACTTTCTGCAGTCAGGCTCCAAGACGCCGAAAGAATTGATCTCAGGAATCAAAGAAGGTCTCTACGTCACGGAATTCCTCGGGCAGGGCGTCAACCTCGTGACCGGCGACTATTCGCGTGGCGCGTCAGGCATGTGGATTTCGGGCGGGGAGTTCACCTATCCCGTGGAAGAGATCACAGTGGCGGGGAACCTGAAGGAATTGTTCTTCAACATTTCCGAAATCGCCAACGACCTGGAGTTCCGCGGGTCAGTCGCGGCCCCGACGATTCGCGTGGACGGCCTCACGGTCGGCGGCGAGTAGTCGCACACGGGAGCGTACCCAAACTCCAGCCTCGGAGTGGCGGCATCTGAAAGCCCAGAGCCCGCCCTCAGCCAAGCCGAGGGGACGGAAGTCCGGGGTCGACTTGTGAAGCCGGAATTGAGTCCCTCCGAGGGACGACACCAGTTCTCACGCACACTCCATGGCCTGAACCCATGCAGTTCTGTTTTCCACAGAACAATTTCTGATCTTGTGACGAACAACCTTGACTGAGGATTTCAGAAAGCGAAAACTTGTCCCTGTGTGCGCGATTTCCGTGACAACGTTCCAAAGGCGAGCATCACGAGAAATGCTGCCTAAGTCCTTATTCTGGAATATTTTGCCTGTAAGATGTTTAGAATCAAGATTTTGCGGATCGAGCCGCCGATCCGAACATCTTAAGTCTCATCGATTGAAGATTTTAGCGGTGCGAGCGAAAAAAATGTGGGGGATCGATCTGGACTCATCGGCCATGAGTTCCGTCGTCCCGAGAGAGGCCAATGAAATTCGCCAAGATCGTTTTCTGGATTGCCGGCATCTGGGGCCTGCTCGTCCTGACGCCACTTTATTTTATGTTCGATGTGATCGGACGGCAGGATCCTCCCCCGATCACGCATCCCGGGTTCTTTTACGGATTTGTCAGCGTGGGGTTGGCGTGGCAGTTTGCGTTTCTGGTCATCGCGCGCGATCCAGTGCGCTTCCGCCTGATGATGATTCCTTCCGTCCTCGAGAAGTTCGGCTACGGAGCTTCCCTGCTCATCCTCTATTTCCAGCACCGGATTCATCCCTCGGACCTGGTGTTCGCAGGCGTTGATACTCTGCTCGGCGCGTTGTTTCTGCTTGCCTTCTTCCGGACTTCGGCTTAGACATTTCTGTCCGGTGAATTTGGGACGGGAGACTCCATGAATCGAAATTCCTTGAATCGAAGGTCGTTTTTGCAGTGGGCGAATCTGGCGGCACTGGCGGCGGGACTTCCCTCAGCGCGTGCTTTCGCCGTCGCTCCGCACGACGCGGAAACTGATCAGGGCGCGGGTTCTTCGACCGCGAAGAAAGCCGCGTCGCCTGAGACGCTTTTGCTCAAGGACTACCGGCCGCAGTCGATCTACAAGATTCCGGTCACCGAAGTTGCCAAGGCAAAGTTCCCCGTCATCGATATGCACTCGCATCCTTACGCTAAGACCGCGGCCGAGATCGACGAGTGGGTGCGGAACATGGACGAAGTTGGAATTGAGAAGACCATGATCCTGACGATGTCGACGGGCGCGGCCTTTGACGAGATTCAGCGCAAGTATGCGAAGTATCCCGAGCGCTTTGAGATGTGGTGCGGCTTCGACTTGGCAGGCTTCGACAAGCCGGGATTCGGGCCTGCCGCCATCAAGGAACTGGAGCGCTGCAAGCAGGCGGGAGCGCGGGGTGTGGGAGAGATCCACGACAAGGGCCAAGGACTAAGATCGGGAAAGTCGAAGGCTCCGGGGATGCATCCGGATGATCCGCGCATGGATGCGGTATGGGACAGATGTGGCGCACTGGGAATGCCGATCAGCCTGCACGTGGCCGATCCGATCTGGATGTATCAGAAGATGGACCGGCACAACGACGGGCTGATGAACGCGTACGAGTGGCGACTGGATAACCAGCCGAATATCGTCGGGCTGTCAGGCATGGTCGACATTCTCGAGCGCACCGTCGCGCGGCATCGGAACACGACGTTCATCGCCTGCCACCTCGCGAATCTTGATTACGATCTGGCGCGGCTGGGAGAAGTGCTGGAACGCAATCCGAATCTGTATGCGGACATTTCCGCGCGCTACGCGGAGACTGCCCCGATTCCTCGCTTCGCCGCCGCCTTCTACGAGAAGCACGCCGACCGGCTGGTGTACGGCACCGACATGGGCGTCGACAAGCCGATGTACCGGGTGACGTTCCGCATCCTGGAATCGCTGGACGAGCACTTTTATGCGATTGACCAGTTCTCCTATCACTGGAGCTTGAATGGTTTCGGGCTGAGTGATGGAATCTTGAAGCAGGTCTACCACGACAATGCGGCGAAGCTGCTGGCCGCACGGGGCTAAGGCCAGGGAGCATCATTCATCACGTTGTCATCCTGAGGCCCGCGTTCTTTGCGGGCCGAAGGATCTATGCACTTTGCTTGCTGCGAGGCGCTGCCGGCGCAGTACATAGGTCCTTCGCGCAAAAGACGCGCTCAGGATGACAGGGATTGAGCGTGTAAATCGACAAGCGAAAAGCAACGGCCTACAATTCCACTCATGAGCAGCTTGGGACAGCCAACTCCGGTCGCCGAGGAACGCGACTCCAGCCGTTTGATTATTGGAATCGCCGTGGCGGTAGTGATTGGCGGCGCGCTCGCGGCTGCGCTTCTGCTGCAACAGCCGCCGAAGGCCGCGAAGGTGGCCTCGCCTTACATCGCGAGCCTGAAGCTTGCTGACTTCAAGATGAGCGCGGCCGAGAACTTCATTGGGCACACGGTCAGCTACATCGACGGCACGATCACGAACAGCAGTGACAAGACCGTAACGCATGTCATGGTCGAAGTGGTTTTCCAGGATTCCATGGGACAACTGGCGCAGCGGGAAGAAGTGCCCCTGCAGGTGGTCCGGACCAATGGAGCTTATCTTGAGCCGGTCGACGTTAGCGTTTCTCCCCTGGCACCGGGACAGACGCAGCCCTTCCGGCTGACCTTCGACAGCATCTCCGCCCAGTGGAACCGGAATTATCCGGAGATTCACGTGACCGATGTGACGGTGAAGTAGCTGCCCTCCGCTCGTTCTGCACGTTCCCGCTACAATGAATGCATGTCTGAGAGCAAGCCGTTTCGGCTGACGGAGTCGGTGAAAGCTGCGGGTTGAGCTTCCAAGCTGAGTCCGGCGGCGCTGGACACGGTGCTTGGGAAATTAGCCCGGCAACATGACCCGAATGTTCTGGTCGGCTTCGATCATGCCGACGACGCCGGAGTGTATCTGATCGCGCCCGACCAGGCGCTGGTGCAGACGGTGGACTTCTTCACGCCGATTGTCGACGACCCCTACACCTTCGGTCAGATCGCGGCTACGAATTCCCTAAGCGATGTGTACGCGATGGGTGGGAAGCCGCTGACCTCGCTGGCTCTCGTGTGTTTTCCCGACAAGGCTGACCTCGCGATCCTGGAGCGCATTCTCGCGGGCGGCTTGTCGAAGATGATCGAAGCGGGATGCACCGTGATCGGCGGGCACAGCATTCGCGACGAAGAAACCAAGTTTGGATATTCCGTCACCGGCACGGTGCATCCGAAGAAGGTCCTGGCGAATGTCGGTGCGAAGGCGGGCGACTCGCTGCTGTTCACTAAAGCGATCGGCACGGGCGTGATTTCGACGGCCATCAAGCAAGGCAAAGCCGCGGCGGCATGGATCGATGCGGCGGTGCGCTCGATGACCACGCTGAACAAGCGGGCGGCGGAAGTGATCGCCGCGGGCGACTTTCGCGTGAACGCGATGACCGACGTGACTGGATTCGGCTTGATTGGGCATGCGCGCGAAATGGTGCTGGCGTCGGATGTGTCGATCAGCATCTCGGCCGAAGCGGTACCGCTGATTGACGGCGCGCTCGAGTGCGTCCGCGCTGGGCATATCCCAGGAGGACTCAAGAACAACCGGGATTTTGCGGAGTGTCTGGTGGAGTACGACGAGGGAGTGCCGGACGACTGTGCGGGCGCTGCTGTTTGATCCGCAGACTGCGGGTGGGTTGTTGATTTCTACGCCGGATGGGCAGCAGTTGACGAAGGCTCTCAATGATGCGGGCGTCGCGGCGGTGGAGATCGGGCAGGTGTTGCCGAATGGCAAGCCGCGCATTCGGGTTTCGCGGTAATCTCGTCGCATCCCCGTGACGACTCCTGTCATCTTTATACGAAGACTAATCGGCTCCGCGGGCGAGACGCCGGCGCTACTGAGGTGCAATCATGCAGATTCGTGAGTTGGGACGCAGTGGATTGAAAGTCTCCGCACAGGGGTTGGGGTGCATGGGGATGTCGGAGTTTTACAGCGGCTTTGATGACGCCGAATCGATCGCGACGATTCATCGCGCGCTCGAACTTGGAATCAACTTTCTCGATACGGCCGATGTTTACGGCCCCTACAAGAATGAAGAGCTGGTGGGTCGGGCGATCAAGGGCAAGCGCGACAAGATCGTGCTCGCGACCAAGTTTGGCATTGTTCGCGACCCGAGCAATCCGAATGTGCGCGGGGTGAGCGGGAAGGCCGACTACGTTCGCAAGTCGTGCGACGCGAGTTTGAAACGGCTTGGGGTCGAAACCATCGACCTTTATTACCAGCACCGCGTCGATCCCAACACGCCGATTGAAGAGACCGTCGGCGCGATGGCTGAGCTGGTCAAGGCCGGCAAGGCGCGCTATCTGGGGCTGTCGGAAGCTTCGGTGCCGACGCTGCGGCGCGCGGTGAAGGTGCATCCCATCACTGCACTGCAGACGGAATATTCTTTGTGGACGCGCGATCCGGAGGGCGGGATTCTCGCAGCTTGCCGCGAACTGGGGATTGGGTTTGTAGCATACAGTCCGCTGGGCCGCGGGTTTTTGACGGGGCAGTTCCGCAAGCTCGAAGACCTGCCGGCGGATGATTACCGGCGGAACTCTCCGCGGTTTCAGGGGGAGAATTTCCAGAAGAATCTCGATCTCGTGCGGCGGGTGGAAGAGATTGCCCACGAGAAGGGATGCACGGCTTCGCAGCTGGCGCTCGCTTGGGTGCTGGCGCAAGGCTCCGATATAGTTCCGATTCCGGGGACCAAGCGGCGGAAGTATCTGGAGGAGAACGTCGGCGCGGAGTCGTTGAAGCTCACGAAGGAAGATTTGCGGCAGATTGAGGAGGTGTTTCCGGCGGATGCGGCGGCGGGAGGAAGGTATCCCGAGCACATGATGGCGATGGTGAATGGGTAGGCACGAAGCCGCCTTCGAGAAATCCACTCACCAACCCACAAAATTCGGTCGGACTCATCGATCCACCGCAATCTTGTCGATAGGCAGAATTACACGATCGGGCTTAACTCCATGAAAGCATTCGCAATATAAACCCGCTAACCCTTTCCGGTTTACCCCCTCCAATTTGATATTCTAAAAATATAGAGACAATTTCTGATCAAGCAGGCGCGGCCTCCAGGTCGCGCCTTTTTATTGGCCAAGATTGCCGACCTAAAACGCGGGTGCCCCATTTCTCGCGCGCCCTTTGCGCGAGAAAGCCTGCCCTGAGCGAAGCCGAAGGGTGGGGCTTTTCCTGAGCAGCGCCGAAGGGTCCGCGACGAATTCCGGCGAAGCCAGAGGAAGCATTGGGGATGAGCACAAGGGGACGAGCACTGGGATGAGCACTGGAATGAGCACTAAGAAAAGCAGTAAGCAGAACAACTGGGAGCTATTCAGCAACTTCAAACAGCGCGGCGAATGGGTCGAGCTGCTGTTCATGGCGCGGGCCGCGCAGCACCACTTCGCCATCAGCAAACCTTGGGGAGACACACAAGCGTATGACGTCGGCATCGAGTACGGCCTGAACTTCCTCCGGGTGCAGGTCAAATCGACAACGGTAAGGTCAGGCGCCGGATATCGCTGCCAGTTCATGCCCAACCACAACAAAAAGCGCGACTACTCGCTCGAGGAAATCGACCTGTTCGCCGCCTACGTGATTCCAGAGGATGTGTGGTATCTGATCCCGGCGGTCTTATTGCTGGGCAGGCAAAGACGCTGCATGGCCATGCTATGCCCCGTGGTCCCACCGGCAAAGAAGGCCAGCTACCGCTATGAATGCTACCGCGAAGCCTGGGACCTGCTCACCTGGAGCCGAGCCGAATTGGCGGAGTGCAAAGTCCCCCCTCCTCCGCCATCTCATCATCGTAAAGTCGGCTCTCGAAGAGTCACGAAAGCCTCCCTTCTGCGACCGGACTAGACGCTGGATTTAAACGGTGTGGATGCGACTGCATTTGAAAGGTCGCGGATCTAAGCCGCGGCGCAAAGTCCGAAGATCTCGATTTTGGGTGGCACAGCGCTTTAAGCGCTGCAATAAAGACTGTGTCCCGTGCGAGGGTTTTACAGCTTGCCGCAAAACTCCAGATTCGTATCAGGGCATCGCTTTAGCGATGCCGCAGACGCGATGAAATGAGTCCCGGCTTTAGCCGCTGGAGGTTGGCCCACCCAACCGAGGCTGCCCCGCCCTGCGCGGTTTTCGCAGGGTGGGCACGATGCTGCCGAAGCCAGCGGTCTTAACTAGGACTCTACGCCGGGTCATACCTCATGCTGTCCAAATCTCCTGGGTTTACCAGCACGAATACCCAGCCTTCGAAAATCACGAAGGCTGGGGCAACTGGTTTCTTGTCACGATAGAAGAAATCCTAGGGGGTGCCAGCCCCCCCATCCTTCGAAGGGAGTTTTCTGGATGATACCCCCTGCCGAGGGAGCACCAACGTTTCGCGTCCTGCGCGAAAGGTTGGGGCAGCACGTGCTACGACCATTGGTTCCTAGCAAGCCAAGAGTAAAAGAGGCATACTAGAAATCGCACCAGAAAGTCCATGACAGGCGCTCAGCTTACAACCAACGTAGAGCGGCTCCGGGCGGAGGCTGCCAATCGGCCACGCGAGGAAAAGGAGCAACTCGGGCAATTCTTGACCCCGCCTGACGTAGCGGAGTTGGTCGCTTCGCTATTTCAACCGTTGCCGCTAGCCGCCCGCGTACGCCTGCTTGACCCCGGCGCAGGGATTGGGTCCTTGACAGCTGCCTTCCTCAGGTGGCTGATACAGCAAGAAAATAGGCCTGCCTCGGTTGAAATCGTAGCCGTTGAGCTAGACGACACTCTGACACCCCTGCTGAAAAAAACTCTGAAATCCTGCGAAACAGTGGCGGATAGTCTCGGCTTTCCACTGCGAGCCCAAGTGATTCAAGCAGATTTCCTCGAGCTCTGTAACGACGAGACGTATCTTTTCTCGCCAACTGGCGCTCTGGGAGAGTTCACGCATGTCATTATGAACCCTCCCTATCGCAAAATTAGCAGCGACTCTCTTGAGCGGCAGTTGCTGAGCCAGAGAGGAATTGAGGTTTCAAAACATGATGCTCCACGTCGGATAGATTCCCCTCGCCCTTCCGAACAACTCTTGGAGCGTCAACTCCATGTACCCTCCCGTGGAGGTGTTGACGAGGATGAATCTGAAGCGGTGTTTGAGGTTCTGAGCCACCAGCAATTCCGCGGTAGTCAGAGCAAAGAAGTACCCCTTGAAGTCCTCGGGCAGCCTGCGGCTGCTCGATTTTATTTCGCATAGAATAATTTTGTCGAGGTTGCGCTCAATCTCCGCAGCGTCGTTTAAGTTTACGGCTCCGACCAGCTTGACTATGTCAAATGCCTTGCCGTAGACAACAAGATTCTTCCGCGCAAACTCGACGAGCAGCAGCCGCTTCTGCTTGGCCGTGGGCACGACAAACCCTGCTTTGCTGCGCAACAAGACCTGTGCTGCCTTTTTCGCGGTCTGGTTGCGACTCGCCTCGGAGAGCGCCGCTCCCGCCAGCACTGCCGCCTGCGCCGCCTCATCCACGTGTGCCCCTCCCTCCGCGCCTTTTCCTGGCAGAAACGCCGCTGCGACCGCGGACACCATCCGAAGTGCTCGTCCCGTAGGGACCTGCGAAAAGCGATGAGGGATCGATCCCTAGCGCGTCGGCGATCCGCCAAATGTTAACGAGGCTAACGTTGCGTTCGCCACGCTCCACGCCTCCAACGTACGTGCGGTGCAGACAGGCAATCTCCGCAAGTCGCTCCTGGGAAAATCCGCGAGCCTTCCTCAGCGCCTTAAGCCGAATTCCGAACGCGACCCTCCGGTCCATGAGAGTGGGATTGTAGAATTACTCGGCTCCGAAGTCTGCAGACTATAAGTAGCGCTATAATCTTTGAAGAAATCCGTGGTCATACGCAGTCCTGCGAATGTCGAGGTCCGGTGGGACGCCGTTCGCGCCGGTGATAATGATGAAGGCAAAAAGAAGACCGCCGAGCGGCAGGGACTTGCAGAGACCATGGGTGATGCGCGTCCCGGTCTTGAGCACGGCTCACATAAAGCGCGACACACTAGAGAAGTTGGCTTCGGAGGAGGAGTACCTTGTCCTTGACTACGAGGAGGGCGCGATCGTAAGAATAAGCCCTCGGGACTACTCGTCGAATCCTCCCCCGGAGATTAGGCACCTCGTCAAGTGGTTTCGGCGAGCTTTCCCGAAGCAATGGTGGATTCGTTTTGACCGGGATGGCGATGAAATTCCTGGATTGCCCGTCTACGACTGGTAGGAGGAGGCCGCTGAAACAGATTCTCGACAATCAGTCTTCTTGTTCAAGAATAAAACATCGGGCATGACGTCCCCGAGTTGTAACGTAATTCTAGCGCTGGCGAGTTTCTTCTTGTCCTCGTCGGTAATTCGGTCACCGTCACCGTCGTCAATGTAAAGAACCTCGTATTCGGGCAGGAAGCGTTTGGCGTAATGCTCAACGGAATCGGATATGAGTTGTGAATGCCCCGAGTCAACCTGCTTCCGAGCTTCTCCTTCAACCTTAGCCTGATACTCGCGCCGTTTGCGTACGGCGTCTTGACCAGCCCAAGCCTTCAGAGTCTTATCCAACTGCTGTTCACTTGCCTGAAGCACGGCCTTGAAGTCAGAGTTGAGGCGATATGCCGAGTTACCCGACTTCGCAATCGGGTGGCCCGCGACGAAAACAGAATCAATCAGTGTGATGGCCTCAACCGCGCCGAGTTCTCGCATAGGCTTAATCCAATAGTCCCGGCCTTCGCGGTCCAATTTGCCGCCGCCTCTTTGAAGTATGCCCACGTGGCAGCCTATATGTGCGGTGGTCGCACCGTCCGAAAACTTCGCTCCCTTTCGGGCAGAAGGAAACCAGCTTTGGGTCTCGTTATCCAGAAGCGAGAACACGGCGTCTACTATGTCCGGCTTGTCGCCGAGCGCGAGCTTGTCCAGAACCTGCTTAACGCGGGTCTTCGGCACCCCCTGAAAGGATTTCGGAACAGCGGACTTCCCTGATTTGAGGCGTTCTCGCCCGGAGCGTTGCGACATTGTCGTGTAGCACGGAGGCAGTGTAGATGCTCACTCAGGCAAAATCCAGAGATTTGAGTCATGTTCTATTGGCTCACCTATGTCCCGACGATCATCACGACTGAGGGTGCTCCATCCTTGCGTCTTTTGTAAGGGTGGGAACCTCGGACCTATACCTCTTGTACTCTAGGGGGATGGAATTGAGGTCCCTGCCGTCGCAAGTCACTAACGGAAGCGAACCTCAGCGACTACGGCCATCTTTGGTTCTGCACAACTGCCGACGCGGGTAAAAAGCCGCGCCCTTTTAAATCGACGCAAGAACGAGATTTCTACCGCAGACGCTGAAGCCGTGCCTTGCACCGAAGATTCTCTGTAATAAGAAAAGCTCGGGCGGGGCGCCCGCTCCACACTCATCTGTTTCCCTACTGAATCAGCGTGCCTCCGTTGCCGCCGTTTGGTTCGGCGTCTGGGGCGATCACGACCGCCGCGGCTACGCGGTCGCCGGGCTCCATGTTCAGGAGTCTCACGCCTTGGGCGTTGCGGCCGGATTCGCGGATCGTGGTTGAGTCCATGCGGATGATTTTGCCGTAGTGGCTGATCAGCATGACCTCGCTGGTTTCGTCGACCTGCGCGATGGCAACCACTTTTCCGACGCGCTCGGTGGTCTTCACGTTGATGACGCCTTTGCCGCCGCGGTTGGTGAGGCGGTATTCGTCGGCGGGAGTGCGCTTGCCGTAGCCGTTCTCCGTGACGGAAAGGATCAGGTCGCCCTTCACGGCTACGTCGATGGCTTCGGGCTCGCCCTCGACCTTTTCTTTGGCAGGCGCGGGCGCGCCTGGCTTGGTGGTGGTGGCCATGCCGACTACGTAATCTTTCTCTTCCAGATCAATGCCCCAGACGCCGAAAGCGGCGCGGCCCATGGGGCGGACGTGGCTTTCGTCGAAGCGGACGGCCATGCCTTCGTGGCTGGCGATGAAGACAATCTGGTTGCCGTCGGTGATGCGGGCGGCGACTAGCTCGTCCCCGGCTTCAATGCCGATGGCGTTGATGCCGTTGGAGCGCACGTGCATGAACTCGCGCACTTCAGACTTCTTCACGAGGCCGTTGCGCGTGGCAAAGAACACGTACTTGTTTTCTTCTTCCAGGTTGCGCACGGCGACCATGGTCTTCACGGTCTCGCCGGGTTGCAGGCCAACCAGGTTGCCGATGTGCTTGCCTTTGCCGGCAGCGCTGACGTCGGGAATCTCGTAGACCTTGAGCCAGTAGACGCGGCCCTTGTTGGTGAAAATCAGGATGTAGGCGTGCGTCGAGGCGATGAAGAGATGCTCGACGAAATCCTCGTCGCGCGTCTTCATGCCGGTGCGCCCAGTGCCTCCACGGCGCTGCATGCGGTAGGTGGAGATGGGCGTGCGCTTCATGTAGCCGGAGTGGCTGACGGTGACGGCCACCTGTTCGTCGGCGATGAGATCTTCGAGAACGATCTCTGCGGCTTCGTCTTCGATGCGCGTACGGCGCTCGTCACCGTAGAGCTTCTTCACTTCTTCCAGCTCTTTGATGATGACTTTGCGCAGCTTCGTCTCGGAGCCGAGGATGGATTCGAATTCCGCGATGTTGTCGCGGACCTCCTTCAACTCGTTGGAAATTTCATCGATGGAAAGTTTGGTCAGACGATGCAACTGCAATTCGAGGATGGCATCGGCCTGGCGGGTGGTGAAGGGCTTTTCGGGATCGAGTTTGGGCGCGCGGCCCGTGGTGTTGATGTCGATCTTCTTGCCGCCGAAGTAGAGCACCAAATTCTCGCGGGCGTCGGCGCGGTTGGCGCTGCCGCGAATAATGGTGATGACGTTGTCGAGATGATCGAGGGCGGTGAGGTAGCCTTCGAGAATGTGCTCGCGGTCTTTCGCCTTCTGCAGCAGGTAGGCGGTGCGGCGGCGAACGACGTCGACGCGGTGCTCGATGAAGTACTTGAGGGTCTGGATAATCCCCATTTCGCGGGGCTGTCCGTTGACCACCGCGAGCAGGATCATCGAGAAGCCTTCCTGCATCTGCGTGTGCTTGAAGAGCTGGTTGAGGACGATCTGAGGCTCGGCGCCGCGCTTGAGTTCGACGACGATGCGCATGCCGTCGCGATCGCTCTCGTCGCGGATGTCGGAGATGTCTTCGATGTCTTTGTCGTTGACCAACTGCGCGATGCGCTCGACCAGCCTGGACTTATTCACCTGGTAGGGAATTTCAGTGATGATGATGGCTTCGCGGTCTTTGCTGAAGGTTTCAATTTTCGCTTTGGCGCGCATCATGAAGCGGCCGCGTCCGGTACGGTACGCTTCGAAGATTCCAGAGCGGCCGTGGATGATGCCGGCGGTCGGGAAGTCGGGGCCCTGCACGAATTTCAAAATCTCCGCGAGCTGCGCGTTGGGATTGTTCACCAGCGTGATGGTGGCGTCGACGATCTCGGTCAAATTGTGCGGCGGAATTTTTGTGGCCATGCCGACAGCGATTCCGTCGGAGCCATTGATCAGGAGATTGGGAATGCGCGCGGGAAGAACGTCGGGCTCAACTTCGCTGCCGTCGTAGTTGGGATGGAAGTCGACAGTCTCTTTGTCGAGATCTTCGAGCAGCGCGGTGGCAACCTGGAACAGCTTGGCCTCGGTATAACGATCGGCCGCGGGCGGATCTCCGTCGACAGAACCGAAGTTGCCCTGACCAAAGATCAGCGGATAGCGCATGCTCCAAGTCTGCGCGAGCCGGACGAGAGCGTCATACACAGCGAGGTTGCCATGGGGATGGTACTTGCCCATGACTTCGCCGACGATGCGAGCGCATTTGCGCGTGGCGCGATTGGGCTGCAGACCCATTTGTTGCATTGTAAAAAGTATTCGGCGGTGGACCGGTTTCAGGCCGTCGCGGACGTCGGGCAGTGCGCGGCCGATGATCACCGACATGGAGTAGTCGAGATAGGACCGCTTCATCTCCTCTTCAATGTTGACGGGTTGAATGTTCAACGCGCCGGGGCCTTCGCCGCCGGGAGGAGGAGTGAGGGGAAGTTCAGGGTTTTGATCGTCAGCCATGAGTTAGCTCTTAGCTGTTAGCTTTTAGCCAACAACTTTGTTCCTTCTAGATCAGGCGCTTCAATGATTCACAAAAGCATGTAACTGGTTGTATTTACAGGATGTTATGTGCCCTGGGAACTCGGATTATTATACCACGGTTGCAGGTGGAAATTGGGTGCTGGTGTTGACGTCGTTGAGGCTGGTGGGAGTGCGGTTCAGAGATCCGGAATCTGCCAGGAATCATCGTGAATTCTGTGGGATATTTTTTCGCGGGGGGGGCGATTTTATCGGTGGGAGCGGATTACTTGGAGAGCGACGTTCCAGCAACGTTTCTACGGACGGACGATGACTTCGTTGGGGGACGAGGGGAGCGGGAATTTTACGCCGTGGGACTGGTTGGACTTGACGGTCTCGGGCAGGTTCAGCGATGAGAGTTCGATCCTTCTGTTCCATGATCCGGTGGCGTAGTAGTCGGCGCGGGTGTAGAGGACGCCGTCGGCGATGGTGTACTCGGACGCTTCTTCGCGGTGGCCATCGCGAAAGATCAGAATCGCCGGTGGCAGCTCTGGGATCGCAGGGGAGTGGAGCGGTGCGCCGGACGAGCTTGCCGCGAGCGGCGAGCGGTCTGGCATGCGATCGATCATCTCCGATCCCGACGATTCTGGGCCGCTCACGCGGACGTAACGGTCACCTTGCAGTTCGATCATGAGCGGCTGGGCCTGGGGCGCGAAACGCTCCGGCTCCGGCGCTCTCGCTTGAGGGGATTGCAAGATGATCATGGGCGGCTGGGATGCCACGGGGTATCCCGTGCTGGAAAGATAGTCTGCGTAGAACGGGTCGGCGAACGCGAGTGGATAAAAGAAAGCGTGCGGATGGCCGCCTCGGTTGAATCGGGCCGCGAAGTGAGGAGAAGCTGCTCCCATTCGCTGCGCATTCACACATGGCGCAAAAGAGGCCAGCAGTGCGATGAGCAGCAACCGGCGCATGGTCAGTTGGCCTGCGCGGATGGCGGTAGCTGAAAGACGACGCCGCGATCGTCGTTCTGCTGGCGTGTGGCTTCGAGATCGAGGTCGGCCAAAGTGATTCTGCGCGGGTGTCCCGGTGTTAGATCAAAGAGCGTCGGTCCGACGATGGCGTAGTTTCCAACTTCTAGCTTGTGGCCGTCTTTGAAGACAAGAAGCGTCGGTGCTTGAGGCGGGTCGGGATCGGCAGGTTCAGCATCGGCGTCCCGAACGGCGTGAGGAGTGGGAACATCCTTCACTGGCGGGATGTAGGACGCGGCGCCGGATCCGCGGCGGTCCAAGATCGTGGGGCCCCCCTGGTATTCAGAGTCGGAGTCATCCGCGTTGGCGTCGTCGTCGTCATTGGTTGCGCCGAGATCGACGGCATAGGGAACAGGTACGGCGTAGACCACAGGAGGAAGAGTGGATTCCACGCGGCGGCGGTGATGGTGACGTCCATCGCCGTTGCGGGGTACGTTCCTGGAGAGGGTGATGCCGTAGTTGGGAGCGTAACCACCAGGGCCGAGTGAAGTGACGCTCGAGGGAGTACCGTTGACGGCGCGTCCACCGAATCCGGGAGAGGTCACGGAGGAGGGAGCGCCGTTGATTTGGGCGTGGCTGGTCGAGACGAAGACCGTCGAGACGAAGATCAGCGGGAGCGCGAGCAGGCTGAACAGTGCGAGCGAGGCCGGAGTCGAATGCCGCACAGAACTATGATACTCCAACGAGGAAGTCATGGCGCACCTCGAGAGTAGAACGCTTGCGGTTGGTTAGATTGCACGAGGGGCCGGTCGGATGCCCGGTAGCTGGGGGAGATGCGGGACTGATCGAGCCGTACATTATTGAAAATACTACGTTAGCGATTGCTGGAAGGCGCGGACTATAATTCTGCTGACTGAGCTTGTCTGGGTTGGCTTGAGCAGTTTTGCTGGAAAAGTCTGGTTTGCATGCCTCAGGGGGCTAACGAGTTTGCTGAAAAACTGACTTTCTTGCCGATAGAGCTGTACAGCGGCTGAAGCCGGAATTGATCCTGCTGCATTTTCGGCATCGCTAAAGCGATGCCCTGATACGAATCTTGAGTTTTTCAGCACGCTGTAAGGCCCTCGAGGAAAAGAGAGGATCAACGCAGCGCTAGAAGCGCTGCGCCACCCAAAACCGGAGACTCTGCGCCGTTAAAGCCGGAAGCGTCGTGACACCTAAACCGAGTTTTTCTCCAAACTGTTCAGCTATGAAATTGGCGATCCAAGCCGTTGAGATATGAAATCTGCGATCCGATTTGCGATGCTGGCGCTGGTGCTGGTGATTGTGGCGATGGTGTCGGCGCTGACAGCGATGCGGTTTGCCATTCACGGGCAGGAGGTGGCGGTGCCTCCGTTGATCGGGCTAGCTCCGCCAGAGGCGGAACGGGCCGCGGCGGGACTCGGGCTGCAAGTTTCGATCGAGCGGCAGTACTACAGCCCGCAGATTCCTGAGGGGCGAATCATGTCGCAATTGCCGCTGCCGGGAACCAAGGTGCGGCGCGGGTGGCAGGTGCGAGTAGCGCAGAGCTTGGGAAAGATGCGGGTGGCGATTCCGGATGTTACGGGACAGAGCGAACACGCGGCGGAGTTGAATATCCGGCGGCGCGGGCTGGATGTCGATTCGACAGCGGAGGTGCAAGTGCCCGGGATCCCGGCGGATCAGGTGCTGGCGCAGAGTCCGACGGCGAAGGAGACACAGGTGGCGGCACCGAAGATCAGTTTTCTGTTGTCGGCGGCGGCGGATCCTCCGGCGTTTGTGATGCCGAGTTTTGTAGGACAACCGCTGGGAAGTGTGAGCCGGAGTCTGCAGGACGCGGGGTTCAAGCTGGGGAATGTGAATGTGGTAGCGCCTGCGAGTGCGGATGCCGGGGACGCTGCAACTGCTGCTTCGAACGCGGAGCCATCGACACCTGCGGCTCCGCAGGCACCGCAGGCTCCTCCGGCGCAGCCTTCGCCGGCGAGCATTATTGTGGCGCAGGTTCCGGTGGCGGGGCAGAAAGTGCTTGCGGGGGCGGCAGTGAATTTCGACGTGCGGTAAAACCCTGCCACGGATTTGAGCGGATCTCCACGGATAAACCTGAGAAACATTTCCTAGACTTTTTCCAATACTGCGGCGAAGAAGCCGTCGCAGGGATGGAGGCCCGGGATGGTTCGGAGGTAAGGGCCGCGCGTGAGTGACGCAGGATCGGGCCAGGAGAGTTCGCCAGCCGACTTTATGCGGTCGAGTTCGATGCGGCAGTCGAGCACGCGGTAGGACTTGATCTCAGACAGGGCTTGCTCGACGACGGATTCGTTTTCCTCTTTTTCCAGCGAACAAGTGGAGTAGATGAGGCGTCCGCCGGGTGCGACCTGGGCGAGGGCGGAACGCAGGATTGCGAGCTGGCGTTTCTGTAGTTCGACAAGGTCGTCAACGCTGAGGCGCCACTTGATTTCGGGATTGCGGGCGAGGGTGCCGGTGCCAGAACAGGGGACGTCAGCGAGGACGCGGTCGAACTGCTCGGAGACGGGAAGATGCTGGGCATCCGCGGTTACGATTTGGATTCGCCCGGCCTGCGCTGGATGGGCGTGCAACAGCTTTTGGAGCAGGCGGGCGCGATGGGGATGAAGTTCTACAGCCGTGATTGCGGCTGTGGGATTGTGATCGGCGATAGCCAGCGTTTTGCCGCCGGGAGCGGCGCAGCAGTCGAGGATTTGCGACCGCCCTCCATGAGGAGAGGGGCCTACGAGGGCAGCGACAAGTTGGGAGGCTTCATCCTGGATGACGGCATCGCCATTGCGGAATGCTTGAGTCTTCGTGATGTCTCCGGCTTCGACTCGGCCAGCGGAGGCGAGCAGGCTTCCGGGTGCGAGGATGATTCCTTCGTGATGGAGGTGTCGTTCTGCATCTGGCGTGCGGAGACGGATTGAGGTCGCTGGCACGGATTGATTGTGTTGACAGATCTGGTGAGCGGCGGAGAGTCCGTATTCGAGAGTCCAGCGCTCGACGAGCCAGAGCGGATGCGCAAAGGCGTGGGCCAGTGCTTCGGGGGAAGAGGGTTCGTCTTCAGCAGTTTTGCGGGAGGGCGGCGCGACGGACAGTTTGCGCAGGACCGCATTCACGAAGGGAGCGGCTGAGCGCTTGCGGGCACGCTTTACGAGTTCAACACTTTCGTGGAGAGCGGCGCGCTGCGGGATGCGGTCGAGCCAGAGGAATTGATAGAGCGCGAGGCGCAGGGCGATGAGAATTTCGAGATCGAGTTTGGAGAGAGGCTGCGAGGACGCGGTGGCGATGCCGGCGTCGAGGCACGAACGCCAGCGGAGGACGCCCATGACGAGTTCCGTGGCGAGGGCATGATCGGGGGTGGAGAGGCGTTCGTGAGCCGTCGAGTGCAGGAGGTCGGAGGCGTAGGAGGATTCGCGTTCGATGCGAAGGAGAATGTCGAAGGCGGCGGCGCGGGCGGGAGAGACGGGCATTGCGTTCCGATTGTAGGCGGGAAAGAAAGAACTCACCACCCTTCGGGTCACCTCAGGGCAGGCTCCGGGCGCGGAGGGTGCTGAGAGGGTCGTTGGTGGAGTTTCGTCCGGAGATCGTGCCCTCAGGGGCTAAAGCCCAATTATTTTTCCTAGGCAATAACGCGGCCCTGAAGGGCCGCTCTTCCACGAAAAGCACATGGGCGGCACGGCTGAACAGAGTGCTGAAAAACTCATATGCGTTGCACAGGGAAATAGGGTAAGAAGCAAGGATGCGCGGAGACGACGAGCAGCAGGATGGGGTGTTCAGCTACGTGAGTCTGGAACAGCGGGTACCGAGCAAGCACCCGCTGCGCCGGATTCGCCGGATGGTGGATCAGGCGCTGGGCGAGTTGTCGGGGCAGTTCGATGAACTGTATGCGACGACCGGGCGGCCGTCGATTGCGCCGGAGAAGCTGCTGCGGGCGCTGTTGCTGCAGGCGCTGTATGGCAAGCGCAGCGAGCGGTTGCTGATGGAGGAACTGGATTACAGTCTGCTGTTCCGCTGGTTTGTGGGATTGGCGATCGACGACCAGGTCTGGGATGCGACGGTGTTCAGCAAGAACCGGGATCGTTTGATTGCGGGCGAGATCGCCAGCCGGTTCTTTGTGGCGGTGCGGGGACAGTTAGAGAAGTCGGGACTGCTGAGCGACGAACATTTTACGGTGGACGGGACGATGCTGGAGGCGTGGGCGAATCGGCGGAGTTTCCGGGAGAAGGCCGATCCGCCGGAGCGGGGCAGCGGACAGGGCGGGAAGCGGTTGCTACGCGACACGCATGAGAGCCAGACGGATCCGGAGGCGCGGCTGTATCGCAAGTGTAATGCGGGAGCAGCGGAGCCCAGTTATCTGGGACATGTGTTGACGGAAAACAATCACGGACTGATTGTGGCGGCAACGGTGACGCAAGCCGGAACACGGGCGGAGCGGGAAGCGGCGCTGGTTCTGCTGGATCAGCACCGAAGCCAGAAGCGGCGCACGTTGGGAGCGGACAAGCAGTATCAGGAACGGCAGTTTGTGGAAGCGCTGCGGGCCCGCAACATCGTGCCCCATGTCGCGGAATACGAACAAGGGCAGTTGCGGCAACGGAATAGTCTGCGCGCCGAAGAGCGGGACAGCGCGGAGTTTGTGCAGAGCCAGAAGAAACGAAAACTCGTAGAACAGAGTTTCGCCTGGATCAAGCACTGGGCCGGGTTCCGACAGGTGAAGTTGCGAAGTCGGCGGCGAGTGGAGTGGCTGTTTCAAATCGCGGCCGCCGCCTACAACCTGGTGCGTATGACGCGCTTGCCGGCGGCGGAAGCATGACCGGAGCCGGCTCATCGACTCGCAGCCGCTCCACTTCGGCAGACCAGAAGCAGAGTGGAAGCGAGAAGAACTGATCGCAGACCGCAGTCTGCTCTGCAATCGGTGAGTTTTTCAGCACTCTGTGAAGCCGTGCCCTTCCACGAACACCTTTCCACAAGCACCTTTCCACACACCTTCCGCAATCACTATCTTGGATCGGTGCCCCCGAGCTTTTCGCCGGGCTGGGGACGATAGCCGTGGAGGAAATCGCGGGCGGAGGAACGCTTCTTGCCTTCCAGTTGGATTTCCAGCAGTTCGAGGGAGGTGTTGTGGGCGCAGCCTGCCAGCAGGCGATCGGCAGCGACGCGCAGTTCGGCTTGAGGCACGGCGTCGGTTGCCGGGCGCGCCTTTGTGATCTGCAGAGTTTTGCCGCGGAATTTTGTGTAGGCTCCGGGCCAGGGTTGGAAGCCGCGGATGCGGTTGAAGATCTCGGCGGCGGAGCGGGAAAAGTCTACGAGGCCGTCTTCTTTTTTCAGGATCGGGGCAAGAGTGGCCTGCGAGTTGTCTTGGGGCCGCGGGTGAATGGAACTCGCCTGCAGGCCGCGAAGGGTCTCGACCATGAGATCGGCGCCGATCGAGGCCAGGCGCGGAGCTAGCGTCTCGGCCGTGTCGTCGGACGCGATTGCTAGTTCTCGTTGCTGGAGGATGTCACCGGTGTCGAGGCCGGCATCGATGCGCATGGTGGTGACGCCGGTGACGGATTCTCCGTTTGCGATTGCCCATTGAATGGGGGCAGCGCCGCGGTATTTCGGGAGCAGGGAGGCGTGCAGGTTAATGTTGCCGAGGGGCGGGAGATCGAGCATCCACTGGGGAATGATGCGGCCGTAGCCGACGACGATGATGGCGTCGGGCTTGAGGGCGGTGAGTTGGGCGCGAAATTCGTCGTTGGTCTTGATGCGGTCGGGCTGGGTGATGGGAAGATTCAGTTTGAGAGCAGATTCTTTGACGGGCGATTGGACGAGTTCGAGGCCGCGTCCTTTGGGGCGATCGGGCTGAGTCACCACGAGATGAATGCGGAATCCGGCTTCGGCTAATTTTTCGAGCGTAGGGACGGCGAAGCGCGGCGTACCGCAGAAAACGAGATCCAAGGACATTTTGTAATTTCGTAATTGTGTAGTCGAAATCCGATACGACCACGGGGGCTGAAGCCCCAAATCTGTCGGCGCGCTTTACGCGGCCCTTGAAGGGCCGCTCTTCCACGGAGCTGTCGGCCTTAGTAAGTCGTCCCGGAGTAAGTTATTTCGGAATCGATCGTTTCGGAATAAGTCATTTCGGGTTAAGTCGATTCGCGATCGCGACTCGAAAGCGATCCTAAACTACAGAGTTACTAAAATTTCTCGATTCCACAATTTTCCGATTCCACAATTTCTACCATTCTCCCGCTTTCATCATTTTGCGGATTTTGCGTTTCATCAGGTCGCGCTTGAGGGCGCTGATGTGGCTGATGTAGAGCTTGCCGTTCAGATGATCGGTTTCGTGCAGAAAGGCGCGGGCCAGTAACTCTTCTCCGGTTTTCTCGTAGATCTTGCCGTGAACGTCCTGGGCGCGGATGGTGACTTTGATGGGACGCGTGACGTTCTCGCGGAAGTCGGGGATGCTGAGGCAGCCTTCGCTTTGGGTATGGCGGCCTTCGGTGTGAATGATTTCGGGATTGATCAGGACGAGCTTGCCGTCGGGATCTTCCTTGAAGGTGACGTCGATGACGGCGATGCGGCGGCCGATGCCGATTTGCGGGGCCGCGAGGCCGACGCCGTGGGCCGCATACATCGACTCGAACATGTCTTCGGTGAGCTTCTTGAGTTCTTCGTCGAAGACGGTGACGGTTTCGGAGGGTTTCTCGAGAACCGGGTTGCCGAATTTTACGATGGGATAGATCATCAGAAATTAGATTGTCAGTAATTTTTCAATTGTTCGCAGTAGCCCTGGAAATTTCTAAGAGTCTCCACCATGGAATCGCCGCCGAATTTTTCCAGAGCGCAGCGCGCGAGGGTTAGCGCCACCATGGCTTCAGCGGCCACGCCCGCAGCTGGAACCACACATACGTCGGAACGCTCGTAGGCGGCCTTGACTGGTTCGCGCGTAGAAAAGTCGACAGACTGCAAGGGACGGCGCAGCGTGGAAATTGGTTTCAGATAGCCGCGAACGCGGATCTCCTGCCCGTTCGAGACGCCGCCTTCAATGCCTCCAGCGTTGTTGCGGGTGCGGGAGAAGGCGGTATAGCCGGAACTGGCGGCGTAGCCGATTTCGTCGTGCACGGCGGAGCCCGGTGCAAACGCGGCTGCGACGCCCGCGCCAATCTCGACGGCTTTGACCGCTTGCAGCGACATGACTGCGGCCGCGAGCAGGGCGTCGAGACGTTCGTCCCACTGGACGTAGGTGCCGAGGCCAGGCGGAACCTGATGGGCGACGACTTCAAAGACTCCACCGAGCGAGTCTCCGGTCTTGAGAACCTTGTCGACTTCTTCCTTCATGCGCCGCTCGGCCTCTGGGTCAGCGCAATTTAGCAAAACGTCCTCGCGACCGTGGAGTGCGAGAATCTTTTCCCAGGGAACTTGATCGGTAAGTGTGACGGCGCCGGTGGTGACGACGTGACTGAGGACTTCGATGCCGAGTTCGCGCAGGAACAGTTTAGCGATCGCGCCCAGGGCAACGCGGGCGGCGGACTCGCGGGCAGAGGCACGCTCGAGGACGTAGCGAGCTTCCGGGAAGTTGTATTTCAGGGCTCCGGCAAGGTCGGCATGGCCGGGCCGGGGAGAGGCAACGCGTTTATGCTTGGCGGGATCGCCTTCGCCCACGGGCAAAGATTCCTGCCAGTTTTTCCAATCCCGGTTTTCCAGTTGAACGGAGATGGGAGAGCCGATGGTCATGCCTTGACGCACGCCGGAGAGTATGTGGGCGGTGTCGCGCTCGATCTTCATGCGGCCGCCGCGGCCGTAGCCTTGTTGACGGCGCCATAGTTCCCGGTCGAGGAAGGTCTGGTCGATCTTCAGACCGGCGGGCATGCCGGAAAGGAAGGCGACGAGAGCTTCGCCGTGGGATTCTCCGGCGGTGAAGTAACGCAGCATAAACGCTCGATTGTACCTGATCGCGAGGGCGGATCGGGGTTCCGAAGAGGGAATCAAGACCGCCGTATCCTGAAGAAAAGGAAGGGGAGGGACGATTTTCACGAGGAAAATGAGGGGGCCAGAGGTTACAATGAGGCAACGTCCGCTCCGTCTGGGGTTCGAACCGAACCCGCGCTGCATCGCAAATCTCTCTGGCCACGAAGGAGTTGCCCCTGTGTGTCCCCCCACGCAGCTACAACGCGAAGATTTATTGGGCGATAAGGAGATCCGTTGTCTTCTGGTGCACGACCATGTCTTGTTGCGCCAGGGATTGCGGCGATTGCTTGAGGACGAACCGGATATGCAAGTGGTGGCGGAGGCAGGAAGTTCCGCCGAAGCGCTGCGTCGAGTATTCGAGCACCGTCCTGAGATTGTGATCACCGATGCGCACATCTTCGAGTGTACGGCGGATCAAGCCGAGTGGCTGATTTTGCAGGAGTGTCCGTCGAGCAAGGTGCTATTCCTGACGACCCACGAGGGCGACGACTTAGTGCGAAAAGCGCGAGCGGACGCGTCCAGTTGCGTGGTACGGCACACTTCTGCGGAAGAACTGGTGGAGATGGTGAGAAGGACACACTGCACCCCGAAGGTTGGGGCGCTGGAAAGACGGCAGGCGGAATGGCCGTCGGAAGAACTGCTTCCGCGCAGGCGGGTGCTGACTGCGCGAGAGCGTGAAGTATTGAAGTTACTGGCCGAGGGCAGGACGGTGAGGTCCGCTGCCGATGTTCTGGGACTCAGCATGAAGACGGTGGATGCGCACAAGTTCAACTTGATGCGGAAGTTGGGGATCCACAATAAGGCGGAACTGGTGATGTGGGCGATCCAGAAGAGAGTGGTGAAGCTGCCGGCGAGTTCCTAATCGGTAGCGGTTTGCTATTTGTGCCATCCCACCGGGGCTGAAGCCCCTTCCTCTATCAGCGCCCAACGCGGCGCTGAAGCGCCGCTCTTCCACAATCTGGCCTTCCACAATCTGGTCATTGCGCAGAGGCAAGCTCGGCGAGTTCTGCGAGGTTTGAGACGATGAGGTCGGGCTCGGCCTCCGCGGCTTTCACGGCACCGACGCCGGGGCGGGCCGAAGGACGGTTCACCCATACGGTGGCGAGGCCGAGGGCCTGCGCGGGAACTACGTCGTGGTAGATGCTTTGGCCCACGTGCAGGACGCGATGGGCGGGAGCGTTGATACGGCTCAGGGCCAACTCGAACAGCTTCAGGGAAGGTTTGTAGGCCTGAGCTTGCTGTGCCGTGATGACTTCATCGAATTCAACTTCCAGTTTGGGACGCGTGAGGGCGAAGAGATCGTCGTCCACGTTGGAGAGAATCGCCAGACGAAAACGCGGCTTAAGCTGGTGGAGAGTGGCGACCGTGTCAGGCCAGGGCTTCCAGGTGGAAAGAGATTCAGGTAGCGAGTGTGCTTCTTCCAAGGTGGGAGTGAATTGAAGCTCGGCGCCAAGCTGGTGGACGACGGATTCCAGAACCTCACGGTAGGAGCGGAACGTGCCCTCCTCGGAACGCTGCTCAAAGTCTCCGTAGAGTTTGAGGAGGGTGGCGTCATCGATCTGTTTCCCGTGAGCGGAGAGAATGCGGCGCAGGATAGGGAGAATGCCGGCTTCCCAGTTGATCAGCGTTCCGTAACAATCGAAGGTGAGGATTTCGAAGCGAGTGAAGTCGAGCATGGTACGGGGCGGTCCTGTTCTGAGAGTCTACCAAGAGCCTGCGCTAGGGACGTGAGTTGCGATCACTCCCGGAACAGGGGCCGGGAGTGACCGCAAGAAGGCGATCGAGCTACATCCGCTCCAGTTTGAGTTCTTGCGTGAGTTCGAAAGTGACGTCGGACTCGGCCGGTAAAACAATCTCTTTGTTCCCGGTAAACGCGGAGCCACCCGCGCCCGCGCCCGCGCCCGCGGCGGCCCCGATGGCGGCTCCTTTGCCGCCCCCGGCGATCGCACCGATGATTCCGCCGAGGGCGGCACCGCCACCGGTAAGGACCGCAGTGCGCTTCCCCTTACCCTTCTCGGTGAAGCTGCGCGCAGCAGTTTGAACGGGCAGGTCATAGCCGTTGAGGTTGATTGAGTCGAGGCGAATATTCAGAACCGCACCGCCCTTAAATCTGCCCAGAGCCTTGGCATCGGTGACCGTTCCGGCCACGGTTGAACCTTTGGGGATCACAACTTCATTCCCGACGGTTATGTCCTTGGCCACGGTGCCGGTGAAAGCCTGGCCCGCCTGGCTGAGCTTGGAGCCGAGGGCGGAGCCCAAACTCACCGTCACACTCGTTCCCGCGGGCACAATCACGGGCTCTTTCTTCTTTTCTTTCCGGGCCTCCTTGGCCTCTTTCGCTTGCTTGGCTTCTTTACCGCCCTTAGCACTTGTCTCGCCAGGAGCGGCAGTGTCGGTTGAGGTGTCGGCGGGAGGCTTGCTAGTGCATCCGAGTACGGTGAGTGTCAGATAGAGACCGAGGGTGAGTAAGACCAAGCGTGAGCGCATAAATGACCTCCATTTGTTTTTTGGGGTTGTTGCCACTGTACCCAATGTGACGCGCAGGAGCAACGGTGAGGACGTCGAATGGTAAATCGAAGGTGTATGGGCTCTCGTCTGGGCATGTCCCCCAGACGCCGGCGGTATTGAATTCCCTGCGGGCGGCGTTGTGGGGGAAGTCATCCTCGGCCCAGGCCAACACCACTGAAGGGCAAGTACTGTTTGCGCGGTTTCAGTTTGATGCAGAGGCGGCACGTGGGGCAATCCGACAGCCTAAATGGGCACCCTCTGCCGGAGCGGTTGGGTACTTTTAACGCCGAGGGTCGATGCCGGGCAAGGTGGGAGTTGATTCGGGTAATTCGTCGAGTTCGGCATCGCGAGGCGCGGCGGGATCTTCTGGCGGGGAAGCTTTTTTCGGGGCCAGAAACTTTTCGGTGTTGAGGAGCGGACGGCCGAGAGAAGAGTTGTAGCTGGTCCAGGGAGTATCGAGGCCGGATTCACGCTCGAACTGGGCGCGCATGGCTTCCATCTTGGAATCGAGGTCGTCGAGATAGTGCAGCATGAGGGCTTCGGGGAACATGGGAAGTTTGGGTGAGCCGAAGTCATACTGGCCGTGATGGCTGATGATGAGGTGCTCGATCATCGTCTTGAGTTCGTCGGGGAAGCCGGGTTGCAGGGCGAGCTTGGCCTGCAACATTTCCAGTTCGATGATCATGTGGCCAAGAAGTTGGCCCTTGGTGGTGTAGGAGAAGGAGCGGTTATAGGTGAGCTCGTGAATCTTGCCGATGTCGTGCAGAAAAGCTCCGGTGAGGAGCAGGTCGCGATTGATCTGGGGATAGTTCTGGCACATCAGATCGCAAGAACGGAACAGGGAGACGACGTGATCGAGCAGGCCGCCGATGTAGGCGTGATGCAGGGTTTTGGCTGCGGGAGCGTTGCGGTAGGCGGCAGCGATTTCAGGGTCGGCCATGAAGGCCTGGACAAGCGACTTGAGGTGCGGATTCTGGAAAGAAGAGATGAAGGTCGTCAGCGTCTGCCAGAGTTGGTCAACGTCTTTGGTGGTCTTGGGAAGGTAATCGGCGAAGTCGATTTCCGATTCGCCCAGCTTGCGCAGCTTGTGGACGGTGAGCTGAAAGCGGTTCTTGTACTTGTTGATGAGGCCCTTGATCTTGAGGAAGTCATCCTGTTCGAAGGCATCGAGAACCTCTTCGACGTTGTCCCACATTTTGGCTTCGAGCTGGCCGCTGCGGTCCCCGAGAGTGAGAGCCAGGTAGGGCTCACCGGTTTTCTTGGGCTTGATCTGTTTGCCGACGACGACGAAGCTCGAGGTGATGACCTTGTTTTCGTGGCGCGCGCAATCGCCGATGTAGAAGTCTTTCATCCTGGTCCGATTATGGCTGTCTGAGTATAAAGCACGCGCCACGAACCGGGATCAGAGGAAGCCTAGCTTCTTATGTTTCTTCTTGCCGAGCTTCTTGGCAGCGGATTCCTTGGCGTCGGCAGTTTCGACCGGCTGGGTCTGGTTGGGGCTCTTCCCGGTATCGATGTAGCCATCCGCGTACTTGATGTAGGCGTCTTCCCGGAGCTTGGTGAGGTAGGCGCGGAGTGCGGGCTGCAATTTTTCGTAGTAGAGAGCGTCCTGAATATGTGGAAGAGCGTCCTTCAGCGGAGGGATGCCGGCCTGCTGGTGCTCCACGACTTTCAGGATGATGTATCCCTGCTTGCTGTGAATAACGCCAGTGATCTCGCCGGCCTTCAGGGCAAATGTTTCGTCCTCAATGGACTTGGCAAGCTTACCGCGCTCGAAGGTGCCGAGATTCCCGCCGTCAGCGGCCGAAGGGCCGTCAGAATATTTCTTGGCGATATCCTCGAAGGCAGCGCCGTCGTGAATTTGCTTGAGGAGATCGTTGGCCTTGGCTTCGGCA
The DNA here is from genome assembly GCA_963811095.1 of uncultured Acidobacteriaceae bacterium. Lineage (GTDB taxonomy): Bacteria > Acidobacteriota > Terriglobia > Terriglobales > Acidobacteriaceae > Sulfotelmatobacter. The sequence goes on along the minus strand of CAWEQA010000015.1, from coordinate 10,363 downwards.
GCGCTGAGGGCTGCGGCCTCGGCGGCCTTCTGATCTGCGTCGTCAGGGGGCGGAGTATTGGGTGTCGCGGCTGCGGTACTAGCATCCGTGGGCGCAGCGGCGTTGGTTGCGGGAGGGGTGGCTGCGGGAGCTCCGGCAGGAGGAACTGCGGCCGCGGGAGCTGCGGCCGGCGCAGTGGTTTTGGGCGCGACAAGAATTTCACTGAGGCGGATGTATTCCGGCTGCTCCATCTCGACCTTGTGGTCGTCGTAGAACTTCTGGATCTCTTCTTTGCTGACCGAAAGGTGGCTGCTCACTTCCTCTCCGATCACCTTCTGCGTGATGATCTGGTTGCGCTTGTTCTGCTTGAAGTCCTCCCAGGAGATGCCCTGCTTGAGCGCTTCCTTCTCAAGATCCTCCAGAGAGTCGAGTTTCATATCCTTGCGCATCTTATCGAGGTCTTTGATCAGCTCGGTGTCGCCGGTGATTCCGAGGTCCTTGCCTTTGTCGAGGAGAAGTTGCTGGTCGACGAGATCGCGAAGAACGTCTTTTTCACGGTCGGCGTAGAGCTTGTCGGGATCTTTGGAATTCTGCTGTTTCACTTCGTCTCGAAGCTGATCCTTGCTGCGTTCAAACTCCGACTTGGTGATGATCTGGTTGTTGACGCGGGTGATGATCTCTTCGACGACTTGTCCGGAGGATTGAATGGCTGGCGCGGGAGCCGGAGCGGGAGCCTTTTGTGCGGCTGGTGCGGCAGGCTGTCCAGCGGTTTGTCCGGCCGCCAGAGCGGGCAGACAAACAGCAGCAATTAAAAGCAGGAAAAGTTTCTTCATAGGATGTACGAGGCCGCCACGCTCCCTGGGCTTGCGGGCAAAAGAGTGGGTTCAGGCCGATAGGGTATTTTACTCCTTCTGGGCGATCCCGTAGCACCAGCCCTTTGATTGGACGCGGCAGGGGCTAAAGCCCAGACGGTTTCCACCCGATTCACGCGGCCCTGAAGGGCCGCTGTTCCACGATTATGAGTTTTTTCGTGCTCTGCGAGGAATCAGGTGTTGCGCACCAAAGCGAGGGCTGTGCGGTCGTCGCACAGCGGCGAATCGCCGCTGAACTCGCCTGCAGCCTTCAAGATAGAAGCGCAGAGTTCCTGGGCGCTGCCAGGTAAGACCGACAGGAGATGCTGTTTGATGGCCGCCAGTCCGAATTCCTCGCCGCGCTTTTCGCGGTGGCCCTCGCACTCGACCACTCCCCGGGATACGAGCAGGAGAGCGGCGTTTTTCTCCAAGCCGACGGTGGGAGCATCGGAGGTGGCGTGGGAAAAGAGTCCGAGAGGCAATCCTCCGGAAGTAAGCTCGGAGATCCCGTTGCAGTCGCGGAGAAGCCCGGGAGTATGTCCGGCATTGGTGTAGCAGAGGGTACCGAACTTCTCGTGGTAGCAGCCGATAAAGGCGGGGCAGGAGCGAACGCCGCTGGAGGTCTCAATGATGGCGCGATTGATGCGAAGGCTGAGTTCGGTCATGGCCTCGGATTCGTTGATGTCGGGGCGCGAGAAGAGCTCCGTGCCAAAGTTGCGGAAGATTTCCTGTGCGGCGGCGAGGATGCCTCGGTTATCCTCGCGGCGCCCGGCAACATCGAGCAGACCAAACAGAACCCGCTCAGGGCTCACGCGGACGGAGTCATAGAAATCCCCAGCAACGCGTTTGCCGACAAAGACGGCCGCGATGTCAGCTCCCTTGATCTTGGGAAATACGGTTGGGACGGGCTCGACCCCAGGTGCGGGATCAGGGACGCGGGAGTGAAAAAGGGAACGCATGGCAGACAAGCCCCAAGGGAAACTAGCACAGGAACGTGAGGGGAGCAATCGTTTGAACGAATCAGGATCATCGGAACTATTCGCCGTACCTGTCGGCGAGATAGCGGGCCAAGTCGGACTCCAATTGGCCGTAGTCGGAATGGATGGTGGCGCGCAGGGCGGCCTCGGTGGAATTGCCCTGGCTGATGCGCTCGAGGATACGCTGGATGTCGCTCATGCCATAGGAATCGTTGATGTACGTCACGGCAGCCAGCGATTCGGCGTACGCGATTTGAGCTCGGACAGCGGAGAGACGCGCGAAGCCTCCCTCCAGCTCATTGATAGAAATATTCTGTTGGGCTTTGAAGAGGTGAGAGAGCTGGTGCCCCTCGCCGGCAAGGCTTCTAGGCTCGAGGAACTGCGCGATACCCTCGTGCAGCCAAGACGGGCACCGGCCGCCGGAAAGCTGGTTGATGAAGGAGTGAGCCAATTCGTGTTTTAGAACGTGCGCGAGTTCCGGGGTCATGGAATTCAATCCGCTGATCGGGATGCGCAGCTTGCCGTCATTCAGCGCTCCAGACCAGGTGGGCGCGTGAGTGACATCGAAGAAGGCTTGTTCTGTGTAGAGGGTGACTAGGATGTTATCGTGAGGCAAATTGCCGAGATCGCGAACCAGATCGTCATAGTCGGATTCGAGCGCAGCCAGGATCTGGGTGCGAAGGGATTCAGACGTTTGTTTGCCCTCATAGTGCAAGACAAAGTGACTGCTCTCGCCTTGAGAAAAGTCAGATTCGACGGTCTGTTCGCGCTGGGCTTTGTCCAGAAACTGCTGGACGGCGGCGTCGGGGCGCAATTCGAGCGACCGCTTCCAAGAAGCGACAGCATCTTTCGTGTGGTCTGACGCGAACTGGGAGTAGCCGAGCATGGTGTAGGCGTCGGGCGAACTGGGGGCAGCTCGCACGGCACGCTCGGCATAGGGCAGCGCGTGGGCGGCGTTTCCGGTGCGGACGAGCAAGGCCGCGTAATACACAAGAATGGTGGAATTGTCTGGCTGGAAGCGGAGGGCGCTTTCAAAATATTGGCGCGATTGGGCGATGTTGCCATGCTCGAATTCAAATTTTCCAGCGATGAAGTCGGCTGTGGCGCTCAACTCGGGGTTGCCTTTGTCTTCCAGGCGGGCGAGAACGTCAGGGTTGACCTTGCCTTCTTTGATGACCCGGGCAACCAGATCGCCCTCATTCGCAAGACTGTCGGCGGGAGTGAAGGTCGGAAGGTCGGCTGCCTTCAGGGCTGTCGATGCTGCATGAGCGGGCATGCCTCCGGCATCGATGTGGTCAACGGAAGCCTTGGGGATGGCGTAAGAGTCGTCGCCGATATTGTATTCGTAGCGATTTCCGTTTTCACGGACGTGATCAGCCAGGATAATGCGGCCGTTTTTCAAATGGATGGTGTCAGCCCATGCACCAGGAAAGGCAGACGCGACTGCTATAAAGAGGATGGTGACACGTGGCCACATTCAGGCGCATTCTAGCAACTGGAGAAAGGCTTACGACGTGACGAAGGTACTACTCAACATGCGAGGCTTGCGGGTCGCGGCGGCGATCTGCATGGCGGCCAGCGCGCTGTGCGCGGCCGGAGCCGAGAACCGTGCGGACAAGCCGGCGGAGGCCCTTTACCTTCAGTTGGGGCAGGTGGGGCTGGATCCGGCGCGGGTGTATCAGGTGAGGGGCGCATCGCTGGATCGAGCGGCGGTCCACATCACGTTGGAGGACGGCACGATTGGTTTCACGCAGGACGTGATGGGCCGGATCACGGGAGCGTTCTTCGAGGGCTACGGTGAAGTGCTGCTGACGCCTCCGAATACCGTCGAACGTAGATCCATGAGCTTGTTTACGGGGATGGCAATCCTGGAAGAACACTTTGCCACCGCCTATTTTCGTTTTAATGATGACGCAGCGGCCGAGATGCGACCCGATCTGCGCGCGACGGACAACCAGCAGGAATTCGTGGACCGCTGGGACGCGACGGCCAAGAATCTGGCGAGCGCGGACGCGATGAGATTGCTGATGACCTTTAGCCGGAGGCTCCCGGTGAAAGGCAGCACTGCTGCAGCCGAGCGAGCGGAGGCGCAAGGGCCTGGGAATGTTGAAGACCGATACCTGCACGCGCGGTTACAAGGGACGAAGCTAGGCGTGTTTGACGTGGTCTTCGATTCCGTGGCACCTGAGCAGGTGCAGGCCGGCCAGGCGAGAACGTCGGAACACGGGGATCTTTACTACGACGTCTGGGCATCATTTTCAGCGACAAATCCGGAGACCGGTCCGGCGAAGCACGACAGGGCGCCGGCGACAGATGACGAAAAAGAGCTTGAGAGCCGGGTTGCAGTTCGCCAGTACACGGTCACGACAGAGGTGCAGCCGCCGAAGCGGATTCACGCGAATGCCCGCGTGCAATTCGAAGTGAGAGTGGTTGGGGCGCGAACCTTGTTGTTCGAACTTTCCCGGTTTCTGCAAGTGGAAAGCGTCAAGCTTGACGGGCAGCCGGTGGAGTTCATTCACAATCCGGCAGTAGAGGGGAGTCAGCTTTCGCGCCGGGGCAATGATCTTGTGGCGGTGGTACTCCCGGAGCCCACGCGGGCCGGGCAGAAGATCGATCTCGACTTTGTGTACGGTGGTGAAGTCTTAGCCGAAGCGGGCAACGGATTGTTGTATGTGGGTGCGCGCGGCACCTGGTATCCGAATCGTGGGATGGCGATGGCGGACTTCGACCTGGAGTTTGAGTATCCGCAAGGCTGGACGCTGGTGGCCACCGGGAAGCCGACGCTGGTTTCGTCGGCGGGAAGAGCCAGCATCGGCAATGGGCAACAGACGGCGCACTTTGTATCGGAGCGGCCGATTCCTTTGGCGGGATTTAATTTGGGCAAGTACAAAGAAGCGACGGCGAAAGCAGGGGAAGTAATCGTGGAGACGTATGCCACGAAAGGAGTGGAGCGAGATTTCCCGACGCCGCGAGTGCACGTGATCCAACCGGATCCTTCCGAGCCATCGATGCGGGCAACGCAGGTCATCGTGCCCGACAACCCATCGCCCGTGCAGCACGAACAGGCGGTGGCGGACGCTGCGGCGCGAGCCATTGAGTATTACGCTGAGCGGTTCGGCCCTTATCCGTACAGTCATCTGGCTCTGACGCAAATGCCGGGGCGTGACAGCCAGGGCTGGCCTGGGCTGGTATTTCTTTCATCGTACGCATTTCTCGATCAAAAGGAGCGCGAACAACTGCACTTCGAACCATACCGCATCCAACTCCAGCAATCGCTTCCGGCTCACGAGACTGCGCATCAATGGTGGGGAGATCTGATTAGTTGGAATAGCTATCGCGACCAGTGGTTCTCCGAGGGGCTGGCGAATTATTGCGCGTTGATGATGCTACAGGAGAAGGATCCTGCAGGATTTCGGGAGGTGATGGAGAAGTATCGACAGGACTTGATCGCAAAGAACAAGGATGGGATGTCTCCGATGGAGGCGGGGCCAGTAACGCTGGGCATGCGGCTGCTGTCGTCGCGGTTTCCGGAAGGATATGAAGCGATCCTGTATGGACGGGGCACGTGGCTGTTCCACATGCTGCGGAGCATGATGAAAGATGCCGCCGCGCAGGATGGCGGGCGCAAGCCGCAGGCCGGCGTTGTGGAGGAGCCGTTTGTGCGGGCGCTGCGGAAGGTTCGGCAGCGGTATGAAGGCAGAGCGATCAGCACGGACGAATTGATCGACGTTTTCGCGGAAGAGCTTCCGCTGTCGCTGCGCTATGAAGGCAAGAAGTCACTGGACTGGTTCCTGGACGGATGGATCAACGGCACTTCGCTGCCAAAGTTGGAACTCAAGGGAGTGAAATTCACTCCCAAGGGTACGGGTTCGGTGGTGAGTGGAACTATCTTGCAGAAAGAGGCACCAGCGGATTTGGTGACGTCAGTTCCTGTGTATGCGGTGATGGCGGGGAAACAGACTGTGCTGCTGGGGCGCGTGTTCGCCGACGGCGAGGAATCGTCGTTCCATCTGCCGGCTCCGGCTGGCGCGCACAAGATCGTGCTCGATCCCAATGAGACGATTCTGACGAGTCCAAAATAGAGTCTGTGTGGGAACCTGTGGCAAATTTTCGGTGCCGAATCGGTTCCCCGTTCTCGAAGCGATTCCCGAAATGGGCGAAGGGAATCTTGCGGGTGATGGGTCGTGCCCACCTCCGCACTTAAGTGCTGCATTTCCTTCGGCCATTCCTGCGACCTGCCTGCGGGACGTTGTGGCAGCCTATCTGCTCATAGGGAGGGTGCAGATTGGAAGATGGTTCATCGAGGGGAATCATGTACGTTCAAATGACAGAGACGCTAGAAGAGGCAGGCGGGTGGTGTACAGGAGCGGATGAGAGCGCCTTGGCGGGAGCGAAGACGATCCTGCTTGTGGAAGACGAAGCGTTCGTGCGGGAAGTGACCTGTGAAGTTCTGCGATCGGCGGGTTATCGGGTTTTCACTGCAAAGAATGCAAGGGAAGCGATTTGCATTTACGAAGCGCGGGGCGACGAAGTGGAGTTGTTGCTCAGCGATGTGGTTCTGCCCGGGGAGAGCGGGCGCGTATTGGCGGAGAAACTCCGGCGAGAGAATCCCTGCCTCAAGATTCTGCTGGTTACCGGATATGCTGAGCAGATGGGAGCGCGCGGCACGATGCAGGAGGAGTGCTTAGCCAAGCCATTTTCCACAGAGGCGTTACTGGGAAGAGTGAGGCAACTGCTGGATTGCGTGGGATTGGCGGTTGGAGCTGAATATCTGCTCACGCACGCCTGCGGTAGCGTGTAGCCTGCAGGATTTCCGCGGGAATCCGGGAGAGCGGAACGATGCGGGTGAGAACGCCCAACTCGGCGCAAGCCCGCGGCATGCCATAGACGGTACAGGTAGCCTCGTTCTGACCGATGGTGAAGCCGCCCTGGCGGTGGATGGCCTGTATCCCTGCTGCACCGTCGGAGCCCATTCCCGTCAGGATCACTCCGAGCGCAAGGTTTCCGAAGGACTCGGCCACCGAGGTCATGAGTACGTCAATCGAGGGAATGTGAAGATAGTCTTCGGGATGCGTGTCGAGAGAGATGATGGCGCGAGAATCGGCCTGGCGCTCCACGCGCATGTGCAATCCTGCCGGCGCGATGTAAGCCACGCCAGGCAGAGGGCATTCGCCGTGAGTGGCCTCGCGCACGGTGACGGAGCATAATGCGTTGAGCCGCTGGGCGAAGGGCGCGGTAAAGCCCGGGGGCATGTGCTGCACGATCAGGATGGGGACCGCAAGGTCCGGAGGGAAAAGAGGCAAGATTTCCTGCAAAGCTTTGGGGCCGCCGGTGGAGGTTCCCAGGGCAACGATCGCGGGTACGGAAGGAAAGGCTGGGGTGAGCGTTTCTGACCGTGCGGGCCGGGGAGGTTTCTTGGACAAGAAGTCGCCGCGATGTGACTTCCGCGATTGCGCGGCGGCTCGGATCTTCGCGACGAGGTCCGACCTGATATGGAGGATGTCGAGCGAGGTGGACGACAGTTGCTTGGGGACGTAATCGAAGGCTCCGGCAGCGAGCGCGTTGAAAGTGTTGCCAGCGCCCTTCTCGGTCGCCGCACTGACCATGATCACGGGACGGGGGAACTGACGCATGATGCAACGCAGAGTTGCAGGCCGTCGAGCCCTGGCATTTCCACGTCGAGAGTGACGACATCGGGATCGAGGGAGGCAATTTTGTCGAGTGCGTCCGATCCGCTGCAGGCAGTGGCAACGACCTCGAAGCCGGATTCGGAAGCGATCATGCGGGAAAGAGCGGTGCGCATGAAAGCGCTGTCATCCACCACCAGCACGCGGATCGGCGAGCGGCTTGCAGCGACTTCGTTCATTTCCGGTAGATCGCGCGGACGAGCGCGTGCACCTCATCCATGTAGGAGTCCAGTTCGAAGGTGAGGCGGGCCCAGTCGAAATTCTTCAGCCCCTGGCATTGCTGGGAAAGCACGGCGAAGCCAGTCTGTTCGAGCAGGCTGACCTGGCGGTTTTCGATGTAGCCGTGGTTCAGTCCGCTCATGCGGCAGAGCAGGTCGCTGAGTTCCACCAGCGCAATGAGTCCGGCATGATCGCGCGACTCCTGGGTGTTGTGGTGCAGCGACACGACCTCGCGGAGGTCGGGAGAAAGTTCCCATTTTTCCGCCAGTAAGCGGCCGCTTTCGCAATGCGTGAATCCCAGGACGATTGTTCCGCTTCGTGCAGGGGAATTTCCTCGGCGCGAGCGAATTCGAAGGCGGCACGAAATTCTTTTGGCAAGACCCAGAGGTTGACGATGATGCCGAGATCGTGGAGCAGTCCGGCCAGATAGGCCTTGCTGGGATCGGGATAAGAAATCTTGCGGGCGAAATGGCGGCAGACCAGAGCGCATCCCAGCGAGTGTTCCCAGAAGACGACGGGATCGATGCCGGCGCTGTCTTTGGGCATCAGGTTGAGCACGCCGCACGACATCGCGATGTCGCTGACCCGCTGAAATCCGAGGCCGACGATGGCGCCGCGCAGCGAGTCCATCTTCTGCCAGCGCCCGAACAGGGGCTATTCGCCATCTGCAGACACTGCGCGGCCAGGGACTTGTCTTGCGCAATCATGTCGGTGACCTTCTGCACATCGAGTTGCTCGACTGGCTGTTCCAGATAGCGGAGCAGAGGCGCCAGCACTGCCGGAATGGTTGGGATCTGTTGCAGATCCTCCATCCGGCTGAGCAATGTTGCTTTCGTGGCTGCGGTGTCATGTTCCTCTTTCCCGCCTCGAGTGCGTTCGCCTTTGATGTAGGCCGTGGCCCCGGCAGGTGGACCAGGCGGAAGTCGTCGGTTACGCCATAGAGCGATTCGGAATGGCCCAGGAATAGATATCCGTGCGGCAGAAGATTGTTGTAGAAGTGCTGAATCACGCGCCGCTTGGAGGCGAGATCGAAATAGATGAGCACGTTGCAGCAGAAGATGACGTCGAGGCTCTTCATGAAGGTCATGCGGCGTCGTCCGAGAGGTTCACCCGGCTGAAAGTGACGCTGTTGCGGACGACGGCTTGCACCTGCAACTGTTCGCCGCCGGGGTGAAATATTTCTGGCGGTAATAAGGAGTCAGATTGCGCGTGCTGTAAGCGCCATAGATGGCATTCTTGGCGTGCGCCAGCGAGCGTTCGTTGAGATCGGTGGCGAGAATCTCGATGGTCCACTCCTTGAGACGGCTTTGGGCTTCTTCCAGCAGCAACATGCTGAGGGTGTATGGTTCTTCTCCGGTCGAACATCCGGCGCTCCAGATGCGCAGGCGGCGCAACGGGAGCTTCGCTTTTGCTTCGAGGACCTTGGGAATGACGATCTTGCGCAACGCATCGAGTTGCGGCTGGCTGCGGAAGAAGCAGGTTTCCCCAATCGTAATTTCGTTTAACAATGCGACCAATTCGGCCTGGCGCGTCGGCTTGATGGTGAGGTATTCGAAATATTCGCGCAGGCTTTGGTCTTGAGTTCCTTCATGCGGCGGCACAGCGGTCGAGGAGCAGACGCAGCTTGGTGTCGGGATGAAAGATGCCGGCGACCTGATAAACGAGGTCGCGAATGCGAACCAGATCCGGATCGGGCGGCCCGTCAGAGCCAAGGCCGTTGGCACGGCCGCGGTCGTCATATTGAGGCCTTTCGGATTGAGTTGGTGGAGGGTGGGTGAGCTTTGTCTGAAATTTGTGCTCGCGGTGAAACGCGTTTAGTATAGGATTTGTGCCGGTGGCGTGGCTTGACAAGTTCATCGGCGACGGAAAGGCTTCTAGAGCTTTGGCCAGAATAGAGGGAGACGGCTTGGAAGGGCGGGCGTCGGCGAGCACGCTGGTGGTGGCAACGTGTCCGGCTGGAGATCACAATGTCGACGCGGCAATTATCAACACGTTCCCGGAACGGTGACGTTGCTGGCGATGGGGTGATGTTCGGCATTTCTCCGGCGGCGGCCAGGCGGTCAGGATTCGGAAACGGTAGCGCTTCCGATGAGGAGACCCTCCAACTACAGTGGAACGGGCGGTCGACGACTCCCAGTTCGATGCCCCCGGTGTGGTGTGAATGGGAACATTGTCGGTGGAGCCTTGCGGAACTCACCAGCCGCGGCAAGTGCGGACAGCGAGGATGGAGGCGATGAAGGAATGGAGCACGCGGCAGAGCGGAGGTGTTCAACACCAGCGATCCGCTGTCGAAGAAAACGAATTCCCCCGCAAGCTGATCACCAGCCCCTCGAATTATCACGAAGTAAAGCGACCGTATGCAGGCCAATCGCACGCTGCAGGGCCTGCTGCAGTTCGGCTTGCAGGGTGGTCAGGTTCGCCTCTTCAGAAGCGGCGGTGAGAGTGTTTTCGGGAGGGGAGGCGATGCGACCCAGTTGGGTGTTGCGCTTCGCATTTTCGATGACCTGGACGGTGCTGAACGGCATCGGCTCGGTAGTGTCGAGGGGAACCCGTGTATTGGAGTCGGGAAAGACTCCCAGCTCTTGAAACGCCACCTGGATGGCCAGGGCCAACCGGCCGACCTTGCGTTGGTCCACCTGAGCCGAGGCGT
>CAWEQA010000014.1:0-98422 GCA_963811095.1 uncultured Acidobacteriaceae bacterium | reverse complement strand
CACCTGGTTACAAGAGCAATCTCCCGTTTCGGCTGCAAGCCCGTAAACTCTAAGGGAGATGCAATCACTCAAAATCATCCTGACCTGTGTCGTGGCCGCTGTGTTGTATGGCATCGTTCACGACCAGTTCACCGCACGTATCTGTGTTGAATACTTCTCGGTTTTCCATCCGCCAGTGTTCTCGACAACATCGCCGACATTGCTAGCGCTGGGGTGGGGCGTTATCGCTACTTGGTGGATGGGAGCATTTCTGGGTGTTCTACTAGCATTTGCGGCAAGGGCAGGTTCGCGCAACAAGATCGACGCAAGCGAACTGGTTCGCCCTATATCGAACTTGCTCGTGGCGATGGTCCTTCTAGCGACTGTCGCCGGACTAACAGGCTATGTGCTGGCCAGCCGGGGTGCAATCGCCCCACCTAGTTGGGTTGGCTCTCTGCTCCCTCCCGCAAAACATGCAAGATTCATGGCTGATTGGTGGGCACACAACGCTTCCTATTTTTTCGGCTTCTTTGGAGGAATTTTGCTGTGCATCCTTACAATCCGAAAGAGGCGTAACTCTGTCGTGATGCGGCATACAGTCGATGGAGAGGAACAATTGAAGAAGACGAGAAAGCGAATCCTCATCGGTACGCTCGCGCTTTTGACCTTGGCAGTATTGATCTGGGGCTACTCGCAGTTTGGGTGGATGTTCTACCGTTACCACAGCACTGCGTGCCAACAGCGGGGCAAGGCATACGAAGCGCGCATCGAGACGTTGAAGCGTGACGCACGCGAGAGGCTAAGAATCGGCACCCCGAAAGAAGATGTAATCCGGTTTTTCAAAGAGAACGGCCTTCCGATCTCTTTGGACGGAGACGAGTACGAAGGGACGATTTACACGGACGGATGTGCTCCTGCTGGTTGCGGCTCAGATGCCGCTCTCCTCGGGCTACGTGTTAAAGCTGATAGCAGCGGGGCGGTTGCGAGCGAACCAATCGTAGGTGCAATTTACACGAATTGCCTCTAGGCGAACCACTCAAGGAGTGATAAATCGCCATATCGCTCATTGACCCCGGTTCTGAGCGCTACTGGCAGAGCAGACTCAATGAGCGCATAATGCCCGGCATGGGTACGGGCTTCTTCATCACTCCAAAACACCTCCTGCTGCTTTTGTCCGGGATGGTGGTGCTTTTTGTGCTAGTTCTGTTTCTGCTGCTTAGGGTACTCAGAAAGTCAAAGTGACCCGACCCAAACCGCAGAATTGCGACTGTCAACTGGCGAAACATCTCCATTACGCTCATGTTCCGACCAGTTTCGAACTCTTCAGATGTGAACTGAATCGAAAGACATCGAAATTTGAGCGCTATGGCCTGTCTTCAGAAGTTATCCTTGTCTGAATATGAAAACCCGATTGTTTTTTGACCTTACTGCTAAACCAGCCCACGCTTGGATTCATTTTGCGGAGTCGCGGCAGGTGGAGGAGATCGTTGAGGACTTGCGCGCTGACAACATCGCCGTCTTGGAGATTGACGGTGCAATCCTCTCGACAGAAGAGAGTGTATTCCAGGCCTTCGCAATCGCTCTCCGCAAGCCCAAAGGATGGTACGGCGATGAGGAATACCCGACTAACGTAGACGCTTGGTTGGAATATCTCGACGATGTCGTGGAATGGATTCCTGCAAAAGGACACGTTGTGTTGATCCGTAGTGCCGAGCAATTGTGGCGAACGGCCGCCCATCTGGCTGGTGAGCTTGTGGAATGGTGGCAGTTCTCAATTTCCGGTCATCAAGGAACCGTCCACCTTGTTTTCGTGTGGTGAGGGTTGGCGAAACATCCCATAGCACTCAAAATGCCTTGGGCAAGGGTTTGAGTTATGCGCACGTTTCCACGCGCATGCGGTGATAGTCCAATCTTCATCCGCCCGCAAGGCCAATAACCGATCCGACCATTCGGACGATACCCGTTGACCTTTGGGCAATTAGACGTCGGTAATGGCCCACTCTCTTGGAATCAGTCTATGCTTGGGCGGTTGGACGAAGGAGTCTGCTTTATGACAACCACCACTCGCCAGGCGCATTGCGGTCTTCTCGTCATGGTTTTCGTCCTTGTTTTCAGCATAGGCTTGTTCGCACAATCAAGATCGGCCGCAGTCTCGCCTTCACCCTCTCCAGTTGCACGCGACCTGAATACAATCTTGGCTGAGTTGATGCGCGCGTCCCCGGCAACAAGCCAGGACCTCACGGACCTGCAGCAACAAGGCGGGAGACTCCACTGGGTCACATTCTGGCGGGGAGACAAAGTTCAGAAGGCCAAGATGACAGCCGCGTTGCGCCGCAATCTCCAATTTGCGGTGCCCGATTTAATTCACGATGCCCAAGCCTCTGGTGGAAGCATCTCCACGACCTTTAAGCTGTATAAAGACTTGACGGTGGTCTGCGAGGCTCTGGATTCGCTGCTCCCAACCGGTTCGCGAGAGGGTAAAACTGAGCTGACAGCTTTGAGCAACGACATTTCCGACATGAACCGGCTCAGGGAAGAGTTATCTTCCTATATTCAGCAGACCGCGGCTTCGATGGAGAGCAAAAATACTCAGCTAGTGTCTTCGGCTGGCCGATCTCCGAAAAGAGTCATTGTTGACGACAACATCCCGGAGAAGCCCTCGCCCACGAAACGCCGCCCGTCCAATTAATAGAGCAGTTCAGATTTTGCGAACGGGGTGACCGGAACACCTGAGCCTAGCTGGTGAAAATCTTAATTTCACTCGCTGACCCGGATTTTGGCGAACAAACGGCGCCAGCTTGTGCTGAGGCCTGGTTTCGTCAACCATCAGGCGGATGTTCATTTGCCGAAGGCCATCCATACGTATCCCAAGATGAGGCCGAGTGCGCCGTACACCGCCGCGTTCATGGGGGCAAGCAGGAAAATGGTGGTCAGCAGCGAGGGATCGAACGTCATCTTCACGAAATACAAGGGACACAGCGAGAACATCAGTTGGGCATCGAGATTCCAGCGATGCGGAGCGAGGTAGGCGACGAAGGCCAGGAGATACGAAACGGCCGCGAAGCAACCGAGCCATTTGAGAGGCGTTAGAAACAATTTTTCATCGTCCCGATCTTTCTTGCACCCCTTCGCGATCGACGAGCGGGGCAGCACCGCAAGCGTCACGCTGAAAAGGCCCACCAGACTCAGGATAGCCACAAATATGACCCATTCGCTCTGAACCGGCAGCTCGGCACCCCGCAGCGCCAGAAATGGAACACCGGTGAGAAGTGAAATCAGTCCACAGAGGAAAAACGCGATGCGAGATGTAATTCTGATGGCGCGTCCGGACATGCGCGGATTCTAACAGCGGCTGCGATTGGCGAAAAATCGATTTCACTCATCTGGACCTACGCGGGGCACTTGAGCGAAATCCCCTTGGTTTCGCCAGTTAGAAACCGTCGCAAACTCCATCCGATCTTCGGGGTCGTGCCAGCCAGACTCCTGCCCGTGCGAACCGACATTTCCGAAAGTGTGCGGAATGGCTCAGACAGCTGATTGACAGGATTAGTACTGTGATCCCTATGGCTAATCTCCTCGCGGGGAAACCAATATGAGCACAGCTGTAATGGTGGAACGGATTGCGGACGCGTCGCCCCGTCCCAAGGCCAGGATTACCGGTGTCGTCTATTTGTTTTACTTTCTGGCGGCGGTCGCCGAGCTCGTTTTCCTTAAAGGCCTTGTTGTGAATGGCAACCCCGCGTCTACAGCGAACAACATCCTGGCGCACCAACCTTTATTTCGGTTGGGGTTAGCTACTGGCCTCATCGCTACGGCGTGCTATGTCGCGGTGACGGCTCTCTTCTATGACTTATTTAAGCCTGTGAACAGGAACCTTTCTTTACTCGCAGCGTTCTTCAGCCTCGTGGGATGTGCGATTCTAGCTTCCGCTAGCCTCTTTCAACTCGCCCCGCTTGTCGTCTTGGGAGGCGGCCAGTACCTGAGCGTTTTTAAGGTGGAACAGTTGCGGGCACTGGCGTCTCTGTTTCTCGAATTGTACGGTCTAACCGTCGGCATCTGCTTCGTATTCTTCGGGGTCTATTGCCTCCTGATCGGCTACCTGATTTTCAGGTCGAGCTTCCTGCCTCGAATTCTGGGCGTGCTGATGGCGTTTGCCGGTCTGGGCTGGCTGACCTTTCTATTCCCGCCGCTCGCAAACTATCTGTCACCCTACAATCTGGCCCTCGGCTTCTTCGCGGAACTGGCGCTGATGCTATGGCTGCTCGTGATGGGCGTGGACGTTCAACGATGGAAGGAGCAGGCCCGCGCCGCATGAAAGGCATCGTCTATCGTTCGGAGCCGTGCGCTGGGCTTTCTGATTCGGGAAGCCCGCTCTGATTTGCATCAACGCCTGATTCAATCGCTCGCATAAGGAGGAAAGAGTATGAGAGCAGCAGGGATGATGAAACGGATTACTGAAGTGTCACCGCGCTTCAAGGCCAGAATGGCCGGTGCCCTTTTTCTATTTCTCGTACTGACGTCAACATTCACCGAGTTCTTCGCTCGGGGCAGGTTGAATCTCGCAGCGCACATCGCAGCGGGCGTTATAGAGATCTCGTGCATGATCGCTGTGACGCTGCTCTTCTATTACATCTTTAAGCCGGTGGATAGGCGCCTTTCTTTGCTCGCGGCATCCTTGAACTTCGTGGCAGTCACCATTTTGCTTCTTCAATTTCTACCTCACAGCGTGAACGTCGGCCTCGGATTTCACGGATTCTATTGGATCCTGATCAGCTACCTGATTCTCAGGTCGACATTCCTGCCTCGGTTTCTGAGTGCACTGACGGCGATCGCGGGCTTGTGTTGGCTGACCTATTTGTCCCCGACGCTTACAAACTATTTGTCCCCATACGTTATGGCCTCCGCATTCCTCGTGGAAGGATCGGTGTTCCTGTGGCTCCTCGTGATGGGCTTGAACGCTCCTAAGTGGGAAGAGAAAGCAAACAGGTTGGCCATAGCAGCGTAGTCCCCGTATAGCGCTCCTGCGACTGGATGTGCTTGAACGTGAAAGCACTCGGACCCGTCGCTGAGCTCAATCCTTACAGGGTCAGGTGGCGAAATATCCCCATTTCACTCATCAACCGGGCAATGCGGTTGCACGATCCTCCGACACGTTTCCAAGAAATCAGCCCTGTAGCGTTCCTCAGCTCGCGCAATCTCAACGTCTTTCTCTCTTTAGCGCGGATGAAGCCCAGAGTTTGCGAACCTCTCCAACGGGTAGATAATCGGTTTCGCTTTCAATCGCAATGATGAACTTCCGATCCTCCACATCAGCAACTGCGTCTGTGTGTGCCAAAGAAACCAACGCCCTGACTGCTTCCAAAACCGTGGTTCGCCCATCCAACGCAGCCTGCGCTATTTCCTTCGCCCTCCGATGGTCGGACTCCGATGCCAGGCGGTCGATCAACGTTCGGTCCATGGCAAAGAAGTATATGCGGCCCGATTGCGGCGGCGTGCGTGCTAACATCCACTGATCCGGCTCGCCCACCCGCTTGAGCCACACGGAGGTCAAGATGAGTTCCATCACACGGCGCGGTTTCCTCAAAACAGGTCTGGCCGCTGGAGCCATGGCGACCACAGGAATTCTTCCGCTGGCCGCCGCCAAGCGCACCGCGGCCGATACCGTCGTGCTGGGCCGCTCAAAAGTGGAGGCGACAAGGCTGGCCTTCGGAACCGGGACGAACAGCGGTGCGGTACAGGCCGCGCTGGGGCAGCAGGAGTTCACGCGGCTGGTGCGCTATGCCTACGACCGCGGTATCCGCTTCTTCGAGACCGCTGAGGCCTACGAGACGCCGGGAATGCTGGGAGAGGCGCTGAAAGGCTTGCCGCGAGACAGCTATCAACTCATGAGCAAGGTGACCACCTTCCACCAGGGGATCAACCCGCAGGCCAAGTTCGACGAACTGCGGCGCACCTCACAGACGGAGTACTTTGACATCATGCTGCTGCATTGGCAGCACTCGGCCGACTGGCCGGAAACTACGAAACGTTGGCAGGACGGGATCCTTGAGGCGCAGCAGAGAAAGATCATCCGCACGCATGGCGCCTCAGTGCACGGGCTGCCGGCACTGCGCCAGATGCCGGGCACAAACTGGCTCGACGTGGGATTGATCCGCATCAACCACAACGGCGCACGCATGGACGGCCCGACCTCTGAAGATTCCAACCATCCGGACAACGTGAGCGAAGTGGTCAGTCACATCCAGCAGTTGAAGAAGGAGGGGCTGGGTGTGATCGGCATGAAGCTCTGCGGAGGCGGCCAGTTCGAGCACAGTCATGACGATCGTGTGAAAGCAATGAGGTTCGCTTTCCAGAACGCGGGAGTGGATTGCGCAACCGTCGGCTTCAAGAACAGGCAGGAGATCGACGAGGCAATCAGCAACCTGAATCTGGCGCTGGCGTGAGCCATGGCGGCATCTCGAAATTCGCTGCGTTGGTGACAAATCTCGTGGGTGTTGAAAAAGTCTGTGATCGGAATGTCTTTTTCGACTGCGATGATTGCGCCGCGGAGTTCTTTCTTCTCCCCTCAACTAAGAAGCGGCTTCCACGGTGGGCGTTGTCGGTTGGCTGAGGAACCGCATCAGTCGCTTGAGGTTCTGAGCAGCCGCCGCCAGGAAGAACTGCTCCCGCACGAACTTCAGTCTGCGCAGGCGCAAGCGACGCAATCCGATCTGATTCTTGAGTTCCGCGAACAGGGCTTCCACCTTCTTTCTTTCCCGCTGTGCCTTCGCAAACTCGGGTGTGTTGACCAACTCGCGAGCACGTTGCCGGGCGGGTTCGTCCATGTGGATGGCAAGAAAGCGAAATACTCCGCTGGTGCATTGGGCTTTTAGTGCACACGCACCGCAACGTTTGCGGGTCCCGATGTAGGCATAGGTGCGGTTCCGCATGCTGCGGCCACCATAGTTCAGTTGCTCCCCCGCAGGGCAGCGATAGCTGTTGCTTTCGGGTTGATACGTAAACCGCTCGGGACCGTAGAACGGGCTGTTCTTTCTGTGGATACTGTCGCGGGTTCGCATATACGGAGTGATGCTCCGATCCGCCAACCAGTGCAAAAACTCCCCGTTCCCGTACGTCGTGTCGGCCGCTACCGATTCTGGGGTTCGTTCTTGCCATTGCGTGAAACGAGTGAGCATGTCCTGCGCGGCTACCGTTTCCTGACTCATCCGGGCTGCCGTCGCTTGCACTCCCACGATCACGCAACTGGGGTTGTCGATCAGATAGTTGTCGTAGTACCCCAGGCGGGCCGGTGTCCCACCCTTGGTTGCATAGGTGGAATCTGGATCCGTGGTTGACACTTGGTCCTGCTGATGCACCGGCTCTTCGGTTGGGTTCTGCTGCTCCAGTTCAACCAAGTACTGGCGCACGGTTTGGTTCACCTGCGCCGCTTCCGCTAACTGCTCGCGCGGGATGCGGCTTTCCTTGCTGGCATTCGCCTCCACGAAACTGCCATCGACCGACAGGTGCTTGCCCTGCACCAATCCCACTTCCACACACTGCCGCACGATCTGCTCAAACAGTTCCTCGAACAGCTTCGATTCCTGAAACCGTCCATGCCGGTTTTTCGAGAACGTGGAGTGATGCGGAATCTCCTGATCGAAGCCCAGCCCGGTGAACCAGCGCCACGCCAGATGCATGCGCAGTTCCTCCACCAACTTCCGTTCGCTGGTGATTCCGTAGAGATAGCCGATCAGCAGAATGCGCAACAGTAGCTCAGGATCAATCGAAGGACGGCCGGTATCGCTGTAACTCGCTTTCAGCTTCTCCCGCACAAAGGCAAAGCTGATGTGCTTCTCGATGAGCCGCAGCAGGTGCGTCTCAGGAACCTGATCTTCCAGGCGGAAGTAGTAGAACAGAGCTTCGGAGCGGTCGTGTTGCCCCATCATGATCAGCAGGCCTCCGACGATGAGAATCCAACAGAGCATGGACGAATGCTTTCTTCTAACATGCTTCTGAGGAATCTCATCCTGCTAATCGACGTGACTTTTTCAACACCCACTCTCTATTTCACTCGTTGAGGTTTCGTGCTCTGCGAATTCTTAGCCTCGCTTCAATTCCCCGGTGGTATGTTTCCCTGATAGCGACTTTCTGAATCACGCCGGGTTTGCTGCTACCAGGTCGGGGCAAGGTGTGACACTGCAACGAGTGTCCCAGCGCGCAACGCGGGGCGTCTATCCTTTCGGCAAGATGAGTTCGACGCTCCGGGAAAGTCATAGGGCAGGAGGGGCCATGTCCACCGCCGCTATTCGCAGTCTCGCGCTATCGCTCATCCTGACCAGTCTGGCGGGCCTGCTCGCACTCGGCGGATGCGGCACGACTGGGACGAGAGTGTGTACGTTGAGCGGTTGTTGCGGGCCCACCAGCGACGCCTGCGTCGTCCCGCAATTCCTCTACGCCAACGGACTGAATGGCCAGATCACCATCTTCCCCATCGTCAATGGCACCGGGATCCCCGGCACGCCAACTTCCGTTTCAGGGCCGGCAAATTCCCTCGGCATGGCGGCTCTCAGCAGCTCAGTTCCTCTATGCTTCCAATCCTTCGGCGCTTCTGGGGACTCAATCTTCGATCGACGCCTGGGCGATCGCTCCTGGAACCGGAGCGCTGACGCCACTTCCCGGAAGCCCTTTTTCTCTCGGACCGCTGAGTTTCGCCGCAGGGCTGGCCATGAACAGCACCGCGCAAGTTCTCTATGTCGGAGATGCGGGCAGAATTGACGCATTGCACGCCGACGCCACCGGCGCCCTGACACCCATCCTGGGATCTCCGTTTCCGGCGGGAACCAATCTGTACCTGACCGTCGATCCTCTGGACCGCTTCGTGTTCGCGTCGGACGACACGCCTCCCGGCAATGTCCTGGCCTTCACGACCAGCTCGACGGGAGCGCTGACCGCCGCGCCCGGATCGCCCTTCGCTACGATCCCTGGCTTTGTGGGCAACACGCAACCGAGTCAGATCGTGACCGACGCGACGGGCAGCTTCGTTTACACCGGCCTGATGGCGACCGGGCAAGTCGCGGCTTTCTCAGTGGATGCCTCCTCCGGCGCACTGACTCCGGTGCCCGGCTCACCGTTTCCCGCCGGGAACAATCCGCTGAGCCTCGCCTCCGTCAATAATTTTCTCTACGTCTCCAACTTCGCAGATGGAACCATCTCCGGCTACAGCATCAATCCAACCAACGGCGCGCTGACCGCGCTCGCCGGTTCCCCGTTCGCGATTCACGGTGGCCCGCTCGTCGCCTCTCCGTTTGGAGGATTTCTGTACACGACAGGTTCTGGTGGATTGCTGGCTTTCAGCGTCAATCCGCAGACCGGAGCACTTACACAAATCGGCTCCGCAGTCCCCTACGCAGGGGCCACGGTGCTGACGTTTGTCCCATAGGAGGAGAGCCATGCGCATTGAGACTCTTTGGGCCCTTGCGAAACTTCTTTCCGCGACAGCCCTGCTGCTCGCTCTCACCGCTTGCGGAATGAACACCACCTCCAGCCAGCAGACCAATATCTGTGGCGGGTGCGCGTTCCTCTACGCCACGACCAATTCTGATCAGATTCTCACGCTGGCCATCAATTCCGACGGAACCCTTGCATCGGCTAAATCGACCGCCGGTCCCGCCAATGGCCCCGACATTTTGGGGGCCGGTTTTATTCCTCAGCCACCGTATGGCAGCCCTCTGTACATATCGGATCCGACGACGAATGCGATCGATGCCTTTGTGGTCAACGCCAGTGACGGCAGTTTCACCATGATGACCGGATCTCCCTTCGCGCTGGGCGGGCCGGCGGGCGCCCCAGCGGGACTGCTGATCTCCGGTAATTACCTTTATGCGGGCGATACCAATGGAACGGTCAGTGCTTTCGCGATTGGCTCCGGAGGAGTCTTGACCACGCTGGCCGGATCTCCTTTCCCAGCAGGAACCGCACCGCTCCACTTGATCTCTGCATTTACAGGTTCACCAAGCATCCCGCTGCTGTACTCCGCGGATTCCTCCGGCGGCGGTATTTGGGCGTTCACGATCGGAGCGGACGGTTTACTGACGGCGTTCCGGGGTCTCCGTTCGCCACGCCCCTCAACAGCACACCAGCGGGGATGTTTGCCGGCGGGAACGCGATCAGCGGCGGCATTCTCTACGTCGCGTTGAGCAGCGTCAACCAGATCGCAGCGTTTTCGATCAGCAGCGCCGGAGCCCTCACTCCAATTCCCGGCTCACCCTGCTCCGCCGGCGGTGGACCGGCGTCGCTTCTCGGTTTCGGCACCTTTCTGTACGCCATGAACGCACGGGACCACTCGATTTCGGCATACAGCGTGGACCAGAACACCGGAATGCTGACTGAGATGCAGGGCTCCCCTTTCCCGGCAGGAACGGCCGCTGGCGATTTCGCAGCCAGCCCACGCCTGGCCTCGAGCTTTTACCTTCCCGACCTTCAGTCCAACAGTGTGCTTGGTTTTGCCGCGGACGGTGCAACGGGAAGTCTTACTTCGTTGAGTGGCTCTCCATATCCCACGGGAGTGGGCCCAGTGGCTCTGACAGGCATTACTTTCCCAGTCTCTGATCCGCCAGCGGCTTCCACCGGACGTTAAGCTGACTTGCTCCAGCGGTTCGGAGGGAAACCGTCGAGGCGTGCAGTTCATATTGAAAACTATTGCTCCCGCAGCACGTTGGCGGGATCGATGTGCAGAGCGCGCCTCACCGGGCCAGCGACCGAAAGCGCTCCCGTGATCCCCAGCGTCAGCGCGACCGCGGCCAGCACCAATGGATCCAGCGCCGTCGCCTGGTAGACGATCGCCGAAAGGACGCGGCTCGTGGCGACCCCGAGCAGCATACCGATTGCGCACCCGCTGGCCAGCAGGATCATCATGCGGCCGAGCGCGGCCGAGAGAATCTGTTTCGCCTGCGCACCCAGCGCGACCCGAATGCTCAGCTCGCGCAGCCGCTTGCTCACCGTGTACGAGGCCAGGCCGAAGGTTCCGGTAATCGAGAGCAGCAATCCAAACGCGCCAAACAGACCGAGGGCAGCCGTCGCCACCTGGGAAACAAAGAACGTCAATCCCAGCTGATCTTTCCACGGACTGCATTCCCGAACAGGGATGGCAGGGTCAAGATCGCGGATAACTTTCCGTAGGGTCGCCGCCATATCGATCACAGCCAGGTCAGAGACGTCCGCCCGCATCCGAACGATGAACGAGGTGTGCCCGGTGGCTCCCTGCGTGATGGGGAAGAACGCTACCGGTGTCGGATCCTCAGTGAGCGAAAAGTATTTGCCATCAGCCACGACGCCCACAATCTCGACTGGCTGGCCTGAGCTGTTCTTGAAAGACCGGCCGACGACAGACTGGCCGACGGCGTCATCCGTGTGAAACAGCCGGCGCGCAAATTCCCGATTCACCACCGCCACCGCCGGAGTCTTCGGAGTGTCCGCAAAACTTACCTCGCGGCCCGCCAGCAGTGGAGTTCCCGCGGCGGCAAAGTATGCCGGCGAAACCCAGTAGTTGTACGCATCGAATGCCCTGTTGGAGGGCCTGAAATCCGTGGCCTGTTGCGTGAAGACGTTCGAATCCGACGTATCCATGGAAAGGGGCATGGTCGTCCCGTAGGCTGCAGCTTCGACGCCCGGCAGATTCGAGACTCGATCCAGCAGTTGGCGCTGGAAATGCTCGGAGGCTTCGTTCGAATAACCCGCCTGGCTCAGCTCGAACTTCGCGACTACAGCATGCCTGGTATTGATCCCCATATTCATGGTCATGGCCTTGCCCAGACCGCGCAGCGAAACAAAGGCCGCCGTGACTGTGACGCAGCAGAGCGCGACCTGCGCCGCCAGCAGCACATCGCGCAGTGCCCAGCGCCGTCCCACCGAAGTCTGGACTCCGCCGCTCTTGATCGCATCCTGGGGATCGGTCTTGAAAATTTGACGCAGGGGCATCACTCCGAACACGACGCCGGCGAGCACCGAGATGAGCAACCCCACCAGAATCAACGACGGCTCCGGCTGAATGGGGAACGAGAGAGGATATTCGGACGGTGGATGCCAGTTGGCCAGACCTCTGAGCGCAAACCACGCTAGAACGCAGGCACCGGCGCCCCCGACGATCGAAATGACAATGGCCTCGGCAAGAATCTGGCGGACGACGCGCCAGCGGCTCGATCCGACAGCCATGCGTATGGCAATCTCGCGAGTGCGGTCGGCCGTACGCGCCGCAAACAAGCCACCAAGGTTGGCGCAGGCCGCCAGCAGCACGATCCCAGCCAGTCCCAGCACACCAGCCAGAAATCCTCGCGCCGGTTCACCGAAGAACTCGCCCATCAGTCCGGGCCGCGTCACCTTGAACGAAAGCTTTTCTTCCTCTTTGGGATATTGCCGGGCAATGCGCGCCGCGATGGTGTCCAAGTCCGCCTGCACCTGGGCGTTGGTCACCCCGTTCTTGATGCGGACGATGGAGTAGACATGCGGTTCGCTGCGCCGTTCGAGCCAGTCGTCCCCATCGAGTGAAGCTTGGTTCGCCAGGGGAACAAAAATGTCGAACTGCCCCATTTTTTCTGTCCCGTAGAAGCCTTCAGGGGCAACCCCGACGATGGTGTAGGGATGCTTATTAAGTCTGACGGTCTTGCCCACGATGTTGAGATCGCGGTTGAAGTCGTTCTTCCAGGCAGACCAGGAAAGCACCGCTGCTTCTGACGCGCCGGGATGGTCGTCATCGGCGCGATTCAGCAACCGCCCCAGGAACGGCTGGATGCCGACGACCTCGAAATATTGCCCGCTGACTTCGCATCCCCAGACCGGCCGGGTGACCCCATTGGCTTCCAGGCCGAAGTTGGTGATCATCTGCGCGGAGACGGCGGAAAAAACTGTGTTCCCGTCGCGCACATCGCGCACTTCCGGATAGGAAAAGAATGGGTAGGGCTGGCCCTTGTGGGTGAGCGTCTTCACCTGGTCGGGATGCGGCACACGTATGGGCCGGAGGATCATGGCCTGCAAGACGCCAAAGACGATGACGTTAGCGGTGATCGCGAGTGCCAGGGTCAAGACCGCGGTCAGCGCAAAGCCGGGAGAACGGCGCATCTGGCGTACGGCGAATCGCAGATCCTGCAGCAGCGTGGTCATGGTCGTCCTCCGCGTGAGGATGCGGCTACAGGAACGGGATGGCAATTGCGAAGCCAAAGGATCAGCGGATGCAACCTCATGGGAACGAACGGCTTGCGGGATCTCGCTGGCCCGCGGGCACAGCGTGGGGGTGTCCGGTTTCAGCGGAGGGTGTCCGCGAATGAACAGCGAGGCGGCGCCGTCATAACCGCTACATCAAGCGGAATTCCTTCCGAATTGCGCGCGACGCGGGCCCAATGCGGCAGGCGCTGCTGGTTTCCGCCGATTGGTTTGCGACTTTCGGATGAGCTAGAATTCCCGTTCGCACCTGGCACCAACCATGAGCTTTGAACCGATTGAGAACTACGGGGTGATTGGCAATATGCGCTCGATTGCCCTAGTGGGTGTAAACGGTTCAATCGACTTTCTCTGCTACCCAAATTTCGATTCTCCCAGCGTGTTTGCAGCGCTGCTTGATGATCGGATCGGTGGCCGTTTCCAGATTCAGCCTCAGCTGAGAAAAAGGCGGGTACGACAACTGTATTTGCCAGACACGAACATTCTGCTGACGCGATTTCTGGCGGACGAAGGTGTGGCCGAGCTGACGGACTTCATGCCGATTGGGGCTGACGGCGTGGAACCGAATGAGATTGTCCGCACCGTAGCCGTCATCAGGGGCGAGGTTCATTTCAAGATGCAGTGCCAGCCGCGATTTGATTATGCGCGGTCTGAGCACGCAGTAAATATCAATAACGAAGAGCGGTGCGCGGTGTTTTCGCCTGCGAGCGATGCTTGTCCGCCGATCGCACTGTACTCCACCGTCGCCCTCCGACAACAATCCGCGGATGTCAGCTCCGAATTCAGCCTCCGGGCGGGCGAGAGGGCCACGTTTGTTTTTGGTGGAGTTCGCGCACCGGGAGAGCAACCGGAGATGGAGTCTGTCGAGCAGCGCTTTCACGAGACAGCGCATTTCTGGAAGAGTTGGATTGCGAAATCAAAGTACCGGGGCCGGTGGCGCGAAATGGTCAACCGTTCGGCCCTGATGTTGAAGCTTCTGATCAGCCGCGAGCATGGATCGCTGATTGCATCTCCGACCTTTTCCCTGCCCGAACAAATTGGCGGCGTGCGCAATTGGGATTATCGCTTTACCTGGTTGCGAGATTCGGCATTCACGCTTTATGCGTTGATCCGACTGGGTTTTGTTGAAGAAACTGAGGGTTTCATCGAGTGGCTGAAGGGGCGGCTCAGCAACGATGCACAGCGGGGGCCGCTACAAGTGATGTACGGGATTGATGGGAGGCAGAAGCTCGATGAGCTGACACTGGATCATCTGCAGGGATATGAACAGTCGCGGCCCGTGCGCATCGGAAACGCAGCCTATCGGCAGTTGCAGCTGGATATTTATGGCGAAATGATGGATTCCATCTATCTCGCGAACAAATATGGAGATCCAATTTCGCATGCGGGATGGCAAGACGTTCAGCGCATGTTGGAGTGGCTGGGCAAGAACTGGCAACGGCCCGATGAAGGCATATGGGAGGTTCGAGGTGGGGCGCGAGAATTCCTTCATTCCCGTCTGATGTGCTGGGTTGCATTCGACCGAGCCTTGCGGCTTGCCCAGAAACGCTCGCTTTCGGGACCTCTCGATGCCTGGCAGCATACCCGCGACGAAATCCGACACGACATCTTTGCAAACTTTTGGGATGACGAACTGCAAACGTTTGTGCAGTCCAAAGGGACAAAGGACCTGGATGCGTCGGTGCTCCTGATGCCACTCATGCGTTTCATCAGCCCCGTCGATCCGATGTGGCTCTCAACCATGAAAGCGATTGAAGCACAGTTGGTGGAAGATACCCTTGTCCGTCGCTACGAGGCGGAACGTACGCATGTGGACGGGATTCCAGGCGGGGAGGGCAGCTTCACGGCGTGCTCATTCTGGTACATCGAGTGCCTGGCGCGTGCCGGAGAATTGCAAAAGGCTCAATTGTTGTTTGAGAAACTCTTGGGATACGCGAACCATCTTGGGCTCTATTCGGAGCAACTCGGTCCCAGCGGCCAACACCTCGGCAACTTCCCACAAGCTTTCACCCACCTCGCACTGATCAGTACCGCAACCTATCTTGACAGGGCCCTTTCCGGCAAGGACGATTCGGTGTGGCGCTAGCTCTTTGGAGAATCGCCCCGTCGGTGCAAGCATGGAGTCCACGTTTTCGCTGGAAGCGCGGGATCGTTGGGACTTGGCTTCGTGTCTCTGCAAAACATCTTGAAGCTTACCTCGGTGAAATGATGTGGCGTTTTAGCAATCGTAAAAACCCGTTCCTGTTCCGTGACACCATGAAACAACTTATCCAGTCGGACAACATCGAATACAAGCAACTCAACAAAGGCTGCTTAGTTACGCTGAAACCGAGCGGGTGCGACGTCAGCCAGTATGTTCGTTATTGTGTGCGTATTCCCGAGAGAGTCAACTACTGAGATCGAAATGCACTCCTGCCAGTGTCCAAGAAATGTTTCCGGCGCTACATCATCAGCATTAACAGGAGATGGTTTGAAATTCCACACATCGAATGTGACCCATCCCTCCTGTTTGCGGCCTCGCGCAAGAGGCCATTGAGTCGTGATATTGATCGGATTGACCCAAGTATAGGTATCTCTCGTCGTGCTGGTTTGCACAATTTCAGTGTTCTCGTCAGTGAAATTGTAGGTTGGATGAGAGAGTTTCCCGATGGATGATGGCTTACCTTCGCCTTCGCCTGTTGTGTTGTCGTAGAGGCTTGCGACGGTAATGGAATAGCGATCAACCGTGCAGGGTACGTCATTGTAGTTAACTAGGCGGAGTTTGATGTAGTAACGACTGTGCTTAGACCACGGCATCTCGCTCGTGTCTTTATAGACCTCCCAGAACGCCACCAGTATCTCTCCATGAATATCTGGTTTTTCTTTTAGCCGCGTAATTTCCGCTACTGCTGTGTCGAGTTCTTTCCTGAGATATACCTTCTCTATTTTTGAGTCGACATCCAGCTTCCTATACACAAGTAGTGGCGACATCACCAATCTGACGACGGTGATACTGGCAAGAGCTGCAAGTGGGAAAATGAGAAGCGAATGCGTCACAGCCGCCTCCCATGATGGATTGAAATAGGCAACAGCCCCAAGGGCGGCTCCGACCAAGCCAGTAAGCCAGTCGGCCTCGTCCCATGAAGTATGCCAAGCCTTTTTGATACAGAGCACCGCGAACTTGATAATGCTGATCTGAGACGCAGCTCTCTTTTCCAGAGCGCCTTTGGCCCCCACAACAAGAGAGTTTTTGCTATCCAAGCGTACCTCCGCAGTAACGGGACTATAATCCTGTCATGCGAAGGATAGCGCCATATAAAGCCCTGTATTAAGTAAATAGTCCTGGTTTTTGACGAGCCTGAACAATCCCACTCTAGACAGACTGCAGAGCGAGTACACGTCGGACTGCCGAAACATTCCCGTGGCCCTCGATCTCCGTGCGCCCTCGTCTTGCGCGATCCAAGCCTGCACAAAATGCGGCCTGCAATCCGCTTGTTCGGATTTCGTAACAAATTTCAGGGCGCGCATCGTGCGGGTTGGGTTCGGGTCTAATATCCGCCCTACCTCTTCCCCCTCAGCAGTTGGACAACTCCCGTTTGCGATGACGTCTGCGAGCGGCCGGTCCGCCTTTTTGCAATTGAAATCAATTCTGACTTCGTCCTAAGGAGAACTCTCATGGCTGTAAGGAAACTGGAACCGGCAGCGGATGACGCACGCGCGGGAGTCCGCATGAAATCGGATCCGACGAAGATCGATCCGCTCAAACTCAAACTGGGAAAAGGCACGGCGCGGCACGATCCGCGCACCCTGCTGATGGCCGCCTACGTCACGCCGTCGCTGCCCACGCCGCCTGCAAGTTTTGATCTCACGACGAAGGTGAAGTCCGCGTGGGGAATGATGGAAAACGACCAGATCGGCGACTGCACCTGTGCCGCGGCCGGACACTTGATCATGGAGTGGACCGCGAACGCGGGCAAGAAAATGGCCATGCCCAACAACAAGCAGATCGTGGCCGCGTACTCGGCGGTCACTGGGTACAACCCGAAGACTGGAGCCAATGATAACGGGGCAGTCGAACTTGATGTGCTGAACTACTGGCGGCAGACGGGCATTGCCGGACACAAGATCGGCGCGTTTGTTGCGCTCGAACCGTCGAACCACAACCACGTCATGGATGCGGTGTATGTGTTTGAAGGCTGCTATATCGGCGTGCAGTTACCCATCAGCGCGCAGGCACAGACGCAGAATCACCAGCCGTGGTCGGTGCCGCCTGGAGGCCCCACGGGCGACGGCAAGCCGGGATCCTGGGGTGGACACG
This sequence comes from uncultured Acidobacteriaceae bacterium, assembly GCA_963811095.1. Classification (GTDB taxonomy): domain Bacteria; phylum Acidobacteriota; class Terriglobia; order Terriglobales; family Acidobacteriaceae; genus Sulfotelmatobacter. The sequence continues at coordinate 80,955 of CAWEQA010000014.1, read as the reverse complement.
CCATTCCGGTCGTCGCCTACGATGCGCGCGGTGTAACGGTTGTGACCTGGGGCGCACTACAAACCATGACGTGGACTTTCTGGGAAGCGTATTGCGATGAAGCGTACGCAATCCTGAGTCCCGACTATCTCGACGATAAGCAAAAAGCTCCGCAAGGATTCAGCATGCAGGAGTTGCAGACGGACCTCGCGGACCTGAAGTAAGTGACCACTCGCCGCAGGAACAAGAACTTCCTGAATGAAAGGATTACCCATGAAAACCGCACCGAGAGCAAAGGGTTCACGAGCAAAGATGCTGAGAGGCGGGAAGCGAGCGCCGCTTCGCTTTGCCCATCCCTTCTTTACGACGACACCGGTTACCCGGCGCAAGCCAGTGCCCGGCGTTGGAACGTCCCTGATCGATCACATCAAGGGAAACCTGGAACCGGTTCCGGCGGTCAAGGGGAACTCGGTCATGCAACTGGCCGACATTATTGGCACGCAAGCCAGTGACGAAATTCAGGCCTCCGGGTCGATTTCGTTTCATTCCGTGGGCGACACTGGCAAGAGTGCGGATTCCCCCCAGGGCGATGTGGCCGAGGCGATGGCGACCGACTTTGACGCCAGCAAGCCGCAGACCGCATCGCCCGCATTCTTCTTTCACCTGGGCGACGTGATTTATGGGCCGGGGAAGGACAACGCTTACCGCCAGGAGTTCTACGAACCGTACGTGCACTATCCCGGCAAGATCATCGCGATTCCGGGCAACCACGACGGCGAAGTTTTTCCCAGGTCGGATCCCAAGACGCTCAAGGCGTTTCAGGCGAATTTCTGCGCGGCCTCGCAGACCGTGCCGCCGATTGCCGGAACCATCTTCCGCCAGACGATGAACCAGCCCGGCGTCTACTGGTACTTGAACGCTCCGTTTGTGGACATCGTGGGCTTGTACTCGAATGCGGCCGAGAATCCCGGATTCATTTCCGGCGCGATTCCCGGACAGGCGCAGAAGAACTGGCTCATCCAGACTTTGAAAAACATTGCGGCACAGCGCCAGAAAGGGCCACGGAAGGCACTGGTGCTGGCGACGCACCATCCGCCGTATACCGCGGGCGGCCACTCTCCCAGCACCTTGATGCTGGCCGACATCGACGGCGCCTGCGCGCAGGCAAAACTCATGCCCGACATGTATCTGTCAGGCCATGCCCACAGCTACCAGCGCTACACGCGCGAGCTGAATTTCAACGGCAATGACTGGCAGATTCCGTACATTGTGGCGGGAACGGGCGGCATCAACGACCAGGCGATCAAGCCAGGAACCGGAGTGAAGACCGGCGATCACATCTTTGTGAAGTCGCTGCAAGGGTATGGCTATCTGTTGATCGCCGCACAAGCGGACGCTCACGGTAACACGGCAACCATGACGGCGACCATGTTCCAGGTGGATACGACCACGAAGAAGAAAGCGCAGTACGACCAGGTCACGGTGAATCTGGCAAACCACACGGTTCGCTGAAGGCTCCACAGAGAGCAGAGCCGGAGTTTGCTGACCGGAATGCGTGCGTGGAAGTGTCGAACGTCGTCCCGTGCGCGGCGGGGCGCGGCGGGGACGCCCCTCCCCTTCGGCTCCGCTCCGGGCAGGCTCTCGCCGCCGGGACGGCGACGCTACCCTACGACCTGTCCGGCCCTAGCACCATCTCCCATCCACCTTCAAGTAGAAAAAATGCTATTAAAACGATTCTTACGTGCCTCTGGCGCAGGGGGGCAAGTTTGTGTACGATTTCCGCAAACGATTCGCAGAGGCATCGGGCTATGCCTGTTTCATTGCCCAAGGAGGATTCGATGCCAACATCCACGTCAGTTTTGCGAAACTTCCAACGAGCATTCCTTCCATTCATCATCGCACTCGTACTTCCTGCCGTGCTGCTCGCACAGGCCTACTTCGGGACCGTGAGCGGGATGCTTGCCGACACCACAGGGGCCATGGTCGAAGGCGCCAACGTGGTCCTGGCCGATCAACAAAAGGGCTACACGTTTAGCACGACGTCGGACAGCAGCGGGCGGTACCTGTTCCGTTCCGTCCCACCGGGCGTGTATACGGTGTCGGCCGACGCCAAGGGCTTTGGAAAGACGCTGAGCGCCAGGTTCAAAGTGGACATCAATGAGAACGCCACGGCGAATCTGACGCTGAAGGTTGCCGGCGCAAGCCAGACCGTGATGGTAACCGGGGAAGCGCAGGCCATCCAAACCCAGGATGCGGAAACCGGCCAGGTCGTCAATCGCAGGTTCATCAACGACCTGCCGCTGATCGATCGCAACGTGGTCGATCTGGTTTCGCTGGCGCCGGGTGTGACGGAGATGGACGACCAATGCGGCGCCGGCTGTACTGGCACGAACTTCGTCTCCAACGGCAGCCGCGGATCGACCGCTGACATTCTTACCGATGGTGCTTCGGTCACCAACTCCGAACCCAATGGCGGCATCACGCAGGCAACCTACCTGCCCTCGCCGGAAGCGGTCGAGGAGTTCAAGGTGGAGCAGACAAACTTTAGCGCCGAGTATGGTTTTTCCGGCGCGTCCGTCATCAACATGGTCACCCGCTCGGGCACGAACAAGTTTCACGGTAGCGTCTATGACTTCGTGCGCGACCAGTCTCTGGACGCCAACAGCTGGTTCAACGACTACTACGCGGCCACTACTGGCACGCCCCAGCCCAAAGCGGCTTTGCGCCGAAATAATTACGGCGGCACGATCGGGGGTCCGATCATCAAGGGCAAGACGTTCTTCTTCTTTGACTACGACGCCAATCGCCAAACCGGCCAGTCTTCGGCGGCCGCGGGGGTTCCCACCGACGCCATGCGATCGGGTGACTTTGGCCAGCTCTGTTCGGAATGGCAGGGAACGTTCGACAACAACGGACTTTGCAGCAACCCGCAAGGGCAGATCTGGGATCCGTATCTACGATACAACGACCCCAATGCCGGGGGCGCGGTGTCGAACGGGCCGACTAGCTACATTCCGTTTAACAATGCCGGCACCTACATCAGTCCCGGCTGCGATGCTGCGTTTTTGTTCGCACAGACCGGGCGTGGGTGTCCTCCAGCGGCGAATCAGCCGGCTCCGGGGGTTCCGGGAAATTTGATCGACCCCGTGGCGCTCAAGATGTTCAGCTATTTCCCCGAGCCGAACATTCCAGGCGGATCCATTTACAAGAACTGGTTCGGCACGGGTCCCAACCAGAACTCCAATCGCCAGTTCGATATCAAGATCGATCATCGATTCCGCGAGAACGATCTACTCAGCGGAAAATTTTCGTACCAGTACAGCACGGGCCACGGTCTCAATTGCTTTAAGAATTTCACCGATCCTTGCCAGCCCGGGCCGGGGTGGAGCAATGCGCACCTGTTTGCCCTCACCGAGACGCACACGTTCACTCCCACCTTGCTGATGAACGTGACGTTAGGCTTTACCCGCGGGGTATGGCACTACACCGCATACAACCCGCAGGGAGTCAATGATCCTTTGAGCGAACTCGGGTTCCCCTCGTATCTCGACAGCAACGGCTTCAAGGGTGTGCCGACGATTTATTTGGATCTGCACCAATCCGCGGGATCGCAGTACACGGGCAGCGATACGTACGGCAACATGCGGCTGGGGCAGGATACGGGGACGCTGACGGCAACGGTCGATAAGGTTTACAAGTCACACGAACTGAAATTCGGCTTCGACGGACGCATTCACCAGATCAACTACATCCAGACGAACGCGGCCAACGGCATCTTCAGCTTCGACGAGAACGGCTCGTCTTCCTGTCCGAACAACCTCGAGGGCTGTGGTGGTGACGATCTGGCCAGCTTCCTGATGGGCAACATGAGCGGGAACTCCTATTACGAGCTTCAATACCGCCCCGCCACGACGAATTATCAATATGGCATTTTCGCGCAGGACAACTGGAAGGCGACTCAGAAACTGACACTAAACCTGGGGCTACGCTATGACGTCACGCTGCCGCGCACGGATCGGTATAACCGGCAGAACTACTTTGATCCGAACGTGGCCAGTCCACTGAACAATGGAAGCTTCACCTACACCGATCCGGTGAGCGGCCAAGACGTCACCAAGAACTTGCTCGGCGGTGAAGTTTTCGCCACTCCCAGCCAGCGCAAGAACTACATCACCGACTGGCATGACTTTCAGCCGCGTTTCGGGTTCGCCTACAAGTTCGCTCCAAAGATGGTTGTCCGCGGAGGCTACGGAATTTACTACGGACAGTCGCGTTCTGGAGTTACGGGAGTCGTGCCGTATGGATCGGCGGGCTTCAACCAGTACACGAATGTGATTCCCACCTATCTGAACCACGGCGACACCCCGTGGCTGCGTCTGAGCAACCCGTATCCCAACGGGTTGACTCAGCCGGCGGGGAATACGCTCGGCTTGTTGAACGATGTGGGATATGGCGCGAACGGCCCGCTGTACACAGCTGACGCGAACCGGACGCCCTACGAGCAGAGCTGGAGCCTGGGTCTCGAGCGTGAACTGCCGGGGAACATGTTGATCAATGCCGAGTACATCGGGAAGAAAGGAACGCACCTTCCGTTCAGCGGCACCAGCTATGTCTACGACCACCTTGGCTCGTGGATCGAGGGTCTGCCCACAACGGCTGTCGATCCTAACAACCCATGCCAAACCCTCACGATTCCCTGTCTCAACAGCTCGGTGGCCAATCCTTTCTTCGGAGTGATCACCGACCCCAACTCCGGACTGTCGAGCGACACGACATCGTACGCTCAGTTGCTGCTGCCCTATCCGCAATTCACGGGCGTCTCCACGGATTCGCTGTTGATCGCGAACTCCATCTACCACGCGTTGCAATTGTCGGCTGAGAAGCGCTACTCGAACGGATTGCAGTTCCTCGCGACCTTCACCTGGTCGAAGTCGATTGACGATTCGTCGAACGCAGACGACAACGTGACCTGGTTGGGAAGTTTCAGCAGCTTGCAGGATCCGAACAAGCCGTGGCTGGAACGCAGCCTGTCAACGTTCGACATTCCCTATGTGGTGCAATTCAGCTACACCTACGATCTGCCGTTCGGCCGCGGTCGGGTATTCCTCAGAAATCTGCCACGCTGGGCCAACGGGATCCTGGGCGGATGGAAAACGAATGGAATCTGGCGCATCGCCGACGGAAGACCGCTGACGTTTGGTCTGGCCGACGGAACCTCCTTGCCGACGTATGGCGCGCAGCGGCCCAATTTGGTAGGCAAGCCGCAGCGGAATCACGGGGCGGACTGGATGTTCAACTATTTCACCGACAACAGTGTGTTGCAGCAACCTGCACCCTTCACTCTGGGGAACGCACCGCGGGCCTACGGAGGCGTGCGCAGCCCGTGGACGTTTACCAGCGACTTGTCCATTGGGAAGCAATTCCAGGTGCGAGAGGAGATGAACTTCGAGTTCCGCATCGAAGCGCAGAACGCGTTCAACCATCCCGTGTTCGGGACGCCGGACACGACCGTCGACGATCCGAGCTTCGGGCAGATCGGATACACGTCGGTGGGCGCGCGACAGGTGCAACTAGCAATCAAGTTCAACTTCTAGTCCAGGAAGTCAAAAAACCCACTCTAGCCGCAAAGAGCGCAGCTAGAGTGGGGCCCTCGAGTTCTCTACCCAAGAATCAAACAATCAAGAATCAATAATCAGAGTTTTGCGCTACGCTTCCAGGCCTACGTGGCAAATGCGGCCGACGAGGTAGTCGGCGGCGGTTTTGCCGTCTTCCATGGTGATGACTTCGATGGGAGAGGACTGGTTGTGGGGGCGCAAGATTAGATGATTTCCGGCCACTTCGACGTAACGGACCGTACAAGTATCGTTTTTCAGAACAGCGTACATATTGAATTCGCCTTTGCGATACGGCTTGAGTGCGTTGTAATGGCGGTCGATCAAGAGCGTTGCCCCGGGCGTGAGGCGAGGATACATGCTTATGGCCTCTTTGGGATCGGCCTTGATGAGTACGAAGCGCTGCCAGCTGGAGCGATCACCTGCGGTTTCGGCTTTCAGCTTGCGCAGGAAGGTCTTCTTGAACTTGAGGATCTCTTTGACGTGCATGCTGGCGATCAGGGGCTGGGTGGCAGCGGTGTAGGCATCGGTGAGCAGGACATTTTCAAATTCGTCGCCGCTGGGAGGCAGGATGGAAGCGCGCTTATTGACTTCGGCAGGATCGAGCAGGTCGAGCACGGAAAGATGCTGCACGGCAAGGACTTTGTCCATGCCTTCGAGGCTGAGGCCGCGCTTGCGGTTGAGGAAGTTGGAGATGTGGGCCTGCTTGAAGCCAGTCTGCTCGGCAAGGCGGAGCCCGGTGAGTTCTCCGGCTTCGATGCGCTCCCAGAGGATCTTGCGAAGATTATCTTGCAAGATTTTGAACTTCATGGAGCGGAGTATAGCACCGGGATATGGCGATGGCGCGAGGTCGAAAAGATTTCCACAGGGCAAGCTTGGCCATTCAACCTTGACTGAGAAAATTCACAGTTATACGATCGCGACATCCTAGAGGCCACTACGCTCGAGGGTAGAAAGCAATGACGAGTCAGCGGGATAACCTAAACGAGGAAAAGAACTTCGGCGAATTTCGCAGGAAAGTGAAGTCGGCGGAAGTGCTGTCGGCGTCGATGGAACACCTGCTGTTGTCGCTGGGGTTTACCGGACGAGTGAGCGTAGTGATGCAAAACGGGCGCGTGCTGAAGTCGGGCTACGAAGAAGGCTACTTCCACCAGCGGCACGGTGGAGGAGGGGACGACGAGAGCGCGCAAAAACTGTAGCAGCGAAGGGAGTTGTCAGCGAACAGAAGTGGGTGAGGCGGCGCTGGGGATTTCTTCAGGGCTCCATAAAAACTAAATAGCTCAAGCAGGTCATCGTAAAAAAAACGAGCCCTGCGTTCGGTTCCCGCAATTTTGCGCGGGGATCGGCGCAGGGCTTTTTTGTTTTCGGCTTCGGGTTGGCAGCTTTCTGGATCTTCAGAACGGAATTTCTAATTCAAATATTTCTTGGAGGAGTGATGAGAAGCGATCATGACGGCGAGACGAACAAGCAGGTAGGTGTCGAATTGAAATATTGCGAGCACTGTGGAGGGTTGTGGGTGCGGGAGTGTGGGGCGGGGACGGTTTACTGCGAGAAGTGCCAGCCCAAGGTGGCGGACTTGCCCGCGGCGAAAAGAAAACCGGGAAGACTCGCGCTGCCGGTTCGTCCGCACACGGCGGTGGAAGACTACGAATTCGAAATCGACGTGGAGAACTTAAACGACTTGGAAGCGGCGGGAGGTGTGGCGTGAGGGGCGTGATTGAGATCGCGGCGGAGGCGGAGAGGCCAGGGGGTGAGGCGAGGGCGGACTTGCTCTTGCGACGGTCATCCTTGGCAGATCGGTTGGCCGATCGGCCGCAGGATTTGCTGACTGAGCTTCCGGCTCACCAGTTTCCGGCGACGGCAGTGGAGTCGCGGGAGATCGAGCCGCAGACATGGCATGCGAGGCAAGCAGCGGCGGAGGATCGCGAACGGGAGCGGCGAACTTATCGGGGACGGGCAGTGGCGATGTTGCGGCGCTACATGCGGTACTCGATCGAAACGGGGCGGCTGCCGTCGTTGCTGGGGCGCGAATTCTTTCGGGCGAAGGTGACATCGTACACGGTGGTGACGTTTGAGGATCGAGTCATCTTCGTGCACGACATGGAGAGGTGCCTGGACCGGCTGGATGAATTTTCGCGGCAATTGATTGCGCGACACATTCTGCAGGAGCACGATCAGGAGGCCACCGGAAGACTATTGGGCTGTACGGAGAGGACGGTGCGGACATACGTCCCGGTGGTGTTGGATTTGCTAATCGAGATTCTGCTCGATGTAGGGCTGATGGAACGGCTGGGCTCGACGCGAGGAAATTCTTGTCAAGGGGGTGAGGACGACTGAATCGCTGCAAGTGACTGTGAGGATGGGAAATATAAAGTTTGAAAATTTTCCGGTTCACCCTTAGCAATTTGCTATTCTAGATATAGAGGGTGAGAAAAAAGAAATCTCTCGCGGAAAGCGCGTTCTCAGGACGCGCTTTTCCTTTTTTTGGCATCGGGCCGCTCCAGTCATTGGCCTCTGACGTCCTCGCTTGATTGAGAAAAAAATCTTGTCAAGGGGGTAAAAGTGGTTCGAACCGCGCAAGTGATTGTGAGGATGGGAAATATAAAGTTTGAAAATTTTCCGGTTTACCCTTAGCAATTTGCTATTCTGGATATAGAGAGTAAGAAAAAAGAGAAACTCTGACAGAGGGCGCGCCTTTCGGGCGCGCCCTCTGTGTTTTGGGCAAACACAAATCCAAGGGAAGCTGAGTACGAGGCAATGATAAGAAAAAAGACGAAAGGCAAAGCGACGAAGAAGAAGGCGGCGAAGACAAAGAGTTGTCTGCGGAGCAAGAGGGAGCGGAATCCGGTAGCAGTGCATAACGACATCGCCAGGATCGTGGAATCCGGAGCCAAGAGAATTACGAAGGCGGTGATGGAGCAGGCGATGGCGGGGCAATTGGCTCCCGCGAAGTTTTTGTTGGAGATGGCGCAGATCTTTCCGAAGGCAACGGACGGGAGCTTTTCCACGACTGAGGAAGAGAGCCTGGCGGCGACTTTGTTGCGCAGGCTGGACCTTCCGCTGGAACCGGTCATGAGGGATGAGGAGGATTTGCCGAAGAGTGCGACCTCCCCGGAAAAGCCGGCTGCGAAGCCGGAGGACGAGGTTGAGGAGAAGAAGTCTGGTTCGGAGGCGGAGGGCTGCAACGAGAACAAGGAGTCGGTGTTGGTGTGAGCGCGGGGAGCGATAGAAAGTCCCCACTTCTCGCAAAGAACGCGAGAAATGGGGCACCTGGGTGCGAGAACAAGGAGTCAGTACTGGTGTGAGTTTCAGGAGATGAATAAGAAAGTCCCCGCCCTTCGGCTCCGCTCAGGGCAGGCTTTCTCGCAAAGGACGCGAGAAACGGGGCACCCGGGTTTTTAGATGTTGGAAATTTTGGATGCGGCTATGCCGTAGAATGAGGCGGAGTTGGTGCGACGAGAACCTGCGGTGGCAGTTTGGGTGGGGATGAAGAGGAAGGTCAACACCTCCACTCCGACTCAGAAGATCAACACCCCCACCCCTTCGCGCCGCTCAGGGCAGGCTCTGTCGCAGAAGACGCGACAAGGGCGGGGCACCCGGACGAAAGCGGTACGGTCTTATAGGACGATGGATATTACCTGGTTGGACGAGGACAAGCGGATCGCGGTCGGGGGCGGGATTTGGAACGCGTCGAATATGGCGAAGGTGGCGCAGGAGGGGATTACGCACATCATCGACATGCAGATCGAGTTCAATGACAACCAGTTGGGACCGGAGGAGCACGGCATCAAGGTGCTGTGGAATCCGACAGATGATGATTTTTTGGCGAAGCCGGCGGATCTTTTCCAGCGCGGTGTGGATTTTGCGCTGGAGGCACTGGCAGGAATGGATACGAAGGTGTTCATCCATTGCGCGGCGGGAGTACACCGGGCGCCGATGATGGCGTTGGCGGTTTTGTGCGCTCGCAAGGAGATGAGCGTGGACGACGCGAGGGAGTTGATCGAGGACAAGCGTCCGGTGGCGGATTTTGCCGAGGTGTATGTGGAGAGTGTGCGGGCGTTTCTGGATGGGCGGGGGGAGTAGGGGGCGTCCGGGGGGAACAGCAGGTCCCTCCACTACGCCGTCGCTAGCGCTCCGGCTCCGGTCGGGATGACAGGACTGCGGCGTCGCTAACGCTCCGGCTTCGGTCGGGATGACAGAATGATGAAGGGGTTGGGAGACGAGATTTGAGTGGGCTGCCTGGTTCCTTGGAGCAGTGGTGATGAGCGTAAGGAAGATCGGCGGACAAGAGTGTCCGCTCTACACAGGGGTTTGATGGAGGAGACGATGTTTGACGCGGGTTGCCGCCCTACCGGGCGGTTTTTTTATTGGCTGCTGGCAGTGATTCTGGTATTCGGCTTCCGTCTTTCGGCTTCCGGAGCACCTGGTCCAGACAATGGTCCGGCCACGACAACCGTGGCAGACACGGTGTACCTGGCGGATGGAACCACGGCACAGGGGAATCTGATCATCACGTGGCCGGCGTTTGTGACGGCGAGCGGGACGGCGGTGGCGGGCGGCGCGAAGAGCGTGCCGCTGGGAGCCAACGGTGGGCTCAGCGTTGCACTCGTGCCGAACGCGGGAGCGAATCCGGCGGGAGTGTATTACACCGTCGTCTACCAGATTGGATCGGGGCAGGTAAGAACGGAAAGTTGGGTGGTACCGACGACATCCCCGGCGAACCTAGCGGCGGTGCGGACGACGCCGGGGTCGGGTGTGGCGGGGCAAGCGGTGTCGATGCAGTATGTGAATTCCGTGCTGTCAACAAAAGCGAACGACAGCGCGGTGGTGCATTTGGGAGGCACGGAGACGATCAGCGGCGCGAAAGTGTTTGCCAGCGCACCGAGTGTTCCCGCGCCAACGAGTACAGGGCAGGTCGCGAACAAGGGCTATGTGGACCAATCGATTTCCAATGTCGGGGCAGGAAGTTATTTGCCGACGGCGGGAGGCACCCTGACGGGGCCGCTGAATCTGCCGGGGAATCCTTCGGCGCCGTTACAAGCTTCCCCCAAGCAGTACGTGGACCTGGGACTAAGTTCCAAAGCTGATTTGATTTTTGGAGTGGTCCCGGCAAACGAGTTGGGGGCGGGAACTGCGAACGCTGGAACCTGTCTGCTGGGCAACGGAACCTGGGGGGCTTGTGGAAGCGGAGGAGGATCGGGAAACGTTTCGACCAATCCCACGAGCGGCGTCAGCCAGAACATCACACAGGCGGTGGGAACACAGTTCTCGACGAACAATCTGGCGGGCATTCCGTATGTGGTTTCGAGTTATAACTGGCCGCAAGCGGGGATGACGGAGAGTTGCACGGGGGGCTGCACCGCGGGCGGATTGGTAGCGGGGACGCAGGCGACGATTACGCTGACACCGTGCCCAGCGGGGATTGACACTTCGCATAACGCGAACGGGCCTTACGGCATTTACATTTCGGGCACAGGAACGGCAGAGGCGGTGGCGGTCACGGGAGGCAGTTGCACGTCGGGAGCCTCGGCAGGAACGATTGTGTTCACACCGGGCAACAGTCATGCGGCGGGATTCACGGTAGGATCGGCCAGCGGCGGGAACCAGGAGGCGATCAACGTCGCAGACAATACTCCCGCGCATACGCAGTTTGCGGTGATTCAGGAAGTGCCAGCCAACTCGAATACCGCCAACTACAACATCTACTGGCCGGTGTATCTGAATCCGGGAAAATCTCTGCTGAATGGATATGGGGCGCTCTGGCAGTGCTTTACGCGGTCAATCTGCCTGATGGTGGGCAACTACGCGTCGGCGACGGCGGGGCATAACACGGTTGCGGGATTAACGTTTCAGCCTGCGCTCAATGTGGATGGGGCGCAGATATCGTCGGTGTCGGCGGCGTCGGGGCTGTATACGGTCACAACCGCGAGCAACCACAATCTTGTGGCCGGGGACTGGGTGATCTTCTATTACTCAACTCCGGCGCAGACGCAAGAAGCCAGAGTGCAGGTGCTGGCATCGGGGCTGACGTCGACACAGTTCCAGTACTCGCTGGGATCGACGACGTTCGCAACGTCGAGCGGATTCGGATGGGTGGCGATCGAGAACGCGGCGATCGAAGATGAAACGGACGGGCTGAAACTGGTCGACATTAAGTTTCAGGGCGGGGCGGTGGCGAGTGCGCGGTTTCATCAGGGTGTAGTGGTGGACAACGATCAAGATTTCGTGATCGACGGCATGACGAACCTGGGCGGTGGCGCGATGCTGCGGGCTAACGCGAATTTTGTAGGCAACATGGTGTACATCCGGGGCGATCAGGGAGCGGCCGCGGTTCCGTACATCCATCACCTGGAAGCCTCGATGCAATGCGGAGGCAACGGCATCCGCAATGTTGCGGGGAACACGATGCATGTCACGGACAGCGTGATTCAGGGGACGAGCCAATACTCGATCTACTACGGGAATGGCATGAATCCGTGGGAGATCGACAACGTTTACTACGAGACGGGATCGTGTACGAATCCGGCGTACGCAGCAGGAGCGTACGCGGCGGAGGCAGGGTATATCTCGAACACAGGGAGCAGTTTGTCGATTCAGGGCAACGCGCCCATCGGGGGTGCGTTCCCGTCGTTCGCCAGCGGCGGTGGAGCGGGCTCGCAGCGCAACTATTACATTGTCGCTCACGATACCAACAAAGGAACTTCGCCTTTGTTGGCGATTGGCACGGCACAGCCGGCGACGAGCGGCACCAGCATTCCGCTGTATTGGCCGAACATGGACTTGGCCGGGGCGGGAACGAGAACGTGGGACATCCTGGTGACGCTAGGGAACAGCCCGTCCTCGGCTCCGTACACGGGCAATGCATTTTCGGTAGCGACGAATGTGGCGGCTGCTTGCAACACTGCCGGCATTTGCACTTACACGGACACGCAGAGTGGGACAAGTGCTTATACGGTCAGCAATGCTTCGTGGGTACCGTCGTATTGGTTCTGGCCGGGGTCGTTCGTCCTGGGAAGGGGAGCGACACTGTATATCGATCAGGCGGCACAGACGGGCGAATTTATTCCCAGTTCGTATCTTCCGCAGGTGTTCGCCAAGCGATGTACGGTAGCCGGAGGGGCCCCGTACTACTACTCGCCGACGTGGATTGTGTGCTACGCAGGGGATTCGATGGGTAATGGCAATCCGAAGGTCGGGGCGCAACTGGTGCAGATCGGAGCGGCCAGCGGCGGTCTAGCCTCGGGAGTGACGGGCAGCCTGACGTTTGAGCCAGGTCCCGGTGTAGGTTCAGCTCCGCGCCAGATCATTACAACGATGGATGGGTCTCCGCAGCAGACGGTGGCAACACCTGGATACGTTCGCACCGGAACGGCGGCAGACAGTTTCATCGGAACCGACACGACGGGGAGCGTGGGCACGCAGGACCAGACGTATGGCGCTCCGGGTGGACACAACTTCTATGTGAACGATCCGGGGACGAACGCGGCCAATGCGAAATTCAGCATCTTGTCGGCCGGCGCAACCTTTAGAACTCCAGTGACGTTTAACACAGGCGTTACGTTCGCGGGAATTACTGGAGCAACGCAGTGCTTGCATGTGAGTTCGACGGGAGTGGTGACGGGGACGGGATCGGATTGCGGGAGTGGAGGAGGCGGAGGAGGGTCGGGGACGGTGAACAGTGGCGCGGCATCGCAGGTGGCGATGTACTCCACGAGCGGGGCGGCGGTAAGCGGAGACAGCGCGCTCACGGACAACGGGACGGTTCTGAACTATGCAGGAAGCGGGGGGGTGGCGGCGACGTCGGGAACGTTCAGCGGGAATGTGACGGTCGGCGGACAGCTGATCCTGACGGGGCCGTGGATGGCGAATAGTCCGATTCCATCTCAGGCGATGGGGGCGGCAGCGGCTGGAACAAGCTCCATGGGTATCTCCAACGACGGCAACTTTTACGTTTCGGCGAATGCGGGAACTCCAAGCCAGGTGCAGACGGCGGCAATGGTGGCGACGGCGCTGTCTGGATACGTTCCGAGCACGACGACGGTGAATGGGCATGCACTGACGGGGAATGTTACGGTGAGCGCGAACGAAATCGTGACGGGAATGCTGCCCCATGCGCAACTGCCGACGCTGGTGAGCGGCGATATTCCGAATAATGGGGCAAACACGAGCGGATCGGCGGGGAGTCTGAGCGCAGCGTCAGCGTTGCCGAATGGCACAACGGCGACGACGCAGGGCGCACACGATAATTCCACAAAAGTGGCAACGACGGCTTACGTGGACGCGACGATTTCGGGGTTTCGGCGAGTTGGATGACGGCGATCTCGGCGAGCTATAGCGGGGCGTACCCGTCATCGACAGCCAACAAGTGTCTGATGTGGGGATTCACCTTGCCGGTGGCGGTGCAGACGTCGCAGATCAGCTATTACGTCGGAGCGAATGCGGACAATGCCAGCACGTACAACTACGACTTAGGGGTCTTCAGCAGTTCGGGAACGCTGCTGCTGAATTTGAGTGCGGGGTCGTTGCATGGCAGTGGGTTTGCGCCGGCGACCGGGCCTGCGACGCAATCGTGGGTACAAGGATCTACGCTGCTGCTACCGGGCGCGTATTACCTGGCGTACTACAGCAGCAATACGACGGCGACGCCTCCGACGCTCTATGGAGCGGCGGGCAATGCACCGGTGTTCTACAAGGCAGAGAGCGGGAGTTCGGGGGCACAGGGAAGTCTCGGATTCTCGATCACGCCGAGGTCGGGAGGGATTCTTCCGGCGAGCATTACGCCTCCGGCAGCGAATGGTCCGCAGGCGTCGTATATGCCGATGTTCTGGCTGCATTAGACGAAAAGCCAATCTCACCACAGAGGACGCGGGGGAAGTCAAAGTCCCTACCAAGGTGAATTAAGGACCAATGGTGCTAGCCGGCGAGGACGCCGGCGCAAGCGTAACCAAGCCCTGGCTTCGAGCCGGGGCTTTGCTTTTCTCGGAAGGATTCCAATGAGACGAGTTGTCTTGTTTGTTCTCGCGTGCTGCGTGGGCGCGAGCGCGACGAATTATTACGTGAGTTCGAGCGGTGGCAGCGATGCGAATAACGGAACGTCTGCATCGACGCCGTGGCAGACGTTGGGAGTTCACGTGAACGGCGGAACGTTCTCGCCGGGCGATGTGATTTATCTGAAGCGTGGCGACCGATGGAACGAGCAACTGATTCCGTCCTCTTCGGGAATCAGCGGCAGCCCAATCTCGTTTGACGCGTATGGAACTGGGGCGGCCCCGGTCATAACGGCGGCCGCTCCGATCCCTTTCGTCAGCGCATCGTGGACGTACATATCGGGGAGCACATGGAAGGCGACGATCCCGACGACGATCGCATCGTTCACGGTGAACATGGTGCAGTTCGGAAACCTATATGGCCGCAAGCGTCCCTACGGCAGCGGATGCCCGAGTGCAATTACGAGCAAGTATGACTGGTGCCTGTCGGGGTCTTCTCTTTATGTTTACTCGCCATCGGGGACATTTCCCACGACGACTTATGCCTCGGATGGTTCGATTGTTCCGGTGGTGGGCCAGGCGGCGGGGCTGTCGATGATTCCGATTGCCGGCAAGAGCTGGCTGACGTTTCAGCACATCAAGGTCCAGACGTTCGACTATATCGGGGTCGGGATCAGCGGCGCTTCGGACCATCTGGTTTTTGCGAACATGGAAGCGGATGGGATGGTCCCATTCGGAACGACGCCGCTGGGATTCTATGTGAACGCAACCAACCCGACGGACATTCAGTTTCTGAATGATGACGCACATCTCAACTACGATGGATTTCGCTTTGATGGCACAGCGACAGCCATCACGGTGACGAACTGCCGGGGATACGCCAACCGGGATACGGGTCTGAAAGATAACACGACTGGCGCGAACCACGTCACATACGCCTATTCTCACTTCTATGGGAACAATGTCGCGCAGTTTCCGACGAGTGATGTGGTGGGCGGAATCGCGGGGAGCGGCAACATCTCATCTTTCACTGCTCCGGTGGCGGTTAATTTCAGGACGTATCCGGCGCGGTTTTCGTTCACGGTGGACGATGTGGGATCGGCGGCGGGGACGGAAGACTATGTCAACAGCTTGATGACGACATTCAGTTCGCGCGGACTAAATTTCAATGCGGCGGTGGTTCCATCGTACGCGGTGGACTGGGAGAGCGTGAGAACCTGGTATGCGGCAGGCAACGAAATCGACTCGCACTCGTGGTCGCACCAGTACTACACCACGAATGCGAATCCGCAGAATGTGCCGCCGTATCCGAATGCTCCAGCGCTTGACCTTCAGTACACGGGAAGCGGGAGTGCGGCCACGCTGTCGATTTCGGGAGGCGTCCTGAGCACGAATGTGACGGGAGCCTTGGGGGATAACCTCAGCATTAACCTGGCCAGTGCTCAATCCAACACGATGGCGGAGCTGGAGACTTACTTGAGCACGTTCCCGAATTATTCGGTGAGCTACGACACCAGCGGGCCCCTGGTAAGACCGAACACCCACAGCGTCAACCTGCTGAATGTTTCCAATCAAGACATCAAGACGTCGGCGCTGGTGCTGCTATACGACCAGGCGAAACTGGAGCCGGACGAGATGTTGTCGTCGAAGAGTGAGATTCAGTCCGAGGTTGCTGGGCTCACCGAGACGTTCCTGGTGTATCCGGACGGCATTGAGGATGCGACCACTGAGGCGGACGCGATCGCCGCGGGATACACGGCGGCACGGGGCAGCCTGTCGATGAAGGGGCAGGACAATGCCAGCGGGACTGCGAATTCGCTGTACTCGAACGGGGTGAATGTTCAGAACCTGACGAGCCTGGGCGCCATTCAGATTCACGGGATGACGCAAGCACAAATCAATCAACTGGCGGCGAGCTTAGTGTTTCGAGCGGCGGCGTGGGGCGCGCCTTATGGGATCTTCACGCACTACAACTCACGCGGGGACGTACCGCCGACGCCGGACATCAGCAACGAGGAATTGGGATACCTGCTGGATGCGGTGACGTCGAATGGTGGAGAGTGGCTTACGAACACGGCGCTCGCCAGTGCGGTGACTTCCGGAAGTGGTTTCAGCGGAACGACGCGGTACATTCAGAATCCCACAGGTGCCGGGGTAAACCTGGCGGTGGCCGGCGCGAATTCGCCCGGCGTGGGGCGGGGTGTGGTGACGCCGTACCCGGTGGATATGAATGGGACGAACCGGTTGACGTTGGGCACCTGGGATGTGGGAGCGAGCGCATACCTCTCGCAGAGATATGGAACGGGCGGAGGAACGGGAACCACCTATATGGGGGGCCAGCGATTGCAGGGGGCGGTGCAACTTCCATTGAACTGGGTCGACAACAACGAGTGGATTGGCACCACGAGCAACACGATTGCTTTCCCCGCATCGAGCACGGGCGGATCGTGGAGTTGTGGAGCAGCGAACTACGGGCCCTATACTGCCGGCAGCCAGTCGAGTTTGCAGCAGGCGATTAACGATGCGGAGGCTTGCCGCGCGGCGAATGGATCCGGGACGCTGATCTCGATTCCCGCAGGAACGACCTACAGTGGCGCGAATGGAATCTCGTTGCCGCAAACTGCGGGCGACACCTCGAGCAACTTCATTGTTCTTCAAAGCAGCGCGCCGCTTCCGGTGGGACAGACGGTGTGTTCGCACGGCATTCAGGACAACCTTTCGGCATCGTCGCAGCCAGGTATCCGTAACCTGGGATGCAACGGCTCGAGCATGAGCTATCAACTCGGGACGACGGTTACCCCAGTTTCGGGTGCGTTCACCTTAGCCAACGGGACAGCCGCGAACACGTCCGCATACAACGATGCCGCGTCGATGTTTGCCGTCGAGAATACAGGTGTAAACAAGAACGCACTTTCGACGGCAACATGGGACGTGAACAACGTCGGGCCGCATCATTACGCAATTATTGGCGCCGAACTACGGCCACAAGCGGGACTCGCGAGCACGCTTGCACCTCTTGCGATCGGGCTGGCCAGCGAAACTATGACCAGTCAGGTGCCTACGCATATTCACGTGGCCTACAGTTACATGCACGGCGACTGGACGGATGCGCCAGTGAGCGGAGGCGCGGCGACGGCAGGTCCGACGGGAACGAACTCGCTTCCGAACATCGCGGCGCTCAATGGGTGCATCAATTGCTCTCTGGCCTACAACTACATGGACCGTGCCATCCGGCCTGGTGCAGAAGGTCACGGGATCTCGCTCATGCTGGCCCGGCAGATCAAGATAGTTCACAACTGGATTGAAGGAACCTCGGTCGGAAGCCTGTGTGGCGGCTGGGCCGTGGCAATTCCGATCAGTGAGTTTGTAACTTGCCAGGACATGGAGGACCGCGCGAATCGCTATACCTATCCCTATTCATGGATGCTGGCGGCGCAGGCCGGATTCAAGCCCAACGGCGGAGTGAACGGATACGTTCGCAAGAATGCCCATGAATACAAGATTGGCCAGCGCGTCCTGTTGGACGGGAACATCTTCGAGAACGTGGACCAGACGGGAGCGCAGAACGGCACGAACTTCAGCTTCAAGACCGCTCAGACCTCTGGCGGCGCAGCCGGAACGAACTACTGGACGACGCTCGACAATGTGACCGTCACCAATAACATCGGGAGAAACGCCTGCAACGGGCCGAGTCTCGGAGACCGTTCAACGGGAGTGGGCAACGGCGGTGGGGTGGATTTGGGGACGAAGCTGATCTCGGTCAGTAACGACCTGATCTACAACATCAGCATCAATGGGCCGGGATGCTCCGGTTCGGCGCCGCAATACGGGATCCGGGTTGGAGCGTCGTCTCCGGGGACAACTTGGAGCGCTACCGCAACGCGGGATGCAGCCGGCATGACTACCACGCTGACGCTGACCGCGGCCGCCGGTCAAAGCGTCAGTGCCATGAATGTTGGAGACCCAGTTACGGTCTACAACTGCGCGGACACTTCTTTCAACACGACGGTCATTCCCCAGGTGAGCACTACACTCGGGCCTCCCGCGCTGGATGGGACGAACCCGAACGGGTTGACGGTGGTTTACAGCAATCCCGGCACGGCGAATGCGACCACGACCGGATGTACCTTCGCCAATGGCCCGGGATGGCCTAACTACATTTCCCTGTCTCATATCGCGGTGATTGACGATTCCGCATCTAGCAACAACCCATTCAACTCGGTGAACGGTGGCAGCACACCATTCGGCCTGTCTCGAAACATCTCTATCGCCAACAGCATCTTCGTAAACGGCGGGATGAATTCTACCTTCGGAGAAGGGACGCGCACGCAGACGAAGACTTTTGACGCGACTTCGGAAATCTACAACAACGTGCTCATGCCGGGGCGAGATTCCCTGGTCGCTTGTCCAGGGCACGGTGCGGGAGCGGGTGGGATTACGGCGTGCTACACCGAGTATAGTGCGTCCCACACGGCTTCCACGCCGACCACCCTGTACGGGACTCCGACCGCGTACTGTTCGGGCAATGATCCAACGACGGGAAACTGTGCCGGAATTTTGGCGGCGATGAGCACTTCTTCGTTCCCGATCGCGGTAAGCGATTGGCACCAGTACCGGCTGTGCCACGCAGGGGATGCGGCCTGCAATAACAAGACCAGTTTGTTCGCCGCCGGCCAGACCAATGACGCTTCTGACGGTGCGGATCTCGGGATTGCGACCGCCGCGATCGATGCGGCGCAAACGGCCAACATCTATGTCTGTGGCAGCGCTTGCGGTTCTAACCCTTATCCCGACAGTCTGGCATCCACGCTGCCGTTGACGCTGTTCGGCTTCACTGAGACCGGGACCGGCAACGGGTCAACCTTCCCGACAGTCAGTTTCGGGATGCAGCGGCTTTGGGATTCGCCTCCGATGCAATGGCCTTCGATCGAGACTGCCGCAAACACCTTCACCTTCACCAACCTCGACACGATGCTGGCCACGGCGTATACCAACGGAACGGCGGAAGTCCTCTACACGTTGGCCAGAACTCCGCCGTGGGCGAGCTCGGGCTCGAGCGACTCTACAACTTGTCACTACCCCACAGGGGCGGTGGGCGGTGGGAATGGCGAGTGCTACGCGCCGACCGACCTGAACGCGGACGGCAGCGGGACCAACGCGATCTGGAAGGCGTGGATCACCAAGATTGCGCAGCACGCGAACGGGCAAGACTCGAATCCTACGTACCTGAGCAATCATGCGCACATTCGCTACTGGGAAATCTGGAACGAGCCCGATGCGCAGTTTTACTGGTACGCAACGTTTGCGCAGTTGGCCCGGCTGACCGAGGACGCGCGCTGCATCATCCTGGGAAGTCAAGGCGGTAACAACGTCATTCACCAGAGCGGCGACGGAACTACGACACCATGCACCGCAATCCCGATTGATTCCACGGCGAAGATCGTCATGTCGGCTGGGCATGCGGACAGTCCGAAGAATCAAACTCACGCACAGAATCAACTGTACTGCAACAACACCGGGAACTCGACCTACACGCCATCTTGGCAACTGCCCTGCCCGAATCCGGCTAACGCCACGGCGGCCGCCATTGACGTTGTGAACTATCACATGAAGCCCGGTAACTATGCTGGAAAATCGTGGGAAGACGCACTGGGCCTGTACGTTGCGAACATTCACGGAGTTCTGCAGCCCGCCGAGATGGCCAAGCCTTTGTGGGATGGTGAGGTGAGTTATGCCGAGGCAGGATTCACCGGCTCGCACGCAGATCCCGACATGGCCTCGTCGCTCTGGCCGAGGATGTACCTGTCGCTGTGGTCCCAGGGTGTCACCGGTTCGGCCCTGTACACATGGGACTCGATTGGACAGACCTTCACGGGTGCGGCCAAGGCGCAAGTGCTGGCCGCGTACACGCAGACTTACAACTGGCTGATGGGGGCGGTGCTGACTTCACCGTGCTCAGAGAGCGGTACGGTGTGGCAATGCGCCATCCGGCGGAACGGAGTGCCCTACGGGATGATCTGGGATACGTCGCAGAGTTGCTCGGGAGGAACGTGCACCACTGCGAACCAGACGGTGGGTACGCAGTGGGGGCACTATCAGGATATGACGACGGCGAGTACGCCGGCAGCGATTGCGGGACACAGCGTTGCGGTGGGGATCAAGCCGGTGGTGCTGTCGCAGTGATTGTGTTTTTGAGGTGAGCGGAGGGCGGGCAGTGTGCCGTCCTCCGGGACTTGTTTGACGGATTGACTGAGGCCCAGCGCTGAAGCGCTGGGCTAAATTATTTCGCCCCTCCGAGGCTGACAGCGACGGTGCAGTGAGTTTGAAGATTGAAAGTTTCGAAAAACTTAGGGAGGCAATGATGAAAAGCAGCAGTCGTTTTGGACGAGTGGGCATGGTGCTCGTTCTGTGCATGACCATTACGTTGGCGGGGTGCTCGACGGATTGGATTGGACAGGCTGAGCAGGTTGTGGCCGTGTTGATTCCGGCGGCGACGAATATTGTGGCGCTGGTGGCGGCGCTGCAGGGAAAGAGCGTTTCCGCTGGGGATCTGAAGACGATTCAGAGCGCGGGTGCGCAGGCGGAGGCGGATCTGCAATTGATCCAGGCGCTGGTCGCGGCTTATCAGAAAGCGGATGAGAGTGCGAAGCCGGGGATATTGAACCAGATTCAGACCGCCATTGGATCGGTACAGGGGCACCTGCAAGGACTTTTGCCAGCGCTGCATATTCAGGATGCGGCGACTCAGGCGAAGATCACGGCGGTGGTGGGGATCGTACTGTCGGAGGTGCAGTCGCTGGCGGCGATTGTGCCGCTGGTGAGTGGGAAGGGTGAGGCTCCCACCCCTTCGGCTCGGGCTACTCGCTCAGGGCAGGCTCTAGCTGCAAAAAGCGCGGCCAGGATGGGCCACCCACAGCTTCCTTTGACCGCGAGTGAGTTCGTGGCTTCGTACAACGCTACGCTCACTGCGAAGACTGGGAATGCGGAGTTGGATCGGGCTACTGCGGGGTTGGAGATTCATGAGCATGGGAAAGCGGCGAGGTGGGGAACGGCGGGAGTTTTGAAGTAACGCGCGGGGAGCGTGAGTTCGGGGAAAGAAAGTCGAAATCCCCCACCCTGTCTCGCCAAAGAACTGCGAGACAAGGGTGGGGCACCCCGGGATCTTAACCACAGAGGGCACAGGGGACGCGGAGGGAATCTGGTGTGGACTGATCTTCAGCTGGTGGAACAATTCGGGGCGTCTCTGGACAAGCCATCGGGCGAGCGGCCGGAGTTGACGGTGCGGGATCTGCTCATTCGGAAGATGCTGAAGATCCGCATTAAGCAGGGCGGGATACGCTATCTGAAGCTGAACCGGGCGCAGCAGGAGTATTCGCGGCGGTGCAGCAAGCGCAACATTGTGCTGAAGGCGCGGCAAGTGGGGATTACGACTTATATTGCTGCGCGATTTTTTATTCAGACGATCACCCGGCCGGGGACGGTGACGGTGCAGGTGGCGCACAGCGATGAATCGGCCGAGGCAATCTTTAACATCGTGCACCGCTTCTGGGAAAAACTGCCCAACGCGCGGGTGCACCGGGGAGCGCTGGTGAAATCGCGCTCCAACATCCGGCAGATCGTCTTCCCGAAACTCGAGAGCGAGTACAGGGTAGAGACGGCGGATGACAACGCGGGGCGGGGGATGACCATCCACAACTTGCATTGCTCGGAGGTCTCCCGCTGGCCCCGCGGAGGGGAGGAAACGCTGGCGTCGCTGCGGGCGGCAGTGGTTCCGGAGGGAGAGATTGTGCTGGAGTCTACGGCGAATGGGGCGGCGGGAATCTTTTACGACGAATGGCAGAAGGCTCCGGAGACTGGGTACACGCAGCACTTTTTTCCCTGGTGGTATGAGCCGACTTATAAGGAAGAGGTGGTGCAGGGGAAGGTGCTTGCGCCGACGGAGGAAGAGAAGGACCTGATCGCGCGGCATGGGCTCAGCGAGGAGCAGATGGCGTGGCGGCGGACGCACTGGCAGGTGATGCGGGGAATGGCGAAGCAGGAGTATGCGGAGGATCCGCTGTCGTGCTTCCTGGCGTCGGGGGAGTGCGTGTTTGATATGGAAGCAATTGCGAAGGCTGCGGCGCATGGGGGGCCGGCGGCGGAATCGCAGGACAATGGGCGGCTGATGATATGGCTGCCTCCGAATCAGCGGGAAAATCGGCAGTACATCATAGGAGTGGATGCGGCCGGCGGCGGATCAGACGGAGATTACGCATGCGCGCAGGTGGTCGACCGGAAGACAGGATTGCATTGTGCGGAGTTGCATGGGCACTTTCCTCCGTATGAACTGGCGCGGCGGGTAGCGAAGCTGGGGCATCTGTATGGGAATGCGCTGGTAGCGGTGGAGCGGAACAATCATGGATACGGAGTGTTGGCGCACTTGAAGCATCTGCAGTACGAAAATCTGTTTGAGCAGGGCGGACAGGCGGGGTGGTTGACGTCGGTGGTGACGCGTCCGGCAATGATTGAGAACCTGGCGGCGGCGCTGATCGAGCAGCCGGACTTGTTTCGGAGTCCGAGGCTGCTCGGTGAGCTGAAGACATTTGTGAGACACGCGGATGGGCACGGGGCGGCAGCGGAGGGGGCACATGACGATTGCGTGATGGCGATGGCGATTGCGCTGGCGGTGCGACGAGAGGATGCGGGGCGGGTGGGGCGTAGAAAACCGGTGGAAGTGGGGAGTCTTTCGGTGGGTTAGGAGGACAGTACTCGGTACTCAGTGAGTTAAGGCAAGGGCGGCTGTGGGAATGTTCATTCGTCACATCTTTTGGGATTCTGCTTCGGGTAAGATGGCGGGTTTTGTGGTTTGGATGGGAACATCGCTCACCACAGGGACACTGAGGACACAGAGGAAACCTTAAACCACGAAAGTCACTAAGGATCACGAAGGATTCCGGCTGCGGATTTCAATTTGGTAGAAGCAGTGCAACACATTCGGAGGATGCGAGGCGGGGCGCAGGGGCACTTGATGCGCTGCGCGGACGGGAATTTTTATGTGGTGAAGTTTCGGAACAATCCGCAGCATTTGCGGGTACTGGCGAATGAGATGTTGGCGACGCGGTTGGCAGAGCGGGCTGGGCTGCCGGTTCCGGTGACGGAAGTCGTGGAAGTGGATGAGTGGCTGGTGGAGCATACGCCAGAGTTGAGTATTCAACTGGCGCACAACACGATTCCCTGCCAGGCGGGATTACAATTCGGGTCGCGGTATGTTGTGAGTCCGCTGGAGGGGCAGGTGTTGGATTATCTGCCGGTGGAGATGTTGGACAGGGTAAGAAATCTGGAGACGTTTCCCGGGATGCTGGTTTTGGATAAGTGGACGGGGAATGCGAACGGGCGACAGGCGGCGTTTTGGAGAAAGCTGCGGGAGAGAAAGTATACGGCGTCGTTTATCGACCAGGGATATTGTTTCAACGCGGGAGAGTGGACATTTCCGGATTATCCGCTGCGCGGCGTGTACGCGCGGAATGAAGTGTACGAGAGCGTGCGAGGGTGGGAGTCGTTTGAACCGTGGCTTTCGCGGATCGAGAAGATGGAAGAGGATGTAGTGTGGGAGTTGGCAGGGGAGATTCCTCCGGATTGGTACGGGGGAGAGTGGGAAGAGTTGGAGAAGCTGGCGCGGACTTTGATTGCGCGGCGCGGGACGGTGCGGGAGTTGATTGAGGCGTTTCGGATCTCGCCGCGGCGGCCGTTTCCGGGGTGGGTGGAGCAGGCTTAAGCGCTGAGAAAGACCTCTCACCACCAAGGACACTAAGGTTCACGAAGGAATGATCGATTCGCGACAAGTCGAGTTCTTTTTGCTGCGGTATGTGCCTCACGCGTTGCGGCAGGAGTTTGTGAATATCGGGGTTTTGATGGTGGAGGATGGGGCGAATGGCACCGTGTTGGCGGATGTTCGCTTCGCGAAAGACTGGCGGCGGGTGCGCGGGCTGGATCCGCAGGCGGATATGGATGTGCTTGAGGCCCTGCTGCGAGAGATTCGAGAACAGGTCGGCGAAGTAAGGGATCGCGCGACGTTGTTGAAGAAACTCGAGGATCAGTTTTCGAATGTGATCCAGCTATCTGCACCGATGCAGGTTTTGGCGGCGAACCCTGCAGAAGAGATTGCGACGCTGGCGGCGATGTTTGTGGATGAGAGCAAGGTTGCGGCGACGCGGGTACTGGCCGGGCGGGGGCGAATTCTGGGAGCGATGCGGGATGCTTTTGAGCAGGCGGGGGTGGCGAAGCTTTGCTTCCTGTTCCTGTGGAGCCATATACGAAGGCGGGGGATCCGTTTCAGTTTGATTTTGGGTATCGGGTCGGAAATGAGATGAGGTTGTTCCACGCCGTGTCGTTGAAGGCGAACGTGGATTCGGCGGTGATGCTGGCAGCGCGGTATCCGAAGATTGCGCCGGTGATGGCGAAGGTGAGTGGGGCGACTCCGGGATTGACGGCGGTGATTGATGACGATCTCGATCGCGGGGCGGAGGCGGTTCAGTTTGCGCTGAGCATGATGGAGGAGGAGAGGATTCGGATTGCGGTCGCGGCCGAGATGCCCCTGATTGCGGAAGTAGCGAGGCAGGAGTTGCGGGCGTGACCGCGCAAGCGAGTGCATAGGTCCTTCGCTTCGCTCAGGATGACAATGTGAGTTCGAACTTATGAATTTGCAATGAGCATTGAGGCTCCGCTGCGGCGGGGCTTTTTTGTTGAGCTGGTTTCGTTGGTGCGGGACAGAGTGCGCGGGCGGGGCGCCCGCGCCACATTTTTGATTGTCGAGCTTCGCTCGATGGGGCAGCGAAGGCGGCTGTCCCCACTTGATTTCTGGTAGGAAAAACCAATTATGAAAATTACTGAGGCGGTACGCGGCGCATGGCGCCGGGTGGCGGGAGTGTCTTCGGGGAGCTCCTCAATGCAAATCGAGAAGAAACGGCGGACTTCGGCTTTGCCGTCCATCTTTAATTCTTACGGGCCGCTGACGGAGGCGATGCCGAAGCCGACTCCTTACAACCTGCGGCGGTTTTCGGAGACGCCGATTGCACGGCGGGCGATTAACTGCATCAAGGATCGGATCGCGGGGATGCGGTGGAGGATCCAGCCACGACAGGGTTACGCGCTCGATGCGATTCCAGATGGTGCGGCACGGGTGCGGCTGCTGACGGACAACTTTGACGCGCCGAATCCCGATGATTCGTTCCGGTCGCTGGCGGAGCAGGTGCTGGAAGACATCATTGTGGGCGGGTTTGGGGCGATTGAGGTGCAGTTGAACCCTGGGTGGGACATGGCGGAGATGCTCCGGAGTGCAGAAAATCCCCACCCTTCGACAAGCTCAGGGCAGGCTTTCTCGCAAAGAACGCGAGAAATGGGGCACCCGGCTGGACAGCCGAGGGCGGCGGTCCCCATACAAGCAAGGCCGCTGGTGTTGTGGCCGGTGGATGGGGCATCGATCCGAATGAATCTGGAGTGGGATGGGTCGCCGCAATCGCAGCGGTACGTGCAGGTGAACAACCAGTCGGGAGCAAACTCGCAGATCCAGCTGGATGACGACGAGCTAATTTACATCCGGCTGAATCCGCGGACGCACACACCGTTTGGGTTGGGTCGGCTGGAGGTGGCGTTTGAAACCATCAACGCGTTTATGGGGGCACACCGATACGCGTCGCGGCTGGCGTCGAATTCGGTGGTGCAGTATGCGCTGTGGCTGCAGGATCTGACGCCGGAACATCACGAGCGGCTGATCCGGTGGTGGCAGGACGAGATTGAGGGCACGGGGAAGGTGCCCATCCTATCGGCCGAAAGCAAACCGGAGGTGCTGAGGTTCGGTGGAGGCACCGATGCAGACTTACGACTGCAGTGGCAGGAATTCCTGCTGCGAGTCGTCGCCGATGCTTTCGACCTTCCTCCGTTCTATCTCGGGGTGGAGCGGGATGTAAACCGCTCCACCGCGGAGGAACTGAATGACCTGGCATTCCGGCAGGCGATTGTTCCGACGGCGCGGTTGCTGGCGGAGTCGCTAACGCGGGATGCGATAGCGAAGAAGCTGGGATGGACGGATCTGGAGTTTGTGTTTGCGGATGTGGATGCGACGGATCCGCTGGAGGAGGTACAGATCCAGCAGATTCTACTGCAGAACGGGGTGTTGACGGTGAATGAGGTGAGGAGGATGCGGGGGTTGCCGGAGTCGGGAGCTGACTCGAAGAGCATTTAACCACGAGGACACTGAGGGAACATCAGGTCCTTCGACTACGCAGGGCGAGTCGCTTCGCGGCTCGCCCTGCTTCGCTCAGGATGACAAACATTAAGGATGCGGGTGGAGACGATGACGATTGCGATGGAGAGTATGGCGGTGGCGATGCCGGAGGTGGAGGGGCATCCCAACCGAGCGGCGTTTCGGGGAGTGTTGACGGTGGTGGATGCGCCTTCGCAGAGGGCTCCTTCGGGATCAGGGGGGACGGCGAGTTGTGCTGACGAAAGGGGCGGCGGAGGCGGCGTTGCCGTCGTTGATGGGGATGGCGCTGGACTATGCGCCATCGTTTGACCGGCACGACGTGCGGCGGAAAGTTGGCGTAATCACGAGCGCAGAAGTGGTGGGAAGGAATCTGGAGGTCGGCGGGTATCTGTACGCGAAAGACTTCCCGGACATCGTCGCGGAGGTTGCGAAGGCTGGACGGCGGGTGGCGGACAGCGGGAGCGCACAGGGAGTTGGATTCTCGGGGCTGCGGACCGAGGGGGCCAAGTTGCGAGCATCGCTGGCGGCGGCGGTGGAGCGGATTCGGAGTCTGACCGCAGCAATCCGTGGAGGAGCTAACGATGATGAGGCTCCAGCGTTGAGGGCCGAGGCGAGCGTGTCCGGTGGCGGCGAGTTGGGTATGTCGTTCGAGGTGACCGATGTCGTGCTGGCGGAGGAGCGGGCGCGGGTTTGGACCCTGGTCAAGGTGACGTTTACGGGGGCGGCCATTCTGCGGAAAGCGAAGGCGGCGTACCAGGATACGTGGATTGGGTTGTCTTCGTAGGCGGCAGCAAGAAACGCGATTAACCACAGCGGACACTGAGGACACAGAGGATTCTCGAAGGAGGAGAAGAGATGAATGAAGAAATGGTGCAGCAGTTGATGGCGACGGCGGAGCGGCTGGCGAGTGCGGCCGAATCGTTGGATCGCGTGTTGGGTCGGGTGGACGCGCAGCAGGATGCGCTGAACGCGAAAGTGGACAGGATTATCGCAGCAGTGGACGACCACTCGTACTTGACCAGGGGACAACGATGCGACACGGCAACTGCAGGAAAGGGTGGCCGAGCTGGAGAAGTCGAATACTGATCTGAAAGCGCAGGCCGCACGCATGGTGCGGAAGACGCTTCCGCCGATGGTGTCGGCCATTTTGGCCAAAAGCGGCACCGACACCGCGAGCGAGAAGATCGAGAAGGGAGTGCTCGACAAGACGCTGCAGAGTCTGAGTGTGGAGCAGCGGATTGCGGTGAAAGCGGAGTTGGCGCGGGCTGGGATGATCGAGTAGGCAGCTTCTAGCCTGGGCTTTCGTCAGGGTAAGAGCACTTCAAAACTCCCACCCCTTCGGCTTCGCTCAGGGCAGGTTCTGTCGCACAAGACGCGACAGGGGTGGGGTACCCGGGAAGGACGGCACGACATTCGTCGTGCCGTTTTGTTTTGGGCGACAAAGAGCCAATCAGGTTTTGCTGTTGGCGGTGCAAATAGGAATCCTTCGACTTCGCTCAGGATGACAGGGGTTGGGGTTTGGAGAAGAAATCTGATTTTCAGCGGGACAAACTAAACAAGGAGAAAACATGACTGGACGTTTTGTGGATTTGATGGCGGCGGCGGATTATCTGGGGCCGGCTGCGGTGGAGATTGACCGGTACCAGACGGAAATTTTCGACATCGTGCGGCGGCGGGGGGCGTTTGGGCAGCGGATCAAGCAGGTGCCGGCAACCGGGCATCCGTCGCGGTTCTTTGAGGAGACGGCGATTGCGGCTCCGACGGCGGCACAGGCATTTGTGGATCCGCGGAACATTGTTCCCACCACGCAGGCACCGACGCGGATTGAGCTGTCGGTACCGCTGAAGGCGCTGGTGTCGCAGATCAACTACAACCTGTTCGATCTGGAAGTCACGGCACAGCAGAGCCAGTTCGCCTATTTGCAGGCGAAGGACCTGGCGGACGCAGTGGACGGACTGCTGCGCACTCACGATGTCGCGCTATGGAACGGCAGCGACACTTCGCTGAGCGCTCCGACGACCTCGCAGTATTTCGGCGTCATCGGACAGATCGAGGCAGGTGGGAACACGACCACGATTGGAACGACGGCCAGCATTGTGGACGGGCTGAAGAGCACGGTTGCGCAGATGGTGGCGAATTCAGGGTTCCAGGTGCGTCCGACTGCGATTTATGCCAATCCGGTGCTGCTCGATCTGATCGACCGGGAGATGAAGACGGAGTTCAACGTGGTGCTCAACACCGTGGAGATCACGGGCGGGTTCCGCGTGAAAGCTCTGACGACGCAGGCGGGCGAGTTGCCGCTGATTCCGGAGTGGGCGCTGGGATACACGGGCGTGATCGGGACGAATGCGGTATTGCCGGCGTACATCGTGAGCGAGGACCTGATCGAGTATCACTGGCTGACCGATCCGAATCCGCGGGTGTTCCGGCTGGGACAGCCGAGTTCGCTGAGCCAACAGCAGGTGGTGGTGAAGTTTGGAGCTCCGGTGGTGAAGGGGGCGAACTTCGCGCACTACGAGGTGAAAGTACAGCGGTAACGGTTGGCAGCGGTCAGTTGAACTGCTGTTCGGGAAATCAAAACCCCCACCCTGTCGCAGAAAACGCGACAAGGGTGGGGCACCCTCACGGACTTTAACCAGAACCGAGAACTTCTCTTATGAACTATTTGGACACTACTGAGTATTTGACTTACGGGCTGGATGCGGCGACGGACCCATCGTGGGTAACGGCGGCGTCGGCGATCATCGACGCACATTGCCGACGAGTAACGCTGGGAGTGAACCAGTACGAAGAGCGGCTGAAAATGCCGCCAGATATGAATACGGTGCGGCTCAGCTATCTGCCACTCGTGACGGTAGCGCCGGCGGCGACGCCGATTATCACATTGCAGGGGCGGTATGGGATTCCACGGCGGGGCGAGTGGCCCTTGCCGGATATCAGTCTGGAGTTCGCGCTGGTGTTCGGGTTGCCGGGTTCGTGGACCGCGATTGATCCGAAGACGATCGACATTTGGGCGGACAGCGGCGAGTTGACATTTCCAGTGAACGCCCTGGGGCTCTTCTTCAACGAGGTGGATGTAGTTTACAACGCGGGCCTGGCGACGATTCCGGCGGGAGTGAAAGTGGCGTGCGCGCAGATCGTGAAGAACGCGCAGGTGACTCCGGCATTGAACGTGAAGTCGGGAAAGATTGACCGGATGCGGCTGGACTATTTCGGGGACACGCTGCTGGATGAGACGGTGCGCAGTCTTTTGGGACCGTATGTGGCGCAGAAGGGCTCGTAGAGCAGCGGCAATGGTCAACGTTCGCGGGCGAGGGCGCCCGCGCCACATAACCAGATCGAGGAGGAATTATGGGGGGCGGAATCTGCGGGTTGGGCCTGGTGCGGGCGGCGGATGCTTTGTTGAGGGCGTTGGGGGGAGACACGGTGAGCTTAGTGCTACCGGCAACTGCGACGGCTAGCGATGCGGCGGGGCAGTTGGGATTGGTGGATCCGGGAGTCCATGAGATATCTGTCTCTCCGGTGGTGACGCGGGAGTTGGTGACCGGGAATCTTGGACCACGGCGGCGGATCGAGTTCACGCTGCCGGCCTCGGTGATTGTCGATCAATTGTCTGCGCTGGGTATGGGCACGGCGGAGGATTTGTTTGGTAATGCGCTTGGGCTGAACTACGGCGGCGATATGTTTCACATCGAGAAGGTGGTGCCGGAGAACTTCGCGGGAACAGTGTATTTGTATGTGGTGACGGCGGTGGAGTGAGGCAGAGCACTAGCTTTGAGCTTTGAGCTCTGAGCTTCGAGCTTGGAGTTAGAAGCCGGACGCGGTTATTAATTTCAGGATCGTTTTTCTTGCGCCCCGCTGGGGCTTAACTTCTCTATATTTTTCGCCTTCCCACGGCTTACGCCCCTTCGGCGAGCTCAGGGCGAACTGTGGGCTGTATTCTTTCGCCGCTTTGCGGCTGGAGTTTGGTGGTTGGTTCTTTACGTGTGCCTTCGACTTGCGGCTTTTTGCTGAGGGCTGACGGCTGATGGGTGAAAGCTGGTTCTTCTTATGCAATTTGCGAAAGACAGTTTCTTTTTGGCGCTGCAGCAGAGGCTCGCGGGACTGAATCCTGCGAGAACGAT
Organism: uncultured Acidobacteriaceae bacterium; assembly: GCA_963811095.1. Taxonomy (GTDB): domain Bacteria; phylum Acidobacteriota; class Terriglobia; order Terriglobales; family Acidobacteriaceae; genus Sulfotelmatobacter. The sequence continues at coordinate 50,012 of CAWEQA010000014.1, read as the reverse complement.
CACACTCAATGGGGCGACTGTTCCGGCAGTGGTGGCGGCGGAGAATCTGCCGCCGTCTTCGGCGCAGCCGCTGCCAAATGCCTTTCATATCGAATGGGGCGAAGCAGCCGTGGTGCAGGGTCATGGGGGCAGTGGAGCGCTCATGAGCTTGCAGTGCGTGATTTCCTATCACACGTTTGGCACAGTCGCGAGCATGGTGGACCGCGGGCGCGTGCTTGGCCAGTTGGACAGCGAACTGCTCGCCATCTGCCAGCCGCCTAGCACGGAGAAGATGAACTACGCGCAGGCACCCAGCGTGGATCTGGGAACAAAGGTTTTCTGGAACCAGCCGGCGTTTGCGGAGAGGCAAAAGGAAGCTGTGGTGGGAGAGGCGGAGCCGCATCCAGATGGACGGGTGGAGCGGCGCACGCGGCTAACGGTTTTCTTCTTTTCGGAGGTTACGTTGTCATGAGCACTTCACCGTTGCGAGCGGCAATGATTCCGGTGACACGGCAGATGCGAGCGTATTTTGCGCCGGTGGACCGGACCACCGAAACACCGACGGTTTTCGACCCTGGGCTGTGCGGAGCTTTTGCGCTGGACTTGCCTCCATCACCTTGGCTGGACCTGGGATGGGTCGACAACTTCGAACGCTGGTATGACACCCCGACGGATGTTGTGCGATCGGGAGCGAGGACGCTACCGGTTGGGCAATTTCGCGGGCCGCAAGAGGCGAGGGTGGACTTCAGCTTTCGGCAGTGGGGCAAACTGCAAATGGCTCTCGCTGGTGGGTCGGAGCATATGAACGTGTTGGCGCCAGCGTCGGGGAGTGCGTCGCCGGCACCATCCGGAGGCACGCCCGCACCCGGAGCGGCGGTGCTGCCAGGATCGACCGCCAGCGAGCTTGTTTTCGGCGCGGGAGTGGAGAGCTTGTTTTCCGCGGGCTGCCTGATCGCAGTGGACGTGGATTATCAACAACAGACTGGGTATGTGGGATCTGGGATCGCAGCAGCGTATGTGAGCAGTCCGGCGGCAGTGAAGCAGGATGCGAACTATGTGCGGCGAGTAACGTTCAATGTAGGGCGAGTGGTGCAGGTGACGACTACCTCAGTGGTATTGTCGCAGCCGCTTCTCGGGGGAGTGCCTCCGGCCGGCGCATCGGCGCAGGTGGTAGTCGCATTTGTGGACCGGGAAGGCGGGTCATTCTTCCAGGAGTGGTCTGCGCTCTTTGTGGCGGAAGAGGAATCGGGCGGGCGGGTGTGCTTCTACTATCCGCGGCTGAGTCCGGGGAGTATGCGGAGTCCGGCGGGGAAGCTTGTCCGCGAGGAGTTTGCTGCGATCGAGAAATCCTTGTCGGCGATTTCGCTGAGGGCTTCGTTTCTGGCGCTGCCTTACACCGATACGAATGACGGGCAGCGCGTGCTGTGCTATCGAAGTTATATTCCGGCGGCGATGGCGGCGGTGTACTGAGTCTCGGGGCTCGACAAATCTTGCAACACTGCTTTATATCGACCATTTTCGTTTTCAAAGATCATTATGAAACTGACGATTGACAATTTGCAGGGACAGGGAGCGGTGGATTATACGGCTGCGCTCGATGGTACGGCCGCACCGCGTGTCGAGAGAAAGATCAACCAGCCGTCAGCGTTGCGATGCAGCCTTTTGATGGGCCCGTCGGGACTGCGGGTTCCTACGATGGGGGCGCGGGTAATTCTGGCAAAGGGCAACGGGAGCTTGCTGTTCACGGGGTACGTGACAGAAGCGCCGCAGTTTGAGCATTTGGGATTTGGCGAGCACGGGGCAGTGTATCGCTATCACTTGGTGGCAGAGAGCGACGAATCTCTGCTCGATCAGAAGGCACTGCCGAATCGGGCGCCCTTTGTGGAGCGGAGCGCGGGTTCGGCGTTGCGCCAACTGGCGCAGGATCTGCTGCCGGGACGGTTCGACACTAGTGCGGTGCAGGACGTGGACGCGTTGGCTGCATACCAGGTGAATCCGCAGAGACCATTCTCGTATCACGCTGCTGAAATCGCGCTGACAACGAGAGCCAGTTATCGAGCGATGAATGGTGCTTTGTCACTGACTCCGGTGGGAGCAGCGACATATCCGCTGAACGAGAGCGACGCAAACTTCTCACCGACGGGACTGAAGCTGGGTTGTCCGAAGATGCAGTTGAACGACGTTACTGTCATGGGGTTGGATGAGCCTCAGGCTTACGTTCGGGACTATTTCGTGGGAGATGGACTGAGCCGTGGGTTCTACTTGTCGCAGAAGCCATTCCAGCAGGGCAGGGGCGCCTTGATTGATGAGGAGTATCTGGGGCCGGGGTTGGATTCCGCCACGTGGGCGGTCAGCGATCCGCTTTCGGCGGTTTCTGTGGGTGCGCAAGCGCTGACCGTAAACGGGGGAACGGGAACCGATGGCCGGACCTCGGTCAAGTTCATTGAGCAAATCGAGTTGGGCGGGGCGCTGGAACTGCAACATGGGGACGTGAGCTTCGTAGGACCTTCAACCGGAGTGCTGGGCGGATTGTACGCCGGAAGTATTTCTGTGGCGGGATGCCTGGCGGGGTTTCGGGTTACGCCTTCCGGGAGTGGAAGCACGATCCAGGCACTCGTCAACGGATCCGTGACTGGGCCAGCGGTGGCAACAACCGCAGGGCATCGATATCTCATGACGACCTACATCTATTCGATGGAAGTGTACCGGTCGGGCGAGACCTATCACTCGTCTTCGCATCCGGCGGGCAGTGGTTGGGGAGGGGCGGCGGTTCCGGCTGACGTGAGGATTGTGCTGGACCTCCAGGAAATTGACCCTTCGAACCCGGCTTCGATGGTCGCACCGGCGACAGTGTTGTTTGACGACGTGATTCCGAACGCGCCTGGATTTTGCACCTACGCCCTGGTGAACGCGGCCAGCATGCGGTGCAGCATCGCGTATACCTACGTCACGCACATTTCCCTGGCCGAGGTGCGTAGCGCCCTACCGAATTCAAGCTACACGACGAAGCTGGTCGAATCGCTGTCGGATGGCGGGCAATGTTTTATCGCAAGTTCCGCGTCGCTGGATTTCTATCCGCAGTATGTGCCGCCGCTGAACACGCTTATCGTGGCCAGTTATCGCGGCTCCGGCCGCGCAGTGGCTGAGGTGGCTAACAGCGAGAGCATCGCGACTCTGCAAAGCGGAACTGACGACGGAGTGCGTGGGACGGTAAGGACCATGAAGGTTCCAAGTGCGCGGACTCAGGCGGATTGTGAAAAAGCGGCGCTGGCGATTCTTGATGACGCAGCCGGGCTGGCATGGATTGGCAATTATCAGACGTGGAGCGATTTTCTGCCAGGCGGAGCTGACGACATTTTTCCGGGAGATGCGCTGGCGGTGAATGTGCCTTCACAGAACGCCGTTTTCAACGCGATTGTGCGGGCGGTGAGCGTTGATGCCGTCGATCCAGCAGATGATCGCGGTCTCTACACCATCGAGTTTGCGAATGATCTGGCTGTGCCGCTGGCGATGCAGGACGGGCTGAGTTCGGCAGCGGTTCCGGTGCGGGACCTGGTGCGGCTTTCGACGACGCAGGTTGGGTCGTCGTATTTGCCGAACTTGACGGCCGCGCAGATTACACAGGTGAGTTCAACCACCGTGCTAGTGGACGTTGGGAGGGCTCTGGATAGCGCTTACGCGGTGGAAGTTCGGGCGCACGACTATGGATGGGGCGCTTCCAACGACCGGAATCTGCTGGGACGATTCAGCACCCGAACGTTCAGTCTGCCGCGACTGGCGCGGACGCAAAATTACTTTCTGAGACTCTATGACAGCTCTTCGCCGCCACGATATTCACGATACGCGGCCGCGCTGCATGTGGATTATCCGTTATGAATGAAGAGTGCGGGGTGAGCAAGTTTCGGAATCGGGGCAGCGCGGAAAAGGCGGCCCCGGTGATGCAGTACACAGCTAAAGACTTCCAACTGGAAGTGCTTGGCAAACTGGCGGAGGTACAGAATCTCGCTGAGTCTTTGGACGCGTCCTGGAACCGAAAGCTCGAGGCGGTGCGGGAGCAGCGACTGGTGAAGTTCGACACTCGGACCCTGATCGCAGTAGGAGCGATTGCGCTTTCTATTAGCGGTTATGTGATCCAAGACGCGCGCAACTCCGCTCGGCAAGACACAGAGATCGAAGCGACGAAGGCGCGGGTGGTACGTCTGGAGCAGATTGCCGCAACGAATACGGAAGGCCGGATACGGACTGAGGTTCAGCTCGCAGAACTGCGCGATGGGCAGGCTGAGATCAAAACGCTGATTCAAGCGCACGACAATGCGATCAAGAAGGGCGCTGTGCGGAAATAGGTCGTCGCTGGGCAACATCGCAAATCTTAAGGAAGAAATACCCCCGTTCACTTTGAACGAGAGGGCAGAACTTTGCTCGTAGTTCAATTTCACAAGGAGAACACTATGAACTTTCTAAATCAATTGTTGCGAGGGATTGCATTTATTCCGGCGCTGGTCAACGGGATCGAAGGGCTGTTCGGCGGGAAGTCTGGGGCAGAAAAAAAAGATGCTGCGATGTCGTTTCTCGAAAGCGCATTGGCAACCGTGGACGCCGTCGCACAACGGGAAATCGTAGATCCCGAAAGATTCAAGAATGGCGTTTCAAAAATTATCGACGGCACCGTTGACTGCCTGAACGCTTCTACCTGGGCGAAAGAGAAATCTTCAGTTCCCGCGGTTAGTCAGTAGTCGCGATCCCCACCCCTTCGCAAAGAGCGCGAACGGATGGGCCACCCACTGTGTCTTAGTGTCGGCAGAAAAACCACTCTAACCCTAGCCGACCTCTTCGCTCCAAGTTTGCAGAGTCTTTTTCACCAGGTCCATGAACTGGTCGGCTACAGCACCGTCGATGAGGCGGTGATCGTAGCCAAGGGTCAGGTGGACGACGGAGCGGATCGCGATCGAGTCGGCACCGTCTTTGTCGGTGATCACCATGGGCTGCTTGGTGATTCCGCCGACACCCATGATCGCCGAGTTCGGCTGGTTGATGATGGGGAGTCCGAAGACGGCACCGAACTGGCCGGGGTTGGTGACGGTGAAAGTGGAGCCTTCGACGTCCTCGGGCTTGAGCTTCTTGGTGCGGGCGCGCTCGCCGAGATCGGTGATGCCGCGCTGCAGACCGAGGAAATTCAGGTCGCCGGCATTCTTGAGGACCGGAACGATGAGTCCCCAGTCGAGCGCGACGGCGATGCCCATGTTGATGTGGCGGTGATAGCGGATGTTGTCGCCTTCGAGGCTGGCGTTGATGATGGGCCACTGCTGCAGGGCGATGACGGCGGCGCGTACGAAGAAGGGCATGAAGGTGAGACGAGCGCCGTGGCGCTGCTCGAATCCGGCCTTGTGCTTGTTGCGAAGGTTGACGATGCGGGTGAAGTCCACTTCGTACATGCAATGGACGTGAGCGCTGGTACGGCGGGACTCGATCATGCGCTGAGCGATGATCTTGCGCATGTTCGTCACGGGGACGAGATCGCCTGGGTAGGGTGCGGGAGCTGCCGGGCGCGGTGCCGGAGCGGCGGCTGCAGGCTGAGCAGGGGCAGATGGAGTAGCGGGAGCCGGTTGCGAAGATCCCTGGCCCTCGATGAACGACATGATGTCTTGCTTGGTGATGCGGCCGCCGAGTCCGGTGCCGGAAATCTTGGGAAAGGCTCACTCCGTGTTCGCGGGCGATCTTGCGGACTAGTGGCGAGGAGCGGGCTTCTTCTTCCTCTTCGTGAGCGGCGGGTGCGGGGGACGGCGGCGGAGCAGGAGTGGGAGTCTTTTCTTCAGTCTTCTTTGCTTCAGCTTTCGCGACGGGCTTCTCGGCTGCTGGAGGCGCCTTGGCGGGAGCGGCGGCGGATTCGCCATCGACCGATATGGTTCCGACGACCGTATTCACGCCGACCGTGGTGCCTTCGGTGACTTTGATTTCCTGGAGAATTCCGGAGGCGGGCGCGGGAATTTCGGCGTCGACCTTGTCGGTGGAGATTTCGAAAAGCGGTTCGTCACGCTGAACTTTGTCGCCGGGCTTCTTCAACCACTTGGTAATAGTGCCCTCAACGATGGACTCTCCCATCTGGGGCATGATGATGTCAGTTGGCATGTTTTCCCTTCCTATGACCGCGCAGACCCCAAAAGAGGGTTGGACGCAAACGGATATTATAGCGGGTGCATTGGCGCGAGCGCAGGGGCTAAAGCCCTCAGATCCTGAGCATCCTTTCGCGGCCCTTGAAGGGCCGCTCTTCCACGGTGCGGCAGGCAGCCGGTAAGTTTTCCAGATCCTAGTGGTGGTCGTGCATCGCTTCGCCTTCTTTCTTTTCGTCGCTCGAGGCGGGAGAGGCATTGAAGTTTGTCTTCCAGTAGTCCTGCACGGCGGGTGGGAGTTTATCGAGGTGCGAAAGCAGCATGGTGATCTTCCACATGTCCTGTTCGCTGAGAGTCTTGTCCCAGGAGGGCATGCCGGTGTAACGGATCCCAGTGCGAATGGTGTAGAAGATGTGCCACTCGGGGTCGTCGGGCGGGTCGGAGATGAGATTTGGCGGAGGCGGATAGAACGAAGTAGCGAGAGTGGAGGGCTTGCGGTCGAGGCCTCCATGACAGAGAGCGCAGTTCATGGTGTAGAGCTTCATGCCGTCTTCCAGATTCTGATCGGTGGGAGTCAGGGGGTTATTGATGCGTGGGGCGTGATGCTCCATGGAAGCGTCGACGGCGCCCATGGCCAAGCGGCGTTCCAAGTGTCCCGGTTCGACATTGGCGGCGGTAGGGAAAAACCCGAGCATGGCGAAGCCGAGGCCGCCTAACACCAGCACTAGAAGCGTGACCATTACACCGAGGGTGAACTTGCCCATGAGGCCTCCGGACGTATTGTGGCAGATGGAGCGGGTGGCGCGCCAATTCTGAGCAGTCGCTCAGTTCGCATCGTTACGCTCGCGAGATCCGCACCGCCTGAAGAACGGCTTCGCTCAGGATGACGCACCATTCAGAGTTCAGACTTCCGCGCGATTCTTTTCAGTACGCTTTCAGGCGGCGAGATTCGCGGACCACGTCTTCCACTTTCGGCAGGTAGTGATGTTCCTGCGGCGGAGAGAACGGGACGGCGGAGTCGAGGCCCGCGATGCGCACGATGGGGCCGTCGAGGTCGTCAAAGGCTTCTTCGTTAATGATAGCGGCGATTTCTCCGGCGAGGCCTCCAGTGCGGGAGTGCTCGTGCAGGACGATGACCTTGTTCGTCTTCTTCACGGTTTGCGCGATGGCCTCGCGGTCCAGCGGCGAGACGGTGCGCAGGTCGAGGATTTCGATGTCGATCGCTTCTTTGCTCAAGATGTCGGCGGCTTCGAGCGCGGTGTGGACCATCGCAGCGTAGGTAATGATGCTCAGATCCTTGCCTTCGCGCGCGACTCGCGCTTTCCCGATCGGGACGACGTAATCTTCCGCGGGGACTTCTTCCTTTATGCGGCGGTAGAGATATTTGTGCTCGAAGAAGATGCACGGGTTGTTGTCGCGGATTGCCGCTTTGATAAGGCCTTTGGCGTCGTAGGGCGTGGCCGGGCAAATGACCTTGAGGCCGGGGTTGTGGACGAACCACATCTCGGGATTCTGCGAGTGGAAAGGGCCGCCGTGAACGTATCCGCCGCTGGGGCCGCGCAGGACGAGCGGAGCGGGAGCGCCCCAGAGGTAGTGCGTCTTGGCGACCATGTTGCTGATCTGGTTGAAGGCGCAGCCGATGAAGTCCATGAACTGGAATTCGGCGACCGGACGCATGCCGGTGAGCGATGCGCCGAAAGCCGCGCCCACAATGGCAGACTCGGCGATCGGGGTGTCGATGACGCGCTCGGGACCGAAGCGGTCGATGAATCCGTCGGTGACTTTGAAGGCGCCGCCGTAAATGCCGATATCTTCGCCGAGGCAGAAGACGGTGGGATCGCGGTCCATTTCTTCCCAGATTCCCTGGCGGATGGCTTCGAGGTAGGTAAGTTGCATAAGTTTCAGAGTTTCAACGTTCAGAGTTTCAAAGACAAGACCATTGGCCACGGATTTGCACGGATTGACACGAATAGATCTACTTCAGATGGACGGCTGCCTCGGTTTGCTTGAAGGCGCCGGTTCCCTTTTTCACTTTCGGCATGCCGTATTTTGGCTTGATTTCGTGGCAGCCGTTCTCACAAAAGACGCCGCCTTCTGCTGATTCTGGTGTCGGCATCGGAGAGTTCACCGCGATCTCCCGTTCTGCTTCGATTACCTCTTCTACTTCTGCAATCAACGCTTCATGTTCTTTCGGGGTCAGCCACTTTTTTTCTTTCACTACGTAATTCTCGAAGCGCGCGATCGGGTCGCGCTTTTTCCAGAAGTCGAACATCGGCTTGGGAACGTAGCTGGCTGCATCGTGGATGGCGTGGCCTTTCATGCGCATCATCTTGGCTTCGATTAGCGTGGGGCCTTCGCCGCGATGGGCGCGTTCGACGGCGTCGCGGGCGGCATCGTAGACCTGGCAGGCGTCGGTGCCATCGACGATCACGCCGGGGATGCCGTATCCGATGGCGCGTTCGGCGAGATCTTCGCAGCGGTACTGCATTTCGGACGGCGTGGAGTAGGCCCAGAGATTCGATTCGACGAAGAGCACGAGGCCGAGATTTTGCACGGCGGCGAAGTTGATGCCTTCGTAGGTGACTCCGGTGGACTGGCCTCCGTCGCCGATGTAGGTCATGACGGCGAGGTTGTGTCCCTGCAGGCGGGCGCCGAGCGCGACGCCGGAAAGCACGGGGATGAGATCGCCGAGCATCGAGATGGGCGAGACCATGTTGCGCTTTTCGATGTCGCCGAAGTGCGATGTGCCGTCGCGGCCCTTGGTGGGCGAGTCGGCTTTGGCCATGTACTGCATCATGGTGTCGCTGGCGCGGAAGCCGCGGACAAGCAGCGATCCCTGATTGCGGATCATGGGGGCGAACCAGTCGTCCTTGTCGAGCGCGTAGGCGGACGCGCAGGAACAGGCTTCTTGACCGAGTCCGAAATAAACTCCACCGACGACCTTACCTTGCTTATAGAGATTTTCCAGCGCGACTTCCATTTTGCGGTTGAGCAGCATCCAGCGGTAGATCTCGATGCATTGCTTTCTGTCGAGATATTTGGAGTCGCGGATGGGCGGGACGGGAGCGTCGAGATCGCCCTCGACTTCGTAGCGGACGTGCTCGGCGCCTTGGCGGTCTTTCTCTATGTGCTGGCGGACAGTGAAATCAGGATGCTCTAAGCGGTAGTCGGGGATGGAGTAGGTGCGGAGGTCGGTGCTTGGTTTGTGGTTTCCCTTGGCCGAGCTGAGCTCGACGGAACGGCCGGGGGCAATCGTTCCCACACGACCATTGCGCGGACGATTGCCGTTGGAATTGTGCTTGGACTTCTTCTTATTGTTCCCCATGCAAGGCGGCGCTTTGGGCGCGATGTATTGATGGTATCGCGAGAGTGGGGGATTGGGCTAGTTTGCGCCCGGGCACTCGGATGGGGCGCCCGCTCCACGTGTGGCTATACCGGCACTGCGCGGATTGGGAGCGCGTCGAGGGTTTCTAACCAGAGCATCTGGCTAGAGAAGACTGTCCCGAAGTTTCGGGAGATGGATTCGGCGACGGCATTCAGGCCGAGGGAGTAGCCGAGTTCTTGCTGCATCGAGGTTACCGGCTTGGTTGTAATGCCGCAGGGGACGATCAGGTTGAAGTAGCTGAGGTCGGTGTTCACGTTGAGGGCGAAGCCGTGGGAAGTCACGAAGCGGGAAATGTGGATGCCGATGGCGGCTAGTTTGGCCTCGGGGTCGGCATTCGTTGCAGCGTCGGCCAACAGCAGGTCCCTCGACTCCAGAGAACGATTCTTCGATTCGTTCTCTTCTGCTCGGGATGACAAGGCTGGGGGATCCGTCCACACACCTGTTAGGCCCTGGACCCTCTTTGCTGGGATGGCGAAGTCAGCGCAGGTACGGATGAGGACTTCTTCGAGGCGACGGACGAATTCGATTACGCCGAGGGTTTTGCGATTGCCATCGGGCGTAGCATGAGCGCGCAGGTCGAAGATGGGATAGCCGACGATCTGGCCGGGGCCGTGGAAGGTGACGTCGCCGCCCCGGTCGCATTCGCAGAGTTCGACGCCGCGCTGGGCGAGGAATTCTGGGGATGCAACGACGTTTGCGGCCTTTGCATTTCTGCCTAGTGTGATTACTGGCGAGTGTTCGAGGAGGAGCAGGACGTCGCCGATCTTTTCTTCTTTGCGGAGAGCCACCAACTGCTGCTGCAGGCTTAGGCCTGTGGCGTAGTCGACGGTACCGAGTTGGACGATAGAAATCAAAGTCGGAATCTTCACCACGGAGGGGTTGCAGAGATCCTTCGCGCAAGAGACGCGCTCAGGATGACAGTGCTTTCTTTGGCTCCGTCATTATCCGTGTCATCCGCGTAAATCCGTGGCAAAGAAGTTCATGCGTTGATCGCGATTCCGTAAACGCTGTTGGCCGCGTCCAGCATGGCTTCGGCCAAGGTCGGATGGGCGTGAATTGTCCACATGAGATCTTCCACTGTGGCTTCGAGTTCCATGGCGGCCACGGCTTCGGCGATCAACTCGGTCGCTTGTGGGCCAATGATGTGGACGCCCAGAATCTCACCGTACTCGGCGTCGGAGACGATCTTGATGAAGCCTTCGTGCTGGCCGACGATGCTCGCGCGCGAATTGGCGGTGAAGGGGAACTTGCCGATCTTCACGTTGTATCCGGCTTCGCGGGCTTTGGTTTCGGTGAGGCCGACGCTGCCGATCTCGGGATGGCAGTAGGTCGCGCCGGGAATGTGTTCGGGGTTAATCGGCTTCGCGGGCTTGCCGGCAATTTTGGCTACGGCAACGAGCGCTTCCATGGCTCCGACGTGGGCGAGTTGTGGCGTGCCTAACACGATGTCGCCGACGGCGTAGACACCGGGCTCGGAGGTCTGCATCCAGGAATCAGTTTTGATGAAGCCGCGGTCGGGCTTGATTTTCGTGCGTTCGAGGCCGATGTTTTCCGTGCGCGGCTTGCGGCCCACGGCGATCAGGATTTTTTCGGCTTCGATCTTCTGCTGTTTGCCTTCGGCGGTAATGGTTACGGCGATGCCCGCCTTCGTCTTCTCAACCTTGTCAACCTTCGCGCTGGTGTGAAAGGCGATGCCACGTTTGCGGTAGACGCGCGCAAGTTCTTTCGAGATTTCCTCGTCTTCCACCGGAACCAGGCGCGGGAGCATTTCGATGATCGTCACTTCCGTATCGAACGAGCGGTAAATCGAGGCGAACTCAACTCCGACTGCGCCGGCGCCAACGATCACGATCGACTTCGGAAGCTCTTTCAGGCTGAGGATTTCAATGTTAGTGAGGATGCGGTCGTTGGCTTCGAGGCCGGGCAGCATGCGGGCTTCGGAACCAGTGGCCAGAATGACATTCTTCGCTTTGAGGTGGCTCGCCTTGCTTTCGTTCGTGATTTCAACGGTGAACACGCCATTCTGCGCGGGGCCAGTGAATCTGCCGTAGCCCTTCACAGTCTCGACTTTGTTCTTCTTCATCAGAAACTCGAGACCCTTGGCATGCTTGGCCACGATCTTTCCTTTACGCTCCTGGATGGCGGCCCAGTTGAGTTTGCGCGCGTCTACGCCTTCAATGCCGAATTCCTTGGCCTCTTTCAGGTGGTCCCAGAGTTCGGCGTTGAAGAGGAGCGCTTTGGTCGGGATGCAGCCGACGTGCAGGCAGGTACCGCCGAGGAATCCGTCTCTTTCGATGAGCGCGGTTTTCAGGCCGTACTGGCCGGCGCGAATCGCGGCAGTGTATCCGGCAGGGCCGCTGCCGATGATGGCTACGTCGTACGTGGTGTCGGGCAATGGAGTAGTCCTCGGTTCTCAGTATGTAGAGATGACTCAGGGCAAACGAATGATTCTAGAACACGCGGGTGGGAGGCTCCAAGGACAGGCCGACAAATGCATTCACCACGAAGGACACTAGGGTACATGAAGGAAAACAGGCGCAGAAAAAGGCCGCCTTGGGAGCGGCCTTTTTTTCGGTTCTTTAGTATCTAGTTGTTTTCGTTGCTGGCGCGCTTCCACGAAATCAGTTCGCCGATGGTCGAACTGGTGCTGGAGACGGGCTGTTTGTAGGCTTCGACTTCCGAGCGCGAGGCCTCTTCGCCAACGGCGCGGATGCTGAGTCCTACTTTCTTCTCTTCCGGATTCATCTTGATGATCTTGAAGTCGTGCTCAAGACCGGGTTCCAGATGAAGGGGCTGGCCGTTTTCGTCGGCGGCTTCGGACTTGTGGCACAGGCCTTCCACGCCTTCCGCGATTTCAACGAATGCGCCGAATGCGGCCACGCGCAGCACTTTGCCGTGAACCACATCGCCGATGTGATGCGTCTGGAAGAAGGACTCCCAAACGTCGGGCTGAAGCTGCTTCACGCCCAGTGACAAGCGCCGCTTGTCGGGTTCGATCGCGAGCACAACCGCCTTCACGCGATCACCCTTTTTCAGCACTTCCGAAGGATGCTTTACGCGCTTGGTCCAGCTCAGGTTGCTGACGTGGACCAGGCCGTCGATGCCGTCTTCGATTTCGATGAAGGCGCCGAAGTCGGTGAGGTTGCGCACGCGTCCTTCGACGGTCATACCGACCGGGAACTTCTCGTGCAGCGAATCCCAGGGATTAGCCGCCAGTTGCCGCATCCCGAGCGAAATGCGGCGCTCAGTCGGATTCACATTGAGCACCACGCACTCCACCTGATCGCCAACATTGACCAGCTTCGACGGATGCTTCATGCGCTTCGACCACGTCATCTCGCTGACGTGGACCAGGCCTTCAATGCCCTGCTCGAGTTCCACGAATGCGCCGTAGTCGGTGACGCTGATGATGCGTCCAGCAACGTGTGCCCCCTCGGGATAGCGGTGCTCAGCATCGAGCCACGGATCTGGAGTGAGCTGCTTGAATCCCAGCGAAACGCGCTGCTTCTCTTTATCGTACTTGAGAACCTTGACCTGAATCTGGTCGCCTACATTTACCAGATCTTTCGGGTGAGTCAGGCGTCCCCACGACATGTCGGTGATGTGGAGCAGGCCGTCGAGCCCGCCCAGATCCACAAATGCGCCGTACTCGGTCAGGTTCTTAACCACGCCCGTAAGCACCGATCCTTCTTCCAGGTGCTCAAGCGTCTTGGAGCGCTTTTCGTTCTGCTCGCCTTCGAGCAAATCCTTGCGCGAGACAACGATGTTGCCGCGCTTCTTGTTCATCTTAATGACGGCAACTTCGAGCGTCTGGCCCTTCATGCCATCCAGATTGCGGATGGGCCGCAGGTCGACTTGCGAGCCCGGCAGGAAAGCGTGGGCGCCGAGAATGTCGACGGTCAGGCCGCCTTTAATGCGGTCGATCACTACGGCTTTGATGGGCTTCTTTTCGGTATACGCCTTCTCGATCTCTTCCCACGCGTGAATGCGCTGCGCCTTCTGGTGCGAGAGGTTGATGTAGCCTTCCTCCGCCGGGCCCTTGTCGCGCATCACATCGATCTCGTCGCCGGGCTTGAACTTGGGCTTGCCCTCATGATCGAGGACTTCCGCCAGCGGCAACATCCCTTCCGACTTGGCACCGATGTCGACGACCACGTGCGTGCCGGTCAGCTTCAGCACCGTGCCTTTGATGACGCGGTCTTCACTCACGGCTTCTTCGGCTTCGGTGGTGAAGGTCTCCAGCACAGAGGCGAAGTCTTCGCTGGCAGCGTTCTTATCGTCGCTGGCGAACTCGCTAGTAGCGTCCGCAGCGGAATCCGCGTGCGTCTCGGTGGAATGGTCGGTGGAGGCGGCAGCCTGAGTCTGTTCGGGCTGGTGTTGCTGCTCTGTCGTCGGTTCAGCAGTTGCGACAGTAGAGTTGGATTCGGAGTTGTGGGCGGTGGTCTCGTCGAACAAGGTTATGCCTCTCTGATGACGGGATGCGGGGCCTGCTTCGGACTGCTGGACGAGTCGTTTGGTTGTGGTGGGCCCACCCTGGCGAGTGAGCTTGGACAATCCCAGCTGTCGGACGTTATACAGAGAACCCGCGTCCAATGGGAACTCTTCGACTATAGCAATGGCGCGCGAACAGTGTCAAACGCAAATGGCCCGAATGTTACAGCCAGGTTGCAGCGCTACGGTTTCGGAACAAGGCGCTAGCGCCGGCATCTTGCCCCCGCCGTCGAACAGGGCAAAACACTTGCAGTTTTGCGCCAACCCGCGTATCTGCTAACCTGCCCTGCTATGGATTACCTCTGGACCCCGTGGCGCTACGCCTATGTCTCCACCACGGAAAAGACCGCTGGATGCGTGTTCTGCGATGCGCCGAAAGAGAAGGACGACGCCAAGATGCATATCGTCTATCGCGGAGAGCATTGCTTCGTCATTCTGAATGCCTTTCCGTATACACCGGGACACGTGATGATCGTTCCCTACCAGCACTTGGACGAATTGCGGAAGCTTCCGGTTGAAGCAGCGCAAGAGATGATGGCGCTTTCGCAGCGGATGGAGTCGGTGCTGCGCGAACTTTACCGGCCGGACGGCATTAATTTGGGGATGAATATTGGCAAGGCAGCCGGGGCAGGAATTGCAGGACACATTCACATGCACGTGCTGCCGCGCTGGGTGGCGGATGCGAACTTCGTATCAGTGATCGGGGAAACGCGGGTGCTGCCGGAGACGCTGGAGGTGACGTGGGGACGGATACGTGAGGCGATGAAATAGGTTGTTGCTACCCCCAAAACATAGTGTCGTCCTGAGCGGCGCTTTTGCCGCGAAGGATCCATGAACTCCCGGCCAATTGCATAGGTCCTTCGCTTCGCTCAGGATGACAACGCCGGTTAGCCAACAAGGCGTATCATCTCCTGCTCATCAATCACTGCAACACCTAACTCCCGAGCTTTGTCGAGCTTGGATCCCGCATCGGCGCCGGCCACCACATAGTCCGTTTTCTTGCTGGCCGAGCCGGTCACCTTGCCGCCCGCATCCTCGATCATCTTCTTCGCTTCGTCCCGTGAGTACTTGGCCAGCGTGCCGGTCAGGACGAACGTCTTACCTGCGAGCTTTGTGCCTCGTTCCTTTTTCTTGCCTCTGAATGCAAGGCCGGCTTCGCCAAGACGTTCGACAAGCTTTCGGTTAGCGGAGACGCTGAAGAACTCAACGATGCTCTCAGCGATGCGCGGACCGACTTCATCGACATTTTGCAGTTCTTCCACGCCGGCCTGCTCCAGCGCTTCCATTGAACCGAAGTGTTCAGCCAGAAATTGCGCGGTTCGCTCCCCGACCATACGGATGCCGAGGCCGTAAATGACGCGCTCTAGTGGCAGCTTCTTCGACGCTTCGACCTCGTCGAGAATGTTTTGCGCCGACTTGTCGCCCATGCGTTCCAGGCTGAGCAGGTCCGATTTCGTCAGCTTGTAGAGATCGGCAACGTTCTTCACCAAGCCGCGCTCCGTGAGTTGGGTGACCAGGGCGTCGCCCATGCCGTCAATGTTCATGACCCCGCGCGAGGCGAAGTGCAGGATCGTGCCGGCCAGCTTGGCGGGGCAGTTGGCGTTGACACAGCGGAAGTCGACCTCGCCCTCGCTGCGGACGACTTTCGTTCCGCACACGGGACACTTCTCCGGCGCCTCAATAATCACTTTGCCGCGGGGGTGCTCCTTGTCGTCGATGACCTTGGCGACTTTGGGGATCACGTCTCCGCCGCGCTCGACTTGCACCCAATCGCCAAGCTTCACGCCCAGGCGCCCGATCTCATCCATGTTGTGCAGCGTGGCATTGCGGACGGTCGTGCCCCCAATCGAAACTGGGGACAACTCGGCCACGGGCGTGAGTTTCCCGGTGCGGCCAACCTGCCAGCGCACGTTCTCAAGCTTAGTGATTCCCGCGCGGGCAGCATACTTGTAGGCGATCGCCCAACGGGGAGCTTTGCCCGTAAAGCCCAGTTCGTCCTGCAGGCCGGTGCGATCAACTTTGACCACGATGCCGTCGATTTCATACGGCAGTGAATCGCGCTTGCCTTCCCACTCCTGGATGAACGCCCACACTTCGTCCATCGAATGAACCAGCTTGCGGTTCGGGTTGACTTTGAATCCAGCCGTATCGAGCGCGCTGAGCGTCTTCGAGTGGCGCGTCGAAATACGTACGGCCGCCTTGAAGCAAGATGTAGGGAAAAAAGTCCATCCGCCGTTCTGCAGTGACATTCGCGTCGAGCTGCCGGACCGTCCCCGCGGTGAAATTGCGAGGATTCGCAAATGTCGGCAGCCCGTTTCTTTCCCGCTCCTCGTTGATCTTCTTGAATGATGCGGTGGGCATGAGCAACTCGCCGCGCACCTCGAAATCGACTGGTATGCCCGCCTTTTTCAGACGGTCTTTCGGGATCGATAACGGGACCGAGCGCACGGTGCGCACGTTGAGTGTGACGTCTTCGCCAATCGATCCATCGCCGCGAGTTACGCCTCGCAACAGCATGCCACCTTCGTAAGTCAGCGCCAGCGACATGCCATCGAGCTTCAGTTCGCAGACATAGTCCACATCGCTGCGGCCCGTGAGTTCGTGCACGCGCCGTTCCCAGTCGCGCAGTTCTTCCTCGTTGTAGGTGTTGTCGAGCGACAGCATTGGCGAGGAATGCGGAACCTTGACGAACCCCTCGCGCGGCTTGCCGCCTACCCGCTGCGTAGGCGAATCCGGCGTAACGAGCGACGGATGCTCGGTTTCCAGATTCTTGAGTTGCTGCATCAGCTTGTCGAAGTCCCCGTCGCTGATCTCGGGACTGTCGAGGACGTAGTAGAGGTACTCGTGGTGGCGAATCTTCTCGCGCAGGGCCTCTATCTTTTTTTCGACGTCTTTCGGGGCAGGCATCGCAGAAAGATTATATGCAAAGAGAGGCCGGCAAAACGTCTCCCGAGGCTGCGGAGGCGCTACCCCGAGGGCACGACGTTATGCGCACGAGATCCTTCGCTCCGCCTGAACAACGGCTCCGCTCAGGATGACAGCCTATAGTACTTTCAATTTGTCACACCGGGAATCTGCACTCGAATGAATCTGGGCTTGTAGTCATCCGCGCAGACCAGATCGGAGGACGTATTAGCATTCACGTTGTACGACATCAGAATGCCATCCGCGTCCGTAAATTCGGTGTGGGCCTTGGCGTTGTAAGTGACCAGGGTGCCGGTCTTGCATCCGTTCGCGCCCGCTTCTGGCGCGGTGTAAACCGTGGTCTTGTTCATCCAGGGGCCCTGCGGAGAGCACGAATACCAGGTGGTCACCGCATCCCAGAGTGGGTAGATAGGATGCTGTGGATCGATTCCCGCCATCAGATAAAAGGTCCCGCCGTTGTAGCTCATCTGATCGACCGAATACTCGGGAGTCACCGCGGCCACGCCGTGCATGGCAGTGGCATTGGATTCTCCGGCCAGCCACTTCTTCTGGGTCGCATTCCAGAACTGCCACTTCGACGCATTCGTCAGATTGTTGATGGAAGTAGTTCGCGCGACGTAAGGAGTCTTGGTGTTCGTGCCGGGATCCTTCAGTCCGTAAATGTAGAAGAATTTCCCCACCGGCAGGATCTTCGTTCCCCAGGTCAGGCTCGTGTCGAGGCCCGACACTGGCGTAATGGAAACGATGGAGAGACTTGGCCACGACAGAGTTGCCACTGAATGCCCGACCAGTTTGAACAAACCAGTCCACTCCGTCAGCATGATCTTGATTTGGTACGTGCCCGTAGAAGGCTGCGTTACATACCCATCCCCTTGCCAGAACCAATCGCTCTTGCTCTTGGGGGCGAAATACGAAGTTGTCTTCGGAGGATAGCCGACCGTGGTCCACGTCCCGGTCGACTGATTCAAAATCGTGAGCGAGTTGTGTGCCGTAAACAGATAATTGCTGCGCAGACGCGTCGTAGGGTCGACGGTCCCGATGTACGAGTCCGACCACATCCAAAGGTTGGTCCCGTCGGGCAACGGTAGGGAATACGTACCGTCGGCGCCGGTCCAACCCGGGCCATTCTGGGTCGTGTAGGCGTCAAAAGTCGAATCAATCGTTCCGGCCGAAGGTGTTGCGGGCAGCGTGCACTGCCCAAAGGCCGCGAAGGAAGACAGTAGAAATGTACACAACAAGACTCTAAACGCTGCGATAGACTTCATGTCTGGTTCTCCCACGGGGAAGGAAACTGCATGACAGCTTATCTGAAAAACGTGCGGACTACATAGAGAAGAACTACTCCGAGCCAGAAGGGCTATATGAAGATCCTGGAAACAGAGCGCCTGATCCTCCGCGAGTTCCGGCGAGGATTCCGCTAGTGCCGCCTCGCTTCGCTTGGCGGGACGGGCGAAGGCGCCCGTCCCCACATGGGCATTGCGACATCGGAGCTTCCGATGAAGGCTGCATCGGAATTCAGTTCTTAAACCAAGTCATCCAACTTCAGCGCGGTCGGTCCGCCTTTCCACGAAGCTTCGAATTGTTTCTGAACGAATCCAGCATCATAGTCGCGTTTTTCCTGCAGCAGGGCCTGGTGTAGCCCCCACAACGAGCGCGGGTTTCGCGGATTGCGGTCGAGATCTGCGCGGAATACTTTCTCCGCTCCCGCCGCATCACCGTTCAGTAGCAGGGCCGCGCCGAGAGATTCGCGCACAGGAAAGAACCAATCGGGCGGCTCGCCGTACTTGAGCGTGTCCTGAATCGCCACCGCCTCGCGAAGCTGGGTGATCGCGCTGTTCGTATCCTTCTTCGCCATCGCGATCTTCGCACCCAGAACGTCTTTGGCGATTTCCAGAATGTCCTTGGTCTTGTTGTTAATGGGAGCGTTGAAGATTTCGTCGGGAGGCGTGGCCGCCTGCGCGTCTGAGACGATCTTGTACTCGGCTTCTGCCTCAGTCACTTTGCCTGTGCCTGCCAGCGCCATCCCGCGAGCGAAATGCCAGAAGCCAGTCGTAGCCTTCATGGCTGGGTCTGGCGCGGGCATCTTGAGGATTTCACTCCAATGATGGAAGCGTATCTCCACCGCCATCGGGATCGTCATGAAGCCTTCGAGCGGCGGCATCTCTTTCACATGCGGGCCGACGTTTGCGGCCAGCAGATCCGCGTTCTTGCGTGCTTCGGCGTAGCGGCCATTCATCGCGCCGCACATGGCGACGAAGTGCAGGTTGTGGCTGTAGTACATCATCGGGTAGATGCCTTGCACACCCGTTGCTTTGATGTAGGCGCGATCGACTTCCGCCGCCTGCTCGTTTGTCTTGACTGCAGCGTCGTAGTCTCCGGTGCGAATGTAGACGTGAGCTGGCATGTGGACGATGTGTCCCGCCCCGGGTGCGAGCGCAGCCAGTTTGTTCGCGCCCGCGAGTGCGCGCTCAGGATTATTCGAGGCCTCCACCGAATGGATGTAATAGTGGATCGCGCCCAGATGGTTGGGATCACGCTTCATCACTGATTCCAACGTCGCGACGATCTCGTCGGTACCGGCTTCAGGCGTGCCGTCCTGATGCCAGAGTCCCCAGGGATGCAGGTTCATGCCAGACTCGGCAAAGAGCGTGGCCGCGTCGAGGTCATCAGGAAAATCGGCCGAGACCTGCCGCATCGCGTCGTGATATTCCTCAGCAGCTTTCTTCAGATCCGAATTCGGGTCCGCCGGGAAACGCTTGGCCATCGCCTGAATGTAAGCCTGTTCGCTGGGCGAAGCTCCGCCTGACAGATCCACGGCTTTCTGCACGGCATCGTGCGCATGCTTGTAACGATCGGGGTCCGCCGGATCGTTGTAATTCGGTCCCACGGCCTCGGCGACGCCCCAGTAGGCCATCGCCAGCTTGGGATCGAGTTCCGCGGCATGCTGGAAAGACCGTGCCGCCTCGTCATGGTTGAAGGCGTAAATGAAGCGCAGCCCCTGATCAAAAAACTGCTGAGCCTGCGAATTGTGTGTGGAAACCGGGTGATGAAGATCGCCCAGACCCGTCACCAGCGTGACCGGGTGGGTCTGCATGTGCGCGGCGTGGTCTTGTGCCGTCGCGCCCATCCCGAGCAAAGCAACGCACAGCACTTGCGCCAGAATTTTCATCTGGTGAACCCTCCTGAAATCTGATTTGAAATTCGAGCCCCAAACAACCGAGAACTGGTTGTGGAAAACACCCCTTGCGAGTGCGCCCAGCTTATGACAAATTGAGTCGCTTGCCAAGTCGTTCGCGAGTCAACTCATGCCGAAAAATCCTCCCCTCAAAGCGGTCGTCGCCGACAAAACATACCTGGATCGCCTGCCGGAGGCGCTCCTTACCTCCTTCAGCACCAATGACCGGATCAACCGTTACCTGATCGACAATCTTCCGCCGGAGGCCTGGAAGGCAAACCCGCCCGACGGCAAGGGACGCACCATCGCGGCCATCGTGGCCCACATGCACAATGTGCGCGTGATGTGGGTGAAAGCAGCGAAGTCAGAGGACATTCCGGCACAGCTTGATCGGGCGACAGTGACTCCCTCAGAAGCCTTGCGTGCGCTTGAGGCCAGCCGACAAGCCCTGAGTGCAGTCATGAGCCGGGCCTTGGAAACCGATGGCCGCGTCAAAGGATTTCGCCCCGATGTAGCCGGATTTTTCGGCTACCTGATCGCGCACGACGCCCACCACCGCGGTCAAATCACCATGCTCGCCCGCCAGGTCGGCCATCTCCTGCCCCAGAAAGCCATGTTCGGCATGTGGGAGTGGGGCTCGCGCGGATCATCCGATTAGCCGGTCCGGCTCAGGTACAATCCAGCTTCGACCCCGCTATGCGCAAGGCCGCGTTGCTCTACAACCCGGATTCCGGCGGCAGCAAGCAGCGCCTGCGGGAATTGGAATCGGCCCTCGCGATCCTCAGAGCCGGAGCTGTGGACGCCGATCTGGTTCCTACCGATTCCCAAGTTCACGCCATTGAAGAGACCCGCCAGGCCATCGACTCCGGTTGCGACACCATCTTCGCCTGCGGCGGCGACGGCACCATCCACAACATCGCGCAGGAATTGGCAAACTCACCCGTTGCGTTAGCTATTCTGCCCATGGGAACAGCCAACGCCCTGGCTCACGACATCAGGCTTCCTCTCAACGTCGCGGCTGCGGCCAAGGCCTCGCTGCAAGCCACCCCGCGCCGCATCGCGCTCGGTCGCATCACGTTTGCAGATCTTCAAGGCAATCGCGGCACCCGTTATTTCGTAGTCGCTGCCGGGATTGGCGTCGACGCTCACCTCTTTTACAAACTCCATACCGGAACCAAGCAGCGTATGGGGATGGCCGCCTACTACGCCAAAGCCTGGCATTTGTGGTTCAGTTATCCCATGCCGCGCTTTGTGGCCGATTACATCGAAAGCGGTTCTGTTGCACCCGGTCGCGCCGAAGTCACGGAACTGATCGCCGTCCGCATTCGCAACTTCGGAGGAGTTGTCCAGGAACTCGCCCCAGGAGCCTCGCTCGACCGGGATGACATGCGGCTCGTCTTCTGCCGCACCTCGAGCCGTCTGGCCTATCTTGCCTATGTGACCCGCGGTTTGTTGCGGCTGCGCTGGTCGGTCCCCGGCATCGATCTGGCCCACAGCACGGGCGTCTCGTGCACGTACGCGCCAGCCACGGCCGCCTCCCAGCCGCAGCGCAAGATCTATGTCGAAGCCGACGGAGAGCTGCTCGGCACTCTGCCCGCCGAAATCACGGTGGTCCCAAACGCCTTGACACTGCTGGCGCCTAATCGCTGATCTGCGGATGTGGATGAATTACTTTGCGTCCTCACTTGGATTCCCGCGTCCAATTACTTCGCTGAGTCTCCCGATGGGTTCTGATGGCGCATTGCGGCCCGGCGCAATAGAATTTCTCGAACCGATTGGAACCCATCACTCACTTCCTGACCGGCGCCTGCATGGGGCGCGCCGGACTGAATCGCAAGACTGCCCTTGCCACGCTCACACTCACGCTTGCGGCGGAAGCTCCCGACTTGGACGTGTTCGGCGGCTTTCGCGGCCCGGCTTTCGCTTTCGCGCACCACCGGGGATTCACGCACTCGTTCGTTGGAGTACCGCTCGACGCGCTCGTTGTTGTCGGCGTTGTTTACCTGCTGTGGCGTATCCGCGGGCGCAAAATCAAGGATCCCAACCTGCCTCCGCGTTGGGGTCTGCTTTATCTTTATGCCTGTCTGGCGGGACTAAGCCACATCCTGCTCGACTTCACGAACAACTACGGCGTTCGCCCCTTCTGGCCGTTTTCGGAGAAGTGGTATTCGTGGGACATTGTCTTCATCGTCGAACCGGTCATGCTCGGATTCCTGATTCTGGGTTTGGTCGTCCCTTTGTTTCTTGGCTTGATCGACAGGGAAATCGGCCTGCGCCAGCATGGTCCGCGCGGTCGAGTCGCCGCGACTCTCGCTCTTGTAGGCATCGTCCTGCTGTGGGGACTGCGCGACTACGAACACCGGCGCGCCGTCAACGCCCTCGAGGCCCGCTCCTACAATGGAATTGATCCGCTGCGCGCTTCGGCATATCCCAAATGGATTGACCCCTTCCATTGGTATGGCGTTGTCGAAACCCCGGCGTTCTTCGCCTTAGCGTCAGTGAATTCGCTAGCCCCTGAGGTCGATCCCGAGGGCAACATGGAAATCCGCTACAAGCCGGAAGAGACGCCTGTCACCCTGGCTGCCAAGAACTCTTATGCAGGGCGCGTATTTCTCGATTGGGCGCAATATCCCATCACTGAAACCGAAGCGCTCCAGCCTCCGGAGCAGGGTTATATCGTTCTTTTTCAGGACCTGCGCTATGCCGGGATACCGCGCTCGCTCAAGGGCCGGAGTCGCGGCGGCCTAAGCAGGGCGGTGGAAATCGACCAGAACCTGCACGTGGTTGGAGATGTCTACGACACGGGCAAAGGTCAGACTGTCGTCCCCGAACCCGGCCAGCGTTAGAAGCCTGCCAAGCCTTTTTCGGAACCAATGAAACTCATCTCCGCTTGTCAAAATATCGGCTCGCCTCCGATCCTCTCTTGACGCCAGCCTCTCCAACGCCCAGAATAAGAATTCGTCACGAGGTGATTCATGCTGGCTTACGTATTCCTTCTCTTTGCCGTAGCGCTCCGTTTCATGCCCCATCCCATGGCCTTTACGCCGGTGGGAGCAGCCCTGCTGTTCTTCGGAGCACGCGCGCCACGCCGCCGCCTGTGGATCCCACTAGTGCTGCTCGCCGCATCCGACGTCGTCCTCACGACCCTGGTCTACAAATATCCCTTCAGCTGGGACCACTTTGTTACCTGGGCCTGGTATGCCGCTATGCTGTGGCTGGGCACCACCCTCAAGCAGAATGCGGGAGCGTTCCGCATTCTCGGCTCTGCCCTGGCGGGCTCGGTCACATTCTTTGTGGTGAGTAACTTCGCGGTCTGGGCTGCATGGGACATGTATCCCCGCACCGCCGCCGGCCTCATGACGTGCTATGACGCCGGGCTGCCCTTCTTCCGTCACGCCGCGGTGGGAGATCTGTTGTTCACCACGGTAATGTTCGGCGCTCCGGTCGTATTCCACGCACTTGCCGGATGGCTGGATAAGTCCGGCGACCACTCGGCTGCCGCCTAAGCAGCACGTACCCCTGAAGGCTCGCGTAGAGAAGCTGCTTCCGTAAGGACGGGCCCGTGGCTCGTCTGAGCCATGGCATGCCTGCGCGTTCTGCCTACTCTCCCAACTCCTCGTCCGCTGTTCTCCGACGCAGCGCCAGCCACAGGCAAAGTCCCGCCACGGCTGCCACTAAAATCGAAATCCAATGCCGCTTCACAGCTCCGCCGAACAATCCGACAATCTGCGGGCCGAACCACAGCACCAGCACCGACAGCACCAGGAACCGGACAAATCTTCCCAGGAAGATCGCCACCAGGAAGTCTCTGAAGCGCATTTCAAATACCGCCGCGCCCAGCACGAAGATCTTGAATGGCATCGGCGGCGGCAGCATCCCTGGAAACATCAGCGCCCAGAATTCATGCTGCTCAAACGAACGATGAACCTTCAGAAAACGCTCTTCCGAAATCCGTTTCCGCAGCACTTTCTCCCCGCCAAGGTACCCGATGATGTACAGCGGAATGCTGCCCAGGGCCGACCCCAGCGACGCCATCGCAATATATAGCAAGAACCGTCCGCGATCCTGATGGACATATGTGGCAACGACAAAGTCCACGGGCATGCCCAGCAGGGCGCTGTCGGCAAAGGCAATCACAAACGCGCCCCAGATCCCGAGCACCTTCATCAGGCCCAGAACCCACGCCGTATAGCGCGCCAGTATGTGTCCAATGCTCTTCAAGGGGAAACCGTTAGTGTACGTGATCGAGTTAGGAATGTGTCAGTCCACGCCGCCGCCTGCTATCATCGCTCCCTTCGGAGCCCCCATGCGCAACCTGCTTCTCAGTGTCTGTCTTCTCGCCGCCGCAGCCTCGCTTGCCACAGCCCAACAATATGACGTCGTCCTGGAAGGCGGTCGCGTCATGGACCCCGAGACCGGGCTCGATGCCGTACGCAATGTAGGCATCCGAGATGGAAAAATCGCCACTATTTCTACTGCTCCACTCAGCGGGCGTCGTACGATCCGCGCGGCTGGGCTCGTGGTTGCCCCCGGTTTCATTGATCTGCACCAGCATGGCCAGGAACTCGCCAGCCAGCGCGTGAAAGCCTTTGACGGCGTCACCACAGCTCTCGAAATGGAAATCGGCGCGCCCGACGTCGCCCAGTTCCTGAAGTCCAAACAAGGACACTCCATCATCCACTACGGCACCACCGCCAGCCACGTCGCGGCGCGCTCGCTGGTGTTGGGCGCACCTCTGCCCGACGGAACGATTCTGCCAAAAAGTGGACCCGCCACTGATCAGCCCGCCACGCCAGAGCAGATCGAACGCATCCAGCAACGCTTGCGCGACCAACTTGATGCCGGCGCCCTCGGCATCGGAATGGGCATTCAGTACACGCCCGGGGCCACGCGCCTTGAGGTCATCGACATATTTCGCGTGGCCGCCGAGCGCAAGTTGCCGGTGTACACCCACATGCGGAGCGCCGGACGAATCGAACCCGGCTCAGCGATTGAATCGACCGAAGAAGTGATCGGAGCAGCCGCAATCACTGGGGCCGCGCTGCACATCGTTCACATCAACAGCACCTGCCTGAGCGACTCGCTGGAATGTATTTCGCTGATCGAAGGAGCCCGCGCCCGCGGACTCGACATAACCACCGAGGCTTACCCATACATCGCCGGCATGACGGCCATCAATTCCGCGTTGTTCAATCCCGGCTGGCGCGAAAAACTGGGCATTGACTATGGCAATCTCGTCATGCCCGGCACCGGCGAACACCTCACCCAAGCTCGCTTCGAGGAACTCCACAATTCCAGCAAGGAGCAGTGGGTGCTCATCTTCGCCAACACGCAGGAAACTGTAGACAAGATCATCCCCAATCCACTGATCATGATTGCCAGCGACGGAGCCGAAGGGCATCCGCGTAACGCCGGCACCTACGCGCGCGTCCTGGCGCAATATGTCCGCGAGAAAAAGACCCTCACCTTGATGGAAGCCCTCCGCAAGATGACGCTAATGCCCGCTCAGATGCTGGAGCGTTCGACTCCCGCCGGACACCAGAAGGGACGCCTGCAGGAAGGCGCCGACGCTGACATAGTCATCTTCGATCCCCAAACCATCGCCGACCGCTCCACCTTCGATAACCCAATGGAACCGAGCGTCGGAGTCCGCTATCTGTTGGTAGGAGGAATGACAGTGATTAACGAAGGCAAGCTAGTCCCTGAAGTGTTCCCCGGTCGGGCACTGGTAGGCCCAGGAAAGCCAGCGAAGTGAAAATGCTTGTGTCGGGTTGCTCATGTGGGGACGGGCGCCTTCGCCCGTCCAGGCCGCGACGGCTTGTGTCGCGGCAGCGCCTTTACAGTCTGCCGAAAAACGCAAGACTCGTATCAGGGCATCGCTTTAGCGATGCCGCAAGTGCCGCAGAATCAATTCCGGCTTCAGCCGCTGTACAGCTCCATCGGCACGAAAGTCAGTTTTTCAGCAAACTCTTTAGCCGACGCTACCTATGCTCCGTCTTCCCGCTCAATAACTCAATCGCATGCGGAATCAACGCCGCCACGGCCTCCAACGACTCCACCGCCCCCGCCGGACTCCCCGGCAGATTGAGAATCAATGCCCGCCCCCGCACGCCGCACACTCCCCGGCTTAGCGCGGCAAATAGAGTCTTCTTGCTGCCCTCACTCCGCATGCGCTCCGCCACGCCGTCCAGGAGCCGGTCACAAACGGCCACAGTAGCCTCTGGAGTAACGTCGCGCGCAGCAATCCCGGTGCCACCGGTCGTCACGATGAACTGAACCTCGCGTGCCAGCCGAATCAGCAGGTTCTGAATTTGAATGGAGTCATCCGGAACTACCTCGCGCACAGCAATTGAGAAGTGAAGCTTCTGGAGAAACTGCGCCACTGCCGGCCCCGATAGATCCTCGCGTTCCCCGCGAGCACAGGAGTCGCTGACCGTCACCACTGCAGCCGTGAAGCCCTGCGGTTCAGCCATCGAGGAGGACATCTTCCTCTTCTTCCCTTCGGCCTCTGCCCACCGGCGCGGGAGGAGCACTAGGAGCGCTCGGAGGAGTGGAAGGCGCACTCGCGACCGGGGCAGCCTCAGGTTCCGGCTCTCCGCCTCCATCGCGCGAGGACTCGTCGAGCAGCCGCAAGCCTTCCATCAACAGTCCCTGGGTATTGAGCTGCGTCGTCTCTTTGTCCGTCTTGCCTTCGAAGTCGAGCTGAAAATTTCCGCCCGTCCAACGCAGAACTTTGAACACAGCTTCGTCGCCCACCAGCGCCCCGTAGGTCGCGTGCTTCACCTGCCCCTCGGCAAAAAACACTTCGCACTGGTCGCCTTCGTTGCTCAGCGAAAGCTGGCAGCTTTTCCTTCCCATCTCCAGCGACTGCATCAAGTCGATAACGTTCATCTGCGCCAGACTGCCCCGCACCACGCCATCTTTCGGCGCAGTCTTGGCCATCTTCTCCAGCGCAATGCGGTCAATCGTGCGCTTGATGCGGCGCGTGGCATCCTTCAGGAAGAACGGTTTCTCCAGATAATCATCGGCTGCGTCAGCAGGCGAGAGCCGTTCCGCGATGTCGACCTTGTTCGCCATCAACACGGTGGAAAAATTTGCAGTGGCCGGACGGCTCTTCAGCTTTTCAACCAGCTGCTTTCCATCCATTCCTGGCATTTTGTAGTCGCAGACCAGCAAATCCGGCGTATCGTCGACCGCTTTCAAGAGCGCGTCCGCAGCATCCGTCGCGGTCGTGACTTGCGCCAGCGGCGTCAACGCCTGCTGCAGCATCGCCAACACCATCGGATTGTCGTCCACCACGAGCAGTTTGACGTTATTCGCCATGAAATTTGCGTTCGTTACTTCGCCCGCCGGTACTCGCCACTCTTCCCGCCGCTCTTCCGCTCCAGCACGATCTCCCGAATCTCAATCCCCTTGTCCGCGGCCTTGCACATGTCATAGACCGTCAGCGCAGACACGCTTGCTGCCACCAGGGCCTCCATTTCGACCCCGGTCTCCGCCGTGGTTGCGACTTTGGACGTGATCGCGACGCCATTCTCGCATAGCCGCAGGTCGACATCAATGAGCGCGAGCGAGAGGGGATGACACATAGGAATCAATTCCGACGTGCGTTTCGCGGCCATGATGCCCGCAATTCGCGCTACTTCGAGCGCATCGCCCTTCGGATTCTGGGGAAGCGCTGCGAGCACAGCAGGGTTCATCGCCACGAAAGCGCTGGCCTCAGCCTCGCGCCTGGTCGCCGTTTTGCCAGAAACATCCACCATCCGGGCGCGGCCCGCGCGGTCGTAATGGGAGAGTTTTTTCGGCATGCGTGATTCCTATCTTACATGGAGAGCGGACATCGAGAACTCATCGGGCGTACAGGGCCCACCGCGCAACTATGGCAACATCACCGGAATCCATTCTCCTGCCGGAATGGATTCCCGGTCCGGCGGAATGACGGCGTAGCAATTTGCGCGGGCGGTCGCAGCAACGTCGCCTGAGCCTTGCCAGGCGACCAGTTCGACCTCCGAATATTCGAATTCGCCGGACAGGATCGCCGGGAGAAAGCGAGTGAGGCCGGTCTTGATGCGAATCTCTCGCTTGAGCCGCACATGAAGAAATATCAGCTTGCTCGGGACTCTGCCGGATAACGCCTCAAGCATGGGCCGAGCGAAAAGCTCGAACGTCACCATCGTCGAAACCGGATTCCCGGGCAGACCAAGGAAGTAGGTGCCGCACTTGCCGAATACCACTGGGCGTCCGGGCTGGATTTTCGCTCCCGTGAAGAAGAATTCCGCGTGCATTTCGGACAGCACTTGCTCGACTAGATCGTAACGTCCCATCGAGACGCCACCGGTCATCAAAAGCAGGTCCGCCTTCAGGCCCTGTTCGATCAGGTGGCGCAATCCTTGCGGTTCGTCGGGGGCTACGGGCAAAAGCACCGGCTCGCCGCCCGCGCGCTGAATCTGCGCCGCCAGGGAGTAGCTGTTCGAGTTGCGAATCTGAGTTGGGCCCGGCTTGGCCTCGATGTCCACAATCTCGTCCCCGGTGGTCAGAACGGCAACCCGCGGACGCTTGTAGACCTGCAGTCGCGATTTACCCGCCGATGCGGCGAGAGCAATAGCCGCCGCATTCAAACGCGCACCGCGATCGATTAAGACGGAGCCTTCGCGAGCCTCAGCACCGCGAGGAACAATGTTTTCTCCGCGCACAATACCTCGGGTGACTTCGACCTGCTTACCCCTCAGAGAGGTGTACTCGACCATCACAACCGCGTCCGCTCCCGCCGGGACCGGAGCCCCCGTCATGATCGACGCTGCTTGTCCGCTAGCGACGTCGGCGGGGATTTTGTCGAGTTTCTCTCCCGCTTTGATCTCGCCGATCACATCCAGCTCTGCCGGGACTTGCGACAAGTCCCCGGAGCGCACCGCATAGCCGTCTCGTGTGGAGCGTGGGAACGGAGGAAGATCGCGATCCGCCAGCACCGGTTCGGCCAGCACGCGACCCGCGGCGGCGAGCAGGTCAACGGATTCCACGGCACCGGCCTGGACGAGCGCCGCCTGCTTCTCGACCACGCGGCGCGCGTCCTCAAAGCTCAGGACAATAGAGTTCAACGGCGGGGCGGACATGGAGAGATGATACGACAGGAAAAAGAGGATAGCGCCGACGGCGTGAACGGGAAGAATTCTTACCGCGCCAATTCCTGGCCGAGCGTCGCCGGGTTACTGGCGAACGAAAGCCCAGTTTCGAGGTCGACGAGGCGGTCCTGAACCAGTTGCGCAATCTCACCATCGAAATGCTGCATCCCGTCAGAGGCGCCAGCCTTGATGGCATCCAGTAGATTCTTATTCTCGCGCTCGCCTTTTTCGACGCACTCCCGAGTGCGTGCGTTCGATTTCAGAATCTCGAATGCCGCCACGCGCCCGCTGCGATCCGACTTCGAGATCAGCCGCTGGCAGACGATGTAACGGAATGACTTGGCGAAGCGCTCGCGCACCGATTGCTGTTCCGGAGGCGTAAAGGAACTGATGACCCGCTCGACGGTCTTGGATGCGTCCACGGTGTTGAGACTCGAGAATACCAGGTGCCCGGTCTCAGCCGCTTCGAGCACGATTTCAATGGTTTCGCGATCTCGCATTTCCCCGACCAGAATGACCTTCGGCGCCTGGCGCATCGCCGAGCGTAAGGCGTGGGCGAAGCTGGGAGTGTCGCTGTGCAGTTCCCGCTGATGAATCGTGGAGCATTTGTGATTGTGTAAGAACTCGATGGGATCTTCGATGGTGATGATGTGGTAATACTTCTCCCGGTTAATGGCGTCGAGAAGCACCGCCAGGGTTGACGACTTCCCAGAGCCCGCCGCTCCCGTCACGAGGACAATCCCATCCCTGAGTTTGGTGATCTCAGATAATTGTTGCGGCAACCGCAGGGCTGCAAAGTCTGGAATGACGGTGGGAATCACGCGCATGACAACTGCGCAACTGCCGCGCTGAATAAAAATATTGACCCGGAAGCGGGCCAGGCCGGGCAATCCAAAGGAGATGTCGCAAGCTCCATGCTCGCGCAGGGTGGTGACCGCCTGCTTGTTATCTCCGATCAAATCGGCAGCAATGTGGCGGGTGTCATCGGCGGAGAGGACCGTAAGTCCGGGTACCTGCACCGGAATCATCTGGCCGTAGACCTGCACCTGGGGCGGCCGGCCGGGCGAAAAGATCAGGTCGCTGATCTTCTCCGCGGCATGCAGCATGGCGCCGAGCAAAGCTGGAGTCGCGACTCTGCCAGTCCCAGAAAACCCTTCTAATGCAACCGAAATTGGAGCAATTGTTGGTGCTGCCATTCGTCCTCACACCTCGGGAATCGCACGCACCACAGAAATTGGAAGAAAACTCAGATAGTTAACTGTACCGCGACAGAGGCTCTCTGCGAAGAACAGCAAGTCCATAGACCTTGGTAACCTGTTACTCCCAAACGCACAAAAGGCGGCTCGATTTGAGCCGCCCTTCGCATAAGCGAATCAGAAGTAACTACTTCTTCGGAGGTGTCTTCTTCTTCGTGCCATAGCTGGTTTCGACCTTGGAACCGATGCTCGCGAGCAAATCCTTGGCGCTCTGGGCATTCGGACCCGTGGGGGAGAGTTCCAGATACTTCTGGAAGGCCTCGGCAGTTCCCGGCGGGGCGATGGTCTTATCTCCCTGGAGGGTGGCTTTGCCCAGTAGGTTCAAGCCCTTCTGGTAGTAGGCTTCGGACCGGGTGGGGTCGGCGGCAAGACATTTGTCGAAGGCCGCATTGGCCTCGTCTGGCCTGCCCGAGTTGGTGAGAACAGCGCCGATATTGAAGTAAGCCTGCGCGACCGCGGACGGATCCGCCTGCGCCGCCATCTCGTAGGTCTTCACCGCGTCATCGATCTTCTTCGCCTTGTAGAGAGCGTCTGCCAGATTGTTGTAGTAGGCCGCAAGGTTCTTGGTTGCGTTGGGATCCTTGTCGTTGGTTGTAGCTTTTTTCAGGTCCACAGCCTTCTGATACGCCTCGACGGCTGAATCGAGACGCTTCTGCTTTTCTGCGGGATCGGTCTGCTTGGGCGCCGACATCCGATAGTAGTCGCCCAGCTTGAACCAGATCAGATCGCGGGTCGCATCCATCTGGGTGGCTTCGGTCAGCGACGCGATCGCCGTATCGTAGTCACCGGCATCGGCAGCGGTCTTGGCCGCGTTCAGCTTCTCGTTCAGACCCTTGACGGTATTGGTTTCCTTGGCCTGCTTGGCCTGGGCCTCCTGCATCTGCTTCAACTGTTCGGGTGAAAGCCCCTGGCCCTTGGCCGCGGCTTCCTGGTTCTTTTTTAAGTCGAAATCCAGCGTGTTCTCATCGAGTTGAACCTGGAAGCCCTTGACATGGTCCAGTTCCTTATTCGCCTTCGCATCGTCGGCGGTCTTGTAGAGAGTGACGAGGTACTTGCCCGGCGAAAGTCCGAGCGAAAAATACTCGCCTTTCTTGTTGGTTTTCAGCGTGTACTTTTGGCCGTTATCCATATTGGCCCAGACCACCACCGCGTCGGCGATGGGATTTCCCTGGGCATCTCTACACACCCCCTTCGCCGATCCTGAAGCCTGGGCAAGGGCCAGAGGAGCATGCAATCCAAGCGCCAGTGTTACGAATAAAAGAATTGCGAAGTACTTTTTCATCTTGCCTCCCGGCAAAGTCAAAGTTTGCTGGCCGATTCGCGAAAATCGAATCGAAAGCCATACCAACGAATGTCTATCTTGCCACGTACGAGATTGGATCCTGCATACCCGCTGCCTCAAAGGCGCGCAGGCGCAACACACAGCTGTCACAGATCCCGCAAGCCTGATCCTCGCGACTGTAACATGACCAAGTTAAATCGAAGGGAGCACCGAGTTCAAGGCCAAGCCGCACGATATCGGTTTTGCGCATGGCGATGAGCGGAGTGACGATCTGGATGAGACCTTCCTTCGTGCCTGCTTTTGCCACTTCATTGAACGCCTTGTAGTACGCCGGCCGGCAATCCGGATATCCCGAACTGTCCGGCTCGACTGCGCCAATGTACACCTTTTCCGCACCCAGCACCTCGGCCCAACTCACGGCGACAGCCAGGAAATGAGCATTGCGAAAAGGAACGTAGGTGACGGGAACACTGTGCCCGATCTCCTCGGCCGCCGGGACATCAATAGCATCATCGGTGAGCGCCGAGCCGCCAATGGCACGGAGCGCCTCATTTCGCACCATGAGCTTGTCATGAATCTTCAGACGCTGGCAGATGGCGAGAAATGACTGGCGTTCGCGCTCCTCGGTCCGCTGGCCATAGCTGATGTGGACGGCGGCGGTTTCGTGGTCGCGTGCCGCCAAAGCGGCGCAAACGCAGGAGTCCATTCCACCACTCAACAGCACGACTGCACGAGATCGCTTTGAGGTCGTCATCCAATAAAGATTGCTGATTGATGTTTTGATTGCTGATTGAAAACCCAAAGTCGCTCGTCAGATCTTCAATCAAAAAATCAACAATCGGAAATCACCAATCGCTTTTCTATACTCCTTTCACCGCCGGGTCCCATATAAATTTGTGCAACTGCAGCCCCAGCCGCGCAGGGACGTTATCCGCGAGCATCCACTCTGCCAGTTCCTGAGGATCGAGCAGGCAGTGCGAGCTGTCGCGGGCCCCGGTCGCGTCTTTGCGAAATGCAGGAGAAAACAGAACTGCGTTCACCCGCTCGGCGAGGTTATGTCTCTGGGCGAACTCCCGCGCAAACTCGTAGTCGGCGCGGCTGCTCAGAACAAACTTGACTTCGTCGTGAGCACACAGAGCCTCCAGGTTCTCCATGCAAAAAGTCTCGCCCTCACCCGAGTTCGGGCACTTCACGTCGACGATTTTAATGATGCCTGACGGAACCCGCTCCAGCGGCCGCTCCCCGCTGGTCTCCAGCAGCACCTGATAACCCTCGCGGAGCAGGTTCTGCATCAAGGGCACAACTTCGCGCTCCTGCAGCATCGGCTCACCGCCAGTGATCTCCACCATGCCGCCGCCCGGACTCAGTCCCGACACCTCGGCCAAGACCTCGTCGATGTCCATTTTATGCCCGCCCTGGAAAGTGTATTCGCTGTCGCACCACGAGCACCGCAGATTGCATCCCGTCAGGCGCACAAATACACAGGGCAGCCCTGCATACGTCGACTCCCCTTGCAGCGATTTATAAATTTCGGTGATCTGCATCGTAGCGCCGCCGTCTCGGCGGCTGTCGTGCGGGCGTCCCGCCCGCACTCGCGGGCCCATAATTGTTATTCCGAATACTTGGCGGTGGTAGTGTCCGTCTCGAAGACGGTTACGTCCTTCACGCGCACGCGGCCGTTGGTCACGTTCCGCAACCTGCTGTTCGACTCGTCGTAAAAATATTTTGCCAGATTCTCCGCCGACGGATTGATCACCGTGAACGGCTCGATCTCGTTGATCATCTGGTGGTCCAGGCGCTCGATAACGTGCTTCATGACTTCACGCAGGTCTTTGAAGTCGAGCAGCAGGCCCGCCTTGTCCAATTCTGCGCCAGCCAGAGTGACCCGGATCTTATAGTTATGGCCGTGCGGATTCTCGCACTTACCCTTGTAGTTGCGCAGGTAATGACCCGCGGCAAAAGTGTCTTCGACGGTGACTTCGAACATGGTCCCCCAGCAGCCAGATCCTGAATACCGGGCCCGCTGCGCTGTATGGCGAAACATCTATTGTACCGCTGGAATGGCGGTGCTGGAGCCGTCCGCTTGACTCGATTCCCCGTAGGACTGTAGCTTGCCTAATCGTGATTCCACCCCAAGGAGCGCGCATGCTGCGTCGGAAACTGCCGATTATTCTGCTTTTCATCCTGTCCTTCACCGTAGCCCTTTCAGCGCAGAACCAGCCCGATTCGCCCGCGTTCGACGTCAAAGAGCATTACACGAAGTACGAGTACCGAATCGCCATGCGCGACGGCGTTCACCTATTTACCTCCGTCTACGTGCCGAAAGACACTTCGCATGCTTACCCCTTCCTGATTGACCGCACGCCCTATAGCGTTGGCCCTTACGGAGTCGACCTGTACCGCACGCAACTTGGCCCCTCGCCGGATTTCGACAAGGCGGGATACATCTTCGTGTTTCAGGATGTGCGCGGCCGCTACATGTCAGAGGGCCAATTCCTCGAGATGCGTCCCCACATCGACAATAAGAAATCGAACCAGGATGTGGACGACAGTACCGATCTCTACGACACCATCGACTGGCTTCTCAAGAATGTGCCGAACAACAACGGCAATGCGGGCATCTGGGGAATCTCGTATCCCGGATTCTTCACCTCGGCGAGCATCATCGATTCGCATCCCGCGTTGAAGGCCGCCTCTCCCCAGGCGCCCATGACCGACCTTTTCATGGGCGACGACGCGTACCACGGCGGCGCGTTTATGCTGGCGGCAAACTTCGGGTTCTACAGCCAGTTCAAGCCGCAGGCGAACCCGCAACTGCCACCGAAGGGATCCGTGCCCTTCGATTGGGGAACCAAAGACGCCTACGAGTTCTTTCTTCAAGCGGGGCCCTTGTCGAGCCTGCGGAAGTATCTCGATGGCAAGAGCGCCCTCTGGGACGACCAGGTGGGGCACGATACCTACGATGCTTATTGGAAGGCCCGCAATCTTGCCCCGCACATGAAGAACATTCATTGCGCCGTTCTGACCGTGGGTGGATGGTTCGACGCCGAAGACCTGCAGGGCCCGTTCACAACATTTCACTCGATCGATAAGAACAATCCCGGGATCTTCAACGCACTCGTGATCGGCCCCTGGGTGCACGGCGGTTGGGCTCGCTATGATGGCAACCATCTGGGACGTGTCGACTTCGCCTCGAACAGCGGCGAGTACTACCGGAAGAATATTCTCTTCCCGTTTTTCGAGCAGTACCTCAAGGGCAATGGCGACGCCAAGCTGCCGAAAGCTTATGTCTTCGAGACGGGCACGAATGTTTGGCGGCAATACTCTGCATGGCCGCCAAAGAATGCCGAACTCAAGACGCTCTACTTTCACGCCAATGGCGGTCTCTCATTCGACGCGCCCTCCGCAGACACTCTCTCATTCGACGAATACGTGAGCGATCCGGCCAAGCCCGTGCCGTTCGTGAATTACGCCGCGCTGAACGTGCCTCAGGAATACATGCTGTCGGACCAGCGCTTCGCCGACAGCCGCACTGACGTGCTCGTCTATCAGACTCCGGTGCTGCAGGAAGATGTGACGATTGCTGGCCCTCTCTCTCCGCGACTTTTTGTTTCGACCAGCGGCACTGACTCCGACTGGGATGTGAAGTTGATCGACGTTTATCCTCCCGATTACCCCGACAGCAAGCAGGATGCGCCTCGGCCGGAAGATCGTGACAAGCCCAGAAAGGACGTGCCCGCGCCATCGTTCACCATGGGTGGATATCAACAACTGGTGCGCGGCGAACCGTTCCGCGGGAAATTCCGCCACAGCTTTGAAAAGCCTGAAGCGTTTGCGCCCGGGAAGGTAGAAGAGATCAACTTCACCATGCAGGACATCAACCACACCTTCCGCCGCGGACACAGAATCATGGTTCAGATTCAAAGCTCCTGGTTCCCGCTCACAGACCGCAATCCGCAGACCTTCGTGAACATCCCTGACGCGAAGCCCGCCGACTTCGTGAAAGCCACTGAGCGCGTGTATCACACGAAAGCGGAGCCGTCGGGAATTGTGGTGGGAGTCATTAGCGGCAAATAATTGATAACAGAATGGATATACGTGGTCGAGTCTTACCCAGCTTGACAATTCCATGGCATTACTATAAAGTAAGGAATGGCACGATAAGAAAGGATTCTATGTCCACTGCAACCATTACCTCAAAAGGGCAGATCACGATTCCCGTCCGGGTGCGCACAGCCTTGGGCGTCGATTCCGGAGACCGCATCGAATTCGTGGAGTTGGAGAAGGGGCAGTTCGCAATCATCCCTGCCACCCGCTCGGTTCAGGAATTGAACGGATTATTTAAGGGAAGGCGGAAAACGGCCGCCACAATCGAGGAGATGGATGATGCGATCGCCAAAGGTGCGGTCGAATCCTTATGATCGGTCTCGACACAAACGTCCTCGTCCGTTTTCTTACCCACGACGACCCAGTGCAAACCCCGGTAGCGATCAAACTGATGCGTTCGCTGTCTCCTTCTTCTCCGGGATTTGTCTCGCTGGTTGCGATCGCGGAGCTGACTTGGGTGCTTACGTCACTGTACAAGCTCGAAAAGAGCGAAGTTGAACTCGTTGTCGAAAATCTGTTGCGCACTGATGCGTTGGTTCTCGAACGGTCCGAAATCGTGTGGCAGGCCTTGCGGAAGTTCAAGACTTGCAATGCAGGATTCTCTGATTGCCTGCTCGAACGCTCCGGCCACGCAGCGGAATGCCTCTTCACGTTCACCTTTGACAAACGCGCCGTGGCTGCCGGGATGCGATTGCTCGAAAACACATAGTCTTTGCAGCCGCCGTAAATTCCCGCTCATTCGGTAGACGTGACTCCGAAGAACTGCTCCACAATACGCATTTCAGTCGTCCTCTTATAGTTCGGAAGGCTCTCGATGAAGACACGCCCGTATTGCTTCTTCAGAATACGATTGTCCAGCAGCACGAGGAGTCCGCGGTCGTGCAGCGAGCGGATGAGCCGCCCAAATCCCTGTTTCAACGTAATCACTGCCGCCGGGACTTGATATTGAAAGAACGCATTTCCCCCGTCGGCGTCGATCGCCTTCACACGCGCCGCTACGACAGGGTCGCTGGGCACGGCAAACGGCAGGCGATCAATAATGACGCAGCTGAGTTGCTCGCCCTGCACATCCACGCCCTGCCAGAATGACGACGTGGCGAACAACACTGCGTTCGGAGTCAGCCGGAACTCTTCGAGCAGCGCCGTCTTCGGCGCGTCGCCTTGCTTCAAGATGGGGAACTCCACTTCACCCAGCAGACGTTGGTAGATGTCATTCATCTGCGCGTAGCTGGTGAACAGGACGAAGGCTCGCCCGCGTGTAATCTCCAGCAGTCGGCGAATGCGTTCTGCAGCTTTCGCAGTAAACTGCGGCGTGCGCGGATCGGGCAAGTCCGGCGGCACGTAGAGCAGCGCCTGGCTTTCATAATCGAAGTGCGAAGGCAGCACCGACTCGCGCGCATGCTCCATTCCCAACCGTTGCCGGATGTACTCAAAGCCACCGCCCACGGCCAGCGTCGCGGAAGTCAGGACTGCGCACTCCAACTTCGACCACAAGCACTCGCGCAGGATGGGGCCAACATCAATCGGCGTCGCTTGCAGAAACACATTTTGTCGCCCTCGAGTAGGTCCGTCAGCACCGGAACCCGTGCCCCGCGGTCCCCAGCGTCCACCTCGCCGCTCAATCCAGAAGACTGTGTTGCGGTCTTCGGACTCCATCGCGTACCCGAGTTGCACCTGAATCTCCTGCGCCCGCCGGATGAAGTTGAACACTTCTTCCGGCTTCTGTGGTAAGCCTTCGAGTTCGCCAGCCAGACGGGTCAGCGCCTGGTTCAACCCCACAAACTCGTCTCCGTTTTCCTCGAGAAATTCTCGGCGAGTCTCAAACGCGAATCGCCCGTCCCCCGGAGGCAAAAGCGAGAAGAAAAACTGCGACCTCTCCCGCAAACTGCCCAGTGCCCCCGATATCGAAGCCGACAGCATCCGGTTGTGTTGCATCGAATTCTCGACGTCCCGCGCCAGATCTTCCACCCGCAGATTGCTCACCGAGATGCCGAAATAGTTTCCCGCCACGTCTTCCAATTCGTGGGCCTCGTCAAAAACCACCGCGGCTGCCTCTGGAAGGATTCCCGCGTCCGGTGCTCCCTCGGCCTGCAACTTGATGGCGAGATCGGCGAAGAATAGGTGATGGTTAACGATGATGATGTCGCTCTCCATCGCCTTCCGTCGCATTTCAGTGATGAAGCAGCGCTCAAACTCGCTGCACTTCTGACCAATGCAGGCCTCGGCGCGCGCGTCGAGTTTGTGCCACAGCAGGCTGGCCTCGGGCAGTTCCGCCAACTCGGCGCGGTCGCCCGTTCCAGTTGTCTTTTCCCAGGCTGCGATTGCTCGATATTGCTCGATCTCTTCCAGTCCGCTTAGCACGGGCTGATCCGTCAGGTCGTACAGTTTCTTGCGGCACAAGTAATTGTTGCGACCCTTCATGTAACAAACCGACAGGCGGCCGGATGTGTCCCCGTACAGCGCCTGCTCCAGAAAAGGAACGTCTTTGTAAAACAATTGCTCCTGCAGATTCTTCGTGCCGGTCGAGATGATAACTCTCTTGCCCGACCGGATGACCGGCATCAGGTACGCCAGCGTCTTCCCAGTGCCCGTACCCGCTTCCACGATCAGATGACGCTTTTCCTCCAGTGCCTGCTCGACCGATTGCGCCATCTGCAGCTGGCCGCGCCGGAATTCATACGCAGGATGCTTGCGCGAGAGAACTCCTCCCGGGGCAAAGAACTGGTAAAGCGACGCGTCCTTGCCGCTGGGCGCAACGCGGTTCGGCGACGCGGGAGACTCCGGCTGGGAACTTAAAGTCACGGGAGTCTCTATAATAGCGATTCCGGCCCTTTCGCATCGTCGATGCTGTCCGGGGCTTGACCCCACCGGCAGGACGAGCCATCCGCCGCTACAAGAATTCATTTTGACTCAGCCTACTTACAACTCGACCAGCACGCTCGCTACTACTGCCGCCGGCATCCCCACAATCGCCATCGTGGGACGCCCCAATGTAGGCAAGTCCACGCTCTTCAACCGCATCGTCGGCTCACGTCGCGCCATCGTAGGCGACGAGCCCGGCATCACCCGCGACCGTCTCTATGGCGATGCCGAATGGGAAGGCCGGCGTCTCCGCATCGTCGATACCGGCGGAATTCTGCCGGAAGAAAAGGATTTGATCCCGTCCGAGATTTATCGTCAGGCCCGCGTGGCGCTCGATGAAGCTGCGGCCATCGTCATGGTGATCGACGGACGCACCGAGCTCGCGGGCCCCGACTTGGAACTCGTACGCCTGCTGCGTAAGGCAAACCGGCCTCTCTTCCTAGCCGTCAACAAGGTCGACTCGGAGAAGCAATCGTCCCTCATCGACGATTTCCACCGCCTGGGCGTCCAGAAGATGTTCCCGATTTCCGCAGAGCACGGACGCGGCATCGACGATCTGCTCGACGCGGTTGTCGAGAGTCTGCCGCCAGACACTTCGACCCCAGAGGCCCCAGAAAACACAGCGGAACCTACGGGCACAGAGCCGCCGTCCGAGGCCGAAGACGCTCACGAGGTGAAAGTCGCCATCATCGGCCATCCCAACGTGGGTAAGTCGACGCTGCTGAACTGCCTGACATCATCCGACCGGGCGATCGTTTCGCCGATCCCAGGCACCACGCGCGACGCCGTCGACGAAATCGTCGAGCACAACGGACGCCGCTTCCGCTTCATCGATACCGCCGGTATCCGCCGCAAAGGCAAGACCCACCTGATGGCCGAAAAGCTCTCAGTCGTGATGGCGCGCAAGCATCTCGAAGGCGCCGACATCGCGCTGCTCGTCATCGATGCCACCGAAGGCGTGAGCCAACTCGACGCCTCCATCGCGGGATATGCGCACGAAAGCGGCCGCTCCATCATCATCGTGGTCAACAAATGGGATCTCGTCATCAGCGGCAAAGAGAGGGAGACTCGACCCACCAAGGCCGAACGCATGCGCGCCAGCAAGCGCCCCGGTGACCGCGACTCCTACGAGGAACGCCTGCGTTACGAACTCAAATTCTTGAACTACGCGCCCATCGCCTTCATCTCGGCGCAAAGCGGGAAAGGCACCGAGAAAATCTTCCCGCTTCTGGAGGAAGTTGCCACCGAACGCCGCAAGCGCGTCACGACCTCGCAGATGAACCGATTCATCGAACGCGTGGACTTCGAACGCGCCTCAGTCCCAATGCGCCAGCGCGTGAAGATTCTCTACATGACCCAAGCCTCGGTGGCCCCGCCGACGTTCGTACTCTTCACCAACCGCGCGGTGAAACTGCACTTCTCCTACCAGCGTTTTCTGGAGAATCAGATCCGCGAAGCCTTTGGTTTCGTCGGCACGCCGATCTGGATCAAGAACAGAGCGCGGAATTCGTAGGTCGAAAGCACTCATGTGGGGACAGCCGCCTCGGCTGTCCGGTTTGTGCGAAGCCCTCGCCAACTATTGTGTAACGATCGAAACCCTGCGCTGATCTACCAGAAATGCGACTCGTAGAATTCCAGCTGAGCGCACTCCGTCGAGCACAGTCTTAACCGTGCCATATCTGGCGCGCGCATCCGCTCGGATGTATACCTTCCGTTCGACATCACGATCTGTCAGCCGCGCCTGGATCTTCCCCGCCATGTAGGCGGGAACGATCTGTTCGCTGCCAAAATAGACCCTCCCGTCGCGCGAGATCGAGACTTGCATCACGTCATCCCGCAGCGCGCCCGGCATTGAGGCTGGATGCAAGATTCTAGGAAGGTCGATGCCTACCCCATGGTGGGGGCTATAACTCATCGTTCCCGCAGCCAATTCGATAAACACCAGCGCGACCATGATGCTGGCGAAAGCGGTTGTGTCGATGCCGCTGAACAGCTTTGAAGCGTTTTGAGACTTGGCCAGCATCTGGGATGACTCCTATTCCCCCGCCACTTCTTGCCCTTTCGTCAGCAGCCCAATACGCTGCACTCCCGCGTGATGGGCCAGATCAATC
Organism: uncultured Acidobacteriaceae bacterium; assembly: GCA_963811095.1. Lineage (GTDB taxonomy): Bacteria > Acidobacteriota > Terriglobia > Terriglobales > Acidobacteriaceae > Sulfotelmatobacter. The sequence continues at coordinate 9,213 of CAWEQA010000014.1, read as the reverse complement.
ACGTCGGCGACATACAGGAAATCCACGTCAGCATCGCCGCGCACGAACGCAACCTTCTCCGCTCGCTTCAAGTAAATCTGCGCCAGCCGTGTTTCCAGATCCTCCCAGCGCACATCGTCCCGATTGATCTTCACCGTCGGCAGTGTACCCTTCGCTGTCCAAACGACCTGGATCACCACCGTGCGCTCGGGCGGAGGTGCAGACTCCGCATCTTTGGGCGGCTGCGGAAGCTGCACTTTCTCCTGGTACTCCTTGTCCATCGATACCACCAGCATGAACATGATGATCAGCGTCAGCAGCACATCGATAAGCGGCGTGACGTTGATCTGTGGTCCGCGCGCACCTCCGCCTGCCATTGAGAAAGCCATGTAGGTCGCTCCTCTCGGGGCACGCGCGTGTCTGCAACATCAGACACCTCGGAGTAACTGAGAGTTCCGCGTTCGTGGGAGTACCGGTGCAATCTTGCATCTTCCCAACTCGACCGTGCATCATTAAAAGACATGGTCGCGCGGAACGGGCGGCCTGCTGCGCAATCTTCAAGGCATGACCCGTTAAACCCATGACTCGTTCGTCGCGATTCGCACTTCTTGCTCTCTTCGCCGCCACCTTGCTGAGCCCATTCGCATGCTCGCAAGATAATTACGAAATTCAGGTTTACGGCGCCGACACCGTCGCGCCACGCACGACGATGGTCGAGATCCACTCCAATTTCACCGTCGATGGCAGCAAGACCGTGCAAGACGGCATGCTTCCCACCAATCACGCCGAGCACGAAACGTTGGAGCTGACGCAGGGAATCAACGACTGGTCTGAGGTTGGCTTCTACGTTTTCTCAAGCATTCAGCCCGGCGAGGGATGGCAGTGGGTGGGAGATCACATTCGCCCGCGCGTGCGCGCTCCCGAGCAATGGCACTGGCCGGTGGGCGTGAGCTTGTCGCTGGAATTCGGCTACCAGCGTGCCGCTTACTCACCCGACACGTGGACTTTGGAGATTCGCCCCATCGTCGACAAACAAATCGACCGCTGGTATTTTTCTTTCAACCCTGCGCTCGATCGCTCGCTTCATGGTCCAGGCGTTAACCAGGGCGTGACGTTTTCTCCCGCCGCCAAGTTCAGTTACAACTTCACTAAAAAAATTGCGGGCGGACTGGAGTACTACGCGTCGTACGGATCCCTGGCGGGCTTCGACGCGCTGAGAAATCAGCAGCAGCAGTTCTTCCCCACGATTGATGTAGATTTCGGGCCGCAGTGGGAGTTCAACTTCGGAGTAGGCATCGGCGCAACCAGCTCCACCGACCACCTCATTGTGAAATGCATTATTGGCCGGCGATTCTCCTGGCCCCACAAGAAGTAGAGATGTGAGGATAGACGCCTCGGCGGTCCGCCGACGCGAAGCGAGGCGCATCCACTCCCTCGCATCCGCCCTGAAGGGCTGAGCTTCCCACTTACTCATAACGTAGAGCTTCGACCGGATCGAGTTTCGATGCCCGCATCGCCGGCACAAGACCGCTGATCACGCCCACCACCAGCAAGACCGCGGTCGACAGGATCACGGTCAGCATTGAAATGCGCAGATGAATGTCCCCCTGCCCGGAATCATCCTCAAACAGCGGCCCCATCATCGGCAAAGTGCCGACGGACCACGCAATCACATACGACAACAACACACCGATCGCCCCGCCGATCAGCATGATCAGCAGCGTCTCCGCCAGGAATTGCAGCTTGATATGCCGCTTCCGCGCTCCCAGCGCGCGCCGCAGTCCGATCTCGCGGATGCGCTCGTCGACCGAGACCAGCATGATATTCATCACGCCCACGCCGCCGATCCCGAGAGTCAAGGTCCCGATAAACGTCAGCAGCACTTGCAACCCAATCGTCAGCGCATCGATCACGGGACGAAATTCATCGCGCCCGAACATCTGAAAAGCCTTGGGATCGGTCGGCGAAAAGTTCTGCCGCGTCGCCACCGCTGCCAGCACCTGAGCCATCGCCTTTTTTTCGAATTGCGGCGCGATGGGCTCAAACACCATTACCGCGGCATAGCGCGTGTTCCACAAATCACCCGCCGTCGAATAAGGAATCCACGATGACTCGTCGTCGCTGGAGAAGTAATTGCTGAGCTGAATCTTCCGCGCCATTACGCCGACCACCGTGAAGCGCACGCCCGACACCTGCACGGTCTCGCCCACCGCCGGACGCCCGCTGAACAACTCTTCCTTCAGCCGTCCCCCCAGGAAAATTACGCGCCGCCGCTCGATCTCGTCCTCGGCGTTGATCCAGCGACCTTCCGACGGAACTTCGTTCCGCATTTCGCCATATTCCGGACACACTCCGCGCACCGGCGCAGTACCCACCATGCGGTCGCCGTAAGCAATCCCCGGTCGCCGCACCGTCTCGAGGCACACGTGCTTCACCAGCGGTGCCGTCGCCTTCACCATGTCGAGATCGGCCTGCTCCAGGACTACCTTCTTCCCGGCTCTCTGTCCGCCGGGTTGCTCACTGGTCTGCTGCGGCCAGCAGATGACCACGCTCTTGCCGAAAGCGTCAAAGCCATGCACCAGAACGCTGCGGAAACTGTTCCCATACGCGATCAAGAGAGTCACCGTCGCGATGCCCCACACGATGCCCAGCATCGTGAGAAAGCTGCGCGTCACGTTTCGCTTCAGCGCCGTCCAGGCTTCGAGAATAATTTCAATCAGCATTCTGAGAATCTATAAACCCGAAAAAGCACGAAATGGCTAGGGTTTCCTTCGTGAACCTTCGTGTCCTTAGTGGTTGAGGTTTCTTACCCACCCGCCTCATACCGCAACGCTTCAATCGGATCAATCGACGCCGCTCTTCGCGCGGGATACAACGCGGCCCCCACGGCAATCGTTCCCAACAGCCCCGCGGCGATCAGACCAGAACTCCAACTCGGGATCAGCCCGGCAAAAAAATCCGGCATCGGCAACATATTCACCAGCGCGCAAAATCCAAACGCAACGCCCAGCCCGATCCCTCCACTCAACAACGCGATGATCAGCGCTTCAATAAAGAATTGCCGCAGGATCGTCCCCGCCGGAGCGCCGATCGCCTTGCGCACACCAATCTCCCGAGTACGCTCCCGCACCGCGACCAGCATGACGTTCATGACTCCGATGCCACCCAAAAGCAACGTCACAATGCCGACCGCTCCCAGGAAGAATTTCATCCCGTCGGTCATGGTCTTGAAGGCCTGCGCCTCCTGCACCGTATCCCAGATCGGACACGCTTCCTTGTCGTTGGGATCGTAACGGTGCATGCGTGCCAGCGCCGCGCGTACTTCGTGCTTACAAGCCGAGTGCTGATCGACCGACTTCGGCGTCACCAAAAGCTGATCGAATGTAGAGTTGGTTCCCGGAGGCTTATCCGGGAAGTCGCGGCGCATTGCGGCAAAAGGCAGGAACACTTTGTTCACATCCCATCCGTCGTAACTCGAGTCCTGCTTCTTCTTCGCCATTACCCCAATCACGGTGTACGGGAAATCGTTCAAATAAACTGTGTCTCCCACCGGATTTCGTCCGGGAAACAATTGCTTCGCCGCGTCGGAACCGAGGAACGCCACACGCCGAGCTTCCCGCATGTCGTCCCAATCGTAGAAACGTCCGGAACCGACATCGAGGCTCCGAATGTAGCCAAACGGCGGATAAGAACCCGTCACGGTGAATGCCGCATTATTGAAATTGCTATGCACGCGCACGGTATCCTGCTCGAGCTCCGGAATGGCGTACTCGCAGTCGGGAGACTCCGCTTGCACCACCGGAACGTCCTGATCCTCCCAATGCACGACGCGCCCCGCGTGTGTGCCGCCCGCCTGCAAGCTGGTCCGGCCGTGGAACACGATCATCACGTCCTTGCCCAGGTTCCGCGCCTGCTCTTCCTGCCCCTTCCGCAGCCCTTCGCCGGCCGCCACCATGAGCACAATCGAAACAATGCCCCAGGCAATTCCGAACATGGTCAGGAAGGCACGCAGCTTATGCGACCACAAAGTCCGGAGCACATCGAAAATGAGATCCCGTACCGTCATGTCCCTTGGTTGGACGAAACCGGGGAGAGAAGGTAATCCCCCGAATCCGGCATGATGTTAGATACGCGACGGCGAGGGCTTTTGTTGCAGGAAAATGGCAAGGGACGGTATTCTCCAAGCCGGGCGCGCGGTGGACCGCCCAGCCACCTCAAGCCCGAACTGGCATCAGTCGGGCCCGTTCCAGCCACCCGTCAAACTCTCTGAGCGCCAATTCACATTGCAGACGATGCCGCTCTTTCCGGTCGCGGATCTTCTTCTCCAGCGGGGGGAGTAGATCAAACGTGATGTTGGCGGGCTGAAAGTTCCTGGCATCGGCGTGCGTAACATAGTTCGTAAGCGATCCGAATGCCGAAGCCCGCGGGGCCGGGGACAACTCTGCCCCCGAAGCCAGCGCGGCAGCGTGCATCCCGGCCAACAACCCGGTCGCGATCGACTCGACGTAGCCCTCGACACCACAGATCTGTCCGGCGAAGAAAATCCGCGGATGCAACTTCATCTGCAAGGTCTCACGCAGCAAGGTCGGCGCATTGATGTAGGTGTTGCGATGAATCTGCCCATAGCGCAAAAAACGCGCATTCTCCAGCCCCGGAATAAGCCGCAGCACCCGCGCCTGCTCACCGAACTTCAGATGATTCTGGAATCCAACCAGATTGTAGGAATCCGCCCGCAGGTTCTCCTGCCGCAACTGCACCACGGCGTATGGCATCTTACCGGTGCGCGGATTGATCAGCCCCACCGGCTTCATCGGACCGAAGCGCAGCGTATCCCGCCCGCGGCGCGCAATCTCCTCTATCGGCAGGCAACTTTCGAAATAGTTCAGCTTCTCCCACTCGCGCTCTGCGACGGACTGGGCTGCCAGCAGTTCATCGTAAAAACGGCCATATTCCTCCGGCGTCATCGGACAATTGATGTAATCCGCCGATCCCTTGTCATACCGCGCCGCCATGTAGACCCGTTCCATGTCAATCGAGTCAGCTTCCACGATTGGACTGATCGAATCGTAAAAATAGAGATGGGTTCGATGTGGAGCGGGCGCCCCCGCCTGCTCGCCGTATGAGGTATCAACAGTTTCGCTAAGCCGAGCAATCTCCGAGGCCAGCGCCTCAGACGTGAGCGGGCCGGTGGCGATGATCGTGATGCCATCCGCTTCATCGATCGCCGTCACTTCCTGCCGCCGGACCTTAATCCGCGACTCCCGCGAGATCGCTTCCGTTACTCGCGCTGCGAATGTGACCCGGTCCACCGCCAGCGCGTGCCCCGCCGGGACAGCACACTCCCGCGCAATCTGCAGCAGCAGCGAACCCGCGCGCCGCATCTCTTCCTTTAGCAGCCAAGGAGCCGTGTTCTCGCTATCCGACTTCAGCGAGTTCGAGCACACCAGTTCCGCAAAATCCGCGGTCTGGTGAGCCGGGGTCGGCCGCAATGGACGCATTTCGAAAAGCTCGACGTCGAGTCCTCGCTGCGCACACTGCCACGCAGCCTCGGACCCAGCCAACCCGGCCCCGATGATTTTGATGGTCGCCATTCTTGCCTATTTCAACCCTCGGCGTTTAACCCGCGGCTCGTGAATCCTCTCGTGCCTCTCCAGCATTTCGATGAACTCCCGAATCTTTCGGGCGCGCGTCTCCGCCTTCTTCACTGTCTGAATGCGAAACAGCACGGCATACCGATTCGCGCCATCCAGCGCTTGAAAGAATTCAAGAGCCCGAGGACTCACGTTCAGTGCCGCCTGAAAATCCGCTGGGACGGTGGCACCCTTGGGCGAGTCATAAGCCGCATCCCACCTTCCGTCTCTCTTCGCCGCCTCAACCGCCTCCAGGCCTGCACCCTTCATTCGCGCGCTTGCGATCAGAGCCACTACCTTATCGCGGTTGATCTTTGACCAAATGCTCTTCGTCGACCGCGGAAGGAAGCGTTGCAGCCACGCGTCTTCGCTCTTGCCGCGTTTCTGCCCGTCGATCCATCCATAGCACAAAGCTACTTCTAGAGCTTCAGCGTAGTTTACGGACTGCAAGTCCGATCCTTTCTTCGCCAGCCGCAGCCACAAGCCCGGTGACTTGCGATGATTCTTCTCGAGCCATGCAGCCCAAGCAGACTGCGTCGTAAATAGCCGAATCGGAGCGTGGTCGCTCTTACTCTTCGTTCTGTTCGTTTTCAAACTGCCTTCTCCGCCAGCCGCCGCAGAGCGTCATCGCTCAGAAGCACGGGCCGCCACTGATCGCGAAGGGTCGCTCCCGTTTTTTGTGTACAACTCGATCGCCTTCTCGTTCCCGTCGAGCACTTCCCAGTGTATTCCGTAACAGCCCTCGTCGACCGCAATGCACGCGTATCCGATGGGCGCTTTCAATGCATACGCCCTGCACAAAATTACCCGATCTGCGATGATGAAGACCAATCCGTTCCACTCTCAATCTTGGAGAATTCGATGGCACGCATCAGCCTTGTCAGTCCCGAATCAGCCAACGCCGAAGTCAAGGAAATCTACGAAAAGACGCTGCGCGGCAAGCCCGGCAATGCTCAGAAGGCGCTGGCGCACCGCCCGGAGATGCTCAAGAATTTTCTCAGCTTCTACGCGAGCGTGGGACGCTCCCTGGATCGCAAGCTCTATGAACTCATCTACCTCCGTGTCTCGCTCATCAACGGATGCCACTACTGCTCGCAGCACCACGTCGCGTCGTCGAAGCGGGTCGGATTGACTGCGGAAGACTGGGCTGCGCTGAAGGCGGGAGATTACTCGCGCAACAGCGAGAAAGAGCGCGCGGCTCTCACCTACGTCGAAAAACTGACGCGCACGCCCCACGACATCGGGGACGCCGATTTTGCCGTGCTGAGCAAGCATTTCTCGGAACCAGAAATCGTCGACATTCACCTGCTGACGGGCCTCGCCAACCTCACCAATCGTTTTACCGACCCGCTGGGACTGGAAGTGGAGTTCCCGGAGGAAAAGGTCTAACTTCTTGGCCACGGATTCACACGGATAGTCACAGATCAATAAAGAAGTTCTTTGTTTTATCCGCATCGATCCGTGTAATCCTTGGCTACAAGATTTCTCGCGCGTCCCCCACGCGCCGGGTCACGCGCTCCCTGTCCAAATATTCAAGCAGAGGGATGGCATACTTCCGGCTGACGCCGGTCAGTTCCTTGAACTTCGCCACATCCATCTTCGGAGATTTCATTTTCTGCGGCGCGACCAGCCGACGTAACTCGGCGAGCGCGCTGCCGTGGAATACAAGCTCATCGGAAATCTTGACCAGGAGTTTGTCGCGCAGCAGCAGCGTGACAATCTTTTGCGCGCGGATCCTGTCGACTTTAAGTCCCGCAATCACCTCGTGTAGCGCGGGGACTTTCAATCCCGCCATGGCAAAGGCGTCTTCGATCTTCTTCTTTGATTCCGCTTCCTCGTCCTTCATGACCACGCCGTGGCCAGGTAACCGCACCACGTCGCCAACGACCTCGATCTTCTTTTCCCGGACGAGCAGATCAAGTGACGCAGAGAATACTTCCGAGGGCGCTTTCACCTGCTCGCGTAACGCTTCCTTCGCGATTCCGCTCACCAGGGAATTCTTCCGATGGAACCCTTCCACTGAATTCACAGTGGCTTGCTGAAGCTGAGCCATCGCAGGCGCGTCCACGAACAGATCGCCGATCCGCAGCACTCGCCGCTCTTGCACCGCTTGAGCCAGTCGGGCTTCGACGAAGTTTTTGGTCCAGCCGGTTTCAGCGATGAGCCGCGACATGGCAATTCCGGCGGGGCCCCGTCTAGCGATCCGCGCCTTCAGCACGGTTTCCGGATCGGTAGCGACCAGAACCTGCAAAAACTTTTCGAGTTCCGGCATGCGCGGGATGGGAGCAGCATCCAGCACAACGCCACCGCCGATCGTCACGACCGGCGAGAACTGGCGGAGGATGAACCGGTCTCCGGGAAGCAACAGCGCCGCATCCGGAAGCTTGAGCCGCGCGAACGCCTGCGCGCCCGGCGCCAGCTGCTTCACTCCATGCAGAGCGATCTCCGCGACCGTCTCCATCGTGTTGGAATGGAAGTGCACGCGTGTCCGGGACTTCAGAGGGCGCGGCGCGGCTGGAAGCAGGCTCAACTGCACGTCCACTCGGCGTGTCGTGGTGTACGTGGCCGGCGGCGCCAGCGTCATGCCCCGCGATAAATCCTCGGTGCTCGCTCCGGCCAGATTCAGCGCAGTGCGTTGCCCAGCCACCGCTGCGTCGGCCGGCTGTCCATGCACCTGTACTCCGCGCACCCGAACTTTTCGGCCGGATGGAAAGACTTCCAGTTCCTCATCACGGCGAATCGTCCCCGAAATAAGCGTTCCGGTCACCACCGTCCCAAATCCCTTCATGGTGAACACGCGATCGACGGGCAGCCGGGCCAGAGCGCTGCGAATCGCGCGGTTGCGCTCCGGCCGCGGCGCTGATGATCGCCCGCTTCAGATCCTCCAACCCGGCGCCGGTCAGCGCGCTCACAGCAACAATCGGAGACTGCGGCGCCTCCAGAAATGTTCCGCGCAGGAACTCCTCCACCTCCAACCGCACTACATCGAGCGTCTCCGCATCCACCGCGTCCGACTTGGTGAGAACCGTGATGCCGCGCTGTACGCCCAGCAACTGCAGAATGTCGAAGTGCTCGCGCGTCTGCGGCTTGATCGACTCGTCGGCTGCAATGACCAGCAGCACCAGATCGATCCCACCCACTCCGGCCAGCATGTTGCGCACAAAGCGCTCGTGCCCAGGGACATCCACAAATCCCAAGTGCAGCGGCTCGCCGTTCGCGCCCGCAAGGTCCATGTGCGCGAAGCCCAGGTCGATGGTGATGCCGCGGCGCTTCTCTTCCTCCAACCGGTCGGCGTCAATCCCGGTCAACGCCTTCACCAGTGCCGTCTTTCCGTGGTCGATGTGACCTGCGGTGCCTATGATGATCGATTTCATTTTGGGAGCTATCAGCTGTCAGATCTCAGCTTTTAGCTTTTAGCTTCGAGCTTCGAGCTCTGTCGCTCGACTCTCTCAGGTAATGGAACAGACCTCGCATTCTTTTTGCGCTGCTTTTTTTAAAATATTGATTTCTAATGACTTACGAGACAGAGACTGGGATCGATCCTGCCAAAATCTTGAGGTGCAAGGACTTACAGGTAAAATCTTCTGGAATAAGGACTTAGACC
>CAWEQA010000013.1:0-63720 GCA_963811095.1 uncultured Acidobacteriaceae bacterium | reverse complement strand
CCAAGACCGAAAAGATCGCGCACCTGTACGAGGAGTATCGCAAGGAACTGCGCAAGGCGAACGCCTTCGACTTCGACGACCTGCTGCTCGAAGCCGTGCGCCTGCTGAAGTCGGCTGCGCCGGTGCGCGCTACTACAACCGCCGCTTCCAGTACCTGCTCGATCGACGAGTATCAGGACACGAACCGCCCGCAGTACGAACTCATGCGCATGCTGGCCGGCGAGCGCCACAACGTCTGCGCCGTCGGCGATGAAGACCAGTCGATCTACTCCTGGCGCGGCGCCGACATCCGCAACATCCTCGAGTTCGAGAAGGATTTCCCCGAGGCGAAGATCATCCGCCTCGAGCAGAACTACCGCTCCACGCAGAACATTCTGCAAGCGGCGTCGGCCGTGGTCGCGAACAACATCCGCCGCAAAGGCAAGAACCTGTGGACCGCGCGCCAGGGCGGCACCAAGATCGGCTACTACGAAGCTCCCGACGGCGAGAACGAGGCGCTGTTTGCCGCCGATCACATCGCCAAGTACCTGCGCGAAGCCGACCGAGAAAGGCGAGACCCCGCGCGCCGCCGTGCTCTACCGCACGAACTCGCAGTCGCGCCTGTTTGAAGAAGCCATGCGCCGCTACGGCCTGAAGTATCACGTGGTCGGCGGATTCTCCTTCTACGAGCGCTCCGAGATCAAAGACCTGATCTCGTACCTCAAAGTGATCCACAATCCGGACGACTCAATTTCTCTGCTGCGCGTCATCAACACCCCGACCCGCGGCATCGGCAAAGGCACGATCGACACGCTGGAGCGCCTCGCGCTCGAAACCGGCCTGTCGCTCTGGGGCGCGATCGGCGAAGCGATCCGCCGCCAGCTGCTGCCTCCGCGCGCCCTGCTGTCGCTCAAGACTTTCCAGCAGCTCATCGAAGACGCCAGAGCCATGCTGGCGGGAAACTTCGCGGAGCAACTGGAAGGAACGGACGTGTGGCGCGGGCGACTCGCCCGCGCTCGGCGGATGCACCGCAGGGGGCGAGGAGAGCAGCCAAAGGGCGGATCCGAGCGGAGTCGAAGTCCTGCAGCCGAAGCATCGAGGACGAATCCGCACCCGACAGACGCCACCGCCTTCGATCCGAACGAATTCGGCAACTTCTCCTTCGACTTCGGTGCGACGGATTCTGAACTGAGCCTCGAGTGATCCGGGGTGGAGGCGAGACGCCTCCACGACAGCCGGCGGGACGCCGGCGCTACGACGCACCGCCAGAACCGCAGATCGGCCAGTGCCGGATTCGTTCCCGCGCCCACCGTCAACACCGCCGACCTCCTCAAATTCCTCATCGACCGCACCGGCTACATCAAGCTGCTCGAAGAGGAAGACACGCCCGAAGCCTTCTCCCGCATCGAGAACCTGCGCGAACTGGTCAACGCCGCCATGGACTCGCGCGACCGCGCCGAGACTCTCGACCAGTTCCTCGACCACGCCGCGCTCGTCGCCGACGCCGATGACTACGACGAACGCGCCCAGATCACGCTGATGAGCCTGCACGCCGCCAAGGGCCTGGAGTTCCCGCTGGTCTTCCTCAGCGGCCTCGAAGAGGGACTCTTCCCGCACTCGCGCACCATGCTCGTCCCCGAAGATATCGAAGAAGAGCGCCGCCTCTGCTACGTCGGCATGACTCGCGCCATGGACCAACTGGTCCTGACCCGCGCCGTCTACCGCCGCAGCTACGGCACCGACTTGCCCGAAGCCAGCGTCCCCTCGCGCTTCCTGGAAGAAGTTCCCGCCCGCCTGTTCGAAGAATTGGGAACGAGGGCCAGCACGGCTCGTGTGGGGACGGGCGCCTTCGCCCGTCCAGCGGGACGAAGCCCCCAGCCTACGATCGGAGAGCCACGCACTACTCCTACGAAGACGAAGACCAGAGCGCATCCTGGCACGCCGGAGACCCCAGCCGCAGCAAGCCGCACGCGCCAAAGCCCACAGCCCCGGCACGTGCCTACAACTCGATCGAGAACATCGCCGAGTTCTTCGCCAGCCGCGGCAAGAAGTTCACCGTCCCGAAAACGCCGGTCGAAGAGCCCACGGGCAAGCGCGGATTCCGCCCCGGCCAGCAAGGTCCGCCACCCGAAATATGGCGAAGGAACGGTCTACCAGCGCGAAGGAGAAGGCGAAGAAGCCAAGATTACGGTACAATTTCCTCGCTTCGGATTAAAGAAGCTGGTGGAGAAGTACGCCCAGCTCGAACGGGCATAACCCAGTCCCATGCACGACTCATGTGGGGACAGCCGCCTCGGCTGTCCAGCCGAGCAAAGCGAGGCGAATCTAGCACGACCAGCCGCGTAGCGGCGCAAGAATACAGCCCACGGCGTAAGCCGTGGGAGCAAGCCAAAAAAGATTTCAGCCCCGAAGGGGCGGAAGAAACCGCGGCGCAACTCGCCCGGACATCCGTACGACAGAAGAGGACGTTCACAGCATTCATGGCAAACACATCAAAGTTAACCAAAGAAGAACGCAAGAAAGCCAAACGCACCGCCCGCAAGAAACGCAAGGCGGAAAAGCCGCTCAAGCCCCGCGATTATCCCCGCGGATCGAAGAAGCCCAAGGTCAAGAAGCTGGCCCGCGGCCAAGCGAAGCGGTAAGGCAGCGCAGAACTCGTGTGGGAGCGGGCGACTCGCCCGCTCCGTCGCGAAGCGACGAAGTTCTTGAGCTGAAAGCTGAGTGCTGATGGCTGAAAGCTGCTCTCAGGAGACCACAACCGCTTGTCACAACCCACGGAACCCGCCGCAGTCATCCGTACCTCCGACAAACAGCTTTTCTGCTGCAAGTCCATCGACAAGCTGATCTCCGAATCGGAGGCCCCGGGCCAGCGCCTGCAGAAGTCTCTTGGGCCCTGGTCGCTGACCGCGCTGGGCATCGGCGCCATCATCGGCTCCGGCATTTTCGTGCTGACCGGCACCGCCGCCGCCGGAGAATATTTCCAGGCGCCCTCCATCCTGCACGCGCAGGCCCTCGACATGATCTCAACTTTCTGCGCACCGGCAGCACGGCGGGAGCGCTCATGCACGGACGCCCGCCAGCCGGACCATCCATCGCGATTTCGTTCTTCCTCGTCGCGATCGCCTGCAGCTTCGCCGGATTGTGCTATGCCGAACTGGCCTCGATGATTCCCATCGCCGGCAGCGCGTACACCTACTCCTACGCGACGCTCGGCGAAATCTTCGCCTGGATCATCGGCTGGGACCTGATCCTCGAATACGTAGTCTCGAACGTCGCGGTCGCGGTTGGCTTTGCCGGTTACACCAAAGCGCAACTGGCAGCCTTCGGCCTCAACTTGCCGGACAAATGGGCGAGTCCGGTCTGGGCCGGCGGGCCATGGACCGGCGCCTATTTCAATCTCCCCGGCTTCCTCATCGTTTTCGTTCTCACTCTGCTGCTGGTGCGCGGAGTGAAAGAGTCTGCGGAGACCAATAACATCATGGTGGCAGTCAAGATTGGCGCCATCCTCACCTTCCTGGTCGTCGGTGGCAATGCTGGTGAAGCCCGCGAACTGGACGCCCTTCGCGCCATCTGGCTTTGCCGGAATCGTCACCGGCGGGGCTATCGTCTTCTTCACCTACATCGGATTCGATTCCGTCTCCACGGCCGCCGAGGAATCGCGCAATCCGCAAAAAGATCTACCGTTCGGCATCATCATGTCGCTGATCGTCTGCACCCTGCTCTATGTCGGCGTTGCCGTCGTGCTGCTCGGCATGATGAAGTACACGACCTTCGTATCCGGTGAGGCCGCCGAAGCGCCCGTGGCCTATGCGATGAAGTATCTGGGCGTGCACCCGTTCTTCCGCTCGGTCATCGTGATCGGAGCGCTGACCGGCATGATCTCTTCCTTGCTCGTCTTCCAGTACGGGCAGGCGCGCATCTGGTACGCCATGTCCCGCGACGGCTTGCTGCCGAAGCTATTCTCAGCGGTGCACCCGATGTTTAAGACGCCGCACTGGTCCACATGGATCGCTTGTTTCGCCGTAGGAATTCCCGCCGGCCTCGTGGATATTGGCGATGCCGCCGACCTCGCCAACATCGGGACGCTTGTTTGCCTTCGTTCTGGTTTCGCTGGGAGTGATCTTCCTCCGCCGCAAGCAGCCCGATCGCAAGCGTGCCTTCCGAGTCCCGTTTGTGCCGTGGTTCCCGCTGATTTCAGTGCTGCTGTGCGGTGGCCTGATGTTCGGGCTCACCGTGATCACATGGCTGCGCTTCGTGATCTGGCTCGCCCTCGGCCTGCTGATCTATTTCTTCTACAGCCGCCACCGCAGCGAGTTCGCAAGGAAGTAGCGCATTGTCATCCTGAACGAAGCAGGCCGATTCGCCTAAGCGAATCGGCCTGCGTAGTGAAGGATCTCTGCACTCCGATGTCAGCTAGAGCTGTCGCCTCTACTTCGCCCACGCCCCCGCCAAAAACAAATACCGCTCCCGCAACTCATCCTTGTGCGCCGCAGACTTCGCATCCAAAAACATCACCTGCCATCCGTCCGATGCCGAATACACCGGCCACTTCGGCAGTCCCGGCCCGTTCGGATCGCCACTGCGCGCGAAGTTCGCCCAATATTTCTGCATCGCTTCGCTGAGCGCACGGTCCTCCGCTCGCCACGCAACTCCCGCCTTGGAATCGAGCTGCCCAAACACATACTCAATCTCCGCCGAGTGAAACGCCCCCAACTGCGGCGCCTTTCGGATCCGACGGCGGCCCCAGATCAAAGCGATAACGATAGATCGGCTGTTTGCCCGTCTTGCTCTGCGACTCCATCCAATCCCAAGTCGAGAAGGCAATGAACCGGTCCCCAGCGAAATCCTGCGCAGAACGCAACGTCTGTTCGGCAGTGCCGGACGGATAGAGCTTCAAAAACTCCGCCGCCTTGTCTCCAAATTCCTTCTGCGCAGTGGCTTTCAAACTTTCCGCCGTCGGCTTCTGCGGAGAGAACGCAATCTCGAAGCTGCCTTCATCGTGATTCCATCCCGCCAGCAGTGGCACGTCATTCTGCTTTCCCGCCGCAAAGATGGCCGGCACCGGCTCCGGCAGAAAATATCCATCCACATCCGGACCAAAATCAAATCCCTCCGACTGTGGCGGAGAGAACGCATCGAGCAGTTTCTGCGCCGGAACCGCGCGCAACTCGGCCAGCGTACTCACTCCCAGTTTCGCGCTCACAGCCTTCACGTCCTTCTCTTCCCGCGCTGACAGCGGCTCGAACGAAGCCCGCCGCTATGAAACGCCGCTCCGCTCTCTCCAATCGCCTTCTGGAACAATCCCTTGGCCAGCGGCGACGCCATCTGCGCGCTCACCGAAAATGATCCCGCACTTTCCCCGAAGATCGTCACATTCCCCGGATCTCCCCCAAACGCCGCAATATTGTCATGCACCCACTGCAGCGCGGCCACCTGATCGAGCAATCCGTAATTCCCGGCCGCATTCCGCCCAGACTCCTTCGCCAGTTCCGGATGCACGAAAAATCCGAAAACTCCCAGACGATAGTTCATCGAAACCACGATCACGCCCTGCTGCGCCAGATGCGTTCCATCCTGCCGCTCTTCGGAAGTGGTCCCCGCGGCGAACCCTCCACCATAAATCCACACCATGACCGGCAGCTTCGCCGCCGCACCCTTCGCCGGAACCCACACGTTCAGCGTCAAGCAGTCCTCGCTGCCGCCCGCGTCCCGAAAGTTCATATCGCCATAGATTTTTCCCTGCATGCAGTGCGAACCAAACTCCGTGGCCTTGCGCACGCCGTCCCACTTCGCCGCTGCCACCGGCGGCTTCCAGCGCAGATCGCCCACCGGAGGCGCGGCGTACGGGATTCCAAGAAATGCGCGCACCGTCCCATCGTTCTTTCCTTCCACCACACCGGCAGCGGTCTTCACCTGCGGACCCGACGTCGCCCCATACAAGCCCAGCGGCGAGGCCAAAATTGCCCATACAACCAGCGACCTGCGAATGATCATGACGTTCATGCGCTCTCCTCTCCCGATATGAGAACAGCGAATTGTAACGGAAAAAATCGCCGGGAGGTTCGCTCGGTCGGTCAGTGAAGGCTCGAAATTATCCGCCGGCACCTTCCGTCGTGCACATTCGGCGAAGAATGATCGCCCTTTAGGCGCTGCCGTTATTCTCGTTCATCACAGGACTCCCGCAGACGTTCCGCTCTCTCGCAAATCTCCCTTCAAGAATCTACAATCAGATGCATGACCGCAGCAGTAGATCGTCCTCCGAACGCCTTCATCCGTCAGCTTCCTAAAGCAGAGTTGCACCTGCACCTCGAGGGAGCGGTCGAGCCCGCGACCCTGCTCGAACTCCGCAAGCTCCACGGCGAACACTCCACGCTCGCCGAGGTTCAGAATCTCTACGGCTACACCGATTTCCAGAGCTTCCTGATGGCCTTCAAGGCCGTGAGCGCCCATCTGCGCGGCCCCGACGATTACGAACTCATTACCTACCGCCTCATGCAGCGCCTGAAAGAAGAGAATGTGCTGCATGCGGAAGTCTATGTTGCCGTCGGTGTCTGCCTCTTCCGCAAGCAGGATTTCGCCGCGATCTTCGAAGGTCTGGAACGTGGACGAGCCCGCGGCGCCCGTGATTTCGGCGTGTCGTTGCTCTGGATCTTCGACGCAACCCGCCACTTCGGAGTCGAAGAAGCACAGAAAGTTTTCGAACTCGCCGCACGCTATCGTGACCGCCACGTCGTCGGCGTCGGCATCGGTGGCGATGAACTGAAAGCCCCGCCGGAACTCTTCCGCGGCGTCTACAGCTACGCCGCCGACCAGGGCTTGCGCCTGACCGCGCACGCCGGCGAGACCGGCCCTCCAGAATCCATCTGGGGAGCGCTCAACCTGCGCGCCGAGCGCATCGGCCATGCCTTCACCGCCGCCCACGACGCAGACCTGATCGAAGAACTAGCCCAGCGCCAGATTCCCGTCGAACTATGCATCACCAGCAACCTCCGCACGGGAGTGTGCAAGGCAATCGCCGACCATCCGGCGAAGAACTATTTCGACCAGGGCGTCATGATCACGCTCAACACCGACGACCCGGCCCTGTTCGGCACCACGCTATCGCGCGAATACCAACTCGCCCAGGAAACGTTCGGATTCACCGACGAGCACCTGCGCGAACTCGCCCGCAATTCCTTTGAAGCCTCGTTCCTGCCGGCGGAGAAGAAGCTGGAACTCCTGAGCCTGTTCGACGCCGCCGCGGCCAGGTGAGAGTTGGCGCACTGAGAAACTGAAATGCCTGTCCGTCCCATCCTCCAACTCGGCAACCCGCTCCTGCGGCAGAAAGCTCTCCCGTGGTCGATCCGACCGCGCCCGAGATCGATGCTCTGGTCACCGATCTCGCCGACACCCTCGCCCACTGGCGCTCCCAAACCGGCTACGGACGCGGCATCGCCGCTCCCCAACTCGGCATCCTGCAGCGCGTCATCTTCCTAAAGCTCCCCGGTGCCGACCCCTGGCCGCTGATCAATCCGGAGATCATCCAACGCAGCGAAGAAAAGATCATCGTCTGGGACGCCTGCCTCAGCTTCCTCTCGATCTTCATGCAGGTCGAACGCCACCGCCAGATCACCGTCCGCTATCAGAATCTCGAAGGCGAGACCCTCGAGTTCGAAGCCGGCGACGACCGCAACCTCTCCGAACTCCTGCAGCACGAAATCGATCACCTCGACGGCATCCTCGCCATCGACCGGGTCACCGACGTAAAGACCATCTGCACCCGCGAAGAATTCGAAAAGCGCTACCGCGATTCAAGCCCGTACGCGGTCCCTCCAGCTACAATCGATCACTGAACTGAGAACCAGCAACGGATGTTACACATCGGCATCGTCGCATCCAGCGCGGAAGGCGCCGCGCTCTGTTATCGCACCATCTGCGTCGAGGGCGCGGACCTGCTCGGCCCCTACAACCATCCCGAAGTGTCGATGCACGGCCATCCCTTCATTCAATACAAGAACTGCATCGACGCCAACGATTGGGCCGGCGTCGCGGAACTGATGCTCTCCTCCGCGGAGAAGCTGGCCAAAGCCGGCGCCGACTTCCTGATCGCCCCCGTCAATACGGTGCATCAGGCTTTCGATCTGGTCGAGCACCGCTCTCCCCGCCCCTGGCTGCACATCGCCGTTGAGGTCGCGAACGAAGCCAAGCGCCACAACTACAAACGCCTCGGAGTCCTCGGCACCCGCTCTCTGATGGACGGCCCGGTCTACCGCGATGCGTTAAAAGCCGCCGGCATCGAGCATCGCGTCCCCGCCGCGGACCAGCGCGAGCGCATCCACCACATCATCTTCGACGAACTGGTCCAGGGACTTTCCTGCCGCGCACGCAAGCCTATTTCACGGAAGTAATTCGCGGCCTGAAAGACGAAGGCTGCGACGCCGTGGCCCTGGCCTGCACCGAGATTCCGCTAGTGATGACGCCGGAGTCCTCCCCACTCCCCATGCTCGACTCGACCCGCATCCTGGCCAGGGCCGCCCTGCGCAAAGCCGTCGAAGGCTGAGTGTAGATGCAATGTATTGTGGGACCGGGTCTTTGACCCGGTCATGCCGAGCGAAGCTCGGCTGCGTTCCCACTCCTCGAAGCGGTGTTCGCCGTGTTAGAAAAAGGTTTGTCATTTCGAGCGAGCCGGAGCGAATGCGACGGCGAGTCGAGAAACCTGCTGCTTTAGCTCTTACACTTATGACGAACACAAATCGGAAAGACGAGCTCCCCCAAGGCAACCACCATCTCAAATTCCGCCAACTCCCCGGCCCCTACGCCATCGTCCGCCTCGCCCCTGACACCCCTGTCCCCGACTGGGCCACGAAAGGCAACTTCACCTCAATCACCCGCACGCCCGACGAACTCTCCATCGTCTGCCCCGCAGACAATCTTCCGCGAGACGTTCACTCCCCACACCGCTGGATCTGCTTGAAGCTCGAAGGCCCGTTCCCCTTTGAACTGACTGGAGTGCTGCTGTCCTTCATCGAGCCGTTGTCGGGAAACGGCGTCCCAATCTTTGCGATCTCGACCTACGACACGGACTATGTGCTGATCCCGGAAGAACACGCGCGGGCGCTCGACATCCTGCGCGAAGCCGGCCACCAACTTGTCTCTTGACACCCGTACTGGCTGCGTCAAACTGAACCCATGCCGCGCTACAGCAGACACATGTCGAGCTTCGTAACCCTGATGCTTTTGGTTGTCCCTTCCATCTCGCTCGCACAACAGCACCTTCCGCAGATTTCCGAGGACGATATCAAGAAACACATCAGCAAAGCCCCCGACTGCGAAGGGGTTGATATCAACAATCTGGAGTACTTCGATTTCGCCGGTGACGGAAACGAGGAAGCCGTCGTTGTGGCGTCGACGTGCGCGACCGGCACCGCAGGCCCTGATGTCCACGCGGTTCTCGGCCGCCAGCCGGACGGTTCGCTCACCGAGCTCAAAATCCCTGAGGCTACCGAGCAACAGCAAGCCAGGCTCTTCGGCCGCACTTTCTATGATCTCAACGTGGAGAAGGGATTGCTCGTTGAAACCTTTCATGATCAGTCCGGACGCGATGATCCACTGGTGATTCGCTTCCGTTGGAACTCCCAGCGCAAAGAATTCGAGACGATAGAAGTCAAAGCCGCCCCGCGGTACAAGGCCAGCTTCGATTGCGACAAGGCAAAGACTGAGGTGGAAAATGCGATTTGCAGTTCCTCCACCGCGGCGGCACTCGATCTGCGTTTAAATGAGCGCTATAAGTCATGGCTTGACCATTTGAATAATGCGGACAGTGACGTCCTCATGAAGGAACAGCGAGAGTGGTTGCGGAAACGCAATGTGATCTGCGGCGATGACGCGGAGATCTTCAACTGTCTGGAGGTCCTCTACCGGGCGCGGATGCTGGAAATCGAGCAGTTCAAGCACTTGCATCCGTGAGCTTCGGCACGGCGCTTTCTGACCGCATGCACCGCCGTTCGCTGCCGATTTCTTACCAACCGCTGTTCCCGCGCATGCGCCAAAGCCCCCGCCTGTGCTGTAATAGAAGCTAACCCTCATGCCATCTGTCCTTACAACCTTGCGCCGACGCGCTAAAGCCCTGCACCGCAACCTGCGCGGGGCCAACATGGCCGTCCGTGCGCTCGCCTCGACCGACCATCCTCTGCTGGCGCACATCATCCCGATGCGCCGCTGCAACCTGGCCTGCACCTACTGCAACGAGTTCGACGATTTCTCGAAGCCCGTGCCGATCGACGAAATGTACCGCCGCATCGACAAGCTGGGCTCGCTGGGCACCGCGGTCGTGACGATCTCCGGCGGCGAGCCGCTGATGCATCCCGAACTCGATGACGTCATCCGCCGCATTCGCGCCAACGGCATGATCGCCGGCCTGATCACCAACGGATATCTGCTGGTCGCCGACCGCATTCAGCGCCTGAACCGCGCCGGACTCGAGTGGCTGCAGATTTCCATCGACAACGTGAATCCCGACGAAGTCTCGAAGAAGAGCCTGAAGGTTCTCGACAAGAAGCTGCAGT
The DNA here is from genome assembly GCA_963811095.1 of uncultured Acidobacteriaceae bacterium. Taxonomy (GTDB): domain Bacteria; phylum Acidobacteriota; class Terriglobia; order Terriglobales; family Acidobacteriaceae; genus Sulfotelmatobacter. Next base: position 53,197 of record CAWEQA010000013.1, on the reverse strand, counting down.
TGCTGGCCGAGCACGCCGACTTTCACGTGAACATCAACTCCGTGGTCGGCGGCGGCATCGCCCATCCGCAGGACGCGCTCGTCATCGGCAAGCGCGCGATTGAACTCGGATTCACCTCGACCATCGGCATCATTCACGACGGCAGCGGACAGCTGCAGCCGCTGGGCGACGAAGAGCGCCGCATCTACCACGAGATGCAGGCGCTGGAAAAAAGCAGCTTCACCCGCATCAACGCATTTCAGGACAACATCGCCAAAGGCCAGCCCAACGACTGGCGTTGCCGCGCCGGCGCCCGCTATCTCTACATCTGCGAAGACGGACTGGTGCACTACTGCTCGCAGCAGCGCGGCTATCCCGGCGTCCCGCTCGCGACCTATACCACGCGACGACCTGCGCCGCGAATACCTCACCGAAAAATCCTGCGCCCCGCACTGCACGGTTTCGTGCGTGCACCAGGTTTCGATCTTCGATTCCTGGCGCGCCCCGCAGCATCCCGCGCCGCCAATGCCCGCAGCGTCCGCGCCGAACGAACTCGTGCAGATCAAATAGCAGTTGGCTAGGCGTGACCCTGCAACCATCGGCGCAAGCCGGAAATTCTCAATGAGCGCTATGGCCTGTTTTCAATAGTTACGTTGAATATCAATGCAGGGTAGGCCAGAATAATGGGACCTGATGAACGAAACTTCGTGGACGAAAGAACGAAAGCCGGCGTCGCAGGGGTTACCGGTGTTGCCACGGGCTGGGTGATGTTCTGTACGTCCAGACTTTCATCCGTCTGTGGCTTGTCCGCGAGACCGCTTGCGTGGGCTGTCCTTATAACCAGTCTAGCCTCTCCAATCGCGATTCTCTGGGCGGCAGTTAGGGACAAGTGGTGGTGGGCGATTGGACTGCTCCCCGCTGCATTCCTCCTATTGAGCTTCATGGGAACCTTCGAGGGCTGCTGACGCAAAGCCGTAAGTGTGGAAACATCGCCATTACGCTCAAAATGCCGGGAACAGGGATTCTGCGTGTCGCCTGTTAACGGCAGTAATCTAGATGCTCGGGTTGCATTCTGCGAGAATCGCTGTGTGGACAGCGAATTATTTCTAGCGATAGGGTTTGTTCTTCTTGCATTACTGGGATTGGTGTATGGAGGACTTGCGGGATATTTTTATTTTCGCTGGGAACGCTCCAATGACACTCCCCGCGTGCCAGTTGCAATGGTGGCATTTGCAGTGCAATACGGTCTTGTCTTCACCATCGCAGTTTTGGGCAGATATGCACTCCTACCGACCATCCTGCTGTTCTTAACAATAATCGCACTGATCACGGTGATCCGACTTGGACTGCAGGCCCACAGCAAAGCCGGTTTCCGCATAGCTCTTGCGGGATTGTTCACCCTCGGCGCATACATCTGCAAAATGGTGGGCGAGTACCATCAGTTTGCGAGATTTTATCGTTGATGATCCGCTGTGACTGTCGCAACATCCCCATCTCACTCATCAACCACAAGTTTAGAGGCGTTTTCTTGTCGGTTCACCTTGGCGCTCAGGGCAACTCAATGCGCATCGAGCCGTTCTTTTCGACCCGTTTAACAATTCGACGCGCTTCTGTTTCGCTAAACCCGCGCACGCACAACCAGCCGAGCAGTTGATCTTCGTTCAGCCGGTTCACGGGTTCTCCGGACTCATCACCGACGTAGACCTTGAAACCTGTCACGATCGTGTATCTATCGCCGCGCATTCCGTCTCACCGGACCACAATTACTCCGAGAGCATCGGCCCAACTTCCTCATTCTCATTACGCTCACTGACCCGAATCGCGGAGCTGGGACGCCGCTAAAACTGGCGCCGCACCCTGCTCGACATCAGTTCGACATGCCCCCAATGCCGGTTGTTGCCTGCTACTTCTTCGGTTGCGCCGTCGGCGGCAGCAATCCATTCAGACGCAGGTACATCGCCGCCGAGCTGTAGTGGTCGGCCCAGTCGTTGGTGAGCGCGATCAGGGCAAACGCTCGCGATCCTTTGCGCCCGCCGAAGAGCTCGATTTCATCGCCGAGTTTGGAGTCATCCACTTTGCCGAGCGCGGTGCTGCAAAATTCGAAGCTCGCCTTCAGCGCCGTCACCAGCTTGTCTTTGCCGTCGGACTCCTTCAGCGGCACCGCTGCCTTGACCTCCGGCACGTCTCCGATCTTCGAACAAAGGTAGTTGTTCGACTCGAGGATGTGCAGGACCAGACGGCCAAACGTCATCTGCTGCTCGGTGGGTTTGTAGCCAAATTTGCCGGCGGGCATCTCTTGCACCGCAGCCACCAGGTTTTTCTGCTGCCGCGGCAATATTTCCTTCACCACCGACGTGACCGGATTTTTGTCTTGTGCGAAAACTGCAGTTACTGAAAGAAAAAGAAGCAGAAGAATACAGAGCGTACGTTGCATGATGTCCTCCCGCATTCGTATCGCAAGATGGGGAATCTGTTCCGCTCTCATTCTACTCGCACAAAGACACGGCGGACCTTGCCCCCGACCGCGCAGGAGCGAGTAACGAATTGCAATTTGCTTGGAAGCTACTTTTTCGGTTGCGCCGATGGCGGAAGAATGCCGTTCAGGCGCAAATACATCGCCGCCGTGCTGTAGTGATCGGCCCAGCCACTGGACAGGATCAACGACGCCATGGCTCGCGGACCCTGCCGGCCACCGAACAGCTCAATGCTGTCGCCCAGTTTCGAGTCGTCCATTTTGCCCAAGGCATCGCTGCAGAAGCTGTACGACGCTTTCACCGCCGCCACTAACTGGTCTTTGGAATCGCTCTCTTTGGGTCCGTCCACTTTGGGTGCCGGAACGTCGGCCGCTTTGGCGCAGAAAGAGTTGTTGAACTCCACGACGTGCACCGCCAGGTGCGCAAACGGCATTTGATCGGGCGTGGGCTTGTACGAGAACTTGTCCGCCGGCATCGCCTCAATCGCAGCCACCGTGTTGTTTTGCGAGCGCTGCAGCATCAAGCGCAGCGACGACGCGACCGGATCCTTGGTCGGAGCCGCGGGTGTAGCCGGTGTTTTCGCGGGAGTGGAAGATTGCGCAAACGCAAGCGCAGCGTAGACGACAACACAAACAACGGCAAAAGTTCGTTTCACGGAAAGCCTCCTGGGGCTCCCAGCATATACCGGGAATGAGTCCTCGGTCATCTCCACCCACACGATCCTCAACCACAGAGGACACGGAGGACACAAAGGCGTTCCAGATCCCCTGCCTCCTCCGTGTCCTCTGTGGTTCGAGGGTTTTCATGGCACAATGACGGATGCCCTTATCCCTCCCAGATTTTCTCTACGGCACCGCCTGGAAGGAAGACCGCACCGCAGCTCTTACCGAACGCGCCCTGTGCATGGGCTTTCGAGCCATCGACACCGCCAACCAACGCAAGCACTACTTCGAAGCCGGAGTCGGCGAGGGTCTTGCCGCCGCCTACGGCGCGGGCATCGTGACCCGCGCCGATCTTTTTCTGCAGACCAAATTCACTTACCAGCGCGGTCAGGACCATCGCCTGCCCTACGATCCGGACGCGAGCCTCTCAGTGCAGGTCGCGCAGTCGTTGGCGAGTTCGCTCGAACATCTCGGCACCGACCACGTCGAGAGCTACCTGCTGCACGGGCCGTCATCCCACGAGGAGTGGACGGATGCGGACTCCGAGGTCTGGGAAGCGATGCGGAAGGAGCGTGACGCGGGACGCACGCTCTATCTCGGCGTGAGCAATGTCTCGTTGCAGCACCTGGAACAAATGGAGGCCGCCGACTCGGAACTCCCCACCTTCGTCCAGAACCGCTGCTTCGCCCGCCTGGGATGGGATCGCGAGGTGCGATCCTTCTGCGACCAGCGCAAAATCATCTACCAGGGATTCTCGCTGCTCACCGCGAACCGGGAAGTGCTCAAGAACGCTCAACTCATCGCGCTTGCGGAGCAACTGCACGCAACTCCGGCACAGGTCATCTTCAGCTTTGCCCGCGCAGTCGGAATGCTGCCGTTGACCGGCACTTCCAGCGCGGATCACATGAGGGAAGACCTCGCCAGCCTCAACGTGACACTTCCGCCAGACGTGGTGCGGTCGTTGGAATCGATTGCCGGCTGACGCCTGTCCGCCGCCCTATTTCACCGCCGGTCTTAGCGTCGCTCCGGTTTTTTCACGCCGCATCTGCGCGGCCAGTTCCTTGATCTCCGTCAGGTCCCGCTGCATCTCGCTCCAGCCATACCACAACGCGTAATCAGGACTCGCGTGGAACGTTCCCTGAAACGTTCGCATGCGGTGTTCCAGATACATGACGAACAGTTTCTGCTCGACCACGGTAGGCGCATCGTGAAACGTGAGCAGGTTGGGAAACGGATAGGCATAGTTCGCCGGCTTGCGCAGAACGCCGTCTTTGTAAAGGGCGGCCACAATGTGAATCGCCTCGGCCATCAGATGATCGGCGTTCTTGATCATGTCGTCGCCCTGCTCCAGTTGCTGCTTGGCGAAGTTCACCGAATGACACTGATTGCAGGTCTTGATCATCTTGTCGCGCTCGCGCTGCCAGTCTTCCTGCGTCAAGCGGGCGAGGTCCGCGGCCTTCACCGTAGCGACCAGCGCCGTCGGCTGCCCTTGCGGATCGAGCACGCCCAGCGCTTCCAGAATCGTGGCCCGGTCCGCGGCCCATTGCTTGTCTTCCGGCAGCGGCAGGCGAACCGCGAGGAATCCCCAGGCCGTGCGCACTTCGTGATTGCCATTCTGCATGTGGCAGGTCTGGCACGTCGGCGCGGCCGCATCGGCGGGCAGCACGTGCTTCTGCTTCAGATCATTTCTGACGCCGTGCTTCGACGCCGAATACATCTCCCACTGCGCATGGTCAAACCCCATGTGACAGGTTTCGCAAGCCTGTGGCTGCCGCGCCTCTTCCGCCGAGAACGTGTGGCGCGTGTGGCAGGCATCGCACTGCGCCGCGCCGAACTCGGTGCCCGATCCGTTCGCGCGCAACTCGATCACTTCTGTTACGCTCTTGTCCCCGATCTTGTGGCATCCGCCGCAGCCCTTCTCGCCCTCGGTCATCGCCATCGGTTGCCAGTGAATGGTGGGCATCGCCTTCATCGACGCCCATGCCATGGCGTGCTTGCCTTTCCGGAATTGCGTGACCTGCGTCTCGTGGCACTGCGCGCAGGTTTCCGGCGTCGGAATCTTCACCTTCGCCACGTCGCTCGCGGATGTGTGCTGATCCCCGTGACAAGTCGCGCAACCAACCTCGACTCCGCTGTGCTTGCTGAGCTTCCAGTCGGAGACGATGTTGGGCGTGACTTTGCTGTGGCAATCGACGCACTGCGCCGCGGTCGCGGTCTGGGCAGAGAGTGGGAGAGAGATCGCAACGAACAGAATCAGAATCAGGCTGACAAGAGTCCGCAGGGCCCAGGAAAAACTAGATGGCATAAGCGCCTCCTGCAAGGCGCAATTAGGCCTCGCTGGTTCGAATGCTGGCTGTGACCCTTGTCACAACGCAAGCCTGTGGAAAGTGACCGTTTACCAATATGGGCTAAGAGAATGCACCCGCCAGCCCGGCGCCGGCCAGCGTGAAAAATGCCCACCATCCAAACACAATGGCGAATGAGGTGCCGCGTTTCACTTTGCTGACACAAGTAAAACCGATCGCCGTCAGGGCCAGCGTCCAGATCATGAAAATATCCAGTCCGGACGCGACGCTGTAGAGGAACACGTTGTCCGCGGGATTCATGAAATAGCCGGGATTGGTGGCAACCGGATTCTGAAATGAAAACGAGTCCGGACTCATGCCCGCCACCACCGACAGCAGAGCCAATAGCGTCTTCACCATCAGCGGCAGGGCTGCGTAAATGACAATCGCGAGCGAAACCTTGAACGTGATGTCCGCCCCGGCAGCGAACTTGAAGGTCCCAAACAAAGCGCCCGCGATGATGAGCCAGATGATCAGCGTAATCACGGGGAAGGCGTAGGAGATGATTCCCGTAAACTTGGCTCCAGCCTCTAGCTGTCGCTCCCGCTGATCGGCCGGGAGATTTTCCAGACGCTGTTGTGCCTTTGGCTGCGACTGCATCTGGGTCTCCATGATCTTGCGGAATCCGATCTTCTGTCCCGCGGTGTACACGAACACCGTCGAAACCACAATCATCAGCAGGAACGGCGCCCACCAACTTGCGTTCCGCCGCAGGTCGGTGAATGTTTTCGACGGCGCGATGAAAACGTCAACGATGCGCGCACCTTCGGAAAGCGGTGCAGGTTCGGGCGTTGAGGGCGATGCGGGCAGGACCGGAGCAGCGGCCATGAATGCCTCCTTACAAAGATTCGACGGCATTCTAGTCCGAGGCGGCCCCTTGCACAAGCGATGGGATCACACAGAATGCAAACTTACCGACCCTGTAACGAAAATACCGTTCGCCTCACTATCCGGTTAGCGAGAAAGCCGGCAGCCGGGTCCGATAGGTCGCATCCGGCGAAATAAGATTTTCCACTCGCGGCTTGAGGGGGCGCCGGCGTTGCCTCGGCACGACGCACACTTGCCGGGCGGTTGCACAGCCCGGATAAGATAGTGCGAATGTCGAATGTAACGCCGGTCGTAATTGCGGTCTTGATCGCCGAGTTAGCGCCTGCCGCGGCGTTTGGATTTGCGGCCGAGGGCATAGCAACGGCCGTCGCGCGCTGGCCGCGTGGCATGCGCGTGGGCCTGCCGGCGCTGCTGGTTGTGCCCTACGTCGTCATCGCCGCGACGCGAGCACATGTTTCGTTGGCAGTGGTTCGCGTTATACGCCGTGCTGCCCGTCGTAATCGCATGGCTGCTGGCGCGAGCGGCAGTAGCGGATCCCGAACAGCGCGGCAACTGGCGCGACGCACTCATCCTTCTCACCCTGGGCCTGGCCGTCGATTTGCGCTGGTTCGACGCTGCCTGGCCGCCCGGCCTGCGCGGCTTGAACAACCTGCTTCTGCTGGATGCGGGCCTCTATGGCTTTCTCGCCATCCGCCGTCTCGACGGCACCGGTTTTGATTTTCACCTGCGCCTCAGCGACTGGAAGACCGGCTTGCGCGAACTCTTGTTCTTCGCTCCCTTGGTAATCGCGCTGGGACTCGCGCTCGGCTTCCTCCATCCCCACGCCAACCTGCCTCCGTTGGGCAAAGCGATTCTCTCGTGGGCTGGGATTTTCGTTTTCGTCGCCGTACTGGAAGAACTCTTCTTTCGCGCCTGGGTGCAAAACCTGCTGGAGCGGCGCGTCGGACGCCGTGCCGCCTTGCTAATCGCATCGGTGCTATTCGGCCTGTCACATTTCAACAAGCGATCCGCACACTTCAACTGGCGCTACGTTCTTCTGGCCACCATCGCAGGAATCTTCTACGGCCGTGCGTGGCGAGAGAACCGGCGCGTGCCCGCATCGGCGATCACGCATACCTTCGTCGATTGGCTGTGGTCCTGGTGGCTTTAGGACTCAACGAGCGAGGAAGCGATCTTAAGACCCTATATACGTACAGTGGTGTACGTACAAATGGCTAATAGTCTTCGCCCTTGCCGGAAAGCCACCCTGCGCTCCGCCTAGATTGCCCTTTCCGTGGCCGGAAACGCCCCTAGGAGCGACGATCGGTCCCGCGCCCGAGGAAGACTTCATCCACGCGCGAAGAACTCTTCCTCGAGGTCGCCAGGGCCCTCCTACGACTTTTCAATCACTTACACGAAGGCTCAACGACTTAGAGAAAATAGGTGGGGAAGACTTCGGCGAACTCGTTCACTTGGTTATGGACGAGGACCCGGCGAGGAATACCGCAGATATCCCAGTCCGACGCGGAGATGGTGATGCAGAGCATCCGGCACGCAGACCGCGAAACACAGTCCGAGCAATCCTTGGGCGAGACCAAGCGCGTAGAGGTTTCGGTAACGCAGGAACAGCCCGCAGGAAATCGCTCCCCAGACCAGCGTCGCCGCGGTGAGCGGAAGATTCGGCAGGTGCGCCGCCGAGAACAGCACTGCGGCGAAACCGACAGCAGCGCTTTCGCTGGCAAGAAGCCGGGTGAGCCGCGGCATGAACAAGTCGTTCATGAGGAACTGCTGGTAGAGCGTCCACGCGACGTAGCCGCCGATGTGTTTGAAGTCGCCTTTGTAGAGCGGATGCAATGTTCCAATTTGTCTGGCAACCAGCAGGCTCACGATCGCGATGACAATCGCGGCGGGAAGAATCCAGAACGACCGCCCCAGCCCTCGGAAACCGATGCCGAGATCGTCCGGACTCGGACGCCGCGCCAGCACAATAGCCAGCGTCCCCACCAGCGCGACCGGAGAAAGAATGCGTTGCGGAAACTCCGGCATCCACAGCACGAACAAAATGAGCCCGTAACCCAGGACGAGTTCAATGAGGTCGCGGGTGAAACCGGGCTCGGAACGGGACATCAAAAGAGTATGGCACGGCTGATGTTCACTGCGCTCGTGACCGCCGAAAGCGGATGTCCCACCAAGTCGAGCAGAGATTTCCTTCGTGAACCTTAGTGTCCTTAGTGGTTAAAGATTTAGGGTTCTACGCCAGCAACTCCGGAGTAGCCTCCAGCAGGCTGCGCGTATAAGCATGCGAAGGGCGTTCGGTAATCTGCACGGTGTCGCCGACCTCAACAATTTTTCCCCGATACATCACCGCGATCCGCGTCGAAAGATAGCGCACCACCGGCATCGAATGCGAGATGAACAAATACGTCAGCCCGAAATCGCGCTGCAGTTGCGCCAGCAGGTTGACGATCTGCGCGCCCACGCTCACGTCGAGCGCCGAGACCGGCTCATCGCACACGATGAATTTCGGTCGCAGCGCCAGAGCACGAGCGATCCCGATGCGCTGGCGCTGTCCCCCGGAAAATTCGTGCGGGTAGCGCGTCCGCGCCGATTCGTCGAGCCCCACGGCGCGCAGCAGTTCGGTGACCCGGGCACGAACATCGAGTTTCGCCGGACCGGACCCACCCGCGTCCCCGCCCGCTTCCCCGCCAATGACTTGCCCATGAATGATCAGCGGCTCGGCAATCACGTCCTCCACCCGGAATCGCGGATCGAGCGAGGCAAACGGATCCTGAAAAATGATCTGCATGTCGCGGCGCAGGCCCCGCATCTCGCCCCGGCCAGCCGCCCGCAGATCGCGCCCTTCGAAGCGCACGCTTCCCGACGTAGGCTCAATCAAACGAAGGATGAGGCGCCCCAGCGTGCTCTTGCCCGAACCGGACTCCCCGACCAGGCCAAGCGTCTCGCCCGCCTGGATGTCGAGCGAAACATCATCGACCGCACGCACTTCTCCCCGCGACTTTCCGCCAAATACCGACTCGCCATGCGGGAACACTTTTGTCAGGCTGCGGATTTCGACCAGGGCCATCGGCGATCCTTCCGGTCTATCTTTCAAACAACAAACTGTTGCATGCGCTTCATCACGAGACCCAGCCGTTGCTGGCTCGCCGCGTCCGGCAGCGTCGGCGAGTCGTGCAAGATTCGGATTCGAGCTGGGATTATTCACCTCGAGTCAATCCTCGCGGTCAACTCGCGGATTGCAATCTCCCGTTCGCGGGCGCGCCCTTCGCGAATGGCGTCTACCAATGCAAGCAGTTCGTAAAGCTTCGCGTCGCGCAGCGCCGCCTGTGGGACGTTCTTGTAAAGCGGGGAAAAGGCGATGCCGCGTACGGATCCCTCGGGATGAGGCCAAACAGGTGGGAGCGGCAGATCCTGATCAAAATGCCGGCTCAGCGGGGGAGCAGCTTCCGCCGTCGGAATTCCTCGGGTAGAGCCACCGCGCTCAACCGGGAACGCGTACTTTGCCCCGTGGATCAAGAACTCTTTCAGGTTGTTACGTTGTGGTTCAAGTAGGACTCCCCGAGACTTCGAAGGAGAGGGCGGCGTCTTCGAAATGCTAAGCAGGTTTGCAGCTTCAGCTCGTCGGACAGATTGGAATGCGTGAGAGGTGCTCATGAAAAGCTCGTTACCCAGCTTGGAGAAACTCCATGCGGCAGAGTTGGCCGCTGCCAGCTTCAGAACGAGGACAACATCCTGAGGTCGAAGTTCGTTCATTCTCTATTCTCGAATAGAGAATATCATTTGTATACAATCATTTACAATATTTTTCCTACAACATTCTCCATACGAGAATGTTGAATGCCGGCCCCTACCCAGCCGCCAGCAACGGCACCGCCGCCAGCGCCGCCAGCAACCCCACGAACTTCCACCGGCTGAAGTGTTCTTTCAAAACAAGGCGAGCCAGCAGCACCGTAACCGCCGGATACAAAGACGTGATCAGCACCGCTTCATCCAGACGCCCGTGTTGGCTGGCGTAGATAAACATTGCGCTGGCCGTAATGTCGAAGAATCCGGCCACCATGCCGAGCGCCACGCGCGGACGATCCAGCGTCAGCGGGGCCCGAATCGCAACCACCGCGATCGCCGTAGCCGTGAACGACCCAACCCGCGAGAGCGCAGCGATCCATACCGGGGAGCCGCTCGCCTGGTGGATGCACAGATAGAATCCCGCAAATCCGACACCCGCCAGAGCGGCCATGCCGACACCCGCCGGCCGACCCACGGGATCTTTTTCGCCCGAAGGCTCCGGCCGCGTGATCAGCCAGATCGCCAGCACCGCCAGCAAAAAGCCACCGATCGTCCATCGGCTGGGGGCACCCTCCAGAGCGACGTCTACCATCGTGGGTATGGCCGCGCCCACCAAGGCCGCGATGGGCGCCGTCAATCCCATTTGTCCAGAGGCCAGGGCCCGATAGAAAACCGCGAGCGAGAATCCGCCCGACGCGCCGGCGATCACCGCCCAGACGATACTCGCGCGCGAAGGAAATGCCCCATGCTGCCCCAGCGCAATCGCAAACATCAGCGCGAAGGCGCAGACGTGGGAGAACGCCGTGAGCACGAACGCGTTCGCACGCCGCGAACCGTATCCGCCCGCAAAATCGGCGGCGCCCCACAGAAATACCGCGGCAACGCTGTAGGCGGCCGGAGCGAATTGAGTCATGGAAGACACGCGGAGACGAGATTAGCACGGGCACGAACAGCGACCACAAACAGCAACCAGTCCTCGAAATCGGTAGATTGCGTCCGTTGCTTGGGATACGCTGTCTTGAAGCCTACGGAGGATCGTTATGAAGCGTCTGTGGATCGTCCTCGCCTGCCTCGCCCTCGCGGTTCCCGGTCTGGCGCAGAAAGAGAATGAACCCGCCTCCAAAGACGACGTCACACTCTACCTCCGCACCATGCACGCTCACGACATGATCCTCCAAGTCATGCAGATTCAATCCCAGAACATGCAGCAGTTGTTTCGCGATCAGATCCTCAAAGAAACGGGCAGTGTTCCACCGGAGTTCGACACGCATTTCAAGAAGGCGATGGACGACCTCATCAAAGGCATGCCCCTTGAGCAGATCACGCAGGCGATGATTCCTGCATACCAGCAACATTTCACCAAGGGTGACCTCGAAGCCATGAATGCGTTCTATTCTTCCCCGGTCGGCCAGAAAGTGCTGCAACAATTGCCCGCGGTCATGCAAGAGGGATCCAAGGCCGCCATGCCGATCATGAGCAAGTACCTCGGGGAATGGAAAGATCGCCTGGAACAAGAGATGAAGGACATGGAGAAGACTGCTCCGAAGAAGCCGGACAGCCCGGCTCCCGGCCAGAACTAGGAGAAGCGGCCCCCTTTGGGCTTCGAGTTGGGTGGGCGGTTTGGCATCGGCGTTTAGGGCCCGGTACCCCGTTCCCGCGTGTTAGAATTTGCACACGCCGTCTCCTTGCGAAGGTTCTGAGAAGCAGGTTCTGAGAGCTCAGGTTTGATCGAACTGGCACCGTCAATTCTTTCGGCTGATTTTGCCCGGCTGGGCGAGCAGGTCCGCGCCGCGGGCGAGGGCGGCGGCAGTGTCATCCACGTCGACATCATGGATGGACACTTCGTTCCGAACCTCACGATCGGGCCGCCCGTCGTGAAGTCACTACGCAAAGTGACCCAGTTGCCCCTTGATTGCCATCTGATGATCGAGAATCCGGACGAGTTCATCCCCGTCTTCGCCGATGCGGGCGCCGACTGGATTTCGGTTCATCAGGAAGCATGCCGCCACTTGGACCGCACTCTGCATCTGATTAAGAGTCACGACTGCCTGGCGGGTGTAGTGATCAATCCGGCGACGCCCGTGGATACGCTCTCGGAAGTGCTCGACATCGTCGACTACGTGCTGGTGATGTCGGTGAATCCGGGCTTTGGAGCACAGAAGTTCATTCCGTCCACGTTGCACAAAATGCGGCGGTTAGCCGAGATTCGCAGCGAACGCGGCCTGCACTACCGCATTGAAGTGGATGGCGGCGTGGCGCTCGAGACCGTCGCCGACGTGGTGCGCGCCGGAGCAGAAATTCTGGTAGCGGGCAACGCCGTGTTCGGGAAGGGTGATCCAAGCAAGAATGCGCAAGCGCTGCTGAAGGCAGCGACAGAAGCTGTCATGCAGAAAGTTTAGTGCTTCATTTTTGTGGGACCGGGTCGGTGCCTGCCCTGAGCGAAGTCGAAGGGACCCGGTCAGGCCGGGCAAAGCCCGGCTGCTCGGTGCGGACCAGATCAAGGCGGCCATCCGCACGATACAAGGCACGACAGAGTTAGAGTTAAAGAGCCGAGCTCCGCTCGGCGGCCGGGTCAGAGATGGCCCCACACCAGCAACATCGAGGTCTTATGTCACGTCGAAGTCCATTGATTGTCGTGTTGGGCATGCTGCTGGTGCTCACCATCGCCTGCACCAACAGGAAGTCGGTGAACCCGCTCGCCGGCGTGGGATCGAAGCAGCCTGACAAGGTCCTGTTCGACAAGGCCATGGACGCGATGCGGCACAACCGCTTCGACGTCGCGCGCCTCACGCTCCAGACCCTCATCAACACGTACCCAGACTCCGAGTACATTGCGCGCGCCAAGCTGGCGGTGGGGGACTCGTGGTACGCGGAAGGCGGCGCCGCTGCTTTGGCCCAGGCCGAGCAGGAGTACAACGATTTCGAAATCTTCTTCCCCAACATGCCGGAAGCGGCCGAAGCGCAGCTAAAAATCTCCAACATCCATTACCAGCAGATGGAGAAGCCAGATCGCGACTACACCAACGCCAAGCGCGCCGAGGATGAATACCGGAAATTGATTCTGCAATACCCCGACAGCAAACTCGTGCCGGAAGCCAAGCAGCGCCTGCTGGAAGTACAGGAAGTGCTGGCCGAACGCGAATTTGATATTGGGCGCTTCTACTACCTGCGCGAGTCCTATCCGGCGTCAATCGCCCGTCTGCAAACGCTGGTGGAACGATACCCGCTGTACAGCCGCGCCGATGAGGCGGAGTATCTGCTGGGCCAAAATTACGAAGGTCAGATCGCACGCATGCGGGTCGCGCCCACGTGCGATGTACACGGTATGCCGCGGGGTTGTACCACCGAGGCCATCAAGGCCGCCTACCTGGACGAGTTCACCAAGGAAGCTGCGCAGGCCTACAGCAAGATCGTCACGCGCTATCCGCTCATGGATCGCGCCGATGACGCCAGGAAACGCCTGACCGCCCTGAAACAGCCGATCCCGCGGCCCACCAAGGCTGCGGTCGCACAGAACCGGGCCGAAATCGAAAGCCGCAGTGAAACCACTACGGTTCAGAAGTTGATTGGCCTGGTGAAAAAAGGCCCCGACGTAACCCAGGCAGCGAAGGTGGGCGAGCCGCCGTTGGTGGATCCTACCGCAGTCGCTGCGAACCAGGTCATCCACCGAGAGACGATGGCAGTGGCGGCGGGATTGTCCCCGAACGACACCGCGTCAGTGACGATCATCAACCCCAATCAGCCGAGTGGTACGACGCCACCTTCCGACGCCACTCCGCCGGGCGGTTCGCCGTTTGGCACTCCTGCCGCGACCGCGCCACCGGCCGCACCGGATCCTAACGAACTGAAACCGATTGCTCAGCCCGATCCCAATGAACTGAAGCCGGTCGACAGCGGAACAGATGCGGCCCTGCCTCCGCCGGTGCAGGTGAACGAGATCCATCAGGGCCAGCCTTCTTCATCCTCCGCCACCGCGAGTGCCGACAATACCCCCGCCAGTGACCAGGATCTTTCGAGCAGCAAGAAGAAGAAAAAGAAGGGATTGAAGAAGCTCGTTCCGTTCTAGAACCAGACCGCGGACCTCGGACCTTGGACCTCAGACCTTGGACCTCAGACGCTAAGACTTAAATATCTAGGCCCGAAGACCGAAGACCAAAGACCTAAAATCCAAGACCTGCCACGGTGCCCGCATCTCCCGAGGTCTGAAGTCCGAAGTCTGAGGTCCGATCCAGTCCGTTACGCACTAGGTGCTGACCACTGGTAACTGGTTACTTCCCTTCTGGATCATTGACTTACGTTGTGGCTCAGGTTACCTTCGCGTTATCTCCCCTCATCAGAGGATACCTTTGGCCCGGAAGATACTGCTTGCCGATGACAGCGTGACCGCTCAGAATATGGGGCGGAAGATTCTCGCGGACGCGGGATACGAAGTCATCACCGTCAACAACGGTTCCGCCGCGTTGAAGAAGATCGCCGAGGCTAAGCCGGATCTCATCGTCCTTGACGTTTATATGCCCGGCTACAGCGGGCTCGAGGTGTGCCAGCGCCTCAAGGAAGCGCAGGAAACGGCGCGAGTTCCCGTCCTGTTGACCGTGGGTAAACTGGAGCCCTTCAAGCCGGAAGAAGCCAAGCGCGTGCGTGCGGATGGCTTCATTGTTAAGCCATTTGAGGCCAGTGAGTTGTTAAGCGCACTGAGCAAACTCGAAGACAAGATTGTGCCTCGGGGAGAGGCTTCGAAGCCGGGACGCTTTGCGCGGGCTACGGCCGCCCTCGACGAAGGCCGCTACGACAAGTCAGTCGCCGTCGACGAAGATTCCGGATGGAGAAACCGGATCCAATTCCCCCCCAAGAAGAAAGAGACGGCGGCGCAAGAGGATGGCGATGATCCGATGTACAACGCCATGAACAAAGACTTGCGCACGGTAGTCGAGCACAAGATTGCGGAACCGCCGCACGAGGCTAAAACGAAAGAAACGCGGGTTGATCTTGGGGCCCTCGCGCCCGAAGGCCTGCCCAAAGACGTCACTCCGGAAGAGATCGCCGCGTTGGCCGCCGCCGCAGCACAAGTCAAGGGCAAGATCGCGGAAAGCAAGCCGGAGGCTGAAGTGCGGACGGAACCGAGCGCGGAAGCCGCGCAGCCCGCTCTTGAAACTCCCAAGGATGTTCCCGCAGGACCGCCGCCGGTCGCAACGTTTGCGGAACAGAAATCCGAAGAAAAGATCGAAGTACCAGCTGAAAAACCCAGCGAAGCTCCGAAGGAAGCGGGGAGCGACGCCGTCCCCCGCCCAGCCGATGTGATGGCAGCCATCTCCAGCCTGGAGGCGGAGGCCGGCACATCGCACAGCCCAAGTTCAGGGAGCGGGTCGTGGTTGCAGGGCGCTCCCAGCCACACAGCCGACGAGCCGGTGACCATGGCTGCGGCCGCAGGAGCGAATTCCTCCGCGGTAGTTTCGCGTTGGACCGCGGTATCGGTTGCGCTTGCTCCCGAGGAAGCTGCGATTTCTCTCGAACACGAAATGCAGAAGGCCTACGCGGCCTTCGCCGCGGCTGAAACCGGCCACGTGGGACACAGCACGGCGCCCCAAGAGACTCCGTCAACGGCAATGGAAACTGCATCGCCCGTTGAAGCAGCTGCGACAGAGCCCGTTGTTCCGGTTCCTGCGACTCCAGCGCCCGAAGCCGTGCAGACATTGAGCGAGGTGGCCAACGTTGCCACCGACGCGATCAGCGCCGCCGTGAAAGAACTGGAAGCGGTCGCTGCCTCCTACGAGCAGCAGATGCCAGCAGCCCCAGCGGCGCAGGAGCCCGCTCCAACCGAAACAGAAAAGACCGCTGAAGCTGAGGCCAAATCGCCTGAGACCGCCGCTGCGGCCGTCGAACCCAGCCCAGTCGCGACAGCCGAAGAGACGGCGCCTCCGAAACTGGAAACAGCGCAACCTGAAGTCGCGGAAATCGCGCACGAAGAATCAAAAGCAGACACGTCTGCCCCGACGGCGCCCACTCCCGTCGAAGAAGTTCGTGCGGAAGAATCTTCCGCCGTCCACGCTTCAGACATGGCTGCGGCAGCGTCTGACCAGCCGTCTTCAAAAAGCTCGGGGGACTCGGTGAATGGCGAGTCCGACGCAAGTGAATCGACTGCCGCCGCCTGGGCTAGTTGGCATCGCACCCGCGAGTCCGGCATACCCGGCGCCGCATCGGAAGAGCTCGGGACTAAGAGCGCAGAAGAAGTTCCCGCTGCTCAAGACGCGGCAGCCAGAGCCGTTGCTGCCGGCGCCGAACAGACTCCCGCGGAAGCATCGGCGCCCTCCGATCCCGATGAGGGCATTGCCAGCATTGTCGACAGCGTCCTCGCCGAAATGCGCCCCAAGATCTACGAAGAGATTTCCCGCAAGATGGGAAAGAAGAAGTAAGCCGCACTCTGCCTCCCCTCGAACCCCGCCAGCCTGCAGAAACCCTGCTGACCTCGATTGTGCCGACGTGGTCTGACTCAAAATTCCCGCCCGCTAAGTGCTATTGCACCCCTCTCGCGAACTTGAGTACCATGCCACCTACCGGTTCCTCAGCCAGAGTTTTGCGCGCCCATGAACGACCAGATTATTTCGCACTATCGCATTCACGAGAAGCTTGGTGCGGGCGGAATGGGTGTTGTCTACAAAGCTGAGGACATCCGGCTCGGCCGTCTGGTTGCTCTCAAGTTCCTTCCTGACCATTCCGTGCGCGACCCGCGCGCCCTGGAGCGCTTCAAGCGCGAAGCGCGCACCGCTTCTGCGCTCGATCATCCCAACATTTGCACTATCTACGAAATTGACGATGATCAGGGGCGCCCCTTCATCGCCATGCAGTTGCTCGAAGGCAAGACCCTGCGCGAGCGGATCGGCGACCAGCCGGTTCCATTGGGCACGCTGCTCGATTGGGCGCTGCAAATCACCGACGCGTTGCAGACCGCCCACTCGAAGGGCATTATGCATCGCGACATCAAGCCCGCGAATATTTTCATCACCGAGCGCGGCCAGGCCAAGATCCTCGACTTCGGCCTGGCCAAGCTGACTGCCGTTGACCTCATGGGCTCGGGCGAAGCGACGCTTTCCTCGACCGGATCGCTGACTCACACGGGCGCCGCCATCGGCACCGTTGCCTACATGTCGCCCGAGCAGGCGCGCGGTGAGGGGCTCGACGCTCGCACCGATCTCTTCTCTTTCGGCGTGCTGCTGTATGAGATGGCCACAGGCAGGCAGGCATTCTCCGGGCCGACATGGGCGGTCACGGTTTACGCGATTCTGGGCCAGGCGCCGATGTCCCTTAACGAGTCCATGCCCGGCCTGCCGCAGCGCCTGCAGGAAATTATCGACAAGTGCCTGATCAAGAACCGGGAACTGCGCTACCAGAGCGCAGCGGATATTCATCGCGACCTGCTGCGGCTGAAGAAAGACCACGAATCGGGTAAGTCGCTGAAGTCCGTGCGTGTGGCGACTAGGTGGTCCCCGAAACGAAAGTTGCGTCTGGCGATGGCAGCGGCGGCTGTGGCCTTACTCGTGGGTGCGGGCGTTTGGGGCCCGCGACTCCTGCGGCGATTAGCGTCTTCCCAAGCTGGAACGATGCAGTCCGCGTCTCTCGTGCCCGAGCGGAAGAGTATCGCCGTGCTGCCCTTTGCCGACATAGCCGGCGATCCCAAGCTGACCGCCTTCGGCAAAGGCTTGCTGGAGGACGTTGCCGCCAAGCTTTCGCAGTTGAGCGCAAATCACGATCTGGAAGTGGTTCCCGCGCGCACGCTCGTCGATAAGAGCGTCACAACGTTGGCGGACGCGAAGAAGGAATTCGGCGTCAGCCTCGGCCTGACCGTCTCGCTGGAGCAGGCGGGCGACTTGGTGCGCGCCGCCTACAGTTTGACCGATGCCAAGAGCGGCAAGAATCTGGCGGGAGCGCAGATCACGGCTCCCGTGTCAGATCTGTTCACCATTGAAGATCAGATGGCCAATGGCATCGCCTCCGCGCTGCAGATTTCGCTGCGCAGCGACGAGAAGCAAGCGTTCGGCGCCCACTCCACCAGCCTGCCCGAGGCTTACGAATATTATGTACAGGGCCGCGGTTACCTGCAGGATCCGCGCAAGCCCGAGAACTTGACCAGCGCGGAGATTGTCTTCAAGCAGGCCCTGAAGATCGATCCCAACTTCGGTCAGGCTGAAGCGGGACTGGGCGAAACCTACTGGCTGAAGTATCAGATGGGCAAGCAGAAGCAGGCCATCGTCCCAGCTCAAGAGGCGTGCACCAAGGCGGTGGATCTCGGCAACGCCGGCGCGGAAGGCCACATGTGTTTGGGACTGCTCGAAGACGGCACCGGCCAGTACGAGAAAGCCGCGGAGCAATTCCAGCAGGCAGTCCAGTTAGAACCAGCCAACGACCGGGCTTATACCAGCTTGGCAGGAGTTTATCAGCACCTCAATCAACCGGAGAAAGCGGAGGCAACTTACCAGCGGGCGATCGCAGTACGGCCGCAGTATTGGCGGGACTATGCTCTGCTCGGTGTTTCCTACCTGAACCAGGCAAATTACGAAAAGGCCACCGCCGCATTTCGCCGGGCCACCGAACTGGATCCCGATAGCTATGTTGCCTTCAACTCCCTCGGAGGAGCTCTGCTTTATCAGGGCAAGGACGACGAAGCGATACAGGCTCTGGAAAAGTCGATCGCTATTCGCCCCACCCGCGACGCTTACAGCAATGTAGCGGTTGCGCAATTCCGGTTGCGGCGTTTTAAGGACTCTGTGGCAAGCCTCAGAGAGGCGCTGAAACTCGACGATAGCAACTATCAAACCTGGGGCAACCTGGGCGATTCCTGTTACTACGGCGGCGATACTGCCTCGGCAGTGGAGTCGTATCGCAGGGCCATCGCTCTGGGAGAGCAGCAACTCAAGATCAATCCCAACGACACAGACGTCTTGAGCGATTTGGCGAATTACTACTCAATGCTCGGCGACCGGAAACAGGCATTGAGTTATCTTGACCGCTCGCTGCAATTGGATCCCAGCGACAAGCAGTTGCTTTTCAATGCGGCGGAGGTGTACAACCAGTTGCACGAAACCGGAGTGGCGTTGGAGTGGCTCGGAAAGGCGCTAGCCGCCGGCTATTCGCGCTCGGTGGTGGCCACGACCGCCGCCCTCGACAATCTGCACGATAACCCGCGTTACCAGGCCCTGATGCAACAGAGGTAGCAGCTCAGCAAAATCTAAGGAGGATCATCTATGGGACTACAATGCAGCATCCAGAACGGAAGCGTTTCTCCTCAAGGTAGCGCCCTCACCTACGGCAGCCACTTCGAGTGGGCCAATCCTACGCCGAACAATGTCAGGCTGACGGGATGCAGCGGCTTCTGTACCGCGGACGAGTATCATGTTCCCGCTGGAACCGCGACCAACCCAGGCTTGGCTGCGGCGCAAATCTCGCAAAATCCCCCAGGTCCGTTCGGCTTCACGGAAACGCCCAACGAGTGGAATGCGCCCGGCACGCCACGCATCGTCGTCAATCCTTGGCCGGCTGAGAAGAAAAGAGACGTAGCCTAACCGTTGTTCTGGCACAGGACCCAGATGAGCTTGTTGGTTCGAGCGACTCGCGTCGTTCGAGCCAGACGACAGCTTTCCTCCCTTGGGCAGTATGGTCGTACAAATCGAAGGAAATGGGGCGGGACATTCCCGCCCCATTGTCCGCGTCGCTTCCTGACGAACTGCGGGGGATTTTGCACTCAGGATTCCTATCGCGTTCCGGCCAACAGCACAGTCGACGCGCAGACCATCGCCAACCCCACCAACAATAATTTCACCGAAACTCCCAATGAATGGAATGCTCCGGGCATGCCGCATATCAAGAATCCGACGCGCGGCATGCACGGCGAGAAAGAAGTAGCGTAAGCCCACGCCATAAGCTCGGGACCACCTTCCTATGCTGGCTGTTCAAACCGCCACGATCCCTAAAAAGGATCGTGGCTTTGAGTTACTGCTGCTCTCTAAAACACTGCGGGTGAACCGCGCACCATTCTTGACAATCACTGGATAAAGGTTGGAGTTCACAAGCGCCCGGATTGCTGCCTTGCACTTCCCTTCAAGGACCTTACGAACAGATATAGCTCGGGTATGAAACGTCCCCGGCGCGGTTTCTACTGAAAAAGCGGCGGGGATGTCAGCGACCTTCTAGCGTAACCGCCTTTCGTTCATGGGCTTGCGCCGGTACCCGGACTTCCTTCAAAAGGGACCCGCGCTCCATTGCGATCCTGGCCTTCCGAGGCGAGAGTCGGAGCCATTCAAGCTGCCGGGAGTAATCAACGGCTCTTTCGGCCCGGCTGCTTGTGGGGACTTTGTTACTTCGACGAACGGAAGGGCCAATCAAAAAAATGAGGTGCAAAAAAATGACGAAGAAGAAGCTTGCGTTCTTGACGATGTTAGCGGGAGCAGTGTTCTCATTGCCGGTGGCTCAGGCACAAACCTGGTCGACCGTTGCCAGCACATGCGAGCCGGGCAGTGACAGCATAGGGCTCTATGCCTACAGCAACGGATCTTTTGAGTTCGCGTCGTTTGAGACCGGCAAGGTCGCCACCCGCTGCCCACTCAATAATCCACTGGACACCGGCGTCCCATCATGGAAAACGCTGACCGCCGGATTCCAGGACCCGGACGGCCGCGGGGGAGACTACGAGGTGCAGGTGTCGCTGGAAAGAGTGGCCAAGGGCACTGGCATTCACACGATCATCGTGACGCTCGACAGCAATTCCTACTCGACGACTGGGGCGACTTCCAAGAGCATCACGTTCACTCACACCTTCGACTTCACCAACTATGCTTATTATGTTTTGATGAATGTGAGCCGGAACGATTCGAATGCCTCACCTAGTGTGTGGTTTGCTTCGCTGAAGTAGCGGCTGTTCTCGGGCCGGCCCACCTTGGCGCGACCGGGCGGGCCGGCCTAAAGTCAACCCCGTGGGGGCCAGGGAGTGGGGGTGCACTTTCGCGGGCTGTCTCCTGCCTTGTAAAACGGGGGACGGGAGAGGGGGGGTAGTCTGCGCCGTTTGACCGGAAAATGCTCCCTCCCCCAGGACGCCGATCCCGATCTGGGCCCGCGACCCTAGCGATAGCGTGCCAAGTGATGATACGTTTCACTAGCCTTGGGCTCAAGTTTGCGTAGCCAGTTCGTTGCGTCTAACAAACCGCGACGTTGCGTTTCTGATCACGACCGTTGCGGGCCTAATCCTGCCACTTAAGATGGGTGCTCTTCAGGGATGCGATCTTCCCGTGAAGTCTTACATACCAAGGCTGTGCTGGATTTCTTCCCTGAACGATATCGGCACAATTTGGGGGAGAACCAAGTCGTGGACGAGTGCGCGTGTCCGCCTTGTGCCAACGGATGGTCGCGGCTCGAAGAGCCCAATACGCGCCCAACGTCAGACCGAGCTTTAGAGCCCACACCAGAGCGACAATGGCAAACCATTTCATGCGATCATTTTGCCGTCCCCACCTACCTTGTCAGTCTGACAGTCATGCTGACTGTAGGAGCTTTCTGCCGGGGACATAGAAACGGGCGTTAGGCAACTCGCTGAGGACGACCGAACGCGATGGTTGACGACAATCTGGTCGTGCGTTCGTGTTCGTCCTGGCAATGCAGGCAGTATTCCGTCCACGGCATGGCATTCAACCGTTTATCCGGAATCTCTTCGCCGCAGGTGATGCATTCTCCGAACGTACCGGAATGGATGCGCTCAAGGCAGCGCTCAATGCGGTTGAGAAGCCGACGTTGCTGGCTTACACGCTCGAACAGATATTCGCGTGCAGCCGATTCGATGCAGAAGTCGCCCAACTCCGGCGGTCGGTCCCCGGCCAGTCCCTTCTGCTCTTCCTCGGTGCGGTGCAATAATTGCCGGGTTTCTGCCCTTTGCGATTCAAGTTTTTCCCGGAACCGCTCCACATCCGTCTTTCTCAATTTGTGTGCAATGGATTTCATCATCTTCTCCCCACAAAAGAGTTATTGAAGGTCATCCCCACTTCCTTGTCAGCTGGCAGTTATGCCAGGTGAAATAGATGTTCCGACCGCTTGGCACCTTCCTCTGTCAGCCAGAAGGATGTGGCTTTGCTTGCAGGATCGGAAACACCGCATTGTCACGAAGTGGGGACTCTCCTTTGTTTAAGCGGCAATTGCCTTGGTTTGTTCCTCAGCTTTTCCGCGAAGTTCCGCCTCTGCGTCCAGCCAGTCCTCTACCTCATGTCCATACCCTCGGTTTCGTTGCTCGTACAATTCGTACGCGCGCATGCGAATCCTTCGTTCCCGCTCAAGGTGTGATTCGTTCGCCTCAGAGTGTTTCTTTGTCGATACTTGCCGTTCCAAAGTAGATTTCATCGTGATTCTCTCCTGTATAGATATGATTGGAGGCTGATCCTGCCCGGTGCCAGACTTGAGGAGTGAAACCCCGCTAGCAGCCACTGTTCAGGTATGGACTGAAAAAGTAGATCATCCTTCCTAGTGAACTCGACCCCGCAGCGTGGACACGTAAACTCCCAAAGGCTATTTGGAACCGGTTCAGTTCCGACTGCAGGCCGATACGCAACGATGAGTGCGCTGCAATCGGGCAAGGGACAAGTCGTGCCGGCGGCCAACAACTCGTCTTCTGGATTCAAGTCACCATTCATATATGGATTTGTCCTCCTTGCGAGGCTCTCGCGTGCCGGCGCATGCGGCAAGGAGTGAGCTTGATTTCATTCAGGAGCAGACCGTTGCGCCGATCCAGTGGGACGAAAGGAAGGGAGTCACTTTCACGTACGCCTGTCTCGCGAAACTGCATAATCTTGATTCCATTCGTCTCGTCGAGGCGTAGGGTCATCTTCCCGGAGCAACTGCGGCAGAGCCAGAAATACTCTGGCGTTCTAAACCGCGAGGGTGACCCCACATGATAGTTCTCGAGCCGAAAAAGCCTTCCGGACTCCAGATAGCGAAATGTCTCAGAACATGAAGGATTGATACACTTGCCAAGCATTTTCTCCACTCCAATTCTTGAAAGCTTGGGGCAAGACGACCTGCCCAAGTTCCAGATTTGCGGGAATCAAACCCTCCGCAACGTTTGGAATGCAAATGAGGTCACTTGCTCCGCATCAATTGTGGGGGACACGACTGTGTGCTGACTCCCGCCGCTTCGATCCCTCGAAACCGCAGTTGGCCTGGCAAAGGAGAGGGTCCCTCCCACTTTCCACGGCGAACCATCAGTTTCGGTTTGCGTTGAGAGGAGAAACGCTTCTCAGATGAGGAAGGTGCAAAGAAGCGGCTGAAGATTATCAGCGCCTTGTACTTCCTGAGCACTCTTGAATTTGGGAGCCCGGCGATTGAAGTCCGGCACTAGTGCCAACGCGGATGCTTCCGGTAGATTGTTCGCGGGAACAAAGGGAGCTATCGACCGAAGCCGTGGCAACGCAGGATAAGCAATAAAGACAGGGGCATCCGTCTCATTGAACGCAGTGTCGGGTGTATCCACTCCGGGCAGCGCCGTCAACAGAACTGCGCCGAACAGGCAACTGACAAGAATCCAATGGATACGTTTCACGACATCGCCCCACGCCCTTCGGAGAATAGCCCGTCTCGAGTTGAGTGTCAACGAATCGGCATCGCGCGAAATGAATTTATCGACGCGCTGTTGCATTTTTCAACGTATAGGAAAAACACAATCGGCCCTGGATGTGTGGGGCTGATGAGATAACCATGTCGGCTCCTAACGAGCGAGTAGACTTGGTAGCGCTCAAGCGACCAAGGCTCGGAGGAAAGGAGCCGACGTGGTTATCTCATCAGCCGAATTCCTTACCACAGTCGGGACAGTGTTCTTTGAAAGGGCACGGCTTGAGCCACTCCAAGCAGCTTGGGGCAGGGTAACGGCATCATTGCTGGAAGTTCATGCGGCGCACCAGCTCCTGAAAGCGTCGGTCGGAGCGGACTGGGTCCCACGCAGGAAAGGTTTTTAGTTGCACCATCTGCCAGGCGTGTCCCTCATAGGCCTTCACAAGCCACGCTGTGGCCTGGTGTGCGTCACCGAGCTGCGCGTACACGACGGCGATCTCATAAGGTACTTGCCGGCGTCTCGCTTCTGAGAGCTTCCACTTCCAATAGCCATTCACCCCTGATTGTCTATACGCACGCTCCAACCCGGCCAACTCGTCCGGACTTGCCCCCCATAACTTCATCGCTTTCCCGTATTCGCGGATCGCGTCTTCGAACATCCCTTTGTGTTCGTAGACACCGCAGAGAAACTCATAAGTCCTGGAGTCATTAGGCTCGATCGCTGCTGTTCGCTGCAATTGCGCGATGGCTTTCTCATCCTGTCGCGCTACTGAGTAGATACTCCCCAAGGCCAGGTTCGCAGAAACGGAGAGAGGATCGCGCCCGACAGCGCGCTGTGCCTCAGCAATCGCCTCGGGCAGGCGTCCCATACTCGACAAGAACCACGCGTATTCGAAACGAGCCTCCACTAAACTCGGATCGAGTGCGAGAGCGTGCCGGAATTCCCGGTCCGCCTCCTCCCAGTCCCAGCGATAGTAGTAGGCGCTGGCGGCGAGAGCGTAATGGACTTCAGGGAGCGTGTTGTCGATCTCCTGGGCGGTCTTCAACGCTGCGCTGAACCGGGGCAGTGCTTCCTGCGGCGGCAGAGCGCCCGCAATCCAGAGCCAGCCGTAAGTATTCGCCAGAGCGGCGTACGGCGGAGCCCAGTGCGGATCCGCAGCGATGGCTTTCTGGAAGTAGTCGAGAGCCTTCTGGAAATCCTCGGGATTCCACTTGTAATAGTGATATTGGCCCTTGAGATAAAGCTCGTAGGCCTCGGGGTTGACGGGGCGGGCGCGGGTCAAGTGGGTAGACTCCTCAGGGGTAAGAGCCACCTTGATTTCGCGTGCCACCGCCTGGGCTATTTCTCCCTGTAGCGTGAGTACGTCGTGCGTATCGCGTTCGTAACTCTCCGCCCACAGGTGAGTGTCGCTCGGACCGCGTATCAGTTGGACCGTAATGCGTACTCGCGCACCCGAGCGCTGAACAGAGCCTTCCAGAATGCCATCTACACCCAGCGCTCGAGCGACTTCCGGCAACGGCTTCCTTACGTCCTTGAATTGCATGACCGACGTGCGCGAGATCACTTTCACGTCGTGGAGCTTCGCCAGGTCGGTAATAAGCGCGTCGGTCATCCCGTCCGCGAAGTAGTCCTGTTGTGGGTCGCCGGAGAGATTCGACAGGGGCAGAACTGCTAGCGAGCGAATGGGCGGCTCACGCCGCCCGCCAAGTAAGCGGCTCCACCAACTCCCCACATTCACGGCAATCAGGGCGGCAGCCACAATTACCAAACCGGCCGTGATCCTAACCAGTCGCCCACGGGGCGACTGCTTTGCCGGCTTCGACCTGCTCGCGGTATCCACCGGCGAGATAAAGCGGTACCCGTACCGCGGCAGCGTTTCGATGAATTGGGGATGCTCGGCTGAGTCGCCGAGAACCTGCCGTAGCTTCTGAACGGCGTGATTTAGGCCGTCATCGAACTCCACATACGTATTCGTCGACCACAATTTGCTGCGCAGTTCGTCCCGTGTGACCACCTCGCCGGGGCGTTCCGCCAAGGACCGGAGGATTTCGAAGGACTTAGGGGGCAACGCAACTTTCCTGCCGTTATTGTGGAGTTCCCCAGAGGTAAGGTTGAGTTCGAACCTACCGAAACTGACTCGTGCCGGAGATGGAATCGAGACGGGCATGCCGCCTCCCAGAGGACTCAAACTTAGCATCAAGCTGTAGGCACCACTGTGATTGGGCGCACAGGGTTGAGCTGTTGCGTTCTTCATCCGTTGAGTACCCCAGCCGGACTTCATGCAATTTACAGATGGTATTCATTGCAGGATGCGCCCCTTGCGGCATATTCAATGAGTGACGGGCGTCTAATTCAGCTCCGGGAAGATCGGCAGACAATTGGGCGCGCGCGGCCCGGAGGGGGCAACTTAGGCTACCGGCGCAAACAGGATTTCGCGTCGACGATGATGGCGGACAAGCGCACCGCGCTAGCAGCGGTGAGTTTGTTGCTGGTTATCGCGTTGTTCTCGAACCGTAATGACAGTCCAAACGAGGCGAATGATTCCAATGCTCGGAGGACGTCCGCCTCATCGCAGCAGAATTATTGGAGGTAGCATGAAACGCATCGGCATTCTCGCTTGCATTCTAGGTGTATGTTTCGTTTCGACGGCATGGGCGCAGCAGCATGCGAACAAGCCCTCCTTTGGCAGGCATGTACCGCATCGAATGGCCAACCAGACATCAAAGACATCGGGCGTAACGGTTAGCCCGCGCTTTAATGTCCAAGCCTATCCAGGTGACGCGGGGAAAATCTGGGAACTAGGTACTCACCCCGGCGGAACCTGGTTTGCCACATGGCACATCAATGATTTTGGCGTGATCATTGGCCTTGGCGATCTCTCCCCCATCGGCGATGGTTCTGGTTACACCCACACGCTGGCCGTACCTCTGTTCGGGCCGCATGCCGGCGAATGGATCGACCTTGGCACATTGAGTGAAGAGCAGCCCTCGGGGTGGCAAGAGCCCCTAAATGACATCTCAAACACAGGCTTGGTCGCCAGTCACTCGACCGCACCGGATGGGCAGGTGCATGGTGTGGCTTGGACCAAGGAGACCGGCATGGTTGATTTGGGAACTCTTGCGGATACTCACGACCCGCGGTACGCAAGCCATAACTCGAGCGCGGCGTACGGCACGAACAAATTCGGAACACTGATCGTGGGCGGGAGCGGCGTGGACGGAAATCCCGAAGCAGGTTTCCAAGTGCCCGTTGTCTGGACGCCATCGAAGGTGTGGATGAACGGAGAGTTCGTCACGCGATGGAAAATCCGCAAGCTCGACACCACAGCGTTTCCTGACCTTGCCATGTGCGTGGTCTGGAAGGTGAACGACTATGGTCAGATCATTGGCGCAGGCTCTAACGACGATGGAACGATTACGGATGCTCTGCTCTGGAACCCCCGCGCTGACGGCAAAGGGTGGAAACTCACGACCCTCACACTATCCCCGGACTACCCGTTCGGTGAAACCTATGACATCAACGAGAGGGGTGAAATCATAGGTAATGTTTTTCCGAGTGACTGGAGTTCGAATCTTCCCGTGCTCTGGAAACCGCTCGACAGGAAAAGAACGAAATACTCCCAGCCGATTATGCTTCCCATGCCCAAGGGCGGGTTCACAAACTGCTGGGGCGTGGGTATCAACGATCCTGGCGACATGGTCGGCGATTGTTGGGACGATGCCTACACGAAGGATCTGCCCACGCGCTGGAGCACAAAGGATCTGACCTTTTCTGAAATCATTGACTTCCCTGCGAATTGGGGTTTTGCCTGGGGCGTCAACAACAACCGCATCGCAGCGGTCACCTATACTGGCGGCGAGAAATGCACAGCAGGCGAAATGTGGACCTACACATGCGGAGGTGCAATCCAGCTCCACTGAAGGGCAAGCCAGTTTGAACGGGAAGCTAAGAACTCCCACTTTTGCACGAAAGCTGCCCAATGTCCGGGCGGCTTTTCTTTTACATCCATGCTAACGGGTTGGCGCGTAACTGTGGCAAGCAGGCCTTTACACGTTTTGACTGCCAACCATTGAGCGGAAGATGTGGATTTGCCCTCCCGCGCACGCACTCACCTCGCATACCCTCACGCCGCCGCTAACAACACGAGCCCACGCACGCCGCACCACATCCACACGTCGCATCATCCACAATATCTCCACATGTTTATCGTTCAATTCACAGAGGTGTGTCGTTTCATCTTCTCTCCTATCCCCCTTTCCCTGTTTGACCCTTCTTTTCTCTGACCTGTAAGATCAAAAGTTCCTCTTTCTGCTGCGGAAACTGCGGGGCATCGCCCGCTGGGACAGCCGGGGCCTGTCTCGAGCGAAGCCGCAGGAGAGGCTGTCCTTACACGGGTTTCGATAGCACACACTCATGCCGCACGAATTGCCTAAATCCTACGAGCCGGGCGCGATCGAAACACGCTGGGCCGACTACTGGATCAAAGAAAAGCTGTTCTCCGTCAAGACGCCGCCACCGGGGGAGACGCGCCCGGTGTTCACGCTGCTGCTGCCGCCGCCCAACGTTACCGGACGCCTGCACATGGGCCACATGCTCAACCAGACGCAGATGGACATCATTGTGCGCTGGCATCGCATGCGCGGCTTTATCACCCTGTGGCTCCCGGGCACCGATCACGCCGGCATCGCCACGCAGATGATGGTGGAGAAACAACTCACCAAAGAAGGCAAGAAGCGCCGCGACCTGGGCCGCGAGAAGTTCGTTGAGCGCGTCTGGGAATGGAAGAAGCTCTACGGCGGCGCCATCCTCGACCAGATGAAGCGCCTCGGCGCCTCCGTCGACTGGGACCGCGAGTACTTCACCATGGACGAAAATCTTTCGCACGCGGTGCGCGAGGTGTTCGTCCGCCTGTATGAAGAAGGCCTGATTTATCGCGGACATTACATCGTGAACTGGTGCCCGTGGCACGAGACTGCGATCTCCGATCTCGAAGTCAAGCACGAGGACGTGGCCGGAAAGTTGTGGGAGATCCGCTATCCCGTCATTGGCACGAACGAATTCATCACGGTGGCGACCACGCGTCCCGAGACGATGCTGGGTGACACTGCCATCGCCGTCAACGCGAAAGATGAGCGCTACACCCATCTGCACGGGAAGCACGTTCTGGTGCCGCTGATGAAGCGCGAAATTCCCATCATCACCGACGAACTCGCGCAGCCGGAGTTTGGCACTGGCGCGGTGAAGGTGACGCCTGCGCACGATCCCAACGATTTTCAGGCGGGCCTGCGCCACAACCTGCCGCAGATCAACGTAATGGACGAGCACGCGCACATGAACCAGAACGCTGGACCGTACTTGGGTCTAGATAGATATGAGGCGCGCAAGCGGGTGCTGGCCGATTTGCAGGAGCAGGGATTCCTGGTCTCCGAGAAGGACTACGCCCTCTCGATCGGCAAGTGCGAACGCTGCGGGACAGTGGTCGAGCCGCGTTTGTCGGAGCAATGGTTCATCAAAATCAAGCCGCTGGCTGACCGCGCCAGAGAAGCTGTCGAGAGCGGCGAGATCACAATCGTCCCCGACAACTACCGCCAGATTTATCTGAACTGGATGAACAACATCTACGACTGGTGCATCTCGCGCCAGTTGTGGTGGGGACATCGCATCCCCGCGTGGACGTGCGGAGACTGCAAAGAGATCATCGTCGCCCGCGAAGCTCCCACGACCTGCACGAAATGCGGGGGCGCCAAACTCGAACAGGTTTCTGACGTGCTCGACACCTGGTTTTCGTCCGGGTTGCTGCCTTTCACCACGCTCGGCTGGCCGCAGAAGACGCGCGATCAGGCGGTGTTTTATCCCACGACGCTGCTCATCACCGCGTACGAAATCCTGTTCTTCTGGGTCGCCCGCATGATCATGTTCGGCTGCCACTTCATGCAGGGACACGAACAGGATCCGGCCATCAAGAAGGCCAACGGCTGGGAAGACAAGAAGAATGACAGCGTGCCCTTCCGCCACGTCTACATTCACGCCCTGGTGCGCGATGCCGACCGGCAGAAGATGTCGAAGACCAAAGGCAACGTGATCGATCCGCTGGAGATCATCGAGCGCTTCGGCACCGATGCGACGCGCTTCACGCTCGCGGCCATGGCCGCGCCCGGCACCGACATTGCCTTCAACGAAAGCCGCACCGACGGCTACCGCGCCTTCGCGAACAAGATCTGGAATGCCGCGCGCTTCATGTTCATGAACGTGGACAGGATCGAGCCCGGCCTGCGGCCGGGGACCGGGCCTGAGACCCGGTCCCACACAGGTACTGCAACTGCCGGTGTTGCTGGCTTCCAGACTGCAACGCTCGAGGACCGGTGGATTCTTTCGCGCTTCAACCGAGTTGTGGCCGATGTGAACGACGCGCTTGCGACTTATCGCTTCCACGAAGCGGCGAATCGAATCTACGACTTTTTCTGGGGAGAGTTCTGCGACTGGTATCTGGAGCTGATCAAGCCGCGTTTGAATTTCGAGGAGGGCGCTGACAAAACTGCAGCGCGTGGCGGCTTGCGCTAACCTGGTGAATCTGTTCGACGGCTCGCTGCGCCTGCTGCATCCGGTGATGCCGTTTATCACGGAAGAAATCTGGCAGGCGCTCTACGAAGGCAAGCCTCCACTCAAATCGATTGCGCTGGCCACATATCCGCAGGCAGACGAAAAGCAATTTGATCTCGCCGCCGAGACTGAGATGGCCATCCTGCAGGATTTGATTGTCAGCGTGCGCAACCTGCGGGCAGAACTGAAAGTCGAACCTAAAGTAAAGGTGCCCATCGAGGTCTTTGCGCATGAGCCCGCGATCCGCGAAATGATCGAGCAGAATCACGGCGCGGTCGAGCGTTTGGGCAATGTAGAGAAGATCACTTTTGTGGAGACATCCCTCGCCAACCGCGCCGGCGCCCGCGGCACCGCGCGCTTCGACGTGCATGTGATCTACGAAAGAAAGATCGACGTTGCCGCCGAATGCGATCGTCTCAAGAAGGAACTAGAGAAGATCGAAAAAGAGCTGGGCAATAATCAGAAGCAACTGGGCAACGAGCAGTTTCTGGCCAAGGCTCCGGAGAAAGTAGTGGAGGGGCTGCGCAGACGAGGCCAGGAACTCCTGGTTCTGCAAGAGAAGGCCAACAGCAAGCTGAAAGAATTAGGATGTTGAATGTGGGGACAGCCGCCTTCGGCTGTCCTGTCGAGCGCAGCTCGACTTGGGTTCGGCAATAATTAAGGGCGGGCCTTCGGCCCGCGGACAGCCGAAGGCGGCTGTCCCCACATGTTTCGTAGTGGCTAGTGGCAACTGTCTTATGGACTGGAATTCACGACGCATCACCGCAATCCTGGAGAACGCGCTGCTCGAAGACCGGGCGACGCGCGATGCCACCAGTTACGCCTGCATCGATCCCAACCAGCGCGCGGCGGCGACCATCATCTCCAAGCAGGATTGCATCCTCGCCGGCATCGGCTGCGTAGCCCGCATTCTCGATGTGTATGCCGCGCTCGACGGAGCCGTCACGGCCCATTACGAAGTCACCACGCATCCTGAGATTTTCGATGGCGTGCGCCTGCACAAAGGACAGTCCGTCGCGGTCATTCGTCACAATGCGCGGGTGATTCTTTCCTGCGAGCGCGTCATCCTCAATTTCCTGCAGCGCATGAGCGGCATCGCGACTCTGACCCGCAAGTTCGTGGAAGCCGTGTCGGGCACCAAGGCGCGCATCCTCGATACGCGCAAGACCGCTCCCGGCCTGCGCGTGATCGACAAGAATGCTGTGCGCTGCGGGGGCGGCCAGAATCACCGCCTCGATCTTTCCGACGGCGTGCTCATCAAGAACAACCACATCGCCCTGGCGGGTGGCATTGTTCCTGCTCTCGAGCGCGCGATCCGCAACCGCCGCGGCTCGCAGATCATCGAAGTGGAAGTCCGCACGCTCGAGGAGTTGGACCTGGCCCTCGCCAATGGCGGAGAAGCTTTTCTTCTGGATAACATGTCCGTCGAAGACGTGCGGCGCGCCGTTGAGCGCTGCTCGCAGCCCGACCTTTGGAAGAGCATGCAGAAGGATCCTTTGAAGGACGGCCGTATCATTCCATTGGAGTGTTCCGGCGGGATTCGCCTCGAGAATGTCCGTGCTTATGCCGAGACTGGGGTCGACTTTATTTCGGTCGGCCTGTTGACGCACTCGCCCCAGGCAGTGGATATGAGCATGCGCGTCGTCCCCGCCTGAGTTCGCCGCCATTCACCGGCCTAGAGCGGTGTTTCGAACTCCGAGACTCCCGCTATTCCACAAATTCCGGATTTCAGAACAGATGTACTACTGTGCACTTGCGGCGCCGCCCCGGCGCTTAGACTGGCTTCAACGGAGGTCCTCCCCTTATGTATCCCTTCGCTCGCTCCCTCGCAGCACTATGCCTCATCGAATTCGCGGTGGTCGTTTCTCTTGCTCGCGCTCCCGAATCGAAACCTTCAACTACCCCCGCGGTCGCCGCTCAACCATCAACTCCAGCATCTACTCCAGCTTCTACTCCGAACGATCCCCGACCCGCCGATACTCCAGCCACCACCAATATCAACGTCACGGTCGATGCACTGAGCAACCGTCACGCCATCAGCACCTATGTGTACGGCGGCGCCTATCCGCAGGACTCGCCCACCATCACCGACAGCGGATTAAGCGTGGTCCGCTGGGGCGGCAATTCCACTTCGCGCTACAACTGGCAACTCTTTACGTACAACGCCGCGAATGACTGGTACTTCGAGGACTTCAACTACTCCGAGATCGGCGACGCGGATTCCATTAAGTTCATCACCGACGTGAAGAATGCGGGCAGCCATCCTCTGATGACCATGGTCATGCTGCCCTGGGTCGCGCAAAGTGCAGAAAATGGAAGCAATGGCCACTGGAGTTTCTCTGTCGCCAAATATGGCGGGCAGTGCGGCGTCGATCCGTTCAATACCGATGCCGGCAACGGCCTGAAGACCGATTGCAGCACGACGCTCACCGCCAATCCGAATGACGCCAACGTCCCGCTGCTGGATCAGCCTGGCAGCAAGGACCCTCCGGGCAGCGTCTACCGCAGCCAGTGGGCCGCTGCGCTGGCTTCGGCGTTCGGCACCGCGCCTCATTTCTACAACATGGATAACGAGATCGACATTTGGGGCGGCACGCATCGCGATGTTCACCCCGCACCCACTGCCTATAACGAAATGCGCGATACGTTTGTCACGGAAGCGCGCAACCTGAAGGGATGGGATTCCAAGGCGATCCGCCTCGGTCCAGTCAGTTGCTGCTGGTGGTTCTACTGGAACGGCGCGAACGGCAGTGACAAGGGCGCGCACGCTGGCGTCGACTTGCTGCCCTGGTGGCTGAACGAAGTTTATTGGGAAGACAAAGTCGGCGGAGTGCGCTCCGTGGATGTGCTCGATGTCCACGCCTACCCCGACGGCCCCGACACTTCAACCTGGACGCAAGCACAGAAGCAGGCTCTCGCTGCGCGCATCTATCGCGATTACTGGGATCCCACGTATGTCAGCGAGTCGGGCTCGATCAATCAGAACTGGGCGACGTTTATCCAGCCCAATAAGACGATCCCGTTCCGCATTCCGCGCATTCGCGCCACGGCAAACATGATTTATCCCGGAACGCCCGTCAGCTTCACCGAATGGAGCGCGGCCTTCGCGGGCGAGTCGGATTTTTCCACGGCGCTCGGAGACGCCGATGCCTACGGCATTCTCGGCCGCGAGCGAATGTATCTCGCATCGCGATGGACCGCTCCTTCGCCAACGAATCCCAACTACCTCGCACTGAAGCTCTTCACCAACTACGACGGCCACCATCACGGATTCGCTACGACCTCGGTCTCCGACACCAACAACGGCGATCCGAATCTTTTCAGCAGCTACGCCGCACTCAACTCCACGGGCAAGACTCTGACGGTGTTGGTCCTGAATAAAGATCCATCGAACTCGGTGCAGGCCCAGTTCACGACGAACGGATTCACACCCTCACAGGTGACCTCCTACACGCTGGCCTCGACCAATCCCACCAAAATCGTGGCGTCCACAACCACCTCGTGGTCTGCCACACAAACGTTTGCGCCCTATACCGCGACGCTCCTGGTGGTGACCGGCACGACGCAGTTGCCAGGCGCGGAATGGGACTTGAATCCCGACACAACTATGGTCCCGGCGGGCGGCAAGGTTGTCCTCCAGCCAAAAGTCACGTCAGGAACGGCGACCGTGACATTAGGGGCTGCGACGTCGGACAGCGGAATCACTGTGGTTGTATCGCAGCCCACGCTGAGCAAAGGCCACAACGGCAAGATCACCGTCACTGCCGGAACCACGCCGGGCTTCTACCACTACAGCGTGCCCAGCACCGATACCGCCGGCGTCGCGCAGCAGCAGGGCGGCTACATTCTCGTGGGCAATCCTCCGGCAACGTTCACCAAAACTGGCGACAAGCAGAAAGGCGCCGCGGGAAGCCAACTGACTCTCTCGGTCACATTGGTTCCAGGACAGTCGGGAGGAAGCGCCTCGGGCGGAACGGTCCTATTCACGACCAATGCTGGCTCCCTCTCGAGCCGCACGGTTACAACCGACTCCACTGGAAAAGCGGCGGTCGTGCTCACGTTGCCCACAACAGCCGGAACTGTGCGCGTCACAGCGGAAGGGCAATATGCGCTCGGACATCCGGTAGCGACGTTTACCGAGACCGCCCAGTAGCTTGGCGTTTGTTGTTTCGCGGAGATTCGCGCATAATCTCCGCATCAGCAAGACCGGCACAATTCGTGTGAGCGCGCGGGCCAAAGCGCCAGCCGCGCACCAACCGCAGCCCACTGACCTGCGACTGGGTCGTATTGTGCGCTTGTTGATGGAGCACGCCACCGTCGTTGTCAGCGGAACGAAGATTGCCCAGGAGATTTCGTCCAACCGCTCCGAAGTTTGGCGCCTGATTCACCAATTGCGCGGCCTCGGTGTGGATGTAGCGGGTCATCCCGCCACCGGATATCAACTGCGCTCGGTTCCGGACCTGCTGTTGCCGGAGGTTCTGCGGCCTCTGCTGCGCGGCACCATCTTCGACGAACACCTTCACCACTTCTACAAGATCGGATCGACGAACACTGCAGCCATGGCCGCCGCTGCAGAGGGCGCTCCCGAAGGCAGCGTGTTCCTTGCCGAGGAACAAACCTCGGGCCGCGGCCGTGGAGCCAACTCGTGGCAGTCCCAGCGCTCGACCGGAATCTATTGTTCGGTGATCCTGCGGCCAGCTCTTCCGCCCTCGGAAGTTCTGGCGCTATCGCTCGCAGCCGGACTCGCCGTGCGCGCCGCCATTGAGCAAGTCGACTCACGCGTCACCGCTGATCTGAAATGGCCCAACGACCTTCTGATCGACGGCAAGAAGGTGTGCGGAATTCTCGCGGAGATGAATGCCGAAGCCACACGAGTCCGCTACATTGTGGTCGGCATCGGTCTCAACGTGAACCAGGCAAGCTTTCCCAAAGAACTGGGCGCGACCTCGCTGCGCCTCGTGACTGGAAGCGAGTGGTCGCGCGTCGAGTTAGTGGCAGCTTTGTTAAAATCACTCGACCGCGAGTATCGCCAGTTGTGCGAAGATCCCGAGGCAAAGCAGGAGATTCTGCGCCGCTTCGCCGAGAGTTCTTCATGGGTGCAAGGCAAAGCCGTTCGCATCGAAGAAAACGGAGCGGCGTTCGAAGGAACAACCGAGGGTCTGGATCAGCGTGGATTCTTGCGGGTGCGCACTGCGAAGGGAACGAAAACAGTACTGAGCGGAACCGTACGGGGACAGTAAACGAATATTCCGTATTCAGGTTCAGCTAAAGGCTAAAAGCTGAGAGCTCAACATGCTTCTCGTCATCGACGTCGGCAACACAAACACGGTACTGGGCGTCTTCGCCCGCGTCGCCAAGGTAAACAGCGCCGGCGGCTCGGACGAGGCTCCGCGTTACGAGCGCCTCGTCGCCAATTGGCGCGTAGCCACCTCGCGCACCAGCACAGTCGATGAATACGGTGTGCTGTTCCGCAACTTGTTTTCGATGGCCGGCCTCGAATCCAAAGGCATTCACGGTATCGTGATCTCGTCGGTGGTTCCGCCCCTCGACCCTGTTCTGCGGCAAGTCTGCGAGCGCTATTTCAACCTGCGTCCTCTCGCCATCGAACCGGGAGTCAAGACCGGGATGCCCGTGCACTACGACAATCCGGCGGAGGTCGGCGCCGACCGCATCGTCAACGCCGTCGCGGCGTTCGAAAAATACGGTGGCCCCTGCGTGATCGTCGACTTCGGCACGGCCACCACCTTCGATTGTGTATCGGCAAAGGGCGAATATCTCGGCGGAGTGATCTGCCCCGGCATCGGCATCTCCGCCGACGCGTTGTTCGAGCGCACCGCGCGCCTGCCGCGCGTCGAAATCCGCAAGCCCGCGCGCGTGATCGGCTCCAACACCGTCGGCAGCCTGCAATCGGGCCTCTACTACGGATATCTCGGCCTGGTCGACGGCATCCTCGAACTGCTGCTCGCGGAGTTGGGCGCGGGAACCCAGGTTCTTGCGACCGGCGGCCTCGGACCGATGATCGGCACCGGATCGAAATACATCAAGCACGTCGACGACTTCCTCACGCTCGAAGGCCTGCGCATCATCTGGGAACGAAATGGCTCCGCGCGCAAGGATTCTATATCGGCTCAAACCCCGTCTAAGGGTGAACCGAAGGCATCCTCGCCGAAATCCAGGAATGGTGGCGGCGCGCCGACTTCTTCGCCCTCGCGTTCTTCCCGCTGACCCGCCGTGGAAAAAACCTCAACAACTCAGGCTGGAATGTAAGTTATTGGGAAAATAGATGCTTCAGTCGGCGTAAATCGGTGTTGATTCCTGCAATGCAGGCGCGTTGGTTGCGGCGTGGTTTTTAACCTAACGCCGTAGCGTTGAGCGCTTTCCCTGGAAATTAGAAACCCCACGTCTCGAAAGCGAGACGTGGGGCGCCCGGCCGGTTTCCCGGTCAGGACGGGGGAGAACTTTCTGTGATGTCATCCGGCCCGGCGACTTCGGGCGCTTCGGCTTCATCGGCGGGCGCTGCCTTCGCACACCCGGAATCGGTGATCGGAGGCAGGGCTGTGATGTCGGACGAGGGAACAGCCGCTGGGACGGCCTCCGGGAAGGCGCTCACCGCCGCGGGAGGTTGGGCGGCGAGCGCCTGCTGAATGGCGGACACCAGACCTTTGCTGTCGGCCTTGGGCACTACTTTTCGCACGCCGACTTTCTGCGCTTCCAATTCCACCTGCGGTGACCAGTGCAGGGTATGCATGAGCAGCGGGATTCCGGGCAGGAGATTGGAGAGTTCGCGGGCAGCGGCGAGGCCATCCATGACCGGCATGACCAGGTCCAGAATGATGACGTTGGGCCGGAGTTCCTGGGCCACGGCGACGGCTTGCTTGCCATTCTCGACGTCAACGATCTCCCAGCCGCCGGTGCTCTCCAGCAGGTGGCGCAGGGCTACTCGAACCGACGGATTGTCGTCTGCAATGAGGATTCTGATCGGCATGCAACGGGGCAAGCATCGCTCGACGGGTGGCGCCCTGCGGGTCGTGCTTCCGTAATGTTTGGTGCCCTACAAAGCTATCCCGGAAGCCTGAGGCCCGAGAATACAGGAAAACCTGTACCGGCTGGGGATGTTCCCCCGGCGGCGGTTGCGGGATTTTTGGGATCGGCGACGCAGTGATCTGCGGCATCCAAGAGAAGCCTGAACAGTCGGCCACATGCGGAGGCAAACCGTGCGCAAAGTGAAAAGGAATCTTGCGGCACATAGGAGTCCGGAACAAGTGCATCCCGGAGAACGAACGAGCCCCGGGGGAAAGGCGGTGGCCAATAGCCTGCTGCTCGCGATTCCCGACGACGAGTTTCGCGTGATCCGGCCGCACCTGCAGTTTGTCTTCCTGGCACAGCGCACCAGCCTGCACGAAGCCAACACGAAACTGGAAGACGCCTACTTTCTGAATACAGGGATGGTGTCTCTGGTGTTCACGACCCGCGATCAGGAAAGCGTTGAGGTTGGGGTAGTGGGGAACGAAGGCTTTACGCCGATTCCGATCGCAGCCGGCTTCCGGAGAAGCCCTCACTGCGCAGTCATGCAGATCGGCGGCGAGGGATTTAAGGTGAGCGTGGATGTACTGGAGACGCTGCTGCCGGCGAGTCCGAGACTGCAGGTTTTGCTGCACCGGTACGCGGCGGTGCATGGATTGCAAGTAGCGCAGACGGCGGGCTGCAATCGCCTGCACGATCTGGAGCAGCGGTTGAGCCGGTGGTTGCTGCTGACGCAGGATCGCGTGGGGTCGGGACTGCTGCGCATTACGCACGATTTTCTGGCGACGATGCTGGGGACGGATCGTCCGAGCGTGAGCCTGGCCGCGGGCGTGCTGCAGAAGAAACGCATCATCGAGTACGGGCACGGGTCCGTAAGAATTCTGAACCGCAAGAAACTCGAAGGCTCGGCGTGCGAATGCTACAGCATCATTCAAGCCTTCAATGGGGAGTTGGCGCTGCGGTAGGTTCAGCGCTAGAACTCGCCGCCCTAGAACTCAAAATGCGCGCGGAAGGTGGGGACGACCAGCGGTCCTCGAGCTCGGTTGTAGCCGGGATTGTTGATGTGCTGCACGCCCGGAGCGAGATAAATTCCGCGCCACACGTGCAGGGTGTAATAGGACTCGAAGATGTTTTCGCGGCCGTAGGTGAGGTGGCCGTCGCCGAGGAGGAACCCGAGGCCTCCGGCGGCGAGATAATTCTGGTGATCCTTCTTGATGGCGTTGCTGATGAAGGCGACGCCGGCGCGGTCTTGCTTGCGATGCCACCAAGATCCGTTCGCGCCTATGCCTTCTGCGAAAGTTTGATCGACTTCCGTGTAGGCGAAGGATTCGGTCCTGCCGTTGTCCCATCCGAAACGCGCGAAGGCGGTCAGGTAGCGGGTGAGATTCTGCTCGAGGTTGATTCCGAAGCCGTACTTGCGGGTGATGTTCCACGGGTGGTTGGTGATGTCGGGAGTGGTGTTGGCTGCGGCGGCCTGGATGACCTGATCGCGATAAATGCCCATGTTGGCGGAGTTGGTGTAGGCGAGCAGGCGAACGACGCCCGCTTTTTTCGGAATGAAGCCGTGACGCAGTTCGTATTCGAAATTCTCTGCGTGGAGTTGCCAGGGCCTCCAGACCAGGTCGATGCCGTTGGCGATTTTGGGCATGAGGGCTTCGGCGAAACGGAATCCCCAGTTGCGATCTTCGTAGTCGGCGGTGAGTCCGACGGTGTAGCCGCGCGTGTCGGCGGCGTAGTCCCAGGCGCCGTTGTTGTCGGTGGTCCAGTTGAGGAACTGGAGGTGGGTGTCGGAGCCGACGGAATTGATGTCGAAGAAATCCGGCATGCTGAACTTGCCGAAGCGGATTTCGAGGCGGCGGCGCGGCAGTTCGTCGAAGAGCGAGAGGTAGCTGCGCTGGTTTTCGACTTTGTCTTTGCTGAGCGCGATGACGGTATGGATCATGGCGCGGCCGACGTAGGGAGCTTTGCTCAGCGAGGGGTTGCGCACGATGTCGAGGTCGGTGTTGCCCGCCAGGCCGAAGCCGAGGCTGAGCGCCGCGCCACCTGCCTCTTCGATGTCGACCAGGATCTCGGTGGAGTTGTTGAGGCGCGCGCCGGTGTAAAGCGTCATCACGCGGGAGGTGGCCTTCTCGTAGTTGCGGGCTCAGGCTGTGCGTGCCGCTGTAGAGCGCGGGGAAATCGGGATGAGCTTGAAAAACGAAGTTGGCCTGGCCGGAGAGCCAGATAGCGCGTGTTCTTCAAATGCGGGAACATGGATTCGGTGGCGTCGTCCGGGGCAGGGTCGGCGAGATTGGAGGCGGTGCCTGGGGTTGGCGAGGCTGGCAATTGCTGCGGAGGCTGGGATCTGGACTGCTGCGCGAACCCCGCTGGAGCGAAGGCCGCAACGGCAACGAGCAGCAAGCAGCATCCAGCGTGCGCGCAGGTGTGCGAATTGGTGCTGAAGTCTCATGCAGATCGCGTTCGAGCCTGCAACTGGTGCGCGGCAGACTTCTCCCCGTGTCGATTTCGCTCCGAATATTTCGAGAAATTAACGAAACTATACCATAGTATATTAACTATAGTTAACTACATCCCATGCGCCATTTCCATGAGGGCTCGCCGGAATGAAAGCATCAACCCTACGCTCGGCGGGTTACAGGAATGTTACGAAGCGTCGGACGACCAAATGCGTGGGCCTGCCGTTTGACAGCATTCACGCTGAACCCCTAACCTTGATTTTCTCTGGCTTATGAAAGTTCTAGTCCTCGGTAACGGCGGGCGCGAGCATGCGCTGGTATGGAAGCTGCGGCAGTCGCCGCGGGTTTCGCAGCTTTATTGCGCGCCGGGAAATGGCGGCATCGCCGACGACGCGGAGTGCGTGGCGGCGGACCTGAAGAGCCTGGAGTCGATTACGGCGCTGGCGGCGCGTCTGCAGCCGGATCTGACGGTGGTGGGGCCGGAACTGCCTCTCACGCTCGGCGTGGTCGATGAGTTTACGCGGCGCGGATGGCGGGCGTTTGGTCCGACGCAGGCCGCGGCGCAGCTGGAATCGAGCAAGAGTTTCGCCAAGGAATTTCTGCAGCGGCATCACATCCCTACGGCTCCCTTTGCGATTTGTGATTCGATCGAGCAGGTGCGGTCGGCGCTCGCGCATTTTCATGTGCCGGTAGTGGTGAAAGCCGACGGGCTCGCGGCGGGCAAGGGCGTGGTCATCGCCAAGAGCAAGGAAGAGGCGGCCAGCGTGGCGGCGGAGATGCTCAGCGGGAAGATGCTGGGCGAGGCCGGCGCGCGCGTGGTGCTGGAAGAATGTTTGAAGGGGGACGAGCTTTCGTTCCTGGTGTTCAGCGACGGCGAGCGCGTGGCTCCGCTGGTGGCGGCGCAGGATCACAAGCGCGTGGGCGACGGCGATACCGGTCCGAATACCGGCGGCATGGGCGCGTATTCGACGGCGGACATTGTCGACGACCAGATGCGCGACTGGCTGGTGCATCACATTGCGCGCCCGGTGGTGGCCGGCATGAAGGCCGAGGGCGCCGAGTTTAAGGGCGTGCTGTACTGCGGGCTGATGATGACGGCGCGCGGGCCGATGGTGCTGGAGTTCAACTGCCGCTTTGGCGATCCGGAGACGCAGCCGATCTTGATGCGGTTGGAGAGCGATCTGATCGAGGCGCTCGAGGCTTCGATCGAGGGGCGCGTGAGCGAAGGCGATTTCAAGTGGTCGACCGATGCTTCGGTGTGCGTGGTGATGTCGTCGGGAGGATATCCGGGGACGTATGAAGTGGGGAAGAGGATTGACGGACTCGACGAGGCTGCGGCGATTTCAGGCGTGAAGGTTTTTCATGCGGGGACTTCTAAGCGCGACGGGGTTTATTACACTGCGGGCGGGCGCGTGCTGGGAGTGACGGCGCGGGCGCGGGATTTGGAAACGGCGGTGGAGCGCGCTTATGAGGCTTGCGGGAAGATTAGTTTTGATGGAGCGCATTATCGGAAGGATATTGCGGGGCGGGCGTTGAAGAAGTAGGTTTCAGAGTTTCAAGGTTTCAAAGACTGCTGGGTTTGAGAGCTTGCTTGCCGGTTTTGGTCCGGTGATTTCGTTAGCGATCCTTCGACTGCGGATTTGCTTCGCGTTCGCGAAGCGAATCCTCCGCTCAGGATGACAACATCAGAAAAACAAATTGGAGAGGTCAATGAGTAAGCCACTGGTTTCGATTGTGATGGGGAGTGATTCGGATCTGGAGATTATGCGCGAGGCGGGGAAGGCGCTCGATGAGTTTGGGATCGGGTATGAGATTGACGTGACTTCGGCGCACCGGTCGCCGGACCGGACCGCTGATTTCGCGCGCAAGGCCGCGGGGCGCGGGATTCAGGTGATCATTGCGGGAGCGGGCGGAGCGGCGCATCTGGCGGGAGTGATCGCGGCGCATACGACTTTGCCGGTGATTGGAGTGCCGATTCCTTCGACTTCGCTGAACGGGATGGATTCGCTGCTGGCGACGGTGCAGATGCCGGCGGGGATTCCAGTGGCTACGGTTGCGATTGGAAAGCCGGGGGCGACCAATGCGGGGATTCTGGCGGCGCAGATGATTGCTTTGGGCGACGCTTCGATGGGGAAGAAGCTTGAAGCCCACAAGGAGAAGCTGGCGCGGGGCGTGGAGGAGAAGTCGAAGAAGTTGAAGAGTTCGCTCGGCTAACGTTGTTTTGTAATTCGTTTTGTCATTCCGAGCGCAGCGAGGAATCTGTTCTTGCTGGCCGCGACCGAAAAGCAGGTTCCTCGTCGCCTTCGCTCCTCGGAATGACGAACTTAGAAGTAAGAACCGTCTTACGTCAGTTTCAAACCCTTTAGATATTCGCGGAAGGGGCCGCCCAGGTCGCTGCGCTTCAGGGCGAATTCTACGGTGGCTTTCAGGAATCCCAGTTTGTCGCCGGTGTCGTAGCGCTTGCCTTCGTAGACGTAGGCGTACATCTTCTCCTGCTTCAACAACATTCGCATGCCGTCGGTGAGTTGGAGTTCGCCTCCCGCGCCCGTGGGAGTCTTCGCGAGGCAATCGAAAATGGCGGGCGTGAGGATGTAGCGGCCGATAATCGCCAGGTTCGAGGGGGCCTCTTCGGGTTTTGGCTTTTCGACCATGTTGCGGATCTCGAAGAGTCGGCCATTGAATCCCTCGGCGGGCTGGGCATCGAAGACGCCGTAGGACGAGATCATCTTGCCTTCGACGACCTGCGCAGCGATCACGGAGCATTGCTTCTGGTCGAAGACGTTTACCATTTGCTTGAGGCAGGGGACGGGGGCGTCGATGACGTCGTCGGCGAGCAGCACGGCGAAGGGTTCGTTGCCGACGAGTTCGCGCGCCATGAGCACGGCGTGGCCCGAGGCCGAGCGCCTCTTTCTGGCGGACGTAGGCGACGTGCATCATGTCGGAGATGTTGCGGACGATCTTCAGCAGGTCGGTCTTGCGGCGCTCCTCGAGCATCTTTTCGAGTTCGTAGCTGACGTCGAAGTGGTCTTCGATGGCCTGCTTGCCGCGGCCGGTGATGATGAGGATCTGGTCGCAGCCGGAGGCCATGGCCTCTTCGACGCCATATTGAATGATCGGCTTGTCGACGACCGGCAGCATTTCTTTGGGCTGGGCTTTGGTGGCCGGCAGAAAGCGGGTGCCGAGGCCGGCGGCGGGGAATACGGCTTTGCGAACTTTCATGGGCATGGTCGGGTTGGGTCTTGTGTGTTCGGTCGTTGGCCCTTCTCTTCAATGGGACTGCCAATTGTAACTGTTCGGGTTTGCGCTGGCGACCCGGAGGTACTGGCTAGGATTTCTGCTCGGTCGCTCCAGATTGCACTTCAGATGCCGCCTCGTCGCTGGCCAGTTGCTCTAGGACTGTGCGCAGGGCTCGCAGGACTTCTTCCGCGGCGGTTGCCTTCAAAACAAATTTCAGCATTCCGTCTGGCGTGAATTGTGCGCCTTTTTGGGCGGAGACGAAGCGCGCGAGCTGCTCCGGATCGACAGCGGCGTTCTGGCGGAACTTGAAAGTCACGGAATCGCGCTTGCGCTCGATGGCGTTCACGCCGACGCGCATGCAGAGCAGTTTGAGGCTCGCGTAGTCGAGCAGGTTGCGGACTGGAGGAGGCGGCGGGCCGTAGCGGTCTTGCAGTTCGGCGCCGACGTCACCGAGTTGCGATTCGGTTTCCACGCGAGCGACGCGCTTGTACATCTGCAGGCGCTGGTTTTCTTCGGGGATGTAGTCCGCGTTGATGCGGATGTTGAGGCCCAGGTTGAGCTGCGTTTCGGCCTCGTCCGGTGCGGCCTCGCCCTTCATCTCGCGGACGGCGCGTTCCAGCATTTGCGTGTAGAGCTCGAAGCCGATGGCCTCGATGTGTCCGCTCTGCTCGCCGCCCAACAGATTCCCTGCACCGCGCAACTCCAAATCCAATGCGGCGATTTTGAATCCGGCGCCCAGGTCAGAGAATTCTTTAAGCGCGGCGAGGCGACGGCGCGCGATCGGCGTGAGTTCGACCTCTTTCGGGATCAGCAAATATGCATAGGCGCGGCGGTTCGAGCGGCCAACGCGTCCGCGCAGCTGGTACAGCTCGGAGAGGCCGAGGCGATCGGCGCGGTTGATCAGGATCGTGTTGCAGAGCGGGATGTCGAGGCCGTTCTCGATGATGGTGGTGGCGACGAGGATGTCGGCTTCGTGATGCATGAAGCCGAGCATCACTTTTTCGAGTTCGGTTTCGCCCATCTGTCCGTGGCCGACCATGATGCGCGCTTTGGGAACCAGTTCCTGCAGCTTGGCGGCGATTTCGAAGATGCTCTCCACGCGGTTGTGGACGAAATAGACCTGGCCGCCGCGTTCGAGTTCCTGTTCGATGGAGGACTGGATGAGTTTGTCGTCCCAGCTGGCGACGACGGTCTGAATCGCCATGCGGTCTTTGGGCGGAGTTTCGATCACGCTCATATCGCGCAGGCCGACCAGCGACATGTGCAGGGTGCGCGGGATGGGCGTGGCCGACATGGTGAGGACGTCAACCTGCTTGCGCATCTGCTTGATGCGTTCTTTGTGGCGGACGCCGAAGCGCTGCTCTTCGTCGACGATGAGCAGGCCAAGGTCGGCGAACTTCAGGTCTTTCGAAAGAATGCGGTGCGTACCGATGAGGATGTCGATCTTGCCGGCTTCCGCCTTTTGCAGAATTTCTTTCTGCTGTTTCGGGTTGCGGAAGCGGCTGATCATTTCGATGGTGACCGGGAACGGTCCGAAGCGCTGCTTGAAAGTTTCGTAGTGCTGGAAGGCGAGGACCGTGGTGGGCGCGAGCACGGCGACCTGCTTGTTGTCGCCAATGGCCTTGAAGGCGGCGCGCATGGCGACTTCCGTCTTGCCGTAGCCGACATCGCCGCAGAGCAAGCGGTCCATGGGCTGGGAGGATTCCATGTCGCGGGTGACGTCAGCGATGGCCTGCGCCTGGTCTTCGGTCTCGTTGAACTCGAAGGCGTCTTCGAACTCGCGGACGAACTCGTTGCCGGCGGGAAAGGAGTGGCCCTTGGCCATTTTGCGCTCGGCGTAGAGCTTGAGAAGTTCGTCGGCCATGTCTTTCATGGCCTTGCGCACGCGGGCCTTGGTTTTGGACCACGCCTGCGTGCCGAGATGACTCAAGGCTGGCTTGGCCCCTTCCGAAGACCGGTATTTCTGAATCAGGTCGAGTCGCGTGAGCGGGACGTAGAGGCGCGCGCCCTCGGCGTACTCGAGCAGCATGAAC
The DNA here is from genome assembly GCA_963811095.1 of uncultured Acidobacteriaceae bacterium. GTDB lineage: Bacteria > Acidobacteriota > Terriglobia > Terriglobales > Acidobacteriaceae > Sulfotelmatobacter. The sequence continues at coordinate 8,201 of CAWEQA010000013.1, read as the reverse complement.
TCGGCGTTGCCGTCGCCCTGATTGATTTCTTTCAGGCCTTGATACTGGCCGATGCCGTGCTCGACGTGGACGACGTAGTCTCCGACCTGCAGGTCGCGGAAGTCGGAGAGGAACGCGGAGACTTTCGACTTCTGGCGCTGCGGGCGCGAGGCTACGGTGTCGGATTCGTCGAAGAGATCGCGCGCGCCGAAGATGGCGAGGTGCGCGTCGGGGAACATGACGCCGTCGGGAACGTAGGCTTTGGCCAGCGTGGTGGTGAGGATTTCTCCGGCGAAGTAGCTGGTTTCGTCGGCGTAGCTTTCGCCGCCGCGGGTGCGGCTTCCCAGGCGGAACGAGACGTTGTATTCGGTGAAGATGTCGGCCAGACGCTCGACTTCGCCGGTGTTCGGCACGGAAAACAGAACCTGATTTCCCTGCCCGGTGAGTTTCTGGACTTCTTCGAGCATCGTGGGGACCGCGCCGTGGAAGCGTGGTGTGGGCTGCGTGAGGAAAGTCACGGAGTCGGCGCCATCTTCACTTGTGCGAGTGATGCCGAGATGTTCAACGTCGGCTCCGGTCAGGGACGCGACTTTTTTCCACCAATCGTCGGGCGGCAAATACAAATCCGCAGGGCGGACCAGATTGCCGACTCCGCTGCGCTCGTGAGCTTCTTCCACGCGGGTCCAGAAGCGGTCAAATTCGGTGCGGAGCAGATCGGGCTCGTCCAGCAGGACGGCTGCGTGAGGGAGAAGTTCGAACACGGTGCGGTCGGCGCCGGCGACGGGAGCGTAAAACTCCCAGCCGGGGAAAACGGTGACGCCGCCGGAGCGCACCGCGGCTTCGACGATCTCTTCCGATCCCGTGATGCGCTTGCCGGAGAGGCGTGTGTGAATCGCGCCGAGCAGATGATCGCTGACGGGAGTTTCGGTGAGCGGCAACAGGAGCGCTTCGTCCATGGGATTGGAGGAACGCTGCGAAGCGGGATCGAAGCGGCGGATGGATTCGACTTCGTCACCGAAGAATTCGATACGGACGGGGCGCTCGGCTTCCGGAGAATAAACATCAAGGATGCCGCCGCGCAGCGCGTACTGTCCGGGCATTTCAACGACGTCGGCCGACTCGTAGCCCACGGTGTTCAGGTGGGCGAGCACTTTCTCGACATCGAAGGATTCGCCGCGGCGGAGAACGCGGGCCAAGTCGTTGTAGTACTCGGCGGAGCGTAGCAGGATCGCGGTGGCGGCGATCGGAGTGACCACGATCGAAGCTTTGCCGGTGGCGATCTTCCACAGGGCGGTGGCGCGCTCCTCTTGTAACTCGGGGTGAGGGGAAAGATTCTGGAACGGAAGCACGTCGCGGGCAGGAAGGGCAACGACTCCTTCGGGATCGCTGGCGCTGGTGAGTTCACAGAAGCCGCGCAAGATCGGGACGAAATCTTCGACGGCGCGGTTGTCGTTGACGACGACGACGAGGGGGCGGTCGGCGTTTCGCCGCAAAAGCACGAGCAGCAAGGCTTTTGCGGTGGGCGAGAGCCCAGAGACACGAATGCGCCCCGTGCCCTCCCGCAGGTGGGAGGCAACACGCGTGAAGGCGGGAAGCGTTTCTACGTCCGCGAAGAGTTCGCGGACGAAGGGAAGCAGCATGCGGACTTAATTTTAACAGGAACCAGCGTGTGGTTCCGGCGGGAGCGCGAGCCTTGCTGTTCCGCGGAGAACGGCGAAGCCGCTGAGTCTTGGCACCGCGGCCCTTGGTGATCACCACCTCGTGTGATCCGAATCACCGACATGACGCGATCCTCGGTATCTCATAGATGCGTCTCGCCTCTCCCAAGAACAATTCCCACCAGTTGAGACAGCATCCCCGGAGGCGAACGACCTGAATTACCGGGAACCCTGGGCCAAATTCATCTTCCGGAGGTTCGTCATGAAACACAACCGTGTCTCAGTCTTAATGCTATGTGCAGGCTTAGTGTCCGTGGCGTGGGGTTAGCAGCTGAAGTGAAGGATGATCGGAAGCGGGCCGCAGCCGCTTCCAAACGCCCCCCGGCTGCAGACATTCAACCCCAACCAGCTTGCCTTAGGAGGACAGCATGACGAACACACAGCTGCTTTTGAATCGAGCCAGCAAACAGATTGCTCTGGCGTGTATCGCAACGCTTCTGTCGATGAGCTTGGCTTCGTCGGCGGTCGCACAAGATGATCCGGCAGTGTCCCACGACACATGGAGCAGCGGCACGCCGATGCCGAAGGCCATTATGGGTGCGACCGCGGCAGTGCTCGGGAAACGGATCTATGTGTTCGGCGGGGCTATGGACTGGAACCTCACAGGCGTTCTCGACACCCTGGTCTACAACCCGGCATCGAACACCTGGAGCAAGGGCGTGCCCCTGCCCGAGCCAATCTTTAATCCCTCTGCCGCAGTCGTGAACAATGTCTTGTACGTGTTCGGCGGCGTAGAGGGATCCGCGACTCTCAATACGGTTTGGGCCTATAGCCCGCAGACGAAGACGTGGTCTGCAAAATCGCCGATACCTACGCAGACGCAGTGCTCGGGGGCGGTGGTCACGAAGAACAACACCATTTACGTGATCGGCGGCGCGATCGGCTGGACCCGCCTCAAAAACGTCGACAGCTACGATCCCGCGACCGATACCTGGACGGAAGGGGCGCCTCTGCGTATTGGGAGATCCTGCCCAACAGTCGGGCTGATCGGAACTCGGATTTGGGCCGCGGACGGAGACACCTCCCATGGACTCAACGGCGGCGACGGACCCAACGGAGACAACGAAGGCTACAACCCTTCCACCAATACGTGGGCGACCGCAACGCCCGATCCCACGGCCCGGGATGCCTCGTGCGGCGGCTCCATCGGTTCAAAACTGTACGTTGCCGGTGGCGACCAAGGGGGGTTTACGTTTCTGACCCTGACCGAATCCTTCGACGGATCCAATAACATCTGGACGACTCTGGCTCCCGTGCCGCAGGGCACGATGTGGGCCGCTTATGCCGTGTATAACGGGAAACTGTACTGCTTCGGCGGGACAGCCGGCTGGGATGGCACCGTCCTCAACAACGTGCAGATTTATCAGCCGTAAGAGCGGAGTGGCCACGACTTTTTGCGGAGTAAGAACAAATTGCGACCAACACCAAGTCGCCCGAAATCTGGGCGACTTTGTTTTGCACGATACCGATCGTGATTGCGCGGTAACTGACGTTATCAGATTTATCAACAACAGAGGTTTCGAGTCGGCAAGAGCGAGTCTGCAGTCGCGGACTTATTTCACCCGAGCTCGCCATCGTATTGTCGGATAATGCCGTAGCACTCGCAGGCGGAGTCTTCAAGCTTCTTGCGGTTCACGATCTTCACGGCGCCACGGGTGTACTCGATGAGCCCCTTCTTCTGCAAGACGCCGGCGGCCAAGCTCACGCTAGGCCGATCTGTACCCAGCATGGTTGCCAGAAAATCATGAGTGATGGGCAATGCGCCTGAGTCCACTCTGTCCTGAGTCATCAGCAACCACCGCGCAAGGCGCTGTTTAATATCGTGCAGCCGATTACACGCGGCGGTTTGTGCAACCTGCATACTCCGAACTACTGCATAGCGGTTCAATATCAATTGCAGGTGTGGAGTGGATTCCAACGTATCTCGCAAAGCTCCAACTTTTACCCGAAATCCGTCGCCGGAGACTTGAACCACCGCCCTCAGCGGGCCCCTGCTCAGGCCAACGACCGCTGGTGTTCCTGTAAAGCCCTCATTGCCAACCACACCAGCTTCGGCGGTCCTTCCATCTTTCATTTCGACGACAAGAGAAATCAGACCTCGATTCGGGAAATACGCAAATTCCAGCTTTTCGCCGCCCTCGTGAAGGACTAGATGATTTGGCAAGCGGACGTGTTGGAGGTGTGGGCGAAGGGAGTTGTACTCGCTATCGGAGATGGATAGAAGTATTTTGTTGCTGACTGGCTTTCCCGCGGCATTTGTCCGCTCGCCAGACTGCACGGTTTGGAGTTCCTTGCGCGCCACAGGCGAGAACCGAGAAACCTCCAAGGATACTGGGATGAACTCACCCATCCTGGTGCGCGAAACAGGAACTCCGCTGATTCGCGCTACCCGGTGGAGTATACAGGGCCAAACGCGACGCTTCGGTAGGGTATCGTACATTGGCCTCACCGCTGCGACGCGCAAGCATCGCGACGAAACGTGACCAACAGTCAAAACGATTCCGCTTCATTTCAATCTCCACACCCGAAAATCAGACGTTCCCAGGAATGGACGTTTTCACGTATGTAGTCTGCCCGACAGACCATCACTATTGGGATGTGATATTACTCCAACAGGGCACGCTATATGGGTCCCCGTGCGGCGGCCAAGAAACGCAAATTCGACACCCAGACCTTCCTTTCGACCATCGACGGCGGAAGGAAGATCGCAGTCTTTTCCAAGAAACAGACAATCTTTGTTCAGGGCGATTCGTCCGATGCTGTCTTTTATATACAGACAGGAAAGGTGAAACTCACCGTGGTGTCGCGGACCGGGAAGGAAGCCACAATCGGCATCCTGAACGAGGGCGATTTCTTCGGAGAGGGTTGCCTTACCGGGCAGCCTCGCCGCCTGAGCGCCGCAACCGCAATGACCGATTGCTCGGTGTTGCGAATCGACAAGAAGTCCATGATGGAGGTCCTTCACCGGGAACAAACGTTTTCCGATTTGTTCGTAGCCTACTTGTTGACCCGGAACATCCGATACGAAGAAGATCTGGTGGACCAACTTTTCAATTCCAGCGAAAAGAGACTAGCCCGGATTCTGCTGTTGCTGGCTCACTTTGGCAAGGAAGGCGTGCATGAGACTCCCATCCCCAATATCAGTCAGGAGACCCTGGCAGAGATGATCGGCACGACTCGGTCGCGGGTTAGCTTTTTCATGAACCGGTTCAGGAAATTGGGGCTCATTGACTATCACGCTGGTAATGATTTGCAGGTTCACAGTTCACTTCTCAACATTGTTCTCCACGACTAGAACTTCATTCCTGCATGGGAACCACTCCATGACCGCTCTGGAAGCATCCCACAAGCCGAGAAAACCTGTTATGCGCTGCCCCTATTGCATTGAGGGCGCCGGTTTCAAGGTGATGATTGGCCAGGGTGGAGGGGACTGGTACATGTGCGCTCGATGCGGACATCTGACCTTGCCAACAGATCCAGTGTTTGAGTGCACCTGTCCCAAGTGCGCCGAGCGAAAGAATCGTAGCCCCGAAACTCGCCGCTAAAGCCCCGCGATCGCGATTGTTGATGTACCCAGCCGTGGTCGTTTCCACAGCAAAGCGACCACAAGAATCCCGCCCTAATGGCACCGAAAGCTTGCGGGCGCCTCGGGCGATCAGATCAGTGACTCGACCTGCCGCGGACGGTGAGTTCCGCTTCTGCCGACACATCGGCCAGCGTCATGTGCAGGGCGTGCTGCTTTGCATCATAGGTCGTCTTCAGAGGATACGTGCTGCTGGAGAACTTGGCCTCGGCGTGGGCCGACGGCCAGTCGTAAATCACCACTTCGAAAAACTTCCACCAGGGAACGAAGGAGCCTTCGCGCTTGTGGAAAGTCAGACGAATCGCCTTGTCGTTGGATTCGCAAGTGAAGCTCTGCCGCAGGTACTCGCCTTTCTGGTAGCGGAAGGTGTGGCCGTCGTCGAGATAGATGGAGCCGCTGCACTGCGGGCCGGGATAGACGTGCAGTTCGAGCGGGCCTTTGGGAATTTCGTCGGTGTTCTGGATCAAGGGCTGGGTCGGGATGATGCTGCCGGCGCGCACGTAGACCGGCAAGGTTTCAAGTGGGGGATGGATGGCACGAGGGTAGGTGATTTCCGCTCCAATGTTCTGGGCAGTAACGGCTGCCGCGATGGGAGGCGCTTGCGGGGAAGGCGGCGCTTTGAGTCCAGTCCAGAAGTCGTACCACTCGTGAGTTTTCGGGAAGGATACGGAGTAGTCGTCGAGGGTTTCGGCGAAAGGCGGAGGAGCGATCAGCAGGCTGGGGCCGAGCAGGAATTCGGTGTCGAGATGATCGAAGCCGCCGGAGTTGGGCGCGAAGATCTCGGGGTAGTCGAGAAACACGGGGCGCATCATGGGAAGTCCGGTGCGCGAGGATTCGTCGGCGAGCGAATAGATGTAGGGCAGAAGTTTGTAACGCGTTTCGATGTAGCGGCGGCGGATGCCTTCCTGCTCGGGTCCATTGGCCCAGATTTCGTGAGGCTGCGTGCCTTTCGCGGCGTGGTCGCGGCAGAGCGGAGAGAAGGCTGCAAGTTCCACCCAGCGGGTGAGCAGAGCGGGTGGGGGCGAACTGCCGAAGCCGCCGACGTCGGCACCAACCATCGAGATGCCGCTGACGCCGAGATTGAGCACCATCTGCGTGGCGAGGCGAAGGTGGTTCCATGTGGCGGAGTTGTCTCCGGTCCAGGTGAAGCCGTAGCGCTGGCCTCCGGCATAGGTGGCGCGAGTGAGGACGAAGGGGCGCTCGTCGGGACGCAGCTTGAGCAGGCCTTCGTAAGTGGCGCGGGCGTTCTCCAGTCCGACGATGTTGTGAATCTCGGCGTGCGTGGCGGTGCGCGTGGTGAATCCGGGCTCTTCAATGTGGTGAACCGTGTCGAGCGGCATGGTCTTGCCGGGTCCGTCGAAGACTGAGGGCTCGTTCATGTCGTTCCAGAAACCGGCCACGCCGTCTTTTACAAACTCGGTGTAGAGGCTGCCCCACCATTCGCGGGTTTGGGCGCGAGTGAAATCGGGAAAGACCGCGGGGCCGGGCCACACTATGCCGATGAAGTCGGTGCCGTCGGGATTCTTCACGAAATGGTTGCCGGCTTCTCCGGTGTCGAAGGGTGAGTAGCCCTGATTAGCGACGTGCGCGATGTGCAAGTCAGTGATAGTGACGGTGCGGAAATGATCTTTGCGCAGATCGGAGACGAGACCGGGAAAGTCGGGGAATGTTTTGGGATTGACGGTGAAGGGGCGGTTTTTGAACTGGTAATCGATGTCGAGATAGAGCACGTCGGAGGGAATCGCGTCGGCGCGGAGATGTTTGGCGATATCGCGCAACTGCGATTCGGGCGTGTAACTGTAGCGGGACTGCTGGAATCCAAATGCCCAGAGCGGCGGGAGCGGAGGCAGTCCGGTGAGATACGCATAGTCCTCCACGACTTGCTTGGGAGTTGGGCCGTAGAGGAAGTAGTAGTCGAGGGGGCCGCCTTCGGAGCCGAACATAACCGCATCGCGTGCCTGCTTGCCGAAGTCGAACCAGGTGCGCCAGGTGTTGTCGAGGAACAGGCCGTACGCGCGCGTGCCGCTGATGCCGAGAAAGAACGGGATCGCCTTATAAAGCGGGTCGGTTGATTCCTGCGGGCCGATGTCGGTGTTCCAGAGCGTGAAGGCCTGATCGCGGCGGTCGAAGGCGCCAGCTTTGTCGCCCAGACCAAAGTAGCTCTCGCCGCCGGGCATTTGCTTGGAAATGGTGAAGCCGCCTAGCTGGAAGCGTACCGGACGCCCGACGGCGTCGGCGGAGATGACGTTGCCGGCGAGATCACGGATGACGAGGCGGAGAGGATTGCGCTCCACGCGGACATCGAGAGCGGCGGTGTGGAAGCCCACGGAGGCATCGTCCTGGACCGGCTGTACGTCGATGGATTTTGTGCGCGCGGCAGGAAGGACTGCCCAGGAAGCGTCTTCGGGGAGCGCGCCCGGAGCGATGCGCACGCGGATGATGTCGTCGCGGAGCGCGGTAATGCGCAGAATCGCCGATCCGGCTTGGATCTCAATACCATCGCGCATGGGCTGGGAACCGGTTACGGCGTCGAGGGAGGTTCCGGACGGCGAAGAGGCGGTCTGCGCCGACGCGGCGGCGGCGATCACGAGACACATGATCAGGAGTCGATGATACGAAGATGGCATCCGTAGACTCTTTCCGAAATGATTTTCTATTCAGTAGAAAGATCATACTAATCCTAAAGGCAATTCTGGCTGAACCATTCCTCGGGGATGGACCAGGCGCACCACTTTGGGGCGAATCAAAAACCTGTTGACAAGCGGCTGGCATCTGGCGACGGCGCAAGAGTAAAGGCCAGGCACCGGTCCGTGGCCGGGAGCGCTCGCTGCGCTTGCTAGACCCTTCGGCTCCGCTCAGGGCAGGCTCGCGAAGGCGCCCGTCCCCACCTGTTTCGTGCTCGTCCGCACAATGATCTCAGC
>CAWEQA010000012.1:0-22841 GCA_963811095.1 uncultured Acidobacteriaceae bacterium | reverse complement strand
CGGAGTTGTCAACCTTCGCCCCCAGATCCGGTGGTCTCAATTTTATCGTGTGCTTGCTGGGGTGATACGCGTCACGCCCAGCGGTGCCTCAACGCACAGACAAAGTTCGCTCCCCCCGGGCAACGTGGACGCTGGGTCACCCCGCGTACTCTCTCCTGACCCCTTCTGGAGGCATCCCATGCGCTACAAAGTAATCCTTGCTGTTCTGCTCCTGCTCCCTCTCGTGAGCGTAGCCCAGCAACAAATGGGCTCAATTCAACTCTACGACAACTTCAACAGCACCTGGATCGATCCCACAAAGTGGGCGGCCATTCCCACTTGCTCCGCGACCCCATTCCTCGACACAACTGCGTCCCTTAACCTGGTTGACTGCATCCGCGCGATTCAGGGTGGGAGCTTGCGCCTGATGGTGAAGGCCTACGGCCACATCGACTCTGACACCGACCGCCAGTTCGGCCCATCGGAACTTTATTTTGCCAGCCCAAATGCTATCAACACGATCAGTGTCACAGTGAAGATCCATCGTAGCGCGCCGATCCCCTGCCCTTCCAACAGTACCCCGTCCTTCGGACAGGTCCTGATCGGGGGCAACTACTTCAATACTGGAACAGGCGATCCGAGAGATGACGTGGCCGTCCTCTATTTCATCGAACGCGACGCGACCGCGGCCAAGGGCACAATCCATGCCGGAGCGGTGCTGTCCTCCCAGAATTCCTTTTATGGCTATGTCGATCTCGGCATTCACAACCTGAGCGACGTCTTGAACGCCGCCGTGAGTTGGGACCAGCCCAACCACCATTTCTCATTCCGGCTGGCGCATTCCCGGGATATCCGTGCCGGGGAATTGTCTTACTCCGCTTCCGACACCACACCACCGGTCGCGCCGATGAAACTGCTCGCAGCCCGGGCCTTCGTGCCCAACTGCACCACGCAGCTTACCTCCGCCGACATGGATGTGCTTTTCGACGATGTCTACACGAATCAGTAATGGGTAGGATCCGAAGCAAGTTGATCGCGGAGGATACAGGCGTTACGCAGCAGGCGTCATGAAGTCGAGCGCCCGCGCAATATAAGGTTTCAGTTCCTTGCGCGGAACCACGGCGTCCAGCATGCCGTGCTGCAGGAGGAACTCGCTGCGCTGGAAGCCGGGTGGCAGCTTCTGCCGGATTGTCTGCTCAATCACGCGCGGCCCGGCGAAACCAATCAGAGCGCCGGGCTCCGCGATATTCAAATCGCCCAGCATGGCAAACGATGCCGTCACGCCTCCGGTGGTCGGATCCGTGAGCAGCGAAATGTAGGGAACTTTGGCCTTGTCCAGACGCGCCAGCGCCGCGGAAATCTTCGCCAGCTGCATCAGGCTGATCACGCCCTCCATCATGCGGGCGCCGCCCGACGCGGAAACAATAATCAGAGGAGTGCGCGTGTGGGCCGCGCGCTCGACGGCTCGGGTAATCGCTTCGCCCACCACCGCGCCCATGCTCCCGCCGATGAAGGCATACTCCATCACACTCGCCACCACGGGCCGTCCCATTAGCTTGCCGTGAGCATTAATGACCGCGTCGTTCAGGCCCGTGTCCGCCTGCGCCTGCTTCAGCCGCGACGAATACGGCTTCAAGTCCACGAACTTCAGCGGATCGGTCGAGACGATGTCGCCATCGAACGTCTCGTACTGGTTGTTGTCGAGCAGTTGGGCCAGCCGCGTACGTGCGTCGATCCGGAAGTGCTTATCGCACTTCGGACAGACGTTCATGTTCTCTTCCAGATCCTTCTTCCAGATGATCTGCCGGCAGTTCTCACACTTGACCCACAGGCCTTCGGTCTTGACGCGCTTCTCCCCCGAAGTGTCCAGCTCGCCGGCTTCGCGTTTGAACCAAGCCATAAAAACAGTTCTCAGTACCCTGTACTCAGTACTCAGTTCGAACCCGACGCCGCGGCAACTGGGTACCGAGTACTGAGTACCGAGTACTCGACGTTAGTATTCGATCCCTCGCTGCGCCATCACGCCCTTTTCGTACGCGTGCTTCACCTGGCGCATTTCGGTCACCGTATCGGCGACCTCGACAATTGTCGGGTGCGCGTTCCGGCCCGTCAAGATGACGTGAACCATCTCCGGCTTCTTCTTCAGGCTCTCGACCACCTTCGCCGGATCCAGCATGCCGTAGCTGATGGCATAGTTAATCTCGTCGAGAACGACCAAGTCCCATGTCCCCGATTGAATCGCCTGATCGGCCTCTGCCCAGGCCTCTTCGACCATGCGAACATCTTCCGGGTCCGGCTTCTCGGCGCCGACCTTCACGAAGCCGCGGCCCATCTGCTTCATCACAAACTTGTCGCCGAAGGCCTGCACCGCATCGAGTTCGCCATAGTGCCACGAGCCCTTCAGGAACTGCAGCATCAGCACCCGCATTCCCTGGCCGACGGCTCGCAGGGCAGTTCCCATCGCCGCAGTGGTCTTACCTTTGCCCGGGCCGGTATTCACGATAATCAGACCACGACGGATGTCAGCCATGCATGAATCGGAGGTTTGATTCTACTAGATGCTGCCCCTCGCCGGTCATCTCGCGCGCCGATATCGGCCGATGCTCAGCCGCCGGCCCGGAAAGACGCCTGTCCGATACCGGACACTCCCGTCCCGGAGTGGACAACCCGAGCGGCTCCAGGGAGTGATCGGTTCAATATTTCAGGCATTTGGCGCAAACTCCGCATGGAAGGGGAGTTGCTATGACACGGGGTAGTGGATGTGGGGTCCGCGGCTTCGGGGCGGAATCTTGGAGGACATGGGGCACTCGAAATTTTCCAGGAAACAATACAGCCTCTGGCACCGTCTTTATTGTTAAGGAAAGACGTTCGATTATGACTTGAGAACGTTCACTCACCCGTTGTTGATGTTGATACAAATGTCGCAGCGGATAACTTTTCCACGGAACTCCAGCATCCTAGGTTGCGTAGCTCGGTCAGGCGGATCTCTGTCCCCTCGCAAACCGCGGAGGTCTCATCGTGCTGAACAAGTGTGAAGTGTTGCTATTGTCTCTGCTCGTAACCCTGCCGGCCTTCGCAGGCCAGCATGTCGCGGTGCATCCGCGGACGTCGATGGACTCCGCTGACCAGTCCACGATTAAAGAGATCGTGGAAATGGAGCGGCAAGCCAAGGAAGCCAGCCTCCACCGCGATCCCGATTTCTCCCAGCGCACCCTTGCCGAGGATTACGTTGCCATCACCCCGCTAGGACAGGTCACGACCAAGCAAGACACCGTCTCCGCCCGCAAGAGCGGCCAACTCCGCTATGAAGCCATTGATGTCAGTGACATGGTGGTGCGCGTTTACGGCGACACCGCCGTCGTCACCGCCCGCGCCGACGTCAAGGGTCACCAGCTCGGCGAAGACTTCAGCGGCCCCTACCGCTACACGCGCGTCTGGGTGCGCCGCACCGGCCACTGGCAGGCCGTAAGCTACCAGGCCACCGTCACCCAATGATGTACCTCTGCTGGTTTGCTAGTGCCGCTTTGCTCTGCTGGGTTGGGTTGCTTTTGGGTGGCGCAGCGCTTTTAGTGCTGCGATCAAGCCTCCCTTTTTGACAGCCTTTACCCGTTGTCAAGTGGGACCAAACCGCTCCAGCGCTTGTTCATCAGCTTCGAGCACTCCCGGGCTCCCGGGCGACGAGCGGGTCAAAACGTGTAACGGCCTGCTAACGTCAACTGTCGTGCTGGATACGGTCGGCCATCAAGGACAAACGCGAAGAGGGTAGATAGAGCGTTCGGCCAGCCGCGCTTCTTTTGTAAATACTAGAACGATGTCAATCCTGTAACTGCATGGAAACTGACCTGCTTTCGTCCAGACTTTGGCCGAGACGACGGTGTCCCCTGAGGCTACTTTTAGGCTCCCCTCTGGCCGGACGGATATGACGTTATCGTCTTTCTCGACATGTTCCCAAAACTGTATTCCTTGAGAGCGCAACACTCCCCGAGCTTGCTGTAAATCAATGCCAACTGGAAGGCTCTCTCGAAGCTGCGCTTCCTGTCTTGCCAACTGGGTCATTCCGGTCGGCCACAAGGGGTCCAATGTCGGAATGCAGGCCATGCAAACAAGGCCCCCAACTGGGACGGCAAGCCACAGACTTAGCCGCCGCGATTCCGCTTTTCGTGGACCTCAGATGAATATGAAGCGATCACGAAGACAAGCACCGAGTAAACCAAGAAGTTTGTCGAAAGGACCGCTAAGGGCGAATCGGCTCTTCTCAGAAGCGCTTGGATCAGACCACCCGGAAAAAGCAACAGTGAGGCCAACAAGTTCAGGTACGACAAGTGCAACGTCAGAGATAAGAGTGCCGTAAACCCCGCACCGCACAACGCTGCGAATACGATTCGACGAACCATTGGATTGAGTATTTCATTGTAAGGAACGAGAACCAACTGCTCGTTTGCAATCTCATTTGCGTGGAGGTGACCCGGAGAATCGCTGCGAACGAGCCGAGCATGGTTGGCGTTATATCCCCGATTACGCTCAAAATGCCCGGAACAGGGATTCTGAGCGGGTTCACCCCTGACGCAAGGTCTGCGACTTAGCCTACAATGTGGGCCTCATCCCCCATGGAAGGCACAGTCATGCTCTCGCTCCCAAAACGTCGACACGGTCTCGTGCTCCTCATCCTGCCCTTCGTCCTCTGGGCATCTTCCTCCCCCGCACAGAAAGCCGAACTCTCCGCCGCCAAGCGCACCCAGATCGAAGCCGCCGTCACGAAGTACATGGCGACAACTCACGTCCCCGGACTCTCGGTCGCCATCGTCGAGAACGGAGAATACGAGTGGGCCGCAGGCTTCGGCCTCGCGGATGCCGAGAACAACGCCCCCGCCAGCGAACACACACTCTTCCGTCTCGCTTCAATTTCCAAGTCGCTTACGGCCACGGCCGCGATGCAACTCGTCGAGCGCGGACAACTCGATCTCGACGCGCCCGTCCAGAAATATTGCCCCGCATTTCCGCAGAAGCAGTCGCCCATCACCACGCGCCTGGTGATGGGACATCTCGCCGGCATCCGCCACTACAAATCCGACTCGCAGGACGATCCCGAAATCGGCAACACAAAGCACTTCGACGACCCCATCCAGGCCGGACTCGACTTCTTCAAGAATGATCCTTTGGTCTCGGACCCAGGGAAGCAGTTTCACTACTCGACCCAGGGCTACACGCTCGTCGGCTGCGTTATCGAAGGAGCCTCGAGCGAAAAGTATGTCGACTTCGTGCGGCAGAATGTTTTCGTGCCCGCCGGCATGGAGCATACGCAGGTCGACAATCGTTTTGCCATCATTCCCTATCGCACGCGCTTCTATCGCAAGACCGAGTCGGGCACGGTGCAGAATACCGACTTCCTCGACTCCAGCTACAAGATTCCGGGTGGCGGATGGCTCTCTTCCGCAGAAGACATGGCAAAGTTTGAAGTGGCCATTCTGAACGACAAGCTGATCAAGCGGACTACGCGCGATCTGATGTGGACACCCCTGAAGCCGTCCGACGGTTCGAAAGATAACTACGCCCTCGGCTGGGGATCCTGGACCGAGAACGGCCTTGCCGTCGTCGGCCACTCCGGAGGCCAGCAAGGCACCAGCACGCAATTCATCATCGCTCCCAGGCTGCGCGCCGGAGTCGTCGTGCTTACCAACATGGAAGATGCCGGCCCCGACAAACTAGCCTGGGAGATCCTGAAAGTGCTGGCCGGAACGACAGAAAGCGCGCCGCAGAAATAACGTCAGAGGCGGTTCACGCTTAGGGGCTGAGCGGGGCTAGTGGCTCGGAGCTTTCGGCGTCAACTTCCGGACAATAAATTCCTGAAAGACATTGGCGACGGCGGTGGCCCCAATTCCGATGGCACCGTTCTCAAGCGTCAACCCCGCTCCATCGCGATCCTGCGCCGGATAGTAGAGATTCGAAATCCCGCCCGCCGCAAGGTTTCCCAGGACATTGGAGTAATTCGGCTGCCAGCGCCCGTTGTCGCCCTTGCAGATCACCGAGGCCGCAATCGCATACAGAAACCGCGAAGACGTGCTGCCGGTTCCTTTGTAGAAATACCGCGGATCCTGTTTCAGCAGCGCTGGCAACACTGCGGCTCCGATAAACGTTCCCGCCGCCATGTCGGCATAGCCAGCGCCGAAGCGTTTGGCATACCCTTGCGCGCCTTGCCCGTATTCGCGAAAGTGATTCTGCGCCTGCTCCACGCCGGCCGCGCCCGCCACAAATACAAAGGTGAATGGATCCACCACCGTCCTCGCGGCCAGCTTGAATTTCTGCTTCGCGTCGAGCGGCGCGGCATTCGGGACGTAGCTCACGTAGAAATTTGGCAGCACGCCGAACACCCGCTGCTGCTCTTCCACCTTCATCTGGTCTTCTGCCACTTCCACCGGTGTGACTCCGACCTCCACATCCGTCTCAGTCCTGGCCACCTCTAACCCGGAACCGGGGACAATGTAGTTCTCGCCCGAATGCAGGGTTCCAGAAGTTCTCTGCGTCGCGAATCCTGAGGCCGTGATGGTCAGGTGAAAAGATCCGGGAGTGATATTGGTAAAGGAGAATTGCCCATCCGTGCCCGACTGCGACTCTTGGCTCGCAGCCCCACTATCGCCAGTCAGTTTCACGCGGGCCCCGGCGACGACCGCTCCGCTTGAATCCATGACCGTTCCGCTGACGCTTCCAGGTAACCGCTCGCCGGTCGAGGGCATCTCCAGCTGGATCCCACCGTTGTCCCGAGTGGGCACAGGAGCTTGCGGAGCGGGCTGTCCCAAACAGGTAGCGCCACCCAACACGACAAGCGCAAACCCCAGGCGCCAAGAGGTAAATTGGAAGGCCATCAATCGGTAAACTCTATCCTCTCCCTGACCGCTTGCCAGATCACCAAAGTGCCCTCATTTCAGGTTCTTCGCGACGAAAACCGGAGGTGCGGCGGGGACCCACTGTCGAGCGTCCGACTCGAGAAATGGCTCCTGGTCTTCGAACTTGGATGCACGCTGGAGGCAGGCGGTAGCCCCAGCAAAGCTCCCGCCTCCCCGTAGGCGTAGAATTGCCGCGGAGTGAGTTTATCTGAACGGGCGGCTGAAGATGCCTGCGAAATGGGAACGGGTTTATGTCGGTGCAATCAATGTGCTCCTTGCCGCGGCCGCCATTCTCCTTTTCTGGAACGCAGTTACTACCGGCGGTTGGCGGATTCGATCAGCATTTGTCTTCTTGATCGGATGGGTCGTTGCATTGCGGCTGGGCGCGAGATGGATGCCATCCAAGGTGTCCGCTTCGGTCGAGAGGTGGCAGGCGCGAGGACGGCTGTATGAGTTGTGTTTCAACCTGCTCTGGATAGGCTTGCCACTCAGCATATTCGGCTATCTGGCCCGCGTGCATTCTCCGTGGGAACTAATCATGGTGACTCTCTTTCTGTCCCTGTTGCCGTTGTTATTTACGCGGTCACAACCCAGCAAGTCCAAATCGCATATCCCGCTGCGCCCTGCCTGAATGGCAGTCATCGACCCGGGATGGAGTCCATAGCGTTCCTGGTTACTTCGGTCACGTGAATCGGATAGCAAGTCAGTTTCATTTCATCAACCGGTGTCATCTGATAGCGAGGAGTTTGTTTTATGCGATTCTTACGATCGTTGCTGACATCCCTGCTAAGGATGCTGCCCGACCCTGACGGCCCGAAGACACCAAAAGTTGCTGTGATGCCGCTTTCCAGCACGCGCTTTGATCGACCGTCGTTACATTCGACTGATCCTGCCCACGAATGCGTGGACCGCCCCTGGCTGGGGTGTCCAGCTTGTTTTAAAGCGACGGGCGACCCGTTCGCAACGGTCAACAGCCATCGCCGGAATTACTCAAAAACAGGATAACGTGGGATATTGCTGTATCGGAGGGGACGACCAGCGAGCGAACCCCGCGGGCACTGGGAAACGAGCGACTGACCTAATGTCCCGAGTGATACGGGTGCCCCTTCAGGATCGTGAACGCCCGATACACCTGCTCCAGCAGGACGACGCGCGCCAGTTCATGCGCGAGGGTCATCTTTCCGAGTGAGATTGTGAGCTGCGCAGCCGCCCTCACTCCATCACTGAAGCCATCCGCCCCGCCGATGCCGATGACCAGCGGCAACGGATTGCGGTCCTGATAGTCTCCCAGAAACTTCGCGAACTGCTCGGACGAAAATTCCTTGCCCCGCGAATCCATCAGCACCAGCGTCGATTTCGCGCCCGCCTTCGCCCCCGCCGCTCGCCCCCCTAGATCGAGCAACGCCGCTTCGTCCCGCAGCGCCACTCCCTCCACCGGCACATACCGTGAGATCCGCTTGAGATACTCGTCCGTCAGCGACGCAATCGCCGGCTCTTTCGTCTTCCCGATCCATGCAATCTTGATCTTCACCGGCAGAACGATCGCCTCACTTCTTCCCCGAGGCCAGCACGACCGACACTCCGAGCGCGACCTTCTCGCCATCCCAATACTGCCGCACCGCGGCATGCACTTCGGCGTGAATCTGAGGCCACTTCTCCGTCGGCACGCGCTCCAGCATCGAACGAAACGGAACCGAAACCGACTGCGAATACTCCCACAATTCTTCGACGGGGCCGGGCCAGGTCCACGGCAGCGTTTTGGTTTCTTCCTCGACCGCGTTGAATCCCGCTCCGCGAAAAATCGCCGACAAGCTGCCGGGCTGAGAAAACTTGAAGGGGTCCGGCCCCTCCGGCGGTAGCAACGGCCCACCTACATGCCGGTGTACAACGCCCATCATGCTCTGCCAATAGGGCTGCTCGATCCGTCCCCACGCCAGAAAGCACGCGCGCGCCCCTGGCCGCAAAACTCGCCGCAGTTCCTGCAACGCAGCCGCCGGATCTTGAAAGAACATCACCCCGAAGCGCGAAGTTGCCAGATCGAAACTGTTGTCTGGAAAAGACAGGCTGTGCGCGTCCGCCTGCAGAGTGGTGAAGTTCTTGAGCCCGCGCGCCTCGGCCCGCTTCGCGGCGATCTGGAGCAACCCGGCGCTCAGATCAATAGCCGTAACATGCCCCTGCTCTCCCACGCGCGACGCCAGACTGATCGCGGGCTCTCCCGTCCCGCTCCCCAGGTCGAGCACTTGCATGCCCAGCGCGGGTTGCGCATATTCCACCAGCGCATCGGTCACAGGCTGTCCCATGGCCGCCGACTTGGCCTTCCACTTCTCAGAGGCAACCAGCCGGTACTGGTTTCCCCAGTCCGGCCCGGAGTCTGGTTTCGATGTCATGGGAGCCTTCAGAATTGCGAAGAAGATCTAGGCTGTCTTTTTCTTCTTCTTTTTCGCCGGAGCTACTTTCGCCGCCGCTGGCTTGGGCGCAGCCGCTTTCTTCTTCTTGGGAGCGGCCTGCAAATCGCCGACTTCCAGCCGCTTGGCCGTCTTCCACAGCCGCTCGAGATCGTAGAACTTGCGCGCCTTCTCCGAGAACACGTGGACGACGAAGTCCACGTAATCCAGCAGCACCCATTCCGCCTGCTTGTAGCCTTCAACGTGCGCCGGACGCAGGTTCGCCGCCTTCAGCCGCAGCTCCACCTCGTCGGCAATGGCTTGCACCTGCCGCGGATTGGTGCCGCTGCACAGCACGAAGTAGTCGGTAAACGCTCCCGACCCTTTTTCCATTTCCAGGATGCTGAGTTCTTCGGCCTTCTTCTCGAGGCAGGCTTGGATGGCGGCGGAAATTTGCTGTTTGAGTTCGCTCTTCTTCATTCAGTCGTCAGCGGTTCTTTCATCATCTTAAAGGTCGGTCCAATTGTAACCGACCAGGGTTGTCATCCTGAACGGAGCTGTTCTTCAGGCGAAGCGAAGAGCTTGCCCTGAGCGCAGTCGAAGGGATCTCGGACTAAACCGAAACGGGCAGGCCCAGCGCGGGCAAAGCACTACTTCCCCGCCCGCTTCGCCTCCGCCGCCGCCAACTCACGCAGTTTCGCCATCGTCGCCGCCGCTGGATCCTTGCGCTTCTTGCTCTTATTCCGCCGTTTGGTCTTGGTTACGTAGTGATTCTGAGCCATGTGTCTCCTGCTTCAAGCGGTTCGGGACGCCACCCCTGATTTGATCGAAGGGTTTCCTTCGTGAGCCTTCGTGTCCTTGGTGGTTAAAGATCTGGAAAGCGAGTCACCACTCACGCTATGGTTCCCTCCAATCCATCATAACCGCCGAGCGAAAGATTCACGAAATCCGCCACAACATCCCCTACCGATATAGCCCCATCTTCCGGATGTACTCCGCCACCGGCGCATCCACAAACCGTCCCAGGGGCTTGCCCGCAGCAGCGGCCTGCCGGATCGCCGTCGCCGAAGCCGGTTGATGCAGATCCGCCAGCAGGTGAATCGTCGCCCCCTTCAGCACCAGATCTCCCGTGGCCGCCTGCTTCTGAAATGGCCGAGTCACTTCCGGCCGCGGACGCAGGCTCTCCGGCAGCGCGTTCGCCACGTCGGCCAGCGAATATCCGGGACGGCTCGCCACCACGAACTCGCACTCGCGAAACAGCGCCTCTGCCTGGTGCCACTTCGCGATATCCGCAAACGCATCCATGCCCAACAACAGAAACAATTTGTCAGCCGACTTGAACGACTGTTTCAACCGCCGGATCGTGTCGATGGTGTAGTTCGGCTTCTCGGCCCGATCCTTCTTGATCGGCACCACGCCCTCCTCCGGAGCCTCCAGCAGCGAGGGCACAAACGCCTTCTCCTCCGCCGTCGCCAGCGCCAGCATGGCAAAGCGGTGCACGAACGGCGAATGCGGCTGCCTCTGTTTATGTGGCGGAACATTCGCCGGCACAAAGTGAATGCGATGCAGTTTGTACTGCTCCTGCGCCGCCCGCGCCAGCGCCATATGTCCGCGATGCACCGGATCGAAGGTCCCGCCAAAAAGTCCTATATTCATGGAATCAGGTCAGCCCCGCCTAGTGTCCAGATTCCCGCCCCGAGATGCAAGCCGAATCACACCCCATTGTCCGACTGGCCCTCGCCCCTACCGCCAACGGACATAGCTCAACTCGGCGTCCTCGTACAAAAAATGAACTCCTGTAATGTTCCGCATTTCCTATTTTGGCACTAGGATGGTTGACATGCGAGTAACCCTCCCCCTACTCCGCACCCCGCCCGCACGCGCCCCCATCCTTCGGTATGGAGTGGCCGTGCTCAGTACGGCCCTGGCGCTGATCCCCACGGTGCTACTGGCGGACGTGTCGGAGAGCCGCCTGGCGCTGTTCGGCGTCGCCGTCATGGTCAGCGCGTGGTACGGCGGCTGGAAGCCGGGAGTGGTCGCGACCGCCTTCGCGCTCACCGTATGCGCCTACTTCTCCCTTGCGGGCGAACACACACCGGAACAGTTGCGCACCGCGATCGTCCGCCTCTCGTTGTTTTTCTTCATAGCCATGCTGATCTGCTGGCTGAACGCAGCCCTGCGCGCGGCCCAGGAGAACTTGCGCCGCTCCGAGCTGAACTTCCGCTCGCTGGTGACCAACGCCCCCTACGGCATCTGCCGCTGCGATTCGACCGGCAAGATTCTCGACGCCAATCCCGCCTTCCTCGAGTTGCTGGGCCACTCTTCCCCTGACGAACTGATTGGGGAGCACATTTTCGGACTCTACGCCGAACACGATAAATGGTTCGACTTGGCCGACTTCCTCCGCTCCTCTGAGCCGTTCAAAGGCCTGAACGCGGAATGGAAGCGCAAGAACAACACCACCACCGTAGTGCGCGTCTCCGGGCGCTCGGTCTTGAACGGTGGCGAAGGCGTGGTCTTCGAACTCTTCGCGGAAGACATCACCGAACGCCGCGCCTTGGAGCAGCAGCTTCGCCAGTCCCAGAAGATGGAAGCCGTGGGACGTCTCGCCGGCGGTATCGCCCACGACTTCAACAATCTCCTCATGGTCATCCTCGGCTACTCGGAGTTCCTGCTCGAACGCCTGGGGGCTGAGCCCCACCTGCGCGGCCCCGCGCAGGAGATCTCGAGCGCCGCCGAACGCGCCTCCTCGTTGACTCGCCAGCTTCTGGCCTTCAGCCGCAAGCAGATGCTCGCGCCCCGCATCGTCAACCTCAACGACGTCGCCACCGAAAACATCAAGATGCTGACCCGCATGATCGGCGAGGACATCGACCTGGTCATGGTGCCTGCGCAGAATGTCTGGCCCATTCGCGCCGATGCCGGACAGATCGACCAGGTCATCATGAACCTCGCGGTCAACGCCCGCGACGCGATGCCCTCGGGCGGAAAGCTAACCATCGAAACCTCCAACGTCACGCTCGATGAAGAGTACGCCCGTTTCCACGCCCCGTTGCGCCCCGGCGACTACGTCATGCTCGCCATCAGCGATACCGGCGTTGGCATGGACACCGACACTCAGTCGCACATCTTCGAGCCTTTCTTCACCACCAAGGGACCCAAGGGAACCGGACTCGGCCTGTCCACGGTCTACGGCATCGTCAAGCAGAGCGGCGGATACATCTGGGTCTACAGCGAATTGGGCCGGGGCACGACGTTCAAAATCTACATGCCGCGCGTTCCCTCCATTGGCGAACCGGCCGTCGCTCAAGTTGCCGCGCCTGTTGAATATCGCAAAGTCGAGCCCGGCACCGAAACCATCCTGCTGGTCGAAGACGAAGCCAACCTGCGCTACCTGGCGCGCCAATACCTTGAGAAGCAGGGCTACAAAGTAATCGAGGCCGCCGACGGCGCCGTCGCCATGCAGATTGCGGTGGCGCATGAGGCGACGATCCACCTGCTGCTCACCGACGTCATCATGCCCGGCATGAACGGCCGCGAGCTGGCGCAGCGCATCGCTGAGATTCGTCCCAACGTGAAAATTCTCTACATGTCCGGGTACACCGAAAACGTCATCGGACACAACGGCATGCTGGACGCGGGCATCCGCCTGCTCCAGAAGCCCTTTAACCTTCGCGACCTGAAGAGCAAGGTTCGCGAAGTGCTCGACGCATCACCAACTCCCCCGGAGGTCGCTATGTCCATGCAATCCGCCGAACCCCAAAACGCCACGCGGGCCAGAGAAGTTCCCCCGGCGCGCGCGCAACGTTTCCAACTCCACTTGCCTCTGCGTTATCGCCGCCTCGGCGAGAAAGATTGGCACGTGGGCACAACCGAGAACATCAGCCGGTCGGGAATGCTCTTCCAGGCCGACGAAGCCCTGCAGCCCAACTCGCAACTGGAAATCAATTTGGTGCTCCCGCAAGAAATTGCCGGACTCTCGTCCACGGAAGTCGTCTGCCGCGGCGAGGTCGTCCGAACGGTCGAGCACAACGGATCAACCCTAACCCCCGCACTGGCCGCGCGGATTTTGCAGTATCACTTCCAGCACGGCCCACTCCCAAGGGCGTGAGGGATTCTCGGTTTTGTGGACGGTAAGCGGATCAGAAAGGCGGCTTCTCTCGGGTCGCCTTTTTTATTTGGTGGCAGCCGACATTAGCAGCCAACATGGTGAAGGTGTCATCCTGAGCGACAGCTTGCAGTCTTCGCCCAGGAATTGCACGCCGACGGCTGGAACCCCGCGCTGGAGGCCTGACGTTGCGCCAGCACCTCCGGCGCGATCAGTTCTGCCACGTCAGTCTCCCGTACCAGTCAGGGTGATTGGTTTCGGGCTCGCCCCAGGCTGGCTCTGCTGCGTAAAGTTGAGCTGGGTGCACTCATCAGCCTTCGAACTTCACTCCAAAACTCTCGCGCGCCATCGCTTTGTACCTTCCCTGGACGCTTGTCATCCTGAGGCGCCGTCGTTTGGCGCCGAAGGATCTATGGCACTCTGCTGCCAGCGCCGATACTCCCGACAACTCCATAAATCCGCCCCTGACGCTGTTGACGACCAGGTACATCAAAGACCAGCTATTCGGCCTGAGCGCTCTGGATCCCATGACGTTCACCGTTGCCCTCATGGTAGTGAGCGCGATGACGCTGTTCGCGGCATGGCTCCCCGCGCACCGAGCAAGCAGGGTCGACCCGATGGCGGCCCTCCGCTGTGATTAGGGAGATAACCGAGCATCGTCAAGCGTCGGGATTGTGCGAGATATTGTGATGTTTCAACAGTATTGCGGCGGTCATAGAAGGCCTTGGCCGCTGGCTGCTAGCGGGTGTTCAGGTCAGCGTAGTGGGCGAAGCCGGAGAGCGCGACTTCGTCGTTGCCGGGCAGGTAGAAGCCAAACTTGCCCTGGCTGAGATTGGTGCCGGGCTGCGCCCAGCGATCGAGGACGGTCCAACTGTTACCGTGTTTGATCTGGTGGATGATCTCCGTGGGGCTAACGCGAATGTGGAGCGTGCGGACACTCTTCTTCTCATTCTCCCCGATATGGGGAACGATGATCTCGTCCGACTTGTTTCCGTTGCGAATGACAGTACGGTAGAAATTATTGTCGTCGATTTGGAAGAGAACGTAGTTTTTGGGGTCGGTGTAGTTGAGTACCCACTGCAAGAGGTGACCCTTGGCAAGCATCGCGGAAAAAACAAAGGTGCCCGAGGCAGGAACGGTTCGGTATAGGACGAAGTTTCCCCCTTTGCGAATGAAAGAATCTTTCTCACTCTTCCAGGCGCCGGGGTCATCCCAGTTCGACATACCGGTGGGGGCGAGAGACAAATCCAGAGTCTTGGATTGACCAGCGGTGACCTCGAGCGTGGACGAGCGGGGAAACCCGTCGGCGGTTCGCGCGGTAAGAGTGTAGGTGCCGGGGACAAGATTGAGCGGGACCCCACTGCTAACGATTGTCAGCTGGTCCCCCTGCACGACCGCAACTCTGGCGTCGGCGGGCACGAAGTTAATTTTCAATTCGCCGGGAGCGGCTTCCAGCGCGGCATCCGCAGCAGCGAGAGATATGGCTGCGCCCACCACGAAGTGTTTCTTGAACTGCCGGGGCTTGAATCGCTCTTTGCGCAGTTCGACGGTATGGTCTCCGGGATTGACGGTCGCGACGGAGAGCGTGCCATCGGGCTGAATGGTGCCGACGGGAGTTTGATCGACGAGAACCGCGGTTCCCGGAGCGCCGCCCTGTATGGTCAGCGAGGCCAGGTGAGGCTGGGGTTGCAGGTTGAAGACAAGCGTGGCCTGGTCGCCCTTGCGGATGCGGATAACTTGCTGGGGAGGATCCTGAAAGCCGCTCTTGGAGACTTGGACAACGTAGTCCTTGAGCTCGAGATTCGGCAGGCGCAACTGGCCGGCATGAGTGAGTTGCCGCTGAAGTTTTCCGTTGAGAAAAACTCTTGCGCCATCTTGACCGGCAACGACCAGGAGCGTGCCCAGGTTGCGAGCGGACTCGGCGGGCGGCTGATCATCGAGCGTGGCGTTTCCGGCGGCGGTGTCGGAAGAGACGCCCAAAGCAGGCGAAGATGGTTCGGGAGTTGTTGGTGCGGCGGCGGTGGGTGCGGACTCGGCCGGAGCCGGGACTGTGGAATCTGAGACGGCCGGGGCAGAGGCGGTCGGCGCTGAGACGGTGGGCGCGGCGGCGGGTCTTCGCTACGGTCGGAGCTTGATGTTTTTGCGCGAAGAAGAAGAGCGCTGCGAACAGAAGTATTGCGGCGGCGGAGACGAGGATCAGCGTTGTGGAATGCGACCTCTTGGGCTGTTTTGGCCGGGCTGATTTAGATGTGACTTTGGCCGCTGGTACGGAAAGATCGAGGGCCGGAACGGTGGCGGGAGCTGGCGGCGGGAGCTGCGGCTTTGGCGGAGTGGTCGGGACTTTGACCGGCGGCACAATGCTGGACGGAGCTTTGCTGAGCGGGACAACGGCGGTCGTCGGAACGTTTGCGGATGGGATTGGCTTGGGCGGAACCGCGCTCGCCGGAACCGTGCTCGGCGAAATCGGGCTCGGCAAAACCGCGCTTGGCGGAGCCTGGCTCGGCAGAGGCTGGCTGGCATCGGCGCGTGAAGCCTGCGGAGCGCTGGGGCGCGGGACGTGAAGAATTACGGTCGCGCCTTTGCTGCGCGGCGCCGCGCCGGGACTCTCCTGGGGAACCAATCCCAAGCGGAGGAGCAGGGCATTGGCGATGGACAAGATTTCGCCATCCGTCCAATACTTGGCGGCGACCGCTTGGATGCGCTCGGCTAACGCTTGTTTTGCAGCCACGTCCGCGGCCCCAGCGATTTCGTGCTGCAGGCGCCGCAGATCTTCCAGGTCGCCGCGGCGAGCCTGGCGGCGCCGAACGCCCTGGTCGCGCTGAATTTCTTCGTGAATCTGAAGCAACTTAGGATCGTCGGGATGAACCGCCAATCCCTCTGCAATCCAAGCCAGGGCTGCGAATAGATCGCCGGAGGATTGCAGCTTGCGCGCTTTCTCAGCCCAATCCTCCACCGAGCTTGTTTTTTTCTGGTCCACGATCAGGCCGTGGATCGTTTTAGCCGTGGGATGCGCAGGGTTCAGGGCGAGTGCCTGATTGGTCAGGGTCTCGGCTTCCAGCCAGTCGGTTTCTACCACCGAATGCGCCTGCTCGACCAGGGCATTGGCCAGGATGGCGCGGGCGAGAGAATTCTTTTTATCCAGCTCGTAGGCTTTGCGCAACAACTGGATGGCTTCCGCGGACTTCCGCTGGGCGAACAGTTCCTGACTTTCGGTGATAAGGCGGTCGGCTTCGGCCTTCCGCTTGACCCCATCCTCGGCGCGCTTTTGCAGTTCGGACAGCTCCGCATCGTTGGGGAAATCGGCGGCTGTGCCGCGCAGCAAATCCAGGGCGCGAGCGTAGTCGCCCGAACGCAGACAGACGTTGATCTGCTCAACGATCTGCGTTGTGGAGTCGCTACCGGATTGCTGCTCGCGTGTTTTCTCCAAGCGCTCTAACCTCGGTCAAATCTGGATGTCGACCGTAGATGGCGCGCAGGATCTCCCAGATGCTCAGCGCGCGTCGTTATACAGTCCTCTCCCGGCTCCCCTCATGGGCTAGGTTAGTGGACAGAATCGGCGCGTGAAAGTTACTGACGTATAGGTCCCCCACTTTTTTTCTTCGTGGTTCTGTAAAATATTCATTCGATTGATGTTACGGATGGTCGAGTGGTGACACTCCCGGCAAAATATTGAGCCGGAAGGACTTACACGTAAAATCTTATGGAATAAGGAGTTAGCGGTGGACTTTGGGCCGCTGTTCTGCGGTGATTTCCGTAAGATGTTTTCTTTCTTACAGTTACGCTCCGACATTCGGGAGCTTCGATTGCAAAATATTACGGAATAAGGACTTACGGTGAGAGCGCTCCGAAACGAGATGCCGGGGAGCGTTGTGGTCGTCTGGCCCGACGAGTTGAGGAATTTCTCGCGCACGGAACCATTGTTCGCGTTTGGATTTTCTCAGTAAAGGTCGTTCGTCACAGGAATTGCGATTTTGGCTGTGGAAATCTGTGGGAAAACGCACAGGGTGGGTTCGGAGGAGCGTTTTCTCATAGTTGGAAGAATGCGTAAGATTACCGATTTGGGGTGGAAAGGCCGCCAAATCTCGCTCAATGTGACATTGGTCACCGCATTTTGGGCTGCGAGATGCGGAAAATAGTCGAGCACTTTGCCGCTCAGGAACCCGCAATGCCCGGCTTGGGCTCGACTACGGAGGCCGCGGCAGGGCAGCCGCGAAGCGGCGAAAGAATGCAGCCCACGGCGCAAGCCGTGGGGCTGAACAGGCAGAGACAACGACCAAGCCCCGGAGGGCCGTAAGAATCATGTCCCACACATCCGGCAACATCGTGCTTCATATGATCTTCTCCACGCAGGGCCGGCGCCCGTTGATCAAATCGGATTTCCGTACTGACCTGTTTGCCTATCTCGGCGGCATCGTCCGCGAGCTGGACGGAACGGCACTCATCATCAACGGCACCACTGACCACGTTCACATGCTGATGCGGATTCGACCCGCTCAATCGTCTGCGCAGGTCGCACGCGTGGTCAAGGCGAACTCATCGCGCTGGGTGCATGAAAAGTGGAGTCGGAAATTTGCCTGGCAAACGGGATATGGAGTCTTCAGCGTTAGCGAATCGAATGTCGGAGCGGTTACAAAATATATCGCCGAGCAGGAAGAGCATCATCGGAAGCACTCGTTCCGAGAAGAGTTCGTGGCGTTCCTGAAGAAGAACAACGTGGTCTATAACGAGCGATATATCTGGGATTAGTTTCTTTCGCCCCTCCGGGGCTTGGTTAAGGCTTGCGCCCGGGCCCACGGCTTGCGCCGTGGGCTGCATTCTGGTGCCGCTCCGCGGCTGACCCTACTCGGCCTCTCGCGACCATTGTCGTGCAGATGGTGGCGTAATGATTTTATTCGTGCGGGCCGTGCTATTCTTCCGCGAGGGAAGTGCTGCCCTTATGCCTCGCCGAGATTGGAGTCGTAGAGAGCTAATTGTCGCCTTCAATCTCTACTGCAAGATTCCCTTCGGACAAATACACATTCGCAATCCATTGATCATCGAACTGGCCAGAGTTATCGGTCGCACGCCCTCGGCTGTGTCTTGGAAACTCGCGAATTTCGCACGACTGGATCCAGCTCTGAAAAAACGCAATATCGCAGGCGCGACGCATGGTGCTCAAGGGGAAATTGAGATCTGGAACGAGTTCAATCACAACTGGGAAGCATTAGCATTTGAGAGCGAGCGCATGTTGCAGGACATGACCGGATGCAATACCGAGGAGATGGCCGAAGCACAAGAATTTCCGGAGGGCAAGACTCGTCAAACGCTCGTTCGTGCTCGAATCAACCAAGGCTTCTTCCGAACTTCCGTTCTGGCCGCCTATGGCATGCGGTGTTGCATCACCGGTCTCGCGATCCCGCAGTTGCTGAATGCGAGCCACATCGTGCCGTGGTCTATTGACGTGAAGAACCGCACGAATCCCCGGAACGGTCTTTGCCTGAACGCCATTCATGACAGGGCTTTTGACTGCGGTCTGCTGACGGGTCACACCAGATCTCACGGTAAAGCTCTCCCCTAAGCTGAAAGGGCGCGCTGTAGACCAGGCCGGGCAAGACTTTCTGTGGCGATTCGAGAACCGTCCTATTTCGAGTCCTCGCCGTTTTGCGCCTGATGAAAATTTCCTGCGATACCATAACCAGAGAGTGTTCCTCGGCTGATAGGCTTCGTGGATGGACAACATCAAGTTTGACTACCTCTATCGCGATGGCAGCAATTACAAGAATTGGGGAGAGGTTGTCTTCTCTAATCCTGACAATTTCTCTGTTGAGCGAGTCGCGAAACAGCTACGCGAATGTTTCATGGAGGACGGCTTGTTTGTCGCCCACCAAGTCCGGATCCCTGAGGTTTTTCTTGCTGCGGACGACCAGCTTACGGGGGATGATCACTGCTTCCACGAGTTCGCGGAGATGACCGCGACGGCAGAAGCGCCGAGTGATCTGCACCGTCGCTCCATCGGCGAATTCTTGTCAGAGGTTATCATGGAGTCCCAGCGCGGTTGGCGGGCATTTGATCCGAGAGACATATTGTCCGGACAGCGTCGGTGAGCCTAGCGGTTCGATTCAAAACCGGCGAGGTCTGGAGTACTTGCTGCAGAATCAGTGTCGCCCCTACGATTTCTCCCCCACCGCTTCCTTCAGCTCCCGCTCGCGGAACTTCTGGACTTCTTCCGCCATGGCGTACTTCAGCTCCTCGATCCCTTTGCCCGTCACCGCGGAGATCTCGTAGAGCTTCAGCTTGTGTTTCTTGCAGTACTTCTTGAGCGCGGCGAGCTTGTCTTTGTTGACGGCATCGATCTTCGACGCGGCCATGATCATCGGCTTGTCCTGGAGATTCGCTCCGAAGCTCCACAGCTCGGCCAGGATCACTTCGACGTCCTTGGCCACATCGGGCCGGCCGCTGGAATCGGAAACGTCGACCAGATGCACCAGCAGCCGCGTGCGCTCGATGTGCCGCAGAAACTGCGTGCCCAGTCCGGCGCCGGTGTGCGCGCCTTCGATCAATCCGGGAATGTCGGCGACCACAAAACTGACTTCACTCTTGGCGTCGCCCACCGCAACCACGCCCAGGTTGGGCTCGAGCGTGGTGAATGGATAATCCGCAATCTTGGGCCGCGCCGCCGAGATGCGCGAGATCAGCGTCGACTTGCCCACATTCGGATATCCCACGAGCCCCACGTCGGCCAGCAGCTTCAGTTCGAGCCGGTAGACATGCTCCTCGCCCGGACGGCCCTCTTCATGCTCGCGCGGGGCCTGATGTACCGAGGTGGCAAAGCGCGCATTGCCGCGCCCGCCGCGGCCTCCGCGGGCAATCGACGAAGCTCTGGTCGGGTTGCGTGAACTCGAAAACCTTGTCGCCGGTTTCGTCGTCGAACACAATCGTCCCGACCGGAACTTTCAGAACGATGCCTTCGCCGTCGCGTCCGGTCTTGTTCGAACCTTCGCCGTGACGTCCGCGCTGCGCAGTGTGCTCGGGATTGAAACGGAAGTGCACCAGCGTGTTGTGGCGCTCGCTGGACTCCATAATGATGTCGCCGCCCTTGCCGCCGTCACCGCCCGAAGGTCCGCCGCGCGGCACGAACTTCTCCCGCCGGAACGCCATGCAGCCGTTGCCGCCGTCGCCGGCCTTGACCTTGATTTTCGCCTCATCAATGAACATGCGTGTCCTATATCTCTTCTATCTTTACTATCTTTCTATCATCAGGGAAGCCAGCGGGAATGTCTAACCGACCAATGTCTAACGGACAATCTAACGGAGTTCGAGCGCGACTTTCTTCAGGCCAGGGAGCCAGCCGCTTTGGAACTCGGGATGGATGGTCTGCGCCGCGTCGAGCGCCTTTTGGAAAGCCTGACGCGATTCTTCGGGCCGCTGCAAGCGACGCAGGACGTCGCCCGAACTCCGCCTGTGCCTGCACCGACCGCGGGGCGAGTGCGGCCGCGGCCTGCGCTTCGGAGAGCGCTTCGTCCAGATGATCGCCCGCACCGCCAACTGCGCCCGCGTGACATGGTTCAGCGCCGCAGCCAGCGGGATGTCGAAGTGTCCGTCGTAAACGAACAGACCATCTTCAATCACGGCCGTCGGCGGAAGGCGCAGGAACTGGTCGTAGGGATTCAGGTCTCCCGGTCCGAACTCGTAACCGGACAGCACCCCGGCGCTGATCAACACCGGCCCGTCGATGCTCGCGGGAACCTCGATCGACGGCTGCAGCCACACCGAAGCAATCGTCGTGAGCGGCTTGCACTGCACTCCGTAATACGTTGGATCGGTCGACCACCGCGGCGAAGTAAGCGAACCAGCAGCTCCTCACCTGCCGCCGGTCGAGATACTGGTTCGCGGCCTTGAGTTGCTGTCCCCAATCGGCGTTGGAGTCGCTGAGATACCTGTAGGTCTGCGAAGGCCCGCCCCACAGTTCATTCGAATACGCGAGATAGACGGGGAACGTCCGCGCCGACGAGACGACATTCCACACGAGCAGGAGCGCCACAACGTAGGCCCAGCGCCGCTGGCGCTGAATGAGTCGCCACGCGCCCCACGCCGCCAGGATCATCAGAAACGGATACACCGGCAGGATGTGGCGCACGCCGATGTTCATGCCCGATGCCATCGCCACGCCGAAGTAAATCGCGGCGGGAACGATCAGAAAGAGCAACTCCCGCCCGTGCTCGATACGCGAGCGCGCCAGTGATAGTGGCACCAGAGCCAGCAGGATCAGCAGTCCCAGCGTTGTCTTGATGGCAAACGCGACCGGAAAATAGGTCCACACTCCGTGCGGGTAAACCTTGCCCAACAGGTACGAGTGACTGTAGTCGGCCGATGAAGCCAACGTCTGCCAGCCCGAACAAATACGATTGCGGCAGCAAGTGCCAACGTGCGGCGGTCTGAATCATCTTCGCCTGCACGGGATTCTTCAGCCTGCCGGCATACTCGACTACGCGCGTGCCGGCATCCACGCCCGCCTTGGGATGGAAATGGAATCCGTAGAACGCCCACAGGACCGCAACAGCAATGACGCCGATCGACCGCAATCGCCCCCAGCAACCGCAAGCTGCCTTGCCTCGACCTCGCTCTCTTCGAACATCGGCGGACGCAGCGTCACCCGCGCACCACTTCGCATAGGGCCAGCACGAACAGAATCGGAGGAATCAGAATGGCGGAATGCTTCGTGGCGCAACCCCAATCCGGCCGCCAGCCCCGTCAGCGCAAGTCTTCCAGCCGTCGGCTTCTTCACGTAGCGATAGAACGCATACACCGTCGCCAGCAGAAAGCAGCGAATCCAACATCGGTCGTCGACCACAGCGCCGTGGGCGAGAATGTTCGGCTCAAACACAAGCAGCGTGAGCGCGATGAAAGCCGGGATCGGTCCCGAACATCTCCTGCGCCATCGCGAACACCAGCAGGCCAAGCAGCAACGTGAGGATCGCGGCCGCCATGCGGGTACGGAACAGAATCGTTTCCGCATCGTTGGAATAGACGAACTGGGTCGCCGTGAGGAAGTCCTCTTCCTTCGAGAACACTCCGGGATGAGGCGGCACTTTCAGCGGCAGGCGCAACAGAGGCAGGGTCGCCAGCAGTTTGACCAGCGGAGGATGCTCGGGGTTGTCGCCGAAGTCTCGCGTTCTTCCAGTAGTTGTAGCCGGCAAAGATGTGGCAGGCTTCGTCCCAGGTCTGGGATTCCCGGCGGGCAGACAAGGCAAGCTGAAGCGCAAGGACGAGGAGCAGGCAGGTTACTCCCGCAGCCTGCAAACCGCGCGATGGATTGGGAGAGGCGGAATCACGTAAAGCGGGGAGTGTACTCGCCCACCGCCCGTTGTCTATGATCGCAACGACCGAATTACGGTAAGCTTCCGGTTTGAGGACAAGGCGTTCGAGCTGCGCTCGACCCTTCGACTTCGTTCAGGGCAAGCTAGCCGAGGGCGGCTGTCCCCGCATCGGGATCAGCTGGCGGTTGCCGCT
>CAWEQA010000011.1:0-25488 GCA_963811095.1 uncultured Acidobacteriaceae bacterium | reverse complement strand
AGCCGGGAGGCGCGAGTAGACCGGAGGCTCGGTCAATGAGCGGAAAAGGCTTGGTTATGACAAGTTACCCCGAAGCCACCTCCCGCAATGCAAAAAGCCGCCCAGAACATCGGGCGGCGCAATGTGATGGTCGGGACCTGGCAAATGCTCCCCCCACGACGATGGTACCTTCCCAGCTCTTCTACGGTAAAGTCTCGTAGTCGCCAGTTAAGAGGTTAGCGCATTGCACGCTGGTTGCATCTGCGATGTTCATGCTGCCCGCAATCTGCGATTTGGAATCACAGAACAAATCCGTGGCATTCCCGCCGATCACCGTCAAAGGAGTACTCGTCGTCACTGCAGCCGTCGATAGGTTAACGACGACCAAACCTCCGTGACTGCTGCGGGTGATGCTGGAGCCGGCCAATGCCGCATGCGAATTATTGGCCACGAAGACGCCCTGGCCTTGGCTGCCAGTTACCACGAGATTCGCGCCGGCGTTCATCGTCGAGCCGTCAGAGACAAACACCGCGCCCGTGTCCACTCCGTATGGCTGCCCGGCATTGGTGATTCGGAGTTTGACGCTGCTCAGGTTGAGCGATGAACCGTTTGTGACGCGAACGCCGTTAAAGTTGGTGCCAGCGGGATTGTTGACGACCACGTCGCGAGCTGCGACGGAGGAATCAAAATAAACCAGGTCGACACTGCCGTTCGCATCGATGTTGATGCTCTGCTGCATGTCGCGGATCGTTGTTCCCTGCATGGTGACATGGCCGGAAGAGGCGAAGATGCCAGCATAGAAGTTAGAGTCGGTGGGGCGCTCAATCAAGCCATTCACGATGTGCACGTCGGATTTGTCGAAGGAAGAAACGGCGGCATAGCCCGATGTAATGTTGACCGTCAGGTTCACAAGCCAAACCTGGCTGGCTTCAGCCACCACCACTCCCCACGACCCCTCGGTAGACACATTCTGGAGCCGAACATCATTACTGCCGCCGCCAATTCCGATGCCAGAAAAGATAGAGGACTGCGAGCTGACTGCAAGGCCCGAGACGGTAATGCTCCGTGAAGCATGAATGGAGAAGACATAGGCGTTGGACTGTGGATTCGTGCTGGGCTGCTGCAAGATCGCGCCTTGCACACCATTCAGCGTTAGTCCGTTGAATCCGTCGACCAGGACAAACTCGGTGCATGTTCCTTTGACCGTCACGGTTGCCGGTGCGGATTTATCCAGCGCGGCCAGGGTACTGCTAATCGACTGGCCCTTGTCGCAGTTCACCATGATCGGGGCCGGAGTTGCGGTCACCCAATTGGCGGCGAAGAGTAGCGTTACCAAAGCACACACTCGGAGCATAGGTGATACCTCCTGACTAACCAGAATTCGGAGATACGCGCCTCCGGGGGGATGTTCGCTTGAAGGCGTGGAAATGGGCCTTCGGAGAGGCGGAATTCTCTCGCGCGCGATACTAGGCGCAGGAACAGGTCCTGTCAATGACTTTGGCATTGGCAAACGTGGATGAGCGCGTTCTAGGATCTAGTGCAGCACCAGGTCGTGCTCTTCATCCGACGCCTCGTGCTCGGCAGTACTCGTCCAGGCATCGGGCATGTCGGTCTGAAGGCTGGCCTTCTCCGGTCCGGCCACGGGCGTGGCGGCACGCGCTTTCTTGGAATACTGCAGCATCGGCAGGAAAGCCAGCATCAGAAGGAACACGACTCCCATCACCCAGAAGGCTTCGACAAACGCCAGCATGGCCGCGTGCTGTTGCACCATGCCATAGACCGCGCCCAGCGCCTTGCGGGCGGCCGTGACGCCGTCGATGCCGTGCGTAACGAAGTTCGCCCTCATACCCTGCAGCAGTCTTGCAGTCTGCGGGCTGCCCGCGCTGACGTTCGCCACCAGATGGTTCTGGTGTACCTGGGAGCGCCGCGCCAGGAACGTGGTCATCAGCGCGATGCCCACGCTGCCGCCGATGTTGCGCATCAGGTTGAAGATGCTGGTCGCATTTCCCATTTTCTGTGGCGAGATGTGCGACATGGCCAGCGACATGAGCGGAATGAACAGAAAACTGAGTGCCACTCCCTGCAGCACCTGCGCCCAGAAAATGTCCCAAAAGCCCGCGTAGAGATTGAGGCCCGAGAGGTCGAACATGGTGATCGAGCCGAGCACCATACCGACCACGAGCAGCCGCCGCGGGTCCATCTTGGTGGTGAGGTGCCCCGCTAACGGAGTGAAGAGCAGCGCGCCGATGCCCCGCGGAGACAGCGCCAGCCCCGAGTTGTACGCCGGATATCCCATGAGCGTCTGCAGGTACAGCGGCAGCAGCACCAGGCTGGCATAAAGAACAAAGCCCAACATGCTGATCAGAAACACTCCGGCGCTGAACGACCGGTCCCGGAGCACACGCAAATCAACCACGGGATGATCGGTCATCAGTTCCCGGATGATCAGGGCGACCAAGCCAAACACACACAGCGCGGCGAATGTCTGAATGTAGTGCGACGAAAACCAATCCTTCCGCTGACCGGTATCCAGCAGAATCTGCAGCGATCCAATGCCCACCGCCAGAAAACCGATTCCCCAAAGATCGACGCGGGCGCCGTTGCTGCGCTTCACATAATGGGGATCGAATACAAACTTGTTCATGAGGAACAGCGAAAGCGCACCCACCGGCAGGTTGAGATAAAAAATCCAGCGCCAGCTGTAATTGTCGGTGATCCACCCGCCGAGAGTTGGGCCGAGGATCGGCGCCAGCAGAATGCCGATGCCGAAGGCAGCCATGGCATGCCCGTGCCGCTCCTTGGGAAAAGTTTCCAGCAGAATCGCCTGGGCCAGCGGCTGCAGTCCGCCGCCGGTCAAGCCTTGCAGCACGCGAAAGATAATCAATTGCGTCAGCGAAGTCGCGAGGCCACAGCACAGCGAAGTCACCGTGAACCCGGCAACACACATCAGCAGCAAGCGCTTGCGACCCAGGTGGTTCGCCAGCCAACCGGAAATCGGCAGCACGATCGCGTTCGAGACCAGATACGACGTGACCACCCACGTGCCTTCCTCATTGGTGGAAGCCAGGTTTCCGGCGATGTGGGGAATGGAGACGTTGACGACTGTGGTGTCGAGCACTTCCATGAAGGTCGCCAGCATCACCGAGACGGTGACGACCCACGGGTTCACAAAGCGTTCGGGACGGGCATCCACCTGAGCGTTGTCCTATAGACGGAAGAGATCCGTATTTTCGAACTTTTCAGTGTGGAGCAACGAGAAAGGCTGTGCCGTGACACGGGTCACAGGAAGAAGTGATGGATTTCGAGCTTCGAGAGAACCAACGGGTGCTCGACTTCTCGCGTTTTTAGCGAGAAAGCCTGCCCTGAGCGAAGTCGAAGGGTGGGGCTTTCTCTGTCAGGGAGGAGTTGCCGGACAACTCGACCTGGAATGGAACCAAAAAGAAACGGCGCGGATCAGCCTCCGCGCCGTAGCAACTTAAGGTCTGGAAATGCGCTACTGCAGGTGATTCAGATGGGAAGGCGTTGCATCGGCCGACGTGCTCTCGGACCGCGGAGTCATCGACACTACGATGTACTCGCGCTCCTTGCTGTCGAGATCTTCCACGCGCAACAGCATCTTGTCCTTCTGCAGACGGAATTGCGCCTGCTCGCCCACGGGTAGAAGCACCGGATGCTTCTCATCGCGCGGACGGATGCGATAAGTCACGCGCTCGGCCTGCAGCACATATTCCTGGCACAAAACTTCCTGCGTCTTCTTGCTCCCGGAGTCTGTACCCAGCATTTCTGCGGCGACGCTGGTCGAGTCCTTCTCAGCTGTGCCACACTGCACGGAATCCATTTGCAGCAACTTGCCCGTCTGATAGAGCTTCGGATCTTTGGCAACAGCCGCGGAGGCCAAGCCCAAGACAACACACAGCATCCATTTAGAACGCATTTCTGCACCCCCAGAAATAAAGTTGAACCCCATGCAATTGAGACCGAGGCGAACGCCTCTCTCGGTTAGAAACTATTCTTCAACGGCGTTCGCGGAGAGGACAGGTCACAGTGGTAATAGACCGGAGGTTACCCTGAGGAGACCGCTTCTCCCGCCCCCCAGCGGATCTACCGCTTCATCCTCATAACGGTCTTATCCGCATTGCGGACAGGGTGCCCAGTGTGCCTTCAAAAGTGCCCGTGGAGTTTGCCAATGCCGTGGGTAAGCAGGAGGGGTTATGGCCGTATACGAGCGCACGGGCGCGAACACTAGTGGGGAAGGGTCAATAACTGTAACCGGGATATTTCGCCAACGAGTGAGTTGCGCGTATGGGGCGGCTTTTGCCAACCGTGTTTTGAGGAACCTGGGTGACCAGCGTCACATACTTCGACCGCGTCTTGGCGTAAAAGGGCTCCCATAGCCTCCCCGACGAACACGACTCCAATTTCTGTCGGAGCGTAATACCCGCCGAGGCACAATCTTCCCAAGAAGTCAGGTGCGCGCATGAAGCAGTCGCGCTCCGCTCTCGTGCTGCTCAACGCTCGTGGTTCTGGTCCGTTGCTATTGTCCATGTTAGCGGAGATCACGAAAGGAGAAGCTCATGTCAGTAGAGCGATTGTTCGTCCGTTGTTTATGGGCCGTTTTGATCCTCACGCCGCTGTTGCACGCTCAACAGTCGCAGTGGCAGGACCTTAATCAGATCCGGCCAGGGACAAAAATCCAGGTGGTTGAGAACTCGCTCAAGAGTACTTCCGGCAAGTTTATTGCTTTTTCTGAAACAGACCTCACCCTGAAAGTTGAGAACAAAGACGTGGTGATTCCCAGGGACCAGGTTCATCGGGTGAGCATCAGCGGCAAGAATCGGAAGCGCAACACTCTGATCGGACTGGCTATCGGAGCGGGTGCCGGGGCTGGGGTGGGAGCAGCAACTCACCAAATTGTAAAGGAATCGTGGGTGGTCCCAGGCCTGATGCTAGTTTATGCGGGCGTGGGTGCAGGCGTTGGAGCTTTGGTCCCCGCTGCCAAGACGATTTACAGGGCAGAAGTGCCGAGGCAGTCCAGCGAGAAAAAGCCGCAGCCTGAAGCTGCCAAGAAAGATTGAGGAATGTCGCGACTGGGACAGCATGCTCCGAGGTCGTCAGGTCCCGAGCTGCCGGTTTGTGGTCCTCCTCTAGAAAAATGCCATCCCCTCATGCGACCTACATGAGGCGATGCAGTGATGACTAAGGCCGAGGAGCCCAACTGTTGTTAAGAGCCATAGCACAAGCTCGCGCCGTCTGTTCGCCCCAATCGGGCATTTTGAGTTCTATCGCGATGTTTCACCAGTTGACAGAATTTATGCCTTTGACAAACGCGGTGGGGTGTTTAGAATTTGGGTGGAATTTGTGGGGTTATTGCTATAAGCACGAACGGGAGGGTTACAGCCTGAGTTTCATTTCCATGCCGACTTCACCGTGGATGGTTAACGGTGGGGCTGCGGTTGGTTTCTTGGCTATCGGCCTACTGTTTATCGCGGTGGGTAGATGGCTCAAGTCAACGTTTTGGTATCTTGCGGGAACGCTCTTCTGTTGTTTTTGTCTTATCCAACTTTATATTGCCCATCGACTGATTTGGGCCCTGACCCATCCCCCTACCGTGAATTAGCTTTGGATCTTGCTTTAGCTTGAGGTTCCTTCTCGATTGACGCTATCGAGATATGTCGCCAATTGGCACGAATTCAACGTTTGGTCTCAACCCACGTTTGGAATATCCTACTGATATGGGAAAGGTTCAGCGCACCTGTTCCAATCTCACAAACCCACAGCTCAGATACCCGAACCACACCGACCAACCGACGTGGAAGAAGCGCTGCTTCAGTCCCATGTACTCCGCCAGCACATTCGGCATGAACGCCAGAAAACCCAGAGACATCACAACGAAACTCACAAGCGACATGGACACGACATGGCGTGGTCCCTTCTTTCTCCACAGAAGTAGGCTCAGCACCGGGGAGAGTATCAGAAGTATCGATGGTGATCCCAAGACTGCGTGCAGCGGTAGCGGCAGTGGGAACAATGCGGCTCCTGCGATGGAGGTCGAAAAGGCCAATATCAATATGACTGGCAAGACATTCAAGTTCGCGGCTTTGCACGCTCGATAAAGACCAACTACAAACAACACGCTTAGCGCGGAACAAACCAGCAATCCTGCCATGAAGAGGTATTGCGAACTCGTTCCAATCGTGCCCAACTCGCTAACCATTCGCGAGAGGTGATTGTAGTTATCTTGCATCAAACCCGCGATGAAGGTAGTGCCGAAGAAGACGACTGGGATAAGACTTCCCAGATACAACAGAGGCTTGCTGTTCATCCAGTGCTCTTTTCTGGTGATCTGACCAGTCTACTCCGATGACGTGTGAGCCACGCTGCAACGCTATCGCGGATACCTGGCGAAAACAGGCCTCACAACTTTGCGCCTTTTGTTCGCCAGAAGGCGTATTCGCAGAACACCGAAAACCTCAACGCCCAGACCCAGGCCAAGCGACGCAACGCAGCCGCAGCGAAGCAAGTAATGCTGGTGGCGCGATAAGGAAATACCTGATCGACTGTTTTTGAACGAAAATACCAGTCGCTAGCGTTCGGTGACTTCTTCCAGCGTTTGAAAAAACGCGGGATACGAAATCGCGGCGGACTCCGCCCCGTGGATCAGGGTCTCGCCCTCGGCCCGCAGGGCCGCGATGGCGAGGGCCATGGCAATGCGGTGATCGCCGAAGGAGTCGAGTTCGGCGCCGTGAAGCGTCTGCCCGCCGGGAATTTTCAACCCGTCTTCGAGTTCTTCCACCCGCGCACCCATGAGCCGCAGGTTGGTAGCGACGGCGGCGATGCGGTCCGATTCCTTCACGCGCAATTCTTTCGCGTCGCGGACTTCAATTCCCTGCTCCGTATAGGGAGCGATCGCGGCCAGCACGGGAATCTCGTCGATCAGGGCGGCCGAGTCAGCTCCTGCAATTGTTGCTTGCGTGAGGCGTCCGCCTTCGATCTGCAGCGATCCGACCAGTTCGCCGTGAATCTCATCGAGTTGCGTGACCGAAATGCGCAGACCGATCTGCATCAGGATGTCGAGCAGGCGGGCGCGCGTGGGATTCATCAGCAGGCTCGGGACGGTCAGTTGCGAGCCTGGAAACAAGGCCGCCGCGCAGAGAAAAAATGCCGCGCTTGACAAATCGCCCGGGATGCGGGCTTCGATGCCGCGCAGGCGCTGTCCGCCGCGAATGCGCACTTCATTTCCCGTTACCCCGCCCCGACCGCCACTCTTGCGCTCAAGTTTTGCTCCGAAAGCGCGCAGCGCGACCTCGCCATGGTCGCGGGTGCGCAGCGGTTCTTCAATGCGCGTCTCACCGTCGGCGTATAGTCCCGCAAACAGCAGGCAGGATTTCACCTGGGCGCTAGCTACGGGCATGGCGTAGTCGATGGCTTTCAGGGCCGCGCCGGTGATGCGCAGTGGCGGCTTGCCTTCGTGCGACGCGATCTGCGCGCCCATCGCCGTGAGCGGCGTGATCACCCGCGCCATGGGACGGCGGGAGAGCGATTCGTCGCCGATCATCTCGCTGGTGAACTTCTGTCCGGCGACAATGCCGCTCAACATGCGCATGGTCGAACCGGAGTTGCCGCAGTCGAGCGCGCTCCCCGGCGCGGCTAGCGACAGGCCGCTTCCCTTCACTTCGATGACGTTGTCCGGGCCGTCTTTGCGCTCCCATGCGACGCCCAGCGAGCGCATGCATCCGAGCGTGCTGGCGCAGTCGGCGCCGGTTGAATAATTCTCCAGGCGCGACGATCCGTCGGCGATGCCGGCCAGCATGGCGTAGCGGTGAGAAATGGATTTGTCTCCAGGCAGCCGCACACTGCCGCGCACGTTGCGCGCCGGACGCACAATGACTGAGGAGCCGGTTTTCATGCTGAGATCAATATAGTGGATTGAGCTTCGGGAGATTATGGGCGATTCGTAAATTGTTGATGGTTGATTTCTGATTGTTGATTCAATACAGGGGCAGCGTAGATTGTTCTTCAATCAACAATCAGAAATCATCAATCATCAATTCTTCAGGCCATCGCTTTCGCTTCCGCCGTGGCTTCTTTGAGAATGTTGGCTGGAACTTCCTTCAACCTCGCGCTGAACTCGAACATGGGCGTCTCGGTGCCGCGGCCCCAGCGGGCAACTTCCCAGTGGGCGCGCACAAACTTCACGTCTGGATGCGCGGTCAGATCGAGCAGCAGTGGAGATTCTCCGCAATAAAACTTCTGAGGAAATGCGGCGACGGACTTCGCGCCCCAGGTCGTGCCGTCGGCCGATCCGTAGACGCTGAGGTCGAGAGACTCCTGCTCAATGATTTTCGTAATCGCAAGGGTCACCAGGAACACCCGACTGGTGGCGCCGCTGACGTCGATAGCAGGGCCGTCGCCCTTTGCGTTCACAGTTTGCGCAGCGACTAGAGATGTATCGATAGCCATAGCGAGAGGATTCTAACAAATCCGGCACGGCAATGACGCTTGAAACCGCGTAAGTTGTTGAGCCTTCGTGCAAGTGATTGAAAAGTCGTAGAACAGCCCTGGGAGGCGCGTATACGAACGATCGCGTCGCGGACCACCTTTGCCTCGACCTCGGCAACGATCGTCGCTGCCAGGGCCATTTCCGGCTCGGGAAAGGGCACTCTGGATGAGATCCCGGAGGCTCAAGTCGGACTGTCGGTTTCTCGGTGAGGTACTGTACGTACATATTTCGCTTACATTACTGTACGTTTTCTGGGTTTGTACGTACAGACCCGTATGCAAACC
The DNA here is from genome assembly GCA_963811095.1 of uncultured Acidobacteriaceae bacterium. Lineage (GTDB taxonomy): Bacteria > Acidobacteriota > Terriglobia > Terriglobales > Acidobacteriaceae > Sulfotelmatobacter. The sequence continues at coordinate 16,725 of CAWEQA010000011.1, read as the reverse complement.
TACTCTGTCGGGTGCGGCCCGGTGAAATCGCTGCAGCAGGGCTTCTGCACGGGCTTGAATTCCATCAGTTCCACGCGCACCAGATCAGGATCGTACAGGTTCAGTTGCCACTTCCCGTCTTTGCCTAGTTGCGCTTTTTCCTCGCCGTGCGCCTTCCAACCGTGCGATTCCAACGTGGCTTGCGCTTTCTTGATGTCCGCGACGCCGAGCGAAATGTGGTTCATGACTCCGGTCAGTTGCAGGTCGGCATTTTCCGGCTGGTGGAGCATGTACTCGATCCAGTCCGTGCCGTCCGGAACCTGCAGGGCAAGCCACTCGGTCACATCGTCTTTCATGCCGCCGTGCCAGTAGGGACGGAAACCGAGAATGTCGCGGTAGAAGTGGTCTTCCGGACCCTGGTGGTAGACCAGAAAGCCGGCGTGAATCATGTGGCGCGAGACCGCGGAAGCCGCGGGCGAAGGAGTTTCGCTCTTGCCTCTTTCCACGAACTCAATCTTATGGCCCTCGGGATCGGTGACGAAGAAGAAAAGACTGTGATCGGCCCGTCCTTCAATCTGGGGAACTTTAATTCCCTGCGCGATCAGATACTTTCGCACCGCGGCGATGTTATCGGTTCTCAGGGCCACGTGATCCATGCGGTCGTTGGACTTGGGATCGGGCGCGGGACTGTAGCCGACCCATTGCGCTCCCACGAGATAGCGCAGCGTGCCGCCGGGCTCGACCGGATCGGCGGAGTTCAGGCCGAGGACGTCGCCGTACAGCTTTTTCACGCCGTCAGGCGCAGTGGTGTAGAACGACGCGTGGTCGATGCCGAGAATCCGCGGGCGCGGCGGCGTGGGTTGGGCGAAGACACTAACGGCAAATGCGAGGACGGCAAAGAGAATTCTAGCTTTGTTCACGGATTCAGCGCACCCCATAAAAGTAGACGTCTTCGACATACATGCCGGCCACCTGCGAACTGGCTAACCTCCTGCCCTCGACCCGGTTGGGAGGGGTGTTCGCCCACAGCGTACGGAATGCCTCGTAGAGCGGACTCTTTGGACTGATCAGATCAATTTTAGAGAGCTGCGAGGACTCGGCAGGTGCAATCCGCACGGCTTTGTCCAGTTCCCGATAAGCGTCGCGCGGTCCAACTTTGTCGACAATCTCGCTCGCGATCACAAGGTGCCACTCGCCCTCCAGAAGCCAGAACATCCCTCTGACAGGAAAGGCTGAGCCCTTGGTTCCCAGTTCATGCCAGAGCTTCTTTCCAAACGCAACGTCTTCGTCAGTGAGTCCCATCGTGATGTTAGCCATCACCACCTCCGCCGTATCCATTCCAGTATGCCCGAGACCGGCTCCGTGGCTGCCGAATACAAGGACCTGGCCTCCGCCTCCTCAACGACCGCGTAGCGTCTCTCGTCATCCCATTGGCGCACTGTATTCCAGTTGTCTCGGAGAGTCGTGTCTACATCGATTTCGTCGTTCAACTGGACCCAGAGTTCGCCATCCAGTCTAGCCAATTCTTCCAGTTTGTGGGTATAAGCTTTGTTGATGAAACTCTTGTCTGGAAAATCGTGCTGTTGGACCGCACGCGCTAAACATGACTTCAGAGCACATTCCACGCCGAGACCTGTCAGATAGTAGGCCCCCGTCCAGTGTTTTGCTTCAGCAACACTCCGGCTTCTTCCATTCGGCTGTCGGCGAGGAGTTGCAACGTTCCCCGATTCAAACGGGCGATTGGCACTCATCCTCCAGAAAACAGGACTGTCGCAGTTCACAGAAGAATTGTACGCGCTACCGCAGGCCGTCCAGAAATACCCTCAGAATCTTGGCGGCGTCGCCCGGTTGTTCCCACGCCGAGTAGTGTCCCGCCTTTGGAATCACAAACAATTCGCTGTTCGCGATGTGCTGGCGCATCAACTCCGCTTCGTTCACTCCGGTCATCGTGTCTTCCTCTCCGGTGACGAGCATGGTCGGAACATTGATGGTCTTCAAGGTTGCAATGGAGTCGGGACGGGCGGCCATGCCGCGCTGCACCTGCGCCACGTCTTCAGGTGACATTTTGCGCATCATGCGCAGTGCGCCGTCGACCAGGTCGGGACGCATTTCGCGGGTGGTCTTCGCCAGAAGCTTCGGAACCATCGATTCGAAGAACGGTTCGGTGCCGCGTTCAAGAACGTCGTTGGCGGCCTGCAGGCGTCCGGCGCGGGCTTCCGGGGTATCCGCGGGAGCTTTCGTATTGCACAATCCCAGCGCGGCCACGCGGCCGCGATATCTTCGCCAGAATTCGAAGAGCGCGTAACCCCCGATCGAGACTCCGACGAGCGGGGCGGCGCCTACGTTAGCGTCATCCATGACGCGGGCGATGTCGGCAGCGTGCTTCTCCATCGTGGCTGGCCCTTCTCCGACGCCGGACTCGCCGTGCCCCCGCAAATCGGGCAGGATGAGGCGATAACGCGTGGCCAGTACCTCGGCCACGGGCAGCCAGAATTCATGATGGACCGGGAAAGGGTGCAGCAGGACGACTGGCGGACCGTCGCCGAGCGACCAGTAGACGATTTCGGCGTCGCCACTCTTGATGTTATGGGAGGGGATGCGCTCCATGCAGGGGATTAGAACACAAAAGCAGCTTCAAGCTGCTAGCTCCTAGCTATTAGCTCGGCAGGCTTCGCGGACGAGGCTACTGGTTCGTCGCCTGTTGCACATTCATGGGCGCTGGAACCAGCAGGGGTTCTTCCGGCATGACGATCCACGCGATGACGTAGGGAATGAAACCCACGCCGGTCATGATCGCGGTGACCAGCCAGACGATCCGCACCACGGTGACGTCGATGTCGAAGTACTCCGAGAACCCGAGGCAAACGCCGGCGACTTTACGCCCCATGCGCGGACGCACTAGCTTGGTCCGTGCCAGTGAGGCGCCGACGCGGACGCCGCAGTAGGCACAAACGGCAGCGTCATCCTGAATCAGTTTTCCGCAATAGTTGCAGTACATGGCTCCGCCTCCACTAGAGGATACGTAATTGTAGGCCAAAAGTTCCCTCACCCCGCAACCCTATTCTCACAGCTCAAGGGTAATGAATTCCAGAAGTTCCCCAGCGTTGACAACCCTTGCGCTCGCTGGCCGGATCTGGGGGAAGTGCCGTTTATTCCCGGTCACGAGAAAGTCAGCCTTCCCGGCTATCGCGCAGGCGATGAACTTGTCGTCATCCGGATCGGGCGAAGTAGGGGCAATTGGGACCGGATCAAGGAGGTGGCCATGGCGGCGGAGCAAATTGAGCAAGTCATCGACATGGCCTTGCGGAAACCCAAACCTTGGGCGGAGAAGAACGCGGAGTACTCCTTCAGGATCTCCTGGGAAAGACATGGCGCAACCAGTCCGTGGTTGATCGCCATGACCAGCAAGGCTTCATTTCCCGCAGGTGAGATCATGGCCGACACGAGAACATTCGTGTCGATGACCGCCCGAATCATCTGCGTTTCTCGCGCCGGTAGGCTGAAATCTCGGCGTCAATGTCTGGCGCGGAAAGCTTATCCAAGCCTCTCTTTCTCTTCCAGGCTTTCTCGAGCCAATCGGGAGGGCGGCGCGATGAAGTCCTGCACACTCAGACGGCGGTTCTCGGCCGATTGATCAATTGATGCATTGATCTATCCTACAAAATCATGAGGTTCGGCGCCTCGCTGCCTTTGGCGGGACAGCCGAAGGCGGCTGTCCCCACAGAAAACCTGGCTACTCCCGGTATGCTTCTTTGATGTAGCGGCGGGCCTGGTCGGCGGGGCCGGTGTTGGCATTGCCGGCCAGCACGATCTGATATTTCTTCATGGCCAGCTCGCGCTTGTCGAGCAGGTCGTACATCTCTCCGGCGGCAAGGTTGGCTTTTTGCAGGATGTCGGGATCCGGATTCGGCGCGTCGTTGACCAAGTCGTAGGCAGTAGCCGCGGCGGCGAGATTCTTCTGGCTGCGCAATAGCTCGCCCAGACCCCAGGCTGCCAGTTCGTAATGCAGGGTGCCGTACTTCCCTTCCCGGCCGTTCTGCCAGACTTTGCGATAGGTGGCTTCGGCCTCTTGAAGACGGCCCGACGCGCGCTGCAAATTCGCGACCTCGGTGAGGAACAGGTGATTCCGGGGATACTTCGCCGACAGATCGTTCATGTACCCGATCGCCTCATCGTACTGGTGCTCGCGGCGGAGAAAAAGCGTCAGCACGACTTTGGCGTCGACCGAGTTTTCGCCGTCGCTTTTGGCGACCTCGCGCAGGTAGTCGAGACCTTTCTCCGCCGATCCGCTCAACCCGGCCAGGGCGGCAGCAACTTTCACGCTCCAGGGCAGTCGGCCGATCACGTAGTTGTGCGTGCCCACCACCATCTTCGCGTCGACATAGTTGGGATCGAGTTCGAGGACGTGTTCATGGTCGTGACGCGCGCCAACGGCGTTGCGCAGGGCGGAAAACCATGCCCGCTCGACCAGGCCCGTGTAGACCGAAAATTGCGCGCGCGTGACGCCACGGCAGTAGAGCGCGTTGATGTCCTTCGAATTTGCCTTGAGTTCCTGCTCTTCGAGAGCTTCGGCGCGCCGGACCAGTTCCTTGATCCGCTCCTTGATCTTTGTGTCCGTGGGGCGGGGGGTGCGACCGATGAAGCTGTCGTTGGCGTAATCGCCGGTGTTCATGGCTCCCGTGTCGTAGAGGTCGTGCATGAGCACCGAGGTCAGCAGGTGGTTGACCGCGAAGGGATCGTTGGGATGTTTCTCCACGATCTTCTCGAACTCCTGCGTCGCGCGGTCGTAGTCCATGTTGTAGAAATGGTCGAAGGCGGCGTCGGTCTGAGGATCGTGCGGAGCGCCGTGGGGCGCACTGGCGGGGGTGATCGACTGGCTTAGCGCGGCAAGGCACGAAGCGAGGAGAAGGCACAGTAAGATCAAAGCAACTCGTCAGCGTGCCGGGGCAACTTCGGGAGATTGGTTTGCGCTCTCACGATCAAATGACTCCTAGTTTAAACGAAGTTCAGCATCGCCCAGAAAAAGTCGAGCTGCGCTCGACGGACAGCCGAGCACGGCTGTCCCCGCATAAGGCCCGAAGGGCAGCTGAACCAAGAACGTCATCTATGTGCCGCCCCTGCTAACTGTCTCGATCGCCCAGGCGACCCTATAATCGGGGCTGGTAATAGCGGTTTGCCCTGGGTCCGCGAAATGGAGCTCGGCGAACTCAGGGGCGCTGTCCGGGTTCGATGTTTTAGGAGTGCTGGGCTTTCGTAACCGGTGCATCTTTACTCGCTGGCGCGCGTAATTATTGCCTGCGGGGGCATCGCCGCAGGTTGGAAAGAAATTGCAAGTATTTGGCTTTGGGGGACTTAGAGCCACGCTGGATTTGGCGGTTGGAATGCCATGGCTGTAGGGGTTTTACTGTAGGGATCCTATGTCACAGGCAGTTCAAGAAACGCATCAGGAGTTCTGGCGGCCACCATCCCCGGTCGCGGCGGGCGAGATCGTCGTCCGGGAAGCCCCACCCGCGATGGCCGAGACCTGTCCGCGTTGCGGGACCGAGTTTCTGCTGGGTTCGCGGTTTTGTCACTCCTGTGGCGGCCGGCGGCGGGAAGCGGTGAGCGCGGAAGCACGCGCCGACGCGGCTGCGATCGCCGGGATCTGGCAACAAGGCGTATCCCGGGTGCACTCTTTGGTCTCGGGCATTTCGTGGAGCAAGATTACATTTCCATCCTGGCTGCGCTACCTGCACTTCCACGAGATCAAAAGCTGGTTGGGACTTCCGACCGCGTCGCTGATCGCATTTGTAGTTGGCGTGGGGTGTGTTGCCGGAGCCCTGCTGGTCGGACTGCTGACGGCAAAGACCTACGTCGACTGGCAGGCCATTCAGTTTTACCGGGCGGAATGGCTACTGGCGGCAACCGCGTCCTTTGTAGCGGCAATCCTGCTCAAGAAGCCTTCCGGTCGCGATCAAGACAGCGAATAGCCTTCGCCACATCCATCCACTTGACGATCCGCGCTGCCACCAGTCCGTCTACCCCTTCTTGGGAGTATTTCTGCCGTGCCTACAAAACTAAAGCCTCATTGACAATGGGGGTTTGCGGCTTTATTTTGAACGCTCGTCTGGGGTGGAGTGGGTGAAGCGACTTCGTTCGATGTTGGCTATTTTTCTGTTAGGGACGGCGGTTTGCGCTTTCGCCTTGCCCCGTGCAGACGTGCCCGAGACCGCGTTCAATGAGGCAGACGCGCCGGTTAATCTAGCTCCTCCTGCCCAGCCTGGTATCCGGGTCGCGTCCGCCGGCGGCTAATCCGATCGCTGTCTTGCCCACGCTACCGCCGTACTGCACAACCTGCGTTGCCCGCAGTTTCGTGGTGGAATCCACTTCGGCTCCGAAACATCGGGATCACCGCTCCCTCCAAGACCTCCTCTGTACGTTCCTGATCTGAAGCAAATCCAGACTGCAGGTTGAAGTTTCGCGCGTCGGAAACTTCGCGTGTGCATGCGCCGTTCTTGGGCGTGTAACGCCGCTTGGTCCGACCGGCCCACAGCAAAACACACCATCATTTTGGAGGCTTTCGCATGTACCGTTTATTGACTGTCATGTTTCTTCTATCCACTCTTGTCTTCGGCCAGAAGGCGCCGACTGGGCCTGTGAACGTTCTGACTCGTCAGAATGACAATCAACATACCGGCCAGAATTTGCAGGAGACTATTCTGACCCCGTCGACCGTGAACTCCGGCGGGTTCGGCAAGCTGTTTAGCTATTACGTGGACGGACAAGTCTACGCACAGCCGCTGTACGTGCAGAACCTCACGATGGCAACAGGCGGCGTACACAACGTTGTTTTCGTGGCGACGGAGTACGACAGTATCTACGCGTTTGACGCGGACAGCAAAGCCTTGAACCCGGCGCCGCTATGGCATACAAACTTCCTGAATCCGCCGAGCGTCGCCCCGGTGCCATGCGCACAGGGAGCAGGAATCTGTCAGCTGTTTCCCATCGTCGGGATCACATCGACGCCAGTTATTAACCTGGCGACGAATACGATCTATGCGGTGGCGCGCACGCAGGAAACTTCTGGCACCACGGTGAACTGGGTGGTGAAGCTGCATGCGCTCGACATCACCAGCGGCGCAGAAAAACCGGGCAGTCCGGCCACGATCTGTTCGGCCACGGGGAACAAAGGATGTGCTCTGGCGGGAGACGCCACCATTTTTGGACCGCACCACCAGCAGAGCCGGCCCGGCTTGCTGCTCGTACCTGAGGCGGGCTTCCCGCAGGGAGTGCTGGTGATTGGGTTCTCGGGAGATTCCGGCTGGGTCCTGGCTTACGATCCGACCAATCTCAAGTTCCTGGCCGCGTTCTATACGGACACAGAAACCACTCACACCACTCCTGGAATTCCGGGCGCTGGGCACGCTGGAATATGGGGCGCCGGCGCGGCAGTCGTCGCGGATCCCGCGGGCAACATCTACGCAATTACTGGCGATGGTTTTTTTGACGGAACGTTGAACTGGGGGGACAGCTTAGTCAAGCTGGTACTCACTTTGAATTCCTCGACTGGAACGTACTCGCTGGTGCCAACCGACTACTTCACTCCGAGTGACCAGTCCTGCCGCTACGCTCACGGTCTGGACTATGGATCGGCAGGACCCTTGATTCTGCCGCCGCAGGGCGGCTCCACTCCAAATCTCATCTTCACCACCGGGAAGGCGGTTAAAACTTGCGAAACCACGTTTAACGGATATGTGATCAATCGCGACAACATGGGGCATGTAGGCGGGCAGGCAGCGCTGATCACTGCTCCGGATGGCGGGTCGGAACAGTCCCCTGCCTACTGGGCGTCTCCGACGAAGCAGTACATCTACAACGGCGGGAATGGCGACAATCTGCGCGCCTTCACGGTGTCGTCCGCGGGAGTGAGTACATCGGGCGTGATGGCCACATCGATGGTCTTCGAAGAGGGAACCTCGCCGGTGGTCTCGGCGAATGGAACCTCGGGCGGAATCGTCTGGGCGCTCGAATACACGGAAGACCCGGACCATCAGCCGTCATTTTCACCTACCGTGCTGCATGCCTTTGACGCGACGAATCTTTCGGAGTTGTATAACTCGGCGCAAACGGCTTCGGGGCGCGATACGGCAGGTCCGGGGGTCAAGTTCCAGGTTCCAATGGTCGCCAACGGCAAGGTCTATGTGGGGACGTCGACGGAACTCGACGTGTATGGCCTGTGCCCTTGCGGGCGGCAGTAGCTGATTCAGGGGCGTCCCGAAAGGCAGGAAGAAGCGGTCGTTATGACTCGCCGCTTCCTGATCCCGCTGCACGCCTCTGCTGGCTCATTCGGTAAAGATGGTGAACTGGGCCCGTCCCCCGGCCCAGCGGATGGCCGTTGGAGATCGCGGCGGTGACGTAGGTTTTGGCCAGCAATGCGGCTTCGGCCAGTCCCCGGTCGAGGGCCAGGTGGCAGGCCATGGCGGTGGCGAAGGCGCATCCGGTGCCGTGGGTTGAGTTGGAGCGCTGGCGCTCCGCCTTGAAGACTTCCTGCTCGATCCCCCGCTTGGTGGTGAAGCTCAGCAGGTCGATGGCTTTCTCGAGGTGCCCTCCAGTGATTACGACGGCGGAGGCGCCCATTTCATGCAGTTTGCTGGAGGCAGCCCTCATCTCCTCGAGATCCTGAACCTTGAGCCCCGTGAGGACAGCGGCTTCGTCGACATTGGGGGTCACGACGTCGGCCAGGGGAATCAGCCTTTCCACCATGAGTTTGGTTCCTGGGGCGTCCAGCAGGTCTGCTCCGGAGGAGGACTTGAGGATGGGGTCGAGCACAATATTGGGCAGGCGAGCCTTTCGAGACGGACCGGCAGGACGGCTGCCAGGCTGGCTGGATAGGAAATCGGCTACGGCTTTGACCACCTTCCCCGATCCCAGCATGCCGATGTGGACGGCGGCAATGTCCATATCCGCCGCCAGCTCTTCGAGGGTGTCGGAAATGAGGGCGGGATCGACGATCTCGACCCGCTTCACCCCGGCGGTGGATTGCACGGTCAGGGCGGTGATGCAGGCTACCCCATAGCAGGCATGGGCGGCAATGGTCTTGATGTCGGCGGTGACTCCGGCTCCGGAGGAAGGATCGAACCCCGCAATGGTGAGGATGATAGGCGGTTTTTCGGACATGGCCTTCCGATCTAACAAGTGCGATCGTAGCGCGATTCAGGGCCCCAGCATCTCACATCGTCACCTCTCGCAAGTTACTTTCAGAGTGAGCATCAAGAAAAAAATCTTTAGGCGCTGTCCTTGCGGACAGTCTGTAAATACATGATTCCATGTAAGTTGCATATTTAAAACATGTAAGCCATTGATTCCATTGAGGTTGTAAATTCTACCCTACCCCTGGCCTTTAGTTATTTACTTTTTAGTAAATACGTAAGGTACCTGAAAGAAAGGGCCTTACCCGGATGTGCCTAAATTACCAATGGGTTACGTGTGACATCCATAACTAGGAGGTCATCGACAGACCCCCCAAATCGCCTTGACAGGGGTTTGGCACGCCGATAGCATCTACAAACTGCAGAGAAACACTAGCCTAAAGGCCAAGGGCACTTTTGAGTATGCGAGGAGAACTGAATGCGAAGACGTATAGCTCATGGACTGGCGATCGCTTGCATGATCGTCGGCCTGGGAGCGGCTCAGGGACCGAACATCTCGGAGGCGGCAGCGGCTCCAGTTAGTTCCGTTCAGAAGCAACCCGAAGTCCGCCAACAGGTCGGCAAGATTAAACCGTATCAAGTTGGGACAGCGTCCTGGTACGGCCAGATATTCCACGGGAAACCCACGGCGAGCGGCGAACCGTACGATATGTACGACATGACCGCAGCCCACCTGACGCTTCCCATGGGAAGCTATGTCAAGGTGACCAACCTGCGCAATGGCCGGGCCGTGGTGGTCCGGGTAAACGACCGCGGGCCTATCGTACCAGGGCGGATTATCGACCTGTCGTACGGTGCCGCCCAGGCGCTGCAGTTCAAGGCGCGGGGTCTGCAACGCGTGCGTCTGGACCTGGTTAACAACCCCAGCAACCCGCGCGACCAGAAGCCGGTTTACCAGACGGTCGCCGTAAACCATCCCCCGGTAGTAAAACTCCCGTAAAAACCAGTACACTGGCTGGGATGCCGACAACATTACCCAGCGTCCCGCACGGTGGCCTAGGCTACCGCAGCGATAGATTTTCGCAATGGTGATCCGCGCCAGCGGCTCATCGTTGCCCTGGACGTCTCGACCGCCGCCGCCGCACAGAAGATTGTGGCGGCGGTGGGAGATTCGGCGCTGACCTACAAAGTCGGAATGCAGCTCTACACGGCCGAGGGTCCGCAAGTGGTGCGGGATCTGGTGGCCTCCGGGCGGCGCGTGTTTCTCGACCTGAAGTACCACGACATTCCGAACACGGTGGGCGCGGCCGTGAGCGAAGCCGCGAAGCTCGGCGTGAGCATGCTGACCGTGCACGCATCGGGCAGCGGCAAAATGCTGCGCGCGGCGGTCGAGGCCGCGAAGACACGGCCGGAACTGATGGTGCTCGCGGTCACCGTGCTGACCAGCATGGACGGGAATGATCTGGAGAAGATCGGGGTTCGCGGCACAGTGGAGGACAGCGTGGTGCGACTGGCGACGATTGCGCTGGCCAATGGATGCCAGGGCGTGGTCACCTCGGCTCGCGAAGCTTCGACTCTGCGCGCGGAACTCGGGAACAAATTTGCGATCGTAACCCCAGGCGTGCGTCCGGCCGGCGGCGACGTAGGAGATCAAGTGCGCGTCGTGACCCCGGCGGAGGCCATCGCCTCGGGAGCCAGCCACATCGTGGTCGGGCGGCCCATCACGGAAGCCGCGGATCCGGCGGCGGAGGCGAGGGCGATTCTGGGGCAAATCAGCGGGTAGATGATTTCCCACCCAAGATATTCCTGTAGTATTCCCATTGGTGGTATAATAGTGGTATGAAAGAGAAGACCTCCGTCACACTCTCTCCCGAGGTGCTGACCGGCATTGATCGCCTCGCCGGATCGAAACGGTCGCGATCCGCCTTCATCGAGGATGTTCTTCGCCAGTATCTGAGAGAGCGTGTGAAAAAGGAGCGGGGCGCCCGCGATCTCGCGATTCTCAATAAATTTGCGGATGAGATGAACGCCGAGGCCGAAGACGTGTTGCGATACCAGGCACCGGAGGACTAGGCTCCGATCTCACGATGAAACGGGCTGACATTTATCGAGTACACCGGCCCGGCGACGATCCCAAACGTCATCGCTGCTTCGTGGTTGTAAGCCGTCAAGAGTTGATTGACTCGGGATTCTCCACGGTGGTCTGCGCGCCCATCTTCACGCGGGGCCAAGGGTTGGCAAGTCAAGTCGCCGTTGGTCCAAACGAAGGCATGAAGCACGAGAGTTGGATCATGTGTGACAATCTGGCGAGCGTGCGGAAGTCTGAACTCACGCAATTTGTAGGATCACTTTCGTACACAAAACTTCTCGAAGTGGACGAAGCACTGAAAATCGCGCTGGCGCTGGAGTAATTCCGGCTCACCACGCAAGTCACCTTTCAACTCACGCCCGACGATTGTCGCGACGGCCTAATAGCCTGGCGAAATCTGCGACCTTGGAGGCGTTGGGGGATTCGTGCCGCTGGCTTCTTTTTTGGCTTTGGGTTCGTTGTTTTCGTGTTGCAGTTGTTCATGAAGGCGACAACGATCGTCAGCGTGGTCCCGGGACTTGTTCTCTCTTCGGGTTTCCTCATCTTGATATGGGCGGCCCCTCACTGTCAGGGCGCAGGCAATTCCGCAACACGCCCTCCGCCCACGATCCAATGACAATTGAAGCATCCGATGCCGGGTTACACGTCCACTCCGTCCACGGCGATTCCCAAGTATCGTGGTCAACCTATATAGCATGGGGCGAAAATAAATCCGTGTTCGTAGTCCTTCCGCAGCCCAGAATTTCTCTTCCTATTCCCAAGCGCGCTTTCACCGCGGAACAAATCGGTGAGTTTCGGGAGTTGCTCGGCCGCAACATTAGGCGCGGACCAAATAGAAGCAAAAATGAAAGCCGAAGCTAGGAGGATGTCTCCTCCCGCTCCGGCTCTAAGAAACCTGAAACTCGAAACTGCTGCTTACAGCTTCTCGAAGAACTCGCACGCCGAGCATGAGATGTAGACCCCGCCCGGGATGCCGCGTTCGCGGTCTTTCACGCGCTTGACGATGCGCGTGGCTTTGCCGCACTTGGGGCAATCGGTGCTCTTGGTGGTGTCCATGACCTTCTTACGGTCGGCGGTTTTTGCGATCTTGGCGCCTACTGCCATGTTGGATGTCTCCTGATCTTTTCAATATTTGCGCAGCGCGGTCCGCGTCGTCGTGTCAGCGGAAGTTGTGGATGGAATTTTCTCCGAAATCTAAACCCGAAATGCGGGGATCCACTCTGGAAGACTCTTTGAAGCTGCGTCTCGATTCTCTTCCGTCAGTATTGATTTTACAGTAAGGCGGGGGCGGCTGTCTTGCGGGGCAAAACGCCGTGGAAGGAAAATAGGCCCACAGGGGCTGAAGCCCGGCGGATTTGGGTTCGCTGATCGCGGGCCCTGAAGGGCCGCTCTTCCACGGTCGTAGACGGGCTTGTAGTCCCCCGGCACGAGCTTGTAGTTTTCAGGCACGAGCTTCTGATCTTCCGGAACGAGTTGCAGTCTCCCGACACGGGTGGAAGCTGTGCCTTCGTAAAATCATCTACGAACTGGCAAGGCGAGGACGGTTCATGACGCGTGCGCTGGGACCAATCCTGAAGACGATTCTGTTCACGATCTTCGTGCCGGGTACCGTGGCCGTGCTTATTCCTTACTGGCTGATGGGCGGCTATCCACGGCTGGCGGCGGGGCCGCTGACGTGGCTTGGCGTTCTCATCACGCTGGTGGGAGCCGAGATTTATTTCCGCTGCGCGTGGGAGTTTGCCGTGCGCGGACTAGGCACGCCGGCGCCGATCGCTCCGACAAAGTTTCTCGTGACCACGGCCCTGCACCGGTATGTGCGCAATCCGATGTATATCGGAGTGGCGCTGGCGATCGCGGGACAAGCAGCGCTATTTCGAAGGCTTCACGTTGTGGAGTACGCGGCGGCGGTGCTGCTGATTGCTCATGTGTTCGTCATCTTCTATGAAGAACCCACGCTGCGCCGGCAGTTCGGGGAATCGTACGAAGAATACCGGCGGACGGTGCCGCGCTGGATTCCCAAGCTCAGGGCCGGATAGGGCCGCACAGGTATGGCCACAGAATTTCTTTCCCGGGCACGGGTGCGTTAGAATGCTGTTCCAAATTCTTCCGGGGACGGACATGTTTGAATCCGGCTGCTCGAGCCCGCGGGCCTTTGGAACCGGCATCTCCCGAATCTGACGCCCACTCGTGACCCAAGGCTCGCCATTGTCCTCCAGTTCCAACGCCGTCCGCGATACGAACGAAGCTGCAGGATCTACATCGCCACCGGGCGAACCGGAACGGGTTCCCACCAGAGCTTTCACGAAGGACTTGCGCGACCATCCTGCGTATCGCGCGGACGTTGACGGGCTGAGGGCTCTGGCCATCCTTCCCGTGCTTTTGTTTCACGCATTCCCTACGGTGGTGCCCGGCGGTTTTGTGGGCGTGGATATTTTCTTTGTGATCTCGGGGTTCCTGATTTCCTCCATTATTTTTCGAGGGCTGCAGCGCGACCGGTTCAGCTTTGCGGGCTTTTACGCAAACCGCATCAAAAGAATCTTTCCGGCGCTGCTGCTCGTGTTGGGCCTGTGTGCGGTGTTCGGTTGGTTTTCTCTTCTGCCGGACGAATACGCTCAGTTGGGTAAACACATTCTGGGCGGGGCGGGATATGTCGAAAACCTTGTCCTTCGGCGGGAGGCGGGTTACTTCGATACAAGCTCTTTCCTCAAACCGCTGATGCATCTGTGGTCTCTGGGGATTGAGGAGCAGTTCTACCTGACCTATCCGTTGTTGCTGTGGGCGGTGTGGCGACTGCGCGGGAACATGCTCGCGATCATCGTGCCGTTGGTATTGATTTCGTTTTCGCTCAACGTGTGGCAAGTGCGCAGCGACGCGGGGTCGAGTTTCTTTCTGCCGCAGACACGATTCTGGGAACTCTGGGCCGGTGGCGCGCTGGCCTACCTCGATATTTTCAGGCCGGACATTGGCCGCCGGCTGACGGGGAGTTGGGCCAACCTCGTTTCGCAGTTTCGAGTTCAGGAAAAGACATCTTCATCGGGGGCCGTCACTCCCAACATCCTATCGATGGCGGGCATGGTGCTCATCGGAGTGGCGCTTTTGCGGGTGCGCGAATCCGCATTTCCGGGATGGTGGGCGCTGATGCCGGTTTGTGGCGCCGCACTGCTGATTGGGGCGGGGCCTGCGGCCTGGATCAATCGCAGGATTCTATCCAACCGGGTCGCGGTGTTTGTGGGGTTAATCAGTTATCCGCTGTATTTGTGGCACTGGCCGATTCTGTCGTTTGCCCGCATCGTTCGTGGAGAGGATTTGACTCGCGGGACAAGGATCGGGGCGGTGGGGCTGAGCTTCCTGTTGGCATGGGCGACGTGGCGCTTCGTGGAATCTCCGATCCGGTTCGGCCGCAAAATCTGGATCAAGACGGCAGCCCTGGTTCTGATCTCGGTGATTATTGCGGGCGTTGGATTCACGATCCACGCTCAGGGCGGCTTCGTTAGCAGGTTCAAGAATGTTCCCGGCGATGTCGGGTGGCTGCAACCGGAGATTCCCTCTTCGAAGGATTGCCTCAACGCATTGGGTACCGACCGGATGCGTTTCTGCCGCATGGCGGGAAAAGGTCCTCCTGATGTGGTGCTCATCGGCGATTCCCATGCAGGCTCGCTTTATGGTGGGCTGGCATCGGCGTACTCGCGGCATTCTCAGGTTCTGATGAATCTCGGAGAGGCCGGATGTGTGCCCTTTTACGATACGGAATCGTACACGCTGGGACGGCAGAGAACAGATTGCAGACCCCTGGTGAATCGAATGCTGGACTTCGCCGCGTCCAGCCCGAGCATTCGCACCATCATTCTTTCGGCGCGAGGGCCGTTGAATATGACGGGCCAGTACTTCGGCGAAGACCCATTAGGGCCGAAAGTGATTTCGTGGGATGGCGCGGCAAAGAATTCTGATCAGTCTGACGTGTTTGCGGCTGCGCTTAAGAACACTGTTTCCCGCCTTTCCGCCACCGGGAAGAACGTAGTCCTCTTTATCGACTGGCCGGAGTTGAACTTCAATCCGAGATCGTGCCTGCCACGCCCTGTGTCTCTTTTTTCGCACGTTCGTCCCCTGTGCGGCGTGCCTCGAGCAGAGGTGGAGGCGCGCAATCGTGCGTATCGCAAAGTCATTTTCGATATGAAAAAAGAATTCAGCGGGCTGACGGTGTTCGATCCGTTCCCCTATCTGTGCGATGCGACCGCGTGTTATGCCGAGCGCGATGGACGACTGCTTTATCAGGACGACAACCATCTTTCAGCCGAGGGATCCGCCTATCTCGGCGAAAAGTTCTTGGCAGACCAATCGCTTCTCAGCCCCTAAAACTGTGCTGCCTAGTCAGTCTTCGATTCGTCCACGCAGCACGGTGATTGACGCTTTCGGAATCTGGTAGAGGACATCCGTGCCGCCATCTACTTTCGATTTTGAGGGCGGACCGTCGGGATCGGCGTGTCCGCCGACGCCCTCGCGGTGCCACTGATATTCGTTGGAGCCGAAGGTGATGCGGTCGACCGGGCCTGAGAAGTGACGCTCGTGCTTGCCGGCGCCGGCGAATGCGACTTTCACGGCGTGGTCGTTGTACTGGTCGCGGTTAACCAGCATCACCGACCATTGGCCGTCGGGACGTTCAACCGCGTACGCGGTCACCATCACATTTCCGGCGGCATCGTTGACATCGCTTGCGGCTTTGAACTGCTTGTGGGGAGCGTCGATGGGCTGCACCCACTCTTTCGTGATGACTTGTGCCGCCAGATACTGCGGAGGATAGCCCAGCACGTTATAGTTCTGGTCGATCCACAGGAAATTTCCGAAGCCGCCCATTTCTCTCGGGTAAGGCATGTAGTGGAAATAGTATGTTGCGCCTGCGCCCTCGCTCATCATGGTGCCAACGTAGTCCGCGAGCCAGAGACCGCTCTTCACGGTCGATGGAGGCGCGCCGCCTCCGATGTTTCCTTCAGTCATGAAGAACGGAATGTTCAATGGCACACCGTTGTCTTTCCACACTTGCACGATGTGGCTCACGTAGCCGGGCTCGGGATAGAGATCGGCCCAGGAATAGTTCGGACGATCCTGATACGGATAGTGCTCGAAAGAAAAGAATGTGAAGTCGTTCATCCGGCCGCGCGCTTTCAGGTAATCGAGGAAGCGGCCAATCCAGGAAACTTTTCCATTCGCGTCGGGCCAGACTTCGACGTCGCCGAATGTGCCTTCGAAGGGCGGGCCTCCGAGCTTCGCTTCGGGCACGAGTTTGTGAATCGCGGTGGCGAACTGGACATACAACGCGCCGTAGTCTTCCGGGAGCATGTGCTGCCCGTCGGCCTCTTCGCCCATTTCGATCCAGGAGATGGGATAGTGGCGTTTGTAGAGATACGCGATCTCGTTGGCCGCATCTTCGGGAGTGGCGTAAAGCATCGCGATCGGGACCATGGTCGGGAGGCCGCGGGTGATGCCGCTGGTCATAAAAGAAGTCAAAGCCGACTTGATCGCCGCGGGATTGAT
>CAWEQA010000010.1:0-127662 GCA_963811095.1 uncultured Acidobacteriaceae bacterium | reverse complement strand
CCCACCAGAAAGCGCAACTGGTTCACCCAGTGCGGCGAAAACTGGTGCAGATGGCTGATGTTGATCTCGTGTTCCAGAAAGCTTGTGTCGGTGCCCGTGCTGGGAAGCATGGTGCCGCCAACGTTTGAATTCTGGCTGGAGCGATGCTCGTAGGAGTATCCAATCCAGAACTGATCCCCGTTGGCAAGGTCGTGAAACACGCGGCCCGATCCGAAAAAATGCCGCGAGGGATTGGGAACGGTCTGGGCGATCGGGCCGAAGCCAAGCGACTCCGCGGCCGTGATCGCTTCGGGATCGACGATGCCCTGCAGATCGAGCATGTCGTAGTCGAGTGACGCCAGGAAACTCGTGTGCTTGCTGTGGCCAATTGGTCCGGTCACCGAGCCCTCATAATATCGCCTGCTCTCAGGAGGCTTTACCGTGGCGAAGGCGTTGCTCGCGTCGAAGACGGAATCGCGAGACATGAAGTTCAACTCGCCGTGGTAGGCGGGAGACCCACTTTTGGTGATGATTTCCAGGCGGGCGCGCCCTGGACGCGAGAAGCGGGCAGAATACGGATTGTTGTTGATCTTCACTTCCTGCACGGCGGAGGGCGTAACGCCCGGTCCGTTGGCTTCAATCCCATTCACCACCAGAGTTACACCATTCGTCCCGGTCGCGTTATCGTCCAGGAAGCGGGACATGGTCGTGATGTAGTCCTGGTCGAAGACGGGGACGCGGTCGAGCGCATCGCGATCGATGGCGTTGGCGTTCTGATTCTCGGAGGTTTCCGTGCTCACGAGTGGGACATTGATCCCGGTCGCCACGGTGACGTTTTCGGTGTCGACGGAAATCTGCATCACCATACGGATCGGCGCGAAACGCTTGTTCGTGACCACGGCCGCGACGCTGGCATCGCGAAAGCCCTCCGCATGAAATACCAGCATGTACTTTCCGGAAGCGATGTTGTCGAGGTGGAACGCTCCTATTCCATCGGTCGTCGTTCGGGCGAGAACCTCGGATTCTGCTCCCCGCAGAGACACCTCCGCTTTGACGATCGCAGCACCCGAAGGGTCTAACAGAGTTCCACTGATGGAATGGGAGGCCGTCCGGTCGGCGGGGGAGCCGGAATTGTTGG
This sequence comes from uncultured Acidobacteriaceae bacterium, assembly GCA_963811095.1. Classification (GTDB taxonomy): domain Bacteria; phylum Acidobacteriota; class Terriglobia; order Terriglobales; family Acidobacteriaceae; genus Sulfotelmatobacter. The sequence continues at coordinate 126,545 of CAWEQA010000010.1, read as the reverse complement.
CTTGGCCTGGTCCCTGGGCAAAAACATGGGAGGGGCGCGCGATACCAAGCAGCGCGGCCAGCAACACGCAAAGCAGGCGGCCGTTCGACACCAAAAACTTCAATGATGATTCGGAAGCCCGCATCGATACAGAGGGTACCTGAGGAACCTGAAAGCGTTCTGAAAAACGTGCTCGGAAGGTCTCCTGCTTCTATTTTGCCGGCGGCTTCGGCTCCCCGGCAGGCTTGGCAAACTTCGAATCGTCCACCGGAACGTTCTGCTCCACCTCGCTCACCTGGATCGTGAACCTTCCGCTGGGCCGCGCCAGCGTCCAGCGGTACGGAATCTTCACTCCGTTCGTGTCGCGGTAATCCGCGTAATCGATTTGCGTCGGAAGCCAGCCCAGGGCGGTCTCTGCGTAGCGGACCAGCCGCACCAGAAGCCCTGATTGCTCATCAAAATACAGCTGGATCGGAGGCTTTCCCTCACGCTGGCCCACGACAATGTACGCCTCATGGTCTCCGACCTTCTCCGTCCCCTCCAGTCGCAACTCGCTGAACATCGGCTTCAGATGCGTTGCCAGGTGCAGATCGGCGTCCATCGACGCCGCATCCAGTTCACTTCCTTGCATCGGTCGGATACCTGGCCGCCCGGGCGCTGCCAGCCATCCCTCGTGTCCATTAAATGCGGTGACGCTGTCCCCCTCGGGCAGGTGCGTGAACGATATGCGCTGGTCCGGATCCTTGGAATAGATGTCGATGGGCAGCGACTTCCCGCCAAAATCAATGGTGCCCTTCATAACGCGGGTGGTCACCTTGCCGATCGCCGCCGCTCCGCCTGCCGCCTGCACATATTTGTCGAGCAGTTGGTCGGGAGACGGCCCTGCATTTTCTTTCGCGTCAGCCAGCTTTGGTGCGCCCATCGGTTCCTTAGGTTCCTCGGTCATGACTACCGGAATCGGTTGGGGCTTCGCGTTGCCGCGATGACACGAGTTGCACGTCACTGCACGGTGTCCGTCGAAATCGTCTTTATTGATGGCGAACACCATCTCCATCATCTTGCGTGCCGTCTGCTTGGTCTTCTTGTCGTCCTTCTCAAACGCACCCTGCACGTGGCAGAAGTCGCACTGGACGCCCAACGACGCCGCGATGAACTGCATGGTCGGAAAGAGTTCCTCGGCCGGGATTCCCTTGAGCACCTGGATGTTCTTGAATTGCTCCTCGGCCTTCTTCCCAGCAGGATTTGTTAACTGGCCTGGAGCCGCGGAATGTGGAGTCGTGCTCGACTGCGTCTTCGCGGTCGCAATCATGAGTCCAGATGCCAAAAAGAAAAGGAGACCGGCCAGAACGTCCACGCGCCTTGCGCTCATCAAATGTTCGCCTCGGTTGGAATCTTAAGAGTCTAACAATGCTCAGGGCTCATCGGCCAGCGAGGTCGCGCTGGCGATCGCGATCGGGCACGGTCAAGTCACCGCCAGGCAGGCTTGGGAGCGGGCGTCCATTCCGCGCCCATATCATCGTCGGTGATCAGACGACGCGGCCCCAACCGTTGTGCGAGCACGTCGCCAGATTCCAGGCCTAATACCCGAGGAGGCTCTTTGATGCTATCGGCGAAAGCATTGTACGCGGCGAGCAGGAGCTGTCCCCGACGGCTCGTGTCATCGAAGATCTTCTTCCTGTCAATCTGATACCGGCTCAGCACCGAAAACCAGTGCGCCTTGTCCAAAACAATAGGCGAGTCGCTAACCATGAGAAAAGTGATTACCCGCAGACCGTAGCGGTATTCATGGAGTCCCGTAATGAATACGTCGGGAGACTCGGTGGCGTTGTAGTAATAGATCCCACCCGGCAGCAGGTGCCGCTTCACGATTTGCAGAAACTCCGTCGACAGCACCTGTGAACTGTGATCGCGCCAATGGTATGAGGTGTTAGCGACCATGACATCGTACTTGACCTCAGGATGTGCTAGCAGCCACCTGCGCCCATCATCGACGTAGATGTGAACTTTTGGATTGTGGAGGAGGGAGCTCACTTCAGGATATTGCGCTATCAACGAGAGATATCCTGGATTGATTTCCACAATGTCCAGGCTCTCTACCTCGGGATTGTTAGCCACGACCTGAGCCCACGACCCGGACGCGAGACCCAGCATGAAAGCGCGCTTCGGATGCGAATGGAACAGGCTCAGAGCATACGCGCGGATGACAAAATTCTTGTCGTTACCTGGATCGATGTTGAAATGCCCGTCATATACACCACCCCCGAACACAGCATCATCAGCCGTGACGGCGACAATTCCATTGCGGTTTTCGACCACGTGCTTCATGGGGCCGACCTCCGCCGCTCTCGGGCCAAAAATCATTTTCCCGTAGAGATTGCCGTACGCCGGGGCAGCCAGAGCAATCGCCGCAATTGCCACGAGCGCGAGTGCCCATACCCCCTTCGGAGCAGACTCGAAATGCCCGTTGCGGAAAACAATCACAATCAAACCTGTGAGCGCGGTCACCACAGCCAGCTGAACCGAGATCGCCTGCGTACCAAAGTGGTCCATCAAAACGAATCCGATCACCAGGCTGCCAAGGGTTGAGCCAATGATGTTGGAAAGATAGATCAGGCTCACGCTCCGGCCGGCCGAACTGTTGGCCGAAACGGACGCCTGGCACAGCAGAGGCAACACCGAACCCAGCAAGCCCGCAGTTAGAAAGAACGCTGGGGCACTCATCAGCACCGGAACGTTGTGCCAGGACAGGTTGGCCATCAGAGGGGGCAGGTACACGGAGCCTGCCCCAGCCAGAAGCATCGCGCCACCAGCTACGGTCAAAGGATGGATGTGTTTCTTACGGCACAGCATCTCACTCAAGAACGATCCGGCCGCGATGCCGGCGAGATAGGTGGAGAGAAGCAATGCAAATGCGGGAGCTCGATCGAACGTCGCCAATGCGAAAATGCGAAACCACGCAATTTCGAAACCGAGAGCCAGAAACCCGGCAACCCCGGCAATCAGCGCAGCGGTTCGAAGATGTAGAGCCGGATGGGATGCGGCGTCAGCAATATTCTCACTCACAACCGCTGGCTGGTCCGGCTCGCGTCGCTGACTGCGTCCGTAAAGAAATGCTGTCGCTCCCACCGCGGTGTTCAAACACGCTGCCAGCGTCACTGATCCCGACTGCCCGAAGTCTCGAAGAAGCACTTGAGCGCAGACGTAACACGCCACTGCCGATCCAAGCGTGTTTACGAAGTAGAGGGTCGCAACGGAATACCCCACGCTGCGCGAACTTCGCACGAGTTGCTCGACCAGCAGAGGCAACGTCGCCCCCATCAGCATCGTGGGTACAATGAGAAGGAGAAAGCTGAAAAGGATGATGTAGCCGAGGCTCGTTCCAGCCGTGAATCCCGAGGCCCAGTGGAACAGCCGCAACGAGATCAGCCCAAACCCGGCGACGGCCAATTCACAGATACCGAAAATCGAGATGCCGCGATCAGGAAATCTTTCGGACAGGCGCCCGCCGACAAGGCTGCCGATTCCCAGACCAAGCATGAAAGCACTAACCACCACCGCGACCGATTGAACATTTACGCCATAAATGGCAAACAACACTCGTTGCCACACGATCTGGTAGATCAGCGCCGGGAAACCGGAGCAGAAGAACAGCGCTGCGATCAGGGCGGACTGCGCTCGGCTGCCCTTCGTCTTGCCACCAAAGAGGACAACTATTAACAGGAGAAAATCAAAGGCCAACACTGCAGCGACTGGCGCGCCTTCCATGGGACCTCACGGGGATAAGTGGGACTGAATTGATGAGTTCAGTCTGTTATAGCTCAGAGAAAGACATCGAAAACAGTAACCAAGGTTATGCGATGCACTTTGGTAAGAACGGCGCTCAGGGCAAGCTTGGTATGTCATTCGGACTTAGATACCTATTTCCGCTGCCCCGAGCCTTCTTTCCCGGGCCGCACGAAGAATTTCCACTTATCCATCCCCGCAGCCACCGCAACGTCGAAGAAGCCCACCATCATTTCGTCGGAAGTCTGATCGCCCCACGTCACCGTCTTCGTCGGATCGGGATTGTGCGGATTGTTCTTCGAATTGTCGTACCACGCAATCGCCCGCAGGCGCGTACCCGCCTTTAGCGGCCGCGGCTCGGCCAGACGGTAGCTCAACTGCCAGTGAAAGTGATAGTTGACCCGCAACAAGACTTCTACGCTGCCGTCATCGTGCACGATGTCGTATTCAAACCGTTTCCCGCGCAGATGCATGTGCGGGAAAAGGCTCAACAGCGTTGCATCGTTGGGCAACGTCCCCTGCACTTCCACGCGAAAGTTGTCCGCACCCGGCGGAATGATGAGCGCATGATTGTTCAACTGCAGCGTGATCACCCTCTGCTTAGGCGGCGCCTTCGCAAACACAAGCCCGATGCTGGTCTGATCCTGATCCGCAGTGCCGTTGGTGGTGTAGTGCATCTGAAACACAAGGTCCGAGCCCGCCGGAACAAACTTCGCCATCCCGTCCGGCCACTCATCCGGCGAACTTCCCGGTGCATACACGAGCAGCAGATCGCTCGTGGTCTCGTGCGCCTCGCGCCGTTCCAGAGGATCGTTCAACGTCGAAGCCGTAAACGGCTCACCCACCGGCGCGTGCCGCAACCACTGCGACTCCCGGCGGGCGAATATATACGACCGCATGATGCACATGCGCGGGGCTACCCGGCCGGAACTCCGACATCTGGACCCATCGGTCCTGCGCAAAGTGCGTGGGCACAATTTCGTAGGTGTACTCAACCTCACCGTGCGCGGGAATCTGCACAGCCATGGGCATTTTCACCACCAGATCAGGCTGCGAAATGTTCCATCCTTCCGCCCACTTCCGCGGTGCAGGCGCGTCGTGCGAATCCCCCGCAGGGGCACCAGCCTCCGCCCACGCAATCAGCGTCGCGATCTGCTGCGGAGTCAAAGCAACATCGTTGGAAAAATGTCCGTAGCGAGGATCGGCAAACCACGGCGGCATCATCTTCATTTCGACGGCATGCGCGATCGCTTTCGCCCACGGCTGCGTCTGCTCGTACGTGACCAGCGGCATCGGCGCAACTTCGCCAGGACGATGGCAACTCTGACAGTGATCCTGCAGGATGGGCAGCACATGTTTATAGAAGGTGGGTGCGGCAGGCCCCGCCGGCTTTTGAAGAGCAGCGCCTCCGAAGCCGATCACCAGACCGACCATGCCGAGCAGGCCAAAAGCCTTGCCAATCATGCTGTGATTCTACAAGCCAATGGTTTTCCTCTGCGTCCTCCGTGGTGAAGCCGCCTTGCGGCCCGCGATCACAGCGCCGGCCCCGAAAAGGTGCTACATTCAAGAATTCATGTCTGCCCCTAATTCCCGCTTCGTTCGCGCCTGCAAGTCTCAACCGGTCGATCGCACTCCCGTCTGGTTCATGCGCCAGGCGGGACGCTACATGCCCGAGTATCGCGCGGTCCGCAAGCAGCACTCGCTTCTGGAGATCTGCAAGAAGCCCGCGCTCGCCGCCGAAGTCACCATCACGGCCGCGGAAATCCTCGGCATCGACGCCGCCATCATCTTCGCTGACCTTCTGCTGCCTCTCGAAGTCATGGGCCTGCCCTTTCATTTTTCGGCGGGAGAAGGCCCGGTCATTGAGAGGCCGGTCCGCAGCAAAGAGGACATCGCAAACCTGCGCACCGACCGCGCCTCCGAACTGGGCTATGTGTCCGAAGCCGTAGCTCTGGTCGCAAAGCATTTCGGCGACCGTCTGCCCGTGATCGGATTCTGTGGCGCTCCCTTTACCCTCGCCAGCTACATGATCGAAGGCGGAGGTTCGCGCAACTACATCCACGCCAAGAAGATGATGTACAACTCTCCCTCTGACTGGGACGCGCTGATGCGCAAGCTGGTCACAGTGACCGCCGCCTACTCCGCCGATCAGGTACGCGCCGGAGCCGACGTCATCCAGATCTTCGACAGTTGGGTCGGATGCCTCAGCGTGGAAGACTATCGCCGCTACGTGCTGCCCCACGTCACCGGCATGGTAAAGCAGTTGCAGAAAACCGGAGTGCCCATCATTTATTTCGGCACCGACAGCGCGACGCTGCTTCCTGCGATGAAGGAGACCGGAGCCGACGTCATCGGGCTCGACTGGCGCATTCCGCTCGACGAAGGCTGGGCTCGCCTCGATCACAAATGCGCCGTGCAGGGCAATCTAGACCCGGTACTGCTCTTCGCCGACTGGAAGGAATTGAAGCCGCGTGCGGAGGACATCCTCCGCCGCGCCGCCGGACGCCCCGGCCACATCTTCAATCTCGGCCACGGCATCCTGCCTGAAACGCCGGTCGACAATGTGAAGAATCTGGCGCGATTAGTGCAGGAGTATTCCGCCCCGGTTTCCGGAAGCCGAAAGCCGAAAGCCGGAAGCCCTGGCTCATGACCCGCATCGCCATCATCGGCGGAGGCATCTCCGGCCTCTCCGCCGCCTTTGAGCTCGAAGAACAACGCCGCGCTGGCGTCGATGTCGACTACGTTCTCTACGAAGCGTCCACGCATCTCGGCGGCGTCCTCCGCACCGAATCCATCGACGGATGTGTCGTCGAGGCCGGCCCTGACTCTTTCATCAGCGAAAAACCGTGGGCTGCCGACCTCAGCCGCGCATTGGGCCTGGGTGATCAACTCATCGGTTCCAACGACGCCGACCGCAAGACTTATATTCTGACCAAAGGACGCCTCGTCGTCATGCCCGACGGCCTGATGTTCATGGTCCCCACCAAGATCCTGCCCACGGGGCTCTCGCCGCTGTTTTCATGGAAGACAAAGCTGCGGATGACGCAAGAGTTGTTCCATCCGCCGCGCGCCGTGGATCACGACGAGTCCGTCGCGGCCTTCGTGGAGCGCCACTACGGGTCCGAGATGGTTGACCGCCTCGCCGATCCGCTGCTCTCCGGCGTCTACGGCGGAGAGGCCGCCAACCTCAGCGTCCGCGCCGTTCTCCCGCGATTTGCGGAAATGGAACGCACGCACGGCAGTCTCGGCCGCGCCATGCTCGCCGCGCGAAAGAAGACGCCCACCGGGCCGCGCAAGCCCGCGCCGCCTCTTTTCACTTCGTTAAAAAATGGAATGCAGCACCTGGCCGAGACCGTAGTCTCACGACTTACGCCAACCGCTTTGCTCACCAATGCTCCTGTGCAAGCCCTGCAACGCGAAGCCGGCAGCTGGGTTGTCTCCGCGGGCATGCAATCCGACGAATTCGACTCCGTCATCATTGCGCTTCCCGCGCCCGCGGCAGCTCAAGTTCTTCGAATCGTCAGTCCTCGAGCTTTCCGCCGAACTCGCCGCCATTCAGTACAGCTCTTCCATCACCGTGGCTCTGGGATACGATCGCAATGTTCGCCAGTCGCTTCCACCCGGTTTCGGATTCCTTGTGCCCCGCAGTGAAGGGAAAAAGCTGCTAGCCGCAACGTTCGTGCACAACAAATTTCCGCACCGGGCTCCGGAAGACCGGGCCCTGCTCCGTTGCTTTTTCGCGGGAAACAATGCGGAAGACGTCTGGCCCCTCAACGACGACCAGATCATCGGAATCGTGCGCAACGAACTGCAGCAGATCCTGGGTCCACAAATGAATGGCCTGCGCGCCGATCCGCTTTTCGCCCGGGTCTACAAATGGAAATCGGCCATGGCGCAATACGGCGTCGGACATCTCGAGCGCCTCGACCGCATGGAACGCCTGCGCCAGCAGTTGCCCGGGCTTGCTCTCGCGGGCAACGCGTACCGCGGCATCGGTGTGCCCGACTGCGTCCGTTCCGGCCGCGATGCCGCAAAGCGCCTCGTAGAGACGTAGTTTGCTACGTCCCGGCGCGCCAAACACGCAACCTTCCATGCACAATCGGCGCGTCGCTCGAATCAAAAAGGCCATCAACCGAAAGGTTGATGGCCTTATTCTTTCGTCTTGTTCTAGAGCCGTGAATCCTACGCGCTGACCTGTGATTCCGGCACCCCAGCCTTCTCAAACACAACCTCACCCGCGGGAACCCGCGGCCTCTCCTTGCGCCCGAACACAGCTTCGACCACCAGCTTGAAAATGGTGTGCCGGTTCTCCGCCACCACTTTCAACCACGCCAGTTTCCCCAGCATGGGGAAATAGATCCCGCGGAAACAGATCCGCGCCAGGAAAATATTGATGCGATAGCCCAGCGGCTGGTCGTCCAGCGAATCGACAGCCTGCGCCAGCGCTTCTGGACTGTAGGCGTGCGCCCATCCATATTTTACTTCGGCGTGCGCCTCTTCGATGCTCATCTTGAGCGGCGTGTGCGCCATCGCAAACGGGATGAACTCCTGCCAGTGCTTCACGCGCGTCAGCCGCCCCGCAGCTTCCAGCCGCTTGTAAAGCGGCGTCGCCGGCAACGGCGTCAGCAGCCCAAAAATGGGCAATCCGGGCGGCCATGTTCGCACCTGCGAGAGTGTACGCTCCGCCACCCCAGTGGTGTCATTGTCCATGCCAAAAATAAACGACGTAATCGCGTACACGTTGCGCTTCGCCAGCCGCTCCAGCACTTCCGCGTATTCCCCGGGCTTGTTGAATCCTTTGTTCACATCTTTCAGGTTCGCCGGATCGATCGACTCCATGCCGATGAACACCCACTTGCCTCCCGAAGCCGCGATCAGGTCGATTAGTTCCTCGTCCCGCAACAAGTTGGCGCTGATCTGCGCCACCCAATGCACCTGCGCCCCGGCGGCAATAATGTCGCGCAGCAGCGACTTGGTGCGCTTCACGTTGATGGCAAAATTGTCGTCGATGAAGAACACCGCCATCTGCCCTTTTTCTTTGCGCGCGCGCGCTTTCAGCAGCAGCAGTTCGTTGACGACGCTCTCGTTGGTGCGGAAACGTATCGAGTCGCCGAAGAATCCGGTCACCGTGCAGAACTCACAGCCATAGGGACAGCCTCTCCCCGACTCAACGGGGATGATGCGAAACGTCCCCCAGCCTTCGCCAACTTTCTGCAGCATTGCCTTCGCGGCCTTGGGCACCAGGTTGAATTGCTCAAGATCGATCGACTGCCACGGAATCACGGGATACTGCTTTAATGAGGGCTTGCGTTCTTTGCCAGCCTCATCGACTGGCGTATAGATTTCCTTGAGTTCGCCGCGCACAGCATCGTTCACAATCTGCGGCCAGGTATCGTCGGCCTCCCCCAGAGCCACGGCGTCGGCATGACGCGGTCCGCCATCGCGCCCCAGGGCTTCATCGGCCAATTCGGTCACGTGGGGTCCGCCCATCACAACTTTCACGCCGGTGGCCCGAATCGCGTCGGCGATGCGGTAGGCCTTCGCGATCATGCGCGTCATCGCGCCGATGCCGACTAAATCGATCTTCTCGTCGCGAACATACTGTGCAATCTGCGCCTCGTCCATGGGCTTGGCGTTGCCGTCAATCAGCAGCACCTCATGTCCCGGTGGAGTCAGCGACTGCAACAGAAACATCCACAGGTGCGGCATGAAATTGCGAGTTACACCATTGTCGGGGTTGTATAAAAGAATTCGCATGAGTGCTCCCTTCGAAAAGCAACGTACGTTACCGAACGTACAAACGTGCTTCACCGCACGGAAGCGTCACGAGCGATGCCAAGAATTGGCGGAATCTACTTACGTTTCATGATGAAGATTGGATGGGACATAGAACCCAAGAAATTGTACACCCTGCACGCAACTATTGCGGGGAACTCACGCAACTACTTCAAGAGGCCGTCCATCTGCACGATATCGGAATCGCCTTCGCCCACGGCCGCAAATACCCATTTCCCGTGAGATTATACGTCTGATCTGAGTCACTGCTAGGCAGGAATTTCAGCCCGATTCTGGCTCTTTTTCCGGCGGAGGCAAGCCAAGACCAGGCGTATTTCGTCATAGGTGATTTCTGGCGGCAAGGCTTCCTTCAGCGGCTTCAGGCGTTCCAGGTTGTCCAGACCCATCTTCGCGCAAGCAGCCTCGATCACGGCCAGCTTGTTGCGGTCGATCCATTCTGGACGAAATTCCAGCTCGCCTTTTTCTACCAGATTGGCGACCGCGTTCACCACCGTCGAGATCTGACGCCCGCGGATCTGGGCGATCTCGGCGAAGGTTTTGCCCTCCGAGAGGAGTTGCAGGGTTTCCAGCGCTGGAGCCGTCTTCATTGCCAGAGGCACCGAAGCGCGCGCGCCCTCGCGATACTGTCGCAGCGCGGAGAGAATTCCTTGCCCGTACAGATCCGCCTTTCGCTCGCCGATCCCCGTGATGTTCAATAATTCCGCAACTGAGTTCGGCTTCGAGCGGCAAATTTCATCCAGCGAAGTGTCGTGCAGCACCACGTAGGCCGGCGTTCCCTTTTCTTTGGCGGTCGTCCGGCGCCACTCGCGCAGAAAGTCGCGCAGTCCCTGATCCGCATCAGCCACCGGGCTCACTGCACTAACTCCCGCGCTCGAAACCGCGCGGCGCACGACTGCGGGCGTCATGGGCTCGGTCAACCATGGGGGCGCGGCACCGCAGACATCGCAGCCTCCACACGACGTCCACTTCGGCGTCTCGCCAAAGTGCGTGCAGATCTGGCGATGACGGCATTTCCCCGACTCCGCAAACGCCCGGATCGTGTGGTACCGATCCCATGCACGGTCCCGCTCCGCCTTATCCAGAATCTGATTGGCAAAGTATCCCAGTAGGCCCGCGTCTTGCTTGCGCCACAGCAGAATACAGTCGGCGGAGTTGCCATCGCGGCCCGCGCGGCCTGCCTCCTGGTAAAACTGCTCCACCGACTTGGGCAACGCCTGATGGATGACGGCACGCACGGTCGCTTTGTTAATCCCGAGCCCAAAGGCGATGGTACCCACCAGCACACGCACTTCGTCCGACATCCAGCGCTCCTGATTGCGGCGGCGGTCGGCACTGTCCATCTTCGCGTGATAACCAACTGCGGCGATTCCCTGATCTTCCAGAAAGTCGACGGTCTCTTCCACCTTGCTAATCGTGGGCGAGTAGACGATCACGTTGCCTTCGTTGTAGTGGCGCAACGCTGTCACCAGCAGCGCGGTGTGTTCTGCACTGTCACACTGGCGCACCAGATAGCGCAGGTTTGGGCGATGGAAACTGGCAATGTACTTGTCAGGATTGCGCAACTGAAGTTGCGCGAGAATGTCGTGCCGCACGTGGCGGGTCGCGCTCGCCGTAAACGCTGCAATGGGACGATCCGGGAACTTCCCGCGCAAGCTGCTCAACTGCCGGTACTCGGGACGGAACTCATGCCCCCACTCGGAAATGCAGTGCGCCTCGTCGATGGCGAAGAATGAAATCGGCACCTGCTGCAGCCAACCGAGCGTGTCCGCGCGCTGCAACCGCTCTGGCGAAAGATACAGCAAACGGAACGTGCCGTCTCGCGCCTGCCGCATCACGCGACTTTGCTCTTCGTTGCTGACAGAGCTGTTGAGAACGGCGGCAGGAATCCCCATCTGCGCCAGTTGCGCAGCTTGATCCTGCATGAGTGCGATCAGCGGAGAGATGACCACCGTCGTGCAGTCCGACACGACTGCGGGTAACTGGTAGCAAAGAGACTTGCCTCCTCCGGTAGGCATCACGACGCAGGTGTCGTGTCCCGCGAGCAGGCTGCGCACGATGCGTTCCTGCAAGGGCCGGAACGAACTGTATCCCCAGTAGCGACGCAACGGAGTTAGCAGGTCGGCTTCGGGGGTCATGCAGTCAGTATAGGGGGTGTGAGAAGGAGTAGATTTGCACCGCAACGGTTTTTGGAGCGGCGCTCCCAAACCGGAACGACCCTCTTCGTGGCTTGTCATTCCGAGAAGCGCAGCGACGAGGAACCTGTTTTTGCCGGCAGTGGCGCTGGTGCGTCATCACCGCGAATTGCCGGCCTCGGATAGAACTGGTCGAACGCAATCCAGACCACCGCAATCACCGCGAAGCATAGAACGCTGCCTTCAGGTCCGACCGAGCCTCCGCTGAGCCAGTCCGGACCGCGGTGTGACGAACTCAGCAGATGACCGGGCCAAACCGATCCGCTGTCGGGGACGGAATAGAAGAAGGTCTCGCCCCAATCCCAAGCGGCGTGAAAGCCCACGGCAAACCAAAGAGTGCCTGTGCGACGCAGGGTGAGACAGAAGAACAAGCCGATGAACGCCGCGGCCAGGAGGCCTCGCCATTGCTCACCACCGTTTCGCAGGTGAATGAGTCCAAAGGCGCACGACAGGACCAACGCCGCAGGCCAGAAACCGACCCCGCGCGCCAGCGTGAATTGCGTGTAGCCGCGCAGGAGGAACTCCTCGAACAGTCCGACGAGCAGAAACATCACCGTCCAGAAGACCGCGAATCTCGCCAGGCGAACGCCATGCAGCACGAGATGCCCGAACGAGAACGCATGCAGTCCGTAGAGCAAGCACATGAGCAGGCTGATTCCGGCAAATCCCCACAATGTGCCGATCCAGAACAAGCGGCCGAAGGCTTGCTTTCCCGGCAGCCCATATGCTCTCCACGGACGGCGCTCAACTCCCATCAGTACCAATGCAGGAATCACAGCCGCGACCAGAGTGTAAAACTCCTCCAACATCATGGACCACAAGCCGCTGTCGCCGAGATCCCGCGACCATGCTAATTCCACAGCCAGTTTCTGCAGCGGCAGGAACATGGCCAAATAGAACGTGATCCCCCAGCCTGCGCGCAGTCCTTCCGGGCCCAGGAACAGTGTGCGAGCGTACGAGGGTTGGTGCACCACGGCAAACTCAGGCCCTGACGGCGAAGTCGCTGGAGCGGCCGGCGGACCGGTGTTCGTTTTGACTTCGAGCTCGCTCATCGCGGAACTTTCCCCAAACCGCCTCCGACATGGTAAAACACTCGGCTCGACCTTATGCGTCCATATTTCACACGCGAGCGCTTCGGACGTCCCCAGTTTCTCGCGGGACTGCTGCTGCTTTGTTTTCTGGCGCAAGCCGTTTGGCTGGCGCGCGCCGAGTTGCGTACGGCGCACGATCCTGAGGGCCAGGAAGCGGTCCGCATCGGTGAAGGGTGGAAACAGTGGCATGGACACGGGACTGCCGCTGCTCCGCTGCTTGACGCGGCTGTGACCGAGCGAGACCCGTTCCGCGCCGACGACAGCGGCTTCGATACCGAACATTCTCCGCTGTTGTACGTTGTTTCGGCCGCGCCGCTGCTGGCTTGGCCGCGGGACTTCGCGGGCGATTCCGCGGCATACTGGCGCTGGCTACCGCGCATTCCGTTTCTTGCCTGTGGACTCTTTCTTGGGCGCATCGCTGTGGTATGTGGCGCGGCGGCTGTGCGGGAACACGGGCGGGTTTATTGCACTCACCTTCTACTGTTTCTCGCCTTCTCTCATTCAGGCAAGCGCCGTCTGGCACACCGAACCGGAGATCGTTGCGGCCTGGGGAGCGTTTGGGACGATCTTCACTGCCATTGCCGTCGCGCATACGCTCTACGCCCCGCGCGAAGTCGTGCTGTGGAACTGGCGGCGCATCCTGTTGCTGGGCATTTCACTCGCAATCGCCGTGGGATCCCAGTTCTCGCTGATCGTGCTGGTTCCCATGGCCTTGGGATTTCTGCTCTATGTCGCTCCGGTGCGAAGGCAAGCCGGACTGGTCATCTGGATCGCAGCGTGCGTGGTGGGATTTGCTCTGCTGTTCGCCGCGTACTTCTTTCATGCACACGCGTTTGCCGAGAGTATGCGCCACGCCGAATTCTGGGGAGCGACCTGGCGAGGTTTCACCGTGCTTGGTGTCTACAAGCAAGTCGCGGTGCGGATTGGTCGCGCGTGTCCCGCGCTGGCGTTGGGGCTTCCCGTCGCGTTGGTGACGTACGCCGTATGGCCGCGCACGCGCTACTTTGGCAACACGGCACCGCTGCTGATCGCGATACTGTTCCTCGGGCTTGGGGATGGCGCATCCGCATGTCGCGGGCGCTGGATTTTTGCTGGCAGCCGTTCCGTTCCTGTTCATCTTTGTCTCAGGAGTGCTGGCTGACCTGCTGGAGACGAGTTATCGTCCGTTGGTGATGGCGTGCATTGTGGGCATGATGGCCGCGTACGTTATATGGAGCGTGGTAAACCTGGCGCAGGTGCCGCAGGGATGAGCAGGAGCTTTTTCATGGCGCAAATTGCACTCCGGAATTCTGCGGCGTACAACTGAACTGCACGCGCATGCCGCACCTTGTTTATCTTTCGCTCGGATCCAACCTCGGAGATCGCGAAGCGCACTTGCGCGAAGCCATCACTCACCTGAAGTCGAACGGCCATATCGTTTCGGTGTCTTCACTCTACGAGACCGAACCAGTCGACGTCACCGATCAGGAGTGGTTCTTAAACTGTGCGGTCGCTCTCGAAACGGCGATGCCTCCCGAGGAACTGATGGCAGCCATTCTCGGCATCGAGCAACAGATGGGCCGGAAGCGCACGCAGAGAAAGGGCCCGCGCATCATAGACATCGACATTCTGCTTTTCGACGATGCCATCCTCGATTCGCCCGCGTTGACCATTCCCCATCCCGCGATGCAGACTCGCCGCTTCGTGCTGCAGCCCCTTGCAGAAATCGCGCCCGAGGCCCAACACCCAGTGCGGAAAAGAACAATCCAGGAACTGCTCGACGCGTTGCCGGCAGGCCAAACAGTGCGGCGATATCAAAACAACTAGCCACGGATCCCACGGATTGTCACGGATCGAGCAGAAAGAAGAGCAAGCAGAAGAATCCGTGGAGATCCGTGAAAATCCGTGGCAAAGACTCTTACGGCAGGATGATCCGGCTCCCAGCTTCCGCGGGCGTAACCACCGCCGATTCCTTCTCCGGAAACTGAGCAAACAGAAATTGGACAAAGGCCCGCGACTTGGGACGCCCCGATGTCCGCCCGTTCGCCAGTCGCACCAGAAAGACCAGGGCCTTCAGCACATCGGAATCCCGCAGGCTCGAGGATCCGGTATGTTTTTGCTCCGCCTCACGGTACTCCTTGACCATCGTTTCAACCTCGGACGCAACCCTGCGCTGCGACTCGCTGGTCAGCGGCTGCTCGTAGTGCAGTCCTGAGTTCACCCGGCGCTCATAGCTTGTCGACAACATCGAAAGAGCGGCAATCAGATCGAGATCGTGCAGGCTCCGGTCGGCTCGCGCCGCTTTGGCCAACGCGTAGGTCAGCCCCATGAGCAGATGTTCCTTCTCATACATGAACTGGTCGGAAAGCTCGACCTGCAGAAACAATCCGGCCGGGTCAATCTGGTCCCGCTCCACTGAGCGCGGCTTCTCATGCTCGTACGCTTGAATCAGATAAGCACAATCACTGGGACAATCCAGCGTCACTTCGCGCTGCTCGCCGCAGCACTGCGGGCAAATACGCCCGTGAACAGCGGGGCAAAAGCGTCTCTCCTTGCGGATTTCACAGATCGCACAACTCAATCGCGGACTCCTCTGATCAGGATGAACTCTTCGCAGGTTACCACGATGGTACGCATACCACGCCCGTGTCAGCATCCAGAGACGCAGAAAGCCCTGTAGAAATGGCCTCTTCCGCATTGGTAAATTAGAAAACCCTTGTAAAATATGGTGTTTTCCACAGGCCCGCGGGTATAAGATAGGCCCCGCTGGTATTAAACCGATTTTTCTGAGGAGGAACTACATGGCTGCAGGTTTGACCAAGACACAGCTCATTCGGCATCTCGCCGAGAAGACCGAGCTTCCCAACAAGACCGCGGCGGCGTTTCTGGAGCAACTGGCCGACACCGCTATCAAAGAAACCAAGAAGAACGGCATTTTCGTGGTGCCCGGCCTCGGCCGTCTGGTAAAGGCGCACCGCAAGGCTCGCGTGGGACGCAACCCGCAGACCGGCGAACCCATCCAGATCAAGGCGAAGACCGTCGTGAAGTTCCGCGTCGCCAAAGCTGCCAAGGACGCGATCGCACCCAAGAAGTAGTTGTTGCGTGAGATCATGCAGAGGCCGGCGTCAAGCCGGCCTTTGGTTTTCTGGAACACGGGTTTTTGCAGCCCAGGTTTCAAAGTTTCAGGGTTTCAAAGTTGCAAGTTTCCAACCGGCCGTGATTCGACGCCACGAAACCTTGCAACTTTGAAACCTTGAAACCTGACCGCCACAACTGGATCGTCATCGGCATCGGCGATATCGCGACGCGACGCGTGATCCCCGCGATCCAGGCCGAGCCTCGCAGCCGCCTGTACGGCGTTGTCACGCGCGATCCCGCAAAGGCTATTCCTTATGGCGTGCGCGTCTGGGGAACTCTCGACGAAGCTCTCGCTGATCCCGAAGTTCACGCAGTCTACGTCGGCACGCCGGTCTTTCTGCACGCGCCGCAGACGATTCAATCCCTCCGCGCAGGCAAGCACGTACTCTGCGAAAAGCCTATGGCCATGAACGAGGCCGAGGCCCGCTCCATGGTTCAAGCTGCCGAAGAGAGCGGCAAGACCTTCGGCGTGGCCTACTATCGCCGCTCATACCCCAAGGTGCAGCGCGCGAAGCAATTGCTCGCTGCCGGCGTGATCGGCAAGCCCGTTGTGGCTGAAGTCACGAACCACATGTGGTTTGACGGTCAGGGCAGCCGCAGCTGGCTGGTCGATCCCGCGAAAGCCGGAGGCGGCCCGCTCTTCGACGTCGCCTCGCACCGCATCGACGTTCTGAATTTTCTTTTTGGCCAGCCGCTGCGCGTCACGGGCCAACTCTCGAACGTGGTGCATCACTACGCGGTGGAAGACAACGCCACCGTTTTGATCGAGTACCCCGGCGGAGTTCGCGCCATCGTCGACGTCCGCTGGCATTCGAAAGTGGTGCGCGACGAATGCCGCATCCGTGGCACCGACGGTGAGATGGAACTATCTCCGCTGAATGGACCCGATCTCGTATATCCCGACGCTCGCGAGAATCTCCCCCCTCACGCCAACCTGCACTATCCCATGCTGGAGAATTTCGTGGATGCGGTAGAAGGCAAAGCCCCGCTGCTCGCAAGTGGAGCGTCATCCTACTGGACGGACTGGGTCACTGAGAAAGCGCGGCGGCCGTAACAGCACGTATCAGCCCAGTGGTGCGGCTGGCGACTGCACTGTCATGCCCTCTTGACGATATTTGTGATATGCAAACGCCCCACGGATCGCACCGATATACGAAAGAATGAAAATGATTGTGAGCACGCCAAGCGCCCCGCTCGGACTCGTCACCAGTTTGTACCCAACCTCGAACAGGTACATCACGATGCCGACAATTGCCCAAGCGCGGGACATTTTGTGGATGCGCCAGGCAATCACCAGGAATATCAGTGCGTCGATTAGACCCCACCCGTCGACGCCGCCAATCGACTTGTGGTAGACAACGCTCAGAATTGAAAGCAACGCAGTAACCGCGGCAATGAAACCGCTCACTCCAACCGCCGACTTAGTCGCTGCTTCGGCGGAGCTTTCATCCTCGATTGTCGGCCAGAACCATGCCATTCAACCCTCCTTAAGTCGCGGGTGGACGTACTGTGCTTCTTACTTCCCGTACTCGTTCTTCACGACCTCGCCACCCTTCATCACAAACTTCACGCGCTCCAGCGTTGTGACGTCTTTCACCGGGTCCCCATCCACCGCAACGATGTCGGCCCACGCTCCCGGTTCCAGGCTGCCAACTTTGCCCGACCATCCCAGTAAATCCGCGGCATTGATCGTCCCTGCTTGAATGGCCTGCAACGGCGTCAGCCCTAGCTTCACCATCACACCGAATTCGTGGCCATTCATGCCATGCGGATACACGGCGGCGTCGGTGCCCAGCGCAACCTTCACTCCGCCGGCAAATGCGTGCGCAATGTTCTTGCGGGCCGCCGGGATTACGTCCTTCGCCTTGGCCAGCAGTGGAGGAGGCAGGCGAGTCAGTCCTGCGTTGTCCAGCATCCAGTCGCCCAGGTAGAGCGTCGGCACCAGATAAGTGCCGTGCTCCTTCATCGCCGCAATGCCGGCATCGTCGATGTAAGACCCGTGCTCAATGGAGTCGACACCAGCCTCCGCCGCCCAGCGAATGCCCTCGGCCCCATGCGCGTGTGCCGCGACCTTGCGGCCGAGCCGGTGCGCGTCGGCCACAATCGCTTTCATCTCTTCCAATGTGTATTGCGAGGCCTGCGGATTGTCCCCCAAAGAGAGCACGCCGCCGGTCGCGCACACCTTAATCAGATCGGCTCCATACTTGATGTTCTCGCGAACCTTGTGTTGCACGGCCGCAATACCGTCCGCAACGCCATCCCCGACCGCGTGATATTCCGACGGGAGCATATTGTTGTCGCAATGTCCGCCCGTAATGCTCAAAGCCGGCCCGCTGACCAGCATCCTCGGCCCGGGTACGTCGCCGGCGTTGATGGCATCGCGCAGCGCGACATCACTGAAGCCCCTGGCGCCTACGTTGCGAACCGTCGTGAATCCCGCCAGCAACGTGGTCCGCGCATTCTTGGCGCCGATCAGCGCTTCTCGCGGCACAGAGATTGCCAGCCGGTCGTAGCCGAACCTGGGCTCCATGGTCAGGTGCGTGTGCGCGTCAATCAAGCCCGGCAAGACAGTCGCATTTGGCAGATCGATGCGCACTGCATCCGCCGGAATTTTCGCCTCCGCGGCGGCACCCGTGCTGAGGATCCGCCCATCCTCGATCACCAGCGTCTGGTCCGGGAGCAACTTGCCCGTCTTCACATCGAGCAAGTGTCCTGCGTGAACCGCTACATGCCGCAGACGTTTGCGCCATGCCCACCGTCCCGAGACACAACATCACAGCGGCAACCACCGCGGTACCGATTTTCCTGATGCTCATGCTTTCCCTTTCCCCAGATTGTTTGTTTGATAACAAGGGCTACCCGCGACCCTGCCCGCGCCATCCGTCGAGACCCCAGGCCCGTCCGGCGTCAGCCGCGAAGAAGATGATCAACAGCAGCAACAGTGGCAGATGCTCAAGTTCGTTGCCGAAGTAGCGCCAGACCGGCACTCCGTGGCCTGGTTCCCACCATGTGGCGAGAAGCATATTGATCAGAAACAGAATACCCAGAACGCACGCGGGACGAACCCACAGCCCGATCAGCAGAGAAATACCGATCAGCAGCTCGACGACTCCAACCACATAACCGAAAAACACCGCATGGGGCAGAACCACTCCCGCCAAAACTGGTCGATAAAAGCTGACCGCACCATTCGCAATGTAGTCCTGCAGGTACGTCTGAAACCCGCCGTGAGCAAAGCCCGGCCCGGTCACTTTGTACTCACCGAACAGGAGAAAGAACACCGACGCGGCGATGCGCACGCCAGCGATTGTCCGTGACAACGCGGAAGAGGGAACCATCATTTCAGGATTGGGGCCGGCGAATTGATTGCTAGCCTCCGGGCCCGTCGTTGGAAACGTATTGCTCGAGTGAATCGAGTTCGTGGCTCAAGTCGTCGACGCGCCACTCCAGCAGATTCCGTATGGAAAGTATGCCCAGCAGTTTGCCGTTGTCATCGGCCACCGGCAGATGGCGGAAGTGCCGCTCCAGCATGATGCTGAGGGCCTCGCCTGCGCCCGTGCCCCGCGTGGCCATCTCGACTGGCGTGGTCATCAGTTCGCGCACCGATGTTGTCCTCGGGTCCACATGGCTCAGTGCCATTTTTCGCAGCACATCGCGCTCGGTAAAAATCCCCGCCACCCGATACTCGCTATCGACAACCGCGACGGCTCCGACGTGATGATCCAGCATCTTATGGATTGCGTCCGCGACAGTGGCTTCCATCCCCACTGCGGCGACCTCCCGGTCACAAAGCTCGAGCACGCTCATCAACACCTCCTTCGGTCCCATCGCCCGGAACCGAATTCAAACGCAAACTGGATTGACGCATTATGATCCCGGCGGAACGCTTGTCAAGGAAATTTGCAACAAAACCTCCCATCTAGCCCGGAATTTCTGCCTTCGCCCTCTACTTCACCCGAAAGACCTGCCCGTCCTTCATCACAAACTGGACGCTTTCCAGCGCTTTGATATCGTGCAGCGGGTCGCCGCCGACCGCGACCATGTCGGCAAACGCACCCGGAGCCAGCACGCCGATCTTGCCTTCCATATCGAGCATTACGGCCGCACGCGAAGTGGCGCTCTGAATGGCATCCATCGGCGGCATGCCGAATTCCACCATGCGCGCGAATTCTTGCGCGATCGGCTCGGTCCACGGGATCCCGCCCATGTCGGTGCCGAAGACGATCTTTACTCCGGCCTTTAGCGCCTTCTTGAACGACACTTCATGGGCCGAAGCCCGCAAGCGATCCCGCTGCCCGCCCGGCGTATCGGCCGCAGCCCAGTCCGTGTAATAGACGCTCAGCGTCGGGACATACCACGTGCCCTGCTTCAACATCTGCGCGATCTGTGCGTCGGTGATGTCGAGCCCGTGCTCGATCGAGTCGCAACCTCCGTCGAGCGCACGCTGCAAGCCAATCCCGCCGTACGCGTGGCAGGCCACCTTCTTGCCCCAGCCGTGCGTCTCATCCACAATCGCCCGCAGCTCCTCAACCGTGAGAGTCGGCTGCGAGACCAGCTCCCCGTTCTTTCCCACCCACGAGCGGTGCGTCATGTAGACCTTGATCCAGTCGGCGCCGTGGTCGAGTTGTTCGCGCGCAGCCTTGCGCGCCTCTACAGGTCCATCGACGATCTGTGCGCCCTTCGGCATTTCCAGTTCAGGCGCGTATCCCTCCAGCGGGTATCCCCCAGTGGTTGAGATCGCCCGCGTAGAGACGAGCAACCGCGGCCCGGGAATATAACCACCCTCAATCGCCTGCTTGATTCCCACATCCCCGTAGCCCGCGCCCTCGGTTTCCACATCGCGCAGTGTGGTGAAGCCCTGCTCCAGAGCCCGCCGCGCCGCCACCGTGGCTCGCGCCGCCCGCATCGCCAAGGGCGCCGTCAGGATGTTGGCATCGTACCCGCCCTGTGCCGGATCCTCTCCCTGCAGAAAGATATGCGTGTGCGAATCGATCAGCCCCGGCAGCACCGTCGCTTTCGACAGGTCGATCACCGTGGCACCGGCAGGGATCTTCGCGCTCGCCGCGTCCGAGACGCTCTCAATGCGGTTGCCACGAATCACAATGACTTGATCATGCCGCGCTTTATCAGACTTACCGTCAATCAACGTGCCCGCGCGAATCACTGTGACCTGCGCCGACGGTGGAGCAGCCTGTTGCGCGCCCACCAGCGCGGTGAACATAGCGGTGAACATCAGACACGAAATCACAGACAGGTGCTTCATGCGATCTCCCCAAAGCCGTCCTTCTAGATTTACAGGATGGCCTTCTCGTCACTGCGTAGGATGATTTAGCGGGATGGATTCTATACCCTTAGAGCGATATCCTGCTTCGCGATGGGGCAATGATGGAGCACAACGTCGAGTCCGAGCATGGCGAGAGTTTCCGGCTGCGTATCGCGGACGTCCGAGATGCGGAAGCGATCGTGTCCGTGATCAACATCGCGTTTCGCAAGGCGGAAGGCTTCCTCCTGGATCGCGATCGCATCGACTTGGAGACCGTACAGGCACTCTTACAGAAGGGAACGTTCCTGGTTGCGGAAGACGGCTCTGTGCGTGGCTGCGTCTACGTCGAACCAAGGGATGGCAATCGCACCTATCTCGGGTTGCTAGCGGTGGATCCGCGACTGCAGAAGGCTGGCCTGGGCTCCCAGTTGATGAACGCCGCCGAGGCGTACTGCGCGAAGGCAGGCAGCCGCTTCATGGACTTACGAATTGTGAGCGTCCGCAAGGAGCTGCCAACTTTTTATCATCGCCATGGATACGTGGAAACCGGCACCGAGCCGTTTACTCCCGGCTTGAATCCAAAAGTCCCCTGCCATTTCGTGGTGATGTCGAAACCGTTGACCTGATCTCCGCCTTCGCTTCACGACACCACTGCGTCCGCCTCAATCTCCACCAGAATTTCGGGAGAGATGAGCGCGCTCACCTGAACCATCGACGTGGCTGGACGAATGTCGCGGAAAAATTCTCCGTGCGCCTTCCCGACCTTCTCCCACTCGGCGATGTTCGTCACATACATCCGAGTGCGCACCACGTCTTTCATACCGGCGCCCGCCTTCTGCAAGGCGCTCTCGATGTTCTTCAACGTCTGCACCGTCTGAGCGTAAACGTCCCCCACGCCGACAATCTTCCCGTCTGGCCCGGTCGCGGTTGTCCCCGATATATGTACGTTCGATCCCATTTTCACCGCACGAGAGTAACCGACAATGGGCTCCCATGCCGTACCGCTCGAAATATTCTGCCGCTCCATTTGAATCCTCCTTGGCCGCTCATTCTACAAGTTGAAGCGACGAACCGGCCCAAATTGGCAGCCGCCATCTTCGACTGCCAGCAAACTACAGCAAAATGCGCCCGCTCCCTAACGGATTCGGTGCACAACGTCATGCCCATGCCACATCTTCCAACTGATTGGAAAAACGAATCGTGCCGATAAACAAAAGTCACTTGCGTTTCAACATCAAAGTAAGGTATCAACACTCGCAGGTGGCTGAAACTCCGTGCGCCATGCGGAGTTCAGGGGGCTCACAATGATTCCGGAATCGCATCCGCTGCAGGAGTTGTTTCAAGACCTGGTGGGAAGGCACTACGCTCACGAGATTGGCATACGTGATCCGCAGATCGTCGCTTACGTTTCGCACCTGCTGGCGGAGTTCTGCGAAGCGGATCAACTCTTCAAGGTTCACGACGCGTCCAATCGTCCGCTGTCCGATGTCGGCGAGATGCTGCTGGAATCGGATCCGGTCTACGGCCCCGCGCCTTCGTTCGACCGCGAGCGCCAGGTGCGCAAACACATCGGCGACTACACCTTGTTTCTGGCGGGCATGTTCCCTGAAAGCATCAACCACTTCCGGCTGCGCCGCCAGCGCCTGGAAAATTTTGTTGAATGGGTCAAGGCCGGCAAAGAGAGCTACTACATCGTCTCCAAGTTCGAGCACTTCGAATACGCCAAGGTCGCGCCCCTATTTGCCAGCCTGTCCAAGAATTTCGAGGAGTGCGTCTACGGTCTGAACATGGTGAAGAACGATCTGGAGGAGATGCAGCATCCCATCGTTCGCCGCACCAACGACTTGATTATGTAGTGTGCTGACCACTCGGAGCACAAAAGCCTTCGCCCCGAGCCTCCTCCGTGTTCTCTGTGGGCATGGACGACTCTTACACCCGCAGATCCCCCGCGCTTCCCATGCGGTAAAAGCTTAGCGCCGCACTGCCTTGGGCCAGGTGACGGAACCTGCGCAGCGCACCAAATTCCTCGCCCGGATCGAATCTCTTTTCATGCTCGGCAATCACCACCGACATCGCCCATACCAGCGACGAATCGGCCAACGCCCGCAGCGTCTTTATATAAGCATCCTGCATGCGATACGGAGGATCGATGAACACCACGTCGGCCGCCACATGCTGGCGCTCCATCCGCCAAAACGCGCGTGGCAGTTCTTCCTGCAGGATCTTGAAGCCTTGGCCGATACCCAGACTCTCCAGATTTTCGCGGATCGCATCCGCCGCTGCCGCCGAGTGCTCAACAAAATAGACTTCCTTGGCGCCCCGGCTTAGCGCCTCGATTCCCACGGCTCCCGTTCCCGCGAACAGATCGAGCCACACGCTGCCCTCGAGCGCCGCCGGGTTCCCCGCGGTCAGCACGTTGAATAACGTCTCCCGCAACCGGTCCGAGGTGGGGCGCACGTCCATCCCGCGCAGCGAGCGCAGCGGCCGGCTCCGATATTTCCCCGCGATCACTCGCATAGCTCCGTACTCTCGGGTCCCGCACTCACTATATCCATCCATGTAGAATAAAAGTAGCGAAGGCTTATGCGAAGCTGGTCCATTCCGATCGGACGCCTCTTCGGCGTTGATGTCCGCATCCATCTCACGTTTTTCATTCTGCCTGTTTTTATCGTTTGGACGGATTACGTCGCTCACAAGGACAACGCCACCGGACCTCGCGATCTGATCATCGTGGGCATTATTCTGGCGTGTGTGGCGGCCCATGAGTGCGCACACATGTTTGCCGCCCGCCGCGTCGGGCTGATCCCGAAAGCAGTGATCTTGTTGCCGCTTACCGGAGTCGCGTTGTACGAAGAGCCCCGTACGGAGAAGCCACAGCCGGCGGCTCTAGTGTGGCAGAGAGAGGTTCGGCTGGCCCTGATCGGACCGCTGGTGAGCCTGGCGCTCGCGTGCCTGACAGCTGCGGTTGTAACCGTTTCTGCGCGCGGCATCGAGCTTTGGAAGTGGCCTTTCCTGCAAGCCACAAATCTGCCGAAGAGCCTGGTGTGGGCGAATCTTTATCTGGCGATTTTCAATCTCATGCCCGCATATCCGCTCGATGGCGGACGCGTCCTGCGCGCGTTCCTGTCGCGAACGCTCGACGCCTCCACGGCCACGCGCCGCGCCGTCTCCATCAGCAACGCCATCGCCATGGTGCTGATGCTCGCGGGCCTGTTCAGCGACAGCTGGCTGACCATGGTCGGAGTCATCGTTTTCTCCGCTGCCCAACTGGAGGAACGCGCGCTCGTATTCCAATCGGTGCTCGACAACGTCCGCCTCGAAGAGGTCATGCTCACCGACTTCGCCACCCTCTCGCCCGCCGATACTTTGGAAGACGCGCTCGAGAAGGCCGTCCACTCTCTGCAGGATGATTTTCCCGTGGTTCGCGGCAGCGATATGGTGGGAGTCATTTCGAAGCAGAGAATTCTGGATGCCCTGCGCGCGGAAGGAAATGGATACGTGCAAGCCGTGATGAACAAGATTTTTGAAGTCTCACTGCGGCAGGATACGCTGGGATCGGCCTTCCGCAAGCTCACGGCACGCAATTCCAGCATTATCCCCGTGGTCGAAGACCAGCGCCTGATCGGCATCGTCACCCTGCAGAACCTGATGCACTCCATGGCCCTGCTGGCCGAAAGCCGTAAACTGCAGAGGGAAGAAGCGGAGTAATAACCACAAAGGACACGAAGCATCACAAAGGGGGATTACCGGTTAGCCTTCCTTCGTGATACTTCGTGTCCTTCCTGGTTTACGATTTTGCTAGAGCAACCTCACTGCCTTCGCCTTCTGCACCGCCGGAATCGTCCTCAGCTTCGCCAGCACTTCCTCCGGCACACGCCCGTCGACGTGCACCACCGCAATCGCCTCGCGCGGCTGGTCGGACTCTTTCTGCACGTCTTTCTCAACGGATCGCCGTCCCAGCGAGAAGTCTGCGATGTTGATCGACTCTTCTCCCAGAATCGTGCCCACTTTGCCAATCACGCCGGGCACGTCGCGGTTCCGCAGATAAATCAGGCTGCGTTCCAGCGGAGCTTCTACGTCGATGCCATCCACGTGCAACAGCCGCGGAGCAGCGCCGTGCAATACCGCGCCTTTCACCATGTGCTCTTCCGTCGAACTCTTCAGGAAAATCGACAGCACACTACCTGCGCCTCCGGTCGACGATTTCGGCTTGTGTGATTCCAGCACCCGCAGCCCGCGCTCTTCCGCAATCGTCGCCGCGTTCACCAGATTCGCTTTTTCCTCCAGCGCCTCGTTCAGAATGCCTTTGATCGCCCCGTTGCGGATGAGTTCGGTCTTCCATTCCGCAATGTGCCCACCGTAACGAATTGAAATTTCCTCAATGCTTCCCTCCGAAACCTGCGACAAAAACGACCCCATGCGCTCCGCCAGCACAATGTAGGGCTGCATGGTCGCATACTCTTCTGCCGAGACCGAGGGCACATTCACCGCGTTCTGAATCACGCCGTGCTTCAGATACTCCTTCACTTGTTGCGCAATCTGCACGCCCACGGCTTCCTGCGCCTCGAAGGTTGATCCCCCCACATGCGGCGTCAGAATCACATTTTCCAGCGCCGTCAACGGCGAGTTCTTCAGCGGCTCCTCGGTGAAAACGTCGAGCGCCGCCGCCGCCACGTGTTTCGTCTTGAGCGCCGCTGCCAGATCCGCCTCATTCACCAGTTCACCGCGAGCGCAATTCACCAGCCGCACGCCCTTCTTCATTTTCGCGATGGACGCCTCGTTGATCATCCCGGTCGTCTGCGGCGTCAACCCGACGTGCAACGTGATGTAGTCTGCCGCGGCATATATTTCATCGAGCCCGGCAAGCCGGATCCCCTGCTCCTTCGCCACCGCTACTGACACAAACGGATCGTGCGCTACTAATTCCATTCCGAACGCCCGCGCCCGACGCGCCACTTCCATGCCAACGCGCCCCAAACCGACAATGCCCAACGTCTTCGCGCGCAGTTCTGTACCCTGCAAAGATTTCTTTTCCCACTTGCCGGCATGCATGAGCGCATCGGCACGGCATAAGTGACGAGCCATGGCCAGCATCATCCCCAAGGTCTGTTCCGCCACGGCCACCGCGTTGGCGCCCGGCGTATTCATGACCGCGATGCCCTTGTGCGTTGCCGCTTCGAGATCGATGTTGTCCACACCGACTCCGGCCCGCCCGATGACGCGCAACTTCTTGGCGTGCTCGAGCAGCTTGGCGTCGGCCTGTACTGCCGAGCGCACAATCAGCGCATCCGCAGTCTCCAGATGCTGTTCGAGCTTGCCATCGAGTTGGTCTGCCGTCAGGACGATCCAGTCCGGCTCCTGCAGCTGTGCCACCGCTGAGGCTGAGATTTTTTCCGCTACGATAATTTTCACGAATGATTTCCTCGAAATAAGAATCCTGTTACAGAAACATCGCTGACAAACTGTTGACCTGAAAATGACGGGGAAATGACAGCCTGCTGACAAGCCCTTCCACCGGACTTTCTAGACTCGCTCTCACTGGGCCCCGGCCCCGGAGAACACAATGAAAACTCTGCAAGCACCGAAAGCAATCCTGCTCATAGCGCTGATTGCGACGGGTGTGGCGTGCGGCTACAGCTCCAAGATGACCCCGCCTGTCGCAGGCATGATGCCCGCCGTCTCTGCGCTATCGCCCAATAGCGCGTCCGCAGGCGGCGCGGCGTTTACGATGACTGTCAACGGAACCAACTTTGCCGCCAACGCGGTCGTGAACTGGAACGGCACCGCCCAAACCTCGAATACTACCTTCGTCAGCGGCAGCCAGTTGACTGTGGCCGTGCCGGCCTCGGCCATCGGAACCCCGGCTACCATTTCCATCACCGTGACCAATCCCGCCACCTCGGGTACCGGGATATACGGAGGCAGTGGAACGCTAGCCGAAACCTCAGCCGCTATGAGTTTCATGGTGAACTAGCGCTCGACGCCGGTTTCACGCGCCAACGAGTTGTTGCTTGCCGGACTGGGTGCGGGCATAGACTTCCTGCGCTGCCCGCACCGCCGCGCCATACTCGACGCTCTTGCCGGTGACCTTGGCCAAAACGTGTTCGAGCGCGCCCAGAATGCCGACCGTGTCGAGGTAGTCGTAGTACCCAATGTGCGCGATGCGGAACAGCTTCCCTTTCATCTCGCCCTGCCCATTCGCTACCACGGCATCAAAGCCTTCGCGGAACTCCTTCACAATCTTGCTCGAGTCGGTTCCGTCCGGCGCGCAAATAGCGGTCAGCGCGGCCGCCGGAGATGATGCATAGAGCTTCAAGCCCAGAGCCTTCGCTCCCGCCCGCGTCATCTCGGCACAAATCTCGGCATTGTTGACCAGCTCTTCGCGCCCTTTGGCCAGATCGCCGTTTCCCATGCCACGCACGAATTCCAGAGCCGCGCCCAGCGCTGCAAACAGTGAGGTTGCCGGCGTATACGCCGTCTCGCCCTTCGCCGCCGACTTCCGCTCCTTGCGCAGATCGAAGTAATACCGCGGGGAAAGGGCCTGATCCATGTGCTTCCACGCCCGCTCACTGACCGCGCAGTAGGCCAGTCCCGGAGGCATCATCAGCGCTTTCTGCGATCCGCCAATGATCACGTCCACGCCCCAGCCATCCACATCGAGATGCGTCGTGCCCAGCCCGGTGATCGCGTCTACCACCAGCAGGGTGTCGTCACCGTGCTTCCGCACGATTTTCGCAATCCCCTCCATGTCATGCCGAGCGCCAGTGGAACTCTCCGTGGCCTGCACATACACCGCGCGCACGTGGTTATTCAGCCGTGCCCGGACGTCATCCAGAGAAAACGTCTCGCCATAGGGGACCTCCAGCACTTCCACGTGGCAGCCGAACGCCTTGGCCAGCCCCGTCCAACGCTCGCCGAACTTGCCGGCGGTCAGCACAAGCACAGTGTCCCCCGGCGACGTCAGATTCGACACCGACGCCTCCATCACGCCAGTGCCCGAAGAAGCCAGCACCAGCACGTCATTCTTGGTGCCAATGAATTCCTTCATGTCGGCCAGCACGCGCTGAAACAGAGCCCGAAAGTCGGCCGTCCGATGATGCGCCGTGAATGAAGCCATGGCCGTCTGCGCCGCCGGCAGCAGCGGCGTTGGCCCCGGAGTAAAAAGACGATTCTTATGCAACATAGGCAGAGTCCTTATGAGTAGGGATAGTCTTTAAGTTTACCGGAACCGCGCCATTGCGGCACGCTTTCGCGAGCAATTGTCCGCCGCAAAAGCGCGATGCGCCGTGACCGCCGTCACACCAAACACGTAGCCTCGGACGCAGTCGTCCGGGGCCATGGTGAATCAGGCTATTGAGCGCGTCGCAGGACTGATTCCGCGCCACTGATTTTGCATCTACCCGCGTCCCGTTTTTGACGCGAGGATCTCAGGCTTGTCAATCTTGGGCGGAGTGGCGAGGAGATCTTTCGCCTTGGCGAACAGCGCCTTGGCGATCTCGCCATTGAGATGTGCGTTGCGCCCATTTTCATCGGCAAACGTGTCGAAGATGCCGTATTTTCCTGGCCCCATTTTGATGGCGTACCAGGTAATCGTTCCCGGTTCCCGTTCCGCGAGCGGCTGCGCCGACTTCAAGAATTCCTCGAGTTCCTTCTCTTTCCCAGCCTTGGCTTCAAGCTGTGCCCAGATCGCAAGTTTTCCCATGATGAGTTCCTCCAGCCCATCAGATGCCGGACCTACCAGTTTCGATTGGGATGATTTCAAAACCCGGGTGCCCCATCCTAGCCGCGTTCTTTGCGGCTAGGGTGGGGGTTTTGACTTTCCACACCTGGACCGCGGTCGAGCTCTCCTCCGTCTATAATCCCCTCATGAGCCTAGTCGACCAGATCCAGAACGACATTGTCGCCGCCATGAAGGCCAAGGAAGAAGCCCGCCTCTCCACCCTGCGCATGGTCAAGAGCGCACTTCAACTCAAGACCGTCGAAAAGATGTCCCCACTCGACGACAAGGAATCCCAGGCCGTGCTATCCACGCTGATCAAGCAGCGCAAGGAATCCGTCGAGCAGTTCACCAAAGGCGGACGCCAGGAAATGGCCGACAAAGAAGCCGCCGAAATCGTCCTGATCGAAACCTACCTCCCCAAGGCCGCCGGAGAAGCGGAAATCGTCGCAGGCGTAAAAGCCGCCATCGCCGAAATGGGCGCGCCAACCATGAAAGAAATGGGCACAGTCATGAAGAACTCCATGGCAAGATTCAACGCCGCCGGCATGCGTGTCGAAGGCAAGGTCGTCAGCGAGATTGTGAAGAAAGAGCTAGCAGGGAAGTAGTACTACCGTGCTCGTAAGAGTTTGTGCAGTCGGTCGATCCCTCGCAACACAGCTCTGCGGTTCTTCGCAGACTTTATCCACTGTGGCAATCGACTGGCGAGACTCGCATTGCTGCTGCCGATCCTCTCTCTTAGCAACGCGGACGCATAGTTGTCGAGAAACTTAAGGTGCGATTCGTTGAACGCCCAAAGCACCTCTGCGCAACATGGAGTTTGCAGCAATAGCGGGAGTCGGTTATTCCAATCTCGAACACTGTGCACAATAGTCCGGGGTGTCCATTCGAACGTATATGCGCACTTCTCGCAACCGAATCGTCGCTTACTTTGCCACCTTTGAGATTCTCGATCCTTCCTAGTCAAAAGTAGGCTACCCGGATGACCGCAGCGCGAACAGCGAACTAGGATCGGATCGCTAAACGTACATAGACAATCTCGAGTGTCGTAGCAGCGGAGCGGCTTGCTTTTGGGTTTTGACCGGCTCGCTGCTTTCGGAACTGGATCGGTGCTTCTCATAATGCCTTCGGAACTGCATTATAGTGATGGCGCTTACTTGCTCCTCTGCAGCTCCCGATAAGCCTCGCTCTTCGACATCCCCCGTTCTTTCGCTACTTTTTTCAGCGCCGCCTTCTCGTCGATCTTCTCTTCTGCCATGACCTGCTCCACCCGCTGCCGGATGGGAACCCGGGCGGACGAGACGTCCGCCGCTCCACGAGCATCGCCTTCCTCCGCCTTCCCAATCAGCAGCGTGATCTCGCCCTTTACCGCATCTCTCGCCTTCAAATTCTCCAATACTTCACCCGCGCGCCCGCGCAAAAGCTCCTCATGCAGCTTCGTCACCTCGCGCGCCACCACCACATGCCGCGCTTCTCCCATGACCTCGACTACGTCTTCCAACGCTTCGACCACCCGGTGCGGAGCCTCATAAAACACCTGCGTCCGCGGAGAATTCTTCACCGCCTCCAACGCCGCCCGCCGCTCCCCGCGCTTGGCCGGAAGGAATCCGCTGAAGCGAAACGAATCCGTAGGCAGACCGCTGGCCACCAGGGCCGCGAGAAATGCCGACGCCCCTGGAATCGGCACCACCGGCATGTGATGCCGGATCGCCAGTGTAATCAGCCGGTACCCCGGGTCAGAGATCCCCGGCATACCCGCATCGGTCACCAGCGCGACACTCGCACCCTCCTGCATCTCCTTGACCAGTTCCGCCGACTTCGTCATCTCGTTGTGCTCGTGATAGCTGGTCGTGCGCGTCATGATCGCATAATGATTCAGCAGCTTCTGCGTCTGCCGCGTGTCTTCGCAGGCAATCACGTCCACTTCCTTCAGCACGCGCAACGCCCGCAACGTGATGTCCTCCAGATTCCCGATCGGCGTCCCCACTAGATAAAGCGCCGGCCCCGAGGACACGCTCGCCTGCCGAGCCGGGACGGTCTTTTCCCCTCCGGATTTCGTCTCGCGCTCAGATTCGGAATCGTCGAATTCCAGATCCGTATCCTTCATGGCCGGAGTCTACCACTACCGCCCCGGTCCGCTTTTCTTTCGTGATACTTCGTGTCCTTCGTGGTTATGGCCTTGCTCTTCAGCATGGCGCCACCGCACCACTCCCAGAATTGACGCAATCGCTCTTGCGCCCCTAAAATCGATATGAAACTGAGTTGTCCCTCACAACCGTCTCACACTCATGCCACTTTACGAATACGAATGCAAGAAGTGCGGTCACCGCTTCGAAAAAATCCAGCTGTACTCCGCCAAGATGGTCAAGAAGTGCCCCGAATGCGGCGGCAAGGTCGAGCAGATGATCTCCGCCCCCGCCGTTCAGTTCAAAGGCTCCGGCTGGTACGTCACCGACTACGCCAAGAAGTCGTCGTCTCCAGGCTCGTCGGGCAGCAGCGGCGACTCCTCCTCGAAAGACAAGAAAGACGACAAGGCGAAGTCCGACAGCGGCTCAAAAGACACATCATCGAAGGAAAGCTCCTCGAAAGAGTCCTCATCCAAAGACAGCTCCTCCAAGGAAACTACACGCAAAGGTTCCGGCAGGCATAAATAAAGCGGCTCCAGTGTCACCGAAGCCGCCAGAACCTTACTTGCGCGTAAATTTCGTCCGTTCCCGGTAGCGCTGTCATCCTGAGCAAAGCGAAGGACCTATGCAGTTTGCCGCGAGTGCATAGATCTCTCGATCCGCTCAAGATGACATTCGATCATCGTCACCGTGGAATCTGCAGAACCTAACCACAACCACTTGCTACGAACGGAACTTACTTCAGCTCCCGCTCAAAATGGTCCGTGATCATCGTGAACAGATGAGTTCGCGCGTCCTTCCCCGAAATGCTGTGCGTCTTGTTGGGATAGATCATCAGCCGGAACTGTTTCCCCGCCTTGATCAGCGCATCGATCATCTGAATGCTGTTCTGAAAATGCACATTGTCGTCGCTCGTGCCGTGCACCAGCAGCAAAGCGCCGTGCAGCTTGTCGGCTGACGTCATCACATCCGACTGCTCATAACCACCCTTGTCGTCCTTGAGCAGCCCCATATAGCGCTCGGTGTAAATCGTGTCGTAGTTCCGCTGGTCGGTCACCGGGGCCACGGCCACGCCCGCGCGAAATCGGTCTGAATGCGTCATCGCATACAGCGTCATCGATCCGCCATTCGACCATCCCCAGATGGCCACGCGATCTTTATCCAGCTGCGGATATTGCGCCAGCAACTGATCCAGCGCGGTCAGCTGATCTTTCAACTCAATCGCGCCAAATTCGTGCCGGATCGCAGTCTGGAACTTGCGGTCGCGTCCGGGGGTCCCGCGATTGTCGACCGCGAAAATCGCAAAGCCCTTCCGCGCCAGAATCTCATCAAACGGATCCGGCGTCGTCTTCCTCACCATCTGCCCCGCCGGCCCTCCGTAAATGTTGATGATCAACGGAATCTTCCCACTGGCCGGCGCATCCGGGGGAAGCAGCAAGCGCCCGTAGAGCACAGTCCCATCGTCAGCCTTGAACTCCAGCTGCTTGGGCGCGCGCAGCCCGTACTCGGCGATGGTGTCCTTGGCCGCCCACACTGGATTGCACGCTCCGCCCACCGCGCACAGCGTCACGCTCGGCGAATTCTTTGGCCCAAAGAACATGTGCGTATAGTGCTTGCCATCGTCGCTGAAATTTCCAATGTGCATGCCCTCTTCCGTGGTCAGTGCCTTGAATCCAGACCCATCGAGCTGCACCGAGAAAATATGCACCTGCCGCGGATCATCCTTGTTCGCCGAGAAGAAGACTGTCCCCGCAACTTCGTCCACACCCTCGATTCCCAGCACCTCGAAGTCACCCTTGGTCAGTTGCCGCTCCAGCTTCGCATCTGCGGCCATCGGATTCTGCTTGTCGAAGCTATACAAGTAGAGATGCATGTTGCCGTCACGCCAGCTTGGCCACAGAAACTGTCCCGACGACTTCAGGAACTTAACCTCGACGTGCTCGAAGTCAATCCATGCCCCGGGCGTAGTCTCGGTCAGCACCAGGCGCGATTTCCCCGATTTCGCGTCTACGAAATACAGGTCCATCTTGTCCGCGGTGCGGTTCAGCACTTCCGCCCAGATGACTCCTTCGCGCACCCAGCCAAACCGCGGAATGTACGACTCTTCATCGGTGGTGAGCGAAATCCACCGCACCTTGCCTTTCTCCGCGTCCGCGACCCCGAGCTTCACCACCGGATTCGGATCGCCCACCTTGGGATACTTCTCGTTCTCCACGTTGGGATGCGTCGGCAGCCAGTCAGTAATGGGATAGATCGGCACCTTGCTTTCGTCCATATGCAGGAACACGATTTCTTTGCTGTCGGGCGACCAGAAATAATTGCTGCGTACCCTCAACTCTTCCGCATACACCCAATCGATATCGCCGTTGAACAAATTCTCGCCCGTATCTTTCGTCAGCGCTTTTTCATCCTTGCCGCTCACCGGACGAACGTACAAATTGTGCTTGCGCACATAAGCCACGCGGCCCCCGTCGGGCGAGAATTTCGGGTCTCCGCTGGGCTCCCCCGCGGAGGTAAACGGCACTGCCGTCTCGGTCCCCAGGTCGTACAGCCACAGCTGACCCTGGGAATCGAAGATCAGGTGCTTCGAATCAGGCGCCCACAAATACGCCGCCACGTGATACCGCGTCAGCCGCTCCTTCTCCCGCTCGTTCTTTACCTTATTCACGTCCGGATCGAGCGACGCCAGCTTCGCCGCGCTCACCAGCACCTTCTTCTCGCCGGTCGCCGCGTCCACGTACCACAGCTCGCCCCTCTCCCCCTTTTCGTCACGCTGCACAAACGTGAGCTTGGTTCCGTCCGGACTCCACTCCGTGGTCTCGGGCCCGCGCCCGCCCAATCCTCCGGGCTGATAGATGCTTTCAATCGTGAGCGGCTTGGCAGGAGAAGTCTGCGCCGCAGCAGGAGCGACAGAAATGGCGCCTAGGATAAGAGCAAGCACGGCAAAGCAAGCGATCAAGGAAATTTGTCTTTTCACGAAGCGACCTCACAGGCAAGAATTAACGGCAGACGCACAACGCGCGAACCAACGAGTGTACACCGCCCGGCCTGCCACCATCCGCGCTAGATCGCCGATCTGTAGCTCGGCACCTCGCTCCCCTCACTAGACAAAACACCACGTCGCGTTCCTCAGATCCTTCAACTCCCCCGACGCGGACGAGCTTCGTCGTCGCTTGCGGCTATAATCGACGCGCACTCATGTCTCTGACCGCGGCACCAAACTCGGTCCCTATGAGATTCTCGCGTCCGCTCGGCGCCGGCGGCATGGGGAAGTTATCGCGCCCGCGATTCCCGCCTCGATCGCATCGTCGCCGTCAAAGTGCTTCCCGCGTCATTCGCGGCCGACACCGACCGCCTACGCCGCTTCGAGCAGGAGGCTCGTTCCGTCGCCGCTCTCAATCATCCCAACATTCTCGCCGTGCATGACATCGGAACTCACGATGGCGCTCCCGTACATGGTCTGCGAGCTGCTGGAAGGCGAGACGCTGCGCGCGCCGCCTCCGCGGTGGAGTCTTGTCGCTCACGCAAGGCCGTGAGATTCGCAATTCAGATTGCTGAGGGGCTGGCGGCAGCGCATGAGAAAGGCATCGTCCACCGCGATCTGAAGCCCGAAAACATTTTCCTCACGAAAGATGGCCGCGTAAAGATTCTCGACTTCGGCCTCGCCAAGATTGCGCCAGACGGTTCGGAGCACAAACGCCGCGCCAGACCCTCACCTCCGTCCAGTTGCTCTCACCGAAGCCGGACAGGTCTGGGCACCGCCGGGTACATGTCTCCCGAGCAGGTGCGCGGCATGTGCGGTCGATCATCGTTCCGACATCTTCGCCTTCGGCGCCATCTTCTTTGAGATGCTCAGCGGCAAGCGCGCCTTCAGTCGCGACACCACGGCTGAGACCATGACGGCCATCCTGAAAGAAGACCGCCCGAGCTGACGGAGCTGAATCGCAACATCGCTCCGGCGCTCGAGCGCATCACGCGTCACTGCCTGGAAAAAAGTCCCGACCAGCGCTTCCAGTCAGCCCGCGACCTGGCTTTCGATCTCGACGCGCTATCTCAGCATTCCGGCTCTTCCGCAGGCCAGGTGGCCAAGCCCTCCTCGCTGCAGAGATGTGCGCCGGCTTCAGCTGCCGATCACTCTTATGCTCGTGGCCGTCGGCGCTGGCCTGGGATACCTCGCTCGGCCACAAGCAGAAGCCGTCGTCCGAGGTCACTTATCACCAACTGACCTTCCGCAAGGGAACCGTGCTCAGCGCGCGTTTTGCGCCTGACAATCGCACCGTCATCTACGCCGCGGCGTGGGGCGGCAGCCCTCCGGAACTTTTCTCCACCCGGCAAGACAGCATCGAGTCGCGCCCGTCGGCCTGAGTCAGGTCGACCTTCTTGGCATCTCTTCCCAAGGCGAATTGGCCGTCTCCCTAAAGCCCGCCACCCTGCCAGGATTGTTTCGGAACCGTAGGCACGCTGGGACGCACTCCCCTCACAGGCGGAACGCGCCGCGGGAAATGCTGGAGAACGTGGAATGGTCTGACTGGTCCCCGGATGGATCGAGCTTGCTCGTGGTGCGGACCGTGGACAACGCGAACCGCATTGAATATCCCGCCGGCAAGGTCATTTACAAATCGACACTACCCACCTGGATCAGTCATCCGCGAATTTCGCGCGATGGCAAGCGCGATCTCCTTTTGTCTGCACCCCACAAGGGGTGATGATCGCGGCTCCATAACCATCATCAATTCCGACGGAACGGGCACCGCAGAGTCGTTCGGAGATTTCTCCAGCCTCTACGGGTTGGCCTGGTCACCAAAGGGCGATGAAGTGTGGTTCACCGCAGATCCCACTGTCACCACGATCGCGCGGCGTCTCATGGCCGTTACTATGTCGGGAGCTTTCCGTCTCCTCGCCGCGGCGCCGGGCGACTTGACGCTGCACGACGTCTCCGCCGATGGTACGGCCGTGATCGCCATCGACGATCGCGAGCGCAAAATCTTCTTCACGGATTCCCAAGACTCCGAAAGAGAACTGACCTGGCTCGACCGTGCCGTGCTGGGCGCTCTGTCCCCGGATGGCAAACAAGTCCTGTTTCACGAAGGTGGAAAGGGGGAGGATCGATGCGCACCATTTCCTGCGCAAGACAGATCGGTCTCCTCGTCCGTTTCGAAGGCTATGCGATTGCCCTCTCGCCGGTCCAGAAATGGTGCTCGCGATCACCCCAGCAACCCACCTCGAGCATCTCTGATTCCCACCGGGCAGGGAAGTCATCGAGCTTAAGCCGACCGGTATCGAGAACCTTGTGCCCTCGGGATTTGCCGCGATAGCCGTCGCGTTGTCTTTCTCGCTAACGAGCCGGTCACCAGGCCCGCTTCTTTTTGTTCGACCCTGCTTCGGTAAGTTCAACCGCTCACGCCCGAAGGCACCCGTGGGGAGTAACTCCTGACGGAAGATTTCTGATCGTGCGCAGCAATAAGCCCCTTCCCGATCTCGTTCCGGTTGACACTGCCTCCCCCGCCCGCGAGATCAAGGGCATGCAGCCGACGGAGCGACCGATTCTAGTCACCGGCGATGGAAAAGTAGCCTTGATCGTCAATCTCAACGGCAGCACCGCGACCGTATTTCGCCTTCATTTCGACTCTGGAGAGCGCCAACTGTCCTGACGCGCCAATTGCACGACCCCACCGGCGGCTGGGGCATCACCCGCGTTGCGGACACTCCAGACGCTCAATCCTTCGCCTTCAATCCTTGGGAGACCTCTCGGAGCTCTACCTGCTTCACGGACTGAACTGATGACCTTAGAGCGCTTGTCATCCGGACCGGGGCGGGAGCGAAAGCGACGGCACAGCGGAGGGACCTGCTTTTGTCGCGATTCTCTTCCCAAGCCCGTAAATCGCGCTCCTCCGCATGCTAGAATCAATACATATTCAATGCTTCCTGACATAGAAAACCTGCTGAAACTGCAAGACACTGACAAGGAAATCCGCCGTCTGCAAGACGAGGTTGCCGAATTCCCCAAGCGTGTTGCCGTCATCGAGCAGAAATTGGCAGGGACAAAAGCCCAGCTGGAAAAAGCTCAAGCCGCCGTCAAGGCCGACGAAGCCGCCCGCCGCAAGTACGACACCGCCATCAACGATCTCCGCGGAAAAATTTCCAAGTATCGCGACCAGTCGCTCGACGTAAAGACCAACGACCAGTACAAAGCGCTGCTGCACGAGATCCAGTTCGCCGAAAAAGAAATCGCCGCGAACGAAGACAAGATTCTCGAACTGATGGTCAACGCTGATGCCCGCGACAAAGAAGTCAAAGCCGCGCAGGCCGAACTCAAAGCCGAAACCGCCGAGATCGAAAAAGAAAAAGAAGAGGCCCGCCAGCTAACAGCGAAGGACGAAAAGCTTCTCGCAGAGTGGCGCGACAAGCGCGACCAGATTCGCACCAGCGTCAACGAAGACCTGCTCCGCCACTATGAGCGCGTTTCCAAGTTCCGCGGCAGCGGACTCTCCGAGGTCCGCGAGCAGAAATGCATGGCCTGCCGCGTGATGCTAAGGCCCCAGACGTACAACGAAGTTCGCTCCGGCCTGCAGACCATCGTCTGCGACTCCTGTCAGCGGATCCTATATTTCAATCCCGCCGACGAACTCGCCGACCTGAAGCCCTCGACCACGCGTCCCAAACGCCATCATCCCAAAATCGACGCACCCCAAGCCTGGTACTATCGCGCGGAATTTGGCGGAATCGGCGAAGTGTTCCTCTGTCTGACCACCGCCCGCGGCCAGTCCAGCCGCCGCGTCTACGACGTCCACACCGGACGCCTCATCGGCGACATCCTCATCCGCGAAGGCGACTATCCGCCAGGCCTTCCCCGAAGACATCACCGGAGCCATGCGCCTGAACGGCGGATGGAGCGAAGGCGAACTCGACGCCTTCGGCAATGAACTCCCCATGGTCGCCCTGGATACACTCCGAGCCGACCTGGATCTAGCCCGCCACGAGGCCGCGACGGGCTCCCACGTAAAGCCACAAGTCGCAGCAACCCCCACCGAACAAGCCGCCAGCTAAGAGGCTAAGGTTTACGTGGAGACAGCCGCCCTTGGCCGTCCATGTCTTGCTTGTGATGGTTTGTGTGGGACCGGGTCTCAGACCCGGTCGTCGAGCGCAGCTCGACCCTGCCAGCGCCCGTATCGACAGCCGGTAATTTAAGATTTCTCCACCTCGCAGGAGAAATCCCAATGCCCGCAGTCGACACCTACCACGTCATCGCCAAATACTACGATGGAGCCTACGCCGCCAAACAAGACCTAGTCGACCTCCCCTTCTACGTCGACCTAGCCGAAGAATCCCGCGGCCCGGTCCTGGAAATTGCCTGCGGCACCGGCCGCGTCCTGGTCCCCATCGCGCGCAAAGGCATCGAGATCTGCGGAGTCGACAACTCGCGACCGATGCTCGACGTCCTGAACCAGAATCTCGCCCTCGAACCGCAAGAAGTCCGCCAGAGAATCACCGTGCACGAAGGCGATATGCGCAGCTTCCGCCTGAATCGAAAATTTCCCCTGGTGATGATCCCCTTCCGCCCCATGCAGCACATGTTCACGGTCGAAGACCAGGCCGCCGCCCTCAAAACCGCAGCCGCTCACCTGACCGACACCGGCATTCTGGCCTTCGACGTTTTCTATCCCAAGTTCGACATGATCTGGACAAAAGTCGGAGAAGAAATCCCCGAGATGGAGTGGACCCCACCTTCCGATCCCACGAGGCTTGTGCGCCGCTTCTTCCGCAAAGACGCGATCGACAAGATCAACCAGATTTTCAGTTTCACCTTCATCTTCCGCACTTATCAGTCAGGTGACCTCATCCTCGAAGAAACGGAAGCCTTCCGCCTCTGCTACTACACCTACCCGCACTTGCGCGCCCTATTCGAGCTGGCGGGACTTGAGCCAGTCGCAGAGTACGGCTCCTTCGCCAAGACTCCCCTAGACAACACCGCCGAACAGATGATCTTCCTTTTGCGCAAGTCGAAGTCTTAGCTTCATGTGCCAACCTGCGCGTTCGCTGTCCAACGTCTTGCTTGTGGCTTGCTTGTGTGGGACCGGGTCGCTGACCCGGTCGTCGACCGCAGCTCGACCCTGTCTGCAGCTCATGCTCCTGCGTTTAAGATGGCTGCATGCCGAAAGCTCCCGACACTCTCCCCACGGTAAAGATCTCGCCCCGCGGCTCCGCCCGCCTGAAAGACGGCCACGTCTGGGTCTATCGCTCCGACATCGTATCCTCCGAAGGCGTTGAACCCGGCTCGCTGATCCGCGTGACCGACCACCGGGGCAAGCCCCTCGGTAGCGCGCTCTACTCCAGCTCCTCGCAAATCGCCATCCGCATGATCTCGCATGATCCAGTCGCGGATCTTCCCGCGCTCCTTCGCCAGCGAATCGCCGCCGCCATTGAGTACCGCTCGCCTCTGGTAACAAACACCGAAGCCTACCGCGTCGTCTTCAGCGAAGCCGACTTCCTCCCCGGCCTCATCGTTGATCGCTATGGCGACATCCTCTCCCTGCAGATCCTCACTCAGGCCATGGACGCCGATCCCGTACGCGAAGCGATCCTGGCCGAGCTGACCGCCCGCCTGCACCCGGCGTCCATCATCGAGCGTGTCGACCCGCGGGTCCGTGAACTCGAGACTCTTCCGCCTCGCGCCTCCGGCCTCTTACAAGGCAGCAAGACCGCCACCACCTTCGCCATGAACCAAGTTCAATTCCACTACGACGCCCTCGAAGGCCAGAAGACGGGAGCCTTCCTCGACCAGCGTGAGAACTACGCTGCCGCCGCCCACTACGCCAAGGGAGAAGCTCTGGACGTCTTCTGCTATCAAGGGGGTTTCGCCCTCCACCTCGCTCCGCATTGTTCGCAAGTCACCGGGGTCGACAGCTCGCGTCCCGCACTCGAGGTCGCCGACCGGAACGCCATGCTCAATCAGACACTTCTCAAGGGAAAAGAAATCGAGTGGATCGAGGCCAACGCCTTCGACCTCCTGAAGGACTACTCCTCCACAGCTCGTCCTAACGAAGCTCGCCAATACGACACGATCGTTCTCGACCCGCCCGCCTTCGCCAAGAGCAAGCGCGACCTCGACGCGGCCCTTCGCGGCTACAAGGAGCTCAATTTGCGCGCCCTGAAGATGCTCCGTCCCGGCGGGATCCTCGTCTCCTGCTCCTGCTCCTATCACGTCAGCCAGTCCATCTTCCTTGAAATGCTAGCCTCCGCCGCCCTTGACGCCCACCGCACCCTGCGCCTGGTCGAGGTTCGCGGTCAGGCCAAGGATCATCCAATTCTGCTAAATGTCCCCGAAACCTCCTATCTGAAATGCGTTATTGCGTCTGTAAGTTGATGAAAATAAGCATAATCTTTTTGTTGACAGTAACACACTCAACTTTTATGCTTCTTTTACGCTAATTATGCGTCTAATTGAAGTGACCGGTGCCCCCGCGGAAAAACGGGCGCTTCAGGTGGAAGAGCGGCGCTTCAGCGCTCCGTCGAGGGCAACGAATGAAGCGGGCTTTGGCCCCTGAGGTCGCTGCCGTCAGTTCCATCGAAGCCCGGTCGCGAAACTCAAATCTCTGACTTAACCAATTTTTTGAAGGAGGATTTAGCCATGACCGTATTAACCCGTTGGGAGCCTTTCCGTGAGTTTGCCACCCTGCAGGACCGCATCAACCGCGTGTTCCGTGATTCCTACAGTGGCGCAGGCCAGGACGAGGCTCTGACCACATCAAGTTTTGCCCCCGCAGTCGACGTCTACGAAGACGAGCACAATGTCGCCTTGAAGATCGAAGTGCCCGGAATTGACGAGAAAGACATCGACGTCCGCGTGGAGAACAACACCCTCACCGTACACGGCGAGCGCAAGATCGAAAAGGAAGAGAAGGAAGAGAACTACCGCCGCGTGGAGCGGCAGTACGGCAGTTTCACCCGCACCTTCACTCTGCCCACCACCGTGGACACCGAGAACGTCTCGGCGACCTACGACAAGGGCGTGCTGAAGATCAATCTGCCCAAGAAGGCCGAAGCCAAGCCGAAACAGATCAAAGTCAACGTCGGCGCCGAAAAGCAAATCGAAGCCAAAGGCCCCAGCAAAGCCGCGTAAGGCAACGCCAATGTGGGGACAGCCGCCTTCGGCTGTCCCGCGAAGGCGTAGCCGAGCGTTACCGCCGGAACGCTACCGCCGGAGCGGTACAGTCGTAGCGGTACCGTGGAAGAGCGGCGCTTTAGCGCCGCGTTAGAGGAAGCAAGAATGAAAGGGCTTTAGCCCCTGAGGTCGCGGGAGGCGGCAGAGATGCCTGCCTCCCACTACAATTTTAGACATGAAATTTCGGAATCGACTAATTTGATCTCGAAGCACACCTTCGCATCAAATTACTTCATTACTAAATTCCCTAATTACCAAATCGAGGTTCCCCATGGCAATCCGTTGGGACAAGTTCACCGTGAAAGCGCAGGAAGCCGTCCAGCGTGCGAACCAGCTCGCCTCCGAGCATGGCAATCCCGAGCTGCGTCCGATTCACCTGCTCGCCGCGCTGCTCGAAGACAAAGAGGGCATCGTCCCGCCCGTGCTTGAGAAAATCGGCATCGGCCCGCAAGCCGTCTTGTCCGAAATCTACAAAGAGATCGAAAAACTCCCCAAGGTTTCCGGAGAATCCGCCCAAGTCGCGCTCTCGAACGAAGTCAATAAGCTGCTCGAACAGGCCTTTAAAGAAGCCTCGAACTTCAAAGATGAATACGTGTCCACCGAGCACCTGCTTCTGGCCATCACCGGCCTCAAGCGCG
Source organism: uncultured Acidobacteriaceae bacterium (assembly GCA_963811095.1). GTDB lineage: Bacteria > Acidobacteriota > Terriglobia > Terriglobales > Acidobacteriaceae > Sulfotelmatobacter. Next base: position 84,681 of record CAWEQA010000010.1, on the reverse strand, counting down.
ACCCTGGCCAGCAGATCCTCGCGCGCCACGGAGCGACCAACGAAGCGATTCTGAAAGCGCTCGCGGTCGTGCGCGGCTCGCAGAAAGTCACCGACCAGAATCCCGAAGCCAAGTTCCAGGCTCTAGACAAATACGCTCGTGACCTCACCGAGCAAGCCCGCCGCGGCAAGCTCGATCCCGTCATCGGACGCGATGAAGAAATCCGCCGTGTCGTGCAGGTCCTCTCCCGCCGCACCAAAAATAATCCCGTACTCATCGGGGAGCCCGGTGTCGGCAAGACTGCTATCGTCGAAGGCCTCGCCCAGCGCATCATTTCCGGCGACGTGCCCGAAGCCCTGAAGAACAAACGCGTGGTCGCGCTCGATCTCGGAGCGATGCTGGCCGGCGCAAAATACCGCGGCGAGTTCGAAGACCGCCTGAAAGCCGTCCTCAAGGAAATCGAAGACTCGCAGGGCCAGATCATTCTCTTCATCGACGAGCTCCACACGCTCGTCGGTGCCGGAGCGGCCGAAGGCGCCATCGACGCCTCCAACATGCTGAAGCCCGCGCTGGCTCGCGGTGAGCTGCGCGCCGTCGGTGCCACCACGCTCAACGAGTACCGTAAGTACATTGAAAAAGACACGGCCCTCGAACGCCGCTTCCAAATCGTCTTCGTCGGTGAACCCAACGTCGAAGACACCATCTCGATCCTTCGCGGACTCAAGGAAAAATACGAAGTGCATCACGGCGTGCGTATCAAAGACTCGGCCATCGTCGCCGCGGCCACGCTCTCGCACCGTTACATCAGCGACCGCTTTCTTCCCGACAAGGCAATCGACCTCATCGACGAGGCGGCGTCTTCGTTGCGCATCCAGATCGATTCCTTGCCTACCGACATCGATCAACTGGACCGCAAAGCCACGCAACTCGAAATCGAAAAACAGGCGCTGAAAAAGGAAGATGACCCAAATTCCCGCGAGCGCCTGGCGATCATCGAAAAGGAACTCGCCGAGATTCGAGAGAAATCCAACACGCTCAAGGCCAATTGGAAGAAGGAAAAAGATCTCATCGCCCGCGTTCGCGCCCTGAAAGAGCAGATTGAAAAGCTGAAGGCCGAAGAGCAGGCCGAAGAACGCAAAGGCAACCTGCAGCGCGTCGCCGAAATCCGCTACAGCCTGATTCGCCAGGCCGAAGACGAACTCGCCAAGCTCAGCAAGCAAATGGAGAACCAGGGCGGCAAGCGCATGCTCAAAGAAGAAGTCGACGAAGAAGACGTCGCGCGCATTGTCTCCAAATGGACCGGAATCCCGGTCTCGAAGATGCTCGAAGGCGAAGTCAAGAAGCTGGTCACCATGGAAGAACGCCTGCGCCAGCGCGTCGTCGGCCAGGACCCAGCGCTGGAACGCGTCGCCAACGCCATTCGCCGTTCACGCGCCGGGCTCAGCGATCCCAAGCGTCCCATCGGCTCGTTCATCTTCCTCGGTCCGACGGGCGTGGGCAAGACCGAACTCGCCCGCGCCCTCGCCGAATTTCTGTTCGACGACGAACACGCGCTGCTCCGCATCGACATGTCCGAATACATGGAGAAGCACTCGGTCTCGCGCCTGATTGGCGCGCCTCCGGGCTATGTTGGGTACGAAGAAGGCGGGCAACTCACCGAGCAGGTTCGCCGCCGTCCGTATGCGGTCGTGCTCTTTGACGAAATTGAAAAGGCGCATCCCGACGTTTTCAACATCCTCCTGCAGATGATGGACGATGGCCGATTGACCGACGGCAAAGGCCGCGTCGTCGATTTCAAGAACACCATCATCATCATGACGTCGAACATCGGCTCCAGCTACCTGCAGTCGGACCATGTGCGCACGCCGGAGGAATTCGAAAAGGCCAGCGAGCAGGTTCTGAGCCTGCTGCACACGCATTTCAAGCCTGAGTTCCTCAACCGCGTCGACGACATCATTGTCTTCGGCCCGCTGGGCAAAGATCAGCTGGTGAAGATCATCGAGCTGCGGCTGGAAGACGTTCGCCGCCTGCTGGCCGATCGCAAAATCTCGCTCGAACTTACCGACGCAGCGAAAGAACTGCTGTTCACGCAAGGCTACGACCCAAACTTCGGCGCGCGGCCGCTGAAGCGCTCGATCCAGAAATTAGTGCAGGATCCGCTGGCGCTGAAGATCCTCGACGGCGAAGTCCTGCATGGCGATCACATCATCGTCGAGGCCGACAAGAAGGCCGGCAAGATGACCTTCGAAGTCAGCCCGCGCGTCGGCGAGAAGGCGCCAGCCAAGACCAAGAGGTGACAGGCCGCGGATTGCAAAGATTGAACGGATCGAATCTATTTCACCCGGGGTTGATCCGTGCGAATCCGTGTTGATCCGTGGCAAACTTTCTGTATCATGTTCTCCGGCGCGCGAGGCGCCGCCCATGACTCGAATCTTCTCGTCGCTCACAGCAGTCATTCTGGTTTCGCTCGTCCAACTCTCCGCCGCTCAAGCTCCTATGAAATGGAAAATCCACGACCTCAACCGCCCAGTACCGCCAATCATCGATCCCGGGACCGCAAGCACACAGGAAACGCCTGGACGCGCTCCGTCCGACGCCGTCGTGCTCTTTGACGGCAAAGACCTGTCGCACTGGGTCGACGGCGACGGCAAGCCTGCAAAGTGGAAAGTCGAAAACGGCTACATGGAAGTCGTAGCCAAGACCGGCAACATCTCTACGCGCGACTCCTTCGGAGATTGCCAGCTGCACGTGGAATTCGCCGAGCCTTCACCCGGCAAGGGAGAGAGCCAGGAGCGCGGCAACAGCGGCGTCTTCCTGATGAGCACGTACGAGATCCAGGTGCTCGACTCGTACGAGAACAAGACCTACGCCGACGGACAGGCTTCCGCAGTCTACGGACAATATCCGCCACAGGTGAATGCCGCGCGCCCTCCGGCGCAGTGGCAGACTTACAACATCATCTTCCACCGCCCGCACTTCAAAGACGGCAAGGTCACGCAACCAGCGCGGGTAACCGTTCTGCATAACGGCGTGCTAGTGCAGGACAACGTGGAACTCACCGGACCGACCGCACACGGCGAGCGTCCTCCATACAAGACTGGTCCCGACAAGATGCCGCTCCAACTGCAAGACCACGGCAATCCCGTACGCTACCGCAACATCTGGATTCGCGAACTGCACGAAGAATAGAACCGAGCCACGGATCACACGGATTTTCGCGGATAAACCCAGGACAGAAACTGATCCGTGAAGATCCGTGCAAATCAGTGGCTAAGTTTGTGTTCGTCTGGCGGCGAACGCATCGATCACCGCGGGTGCTTGCGCCAGATACCAGGCGACCGCCGCGCGTAGCGCGATCTGCAACCCGTACCAAAGCACTGGAACACCGAGTTCTGCCATCGAAATCTTGGGTACGAGCGCTGCAACGGCAACGACCATCACCAGCATCGCGGCCCAGCGCGCCCAATGGTGCAGGCGAAACAATCCCCAACCGATGAGCGCGTAACCAGTGCCGACGAGCATCGCCATGTACGGACCCGCGAGTTCCAGTCCATACATGAGCTGTGCTCCGCTCATCAGCGAGATCGCCTCGGGCGCGAGCAACTTCACGACGCCAATATTCCACAGATAGATCGCGGCCAGGAAAAAGAGCGCGGAAATGATAGTGACACCAGCAGGCCGCTGCATAAGAGATAACACGCGCTTGTCATCCTGAGCGTGTCTTTTGCGCGAAGGATCTATGCAAATTGCCGGCAGCGGCTCGCCGCAAGCAAATTGCACAGATCCTTCGCGAGACCAAACCCGTCTCGCTCAGGATGACAATGTGTTTCGGGAGTTCCAGATCTACGCCAGGTCAAAGAGCAGCACTTCCGCGTCAGAAGTACCCTTGATGCTCAGCTTCTTCTCTTCGCTGATCGCCGCGCCGTCGCCCTGCGAGAGCTTCTTTCCGTTGACCTCGACTGCGCCTCGCGCGACCTGCAGCCAGCCGTGTCGTCCGGCGGCGAACTCGTGCTCGACTTCTTCTCCGGTCTTGAGCAGTGTGACGTAAAGCTTCGCATCCTGATTGATCTTCACCGATCCATCGCTGGTATCCCGCGACGCGATCAGCCGCAGCTTGCCTCGCTTCTGCGCCTCGGGAAACGACTTCTGCTCGTAGCTTGGAGGGAGCGCAGCCTTCTCCGGCTGAATCCAGATTTGCAGCAGATGCACCGCGTCGGTCGTCGACGGATTGAACTCGCTGTGGCGAATGCCGCTGCCTGCGGTCATGCGCTGTCCATCGCCGGGCAGAATTACCGATCCCGTTCCCAGGCTGTCCTTGTGTTCGAGCTTGCCCTTCGAGAACGTAGGTGATAATTTCCATGTCGCGATGCGGGTGCGTGGGAAATCCAGTGTTGGGCGCAACCCAATCTTCGTTGATGACGCGCAGCGAGCGGAATCCCATCCACTTCGGATCCCAGTAATCGCCGAAGCTGAAGGTGTGATGAGTTTTGAGCCAGCCGTGGTTTCCGCCACCACGTTCCTGGCTGGGACGAATTTGAATCATGGCGTTTCTCCGTTCCAGATTAAGTTTTCAGGGATTAATCAACTGATAAACATTAGATGCTCCTAGGATGCGGAAAGCTCCAAGCCCGCGCGGCGAGGAAAAATTGCGGAGCGAGTCTGAAATGAGGAGTCGAGACGGGGAGAGTCTATGGTTAGCGCCCCCACCTCCTCCCCCTGCCCTGCTGAAAGCGGCGACTGGCGCGAGGTTTGCAAACTCTGTCTGCAAAATCTTGAGCCCCAAGGGGTTAGAGCGCAAAATCTTTGAAAACACAGTACTTGGCGCTACCGCTCTGGGTTCACCCACGGCGACGCCGGGGCCTATCATGCCGCACTTCAAAATCCGACGCAAGGTCAGATGTCACACGATTGCTGTTCCAGCCTGTGGATTTCTGATAACTTCTTCGCCACGGCTCACACGGATTCGCACGGATTTAGAAGCGCCCCCAGGAATTTGATCCGTGGAAATCCGCGCAAATCCGTGGCAGATGAAGTCGCTGTGGCACACTTGAAACCATGCACCGGCTCACGCTTGGCGACTTCGAACTCAGCGTTTTTTCCGACGGAACTTACCCGCTCGATGGCGGCGCATTTTTCGGCGTCGTTCCAAAAGTGATGTGGTCGCGCAAGGTCGCGGCCGACGACAAGAATTACGTTACGGCCGGACTGAATACGCTGGTCATCCGCACCGGCAAGCAGACCGTGCTGGTCGAGACCGGGATGGGCAACAAGCTCTCGCCGCGCATGGCGAAGTTTTACGGGCAGCCGGCGGGGCTGTTGAGCGATCTTGCGGCTGGCGGCGTCGCGCCTGACGACGTCGACATCGTTATCAACTCGCACCTGCATTTCGATCATTGCGGATGGAATACCGTGCGCGACGCAAACGGAAAATTCGTGGCGACATTTCCGCGCGCCAAGTATTATGCGCCCGAAGGCGAGTGGCAGTATGCGCGCCATCCCAGCGAGCGCGACTCCATCAGCTTCATCTCCGAGAACTACGATCCGCTGGTCGAAAGCGGGCAGATGACGCTGCTCAAGGGCGGAGAGGAAATTGTTCCCGGCATTTCGGTCAGGACCTTTCCCGGACATACGGCGCACATGCAAGCCGTGATCGTGCGAAGTCAGGGCAAGACGGCCTGCTATATTTCCGACCTGATGCCCACGACGGCGCACATCGATCTGACCTGGGGCATGGGCTTTGACCTTTATCCATTGCAGACGATTGAGAGCAAGAAGCAGTATTATGCGCAGGCGGTGCCGGAGAAGTGGCTGACGGTTTTCACGCATGATCCGAAGACGCCGTGGGCATACGTGGAGAAGGATGAGTTGGGAAAAATGATAGCGAAGGGAGTATGAGTCGAAATGTCTCAAGGGAACATTGCTAAGCCTGGTCGAATATTAGTGGCTGCACATTGGTGTATCGCATGCCTGATGCTCGCGCTCTGTTTCGTGGCCCAAGCCCAGCAGGACAAGAGCGCGCCCGCCAAGGCATCTGTGACGGGCCACTACGAAGGCTCCGCGAAGAACAAGGCGGAAGAGGTCATCACAGTCGCCATCGATCTGACCGAGAAGGAAGGCACGCTCTCCGGCACAATCCACTCCTCGCACGGAGATTTTCCCATCACCGGCGGTTCCCACCAGGCGGAAGCGGTCACGATTGAGTTCGATGCCGGCGGACCGGGCACCATCTCTCTGCACATCGCTGACGACAAGCTAGTCGGAACGTGGAGCATGGGGGAGGATGGCGGACCGTTGGATGTTAAGAAAGTTGCTACGCCAGAGGGCGGGACCAAGGACAAGTCATAAGGGCTGTCCCATGGGGATTTCGCGGGCATGGTCGCCCGCGCCACACAACCTTGCTTCGAAGAATCCTTCCACGCGCGCCAGAATCTCTGGGGCGCTTTTCGATTCGTAGATCGCCTTGCGTAGTCCTGCGCCGCCCGGGACTCCGTGCGTGAACCAGCTCGCGAACTGCTTCATCTTGCCGACGGCGTCTGGGAGTTCTTCTTCGATCAGCATCTGGAAGTAGGTGCGGATCATTTGGTAGCGGTCAGCCTCGCTGGGGTGGTCGTAGGGCATTGAATTTGTGGGACCAGATTTTTGATCCGGTCGGGCCGGGCGGAGCCCGGCTGCGCCACTGCCGATACAAGCTTCCGAATCCTGTCCAGAGTATGCAGCCGAGCAATACTGTTCGATCTGCCGGAAGATCCACGGGTTCGACGGCGCGCTGCGGCCGATCATGACTGCGTCGCAACCGGTTTGCGCCACCATGGCGCAGGCGTCTTCGGGACTGCGGATGTCGCCGTTGCCGATCACAGGAATCTTCACCGCGTCTTTGATGGCGGCGATCCACTCCCAGCGAGCCTGGCCGCTATAGCCCATCTCGCGCGTGCGCGCGTGCAGCGCCACAGCCGCCAGTCCGCAATCTTCCGCCATGCGGGCCAGTTCCACGCAGACGATTTCTTCGTCGTTCCATCCGGCGCGAAATTTTACGGTGAAGGGAATCTTCACGGCGGCGCGGACGGCTTCGAAAATCCTGCCGATCGCGGGCAGATCGCGCAGCAAACCGGAGCCTCCGTTGCACTTCACGACTTTTTTCGCGGGGCAGCCCAGATTCAAATCCACCAGGTCGAAGCCCAGGCCCTCAACCATGCGCGCGGCCTCGGCCATCACGTTGGGATCGCTGCCGAAAAGCTGCGCCGAGATCGGATGCTCGTCTTCGTAGAAGTGAAGATAGCGTTTGGCCTTCTGGTCTTTTTTGCGGAGCACGCCATCGGCCGAAGTGAACTCGGTCATGATCAGTCCGCATCCGCCAAGGTTGCGGATGAAGCGGCGGAAGACGGTGTCGGTGACTCCGGCCATGGGGGCCAGGACCGTGGCGGGGGAGATGGTGACCGTGCCGATCGAGAGCCTTGAGGGGACCGGCATCAGGGACGTCGGCCCGACTACCCGCACTGCCGGCAGTGCGCGGGCGGGGGCGCTCGCCCCACATGCGTCGGCTCCACAGGCACCCGAGTTGTCCCAGAACTTCTTCACCGTCTTATTCTACCTGCGGCCACAAAACGAAGCCCTCGCCGGAGCGAGGGCTCGATTTCTGAATTGATCCGCGCGAAGCCGGTGGCGAAAAAGCGCCAGTTACTTCGCGGCCGGAGTTGCGGGCGCGTCCTTCTTGGCGTACTTGCGGCGGAAGCGCTCGACGCGGCCGGCGGTGTCCATCAGCTTCTGCTTGCCGGTGAAAAACGGGTGGCAGTTTGAGCAGATTTCAACACTGATGTCGCCCTTATGGGTCGAACGGGTCACAAATGCGTTGCCGCACGCGCAATGCACGCGCACTTCGTTGTAGGCGGGATGAATGGCTGCTTTCATGGTAATTCCGTCCTCGATTCGAATATTAGATTCTACCGGATATCCACAGGATTCGGCAAACGCGGGAGCTGTCAGCCATCAGCTGTCAGCTCTCAGCCAAAGCCTTTAGATCGTTGGCCCTACAGATAGTTCCAAGCTGCAAGCTGACCGCTGAGAGCTCACAAGCTTTCTTCAAAATCGAAACAGATAACTCACCTTCACGAAAAACTGGCGGCTGTCATTGATGTAGCCTCGCGCGGTGTTGGTGACGTAGCCGGATGATGTTGGAGTCTGCGGGACGACGTCCAGATTCTGCAGGTCGCTGTTGTAGCCTACGTAGATCGCGGTGCCGGGGTGTACGAGGTAGGTAATGAGGAAATCGGTGTTGAATTCCTTCTGGGTAGGCAGGTAGGTGTACGGCGATCCGATACCCGGCGTGCCGGCCAGCAGCGCGTTGTATTGCAGGATCAGACGAACCGACAGCTTCGGCGTGAACTGCCAGTTCCACTTGCTGCGCAGGATGTGATCATTGAAAATTCCGCGACCGATGCCCGGAAACTGAGACTGTTCGAAAAGAAAAGTGTCGTTGTTCGTGCGCAGGCGTTCGAACAGGTAACTGTTCTCAATCTTCAGGGGCTTCACCGGACGAAACGTGAGCCCGGCTTGCGCAGTGTCTTCGCGCGCCAGAAAAGGGTGGTTATAGAGCGTCGGAACCGCTAAAGGCGCGGGCGGCAAGGCCTCAAAATTCACCCCTTGTCCCCAGTAATAGCCTGCGTTGAGCGTGACTTTCTTTAAATAGCCAGTCTGGAAAGAGGCTCCGCTGGTGCGTTCGTGATAATCCTGATTGCCCAGGTTCGTCGGGGAACAGTACAACGCGTACCCGTAGAAGCAGAAATCCTGCGGACGCAGCCGCTCGTGAAACGCTTCATATGGACGGACAATAATGACGGTCTGCCCACGTCCTTGAATCGAGAAGTACGGATTGTAGTCAGTGTCGAGGCGCAGGCCGGTATGGTCGAAGTCATAGCGGGCGGTCACCGACGGTCCCCAATCGACGATCCAACCGGTCTTCGGGCGGAAACGGTAGTCTGCCGCTTGCGTGGTCTCGCGGATATCCACACGATTGATGAATCCCGGGATTGACACCACGCCTGGGGTGATGTCGTTGTAAGTTCCGTCGTAGGAAAAGTGTAGGCCGTCGCGCCGCAGCTCGAGCCGCTCGGCAGGCCCGGCATAGTAATTGTTGTTCCCTTGATTGCCGGAGCTGAAGGGATAGAGGTTGGCCTCGCAGTTCAGGTCCAGATAACTCGACGTGGCAACGGCCTGGCCATCGAGGGTCCAGTTGGGATTGAATTTGAGGTGCGTGTCGACGCCGCCAATGCGGTTGTATTCGCCCGTGGTCGGGCACTCCCAGTCGGTGTAGAGCGCGCCCACGCTCGACTGGCGGAAGATGTCTCGGCTCACGCGCGCAATCGTGAAATAAGAACGCATACCGGAGAACGGACTGTAATCCGGCACGGCCAGCCCGGGGCTGCGATCGTCGGTCGCCATCAGGCCGACCGAGTATGGGCCGTCTTTTCCGGTGAGTCGGATTCCCGCCGACGGATCGCCAATGCTGCGCGTGAAAAACAAATCCAGCGGCGTGCGGAAGAAATCTTCATTCTCCAGAAAGAACGGGCGCTTCTCCGGAAAGTACACGGCATAGCGCTGGTTGACGGTGATCTGCGGGTCCTCGGACTCGATCTGGCTGAAGTCCGGGTTGGCGGTCATGTCGACCACGAAGTGATCTTGGATCACGAACTTCGCATCCAGTCCGGTCTGGCCCTGGGCCACCGCATGCTGGAAGTACGGGTTTGTGGGATCGCGAGTATCGAGAGCTCGGAAGCCGCGCATCAGGCCGTAGGGAATCAGTTCGATGCTGTGGCCGGGGGAAATTCCTTCGAGACCGAGCAGACTCGCGGCCTGGCCTAGGCGGCCTTCGATTTTGTAAGACACATGCGGCCAGAAGGAATCTTCCGTCTTGCGCGTGATGCCGCGATACAGAATGATGCCCCAGTCCTGCTGTTTCGCCGCCGGAAAGCGCAGGCTCTTGAAGGGAATCGCCATCCATACGACGAAACCGCTCTCGGTGACCTTGCCGCGCGAGTCCCAAACGGTGTCGAACGAAGTATCGAAATGCCCGGCGGTCTGCTCTTCGCGCGAAGCCTCGGTCCAGATCGCGTCCCATTGCACGCCGAGCGGCGTGGTTTGGAAGGCGTAGGCCCGGCGCCGGTCGTGGAACGTATCGAGCATCACCTCGACCTGGTCGTCGTCGTAGACATCTTCGCGGCGCGACATGCGGGCGCGCACTTTCCTGGGATCGTCGAAACACACGAACACGATGTACAGATTCTTCTGGTCGTAGCCCAGGTAGGCATCCGTAGGCTCGGAAACACGTTCTCCGTCATGCGGATTGCGCTGGGTGAAACCGGAGACCTTCGCCATTTGGAGGGCGACCTCTCCTTGCGGCTTCATGCTAAGGAAGTCGTCCAACGCGGGAGGGCGCGGCAACCGCGGGATCGTCAGGGCAGGAGGCCCCACGTCAGGTTTCGGGGCGGGTTGCTGCGGCGTAGGAAGATTTTGGGACGCAGCATGGGAATCCCGCGGGGCGGGGTTTGCCTGCCCCGTGCTGGATCCCTCGGTGGCCTTGTCCGAATCCTGAAACAGTGGAGATCGCAGCGAGGAAGGGGAAGCCGGCAGCCCCGTTGCCGACAGAGCCAGAACCGTAATGACCGCTAGTTTCGCGCGAAAATGGGCCCTATACCTCACAACTCGAAACAGGCGCAAAAGTCCCCTCTTCTCCCCGCCCCCTACGGGGGAATTGAGCAAGATACACCAAGCACTGGCAGACAAAACAGCAAAATGATGTTTGTCGGGTTTGCCGAACAGGTCCCTGCGTTTGCAGGAGGGGTTATGAGAATGGATCCAGGCTAGAAGAGCGAGCTTTGCCGTCGAGTCGGCGCGATCTTGAAATAGTCGTACGCCAGCTGCGTGGCGACGCGGCCGCGGGGAGTACGGTTCAGAAATCCGGCCTGCATCAGGAAGGGCTCGTAGATCTCTTCGATCGCGTCCGGCTCTTCAGCCAGCACTGCGGCCAGCGTGTTCACGCCGACAGGGCCGCCCTGATATTTCTCAATGATGGTGAGCAGCAGCCGTCGGTCGACTTCGTCGAAACCGTACTGATCGACTTCCAGCATGCCGAGCGCCGCTTTTGCCGTGGGCTCGTCAATCTTGCCGGCGCCCCGCACCTGGGCGTAGTCGCGAACGCGGCGCAACAACCGGTTCGCGATTCGCGGCGTGCCGCGAGAGCGTCCGGCGATTTCTTCCGCGCCGGCATCATCCACTTCAACACCGAGGATCTCCGCCGAGCGCTCCACGATCACCTTCAAATCCGCCGGAGTATAGAACTCCAACCGCAGCACGATGCCGAATCGCGATCGCAGCGGCGACGAGATCAATCCCGCCCGCGTGGTCGCACCCACAAAAGTAAACGGCTTCACTTCCAGTGTGTGCGTGCGCGCCGACGGACCTTGCCCAATAATGATGTCGAGCTTGTAATCTTCCAGCGCGGAATAGAGCAACTCCTCCAGCACCGGCTGCAGGCGGTGGATCTCATCGATGAACAGGACCTGCTTATCCTGCATGTTTGTAACAATCGCCGTCAGGTCGCCCTTGATCTGCAGCAGCGGTGCCGCCGTCGGCTGAAAGTGCACGCCCAGTTCGTTGGCAATAATATTGGCCAGCGTCGTCTTGCCCAGTCCCGGTGGTCCGTAAAGCAGCACGTGGTCCATAGCCTCGCCGCGCGAACGTGCCGCCTCAATCGCCACTGCCAGGTTCTCCTTGACCTTGTTCTGTCCGATGAACTCCGCCAGGCGTTGCGGCCGCAGCTTCAGCTCAAACGAGGAATCGTCCCCCACGGGCGCAGCCGAGACCAGGCGTTCGCGCTCATTGGGGTTGGGATCGGGATTGTTTCGCGCAGTGGCCACTGGTTCGGATGGTAGAACGAAATGCGAAGGCGCGCAATTGCCCTCTGCCGGACGGAAATTCACCGAACCTTAATTCAGCCGTCACCGCGTTGTAACAAATTCCCACTAGCGTCTCTGATTGACCCTGGCTGGATCTCCGTCCCGGCAAGACTTGAAAGTGCATGGAACCCGATTTCCCAGCCCAAGGCAATCCTCATCAAGCAAGTTCAGGAGACACTATGAAGAAGACCACCCTGGCTCTGGGCCTGTTGGCCGCTCTCACCGGTAGCGCGATGGCGCAAGAAGGCGCCGTACCCAAGGGCATCCCGCATCTCGACCATGTTTTCGTGATCATGATGGAAAACCATGGTTACGGAGAGATTCTCCACAATCCAAACGCCCGGTTCATGAACAAGTATGCCCGGGCCGCCAATCTAGCCTCGAATTACTTTGCCGTCGCTCACCCCAGCCTGACCAACTATCTCGAAACCGTGGGCGGATCAAACTTCGGAGTGCTGAGCGACAACTCTCCCGACTGGCATAACGGCAGCTGCGCGACGAATCTCTCCACGGGAATCGCGAACACCGACAACCCGCCAAGCCCCGCCATTTGCCCCATCATGGGCAGCGGCACCGATGCGGCCACCCCTGCCCTCGACTGCACCAACGAGGTTAGCGGGCCTCCCTGCGAGATCAACATCGACGGCAGACTGTCCTACGCGGCAGCGACCGGCACCCTTGGAATGACTATCGCCGACCAGTTGGTCGCCGCCGGCAAGAGCTGGAGGACCTACCAGGAAAACCTTCCGATGACGGGACCCGATCTCGTTAACTACAGCGACGGGAACTTCACCAACAACACTGATTTCACCAAGATCAATCCGCAACTGGACCCGCCGCTCACGACCTCCGACATCGTGCAGCTTTACGCTTCCAAACACAACCCGTTTGTCTATTTCCAGGCAGTACAACAGGGCACAAACCCGCTGCTGAGCTATTCCCAGATGACCGGCTTCGACGGCGGACACGGCCTGTGGAGCGATCTCGCCACCGGCAGGGTGGCCAGTTTTTCCTACATCGTGCCGAATCAGTGCAACGATCAGCACGGGCGCAGTAACGGAACCGCCTTCTGCGGCTTCGATCCCGACAGCAACGGAACGCAGGCCGGTCTCAATCCGGCACTGATGATTCTGGGCGACCAAGCCGTCGAGAAAATCGTACTGGCGATCCACAATTCTCCAGTGTGGCATCAAGGCCATGCCGCCATCGTCGTGGTATGGGATGAGAACGACTACGCCGTGCAACCGATCATCAACCAGGTCGTCACCATCGTGGACACCAATTACGGCCTCCACCAGCTCACAAGCGGACAGTTCTACACGCACTTCTCGCTGCTCCGCTCCATCGAGGGAGGCCTCGGTTTGCCCTGTCTGAACCACGCCTGCGATGCGGGGACCAAGGCGATGACCGATCTGTTCGAAGAACAGTAAGCTCGGTTCGTAACCTGACATGAAAACGGCCGCCCTTTCGGGCGGCCGATCTTTTTCTCTGAGTTGTGGCCCGACTTCTATCTCCCATCGTCCCGGTGAGGCGTGGTGCGCCGAGGGTGATCGGAGTGTGCGTTCGGAACCGGCTTATCATTGGCCGAGCTGAACTGTGGCTCGTCAGCCGCGGCATCACTGATGGCAAGCTGGTTGGTTTCCATGGACTCGTTGAAGGTCGAACCCACATTCGCGGTCGCGTCGGCAAACACGCCGTGCACCTTGTTCGAAAGGTAGGAAGCGGCCATGTAGTCTCCCACCATTTGCCCAGACGTAGTGGAAGGCAGCCAGTTTGGATTCATGCCCTTCGCCAGCGTCTTCGGTGCGCCCCAGGTCGTGCCGCCGTTGGTGGAACTGATAAAGCCGACGCCCAGGCTGCAGGTGGTGCAGCTCGCTTTCGGAAAGAAATTGTAGGTGAGAGCGATGTGCGCCGTGCTGCCCGACGTTCCCTTCTGAATCGCGAATCCCGGAGTGAAGTGATCCACCGTGCTGCTGACCGGATCGATGGGCACACGTACTGGCGACGTCCAGGTTGTACCGTCGGTCGACGTGCTATAGACGATGTCGTTCGACGAGCAGTTGGTGCGGAAACTGCAATCCGCCCAGGCCACGTAGACCTTGCCCGCAGCGTCCATTTGCGCCGCGACCAATGGGAGCGCCCGCATTCCGCCAGCAACCGTGTGCTCATTGATGAACGCCACGGTCACTGGAGCCGTCCAGGTCGAGCCGCCGTCGGTTGACTTGAACGCCAGAACACTGGATAGGAACGGATCGTCAATCGGAACGATCACCGTGCCGTTGGGCTGGACCATCGGCAGGCCCCCGTTGCCGGAGCCGCTTCCGGTGGTCGTCTTCTTTGCGCTCCAGGTCTTGCCACCGTCCGTCGACGTGCTCATCTCGATCAGATCGAACTGGCTGAAGTCGTCCCATTCCACGTAACAGTTGCCGTAGTGCGGGCTGGTGGCGGTGTTGTCGCAGCCGATCCACGGTTTGTCGTAATAGCCGCCCGCTTCCACCACTGACACTTTCACGGGATTGCTCCACGTGATGCCGTTGGCCGAACTACTCACCAGAACCGCGGCTCCGTGCACTCCGCCGGTCGTGGATAGGCCCAGAGTCTCTGCCAGCCAGAGTTTGTATTTCACGTTGTAAGTGACCGCAGGATCGCTGGCGCGATCGTAGGTGCCCGTGCCCTCGACTTTGGTGATCCCCGGCAGGTTGCCATGTGTCCAAGTCGTGCCGGCGTTGGTCGATGTGGAGAAGCCGATGTCGGACGAGCCACCATCCGTGAAGCGTCCCATTTGGAATACAGAAACGATGGTGCCGCCGACTGAGTAACTGGAGGGCTCCACCTCGGTCTCATGCTGGCTGGAAGTGTTAGTGAACGTGTCGTTGCTGATCTGGGTGAGGGGAATCTGCGCCGTGGCGGTGACAGCAAAGAACAGCAGTGCCAGAAGCGCGAAAGCCGCAAAGGATCTCGATACGACTCGAATGTTGACTGACAGAACGCTGGGCAAGGGAAGCCTCCAAGATGTGAGTTAGAGAATCTGAATCGCCGAAAGTGAAATCCCCCTCGGTAACGAAACTAAACCGGGATGCTCGGACTGGCTCTGGATTACGGCAGGGTCAAGAACCCAGGCAGCACGTTGGGCCAGAACTATAGACCCATAGTAGTGAGCGGTCAACGCGCAAGAATTTGCACACTTGTGGAACCGGCCGTCCGCACAGGTTTTCAGGCGTTGCCGATTTCTCTTGACGCGAATGTAAAGCATGCTTTACATTATGAATGTCAAGCATGCTTTACTTGGAGAAATATGATGGACGCCAACAGAAGGCAATATCTGAAAGAATTCCTCGTCTCGATGGCCGGCTACTCGGTGATGGTTCCGCTTTCCATGTGGATGCTGCGTGGCCACGAGCACACGCCGCTGGGATACGGCCTCGCCTTCCTTCCGATCGTCCCCTCGGCCTTCGCCGTATGGGCATTCATGCGATATTTCCGCGGGCTCGACGAACTGCAGCGGCGCATCCAGCTGGAAGCGGTCGCATTTAGCTTCCTGGCCACGTGCCTCATCACCCTCACTTGGGCATTTCAGCAAAACGCCGGGCTGCCCCGCTTCGATGTGAGCTGGGTAGCGCCTCTGCTGATCATGCTATGGAGTCTTGGCCTCGCTATCGCCAAGCGGAGGTACGAGTGAAAAACAGCGTGCGCGATCTGCGCGGCCAATTGAACTGGACCCAGGCCGACCTCGCCGAAAAACTCGGCGTCTCGCGCCAGACGGTCCACGCGATTGAAACCGAGAAATACGATCCCAGCCTGCCACTGGCCTTCAAGATTGCGAAGCTCTTCCGCAAGCCAGTGGAAGAAATTTTCAAAGCGTGAGGTTTATGTGGGGACAGCCGCCTTCGGCTGTCCGTCGAGCGAAGATCGACAAGGACTTACTTCGGATACCAATCCAGCAGCCGCACCTCGATCCCAGTCCCTTCCAATCCTTTTTGAAAAACAGCGAGATCCGATCCGCGGTAGTGATAAGGAATCACAATTTTCGGATGGAAGGCTTTGACCGCGTCAGCAGCCTCATCGGGCGGCATGGTGTACGGCAGATTCATGCACACGAACGCCACGTCGATGTTCTTGAGCGCCGCGCATCTCCGGAACGCCTTCGGTGTCGCCTGAGAAGTAAAAGCGTTTGCCGCCGTAAGTCAGAACGTAGCCGTTGCCGCGTCCCTTGTCGTGAAAAAGTTTCCCCGGAGCGGGACCGCGCTTCAGGTTGTAGGCGGGAATCGCCTCGATGGTAAACGCTCTGCCACGTCTTCGTCTCGCCGTTGGCGATCGGCTTCGCGCTGGTCACGGTCTGGACGACGGCCGGCGACGCCAGAAGTTCCGTGTCCGCCTTGCTGACCTCTTTGATCGAATCGGGATCCATGTGGTCGCCGTGAATGTCGGTGATCAGAATGAGGTCTGCCTTGGGAAGTCCGGTAAGCTTCGCGGGCTTGGCAGGATCCAGATAGATCGTCTTCCCGCCCGCCTCGATCAGCGTGCTGGCGTGGTTCAGCGGAGTGATCTTCACCGGCCCGGCGGAGGTTGGGAAGACCTGCGGCTCGGCGGCTGCCTCCGTCAGAGGCGCGAACGCGAGCAAAAAAGCGAAAACGCAAGAGACTGCAATCAGGACTGTTCTCATAGGATCCTCGTAACGATGTTTGTATCTCAGAAAGATGTGCGCGCCGTCAATCACCCGTGGAGGATTTGGCCTTATTATACCTATATATAGCACGGTATTCTATGGTATACTACATTCGCTATGGCACTTAGTATCAAGAGCATGGAGGCAGAACGCCTGGCGAGAGAGATCGCCGCGAAGACGGGAGAATCCCTAACCGGCGCGATTCAAAAAGCACTGGAAGAACGCCTGGATCGGCTGCGGAACGAGCGCCGCGGTCAGATTCTGGCAGGCCAATTGGAGGAGATTTTGCGACGCGTCGACCAGTTACCCGTTCGCGATTCGCGCAACGCAGACGAAATCCTCGGATACGACGAGCATGGACTTCCGCGTTGATGAAAAAATATGGTCATTGACACGTCAGCCCTCGCAGCCATCTTCTTCGCCGAACCGGAGCGTCAGAAGTTTCTCGCTGCGATCACCGCAGCTGGAAGCCGCCTTATGTCTGCTGCGAGTGTGCTCGAAACCGGCATCGTTCTTGAAGCTCGACAAGGTGAAGCGGCGGGCCGCGAGTTCGATCTCTTCGTCGTGCGCGCCAATCTGCAAATCGTGCCCGTCGACGCCGAGCAGGTCGACCTGGCCCGTTCCGCGTGGCGTAGGTTCGGAGAAGGCCGCCATCCCGCCGGCCTGAATTTCGGAGACTGTTTTTCCTACGCTCTGGCAAAATCTTCAGGCGAACCACTCTTGGCCAAGGGAACTGATTTCGCCAGCACGGATATCGCTGTCTGCGGATAGTTCGACAGCCTATTTCTGTTCCACCAATCGCCCGTCCCGAAACAGAAACACCTTCTTCTCGCCCGAGGGCAGCGTGACCGTGGTCTGCACTACCTCGCGCCCATTCAATTGGTACTCATAGCGATACACTTCCCCATCTCCCAGGACTTGCTCGGTAACCCTGCCGTTGGTGAACTTGTTTCTGACGAGGACATTCCAATCGCCATCCAGAACTGCGGTCATAAGCCACGGATCGTTGTCGCCTCCGCTCATCAGCCGTTGATACTCGAACCGATACAGAATGCGGGACCCGTCTCTCACAGTATTTACATGTCCCTCGTCGCCGTAGGTGTAACTACGCATGTGACCTGCGTCGTCGCGCGCTTCCACAATTCGATCGGAGGCGTCGTACTTGAAAGTGATCGTGTGTCCGCTCGGCGAAATCAGTTGTTCCAGGTTTCTGACTTTGCTTCTCTTCAGCTGAATTCGGTGACCCTCCGCATCCACCATCTCAGTCGCGGCGCCTTGTGCAAAATTCTTCGCAAAGTAAGCTTCCGGAAAATAGATCTTCCGGCCATCGCGAAAGGTCGTGGTCCAGCCATTCCCATTCCACGCTGTGATGGCCCCATAAAACTCTGACGACGACCGGTCATGCCGGAAAACTGCATCCGCGTATCCCGTGCCTTTCGAGACCCGGGGCATGTACACCTCATAACCATCTTCCAGATTCAACACCTGATAGGTGTACGGAAATCTCGTTCCCGTAGGGCAGATGTCATAAGGATGGTTCGTACCGACTCCAAACGCACGACGGTAAGGGCTCCAGGCGAAGTAGGTTCGCGTAAGTGACAGAGGCATAACGTCCGGAACGAACAGATCGGTCTGCCGCAGTTTGAAATTTCCGTTCCGAAGGTTCACGACAAATTCGTTCACCGGCGAATCATGCCTCAGGGTCGGCTTCACCATCGCGATCGAAGTTTTGAAGCTGATCGGCCCAGCTCTAGCGATTGGAGAGATCACTAACCACGGCTGAGATCCGTCCCACGCCGGCGGCGAATCCGTGAAGGGCAGCAGTTCTGCACGAGGAGCGGGCCGCTTCCACAAGAACAGAAACTCGGAGCAACCCAGCAGCCCCAACACCAAAGCCCACTTCCACAGGGGCGGATGCCAAAATTTCTTTTTCTTGCTTCCGTCCACAACGTCCTCCGAATGTCCTCGAAAAACAGAGGGCGGCCCGGCAGGCCGCCCACTCGCAACACAGTCGTCGCGACTCGCTACTCTTCTTCTTCCTTCACCTCACCCCGCTCCGCCTTGGCCTTCTCGATAATCTTCTCCTGCAGTTGCCCCGGCACCACGTCATAGTGATGCATTTCCATGTTGAAGCTGCCGCGACCCTGCGTCATTGAAGTTAACTCCACGCCATAGGTCAGCATCTCCGACATGGGCACTTCGGCTTTCACCACGGTGTTGCCGCCCTTGTTGTCCATGCCCTGGATGCGGCCACGGCGGCTGTTCAGATCGCCCATGATCGATCCAGCGAAGTCATCGGGCACTGTGATTTCCACCGCCATGATGGGCTCGAGCAGCGTAGGCTTCGCAACTTCCATCGCCTTTTTGAAGGCAATGCGCCCCGCCATCTGGAACGACAAGTCATTCGAGTCCACATCGTGATAGGACCCGTCATAGAGCACGACCCGGAAGTCGACCACTGGAAATCCCGCCAGATATCCGCGCGCCGCGGCGTCACGAATTCCTTTTTCCACCGGCGGAATATAGTTCTTCGGAATGGCGCCTCCGAAGATATCGTTCACGAACTCAAACTCGCCTCCGCGCGGTAGCGGTTCCATTCTGATTTTGCAGTCGCCATACTGACCATGGCCGCCGGTCTGTTTCTTGTGGCGCCCCTGCACGTCGGCCTTGCCGCGAATCGTCTCGCGGTACGGAACCTTCGGCGCTTTCAGAACGACTTCCGTGTGATAGCGCTTCTTCAGCTTCGAAACCGTCACTTCGATGTGCTGCTGCCCCGTGCCCGCAATCAGAAATTCCTTCGTCTGCGGATCGCGAAAGAATCGCAGCATGCCATCTTCTTCCATCAGCTTGTGGATGCCCGGCCCCAGCTTGTCTTCATCGGCGCGGCTCTTGGGTTCGATGGCAAACGTAATCGCCGGCTCCGGCAGTTTCACCCGCGGATATTGAATCGGCGCTGACTTGTCGCCCAGTGTGTCGCCCGTCAGCGTGTCTTTCAGTTTCGCCACCGCGCCAATGTCGCCCGCATGCAGCTCGGGCACTGGTACCGGCGTCTTCCCCTGCATCACCTGGATGTGCGCGAATTTCTCCTGCCCGCCCCGGCCGAAGTTCTGCAGGGTCGCGTCGTTCTTCAATACGCCGGAGAAGACCTTGAAGTAGGAAATCCGCCCCGCGAATGCGTCTGACACCGTGCGGAACACATACAGCGAAACCGGCTCTTCGTCGGACTCGTGCCGCTTGGGCGCATCGGCTCCCCCGGGAGCTTCTCCCTGCACCCACTCGTGCTCGGACGGCGCCGGAGTGTAGTCGACGATAAAATCCATCACCCGGTCCGCGCCGATGTTGCCCAACCCAGAGCTGAAAATGACGGGAAAAATCTTATCTTCGCGGATCGCGTTGTGCAGCGCCGGAATCAGATCTTCTTCGCCGAGCGTCCCCGCCTCGAAGAATTTCTCCATCAGCTTGTCATCGCCCTCGGCAACCAGCTCTACCAGCATCTCGTGGGCTTCCTGCACCTGCGCCCGCATGTTGTCCGGAATCTCCGTCTCTTTCCCCTTGCCATTGCCGCCTAACTCGTAGGTGTAGGCCTTCATGCGCACCAGATCGACGACGCCGGTCAAACTCTTTTCGGAGCCAATGGGCAGCTCAATCGGAATCACGTCGCGCCCAAACGCATTGGTCAGCGATTCCAGCACACGCTCAGCATTGGCGCGGTCGCGGTCCATGCGGTTCACCACGATCAGCCGCGGCGTCTTGTACTCTTCGCAGTAATTCCACACCCGCTGGGTGACGACCTCCACGCCGGCCACGCCATCGACCACCACGATCGCCGCGTCCACCACGGGCAGCACCATTTTGGCCTCGTGGACGAACATGCTGAACCCGGGTGTATCGAGTATGTTGATCTTCGTCGTGCCCCCATTCGTGCCCCACTCGACCACAGCCGCTCCGGTCGAAATCGACATCTTGCGTGCGACTTCTTCTTCGTCGTGGTCGGTTGTGGCCGTCCCGTCGTCAACCCGCCCCAGGCGCTGGGTTGCGCCCGCCGTATACAACATGGCCGATACGAGCGTGGTCTTGCCCGCATGGCCGTGTCCCACCATCGCGACATTCCTGATGTTTGCTCCTGAATAGACCTTCAAGTTGGGCTCCCTTCGGCAGGCGTGGGAAGGAGACGGCCATTAAGAAAAAGGAGTGATAAGGACAGGACGTGGCCAACCCAGCATCCCCTGCCAAAACCTAGGATGCTACCACGTGGGAACGGAAGCCTCAACAGGAGGCCGGGCGAGCGAAGGGGGTGCGAATGACGAAAGGGTGCCCCACCCTTCTTATCGCGCTTTGGCGAAAAACAGGGTGGGGACTTTGACTTTTGACTCCGCCACCGCCAACCGTAGTATGATCCCGACGGCATGCTAGGTAACCGCACCAGCGAACAGTGGATCGCGCAATACTCGACCAGCCACCAGCACCCGATCAATCGCTTCTGCCACACCTTAGGCATCCCGACGATCCTCCTATCGATTGCAGTCTTCGTTGCTGGATTCTTCCTGCATCGCCTCTGGTTCTACGCCCTTGGATTGTTCGTGATCGGATGGATCCTCCAATTCATCGGCCACGCCTTCGAAGGCAAGCCCCCCGAATTCTTCAGCGACTGGCGATTCCTGTTCGTCGGCGTCCGCTGGTGGTGGGCCAAAATCAACGGCAAGGCCTGATGTGGGGCGGGCGCCCCCGCCCGCCCTCTGCTTGCGCACTCTCAAGCTTCTGTTCTATGCTTGCCCCATCTCAGGGTTCTGATTCGCATAACAAAACATGCAACGCCTGACCGCCAGATTTCTGCTCTTGTTCGCGCTCGTGGGGACTTTCGTTCCGCTGGCGCTAGCGGTCACTGCCGAGCCGCCGCACGCCTGCTGTCTAAGGAAATCAGCCCACCAATGCCACGGCTCGGACCCGGATGAGCGCGCCATCCGCAGTAACAGCTGTTGCAATCAAGACTACCGCCGCGCCGTAGCCACGTCGCAGTGGGCACATCCGCGATCATCGCTCGCGTCGCTCTCCGTGCGGACGGTTGAAGCTCGCCTCGCCGAATCGCCCGTGGAAGCTCCAGCCAACGAACTCCTCGCATCCCAATCCACCCGCGCTCCCCCGCAACTCTCCCTCGCCTGAAATATCTCGCAATTTGCCCGCGCGTCCCTGCTCGTGTGGGACCGGGTCTTTGACCCGGTCGCCGAGTGCAGCTCGGCTCTTTGCGCCGTCCGCAGCCCAACCGGTCCTCGGAGACTCCATTGCGTTTGGTTCGCATCCCGCTGCTCGCAGCATGCCTGACCCTGACCGCCTTCGCCGCGGTCGTCGGCTCCGTGCGCGGCGTCATCCACGATCCGCAGCATCGCCCGGTGCCGGACGCCATGGTCATGCTCAAAGCAAAGACCTCCGACTGGTCGACTACCGCAAACTCCGACGCCAGCGGAAACTTCGTCTTCAACGCAGTCCCTCTCGGAGAATACGTCGTCACCGTAGTGGGCATGGGTTTCGAACAAACTCAGCAGGAGGTTGCGGTCACGTCCAGCACGCAGCCCGTGCTGCATTTCGCGCTCAACGTCGCGGGCGCCAAGGAAATGATCAACGTCTCCGGCACTCCCGACGCCGCCCCCACCGATTCCTCGACGCCGACCACCGTCGTCGATCGTCTCGAGATCGCCCGTACGCCCGGCGCCGCCCGTTCTAACAGCCTGGCGATGATCACCGACTTCGTGCCCGGCGCCTACATCACGCACGACCAGCTGCACCTTCGCGGCGGACATCAAACCAGCTGGATGGTCGACGGAGTTCCGGTCCCCAACACCAACATCGCCACCAACCTCGGCCCGCAATTCGATCCTAAAGACATTGACTATCTCGAAGTCAGCCGTGGCAGCTATGGCGCGGAGATGGGCGACCGCACCTATGGCGTCTTCAACGTCGTGCCCCGCACCGGATTCGAGCGCAACCGTCAGGCCGAACTCGTCTTGAGTGCCGGCAATTTCTATCAAACCAACGACCAGTTCAGCATTGGCAGCCATACCGAACGCTTCGCCTACTACGCCAGCGTGAACGGTAACCGCAGCAATCTCGGCATTCAAACGCCCGTGCCGGAGGTGGTCCACGATGCCGCGAACGGATACGGTGGGTTTGGTTCGCTCATTTTCAATGTCAATCCGTCCAACCAGCTTCGTCTCGTAACCCAGCTGCGCAAGGACTACTACCAGATCCCCTACGACCCGAGCTCCAACGACTTAGAAAGTTCGCAGTACGACAGCAGCGGCCTTCGCGATGCGGACCACGAATCCGACGCAATCGTTAATTTCTCCTGGGTGCACACGTTCAATTCAAAACTCCTGCTGACCGTTTCGCCCTTCTACCACTACACCGCCGCCAATTATGAAAGCTCACCCTACGACTATCCCACCGCCAGCACCGACCATCATGCTTCAACCTACGCGGGCGGCCAGGTGAGCTTCGGCGCGAGCCTCTCCAGGAACAACTTGCAGGTGGGATTCTACGGTTTCGGCCAGCGTGACCATTCCGAACTCCGCGCCCTGTTCAATTGCCCGACCAACGGTGACCCGAACTTTCCCGACTGCGGCGGCTCGCCAGTTGCCGACATTGAACATCCCTCAGGCAGCGTCACCGCATTCTTCCTCGATGACAAGTTCAAGCCCTTCTCCTGGCTCACGCTCTCGGCCGGCATGCGGCCTACTCGCTTTTCCGGAGACATGGTGGAAACCGAGATCAGCCCGCGCTTCGGCGTTGCGCTCAACATCCCTCGTCTCAACTGGACTTTCCGCGCGTTCTACGGTCACTACTATCAGCCGCCGCCGCTGGTCACCGCCTCGGGCCCGCTGCTCGAGTTCGTCGACAGCAGCAATCTCACATTCATCGCGCTGCACGGCGAGCGCGACGAGGAAGCACAATTCGGTGTGACCATCCCGTGGCACGGCTGGGTGTTCGATGCCGACGCGTTCCGCACCAATGCCGCAAACTTTTTTGATCACAACAACGTCGGCGAATCGAATCTCTTTTTCCCGCTCACCATCCAGAACGCGATCATCCGCGGATGGGAGGCCACCCTGCGCTCGCCGCGCATCGCCCACCGCGGGCAAATTCACCTCGCCTACTCCAATCAGGTCGCATGGGCCGGAGGTCTCGATCAACGGCGGACTCACCGATCTTTCCTATCTGCCTTGGGGCCCGCTTGATCACGACCAGCGCAACACGCTCAACGTGGGCGGCGACGTGACTCTGCCGTGGCGCGCCTACGCGTCAACCAACGTCTACTACGGTTCGGGTTTCACGAACGCGTTCCCCGGCCAGCCGTATCCGGGCAATTATCTGCCCCCGCACACCACGTTCGATCTGACCCTGGGCAAGGATTTCGGCGAGCGCTTCTCCGCATCAGTCAGCGCGATGAACGTGGCCAACCGCCGCGTCGAACTCGACAACAGCGTCACCTTCGGCGGATTCCACTGGAACAATCCGCGCGAAATCTTCGTCGAACTTCGCTACCGCTTCCATTTCTAGAAAAATGTGAGCACGCAGATGTGCTCAAAGCGATGCGCGGCCGCCCTAAACATAATCGAACAGCGTCATAAAACCGAAATCCATGTGCAGTTGCTGGTGGCAGTGGAACAGCGTGAGGCCCGGATTGTTGGCGACGAAATCGATCTCGACTTCCTGGTATCCGCCCACCATCACAACATCTTTCATCACGCCGGAAGTAGGCTGCCCCGCGATCCGCGCCAGCTCGAAGCTGTGCCGATGCAGATGAATCGGATGAATGTCATCGCTCGCATTCCGCATGCGGATGCGATAGCGCTTGCCCTCGTGCAGATGGAAGGTGGGCGCCGCCGTCATCTGCTCCCGCGGATACGCCACGCCGTTGATGGTCCACTGATTGAATCCGTCGAGTGCGGCATTCTGCTTTTCGAAGAGCATGTCGAACACTTCGTCGGGCTTGGCCGAGGGTGCGCTGGAATTGCCGAAGTGCGCGTAGTTCCACTTGAAGGGCTTCGGCGGGCAGCCATTGCGGCTTGCCCTTATATCCGGCGTACTCGACGACAACGCCCATGCCGTGGTGACGATCGTCGTCGGCCAGGTCTCCCATCACCCAAACTCCGGGATGGTTCATTTCCACGATCGCTGAAATTCGCTCCGCGGTTCCCAGCCAGAGAACCGGCACGCGCACCGGCTTCGGCAACTGGATTGCCATCCATCGCAACCACGTTGAAGCTGTGGCCGGGAAGCGCCAGGCTGCGAATCTCCGTGGCGCTGCCATTCAGAATATGAAACAGAACGCGCTCGCCCTGTTTCACTCGCACCGGATCGCCATGGCCCAGCATCCGCCCGTTGATGGTGAAGGAATCGTAGCCAACCTCGAATCCGTGCGGCATTCCCTTGGCGAGCGAGGCTTTCATCTTGCTCTCGCCAGCGTCCTTGAGTGCCGGGACCGTCTGCGCTGGCGAGAGGAAGTCCATCGCCATGTCGCCGCCGCGACTCAACGTGGGCTGAAACTCTTTCAGCGTGAGGAAGACTTCGCGGTCGTAGTTTCCGGCGTGCTGCTTCGGTTCAATGTAAACCGGCCCGACGAGCCCGCTGTACTGGCCCGCTCGCCAGATTGGCTCCCGCGCGGACGTGCGTGTGATAGAAGCGCAAACCAGCGGGCTTCGGCACAAACGAAATTCTGCGAGTACCGTGCGGAGGAATAAAAGGCGTGCCCTCTTCCGCCGCTCCATCCACATCGGTCGAAACGAACTGCCCGTGCCAGTGCAACTGCTCCGGCGTATCGGTGTCGTTGCGGACATCGATGGTGACTCGCTCGCCTTCTTTCAAGCGAAGCAGCGGTCCGGGAAACTGCCCGTTATAGTTCGTGACCGAGACAATCCGCTTCGGCGCCAGCTCGATCGGAGTGGTCGCGATCGTGAGTGTGTAGTCGGCTCGGTCCGTCGTTCTGCGGAGCGGCCTAGACCAGAGACCATCGCCCGGCTCCAGAGTCTCGGCGAAGGCAGCAACGCAGCGCCTGCAGTGGCTCCAACTGCTTGCAGGAAGGTTCGGCGATTAATGTGCAAGCGAGACATAATCCTCCTACGAAACTCCTTAACGGGCGTCATCCTGAGCGTAGCCGTTTTTCAGGCGGAGCGAAGAGCCTCCCCTGAGCGAAGCTGAAGGGATCTCGATCGCCTTCAGCTCCTCGAAAACTCTCATCCCCGCGCCAGCTTCTCCCGCAGCATCTCCTCCACATCGCCAATCTTTTCTCCCAGCAGATTCAACTTGCGCGCCAGCCCCTGAATCTCAACCTCGGCCCGCCGGTTGACGTCGTAATCCAGCTCGCCTCGCAGCCGGTCCTTCGTGTCCTGTCGGTTCTGGCTCATCATGATAATGGGAGCCTGCACCGAGGCCAGCATCGACAGAAACAGATTCAGCAGAATATATGGATACGGATCCCACGCCCTCTTGCCCATCGCTGCGTCGATGGCCATATAAATCGTGAGCGCGAAACCGAACGAGATGATGAACGTCCACGATCCTCCAAAGCCCGCGACCATGTCGGCGACTCGCTCTCCGAACGTCGCGTCCTTTTCGATCACTTCATTGGGATGCCGGTTCGCCCGCAGCCGAACCAGTTGCTGCGACGAGTGAAACTGACGCCCCAGCACCCGCAGCATATCCATCCCTGCCAGCGGCTTGCGCTGCAGCAGGACGGCAATATCTTTCCGATCCACTTCCAGGCACACCGCCTCATCTACCGCAACTGCTTCGGTCTGGTGCGGCGTCTGCTCCAGCATCGACGCGAACCCGAAGAACTCTCCATGCGATGGCTCGTCGACCACCACTTCCTGCTGGTCCTGGTCGACGGTCGCGACCCGCACGCGCCCCGACACCACCACATACGCCTGCCCACCGGAATCGCCGATCTTGTAAATGCGCTGCCGCGGCGCAAACGTCTTCAGCCGCACCTGCCCGGCCAGCACCGCCGTCTCTTCCTCATCGAGCAGCGCAAACAGTGGAACGTGCTTCAATACTTCAGGATTGCATGCCATCGAATGCCTCGCCGTGTGAAATCCGTACTCCGTCCGATCGCCCTGAGGATTTCACAAATACCGCATTCCGAACAACGTAGTGTCTAAGCCCACGGTGAAACCGTGTGGAGACAGCCGCCCTCGCCTGTCTGTCGAGCGAAGCTCGACGGCCATTGGTCATTCCTCGCCGAGTCATTCCCCCAATACGTGAGCCATGGCACCAGCCTCTCCCCCCGAGTTAAAGTGGTACAACGTGAACAACCATACTCGCCATATTCTTTTCATCGCTCTAATTCTGGCCGGTGCGCTTTTCAGTTCTTCGTGCCATCGCACGAAAACACCGGCTGCGAAGCGTTATCCCTTCACCGGCCGCGTCGTTTCCGTCGATACCCAGGCCCAATCCGCCATCATTGACGGCGACGCCATCCCCGGTTTCATGGAAGCCATGGCCATGCCCTACAAGGTCAAACCCGAAGCCACGCTGAATCAACTGCATGCCGGTGATGCAATTTCCGCCGATGTGGTGGTGGTTCAGCCCGATCCCAACAACGAAGGCGCCGCCCCCGACTACTGGCTCGAGAACATCCGAACGACAGCGCACATCGACCCCGTCCCCGCAGCCGGTGCCAACTCCCTCCACATGCCTGCGCCCGGCGAAGAGGTCACCGACTTCTCATTTACGAATCAGGCGGGAAAACGCATTTCTCTGCGGCAATACCGCGGGAACGTTTTGTTCCTCACCTTCATCTACACGCGCTGTCCCTTTCCCGACTTCTGCCCGCGCATCAGCAGCAACTTCGCGGAAATCTACAAGCAGATCGGCGCGAATCCCGAACTAGCCGGCGCCCACTTGTTGAGCATTAGCTTCGATCCCGAGCACGACACGCCCAAGGTTCTCCGCGACTACGGCTTCTCTGTGGCCCACACCCACGAGCCCGCGCTCTTCAGTCAATGGGAGTTCGCCGTGCCCAGCAAAGCTGATTTACCCAAGATCGCCGCCTTCTTCGCGCTCACAGTCAAGCCCGAGAACGGACTGATCACCCACAACCTCAGCACTGCGGTCATCGGTCCCGATGGCAGGATCGTGAAGTGGTATCACGGCAGCGATTGGCAGCCTTCTGATTTAATAAAGGACGCAGCCGCGACGCGCGCACACTAGAATTCCAGCCGCGACAGCATCGCGGCCTGATGGTGCGCAAGGTTGCAGTTTGCTGAAGACGTCACGACTCGTACTAGGGCATCGCTTTAGCGTTGCGGCAAGTAGCCTGAAAGGGCAACGGAATTCACAATCGTCCAACAGCAACGGGGAAAATTCATGAAATATCTGCTTCTGATTCTGGCTGTTCTGGGCGTGGTGGCTTCATCTCTCGCCTTGCGCGAGCACTACCGCGAAGCAGGCGATGCCCCCTGTGACATCAACGCCCATTGGGACTGCGGCATCGTCAATCACAGCCCGTACGCCATGCTCCCGCATCACGCCGACGACTGGCCCCTGCACTTCCAAATCCCCGTCGCCGTCTTCGGCATCGCCGGATACATCCTCATGGGCGCGCTCGCCTTCCTACGGCGCTACCGCCTGTTGCTCGTTCCCACGTTCGCAGGCCTCACCTTTTCTCTCTACCTCGCAAACATCGAGGCCAGCATTCTCGGTGTGTGGTGCGTCTACTGCGTCATTTCCCTGGGAATCATTTCGCTGATGTCGCTCTTCACCCTCGGAACGGTGGTCGCGCAGTTCGTGCGCAAGCCGTCGCCCGTTTGAGGAAGTGTGCGGCGAAAAAGGGCAGGTGCAATCAGGCGCGGAAGAAGTCCCATCGCACGGTAGGGAGTTCCCTACCTTCTCTTAGCCCCAATCTTGCGGTTGATGTCCGTCGAAAATTCGATGAAGAAGTTCAACAGCACGCCATAGCCTGCCTGCCCCAACATGGCGCGCCCACCTTCGGCGAAGGCGTTGCGCGGATGCGGTTTCCATGCTGTCGATATCAATCCTCCGCCGAACGATCCTCCGTACAGCGCCCACTGCGGACGCAACTCCTGCTCACTTTCGTTGTACGTAAGAAAGTTCCGCATGATGGCGTGCCGCGTTCGCGCCCAGAACCCCCTGCACTGGCACTGGTCATAGCGCGGTTCGTATTTCAGTTTCGCATTTCCCAGCGCCGCCAGGCTGTTTGCTGCAATGAACTGCCCTTCGCGCGACGCGAAGCGCTCCACGTACCCGTCCCAACCGTCGTCCCATTGCGATGGCGCCCCACGCGCCTGGTCGATCCCCGCTGCGAACATTCGTTTCATATACGCCCCGGGAGTTGCGAGCGTCTGTTGCAAATAGATTTTCCGGCGCTGCTCGACGGTCATCGGAACCAGCGCCCGCCCCTTTTCAACGAACACACCCGTGAGCCAGCCACTCTCCCAATCCCGCGCTTTGAGCAGCGCCGCCGTTCCCACATTCTTTGTCGCTGTGGCGGCCTGCATGGTCACTTGTTTGGTTTTCTCCGCAGCGGCTTGCGCGGGATTTGACTCCCCTTGCTTTTCTTCCGGAGGCTTCTCCTCCTGGATACTGGGAGTCGTCTGCGAATCTCCCTGGTGCGTAGGGGATTGCGAACTTGATTCCTCCTGCGCCAGTGCCCGCCCGCACGGGATCGCCAGAGAAACCAGGATTAGAGTCGCTGGGCAGAATCCGCGCCACCCGAAACGTACGATCCCCACACAACCCGCCCTTCCTCGTTTTGCGCGATCCTGCGGCGGCCGCACTCCGCTCACCACTTTGCCCGCTCCCCGGCAACCCGCTAGACTCTTTCGATGCACTCCCTCTGCCATCGTGTTGCCGGACAAAGCGTCGAGCCCTTCGCCGCCCGCCGAGGTTCACCCCGCGGTCATTTGCCGCATCGTGATCGCGCAATCGCTCTACTTTTGTGGAGACGCTGTGCTTTCTTAACACCTACTGCAGCATCGCCGCCAGTGCCCTGGTGCAAGTGAACTACGCCATCGCCCCAAGGATTCTGCGGGGATCATTTTCGCAGGAGGCGGCGAGCGAAGGATAGGTATCGATTGTCGGTGGAAGAGCGGCCCTTCAGGGCCGTGTAAGGAGCACGGAGTGCGTAGGGCTTTAGCCCCCGAGGGATGCCGTCCGGCCGCGGATCGGAAGCATCATTAGGAGTACCATGCTCGTAGCCTCGCGACCATGATCCTCCGCCGCACTCTTGTTCCGATTGTTCTCCTCTCTTGGTTAGTATCTTCGTCGCCCGCGCAAGAACCTGAGAAATCGCCCCTCCCGGCGCCAACCATTCAGGAACGCGCTGAAACGATGCTGCAACGAGCCCGTCATCTCTCCGACATTCGTGCCAAAGACTCTCCCGCCTTCCGCCTGAAGGCCACCTTTTCTTTTGTGGGAGACAATCTCGACCCCGTCGAGGGCACTTATACCGAGACCTGGGTTTCCGACTCGCAGTGGCGCCGCGAAACAGTCATCGGAAACCTGCGGGAGATCGACGTCGCCGGACTTGGCAAGCACTGGCTCGTCTATCCCGACGGATTTCCCGACCAGGCCAATGCGGTCCCGGGTCTAATGGCCTACCTCCCGTCCGTTTCGCAGAAGCTGGAATTTGCTTTCATCAGGGAACGCACCGCCTCTGACGTAACCGCCGACTGTGCCTTCAGCAGACCTGTCATCGAAAACTTGCAGTTCGTATTTTGCTACGAGAAGAAAAGCGGAGTCCTGCTGGAACGAGTTTCTCCCGAAAGACGTCTCCGGAATGTCGTACACACTGCCTGTGACTACGGGACTTTTCGCAAGTTCGGCGACTACGATTTCCCCCACAACGTCGTATGCTTTGAAGATCGCCACAAGAAGATCAGCGCCAGCGTCGTCGAACTCACTCTCGAGCCCCCGCTGGATCCCGCTTTGTTCGACCCTCCAGTTGGTGCCGTCGAACTGGGCCAATGCTCCGGAAAACGCGAGCCTCCCAGGCTGTCGATCAACGAACTCGAAATGCCAGGGTTGGACCCGGAACACATGGCCTGGCTTCGAATCTGGTTCGTCGTCGATGCCAAGGGCAAACCGCAGGACGTCAGGGTGCTGCGTTCAGCGTCGAAAACGTCCAATGAAAAAACCCTCCAGAGCTTTCGCAATTGGCGCTTCAAACCCGGGACGTGCGACGGCAAGCCCATGGCGATGACCATGACCATGGAGATTCCCACCACGCCCCGATAGCTCGCGTTCTCACGCGCGTGCCGCCAGGAGTACGATGTTCGTAGTCCACAGCCATGAAGATCCGCGCCGCTCTTCTCCCGATTACGCTTCTCGCATTGTTCACAGCGTCCCTGATCGCGCAGGAAACCCAGAAGCCAGTTGTCGAGAAATCAGAAACTCAGATACGCGCTGAAGCACTCCTGGAACGAGCCCGCCATCTTTCTGACATCCGCGCGAAAAATGCGCCCGCCTTCCGGCTCAAGGCAACGTTCACCTTCACCGGAAAAGACCTTGAAAACACGCAAGGCACTTATACCGAAGTGTGGCTCTCAGATTCACAATGGCGCCGCGAGACTGTCGTGAAAGATCTCCGCCGGATCGAAGTCGGCGCCCCGAACAGGATTTGGACGCTTGACAGCGCCACAGATTTTCCCGAAGGAGCAACCCATCTCCCCGACCTGATGAACCTGTTCCACTCCGCATCCCGAGCGCTTGAGTTCGAGTCAATCGCCGACAACCCGGACCAGAAGCCCGCGGAACAATGCGCGACTACGAAGCGTGGTTCCCAACAGGAGCAATACAAATTCTGTTTCGATCAGAAAAGCGGCGCGTTGCTGGCGACGCTCTCGCCCGAGATTCGTCCCAAGAACATGACGGACTACTCCTGCTTCTACGGCATCTTTCGCAAGTTTGGCGATTCCTGGTTTCCGCGCGAAATGGCCTGCCTGGAAAACAAACACCGCCAGCTGGAAGCCAAAGTCGAGGAGCTCTCCGCCGAGCCATCCCCCGATCCCTCCCTGTTCAAGCCGCCGCCAGGAGCGATCGAACTCGGCAGGTGTTCGGGAGCGTCGGTGCCGCCCATTGGGACACTCAATCCCGAGCCGAGATTTCCCACGGGAGTTCGCGGTAATACTGCTTCTGTTGCCCTGTCGCTGATCGTCGACACAAAAGGCAAGCCGCAGCACATAAAGGTCAGTCAATCGGGAGGCCAGGTTTTCGATGAAACCGCAGTGGCAACAGTTGAGCAGCAGTGGCGCTTCAAGCCCGGCACCTGCGATGGAGAAGCCATGCCCATGAAGATCGGCGTAATCCTCAAATTCACGTCGGGTATCGTGGTGTACTAGCCGAACAGCGTCCTGCACTGTCGCTACTCAACACTTCCCGCCACAACTCCCAATGCACCACTGAGTACTGAGTACCGGGTACTGAGTACTGATACTCGCCTACCCGCGCTCGAATGCGTGCTTCTTCTCCAACTCCTCCATCGCCTGCCGGCGCGCGCTCTCGAATCGTTCCGCCTGACCCATCAGGCCTGCCGTCGCCTCGGCAAACTCGCCATCGATCCGCAGCAGCCCCTGCGCCGCCACCAGCCGTCCCGCGATCTCGACCAAGTGCGCAGGAGTCGTCTGCAGATACTGCGCCTCAGTCGGATCGCCAATCCAAACTCGCCTTTCTGTACCCAACTTCGTCTGCCAGTACACCTTGCGTTCGACAAACTCCGCCATCGCGTCATCGGTCGCCTTCCCAAACACCCACTGCTGCCGCTTGAAGTCATAGTGCCGGCTGGAAAACGGCACCGGCAACAACTTCCCGGACTTCACAAACTCGATCTGCCGCCGGTCCACTTCCTTGCGCAGCGCGTTGATCACCGGGGCCTCAGCGTCCTCCGGATCCAGCGACGTCATCACCTCGCGCACGGTCTGCGACAGATTCACTGCCACCGGCGCGTGCAGTCCTTCCGAACCTTCCAGCCGGATGTCCCCATGCAGCACGAAGAAGTCCGCGCCCGAGGTCGACTGATGAAATGGCCACTCCAGTTGCAACGTCAGGGGCAGCCCCTTCAGCGTGACCCAGATTTTCTTTCCCGCCGCCGCTCCCGCATCGTTCGCCGCCCCGCGATTCTCCTGCACCTTCGTCATAAAGTCCGTATCCTTTTTCCCCCCGCCTCAAATCCTCCATGACCTCCGTGTGCTCTGTGGTTCAGGTCTTTGGGAGGAGAATCCGCGCAACGGAAGATGATCTGCAAAACTACAATCTGAAATTCTACTGGCTGACCCTACTTCCCATCCAGCGTCGAGCGCACCTTCAGCGCCAGGTCGATCTTGTTGAAGGGTTTCTGCAGCAGTCTCACTCCGGGCTCCAGCACCTTGTGCTGCACCACCATGTCGTCGGTGTATCCGGTCATGTACACAATCCTGGTTTGCGGACGCTTGCTCAAAATATTCTCCGCCAGCTGCGCGCCGCTCATCCCCGGCATGATGACATCGGTCAGCAGCAAATCGATGGACCCCCCAAAACTGTTCGCCGTCTCAATCGCCTGCTCCGCACTGTCCGCTTCCAGCACCTTGTACCCGTAGCCCTCCAGAAAAATGCGCGCCAGTTCGCGCAGATCCGGCTCATCTTCCGCGATCAGAATGGTCTCCGTCCCTCCCGCCACTATCTCTCCCCCAAGTAGCGTCTGCCGTTTGCGCGTGCCACCCTCCGTAGCCGGCAAATAAATCCGGAACGTCGTCCCGCCTCCCACCTCGCTCTCTACCAGGATGCTTCCTCCGCTCTGCTTCACGATTCCGTACACGGTCGCCAACCCCAGCCCCGTGCCCTTGCCCATCGGCTTCGTCGTAAAAAATGGTTCGAAGACGTGGGAGAGCGTCACCGCATCCATCCCATGACCGGTATCGGTCACCCTCAGCATGGCATAACGCCCCAGCGGAAGGTCCAGAGTGCCGGCCAGTTCCACGCCGGCTTCCACATTCGACGTCTCCATCATCAGCTTGCCGCCGTGCGGCATCGCATCCCGCGCATTCACCGCCAGGTTCATCAGCACCTGTTCCACTTGCCCCGGATCCGCCTTCACCGACGCCAGTGACGGATGCAGGCTCGCGATCAGCTCAATATCTTCGCCAATCACCCGCGACAGCATTTTCTGCACGTCGGCGACGGCTTCATTCAAGTCCAGGACTTTCGGCTGCAGCACCTGCTTCCGGCTGAAGGCCAGCAGTTGCTGCGTTAGGGACGCCGCCCGGTCCGCCGCCCGCCGGATCTGCTCCAACCCGTTGCGCGCCCGCTCGTCCTCTCCCACCGCGGCCAGCAGCAACTCGCCGTGCCCCATGATGATGCTCAAAATATTGTTGAAGTCATGCGCCACGCCGCCCGCCAGCCGCCCAATGGCTTCCAGTTGCTGGGCGTTCCTGAGTTGCTCTTCCAGATGCATCCGCACGGTTACGTCACGCTGAATCCCCCACGTCCGCACCAGGCAGCCCTTGTCGACGATTCCCGCCATCGTGTTGCGGAAGATTTTCGTTCGTCCCTGCGCGTCTCTCTCGTGCGATTCCCAATCGGTGATCCGGTATCCCGACCGCAGGAACGTCTCCATAAACTCCTTCGTCACCGGATCATCCGCAATCAACAACTCCGATAACCGCTTCCCGATAAGATCCCCGGCCTTGTTCAGCCCATACATTCGCGCCATCGCATCGTTGCATTCCGCGATGTACCCGCTCGCCAGGCTGAGTCTGATCTGCTCTTCCAGCGGAGCATCCACAGGAACCGGCGGATCATGCTCCGTGCGGTAGATGCCTTCCGACGTCTGTGCCACGAACACGCGGTAGCGCTCTTCGCTCTCGCGCCGCGCCTCCTCCGCCTGGTAACGCTCTTCTTCCGCTTTCAGCCGCGCCGTGATGTCTCTCTGAATTCCCCAGGTCCGTAACAGCTTCCCGTTCTCCACAATGCCGAACATGCTGTTCAGGAACACTTTCGGGTTGCCGTTCACATCCTGCTCGTGCGACTCCCGCTCCAGCACCCGGAATCCATTCCGCACATACTCGCGCGTCAGTTCAATGTTGTGGAGATCGCCCACCACCAGCAATTCCGTCAGCCGCTTTCCCAGGAAATCCTCTGGAGATTCGAGCCCATACATCTGCGCCATCGCCTGGTTGCACTCCGCCATGTACGAATCGTGCAGAATATGCTGAATCAGTTCTTCTTCTGGAAGGTTGATCGCCAGGGGCTCGTCCAGGTCCTGCCGGAAGATTCCTTCCGAACTTTGCGCCACAAACATGCGGTAGTTTTCTTCGCTCCGCCGCAGCGCCTCGTCGGCGCGCTTCCGCTCCGTGATATCGATCAACATACCGCGCGTCAGCCGCTTCCCGGTTTGCGGGTCCCGGACAATCACCGCCTCATCCCGCAGCCACACCTCGTTGCCATCCTGCCTGCGCATGCGGTACTCGACTTGGAACGGACGCCCTTCTTCCCAACTGTCCTCCAACAGCGCGGTTGGGTGATCGTCCGGATTCAACTGACTCCACCAAAAATGGGGATCCGCCAGGCAATCCTCAGGACGGTAGCCGAGAATCGTTTTCACTTGCGGACTGAGATACAGAAAGCGCCCTTGCGCCCCCGCCTCTGCCACATACGAGATCGCGGGAACCTGCTCCACCAGTTGCCGGTATTTCGCCTCCGCCTCCCGCAGCGCGGCCGTCGCCTGGCGCGTCTCCTCCTGCGAACGCATCGCCGTGATGCCATAGGCCAGGTTGTTCGCCATCTCGGTGAGCAGTTCGACCTCCGACCTCTCAAACGACCCAGCCTGCTCCGAGTAGATCGCCAGCACACCGAAGGCCGCGCCCGCCACTCGCAGCGGCAGGGCAATCACCGCCGCGTACCCGCGCTGCAATGCCGCCTCTCGCCAAGGTGCAAACTGTGGATCCTTCTCCGTATCCGTGATTACGCAGATCCGGTTCTCGCGGATAGCAGTGCCCGCCGGACCGCGACCCACGGGCGTATCCGACCACCTCAACGCGATCTGCTCCAGGTATCCGCTGCCATGCCCTGCGTGCGCCATCGGACGGACCGTTTTTTCTTCGTCCTGTTCCGCATAAGCAATCCCCGCCATCCGGTATCCACCCAGCCGCACGATGATCTCGCAGATCTCGTTCAGCAGTTCCTGCTCGCTCCCCGCTTGCGCCAGCGCCTGGTTGCACGCGCTCAATGCGTGCAGTGCGCGGTTCAACCGCCGCAGCTCTTTATTGACGGCGCCCTCGCGAGCGGAATCCGAGGGAATCGGGGAAGACAAGCCGCTGGAAGGGGGGATTGAAGGGCTGGAAGAGGATGGCGAATGCGCGGACGGATCCCCCGCCCCCGGCTTCGCGCCGAGGCCGTTCGTTTCGGACTTCTCGGGAGCCTTTGCGGCTCCCGCTGGATCGTTCCGCTGAGACTTTTCCTGCGTCATGAAAACTTGCCGGCGCGCCCCGGCATGTTTGTTTTGGATTCCTGTTAGTGTACAGGTTCCCGCTCCACCTCCGTCTGAAAACTGCGCTCATCGGTTACCGCCGTGTGGCCATGGTTCTCCACCAGCCATGCCAACAGTCCCGCCAGACAGAATCCAACGGCGTTCAGGATGCCATGAGTCCTCGCCATCTCCGGGATCGTCAGGGCATCGCTCCCCATGTAGTCTGCGACCGCGTATGCTCCCGACAGCACCATTCCCATAAAAATCGCACCTGCCGCGACTTGCAAAAAGATCCGCGCCGTGGCGTCGTGCGCTTTCCTTCCGTAATCGCGCACCGCGATAGCCAAAGCGGCTACGCTCGCGGAAAACAGCACTGCAGCCCCCATCTTCAGCACGGGTGAGATCACAAATCCTGTCGCCACCACCGCGGGAAGCACGGCCACCATCAGAACCAACCGCCGTAGCCACTTGTGTGGCGCGCTCTTCTCAGCAAACCGCAGCGTCGCAACCCCAATGATCGCTGTAGCAAATCCTGCAAAATGAAAGTGCACCGCCGTCAGCAGCCCAATCGGTTCCTGAATCCCCATCGGCCGCATCCCCAGCCGCGATGCCACGAGCCATGCGCCACCCACCGCGAGATCCATCCGTGCAATGCAGATCACGATCCATGTCGTGCGCGAGCATGTGGCGAGGGTATATGTGGCGCGGGCGCCCCCGCCCGCGTCTAACCACGGAGCGCGAGCCAGTCCCATCATTCCAGAACCACCCATCAAGACACAGACCACCAACCACCCAAGCGCAAGGAACGCCGCCTTCCGTCCCGGAGGAAGCAAAATCGCCACCACCGCGAGCCCGGCACCGAAAGGCTGCAACCGTCGGGCAAGTTCGTCGAGCGCACCGGTCGCTGCGATCCCACGCAACAACTCCATCCCCAACGGAACAATCACCAGAGGCGCAAACACGAACAGCAACTCAATCGCCCCCACCCGCGCAATCCCCATCCTCGCCAGCACCGCAAGACCCGCCCAAGCTGCCGCCCCCGCAGTAGCCCAGGTAGCCGCCCAGAAATCTCGCGTGTCATCCCGACCGCGCAATGTCGTCTTCATCGACTCACCTCCAGGGGGTGCCCATCCTAACTTTTCCGTTTGTGGCGCAAAGAGGGTGGCGATTTTGAGTTCCTAACCACCGTCGGGTGCCCCATTTCTCGCGCGTCCTTTGCGCGAGAAGTGGGGATTTGTTTCGCTCATCCCACAGGCCGCAACGCCGCAACTCCGAACACAACCACCAACACAATTAACGACGCCAAATACATCGAGTCCAACACTCGGTTCTCCCGCCGTATCTCCCTGTCGTAATAAAAAATCTGTAGCACAATCCGCAGCAACCAAAAGCCGCCCATAAATCCGCTGAGGAACCGTCCCAGCGCACTGGCCCCCGCCAGGTCCGCCGCGAACCCGAAGCACAGCGCCGCAAACAACCCCAGCACAATCACGATGTAAACCCAGTGCACGTAAAAAATTTGCCGCACGAATCGTGGCACGCCCGCCAACCGTTCCCGCACCTTCAGCCTTCCCGGCAGCGGAACATTCGCCGCCATGATCCCCAAATGCACGATCCCCGCAACCCAGATCATTTCCTTCATGAGCGCCCCTTTCATAAGTACCTCCGTGCCCTCTGTGGCTGGCTCGTGGTGTTGGCACCCGATCTCATCGCTATCCTCTCGTAACAGATCGTTCTGTATATACAGAACGACATGCACAAAAAGGGGGGTCAACCCCGCTTTCTTCCGCACCTTCGTCCCCATCCGCAACAGTTTCCTCACCGTCCCGGTCGGCAACCGCTTCATCTGGTCATACAATTCCGTCACTGCCTCAAAGAATCCCGCCATGGCCGCCAGCCGTTCTCGCGTATAGTCCGCCCCTGGTTCCTTGGGATCCAGATCGGCCAGGCACTGCCGCAAAATCTCCCGCGTCGGATCGATCTCCCGCCGTTTCCTCTGCTCAATCACCAGCCGGAACATCTCCCACACGTCCTTCATCGATTCATAGTGTTCCCGCCGGTCGCCCAGCACGTGCACCGCGCGCACGATCCCCCAGGTTTCCAGCTCGCGGATCGACGTGCTCACATTCGACCGCGCCACGCT
Source organism: uncultured Acidobacteriaceae bacterium (assembly GCA_963811095.1). Classification (GTDB taxonomy): domain Bacteria; phylum Acidobacteriota; class Terriglobia; order Terriglobales; family Acidobacteriaceae; genus Sulfotelmatobacter. The sequence goes on along the minus strand of CAWEQA010000010.1, from coordinate 46,492 downwards.
CAGCGTCTCGGCAATCACCTCCGCCGGCAGCGCCTTGGGCGACAAGTACAGCAGCGCGTGGATCTGCGCCACCGTCCGGTTGATCCCCCACCGCGTCCCCATCTCCCCCCAGTGAAGGATGTACTGCTTCTGGACTCCCGTAAGTTCTGCCATAACGTTTCTTTCAGTACAAACTGAATATACAGAATAATAAGTCTCTTGTCAAGCTCCGCCAGGCTGCCGTAGCGCACCTCCGCTTTGCGCGTGACCCCTTGCGCAATCCGTGGAAGAGCTGCCCTCCAGGCGCCGCGTGAGTCGATCTGACATATCACCCGGGCCGCAGCCACCTGTGAGTCCTGGGCTTTTGACTTCCCCCGCTATAATTCCCCATCACCCTCGCATCTCCATCTCGCGGGCTCTTCCCGTTCTACCTCCACCTCGGCCCCTACACCTTCCACCCGCACTTCTTCTTCGAAGCACTCTCCTACGTCGTCGCTTTCGGCGTCTACCTCTATCTCTCCGCCGCCGCTTCGGAGATCACCTAGTCACTCCGCTCCGTTGGGCGGTCGTAGCCGCCGCAGTCACCGGAGCCGCACTCGGCTCCAAACTCCTCTTCTGGCTCGAAGACCCGCAACTCACCTGGCAACATCTCCACGACCCCACCTACTTCCTCGGAGGCAAAACCATTGTCGGCGCCCTCGCCTTCGGTCTCATCACCGTCGAACTCGCGAAACGCTACATCGGACTCCGCGCCTCCACCGGCGACCTCTACGCCATCCCGCTCGCCCTCGGCATCGCCATCGGCCGCATCGGATGCTTCCTCACCGGACTTTCCGACAACACCTACGGCACTCCGACCAATCTCCCCTGGGCCATCAACTTCGGCGACAACCTCCCCCGCCACCCCACACAACTCTACGAAATCATCTTCCTGCTGCCCTAATCCCGATCCTCTACCGCGTTCTAAGCAGCATCTCGAGTCAAAATGAAAATGTCATCCTGAGCGAAGCCGGGACGAAGCGAAGCGAAGTCACGGCGCAGTCGAAGCGATCTCTACCTCGCACGACATGCCCGTCGCAACACGCCTCCTCCCCGGCGACGCCTTCAAACTCTTCATGGTCGCCTACATGTCCTTCCGCCTCCTCTGCGATTTCATCAAGCCCTACCCCCGCATCTTCCTCGGCCTCGGAGGAATTCAGTGGGCCTGTGTCCTGATCCTGCTGTACTATTCCCCCGACATCACCCGCTGGCTCCGCCGATCAACATCTCGAAGCCAGCGACGCATGAACATGGAACGCTGGGCCGCCAACACGCTCCGCACCCTCGGCATCATTCTCACCGCCGGATTCGTGCTCGTCACCAGCCTGATCCTCCTCCTGCTCTCCATGTGCGCCGGAGGCTCGGTTCGTCACCCCGACCAGGCAGCTCCCTTTCATCCTCGGCGCCATCGTCGTCGTCGTCGCCGGCGTCATGGTTTGTCGTCTGGTTGGCTCGCGGAATCTTCCGTTCCATGAAGCTCGTCGAACTCGCACTGGACAGGCACTCTTTCGCTTACCCAAGCCGCTGCCACTGTACCCGGTCTCACGCCAGTCCCTCTCCATCTCTCTCCGCTCGGCCGCAAGGCCATCGACCGCCTCGTCCTCGCTCTCGGCACGCAGATCTTCCTTAGCGCGGTCGCCTGGATCTTCGGCCAGCTTCATTACTGGTCCGCCGCGCCAGGCCTTCGCCCCCCGCAACTGGACCCTCGCCCTCCTCGCGCCTTACGTCCTCTACCACGTCCCCTACGCGGCGTTGATGTACTTTCTTGTCAAGAGACCCGACCGCCGCACCTTTGCCTATTCCATCGCCGTCCCTGCAGTGATGATCCTCCAGGCAGTCTTCAGCCTCGGCGTGGTCGGCTACTATTTCGTTCACGAGCCCCGCGGATTTCTTCTCCTCGTCCTCCCCTGGCTGATTCACATCGTCATCCTCGTCCTCGCCTACCAGGCCATCCAGCAAGTCGGACTTCACCCCGAACCCTCATCCATCCTGGTCGCCGCCGCTGTCACCTTCGCCTTCTTCTCCCTGATCCACGTCATCACCCCGTTCCTCTACCGCTTTATGTGGAGATAATCACGTAGGGACGGACGCATTCGTCCGTCTCCCGATGCGCAGCCAGGTGCCCCATTTCTCGCGCGCCCCTTGCGCGAGAAGTGGGGAGTTCATCACATGTGGCGACGACTCCCTGTCTCCGTGGTGGTTTTCGGGCCGCCCAACCACAGCGGGACACTCCGTAAACTGCCACAGATCAACATCCGCAAATCCGTTTCCACTGCTAATATTCCCATCGTTGGATTTCGCGCCAGGTCACTCCACCAAGGCTAACGTCATGCCCCACAAAACCCGCCCCTACCTCTTCTACGACGTAGCCATCTCCATCTGCTCCACCTGCTACCGTAAAGTCGAAGCCAAAACTGTTTTCCAGGACAACAACGTCTATCTCCTCAAACGCTGCCCGCAACACGGCTCAGAAAGAGTCCTCATCGCCGACGACGTCGACTACTACCGCCGCTGCCGCGAAATCTTCATCAAGCCCCCCGAGATGCCTCTCATCTACAACACTCCCGTCAAGTGGGGATGCCCCTACGACTGCGGCCTCTGCACCGACCACGAGCAGCACTCCTGCCTCACTCTGGTTGAAATCTGTGACTACTGCAACCTGCGCTGCCCCGTCTGCTACGCCGCCAGCGGCCCCGAGCGCCAGCAATTCCGCTCCCTCGCAGCAAGTCGAAAAGATGTTAGACGCGGTCGTCCGCAACGAAGGCCATCCCGACGTAGTCCAGCTCTCCGGCGGAGAGCCCACCGTCCACCCCGACTTTTTCAAGATTGTTGAGATGGCGAAAGCCCGCCCCATCCGCCATCTCATGGTGAACACCAACGGCGTCCGCATCGCGCAGGAAGAAGATTTCGTGAAGCGCCTAGCCGATTACAAAGAAGACTTCGAAGTCTATCTCCAGTTCGATTCCTTCGAGCGCGAGCCGCTGATGCAACTCCGCGGCGCCGACCTCCGCCGCATCCGCGAAGACGCCCTCGAGAAACTGAACCGCTACAACATCGCCACCAATTTGGTGGTGACGCTGAAGAAAGGCCTGAACGACCACGAGATCGGCAAGACCATCGACTACGCGCTGCAGCAGCCCTGCGTCCGCGGCGTCACCTTCCAGCCCATCCAAGATGCCGGACGCCTGGAAAACTTCAACCCCGCCACCGACCGCCTCACCCTCACCGAAGTCCGCCGCAAAATTCTCGAGCAGACCAAAGTCTTCCGCCCCGAAGACATCATCCCCGTCCCCTGCCACCCCGACTCGCTGGCCATGGCCTATGCCCTGAAGCTAGGCGGCAAAGTCACACCTCTCACCAGCATGATCCCGCCCGAAGTCCTGATCAACGGCGCCGCCAATACAATTTTGTACGAACAAGATCCCGCCGTCCGCGACAACCTCTTCAAACTCTTCGCCACGAATCATTCCCCAGCCAGCAGCGCCGGCACCCTCCGCGAACTCCTCTGCTGCCTCCCCAAAATCTGGATCCCCAACGATGCTCACCACGAACCCTTGTCATCGGACCATGTAGCGAGAGCACCTCGACTGTCCCGCTAGCGCGGGAAGTCATGCGAGTCGAGGCGACCTCGTCCCCGACGCTCTCCTACGAAAACATTTTCCGCATCATCATCATGCAATTCATCGACGCCCACTCCTTCGACGTCCGCAGTGTCAAAAAGACCTGCGTCCACATCGTCCACCCCGACGGCCGCCTCATCCCCTTCGACACCTACAACCTTTTCTATCGAGACGACCTGGAGCAAACCCGCCTGGATCCGCTAAGAAGAAATGCCGAAGCCGCCCTGGCAGCGATCTAACCAGGGTGGGGTGAAGGTGTGGGGCGAAACGTGTGGGGCGGACACTCTTGTCCGCCCAGCCGAAAGCGTAAACAGCCGGAGTTACCGCGCAGTCACATCTCCAAGATAAAGCCGATGCCCCTGCCATACCTCCACGCTCAATAATGCAACCCGAATCCGAAAGGGAACAGCGGGGATTGGGAGTCGTGCGGCAAATCGCTCTTTTGTTGCTTCACCGCCTCGAGGGACGACGGTAACTCGAATGGCAGACGACCGCTTGGCGATACCTTACCGGTAATCAGAGCGAGCAGCGGTTCGTCCGAGATGCCGAAATCGCCCAAGAGCGCAGTCACGTGCGGGCGGACGTTGGTCAGGATCAACGGCCGTTCCAGCGTAGTCACGAACACGGTCGGAACCAGCGGACTCACACGCAGCAGTTCGGCATAAGCCGCATCTTTTTCCGTGAACATGAGCCTTCCCTCGTGCTGCCTTGATCCAAAGAAGAAGTTCGAATGCTCACTCTCGTAGGGCGTGGGTGCGCGAATGATCGCCAGGTCCGCCTGCGCGGGATCCGCGACCACGATGAATCCAGCGGCCTCCGCGGCCTTAGCAGAGACTCCGTACAGATAGATTTTCTTATTCTTCGCAGCAACCGGCAGCAACGGCTGGCCGGTTGCTGCAAGGCTGTGGTTCTCCAGCAGAACAACGGCGCGGGCCTGAGCAGCTTGTCCCTCACCCACAAAATCTTTGTTGCCGGCGACCTCAGCCGCCTTGGTCTCATTCACATAGGGCTGTTCAAAGAGACCAAGCTCGAACTTCTGTAGAAGAATACGGCCCGCCGCTTCCCGGACGCGCGCTTCCGAGATCGATCCGTTGTGAACCTCCTCCACGATGACATTCGATTGTTCCGTTCCCCCAATCTGATCTACGCCCGCATTGATCGCCTTGGCAAAACGTTGCGCCTTGGTCAGTTCTTCGACTCCCCACGGCATGCCGATATCCTGCGGAGTGGGCTTGATTCCGGCAGCCGTACCATTGCGGCAAGCCTCGGAGCAGTCGTTGGTAATCGCCCAGTCACTTACAATGACGCCGCGAAATCCATATTGCGCTCGGAGTAACTCGCTCAGCAGTTGATGATTAAATCCGGCTCCCACCTGCTCCAGCGGTTTCCCATCGATGACAACCCCTTGTAAGACCGAGTAGGTTGGCATCACGCTGCCTGCGTGCGCCGCGAAGGCGCCGGTAAACGGAATCAGATGTTGCGGGAAGTTGTGCCCGGAAAAATCGGCGTAGCGGCCGTAATAATTATGTCCATCCCAACCGCCTTTTGCCGCCCCATACCCTGCCCAATGCTTCACCACCGCGACCACACTGCCGGTGTTCAAACCATCCGTGCCATTCTGTATTCCGGCGACGTAGCCTTCGACCATGCGTTTTGCGATGTCGGCGTCTTCGCCAAAAGTTCCGTTGGCGCGCGCCCAACGCGGTTCCGTGGCCAGGTCAGCCTGAGGCGCTAGCGATTCGCGAATGCCCACCGCTTCATATTCCTGACGGACGACATCTCCGAAGCGGCGAGTGAGCTCTGCATCATTCAAAGCCGCAAAACCCAGAGGCTCCGGCCACATGGAGAACGCCCGGTCCTGCACGCTGGCCCCAAGCACTTGCTCGAAATGGTGCCGCGGATCGGAGGAGATCGTCACCGGAATACCCCACCGCGAGGATTCCGCGATCGCTTGCACTTCGTTGTTCTGTTTGGCAAAGAACTCGGCGCTCCCATTCAGGCGGGTGATGAACGCATTGATGTGATTTTCCTCGATGAACTGGCGGACCCTCACCAGGTCGTACTCCTTGCCCACTCCGAGAGGCGCTAACGGGCCAGAACTCGGCAGGGTGCCGTGCACCATCAATCCCGCCAACTCCTCGAGATTCATCCGCTGGACCAAGTCGGCAACCCGGACGTCTGCCGGAAGCCGCCAATCCTCGTAAGGATCAAGCTTTCCGTTTCGATCCAGATCTTTGAACGTGAGTCCGTCCACTGTGAGCAAGGGCGCTGAACGATGACCCAGGATGAGTTGCTTTGGCGCGCCCCCAATGGCAGCGGTTGAGGAAACAAGCAACACTAAGCCGTAGAATCTTGCATGCATTAGCGAGTGCTCCTATTTCTCGACATGTAGCTGAACCAGAACGGTAAACACCTTTCTAGCGAAGTCGCCGCCCATCCCACCAGACACCCTAATTCCAGCGAACGATCCCACTTTGCCCACCGGTTCGGACCTGTTAGAGGCCGTGACCTTCCACCAACCGTAACCACTCTTGGTTCCTCTATCCCTTACGAAGGGAAAAGGCGGCCGCCAGGCCGCCCCAAAAAAGCTCGTAGCTCATCGCTCGAAGCTGCCTGCTACTTCTTCCCCCGCAGCATCTCCACCACCCGGTCATAGTCATCGAGCGTCTGGTACTCGATCACGATCTTTCCCTTACCCTTCCGGTCGCGGATCCTGACTCGCACGCCCAGCATCCGCTCCAACTCCAGCTGCGCTTCCCGCACATGGGGATCGACCCAACGCGCTGTGCTCTTCTTCACCACCTGCCCCGGCATCCCCGGAAACGGATCAAGCTCCCCGTTCATCGACAGAACCAGCCTCTCGATCTGCTCCAAGGTCAGACCCTTTTTCACCGCGTACAGCGCCGCTTTCGAAATCTGGTCGTCGCTATTCAAGGCCAGCAGTTCTTTGGCTTCCGAGAACGAGATCTTCTTCTCCCCCAGCAGCTGCATCACGTCCCGCGGCAACTTCAAAAGCCGCATGTAGTTCGCCACTGACGTCCGCGACAGCCCGACCCGTTCCCCAATCTGTGCCTGCGTCAACGAAAATTCGTTGCTCAACACGCGAAACGCTTCCGCCTGTTCAAGCGCGCTCAAGTCTTCGCGCTGCAGGTTTTCGATGATCGTCATCTCCGCCGCTTGTTGCAGTGATACCCGCCGAACCAGTGCCGGTATCTGAGTCTTCCCGGCCTTCTTCGATGCATGCAGCCGCCGCTCCCCGAGAATCAGAATGTAGCGCCCGTCTTCTTCCGAAGGACGCACCAGGATCGGCTGCACCACTCCATTCGCCTTGATGGAATCAGCCAGCTCCTCCAGCGCGTCATCGTCGTGCACATACCGCGTCTGAAACGGATTCTTATCGATATCCGCAATCGCCAGGTTCACGACAAGATTCCCCGGCATTCGCGACTCCGCCTGCGCATAAATCGTGATGGTCTCGTCGACCGCTGCCCCCGGCTGTCCGCCCGAGCGCAGCTCAGCTGCTGAGGATGGCGTATGTGGCGCGGGCGCCCCCGCCCGCGCAGCGTCCTCCGCCAAATCGCCCACAACGGCCCGGATAGTTCCGCCAAAAGGAACTCCGGCAGCAGGCGCAGAAACATGTGGAGAGGAACCGTGTGGCGCGGGCATTCCTGCCCGCAAGCCCGCATCAGCCGCGGCCGGCGGCGCAACCGGACGAGCCGCCGTCCCGCCGACCACCCTCGGCCCCGGCAGCAACGATTCCAGCCCCCGCCCCAAAGCCCGCCGCTTCTCAACCTTCTCTTTGTCGGCCACCCGCCCCGCCGTATTCTCCGCCGCCGAAGTCGTCATCCAGTCTCCTCAATCCCCATCCCGACCTAAAGAACTTGTCATCCTGAGCGAAGTGGATGCGTCGCAAAGCGCCGCAGCCACGCAGTCGAAGGATCCCTCTCACCGCCAAGCCGCAGACAGCGCCGCAGGGAACGTCACTGCGAAGCCAAGACGCATTCCACATATCGACGCTCATCAATGTAATACATCGATGCTTATCAATATAAGAACGCCGACACTCAAGCCGTCTTATCCATCTCCGCCACCGCAGCCGGAATCTCCTGCACCGCCTCTCCCACCTGCGTTTCAGCAGTAGAGGTTTCAGCTGAAGGATCAGAGCTGACAGCCGACGGCTGCCGCTCAATAATCTCCTTCGCCAACCGTATGTAACTCTCCGCCCCCTTCGAGCGGGGATCGTACACCAGCGCCGCCTTCCCATGGCTGGGCGCCTCTGCCAGCCGTATGTTCCGCGGCACCGTCGTCCGGCATAGCTTCTCGCCGAAATAATTCTTGAGCTCGGTCATCACCTGCTGCGCCAGGTTGGTGCGCTCGTCAAACATGGTGAGCACCACACCCTCGATCCCCAACTCGGGATTCAGCCCCGCGCGGATCCGCTCGATCGTGTCGAGCAGCTCACTCACACCTTCCAGCGCAAAGTATTCCCCCTGCATCGGGATCAGCACCGCATCGGCCGCAACCAGCGCGTTGAGCGTGAGCAGATCCAGCGCCGGCGGACAGTCCAGCACGATGAACTGAAACCGTTCGCGCAATGGCGCCAGCGCATCGCGCATGCGATACTCGCGCCCTTCTGCATCGACCAGTTCAATGTTCGCGCCGATGAGGTTCTTATGGGCAGGAATCAGCCACAGCTGTTCAAGCTCAGTCGTGAGCAGCGCCTCCTCAGCCGTCGCCGCACCCATCAGCAAATGATAGGAGCTCACCCGGTCAGGATCCTTCACAAACCCCAGGCCACTCGTGGCGTTCGACTGCGGGTCGCAATCGACCAGCAGCGTGTTGACTTCCGCAGCCGCGAAGGACGCGGCTAGATTGATGGCGGTCGTAGTCTTCCCCACGCCGCCCTTCTGATTGGCAACAGCGATAACGCGTCCCATGAGATTGTTTTGGAGAACCAGAGCTAGTGCGCAGCATAATCCGCATCGCAATTCAAATGCAATGAAGAATTGCTGTGCAAGTAAGTGAATTGTGTGCAAAACAGGTCCATATGTTCCTGCAGGAACACTCGCGTACAACGCGCACACGAAATTGGCATATCGAAGAAGTGTTCCTGCAGGAACACTGGCCCGTATATTTGGCGAGGCGGCTTTCAGATTTCAGAGGGCGAGATGCCCAGTTGGCCGGCCAAAGGAATGCCTCCAGAGATGAATCAGTCGGAGTGTTCCTTCAGGAACACTTTGGACCTTGAGGGAACCCTCTGCTTTATGGTCCTGGGCAACGGGCGATCTTTACGGCTGCGGGCTGTCCTATGTTCGTCGCGCAGTGTTCCTGCAGGAACACTGGTCGCGATGAGACAATCAAACTCAGTGAAGCAGCGAAGCCTCCGCGATTCGCGGTAAAGGTGGAGCACGAAACGTTCCTGCAGGAACATTTCTCAGTTTGTACAAGGCTCGCAGCTTGAGGGTGGATCTTTATCACATTGCAGAAGTGTTCCTGCAGGAACACTGTGGAAAACTCGACGGATTATCTCGTCGCGGACAAAGCCCCGGGGACTCAGAATGCGATTGCTGGACCACTTTGGGGGCTCTAATTTGCCGTCTATAGGCCAAGGCAGCCATATTTCGCCACCGTGCTGGATCATATGCTCCACTTATTACTTAGTTGGTTCCGCGCTGACGCGTGGATCCGATCAGAAGTCGGACTTGCGTTGCTCTGGAACTCAAAAACTGGCTTGAAATACGACAAAATGCACTTGTTATCCCACTCCACTGGTGGTTATCGGCGATTTAGTATTTGGGTGCATTCGGTATTGGGTTAATTTAAGGATATATTTTCCACTTTCTAGTCTATTGATCTCAGGCTCCGTTACTGGTCACGGCCCACAAGCAGAATTCTGGAGCGGGAGTGAGGGATTGGGTAGGGGTCGGACCACTTGAGATCAGGCAGGGTCGAGCGCGCCTGGTCTTGTTGGGCGGAGCTGATCAGGAGGGCCAGACGGCCGGAGGGTGCAACCAGGCTGGCGGCGGTGGGGAGGATGGTTGCGAAGCGTTCGACGGCGCGCAGGGTGACGGTGTTGAAGAGGGTGCCGGTGAGTGCTTCGGCGCGGGCATTTTGTATATTTACGTCCGTCAATGTAAGGGCGCGGGCAACTTCTCGGAGAAACGCGACTTTCTTGTGGTTGGACTCGATCAGGGTCAATGCGATATTCGGCGCCCAGAGCTTGATGGGCAGTCCTGGGAATCCAGCGCCGGAGCCTATGTCGGCAACGGTGGGAACCTCAGGGGCTAAAGCCCCGATTTTTTCCTGACCCCTTACGCGGCCCTGAAGCGCCGCTCTTCCGCTGCGTGCGGCAGTTTCACCGGGCGCGGCACTTGCGCCGGGGAACGCTTTTCCACCGGAGAACAGATGGCGGGCGGCGAAGAGGGACTCGCCAAAGTGGCGAGTGACGATGTCTTCGGGGTCGCGGACGGCGGTCAGGTTGATGCGGGCGTTCCAGCGCAAGAGTATATCGATGTACGTCGATATATGCTCGAGTTGGCCGGGGGACAGGACTGTCGATCGCCCACCGACGTTCACCGGTTCGAAATCAGAAGACTCTGGAGTGGGCGCGACGGGCGCGCCGAGGAAGGGTTCCAGCAGCTCGGCGATGCGGGCCGGGTCCATGGCAAGAGCAGATTGTAGACGTCAGTTCGGAATTTGGAAAATTGGGCTCCCGTTTGTTTGGGGTCTACAACTAGGGGGTAAAATGATCGAGGTAGAGCAGAAAGCTGGAGTCGTGGGACCGGAATCAGGCATCCAAATTACTTATGCAGCCCAAGGGAGATGTCTTCGACGAGAAGTATCGAGTGGTTGCCGTGGAGAGTCAGTGTCTGACGATCCGAGGGGTTCGGAGCGGGAAGGTGCTGACGATCGTGAATCCGGACCCGGAGACTCCATTGTCGGCTGCGGAGTATCCGCCGGGGAAGTTGATTAAGTTGAGCGATCCTTCGGCCGCGCCGTTGAACTAGCCTTTCTATCCGAGTTCTGATCCTTTCGAGTTGTTCCATTACCGAATCTAGTTTTCTTTCGCCTCTTCGGGGCTCGCTCCGCTTTTCGCCTTCCCCGCCCACAGCTTGCGCTGTGAGCTGCATTCTTTCACTGCTGCGCAGCTGGAGTTCTGCGGTCAGCAGTTTTCTCTCGATTGTCATGTGGCAGGACGGACAGGAGTTGCCTCGTTCCAGCTCCTGCAAATCGGTACGCGATCACCGTTGCTGGGCGCGGGCAGCCGTGAAAATCGTCGACTCCATCATCTCCTTCCAACCTGCTTCGCCCAGCACCTTCCGCAAGTCCTTTTGGGCCGACTGCCAGTAGGGCAGCGCGCTCAGGTATTTGCGTTTTCCTTCGGCGGTTAGAGTCAATCGGACCTCTCGCCGGTCTTCGCCCGGTTTTGTCTGAATCCATCCCTTGCTTCGCAGCAATGCGAGCGTGCGCGTCAGAGTTGTGCTGTCAAGCCCAAGCAGGTCACCCAAATTACCCTGCGAGATGTTCCCAGCCTGGGTTAGGGCTTGCAGCAAGGTAAACTGCGTCGCCTTTATGCCAGTCGGTTGCAATTGCTGATCGTAGCGCTGGGTCACGAGACGGGCAGCGCGGCGAAGATTCGCACAAGCGCACGGCAAGGAAACAATCCCGTTTCCAGTGCTCAATCCAGGCTGTTTCATAGTCTGTATATACATCGATCTCACTTCCTTCGCAATATTCCTGCATCCGATTAGATGCATATACATCTATCTGGAACTGAAGAGGAGGAACCTATGAACTACCTGGTTCAACTGAAACTCGCCAGCCGCCCCGACACTCCACAAGAGGGCATCGTATTCATCGAGCGGTTCATCCTGCCCACGCTGGAACTGTGCAAAAGGCTCGAGGAGGAGAAAAGGGTCGTTGCCGGAGGCCCGCAGAGCGGAGCGATTGCGCTCGCCTTGATCGTGAGCGCTGAATCCGCCGGGGAACTGGACGATCTCATCACCAGTCTACCTGTCTGGCCGCGAATGGAAACGACGGTCACCCCGCTTTCCACCTTCGACGTCCGCATGCAGGCGGTTCGCGCCCGGCTCGAACAACTGAAAACTCAAGGAGGTGCCCAATGAACGCGTTCGCATTATTCGGAACTAGCATCCTGGCAAGCCTTGTGAGCTCCGCGGTCACGGCTCGACTCTTCGTATGGCCGCGGCTTCGGAACATCGATTCCCATCGCGCGATGACTTGGCTGGTCGCGCCTCACATGTTCCTTCGCTTCATCGGACTGAGCTTACTGGTGCCGGGAGTGGTTTCTCCGTCGCTACCTGCAGGGTTCGCTATGCCCACAGCCTACGGCGACCTGGTCGCCGGCATCCTGGCGATTGTGGCCACGATCGCGCTCGTGAACCGCACAACGTGGGCCACCCAGAGCGTATGGCTGTTCAACCTGTGGGGCGCTGCAGACTTCCTGTTCGCTTTCTATCAGGGCGGACAAGTCGGGCTTCAACCAGGAATGCTGGGAGCGGGGTTCTTTATCGTGACTGCGTTCGTGCCGCCGCTCCTGGTCACGCACCTTCTGATCTTCCGCTTGCTTGTTCGGCGGCAATCGGCAAGCGAAGCCGATCGGAGCCAGCGAATCGAACGTGTTGAACTGCGAGGCCGGTTGGAGCGGTAGCCGCGACGCGGTTCGATCGGCGTTCGATCGGTGAGTTAACGCTGCTCCGAGCACACCCTGGGGGTCGTGCACTGTTGGCCGAGAAGTCAAATTCCCCACCCTCTTTCGCGCAAACCGCGAAAAGCAGGGTGGGGCACCCGCATTCACTTTTCCTGTTCTCTTCTCTTTGACTTACGACTTTGCGCCGTGGTGTTTTAGCAGCGCAATGATGGGCTCGTAGTTGATTCTGGAATCTCCGTTCTTGGCGGACCAGAGGGCCTGGCCCAGGGCCGTGCCTCCATACACATTCCTTGCTTCTAGCGACGCTCCTCCTTCCAAGAGCAGCCTGATCGTATCCTCGTGTCCGCCGATGACGGCCCAGTGCAGCGCGCTCTGACCGGTGTTGGCTTGGGAATGCACCGACGCTCCGTGCTGCAGGAGAAATTCCACTACGTCGTTGCGGCCGTATTCGCAGGCCCAGAGGAAGGCGCGCTCCAGCTTTTCCGTGGTGGCATTTCGCAGGGCACCGGACTCGTCGAAATGACTTTGGAGCATATCCAAGCGACCGAGGCCTGCGGCCGCCTCCAGGTCTAAGCGTGCGCCGTGGTTCGCGAGGAATTCGGCGGCCTGGACGCGGCCATTTGCGAGGCAGATGTTAACGAGCGGGCCCGCTGGGGAATTCGCGGGGTCGATGGTTGCGCCGTGGTCTAGCAGAAACTGCATAAGAGCCTCTTGCACACCCGCTCGTTCTGGATGGAGGCTGGTCGCTACGAGAGCCAACGTTGTGGAGCCGCCGTAGACGTCGGCTACGGCGTTGACCTCGGCGCCGACGCGGAGCAGAAGATCGGTGATCTCGACGATGTTGTTCGGAGTCTTCTGGCGGTAACCTTCGATGCCGTTGGCCGAGACATAGTGCAGGAGCGTGGCTTGATGGCAGCGCGTGGAGTGGGTCCGAATCAAGTCGGGATCTTCGCGCAGCAACTCCTCTAGAACCGCGATATCACCTGTGACGATTGCATCGGCGGCTCGTTCGAAGTTGCTGACGGTTGAGTCGGCGCGGGTCAGGGCTTCGATGTGCTTCGCCAACTTCGGCCAGCTTTCGAAGCCCTGGGCTCGGGCTATGACGAATTGGGCAGCGGTCAGGGTTGCGGCATCGGATCGCTTCGCTTCGCTCTGCGGGACGGACGAATGCGCCCGTCCCCACGTGGCCTGCGACAGTTCCTGTCGCGCGAAGTTTTCCAGGTCATTGGTCCAGTGATCGATTCTTACTGGCAGTTGCGGCGTGAGTGTGAGATTGGAGAGCCGGACTAGCGAGTCGATCCACGTGGCGGCCCAGGCACGGATGGCTGCGGGGTCAGCCGACTGGCTGGCTTTCAGTAAACCTTTGGCGCGCTTTTTGTATTGAGCGAGATTGGGGCGCGGCGGAAGCGGAAGAGCGTCCTGCGGGTTAGGGAACATACGAAGCTCCTTTCACTGCGCCTGGAGTCCGCACTCGAGCAGGCTGAAAGAAGGTTCGTCGCCTTCGAAATTGTGTGGCAGGTGGGCACGGCCCTTTCCGCGGACTGGAGGCGCCCTTCGCGCTCAGGGGTCAGCTTAGGCAATTCCAGCGGAGGAGTCAAATTGCGGAGGACAACAACCTTGAACCACTGAGGACACGAAGGATCACGAAGATAGACTCGTCGAGCTTCGCTCGATGGGATAGCCGAGGGCCGCTGTTCCCACATGCATTCGCTACCTCCACGTTGCAAGCGGGATGGGGACGGAGTATTGTGCGCTGGCGGGGGAAAATTCCACCCGGGCGGGTTTTCTTATCACGACATTTTCTATTTCACCTTTTGGAGATCTTATGAAGCGATTGCTGCAGCGGGTGCAGGTGGGTGGGTTGGTGCTGGGATCGGTGCTGGTGTTGACGGCGGCGGATACTAGAACGCTGCCTGCGCCGCCGGTCGCGAAGAAAGTGCCGCATGTAAACGAGGTCAACGGGCACAAGTTGGTGGACAACTATTTCTGGCTGCGGGACAAGCCGAATCCGGAGGTGCGCGCATATCTCGAAGCGGAAAACGCATACACCGACGCGGTGATGAAGCCGACCGAGGCGTTTCAGAAGAAGTTGTATGACGAGATGCTGGGGCGCATCAAGGAGACCGATGTTGAGGTGCCGTATCGCGAGGGCGACTACTTTTATTATGTGCGGACGGAAGCGGGGAAGCAGTATCCGATTCGGTGCCGGCGCAAAGGCAGCATGGACGCGCCGGAGGAAGTGTTGCTGGACGTGAACGAGCTGGCGAAGGGACAGGCGTTCATGTCGGTGAGGGCGTTCGACGTGAGCCCGGATGGGAATCTGCTGGCATATTCGTACGACAACACGGGCTTCCGGCAATATACGCTGGCAGTGAAAGATCTGCAGACGGGGAAAAACCTGGTTGACCACGCCGAGCGGGTTGGTTCCGTGGTGTGGGCCAACGATAACAAGACGATTTTCTATTCGCAGGAAGATGCGGTTTCGAAACGGCAGTACCGGCTCTACCGGCACACGGCGGGCACGGCGGAGGCGGATGCGCTGGTGTATGAGGAGAAGGACGAGCGCTTCGATGTGTCCGCCACGAAAACGCTGAGCCAGGCTTACATCTTTCTACTCTTGACGAGCCATACCACCAGCGAGGCGCGGTATATTCCGGCGAGCGATCCGACGGCGGAGTTCAAGGTGATGGAGCCGCGGAAGCAGGGCGTGGAATATTATCCCGACCACAATGGCGACTCTTTCTATATTCGCACGAATGATACGGGGCGGAACTTCCGGCTGGTGCGCGCTCCGGTGACCGATCCGGCGAGCACGAACTGGCATGAAGTGATGGCCCAGAACCCTGACATCATGCTGGACGATATGGATTTGTTCAAGAACTTCTGCGTCCTGTACCAGCGGGAGAGTGGGCTGCCGCAGATTCGCGTGATTGATTTGCGCGATGGGAAGTCGCAGAAGATTGCGTTTCCGGAGCCTGCGTATGCGGCCTATTCGTACATCAACCGCGTTTATGACACGACCGAGTTCCGGTATGGATATCAGTCGCCGATTACGCCCGCGTCGGTGTTCGCCTATGACATGGAGAAGGGGACGTCGGTTCTGTTGAAACAGAAGGAAGTGCCCGGAGGGTATGACGCGAAGAAGTATCAGGTGGAGCAGATTTATGCGGTGGCGGCGGATGGAGCGAAGATTCCGATCTCGGTGCTGCATTTGAAGGGCACGAAGCTGGATGGGACGGGCGCGCTGTATCTGTACGGATACGGGTCGTATGGAATATCGCTCGACATGTTTTTCAATCCGAACATTTTCAGCATGGTCGATCGGGGAGTGGTAACAGCGGTGGCGCACATTCGCGGCGGCGGGGAGATGGGCAAGGCCTGGCACGACGCGGGGCGCATGATGAACAAGAAGACCACGTTTACCGATTTTGTTTCTTGCGCCGAAGATCTGGTGAAGCGGGGATACGGATCGAAGAGCCGGCTGGTCATTGAAGGGCGCAGCGCGGGCGGCCTGTTGATGGGTGCGGTGCTGAATATGCGTCCGGATCTGTTTAAGGCGGCTTTGGTGGGTGTGCCGTTTGTGGATGTGATGAATACCATGCTCGATGAAACTCTGCCGCTCACAGTCGGAGAATTTGAGGAGTGGGGGAATCCGAAGGAGAAGGCGGCGTTTGATTACATGATCACGTATTCGCCTTACGACAATGTGGAGGCGAAGAATTATCCGGATATGCTGGTGAAGACGTCGTTCAATGACAGCCAGGTGATGTATTGGGAGCCGGCGAAGTATGTGGCGAAGATGCGGGCGACGCGGACCGACCACAATACTTTGATCCTGAAGACGAACTTGAGTCCGGCCGGACATGGCGGGGCATCGGGGAGGTATGACCGGTTGAAGGAAGCGTCATTTGATTACGCTTATATTTTGGGGGAGATGGGGATTCGGGATTAATTTGAGCCAAAGTCCCCGCCCTCTTTTCGTCAAGAGCGCAAAAAAGAACGATGGGGCACCCGGGAGAGAATTCCCGTCAGCGCGGGTTGAGTTCTGGCAGCGACAGGGATCCTTCGGCTGCGCCGTGACTTCGCTTTGCTTCCTCACGGCTGCGCTCAGGATGACAGTGCTGCTTTGAGGTTCTTCTTTCAGATCAGGCCGGCGCGGACTCGGCGGAGGAAGTCTTCGCCGTCGGCTTTGGCTTGGGCCAGAACCTTGGGTTGGTTGCGGTATTCGAGAGCGATTTCCTGCAGGAAGAGTTCGACGGCGTCTTTGGGCTTGAAGCCTTGCTGCACGAGCTTGCGGATGCGAGGCGTGAAGCTGTCGGCGTCGTCGGCGGAGCCCAGGCGCAAGAGGTGGTCGGCGCATTTGTGATCGCGGAATTTGGCCGCTGCCAGGCGGTCATAGGCAGTCTTAGCTTCGGGATCGTTCAGCAGCGTAGGCATTGCGGAATTCCATTCACACTGGGAGCAGGTCCATCCATGGAACGAGTGGTTGGACGTCCAGATCAATTCTCTGGCGGTCTTCTGTTGTAGCGAGCGGTGATCGTTACTGCCGTCCATGAGCTGCGCGACTCCCCCCGCACCTTGCGTGGCCCATGAGAATCCTTTCGGAATACTACAGCGAATCCGCGGGCGTGGGGAGGGATTTGAGGTATCGAGGGCGATTCGGCTAGTGCGCGCAGAATCTCCCAGCCCAAAGGACCAAAATCTAAAGTCAAGGGCCGCGGGTGGGGCGCCCGCGCCACATGTGTCTCTACTTGGCGAAGAAGTAGTCGAAGGAGCGTACGGCGGTGAATTCGTCGTCTTTGATGTCGAAGACGGTGTAGAGCTTGGTGACGTGGAGGACATCGTGAACTTTTTGGGTGAGGTTGAGGAGCTTCAGTTCGCCGCCGGCGTTGCGGACGGTGGTGAAGCTGCCGACGAGTTCTCCGACGCCGGAGCTGTCGAGATAGTCGACGCCGTTGAGGTTGAGGATGATTTTTTTCTTGCCTTCAGCGACCAGGCTGCGGACGGCGTCGCGGAGCGAGTGAATTTCTTCGCCGAGGACGATTCTTCCGGTGATGTCGAGAATGGTGACGTGAGCGACTTCGCGGGTGGCTATCTTCAAGGACATGGTTCGGGCCGGTACGGCCACTGGCGGGAATGGTAGTGGGTGCGGGGAGGCAAGTCAAATGGCGGGGTTCGCAAAGCCTTAACATCAGTGAACCCGGAAGACACTCAGAACGGAGTTCTACGAGTGGGCGCCGTGGGCGCGGGAATCAAGCTCGAGAGCAGGCAGCTGAACTTTGTCGCGGATTTCCTGGATGGGGGACGTGATGATCGGGGTGGAATACTGAGGATGACGGAATTCGAGGTGCATGCCGCGGCCGACGTATTGCAGCTTGAGCATGGAGCCTCCCCAGGTAGAACCGGAGATGGCGACTTGCACGGGCTCGGGGCAAAACTCGGGATGGCCGGAGAGCAGCGCTTCGCTGCCGCCCAGAAGAACCGCAGTGTAGCAATGGTGCATGGTCTGAATTTGCAGAACGGTAGATGGCGGGAGGTCATCGAGAAAAACGCCGCCTTCGATTTCCGACCGGATGATGCTGCGGTTGACTTCGTCCGCCAGATTGGGATGAGGACTAAACATGCAGATGACCGGGATTTAGGGTATCGGGTTTTGGGGGCCTGGACAAGATTTCTTTCGGGCGGGGCTGGGAGCGGAGGAGCATGACCTTTAGAGGAGGGCCGGGGCGGCTGGGTTGCAGAGAGTTTTTTGAGTTCCGGCTTGCAGTCGAAGCAGCCAAGTCAAAGCCCCAACCCCTTCGACTCCGCTCAGGGCCAGGCTCTGTCGCCAAGAACCCGACAAGGATGGAGCCCTCTGGACTGACGTAACATCCTTTGCCCGCTCCAGGTGACCGTGGTGGTCCTTGGGGGAGGCAGGTCGGAGGCAAATCCTGATAAAATAGCCACATACCTACAAAGGGGTTTCTGAAGATTCATGCCAGTTCCTGTGTCACAGATGTGGACCGTGACGAGCTATGTGTTGCGGCAGAAGCTCGCCGGCCGAAAGCAATATCCGCTGGTGCTGATGCTGGAGCCGCTGTTCCGGTGCAATCTGGCTTGCGCAGGATGCGGGAAGATCCAGTATCCGGCGCATATTTTGAAGAAGGACCTCATGCCTGAGGAGTGCTTCCGGGCGGTAGAGGAGTGCGGCGCCCCCATGGTGTCGATCCCGGGCGGAGAGCCGCTCATGCATCCGCAGATCGGGAAGATCATTGAAGGGCTGGTCGCGCGGAAGAAATACATCTATCTGTGCACCAACGCCCTGCTGCTCAAGGAAAAGATCGACCTGTTTAAGCCGAGCAAATATTTGACCTTCAGCGTGCACCTGGACGGACAGAGGGAAGAGCATGATCTGGCCGTGTGCCGCGAGGGCGGGTATGACATTGCGGTGGACGCGGTCCGTGAGGCGTTGAAGCGCGGGTTCCGCGTGACCACCAACACGACTTTGTTTGATGGGGCGAATCCGAAGTCGGTGCGGGCGTTCTTTGACGAGATGATGGAGCTGGGCGTGGAGGGCATGATGCTCTCGCCCGGATACTCGTATGACAAGGCACCGGACCAGAAACATTTCTTGGGACGGGCAAAGACGCGGCGGATGTTCCGGGCGATCCTGTCGAACCGCAAGAAGGAATGGCAGTTCAATTTGTCCCCGCTGTTTCTGGAATTCTTGATGGGGAAGCGGACGTATCCCTGCACGCCGTGGGGCATGCCGACCTACAACATCTTTGGGTGGCAGAAGCCTTGCTACTTGCTGCAGGACGGGTACGCTGAGACCTTCGCTGAGCTACTGGCTACGACCGAGTGGAGCAATTACGGGACGGAGTCGGGGAATCCAGCGTGCGCGAATTGCATGGTGCACAGCGGGTATGAGGCCTCGGCGGTGAACGCGACGTTCAGTTCGCTGGGCGGATTCTTGGCCACGGTGAAGGGGACGCTGTTCCCTGCTTACCGCGACGAAGAGGCGCTGCGCATGCTCGATGAGCCTGCGCCGGCGGTTCATCCGCTGGTCCAGATTGCGCCGACGGCTCAGGCGGAGTCGTTGCAGGAGACGCGGGCGTAGATGGGTTGCGCTTGATGGTAGGGATCCTTCGACTGCGCGGCGGCTGTGCTTCGATTGCCGCCGCTTCGCTCAGGATGACAATTCTCGAGTTGATTCCAAGAGAAAACTCATGACCGGTAAAGAAGGTGGACATATCGACCACGCGTCGGCGGAAGCGATTCCTCCGCACGCGAACGTGGTGAATCCGGACGCACTCGAAGTTGCGCCGGGGACTGCGCACGAACGGCTGGAGGGATGGATCCCGGAGTTGGCGAGTGAAGAAGAACTTCGCGTGGCTCTGGAGAAGGCTTTCGATTATCGCGGCGACGTGACCATTACCCGCAAGGATGGGTCGAAGATTGAGGGGTACTTGTTCGACCGGAGGACGGGGAATTCGCTCAAAGAGTCGGTGGTGCGGTTGTATCCCAAGAATTCTGGCGAGAAAGTTTCGATTTCCTACGCAGATATTGGTGCGCTGGCATTTTCCGGGCGCGACACCGCCGCGGGCAAGAGTTGGGAAGCCTGGATGAAGAAGTACGCGGAGAAGAAGGCGGCGGGAGAGAAGGATTTAAGTTTGCATCCGGAGCCGCTGGAGTAAGTCTCGCAATTCCGCTGGCTGCAGAGAGCAGCCGAGCTTCGCTCGGCGTGCCCGGGGCTGAGACCCGGACCCACACAAATCAACTCACTTTCCACTTGTGCTGAAGGTCACGCCGTCCACCAGGTCTTCTACTTCGTCGTCTGTTCCGCCAATGATGGTGATCGAGATGGCGTAGCCGTGCGAAAGCATGGCCAGGGTGGATTGGCGCATGACGCGGGTGCCTACGTTTTTCCGAAAGTCTCCCCGGACCAGGGTTTTGGTGCCGATGGCGATCTCGTAGGGATCTTCGTCCGCGGTGAAACCCTGCGCTTTGGCAACTTCGGTGAGCGGGAAGAAATACTGGGCGGCCTCTTTTAAGCCGGGGTATGACGCTGCGCTCTCGGCGGCGATCACGATCGACGCGTTGATGTCTTCGGCGCGGGCCTCCGGTGGGCGCGAGAATGCCGCCAGCAGCACTTTGGCGCCCGTGCTGGAGGCAGGTGCTGAAGGCGGCCGTGCGGCAGCGTCTCCTTCTTTCTCTTCCTCTTTTTCCTCTTCACGGGCATTCAGTTCGTCGGTGCGCAACACCCAGCCGGGAGGAATCTTGCAGGAGAGTGCGAGGGTCTTGTTGGTATAGACACCATTGGCGACCGTGCCGGAGTCGATGCCGGAGTTTGTGGAAGCGGCGGCCTTCTTCGCTTGCTTGGCGGAGCTCGACGAAGACGTCGAGGACTGTGCTGCAGCCTGCGCGTGCAGTGCGGCTGTCGTCGTCGCAACAGCAAGCAGAGAGAACAGGAGAAGCGCAGAACGGCGAAGAATCATCGTTCCATGGTACGCGAACGATCAGGTCAGGACAAAAACCCACCCTTCGACTTTGCTCAGGCCAGGCGCTCCGGCAAAAGAACGCAAGAAATGGGGCGCCCGGCATTCACTCTGTAAATCAAGAACTCTCAGGCGGCCTTGCCCATCACCGGTTGCGCACAGTGTGCGCAGCGGCGGGCGTCGATGGGAATCTCGCTCAGGCACTCGGGACACTTCCTGGTCGTGGGATCAGGAGGCGCCTCACCTCGGTTCATCCGTGCCACCAGCGCGTTCACCGGCGTCACCACGAAGAAGTAAATCGCCGCCGCCACCAGGACAAACGAAACGAGTGCATTGATGAAGTCGCCGACCGGAAAGGGTGTGCCGCGAATGGAGAATCCGAGATACGAGAAGTCCGGCTTGCCAACCACTGCGCGCGATGAATGGCGTCAACAGATCCTTGGTCAGCGCGGTGACTACGCCACCGAAGGCCGCGCCAATCACTACGCCTACAGCCATATCCACAACATTTCCACGCAGGATGAATTTCTTGAATCCGTCTAGCATGATGGTGCCCCTTCCAAAACTTTAGGTGCGGACAATGTAAGGCAGGGGGATCGGGAGGTCAAGTCCCATGGGGCTTTTCAGGCGAGGCCTCAGCGTTAGCGGCTACAGCCCTATTTAGATTTGCCTATGACGCGGCGCTGAAGCGCCGCCCTTCCACATCCCCGCGTCAGATGCGCATGGGCATGACGATGTAGCGGTACTTGTAGTCGTCGCCTTCGGCGGGGCGGAATTGGCCGGCGGACTGCGGATCTTTCAGCTCCAGGCGGACTTCGCTGGTGCCGGCGGCTTTCAGGAAGTCGACCAGGTATTGCGCGTTGAAGCCGATGGTCAGCGGGTCCCCGGTGTACGGCGCTTCGATAGAATCTTCGGACTCGCCGGCTTCGGTGGAGCTTGCGGAGATTTTCAGTTCGCCCTTCTCCAGGCGCAGGCGGACGGCGCGCGAACGCTCGTCGGCGAACTGGGCCACTCGGAGAATCGCGGAATTCAGCTCGTCCGAGTTCAGCGGGACGATCTTACTGTTGTCCTTCGGCAGGACGGCTTCGAAGTTGGGAAACTGTCCGGTGAGTTGGCGCGAGGTCAACAGACGAGAGCCGATGCGGAAGAAGAGCGTGGAATCGTCTTTCGCGAACTCGATGGTCTCGGCGTCGGTGGCATCGAGCAGGGACTTCAGCTCGTCCATTGCTTTCTTTGGGACCAAGGTCTTCAGTTCGCCGGAGACGCCTTCGAATTTCTCACCGGGACGTTCGCAGTGAGCCAAGCGATGTCCGTCGGTAGCGACCATGGTGATGGACTCAGGCTTCAGGAGCATCAGGGCGCCGTTCAGCGTGTAGCGGGATTCTTCGTTCGAAATCGCAAAGCCGGTGCGGGCGATCAGGCCGCGCAGAACCTGGGCCGGTATCGTGACTGCGCCTGCGGTCGGAAACGCCGGCAGGCTGGGGAAGTTCGACTTGGCCATGCCGACCATCTTGGTGTTGGAACGGCCGCAGCGAATGCTGACCCAGTGATTCTCCAGCAGTTTGATGGTGATGTCGGCGTCGGGCAACAGCTTCACGTAGTCGTGAAGTTTGCGCGCGGGGATGGTGCAGGAACCTTCTTTCTTGACTTTGGCGTTGCATGAGGTGCGAAGGCTCAGATCGAGGTCGGTGGCGGTGAGCGACAGCCGGTCGCCGGCGGCCTCGAATAAATAATTAGACAGGATGGGAATCGTGGTCTTGCGTTCCACCACACCTTGCGTGGCGGTTAATTCGCGCAGCAACTCGAACTTGCTGACTGTGATTTCCATCGTGCCCGCGGCAACAGCGGCCTCCACCGGCATAAGTCCTTCTCCCCGAAACCTACGCTACTTGCCTGCTACTTTTATTACTAACCTTATATCAAATGCAAAACCTATTAAACCAGCAGTAACAGTAGGGCCTTCGCAGAAGTGGAAAACCGGGGCAACTCGCCTGTTGTCACCGGGTTCCAGCCGCACCCTTGATGTTAGAAATCGGTCCCAAACTCTTCGGAGACGGTAGTGAAACTGGACCGTGCCGCCGATTTCATCCCTGGCTTACACAACTTCCACAAGTCATTCACAGGCATCGCGAAGGAAGACTGGACTAGACCGTGGAAAACTCAAGCGCACGTGCGATTCAACCGCCTAATTGCTCGGTCAATTTATTGATCAGCCTGTTTAAATCTTTGTCGTTCTTGCGAAGCTCTTCGATCTTTTCGACGGAGTGCAGCACGGTGGTGTGATGCTTGCCACCAAACTGGCGGCCGATCTCCGGCAGTGAGGCTTCGGTCATGTGTTTGGCCAAATACATCGCAACCTGACGCGGGTAAACGATGGCGCGGGAATTGTTCTTGGCCTTGATTTCGACCAGGCGCAGACCGAATTGTTCTGCAACCATCTTTTGGATCGACTCGATGGTGACCTTGCGGGCTTGTGAGTCGATGAAGTTCTTCAGCACTTGTTGCGCGTAAGGGAGCGTGATCTCGGCGCCGATCAGGGATGAATGAGCGACGAGACGAATGAGCGCGCCTTCAAGCTCACGGACGTTCGAGCGGATGTTGGAGGCGACGTAAAGAGCGACGTCGGTGGGCAGGGTTACTTTTTCCTGCTCAGCTTTTTTCTGCAGAATCGCGACTTTGGTTTCGAGATCCGGCGGTTGGATGTCAGCGATCAGCCCCCACTCAAAGCGGCTGCGCAGGCGGTCTTCAATCTCGGCGAGTTCCTTCGGCGATCGGTCGCTGGCGATGACGATCTGCTTCATCGACTCGTGCAGCGCGTTGAAGGTGTGGAAGAACTCTTCCTGGGTGCGCTCCTTGCCGGTGAGGAACTGGATGTCGTCGATGAGCAGCACGTCGACGTTGCGGAACTTGTCGCGGAAGCTGGTCATCTTGTCGTAGCGCAGCGAGTTGATCATGTCATTGGTGAACTTCTCGCTGGATACGTAGCAGATGGCGGCCTGCGGCAGGCGGCGCTTGACCTCGTGTCCGATAGCCTGCATGAGATGCGTCTTGCCCATGCCGACGCCGCCATACAGGAACAGCGGGTTGTAAGCCTTGGACGGGCGCTCGGCGACGGCCTGGCAAGCGGCGTGGGCGAACTGGTTGCCGCTGCCGATGACGAAGGCGTCGAAGGTGTAGCGCGGATTCAGTTGCGCGGCGCCGTCCCAATCGAAGCGGGACTGGGAAGGATTCGCGGTTACGGCCACGGAACTAAGACCACCGTCGTGGCGGACCGGAGTTGCGGCCGGATCGTCCTCGGGAGTGACGAACTTGACGTCGTTGAAGCCGAGGCCGAGATTGTCGATGGCTTCCTGGATGAGGTCGGCGTATTTGTCGCCGGCGTGGCGAAATTCAACAGTCGGAACGCGAACGAAGAGAATGCCTCCGCTGGAGTGGCTGTAGCGGGTGGGCTTCAGCCAGGTGTCGTAGGAATGGCGGTTGATTTTCTTTTCCAGCGCATCGAGGATGCGCGCCCACGGGTTCGGGGAGAGAGTTGTGCTGGGGACTGACATAATATGAAATGTTCACCGCGGCGCTCCGGCGGCTGGTAGAGAGCGCCTGTTCAAAACTGCCGTTTTACGAAGTAGCCGGAACCATCAATTTTACTGCGGAATGCGTCCGATTTCTCTGTGCGAGGCTGCCGAAAGCAAAAAGAATTTCGAAAGCAAGATCAGTTCGCGATACTAGCACAAAATTTTTTGTTGTGTGGAAAACTTCGGCTGGAATTTTTCCGCGAATGATTATTCAGAACCCGAAGGTGGGATGCTGTCAAGTGCCGCGATGGTAACTGCCGCGAAGACGGTGCACAACGCGGGTTTGCGACCGTATGAATCGGAAAAATCGTTAACCACGAAGGGCACGAAGGTTCACGAAGGACAGCATTCGTTTTGAGGTTTCCTTCGTGATCCTTCGTGCCCTTCGTGGTCGAAGCCTTTGTATTTGGACCTGACCTTCCGGATAGCTCGTTTGGAGGTATTGCACAGGGTGATTTATACTTATGGTTTGCCCTAACACCGTCGAACGAATCAGGAGCAAGTACTTTTCATGCCCAAGCGTACATTCCAACCCAACCGGCGCAAGCGATCGAAGACACACGGATTTCGCACGCGCATGAAGACCCAGGGCGGCAAGAAGGTAATTTCCCGCCGGCGCGCCAAGGGGCGCAAACGGGTCTCGGTGAAACCAGGATTCCGCGAATAGTCCAGTGGCGTGGACGTCAGCGTCTGCGCAACCCGCTGTTGTGCCAGTGATTTTCACAAGCCCTCTGGAGAATAGCGATCTGGAACTTAGAGTCACTGTGACTGCCAGTGTCCCTGGAGAATCGAACCATGATGTCGTCGGGCCGCGGGGTGTCGAATCTCGAACCGTTGGAGCCCGAACCGTCGAACCTCGGCCGGTCGAACCTCGGTCCGGCAAGGGCGCCTTGCCGCGCAGCGCGCGCCTGTTGCGTCACGCTGACTTTGAGCGTGTCTACAAGCAGGGACGGCGCCATTTCTCGGCGTCCATGACCGTGTTCTATTGGCAGCGACCCCAAACCGACGTCGCAGTGGCAAAAGTTTCCGCAGCGAAGCCGGCAGTAGCTCCGGGGCTGCGCGTTGGATTCACCGTGAGCCGCGCACTGGGCGGAGCGGTGCAGCGCAACCGGATGAAGCGGCGTCTGCGCGAGGCGGTACGGTTCACGCGGCCGCCGGCTGGCCCGGATGCAGATGTTGTGATCAATCCTAAGAAGTCCCTGCTTACGGTGGACTTCACTGCTGTGGTGAACGAAGTGGGTCGAGCTTTCGTAGTGATAGAAGAGAAGCTTGCGGGCAAGACGGGAACCGTGGCCGGCACCCAGCAGAAGAGTCCCGGAAGCCGGAAGCCGAAAGCCTGAGAGCGATTTCCATGCGCCAGTTTGCCAAACTCGTCACGTTGCGGTTCTTGCGGGCGTACAAGTGGGCGATCTCGCCGATGTTTCCGCCGGCCTGCCGCTACGTTCCTACCTGTTCGGAATATGCGATGGAAGCCGTTGAACGGTATGGCGCGATACGCGGTGTCGGGATGGCCGTTTGGCGGTTGCTGCGGTGTCATCCTTTTGCGCACGGGGGATACGATCCCGTAGTGAAGCCCAGCTTGAATCACAAAACTCCCCACCCTTCGACTTCGTCCAGGGCAGGCTTCTCGCACCAGGGCGCGAGAAATGGGGCATCGCCACAGTTCTTTTGAGGAAACAGTAACTTTGCCAGACATTCAAAATCCACAACACGAACCCGGCAGCGAGAAGCGGTTGATGCTGGTGTTCGTGCTGACGTTCGTCGTGATGCTGGCATTCCAGCCGCTGCTCAAGAAATATATGCCGCAGCCCGCGGCCCCGCAGCAGCAACAGAGCCAGCCCGCGCAGCAGCCCGCGGCCACCGCGCCGGCCGCAACCGTTGCACCGGCGGTCGTGACTCCCGCGAACACGGTGACCAAACAGGCGGCGAGCGAGACCGAGACCGTCATTGAGAACGATCTCTACCGGATCACGTTCACCAACCGCGGCGCCCAGGTGAAATCGTGGATCCTGAAGAAGTTCGACAACGAAGCGCAAAACGGCGCGCTCGATCTGGTCAATGCTGCGGCGGCCGAGAAGTACGGGTATCCGCTCTCCCTGTGGACTTACGATGAGAGCCTGCGCGGCAAGCTGAGCTCGGCGCTGTACGTGGCCTCGCGCGAAGGCAAGCAGACGTCGCCGACTACGGTTACGTTTGAATATGCCGACCAGGACGTTTCGGTGCGCAAGACTTTTGGTTTCGATGCCAGCTACATCGTGAGCATCGAAACCAGTGTCTCGTACAAGGGAAGTCCGGTCGCGGCGCTGCCGGCATGGCCGGCGGGATTTGGCAGCCAGACCACGCCCGCTTTCTATCAAGCTTCTTTCATCGACTATCAATTCAACAAAGACATCGTGCGCCTGCCTATCCGCTGCGGATTCACGGTGTTCTCGAAGTGCAGTGACATTAGCGGGGGCAGAACGATTGCTGGCCCCTTCCATTGGGCTGGGCCGACGGACCAGTATTTCGCGGCAGTGTTCATCCCCGACGATCCAAACTCAGCGGCGCTGGTGACGTTGCGCAACGCGATGTCGGTGGCCCGCGATCCGGAGAAGCCTGACTCGAAAGAAGTTGTGAACGTGGACGTGCTCGGCGCCGCGGTCGGCAACCTGCACGGTACCACGATGGAACGCGTGTTCGCTGGTCCCAAAGAACTGGAAGTTCTGCAAAAGGTCACGGTGCCGGGAGTCGGTACGGACAACGACCTGAACGGGCTGGTGGATTTCGGTTTTTTTGGAATCATCGCCAAGTTTCTATTCCTGTGGCTGAAGTGGACTTATCATCACGTCATACCCAACTGGGGATGGGCGATTGTGCTGCAGACGCTGATTGTCAGCCTGCTGCTGCTGCCGCTGCGGGTCACGCAGATGAAGTCGATGCTGAAGATGCAGCGCGTGGCGCCGCAGATCAAGGCGATCCAGGAAAAGTACAAGAAGTACAGCCTGCGTGATCCGCGCAAGGCTCCGATGAACGAGGAGATCAGCGCCCTCTATAAGAAGGAAGGCGTGAATCCCGCGGGCGGATGCCTGCCGATGCTCATCCAGTTGCCGTTTCTGTGGGCGTATTACCAGATGTTGCGGATCGCACTCGACCTGCGCCACGCGCACTGGCTCTGGATTCATGACCTGTCGGCGGCGGATCCGCTGTACCTGCTGCCGATCTTCATGGTCCTGAGCATGCTGCTGGCGCAGAAGATGACGCCGCAAGTCGGCATGGATCCGGCGCAGCAGAGAATGATGACTGTGATGATGCCGCTGATGATGGGCTTCTTCTTCTTCCGGCTGCCGGCTGGACTGAATCTGTACTACGCGGAAGCGAACGTAATTCAGATGGCGCAGCAGGCAGTCATGAACCGGACTTCGCTGGGCCGCGAAATGCGCGAGATGATGGCCAAGCGCGCGCGCAAGAAGGATAAATAGAAGCTCTTAGCCATAAGCTTTTGGCTCTTAGCTTTTCAAACCTTTTGAGGCAGAGATAGAAGACTGAAGCAATTCCGCGTGGCGATGTGCACCCGGAGTTCTGATCCGATAAGATTTCTAGCTCAGGGCTAAGAGCTAGAAGCTAAGAGCTGAATTCATGTCCATTCCCGACAAAGTTGCTGCTGCCAAGAAGATCAACGAATTCCTGCAGGCCGTTGTGACCCATGGCGGACTGCGTTTCAAGTATCGGATCGTGGTGGATCCGCCGTTGCCGGAGAACCGGGATTGGGAGAAGCCAGAAATCCTGGTGGATTTCTCCGGGCCCGACTCGGCGCTGCTGCTCGACCGTGGTGGAGAACTGCTGCGGGCGCTGGAACTGATAGCGCTCGAGATGCTGCGGCTACCTTCGGGCGAGCATGAGAAGATCTCGTTCGACTGCCAGAATCAAAGGTCGTTGCGGATCCAGGAATTGAGAACGGCCGCCACCGTCGCTGCCGAGAAGGTGCGGAAGACGGGAACCCCTTATCAGTTCAGTCCGATGTCGTCGCGGGAACGACGCATCGTCCACCTCGCGTTGCGCGACGAAGCCGACCTGCGGACCGAGAGTGAGGGCGAAGGGATGCGACGGTGCCTTGTCGTGTATCCCAAGGATTTCAAGCCAGCGGGGAGACCGGCGCCGCGAACGCTCCCTTAGATTCCACTTGGGCAGGATTTTCGGCGGAATGCGTTCTCATTTCCCGGCCGCGAGCCAAGGGGTGTTCCACTATTACCAGTCTGATTCGTGGGTGACGCAGATCTCGTTCGCGCCTCCAGGAACTCCGTTTTCAATTCTCCCTGCCTGCCACACGACTAACGTCCCTTCGCCTCTTCGTGGGCTGGGTCCCACTTTTCACGATTATCTAGGCTAAGATCACGGGAGCGGGGTGCATAAAGACCCGCCGCCGCCCACATTAATCATCTTGATTCCCCGAATTACCACTTTCATGCACTAGCAAATGAAAAAAGGGCGGCCTGGTTCGACCGCCCCTTCCAACACTGTTCTCTGACAACTTTGCCCGAATTACCGTCCGGCCGCTGCTGAGGCTGCTTTCGGCGTCATGCCGGCAATCTTCATGGACTCGATACGGTTCAGGACCGACTCCAGGCTGGAGCCGGTGTCGGTGCAGGCATCCACATAGGGATGACGGCTGCCGTCGGCGTGCATGACGAGCACGCTGGTCTCGGAGCTGGCCTTCTTCACCATGTAAGGCAGGTGATGACGATCGTTGCGGGTCAGGGTGGCGCCCAGCACGACCAGGTCAAACGAGTTCTTCGCCAAGGCTTCAGTTACGGCCTTGCGTCCTTCGGCGGGCAGGACGATATGCCCGGCCTTTTCCATGGCCGCGGCCTGCGCTGCCAAAACCTCACTATCCCCTTCGCCATAAAGAATTCTTAATTTCGCTTTCGCCATTAGATAATCCTCGATTTGTCGTACTCGCGGTACCTGACGCACCAGCACCTGCAACGACGGTAGCAACCGCCGGGGGGCGGGGAAACGTCACCGAAGACGCACGACGAACGGGACTAGGCAGGTGGAAAACCGTGTGTCCTCGCGCAAGGGGCTTCCCCTTAAGGCGGTTGGGCGCTACACTTCTGCGCGGGAGACTTTCGATCATGTCGGCCACACTCGTCTGGAGAGCTGTAGCCATATCGTTATTGCTGACACCCTGGCTGGCCGCGCAATCGGGCGGCGCTCCGACTTCCACAACCTCGTGCAATCTGGATGATGGTCGCCAGGTATATGTGCGGTACAACGCAGTTTCCAACAAAGAGAAGCCCGCCAACGGAAAGCCCTGGGCTCCGGGCGGAACCCCGATGACGTTATTCACCGAGGCGCAACTGCAGCTCGGGAAGTTCCATGATTCCGATCGGAGCTTACAGCCTCTATCCCATACCGGCGAAGGATCACTGGACTCTGGTGGTGAATAAGAACGTCACGCCGGGCGCTGCCTATGACGAGAAGCAGGACATCGCGCGGACAGCGATGGAAACGGCGCAGGTGGACCAGGCGTCGGAGGCTCTCGAAGTGGCATTCGCCCATGTGGGTCCGCGCTGCACGCTGCGGATTTATGCCGGGAAGAGCGCGTCGTTCGCGGACTTCACGGCGAAGTAAGGGCGCTCGTCGTCTGTAGCGGAAAGATTTACTGGCCGGGCGGCGTACTCTTCGCCGCTTCCGCGCCGGTTTCGCGGTCGGGCACGGCCGCGTGGGGCTTCGATTCCCGCTTGCCCAACCCAATCACCATCGCCATATCCTTCGGATAAACCACGTCGCGGCCGCGCGCGAGAAAGTGGTAGTAGATGGAATTCGCGGCTCCGTAAGCTCCAAAGCCGGCAGCCACTACGCGAGAGCGCGCCAGGACTCCCACAATCATTCCGACGAAGCGGAAGCCAGAGGCGCCATTGGCTGCGCTGCCGCCTAAATCGCCGCCTCCGCCGTTTCCATGCAGACCGCGGTCGCCGTCGGGTGCCGCGGACGCAGCCGCCAGCATGATCTGAATTCCTGTGGTGAGGTAGCGCGTCCGCGGAGTTGTCACCTGTGCTCCGCCTTCGGCATCGAGCTTGAGGTGTTCGTTCTTCCCAACCGCGACGCCTTCCAGGCTGGTCTCCACTTTCTGTGCGATTCCGTCGGGCGGGGCCACTTCGCGAAACAGGATGCGGAGCTGCCCGTTGCGGGCCAAACGGCGCGCAGGTTGCACCTGCATGACCGAGCCGCGAATGATGCTGCCTTCAGGCAGAATCAGATGATCGGATGCGACCAGCGGCTCGGTGATAAGCGCCTCGACGGCATCTCCTTTTTTGGACTTCGAGGAATTCAGTGGAGTGACCAGGCGCGCATGCACGACACTTCCCGTCGGGGGCGGAGCGCCAATGCTGGTGAGTAGCTCAGGCCTGACCGACTCGGTGCCAAAATCGAGGGGCTGCTGCAAGTCGGCATTGAAGCTGGTGCCTGCATCGATGTATTGCGGATGAACCGGCAGCTGCGCCACGGCAAGGCGTTTCAGCCTGTGCACTTTTCCGGGCTCGTGGATCTGCTTTTGCAAGTCCGCCCAGCTCTGCCGGATCTGCTGGCGCACGGCGCCGACCTTTTTTGACGCGGCCTCGTGGACCGGGTTCGTATTCGCGGGCTTTTCGCTGGCTGGGACGAACCGCAGCACCCCGCCGGGGGACGGCGACGCCACGGTGTGCATAACCAAATGCCGCCCGTCGGCCAGGATCAATTCGTCAAACTGCACGTGGACTCG
The DNA here is from genome assembly GCA_963811095.1 of uncultured Acidobacteriaceae bacterium. GTDB lineage: Bacteria > Acidobacteriota > Terriglobia > Terriglobales > Acidobacteriaceae > Sulfotelmatobacter. The sequence continues at coordinate 15,395 of CAWEQA010000010.1, read as the reverse complement.
GCGAACCGGAGAAAAATTTGCGTCCATCGCTTCCAACGTGCGGGACTTTTTGGGGACGGCATCGATGGCAGACACCGTTCCGTTCACCGGCGTACCCACGGGAATCAGGAGCTTGTCGAAGGCGTATACGGGCTCCGTGGTCTTGCCGTGAATCGGTTGTCCGACGCTCCGGATCCGCACCTCGGAATCGAGCGCGACTTTGATCGGGGTGCCCGACGGGACGCTCATGGCCACCGTTACGGGAGGCGCTGCGTGAGCTTGAGATGCGTCGTCCTGCTGGGCTTGCTTCGCGTCCGGTTCCGCTGGGGGACGAACTTTCAGCGTTTGCCCCAGGCTCCAGCCGTTCGCCGTGAGCAGCAACGCTGCGGTGAAAATGGTGCGGGTAAGAACGAGCCGAAACATAGAGACATCCTCAGTTGGCTTGCGATTTCCGTTTTCGTAGCGCGACGCGCCTCAACGAGGAAGCCGGCCGCTGGAGTAGCTGCGTGCAGTAAATGGAGACCACGAAGGACGAAGTGATAACAAATACTTGCTTACCACTATGAAGTCGGCGAACAAACAATGGTTGTAACGACCCAGCGGATAAAAGAGGATCCACGGAAACGCTGGCGCAATTGTAGGCGCGCCCGTATTGGCAATCAAGGGGTCGGGACTTCGGGCAGTGGCGCAGTTTGGCCTTTACACGACTTTGTCATCCTGAGCGTAGCCGCTTTTCAGGCGTAGCGAAGAGCCTGCCCTGAGCGAAGCCGAAGGGATCTCCCGCTTAACCGGCCTGATGCGGTAAGCCAAACTGCACCGCAGCCTTGATTCTGCGACAATTCTGGAATGCGCTACCTGCTCCTGTTCGCTCTTACTGCTGTTGCCTTCGGACAATCTGGGCCGCGACTCCAAATCTCCCACACCACTGAAGGCTTGCGCGGCGTGAGCGCTGTCTCCCGCCAAGTCGCGTGGGCCAGCGGAACGCATGGGACTTATCTTCGGACCATCGATGGCGGAGTTACCTGGACCCCTGCGCAAGTGCCGGATGCGGCCGCGCTGGATTTTCGGGCGGTCGTCGCATTTTCGGCGGACGAAGCTTTTTTGATGTCGTCAGGGCCGGGTGAGCAGTCGCGGATTTATCACACCAGCGACGCGGGCAAGCATTGGCAGTTGCAGTTCACCAATACGAATCCCAAGGGATTTTTCGATTCGATGGTGTTCTGGGATTCGAAGCATGGGGTCGTGCTGGGCGATCCGATCCCGGACGCGGCGGGGAAACTCACGTTCGAACTTCTTCTCACGGACGATGGGCAGAACTGGCGGCCCATTCCTTCGGCGCAGTTGCCCGCCGCGATGGAAGGCGAGGGCGCGTTCGCGGCGTCCAATACTTGCATCGCGATTCTGCCTGGAGGGGACTGATTCCAACATCTGGTTCGCGACCGGGGGGAAAGTGGCCCGCGTGTTTCACTCGGCGGACCGCGGGCAGAGTTGGCAGGTTTTCGATACTCCGATGCTCCACGGGCCGGAGTCGGCGGGGATTTTTTCCATCGCGTTCCGCGACCCGATGCATGGCGTCATCGCCGGTGGGGACTACAAGCGTCCCAAGGACGACGGGCCAAATCTGGCGCTCACTGACGATGGGGGAAAGACCTGGACTCTGTCGACACTGCATCCGCTGGCGTTTTTTTCGGCGGTGGCTTATGACCGGAAAGTGAACGAACAGGCGATTCGGGAAGCAGCGGTTGAAAAGAGGATGCGGGTGAAGGCGGTGGCGCCGCAACGCCTGTTCATCGTGGGCCCCGAGTTTGTATTCGACTTTCAGCCGCCTCGCGATCCCAGGCGGATGAACGGCAAGAAGAAGATGGGGCTGGAGTTCAACGCCGTCAGTGCCTATCCGGAAGGCGGCGCGCTGATCGTAGGCCCGAAGGGGGCCATGGCGTTGCTGCCGTGACGGGTTCCGGGCCTGCTCATTCTGCGGATAAATCAAGACGAGAGCTTCACTACCGAGGACACGGCTTGTTTCATAGGAATACGGACTTCGAGCACTGTTAATTAACACTCTCGAACCCGAACGGTTGAAATATCTTGAGATTTACACTCATCTGGCCTTGCGGGGGGCACTTGAGTGTAACCGCTGTTTACAACACTGGGGGAGCTAATTCGGAGTTGTAACCGCCGCACGAATCTCGCGCACTGCGTCGACAATGGCGGCCGGACGATCCGAAGGAATGTCGTGGCCACTTCCCTGTACCATGATGCGTCTGCCGCGAGAGGAGAGACGCGCTAATCGCGGCTGGAGATCATCCACCCAAGTTCGTTGAAATTCCTCGAAATCGTGCTTGCTGAGCCCACTACTCAAAAGGGAGTCGGTATTCTCGGTAGCTGTCAGTACTACGAGAGGCTTGTCGCTGATGTGGTCAGCAGTTCGTGCTTGCTCCGCGCTGATCCGGATGTCTCTAAGCTCGCTGGTTCTGGCTCTCAGATACTTCGTTTGCAGGATCAAATAGTCATCGTGGCCCTGAGCGCCTTGCGCTCGAAGCATGAGGCGACCAACGCCCAAATCGACAACAAAAAAAGAATACCTTGCTAGGCGCTCGCAGTGCTTCAGTTGCGCTGCGCTGATTGCGTTCCACGCCTTCGGGAGCAATTCATATTGGTCCTCTTGCGTGGCGTCAACCAGTACAATACCAGCAACTTCGTTGGGATAAAGCCCATTAAAGACGCGGACGTTATAACCACCAAAGGAGTGGCCGACGAGCACATACGGTGGCTGTTCGCCAGCATTTCTCAGCAGAGCGTGCAACTCCGTTGCAATCTGAACGCTCGTGCGCGGCACCGGACCCGGATCACTTCCTCCATAGCCTGCACGGTCGTAGGAGCAGACTTGGGCAAACTTCGCGATCTCTGGCTGAACCTTCCTCCACTCAACCGACAGGTCACTCCATCCGGCCTCCAAGATGACCGTAGGTTTCCCGACACCTATGCAATTAAGCATGAGGTGATAGCCTCCCACATCAACTAGCCGACCATTTTCAGGGAAACGACGAGCTTCGAGGCGAGTCTCAAACACTTGATAGGACGCACCTGCGACGACTAGCAGAATAACCAGCACACATAGGGTCAAGGCGGCGATGCGCAGCCAGCGAAGCATGTTGGATAGTCGTTCTGAAACCCTGACTTTAGCACAGCACCAGCTCACGTCTGCACAACTGTCGCAAAATCCCGATCACGCTCAAAATGCCCAGAGCAGGGATTCTGACTTCAATGTCCTTGGGGGCATGGATGTGACTAAAGTGCTATCCCTTCCTGTTCTTTGCATTCCGCCGCACATCAACGAAGATTATTAGGCAGATTAGCCAGTTCTTATCTCCCCCAGAGTGAGAACCCTGTGAAAAAACTGTCTTTGGCCATCTTCGTCTCCGTCCTTGCGCTCGCGACTTCAGCGATCGCGCAAACGCAAACCTCTGTTTCCTCGAATGCTCCCGTGGCTGCCGCCACAGTTTCGCGTACCACCAAGGCCGTGCATTACCGGCTGCAGGGCGGGACGACGAAAGTCGATTTCCGTGGAACCGACCTGCTGCAGCGCGCCTCGGGCGAAGCCAAAGTGGAAGGCAAGAAGACGAACTTCGAAATCGACGCCAAGTTTCAGGGCCTGGAAGACGCGACCAAGTTCGGGCTGGAATTCCTGACCTACGTGGCGTGGGCGGTTTCGCCCCAGGGGCGTCCGGTGAATCTGGGCGAGTTGTCGCTCGATCACAACGGCAACGCGCACGTGAAGGCTTACACCGACTTGCAGACATTTGGAATGATCGTGACCGCGGAGCCCTATTTCGCGGTGACGCAGCCGGGCAACATGGTGGTGATGGAGAGCGCGGCCGTCAACGGGACCGGGGGCGAAGTGATCGACGCCCGCTACGAGCTGGTGACGCGCGGGACGTACTCCTCGACCAACACGCACATTCAGGACGCGATTTTCGGAATCGACAGCAAGACTCCGCTGGAGCTGTTTGAGGCGCGCAACGCGGTGCGCATTGCGCATATCGCGGCGGCCGACAAGTATGCGGCGTCGATTCTGTCGAAGGCCGGCCAGCAGTTGCTGCACGCGGAAGAGATCTACCGGCAGAAGCAGAACAAGGCGGCGGTAGAAGCCGCCGCCAAGGAAGCGACCGAGACTGCGGAAGAAGCGCGGCTGATGGCGGTGAAGCAGAAGGCGGAAGACGAAGCTCAGGCTGCCGCGGCAGCGCGCGAAGCCAAAGCCCGCGCAGATGCGGAAGCGGAAGCCAAGCGGCGTGCGGATGCGGAAACGGCTCGTGCGCAAGCGGAAAAAGCCCGCGCCGACGCGGAGCAGGCGAAAGCCGAGGCCGAGCGCATGAAGCAGGAAGCGGTGGCGGCGGCACAGGAAGCCTCGCGTCAGAAAGAAGAAGCGGAAAAGGCCAAGGCCGAAGCCGTCGCCCAGCAACAAGTCCTTGCAGCCGAGACGGATAAAGCTCGCGCCGCCGCCGCGCAGTCCGACAGTCTGCGGCAGCAGGCGGAAAAAGAAAAGCAGGAATTGCGCGCGCGGCTATTGCAGCAGCTGAATTCGATTCTGGCGACGCGCGACTCAGCCCGCGGGTTAATCGCGAACATGTCCGACGTGCTGTTCCGCAGCGGCAGCTTTGAGCTGCTTCCCGGCGCACGCGAGCGCTTGGCGAAAGTTTCTGGAATTGTGCTGGCGTATCCCAGCCTGCATGTTGCCGTCGAAGGACACACCGACAGCGTGGGCGGCGATCAGTACAATCAGGATCTCTCCGAGCACCGCGCCCAGGCGGTGCGCGATTACTTTGTGCAGCAGGGGATTCCGTCCAGCGCAGTCGAGGCCCGCGGATTCGGCAAGAGCGAGCCCATCGCGTCAAATGATACGGCCGAAGGCCGACAGCAGAACCGCCGGGTAGAACTAGTGCTCTCCGGCGATGCGATTGGCAGCACGATCGACGATGTGCCCTCGTCGCAGACGGCTTCCGCCGCACAGAAATAAACGGGCGTCAGATTTCGCAAAATGCCGGCGTCATCCCGAGCGGAGCCGTTCTTCAGGCGAAGCGCGGGATCTCGCGTGCGCCCGCCCATTTGGTTCAACCGACCTGTACTAAGAAGGAGCTTACCCGCTCCTTGATTCATCCCCTTCTGGCGGCGGTACACTTGAGTTTTCGCCGTATCGGAGGAATCGGATGACCAAAGATCAAGAACGATCCCTGCGTGTACATCTTCTCGAACTGCTCGCGGGCGGGAGTGCGCACGCGAAGTTCGACAAAGTCATAAAAGGCTTGCCGCCAAAGCTGCGAGGCATCAAGCCGCCGAACTTTCCGCACACGGCCTGGATGCTCCTCGAACACCTGCGCCTGGCGCAGTGGGACATTCTCGAATTCAGCCGCAACCCCAAGCACGCTTCTCCGCCCTGGCCCAGCGGCTATTGGCCGAAGACGGAGGCTCCTCCGAGCGCGGCGGCGTGGAACAAGAGCGTCCAGCAGTTTCGGCGGGATCTGAAGGCGATGCAGGCTCTGGTCGCGAATCGCAAGACAGATTTGTTCGCGCGCATTCCATGGGGCGAGGGCCAGACGATTCTGCGCGAGGCGCTGCTGGTGGCGGATCACAATTCCCACCATCTGGGGCAATTGCTGGATGTGCGGCGGATGTTGGGGGCCTGGAAAAGTTAGGCAGGTCGATTAGATCGCGACTGGGAATTGATCTCCTGCGGTTTTCCTCGCCTCTGTTCTTGCCCGCGTCGAGCGGGCCTCAGGCCGTTTTCGGAAGACCACCTTCACGCCTTCCCGCCAGTGTTCGTCAATCCCCACGAATTCCCAGTCAATCTCGGGAGAGAGGTAACGCAGCAACACGTCAGTTTGCGGATGCACGTGGAATGCAGGCGCGACCAGATAAAGCAGAGGCTTCTCAGCTGACAATTCGCGGTCCGCGAAATAACCGAAGCGCGGAAATTCCTCGCGGCTGTGGTGCCACTGCACTCGTGACCAGTAATCGAGCCCCTGCAGGGGCAGGTGGATATCTTCATCAGCTTTGAGTTCCACCACTGCCAGGCGTCCATCATGCGTGGTGGTCAACACATCGAGCATGGCGCGGTCGGAGGCCGAGAATGCCGGAACCTGCGAATAGAGCGCGTGCGGGTCGAGGCGCTCGTCGATCACGCTGACGTCGGCCACGACCAGCGATTCCAGCCAGCGCTCGGGATGCAGTCGAAACAGCGGATGCTGGCGCGGCCCGTAAGGATGGCGAGTATCGCGCACGGCCGTAAGCAGTTGCAGAAAGAACGGCCAGTTGCGATCCTCGAGCACCCGCTCTTCGGCGCCCACGCCGAAGACAATTTCCTGCTTAGTGCGGAACGTCACCGCTTCAGCCCCCATGCGGGCCCGGGCGAACTCCAGCCCTCGCCAGCGGAAGGCCAGCTCGGCGGCGGAGAGCACGGCGACTTCGCAATTAGGCAGGATCGTATGGATTCGGGCAATCGATTCGGCAAATCGTTCCAGTGCGGCGGCTTCATTGGTCGCGTGAACCAGCCGCGTGGCCACGTTGCCGCGGTCGCCGCAGTCCACTTCGACGAGGGCGTCGTGCCGCTCGTCCAGCTCGTAAAGACTCCACTTCGCGGCGCCGCGGTTCAGGTTTGCCATGCGCTCCCGAACCAGCGCGGAACATCCGTGCGGAAGAAATAAACGAAGTCCCTCGACCAGGAACTTTCCCGCCGAGGACTGCCGGCAGGCCTCGAGCCACAAGATCCCGAAAGTCAGAGATGCGTCGATCGACGACTGCGTCTCGGACGCGTTGACCCCCAGAACAGCGAATGCCGACTGCCCCTGGCGCAGCAGTCCGCGGGCGTAGATCGGGCCGAAGGACTTCTCCAAATCGATTCCACTGGTGAGACGAGTAATCGTGAATCCGGGAAAATGCCGTTCCAGGGCGCGGCGCAGTTTCTGTTCGTAACTGGCCCGAGCCGCCTTCTTGGCCGAGGGAGACCGCCGGTCGCGCTCGCGGCAGATTTCCAGCTTGCTAGGACGCGCCTGCCCCAACCGCTGCACCGCCAGCCGCAACGTCCCATTCTTCACCTCGGCCTCGAGCACGCGGCGCACCGTGTTGCGCTCGGCTGACCACAGGTGCAGCAGGCATTTGTTGTACTCGCCGGAAATCGAATACTTCGACTGCCCCAGATCGAACGCCACGGCGCCATCCTCGAGGACCACGGCACCCTCAGCCTCGCTGAGGAAGTCTTGCACGGTGCGAGTCAGGGCGTCGGGGGTCACGAGGGAATTGTCCACATTCGGAGGGGCCATGTCTGTGACGAGTGACCATCGTTATCCGCGAGGTTGTGCAAGACTTGGCCCGGCGCCGTCGGATCAGATTCGGTGTGGGATAATAGAGGAAAGGGAGTGACCGTACTGGGGAGTCCTGGCGAGACTCGACGGCATCTAATTGACGTGGACAAACAACCTCTAGAGAAACAGCGTTTCTTCTTCGAACACTACGGCGTGACCGAGCACGATCTCGAACGCTACCTGTCGGCCGCGCTGTCGGCGGGCGGCGACTATGCCGACCTCTACTTTGAGTATCTTTCCTCGACGTCGCTGATGGTGGACGAGTCGATGGTGAAGTCGGCGTCGCAGGGAATCTCCGCGGGCTGTGGGGTCCGCGTCGTCTCTGGCGAGCGCACCGGCTACGCCTATACCGACGATCTTTCTTCAGAACGCATTCTGCACGCGGCGAAGACGGCCGCCCTGATTGCCAGCGCCCCGGCGAAGGCGACAGTTGCGGGATTTCAGAAGGCGGCGGCGCGCAGTCTGTATCCCGTGACGCTCCCTTCGGTGGACGCGGAGATCAGCGCGAAGGTTGAACTGGTCATGCGGGCCGATAAGTCGGCGCGCGCCTATGATCCGCGAATTCAGGAAGTGCGGGCGAGTTATGCGGACGAATTACGGAATATTCTCGTTGTCGCGTCGGACGGAACCTTTGCCGAAGATTCGCAGCCGCTGGCGCGCATGAACGTCTCATGCATCGCCAAGACCGAGGGCAATTCGGCGCGCGGAACATCGGGTGGTGGCGGACGCGTGGCGCTCGATTTCTTCTTCGGAGAAAAGACTCCGGAGTTCTTTGCAAAAGAATCAGCGCGGCAGGCAATTTTGCAGCTCGACGCGCGCGAGGCTCCGGCCGGAGAGATGGAAGTGGTCCTCGGTCCGGGCTGGCCCGGCGTGCTGCTGCACGAAGCCGTTGGTCACGGCCTGGAAGCGGACTTCAACCGCAAGAAGACTTCAGCCTTCGCAGGCCTTGTGGGCAAGCGCGTGGCCAGCGAGAAGTGCACCGTGGTCGATAACGGCACCATGCCATGGCGGCGCGGGTCGCTCAACGTCGACGACGAAGGCGAGCCCACGCAGGAAACCGTCCTCATCGAAAACGGAATTCTCAAGGGATACCTCAGCGACAAGCTTTCCTCGCGCCTGATGGGCATCTCCGATACCGGTAACGGGCGCCGCGAAAGTTACGAGCACATTCCCATGCCGCGTATGACGAACACCTACATGCTGGCCGGGCAGGACAATCCCGAAGATATTATCCGCTCCGTGAAGCGCGGAATTTATGCGGTGAACTTTGGTGGCGGCCAGGTGGACATCACGAACGGTAAGTTCGTGTTTTCAGCCTCCGAGGCCTACATGATTGAGAACGGCCAGATCACCGCGCCCATCAAAGGCGCAACGCTGATCGGCAACGGTCCCGATGTTCTAACCCGGGTTTCGATGGTGGGCAACGATCTGAAGCTCGACGAGGGCGTGGGCACTTGCGGCAAAGATGGGCAGGCCGTGCCGGTGGGCGTGGGCATTCCCACGCTGAAGATCGATCGCCTCACGGTCGGCGGGACAGCCCGGAAAGATCCCGGCGGTTTCATGCAGTAAGTGGGAAGGGCGCGGCTTCAGCCGCGCCGAGATCCCTTCCCCACTGTCATCCTGAGCGGAGTGTGAACTTCGCGCCTGAGCGCGAAGTTCACACGGAGTCGAAGGATCCCTAACGGCACTACAGTTTCGCGTACGATTTATCGCTTCAACTTGTCCATTGGTGACGAAGGATTCTGAATGCCAACGATTGAAACACAAGATCACACTGCGCAAGCCGCTGACCTCCGCGAAATCGCGCAGGATATAGTCCGCCGCGCCATGGCCGGAGGCGCCACCGCCGCCGAGTGTGTCGTCCGCGAGGGCGATGAATTCTCCACGCTCGTTCGCCTCGGCCAGGTCGAGACCCTGAAAGAGTCGGGCTCGAAGTCGATCGGCGTGCGCGTGTTCTTCGGCCAGCGGGCGGCGAGCACTTACTCGAGCGACTTTTCCCGCGCCGGCCTCGACCGCATGGTGAAGTCTGCGCTGGAGTTGGCCAAGATCACATCGGAAGATCCGTTCGGCGGAATTCCCGCCGCGATCGCAACTCGGCCAGATCTCCGGCAATCTCGACCTCTACCACGAAGACGTCTACTCGCTCCCCGGCCCCGAGCGCATTGATTATGCGCGCCGTGCGGAAAAAGCCGCGCTCGATTTCGATCCCCGCATCAAGAACAGCGAAGGCGGATCGTTCGACGCGGCCACCGGACACAAGGTGCTGGCGAATTCGCACGGTTTCGTAGGGGAATACAAGCGGTCCTATTGCTCGGTGGCGGCCGTGCCGATCGCCCAGACTCCAGAAGGCGCCATGCAGCGCGATTATTGGTACTCGGTCGCGCGCACGCTGACTAAGCTCGACGCGCCGGAGAAAGTTGGCAAGATTGCCGCGGAACGCACGCTGCGCCGCTTGGGCGCGCGCAAGGCGAAGACCGCACAGGTGCCGATCATATTCGATCCCATGGTCTCCACCTCGATCCTAGAACACATCTTCGAAGGTGTGAACGGAGACTCGGTCTACCGCGGCGCGTCATTTCTTGCCGGAAAGCTGGGGCAGAAAATTGCCGGCGACAATGTCAACATTATCGACGACGGCACGATTGCCGGCGGGTTTGGCACCAGTCCGTTCGATGGCGAGGGCGTACCCACGCGGCGCACTGTCGTGATTGAGAACGGCGTGCTGAAGTCTTATCTGCTGAACACCTACACCGCGAAAAAACTTGGCCTGCAAACCACGGGCAACGCTTCGCGCGGCTTGGCCGGAACTCCAGGCATCGGGCCGGGGAATTACTTTCTGCAGTCAGGCTCCAAGACGCCGAAAGAATTGATCTCAGGAATCAAAGAAGGTCTCTACGTCACGGAATTCCTCGGGCAGGGCGTCAACCTCGTGACCGGCGACTATTCGCGTGGCGCGTCAGGCATGTGGATTTCGGGCGGGGAGTTCACCTATCCCGTGGAAGAGATCACAGTGGCGGGGAACCTGAAGGAATTGTTCTTCAACATTTCCGAAATCGCCAACGACCTGGAGTTCCGCGGGTCAGTCGCGGCCCCGACGATTCGCGTGGACGGCCTCACGGTCGGCGGCGAGTAGTCGCACACGGGAGCGTACCCAAACTCCAGCCTCGGAGTGGCGGCATCTGAAAGCCCAGAGCCCGCCCTCAGCCAAGCCGAGGGGACGAAGTCCGGGGTCGACTTGTGAAGCCGGAATTGAGTCCCTCCGAGGGACGACACCAGTTCTCACGCACACTCCATGGCCTGAACCCATGCAGTTCTGTTTTCCACAGAACAATTTCTGATCTTGTGACGAACAACCTTGACTGAGGATTTCAGAAAGCGAAAACTTGTCCCTGTGTGCGCGATTTCCGTGACAACGTTCCAAAGGCGAGCATCACGAGAAATGCTGCCTAAGTCCTTATTCCGGAATATTTTGCCTGTAAGATGTTTAGAATCAAGATTTTGCGGATCGAGCCGCCGATCCGAACATCTTAAGTCTCATCGATTGAAGATTTTAGCGGTGCGAGCGAAAAAAATGTGGGGGATCGATCTGGACTCATCGGCCATGAGTTCCGTCGTCCCGAGAGAGGCCAATGAAATTCGCCAAGATCGTTTTCTGGATTGCCGGCATCTGGGGCCTGCTCGTCCTGACGCCACTTTATTTTATGTTCGATGTGATCGGACGGCAGGATCCTCCCCCGATCACGCATCCCGGGTTCTTTTACGGATTTGTCAGCGTGGGGTTGGCGTGGCAGTTTGCGTTTCTGGTCATCGCGCGCGATCCAGTGCGCTTCCGCCTGATGATGATTCCTTCCGTCCTCGAGAAGTTCGGCTACGGAGCTTCCCTGCTCATCCTCTATTTCCAGCACCGGATTCATCCCTCGGACCTGGTGTTCGCAGGCGTTGATACTCTGCTCGGCGCGTTGTTTCTGCTTGCCTTCTTCCGGACTTCGGCTTAGACATTTCTGTCCGGTGAATTTGGGACGGGAGACTCCATGAATCGAAATTCCTTGAATCGAAGGTCGTTTTTGCAGTGGGCGAATCTGGCGGCACTGGCGGCGGGACTTCCCTCAGCGCGTGCTTTCGCCGTCGCTCCGCACGACGCGGAAACTGATCAGGGCGCGGGTTCTTCGACCGCGAAGAAAGCCGCGTCGCCTGAGACGCTTTTGCTCAAGGACTACCGGCCGCAGTCGATCTACAAGATTCCGGTCACCGAAGTTGCCAAGGCAAAGTTCCCCGTCATCGACATGCACTCGCATCCTTACGCTAAGACCGCGGCCGAGATCGACGAGTGGGTGCGGAACATGGACGAAGTTGGCATTGAGAAGACCATGATCCTGACGATGTCGACGGGCGCGGCCTTTGACGAGATTCAGCGCAAGTATGCGAAGTATCCCGAGCGCTTTGAGATGTGGTGCGGCTTCGACTTGGCAGGCTTCGACAAGCCGGGGTTCGGGCCTGCCGCCATCAAGGAACTGGAGCGCTGCAAGCAGGCGGGCGCGCGGGGCGTGGGCGAGATCCACGACAAGGGCCAAGGACTCAGATCGGGAAAGGCGAAGGCGCCGGGGATGCATCCGGATGATCCGCGCATGGATGCGGTATGGGACAGATGTGGCGAACTGGGAATGCCGATCAGCCTGCACGTGGCCGATCCGATCTGGATGTATCAGAAGATGGACCGGCACAACGACGGGCTGATGAACGCGTACGAGTGGCGACTGGATAACCAGCCGAATATCGTCGGGCTGTCAGGCATGGTCGACATTCTCGAGCGCACCGTCGCGCGGCATCGGAACACGACGTTCATCGCCTGCCACCTCGCGAATCTTGATTACGATCTGGCGCGGCTGGGAGAAGTGCTGGAACGCAATCCGAATCTGTATGCGGACATTTCGGCGCGCTACGCGGAGACGGCGCCGATTCCGCGCTTCGCCGCCGCATTCTACGAGAAGCACGCCGGCCGGCTGGTGTACGGCACCGACATGGGCGTCGACAAGCCGATGTACCGGGTGACGTTCCGCATCCTGGAATCGCTGGACGAGCACTTTTATGCGATTGACCAGTTCTCCTATCACTGGAGCTTGAATGGTTTCGGGCTGAGTGATGGAATCTTGAAGCAGGTCTACCACGACAATGCGGCGAAGCTGCTGGCCGCACGGGGCTAAGGCCAGGGAGCATCATTCATCACGTTGTCATCCTGAGGCCCGCGTTCTTTGCGGGCCGAAGGATCTATGCACTTTGCTTGCTGCGAGGCGCTGCCGGCGCAGTACATAGGTCCTTCGCGCAAAAGATGCGCTCAGGATGACAGGGATTGAGCGTGTAAATCGACAAGCGAAAAGCAACGGCCTACAATTCCACTCATGAGCAGCTTGGGACAGCCAACTCCGGTCGCCGAGGAACGCGACTCCAGCCGTTTGATTATTGGAATCGCCGTGGCGGTAGTGATTGGCGGCGCGCTCGCGGCTGCGCTTCTGCTACAACAGCCGCCGAAAGCCGCGAAGGTAGCCTCGCCTTACATCGCAAGCCTGAAGCTTGCGGACTTCAAAATGAGCGCGGCCGAGAACTTCATTGGGCACACGGTCAGCTACATCGACGGCACGATCACGAACGGCAGTGACAAGACCGTAACGCGTGTCTTGGTCGAAGTGGTTTTCCAGGACTCGATGGGACAACTGGCGCAGCGGGAGGAAGTGCCGCTGCAGGTGGTCCGGACCAATGGAGCTTATCTTGAGCCGGTCGACGTTAGCGTTTCTCCCCTGGCACCGGGACAGACGCAGCCCTTCCGGCTGACCTTCGACAGCATCTCCGCCCAGTGGAACCGGAATTATCCGGAGATTCGCGTGACCGATGTGACGGTGAAGTAGCTGCCCTCCGCTCGTTCTGCACGTTCCCGCTACAATGAATCCATGTCTGAGAGCAAGCCGTTTCGGCTGACGGAGTCGGTGAAAGCTGCGGGTTGAGCGTCTAAGCTGAGTCCGGCGGCGCTGGACACGGTGCTTGGGAAATTAGCCCGGCAACAGGACCCGAATGTTCTAGTCGGCTTCGATCATGCCGACGACGCCGGAGTGTATCTGATCGCGCCCGACCAGGCGCTGGTGCAGACAGTGGACTTCTTCACGCCGATTGTCGATGACCCCTACACCTTCGGTCAGATCGCGGCTACGAATTCCCTCAGCGATGTGTATGCGATGGGCGGGAAGCCGCTGACCTCGCTGGCTCTCGTGTGTTTTCCAGACAAAGCTGACCTCGCGATCCTGGAGCGCATTCTCGCCGGCGGCTTGTCGAAGATGATCGAAGCGGGATGCACCGTGATTGGCGGGCACAGCATTCGCGACGAAGAAACCAAGTTTGGATATTCCGTCACCGGCACGGTGCATCCGAAGAAGGTCCTGGCGAATGTCGGCGCCAAGGCGGGCGACTCGCTGCTGTTCACTAAAGCGATCGGCACGGGCGTGATTTCGACGGCCATCAAGCAAGGCAAAGCCGCGGCGGCATGGATCGATGCGGCGGTGCGCTCGATGACAACGCTGAATAAGCGGGCGGCGGAAGTGATCTCCGCGGGCGACTTTCGCGTGAACGCGATGACCGACGTGACGGGGTTCGGCTTGATCGGGCATGCGCGCGAGATGGTGCTGGCGTCGGATGTGTCGATCAGCATCTCGGCCGGAGCTGTGCCGCTGATTGACGGCGCGCTCGAGTGCGTCCGCGCTGGGCATATCCCAGGAGGACTCAAGAACAACCGGGATTTTGCGGAGTGTCTGGTGGAGTACGACGAGGGAGTGCCGGACGACTTGCGGACGCTGCTGTTTGATCCGCAGACTGCGGGTGGGTTGTTGATTTCTACGCCGGATGGGCAGCAGTTGACGAAGGCTCTCAATGATGCTGGCGTCGCGGCGGTGGAGATCGGGCAGGTGTTGCCGAATGGCAAGCCGCGCATTCGGGTCTCGCGGTAATCTCGTCGTATCCCCGTGACGACTCCTGTCATCTTTATACGAAGACTAATCGGCTCCGTGGGCGACACGCCGGCGCTACTGAGGTGCAATCATGCAGATTCGTGAGTTGGGACGCAGTGGGCTGAAAGTCTCCGCACTTGGGTTGGGGTGCATGGGGATGTCGGAGTTTTACAGCGGGTTTGATGACGTGGAAGCTGTCGCGACCATTCATCGAGCCCTGGAGCTCGGGATCAACTTCCTCGACACGGCCGACGTTTATGGGCCATACAAGAATGAAGAGCTGGTAGGCCGTGCGATTAGAGGGAAGCGTGACAAGATCGTGCTGGCGACCAAGTTCGGAATCGTGCGCGATCCGGCGCAGCCGATGGTGCGCGGAGTAAACGGCAAGGCCGACTACGTTCGCAAGTCGTGCGACGCCAGCTTGCGGCGGCTGGGCGTCGAGACCATCGACCTGTATTACCAGCACCGCGTCGATCCCAACACGCCGATTGAAGAGACCGTCGGCGCGATGGCTGAGCTGGTCAAGGCCGGCAAGGTACGCTATCTGGGGCTGTCGGAAGCTTCAGTGCCGACGCTGCGGCGCGCGGTGAAGGTGCATCCGATTGCGGCGCTGCAGACGGAATATTCCTTGTGGACGCGCGATCCCGAGGGCGGGATTCTCGCAGCTTGCCGCGAACTGGGGATTGGGTTTGTAGCATACAGTCCGCTGGGCCGCGGGTTTTTGACGGGGCAGTTCCGCAAGCTCGAAGACCTGCCGGCGGATGATTACCGGCGGAACTCTCCGCGGTTTCAGGGGGAGAATTTCCAGAAGAATCTCGATCTCGTGCGGCGGGTGGAAGAGATTGCCCACGAGAAGGGATGCACGGCTTCGCAGCTGGCGCTCGCTTGGGTGCTGGCGCAAGGCTCCGATATAGTTCCGATTCCGGGGACCAAGCGGCGGAAGTATCTGGAGGAGAACGTCGGCGCGGAGTCGTTGAAGCTCACGAAGGAAGATTTACGGCAGATTGAGGAGGTGTTTCCGGCGGATGCGGCGGCGGGAGGAAGGTATCCCGAGCACATGATGGCGATGGTG
>CAWEQA010000009.1:0-19020 GCA_963811095.1 uncultured Acidobacteriaceae bacterium | reverse complement strand
GTCGCTAAGAAAGAGAAACAAGAAGAGAGCGAGGTAGTTCCCCCGGTTCTCCGAAGAGCGAGACGATTGCGAGGCATTCGTCGGCATCAAGATTCGAAAGGAGAAATCAAGGGCTAGGGTTGCTATGGCAGTCGGGCATGGCGCTTAGAAGTTTTTCAGCCTCAGCCATCGTCACAACATGCGCACCCGTTTTGACCCGAATTTGAATCTTCCGCGCCTGGATCCCACGATCATTGCTGACGACGACCGTCGCGTGTCCGTATACGCAGGGCGCGATGATATGGCGGTCCTTCCGGGGCGCCAAGTCGTCTGTAACTTCGTCGGGATCGCCCTCGCTGGTCCGGTACTTGTTCATCGCCATTAGCTTGTTCAGTTCGTGGATGATGACATCGCCCCTGAAGCCCCATTTCTGGACAACGCGTTGGTATTCTTCCGCTATCGCGGCGGAGAACACGAACTTCCAGCACTTCTGGATGGCGCAAGCGTAGAAGCGAGCTTCAGAGGGTTGCGAAGCAAGGGCTGGAACGAATATCTGGGTGTCGACGACAGCGAGAATGTCACCGTTTTTCTTTGGCAATGTCGTCATGGACGTTCTCAATCCACTTCTTGAGCAGTTCAGCCTCGACCTTCGAAAAACAGGCACCCACCCCTTTAACGACCAGTTAGAATCTACGGCTAATCTGGTCGTCTTCGCGCCTTCCGGACCACGCGCCATGTGGTAGATCGCGATGTCAGTCGGACTCATCGAATGAACCTTTGAGGCTTCTGACAGCGCTAGCAGGAGGGTCTGACTGTGCGTGGTGATGATTACCTGCTGGCCCGAAGCGACAGCCTCCGAAAACATCCTCACAAGACTTACCTGCGCCGCTGGATGAAGGCTGATCTCGGGCTCTTCGATCATTATCAAGCTATGAGGCGGGGCACTAAAGAGTTGAACGATCACGGGCAGTATCTGCTGCGACCCGAAACCCGCGGACTCGAGCCGTAAGGGAGCTTGGCTAGCGGCGTCAACGTACCCGGCCTTCAGTATTGGCTCCCGAGTGAAGCCGCCACGCAGTTGGGGCATCCCAAATTCCTGAGCCCAGTGCTGGATGCGATCGGACTGCTTCGCGTACTGCGAGCTGGCGAAAAGGAGAGACAAAACAGAAAGAGTGTGCTCCCCCTTTCGACCAACCGAAAGGTCGGCTTGGGACATCTGCTCCGGAGCCTCCTCTTTCGGGCCCCTGTCCGCTCCAACGAAGAACACATGCTTAGGCAGAGTCTCTCGAAGGTATTGAGCCAGTAACGCGCTCTCGTTCATTAGCGCAACGTTCTCTGGGGCTATGGGCGTGCCAACCTCTTTGGAACTTCCCGTGAAGAGCTCTGGCGCGAGTATTGAACCGCCTGACGCGTAAGGCTGGAATGTACTTCCACCAACTAGGGAGAGCTCTTGAGTCATTGACTGAGTGCGGAAGTCGCGCTTGGTCACGAGCAATTCATTTCGCGCCTGCACGTGCCCGCCAATGAGAAACTCATGCCTCCACTCGTTAGTTGTGCCACGGTGGGCAACTCTGTACCCAAAGTCAAGGGGGTGTCGGTCCGATTCGGGGCTGTTGCGCTGCAGCCACCGATTGAGATCGTCCCCGCGCTGAAAGCCAACTCCTATTGTCAGCCATGAGTCCCCATCCGAACGAAACCATGCGGAACTGCCATCTCCTAGGTCCAGCCACGGTCCTTTCCACTTGAAACCAACCATGCCGCTCTGGAACGCGCTCTGCGCTAGCAGAGCGATAGCCTCAAGGACGGATGTCTTACCGGAATTATTCTCTCCTAGCAGTATGGTGAGCGATCCCAAGCGAACTAGTACGCCACTGGCACCGACCCCCTTGAAGTTCTTTACCTCAATCTCGGTGAACATTTAGACTCTTTCCACGGCTAGGTGATGCTCACTTCCGTATACGTCCCGTACACCTGCCGCAAGGCTTCGCAGATTTCGCCGACCGTGGCATAGGCGCGGACGGCGTCCACGATATAAGGCATGGTGTTGGCCGAGGAGACGTTACCATTCGTTCCCGCATTCGGCTCTTGCGCTGCTGCCTTCTTGAGCGTCTCAAGTGCCCGCTGCACCGCCTCATTCGAGCGCCGCGCCCGCAGAGTCTTCAGCTTGGCGGACTGCTGGCGCGCTACG
Organism: uncultured Acidobacteriaceae bacterium; assembly: GCA_963811095.1. Taxonomy (GTDB): domain Bacteria; phylum Acidobacteriota; class Terriglobia; order Terriglobales; family Acidobacteriaceae; genus Sulfotelmatobacter. The sequence continues at coordinate 16,853 of CAWEQA010000009.1, read as the reverse complement.
CTCTCGTCGATGTAGAGAATGTGCGGCGACTCCTCCTCGATGACGAACTCGTTGGCGCCGACGATGACCTTCTCGCGGGCTTCCGCGGCGCGCTGGTATTGGTAAGACGCTTCGGCAATTTCTTTCTGCGGATAACCCCGCTCAATCGCCTTCACCATTCCACCCATCGCGTCCATCTTGCCGAAGTAATCGAGGGCACCCTTTTCCATTTGCAGCGTTAAATTTTCCAGGAAATATGAGCCGCCCAGGGGATCAACGGTCTGCGCGACTCCCGACTCGTACGCGATGATCTGCTGCGTGCGCAGCGCGATACGCGCTGCTTCTTCCGTGGGAAGAGCTAGAGCCTCATCGTAGGAATCGGTATGCAGCGACTGCGTTCCGCCGAGAACCGCTGCGAGCGCCTGTACCGCCACGCGCGCGATGTTGTTCATCGGCTGCTGCGCGGGCAAAGAAACACCCGCAGTCTGAGTGTGGAAGCGCATCAGCCAGGTGCGCTGGTTCTTCGCGCCGAAACGGTCTTTCATCACGCGATACCAGATCTTGCGTGCCGCCCGGTACTTGGCGATCTCTTCAAAGAAGTCGTTGTGCGCGTTGAAGAAGAAGCTCAGCCGCGGACCGAACTCATCCACATCCAGCCCGCGTCGCCGCGCCCACTCCACGTACTCGACTCCGTCATAGAGCGTGAACGCTAGCTCTTGTAAGGCGGTCGATCCCGCTTCGCGAATGTGATATCCGCTGATGGAAATCGTGTTGAAGCGCGGCGTGAACTTCGAGCCGAACTCGAACGTGTCGATCACCAAGCGCATTGAAGGCGACGGCGGATAGATGTATTCCTTCTGCGCGATGTATTCCTTGAGAATGTCGTTCTGAATGGTGCCGGAGATCTTCTTCCAGTCCGCGCCCTGCTTCTCCGCGACCACCAGATACATCGCCCACAGCACAGACGCGGGTGAATTGATGGTCATCGATACGGTGGTCTTCTCGAGATCGATGCCACCGAAAAGAATTTCCATGTCTTCGAGCGAATCGATGGCCACGCCGCACTTGCCGACCTCGCCTTCACTGGCGGGATGATCGGAGTCGTAGCCCATCAGCGTAGGCAGATCGAAGGCGACCGAGAGGCCGCTGCCGCCGTGCTCGAGCAGATACTTATAGCGCTGGTTGGTTTCCTCGGGCGATGCGAAGCCCGAAAACTGCCGCATGGTAAAAAGTTTGCCGCGATATCCGGTGGCGTGAATGCCGCGCGTGTAGGGCGCCTGGCCGGGATAGCCGAGATACTGCTCTTCGCTCCAGTCCAGCGGGAGATCGGCCTGGGTATAGAGGCGGCGAATCGGAACGCCGGAAATCGTGGTGAAGCGCGCGTGTCCGTGCTCGTCCAGATTTACGCCGGTCGGCGCGCCGATCGGCCGCTCAGGAGATTTCTCAAGCGTAGGCGCCAGCGTTTTCTCCGCCCACGTCTTCTCCGCTTCGTTAGGATGGCGGGCTTCAAACACATCCGCGACCGGGCTCTCGGCAACTTGTGGCTTCAGCGGCTTCTTTGTCCATGCAGTCCCCAGTGTTCTGTCTCGATGATAGGGAAGTGCGCGCGCAGGAGCAAGACGGTAGCCAAGCGTGCAAACGACCGGTCGGTTAGCGTGAGAGATCATTTGGCGGCCTGTCATCCCGAGCGGAGTGGAAAGTTCGCGAACGCGAACATCTCACGCTGTCGAAGGATCCCTACCAGTGCCACACGATTCTCAAGCTCGCTAGGCATTCCTCCCACGGTTTCTTAGAGATCTCCTGGATGGCCACGCGGTTGCAGCACGGCGATAGGGATCCTTCGACTCCGTGACTGCTTCGCATTCGCGAAGCAGTCACTCCGCTCAGGATGACAGCCGATGAACCTAGGATTTACGCGAGAGTTCCCACGCCTTGGCATATTTCCACGAAACATAGACGGCATGGTAAAGGTGCAGCAGCAGGCCTTCGCGGCCGTCGAGGAATCCGAGGCGGAAGAAGTAGTTGTAGATGAACGTTGCCAGCGGGCGCAGGATGATGTTGCTCACGCTGAACCGGACTTTGCCATTGGCCACGATCATCTCAGCGCCCAGTGACGAGTAGCGGTTCATGTGCTCGATGTAGTCGGAAAGTGTGGGGTAGGAGTGGTGAATGATAGCGCCGCTTCGGATACGGCCCATCTTGCCCTCGACGTGAACGTCCTCGTGGACGAGTCGACTCTCGAACCGCCCAGCGCCACGGCGGAATAGCCGCAGCTTAGGGTCAGGCCAAAACCCACCGTGCTCGATCCATCGGCCCATGAACTTGTTCCGGCGCCGGATTGAGTAGCCGTTGGCATCTGGGGGCGTTGAAGGCCTGCCCATTGCGGCTAGGAGGTCTTGCTTCGGATGTGGTTTCCATTCTGATGTGATGTGGAGGATTAGTCGATCCATGTGGCGCTCCAACTCCTCATCCGCATCCAGACTCAGAATCCAGTCTCCAGCCGCCTTGTCGATGGCCGAGTTCTTCTGCGCGGCGAAGCCTTTCCATTCTTCGATGAACACTTTCGCTCCGAAGGATTTTGCGATCTCTACCGTGCGGTCGGTTGAGCGCGAGTCGACGACGATGATTTCTCCTTTGCCGTCAGCCACCAGCGGTTGCACGCTGGCGAGCGTGCGGGCGATGTTGGCCTCTTCGTTGAAAGTAATAATGACGACGGAAAGATTCATAGGTGGAATACGCGCCGTTTCACGTTCGCTTGTGGACTCGAAATTGTCTCACACACCGGCTAAAGCCTACGTCTCTCTAGGCGCCCTAACTCGGGCGGCCCTGAAGGGCCGCTCTGCCAACCATTTGTTAGTGGCCGGCTCCAACGTTTGGCCACTTCCGACAAGAGAAACACGATCATGATGAACAACTCGGGCTCGATGGGATGGCGGTAGCGAGCGTGTGGAAACACGAAGTAATAAACCGTAGGATACGTCAGCACCAGTCCCGTGAAAAGCCACGCCCCGGGCCGCTTCTGGCGGACTGCGCTGCCGAGTCCCCACAGGGCCAGCACCGACATTGCCAGGAAAGCCGACGTCCGGAAGTCCACCGGCGCCATGCTGCTGGTAGCCCGAGGAACGCCATTCCAGTAATAGAAGAGGCGCTTCAGGCTGATCACCGCAAAGTGCGCTGGATGCTCGCGAACCCAGTCGAATGCCATGCGCTTGCACGAGTCCGCATACGCGAGTTCGCCCATGCGTTGGAACTTTTCGAACTCTATTCGGTTGAGATTAGGCTGCAGGTAAGGCATGAGCATGCCGTCCGCGTAAGGGCCGTTGCCCAGACGGAACTGCAGTCCGAAATCATCGCGCAGGAACACGAAGCGTCCGAACACTTCGTAGTTCCGCACCACCCACGGAGTCAACACCATAAAGAACACGATGGACGAGAGCACGACGCCACCTAGCGAAGACAGGCCTCGCTTGTATCGCTGCCGCCAGATCCATAGACCGCAGAAGGGAAGGAACGCCAGCATCGTCGGATTAGCCAGTGCCCCAACGCCGTACAGCGCACCGAACAGCGCCCAGCCTTGCCATCCCGGCCACTCCTGCAACTCCAAGGCGAGCAGGAACAAGCAGGCCAGCACGAGCGGCGTGAAGGTTGTGTCCCAGATCCAATGAACCGACCAGTACCAGACATACGGACACAGCGCCCACGTCGCCGCGGACCACACGGCAATGCGTTCGCCGAAAGTTCGGTGCGCGATCCAGAAGATGGGGAAGCAGGTGAGCGTTGTGAACAGGCTGTTGATGCTGAGCAAGACCCACGCGGAAGCATGAGTGTAGACGCCGAAAATCCTGAAGACACCGCCCATCAGATACGGATAGAGCGGCGGTTCCCAGGCGGTTGGGCCGGTGTTGCCGCCGTAAGGACTGCTGAAGCCGTGGCCCAGGGCGATCGACCGGCCCACGCGGCCCATCTCCCAACCGAACTCGAAGTTGTCGTCGCCCGGGCGCGTTCGGTACTGATGGAAGGCTCCGATCGTCGCGACCTGAAGCGCGAACGACAGAGGCAACAGCCAGAGGAAGAATCTGGGGAGTGCAGGCCGGGACGGTCTCGCCATCGGGCGTAGTGTATCAGGCGAGGGACTAGCGTTCGCTCCGACGCGATGCGGAAACTGGACGCTGGCCAACAGCGGGTCCCTCGACTGCGCATTGCGTTTGGTACATCCAATCGCAATGCTACGCTCGGGATGACAGGTTATTGAAGATTTGCAAAGTGTTCCTGCAGGAACACTTCTCGTACAAGAATGTACGTACAATCGGCATAAGTCCATTGCTTGCAATGTTACGCAAATCTGTGGAGAGCCCGACACGCCCCTACCTTTGCCCTCCGGATGGTGCAGGTGAGGGCGTCGGAGCGGTAGCGGGTGGTGCCGCAGGCCTGGTATCTGTTCGCGGAGCGACATAGGGGACGTTGGGCAGGTGCGTAACCTGGCCGCGGCTGGCGTCGCTGACGTCGATTCCGGCGTGATCGAGCAGCAGTCCGGTGGCACGATCGAGCTCAATGCGCGACTTCTCATAAGCGGCCTTAGCCGAAACCAGGTTCGACTCGCCTGTCGTCAAAGTAGCGGCATCCTGCAGGATGGCGGTCTGGGTGGTGAGTCCTACTTTGAGTTTTTGCTGATCGGCGTCGAGTGTCTGGCGCGCCAGGTCTACCGCCGACTGGGCTGCCTGCACCGCAGCACGGTTCTGTTTCACGTCAAATTGCGCGTTGCGGACCTCGATGCGAATCTGATTTTCGAGTTGGTGCAGGCGCACCTGGGCTTGGCGATATTCGAGTTGTGAACGCACCTCGTTGGCCTGCGCTTCGCGGTTGCGCAGCGGGATGGTCAGCGACAGACCCACACCCTTGTCGGGCGCGGTTGAAGTGACCAGCTGATTCAGGGTTGTAGCGTAGCCGACCGAGCTTGAAGTCTGGAAGGGTGGCGGAGCGGTCGACGGCGTGTAACAGAAGTTGCTGGACGTTGCGGAGCATACGGGAACTAATGGATTGACCTGTCCCCCGACGCCGGATCCGCCATAGTAGGCGAAGGCATCGAGAGTGGGAAGCAGCGCGTTGCGGACGGCCTTGTTGCTGAGGTTGCGGGAATTGAGGTCGATGCGAGACTCGGCCAGTTCAGCGCGATGTTGCAGTGCCTCATCGATCAGATCTTGAATGGGGACGATGGGCTCCTGATCGGGAATCTGCACGGCTGAAGTGGGAACGACGTCGGCCTCGGCGAGCACGGGATCCTCGATGCTGCGGCTGAGGGCGTTTTTCATCAGCAACTGCTGCAACTGCAGGTTGTTCTGCGCGACGATCAGGTTCTGCTGATCGGTGGCGACGATGCTCTGCGAACTCACGACTTGAATGGGAGGCGCGGTCCCGACCTGAGCCTGGCGTTTGGAATCCTCCAAAGCCTTTTGCGCATAGGTAAGGGATTCCTCTTGCACGCGAACGTTCTCGTAGGCGAAGACCAAATCCCAGTACATGTTCTCGATCTGGTCGACCGTCGTGAGCACCTGCAGCCGGAACGCTACGTCGGAAATCTCCCGGTTGTTTTTTGCAATCCGGATAAACCGTGTGTTGGGTAAAAAGCCGAAACCCTGCAGCAGACTTTGCGTGAAGCGAAACTGAAAATTCGAGCCCAACTGTGGCGTCAGTAGGGTGGTGGGATTGTTGGTGGTCAGGTGAGTGTTGTTAAACGAGCCGGTAAGCGCTCCACCCCATTGGAATCCCTGGGAATATCCGAAGTCTGCGGTGTAAGTGTTCTGGGCGACGACCGGAGTGGGGCTGAAGACACTGACGGATTCGGTTTCGTTCTTGTCGAGTTGCAAGGTGCCGGTGAGGGCGGGATCGAAGCTGGTGATGGTTGAGCCGATGCCGAGAGTCGAAGAGACCAGGCCGCTCGTGCCGGTGCCGGCGCCGCCGGCGGCGACGGTAGTGCCGCCGGTGCCGGAACCGACCGTGCCGCCGAGTCCGCCCACGCCACCACCGGGGGTATTTTGCACAACGCCGGTGTTGACGCCGAGAATGTTGGCGCCGGATTTGGCGCGGAGCAGATCGGTCGCGGCGATGTTCAGGTTATAGCGGGCGATGTCGAGGTCGAGATTGTTCTCAAGCGCGAGCGCAATGGCGTCATCGATAGAGAGATAGATCTTGCCATCGCGCATCAGCGCATCGATGCGCGGCGAGTTGGCCAGGTTGGGCTGCGCCAGTTCCTGCGCCATGTAAGGCTGCAGCAAGTGAGGGAAGGCCGACCGTGGAATCGAGTAGTCCTTGAGATGAACGGCCTGGGGTTGCGCCGGCTGAGGAGCTGCGGGCGGAGCTGACTGCGCGGAGGCGGCTACCTGCGCCCAAAGGGCGAGCGGGGCCGAAGCCGAAACGACGGCGGCCAGGCAGAGCGGCAGCAGCCGAACCGTGGAAATCAAACGCGGCAAACGCATGGGTCTTCTCCTTGCAAAAAAGCGGGCGCGCATTCTTGTGCGCGCGGAATTCAGATAATGCCAATGTTGGATGCAAGACACAAAAATAGGTCACTTCATCTTAGCGGGAGAAGTTTGGCGAAAAGGGCGGGGGATTGTAAAGAATTGTGAGGGGGAAATGAAAGCGGCGCCGCTGTTCGATGAAGAACAGCGGCGCCAGGGACGTGATACGAGTACTACTGCTGAGGCGTTTCGGTTGTCGGCGGAGCCGGTGTGATCGAAGGCAGGTCCTTGCGCGGCGCCACGTGAGGAACATTGGGCGCGCTCGTGACATGTCCCCTGGCGGCGTCGTCAATACTGATGCCGGCATGATCGAGTGTTGTACCCACCGCCCGGTCGAGTTCGATGCGCGACTTCTCGTAGGCCGCCATGGCTGACATTAAGGTGGATTCCGCCGTTGCCAGCGCACTCTGTGTCTGCAGGACGGCCGTCGTGGTCGAGGTGCCGAACTGATACTTCTTCTGTTCAGCATCCAGCGACTGCTTGGCATAGTCCACTGCGGCTTGAGCGGAAGCCACGCTGGCCCGGTTCTGCTCGACTCCGAATTGGGCGTTGCGAACCTCGATGTTGATCTTGTTCTCGGCTTGCTGCAATGCCATTTGGGCCTGCTGATACTCGAGTTCCGAGCGGATCTGAGCGGACTGGGCGGCCCGGTTACGGAGTGGGATATTGAGTTGCAAGCCGACGCCTTTGTCGGGAGCTGTAGAGTTGACGAGCTGGTTTAGAGTGTCCCCGTAACCGACGGACGGCACCGGACTAGTGGCGCAACCGAAGCCCTGCAATTGGGGGTCAAGATTCGAGCACAGGTTGGCGGGGTTCTGCGCGCCGCCTACGCCGGCGCCGCCGTAGTACGCGTACAGGTCGAGAGTGGGTAGAAGAGCATTGCGCACCGCTTTATTGCTCAGTTGGGTGGTGTTGAGTTGGATGCGGGACTCCACCAGCTCGGCGCGATGCTGCAACGCGCTAGCAACCAGATCCTGCGTGGGCTGGATCGGTTCGTTCGGTGGAATTTCCATGGTGGAAGTGGGAATCACTTCTGCGCCCGCCAGAGTCTGATCGCGCAGGGTACGGCTGAGAGCGTTTTTCATGAGCAACTGCTGCAACTGCAGATTGGTCAGGGCAACGGTCAGAGCCTGCTGGTCCTGGGCGACGGTACTTTGAGCGCGGACCACCTCGATGGGCGCCAGGCTGCCGATTTCCACCTGCTTCTTGGTGTCAGAGAGTGTCTTCTGCGCAAATGTCAGCGATTCTTGTTGCACGCGAGCGTTTTCGTATGCGTAGACGAGATCCCAGTACATGGTTTGAATCTGATTGACGGTCGTGATGATCTGCAGGCGGAAGGCTACGTCGGAAATCTCACGATTGTTCTTGGCGATGCGGATGAAGCGGGTGTTGGGCGCAAACCCAAACCCCTGGAGAAGATGTTGAGTGACCTGGGCTCTGAAACTCGAGTTCAGCACCGGACTGAGGCTCGAGAAGAAGCTGTTGGTGGTATTGCGGCCGTTATTGAATCCCACGGATAGGTTCGTTCCCCACTGGAAAGCCTGTTGGTAAGCGAAGTTCACCGTGCCGGAGTTTTGAGCCAAGCTTGTGCCCGGCAGCACACCCTGAAAAATACTGGTCGCCTGTTGGCTGAAATGGTCCTCTTGCAGGGTACCGGTGAGCACGGGATCGAAGCTGTTAATCTGGGCCCCAAGGCCGAGCGTGGAACCGTTCAGTCCGCCAACGCCCGCGCCCGCGCCACCCGCTCCCAGGCTCGTGCCACCCGTGCCAGAGCCGACCTGTCCACCGAGTCCGCCGACGCCGCCACCGGGAGTGTTTTGCACAATGCCGATGGGCACACCCAAAACAGCTGCGCCCGCCTTGGAGCGAAGGATGTCGGTGTCAGCGATATTCAAGTTGTAGCGCGCGATGGCGATGTCGAGGTTATTCTCGAGCGCGAGAGCGATGGCGTCATTGAGCGACAGGTAGAGCTTGCCGTCGTGCATGAGTTGGTCGATGCGTGCAGTATTCGATAAATTCGGTGCCGACAGGTACCGCGGTCTGTAGGGCGCAATTGGGTTGGGAAAATGTGAGACCGGATGGGCGTAGTTCAACACCGGCAGCGGATTGCCGGAGGGCTGCGGCATGGGAGCTGCGGGCGATTCCTGGCCCCAGCACGCGAGGGTCAGTGTTGCGAAAAGGGTGGCAGCAGCGGCGAGCCGGACGGCGGACATCAAGCGTGGGAATGGCATCTACTCATCTCCGTTCGTTAGAACCAGTTCGTTAACACAGTTCGTCAAAACCAAGTTCGTTTAAGAACCAATCAATTAAGACCATGCTGCGGGTACACTTGGGTTGGCCCGAGACAACTCGACCCAAAATAAAGTCCTACTCAGGCATTGGTACGCAAAGGGCCGGCGGAAGGTTCCGGAAAGCTGGGAGAAAAATGGCCTTCCCGGCGGTTGCGCTGTTGTCGTTCCTGGTTTCCTGCGCTCTGTGTTGCCTGGGACGTAGTGGCAGAGAGGTCTCGAAACTGAAAGACCGGGGTTCCGCGGAAACCATCCAGTATAGCTGACTGGAAGGCGACTTGACGTGCACCACATTGCTCCTGGAACTGGTAAATTGCTGGCAAAGCCAGAAATCGATTGGATGATGCGGCGGCGGCGCGGGACTCGAAAGATCGCAGGATGCGCAATCTCAAAGTGACTCTCTCCTATGACGGGGCGGAATTCTCCGGATGGCAGGTGCAGCCCGAGGTTTCGACGGTGCAGGGCACACTGGCCTCAGCCATTGGACGCATTACCGGGGAAAAGGTATTGCCGCAGGGCTCGGGCCGCACCGACGCGGGAGTGCACGCGTTGGCGCAGGTGATGACATTTGTCACGGAGTCTTCGGTACCTACGGGAAATTTTCTAAAAGCTCTGAACGATATTTTGCCGGCGTCGGTGCGCGTGCTGGACGTGGAGGTAGCCCCGCCGGAATTTCACGCGCGGCATTCGGCTAAGGCCAAGACCTATCGCTATCGTATTTACCGCGAGTCGATCTGTCCTCCGTTTCTGGCGCGTTACGTGTGGCACTTTCCCTATCGACTGGCGGAGGAAGAGATGGGGCGGGCGGCTGCGCTCGTTGTCGGGGAGTTTGATTTCACTTCGTTCGCGGCGGTGGATCCGGAGCGGGGGCGCGAGGACGCACCCGTGTCCAACGTACGAAAGATATTTTCCTCGTCATGGGAGCGGCTGGGGGATGAGTTGGTTTACACGGTTCGCGGTTCTGGATTTCTGCACCACATGGTGAGGAACCTGGTGGGCACGTTCATTCTGGTCGGCAAAGGAACGTTGCGGGTTGAGGATGTCACGCGCATCCTCGAGGCGAGAAATCGGTCGGCGGCTGGAGCGACTGCGCCTGCGAATGGACTGTATCTGGTGAATGTCGAGTACTAGCGGAGGTTGTATGGACCTGCCTTCTCTGCAGCAGCGCTTACGTGGCAGTGTATGGCTTGCGCTGGCCGAGTTCGCCATTGTGGCGGGGTTCTTCTACGCCGATATTCACCATCACATTTACATCAGCAAGACTCCCTATATTTTTCTGCTCGGTTGGGCTTCACTGCGGCTGCGCGGGTTGCGATGGAAGGATGTTGGGTTTGCGCGTCCGCGCGGTTGGGGGAAGGCGCTTCTGGTCGGAGTTGTGGTTGGAGTCTGCATGGAAGCGATGGAGTTGTTTGTGACGCAGCCGCTTCTGGCACGATGGCTGGGGAAGATGCCCGACCTCTCTGACTTCGGGGACATGGTTGGGAATCTGAAGGTGTTCCTGTTCTACGTGGTGCTGGTTTGGGTGCTGGGCGCGTTAGGCGAGGAGATCGACTATCGCGCCTACCTGATGAATCGCGTCGCTGGAGTATTTCGCGAGACCAACGCCGCATGGGTGGTGAGCTTGATCGTGGTCAGCATCGTTTTCGGATGTGGCCATCTCGATCAGGGAGCGACCGGGATGATTGAGAATGTATGGAACGGGCTGCTGCTTGGGGCGCTGTATCTGGCTTGCGGGAGGAATCTTGCCGCGCCAGTGATCGCCCATGCGGTGGGGGACACGCTGGACTTTGCGCTGATCTACCTGGGGAAATATCCCGGGATGCATTAGAGTCTGCCCCGGTGGGGTAGCCGCGAAGAAGAGACGTAGCAAGCTGCTTCTCTACGGACTAAGATTTGTTCATGGCCACTGATCTACAAATCGCGGCGCGGAAGATTGTGTCGGTGAATCCGGCGACGGGCGAGGTTCTGCGGGAACTGGAGTGCGCGGGCGAAGGGGCGGTTGAGGCTGCAGTTGCGCGGGCGCGCGCGGCGCAGGCGGCGTGGGCTGAACTGGGACTGCGGCAGCGGATTGATGTGCTGCGCGAGTTTCAGTGAAACCTCTACGCGAAGAAGTCTGAGATTGCGGCAGCCATCACGCGCGAAGTCGGCAAACCGCTGGTGGAGGCGCTGGTCACCGAAGTGTTGGTGGTGCTCGACGCGGCGCGATTTCTGATCGACAACGCCTGGGGATTACTGCGCGATGAGCCGGTGCCGCACGGGAATCTCGTCACCAAGCTGAAGAGTGGATGGCTGGTCCGCGAACCGCATGGCGTGATCGGGATTATTTCGCCGTGGAATTATCCGTTTTCGATTCCGGCTACGGAGACACTGGCGGCGTTGGTGGCGGGCAATGCCGTGGTGCTCAAGCCGTCAGAACTGACTCCGCTGGTGGCGTTGGAACTTGCCTCGTTGCTGCATGGGGCGGGTGTGCCCGAGGATGTGTTTCAAGTCATAGTGGGCGAAGGTCCGGCGGGGGCGGCGCTGTTGCGTTCGCCGATTGACAAGCTGGTGTTCACGGGCAGCGTTGCGACTGGAAAGCGGATCGCGGCAGCGGCGGCCGAGCGGCTGCTTCCTGTGGTGCTCGAGTTGGGCGGGAAAGATCCCATGTTGGTGCTCGACGACGCCGACGTGGACGTGGCCTCGAGCGCCGCGGTGTGGGGGGCGTTCGTTAATGCCGGGCAGGCGTGCTTGTCGGTTGAGCGCTGCTATGTACATCGGAGTTTGTACGAATCGTTTGCCCGCGCGTGCGCGGAAAAGACCAAGCAGCTGCGCATGGGCAATGGCATGGATTCGCATACCGATGTGGGGCCGATGATTCAGGAACGTCAGGTGCGGATTGTGGAATCGCACGTGGAAGACGCGAAGGCCCGCGGAGCACGTGTTCTCGCGGGAGGCATGCGGCTTCCGGAGCTCGGAGTGAACTTCTATGCTCCTACGGTTCTTGCCGACGTGACGCAGGACATGCGCATCATGCGGGAGGAAACGTTCGGTCCGGTGCTCCCCGTGATGGCATGCGATAACGACGACGAAGCCGTGCATTTGGCCAATGACTCCGAGTATGGGTTGGCGGCGAGTGTGTGGACGCGGGATCGCAAGCGCGGCGAGCGGCTGGCGCGGCGAATCCATGCGGGTACCGTCATGGTGAACGATGTGATTTCGTGCTTCGGCATCAGCGAGGCTCCGCACGGCGGCGTGAAGGCCAGTGGCGTCGGCCGGACCCACGGGCGCTTTGGGCTGGATGAGATGGTGCGGGTGAAATATCTCGATATGGACCGCATGCCGGGGATGAAGAAGGTCTGGTGGCACGGGTACGGGGAGAGCTTCCGGCGGCAGATGGAAGGATTTCTGGATATGCAGTTCGCGCGCGGAATCGGAACGCGGGTGCGCGGAGCGTTGCGGGCTGCCGGAGTTGTGCGGCGGAAGCAGCTGTGAGAGACCGCATGTGCGCGCTAACTTGAGAGTTCTTCTTCCCGCTGAATCCAAAACCGGTCAGTCCGGGTTCTGAGTGCTACGGCATTGGTTTCGTCAACTGAGAGTTTTGCGGTCCGGGAGGCGCGGCTACTCGCAACGTAGAGCAACGATCGGATCGACTTTCGATGCGCGACGCGCCGGTATCGCGCAGGCCAACGCAGACACCAATCCCAGGATAATCGTTCCGGCCAAGAGAATGACGGGATCGCGCGGGTTCCCTTGCGCCCACTTCGCGATCACTTGGCTCAGTGCCAGCGAAAGGGCGACGCCTGCGAAGATTCCGGCGCCCATGCTTCCCAGGGCCGATCTGAACACAATTCGCAGCAAGTCTCCGCGTTGCGCGCCCAGGGCCAGACGAATCCCAAACTCATTGGTCCGTTGCGCCACCGTGTATGACGCCACGCTGTGCAGTCCGATCGCGGCGAGGGCCAGGGCGAGCCAGGCAAAAGCGCCAAAAATCCAGGCCGCGATATGTTCCTGCTGCCACTCGGGTTCATAGGTGAGGCGTGATTCGAGATCTCCGGCAAAGGTCGGCTGGTCCGGGTTAATTGTCCTCAACTGCTCGCGCACGGCATGGAGCAGCGTCAGGGGTGGCACCTGCGAGCGAACCAGAATTTCCGTGCCCTCTCCGATGCTTAACGTATAGGGCACAAAGACCGCCGGTCTGGCGACACTTCGCAGCCCATCATTGCGCGCGTCGTCGACGATGCCCACAATCTGCAACCAGGAATTGCCAATATTCGGAGGCGACAACACCGTAGCCGGATTGCCTTCGAGACCCGGCATTTTCAGCGAGTGACCAATGGCATCGCCATTGGGAAAATAGCGTTGCGCGAGTGTGCGGTTGATCACGGCTACGTGGGCACCTTTGTAATTCTCGGCGTCGTTCCAAATCCGTCCTTGCAGCAGCGGAATGTGCAGGACCGCAAAGTACTGCGAACTAATCAGGTTGATCGATCCCATGGGAGGGTTTGCCACGGGTTGGCCCAGGATCTCAAACCCCATGATCCATCCATTTCGCGGTGGGGTCGCATCCGTGGAAATCGCCGCGGCGGTGACACCGGATGTCTCCGCCACTTTCCCGCGCAATTGCTCAAAATAGGCGACCCGCTCCGACCATGCACGATAGGAGTCCGCGCGCAAAGGAATACCTATTGCCATCACGTTGTGCGGGTCAAAACCGAGGGGCTCATGGATCAACTGGGCGAACCCTTTCATGGACGAGCCCGCACCTGCCAGCAGCAATAATGTCAACGCCACTTGTGCGGCAATCAGCGTGCTATGGGTCCTGCGTCCGCGGACGCCGCCGGCCACCCGACGCGTGCCGGACTGCATGATCTGGCCGATCTGCGTGCGCGAGAGTTGCAGCGCCGGCCAAAGCCCAAACAGCACGCCCGTTCCCAGCGCCACCGTCACGCTGAAAAAGAGCACGGGCAGGTTGATGCGAATCGCGACCTCGGAGGCAAACGCAGTTCGGGGCAGCAGACTCTGAATCAGCGCCAGGGCACCGTAAGAAGTCAGAACGCCCAGCACCGCTCCAATCGTCGCGAGCAGGAGAGACTCGGTGAGCAGCTGACGAATGATCCGGAGACGGCCCGCGCCGACAGCGGTTCTTACCGCCAATTCATGCTGCCTCGCCGTGCCCCGCGCCAGCAGCAGAATCGAGACATTTCCGCATCCGATCACGAGCAGCAACATCACCGCGCCAAAGAGCAAGTAAAGTGTTCCGCCGAGCGAGCTGACGACCCAGTCGTTCAACCCTTGCACATGAACCCTGAAGACGTCGGGAAAATCTTGCGGCACGTAGCTTGCGAACTGTTCCACGAGCGGCTGGAGCGCGGCGTCGGCCGCGTCCGGGCTGATGCCGGGACGCAGGAGCAAATTGATGACCGAGGTGCGCCCCGGATCGCGTATCAGCTTCAGGGGGAGATATACGTCACCGTCACCCCAGGCGAATCGCGGGGCTGCGACGCCCACGATCTTAAAATTCTTGTGATCCAGTTGCAGCGTGTGACCCAATACGTCGGGATTGGACAAGTAGTGCTTCCGCCAAAATTTGTAAGAAAGCAGTACAACAGGTTGCGGCTCCTGGCCATCGACTGCGTCAGATGGCCAAAGTCCGCGTCCCAGCAGCGGGGGCACGCCCAGATCCTGAAAAGCATTCGAGATGAGGCTTACGGCGCTCACGTTCTCCGGAAGATCTTGCCCGGTCAGCATCGGCGCCGTGTAGTCCATGGTCAGAACACTTTCGACCACAGGCGACTGGCGCAGAGTCTGAATTTCGGCACCGTTTAGATAGACGGGATCCCCGGAACCTGCTTTGCTTTCCACCGTGAGCCGTACAATTCGATCCGCCGCAGGGTAGGGATAAGGATTCACCAGCGCCGCATAAATCACGCTGAATACAGCGGTCGCCGCTCCAATGCCGAGCGCCAGGGAGAGCACTGCCGTCAGCGTGAATCCTGGACTCTTGATGAGTTGACGCGCGGAGTAGCGGAGATCCTGAAGCAAAGTGTGCATGACTCACTCCTGGCGGTAAGAGCGATGCGGTGATGGTCTCATGGGTATGGCGATTCGGGGAAGTTAGTATGAACACCATCCACAAAGCCCCTGCCGACCCTGGAATGAGTGCCCATTTCTTCATGCGGTGCTCCCACATGGGCATTAGACACCAGACAACTGCGAGTCAATCGGCACAACATCTCCATTGCACTCAAAATCTCCGAGACCACTTTTAAGTTAGGCCTTATGTGGGCGAAGCCCTCATTCGTTAAACCGGTCTCCGTGGCTGCGGGGGTGCGAGATCACCAGGAAACGAACCGGGACGGACGAGGGATTGCGGATCTGATGGCGTTGTCCGGGCATCACGCGAATGCCGGTTCCAGCGTGCAGGAGCGTGGTCTGACCTTCCACCTCCATGATTACTTCGCCCGACACGATGTAGAAAAACTGCTGCGCCTTCTCGTGGTGGTGGCGAATCTCGGCCGCGCCTGGGGGCATGAACTCCTCGATGACGCTGAGTTGCTCGTCGTTGACTAAATACCAGGCATCGCAATCCACGCCCCAGCGATAGTGCTCGGCGTTGTCGCGGCTCACGGCGGCGGGTGTAACGGAATGCGCATGAACCGAGGCACTGGGGAGCGACTCTGGTTGGACTTTTTTCGCCATGCTTTTCGTCTCCTGTAGACCAGTGTAATCTGGTCGCCATGAGCGATCCCATCCAGAATGTTTCATCCTCTGATCCCAAGCGGGAATTGTTGCGGCATACCGTGGCCACGGTCGCGTATCGAGGCGGCAAAGCCGTGCGCAACGCGCCCGCTGGTTTTGCAGTCTTCCATGCGGGCGAGGGAACGCGCACTCCTGGCCAGATTCTGGCACATATCGGCGATCTGTTCGACTGGGCATTGTCGATTGTCAAGGGTCAGCGGACATGGCACGACTCGACGCCTCTGCCGTGGGACCAGGAAGTGCAGCGATTCTTCGCCGCGCTCAAAAAGTTCGATGACTATCTGGCGTCGGGCGAACCGGTCCATGCTTCGATCGAGAAGGTGTTTCAAGGTCCGGTTGCCGACGCGCTGACGCACGTCGGTCAGATCGGGATTCTGCGGCGTCTGGCGCGCGGTCCGGTGAAGGGCGAGAGCTATTATGAGGCAGAGATCGAGACGGGACGAGTCAGCGCCGACCAGACCAAGCCGAAGCGCGAGTTCTGAAAGGTTCGCACGATGAATTACTTCGCGCGATTGCGGTAGAGCGACGCGTCCACCTGCCGGGTCATCGCTTCCATGTCAAGTGGGATTCCGAGAAATTGCGCGAGTTGCTGGGCGACCTCTTTCGGTTTGCTCAGCACATCGTGATATTGGACGCGGCGGGCCTTGACGTAAGGCTTGCCATCCATCCACGCGTAGACTTCGCGCAGGTGCTTCTCAAATGCGGCGGAGATTGCGGCGGGGTTTGCGCCCTCCTTATAAGTCCCACGGCGCTTCAACATTTGATCTTGCGAGGCAAGAACTTCGGGTAGCGGGCGCTGCATGAAGATGATCCGGTATTCGTGGCCGGACGGTAGTGAGAGCAAGAGCCGAGAGATGACTTTGACAACTTTGCCTTCACCCTCAGCGATACATGAAGGATCGTTGGGAAGTTGCTTGATCCGCTCCCACTCCAGGTAGCCGCGAGGATTGTCGGTGTCGGCCTGGCGTTCGCCGTCCGAGAGCGCGGTCATCCCGCCCGCAACCAGCATCTGCATCATGAGAGAGGTGCCGGAACGAGGCAGTCCCGAAACAATTGTGATCATGAATTCCTTATGAAGAACGTCCGAATGCATCTTGTAGCCGAATCGGGTAGTGCCATGCAAAGAAGATTCGTATCAGGGCATCGCTTCAGCGATGCCGCAAATGGGGGCGAGACCAACGGTTTTAGCCGCTTCTCGTTCGCGATTGCAGCGGCTAAAGCCGATCACGTCTCATCGATGCTTCGGCACGCCTGAAGGCGTGCCCTGATACGGATCTCTTTCTCAAACGACCGTCTTCTCAAACACACAGTCTCAGACGGTTCCGTAACCGCA
>CAWEQA010000008.1:0-69375 GCA_963811095.1 uncultured Acidobacteriaceae bacterium | reverse complement strand
ACAAATGCGAGCATTATCGCTGACAATGTTCTGGAAAAAGTGAGCGCAATGCGCGGCTACATGCTGCCTGCAGACCTGAATATCACAGTCACACGAAACTACGGCGAGACCGCAAAAGATAAGTCGGACGAACTCCTCAAACACCTGCTCATCGCAACGTTGTCCGTCACTGTGTTGATCGCCTTGGCCTTGGGCTGGCGCGAGTCTGGCGTAGTGCTGCTGGCCGTGCCGGTGACTCTGGCTCTCACGCTGGCAATCTTTTATCTGTTCGGCTACACGCTGAACCGGGTGACGCTATTCGCGCTTATCTTCTCCATTGGCATACTGGTCGACGATGCCATCGTGGTGGTGGAGAACATTGTCCGTCATTTTCGGTTGCCGGAGAGTCGCGGGCGTTCGTTGGTGGACGTTGCAGTGGAAGCCGTGGACGAAGTGGGAAATCCAACGATTCTGGCTACATTCGCTGTGATTGGCGCAATTCTGCCGATGGCGTTTGTCCGCGGCCTCATGGGTCCTTACATGCGGCCGATCCCGGTCGGAGCCTCGGCAGCGATGATGTTTTCGCTGATCGTAGCGTTTGTGGTCTCACCTTGGGCGGCGTTGCGGTTGTTGCGGCATTACGCCGGAGACGGCGGACACGGCCACCACGAATCCGAGGGATGGACCACGCGCTTCTATCGCAGGATCATGAACCCGCTGATTCTCGATGCGCGGCGCCGCTGGATGTTTTTCGGCGGAGTAGTAATCCTGCTGCTCGCGGCGGTTGCTTTCGTCCCGTTGAAGTGGGTACGCGTCAAGATGCTGCCCTTTGACAACAAGAGCGAGTTTCAGGTCATGATCGATATGCCGGATGGCACGCCGCTGGAGCAAACCACGCGAGTAGCGCAGACCCTGGGACATTATCTTGCGCAGCAGCCGGAAGTGACGAACTACCAGATCTACGCGGGCACCTCAGGGCCTTATAACTTTAATGGCCTGGTTCGACACTACTTCCTGCGACGTCAGCCCAATCAGGCCGACATTCAGGTGAATCTGTTGTCCCGTCATGACCGCAAAGCGCAAAGCCATGAAATCGCGCGCCGCTTGCGTCCGGAGTTAGACAAGCTCGCCGCGCCCTTTGGCGCTCGCGTCAAAGTTGCCGAAGTGCCGCCCGGTCCGCCGGTGCTGCAAACTCTGGTCGCCGAAGTGTACGGACCCGACTACAAAGGCCAGATTGAACTGGCAGCTCAGATCAAGAGGGTCTTTCAACAGACACCGGGCGTCGTGGACGTGGACTGGTACGTCGAAGACCCGCAGACCAAGTACGACCTGAAAGTGGACCTCGACAAGGCATCGCTCCATGGAATTTCTCCTGCGGACGTTACTCGCACGTTGCAGGTGGGACTGAGTGGGGCCGATGCCGGGCTGCTGCACGATCCCCAATCGCGCGAGGATGTTCCGATCGAAGTGCGCCTTTCACGGCCCGATCGTTCAGGCATCCAGGACCTTGAGAGTCTCAAACTCCCGACTCCTTCCGGTGGCCAGATCGCTCTGCAGGAAGTGACGAATTTGCAGCAGACCACAATCGACACCAGCGTGTATCGCAAGAATCTGCAGCCGGTAGTCTATGTGACGGGAGATGTGGCGGGTGGAGAAGAAAGCCCAGTGTACGCCATCATGAAGATGAGCGATGCCATCGACAAGATCAAGTTGCCCGATGGTTACGGGGTGAAGCAGTACAAAGGCACGACCATGCCGGAGCGCACCGATCGCTTTTCCATGAAGTGGGATGGTGAGTGGCACATCACGGTGGAAGTCTTCCGTGACCTCGGACTGGCCTTCGCCGCAGTACTGGTCCTTATCTACGTGCTGGTAGTGGGTTGGTTCCGCTCGTTCATCACGCCACTGGTTATCATGGCTCCGATTCCGCTCACCTTGGTCGGCATTTTGCCGGCCCACGCCATGATGGGCGCTTTCTTTACGGCGACCTCGATGATCGGCTTCATTGCCGGAGCCGGAATCATCGTGCGCAACTCAATCATCCTCGTCGATTTCATTGAGCTCCGGCGCTCGCAGGGTATGCCGCTGGAAGAAGCCGTCGTGGATGCGGGCGCGGTACGGTTCCGGCCCATGCTGCTGACCGCAGCTGCGGTAGTCGTGGGCGCCAGCGTGATCCTGTTCGATCCCATCTTCCAGGGACTCGCGCTCTCCCTGATGGCAGGCGAAGTAGCTTCCACAGTGCTCTCGCGCATGGCGGTGCCGGTTCTCTACTACATGAGCGAGCGGCGCAACCAGACGAAACCGCGCGCCGCTGAATCTCACTTACAGGAGGCACAAGTATGACGGTAGAACGTGGTCTTCGATTGATGGCGGGAGCGTTCATTCTCCTTTCGGTTGCTTTGGGATATTGGCTGAGCCCCTACTGGTATCTGTTCACTGCGTTTGTCGGACTGAACCTGTTTCAATCCGGACTGACGAACTGGTGCCCGGCGATGTTCCTGCTTCGCAAATGTGGGTTGCGTCAATCTTGAGAGAGTGAAGATTCTCGAGTTCGGCGTTGGTTGATCAGAGATCGATCACTTGGATGTGCTATGGGAGCGAATGTTGGTAGCTTGGACCGCGGCGTGCGTGTCGTCATCGGGTTGGCTCTGCTGAGCCTGTTATTTGTGTTGAACGGGGACGCCCGATGGCTGGGCCTTATCGGTGTCGTGCCTCTAATGACCGCAGCGTTCCGGTTTTGCCCGCTTTACCGTCTGGTGGAACTGAGCACGTGTCCTTTGGCAGCCAAGAGATAGGCCGTCCGGGGGCCTGAGCAAGAAGGTCATTATGCAGTTGCCTGTAACGGATCGCGCCGTTCTGGCATTTATGCCACAGAGGTAGCGAAGCATGCTGCGAATCTTTGTTTTCGACGAACCGTACACGGTTAAGTTGCGTCTGGAAGGGAGGCTCACGGCTGAGACTGTGCCTCTGCTTACCGAGCATTGGGCAGAAGTTCGAGGCAGCCTCAAAGGCCGCAAAGCCATCCTTGATCTAGGAGACGTTGTTGAGGTTGATGAGACCGGCCGGCGCACGCTGGCCTGGCTTGCTGGCTCAGGAGCCAGGCTGGGCTATGCCCACCCCATCGTGCGTTCGTTAGTAGAAGACTTGGCCTGCGATGAGCCTGGGATCTCGCGGTTCTCAGCTCGACTTTGGAAACGACTGCACGTGGCTCAATGTTATGAGCGCTGGGATTCGCGCCTCTGCGAGCTGTGCCGCCTGATCTGCGCGCTGTTGCCTCCTGCGTGGCGACCATGCGGATGTCGCACTAGCTAGAGGCCATGTTATGCGCAACACGGCGGGCCGAGCCCAGCCCAGCATTCTCGTGCAACCCTGAGAATGAGGACAGATGATCATTCGAATTTCGCGGAGTTCTGTAAATCTAAAGGGTTGAAAAGGAGAAATGCCATGAAACGTAGCAAACTGTTACCAATTTTGTTATTGATGCTGACTTCGTTGGCTTTGGCCCAGAGCGCACCGTCTGGCCAGCAATCTTCAAGCGGGGCGCAAGCGGGAACGCCGCCCGGACCCGGCGTGCGGGCGGGCCAGCGCGCACAACGGCATGAGCAGATGCAGGCGATGTGCAAGGAACACATCGAAGCCATGAAGACGGATGCGCAAAAAATGCATTCGGCTTTTGACAAGATGAAGGCCAACGTTGCCTCCATCAGCAATACCGATGAAAAGGCACGCTGGCAAGCGAATTTGGACATGTGGCAGTCCATGTTGGACCACCACGACCAGATGCTGAAACACATGGAAAACGCCCAGGCCAAAGGAATGGGATGCGGCATGATGATGGGCGGGATGGGAATGGGTGGCGGCATGAGCCCGATGAAACCAGCCCCGACCGGACCCAGCGAAACCAAGCCGCAGTAGCAGGGAGCCCGTCATACTCTAGATCCGAAACTGCGACCGACCGGCCGCGGACTATCGCGCTCAGGTAAAACCGCGCGAACCGGCCGTGCCGCAGCTCCCGGCAGCGAAGGTGGAAAACTGACGCTCCACCTTGTTGGAGTGACAATTCGGGCACTCCAGGTCGGCGTCGGCGTCTTTCATGCGACGCAGCATCTCGAACATCTTGCCACAGCTACGGCACTGGTATTCATAAAGAGGCATCACGAACTCCTGGTTCTTACGAACGGCCGGTAGGCCGACGACGCTAGACCGGGGTCACCGCCGGAGCTGCCAGGACGACCTGCGGTTCCAGAATAATCTGGCTTTGAAGTGAGCGGGAAACTAAACACGCTTTTTCTGCCTTTTCAAGCAGGCGCAACCCGCGTTCGCGATCCGATTCACCATTGATCGCCAACAAGGGACGGATAGTGACGCGGGTAAACCGAAATCCGCCCTCAGTCTTTTCCACCTTTCCTTCGACCGACACTTCCAGAGCGTGCGCTTCGAACTTCGAATACGCCGCGATGGCCTGAAATGTCGTGATAAAACACGTTGCGATAGCGGAGGTGAAGAAGTGTTCAGGTGTCCAGATTCCTGCTTGGCCGTGAAATTCGGGCGGAGCGGAAAAATTGATTGATGGCTGAACTTCGTGTCCCGCGACCACGCCCTGCTGGCCGCCCGTCCAACGAGCCGAGGATTCAAAACTGTAGCTGGTATTCATATGTCACTTCCTTCATAACTAGAAATGCGGACGCTGCGGAATCTGTTACAGAATGGGTTCAAGGTTCTCCAAGGTTGAAAGCTATCGGGCTCCCCGAGATCAAATCACATGTACGGCGATCCAACGACCAATCCTCGGCCGAATCGTCTGAGATTAATGTAACTGACTCACCGCTCGCCGTTGGTGACCTGGATCACGTGACGACAAGCGTCAGAATCCCCGCGTTAGGGGAGTACGGTTGGGAGCCGGTCACGCAATCGTGAACTCCCACCCACAATACTGGCCGGGAGCTGCGTCAGGGGGACATTGCAGGCATGCCGTATGAATTCGTGGATCGATCGTCGCAGCGAACGTTTCGAACTCGATGATGCCGACGCTTTTGCAAGGGAAATCCGCCAGACCTTTGCGGCGCCGGGCTTCCTGCACTCGACAGACATCCATGAAGAAGCGCAGACGCCTGCGGTCGTCCGACCATTCGGTCCGCTGCGAGTTTATGACGGCGTAGAGGCGCAGACTCAGGGCTCTTTCCAGGGCCTCAAGCCCACCACCAGCCTGAACGTTGAATGTGGTCATGATGCGGCGGGCCTCGGCGGAGGCGAAGCGCTTCCAGGAGCGAGCGTCGAGCTCGATGGCCGTCTCCATGTCGAAACGTTCCTCCGCTGCAAGGAACCAGCAGCCATCGTGGGCGAGCCAGTTCTTGGCGAACATTTCCAATGCCCGCAGTAGATCTTCGCGGCCCATTGCTTCGAACGCATTTCCTGGTTGAGATGACATAGACTCTCGCCTCAGTTCACACCCGGAATAGCCGCACATCTAAGGACAAGTTTGCGCCGCCTCCCGATACTTAGGGAGCAGAACTTTCCCCACACGTCGCACAGCGAGCAGGCTGTCCTCTCGTCGGAGGCACCGGCCCGAATTCTGACTCCAGAGGAAATCCAAGCCCGCGCCACATGTGGAACCCGCCTTGCAACGGACGAACCTTAGTGACGCCGTATTTCCGTAGTTTGACCGCAGTCATAGCGCTGCTGGCCTCATTCGGACAAGTACAGTACAACACCACTTCCTGCTGTCTGGGAATCTCGCGGTTGCGCCTGTCCAAGTCTTCCATGGGAATTCGAAGCGCTCCCGGAATCGTATAGGGCTCGGGCAGGAAATCGAGAGAGTGGCGGAGGTCAATCACGGTGACCGATTCATGCTGGTCCAGCTTTTGCTTTAGCTCTTGCGGACTGATGCGGGCGATTTGCAGGTCTCGAAGAAACCTCTGCCGCCGCGCATGCTTGCGGAACAAGTATGCCGTCAGTGCAGCGACGACTAAAACGACCAGGAAGAATGCGCTCATCCGCCATGCGTATACAGCAAGTCTTTCCAGTTGCTTCGAGAAGATAAGCCCCAACAATTCAAATGTCGAGGCCCAGATTATGATGCCCAGGCTGTCCACAGCCACAAACTGCCACCAAGGTATGCGAATAGTGCCCGCGACGGGTGCTGCGATCGCATTCAAGCCCGGTACGAATTTTGCAATCAAGAGCGAACGCAACCCATGTTTCTCCACAAGATTCTTGACGCGACGGACGCAAGAATCTGGCTCCAAGCACACCCGACACAGCCGGCCAAGCGCCCGTGAGCCGTGGGCGCGTCCGACGCGATACCAAATCAGATCGGCGGTAAGTGCACCGGCCAGAGCCAATGCGGTCAGGAAAAACAGGTTCATTCGGCCCGTGCTGGCTATGGCGCCCGCCGCCAGCAGGATCGGTGCAGCTGGTATCGGAACGCCGATCTGCTCGGCAAACACCCAGAGTGGCAGGCCTACGTAGCCATAGCGTATGAAATCGCCAAGAGTCTCGCTCACGGTTTCTATTTGGGCCTCTGGGGAAAGAATGCAGAAAATGCTGATTTTGTTACAACAGAACGCATCCGTTTGCTGTATGGCGGCGGTAGGTGTGCCCGGACCGTCCGTCCTAGAGGGGAACAACTCTAACCCGCCCGCAAGCCCGCGAACACCCACGGCGGGTCGGCGCTTGGCCATTTCAGTGAACTGCCCATCGCTCATGTAGAGGCCAATATCAATCCCCCGTTGAGATCAACATTCAATCACGTGCGCGTGTGATCTTAATCACAGGCATTTCGTAATGCGATCGTTAGGCTGGCATAAATCGTTCACCAGCCGCTTCGTACTCATTATCCGGAAGGTGGTCCGTAAATGCTCCCCCAATTCTCCAAGTTTAATCGTCTCCCCTCTGCTCTCCTCGCTGCCATGCTGCTAGCTGCTCTGGGGCTGACCGGCTGTGGTGGCGGCAGTTCCAGCAACAACCAATCTAGCCCACCTCCTCCCCCTGCTCAGAACTCAACGGTGCAGATCAATATCGGCGACGCGCCTTCGGATCGGGTCGTGGCATTCGCCACCAATATCACCGCAATGGCGCTGAACAACAGCAAGGGAACCACGGCCTCCATCATTTCTTCTTCTACGCCAGTGGAGATGATGCGGCTTGCAGGCACAATGCAGCCCGTGAACGTGCTCACTATCCCCCAAGGCGCCTATACCGGGGCCAGCATCACGATGGCATCTATGTCGGTTACATATATGGATCCGATGTCTCGGACAATCGTACAGAAGACAGTTGCCGGACCAATCACCACTAATCTTTCCTTTAGTCCAAACCTGATGCTGGGCAGCACGCCGATGGTGCTCAGCTTCGACATGGATATGGCCAATTCCATCAGCATCGATGGCTCAGGAAATGTAACGGTGACGCCTGCATTTCGCACGGTCATGAACAATGTCGGTTCGGGTAGCGGGAACGATCCCGAAAACGGGTTCATGGAGCACCTTGTCGGTTCCGTTGCCAGCACCTCGGGCAATAACTTCGGCATGTCGATGATGCAGAGCTCCCGGCCTCTGACCTTCACTACAAATTCGAGTACTCAGTTTGTGAACATTGGTGGTATGGGAATGATGTCGAACGGTGAACTGGTGATGGTCGATGCCATGCTGCAGTCCGACGGCTCGATTCAGGCTCAAACGGTGCAATGGATCATGGGAAACGGTGGAGCGATGACGGACGGCATAGTCGGCAGTGTGACCGGCACGCCTGCGGCCCAGATGGGGATGGTCGTGCAGAATGGTTCAGGACAAGGCATGAACTCGACCTTTCTCTCCAACGACGCGACGGTAAACCCGGGCGGAGGTACGGTGTACGGCATGAATGTTGTGGGCGTCGATCTGTCGAATCTCCCCTTCACTCCGATCTTTGACGCAAACCACATATATCCAGGCGAGTGTGTTCGTTGCTTCAGCAGTAGCGGCATGGGTTCGGGGGGGATGGGAGGCATGGGCGGCGGAGGAATGATGGGATCCATGAACGCGGCCGAGTGCGATCTCGTCCAGCAGGGCTTCCTCGGAACGGTCTCCAACTATTCCTCTTCCGGCGGCCAAGCCACTTTCACCATGACCCTTGCTTCGGATTCGTACTTTGCCACAATGACCGGTATGAACACGCTAACGGTTTTTCAGCAGCCAGGCACGGAGTTGCTTGGCCTGACCAATGTTTCTAATGGTCAGACGGTCGAAGTGAGAGGGCTGGTTTTTAACGATGGCGGCGTGTTCCGCATGGTGGCCAGCCGGATTCTTAATCCGTAACGGCTACGTCTTGCGACTGTTCGATGGAACCACCACTCGGACAGGCGTCTAGCAGTTTGCCGAAAAACTCACGATTCGTATCAGGGCATCGCTTTAGCGATGCCGTAAGTGCTGCAAAATCAGTGTCGGCTTCAGCCGCTGGGCTGTGCCAAATAGCCGGGAAATGCGTTTTTCAACAAACTGCTAGGGATTCGGCGAACTCTTAGCGCACCGATCCGTAGAGAGAGATTCCGTCGTCGCCGACTATTTCGGTTGGCGGGCGTCGACAATCACTCCGTCTGACCTGTAAATCGTTGGGCAGGTGGCCCTCCGGTCCGGTTCATCCCTGCCCAGACCAATCTGTCCCACAACTAGTGAATCCACCAATCATTTGCGATAACCTTATCCGGCTGCTCGAAGACGGCGAAGTGGTCGCTCTTCTTTCAGCTTGCTTTTGCCTCTGCGTCGCGCTTTCGGAAGGCGGCTTCTCCAGCGTCGGAGACCTCGACCCATCTTTGGTTCGGTGAAGCCTCTGCGCCGTAGTTGTCGTGCCAGTTCCACCACTTGTACGGCGCGGTCTGGGGATAACCCTCTGGCGAGTCCTCCCAAATCTCCTGACGGCCGAGCGGCGTGAGGTCGAGATAGCTCCAGGTGCTCCCCATCGCCTCGTCGCCGCGGTTGTTGACGAAGTATGTGCGGAACACCCGCTCGCCGTCGCGGAAGAATACGTTGTGGCCGTGCCATTGATCGACGCCGAAGTCGACGTCGAAGCTGTCGGTGAGGGTGTACCAGGGCATCTCCCAGCCCATCCGCGCCTTCAGGCGCGCGATGTCGGCCTGCGGCGCGCGTGAGGCGTAGGCGAGAGTGGTGTCGCGGGCGTTCAGGTGGGCCAAGTGTGCAACCTGATCGGCACCCAGGGAGCAACCGCGGCAGGCATGTTCAGGCCAGCCGAACACGCCGGGCTCGAAGAAGGCGCGATAGATGATCAACTGAGAGCGACCCTCGAACAGATCGAGCAGGCTTACCTTGCCTTCGGGCCCGTCGAACTCGTACGTCTTCTCCACAGCCACCCAAGGCATCCGCCGGCGCTCGGCGGCTAGCGCGTCGCGGGAGCGGGTCAAGGCCTTCTCCTTTACCAGGAGTTGCTGCCGCGCAGCCTCCCACTCCTGCTGCGACACGATCGGGGAAGTTTTGATCGTGAGATGCGGTTTTCCGTGTTCCTGGGCTCTCTCTTTGTTCGTCGACATGTTTATTTCTCCTTGTTATTCAGATTCGAGATGATTTCTACTGCTGCGCTCTTCTTGCGAGAAACTTTTACAGCCAGCGCTGCCAGACCGCCGGTAGAAACCGCTCCGGCGACGACCAATCCCACGGTTGCAAAACAGAATGGACACATTGTTTACCTCCTCGGTGGCCAACTTGACCGTTAATCTGCCTCTATTGAGATGACGGGCAGGGCAGGGTTATTTCGACAGGGTAAATAAAAAATTAGCCTCGCCGTTGGAAGAGAAACTGTCTCACTGCTGGGTCCTCGGTGAGACCAATTGCCCGGTCGAAGGCGTCCAAGGCCTCAGATGTTTTCCCTAGCCGTTGCAACAGGTGAGCGCGAACCGCCCAGTACGGCTGATAAGCAGAGATGTCGTCCGGGTCGATCGCATCCAACGCAGCCAGCCCGGCTTCGGCTCCTTTCGCTTCGGCTACAGCCGCGGCGAATCCAGTTTGCGTGCCGAGCGTCGGCGAGATCCGGATGAGCTGTTCATAGAACATCATGATCGCGTTCCACTGAATCCCGCCGCTGTGCGCCCGCTCGGCATGTACCGACTGAATCGCAGCTTCGAGTTGAAACCGGCCGGTGCGACCGCGACTCGACGCTTCCTCGAGATGCCGTTCCGCCTCTTGAATCAAGGGCAGAGACCACTTCTGGCAATCCTGCTCCGAGAGGGGCACGTACCGGCTATCCGGCGCCCGCCGCGCCGCCCGGCGAGCTTCGCAGTGGAGCATCAGAGCCAGCAGACCGAGGACCTCAGCTTCTCGTGGCATCAACTGGAGAAGCACTCGCGCAAGCCAGATGGCCTCCTCCGCGAGATCGTGCCCGCGTTGGTCGACCCCGGCCATATCATCCCACCCAATCCCGAAGGCGGCGTAAATCGCTTCCAGCACCGCGTCGAGGCGCTGCGGCAGTTCATGCTCCTCCGGGATCTCAAACCGAATTCCCCCGTCGCGGATCTTGGTTTTGGCACGCACCAGGCGCTGCCCCATCGTGGTGGGCGAAATCAAGAACGCGTGGGCAATGCGCGCGGCATCGAGGCCGAGAACGGATTGGAGCATGAGCGGCGTGTGCATCGCCGGATCAATCGCCGGGTGCGCACACACGAACATCAGTTTCAATCGTTCATCTGGAAATTCCGGCGACAAAGTCGTGTCCCTGGATTCCTCTCTGAGGAGCGCGAGCGTCGGCTCACTGGCCTCGGCTACTTGCCGATGACGCACAAGATCGATAAAAGAACGGCGTGCCGCAGTCAGCAGCCACGCCTCTGGATTCTGCGGCACGCCGTCTCGCGGCCAAGTTTCGAGCGCTGCCACGAGCGCGTTGCTGAGGGCATCCTCCGCGCTCCCCACGTCGCGCGTGTGCGAGGAAAGGTATGCCACCAGTCGACCGTAGGACTCGCGAGCTACCCGTTCGATAGTCCGATGAGTGTTCTCTTGTTCGGCGCCACTCATCCGGTGACTCGGCGCTTGTATTCAGGCGAAACGGGTCGGACCTCCACAGCACCGATCGAGGCGGCAGGGCATCGCGCTGCCCAGTCGAGCGCCGCGTCCAGCGAAGGAAGCTCCAGGATCGTGAATCCCCCCAGTTGCTCCTTGGTATCGGCAAACGGGCCATCCTGTACACGGCGCTTTCCATCCTTCAATCGGACCGTGGTCCCGGTCTCGGGCGGTTGCAGTGGATTGCCGCCGACGTAGATGTCGGCTTCGACGAGCGCTTTGTAGTACGCCCGCCACGCACCAAGGTAGGGATTATTGTCGTCCGCATTTCGTGCCGCAAAAGCTTCTGGGGATTCGAAGATCAGCAGGGCGAATTGCATCACCTTTTCTCCTGGGGAACAATTGTGCGCACATTTGTGCTCTCGCATGTATGACGGATGAGACGCGACCCATTCGACAGATTTCAGGAAATTTCGAGAAATTTCAAGGGGGCCAGAGACGAATTGGCGCACTCCACTCCAAAGGCCAATATTTACTATGGGTTCGGGGCGAAACACCCCCGTAGTCGTGCTTGTTCGACTTCGCGAACGGCCCCAAAAACTGTGCCGGAATCAAGCGCCCTTCATGGTCCGCCTAACGCCCGCCTAACGCCCGCCTCAGAAAGTGCGACCTCGCCCCGGCCTCCAGCCGTATCAAACTCGGTGTCTTTCCAGGCGGGGAGCCATTGCCAGTGACTGATTCGTGTTTGCCTCCTCAGCACGGACTAGTTTAGCCTTGGGCGCGAAAGGCAGGAGCAATGGCAGATAACAAAACCAAGCCCAGCAAATTAAGCGTGGCGGCGTTTATCGATGCCCTCACGGACCCGGTGAGGCGCGCAGACGCCAAGGCGCTGACCAAGTTGATGCAAAACGCGGCCGGAGAAAAGCCGCGAATGTGGGGGGCGTCCATCATTGGTTTCGGCAGTTCCCACTACAAGTACGAGAGCGGGCGCGAAGGCGATATGCCAGTGATCGCTTTTTCTCCGCGTAAAGCCGCGACTGTTCTGTATGGGGTGACCGGGTTTGGTGAGGCTACGGCGCTGCTGGCAAAACTCGGCAAGCATTCGACCGGCAAGGGCTGCCTCTACATTAAGAAGCTCACGGATGTGGACCAACAGACGTTGCAGGCCCTGATCGTCAAGTCCCTGGCCGCAAAGCGCGCGAGCGCGAACAGCCAGGGTCAAGGAGCGTAAATGGTGCATGCGTAAAACGGGTCGTTTATGAACTGGTCAGGACAGCAAAAGGGCGAAGGTTTTGAATTCCACCTGCTAGCTTTGGCCATCACACTTGTTCTAATCGTCCGCGGCAGTGGACCGCTGTCCGCGGACCGTGCCCTGAGTGGCGAATCGGAAGCCGGGAGGTCGCTGCGACAGGTCGCGTAAAGCAAGGGCATGCGTTTTATCCCCGTGCTTGGTTCTCCACTCACACGGGCCGCCTGACTTAGAGCCTCGGCAAACTGTTGTGGGTGCAAGAAGGGTATTAGTCGACCAGTTGAGCGAACTTGTCCAGGTCGATGTTGCCGCCAGACACGATGGCTACGATCTTGCCGGAGCCGGCTCGGCCCGACAGACCTGCCGCGACCGCACAAGCTGCAGCACCTTCGATGATGATCCGGTTCCGCTCTGCCACCACTTTCATAGCCTGTGCCGCTTCCGTCAGAGTGACCACCAGCGATCCATCCAGTAGTTTGCGTCGCGGACTCGAACATGCCGGGGAATACCATCTTGCTGCCGATCCCGTCGACAAACGACGGCCGATATTCCACCGGCCGCGGCTCGCCGGCAGCAAGCGATGCCGCCAGCGGCGCCGCAGTTTCAATCTCGGCGGCGTAAATGCGCACTCGGGGAGCAAGCTCTCGCAATACGCCCGCGATGCCGCATGACAACCCGCCGCCGCCCCAGGGAATTACCACAGCGTCTAAATCGGGCAGATCTTCTAACAGTTCCAGCGCGATTGTTCCATTGCCCGCCATCACGTCTGGATCATCGAAAGCGTGGATGAACGTGGCGTCGATGCCCGGGTAGGAACGAGTCTCGAAGGTTCGCCACCACTCGGCAAAAGGCACTTTGATGACACGCCCACCCATGCGTTCGACGGCGCGGATCTTGGTGGCCGGAGCGGTGTCAGGAGCGATAATCGTTGCGCAAACCCCGATTCGCTGGGCGCAGAACGCCACGCCTTGCGCCATGTTGCCGGCGGAGGCGGTCAAAACTCCGCGAGTGAGAAGCTCCTTCGGAGTCCGAGCCATGACGTTAGCGGCTCCGCGGATTTTGAACGAGCCGATCGGTTGCAGGTTTTCCAATTTCAGGTACAAGTTTGCAGGCATGTCCGCATTGCACCGGATCAGCGGCGTATGCAGCGCAACCGATGTAATGTTTTGCCGTGCTTCTTGCGCCTGGGCGGAGGTGATGGGCATTTCAATGTATCTTAACCGGAGCTGGGACAACGCGGAACCGCGGTTTCTACGATTGGCGTAACAGTCACTCTAACAGTGTCGGCGGTTAACATCGCCCAGATTACCCGGGTGTTGCGGTGATCCACCGCGGTCGGTTGATAAATCTTTCGACCAGCCGACTTGTCGTTCCTAATCCTTTCGGTATACGCTCTGGTACTCAACTGCGACTCGAACGGAGCGACATCGCTGAGTGGCGCATGAAGGAAATGACCGTCAATGACGACTTCGAACGGTTCCAGACTGGCGCAGCGAAGTATGCCGCCTATCTCGAGACTCCCGAGGGCCGGCTTCGCCTCGATCTCGCCTTTGCCAACTTGCAAGACTGTCTGCCGCAGCCCACACGGTTCTTGCAAGCTCTCGATCTTGGCTGCGGTACCGGTGCCATCGGGGTGCGCCTGGCGCGACTTGGTCTTCATGTCACGTTGCTGGATGCGTCCCTGCCGATGCTCGATTTCGCCAAGCGCGCAGCGCAGGAAGCAGGAGTCACCGAGAGGATTGCACTGACACACGGCAACGTCTCTCAATTGGCAACGTTATTTCCCGCTGCATCGTTCGATCTGATTCTCTGCCACAACGTTCTGGAATTTGTAGAGGACCCACGTGCTGTGTTGCGCGCTGCCGCTCGCGCCTTGCGAGATCCCTCGGGCATGATCTCGGTCTTGGTGCGTAACCGGCCAGGTGAGGTGTTGAAAGCTGCCATACTGAACGGCGACTTGGCCGCGGCTGAGCTTAACCTGACCGCGGAGTGGGGAGATGAGTCTCTGTATGAGGGCAGGGTGCGTCTATTTAACCCAGTCGGCCTGCGAGCCATGCTGCAGGAATCGTCATTCGCGCTAACTGCGGAGCGTGGCGTTCGGGTTATATCGGATTACTTGCCCCCGCGAGTTTCTCGAAATGACGACTACCAGCGGATTTTTGATCTGGAGCGCAAGGTGGGCAGGCAACCGGAGTTTGCCGCAATCGCCCGCTACACGCATTGCGTGGCATATCGCGAGGCACGGTGATGAAGGAAGTTACATGAACGACGTCACAGCACAGTCGTCATCGTCCGCATTTCGCGTGACCGAGTCTGATTCCGGCATTGCGCTGGGTCTCGGCCTTACCAACGAGTGCAATCTCACCTGCGCCTTCTGCTACCGCGATCCAACTCGCACGGACCGTCTTTCCCTGGATCAAGTGAAGGCAGTCATGGAACGCCTGCCCGTGCGCTCGGTGAATCTGGGCACCGGTGAGAACAGCATGCATCCCGACTTCAAGGCAATGCTGGCCTACCTGCAGACGAAACCGGTCAAGCTCACCATCACTTCTAACGGTCATAGTGTTGCTGTTCTGGAAGACAATGACCTGCAAGCCTTCCATGACATCGAGTTCTCTCTTGATTACCCGACGCAAGCGGAACAGGATGCGCAGCGCGGGCAGGGCAATTGGGCGCTCATCCAACAGCAGGCAGAACGGTGTCGAAAGCTGGATATTCCTGTAACCATCATCGCCGTCATGATGAAGTCGAACTACCTGCGCCTGGCGGATGTGGCGCGAGTAGCCAAACACTTTGACGCTCCTTTGCGCGTAAATGTGTACCAAGCCGTACGATCGGACGTTTATGCCCTCAGCTACGAAGAGTACTGGGATGGGTTCCGGCGCCTCTTTGAGGAGACCGATGTAATCGCCATTGGTGAGCCGCTCGTTCGTGCGATGGCGGGACTCCCACCGCTCCGAGCCGGTTGTGGCGTGAGCACCGTACGAGTGACCCCAAGAGCCACGACACAACCCTGCGTTTATTGGCCAGGATCAGGAGAGCCGCTTTCAGACTTGCTCTCTGCAGGCGCCAGCATTCTGAGCTCAACACCCTTCGAGCAGGCACGCACACTTCCTGAAGCCTGCAATCCGTGCGAGTTCCGCGAGTCGTGCCACGGTGGATGTGCCGGGCGGCGGCGCTTGCAGGGCGCACTGCTACAGCCTGATTGTTATTGTCCGATCATTCGGGGCGAGCGCCTACGGCTCGAGATCCGCACCGCTGCAAACCGCGATCTGCCCAAGCTCAGCAGTTCCTGTACTACCGTCGTGATCGCCAGATAGTCTGAAACACACCAAACATCCACTGTTCGAATGAGCTCGACGGGCGACTTAGATCTCCCCCACTCTGTCATCCTGACCGGAGTGCAGGGACCTGTGTTTGAGTCGTCATCCAGTGATCACAGCCGCGCTTGAGTACGGCCCCGCGAATAGGCTCAACTTATTTCGCGTCGATCCACGCATCCGAGCCCGACAGCTTAACTGCCAGATTCGTAATGGAGATGTGCAACGGCTTGCCATCGGCGTTGCCGCGGTGCTCGGTTGAGACGAGCACAGGACCTGCCTTTTTGTAGCCTGCCCAGGAGGCGTTGACGAGGCTGGGCTTCTCGGTCCCGCCGTGGCGGAAAACAAGGTACTCGACGCGGTTGTCTTTGCCAACGTAGAGGTCCCAGGTGTCGCCGGGCGTGTAACCGCCGGCTTCCGGGGGATACTTTACTGAGACAAGTTCGGCCGAACCGGTGCCCATCGGCAGTTTCTTCATACCTTCATCGGTAACCATCGCGCTCTTGTCCCAGTAAGCGTGGAAAACGAACAGGAGCCAATAATTATCGTTGACGAAAGGCCGTTCGACTTCATTCTTCACTAGGTCGGATTGACTGCTGAGGTGAGAACTGTCGTAGGTGACCTTGACCGGCTTGCCGCCTTTGTCCGTTCCTTCGTAGCTGATTTTTCCGGTCTTAGGCTCCCACTCCCACTTGTGAGCAGCTTTGAAGAGTCCGGTAATTTCCCCGTTCCAGGTGTAGCGGATGGCCTCGACTTTATCCCACGAATCGATGCCGTAGGTCTTGGCGACTTGATCGAGAATTGGCGAGCGCTCTTGCGCCCTGGAATTTGGAGCAAGGGTCAGCACTCCGCAAAGCAGAAGACCCATCATGGTTAAACGGCCGGTATTTTTCATAAAACTCCTTCCTCGGTGAGTTGAACGGATGCTGTCTTGGATGAAACTCCCTGATTTTCGGATACACAAATTGCGTGTTGGGCCACTAGGACTGATATAGGTTGCCCGTTTTGGCTATCGCTGTGACGCCGGGCGCATGAGCCGGCGCAACGCGATCATGGCACCAGCCGCTGCCATGCACCCGTATTCCACCAGCATTACCCAGCCCGGAAGTGCCCCCCACGGACGCCCAACTGTGCGCAAGTGCCATTGGACGTAGGTCGGGAAGATGCTCACCGTCCAGACGACAATCAGCAGCGTCGAGGACGACGTCAGAAATGGCAGCAGCCAGAGAAGATACCACGGGAATACAGCGGGGGCGCACAAAAGACATGCCGCCATGGGCCAAGCAAATGTGGGCCAGGCAAATGCGCCGGGAGACCCTTCAGGCGCTGCGCATCTTAGCCAGGCTGCAGTCGCCCATCCGACAAGCACTGCCAGCCCAACCAACAACTGCGGAGGCGCCACCTGATTGAGTGCCGCAAACACGGGACCATTAAAGCGGAAATTCTGCACATACGTACCCAGCGAGCCCATTGGAATACGGCCGTGATTCAGAAATGGCAAGTACAGGACTCCGACGACAGCTGCTGCCAGCGCGCCGTCGCGAATGCGAACCCGCTTCCAGTAGAGGGGCAAGAGTACGATCGGCAGAAACTTCACTGCAATGGCCAGCCCGAGTGTGACGGCCGCAGCCGCCCGCCATCGGCGCACTAGCGCAGCGGCGGACACTACCAACAATAGCGCGCCAACAATGTCAACGTGACCGCTTCCCGCCACCTCAATAGCCAACAATGGGTTCCAGGCGAACGCCAGAACCAGGTGTAGTCCCTGCCGCGTACAATGCAGGAGATCGAGCAATACGAGAACAATTCCGAACTCGCAAATCATAAACGCTACTTTCAGGGCAAAAGTAGACTCCTGAATCGCGGTGACTGTGCGAAAAAAAAGCTGCGCTCCTGGTGGATACGGGCTCGGTAGGTCCGGGTTGTTCAAGTTGCGGGTTTCCGGGGTATGCAGTCCCTTCATGGCTGGATCGCTGGGAACAACAAGATAAGGGTTGTAGCCGAGCCTCTGCAGGTGGCCATCCCAAACATATCGATGGATGTCATCATCGGCACCCGCGGGCACCCGAAGAAACTCAATGTGCCACACAGCAGCCAGGACGAGCCCAATGACCACAACGCGTCGGGAAAACCTTGGCGTCGCGAAAAACTCACGGATCGCTAAAAGATACACGATGCCCGCGAGGGTCAAAGAGGCCATGAAGTACGGTCCACCCCTGTCGCCGAAGTTGCGGCAGCAGATCGTTAGCACCACGCACAATGTCGCGCCGAGTATGTAAACTCTCGACTCGGGGGTGATCTTCACAGTGCTCCGGTGCCCGTTCTCAATTGTGCCGCCATAAGCTCCCACTCTTTAAGCCACTGCGCTGTGCGTGGCGCCCTCGCCGGAGCCAACCGCAACTCCTCTGCCAACCGAGTCAGATCGTCAGCGACATCAATATCGTAAAAAGCATCTGCGAAACCTACTGATAGCTCAAGTGTTCGTGCGCGCGAGAGAAGTCTCTCCAGCGCACTGTTGGTGCCCATTCCGTCGTTTGCGAAAAGGGTAGGATGAGAAGCCTTTGCCCCGACGAGATAGTAGCCTCCGTCGTGCGTTGGCCCCACAACCACATCATGTGCGGCCAGCGTTTCGAACGCATCTTCGAGAACCGAACGCGGCAGGTGCGGGCTGTCGCTGTTGAAGGCAATCGTGCGTCGTCGACGTGCGTCCCTTTGATGAGCTTCTCTTTGACGATCTGGCGCGAAATGCGCAAACACCGAAGTAAGGCCTGCGGCAAGACCCTCACCTTTCTGCGCAACTACGCTCACCTGACTGCCTGCCAACTGCGCCAACTCGTTTACGTCCGAGTCCGGGCACATGATGGCGACTTCCACATCGCTCAATGACCGCGCCAGCGCCAGCGTGTCGTCCAGAAGACAGCAATAGAAAGCAGTGACAGCCGCGAGAGAAAGGCCGGGCGTGAGGCGGGTCTTGACCGCGCCCGGCCTCGGTGCTTTCGCCATGATTACCAGCACACGGTCACAACCTGACAAACGCACCACTCTCTCGCTTGAAGAGTCCATAGATTGTTGGGCAATAATATACGACCCTTGGCCCACTCAGGCTTGGTTTTGGCTTGAGTGGGGATGTTCAGACCTTCTCGACTCTGTCGTCCCGACCGGAGCAGATCATCTCAAAGGCGATGATCTGCGGAGTGGAGGGACCTGCTGTTTGACGTCACCCCCCGCGGTGAAGGAGGAAATAGATGGCGCGAAAACGCGAACGAGCGGAAGGGAAACTCTGTCCAGCAGCAGACCTGTCCCACTCAAGCCAAAACCAGCCTTGAGTGGGCCACCCGACGCGGAATTCACACTGATGGCGTCCCGGCCCTTCGGCGCCGCAAATAATACCGCACGATCAAGCTGAGAATGAACCAACCGGCGCCGACCGTGCCCTTCAGCGTACCGCTGATCTTCGATTTTCCGATACGCGGGTAGTAGCTCACCGGGACTTCAACCACGCGGAATCCGGCCAGAGCGCCTTTGAGGATCATCTCAACCGCCCACCCATACGTGGTCTCTTTGAGCACGAGTGCGCGTAGTACATCTGCGCGGCCAGCGCGAAACGGGCCGAGATCACTGATGTCTAGTCCATAAAGGAGCCTGATCAGGCCAGCGGCGAGACGATTCCCAAACGCCTGATGCCAAGGCAAGGCC
This sequence comes from uncultured Acidobacteriaceae bacterium, assembly GCA_963811095.1. Taxonomy (GTDB): domain Bacteria; phylum Acidobacteriota; class Terriglobia; order Terriglobales; family Acidobacteriaceae; genus Sulfotelmatobacter. The sequence continues at coordinate 50,152 of CAWEQA010000008.1, read as the reverse complement.
CCAGCAGAGCGCCGCTCCCGCAGGCGGGATCCGAGCGTGATGTCCGCACGCCCCTCAGTGATGGGCGCCAAAAGAATCGGTAGTTCCGAGGGACGATCGCTGTAGTCGCCATCCAGGAATACAACCACGTCAGGGGAATTTGTTGTGGCCAGACCCGTAAGGCACGCCCGCCCATAGCCGCGTCGCGGTTCCTGCACCACGCGGGCTCCCATTCGCGCGGCGATCTCGGGCGTCCCGTCATTCGAGTTGCTGTCGACAACGATGACCTCCGTCGTCAGATCGGACGGGAGATCCGCTATGACGCGCTCAATCGCCAGCGCTTCATTATGGGTAGGGATGATGACGGACACGCGCACGTGAATTTGGCCCAATCACCACAACGGCGACGAGGGCCACCGTTGCGCCAGCCACGCGTCAACGCCCCATCTCCGGCCGGCGCTTCCGATCGCGAGCCCGAGCGATGCCATCACCGGGACCAGCAACTCCCAGATCCACGCCGTGCCCCACTCTGACATCCAAAGGCTGCCGAGATACAGAAAAGCCACAAATGCTGCTGGTCGCGTAAGCAGACCGATGATCAGCAGAATACCGAGAGAGATCTCGGTCAGGGCCTGCATCGGAGCCGCCATCGCGGCGTGGCTCGCTGCCAGGCCCATCACCGCCTTCCAAGCGGCCGGCGAATGACTCGCCTTGATGTAGTAGTTGATCAGACCTGCGTAACCCGCCGGTGTGTAGAGGCCTTTCCCCAGATTCTCGAAAAAGACCCACACCAGCATCGCGCCGATCGTCACGCGCACGATTACCAGGCCGTTTGCTGCTTGCGGTTGGCAGGCCGCTGTGGTTTCTCGTAGTGAGGGTGCGTTCGTTGTCATGGTGTACCTTGTCCAGTGGATGCGATAACCGATTGGAAATATTCGACAGGCTCAAATCTTACCTCAGCGAACCTATGGGTACGAATTATCGCTGAAGTGCCCCGCTGCAGCCTCTACCAGTTCGCGTGGGCTGCTGGTGAAATCTCGCTCCGTGTCTGCCCATCAACGATATGTCGTAGTGTGCGAGATGCACCGGCGCGTCGTCCGTGGGGGTCCATGTTGAACTCGCCGGAGTCGCGGAAAGCGAACCGCATCCTATTCAGGCCCGATGCCAGATGAGGCGGTCGTGTCTCCACGTGCGAATCGGGACGGCTGAGGGCGGTATCCGTTACGAGTACGCAGTTTGTATTTCTTGAGTTGATCGCCTACGAGCCTCACGGTAATCGCTCGCCAGCCGGTGTTGGCGTTGGGCTTCGGGTAGTAGCTCAGCGAGTACAGATGTGCCAAATCGTCGCGGACCGACGCAAATGCCCGGTGTTCGTCCTTCCAGTTTTTGGCGAAGTAAGCTTTGCCGCCGGTGGCGGCGGTCATTCGATCAAAGACCGCGGTGGATACCGGTTCCAATTTTGCCGTCTGTGTACTGATCATGTAGATGGAAACTCCGGCCGACTGGGCAAATTCAGCAACGTCCTCGGGTGGTACTACGCTGGAATTATCGGGCCCATTGGAGAACACGACTACGACTTTCCTGCCCGTATTTTGAGCCGCGTCTTTCAGCGTCAGCAGCAGCGCGTTGTAAAGTGCTGCCTCATCTCCGGCCACCGTCGAGCGCACGGCCCGCACCACTTGGCTCCGGTCGGCGGTAAGGGGTGCGACGCGAGACAGATCGCGGCTGTAGGAATAGAGCGCGATCCTGTCCGCCGTTTCGAGCGATCGAACGAACTCGGTGATCGCGTCTTGTGCGAACACGAACCCCCGGTACATGTAGTTGCTGGTATCAAACAGGACGAACACATTGGCTCCTCTGATCTGCGCGTCGAATGTCGACGCGCCGTCAGAAGACCGCTCGGCCAGATCACCGGCAGGTGCTGACGAATCCTGTTCCACCAATTCTCTGAGACTGCGGGCCGGTTCATTGCCCTCCGCAAAGGTCGCCGTCTTTTCCAAAATTCCATCCTCCGAGATGGCAAAATCATTCGGGCGGAGTCCTGTAATGTACCGTCCATTCTTGTCCGTCACTGCCACGTTGAGTTGGACCATGTTCACCACAACGTGAATGTTCGGGCTCTCCTGAGTCTCGACGTCCGTTACGTCTCCTAGAACGAACCCCAGTGGAATGAGAATCAGCGCAAGTAATTTCCTTATCATAGTTTCGAGGTTCCTACTCTGCGGCTCGCGTGCCGCCGCTGCATTGCAAAACTGCTGCTCGATCGAACGCACACCTCAAGGCTGGCCTCTTCTTAACGGGGTCAACTTGCCCTCCTGGAACTCGGCTCCCGTTTCATGCATCGCGCGAAGGAGTTCCGGCCAATCCTCAAAGTCAGTAGCGAAAATCTTCTCCACCAACTTGCGAGTCAACTGCGGCACGAAGTGGTTCAACATGACGGGCGAGTATCCTCCTTCATCGGCCAGCCGCGCCCAGTACAAATTCGGAGAGTCCCAGGATTCCGCCAGAAAACGGCTCGAATACCCAGCCAGCGGTGGCATGGGCATCATGTTCAGGAGTTCGGGAGCGTAATTCTGAGCCAGGCTGGGATGGGGCGTGCCGAAATCATGCGACAAGCGATTCCAGTCAACCTGTTCAGGGTGCAGACGACACAACTCTTCAAGTTCCTGAGTGGCGGTTCCACCCATACCCGGTTGTGCCCCATACAGTCGCCGAAACTCCACTGCCAGGTAGAAGGTGTCTGCCGGCATCATTTGAGGAAGCATTTCTGCCACGCGACCCGCGCGTAGAGCTTCTTCGACTTGTCTTGATCGCTGTGGAAGTAATCGATTCGACAGAATAATCAGGACCTCATTTCGCAATGCCTCGTCCTTTGCCGAAGCAGTCAGGAGTTCTTCTCCACTCCGCTGATAGAGAGCGATGGCATGAAGCTCCAGTGGGCTGATGTCCCACCAGCGGGGAATGGTCGCGCTGGCCAGCAGCTCCGGCGTCAACTCCTTCCAGATAAGAGCCTGAACACTGTCCGGCGAAATGAAATCCTGTTCAAGATCGGCCAAGGCGTAGGGAAGATCGGCGAGCGAGCCGACAAAATGGGCGCCTCCGCCTGCCGGAGAACCCTGGCCCAAAAGTTCCGGAGCCTGCCAGAGTGTTTTCATTCCACCGACCGTCTCTCCGGCAAAGTCGTGGGAGCGGACGAAGAGCGGATTATTGTGCAGCGCCTGCGCACCTGGCGGCTCGTAGTATGCATAGTTCAAGCCAACGAGCGTGTCTCTGAGAAACGATGCGAGCTCGCCGCGCGCCTCCTCAATTTGCACCAGCGAAGCAGTCGGCGACTTGAGGACTCTTGGTATGTCGGCCCGCATTTCTACATCGGTGTGATGATTGTTATAGATTCCTGCCGCCCATTCTGATCTTTCACCGTTCGTAAAGATTGGCCTTGGCATCTCAAATTCTCGCGTCTGGCCAGCCAATTGAATCAAGTACCCGGCCGGCTGTTTCCCATGCGCCTTTTCGGCCAATGCATCCCCCAGCGTCAACACTGTGTCGAGCGAGACTAGTCTCTGGTCGTCCAGCACGGAGCGGATACTGGTGGCAAGTTCTCGATGAATCTGTTTTCCCTCTGCAGTATCCTGCCGAGGGCCCGCCAGCAGTTCGATGATTTCGTCCTGCGAAGGTCGTGCCTTGGTCGAGTACCGGAATAGCTCTGCGACCGACGTCCGCCCTGAGTCATACAGTTGGGAGGCTGATCGAATCGTGGCGAAAGGACTGACCACGTGTTGAAACGACTCGTCCAAGTGCGCGTTTGAAATCTCTCCCTGACGGGCCAGAATCTGCCAGATTCCTACACTAGCCTGAAAGGTACCGAACGCGTTTCCCCGCACAGCCATAGGCACCTTGTTCAGCCCTTGAGTGACATCAAGAAACAGTGCGATCGACTGGTCGCTTAATTCCGGAAACTCGGAAAAGACTCGGTACTGATCGCTGAATTCCTCGAACTTCCGAGCCAACAACCGGACCGTCGCAGCTGACAGGCGATGTTGGGGAGTTCGTCTACTATCGATTTCACTGATCGCCATGTACATCTGCAGAGGGCCGACTTCGGTAGATAGCCGCGAGTAGGAGAACATCATTTGTACGAACTGATCCGGACCGCTCAGGTTGGAAGCTTGTTTCCCCAACTTGCGAGCCAGGTTCGAACTATGCCATTGGAGAAAGATCTCTTTCCAAAGATCCAGCCCGCCGGGTACGATCGGCTCACCGTTGTTCTCAAACTGAAGTCGATTGACAAGAAGCAATAGGGCAGGATTCGGTCGAAAGGAACCTCTTGTGGCGGGCGAGGAAGGATCGGGGGCGCGTAGTCCTGCGTAGAAGGGGCGCAGCCGGTGCGGGTCGGTAAAATAGGCCTGCCGAATTCCAGTCACTCGTGAAAGCACGTCGAAATAAGCGGCCAGCCAACCCTTGTCCTTCGCAAGTAACTTCGAGACAAACGCGGCGGGCGACGTCGGGCTCGCTCCGACCAAGTCCTTCCATGCAGCGTCCGCGGCCGCCTCTCCAGGTACGTTGACTCGGCCCGCTCTAACGCAGATGCCCCTCCCATAAAAATCAAGGACCGCGGCGTAGGGAAGCAACTTCCCGAGGCCAATCGATTGCCGCAAATAGGTCCTGGTTTCGGGGTCGAGCCGAGACAGCGCCCAATACAGCCGCGCGACCGCGGGGTCGGTCAGGATCGTGTCGAGCAAGTCCTTGCTGCTTTCTTTGTAGTTCTTCGCGCTCGCCGTGGTCCAATCTCCTTCGGCAAAGAGTACTGGCAAGGGGGAAGAGAGGAACGGGTACTCGAAGGGTTTGCCGCCTTGCAGGGTCTGCTCCAGTTCGGGCAGAGGAAATCCAGAATCGATGGCCAGGAAAGCCCTTTCGGGATCTGCCGTCTGCAAGGATGTTCCAGGACTGCCGCAATCTGACCGGGTTCGATAACCGAGAATTTGGAGCAGAGGTTTTGCATCGTCACAATTCGTGACACGAATCACCATCCCACTGCCAGCGGCCAAAGCTGCCAACTCCCTGGCCTGTACGACGTATCGCCGAAGCAGGATCAGGAACTCAGTGGGGTGAGTGATCTCATAGCCCTCGATGAACACATTCCTGCTCAGCAACGGCAGAACCTCGTCAGGCGCGATCTTTTGGCTGATCCCGGCCATTCGAAGAAAGGATCGCTGCGGGCCTGGGATTACGGCCTGCGGCTGAGCCGAGAGCGTCCCGTTTTCTGCAGACAAGACGGTGGCCGAGTTGGAGTGCGTCGAATCATCGGCCAGGGGCGGTTTACTGCTGCCTGCGAACAAATCGCAGCGCAAGAGAGAAAACAGAATCAAGGCGGACAGGCAAACAGGAGGCTTCACGGCTGGATTCCCCTCGGAGCGCGCCAGACTTCACGTCACCTGGAATCTACTGAGGAAGGCAGGGGATGTCTTCCATTCGCGAGACCGAAATATCGAACTCAGGTTTGGTGAAACCGAGCTTTGCTCCCCAGAATTTCGATGTGGGCAAAATACCTCATATTTCGCGATGATCCAAGCTGTTTTTTTGGCAGTTCTTAGAAATGGGGCTTCCAGAGCAAAATGGTGCCCGAACACGCTGGTCGTCAAAGCCGATGGAATCGGTGAAAAGTCACAATTCCTAATGGTTTATCGGCGTACAGGAGCTATCCAGAAGCGGCATTTGCGGAAATTCAATTGATGGATTTTTGCATCGGCGTTGCCGCCAAGTTTGCAATTGTATGCGAACAAATTGAAGTTTCGTGAGACGAAGTCAAGAGCCATGAACGCCGAGCGTCCCGCGAATCACGGTAACTGATGCTGCGGGCAGGCTATATTTCGTGCCTTGTCCAGCATTTGGCGTTGATGTGGCAGGCGGACCATCGGGGTCAGCATGGCCCTTCTTTCGATCCGGATGCCACTGGTATTGCTCCTTTCCGAATGTGATCATCGTGACCTTCCCCGCGAACGAAGTGTCCCGATTGGCATCCGAATCGTGGAATGTAATCTCCACTGGATGGGAATGATCGTGGTCCTTGTTGATGAGCAACAGGGACCATTGACCGTCGGGACGGTGGAGAGCATAAGCTGTCACCAGCACGTGTCCCTGGGAATCTTTCACATCGCTCCCGGCGCGATAGAGAAGATGCTCCGCATCTTTCGGCTCGGCCCATTCTTGAGTGAGGAGCCGGGCGGCAAAAAACTGCGACGTCGGCTGCAGGATCTGAAATTGATCATCGACCATGAACAGGTGATACGTTCCCCAACTGTTTGGGCAGATGGGATGGGGGGGAGAGTAGGACAAGGCATGGTAGTAGTGGGTGGATTGGCCGCCGGCAGTGAGAAAACCGGCGAAGGAATCAGCGAGCCAAAGCGCGCCAAAGATCTCGACTGAAGCCTCGCCGCCATGCGCGTTGGTTTCGGTATCGAGCAGGGGAACGCCTGCCGGCAATCCGTCGTCGCGCCAGACCTGCATGATGTGGGTAATCAGTTCAGGCTCCTGATACAGGTTTTCCCAAGGTGTTTCGCAACCGTCGTAGGGATAGTGTTCGAATGACATGAAGGAGAGATCCCGCAGCTGATTGTGGGTTTTGAGGTACTCGAGAAACCGTCCGAACCATGAAGTACGCCCGAGTGTGTCGGGCCAAACTTGAATGTCCTCGGTGACTCCCTGAAATGAGGGCCCTCCTAGCTTGAAATTTGCGTCGATGCGGTGAATTGCGTTTGCGAACTGTACATAGAGAGCCCCATAGTCCTCGGGCAGCATGTATTGGCCGTCCGCCTCTTCACCCATTTCGATGTATGAAACGGGGTAGCCTCGCTTCTTGATATAGCTCATTTGTGCGGCGGCATCTTCCGGTGTGCTGTAGAGCAGGGCCACCGGCACAATTGCGGGAAGGCCGCGCGTAATTCCGCTCTTGAAGAAGAGATCAAAGCCGGGCTGATCGCCCGATTCCATGCGGTCGGGCGCGAGATAGAGATCAGCCGGTTCGTGCCAGGGGTCGACCGACGAGCAGAGCGTCAGTGTTTGCTTCTGGTCGGCTGAATGGTGCAGAAGGTCCTTGAGTTCGCTGTGATTGGCGATTGTGCCCAGATAGACTTCCCGGATCGCGTATCCGACGCAGTTGCGGCGATCCGCGGAACCATGGCTATCACAAGTGTCGGAGGAGCGGGTCATCCAGACGCGAACGAACTTAGTCGACACGGGTGATGGCGACAAAAGAATAGTGGCGTCTCCACCCTTTTCGTCGGTTATGCTTCCCGAGGGAAAATTCTTCCACGCTCCTTTGTTCTGGTCATCCATTGCATCGCCATTGCCCACCCAGTACTGCACCTGGAAATCGCGCGCAAATGGATTGGCCCACTGGATGCGGATTCCGTTGATGGCCTCCTCCTTGTCGAGCGCAATCACCACCCACTGCGGATGGAGCGAGTCATCTTCGCCAGTGAAATCGTGGCTCAGGTATGGATTGCTTTTCCAATACGACTCCGAGTCTCCGTCATCGAGGCGGGAGTAGCCATCGAACTCTGTGCCTCCGTTGCGAGTAAAGCCACGGTGCGGCAGCGAGTATCCATAGGAGTGCCTGATCATCTCGCTGGTCGGCGTCGCGTCCCCCGTGAAGTAGCCTTTGCCTGCGGGGTCGCTCCATGCGCCCTTCGGATTCCAATGCCAGGCCTGCACAAACAAGTCTGTGTTCTGGCGGTAGCTGATGACTCCCCAACCCGCCGATAAGACCTTCTCGATCTGGTCGGGGCGGAAGAAAACGTCGGTGGCGTTGCTCGGAACACGATCAACCGTGGAACCCAGGGCATACAGCGGGCTGAATCTATTGACAACGTGGCTAGGGGTTGCATCCACGGTGACGGTCTGGGAAGTAGCGGCTGCGCTGCTCAGTAGAACGGCGATCAAGAGGATCGCGGGAATAATCTGTTCAGACTTCCTCATAGCAATCTCCCTGCTGGCATATCGTGCTGCCGCTCCTCAAGAGTCATACAACACGTAACCCGACTCTCGCCACGACGTGGGCGGTTGGTTTTCATGCTGTGAAACTTCGGTTCACAGCTGCATTGGCCAGGGGCGTTGGCTTGTATAATTCGTTTCCGATTTCTATTTCACATAGGATCTTGCCATGCTGCTCAAAGTGTTCGGGGATAGAACTTCGTTGGGCCGCGCTGCCGCTGAGCAGGCCGCAACAGCGATTCGGCGCGCTATCGCCGAGCGAGGACGTGCTCGCATTATCGCGGCGACGGCCGCGTCTCAGCTTGAATTCCTGAGCGCGCTCACTCGAGCCGAAGACATCGATTGGACCAAGGTTGAGGCGTTTCATCTTGATGAATACATTGGTTTGCCCATCACGCATCCCGGAAGCTTCCGGAAGATGCTGTTGGAGCAGTTAGTCAGCAAAACGGGAATCACGCATTATCACTTGCTTGACGGTGATGGCGTTGATCCCGCGACAGTGGTTCGAGAGGTCGGCAAGCAACTCGCGTCAGCTCCCATCGACATCGCATTTCTCGGCATCGGCGAGAACGGGCATATCGCGTTCAATGATCCACCCGCCGATTTCAATACCGAGCAGCCATATCTCATCGTGAACCTCGACGAGGCCTGCCGGCAGCAGCAAGTGGGGGAAGCCTGGTTCGCGGACATTTCACAAGTGCCAAAACAAGCGATCTCAATGTCGGCGCGCCAAATCCTAAAAGCACGAGAGATCCTCGCGGTGGTTCCCGATCGCCGCAAAGCGCAGGCTGTGAAGGCCTGTTTCGAAGGAGAGATCAGTCCCATGGCCCCGGCGTCGATATTGCGGCGGCATCCCAATGCGACCGTGTATTTGGATACGAACTCCGCCAGCCTGCTCGGGAAGACCCTGCAGGACGCTCTGACTGCCGGTTCTCAGGCATCGGTCCAGTAAGCTCCATTGAACTCGACGAGTGCGTCCGTGTCTTCATGAATTCGCGGGGGCTACCTGCGATTCTTTTGCGAATCGTCGCCTCCCGAACTCAGCGCCTCCATCGGAAGCGCCCCGGGACTCGGTTAAAGTATTTGTTGGGTCCACGATCAGCCAACTCACCGCTCCCAACCAACACAAGGCCGCTGCCACCAAAAAAGACGCCGTCCACCCGTAGCGCACAGCGATCCATGGCGTCAAGGAACCGGTTAAGGCTCCGCCGATCTGTGCACCCATGTTCATGAACCCGGACACCGACCCGGCCGACGCCCCACCAATATCGGCAGTCACCGACCAAAAAGAACTCTGAGATAAGTACAGCGCTCCCGCGCCACCGGCAAGCATGACGCTCGCCAGCCGAACACCCTCGACCTGCGAACCGAAAGCAATGAAAAATCCCGCAACTGCCATGGAAAATACGGCGACGCCGCATCGTCCCAATCGCGGTCCTCGCAATTTTGTCAGGCGATCGTTGACCATCCCACCTAACAGGCAGAACACAAGCATTGCCAGGAATGGCAGCATCGAATAAAAGGCGCTTGCTTTGAGATCCAGCCCACGTACCTTCGCGAGATAGCGATAAAACCAGCTAAAGAAAATCCACGCCACGTACCCAAAGCAGAAGTAGCTAACCGTAAGCGCCCAGATATCACGACTTCGCACAACTCGGCTCCAAGGTACAAGAGCGTTCGTGGTATTTCCCACCCGCAGTGGGTCCTGATTCGTTACCGTGAGTCCGGATTGAATCGTGGCGAGCTCGGCCGGAGATACGCGCGGATGCTCTGCCGGAGTGTCCCGCGCCGCAACGAACCAGATTGCCCCTGCCAGGAACCCGATGGCCGAACAGACCCAGAAAGACGATCGCCAGCCGTGATGAATCATCAGATAGGTAATGAGCGGAGGCGTGAGTCCGGCGCCGGCGCCGACGCCGGCAAAGATCCAACCGTTCGCGATGCCGCGCTCGCGCACGGGAATCCAACGTGCGACGAACTGATTGGCCGCCGGATAGACAACCGCTTCGCCAGCACCCAGAAGGAAACGCACGCCTACGAACAGCCAGAGCGCGCCCCCGATATTTGCGGGGACAAGGGCGGTCAACGCGGTGAAGATTCCCCACCAAACAACCCCGCCCGCCAGTACGCTTCGCGGGCCAAAGCGGTCGGCAAGATAACCGCCCACCGTCTGGAACAGTGCGTAACCCGCGACCAATGCGCTGAACACCTTTCCTAGTTGCACATCGGTAAGGTGGTAAGCATCGACAATCGATCCGGCCGCGATGGAGATGTTGACTCGGTCCAGAAAAGACACGGCACTGAGGACAAAGAGCCAGAACACCAGAAACCAGCGCACACGAGTTGTCTTAGCGGGGGGCATTATGGCGCTATCGCGAACCGTTCTACGCGGAGTGCTCGCGCAAAACTCGCGACAGTTGCTCGGCGACGATCTTGTCTTCGCCGGGCTGCAACATGAACGAGCACATGGTGAGTCCGGGCCGGCCTTCGCCGCCGCCAATGACGATCGCGGGTTTCGAATTCCGCAATAATTGCGAGACCTGATGCGGCTCCAGCGAGACTTTGGAATCCCATGTGATCTGCATGTGGGGCACGTGGTTGGCGATGTCGGGAACGAAGAACGACGTACTCACTCCCGGAATCTTGGTCAGTTCGCGCGAGACCAGTTCCAGCCGGGCTTGCCATTCGTGCTCAAGCGCGTCGTGATCCTCCTTCAAATAGAGTTCGAGCGCCTTCACCATCCCGATAATTTCTTCTTTGCCTACTTTCTGGCTGCGGCCCAGGGTGTCCTCATGGGGACTGTTGTTCAGCAGGGCATTGGCCACGAGATCCTTGCGCCCGATCAGCAAGCCGGCGCATTGAGGTCCACGCATCGCCTTGCCGCCGCTGAAGGTAACCAGGTCGTATCCCATGTTGGTGTAATCCCAGAGATGCGAGACCGGAGGAGTGTCGGCCGCGGCATCGTTCATGCAGGGAATATTGAATTGCTTACCCAACTTGACCCACTCGTCGACTTTGATTTGGCCGGCGGCATTGGCAAAATTTGAAAAGTGCATCATGGCCGTGCGGTCATTTACAGCCTGCCGAAGCTGATCACGGGTCTCAATCTCGATCAGCTTGACCCCCGTGGACCGCAACTGATGATCGAATGGGTTGCGATGCGATTTCTGAATGATGACTTCCGACTTCATGCCAGTCAGATCGGGAAGTTGCCGGATCAAAGCTTCGTTGTCGCCGGTGAGAATGCCCGCCAATCCTGACTGAATGGCCGCAGCGGCGCCTGAGGTGACCAGAGCCGTGTAGCCATCGGGAAGCTTCAGCATTTCTGCGATCCGCTTTCCGGCGGCAACTTCCAGTGCAGGGATGTTCACAAAGTGACGTCCCGCCATAGCCATCACCGCCTCGAGTTCGGGACGAAGAACAGATCCGCCAAGCATCGTCATCGTGCCTTCGCAGTTGATCACGGTAGTGACGCCCAGTTCGTCGTAGGGATTACCGCTCTGCCCGAACCCGGTCACGTTGACGCTCCCCTTACTCGACGCCGTCGCGGTTGAAAAAAGCTTTCGAGGCGCAAAGACAGATGCTGCCATGGCTGCGGCCGTTCCCAGAAATCCGCGCCGATTCCACGACGATTTGATCCGCATGAGATTCTCCCCGGCCTTACTTGCGGGTAACGGCCGCGATGCAGTTGATTTCCACCAGCGAATCTCCAGGCAGGGCGGAGATCGCCACCGTCGTACGCGTTGGTCCCCCGTGCGGGAAATAGGTTCCGAATACCTTGGTCATCGCATCCCAGTGCTCGATCTTTACCAGGAAAACATTGGTCTGGAGAATGCTGTCGACCGTGCCTCCGCCGACTTCCACGAGTTTCTTGATTTTGTCCATGACCATCGTGGTGTGGGATTCAATGGTCCAGTCTTTCTGATCCCGCGAATCGTGTGCGCCCTGGCCCGAGACATAAATCAAACCGTTGTGAACGATTACCGGCATGATGACATTTTTTTCGCTGCCAGGCTTGCCGTCTTCATTTAGCTTACGGATGGTGTTCGCATCCTGGGTGGAACTCTGTGCCAGTCCACGCGAGGGCAGCACTGCGGCAGTCAGGCCGAGCGCTGAAAGAAGGGAACCGAAGCGCAATGCAAAAGTCCTTCGAGTCGAGGTCAAATTCATGGGAATGCTCCTTTCAAGTTAGGCTCTGAATACTGAATCCGATAAGCCGAAAGATCGCCGCAGCTCCGACTTAGATCGCTATCGTCCCAAGTCGCGGCTCCGGTTTACTGCTCCGATTGGGCACTCTCCCTGCCGATAGAGACGCAACTGGCTGATAGCCAAGTTCAGCCGAGATCTTCAACCCTGCCTCCTGGATCAGCGGGGCCAGCCGGCGAAGACGCGTCACCGGCATACGCAAAGCGGGAGCAGTGATGCTGAGACTCGATTGCACGCTTCCTGTGTGATCGTAAATTGGAGCGGCGACGCAGCGAATGTGCAGTTCGTGCTCCTCCAGGTCACACGCGTATCCGTTCCTGCGGACACGGAACAACTCCGCTTTCAGTTCCTGAAGATTTCCGGCCGAATTCGGAGTCAGACGTTTCAGGTCAAGTTCAGGCAGAACGCGGTCCTGCTCATCTTCCGGCATGTAAGCCAACATGACCTTGCCCACAGCGGTGCAGTGGAGAGGTACGGAAGCTCCAATGCGTGAATAAATGCGCAACGGCTCAGGGGAGTCCAGTTTCTCGACATAGACGGCAGACAATCCGTGCCGCACGGTGAGATGTATGGTCTCGCGAGTCTGCTGGTTCAGTTCCCGCAAATAGGGCAGGCTCAAGCGCCGGATATCAAGCTGGCCGACGGCAGCCTGTCCAATAGAAAAACACGCCATTCCGAGGTGATGGGTGCCTTCTCCATCGCGGTTCAAGAAACCCGCGGTGACCAGGTTGGCCAGAAAACGGTGAACCGTGCTCACTGGGAGCCGCGACACAGCTGCCACCTGCTTGGCGGTGAGTCCTCGAGGTGATTCGCTGAAGAGATGCAACAGCCGCAAGCCACGTTGAAGAGCGGTGATATCGTAATTCCGTTTTGGACGACCGTTCATGATGAGCGACAAAATGAAAGTGACAAATTATCTGATGAAAATCAGTTTTATGCAATCTCGATGTCACTAAAGGCGCCCGAATTTCTTGACTGCCTGCACGATCGACTTCAATTGTTCGATGACCGCATACATGGAGTGCTCCTTGTAGTCCATTTGCTGTGCCAGAGTGAGCACGGCCTGCGCCTGCGCTTTCGGCACGACCGCAACGCCATCGCTATCTGCCACAACAATATCGCCGGGGGTGACAGACACTCCATTGCACCGGACCGGGATCTGCGCCCCCGCAAACCGGTAGTGGTGCACCGAAGTGGAGGGAACGATTCCGGTGGCAAAAACCGGAAAGCCGATCTTGCGCAGATAGGCTACGTCTCTTACTCCACCATCGATCACGGCTCCGGTGTAGCCGCGGGCCGCCATTGCGGTGCCCATCAACCCGCCCATTCCTGCGATGTCCTCCCCGTCCTCAACCACCATCACGTACACCGAATCCGTAGATCCCTGATCAATGGCCTCCAACATCCCGGTGAGTGCTTCGGGATCCTTGTTGCCCTCGTCCTTCTTGAGTTGTACGGTTCGCGCATATCCCGCAAATTTGGCGGTAAAGATCGGCTGCATGCGATGACTCATATACATCCGCTTTCCCGTAATCTGCTCCAGGGCATCGGAAACCGAGGCCACTTCTACCCGTCGGAATTGCGCGATCATTTCGTCGTTACTCGTCGCGCTTTCACTGGCGGCCGTGGACTGCGCATGCGCGAGTCGCACCTGGACCGCTGCTGCCGAAGTCAAGATCAACGCCGCAAGAATAATCACAACGGTACGTGTTTTCGAATACGGCTGATATAGATGCATCCCCACCTCCTGGTTCGATCTGTCCGCGGACTCTAACATTATCGGTGCCATGTTTGAAAGGGTGCTCACCTCGGCGATTCGTGGCGCTTCGGAACTTAGGAGGTCGCGGAAAAACTACAAATGCGTGCAGTACCGTGGAAGAGCGGCCCTTCTAGGGCCGCGTAAGGAATGTGGATTCAATGTGGGCTTCAGCCCCTGGGGTCACTTGTTCATTGATGGGGCACGTTTTTCCGCAAATCTAGAGAACGCTGCGTCAATCGAAAGAGATTTCCATTGCGTGAAAGTGAGAGAAAGTTGTTGTGAGATTCCTTCTCCACGCTGAGATAGAATGTGGCCGCCTAGATATGTCCCCTATTCGAAGATCTCTATTTCCGTTGCCCGCACTCTGTCTCCTGCTCTGGGCGTTCAACATTCCTTTCTCGCCCGCGCAGCAAGTTTCTTCCGCGGACCGCTCCAAGGCGACTCTTGAAGTGGGTCGAACTGTGTACAACTCCTCGTGTGCCGGATGCCACGGACTGGATGGCAGTGGAAGCGACAAGGCCGTCGACATTTCCACAAGTGCCAAAGTGCGGCATCTCTCGGATGCTCAACTCTCCGGCATCATTGCGAACGGTGTACCGGGAACCGGCATGCCGGCGTTTCATAATCTGAGTGACAGGCAGAACAGGGCCTTGGTTGTCTACCTTCGGCAGCTCCAGGGGAAGACTGAGACACGAGCTCTGCCCGGCGATGCAAGGCGTGGCAAGGCAATATTCTTCGGCAAAGGTGAATGCTCCGGTTGTCATACGATTTCCGGCGAAGGGGGCTTCCTTGGCCCTGATCTCTCCAGTTACGGTTCTACCGCGTCGGCAGAGGGAATCCGCGACGAGATCGTCAGATCACGGAGAACACCGCCGCAAGGCTATCGCTCGGCCGTTCTGGTTACAGCTGGGGGCGAGCACCTCGAGGGCTTAATTCGCAACGAAGACAACTTCTCCGTACAGTTCCAAACCAAGGATGGGGGCTTCCACTCATTCCAGAAGTCGGAGCTGCGCGGGCTCGATCGTCGTGAAACCTCATTGATGCCGACAAATTATGGCGAGCGCCTTAGCTCGTCCGAACTCGATGATCTGGTTAGCTACGTATTGGCTGCGGCTCCAGATGCGAGCAAGGCCGGGGCTCCCCGCAAGAAAGAAGACGACACGGAATGAAACTCGGGCAGACGATTCTGTTTCAGCTAGTGGCCTTAGTCTGCATGGCGCTGAGTCTTTCGGCCCAAAAAGCCAGAGACTTTAAGCTTGAGTCACTCTCTCCGAAGTTCCAAGAACTCATCGAGCGCGACGCGAAACCAGAGACCCTTGCCACCGGCTTCGGCTTCACCGAAGGGCCGATGTGGGATCCAGCGGGTTTTCTCTATGTGAGCGACGAAACGATTAACAAGATCTTTCGCGTCTATCCGGACGGCAAGAAAGAAGAGGTCATCGCATTGGGCGACCCGGACGGAAACACCTTCGATCGCCGGCATCGGTTGATCGATTGTGCGAGCGTCTTGAGAGCCATCGTCGAAGTAACTCCGGAAGGGAAGTACAAGGTGCTCGCGGATCGTTACGATGGAAAGCGACTCAACAGCCCCAACGATGTGATTGTGGGCCCGGATGGCGCACTCTATTTCACCGATCCGACCCTCGATCTCGTCGCGGGGGAGAAGCAGGAAATCCCGTTTCAAGGCGTTTATCGGCTGGATGACAGCGGGAACGTGCGCTTGCTGACGCGCGATCTGACGCAACCGAACGGATTGGCTTTCTCTCCGGACGGCAAGAAGTTTTATGTCGATGATAGCGAGCAGCGAAACATTCGCGTCTACGACGTGAATTCCGATGGAACGCTGTCTGACGGGCGTATTTTCGGCGCAGAGCCCGGCACCCAGCACGATGGAGTTCCGGACGGTATCAAGGTGGACAAGAGCGGCAATCTGTTTGTGACCGGCCCGCAGGGTATCTGGGTGTGGAATGCGGCGGGAAATCACCTGGGCACGATCGTCTTGCCGGAACAGCCCGCCAATTTGACCTGGGGAGACAAGGACTACGGTACCCTTTACATCACCGCAACTACGTCGGTGTACCGTCTTAAAACAAAAACGCAGGGCTTTGTGCCTTACTTGGAGCACTGAAGAGCAGAGATGAGATTTTCAGTGCGGAAGCGCGAAGCTGAATACGTCGCTTCCCGCGCTGACCGCAACGTACTGTACGCCGTCAACCGAGTAAGTCATCGGGGATGCGCTGAATGATTGACCAGTGTTGAAGTGCCATAGAGCCTGCCCGGTTTCGGCGTCGACGGCTTCCAGGGATTCGGCATCATCCGCAAAAAACACGAGTCCGCCCGCGGTTGCGAGCGTGCCTCCCCATGAGTTTCCGCGACCCGCTTGAGGATATCGCCAAGCCTCTTTGCCATCCGACGCTTTGAGTGCCAATAAGACTTTCTGTGAGTGCTCACCGGCGGGGAACTTAGTTCCAGTGCCATAGTAGGTCTCGCCTGGAGTGAAGGGCTGTGCTTTCGCGAAATAAACGCTGCAGCTCTCCAGAGCCATGACATAGAACAATCCAGTGTTGGGATTGTAGGAAGGCGAAAACCAATTCGTAGCCCCAACGATACCGGGGCAGATAACAGTTCCTTCTTTTGTGGGCACTCGTTCCGACAAAAGGGGACGACCGGAGGCATCGATTCCTGTAGCCCAGTTCAACTTTTCTACAAAGGCGGTAGCGCGCAGAAACTTGCCATTCGTCCGATCAAGAACGTAGAAGAAACCATTTCGGTCGGCCTGTAAGAGAAGATGCCGCACCGCGCCATTCTCCTCCACATCCACTAACACCGGCGTTTCATTCGCATCGTAGTCATACACGTCGTGGGGCGTGAACTGGAAATACCATTTCAGTTTTCCGGTGTTCGCGTCGATTGCCAGCACGCAGGCGGTATACAGGTCATCTCCCGGCCGTGAGTCGCCGACGAAATCTGGCGCGGCATTGCTCGTCGTCCAATACAGCGTGTCGAGTTCCCGGTCGTAAGTGCCGGGCATCCATGTTGTAGCGCCACCGTGCAGATAAGAATCTCCCGGCCAACTCGTAGATCCGAATTCTCCCGGGCCTGGGATGGTCCATAAATGCCACTTCAGTTCTCCGGTTGTGGCCTTGTAGGCAGCCAGGAATCCGCGCACCCCGGAGTCGCCGCCGGACGTGCCGACGACGACCTCATCTTTCACGATCAGCGGAGCGCTGGTCGCTCCGTAGTGCTTGACTTTGTCGGCATATTGGACGTCCCAAATCAAGCTTCCTGAGCGGGCATCGAGGCAGAGCAAGTGCGCGTCGTCCGTTTCGGAATAAACGAAGTTCTCCCAGACCGCGACGCCACGATTCTTGTGAGCTGCAGCGTCATCCAGTAGTCCCGAACTGATGGGACGACTGTAGTGCCACAAGCTGCGTCCTGTGCGCGCATCCAAGGCGAAAACATCATTGGCGGAGGTTACGTACATGACGCCGCGAATTACCACTGGAGTCGCTTCCAGCCGTTGAGAATTGCCCGGGTGGAAAACCCAAGCGGCACGAAGCTGGGCGACGTTCGCCTTGTTGATATCACGCAAGCTGCTGAAGCGACGCCCGCTGTAGTCGCCGTTATAAGAGGGCCAGTTCTCGCCTGCGGGGTTTGTCAGCAGGTCTTCTGCCTTCACACGCAGCGTAGAACTCGCCTGATTCCGCGGTTCCTGCGCGGTCAGCCATTGCGTACACGCGACCAGCAGGACGAACGTGATTGCTGCAAATTTGTGCTTCATGTCAGTGATTGTCTGGGCTACTTACCGGAACTTCTTGAAGTGCCCCGCGATCGACTTCGCTCTCGTCCACAACGTGAATTGAGAGCCGCGCTGATTTCGCAGGGGGACTAATCTCCGCATCCAGCGATAGGGCCTTGCTGGGATCTACATCGACAAGTGGCGTGACACCGACACTGTGTCCATGCTCGTCGTAGAAGTGGGCGATCGCGCGCCCGGAATAAAAGACTCCAAATGAGCCAGATAGCTTTATCTTGCCGTTCTCCGTGGTTGTCGCTCGCAATGGGCGTATCACAATTCCTGCGTCCGTCACTCCGTGAAACTCATTTCCGGAGCGCGTGGGAAACCATTCCGTCTCGAAGGTGCAGCTCTCACCGGGACGCAAACGACACATCGGACTGTTGAGCTCGGCTTCGAGGTAGTAGGGGCTCGCATCCGGATCAGCGCTCAGCGAGGGGTTCCCATCGCTGTTCAGCCTGATCTCCGTGCCGTTGGTCCAGAAAATCACGGAGGCCTTGCCGGGGTAAGGTCTGCTCGCGTCATATTGAAAGCGCTCGACCATGGCGTATTGGGTTTTGCCGTCGACGACTGCCAGCCAGCCTTCTGTCGAATCGAGCCATAACTCGGCAGCCATGTGAACATAGTGAACCATGAAAAGGCCATCGTCCCTTACCGAGACCGCAGGATTCTCTGCTGGACCGAAGCGAACGTGGTAGCGGTTGAGATAGCTGCTGTTTGGGTTCGCCGGCGTGAACGTCCAGAAATCACTGTTCCTCTTCGCGGCATGTTCCGAGGCTGGCGCGCCGGCATCTGAAGTGTCGTATTGCGAGACGGACTGCATGGACCATTCCAGCGTGTGGCCGGTGGTGTTTTTCATCGACGCGTGAAAGCTGATGCGCGGGGAATCGGAGTCCAGATGAATGGTCCGTGTAAATTGAATTCCCGTCTGCGGATCGGAGGGGCCGGTCAGTTCGACCTCGCAGTGCTGTCCTTCCGAAAGCTTTCGAAATGTGAAAGGGCCGTCGTCCAACAAGTCGGAGTCGCCGACCCAATGCTGTTCATCGTTGTTTCCTTCCGGCAAGAGCCAGAGCTTGTCTCCGCCGTAGTTGAACCACTGGCTGGAACTCGGCGGAAAATACTTGCCGGCAAACTTGGGATTTACAAACAGGTAGGCGTGTCCGGCAAACGTCACTTGCATCAGCCGTCCGCCATTCTGCGGCACGACAGTCAACTGCACCCACCGGTTCGAGATCTGCTGTGCCTGCCAGCCCTTATACTCGACAGCTTCGACGCGACAGTCAGCACCCTTCGGTTTGGCCTGACCGAATGCTGGAGAGAAACCAGACATCAGGATGGCGAGTGCAACAAATCCTAGCCAGATGCGTTGTAGTCGATTTAGAAGCACGGAATGGAGTGTCATGATCGCTCTTCGATGGAGACAAAGGCTGCGCGGTAGAGAGTAGCACGCAGAACTTCCTCGTAGAAATCTGGCTGCAAACGAAATGAATCCTAATAAAACGAAATATTTCGATTTGCGTCAAGCCTATTCTGTGGTATACCAGCGTTCTCAAGGGGACAAGGATTGTGAGCACACGTTTCGTGGGAGTGAACTGTAGGAGACTGCTGTTCCTGCTGCTGATCTCGAACCTCTCGGCCCAGGATCGGAAGGTTGACCCCACGTGGCTGCATCGGTCCCTGCCAAACCTGAGCGAGACGAAGACCGAGCTATCCTCCGGAACCTGCCACTACAAGCCAATCTTCGGGGCAGCTGATGCGGACAATCGAATTCTGCGAAGCGTATCTCGCTTCGGAGAAGTCTCGGTTGACGCGCGGGGCGAGTGCCAAAATGTTCTGTACAACCGTGAAGAAGAGATTGATTTTGTTCTGGAGGGCACAGGCACTCTGCGATTCGGCGACGAAACGCATCCCCTGCGCGCGAACGATTTCGTGTATCTGGCTCCGGGTGTCAAGCATTTGATCGCCAACAATTCTGCGCAGTCTTTACGAGTCTTGGTTATGGGTTTCAAGATCCCGCCGCGCATCTCGCTCGGAGCGGCCTCTCCGCATCCCAGAATTGTCAACCTGCAGGATGTGAAAGAGGAAACGGTCGAAGGTCACCCCGACTCGGTTTTGTACAAGTTGCTGGTCGGCCCACGAACTGGGAAGCGCGACGCGATCGATGAGGCGTACGTGGTAACCAGTCTTTTCTGGATGAACTTCGCGCCCGGGGGCACTAACTTTCCGCATCACCACGAAACTGCGGAAGAGATTTATCTAGTCATTGAGGGTCAGGGCGAGATGGTGGCGGGAAGCGGAATGGACGGAGTCGAGGGCCGCTATCCGGCCAAAGCAGGAGACGCATACTACTTCCGCCCAAACTGCACGGTGGGGTTCTACAACCAAAACAAGCCCGGAGCCAAGGCTTACATCCTCGCCGTGCGATCGCAGATTCCGCTGAGCTCTGCAGAAGATTAAAGCTCGGCCGCTTCACCGCAGCTGCTTCAACAAGATTGGTTAACGTTTTGCACAACTGAACTTTTCCTTAGGAGGTAGTTGATGCCGATCCAGAAACCTAGCCGCCGATCATTCGTAAAACTGCTGGCGGCTGCCCCACTGCTGAGCCAGATTGCCGCACGCGACGTGTACGCGCAAGCTGCCACCGCGATCGGCCGGGATCCTCGCCAGAATGTCTATACCCGGCTGGGCGTGAAGACGGTAATCAATTGCCGCGGTACCTGGACGTATCTGAGCGGGTCCCTGGAATTTCCGGAGGTTCGTCAGGCGCAGGTCGAAGCCGCGCAGCATTTCGTCAACGTGATCGACCTGCAGCGCGCGGTTGGCCGGCGTTTGTCCGAACTCACGGGGGCGGAGTCCGGCATTATCACTTCGGGCGCAGCGGGTGCCATGGCTGCCGCAACCGCTGGCTGCATGGCGGGTACTGATGACAAAAATATCTGGCAGCTCCCGGACACGACTGGCCTGAAACATGAAGTCATCATGGTGGGAGGCCGCAGCGCCTTCGATAGCGCGATCCGGCTGACCGGCGCCAAACTGGTGCTCATCTACTCGCCGGAAGAGCTGGCTAACGCCATTAACGAAAAAACCGCGATGATCTATACCACGGATCTGGGGGAAAAACTGGCGCGCGAACTGGCCATCGCCAAAGAGCACAAGGTTCCCATGATGCTCGATGATGCCGCCGGCATCCCGCCCGCCGACAACGCCAAGCTTTACGCCCGCATGGGCCTCGACCTCTACTGCTTCTCGGGTGGAAAAGGGCTGTGCGGACCGCAGTGCAGCGGCTTGCTTCTGGGGCGCAAAGATCTGATCGAGGCCGCGCTCCTCAATTGCAGTCCGCGGGAAGGCGCCGTGTGCCGCCCGATGAAAGTTGGGAAAGAAGAAATCATCGGGTGTCTGACGGCGCTGGAGACATGGCTGAAGCTGGACGAGAAGAAGATCTATGCCGAATGGAATGGCCGCATCGATCGCATTCGAAAGCTGGTCGAGACCGTGCCCGGTGTCAAGACAGAGACTTACACTCCCGACGATGGGAACCGTTATCCAACGCTCAAGATCTCATGGGACCAACAGGCGTGGGCCTTCACTATCTCGGATTGTGTTGCGCAGCTACGCGCGACCGATCCGGTGATCGAAGTGCTCGGGGCAGATAATCCAAGCCTGGTAAGAGCCGTTCGCGAAGGAAATCCCAACCACAAAGAACCAAAAGGCCCAGACCACATTGAACTGGTTTCGATGACCATCCAACCCGGCGAGGAAATGATTGTGGGGCAAAGGCTGCGTGCGATTCTCGGCGCAGCGCAAAAGAAGGCCGCGGCGTAGACAGGCGAGGTTGTGGTGAGAACACTCGATCCCAAAAGTTCCATGCGATTGTTGCTGGCTGGATTTCTGCTTTCGTCTGCGCTCGTAGCGCAGGAGCAAGGGCACGCCGTTGCTCCCGCGCAAACACCGGCTCACGGGAGTCGCCTGTACTCGCCCGCTGTAGACGCGGGAGATTACGTTTACGTTTCCGGCCAGGGCCCTTGCCGGCCAGACGGTACTTCGCCGGCAACTTTTGATGCTCAGGTGCGGCAGGCACTGGACAACGTGAAGGCGACCGTCGAATCCGCGGGATTGACCCTGGAGCACGTGGTATACACGCAGGTCTATTTGCAAGACATCAGCCAGTACGGGGAAATGAACAAGGTCTTCGCGGAATACTTCGCGAAGTCTCCGCCGGCGCGCGCCGTGCTTGGCGTGGCACGCGTGCCGGAACCGCCCATTCAGATCAATGCCGTTGCCGTGCGCAGTCTCACGGACAAGCGGGCCGTCTATCCGCCGACCTTCAAATCAGAGGATCCGGCGGCGCCGGGAATGCTTACCCACGACCGGCTTTTTATCTCGAGCATGGCGGGCAGCGATTCCGGCAAGGTCCCGGATGATCCCGCTGCCCAGGTCGATCTGGCGCTCGATCGCCTGCAGGCGGTGCTGAAGGCAGCCGGTCTTGATCTCGGCAACATGGTTTTCGTGAATCCTTACCTGACGGCCGAAATCCCCGGGCGGGTTATGAATGAGCGTTACGCGCGGCGCTTTGAGTTCGGCAATACTCCGGCGCGGGCCACCATCGAGGTATCGAGTCTCCCCGGAGGCGCCCACATCGAATACACCGGCGTGGCGGTGCGCGACCTCAAGCTGCGGAAGGCGGTGCGTCCGAAGAATATGCCGCCCAGTCCCACGGCGAGTCCCTGCGTTTTTGCCGGCGACACTTTGTACTGTTCCGCCAAGGATGGATTCATTCCGGGCCCGCACGGCGGCGTTTACGCAACCAGCACACCCCATCAACTCCGGCAAACCATGCGCAATCAGCTCGATAATCTTGAAGAAGCCGGGATGAGTTTCAACCAGGTGGTTTCCACCACTGTCTACCTGGACGATCTTTCGGACCTGCAGTTGTTTGACGAAGTGTACGCGCAGTATTTCGGACCAACGCCACCGGCGCGAACCACCGTGCAGCAGCTTGCGCCCACGCAACGAAAGCCCGATAAAGACGATCACTTCCCTGGGCTGGAGCAGGTCTCGCTCATCGCCGTCCGCAAGTCCGCTAGCCACTGATCCACCTTGGTGCACAAATCGCTCGGCGGGCCACCGCGATGCGGCGCAGAAGCTTTAAAGACAGCCAAGACTCTTGGCCTTGTTGAACCACTGGACTACTTCTTGAACGTCCGGATATGGGCCACCAGCCCCTTAATTTCTTCCGGCTTCAGAGATGCTCCATACTTTGGCATTTTGCCCTTGCCGTTCGTGATGATGTCGGTGAGTTCCGTGTCCGACACTCCCTGCACGAGGGCGGTTGAAAGATCGTGCGCGCCCATTTTTGTCCCCATCGCCGAACCGGTTCCGTCGGCCCCGTGGCATGTGGCACATTTTGCTTTGTAGAGCGTTTCCGACGCGTTCTGCGCTTGAGCCGACAACGCGAGAAGAAACACGACCGCGATGGCCGTCATTGTGGCGAACACCTTCAGTCTGATTGTTTTCATATTCACAGTCCCTTCGATTTGCTGGTTAGATTTGGGTTCTCAATTTACTGGATCCAACAGCTCTGAATCGCGTTTCATGGAGCGGTCGCCGGGGCAGCCCTTACACCCTCCAAGAACGCTAGAACATCAGAACGAGTAACGTAGCGACTCGGTTAGCGAGTTGGCGTGAAAATAGCGTGGCGCTGATGGACCGACGAACGAACCTTCAGCGTACTGGTAATAATTCCACCCCATGTTGAAAGCCCACCTGCGTGCAATATCCACGCTCAGGTCGGCCACCGGTTGCTGGTACTTGTACTGCAACGAGCCGAGGGGCTGCAGAATGTTGAACTGCGGCACGTTGCCCTCAACACTGGTGATGCTGTAGCCAACGTTGGCCATCACGCGCTTCGCCGGCTTGAACCTGACAGTGGCCATTCCGAAATTGGTGTGGTTGGTGTAGTACGAGTTCGCCATCAAGTTGTTGGACGTATCGTTCCCTGCACAGTCATTGTTATTGGCATTCACCACGAAGGGAAGGATCACGCCGGTTGGCGGCGTGTCGTTGAAGCAGATCAGGGCATTCTGGATTACGCTGTTGAAGTTGTATGCCAGATCCATTCCGAAGCGTTCGCGCGGCGCGAGCGACGCCGTGAGTCCGTAGTTCTGGTTGTGGCCCACAAACTGGGTCTGTGCGTCGCCGTTGGATAGGTTCAGGATGTTGATGGATCCGCCCAGGGTCGCCCACGAGCGCGCTGTGTAGGTGGTCTGGAAGCGGTAGCGCTCTATCTTGCGTGGAGAGAGTCGGACGAACACACTGTTGAAGTTCGTGAGCTCCAGATCGAAATTCAATCGCAAGGTATGGATGGGCCGTGCCCAGAGTCCGAGGAGCGCCGTTTGTTCCAGGCCCACGAAATGGTCCACGTCTCCGGGTAAATAGTCAATGAAGTGGTTAAAGTCCCGGTCACCATAGCGGTAACCGATGCGGACACCGGCTTTTTTCGAAACGTCCCAGGCGAGCTCGGTCTGATTTCTCGTCCAGGTCTGGTTGAAAGATGACTGGGCTATAGTGGGCGTCCCACCTGGAGGTGTTGGCGTAGGGAGCGGCGTACTCAGCAATGTGCACGGGGGCGCTGCACAGCTATAGTCGAGTTCGTTGAGATTGCCATTCTGAGGAATGCGGTAGGCCCAGAAATAGAATTTCTCGATCAGGCGCAGGTGCTGGGTCAGGTGCAATGTCGCCTCGAGATCGACCACGTCAGAAATGCGGTTTGCGGCGCCTGTTCCAGTGCCGGTGAAGGCGAGGGTGTTGGTGCGCGTAAGCAGGCCGCCGAAAGACTCGTCCAACGGTGTGCTGGAAGTCGCGGAACTATAGGAAAAAGAACCGAGCACTTCTAACATCTTGAAGTAATTGCTGCGCAGGCTGATCCGCTCCGTGGGTATGGAAGTACGAATCCTCTGATTGCGCAAGTAGCTGGAGTACGCGCTGCATGTCACATTGGTCAGAGTCCCGCTGACAATCAAACTGCTTTGGCCGGTCGGCGCTGCGCAGGGTACCTTGTTCACAGTGTCCATGGGCAAACCCAATGAAACGGAACTTGCAGGCGTCGTCGGCAGGAGTGCCTCATTGATTGGATTCAGTTGGTAGTCCGTGTCGCCCTTGTAGTAATCGAGGAATTGGTCGTAGCTGAAGACAGTTCGCGGCGCGATTCTAAAGTCCACTCCCATTCGGTACGAATTCATGGTCGTGTTCCAGTTTTGCAGCAGCGAAGCATCCGTGCCCTCGTGAATGCTGCTATACGAAGGTCCGGTCATGTTGTTATGCGAATATCCCAAACGGAAGCTCACAACGGACTGCGGAAGCAGCGTGAGATCGACGTCGCTCATGCGTCGCGTCGTATCGAACAGGTGAGGCGAGCTCAGGATCGGAATCGATGGAGTAGAGGTTGAGGGATTCAGCGGATTCGCCAGCAAATCGTAGTCAAAGAAATTTTGATCGCGGCGGAAACTGCCTTGCAGGTTGTACCACTTGTCTTTGTCTGCACGAAGGCGCATGTAGTTGTTGGGATCGCCTCCCCATCCCGCGCTGTTGAGGTAGAGATTGTCGAACAGCAGACCCTGGTGATCGACCGACTGCATCGTGAGCGTCTGGTCAAGTATTCGCGGGCCGGTCTGCAGATTCACCAAGGTGTCGTACATAGCTCCGCTGCCGGTCACGTCGTTCGAGCGGTAGCCAAGCTCGACTGAGGAGTGAATCTGATACCCGCCGCGGATCATACCATCGGGCTCGGCGGGCGGTGCCGGACTTGATCCGCTAGTCGGGGCCTGGGCCGGACTTGTAGCGGGAGTTTGGGCGGAGAGCTTGTCTGGTAAAGGCACGATCATTGCGCACAAGAGCATCGCTAGCGCTATCGCTCTTCGATGACTACGTTGACCACAGGCAAGTGGCGACCTCCGCTCCGCTCGCGCCCTGCGGCTTCGCTCGGGATAGGCTCGCGCGGGTGCCGATGTCTCCAGTAGCAAAGGTTCTAACTTGAGGGCGAGTTTTGTGGGCGGCTCCATCGGTACTCCCTACTTGAAGAACACGGTGCTGAAATTGGAGCCGTGAATCTGGGTGTGGCACATGGTGCAAGCCTGATACTTTGCCGACTGATTGTGCGCGGGACCGCTTGGGCCCCCGGCCGTCAACTGTGTCGAGAAAGTGTGGCACTGCAGGCAGAGCATGTTCACCGGCATCACATTGAGCAGCCGGGGATTGGTGGAACCGTGGGGTGTGTGACAACTGGTGCAGCCCTCAGTCTTCACCGGCACATGTTCGTAGACGAAAGGACCTTGCTTGTCGACGTGGCACTTGTAGCAAACCGCGTCGCCGCTCGGCATGGTCCGCAACTGCCGCACCGTTCCCGTGCCGTGCGGGTTGTGGCAGTCGTTGCACTGCACCAAGCCCTCGTTGACGCGGTGGTGGTATGGTTTCGCGAAATCTGCCTTGGCGGACGTGTGACAGCCGTAACACAACTGGGGTTGGTCCTGGACTAGCAGGAACTCTTTTCCCTTAGCATGATGAGGCGAATGGCAATCGAGACATCCAACCTCGCTACTGGAGTGAGCGGATTCGGTGAAGCGCGATTGTTCGTGAGCTTCGCCGTGGCAACTGAGACAGCGAGCGCTTGTCTCCTGGCGTGACTTCCCCTCGAAAAAGAATATTTTGGTTTTGTCGCCACCGCCTGCCACATGGTCGGCTCCAGGTCCATGACAACCCTCGCAACCCTGCTTTGAAGGGCCGCCCTTTGTGTTCAGAGTGGTTTTCCAGTGTGGCGTCTTCTCCCAGGCCTTATAGATTTCCTCGTGACAGGTCTTACACGTCTCGGCTCCTACATACTTGGACACATCGGAGGAAGGCGTGCCTGTGGCCGTCGCGGTGCCAGATTGAACCGTCTTACCCGCGGCTGGCGGACTCGTCTGGCCGGCGGCAACGGCGACGACGAAAAGAAGGAAGATCGACAGCAGAGCTGAGATGGAGGTGTCCAACTCGCCGCGCCATACACGTTTGCCTGGACGGTGATAATTCGCGGCGATCATTGAGTCGGAGAGTGCACAATGTACAACGATTCGCCATGCCGCCGCTGCTCAATATTGCACACTTCCAAGGATTAAGTAGCTCGCGCGGGAACCCAACACCGATTCCGCCGGAGTCACGGGCAACCGGAACGAATGTCTCCTGATCGGTACCGAGAAGCGCCCTTGTCATCAACACAAAAAGGGTCGTCTAAAGAAGAGAAACACGTCGCGGGGAGCCGAAGCACACCGAAAACGCTATGGTCCAATAAGGCGGCCACGCCTCACCCGCTGGCTTTCTAATGAGCCGGAGCCGGTTGAGGAGTCCCCTGCGGCGCCTGCGTGCTGGGCGCAAAATTCACTTTCGGAACCTGGCGCGCTCCTTCGGAGGCTGCGAAGTAGGCGTCGTTTGGCTTGAAGCCCGCCCATCCCGCAAAAATGCTGTTCGGAAACTGCTGCACGTAGGTGTTGTAGTCCTGCAGCGTGTCGTTGTAGCGCTTGCGTTCGACGGCGATGCGGTTCTCGGTGCCGGCGAGTTCGTCTTGCAGGCGCAGAAAGTTCTCGTTCGACTTCAGTTGCGGATAATTCTCTACGACCAGCAGCAGGCGGCCGATCGCTCCATCCAGTTGTCCGTTAGCCGCTATCTTTTGTTGCGGAGTTCCCGCCGAGAGCAGGGCTGACCGAGCTTTGGCGATGTCGCCGAATACAGTCACCTCCTGCTGCGCGTATCCTTTGACCGTCTCGACCAGATTCGGGATCAGGTCGGCGCGCCGTTGCAGCACGACATCCACCTGCGACCACGCGGACTTCACGGCCTCATTCTTGGTCACCAGCATGTTCTTCACGCCAACGTATTGCCCGAAAATAATCAGCCCGAACACCGCCAGGATCACGATCAGCACGATGACTGCAATTAATGCCTTGCCCATAACTCCTCCTCAAACACGAATGTGATGTCCTTACGTCCTGCCGGATGCATCTGAGTCTAACGCCTCATCCACAGCGGTGGTGACCTTCTCAACCGCGGTGACGTAGCGGGCCGCCAAATCATTGATGTTTATTTTCTTGGGATCCGCTTTGTGCTCCCGAACATCCAGAGCCTGGTGAACCGCCGACAGATCGAATCCCATTCGCTTCGACAGCGCGTCTACGGCCTCTCTCCGGCTGGATTGCGAGTTATCTCCCAGGGCAATCAGGGCGTGGCGAAACAGCGTGCCGAAAGACGGCACGGAATGCAGCACAATATCCCACAAGCGCGAATCGCTCCCCGAAGCCAATAGCATTTGCTGGCGCAGCAGGATCAGTTTTTCCCGCAGTTCGTACTCAACCTGCACGCGGTGGATGTGCATGGAGATCCGCAGGCCTTGCACGACGTTCTCGCCAAAAAGCACACGATGATGTTGCTGCATATCGAGCAGTTCGATGGTGAACACATCCGTCGATCGCTCCAGTTCGCGCAGGGTCATGCACAGCGGCGGAGGTTGCTTCTGCCGGTCCCACCATTTTGCGACCGGCGCCAGCGCTTGCAGAGCCGCATATGAGCTGTCCCGCAGCACACACAGCAGGTTCAGGTTCGACAGTCCAGGTTGGAAATCTCCGGACACCGCCGAGCCGAACAGAATGATGCTCTCGACGTTCGGCCCGCCCGCTTCCCGGACCCGCTTCACAAACTCGTCGACCTTCTCTTTCGTTTCTTTACCGGTCTTATCTTCACCAGGAACCATTGCATCCTCGCTTGCTACCAGCTGCTGCTGGCTCCGCCACCGCCGGAACTGCCGCCACCAAATCCCCCGAACCCTCCACCCCCGCCAAAGCCGCCGCCACCACCGCCGAATCCACCGCCTCCGTACCCGCCGCGTCCACCGAAAATCTGCGAAAACAGAAGCCAGAAAAGAATGCTGCGTAAGGGCGTAACGAGGATGATGATTACGACGATAACGAATAGGATGACACCACCAATGGATATTCCGCCATCGGGCTCACGCACTCGTTGTGTCGGAGCCCTCGGCTGCGAGTTCGTGAGTTGGACTCCCGCATCTGCCGCGATCACGTTGGCAATACGGCTCGTGACCAGGAGAAGCGCGTTGTTGTAGTCCTCGCTCCGCATCAGCGGGATGGCCTCACGCTGAAAGCCGCCCACTTTGCCGTCGGGCAGAATCGGCTCCAGCCCGTAGCCCACTTCCACACGGGCGCGGTGATCCTTTATGGCGTAGAGAATCAAAACTCCATGGTCTGTGGCTTTGGCGCCGATGCCCCATTTCTTGAACAGATCCACCGCAAAGCTCTCGATATCAGCTCCGTCCAGCGAATTAATGGTCACGAGAGCGATCTGGGCGTGGGCCTTTTCGTCGACCTGGCGGCAAATGTCGCTGATCTGCGCGGTCGTACCCGGATCAAGGACGTGGGCGAAATCGTTGACGTAACCTGTGGGCTGGAGCTGGGAGACAGACTCTGTCCGCGCGAGCATGCCCAGCGACAACACCAGGACCGCAGCCAGACACCATCGCGTGCGCCAATTCACAGGCAAATTGTACAAGACCGACATGAAACGCTGACCATACGGCACAATTACAGCCAGAGTTCCGCCGTCCCTTCACCGGGTACCCTTGCACACAAGCACATCTCACCTTAGTAATTTGAAGAAATTTACGGCAAGGATGATGATAGGCAACGTGCCTGGTTCCGAAAATACGCGCCGCTGGCCACGCCTGCCCGTCGATATGCCCGTCCGCGTGGTGACCTCCAAGGGCTTCTCAACCACCGTAGTCGAGGGCCGGGGCACGGAAATGAGCGAAGGCGGCATGGTGTTGTATGCCGGAATCCTGCTGAACCCCGGCGATTTGCTTGAGATTGAGTTCGATACGCCCACCCCGTCGCGCCTTCCCGCTATTGTTCGATCACGCAACGGCTTCTGCTTTGGCTTGGAATTCATCACCCCGCTGCCCGCCTAACTTCGTCTTCTCTCCCGTGACATTCCCAACGAGTTTGTTCTAGCATCTTCTCCTGGCATGTTGTCCTAAGCATAGACACGCACGTTGGGGGCGGTTCCATGTACTTCGAACAGTTTTATCTCGGCTGTCTCGCGCACGCTTCCTATCTGTTGGCTTCCGATGGGGAAGCCGTGGTGGTCGATCCGCAGCGGGACGTGGAGCTGTACCTGAAAGCGGCTGCCGATCACGGGCTCACCATCCGGCATATTTTCGAGAGTCACCTGCACGCCGACTTCGTTTCCGGACACCGCGAACTGGCGGCACGCACGGGTGCGACCATCTACATGGGTGCCGAGGCCGGAGCGACGTTCCCCCACGTCCCGGCGAGCGACGGATTTCATTTGAAGTTTGGTAAGGCGTCGATCCGTGTGCTGGAAACCCCGGGGCACACTCCCGAGAGCATCTGCATGGTCGTCACCGATGAAGAGAAGTCTCCCTTGCCTTGGGCCGTGTTGACCGGGGACACATTGTTCATCGGTGACGTAGGCCGCCCCGACCTCTCGCCGAGGCACACTCCGAAGGAACTCGCCGGACTGCTTTACGACAGCCTGCACACGAAATTGCTGACGCTCCCCGACAGTGTGCGGGTGTATCCGGCCCATGGCGCCGGATCACTCTGCGGCAAGAACATGCGGGCCGAGCGCTCGTCGACGATCGGCACCGAGCGCCTCACCAACTACGCGCTGCAGATCAAGAGCAGGGAAGAGTTCGTTGCCCAGTTGACCAGCAATCTCCCCGCGCGGCCAGAGTACTTCCTGAAAGACGCCGAGATCAACCGCACAGGCGCTGCGCCCTTGTCAGAGTTGCCGCCTCTGAGGGCCATCACCCCCGCAGAGCTAAGGGCCATGTTGAGCGAGGGGCAGATTGCGCTCGACGTTCGCCCCTGTGAGGAGTTTGCATCCGTCCACGTTCCGGGCTCGGTGAACATCGCGCTGGACGGGCAGTTTGCCTCGTGGGCGGGCACCGTGCTGGGATTGTCTGCGCATCCGGTGCTGATCGCTGCATCGGACGAACAGTTGGAAGAGGCCCGTCTCCGGCTGACGCGTGTCGGCATCGAAGCACTGGACGGGTATCTCGACGGCGGCGTTGCTGCCTGGGAGCAGGCCGGATTGCCGGCCGCGACCATTTCTCAGATGACGGCGAACGACCTCGATGCCCGCTTGAAGTCTCACGACGTGCAAGTTCTTGACGTACGCCGCGAACCCGAGTGGGACGCCGCGCACATTGACGGCGCGACTTGGTGGCCGCTCGATAACTTCCGAGTCTCTCCGCCAGAGATGGATCACGCGGCGCCCATCGCCGTTCACTGCAAGGGTGGATACCGCAGCATGATCGCCAGCAGCCTCCTGCAGCGTGCCGGCTTCAAGAACGTAATCAACGTGGTTGGTGGGTTCGATGCCTGGCAGCAGGCGAAACTGCCGACCGTGAGCGCGAAGCCGGTTGGGGTCTGAGTCTAGCCCGTTGGGTTCAAAAGCTGAGAGCTGACAGCTGATGGCTGACAGCTTCTCCACGTGTGATCCTAATCACATCCCGCCCCGCGCTGTGTAGAATACACTCCTGCGATCTCGTACCCCATTTTTCGGTACGAATAAAATTCCTCCGCGTCGAGGTTCTCATCATGGCCGATAAAGCCGTCGTCGATACCCAGGGCCCCAACATTGATTCCATCCTGAACGAGCAGCGCAAGTTCGACCCTCCCGCAGAATTCAGCAAGCAGGCCCACATCAAGAGTCTCGAGGAATACGAGCGCCTCTACAAGGAATCCGTCGGCGACCCTGACAAATTCTGGTCGCGGATTGCCAGCGAACTTCACTGGTTCAAGAAGTGGGATAAGGTCCTCGAATGGAATTGCCCCTGGGCGAAATGGTTTGTCGGCGGTCAGATCAACCTCTCCTACAACTGCCTCGACCGGCACGTCACCACTTGGCGCAAGAATAAGGCCGCGATCATCTGGGAGAGCGAGCCCGGAGAAGTCCGCATCCTGACCTACCAGCAGCTACATCGTGAAGTGCAGAAGTTTGCCAACGTTCTAAAAGGGCTTGGCGTTAAAAAAGGCGACCGCGTCGCCATCTACATGGGCATGACGCCCGAGCTTCCCGTCGCAATGCTCGCTTGCGCCCGCATCGGCGCGCCGCACACGATCGTCTTCGGCGGCTTCTCCTCCAATGCGCTGGTCGACCGCATTCACGACTCGCAAGCGACCTGCGTCGTCACGCAGGATGGATCCTACCGGCGCGGTTCGGAGGTGAAACTGTTCCCGGCAGTGGAAGAAGCGCTCAAGTCCTGCCCGAGCGTGAAGCACGTGGTCATCTACAAGCGCACCGGGACTGCGATTAACATGCAGGCAGGCCGCGATCACTGGTGGCATGAGCTGATGGCGAAGGCCTCCGATGTGTGCCCAGCCGAGCCGCTCGATGCCGAGCATCCTCTCTACATCCTCTATACCTCGGGAACCACGGGGAAACCGAAGGGCGTGGTGCACACCACAGGAGGATATTCCGTCGGCACCTACCTCACTACCAAATGGGTTTTCGATCTGAAAGACGAAGACACATACTGGTGTACCGCCGACATTGGATGGGTGACCGGGCACAGCTACATCGTCTACGGCCCGCTGCAGAACGGCGCCACCAGCCTGATGTACGAAGGCGCGCCCAATTGTCCGGAGCCCGACCGCTTCTGGTCGATCATCGCGCGGCACAAAGTGAACGTCTTCTACACTGCCCCCACCGCGATTCGCACCTTCCTCAAGTGGGGCGACGAGTGGCCGAAAAAGCACGACATGAGCAGCTTGCGCCTTCTGGGAACAGTCGGCGAACCCATCAATCCCGAGGCCTGGATGTGGTACCGCGAAACGATTGGCGGCAACCGCTGCCCCATCGTCGACACCTGGTGGCAGACCGAGACTGGACACATCATGCTAACGCCGATTCCCGGCGCGATCGCGACCAAGCCCGGGTCGGCGACGAAGCCGTTCCCCGGCGTCGTGGCCGAGATCGTCAGCATGGACGGAACGCCGGTACCCTCTGGCTCTGGCGGATTCCTCGTCATCAAGCGTCCGTGGCCCGGCATGCTGCGCACCGTCTATGGCGATCCCGATCGCTACGTGAAGAACTACTGGTCGCAGATTCCCGGCATGTACTTCACCGGCGACGGCGCGCGCAAGGATAAAGACGGATATTTCTGGATCATGGGCCGCGTCGATGACGTCCTCAACGTCAGCGGCCATCGCCTCAGCACCATGGAAGTCGAGAGTGCGTTGGTCGCACACGAGGCCGTGGCAGAGGCTGCGGTGGTGGGGCGCCCGGACGATCTCAAAGGCCAGGCCATCTCAGCCTTCGTGACGCTCGAGCAGGGAAGACAGCCCACTGCCGAACTCAAAGAAGAGTTGCGCAAGTGGGTGGCGAAAGAAATTGGAGCGTTGGCCAGGCCCGATGACATTCGCTTCACCGACTCCTTACCCAAGACGCGCAGCGGCAAGATCATGCGCCGCCTCCTGCGCGAGTTGGCCACGAACGGCAACGTGAAGGGCGACACCACTACGCTGGAAGATTTCGGAGTGATCGCCAAACTGCAGGAGCAAGACGAAGTCTAAAGACGATGGTCATGCTGAGCGGAGCGGGAGTATCGCACAGCGATCCTCCCGCGGAGTCGAAGCATCCCTACCTCCGAGTGCTCCGCCCGTCTGGGAGGCAGTCATTTCGGCGTTGCAGCCTTACCGTACGGCCGCAGTTCCTTGAACGCGCGGCTTGGTCTTCAGACGCTCCGGGAAACTCTCTTCGTAGTCCGCTAGTCCTAGACAGATGGCGTGATGGACGGCGGTGAAGCCGAACGCTTTCATCTCGTTCATCGCCTCCTCCGCCGACCAGCCTTCCTCGGCCATGCGATAGGCCGCCACGGCCATTCCGGTCCGGTCGTCGCCCAGGCGGCAGTGCACGAAAACCTTCTTCGCCGGATTCTCCCGGATCACCCGCAGAAACTTCGCATAGGGCTCATCTTTGGGAAACGGGCAGTGCAACGGAATCGCAACGTACTGCATTCCCAGCTTCTTCGCCGTCGCTTCTTCCTCTTTGTCGGTTCCGCGCAGGTCGACCACGAGGTTGACACCCATGTCCTTGAGCGCGTCCAGCCCTTCATGGCTCGGTCGCCCTCCACGATAGAGATTGGGAGTGACCTCGCCAAAATTCGGAATCCCCTTCGCGTGCAGCCGCGTTCCCATCGCGTGTTCTGCCGCCGCCGGTGCCGGCTTTTTCGCCCGTTGGGGTGCGGCGCCAAGGCAAAGGGCGGACGCAACCAGCAGCCCAAACGCAACCGCCCGGGTAACATGGAGTCCGATCTGCATTTAGAAAGTTAGATGCCTCGCGAATCTCCCGAGATGTGACCGCTGCCCCACTATTCTCCCGTCCCCATCATCACGATGGGCATGGTGGGCGTAGTCGCACCGGCCTCGTTCTCCACGGTGATGGCGAAGGCCTTGGCTTCCATGCCCGCGGGTAGTGGAGGATTCACGACAGTCGCGCTGCCGTGAGCGTCGGGTTTAAACATGCCTGCTGGAATGGGCGCACCCTGCATCGGAATCAGCCACAACTCGTACGCTTTCTGCGGCGGCAATGCGGGCATGTTGTTCGCCACGAACACCAGGCTGCTGTGATTGCGCATATAGAATGCTTTGCCCTGAGGCTGCGGCGGAGTTTTCATTGCCACCAGCGTGACGCGCTGCGCCTCCGGTGCGATGAGGGGCGCGGCAATCCTCCGTAGATCGTCGAGTTCGCGCGTGCTCTGGGCGGCTCGCGCACTCGCCGATGCCAGACTGTGTTGCAACGCGACGTTTTCCTTCCACAGCGATGCCGCGAATACGATGACGGCAGCCGTCGCGGCCCATCCCAGGAAGCCCCACCACGAACGCCGCGTGCCGACTTCTCGAACGACCGGTGGCCCATCCTTTCGCGTCTTTTGCGAAAGGGTGGGAGCCGATTCCTTCGCCACCGCATCCAGTAAACGCTGCCTCGCCCGCTGCGGAGGCTTCGGACCCATCACCGACAGCGCCAGCAGAGCGCCATCGCGGCGCAATTGCTCGAGCTCCAGCCGGCAGCCGCTGCATGTCGCCAAATGCTTTTCGAGATTCACACGATCTTCACCCTCAAGCGTGTTCAACGCGTAGAGCGCGAGATCCCCGGCGAATTGTTCGTGTCCAGTCATTCTTCTAAGTTCGTACCGGGTGCCCCATCCTCGTCCCTCCGTCCTTTGGAGGGACAGGGCGGGGATTTTGACTTCGCACCCTCAGCCCTGAAACGCCTTCCGCAACGCAATCAGGCCACTACGAATTCTGGTCTTGATCGTCCCCAGCGGCTCTCCCGTCTTCTTCGCGATTTCAGAATGGCTCATGCCTTCGAAGTATGCCATCTCGAGCGCACTGCGCTGCGATGCCGGCATCGTGCCCAGCACACCGCGCACTTTTTCCGCCGCCCGCGACCGGTCCACCTCGCCGGCAAGATCGGGCGCCACCGACACGATGACATCTTCAATATCGGTTTCCGGCCGCCGCCTTCGCAGTGCATCGATGGCCCGATTGCGCGTGATCACGGCCAGCCAAGCCCCAAGACTCCCACGCGCGGCATCAAACGCGCCCGGATTGCGCCACAACTGCAAGAACACTTCCTGCAGCACGTCCTCGGCCGCTCCCGTATCGCCCAGCACGCGCAATGCGACCGCATACACGACGAAAGAATAGCGGTCGTAGAGCTCCGCCATGGCGCTCTGGTCGCCCGATTTCATGGCCGCCACCGTGGCTAGATCCTGCGATATCCCTTGCCGTTCAGGACTCGACAAAACGCTCTAGTCTCTTCCTTAATTAGGATACGTGCCCTAAGCTGCAGATGGATTGCCCCAATCCAGGTTTGATTTCTTCCTAAACCCCTACTGGCTCAGCTTGATAGCCAGTTGCCGCTCCGGTTGCGTCATTTCGCCCCACAGCTTTTGCAAGTCGCTCTGGACGGCTTGGTTATCGGGATCTTTCCGCAGCGCCAGGGCGAACCAGCGATAGGCGGTGGGAAGGTCGTGCGGCGTGCACAATCCCGCCGAGTAGAGCGCGCCCATCTCGATCATGGCCTTGGGATTCGATTGATTGACGGCTGGCTTCAGAAGCCGCATGCCGCGCTCGCAATCCTGGGGCACGCCCTTGCCGTAAAGATATTTCTGCGCTTCGGCGACCGAATCGAATGGCTTTGCGGGCTTGACGGCTGCCGGAGGCTTGGGCGTCGGCCTCGCATCCGCGGGCTTGGCTGGCTTCGGGCTTGTTGCCGCCGAAGTGTCGGGAGCGCTCGCTGCAGGCTCCGTGGCTGCGGGCGCCGCAGCGGTGCTCGATGGTGCGGTGTTCGACGGAGCGGCGGTGTTGTCAACGGTTGTGGGTGCCGAACTCGCCGGCGTGCTCCCAGTCGTCGGATTGGCTGTGGAGGTACTGGCCGCCGGGCTCGCAGTGTTCGGACTGGCGGTGTTCGGGCTGCCCGTGTTCGCGGCCGCAGGAGGCGCTGCCGTTGGATCGGGCACAGGCTGGATCGAGGGCGTCGTTGCCGGTGTGCTGGGCGCACTCAATTCAGTTGGTGTGGCCGGGTTCGTACCAGTCGCATCGGGATTCTGCGCCGCCGCCGACGGCTTGTTCGTCCCAGCACCCAACCATCCGAACTTCTGATTCTTCCACCGCAAATATCCGAAGCCCGCAGCCAATGCCAGGGCCAGCAGAATCAGAACGAATTTTCCCGCGCCGCCATGCCGAGGCGCTTCCTCATCTTCCAATAGATAGTCGAGATTGCCCGCACTCGAACTGGCATGCGGATCGGTGCTCAAACTCGCGCGCTTTCGTGGAGCGGGATCGTTCAACCCCAGAAACGATGGCCCGCTGATGAATGGGGCATCGTCCGAGACGGGAGCGGTCGTTCGCGAAGGTGGCGGAGTTTGTGGCTGTACGGGAGCCGGAGGCGCCGACGAGGGAACCTTGGTCGCAGACGGCGCAGCGCTTTGAACCGAGGCAGAAGCCGCAGTCGTCGATGCGGCTAGCAGCGTAGCACCGCACATCCCGCAGAAGCGGTTCCCGTCCAAGTTTTCGTTGCCGCAGCGACTGCAGCGCACTGATCCTCCTCGTCTCTCTATATATAGCTTACGATATCTTGGAACTTCGATGCAGGAGGAAGGCAGCGGGAGTACCCAGGAAATGACCCGTACACGTGCGACAAGAAAAAGAGAATGCAACCTCTGGAAGCCTCCGGCATGAAGCACCCACATCGACATCAGCGTGGCACCTTCCACGTCACCGTGCAGGGCCGCAGCCTCGAAGTGCACCGCATTCCCGGCGTCAATCCCCAGGCACCGGAACTCGTCTTCCTGCACGAGGGACTCGGCTCGGTCTCGCACTGGAAAGATTTTCCGGCCCGTGTCGCTGCCACCACGGGATGTCCGGTCACCGTGTATTCGCGCTACGGCTCGGGAAAGTCCGATCTACTCACCGAATCCCGCACGGTCACCTACATGCACGATGAGGCATTGCGCACCCTGCCCGATCTTCTGGCCCAACTGCACATCGAAAATCCGATCCTCCTTGGCCACAGCGATGGCGCGTCCATCGCTCTAATTCACGCTGGCGCCCATGAAGCGGCGCGCGGGTTGGTGCTCCTCGCTCCCCACGTGTTCGTCGAAGATATCAGCGTCGCCAGCATTGCCGAAGCCAAAACAAGTTTCCAGACGACGAACCTTCCCGAGAAACTGGCTCGCCATCATCGCGACCCCGCGCGCACCTTCTGGGGATGGAACAACATCTGGCTCCATCCCGATTTCCGCAGCTGGAATATCGAAGAATATCTTCCGCGCATCACGTGCCCCATCCTCGCCATTCAGGGACTCGACGATCAGTACGGAACCATGGCGCAGGTGCAAGCCATCGCGCGCCAGTCGGGCGGCCCGGTTGAGATTCTTCCTCTTGCCGACTGTCGTCACTCGCCGCAACGTGATCAGCCCGAAGCGACGCTCGCAGCGATCGCCAAGTTCGTGAAGGGGATCGCTGGGAACAAGTCGAGAGACGTTGGGGTCTAAACAGCTATCCGCAGATATCGCGTTCGTGTCCGCGCTGTAATCCCGGGGTTGTATCGCTGAACGTTCCTCATGCAGAGTGGAGGTCTTAATGAAAAGACATCTGGTGGCGACGCTTATTCTCCTGATCTGTTTCGCGTCGTCGGCCGCGGCTCAAGTGAGCACGCCTCAGCGTGTTCGCACGTCTGGGAGCGTTATGCAGGGTTTGATCATTAAAAAAGTCGCTCCCGAATATCCCCCGTTGGCGCGTCAGGCAAGGATCCAGGGCATGGTCGTCTTAAAAGTGCAGATCAGCAAGACTGGAGATGTCGAGAACATGCAACTCATCAGCGGACATCCCATGCTCGCTCCCTCTGCCATCGACGCCGTGAAGCAGTGGAAGTACAAGCCGTATCTCCTCAACGGAGAGCCAGTCGAAGTCGAAACCAACGTGACAGTGAACTTCACGCTTCCCGATAAACTGCCAGCCGAAGGCGTCGTGGGCGATATGCCCGGAGGCATTCCCGAGGGTGAGAAAGGCGGCATCGCCCCTAGCACCCCGGCTGACGCGCCTCACCTCGCAGTGCCGCAGCGGATTCGTGTGTCCGCGGGCGTATCGCAACGACTTCTGGTCACCAAGGTGCCTCCGCAGTATCCGCAAGAAGCTAAGGATCAGCATATACAGGGCGTGGTCGTAATGCAGGTAATCATCGACAAAGAAGGCAACGTCGCAAATGTTCAGCTGATCAGCGGGCATCCTATGCTGGCATCGGCTGCCATCGACGCCGTGAAGCAGTGGAAGTACAAGCCATACCTGTTGAACGAGTCTCCAGTCGAGGTCGAGACCCAGGTTCAGGTGAACTTCACGCTCGTGAACTAGCGAGGGTGCCCCATCCTTGTCCCTCCGTTTTTTGGAGGGACAGGGTGGGGGATTTGATCTCTGATCGGGGAGCCGGAAGAAGGCAATTGAGAAGAAGGCGGCTGAATTATTTCTTCACGGTAAGACTCGCCGGCGCACCAGCCGGACCCGGTGCCACCGGAGGCGCACCAATCAACACATCCTGCGCGGCCTTGGGCAGTTTGTCCGCATTGGCTACCAGTAGACTGACCTGCCACATTTGCGTGGTGGAGAGCGTCTTGTCAAAGCTGGGCATTCCCGTCATCCGAATTCCGCCCGCGACTTTCCAATAGCTTTCTGCCGGAGGATCGTCCGTCACCCCGGTGCCTTCCATCAATTTGGGTGGGTCGGGGAACATTCCCTTGGCGATTGCAGACTTCGGCTGTCCCGGCACCCCATGGCACACCGCGCAGTGTTCTTTGTAAACCTGAGCCCCGGCGACATAGCCAGCCTCATCCGCGGTGATCGGCACCGTCTTCGGCATCTCCTTATCCATTCGCGCGTGCAGCGCCATTCGCGCCAGTGTCTTCTCAAACGGCATCGGTGGTGCGGAGGTCGCGACAGGCGCGGTCCCCGAGGAAAAATATAGATAAACTCCAACCGGAATGAGGATCAAGCCGACCACAAGGCCAATAAGAAACTTGCTCATGCAATTCTCTCCTTTGAACAATTGATGTGACCCAAACGCGAAGAGGCGCAGTGCTAATCCTCGCTGGGCCTCATTCTACCTGTTTTCGAAAGCACGACCCTTTCTTCATCCGACATCGCTCAGACAATCGCCGTTGTATTTCTGGTGTACCAAGACAAGCCTTTTACAACGCTCTAACCTCATCGTGACATTGTTCTTCGAGCAGCGCTCTATCCTCACCTCACGTTGATGCTCGGGCCGCCCTGTCTGTACCCGCAACGCCTATCCTAAAAAAAAATCTGGAGTGTATGGATTATGAGCAAGGGAAAGTCTCTCTTCACTAGTGCGACCTCGGAACAGAGTCCGCAGTCCTCCAACGAGCAACCCAACCCTCAACCGTCACGCGGGATTCAGCGCCGCTCGTTCATCCAAGGCCTCGGCGTGGCTGGGGCAGCATTAACCGCCGCTCCGTTGCTGCGCGTCAGCGCGAGAGCTGACGACCATCACGGCTCCATCAGCAAAGGGGACGCGGCCATCCTTCGTTTTGTTGCCGCCGCGGAAATTATCGAAAGCGATATCTGGCTGCAGTACAACGAACTCGCGGGTGTCCAGGACGGAGAAGTCTCGAAGTTGGCCAGCAAGCTGATTCCCGGTTATCCCTCACAGGCTACTGGCGGGAATTCCGATTACACCGCAGACGTGAAGCAGTTGGACGGCGACATGGACCAGTACATTTCCGACAACACCGAAGATGAACTGAGCCACGAAGTTTTCCTCAACGCCTACCTTTCGGCCAAGGGAGCGGACACCGTCAACCTCGATGCTTTCCGCACTCTGCCCGCCAGCCAGGCCAGCGGATCGAACAAAACATTCGGGCGGCTGACCAACCTGACTCAACTCACCGTACACACCGATTGGTGGACACGGTATCGCAGCCGGCGCGGGAATCCTGATCTCGGAGATACTTTCCCGAACGCCATCCCAACGCTCGCGGTTGGGCAGCACGCCGCAATTCCCAGGACCGACGCCGACGTTGCCGATTCCGGTTTCCTGCAGGCCGTTGCCAACACCGCGGGATTCCACTTTGCCTGGATCGAGCAGGGCGGTAGCAGCCTCTATCCATCTCTGGCACAGAGGGCATCCAATGCCGAAGTTCTGAGGATTCTGCTCAGCATCGGCGGAACCGAGATCTGCCACTTCCAGACTTGGCAGGACAAAGCAGGGAACGTGATTCCAGTGGAAAACGTGATCGATCCAGTCACAGGCGTCTCGGTCACGTTCCCCGATCTGAATTCTCCGCCCTTTGGGGGGGAGAATTTTCAAACCAACCTGATCATGCCCGAGCCAACCGTGTTTCTCAGCCGCCAGTTTCCACCATGCTCAATCATTCGTCCCACTGAAACCAAGGGAGTGGCCATGGGGGCTGTAAATGCGCTGACCGGCGATGGCCTTTTCATCGGCCAGTCCAGCCAGTTCATGCAGTTGCTGCAGGATTTGGCCAGCGATGCCGACAAAGCTCAGCGCAACGGTCACTAAGCAGGTCCTCTAAAACCAATGCTGAGGAAGGGCGCGGACGCGATTGCGCTCGCGTCCTTCCTCAACCTCCAACTTGCAAACGAGCGCGTCAAATCAAGGAGAATCCATGTTCGAAGGTCTGTTTCAACCGATGCACCTGATCATGATTGCCGGAATTGCTCTGCTCGTCCTCGGCCCCAGAAAACTCCCCGAACTCGGTAAGGGGCTGGGCGAAGGCATCCGCGGTTTCAAGTCAGCGATGGCAGGGAAGGAAGAAGAAAAATCCGCCAGCCTGTCCTCGGATTCAACTCCCCGGACTCCGACCTCCGAGAACTGAGTACTGAGTACTGAGTACCGAGTACTGAGTACTGATAAACTCAGCATCGGCATGCTGACTCACCTCGAATGCACCCGCTGCGGCGAACACTATCCCGCCGACCGTCCACAATCTGTTTGCCCGAAAGATGCGGGCATCCTCTATGCGCGTTACGATCTCGCAACGATCAAGCGCACGTTCTCGTCTGCCCGCCTCGCCGGACGTGCGCCCACTATGTGGCGCTATGACGCCGTGCTGCCTGAAGCCAATCCCGTCTCTCTGGGCGAAGGCTTCACACCCATGTTGCTCAGCCGCGAATATCCCAACGTCTACATTAAGGACGAAGGCCTCAATCCCACCGGATCGTTCAAGGCGCGTGGCCTCTCGGCTTGCGTAACCATGGCGCGTCACTTCGGTTCGAAGAAACTCGCGATCCCCTCGGCGGGCAACGCCGCCGGAGCGCTCGCCGCCTACTCCGCCGCAGCCAGTGTCGAAGCGCACATCTTCATGCCGACAGATGTCCCTATGGCGAACCGCATCGAGTGTGATTACTATGGCGCGCACGTCACGCTGGTCGACGGCCTCATCAGCGACTGCGCCCGCAAAGTCGCGGAACTCAAAGACTCCGAGGCCTGGAAAAAAGACGGATGGTTCGACGTCTCCACCACCAAAGAGCCCTACCGGGTCGAAGGCAAGAAAACCATGGGCTACGAAGTCGCCGAACAGTTGGGTTGGAGAATGCCCCAGGGCATCATCTATCCCACCGGCGGCGGCGTGGGCCTGCTCGGCATGTGGAAGGCCTTCGAAGAAATGGAGACCCTGGGCTGGATCGGTTCCGAGCGTCCGAAGATGATCACGGTGCAAGCTGCGGGTTGCGCACCCATCGTGAAAGCCTGGGACGAAGGCAAGCAGGCATCAGAGATGTGGCCGAACGCAGCGACCATGGCCTCCGGCCTGCGCGTCCCCAAGCCGTACGGCGACTACCTGATCCTCGAAATATTAAAGAAGAGCAAAGGCACAGCTGTCGCAGCGACGGATGCAGAGATTCTCGAAGCCACGCGCCACTGGGCGAAGGTGGAAGGCATCTTCGCCGCCCCTGAAGGCGCCGCGAGCCTGGTAGCCTACCGCAAACTCCGCGCCAGCGGATTCTTCAAGCCCGAAGAAACGGTAGTCCTGTTCAACACCGGCAGTGGCCTGAAATATCTGGACGTCCTCGATGCCCGTGTGGCCGCGGGCGACTCGCCCGCCCAGCCAGCAAAACCGAAGCCGGCCGCGCGCCAAATCGGCGGAATCATCGGCCCATACTAGAAGCGGACCATACTAGAAATCGCGTTCCTCATAACGAATGTCATCCTGAGCGAAGTCGTTGCGCGAGCATAGCGAGTGCAACGACGCAGCCGAAGGATCCCTGCCTCAATGACCGCTCCGCCTCTCGGTTCCGCTGTGTCCTCGGTGTCCTCTGTGGTTAAATAAGCTCTTCGCCATGACCACGCGTCTCTACTACCACGACTCTTTCCTCTACGACTTCGACGCCGAAGTCCGCGACGTCCTCGACTCCCCGCGCCCGGCGCTGGTTCTAGACCGCACCGCCTTCTATCCCACGAGCGGCGGACAGGTATTCGACACCGGCTGGATCACATTTGACGCAGGCTCCAAACTCCGTGTCACGGAGGTTGCCGATGCCGAAGACGGGCGAGGTCGTGCACTATCTCGAAGCTCCGGTACGATTCGCAGAGAGAAGACTTGAAGCCGGGAACCCGCGTCCGCGGCCAGATTGACGCAACGCGCCGGCGCGACCACATGCAGCAACACTCCGGACAGCACGTACTCTCCGCGGCCTTCATCCACCTGTTCAACATGCCGACCGTCTCGTTTCATATGGCCGACGACTACTGCTCCATTGATTTGGACATCAGCGACCTCGACACGCCGGCGCTCACCAAAGAGCAAATCGAATCCGCCGAACGCATGGCTAACGAGATCATTCTTGAGAACCGCGCCGTCGACGTCCGCTTCGTCACGCGCGAAGAGGCAGGGAAGCTTGGCCTGCGCAAACTGCCTCCGACCGAACGAGACGAACTGCGCCTCATCGAC
This sequence comes from uncultured Acidobacteriaceae bacterium, assembly GCA_963811095.1. Lineage (GTDB taxonomy): Bacteria > Acidobacteriota > Terriglobia > Terriglobales > Acidobacteriaceae > Sulfotelmatobacter. Next base: position 6,874 of record CAWEQA010000008.1, on the reverse strand, counting down.
ATCCGCGACTTTGACTTGACTGCCTGCGGCGGCACGCACGTCGCGCAGACGGGACAGATCGCCAGCATCCTCCTGCGCAAGGTGGAAAAAGTCCGCCAGGGATGGCGCGTGGAATTCGTCGCCGGGCAGCGTGCCGTCGCGACCGCGCGCCGCGACTTCACCACGCTCATCGAAACTGCTGCGCTCTTCTCCGCGCACATCTACGACGTGCCGCAGCAGGCCCGCAAGTCGCTCGACGAGATCCGCTCGCTGCGCAAACAACGCGAGCAGTCGCAGGAAGAACTCGCCGCCGCCCAGGCCGCCGCGATGCTGGCCGAAACTCCTGAAGCCAGCGGCCGCAAGCTCGTGGTCCGAACGCTCGCCGACCGCGACCTGAACTTCGTCAAGCTGTTGGCCCAGAAATTGACTCGCCTTTCGCCCAACGCTGTCGCGCTTCTGGCAACGACTTCGCCGCAACCGTCGCTGGTTTTCGCGCAGTCCGCAGGCCAACCCTTCGACATGGGCGCGCTCATGAAAGAGACCATGACAAAGCTGGGCGGACGCGGCGGCGGCAGCAAGGATTGGCGCAGGGCGGCATCCCCAATGCTGAGGGAATCGATGCCACGCTGAACGCGATTGCCGCGACGCTCGCAGTGTAACGGAGGGGAATTCCGAAGAAGAGTTGCGACGAGAGAGAAGGAGGGAAGGCGGGCAGATGGTCCGGAAACTAGCGGGGGTCCGCGCTTCGCAACCTCCGAAGCGCGAGACACCCTGAAGTGGCTTGTTACTTAGGCCTGCTGCGGCCTACGCGATCGTTCCCACCAGACCTTGGGATCCTCGGGACGGTTGAGGATCTTCGACAATTCTTGCTTGATCTCGCGCAGGCGAGTCGTGCGCAACTCGAGAGCGGTCTGATCAACCGCGCTGTGCGCGCCCTTTTCCGAGATCCGGGCGTTCAGGTTGCGCAAATCGGCGATTTCCTGGCGAAGGCTGGAGAGATGTTCCGTGATATATGGCATCTCTCTGATCATACGCCCTAATTCGTGAATCTCAGGTGAATTCGGCGATGTCGTTTGGCCATGGACCAATTTCCTGCCCTGGCCGCAACGCTGGCTAGTCTCATGCTCGTGGCGAGCGTCGGAAGATCGTCCACGGTTGCCGCGATCAGCCTGCTGGCGAGATACTGGGAACGCAGAAATTCGATGTAGGACCTCTCCATGGCCATTACTCGAAATTGCCCATCTTGCGGGAAGCCGAATCGGATTCCGGCGAAGCACCTGGCCGACACCGGAAGATGCGGTGCCTGCAAGAGCACGTTGCCTCCGATGGCGGAGCCCCTTGCGGTCAGCCCCGAGGACTTCGACGAAATTGTTCGTGGCAGCAAAGTTCCTGTCCTCGTCGATTTCTGGGCGGCGTGGTGTGGCCCCTGCCGGATGGCCGCGCCCCACGTGGCGCAAGTCGCGCGAGACCTCGCGGGCCGGGTCGTTGTGCTGAAGGTCGACACGGAGAAGTACCCGGAACTGGCATCGCGCTACAACGTCCGAGGCATTCCGAACTTCGCCGTATTCTCTGGCGGCAGCCTCCAGTTCCAGCAGGCCGGTCTGGTGGACGCGAACACCATGAAGAGCTGGCTCACAAGCGCCGCCTAGTTTTCCTCCGAAGTGCTAACAGCAAGTTGCTCATTCCGACCGTCGCATGCGCTCCGACGGCGGAGTGACAATCTGGAAGCGCTGTGGCCTTCAGAAGCCAATCCCGCCAAAATAAGGGCGCTTCGATATTTTTTTCTTCGTATCCATAAAATATTCATTCTTAAAGACTTGCATGGTTGGGATAGGCCTGTATCCGCGCAAAATCTTGAGCCGCAAGGACTTACAGCTAAAATATTCTGGAATAAGGACTTAGCCTCGGACTCTCCACGATATTTTTTCGTGCTCGATCGCCAAAATATTCATTCTTAAGCACTTGCTAGATGGGGACAGGGCTGGGTCTGGGCAAAATCTTGAGCCGTAAGGACTTACAGCTAAAATATTCCGGAATAAGGACTTAGCCTCGGACTCTCCACGACATTTTTGGGTGCTCGTCGCCAAAATATTCATTCTTAAGCACTTGCTAGATGGGGACAGGGCTGGGTCTGGGCAAAATCTTGAGCCATAATGACTTACAGCTAAAATATTCCAGAATAAGGACTTAGCTGCGAGCTGAGAGCCGCTGAGGAGAGCGGTGGTGGAAAACTTATCGGGAGAGCACTCGCGCATGTAGTGAGCTTGCTCTTTCTGTAATCCTCAGTAAAGGTTGTTCGTCACAAGAACGGAATTAGGTAAGTATTCCCTCAGAACAAGTACGCAGGAAATTGCGGGTTTATTGTAAGGGAAGAAATTTTTTGAGGTATTGCATCTGTCGTCTGAGATGATCGATGGGTGAGTCGGCGTCAGTACCAGTGGAATCCAGAAACTCTCGTTCTACGGCAGCCATATCGGTTTTGCGGTAAGCCGCAATTTGGCGAATTGTTTCTCGAACCCATCGTGCGTGGGACTGCTCCCAGAGTGGAGACGTGGAGGCAGAAGAATTTTGCTCCAATAGCTTTGCATCGTTCAAGCGCTCAACCAAGTCTGACTCTTGAAAGCGCCTTTGTGTCGCAAGATGAGTTCTCCAGCAAGCTTCGGTGATCAGAAATACGCACCACGCCGCGAGTTCAATCACGTAAGGCTTCAATACCGCAAACCATCCATCGTGCTCGAACGTCACATGATGGAATTGCTGATAGACGACAATCGCCATCGCGATGAGAATTGCAAAAAACAACGGCAAGCCTCTTTTTATGCACAAAAGAAACGCCTGCTTCAATACGTGTCGCCAATAGGCGCGTCTCGTGTTAGGATTCACTTCGGATAAGACCTCCGTCATGGCTGCTCGCCCTGCATCCTCCGGCAAAGAGAAAAATCAGAGTGAACAGCCGCCATTCACGCGCACTGACTTCTTCGGCCTTATTCAGAAGGCTTCGAAGACGCCAGTTCAGAAACCCGCGCCAAAATCGCGGGGAAAATCAGATTCCCGGAATCGCGGCGGTTGTACCGAAACGAATACTCGTCCAGATACGATTGCAAATATTTCGCACTGACCGAGTGGTACACGCCGCCGATTCCGCGTTTCACTAAACTCCAGAAACCTTCAATCGTGTTTGTGTGAACCTCGCCAGCGACGTAGACTTTCGCGCTGTGATTGACCCGCTTGTGCTGGTAGCCCATGCCCTCAATCTGCGGCAAGCGGTGATAGCTCGGGGCTTCGTCTGTGAAGATCGTCGTCTCCGGCAGGACGTACTCTTTCACCAGTGCATTTGAAACGGCCATGCTCTTATCGGCAGTGGCCCGCGCCACGATGCGCCCCTTGCGCTCCACAACGCCGAGCACCATGGTTAGCTTGCCTTTGTTCCCGCGCAACATCCGTCCGCCTTCATCCTTGCGCCGTCCGCCATGGTACATCTCGTCCAGTTCAACTCCGCTGCTGCCCGATCCGCCCAGCCGCAACTCTTCGCCCAGCAGTGAGCGAATCTGCTTGAACATGCGCCAAGCCGTTTTGTAGGTGACGCCCGTCTCGCGCTGAATCTGCTTTGCGGAGATACCGCATCGCGTACTGCCCATCAAATACATTGCGTGGAACCAGATGCGTAACGAGGTGCTCGACTTCTCGAAAATCGTTCCGGCCAGCGGGTAAATGTGATTGCCGCACTTGTCGCACGCATACGCCGTGCGACCTTTGACGCGGTAGTGTTTGCGTGGACCTTCGCACTTGCGACAGACAGCCATTCCGCCAGGAAAGCGCTGTTCTTTGATCTGCTCAAGACAGGAGTCGTCGGTCGGAAAGTCCCGGTTGAAGTCGTTGAAGGTGTAGCGGAGTTCCTTGGGAATGGTCTGTCGGCGGTTCATGCAAGAACTATGCCATTTGTTCTACTTGTTGTCAAGGGATAATTACCATTGAGATTCTTGCTGTGGAAGGCTGTGGAAAACGTGTTACAGGGGCGGAGGGTTCGTGGTTGGCCCATCCCTTCGACTGCTCTCAGGGCAGGCTCTTTGCGCTCTTTTGTCTAGTCCCATGACATCCTTTACGCATTGTCCCGGGACGTTTTGTAAAGGATGTCGCGGGACTAGACACAAAGAGCGCGAAAGGATGGGGCACCCGGCTCTAGGGACTAGGGATCCCGATTTCGTCGCCCGAGAAGAGGGTCTTGGCTATTTTCTGGAAATACTCGTGCGAAGCGTCTGTGAAGGCTTTGCATTCGCGCCCGCCGATGCGATCGATAATCGGGTTGTCGACCAGCCAAAAGCTCGAAAGCATGCGTCTATCGATGCTGTATCGCTCATCAAGCAGGTCTGCAAAGCTTACGTCCCGCAAGTATCCGCATATCATTTCGAGATCCTGAGCAGACAGCACGTGGGGAGGCGTGACGGTCACCGACACCGACTTACGATTGAACAGGTCTCGGAATCGCGAGGCCAAATAGGCGTTTATTACCAGAGCCGCGCCGATATCATCGCGCGTTAGAAGTACGGGGAACACTTTCTTAATCTGGGAAGTATCTAGCCCTTGAATCGCACGAGGGTGGTTGCGGTCGAACACCTCTCCAATCCTCGCGGCCAACTGGCCAATACCCTTTTCGGATTCTTGCCTTTGAACGAATTTCTCTTCGATTTCGTCACGTAATTTAACGGGGTCCGTTCCATACTTCGCATTCGCCGTGAAGGTCGCCCCCTTCGCCTCTATGAAGAGGAGAGAGTCCCCGCACGCTAGGATGGCGTCGCAGACTTCTTCGCCGTTGTCACAAAACACCGGATTGGGATAGATATGGTTCAATGATTCGTTGGCGGACTCCGCGATCAGCCAGTTCACATAGGCCTCGAAGGCCAGACCCCAGTCTTGATGGAAGCGGAGCCGAGCCGCCTTAGGGAGCGCGCCGTTTATGCGCCAAAAAACTCCGCTTTCACCTTTCTCTGCCAGAAAAAGAGAGTCAATTAAAAAATAGCTTTGGCCTTCGCGGAATATTGGTTTGCTTCTGAAGCGAGTGAAGTCGCTCGTCGCATCATTTCGATCGCCGAGCGACTTTGTGAAGTCCTCGGCCGTTGCCGATATTTCAGCGAGGAAGTTGGCTAGCACTGTGGGAGAAACCAGAGTAGTCCTGTACCAGGCCTCGGAGAGGACGAAAGTACCCGGGTCGGACTGATACTTCTTGAGGTCGAGGTCGAAGCACCGACACAAGGTCGCGAAGCACAAAGCAAAATAGTCGTCGAGAGAGATTCCCGCGCTTTCCTCGAATATCCTGCGAACATCTGCACCACCATTTGGGAAAAACCGGTCAAGCATCAGGCGGCTCCTGACTATCTTGTTTATCGCCTTGAACGCCCCGCTCGCTTCCCCTATGGGGATGAACTCCGACATCACGTTGATCATCTCGTCGGGCGTGAACACCGTGGGAAGAGGGTGTGTCAGGCCTTTCGGCAAGAGATCGTTTGCCATCAGCAGGACGCGTGCCATCTCGCCGGAGTGAGGTGGAACAAGAGGGTCTTTACCGCCATTTCTTGGACACGCGACAATCGCCTGCTTGGATACGAACAATAGCTGCCTTCGGTGGTAGACTCCCCGGATATTGTTTGGGTTCCTTCCCTCCGCGATGATTCGCTCGGCGAACTGCGGAGCGAAGGTGTTCCTCACAAGTTCTTCATGAGCCTCAGCCCGGTAGTGTCCCTGCCAATCGGTTACGACCGAATTCATCACGCCACAGAGATAGACGACCGCCGGTCCATTAAATTGGGAGAGCTCTGCGCGAAACTGCTCAAAGGTCGCACGCGTACCCCCGTTGAAATCGGAGAACGAAAAATAGGTGCTGAACTTCGGCGGCATCGTGTTTCAAGGAGTCCCCTCAAATGGTATCTCGAAAACCATAGTGCGGCCTGCTTCCGCTCCTCAGGGTGCGCCGTCCAAGTTAGGTGGGCGGGAATTCGTGGTCGCCTACAAGAGTCAAAATCCCCACCCTAACGTCGCAAAAGGCGCGACGTTAGGATGGGGCACCCTCTGGATATGGAATCGATGGAGGGAGGGTGGCCCGGACAATCGTGTCTTTTCTCGGGTCCCTTGCAGCTTCCTTGCTCTGATGGTCGTGATTTACTCTGGAGGGTGCCCCGTTCAAGCTCGGCTTGAGCGGGGCTTTTCTGAAGGCGCCTGCACGGTCGCGGTCAGGAATATTCCCGCACGCTCGCGAGTGCGAGCTGTCCACTGGGATTCAATCTCGACCAGGCTCGTTTCGCCGGTGGCGTAGTGACGGAAGCTGCTCCAGGGCCAGTCCTCAGGTTTAGCCACGAGTCCGCGCTTCACCGGATTGCGGTGAAGATAGGGCAGCTTCTCTCTAAACTTGCGTTCACTCCAGACATTGAAGTCGTAGTAGCGCTCTTGCCAGAATGGTTCCTCGGCTCGCAAGGCGAGGCGGCGTGCGACCCCTTGCTTCAAGGATTTCAATGCTTGGGCAAGCGTGCTGCGCTCGGGCTCGTTCACGAGTAGATGCACTGCTCCGGCATAATGACGTATCCGTACACGCAGAGCCCGTAGGATTTACGGACCCGTTCCAATGCGGAGACGAAGATTGTGCAGGCTTCCGAGCTTAAGAACTTTGGCTGTCGGTGGTAGCAGCTGAAAGTGAGGAAATGGTTCTGGTGGGTTTGCTGAAAGCGTTTCAGCGACCAGGGCATGAGGGAAGACTATCTGCACAAGGTTGTGAATGTCTGTGACGAATGAACATTGAGGTCAAAATCCCCGCTCAAGCGGAGCTTGAACGGGGCACCCTCCAGAGTTAAACACGACCACGAAAGCAGGGAAGCGATAGAGAACCCGGGGGCCCGGGCCAACCAGC
>CAWEQA010000007.1:0-138384 GCA_963811095.1 uncultured Acidobacteriaceae bacterium | reverse complement strand
CGCAAGATGAGTTCTCCAGCAAGCTTCGGTGATCAGAAATACGCACCACGCCGCGAGTTCAATCACGTAAGGCTTCAATACCGCAAACCATCCATCGTGCTCGAACGTCACATGATGGAATTGCTGATAGACGACAATCGCCATCGCGATGAGAATTGCAAAAAACAACGGCAAGCCTCTTTTTATGCACAAAAGAAACGCCTGCTTCAATACGCGTCGCCAATAGGCGCGTCTCGTGTTAGGATTCACTTCGGATAAGACCTCCGTCATGGTTACTCGCCCTGCATCTCCCGCACAGAGAAGAATCAGAGTGAACAGCCGCCATTCACGCGTACTGACTTCTTCAGCCTTGTTCAGAAGGCTTCGAAGACGCCAGTTCAGAAACCCGCGCCAAAATCGCGGGAAAAATCAGATTCCCGGAGTCGCGGCGGTTGTACCTAAAGCTGTATTCGTCCAAGTAGCTCTGTAAGTACTTGGCGGAAACAGAGTGGTACACGCCGCCGATTCCGCGCTTACTAGACTCCAAAAACCCTCAATTGTGTTCGTGTGAACGTCGCCCGCAACGTAGACTTTCGCACTGTGATTGATACGCCTGTGCGTGTATCCCATTCCCTCTAGGCGCGGCAGTTGGTGATAGGTCACCGATTCATCCGTGAAGATCGTGGTTTCTGGGAGCACAAACTCTTTCACCAAGGCATTCGTTGTGGCCATGCTCTTATCGCCTGTGGCCCGCGCTACGATCCGCCCCTTGCGCTCTACCACTCCTAGGACCATGGTTACTTGCCCTTGTTGCCAAGCAGCATCCGGCCCGCCTCATTCTTGCGCCGTCCACCGTGGTACATCTCATCCAGTTCTACGCCGTTCCCGATCCGCCCAGCCGCAAATCTTCGCCCAGCAAGGAGCGAATCTGCTTGAACATGCGCCACGCTGTCTTGTAGGTGACGCCCGTCTCGCGCTGAATCTGCTTTGCGGAAATACCGCATCGCGTAGAGCCCATCAGATACATAGCATGGAACCAGATGCGTAGCGGGGTGCTCGACTTCTCGAAAATCGTCCCGGCCAGCGGGTAAACATGATTCCCGCAATGGTCGCACGCGTAGGCCGTGCGGCCCTTGACGCGATAGTGCTTGCGTGGACCTTCGCACTTGCGACAAACAGCCATGCCGCCGGGAAAGCGCTGTTCTTTGACCTGCTCAAGACAGGAATCGTCGGTCGGAAAGTCGCGGTTGAAGTCGTTGAAGGTGTAGCGGAGTTCCTTGGGAATGGTCTGTCGGCGGTTCATGCAAGAACTATGCCATATGTTCTACTTGTTGTCAAGGGATAATTACCATTGAGATTCTTGCTGTGGAAGGCTGTGGAAAACGTGTTACAGGGGCGGAGGGTTCGTGGTTGGCCCATCCCTTCGACTGCTCTCAGGGCAGGCTCTTTGCGCTCTTTTGTCTAGTCCCATGACATCCTTTACGCATTGTCCCGGGACGTTTTGTAAAGGATGTCGCGGGACTAGACACAAAGAGCGCGAAAGGATGGGGCACCCGGCTCTAGGGACTAGGGATCCCAATTTCGTCGCCCGAGAAAAGGGTCTTCGCTACAGTCTGGAAATGGGCGTGCGTTGCATCCGCGAAAGGCTTGCATTCGCGCCCGCCAATACGATCGATAATGGCGTTGTCGACCAGCCAAAAGCTTGAAAGCATACGTCTGTCATTTCTATATCGCTCATCGAGCAAGTCTGCGAAGCTTGCCTCTCGGAAGTACCCGCATAACATTTCGAGATCTTGAGCGGAGAGAACGTGGGGCGGCGTCACCGTCACCGATACCGACTTGCGATTGAACAGGTCTCGGAATCTCGACAACAAGTATGCGTTTATCACTAAAGCCGCGCCGATATCGTCGCGCGTCACAAGGACCGGGAACACTTTGCTAATTTTGGAGGTGTCCAGTCCCTGAATCGCACGTGGACGCTTGCGGTCGAATACCTCTGCAATCCTAGCCGCCAGTTGGCCTATGCCCTTTCCGGACTCTCGATCTTGGACTAATTTGGTCTCGATTTCATCGCGCAGCTTAGCAGGGTCTGTTCCGTACTTCGCATCCGCCGTGAAGGTTGAGCCCTTTGCCTCTACAAAAAGCAGCGAATCTCCGCACACGATGAGAGCGTCAGAGACCTCTTCGCCGGTGTCGCAAAATTCTGGGTTCGGATAAATGTGGTTCAGTAATTCGTCGGCGGACTCGGCGATCAGCCAGTTCACGTAAGCCTCGAACGCCAGTCCCCAGTCTTGATGGAAGCGTAGCCGTGCTGTCTTCGGGAGAGCCTCGTTAATGCTCCAAAAGACCCCGCTTTCGCCCTTTTCTGCTAGGTAGAGGGAATCGATGAGGAAGTAGTCTTGGTTCTCCCGGAATATGGGCTTGCTTCTGAAGCAGGTGAAGTCGCTTGCGGCGTCCTTTCGCTGGCTGAGCGACTGGGTGAAGTCTTCCCTCGTCGCCGAGATTTCAGCGAGGAAGCTGGCTAGGACCGCAGGAGAAACAGGGGTGGTTCTGTACCATCCTTCAGAGAGGACGAAACTCCCAGGGTCCGCCTGATACTTCTTGAGGTCGAGGTCAGAGTATCGACACAGCGTTGCGAGGCACAGCGCAAAATATTCATCGAGGGTGACTCCTGTTGTTTCCTCGAAGGTCCTCCGGATCTCAGTGCCAGCTTTCGGGAAGAACCGGTCAACCATTAGACGACTCCTCACGATTTTGTTTATCGCCTTGAAAGCGCCGCTTGCCTCTCCTATCGGAATGAACTCCGACATCACGTTGATCATCTGATCCGGTGTGAACGGCGTCGGTCCGGAGTGTGTCAAGCCTTTGGGCAAGAGGTCGTTTGCCATCAGCAGTACCCGCCCCATCTCACCGCCGTAAGGAGGGATCCTGGGATCCTTACCGCCGGTTTCCGGGCAAATGAGAATTGCCTCCTTGGAGACGAACAAAAGCTGCCGCCGGTGGTAAACACCACGATGATTCTCCGGGTTCTTCCCCTCGGAAATGATCCGCTCGGCGAACTGCGGAGCAAAGGAGTTTCTCACTAGCTCTTCATGGGCCTCGGCGCGGTAGTGTCCCTGCCAGTCGGTTACAACAGAGTTCATCACGCCGCAGACGTAGACGACTGCAGGACCATTAAATTGCGACAGCTCAGCGCGAAACTGGTCAAAGGTCGCACGCGTGCCCCCGTTGAATTCGGAGAACGAAAAGTAGGTGCTGAACTTCGGCGGCATCGTGTTTCAAGGAGTCCCCTCAAATGGTATCTCGAAAACCATAGTGCGGCCTGCTTCCGCTCCTCAGGGTGCGCCGTCCAAGTTAGGTGGGCGGGAATTCGTGGTCGCCTACAAGAGTCAAAATCCCCACCCCAAACGTCGCAAAAGGCGCGACGTTAGGATGGGGCACCCTCTGGATATGGAATCGATGGAGGGAGGGTGGCCCGGACAATCGTGTCTTTTCTCGGGTCCCTTGCAGCTTCCTTGCTCTGATGGTCGTGATTTACTCTGGAGGGTGCCCCGTTCAAGCTCGGCTTGAGCGGGGCTTTTCTGAAGGCGCCTGCACGGTCGCGGTCAGGAATATTCCCGCACGCTCGCGAGTGCGAGCTGTCCACTGGGATTCAATCTCGACCAGGCTCGTTTCGCCGGTGGCGTAATGAGGAAGTTGTTCCAGGGCCAGTCCTCAGGTTTAGCCACGAGTCCGCGCTTCACCGGATTGCGGTGAAGATAGGGCAGCTTCTCTCTAAACTTGCGTTCACTCCAGACATTGAAGTCGTAGTAGCGCTCTTGCCAGAATGGTTCCTCGGCTCGCAAGGCGAGGCGGCATGCCACCCCTTGCTTCAAGGATTTCAATGCTTGGGCAAGCGTGCTGCGCTCGGGCTCGTTCACGAGTAGATGCACGTGCTCCGGCATAATGACGTATCCGTACACGCAGAGCCCGTAGGATTTACGGACCCGTTCCAATGCGGAGACGAAGATTGTGCAGGCTTCCGAGCTTAAGAACTTTGGCTGTCGGTGGTAGCAGCTGAAAGTGAGGAAATGGTTCTGGCGGGTTTGCTGAAAGCGTTTCAGCGACCAGGGCATGAGGGAAGACTATCTGCACAAGGTTGTGAATGTCTGTGACGAATGAACATTGAGGTCAAAATCCCCGCTCAAGCGGAGCTTGAACGGGGCACCCTCCAGAGTTAAACACGACCACGAAAGCAGGGAAGCGATAGAGAACCCGGGGGGCCCGGGCCACCCAGCTTTGCTTTACGGTCCCTAACCCCGCGTGATATCCTCAATAACGTCACAAAGATAAATCGAAACCAAGAAGACAGGAGTGCACCAGGCAAGTGTTAGCCAGAGAGCACAAGAAATCCCTCATCGACCAATACGGCACGCATCCCAGCGATACCGGCAGTCCCGAAGTCCAGATCGCGTTGCTTAGTGAACGCATTGGCCAATTGACGGAGCACTTCAAGACGCACCAGAAAGACCACGGCTCGCGCCGCGGCCTTCTCATGCTGGTCAGCAAGCGGCGTAGCTTGCTCGACTACCTGAAGAAATACGATTCCGAGCGCTACAAGACCGTCATTACGAAACTCGGCATCCGCAAGTAATTGCTTGGCCCGGAAAATCCCCACTTCTCGCGCCAAGAGCGCGCGAGACATGGGGCACCCGAATCGGGCTATTTCTGAGAATCCGTCTCTGGGGAGACGGTCCAGCATCGAGGAATTCTCCACACGTGCGTTTTTCAAGCGCTGATCCCTCGCCTCAACCCGGCACCTCTTCGGTGCCCCGGCCCTTCCGCGCGTCTGCGGAGGGGTGCTGCAGCCTATCTCATGGCTGCCTGTCTCAACTCAAAGGAATGAATCATTATGAAACCAGAAGCAACTAGCGTTACAGTCCATCTCTCCGGCGGCAAAGAAATCTCATTTGAAACTGGAAAGCTCGCCAAGCAGGCCGGAGGCGCGGCTGTGGTCCGCCTCGGCGAAAACGTTGTGCTCGCCAGCCGCCACCGCCAACGCCGATCCGCGCGAAGGCATCGATTTCTTTCCCCTCACCGTTGATTACCGCGAATACACCTATGCCGGCGGACGTTTCCCCGGAGGCTTCATCAAGCGCGAAGGCCGCATGAGTGAGCGCGAAGTGCTCACCAGCCGCCAGATCGACCGGCCGGTGCGTCCCATGTTCGCCGAGGGATTCAAGTGCGAGACCCAGATCATTGCGTTCGTGCTCTCCGCTGACAGCAATAATGATCCCGACGTTCTGGGCATCAACGGCGCCTCGTGTGCGCTGACGCTTTCCGACATTCCGTTCCTCGGTCCCATCGGCGCCGTGCGCGTCGGCCTGGTCGACGGACAGTTCATCGTGAATCCCACGTATGACGAGATGCGCGGAGGCCTGGTCAACATCATGGTCGTCGGAACGGCCGACGGCATCGTGATGATCGAGTCGGGCGCGAAGGAAGTGAAAGAAGAGACGGTCGTCGACGCGATCGAGTTCGGACACACCGAGATCAAGAAGATCTGCAAGGCGATCAGCGAGTTGCGCGACAAAGTCGGCAAGCCGAAGCGCAAAGTCGAGCCGCCCGTGTTCGATGACACGTACTACAACGATCTGCAGAAGCGCGTCGGCGCCGAAGTGGCGGACGCGCTCGATACCAAGAAGCATCCCAAGGCGGAAAGCTACACGCTGGTCAAGGAAATCAAGAAGCGCCTGGCCGCCGAGCTGCCGACAACGGGAAGCGAAAAGGAAGACGAGGTCGCCAAGAAGAAACTCTCGCAGTATTACGAGACCCTGCGCGAGCGCATCTTCCGCGACCAGGTGATCAAGCAGAAGCGCCGTCCGGATGCCCGCGCCTTCGACGAAGTCCGCGAAATCTGGATCGAAGCGGGAGTCCTGCCGAGAACCCACGGCAGCTCGATCTTCACCCGCGGCGAAACCCAAGCACTGGTCACTGCCACACTCGGCACCAGCGACGACATGCAGCGCCTGGAAGGATTCGAAGGCGAATCCAAGAAACGCTTCATGCTCCACTATAATTTTCCGCCGTTTTCGGTTGGAGAAGTGGGATTTATGCGTGGGGCGGGGCGGCGCGAGATTGGGCACGGGGCGCTGGCGGAGCGGGCGGTTTCGGCCGTGCTTCCGACGGAAGAGAAGTGGCCCTATGCGATGCGCGTGGTTTCTGACATTCTGGAGTCGAACGGGTCCTCGTCAATGGCGACCATCTGCGGCGCGTCGATTGCGCTGATGGATGCGGGCGTTCCGTTGAAGGCTCCGGTGGCCGGAGTGGCGATGGGACTGGTGAAGGAAGGCGATGACTACGCCATCCTGACCGACATTGCGGGCGCGGAAGATCACTACGGCGACATGGACTTCAAAGTTGCCGGCACGAAGGAAGGCATTACGGCGCTGCAGATGGATATTAAGGTTGCCGGCATCACGGCGCAGATCATGCGCGAAGCGCTGGCACAGGCACAGCGTGGACGGATGCACATTCTCGGCAAGATGGAAGAAGTCATCACCACCGGGCGCGAGAAGATTTCCGACTACGCGCCGCGCTTCTACACGGTGCAGATCCCGGTCGACAAGATTCGCGACCTGATTGGGCCGGGCGGCAAGATGATTCGCAGCATCGTGGAGCAGACCGGAGTGAAGATCGACGTGGAAGATTCCGGGCTGGTGAAGGTGGCATCGAGCGATCAGGCGTCGGCGGCGAAGGCGCTGCAGATTATCGGCGACATCACAGCGACGGCCGAGGTAGGGAAGACGTACCTGGGCAAGGTCACACGGCTGGCGGATTTCGGCGCGTTCGTCGAGATTCTTCCGGGTACCGACGGGCTGCTGCACATCAGCGAAGTAGCGGAGCATCGCATTGCGGATGTGCGCGACGAACTGAAGGAAGGCGATCAGGTACTGGTGAAAGTGCTGGCGGTGGAAGGCAACCGCATCCGGCTGTCGCGCAAGGCGATTCTGAAAGAGCAGCGCGCGAAGATGGGTGGTGGGGAAGCGCCTCCTCCGGATGCCGCTATGGCTCCGGCGGCTGAGGCGCAGCCAGCGTTGACCGGCTCGCTCGTGATCGAGGGCGGCGGAGATTTTCCGGATGAGCCGGACTCCGAGCCGAACTTCAATCGCGATGGCCCGCCTCACGTGAGTGCGGGTGGTGGAGGAGATCGTCCTCCGCGCAGCGGTGATCGCGGTGGTGATCGTGGTCGCGGCGGGCGTCCTGGTGGCGGTGGTGGACGGGGTCGCGGGCGCGGTGGACGTCCGGGAGGCGGCGGTGGCGGTGGTGGACGCCACGGCGGCGGTGGCGGAGGGCGGCACTAGACTTCTTGCCACGGATATTTACGAATCAAGGATTAACCAAGAAGGGACCGCACAGACGCGGTCCCTTTTGTTTGCCCCGAGATGTCGTGATATAAGTTCTCGGGCAGATTTTCTGCTGGGGTGAAATTGGAAGCTTGGGGAGAATATCGAATGAAGAAGATTGGGGTGGCGGTCCTGCTGGCGGCGTCAACCATTGTGCTTGCGGCGGTGCCTTCGGGATGGAAGGTAGTCACTGACAGGAAGAAAACGTGTCAGTATGCCGTTCCAGCGGACTGGACGGCGGACACGCTGCTGGTCGGCACGGCGACTTCTGCCGACAAGAAGAGCAACGTGGTGGTTCATGGCAACGAGCAATCGCTGGCGAATATTAAGCCGATGGTTCAGCAAATGATGCCACCGGATAAGACGATTGAAGATAACGGCAAGCGATACTGGTATTCGTACAAGCATCTGGCGAACGCCAGCGATCTTCCCGGGACCAATTGGTATGTGGCGGTGGCGGTCCCCGGCGGTGTGTGCGCCGCGCAAGTGAGTTTCAAGGATCCTGCGGGAGAGGCAGTGGCGAAGCAGATCGTCGATACGATTGGCGCGGCGAAGTAGGCCTTTCGGAGCCTGCTGTGGTCAGTTTGACCAGGCTGTTCCTTGGGCACGCGAGATCCCTCACTCCGCCTGAAGAGCGGCTCCGTTCGGGATGACGCCTTCTCGTCCGATGGTCTCAGATGGTGACTCCGACATTTGTATCCTGGGGCAAGCGGAGGCGGAGTCGCGAAGCTGCAATGAATCCGGGGAACTTCGCACGCATTTCTTGCTCGATGCGACGAAAACTATGCTCAGCGAAGTGGGTGAGCGGGGGCGAATCACATCGATTTGTCTACAGACTCTCCTGTAGCTGTCGAGAAAACATTGCTGACAAGCGCGCCCGGCACTCCTGACTATTGCGGCTAAAGCTTGCAGATGCAACGCGGACGCGATCCGGGTGAAAACATTTGCGATGAGATGGCAGGGCGCTTGCTATTCATCCAGGAGAGCCGTTTGGCTCCTGGAGGATTTAGTGAAAACCAAGATTCGTTCTCTCTCGTTTCTCGCCACATTGGCAGTCGTCCTCGGCCTGATCTCCTGGGGCAGCGCGGCGAAGGCGCAAACGACTCCGTCGACGCCCACGGACCAGCAGACGACACAACCTGCACCCACGCCGGACACTCCGCCCACGCAGCAGACACCGCAGACGCAGCCTGCGCCGACGCCGGATAACCCGCCGGCAGCGCAGCCGACGCCCAATGCGCAGGCTCCGGATGCGGCAGCGCCGTCGGCACCGAAGGACAGCACTCCGACCGCGGCAGCGCCCAGCGCTGGTGACAGCCAGGTTTTCTCGGGAACGGTCGAGAAGTCCGGCGACAAGTATGTGTTGAAAACCGATTCCGGCAAGACCTATGACATCGATCACCAGGACGACGTGAAGAAGTTCGAAGGCAAGCGCGTCCGGGTGCAGGGCAAGCTGGACGACAGCGGCACGAAAATCCAAGTGAAGTAAGTTTTGTCGATTTTGCCAGAAGAGGCACCGAGGACACCGGGCAAACCGCTCCGTGATCTTCGGTGCCTTTTGGTTTTGTGCTGTCAGCAGGCTGCGGAGAGGCTCGCCGTGAGCCCCCTGACGGTCCCTCAGGCGCTGAAGCGCTGACACATTTGGAACGACTTAACGGCACGAGTGGAACTCGTGCCCTTCCCAAATCCGTTCCAAATTGAGTTCTTGCGCAGCCTGCTAGGCTTGTTATCTAGGTGACTTTTTCTGCAATCGTGATGACCCAGCCCTCGGGATCCTCGAAGGCAAATTCGCGCATTCCGTAGAACTGTTGTTTCAGGGGTATGGTGATCTTCGCTCCGGTCTTCTTCACAGCAGCCAGCACTTCTTCGATGCCTTGCACCTCGATGAACAGGGTGAGGCTTCCGCCGATGGGCTTGGCTCCCAGCTCGGGATAGTCCGCGGCCACGGCTTTCTGGTCGTTGAAAAATATTTCTACGCCACCGGCGGTGACCGATCCGAAGACGAAGGGTGGCTGCTCGGGGACGGTGATCGCAGGCTGGAAACCAAGCACGGAGCGGTAGAACTCCATGGCGGCAGCGACATCGCGGACGACGAGATTGGGCGTGAGCTTCTGGAATTTCATAGTGGTCTCCTCTTACTTGTGTGAGGGTGGGCGTGGCCTGCATGGGAGGCGCGACGCACACCAAGACTGTGTGTTCGCAACGCCTCCATCCACGCTCCTTGCGAGGGGAACGCAGGTAGGGCCGCCTCATTGTTGGTGGCGCCGCCGGAGAATGGCAGGCGCGCGGGGCCCGCGAGGTACGCTGAGAGCATAGCACGGGAGACAGGCTCGGGTTTGCGGGGCTGGTGCGGATCGACGGCTTGTCACAGGGATATAGGGCGGTTACTGCTGGGGCGGCGAGGCTGATTCTTCGGAGGGGCCTTTCGTCCCTTTGCCATTTCCCCTGGGAGAGCCGAAGTTCGGATTCTTTTCGCGGCAGGCGGCGACGATCTGGGGATCGACTTGCGGCAAGGGGATGCTGGCTTTTTTGCGCTGCGGAGTGCCTTTCATGATGGGAACAATGCAGTCGGCCGAAAAGCCATTGCCCTGGAGGGCATTTCCGCGAACGAATCCGGCTTTTTCGCAGGCGGTGCCGATTTGCTCGCACGGCCACCGGGTCGGGGTAGTCGTGGCGGCAGTGGTTGTGGAGGTTCCAGGCGTGGAGGCCGGTGCGGAGGAGGTGGAGGTCTTTGTTGGATCGGCCGTTTGTTTCGGAGTAGGCGTTTCACGGAGCTTCGCGACTGCGGCTGTTTTTGCAGATGATTTGACGGCGGGAGCAGCGGGAGGAAGCGATACGCTGTTGTCCCCTGAAGTCGGCGAGAGCGGATTCGGCTGAGACGTTGCGGGCGTTCCTTGCGCGCCAGCGGGGGGAACGGGGGGAGATGCGGGCGCGGGAGCCACGCTCGCCGGAGCAAGATTGGATTGAGCTGCCACGGGAGAGGCGCCAGGATATTTGGTTCGAGCGACGCCATACCAGCCGCCGATGGCAGCAAGCGCGAGCAGTGCCAAGATCAGCGCCCATCGGAGAAATCTTGTTGGATCCGCGGCCGCGGTCAGCGGCATGGCGGCCCTGTTCGCTAGAGTGTGAGGCGCGGTAGTGTCGCGGTGCAGTCGCTTGAGATCGGCCCGCAAGTCGGCCGCGGTTTGGTATCGCAGATCGGGATCTTTCTCCAGCAATTTGTTGATGACGAGATCCAGCCCTGTCGGAGCGGCGCGGTTCAGCTCTCCGACAGGTGTGGGATTGGCATGCAGGATCGCGTCGAAGACAGCGGCTGATGTGATCCCTGTGAAAGCCTGTTTTCCGGCCGCCATTTCGTAGAGCACAATGCCGAGGGAGAAGAGGTCGGTGCGCGCATCGAGAGGCTTGCCCAGCGCCTGTTCCGGCGACATGTAGGCTACGGTACCCATGGCCGTGCCGGGCCGCGTGAGCTGAAAGTCGTCTTGCGTGGCGTCGGAGACTCCGGAAGTAGAGTTGGAGGGCCCCTCAACTTTGGCGAGACCGAAGTCGAGGATTTTTGCATGACCGCGCTTGGTCACGAAGATATTCGCCGGCTTGATGTCGCGGTGAATGATTCCGCCGGAGTGGGCTGCGTCGAGAGCATCCGCGATTTCTACAGCCAGAGGGAGTAGCTGTTCGCTCGCAAGAGGGCGGCCGCCGATGAGGTGGTTCAGAGGGACGCCCTCCAAGAACTCCATGGCGATGAATGCCCGTCCCTGGTCTTCGCCGATGTCGTAAATCGTGCAAATACTCGGGTGGTTCAGAGCCGAGGCTGCCTGGGCCTCTCGGCGAAAGCGTGCCAGGGCTTGCTCGTCGCGCGCCAGTTCGCCGGGAAGAAACTTCAGCGCTACGAAGCGATGGAGGCGCGTGTCTTCGGCCTTGTACACGACTCCCATTCCTCCTCTGCCGAGCTTCTCGGAGATTCGATAATGCGAAATGGTTTCGTCGTTCACGTTGCGCGGCTTGGACTCGGAGGAGGATGTTATGACGATACAAAGGCGAACGTCAATGAGAACTCGGGATCCAGTGTGGCTCTCCTGCGAACAGCAGTGATTCCAGTCCTTGCGTCGGGGGCTCGGCATGGATAGGTTCGTTCCTGCGTGGCGCGGATTCTCCGTCGCCAATGATTCTTTCGAATGGAGCACTTTTCATGAGTCAACAAGCAATCGATGGTCATGCACTCGGTGAAGTTCCTGGATTCGCAAGTTTGTTCGTCAAGACTGCGGTCGCCCACACAACAACTTACTTCTTTATGGGAGTTTTGGCGGCGACTACGATGCATTATAAGGAGGCGTTTGCGCGTCCGGAGATGGCTTGCTGGATGCGGCAACTGAACGATCCGTGGCTAATGGCGGGGCCTCTGTTTCAGCCGTTGCGGGGATTGGTGTTTGCGCTCGCGTTCTATCCGCTGCGGCGGATTTTGTTTGGCACGAAACGCGGGTGGCTGGTGATGTGGTGGTTGCTGGTGGCGCTCGGAATTCTGAGCACATTTGGTCCGGCGCCGGGCTCGATTGAAGGCATGATCTACACGACGTTGGCGCCTCTGGGGCAGATGATGGGATGGCTGGAAGTGGTACCGCAGGCGCTGTTGTTCTCGGTGATTCTGTGCTACTGGGTGAATCGTCCGGAGAAAAAGTGGCTCAACTGGACTCTTGGCACCATTTTTGTGGTGATGATGATTCTGCCGGCGCTGGGACTGTTGACGAGGAAGTAAGGTCATAATCCGAAGAGAATGCTCCCCATCCTTGCAGAGGATGCAAGGATGGGGCTTCCCGCGACGAGGCTGGTAGACCTGACAGGTGGGATTCCACTCGCGTTTCAGGCGGCGGTTGGCAAGTGGGTAAAGGCGGGCGGTTCCGTGCAGTAAGTTTCCCCCTTGAACTTGAGGCAATATTGATGAATGCGGATGGACATGTATCAGATCCTCTAACCGGGATAGTGTGGGGGGAAGTGCAAACGTTTCGCGGGAGCGGAGGAAAAGTTGGAGAAAGACGCCAGGTACTGGATCGACAGGCTGCAGCTGGAACCGCATCCCGAGGGCGGGTATTTTCGGCAGACGTACCGGTCGGAGGTTGTCATCACGCGCGAAGCGCTGCCGGCGGAATTTACGGGAGCGCGGTCGGCGTCGACCGCGATCTACTGTCTGCTGGAAGGGAAGAACTTCTCGGCGTTTCACCGGCTGCGGTCGGATGAAGTTTGGCATTTCTACGCCGGGGAGCCGCTCTTGGTGCATGTGATCGATCTGGCGGGAAAATACTCTTCAATTCGGTTGGGCCGGGATCTGGGCGCGGGAGAAGTTCCGCAGGCTATCGTGCCGGCGGGATGCTGGTTCGCTTCGCACGTGGCTGATTGGAAATCGCTTGCGGTGGTGGGATGCACGGTGGCGCCCGGATTTGATTTTGAGGACTTTGAGATGGGGAAACGGGCGGAATTGGTGGTGCGGTATCCGCAGCACCGGATGTTGATTGAGGAGTTGACGCGGGGGTAGGAGTTGCTAGGGGCTTGCCTATGCAATGGTATGTGAGGAACGCAGGTTGTGAGTCAATGCGTGTAAAATCCCGTTAGCGACAGTTGAGGAACTGTCATACCGCTGGCGGTGTCATAACTGTAAGCATGGCTCAAACTTGCGACATGGGGATTCGTCTTTCTGGCGTTCTCCTTGCCCGGCGGCGCTCCGTGGAACTGGGGAAAATTCTACCTAAAAGTCTGCGGGCGGAGAGATAGTCAGGCAAAACCGAGGCCGGGATTGAGTGGGTGGGCACCCCCGCCTTGTTTTTACGGCCAGAAAAATGTGGGCCACCCGGCTGGCCCATTCGTAATTTGGAAGACGCTCCCAGCTATACTCAATCTGGGCTACTGTGGAACTCTTCAATCCCCACCCTCAGACCACTCACTCACTCGCTTCTGCTCACGAAGTAAAACCGCAGGCGTTAGGTGAGAAGCAGCGGCGTCACGTAGTTTGATTATCTGCTCTTGTTTCCCACCCTCAGTCTCGCCCTGAGCCGCAATGGCGAACCAGTAATAGGCCTCTGCGTAGTTTTGCGTCACACCGAGACCGTTGTCGTACATAAAGCCAAGGTTGCATTGTGCCTGATAATTTCCTTGCTCCGCCGCCTTTTGATACCACGCCGTTGCCTGAGCATAGTCCTGGGGCACCCCTTGACCCTTGTGGTACATGAGGCCCAGGCTGAATTTGGCATCAGGAGAACCCTGTTCCGCCGCCTTACGAAACCACGACAGGGCCTGCGCATAGTCTGGTGGCCCGCCCTGACCCTCAGCGTACATTGTGCCAAGATTGAGTTGCGATAATGCATCTCCCTGTTCCGCCGCCTTTTGATACCAGACCAATGCCTGCGCGTAGTCCTGAGGCATGCCCTTTCCGTTGTAGTACATGCGACCAAGTGTGAATTGGGCTTGAGTAAGCCCTTGTTGTGCTGACTTGAGAAACCACGCCGCCGCTTGCGCGTAGTCCTGCGTTACACCTTCACCGTTGTTGTACATGGAGCCAAGGTTGTATTGGGCATATTTCTCCCCTTGTAGCGCCGCCTTGCGATACCATGCCATTGCCTTGGAGTAGTCGCGCGGCACAATTTGACCGGCCTCATACACAAGGCCAAGGCAGAATTGCACGTAAGCATCGCCAGAGTTAGCATTTGCCTGCACAGCTGACTTCGAGTTGAGTAAGGAATCACAAGTAGGCTGCACCTGTGCCACTGCCCCAACCACACATATCAAGCAAAGAACAAAAACCGCAGCGCGGACAAAAGTTCTTGAACTCATGCTTGTTCTTCCTTTCCCGCTCAGCATATTCAATGTGTACGCAAACCTCGTTCTTTATCGTACCGAGGCAACAGCGAAGAGGTAGGTGACTGAGGTAATATGGCGAGTCATCTGGAGTCTAGTTGCTGAAACATCGCCATAGCGCTCATTTGCTGGACGAGGGGGCCTCTTGAGTCTCTGCGTATTCATCGGGGTGCACAGTTTTTAGGTGCTCGTCACCTTCGCGCTGCAATATGCTCAGGTATCGGTCGCGATCCGGAGGGCCATATGGCGGGTAGGACCAGCTCAACTCGGATCGCTTGTCGTATTTGATTTTGAACTGGGCGCTACGGCAAGCAGTGCACTCCGCCTCAAACGGTATCGGCTGCTCGCAGGGGGTTCGCAGGCATCTTGTGATTCGCAGACTTGGCTTTTGGGTGCGCACGATGTTCGATTTTGCCCTGTGGTCAACGGTCGTACCATCTCTATTAACTCTCGTTGACGTCGTACGCGGGCGGGGGCGCCCGCGCCACATTGATCACGAATCACTTTACGGCGGCTGCCTTCTTGGGGAACATCTCTCCGATGCGGCG
This sequence comes from uncultured Acidobacteriaceae bacterium, assembly GCA_963811095.1. Classification (GTDB taxonomy): domain Bacteria; phylum Acidobacteriota; class Terriglobia; order Terriglobales; family Acidobacteriaceae; genus Sulfotelmatobacter. The sequence continues at coordinate 123,629 of CAWEQA010000007.1, read as the reverse complement.
GATTTGCGCGCCGACTCCCTTTAGCTTCTCTTCGATGTGCTCGTAGCCGCGGTCGATGTGGTAGACGCGGTCGATGATCGTTTCACCATCTGCGACCAACGCTGCGAGTACGAGAGACGCGGACGCGCGGAGGTCGCTGGCCAGCACCGCTGCGGCGCTCAGGGGAGTCTTGCCGCGGACCACGGCGCGGCGTCCTTCGATCTTAATATTGGCGCCCATGCGCACCAGTTCCTGGGCGTGCATGAAGCGGTTCTCGAAAATATTTTCGGTGATGATCGACGTGCCCTCGGCCTGAGTGGTCAGCGCCATGAATTGGGCCTGGCAGTCGGTAGGGAATCCCGGATACTCTTCGGTCGACATGTCGGCGGCGGTGAACGGATTGTCGCCCATTACGCGGACGGAGTCGGCCGTGGCTTTAGTTTTGACACCGGCTTCGTGAAGCTTGCTGAGGAGCGCGCCCAGATGTGAGGGATCGCATCCCGCGATGTTGAGGTCGCCTCCGGTCATCGCGCCGGCAATGATGAAGGTGCCGGCTTCGATGCGGTCGGGGATGATGCGGTGCTTGGCGCCCTTCAGCTTACTGACACCTTTAACGCGGATGGTGGGTGTACCTGCGCCTTCGATCTTCGCTCCCATTTTGTTCAGCAGGTCGGCGAGGTCGGCGACTTCGGGTTCGCGCGCGCAATTCTGCAGAATGGTCTCACCCTCGGCTAGAGTCGCGGCCATGAGCAGGTCTTCGGTGCCGGTGACCGTGATTTTGTCGAAAACAAATTCCGCGCCTTTGAGCCGGTCGGCGCTGGCTTCGACGTAGCCGTGCTCCTGCGTAATCCTGGCGCCGAGACTTTCGAGTCCCTTGATGTGAAGGTCGATGGGGCGAGCGCCGATGGCGCAGCCGCCGGGAAGAGAAACGCGCGCGTGGCCGCAGCGGGCTACGAGCGGGCCGAGGACCAGCGTGGAAGCGCGCATAGTCTTGACGAGTTCGTAGGAGGCTTCGGGGGCGTTGAGTTTAGCGCAGTGGATCGTGGTGCGGTGTTGCGCGCGTCCGTAGCCGAGCTCGACCTCGGCGCCCATGGCGGCGAGAAGATTGCGCGTGGTCTGAATGTCGCGTACCTGCGGAACATTCTCGAGGATGACGGGCTGGTCGGTGAGCAGAGCGGCGGCCATGCAGGGTAGAGCGGCATTCTTTGCGCCGCTGACGCGGACGGTGCCGAGCAGCGGCTCTCCGCCGCGGATTACGAACTTGTCCATGAATGAGTCCTTGCAGGGATATTGTATCGGGCGGGGAGTTGGAGAATGTTGACTGCGACGGAACGATGGGACGGGGCCTTCGCGATTGAGAGAAGTCAAAGCCCCCACCCTAACGTCGCAAAAGGCGCGACGTTAGGATGGGGCACCCTCTAGGTTTCTGCCAGTGCGATCGCGTGGCGGACGTGGCCTTTTGATTTTTTCAGAGCGGCGACGGCTTGTGATCGGCCTACGCTTGCGGCCAGCATCACGACCGCGACTGGGGTTCGATTGCCGCTGGCCTCGAGCGCGTGGCTGGCGGCTCCGTGATCGGCTCCAGTCGCCTGTTCCAGGATGCGGATCGCGCGCTGGACTAGTTTTTCGTTCTTGGTCCAGACGTTGACCATGAGGTTGCCGTAGACGTATCCCAGGCGAGTCATGGCTCCGGTAGAGATCATATTCAGGACCATTTTGTGGGCGGTGCCCGCCTTCATGCGGGAGGATCCGGCCAAGACTTCAGCGCCGACCTCGGTGACGATAGCGAAATCGGAAGCGCGCTCCAGCGGAGAGTCTCGGTTACAGGTCAGGGCGATGGTGCGAGCCCCACGGGTGCGGGCGTATTCGACGGCAGCGATGGTGAACGGGGTGCGTCCGCTGGTGGCGATGCCGAGGACGATATCGTGTTTACCCGGTTTCCGCTTCTTCATTTCGGCGATCGCCGGCGCGGTGTCGTCTTCGCTGGCTTCGGTGGAGGAGGCGAGGGCCTTTGCTCCTCCCGCCATGATGTATTGCACGGTGCGCGGATCGGTGTTGAACGTGGGCGGGATCTCGGAAGCGTCGAGGGCACCAAGACGGCCGCTGGTTCCGGCGCCCACGTAGATGAGGCGTCCGCCCTCGCGGAGTTCGGCGACGATGACGTCGATAGCGCGGGCGATTTGCGGAAGAGCGCCTCCGACCGCGGCAGCCACGGTTGCATCTTCGCGGTTGATGAGGCGAACGATTTCGAGCGACGACATGCGGTCGAGGTCGGTGGCTGCGGGAAGAATTTGTTCGGTAGGAAGACGGCGAAGGTCGGATTTCACTTTGCGGGTTCGGGTCAAGTCGTGCGCCTTTCGGGGTATGGGGAGAGCAGATCATTCTATTACCTAGGCAGCTTGAACCCGGCAGTGACGAGGTGAGGTCGTAGGGCGCCGAATGAGTCATTATCAGGTTGTTTTGTTCAGAGCTTCGACCACGGCGTCGTGGAATTTTGGGCGGACCTGCCGGATCGCCTGATTCGTGCAGTCGGGCCAGGTGCGGTTTGTGAGTAGCGTGATCGAAAGATGGCGGTCGGGATCGATCCACAAAGACGTGCCGGTGTAGCCGAGGTGACCGAAAGAGCGGGGGCCAAAGTGCTTTCCGGATTGCGAGGGGGCGGAGGGAGTGTCCCAGCCGAGGGCGCGGGATGTGCCGGGCGGCGCGGACTCGCGGCGGGTGAAAAGCGTGATGGTTTCGGGGCGAAGGATGAGGCGCCCGCCGTTCAGCATGGCGTGAGCGAAGCGGGCCATGTCTTCCGCGGTGGAGAACAGGCCCGCGTGTCCTGCGACGCCGCCCAGGACGCTCGCGTTTTCATCCTGAACTTCGCCTTGGATAATTCTCTTTCGGAAAGTGCTGCGGGTCGTTGCGCCTGCGCCCGGCAGACTTTTTACTTCTGGCTCTGCGCGGGCGGGGGCGCCCGCGCCACATTCGTCTTCTGCGCGTTCGTCTGCAGTGGGCGGGATTTTGGAGCGCGAATCTGTCGGGGGCTTGAATGTTGTGTTGATCATCCCCAACGGGCCGAAGATCTCGCGTTGGCAGAAGACAGCGAGCGATTCTCCGGCGATGCGTTCGAGGGCGGCGCCCAGCACAATGAATCCGATGTCGCTGTACTCGGCGTGCGTTCCGGGATCGGTCGAAAGGGAAGTGGTGAAGGCGGCCCGCAGCAGGTCGTCGCGGGAGTGCTGCTTGAGGAACAACTTCTCATAGGCGGGCAAGCCCGAGGAGTGGGCGAGGAGCATGCGGAAAGTGACGTCGCGGCGGCGGGAGTCGAGTTCGCCGCAGGAGTCGGCCATGAATTTAGGGATGGCGCCGATTACGGGGGCCTCGAGTTCGAGGAGGCCGCGCTCGTAGAGGAACATCGCCATGGTGGTGGTGGCGACGGCTTTGGTGACGGAGGCCAGGTCGAAGAGAGTCGCGGTGCTTACATCCAGATCAAAATCCCCTCCCTTCGACTCGCTGCGCTCGCTCAGGGCAGGCTCCCCCCGCAAACTGCGCGAGAAGGGTGGGGCACCCGGTTCTTCGTAGGTGAAACGGCCAAGTGCCTTGAGTGCCACGAGTTTGTCCGCGTGCGTGACTGCGACCGAGGCTGCGGGGAAGGCGCGGGCCGCGATGGCGTCATTCAGAATTGAGAAGGCGGATGAGAAGATTTCATCCTGATTTTCGTAAGCGGGGACGAGAGTGAGAGTCGGACTATTCAGAGTGCGTGCTCGTTACGGAATTCTGACCTGAGCGGGTTATAGCAGAGTCGCGGGGATGGGTAAAGGCAGGACCACACACTTGCTGGAGGCGTCAAGAAAAGTTCTCACCGGCAGGGAGAGACCGTGAACCAAGGAATTCTCAGCGTGCCCGGATAGAGGAGAAGGCACACCGAGTCGCCGGGAGCGACGTTGTTATACACCGAACTCGTGACATCTACATCCTCTGGATTTTGGCGGGGCCCCCACGGGCCAAGCTGCAGGGAGTAGGTTGTGGTTTTTCCGTGAGAAACGGACGCGCTCAACACCTCAGCCCGATAGGCCACCGGCGACGATCGGTCGAGGAGGACATCCGCGTCAGCGATCACGCACCCGGCGTAGGTTGCGAAAAGGCCAGCGAACAGGAGAAGGAATGAAAACGCGGTCTTGCGCTTCTCCTCACCTGCCCGCGCAACGATGAGAACCAGGACAGCGGCCACAATGACTGCGGCAGGAATCACGGACTGCCAGTGCAGCAGATGGAGGTCGCGAAGAGCGCGCAGGGCGAGAATTGGTCCGGGAAGGATCAGGGCAAGGGCGACGTTGGGGCGAGCCTCATTGCGGCGGCCCTCAAGGTCGTAGAGTCCCTTGGAGCGCACGAATTCGAAGATCACCACCAGCGGCAGCAGTACCAAGGCAGCGATGACCGGGAGATAAGGACGCGGGTAGACCCACGCCCAGAAGCCTGCTACAAGAGCGATGGCGTTGACGGCTTTGGCAAACTGGGCTGCATTCTTGATTCGATCTGTCCGCTCATCGGGCATGAATCCCAGGTCGGGATCGGCGGAGAGTTGTGCCCGGGACTCGTCCAGTTCCTTGGCATCCAGGTTGGGGATGGTGTGAAGCCAGGCAGCAAAGGCGTCGTCGGTTCGGAGAACTTGTGAAAACTTGAGTTTCTTGTGATGCGGATCGCGAGGCACTACCACCACGGTCGCGATGTACTGGGTGGGCAGAATGCGAAAGCCGGCGATCTCTGCTCGCGGCATCCGGCGGGATGTGAAAAACCCGTGCACCTCGATGTAGTCAGCGCCCAGCGTGACTTGGAAGCGCAGGAGGCCGGCGACCAGGGACGCTCCCAGGAGAACAAATAAACCACATACCGAGACCATGATGGCGGCGTCGCGGGGACCGTGCGTTTCGTGGCCGGTTCCGAAGTACCAGATTCCGACGCAGCCCGGGATGGCGACAAGTCCGCTCAGCAACGCAAGGGACGCAAAATAACCGCGCGAAACCCGATATGTACGGGGATAGAGGGAAGAGTCGAAGTCGGGCAGTTCTGAGGTGTGCACGCCGAAAAATCGTAGCACGGCGATCCCCGCTTCCGACTATGCCGCCGAAGGTACACCTGACTTGAGTTTCTTGAGCCGTGCCGCGGAGTTGTGTAGAGTCAAGAGATCATCCTCAACATGAAATCACATTCGCATTTGTCCAGAATTGCGTGCGCACTCGTGGCGGCGTTTGCGCTGGCGTGCGCTCCCGCACGGGCCGAGGCAAAGACTTCTTCAGCCCTTACCCGTCTTGCGGGAGTCGATTCCGTCATCGAGCAGGCGATCGCGGATGGGAGTATTCCCGGAGCCGTCCTGGTCGTCGGACACGACGGGGCGGTGGTGTATCGCAAGGCGTATGGGAACCGGGCGCTGGAACCGAAGCGCGAGCCCATGACGGTGGACACGGTGTTTGACATGGCGTCGCTGACGAAAGTGATTGCGACTACGACCGCGGTGATGCAACTCGTCGAGCAAGGCAAGGTGCGGATGAATGATACGGTGGCGAAATATCTGCCGGACTTTGCGCAGAACGGCAAAGAGGACATCACCGTGCGGCAGTTGCTGACGCACTTCTCAGGGTTGGCCCCGGATATCGATTTGACGCCGGCGTTCGATTCGAAGGTGTCCGCATTTCGGCTGGCGTTTGCGGAGACGCCGCAGCAGGCGCCCGGTTCGGGATTCGTCTACAGCGACACGAATTTCATTGTGCTGGGAGCGATGGTCGAGAAGGTGTCGGGCGAGACGCTCGAGGGCTACACGGTGCGACATATCTTTGCCCCGCTCAAAATGACGCATACGCGATTTGTGCCTCCGGCGGCGTGGCGGGCGAAGATTGCGCCCACAGAATATGACGAGAACCAGCACATGCTGCGCGCGGTGGTACACGATCCCAGGGCGCGGCGGATGGGCGGGGTCGCGGGACATGCGGGACTGTTCTCGACGGCGGACGATCTGGCAAAGTTTGCGCAGATGTTGCTCGATGGTGGAGATGGAATCCTGTCGGCGGTCACGGTTGAGAAGATGACTTCGCCGGAGCAGCCGCCTTCGGCGCCGGTTCTGCGAGGGTTCGGGTGGGATATCGATTCTCCGTTCTCTTCGAATCGCGGCGACCTGCTGCCGGTTGGGTCGTTCGGGCACACGGGGTTTACGGGGACATCGATGTGGATCGATCCGACGACGCAGACTTACATTATCTTGCTGACGAATTCGGTGCATCCGCACGGGAAGGGAAATGCGATTGGACTGCGGTCGAAGGTGGCGACCGAAGTGGCGGCGGCGCTGGCGTTGAGTCCGTCGGAACAAGAGGCGCGGCGCTGGAAGAGCATTACCGGGTACAACGAGGCGTTCAGCGCGGCGCGGCGGATGAGTGCGCGGAATGGGACGGTGAAGAATGGGATTGATGTACTCGAAGAGCATGGGTTCGATGTACTGAACGTGGCGGGTGCATCCCCTGATGCAAAGAAGCGCATCGGGCTGGTGACGAATCAGACGGGGGTCGATGCTCAGGGTGTGCGCACGATTGATGTGCTGGCGAAGGCGCCGGGCGTGTCGCTCGACGCGATCTTCAGCCCGGAGCACGGCGTGACCGGGACGCTCGATACCACCGACATCAACAATTCGAAGGACGCGGCGACGGGTGTTCCGGTGTACAGCGTGTATGGCGGGACGGACGCAGCGCGGCGTCCGTCTGCAGATGTGCTGAAGAATCTCGATGCGGTGGTGTTCGACATTCAGGATGCAGGCGTGCGGTTCTATACGTACGAGACCACGCTAGGATATTTTCTGGAGGCGGCGGCGAAGGCGGGCATTGAGCTGATCGTGCTGGACCGGCCGGATCCGGTGACGGGATCGTTTGTGCAGGGTCCGGTGGCCGATTCTGGGCGCGAGAGCTTTACGAATTACTGGACTGTGCCGGTGCGGCATGGAATGACCATGGGCGAACTGGCGAAGATGTTTAACACCGAACGCGGAATCAACGCCAAGCTGACAGTCGTTCCGATGGACGGATGGCAGCGCGGGGACTGGTTCGATTCGACGGGGCTGGCGTGGGTGAATCCGTCGCCGAACTTGCGGAGCGTGACTGAGGCGGCGCTGTATCCGGGGGTGGCGCTGATTGAGGGCACGAATGTGTCGGTGGGGCGCGGGACCGACACTCCGTTTGAACTGGTGGGTGCGCCGTGGATCAAGAGCAAAGAGTTTGCGGCTTATTTGAACGCGCGCGGGATTGCGGGCGTGCGCTTCGTTCCGGTGTCGTTCACGCCGACGTCGAGTGTTTATAGCGGGCAGACGTGTTCGGGAGTGAACATTCTACTAACCGATCGGAACGGGTTTGATGCGCCGGAATTGGGGATAGAGTTGGCGGCTGCGTTGCACAAACTGTATGCCTTGGATTTCAAGATCGAGCGTATGGCGGAACTACTGGTGAATCAGAGTGTGTTCGACGCACTGGTGGCGGGGCAGGATCCTCGTAGGATCGCGCAGGAGTGGCAGGAGGGGCTGGAGAAGTTTGGGAAAGTGCGGGAGAAATATCTGATCTACAAGTAAGGCGGTCGAACCAGCCTCATTGCAACAAAGGGTCGTAAATTTTGGGAACTCGCGGATCGGAATCTCCACCTGAGAGTTCGTATTTCCCGCACAGGCATTTGTCAGTGAACCTAAGAACGACGTTCCGTCCGATTCCTTCGATAAACAGGTAGTGCCACGTTTCGGTTGGCGGGACGAGTCCGGATTTTGCGTCGACGGAATCCGGCGGTCCGAACGTGATGTAGAAACGGCCGCGGTCGGTGCGGTATCCGGGAACGTTGGCCGCGAAGTGCGTGTTCGTGTAGGCGATGCGGCGGTAGTGCTCTTCTTTGTACGGGTTCTCAGACGACTGGGGAGTGGGATTGCGGCGGTTCCAGAAATCCTCGACGAACTTGTCGCGTGTCTCGTCAGTTGTGAGCTTCTTAAAGTCGGCACGTTCCTGGTCGGTGATGATGTAGCGCACGTCCTCGTCCAGCCACTTCTGGTAGAGCTTTCCGTCAACCTGCACAACTCCCTTGTGCTCGGCTGGCGAATGCTGATCTTGTGCTCGGGCGGACAGCAGCGAAATGCTGAGTGAGAGCGACAGCAGAACCAGTAGCGGGCGATTGTGAACAGATGCGCGCATCGGCACTCCTCCGCAGTTCTCGGTTACGGCTCGATAATAGGCCGTGAGATGCCGGGAGGCAAGGTTAGGAGGCCCTGGCAGCATATGGTCTTCAGAATGCATCCTAGCAGTCTAGGCGTGATATCTTGGCTTGTTGCTTGGGGCGGAGTCGCCTCGGGAGGTGTTGGATGCGAGCTCTATTAACCATGTTCCTGGTGTCAGGGATGGCTTTGGGGCAGGCCGCAGATGCAGCGAAGCCTGCGGATGCTTCCGCGCAGGCGGCCGGGACAACTCCAGCTAGCATTGCCGCCCAACCGACCACTTCTCCGGCTGCGGCCGCGCCAGCTCAGGCCGCCGATCCGAATGCTGTGGTCATACCGGCGGGCACGAAGATTCCTCTACTCCTCAAGCAAGCCATCTCCACCAAGAATGCTCGCGAAGGCGATGCCGTGTATGCCGAGACCGCGTTTCCCTTTGTGCAGAACGACCGCATCCTGATACCCGCGGGGACGTACATCCAGGGGAAGATTAGCCATACGGAGCGCGCGGGGCGATCGAAGAAACGCGCCGAAATCCTGATTCACTTTACCTCGATGATTTATCCAACGGGCTACACGGTGATGCTTCCTGCGTCGGTGGAGAACACGCCCGGGAACGATACCAACGGCGTGAAGGATAAAGAAGGCACGATCCAGGCGGACAAAGACACGGGCAAGCGGCTCGAGGACGCGGCGAAGGGCGCGGCCGTTGGGGGAGCGGTCGGCAGTATCGCAGGAGCAGCCGCCGGTGGCTTTAACGGCGCACGCTACGGTGGGCTCGCGGGAATCGCGGGCGGGGTAGCGTGGGCGCTGCTGAAGCACGGTCCAGAAGTGAAGCTGGAGGTCGGGACATCTCTCGAGATGGAGATTCAGCGGCCAATTCCGGTGGACGCCAGCCGGATTCAGGTGGCGCGGGCGGGGCAGTAGGCCGCAGAAGCTTGACCACGAAGGGCACGAAGGTTCACGAAGGAAATCCAGGGAGCCCCGTCCTTCTTGAAACGGTCTTTCCTTTGTTTATTCGCGGCAGAGATTCCGTCCTGAGCCACAAAAGCCACCAAAATCTGCTCAACCCTGCCTGTTAGACTTCGTCCATGCAGAGGGCTGATGTGTCTGCGATGCAGGGTATTCTGCAGCAGCTTTGTCCTCGTTGCCGCACGGGAAAAATCTTTCGCAAGTCGGTGTGGCGGTTTCCGGGGATGTATGAACGCTGTCCGGCGTGCGGGCTGAAGTTTGAGCGCGAGGATGGGTACTTCCTGGGAGCGATGTACATCGGCTACGGGCTGGGCGTGGGTGCGATTGCCGTGCTGGCGGCGCTGGTGTGGGAAGTGCTCAAGTGGCCTTTGCTGAAGAGCGTGATGGGAGGGATCGTGTTGTTCCTGCCGCTGGCGCCGGTGCTGACCTGGATGGCTCGCGTGCTGTGGATCTATATGGACCAGGGGATCGACCCCGACCGGAGTTGATGGTTCTCCCGCATGGTGACCAGCGCATCAAGCCAAGCAACGTTCTGGTTTGCGAATTGCGCGCCGCCTTCTTCCGGCTGCTATACAATCCGCGGTAGGAGTGTTTTCTCGCTCCGATCGTGGAGGTTCTCGTGGAAGGCATAAGCGGTTTCGGCACAGTGGGTACGATCATCGTTGTTATTTTTGTCATATACGTTCTCAGTTCCATCAAGATTCTGGCCGAGTACGAGCGGGGCGTCATCTTTCGCCTGGGCCGGCTGCTATCTACAGCCAAGGGGCCCGGCATAGCCCTGGTGTTCGCGCCCATCGACCGCATCGTGCGGGTCTCGCTGCGGCAGGAGGCGCTGGAAGTTCCCCCGCAGGACATCATCACCCGCGACAACGTGACGCTGAAAGTAAACGCAGTCATCTTCCTGCGCGTGATTGATCCGAACAAGGCTGTGGTCGAAGTTTCCAACTATGTGTATCAGACTTCGCAATTCGCACAGACCACGCTGCGGTCTGTGCTGGGCGAGCAGGAACTGGACGAACTGCTGGCGCATCGGGAAAAAATCAATCTGCGCTTGCAGAGCATTCTTGATACGCATACCTCGCCGTGGGGCGTGAAGGTCACCAACGTCGAGGTCAAGCAGGTCGACATGCCGGAGTCGATGCTGCGCGCCATGGCCAAGCAAGCCGAGGCCGAGCGCGAAAAGCGGTCGAAGATTATTCACGCCGAGGGCGAATTCTCGGCCGCACAAAGGCTGGTGGACGCGGCGCACCTGCTGGCTACCGAACCGGTCAGCGTGCAGTTGCGCTACTTGCAGACTCTGACCGAGATTGGCGTCGAGAAGAATACGACGGTGATCTTCCCGGTTCCAGTGGACTTTTTTTCAGGGCTGCAGAAGATGTTAGGAAAAGGAGACAACACCGTACCGGCCAAGACTGCGTAGGGATGCGGCGGATTTGATTGCGAGAGGCTTTTCGAGGGAAGTCATCCTGACCGGAGCTGTTTTTCAGGCGAAGGGAAGGATCATGCGAGTACGCTCACTGTGCGTGCGGGGAAGGTCCGCGCGAGATCCCTCACCCGGCGGAACTGCGCCGAGTTCGGGATGACGCCACCGAAGGAGAGGCAGGAAGTCTGACCTGTACGACTGCGAAAGACTTGCCGGGAGTAGAACTATGGCTTCGTCACAAGATACGGAAATCACGTTAGGAACAGGCAAACTGCTGGTTCTGTTCTTCGGCCTGGTGGGGATTTGTGCGTTGTTCTTCGCCCTCGGGTATTCGCTTGGGCGCAAGTCGGAGCCGGCGATCACCACGGCGAGCGCGGCGGTTGGGCCACAAACCATTCCGGGCGGCAGCAAGGCGAACAGTGGTTCCCCGGCGACGCCGCCCATGACGTTCTACAAGTCGGTGGAGCAGAAAGATGCCAACCCTCAGTTGACGCCCGCCGCCGACGCGAAGACGGACACAGCAGCGGCCCCTGCGAATCCCGCACCGGCACAAGCCGCACCGAATACTCTCGATTCCATGACAACTCTGCCCACGGCGTCGTCGTACTTTGTGCAGGTGGCTGCGGTCAGCAAGCAGGAAGACGCGGATTCGCTGGTGGACGCTCTGAAGAAGAAGCAGTATCCGGCGCTGATCGCGGCTGCCGTCCCGACAGATAAGCTGTTCCGCGTGCAGGTGGGTCCGTTCTCCGACGTGAAGGACGCCGAGGCGATGCGCGCGAAATTGATCGCGGATGGGTATAGCCCGATTCTCAAGAAGTAGTTCCCTTAGGGAAGCTCTGATTAAGCATCGTAAGAGAAAACGCGAGGTCCCTCGACTGCTCCGCTCGGGATGACAAATAAAAGCTTAATCAGAGATTCCTTAGAGCCCGCGGGGCACCAGGACGAAGCGATCGATCGCGATCTTCGGTCCAGCGTCTGCCCGAGCGGCGTCCAGTCGGAATACGACCATCACCTCATCAAATCGCCGGATCGACGCGTGGGTGGGAATGACGAAATTCAGTGTCTCGCTAATCGGCTTAGCTGGGTCGTCATGGAGTTTCCACGAGCGCGTCGACTTGACCATCATTGTGCCGAGGGACTGTGACGGTTTTCCGGGCACGCTCGTATTAATCAAGACCAGTTCCAGCGAGACGGTTTCAGGGTAGTGGTCTGCATTGCGGATCGCGACCTGAATTCTGCTGCAGCAATCGAGATTGAGCATGTTGCCGAGGTGATCGTGCGCTTCCATCGAGAGAGGCCGCCGGTCCGTGGAGCGAATATTCACCAGCTCGGGGCTGCCATGGGCCTGACGCGAAGTCCTGGGCGGACGCAGGTCGGGGGCTTTGAAGAACCAGTAAACGCCCTCAAAGGGGATTTCCAGAGGTTTCGCGCTGCCATGGCCGGTCAGCAGAGCCTCTCCGAAAACCGGCGTGGGGGCTACCAGTTTGGTTTGCGTCCGTGTCTCGGGCCACAGGACAATGCCGGGATCACTTTCGCTCGCAACCAAAGCCGAGCCTTCAGATGTCTTCTCACGCCCAGGCTGCCCGTGTTGTGTGCCTTGGGGATATCCCTGCCGCGCGTGATGGCGCGAGGGGACACCGAATCCGCGAACCCTGAAGGAGTGGGGCAGGTATTGGATCAGGCCGGCCGCTGTGATCACGATTGCGAGTGCAATCATCGACAGAGGGCGAGATGAGGATTGAGGGGAAGGAGATTGTCCGGCGTTTGGTTGCGCGCCCCTGTTGAAGGACCACGTCCAGACGGCAGAAGCGATCCCGACAAGAAACACAGAAGAAAACGAGTATCCCGCGAACGCAGCGATTGCACCCGCTTCCGCACACAGCGTGGCGCCAGCTCCGGTGGCTTGCTGCCAGAAGGCCGAGGATTGCAGCGGCCCGAGCACGTTTTGGTGAAAGAGGAGCGGAGATTCCTCGCGATCGGTTGGCGCAGGCTCGTCTTGAAGCAATCGGAACGATCTCACGGCCCTGGTCACAAATATGGTCGCCACCGGCATCGCCCACAGGGAATCTTCTCGGAGGAAAAGGGCGAGCGGCGCGAGCCAGAGTGCGTCGAGCGAGGTTCGTAGGATGAGACGGCGTGCATCGACTCCGGTCGGGCGTGGCCGGATCGCGGAAAGACCCCATACCACCGCCGCACTCATTAGAAAGACTTCGACGACATTTGTGACTGCCAGGCTGAGGATTTCGGCCGGAGAAAGCGTGTGTACGCGCGGCAGGCCGCTTAGGAAAGTAGCAACCAGCAGAGCCGCAAGCAGTCCCCCAGCCGGGGGCAGCCATTTGGGAAATGGCTGCGCCGCGGACGTTCCAACCAAATCAAAAGTGCCCATACAGACTCAGCCTTGCGAGCGAACGAGGGCCCTTGTTCGAGATCAGCGCGGTAGTGGTGCGGTCGACAACCCACGGAGTAGCGTCTGATGAGGTTGACACCAGGACGCGCAAGATAGTTCCCGCTGAGGAAAGGCTGTCCAGCAGACGAACCGGATCAATATTGTTACATTGACACCCATCGATTTTCGCGCTATTGCTAGGGGATCCATGTCATCGACTGAATCCTCTCTCGACCGCGCGTTGCACGCCATTGCCGACCCCACCCGCCGCAGAATCCTGAAAGCTCTAGAGGAAGGCGAGGCCGAGGCAAAAACGCAGAAAGCCGTGAGCGGAGTCTGTTTGTGCGCAGGAGACATAGAGGAACGGGTCAGGCTTTCGCAGCCAACGATCTCTCACCACATGGCGATCCTGACGAACGCGGGGCTGGTGGTGGCGACGAAGAAAGGGCAGTGGCGCTGGTACCGGAGGAACGAGAAGGCGATTCGGGTGATGGTGAAGACCTTGCGCGGGAGTTTGTAGTCTGTAGCGGCTAAACAGGTTGCTGAAAAACTTGGTCTGGATTGCTCACGGGGTAAAGAGTATGCGTGAGAACTACTCTTTCGCCCCTTCGGGGCTTGTCCTTCTCCTTCTCTTACTTACCTCCCACGGCTCACGCCGTGGGCTGCATTCTTGCGCCGCTTCGCGGCTAAAAGCAGGAGTTTTGTTCCACCAAGAACCGGAATCTAGTTCTGACGCATCCTCTAAGGCCCTCACGGAAACGAAAGGCTTTATCGCGGCGCTCAAAGCGCTGCGCCACCCAAAACGAGTTGTCAGCGAACTGTAAAGCCGGCGAGTTCGGTTTCGGTCTACGGCCCGATCGACCTCGGTCCATTCCGTTGTGTCTTAGCGCGTGCCGAGGGCCCATTTCTCCAGTTCTCCGGTTGATCGCAGCACGCCGAGCTGGCTGCGCTCCAGTTCAAACGTCACATCCTGAAGAGCGATGAACCGTTCGCTGGCTTGCGTTCGGGCATCGTCGAGATCGTGCAGCGTGGCGGTGCCGGCGTCGGTGCGGGTCTGCACCGAGGTCAGATTCTTTTCGGCGATTTCGTATTCCAGTTGAGCCACGTCGCGCGCGGCCTGCATCTGGGCGACCGACCGCTGCAGCCGCAACGTCTCCTCCGACACCTGGTTCTTGGCGGCCTCGGCTTGTTTCGTCGCCTTCAAGGCGTCGGCGTCGGCGGCCTGGGCGCGCGCGCGCTGCGAGGCGTTAAACAGAGGGAAACGGATGCTCACGCCCACGGTGGCGTTGTTCTGTTGAAACTGGTTGGTGACGCACAGGAATTCACCGAGCGACGTGGTACAGGGTTTCGAGGGGATGTAGTAATTCTGATAGTTGTTGAACTTTGAGAGCAAAGCGTATTGGGCGGCGAAATCCAGGCTCGGCCAAAGAGCTTTGTGCTCTCCCTGAGCGCGGAGATATTGTGCGCGGGCGTGTTCGACCGCGGCCTCCACCGACGGATTGGAAGAGGCAGCATCCTTAGCGGCGACTTCGTTCGGTGCTGCGGCGGGCGGGACGGGAATCGAGTCCGGATCCGTCTGAATGCTGGCGGCGGTAAGTCCAGTGAGCTTGGAGAGGTGCTCGCGGAGTACGTCGGCTGCGCCTTGCGCCTCGGCAATCCGCAGTCGCACTCGTGCCGCCGAGAGCATGGCCCGCTTACCGTCAATTTCGCTATCGACCCCTTCCTTCACGCGCTCGGCGACCGCGGCTTGCATCTTGTTGGCGTCGGCTTCGGTTTCCTGCAGCTTCGCCAACCGCTGTTCCCACTTGGCGAGTTCGGCGTAGCTCAGAGCGGCATCCTGGATAACCTGGTTGCGCTCGTCTTTCGTCTTCAGCGAAGCCACGGCGGAGTCGGCTTTGGCGGCCCGGATGAAATTGCGCAGCGAAGGATTCAGCAGCGCGGATTGGGTGTTGATATTGAACAGAGCAGGTGCCGATCCCTCCAGCGCGAGGGGAAAGCCGTGCGAATACCCGAGCCCCGCGCCGGTGGAGAGTTGCGGAATGTAGTTGTTGCGGAGTTCGCGATACCCGGCGGCGGCGCGCTGTTCGTCGGCAGCAGCGATGCCCGCGCCGGTGGCGTGAGACAGCGCGAGTTCGACGACGCGCTTGAGAGACACGGGTTCGGCCAGCAGCGAACTGGGGAGGAGCACGACGGCCAGAATCCACTTTGCGGTGCGCGCACCACGGCACGAGGTTGTCATTGCGTCCCTTTCAGAGTGATCTGGAAATGATTTCATGAGGAATTGGATGCCAGCGAGATTTTAAATGTCGGATGAGTGAACCGGGAGAGCTTTTCCAAAAGGTGAGGTCCGGCGAAAATCCGGATGTCTGCAAAATTGTGCGCCTCGCGGCACTCAATGCTCCACTCGCTTCAGGTCTTCCTGGGCGCGCGCGTAGCTGTGAGACAGGGCAAGGGCTGCGCGGAATTCCTCGGCTGCCGCGCGCCGGTCGCCGTGCTTCTCGAGTAACTGGCCAAGATAATCGTGCGCCTTGAAAGCGGGGCCTTCCTCAACTGGAGACTCAAGGTAGCGGCGGAGGAATCGTATGGCCAGAGGATAATCGCGGCCGGTTTGCAGCAGAAGGCTGCCGCCGTCCATCAGTGCATCTGGGCGGTCGAGCGGGCTGGACTCCATGGTGCGCAGTGCCTGCTCCATCTCGTCGAGACGGTTGGCGTGGCGCAAAAAGCTGGCCAGCTCAAACCATGCGCGAGCCCCAGAATGGCTGGCCACGATAGCAGCGCGGTACTCACGCTCGGCGCCGGCTGCGTCTTTTTCTTTGGAAGCGATTCGAGCCAGAACCCAGTGGGCCATGCCGGGATTGAGCGGCAAAAGCGCATCGGCCTGCTGGCGGGCCTTGTCTTTCCCTCCGCCCATGAAGCCGGGGGCGCCGAGATAAAACTCGGCCAGATCGACGCGTGCTTCCCAGCTCTTGGGATCGAGTTCAACAGCACGCTCGAATGATGCACGGACCTTTTTTGCCAGCCCAGCTGCCGAGAAGGAAAATCCGGCGCGGTCGGCCTTCTCTCCATAAACGCGACCCAGCCACAGGTGATAAAGGCTCTTCTGGGGATCGAGGTTCCTCGCGCGTTCGCAAGCCGTGATGCCGTGGTCCCATTCCTCGATCATGAAATATGCGCGGCACAGGAGGTTGTAGGCTTCGGCGTCGGTGGCGGACCGGCTGACCCGCTGTTCCAGAGTCTGAATGGCTTCATCCGCGCGACCGGCCGCGAGTAGTTCTTTGGGAGAAGTCGCTGCGTGCGCCGGCAGCCAGAGGCCGGACAAAAACAGCAGCGAAAAAAAGATGCGCAGTCTCATGCGTGGTGGAGTCCGTACCTGATGAAGATCGTCCCTGCCAAACTCTAAGGAACCACCTTGACGACCGCGCCATCGAAAAGAGGCTTGTCCTCCGCCGGCAACGCTACCTCGTCCCCTTCGGAAAGGCCGGAGGTGATTTCGACACGGGTCAGATTCTGCAAGGAGAACTCGATGTTCTGGCGCTTCAAGTGTTTGTTGACGATGCGGAAGACGTAAGGCTTAGTCTCATCAATGCGCAGAGCATCGCGCTGCAGCGTGAGAACGTTGCTATGTTCGGCAACCACGATGGTCACGCCGACATTGACGTTGGGCAGCAGACGCAGATCTTTATTGTCGACGACGCAAGTCGTCTCGCCCACATTTCTGGAGCCGCGCAGCTTCACCGTCGACGGGACTGTGCTGACGGTGCCGGTCCAGGTTCGTCCAAGAACGGCGTCCCAGGTAATCTCCACTTTTTGTCCGAACTGCAGACGGCCCACATCCGGCTCATCCACGAATGCCCGCACCAGTACCTTGGAAAGATCGGCTTCCTGCAGAAGTAATTCGCCGGCTTGCACAAATGCGCCCTGCTTCACGGGCAGGGAATAGACCGTGCCGTCAAAGGGGGCACGGACGCTCGACTTGCGCAGGGCGACTTCAGTTGCGTCATACGCCGCTTGCGCTTCCGCAGCCTGCGCCTGGATTCGTGCCGCTTCCGGCTTGGAGTACCGGTCTTTTTGTTTTTGCTCGAGCAGAGTGACGTCGGCCTGGGCGCGTTGCAGAGCGTCTTCGGCCTGGCGAACTTCACCCGGAGACGCAGCGCCATCCTTCAGCAAGCGACGGAGGGCATCAAGATTGTGCTGGGCCAAATCGCGCGCGCTGCGGGCCTTGACCAACTGCGCATTCAAGGTCAGCACTTCTTCCTGCGTGCCTCCCTTGGTGAGGGCGGATT
Source organism: uncultured Acidobacteriaceae bacterium (assembly GCA_963811095.1). Lineage (GTDB taxonomy): Bacteria > Acidobacteriota > Terriglobia > Terriglobales > Acidobacteriaceae > Sulfotelmatobacter. Next base: position 106,377 of record CAWEQA010000007.1, on the reverse strand, counting down.
GATCGGCTTGCGCGGCCTTGACCTGAGCTTGGGCGCGGGCGGCCTGGGTGCGAATGTCGGCGTCGTCGAGTTGCAGCAGCAATTGCCCTTTGCGGACACGGTCGCCTTCTTTGACCAGCAGGCGCTTCACCGTGGTCGAGATGGGAGCGTGCGCTTCAAAGTTCTGGAGGGGTTCAATCTTGCCGTTCGTCGATACCAGGCTGCGGATGGGGCCGCGCTGCACGGTGGCGGCGCGCACTTTCAAAGGAGTCTGGTGGACATAGGAATACAAGACCGCCAGACCTGCCAGCAGTGCAAAAGCGAGCCAGATCCACGGTCGTCGGGACGGCGTATGCGAATTTTTCGTCGATGCCAACCGGTCGTCTTTCAGGCTGCGGCAGGAATAACTGTAAGTAACAATTTACCATTCCGGAGGCCGCGACTGATACATGGAGACGCTCCCAGCACGGTATCTGATTGGATGCGGGCCGAGGGGCTGCGGGTGCATCGTGGCTGCGGGTGAGTCGCCGCTTTACGGGCAAACGCTACAATAGTCCCATGGCTAAACCGCCCCGTTATACGCCCGAGCACGCTGCTGCGGGACTTGATGCGAAGTTTCCCGAGATTGAGATCTGGCCCAACCAGTTTCCCGGCTACGAGATTATCGTGGACGATCCCGAGTTTACCTCGGTGTGTCCAAAGACCGGGCTGCCGGATTTTGGAGTGCTGGCGATCCGCTACATGCCCGACAAGAGCTGCCTGGAATTGAAGTCGCTGAAGGAGTATCTGCAGTGCTACCGGAATCTGGGAATTTTTCAGGAGAACGTCGTCAACCAGGTGCTGGAAGATGTTGTGAAATGGGCTAAGCCGGTGTGGGCGGAAGTACGCGGCGAGTTCCGTCCGCGTGGCGGAATCTCGACAACGATTGTGGCGAAATGGCCGCGGCCGAAGGGACGGACTTCAATGTGATGGATCCGGTCAGCGGGAAGCCGAGGCGGCTCGCGGCTGGATGCGCTCAATCTCTGCGGCCTGTTCGGCCAGTACGCGGCTCACTTCGTAAGCGCCCTGCAGGTTCAGCCAGAACTGTTCTGTCGTTCCGAAGAAGCGCGAGAGCCGGAGGGCAGTATCGGCGCTGATGCCACGCCGCTCCAGTACGATGTCGTTGACGCGCGGGGCGGGAACGTGAAGGCGCTTCGCCAACTCGTAAGCGGAGATGCCTAGTGGCTTAAGAAACTCTTCCCGCAAAATTTCGCCGGGGTGAACTCTCCAATGCGGCGCCCTCTTAGCTGTCATAACATCCTCACGAATCCAGAGTAGCAATCCTCCGACGACCATACCAGCCGAATCTCGTTCATCTCTCGTGCTATATTCGCCTGACCTGTGGCCCAGACTGATCTCCAGCCTCGCACCGCGCTGATTGTCCTGACGGCGCTGAACCTGCTCAATTATGTGGATCGCAACGTGCTGTTTGCGGTGCAACCGCTGGTGCAGCAGGAATTTCACGTCTCTAAGGAACAGATTGGATATCTGACCAGCGCATTTCTCGGCTTTTACATGATCGCGGCGCCATTTGTGGGGCCGCTGGCCGATCGCTACTCGCGGAAACTCATCATCGTCCTGGGCGCGATCTTCTGGAGCGGCCTCACCCTTCTAACAGCCGTAACGCACACGTACACGGAGCTGCTAGTGCGGCATACGCTGGTCGGAGTGGGCGAGGCCACGTTCGTGACGATCGCTCCTACGTTTGTCGCCGATCTGTTTGCGGAGAAGGTGCGGGGACGGATTCTAGGAATCTTTTATCTTGCAATTCCTGTGGGGTCGGCGGCGGGATATCTGCTGGGCGGTTATCTGGCTCCAAATCACGGCTGGCGGTTTCCGTTCTATATTGCCGCGGCTCCGGGCTTCTTGCTGGCCATCGCGGTATTGTTTCTGAAGGAACCGGAACGAGGGCGGCTCGATTCGGTGAAGGATGCTGAGACGGAAGATCTGTTGCCCAAGGATTTCAAAGGCGGGCTGGTGAAGGAGTTCTTCCTGATCATTTTCCTTTACTTGAAGAAGCTGTACCGGTCGACTCTTGTTCTGCTTCAGAATCCCGCATTCCTGACCGCCACTCTGGGTATGGCTTTCATGACGTATTCGCTGGGCGGGATTCAGGTGTGGATGCCGCAGTTTTTGTACAGCGAACGCCACTACACGCTGGAGAACGCGAATCTGATGTTCGGCATCATCATCGTGGTCGACGGCATTGTGGCATCGCTGCTCGGGGGATGGCTGGGCGACTATCTCCTGCCCCGGATGAAGAGCGCCTACTACGTGGTTTCGGCGGCGAGCATGTTGCTGGGGGTTCCGGTGATGATTGTGGCCCTGTTTGTCAGGGGCCGAGTGATGATTCCGGCGATCGGCGTGGCGGCGTTCTTCCTATTGCTGAACACGGCTCCGCTGAATGCGGCGGTGATCAACTCGGTGGGGGCGCACATTCGCGCCACCGCGCTGGCGGTGAATATCTTCATCATCCACATTCTGGGCGATGTGCCTTCGCCGACGATGATGGGATGGGTGGCCGACAAGCGCTCGATGCAGGCCGCGTTTATTCTGCCGGTGATCGCGATGGGGATTTCGTCTGCGATACTGTTTTATGGGATGAGATTTGCGCCGCAGGTCGCCGTTGACGGCGCGTCTGCTGGGGTAGGGAAATAAGGAAGCGAGCCAAACGCGCGATTTGTGCGTCGCAAAGAACGCGACCCGTTCGGCGCGCTTCGCTTGCTCAGGGCTGGCCGCTTCGCGCAGCTCGCCAGATCCTTCGGCGGGCAAAGGGCGCCCGTCTCAGGATGACAACTTGATGGTTTATTTTCACTGGATTGCGGGTACGATTCTGGCGCTGGCGTGGTTCTCCCGCATTGTGGATGCTGCCCTCGGCATGCCCAGCGTGGCCGATGTTTCCCGGCCGGAGTGGGATCGGAATCCCGTTTTGCCGGCGGGCAATCCTCGCGTTTCCATCATTGTTCCCGCGCGCAACGAAGAAGAGACCATCGAGCAGGCGCTGAATACGCTGCTTGCGCTCGACTACGACAACTACGAAGTCATCGCGGTGAACGACCGGTCGACCGACCGGACGGGCGAGATCATGGAACGGGTTGCGGAACATCCCCACTTCTCGCAAAAAGCGCGAGAAATGGGGCACCCGGAGTTTCGAAGCTTCCGCGTGGTGCATCATCGCGAACTGCCTGCGGGCTGGCTTGGGAAAACGCATGCCATGTGGACGGCGGCGAACCACGCCACCGGCGACTGGCTTCTGTTCACCGATGCGGACGTGCTGTTCAAGCCCGATTCGCTGCGGCGCGCGCTGGCGTACGCCGAGTCCGTTCCCGCCGATCACCTGGTGATGTTTCCGCGCATGATCATGAAGCGGCCGGGCGAGTACATGATGATCGCTTTCTTCCAGACGATGTTCATGTTCGGACATCGCCCGTGGAAAGTGGCCGATCCGAGCACCGACGATCATATGGGTGTGGGCGCGTTTAACCTGGTGCGGCGCCGGGTATACGACGCGGTTGGAACCTACGAAGCGCTGCGCATGGAAGTGCTCGACGACATGAAGTTGGGAAAAGTCGTGAAGAAGGCGGGCTTCGCCCAGCGCAACGTGTTTGGCGGAGATTTGATTTCGATCCGCTGGGCCAAAGGCGCGATGGGAGTGGTCAACAATCTGACCAAGAACTTCTTTGCGGTGCTGTCGTTCCAGTGGTGGCGGACGGTGATCTCGGCGTTCGGATTGGCCTTCTTAAATTACGGACCGTTTCTAGGTGTGTTTCTCGCCCATGGATGGGCTCGCGTACCCTATGCTGTGGCCCTGGGCTCGATGTTCCTGATCTACATCGGGATGTCGTGGCGCTCGGCAGTACCGCCGTATTACTTCCTGCTGCATCCGGTCAGCACGACGTTGTTTATCTACACGCTGCTGCGGTCGATGATTCTCACGTTGTGGAATGACGGGATTGAGTGGCGGGGGACGAAGTATCCGCTGGAAGAGTTGAGGAAGGGAATGGTGTGAGTGCTCAGGATTTTCGATTCCTAAGGCGAAGTAATCGAGAATCAATTCTTGCCGTGATTCTCCGTAGGACGCTACAGTCGATAGATTGCCCTGTGGTCAAGCGTTAAACCTGCAAACGGTTTGCTCCGTCGTTAGTCTCGTAAATTGGTGCAGGATCGTCTATTCACTTTATTCGTGGCGATAGCTTGTATCATTGCCGTACCGAAGCCCGCCCAGTCTGAGTGCCGTAAAGAGTTCCGGATTTGTCGATCGCCAGGTCCCCGTAGGGTACGCCCGTCGGTGCCGCCAGTGAACGTGTGCAGTATCGTCCTGTTCCAGAATCGAGCGTGGGAGTTAGTTTGTAGATCGTGAACTCCGTATGGCCCTCCCTGAGTCGTAGTCCCAGAGATTCCCTGATGTATCCACGACGACGCCAACCGAGTTGGGAACGGAACCGTAATCGACTCGTGAAGTATGAAAAGCTACCTTGCTCAGTCTTATTACCGTGTGGGCGCCGACAGCTTGAATACAGTTCGATATCTTTAGGTGCCTCACGCTTGGGACGTTCCGTAGAGATTTCCAGAAGCGTCGACGGTAGTGGCCTATATGGTCCCTGAGCGTCGTAGATACCGACGCTTCCGAAATTGTCGATGATTCTTTAGGTCCACGTACCGTCAGCGCTCGGCATCACCTCGAGATCGTTCCATAGCCGTTACTTGCCACCATTTTCAGTGGCTCCATACAGATTCCCAACCGCATCCCGCACTTAGACCCCAGTAGGGATCAACGCCATCGCTGGTTCCCCCAAGAAAGTCGTGTGAACATTTCCTTCCAGACACTTCCGACTCCGAGTGAGCTGGTAAACGGCTCCCAACTGCGTTGTTGCCATAACTCTGAGTACCGTATATATTCCCTTTCGAGTCGAACGTTGCTGGTCCTGAGGATCGAGCTACCATCTGATGAGGGCGAAATCAAAGGAGACGCTTTCCTTCGAATCTTCCCATTTCGTGCTTTGAAAGTTCGAAGGAAGTTCCGGAACCACTCGCCGGAGAACTCGGTGATTGTCTATCCGGTCTGCGGTCGTACTCGAACACCTCGCCATTTGACCGATAGCCGCTTCGGTGATTTGAACCACTCCGCAGCTTGCGGCGCCGCGAAAGCAGTGCGAACGTGAAATTTCTGACCTTCTTCATGTAGCGTGCGGTAGCGCTAGACCGACGCGGTTGGCGAACAGCAAACTGACTGCCGCTAGGAAGGAGTTCACGCGTCTCAGAGTCCTCGTGAGCTTGATATTCCGCCGCTATGCGTTGAGGAGATCCGGGAAATGCATGCTCTTGCCCGTCTGACGTGAGTCTTGAGCAGTCGGCAACATCAAGGCTTTGATAGTCCGGGATACTCATCTGCGACCGAATTGCTATATCGCTCGCCTGAGTTTCTCGAATTCAGATGTGGCCTAGGGCACTGGAGTATATTCCTACTGCGGGTCTTCGCCCTCCACATCGTTGCCATAGGTCGCGGTCGTGTTCGGCTTGGCCTTGGTCTTCGCTGGTTTCTTGGTGGGGCGCAGGCGTCCCGGCGCTGTAGTGGCCGCGGTTTTCGACGTCGTAATTCTTGGGCAGCGGCGGAATCATGGCTGCTCCTCCCGTGATCTGGCTGATGCGGTTGAGGATGATCTCGGCTCGTCCGTCGTAGAGCTTGACGGCTCCATGAATCTCGATGCTGCGGCCCTCCAGGCGGCGCACGTCGCCTACATCTTTCAGTCCCGAAGCGAAGACCACCACCGTAAACGGACAGGCCATCTGATCTTCACAGAAGTCGAGGAAGTGAACACCCTTTGCGCCCAGTTTGACTCGCAGTACTTTTCCAGCGACGCACTTGGTTTCGCCGACGTGCTGTCCGGCCTCATGGATGGGAATGCAATCGGCGGCGCGGAGGCAGGGGGCAGTGAACAGGAGGATCAGAAACGCGACCGGAGCCCATATTCGGGCCAGGGCTGTGGAGCGCGCTGCCGGGCCTTGCCCGGCCGGACAGCCCCTTCGACTTCGCTCAGGGCAGGCTTCGGCGGCTGTCCCCACATGTGCGGATACTGGGCTAGGGCTGAATCTCGACATGCCTTGATTTTAGGAACGACGCAGGCAGGAGTCTGTGACGAGGAAGAAAAAATGACGCGGAGTGTCCCGGAATGAAACTGGCAAAGTCCCCACTTCTCGCAGCGAACGCGAGAAATGGGGCACCCTCAGCCAATGTCCAGCAACGATGGTTTTACTTGAATGACTTGACCGCGGACGCTTCGTCGTCTTTCACGTCGAACACGGTGTACAGCTTGGTGATCTGAAGCAGATCGTTGACCTTCTTGGTGAGGTTCAGGAGCTTCAACTCGCCGCCCTGATTCTTGGTGGTGGTGAAGGCGCTGACCAGTTCACCGATCCCGGAGCTGTCAATGTAGTTGACGTCCTGAAGATTCAGAACGATCTTCTTGTTGCCCTTCGACAGCAAGTCGCGCACCGTGTCGCGCAGAATGACGCTGCCTTCGCCCAGGGTAATGCGACCGCTGCAATCCACAATCACGACTCCATCCACTTGCCGACTACCAACCTTCATGCTCACTGGGAAGCCTCCTTGCCGCCCGCGGTTGGCCCGTGGACGTGCTTGATTAATTTGAGTTCGGTGCCCGTTTCGGTGGGGCGAATTTCGACCACATCCATAAACGAGCGCATAAGAAAAATTCCGCGCCCCGAGGTTTTGAGCAAGTTCTCCGGCGCCAGGGGATTGGGGATCTTGCTCAAATCCATCCCGCGGCCCTGATCGCGAATGGTGATGATCAGGTCGCCGCCCGCGCGCTCAAACACCAGGGTCACTTTCTTGTCCGGGGCATACGCATTGCCGTGCAGCACTGCATTGACCGCGGCTTCGCGCACGGCCATGGAAATCTGCATGATCTCATCGTCGGGAAAGCCGAGTTCTGTAGCGATCCGTGTCGCTTTCTCCTCCGCATTGTCGATCGTCTCCAATGAGGAGTCGAGCGTGTACGAGACCCGTTGCTCGGTCATGGCCATAGACGAAGTGAACAGCGATTATAAGGCCTGGACGGCGATATTGCTTCAAATCCGCAGCAGCCGCTCACCGGAGACGATTCCCAGCGAATGCGGTAGTTTGCCTGTCGGATGGCCGAATTGTCAACGTGAGGTGAGAACGTGAGGTGAGAATGGGGCCCGTCGATGCGCGAACGCAGGGACATCCTTCCTGCTTTCTGATTCTGCCGCAGACCGCCGTTCTACGCCGCGACCGCCGGCTGGTGATGGGTCAGGTCAGCGACCATCGGGTTCACCAGTCGGACTACATCGTCCCATTTCATGCGCACCAGTTCGCGATGCGTGCCCGCGTTGAAGGTGATCTCCTCGTATTCCGCCAGGCCCGCGTCGGCGTACACGCACATGTCGTAAAGATTGCCAAATGGCGGCATCGCGCCCGTCTCGCAATCTGGGAACGCGTCTTTGAACTCGCGCTCGGTGGCGAGTTCCACGGTTTTCGCGCCGGTCAGGACTCTCACCCGATCGAGATCCACATGCGCCGAGGCGGGGACCACCGCCATCGCCAGGATGCCATCAATTTTGACGATCACCGTCTTGGCCAGCTTCTTGCCGGAGAGATGCGTCAGGGCGGCGACTCCCTGCGCGGTGTAGGCAAGAGAATGAGAAATGACCATGTACTTGATGTGGCGGGAGTCGAGAAATTCACGAAGCTTCGTCAGTTGCATAAGACCTCCTCACTGCATGGAAAGAACAACGTTGAGGGGCCCACTTGCGTGGCTCTGTGATTGAAATCTATTCGGGGAGGGCAGGTCTTGCAGTGACGGGGATCACTTCGCCCTTGTGAACGAAGAGACTTGCTATCCACTGCGTAGAACGAAAAAACCGGCGAGTCGCGGGCGGGACTCGCCGGTCAACTTTCAGTACTTCACAATGGCGGCGAATGACTTGGGATCCAGCGACGCTCCGCCGATCAGCGCCCCATCGATTTCCTCCTGCGACATGAGCGATTTTGCATTGTCCGGTTTGACCGACCCGCCGTAGAGGATGCGCAACTGGGTGGCAAACTCTTCGCCGAAGATTTCAGTTGCTTCGCGGCGAATGACCGCATGCGCCTCGGCCGCCATTTCCGGGGTCGCGGTTTTGCCCGTACCGATCGCCCACACGGGCTCGTAAGCGACAATCAGCTTGGTCGCCTTCTTGGCCGAGATGGCGTGGAACGCCCGCACACACTGGCGCCGCAGAACGTCATCCGTGAGTCCGGCTTCGCGCTCCTGCAGTACTTCTCCCACGCAGCAGATCGGGGTGAGCCCCGACTCCAACGCGGTCTTCAGGCGCAGGTTCACGGTGTCGTCGGTCTCGCCAAAATATTGGCGCCGCTCGGAGTGGCCGATGATCACGTGAGTTACCCCCAGACACAACAGCATGGGGGCAGAAATCTCGCCGGTATAGGCTCCGTCCGCCTTCCAGTGGACATTCTGCACGCCGATGGCGATATTGGAACCACGGGCTGCTTCAAGGGCGGTCGCCACGTCGGTGTAAGGCGGGCAGATCACGATCTCGTCGCGGTCATGGCCCGCCACGAGGGGCAAGAAGTCACGAAAATAATCCCGGGTTTCGTCGGGGGTCTTGTACATCTTCCAGTTGGCGGCCAATACTTTTTTTCTCATGAGTGAACCTTTTCAATTCGGAATGGGGAAGTGGTGTTGGAAAGATGAAGCTTTTCGGCAGCACGCTCGAACGCGCGTACCGTGGAGATATCAAAGAGGACAATCGGGATAAAGTCAGTGCCTCGCGGCCCAAGGGCCTCGATTGTGGCCGAAATCGCGATCGGCGCCGCGTCGGTCGCCGGATAGCCATATGCGCCCGTCGAGATCGCTGGAAATGACAGCGAGGCGAGCCCATGTTCATCGGCCAGTCTCACCGACTCGCGATGAAACTAGCCAGGGTCTCGGCTTCGCCACGCTCGCCACCGCGATAGATCGGACCCACGGTATGAATGACGTGTTTTGCGGCGAGTCGCCCGCTCTCTGGTGATGACTGCATGTCCGGCGGGCAGGGTTTTAATTTTGCTCACGATTTGGCGGCACTCGGCGAGGATGGCAGAGCCACCGGCGCGGTGAATTGCACCATCGACTCCGCCGCCTCCTAGCAGAGATGAATTCGCGGCATTCAGATCGCGTCGGTGGATTCCTGCGGTGATGTCGGCGGGGCCATGAATCTCGACCGCCTTGCCGCCGTCAAGTCAGAAGCCGAATTGTGAAGGTGTTCACTGCGCTGTTCAAAGGCATCACTTCTCGATCCGATCATTCTCGCTTGGGGTGCTGCCCCCGGCTGGCACAGCCAGGGCGAGACGCTGGAGCTACTTTTTATCCGTCAGGGCCTCGACTCCCGGCAACCTCTTTCCCTCCAGGAATTCCAGCGACGCGCCGCCTCCGGTGGAGATGTGCGTAATCTTGTCGGCTACGTCGGCGGCATGCACGGCTGCGACTGAATCGCCGCCGCCGACAATCGAAATCGCTCCACCATTGTCCGCTACCGCGTGGGCGATCTTGAATGTTCCGCGCGAGAAGCCCGGCACTTCGAATACGCCCATCGGCCCATTCCACACAATGGTTCGAGCCGTCGAGATCTCCTCCGTGAACAATTCGATCGTCTTCGGCCCAATATCGAGCGCCATCTTGTCCGCCGGGATCGGCTGGCCTTCGCCAATCTGCTGGATCACGGCGTTGGCCTCCGGCTTCAGGGCGACCACGTGATCGATGGGCAGCAGGAACTTCACATTCCGCTTCTTGGCGTCCGCCAGCAAATGTTTGGCGAGATCGACCTTGTCGGCTTCGAGCAGGGACTTTCCAATCTCGTGTCCCTGTGCCTTCAGGAAGGTATAAGCCATTCCCCCGCCGATGATCAGAACCTGCACTTTCTTCATCAGGTTCTCGATCACGCCGATCTTGTCGCTGACCTTGGCGCCGCCCAGGATCGCCACGAATGGCTCCTCAGGATGCTCCAGCGCTTTGCCTAAATACTTGAGTTCCTTTTCCATCAGCAGCCCGGCGGCGGATTGTTTCGCGAACCTGGTGATCCCGACGGTGGACGCGTGCGCGCGATGCGCGGTCCCGAACGCATCGTTGACGTAATACTCGGCGAGGTTCGCCAGTTGCCGGGCGAACTTCTCGTCGTTGGCTTCTTCCTCGGCGTGGAAGCGCAGATTCTCGAGCAGAAGCGTCTGCCCCTTCTCCAACTGGGTCGCGACTTCTTCCGCCTCAGGCCCAACGCACTCCGGGCAGAAGCCGACGTTTTCACCGCGCGCCAGTTCCTTGTCGAGCAGCATGCGCAGCCGCTCGGCCACCGGTTTCAGGCTCATCTTGGGATTGGGTTTGCCCTTGGGCCGGCCCAAATGCGAGGCCAGAATCAGGCGCGCTCCGTGGCGCAGCGCGTATTCGATGGTAGGCAGGGTTTCGCGGATGCGGGTATCGTCCATGACGCGCCCGTCTTCGAGCGGCACGTTGAAGTCGACGCGCATGAAAATCCGGTTCCCATTGAGCGGCAGATCACGAATGGAAAGCTTGGACATGGCTGGTCGTCCTTTATCAGGCAGTATAGGGAAGCGAGCCAGACGCGCGATTGATGCGTCGCAAAGAACGCGACGCAGCGCGCGGCTCGCCCAGGTCCTTCGGCGGGCAAACTGCGCCCGCCTCAGGATGACAAATGGTTCTTACAGGCCCTTGCTGGCGATGTAGTTGATCAGGTCGCGCACGCGGCAGGAATATCCCCACTCGTTGTCGTACCAGGAGATCACCTTTACGCAGTTGCCGCCCACCACCAGAGTCATCGGTGCATCCACAATCGAAGAGAAGGGGTTGCCTTTGAAGTCCGACGACACCAGTTCCTGCTCTTCATACGACAGATAGCCCTTCAACGGCCCGGATTGCGTCGCCTTCTTCAGCGCGGCGTTTACTTCCTCCTTGGTCGTCTTTTTCTCGACCCATACCACCAGGTCGACCACCGATACGTTCGGGGTGGGTACGCGCATGGAGAATCCGTCGACCTTGCCGCCGAGCTCTGGAATCACCAGTTTCAGCGCCTTGGCCGCGCCAGTCGTCGTCGGAATCATCGACAATGCCGCCGCCCGGGCGCGCCGCAGATCCTTGTGCGGGAAGTCGAGAATCACCTGGTCGTTGGTGTAGGAGTGAATGGTCGTCATGGTGCCGCTGACGATCTTGAACTCGTCATTAATGACCTTGGCCACGGGCGCCAGGCAATTCGTAGTGCAGGACGCGTTCGAAATAATGTGATGCTTCGAACCGTCATATTTCTCGTGGTTCACGCCCAGCACCAGCGTGATGTCCTCATTCTTGGCCGGAGCCGAGATGATGACCTTCTTCACCGGCCCGCGCATGTGCTTCTTGGCGTCATTGGCATCGGTGAAGCGTCCGGTGGACTCAATCACCACTTGCGCGCCCACCGATTCCCAGGGCAGCGCGGCCGGATCTTTCTCTTTGAACACTTTGATCGTCTTGCCGTCGACAGTGATGCTGTCGGGTCCGGCCGAAACCTGATTCGGAAGGTTACCCAGTACCGAGTCATACTTCAGAAGATGGGCCAGCGTTTTCGGATCCGTGAGGTCGTTGACCGCGACGAAGTCCAAGTTTGGATCTTTCAGTGAAGCGCGCAAAACGTTGCGGCCGATTCTTCCGAAGCCATTGATGCCAATTTTGATTGCCATGTTTCCTCCGTTGAATTTATGAAGGTGAGATCAGGTTTGGTGGACGGTTGAGTTGTAAACCTATGATGTTAGCAGGGAAAGGGAAGCGGCGTAAACGTTGACGGCATTACTTTTGGATACCCTCCCGGTCGAATCACGGAATCGAGTGCGTCGAGTCACTGACAGGGCGAGTAGCGCCGGGTCTCGCTGGCTGTCGTACGGGCGTCTCGCTCACACATGCGACGGCAACACAGCTGACAACACGTCCAGCACCGAATGCTGTATGCAAGATGTTTCATCTTGACGCCCAAGTTCGCCTGCGGGGAAAATCCCCGTACTTAGTCGCCCTACGGATTCCCCCTCCCGGGCACGCAGTCAGGCTCCCACGTCAACCAGGTGCGCGTCGCTCCTTCGCAAGCTCGCACGAGAAGCCCATTCCAGCGACGATGGGTACACACCTTTCACGCCGGTACGAAGCCGGCACAAGGAGTTCACGGTGGGTAATTTCAAATCGGCAAAGATGTTCTGCATGGTGGCTGCGCTGTGCGCCGCCAGCGCAATCTCCTTACGCGCGCAAACTGTTACCGCGCTTGCGAATTTCGGCTCGAACTCCGGGGCCTATCCGGAAGGGCCACTGGCTCAAGGCGTGGATGGAAATCTCTATGGGGCTACGACTTTCGGCGGGTCCACGACTCTCAGCCAAGGGTCCATCTTTGACGTCACTCCGAGTGGCACGTTGACCACCATCTACAACTTTTGCTCGAAGAAGCACTGCAATGACGGCAGCGAGCCGAGCCCCGGACTTTTACTGGCCGCCGACGGAAACTTTTACGGCTTGGGCTTCAATAGCGGGCTGCATGGAAGCGGCACTATCTTCAGAGTGACGCCCGCAGGCAAGCAATCCACCATCTACAATTTCTGCTCACTCACGAACTGCGCCGACGGCGGAGAGCCGGAAGCATGGTTGACCCAAGGCACTAACGGCTTCTATGGCGTTACCGGCGGTGGGGGAGCTTATGGCTTTGGCACGGTCTTCGTGATCAGCCCGACAGGGACTCTGACCACCCTTCACAGTTTTTGCCCCAGGGGGGATGGCTCGAACTGCCCGGACGGCCGGAACCCTTTAACCGGCCTCATCCAAGCCAGCAATGGAAACTTCTACGGAACCACCAACCAGGGTGGAGTGAATGGTCCTTTAGGGGGGACGATCTTTGAAATCACCCCCGCCGGCCAGTTGACCACGCTATACAGTTTTTGCTCGCAAACGAGCTGCGCGGATGGCGCGACGCCCGCCGCGTTGAGCCAGGGGACGAACGGGAACCTTTACGGCGTAACCTATGGCGGCGGTACAACCGGCTGTAATGGCAATGGGTGTGGCACGATTTTCGAAATGACCCCAGCCGGCAAGCTGACTACGCTTTACACCTTCTGCCAGAACTCAGGTTGCCTTGACGGGTGGGGCCCGTCTTCGATCACGCAAGGCTCCGACGGGAATTTTTACGGAATCTCAGTAGGGGGAACCTTCGACCAAGGCACCATCTTTCGAATCACCCCGTCAGGGATGTTCACGTCTCTCTACAGCTTTTGCACTTCCGAAACGACCTGTCCCGAGGGCCGGCTTCCGGAAACCGGCTTGTCGCAAGCTACTGACGGCAACTTTTACGGCGTCACGGTTGCCGACGGAGCCTACGGCTATGGCACCGTCTTCCAGTTATCGATGGGTCTGGGACCATTCGTTAAAACGGCTCCGACCGCAGCCAGAATCGGAGTGAAGATCATTATCCTGGGAAACAGTCTGACCGGCGCGACCAGCGTGAGCTTCAACGGCGCTGAGGCGGCGTTCGCCGTGGTCTCAGATACGGAAATCACCGCTACGGTCCCGGCCGGCGCAACTACCGGAACGATCCGAGTGGTGACGCCGGGTGGGACACTCGATAGCAACGTCTCATTCCGCGTGATGCCGTGAAGGTCGGAGCGCTGCGAGTCTGTCGCCTCTCTGCAGGGGCGGCAGACATCGTCGTCCGCGGACCTTGCCGCCGACCCGGAGGGCGCCGTTCTGATCCGATGATGTTGTGATGCCCGTCACCATCCCCAGCGACCGTTATCACTGCTGTCGAACGGCCCCCATCCTCTAATGGAGATGCGGAACGGTGCAGAGCGGCACCTCCGCGACATTCCCCGATCGCGAGGCCAGCAATGGTGAACGACGACGTTGTGAAATGTCCGCTGTGTGGCGGATTCACCCACATTGAAAAGACCGAACTGCGCGACGCCTTGAAGAAGCCGCGCCTGCGCGAACAGGTCGAACTCTATATTGCCGAACTTCTCAAGTCCCCGGTGGACGATCTTGCCACCGTCGGCGCCACCCAGGCGGGCCGCGACTTCCAGAAAGATGTACACAGCTGGAATCCCTGCGTACCCATGTGGAAGAGAAGCCCGAAAGAATAGCGCCCATGTCGCTGGTCTGGCTCGCGGTGTCTGGGTTGCGGACGAAAGTCTCCGCAACTCAACCTGAAGCCGACTGCAATGGTGGTTCCGGCAGCAACTCTACGCTCACCACGGAATGTGATCTCAATCACAGCCCAGTAACCACTCCGGGGATATACCCAAGAGTGTGGGTAGCCACGGATGGCAGCAGTTCGCGCCCGCGAACCGCACGGAGGAATCATGTTAATCAGCAAGCAGCAGGCCCTCGATTATCACAATGGGGAGCGCCCGGGAAAAATTGAAGTCACGCCGACCAAGCCCTGCCGTACGCAGCGCGATCTGAGCCTGGCTTATACACCCGGCGTCGCCGAGCCCTGTCTCGAAATTCAGAAGAATCCGCAGGACGCTTTCAAGTACACAGGCCGCGGCAATCTGGTCGCAGTCGTGAGCAATGGCACGGCCGTGCTCGGACTCGGCGACATCGGCGCCCTCGCCGGAAAGCCCGTTATGGAGGGCAAAGCGGTCCTCTTCAAACGCTTTGCCGATGTCGATGTCTTCGACATCGAAGTCGACAGCAAGAATGCCGAAGAGATCATCAAGCTCTGCCAGTTGCTTGAACCGACGTTCGGCGGCATCAACCTCGAAGACATCAAAGCGCCGGAGTGCTTCCAGATCGAGGAAGAACTGCGCAAGACCATGAAGATTCCCGTCTTCCACGACGACCAGCATGGAACCGCGATCATTTCTGGCGCGGCCCTGCTGAACGGACTCGAAGTCGTCGGCAAAGACATCCACAAAGTGCGCGTCGTCTTCAACGGCGCCGGAGCGGCAGGCATCGCCTGCGCCGAGCACTATGTGCAGCTGGGCGTGAAGCGCGAGAACATCATCCTCTGCGACACCAAAGGCGTCGTCTACAAAGGCCGCAAAGCGGGCATGAACAAGTACAAAGACCGCTTCGCGCAGGACACGCCGCTGCGCACCCTGGCCGAAGCGCTGGTTGGCGCGGATGTGTTCGCGGGGCTCTCGGTCAAAGGCGCCCTCGACCAGGAGATGGTCCGCTCCATGGCGCCCGACCCGATCGTTTTCGCGATGGCGAATCCCGATCCGGAAATTACCTACGAAGAAGCCAAGGCTGCCCGACCCGACGTCATCATTGCCACCGGACGCTCCGACTATCCCAACCAGGTCAACAACGTTCTCGGCTTCCCGTTTATTTTCCGCGGAGCGCTCGACGTGCGCGCCACCGCCATCAACGAAGAGATGAAGCTGGCCGCGACGCATGCGCTGGCTGATCTGGCTAAAGAAGACGTCCCAGATTCCGTGTGCCGCGCCTACGGTGTGGCCCGTCTCCAGTTTGGCCGCGAATATCTGATTCCGAAGCCCTTCGATCCGCGGGTGCTGATGTGGGAAGCGTCCGCCGTGGCCGAAGCCGCCATGCGCAGCGGAGTCGCGCAAGTACCGGTCGATCTCAAAACCTATCGCGCGCAGCTCGAACGCCGGTTAGGCAAGGCCTACGAAGTCTCGCGCACCATGATTCACAAGGCGCAGGCTAATCCCAAACAGGTGGTCTTTCCCGAGGGCGACAACGAGAAGATCCTGCGCGCCTGCCGGGTGCTGGTCGAAGAAAAAATTGGGCACCCCATTCTTCTGGGCGAGCCGGCCAAGATCGAGAGCCGGGCGCACGAACTCGGGGTGGATCTGGAAGGCATGAAGATTGTCGATCCGGCGACCTCCGATCATCGCGAGAACTACATTCTGGAGCTGTTCCGCCTGCGCCAGCGTCACGGCGTTACCCTGCATGAAGCGCAGACTCTCATCAACAACCGCAACGTCTTTGGCTCCATGATGGTCCACATGGGCGACGCCGATGCACTGGTCTCCGGTGTGACCCAGCATTTCCCGGATACGATTCGTCCCGCGCTACAGATCGTCCGCATGCGCGAAGGCCTGCATCGCGTTTCCGGCTGCTATGCCGTCATCACGCGCAAGGGAGAAGTCTTTTTTCTGGCCGATACCAGCGTGAACATTGAGCCCACGGCGGAAGACCTGGTTGAGATTGCATTGTGCACCGCCCACATGGCGCGCCGCTTCGACCTTATACCGCGGGTTGCGCTGCTGTCGTTCTCCAGTTTCGGCGGCGTCGATCACCCCATTTGTACGAAGGTGCGCAAGGCCGTGGAACTGATTAAATTTGCCGACCCCACCCTGATCGTCGACGGAGAAATCATGGCCGACGAGGCCCTCTCTCCCGAGATCATAGAAGAGCAGTATCCCTTCAGTTCCTTGAAGGGCGGCGCCAACGTGCTCATTTTCCCGGATCTCGCGTCCGCCAACATTGCGACCAAGCTGGTGGCGAAGATCGGGGGAGGTGAACTGATTGGGCCGATTCTCATGGGCATGAGCCGCCCGGTGCACGTGCTGCAACGTTCCGCAACGGTCGAGGTCGTGGTCAATGTGGCAGCAATCGCGGTAGTCGATGCGCAGGAAAACGACACCTACGCGCATCCCCATGTGCACGTGTCGGTCGAGCCAGAGTTGGTTGGCGAAGATTAAGATGGAAGAAGAAGGGTTTCTAAAGTTTCGGGGATTCGAAGGTTTCAAAGACAAACCCGATGCGTTTTGAAACACTGAAACCTTGAAACTTTGAAACCTGGGTTTGGAGGCATTCGCGCATGTCTACACTCTGGAAGTCGCGGTACGCGCAACGCACGCTCGGAGTCAAGAGCTCGGCCATCCGCGAACTTCTGAAAGTCACGCAAAAACCTGAAATCATCTCGTTCGGCGGCGGCCTGCCCGCGCCCGACGTCTTCCCGGTCAAGCGCTTCGAAGAAGCCTGCCACAAAGTCCTGACCGAGCACGGACCCGAGGCTTTGCAATATTCCGCCACTGAGGGCTACCAACCCTTGCGGGAGATGATCGCCCAAAACCTGGCCCGTTATGGCATCGTCGCCAGCGCTGAGAACGTCCTCATCACTTCCGGATCGCAACAAGCTCTCGACCTGATCGGCAAGTTGCTCATCAACCGGGGCGACCGTGTCTTAGTTGAAGCCCCCACCTACCTTGGCGCGCTGCAGGCGTTCAACGTCTACGGCGCGCAGTATGTTTCCGTCCCGGTTGACGATGACGGCCTGCTCACGGACCAACTCGATCCCAGCCTGCGCGCCGGGCCGAAGTTCATGTATGTGCTCCCGAACTTCCAGAACCCCGCGGGAGTCACGCTGTCTGAGGGCCGGCGCCACCAACTCATTCTGCTCGCCGACAAGTACGGCATTCCGATCGTGGAAGACGATCCCTACGGCCAGCTGCGTTACGAAGGCCAGCACATTTCGCCTCTTGTGGTGCTCGACCGCGAAAACCTGCGCCGCGACAACGGCTTCACTCTCGGCAACGTCATCTACCTGAGCACCTTCTCGAAGACGCTGGCCCCGGGAATCCGTCTGGCGTGGATCGTTGCGCCTGAAGACGTGATCAGCAAGCTGGTGCAACTGAAGCAGGCGGCTGACCTGCACACGTCTACTTTCAACCAGTACGTTGCCTATGAAGTCGCACGTGACGGATTCCTCGACCAGCACGTCAAACTGATTCGCCAGGTGTATCGCGAGCGCCGCGACGCCATGCTCAACGCTTTGCATGAATACTTTCCGCCAGAAGTGACGTGGACGCATCCGCAGGGCGGCCTCTTCCTCTGGGTGAACATGCCGGAAGGTAACGATTCGCAGACGCTGCTGACCGCGGCCCTGGCCGAGAATGTCGCATTCGTTCCCGGCGGTCCCTTCTACGCCAACAACGGGCACGAGGGCGGCCGCCACATGCGCCTGAACTTCTCCTACTGTCAGCCTGACGTCATCCGCGAAGGCATACGCCGCCTCTCGGTCGCCGTAAAGATGCAACTGAGGGGAAGCCATCACCCCACATCCGTCGGCCATTAGATCGGCCGTTAGAAGAGTAGCGCCGCCTTGCGAATGTGAGGACAGCCGCCTCGGCTGTCTGCCGGGCGCGGCCCGGCTTTTGGCTGCCAGTGATCTTAATCACATTTTCCGGTGACGCAGGGCACCGCTAAATCCGCGTCACGCACTCATGCTGTAAATGCCCAGAGTGTGGCCAGCCGTTTGCTGACAGCCGATAGCTGCTTCCAGGAGGTGCTCCATGTCGCTCACCCTGTTCATCAGCCTTGTTGTTGTAGTGCTAGCGGCAGGTCTGTTCGTCTTCCGTGCCATCCCCGGAATTCGCGCCTACTTCAACTATCGCGGAAAGCGTTTGATTACCTGCCCCGAGACGCACAAGCCAGAGGCGGTTGACGTCGCAGCTGGAGAAGCCGCCGTCGGAGCCTTTCTTTCCGAGCCCACGCTTCGCCTTAAGGAATGTTCCCGCTGGCCCGAGCGCCAGGACTGCGGCCAGGAATGCCTGCAGCAGATCGAGATCGGCCCGGCCAACTGCCTGGTCTGGAATATCGTCGGGCAATGGTACGAAGGGAAGAGCTGCGCGTTTTGCCACAAACCGATCGGCGAGCTTCGTCACCTGGATCACGCGCCTGCATTGCTAGGCCCAGATGCTAAGACCGCCGAGTGGCGAGAGTTTCGTCCGGAACAACTTCCCGATGTTTTCGCCACGCATCAACCAGTCTGCTGGAATTGCCACGTGGCCGAAACCTTCCGGCGCCTGCATCCTGAACTGGTGACGGACCGCCCCTTTGAACCCAAGCGGATCGTGTAAAGGGATTCGGCCGCGCGCGGCCAAGATGGCCTCGCTACAGCCGGCAAAGCCTGCCCTGAGCAGAGTCGAAGGGATGCCGGCGCTACCAGTCGGGGTCCCTACGGTGTCGCCGTCGGCCCCGTCCCACTGCGGGCCAGACCTTCGTACCGGGCCAGACTGGCCTTCAGCCGCGCAGCCAGCCCATCGTTCTGCTGCCGGACCGCCAACTCCAACGCGCGCCGCGCTGTGCTCACGGCTTCCGAATAGCGACCGGTGTCGGAATATGTTGCCGCCAGCATTTCGAGAATCGCCGGCTCTTGCATCGAAGTAAGTTTCGCGGCCTCCTCGAACTGCACCACCGCCGCCGGAAAGTCTCCCTTCGCCGCGAGCATGCGCCCGAAGTTATAGCGATAATCAGCCGCTTGCGGCGCGAGAGCGACCGCTTTCTCCATGTGCAGCACGGCATCGTCCAGCCTGCCCGCCCGCGCCAGCGCGACCCCCAGCCCGTTCTGCGCACTCGCCGATTCTGGCTGCATCTCGATCCCTTTGTTCAGTTGTTGGATGGCTTCATCCAGATGCCCGCCGTTAGCGGCGAGAGCATTTCCTAAATTGACGTGAGCCGCGCCGTTGTCTGGATTCAACTCCACCGCTTTCTGGAACTCCGGCAGCGCCTCGTCCACGCGCCCCGCTTCCGCCAGCGCGCTTCCCAGATTATTGTGCGTCTGCGAACTCGAAGGATTCAGCTGCAGCGACTTCTTGTACTCCACAATGGCTTCGTCGAATCTTCCCGTCGCCACCAGTGCCACGCCCAAGTTGTTGTGACCCCGCGGATCCTCCGGCGCCAGCGTCAAAGCCTGCTTCCACGCCGGCACCGCGGCGTCATACTGTTTCTTGTCGGCCAATTGCACTGCCACATCGAACAGCCGGTAGAACTCCGTCGCCGGCGCGTCGATCTTCTCCAACCCGCCCGGTGCGATGTTCATAAACTCAGGAATGTTCACCGCCCGGTTCGACTCCGTGGCGTGCTCAATCAGAACGGCCGGAGTGTCGTTGCCATTCTCATCAATGTGGGTGAGGTACATCTGCGTATAAAGCGACGGAGTCTTCGACGAGAAGACCAGCCAGCGCCCGTTCGGCGACCAGCTGTGCCACGAGTTCATCGTCTTCAAATTGCAGTTCAGCAGCCGCTCTTTCCCGCCTGCAAACGGCACGATGTACAGGTGGCTGTCCGGCCGCATCAGCAGGCCATTCTTGTTGCGCACAAACACAATCCACTTGCCGTCGGGAGACACCTTCGGGAAATTGTTGCTCATCCCATTTTCCGAACCACCAATCAGCCTCTCCGCCTTGCCGCCCTTACCGTCGTTGAACGGAACCTTGTACAGGTCGTACTGCATCTGCGTTTCGTTGGGATCGTTGGCATACAGCGCGCTCGGATGTCCCGTCTCATACGGATCCTTTGCCACGCCGCGCGAGTAGACCAGATACTTCCCGTCGGGACTCCAGAACGCGCTCGTCTGCACAAAGTTGGGATCGTCCGCGCCCGGGAGGACGTGTAGCTTGCCGGTCTCCTTGCTGTACCACGCCAGCACGCCCCGCGTGGGAAAGAACACCTGCCCGAATCCGTAGTCCGTGAAAAAACCGTTGTAGAGGCGATCCACCACGCGCGTCCCGTGTCCGCCGGGCACGTCGATCGAGGTGATGACGTACTTGCCGTCCGGCGAAACCTGCGACATGAATCCGAAGCGCTTCTGCGCCAGCTTGTCGCTGAACGCGCTCCAGTGAATGATGTAGTCGTTGCTGATCGAACTCACTTTGTGGATCGGAATCAGCCCGTACAGCCCCTTGTCGTTCTGCGGCCCGTCCACGTCGATTCCCAGCGTCTTGCCGTCGCGCGCAATAGAATGGCAGTTCGCGCACGTTGGCAGCCCTTCCATCACCACCTTGTTCTCGGTGCCGGAAATATAGCGCAGCCGCCACTTGATCTTAGGCAGAACAGAATCCGGCAGCGGCTTGATCACTCCGCGCTCGCCCTGCTCCGGCGGAGTTGGAATGAGAGGAACATCGCGATAGAAAATGGGTGCGCCCACCGGATCGGTCGAGGTTTGAATCCGCACTTGGCCCTGCGAAACCGGTTCGCCCGCGTTCTCGCTGCGAAATCCGGTAAACGTGATGGTGGCGGGGCCCTTGACTGAGTGCTTCTTGATTTCGGCCCAGGTCTTTGGGTCCGGCTTCCAGATGTGCGCCGCTTCCTGCTCCGGCGTCAGGGTGGGCGGCACATAGCCGACCAAGCTGGTGTCGAGTTCCCCGAGCTTCATCTTCTCGCCCGGCGACCACAGCTGCAGAGCGTGCGTCCGGTCGGCAAACGTAACGTCAATCCGCCACGATGTCGCCGCCGTTTCCGCATCGCGCCACTGGAACGTCGGCGCAATAATGTCAGGCGGAAACAGCGATCCTTCCGACGGATAGTCCACGATGATCGCGCTGACCGGCGGTGCTGGTCCGCTGGCATACAGCCCGACCGCAAGCACAGCGGCTGCCACCACCACCAGCATCCATTTCATGAGCATCTCCCCATTGCACTGTCGGCGCACGCGGATTCGCACGCGTTTCGACAGCTTGGGAGATATTAGGGAGCCGCTGACCGCCACGCTGTGATCTAAATCACACGCAGGCGGTCAGCGGCCCGAAACCTATCAACACCCGGCGGATTCTTCGAGATCGAGACTACGGATGCCGGTGAAGCACATGGGTCGCGATGTCGGGCCAGAACTCGCGAAAGACGTTGGTGAGAGCGTCGCGCCCCATCGCCCATCCATACTTTTCGGCGAGTGCTCCGGCAGTCCGGTCCGAACTGGGGTAATAGGCGAGCGAAACGCCTTGGGCGATGCCCCGGCCGAATACTTCGGATGCATTGAAGGTGTTGTGTCCGTGGTAGTCCGGTGTGATGAGAATGCGGGTCGCCGCGTAAATTCCGCGCTTCCAAAAGCCACCGTCTCCTTTTGCGAAGTAACGCTCGTCCTCATGAAAGACGGTCGGCAAAGCAAAGATCACCAGGTAGTTCCCGTCGGTCTTATCCACGAACCCTCGCCAGTAGTATCCTCCGTAGCCGGCGATACCTTCCCCCAGTTGGGGATGCGCGTCCGACGTCTGCGCCAGCAGAGACGTGATGCCTACGAATATGAACGACGAATAGTCGAAGCTGTTTTGGGTAGCGAGGACAAAGGCTTGCTTAGGTGTGGGCGGCGGCGGGATTGCGCCCGCGCTGACTGCCCGATAATTCGGCATGAGGCCCAGGATTCGTTTCGGTTGCTGCTTCGAAAGCGGAATTGACTGCTGAACCGAACTCGCGGGCGCGGGGTTAGCAGGGGAACTTTGCGGAGTCGGAGCTTCTGGCAGCGCAGGCTGCGCCGCGGAAGCAGGCTCCGTCGGCGACGCAGTTTGTTGAGCAGCGGACGGGGGCACCAACGAGTTCATAACACTAAACAACACCAAAAGCATTGCGGCAAACTTGATAGACAAAACACTCTCCTTCGATGGAAACGCCTGTAGTTTGGCGGGAATGCAATATTCTAACAACCCGGAACCAGCCGTCGAGTTACCAATTGGTTCGCCTCCGGTACCGAAGTAGATGCACTGCAGATCGAACGGTTGCATGAATCAGACACTCCCCGGTAACGTGCCGGGAATTTGCAGGGTGCAAACTTACACTCCTTTACAAGCCGGGTCTTCACTGCGCCCCATTCCACCTCACCCTGCCTCAGAAGTGGAACCCGATTTCCGCCGTCAGGGTTCGCGGTGTGACGTAGTGCGTTCCGCTGAACGTCGAGAGAAAGTTGTAAAGCGCATACTTGTTGGTCACGTTGATGGCCGTCAGGCGCAGGCTCACTTTGTAACGGTCGCCCTTGAAGATGTTGTCCTCACCAACGGCGACGTCGAACAAGTTGCGCGGCGCAATCCGGGGAGGGTTCTTATCATCGTTCTCCGTATTTGGCGCCGGAACCTGCAGCAGGCTCGACCCAAACTGCGCCAACGGACAAGGATTCGGCAGGGCCTGCGTCGGCGTTGCCCGCAGCGATCCGCAGAACAGTCCCGCTTCGAATTCCTGATCGGCGCTCAACGGAACTCCGAAAGAGTCCGTCATCGCGATCGCGGGGGCTCCGGTTGAATCAACCGTGGTCTGTGCGCAGTTGCCGCCATAGCAAGGAGTCTGGCCTGCGACCTGTCCGCTGTCGTAGCGCCAGTTGAATCCGAACCACGGTCCGGTCTTCCACGGCTGGTACTGCAAGTGAGTCGTGAGATTGAATTTCTCGTCGTGATCAATGCGGAAGGGAACCGATCCCCCCGCGAACACGGCTGAGGGCACAGCGCCCGCTCCTCCCACCTGCGGCGTAAAGAACCGCGCGGCCACGCTCGAGAACACGGCCAGCGCCGAAAATCCATGGAGGTTCGGCACGCTCACTCGCCCCGCATATCCCGGAATCTTCGACCGCTCCCACTCCACCGGAAATGTGATCGGCGTGTTGCCCAGAATGCTGAAGTCGTACCCATCGTGCGTGTACTTCCAGATGTACTCGCCAGAGAACACGAGATATTCGACCGAACGCCTGCTGAATGCCGGCATGGAATTCGTTCCGCCATCCCGGACTCAACGGCGTGACCTGCCCCTGCGCAAAACAGCCCAGCAGCGGATTCAAAACCGCGTTGTTGCATCCGTCGCTGGCCAGCACGAGATTCTCGTTGAACGGAGTCTCCAGCACGCGTGCATACGAAACCCGCAGCACGGTGTTGGTCTTCTTGATGTTGTAAGCGACACCCAATCGCGGCTCCATCTCCCGGTGCGTGCTCAGACCGTTGTAGAAGTCCGCGCGCAGCCCCAGATTCATCGACCAGTTCCCCTTGGTGAGGTTGTCGCGCACATAGAGCGCGAGTTCCTTCACGTCGGTATGGCCATTGAATGTGTAAAGACTGCCGCCGCCCGGTTGGGTGAGATCGTACGGAATCAAGTTGGTACACGGTGCTGCCATGGCCTGATGCGTCGCCGCGCTGTAGCAGGGAACTCCATTGGCGTCGACCAGTGAAGGCAGCAGCGTCGGATCGACGATTCCGAGTCGATCCTGCTCATCCAGAAATGTCTGCTGGTAAACCGCGCCTGCCTTCAGGTTGTGAATCCCTTTGACGTAGGAAAGATCAGAGCGCACCCCGGCATTCGTCAGTTTGCGGTTCTGTCCCACGGTCTCGCGCTGCAGATTCGTGGGTCCGAGATCGGCGAAAGGATTGCCGCTCGGATAGTAGTTGAACTGGTCGCGCCGGACGAATGCGCCCAGCGTAAACACAGCCGTCGAACTGATCAGCCGCGTCCAGGATGGTGCGATGTTGAATGTGTTGATCTGCGAGCGCTGGTCTGCCGCCCCAACTCCGTTCCCCTGCGGATCGAGTCCGCCATTGTTCACCACAACTCCATTCCACGGCGGTCGCGTTCTGCGAGTCGAACGAGTTCGGAGTCTGGAACCACGAGCGCGTATAGCCCAGATTGAGGTGAACGGAGTCCGCGGTCGAAACCTGGTAATCGATGCGGTCGAAAAGATTCTCCTGGTTGCCCTTGTCGTGCATCACGACGAACTCCGGCGGATCGAGAAACCGCCCGCTGTTCAGCCCGCTCGCCGAAACGAAGTTTCCCCAGTTCTTGCCGCCGTAGGCGAGGTTGAAGTCCACGTTGCTGGTTCCAAACGAACCATAGGAAGTCGTCACACTGCCATGTGGCGTGGTCACGCCCTGCCCTGACTGCGTAGTCACATTGATGACCACACTGGTCTTGTCGCCATACTCGGCCGGCGGCGCTCCCGCGATCACTTCCATCGACTGGATCGCATCCAGAGGAATCTGGTTGGAAAAAATCTTGCTCTGCTGATCGGTGATGGGCTGGCCATCCACGGAAAACGAATTCTCCGCGTGGTCGCCCAATCCGTGAAAAAGTCCGTTCGAGTCCGCCGTGATTCCCGGTGTCGAGAGCGTCACCAGCGAACTCACCGACGACGATTGGCTCTCCAGCGGCAGCTTGTCGAACAGGTTCTTGTCCACGTCGGTATGGAACGTGGAATCGTTCTCTACCAGGTCGCCGCCTTCGGCTTCCACCGTTACGGCGGTCGTCGATCCCGCCACCTCCAACTTGACGGAAACGCTGACCGGCACCGCAGACCGCGGCTCGACATCCTGCGCCGACATCATGAAGCCTGCAGCCGTCACGGTGAGGTGGTAGCGATTGAACGGAATATTCGTGAAAGCAAATTCTCCGTCGTTGTCGGTCGTAGTGGAACGATCAAACCCGCTCACAGGATTCCGAATCTCGACTCTCGCGCCCGCCACCACCGCCCCTGTCGGATCGAGCTACGGTTCCGCTCACAGAACCAGAATTGCCCACGGATTGCGCGCCCGCGACCGTTACCACCAGTCCCAGCGCAGCCACTGCCAAAGCGCCCCAGCGCCTGGTATGAAGAATAGGCATAAGCCCTCCTGTATGAAGAAAGAAGACAAGATCAATAGGGAATAGGTCCGGCCTGAGCGTTTGAATGCCCAGCCGAAACTATCAATTTGTGAGGATCCCTATAGGACAGGAGGACCGCGAATGCCCCGGTCGAAGAAATCGAACCGGGTTTTCGCAACAACATCTTCTTCGCGCAGCAGGCCGATGGCGGCAAATATCGGACCGGTCTGGCTGGAACTTACGGTGGGACTGGCGCTGTGCGCCACCACGCATATCGAGCAGGAAGCCGATTCGGTGCGGGTGGGGTGATGATGAGTAGACTCCGCCGTCACCGTCCACAACATTAAGGACAGGCACAGCCAAGCCGACCATTTTTCCCAGAAACGCATCACGAACTCCAGACAACAGCTTTCCCGCTTTGGGATTAGACTCTGTTCAGCTTATAAGGGTTATCCACCACCACGCAACTCCGGGCAAGTTACTATAGAAGGAGTGCACGTGCTGACCGACTGGGCGGGCACCGGTTGAATTCCCGCAAGGCGTGAAACCGAGTTCTAAACCTAGGGATTTCGTTCATAACGCACTCATATCCAACGCGAGGAAACTATGTCAGAACCCACCTACGAAGAACTGAAAGCCAAATTGTCTCAACTCGAAAAGGAAGTCGAAACCAAGAAGCGCAGCGGAGATCTCATTTTCAAGGTCGGAGAAAAAGGCGGAGTCAGCGTCTACGGCCTTGGCCGGTTTCCCGTGACTCTCTACTACGAACAATGGAACCGCCTGCTCGGCGCCGCCGACGAGATCAAATCCTTCATGGAAGAAAACAAGTCGAAGCTGAAGCTTAAAGACCAAGGCTGAAGCCACTTCGGTTGCCCCATTTCTCGCGCGCCTTTTGCGCGAGAAATGGGGATTTTGACTTACCCGCCCCCTGCAAAATCCTGCACCTTGACACCCAGCCGTCCCCGGTGGGATGCTCCCTCCTCTTGAATTAACACCTCGGCCGAGTCCACGGGCGTTGTGCTTGAAGAGGAACTCAATCATGCAGACTCACAACTTCTCCTTCCGGTGGAGAGTGGTCCTGACCATCCTTGCCCTCACCCTCGCAACCGATACGCGGGTCGCCGCTCAGCAGGAAAAAATTCTGCATAGCTTCGGCAACGGCACCGATGGGGTCACGCCGTACGGAGGGCTGATCTCCGACGCCGCGGGGAATCTCTATGGCACAACCTTTGGAGGCGGTGTGTACGAGGGAATATCTTTCACCGCAGGAACCGTTTTCGAATTGTCGCCACAGAAGGGTGGAGCCTGGTCGGAGACGATTCTTCATAGTTTCGGCGG
Organism: uncultured Acidobacteriaceae bacterium; assembly: GCA_963811095.1. Classification (GTDB taxonomy): domain Bacteria; phylum Acidobacteriota; class Terriglobia; order Terriglobales; family Acidobacteriaceae; genus Sulfotelmatobacter. The sequence continues at coordinate 79,696 of CAWEQA010000007.1, read as the reverse complement.
CAGCGCCGACGGGGCGGGTCCCAACGCCGCCATGATCTTCGACGCCGCCGGGAATCTCTACGGCACAACCGCGTATGGGGGAACGAGCGCCGGTTGCCTCGGGGGTGCGCCCGTGTATTCCGCTGGGTGCGGGGTAGTCTTCCGGTTGCGGCCTCCTGCCACCAAAGGCGGCGCGTGGACCTACACGATCCTGTACGGCTTTCAAGGCGGGACCGACGGCTCCAATCCGCAGGCTCCTCTCACCCTGGACTCCGCCGGCAATCTCTTCGGCACCACGCCCTTTCACGGCGGATTCTGGTCCGCCGCAGGTACAGTATTTGAGCTTTCCCCCAACGCCGCGGGGTCTTGGACGGAGAAGACTCTGCATGTCTTCAACGGCGACAGCAACGATGGAGGCCACCCTGAGGGCGGCGTGATCTTTGACGCTTCCGGCAATCTGTTCAGCACGACGTGTTTCGGAGGCACGAATCTTGGCGGCACTGTCTTCGAGTTGTCGCCCCGGGCAAGCGGCCGCTGGATTGAAAAAATTCTGTATAGCTTCCCGATGAGCGGACCGAACCCGGCTTGCCCCAGCGGGCTCACCCGCGATTCCTCCGGCAATTTCTTTGGCACCACCATCGTCGGGGGCATCAGCGACTACGGAACCGTATTCGAGTTGACGCCCTCATCGGGCGGAACCTGGACCGGGCAGGCGGTGTACGAGTTCAACGGCGGCGCCAGCGATGGCGCCTATCCCATCGGTGGCGTAGTCCTCGATGCAGCAGGCAATCTATACGGGGTGAACAACATTGGGGGCACATACAACGACGGGACGGTGTTCGAGTTAACGCCTGTTGCGGGAAATTGGACCGAGAAAACCCTGCATACCTTCGGCAGCGGCTCCGACGGAAGACTGCCCGCAGGCGGTTTGTTTGCCTGTGCCAACGGCAACCTCTGCGGCGTCACAATCCAAGGCGGCGCCTATAACGGTGCCTTTGGCAGCGGTACCGTATTCGCGATTAAACCCTAACCTCAATGCCGGGCTTTTGAGTCTCGCGTCCGGTCCCGAACCGGATCGGTCAGTCCTCCACCAGTTGCTTCTCTGGGAGTTCCTGTTTTCTGACGGGAAGCCCAAACCCGTTCACCAAGTTGCGGCGGTGTCCCAGAATCTGCTCCATTTCCTCCGGCGTGCCCCGCACGGGGGGAACGTTGGCGATGGCATCGTTGAGGATTGCCCAACTCACTTCCGACGCGATGACGCTGTCCCGCGCCTGCGGGAAGCCCAGGTTCTTTCCTGCCAGTACGGATCGCGCGAAAACGTCGACCATCACGTCCAGTTTCTTATCGTTAAATGCCGCCGTTTTGCAGAGCGTGCGGTGGATGCCATACAACTCCACCGTTGCCTCCGCAAAATCATGCCGCATCCGCGCCACACCTTTCGTGCCGATCGCATCTACGTAGCAATTGTGCGGCTGTTCCTTTGCCAGATGCCCGTAGATGAACCCCTGCGTGATGTCGAAAACAACGCCGTTGGCGAAAGTGCCGTGGGCCTGCACCCACCACGGATCTTTGTATCCCCACGCCCGGATCCCTTGCGCATGCCAGGTTTTGTATTCGCTCTGGGCGTACCAGCGGGCCACGTCCACATAGTGCATGCCGCAATCGTGGAATGGCGGTCCCTCAGGATCGTGTCCTTCCAGAGGCATGTGCCCCGGTGTCATGTGGCAGACCCGGATCACCGCCAGGTCACCAATCTCACCCTCGGCGATAAAGCGCTGAATTTCCTTGTGATACCAGGCATTGCGATTGAACAGGTTAACTGCCACCAAGCGGTCACTGGCTTCAATCTCCCGTACGAGTTGCCACTCTGTGGCGACATCGGGCCCAATTGGTTTTTCCGCCAGCACGTGCTTCCGGTTGGCCAGAGCCTGCCGAATCTGCTGCGGCCGCGCATCGGCCAGAGTAAACAATCCCACCGCATCGATTGACCTGTCGCCAAAAATGGCTTCCGGATCGTCGTAGATTTTCGCGTTCGGCACTTGTTGCCGGGCCAACTGGCGCGCTTGCCCGCAGATGTCGTATACCGCGGCCACATCCCAAAGCTGGCTGCCTTGCATCGCGGCAACAAATTCGCGCCCCATCCGCCCGTAGCCAAGAACCCCCACCCGGACTCTCTTTGGCATAAGCCTCTTCGACACCCTTTCGCTCAGGACTACTCCACTCAATCCTAGGTGGAGCAGTCGCGGAACTCCGTGATTGGCATCACATTCAGGGGTGTCCACGATATGTTCCCCGTCGAGAGCGGGCGTGAGCCAAAGCGAGGGCCGAAGGAATCTGTTGTTGTTACTGATCCGAGCGGAGTCCTGGTCCTAGACCTGGACCAAAGGTACCCAACTGAGAACTGCGAACCCGGAACTGAGACCGCTTTTCGTCTATAATCGAAAGACTGTGCCCAAGTACTCCATTGTCGTCCCGCTGCATAACGAGCAAGAGAATGTCACCGACCTCTACGACCGCCTGAAAGCGGTGATGGAGGCGCATGGCGAAACCTTCGAAATCGTGCTCGTGGACGATGGCTCCGCCGACCACACCTTCGCTATGCTGCGCGAAATTGCAGCCGTTGACAGCCGCGTGACCGTGGTCAAGCTGCGCCGCAATTTCGGCCAGACGGCGGGCCTCGCCGCCGGGTTCGACCATGCCCGTGGCGAGTACATCATCGCCATGGACGGCGATCTGCAGCATGATCCCAACGACATCCCGTTGTTCCTGGAAAAGATTGCTGAGGGCTACGACATCGTCAGCGGATGGCGCAAAGTGCGCGTCGACAATTTCTGGATGCGCCGCATCCCTTCGCGCATCGCCAACTGGATGATGGCCAAGATCAGCGGCGTCGACATCCACGATTTCGGAACGACATTCAAAGCCTACCGCCGCGACATTCTCGAGCAGGTGCCGCTCTACGGCGAACTGCACCGCTTCATTCCGGCGCTGGCCTCGTGGCATGGCGCAACGATCTGCGAAGTGCCCATCCGCAACGTGAACCGCGAGCGCGGCGTTTCGCACTACGGCATTACGCGCACCTTCCGCGTCTTTTTCGACCTGCTGACGATCCGTTTCCTGCTGCGCTATTTATCGCGCCCGCTGCACTTCTTCGGCAGCGTCGGCATGATGAGCATCTTCGGGGGCAGCGCGATCGTACTCTGGCTCGGCCTGGAAAAATTCCTGCGCCACGTTCCGGTCATGGCCGAACACGGCCCGCTGATGATGACTGCTCTCGGACTGCTCATCGGTGGCCTGAATCTTCTCGCGATCGGCTTGTTGGGCGAAATGCAAGTCCGCCACTACCACGAGCCCAGTCGCCGCGCCCCGTACTCCGTCGACCGCGTACTGCGCGCGCAAAACGAAGAGCATAGCGTCTCGGAATAGCTAGTGCTTTTGTGGGGTCAGCCGCCTTCGGCTGTCCTTCGAGCGCAGCTCGAATGGTTCTCCTCACGATCATCAACTCCACCGCGCCGCCGGTTGCCCGTCCTTCAGCCAGACAATAAAGTCCGTCATCGGCGGCACGCCGCCCAATTCCCGCAATCGTGTCGCGTTCTGTCCGCGATGGTAGTGGCTGTGCATCGCCGCCTGCGTCAGCGCCTGACGCACGCTGATCTTCGCGGGCGGCTTGAACCACGGCACCTCAATGATCTCTTCCATCCGACCTTGATCCGTCTGGCTCAATAGCTTGTTCAGTCGCCCGAGACCTTCCTGCGCATACGCCTTCAGTTCCGCCATGGACGAGAAGTCCTCCAGCTTCTTGAAGGCGAACTCTGGCCGCTGCGGACTCGTCACCCACAAGAACCCGTGTTGCACCAGATGAATGTGCAGCAGTCGCTCGCGGATCGCCTTATCGGCGAGCCCTGCGGGACACGCCTCAATCGCCCGCCAGTGCTCGGCGTCGGCCCATTCCTGGTGCGCGAAGAGTTCATCAAGATAAGAACTCACTTTGATTCCTCCCTTTGTTCCGTTCCGGTGAGTTTACTCCGCTTAGCGCGTAGTGGACCCGACTGAGATGAACGATTCGTATCAGGGCGTCGCTTTAGCGATGCCGCCAACGAACGCGAGACCTTAACGGCTTTAGCCGCTGACGTTCGGTGGTTTACGGCCTCAGCGGCCTCAGCGGCTAAAGCCGGGTGCACGCTGCGTGCTGGTATGGCACGCCTGAAATGCGTGCCCTGACACGAATCCCTGATACGAATCGTTTCTCACAAGCGGTACTATTACCGTTTGCCCGCGGTAATTCAAGCCCTCACGCCAGCGGGCGTATAATGTGCCGTTTGGCTTGTTCAGGAGTTTTTTCATCATGGCGCAAACCACCCAATACGAATTGCATCTAGCCCGCCGCATGTCGCGGCTCGGAACCGAAACCGCCTTCGAAGTTCTGAATAAGGCGCGCGCCCTCGAGCGCCAGGGCAAAAGCATCATTCACCTCGAAATCGGCGAACCGGATTTCGACACCCCCGCCAACGTGGTCGATGCCGGCGTCGACGCCCTGCGCAAGGGCTGGACCCACTACGGTCCTTCCGCCGGACTGCCCGATCTCCGTCAGGCCTTAGCTGAATACGTCAGCCGCACCCGCGGGGTGAAGGTTACCCCCGATGAAGTGGTCGTCGTCCCCGGCGGCAAGCCCATCATTTTCTTTACGATCCTCTCGCTCATTGATGAGGGAGATGAAGTCATCTATCCCAATCCCGGCTTCCCGATTTACGAGTCGATGATCCACTACGTCGGCGGACGCGCCGTGCCCATCCAACTCCGCGAAGAACGCGACTTCTCGCTCGACGTCAACGAACTGGCGTCGCTCATCAACGACCGCACCCGGCTGATTATTCTGAACTCGCCGCAGAATCCCACGGGCGGCGTTCTGGAACGCCGCGACATCGAGCAGATCGCCAAGATAATCGGCGACCGCAACGTCATGATCCTGTCCGACGAGATCTACAGCCGCCTGCTGTTCGACGGCGGCCAGCACTTCTCCATCATGTCGGTGCCCGGGATGCAGGAGCGCACAATCCTGCTCGACGGCTTCTCGAAAACCTATGCCATGACCGGGTGGCGCATGGGATACGGCGTGATGCGTCCCGACCTGGCCGCGCACATGACGCGCCTGATGACCAACTCGAACTCCTGCACCGCAAGCTTCACACAGGTTGCGGGCATCGAAGCAATTCGCGGCGATCAGAGCTCCGTCGACCACATGCGCGACGAATTCCAGCGCCGGCGCGACGCCTTCGTCGCCGGGATGAACAAGATCAAAGGCTTCTCCTGCCGCATGCCCAAAGGCGCCTTCTACGTATTCCCCAACATCAAGAAGACAGGATGGAAGTCGAAATCCCTGGCCGACGCACTCCTGGAGCAGGCTGGAGTAGCCGCGCTCTCCGGCACCGCCTTCGGCGAGTTCGGCGAAGGCTACCTCCGCTTCAGCGTCGCCAATTCGCTGGAGAACCTGCAGCAGGCCCTCGACCGCATCGACCAGTGGACGAAGAAGAACCTGTGAGTGACTCAGTGTGCGTCGACTTTGGATTTTGGTTTTTCTCGTTTCCGTCACTTCGTTAGCAGCGATTGCTATCGACGGCGGTGCCGTGCCTGGCACGGCCTTTCACCGATATTCCACGCAGGATCAGTTCGGCAGGAACATCACGTTCTATTTGTCGGATAGCTCGACGGCTCGCTCGACCCCGTTGACCGTCTTTGTGCAGGGTTCGGGCTGTGCATCACTTTTCCAGCGCCAGGGCGAACGAATCATGCAGGGTGCGTTTGTGTTGCTGCTCGATGCCGCGAGAGGCCGCGCCCGAGTTCTCGTGGTGGAGAAACCCGGCGTCCAATTCCTGGACAAGCAGGCCGACCCTGAGGATGCAAAGACCTGTCGCCCGGAGTTTCTCGCCGAGCATACTCTCGACCGATGGACGGCGGCGGTCGTCGCTTCCATCAAGGCAGCTCATCAGCTACCCGGTATCGACGGATCGAAGACTCTGGTGATCGGCGGTTCGGAAGGTGGTGTGGTCGCCGTCCACCTGACGAACGTCATGCCCTCGGTGACTCATGCGGCATCGATTGCAGGTGGAGGCCCGAATCATCTCTTTGCTCTGGCAGACTATGTGCGACGTCAGGGCCTTGATCCAGAAGTCGAAGTGTATGACTGTTGGACGAAGATTCTCCGCGATCCAGATAGCACAACGGAATTCTGTTGGGGGCATCCCTATCGATTGTGGTCGAGCCTGCTTAAGACTTCCTTGACCCATGAATGCTTGGAATCCCGCGCAGCGTTGTACCTGATTCACGGCACTGCGGATCAGTGGAGTTCCATTGCAGCTTTTGACACGATGCGTGCTGAACTGGCAGCCAAGCAACGAAAAGCGGTCTTTGAAAGAATCGAAGGCGCAAATCATTCGCTCACTCGGGCCGATGAAAAGCCAGAAGACGGGCTTATGGCTGCCTTCGGCCGGGTAGTGGATTGGTTTGTGGAGAGTGTCCGTTGAACCAACAGGGCTCTGCGTTGTCTGATTCGAGACTGAATCTGTCATACCCTTCGAGCCCTCTGAAATGCACATTACCGAGTTCGCGAAGGCAAATTGTGGTCCGGGATGATACATATGCCGAATCGGAAAAGCGCACCTACCGTAAAGCTACCCAAGCCCAGCCGCCCGCACGCCCCCGGCTACGGTTTCCCCGAAGGCACCAAGGGACTGCTGCCCTGGTCCTGGGCCGAGCAGCGCCTGAAGAAGTCGCACAACTACTGGATCACCACGGTCAAGCCCGACGGTTCTCCGCAGGCATCTCCTCACACGATGGTCGTCTGGGGCCTCTGGCAAGACGGACGCCTGCTCTTCAGCACCGGCATCCAGTCGCGCAAAGCTCGCAATCTGGCGCGCAATCCCAACTGCGTGATCTGTACCGAACACGCGAACGAGGCAGTCATAGTCGAAGGCGTCGCGGAAATTGCCGACGTCGCGGCCCGCCGCAAATTCCTCGCGAAGTACAAACCCAAATACAATTTCGACATGTCCACGATGAAAGACGACATCCTCTCCATGAAAGAACCAGTATTCGCAGTCCGCCCCAAAGTCGTCTTCGCCATGTGGGAGAAGTACTTCCAAACCAAATCCACGCGCTGGAAATTTGAATGACCGTATGTGGCGCGGGCGCCCCCGCCCGCGCGCTGTAGCCATCGAAAATGCATGAATGTCCCAATGACTAAGCATTAGGGTCGTTAACCAAACATTTCCTCGCAAACCAACTGGAGTGCATGCCGTAGGCAGCGCGCGGGCGAGGGTGCCCGCGCCACATAGCTCGTTTCGTCACCCCCCGATGTGATTTCCATCACAGCCCCCGCCTTCCTCCCCGGATAGCCTCACTAGAGCACGTTCTGTGCGCTTTAAGATCCGGCGCAAACCGGTCCGGCGCTAATGAAGGAGAGGCCATGGCCCTCACCGATTCCACCAGCGGAAAAGTCCTCCGACAATACTCCATCGAAGAATTGAAAGACGCGGCCAACCTGATGCGTGGCTACGATCTGGTCGCCTTGCACGCGGCCGGTTCGGGACACGCCGGTGGCACGCTCTCCATCATGGACATCACCGCCGCCCTCTACCTGAAGATTGCGAACCATGATCCGCAGAATCCCGAATGGGTCGATCGCGACCGCATCATCTGGTCGACCGGACACAAAGCTCCCAGCCTGTACCTAGGCCTCGCTTTCGCCGGATTCTGTCCCATCGAAGACGTGGTCACGCTGCGCAAGCTGAGTTCGCCCTTCCAGGGCCATCCGCACTGGCTCAAGTTGCCGGGCGTCGAAGCCTCCACTGGATCCCTAGGACAGGGATTGAGTATTGCCGTCGGCCTCGCGCTGGCCGCCCGTCTCGATGGAAGGAAGCATAAGATTTTCTGCCTCATGGGCGACGGCGAACAGCAGGAAGGCCAGGTATGGGAAGCCGCGATGGAGGCCGGGCACTACCAGCTCGACAACATCATCGCCATCATCGACTGCAATCGCCTGCAGATTGATGGCTTGGTCAAGGACGTGATGCAGGTCGAGCCGCTGTGCGCAAAATATGCCAGCTTCGGCTGGGATGTAATGCGCATCGACGGCCACAACATGACCCAGGTCGTGGACGCACTGGAGCAGGCCAAGGCCGCCCGCGGAAAACCAGTCGTTATCCTCGCGGATACCGTCAAAGGCAAAGGCGTCAGCTTTATGGAGGATCAGGCCGGCTGGCACGGCAAAACGCCAAATCATGACGAATTGCTGCGAGGCCTGCAGGAACTCGCCCTGTTCGATCGAATTCCAGTGCAGCACCTCCTGGACAAAGCGCAGCGCTACCAGGCAGAAGTTGATCGCAAGCTCGAAGCCAAGATGCCCAAGTTCACCCGCAACTACTGGTGGAATGCGGGCGACACGATGAAGGTGAAAATGGAGCCGACCCGCAAGGGCTTCGGTCAGTCGCTGGCCGAGAACGGTGATGACGAGCGCGTGGTCTGCCTGGGGCTCGACATTTCAGGATCGATCACGATCAGCGATTTCTATGCCGGCAAGCCTGAGCGCAAGAAACGCTGGATCAGCATGGGCATCGCCGAGCAGTCTGCGACTTCGGCTGCAGCCGGATTGGCGCGGGAAGGGAAGTTGCCTGTCCTGGGAACTTATGCCACGTTTGCAGCAGCCCGCAATCTCGACCAGATTCGCACGTCTGTCTGCTACGGCAACTTCAATGTGATGATCGCCGGCGCGCATGGCGGCGTTTCCGTTGGCCCTGACGGCGCAACCCATCAGGCCCTCGAAGATCTCTTCGCCATGCAAGGTCTGCCGAATATGTCGGTGGTCGTGCCTTGCGATGTGGTCGAGACGCGCAAGGCGACCAACTACCTGCTGCTGCAACATAAAGGCCCGAAGTACATCCGCTTCGCGCGCGAGGCGACGCCGATTGTCACCGACGAGAAGACGCCCTTTGTTTTCGGTCAGGCGAACGTGACTCGCTTGCGGCGCGAGGGGCCGAATTTCCTGGAAGCTTTCGAAACCGTGCTGGCCTCAACCTATAAGAATGAGCACGAGGATCTCAGCATCGTTGCCTGCGGACCGATGGTTCCCGAGGCAATGCGCGCCGCCTACATCCTGAAGAAGGAGTTCGGTTACGAGACCCGCATTCTGAATATTCACACCCTCAAGCCCATTGATGCCGAGGCGATCATTCGCGCGGCGCGAGAGACGGGAGTTGTCGTCACCGCCGAGGAGCACCAGATCGGCGCACTGGCCTGGCGCGTCAGCGGCATTCTGACAGAGAGTCCTCGACTCTATGGCGCGCCCTTCATCACTGGAGCCATTGGCGTGAAAGACCGCTTCGGAGACTCGGGTGCTCCCTGGGAGTTGATCAAGGAATTCGAAGTCAGCGCCGAGCACATCGCGCACAAGGCCGTCGAATTAATGGCGATCAAGAAAGGGCTCGCGGTGCGGAAGGAAGAATACAGCCCCTCAGTGCGATAACTCGTATCCTTTCTTTCGCCTGAGCCTGTTACGCAGCCGTTACTTTCGTTACCCGCAGTGCACCCATCAAGGCACGCTTGATTGGCGTTTGCCCACCTATAATTTCGTCAAGCCACACATGCCAGTGACGCACGACGGCACAGAAAGCGCCGCGCGGTTCAAGGCCTGTGGCGGTTGCTTATGGGAAGACCCAAACATTCGTCGAACGAACAGGCTGTAGCGGCGCCGTGGATCTACGGCCCGTGGCTTGACTTGATCGTCGGCTGTGGAGCGTGGTCCGCGCCGCTTCTGCTCGCTTTCGTATTTTGCGCTGCCTTCGAGCGCACAAACCTGGGCGGTCGCGTTTTATGCACTGGCGCTGTTCTTCAATTATCCGCACTACATGGCGACCATCTATCGCGCCTATCATCGCGCGGAAGACTTTCAGAAGTACCGCATCTTTACGGTACACATCACCGCGCTGATGCTGGCGACGCTGCTGCTGTCGCATTTCTGGCTGCGGCTTCTGCCCTGGATCTTCACCATCTACCTGACGTGGAGCCCGTGGCACTACAGCGGGCAGAACTACGGGCTGTTCATGATGTTCGCGCGCCGCGCGGGCGCGGATCCCGACAAGAATACGCGCAGGGCTCTGTACGGAGCGTTCATCGCTTCGTATCTGATTCTGTTCCTCGGCTTCCACACCGGGCCGTCGACGGACTCTCTATTCATCTCGCTGGGAATTCCCGCCGCGGTCAGCCGTTGGGAGCAAGTCATCCTCGGTGCGGCGTTTGTGATTCTGTCTGTGTATGGGCTCTCGCGGCTGGCGCGTGCGACCGGCTGGCGAAAGCTGATTCCGTCGCTGACGCTGTTCTCTTCGCAGTTCCTGTGGTTCCTGCTGCCGGCGGCAATTTCGCTGATCAAGGGGCTGTCGATTCCGCAGAACCGCTACAGCTCCGGCGTGCTGGCCATAATGCACTCGGCGCAATATCTCTGGATTACCAGTTACTACGCCCGCCGCGAAGCTGCGGGCGAAGGCAAGACCGGGCGCAACTGGCGGCCGCTGGCCTATTTCGGAGTGCTGGTCACCGGCGGCATCGCCTTATTTGTTCCGGGACCGTGGTTGGCCAGTAAAGCGTTCCATCATGATTTTGCGTCCAGCTTCCTGATCTTTACCGCGCTGGTGAATATTCACCACTTCATTCTGGATGGCGCCATCTGGAAGTTGCGCGACGGGCGCATCGCATCGCTGCTGCTCAACTCGCGCGACAAGATCGCGGATGCTGCCACGGAGGCTGGCGGTTCCATCGCCGCCGCCGCTCGATGGCTGGCCGGAAGCACAGCCGGAGCGCGTTGGGTCAAGGTGGGTGCAGTGCTGTTGCTGCTGGTGTGGGGAACGGTTGACCAGGCCCGCTACTACCTTGCTCTGAACACCGACGACTTGCAGGACCTGCAGCGTGCCGCCAAGCTCAACGGATTTGACAGCTCGTTGCAGATGCGCCTTGCCCGTAAAGAAATGGCAGATGGAGAGCCACAACAGGCGGAAGCGGCATGGAGGCGGGCGGTGCAAGCTAATCCATCGGATCCGGCAGCGCGGCAGGGGCTGCTGCGGCTGCTGATCGATCAGAATCGCGTGGACGAAGCCTATAGCCTGACCGAGGCTTCGCTCAAATACGCGCCCAAGGATGCCGATCTGCTTGTCGATCGTGGATTCCTGGCTGTGCAGCGCGGCCACGGCGATCAGGCATTGGCTAGTTGGAATGAGGCCCTGGCCGTGGACCCGCAGCAGTCGCTGGTGCATCTGTATCTCGCCGACGAACTGGATCGCGAAGGCAAAGCACAAGACGCCGCGTCGCACTATACGACGTTTCTGGAAACCCTGGCGCGGCAATCCGCGAAAGACCGGCCTACGCCTGATCGGGTCATCGCTATCGTGTTGCGCCTGGCGGATTGCCAGGCGCGCTCGTCGCAGCCGGGGCTGGCTGTTCAGTCCTATCGCCTGGCGGAAAAGCTCGCCGTGCAGACCAACCAGCCCAAGCTCGAGAGTCTGGCGGATGTGAACGAGGCAGAATTGCAGGCCAAGGCCGGCAAAATGGATGATGCGTTGCGCCTCTACCAGCACGCCTTGCAGCTCGACCAGTCGAATGGCGATAACACTGCGAGCGCGCAGGACTGGTCGGTTTACGGACGGTTCCTCGACGATACGGGCTTTCCGGCGCGGCTGGCCTATGCGTCCCTTTTGAAATCAGAGAATCTGACGAAGTCGCTTCCCAACTCGTCGGTGCCCGAGCCGCTGGCTGCGGCTCGCAAGCAGTTGGAGAAAAGACTGGGTCCGGAGGCCGGGCTGATCCGGCGCGATCCTGAACCGGCCCTGCGGGAGGCATTGGCCCTCCGGCGCTAAGTGCATCCGGTGAGCCAATTGACACTGGGTTGATCCTGCTCAACAATTAACCATATCCCTGCAATTCATTCTTGAGCTTCCTGAGGAGGAAGAGTGTATGGCCGATGAAGGCGATCAGATGCACATGGAACATCAGTCGAATGCCGGAAAATGGATTCTGACTGTGCTGGCGGTAGCTTTTGTGGCGGTCTCCGGGTATGCCCACTACACCACCCAAAAGCAAGTGAGCGCCCTGCAGGACGACCTCGGCAAGAGTCAGGCCCAGGTCAAAGAACTGATGAATCGCATGCAAACGACCGAATCGCAGGGTGACGCTCTGCGGGAGAAGGTCGGCTTGACCAAGCAGGAACTGGCCCAGCGCGTGGCCGAGTTGAGGGCGCAGCAGAAAGCCGCCGAGAGCCGTCTCGAGAAAGAACAGAAGGCGCAGATCAGCGAGGTCACGGGACAGATCACAGGCGTGAAGACCGACGTGGGTGGCGTGAAGACCGACGTCGCTACCACCAAGGCCGATCTGGAAGCCACCAAAGCCAAGCTGCAGAGCACCATTGGCGATCTGGGCGTGCAGAGCGGCCTGATCGCGCACACCGCCGGAGACCTCGAGATCCTCAAGCACAAGGGCGACCGCAACTACTACGAGTTCACGTTGCTGAAAGGCGCCAAGCCGCAGCCGGTCTCGACCGTCAGCCTGCAGTTGAAGAAGGCCGATGCCAAGAAGGGCAAGTTCACCATGAACGTGACCTCCGACGACAAGACCATCGAGAAGAAAGATCGCAACGTCTCGGAGCCGATTCAGTTCTACTCCGGGCGCGATCACATGCTGTTTGAGCTGGTGGTGTGGACGGTGGACAAGAACAAGGCCACTGGGTACTTGAGCACACCGAAGGGCTCTCCCGTGCCGGTGACGGCGAACTAAACTATGGTTAGCCCAGCATGACCGGAGCGTTCTTCCCCGGCGGACACGTGCTCCTGCAGATCGCGCTGCGCACGGGCGTGATCTACCTGCTGGTGCTGATTGGTGTGCGTTTAAGCGGCAAGCGTGAGGTCGGACAAATGACCCCGTTCGACCTCACGCTGCTGCTCCTGCTTTCGAACTCCGTACAGAATGCGATGACCGGGCCCGACACGTCGCTGCTGGGCGGCGCGGTCGCGGCCTGCACGCTGCTGGTGTTGAACTACGGCGTTGCCGGCATTTCCGGTTCGAACCGCCGCCTTCGCCACTTGATCGAAGGCGAGCCTTCGCTGCTCATTCACGACGGCAAGGTTGTCGAAGCCGCACATGGCCCGCGAGCGCGTCAGCATGGACGAGTTGCACCGTGCGCTGCGCGAGCACGGCATCAACAGCTGCGAGCAGGTCGCGCTGGCTGTGCTCGAGGTCGATGGTTCCATCTCTTGCCTGAAGTATGACGAGATCAAGCCGGACGCGAACACGCACCTGGTGCGGCGCAGATTCATCCAGAAAAAGCAGTAATTGGCAGCGGCATGTCTCGGGGCATTCCGTGTGTCGGACGATGCAGTTCCTTCGGCAAATCTCCCAGGCGGCGCAGGGAATGAATCTTTCCGCTCGGACCTTGGACGGTCACATTGAAGAGCGTCGGAGCGCCTGATGGTCCTTTCTGGAACGTCCCGACTGAGACTATTACGGTGACGCTGGTCTGGTCTTTGGCGAAGTCGGCCTCGACGCACATGGGAGAGTCCCTGCCGCGATCTGTCGCAGGGTTACCGGTCTGCTCTCCGCAATCGTTTACCTCCCAGCGGATGCCTGCGCCGCCACTTTCGTAGTTCAGGAAGAACTCGAGGCTCACCTTCGGCAGGGAACTGTCCAGCGATGAGACGAGAGCATTCTTCGCGTGCTGCAGGGCAGTCTGTTCTGTCTTGTCGATCGACGGCACCTGTGCCTCGGCGACGCTGACAACCAGCAGGACGAAGAGACTGAGAATCATCCGCCACATTTAAGTATTAGACACCGCAGCGCTCGGCGACGGACTCGTAGGGAAAAGGGCCAACAGACTCATGTGCGCTACTCCACGGCCATGAACTTTACACTCACCGGCGAACCAACTTCGAGGACCTTTCCCGTGGGCGTGAGTTGGCCGGTCTTTGCGTCGATCCGAAACACGACGATGTTGTCCGACATCTGGTTGGCAGCAAAGAGCAGCGTGCCGGTGGGATCGATCTCGAAGTTGCGTGGCTCCTTACCTCCGGTGTGCGTGATCGCTATCTGCGTCAGCGTGCCCTTGATCGGGTCGATTGCGTAGATGGCGATGCTGTCGTCGCCGCGGTTGGAGGCGTAGAGAAACTTGCCGGAGGGATGCATGCGGATCTCGGCATCGTCGTTGCGGCCGGTGAAATCCTTGGGCAGGGTGGTGATCGATTGTATGGGCTGCAGCTTTCCGCTTGCCGCGTCATTCGAAAACACCGTCACCGTGTGGCCGATCTCGGCGACGACATAGGCGAACTTGTTATCGGGGCGAAGGACGAAGTGGCGCGGGCCGGCGCCGGCATCGAGCTTGGCGAATGGCGGGTTGTTTGGCGTGAGCGATCCCTTGGCAGCGTCGAACCTGTAGACCAGCAACTCGTCGAGGCCAAGATCATCGACCATGGCGAAGCGGTTGTCGGGTGAGAGATCGATGGAGTGCGCGTGCGGGCCTTCCTGCCGCTCGGGGTTGGTGCCTTTGCCGGTGTGCTGCACGAACGCCGAAGCCTCGCCCAGCTTGCCATCGGCGAGGATGGGGAAGACTGCGACGCTGCCCCCGGTGTAGTTCGCCACCAAGACATACTTGCCGGTCTGGTCGATGGTGGCGTAGCAGGGATCGGCGCCGCGCGATGCGACCTCATTCAGGAAGGTCAGCTTACCCGTGGCGTGATCGACGGAGAACGCGCTGACGCCCCCGCTGTTCGGGCCCTTGTAGTTGCCGACTTCGTTCACGGCGTAGAGGAAGCGTCCGTTGGGATGCAGCGTCACCCACGACGGATTCGTCGTCTCCGCGGCAAGTCCGAGCGGTGTGATCTCAGAGGTCGCGGCGTCATAGCGGAAGGCATAGATGCCTTTGCTCTTGCTGCCTTCTTCGGTGTAGGTGCCGACATAGAAGAGATACTTGGTCGTGCGGTCGACAGGCGCAGCTGAGATGAGCATGCTTGAGAGCATGAACGCAAGGAACAGAGCGGTGGAGCAGGCAGAACGCGGCGAGATCTTCATGCAGTTATGGGGGTCCATTCTTGTGAAATTGGTGCGGCCGAGCGGGAATCGACAAAGCAATCACCACTAAGGACACGAAGGTACACGAAGGAAACCTTACCTACGGAAATACTCTGTGCCCTTGGCTGTTGTCTCGTCACTTTGTCATCGTCACCGGGACGGTTTCGTTATACGGCCAGATCACGACGCTGGTCGAGGTGCGCTGGTTGAAGGCGTCGAGTTTTATGGGGAACGCGACGATAATGGTTCGGGCTGATATTTCCCCGGGCTGAATCTTCGCTTCCGGGGGCAGGGCGGCTTGCGCCCCGACTTTCAGAGCAGGGAACGCCTGAAAGTAACGGTCGAAATCGACGGCTGAGACGGCTTGGGCCGTGGCCTCTCCGCTGGGGGCCTTAATCGAGCTTTCAACGCTACGAACGTAGAGCATCTTGTCGCTGTTGTTGCGGATGGTGAAGGTCAACGCCACCATGGTGGAGTCCTGCCCGGGAATCTCTACGGCGGTCACCGTGTCGAGAGAGCCCGAGGCCTGGGGCCTGGCGCGCTTCACGAACGAGGCGATCAGGACCACGACTAACACTGCGCCAATGGTCATCAGGACAATTTTGGCGGGTGGCAGATTCTTTTTCGCGGTGCCGTACTCTTCGCCGATGTTGATGGTTGGACCAGCAGGCACAGCAGGAGTCTCTGGAGGATTCGAGGGCTGCGGAGCGGGAGTTGGATCAGGCATAGGTTTGCGCAGTACGTTCGTGAGTACCCGCGAAGATTGTACGCTCGCGCGGGCGCCCGATGTGACCCGGATGTCTATTTGTCATCGGGGCTTTCTGACCCTGGAATCTCGGCAACCACTTGGAGATCCCGGTCGCCGCTTTGCCAGACCTCTTCCCGCGCTGCTCTGGGCAGTATGACGCATCCGTGCGAAGCGCTGCCGGGATGGGCTTTGGAGTCTCCGTGCATGAGGAAAGCGCTGCGGCCGTGGGTTTCAGTCGATGGTGCGGGAGTGAGCTTCAGCACGTACGGGCCGTGATCCTGGCTGTCGACGGGCGGCCCGGCGATCGTCCAGTCGCCACGCGGGATCGGGCCGACGTTGGGGACATGGTCCATGGCGGGATTGTTCTTGCCTTCATTGGCGCCGGAGTATCCGGTGGAGACGTGCTTGCCCTCTTGCTGAAGGTCTCCGGTCGTTTGGGCGTAGGTCCAGGTGGCCTCGAGGTAGGTTGCGGGTGATTGTTGGTGGGACGGCTGCACGGTTGTGGTTGGCTGAACATCAGAGATAGGGGTATCGTTTTTTTTCATCTTGGGATTCCTAAAATATTGATTCTTTGTGGTTTATGAGTTGTGGACGAGCTGGTTGAACCGTAAAATATTGATTCCAGGGGTTTTACAGTTAAAATATTGCGTAATAAGGACTTACGAGCCGACTTGCCGTGCCTAATTTTTCCTGTCGATTTGTGTAACATGTTGATTCTATTCTGGTTATGAGCGTGGCATTCGCTTGCCTCCCCGCAAAATATTGATTCCAAATGGGTTATTTGTAAAATATTATGAAATAAGGACTTACGGCAGGCTTGTTGCCCTGCCGTTCGAGTGAGGTCCAGTGCGAGAATTGCGCGCATGAAGAGAGTTTGCGCGTTCCGTTTTTCTCAGTAAAGGTCGTCCGTCACAAGAAATGGATTTATATCTGTGGAAAAAGTCCAGCCAGGGGGCGCGGCGTGATCGGTGCCAGATCCGTTCCGATACCTTGTCTTGAAACCGTGAGGCAGGGGCTAAAGCCCGCAAGTTTTTCCTCGTTGGACGCGGCGTTGAAGCGCCGCTCTTCCACAGTTTACCAGGCGTGCTTCATGGCTTTGGCGAACTTCTGGGGAGGCAGGGTGTTGAGGACGTCGTCTTTGGTGAGCCAGGCTCGCCTCGCTTGCAGGATGCCGTAGCGGATTTTCTCCATGTGCGAGGTGTGATGGGAGTCGGTGTTGATCACGATCTTCACGCCTCGTTGTTTGGCCTGGCGGAGATGAACATCGTTCAGGTCAAGGCGGTCGGGATAGGAATTCAGTTCCATCGCGACTTTGTGTTTCGCAGCTGCGGTCAGGATGGCGTGCATGTCGAACCCGTAAGCGTCGCGGCGGAGTTGAATGCGGCCGGTGGGATGTCCGATGAGCGACGTGTTGGGATTCTCGATGGCTTTCAGCAAACGTTCGGTCATCTTCGCGGGTTCCTGATTGAAGACCGAGTGCACGCTGGCGATGACGATGTCCATTTGCGCGAGCACCTCGTCGGAGAGATCGAGATCGCCGTCGGCGAGGATATCGACTTCAATGCCGGCAAAGATCGTGATGCCTTCCATCTGCTTGCCCACGGCGCGAATGCGCGCGATGTGTTCGACGGCGCGTTTGTCGTCGAGCCCGTTGGCGAAGGCCAGGTTCTTGGAGTGGTCGGTGATGGCCATGTATTTGTAGCCGCGCGCCTTGGCGGCCTCAGCCATCTCTTCGATGGTGTTTTTGCCGTCGGTTTCGACGGTGTGCATGTGGACGTCGCCCTGCAGATCGTCTTGCGTGATCAAGTTGGGCAGGGCATGGTCTTTCGCAAGGTCGATTTCGCCGAGGTTCTCGCGCATCTCGGGCGGGATGTAGTCGAGCTTTAGTTTCGCGTAGATCTCTTCCTCAGTTTTGCCGGCGACAGGCTTCTCGCCTTCGAGGGTGGCGAGGCTGTACTCGTTCAAGGTGTATCCCATCTTGAGGGCGCGCTGGCGAAGGGCGACGTTGTGGGCTTTCGATCCAGTGAAGTACTGCATGGCTGCGCCGAAGGATTCCGGCGGGAGCAGGCGCACGTCGACCTGCATGCCGCTGCGCACGTGGAAGCTGATCTTGTTGTCGCCGCTGGCGATGACGTCCATCAGCGGCGGATACTGCGAGACGTAGGCGATGGCCTTCTGGCGTCCTTCTTCTGTGGTGCAGGCTTTTCCGGTGACGAGGATGTCGAGGTCGCCCACGGTTTCGCGGCCGCGGCGCAGCGATCCGGCGGGTGTGATTTTGTCGATGCCCGCGTATTTCTTCAGGTATTCGATGAGTTTTTCGGCCTCGGTTTCGCCGGCGTCGATCAGGAAGCGGCCGCTGATGCGGCGGTAGTCTTCGATGGCCTTGAGCAGTTTGGCTTCGTGCTTCTCGCCCATGCGCGGCAGTTCGCGGATCTTGCCTTCGCGCGCCAATTTCTCGACGCCATCGAGGTCGCTGACTTTGTAGGCGCTCCAGATGAGCGCGATGGTCTTTGGGCCGAGGCCTTGAATCTTCAGCAACTGCAGCATCGACGGGTTGTACTTCGCTAGCAGCTCGGCCTGGACGGAGAGCTTGCCATCGGTGAAGAGTTCCTGCAGGTTGCGAAGCATGCTCTTGCCGATGCCGGGGATGGCAAGGACTTGCTTGGGATCAGCGATGAGTTCCTTGATCGATTGCGAATGATTCTCGATGGCCTGCGCGGCGTTGCGGTAGGAGCGGATGCGGAAGGAATCCTGGCCGTCGATCTCGAGCAGGTCGGCGGTCTCATAGAGAATGTTGGCGATGGCCTTGTTGTCCATGTTTGATCAAACCGGGCAAGGCTAGAGTACCAAAGTTGGACGGGAGGATCAGTGGCGGGGTGGGATGCGAGCCTATGCGCGCATTAAACGCAATGGCGGCGAGGTGCTCGCCTAACGATACACATCTGCCCCATCTCATCCGACAACAACGGAAGGACGGTTACGGAGCAGCCTTGGTTACGTTCGCGGCCTGCGGGCCTTTCTGGCCTTCGGTGATTTCGAACTCCACCGGGTCGCCTTCCTGCAGGCTCTTGTATCCCTCAGAGGTAATCGCGCTGTAGTGAACAAATACGTCCGGTCCATCCGCGCGCCCAATGAACCCGTACCCTTTTGCGTTATTGAACCACTTTACGGTTCCTTTCAGACGTTCCACGTAACCCCCCGCTTTCCGCACGTCCTTTATTGGGGGGGCCCAAGGACGTGCCCACAGTCAAATACCGCCAATAGGATGCATTTTGGAGCGGTAAAGGTAGGCTGTCAAGCAATTGTGAGAGGCAGATTAATCCAGGGCGACTGAGTCGACCGCGGGGATTGCCGGTGGATGGCTCCGACTCGCCGAGCTACTTTCTTGAGCTTCGCTTCTTTGGCCCGGCGGCGCGGGCTGTGTGGTCGAGCCACAACACGGAGGAGATGGTCTTGGCATCGCGAATCGTTCCGCTGAGGACCATACGCACCGCGGTGGGGAGAGGCACCATGCGTTTGTAGATGATTTCGTCTTCCTCCGGTTGCGCCTCACCGGCGCGCAGGCCCGTGGCGAGGAAGACCGACATGGTCTCGGCGACGAAGCCGGGGCTGGCATAGAACTTCAGAATGCGGCGCCACTTGGCGGCGGTGTATCCGGTTTCTTCGAGCAGTTCACGCTTGGCGGCCTCGAGTTCTTTTTCGCCGGGATCGATGCGGCCGGCGGGGATCTCCCATAGATAGTCAGAGGCGGCGTGGCGGTACTGGCGCTCGAGAAGAACGCGCGGAGTGGCGGCGGAATCGTCGACAGCGAGGACCACGACGGAGCCGGAGTGGCGGATGATGTCGCGGCGAACTTCGACGCCGCCGGGTTCCTGCACGTGGTCGGTGGTCACCGTGAAAACTGGACCGCGATAGACGGTGCGGGAGGAGACGAGGCGGGCTTTGGCGGACGATTTCGGCATGGGAACAATATAAAGCACGGAGTCGACCTTGGACTTCAGCCCTCAGCCCTCAGCCCTCAGACGTTTGATCGCGGCGTCCTCGAGATTGGCGGAAAGAATCCGAGGCTCGACGTCTGAGGTCCGAGGTCCGCTTCTGCTATGCTGCCGGGCATGGCAGGGAAGCCGCGAGTTGCGATTGTGGGAGCGGGGAATCTGGGGTCGGCGCTTGCCCATTCGCTGCAGAAGGCGGAGTACGTGATCGAGGCGGTGATTGCGCGGTCTCGCGGGGCATCCTTGCGGAAGGCGCAGAGGCTGGCTCGGCAGGTGGGCGCTCGGGCGGCGACGGATCTGTCGGGTGTCGAGGCGCGATTGGTGTGGTTCTGCGTGCCGGATGCCGCGATTGCCGCGGCGGCACAGTCGCTCGCGGGAAAAATCGAATGGAAGGGAAGAGTTGCGGTGCACTCCAGCGGCGCGCTTAGCGGCGATGAACTGGCGGTATTGCGGAAGCGGGGAGCGGCGGTGGCGTCGGTGCATCCGCTGATGACGTTTGTGCGGCGGTCGCGGCCATCGCTAGCAGGGGTTCCGTTTGCGATTGAGGGGGACGCGGCCGCGGTGCGTGTGGCGAGGCGTGTGGTTCAGGACCTGGGTGGGCTCGCCTATTCGATTCGCAAGAAAGACAAGGCGGCTTATCATGCGTGGGGAACGTTTGCGTCACCTCTGTTCACCGCTTTGCTGGCTACGACTGAGGAGGTTGCAACTCTGGCGGGAGTGAGTCGAAAGGCGGCGCGGCAACGAATGATTCCGATCCTGCTGCAGACGCTGGCGAACTATGCCGCTTTCGGCGCGGCAGGCGCGTTCAGCGGGCCGATCGTCCGCGGCGATGTGGATACGGTGAAGCGGCATCTGCGTGTGCTGCGGGGTGCGGGCGCTGGGCGCGAGGTCTATGTGGCTCTAGCCGCATCGGCGCTGCGGTATTTGCCGGCCAAGAACAAAAACGAGATCAATCAGCTCCTTGACTCTGAATCGGCGTGATGCACATGCGAACGCAGCCAAACCTTACGCTGATCTTGGCCCTGCTTGTTGCTCTTGGGACCAGCTACTACTACTTCGATCTGCTTCTGCCCCGGGCGCGCCTTCATGTGGCGGCCAACGCGAGGGCCGGACGGAATGACTACGGGGGCGACTTTTATCCCATCTGGTTGACGGGTCGCGAACTGCTTTTTCACGGAAGCAGCCCCTACACGTCGGAAATGACGCGGAAGATTCAGACCGGTCTTTTCAGCCGGCCCATGGATCCGCAACGTCCGGGTGATCCGCCCATCGATTTCCGAGCTTTTTCTTACCCTCTGTACGCCGACCTGCTCGCGGCGCCCTTGCTGCCTCTTGGTTTTGACGCAGCTCGACTCGTGCTGGGCTTGCTGCTTCCTCTGCTGACCGCAGCCAGTCTGGTCCTGTGGCTGCAAGCGTTTCACTTGCAGATTCCAAACCGGACATTGGCGGTAGCAATCGTTCTGCTACTCGTCAGCTATCCGGTGCTGGAAGGGCTGTATGCGCAACAGGCCGGTCTGTTGGTTGGGGCTGCGCTGGCGATGTCCGCGGCATCGCTCGCTCGTGGATGGTACGCACTCTCGGGAACGCTGCTGGCATTGGCTTCCGTAAAGCCGCAACTGGTATGGCTGTTCGCGGTCTGGCTACTACTTTGGGCGGTGAGCGAATGGAAGAGTCGAAAGGAGTTCGCCCTCGGTTTCACCCTTACCATGACGCTGCTGGTACTGCTGAGCCAAGTGATTTTGCCCGGATGGTTTTCCGGCTGGTGGCGATCGCTGGTTGGCTATTCAAGGTACGCGCTGCCACCCCTCACGCAACTGGTGCTGGGACGCTCCCTGGGGATTGTGGCGGAGTTCGCGATGCTGGTGCTGGCAGGTGTAATTTGCTGGAGAACGCGCCGGTTGCCGACTGCCGCTGGCGGGTTCTCTCTGGCCGCGAGTCTTGTTCTGACCATCACGGTCCTGTTGGAACCTACGGGCGGCGCGGTTTTTGACCAGGTCGTCCTGATTCCTGCAATCCTCTGGCTTGGATGTCACAAAGCCGAAATTGTGAACGGAAGCCGTCTCTTACGCGTGCTGGCCTTGGTGGTTGCGGTCGCGTTAGGCTGGCAATGGATGGCAGCATGTGGAGTCGCCCTCGCATCCCTGCTTTCGCCGGTTTGGGCAAAGAATCCCGCTGTCCTAGTCTTTCCGACGCGCATGGCGGCACCTTTGCCGTTCATGCTGCTGGCCTTGTTGTCGTTCTTTGTGGTGAGGATCCTGAAGGGGCAGACGGATTGGTTTCACGTCACGCTGCCTACGCAACACCTAAAAACGAACGATGTCCGCAAAAGCAGGCAGTAGCGCGATTCCGTCCGCAGTCATGAGACTCCTGAGCTATGTGAACAAGTGCCCGAGTTTCTCTTTCTTGGTCTTGAGATACTCTTCGGCGTGCGGGCTGGGTACGACTTCGCAGGGGACGCGTTCGACCACGTGGACTCCGGCGCGTTCGAGGGCGTCCACTTTTTCGGGATTATTTGAGAGCAGGCGGACGCGCGTGACTCCGAGCGCTTTGAGCATCTCGGCGGGCAGGGTGTAGTCACGGTAGTCGTTCTTGAAGCCAAGGCGTTCGTTGGCTTCGACGGTGTCGAGCCCCGCATCCTGCAGTTCATAGGCTTGCAGTTTGGCCATCAGGCCGATGCCGCGGCCTTCCTGCTGCTCGTAGATCAGGATGCCAGCGCCTTCCTCGGTAATCAGCGAAAGTGAGAGTTCGAGTTGCTGGCGGCAATCGCAGCGCAAGGAATGAAAGACGTCGCCGGTCAGGCATTGGGAATGGACGCGTACGAGGGGCGGAGTGGTTTTTACGTCACCCATGACCAGGGCGACAGCCTCTTCGACACGGCCGTCACCATCGGAACCGAAGTGTCCCCGGAAGCCGTAAATTCGGAACGTGCCCCAGCGGGTGGGAAAATCCGCGGAAGCGACCTGCTGGATTTGGTTTGCGTTCACGCTTTCATTATAGCGGCTGGGCCTGCGCCGGCGAGGCTTAGCACGATCTGGCAACGCGGATTGGCTAGCCGCGGGCGCGGAAGGGAAAGATGGCGTCCTGCTTGGAGGGGATGGGCGCGCCATTCTTCGTGGCCGGATGAAAGTGCCAGTTCTCCAGTGCTGCGAGACACTTGGCATCGATGTCGGAGCCGAGACTTGCCAGCACCGTTTTGCGGACGATCTCTCCGCGCTCGTCGATGGTGATTTCGATAACCTCGTTTCCCGGGGAGTTGGGCAACTGCCACGGGTAGACCACGGGATCGGAAGTCGCGATCGGCAAAGCCGGGCGAATCTCGTTGCCGAAAAACGGGCCGCCAGCGAGCGTTCCGTAGGTCGAACCCGCCTGCGCGCCGTGGCCGAGGGCCGAGAGGGTTTGAGTTTTGGAGCTGTCTTCCGCGTTGGTGCGCGCCAGCGTATCCTGCGGAGAGGTCGGCTTCGGCGGTTGGGCGGGAGATTTCCACGTCAACTTCTGATGGCTGAGCCGCTGGTGACGGTAGCGTTCAGTTGCATGATCAGAGGAACTCCGGCTACTGTCGTCGGGCGTCTTGCTGGGCCAGTAGAGCCGCGTGATGGATTTGCCGTTCTGACCCAAGGCGACCGAGGAAGCAGTCAGCAGTTGAGGGTCGGGCGTGTGCAACAGCCATGCCAGGAGCAGAGCATGGAATCCGAGCGAGCCGAGGCGGAGCCAGCGCTGCCGGCGCGCGGTCGCGGGATTCAGTTGCGCAAACATTGGAAGATTCCCGGCGGCGGTGTCGCGGCTCGCCGCTTAGGTTAGTTAGACGCAGCGGACCGGATTTCGTCAAGGGGATTTTGTAGAGGGTTCGCCACAAGGTACTCGCCAGAACGGTTGCCAGGGGCGTGCCCGGTTGGTGCCGATTCTGGATCGCTGATAAAATACCTGAGCAGTCAACCCACCCACACAAGGGGCTATAGCTCAGCTGGGAGAGCGCATCGTTCGCAACGATGAGGTCGTCGGTTCGATCCCGACTAGCTCCACCAATTCTTCAACAACTTACGACGGGTAGCGACTTTGGATCTCTCCCGAGGGGCACGCGCTCACCTGTTTCTACGTGATCACGGGAAGTGGAGACACGGTTCTGAATGGTAACGAGACGGCGGAGAGTGCGAAGCTCGGGAAGGGAGTGCCGATTGCTGTTAATGCCTCGCTCAGCGTGTGAACGACTTGCAGCAGAGGTCGGGTAGCTTCTCCTAGAAGCTGGAACATGCGGCATAGACCGAATGCATTTCCTGCCGGGGCAACAATAAAGCAACGACGCGCGGCGTCTCCCCTAACTGATTTGCGAGCTGCCAGACGTCGAATGAACTCGCAAGATAGCGAGAACACGCTGACGGCCGACAGGTCCACGATGCTCACGCTCGCATCGGTGTCGTTTGAGTATTTGTGACACGCGTCGTAGAGACCCGCAAGGGATTCGTCCGCGAGGGGGCCTCGAACTCTTATCAGGGAGATCCTGTTCAAATGGTCAAACTCACCGGTCGTTAGTGACATGGTGTAGTTCTCCTTCACAAAGCTAAGTGACGATTTAGTTGTTTAGGGTACTTGAACGAGGAGCGTGGTTGCTCACTCGACCTAGACGCTGCATTCTGGTGGCCCTTGTGCGTAACTGCGTAACCTGTGTGCTTTGATAGGCGACCCGCAGAATTGGGCTTCCAGCCAGTGTAGGCGTGGCGGAGAGCGAGCACAAACGAACCGGTTCCCCCGGCATCCGTGCCAGTACGGGGCTACTCAGTTGGCTACTCCCGCGATGGCCGTCTCCGCTTTCCATTGCCCAGGAGTCACGAAGGTTAGCTATAACCGCGAGGCCATTCGTGGTAAGGGGGCGACCTACGAAACTTTCTTGACGGGATACAGCCGGGAACGGTGCTCCTCTTTCCTCTCTTCGATCGAGAGAACTCGCTGGCTAAGACCCGCGAGTTGGGCAAGTTCCTGCTGGATGGCTTCCAGCCGTTCCTGCCTCTGGCCGTGAGCTATCTGAGCCTCGGTTCGGTTGCGGTCGTGACTTCCTGCACGTCGATACTGGTCATTCAACTCTCGAATCTGGGCGATCTCGGAGCGGAGATTGCTGATCTTTTCGCGGAGCACGGCTAGATGATCCATGGCATAAAGCATACCGCATCTTGACCTAAATTCATCGCCGGTCGCTAGTCCCATCCGTAACGAGACTCATACCTCGTCTTAGAATTGCAGGTACCATTGAGCATGAGCAGAATGCATTCAGCAGTTCCCGTGGATCGCAGGATGGCGAACGCCTGGTTTCGTGACGTGCCAGAAGACGAAGAGGAAGACGACGAGGATGAGAAAAAGGACGACAACGAAGAGGATGACGACGAAGGAGAAGGGTATTCGGAATAAGAATCGTTCTGCGTTGCAGCCCTCTGCGTGAAGCAGAAATCGGTTTTTGGTCGAGCGTCACAGCCCCTCAGCCCGCGCGGTCTCCGAAGAGTGCTTTATCCCGCTCGACCTCAGGCGGATTTCTTTGCAGGCGGAGAGAACTCGATCACCCTTCCGCGTTGTTGCGGAGGAAGCCACTTTACAGGTTTCGAGAAACTGGTCGGTACGTAAAACTCAATCAGTTTTGCCACGGCTCGGTCCTTCAACTCTTGTGTTTTTATTGCCCAAGTACGGCTTTGCGAGAATTCAACTAGCCACGCCACTCCCATCCGCACTGACAGCGCACGGAATCGCTCAATCGGAGCTTCTTCAGAAGTGCCTTACACATCGCGCATGATCGCATCCACATGTTCTTGCTTCCTTAAGTCCTATACCAAGTTGGACTGGCTGATCGTGGTTCGGGAGGAACGTCGTTGTCCTTTGATGGTCCAACGAAAGGGTTGCGAATGTCCCGCACACGAGCTCAGTGGCATCGTTCGTTCATTCCGAGAACGGCACCCCGACGAGCGCCCCAGTTTCGTTCCATAATTATTGTGCTAATCGGAACGAGACCGTTTCACCCTAACTTCACACATCTTCTCAGGCACGGGACGCGCTTTTCGATGATGGGGAATCCGCGTGGGGGTGCTATTCTTATGGGTGAACTTCCTAAGGCTTGATCTTCGTCGTTACGTTTGTGGTCGGCTTGCTCCTTCCGGGCTCTAGTCCTGATATCTCCGCGCTCCGTCGGAGCGATTCATTTCTTACGGCTCGTTCCACTAAGACAGCAGCCCCTCTGAGATCGGTATTGTGCGGCATTCCATTCGTCCGCTGGCTCTCGGAGTCCTGCCAACAGACTTCTTCGAAAGGGATTCTTATGAAACTTCTAGTGATTGGTTCCGGCATGATGGGTTCGGCAGCGGCATTTGATATGGCGCGCACGCCCGAGGTGGACTCGGTGACCCTGGCTGACAGCGATTCCAGGCGGGTGCGCGAAGTGGCGGCGCGGGTCAATCGGATTACGGGCAGCAGGAAAGTTCGAGCCGTGGTGCTCGATGCCAGCAATGAGAAAGCGGCGACGAAGGTGATGCGCGGACACGACGCGGCGCTTTCGGCGGTGCCGTACTTTCTGAATCTGGGATTGGCGCGGGCGGCGGTGGAGGCGCGTTGCCACTTCGCGGATCTGGGAGGCAATAACACAGTTGTCCGGCAGGAGTTGGCGCTGTCGAAAAAGGCGGAGAGTCGGGGTGTAGCGGTGGCGCCGGATTGCGGGCTTTCTCCGGGGATGGCGTCCATTCTGGGTGGGGAACTGGTGCGGCGGCTCGGAGGTCAGGCCGATGCTCTGCGGCTTTATGTCGGCGGGTTGCCGGCGCGGCCGACGCCGCCATTCCATTATCAGCTGGTATTTTCTGTCGAGGGACTGATCAACGAATATGTCGAGCCGGCGCGCATTCTGCGCAAAGGGAAGCTGACGACCATCGATCCTTTGACCGAGCCGGAAGATTTTCATATTGCGGGCTTCTCGCCGCTGGTGGCCTTCCACACTTCGGGCGGCACTTCGACGCTGCCCGAGACCTTTGAAGGCCGAGTGGGCGAGTGCTTTGAGAAGACCCTGCGCTATCCAGGGCATTACGATCTGCTGTGCGAGCTCAATGAACTGGGATTGTTCTCGGGCGAAAAGATGAAGTTCGGCACAGCGGAGATCGCACCGCGGGCGATGATGTCGAAGATCTTCGCGGGCAAGTTTGCTTCGAAGGGGCCTGACGTCTGCATCATGCGGCTCGAAGCCCACGAATCGGTGAGGCGGGCGGGGGTGCGCGGATTACTCGGCGGACGGCTCAAGGGACGCGTGGCTTCCTTCACCATGGTGGATCACTACGATCCGAAGACTGATATGAGCGCGATGATGCGCACCACGGCCTTTCCAGCGTCGATCGTGGTGCAGATGCTGGCGTCGGGAGCGATCGGCAAGCGCGGCGGAGTTCTGCAGGAGCGCGATGTTCCGGCGGATCTGTTTCTGGACGAGGTGGAGAAGCGCGGGATCAAGATCGACTATGCCATCGAGTGAAGTGGGTGCGCGCGTACTCGTGCGCCGTACTCCCTGCACCTCTCGGTGCCCAATAAAAAACGCCGCACGGCATGGCGCTGGGCGGCGAGAGTGCGTTCAACGAGAGTGCGTTCAAAAGGTAAAGCAGGAGAATGTCGAGTTTTACGCCTTTGCGAGCTTGCGGCGAATGGCCCCTGCCAGACCGATCAGGCCGGTGCCGAGCAGAGTCAGGCTGCCGGGCTCAGGAACCGCGCTGTAGCCGATGAACTCCTGCGGTCCGAAACCGGGCTTGCCGCCAACCGGCGTGTAGAGAATCAGTCCGCTGTATGCGCTGTTGGAAGCGGTTCCCGCCAGAGCGAGATAGGTTGCGTCGGTAACGGCGCCACCGTAGGTGGTGAAACCCGAACTGTTCTGCGCATTGGTGGAGAACAGGCCCCACACCGCCCACTGCGCCTGCAGTGTCGTAAGAGTACCGGCCAACATGCTCTTGTAGATCAGGCCGGCCGCCTTGTAATCCAGCGTCATCGAGGGGCCGAACATGCTATTGGCGATGCCTTGCAGGAATGGAGTGGCAGTGGCGGTCCAGGTCTCGCCACGATAGATGCTGTTGTCGAAGCTGTCGCACATCAGAGTGGTGAAGTTGCTGCTGCCATTGACCGAGACATAGTAGGCCTGGTTTTGATATTCGTACGTCAGGGTTACCGATTTCGCGAAGGCGGCATTGGTCAGAACCAGCGCCATGAGCGCCACGAAGAGGGTCAGACAGATACGGTTGAAGCGCATAGTTAGTCTCCGAAAACGATAGTGGCTGTCTCCCTAGTTTGCTGCGACAGCGGCGGTGCATTTTCTTCTACCGGGGGAGATCTGCTGAAGACCTTAGGGGTTGGTCCAGCTTCTGGCTAGCGCCGTTTGGGGGACGGCGAAAACTCTGTACGGGGAAATTGACTCCCGTAACCAGAGGCATAGTACCAACGATTAGATTTTCGAGGGAATGGCCCGTTGGTGGTGTTACGGACGTGACCTGCGAGAAATTAGGATCAAAAAGAACGTTTTTGTCCCTGGCGAACATATTTATGCAAAGGCTTGCACTGTCTGGTAGCATGATCGCAATCAATAGTCATATCCCCTGCATTTTGTGGGGGTTGAGCGCCCGGTGATGGCCCTCGATCTGCACCGCTGTAGACAGCGAAGTGGCACTTCGGTTCCGAGCCCAGGAAGCCGGTCGCAAAGGTAGGTAGAAGTTGTCGAATCAAGCGGAAACGGGGAGTGTTCCCAGGGTCATGCGGCGGCGCCGCACCAGCCGCCATCGTCGGAATCGCAGGATTCGGCGCGTCCTGTTGGCTGTATTCCTCGCGGGTCTTGCCATCGGGTTTGCCTTCGTCGCGCCACAGCTCCCATCTTTCCACGCGTCTAAGTCAGTCGGGCCCGAGCCTCAGGCGGTCGCAAGCCAGCCAGAATATTCTCCGGCTTACGGAGCAGGAATCGTTGCGCCAGATGGAGCAGCGGCCGGTGTATCCGTATTCGGTCATACCCGGCGGAGTGAGAGACGTGCAGGAGTTAAAGTCGGCAGCGGATCATGATCCAGTCGTGGCGGCTCACTACGCGGGATTCGACTACAGGCATGCCCGCATCGAAGTTCTGAAGGCGACGCTTTCCGCTTACGTCTCTTATCGGATTGGGAAGAAGGTCTACTGGGTGCGGCACCCAGTCAGGCTCAAGAAGGGCGAGAAGGTCATTACAGTCGATGGCAAGGTAAAGGCGCGCGGGCGCTGCGGGAATCGAGTGGAGGAAACTCCACAACAGGCAACCTCGACGTCTGAGCCGCCGGCCGCGAAGTTTGAAGAGCCTGTACATCCGTCCACGGGCACAGCAGTCGCGGGTCCTCCGCTGCTTTTCGAATCCGCGTTGATGAACCGTCCAGCGTTACCTGGATTTGGACCGGCTCCGCCGTTGAGCCTGTATGATCCGTTCGGTGGCGGAACCTGGATTCCGATCGCTCCGCCGCCGCTGCCTAGTGTTTGCGGGGTTGGAAAGAAAAAGAATGGCACCGGGGGCGCTCCGGTCAGTACCGGGAAGAAGGGGACGGGCGATCCCTGTGGCAACGGCGGAGGGAGTGGAGGCGAAGTTCCTGAGCCGGGCACGTGGGTGCTGGTGATCTCTGGACTGGCCGCCATTTACTGGAAGAGCCGTCACAGATTCGCCCGGACGTAGACGCGGCCTGCTCTCATTCCGTCTTAAGTTCACTTCGCTCCTGGTCTAGCAACTCTCGATTCCTCACCTCTTGCGTTCATTCGCTCTGTTTCGATAGCCTTCTGGCGCTGCTTTGCACAGGAGGGGTCGAGTGCGTCGTGCTGGTCTGCGCTGGTGGGAGGGTTCGAGTGCGCTGAGTTTCATTCTGCTTGCGGTGTCAGGTCTGACCGCCCAGAGCATCCGGCTGCACGTTGATTTAACCGATGCTCCGCGCAATATCTACCACGCGCGGCTGCAGATTCCAGCTCACGCGGGCGAGATGCGGCTGGTGTTTCCTAAATGGATTCCGGGGAATCACCGTCCCAGCGGGCCGATCGGCGCGCTGACTGGGATTCACATGCAGGCCGCAGGCCACGAGTTGGCTTGGCAGCGCGACACCGTGGATATGTACGAGTTTCACGTCACTGTGCCCGCAGGGGTGGATACGCTTGATGTTTCGCTGGATGCGATTACCACGCTCGATAGTGCGGGAAGCGGTGGTCCGGCGGCTTCGAGCAATCTTCTCGACTTGAACTGGAACGCGGTGCTGCTGTATCCGCAGGGCGCGAAGTCCGATGATGTAACGTTCACGCCTTCAGTGACGCTGCCCGCGGGATGGAAATTCGGTACGGCGCTGCCGGTGGCGCGTACTATCGGGGACGAAGTGGAGTTCGCGCCGGTCTCGCTTACAACCCTGATCGATTCGCCCATGATCGCGGGAGCGCACTACCGGAAGATGGAACTGACGAAAGCGGGAGATGCACCGCTCCACGTGATGGACGTAGTGGCTGACGCCGAGCCAGATCTTGCCATGACGTCGCAGGACGTGGCCGCGTACCAGAAACTGGTTGCGGAAACCGGAGCGCTGTTCGGCGCGCGCCACTACCGCCAGTATCACTTTCTGCTCACCTTGAGCGAGCAGGTGGGTGGGCATGGACTCGAACATCACGAATCGAACGACAGCGTTGAAGCGGAGCGCGCGCTACTTGATCCGGATCTGCACATGCTGTATGCCGATCTGGTGCCGCATGAGTTCACCCATTCGTGGAATGGAAAATACCGGCGTCCCGCGGGGCTGGCCACTCCGAACTATCAGGAGCCGATGATCGGGGACCTGCTGTGGGTCTATGAAGGGCTCACGCAGTACCTGGGCACGGTGCTGGCGGCGCGCAGCGGATTGTGGACGGACGAACAGTATCGGGAGGCGTTGGCCGGAACTGCCGCGGCGCTTGATCATCGCGCCGGACGCACGTGGAGGCCGCTCGAAGATACGGCGCGCTCCGTGCAAACTCTGCGCATGATGGGATCGCAATGGCAGAGCTGGCGGCGCGGGCTCGACTACTATCCCGAGGGCGAACTGATCTGGCTGGAGGTGGATGCGATCATCCGGCAGCAGACTCACGGGCGCCGTTCGTTGAACGATTTTTGCCGGAAGTTCCACGGCGGGGAGAGCGGACCGCCGAAAGTGGTCCCCTATACCTTCGATGATGTGGTACGCACGCTGAACGAAGTCGCGCCCTACGACTGGGCTGGTCTTTTGCGCGAGCGCGTCGCGGCCGCCAGCAAGCATGCTCCTTTGGGCGGGATTGAGAGCGGGGGATGGAAGCTGGTGTACAACGACAAGCCGAATCTGTTTACCCAGGCGGAGGAGAAGCTGGCGAAGTTCGGCGACTTCTCATACTCGATGGGATTCACGGCGAGTGAAGATGGCAAGCTCGATGACGTGATCGTGGGATCGCCCGCATACCAATCAGGGTTGGGGCCGGGCATGAAGCTGGTGGCGGTGAACGGCCGGAAGTGGTCGCCCGCCGTGCTGCACGCGGCGCTGAAGGCTGCGCAGGGAAGCGGCCAGCCGATCGAGTTGCTGGTGGAGAACGCGCAGTTTTTCAAAACCTATTCGGTTGCGTATCACGACGGCGAGAGGAATCCGCACCTGGAACGGGTTGCGGAACGGCCTGACATTTTGGGGGACATTCTGAAGCCGCTAAGCCACTAATTTGAGCCTGGTGGTTCTAGTACTAACGTAAGCTCATCCACTGTTAATCGCTGCTACAATCGCGCTAGAACCATCAAAAGACAGCCCAGGCGCAGGCATTCCATGTACAGTGTTTCGCGAATCATTCAGAGTCGGCTACTGCTGGCCGGACTCTGTGCGCCTCTGGTTGTTTCGTTCGCGCTGGCGCAGACTTCGGTGCGCTCGGTGAAGGTGCTCGGCGGCAAAGATGCGGTCGAGATTGAAGTAACGGCCAGCGACCGGATCGTTCCCGAAACCCAAGTGCTGACCGGGCCCGATCGTCTGGTGATCGACTTTCCGAACGCGGTTCCCAGCAACCAGTTGCGCAGCCAGTCGGTGGATCGCGGGGAAGTAAAGAGCTTGCGGGTCGGCCTGTTTCAGTCGAAGCCTCCGATTACACGCGTTGTACTCGACCTTAAGACCGCGCAGTCGTACCAGGTGTTTCCGTATGGGCGCACGGTCATGATCAAGGTGATGGGTGGCGGAGCGGATGTTTCTGCCGGAGCCGTCAATTATCCTTCGCAGCCGGCGACGCGCCCCAGCCTGGTGGTTGCCAACTACACGACTCGCGCGGAGCCTGTGAGTGTGGTGACTACTCCGGAGCCGCCGCTCGAGGTGACCTATCTCAACGGGCTGCTCGGGATCAGGGCCAACAAGGCGACGCTGTCGGAGGTGCTGTACGCGGTGCAGCAGCGCACTGGCGCCGAAGTTTCGATCGCCGCTGGAGCCGAGCAGGAAAAAGTGGTGGCGGATATTGCTCCCGGGCCGGCACCGGAAGTTCTGGCGCGGCTGCTGAATGGATCCAGATTTAACTTTCTGATTCTGAGTGCGGTGGACGACCCGAAGAAACTGGATCGCGTGATCCTCAGCACGCGACCGGACGGCGCGTTTATGCCGCTTCCTCCAGTGCAGGTGCAGGCCGCCGAGGATCCTGAAGATCGCGAGCCCTCCACCATGAACCTGCAGCCGGGAAATCGAGGCCCTGCGCCCACGCAGGTTCCCGTACCGCCGGATGGAAAAGCGCCGGGCGACGAGAATACGCCGGACCAATAATTGTCTTTTGAGGAACCCGAAGCGGAAGAATTACGCGGTTTCCTCTTGCGTCTACGGAGGCGTGATCAACCGGACGGGCACCGGAGATGAGCCGGTCACGGCCCTGTTGGCAGCGCTATTGCTGCACCCGGCGACGTTCAGGACGGTCACGCTGATGCTTCCGTCGGGATCGACCTGATTGATGAAGACCTGCAGAAATCCGACGATTGTGACCGTTGGCTCGATTGCCTATCGAATGTCAGCCCCGGGCGCTGCTGTCATAAATCGGCAGGGACACGATCGAGTTGCTGCTGGTGATCGGGACTGCCGCTCAAGTCCGACGGGATTGGCTGCTGCCCGGCCGTGATCTTGATATGGATAAGACGTCGTGTCCAGCATGATCTTGGGTAGTCACTGGAACCGTTGCTGACATCTGTCGAGTAGGCACGCAATGCGGCATTGCACGCTATCGCCGTGGTGCCGGCGACGCCGGATTCTCGGTGAGGTCGATGTAATTTGGCGGTAGCTCGCGATGGAACTTTGCACCCCACATTGATAGCTGTGCTCTGGTCGCATCCCGCCACAGCCGGTTCGTAGTCCGGAATCGCACCAGTTCCCGACGTAGCACAGGACGGGACCGCAACCGATGGTTGTGGGAGCTGCACGCCGGAAGATATTCCAGATTCGGCGGGACTTGCGCCTGCGGCGTTTGCATGGGGCTGAGCCGCGGGGTTGTCCAACCAGCGTGCACAGGAGATGCCAGTGGCCGCAGTCGGCGAAAAGAGTAGAAAGTTTCGCCGATTACACCGTTCGGGGCTCCAGGCCGAGATGCCGGGGTTTTGAATCGAACCGTCTGCCAGGGACACGAACGGAAGGCACGCAGGGTTGTCCTACGATATTGCAGGAGCGTTGACGGGTTACAGGGATCTTGGTTGGGCACGATCCAAGGCTTTACACAACTTGGCTGAACCGGAATGACCGTGCCGGTGGCTCCGCCATTCGTGTTGATGTCGGAGGCCGAGGGATTGAAAGCCTCGGCGGTGGCGGTGGCGCTGACGCTGTTTCCTGCGTTTCCCCAGATGCGCGAAAAGAAAGTGGGAAGGCTAGAGCGCGTGACCTGTACTGTGACCAGCGGATTCACGCCGAACGCACCAGTAGTTCACGGTCCGAGCAGTTCGGTTGCGCGCCGCCTCCAGCGGAGTAAGTCACGTGTGACGCCGTGCGACGGTGCCTCCGACTGCACTTTGCGTCGCCACCGCTATGGCCGCCAGAGAGGCAGGGCTCGTCGACCCGCCGCAAATCGCCTGCCATGACGACGAGATGATTGCTGGGATCGCCAGTCATGCCCGAAAGCGAGATCACTCGGGCGGCGGCCAGCGCGGCCGCATCGGCGGATCGCTGCGCCTCTTCCCGTGCCAGGTAGAGTGTGATGACATCAATCGAGAGAGCAGCCATGGCAATGATGGCGACCATCGCGAGCGCGACCAGCACCATCGTGACGCCGCGTTCGTGGCGCGAGAGGCAGCTGAGCGCTGAGATTTGCGAATGGCAGGCGGTTTCATGCCATTTCTTCAGTTCTCGTTCATCGCGACCGAAGCGGCGGTGATCGAGGTAGGCAGTGCCGTCGTGGAACCCAAGACGCTAGCGACGCGGCCGAATCGCCACTGGTAGGCATACTGAATGCTGACGCAGGTGCCAATGACCGCGGTCTGAGTCGGACCACCCAGCGTTCTGCGTCTGGCAAGTCAGATTGGCAGGCTGCGTCGCTGCGGCTGCCGCGAAATAGTAGCCCCGGTTGATGATGATGGTCAGTCCACCGGCGAGGGACAGCCGTTTCCGTTGGCGGTAGACGTCCACGTCAAGCCAGCTGGCGAACTACTCAGCGTGATGCCACAGTCGTTGATGTTGTTGGCCAAGAAGTAGTTGTCGATGACTTGAAATGCATCAACGACCGATGCCGGAGCGGAGGTCGAGGGCGATCGCAGATCATTTGCCGGATCACCAGCTGCCGCGCGGGCAGCATCGCGCGCGATGTTGGTAAGCTTCTGTTTGAACGTAAAAGCGTTGCTGAAATCGAAGATGCCCACCACAAATAACACGAGCAACGGAAGGGCAACGGCAAACTCCACCAACTGTGCGGCGCGGTCGTCGCGCCATGCAATCTTGGCCACATGGCCCATCGCACGCCGGAGACGAATCGAAGAAATCAACGGGTCTCCATTCGCACGCGCGCCGACGCCGTCAGCCAGATTCTCTGCTTGTTCAGCGATGTAAAAGGCAGCCAGAACTGGAAAGGATACTGGAAGGAGACCGACACGCCGCAGAGTTGGGTCGCGCCGGAATTGGGAGTGGTCAGTTGAACTGGGAACCTGCACGCAAATCCTAAGGCTGCTGTTGGCACAGCCGGGCGGCGGATTACCAAAACTGCTAAGGCAGGTACTATAAGCCGGCTGCGTAGGCGAAATTTGCGCCAAGTTCGGGTCAAGCTTAGATGCGGTCAAGGCATTTTGCGCGGCGTTGACAGCGTTCGTCGCATAATGCCGAAAGGGAGTCGGTTACCGGCGCAAGTTGCGCAGTGGGGACCGCTCCCGCGCGGGCGCCCTCTTGGGCGGCGCGGGTGATGGCGCCGTAGATGCTGAAGGCCTGGCCGAACCAGAAGATTCCCAGCAGCATCATGAACATCAGGGGCAGGACGGCGGCGGCTTCGGCGATCTCGGCGCCGCGGACTTCGGCGCCCAGCCGATGCAGCGTGGATCGCAAGGAATTCCGCATGCTAGGCCGCCACTCCGACTTTTCGAAGAATTCCATAAAGCACCACCGTCAACGCCAGCGCCACTCCGTAGGGGACTTTCAACGACTCCGGATTATCCAGCGACACCTGGGTTCCGGGCAATCGGAAAGTCACCAGCGAGATCAGGATGTGGCCAATGTTGCGCAACGTTTGACGCACGCGTCCTTTGTAAATGATCAAGGCTACTGCCATCAGCCCGGCGACGAATACCGATCCGATCAGCAGATCCATCAGCAGGGCCGGTCCCGCGAACGAGCCTAGCGCGCCTGCCAGCTTCCAATCGCCCGCCCCCAGGCTGCGCAGCAGAACGAACGGCAGCAGCAACGCCAAGCCGATGAGCGCCCCCAGCAGGGAAGTCTTCAGGCCGCTCCAGCCCCCGAGGACGGTGTTTGCAACCACTCCGACCGCCAGCCCCGGCACGGTCAGCCAGTTGGGGATGCGGCGGCTGCGCAGGTCGGTCCAGCCTGCGATCAACGCGAGAGCAACTGCGCCTGCCAGAATGACTGGTTTCAAACGAGCCTCAGGCCACGCCGCCCGGCGAGCGGCATTCCCGCGCCGTTCCCGTCATATTGAAAGTCATAATATTGAAAAGGATCCATTTTGTGACGGTTCAGAAATCGCCAGCGCGGAGGGACCACCGGCTCTCGCCGCCTTCGCCATTATGCCCGCAAAAGCGGCCTCTTGCGCGGATTCTCACATAGCAGGGAGGCGAAGTCAATGAAGGTCCGGATGCGGCAGTGGTGCAGTTTGGCTTGCGCATTAGGTCAGTTAAGCGGGAGATCCCTTCGGCAAGCTCAGGGCAGGCTCTTGGCTGCGCCTGAAAAACGGCTACGCTCAGGATGACAAAGTCCTGAAAAGGCCAAACTGCACTACCCTGGATGCCCTTCGTTGGGCTTCCCACTCTATCCGCCTCGCCCGTCGCGCGGAAAACAAAAGGCCCGGAACGCGTCCGGGCCTTTCGCAAAACCCTGCCCCTATTGCCGGTTGAATGCTGGAGCCGCGTTGTGCTCGGCGATGATCTTCCGGGCGTTGTCGGCCAGAGCTTTTGCCTGGGGCAGCAGCTCAAGGCCTTTGATCACTTCCGGATCGGATTCGGCGCGAACCTTCATGCCTTCGTCCTGCCCGAAGGCGTCGACGAAGATCTCAGACTTGATGCTCGACTTGATCCAGTCGTTGTTGTCGAGCAGGTCGGCCTGGGTGTACGCGAGGTTGGCCTCGTCCAGAGACTTGCGGAACTCCTGCAGGGTCGCATCGTCCACTTCGAAGCTCTTGCTGGGATGGTGGTCGACCACGTAGCGCTTGGCGAAGTTGAAGAACGCATAGTGCTGCAGCAGCGTGTCCTGGAAGTGATTGCCCTTCACCGGAGGAATATTGACGTCGGGGCTGATTCCGCCGCCGCCGTACACCGTGCGTCCGCTGTCGGTGAGCTTCACTTCGCGGTTAGCGGTGTTGGAGCCCTCGGAGCTGTCGCGGTTGTAGTAGTAGTCGTACAGGGAAATGTTGCTGTAGTCGCGCTGGATGAGGCGTCCGCTCGGCGTGTAGTAGTGAGCCGTGGTCAAGGCGAGGCCGGTGTTCTCCGATAACGGATAGACCGTCTGCACCAGGCCCTTGCCGAAGGTGACTTCACCCGCGATCAGGCCGCGGTCGTGATCCTGAATGGCGCCAGAAACAATTTCTGCCGCCGAGGCGGTCAACCGGTTCACCAGCACAACGATGGGGTAGTCTTTGCCGCCATTGCCGTGCTGCGCGATGTAGCGCTTCTCGGCAGAGGCGCGGCCGTGATGCGAGACGATGAGCTGTCCCTTCTTCAGGAATTTGTCAGCCACGCCGACGCCTTCGCTGAGCAGTCCGCCAGGATTGCCGCGCAGGTCGAGGATCAGTCCCTTGAGGTCGCCGAAGGAATCGAGCGCGTCGGAGACTTCATGCTCGGTGGTCTCGTTGAAGCCGTTCACGTGCATGTAGCCGATGCCCGGCTTGACCAGGAAATGTACGTCGACGCTGTAGCGCGGAATCTCGTCGCGGACGAGGGTGAACTCCATGGGCTTCTCGACGCCATCACGCGAGATGCTGATGTGGACGGTCGTGCCCTTGGGCCCCTTCAGCAGGTCGGCGACGTCGGTGGTGCTCATGTTCTCGGTGGACTTGCCATCGACGGCGATGATGACGTCCCCGGGATGAATGCCGGCCTTGTAAGCGGGCGTGCCGGTGAAGGGATAAATCACAATGACTTTGTTGTTACGCGGACCGACGGTCATGCCCACGCCGTAGTACTTGCCGCGCTGGTCTTCGCGCATCAGCGCGTAAGACTTGGGATCAAAGAAATTGGAGTGCGGGTCGAGCGCGTGCAGCATGCCCGGGATCGCGCCGTTGTAGATGGCCTTGTCCGGGTTCACCGGCTCGGCGTAGTTGTCTTCGACGAGCGCGTAGACGTCGGTGAATTGCTTGAGGCTATCCTTGACCTCGGAGTCGCCGGTCATGGACGACTGCTGGCCGGAACGCTGAGCAAACAGAATGCCCAGAAAGCCGCAGGCGAGCAGGAAAAAAACTACCAGGAAGAGTGATCGGCGTGAACTACGGGCCATCGTGAGATTTCCTTCGTTGAGGGCTGCTTTCACCCCAGCTACCGCTGAATATCCGTCAGTATATCACCAGCTTAGACTCACCCGGACCGGGATTGTCACTATGGTAACCCTGCCGTTTCGGACCTGCTTATCAGATGCTGGTGGGACGGCTGGGGGTTCCTGCGAGATGAGCAAAATCGCACAATTTGCGGAGTTTCTGCGGGCTGAGGGAGCCGGTCGCCCATCCATGTTGCCAGGAGCAGCGTAGGGGGGTCTGAACCGGCTAGCGGGCCTGTTTTGAGGCAGTTCCTCAAGTTTCACATGAAGGGTGGATCAACTCGCATGGACCGACTTGGCGATCCTGATCATAGTGGCCGCGCTGCGCTCGACATCGTCGTCGGTCGTGGCCCAGCAGGAGACGGAAATTCGCATGGCGGTGTGTCCCTGCCATACCGTGCCTCCGCACCAGCAGGTTCCGTCTGCTTGGATTTCGGCGATGACGCGGCGAGTCTGTTCGGGGCTGCCGAACGAAACCAGAACCTGATTCAAGACGACGTCATTCAGCACGGCGAAACCGGCAGCGCGCAGGCGCTCGGCGAAGAGTTTTGCCTGGCGGCAGTTGCGCTCGATCATCTCCCGCAATCCGCTGCGACCGAGCGAACGCATTGCAGCCCAGAGTTCGATACCGCGGGCGCGCCGGGAGGAGTCCGGCGTGTATTGCCAGGGCTCGCGTCCGGCGGCCTGTGTGAGATAGGCAGCGCTGCCAGCGGCGAGTGCTCGGCGCAAGTGCTCGGGATCGCGCACCACCACCATTCCTGAGTCATAGGGAACGTTCAGCCATTTGTGGCAGTCGATGGCCCAGGAATCGGCGGCGTTCACTTCCTCCAGCAGCGGAGCATATTGGGGAGAGACCGCGGCCCATAATCCAAACGCTCCGTCAACGTGAACCCATGCTCCAGCCTCCCGTGCGCGCGCGCAAATTTCTTTTGCGGGATCGAACGCTCCGGTGTTGACGTTGCCGGCCTGAAGGCAGACGATGGTGTGCTCGTCGAGAACCGGCAGGGCGTCGGCGCGCATGCGTCCCTGGGCGTCGGCAGGAACCTTAATCACGCGGGAACGGCCGAGGCCCACCATGCTTAGCGCCTTCAGGAGCGAGACGTGAACTTCTTCGCCGACGACCACGCGAATCGGCGGAGCTTCGAACATTCCGTCTTCTTCAACGTTCCAGCCGACACGTTGAAGCAAGGCCGATCGCGCCGCGGCCAGCCCTGAGAAATTCGCCATGGTGGTGCAGGTGACGAAGCCGACTCCGCTGGTGGAAGGTAGGCCCAGCAGATCGAGAGTCCAGTCGCGAACGATGTCTTCGACCTTCGCCGCCACGGGAGACATGATCTGCATTGCCGCATTCTGGTCCCAGGCGGTCGCGAGCCAGTTGGTGGCGAGGGCTGCGGGAAGAGCGCCGCCTACGACAAATCCAAAATAGCGGCCGCCTGTGGTGGCGACGGTTGCGGGCGAGCCGACGTCATCGAGCAGCGCTAGAACTTCGGCGGGCTCGCAGGGATTGTCGGGCAACGGTCCGCCGAGCGACTCGAGTGGTGGGATGTCCTCGGCTCTGGGCGCGACTTTCCGATCACCAATTGCGCCCACATAGCGGGCGGCGCGGACAGCTGTTTCGGCGAGCAATTCCTTCACGAGCGCCTCCTGATGAAGTTCTACAACGACTCGATGGGCTGGTTGATGAACGCCTCGTAACGCTGCAGTTCGGCGATGGATCCCTCGGACAGCAATGGGAAGGGAATCGCTCGACAGCCCGCCGGAAGCTCTGCTGAAGTCAGAAGATCGCAAACGACCGCGGCCGTCTGCTTCAGTCCACGCTGCCAGTTGGACTCGCGGGCGTCGCGAAGAACGAGGCTGTCGGGATGGAATCCCGCGGCGCTCAACACCGCGCGAGCCACTTTCAGAAACTCGGGCCAGCGCGAGGCCACGCCGACCAGAGCGCCTGAAGGAGCAGGCAAGTATCCGGCGAGTGAAGCCGGCACGGAGCGCACCTGCAGCGTGATCAGCTCTGTTCCTGGCGGCAGCAACTGGCGCGCGGTCGCCTCACGATTCGGCAACACCACGGGAATTCCGCCCTCAGGCGCCTTGGGGCAATCCTGCGGCCCGCAGGACTCAACCGGGAAGGTGACGGCGCGGGCGATCTCGGCAGCGAGAATTCGCCGCAATTCTTCGTCCGGCTCAATCAGCAGAAAATGGTCGGGAGGTTGCAGTTCGAGCCACTGGCGCAGGCGCGCCCGCAGCACAGGCAATGTCACGCCCAGCTTTCGCGCCGAGCGGAACAGGCGGGCAATCATCTGATCGAGCGCCAGCGCCGGCGTGGGCGAGACCTCGGGCTTGCGGGCTCGTACGTAGACCCCGCTGCCGCGGCGGAACTCCACCCAGCGGTCGCGTTCGAGCTGGCGGTATCCGGCGCTGATCGTGTTGGGATGCAAGTGAAAGCGTCGGGCCAGATCGCGCGTGCTGGGCAGGCGCTGGCCGGGCGCAAGATCGTCGCTGAGGATGCCGAGCACGATCTGCGTGACCAGTTGTTCGCGGATGGAGACTTCGCTGCCGCGGGCAAACCAGAATTGCATGGCGGCAACATCATAAGCTTTGGCGGTGGCCCTGAGAAAGTTGTCACGGCGAAGTATCGCAATCATTGCCGCATTTCCGGCTCCGGCAGTATGATGAAGCGCATGAGCTTTTCCGAGACGGTCTTCCTGTTCTTTTTGGCCCTGATCATCTTTGGGCCCAAGAAGTTGCCGGAGATCGCACGCCAGGTGGGGAAGTACATGAACGAATTCAAGCGCGCCTCCAACGAGTTCAAGGCGCAGATTGAGCAGGAAATCGCTCACCTGGAGGTGGAAAAGAAGCCGACCATTCTTCCGCCCAGCTCGCCTCCGGAATACGCCACCAGCCGTACCTTGAATCCCGCGCCCAGCGCTGCGAGCACTACCGAAACTCCCATGCCCGAAGGGCCGGCCACGTTGACGGCCTCCGAGGACGAACCCCTCTTTGCCCTTGGGGCCGGGGCTACCGACACGGCAGCTGCCGAGTCCGCGAGTTCGCCTCCCGCTACCGAAGCGGCCGCCCATCCTGAAGACGTAACAACCTCCAGTTCGCAGGAATCGCATGTCTGAAAACGAAGCCGCGGGAAGCAGCGGCGAAAGCGAAACAAAAGAGCCCATGCCAGTCATGGGATTCCTCGATCACCTCGAGGAACTGCGCAAGCGGATCGTCTACTCGATCATCGCGGTGGGGGTTGGATTCGGCGTGTGCTGGTGGAAGGTCGAAAGCATTTATGAAGTGATGCAGCGCCCCATTATCGATGTGCTGCACAAGCGCCAACTGCCAGAACATCTCGGCTATTTAAACCCTACCGATCCCTTCAATCTTTACTTGAAGGTTGCGGCGCTCGCCGGTTTGTTCCTGACTTCGCCCTTCGTCCTCTACCAGGTGTGGATGTTTATCTCCCCAGGGCTGTATCGCAAAGAGAAGAAGTATGTCGTCCCGTTCATGGTTTCGACTATTGCGCTATTTATGTCTGGCGGGTACTTCGGGTACCGGATCGTCTATCCACGCGCGCTCGATTTTCTGATCGGGTTTGGCAAGCAGTTTCAGCCGATGATCACGATCGGGGAATACACGCAGCTTTTCCTGAGCATTGTTCTCGGCATGGGCCTGATTTTCGAGATGCCGATTCTGGTTTTCTTTCTGGCGCTGATGGGCATCATGAGCCCGAGTTTCATGATCAAGAACTTCCGCTATTCGATTCTGGTAATTTTCATTATTGCGGCTATCGTTACGCCCACTCCTGACATCGTAAATATGTGCGTTTTTGCTGCTCCCATGCTGGTGTTGTACGGCCTGAGCATCGGAGTGGCGTACATGGTGTATCCGAAGAAGGATAAGCCGAAAGAGGAACAAGCGTAATGAGTGGAGCGAGGTCATCGAGGGCGAGCGAAATTGCCCTTATGGATTCTGCTGGCGGCGCTTGCGCTTGGCTGGCCTGGCCTGTGATCCGAGCAAAGACGCCGCGCAAGAGAAAGCTAAAGCTCAGACCCCGCCCGCCATCAGCGCCGCTGAGACGCCTTTGCCTTCACTTTCTTTTCCGGCGGATAGCGGATCACTGCCCGCGTTCGACTCCAATCGCGCCATGCAATACGTGAAGGAAATCGTAGCGCTAGGCCCACGCCCGATCGGCAGCGCCAATCACAAGAAGGTCGAAGACTACATCACATCGCACCTGAAGGGCGACGTCGTGGAAGACGACGCCTTCACGGCAGACACCGTCGAAGGCAAATTCCCGGTGCGCAACATCATCGCGAAATATCCCGGCACGAAAGACGGGATCATCGTCATCGCCAGCCACTACGACACAAACTATCCGTTGCGGAATACGTCGTTTATCGGAGCCAACGACGGGGCCGCCACCAGCGCTCTTCTGCTGGAATTCGCCAACCAGTTGCGCGGCAGGAAGCGTGATGGCTACAGCGTCTGGCTGCTCTGGACCGACGCCGAGGAGGCGGTGAAAACATGGTCCGACACCGACAGCGTCTACGGCACTCGTCATCTCGCGCAGAAATGGCAGCAGGACGGTACCGCCAAGCAGATTAAGGCGTTTCTGCTGGCCGACATGATCGGAGACGCCGATCTCGATATTGACCGCGACACAAACTCAACTCCGTGGGTGGAGAGCGTGGTGTACGAAGCGGCCACGCGCGCGGGGTACCAGTCGCATTTTTTCGCGCGCACCAATACAGTTTCTGACGATCATTTGCCGTTCATGAGCATCGGCGTGCCCTGCGCCGACATTATCGATATCAACTACGGATATAACAACGTCTTCCATCACACGGTGCAAGACACGCTCGACAAGCTCAGCACCAAGAGCCTGGAGATCAGCGGCATCGTGATCCTCGAAGCGGTGCGCATCCTCGACAAGATGGAGCCGCTGCCGCCGAAGTGAGCGGATGCCAGTTGTTTTGCGCTTTTCCAGAATTTGATTTCTAATGCAGCCCATATGTCAATTGTGAAGACCCTGTTCTGTGTCAGCGTGTTCAGCTTCACCTGCTTAGCTGCAACGACCCCAGCCGATACCAACGAGGCCAATCAAGTAATTCAAGCAGCGCTTCAGCCGTCGCCGCTGGAGACCAATCTGCATCGTTTAACCGACGAGATCGGTGGGCGTGTTCCGGGAACGCTGGGCATGCAACATGCCGTTGCGTGGGGAGTGCAGGCATTTACGGCCGCTGGAGCGGACAGCGTTCATACCGAGGGATTCACGATTCCGAATTCTTGGGCCGAAGGCGCGACCGAGATGAATGCGACGACGGCGTACCAGGTCGATGCCTCGAAGGTGGGGGGAGGAACCGTGCTGTCGTCGTTCCGGGTGCGAGCCGTTTCCGTGGCTTGGGCGCCTGCGCTGGCTGCCGTGAAACATGTCCCGATTGTCGATGTGGGCGCGGGGACGGCCGCCGACTTCACAAAGGCCGGCGACGTTAGCGGGAAGGTCGTGCTGGTTCACACCGTCGTTCTCAAGACGTGGGACGATCTTTTTGCCGAGTATACAAATGCCCCGCCGGTAATCGATCTGGCAGTGAAGGGCAAGGCACGGGCGGTTGCCTTCATGGCTACCCGCGAGCACGATATTCTCTACCGGCATACCAATGCGGGTGCGGGGGAAATCGACAAACTCCCGATGGTGATCGTCGCGCGGGAAGACGGCGAGCGGATCGCGCGTTTGTTGGCCGGGGGAAACATAGTTTGGGCCGACCTCTCCATTCCGAATCAGGTTGGCGGGCCTATTAAGACTTCCAATGTGGTCGCCGAGATTCGAGGCAGCGAGAATCCGGACGAGTTCGTAATCCTGGGCGCGCATCTTGATTCGTGGGAATTGGGCACGGGCGCGCTGGATAACGGCTGCAACGCCGCCCTGGTGGTCGACGCGCTGCGCGCCATCAAAGCCTCGGGCGTGAAGCCGCGCCGCACCATCCGCTTTATTCTTTTCTCGGGCGAAGAACAGGGGCTCATCGGTTCCCGCCTTTACGCCTACGGCCATCGCGCGGAACTCGACAAGGCCGCGGGAGTCATTATCTACGACTCGGGCACGGGAAAGACCACCGGTTTCTCCATCGGCGGGCGCAAAGATATCTACTACGCAGCGAAAGAACTGATCGCGCCGCTGGCGCAATTTGACGTGAAAGAACTGAAGACCACGATGGAGTGGGGGACCGACCACTTCGACTT
Organism: uncultured Acidobacteriaceae bacterium; assembly: GCA_963811095.1. Classification (GTDB taxonomy): domain Bacteria; phylum Acidobacteriota; class Terriglobia; order Terriglobales; family Acidobacteriaceae; genus Sulfotelmatobacter. Next base: position 35,510 of record CAWEQA010000007.1, on the reverse strand, counting down.
CATGCTCGAGGGCGTACCGACGTTTGTTGCCGATCAGCAAGAGGCAAACTATCTCGAAAACTACCACGCCATTTCTGACACCTACGACAAGGTCGATTTTCCCCAGTTGAAAAAGCATGTGGCGGAGGCCGCCGCTCTAAGTGTCGAGTTGGCGGATCTGCCGACCAGGATTGGACCGCGTCTCACCCACGATCAGGTCGAGCAAACGATGCGCGATACCAACAGCGTCGAGATGTTCAAGGCCTTCGGCATCTGGGACGAGTGGGTCAGCGGCCAGCGGGGAAGGCAGAAGTGACGAGACATTGTTGATTGATGATTTCTGATTGTTGATTGAGGAGCTCAGCTGGCAACCTTGGTTTTCAAGCAGCAATCTGAAATCATCAATCAACAATTTCTAACGACGCCAGGAACTCCAAATTGGTCTATTTCTGGATTCTCTTCAACGTCTTCGCGCTGGGCATGCTGGTGCTGGACCTTCGCGTCTTCCACCGTGCGGGCCACGTTGTCAGTTTCCGCGAATCGCTGGGCTGGACCGTGATGTACGTGGCGCTCGCCGCCGGGTTCGCGATCCTTTTGTACTTCTGGCTGGGCCACCAGGTCGCACTGGAATTCGTAACCGGTTACGTTCTGGAGCTGGCGCTCAGCGTCGACAATCTGTTCGTCTTCCTCATCGTCTTCAACTATTTTGCCGTCCCGGACCAGCAACAGCATCGCGTTCTGTTCTGGGGGGTAGTGGGCGCGCTCGTCATGCGGGGTATTTTTATCGGTGCCGGGGTCGGTTTGATCTCCCGTTTCCACTGGGTGCTTTACATCTTCGGCAGTCTGTTGATCTACACCGGCGTCCGCTTCTGCGTGATGGGCGATCACAAGATTGATCCCTCCGCCAATCCAGTGGTAAAGGCGCTGCGCCGGTGGATTCCCGTGACCAACGATTATCAAGAGGGACGATTCCTCGTCCGCAATGCGCAGGATAAGCGCCTTTATGCGACGCCACTGCTGGCGGTGCTGGTTGTCATTGAGACCACCGACATTCTCTTTGCAGTCGATTCCATTCCCGCGATCCTTGCCATCACGCTGAATGCCTTTGTCGTCTACACCTCGAACGTGTTCGCGATTCTAGGGCTTCGCTCCATGTATTTCGCCATCTCACGGCTGATGAAGGCCTTTCGCTTCCTGCACTATGGACTGGCGGTGGTGCTCATTATGGTGGGACTGAAGATGCTTGCGGCGGATTATTACCGAGTGCCGATCACGGTAACGTTAATGGTGGTGGCGGGGGTGCTGTTGACGTCGATAGCGATCTCGGTGGTCATTCCTGCCCCCAACAAGGACTGACAACCGTTTCGCGACGGATCATTGCTGACGGTGGAAATCGGCATTGTGCGCGAGGCAGTTCTGCGAGCGCATACGCTATCATGGAACCGCATGCCGCAAGCGACCATCCACGTACTCCCGCGGCCGTATCAAGCCTGGATCGAGAATGGACTGCTGACTCGAGCAGGCTCCGTTCTGAGTGAATTACTTCCGCAGGCTAGCGGCATATTTGTCGTAACCGTTCCTCCGGTGCGCAAGCGCTGGGGGCCGAAACTTGTGAGTTCGCTGAAGGCCGCCGGATTCACGCCGCAAGTGATTCCCATGCCGGATGGTGAACCGACCAAGCGCCTGTCGACGGTAGAGGCCCTGGCCGACAAACTAGTGCGGCTCGGCGCCGACCGCAAGGCTGTCATCATTGCTCTGGGCGGCGGCGTTGTGGGCGACGTCAGCGGGCTGCTGGCCTCGCTGTATATGCGCGGGGTCGAGTTCGTACAGATTCCTACGACCGTGCTTGCCCAAGTCGATGCGTCGATCGGCGGGAAGACGGGAGTCAATCTTGTTGCCGGCAAGAACATGGTGGGAACATTCCACCATCCCCGGGTTGTGCTGATCGATCCCACGGTGCTGAAGACGCTGCCCGACCGTGAATTTCGAGCGGGACTCTACGAGGCTTTGAAGTGCGGCATCATTGGCAGCGTCGAGCTGTTTCTGCGCTTTGAGCAGAATCGGGCGCGCATTCTGAAACGTGATCCCGTCGAACTGGAGTGGCTGATTGCGCAATCTGTCCGACTGAAAGCGGAGGTCGTTTCCGCCGACGAGCGAGAGGACGGCCTGCGCCGGGTTCTGAACCTGGGGCATACGATTGGCCATGCGCTCGAAGCCGAGACTGGCTACCGGCGACTGCTGCACGGCGAAGCGGTTGCCTGGGGCATGATTGCTGCGACCAACATTGCCCTCAGTGTGGGCCGCACCGACAGTGTGACTGCGGGCCGTATTGCCGACGCCGTGTTGAGCCTGGGGCGCCTGCCGGAAGTGAACGTCAGTCCGCGCAAGATTCTGGCCCGGCTGCAGTCCGACAAGAAAACGCAAAACGGCGTGGTGCACTTCATTCTGCCGCGCGAAATCGGCAAGGTGGAAGTGGCCAGCGATGTGCCGGCGAATGCCGTGCTCGACGCCGTTGAGGAGTTGCGGCGGCTGTCGCGCGGCGGCTGGGTTTGGGAAAAATAGAAAGGAGACTGTGAAGATGCAGGAGACGGCGCAACAGTATATTCAGCGAATCTTGAGCAATGTTGAGGGCGAAGACGCGCTCAAGGTTCAGAAGGCAACCCCAGGGAAGCTGAAGAAATTGACTCGGGGGCTGACTCCGAAACAGCTGAAGTGGAAGCCGGGGCCGGAGAAGTGGTCGATTGCGGAAATCGTGGCCCATTTGGCCGACGCGGAAATTGTTGGCAGCTGGCGCATGCGATTGATTGCGGGAGCAAGCGGGACGGCAGTGCAACCGTACGATCAGGACGTGTGGGCATCGCTATTTCAGTATGGCAAGCGTGATGCGAAACAGTCGCTGGAAGTCTTCCGCGTGCTTCGCGAGAATAACCTGGCGATGCTGAAAGCGCTTCCGCGCGAAAGCTGGGAGAACTTCGGCATGCACGCCGAGCGCGGCAAGGAGACCATTACCCACGTGGTGCGCATGTTCGCGGGGCACGATACCAACCACGTTCGTCAGATCGAAGGTATCGTCTCGCAGCTGAAGAAGAAGCGGAAGTAGGTCGCCACGTTGCAGGAGGTCAGCAAATCCACCGTAATTGGCGCCGCGCCCGAGGGCGCTCGCGATCCGCAGTCAGCCGCGCGCGCGGTCCGCGAGATGTTCACTTCGATTGCGCCGCGCTACGACCTGCTGAACCATGTGTTGTCGTTCAACATCGACCGCATGTGGTGGCGTCGGACCGCTCGAACATTCCGGCACATTGTTGGACACCCCGATGCGCGGGTCCTCGACTTGTGCTGCGGAACGGGAGACATGACATTTGCACTGCGGCGTCAAGCAGGGAAGTCGTCCTCTAAGATAGTCGGCGCCGATTTCTCGCACGCCATGCTGCAGCGCGCCACGGCTAAGTCGTCGTCGGCGCCGAACGGCTCAGAGCCGGGATGGATCGAAGCCGATGCGCTCAACCTGCCGTTTCCGAGCGGGCACTTCGATCTGGTGACCTCGGCATTTGGTTTCCGCAATCTTGCCGATTACGACGCTGGACTGCGCGAGATCGTTCGCGTGCTGCGTCCTGGCGGAGAGTGCGGCATCCTCGATTTCGGCGAGCCTGAGGGCGTGATGGGGACGCTCTACCGCATCTATTTCAAACAAGTCCTGCCTCGCGTGGGTACCTTGATCTCCGGCGTACGCGGGCCCTACGCCTACCTCCCAGCCTCGGTCGAGCGGTTCCCGCCGCCGCAAGAAATGCTGGCGAGAATGAAGCGCGCTGGATTTGCCGAAGCGACTTGGACGCCTTATACATTCGGAATCGCAGGCTTGTATCGCGGGAAGAAATAGCGCACAGAGGAGCGTATGACTTATCCCGCCGCCCGCAGAAGTTTACTCAGCGCCTGAATGTCGTCCGTGCTGACGTCTCCTACCACAAAGTAACGCAACCCACCTTGCGTCCAGTTCTCCGTATTGAACGACGCGGCACGCACCGGTCCTGACGGCAGGCTCGACGTCTCTTCTCCGCGATCCTGAAAAATGAAAACCGACACCTCGTGCTTGCGAATCTGGTAGATCAAATGCGCCCCGGGCGTTTGGGCGAGATAGGTGACGCGCCCTCCGAGAAGCGTGAACTCTGACCCTTGCAACTCGGGCAGATTGAAGGTGAACGGAATCTTACCCTGAAACCACGGCTTCACAGTATGACGATCGGTCGAACCGACGTCGACCGGCGATGCACTGGCGAGGGCGGCTACGTGCAGGTCGGCCAGTTCGCTATACACCCGCTGCCGGCGTGCACTTTCGCGCCCTACGTACCAGTTCACGGCCACGGAGAGGATCAGCAGCGATAAGGCCGGCACCGCCAGAATCTTCCAGAGCCAGCCGGAATCCGTGTGCGGTTTCGGGGCAATAGTCTTCGTGATACGGTTCCGCAGTTCGGCGCTGGCTGCATAACGGTTGCCTGCCATCTGCACCGATCGCTTCATCTGTACCCGGTCGAGAGCATCGGCGGCACAGGATGCGCAGATGCGCAGATGCGACGCTAACTCGTTGGCTTCCCTGGATTCGAGTTCGCCATCGACGTACGCATCGAGCTTGCCGCGCCATTGCTCACAAGCCATGCCGGTCCCCCTGGTTCTCTTGCGGCAGCAACTCACGCAGCGCTTTTCGGGCTCGAAACAAGCGTGACATCACAGTGCCGATAGGAATGGCCAACGTTTCCGCGATTTCCTGGTAGGACATCTCCTCGACCTCGCACAGCAGCAAGATCTCGCGGAGCGGTACGGGCAAATCGGTCAGCGCCTGCTGCACTGCTTCGCGGGTCGCCTGCTCGATCAGGATGCTCTCCGGCGTCGCATTTTCGGCGGGCAGCAAACTTTCGTCAGCCTCTCCATCGATTGCCAGCGTGACCTTGAGTCCCGTTCGCGAACTCAGGAACGAATTGCGCAGGATGCGGTACATCCATGCCCGGAAATTTGTGCCCAACTGGAACGAAGAAAATCCGCGCAGTGCTTTGGTGTAGGTCTCCTGCACCAGATCCTCGGCTTCGGCGGTGTCCTGTGTCAGCCAGCGCGCGAAGTTGTAGAGCTGGTCGAACAAGGGCATGGCCAGCTCTGCAAAGGTCGCGTTGGGCAAGGGTTGATCCGGCACCTCCATAGCATAACTGCCGGATCCCTGGTTTTATTCCCACCTGCGACAGAAATATATTTCGCCCCTGTGCCGGAATAATTGCGGAGGTTCTTTGTTTTCTCCCACAGCAAGCGCAGTGAGAGGAGCAAAGACATGAAACACTCCGACCGTAGATCGTTTCTCAAAATTGCAGGCACCTCGTTAGGCATCGGCGTTCTGTATTCCGCATACCCCGCAGCCCTCGCCAAGGGCGAGGTTGGCGACATGTTTTCCTCTCTAGGCCGCGATAACGGAGAGAAGGTCGCACCTTTCTCTTTCGTCCAACTCAGCGATGCGCATGTCGGTTTTAACGGCCCGCCTGATCCTCTCGGCACCCGCGCCTTCGAGCGCGCCGTTGAGATGATTAATGGGCTGTCACGGCGTCCGGACCTGGTACTTTTCACCGGCGATCTCACCCACGATACCGAAGACAAAGACGTCCACGCGCAGCGCATGAAGCAGTTTCAGGACATCTCAAAAGGGATGAACGTGCCGCTGATCAAGCACGTTCCCGGGGAGCATGACGCGGGACTCGACGGCGGAGCGCTCTATCGTGAGTTTTTTGGCAAGAGCCATTATTCCTTCGACCATCGCGGCGTGCATTTCGTTGCGCTCGACAACGTTTCCCGCGCCAAGCCGGAAATCGGCGCCGAGCAGCTTGCGTGGCTCAAGAAGGATCTCGCGCGCTTTTCGAAGTCTGCTCCGATTGTGATTTTTACGCATCGTCCGCTTTTTGATCTTCGTCCCGACTGGGAGTGGTTCACCAGCGACGGTGACGACGTGATGAACGCTCTTGCGGACTTCGACAACGTCACTGTTCTATACGGCCATATTCACCGCGACGACGAGCACGAAACGGGCAAGATTCATCACTACGCCGCGCGCTCGCTGATCTTTGCCTTTCCCGATCCCACAGGGGTTATCGGACCGAAGAAGCCACTGCCGTTCGACAAGGACCATCCGTTCAAGAACCTTGGCCTGCGCACGGTGAGCTTCAACGGGAGAGCGCAACCTGGGTCAAGTCCTCTCTCGGTCGAAGACACGGAACTCACCACCCGCGAATTCCGAGGCATCAACGGAGTCCAACAGCTTCTTAGAAATCCGAATGTCTAAAACGCATTGCAACGAAATCCAACCCAGTGAGGACTTATGCTTCAAGGAAAATCGACGACGATCGCATTGATCACAGCCCTGTGGGTCTCCGGACTGCTGGCCCTGACGGGAACGAAGCATGCTCATGCCGATGACATTCCCATCATCGAAATCACTGCGAAGCGCTTCGCATTCAGCCCTGACAAGATCACGATCAAGAAGGGGCAAACCGTCAAACTCCGCCTGCATAGCGAGGACGTGACGCATGGATTCTTCCTGCGTCCGCTCAGGCTCGATGAGGAGATTCCGGCGGGCGAAACGAAAGAAGTGACGGTGACACCCCAGGTTGCGGGTACATTCATGACGATATGCGATCACTTCTGCGGCGCAAACCACGGCAACATGAACATGACGATCGTGGTGGAATAGCCGTGCCGAGAGTTGTTTCCTCTGCCATTGCGCTTAAGTTCGCGCTCGCACTCTTGACCGTGGCAGGTATGCTGTTACTGGCGGGCTGCGAGGTGCGCGCTCCCGGCAGCTTCGAAACGAAAATCATGGACGGGGCGAAGCGCCGGATCACGGTGGGTGGCCGCTCCGACCCGAACCCTCTTCCCGCCAGCGAAGAGAATATCCACGCCGGCCAGCGCAACTTCGCCTCGTACTGCATGGTTTGTCACGGACTCGACGGCCAGAATTCTGGCGTGCCATTTGCCGACAAGATGGCCCCACCGGTTCCGCCGCTGAAGTCTCCTTCTGTGCAGGCCTACACGGATGGCCAGTTGCACCGCATCATCCAGAACGGCATTTCACCTTCGGGAATGCCCGCCGCGAGAGATGTTTTTCGCGATGAAGAAATATGGCAGATGGTGCTCTACATCCGGCATCTGCCTCCGAAGGGAAGTCTGGGAGAGCCCTCGATCTATGGAGGAGAGACGAAACCAGCGAGCACAGTACCGCGCTGAGTAGAAATAGCAAGGAAGAGGATTCTGAAAAAGCTAATTCGTCCCCACGGGTTTGAAACTGTCCGCAAACGCATCGGTAATTGTATAGCGAAGCACGTGCTCGTACTCCGGGCCCAGAAACCGGCGCAACCGATCAGTGTTCATGATGTACTCGCCCGTCATATAAGGCACAGCCTCCGGTGGAATGGCTGAGATCTTGTACTTCCAGAGAAATCTCAGAACCTGCCGCATCGCCCATTTTCCGGGGACGCGCACCAGTTTGGCCTGCGCCATCTCGACGCAACGCCCGAAGGTTAGAGGCTCGCCTCGGCCGGCGACATTCAGCACGGTCAGACGTTGCGTCTCAGGCTCTCGCTGCAGAATGTGCCGGATGAGCCTTGCCATGTCGTCGACGTGGATGAATTGAATCTTGTTGTCGAGATACTGCTGGCCACGGGGGAACATGCAGGGCAAGCGCTTGCCCTCTTTGCGCATCTTTTCGGCCCGCGCGCTCTTGCCGTTGGGCGTGCCGTGGAATGCTCCCATCAGGTAATTCTCGACACTCGCCCCGGCAAAGATATGTGGCCGCAAAATATAGGCGCTGCACCCGCGCAAGGCGTGCGAGCGCGTCTGCACCACTTCATCGGACTGCTTCTTGTGAATGGCGTAGGGCAGGGTGTGCGCCGCCAGCGCTGATTCCTCGGTCGCGGGCGCCGGCAGATTCGGCCCGTATGCCGAGACACTGCTGGGAAAGATGAACTGCTTGACTCCGTCGTCGGTCGAGCGATTGGCCTCGGTAACGGCCTCCATCACGCGCGCGGTCCCCGCCACATTGATCTGCCACATGCGCTCGACATCGACCACACCGGTTCGCACGGGATCGATTACGAATGCGAGGTGGACAACCGCGTAGGCATGCGTGTAGCGCAGCAGTTCGTACAAGGCCCGGGTGGACGACTCCTGGCCCAGGTCCAGACTCTCAAACTGCAACTCGGAGTCGGTGCGGGGCGGACTGACGTCCACCCCGATCACCGAATAGCTCCCCAGCAGCGGCAGTAGCCTGGAGCCCAGGTTGCCCGACACACCGGTCACGACGACGACAGGTTTGGCCATCAGTTCGGTTTCGGCGCCTCCGGTTGTGCCGGAGGAGGGGTCTGCGGCTGGCCCGGCGGAGCGGTCTGCGGCATTGGCCGCGTATGGGGTAGCCGCGGAGGCGGCGCCGCACCCACTCCGCCCGGACCAAAGTACGCGTCGTTGGTCTCCGCCTTGAACGAGTTGTTCACTTTGTCCATCATTTCGCGCGTCCGGTCGTTTTGCAACTTGCTGTGGATTTCGTTCGTTGCCTGTTCGACCGTGAGGTGGTCTTTGCTGTTCAGCTTATAAACATAGTGCCCGCCGGAGTCGCTGATCACCTGCGACACTTCGCCGGGCTTAAGATCGAACACTGCAGTGTGTCCCGGCGGCAGGCCGGTGCGGCGCACGCTGGGCAGGTTGACCGTCGGAGATTCGATCTTCATCCCAGCCGCTTCGAAAGCCTCTTTCTGCAGCTTGACAATATCTTCTCCGGCCGCAGCCCGCGCCCGCAGGCTTTCGGCCAGCTTCGTCATGGCCTGCTCGCCTTCCTCTGCCTTCTTCTTCTCCTCGGCTTCCTTGGCCTTCTTGGCCTCGTCGCTCAGCTTTTCGTCTTTCTCGTCTTCTTCCTTGGACTCGGCATCGGCCTGCTTGGTGCGAGGCACAAACAACCGGTCCACGTTGAATTGCTCAAAGGCGTCAGCGTGTTCCTTGTAATACGCTTCGATTTCCGCGGGCGAAATCTTCGCCGCTTCCTCCTGAATCTTGCGCTGCAGCGCGGTGGTCAGGATCTGCATCTTGGCGAACTCAACCGTCTGCTTGAACTGGTCGGTCTTGTCCAGGCCCTGCTTCTTGGCTTCACTCGACATCCCGATGAAGCGCGGCAGCACGCCGGCGAGCTGTTTTTTGACCTGCGGCGTGACATTCGGCGCCACCGCACTGGCGAGCTTTTCAAACTGAGCCTTGGTGATGACCGTCTTGCAATCGGCCGCGGGAGTCTTTGCCTCGGGAGCCTTCGCCGCAGTGGCGGGTTTTGCCGCCGCGCCCTTGGCGGCCGCTGGTTTGGGCTGCGCCGGACACACGCCGATTACCGTGATCACCGCTGCGTCCGGCGCAACGGAAGCAGAAGTATCCGCCGGCGCCTGGGCAGGCTGCGGCGGGGCGCTCGGGGCGGCTTGTCCCCAGGCCAGCGTCCCCAACAAAACACACATCAGCCAACTCTTACCCATAAGTCATTTCCTCCAGGATTGGTCCATCAGAAAGTTGAAAATGCCAAGCATCAAATCCTAGCACAAGCGGCGGCTTTTGCCCGTGTGCTGGTGCGTGAAACGATTGCCGGGTTTTGTTCCCTACGCAACGACGCACGACCCGGGCAGTGCCGCGATTTGCTTGGCGCTTTCGGCTCACAGCGGCGATAATTTCAGAATGTCGGGAACCCCGGCCATTTCCTCGCATGATTTGATGCGCACCGAGAAGCGCGCGGCGGCGGGGAACTCCGTGCTGGCGGCGGTGGTGATCACCGGTCTGAAGATTGTAGTCGGAGTCAGCACGGGAAGCTTGGGGATTCTTTCGGAAGCGGCACACTCCGGGCTCGACCTGATCGCGTCGCTTCTCACGTTTTTTTCGGTGGGTGTTTCGGACAAGCCGGCCGACGCCGAACATCAATATGGCCACGGCAAGGTCGAGAACTTCTCGGCATTTGTTGAAACCGGGCTGCTGCTGCTGACTTGTGCCTGGATCATCTACGAAGCGGTTGAGCGCCTCTTCTTCCGCCGCATTGAAATCGAGCCTTCTGTCGCTGCGTTCGCCGTAATGGTGTTCTCGATGGGAGTGGATTGGTGGCGCTCGCGCGCGCTGGGCCGGATTGCCACCAAATATGACAGCCAGGCTTTGGAAGCCGACGCGCTGCACTTCTCCACCGACATCTGGTCCGCCGGGGTGGTGGTGCTTGGGTTGGCGCTGGTTCTTATCGGCCGCGCCTATCGTGTGGATTGGCTGCGTGATTCGGATCCGATCGCTGCCTTATTCGTGGCTGGCGTTGTAGTTTCGGTGAGCTGGCGCCTGGCCCGCCGCACCATCGATGCCCTGCTCGATGCAGCGCCGCCGGGAGTGCGGTCCAAGATCTACGACGCAGTCTTGCACGTCGACGGAGTTCTTGAAGTTGATCGCATTCGCATCCGACGGGCGGGGAACCGTTATTTCGCCGATCTCGCCGTAGGCCTGGCGCGCACCGTAACCTTCCAGCGCTCCGGCCAGTTGGCCGCTTCCGTCACCGAGGCAGTTCACCAGATTCTTCCCGACGCCGATGTCACGGTGCAGCCGCTTCCGCGAGCGCAAGGCTCGGAAAACATTTTCGACCGCATCCGCGCGGTGGCCACGCATAGGAATCTCAACGTGCACGACATCAGCGTCCAGGACCTGGCCGGCCAGCTCCACGTCGAGCAGCACGTCGAACTCGACGAGCGCATGTCGCTGAAGGACGCCCACGATCAAGTAACGGAACTCGAAGCGGACATGCGCCGCGATGTGCCTGAGATTTCCGGCATCCTTACGCACATCGAAAGCGAGCCCGCCACCATTGAAAAGCCGGAAGAGGTCTTCAGCGACGCGGAGCTCGAGCACCGCCTGAAAGCCGTGGCGTCTCAGTTTCCCGAAGTTCTCGACGTTCACGAGTTCGTCATCAAACGGGTCCGCGGACGCATGTACCTCTCTTGCCATTGCACGCTTTCGGACGAGCTTTCTTTAGCCCGGGTGCATGACATCCAAACTGAACTGGAAATCCGTTTCAAGCAGGACGCGCCAGAACTGTTCCGCGTTCTGATTCACCCCGAGCCCAGCACTGATAACCGGAGATAGCAGGACGATGATTACCGCCAAAGCAATCTGGACCGACAACGAGCGTTACATCGGCGAGGCTAGTTCCCGCCACGCCATCGTGATGGATACCGCGACCGAGAAGACAGCCAGCACGCCGATGGAACTGGTGCTGATCGCCCTGTGCGGCTGCACGGCTTCCGATGTCGTCGGAATTCTTCGTAAGAAGCGCGAGCAGTTTACGAGCCTCGAAGTCAGCGCCAGTGGAGAGCGGGCATCCGGCTACCCGGCGGTGTACACCGAGATCAGTCTGGTATATCGGATCGTTGGCAAGGTGTCCCGCAAGGCGGTGGAAGACGCTGTTCGCCTGTCGAAAGAGAAATACTGTTCGGTCTCGGCCATGCTGGAAAAGACGGCGAAAATCACTTCCAAGATCGAACTAGTGGAGTAAATGCCGCCCATGCGTGTACTGTTCTTCACCCAACCCGGCTGCCTTTCCTGCGAACTGATGCGGATGTTCCTGGAGGCCAAAGAAATCGCCTTCGAAGAACATGACATCAGCAGCGACCGCGAAGCTCGCCGCGAAATGACGGAAGAACATGACAGCACGGAAACTCCGACGCTGGTGATCTTTGCCGGAGAAACGACGGAAGTGATTATCGGCTTTGATCCCGTGCGTCTTGACCAGTTCCTCGACCCAGCCCCATCATCGGATTCGGTGACTGAATCCTGAACTCCGCTGATTCCAGCCGAAGCATTCCGCATCCCCTACGCGGATATTTCTTCATCGGGGCCGCAGCCTTTCTCTGGGGAGTCTCCGCCGCGCTCGGCCGCGCCGTTTTTACCGGCAAACTGGCGCTCGCGGGAGAGGCGCTGCATCCCATCGATCCACTGATCCTGTCGCAAACGCGGACGTCGTTCTCACTGCTTGTGCTGCTTCCAGTGTTGGTGGGGCGCCGGGGCTGGGAACGCATCAAACTGCCCACTCCCGATCTCATCCAATGCCTGGTGCTGGGCATGTTTGGCGTAGCGGCGTCGAACTATTTTTATTACGTCGCGATTCAGAAGACGAGCGTCGCCATCGCCATCATCGTTCAGTACACGGCGCCGGTGTGGGTGCTGCTGTACGTGGTCGCCCGCCGGCAACAAAAACTCTCGCTGCAGAAAGTCGCCGCCGTGGTCGTCGCCGTCGCCGGCATCGCACTCACGATCGGAATCGTCGGAGGGAAATCGGCAGCGGCACTCCACCTCGACTCTTATGGATTCCTCGCAGCCTTGCTGGCGTCGTTCTCGTTTGCCTTCTACAACGTCGGCGGACATCGCCTGCTGGCCCGCTACGACCGCTGGCGCGTCCTCGTCTGGACGCTTACTTCCTCCGCAGTGTTCTGGCTCTTCGTGAATCCTCCATGGAAGGTGGTCGCCGCGCACTATGCGCCCGCGCAGTGGGGATTTCTGTTCGTCTTCTCCATGATTTCGGTGCTGGGATCGTTCTCGCTCTACTTCCTCGGCCTGCAGCATCTCGAGCCCACGCGCGCCATCATCGCCAGTTGCCTGGAGCCGGTGTTCTCGATCCTGCTGGCGGCGGCGTTGTTAGGAGAAGGCCTGCGCCCGGTGCAGACCCTGGGGATCGTGCTGGTGTTGTCGGCGATTGTGATTGTGCAGCTGCCGGGCAGAGGAGCAGAGCCGCAGGAATCAGTTGTGATCGACCCGATCGAGTGAGGGAGTACCAGTATATGAATTCCCTTAGTCTAGGCGCCGAGCATTCAATAGGCAGATCCAACTCTCACTCGAGCCGTTTCCCCTTGGTCTCCGGCAACTGCGTCGTCATCAGCGCTGCCAGCAAGTATCCCGCCGCGCATAGATAGAACGCCCAACTCAATCCCTTCGTTTGGCCGACCCGTCCGATCACAAGCGGGGCGACGGAACTCAGCGTGCGCGCGCCGTTGTAGGTGAAGCCCAAGGCGCGTGCCCGCACGGCAGTAGGGAAGATCTCGCTGCCCATGATCCCTGAGCCAGAAAATATTCCGGTTCCGAAAAACGCTACCAGCGTGCCCAGAACCAACAGCACGCCCTGTGACCGCGCCGCCGCGTAAAGTGGAATGAGCACAGCCGCGACCAGAGTGTAGACGAGAAAAGCCTTGCGGCGACCCAGATGATCGGCCACCCAGCCAAAACTGGCATACCCGGGAAACATCCCACACAGATTGAGCACAACCATCAGAGTGGTCATGCCCATCACGCCGAAGCCGCGCCCACCCTGTTCCACCGGCAGCGACAGATAAGGCGGAAGCCATGTGAACAGTCCCCACCAGGCGAACATCCCGAAAAAGTTAAACAGCAGGAGCGCAATCGTGTGCTTTCCGTAAGGCGCCTTGAAGATGACAGAGAATTTCGTAGAGACGTAACTGGTAACGTCTCTGTCTTCGGGTGCCGCGTTTCTCGCGTCTTTTGCGAGAAAGCTTGCCCTGAGCCTGTCGAAGGGTGGGGATTCCTGGCCCTCGACCTTGGCCCCCTTCCGAGACGATACACGCTCCTGCCACATCTCCGACTCCGGCACGCTCCGCTGAATCCACAACGTCACAACCGCCGGCAGGATACCCACAAAGAACACCGCTCTCCATCCGTAATACCGTGCCACCGGACCCGCCACCAGCGCGGCCGCCGCAAATCCCAACGCCCACGAACTCTGCACGAGCGAAATCGCCTTGGCGCGAAACTCCGTGGGCCAACTCTCGGCCACGAGGGTCGCCCCGGTATTCCACTCGCCACCCATGCCAAGGCCGAGCACGAATCGCGCCACCGCCAGCATTGCGATGCTGGTTGCCAACCCGGAGGCAAACGAACACACCGAGTACGTCAGAATGCTCGCCATGAGTGCCTGCTTGCGCCCGATGCGGTCGGCGAGAAATCCAAAGAGCACGCCGCCGATTCCCGAAGCCAGCAGAGTGAGCGTTCCCAGCGACCCGGCCAGCGTCTTGCTCATCCCCAGATCGCGCATGAGCAAGGCCAATACGAGCGAGTAAAGCATGGCGTCGAAAGCGTCGAGCGCCCACCCCATGGCCGCCGCCAGCAGCGTTCGCCGCTGCCCGGGCGTCGCCTGCCGAATCAGTTCTATGGGACCGATTGCCATGAAAGATTGAAGAGGAGTCTGGCGGATTGTAAAGCCTGAAGCCGGATTAGCAAACATGGGGACAGCCTGCTTCGGCTGTGTCCCGAGGATCCTGCGAGGTTACCCCCTGTTACTTCGGTGCCGGCGGGTTTACTTCGTTTTGACACATCCCACGAAGTCGTTCGCTACGCTTGCATTGTCCCCCTACAAAAGTTTCGAGGTTTGAGTGATGAGAATTCGTTCGACACTCTACATGCTCGCATTTCTGGGCGCCTGCTTGACGCCTTGTTTCGCGCACCACACCGCAGTGGTCGTCAATAAAGACAACAACGTTGAAAACGTCACCTCCGCTCATCTGGCCAAGATTATCCGTGGGGAAATCAAGAAGTGGCCCGACGGCAAGAGTATCGTCCTCGTGCTCCACAAAGACGCCGCCGGCGGAGATGAGACCATGGAGCGCCTGAACAAGATGTCGGCGACGGAGTGGAGGAGCTTTGTCAGTGTGCACCGAGATTCATTCCTGTTTGTAGACAGTGACGCTGACGTACTCAAAGAAGTGCAGACCGAACCGGGTGCGATTGGACTAGTCGAGGTGCACTCGATCGACAACAGCATCAACGTGGTGCACGTCGACGGGAAACTCCCAATGGAGTTCGGCTATTTGCCTCACTAAGTGGAGGTGTAGGCCGCTCCGCTGGCTCGTCGCAGCAAATGAAAATAGCGCCGCGCCTTCTTCACATCGCGCGCAATCTGCTCGCGCAGGGCGTCGACTGACGGAAACTTGATTTCATCCCGCAGCCGCTCCAGGAAGCAGATCTCAACTTCCGTCTCCGGCAGCAGTTCTATGGGATGAAAGTTCAGCAGGTGCGTTTCGATGGCAAATGACTCTGCCCCGAAGGTCGGACGGTTGCCCACGTTTGTAACCGAATCGAAGCGCTCGGTGCCCACCCGCGTCCAGGTGATGTAAACGCCGTCCTTGGGCACCAGTTCTTCATAGCGCGCCAGGTTGATGGTGGGCACGGTGTACTTCGATCCGTAGCCCCGCCCTCGCCCCGGAGTGCCCAGAATGCAGAACGGACGCGCCAGCAGATGCCGCGCCCGGCTCACGCGCCCGGCAGAGAGCAATCGGCGAATCTGGCTGCTCGAAACGGTTTCGCCGCGCAAGGTCATCTCAGGATAAACCTTCACTTCGAATCCCATCTCACGCCCAAACTCCGCCAGCAGGTCCATATCGCCCGCGGCCTTATGGCCGAAGCGGAAGTTGAAGCCTTCGTGCACCTCGCGAGTGTGCAGCTTCTTCTTCAGAATGCGCTCGGCAAACTGCCGTGGCGTCATCAGTGAGAGATCGCGTCCAAAAGGCAGAAGCAGCACGGCGTCGACTCCTGTGCCTTCGAGCCAGCGCAGCTTCTCGGGAGTGGGGGTCAGCAGCTTCAACCCGGCTTCAGGCCGCAGAATCCGCGTGGGATGCGGTTCAAACGTCACTGCGACGGCCTTGCCTCCGAGGGCCCGCGCGCGAGCAACGATCTCACGCAACACATGTGCGTGCGCCCGGTGTACTCCATCAAAGTTGCCGACGCTGACCAAAGCAGGTCCGAAGTCAGCCGGCACGTCGTTGAGTTTGTGAAAAACCTGCATGATTTATGTGGCGCGGGCGCCCCCGCCCGCGCAGGCGTCAAACTCAGGAATCCCCACAATGTTTCCGAATCCTCGCATCCGCGATTGTGCGTACGACAGCACGCGGGCGAGGGCGCCCGCGCCACATAAATCAGATATCGAAATCCAGCTTCATCCCATCATGCGACAACCGCACGTGCCGCGGCAGGGAAGCGTTTGTCGCCTCGTGCGCCAGATCGTGGCAAATGTGTGTGAAGAAAGCCCGCTTCGGCTTTAACCGGTCAACAATCGCCAGCGAATTCTTCACCGTCGAATGGGTGGGATGGGGCTTGTGCCGCAGCGCATCCAGAAACAGAATGTCGAGCCCTTCGAGTTGATGCAACGACGATTCCGGAATCTCGCTGTGGTCGGTCAGGTACGCCCCCGAGCCAAATCTGTAGCCGTAAATCTGCGTTTCCCCATGAATCAGAATCACCGGCTCGAATTGCACTCCAAAAATATCGACCGGCCCATCAATCGGTCGCAGCTCCAGCAATGGCAGGCCGCCAAACTTGTAGTCGGCGTCGAAAATGTAGCTGAACATTTTGCGCAGAAACGCCGCTGCATCGGGCCGGGCGTAAAGCGGTAACTTGTCCGGCTTATGCCGGTAGCTGAGGGGCCGCAAGTCATCGATCCCGAGAATGTGATCGGCGTGCGTGTGGGTATAGAGCACGGCATCGACGCGCGAAATGTTCTCGCGCACGGCCTGCGCGTAAAAGTCCGGCGTGGTATCGATAAGCACAACTTTGCCGTCGTACTCCAGCATGATGGAAGGCCGCGTCCGCCGGTCGCGCGGATCGCTCGAGCGGCACACGGCGCAGTCGCACCCCAGCGTAGGGACGCCCATCGAAGTCCCACTGCCCAGCACGGTCAGAGTCGCTTTCATCTTCCGCTGGTTCCGGTGGCCGGTCCCGCCTGCGGCGGTCGCGCCAGCGCATTGGTTACTTCGACATAGGCCATGCGCAGTTCGTACAGACTATTCTGCAGGAAATTTTCTTCCGCCGCGGTGAGGTTGCCCTTGGTCTTTTCCGCGATCAGGCTCAGGGTGTCGATCGTCTGCCGCGCACCGATGATGTCGACTTGCGGCTGTCCACCCTGTTGCCGCATCAATCCCAGCTGCATCATGGATGTCATATAGAGCGAGGCCAAGAAGCGCTCGAACGTGATCTCGAAATCCTTGGCGGAATGCCCGCTCAGTTCGACCTGAGTATCCAGATCCTTTGTGGACTGGCGATAGGCGGCAGCCTGCGACTCCTGTTCCGCGCTGGTCGGGGGCATGGGCATTTCACGATCCGGCGCCGCGCCGGTATCTACTCCGCCGGCGTCTACTGCCACAGGCGCGGGAGTCTTTTCCGCAGGCACCGCCGCTTGGGCTACGGGGGGTGCCGTCGCTTTCGGTACTTCGACTTCTTCGGCTACTTCCGTGCGCAACTCGCCCTCCGAAGTGAACAGCCGCCGGTCCGTTACCTTGAATCCAGATTGTTCGTGTCTTTTCTCAGCCATAAACCCTTTCCTCAATCAGAGCGCTCGATTTGCTATGCGTCCTTGGCGATATCTATGCGACCTCTGCGGTGAAAAGCTTTTGCCTACGCCGGTCGCTGTTCCAGCGAGCTTTCTTCCTGCAACAACACGCTATCCGCGAACGGCAACTGCACCACAGTCGCCTTTGCCGCGCCAACCAGTACTTCACGCCCCGGCACACCCACTTCACGCCGGATGTATCCCAGAGCTACGGTCTTCTCCCGGCTGGCCAATCGCAGGGAAGCCGCGCTGGTAATCTCTCCGACTTCTTTTTCCCCGGCAACCACCTTGGTCCCTACTGCGATCGGTTCGCCACCATGGGCGACGAATCCGGTGAATTTACGATGCACCGCACCGCGCGAGCGAATCCGCTCCACGATCTCCTGTCCAACGTAGCATCCCTTGTTAAAGTTCAAAGCGCGCGCCTGCTCGGTCTCCTGCGGCAGGTCGCGCTCGCGGATGTCCACTCCATACCGCGGAACGCCCGAGACGATGCGATGCAACTCCAGCGCCTCAGAACCCACGGGCGCAGCGCCGGCAGCCAGCAAGGCATCCCAGAGTTGCTTCACGCTGGCAGGGCGCCAGCCAGATCTCATAGGAGAGGTGTTCCTGCATCCTCGCCGCGCACCAGCGTGCACTCCGTACCTTGCCACATCACGGATTGCACCTGCAAAGGCTGCATCTCAGGAATCGTGAATCCAGCCGCCGCCAGCACCTCGCGAGCCCTCGGCCCAGCGATTCCCAGCGCGGTCAACTGCTCGCTGAGATTCGTCACTTCAACGTCGTCCATGATGATGTAGTGGTCGAAGGTCGCGAGAATCTTCTCGGCCTGCGCACTGTCGGTGTCAACTGTGATTGATTCCCCGCGATTGTAGGCATAGAGATCGCCGAGAATGTGCCCCTGTGGGTTCAGCAGAAATGCGTAGACGCCAGAGCTCACGGCCAGGTCGCGGATATTGTTCGTGACCATCCCATTCAGCCAGCGCACGCGATCGCCGCCCGTGAGCGAGATCTTGGCCCGGTATCCCAGATCATAGACGCCACAACCGCCGCGCAGTGCGTCAAACTCCACCTGCGGATCCCCAAAGCGCGCCGCCGTGGTCGCGCCGCGATACTCGCCGACGCCCACTGCGCCCAATCCCTCGCCATGAACCTGCAGTGCTGTAAGCCCCATACTGGTAGTTCGATTATAGCGATTGTGTTAACTTTCCTGCCGTGGACTCAAAAAAGGAAACCCAGGCATCCAGGAAGAAGCGCATCGCCGTCGTTCCGGGAGACGGCATTGGCCAGGAAGTCATTCCCCAAGCGGTGAAGGTCATTCAGGCCTCGGGCGCCGACGTGGAGTTGACCGATTTCGACTGGGGCGCCGACCGCTACTTGCGCGACCAGGTCACGGTTCCCCCCGACGGTTTTGCCATGCTGGGCCGCGACTTCGACGCCATCCTGGTCGGCGCCTTCGGCGATCCGCGGGTTAAAACCAACATCCATGCCAAAGAAATTCTGCTCGGCATGCGCTTCAAAATGGACCTCTACGCCAACGTGCGCCCGGTGCGCCTGCTCGATGCGGCGCTGTGCCCGCTGAAGGGAGTCGAGCCGAAAGACGTGGACTTCGTCGTGCTCCGCGAAAATACCGAGGGCGTCTACACCGATGCCGGCGGAGTCTTCAAGCAGGGCACGCCCGACGAGATCGCCACCCAGGAAGACATCAACACGCGGAAGGGCGTCGAGCGCATCATCCGCTACGCCTTCCAGTATTGCGAGCGCCACACCAAGCTCGACGGCTCGCCCCGCAACAAAGTCCTGATGTGCGACAAGTCGAACGCCATGACCCACGCCGGAGGCCTGTGGCAGCGCGTCTTCAAGGAAGTCAGCGGCGAGTATCCGCAGATCACCGCGCAGCATATGTACGTCGACGCGCTCTGCATGCAGATGGTCCGCGATCCCGCGCCAGTTCGACGTCATCGTCACCAACAACATGTTCGGCGACATCATCACCGACTTGGCGGCGGGCCTGCAGGGCGGGCTGGGGATGGCCGCCAGCGGCAATATTCATCCGGGGAAGACGTCGATGTTCGAACCAGTCCACGGCTCCGCCCCGCCCATTGCGGGCAAGAACATGGCGAATCCCTTCGGCGCGATCCTGACCGCAGCGATGATGCTGGGTCATCTGGGAATGAAGAAGGAAGCTGAGAAGATCGAAGCGGCCGTGCTCGAAGCCGTCCGCCAGAAGAAGACCACGCAGGATATTGGCGGCAAGTTGGGGACGCGGGAAGCAGGGGAATGGGTGGCGGAGCGCGTTCAATCCCTTACGGTGTCATCCTGAGCGAAGTGGGCCGATTCGCGAATGCGAATCGGCTTGCGCAGTCGAAGGATCCCTATAGAGCGAGTGCTACCGTTGATCTGAAAGGGAATCCTTCCGATGCCGTTGTCAGAATTCCTTGATGCGCCGTCAGTTGGGTTCAGGGTAGGGATCCTTCGACTACGCATGAGCCTGTCCTTCGGACAGGCCATGCTTCGCTCAGGATGACAGTCAGATTTCAACGCCGCCTCCCCACCAGCAGCGCCAACTCCCGCCACTTCCACGCGCAATCCACATCCGCAAACCCAATCTCCCGCAACCATCCCAGCTGGGTTTCGACATCTAACAGCTTGTTCGACGGATCTTCGGTCTCGACCGTAAATCCGATGCGCTTCAGAAACTCCTCGTGCAGCCGCGGAGTAGGCGAGGCCACGTGCTCGAGGTTGCAGAACACGCCGCCCGGATTCAGCAGCCCGTAAATCTCTGCATAGAGCGCCCGCTTGCGCTCGTGGACCAGATGGTGAATCGCGAAGCTGGAGATGACCGCATCGAACTTGCCCAGCGCGGGCAAGGGTTCGTCCATGTTGTGAGCGATGACGCTCACGGAGGACTCCCCGGCAAAGCGCTTCCGAACCGCATCCAACATCGCAGGAGAGAAATCGACAGCCACCGCCTCGGTGCCAGGGTGGTGCTCCCGCCGAGCCAACTCCTCGCGAACCAGAGCCAGCAGGCGTCCATCGCCAGTCCCCAGGTCGAGGATGCGCCGAGTCGTGTCAGGAATGAATTCAAGCAGCGCCGATTCCCCCTCGCCGCGATGAGAAATGGAGTCGGCACGTTCGAGATAGTCGCGGGCGTGGTCACTCGAAGTCCAAAGATTAACGGGCTTGGTGGTAGTCATGAGGGAAAAGTATACGGAAACGTATAGACTCAATCTCAATGGATAAGGCTAAAGGGCGCTCCTCAGGGATTCGTTGGTTGCTTTGTGCGGTTGTACTGGCCGTGACGTGGGCGCCAGTCGTCGCGTACGCGCAAAATGCGGAGACCGCGAACAAACCGCCCGATCAGAATTCCCAGCCCGCACAACCTTTAGCCACGCAGGAGCCCGCAAAGCCTGCTCCTCCAAAAGAACAGCCCCCAAAAGACGAAGTCAAGATCACTCCCCGCCAAGCCGAGCAACTCTTCCACTCCGTCGACGAAATTCTGGAATTCGACAGCAAACAGACCGGTCTTCCCATCAAGAGGGAGATCAAGCGCAAGCTGACCAGCCGTGATGAGGTCGTCTCTTTTCTCACCAAGCACTTGAACGACGAGGACACCAAGCGCCTGCGCCGCTCGGAACTTGTGCTTAAGAAGTTCGGCCTGCTGCCGCGCGATTTCAACCTGGAAACGTTTCTGGTGGCGCTGCTTCGCGAGGAGGTCGCAGGGTACTACGATCCCAAAACTAAAACCGTCAATCTGCTCGACTGGGTGCCCATGGAAGAGCAGGAGCCAGTCATGGCGCACGAGTTGACGCACGCGCTCCAGGACCAGGCGGTGGGGATGCAGAAGTGGATGAAGCGAGGCGAGAAAGACCTCGCCGAAATCAGAAAAGATCCGACTTCAGCCGACATTGAGAACGACGAGAGCGACAATGCCCGCGAAGCTGTCATCGAAGGCCAGGCCCAGGCCATGATGTTTCAATATGCCATCGCTCCCACCGGCCACACCATTACGGATTCTCCCGTACTGGTCGACGCCATGGTCGAGGAGACCCTCACCGGCACGCCCGGCACCAAGGTCTTCAATGAGGCGCCCATCTTCATGAAAGAGTCGCTCACGTTCCCTTACAGCTACGGCATGGAGTTCGTGGTGAAGGTGATGCAGAAGGGCGGCAAGGAGAAGGCATTCGCCGGCGTGCTGCGGAATCCTCCGCACACTACACGCCAGATCATGGAACCCGAGACGTATTTGTCCGGCGAAAAGATCGAGCCCATGCACGTGCCCGACTTCAAGCACGATTTCAAGGATTACCAGAAGTTCGATATCGGCGCGATGGGCGAGTTCGACGTGGCCGTGCTGATGGAGCAATATGCCGGCAAGAAGCGGTCAAAGCGGTTATCCCCGGAATGGCGAGGTGGATATTATTACGCCGCGAAGCCTAAGCCCGATCCTCACTCGGACGTCATAGCGGTTGCTCCTCTCGGCCTGCTCTACGTGTCGCGCTGGTCGAGTGCCGACAAGGCTGCGGAATTTGCTGGGATCTACGCGCAGTCGCTGAAACAGCGATACAAGAAAGTGGAAGGAGCAAACGATCCCGTTCCGAATCATGCCAGCGCCCAGAACGACGACTCCCCAGTCGAATTGCTGAAAGGTCGCCACACCTGGACCACCGAAGACGGCACCGTGGTGATTGAGGAGCAGGGCGATACCGTGTTCGTCAGCGAGAGCCTGGACGCGGCCACGACGTCTACGCTGGAGAGGGAAGTGTTTGGAGCAATACCGCGCGCCGCGAAGTGACGCAGTGTAACGTTACTTCTTTTTCTTTCTGTCTTTCTCTTCGGGCAGTTCCGCCAGGAAATGTTCGACCTTCGCCGTCACGGTGAATTCCTTCCCCGCGCGCTCAATGGTTAAGATGCGCTCTTGCCCGGGCGTTCCCCCGAGTCCGGCCCAAACTTGTCCCATGGTCGACCCGCGCACCGGAATGCCCCCGACCGCAACCAGGTGATCGCTCGCCTGAACTCCCTCCGCTCCCTGGGGCACGGAAGGCTTTCCGTCAAGGTCAGCGACGCCGAGGATCGTGAATCGCCCATCATCCTCGGGTCGCAACGTCAGCCCGATGACATCGAAGTCCGGGAAACTGGACGTTCGGCCAAATTCGAAGTAGACCATCGAGTGCGCATAGTCGAGGCCGACCCGGTAGTTGAGTAACACGTTCGAGCCGATGAGGCCCGCGGTCGGAATGCCAGCACGCTTTTCGAAGTAGTCCATGCGATCTTTCGGAAATCGACGAGGGCCACGTTGGCCAGAAAGAGCGGCCCGTACTGCACGCGGTCCAAGCGCATCACCTTCCACTTCGGCTCTTCGTCGAGGCCCCACATGTTGGCCGAACCCACGGCGCCGGTCATGTGCGGCCAGTCCGGATGAGCAGTTGCCAGCTTGTCGAATAATTCGCTCGAGAGAAAACTGATACACGCCCCCAGATCGAGCGCGAGATTGTATTTCTTGTTTTCGATCTGGCTGGGAACCTGGATCAGCCCGTTCTCGGCATTGATCTGCACCTTCCCGCTGGTTCCTCGAAAATGAAGCGTACCCGGCGCGCCGATCGAAAACTTGTGTCCGGGAAAGTCGACGAGCACGTCATAGCGGCGCAAGATGCTCGACGGCAGGTTGATCTCGGCGCTCATGCCGGGAGCCAGCACCGAAGCCGCATTCACTGGCTTCAGTGGAATCTTGGCCTCCTTCACACCAGTGAACGGAATCTTCATCCCACCGATGACGATCTCTCGCGGCGGAGGCGAAGAACATTCCTTATCGATACAGTTCACCGCGAGCCCCAGCAGGGTGGCCACGCGGCGTGACAGGTAGAGATCCGGATTGCCATTGTCCACCCAAACATGAACGCTCTGACTTGAGCCGTCGGGCAGTTGCACCTCGGCATTGATCACGACGCGGTTGTGGTCGATGGCTGCGGAGACGGTGACCGAGGTCGGTTCTGATTGGGGTGCGGGTTTGTCCTGCGCTCGAATGAAACCTGACAGCAAGAACAATGCGCAGGCCGCGATGCAAATCCTCATATTCCGAATTGTAGCGCCTGCCGCCGGCTAACCTCTCCCGGCCTTTCCGAAGATTCTCGTCCTGTATAATCACGAGTTTGACTTGCGCACGCGCAAGCGTTCTGGAGGCTCATTGGCACAGGCGGAAATCGGAATTATCGGCGGCAGCGGGCTGTACTCCATGCCCGGACTGACCAAGGTGAAAGAAGTGCGCGTGAAGACGCCCTTCGGCGCTCCTTCCGATGCCTACGTGTGCGGCATGCTGGAAGGCCGCAAGGTTGCGTTTCTGGCGCGTCACGCACGCGGCCACCGCATTCTGCCCAGCGAATTAAATTTCCGCGCCAACATTCACGGCTTCAAGCAACTTGGCGTCGAGCGTATCGTTTCGATCTCCGCCGTCGGATCGCTGAAGGAAGAGCACAAGCCGCTCGACTTCGTGATCCCTGATCAGTTCTTCGACCGCACCCGCCATCGCGTTGACACCTTTTTCGGTGGCGGCGTGGTGGCACACATCGCCTTCGCCGATCCCGATCTGCGGAGAACTGGCCGGAGTCGTCGAATCCGCCTGCAAGCAAGTCGGCGTCGTCGGCAAGCATGGCGGAACCTATCTCTGCATGGAAGGTCCCCAGTTCTCCACCAAGGCGGAATCGAATGTTTATCGCGGCCTGGGCATGGACGTGATCGGCATGACCAACCTGCAGGAAGCCAAGTTGGCACGCGAAGCGGAGCTTTGTTATGTGACGGTCGCCATGGTCACCGACTACGATTGCTGGCACCCGCACCACGACTCGGTCACGGTCGATCAGATCATCGCGGTGCTGGTCAAGAACGCGGAGAACGCTGCGAAAGTCGTCCGCGAAACAGTGGCCGCCATGCCGCGCGAGCGGTCATGCAAGTGTGGATCGGCGTTGGCCCACGCGATCCTCACCGATCGCAAAAAGATTCCCGCCACGACAAAGAAAAAATTGAAGCTGATCCTGGGAAAATACCTCCAAGCGAAGGCTAAATGAAGAAACGTTTTCCTTCGTGAATCTTCGTGCCCTTCGCGGTTGATGCCTCTTCATGCATCGGCTCACAGCAGATGACAAAAAAGGAACTATATCCACAATGAGCATTCTCGTAGTCGGTTCGGTTGCATTTGACGACGTCACTTCGCCTTCAGGCAGCGTCAAAAACATTCTTGGCGGCGCCGCCACCTACTTCTCGCTGGCAGCCAGCTATTTCACCAAGGTGCGGGTCGTGGCCGTGGTCGGCGAAGACTTTGGCCCCGAGCAGGAGAAGGTCTTCCACCAGCACGGCATCGACACGCGTGGCCTCGAGCGCGCCAAAGGCAAGACTTTCCGCTGGGGCGGTTCCTACACCGACAACCTTAACGAAGCGAAGACAAATTTCACCGACTTGAATGTCTTTGAGACCTTCCAGCCTCGCATTCCGAAGGAGTACGAGGACACCGAGTTCCTGTTCCTGGCGAATATCCAACCGACCCTGCAGGCCGACGTGCGCCGCAAGATGAACGGCGTTCGACTCACCGGATGCGACACTATGAATTACTGGATCAAAGGTGCGCTGAAGGAACTCACCCAGACGCTGAAGCTCGTGAACGTTCTGCTGATCAACGACACGGAAGCGAAGATGCTCGCGAACGAAACGAACCTGCCGCGAGCGGCGAACAAAGTTCTCGCCATGGGGCCGCAGGCGCTTGTGATCAAGCACGGCGAATATGGCGCCACGATCTTCTTTCGCGAGGGCGCGTTCGGCATCGGGCGTCATCCGTTTCGCGCTCCGGCTCTGCCCATCGAAGAGGTGAAAGATCCTACCGGCGCGGGCGATTCGTTCGCTGGCGGATTTATGGGGTATCTGGCGTCGCAAACGGAATTGAGCCGCGAGGTGCTGAAGCGAGCTTTGTTTTACGGCGGCGTCATGGGATCGTTCGCGGTCGAGCGTTTCGGCACCGAGCGCCTGCAATCGCTGACTCGGGAGGAGATCGACGCACGCTTTCAGATCTTTCGAGAACTGACCCACCTCGAGTAATTTGCCTGCAGAGGCCCGGCCGTCGTCGGGACAATCGCTCGTGCCCAAGAAAATGAAGGACGCGCCAGTGAGTTCCCCTTGGGATTCCGAGGTCAGGCTGCTCGCCTGGCTCGCGACCTGCGTTTCTGTAATTTCTTTTCTGTACTATTTTCAGCGTGGCGATGTGCTGCTGTATGGCGATGCCATCGGCCACCTCAACATCGCGCGCCGCGTCTTCGATTCGAAAACTCCGGGACTTCTGCAGCTCGGAACGGTGTGGCTTCCGCTGCCACACTTGCTGATGATTCCTTTCCTGCTCTCGCGCGAGATGTGGCAGCGGGGCGTGGGCGGCTCGATCCCGTCAATGGCGGCGTATGTGTTTGGCGTGATCGGAATATTCCGGCTGGTTCGAGGTGCGCTCTCTCGCAGTGTTGAACCTGACGGTGCGGCCCGAGTTGCGGCGTGGACCGCGGCGTGTGTGTTTGCCGCGAATCCGAATCTGATCTACATGCAGACGACCGCCATGGGCGAAGCGCTCTACCTCGCACTCTTCCTCTGGGCGGTCGTCTATTTCAGCGAATTCGTACGCGGAGACGCGAAGGCACTGACGAAGTGCGGCCTCTGTCTCGCCGCAGCATGCTGGACTCGTTATGACGGATGGTTCCTTGCCGTCGCGATGGCAACGGCCGTCGTCCTGATGAGCTTCCTCTCAGGCAACGAGGCGGCAAAATCGGCGTCTATGTTCCGAGTGCCGCGAGTCGTCGCAGCGAAGTTCGTCTTGATGGCAGCGGCCGCACCCGCGCTCTGGCTCGCATACAACGGGATCGTCTATCGCAATCCGCTCGAATTCGCCAACGGTCCCTACTCCGCGAAGGCGATCGAACGCAGGACGCAGGGCGCCGGTAATCCCGGTCATCCGGGCAGCGGCAATCCGCTGTTAGCAGAAATGTATTTTCTGAAATCCGCTGAAGCGAACGTAGCGGAGAACGAGTGGCTGCAGCGGACCTGGATTTTATTCGCCGTCGCGGGCGTTTTAGGCGTGGCGCTGACCTATCGCGGCAAAGTCGGGCCAAGGCGCATCGTTGCCTTCCGCCGCGGGACTGCCACTGCTCTTTTTGCTTGTCCCCTTGCCCTTTTACGCTCTCTCCGTGGCTTACGGTGGGGTCCCGATATTCATCCCTGCTTGGTGGCCATTTTCCCACTACAACGTTCGGTACGGACTGCAACTGCTCCCAGCATTCGCGGCGACGATTGCGATTCTCGTGCATCTGGCGTTGCGCTCCGAGCGTTGGACCCCGCGGGTGCGCTCCGCCTGCGTGCTGGCCTTGTTCGCCTGCGTGACGACAAGCTACGCCTCCATCTGGCGCGCCGGGCCGGTCTCGCTGATGGAAGCCCAGGTCAACATGCGCACGCGCAATAAACTCGAAGCCCAGCTCGCGACCTGGCTCCAGAAATTGCCGCAGGATTCCACCTTACTGATGTACCTGGGAGACCACGTCGGAGCGGTGCAAAAAGCCGGAGTTCCCCTCGCCCACGTCATCAACGAAGGCAATCATCGCACCTGGAAACAGCCATCAGATCCTGAAGGTCTTTGGGAACATGCTCTCGCCGACCCTTCGCGCTATGCCGATTACGTGGTTGCCACCGAAGGCGACACCGTATGGCAAGCGGTGCAGGACCGCCATCTTCCCGAACTCGTCGAGATTCACGTGACCGGGCAGGCGCGCGTAATCCTCTACCGCGCGCGGTAATCACGCAGGTAACGCCGAGGCATGCAAATCGGATGATAGAATCCGGCCATCGGAAGCCGCTTCGGGCAGGCATAAGACTCCATGAACTGGCAACACTTCGTCGACTTGTTGCGCTGGGAGATGGCGAGCGGAGTCGTTGGCAGCTCGCTCGCTCGTCTCATCCTGGCGGCAATTCTCGGTGGCCTCATCGGACTGGAGCGCGAGTTCAAACACCGCGCCGCGGGCCTGCGCACCAACATGTTCATCTGTTTCGGCGCGGCCATGTTCACATTGCTGTCTGAGAGGCTGGCAGGCGTGCCCTCGGACTCCGCCAGGATTGCGGCGCAAATTATTCCTGGCATCGGTTTCATTGGGGCAGGTTCCATCCTTCACATGCGCGGCCTAACCACCGGACTGACCACAGCGGCCACGCTGTTCGTCGTTGCTTCGGTAGGAATGGCCGCGGGCGGCGGCCTCTACTTGACCGCGATGTTCGCGACGGGGCTGGTTATCCTGGCGCTGTTTTTTCTGGGCCATATGGAAGAAACCTTCAACCTCAAATTGCTGCTCACGAGTTATGAAGTGAGCGGCGCCAGCGTCGAAGAGATCAGCAACGAAGTCAACCGCATCCTCGAGGGTCATCACCGAATGATGCAGAACACACTCTCCGGGAACACGGGCCAGCACGTCCGCCTGCAATTTGAAGTCGAGGGCTGCAGTCGCGAGCAAAAAGAACTCCTGCACCAATTGAAGGCGTCGACGGTCCTGCGCGGGGTGACTTCCCTCGGACGGGTGGATCACGAGTGAACTCGACCGTCCGCACTATTCCATTCGTCAAGGCCAGCGCTTGCGGCAACGATTTTCTGTTGATCGACGGTGCTCTGGCCCCGCAGGATGTCGCGGGTTTCACCCGCCGGATCTGTGACCGGCACAACGGCGTGGGTGCCGACGGCGTGGAGTGGATGGTTCCTCATTTCACCGCTGATGTGGAAATCCGGTTAGTCAACGCTGACGGCTCCGCGGCTGAAATTTCCGGCAACGGCACGCGCTGTGTGGCAGCCTATGTGTGCGCCCAGTTCGGCAAAGAACGGATTTCGATTCTGACCGGCGCAGGCATGAAGATTTGCCAGCTGACCTCCCGCTTAGACTCCGAATACGAATTTGAAATCGAGATGGGCGAAGCCGCAGTCGAAAGCGAAGTCGTCTTAAAAGTGGGCGCCGCGGAAGTGCGCGGAGTTCCTGTGTCAATGGGCAACCCGCACTTTGTGACGTTCGTTCCTGAGTTTGCGACGAACTGGCAGACGCTGGCGGCGGAAGTCCAGCGTAACCCGCGCTTTCCACAAGGCGTGAATATTGAGTTGGTCACGGTCGATAGCAAGTTCGACGTGAGGGCGCGCTTCTTTGAGCGCGGCGTTGGCGAGACGCAATCTTCCGGCACGGGTTCGTGCGCTGCGGCAGTGGCGGCGATGGCAACGGGCCGGGCGGCTTCCCCGGTCAAGGTTCAGGCGCCCGGCGGAACGCAGACGGTCCGCAGCAACGGGAGTAAAGTTTTTCTGCGCGGTCCGGCGCGCCTGCTGTGCCGAGGAGAGTTCTTCCTGAGTTAATCTGCTCATGAAGTTGTTTGGCCCGTAACAACAGCTTGAAACCTATGTCTTCATCCGATCTTCAACCCGTCAAACCACCAGCCCTTTGCTCTGGAGATACTGTCGGCATCGTCGCGCCCGCCAGCAATCTCAAGCGAGCTGATTTGGAAGGGGGGTGCGAGGCATTGCGGCGCGCAGGCTACCGTCCGTTCTATTTCGATTCGATCCTGGAGCAGGATCTTTACTTTGCAGGCTCTGTCGACCGCAGGGCGCGCGAGTTGGAAGAAATGTTTGTCCGCGACGATGTCCGCGCGATCCTATGTGCCCGCGGTGGTTACGGTGCCAACTATCTCCTGCAGGCGCTGGATCTCGAGAAGATCAGGTCGCATCCCAAGATTTTCGTCGGCTACAGTGACATCACTACGCTTTTAACCTACTTTCGTGACGTCGCAGGCTTCGTTACTTTCCACGGCCCAATGGTCGCTAAAGACTGGCTTCATGAGGGTGGCGTCGACGTGCCCTCCTGGCAGGCCGCCGTGTCGAAGTCGGCTTCGTGGGATGTGCCTATCGGCGCGGATGTCAGCGGCCTGGTTGATGGCCAAGCCGAGGGAGTCTTATACGGCGGATGTCTCTCGATCCTGGTCGCATCGCTCGGTACACTCTACGAAATCAAAACCGCGAATACGATTCTGTTTCTCGAAGATCTTGCCGCCAAGCCCTTTCAGATCGACCGCATGCTGATGCAACTGAAGCTGGCCGGTTGTCTCGATGAGGTCCGCGGCATCATCTTCGGAGAGATGCTCGATTGCGTGCAGACCGCAAATCAGGGTTACACTCTGCAGGAAGTCGTCACCCGAATTGTTAGCGACCTTGGAGTTCCCGTCGTCTTCGGCGTAAAGTCGGGCCACGTCACATCGGGCAACATCACACTACCAATCGGAGTGCAGGCAAAACTGACAGTACGAAACGGTCAGGTCGCCCTGAGAATATTGGAGTCCGCAGTCACGCCCTGACCCGTCGGTCGGGAGCAATTGCAGCGCGAGATGAACGACAAAAAGCACATTCACCTGATCGGCATCTGCGGCACGGCGATGGCCTCGCTGGCCGGCATGCTGAAGCATCGCGGCTTCCACGTTACTGGGTCCGATGCGGCCGCCTATCCTCCCATGTCCGACTTCCTGCGCGAACTGGGAATTCCGGTGGCGCAGCCATTCGACGCCAAGAACCTCGACCCGCGGCCCGATCTCGTCGTTGTCGGCAATGCTATGTCGCGCGGCAACGTGGAACTGGAGCATCTCCTCGACCAGCGCATTCCATTCTGTTCCTTGCCGCAATTGCTGCATGACGAATTCCTTCGCGGCAAAGAAGTTCTGGTCGTCGCCGGAACCCACGGCAAGACCACCACGACTTCCATGCTGGCCTGGATCTTCCATTCCGCCGGGCTCGATCCGTCGTTTCTGATTGGAGGCATCGCAGAAAATTTCGGGTCCAGTTTCCATCTCGGCTCCGGCAAGCACTTCATCCTCGAAGGCGACGAATACGACACTGCCTTCTTCGACAAAGGACCGAAGTTCCTGCACTACTTTCCCGACTCGGTGATTCTGACATCGGTCGAGTTCGATCACGCCGACATCTACAAAGACCTTGAAGCCGTCGAAACAGCATTCAAGCGCCTGGTGAACCTGATCCCGCGCCGCGGACGAATCGTGGCCTTCGACGGAGTTGCCGCTGGGGCCGCCGAAAGCCCGAGCCTGGAGCGCTGTTTGGCGAAGTCCTTCTGCCCGGTGGAGCGCTACGGCGCCGGCGAGGGTGCGAACTGGAGGGTTACAAGATTGCGCTTCGAACCAGCGCGCAGCTCATGGACCGTGCTCCATGATGGCCAACTGTGGGCCGACCTCGAGTTCCCGCTGGCCGGAGAGTACAACGTCTGGAATGCCACTGCGGCAGCAGCACTCGCGGCCTCCTGCGGAATTTCGAAAGAGGCAATCGCGGCCGCCCTGAAAACTTTCAAGAGCGTGAAGCGCCGCCTCGAAGTGAAGGCGCAGGTGAACGGCATCACCATCATCGACGACTTCGCCCATCATCCCACAGCGATCGCGGGAACGCTGAAAGCACTCCGAGCGCGTTATCCCGGTTCCCGCCTGTGGGCAATTCTCGAGCCCCGATCGAATACGCTGCGCCGCCGCATTCTGCAGACGGACCTGGCGCGCAGCCTCGCGCAGGCCGACGAAGTCATCGTCGCGGGCGTGTTCCGCTCAGAAGCCGTCCCAGAAAACGAACGCCTCGAACTGCCCGCCCTCGCCGCCGAGGTCGAGCGAAACGGCCGCCGGACTCGCCTTCTCGCCGACGCGGACGCAATCGTGCAAACCGTCGCTCCCGAAATGCGCAGCGGAGACGTCGTGGCGATTCTTTCCAACGGTGGCTTCGGCGGAATTTATGAAAAGCTCCCCGCGCGTCTGCGCGAACTGGCAGGGAGCCAATGAGACTCTCCTTCAAGATCGGCATACGCATATCTCGCTGGGCTTTATGCGCCACCGTTCTTGCGCTGTCTGCCGTCTCCATTGCGCAGACCTCGGCCTCGGTCGGTTACACGATTTCTCTCACTTCGCTCGCGCAACACCTCGTGGAAGTGCAGATCGTCCTGCCCCCAGGAGCGGCCCAGCGCGACCTTCAACTTCCCGTCTGGAATGCCCTCTACCAGGTGCGCGACTTCGCTCAGTATGTGAACTGGGTCCGCGCGAAAGATCGCTCCGGCAAACCGCTCCCGGTACGCGAGCTCGACAAAAGTTGCTGGCAGATTCAAGGCGCCGACGGCGGCGCGATTGTGGAATATCAAATTTATGTCGATTCGCCCGGCCCATTCGGCGCGCAGGTAAACCCTCATCATGCCTTCCTCAACTTGGCGCAGATTCTGATGTATCCAGTCGACGCCCGCTCAGCCCTGCAGAACGTGCGTTTCAGTCACATTCCACAAGGTTGGCACATCGCCACTCCTCTAACTTCATCCTCTGGCGACGAGTACAGCGCCCCAAATTACGACCGCCTGGTCGACTCTCCCGTCGAGATCGGAAATTTTCAGGAGTCTGACTTCGACGAAGCCGGCGGCCATTTCCGCGTCATCATTGACGCCGATCCCGCCGACTACGACATGGCGAAAATCGCTGCCGCGCTCCACAAGATCGTCGCCGCAGCCACTAGTTGGATGAACGATCGTCCCTTCGACACCTACACGTTCTTCTATCACTTCCCCCACGGCCCCGCAGGCGGCGGCATGGAGCACGCTTACTCCACCGCCATCGAACTCAATGCCGACGTGATGAAGCAATCGCTGGACTCTTTCACCAGCGTCACCGCGCACGAATTCTTCCACCTCTGGAACGTCAAGCGCATCCGCCCGCAGACGCTCGAACCCGTTGACTACACCAAGGAAAATTACACGCGTGCACTATGGTTCAGCGAAGGCGTGACCAGCACTGTCGAAGGAGCCATTCAGCTGCGGGCCGGATTGCTCGATGAGCAGCTATATCTCGCTCGGCTCGGCCAGGAAATTGCGGAACTTGAGCGCCGCCCCGCGCACCTGACACAATCGGCGGAGGAATCAAGCCTCGACGCCTGGCTCGAGGGCAACGGTTATTACCGCCGTCCCGAACGCAGCATCTCGTACTACAACAAGGGCGAACTACTGGGCGTGATGCTCGACCTCGCGGTCCGCGATGCCAGTCATGGGCAGGCGTCCCTACGAGAAGTCCTGCAATGGATGAACGCGAACTACGCGCAGAAGGGCCGCTTCTTCGACGACTCCGAAGGCGTTCGCGAGGCCGCTGAAGCCGTGAGCCACGTGGACCTCTCGGCGTTCTTCGCGAAGTACGTAGCCGGAACCGAGGAGATTCCCTGGGACGACTTCCTCCGCTCGGTCGGTCTGCGTGCGGTAGCCATCCCGAACACGGTGCCGGACGCGGGTTTCATCGCCTCCCGCAACTTCGATGGCCCCATGTCGGTCGCAGCCGTCACCCCCGGCAGTGACGCCGAGCGTGCCGGCCTCCAAGTCGGCGACACGATTACTGAATTTCAAGGCAAGCCTGCCGGTCAGGAATCCCGCCAGGAGTTACTGCGGATGAATCCTGGTGACACGCTCGCTGTGAAAGTTCGATCGCGCCGCGGAACTGAGCGCGAATTGAAGTGGAAGATTGGCAGCCGTGAGGAAATCTCGTACGAAGTAAAGGACCTCGACCAGGTCACCGTTGCACAACGCGCGCGCCGTAGTGCCTGGCTGAAGGGCGAGGCGCAAGGCGCGCCCGAGGCCAACGCGGAAGCCGCACCAACCGGGGCTGCAGTGACAGGGGCGAACCAAGAATGATCCGCACAATCATCATGCTGATCTTCTGGGCGCTGGCCGCTCCCGTGGCGGCCATCATCGGCTTCCCCGCGAGCTTCATCATGGGCGACGTCCGGGTCTTATACCGCCTCTTCATGTGGGGAGCATGGGCCGGGGTGTGGATCACCGGCGTGCGCGTCCAGGCTATCGGACTCGATCAGTTCGACCACTCCCGCAGCTACATATTCATGACGAATCACGTCTCGAATCTCGATCCGCCGATCCAGATCCCGCTGATTCCCAAGCGCACGTCGGTGATGGTGAAGAAGGAATTGTTCAAAGTCCCGATCCTCGGCCGCGCCATGCGCATGGGATCGATGGTGCCCGTCGACCGCGGCAATCGCGATGCCGGCATTGAAGCCGTGCGCGCCGCAAGATCAGTCGTCGAGCAAGGCCTCAACATGACCATCTACGTCGAAGGCAAGCGCTCGTTCGACGGCAAGCTGCTTCCCTTCAAGAAAGGCCCGTTCTACATGGCGGTGGAGTGCGGCGTTCCCGTAATCCCCATCACGATCGTCGGCACGCACTACACCATGCCGAAAGCAAGGTTCTCCATCAAGCCGGGACTGGTGAAGGTGATTTTCCATCCGCCGATCGAGCCGAAAGACTTCGGCAGCCGCGATTGCCTGATGGAAAAAGTCCGCGCCGCGATCGATAGCGGCCTGCCAGAAGAACTTCGCCAACCCGCATCCGAACCGTCCGAGGGCAGAGAGCAGCAAGGCGGACCAGCGTACGCCTGAGCTTAGGGGGCATGAGTCGGTTGTTCTCAGCGCTACAATGCTAGGTATGCGGAAGCTGTTCCAGCAGCGGTGGCCAGAGGTACTTTGTGCAATTCTTCTGTGCGCTCCTTTAGCCGGCCGAGCGTGGTGCGCAGACGAACCAAGAGTTCTGGAAAAGAAGCTGGAATTCCCCTCGCCCGTTCAGTGGAAAACCAACGGAGGCATTGAGATTTCGCTGATTGCCGTGGCTTGGGGACCTGCGAACTCGCCGGACATGGTTTCCAGGAGCCGCGACGACATTCACGTGCGGAATCCAGAGTTCTACCCTGATCGCCCCTATGTGTTGGCACTTCAATTCCGGGCAAAGCTAGCCAGCGGCGTTTCCACCGTGATGGCCGCGACCAGTGGACTGGTTCGCGTCAAGAATGTTGACGGCGCTGTCGAGGCGCCCATGGAGTTAACACCCTCCGGATTTGTGCCGTTCTCGGGCAGTCCCGGCGTGTTCGATCTCCGTTTCGACCGAAGCGACACCACCGAGTATTGGGATTTGTTTCCCGTTTCCCCGGATCAAAAGGAATTCCTGTTCCAGGTGTTCGGAGCGTCTGGTCTTCGCCCGTCGGCGGGGACTCCGAAGCTCTCCTTCCGAGTCGTGCTTAGGAACAATGAAATTGTGATCATCGGTGCTACGCCCGATCCCGGGATCGCATGCCTCAATTTCAAAAGAGATTTCGCGGGTACTGTGGGAACCAATACGCGCGTTAAGCTTCAGCTGACGGGTATAAACACCACGCTGTCCGGGACCGAACAGTATGAGCGGATCGGTTCAACACTCTGGCTGAAGGGCACTGGCGATTCTCTGGGGAATTTCGTGATCGAAGAGCGCTATCCCGAAGATCAGGTGACCGGCATTTTCAAAGGAAAGTTTTCCGACGTCTGCCAAGCCATGACCGGATATTTCTCCAAGCCCGATGGATCGCGACTCCAACCGTTCGAGTTCCGCGCAGTCAGAAAAACCAACCCGCGTGGCGCAGACCAGTCCGATCCGGAACAGCAGTAGTAACGGGCCTTTAAGAATTATTCCTTCCGAGTCTTAGCCCGCACCGCCCGGGCTATCTCCGGCAACCGCGGCAGGATCGCCGAATACTTCAACCACAGTTTGTGATCGACGGCAGGCGCCCCGCTGACCAGCGCGCCCGCAGCAATATCTCCTGCGACCCCGCTCTGCGGTGTGACAATCGCGTCGTCCCCAACGGTGCAGTGACCCACCACGCCGACCTGACCCGTGAGAATCACGCGGTTCCCAATCGCGGAGGATCCTGCGAGTCCAACCTGGGCGCACAGCAACGCGTCTTCGCCGACCCGAGACCCGTGCCCCACCTGTACCAGATTGTCGACCTTCACGCCGCGGCCGATGTGGGTTTCGCCAACGCTGGCGCGATCGATGCACGAGTTCGCCTGCACTTCCACGTCGTCCTCGATCACGACGGGCGCCGGTTGCGGGATCTTGTGCCAGCGACCTTCCGCCGTCTTCGCAAACCCAAAGCCATCCGCCCCAATGACGACGCCATTTTGCAGAAGCACGTTGTTTCCGACGCGGCAGTTCTCGCGCACCACCGAATGCGCATGCGCAAAAAAGTTGTCCCCGATCTTCACCCCGCGATAAAT
>CAWEQA010000006.1:0-10543 GCA_963811095.1 uncultured Acidobacteriaceae bacterium | reverse complement strand
CAAGGGAACCTCTGAAGAACTCTCCGATCCACAGGCTGAGCGTATAGGGTGTAAGTCGAGGTGAAAAGGCGAGTGCGACAGCAAACTTTAGCGGCGCAGACGGGATTCGAGAAGTACGGGCGGAAGACGAAGCGGGAACGGTTTCTCGAAGAGATGGAACAGGTGGTGCCGTGGGCGGAGTTACAGGCGCTGGTGGAACCGCACTATCCGAAGGGAGAGAACGGGCGGCCTCCGGTGGGACTGAGCATCATGCTGCGGGTGTACTTTCTGCAGCAGTGGTTCAATCTGAGCGATCCGGGCGCGGAGGAAGCGCTGTATGAATCGCCGGTGCTGCGGCGCTTTGTTGGCGTGGACCTGGGACGCGCGCCGGCGCCGGACGAGAGCACGATTCTGCAGTTCCGTCATCTGCTGGAGAAATATGACCTGGGCGGGGCGATGCTGAACGCGGTGAACCAGTATCTGGAAAGCCGGGGCATCCGCATCACCACGGGCACGATCGTGGACGCGACCATTATTCATGCGCCTTCGTCGACCAAGAACCGGAGTGGGGAGCGGGATCCGGAGATGCATCAGACGCGCAAGGGCAAGCAGTGGTACTTTGGGCTGAAGGCGCACATCGGAGTGGATTCGAAACAAGGCCATGTGCATTCGGTGTGCACGTCGGCGGCTTCGGTGGCAGACAAGCATATGTTGCCCGACCTGCTGCACGGCGAGGAGCGCAAGGTGTGGGGCGACGGCGGGTATCAGGGACAAGGGGAAGCGATCCGGCAAGCGGCTCCGCGAGCGCAAGATATGACTAGCCGGAGAGTCCACTACCAGAACTTTGTGGATGAGTTACAAAAGGCAAAGAACCGGGTGAAGGCCAGAGTGAGAGCGAAGGTGGAACATCCGTTCCGGATACTGAAGAGCATTTTTGGTTTCGAAAAGGTGAGATACCGCGGAATTAAGAAGAACCATCATCGGCTGTGCGCCAGCTTCGCTTTGGTGAACCTGTACCTGCACCGCAGACGGCTGGCAGTGGCGAGGGCGTAGTGTCTCTGAACCTCGCGTAAATAGCGGGTTTCGGTAAGGTCGCAAGCAATACGGGGGAGTTCGTACTCTGGGCAGTTCTGGAATCCCCGCCGCCTTCAAAATTGATGGTTGCTCAGAGGTTCCCAAGAGGATGGGCCATTACTGACGTCTAATTGCCCAAAGGTCAACGGGTATCGTCCGAATGGTCGGATCGGTTATTGGCCTTGCGGGCGGATGAAGATTGGACTATCACCGCGATAGCGGCATACTGCAACCGCGTGGAAACGTGCGCATAACTCAAACCCTTGCCCAAGGCATTTTGAGTGCTATGGGGATGTTACGCCACTCAGCTTTTATAATCACAATCCGAATCGCCCTCTGGAGTTGATTCGCATGAAATTGCAGTTGCCGTTGGCGGTCTGGCTGGTCTAAGGCTCCCTCGCGGCAGCACAGGACGTACCGTCCTCCCACGTTCGATTCTTTAACGATTCTGCGAAAGCTGTTAGCTTCTTCGTCGATGGCCAATTCGGCTGCTCTGTTCCAGCAAACCCCGAGGGGAACGATGCATACTGTGACGCGCATTATTGAGGGGTCTTGAGCGTAATCGCGACGTTGCAACCTTTGCGGTGCCGAACATCAGGTGTGACCCTCGTCACTGACATGACGCGCTCATCCGCTCAGCATTAAAACGTCTCGAAAAAGTCTCGCCTCTCCAAAGAGCGGTCCCCACCAAGGAGACGCCCCAAAAAGGTGACCCTTAACTTAATCAGGAGGTTCCGATGAGACATAACAGATTCCTTGCAATGTTGCTCTTCGCCACTCTGTGTTGCGCAGCACAAAGTTCGAGATCGACGCCGCTCAGTTCCAAGCGTTGGATTCCAGCCGGTGCCTGTCACACCAATAACGGACTGGAACTGGAGTGTGTTCGCGAGATGGCCGACGCGAGACTGCGTCTGGTCCATCGCAACTTCGGCCAAAGGGATTCAGACACGGGTTTCCAGTTCGGTGCCGCTTCCCTGAGCTTCGCTCACCCTTCGTCAATCAAAAGTATCACCACAGATGTGGTGGTCCAAAGGATTGAGGAATCGAATTGTCTGGCGAATCCAGAGTATGGGGCGCACGCGGACATTGATGCCACATTCTTCAATACGGGTACGGGCGATCCTATCGATGACGTAGGAACCGTCTTGGCTCTCGGGCGCAGCTTTTCAGACCCGCTTGGACAGCTCACCGTATTCAGCCAAATCGGGCAGGGCGGCAACTACTCCTACTTCTTTCTGGGCACCGTCGCCATTGGGACCCCGGTCACCTTGACGACGACGTGGGATCGGCCCAATCACCAGTTTCTTGTGAGTTGGACAAACCTCGTCACTCATGTGAAGACAGACCAGACCATGCCTTACTCCTTTTCCGACACGACTCCTGCGGTGAACCCCGGCAAGGTCCTAACCGTAAACACCTTTCCTGCCAACTGCACGGCCCAAGAAACGTGGGTGTACATAGACGCGTCGTTTAAGGATGTGTATGTGAACAACCGTTTTTATGACTTCTGAGGTTCTGCGCCGAGATAAGATGAGCCAATACGCGAAAGGCAGCCGCTCGATGTCCGGGCGGCTTTTCGTTGTGGCGTCGCCGTGCCGTGGCCAGTCCATTTCACTCAAGTCCATTTCACTCAAGTGCCCCGCGCAAGGCCGCATGAGTGATATGGAGATAATACGTCAACAATTCTCAACCAGTGACTCGGCACGCTCGTGTGCGTGTAGCCTGGCTTTGGAGAACCTATGTGAATGGAAAAACCTTCGCGACTGAGAACGCGAAGGCACAGGATTGTTACCGGACTCTTTTCGACGAGGATGCCGGGCGTCGCCGCACTCCAGCCCGCGCGGTTTGCGCTGGGGTTGAGAGCTGTCTTTTCGGACGACTCCCGGCCTACCTTTTTCTTAGTTCAACACTCCCCAAATTGCAGTGACTGGGAGCACTGAGTGCAAGAATACTCTAGGTCCCGCCTCGCCTTGCGCGAGGATGCCCGGGAGGATGACGCTCGACGCTACTGTACCGCGTTCAGGTTCTGGTAGATCAACATCGCCGTGAGCACCATCAGAAATACTCCAGACCCGATGCTGAACACTCGCGTCGGGATGATTAGCCGGTTGACCTTGGCCAACAGTTCCGTCTGCTCAGCGTGCATGTGCGAACTCGCGTCATCCAGAAACAGCTGGTCATCCCTGTGCATCGTGAGTGTGCTCTTGTAGATCAGGAGGACGATCAGACCAATAGCGAAAACTCCGAAGATCAACGCCACGATTGTCAGCGTCATAGTCCACCTCTCGCAGATCCCACTAGCTAGCTAGGATGGTCCCACATTCCAGGACACGAAACTGATCAATAATGGTCATTACGGGCGGGAGGACGCGGGCAGGCAACCTCAGAATTTGTGATTGAGGTCACAGGTGCCTGTGATGTGTGTGGAAATTGAGCGAAATTGCGCATTCTTGCACCATGAAACGTCGTATCATGCGTTCATGAAGACCAAGGAGCTCACCCCAAAACAGCTATTATCCGTGCGTTGCCCTACCTGTGGAGCAGCACCCGGAGAAGTTTGTGAACTCAACAGTGGTGCCCCGCGCACCGAGCCACACCGAGACCGGAAGTATTCTGCAGCCGACGCCGTAGAAATGAAGCTCAGCAGACGTAGTCTAATTAGCCCACTACGTGATGCGGCCGTTCATGACTCATTGGCTATTCCGGATTGACGGACTACCCGGATGCGTCCACTTGGTTGACAGGGTTGACCGACAGGCCTTCGGAGCATTGATTCTTGATGTAACAAGCGTTGGGAGTTTTCGTGGCAGCGCTCATATTCACCCCCGAGACGAGAAAATGGGTTGCCAGTTTAGCGCACGGGACGGCGCTTCGTCAGTACGCTTTCGTACGCAGTATCTCCGAATGCCCCCAATGCTCCCAGCACTTCCCCCGCTGACACTCCGCCACAAAGTTCGGTAGAATTTCCCGCGCTAACCCTTTTCATTTGGAGGCGCGAGATGACCCCCGAAGAACAAGAGCGAATGCAATACCTATGCCAGAGGATCGCGATAGAAAAAGACCCAACAATCTTCGATCAATTGGTAAGGGAATTGAACGATCTGCTGGAGGTCAAGCACGGTCGAATCCATCCTGAACATAAGACGAAATCAAACTGATCCACGGTTGCTTTTTCGTAAATCACAGTCCGCGAAAGCTGCCTGCCCGACAGCTCAACTGTCGAACAGGCCTTAGCGCTCAAATTTCGACTTCTTTCGATTCACTTCACATCTGGAGCGTCCGAAACTGGCCGGCGGGAGCAGCTCACGTAAAGCAAGGATGCTGTACGTGAGCGCCTATGCTTGCCCGGCTTCCTCAAAATGATCGCCTTGGTCCTACCCATCCGCCCCGCCAAATGCGACAATAGAAGCTCTTCCCATGGCCACCTCTTTAACCTCTGCCTTTTCTCCGGAGATCCTCCGGCAGCACGGCCTTACGCCTGATGAATACGAGAAGGTCAAGCAACTTCTCGGCGGCCGCGAGCCCACC
The DNA here is from genome assembly GCA_963811095.1 of uncultured Acidobacteriaceae bacterium. GTDB lineage: Bacteria > Acidobacteriota > Terriglobia > Terriglobales > Acidobacteriaceae > Sulfotelmatobacter. Next base: position 5,962 of record CAWEQA010000006.1, on the reverse strand, counting down.
CTTACCGAACTCGGCATTTTCAGCGTGATGTGGAGCGAGCACTGCTCCTACAAGTCGTCGCGTGTGCATCTCAAGCGCCTGCCCACGCGCAGCAAGATCGTGCTGCAGGGGCCGGGCGAGAACGCCGGCATCATCGACATTGGCGACGGCTGGGCCTGTGCTTTCAAGATCGAATCCCACAATCATCCGTCGTTTATCGAGCCGTTTCAGGGCGCGACCACGGGCGTGGGCGGCATTCTGCGCGACATTTTCACCATGGGCGCAAGGCCCGTTGCGGTGATGGACTCGCTCCGCTTCGGGCCCATCACGGCAACAAAGGATGTCTCCCAGAAGGAACTGCACAAGAATCATTCCGTCCTCGAGGGCGTGGTCAGCGGCGTCGCTTCTTACGGAAACTGTTTCGGTGTCCCCAACCTCGGTGGGGAGACCAAGTTCGAGCCCTGCTACTCGGGCAATCCGCTGGTGAATGCGTTTGCGCTGGGGCTGGTCCGCAAGAATGAAATCTTCTACGCGAAGGCCGCCGGCGAAGGCAACCCCGTGATCTACGTTGGCGCCAAGACCGGGCGCGACGGCATTCACGGCGCGACCATGGCCAGCGAGGAGTTCAGCGAAGCATCCGAAGCGAAGCGCCCGAACGTGCAGGTCGGCGACCCGTTCCTGGAAAAACTCCTGCTCGAAGCGTGTCTCGAAGCCATGCAGACCGGCGCAATCGTCGGCATTCAAGACATGGGCGCCGCCGGACTGACTTGCTCGACCTGCGAAATGGGCGGACGCGGCGGGGTAGGCATTGAGATCGAACTCGACCGCGTGCCGCAGCGTGAAACCGGCATGACCCCCTACGAGATCATGCTCAGCGAGTCGCAGGAGCGCATGCTGCTGGTGGCGCAAAAAGGGCGCGAGGACGAAGTCTTCCGCGTCTTCGAGAAGTGGGGACTCGACGCAGTCGAGGTCGGCACGGTCACAACCGGTAACAGGCTGCGCGTCCTGGAGCATGGCAAAGTCGTCGCAGAGATTCCAAATCCCGCACTGACCGACGAGGCCCCACTCTACAAGCGCCCGCTGGCGCGATGGGAACCGCCTGTGCCGCGGGAGACGCCGGAACATCTCAAACTCGGCGTTGTCAGCGACTTCACTGCGAATCTGAAGCAATTGCTGGCCAGCCCCAATATCTGCGGCAAACGCTGGGTCTGGCAGCAGTACGACCACATGGTGCAGACCAACACCGTCGAAGCGCCGGGAGCCGGCGACGCGGGCGTGATCCGCATCAAAGGCTCGAAACGCGGACTCTCGATGGCACTCGATGGCAATGGTCGCTGGTGCTATCTCGATCCGCGACTGGGCGCGATGCACGCGGTCGCCGAGGCGGCCCGCAAAGTGGCGTGCTCGGGAGCGACTCCCGTGGGCGCGACCAATTGCCTGAACTTCGGCAATCCCGAGAAGCCGCACATCATGTGGCAGTTCTCGCAAACCATCGACGGCATCACGAAAGCTTGCGAAGAATTGGAAATCCCCATCACCGGCGGCAACGTCAGCTTCTACAACGAGACGCTCGGCGAAGGTATTTATCCCACACCCGTGCTCGGCGTTGTCGGAATCCTCGAAGACGTTCACAAAGCCGCGAAAATGCACTTCGCCCAACCCGGACGCACGATCGTGCTATTGCGCGCGGGAGAAGCGGCCGATATCACCGATGCAGAGAGCGAGTTTGGCTCCTCGGAATACGCGAAGGAAATTCTGGGCACGTTGTGGGGATATCCGCCAGAACTTGATCTGGAAAAAGAAGCCGGCCTGCAGAAGGCGGTCATCGAATTAATCCAGCACAGCTTGGTGGATTCCGTGCACGACTGCGCCGATGGCGGCCTGGCCGTCGCATTGACGGAGAAAGCGCTGCCCAAGGGCATAGGCGCCCGGGTGAACTTGGCCTCTGGAGGCCTGTTTGCGGAGTTTGCCCTGTTTGGCGAAGATTCCAGCCGGATCGTGATCTCTTGCGACCCAGCGAACGTGGCGCGAATCAAAGAAGTAGCGGAGAGTCACGGCTCGGCTGCGGACGTCATTGGCGAAACGATTCCCGGACAGCTGGAAATATCGCTAGACGGCAAAGTTGTGATTTCCGCCCCGGTCTCGGAATTGAGCTCAGCGTATGAAAGCGCCTTGGAATCAGCGTTGCGAACGGATCCGGAACTGGTGGCGGCGGATTGATGCAGGTCAGGAACTTGAGCCCCAGAAGCACATAAGAAAACAGAAGGCGTTTTGAGCTAAGAGCTAAAAGCTAACAGCTAACAGCTACGACCCAGGAGCGAAATTGCACATTTCCGACAAATTTCACGACGAGTGCGGCGTGGTGGCGATCTTCGCTCACCCTGAGGCTGAGAAACTGGCCTACCTGGGCCTGCATGCCCTGCAGCATCGCGGCCAGGAATCGGCCGGGATCGTCACGTCCGACGGTCTGACTTCGCACGCGCACAAGGCCATGGGCTCGGTCGCCGACATCTTCACCGAAGATGTCCTCTCGAAAATGCGCGGCACTCTGGCCATCGGCCATACGCGCTACTCCACGGCCGGAGACTCTGCGCTGCTGAATGCGCAACCGATCCTGGTGCAATCGAACAAAGGATCGATCGCCGTCGCCCACAACGGAAATCTCACCAACGCACAGCACGTGCGGGCGCGGCTGGAGAGTCAGGGCTCGATTTTTCAAACCAACAGCGACACCGAAGTCATCGTTCACCTGATCGCCCTGTCGAAGGAGCACACGCTCCCGGAAGCCGTGGCCGATGCCCTGCGGCGCGTCGAAGGCGCGTTTTCGCTGGTAATGATGAGTAACGATCGCGTTTTCGCCGTCCGCGATCCCCGCGGATTCCGGCCGCTGGCCATGGGCCGCATTCCCGCGCTGGAGGGGCAGAAGCAGGACACCATCGTCTTTGCCTCCGAAACCTGCGCCTTTGACCTGATTGGCGCCGAGTATATCCGCGATGTGAAGCCGGGCGAACTGATCGTCGTCGGTCCGGAAGGAATCAACTCGCGCTTCTATTCGACGGCAGCTCCGCAATCGAGTTGCATCTTCGAGCACGTGTACTTCTCGCGCCCCGACAGCCTGGTCTTCGGCCGTGCGGTGCAGACCAGCCGCGAGGAACTTGGCCGCCAGTTGGCTCGAGAGGCGGGCGTCGATGCCGACCTTGTGGTCCCCGTCCCTGACTCAGGCGTAACCGCTGCGGTCGGCTATGCTGCCGAGAGCGGGCTCCCCTTCCGCTTTGCCTTGATCCGCAACCACTATGTGGGACGAACCTTCATCGAGCCCAGCCAGAGCGTGCGCGATTTTGGCGTGAAGCTGAAACTGAATCCAGTGCGCTCCCTGCTGCAAGGCAAGCGCGTAGTGCTGATCGATGACTCGATCGTGCGCGGCACTACCAGCCGGAAGATTGTGCGCATGATTCGCAGCGCCGGCGCGAAAGAAGTGCACATGCGCATCTCCTGTCCGCCCACGATCTCGCCTTGTTATTACGGCGTCGACACGCCTTCGAAGAAGCAGCTCATCGCCGCCAACAAATCAGTAGACGAGATTCGCGAATACATTGGCGCGGATTCCCTGGCTTATCTCTCGCTGGAAGGTCTCAAGAAAGCTTGCGGTGAGGGCGAGAAGATCTCTTACTGCTCGGCCTGCTACACGGGGAACTATCCGACCGACATCATTGATGTCGAGGAGATTCAGCCAGCAGCGTTGCGGCGGTAACGATACTCACGGCCTCGGTTTCCGCGCCTGTGCAACCCGCGGGATGGACTGCAAATCCGGACGGATTTTCACCTCATCCCAGCCATCGAGCAGATGCTTCGTCTTGTCCGCAATTGTCCCGCTTATCTCTACAATGAGCCAGCCGCCCGGACGCAGGGCCGCTCGCGCCTGAGGAATCAGGCGCGCGATCACCTCGGTTCCGGTGTCCCCGGCAAACACCGCACTCCGAGGCTCATACTTGCGAACTTCCAATTGCACTTGCTCTTCTTCGGACTCTCCGACATACGGTGGATTGGAAATGACGAAGTCCAAGTCAGCAAGGTTGAGACTTGCCAGCAGGTCTGACTGGTGAAACTGAATGCGGCGATCCAGTTGATGCCGGGCCGCGTTGGCCCGCGCAATTTCCAGCGCGGCGGCGGATATGTCCGTGGCATGAATTTCCGCGTGCGGAAATTCTTTGGCAAGAGCCAAAGCGATGCAGCCAGAGCCGGTGCCGATGTCGGCGATCTTCAGTTTCTGTCGCCCCTCCGGGGCTGGCTCGGTCTTCTGGGCGGACCCACGGCTTGCGCCGTGGGCTGCATTCTTGCGCCGCTCCGCGGCTGCTCCATCACGGGGTGAGCCGGCGAGTTCCAGCACGGCCTCGATCACGTGCTCTGTCTCGGGGCGCGGAATAAGCACCGCCGGGGTAACGATCAGGTCCATCCCCCAGAATTCCTGATGTCCGGTGATGTACTGCGTCGGAACACCGTGCGCCCGTTCGACGAGAACCGCCGCATAGCTCGCCTGTTCTTCGGCGCCCAACTTACGTTCGGGGTGGGCAAAGAGATAGGCATGATCGACGCCAAGAATGAACATAAGCAGCAACTCCGCATTCAGACGCGGCGACGGAACCTGGTCATTGGTAAAACGGGTGATCGCGGAGGTAAGCGCTTGCTTAAGCTGCACTGGTTTATTTCACCACGGGAGACCCTGAGACACTGCGATTGGGACCAAAACAAATCCGGCTGCGAATTCTTACTTCGGGTTTGCTCCGTGCTGCCACTGATACCCAAGGTAGATCATCTGCCCAATGTGATGCTGCAGGTGCGCGGCACATTGCAGGATCATGTCGAGGCGCGTTTTGGCATCCGTGCCAGCACCTGAATATTCCGCTGACCAATCCTCCGACGACTGCGCAGCGATGGTTTTCACCACCATGGCAACCGCATCATCGAAGCGTTTCAAGGCCTCTGCTTTCGAAGGCGGATTCGGGTCGTTGAATTCGCGCGGACGGTCGCGAACATAGCCGGTCCCCGCGATCTGGGCGCCAATGTAGTAATTCAAGTTGCCGGTCAGATGCAGGACCAGATGGCCAAAGCTGTTTCCGTAAGGAAATGGCTTCTGCCAGAACTGTCCGTCGGTAATCGGCTCGGCCAGCGCCCGAACGCGGGCCGCATTCGCAAGGTATCGGCTGGCGAGAACGAGTACCAGCGTCCCATCGAGTTTGGGCATATTCTCTCCCACGTCGCGGGCGCGAACGCCCACGTTCGTCATCTAAACCGCGGTGGCCGCTTCCTGCTTCAGCTTTTCCGCCTGGTAGTGTGTCGTGAGCGCCTCGATCAGCGGCTGCAGTTTGCCGTCCATCACAGCTTCGAGTTGATGGATCGTAAATCCAATGCGGTGATCGGTAAGCCGGTTCTGCGGGAAGTTGTAGGTGCGAATCTTTTCGCTGCGGTCGCCGGAGCCAACCATCGCCTTGCGCTCTTTGGCCAACGCCTGCTGCTGTTTATCCATTTCAATTTCGTAGAGCCGCGAACGCAGCACGCGCATGCCTTTCTCGCGATTCTTGATCTGCGATTTTTCGTCCTGGCAACTCACGACGGTATTGGTCGGAATATGCGTGATGCGGACAGCCGAGTAAGTAGTATTCACCGATTGCCCGCCGGGTCCGGAAGAGCAGAACGTATCAATGCGCAAATCTTTGGCTTCGATCTTGATGTCCACGTCTTCGGCTTCGGGCAGCACCGCAACCGTCACTGCCGATGTATGGACGCGTCCCTGCTGTTCGGTGGCAGGCACACGCTGCACCCGGTGCACGCCGCTCTCATACTTCAATTGCGAGAAGACACGGTGCCTTCAATAATGGCGATCACTTCCTTCAGCCCCCCGGCCGACGATTCCGAAGACGAAAGCACTTCGACCTTCCAGCGCTGCGTCTCCGCGTACCGGGTATACATCCGAAAAATCTCAGCG
>CAWEQA010000005.1:0-152206 GCA_963811095.1 uncultured Acidobacteriaceae bacterium | reverse complement strand
CCCGATCTTGAGGCGCTGCGGAGATCGGAGGCAGCGGATGCGATGGGTGAAAGCCCAGGAATTGAATGCGGGGCTGACCGGAGATTATCAGAACGGGCACGCGTGCCGAGTCGTGCTTGTCTGGCGAATGCGATGGATCCGGCGTGAGGACGTGGAGTGAAATGGTCTCCCACTTTTTTTTCGCCCCACTCTTCTAAAATACTGATTTCTAAGGATTTATGGGATGGGGATGGGTCTCGATCCTGCCAAAATCTTGAGCCGCAAGGACTTACAGGTAAAATATTCCAGAATAAGGACTTAGGCCATGGTTTTGAGCCGCCCACGAGACCGACGGTGGAGCACTCGTGGGGGAAGTCGTTGTGCATACATCGAGCTTGCACTTTCCTGAATTTTCGGTAAAGGTCGTTCGTCACAAGAATCGGATTATTTTTGAGTGGGCTGTGGAAAAGTGGCGTTGGGCGCTATTTTTGGGCGGACCGTCAGTACCACCATGAGCCGATAGACCGTTCGCTTTTCTCTCACGAAAGCTGACCTTTGGCGCAACGGTGCTCCGTCTGTCTATCCCCTGCAATTGCGAAGGGACTTGAGTGCTATGGCGATGTTACGCCACTCAGCTTTTATAATCACAATCCGAATCGCCCTCTGGAGTTGATTCGCATGAAATTGCAGTTGCCGTTGGCGGTCTGGCTGGTCTAAGGCTCCCTCGCGGCAGCACAGGACGTACCGTCCTCCCACGTTCGATTCTTTAACGATTCTGCGAAAGCTGTTAGCTTCTTCGTCGATGGCCAATTCGGCTGCTCTGTTCCAGCAAACCCCGAGGGGAACGATGCATACTGTGACGCGCATTATTGAGGGGTCTTGAGCGTAATCGCGACGTTGCAACCTTTGCGGTGCCGAACATCAGGTGTGACCCTCGTCACTGACATGACGCGCTCATCCGCTCAGCATTAAAACGTCTCGAAAAAGTCTCGCCTCTCCAAAGAGCGGTCCCCACCAAGGAGACGCCCCAAAAAGGTGACCCTTAACTTAATCAGGAGGTTCCGATGAGACATAACAGATTCCTTGCAATGTTGCTCTTCGCCACTCTGTGTTGCGCAGCACAAAGTTCGAGATCGACGCCGCTCAGTTCCAAGCGTTGGATTCCAGCCGGTGCCTGTCACACCAATAACGGACTGGAACTGGAGTGTGTTCGCGAGATGGCCGACGCGAGACTGCGTCTGGTCCATCGCAACTTCGGCCAAAGGGATTCAGACACGGGTTTCCAGTTCGGTGCCGCTTCCCTGAGCTTCGCTCACCCTTCGTCAATCAAAAGTATCACCACAGATGTGGTGGTCCAAAGGATTGAGGAATCGAATTGTCTGGCGAATCCAGAGTATGGGGCGCACGCGGACATTGATGCCACATTCTTCAATACGGGTACGGGCGATCCTATCGATGACGTAGGAACCGTCTTGGCTCTCGGGCGCAGCTTTTCAGACCCGCTTGGACAGCTCACCGTATTCAGCCAAATCGGGCAGGGCGGCAACTACTCCTACTTCTTTCTGGGCACCGTCGCCATTGGGACCCCGGTCACCTTGACGACGACGTGGGATCGGCCCAATCACCAGTTTCTTGTGAGTTGGACAAACCTCGTCACTCATGTGAAGACAGACCAGACCATGCCTTACTCCTTTTCCGACACGACTCCTGCGGTGAACCCCGGCAAGGTCCTAACCGTAAACACCTTTCCTGCCAACTGCACGGCCCAAGAAACGTGGGTGTACATAGACGCGTCGTTTAAGGATGTGTATGTGAACAACCGTTTTTATGACTTCTGAGGTTCTGCGCCGAGATAAGATGAGCCAATACGCGAAAGGCAGCCGCTCGATGTCCGGGCGGCTTTTCGTTGTGGCGTCGCCGTGCCGTGGCCAGTCCATTTCACTCAAGTGCCCCGCGCAAGGCCGCATGAGTGATATGGAGATGTTACGCCAACTCGCCTAACCGGCCCAGTTCGCTCGCCACCATGTGCCCTGACCCCTTACGCTGCATGCGGAGCGGCACCAGCGGTAAAATATCCATAGGAATGTTGAGAGGTGCTTATGAGCGAAACTGCCGTGACACTGACACTCAGCGAAGAGGAGAGAGCGCTGTTGTTCGAGATTCTGGAAGAGCGCCATCGCGCGCTGCTGCGGGAAATCTGGCATACCGATTCTCGCGACTTCAAGGTCTCCCTGCAGAAAAAAGAGAGGCTTCTGGAGTCGCTTTTGACCCGGTTCATGGCGCACGCTTAGCCCTTGGACTCAGGTGGCGACAACAGGGCATTTCACTCAAGAACCCTGCCCAGGGGGGATTTTGAGTGCCATGGGGATTTTTCGCCATTCAATTATTTCTTGTCGTCCTGTTGCTGTTCAGATTGCGTGTTCTGCATCGCTTCGTACCAGGCTTTGAGCGGCTGTTCGATAGCGTCGAGTGCCGCTTGCGCTTGTTGGCGAACCGTTTCGGAAGTCGCACTGAATCGGTCAACCGATGCCTCATTTGCACGTCAGCGTAGCCCTTCCCGTCACGGTCTGAGCGCTTCTTCCTGAAACTGGAGCCGTAGCCGTGATCGTAACTGCCCCGTTCGTTGCTCCTAAACAAGTCGCAGTTCCGTTGTCGTTGGCATCATTGCTGATCGAAACATTCACCGGATCGGAAGCCGCCCATGTCTGCCCCCAGCAATTCACACAGGCTGCGGCTGAACATTGGTCTTTCGTGACGGGACCGGCGAAGTACTGCACTTGATTGCCGGGTGTGGATAGAGCGTGGTCTGCGGTGCTACTCGATGGCGAGACCGAAAGTGCCGTCAAATCGCAATTCTGCGGGATGCCGCCGCATCCCGCTGAGATCAGAACCGCCGTAGCAACTAGAGATGCAAGCCTAAGGAGTCTGTGCATGGCCGCTTCCCCTTTTGAGTTTCGGGGCAAGCATAAACCTGATGAGGAGGAACGGCCAATAACCTTCGTCACACATCAACTGTCGTTATCAACATAGCGCTCAAAACCGCGCCTGAGGCATTTTGAATGTGGCGGGGATATTTCAACAGATTGCCGAACTAGAAGCGTTCTCCTCGGGATCCCCTCAAGTTCCCCTTAGCTCCAGATTGGCCTGCTTTCAGGCTCAGTGCGGAACAAATTGAAAATCACGAATGATTGCCGACTGATTTCTTGAAGGCGTCCCCTTGAAGCACCAGAGATTGATGCCGACTGGGGCGGCCGTTTGCGGAATGTTGGTCGTGTTCGAAGAATAGGTTTCGGTCTTGATGACATCGGCAACAGATCCCATCGGATGAATGCCATTCATTAGCGTGAACACGACGCGATCGGATCTCCACTCCATCCTTGCCGTAGTAAGGTTTCCACCGCTGACTTGGAAGTTGTCTTCCCAGCTGGAAACGCCATTCGGCTTGCGGTTTCCCGTGGATGGATAGACTGTAAAGTCGGCATTACAGCCGTGACAAGTCTTGTTCCACTGGGAAAATTCAATATCAATTTCGTTCTCTGCGTCGGCGCCAATGTGGCGAGTGGGCCCATAGGTGAAGAGTCCGAGTACCGTTGTCTGATCCATGTTGTAGACGTCGCCTTGGATAACCCACTGGTACGTCCCATATCCCATATTGTCGGTCGTAAACAACTCCGCGGCAGTCCATTTTCCCGCGCGCCTGGCGATCTGGAGATGTAGATATCCGTCCGGGTTGATCTCGACATTGGCCGGATTCCCGGGAGCGATGCCTGCCATACCACCGCTGGTGACCTTCCAGGTATGTCCAGCCCATCTGATCGTCTGGGCCTGGACGCACTGAAACGCAGTGAGCAGAATGCTGCAGATCGTCATTCGAATGAAGAGTGTGTTCGCCATCATTCTTTGTTCTTCCATTTCGCGTGTGCGGCGATTTCAACAGCCACGGGCGATAGCGCTCAGTGACTCCAATGAGTGTAACGGCGATGTTACAACAACTTTGGCCAGTTATCTCTTCGGTGCGAAGACTGGAAATGCCCCATCTTCCGCTGTGAGTTGTTCTGGTGTCACGTATGGATCGAATGCTGGGGTAACAAAAATCCTACGAACACATTTGTTCTCACTTGAATTGGGTCCGGCACTTCCGGCGCTACAGGGTGCCGAAACTGCGGTGCAGTAGAACGCGATCCGTTGGCCATCGGGCGACCAAGAAGGCGCAAAACACTCCCAGTTGTGGTCCGTCGTGAGTTGGCGCTGCCGAGAACCATTCTCGTCCATCGTGAAAATCTGGTTGCGGCCGCTGACGCGGGCGTCGAACGCAATGTGCCGTCCATCCGGCGACCATGACGGGGCACCCGCATCAAGGCCGGGATCGGTCAATTGAATTTCCTTCGAGCCGTCCGCGTTCGCAACATGAACGGCCCAGCGGTTATTCGAAAGATGCGCTGAAAACGCGATCCGCCTCCCATCCCGCGACCACGCCGGTGTATAACCCTCCCTGAATAGAAGACGGGGTGCGCCATGCCCGTCTAACCGGATCAGAAACAGGCCAGTCGCGGGAGGAGAAGGCGGTTCTCCCGGCTTTGCCGTGCTCGCCCATTCATCTGGTGAATAGGATGCGGCGACTAATTCTTCATCGGGCGACCAGGCGGCTTGAAGAATTGGCGTTTCCAATCGTAGCAGCAAGCGCGGGTTGCTTCCGTCACGGTTTATCACCTTCAGCTCAACGGAGTAATGCGTATCGGAAGTTTCAGCCGACTTGGAATTTAGCGCGGTGTCGTGAATGAACAGAATGCGCTGCCCGTCAGGAGACCAACTCGGGTTGTGACTGTGGCCGTCGTTGGTGAGGGCCCGTAATTTTCGACCTTCCGTATCGAGCAAATAGATGTCTAGCACAGGCCATGGGGCAAGCGCGTCCGGCGCGCGTTCATAAGCGATCAGGTCGCTTTGAGTGGACGATGGAACGCTGCGCCGAGCAACAGCGATAGACCCGACCATCGTCAGGATTGCGACCGCGCGGACCACGTAAGCCCGGAAAGACGCCACGCCAAGTTACCTCAATAGAGCATTCTACGCGGTCAGGCAGAGGTGAATTTGATGATTGATGTAACCAGGCGCATAGCGCTCAAATTTCGATTTTTTTCGATTCACTTCACATCCGAAGCGTTGGAAACTGGTCGGAAGATGAGTGCAATGGGGAAGTCTTCGCCAACCATACACTCCGCCGGCAGTTGGGATGCGAGTCACACAGGGACGTGTGTGGGTGCGGGAGCGGACGGGTTACAGCCAGAAGTCGCGGTTCGAGGCGTCCAATGGGCCCTGGCCCGCGCTGGCGGCGCGTCCCAGGGTGGGTTCCACGCGGTTGCGTCCGGCGTTCTTGGCCTGGTACATCGCAGTATCGGCGGCGTGCAGCCATTTCTCCATGTCGCGGGCAGTGTCACCGGTAGCCACGCCGAGGCTCAGGCTGACCTGGACGCTCGAGGTTCCGACCATGATGTTGCAAGCGGCGACATGGGTACGCACGCGCTCCGCCAACTCCCAGGTTTCAGTCATGCCGCAGCCGGGAGCGACGATGAGGAACTCTTCTCCACCGCAGCGTCCGACCGAGTCGTACGGGCGGATCACCGCCGCGATGCTGCTGGCAATGATGCGCAAGACTGCGTCACCGGCGGCGTGTCCGCGGCTGTCGTTGATGGCTTTGAAGTGATCGACGTCGATCATAATCAGGCCGACGGGCTCCTGATCGCGCTCGGCGCGCAGCAAGTCGCGCTCGAGAATCGCCAGAATCGCCTTGCGGTTCCACAGACTGGTCAGGCCGTCGCGGGAAGCTTCACGGCGCAGGGCTTCCTTGGTCAGCAGCAGCCGGTTCTGGGTGACCAGCTGGCGAGCGCTCGAACACACGAACGACAGCAGCACAACTGCGGCCGCCAATCCGAGACGCTCGCGGGCGATGCGCAACGACATGAAGAGTACCAGCAGCGGGTAGAGCAGGAAGAAGATTTCGGTGTAGATCCGCTTCTCGCGGCGGGGAGGATCGAACGAGAACTCTGGCGCTTCCGCCTGCTTCCAGGTGGCGGCGATGAGGATGGGAACCACCAACAGCGCGCTCCAGAGCAGATCAAACCACGCGCCCGTGCCCAGACCGTGTCCTGGGCCGTAGAAGTACAAGGCATCGACGCATCCGGAGAGAGCCAGAAAGATTCCCATGCGGCCGAACAGGGCGCGCGAATCCCGCGAGCGCGTGACCGCGGCGCGCACCACGAAAGCTCCAGCGACAAAAGCGTAGCCGGCGAAATAAGGCGTCCACACCGAGTGCGCCAGTTCGCCGGGCGTCTCTGACTTGGGCAGATAAAAGAAATACAAATACGCCGCCACGCACACCAGCACAGCCTGCACAAAGTCGAGAGCGACCAGCGCGTCGAGACGTCCGGCCTCGTGCTCAGGGTCGAGGAACATGGCCATGGCCAGAGGCACGAACCAGAAGCAGAACAGCAAATTGTTGATCCAGGAAACGAAAGAGGACGCAGCCAGGTCGTTATAGACGCTCAGAGTCTGCGCAATCAGCCACACGGAGTAAGCGACCGCGGTCAGACGCCAGAAGGACCTCGCCAGTCCCTCAGAACGGAGGCTGGCCTGCGCCGCCGCGTAGATCATGACGACGCCCAAGGTCATCTGCATCACGTCCGACAGAAGACCCCCGGGAGGCTTGGTTCCCAGGGCCGCAACCACACCGGCGTGCGCCAGCCACAACAGGCCGGTGACGATCACGATTGTGCGCGTGGGTGACGATGCGGTGTTCATGAGCAGCGATCATTTCTAAAGAATAATGTCGCGGGGAGGGGGAAACCAGAATGCGTCAAGACTCGGCTATCTGCCAGCCTCGGAACGGCACACTCCGACTGAGACCCCAAGACCCACCAGTATCCCGCATGGTGTGGGTCTTTTCATCTGACCATAGTACCCCCGCGGGGATTACCTACGAACGGAAATCAGCGCCAGCGGTCGAGCAACCTTTTGAGGATTTCCACAGCCTGGCCAAGGGTCGCGAGTTCCTCGGGAGCGAGTGTATCGAGATGGGCGGCGAGGTCGGCGATACGCAGTTGGCGTCCTTTCTGCAGCAGGCGGTTGCCCTTGGCAGTGGCGCGAATGTGCATGCGGCGGGCGTCGCGGGAGTCCATGGTGATTGTGACCAGGCGGCTGCGGACCAGGCCGGCCACGATGCGGCTCATGGTCGGGGGCTTGACCTGCTCGGCGGCGGCGAGTTCGCCCAGTGTTTTCGCGCCGCCGAAAACCAGCACGGAGAGCGCCGACAGGCGTGCCGGGCCTTCGCCGGTAGCGATGTCCTGCTTGCGCACGCGGCGCAGCAGGTGGATGGCGGCGGAATGCAGGCCGTCGGCAACCGTGAAGACCTCGGGATGGGGAGAGGAGTCTGGCTCGGTCATTGGGGCCTCCGGCCGTCAGATTTCGCTTGACGAGTCGAGGGAAATATAGTTAGCTATGCTAACTAATATCAACCGGGAGGTCAAGAGCATGAATACGGTTGCGGCGGGAATCGGAATTTCGCGAATCGGGCAGATCGCCATCAACGCGCACGACGTGGAGCGTGCGGCCGCGTTCTATCAAGATGTTCTGGGACTGAAACTGCTGTTCAAGGCGGGGCCGGGACTGGCGTTTTTCGACTGCGGCGGGGTGCGCCTGATGTTGACCCTGCCGGAGAAGCCGGAGTTCGATCATCCCAGCTCGATCCTTTACTTTGCCGTGCCCGACATTCAGGCGGCGTACGCGACGATGAAAGAGAAGGGCGCGCACTTTGAGGATGAGCCGCACCTGATCGCGAAAATGCCCGATCACGATTTGTGGATGGTGTTCTTCCGCGATTCGGAGGGGAATCTGATGGGATTGATGAGCGAGGTGCGGAGCTAGGCTTCCGGCGTTCGGCTTCCGGAAGCGGAGGGAGGAGCCCCCATGGAACCGGAACGATCGCGCTCTTTCGGCTGGCCTTGGTTTGCGCTGACCGTCGCTTTCGCACTGCACGTTGTCGACGAGGCCGCTACTGGATTTCTCGGCGTCTACAACCCTACGGTGACAATCCTGCGCTCGCGCTGGGGATGGTTCCCCATGCCGCGTTTGAGTTTCGCGAGTGGCTGGTGGGGCTGATCGTGGCCGTGGCGATTTGCTTTGCGCTCACGCCGCTGGCGGCACGCGGCGTGCGTTGGATGCGGCCGCTCGGCTGGCTTTAAGCCGTCATCCATCTGTTCAATGCGATGGGACACACGTTCGGAACGATTCTGGGACACACGGTGGCGTCGGTAACCTTCCCTCGTCCGGCGCCGGGATTCTATTCCTCGCCGCTGCTGTTCATCGGGTCGATCTGGCTGATGGTGCGCCTGCGAAGAACCGCCCGCAAGAATTAGCCATTGCCAAACGGACCGCTGAGAAGTCAGAATCCTAGCCCATGAGTCACAGAGCCAGGCGTCAATCTTTGCACGCATCGACACCGGCAATCTCGCACGCGGCTTCCGAGGGCATTTCCCTCTGAGCACCGGCGCGGCTTGCTGCCCGAGTTGTATTTTCGCTGGCGGGGCGGAGAGATCACCCGAATGGAAGCATTCTGCGACGTCGTGTTCGGCTTCGCGCTCACGCTTCTGGTGGTGTCGCTCGAGGTGCCAAAAACCTATGCGGAAATGATGATGGCGATGCGGGGATTCCTGCCGTTTGCGGTCTGCTTTTCGCAGTTGGTGATGATTTGGCTGGCGCACTACCGCTTTTCGCGCCGCTTTGGGCTGGAAGATCCTTACACGGTATTTCTGAATCTCGTGCTGCTCTTTTTGGTGCTGTTCTATGTCTATCCGTTGAAATTTGTGTTTGCGCTGGTCTTTTCGCAGCTGACTGGGACTGACTTTGCGCGCGGGGTGGGATGGCATGAGGCGGCCGTGTTGATGCGGGTTTATGCGATCGGGTTTACGGCGGTCTTCTCCCTCTTTGCCCTGATGTACGCTCACGCGTATCGGCTGCGGAACGAACTGGAACTGAATCCGGTGGAGGTGCTGCAGACGAAATCCGCGTTGCGGGAGAACGCCATCATGGTTTCGGTCGGCGCGGTCTCGTTCGCGCTGTCTTACAAGAACCCGGCCTGGGCAGGCTGGTGGTACTGCGTGCTCGGACCAGTTCTCGGACTGCATGGCGCGATTAATGGGAAGCGGGTCCGCCGGTTGTCCGAGAAACTGGGTCTGGCTTAAATCGCGCTCCGCACTCGACCCTAATATGCCCGGCCAGATTCTCGAACCGAAGACTCGGGATATGCCGCCTGACACCTGACACCTAACACCGCGCGCCGGACACCGCTGTGCTGACCCTGTTATCATCGCTGACGGAGTGATTTAGCACCATGGAATACCTCGACGACGAAGATTTTGAAGACGAAGAGATACCAGTTCTATCCGCGCGAGGAACAGGAGAAGGCATCATGGAAGAAGGTTCGCATACCGGTTCGGGCGCCTCGCGCCGCAACGAAGATATCGCACTCGATCTCATGAAGTTTATCGCCATGACCACGGGGTACGGTCGAACCACGTCGTCGGGCGTGGGATTTCAAGGCACGGGCTCCGCCGCCAAACCGGAAGACTATGCCGATCACCTGCTTGAGTTGTATGGCAAGTGTTTGGGCGCGGTGGCGGCGAAGAAGTAGCACGACGTTTCAGAAGGCGGGCCGATGCGAGTCTACCTTGCAGCTTGTTTGCTAGCCTTGTCGGGAGGCTTGTGGGCGCAGGAGACGCACACGATCCGATCCCAGATTGCACTCAGGACCTTTACCAGTCCGGATGGCGCGTTTCAGTTCCAATATCCAGAACTTCTTACTCCCTGCGAGCAGCGGAAGCAGCAATCGGGAGACGGCTACTACTGGGTTCAGGATTCTTGCGGTGGGTACGGTGGTGTCTGCGACGACGGTGCGGACTCAAACCACGACACCCTCGTCTGTTTTGCCTATCCGCGCAATCGATACACGAATACTCCAGCATTCCAAGCGGCGGCGTCTGCTGTAGGAGTGATCGGCGTTCACGAGGAGAAAAAGTGCCTGGCTGTATCGCCGAACTGGAACGTCGATCGAATCGCGAAGCCAGCAATGATTGGGAGCGTCTTGTTCAATGTCTACTCGACAAGCAGCGCGGGAATGAGCCAAGGCATCGACGCAACCATTTATCGTGCCTTCCACGCGGGCAAGTGCTATCAGCTAAGCATTGCAATGGCGCAAGCCAACGCGAAGGCCTTTGACCCGCCTGTCAGAGAACTGAGTAAGCAGGACACGAAGGAAGTTATGCGCAGCTTAGAGCAAGCGCGCGATTCGTTTCGCTTCCTAAAGTAGTTACGTGGGCCAGCTCTGTGTCTGCCTCTGCGACTACCTGTACTGAATCCCCAGCTGATCAAACAGAAAGCTGAACACGTCGGTGTCCTGCTCGATTTGTTCGTCGAGGGACGCGCCGATCATTCCATGGCCGGCACTTGAACTGGTGCGCAGCAGGATCGGACGGCCGGAGGTGTCGTCCGCTTGCAGGAGCGCGATCATTTTGCGCGACTGCATGGGGTTGACGCGATGATCGTTTTCTCCGGTCGGCATCAGGATCGCGGGATACGCCGTGCCCGCCTTCACGTGATGGTAGGGCGAGTAGGCGTAGAGCGCCTTGAACTGGTCGGGATCTTTCACGGTGCCGTACTCGGTGATGTTGAAGGCGCCGTTGGGGTCGAGTTCGACGCGCAGCATATCGTAGATGCCCACGTAGGAAACCACTGCGCGGAACAGGTCGGGACGCTGGGTGAGGGCTGCGCCCATCAATAGGCCTCCGTTGCTGCCGCCCATGATCGCGAGGCGCGCCGGAGACGTGTAGTTCTGGTCGATCAGATATTGCGCGCAGGCCAGGAAGTCGTCGAAGACATTCTGCTTGTGCGTGAGGTTTCCGGCCGCGTGCCACTCTGCGCCGTATTCGGCGCCACCGCGTAAATTCGTTTCCACGAAAATTCCGCCCTGATCGAGCCACAGGCGTGCGAGCCGTCCCTGAAAGAACGGCTGCGTGCTAATGCCGAAGCCGCCGTAGCCGGTGAGCAGCGTGGGATGTGTGCCATCGAGCTTCGTTCCTTTGAGCCGGATGATATTGAGCGGAACACGGGTGCCGTCTTTCGACGTGGCGAATTCGCGAACCACTTCGGCGTCGTCGAATTTGATGGCAGAGGGCTGCGGCCTGGCGACGCGAGTGGTGCTTCCGGTGGAAGCGTCGAAGCGATACAGAATCGGTGGCTCGAGAAACGAGGAAACGTAGAAGAGCACATCGCCGCCGCCGATCGAGACGACTTGTCCGACGGCGGAAACCGGCGGCAGGACAGGGGCGGGCAGAACCTTGCCCTGGTTGTCGAAGACTCGCAGGCGGGACGGGCCGCCGATGATGTCGATGACGTAGATGCGTCCCCAGGCAGGCACGAAATTCTCGATGGAGGCGCGGTCGGCTTCATTGGCGCCTCCCGCGGACTGCGGAACCACGACTTTAGCCTGGCTGAGATCGAGATGGGAAAGTGGCAGGCGCAGAATCTGGCCTCGTGGTGCGTCCTTACGCGAGAGAAGGTAGAGCGCCGGATCGGCGCCGAACTTGACCGAGACAATGCCGTCTTCGAAGCGCGTGAGCTGCGTCCAGTGGCCGGCGGCATCCATCAGGTAGTGGGCGAACTGGCCGCCATCGCCATTGCCCACGGAGGCGAGCAGCCAGCGGCCGTCGTCGCTAGAGTGGAGTTGGATTTCCGCGATGCGCGGGAAGTCTTTTCCGAGGACGTAGGTGTCTTGCGCGGGATCGGTGCCCAGCTTGTGAAAGTACACCTGCTGGAAAAAGTTGGCGTCTTCTGGGGGACGCTCGTTGCCTTGCGGATAGCGTGTGTAATAAAAGCCGGAGCTGTCGGGCTTCCAAGCGATGCTGCCGCCGGCGGTGGCGAAGTTGACGCGGGGAACGACATCGCGGAGTTGCTTGCCGGTGGCGACTTCGAACACGTGCGCAGCGGCATCTTCCGAGCCGTTTTCAGAGAGCGCGGCCGCTACGTATTTGCCGCCGAACGAGGGCACGTAGAAATCGACGGCGAGCGATCCTTTAGCGCTGGCCGCGCTGGGATCGAAGATGACGCGGGCGCTGGCCGGGTCATCGGGAGAGCGCATCACGACCAGCAGGGGCTGCTGCAAGGGCGGCTGGTGCTTCTCGGCAAACAGCATTCCGGCGCGGAACTGCAGATTCGAGTAGGTCACCGAGCGGGCAGTGACGAGTTGGCGCAGGCGGTTCTTGATGGCCGGGCGAGCAGGAATGTGGTCGAGATAGTCGCGGGTGCGGGCGTTTTCGGCGGCGCTCCACTGTTTGACCGCAGGATCGTTCCAGTTCTCGAGCCAGCGATAGTCGTCCGTGACTTTGACGCCCGGGTACTCGTCGGTGACGGCGTGCTTGGGAGTGTTGGGAGGCTTCGGGAGCGACGGACTCTGCGCGGAAGCGGACAGGGTGAACAAGCAAATGGAGAGAATCGGCAGGAGACGTTTCGCTGGCATGGAATGCCTTTCCGGCAGGGGTGGCGGGAATTATACAACGGGAGCCTTGTCATCCTGAGGCCACGTTCTTTGTGGGCGAAGGATCTGTGGAGTTGTCGGGAGTATCGGCGCAGCCAGGCGAAGTGCATAGATCCTTCGCCCCGCAAACAACGCGGGCCTCAGGATGACAAAGCAAAAAAAACCGCGCCCGGCGGGGCGCGGTTCTGAAGCACTTCGTTACGGGAGGCGCTCGCGGCCAATTGCCGACTTAACGGCGCTTCTTGCCCTTCTTCTTCGCTTTTTTCGCGGGCTTCTTCGCAGCCTTTTTCTTGGCTGGCTTCTTGGCGGCTTTCTTCTTCGCTGGCTTTTTGGGAGCCTTTTTCGCGGGCTTCTTCGCAGCCGGTTTCTTCTTGGCTGGCTTTTTCGCTTTGGGCTTACCCCCGCCGCCGCTCGGCGCAGGCGGCGCGGGCCTGGGCTTCGGCGGAGGAGGCGCGGGAATCGACATAGGTTCCGGCTCGATCGCTTCGGGAGCCGGCATGCCGGATTCCTCTTCCTCTTCTTCCTCTTCGAAATCCTCTTCCAGCGACTCGCTGTAAGCGCCTGTGTCGCCGAATTCTTCTTCTTCATCGCGTGCGTAGAGAGTCAGATCGTCGAACGTCATTGCTCCTCCTGTGATTCAGTGGCGGCCGGGTGCGGCTGTGCGTCCTGGCTGCGGGCACGAAGAATTTAAAAGACCACCGGAACCTTCTGCTGGAACGGCGCGCAATTGTAGCACGACATTCGGTGCTGGCTGCAAGGACTCGGGATACAAACAATGCGTCGTTCTTCGTGTGTCTAGAATCCCCACTCGGCGGCGCCGCAACGTTCCCAAGATGTTAAGGTTCCAGGCGCCCGTCTTGTATTTTGGGGATGCTGCACAGGCGGTGGAGGCATTTTTTGGCCGTCTCCGGCAGCAGCGCCTGGGTGGCGGCAAAAATCCCGTAAAGTGAAGAAAAGATTTGAGTTGGCAGAATGTTGCGGAAGGCGGGAGCCGGCGAGGTCTCCCGCCTGAGATTGCCTCGCTAACGACTACTTCAACGCCTTCACAAAAGCAGCCACGGCCTTGGCGTCATCGACGGAGAGGCTGGCGAGCGCCTTCTTGTGCGGTGCTTTCTTGGCGTCGTTGCCCTTGGTGAGCAGGTCGGCGATTTGAGCATCGGTCAGGCTGGTGCCTTTCAGGGCGGGGCCGACCTTACCTTGGCCGTCTGCCCCATGGCAGCTGGCGCACTTTGCTTTGTACGTGGCGGCGCCGTCCTGCGCGAAAGCAGGCAGAGCCAGGGATGCAGACAACGCGATGACGAACAGCACGATGAGAGTTTTGGTGAGTCGCATGAGTTCTCCTTCGGAAGCTGAAATGTAGGGGGCCGAAAGTCGAAAAGAATTGTAGTCCTGGGGTGGGCAGGAGTCGATGAATCATTCCGGGGAAACTCCTCAATCCTCATTGGAGGTGCCCCTACTCGGTTTTATTGCTTGAGTTGAACGGGGTTTAACGCGGGGATTGGACGACCAGGATCATGCCGGGTCGGATTACGCCGATGTTGCGGTTGTCGCGCTTGAGGGCGGCGACGGTGGTTCGGTAGGCATTGGCGATCGAGTAGAGGGTTTCACCACTCTTCACTTTGTGACGAACGAGTGGGGCTTGAGCGATTTCTTCGCGCTCAATCTCGGCCGACTTGGTGGCGGGAGGCTTAGTGACGGCCGTTTCGGTGGGCTTGGGAGCGGCGCCTGGGTGCTTTGATTTCGAACGCGACGCTGTTACTTCGCCATCATGCGCGGTGGGGGAAATCGGCAGGTGCAGGGCGAGTACTTTGCGTCCGCGGAGGCTGTCGCCACGGATGCCGTTCCAGCGGCGCAGCATTTGCGGCGAGACGCCAAAATTCTCGGCGACGGTTGCGACCGTATCTCCGGCGTGAACCCTGTAACGGGTGATGCGGCGCGCGTAGGTGGCCGTGTCACTCATGGGATGCTTGCCGGGCGCGACCGGGATGACCAGTTTGGCGTCGGCTTCCAGTTCAGTGCCTTCGAGGTGATTGGCTTCGGAGATCGACTTGGCCGTGGTGTGGTAGTTCCGCGCCAGCGAGGCGAGCGTGTCGCCGGAGTGAACCGTGTGATAGCGCCACCACAGGCGCATGTCCCGCGGAATCGAATTGATCGCCGTTTCGTACTGATCTTTGGTCCCGACGGGAATGTGCAGTTCGAACTTGCCGTCGCGCGGAGTGGTCAGGCGCAACAGGCTGGGATTCAGATCCTGTAATTCGCTGGCCGTGGAATTCACGCACTCAGCGACCAGCCGCAAGTCGACAGGGTAGGTGATGGTGACGGTGTCGTATTCCGCCGGGCGATCCATCACAACGTCGTCCAATCCGTACTGCGACGGATTCTTGGTCATGATGGTCACGGCCAGAATGATGGGCACGTAGTTGCGCGTTTCTTTGGGCAGAACGTTGCGGCGGTAGAGTTCCCAGAAGTCGGCGTATCCGGTGCGCTTCACGGCGGCTTGCACGGTGCCGGGGCCGGAGTTGTAGGCGGCCATGGCGAGGTACCAATCGCCGAACTGGTTGTAGAGATCCTTCAGGTGGCGGGCAGCGGCGCGGGTGGATTTCTCGGGATCCTGGCGGTCATCGACCCACATGTTGTGGGACAGACCGTAACCGCGGCCCCGGCTGGCCATGAATTGCCAGATGCCGCGGGCGCCGACGCGCGAAACTGCCAGCGGATGGAACCCGGACTCGGCCTGCGCGAGATAGATCAGATCCTGCGGGATGCCTTGCTCTTTGAACGTGGACACGATCATGTCGTGGTAGCGTCCGGAGCGGGCAAAGGCGCGCTCGAAGACGCCGCGCCCGTGGCCTGAGAAATAAGTGATGTAGCCGGCGACCTGGTCGGTCATCATCAACGGCAGGTCGGAGCGGGTATTCTTGATTTCGGCTTGCGCCTTGGCCTTGACGCCGGCATCGGCGGCCGGGGTGATTTCGTTGGTTGCGTCGATGGGCGCCGGTTCGGATTTCTGCTGGGCGTCTTGCGACGACCCGGCATCGGCGGAGGTGCCGCCCGGGTAGAGTTGGTTGACGCCGGCGACAACCCGGTCGAATTCCTTCTCCAGGCGCTCGTCGGAGCGTACGTCGAGACTGCTGCTGAGCAGGGCGTTTAGCGCATTGTCGAAATTCTGCTTGGCTTCGTCGGTCTTGCCTGCCTGCTGGTTGGCCAATCCCGCCTGATATTCCTTTTCGGCCCGGGCAATCAGATCCCCGACCGGGTCGGAAACCCGGGCAGGAGTGGGCGTGGCAGCTTCGGTGGATTCTGGTTTCTGGGCCGGAGCCTCTTGCGGCTGAGCCACAGCAGTTTGTGGAGCAGGGGCCGTAGCTGGAGCAGATGGCGGAGTTGGTTTAAGGGCCGGTGCGCCTCCGGGAGGCAGCAGAGAGACCGGCTTCTGCGCCGTCTGACAGGCTGAGGCTGCGAGAATCAGGGAAGCCAGCACAGCGGTCCGGACATAGAGGTTGGCAAATCGCATATTTCTCTATGAGTTGCGCGCTTCTCCCTGTGTGAACGATTGGTGAATTCTACCAAATCGTACGCGGTAGCCTCTCTGGGGTCAATCGCCGAAAAGGCACCACGGCGGTTACTTTCGGCATCTGCCGGGCCCGTTACTCCTAGTCAGACGACATTACCCTGCAAAAGGTTTGACGGGGAACGGCCCCTAAGGTTGTTCCGGCACTTCGTGTCTTCTGAGATCGGATAGTCTGTTTCAACGATCCAACGGCAACAGGTATCCAGGGTTGCTCTCCATGGCCCCGCCAAAGAACTGGCGGTCGGCCACTCGCATGTCCCATGCGATCACCGAGGCCGGGGTGATCTGGATCGTGACGTCGTCCCAGGCGGCAAACACCGGGCCTACCCTCGCATCGGCCAGTGCAGCTGCGCTCAGATATTTGCGATGAATCTCGGCATTCTTTTGCCGCGAGGCATCGCTGGTCAGGATCTGAGCTGTTCCTGCGATCGTGACCCCGCAGGACGCAGCAGGGTCGCGGGAGTCGATCATCAGTGACGCCTTGGGGTTCGATTGCAGGTTGCGCGCCTTGCGGCTGCGCGAGGCAGTGGCTACAAAAATGTGTGTGCCGTCGAACCAGAACCAGACGGCTACCATGTGAACCGAGCCGTCCGGATTCGTGGTGGCTAGCGCCGCGATATGCCGTCCAGCCAACAACTGCTGACCAGAGCATCTGCGAGAGAAGCCATAAGCGCAACTCCTTACAGTCTCGGTCTATTCCTCGACTGGCGGCTGCGCGGGCGAGGGCGCCCGCGCCACATTCTGTATTCTTAATTTCACACCCGCCAGTAGTCTGGGCGCCAGTTCTGAATCGCCTTCTTGATGTCCGCGCGCTTCAGGTTCTCCTTCAGCGTACGCTCGACCAGTTTCGGAATCTCGGCATCGGAAGCGAAGCGAAGTCCGCAGAGTTGGTCTTCGGTCAGCTCAGGGATGCGGGAACGCAACGGTTCTGAAAGAAGCTGGGTCAACCGCAGGCGTTCTTCCAGGCGGATGACGCGGTCCTGCACCTTGAGGGCATAGAGGCGCACCTTGAACATCAGCATCAGGAAGGCGAGCGCCAGGAGAATCAACAGGAAGGCATGGATGTGATCGCGTAGATCTCCGTGCGTGATATGAGCGAAAAAGTGCACCAGGGTCAGGATCAATGCCAGCGCGAAGATGGGAAGAATGTAGAAGTGGAAGGGCGGGTCCCAGCGGGTGTGATTCGACAGATTCTGCGGTTTCGTTTCGGCCATGATGTGGGGCCTCCTTGCTTGAAGACGTGCAAGTGTAGCAGAGTCGGTGCTGGTCCATCCGGCCGCAGGTCGATTGGAGGTTCGGGGCCGTTGGTACTATAGCGAACGCCAACATCGATTACTTGAGGAGTTCATCGTGGAGAGCAAAACCCTTAACCACGAAGGACACGAAGTTACACGAAGGAAACAAATCCAAATCGCCCGGGATGTCCAAATGGGCCTCGGGTTCGAACGTCATGGTAGTAGCGGACGACAATGCCGCAATCAAAACTTGAGGATGGAGGATTCCAATGAAATATCTTCTGATGACGTATGTGAACGAAAATGGGTGGTCCAAGATGACGAAGGCCGAGCAGGAACAGGGAGCGGCAGCCTACATGGCGTATGGTGAGGCGCTGAAGAAGGCGGGCGCGATCGTCGGCAGCAACCGCCTGCAGCCGACCTCGACAGCGACGACCGTGCGGATCACGAACGGCAAATCGCAGGTATTGGACGGTCCGTACGTGGACACGAAAGAGCAGTTGGGTGGCTACTTCCTGATCGACGCGCCGGATCTCGATTCGGCGATCTCGTGGGCCGCACGTTGCCCGGCCGCGGGTCACGGCGTGGTCGAAGTGCGTCCCATCTGGGAAATGTAAGCGTGATTTCCCTGTGGAGCGTAGCGGTATGAAACCGAACGAGGGCGACGAGCAGGCGCGCAGCACCGCGGAAGCGGTGGCGCGCCGCAGCTATGGTAAGCTCGTCGCCTTCCTGGCGGCCCGCACGCATGATGTGGCCGCCGCGGAGGATGCTTTGTCCGAGGCCTTTGCTTCGGCGTTGGCGGACTGGCCGCGGAAGGGCTGTCCGGCAAACCCGGAAGCCTGGCTGCTGACCGTGGCGCGGCGGAAGATGATCGATTCCTACCGCGGCCAGCGGCGTGAGATTCCCGGCGAGGACTTGCAGTTCACGATGGAGGAGTTGGGCGCCGCCGCGATTGTGGCAGAGACTCCAACCCAGATTCCCGATCAGCGTCTCGCGCTCATGTTTGTGTGCGCTCACCCGGCGATCGATGCCGGCATTCGCGCGCCGCTGATTCTGCAGGTCATTCTTGGATTGAATGCGGAGGCCATTGCCTCGGCGTTTCTCATGTCTCCGGCGGCGATGGGGAAGCGGCTGGTTCGGGCCAAAGAGAAGATTCGCCAGGCTGGGATTCCTTTCATCATTCCGGAACGCGAGGAACTTTCTGGGCGGCTCGACGCTGTACTCGACGCCGTCTACGCTGCGTTCGCCGAAGGTTGGAGCGATCCCGGCGGAACCGATGTGACCCGCCGCGATCTCACCGAGGAAGCCATGTTCCTGGCCCGGCTGGTGACCGAGTTGCTGCCGCAGGAACCAGAAGCGCTGGGGTTGCTGGCGCTGATGCTGCATGCGGAAGCGCGGCGTCGCGCCCGGCGGCGATCCGATGGCGAGTATGTGCCGCTGGCCGAGCAAGACCCGGCCTTGTGGGATTCGCAAATGATCGATGAGGCGGAGGCCTTGCTGCGGCGTGCCAGCACTATGGGGACGATTGGGCGCTACCAGTTGGAGGGCGCGCTGCAGTCGGCTCATGTGGATCGTTGCCGCACCGGCCGCGCCAACTGGGCAGAAGTGGTGCGAATTTACGACGCGTTATTTGCCCTGGCAGGCTCACCCGTAGTGGCGATCAACCGCGCATTGGCGGTGGCGGAGTTGCATGGGGCGAGCGCTGGACTCGAGGCGCTTGAACAAGTGGCCAGCGATGCGCGGCTGGCCGAGTACCAGCCTTATTGGGCAGCACGCGCGGAGTTGCTGGTCAAGGCCGGTGCCTCTGGCGAAGCCCGCCAGGCGTATGACATTGCAATCGGCCTGGAGCGCGATCCCGCAGTGCGCGGCTTCCTGCAGAAGCGTCAGGCCGCGTTCGATGCGGGGACCGAAAGCGATTGAATAAATAATAGAAGGCGACCGGCGGGCTGGGACGAGGAGAGGCAGGATGTGAGGTTGGAGCGCGAGCGAAATAGGTACGGGCCCCAACCTCCCGTACCCATCTCGACTCCCGCGACGAACTATTTCTGGGCGAGCACGACCTGTTGTGTGGCAGGGACATTCTGTGCCCGCAATTCCGCTTCCTCTTTGCTCTCGACCGGCGAGTAAGTCGTGCGGTCACCCGCGACCTTTAGCGCTGACAGGAAGTAGCGATTTCCGTATCGATTGAAGACCAGGGCATACGAGCCCGCGGCTTCCTTGCTTTCTCCCACCGAGGTCAGCACAAAAATGCCCACTTTGGCATCGACGTTGCGAACGGCCAACGTTTTTCCACTCGCGTCGGCTTTCTGCAGGATGTACTCCCCGGCCGGGACGTTTTGGTCGGCGACCATGAACCTGAACGGCACCTGCGCCACAACTCGGTCGCCATTACCAAGCTGAGCAAGTGCGATCACCGGGGCCAGGAAGAGCATCGCTACCATCATTTTCTTTGCGTATTTCATAAGGCACCTCCAAGAATCGGCTCGTCGCATCCGGAGCACGATTGCATCCTCCACCCAAATGGGAAGAACGTCCATGGAGCCAGTCTGAAGGCGAATCAATTGATCTGAAGAACGGGAACTATTGACAGGGAGTTGGTGGCGGAGAAGAATTAATACCGGCGAGGATGTGGTTCCATGGCGGAGAGCAAGGTCCGCTTCGGGGATTTCGAATTGGATTTTGGCCGCTTTCAACTCTCTCGCGGCGGCAGCCCCGTGCGACTGGAAGGCCTGCCACTGCAATTATTGATGTACCTGGTCGACCACCATCGGCAGCTGGTAACGCGGGAGCAGATCGCCAGCGAGTTGTGGGGCAAGGACGTCTTCGTCGACATCGAGCAGGGAATCAATACCGCGATCCGAAAAATCCGCAGGGCGCTCGATGACGATTCCGCGCAGCCGCAGTACCTGCAAACGGTCGTGGGACGCGGTTACCGGTTCGTGCCGGAAATCCACCTCGAGGGAGAGGGCGCGGCGAATGCGGAGGATGCGCAGGCGTTTAAGGTGTCGGCCGAAGAGTTCGGGCGCGCGCTCCTCGCTGCGGCGGGGCTCGACGATCCAAAAACACCCCCCAAAGGCCCAACCAAGATCCCGAACAATTCTTAGTAGCGCTTTGCGCGTCAGCGAATCCAACCCATTATGAAAGCAATTCAAGTCAGGCAAGTTGGCGGACCGGAGACGATGGAACTGGTGGAATTGCCGGTTCCTCAGCCGAAGGCAAATGAAGCGGTGGTGAAGCTGGCCGCTTCGGGCGTGAACTTTATCGATGTGTACCATCGCGAGGGCCGGTACAAAGTGCCGTTGCCGTTTACGCCGGGCCAGGAAGGCGCCGGCGTGGTGACGGCGGTGGGCGCGGACGTGACGGCAGTGAAAGCCGGCGACCGCGTGGCGTGGAGTGGGCTGCTGGGAGCCTATGCGGAATATACTGCCGTCGCGGCGGACCGCTTGGTGTCGATTCCCCGGGGCGTCACGGACCAGCAGGCCGCGGCTGCGATGCTGCAGGGGATGACGGCGCACTATCTCTCGCATGATACCTATCCGCTGAAGCGCGGGGAGACGGCGCTGGTGCACGCGGCGGCGGGCGGAGTGGGACTGCTGCTGGTGCAGATGGCGCACCACATTGGCGCACGGGTGATCGCCACGGTCTCAACCGAGGAGAAGGCGAAGCTGGCCCGCGATGCGGGCGCGGACGAAGTTATTCTCTACACGCAATCCGACTTCGAAGCTGAGACCAAACGGCTCACAGGAGGCAAGGGCGTCGACGTGGTTTACGATTCGGTGGGGAAGACGACGTTCGAGAAAGGGCTGAATGTTCTGCGTCCGCGCGGGATGATGGCGCTGTTCGGCGGATCGAGTGGGGCCGTACCGCCGTTAGATCCGATTGTGCTCACGCAGAAGGGCTCGCTGTTTCTGACGCGGCCTTCCCTGGGGAACTACATCGCGACGCGGGAAGAATTAGTGGCACGGTCGGGGGCGGTGTTTGGCATGATGGCGGCCGGGAAACTCAAGTTGCGAATTGAACACACGTATCCGCTGGCCGAGGCGCAGCGGGCGCATCGCGATCTGGAAGGCCGGAAGACGACGGGGAAGTTGCTGCTGATACCGTAGATTTCAATTCTGACTTGTCATCCTGAGCGAAGCGAAGGATCTATGCACTCGCCGGTACCATCGGTGCTGCCGGCGAGTGCACAGATCCTTCGGCCCGCAAAGAGCGCGGGCCTCAGGATGACAAGGGCGAAACGATGGATCATCCATGAAAGCAATTCGCGTGCAGCACACGGGCGGGCCCGAGGTGATGGAACTCGCCGAGGTCGCCGTCCCGCAACCGAAGCCGGCCGAAGCTGTCGTGAAGGTCTCCGTTGCTGGGGTGAACTCGATTGACGGGCACTTCCGCGATGGAAGTTTGCGAACGCCGCTGCCCTTCATCCCCGGACAGGAAGGCGCGGGAGTCGTGTCGGCGGTGGGTTCGCTGGCGAAGACGGTGAAGGTGGGTGACCGCGTGGCGTGGAGCGGGGCGTTGGGGTCTTATGCCGAATATGTCGCGGCCACGGCGGACAGTCTGGTTCCGATACCCGCGACGATCACCGACGAGCAGGCCGCCGCTGCCATGATGCAGGGGCTGACGGCACATTATCTGGCGAACGACGCCCACAAGCTGAAGGCAGGCGAGACCGCATTGGTCCACGCGGCAGCCGGCGGCGTGGGATTGCTGCTGGTGCAGATGGCGCGTGCAATCGGGGCGCGGGTTATTGGCACAGCTTCGAGCGAGGAAAAAGCCAAGCTGGCGCGCGAGGCGGGCGCGGACGAAGTCATTATCTTCACGAAGCAGGATTTTGAAGCTGAAGTGAAGCGCCTGACTGGCGGCAAGGGCGTCGACGTGGTGTATGACGGCGTGGGCAAGGCGACGTTCGAGAAGAATCTGAACGTGATGCGACTGAGAGGGATGCTCGTGCTGTATGGCATGTCGAGCGGCCCGGTGCCGCCGGTGGATCCGGCGAAGCTGTCGGAAAAAGGTTCGCTCTACATGGCGCGCACCACGCTGGCGCACTTCACGGCGACGCGCGAGGAACTGCTGGCGCGCACGGGCGCGCTGTTCGCGATGATCGCGGACGGCAGACTCAAGCTGCGGATCGCCAAGACGTATCCGCTGGCGGAGGCGCCGCAGGCTCACCAGGACATGGAGGCGCGGAAGGTTGCGGGGAAGTTGCTGCTGATCCCGTGAGGGACTACACCACGCCAGTTACTTGCTGCGCTGTCCGTTCATGAATCCGCTCTGACTTGTCCCCGTCGGGTGTCGATGCCACCGTACCCTCTCAAATCAGCCGGAGGTTGGGAAAATCCTGGGCATACCGATTGGCATCGCGCGTCATAAGCCGGTCAGCTTTCAGCAGTGCATGCGCCGCGATCGTGAAATCTGCCAGCAGGCGCTTTGGCGAACCGCCGCCGGAACGGCGGCGGCGAATGGCATACGCCGCGAAACGCGTTGCGGCGAGTCGCCAGACGTCTTCTCCAAGATCGAAGTCAACGGCGATGTACATCTCCCGAAGGAGCGCTTCAACGCGCTGCACACTGATCGTGGGCATGGCCGCAAGCTCGACGAAGACGGGCGCGCTTACCACCAGCGCTCCTTGGGCACGAGCCTCTGACAATTTAGCGGCGATACTGGTCGCCGACGGTTCTCCCGACCAAAGAAGGGATAGGATATTCGTGTCAAGAGCCGTCCTCATTTGCAATCTTTATTCGTAGTCTTTGTCGCTGCGCATCTCGTCGATCCAAGCTTTTATTCCTTCTTCCCCTCCGGGGAATGGGCCCGCGATTCCGATGTACTGCTCGTAGGGGTTGGCCTGCGAACGAGCCGGTCGGACAATGGTGCGGCCTTCCTCCACCACAAATTCAACCCGGTCGCCGGGTTCCAAGCCGAGCCGTTTCCGAATCTCTTGCGGAATCGTAACCTGGCCCTTGCTGCTGATTGTACTGGAGTTAGCCATCTTTACTATTATCCTTTACTGTAAGGATAGAAGTCTTTACCGTCGCAGTCAAGCATTTCCAGCTATTGCTTGCGGGTGTAGTGCTTCGCGTACGCCGGCGCGTCTTTTCCGGGCAGCAATCTCGCATCGTCGATCGGCGAGCCTGCCACCATTTCCAGCGGCACGACTCCGGCCCAGGTGGGGAACGAGTAGTCTTCCTCGTCGTCGATGGCCGGACCTTGGCGCACCTTCGCGGAGAATTCTTCGATGGGCAGGCGTAGCACCGACGTGGCCTTGAGTTCGCGTTCGTTGGGCTGGCGCGAGTCAGCCCAGCGGCCGGGCAAAATGTGCTCCGACAGAATTCGCAGGGCCTCCAGCTTCTCGCGCGGATCTTCCACCAGCGTTGCCTTACCCAGCACGACGACCGAGCGGTAGTTCATCGAGTGATTGAAAATCGAACGCGCGAGCACCAGTCCTTCCAGCAGAGTCACGGTGATGCAGACGGGCACGCCGTCCCTCATCTGGCGCAACATGCGACTGGCGGCGGAGCCGTGAATGTACAGGCTGGAGTCCTTGCGGCCGTACGACGTGGGGATCACGAACGGCTGGCCGTCGACCACGAAGCCGGCGTGGCAGAGAAATCCTTCATCGAGGATGCGGTACACGGTCTCGCGATCGTAAACTGCGCGATCGGCTTCGCGGACCACACGGGTGCGCGAGGTGGGCATTTGAGTTTCGGACATTGGGGAACTGCTCCGGGCAAGCGCCAAGGATGGGAAAACAAAAGTGTAACACCGGGCCTTAGACCTCGGACCTCAGACCTCAGACGTCGGCTTCTCCTTGCACTTTGTCTTAGGCCGAGATCTGAGGTCTGAGGTCCGAAGCCTGATACCGGTTCTCGCGGTAGACGCGGGTGAACAGAATCGCAACGATCCCGAGCACGATGGGAGTAAACACGCTGGCTTCGGGGCCGACGCTGCCGCCGGTGAGCCAGTTCGGTCCGTGGAAAACTGAGCCGAACAGATTGTGATAGGGCGGGATGCCGCTGTCGGGCACGCCGTAGAAAAACGTCTGGCCCCAATCCCATCCGGCATGAAATCCCACGGCCCACCACAGATTGCCGGTGCGGCGCAGAATCAGGCAGAACAGCAAACCGAAAAGCACGACCGAGAACAGACCGAAGATGGTCTCGCCCGGATTGCCCTTGTGAGCCAGTCCGAACAGACATGAGAGCAGAATGGCCGTGGGCCAGAACCCCATGCCGGTGGTGAGCGTGTATTGCAGGTATCCGCGGAAAGAAAATTCTTCGGCGAGGCCGACAATCACGAACGTCGCGCCCCATGCGGCTGTCGCGGATGCGATGGTGCTGCCGTGGATCGCCAGGCCGGTGAGATGGAAACCGTGAAAGGCGAAGATTCCGAGCAGGCTGCCGCTGATCGAGAGAAATCCAACCAGGATGCCGATCCAGAAATCTTTGCGAAATGCGAAGCGGGCGGGCAAGCCGTACTGTCCGTATTTGCGTCGTTCGATGCGCGCCATGATGAGCGCCGCAATCGACGGGATGACGAAGAGAACTCCTTCGGAGATGCTGAGCCCGAGGGGAGTGATGCCAGACACGGCAATGCCCACGAGTGAGTGATCGCCGCCTTTGCTCAGTACGCGCATGAGGACGAACGGGATCGTGAAGACGATCCCAATGACAGCGACCAAGATCAGGAAGATCAGCACGCGCCAGCCGGCGCGGATGCCATTGGGCCCGCGGAAGATCGTGTGTGCAGGCGGCGTGGCGGGCGGCAGTATCGTCTCGACAGAAGTTTGGGGTGGTGGGAGGACTCCGGGATCGCTCATGATGAAGTGCCTTTCGCGACGCGAACGTTCATTCTACCCAGAATGACATCGACGGGTGATTGGGACACTCGTAAGCAAAAAAGCTGGATTCCGTGACTCGCACGGAATCCAGAGAAAATCCATCTTAAGCGTCTACCAGTTCAGCTTGATCGCAAACTGGAATTGGCGCATGTCGTAGTCAGAAGTAGGCTGGCCCGCATTGCTGAAGAGCGGGCTTACCGCTGACACGTTTACTTTGTTGGCGATGTTAAACATATCGGTGATCAAGTCCATGTTGAAGCGCTCGCCGAAGTACACGCGCTTGGCAACGCGCAGGTCGTTGAACACTGTCCAGGGAGTGATTCCCGCGTTGCGCCCGAGGTTGCCGTCCAGCTGCAGCAGGGTGGGCGAAACACCTGACGCGACAAAGCCGTTGATGCAAGGCTCCTGCAGTGTGCCGGTCTTCGAATATTTGGACTTATAGACGGTGCCGCACGCAGGATCGACCGTGGTGTTGGGCCGACCCGTCAAAGAAGACAACTGAAGATTGTCTCCGTTGCCGGTGATGATGTTAAAGGGGCGCCCCGAAGCGACATCGAGCAGGGGAGCCACAGTCCAGTCGCTGAAGAACTTTCCGGCGAATCCGTGCCCGACCTTACCACTCTGATACACGCCGCTTAGCACGAAGCGATGACGCTGGTCGAACAGGGAAGTTGACCGATCATAAGCAGGGAAAAAACTGTCCTGCGGCGTCAGCGTCGATTGCAGGTCGGTGGAGTCGTCGATGGAGTGCGACCAGGTATACGAAGCCAGGAATTCGTAGTGATTGCTGAAGCGCTTGCGCAGGTTGGCAGTGAAGCCGTGATAGATCGAGCTGCCGTTGGAGTAGTTGGCATCCATGTCGCCGAACGGGACGCAACCGGTGAATGTGGAAGGATCGCAGTTGGCATTGAATCCCTGACTGGCCAAGGCTTGTGCAGTGCCCTGCGCGAGGGCTACGCAACCAGCGCCTCCAGCTACGAAGTTCTGATAGAACGCTGCGATCGACGGATTCAGGCCACCGGGCCGGAAGAAATTCATCAGTGAGGAATCAACGTAGGGTAACGGAGAGGTTGCGGTTCCCCCCGGGCTGCATCCGCTGACGGTGAACGGACTCGCCGGAGTAGCCGATCCCGCTGCCAGCGCATCGTAGTAAGCCGCCTGGAAGTTAGAAACCATCAAGTCGCCACGAATTGTATTCGCGTTGATGGGCCGGTTGAGGTGCCGACCGCCGTTGAAGTTATAGGCAAGGCTGAGGGCGTAGCCGTGGCCGAGATCGCGTTCCACAGTGATGTTTGCCTGCTGCGCATACGCGTAGACGAAATTCTTGGCCTGCGGATAGCCGAAGGGCTGAAACGCCAGTGGCAGGAACGTCGGGTTGGCCGAACTGAGGTTCAAGTAATTCTGGTTCAGGAAAACGGACGATGGAAAGTTCAGCGACTGAAACTGCTGTTGGTTGGGGAGGAATCCAAGAGCGCTTGCCGCGCCGGGAAAAAGAGTGGCCGCGCATGGATTGGCCAGACTGGGCTGATCGATCGGCAATCCTTGGAAGATGGTAATCGCGTTCAGGTTGCCCGGATTGCCGGCCCCGGAGCAAGCCGACGTGCCGCCAAACGCCAACTGTCCGCTCGACGACCCGTCGGAGGCATCGCCGAGAAAGTAGAGGCCAAGAAGCGGGTGGTCATAGAACATGCCGTACGACGCGCGCACAACCGTCTTGCCGTTTCCGTTCGGGTCCCAAGCGATGCCGAGGCGCGGCTGAAAATTGTTTTTGTCGGTTTGAATCCCTTTCTGTAATCCCAGCTGGCTGTAAGCGGGAAGAGCCAGCCCTTGGGGCTCTTTGAACTTGGGGGGAATCTCCACGTCGTAGCGCACACCGTAATTCAGTGTGACGGTTGGACTGACGCGCCACGAGTCCTGCCAAAACGCTCCGATGGGAATGTTCTTGAATTTGTCGCTCGGACTGCCAATGCCCTGAATGAAGTCGCCGGGAAGGCCCGCGCCATATGCCTGCACGGGGGAGAGAGCTGGGAAATCAGGCAGCCCACCGGGAGCCGGGTTCACAAAGCCCAATGTGGCAGCACTGAAACTACCGAAGTCGTACACGCCACCATAGTTCACGGTGAAAGTGGCGGTGAGGGGAAGATAGTTCACGTCCCCGCCAAACTTCATGTTGTGGCGCCCGATGGTCCAGGTGAAGTTGTCGGTGAACTGGTAGCGCTGCTCCACGCGCTGAATGTAGGAGTAAGGCTCGCGGCCAAAATAGGCGAAGCCCGGAATATTCACGGCCGGATCGGCGCCGCCTGGAATCTTGGTATTGTAGAAGTAGGAAAGTCCGCGGCGGGCGTACTGAAACCGGAATTCATTCACCTTGTTGCTGCCGATCGTCCATGTGTCCTGCAACATGCCGGCGACGTCGCGGTAGGTTTGCTGCGAGGTGCGCGAATAGGCGTTTTGTCCGACGGGTTGGGACTGGCCGCTGACTTCGATGCCGGTGACGGTGCTGGGGCTGACGTTGCCGCGTAGAGTCAGGCGGTTGTTGTTGTTGATGTTGTGATCAATGCGCAGCGAATAGAGGCTGGTGCCTTCAAACACCGGGAAGTTGCCGATTTGCGACGAGAGAGTTTGGTAGGAACCCGGAACGAAGCAGCTTCCCGGAGTGCTGCAACTGGTCGGAAAACCGCCGAGGCCGGGAAATCCGCCGGTCAAACCGACCGGCCATGCGCCATTCACAGCCATGCCGGACGACGCACCGACAAGACCGGCGTACTGTCCGACTTCGAACCCATACGCAGGATTGGTTGCGGCCGTGAACTGAACGGCGGGGTCGCTCAGGAAGGACGCCTGGTCGGGCGTGAGCGGCAGGATCACCGAATTCGGGGGCGCGAGGAAGTATGCCGAAGCATCGTACGGGCTGAGTCCGAAGCAAGTCTGGCCGGCGCTCGTCGCGCAGTCTTGGCCGATAGAGGAAAACCCGGTCTCGTGGCGCCGCGTGATTTCATAAGCAAAGTAGAAAAATGTCTTGTCCTTCTTGATCGGCCCGCCGAAAGCCACGCCCGCCTGCACTCGCGTATAGGCCGGGTTCGCAACGGTGCTGAAGGGATTCACGGCCTGCAGGTTGCGATCGCGCAGGAAACCGAAGACGTCGCCGTGAAATGCGTTCGATCCGGAGCGGGTGATGATGTTGACGACGCCACCGGAGGCGCGTCCATACTCGGCCGCGTAGCTGTTGGTGATGATCTGGAATTCCTGCACAGCCTCCTGCGAAACGGTGGAGCGCACACCGTTGACGGAGTTGTCGGTGGCGTCGGCGCCGTCCACGTTCACCAGGTTGGAGCGCGCGCGCTGGCCGCTCATGTTGAGGCCCGAGGTAGGCGCGGCGCCAGTGTTG
This sequence comes from uncultured Acidobacteriaceae bacterium, assembly GCA_963811095.1. GTDB lineage: Bacteria > Acidobacteriota > Terriglobia > Terriglobales > Acidobacteriaceae > Sulfotelmatobacter. The sequence continues at coordinate 123,622 of CAWEQA010000005.1, read as the reverse complement.
GGCGCGTTGTCGCGCACGACCTGCGAATCGGTGAGCGTGAAGTTAATGTAGTTGCGACCGTTGATGGGGAGATTGTCGATACGGCGCTGGCCGATGGTGTCGGTGGTCGAACTGCGCGAGGTCTCGACCAATTCCGCTTGCGAAGTGACTTCAACGATCTCCGTGCCTCCTGAGACGGACAGCGTGACCGGAAGTTCCAAGAGTCCGCCGACCGTGACGCCGACATCCGTGTTCGTGACCTTGGTGAACCCCGCCGCCGCCACCGTCACCGAATAGTTGCCCGGAGGCAGCAGTTGCGCGCTATAGCCGCCCTGTCCGTCGCTGGTCGCAGTGCGCTCCAGTCCCTTCGCGACGTCCCGCACGGTGACCGTCGCGTTGGTGACGAGACTGCCTTTCGCATCTTTCACCGTGACGTGCAGGTCACCCGTGGAAGCGCCACCTTGACCAAAGCAAAGGGCGGAGAGCAACAGGACAAGGCACGACATGGAGGCAGCTTTGACAGTGCGGATCATAAGGTTCTCCCTTGGACTCGCGAAGGCGAGCAGACGGCGGGAACGGGTCCCACGGCAGATTCCCGATGTAGTCACAAAATGGATTGGAAAGCTAACGCCCGCTGGTTTTTATAACAGAACGGCATCCGAAAACAAGTAAGGAATCAGGAACTCTGGTTTGCACTCGCTTCGACAATTTTCTTGACACCGGGCGCACAGCAGAGCGCGGCAAAACAGCGGGGAACTGTCAGTTGCGAAGGTCGAATGCGATGAGAATTACAGCGTTGCTGAAATGCGAACCGGTACTGCCGGGTTTTGCAATCGGCCCAACAGCATGGCGGAGCCACTCAGCCGCTCGTAGCCGTGCAGGATGGGCGTGGCCGCCAGACCGGAGTTCGGCCAAGCCAGGGCGACGTAGATTCTCAGCAGAGCGAATGCCGCGTTGCGCCGCAAGAGCAGGGCGTTGTCCACCAACTGGCGCGCGGCTTCCGAAGTCTGGGGATCGGCTGCGGGTAAAGCGCTTTGTCCCATGCGAACCAGGATTGCGGCGTTTCTTCCCGCTGCCTGAACGTACGCGGCCATGGCGCGCAGGCGCTGCCGACGCACGACGCGAAACTCGGACGCGGGCAAGCGTCGGCGCAGGTAATCGTCTTCCGCGGGGTCGATGAGGTTGCGGAAGGCCGCCACGTCAATGGGCTGAATCTTGCCGGCCGGACTGGCGCCTTCGGACAGCTGAAGGCTGCGAGTAATCGTGACGCCCAAGATAAAGACCAGCGCGAGGGCAGCGGCGATGACGAGAATGATGGCGAGTGTCATTGGTGTACCAGACGCTCCAGTTCCCGGTTCCAGACGTCGAGATTGCTCTCGGGCAACGGAACCACAGGCTTAGCAACGGCATCTCGGGGGACGAGGAGGTAGTAGAACCAAATCAGCACGGCGATGTGGGAGGCTGACATACCGACGAAGTCAAGGATGACTCGCGGCTTCCGGTGGCAGCCCCGCATTCGCCGCCACGGCCCGAACTGCAAGATGAATGCACGAAGCGATGGCCAGGCCGAGGGCGATTCCGAGAATAGGCCTCGCCGGTCGAAGCGCGAAGTATGCCGCAAAAGAAAAATGAAGAGCAGGAGACCAGTTGCAATCAAAGTCGATGGTCTGTTCCAACAGGTGCGCTCCAGAGACGATTCCGAAGAGGCTGTCCTTAGGAGCGTAGGCGGCGGCCAACGCCGCCGCCAGCGCTAACGCGATGCCGACGCCGCGAATCGAAAGCCTGCCGACACGGGCTAGGGAATCATAGGAACCGAAAACGCGCGCGAATATCTCCGCGACCACAGCAAATTTCAGCGGCCCTTCGATCAGTAGACTCGCCCAATCTACCCGCCAAAAATTCTCAGGTGTGATGGATGGCGTCACATCGGCGATGTAAAGCGCGAACTGGCACAGCGGGCTGAAAAGCGCGAAGGCAAAAAATACAGGGAATGTCTTTCGCAGCCCGTTCTTGTATAGCAAGAAGGCGAGGGCCAATAGCAGGACGTTTGGCGCAAGCCATAGGTAATGCCAGAGAAATGAATGCGCCTGCAGCATGACGGTAGTAAGGCACTATACCGCGACGCGCTGCAGGCGGCAACGTCGATAGCCCCCTTGTTCCGTTTTCGTAAGAAAAGAGAGTTCTCAGTCTAGGGCTTGCATAGTGTGTTACCACAGTTAGTATTGGTAGGGCCGTCGGCCCGGACTACGGTTGGAACCACCAAAGTGTTGAGAAACAGTAGGGCTGCTCCGAGGACGAGTAGCATGCGTTTCACGGTTATTCTCCTTGTGACTGCGAATTGGACCGTGATAATTTCATGGGCGCAATCGTGGGCGCAAACAGGCTGCTAGGCCTTTGAGCGTTCGGAATTCGTAACAAGATGACGCTGAAATCTGCTCTACAGGACGTGAAAGAGACCACTCTGGCGGCTGTCTCGGGGCTGCTGGGGAAATTGGCCTATCTGGCGTCCTTGCGCCATGCCCGGGGCCGCTACGAACACTGGGGGATGGAGCTGGTCCACGGGCCGGAGGGGTCGGAACGGGCGTTGAAGACGGCCCATGCCGAGATTGTGGCTGGGGTTTTACGGACGCCGCTGGCGTCGCTAGTCGAGGATCTGGACGAATCCAGTCGAGGCAGCGGGGTTACTGCTCAGGCCTATGTCGAGGGGATGCGCGATCATCTCGAGGATCTGCTGCCGGGCGAGCGCCAGGATTCTCCGGCCGCCAGCTCACCTTAGTTCAGTGCTGCTGGCCCTTTCGAGTTTGGCAGAAGAATCGAGGGCGTGCCACTCGGTCAATTTCATAGCGACCCCCACGACCTGACCCAGCACCTCGGCTTCCTGCGGGTGGCGCAGGATACGAACCGGAACGGGAGACAAGGGATGGGGCTGCAGAATAATCTCCTCGCGGCGCATGCTGCACCAGCAGCAGGTATGTCCCTCGCGAGTCTCGACAAAGTAGATGGGGCGCTCGTATTCCGAACGCCACGAGCCTTCCACAACCTTGTTTCTGGCCTCGTCGACCTGGATGAAACTGCCGGGAGGCAGAATCGGGTACATGGTGAAATCTTGGGTGCCGACGTAACCGTACGTGAACTCGCTGTTGGCAAACTGCGCCAGGTAGGCGATGGGGACCAATCCCCATTGCTCGACCATGCGGCCCAGGTTGGTGGTGCGGCGCTCGTCAAAGCCAGGATCCATGCGCACGGGAACCTGCACCGACGACAATCCGGCGAGAGCATCCGAAACGTGCGATTTGGGCGGAGAAACCAAGCCGAGGTCGGTGGCCATGTTATTCAAGTCGACGCCGTACCACGACATGAGCTCACGGATGTCGCGGCGATAGATGACCGACAAAGTGTAGAGTCGAAAAATGCTGGGCAGAATACCCTTGGTTTCGATGTCGGACAGTCGGCTGGGAGGAATGGAAAATTCCTCGTTGCGATATTTATCGGCGACGCGAGCGCTTGAGTTCTCGACGTCCCGCATGGTGAGCCCGAGTTTCTCGCGCAGCGTGCGAAGGCTTTTTCCCGCCGGTAGCATGGGTACGCCTCCTAAGAAAGTGGGGGAATCATATCAAACGAGGGACCGCTTGTGACCAGTGATTTGTGCAAAAAATTGAGCAGCGGTGTGTTGTTACGAAATCCGAACGCGCGCGCGGCCTTGTCCGGCGCGGAAAATCGAGGCTTCGTTGCGTCCACCATTCTGGACCGAGCGCCGCATGCGCCTTGTGGATTTCCTGTGTTTGTTCGGAATTCGTAACACGCCGGCGCAGAAGTAAGGGTTTCCCCGGATCGTCCCGGATCGGGCTGGCCGCTCTAGTTCTCCCTGAGCTTCCTTTCTGGCAAGAAATCCCATGAAACTAAGGATGACATTTGTCACGCCCGCCGCGTGATGGATGGCACTGGTGCTCTCGTGCTGCTTCCGCGATGATGCAATCACTGGACGGAAGAGACGAGATCGATTCCCGTCCAGACGGCGTTAAGCGCGCCGGGAGGACTGAAGATGATCGCAACCTTGGAACAACCGCAGGCCGCAGAGTTTCCCAACCTGGGCACGACCGTCGCCAGTCTCGAAGGCGTCAACATGAACTACGGAAACATCCGGGCGCTGCGTGGCGTTGATTTTCAGGTACCTGCTGGCGAGGTGGTAGCCCTGCTCGGACCGAACGGCGCGGGCAAAACGACCGCCGTGAAGTTGCTGCTGGGACTATTGCAGCCCAATACGGGAAGAGCGCGAGTTTTCGGTGGCGACCCCACAAATCCTGAAAACCGGATGAGAACGGGTGCGATGTTGCAAGTAGGGCGCGTTCCTGAAACGCTGCGCGTCCGCGAACACATCGATCTGTTTTCCAGTTATTACCCGAAACCGATGCCGTCTGCCGAGGTGCTGGCTGCCGTTGGTCTTGAGAAATTGGGCGATCGCAAGTTTGGCGATCTTTCCGGTGGCCAGCGGCAACGAGTGCTGTTCGCCCTAGCCATTTGCGGTGATCCGGATCTGCTGTTTCTGGACGAACCTACGGTCGGGCTCGATGTGGAAGCGCGGCGCATGTTGTGGGGTGAGATTCGGCGGCTGGTCTCGCGTGGAAAGACTGTGCTCCTCACGACCCACTATCTTCAGGAAGCTGACGCGCTGGCCGACCGGGTCGCGGTCATCAACCAAGGCGAGATTATTGCGCAGGGGACGCCGTCGGAGATCAAGGCAAAGACGGCGGGCAAGAGGATTCGCTGCATCACGAGCCTTAGCCTGAATGCGCTGCGCCAGATTTCGGGAGTCACCGATGTAAAGGAAGATCGCGAGGCCGTCGAACTTCACGCGGTCGCGGCCGAACCGATTGTCCGCGAATTGCTGGCGCGGGATGTGGGTCTCTCGGGCCTGGAAGTCAGCAGCGCGGGTTTGGAAGAAGCGTTCCTGGCGCTGACGCAGGATGCAGGACGCGACGGCAATCGTCACAACTAAGCAAGAAGAACTCTCGAACGACGGAGAAATCCAATGAGCACCGCAACCATGACATTGAGCAGCACACAAGTACAGCGGACGCCGCAACACACGGCGACCATTTATCTGAAGGAAGCGAAGTACGAGTTCCTGAAGAACCTGCGTCTGCGTATGTACACAGCATCGGTGCTCAGCTTCCCGATTATGTTCTACGTGCTGTTCGGGCTGGTGCTGAATGCGAAGCAGAGCATTGGGAGTACGAGTGTACCCGCGTACCTGATTGCGACCTACGGTACATTCGGCGTGATGGGCGCGTCGCTGTTTGGAACCGCTGCGGGCCTGGCGTCCGACCGCGGCTTGGGATGGCTGCAGGTCAAGCGTGCCAGTCCCATGCCTCCGTTTGCCTACTTCGCGGCCAAGGTGATCACCAGCATCATTTTCAGCACGATCATCGTGCTTGCGCTCTTCGCGCTCGGAATCACTCTGGGCGGTGTGCGCATGCCTCTCGCGGATTTTGCCAGGCTGCTGGGAACTCTGGCGCTGGGTTCGCTGCCCTTCTCTGCGATGGGATTGGCGCTCGGATATTTCACTGGACCGAACTCGGCGCCTGCGACCATCAACCTGATCTACCTGCCCATGTCGTTCTGCAGCGGGTTGTGGGTGCCCTTCATGTTCCTGCCGAAGGTGGTGCGGCAGATTGCGCTCGCGCTGCCTCCGTATCACCTGTCGCAACTGGCGCTGGGAATTGTTGGAGCAGGACGCCATGAATCGAACGCCACGCATTGGGAAGTGCTCGCGGCTTTCACCATGATCTGCCTGGGCGCGGCGCGCATCGGGTTTCAGCGCGACAAGGGAAAACTGTACGGGTAGAAGATCGGGAGGGTGCGCTTCAGAGTGGCGGAGCAACTACAGATGCGCACCCACCGTGGAAGAGCGGCCCTTCCAGGGCGCGTAAGAGATGTGATCAGCTGCGGACTTTAGCCCCTGGGGAAGCAGGAGACGACCATGAGTATGGACGCGAAAAAATCGATGGGCTGGGCGGTGGTCCTGATCCTCATGGGAATGGCGGCAATTTACGGCGGATCGAAGTGGCTGGCGCTGCTGATTCCTGCGGCCCTTCTGGTGTGGTATACGGCCAAGCCCAGACTTAGAACTGGCCGGAATTGAGCGGAAGGTTGAAAATATAAAGATGCCGTTCCTCGGTTCGCGCGAGTTCGACAAGGATTCTGCGTCGGGAGGTTGGTCTCTGAAGCTGCGCTCCCTTCGGTCCGTATTCCAGGACCGCGATCACGGATGGGGACCTCTGCTCTGGTGGCTTTACCTCGGCTTCTTCTTTGTTCAGCCAATCCACGATAAGGTCGGCCTCAAGCTATGGCTCTTGGATGGTCTCGGTGCGGCGGTCTTCCTCGTCCTCTACTTTGGAATTTTTCTGCTGGAGAGGCCTCGGCCGTTCGTGCATGTCGGTGGCATATTGCTGCTGGGAGTCTTGTACCTCCCATTTAATGCGGGTGGATGCACATTCTTTATCTTCGCCGCCGCCATGGTTCCGTTCATGGTGTCCACGCAAACCCGTGCCATCGCCGGACTGGCGATGATCGGGGCGATTGCGGCGCTGGAAGGGTTACTTTTGCACGCGGATGCATGGGAGCTGTTCTGGGCGGCCGTCTTTCCCATGTTCATCGGCGCCGGGAATGTCTTTTTCGCTGAGCGCAATCGCATTAATCGGCAACTGCGCAAAGCGAATGAAGAGATCGAGAACCTGGCGAAGGTCGCCGAGCGCGAACGCATTGCGCGCGACCTGCATGATGTGCTGGGGCACACCCTGTCGGTCATCACGCTGAAGTCGGAACTGGCCAGCAAGTTGATCGACCGCGATCCGCAACGGGCGGGAAAAGAAATCCGCGAGGTCGAGCAAATTTCGCGCCAGGCCTTGACCGATGTGCGCGACGCCATTCGTGGATACCGCGCCCAAGGGCTTGTGGCGGAACTGGCGCAGGCCAAGTCGACGCTCGAGACCGCTGGTCTGACCGTGCAGTGCGATGCCGCGACCACCGTGAAGCTTCCCGCCCTGCAGGAGAGTGTGCTGTCGCTGGCGGTGCGCGAAGCGGTGACGAACGTGGTGCGTCACGCGCGGGCCCACACGTGCCGCATGCGGCTCGAACAGAAAAATGGAAGCTGCCGCCTGGAGATTCACGATGACGGCTGCGGCGCTTCCAACGGCGAAGGCAACGGATTGCGCGGCATGAGGGAACGCGTGGAGATGATTGGGGGCACGCTGAGCCGCAGCACGGAAGCGGGCACAACTCTCATCATTACTCTGCCGCTGAAACAGATCGCGCCGCAAGGCGAAGGTAGCCGGAATTGAATCCCTCTAACTCAGGCAAAGAGAGCGGCAAAGAAGGCCGCAAGACGATCCGCGTGGTGCTGGCCGAAGACCAGGGCATGGTGCTGGGCGCGCTGGCCGCCCTGCTCGAAATCGAAGGCGACATTTCCGTCGTCGCCAAGGCGCGCAAACGGGAGGGAAGCGCTTCAGGCCGTGCTCACGCACAAGCCCGACGTGTTCATTACCGACATTGAAATGCCGCACATGAGCGGCCTCGACGTGGCGGCGGAGTTGAAGCGCCGGCGCACCGGGACGCGCGTCGTGATCGTCACGACATTCGCGCGCTCGGGATATCTGCGGCGCGCGCTCGAGTCCGGAGCCTCAGGATATTTGCTGAAAGACATGCGCGCCGAAGAACTCGCCGACGCCGTGCGCCGCGTGCATCAGGGACTGCGCGTGATTCATCCCGAACTCGCGACCGAAGCGTGGGGCGAGATGGATCCGCTCACCGACCGCGAGCGCCAGGTGCTGCGGCTGGCGGGCGAAGGCATGGCCAGCGGCGACATCGCCGGAGAGTTGGGCCTCTCCGACGGCACGGTGCGGAATTATCTTTCTGAAGCGATCAGTAAGCTGGGAGCGAGCAACCGGGTTGAAGCGGCGCGAATCGCGCGAACCAAGGGCTGGCTGTAGGCGCCATGTAGGGAAAGCCGTCCTCGGCTGTCCGTCGAGCGAAACTCGACGGTAGGTCCACTCACATTGATGGTATTGGACGTGATATAAACCGGGGGATGGATGAGATCGGCCAGTCTCAGATCGGCACACTTGGCCCTGAGCCGACGAATTCGAGCGAGTCGCCACGTAAAGTAAGTTATTTGCTCTTTTTGTGGCCGATTACCGGTTTCATTTTGGTGGTTGCCGCTGTGGTCACGTACCCGCCCCTCGATGACGCGCAGATCTGGTGGGTCGGCGGTGTCCCATGTCTGGTTGTTTATACCCTCATCAACATCGCATGGAGAAAAGCAAAGAGCGGCGAGGATGCCCGATTCTTGCCGCGCCCAGTCTGGCTGGCAATCGGCAGCCTGTTTGTCGCGACCATTCTGTTCCTAAATGGGGCGCTCGATCACTCGCCCGTCGAGCAACATCGGCAAGTCATCACACGCACCATCCTCACACACCACCGAGGAGATGCATCTTACTACCTTGAACTTACATCATGGCGAGGCCGGACGCACGAAAAGCTGATGGTCTCAGAGATGTGGTACTCGGAGGCTAACCCGGGAGACCCTGCGATTGTGGAAACCCACAAAGGTGCGCTCGGAATTCCTTTGCTTGTTTCAGTTCATCGGCCGGACTGGGTGCAGAGACCCTAAGGATTACTGCGTTCGATGCCCGCTTCCTGCTTCTTTACGGTCTTGTACGCCCACGCCATGCGCGGGGTGTTGTGGGCGATGCCGATGTGGCCTTCGGGGTTGAGCACGATGATGCCGCCGTGGCCGTCGAGGCGCTGCTTCAGATAGTTCATTGCTTCCTGCGCGGACCACTCGGGGAGATTGCCGGCCTGAATGCGGTCGGCGGTCCATTTGGCGAGCACCAACTTCATGATCGGTTCGCCCCATCCGGTGGTGGAGACCGCGGCACTCTCATTGTTCGCGTAGCAGCCGCAGCCGATCAGCGAGGAATCGCCGAGGCGTCCGGGAGCCTTGTTCAGCGTGCCTCCGGTGGAAGTGGCGGCGGCGATGTTGCCGTTGCGGTCGAGCGCGACTGCGCCGACTGTGTCGTGCGAGATGGTCACATCGTCAGAGCTGGGCGCGAACAGATCGTTGCCGTGCTGCGCAGCCTCGGCTTGGTACTCGCGCAGGCGTTCGACTTCGCGCGGGATGACGAGGTCTTCGTTCTTGCAGAGCGCGATGCCGTGCTCGGCGGCGAATCGTTCCGCGCCTTCCGCGACGAAATAGACGTGCGGGCTCTCGCTCAGAATCTTGCGTGCTGCGCGCACGGGATTGCGCAGGCGCTCGACGCATCCGACGCCTCCGGCGCGGAGCGTGGCTCCGTCCATGATAAGGGCGTCGAGTTGGACTTTGCCGTCGCGGTTGAGGAAGCTGCCGCGTCCGGCATCGAAGGTCTCGTCGTCTTCCATGATGACGACGGCTTCCTCGACGGCGTCGAGCGCGGTGCCGCCGCGCTCGAGCACGCGCCATCCCGCAGCGAGGGCGTTGGTGACACCGTGGATGTGGGCGTCGACCATGTCATCAGGCATGGCCCATGCGCCACCATGAACGACCAGAACCGGATCGGTTGGCAAGAGTTGTCCCCAGAATTCGCGATGCGACTCGATAGGATAGCAGGTGCCGGGGTTTGCGGGCGGGTGCTCGATTTGCTTTCTTTCATCTCGAGGCGGGCGTCGTTTGTCCGCCGAAGCACCTGTCTACTGCTGGCCTGTTGCATAGGTCCCTTCGACTTCGCTCAGGGCAGGCTCTTCGCGACAAAGGGCGTCGCTCAGGATGACAACTCAAGACACAAGGTCCCTCGACTTCGCTCGGGAGGACAAACCTAATACAGATCTACGCGGCTTGGTGGGGGGTGACGGCTACTGGCGGGTCTTGCGTTCTCGTCCAGGTATAGCGCATGCGGTGGATTACCGTGATTGTGCTGAGCACTGCGATGACCCAGAGGACCGGGGCCATGCGGTTGAAGAGGGCTCCGAGGATCACGAGGACCAGGCGTTCGGGGCGTTCCATGAATCCGACGCGGCAGGAGCCGATCAGGCTCTCGGCGCGGGCTCGGGTGTAGCTGACCATGATGGCGCTGATCATGACGAAGGCGGTGAGGACGACGTAGAAGAAACGTCCGCCGCGGGCGTAGAAGACGAGCAGGCCGAGGAACTGGCTGGCGTCGCTGTAGCGGTCGACGACGGAGTCGAAGAAGGCTCCGAAGCGGGTGACGCGGTTGGTGGCGCGGGCGACCTGTCCGTCGACCAGATCGAAGAAGCCGGAGAAGATGATGACCAGTCCGGCGTAGATGAACATGCGGTGCTGGTTGCTGGCGTTGGCGGAGCCGAAGAGGATTGCGGCCCAGGTGTTGACCACCAGTCCCATGAAGGTGAGGACGTTGGGATTGATGCGGGAGAGCGCCAACCAGCGGACAATGGTGTCGAGCAAGACTCCGCAGGCGCGGCCGAAGGCGCTGGTCCAGGAGGCGCTCATCTGGGCGAACTCCGAAAACTGAATTCTGTGGTGATTCGCGCGAGATCCTTCGCTCCGCCTGAAAAGCGGCTCCGCTCAGGATGACGCCCTTCGTTCGGCATCAGGCGCCCGCCTCTTTCGGTTCGTCGGCGATTTCATCGTGGATGGTGCTCAGGGTCAGGATCTCCAGTTCGCGCTTGCCGTTGGGGCTGATGACGATCACGGTGTCGCCAACCTTCTTATTGAGGAGGCAGCGGCCGATGGGCGAGGTGGTGGAAATTTTTCCCGTGGCTACGTCGGATTCTTCGCTGGTCACCAGCTTGTACTGCATCTCTTCGTTCTTCGTGCTGTCGAAAACTTTGACCGTGGAGCCCAGGCCCACTTTGTCGTGGGGGATGTTGTTCATGTTGACCATGGACAGATCGGCCAAGCGCTTGCCCAGCTGGCGGACGCGCGCCTTGACGAACTCCTGGCGCTGCTTGGCCATGTGGTACTCGGCGTTCTCGCTGAGGTCGCCGAGGGCGGCGGCCTTCTTAATCTCCTTAGGAAGCTCGTGAATCAGCTCGTGTTCGAGCGCGTTGATTTCTTCCTGCAGTTTTCGTTTGATGGCGTCTGTCATGAGGTTACGGCCGGGCTCCGGACATTATACGCTGGGCATCCGGCTTCTGGCTTCGGCTTAGACCTGGGGTGTTCCGATGGATACTGGTTCTGGGCGGGGCCGGGCAGAATAGAGTTTGGGGCGTGTCGATTTGGCAGTTGCCCGTTCGACGTATGTATAGAGGCGGGATTAGGATGTGGCCCGCTCAATCTTCATAAGTAAGGAGAAACACTATGCGAGTCATGGTCATCGTAAAGGCCAGCAAGGAATCCGAGGCCGGGGTTCTGCCGGATACGGAGCTACTCACAGCGATGGGGAAATACAACGAGCAACTGGTGAAGGCCGGGATCATGCTGGCGGGAGAGGGGCTGCAGGCCAGCTCGAAAGGCAAGCGAGTAGTGTTTTCCGGAGCGAAGCGGACCGTCATCGACGGGCCGTTCACCGAAAGCAAGGAGCTGATTGCCGGATACTGGATTTGGCAGGTGCGTTCCATGGACGAAGCCGTGGAGTGGCTGAAGCGTTGCCCGAATCCTCACAGAGAAGAGACCAATGTGGAGATCCGTCCCGTGTTTGAGGCAGCGGATTTTGGCGAGAATTTTACCCCCGAACTGCGCGAGCAGGAGCGGAAGCTCGCCGAGCAGATCGCGAAAAAGAAATGAAATATTTTTGAATTCTCTTGTCGATCTGGCGATGGCTGGTTCGACGTATTGATAGAGCGCGGTGGTTGGACCCAGAAAAAGGTCGCGAGCCGGCTCACAAACTGAATCACATCAAAGGAGAACTGCGATGAAATTTCTGAGCATCTACAAGTCGGTTGAGCGCAACACCCCGCCATCGGCGGAGGAAATGGCGACGATGGGCAAACTGATCGAAGAAGGTTTTAAGGCGGGCTGGCTGGTGAGCACGGAAGGCTGCCTGCCGTCGGCGCTGGGCGCGCGGGTGCGGCGGTTCAGCGGAAAGCTCAGCGTGACGGACGGTCCGTTCACGGAGTCCAAGGAACTCGTCGGTGGGTTCGCGATTCTGAAGGCGAACTCCAAGGAAGAGGCGATCCAACTGGCAAAGGACTTCCTCAAGGTGGTCGGAGAAGGAGAATGCGAACTCCGGCAGATCTATGAACAAGGCACCTGCCCGGGCCAGGACGCCGAGAGTCATGGTCGTGAGGTTGCGCTGAAAGGCTGAACATGTTGTGATCGGTGGCTGTGGGTGCCATCGAGACACATCGCGCGATTGAAGCGGTCTGGAAGATCGAGTCGGCCCGGGTGATCGCCGGGCTGACCCGCATCGTGCGCGATGTAGGCGTGGCGGAAGAACTCGCCCAGGACGCCCTGGTGGCTGCGCTGGAGCAATGGCCCGAGTCGGGGATTCCGGAGAATCCGGGGGCGTGGCTCATGGGCACGGCGAAACACCGCGCTATCGATTTCCTGCGACGCGGCACTCTCATCGAACGCAAGCACGAAGACCTGGGCCGCGAGGTGGCGGAGCGGGAGATGGCGGTGCCCGATCTGGCGGCTGCCATGGATGACTTCATTGGCGACGATATTCTGCGGCTCGTTTTCATTGCGTGCCATCCGGTTTTGTCAACGGAGGCACGGGTGGCGCTCACGCTGCGGTTGCTCGGCGGGCTGACTACTGACGAGATTGCGCGCGCTTATCTTGTGGCCGAGCCGACGATCGCCCAGCGGATTGTGCGGGCGAAGCGGACTCTCACCGACGCGCAGGTTGCATTCGAAGTTCCGCGGGGAGCGGAATTCACGGTGCGATTGGCGTCGGTGCTGCAGGTCCTATATCTCATCTTCAATGAAGGGTACTCAGCGACGGCCGGCGATGACTGGCTGCGGCCGGCGCTTTGTGAGGAAGCGCTACGGTTGGGGCGCATTCTGGTGGGATTGGTGCCGAACGAGGCGGAGGCGCACGGACTGGTGGCGCTGATGGAAATTCAGGCGTCGCGGGCCAAAGCGCGAGTGAATGAGTCGGGCGAGCCGATTCTGCTTTTGGATCAGGATCGCGCGCGGTGGGACCGGTTGCTCATCAATCGAGGTCTGGCGGCGCTGGAGCGAGCTGAGAAGCTGGGCGGGATGCGGGGACCGTATGCGATTCAGGCGGCGATCGCGGCTTGTCATGCGCAGGCTCGGAGTGGTGAGGAGACGGACTGGGCGCGGATTGCGGAGTTGTATGGCGAGCTGAGGGAAGTGACGCCGTCTCCGATTGTGGAGCTGAACCGAGCTGTGGCGGTGGGGATGGCGCGGGGTCCGGCGGCGGGGCTGGAGTTGGTGGATACCTTGGTCAGCGATCCGGCGCTGGAGAATTATCATTTGCTGCCCAGCGTGCGGGGCGACTTGCTGAAGAAGCTTGGGCGGATGGAAGAGGCTCGCGCGGAGTTCGAGCGGGCGGCGTGCCTCACGCGCAATGTGCGAGAGAGGAATTTGTTGCTAGAACGGGCGCGGGGTTGCGGGGAGCGTGCCTCTTAGTCTTCTTCTTCCCACGCGATCAGGAACAGTTGAACTGCAGAAGACCCTTCGGCTGCGCTCGGCGCAGGCTACGGAGGCCAGGGAGGGATTCGAGATCACTTAGTCCTGCATTTTGCGAGGATCAGGGTGATGTCGTCGTGTTGGTCGGTGGGATTCAGACGGCGGACTTCTTCGGTGATGGCATCGAGTGCGGATTGGCATGTTTGATCCCGATGGTGCCGCAGGCGCTCGATTAGACACTCTTCTCCGAACTCTTTCCCATTGTTATCGGAGGCCTCGGTGATGCCGTCGGTGTAGAGGGCCAGCATGTCTCCGGGCTGAAGTGCGCATTCAGCCATCGTGCAATCCCATTGCTTGAAGAGTCCGAGCAGGCCGCCGTTGGAGTCGAGCTTTTGGCAGGAGTTGTCACTTCGCAAGATGAGGCCGGCGAGGTGTCCGCAGTTGGCGTAACGCAGGCGCTGCGATTGGTCGTCGTAGACTGCGAAGAAGAGTGAGGCGTAGGCGCTGTCGGTTGTGTTCTCGTAGAACAGGCGGTTCACGGATTGGAGCAGTTGTTCCGGATGGTCCAGGGCCAGGGAACTCTGGCTGCGCAGGTTGGCCTGCAGGTTCGCCATGAGGAGGGCGGCGGCGATGCCCTTGCCGGAAACGTCGCCAATGACGAGGCCGAGTTGGTGCTGGCCGAGGTCGAGGAAGTCATAGTAGTCGCCTCCAACCTGGCGGGCGGGGAGACACAGGCCGGCGTATTCGAGAGTCTTGGCCTCGGGATGGATTTGCGGGAACAGGCGGGCCTGGAATTGCTTGGCGATTTCCAGTTCCTGAGCCGTGCGGCGTTCAGTTTCGAGCTTCTGGGCGAGGGCGCGGCGATGAGTTTCGATGCCGCGCGTAGTTCGTCGAAGCCGACCAGTCCGAAGGAGTTTCCATCGGGATCTTCAAATCGGGTATGAATTCCGCCCCACGCAGGAACCTCGGGCGGGAATTGGAAGTGGACGCCGCGTTCGCTCCACTCTTTGTACTTGGCTGCGAGATCTTCTGTGATGAAGTAGATATCGGTTGGACCGCCGATGAGTTTTTCTGGGTCGCTTCCGGGCGGGGTCAGCGCAAGGCCTAATTGGGCCGTGCCGTCGGGGGGCGCGACCTCGATCCAGCGGTTGCCGTTCTCAAAAGTATGGTCCATCACGACGCGGAAGCCCAGTTTGTCGGCGAAGAAACGCAGGCTTCGTTCCTGGTCGCGTACGAAGATGATGACGAAGTGCAGGCACAGGTAAGGATCTTTGCCGTCGAGACGGAGACGGGTTCGATCAATGCCGAAGGGCAATTCCGGGGATGCCATCGGCGAGATTATACGGGGGCCGGGGTGCGTGTGAGTCCGACAAAATTCGACCAGGGTAGGGATGCTTCGATTACGAACGACCGTCGCTTCGCGCCGCCCGTTCTTCGCTCAGCATGACAACGGAAAAGGGCGGACGGGTAGACTAGGCTTGGAATTCTGAGGCTTCGGGGAAGCGGAGCTTGCACTTGGCGAGGGCGGTGGTCAGGATTTCCTCGACCTTGGATTCTTCGCAGTTGCGGGCCATGGCGAGTTCGCTGACTAAGAGGTAGCGGGCGCGCTCCAGCATCTTCTTTTCACGGAAGGAAAGAGGCTTGGCCTGGTGCAGGGCGATCAGGCTTTTGAGGACACTGGCGACTTCGAGAAGCGATCCGGTGCGCATGCGCTCGGAGTTTTCCTTGAAGCGGTCTTTCCAGTCGCCGTTGCTTCCGTTGTCGCCGACTGAAAGGGCGTCGAGGACTTTTTGGATTTCGCCATTGCGGACGACGCGGCGCAGTCCGACACTGCCGGCGTTCTGGCAGGGGACCATTACTTTGAGGCTGCTGGCTTTGATGTTGAGCAGGTAGAACCTCTCGACCGACGTACCGATCGAGCGACTGCTGATCTGTTCAATAACCCCAACCCCGTGATTGGGATAGACGACTTTATCGCCAATGTGGAAGTTCAAGTCCGTACCACTCATAGTTCGGTACCTAAAGGGAAGGCGATGGTTCGTGGGGAAGAAGCTTAACAGTCCTAAGGCTATGGTACTCCCCGGACTTGCCCAAAGCAAGGTAATCGGGTGGGCGCCAGAATCCTCCGTTCGCCTGACAGGCGGGTCCCCGCCGGGATAAAGGGCTTCGGAGAGACCCGGAATTTTTGTACATTATTGAAAGACAATGTCTTACGAGACGGTCGGGTTCGAATTGGAATGCGGAAATTCCGCGGAGGGAGCCGCGCATATAATCGAGCCGTGGATTCTGAGCCGAGAGAGCGAATTCCAGACGATACAGAGGAGGCTTCTTCCCAAGACGGAACTGCTCGTGAGCTTCCCGTGGGGCGGGTGCTTGGGCTCGACGTCGGCTCGCGCAGGATTGGGGTCGCGGTGTCGGACCCTCTGGGAATTACTGCCCAGGGGCTGGAGACACTGCAGCGGACGACTAAGCGCCGGGACTTTGAGCATCTGCAGCGGGTGATTCAGGAGTATGACGTGCGGGAGATCGTGGTGGGTCTACCTTTGCGGATGAGCGGGGCGGAGGGGATTCAGTCGGACAAGATGCAGGTGTTCGCGGAGGAGTTGCGGAAGAGGTTTCGGCTGCCGGTGCATTTGTGGGATGAGCGGCTCACTTCGGTGGAAGCGAACCGGTTGCTGCGCGAGGCGGAATTGTCGATCGAAAAGCGGGGGAAGGCGGTGGATCGGATGGCGGCAGTTTTGATTTTGCAAGGGTGGATGGAACGGAGAGGGAAGTAGACCTCGGACCTCCGACCTCGGACCTCCGACCTCCGACCTCGGACCTCGGACCTCCGACCTCCGACGTTCAACGATCCACAGAAAACTTCTATCCTGTGTGACATGTGACCTTGCGCCTTTTCTGGCGGGTCGTGCAGTCTCAATGTTGTGCACGAGTTGGAGGCAAGATATGTCTGCTTCGTACCGCGATCTTCGAGTTTGGCAGAATGCGATGGAGTTGGTCATCAGCGTATATCGCGAAACTCAAGGGTTTCCGAAGGAGGAAATTTACGGGCTGACGAGTCAAATGCGAAGAGCCTCAGTGTCGATTCCGAGCAACATAGCAGAAGGCAAGGGGCCGTTCAACGGATCGGGACCGCGCCCTGTTCTTTTGTCATGCACGGGGATCGCTGCTCGAATTGGAGACCCAAATCCTGATTGCAGAACGGTTGAAGTTCCTGAGCCCGCAGCGCGCCGAAGGACTGATCCAGATCTCAAGCGAGTTAGGCCGGATGCTGAATTCTCTCATTCAGTCTATTAGGAGCCCTGAGAGTACCAAGCGTTTCGTGGTCTGAGCCGAGGTCTGAAGCCTGAGGTCCGAGGTCTGCTTCTAGTGGCCGCGCATGGCTTTTCGGTAGGCGGCTACGTTCTTGTTGTGCTCTTCCATGGTGCGGGCGAAGCGGTGGTGGCCTTGGGCGTCGGCGACGAAATAGTAGTAGTCGCTTTGCGCGGGGTGCATGGCGGCTTCCAGGGAGCTGCGTCCGGGATTGCCGATTGGTCCGGGGGGTAGGCCGGCGTTTCGATAGGTGTTGTAGGGGGAGTGGAATTGCATGTCCGCGTGGTGCAGGGTGCCCTGGTAGGTTCCAGCCAGGAGTTCCGCGTAGATGATGCTAGGGTCGGCGTCGAGGGCGATCCCCTTGTTCAAGCGGTTGTAGTAGACGCTGGCGACCATCGGGCGTTCTTCAGCGACTGCGGTTTCCTTTTCGACGATCGACGCCATGATAACGGTGCGTTCCACATCGTTCGGAGCTTCAGGAGGTGTTCCCGCTTGAGGCGCGACGGGGTCCACCACCACTCTCAAACTGGCCTGTGTCGAGTTGCCCGAGGACGAGATCAGGCTGATCTGGTGTGCGACCTGGCGGAACTGCTTGACCATGGCCCCCGCCATATCGTGCATGGTCATCATGCGCGAGAATTCGTAGGTGTCGGGGAAGAGATATCCCTCGAGCGAGCGGGCTCCGGGAGCGATGTCGGCAATCAGGGCGGTGTCGGACTGGGCTACTTTCAGGAAGTCGTCGGCGGGGCCAAGGCCCGCGGCTTCAACGGCGCGGGCGATGTCGAACATGGTGAAGCCCTCGGGCACGACCACGGTATGGAAGTAGACGTCGCCGCGGCGAAGGCGCTTCTGAATGTCGATGATGTTCAACGGCTTATCGAACAGGTATTCACCGGCCTTGAGCGAGCGACCGTGATGGTAGTAATGCCAGAGGACGAAGGCTTCCTCGCTGCGGATGATGCCTGCCTTCTTAAGTTCGGCGGCGATGTGATGCGTGGAATATCCAGGGTGCAACATGACGAACACCTGCCCGGAAGGCTCGGTGGGCGTCAAGACAGCCCAGGCGAACCATCCGGCGGTTCCCAAAACCGCGACGAGAATGAGCCAGAGAACCTTACGCATCGCAGATCACCGCATCGCTAATCGCAAAAAGTCCTTCAGAAAACGTTATTCAGGATACGACAGCCACAGTTTAGATGATGGTCGGGGCGAGCGTGACCTGACGATAGTGCGACCGCCTTTCGTAAGTACAGCCGCAAGTGCGTGGGAAATATTTTCGAGCCCCGCCAACCTTGGTTTTCTGGGGATGGGGCCGTTTTACGAGCCTGCGACGAACTTGGAAGTGGCAATCGGACTGCGGGCGCCGCGCAGGGAGTTTCGTCTGTTCTTCGCGTACCTCGTTCGTTAACACAATGAGCCCGTACAGTTAGAAAAGCGTACCGCGCAGCTTTTGCGACCTTTGCGGCGCGGTATACTCAAATGATCTAGAGGACTTCATATACCTTGATGAGACGTAGTTCGCCCTTATTAGCTCTACCCGTGTTTCTTGCCATGTTGTCGACGACGGGGTGCATGTTTCGTACGCGTCCGGTCGAAGAGCAGTATTCGAAGGCCCCGCTGAAGGAGTCGACGCAGCAGGGGCTGATCGACAGCATCAACCAGCAGGCCGAGGCGATCCGCTCGCTGAAGGCAACGGTGGACATTGACAGCTCCGTCGGCGGCATGAAGAAGGGGCACGTCACCGACTACAAGGAAATTCGCGGCATCGTGCTGGCGCGGCAGCCGGATGCGCTGCACATGATCGGGCTGATGCCGATCGTGCGCACCACCGCCTTTGACATGGTCAGCGACGGTCAGGACTTCAAGCTGTGGATTCCTCCGAGGAACAAGTTCGTGATCGGCAAGAACGACGTGGCGACACCCAACACCGACCAGCCGATGGAGAACATCCGCCCGCAGAATATCTACGAGGCGCTGCTGATCCGGCGGATCGATCCGAAGACTGAGATTGCGGTGCTCGAGAATGGCTATGAGACCCTGCATGACGGCAAGGGACACCGCGTCCTGCAGGACGACTACGAGCTGACGGTGATTCAGAAATACGACAACGGCTGGAGGTTGGCGCGCAAGATCATTTTTAGCCGCACCGATCTTAAACCGCACCAGCAGTTCATCTATAGCGAAGACGGCAGGGTGGCAACAGATGCCAAGTACGCGGATTACAAGGATTTTGACGGAACCAGCTATCCCTCGCGCATCGAGATCTTCCGGCCGCAAGAGGAGTATGCCATCACACTGAACATGCTGAAGGTGGACATCAACAAGCCGCTGACAGATGATCAGTTTGTGCTGGAGCAGCCGTCGGGAGCGGTGGTGATACATCTAGATCGTCCGCAGTCGAGTTTGGCGATGCCGCTGGAGAAGAAGTAAGTCCAGTAGTCGGTACTCAGTGCCCGGTGTTGAGTGCTCAATTGCAGCACTTGGTGTTTTGCGCGTCCTGAAAGTCAAAATCCCCACCCTCTCGCGAAAAGCGCGAGAAGGGTGGGGCACCCACGCAAATATGATGAACAAAATGGTGGTTGCCAACCTGGTGCACCGGCCAACGCGGTCGTTTATCGCGATGAGCGCGATTGCGCTGGAGGTCACCATGATCTTGATGGTGGTCGCACTCTTCTATGGATTGCTGAACGGATCGAAAAGGAGCCAGCTTGGGGTCGGAGCGGATTTAATGGTGATGCCGCCCGGAGCGGCAGGGGTGATCGGCCTTTCGGGAGCGCCCATCCCGATCAAGGTAGGAGATATTCTGCGGCGCGTTCCGCACGTCGTGTCGGCCGTGCCGGCGGTGTGGTGGTTCACGCAAAAGCCGCTCGAGATCATTTACGGCATTGACCTGGCCACGTATGACACGCTTCCTCCGAAATTTCGCTATCTATCGGGCGGACCATTTCAGGGACCGTATGACGTGATCGTGGACGACTACTTTGCCGGGATGAACCACATGAAGGTGGGCGACAAGATTGAGATTCTGGCCCACGAATTCCGCATCTCGGGAATTGTGCCGCACGGAAAGGGTTGCCGCAAGTGCCTGCCGCTGGAAACGATGCAAGACCTGGTCAGCGCTGAGGGCCGTGCATCTGTTTTCTATCTCAAGTTGGATGATCTTGCGAATGCCAATGCGGTAGAAAAATCGATCCAGCAGATACCGGGGATGGAGAAGTACTCGGTGCGCTCCATGCCGGAATATCTGTCGACCATGACGCCCGACAATCTTCCGGGATTTGATCTTGCGATTAAGGTCGTGATCGGCGTGGCGGTGGTGGTTGGCTTTCTGGTGATCTTCCAGTCAATGTATACCGCAGTGATGGAGCGGACGCGGGAGATCGGAATACTGAAGTCGATGGGCGCGTCGAAGTGGTACATCGTCAACGTGGTGCTGCGGGAAACGGTGCTGCTGGCGATCGCGGGGATTGTATTTGGAATCATTATCAGCTTGGTGACCCGGCGCGTGATCATGTTCGAAAAGCCCGTGCTGGATCTGTTCTGGAGCTACGAGTGGGCGCTGCGTGCTTCGCTGATTGCGGTGGCTGGGGCGCTGGCGGGAGCGTTGTATCCGGCGATGAAGGCGGCGCGAAGGGATCCGATTGACGCGCTGGCATATGAGTAGGGTTGGGAGCGTGGCCGAGACGGCCACACGACGGCCGGCAGGATGCCGGCGCTATGGTTCACAATCCGGTTATTGCCCTCGGAGGTAACAGGGGCAAATCGTTGACAATGCTTTGCACGGTACGCTATCTTAAAAGCTTGGTAGTCGTGTGGTTGCCCGCCTGATGGTCCTGGCGTCCTCGCCGGGGAATCAACGAGCGGTCTTCTTTCGCAGCTTTTTCAATCTGGGAGAACTCTGATGTCAACCTATTTCCCCAAAGAGGGGGAAATTGTGCGCAAGTGGTACGTCGTGGATGCGGACGGGCAGACGCTCGGACGCCTGGCTTCGCAAGTGGCGCGCATCCTCATGGGCAAAGAAAACCCGCAATATACGCCGTTTCTCGATACCGGTGATCATGTCATCGTCATCAACGCCGAGAAGATTCGAACGACCGGCGTGAAGGCGGAGCAGAAGCAGTATCACCATTACACGGGATATCCGGGCGGTCTGCGCACCGAAGATTTCAAGAATCGGATGATTCGCCGGCCCGAGGCAGTGATTGAAGCTGCGGTGAAGCGCATGTTGCCGAAGAACAAGCTGGCGGCGCACATGCTTTCCAAGCTGAATGTGTACAAGGGCGACAAGCATCCGCATCAGGCGCAGAAGCCGCAGGATTTGAAGCTGGAAGTGCGCGAGTACAAGGCGCGCAAAGTCGCAGTTTCATAAGTTCAGCTACGAGCTACGAGCCATGAGCTCTGAGCTACGGGCGATATCGAACACTTTGAAAGGTTAAGAGTCCGAGGGACGAGAGTTCTGGGCAAGCGATTTGCTCGAAGCTCGCGGCTCAAAGCTCGAAGCGAAAAATGGCAGAATTAGTGCAATATTACGGAACGGGACGCCGCAAGACGGCGATTGCCCGTGTGTATTTGCGTCCGGGCAGCGGCGATTTCAAAGTAAACGGGCGCGCGTTCGAAGAGTACTTCGTGACTCCGGCACAGCGGTCGGCAGCGAAGTCACCTCTGGCGTCTTCGGATACGGCTGCGACGTTCAATGTCATCGCCAGCGTATTGGGCGGTGGCGTGCGCGGCCAGGCTGACGCGGTGAAACTGGGTATTGCCCGCGCGTTGATGCAGTTCAATGCGGAGCTGCGCAAGAAGTTGAAGGCTGAGGGCATGGTCAGCCGGGATTCGCGCGGCAAAGAGCGCAAGAAGTACGGACAGAAGGGCGCTCGCAAGCGGTTCCAGTTCTCGAAACGGTAAGGTGCTGTTCTGGGGCGAGTGCAGTGGCGGATGAGATTCCTCGCTCCGGCTGAAAAGCGCCTTCGCTCGGAATGACAGAGTTTGTTTTTTGTACCAAGCTTTTGGTTTAGTTGAGAGCTGACGGCTAACAGCTGACAGCTGGTTTTAGGTGTTCAATTCTTCTCGTGCCTCGCGGCGCGGGGACGGGAATGGCAATCGGGAATAAAGGTTTCAACGTTTCAGAAGTTTCAAAGTTATAAAGACTGACTTTGAAACTTTGCAACCTTGAAACTGTGAAACCTCGGGTTTCCGATGCAGACTAAAGAGGAGGTTCATTGGCTACCATTACCATGAAGGAGTTGCTCGAAGCTGGCGTTCACTTCGGGCATCAGACCAAGCGCTGGAATCCCAAGATGAAGGAATACATCTTCGGAGAGCGCAACGGGATTTACATCATCGATCTGCAAAAGACGCTGAAGATGTTCAAAGAGGCGTCGAAGTTCGTGCAGGATCTGGCGAACGACGGCCGCATTGTGCTGTTCGTGGGCACCAAGCGCCAGGCGCAGGATGCGATTGCCGAAGAAGCGCAGCGTTGCGGGATGTTCTACATCAACCAGCGCTGGCTGGGTGGACTGCTCACCAACTGGGTTACGGTCCAGAAGTCGGTGAAGCGGCTGAAGGAGCTCGACGAGATGGCCACGGATGGCCGCTACGAGCTGCTCCCCAAGAAAGAAGTCATCAAGCTCGAACGCGAGCGCAAACATCTGCAGGCCAACCTGGCTGGCATCAAGAACATGAGCCGGTTGCCTGACGCGATTTTCGTGATCGATTCGAACAAAGAGCAGATCGCGGTGCGCGAGGCACGCAAGTTGGGTATCCCGGTGGTTGCAGTCGTCGATACGAATTGCGATCCCAGCGAAGTGGATTATGTGATTCCGGGCAATGACGATGCGTTGCGGGCGATCCGGCTGTTCACCTCGAAGATTTCGGAGTCGATTGCCGAAGGCGCGCAGTTGATGACCGATAAGCAGGTTGCCGATATGCAGGCGGCTGCGGATGCGGCGCAGGCTGCGTCGGAGGTTCCAGCGGAAGTCGCGGTGGATGCGGCGGAAGACATCAGCATGGAAGAGGTGCTGGGTCCGGGAACGCACAAGAAGCCGGTGGCGACCGAAGAGGCCGAGTTGCCGAAGGTTGAGAGTCAGACGGTTTAAGAGCAGTACTCGGTACTCAGTACTCAGTTAAGAACCGCCGAGCTGCTTGAGTTCGTAACAAACCGGGCATTGGAATCAGACCCGCGCGGGTCGTCCGGCGCGGGTTTAATTTTATAGGCTTCAAGGTTTCAGAGTTCCAAGGTTTCAAAGAACGAGATTCTGACTTTGCCTTGAAACATCAACCTTGAAACGTTGCAACTTTTGAAACCTGAGGAATTATGGGTACGACTACAGTGAATATTTCAGCGGCACAAGTGAAAGACCTCCGGGAGAAGACCGGGGCCCCGATGATGGATTGCAAGCAGGCCCTGACCGAAGCCAAAGGTGACATGGAGCAGGCGGTCGTGATCCTGCGCAAAAAGGGCGTCTCGGTGGCAGCCAAAAAGGCAGCGCGCGTGACCAGTGAAGGATCGGTGGCGAGCTACATTCACGCCGGCGGCAAGATCGGTGTGCTCGTCGAAGTGAACTGCGAGAGCGACTTCGTGGCGCGGACCGATGACTTCAAGGAGCTGGTGCACGACATCGCGATGCACATTGCGGCCAGCGATCCGAAGTACGTGCGCAAGGAAGACGTCACGGCTGCGGACTTCGCGCGCGAGAAGGACATCTTCCTGGATCAAGCGATTAAGAGCGGCAAGCCCGCGAATATTGCCGAGAAGATGGTTACCGGCAAGATGGAAAAGTTCTATGAAGAAGTCTGCTTGCTCGAGCAGCCCTTCATCAAAGATCAGACCATCTCGATCTCGCAACTCATCGCGGCCAAGATCGGCAAGTTGGGCGAGAACATCGCGGTGCGGCGCTTCGCGCGCTTCAAGGTGGGTGACGTGGGCGAGACCGTTGCTGTTACGAAGCCGACAGAGCCGAAAGGCGAATAATTCATGGGCGCCCTGCGGGGCGCCTTTTTTTGCGATCGATAGTCCAAATCCTTGTCATCCTGAGCGAAGCGAAGGATCTGTGTAATCTCGCGCCCAGCAGAACTACATAGATCCTTCGCTTCGCTCAGGATGACAAAGGCTTGGTTCGGTATCACGGAGTAAGATTGAACTGGTTGTAGCGGGAAACCAGGCACTGATCCTATGACGACTCCAACCCCTGCCTTCAAACGAATTCTCCTCAAGATTTCAGGCGAGGCTCTGGCGGCGAACCAGGGCTTTGGCGTGGACACTGCGCGCATCCACGAAGTGGCGGCGGAACTGGCCGACGTTCACAAGCTTGGCGTGCAGTTGGCCATTGTCGTGGGCGGGGGGAACTTTTTCCGCGGCGTGGCGCAGCAGGCGAAGGACATGGATCGGGTTTCCGCCGATCACATGGGCATGCTCGCCACCGTTATCAATGGGCTGGCGCTGCAGGATGCACTGGAGAAGCAGGGCGTCTATACGCGGGTGCAGTCCGCGATCGAGATGAAGCAGGTGGCCGAGCCGTTCATTCGCCGCCGGGCGATTCGCCATCTGGAGAAGGGACGCGTGGTCATCTTCGCCGGTGGCACCGGCAATCCCTATTTCTCAACCGATACGGCGGCTTCGCTGCGCGCCATGGAGATCAAGGCGGAGGCCATTCTCAAGGCCACGCGCGTGGATGGGATTTACGACGCGGATCCGCTGAAGGTCGATGGCGCCAAGAAATTCAACCATATTTCCTATATGGACGTTCTGAAGCTGGGGCTGAAAGTGATGGACTCCACGGCCATCAGCCTGTGCAAGGACAACAACCTGCCGATCATCGTCTTCAACCTGAACCACCACGGGAACATCCGGCGCGTAGTGCTGGGGGAGAAGATTGGATCGAGGGTCAGCGCGAAGGGTGACTGAGCGCGGTGTAACAGCTAAGGTCGGCCACGGATTTTCAAGGAATGACACGGATTGACGAAACGTTTTGATCCGTGTAATCCGTGGCCATTTTTCTTATTCGGTTTATAATGCAACGTTTTGATTCCTGAAGTGTACGGAGCGGACCCATGGCTGATAGCGCGCCTCTGAAAGAAATTCGAGTTCAACTCAAAACGCGAATGGACAAGGCGGTCGACGACTTCCGCAAGGCGATGGCGGGAGTGCGGACCGGGCGCGCGAACGTGCACATGCTCGATAACGTGAACGTGGATTACTACGGCTCGCAGATGCCGCTGAACCAGGTGGCGCAGGTGCACGCGCCCGAGGCGCAATTGATCACGGTGCAGCCGTTTGATCCGTCGCAGTTAGGAGCGATTGAGAAAGCGATCCGCGCCGGGGATATGGGATTGAATCCGATGAACGACGGCAAACTGATCCGCGTGCCGGTTCCGCGCGCTTACTCAGGAGCGCCGGCAGGACATGGTGAAGCACCTGCACCGGGTGCTGGAAGAGCACCGCACGGCGGTGCGCAATATCCGCCGCGACGGCAATGACGCCATCAAGAAGGCGCTGAAGGATAAGAAGATCACCGAAGACGAAGAGAAGCGCTCGCTCGACGAGATTCAGAAGCTGACCGACGGCGAGATCAAGAAGATGGAAGAGATGAGCAAGGGGAAAGAAAAGGAAGTGCTGGAATTGAAGTAGGTCCGTCCGGTGATGGTAGGCCGTCAGAATTGTCCAGTCCACGCGAGATCCTTCGCTCCGCCTGAAAAGCAGCTCCGCTCAGGATGACGCTCCAATCAGATATTGGTGGTTCCCTTTCCAAGCCGACCTGATCCGGGGCGGGTGACGTAGCGATTGGGCTGGCGTCTCGAAAAGCACCGTATAATCGATGGGATGAAGCAGGTCGTCCATGCCGCGTGTCCGCACGACTGCCCTGATGCTTGTGGGGTGCTGATCACTGTGCAGGACGGGCGGGCTACGAAGATTCAGGGGGATCCGGAGCATCCGGTGACGCGCGGGTTTTTGTGTGCCAAGGTGGCGAAGTATCTGGATCGGGTGTATTCGCCGGATCGGGTGCTGTATCCAATGCGACGGATTGCTCCGAAGGGTCCCGCGGCTGGCGCCGCAGACGCGGGCGGGGGCGCCCGCGCCACACGAACCACCACAAACGCGTGGCAGCGGATTTCATGGGATGAGGCTTTAGATGAGATTGCTTCGCGATTGCGGGCGATCGCGGCGGAGTTTGGCAGCGAGGCCATCCTGCCTTATTCCTTCGGGGGAACATTGGGAGCGCTCAACAGCGCCTCCATGGATCGCCGATTCTTTCACCGGCTGGGCGCGTCGCAATTGGAGCGCGCCATATGCTCGGCTGCCGGAGAGGCTGGGCTGGAGTCGGTGCTGGGCGTGAAGATGGGCACCGAGCCGGAGCAGTTCCGGCATTCCAAATACATCATTGCCTGGGCGTCGAACATTCACGCCAACAATGTTCACTTGTGGCCGTTTATCGCCGAAGCGCGGCGCAACGGGGCGAAGTTGGTCGTGATCGATCCCTACCGCACGCGGACCGCAGCTTGCGCGGACTGGTATTTGCCGATCAATCCGGGAACGGACGCGGCCCTCGCGTTAGGCATGATGCACGTCATCATCGGCGAAAACCTGCACGATGCTGATTACGTTGCGAGGTACACGCTGGGATTCGACCAGCTGCGCGAGAAGGTCAAGGAATATCCGCCGGAGCGGGTGGCGCAGTGGACGGGAATTTCCGCCGACGATATTCGCAAGCTGGCACGCGAATATGCCACGGTAAGACCGTCGGTGATTCGGCTCAACTACGGCGTGCAGCGCTCCGAGCGCGGCGGGATGGCGACACGCGCCATCGTCATGTTGCCCTGCATCCTGGGATCGTGGAAAGAAATCGGTGGCGGGTTGCAGATGTCGACCAGCGGAGCGACTGCCCTCAAGACGGAGGCGTTGAAACGGCCCGACCTGATGAAGGTCGCGTTAGGACGCGAAGCCCGGACCATCAACATGGTGGAGTTGGGACGCGTGCTCAATACGCTGAATGATCCGCCGGTGAAGGCGCTGTTTGTCTATGGGTCGAATCCGGCGGCGGTCGCGCCCCGGCACAACGAAGTGGTTCGAGGGCTGCTGCGGCCTGACCTTTTCACTGTGGTACATGAGCAGTTTTTCACGGACACGACCGACTATGCCGACATCGTGCTGCCGGCGACCACGTTTTTCGAGCACAAGGATTTGCAGAAGGCGTACGGGCACTATTATTTGCAGGTTTCGAATCAGGCGATTGCGCCGCTGGGCGAGTGCCGTTCGAATGTCGAGGTTTTCCGTGCTCTCGCCGAACGGATGGGATTCGAAGAGGAGTGCTTCCGCGAGACGGTGGACGAGATGATTGACGCGGCATTGGATTCGAAAGATCCGTGGCTCGAGGGGATCAGCCGCGAGAGGCTGGAGCGGGGACAGGTGCGGCTGAACTTTGGGGCTTCAGGCTCTCGGCTTCCGGCTTCCGGCACGGAGCTTCGCTCGGCCCGACCGGGTCAAAGACCCGGTCCCACACAAACCAATTCCACACAACCTGATTCCACACAAACCGATGCCACACAAGTCGAGCCGTTTCTTCCCTTCGCACGGGGCGGCTTTCGAACGGCTTCCGGCAAGGCCGAGCTTTACAGTGAGGCGGTGAAGGTGCTGGGGCTCGATCCGGTGGCGGACTTTACGCCTCCGGGTGAATCGCGGCACGGAGCGAAGGACAGCACTCTTCCCCTGGAACTGCTGGCGCGGAAGGCTGACAACTTCCTGAATTCGACATTTTCCAACGTACCTTCAGTGCAGGAGATGGAAGAACCGGGCCTGCTGGAGATTTCCGCGGCCGACGCTCAGGCGCGCGGCATCTATAACGGTGACCGGGTTCGCGTCTTCAACCACAGAGGTGATATTGTCTTGAGGGCGCGAGTGGACGGCAAAGTCCAGCCCGGAGTCGTCTCGGCGACCCTCCATTGGGTGAAGACAACGCCGGGTTTCCAAAGCATCAATGCCCTTACGTCAGAAAAACTTACCGACATGGGCAACTCGGCAACGTTTTATTCCGTCTTGGTTGAGGTAGAGTTATCCAAGCCATCCTCATGAAGCAACCGCAGGTTTTGCTGATCGGATCGGACCTGATGGGTTGGACGAGCTTTTGACCCAGAAAGAGTTGCGGTTTGGACGCATTCCCTTGCTCTACCGTATAATGACAGTTTTCTCACATCCCAGAGGCTGAGGTCGTAGCGATTCCTTTTCGCTTTCATTCGGAGAACCTTGTTGTGCCCAAGGGCCCCTGCTTTCCAAGGGCCTTGTTGGTGCCATCTTCTTCATTTCAACGGCCTTGGCCAAGAGTGGGGTGGAGTGCGCGTTGGTTTTGCATGGTCCTCGCCGCGCTCTGGCTGATGGGCGCAAGCTTGACGTGGGCGCAGAACGACATCGTCTCGGAGGTTAACGTCAGCGGCAACCGCCGCATTCCCGGCGAAACCATACGGGCCCGCATTTTCACTAAGGCCGGAGATGTTTACGATTCCGCCGCCCTGGAGCGAGACTTCAACTCGTTGTGGAACACGGGCTACTTCGAGGACATCAAGATCCAGCGGGAGCAAACGCCCAAGGGCTGGCGGCTGGTCTTCGTGGTGAAAGAAAAGCCGACCATCCGCACCATCGACTATGTTGGCGCCAGTTCGGTTTCCAACAGTGACATCCTCGACCGGTTCAAGCAGGATAAAGTCGGCTTGGTGGTCGAGAGTCAGTACGATCCAACCCGCATCAAGAAGGCGGAAGTCTCCATCAAGAACCTGCTCTCCGAACACGGGCGGCAGTTTGCCACCGTGCGCTCGGAAGTGCGGCAGATTCCTCCGGCAGCGGTTGGCATTACGTTCGTGGTCAAGGAAGGGCCCAAGGTTAAAGTCGGCAAGATCAGGTTCGAAGGCAACAAGAACATCAATTCGCGAACTCTGCGGGCGGCCATGAAGAACCTGAAGCCGATCGGGATTCCGCATTCGATCTTCCTGGAGAGTCTTTTCGCGAAGACCTACGACGCCACCAAACTGGAAGAAGACACCGAGCGGGTGCGGGCCGAATACCAGAATCGCGGCTACTTCAAAGTGGGCGTGAGCGATCCTAAGACGGAGATCCACGACACAGGGCACAAGGGCTTCCACATCTGGCTGCTGCAGTCGGGTCCAGGTAAGGCCGTCGACATCACGATGCCCATCGAGGAAGGTGACAAGTACCGGCTGGGCAAGATCACCTTCAAGAACAACAAGGCCATCTCCAACACCGCGGCCCTGCGTTCGCTGTTCCCGCTGAAGGATGGGGATATCTTCTCCCGTGAAAAGATCGCCAAGGGCATCGAGGCTTTGCGTAAAGCTTATGGCGAGTATGGCTACATCAACTACACGGGCGTTCCTTCCACCACCTTCGATGACGAGAAGAAGATCGCAAATCTGGAGATCGACATCGACGAGGGCAAGCAGTTCTATGTTCGACGCATCGAGTTCACGGGCAATACCACCACGCGCGACAAAGTGATCCGCCGCGAACTGGCGCTGGAGGAAGGCGGCATCTACAACTCGCGCCTTTGGGAACTGAGCCTGCTGCGTCTGAACCAGCTTTCGTATTTCGACCAACTCAAGCCGGACGATCCGAACGTGACGGAGAAGAAGCTGGATGAGAAGAACGGCCAAGTCGACCTGACGCTGAAGGTCCATGAGAGGGGCAAGAACAGCATCGGACTCAACGGCGGTGTGAGTGGGCTGGAGGGAGCTTTCATCGGGCTGAATTACTCGACGAATAACTTCCTGGGAAAGGGCGAAACCCTGCAAGTCCAGATCAGCCTCGGCAACCTGGCGCGGAGCATCATGTTCGGCTTTACGCAGCCTTACATGTTCGATCGTCCGCTGCAGTTTGGGTTCACCGTGTTCGGCAACAAGATCAGTTACGACCAGGCGCGGCAGCTTTCCATCTTCAGCGGACAGAACTTGAATCTGAATGCCGCCCAGCTGCAAAACCTGCAAAATTATTCGCAGTCGAGCATCGGCTTTACCACGTCGTTGAGTTATCCGCTGCGGCGCTCGTTCAAACGACTGGGCATAACCTATTCGCTCGACCGGTCAAGCCTGGTGGCCCTCAGTACGGCTTCCAAGAGCCTCTTCGATTTCATCGCGTTTCGAGGGATTTCTGGACCGAACGCTGTGAACGGAATCATCACCAGTTCAATCTTCCCCAACTTCTCGTTCAATACCCTGGACAGCGGAATCTCCCCACACAAAGGGCACCAGATGACGCTGGGGATGCAACTGGCGGGACTGGGTGGCACCGTCCGGTCCGTCCGTCCGTTGATTCAGTACAAGCAGTTCATCCCGGTACAGAACCATCGCAACGCGATCGGCTTCAACGTGCAGGGATCGTTCATCAGCGGGTATGGAGGCCTGGTCGCCCCGCCGTTCCAGCGCTCCTTCATGGGCGGTGAAAACGATATTCGTGGTTTCGATATCCGGTCGATCTCGCCGGTGGCTTTCCTGCCCAGTTCGAACGTGATCACGCTGACCAATCCCGACGGAACCCCGGTCCCCAAGAACCCGGCCAATCCGCGGCTGGGGAACTGGACGATACCGATTCCGGTCGACCAGATCGTATTCCCGGGTGGCGATTTGAGCGTGTTTGGGAATCTTGAGTATCGCATCACGATCGCGGGCCCGGTAGCGATTGTGCCCTTCGTGGATGCGGGTATCGATCCCATTCTCCGGCCATCTCAGTTGCAGATTGCCACGGTGCAGTATGACCAGGTGATCGGGACGCCCTTCGGCTGTCCGGTGCTGGATGCCGGGTACAACTGCCAGGGCGGAGGAGTATTGAACCCGAGGCCCTCGCAGGATCTCAGCGTTTTAAAGTCCGCGAACTGGCAGCTGCGCATGTCCACGGGACTCGAACTGCAGATGTTCCTGCCCGTGGTGAACGCACCGTTCCGCATTTACTGGGCATACAACCCGCTGCGGCTGGATCAATTGGCGAACCCGCCGATTCCG
The DNA here is from genome assembly GCA_963811095.1 of uncultured Acidobacteriaceae bacterium. Taxonomy (GTDB): domain Bacteria; phylum Acidobacteriota; class Terriglobia; order Terriglobales; family Acidobacteriaceae; genus Sulfotelmatobacter. Next base: position 92,796 of record CAWEQA010000005.1, on the reverse strand, counting down.
ATCACTCGTAGCATGTTCCCCGCCGGTGCGGCTGGCGATTACACCTACAAACAGGCAGTGGATCTGTATGCGCCCAGTTTTCAGTTGAGGGAGCCGCGCAAGACTTTCCGGTTTACGGTGGCGACGACGTTCTAGCCGCTTGTAAGTTTGATTGACGGCCCGTGAGGAAGGTCACTATAATTATGTCGATCCACGCCATCAAGTCTGCTGTGAGGCGTGGACGCCACGCCCGAAGGACCGGCGTGTGTTGCTGGCAATCTAGAGCGCCTTTTCCGACGGCGGCCGCTAGCGCAGCGGAGACCTCATTCAGTGCGGCCCAGCGTTGACTGAAAGAAGCGATCTGAGAGCAATTTCGAAAATCTTTCCCGGAACCATGTTCCAAGGAGTTCAACCGATCCAATGACAAGCAAGTTTCTGCGAGTTCTTCTGGCCCTGGCGGTTACGTTCGCGTTTTCCGCATTGGCCCAAACCGGCAGCGCCACACCCTCGAGTCCCGCTGCGACGCCCGCTGCTCCTTCGGCAACACCGGCAACCACTGGCCCCAGTACCGGAACCAAGGTGGGAGCCATCAACATTCAGGAAGCGATTTTCGGCAGCAACGAAGGTCAGCGCGACCTCCAGGCTCTGCAAAAGAAATTCGAGCCCAAGCAGAACGAACTGAAGGGCCAGAACGACGAACTGGAAGGTCTGAAGAAGCAACTCACTGCCCAGCAGGACAAGCTGAATGAAGAGGCGCTCGCCACCCTGAAGAAGCAGATCGAAGGCAAGCAGAAGGTATTTGATCGCTCCGTGCAGGACGCACAGGAAGACTTCGGGAACCAGAATCAGGAGATTGCCACGCGCATCCTGCAGAAAATGGCTCCCATGATCGTGAAATATTCGCAGGAGAATGGCTTTGGCATGATCGTCGATACTTCAAAGCCCTGGCCCCAGAGCAATGTGCTGTGGTGGGGGGAAACGATCGACATCACGAAGGCAGTTGTCGACGCGTACAACGTGCAGTCTGGTGTTGCCGCACCAGCGGCGACGACGCCCAAGCCAGCTGCTCCTAAGCCCACTGGTACCGCGAAGCCGGCAGTGCCCAAGCCGACAGAGGCACCTAAATAGCGAACCGGACACCTCTGGTGTCGGGAAAGTTCCAGCAGGCCGCGTGAAAACGCGGCCTTTTTTATTTGCGCGAGTGTCGCCGATGCGCGAGTTGGTGGTGTCCATACCAGCAAACAGATTTCACGCTGGAGGACACCATGTTTGCCGAGAGCATGCTGGAAACATCCTGGGCCCAACGCGCTCGCCGCAGTTGGACGACGATGACGTCGTTCGGACTGCAGGCGTTGATCATCGGTGGTTTGCTATTGTTGCCGCTGTGGAAGACGGTGGGGTTGCCAGCGGCGCGAGTTCTTTCGGGGCCCCTGTCATGGGGAGCTCCGCCGCCCCCCGCACCGCGAGTTCAACATCAGCGTATGGTCACCATCGTTCGAAGCAATCTTGCGGACAACGTGCTCATAGCTCCGCGCGAGGTTCCCAATCATGTCGCGCACATTGAGGAGGTCGTCGCTCCGCCTCAAATGAGTTTTAACCGTCCCGATACAGGAGTTCCGGGCGGAACCGGTACCGGGGGTGACGGACCATGGAAATCGATTGGCGACGGCATAAAACCCGCAATTCCGCTGCCTATCCCGGCTCACGCCACAGGCCCTACGTTTCGCAAGTCGAGCATGCTGGAAGGCATGCTGATTCGCAAAGTGCAGCCGGTCTATCCTCCGCTGGCGAGGACCGCTCATGTGCAGGGTTCGGTCGTGGTGTACGCGCTCATCAGCAAGGCGGGAACGATGGAAAACGTGCATGCGATCTCCGGGCATCCCATGCTGGTGCCGGCGGCGATCGATGCGGTGAGCCAGTGGCGGTATCGTCCTTACATTCTGAACAGTGAACCGATCGAGGTGGAGACGCAGATTACGGTGAACTTCTTTCTGGCGGGGAACTAGGAGAAAGTAGTGGGTTCAGGCGGGAGTAGCCCCGGCGTAACCTTAACGCACGGGTTGCTCCCGCTATAATCGCAAAAGTGGCAACCACAGCAGAAATCCTGAGCCGCGTGGCGACGCGTCCGACCTGGGCGGAGGTCTCCCTGACCGCACTGCGGCAAAACTTCCGCACGGTGCAGAAGCATGTGGGCACGAACGTCACTGTTTGTGCGGTGGTGAAGGCAGATGCTTATGGACACGGTGCCGTTGAGTGCTCGCGCGCGCTCGAAGCCGAGGGTGCGAAGTGGCTGGGCGTGACTTCGCTGGATGAAGCGATTCCTCTGCGCGAGGCGGGCATTCGCGCGAACATTCTTTTGATGACCGGCTTCTGGCGCGGAGAGGAAAGCGAGATCATTCGCTTGCACCTGACTCCGACGGTCTGGGAGCCGTGGCATATCGAAACGCTGGAAAGCGCGGCGGCTGGGCTGGGAGTGGCGCGACATCCGGTGCACTTGAAAGTCGATACCGGCATGGGACGCCTGGGCGTCGGCGTCGACCAACTTCCCGGCGTGCTCGCCGCATTGAAAGCGGCCAAGCATCTGGTGCTGGAAGGGCTGTCCACCCATCTCGCGTCTTCCGAAATCATGGACGCTCCTTCGGTGGCCGAGCAGGAACGCAGCTTCGATTCCGTGCGCCGCATGGTGCGAGAGGCCGGGATGGAGCCCACCTTCGTTCACATGGCCAACACCGCGGCGGTTATTTCGCGGCGGGAGACCTGGAACAGCATGGTGCGTCCGGGAGTGGCGCTCTATGGTTATTATCTGCCCTTTCAGCGGGCGGGGCGCGAGGTGAGCGGCGGAACCTTGCGCTTGCCGGTCAAGCCGATTCTTACCTGGAAGACGCGGATTCTGTCGTTGCGCAGTTTCGGTCCGAATCAGGCGCTAGGCTATGGCGCTACCTACGTGACTAAGGCTCCCGCGCACGTTGCGGCGCTGCCGGTCGGTTACGCCGATGGATACAACCGCCAGCTTTCCAACCGCGGACGCGTGATTGTGCGCGAGCACTACGCCCCGATCGTGGGGCGCATCTCGATGGATCTTACGCTGGTGGATGTCACGGGGATTCCGGGCGTGGCCGTGGGGGATGAAGTCATTCTGTTGGGCGTGGGCGAAGGCTTGAGTGTAGATGCCCTGGAGCACGCTGAGTTGGCGAACAGCACTCCGTACGAAATTCTGTGCAATATTTCGAAGCGCGTGCCGCGACGGTACGGGAACTAGCAAATTCTGTGCGTCAGTCGCCATGGCTCTCCGACTCGGTGACCTCAGCCATCGGCTTTGACAGTGCGGTCCGTGAGGTCCGCGGTTTGAGCAGATGTCGATTCTTTCCTCGCTTCCATGTATTTCCGCAGGACGGCATTGATTGTGCTCTGATAGCCCCGGCCATGCTTGCGGAAGAAACTCAACACGTCGGGATCGATGCGCAATGTGATCTGTTTTTTCGGCCCCGGCCAAAGGATCGCGTTCGCGAAGAAGTCAGGTCCCTGCTTTGGAATGTCCGAATAGTCAATGTCCTCATCCCGCATTGCATCAATTCGCTTCCAGTCCGTGCTGGATCGTTTTTTCGTATTCTTGACGCTCTTCATGATTTGCCTTTCTGAGCGAGATGATGCGGATCGTATCGTTCGCAGCTGCCGCGAATACCACGAAGGCAACTCGGCCCTGCATCATCCCAATTCCAATCCATCGCTCCTCGTCGTACTCCTCGCGCGTATCGGGACGAACCAGAAGAGCGTGGCGGAACATTTCTTCCGCCTCTGCGAAGTCGAACCCATGTTTTCGGACGTTGTCCCGATTCTTGCGCTCATCCCACTCCAAATTCATTGTAACTCCAAATGTAGCTACACGATGAGGCGGATCCCCTTGTGCATCACTAATCTGAATATCGCCAATGCCCGCCCTTCTCGGTGACGACTGTCACAGGCCTGTACATTTCTTTCGGATGTGTCCCGTTTAGGGACCAAATGGCAACGGCCAACGGCCTATTGCTGCCGTTGAGTGGTTCCCGCGCAAGCCGATCGTTTCCTGCTTGTTACACTAGTAGATTGACCATGCCTTCGCGCTATGCACAATGGATGTATGACTGGGAACACCGGCTGACTTCGGTGGACAATAACCGCGTGATGCGTCCGCTGGATTGGGGCGTGGAATTCACGCGGGACTGGCCATGCCGCAACGGTTTTCGCCCGGGGCAGTTGCCGAGCGTCGCGCAGGATGATCCCGAGAAATTCGTCCTGGATTACAACCGGCGCATCGTCGCGGCGAGCGATGAGTTTTATTCCTACACAAAGCCCACCGACTTCCGCCTGGAGACGCGCGAAGTGCAGGTTTTCTCCACGCGCGAAGTGCCCGACCTGAAACTTGAGGCCAAGGTAAAAGGCACGTTCGGAGAGTTCCTGCGGTTCACTTCGGCGGTGAAGACACCTTATCCCGAAAACAATCTGGTGAATGCACGCTGGTTTCCGGCAAAGGGGAGTCGCGCGGTTATTCTCTTGCCGCACTGGAATGCCGACGCGGTCTCCTATGTCGCGCTGTGCAAGTTGCTCAACATGCTGGGCATCGCGGTGTTGCGGCTGACTATGCCGTATCACGACATTCGCATGCCCGCCGAGATCAGCCGCGCAGACTATGCCGTGTCGGCAAATATCGGGCGCACCCTCGATGCCGTTCGCCAGGGAGTGGTCGACATTCGGAGTTGCCTTGACTGGCTCGAACAGCAGGGCTATAGCGACCTCGGAATTGTGGGCACGAGTCTTGGGTCTTGCTACGCGTTCATCGCGACGGCGCACGATCCGCGGATACGGGTGGCGGCGTTCAACCATGCGTCGACTTATGTCGCCGACGTGGTGTGGCATGGGCAGTCGACACGGCACATCCGGCAGGGGATTGAGCAGTCAATTGATCTCGATCGCCTGCGGCAGGCCTGGCTGGCGGTCAGTCCTATGTCGTACTTCAAGCAGTTTTCGCGCTGGCCGCGGAAGTCGCTGATTGTTTATGCGAAGTACGATCTGACATTTCTGCCGGAGTTGTCGCGACAGACCGTCGCTGAATTTGAGCGGCATGAACTCGATCACAGAGTTGCGGTGCTGCCTTGCGGGCATTACACGACTGGCGAGACGCCTTACAAATACATGGATGGGTGGCACCTGGCGTCGTTTTTGCGGACGGCATTTTAGTAAAGGCGTCCACCACGAAGGACACTAAGGTTCACGAAGGAAACCCTTTAGAATATGGGGATGGTTTCTCCTCGAGGCGCTGCTCCCGACACGGTTGTCGAATCCCAGCGCGGCGAGTTTGTGATCAGCACCGATCCTGCCCGTCTTGATCTGGATGTGATTTATGGCTTCCTGACCAATTGCTACTGGTCGAAAGGGATTCCTCGGGAAGTGGTGGCGCGTTCCGTGGAGCATTCCCTGTGCTTTGGCGTTTATGATGGTAGCGGCGTGCAAGTGGGCTTTGCCCGGGTGGTGAGCGATTTCGCGACAGTCGCGTATCTCGGCGATGTGTTCATTCTGGAATCACATCGCGGACGCGGCCTGAGCAAGGGGCTGATGGAATGCATTACGAAGCATCCCGCGCTGCAGGGCATGCGACGTTGGATTCTGCTGACCCGCGACGCGCATGGACTTTACGAAAAGTTCGGCTTTATGCCGGTAAAAGCGCCGGAACGCTACATGGAACTGCACGATCCCAGCGTTTACGAAACCAGGAAAACGACATGACAACTTCTCTCTCCTCAAAGATGTACCGTCCGCTGTATGAAAGCGATCCGCAGGTTGCCGCCGCCATTGACAACGAAACTCGCCGCCAGCATGAGGGCCTGGAACTGATCGCTTCGGAGAACTTCGTCAGCGAAGCTGTGCTCGAGGCCGCGGGCTCGGTGTTCACGAACAAGTATGCCGAGGGATATCCCGGCAAGCGGTACTACGGGGGCTGCGAGTACGCGGATGTTGTCGAGAACCTGGCGCGGGATCGGGCGAAGCAACTGTTCGGCGCAGAGCATGCCAACGTCCAGCCCCACGCCGGATCGCAGGCCAACATGGAGGCTTACGCGGCCATACTACAGCCGGGGGATACGATCCTAGGGCTGAATCTGGCGCACGGTGGGCATCTTACGCACGGGCATCATCTGAACTTTTCCGGCAAGACGTACAAGATCGTTCCTTACGGCGTCACCAAAGAGACCGAAACCATCGATTACGACGAGTTGGAAAAACTCGCCGTGCAGGAGCGTCCGAAGCTGATCATTGGCGGAGGCAGCGCTTATCCGCGCATCATCGACTTCGCCCGCATGCGGCAGATTGCCGATAAAGTGGGAGCACTGTATCTGGTCGACATGGCGCACTTTGCCGGACTCGTGGCTGGCGGCGCGCATCCGTCGCCGGTGCCGCACGCGCACATTGTGACTTCGACCACGCACAAGACTCTGCGTGGGCCGCGCTCGGGGATGATTCTTTCCAAGGCCGAGTTCGCGCAAGCCATCGACAAAGTCGTATTCCCGGGAATGCAGGGCGGACCGCTGGTTCACATCATGGCGGCCAAGGCGGTGTGCTTCCAGGAGGCGATGCAGCCGGAGTTCCGCGACTACGCGCGGCAGGTAGTCGCTAACGCAAAAGTGCTGGCGCAGTCGCTGGCCGACGAAGGCTTCCGCATCATTTCGGGTGGCACCGATACGCATCTCATGCTGGTCGATGTTTTCTCGAAGGGCATGCTGGGCAGCGAGGCCGAGAAGGCGCTGGGCGAGGCCGGAATTACGGTCAATAAGAACGCCATTCCGTTCGATACCAATCCGCCGATGAAGCCGAGCGGCATCCGCATCGGTTCGCCGGCGATGACCACGCGCGGCATGAAGGAAGCCGAGATGCGGCAGATCGGCCAGTGGATCGCGGAGGCGCTTTTCCACCGAACGGATGCAGGCGTGCTGAGCAAGGTTCGCAAGCAGGTGCTGGAATTGTGCGAGGCGTTTCCGCTATACGCGGATCGCCGTGCGAAGGCGCAGGCCGAGGTGCGAGCGTGAAGTTTCCGTGTATTGTAATGGATTCCATTACACTGTAATATGAGGGTTATGCCCACCACGCGTACTTCCCGCGTTTACACCATCAGTCTCCCTGCTGAGCTTGCCCAGAAAGCCGAGGCTCTGGCCAAGCGCGACAGCCGGACCATGAGCGAACTGTTCCGCGAAGCTTTCCGTAGCTATTACGCCCAGCAGGCGCGCCGTGCGCTGGAAGAGATCGGCGAGTATGCGGCCAGCCGGAATCCAGGCTATACCGAAGCCGAAGTGCCCCGCCTGATCAAAGAGGTCCGCGGTGTTAAGTCGGCTCGGCGGCTGAGCCGGACCCCCCGGTGATTGTTGTGCTCGATACGAATGTCTGGATTTCCGCGCTCCAGTTTGCAAAGCACCGCGGGACACCGACCCGGGCACTTGCGAAGGCCATGAGTGAAGATGTGATCGCCAGTTGCGAGGAGATAGAAACCGAAATCCTGCGCGTTCTGACTCAGAAATTTCGGTGGGATGCGAATCGAGTCCATGCCGCGCTGGAAGCCGTGCTGGCGCGCGCAATCCGTGTGCAGCTTCGCGGGACGGTGAAGCTATGCCGCGACCCTAACGACGATATGTTCCTTGAGTGCGCCATGCGCGCGAATGCTGACCTGCTGATCGCAGGAGATAAAGATCTTCTAGTTCTCGGGTCTTACAAAGGGACACGCATCGTTACTCCTGCTGAGTACGTGAGAACCGACGGCTAGCCTGCCGAGCTCCCATTGCGAAGACTTTTCAGCACTTGCTTGACTGAGGCGAGGCGTTCCCCCTCCAAAGGTAGGTCAAGGTGGGAGCATAATTCCCCTGCGTCCTCCGTGTCCTCTGTGGTTAAATGCCTTCATTGAAGATCGCCATCGATATTCGGCGGATGACCGAGTTTGGCGTAGGCACTTACATCCGCAATGTGGTGCGGACGCTGGGCCGGCTCGATCGCGAGAATAAATACCTGCTGATCGGATCTCCCGCCAAAGTTGAGGAAATCGGCACGCTCCCACCCAATTTTGACGCTGTCCCGCTGCTTGCGTCGGACCGCTCTGTCCAGGGATACCGTGAGTTCCGCGCCGCGTTGCAGCGTCTGCGTTGCGACCTGGTCCATATTCCCAATCTGTTTTCCGTGCCGCGGATGCTGCCGTGTCCGTATGTCATGACCGTGCACGACATGCTGGAGCACATGTCGCGGGCGCGGGAGCAAAGCGGGTTCTGGCGCTCGTTTCACTTTCAGATGACCAAGCGGGTGCTGGCTGGAGCAGCGCGGATTTTTGCGGTGTCGAATTTCACGCGCAATGAAATCGAGAAGCTGTTTGAGATTCCGTCGGACCGGGTCGAGGTCGTGTACAACGCGATCGATGAACGTTTCCTGCATGGCCATGCCACCGCTCCTGAGCGCGACCTGATTGCGCGACGCTATCAGGTCACGTATCCGTTTCTGCTGTACGCGGGGAGGGTCAGTCCGCATAAGAATGTCGTGCGCATGATCGAGGCTTTTTCCGCACTGAAAACGGAACTGAAACGCGACCAAGCCTATCCCGATCTCAAACTGATCATCATCGGAGACGATCTTTCGGGCAATCCGGATTTAAGGCGGACGGTGGTGCGGAGCGGCGTGCAGCACGATGTGCGCTTTCTGGGATTCGTGCCGATTGAAGTGCTGCGAATTTTCTACGACGAGGCGAAGATCTTCGTCTTCCCGTCGTTGTACGAAGGCTTCGGCCTGCCTCCCCTGGAGGCCATGGTGCACGGGACGCCGGTGGTGACTTCGAACGTGTCGTCCCTGCCCGAGGTGGTGGGGAATGCGGCGGTGCTGGTGAATCCCGAAAACGTATTCGAGATTATGCGCGCTCTGCACCGCGTCCTCATGGACAAGCCTCTGCGCGACCGCATGAAGGAACGCGGCTACCAGCAGGCTGCGAAGTTCTCCTGGGAAACGTCGGTGAAGCGGATCTTGGAGGCCTACGGCCAGATTGCCCACGGCGGCCGGCCGAAAGCCGATCAAATATCCGCCGCGGACTGAAGGGCGCGGACTTACTTCACCAGCGGGTTGCCGGGCGACAGAATGGCGAGCTTGTGCAGCTTGGCGTTGATGCGAGTCTTATCGGCATCGGTTTTGGCGGAGGCCAGGCGCTTGCGCAACTGGACAATCTTCTCTTTGCGGGTACGGCGCCGGCGAATCTCGGGCCGACGGCTGGGTGCGGACATCAGAGTGTTCTCCTGTGATTGATTCGAAGCAGCAAACATGCTGATTCTAACAGAATGCGGGCGACAGGTTCGCGGTCGCTCGGCGTTCCTAAGTCTTGGGCTTCGACCGATCCAGCGCTTCTCCGGCCTTACGCACGATCAGATTGAATCCCTTTGCTTGCGCATCTTTTTGTAGTGCCAGAAGAACAGTCTGTCCTGCCCGTACTTTCCCGGCTTTCGTTTGAGTCTCCCCAAGAACCAGCCGGGCTTCCATCTGATATCCGACATATCCGAACTTATTGAGGTCGGCGAGGGTGTGCTGGATGCTGGCGATGGCTTCGGCATATCTGCCCTTTGCCGCCAGCGTCCGGGCGTTTTCAATGGCGAATACAAACCGTACTCCGCGATCGCTGCATTTTTCGGCGACGGGCGTACCCCGTTCAATCGTCGTCAGAGCTTCATCCGCCTTGCCTACCGACACCAGCGCTCGAGCCAGCATCGGATAGGCGTAAGCCTCGTCATCCACCATTTTGAGGGACTGCAGTTTTGCGATCGCCTCTCGCAATGGCGCTTCGGAGTCAGAAGCATGCCCTTCCTCGATCGATGAGTCCGCCAGGAAAACCTGCGAGTCGGCGATATCCCCCTGTGCGCCCAGTTCGTTCCGGATCTTAAGAGCTTGCAGGCGTTGTTGCCGCGCCTCGGGCAGCCTGCCTTGTGCCTCATAGACATCTCCCAGGCTGGCCAGATGATACCCAAGCTGTCTCTTTTCGCCGGATTCCACGTCGAGCTTCACCGATTCTTCCAGGGCTCTCTGCGCGTCACTCAGGTCGCCTTGGAAGAACATTACGTCGCCGAGGTTCCCCAACTGCAAGGCGATTCTGTCCTTGCTGCCAAGCTCGCGGCAGGTAACCAGCAGGTCCTCAAAGACGGATCGCGACTTCGCAATGTCGCCGTCAAAGAAAAACAGATCCGCGAGATTACCCTGAGCGAGAATCAAGATGTTCTTATCACCAATCGAGCGGGCAATGGAGATCGCCTGTTCATACAATTTCCTGGCCGCGGGGTGGTTCCCAATATTTCTTTGGACGATGGCGAGGTTGTTGAGAGCGATGACAATCCCACCTTGGTCGCCAGCTTCGCCGTAGACTCTGATGGCCTCTTCGTAATTGGTTTTTGCCTCGGGCAGGTGTCCCTGCTCTTCCAGTACGGCAGCAGTCGTCACCAGGAGACTGGCAACGGACACTCGATCGCCGGCGTCTGCAAATATCTGTTTGGCCTCCGCGCAGGCTTGGCGCGATTTCTCCACCTGACCCATTTTGTGAAGGGCCCAACATTCCGAGTGTTGAGCGTGGGCGACCAGAAGCCGGGCTCCAATGGCGCGTCCCTTCTGGGCCGCACGAGACACTAAATCTGCCTCACGCTGATAGTTGCCAAGAGATTTGGCGGCGTCACCCTCCGTCAGATCGATGCGCGGGTCGTCGGCGGCTGGAGGAGGAAGCTTGCGGAGTTCGGTGAGGGTGGTGATTGCGTTCTGCCCCTGCTCAGCGGATACCTGGGTGGCGGCGAGGCGGAGGCCATACTCGAGATTGTCAGGGAAGAATGTATAGAGAGCGCGATAAGTTTCGATCGCTTTGCCCCACTCGTGAGTTGCCTGGCGGTAACGGGCTTCTACCCATAAACGTTGTTCCCGCGACAACGGCCCGGAAACATCGAACGCTTTTTCGGCTTCTTCTCTTGCCTTCTCCTCGTAGCCCAGGTTGTCGAGGGCATCGGCGAGGGCGACGTGAGCCAGGGCGACCGAGGGTTCGAGCGCCACGGCCTTTTCCAGCAAGGCGCGTGCGCCAAGATCGTCTAGGTTACGCAACTTCGCGAGTCCCTCGGAATAGAGCCGGGTTGCCTCCGGTCCCGAAGGCAAAGATGCGTTCGCACTTGCTGCCTGCGCGGGTGAGGGCTGGGCCGCTCCCAGCTTGGCGCGGACTTGGGCTCCAGCGCGCGCGGTCAGGGCGGGGAGGCCAACTTCCGTTCCGGCTTCGGAGACGGTGGCGATCGTCTCTCCGGTCTGTGCATCCTGCAGGCGCAAATCCAGCCGAACGGTTCCATCTGAGCGTTTACCCAAATCGAAGTAAGACCCCACGACGACATAGTCAGCGTCGAGATTCTTTCGGATGCGCGCCAACGTGTCTTGTGCGTAACTGTCGCTCTCGGGCAGGGAAAGGTTCGTCCGGGTGCGGGCCACACTTTCTCCGGGGACGGTGCGTAATTCTTCTCCGCTAGCCAGTTCGGTGGTAAGCATCTCGGAGAGAGCGGTGGATATCCATGCTTGCCCCGGCCCGCCCGACAGATTGCGGAATCCCATGACGGCCACCGAGGGGCGCGGTTTGATTGCGGAAACGAACTTCGGCGTGCCCGGGTTGGAAGGGTCGGACGTATGGCGTTGTTTGATCCGGTAGAGATAACCGCCGGCCCCGATCGCTAGAAACAGAACCACTGCAATCGATTCTCGCAGGTAGGGCAGTCGTGATGGGCTGGACTCAATCACGATGCGGGAACTTTCCCGGGCGGCAATCACGACGCTTTCTGGGGCAGCCTCAGGCTTGGCCGGTTCAGCCACGGCAACCGCGGAGGGAAACGTAACCGGAGCGACGAAACGATAGCCCCGGCGCGGGACGGTTTCGATAAAGCGAGGATTATCCGCGGTGTCGCTCAGGGCTGAGCGAAGCTTCTTGATGGCAGTGTTCAGGCCGTCATCGAATGCGACGTAGGTGTCGGCAGGCCAAAGCTTCTGCTGAATTTCCTCGCGAGTGACCAGTTCGCCGGGACGCTCCAGCAACAAGGCGAGCACTTGAAAAGGCTGGTCCTGCAGCCGAACGCGGAGCCCATTTCTTGTGAGCACGCGCTGCTGTACGTCAGCTTCGTAGAGCCCAAATCGGGCGATTTTCTGCCCTGATGCCCCGAGATCCATGCCCAATCCGTCCCCCAAGCGATGGTCGAGATTCTAGCACGAGAGTTCAGGGCACTCACTAATTCTCGTGTTTGCAGCACCTTAGCTGTCCAGATGTAGTCCCGAGATAGATCCTTTGACGAAGCCGTCGACCTCCGGCAAAGTGTCGCCCACGCGGCGATTCACTCCGCGGAGACAAAGCGTGACAGCGAACCGACGCACCCGGATCACGATCGAAAGCGAGCGCATTGTCATCGTTACCGCCCAGCAGTCCCAGGGGCGGTGCGAGCAATGCGGCCAGGAAGTGAATTTCTCGAAGCCTCGGCAGGCCGGACGAGTGCTGGAAGCCATTTCCGCCCGACTGGGCGGAACGGGTGGAGACGAGCTTCGTCTCGGGCCAGCCAAGAATAGGTTCGCGGTTCGTCTGATGTCGATGCTGAGGTCTCTGAAGGAAGTCAGCAGGCGCCACATGTCCCGGTAAGACGAAGTCCGATCTTAAGAAAAACACTGGAGATGTTATGAAGAATGCTCGAAGACTTGCACAAAACTTGTCTGTGGCGTGCGCTCTGCTCACCTTTTCGAGCGGGGCGTTCGCGCAAAAGGATCCCGGCGTTCGGGGCGGGATTCAAAACACCGGGGGTGGATTGCAACAGCAGGGGATTCCCATTCCACGCCCGCCTCTGATCAGCCGGAACCCAACCACGGGAGCCACCGTGAACGAGAACGAGCGGCTTTCCTTTCTGGAAGGAATTCTGCGGGCGGGCCAGTTGGAATCCACTTGCGACGACTGTGCCGACGTCACAGACGGATCGCCGGTCTTCGGAATGGGCGAACTGGATCCCATGTTCCCCCAGTTTCACACCAATTCAAACGGACTGGGCGCGCGTCACAACGCCGATCAGTGCTTTGTCTGTCATGCTCAACCGTCGCTCGGCGGATCGGGCGGTTTCATCGTGCCGAATCCGGGTAACGGGCCTCCGCAGCAGGCGGAGAATCCGCAGTTCCACCTGGTGCCGCACCGCTATTCCCGACAGAATATAGTGCCAAGCTTTGAGCATCAATTCGGGCCCATTCGAGAAGTACGCTTCAAGTACAAGCCGGACGGCACTCCTGATGGGGGCGTCCATCAATTGTGGACCGTCCGCGGGAGCACGAACGACCCAACCATTCCCAACTGCGCCCTCACCCAGCCCGACTTCGAAGCCGAATCCAAGGCGGGGAACCTGGCCTTCCGCATCCCGCTGCAGATGCTGGGATTGGGGCTCATTGAATCGATCCAGGATCGCGAGATCCTTGCGCAACACGACGCTACGGCGGCGCTGCGCGCCCCGCTTGGAATTACCGGTCATCCCAACCGCAGTGGGAACGATGGCACGATCACTCGTTTCGGGTGGAAGGCCCAGAACAAGTCCATCACGATCTTTGCCGGCGAGGCCTACAACGTCGAGATGGGAATCACCAACGAAGCTTTCCCAACCGCGACCGAGGAAGACCCGGACTGCCAGGGCCCGGAGAAGCCGGAGCCGAACGACGTTGTGCGCACCGACCCCAACGAGATCAAGAACCAGGCCTTCGACAATCCTCTGCACATCCTGCCGGATTGGCAGCAGTTCCAGATTCTGATGCGTTTCACCGACGGCCCGGCTCCCGCTCAGAACCCAAGCCACAGCGCTCAGAGAGGCAGAACCCTGTTTTCGGACATCGGCTGCGCGTTGTGCCACACGCCACAAATGCAGACTGCACCGGTCATGAACAGCCCGGTCCTGCAAAACCGTCCGGTCAATCTGTTCTCGGACATGTTCGTGCACCACATGGGCTCGAGACTGGCGGACGATATCAGCCAGGGCCAGGCCGCTGGGGACGAGTTCCGCAGCACTCCGTTGTGGGGCGTCGGCCAGCGAATCTTCTTCCTGCACGATGGAAGGACGTCCGACCTGCTGCAGGCGATTCAGAATCATGCTTCGCCGGCATCGTCGAAGTATCCCCCGTCGGAAGCGAACGGAGTGGTCCATAAATTCAGCCAGCTGTCGCCCGCGGATAAGCAGGCAATTCTGGACTTCCTCCGTTCGCTGTAACCAACGCAAACCGGGCCGCCCTTGGCTTGGGGCGGGGCGGCCTGATTCGCGGACCGAGACAACCGGACATGTCAATTTGCAGCAGAGTTGGTTCCGCGCAGCCCTTCCTCCCACGACTGGCTTGGGCCGCAGTCGTTGCGATTGCGTGCGCTGCGTGCGCGCAGACTGCGTTTGCCCAGTCCGCGGACCAATTCCGTCAAACATATACGGTGCAGCCTGCGGAGCCAGTAACGCTGGAAGTTGAGGTCACCAGCGGTGACATTCAGATTGCTTACAGCCTCGATGGAGAAGTGTCGATCAACGGATCTGCGCGTACCTCCGCGGGCATCGAATTGGGCCACTTCTTCAAGACAGTTCTGGCGGTTGAGCAGCACGGGAATCATTTCACGGTCCGGCACGTCTCCGATCCTGCCTATCCGGAGCAGGGTGTCGATGTGTTGTACAGGATCGACGTACCCTATCGCACAGAAGTCACTGCGAGGGTCAACCACGGCAAGCAGACTTTCGCTGGAATCTTGGGGCCGGTGAAAGCAACCGGGAGCAAAGGCGATATCAAGGCGTCGTACATATCGAATGGATTGCAGGCCCATGTGGAGAGTGGGAACTTGGATTTTCAGGTGATTGGCGGGCCCGTGGAGGCGGTGACGGGGAAGGGAAATATATCCGGCGAACGCGTTGTGCCGGGCGTTCGCGCCGACACTGGAGATGGAGATATCACCCTGATGGTTGTCGGGCCGACGACTGCAACCGTGAAGAACGGGAATGGGAGAATTGATGTGGGCGGCGCCCGAGGCGGCCTTATCGCGTCGACCAGCGGGGGAGATCTCCGCGTGAAAGCAGTCCCCCACGACGCTTGGCAGTTGACCTCCGCTACAGGAAACATTCGCCTGGAACTTCCGCCATTGGCGAACTTCGAGCTCGATGCTTCGACCGATTCCGGCGAGCTTCAGTCGGATCGTGAAGACATCACAACCTCGGATTCGGTGGCTCGTCACTTACATGTCAAGTTGAGTGGGGGCGGCCCGCATATCGACGCGCACACCAGCAGCGGCAGGATCCTGATCCGCTGACGCGTGATCTCTCGAGGTGAGGCGGCTCAGGATGCGCCACTCGGCTGAAGGACTTCGCTTAAATGCCTGCGTACCAGGCATAGCCTGCTTCTGGAGAGGCGGAGCCCAGACCCTTGCCGAAACCTTTCAGATTGTCGGTGACCGTCAGGTGAGTGATGTACTTCACGCTCTTGTAGCCGAGTTGGCGGGGGACCCGGAGGCGAAGCGGCCCGCCGTTGCCCACGGGGAGTTCACCACCATTCATCCCGTAGGTGAGAAAAGTCTGCGGGTGCAGCGCGTCGGCCATATCGATGCTCTCCCACCAGTCGGGATCGATCGAGTAGTAGACAACATATCGCGCTTGCGGGTGGACTTCCACGGCTTGCAGGACTTGGGAAAGCGGCACGCCGATCCACTCGGCGATATACGACCAACCCTCTTCACACTGCACCATCGTGATCTGGTTGTGAGACGGGTAGGTCTTAAGCTGATCCAGCGAAAACGAGGCGGGCCGGGCGACCATGCCGTTGATAGAAAGCCGCCAGTCCGCGAATCCTCCGGCCTGAAAGCGCTTGAACTCATCACTTAATTGCGGGACCTCATTCGCGAATGGACGCTTCGAGATCTGGCTCCGAGAGAATTCACGAGCTAATGAGTGCCGAGTCAGCAGACGTTGGGATGCATAGGTCAGGGTTTCACCGAGGCCGTAGATTCCGCCGTGATCGGGCGGGACCAGTCCATACCTTTGTGCAAGCCGCGCGGCCACGCCCAGGCCCGCTACGCTGGTCGCGGCTGCGATTCCGGTTGTGATCAGTTTGCGGCGTGACAGGTTGCTCATGTGCGCTCCAGAGGTGTAGCCGCGCGGCCCGAGATCATCGCCCGCAGGCGGCTCCAGAATCCGGCAAGCCAGATCATCGCGACATGGACCAACAGGAAGAGCAGGAGAGAAAGGGAGACGAAGAAGTGAAGCGTACGCGCCGATTGCTGGCCGCCAAGTATATTGACGGTCGCAGGAAACGCGGAAACGAAGGCGGGAGACATCGCCAGGCCTGTCCAAATGACGAAGGGAAAAAGGACGAAGATCACGAACAGGTAGCTGATGCGCTGGAGCACATTATAGGACCAGGCTTCTGCCGCACTCGGCCTCTCGAAACGCAGATGGTCAGCGATCGACCTAGAGAGCGCCCGCCACGAAAGATCGGTCTCACCCGGCAGCAAATTATTCCGCAAATGACCATTCAGCAAACCGAAGATTGTGTACAGCACGCCGGTGAATATCAAGACCCAGGCAGATTGAAAGTGGAGATACCGGCTCCAGCCGTTCTGGTCCGGCAGCGCGTACCCGTAGCCGGTCGGCACCAAATTCCTCGAGGCTGGGATCGGGAGCTTGAACAACGGCGTCGTCAAGTCGTTGCCGGTTTCGCCCCAATAGAAGCGCGGGTGGGAGATCACGATCTCAGCTCCGGTGACGAGCAGGGCAAAAAAGCACAGCGTGGTGATCCAGTGAGTGACGCGGACGAGGGCAGAATGCCGCGGAGCAACCGTCGCAGATGGGACGGCCGAGGCAGCACTTGGAATGCAAACGGAGTCGCCCACGCGGGAATGGTACCATGTGGCGTGGGTTTTCGAGGCCGCCTTCCCAAAGTTATAACAACTTTTGCGACTTTATTAAAGTGTGATAAACTACATAAAGTTTCTATAAATCCAATATGGATCCAATAACCAATCCCTACTCACCAGGAGCCGGTTCGCCTCCGCCTGAGCTTGCGGGTCGAGACAAAGTACGCGATCAAGCGCACGTCGCAATGGCCCGGATCCAAATCGGCAATCCTGCAAAAAGCGTTTTGATGGTGGGGCTCCGCGGCGTCGGCAAGACAGTTTTGCTCGACAAGATTCGTCAGGATGCAGACTCGCGAGGTATGCAGACTATAAGCGTGGAGGCTCCGGAAGGGCGTTCCCTTCCGGCCATGCTAGCTCCGCAACTAAGGCTTGCTCTGCTGAGACTAAGTAGGGTCGAGCAAGCCAAAGCGACGGCCGAGAAAGGGTTGAGGGCCCTTGCGGGTTTCGCGAAGGCGCTCAAGTTTAAGTTTGGAGACATTGAAGTTGGATTCGATTTCGACCCGGAGCCGGGCCTCGCGGACAATGGGGACCTACAGGGAGACTTGACGGCGTTACTTGAACAGGTCGGGAACGCGGCGAGGAGCGCTAACACAACGCTGGTGATCTTCATCGACGAACTGCAGTACGTTGCGCAAAATCAATTTGCGGCTCTTATATCGGCGCTGCATAAGTGTTCTCAGTTGCAGCTTCCCCTCACCGTAGTGGGGGCCGGACTGCCTCAGCTCAGAGCTTTAGCTGGCCAAGCGAAGTCTTATGCAGAGCGGCTATTTGACTATCCAACAATCGGGCCGCTGAACGCTGAAGATGCGGCATTGGCAATCATTAAGCCAGCGCGCGAGCGACAGGTCGATTTTACCGATGGGGCTGTCGCGGCGATCATCGCGAAAACACACGGATACCCTTATTTCCTGCAAGAATGGGGCAAGCATTCCTGGGACGTCGCACAATCGAGTCCAATCACTGAGACGGATGTGATCGCAGCCTCTACCCAGGCGATTGCCGCTCTCGACGAAAGTTTCTTCAGAGTTCGTTTTGACCGGTTGACGCCAGCGGAGAAGAACTACTTGCGCGCCATGGCGGAGCTGGGGGCGGGGCCTCATCGCTCTGGAGACATCGCAGATACACTAGGCAGACTCAGCTCTTCTCTCGGACCGGTTCGCAGTAGCCTAATTACAAAAGGGATGATTTGGAGCCCCACGTTCGGTGATACAGCCTTCACGGTTCCCCTGTTCGATGAGTTTATGAAGCGAATTATTCCGATCTGGAGTAAACCAACTCCGAGAGAGCAATGAGACTGATCGGGGGTCCTGGTTTGTGACAAACTGGAATCGGTGTTGAACGAGAGATCCAAGGCAATTTGGCCAGCGCATGATCCTCGAAAACGACACTTCCGGTTTCGAAGGCGACGGTCACATCTGCGTCTGAATTACCCAGAGCCAAGCCGTAATAGATTAAGGCAGCCGGACCTGTAAGCCGAATTCTGTCCGCGGGATTGCTCCTGCTGGACGGTCATTCCTCTGGGCCGCGCATCGCTGCGCGGCTCTAGCGACCTACCCGAAGGTTTGACGCACCGAGCCGGCACGTGTTCGCAACCGAAGCTGCGAACTTCCTCCCTATTTGGTCTTGCTCCGTGTGGGGTTTGCCCTGCCCGCGGCATTACTGCCGCGGCGGTGCGCTCTTACCGCACCTTTTCACCCTTACCCTGGCGTCGTTGTAGGGGCTTTGTCATCCTGAGCGAAGCGCAGGATCTGGGCGTGCCGCGCGAATCGTCCGTCGTCTTTTGCGGACGAATCAATCGCGCGATTGGCACGCATCCTTACAAAGCCGCTACAACGACGCCAAGGCGGTATGTTTTCTGTGGCACTTTCCGTCAACCGGGCTTGAACCCGGCTTCCCGGACGTTATCCGGCACACTGCTCTGCGGAGTTCGGACTTTCCTCTCCCCGCGTCCGAAGACGCGGAGAGCGACCGTCCGGTCCGGCTGCCTACGGAATGATTATACCCGGCGGCCGGCTCTCGGCTTCCGGCTTCGGGAACTCTGCCAGCGCTTTTGCCGTATCTTCATGGGACAGGCTGGTAGACTTGATTTTGACGGGAGCAGCCGCACTCCTGCGGAATCCGGACGCCGAGCGCCGGAAGCCCACCTCATGCACATCGCCGAAGCCGTTCGCGTGGCACTGCAGTCCCTCTGGGCGAATAAGCTGCGCTCGGTGCTGACTCTGCTGGGTGTGGTCATCGGCGTCGGCGCGGTGATCGCAGTGCTCACCTTCGTCAGCGGCATCAACCGCTATATTGCCGAGAAGGTTTTCAACCTCGGGGCGGATGTCTTCATCATCAACAAACACTCCTCGGTCATCACCAATATTGACCAACTGCTGGAAGCCGAAAAGCGCAAAGACATTACGCTCGAGGATTATTACGCCGTCGCCGAAGGTTGCGGCCGGTGCTCTGACTTGGGGGCCATGGTCGCGAACCTCGCCGGGAAGGTGAAATACGGCCAGCAATCCATCAACAATACCTTCATACGGGGACTTACCCCGTCGATGCCGGCCATCCTGAATATTGATATGAGCGCCGGACGTCCGATCAACGACGTTGACGTCAGCAATCACGCCATGGTCGCGGTCATAGGTACCGATCTTGTGGACAACCTTTTCCCGGGAGAAGACCCGTTAAACAAGGAAATCCATGCCGGCGGCCAGTCCTATCGGGTGGTCGGCATCGGAAAGAAACAGGGCACGACGCTGGGACAGAGCCGTGACAACTATCTGATGGTCCCCATCACGTCCTATCTCAAGCAATACGGCAGCCATAACAGCATCATCATCTGCGGCAAGGCTGCCGGAGTTGGCAGCCAGTTGGATGCGGCGATGGACGAGGCCCGGGTCATCCTGCGCGCCCGCCGCCACGATGCCCCGGGCACTGCCGACAGTTTTGCCATCGAGACCAACGAGAACTTTCTTTCCCTCTGGGCAAGCCTGACCCAGACGTTCTTCATCGCCATGATCGCCATCGCTGCCACCGCGCTGGTAGTCGGGGGCATCGTCATCATGAACATCATGCTGGTGTCCGTGACGGAGCGAACGCGAGAAATCGGCGTCCGCAAGGCGATGGGCGCGCGCCGCCGGGATGTCCTGCTCCAGTTCCTGATTGAATCAAGCACGGTGGCGCTGGTCGGGGGCTTTCTAGGCGTGGTCGGCGGAATTGTTCTGGCCAAGAGCGTCACGTTACTGATCGGGATGCCCTCATCGGTCCCCCTGTGGGCGGTGATTGCAGCGCTGCTAGTATCGAGCAGTGTGGGTTTGTTTTTCGGGGTGTATCCGGCAAAAAGAGCGGCTCGTCTTGATCCGATTGTGGCCCTCAGGTTCGAACTGTGAGAATGGGCTGCTGAACGAAGGTTGATATGCCACGGCACGACTACGGCGAGATACTGAGTATGGCGGTTGGCACGTTGCGAAGCAACAAGCTGCGTTCCGCACTCACAGTGTTAGGCATTGTCATTGGCGTTGTTGTCGTCATCGGAATCTCCTCTTTCGTCAGTGGTCTGAACACCAGTGTGATGGAGTCCATTGGAAGCATGGGTTCGAACCTGATCTTCGTGTTTCATATTCAGCCCTTCAGTTTCAGCCGCCCCACGGAAGAAATGCGCACTCGCAAGGTGCTGACCTTCGAGGATTACGAGGCCATCAGCCAACTGCCCCATGTGAAGGCCGCAACCTGTGGGTTGCGCTATCAGCGGCCGGAATTCGGCACTGGAACCTACACGGTGAAATACGAGGGACGCAAGACCAAGAACACAATTCTGGAAGGTGACGTTTACACCTGGAAAGACGTGTTCGACCTGCAACCCACGCAAGGCCGATGGTTCACTCAAAGTGACGAAGAACGTCGCGCCCCGGTCATTATTTTGGGGTCCGATGTGGATGAAGAATTGTTTCCCAATGGGAACGGACTGGGCAAGGAAATCAACATTGATGGGCAGTTGTTCACGGTCGTGGGGATTGCCGAAAAGCGTAAGAGTGCGTTTGGCGGGGGAAAGAACGCAGAAGATAACCTGGTCTTCTTCCCCCTCAGCACTTTCATTAAACTGCACCCGGAAGTTGTGCGTACCGGTTATTGGATCAGCCTTAAGGCAACATCCCACGAAGACATGGCCAAGGCGGAGGACGAAATCCGCCAAGTCATGCGCCGCCGCCGCAAAGTGCCACCCCAGGACCCCGACAATTTTGCCATCTTCACCCAGGACGCCATGTCCGATCTCTGGAACCAGCTGACAGGCATGCTTTTTGTGTTCATGTTTGCGGTCTCGAGCGTGGCGCTGATGGTGGGTGGTGTGGGCGTGATGAACATCATGCTTGTCTCGGTGACCGAGCGGACGCGGGAGATTGGAGTACGCAAGGCCATTGGCGCCCGCAAAGCCGACGTCCTTCTCCAATTCACGATCGAGGCGGTGATCCTGACTGCCATCGGCGGCATTATCGGCGTCTTGCTGGGCGCTTTCATTGTCTGGCTCCTGCCGCTGATATGGTCCACGTTGCCGGCGCGCCTGTCGGCCTTTTGGGTCGTCATAGCTTTCAGCGCCGCTACCAGTGTTGGGCTCGTATTCGGGATCTATCCCGCGTGGAAAGCGGCGAACCTGGATCCGATTGAGTCGTTGCGGTACGAATAACCGGCCTGCCTCCTGATAAACTTGACTCTGCAGTCATCACCACAGTCCCCCGGAAGCCGGACGCCGAAAACCGGAAGCCGACCTCATGAACATCGCTGAAGCTATCCGAATCGCGCTGCGGTCCTTGTGGGCCAACAAACTGCGGTCTGTGCTCACGCTACTAGGCGTCGTGATTGGCATTGCGGCGGTCATCGCGGTGGTCACATTCGTTTCCGGGATTCAGGACTACGTAGCGACCAAGATTTTCAACCTTGGCGCTGACGTTTTCATTATTGCCAAAATGTCGCCGATCGAGACCAACGTCGAACACTTTCTGGTGGCAGAGAAACGCAAGAACCTGAAGCTGGAAGACTACCAGGCGGTGCTGGAAGCCTGCCGCCATTGCGAGTATGTGGGCGCTATGGCGCGCGGCAGCGGAAAGGTGAAACACAACGAACAATCCATCAGCGACACGACCATCCAGGGGATCACGCCTTCGGTAGCGTCGATCCTCGACACCGATTTGACCTACGGGCGCATGTTGAACGACGCCGATTTGAACAATCACCTGCAGGTGGCCGTTGTGGGTACCGACATCGTGGAGCATCTGCTGGGCGGAGCCGACCCGCTCGGCCAGGAGATACGGGTCGACGGTTGGACCTACCAGGTGATCGGCGTGGGAAAGAAGAAAGGCAAGACCCTGGGGCAGAGCGCCGATAACTATGTGCTGATCCCTGTGACGGTGTACCTGAAGCAGTACGGGTCGCACAACGACAGTCTGCGAATTTGGGGCAAGGCCACGTCGACGGGAACTCCGTTGACTCAGGCGATCGATGAAGCCCGGGTTGCATTGCGCGCTCAGCGGCATGACCGTGTCGGCGAAGAAGACAGTTTCGAAGTCGAAACCAATGCCAGCCTGCTGAGTATCTGGTCGGGGTTGAGCAGCACGTTCTTCATGGCGACGATTGGCATTGCCGCGGTTTCGCTGGTGGTGGGCGGGATCGTCATTATGAACATCATGCTGGTCTCGGTGACCGAGCGAACGCGCGAAATCGGCATTCGCAAAGCACTGGGAGCCAAGCGCGACGACGTGCTCCTGCAGTTTCTGATTGAGGCTGTGATCCTGGCGTTGATTGGCGGCGTGCTGGGAGTGCTGAGTGGGGCGATGATGGCGGAAGCAGTGACGCTGTTGATCGGAATGCCGTCGTCGATCAAGCTGTGGGCCGTAGCTGCTGGACTGCTGGTTTCGGCCAGCGTGGGAGTGTTCTTCGGGGTGTATCCCGCGCGCAAAGCCGCGCGGCTGGATCCGATCGTGGCGTTGCGGTTTGAAATGTAACAGGCGTTCGGCTCCCGGCGTCCGGCTTCCGGAAAAACAGGGAGCTCGAACGAAGTTGGAGGCCGGCAGCCGAATAGCGGAGGCCGGCAGCCGACTCTTTATGATGCGCAAAGACGAATTCCGCGAAATCGTTCGCATGGCGACGGACACGATCCGCAGCAACAAGCTGCGCTCGGGCCTGACTGTGCTGGGCATCGTGATTGGCGTCGCCGTCGTGATCGGCGTGTCGTCGATAGGGCGCGGGCTCGATGAGAACGTCCGCGAGATCGTCAGTAGCATCGGTTCCGACGTAATTTTTGCTTTCCACATCGAGCCTTTCACGTTCGGACGGCCTACCGAGGAAATGCGCACGCGCAAGGAACTTACTTACGATGACGCCGTCGCGATGCGCGACCTGCCCCACGTCAAGGCCGTGACCGCGGGCATCCGGTATTTCCGGCCGGAGTTGGGCATCGGAACCTTCGCCGTGAAGTATGGCGACCGGAAGGCGAAGAACACGATTCTCGAAGGTGACCAGGCCTCCGCCAAAGAAGTTTTCGACCTGCTGATTGCGTCGGGGCGCTGGTTCAGCGAAGTAGATGAAGAGCATCGCTCGAACGTCGTGCTGCTGTGTGCGGATACCACCGAAGAGCTATTTGGCAACGAGAGTCCGCTGGGGAAGGAAGTCAACATCGAAGGCCAGCTCTTCACGGTGATCGGAACGGTGCAGCCGGTCAAGTCGGTGTTTGGCGGCGGCAAAAATCCAGAAGACAACAAGGTGGTCTTCCCCCTGAGTACTCTCCGCAAATTGCATCCCGAACTGAAGCAGCACTGGATCAGCGTCAAGGCCACGTCACACGACGATGTTCCCAAGGCGATCGACGAGATTCGCGAACTGCTGCGGCGTCGGCGCAAGGTTCCAGTCGACAAGCCCGATAATTTTGCGGTCTTTACTTCGGATTCCATCTCTGATGCCTGGAACCAGATTACGGGCGCTCTGTTTATCGGCATGTTCGCGATTTCCAGTGTGGCGCTGATCGTTGGCGGCGTGGGCGTGATGAACATCATGCTGGTCAGCGTCACCGAGCGCACACGCGAGATCGGCGTGCGCAAGGCCATCGGTGCGCGCAAGCGTGACATCCTTTTGCAGTTCACCCTCGAGGCCATTATGTTGACGGCAGTCGGCGGAATCATCGGCGTGACGGCGGGAGCGCTCGTAGTGTGGGTAATCCCAGTCGTGTGGCCCTCGTTGCCGGCTCGCATGTCTATGTTCTGGACCACTTTCGGATTCAGCGCCGCCGCCGGAGTGGGGCTCATCTTCGGGATCTATCCGGCATGGAAAGCGGCGAACCTCGATCCGATTGAGTCGTTGCGGTACGAATGAACTGGCCTGCGCCCGCGCATGATTCACTTGACCCTCAGAATCTTCCAAGTCGTCGCGATTCTCGGGTGCTTTTCCAGTTCCATCTACTACCTGCTGTGCTTGTGGAGTGCGCGAGCTTTTCTTCGTGAGCGGATGGCGGGCGGGGGCGTCCTCCCAACACAAATGCTGCCCCCAGTCTCGATTCTTAAACCACTGAAGGGCACGGACCCGGATATTTACGAAAGCTTCCGTAGCCATTGTCTGCAGGACTATCCCGAATACGAGATCATTTTCGGCGTGAGTGATCCCGACGATCCGGCCGTGGCCAGCGTGCAGCGGTTGCAGCGGGAATTCCCTGAACGTTCCATCCGGTTGGTCATATCTCCCAACAGACTCGGGGCCAACGTGAAGGTCAGCAACCTCGAGCAGATGCTTTCTGCTGCGCGGTATCAGCATTTGCTGGTCAATGACAGCGACATTCGTGTCGAGCCCGATTATCTTCGCAGGATCATGGCGCCGTTGACGGATGAGCCCGTTGGTATGGTGACTTGTCTTTACCGCGGGGTTCCGGCAGCCACACTTGGCTCGCGTCTGGAATCGCTGGGCATCAGCACGGATTTTTGCGCCGGTGTTTTGGTGGCACGCCAACTGGAAGGCGAACTTCGCTTCGGGCTCGGTTCGACTCTGGCCTTCCGGCGGGCTGATTTGGAGCGCATCGGCGGGTTCAAGTCCATCGTCGATTTTCTTGCCGACGATTACGAACTTGGCCGGAGGATTGCCGGTCTCGGTCTGCAGGTTATGCTCTCCGACGTGGTCGTCGAGACCCACCTTCCTGCTTACGACCTGCGTGGTTTCTTGTCGCATCAATTACGCTGGGCCCGCGGCGTCCGAGACTCGCGCGCTGGAGGCTATATCGGTCTGGTTTCGACCTATGGACTCATGTGGGGACTGTTCGCCCTGATTATTGGACGCGCTGCGCCCTGGTCGTGGGCCGTACTTGGCGTGACTGCTCTGTTGCGCCTGGCGGTTGCACTCGCGGTGGGCAGCGCTGTGCTCGAAGATCGACGGCTGTTGGGAAGCCTGTGGCTTTTGCCGGTCCGTGATCTGGCGGCAGTGCTGGTTTGGATTGCGAGTTTCGCGGGCCATACGGTGACTTGGCGCGGCGATCGATTCGAGTTGAGAAAGGGTCGGCTGATTCGATTGTAGTGTCGGCGTCCGTTGCGAGCGCGGGTGCCAGGGCCAGACGCCCTCGCGACAGCCGGCGGAGCTTGCCCTGAGCGAAGTCGAAGGGACGCCGGCGCTATGCGGAGTTCGGCCTTTCCAGCGGAGCGATTCTTCCTCCCTTGCCGAAGCGATACTTTTCTCCGCGCCAATAGAAGTCTCGGCTCGTGTAGCTGACGGCCCACGCGGCAAAGCCCAAAAGGTCGCGCACCGGATAAAGCCAGCAATACCGTACGGCCTGCGGATCGTGGGCCACGCTCCATCCCACGATAATCGACTGAAGCATTCGATTCAGGCAGGCCAACGCGAACAAGCCGACACCGAGCGCCCAGTGACCGAGCGCTCCCGCGGCGAGCAATCCTAGAATCCCGAATGGCATCGCATAGGTGAGACCCGTACCTGCATGTCCTGCAGGACGCGAATAACGGGTGCTTTTCATCCAGCGCAGCTGATCTCCAAGTGTGCGAATCACGGAGCGGGAAGTCAGCACATTTCGGACAATGTGGTGCGAAAGAATTACTTTGTAGCCTTTAGCCCAGATGCGATTGCCCAATTCGAAATCGTCGGAGTAGTAGTCTGCCACCGCGGCGATCCCTCCGATGGCGTCGATCGCGTCGCGCCGCATGGCCATCGCAGGTCCCAGCGCAAAACGCATTCCCTCCATCATGTCCGCCACCATCACTCCCGACGACATTTCTACGGAGAGACCAAGAGCCTCGAGCCGGGACCAGAAGTCCGACGCAGGAATGCCGCGATACATGCAGGTCACCAGGCCCACCTTGGGGTTGAGAAGGGGTGGGATCGTGTTGCGCAGGAAGTCTGGCGCAACCTGGACATCGCTATCGCTGATGACGAAGTACGAGCGAGACGAGGCCGCAATCATCTTGTCCAGTGAGAAAACTTTGGCGCTGGGCCAGGGTGGCGGCCCAGACAGAATCAAACGGCTGGGGACGTGCGGGTAACGCGCCCGTATTTCCTCCGCAATTTTGACCGCGGGGTTATCCTCGTCGCGTGCCCCGAAGATCACTTCGTAGTCCGGATAGTCCTGCTGGAAGAAACTCTCCAGATTCGCCGCCAGTTCCTCTTCCATGCCATGAACAGGCTTGAAGATCGTGACTGGAGGCAGGGAAGGTGATGGTGTCGCAGTCGCGGCGGCATGCGCCGACTTGGCCAAGCGCAGATATCGCACGGTTGCGACCAGGGTCATGGCGAGATAGACCGTCGAAGTGAAGGATCCCGCAAGCGCCAGAAACAAAAGCGCACGCCACACCAGATCAACTGCGGGAATATTGAGAATCCCAAGGATCATCAAGGAAGGACGATTATAACCGGGGCCTGGTCGAGTCAGACGAGCGACTGGGGTTACGCGTCTCGCCTGATCTCACGGAGCGCGATTCGTGAAAATCGCTTTTCCGCCACTGCGGGCCAGCAGAAAGTGCGGCATTCCCAGCAATTCCTTCGGGATCGTCCTGGTCCGTCCACAGGAAAACGCGGGACGGTCCGGACCAGAGCGCGGCGAACGATTGCGGCGTTTCGAACACGTGGGGCGCGTCCGGGAACTTCTCGCCGAACCAAAGATTGCCGCTGGGTTCGTGCAGTACGCGCAGCGGAATATGCGTGTAGAAATTGAGAGTCGAGGCCTGGTGATACTCGCCGTCCACAACAATCAGGTCGCCGGGACGATATTCTTTCTGAATCGCGACCGCGAGATCGTGCGACGAAAGGATCGGCGAGAACAGCGCGAAAGAAATGTGCACGCAGGTCAGCAAGCAGACCATCATGAGCGACAAAGCCGCGTTTCCTAAAACTGGCCTGCCCCGGCGCCGCATCCACCAGTTCAGAATCGTTCCGAACAGCAGAGACAGGGAAGCGCCGAGAAGCGGGCCGCGAAACATTCCCAGCGCTTGCGGTGTGAAGTCCAGCACGTGCCCCAGAGAAAAATCGTAGTCCTGCGGATTCTTCTTCAACAGTTCCGCCAGATCCACACCCGCAGGTGGACGATGCGTTAGAGAAAGAAGTGCCAAACCCAAAACACCAGACAACACTCCCACGATCATCAGGATAAGGGAGGATCGACGCCCGGCGCGACGTTCAGATTCGCTCGCATCCGCGGAGGATTCACGGGCCAGCCATCCTCCGGCCAGCAGCGCAATGCCGGGCAGCGCTGGAATGGTGTAGTACTCCTGCCGCGTCGAGAAGCTGAAGAAAAGCAGAATCACCAACGCCCAGAGAAAGAAGAGCAATTTCGCTCGTTGCCGCCGATCCATGGGTGCGGCCAGTTGTGTCCACCGCAGCGGCACATCTCGCAATGCTTGCGGTAGAAATACCGCCCAGGGCACCAGCCACAGCAAAAGCAGAGCCCAGAACAATACCAGCGGAACCGTGTCGTATCCCGGAGGCACCCGCTTGTTCAGGAACCTCATGATGTGTTCATTCACGAAATAGAACCACAGGAATCCCCGCGCCTGCCCCTGCGCCGGATTTCGGATAGCGGCGAGGATATGCCACGGCGCGGCCAGCACAAAGAAAACCACGGCGCTGGAAAGAATTCGCAGCTTGGCCAGATGTCGCAGATTGCGAGTGAGCAGCAAGTAAAGGCCGATGGTGCCGATCGGGAACACCAGACCAATGAGGCCTTTCGTGAGAACGTTCAAGGCGCAGACCGCGGCAAATCCCCAGCAGGTCAGGCGCGTGGGCGGGTCTTCCTCCAGCGAGCGCAGGAAAAAATAATACGAAAGGGCCAGCCACAGCCCGACGAGCACGTCGGGAATCAGGAATCGCGTGAAAATGTACGGTCCAATCGATGTGACCAGAGCGAGGCCGGAATAAAATCCGCCGCGTTCGCCGAACGCATAGCCGCCCAGTCGATAAGTAGCCAGAACCAATGCCAGGAAGCCCAGCATGAGAGGAAGACGGGTGCTCCAGTCGCTGATGCCGAAGATTTCGTAGCTGGCCGCAAGGCTCCAGTACATCAAAGGCGCCTTCTCCAGGTAGCGCAGACCGTTGGTATACAGCGTGACCCAATCGTGGCGCAGCAACATCTCTCGCGCCGCCTCGGCGTGGATCGTGTCCACATCATCAAGCAGAGGCGGGGTGAACATGCCGGCGGCGTAAATCGCCAGCCACAGGGATATCAGGATGAGCAGCGACGCGGGAGTCGTTCGCAGGGGCACGGCATGATCTGGATTTGTCGAGGTGATTTGCGTTCCGGCTTCCCGGACCCCATCGGCTCTTGAAGGATTCATGCGGAGTCCGCGAAGGCTGATTATAGGGTCTGGCAAAATGCCGATCAAACCAGCGCATCACGGTGTAGCGACTTATTGGTTTCCGACGTTTGGGTTCAGGGCGGCTCGAATCTTGAGGGAGAGTTGCTTCAGGGTATAGGGTTTCTGCAGAAAATTGGTTTCCAGGTCGACTACCTTATGGTCGAGCACCGTCTTGCCGGCATAGCCCGAAACGAACAGCAGCTTCGCATCCGGCCGCAGTTGCGCCAGTTCCTTCGCCATTTGCCCGCCGCTCATATTCGGCATCACCACATCCGTGACCACCAGGTGGATGGTCGAAGCGTGGTTCTTGGCCACTGACAGGGCATCGACACCGTCTTTTGCCTCGAGCACGGTGTACCCCTGCAGGCCGAGGAATTCCGCAGTCGCTCGCCGCACCGCCTGCTCGTCCTCCACCAGCAGGAGGGTTTCCGACCCGCGGGGAGCGCTTTCGATTCTGATGTCGTCGAGTTCGTCCGGAGTATGTCGCTCCTCGACGCAAGGCAGATAGATCTTGAATACCGTCCCCATCCTAGGTTCGCTATAGGCCCAGATGAAACCCTTGTTCTGCTTCACAATTCCGTACACGGTTGCCAAGCCCAACCCAGTGCCTTTACCGGAGGGCTTCGTCGTATAAAAGGGCTCGAAAATGTGGGGCAGTTGCTCGGGAGGAATCCCGCTTCCGTCATCGCTGACCGTGATCAGAGCATAACGTCCTGGGGGAATAACCGCTGGTTTGCGATCGACGTAGTCGTCATCGAGTCGTACGTCGGAGGTCTCGATCCGGAGATGACCGCCTTGTGGCATTGCGTCGCGCGCATTGGCGGCGAGGTTCATCAGAACCTGCTCAACCTGCATCGGATCGACCCTCACCCGGCCTATGCCGTCCCCGCGCCCGAAAGTGAAGTCGATGTCTTCGCCGATCAAACGCGGCAGCGTCGTTGCGATACGTCCGATTACTTGATTTAGGTCCGCCACACGCAACGCCTGCGGTTGCTTGCGGCTGAAGGCGAGCAACTGCCTGGTCAACTCAGCCGCCCGACGCGCCGCCAGCAGAATTTCCTGAATCTTGGACTCCAGGGAACTTTCGTGGGGCACGGAATCCAGAGCGAGTTCGGCGTAGCTGGTGATGATGGTCAGCAGGTTGTTGAAATCGTGCGCGACACCTCCGGCCAGGTTGCCAATCGCGTCCATCTTTTGGGACTGCAGAAGCTGCGCTTCCAGTCGCAGCCGTTCAGTCAGATCGCGACCGTTGGCGATGAAGTGTGTGATCTCTCCCGCGGCATCCCGCACCGGGCAGATGCTTTCCTCCACGTAGTAAACCTCGCCATTCTTCTTGCGGTTCACCAGGATGCCGCGGTACACGTTACCCGCGAGAATCGTCTTCCACATTTCCTGGTAGATTTCTGGTCCCTGCTCGCCCGATTTCAAAATTCGTGGAGTCTTGCCGCGCATCTCGTCGTGGTGGTATCCGGTGAGAGCCTCAAATGCCGGATTGACGTATTCAATAATTCCTTGCCGGTCGGTCACCACCACCGTGTCGGCCGACTGCTCGACCGCCCGCGAGAGCTTTCGCAGAGATTCTTCCGCCATTTGCTGATCCTGCTGGAGAGAATGCATGGCCAGCGTGTTCCGCATGGTGCGCACCAGGGTCGCACCGTCCAGTTGCGACTTCGCTACGCAGTTCCATGTCCCACCCTCGATCAGATCCGCGACCGTCTTTTCGTCCGCATCCTCGGTCAGCAGGATAAAAGGAATCGAAACTCCGGCATGGAGAAACTCAGCCACAAAGTGGACTGCCTCGGCATCTCCGGTTTCATGCTCAAACAGGACCAGGTTGTAGGTCTGCCGTTGCAGCATCGCCTTGGCCTCCTCGAGCGTATGGGCATGGTCGAGGTCTGCCGCGAGGACGTTGCGGGTGCGTTCCAAAATCTCGCGAATCAGGAAGAAATCTTCCTCTTGCTTGCCCACCAACAGAACCCGCAGGGGCACGGGTGCCAGGGCAGTTTTTGCGGCCGTCAGCATTGCTCTCACTCCGTAACTAGTTACCATCGGAATCCAGCCGCAGGAGTTTAGTCTGCCGTGGTGCCGTTCCCAATCACAGCCGGTTTGGAATCAGCATGAAACGAAGAGTCGCGCTCGGCAAAGCGCGTCGCGGAACTTGCTAAGAGGGGGCTGGATTAGAAGATAATAAGGGCCATCTCTCGGAGTGCATTATGTCCAGCCGACAGATTCTTCTACTCGTGACGGTTCTACTCTCCGTTTCTCCACTGGGGGCCCAGGCAACTTTAACCGCCCAGAACATTACCGTTCAGGTAACGACCTCACAGCTCTGGACCGACACTGGCCTCGACCTGCAGTCCGGAGATGTGATTGAAATCTCGGCCGGTCCTTCGTCTGAACGAGTCGAATCGGGCGTGCCAGCGTGCGACCCCAAGGGCTTGACGTCAGTGGGATCTACGACCGCAAACCTGCCCCTGTCCACCGCGCCCGCGGGGGCCTTGATCGCTCGTCTGCACGCGCAGGGCGCCGTCCCTCTTCTTGTGGGTGCGAGCAATCAGTTCCACATCGCGGAGCCTTCTCATCTGATGTTGGGGGTGAACATTTCCGGCACTCCGCCCTGCCAGGGACCGCTTGCCGTCAAAGTGCATGTAATTCCTGCGGGTTCTACCGCGACGAGCACAACGGATCCGCAGCAGACGCCCCGCAGTCAGCAACTCAAGTCCCAACTGGCCGCTGCGGCGCAAGTCTTCATGTCGGGACAATTCGGCATGGACAATTCAGAGACCGGCTCATCCAAGGCGACATCTTCAGGAGCACCTTCCGGTGCCGACGCTTCGGCTGCCGCGTCTCCGCTGAAGGTTTCGGACGCCTTGCTCGACGTCGACCTTCGCAAGAGCATCGACAGCCTGCCACGCAGGGTCAACGACCAGTTCCAAAACCAGGGCGACATGGTGAACTTCGTCATCATCGGATCGCAAAAGGATGTGCAAGCTGCCCTCGATGCCGCCACCTGGCACGTTGCCGATACGAACAATCGAAAAAGCGGTGCTCAACGCTATGATGCAGACCTACGACAGCAAGGACTACCTGGCCATGCCGATGAGCACCTTATTTCTATTCGGCCGCAAGCAGGATTTCGGCTATGAGATGGCGGAGCCCATTGCCATGGTGGCCAGCCGCCACCACTTTCGCATCTGGAAAGCTCCATTTACGTGGAAGGGGAGCGAAGTATGGTGCGGCGCCGGTACGCACGACATCGGCTTCGCAAAGGACAAGCGCAACGGCAGCGTTACTCACAAGATCGACCCGGCCGTGGACGGGGAGCGCGACAACATCGGCAGCAGCCTACAGAAAGCCAATAAGGCCAAGACGCTAACTTATTATTTGCCGCCGAGCCCTGTGCAGGATGCCAAGAACGCGACAGGGGACGGATACCATTCCGACGGCAGGCTCCTGGTCATCTTTCTCCAGTAGTGTCCACTGGTAGAGACGGAGCTTGCTCCGTCGCCCCTTCGACACGGACGAACCGCCTCTAGATCGAAATTGTTGACGCGGGGCGCCCGCCCGTTGTTAACCAATTTGTACTTGCCACGTCTAATCCCACAAGATCCAGCTTCCCTTCGAGAAGCATGAAATATCGGGGAACGTGGGAAAGAGTTTTTGCGTATAGATCGCTAAGCGGGGTTCTGCCCCTCGCTCGATGGTCTGAATAGAGTGTGTTGATGGCCCGCAGGGGCCCCTGTGCCTGCGGCTGCGGAAACTTGCGTCAGTCGGTGAGGTGAAATCGAAGTGGGGAGTTGTGATTCACTCGTTCGAATGGGGGGGGAATATATGGAAAATGGGCAGAACGGTAACGGCTCGCTCCGACCGGTCGAAAGGTACGACGTGGGCCACGTGCAGGAAGTGGTTCGGCAGGCGCATGGAGAACTGCGCCAACTGCTGCAACAGCGAGCGGAAATCATGAAACGCATCGGCACCGTCAAGCAGACCATCTCGGGCCTGGCGAATTTGTTTGGCGACGCAGTCTTGACCGAGGAACTAATGGAACTGGTCGATCGCAAGAGCAGCGGCCGTCAGCCAGGCTTCACCAAGGCCTGCCGGATGATACTGATGCAGGCCGGCCACGCCATGAATGCGCGCGATATCTGCGACTATTTCCAGCAGAAGATGCCGGCGTTGCTGGCGCGCCACAAGGATCCCATGGCGTCGGTCACTACCGTGTTGAATCGTTTGGTGGAATACGGCGAGGCACAAGCCGTGGTTTCGAACGGTCGACGCGCCTGGCTCTGGGTTGCAGATCTGCCCACGGAGGTTCCAGCGACAGGCAACGAAGCAGGTTTGGTTGCTTAAGCCTGGTTGCTGAGTGAAGTTAAGCGGGCGGGCGACGTTCTTCGAACCGGCTGAACGTTCAAGCCCGCCCGCGATAGGTCTTAGCCCGGGGGCAGCAGCATCCCTTTTTCCAGATGCCGCGTCACGTGCGCGTACGAGGCGGCGTGTGGATCATG
The DNA here is from genome assembly GCA_963811095.1 of uncultured Acidobacteriaceae bacterium. GTDB lineage: Bacteria > Acidobacteriota > Terriglobia > Terriglobales > Acidobacteriaceae > Sulfotelmatobacter. Next base: position 59,563 of record CAWEQA010000005.1, on the reverse strand, counting down.
CGTCACCATCACAATCGTCTTGTGGAAATCTTCGTTCAACCTCTTCAGAATCTCTAACACTTCGGTCGCGGAATGGCTGTCCAAGTCACCCGTGGGCTCGTCCGCAAGTAACAGCGTCGGATCGCTAACGATCGCACGCGCAATGGCTACGCGCTGCTCTTGTCCACCCGAGAGTTGCTTGGGCAGATGGCCGACTCGATCTTCCAACCCAACCAGCTTGAGCGCGGTCAGTACGTGATCACGGCGTTGCTGAGAAGTCAGTTTCGTCAGCAGCAGCGGCAGTTCCACGTTCTCAAAAGCCGTAAGCACGGGAATCAGGTTGAACGTCTGAAAGACGTAACCGATGTGCTCATTGCGCCAGCGGGCAATCTGCGAGTCGCTGAAACGGAAAATATCCTGCCCCTGCACCAGCAGTTCGCCGCTGGTCGGCCGGTCGATGGCCGCGATCATATTCAGCAGCGTCGTCTTGCCCGATCCGGACGGACCCATCAGCGCAAGAAATTCTCCCTTGGCGATGTCGATCGAGACGTCGTCGAGCGCCGTCACCTGAAAGGCATCACGCTTGAAGACCTTGCTGACACCGCGAACCTGTACAACTTTCGTTCCCGTGGCAACGTTGGGTTGTGTAGCTGTGCTCATGATTGCCCCTTAATTTTAATTTTGTCTCCATCTTTCAAAGTGGCGGGAGCGGCTGTAACCACGCTTTCGCCCCCGACAAGACCGTCGACAAGCGCTCCGTCGCTGCGCTGGCCTACGACGTGGACTTCGCGGGCGACGGCCTTCCCGTTGTACGCGATCAATACGATCTTCTTGCCATCACGATCCCGAATTGCGGTCGAGGGCACGTAGACGCCCAACGGTTCCTTCGAAGTCTTCGGCACATCGTTGGCCAGGAATTTCACAGTCGCGTTCATTTCCGGACGCAACTGAACCGCAGGATATCTGTCCGGGTTTTGCACCTGCACCTTCACCTGCACCGTGGCCTTCTGGCGATTCGCTTCCGGAGAGATTTGGGCGATGACCCCGTCATATTGCTTATCGGGATAGGCGTCGGTCGTCACGATCGCTTTTTGCGTCGGGCCAAGGCGGGCGAAGTCCGCCTGTGCGATGTCGAGTTCGACCTGCAGGTCGTTCAGGTCCGCCAGAGAGACAACCGACCCCTGGGGACCGCCCGCCGCCGCGCTGGCAAACTGCGCCGTAATGAGTTCGCCCTTCTCTGCCGTGCGGTCGAGGATCGTTCCGGTTACAGGTGCGCGGATGACCGTGGCGTCGAGCTGAGATTGCGCATAATCCAACTGCCCCTGCGCCTGCATCAGCGCTCCTTGTGCGCGGGCAATCTCCTCGGCTCGTGGTCCGATTTTGGAGAGCTGGAACGCCTTCTCCAGGGAATTCGCGCGTTGCTGATCGGCTTCGAATTTCGCCGTGGCATCGTCCAGCTGCTGGCGGGAAACCACGCCGCTGCCAGCGAGTTCCTTCGTGCGATCCAGCGTCAGTTTGTCGTTTGCCAGCGTGGCGCGCGCTTCGTCGAGATTGTGCTGCGCCTGCTGTACCTCCTCGGGACGCGATCCATGCTGCAGTTCGTCAAGGTAGGCGCGAGCATTGGCTACCGCGCCCTTGGCCTGCCCATAGGACGCGCGGAACTCCTGATCTTCCAGGCGCACCAGTATCTGGCCTTCCTTCACCTTGTCGCCTTTTTCCACGCCGATCCAAGCCAGGCGGCCGGTGACCTTGGAATTCACGTTGATGGTGTGATGCGCGACGATGTATCCCGTGGCCGAGAGCACAGTGCCCCCGGCGTCGTTGCCGCTGGTCTCTGCAGTAGCGCGGACGACCTCGACTTCCGGTGTATCGGACGAGAACGCGCGATAGGCTATCGTCATCACGCCAAGCAAAACCACCACCGCAATTCCACCCAGGATGTAGCGGCGCGCCCATGCCGGCGGCTCTCCACCGGAGTCGCCGCGCTGCGTGCGGTCAATACGCAAGCTCTGCAGGTCTTCATGTTTCGTGTCAATCGCCATAAGGATGATTACGCTCTAACTCTCCCAATAGTTTCCTGCTTCAGCTAGCTGCGCAGGGCGTTGAGAATATTCTGCCGTGCCGCATGCCACGCGGGAGCAAGCCCACCTACGAACCCCATGATCAACGCGAAGGCGATTGCATATCCCGCCACTTGCGGCGTGATGCGCAGCGCGAACACTACTTCGCTGAACGTGACTGCGTTCGACGTGCCGGTCTGCATCCCATTGAACGGAAGCATCAACAAGATTCCTGCCGCGGCGCCCAGTAGAGCCAGCAGCAACGACTCCAGGACGAACGATGTCAAAATGGCAGGCCGCGAGAAGCCGATGACCCGCAGCGTGGCAATCTCGCGTCCGCGATAGGCGACCGCTGCGTACATCGTGTTCATCGCCGCGAAGATCGAGCCAATCGCCATGATGAAGCCCACCACAATGCCGATCACTTTGATCGGGGCGCCGGAACTGGTCTGCTTGGCGTAATAGTCGGTTTCGAGCACGCCTTCGAGTTTCAAGCGCTGATCGTCGCCGACCCGGTTCTTGAGGGCTTCGGCGGAGATGGGATCGGTTGCGCGCAGGTACGCCGATGAGTAGCCGCCCTGACGGTCGAAATCCGATGCCATCTGATTCACGTCACCCCAAACTTCGGACTCGTACGCCGAGCCGCCCGCGTCAAACACTCCCACGACTTTCCACGATCCTTTGCCAAACTCCATGGTGTCGCCGATGTTGGCGTGCGAAAAACGTCCCTGAATCGATTTGCTGACCACAACTTCCCGTTGTCCCGTCTGAAACCAGCGTCCCTCCACCAATTTCACGCTCGGCGGCTTTCCTGGTTCGTCGGGCGTCTGCCGCATCTCAAGACCATCGGGCATCATGCCCCGCACCGTGACGTTGACTTCGCCCGTGCCATCTTTGCGTGGCAGAATGATGACCACGACCCACTCGCCCGAAGCCATCGGCTCGCCACGACTGTCTTTCGCAATGCCGGGAAGCGTCTTGAGCGTGGGAAAGAGCGCCGCATCGAATCCGCCGGAAAGCTCCGCTTCCGATCCCTTGCGCAGCACGAGCACATTCTTCGCGCTGCCGCTGCTGACGAAGGCGCGGTTCAACCCCGCGATGAGCGCCATCAGAAAGATCGCGGTCGTCACGGTGAGCGCGATGCCCAGGGCCGTCATGACCGTGAGGCCCTTGCGGAGCCTTAAATTGCGAATGTTATAGCTGATCGGTATCGCCATAATTGAACTCTCAACTTAGCCGATGTGGCGCAGTCCATCCACAATGTTTATGCGCGACGCGTTGTACGCAGGCAAGTAGCCACTTACCAGCCCCAATACCAGAGAAACCAGAATCGACAGGCCCGCCGTGGCCCATCTCACTTTCATATTGAGCGGGATTCCTAGCCCAATGAAACTGTGTGTCAGGAACGCGATCACGGGAATCGCCACCAGCACTCCAATGACTCCGCCAGCAACCGCGAGGGCCACAGATTCGCTCACGAAAATCGACAGCACCCGCTGGCGCGTGAAGCCCAGTGTCTTCAACACGGCGACTTCGCGCGTCCGGCTGCGCACCGACATGGCCATGGTGTTGGCGGAAACCAGCATGATGGTGAACACCACCGCTCCGCAAATCCCCAGGATGAAAGCCTTGATGTTCCCCAACGAAGCGACAAAGCCCAACTGGAACGCCCGCTCACTCTCGGTCTTGGTCTGCAGCGGAGAGTTGCGGAACATGCCGTCAATCTCTTGCGATGCCCGCGAAACGTTGTCGGCCGAATCGATTTGCGCGGCGTACCAGCCTGCTTGCCCCTTGAACCACGGCACTGCCTCTTCCAGATACGTGGCATTGAAGTACAGCGCATTCTGCGGAGGATCGCGGTGATAAATACCGCGAATCGTCAGATCGAGGTTCGTGGGGAAAATGTTGGCCTGCAACGTAATGCGGTCGCCAATCTTCCAGCCGTATTTGTTGGCCAGCGTCACATCCACGATCGCGCCGGCTCGATCCTGCTGCCATGCCTTCACCTGATCCGGCGGAATGATTTTGTCTGACGCCACCTTCAGATATTCGTCTGGATCGGTGCCCATCTGGGCAAAGAAGTGTTCCGGCCGGTCATCGATATAACGGCCTCCGAACCAGGTGATCGGCACTACCGACGTTACGCCCGCAACGCTGCGGATCTTCTCGCGGTAGAACGCAGGCAAAAAGAACGCCAGCGAGACGCGGTCGCGGATGATCAACCGCCGCGACGCCTCGGGGGCGACTTGGTCCACGTAAAACGAGCGCCAGATGCAGATCATCAGCGTGAGCAAAAGCAGCGAGAAGCTGATGCTGATCATCGTCAGCAGGCTGCGCCGCTTGTTCCGAAACGTATTGCGCACGACAAAACTGCCCAACGTCATAACTTCATCCGATGTGCCGTAATCCATCGACTATGTTGATCTGCGAAGCATGGTAGGAAGGAAGAGCCGCGCTCAGCAGTCCCACCATTCCGGACGTCAACATGGCGACGATCCAAATTCCGGCCGTCACTTTCATGGGGAAAAAGCTGAAAAACTGAGGAGAATGGGTTAGTCCATACACCATCATCCAGCCAAGTCCAACCCCGAGTAGGCCCCCGAACAGTGAGAGCGCCACAGCTTCACTCACGAACAATCCCAGCACTCCCCGCTTGGTGAAGCCCAGCGTTTTCAGAACCGCCACTTCTCGGGTACGCTCGCGGATGGACATCGCCATGGTGTTGGCCGATACCAGCAACGTCGCAAAAACCACCGCGGAACAGATGCTCAGGATGAACGCCTTCACATTGCCCATCATGGCCACGAACTCTAGGCCGAAAGCTTTCTCGCTCTCGGATTTCGTGGGCTGAGGCGAGTTGCGGAATGTGTCGTCCACGGCGCTCGCGATCTTACTCACGTCCCCAGGAGAACTCGCCAGGATACTGAAAGTGCCGGCCTGACCCTTGAACCAGTTCACTGCTTCTTCCACGTATTTCGTGTTGAAGTAAACCGACTTGTTGTCAGGGTTGGTATGGAAAATGCCGCGCACGATCAGTTCGAGATTGACGGGATAGATGGTCCCCTGCAGCACAATACGGTCGCCCAGTTTCCAGCCGTACTTCTTGGCCAGGGAGTCATTCACAATCACGCCTTGCCGGTCGCGCTGCCATGCGGTCACCTGTTCCTCTGGCATGGAGCAGTCCCGATACACTTTGAAGAATTCATCCGGATCGGTACCGAACTGCGCGAAGAAGTTTTCCGGCTTCTGGTCTTTGTAAATTCCGCCGAACCAGGAGACTGGAACGACCGCCACAACCCCGGGAATTGCGCGGATCTTCTCGCGGTAGTAGCCGGGCAGAGAGAACGTCAAGGACACACGATGCCGCACCACCAGCCGCTCCGCTGACTCTGCGCTCCCTTGGTCCAGATAAAACGCCCGCCAGATCGTCATCATCAGCGTCAGCAGAAGCAGCGAGAAGGCAATGCTCAACACGGTCAGAATGCTGCGGCGCTTGTTGCGGAACGCGTTCTTCGTGACAAACCGGGTCAATGTCATCGGCGAACTCCAGAGGGAACCGGGAGCTGGGCGCAGGAGGTAGGCACGTCCCAGCCCACCAAGAATAGACGATGTACCTCACTGTCTACAACCGGCTCGCGTTCGATTTTCCCCCGCATAGAAATCCTCCACCCCACAGGACCACCCTCTTCGTATTTCATACTTTCGCACTGCACTCACCGCCGCCAGTGGAGATCGTCATCAGGGTGGGATGACAAATGTCACACGAAGCTAAACATAACAATTACAACCGCCGCCGCGACATTAAAGTCACGCCGTAAATCCCGGGGATACGCCCCAGTGGGCGCAGAATGCCGCCGGCTTATCAGGCCGCACTCGTCGAAGCGCCCTCATCGGCCGATGGCCCATAAATCGCAGGCACCGACGCGTCATTGAGCCTTAGATAGACGGTCAACTGCCCGCGATGATGCGCGAGGTGGTTGAACACTGAGTCCGCGATCATGACGTGACGCGGATTCTCGCTGGCCACGTGCCCGCCCACGACGAGCCTCCAGGGTGTCAGCAGATGCTCGTCCGTCGTATTCTGCAACGCTACGCGTGCCTCGGCGACACCGGCATCGAGCGCGGACGCCAGCTCCGCGCGTGTGCGCCACTCCAGCGGCTTGAACTTCGCAGCCGCTGGCGACTTGAGATCGAGTTCGTCCTGATTGACCATCGTGGCGACCCACGATGGCATGGTCGCCACCAGCGATGCCAGATAGCCGAGAGGCATCGATTTCGGATGCGGCTTCCAATCGTTATGCCCTTCGGGCACACGCGCCAGCGCGCTGCGCGTTCCAGCAGCTTCCCGTTCCAGTTCCGCGAGCAATAGATCCGTCAGCTTCATATTCTTCTCCTGTTATGCGATTTACCTGGACGACCCGTCTAAATCGACAGCGGAACCGTATCAGCAATGGAGGACAGATTCAGTCCTCGATCCGTGGCACAATACTGCCGGCCCAAAATCATGCTGCAGACCTCAGCCCGCTTACTCCGCCTGCTGTCCCTTTTTCAAGTACAGCGCTATTGGTCCGGAGCGGATCTTTCCGATCGGCTGGACGTCACTGCGCGCACCCTCCGTCGCGATGTCGATCGCCTGCGCAGCCTGGGATATCCCGTGCATTCCACCTCAGGAACGGCGGGCGGCTACCAGCTGGGTGCTGGAGCAACCTTGCCTCCGCTGCTGCTTGACGATGACGAAGCGGTCGCGGTTGCACTTGGGCTGCGAACCTCCGCCAGCAGCGTCACCGGCATCGAAGAGGCCTCGATGCGCGCGCTGATGAAACTCGAGCAGGTGCTGCCACCGCGATTGCGCCCTCGCGTCGCCGCCCTGCACGCGTTCATCGTGCCCCTGGGCGGTCGAGATTCAGCCAGCCGAGGTCCAACCGTGGATGCGGAACGTCTGACCGCCATCGCGGGCGCCTGCCGCGATCAGGAAGGAATTCGATTCAGTTATCACAACCGCACCGGCGCACCCAGCGCCCGCACCGTGGAACCTCACCGCCTCGTGCATACCGGTTATCGCTGGTATCTCGTGGCGTGGGATCTGGTTCGCAAAGACTGGCGAACCTTCCGGGTGGATCGCATCGAAGGCAAGCTGAAGACCTCAACGCGCTTCAAGCCGCGCAGGCCGCCTGAGGGAGACTTTGCCGCCTTTGTTTCGAAGTCGCTGTCACAGGTGCCGTATCCCTATCAGGCCCGGGTGACCCTGGACGCACCGGTCGATGCGGTCGCGAAGCGCATTCCTCCGTCGGCTGGAGTGCTGGAGGCCATCGACGACAGCTCCTGCATGCTCCGCACGGGATCTCATTCACTGGAGGGAATTACCATCCACCTGTCGCTGCTCGGCGTCGGCTTCGAGGTGCACGAACCACCGGAACTCATCGACTACATCCGCCAATTAACGGAGCGCCTGAGGCGCGCGACCGGCTAGAAGTCGCTCTGGCGCATATCCACGGCATTGGAATGCGGCGACCGACGTCGGTCTGGCGACTAAGCTGCGGCTTCGGGGCTCGGCTTCGTCCTCCGGGCGGGGGTACTCTTCTGCGGCGCTGCGGATTTTTGTTTCCTGCGCGCTTCTTTGCGGCGCATCTTAGACATCCACTCCCGGGAATACATCGTCCCGCGACATTTGCGGGAACCGCAATGGCACGGAGCGGGGTCTTCGTCGTCGTAGAGGTTGTAGTCCCACACAAGCTCTTCACCGGCGGCGATGTCGCGAATCGCGAAGAGCCAGACCCGCCCCTTGATCTCGTCGACTTCGCAGTTCGGATCGCAGGAGTGGTTCAGATAGGCGCCCAGGCCGTGGCCGTCGATTACGGTCTTTCCGTCATCGAGTCCATAGAGATACGTGCGGGAGACGCCGTCGTAACGGCGGTCGGCTTCTTCGATCGTAATTCGCTCACCCGCATACTCGACCACGCGAGTGCCCTTACGGATGGGCTTCGAAGTGTAGACACCAACGGAATGAATAGGCGAAGGGCGGACGACTAAAGACATGAACTAATTTCGCATGACCGGGCAGTTTTGGGGAATGTGAAAATCGTGGGCCCGTGAAATTTTCTCCGACAAGACTCCTCCGGACCGGTCGCACCGGATTGCGACGTGTCCCTTAGTCACTACCCTGCGGGCAACAGGCCTTCGACAGGCCGGTTTTGGAGCGATCGCCTGAAGAACATGTCGGCCAAGGCCTGCCACCGTGATAGACCTTCGCGGCTGATCAGGCTGATCAGTCAGAAGGAATAGAAGAGAAGAGGGGGGCCGTATGTGCGTTGCTCGAAATGTCGCAAGGTTCGTCATGATTTTGGTGCTGTCCGGGGCTGCGGTCAACGCCGTCGCACAGACCAAGAAGACCACGAAGCCGACGAAGGTCGGCCCGGAATAAGCTTATTGCACGTCGACGGGTGGATTGGTCGAGGTTCGTTACGCCGTGTACGGCACGAACAATTCTCAGCAAAACTGGCTGCCACTTGCGGGCGTCGAGCCCTTCTGCCAGTACACGCTGGCCTCGGACGGATCGCGCATTCACCTTTCGCTGGACACTTTGTTCACAACCAAGCCGACTCTGGCTGCGCTCGCCTATTACGCGCAGGTGCCCTGGAACGGCCAGGGCCACGGCAATCCGGCCTCGTTCTACTGCACGCAACTGGGCGGCGCCGAGATTGGCGCTACTGATCTTGCCGGCGGAGGCTGGGTGGCGACCAGCGGCATCGACCAGATTCTCGAAGCCTGTATTTTCCCGGACAACTCAACCATCGATTCGTGGGGACTGTTCTATCACTCCGACAGCATCATTCGCGGCATCGACCTGTCGACGGTGTTGAAGTATTCGAATCCATACCCGGCGAAGAAAAAGTAAGGTCAGCTCTCAGGAAAATGCCGCTGTTCGGAGTCCGTATTTCATGTGCTTTGACGGGCAGCGGCGGCGTGTGTTTTTCGGAATCAGCTCGCGCTACGGTTCGTAGACGGAACTACCAAAGCCTTGTTTGCGCGCCGATTCCTGCATTCTTTCCAGCTGTTTTTTCTGCTCTTCCACTTGCGCCCTCATGGATTCCACTTGATCCTGCTTCTCCCTCTGGCGTTCGTTCCTCTGCACGCAGTTGGCAACGCAATTTCTACCGGCATAGTGGATGGACTCGGTGAGATGCGCGACCTCGGCTTCCAATCTAGCGATGGCCCTTTTCTCAGCCTCAATTCGAGATCTCAACTGTTCTGCCCGAGCGTCCCGGTCGCCGGAGTTCGGCAGGTCACCACGCTCGGCGTCTGTCTGAGGGCCGCGTGCCGATGTTACAGTCGATCCCACGTGCGAGGGAATCTCGTCGTTGGTGATCACGTGGAGTGGCTTGGCGGGTTGTGCGTCCTTCTGCTGCTTTTGCTGACGCGTCCGGCGAGCCACATCTCCGAGAGATTGCGAGTCCTGCCCGTAGACCGTTAAGGCGCACAGCAACGTACTAGCCGCGAGCAAAACAAAAACGCGCCGTGTCGGCACAGAGAGACCTCCGGTAGCAACGCCGCGGAGCGCAGGTGTGCTCCGAGCATGGTATCGCCGGGGGCGACGCCGTCGGAGGTTACGTTCGTACAGGGTTCAGCAGGCCTAAACGGCGGCATAGCGGGCGATCAGTGAATCCAGCTTCTCGAGCAGGGCTCCATTCCCCTGGCGCGGATATTGCGCCAGCGCCTCGCGATAGTGCGGCAGATTGTAGAGGAAAGCCTCGACTCGCTCTTTGTTCAATTCTTCCCAGTAGGCTCCGTACCCGGATTTTTCGAGCCAGTACGCGTTGAAGATCTGCTCGAACTGGTGGCTTACCGGGACCGCCAGATAAGGCTTGCCCAGGTGCAGAGCCTCGGTGACCAGCGAAAATCCAGAGTTGGCCACGACGGCGCGAGTGCTGGTCAGGTCCGCGAAGAAGCCATCCAGCGACGGTTTCTTATAGAGGATGTTGCCGTCCTGCCCTTCCCGCCCGAAACCGTAAGCAATGAATCGGCACCGGACCGAACTCAACAGTTTCGCCAGAGCCGGCGCGGGTGACGTCACATAAACCAGCACGTGCTCGCCCTGTGTAGGAGTAGCGTCGAGGATTTCCTGCCGTAGCAGGGGAGGAAACAGGAATGTATTACGCTTGCGAATCGGCGCGCTGAAGAACGAAATAACCAGGTAGGCGTTGGCGCGCGGTGTCATGAGGCGGGTCACGAGCTTAGCCGCTGCTGCGTCGCGCCGATATTGCTTCGGATACGAAACCACAGCATTCGTGAGGCAGTGCTGGTTATCGATGGAAATTATCGGAAGATGTTTCCTGTGCCCTATATGACAGCTGAGCGGCTCGAAGTCGGTAATGACGAGGTCAGTTTTCCATTCGTCGACCAGATCCTTCAATTGCGAGAGGCTCCTCGCCGCTTGCGGAACCGTAATCAGATTCTTGGCGATGGTGCGTTTGTAGCGAACCCGATTGTTGAGGTAGGCGAAGCGGAAGCCGTATATATCCGTGACGTCGAATTGCCCCTTGAGATTTTGCAGGCCGCGGTCAAACGAGGCAACGTGGACAACGTGTCCTTGAGCGACAAGATGCGACAGCACCTCCCTGGCTCGAGTGGAATGTCCCGCCCCTTCGCCGTTGACTCCATAGAGAATGTTGGCCATGAGTTCGAAGGCGAGTATACCGTGCCAGACCGCCTATTGCTGCGCGGTTCCCCGAAACGGATGCGCCCTTTGGCAGCACCGTTGCACCTGCAAAAGGGACCCGATCAAGAAACCATTCCCAACTGATTTGCGGCTCCGGTGTAGCGCTGCCATAATCTCCTCATGTGCGGACGCTATCGACTTTCGCGGCGAAAACAGGTGGTCGAAGAGTACTTCGAAAGCGCCTCGCAAGAATCGCAAGAAGAAGACTGGGGCCCCCGCTACAACATCGCGCCCACTCAGCCAGTCGCGACGGTTCGGCAAGCCGGATCGAGCAGAATCCTCTCGATGATGAGGTGGGGCCTGGTGCCCTCGTGGGCCACCGACATCAAGATTGGCAACCAACTCATCAACGGCCGCAGCGAAACTGTGCTGGAAAAGCCTGCTTTCCGGGAGTCGTTCCGCACCCGCCGCTGCCTGATACCTGCCGACGGCTTTTATGAGTGGAAGAAAGAGGGCAAGCAGCGACATCCATTTCACTTCGGCATGAAAGACAATTCGCTGTTCGCCTTTGCCGGAGTCTGGGACCGGTGGAAGTCACCGGGCGACCCGATGCTTCAGTCCTGCTCGATCCTGACGACCGCTCCCAACGAATTGCTCGACGGGGTGCATGACCGCATGCCCGTGATCCTTCCCAGCCGGCACTATGACATCTGGCTGACCGCGCCTGCGGCAGAGGCGGAGCGACTGGCGGAACTGCTGGTGCCTTTCGACGCCGAGTTCATGAGCCGGTACCCAGTCAGTTCCCTGGTCAACAAACCGGAAAACGACACGCTCGAATGTGCACGGGAAGTGCCGGAACCTGCAACGCAGACGCATCTGTGGTGATCCAAAGCCATGATTGCCGGCTTCCACGGGCAAAACAAAACGCCCCAGACTCAGTATGAGTCTTGGGACGTATGTTGATCAGCCCTCCCCCAAGTGCTGCTCAAGAACAAGCATAGATGCTGCCGTAGGAGTGGTGAATGGCACTAGAGTGCTATGCGTATGCACCGATTAGGTGGCAGACCGTGGCAGGGTTTCCTGTATGATTCGGGGCGCTCTAACTCCGCTCCCGCCGGGTGGGCCTTCCCCCATTATTCATCCGGCGAGGACGTGGTCCAGGAGGGGGTAGGGTACGTGGAAGACGCGTACCCTTTTCAACTCAACCCCGAACTGAGCCGGAGACGACGCCGGCTAGGTCTCGGTGTGCCAGGCAGGCACAAAGTTCCCCCCACTAAATGAGGCCGCTGCAGCCCGCCGTGCCTCGGGGGAGGGCGTTTGCTCTTCTCGAGAAGGCCCTCCTAACTCGGTTTTAGAGAGCGGAAGGTGGAACGCTCCATCCAACTGGATCGCGACCGCGAAATCGCCAGTGTCCATCGGCTTAACCCGAAGAACCTTCCCGCGAGCGCTCAGCAAAATGCCTGGATCGGGTAAGTGCTCAACTCCAATCGAGACCTCTACCGCAGAGCCCACCGGGATCAGAAAAGAGCTCGACAGCAGAATGCCACCCAGGCTGATGTTCTCAGATCGAGCGCGCATTTCCTTGCGTTGGGCCATCCTGACAAGGACTGGCAAGTGTAAAGGGAAGCGAACGTCTCGTCGTTCTGACCGCTGTGGGGAGTCCATCGGTTTACTCCAGGTGAGGGATGACTGGAGCATACGTTGAAGCGCAGTTCAGCGGCAGGTATCGGAGGTGTTATGCATGTGGGAAAAAGGACGTACCGAGGACAGTAATACGTTACGCGTTGACCTGCGTATCTGGATGGCGGAAGCGAGTGGGGGTCGAACCCACCGGTGACGGGATTGCCCGCCACCCGCCGGTTTTGAAGACCGGGACGATCACCGGACCGCATGCGCTTCCCAAGACCAGACTTGGCCATCGTTTGCACCATTTCATCTGAGGGTGCCCCATCCTTGCCGCGTTCTTTGCGGCAAGGGTGGGAGTCGCTGCTGCCAAAGCCGAGTCGGGACGAGTATAAACGGAGGCCTCAGTTTTCGGATCATCGGCAACACTCGCAGGTGGAAGGCGTCACTGCCGGTAGTCTGCCTCCCACCCTTCCGCAAACAACGCGGAAGGATGGGGCACCCGGCTCAAGCTGCTGGAGGCGGCGGCGAAGGGGCATCAGTAGTTTGTTTCTTCTTGCCCTTCTTCGTACTCGATGGTTTTGGTAAGGATTTGTAGCTCTGGATAAAATCCAAAACCTTCAAATTCTCCCACATAACGAGTTTTCCTTGGACCCGAGTCATTACACGGATGTCCCCATCCTGCGAGATTACAAAGCCGAAGCTGGCAGGATGAGCGAAACAGTACCTCATCATGGAGCGGTGACGTGTGCCGTAATGGTTTGGGTCAACTTTTTTCAGGCTGCTTGAATGCACTTTGGGGCCGGGAACTAAGTAGACTGTGTCAATCTCCTTCTTTGTTCTAATCTCGACACCAAAGCCTCTAATCACCAGATCGGGAGTGGCGAGTATAAGTCCATCAACACAAGAGAGAGAAGAGATGAACCTAACGCATCCGGTGACCTCATCTTCAAAATCGTCTTTCTCATCACTAGCTACTACCCTGTCTAAGTAAAGACCGATTGGCATCAAGTCCTCCTCCGGGTCATCCAGCACCGGCTCAAGCTCTGCCTCTGCGATCCACTCCCGCAATCTCGCTGCCCACAGACGGGCTAGCGCCATTCGAAGACGCGGATAGTTGATTCGGTACTTGATCGCCAGATCTGCTTTCGAATTGGCGACGAGCAGCGCCCCACCGTGGCGATACCGTTGGATACTAATCAGAATGCGGCATATCGTTCCGATCCACGTCTCTGCAATTGAAGAATCCCAGTCGTCGGAATTTCGAAGCTCCTGGACCTTCTCTCGTACGTACGAGGCTTTCTCTCTTCGAAGGATTTGGTCCCACACTGCAGTGATATACGGCGAGATTCCTTTGTCAAGACGATCGGAAATCGGACCAGCCCAAAAGACGTCACTCTGTTTCTGCGACAGAGTGTCCTGTGCCAGCCTCGCAATAAACTCGTGCTCTCTATATACGGACAGGTCTGCCGTGCCAAGCGCGATCAACTGAAATACGCCAGGGGGAGCATAGGCATGAGGCTTCTCATGCACTAGGTATGTATTGAAATGGACAACTTGGTCGACCAACCCCCAAATGAACGGCTCACCCGAAGAATCGTAGTATACTGCCAGACAAGAACTCCAAGGATCAGCGGCTTTAGAGAGTTTTACTAAATTTGATACGGTTAGGGTTATTGGGTGGGCAAGCTTCATTATCTTCCATCGATCTGGTCGTGGATGCGGCGGGCGATCTGGATCGGGGTTGGAGGGGTCGACTAAGGCTAAGCGAACTTGGACTGGGCGACCTTCTTCGGTCTTGAGGCTTGTAAAGTAGACTATCTCGAAAAGTCGCGTGAGTGCTTTTCTGCCAGGAGATGCGCCCTCGCGCTTTAGGCGTCGATCGACTGCCGTGACCAGGTCAGAGACCGACTTAGTGCGCATGCGTTCTCCTTCGAACGCTGCATTCTAGCATCAAGTGACCAAATTACTCCGGCTGCTACTGCGCGGGTCGCACGAGAACGCTCCGCGCCCATAGCGTCGGGGAACTTTACCTTAACGTAGTCGCCGGCTCGTAAGGAACAGCCTCTCGCTGCGAGATGGGCTGATAACGCCCCAGCTCTTCCTCCCCTCCCCGGGAGGAAGTCAACTCGGAGGACGTCGTTTTGAGAGGCCAACAGAGATCGTAGTCACTCGTAAGCTATTCTTGTAGTCGCGCCTGTTTTGAGCCATTATTGCTAGTCCTCGACAGGTCGTCTCATGGCAGCGGACTAGCACGTCCCAAACGCCTGAGTAGATTCTGCAAATTTCGTCCAACCAATTCTCTAAGCCTCTCCTCACCTTCCTCATTGCGCGCTGGTTCGATAACGCCGTAACCGTGCTGAGGATTGTCGTGGCAGTCAGGTAGGGATGTTGCTGAAGGGTAGAGAGTGCGTTAGTCAGAACCATCGAAGCTCCCCCGAATCGCCGCCGGGTCAGCGAAAGAGTGAGTTCGATCCAATTTGTCGGGCACCGCGTAATCCCGCAACCTTGTATCCCGGGGCTGCGGCCCACGTCGGAATCACATCCGTCGCGAGAGGCTTACCATTACTGAGAATCTTGGGCCATCGACTTTCGTCGACGCCTCAGAACTGTCGGTAACGGCCAAGAGCCTAATCGAAATGCCCGACTAGGGAGATAGCCGAATAACAGTCGTACTGATCTTGGCAGTTCATTTTGCAAGTGTCAAAACACGGAAGTTCATCGGTTTTTGCCCTGTTTTTTAGGGAAAACACAGAAGTACATTGGTTTTTGTCCTGATTTCTCAAGGAAGTATGGAGGCTACAACGGCGTGGAAGTGTGACACGAGAACTGCGCGCACGATCGCGTCCTCGATAGCCGGTAAACCCGGCCAACCCCGGCCAAAATGTTCGCTCCCCGGCCCTCCCAACCCCTTGGATCTGCTCGGGGTCCACGCATACAGTCGCCTTCGAAGACCGGGACGATCACCGGACCGCATGCGCTTCCGTGCCACTACGAGCAAAAGCCACGGACCGTCAGACCGCTGTGGATGAGCGCGACTTCTTCTCCGATCCACCAGAATCCGTTGATCCGTGGCCCACTCTCTTACGCGCGCCTTGCCCCCTGCTACTTGGGTTGAGCTGCAGTTCTCAGATACGGCTTAATGGTCTTGAAGCCGGGAAACTTCTCCTGCGCCTCTTCGTTTGAAACCGCGGCCGTAAGGATCACGTCCTCCCCCGGTTTCCAGTTCACCGGCGTTGCCACTTTGTGTTTCGCCGTGAGTTGCATGGAATCGATGACGCGCAGAATCTCGTCGAAGTTGCGTCCGGTGGTCATCGGATAGCTGATCTGCAACTTGACCTTCTTGTCGGGGCCGACGACGAAAACGGTGCGCACAGTGGCGTTGTCGGCGGGAGTGCGGCCTTCGCAAGTTTCGCCGGCCTCGGCTGGCAGCATGCCGTATAGCTTGGCGATCTTGAGTTGCGGGTCGCCGATCATCGGGTAATTCACTTTCGCGCCCTGGGTTTCTTCGATGTCGGCCGCCCATTTGCTGTGGTTGGTGACGGGATCGACGCTCAGGCCGATGATCTTGGTGTTGCGCTTGGCAAATTCCGGCTGCAGTTTCGCCATGTAGCCGAGTTCGGTGGTGCAGACCGGTGTGAAGTCCTTGGGATGCGAGAACAAAATCGCCCAGCCGTTGCCGATCCAGTCATGGAAATGGATCGTCCCTTGCGTGGTTTCAGCAGTGAAATCAGGGGCCGTATCGTTAATCCGGGGAACGCTGTAAGTTTCGGTCGCGGTCGTCATAGTCATCTCCTTGGTGAATTCAAGTAGCTCAAGATTCGAAGTCTGCCCGCTCCGGCTTTCCAGACTCGGTAAAAAGCGGATGAAAATGAAACCCACCCGCTTCAGCGGGTGGGCTGGGAAGAATCTCGCTGATCCCTTACCCACGCGCCGGCGCCGGGCAACAACAACCCACGGCACAGGCGGTGGAGACGAGAAAACATATTTCTAGGATAGAAGCGCCGACTTCCAGTGTCAAACGACCGCAGCGCCGACCCTCAATGTCCACACATCTTTTGTGCATCGCCGTGGAATCGCCCGCATCCCTTCTCTGGGCACCACATTTCACCCGTCCTAGGGGATCTTCATGAGTAAGGCGCGGCGGTTGGCCATGGCGCAATGGGACGTATTTTCTTCCAAGGCACTGGAGGGAAACTCCCTCGCCGTATTCTTTGACGCTCGCGGAGTGAGCGATGCCGAGATGCAGCTGATCGCGAAAGAAATGAATCTCTCGGAGACGACTTTCATCTGTCCGCGCGATGCCGAGATCGAGCGTCAGCGTGGTGTGCGCGTGCGAATCTTCACCGTGCAGGAAGAATTGCCATTCGCGGGCCATCCCACCCTGGGGACAGCTTTTGCCTTGCGCGGGGATTCCGGATCGAAGGAGATTACTCTCGAACTGAATGTGGGAAAGGTTCCGGTTCGATTTGAAGAGACCGCGGGCCAGCCGGTGTTCGGCGAGATGACCCAGATCGATCCCGTCTTTGGGATACAGCATGACCGCGAAGCAGTTGCTCGTGCGATTGGATTGCGCGTCGACGATTTCGATGCGTCGCTCCCCATCGAGACCGTGTCGACGGGAATACCCTACACGGTGGTTCCGCTGAAATCCCTTCCCGGAATCCAGAAACTGCGTGTCGACCTCAGTCGTGCCGACGACTACATGGCGAAGACTGGCGGAAAATTCTTCTACTTTGTTACCCGTGAAACCGTCGATCCGGCGGCCCGCTTGCATGCTCGCATGCTGTTCTACAACGGCGAAGATCCGGCCACGGGCTCCGCAGCCGGCTGCACGGCGGCGTGGGCGGTGGCGCACGGAGTGGCCAAGCCCGAGGAGCGCGTCCTCATCGAGCAGGGCATTGAGATGCAACGGCCGAGCCGGATCTTTGTGCGCGCTTCTCAACAAAAGCAGAACCGCGATAACCGGATAGTTAACGTGCGTGTCGGAGGCAACGCCATCGAAGTTATGCGCGCCGAAGTCTTCCTCTAGCTTAGGTTGCGCAAGCTGCGGAAAACACAGCAGCGCACTCACTCGAAAAAAAATCAATAGCCAAAAAGTCCCATTGGCATCGACGCTACTTTACAGTGAGCGCTCTTCCCGTTAGCATTCATCTCGCTCTGACATTCTTCATATCGAGAAAAGCCTCTGTTGGTGTTGCGGCCCGCCGGTGCGGCGTCGCGCGACAGATTGCGGAAGGCTGATGAAACCTAAGCGCACGATTCTGTGTGTAGACGACAACGAACAGTCTCTGTCCCACCGCAAAATCATGCTGGAAACCCGCGGCTACCGCGTGGCGAGTTTTTCCCGCGGAGAAGAAGCGCTGGCGCGCTTCACGCAAGGCGGAGTCGACTTGGTGATCGCCGACATGGCGATGCCCGGCCTCGACGGGCCGCAACTCATTGCCAGGATCAAGGACTTGTCGCCGCATACGCCCGCCATCCTCATCTCCAGTAAGATCCGCATCTACGACCACGACTCGCAGGCGGACGTGTTCCTCACCAAGGGGATGTATGCGCCCGTTGATCTTCTGGAGCGCGTCCGTCTTCTGCTGGTGCGCAAGCGTGGGCCCAAGCGCCTGCAGCAGCCGCGGCCTCCGCAGATTACGCGCCAGATCGGCGCCGCCTAAGGTCTGTCTCCCGTAAAGTTTGTGGAGTGACACAGCGCGTACCCGCACTCGGCACGAGCCTTCGTGTAAGATTCTTAACAGGCATGGCCGAAGCATTCATCGAAGCGAAAAACCTGCGCAAGACCTATCACGTGGGCAAAATTGAGGTCGAGGCGCTGCGCGGCATTTCCTTCAGCGTGCAGAAGGGCGAGTTCGTCAGCGTGGTGGGCCCCTCGGGCAGCGGAAAGTCGACCCTCTTCTATTTACTGGGTGGACTGACGCGCGCCGACGGCGGCAGCGTGGTGCTCGACGGCGAAGATCTCGCCACACTCTCCGACGCGGATCGAACCCGCATGCGCAAGCGCAAGATTGGTTTCGTGTTCCAGAAGTTCAACCTGCTGCCGACTCTCGATGCCCGCTCCAACATCGCGATCGCCCGGGAGATTTCCGGCAACGGCGACGGAGATCCCGCCCACTTCAATCGCATCACCGACCTCCTCGGTCTGACCAAGCGCCTGGGACATCGCCCTTCCGAGCTTTCCGGCGGCGAGCAGCAACGCGTCGCTCTGGCGCGCGCTCTCATCAACAAGCCCGCGGTCGTGCTGGCCGACGAACCCACCGGCAACCTCGATTCCAAGAACTCTGAAATCGTTCTCAGCATGCTGCGCAAGTCCAATCAGGAACTGGGGCAGACCGTGCTGATGATCACTCACAATCCCGCGGCCGCGGAGTATGGCGACCGCATCATCCACATGCGCGACGGCCAGATTGTTCAACCCGAAGACGATCCGCAGTGGGCCCCGCATTCCAAGTAGCGCTGGCGCCACGCCGGCGTGCGGAACCACTGCCGAACGATTGCAGCGGTCAGGGACTCGAGACTGCCGCGCGTACTCCCGCCCGCAGTGGTATCCTATGAAATCCTATCCCGCGACGAGGGCCGTAACCGTTCATGTCCAATCCAGAAACTCCAGAAACCCAACCTGCCATCGAGAGCACTGAGTCGTTCGGCGACATCCTTTCTCAGTACACGAAGAGCCATTCCCGCAAGACCGAAGGCAGCAAGCAGCTACAAGCCACGGTGATCGCCGTCAACGCCGAGTCGGTGTTCTTCGACATCGGATACAAGTCCGAAGGAATCCTGCCGCTGACCGCGCTGCAAGGCGAGACCCTGAAGCCCGGCGACAAGTGCCTGGTTACGGTCAAGGGCCGCGATCTGGATGGCTACTACGAGCTGTCGCGCTTCAAAGTCGAGCGGCCCATGGATTGGTCCGCCTTGGAAAAAGCCTTCGCCGACAAGACGACCGTCTTGGGCACGGTGACCGGCGTGATCAAAGGTGGCTTCAGCGTCGACGTGGGCGTGCGGGCGTTCATGCCCGCATCCCGCAGTGGCGTTCGAGAAGCCGCTGAAATGGAGAAGTTGGTCGGGCAGGAAGTCCGCTGCCGCATCATCAAACTCGACGTAACCGATGAAGACGTCGTAGTCGACCGCCGTGCGGTCGCGGAAGAAGAGGAACGTTCCGCCAAAAGTAAGTTCTATTCGCAAATCAAGGAAGGCGAAACCGTGAGCGGCACCGTGCGCAGCCTTACCGATTACGGCGCCTTCGTCGACCTCGGCGGAGTGGACGCCCTGCTCCATGTGAGCGACATCGCATGGGGCCGCGTCAACAAGCCTGCGGACGTTCTGTCGGTGGGGCAATCAGTCGAAGTGAAAGTACTCAAGGTCGGAGCTGAATCCGAGAAGAAGCGCATCTCCGTTGGCCTCAAGCAACTGCAACCGCATCCCTGGGACGCTGTAGCCGCAAAATTCACGGCCGGCGATCGCGTGCGCGGCACCGTCACCCGCCTCATGGAGTTTGGCGCTTTCGTGGAGCTCGAGCCCGGTATCGAGGGCCTGATTCATATTTCCGAGATGTCGTGGTCGAAGGGCAAAATCCGCAAAGCCAGCGACGTGGTGAAGCCGGGCGAGACCGTCGAGGTCGTTATCCTGCAGGTCAACGCCGGCGAACGCCGCCTCTCACTGGGGCTTAAGCAAGCACTGGGCGATCCCTGGGCGGACATCTCGCAGCGCTTTCAGGTCGGCTCGGCAGTCGAAGGACCGGTCACCAACCTCACCAAGTTCGGCGCCTTTGTGCAATTGTCGGAAGGCATCGAGGGCATGGTTCATGTCAGCGACATCAGCGCCGAAAAACGTATCAACCAGCCGCAGGACGTCCTGCGCGTCGGGCAGACCGTAAAAGCGCAGGTTCTCGCCATCGATCTCGAGAAGCGTCAGATGCGGTTGGGCATGAAGCAACTTGTTCCCACTGGCTTGGACGAATACATCGCCGAGCACAACGAAGGTGATGTAGTCACGGGCCGTCTGATGGACGAGTCCGCCGGCCAGGCGAAGGTAGAACTAGGCGAAGGCATCCATGCTACCTGCAAGGTCACCGCAGCGGCACCCGCGAAAACGGAGGTTCCGAAAGAATCGAAAGCGGATCTGTCGTCGCTCAGTTCGATGCTGCAGGCGCGCTGGAAGAGCGGATCGGGCGGGCCTCCGAAAGCAGAACCAGTAAGGGCGGGGCAGGTTCGCAGTTTTCGCATCGTCAGTTTGGATCGCGCCGCGAAGAAGATCGGATTGGAGTTCGCTTAGCGCCGGTATTTTGAAGTCACCGCGGAGGATTCCATGTTGCGCATCGTTCTGCTGTTGGCGGTTGTGCTAGTCCTGATCGTACTCGTTCCCCGCCTGTTGTCTCATTCGGCCGCGCCCCCCGAGGGCAGCAGCGCCCCTGAGTTTACGCTGCCGGCACAGGACGGCTCGTCCGTCAGCCTGAAGGACTACCTCGGAAAATGGGTCATCCTTTATTTCTATCCCAAGGACCAGACGCCAGGCTGCTCCCGCGAAGCGCACAACTTTCAAGTTGATCAGCCGAAGTACGCCGAGAAAAATGCCGTCGTGCTGGGCGTGAGCCTCGACAGCGTGGACTCGCACAAGAAGTTCTGCACCAAGGAAGGTCTGAACTTCAAACTGCTCGCCGATACGGATCACAAAGTAACCGACTCCTACGGATCGCTCACGAATCTCGGCGTGGTGAAGTTTGCAGCAAGGCATACATTTCTTATCGACCCCGCTGGCAAGATCGCGAAAGCCTATACCAGTGTCGATCCCCTAAAGCACAGCGCGGAAGTTTTAGCGGAACTGGACGTACTTCAGAAGTCGGAAGCAGCAAAACGCTAGAGCGAATATGTGGGGACAGCCGCCTCGGCTGTCCGCTGAGCGAAGCTCAGCGGGGTCTCTGCCCTTGGCGCCCCCTCGCCCGTCAAATTTCCGACTGATTCGGTATTCGCAGGAAACTGGAATCCCTTAATCTGCGTCTCTTCCTCCGACAAATCGAGTCCACGAAGTAAACTAGCAAGATGGCGACTGCAGCCCGGAACAGCGTACCCAAGCACAACGTGTCCGGCCCAGCCGCGTATCGCTACCCGCCCGGCCTCGAGAGGAATCTCCTCTGGTTCGCCCTCCGCAAGTTGCGCCCCGCCAACCCGATCCTGCTCTTCCAGCACCTGGCCGACAAATACGGCGACATCGTCCACTACAAAATCGGATGGCATCACATCGTCTTTCTAAATCACCCCGATTACATTCGAGAGATCCTCGTCGTTCAGAACGACAACTTCATCAAAGAACGCACCGTACAGCGCACGAAAATGCTACTGGGCGAGGGAATGATCACCGCCGAAGGCGCCCAGCATCGCACCCAGCGGCAGGTCGCACAGCCCGCGTTCCATCGCCAACGCATTCCGGAATACGCCGGAACCATGGTTCAGGAAGCGGTCCGCGTGCGCGACCGCTGGCGCCCCGGCGAGCAGCGCGACATTGCCATCGACATGATGCACCTCACGCTCAACGTGGTCGCGCAAACGCTGTTTGCCACTGATCTCGCGGAGGAAGCGGGCGATGAAGTGAACGAACTGGCCAGCGCCATCAACCGCATCATGGGCCTCTACAATTTTCTAGTGATGTTGCCGGCCGCCGAATGGCTGGTCCACCTGCGGCCACCCGGCCTCGCGGCATTCGTTAGGGCGCGCAAGCGTATCGATGCAGTCGTTTACCGCATGATCGCGGCGCACCGGCAGCGCGGTCCCCACGGCGGCAGCCTGCTCGATATGATGCTCGCCGCTTCGCCGGATCAATCGCCCGCTTCCGAGCGGTCCCTCCGCGACCAGGTCATCACCATTTTCCTGGCTGGCTATGAGACTGTAGCCAACGCGCTTTCCTGGACGTGGTATCTGCTCTCGCAAAATCCCGAGTGCGAACGCCGCTTTCACGAGGAAATTGACCGCGAACTGCAAGGCCGTTTGCCAACGTTCGACGACGTTCCCCGCCTGCGTTATGTGGAAATGGTACTGGCAGAGTCCATGCGGCTCTACCCGCCGGCGTGGGCCATGGGCCGCTACGCGCGCGCCGATTTTCAACTCGGCGATTTTTCTCTGCCTGCTAAGACAACAGTTCTGATGAGCCAGTTCATCACCCATCGCGACCCACGTTTTTTCCCTGATCCCCTGCGCTTCGACCCCGAACGTTTCACCCCTGAAGCCAAATCGCGGCGCACGAAGCTTACATATTTTCCTTTCGGAGCCGGAGTCCGGCAGTGCATCGGTGAATCATTCGCTCTAATGGAAGGCGTCCTGTTGCTGGCGACGATAGCGCAGAAATGGAAGTTGAGGCTGGTTCCTGGACACCGCGTCGAGCCCGAGCCGCTGATCACCCTACGCCCAAAGTACGGTATGAGGATGTACCTCGAGTTGCACGAGCCAGGGCCCACTTCCTAGAAAAGCCGCCGAGAACGTCGGTTGCCCCTGTATCCTCTGTGGTGAATATCCCTACTTGTCCGCCAGATACATTTCGGCCACGTGTTGCGTGATCTTCCCGGGTTGCGAGTCCGCCAGATTCGCCAGCGCGACCACGGTCAACTGATCATCCACATAGCGGTCGATCGCAGTTTCGAATCCCTGCCAGGAGCCGTCGTGGTGGATGCACCTGTGTCCCGCCCTCTCGTCGATGAACCAGCCAAACCCGTAGTGCCCCTTGTTCGGCTCCCTGCTCTTCAGTTTGACCGGAGTCCACATCAACTCAAGGCTCGACTTCTTCAATAGTTTCTCCGTGTTCAAAGCGTCGTTCCACTTCGCCAGATCGAGAATCGAAAAGTACAGGCTGCCGTCGGCCGTGGTATTCACAACGGGCGCTACCCACTCCTGGTTCTTCAACTCACCTTTCACCAACCGGTAGCCCGCCGCGCGATTCGGGACGATGTCCGCTTCGCTGATAATGCGCGTCGACTGCATCCCCAGCGGCTGGAAAATCCTCTGCTGCAGAAAATCACCATAGAACTCGCCGGTCACGCGATGAATCAGAATTCCCAGCGTGACGTATCCGAAATTGCTGTACGCCCAACTCGTTCCCGGAGGATAGGCCAGAGGAACGCTCTCGATCAGCTTCAGTTCCTCGTCTTCCGTCCAGTCTTTGCGGACGTTGAAATCCTTGGGATAGTCGCCAAATCCGGCGGTATGACTGAGCAGCTCGCGCACGGTCACTTCTTTCCAACTGGCCGGGGCGTCCGCAAAGTATTTCGTGAGCGGATCGTCAAGTCCGATCTTGCCCTCTTCCACCAGCATCATGACCGCTGTCGCCGTGAACTGTTTTCCCACCGATCCCGACTGGAAGATCGTCTCCGCCTTTACGGGCGCCTGCAATTCCACGTTGGCCAGCCCGAAACCTTCGGCGCGGATGATCCTGCCGCTCTTCACCACAAGAAGAGACAGTCCAGGGATGTGCTGGCGCTGCATCTCCGCCTTCACGTAATCAGTGACGGCAGCGGTGGCCGCAGGAGTCTGCGCAGCGGCGAAAGAGATTGTAAGGAAAGATGCCAGACAAAGGGCGCAAGCAGGAAATTGGCGAAGGCTCATGGATTTGAAAAGGCGCTGATTTGCGCCCCTGAGTCTATCGGCAAGAGTCCTTCGCCGCAAGAAGAAGGTGTGCGCCGCACGAGCGCGGCAAGCTCAGACTATTTCGATCCGACAGAAGTGTCGGCCAGTCGGTGCACTCCCGAGCGCCGCATGGCGAACAGAATCGCCCACCCGATCAATCCCGCTGCATAGAAAAATGCGAGGGTTAGAAAGATGCCCCCCAGCAAAACGGAGTGTGTCGGTGGGAGCGGTCCAATCGGAGGATTCACATAGGAGGACGAAATCGTTTCCCCCTTCTTGATGGCCACCACAACACCCGCCAGAATGACCGTCATCAGCACGGCCGTTGTCTTCGGAAAACGGAATTCAGTGCGCATCGTAAACCTCCTTGGTGGAAACCACAGCCCGATCGAATCGCCGCCCAGCGCTCGCCAATGTTCCTGCAGCGCCCCGCTCACAACCCCAGCAGCCTCGCGGATCCAAAAGGCCGTGCGCTCGAACTTGCTCTTCGAGGCCGTCTCGGCCTGCATCTCACCGAATACCGCCACCATCTCCTCTCCGAACTGTTTGCGGTGAAATGCCGGATACAACCGCAGCAGATTCCGATAGACGCCGACGCTGAGCATTCCGGTCAGGCCTCCTTTACCGCAATCCTAAGATTCGCCAAACGCGTGAGATGTTTCATCCGGCCGACTTCCAGTTGCAGGTTCCTGCGTCCACGCGTTGTCAGTCGATACGCCTGGCGCCCTCGCGAAGTGTCCTCTTCTTCGATACGCTCAATCCATTCGTCCTCGAGCAGACGCCGCAGCGCGCCGTAGAGCGTGCCGGTACTCAGCACGACGCGCCCATCGCTCATCTGCTCGACATCCTTCAGAATGGAATACCCATGCCGCGGCTGCTCCGCCAGACTAAGAAGGATGAGCAGCACCGGCTCGGTAAGTGGCAAAGACTCCATTGTGACCTCTGGCGACATGTCGTACAACGCCATATTGCGGCAAGACCGACGGGAAGTCAAGCCCTCAAATGAGATTCTCTGTGTCCTCTACGGTGAATGCCCTTGAATCAAGCACAGAGGACACGGAGGACACAGAGCAATATCTACCCTCGGCCCCGGAACTGGATGATGTGCCGCCTGTCGCGTTTCGATGGGCGCCCTTCCGGCAGGATCTCGAACTCGCGCATCGCCTTCCGTTCCGCCGCGACTTTCTGGCGCATCTCCCGGCTCTCATCGCTCTCACGGTAGAGCGTCTGCGCCACCGAGGCCGGGCCGCGCGTCTCGCCGAGCAGCAACACTTCCACCTGAAAGTCTCCGCCCTCATTAGTTATGCGCAACCGGTCTCCCACCCGGACTTCGCGCGCGGCCTTTGCTATCTGCCCGTTGGATAAGATCCTGCCCAACTCGCAAGCCCGTTTCGCCAGTGGTCGCGTCTTGAAGAACCTCGCCGCCCACAACCAGATGTCCATCCGTACTCCGGTCATGAATCTATTTTCCTACAAGGGCAATCAAAAACCGCAATTAGAAATGAAAGATCAAATCGCTAGCCACGGTCAGCTGATTCTGTCGCCGGCCGTAGTCGTACGCCTTCATGTCCCAAGCCCGCTCGAACCGCAATTCCGGACGAATCTGAATCGTCGTGCCGATCCAGTGGCACCACGTAATTGCGTCTTCTGAATATCGCGTCGCGTAACCGGTTCGCTGGCCTTTGTTGTCGTCAAGGAAATCGCTGCGAAATGAAAGAAAGTCGTGCGTGCCAAGCTCCTTCTGCAAGAAATTGACCGCCGCATATTCCGGAGCGGTGCACCGCAACTCTCCGGGCAGGCAGTACGCCGGGTTAGCTCCGGCTTCCGGTTGAATCGGGCCGCCCCGCGCAGGAACGTTGCGCTCATACATGTACCAGGTCTCGGTCGCCATGTGCCAGGTCTTCGAGAACTTGTGATACCAGGTCGCGTCGTACTGCTGCAGATTGTTGTAAGCATACTTGCCGTCGTTGATCCCGTTGGCGCAGACGTAAAAATTGTCGTTCACCGACGTCGTCGTGTAATTGACGCAGGCCGTCCCGGAAGGCTTCGCATCCGGCGTCCACAGCGCCACGTCGTGGCCGGCGGTAATTCCCAGCTGCACCAGCCAGTGATCGTTCAGCTTCACTGTCGCCATCAAGCCAGTGTCGGTGAAAGGATCGATCGCATACAACAGAGAATGGCTGAAGATATAGTTGTTCGGCGCCAACTGCGCCTCGATCCCCGGTACCGAGATAAAGCGACCGAACCGCAGATTCATCCCCTGTGCCACCTGCGGCACATAAACGTCGACGTATTCCAGCGTCGGATCGAACCCGGACTGATGATGATTGTTCACCCACTGGCTATTCCAATATCCCTTCGCTGTCGTATAGCGATAGTCCGTGCCGAACAGAGCCGTCAGGTGGTAGCCCCAGTCGACATGATCGCGCTGCACCGAATCCGGCAGCCGCTCGACGTAGAGAACGAGTTGGTTCAACTCAAAACGATTCGAGTAGACATCGTTCGCTTCGGGATCATTGCGATTTGTTGAGGTGCTGAAGTTCAGAGAAGGATCAATCCACCCATACACCTTCGTCCGGCTCCTGTTTCCGTTGATCGCCGTCATCAGCGGATAGCTGTTCGTGTCCGGCTCCCCAATTACCGACGAACCACCGTAGGACCAGTCTGCATTGGGGAACGGAGGCGAATCGAGCGGCGACGGAACTCCACGCCGCGCCGGTGCCGGCGACGAGGGCGCCGACGAAGTTGCTGTCCCCGACCACTCCTGCCGGTAGAACTCCCTCCAGCGGGCGAAGAAGTTCTTCTCGTCCCCAGCAGCTGCCTTCGGAGCCTCTGGCATAGGCTTCTCGGACTGTTGTCCCGCAGAGCGCTGGCACCACAAACACACGAACAGAAAAATCAGAGCGAAGCCGTATCGACCCCCGTGTGAATCACTTCTCAGACGCATAGATCGCACGCATGGATCAGAAATGGCATTGATTAGAAATGGCATGGATCAGAAGCGCCATTACTCATCGAGGCCAATCAAAAGGCAGGTTGGTATCGGAGGCAACTTTCGGGAGTCGGGCAACTACCAGAAAAGTTTGGAGGCGCGGGTCGGAATCGAACCGACGCATAAAGGTTTTGCAGACCTCTCCCTTACCACTTGGGTACCGCGCCCCTGCTCCATACGTTAGCGTTCCGGCCGGAAAATGTCCATCTGGCGCAAACAAGGCTGGGGACAAAAAACTGGAGCGGGAGACGGGGGTCGAACCCGCGACATCGACCTTGGCAAGGTCGCGCTCTACCACTGAGCTACTCCCGCTCATTCTTTCATTTTACAGTACTTGCGCGTTCACTGCCAATTCACTGTACCCGCACGGCCGCTCCCGTCTCGGCACGATTCCCAACTCAGCGATGTACTGCTCCTGAGCCTCGCGTGCTTTCGCGTGGATGTAGTGCATCGTCATTTCCTTGCGTGCTGTGGCGCAACATGCGCTGGATGATCGCCGGGTCGGTTCCCTGCTCAGCAAGCCAAGTCGCGAGCCCGTGTCTCAGGTTGTGGAACCCGAAACGGTCTACCGCCTCACCATCGTAATAACACTTTTCGTCGCGTTTTTCCAGTACCCCGGCAGCGATTGCCGCAGGACGAATATAGTCCTCGACGATCATGCTGCCAAAGCGAGGCTGATTGCCTTTCTTCCTGTACGAAGGGAAGAGCAAGTCAGCGTCCTTAGCAAACATGGTTTCTTGCCGCCAGACCTCCAGCACAGTCGCAAGTCCCTTGGTCATCTCAACGGGCTTGCGACTCATGCTAGATTTCGGGGGGCCGTACCCCTTGCCGTTCCACTTGCGCCGGATACGGATTTTCCCCTTGATCCAATCGGCGGCATCCCAAGTCAGCGCCAGTGCCTCGCTGATCCTCATTCCAGTGACAGCAATGAGAATCACGAGCACTTTCACCAGCGGGTCGGATATATGGTGGATCACCGCAGCGGCTTCAGTGCCGCTCAGTTCCACCGCTTCGAAATCCGATTTGCAGGGAGCGGAGACGAGCTTCATGGGATTGCATTCCTCACCACGAGGAATGAAACCCCATTTCTGACCGTGCCTGTATACGGCGCTCATCATGCTCCGGAGCTTGGAACGAAGGCCGTAGCTTTGTTTGTCGAGCCATTGCTGTATTTCTAGCGGCTCGATGTCCTTAGCCACACCGCCAGCCCAATGCGAAAGGTAGTTGCGAGCGTTTCGCTCCTCCGTCCGCTTTGTGCTGTCGTCCTTGTCCTCTCCCGTCTTGGTTTTACCGTAAGCCAGCCAATGGTCGAGCACTTCACCAAAGGTGGCGCTGACCGGGTCTGGTTTGCCGACCAGCTTACCCAATTCAAGTTCTCCGACCTTGACCCAACCTTCCTCGTCAGTCATCGTGGCTGACCCCAAGGTCTTCGAGCGTTCATTGCCGAATGCGTTGTACCAGAAATATCCCAATTTTCCATTCTTCCTACGAAACCATCCCTTAGCCATTGGATTTCCTCCGTTGGCTAGGGGAACTGCCGAGTGGAATTGTACCGTTGCTGGAACGGCGAGCCAAGTTGTCGTTCTTAGTGACTGAAGCGGGCTTTCGAACACCCGAAGCTATGGCGGCTTCCACTTCGCTGATCTTGTACCGCCACACCTTCCGACGCTCGCCGACGCCCAACGGATGTGCGGGCATAAGCCCGCGGCGAGTCATTTCGAGCACCTGACGGCGCGTGACCGTCAGATGCGCTGCGAGATCGTCGGCGGTGACGAATCGCTCTAGCTGACCACTGTTGTTCTTGGCTTCGTCCAAGCGTTTTCTCCTCCAATCTCGCTTATCGAGATAGGTGTAGAATAACCTAGAGTGGATACACGTAAAAATCACAAATCATGTCACGCCTGACGAGTCTTAGCCGCAAGCCATTTGTACCAACACTTCCCATAGAGATTTGGTTCAAAGCAAAGCCTTTTTTTCGGTGGGAAGTCGCCCAAAGCGAGAATGACTGGGTTTTCCAGTGTAGCTGGCCATTTTCGACATCCTACGGAAAGCACACTCCACTTCCGGCTCAGATCGTTCGATCACCGGGTAAGGACTACAAGGGTTCGGAATTCGTTGCTGACCTGCTTAGGATCAGGGAACCATACCAACTCGCCGCATTTATGAATCAGAATGGGAATCCATTAGACGAAACGGTGGAGTACTCAATTAATGAGGAATATCACAGACCCAGAGTTCCTTTTCTCTGGAGTGACTTCGTGGCAGTGCAGAGGAAACTAAGGGATGCCATGGCTCTCCCCGTGCACGCATTATCACAGCAACCAGACTTAAGATGGGCATTTACGCTAACGGAGTTCTCACTCGCAGTGACGCAAAGAAAAGGGCACTACTACGGCATCGTGAAAACTAGGCCGTCACTCCCATGGTATTACAGGGTGATTGCGGTAAACCGACTGCTGGGCGAAGTGAGATACAAGTTCTGCCTCCGTTGCGGCAACCCATTTGCGATGGAGAGCAGGCATAAGAGAAAGTACTGTCCGTTTCCCGCTCCTTGCGGGCACGCAGTCGCGCAGGAAAAATACAGAAAGCGCCAGAGGTCCAAGACGCGGCAAAACCGGGTCGGACAGACTTAAATCATATATCGAACCTCTTAACCTCTCTTTGTGTCCCTGCTAATCGGGGATAGTTGCTCAATTCCCGCCGAGTGAGACCACCTGCCTCCCGCGTCCCCATAGGTTGTGATCCTTTGCTAAAGAATAGTTCCGCTCATTTGATGGTGACATGCTTAGTGATTATTGTATGTCACGGAACGAATGTTATCGTCTTTACAGATGCAATCAGGACCGAGGAGGCTCTGACAAATGCTGAATCGAATCGTGAAGTGATTGCTTTACGGAATCTACCGTCCGCTGTCGCACTCCGTGGTGGACGCCAGAAACGGAAAGGCCACCTGTTTGCGCCTCAACAAAGTTTGCAAGTAACCGTAACAACAACCGGGCAATCAGCCCACAAGGAGAAAAGGCGTAATGACAATCGAGAAAATGATCGAGAAAGCAATGGTAGTCCGTGACGACCGCGAAGCGGCTTTGATGGCTATGCCTCGGAAACAATTTGACGCGCTTCGCGCCGAATGGACGCGGAAAGCTAGTCGCAAGAACGCCGACATGATCTGGTTCGCCATGAAAGCGCAGGCCGACCGCATCGCTTTCATTCGTGACGGCGGCACGCCAGCGGAATACAAACAAATCCTTGCGGCTAAGAAAGCAGGTCGCTAATGGCACGAGCAAAAGGAAGTGCGCTAAGCAAGCAAACCACGGTGGTCGAGGAATCCCGCAAGGAAATGCTTCAGATGTCCGAGAACACGTTCCCCGGCACGCAGGAACGTTTCGACGCCAATGACCGCCTGTACGAGAAGTACGGTTCCGAAATCCTGACCAAGGCTTATTCGATGAAAAGAGTTGCTGAGCCTCTTCAACAAAGGCGGCAAGTAATGGTGACTGACCGAGACGTACACCGCGTGGAATACGTAGACAGCAACCTGACGTATTGTGGTCTCGACCCCTACGACTTGATCGTGGCGAGTGAGGACCCTCTTGACCTGACTGAGGGTGTGACCTGCGAAGCCTGTCTCGCCGCTATCGAGTTGGAAGAGGAGCAAAGCTAATGTCTCAACGTCAATACAACTCGACCGCCGAGCGCCAAGCGGCATACCGCGCCCGCAAAGCCGGGGGCAGCGTTACGGCGAAAGCCAAGACGCACGCCGTCAGCAATCGGGTCAGGCAGGGTACTGCCATCACGTACTGTGGCAAGCGCAGCGATGACCCCGCTGTTATGGTTTCCCCGGACGCCATAGAGCCCACCTGCAAGGAGTGCGCTAACAATCCGAGCTACAACAAGATTGTCTTCGTGGCGAGGTACAAAGAGAAGCAGCGCAATCGGGCGCTGGAGAACAGCCAACGGTTCGACGAACAATACCCCCAGCCAACGGTAGCGGAGCAGACCGTAAGGCAACCCAACCCCGCCCTGTCCATGAAGGACATCGAGCAGTTGGCGCACAAAGCCGCAACCTATGAAACAGAGACTGCGCGTTACCGCGAGGCCGAAGACGCCGCCGACTGGTATCCATGGATGGAGAAAGCGTTGTGCAACTGTGAGCGCGAACTTGCCGCCGCCAAGAAAGCCATCGTGGGGGCGCTGTTGAAGAAAGGAACCAATGCCTAAACCATTCCAAGCTGTCACTCCTGTCTACGACGAGCAGGGCGAATTGGTCGGCGTGCGTTTCCACCCATCACTCAAGGGCAAGGAACTGGAAGCTGCCAAGGCACAGTTTTTCGCCATGATGTCGGCGGCACTCAACGAGAAGGAACAAAGCTAATCTGACAAACAGACTGCTCTTGGAGGAAAAATGGAAGACGGATACACCTGCCCACACTGTAACGAGCCTTTTGCGTTCAAAGCGCAAGTCCCCAATCAGTCCGACCCGAATGTGATCGAGTACGTCCACCTGCGGGGCAACTCACCCCATCTTCAGGGGCGCGTCTGTCCGCCGCGCTACCTTGGTCAGCCCGTCCCGGCTGATGACTACTCTTGGAACCCGAACTTCGACCCGAAGGAATTTGCTCCCCTGACGCAGCGCGAAATCGATGCTCTCGGTGTTGAGGAATTGTTCGACATCTGCCTCTGCGACACGCCGGAGACTTGCCCGCGCTGCCAAGCCGAGAGGGAAGGGACCGATGCCCAACGAACGGATTTACCCACACCCAATTCACGGTGACGACTGCGAGTGCGGTGACCGTGCATGTCAGAACGACTCGCACCGCGTCGGCAGGAGGCTGGGTGCCTCGCTGCAAAAGCCCAAGCCCAGCGGCGAGCTAGTCTCCACGGTTTACACGGCAGATGCCATCAGCATGCTTCGTGTGATGGAGGATGAGTCCGTTGATCTCGTCATTACGTCTCCACCATACGCAGAAAGACGCAAAGAAGCCTATGGCGGCATCCCTGCTGACAAGTACGTGGAATGGTTCCTGCCAATTTCCGCCGAGCTTTTGCGGGTGCTGACACCCACGGGGTCGTTCGTCCTCAACATCAAAGAGGGCACGCATAAGGGCGAGCGCCAGACATACGTGTATGAGTTGGCACTGGCATTGTGTAAGCAGGGATGGCTGTTCATGGAAGAGTTCATGTGGAACAAGACGAACCCGTTCCCGACTGGGAACAAAAAAAGGCTCAAGGACGGCTTCGAACGCTGCTATCACTTCGCAAAGACTAAGAAGTTCAAGTTCTTCCCAAACGAAGTGCGCACGAAATCGTTGAGCAAGTGGGCTGAGGACAACGAGCGCCGGAAAAACAAAGGTGCTCACCACACGACTAATGGTTCAGGCATGAACATGAGCCGGAGGATCGTCGGCGACCTTGTGCGACCGTCCAATGTCCTGACCATGCCCACTTCCAGCGTGAACATCGACCATCCGGCTGTGTTCCCGCTCGGCCTGCCGGAATTCTTCATCAAGCTGATGACCGAGCCCGGTGATCTGGTACTCGATCCATTCATGGGTAGCGGCACCACGGCACTGGCTGCGAGGAAGCTCGGTAGGCGGTACGAAGGCGTCGAGATGATGGAGCGATACATAGAAGCGATGTTTTGGCGTCTGGCAGAGGATTTTCAGGTGGACTCGGCGGAAAAGTCAGTATTGATAGACATAAGCTTTGCAGGTCGGGAGCGCAACCACTGCAAAGGGACGGATCGGTGAGACTGGCTGCGGACTCCATGCCGCAGCCGACACCGTACATGGAGGATCGAATGGAATTTCTGCAACAGATCGTCAATCTTTCGGAAGAGTTAGAGCAGCGTGTTATCCAGAAGCATGGTGACACCTACATCCGGGCGACTAAACCGGAAGTGCGTGCCCTGCGCCTCCTGAGTGGGCATCTGGAGCACGTCTTCGGCATCTTCGCCAACGTGGATTTCGGCGGTGACGGGGAATGAGTTTCATTATCACCAATGAGCTAATACACAGAACAGGACAAATAGATGGATACCTTCAAGCACGTGGAGGCTTTGCGCCTCCGCACCGCCCAACTTAAAGCCGAGACCGAGTCCCTCAAGGAACTGTGGCTTACCCTCTTCCCGGCTGACTGGCTCCCCTCCGACCGCCAGTTCATGGTCTGGTTGAACCTCTATGACTTCGGTTCCGTCTCCTATGGCATCGAGACCGCAGCCAATCGCCTCAACCGCAAGGAAATCGAAGCCGAGGAGACCACCAACGAATTGATCTGGAACAAATCCGAGGCCGTCAAGTTCGCTTCCGGGGTGATGAAGAAACAGGAAGAGCGAGACAAGCGGTCGGTCGCCATCGGGAAGGCGCTTGGGGATGAGTAAATCTCCCACATTCGAGGAAATCCGGGACATGCTCCGGGGCACGCCGTTCAAGGTGCTGGATTGCCGACGCAAAGGCATCCTCAAATTACCCGGCTCCCAACTCCGCGTCTGGATGGCGCAGTGGATGCGTGAAAACGGCATGGATGAGGCATGGCCGAGTGAGGAGACCATCGCCGGAGACACGAAGCTCGACGAGCGCACAGTTCGGCGAAATCGGAAGGCGCTTAAGAAGAAAGGCTGGATGGTTAAGGAAGATGGGCGTGCCTCAGATCGCTACCATACCAGCACGCCGGGGGCGAAGCAGGTGCCCATCATGCGGGTAGATGACCCATCCAAAGGCGATCCTCCGGACAATTCTGTCCTATTAGGGGAAGATAGCAAAAATTCCAGTGTTACTGAGAAATCAAATAGCAGTTTGGACAAAACTGTCCTAAAACCCGCCCGGACAAATTTGTCCCCCAAAGGTTCTACGTCTCCTTCTGTGTCTTTGTCTGGTTCCGGTTCCGGTTCGGAGTCGAAATCCAAGTCCGTTTCTGCGTCGGCTGCTTCGCAGCCAAAGGCGGGGCTTTCTTTTCCTGTCCAAACCGAAACCGAAACCGCAGACCCCAGTCTTGGACTCAATGCCTGTCACTCAAAAACAAGAATCCCTTCCTGTCCAGAATGGCGGCGAAGCCGCCCCCTCCCCCACACCCGCGCCCCCCTCCCCAAAATTCAAGGTAGACAAGAACGGCAGACGCAAGCTTGCGCCTGACGGCACACCCTACCCTGCCTACTTCGATACGTGCGCCTCCGGGAATCCGGGTCGCACGGCTTGGGTCTATTTCCATACGCCCATGGAGGAGCGTGTCGATAAGGGAACTGACAAACTCAGTTGTCTGGAGTGGCTCTGCCATGGCATCAGTGATGACGATCTGGCACCCCCCTGCCTGAACCTTCCGCAGCGGAAGCTTGGCGACTATTACTACTGCCTCGATTGCCTGCCCATCACTGAGTACGACCTGGAGCAGGAAGCGAAGCACAAAAAGACCAAGCTGGATTTCAGCAAGAAGGCTGACCCTGAGGCTGTCGCTGCGCGGATGAAGCAATACGAGGAAGCCGACCGCCGTCAGCAGGAGTGGATGAAGATGCAGCGGGCCGCCAAATCTGCTGCCGTTCCCGGCTCACTTTTGGATCGTTTGAACCAAGTCTAGGGAGGAACTGTGAGTAAGACCGTAACCCCAGAGCAACAAATCCTGATCCACCTGCGGATGATCCGGGCCTGATCGCTATCGAGGCTGAGCGCAACGAGTGCTCAGTCCCCCTGAACATCTGGCTGGATGACAATGCTCGAAAGCCTGACCACCGAGTACGGGCAGGGAATAGAGAAAGCGACGAAGCGACCTGTCCCACATGGGGTGAGGACTGGGACACTGGCCGCGATTTGGCAACTCGCGGATCATGGACGGAACCCGCTGTATGCTTTTCCGTTTTTCCCCGTCGCCAAATGGACTGCGAACAATTTAGATCACCAGTCGCCGCAATTTTCCCAATTTCAAATTGCATAGGTAGGAGCAACTCGCGCCCACTGGCGTGCAATTTGCTCCCTATATCAATTCGAACTTGTGAGGCAGATCCATGTCAGAAACAACAGAGCAGATTCAGAACTCCAGTTCTTCCAGAACCCCCAGTGGCCAGAGCTTCCGCCGCTATCCTCAGAACCCCAGACTCCACGAACCAGAGGCTCCAGCGCAGGATGAGTCCGCTCTGACTGCCGAGATCACTGAGCTTTGGCAAATCCACAATGATTTCAAGACCTCGCTCCGGCAGCAATCTCAAAACCTCCGCTCGCTCCGCGCCGAGTTGGGCAAGAAACTCGCCGAGATGAAACAAATGCTCGCACGGCCCGGTCGCAGCGGGAAATGGAGTGTCTGGCTGAAGGACCACAAGATTGCACGCGCCACCGCTGATCGTCTGGTGCTCAAATTATGAACGCTCGCTCAATCCGGACGGAATCGCCTCACTGGTCAATTTCCGAGCCGACCGAAGCGGAAATCCAAACGCCTGCTCGATAAGGTCGCGCCGAAACTGCGCCGGGTGTTGCGGACGCCGCAAGCGCCTATCGTTTCCTTGACCTGCTGTCATCTTCGCTCGCGCTGGATCGCAAGGATACGGAGGAAGGATTCATCGTTTTGAAGCCCCCTGCGCACACGGCAGTTGAGCAGTCCGTGCCGGAAGCTCAAGCCGAGCCTGTTCCAGTCATCGCCGAGGTTCTGGCAGAGGTCGATGTTCAATCGACGGGCGCTTCGATGGCGCTGTAGGACACCGCAAAAAGCGGTTAAAAAACGGGAAAACCGCAGTTGCTGCTCCGGCGCTCAGGGTGCGATTGCTGCTGTGTTGCACAGCTATAATCACGATGTGCCTGTACGACCAAAATCGAATCCGCCTAGATAGAATCTTTGTGTTATTCCACGGATACATAGACGAAAGCTACGACCCTGAGTACGAAACCGTGTTCACCCTGTCTTGTCTGCTATCAACCGGGAAGATATGGATGAACCTGTCCCGTGCATGGAAACTCATGCTTGATTCTTGGAATCGGCGATTGAAGAAGCAAGGCCGTTCGCAGATTTCTCGCTACCATGCGGCAGATTGCAGCAATTTGAAAAGAGAGTTCAAGGGGTGAAGCCTCGATGAGCAAAAAGAGCTTTTCGCTGACATCGTGAAAATCTTCAAGAGGCATCAAGTCGATACCGTCGCACTCTCTGTAAATTTGCAGGACATGGATACCTACTTTCCAGAAGCGCGAAGGTACGCGCAACCTGACTTCAGAACGTTTCTGTATGGCATGACAACTAGATTTCTAATTGGACGAATTGCGGATCGCTTTTGTATCAGGTATCCGAATCCAAAGATTGCTTTAGTCCACGACCGTAATGCCTACGACTCTGTGATGTTGGATGGATTCAACCAACAAATTGCAGACCCTGCTTTCGAGCACAAGGACTCCTTCACGACCTTTGCGCCCGCTGGTTGGGAGAACTGCATCCCACTACAGCCTACCGACCTCGTAGCCTACGAGAACTTCAAGGACGCGCTACGCAAGATAAATCCTAGAGAACGACGCATATCACTAAAGATGTTAGTGGACCTTGATGCATTCAGTGGACGGGCACAAAGCATGGATAAGCCTGCAATTCTAAGGTTTAAGGAAGAAATGATGGCGACCGCCCTTTCACTCCCCACGCTACACTTAATCAAGCGTCCGACCACGCTGATAAACCTTAAGTCAAAGGATGAGGCGTGAAATTCGTAGGCTGATCGCCACTGTGAGAAGTAAAAGTCACTGGTTGTTGCCCGGTCTCGGCAATCCTTGTTCTGCGAATTCGGTGGGGAATAACGCCTTCACGAGCGGCTCTACAGAAGTGTGAAAGGCATTTTCCAGAATCAGATTTCTTTTTTCGCCCAGACGCTCCAGTACATCGTTGTCAACGGCCAAGAAGGGCATCCCCATCGCTTTGTTACCCCGGTATCTCGCATCCAAGATGTCGCTCAGACTGGCATCTCGTAGAAAAGCTGAAATGTACTCCAGAGTGTCAGTAGCTATGCAGAAGAGCGGCGTCAGAATGCTCGGACGAATCGTCTTCGACGAAAGGGCCGGGATAGCCTCGAACCTGTTTTTCAAGAACGCATTCATCATCGGGGCATCCCCGATACCGTCCCGCAGGATCAAGAGCGGGAAGACTCGTCTGACCGCAGAGAGATCGACACCATTGATTCGGTCGGCTTCCTTCTTGCGGCAGGTGCGACGTATTGCTTCGGCCAGTTGTTCGATTCCTTTGCGTTTGCCTTCGGGATTTCGAATGAGCTTGTCTTCAATTTCGTGAGATAGCTTTTCGGGATTTCGCCCGTACTTGGCTGCCGCTGTGAATACGGCCCCTTTGTATTCAATGAACAGTACGTCAGAACCACAAAGCAGTAGCCCGTCGCAAACCTCGGTTCCATCTGCCTCGTATTTAGGAGAGGGGAAGAATCTGTTCTGTCTATTGTCGTTACCGATTGACTCAAGCAGGAGCCAATTCACGTACCTCTCAAACACTCTCCCCGAAAATGCTAGGAATGCGTCTCGTTTCTCTTTTGTGTCGATGGATAACATCGTTCGCCAGAACGGGCCAGTTTCGAGCTTTTCAGCGAGAAATCCGGGATCGACACAAAAGAGTCGAGTATCACTGGGATACAGGGGCTTAGCCCGAAACAGGGTGAAGTCGCTTGGCCCGGTAAGCTTTTTCTCGAAGACCTTTTTTAACTCCTGTGGCATCGCGGACAATTCTTTCTTGAACTTGCTGATCTTTTCGGCATCTATCGCTGTTTGCTGGAAATATTCGTTCCGGACAAAAAGGGAATCTGGCTGTGCCGCAAACGATTGGATGGTTGCATTCATGTACTTGGACAAAAGGCCGAAGCACAGGCCCAAGAATTCATCAGTTGTTAGGCCCACCAGCTTCTGCAACCGCTCGGTTGTGTTGACGTAATCAACGTCATTTCTAAGTTCCTCTGCGAACCGTCCGTACATGAGATGCGAACGAGCTACCGCATTGCGAAATGCGTGCGGAGCGGAATACTCGACGCTCGGGACGAGGTTAGCGAGCAGATTCAGTAGCTTTCGCTCGTAGTCGTTGGTCTCCGGCTGAGCGGCATAGAAGTGGTCGTTTGCCATCAGGAATAGTCGAGTCATTGCGCCCCGAGGCTGGCCGAGAGGATTCAGACCTGCTTCGGGACAGAACAAGATGGCTTCTTTGGCGACGAATAGAAGCTGTTCCCTGTGAAAAACGAACAGAGGCTCTGGTGCCTTGCTTCCTTTCAGAAGCTGCTCGGCTGTGGAATCGTCGAGAAGCATTTTGACCAGCGACTCGTGACTAACAGGATCGGGAATTCCACGTAGCCAGCTTCGTAGCAGCACGTTCATCGCGCTGCACAGATAAACCATCTGGTCGCGAGAGTACGGCTGCAACTCGGCGCGGAACTCCGCGAGTGTGCTCGGCGTTCCGGTCAGTGTGCCGTATGAATAGTAGGTTGCTACCGTCGCCATAATGCTAGTTTTCTCCGGGGAATCACCCTAAAGCTCAACTTCTCCTACACGAGACCGACTACTCTGGACCTGCCATTTTCACAGAAGGGAGATACTTGGTGCGGAACTCTTCCAGTTGCTGCTGCCGTGCCATCTCGTCAGGTTTCAGCGTTTTGAAAAGATCGAGGACGAGGTCTTCCATGAACACGATCTGAATCCGACTGCGAAATGGCTCAAGTGCACAAGCTTTGATGAGCGCCTCCTGTTTCTCAAGCGAGCGTTTGCCTTTGGGAATAGGAAGACGGCAATGTCACCAGCCGCTTCGTCTAGATGCCAGATATTCCTCGCGATCTGATAATGCTCCAAAAACTTCGTTGCGCAGCAGAAGGATTCCACGAAGCGTCCGGTGAGGCGAGAGCGGTAGGTTCTCTCAAATTTGTTTAAGTGCGCCTCGTCTGCCTTTGCGGAGCCGAACTCAGACTCGGTGTACTTAATCTCGAAATTCACTCGTCCCCCCGACTGCAAAGGCACAGAGAAGTCAATGCACGTACCCTCGGTCAGGTCTGGCTGAAACTCGAAACACGACTGCTTGTCAGGAATTCCCTCGATCTTCATGGCCGAGAGCAGCGCCCCTAGAGCCCGCCCGTTATTCCTAAGCATGGGGAAGAATAGGTTGAAGCAGACAGCCTGCGACGAGTTGAGATGGTGAAAATCGCTGTGAAGCTGAATTCGAGGGTTCTGCTGACTAAACCACAGCCAGAACTCGTCGCGGACGCTTGGCAGAATGTTTCGCTGGTATTTCTCTTGAGGCAAGATGTGTGGATAGGCTTTGCCGTTCCGCAGCCATGTTCCATCCGTCTCGACTCCCAACACTTCTCGCTTGTAGGTGGATAACGAATGCTTTGCCCGCTGTTGGAACTCATCGTGTCTCATAGGCTCACAGCACTCGCCGACTGCGGTCGATATAGGAATCGAGGTCTCGAACATCAAAGCGCCATGGGCTAGTGCCGCCGCCGTCCTCGATGTAGGGAATCAGACCTTGCTGGACGAGGTTGCGGAGTTTCCATTGGCTGACCGCCAGATATTCAGCGGCTTGTTTGGTCTTCACGAGTCTCGGAGTAATCGGGACGTCCTTTGCTGACTTGTTCATGGCGTTGCGGTGATACCGACGACCCCCGCCAAGGCTCAGTGACGCGCCTGCAACAGAACCGACTCTCGGTGGTATTCGAGGAATTGTTTCTGACCCTCAGTGAATGTTCCAACGTTGATGATCCGGTCCGTTGCAACTCCCATCCGGTTCAAAGATGGGACGTGGGCGACAGGCGAGACGATCAATACCCCGGAATCTTCGAAGCTGATAAAGCCGCGATCAAAGAGGTGGTCTATCGTCGGAGTCAAGAGAAGTCCGTTTTCACCGTTGAGCCGCTCTTCATTGTTTGAGTCCCGCCATGGCTTGCAATGGCTGGCTCGTAAATGGATCGGATTTGTGACACCTGTGATTCTGCATCGGGTTTCAATCTCCATGACCCGCTGCTTGAATAGACCCTGCCCCCGTCGTGCGACGATCAGTGCCTCACGTTCGGTGTCCGGAATTTGACCATCGGATTCGATCTTGGACTCGATGTGATGCTCCCACATTTCCAGATCGGCATTTTCGACCTGCATGGGTGTTCTGGAGTACCGATTCTGCGCTCCGGTCATTCAGTATTGCCGCCTCCTTACCAATCAACCCGATGAGTACGTCCGCAAGAGGCGGGCGGCACCTCCGTCAAATAGACAGATTGAATTCCGTTCCCTGAGTCCTGCAATGGCGAATAGCGGGACGGCAGCACCCTCTCAGCACATCGATGTGGTCCTTAGGGCGAATCTTGTTCTGAAGCGAAACAAAATTGACTCGCACCCGCCAGCCGATTGCCTCCCAATTCAGGCCGACTCCACCGAATTCGGCAGGTTTGGGGCTCTCGTAGCAATAGGACGCTACGATCCCGAGAGCGACGATGCGGGTATCGACGAAGGAAAAAACAAGGTCTCCCGGTGTTACCTCCCGCATGAATTCATAAAACGGGTTTCGTGCACCATTGGCATTGCGCTTCGGCGACCAGAGATAGCCGCCTGCGATCTCCTGCCGATACGTCTGGTTCTGGTTTACCCACCAGTAGCGCACGTCGCTTCACTCTTCTGGAACGAATCCGTTGGCTCGGCTTCGAAAAACGAAGAACACTAAACCGTCGAGCGATAGTCACGGACACGCGTCGTCCCGTTTGACCTCTCTCACTGCACCTCAATCGACTTCCATTGCCCATTGTCCAGCACCTCAATCGCCGTGATGGGATGAATCTCCCACAGCGTGTGACGATACTTGTTCAGGTGGGCGCGATGGTCGGGGTCAAACATAAGCCAGCCGCTAATCCGCACCGGAATGTCCTGATTCGCAGTATTGTTTGAGGGTCGCGTCTGTCCATTTCGGATGTGCTTTGAGGAACCGGGGAGTCGTCTCGACCACCACTGAATCTCGCTCTCCGTCGCCCGCTTCCCCGACAATCGCAATATGGATGTCGGTTTCGGACACCTTGCTAAAGCGGCAGTTCGTGCCCTCCTCGTTTCCCGCCTGCGGTTTGACCGCAACAATGTAGGCTATCGTCCGCACGGCAACGCCTTCATACCGCTCAATCTCGGCGATGTTTTCCGGCGACCAATTCTTCCTGAGCGGCTTGTCGTTTGGGAAGGACAGATCGTGGATGGCTTTCCACTCCACATCGTGGTACGCAGTCGGGATGTCGCTGCGGTTCTTGTGGAGGTACGTATCCGGGTCGCCTCCGTTACCATTCCACTGGCAGTTTCCGTCTACGCCTTTGAATGTGGTCTTGTTCGGCGTCGGTTTTTCCCAAGTTTCCGAAATGGCCGAAGCTGGCTGGGTAGACGACAGGACCTTCTTTTCCTCTTCGACCAGCCTGACGGCGCGGCTCCAGACCCAACCCTCAGTTCCGTCCTCTGTTCGAACGTGGTAGTAGCCATTCTGCGGCGTTTCATCGAGGATTTCGACTTCGTCCGCCACCGCCAACTTCAATAACGGCTTCTTGGCAGTGGAGGGCGTTGGTCGGAGGTTCGCGCTGCTCCGAATGATGCCTTGGGACGCGAAGCAATAGACCGAGGAGGCGACCAGCAGTACTGTACATAGGAATGTGCGGATGGCCCTTGAGAACATGCTCCACCCCCGGTTGATATGTCGTTGGAGATTGAACGGCAGTATATACCTGCTTGCACCGTTACCGACTGGGAGCAAAATGCGGCACGAAGTGCGTCCGCTCTTCACCTCCGTTACCGCACCCCCCGACCCAGCCAATTCTCTACGCGCACCGGACTCCACTCTGCCTCAGTTCACCGCCGCCCCACCGCAGCAGTTCATTGCACATCCG
Organism: uncultured Acidobacteriaceae bacterium; assembly: GCA_963811095.1. GTDB lineage: Bacteria > Acidobacteriota > Terriglobia > Terriglobales > Acidobacteriaceae > Sulfotelmatobacter. Next base: position 17,799 of record CAWEQA010000005.1, on the reverse strand, counting down.
CTTTGCTGAGGCAACCGGGGCAGACGTGCCACACCCTGTCCGTCGTAAGACCTACTTCCGATATGTCGTGTCGGCGAAGCCAGTACCTACCTGCTTAATTAGGAGTTGATTTCTATAAACCAAAGTGTCGCTAGCTGGGACGGGATGGATTGCGTCAATGGATTGAATGTTTTGAGCGCCTTTCAGCGTGAGCGTCCCTGATTTTCCCGCAAGGGCTAGGAAGAACTTGTCATTTTCAAGAGGCGTAAAGCCCTTAGTTAGCAGTTGTATAGGTTGGGACACGATGAAACTCACGAGAATAACGCCGTACCCTTTTGCCGGGCACCTGCCATCAGTGGGCGTGTCTAGTCCAACCAAACGGTAATGTACCTTCGCTGATTGATGGTCGATCCCTTTCGCTTCAACTTCCTGTTCCTTCAAGTTTGATGCTTGCTGAAGCGAAGCGACAGCATCGAGAACTTTCTGCTCAGGCTTCAAGTCAATTGGAGGAGGTATCAGCGTCGTGTCGTCGCGCACCTGTCCACAGTTCACATCTACTGAACGCGCCGTGCGCACGGTTCCGATTGCCGGAGTTATGGCGTTTCCAGAAGCAGATTGTTTGCTATCTTCAAAGGCTTGCCTGAAAGCGATGTATGACACGTCATTCCTGTCGCGCGGCTTGACCATATCAATATGGCTTCTGTCAATCGGGTCTACGGGGCCGTCGCAGAGGGCGCTGGCACTCTGTTCATCCACAATCCTTATGCCGTATGTGTCCAAAGTCTCGTATGCGCACCGACTGTTCACGTGGATAGGAAGTGCCCGCCAGTCGTGCTGAAGCTCAGTCACGAAATCGCCTGCATGAGCTGGAAGCATGCCCTTAAGCTGGGGATTCTTGCTGAGAAACCGTGCAAGTTCAGTAATGTGAGACCCTGCGGTGGGAGTCGAGAAGAAGTAGATCAGGGGAACCTGTGTGGCGTGCGTTTGATATCGCTTCAAGTACCCACGGACAACGAGCCCACCCATGCTGTGACATAGGAATACGATCTGTTTGTGTTTAACGAAGATTTCATCATTGTCCAGATTGAGCCGCATATTCTCGATTAGTTCGTCAATCGTGTAGCTAGCTCCCAAGTAGGGGCTTGCGTATGAATACACGTACACGTCCGCATTGTTAAATGCTGGATCATCCAGAAGCAGCTTCGGCCAATATGCCCCGGTCTCCGAGTTAGTCCAAGTGCCGATACTTCCACCGAAAATCCCATGTACGAAAACGATGGCTGTGTCTGCATTTGTCCTGCGAATGTAGTGGGAAGGGCCGAAATCCTGTTGCTGAACAGCGGGAGGAGAGAGTGGGGGCTTCTTTGAGTTGCAGGACTGTAAACTTGAAATCAATGACAGCGCCACACAGACGAGCACTCCTAGTTTCATGTGGGCTCCTCCGGAAACCCGACGATACTGCATCGCAACACCGTTTTGCCTGATTGCGGAGCCAAAAATCATACGACAATTTGAGGGGATTGCAATTCAGAACTGACCCATTGTTACGAGTTCCGAACAGGCAGCCTTGCTTTCTTTATGGTCGTGGAGGAAGTCTCCGAGGCGGTCGAGTTCGGTGTCGGTCAGCGGTTCGGGGTCAGTGAAAGTTCTCATCGCTGCTTCCATTTCACCACGCCACACTGACGGAATGGCAACAGGCAGCAGGGTTGAAATTCAGACGGTGGTCGTTTGATGTCGTAGCATGGATTCAGACAGGTGCTTGAGCAAATGGAAATCACTTTCAACGTTCCGCGACTCCGATTCGGGAGCTTGCTTATCAGGTTCCTGCCGAGCGGGAAGATTCTGGTGGTGCCGGAAGGCCGAGGTTTCCATTTCACTCTGCATCCGGGACACAAATCAGGCAAGGTTGACGTTCATAAGACGAACGAAAGCGTCCCGAAAGACCACCCGGCGAAATACGAAACATTGGCGACAATAGCGAAAGAGGACATCTTGGACAGGCTCCGTCAGTTGGGGACGGGATATGTTCAGGAGCTACTAAGCCTATTGCGCCCTATTCGCATGGGCTGGATTGCGCGGCGTCGTCTCGGCGTGATTGCATTCTTCACGGACGCCGAACTCAGCAGCGTGTCCGCGTTCCGTGTGAAATCCGCCCCAGTGGAGAACACGGAATTCTTGCGGACGCCGGAGTTCATCGATGAGATTCTGGAACTCCCCAATGAGACTTTTCTGTTGTTTGATTGCAGGAAGGCGACATCGCCGCTATACGGACTGCTTCTCAGACTCAAGGATTCGCAAGGCGAAGCGCAGTTACGCTGGGTGAAATTCTCAGACTTGCTCCGATGGAGCGCAAGACTAGAGACTCAACTGGCGGGTGTTTTCAGCGTAAAGGCGCTAACCGCCGACAACTTGCTGCGTTGAGTCCATGCCCCAGTGAGCTTGGCACGCATGGCGCGGTTGACCTTCCCAGATCAGCAGCAGGACTTGCAGAACGCAGCGGAGCCAGTGTAGCAAGCGAATGTGACGGGAGTGTTAACCTGCCGAGGTTCTCGCGGATTGGTCTGTGGAAGCCGATTTACGGCGATTTGGCTGCCCGGAGGAGGTTCAAGTCGGCCCGCATCGTTTCAGGGGTGCAGGCAGCCTTTGTGACCACCCTAGCGACCGTGTAGGGGAGCCACTGCGATCCCTCAAATCGCAGCTTCCGCAGGGGGCTAACCCGCGCGGGTCAGTACGGATGAAGCTGATGATGCGAGGGCACACGCATTCAAAACGTGCGACAAAGCGATGGCCGCGACGGTCGGCGGAACGCCTCTGCTACACAATCCAAGTAGCTAAGTCTGCTTGAAACCGAACTTGGATTTTGCTGTCGCAGGCTCCACTTGAACCGCACTTATCATTGAGTACGGCACCGAAACCATCGGAAGCACGTCTCCCGCTTGCACACCCTTCTCATAAAACAGAAACGAGACAATGGAGTCAGTGATCTGAAGTAGTCGTGCTATGCGGTACTGGACGTTTGTGGCGAGATGGATCGTTACGGTAGTCCCGCTTTTTGGTTTCGCAGCTTGTTCATACTCCACCAACGTTTGATTGAGTGCTTCAAAATATCCTTTGTCGAACGGCATCCTAATCCTCCGCTATCTCCCTCGGTCGCCCACGGGTCTGCGACTGGTAATTCAACGTCGAGAACTGCCACGGGATGACGCACGTCGAGTGCTCCGGCGTGCCTTCGTCTTTTTCGCCCGACGCTTCGTGATCTTTTGAACAGGCCGACGATGTTCAGCGACAAACAATTGAGTCTTTCCATCCACGATTCGGCGTTCCATACGAAGGAAGCTCCTGCCACACTTGAAACACTGAACCGTTCCGTCCGGCTCATCCGGGCCGAGCACAAAATCTCCACTACCGGGGCATTTTTCCGTCTTAGGCATGACCCACGCTAACCCCGGCTAGATAGATGATGCAAGCTGATTGACCAAAACATTTCAGTATGTGCGGTTACCTCAGAACGTCGGCCCAATCCCTAAGGTGACCTATCGAATTGGCGAGGATGGTCTTCCGCCATTCATCGGCGGCGGCGTTGCAGTTGTCAGCGATAGTGCGGAGTTGAGTGGCTCGGACGTAGTCACGTTCTTTGGAGCGATTCAGCAGAAAATGGAACCTGCACCTTTTTGCCGCAGCAGGAGTCTGAGAAGCACGCTTGGCCGATGGTCTGGAATAGTGAATCTCGCCGAACTGAGCGAAGTTGTTGAGGTCTTGGCCGATGATGTTCTTGCAGATGACGCAGTCGCAAATGATTCTGAAGAACTGGTCTGGGTCGTGACGCCCAGAGCGGTAAAGCAGCGTGTGATTTGGGGGACTGAGAACTTGTTGTGGAGCGACCGGACGTAATACTGCACGGTCGGAGTGGATTGGCCGATTACAGGGACGACATCCTTCTGCTCTCCGTAGCCTACGCCGTGTGCAATGCCCGCCATGCCGACCTTGCTCAGAGCCAGACTGAAGTAACTGCCGTGCATGTTGTACACAGGCATCTGCGGTGAGAGTTCCTCGACCCAAGTGCGTAACGCTCGTAACTCTTGTAGTGAAGCAAGGTGTTCATCGAAGCGACTGAACCACAACCAAACACCTGCGGGCCTGCATTCCTTCAGGCCGTCAATGATGGTGCGAGTGTGAGCGGCATTAGCCAGAAGGTCGCGGTGACCGCAGATCACGACATGAATCGGAATGTCGTTGCGAACCGTTGTCGATGCCAGAGCAAGCCGACGATTCAGAGCAATCCAGTCAGGCATCTTCGATTGTTCGATGTAAAAGTAAGGTGCGAGCAGGGCCGCTGGAGTGGGAAACTCGTTGGCGAACCCAGCAGTCACGGGGTCTTGCGTGAACACATTGCGAAGTAGGTCGGCCTGAAAAGCCAACACGCGGCGGCAGGAATCCTCCACAAGCTGATTGGAATCGAAATCCGCAGGATCGACTGCTCGACTCCGATTGACAGCGGTTGAATAGGGTGGGCCGAAACTGTCCGCGAGTCGTGAGTATGAACTCTTGAAATCCCTGACGAACTTTCCCGGCTTGCCCTTCACTTTCTTGTCAGACTTGATCCAGTCGAGGTCTGAGCGAACTCTTCCGGTGTCAGGGTCAAGGTATGAGCCGAAGGCATAAGTCATCGGGTCAACGTAATACGGTCGGCCCGCCTGCTTGTTCAATTTGAAAAGAAGAGTTGCCGTAGCCCCCGGCGTGGCTTGCAAGAGGTTTGCACCAACCATCACGCCATCGAATTGCTTGATGGTTTTTTCAACATACTCTTTCTCGGAGTGACTACCGAGACGTAATATAACTGTCGCTGCGGTTTCAGGCACTAGCAAGTCCTTCAAGAACTCTTCATGAACTCTATCTGGGTTGAGCGATAGAATTGCCTGACCTCAGCATGAGCGGCAGCAGGCAGCAAACAAGAACAATCGCCCGACTCCAGTACAGAAATTAGCCCGATTCCCTGACTCTTCAATTCAGCCACGTCCACTCTGCCAGCGGAACGCTCTGGCATAGCAATATACACGTAGTCAGAACACAGTTGATACAGCAACGCCTGTTCAAGAGCACGACGCCAGTCGTTGAGTTTCAGTTCAAACGCAACGGTGGAATTGTGGTGGGCTGAGAAGCCGTAGAGGTCGATCCGATATTCATAGAACGGTAACTCGTGTTCTTGCAGGCAAAAACCTTGTTCCTGCGCGAACTTAGCAACAGGTTTCAATAGCTGCTTTTCTTTAGAGAATCTTGTCCCGGTATGTCGATATTTTGTCATGACAGCGAAGCATCACTCCTGCACAGAGAAAACAAAAGGCAAAAACAATAGCTGAGATCGTGAACGAAGCGACCGCAACTGTCCATGATACCGGACGATTGAGAATCCGATTGCAGAAACCGAACCAGACCGTGAAAACAGCTTCCACGCCAAAGAAAGTGTACACACCCCAGCTAATTCGTTTTGCCCACCACGACCAACGCTCTCTTGCGAGAACGAGAATCCTGTACGAAACCATCTCGTCAAGGTCTCTGGTGACGAACGCGGACATATCGTCCTGAAAATTTTCCCCACGGAACTCCTCAAGGAGTGCGTCACGAGTTGTGTTCAAGACGCCGCCGAGGGGAATGATTCGCTCAACGGTAGGCTTAACGGCGTCAGCGAGTGCCCGCCCTAAGTAGGCACAGAGTTCGTTCTCCGCTTCCTTGGCTCCTCGAAGAGATTTCTCGGCCAAGTCAGTGCGGTCACCGTATTTGTAAAATGCAGCAACCGCACCCACGAGCAGAGGCACGTGGACGGTGAGCAGCAGTCCGCTGTAGTCTACGCTGGTCGCCTGCGTAGCACTTTCTCCTTTATTTCAGACTCGGTAGTCATGTCTGGATGCCGAGTATATACGTAATAGAGGAGGTCGTTGAGGGAGTATTTTGCAAAGCGAGATTTGACTTTTCTAATCCCTTCCACGAAGGGCGTGTACTCTCGATTACTAAGTAGCCCCTCCATCTTCCTCTTGCCATCATCAGTCAGCGTGTATCTCGTCTCTTCGTAGCTGTCGGCAGTCGGAGCGATTTCATCAGGCTCAGGAGCCATGACATCCTCCGGCCCCATCAAGTCTTCAAACGTCAAATCAACTTCAGCTTGTTCTGAGTCGCTGGTGACAGCGGATGTTGACAGTGTTCCGGTCTCCAAGTCATCGGACGGCTTCGAGCGTTTGATGAGATTGAGATTTTCTAGGAATTCCAAATCATCGTAGATGCGTGAGGAGTATGGGCCTGCCTTGTATGCCTCGAAGTTAAACCCTTCTCCGGTGGGATGGATGTGCTCCTCAGTGTCGAGCAGATAGAGCAACTTCTGGATGCGTGTGATCCCGCCAAGACCGTGCTCTGAATCGTTTAGTCCGATGAGCAGCAGCAGCATCTCCCGTCTGCCGATGGTTGCCATGATAGTTCTCCCTGTGCTGGATGGTAGCGTTTTGCTGTGCCGAGCGGCTAGTGTTTTCATTGGTCATCTCCTGCTGGCGGATGTGGAAATCCTCGCTGATGCTATTATAGCGAACAAATGGCGAAAGATGCTAGACTGGCTGCGTGGATGAAGGCCGCAAACGGGTGATCGGCATCATGGCGGCGATCCTGACGAGCCTGCACATGCAGACCGCTGACGATCTGTTCGGAGGGCCGCAAGGGAGTCCTCGAACAGACAAATTGATCACCGCAAGCATCCAGTGGGCGGAGAAAATCATGGAAAAGATTGACGAACGGTTCCGGGGAACTCATGTTTGATCTCGATCCGATAGAGTTTGAATTCCCCTGCCCGATGTGTGATTTCTCGAACCCGATCACTTTCAAGGAAGCCAGACTTGGTACCCCGACAATCTGTAGAGGATGTAAAAACACGATAATGCCCGAAGACACGATGGGAGAATTGGAAAATGCTCGCAGGAGGATCGCCGAGTCGTTTCGAGAATTCGAGGAACGGATGAGGCGATTAGGAGATCAGATGCATACCGAATATCTCCAAAGCGTGCGGTACAAGCTACAGAAACGGATCAGGCGGCAGAAATCCACGAGTTTTGAAACCTATTGCTTCGTGCTGAAGCAACTGTGGCAATTTCTCGATGGCGAGCCAATTCTAATAGCATTGCAGATTGAACTTGCAGCCCGCTACCCTGATGCCGATGCAGTAGCAGAGTCGATCATCAATGACGGACTGGAGGGCGCAGAAGAAAAAGGTCTTGTTGGGTCGCCTCTAGCCAATGAGGGTGAGTGGGCAGCAGTGTCGATGGGTGTTGTCGAAAGGTTCTCCGATCTTGACAGCCGAACGGCCAACAAGTTCATTCCTATGCAAGAGTCTCCGAACTACACCGATCACCTTTCGGTGTTTTGCGACTGGTATCTGACCCCGTTTTACGAGTATTTGGATGAACGACTCGACGACCCGCAGTTCATTCTTGGACGCCTGATTCGGTTCAAACATCTCGCTGAATGGTTCAGGCGTGAAGAATTGTTCAAATTATGGCAGCAAGCGCCTACGAGGAAAGGCGAAAAGAAACTGGCGATGAGGCTCTATGAATTCCTGTTTATTGAGGGTGTCAACGTTCACATCGAACCGTGGTCAGCGTCAGGAGAAGCCGATATGGTTAGCAGTCAGGAAGGCCCTGAGCGTCTGATTGCTGATGCGAAAGTATTCAAGCCGGGCGAATCCAAGAGCTATATCCTTCAAGGGTTCCGCCAAATTATCATGTACTACTGTGCGGACTACAATGCGGCAATCGGCTATTTGGTAATTTTCAACACAAGCAATAAGCAACTCCGTTTCGGGGTTTCGGGAAGTGCGGCTCCGCTGCCACGTGTCGTGCTTAACCACAAAACGATCTTCTTCCTCGTCATCGACCTTTATCCGCATGAGGAAACTGCGAGCCAACGCCCAAAACCAGAGGTTGTGGAAATCTCAGAAGATGAAATTCTCGGTGAGGGTCGATCCGGTGAGAAGCCAGAATCAAAAGATGCTACTGCGGTCTCAGACCATCCGACTTCGCCAACTGCCTGATCGTCAGTTCCGAAAGGCAGAGCCATGAACTTGGACGACTTCCGCAAATCAATCACCGCGACCGAGCCGCCTGCGGGACTCACACCTGCCCTCTCCGGCCTGTGGTGGGACGCGAAAGGCGATTGGACGCGAGCCCACGAATCTGCCCAGCAGGATGAAGGCCGTGAGGGGTCGTGGGTTCACGCCTACTTGCATCGCAAGGAAGGCGATCAGGGCAATGCAGCCTACTGGTACGGACGTGCAGGCAAGCCCGTTTGCCGAGACTCGCTGGATTCGGAATGGCTCAGCATTGTGACTGGACTGCTAGAAAAGTAGAAAAGCCCGACTCGTGGTCGGGCTTTTCAGTTGACGAACATCTCGACTAGCCGTTCGATCTATTCAGAACTTCGTACTTAGCGCGGAGCACGATGTTGGCGCACTGTGTCCAATATTCGGTGTCCGCTCCGAGGCTGTTCACTCCCTTCGCGGTCTTCACCTTGTTCAGGAGCGTCTTGTACAACTCGTCGGCGGCGAACCTTGAACACCTCCTTGTAGTCGACCTTCCAGTAGTACCTGTCACCCTTCAGTTCCAGCAACTCCCTGAATGCGGCGGCAATCGGCAATGATGCCGCCAAGTCCATCTCGTGGTCGGTGGTGTACTTGGGTGCCAGCAGGAGTCAACGGCTTTTTGAGGGTCTTCACGGCTCGGAGCTTGCCGAACTTGCGCCCCTTGCCCGTGTCCTTGCTGAATTCCGACTGGATGAATTCAGGCAGCGTGACGACATCCGCAGCAACGTCGTAGAGCTTCCGGAATTCGTCGTGCGTGGCTTCGTTCGTGTACAGGTCAAGCGCCTTGCCTTTCGACCTGTACATGGACGCGGGCTGCGTGGTTTTCCAGCGCTCCTTCAAGAAACAGGCGAGCCGCTGCACGATTTCGCGAACATCCCATTCCTTCTCTTCGTTCTCGCGAAACGCGACCACGCTAGGGTCGAACCCGCCGCTTCTGCAGAGCATCCTTCAACTCGTCGAACTTGTTCTGGTATTCGTCGAGCGTGAACTGCTGCACTTGAGAGGACGTGTTCAGCGCCTCGACAAGCTGTTCAAGCTCGCCGCTCTCGAATGCTTGCCCAGCCAAGAAGTGAACGCGCACGAACGGCTCCGTCCAGCCCTCACGCTCGCGCAGCTCGTTGGCTCGCGCTATCGTCTGCTGAATGACCTCGAACGTATGCCCGCCGTCAGCGATACCGAACTTCGGCTCACCGTTTTCAAGGTCCTCAAGCTCTTCCGGGCGATGTCAGGAACCGTGACGCGCAGCACTTTGTTTTTATTGTCGAACTCGAACTTGTCGCAGCGGTAGATGATTCCTCGATTCTTTCAGGTGGAAAGTCGATGGGCTGTTTTCGACCGTATCCACCATGTCACGGAAGGGTTTCTTTCGCTCCGAGGCAGGTCTGACGTTCGCATTGCCACGATCCAGTTTCGCGGCTTCCGAAAATGGCAGCCATGTTTCGAGATGAAATAGACCGGCTTCGGCTGGATCGTTCAGCCGTTTGATGTGTTCGTTGTCGCGGGGATTGAGTTCAACTACCTTGGTGGGAAACAACATTGGGCACTTCCTTCTGGCAGCGTATGCTGCCAAGTAATAGTCATCAGAAGCTCCGAGAGTCATCTGACGCCGAAGGTAGAGTACCAAAGTAGGGGGAAAAAGCCAGAAGAATCGGCGTGTGCGTTTGACTGTTGACGCTACGGGACTCCACTACACTAACGCTTCGCTGCAAATGATCCTCGGGACTGGCTTTTCCTGCTCAATCCGCTGCCTATCAACCCAGTCGCGGATGTTGTGCTGCTGGTAGATACGCACCAACGCCTTCATCAGGTTGTCGCCGACCATATTGTTGCGCCGAATGAGGTTCAATTCCTTCTTTACCGCACTGGTGAGATTCGCCGCCCGGAACGCTTTCTCCAGGACGTTGATCTGGGCCTTCATGTCCTCGTCTTCCGTCCTGCCGAACAGAATCGCAGTTCACGCAAGACGTATCGCTGCCCGTGGGTCAGAGAAACCGTGTGCTCCCGTTCTGCCTGCCGGTGCTTGACTTCCTCGGTGAACTGCCGTTTTACACGCATGACGGCAGCGTTGTAGTCGTTCGGGAACGGCTGGCCCTGGAGTTTCCGGACCGCACTTGATCGCCCCGAGCACCTTCGGGATGTCCCGGGAAACGACTTCGCCCTTGCTCGTCCAGCAGGAACAACTGCTGGTAGCGGTCGGCCTGGCAGAAGACGTACAGTCCCTTCCGCGTAGCGGAGGCCTGCCTGCACGGATGCCGTCCCGCATGTCCGCGATCCGCTCATACTCGCCGGGTCTGTCCTTTCGGAGCTGCCGGAGGATTTCCTCCGCCTCGTTCAGGTCGACGAATTCTCCTCTTCGTCTCCTCAAACAGGCTCAAGTTGCTCCGCCCTTCTTTTCGTAGATGGCGTACATGGCCTCTTCGTTGAGTTGCTCAGTGCGGTCGAGGATCGCCGAGTCCTCGCCGATGGTGTCGTGGATTTCCTGAATGCGGTTGTGGAGCTTCTGCCGCAGATCCAAGATTCCGCTCGATGCCTGTCTCCGGCAGGAAGTTGAATCCGTAGACTACTGTCGTGGTCGCTGCCGATACGGTCGATGCGACCGAATCGCTGAATCAGCCGCACCGGATTCCAGTGCAGGTCGTAGTTGATGATCTTGTCGCAGTCCTGAAGGTTCAAACCTTCCGAAAGCACGTCCGTGGCGACCACCGTGATCAGTTCCGTTTCGCCCGCGGCGAACTTGTATTCAGGATTGGCCTTCGGAGCGAATCGGCCGACGACGCGGGCCTTGCTCTTGTCGCCGCTGAAAATCACCTCGATGTCGTCGCTGCTTGCCACTGGGATTGAGGTTGTCGAAAAGGTATCGGGCCGTGTCCGCATACTGCGTGAAAATCAGCCGCTTGCCGCTCTTCAGCGGCTCCTCTCCAAGCCGCTTGATAAGCGTTTGCAGCTTCGCGTCCTGTTCGGGCGTGATCGGCTCGACCAGCTGCAGAATCTTCTCGAGAATCTCGATGTCATGCTCGATGTGCGCGCGCAGCGTGTCGAGTCGAAATCGTCCGCGTTGTAGCGTCGTGGAGACCTTCCGCAGTGCGTCCAGCAAGTCGACTTCTTCTTCGCGTATCGGATTCGTACAGCATCGTCTGGCGTCTTCGCCGGCAGGAACGAAACCCTCGTCCAGAGCCTTCAAGAACGTGTTCGTGCATCCTCAGCAGCCGCCGCATCGTCTCCTGGAAGGCATAGACGCTCGACTCAAATCGCTTGAACAGCAGCACTCGAACCAAGCCGCGCAGGTTCGCCCCGGCTCGGTGCAGGCTGGCGTAGGGCTCCTGCTTCTGCTTCTGCGTCTTCACGTATTGCCACAGGCCATAACGGGCGTAGGTCAGTTCGTCGGGGTCGGCGGATCAGCCGACGTGGTTCTTCGCGGCTTTGCCCAAGATAGCCGCGCAGTTCCTGGTAAAGCCCCTGATAGGTGTCTTCGATGCTGTATTCGATGGTCTCCAGTTCGCGCTTCGGGAAGAACTGGTGCCTCCCGGCGACCATCACGTATGCCCGCCTGCCGCCGTCCAGGTATTCGCGGAAGCGCGACGGATCAACCGGCTGGTGCGTTTCGGAATCGATAGCCGTACCAACGCAGGATGTGGTTCCGCGTTCGCCGGATCAGGATGTGCGCCAGCAGGTCGGGCAGCTTCCTTTCGCCGTCTCGATCAGCTTGAAATACTGCTTCAGGTCGGCGGGATCGACCGGCAGGTCGGTCTTGTCGTCCTGGTGGAACAGCTTGATCTGGTGGTAAACATCCCATGCGCTCTTGTTTCGCGGCGTCGCCGTCAGGAAGCAGCATCGCCGCTCGCCGGTTGGCCAGAAACGCCTGCAGAATCTTGTATCGCTGCGTGTCGGTGTAGCGGAAGTTGTGGCTTTCGTCGACCAGCACGAAATCGCGGTCCTTGATACTTCACGTCGTCGAGCAGGATATTGCCCGCTGCCGTTGTCGTCCTCTCGTGCAGAAAGCCCATCGACAGCACCCGGGCATTCAGTTGGTATACCTCGTTGTAGCGCTCCCACATCTCCACCAGCGGTGCCGGGCAGATGATCAGCGGACGGGCGTGGTCGGTTCGCTCGAAATGCTTTACGATGGCCGCGCCGATATAGCTCTTGCCGAGTCCGACCACGTCCGCCACGAACGCCCCGCCGAAGTCCCGCGATCATCTGCACCGCCTGCCGGACGGCGACCTTCTGAAAATCCGCCAGCTTCCGCGTGATGTCGTCATCCCACAGGATGTCCCGGTCGTCCTCGCCCTCCAGCCGGTCCTTGACCAGCGCGTACAGCGTCTTCATGTAGATGTCGTAGGGCCGTCACGGGAGCGACCGCCCACGACTGCTGCATCTCCCGCATCAGCGCTTCGTCGAAGTCCTGGGACTCGTCCCACAGCTCGTCGAACCATCGACCAAGCTCGGCGTGATTGTTGTTGCCCTGGACGACGACGTTCAGCTCCGTGTTGTGGGTGACGCCCGCCAGCGTCAGATTCGACGAACCGATGATGGCGATCCCGTTCTCATGCCGCTCCACCTTGTTGCCGAGCACGTCGAACATCTCGCCGTAGTCGAAGATGTACGCCTTGGCGTGGAGTCGTCCTTTGGTGTAAACCCGGACCTTCAGCCGCTTCTCTTCGATCAATCTGCACCAGAATCTTGAGGAGTGCTTCAGCGTCGTCGGTCTGATCCATCAGTTCGACGGTGCTGCGGATGTTGTCGGCCGTTTCGCTCGGCCATCCGCTTCATCTCGGTTCTCTTTGGAAACGCCTGCTTCCTCGGCTTTCTCCGACACGAGTTCGAGCCTGCGATAGCCCTCGGCCAATTGCTCCAGGGTTTCCCGGTTCGTGGTGTTGCCGATCAGGAGCCGCAGTTCCTTGACGTGCGCCAGCGACTTGGCGATGCTCTCAAGCCCGGAGAGAAAGAAATAGCCGACCGCGAACCGGGCAGACTCAGTCGAGCCGAGGATGCGGTTGATGTGGTCAACCAGCTTCTCGGATCGGTTGTCGATGATGTCGTGTGTCGGCATAGTTTTGTGTCCGCCGAATCTTTCGGGAAGAGCTAGGCGACTCTTTCACGCAATCGAAAAGAAGGAGGCTCTTCGCGTGAAGACGAACAACCTCGTTTGCTGATCCGCCATTCTGAAGCTTCGTGATATGCGGTGAGATCACGACCGACTTTGTCCAACTTCTTTAAGCCGTCAGCTTCTATCTGTCGGATTCGCTCTCTCGTCAGGCTATATTTCTGACCGATTTCCTCCAGAGTGTGTTCATGGTCAACCCCGATCCCAAACCTCAGCCTAATTACGCTTGCTTGTATCGGCTTCAGCCGAAGCAGAACGCGACGAACGGCAGCCTCGATTTCTTGTACAACCAAAGAGTCATCAGGGTTGACTGCCCCCAACGATACAAGAGAGAGTCGCCACGGGACAAAGACTACAGGTTTTTCGCCTGCTTCCAACCCCTCTTCCTTGCCGTCAATGCACGCCGTAATCAGCTTCGGCGCGATCCAGACAGGCCAACGAATGAGATTGCAGCCATTATGCAAACCGCGCAACATGGCTTGCCTGACCCAATAAAAAGCGTATGTCGTGAAGCGATTTCCGAGAGCCTGATCGAATCTCCTTGCCGCTGTCATCAAGCCGATGGTGCCTTCTTGAACGAGGTCAGCCAAGTCCATACCAACTCTGGGGCATCGGCGAGCCATCCATAGAACCAATCGAAGATTGTGAACCACCAGCCGCCACTGGTAATAATTTAGGCCCGTTCCATCCGGGGATTCGCGATCAGTGACGATGTCTTGTCCCCTTTCTTGCGCAGGAGTTAACAACGGATACCTTCCAGCCTCGCGGATAAACAGGAATAAGTCTCGAATCTCAGGATTTGAATGCCGTTTGATTCTCTCGAAGTCGTCAAAGAGATCATCGAGATGCGGCATGGCACCGGGGAAGAAAGTATCTACATTTTCGCCACATCAAACACTTGCAGTGCATCACCGGAAGTGGTGTCAGCAGCATCCATCGCATCCAGAGCACGAGCGGTTTCCGCTCTCCGTTGCGCCTCGCCGGGGAGAGGCAGCAACCTGATCCGGGGTTTGGTTGACTCGTCTGGATAAACGAGCGTCCACGTCGATGCGACATTCAGCAAGATCGCGCAACTAGGAATATGGCGCTTCACTGACCAGCACATCTGCTCAAGCTGAGTCCCATCTGGGGTCTTCGTCATGAAGGCATACACAATCGTGAGAGCTTCGCTGGCGGCAAAGACTTCGAGACTGATTGCGAGGCTTGCCATGGCTGCTGGGAGAATAGAGATTGGGAGTGGCTCTCGAATGCGGTCGTAGGATAAGAGTTCCCAAAACAGGCGCTTTAAGGAAGACTCGCCATCGAACGCGTTCAGCACCGCTTCAATTTCCAAAACAAGACTATGCGCGGAAAGACAAGTTCCCGGCTGAACCGTCAATTCGTCCCTTGAAGACATTGAAGGAAATGATGTCGCCTACTAACGTTCGACTCCCCAAACGGCAGACTCGAACACTCGCTTGTGGTCAACCAGCTTCTCTGCGCGATTGTCGATGATGTCGTGCGTTGGCATTATTTATCTCAGTGGAGCGAGGCGGGGATCACCTCAGACCGCCAAACCGTACAGCTTCGCGATAGTGCTATCAAGTTCTTGTTCTTCGGACTCGCAGTTCTGACCCTTGCTTGCCATACACCTTCGCACGAGTGCTTCGATTGAAAGACGTTTGTCGTCGGGTACTTTTGGAATCGGAATCTTTTCTATGTACTGAGTGAAGCCGCGAATGTATCCGCCACGGAACTGAGAACTGATTTCGAGATAGTAGTCTTGGACAACGGAAGAATTAAGCACCCCAAGGAGATACAAGTCGTTCACGGGTATAAAGTAGACGGTGTTGCCTACATACGTAGCGGTTGAGTCTAATGCGAACCGCATTTCTTTTGCGATGTCAGGAAACACAATTTTAGGCCGTGCGAGTTCATCATAGTAGTCACACGGACGAAGCTCCCACCAGTGATCTCCCTTGTCCCATCGTCTTTCCAGTTCTCTCTGCCATTGCTTCAGATGTTTGAAGATCGCTGGATAGCGTTTAATGTCGATACCCACCGCAGTCGCTATCAGCCACAAGTCGGGCTTTTCAACGTACCATTTGCGCACATGCTTTCCGAATGCTAATGCCTTGATTACTTCAGCGCTCCTGGAATCCTCACGGATGAGCCTTTTCCGCGTTTCCCCGTCTATAACGAACGCCTCGTTAAAGCCCGTTTTTATGCCGTAGAAAATCTTGTCCTTCACGTACTGCCCCAGAGGAGTGCCTGACCGCATCATTCTGCCAATGCTGGCTGCTTTAGCGGAGTCCCTTAACGCCCAGTCCCCACCGCGAATTGCGTCGGCTGGTAGCTGTACTGACCAAGCGTAGAGATGATCTCTCGCACGTCGGGATAAGGAGGTTCCAGCGTCTCGACCTTTGTGAACACGGCAGACTGACTCACCACTTCTTGTTTTTGAGCGACGAGGATCATCGGATAAGTCGTTGCTGTCTCAAATACTGGCAAATCTCCAAAGTCGGTGACGCTTCGAATGGCACAGTGAGAAGACATAAAACTGCGAAGCTTCGCACCGTAATTCGCCCGCAGCCATTTGTTCGACGATATGAAGACGAACATGCCGCCCGTTCGAAGTAGCTCGACCCCTCTCGCGTAGAAGTAGCAGTAGAGATCGGCTGTTCCTGAATAAATGGCGGGGTAGACCTTCGCCAGACGTGGCTTGATCTCTTTGATGAGTTCCTGCCTGACGTATGGCGGATTCGCAAGGACAACATCGAACCCCGCCCCGACGAACACTTCAGCGAATTCAATCGGCCAGTCAAAGCCCTTGTCGTCCCTGTGAGACCAACTGGCGATGTCTGCTCGCGCCTTCCCAATCTGCGTCCGAAGCTCACCTTTCTGACCGTGGTGAGCCGTCATGTAGTCGGATTTAGCCTTCAAGTATTCGTCGATCAGCGCCTTCCGAAAACCCATCTCCAAGCCGCCAGATGGATTGGGAGAACAAATCGTGTCACCCGCTTCGACCTTGTAGTCCAGATTGGGTAGCGGCGGCGGGTTCTGGCCTTCGAAGTCAACCGACAGCGAGAGCCACAGCCTGAGTCTAGCGATGTTGACGGCGAACTGGTCTAGATCAACGCCATAGAGGTTGTTCTGGATAATCTCCAGCTTTCGGTCGTAAACCGATTTGCTGTCGAGCTTGGCGGTTGCAAAGAGGCAGGCACGCAAATCGAGAAGTTCATGCTGCATTCCGACGAGATACGCACCACTACCGCAAGCTGGGTCACAGACCTTGACCTTCCGCAACGCTTCGAGCACAGCCTCGGCGTTATGTAGTTTTTGCGGTTTGTGTTCATCGACGAACTCTTCGAGAGCATCCTTTGATTCATCCGTCACTTGCGTAGCCAAGTAGCCTTTCAGGGCCTCTCGGCACATGAATGCCACAATCGGCTTTGGCGTGTAGTAACTGCCCGTCTCGTGGCGTCCAGTAACCAGTTCCTCAAAAATCTTACCCAGCATCTCTGGGTCAACAGCCACTTCCACATCCAACGGAGTGCTCTCCGTCACGGTGAAATTGAAACGGGCAAAGAGATCGTTCAGCACAACGCCGATAGCAGGGTCAGGGAACACGATCTTTTCGTCCTTATCGTCTTCGTCCTGATCGAACAAACCACCGTTGAGATAGGGCACTTCGCCGATTAGCGACTTGAGAAATCCGCCGCGATTGATATTGGCAACATCAGTTTCCTGAGAGCCCCCATTTAACCCAAAAAAGAAAAGAGGCTTCAGTCTGTCGCGATAGAAATTCTTCCCTGCGACGGTGTTGTCGCGTACATGGGCCTTCCAAAGCGCACCAAGGTAGTCAGTGCTGCCGCCAAACTTCAACCAGCCTTTCTTCTGAATGAAGGCGATAAACATCAAGCGGTTGAATAACCGCTGGGTGAACAGGTGCTTGCGCTCCTCATCCCGAATGCCCTTGAGTGCACCCTCGACTTCGTCAAAGATGCGACCGTACTCATGGAAGAATTCTTTCGTGACGGGTTCAACATCGAAGGCGTCGTCATGAAGTTTCTGAATGGTATTGGGAGCGAGGTTCGTGGCATCAGCTAGATCGATCTTGTCCAAGCGCTCCGAGGCGGTGCGAAGCTTTTCCTGTGGGCCTATCGCGATTCGCCTGAATATCCTGCGCTTTTGGACATCGTCGTCGTACTTGACGTTCAGGAAGTGCCACTGATCTTGGCCCGCGTTCGAGAAAATGAAGAGCGCGTAAGGATGGTCTTGCAGGAGGCGGGAGACAACTGGTCGCTCCATACCCAACAGGGGCCTGTCGCTCTTCAGACGGGCGTGAATGACGTGGAAGTCCTTGCCGCCCGTGGCAAACAGTACGGGATCGTCCGCAAGCGCACTGGATGCCTGTTCGCCCCATCCCTTCGAGAAACGGGGCTGTTCGCTTTGTCGTAGTTGAGTTCCGTCCAGAAGAGCTTCTTGAGAGGCTCTTGCCCCTTGAGACCTGGAGGAGATCGAGGACGGACTGCTGACGCTCGGCTTGTGGTGAGGCCAACTACAACCCCCTTGAAACAGAATTCCGCGTAAGCGTATAAAGCACGACGCTTCATTAGCTTAC
>CAWEQA010000004.1:0-198547 GCA_963811095.1 uncultured Acidobacteriaceae bacterium | reverse complement strand
CCTCGCAACAGCGGGCGCGTGAGGCAGGTGGGGCCGCCGCTGCCGTTGATGCAGAGTTCGCTGCCGGGGAAGGTGTGGACGTCGAATCCGGCGTGGCGAAGGCGGTCGTTGGTCTTGTGATTCTCTTCGATGGCGAGAAGACGCTTCCCGCCCAGCGCGAGTACGTTGCAGGCCAGCGTGTCGCGTTCGGAATCGTCGATCTGGATGAACTGGTAGCCGCGGGCCTTGAGCAGTTCCACCGTTTCAACCGCCAGCCAGGGAAGATCCACCAGCGCGGTCTGTTCGTCGAGCAGACTGATCAATGACATCAGGTGCAAACAAGCGGATGGCCCCGGCCCGTAGGGGAGCGGAGCCGAGAGAACATTCACGCCTTTCGGTGCGAGCAGGGCGCGCAGCTGCCCGATGCCGGCCGCGTTAGTGCGGTAGCCGTGCCCGACGAGCAGAGTCTGAGCGTCGAGCCAGAGAATGTCTCCGGCTTCGCTGGTGCCAGGCGCGATGATCGTGCCGAGCGTCGGAATCGCAAACTGTGAGCAGTAGGCGCCGTGGTGCTGGCCTTCAAAGACGCGGTTGGCTTTGCCGGGACGCATGACGATCAGGCCGAAATCCGTGGCCAGAGAGGCGTCGTGGGTGTAGGCGGCGTCGAGTGAGAGTTCCGAGCGCGGGCGCGAGTTCGAGGAGTTCGGCGCCGGCAGCTGTAAGTTCGCGGCAGAGTATTTCATGCTGCGATTGGGCCGTGGCAAAGTCGGGAGCATGATGAAAGCCAAGGTCGCGCCAGCAGCGCGACGCGTTCCGGCTGGTCCCATCCTGCGGTGCGGGGCGAGCAGACCAGCACACGTTGAAGCGGGGCGACCATGGAGTGCCCGTTGAAGGCAATTCCGGTTTCGGATGTTGTGGGCAGCACGTGCCTCCTGGACCATCGCTACTCTGAACGACTCGGATGATTCTAAGTTCTTCGCGACGGTTTTTCCAACGGCGAAGGCCTTAACCACTAAGGACACGAAGGTGCACGAAGGAAACACTTGTATAAAACCTTCGTGATACTTCGTGTCCTTAGTGGTTCACGGGTTGTCTCGCAGCGCTTATTCGGAGGTCGCGAATTCGACGTGGGCGTCTTCGGCCGGCATCAGGTCGCGCACGGCGTGCCCGTCTTTATCTTTATCCTTGCTGTGTGCGCTGCGCTTGTGGAGCCAGTGCCTAAGATGCTTGCGGGCCGCCGGAGACAGTTTCGAGAAGAACAGTCCGGCGCGGCCTTGATCGCTAGCCCAAATCACATCGGCGTGTCCCTGCAGCGTGACATTAGTGCCGGGCAAAACGCAGCGGAAGGCCAGGTTCGAGGCCATGGGAACGGTTTCGGTGGCCTGCACGGCGAGTCCGTGCTCACCAATGTCGATGCTAACGCCAGGAAGCGTTCCGCTTTCCAGGTCCAGGTAGACCAGCGTCTTCACATCATAACGAGTGGCCTTGCGGCGGTTCGTCTTTTTGGATTTCTTTTCGGCTTTGAGCGCCTCTTTGACCTGCTCAGGTTCCACGGGTCGATACAGGATGCGGCTGGCGCCCGATTGGAAGGCCTGTCCGGTGCCGGGCCACGCGCGGCAGGCGATCGCCAGCAGCGTGGGCTTTTGGATCGGCGGCAACAGCGACGCCATGCGGATGACTTCATCAGCGCCGGGCAAATCGAAATCCACAATCAGCGTGGAGCATTGGCCAGTCATGACCATTTCGAGCGCCGCCTGCCCGGAGGGGCAGTTAACCAGTTCGATATCAAACTCTTCGAGGGTGGTTTTCAGCGTTTGCAGAGATCGCTTGTCGTGACACAAAATTGCTGCAGACTGGGGCATGAGCTACAAAGTACGGGCTGGAGCGAGGCGGGTAAACATCACAGCGGTAATCCGCGGAGTGGTTACCGAAGCACTCTATAAATAGCAGAAAATACTGGCGTTAGCGGGCGGTTGGGGCCTGATGGGCAGGCACTGTTATAATCAAGAATTGCGCTTATGACTACGAAGCGACTGATACGATCCACGACAGTTTTGTCGGTCCGGCGGGACGGGAAGGTCGTTCTCGCGGGCGACGGCCAGGTCACGCTCGGAGAGTCGGTGATCAAGCATACGGCCAAGAAGATCCGGCGGTTGTACAACGACAAGATTGTCGCTGGTTTTGCCGGGTCGACGGCAGATGCGTTCACGCTGTTCAGCCGGTTTGAGGCGAAGCTCGAGCAGTATCACGGAAACTTGGGGCGGGGCGCGGTTGAGTTGGCCAAGGACTGGCGCACCGACAAGTTTCTCCGCCATTTGGAAGCGCTGCTGCTGGTGAGCGATAAAGAACAGACATTTCTGCTCAGCGGGCAGGGCGACGTGATTGAGCCGGACGGCGCAGTGGCGGCGATCGGCAGCGGCGGGCCTTACGCGCAGGCTGCGGCGCAAGCGCTCGCGGAGCATACGGAACTTTCCGCCCGGCAGATTGCCGAAGAAGCCATGAAGATTGCCGGTAAGATGTGCATCTATACCAACGACAAGGTAACGATTGAAGAGTTGTAGACCTCAGACGTTGGACCTCGGCCGCAGTGCGCCGAGGTCTGAGGCCTGAAGTCCGAGGTCCGAATTTTCTATGGCCATTTATCTTCCCTCTTCCGCTGAAGAAGAACAGCTTGCGCTGGATGAACTGACTCCGCGCGAGATTGTCGTCGAACTCGACAAACACGTGATTGGCCAGAAGGACGCCAAGCGAGCCGTGGCCATTGCGCTGCGCAACCGCATGCGGCGTCAGAAGCTCTCGGCGGAACTCGCCGAAGAAATTATCCCGAAAAACATCATCATGATCGGGCCCACGGGCGTGGGCAAGACCGAGATTGCGCGGCGACTGGCCAAGCTGGCGAATTCTCCCTTCCTGAAAGTCGAGGCCTCGAAGTTTACCGAGGTCGGCTACGTGGGGCGCGATGTCGAATCGATGGTGCGCGATCTGGTCGAGATCGCCATCGACAACGTGCGCGAAGAGAAGCTGGAAGACGTTGCCGACAAGGCTGAGTTGAATGCGGAAGAACGCCTGCTGGATATTCTGTTGCCGCCATCGCCTCCGCCACGTGCGGACGGAAGTTCGACCACTGCGGGCGGCGTGGTGATTGATGCGAGCACGGCTTTGGCGGAGTCGTCGAGCCGGACGCGCGAGAAACTGCGTCAGCAACTGCGCGAGGGAAAGCTGGACGACCGCACGGTGGAGATCGACGTGCGCGAGCGCAATTTCCCGTCGTTCGAGATTCTGACCAATCAAGGCGTGGAGGAGATGGACGTCAACATTAAAGACATGTTGCCGAACATCTTCGGGCAGCGCACCAAGAAGCGGAAGATGAAGGTCAACGAGGCCTTCGAGTATCTGATTCAGGAAGAAGAGCAGCGCCTGATCGATATGGATCAGGTCACGCGCATGGCGATTGATCGCGTGGAGAACTCGGGGATCGTGTTCCTCGACGAGATCGACAAGATCGCAGGGCGCGAAGGCGGGCATGGGCCGGACGTTTCGCGGGAAGGCGTGCAGCGCGACATTCTGCCAATTGTCGAGGGAACGACCGTCAACACGCGCTATGGCATGGTGCGCACCGACCACATTCTGTTTATTGCTGCCGGTGCATTTCACGTGTCGAAGCCGAGCGACCTGATCCCCGAGTTGCAGGGTCGGTTTCCGATCCGCGTGGAACTGCAGTCGCTGACCATGGAAGACTTCGTGCGGATTCTTACGGAGCCGAAGTCGTCTCTGGTGAAACAGTACACGGCGCTGCTTGAGACTGAGGGTGTAAAGCTGGAGTTTACGAAAGAAGCGCTGGATGAGATTGCGCACTTTGCCTTCCGCGTGAACGAGAGCACGGAAAACATCGGGGCGCGGCGGCTGCACACGATCATGGAGCGCGTGCTCGACGAGTTGAGCTTCGATGCGCCGGAGAAAAAAGGCGAGCACGTCACGATCGACGCGGACTACGTACGCAAGATGCTGACCGACATCGTGAAGGATCAGGATCTGTCGCGGTACATTCTGTAGCGATTGTGCTCGTGTGGCCGCGGGCGACTCGCCCGCGCGGTTTTCGACTGCCCTCGAAGCCCTGAGCTATCTCTTCCAATCTCTTGTCCCGCCTCAAGCATTCATTTCCCGTTTTGGCCCACAAAACCTGCACGGGCGAGTCGCCCGTGCCCACACGAGCTTTGCCAGGTGCTAGTCTCCTCTCAAGATGCAGCGGAAGTACGAGTACCGTCGCAATCTCCCTCACTACCAGAAAGACAACCGAATCCTGTTCATCACACGCTGAAGAGGGGAAGCACCATGGTCGGCTCAATCCCGACCCCGGGGTAGTAGTGTGCGATCTAACACCCACACGATTTATCGCCAATCAGGCTCGGAAGTGTCCTTTCCTAACCAAGTCCACCAAATCTCCGTTGACGGCACGCGCGGACGGGTGTACATTTCGCTGATCTCAATGAAACGCAAGTAGACGTAATATAACGAAATAGACACAAGCAATAGAGCGAAAGGCCCTCGAAACGCAAATCCACAAAGGAGCAATCCCCCATGAAGACCCCTGCCGTTCGCCTACTTGTCCGGCTGGTTGTAGGGCTCTGCATTTTTCTGCCGGCCCTATCCGCCTCCGCCACCACCTACTACGTATCCACCACGGGCAGCAACAGCAACGATGGCCTGACCACGACCAGTGCCTGGCGCAACATTCAATACGCCGCCAATCACGTCGTCGCAGGAGACACTGTCCAGGTGCTGGGCGGGACCTACAACGAAGTAGTGACCATTCCTGCCTCCGGCTCCGCTACCGCCGGCTACATCACCTTCCAGAACTATGCCAGCCAAGCCGCGATTATCGACGGCACCGGACTCACGCCTCCCGCCCAGGGCGGCCTGATCAACATTGCCAGCCAGAGCTACGTGATCATCCGGGGACTGGAAATCCGCAACTACAAAACCACTTCCCGAAGCAAGGTTCCGGTCGGGGTCTGGGTCACCGGCGCCGGAAGCAATCTGCAGCTGCTTAACAACCACATCCACGACATCGTGACGACAGCATCGGGCTGCAATGCCAACGCGCTGGGCGTCGCTTTCTACGGCACGCAGGCGCCAGCCTCTCTGAACAACATCACCATCAGCGGCAATGAGATCGACCACCTGCAGACGGGCTGCAGCGAGTCCCTCACCGTCGACGGCAACGTTGATACCTTCACCATTACCAACAACCTGATCCACGACAACAACAACATCGGCATCGACGCTATTGGCTTTGAAGGCGTCTCGCCCAATTCCGCCTATGATCAGGCCCGCAACGGCACCATCACCCTCAACACCGTCTACAACATCAGTTCGAACGGAAATCCTTCCTATCCCAAAAACTGCTGGTGCGCCAACGGGGTTTACGTCGACGGTGGCGCCAACATCCTGATCGAGCGCAACCTGATCCACAATGTCGACATCGGCATCGAAATGGCGAGCGAGCACTCCGGCAGGAACACCGCCAACGTGACTGCGCGCAACAACCTCGTTTACTTCGGCAACTCCGCGGGAGTGTCTATTGGCGGTTACGCCAGCAAGGTCGGCGGCAGCGACCATGTCACCATCGTCAACAACACCTTGTACAAGAACGATGGCAAGAACACGGGCAGCGGTGAATTTCAGATTCAGTACCACGCCACCAACAACGTGTTCAAGAACAACATTGTGTACGCGGGTGCACAGGCCCTCGCCATCCACAACTTCACCACATCGGTGGCCAACCCAGCAGATGTGGACTACAACCTCTACTTCTCCCCCGGCGGAGCCACCGGCACCACATTCGTCTGGGACAACAAGACTTACGGCACGTTCACGGCGTATCAATCCGGTTCGGGGAAGGACGGAAATGGGAAATTTTCCGACCCGCAGTTCCTGAACGGAACCGCGCCGGACTTGCATGTCCAGTCAACCTCGCCGGCGGTAAATGCGGGGATCAATCTGGGCTCGTCGGTGGTGGGGACACTCGACTTTGCCGGGAACGCCCGCGTACAGGGCTCGAACATCGACATCGGAGGCTACGAGCAGTAGACCCGAAAACTGCAGACTCCTGCATGAACGAAAGGACCCGCGTTCCACTGGGGCCGTAAGCCTTGGGAGGCCGGGGTACCCATGTCTTGCCGCGGTTTGCGAGACCCGGGAGCCGTACCACCAGCCCCGACTCCGAAAAACATGAGCGCGAGGCGTAGTCAACACTACCAGCGATAGCACTCACAAACCGGCGAACTGAGTGGAATGGGGATGTTACGTCAATCGTCGTCCCGTATCTCCCCTCTGAACAAGCGCCATAGCTTCTTCGGCAATCCAATCGGCATGAGCCAAAGGGCGACGAGGATTATCGGAATGAGTATGTCCATGACTCGCATGATTTAGGTCAGTGCATTTTATTCAGCCCATTTTGAGCGTAATGGAGATGTTTCGCCAGTCATCACAACAAGCGTCCGCCCTACGCCGAAGTTCTCCGACGCGACCAGCGCAGGATTAGCAAAATTTCGCAGCAGAGAACCGCAGCGCAGATCGCAGCACCGCCCCGAAGATTCACGCGAATGGCCTCAACCAGAGCGGAGATGCCGAACACGAGGGCCATGAAAAACCCAAGAAACGCGCCTATCCAAACTTTCAGCCCAAAATCTTGGTGAACGCTTAGCATTATTACAGCCGACGTTAACAACAGTCCTCCCACCAAGCCAGCGCCGTTCAAGGCTAGAACAGACATGCTTATTGAGATGGCCATACTCTCAGTCTATTATCTGCTCAAAGGTCAACTGTTGTAACCAGCCCGTTACACTCAAACCCCTCACGCCAACTCTGGGTCTCATTGTTCCTGCAGGATTCAAGTACACCTCCGAAGGCGAGGTGTCGCAGCCTTCCGACATTTCGACGCAGACAAAGACGATTCTACGAAAGCATACAAAGGCAGCACGTTCTTGGAGGTAGAGCGTCGAAAGCTGGGACTAGCTTCCGTGGAGAAGCCGCTGCTGCGCCCGACGGTGACGCGGAGGTACTTGTAGGGGTTTTCACGGGAGTGTCGTTGATGCGGACTTCATGGTGAATGAGGGCCGGTGGAACGAATCGCTCATCCCCTCTTTAAGGGACGGGTGTAAAGCCGCCATGTTTCGGGCCGATCTCGATGAGAGCGCCGAAAGAGGAAACGCAGTATTTGCTGAGGAGCCACTCTTCATGGAGGATTTGTTTGTAGAGCCCTGAGGTGTGAGCGGAGTCAGGGGCAGGCGGGGATATACTTCTTCACGACCCATCATGAAGCGCCACGTCCTCATCTTCGGTCTCGTCGGCGGCGTCCTCATCGCCACCCTCCAATACACCGAATACCGCTTCGTCGTCATCGAGCACTCCGTCGAGCTCTACAGCGCGCTCGTCGCCATCCTGTTCGCGACCTTCGGCATCTGGCTCGGCCTCCGCATCACGCGCAGTCGCGAAACCATCCGCGAAACAGTCGTAGTGAGGGAAGTGCTTGTCCCCGCGGAAGCCCCCGCCCTCAAACCCTTCGCTCCCAATACGGCCCAGCAGCAGACCCTCGGCATTACGGCCCGCGAGCTCGAAATCCTCACCCTGATCGCCCGCGGCTTCAGCAATCGCGAGATCGCCACGCAGCTTTTCGTTTCCGAAAACACCGTCAAGACACACTGTGCCCGCGCCTTCGACAAGCTCGGAGCCGCCCGCCGCACCCAGGCCGTCCAGCGCGGCAAAGAACTAGGCCTCCTGCCGTGACCGCGTCACCCGAAAGCATGATTTCCGCTCCATTCCCGCAAAATCATCAGAAAGGGTGACGACATCCGTTCCCTTTTCACCGTATCGTGACTCCATTCTCACTCGCACAAGGAGACTCACATGAAGAAAACCGTCCTCACCTTCGGCCTCATCGCCGGCGTCATCATCTCCGTCCTTATGGGCGGCTCGCTTCTCCTGGCCGACAAGATCGGCTCCGGCCACAGCATGGCGATCGGCTACACCATCATGGTGGCGTCGTTCCTGCTCATCTACTTCGGCATCCGCAGCTATCGCGACAACACCCTCGCCGGGCAAATCTCCTTCGGACGCGCCTTCGCCTGCGGCATCCTGATCGCCCTCATCACCACCGTCTGCTACGTCGCCATGTGGGAGGTCCTCTACTTCAACTTCATGCCCCACTTCATGGACGGCTACTTCGCCGCGCAGATTCACAAGGTCCAGTCCTCCGGACTTGACCCCGCCACCACCGCCGCGCAGGTCGCTGCCATACAGCACTCTCAGCAGCTCTACCAGAACCCCTTCGTCAACATGGCCTACACCTTCATGGAGCCCTTGCCCGTCGGCCTTATCATTACTCTCATCTCCGCTGCCATCCTCCGCCGCAAAGCCCCTGTCGAACCCACCGCCGCTCGCGCAGCCATGACCACATAAAGGCCGGGGCGTCAGAGTATGCGTGAGAACTAGATTCCTGGTTCCTTCGTGGAATATTGCTTCTGCTTTTAGCCGCGAAGCGGCGCAAGAATGCAGCCCACGGCGTGAGCCGTGGGAGGAAAGCGGGAGAAGAACAAGCCCCGAAGGGGCGAAAGACTAGTTCTCACGCATGCTCGTAAGCCCCGACCTTCCGTCTTCTGAACCATCAGCCGACGTCCCATGCTCCGGAGCCTGCGGCTTCCACTGCCGCCCCAGCTCCGCCGTGTCCGAGACGTGTTCAAGGCGAAGGTTTTCCACAGCCCAGAGTGTGACGAACGACCTTTACTCAGGAAATTGAAACGTGCACACTGGCATGGTGCGTGCGGACTTTCTCCAACTGATCTCTGACAAACGAACCGCAGCCCAGCTGTGCCGCTCCTTCCGTGCCTCTAACTCCTTATCTATGAAGATTTTGCCTCTAACTCCTTTAGATCCAAGATTTTGGCAGATCAAGCCCATCCCTGGTCAGCGTAACCCTAATAGATTGATAATTTTACAGATTCAAAAGAAAAAAAATTGCGAGATCCCATCCGCTCCCTTGGCCCCGGCTTCCCTCCTCCGCGTCCTCTGTGGTTTATCTTTGGCTAGCCAATGAAAACAATCGATCGTGCCCGCCTTCAGTCCCTGATGCAACGTGAACAGAAGAAGTTTGTGGACGAGCGTCCGAAGTCCAAGGCGCTGTTTGAGCGGGCCCGCAAGTCGCTGCTGGCGGGCGTGCCCATGAACTGGATGGTGAAGTGGGCGGGGGCCTTTCCTCCGTTTGTGCGCGAGGCGCAGGGGGCGCACTTCTTCGATGTCGACGGGCATCGCTACATCGATTTTTGCCTGGGTGATACCGGAGCGATGACGGGACATTCTCCCCATGCCACGGTGAAGGCCATGGAAGAGCAGGCGCGGCGCGGGATTACGTTGATGCTGCCGGGGGAAGATTCCATTTTTGTGGCGGAGGAACTGCAGACGCGGTTTCAGTTGCCGTACTGGCAGTTCGCGCTCACGGCGACGGATGCGAACCGGTTCTCAATCCGGCTGGCGCGGCAGATTACGGGTCGGTCGAAGATTCTGGTCTTCAACTGGTGCTATCACGGCACGGTGGATGAGACGTTCATCACGCTGGATGCGGATGGCGTGGCGGGACCGCGGCCGGGGAACATTGGTCCTCCGGTGAATCCGGCGGTCACGACGAAGGTGGTGGAGTTCAACGATGTTGACGCATTGGAGGCCGCGCTGATTTCGGGTGACGTTGCTTGCGTGCTGGCCGAGCCGGCGATGACGAACGTGGGCATCGTGCATCCGCAGGCGGGATATCACAAGGCGCTGCGCGAACTCACCCGCGAGTACGGGACATTGCTCATTATTGATGAGACGCACACCATCTGCGCGGGCCCCGGCGGGTTCACGCGGGCAGAGAATCTTGAGCCGGACATTCTTGTTTTTGGTAAAGCCATTGGGGGAGGCATTCCGGGCGCGGCTTATGGGTTCTCGCAGGAGGTTGCTGACCGGGTCGCTGCCAAGCAGGAACTCGAGAACTGCGATGTCGGCGGGATTGGCGGGACGCTGGCGGGGAATGCTCTTTCGCTTGCGGCCATGCGGGCCACGTTGACTAAGGTTCTGACAAAAGAGGCCTTCGACCGCATGATTCCGATGGCGGAGCGCTGGACCGCAGGTGTGGCCAAGGCGATTGCGGACGCGGAGCTTGCCGTGGCACGTGACGCGGCTCGGGTGTCGGGCGGAATATTTGTTTGGTCCGACGAAGCCGAAGAACGGCGCCGAGGCGCACGACGCGATGGACTTCGAGATGGAACGGTTCATGCATCTGTATGCGATGAATCGGGGGATCCTGCTGACGCCGTTTCACAACATGGCGCTGATGTCGCCGCAGACCGAAGCGGACGATGTGGACCGGCATACGAAGGTGTTTCGCGAGGCGGTGCGGGAGTTGGCGGGGTAATTCCCGCCTTTGCAAAAGACGCCGCAGCGACCCCGTGCACAAGCTTGAGCGCCCCGATCATGTCATACTGAGCGAAGCGAGCTCGAATGAGTTCGCGCAGTCGAAGGATCCCTAGTGCAGGATGACATTGGTGTGGGGCGAGGGTCTGGTAGTCTGTTCTCGTCTGCATGAGACGCTCTGCCTCGACGATTCTACTGGCTCTGGGTGCGCCGTTGATGTTTACGGCCTGCGCGACAGTTGGGCCGCCGCAGCCTCCCTCGCTGGAGTTACCCAAGCCGCCTGCGGATCTGCGAGCGGTGCGCAAGGGCGATCGCGTGATTCTTACCTGGACGGCCCCCAGCATGACAACCGATCGGCAGACGGTGCGGAGCGTGGGTCCGACGCAGATTTGCCGGGAACTTGAACCGGAGCTGACGCGGTGTGGAACTCCGGTGGGCGAGGCGGCGGCACAGGCGCTTGCCGCCACCAATCATACTTCCTCTCAAAAACTCTCGAGATCGTACATCGACTCGCTCGCCGGGTCGTTGCAGACTGACAATCCTTCCAGCTTCGTAACCTACGCCGTGGAAGTGCTTAATGCCGGCGGCCGCGGAGCGGGGCTGTCGAATCAGGTGAGGGTTTCGCGGGTGCGAACGCTTCCACCGCCGCGGGAGTTTGCCGCGCGCGTCACAGGTCAGGGAGTCGTGCTGACGTGGGCGAACGATGCGCCGGCAGGAACTGCTTCTGTGCACTACCTCTACCGGGTCTATCGTCGCCAGGAAGGGGGCGCGGATGGGATTCTGGCTGGCCAGGTTCCGGCGGGACCCGAACCCATTCTGACTCTCACCGATTCCAGTATCGAGTGGCAGAAGAACTATGAATATCGCGCAGAGACCGTTACGGTGGTCGCGCAGGGAACCAAGCCTGAGGTGCAGGTCGAAGGCGATGACACGCCGGAGATCAAGGTGTTCGCGGACGATATTTTTCCGCCGGCAGTACCTGCGGGACTGCAGGCCGTGGCTTCCGGTCCGGGGCAGAAGACGTTCGTCGATCTGGTGTGGGCGCCGGTGAGCGACGTCGATCTGGAGGGCTACAACGTTTATCGCCACGAAGAGGGCGGTGCGCCGGTGAAGGTGAATGCGGCGCTCTTGAAAACTCCGGCGTACCGGGATGATTCTGTTGTCCCGGGGAAGAGTTATTTGTATTCGGCGTCTGCGGTGGACGTGCGCGGAAACGAGAGCGCACGGTCGGAAGAGGCGGGCGAGACGGTGCCGTGACGAAGGACAGATTTCTTGCGATGTATGCTCGTTGAGGAAGCCTTCTAGTTGGGAGTCGCCGCGAAACGAGCGTGGTATCCCTTGCGAGCCCGAACCTGCAGGCGCTTGCCGTCTTTTTCGGCGCTGACGCTGATCGTCCGATAGCTTCCATTGGGCATGAAGTCGGCGGGTTTGTAGGCAACGAAGTAACGGCTGCGAATTATGTCATGCAGCTTATCGAACGACTTGCCCAGCGTCAGAATGTTGTCGGGAAAGATCGCATCGCCCCCGCTACGCTCGGCGAGTATTTCCAGCACCCGGTCGGCATCTGATTTGTCGCCCACGCCCTCTTTTGTGCTGATGGTGTAGATCGCGACGCCCGAAAGCTCGGCAGCCCGGATGCTTCGCTTCAAGGTACCGTTGCTGGAATTATCTTCGCCATCGCTCAATATCACCAGGACTCGAGCCACCTGCTGGTCTTCAGGATAGGCAGCTAGTTTCTCGCACGCGAAGGACACGGCGTCAAAGAGCGCCGTGCCTCCTCCATTCGCGAGCTTTTCAATGCCTTTTCCCAACTCAGCTTGTTGACCGGTGAAATCCTGGGTTACGGTCGTCTTCTCGGAGAAGCCGGCAATAAACCCGAGGTCGGAGGCGCCGTTCAGCATTTTTTCGATGAACTTCGTCGCGGCGTGCTTCTCAAACGCGAAACGCTCCTGCACCGAACCGCTGGTGTCGACGAGCAAAGCCAGACGCAAAGGGAGCTTTGATTGCGGGGAAAATTGCACCACTTTTTCTGGGGGCTTGTTGTCATCGAGTATCCGGATGTCGGACTGCTGCAAGTCGTTCACCATGCGTCCGCGGCTGCTGACGGAGAAAAACATGGTTACCTGATCGACATTCGTACGAATCGTCCACGCTCCGGAGCGAGTGGGAAGACCTGGGACTAGATCTGCGCCGCTGTTTCCCTCCGCCGCGGCTGGTGCGGGCTCGGCCAAGGTCCCGCAATTTTCGCACGGCGCAGCATCAGATTCATTCCCCACGGCGCTCAACTGCTCCTTCAATCTTTCACTGTTGGGAAAGGTCTGGGGCCGGAGTGAAGCGACCAGAGTCTTCGTCTGCGGAGGATTGGACGAATCCGCTGCCCGTACAAGCCTGTTATGAGTGAGAGCGGCCAGATTCTGGCGGGCTACGGGAGCGAAAGCGTTGGTTGGGTCTTCGCTTAGAAAGAAGCCAAGTTCACGCTCCATGGTTTCAAAATCGTCGAGAGACATTGCAGCCGAGGCGGCTACGTAATGAACGTTTGCCATCCCTTTGTGTTCGAGCGCATGCACTCGCTGGGCCGTTTCGAGGGTCTGCTGATACTGATGGGTTCCGTTTTGCGCGTACGCCAGGGTGGACAGGATCCGGGGATCCTTGGGACGAAGAGATGCCGCCCGCTCAAGTTCGGATTGGGCGGTCGCAAAGTCGTTCAGTGACAATGCCACCAGGCCGAGATTCAGGAACGATCCTGGAAATTTCTGGTCAAGCTTGGCAGCCGTTTCGAACTCAGTCCTGGCCAGGACGGTGTCTTCCTGATCGAGGTAGGCGAGGCCGAGACCAACATGGGCCGAAACAAAACTGGGGTAGACGTGGATCGCTTTTTGCAGGTGCGCGATCGCCTCTTTCGAGTGCTGGGCTTTCAGCAACGACGTAGCGCGGTTAAACTCGCTGACGGCTTTGTTGGGGGCTTGCAGGTCGAGCGCAGAAACCACACCGGAATCGATCAGATTCTGATCTTGCTTCTGTCGCTGCTCGCGCTCCCGCGCGTGCCGGTTCATCTGGTCGAGGTACATCAGTTGGAAATCTATTTGCGCGAGGGGATCAGGGCCCACATTGATACCGGTAGTCACTTGAACTGGGCCCTCGGGATCGCTTCGCTGCGCTTCGGCGCAGGTCCCACTCCACACACAAAGGAGGACACAAGCGATCCAAATCTCAAGAATCCGGCGCCCAAGAATCCGGCGCGATTGGCGGCGAAGCGCGGACTGCACGGAATTGCTCCTGAGAAAACGTGGGCATCCGTCGGCAACGGGAGGACGGCCAGGGAGGCTGCGGGCGCGGGTCTTCAGCTGGTTCAGCCCAGCCGCCCTAGGGCAGCTACTATAGCATGCTATTTTCCTGGCCTTGGTGCGGATTTTCGGATGTGTTCACCTCTGCGAAAAATGCCGACATCCAGGGGGTACAGTCCGTCGTCACAAAATATTTCCCACCCGTGCGCCCCAACTTCAAAGGATATGGTTAGATAGAGGGCGATGAAATACTGCCGGTTTCAATTCAATGGCCAGGCCCAGTACGGGCTGGTTGAGTCCGTTGGCGGGCGGGACGCGATTGTGCGCGTGCTGCTCACTGCGCCTGAAGAGGCTGACGGGGACATGGAAAGCTTGCGCACGCGGCGGATCGAGGCGATTCCGCTGGAGGAGGCGGCGCTGCTGCCTCCGGTGCGTCCGTCGAAGATCGTGTGCATAGGGCGGAATTATCGCGAGCACGCGGCCGAGTTGGGACACGATGTGCCGCAGGAGCCGCTGATCTTTCTGAAGGCCACGTCGGCGCTGCTGCCGCCGGGTGGAATTGTGCGGCGTCCGAAGATTTCGCAGCGGGTGGATCACGAGGGCGAGCTAGGCGTGGTGATTGGAAAGACTTGCTACCAGCCGGCGGCGGATGCTGACATCCGGCAATACATTTTGGGATACACGTGCGTGAACGATGTGACGGCGCGCGATCTGCAGAATAAAGATGGGCAGTGGAGCCGGGCCAAGGGCTTCGATACGTTTTGTCCGGTGGGGCCGGTGGTGACGGATGAGATCGATCCGTGGGCCGGGGTGGGCGTGGAGACCCGCGTCAATGGCGAGGTGCGCCAGAATGGGAACACGCGGGATTTTATTTTTGCGCTGGACGTAGTGATTCGGCATATTGCGCAGGCGATGACATTGTTTCCGGGAGACTTGATTCCGAGCGGGACTCCAGCGGGCGTGGGGCCGCTGGTGGCGGGGGATGTGGTCGAGGTTAGCGTCGAGGGTGTGGGGACGCTCAGGAATTCGGTGGTGGATGAGTAGACGAGTATTTCGTCGACGCGGCGATGACGACTCGTCGTCATTGGTGTTGGACGATCATTCGGTTTGCAGTCGAGGTGCTCGCATGGCAAAGCGAACTGTAGCTATCAGCTTGATCCTGCTCCTCGCGGCTGTCTCCTTCGCGGCAAAGAAAAAGGCGGAAGCGGATCCCATCATGCCCGATGTAACGGCGCGTGGTCGGGCGCTTTATGAATATGATCAGGCCTCGTGGCACGCCACAGACGCCGTGAAAGCAATGCACCCGCCTGATCAGTTGGTTGGACGCTATCTCGCGCTTAAGTCAGACAAGGGATGGACGGTTGTATTTGGTCATCTCAACGAGCAGCGCGACAGATTTCTAATCGGGTACGAGGCTACCCAAGGCGCAACTCTTCAAGACTTCACGGTCAAGAAACTTGATCCGCCGAGGGAAGACACAGCTTTCTACCTCGCAGCTGCCAAGGCCTTCGACACTGCCCGTCACGACTTCCAGGGCGAAAAGCGGCCATACAACATTGCGGTTCTCCCTTCGCCATCCGACCAACTTTATGTCTACGTGATTCCAGCTCAGACGAAAACCGGCATTTACCCGCTCGGAGGCGATGTCCGCTATCTCGTAACCCCAGACGGGGAGGCTATCGCGGAGAAACGCCAGCTTCACAAAGGGATTCTTGAAATTCCACCAAGTTCTATACCGAAAGGGTCAACACCGGCGGGAGGGGTTCACACGCACGTTCTAAGTGAGGTGCCTGAAGATACGGATGTCTTCCACGTCTTAACCAGACAACCGCCGCAACCCGAGTTCATTGGCACGCCAAACAAGAAGTTCTACGAGATCAGCGTAGACGGAACCATTCGTGAACGTAAGATGTGAGTCGACGCGCTCCTACTGCAACCGGAATCTTTCCTTCATCAGCCGTTGCAGGCGGGGCTTGTAGAGCAGGTCGAAGGCGAGTTCTTTGTCGGGGAACATGGCGAGGGCGGCGCGTTTGGCTCCGGCGGCGAGTTCTGAGGCTTCTTCCACCGTGAGGTTGGGGTCCTGGCCGATGACGGACATCACCATGCTGATCATCACCTGCAGGCGGCGGATTTTGCGGGCTTCCTCTTCGCGCTCTTGCTGCTCCGGCATGGGAAAGCTCGGTTCCTGCCTGGCCTGCTGATGCATGTTCATGGTGTCCCCTTTTTCGTCCCACATAAATACGCCCACAAAATTGGATGACGCGGCGCGGTCCGGCGTTGCGCTGTTGGTTCCTGCCATTCTGCCTCATTTGTGGAGGAAAGCAACTGCACAAAGGTGTCGTTCTGGGGTCATTGCTGTAGGTTCGTCGCCGGCGACAAGGGTCAGCATGGAGAGGTTTGGATCTTTAAACCAAAATCCCCACTTCTCGCAAAGAACGCGAGAAATGGGGCACCCGGCGTTTCCACTGGGGCTAAAGCCTGATCTAATTTCATGCACTGACGTGGCCCTGAAGGGCCACTCTTCCACGGTGGCGCACGGATTGTTATCCGTATGCTCTGAAGGTGTGCCCTTCCCGGGTCGCAACCGGAACTGGAGTAAAATCGATCTCTATGCAGGCGGACTCGGCCAGCCGTTACCGGTTCGATTCCAGATTGGAGATGTCATGGCAGAAGCTGGCAATTCGGCCGCTGATCGGCAGCCGCGTCCTGATCCTAACGAGAAGTTGGTGAAGGTGTTTGGTTCGGAGCAGGAACCGGAGGCGCTGGTGGTGAAGGGGTTGCTTGATTCGGCGGGCATCGACAGCGATCTGACATCGGCGTCGCTGGTGCAGGATGCGTTCCCGGGGCTGGGCGGGATGGTCATCCTGGTGCGGGAAGAAGATGCGGACGAGGCGCGGCGGGTGATCGCGGAGGGACGCCAGTCGGCGGCGGACGACGACGAACGGCGGAGATCGCGATTATTGAAGAGCCGCCACAGAAGGCGTGACCGAGTGGCCGTCGAGGTAGAAGGTGACGGCTCCGTCGAGATCAGTGCGGTAGACGCGGGCTCCCGCGTCGGCGAGACGGCCGAGAACTTCGATACGCGGCAGGCCGAACGAATTTCCTGATCCTACTGAAATCATGGCGAACTGTGGACTCGTCGAGGCGAGCAGTTCGGGCGTCGTCGCGTTTGCGCTTCCGTGATGACCCACGCGCAGCAGGCTGGCGCTGGGGTGATGCAGCGCGGCGACGCGGCGTTCCACGGTCTTTTGCGCATCTCCCTCCAAAAGCACGGACGATTCACCGAAGCTCACCCGCAGCACCATCGAATCATTGTTGATCGGCTTGCTGCCGACGAACCAGTCGCGCGGCGGGAACAGCACGCGCACGGTCGCTCCGCCATAGTCGAATTCATCTCCTTCCCAGTGGCGCACAACTTTGACGCCCTGCGCTTGGGCTACGGTGATCACGTTCTCCAGCGCCTGACTTGGCGGCAGCAACCCTACCCACAATTCCTTCGGTTTGAAATTTCTTAAGGACGGCGATCATGCCACCGATGTGGTCGGAGTGTCCGTGGGTGATGGCGACGGCGTCGAGGCGGGAGATGCCGCGGGTCCATAGATAGGGAGAGACGACGTCTTCGCCGAAGTCGAGTTGCGAGCCGCCGGGACCGATGGGGCCTCCGGCGTCGATCAGCAAAGTGCGGCCTTGGGGGGTGACGAGCAGGGTGGAATCGCCCTCGCCGACGTCAATGGATGTGACTTCCAAAACTCCCGCGCGTGTGTGTGGTGCGGCGGGGATGAATGCGAGAGCGATCGACGCGAAGAGGATGGCGGTGAGCCCAATCCATGTCAGCAGTGGACGCCGGCGCGCCGACCACATGGCGAGCATAAGTGCGCTGGCTGCGAGAGTGATCATGACCAGCGACGGCATGGGAACGCGCAGGTCGGACACTCGCAGGGCAGCCGAGGCCGCGGACCGTGCCGGTGATTCCGTCTACTGCAAACGTGGTGAGAAGCACGGGAAGTTTGGCCAGCCAGGGAGAAATGTATCCGAGGGCAAGAGCAGCGACGGCAGCGGGCATCATCAACTCCACCAAGGGGACGACGATTACGTTCGAGGGCAATCCGATGGTGGTGGCGCGGTGGAAGTAGTACGCCATGGGAAGGGCGAGCCCCATCTGCATGACGGCGGAAATGAAGAGCAGTTCCCATGCTGCGAGGCAGAATCTGACGGTCGTGCGGACCAGGCGACGCGACCACGTCTCTCCCACGAACAGGGCGACGCGTGCGGCGATGAATTGCAGATCGACGCGGAACTGGGCCACGTGCGGGGAAAGCTGCGCAGCGTAGTCGTTGGAGTCCCAATGGGCGAGCGCCTGCTTCTGGAGTTGGGAGGTGCGTTGCAGGACAGGGACTCCGATAGCGGCGACGATGAGCACGCAGATAAAGGTCATCTGGAAGCTGGCAGTGAAAAGCTGGCGCGGATCGACGATCAGCAATCCCAAGGCGGCCGCGCCCAGCGCGTTGACCATGGCGCGATCGCGGTAGAGCAGGCGGGTTCCGAGGTAGATGGCGCACATCAACGTGGCGCGCCAGACCGGGGCGCCGACCTCGGTGATCAAGGCATAGGCCACACAGAACGCTACAGTGAACAGCGTCGCGGGTACCTCGCCCAGGCGCAGGCGGCGCAGCGTCCAGAAGACGACGAAGGCGAGGATGCTGACGTTCATTCCAGAAACCACGAGGACGTGGTAAGTGCCGGAGCGCTGGAAGTCGACACGGGTATCGCGATCGATGAAGGCTTCTTCGCCGATGACCATGGCGTCGATGAGTGCGGCTTCGCGCGAAGGCCAGAGTTGGTGCACCTTGGCGACGATGCCCCGATGCAGGCGGCTGCGCCAGGAAGCGATGCGGCTTCCGGTAAATCCGGGGAGGTGTTCGACATTCTCTATTTGCGTGGAGGCCAGTGCGGCGATGCCGCGATCGGCGAGATATCCCTGATAGTCGAAGGCGCCGGGGTTGCGAAAATTGCGCGGCAGCTTGAGCTTCGCGGAGAAGTGGATGCGCTCGCCGTAGTGGAAGACTGGAATGGCCAATGTGGATGCGCGCGGTTCGGAGTATTCTTCCGGAGTTGCGTCGTTCGGGCGCGGGATGTAGATGTTCAGGCGGATGCCGGAGTGGATGGCTTCGCTCTGACCTGTTGCTGTCTGGACGATTTCTGATTCGACATCGACGGTCTGCTTGATCTCGTTAACGGCGCCCGGCTGCAAGCGTCCGTCGCGGGTGACGTGGCCGGTGATTTGGAGTTCCTGGCGGTCGGCGTAGGGTTGGATGCCGGTGTCGAGCCGAGTAGAGGCGCCGCGAAGCTGAATGTGGAGTGCGCCTGCGAGGAAGAAGGCGGCTAGAGCGAGAAGCCAGCCGACGCCAGATCGGCGATGTGCGAAGAATGCTGCGGCTGCTATGAACGCCGTGACGGCGACGATCCACCATAGCGTGGGGCGCCATAGGTAGACTCCGGCGATGATGCCGAGGGAATAAGCTACGGCGGTCCAGAGCATGGGCTGGCGGGGTGCTCTTGAGGTGAAACGCGGGCGGCGGGGCCGCGGTAGGAATTGCGTTCATAAGACAAGGTGGCGGCACCCGCGGGCGAGACGCCCCCGGGACAGCCGGCAGAGCCTGCCCTGAACGAAGTCGAAGGGATGCCGGCGCTACCTAAGAGAGTTCCGTCCGGGCGGAGAGCCGAAGGTGGCTGTCGCCACATGAGTCTCAGCGGGCCAGGTGCACGACGCTTTCCAGGTGGTAGGTTTGCGGAAACAGGTCCACCAGGTGTACTTGCTCGATGCGATAACCGGCGGCGAGCAGGGGCACGAGGTCGCGGGCCAGCGTGGCTGGATCGCACGATACATAAACAACGCGTGGCGCGCCCAAGGAAGCCAACATTCGCGCCACGCGTTCTCCCAGGCCACTTCGGGGCGGGTCCACCACCGCTAGGTCGGGCTTATTAAGGATATGAGGGAGGACTATGCCCTTCCCGACTCGCCCCGAATTTTCCGCACGGGCCAGGTACTGCTCCGTGGTGGCCTGAACTGCCTCTCCATTCGAGGACTGATTGTAGGAAAGATCGGCTGTGGAAGTCTGTGACGACTCAACAGAAACGATGTGATGAAAGTCACTGGCCAGGGCTGTGGAAAACAAGCCCACGCCCGCGTAGAGGTCGAGCACCAGCTTGCCGGACTGGCCAGCGGTGACGATCTTTACCAGTTCGTCGGTAAGATGGCGGTTGGTTTGGAAGAAGGAGCCGGCGCTGACGCGGTAAGACGCGCGCTGGGTCTGGTAGGTCAAGAATGCATCGCCTACGGTGACGAGGATTTCCTGCGCGCTGGCTTTGCGGTCGCCGGGATTGGGCTCGCGGAAGGCGACGACTCCCGCGATCTCGGGCATCGCGGATCGGAAGTCTTCCGCCCATGAGCGCACGGCGGCGCGGCGGGATTCACGGGCGCAGCTGACGTCGATAAGCAGTTGTGTGTCATCGGCATTCGCGAAGAACTCGACTTCGCGCACACCCTCGGGAACTTTGCCCGCGCGACCGCTCTTGCCACAGCGACGCGATACCGCGGTTGATCAGCGGCGAACTGATGGGACACTCTTCGACCGCCAGCAGGTCGTGCGAGCGCCATCTTGAAATATCCGGCCGCGAATGCGGGTTTCGTCTGCACTTGCAGGCGCGAGCGGTTGCGGTAGTTCCACGGCGGAGAGGGATGAACCTCGATGTCGAAGGGCAACTCCACCTTGGCCATGCGCCGCAGGCTTTCGCGCAGGATTTCCTTCTTGATTTCGAGCTGGTGCTCGTAGGTGGTGTGCTGGTAGTGGCATCCGCCGCAGCGGGTGAAGTGCGGGCAAGGCGGCCGGGACGCGGTGAGGGGAAGGCTCGACGATCGAGTCCGCTTTCGCCCGCGCGAAGCCAGCCTTCTGTTCGGTGAGGGAGGCTTCGATTTTCTCACCCGCAAGGACAAAGGGAACGAACACGGTCTTGCCGCGTCCGCGAGCTTCATCAGAGGGTGGGCCGGCAGGTGAACCGGCGGGCGTATCGGCGGGCAGACGGGCCAGGCCGTCGCCGCCGTAGATCAGCTTTTCGATTGTGAGGAGCAAGACTTGATTCTACGGCATGGGGAGGAGCAAACAGCATCGCGCAGGCGGCAATGAGTTATCCTGCGGCCTCAACCGTCAGCCTTAATCCGACAGCCTTGGTTACTGCTGCCAACGTGGACAACCGGGGATTCCCATGCTTCGACAGGGCACGGTAAAGGCTTTCGCGTTCGATTCCTGCAGTCTTCGCAATCTTGGCAATTCCGCGAGCCTGCACGACTCGGCGCAGGGCGACGAGCAGCACGCGAGGCTCGTCGTCTTCTTCCAAAGCGGCTCTCAGGTACTCCGCGGCAAAACATGGATTGTCGCGCAGTTCGCGAATCACGGCTTCATCGTGCGAAATGCTGGTTTTGCGCTTCACGTCGGCTTGGTCCTTTCCTTGTAATCCTTGAGATTAGCGAGCGCCTTCTCGATGTCAGAGGACTGCTTGCGTTTGTCACCGCCCCCAAGAAGTAACACGCATTCCTTTCCCAGCATCGAGTAATACACCCGGTAGCCCGGTCCCCAATTGATCCGCAGTTCACATACACCGCCGCGCAGGGGCTTGCAGTCGGCAAAGTTAGCAAGCGCAACCCGGTCTAGGCGAGTCACGATCTTCGCTTGGGCGCGAGCATCCTTCAGCTTCGCCAGCCACTGCCCGAAAACGTCTTTCCCTGCGGCAGTGACATAGCGCCGGAGCTCAACCATTCCTCCATTGTAACATATAAGTTACACCTAAACGCGCGTTCACTTGCGCACAGCCCACGCCATTCCATCCGGCTGTTTGCCGGCATCGATTTGTCCCGTGACTTCCAGAGTTTTCAGATCGATGACGGCGACTTTGTCGGCGCTGCTGACCGCCACGTAGGCGCGGGAACCGTCGGGGGCGATCAGGATTCCTGCGGAGCCGCCTCCGAGGGTCAGCTGCTTCACTTCTTTGCGAGTGGCGGCATCGATCACGACGAGGCTGGTGTCTCCGGAGTGCGCACCCAGGCCGGAGATCAGGACCCGTTTGCCATCGGGCGTGAACTTCAAGCGGTTGGCGCCCTTCACCGGAATGGGAAGCGTTTGGACCGCCTTCTTGGTGGCGACATCGATAATGGTGACGGTTGCGTCGCGCGCGTTGGCGGCCCAGATTTCTTTTCCGTCGGGCGAAATATCGAAGCCTTCACAGCCCTGGCCGGCCGGGACGTTCGTCACTTCCCACGTTAGGCGCGGGCCGCCTGGGGGAGTGAAGCCTCCGCTCGGCGGGGTCGTTTGTTCGATGATGCTGATGGTGGCGGAGTTGACGTTCGAAGTGAATATCTTATCGAGGCCATGGGCCACAATGATCATGTGGGTTCGATCCTGACCGGTGCCGAGGATCCAATCGATGTGCTGCGTGGCAGGGTCGTAGCGGCCGATGATTTTATTGGTCTCCGCGGTGAAATAAAGTTTGCCGCCCGCGAAATCCAGGCCGTGAGTGGAATGCACCGCACCCAGATCGATGGCGGGCAACGCCTTGCGGGCAACCAGATCGACGACGGAGATCGTGTTCAAAGTGCTGTCGGGACCGCCGTAGTTTGAGATGTAGGCGAGTTTGCCGTCATCGGAGGCGATGATTTCGTGGGGATCGGGACCGGAGGGGATCCGCGCCACGACTTGCAATGTACCCGGATCGACAATCGAAACCGTGTGGTCACTCTTTGAAAGAACCAGGAGCGCGGGCGAGGGCGCCTGGGCGTGTGCCGCAGGGGCGATGAAGGTTGTGGCGATGAGCGATGTCGCGACGAGACAGCGGATGCTGCGCAGAAATCTTGTGGTTCCACTCATGGCTTTTCCTCCCGCCTTCTGGGCAGCTAGTTTACAACGCCCGGCCGGCCGCTGCGCCAGAGGCCCAGGCCCACTGAAAGTTGAAGCCGCCGAGGTGGCCGGTGACGTCCACGACTTCGCCGATGAAGTACAGGCCGGGAACACTGCGGC
This sequence comes from uncultured Acidobacteriaceae bacterium, assembly GCA_963811095.1. Taxonomy (GTDB): domain Bacteria; phylum Acidobacteriota; class Terriglobia; order Terriglobales; family Acidobacteriaceae; genus Sulfotelmatobacter. Next base: position 175,773 of record CAWEQA010000004.1, on the reverse strand, counting down.
TCTCCATCGTTTTGGCGGAGAGTTCGTCGGTGTCGACTCCGCCGCAGGTGACTTCGGCTTTTTCGTAGCCCTCGGTACCTGCGGGGAGGATAGTCCAGGCGTGCGCTTGCTGCTCGAGGTCGGAAAGGGCGGTGTTCGTCCAGGATTGTGGGGCGTGATGTTCGAGCCAGCGGTCGGCAAGGCGAGCTGGTAACGTCTTGCGGAACTCGGACCGTAGAGTCGGGAGAGTGCGCGGCGTTTTCGAATCCTGGAAGACTGCGGTCAATTGGCTCCCGGGAGCCAGGTCCAGCATGATTGCGTGCGGCTTTTTCCAGTAGGACGAAATCTGTAGGATCGCAGGGCCACTCAGGCCGCGGTGCGTGATCAGCATCTTCTCGCGGAACTGCGCGGCGCCGCATGAGGCGATCACTTCGGCGGACACGCCCGATAAATCGCAGTAGCGGGAACGGTCTTCCGCTTCCAGAACCAGAGGCACGAGTCCCGGCCAGGGGTCGCGAATCTTCAAGCCGAACTGGCGGGCGAGGTCGTAGCCGAATGACGTCGCGCCGATCTTGGGAATTGACAATCCGCCGGTCGCGACGACGAGCACGGGCGCGTGGAATTCCGCATGATTCGTACGCAGGAGAAACTCTGTGGTGCGCTTCACTTCTTGAGTTCTTGTGTTCAGGAAGATGCTGACATTGGCGGTGCGGCATTCTTCTTCGAGCATGCGCAGAATGTCGCGGGCGGAACGGTCGCAGAACAGTTGTCCTAGCGTCTTTTCGTGATAGGGGATGCGGTGCTTCTCGACCAGCGCGATGAAATCCGCGGGCGTGTAGCGGGCCAGTGCCGACTTGGCAAAATGCGGGTTCGACGAGAGGAAGTTCTCGGGCTGGCAGTGGAGGTTGGTGAAATTGCAGCGGCCGCCGCCGGAGATGAGGATCTTCTTGCCGAGGCGGTCGGCATGATCGAGGAGGGCGACGCGGCGTCCGCGCTTGCCGGCCTCGATGGCGCACATCAGGCCCGCCGCGCCTCCGCCGAGAATCAGTGCGTCGAAATGATGGATCACGTTGGAGTGAACAGCTTACCTCAGCGGGCATAGCCGGATGGATTTTTGCGGCGTTTACGGCACGGACCACAGGGGCTGAAGCCCACACTGACTCCGCATCACTAACGCGGCCCTCGAAGGGCCGCTCTTCCACGGTCGTGCACGCGCTTGAAGTTTTCCGCCTGGTAGTCTTCTGCAACCTCTAAAGTCGCGCGCTCTCCTCTCTACATGTAAAACAAGCTCAAGCGGGGCAGATGGTATTTCTCCAGCAGGCGCTTGTGAACGTATTGCTTCTGCAGTTGGTCGATCTGGGCTGCGGACATTTTGCGGCGGTAGGGAGCGAGATCGCGGTCGGCTTCGGCGCGGACGGTAACGATTTCTTCGTCCGGAGTTGAGGCCAACAACATGGCAAAGAGCTTTTCCTCGAGCACGGTGAGGCGGCGCTCCAGATCTTCCAGACGAGCTGCCGGTTTCATTTCTATTTCTTCCGCGAGATGACGCAACGTTTTTGCGGCATCCAGGGCAACCGAGCGTGCGGAGATTCCGCCTGCCTCCGGCAACTTCGCGGCCTCCAGCAGATCGGCGTTGCCTCGCAGAAACGGCACGACTACGGCCGGTTCAAATCCTTGACTGGCGCTGGGTCTCACCGGGACGGCGGGCTCCGCCCCCGCAGCGCCTACCGCCGCTTCTTTCATGTCTTCGGCGGCGGCCAGCACCAACTGCGAACAGTAAGCCAGGCTGTTCACTTTCTTGGTCTTCGAAGGGCGCTGATCGTAGCGGTCGAAGGCTCCGTCGATGCCGCGCAGCACGGCTTCCAGCGGGATACCGGCGTCTTTCCAGGTTTCAATGAGGGCCCAGTCGAGAGTGGAGAGCAACAGGCCGCCGCCGCGGCGGCGCAGGAAGCGGTCTTCAATCTCGGTGAAATAGTTGAAATAATTTGACATGGGTTACGTGTGAATGACGGTGCGACATTGGGGTGTTGCTGGTCTCAGCGAAATCAACCCTTCTCCTGCTTTGGCCTATGCGAGGATATGGCTGCGACCTGCGATGAAGCTAGTCGGACTGCTTGCTGGGGGCTCGCCGAGATTTCGACTTGGGCTTGTTCGTGGCCTTGAGACTATGTACTTTCGCTCGAGTACCCGCAGGTGCTTTCCTCTTCAATTTGATCTGGTTGTAATCAACGGCGGAACGGACGAGACTTTTTAGAGCACGTTCATCAATCTTATCGCCCTCGAAAAGATCGATCGCTCGCCACGCATTGCCTCCGAGGCCCGCGTTGAAGAGCTTGTCAGGATCTGGGAGCCTCGCCCCGTGGGAGAAGGTAAGCTTCACCTTATCTTTGTGCGCGTTGCCGACCGCGATCATTCCATCGCGAGACCACACTGGGCTTCCCATCCACTTCCATTCCTCGACGATCTCAGGGTCGGCCGCGAGTATGATGGCGCGCACTTTCGCGAGCATCGTCCCGCGCCAGTCCCCAAGCTCCTTGATCTTCTCGTCGATTAATGCAGAGGCAGATTCCGCCGGGACGGGCTTTTTCATGTACACCTCCAACCTTCGCCCCTAATTTAGTTGCGGTCCGCGCAACCTGCAACCTCCGCCTGCCTGCATGCAGATTTTTTTTGATCGATCGGCGTAAAATATTCCATTTGAAGGAGTTACGGGCTTCTGGTCCTGGACGTTCCGCGCAAAATCTTCAAAACAAGGAACTTATATGCAAAATATTCTGGAATAGGGACTTAGCGAGCACTCTGCCAGTCTGAAGGGGAACATTTTTTTCAGACCAGATTCCGTAAAATATTGATTCCAGGCGAGTTGCGCGATGCAGGTCGCCAGTGTGCCTCGCAAAATATTGTCAAAGAACGACTTACACGTAAAATATTCCGGAATAAGGACTTAGCTGGACCGCTTTGCGGCCCGGGGCTCGGAGGTTAAACCGGACGATTCTGCGGTGCACATGCGCACACTCCTATTGTGCGCTTTTGGTGGCGAGGGTCAAGGTTGGATGTCACAGGGAATGCGATTTTGGCTGTGGAAAAGTTCTGGCGAGGGGGCCGTCGCTAGCGGAACTGCCCCACTCAAGCCAAAGGACGGCTTGAATGGGCCACCCGTCGGGTTTCGAAAATTGTGACATCCGGACGCTGCAGGCAAGGTGCAGAGGTCCTTCGGCCCAGAGAACGGGCCTCGGGATGACAAGCGCTGGTTCGGAGAATTAATTTACGGTCCTAGTTACACCCTGAGCGAGCCACGGAAGCCCCTGGCGGCATAGTAGGATTCCGCGCCGTTGTGATACAGGAAAACCGTGTCGAAGCGGCGATCACAAAAGAGGGCGCCGCCGAGTTTTCTGATCGCGGAAGGTGTTTTCACCCAGCTCGAGGTTTTCGTGTCGAAAGTTCCAAGTTTCTGCAACTCGCGATATTGTTCTTCCGTCAAGAGCTCGACGCCCATGGCCGCTGCCATCCCCATAGCGTTATCTTTTGGCTTATTTTCTTTCCGTGAATTCAGCGCCTCGCGGTCGTAGCAAAAACTTCTGCGGCCTTTCGGACTTTCCTCGGAACAATCGTAAAAGATGTATTCGCCCGTCTTTTTATCGTGAGCAACAACATCCGGTTCACCGCCGGTTCTTTCCATCTCATTCAGTGACCACAGTTTTTCAGTGTTGGCTTCCAGCTTTGCACGCACTTTTGCCCATTCAAGACCTGGATGGCGGTTCATGTTTTTCTCAAAACGGACCTGCAACGCTTGGAGAAGTTCTTCAAGTTGTTTTTTTGAAAGAGTCAGGTTTGACATGATTTCCTCTAAACGGAGATGAAAGTCAGAATCACATGGCATCGGCAGCGCGGAAACCCTCCTCTAAATGTCGCAAAGGACGCGAAATTTAGACTGGGCCGCCGGCCGAGCGCAGATCACAGGTTCGCATACGAACCGGTGCCACCCGCCGATCTTTTCGTAAGCAGGCGTCGAACGACATGGCCTTTCCACATCCATAATCCGGACAGGAGCAGTACAGGAAGAAAGATGCACCGAACACTGGTGGCGTAATTTGGAGTGTCCGAGGGCGAATCATAGATGTAACCGAGTATCGGAATGCCCACGAGGATGTGAATCCAGCGAAAAATTGAACGTTGCGTAGCATTACTGATCATGGTCTCCTCCGCAATTCTGGTTGTCGCATTGTTTTTTGCGACCGCCATTGATTCACGACTTCTGAGTCGCCGGAGGCGGCCAGTTGGGCGATTTCAATGCCGAACTGCTTGGCGTACTCGGCGTGAACCGCTGCCAGCCGCCGAACTTCATGGCGTCGGGGCCGACCATGCGTCCCATGGGAGTTCCGCTGAGCATGCGATCCAGCACATCGAAACAAATGTGCCACCCGGCTGCACCCATGGCGATGAAGCGGTGACCGATGTTGGTCCACAGCGTCAGGCGCGTGCCGCTACCAAAGGCCTCGAGTTCCCACCGCATATCGAAGCCACCCCAGGTGTACTCCAGCATCTCGGGAGCGTCGGCTCGGGTCACTGTGGTTTCGGTAACGCGCGGCACGGGCGCTCCCACCGTGGTGAGCTTCACCGTGTTGCCAACTGCACCCAGGCTCCCATCGACGTCGAAGGGAGCCCACTCGCGCAGGTGCGCCGGGTCGGTAAGAGCCTGCCATACTTTTTCCGGCGAGTGGCGGAGTTCCCGGACGAGAATGAGCGTCCACTTCTCTTCACCGTTTTGTCCGCGGTCCTTCTTGTATCTGCGCCCCGAAGGCGGGACCCGGTGTGTACTCCGCGCGAGCGGCCATCTTCTTCTCCTTAGCGTGAATAGTGCGCCAGCTGGGTGAGCTGAATGAGGTTGCCGCAGGTGTCTTTCAGCATCGCAATGGTGGAGCCGGTCACGTCGGTAGGCGGCATGGTGAATTCGGCGCCGCGGGCCTTGATCCGCTCGTAGTCGCCCTTGACGTCGTCGGTGAAGAAAATGATTGCGGGCTGGTTCTGCTGAAAAATCGCCTGCTGATACGCCTGGGCCGCGGGGTTGTTGTTCAGCGCCAGCTGCAGCTCAATGCCGTCCGGCTCCTCGGGCGAGGCCACGGTCAGCCAGCGATAGGGGCCCTGACTGAAATCGGCCTTCTTGGCAAAGCCCAGCACGTCCGTATAGAAGCGCAGGGCCTTGTCCTGGTTGTCCACGTAGATGCTGGTTACTTTGATTTTCATTTCGTTTCTCCTTGATTAGGTTCGCGGCTTGGGCCGCGGCGTCTTCTGGTTTGTCTTCTTTTTCGTTGGGGTTGACGGATCCATGCGGTCCTGATCCATGCGATCAAGGTGGCGTTCGAGAGCATCGATGTGAACGGACCAGAACCGGCGGAACTGAGCCAGCCAGTCATCGACCTCCTGAAATGGTTCGGGCCTAAGCCGGTAGAGACGGCGCTGTGCGTCCACTGTGGATTCCACGAAGCCGGCCTCGCGCAACACTCGCAGGTGCTTGGATACGGTCGGCTGCGGCATACGAAGTTGCCGCTCGATCTCTCCCACCGACTGTTGTGAGGAGACCAGGAGGCTCAAGATGGCCCGGCGGTTCGGCTCCGCAATGATTTCGAATACCGATTCCATGCTCTGTATATACTTCAGTACGCATATACGTGTCAAGGCATATTTTAACAAAGAGGAATTTTTTGAATTGCAGAACTGGGTTCTGGCAGCCCGCCACTACGATTTCAACGTGTGGACGGACGACAAGCGAGTCGAGAAATTGCGCTACATTCACCGCAACCCGGTAAAGCGCGGACTCGTCGAGCGCCCCGAAGAGTGGCCGTGGAGCAGGTTCCGCCACTACGCCTCCGGGATAGAAGGCACGGTGGAAATCGAATCGCAATGGACGGCGCGCAAGCGGGAGCAGCTGGGAACAGAGCCTCGAATTGTCCGCCAAAATCAAAGTCCCCACCCTGTCGCACAAACCGCGACAAGGATGGGGCACCCCCAAAGATAGCGTCATTCGGAGGCCGCCCCCATATCCTTACCCCGAGTGTGCCCCGTCCTTGTCTCTCCGCTTTTTGGAGAGACCGGGCGGGGATTTTGACCTTCGAGCGGCCCGGACCACACGCCCAGAGGAAAAGAATCAATCCTCACTCCCGAGGGTGCCCCCACCCTTGTCGCGTTCTGTGCGACAGGGTGGGGCTTTTGACTTCTTGTCGCGAAAGGGTGGGCCAGCCCCCACTGGGTGTGTCGAAGGTGATGGAAGAAGTGGAGGGACGACAGAAGAGGACGTGCAGCCAGGTGGGCCATGCTCGCGTATCACCCACTGGGAAACGCCCGTCTGTCCCCTGTTTTCCCAGCTTTGTACCGAAAGAGGGGATCAGGTCACAAGCGAATTGTGAACCAGGACCTTAACCGCGAAACGTCAGCTTACTCGACAGTGAAAGTGGCGCTATGTACCGCGCTGCTGCGCCCCGCAGAATCGGTCGCTTGAGCCTCCACCCGGTATTCGCCCTTCGGCAGTTGGGCGATCGACAGATCCCCAGCAAACGCCAGTACCCTACTCCCGGGCCGTTCGTACGACTTGGCATCGACCGGATAGAACTCGAATCTCTTCTCTCCCGTGCGAGCGTCAATGATTCTCACATGCGCTTTGACATCCGTTGATGGTTGCACGCCAGATACGGGCTGATATATCTCAAAGTACGCCATGATATGCTCGCTGGATTTGAAGCGTGTTTGAGACGCCGGAGTGAATTGCAAGCCCCGGCTCACTAGCGGCACATATCGCGGTGCAAGATTCACTGCCTCGGCCTCCTCAGCCGCCACCTGCGCGTCTCGGTATCGATCGCAGAGGACCACCGAACTGATCGCAAATTGCTTGCCGTCATTGGGGTCAATCACGAGCGGGATCACAACTCGACCGAAGCTCTCGCCGTCGCTCAAGACCACTCGCAGTTCGTAATCTGCGCCGGCAGGCAGATCAATTTGCGTTTCATAACGACTCGGCAGGTTCCCAGCCTCGGCCAGTGGATTCGCCATCCAGCGTGTTCCAGAGGCACAACAAGCAAAGTCGCTGAAGCGTGTGGCGATTGTGCGATCCTGCTTATATGCCACACCCAAAACTCCTATGCTCGCCTGCAAATCCGTTCCCATGAATCCATGTTGGAGTCGGTCCCAGGGAAACCCGAGGACAATATCTACCCGCGCCATTTGGCTAGTTGTATAAAAGATACCGGCTTGAACAGACAACGGAATCCGTGACCTCTTATGCGAGTCCAAGTCTCTCTCCATTTGTAGGCCAAACTTTGTCCCATGTAACGGATCGGTTGCTGGATTGCTTAGGTAGCAGTAATGATCGTTTGCGTATACAACCGCATGAGGCTGGTCAACCGTAACTTTCACTTTGCGGCACTTACCCGATTCCGGTCTGATCGGCACGTAGCCGACCCGGTAAAAGTGAAGCAACGGGTTCGGCAACCACTGGATTCCCAGATCGACGGTGCTCCACTTCGCTTGCGGTGTGCGAGACCACTCCCCATGGAATCCCAGGTTGTCGCGAGGCGAGAACAACGTCTCGAGTTCGTATTGGACGCTCTCGATTTTCTGCTCTACGCCATCTTCAAGAACGTGAAAGTCTTTGGCACCAAGGCCATGGATTACCATATCGTGGTTACAATCGCTTGGGGCAAAGGGTACCGAAAATGGCTGGCTGTGTAATCTCTGCGCATTGGCGGTCCGGCACTCCATGTAGGCCCGATTGAAGCCGTTCATTTGTCTGTTGTCGTACACCTCCGTGTGGATCAGGACGAGGTTCGACTCAACCCGGATTGAAAATGGGTCCTCGCTCTGTGCACCAGCAGAAAGGGATATCAAAACCGAAGTGCAGAACAGCCCGCAGGAGAAGACAAGAAGTCTCCAGCGTGATCTCATCGGCATGTGTTTGAAGAATCTCCCATCCAGAAAACATAGGGACAGACGGGATGTTTTCTGAAGTTTCCGAGAAACCTTCCGTGTCCTGATCTTTCCGCATTCGTTCAAACAGCAGGTCCCTCCACTCCGCCGTCGCTGGCGCTCCGGCTCCGGTCGGGATGACAGGTTGGTTGGTGTGCGAGGACTCGCTGATGCCTACACGCTCACCGGCTCCTTCTTCGTCGCCAGCAACTGCCGCAGCACGTACTGCAGAATCCCGCCGTTCGCGTAGTACAGGGCTTCCTGCGGCGTGTCGATGCGGACCAGCGCGTCGAACTCGATATCCGGATGGCCTTTCGTGGTGGCGCGCACTTTCACCTGCCGTCCGGCGGCGAAGTGCTCGACCAGGTCGCGGACGCCGGCGATCTCGAACACTTCCTCGCCCGTCAGCTTGAGCGATTCCGCGTTCTGGCCCGCGAGGAACTGCAGCGGCAGCACTCCCATGCCGACCAGGTTCGAGCGGTGAATGCGCTCGTAGCTTTCGGCGATCACGGCGCGCACGCCCAGCAGCGCCGGACCCTTGGCCGCCCAGTCGCGCGACGAGCCTGATCCGTATTCCTTGCCCGCGAGAATGATGAGCGGCGTGCCCGCGGCGCGGTATTTTTCCGACGCGTCGAAGATCGACATTTCAGTGTTCGTCGGAAGATGCCGCGTGAATCCGCCTTCGGTCGCGACCAGCTTGTTGCGCAGGCGGACATTGGCGAAGGTGCCGCGCACCATGACTTCATGATTGCCGCGGCGCGATCCGTAGGAGTTGAAGTCCCCCGGCTTCACGCCATGTTCCTGCAGATATTTTCCGGCGGGACCGTCTTTCTTGATCGATCCGGCGGGCGAGATGTGGTCGGTGGTGACGCTGTCGCCGAGCACGGCCAGCACGCGCGCCTTCTTGATGTCGTGCACGGGCGCGGGCTTCACCGACATGTCGTCGAAATACGGAGCCTGCCGGATGTAGGTTGAATCCTGCTCCCACGTGTAGGTCTGGCCCTTGGGAACCGAGAGACCGCGCCAGCGCTCGTCACCCTGAAACACATCCGCGTACGACTTGGAAAACATTTCGGAGGTGATCGACTGCTCCATGGTCTCTTCGATCTCGCGCGACGAGGGCCAGATGTCGGCCATGTAGACGGGCTGTCCGTCGCGGCCCTTGCCGAGGGGATCTTTGCGCAGGTCGATGTCGATGCGTCCTGCCAGCGCAAACGCCACCACCAGCGGCGGCGACATCAGATAGTTGGCGCGCACTTCGGAGTTGATGCGTCCCTCAAAGTTGCGGTTGCCGGAAAGCACCGAGGCGACGACCAACTCTTTCTCGTCGATGGCCTTCGAGACTTCTTCGGGCAGCGGTCCGGAGTTGCCGATGCAGGTCGTGCATCCGTAGCCGACGAGATGAAACTTCAGCTTCTCGAGATAGGGAGTCAGTCCGGCCTTCGCCAGATAGTCGGTCACGGTCTTCGATCCCGGAGCCAGCGAGGTCTTGACCCATGACGGAACCGACAGACCTTTCTCGACGGCTTTCTTCGCGAGCAGCCCGGCGCCGATCAGCACCGAAGGATTCGAAGTGTTGGTGCACGAAGTGATCGCCGCGATGACGACGCTGCCGTGCTTCAGTGAATCTCTTACCGAAGCGGAAACATGCTCGTGCACGTTGGGATCTTCCACGCCGATGGCAGTGGGACTTCCGCCTTCCTGCTCCCACTTCGCGCTGTTCGCAGCGACGGCTGTCGTTGCCGCGGTCTTAGCAGACTTCGGCTTGATCAGCGAAGGCAGAGCCTTGTTGAACGACTCTCCCGCCTGCGACAACACAACGCGATCCTGCGGACGCTTCGGGCCAGCGAGGCTGGGCTCCACGGTCGCGAGATCGAGCGTGAGCAACTCGGAATATTCCGCCTCCGGAGTCTTCTCGTCGTGGAACAGTCCCTGCTCGCGGCTGTAAGCCTCGACCAAAGCAATCTGCTCTTCACTCCGCCCCGTGAGCCGCAGATAGCGCAGCGTCTCTTTATCGATCGGAAAAATTCCGCAAGTAGCGCCATACTCCGGCGCCATGTTCGCGACGGTGGCGCGATCGGCGAGGGATAGATCCTTGAGGCCCGGCCCAAAGTACTCCACAAATTTTCCGACAACACCATGCTTCCGCAACATCTCAGTGACGGTGAGAACAAAATCGGTAGCAGTGGCCCCCTCGCGCAACCTACCAGTAAGCTTCACGCCCACCACCAGCGGAATCAGCATGGACACAGGCTGCCCCAGCATCGCCGCCTCGGCCTCGATGCCACCCACGCCCCAACCCAAAACTCCCAACCCGTTCACCATGACCGTATGGCTGTCGGTGCCTACCAGGGTGTCGGGGTAGGCGACGCGCTTGCCGGGGGATTCGTGGACGAAGACTACGCGGGCGAGATATTCGAGATTGACTTGGTGGACGATGCCGGTGTCGGGGGGAACGATGGCGAGATTGCGGAATCCGGTTTGGCCCCAGCGGAGGAAAGAGTAGCGCTCTTTGTTGCGCTGGAATTCGAGCAGGGCATTCATGTCGAAGGCTTGGGCCGTGCCGAATTCGTCGACTTGCACGGAGTGGTCGATGACCAGTTCGACGGGTTGCAGCGGATTGATCAGCGACGGGTCGCCGCCGAGAGTCTTCATGGCGTCGCGCATGGCGGCGAGGTCGACTACGCAGGGGACACCGGTGAAATCCTGCAGGAGAACGCGGCTGGGAGTGAAGGCGATTTCTTTTTCGGGCTTCGACTTGCTGTTCCAGGCCGCGAGGGCGCGCACTTCTTCTTTGGTGACGTTGCGTCCGTCTTCGGTGCGGAGCAGGTTTTCGAGCAGGATGCGGAGCGAGAACGGCAGGTGCTTGGTCGAGATGCCTTGCTTGTCGAGGGCATCGAGGCGGTAGACTTCGTATTCTTTGGTGCCGACTTTGAGGGTGGATTTGCTGTTGAAACTATTGACAGACATGATTGCCTTCCTGGGAATGAATTCGGGCACGCCGCGGAGCGAAGCTCCGCCGGACCCTTCGACTTTGCTCAGGGCGGGCAGCCGAAGGCGGCTGTCCCCACATGCGGATCGCAACCTATTAGTGTAATGCGTTGGGGCGGGAATTGAGTAGTGCGGGGTGAGGATGCTAAGTCGTCCACGCGAGATCCTTCGCTCCGCCTGAAGAACGGCTGCGCTCAGGATGACGCCGCCGGAGTGACATTATGAAAACTTGTCAGGCGGCCCGGATGCTCTCGATGGCGGGCAGGAGGTCGAGCGCGAGGCGGCTTTTGTCGATGCAGGCCTGGGCACCCGCTTCCATCGCACGGGGCAAAAGCACGGACGGATCGTGTTGGCTCATGACCAAAATGCTGGTGGCCGGGACTTTTTCACGGAGAAGACGCGCTACGTCCAGTCCGCTTAAGCCCGGCATACTGATGTCGAGCAGGACGAGATCGGGGAGAAGTTCGGTCGCTTTCTGAATTGCGTCCGCTCCATCGATCGCTTCGCCGCAAACCTCCCAACTCGTCGGCGCGAGAATATTCCTCACGCCACGCCGGACAACTTCGCTGTCATCCGCGATGAGAATTCTCATGATTGTCGGTGAACTCGCCCCCGTACCAGAGAGAGTATCACCCAACGATTGGGGTGGGTTCATTCGAATTCTCCTGGTCCCTGGCCTCGTTCGGTTGGGCGGGGGAATTTCCGGACAGGGGGAACTGGAAGGAGATCTTTGTTCCCTTGCAGCTGGATTCAATCATCATATGGCCGCCAAAGTGGCGGGCGCGCTCGCGCATGCCTCGGATGCCAACGCCAGAGCCCTGCGATTGAATCTCAGACAGTTTCTCCGCGGAGATGCCTTTGCCGTTGTCCTGAACTTCGAGGGAGACATTGTCGGCGTTGCGGGCGAGACGGATGACCGCGCTCTTGCTGCCGCTGTGACGATGGATGTTGGTGAGAGATTCCTGAACCAGACGGAACATGACCAGTTCCATTTCGCGGGAGAGGCGTTTGAAGTCCTCAGGAACATCGAGCGTGATTTCGAGGCCGCTGCGTTCGCTCAGGCCCTGTATGTACCAGCGGAGGGCTTCGGATAATCCGGTCTCGTCGAGCAGCGGCGGATGCAGCAAGTATGACATCGTGCGTATTTCCTGGCTGAGTTGCTGAGCGAGTTCCTCGCTTTCCTCCAAATGCTTGGCCAGGGCCGCGGGCTCTTGAGGGGCATGCTGAGAGGCCAGCGCAAGACTCATGGAGAGCGCGGTGAGGATTTGACCTGCGCTGTCATGGAGTTCGCGGGCGATATGCCGCCGTTCCTCGTCCTGAGCCTGCAGCAGACGACTGGAGAGATCGCGGAGTTGCTCGGCCTGCTGTACCACTTCGGTGGTCCGAATGCGGACTTCGGCATCCAGGGATTCTGCTAACGTCCGGAACTTCTCCTCGGCACGTTTCAGGTCGGTAATGTCGACTCCGGTCGGATGGAGGAAGAGAATCTTGCCCTGGTCGTCGCGGATGGGATGGACGGCGAAGTCGACGAGACGCTCGGTGTCATCGGCCCAAATGTAGGTCAAGTTCTCCCGATAGGGAGTGCCCCGCGCGGCCTGCAGGGTAGCGGCGCGAACTTTATCCTGCACTTCCTTGGAGTGCCGCCACCAGTGGGTTTCCCAGAACAGGCGTCCGAGGACATCTTCGGCACGGTAGCCGCACGCTTCCAGCCACAGTTGATTCGCATCCATGATGGTGCCGTCAAGGGCCACGATGCCGGCGAACACCGGAGTTTGCTCGAACACGGCGCGGAACTTCGCGGTGGCGGCGACGGCCTCGGCGGCCATCTGACGCTCGCGCTCTTCAATCCGCTTGCGATCGGTGATGTCGCGGAAATAGCAGACGACGCCGTAGCCGCCTTCCGGAAGCGGGATGCGGTTGATCTGCCACTCGTAAGTCGTGCGGTCACCGTGCGGTGAGCCCCACCGGCTCCACTCGGAGACGATGTAGGGTTCTCCGGTTTCAAGGGTATGCCGGAACCGGTTCAGGATTTCATCCGCGTACTCTTGCGGCCACCGCATACGCATGAATCCCACAAAATCGGTGCCGATCAAATTCGGAATGTTTTCAAATTCCGAGAGGGCGGGAGGATTTACCGCCCGTACCCGAAAGTCACCATCCACCAGGTACACACCGAGCGGGGCTTCGTTGAGCAGGGTTTCGAACTGCTCGGTGCGGCGGCGCAAGTCCTCTTCGGCCTGCTTGCGAATGCGGGCCATTTCCAAATGAGTCTGCACGCGGGCCAGCAATTCGCGGGCGCTGAAGGGCTTGATCAAATAATCGTCAGCGCCGTGTTCCATTCCTTCGACGCGGGATTCTTCGCCGGCACGGGCGGAGAGCAGAATGATGGGAACGGTTCGAGTCGCGGGATCGAAGCGTAGCGCATGCAAAAGACCGAAGCCGTCGAGGTTGGGCATCATCACGTCAGACAGCACGAGTTCCGGAGAATGCTCGCGCACCACAGCCAAGGCGGCCTGCCCGTCAGGAACTGCATGCACCTCGTACCGTTCCGATAAGAGTCGGACGAGATATTGGCGCATGTCAGCGTTGTCGTCAGCCACAAGGATGCGAGGGCGGTTCTCGGATGCAGTCTTGCCATTCGACAACGGAGGGCAGGGAACGGGAAGCAACTCGTGGGCGGGAAGAATCTCCTCGGCGATATTGCTTTCGCCGGTCTCGGGAAGCCAGCGCAGAGCTTCCTCGACGTAGGGGGCGGCACCGACGGCAGTGGTGGCCAGGGTGCGATTTCCGCCAATTCGGTCGGCGGGCAGATGAGCGCTTCCGAGAGGGATGCTGACGATGAAGGTGCTGCCTTTTTCGAGTTCGCTTTCGGCTCGCACCGATCCGCCATGAAGCTTGACGAGCTCGTGTACAAGCGCCAAGCCGATGCCGCTGCCTTCGTGGGTGCGGCTGCGCGTGTTCTCGATGCGATGGAAGCGGTCAAAGAGGCGGGAAAGTTCTTTGGAGGGAATACCCACTCCGGTGTCCCGAACCCGCAATTCAGCATCCGTGCCTGACTTGGCCAAGGAGACGGCGATGCTGCCTTCGAAGGTGAACTTGAAAGCATTGGAGATCAGGTTGAGGACGATCTTTTCCCACATGCCGCGGTCGACAAAGACGGGTTCGTCGAGTTGGGGGCAATCCAGTTCGAGTTGCAGGCCGGCTTTTTCCGTGGCCGAGCGGAAGACGCTGGCGAGTTCCACCGTAAAGGCGGCGAGATCTGTGGGCAGATAGATGGCCTGCATCCGGCCCGCTTCAATGCGGGAAAAATCCAGCAAGGTGTTGACCAAGCGGAGCAAGCGGGAGCCGTTGCGATTCACCAGTTCGAGCTGGCTCTTGGCGGCGGGCGAAAGTCCGGTGTAGCTCTTAGCCAGCAAGTCTTCGACGGGGCCAAGCATGAGAGTGAGCGGCGTGCGGAATTCGTGGCTGACGTTGCTGAAGAACGCGGTCTTGGCACGATCGATTTCGGCCAGGGATTCGAGACGACTGCGTTCCTCCTCGGCGGCGCGCGCATTCTGAATGGCGGTCGCGATCTGGCCGGCGATCAATTCATAGAAGGTGCGGTACTCCGCATCGAGCTTTCGAGCTGGATTGACTCCGGCGACCAGCACTCCAACCGCGCCATCGTCCCCGCGCGAGATTACAGGCAGGACCATCGCCTGGGAAATGTTTTGCTGCGCAAGGCCGCGAGGCAAGCCCACCTTACCCTCGACAGCGATCACCTGCCCGTGACCCGCTTTGACAACCTCTGCCAGCGGCCAGAGACAGTGTTGGTCGCGTCGGTTCAAATCGACTACGAGCGGGGAGAGGTCATCGAGCCCGTCGGGCAGACCGCAGAGCCGTTCCAAGCGGGCAGTTTGTCCGGCATCGCCTTGTCGGTCTTCTAGAAGATAAAGGATGGCAAAAGGCACATCGTCGTTGTTCGACGCCAGGGTAGCGATCGCGGAGTCGCAAGCAGCCGCCGTGGTTTTCTGCACCAGAGCATGGGCCGAGAGTTGTGACAGGGTTCGCAATCGCCGGGCATTGATGACCTTCGGGGTGACCTCAGTCGAGGGGCAGAACAATCCCGCGACAGTGCCGGATTCGTCACGAATCGGGCTGTAGGAAAACGAATAATAGGTTTCCTCTACAAAATCTCCGCGATTCATGAAGAGTCGTACTTCGTCCACAAATGAAGCCTCGCCATTCTGGAAGACTTTGTCTGCCAAGGGGCCGCAGATATCCCAAATTTCGGGCCAGACCTCGGCCGCGGGCCGTCCCAGGGCCCACGGGTGTTTGGCGGAACTCAAAACCTGAACGTAGGCATCGTTGTAGAGGAAAGTGGCTTCCGGTCCCCAGCCAATCCACATGGGGTGCTGCGAATTGAGGATCAGGTTGACGGAAGTCTTGAGACTCTGCGGCCAACCCGCAATGGGGCCGAGCGGGGTTTTGGAAAAGTCATGTTCCTGGATCAAGCGGCTCAGAATTCCGCCGCCCGCCAGCCAGTCCAGCACGGGCGGCGACGAGACAGGCTGGGTCGGCGCGGTTCCGTCGCAAGAATCCGCGTGACCGAGAAAACTGGAGAGTGTCGGCAGCAAATCGCGAGAAAGATCACTTTTGGAGAGATAGGCCGCCGCGTCCACTTCTTTCGCCTGGCTGCGGGCGATGGCGGGATCGTTCTGGCTGATGATGACCACTTTGGTTTCCGGGAGATCTCTGCGCAGGATGCGAGTGGCCTCGAGTCCATTCATGCGAGGCATGGAGATGTCCATCAGGATAAGGGTGGGGCGCAATGCTTTGGCTCGTTCGACACCCTGAAGGCCGTCCTCGGCCTCGCCGCAGATCTGCCACTCCGGGCGCGCGGACAGCAAGGAACGGAGTCCACGACGGACGATTTCATGGTCGTCGACAATGAGGATATTTCCAGGCATCGATTCTCCCGAACGAACCCATTCCTTTCAGCCGCGATGATTTTTACGACCGCAATCCGGGGCCGGGGAGGCACAGCTTGACGCCTTTCCATCACGCCCCGCTGCATGGTAGCTGTCCAAGGGAAGCAGATCCCATACAGCGTTTCCTGTACCGGTGAGATTTGCGGGCCTTGTGAATGACAGGCTGATGAGTGATGATGCGGCCAGTCCTTACGACGAATGCGCCGCCGGTGGGCGAATCCCGTAGCGGCATCGAGGGGCCGCTGTCATACTCCTGTTTCCCCTGCCTTGGAGGCATGCCTTGCCTGATCAATCTGGTCCTGGGCTTTCCGAAGAACTGCACGACGATCCCGCTAAGACTGATGGGACGGATCGGCGAAACGAAACACAGGGTGAGCCCCAGAAGGCTTGGGGGCGCCTCGATCGCAAGCGACTGCTGATCTGGGCGGGAATCGGCTTTGGTGGTCCAGGGGTTCTGATGCTCGCAGTGCGTCTAGCTGGGGGCGGGGGGAATTCCGATTTCAGTGTCCGGAGCGAACTGCCGGTCAAGGCAGTGATGGTGTTTTTTGTTTTTCTGGCGACGTGGATCGTGTCGCGCATCGAGATGCGCTCGCTCGACGAGTACGGAATTCCGTTAGGACAGGCGTTCGGATGGCAGTTTTGGGAAGGGACGGTTTGGGGCTTCGCGATGCTGTCGTTGATTTTGCTGGTACTGCGGGCGCTGGGCCATTTTCAAATTGACTCGGTGGCGCTGGCTGGGGGCGCAATCGTCCGGTGGGCGCTGGCGTGGGGCGTGACGTTTCTGGCTGTGTCTTTGAGTGAAGAGTTGGCCTTCCGCGGCTACTGGCTGTTCTCGATGGCGAGGCGTTTGCGGTTCTGGCCAGCGGCGTTGTTTCTCTCAGCGGTGTTCGGGGTCGCGCATCTCGGAAACAAGGGAGAGAACGTGCTCGGCATTGTGCAGGTGGTGGCAACGGGCTTGCTGTTTTGCCTGATGATCCGGCGCACGGGGAATCTGTGGTTCGCCATTGGATTTCATGCGGCGTGGGATTGGGCGGAGACTTTTTTCTACGGCACACCCGATAGCGGATTGCTCGGCGCGGGGCGGTTTCTGAACAGCTCGGTGAGCGGGCCGAATTGGCTTACGGGAGGGTCGGCGGGGCCGGAGGGAAGCGTGTTTGCATTCGTTGTTTTGGCGCTGTCCGCGCTGCTGGTGCATTTGCGATTTCCGAAGGCGACGTATCCGGATCGTCCTGTCTGACCACAGGGGCTAAAGCCCGTTTCAATTCCAGACGACGTAACGCGGCCCTTGAAGGGCCGCTCTTCCACGGTGATGTACGCAACGGGTGATACACGCATCGGTGGATATAGGCATCAGGGGATGTAGGCAACAGCGATGCACGCAACGGTTGTGGACGCATTTGTGAATCCCCGCGCATGATTCCGGGGCGATCCGACCGTGTTCAAGCAACTAGCGAGACCCAGTCCACACTTGGTAGATCACGACTCCGAACATGAAGACCAGATAGAACCGCAGGGCCCAGAAGAGGACCATTTCTGTGGTGGTGAGTTCGCGCCGAGGACAGTGATGTTTGGCTTTGGTGGAGATGAGTTGGTCGGGCTCGAGAGACGCGACGACGGAGGCGAGGTCTTCGCGAGGCACCTCAGCGCTGGGAGCCGAATTGAAGTGTGGGTCCATCTAGGATGTCCTTTCAGTCAGCGAATAAGGCGGCCTCTGAGCGGCTAAAGCCGGACGCTCTGCCGGCCTCTGCGGCACGGCTGAAGCCGTGCCCTTCCACCTGACTCCGACGGAAGCCGTGCCATTCCCTTGGCTGGATCCAACGGTCATTTAGTTAGTGTCCTCCAAATAAGGCCAGGGTGTGGGGCGCGACTACGCTGACGCCGAACAGGATTCCGGCGGCGACGAGGACGACTACGACCCCGAGCGCAAGGATGTTGGCCCAGAGGGGACTGACGAGGTCTCCCATGATTTCGCGGTCGTTGACCAGCATATAGAGAAAGAGGAGCGCGGGAGGCATGGCGAGGACGGCGATCACGTTGACGACCAGCACGATGTAGACCAGGGGGATGCCGGGGATCAGGACGAGTCCGGCGGCGGCGGCAGCTTCGAGAATCAGAACGAGGTAAAAAGATTTTCCCTGCTGGAAGGGGAGATTCAGGCTGTGCGGGCGATGGGCGACTTCTCCGAAAGCGTAGGCAGATGAGGTGGAGATGGTTACGGCGGCGACCATGCCGGCTTCAAACATGCCGAGAGCGAAGAGCGCGGAGCCCCAGTGTCCGACGAAGGGCTGGAGGGCTTGCGCGAACTGGGCTCCTTCGAAGTTGGCGACGGACATGCCGTGGGCGAAGAGCGGGGCGGTGGCGACGATGGTGGCGAGCGCGGCGAGGGCTGCCAGGGTGGCGCCCAGCACGGTGTCGACGCGGCCGAAGCGGATGTCGTGGGTGGTAAGTCCTTTGTCGGCGATGGCGCTCTGCTGGAAGAAAAGCATCCAGGGGGTGACGGTTGCTCCGATATTGGAGAGGAGAATGAGGACCGTTTCTTGAGTGAGGCCGCCGGGGAGAGGCTTGAAGGTGATCAGTGCAGAGCCGATCGCGCCCCAATGCGGATGGCTGAGCAGTGCGACGGGGATGAATACCAGGTTGAACATGGCGGCGACGAGAGTGATGCGCTCCCAGGTCCAGTAGCGGTGAGCCATCAGCGCAACGAAGAGGACGAGCCATGCTCCGAGAACGGAGACGGCGGGAGGGACGCCGAAGAATCCCAGGCCGGCGCGGATGGCGATGAACTCGGTGACCAGCGTGAGGAAGTTGCCGATCATGAGGTCGATCATGGAGAACCATCCCCAGAAGGGGCCGAAGCGGTCGAAGATGAGTTCGGCGTGACCGCGGTGGGTGGCAGCACCGAGGCGCACGGTCATTTCCTGCACTACGCAGGCCATGAGGAACGTGAGGACGACGAAGGGGAGAAAGAAGCCGATGCCGAAGCGGGCTCCAGTGGCGGCGTACGACAGCATGCTGGGGCCGTCGTTTTCTCCGAGCATGACGAGAATGCCGGGGCCCACGAGCAGCCAGAGAAGCCGGGCGCGGGACCAGAGGCCACGCTGGGTGCGGGTGGTGCGGACGCGCTCGCGGTCGTGGGCGCGGTCGATGTCCTCGTGGGTGATGACGACGGCGTCGGGCGCCGGTGGAATGTGCAACGGCAATTCCTTCTGCGGTTTCGAAGTTGTGGTCGTGTCGTCCATGCAGAAGGAGCGGTCACCGAGGAACTTTTACGTCGGGGCCCACACTATTAGCGTAAGTATATAGCAGAATATAAACTATGGTTAACTATTTTGTGGGGCGTGAGCGGGGTGCGGGAAAACCTCCCCACTCCAGGCGCCAGATGCTTCCCTTCGCCTGAAAAGCGGCTCCAGTCAGCATGACGCCATGTCGGATCGGCTCGGGTGAAGTCAAAATCTCCACCCCTTCGACTTCGCTCAGGGCAGACTCCGTAACAGAAAGACGCGACAAAGGTGGGGCGCACCCTCCAGACGGAAGACGGAGCATGGCTTATAATTGCGCGCACACATGGGGCTTGCCTCTGGCACGAAACTCGGTCCATATGAGATCCAATCGCCGCTCGGGGCGGGCGGGATGGGAGAGGTGTATCGGGCGCGGGACACGCGGCTCGATCGTACTGTCGCCATCAAGATTCTGCCCTCTCATCTTTCTGAGAACGCCGAGGCCAAGCAGCGCTTTGATCGGGAAGCACGCACGATCTCGTCGTTGAACCATCCCAACATTTGCACTTTGCACGACGTCGGCCGCCAGGATGGCGTCGATTACCTGGTGATGGAATACCTGGAAGGCGAGACCCTGGCGGACCGATTGCGTAAAGGACCGCTGCCGGTGGCGCAGGTTTTGAAGTACGGCGTCGAGATTTGTGACGGACTCGAGAAGGCGCATCGTAGCGGGGTGACGCACCGCGATCTGAAACCGGGCAACATCATGCTGACCAAGACCGGGGCGAAGCTGATGGACTTCGGTTTGGCGAAGGCGTTGGTGGCGCGCGCGGATGCAACATCGGGACTCACAGTAACGATGACGACGCCGGTGGGAAGCCATCCGCTGACAGCGCAGGGCACGGTGGTGGGGACGTTCCAGTACATGGCGCCGGAGCAGGTGGAAGGCAAAGAAGCCGACGCACGCTCGGACATTTTCGCGCTAGGCGCGGTGCTGTACGAAATGGCGACGGCGAAGAGAGCGTTCGAGGGCAAGACGGCGGCGAGCGCAATGGCTGCGGTGTTGGAGCGCGAACCGGCTCCGATTTCCTCGGTGCAGCCGATGTCGCCGGCCGGGCTTGATCACGTCGTGCAGGGATGTCTGGCGAAAGATCCGGAAGCCCGCTGGCAGAGTGCCGCTGACATTGCGCGCGAGTTGCGCTGGATTGCGAGTGGCGGGTCCGGCGTGGGCGTGGCGCCACCAGTGAAGATCGGGCCGCGGTGGCGCGAGCACATGATTTGGGCTGCGGTGGCTGCTGTGCTACTGGTGGCGCTGGCGTGGTCTACCCTGCGTGGACATGAGCCGGAGCGCACGCTGCGATCGTTTCTGCCTCCGCCGGCGCAAATGAGTTTCGATTTCACGGGCGATTTTTCGGGCCCTCCGGCGATCTCGGCCGATGGCACGGCAGTCGCGTTCTGCGCGCGCACGCAGAGGGAACGGGACGTAATTTGGGTACAGTCGCTGGGCGACCTCGCGCCCAAGAAGATCGATGGCACCGAGGGCGCTTCGTTTCCCTTCTGGTCGGCCGACGGGAAGTTCCTGGGATTCTTCGCGGACAGCCATCTGAAGAAAGTTCCGGCAGCGGGCGGGCCAGTCACGATTCTGGCGGAGGCACCGAATCCGCGAGGAGGATCGTGGAACCAGGACAACGTCATCATCTACGAGCCGGATTACCGCGATACGTTGTGGCGCATCAGCGCGGCAGGTGGATCGCCGGTGCGCCTGACCAAGTTTGAGAACGACAAGCACACTACGCACCGCTGGCCGCAGTTCCTGCCGGATGGCAAGCATTTTCTGTTCTTCGCGACCAATCACTCAGGCGATTCGGAGCACGGGATCTATTTCGGCTCGCTGGCCGATGGCACATACAAGCACGTGCTCGACGCGGATTCGGGTGGCCAGTATGCGTCGGGGTATCTGATCTACCATCTGCAGTCCCAATTGCAGGCGCAGAAGTTTGACGATGCGACGGGAACAGTTTCCGGGGAACCGGTGACGCTGGCCAATCTGGTGGAATACGACACGGGAACGTGGCACACCACATTCACCGCGAGCCAGAACGGCCTTTTGGTGTACGAACCGGGATCGAAGACGCTGGGAACCGACGTGGTCTGGATGGACCGCAGCGGCAAGACCCTGAGCAAAGTCGCGGAGCGGGCGTTTTACAAGGGTGCGGGACGAATCTCTCCGGACGGCAAGAGGCTGGCCATATCGATGGGAGATCCCCAGGCGGATATCTGGGTATTGGACCTGGCATCGCGGATCGCGAACCCGGCTGACGTTTGGCGGCGCCACGCACCTGGAGCCTTCGTGGTCGGCGGATGGCCAGCGGGTTTGCTACACGAGGCAGAACGGCACCACGGTGATGACGGGGACTTCGCTGCGCGCGCGGGTGGCCAACGGCGGAGGGCAGGAAGAAGTATTGATGGAGACGAATCCCTCCACGCCCGTTACTCTGCTCTCGCCGCAGTGGTCGCCAGACGGCCGTTACCTCGTCCACTTGGAACAAAGCGGACCGACGGGCGCGGGCGTTTGGGCGTTGCCCTTGACGGGAGAGAAGAAACCATTCCCCATCGTGCAGCCGCAGGTTCCTCAATCGAGAGTGGTCCAGTACCGCCTGTCTCCCGACGGCCGCTGGCTGGCGTACAGTTCGACGGAGTCGGGGCGGGAGGAAGTGTACGTCACCCATTTTCCCAGCGGACAGGGCCGGTGGCAGGTCTCGCAAAATGGCGGCACGTTTCCTGCGTGGCGAGGGGATAGCAAGGAGATCTGGTTTTTCGGCGTGGACGGTTCCCTGCATGCGGCCGGCGTGAACGCAAAGAGCGAAGAGTTCGAATTGGATCCGGTGCGTGACGTTTTTCAGATCAACTATATCGCTCCAGTTGGATATCCCTACGACGTGTCCTCGGATGGCCAGCGCCTGGTGGTCAGCACTTTTCCGGAAGGCGTTTCGACGCCGATGGTGCTGGTGACGAATTGGACCGGGGAACTGAAGAAATAGCTCGCTTCCCGACGACCCGCAGCGTTTCCATCTCCGCCCTTCCTTATGGCTCCCGCAGCGTGCGCATTGGATCGACGTTAGCGGCTCGTAATGCGGGCGCCAGAGCGGCGAGTATCGAAACGAACATCAGCACTAGCGTCACCGTCAGGAAGACGGATCGATCGAGTGGCACGACGTTGAATAAAGTGTCTGTGATGAGTCGGGTGGCGAAGATCGAAGTGAGCATTCCGATCCCAATCCCAAGCGATGCGAGGATCAAGGCGCGTCGCAGGACGATCCGCAAGATCTCGGAGCGCGAGGCGCCGAGCGCGATTCTCAGTCCGAGTTCACGGGTTCTTTCGGAGACGACATACGAGAGAACCGCATAGAGACCGAGAGCGGAGAGCAGGAGCGCGATTCCGGCGAAACCGGAAACCAGAACAGCTTCGAAGCGCGGCTGCGCGGCCTGCAGCTGTGATGCTTTCAGTGAAGGTGCGGTAGCTGTAGACGGGAGCGTCCGTCATAGTCGCAACGATTTTGCGAACCGCGTTCTCGTAAGCTGCGGGATCTCCTGCAACCTTCATCACGACAAGCGTGCGCTGGTGACTGGGATCCTGGCGCATACGGCATAAAGAACTGCGGCTGGTAGGGATCCCACGTGTCATCGATTCTGGTATCGCCAACGACTCCGATGATCTGCCGCGCAACGACCGGTTCGTCCGAATGTTCAAACTTCGGTGTGAAGTACTGGCCGATCGGGTCTTCATTCGGGAAATATTTCCTTACGAAAGCCTGGTTGATCACCGCGACTGGCGTGCCTTTCGGATCGTTGTCGCGGGGTGCGAAAGTGCGGCCGCGGAGAAGAGGGATCGATAGAGTTTCAAAGTAGCCGGGCATCGCGACGGCAGCCCCAGCACCCGGAAGATGATCAGGCGAGTTCAGATGATTTGCGATTGTGAAGTTGGTGAACGCGCCGGGTCCCCAGAGGATGGGCAGCGGGATGCCCGGCGCTCACTCGCTCGACGCCGGGGAGCGCTGCGATCTCCGGGAGAAGTTTGTCGATGAAATGGAACTTGGCTGGCACGGGATAGAGTTTGTTGGTCAACGCGATGTCGAAGTAGACGGTGTGTGTGGTGTCAAAGCCGGGGTCGATGTGAAGGACATTGAGCATGCTGCGGATGAGCAATCCAGATCCGATGAGCAGGGCGAAGCCGAGAGCGGTTTGCGCCACGACGAGCGCGTGCTGAAGACGATTCCGGTGGCGGCCAGAGGTGGCATTGAGGCCGCCTTCTCGCAGGGCAGTGGCGGGGTCTGATTGCGACATTCGCCACGCTGGAAGCAGATCCAAAGATGAGAGCCGTGCCGGCAGAAAGGACGAGCGGCGAATGCCAGCACGCGGCCATCGATGGAGATGTTGTACAAGCGAGGTAGATCACTGGGGATGAGGTGAAGTCCAGCTCGCAATAGTGCGAACGAGGCGAGAATGCCGGCAGCGCCGCCCGCCAAGGCGAGGAGCAACGCTTCGATCAGCAATTGACGCACAACGCGAATGCGGCTCGCACCGAGAGCTGTGCGCAGAGCCACTTCTGGACGGCGTCCGTTGGCGCGGGCGAGGAGGAGTCCGGCCACGTTGGCGCAGGCGATGAGCAGGACGACTCCAACCGCAGAGAACAAAAGCGAGAGCACGGGACGGATATCGGAGACTGCTTCGTCCAACAATGGGTTGATCGAGACGGCCGAGGCGATAGCGATCCTCGGAATACTGCCGTGCCAGTCCAAGTTGGATGGAGTTTAGTTCGGCGAGGGCTTGCTTGATGCCGACACCGCGCTTGAGGCGCCCGACAATGGAGAGGCGTATCGTCGTCGCGGAAAGAAGTGACCGGAGCACTGACCTTCCGCGTCGATCGCGTAGGTCGACCAGTAGGAGGAGGGCTGGCCGATGGGATAGTGGAAGGTCGCGGGCATGACTCCAACGATGGTGTACGGGTTCATCACTGATCTTCACCGTTTGACCAAGAACGTTGGGCGACGAAGCAAAATCTGATACCCAGAGTTCGTGACTGAGAATGGCGACGCGATGACCAGGCAGCTGCTCGTCCGCGGTGAATGCGCGACCGAGCGCGGGAGCTACGCCGAGCAGCGAAAACAGATTCGCGGAGACGCGGCCACCTTCCAGAACGCGAGCACCTTCACCATTCACCTTACTAAAGAGGCGGTCGATAACGTCATAAGAAGCGAGCGACTCGAAGGTGAGGCTTTGGCGGTGCCAATCGAAAAAGTTGGGATAGGAACTGCCAAGCTGGTTCGCGGCGGCGACGTTGGTGGGGGCGACTCCGGGCGGGAACTCCAGGGTATCGATCGGCGACCAGCTGATCCGCGTGAGGGAACGGCAGCGGCCGCAAGAGAATGCCATCGACCAAACTGAAGATGGCGGTGGTTGCTCCGACGCCGAGCGCCAGAGTGAGGACTGCGGTCGCAGCGAATCCTGGACTGCGACGAAACTGGCGCACGCGCGAAGGTCACGTCCTGCAGCACCGTCGAGAGCATGGCGTGATTATGACAGGGGAAACCGAGACGGTTAAGATGTGTCGTCAAAGTGGATACTCCCTATTTGGTGATCGCGGCTGCGCCGAATCAACCACAGAGGACACTGAGGACACAGGAGACAGACACGCCTTAGCGTTTGGAGCGGGCGGCGGGGGCGAGCCAGACTCGCTCGGATGCTGCAGGGCCTAGCGATACGGTGCCTGAGGGAGTCGCGAGTGTCAGGGTTTGATCGTAGTTGCGTTCGATCAGGCGCAGCTTGGCTCCGGGGCGAACGCCGCGGTGTTCGAGAAATTCCAGGAGTTGGCGGTCGCGTTCGTAGATTCCGCTGACGGTGTAGACGTTGTCGAGTTCAGCGTCGGCGAGAAGAACCAGACCGCGGCGGCGACGGCTGGCGGGGCCTTCGAGTTCACTGAGATTGCCGTGCGGACACGCGCCGCCGGAGCCCAGCTTCGCCAGGAGTTTGGCTTCGAAGTCGGGAGAAACGGCGTGCTCGAGGCGCTCGGCCTCGTCGTGGACCTTCCACCATTCCATCCCAAAGAGTTCCGAGAGCATGCGTTCGATCAGGTGATGACGGAGAGTGAGTTTGCGGGCGATCTTGCGTCCGGCAGGCGGTGAGGCTGACTTCGCCGCTCGTTTCCACGCGGACCAGGCCGTCTTTTTTGAGGCGGCGCAGGGCCATGGTGACCGCGGGCGGAGAGACCTTCAACAGGTCGGCGAGGCGCGCGGAGATGACCGCTTCGCCTTCGCTCTCCGCTTCGAGGATCGACTTGAGGTAGTCCTCCTTGGAGACGGTGATCATTGAGGGTGATTATACGATGGGGGGTTAATTGTGGTTAATGCGTGGGATTCGGTGGCTACGGAGGTATTTGGAAGCGAGCCAACCGCGCGGTTATTGCGTCGCCAAGAACGCGACGCATCGCGCGGCTCGCCTAGATCCTTCGGCGGGCAAAAAGCGCCCGCCTCAGGATGACAAGCGCTCTAAAAGCAAAAAGGACAGTCCGGAGCCCCCGAGACTGTCCCTCAAAACCCTCCCGGTTAGAAGGGTAACTTGATGACCTTAAGGTACCGTTGGCATGTTGCAAAGGGATTGCAGAACGATGAATATCTGATGAATTCCGGCGGGCGGGCGCTGCTATAGTATTCGTTTGATTCGCACCATCGGTTGACATCTTTTTTCTCTTTATTCTGTACTCCTGATTCCTGGTTGAGAGGATTCGATGCCGTCCACTACGTCGCGAAAGACTGAGCAGTCACGGCGCCTGCAGCAGCGGGCGGAGAGCATGATTCCGGGTGGGGTGAACTCTCCGGTGCGGGCGTTTCGATCGGTGGGAGGAGATCCGCTATTCATTGTGCGCGGCAAAGGCTCGCACATTTGGGACGCGGACGAGAACGAATTCATTGACTACATCGGATCGTGGGGGCCGCTGATTCTGGGACACGCGGAGCCGAACGTGCTCGACGCGATTGTAGGCGCGGCGTGCAACGGTACGAGCTTTGGAGCGTCCACGCCTTCTGAGGCAGATCTTGCGGAGTTGGTGCTAGGCGCGTTTCCGCACATGCAGAAGGTGCGCTTCGTCAGTTCGGGGACGGAAGCGACGATGTCGGCTATCCGTCTGGCGCGGGCTTACACAAAACGCAAGTACATTGTGAAGTTTGAAGGCTGCTATCACGGGCACGCGGATGCTCTGTTGGTGAAGGCGGGCTCGGGCGTGGCGACGCTGGGGATTCCGGGATCGGCGGGGGTGCCGGAAGAGTTCACCCAGTTCACGCTGGCGTTGCCGTTCAACAATCTCTCGGTGGTTGAGCATGCGTTTCAGAAATTCAAGCACCAGATTGCGTGCGTGATCGTTGAGCCGGTGGTCGGGAATATGGGATGTGTTCCCGCGGCGGACGATTATCTGGTGGGGCTGCGGATGCTCACTGAGCGTGAACGGTCGGTTCTGATTTTTGATGAGGTGATGACAGGATTCCGCGTGTCGTTTGGCGGAGCGCAGGAGTTGTACAACATTCGTCCCGACCTGACGACGATGGGGAAAATCATCGGCGGAGGATTGCCGGTGGGCGCGTACGGCGGGCCGAAAGAGATTATGGATATGGTCGCGCCGCTGGGACCGATGTATCAGGCGGGGACGCTGTCGGGGAATCCGCTGGCGATGGCTGCGGGGTGCGCGATGTTGAAACAGTTGCGCGACCGCAAGGGCGAGATTTATCCGCGGCTGGAGAAGTTGAGTGGGGAGTTAGTTGACGGCGTGGCTGCGGCGGCGAAAGAGGCGGGCGTTCCGCTCTGCCACAATCGCGTGGGATCGATGTTTACCTGGTTCTTCACGAAGGGGCCGGTGACGGATTGGGATTCGGCGTCGAAGTCGAATACCGAAGCGTTCGGAAAATTTTTCCGCAGCATGCTCGACAGTGGCGTGTACCTGCCGCCTTCGCAGTATGAGGCCGCGTTTCTGGGCGCGGCGCACACGGAAGACGATGTGCAGCGGACGATTGCAGCGGCGAAGCAGGCGTTTGAAGCGATGAAGAAGTAGCCCCCGTACTCGGCGGGATGATGCTCGGCGACGCATTGGCCGTCCCGCGGCGAAACTAGACCTGTGCAACCGCTCTTTGTTCTGCCAACTGCCGCGAAAGAAAATTCAAATACTCTTCCATGCCTTCGCCGGTCTTCGCCGAGAGGCGGAAGATCTGCATTCCTGGCCGCACGGACTGGATGCTTGTCCGCGCAGCTTCCCAATCGAACTCAACCGCAGCCGCGAGTTCGTTCTTGCTGATGACGGCTACGTCGGCGCTGTTGAAGATCGTGGGATACTTCAGCGGCTTGTCTTCTCCCTCGGTCACCGACATCAACACCAGCCGAAGATTCTCGCCCAGATCGTACGAGGACGGACAAACCAGGTTCCCTACGTTCTCGATGAACAGGAAATCGAGTTGATGCAGATCCCACTCCTGCAGGGCATTCTGCACCATCGCGGCTTCCAGATGGCACAACGTCCCAGTGGTGATCTGCTTCACGGGCGCTTTGCTGCGCGCCAGACGAACGGCATCATTCTCGGTGGCCAGATCGCCCACCAGCGCGGCGACGCGATAGCGAGGCTGCAGTTGCGTCAGAGTCTTCTCGAGGAACGTCGTCTTTCCCGAGCCCGGACTCGAGACCAGGCTCACCACAAAGACTCCCGCGGCTCGGAACTGTTCGCGGAGAGAGCGCGCGATGATGTCGTTTTGCTTCAACACATTTCTTCGCACTTCGACCAGACGCGGCTCGCTCATTCCTCGACCTCCAATGCAAACACCTCAAGTTCCTTTCCTTGACGCACGTCCATCGTCGGCGTGCCACACTCGGGACACTGAAACAACTGCACTGACTCCAATTGCCGCGTCCCCTTACACTGCGCGCAAAAGACAATCACTGGCATGTCCTCGACGATCAGTTGCGAGCCTTGCAGCGGAGTGTCCTGACATGCGACTTCATAGGAGAACATCAGCGCGTCCTTGACGACGCCAGCAAGCGCGCCCAGCCTGAGATGCACGGCACTAACCTTGACGGCGCGGCGCTGCGATTCTTCCATCGCAGCCTCGACTATGCCCATCGCAATCGACAGTTCGTGCATCCACTCGCCGTGCGTATTCTATACCCGAATCGCGAAGGGGCTGTGCGCCGGGTCATAGACGAGTTGCGCCGCGAGGAGTATGATCCGCTGTTCTCTCTAGCTCCAGAGAACGCGCGGATCGCCGCTTTTCGCTAAGTCGACCAGACTCCTGATGAGGACTCCATGCTTGATCTTTCCACTACTTACCTTGGACTGAAGCTCCGCACTCCGTTGGTTTCGTCAGCGTCGCCTTTGACGCAGGACATCGACAGCATCCGCCGGCTGGAAGATGCCGGGGCGTCCGCCATCGTCTTTCATTCTCTGTTCGAAGAGGCCGCTCAAGACGCGCAGCCGGCGGCAACTCGCCCCGCGCTCGATCGCTACCTGGGCCTTCTTCGCAAGGCCAAAGAGGCCGTGCGAGTCCCAGTGATCGCCAGCCTTTGCGCTGCGACTCCCAAAGGCTGGACCGAGTACGCGCAGCAGATCGAGCAAGCCGGAGCCAGCGCGCTCGAGCTCAATCTGTACCAGGTTCCAAGCCAGGCCGACATTGCTGGCTGCGTGTTGGAAGACGAATATGTGCAGGTAGTGACGCTGTCGAAATACGCGGTGAAGATCCCCGTCGCGGCCAAGCTGACACCGTTCTTCACGAGTATGGCCAACATGGCAAGGCGTTTCGACGCTGCCGGAGCGAATGGCTTGGTCCTGTTCAATCGCTTCTACCAGCCCGACATGAACCTCGATGCACTCGACATCCAGCCCAACGTTCTGCTCAGCACTTCTGAGGCGCTTCGGCTGCCATTCACATGGATTGGGATGCTCTACGGCCGCATCAAGGCAGATCTTGCGGGATCGAGTGGCGTTCACAGTCCCGACGACGTCGTGAAGTTGCTGCTGGTTGGCGCCGACGTCACGATGGTGTGCTCGGCCCTGTTGCGCCATGGGATCGGGCACCTGAGCGACCTGGAAGCGGGCCTGCGCCGTTGGATGGAGAAGCACGACTACAAGTCGGTCGCGGATTTCAAAGGAAACCTCAGCCAACTGCGCTGCAAGGATCCGGCTGCGTTCGAGCGTGCGCAGTATGTGAACGCGGTCAAGGGAATCCAGAACGTAGTGCTCACCGGCAAAGAAGCCTGGAGAATCCTGAGCGGCGAGTAGGCACGCTGCTCGCTTCGCCAACTCACTTCCCTAACTCGCTTCACCATTTCACTTCATCAGCTGGCCGATGAAAACTCCGTAGGGCTCGAGTGTCACCACGTCTCCTTTCACCGAAGACTTCCCGGTTGTCACCAGACTCGTCGTTGACGTGAAGCCGTTCTTACTCATTTCAAAGTTCACCTTCCGCTCCGCGCCTGACATGTTCAAGACGACCAGGACCATCTGATCCTTGTACGCACGCAGGTACGACAGGACGTTTTGATCGTTCTCATTGAGCGGAACATAGCTGCCATCCAGCAGCGCCCGGTTGGTGTGGCGCAGTTTCAGAACCTTCTTATAGAACGCGAGCACCGACTCCGGATCTTTAGCTTCATCGGCAACGTTGTGGGTCTTGGCCGTCGGAGGCACGGGCAGCCACGGCGCGGCGGTCGAGAAGCCGGCATTCGTGGTTTCATCCCACTGCATCGGAGTGCGCTCGCCGTCGCGTCCTTTTTCTTTCGGCCAACCGGTGCGGCCGATCGGATCTTTCACGTCTTCCTTGCGCGTCGGGGTCGTGGTCTTCATACCAATCTCTTCGCCGTAATACAGGATCGGCGTTCCGCGTAGCGTGAGGTACAGCCCGGCCATCAATTTCGCAATCTGATCGTTGTGCTGGCCGTCGCCATAGCGGTCGTAGGAGCGGGCGATGTCATGATTGCTGATGACAAACGTGGGCCAGCCCGAAGCGGAATCGACGGCCGCGATCTGCTTTCGGAAGTCGGCGGGAGAAAGCTTGTTGACCGTGGTGAAGAGAAAATCCATGGGCATCTGGAGTTCGTTGTTGCCTTTGCCGTAATAGAGGTTCAGTTCCGCGATGTTCGATGTCCAGGTTTCGCCAATCAGCACGGCGTTGTATTCGTCGGCCACTTTGCGGAGTTCGCGCAGCGTGTCATGCACCTCGGGCAGTTTGGTGGTGTATTTGTTCTCCTCCGTTCGGATCGCCAAAGGCGTTCTTGCCGGGGAGAATAGGGTTGTCATGCAGGTTGGGATCTTCGAACAGCGTGTCGACAGCATCCAGACGGAAGCCGGAGACGCCGCGCTTGTACCACCAGCGCGTCACATCAAACATCGCATCCTTCACCGCCGGGTTGCGCCAGTTCAGGTCGGGCTGCTCGACGTAGAAGTAGTGGTAGTAGTACTGGTTGGTCGTGGAATCGAACTTCCACGCGGAACCGCCGAAGGTGGAGGTCCAGTTGTTCGGCGGCTGTCCGGCTGCTTTGCCGTCGCGCCAGATGTACCAGTCGCGATGTTCGGAGGTGCGGGACGACTTCGAGTCGAGGAACCATTTGTGCTGGTCGGAAGTGTGATTCACCACGAAGTCGAGGATGATGTGAATGCCGCGCTTCTTGGCCTCGCTGGCCAGAGTGTCGAAGTCGGCGAGGGTACCGTACATGGGGTCGATGTTTTCGTAGTCGGACACGTCATAGCCGAAGTCCACTTGCGGTGACGGGAAGCACGGCGTAATCCAAATTGCATCGACGCCCAGGTCCTTCAAATAATCCAGCTTCGAGGTAATGCCCTTAAGGTCGCCAACGCCATCGTTGTTGCTGTCGGCAAAACTGCGGGGATAAATCTCGTAAAAGACCGCATGCTGCCACCATTGGTGGCCTTCCGCGTCGACTGGCTTGTTCGTGTTTTGCGCGCAAGCACCGGCCAGCGACAGAGACAGGAACGCGGAGAGCAGAATCCAAGAGGAATTACGTGGCATAGGCGGCTCCTTGATGCTCGTTTCGAAACATTCAGTGGATGCGATAAACCATTCGCCCAGTTGCCGGATCGGCGATTCGGTTGTGCGATTTGCCTGAGTGTAAACCTCTTCGGGTTCGGAGCGAGGCTCATCAGGGCCGGCCGAAATGAATCACTACTTTCTGGTGCACGTAGGAGTCCGCGTCTCCTGGAGGAATCTGGATTTCCAACCTCTCGCGTTTGGTGAGGACGGCGCCGTCCACGGAGGAGATCTGGCCGGGATTCCAAACGTCGAGGCTGTACCGATCGCCCGCACGGCCTGAGACTTCCAGGGTCAACTGCGTCTTCGGAGCATTCCATAATTCAGAGAGAACACGCAGGCCGCGGCTGGCGCTTCCCAGCGCTGGCAGCTCGTTCGACAGGGCGAGCCCGAAATCGTCCTTCACCCGGATGGTCAGAGTGTTAGTTCCGTCGTTGACTGGAAACCGCACCGAGAGGTGCTGGTCATTGCCATTAGGCTGCATTTTGAAAGTCAGAGGGTGGCCGTTCATTTGCACGCTAATCACTTGCGTGCGCAGGCTGAACGCGGGAGAGAACTCGACCCAGCAGTCGCCGGTCCCGGTGCGCTTGGCTTCGAGCGTCACGCTGTCTCCCGCTTTTCGATATTGGAGATCGACTCTGACTCCTGCGACATGCACGTTGCGGATCGCGAAAGAGGTCCAGTCTGACGGGACGTGCGGAGCCAGCGTGATCTCATGCTTCTCCGCGTCGGTCTGGAAGCCAAACATCCCGCGCAAGATAGGGCTGACGACCATGGCCGAAGACCAGATCTGATGCGGCGAACTGGTGGCGAATGACTGGTAGTAGTCTCCGGACAGAACTTCGGTGAAGTGGCCGAGCGAGCCGTCGGCACCGAGCAGCGCGTTGGATCGCAGGTTGGAATATGCCGGAAACGCGCGATGGTAGCGGTATTCACCCACTGAGGCCCATCCGGTGAACAACGGCCACACCGCGCCGTAGTGATAGCCGGATCCGTCATAGACCTTCGAGTTCTGCGAGATGATGCGCATGCCCCAGTCGGTCTGGTGATCGTCTGCGGCGAGTCGCGTGATGGTCTGGTCGGCATGATCCGCGGTGGGTAAGCCGAACCACATGGGAACGGTCGCGAGCACGGTCGCCTCGTCCGCGCGCTGGTTGTTTTGCTTCAAGGCAAATGCATAACTTTTCATTTCAGGCGACCAGAAGGCTTGATCGAGCGCTGGATTGCTGCGATCGAACTCTGCCGCGAGCTGCTTGCTGACGTCGTCTTTGCCCACGAGTCGCGCGAGATTGGAAAGGGCCCGCAGCGCTTCCACGCCAAGACCAGCCTGGTAATACTCGTTTTTCACGGGAAGCAGCGGGCCGCCTTCCACCCAACCATGGCCGACGCCCGCGTTCTGCGCGAAGCCCTGCGCATCATAGGTAGACTTCAGGAACTGGTAGGCGCGCCAGACGTTGTCCCACTTGTCCCGGGCAAAAACGAGGTCTCCGCTCTGCCCTGCATAATCATTCATCGCGATGATGAACAGCGGAGTCGCGTCGGCGGAAACATATGCGTAGGGATAGTCCTTGAACCACGGCACCAGACTCGCGCTTTGCGAGATTTCGTGTGGCACCTTGCCATCTTCCCGCTGATATTTGCTGATGAAGTCGAGAGCCGTGCGCGTCGTTGAATAATCTCCCTCGGCGTTGAGGGCAAATGAAGTCCACAGCGAATCGCGGCCGAAGAACCACGCGAAGCCCGGACGCTGGCCGGTTCCGGAAGTTCGATATCCGGCCACCAGCCCGGAGCCTAAATACGGATTGTTGACCATGCCCTGAATGGTGCTGATGCGCGCCCAATCGTAGGCCTGCTGCAAAGCGGCGTCGGGCAACTCGAGGCTCACAGTCTTGTCGAGATACGCGCGGTAGTACGCCCCGGACTCGCGCACCAAATCGGAATACGACGCCAGCAGGTGCTGGTAGGTCTTCTCGGCCTCGGCGATGCCCGCGACGGAGGCAGCGATCACGATCGCCTTGGTCTCTTTGCCTTTCTGCGTGGCGCCCAGGCGGAAGGAGTTCTGGTCCGACGAAGAATAGTTCGTCTGATAAGAGAGCCGGGCGTCGGTCCCGGTGGGCGATCCCACCAACGCGGCATACTTACGCGCCTCTTCGCCGAATCCAAAGGCGTGTTGCTTCGCGTCCCAGTCGATATACGTTCCACCCAGGGCTGCGGGCCACTCCAGTTGAAAGTCTGCGGTGAATGAGGCTTCTACCTCCAATGGTTGCTCGGTCTCGACGTCCAGCAACAGGATCGCTCCTGCTTCATTCACCGGAACACAAAGTGTTTCACGAACGCGAAAGGAATCACCGACGTAAAGAATCGACGCAGACTCCGGACGCACCGTGATCGTGCGCGCGAGACTTTCCGCGGGCAGAGCGCGATCGCCGACGTGAAAGGTCAGGTGGAAGTCGCGGAAGATTTTCAGCGGGTAGACCCATGCTTCAAATCGTCCGGTCTCGTCACCGAACAATCCCGCGCGTGTACCGACGACCGGGAGAAATTCCCAGGTGCGAATCGTGCGGGTCAACTCCGGCCCCGGCACGGCAGTCTGGGCCCAGGACAAAGACGCGGACAACATAGTCACTCCCAACAGACAGATGGCGCGCAAGATGCGCATTGCCAAGCCATAAGCGCCGAACACAGATAAGATAAAGATTCATTGCGGCCTTCTCATGGAACGGGGATTTGGGCGCCCGGCTTGCAAAGTCGCGGTTCCCTGAATATAAGGAGTAGGGGCGAATTCTAGCACGAGCCGAGTGGGCCAGGTAGCGACCTCTTGTTCCCTTCACGCCGCATTTTTCTGAAATCTCTCAGCCGTTCGGCACTGGTGCTTTCGCTGGAAAGCGTGCTGGCGATGGCGCGTCCGCGGTGGTCGCGAGCAGGTACGCCACAGCAGAAAGCCGTGCCCCCCAAAGATGAACCAAAGGGCGATCTCGGTGTGAGCTTCCTCAACGTCGCGCGCGAATCTGGGCTGAACGCGAAAACTATTTTCGGCGGCGAACACAAGAACAAATATCTGCTGGAAACCACCGGCTGCGGCGTGGCCTTTTACGACTACGACAACGACGGATGGCTCGACATCTTCCTGGTGAACGGGACGCGGCTCGAAGGCTTTCCCGCGGGGAGCGAACCGACTTCGCATCTGTTCCGCAACAATCGCGATGGAACTTTTACCGACGTGACCGCGAAGGCCGGAGTCGCGCACTCAGGCTGGGGACAGGCCGTTTGCGTCGGCGACTACGACAACGACGGCTGGGACGATCTGTTCGTCACCTACTTCGGCAAGAACGTTCTGTATCACAATAACGGCGACGGAACCTTCACCGACGTCAGCCAGAAGGCCGGTGTGGCGGGCAAAGTGGCGCGGTGGAATACGGGCTGCGCGTTTGTCGACTACGATCGCGACGGTAGGCTCGATCTGTTCGTGGCTAATTACATTGATCTCGATCTGGCGACGGCTCCAGTTCCCGAGTCGGGCCCATGCCTGTACAAGAGCGTGATGGTCGCGTGCGGACCTCCGGGACTGCAGGGCGGCAAGAATATCCTTTACCACAACAACGGAGACGGGACCTTCACTGACGTTTCCGAGGCGTCGGGGATTCTCAGCGCGAGCGGCACCTATGG
Organism: uncultured Acidobacteriaceae bacterium; assembly: GCA_963811095.1. Classification (GTDB taxonomy): domain Bacteria; phylum Acidobacteriota; class Terriglobia; order Terriglobales; family Acidobacteriaceae; genus Sulfotelmatobacter. The sequence continues at coordinate 140,919 of CAWEQA010000004.1, read as the reverse complement.
CTTGGGCGTGCTGACTGCGGATCTGGACAACGACGGCTGGCCCGACATTTATGTGGCCAACGATTCCACCGCCAGCATTCTTTACGAGAACAAGAAGAACGGGAAATTTCAGGACATCGCGATCGAAGCGGGATGCGCGCTGAGCCCTGATGGCAAGCCGCAAGCCGGCATGGGCATCTCGGCTGCGGATTACGATCTGGACGGCAACCTCGACCTGGTCAAAACAAACTTTGCCGGCGATACGCCTTCTCTTTACCACAATCAGGGCGGCGCAAACTTCGAAGATGCCACGTTCACCGCGGGACTGGGCGCGCACACACAATACTTGGGCTGGGGATGCGGTTTCTTCGACATGGACAACGATGGCTGGGCCGACATTTTGATCTGCAACGGCCATGTCTATCCGGAGGTCGAGCAACTCAAAACTGAAGCTGGGTATGCACAGCGCAAGCTGCTCTATCAGAACCTGCACAACGGCCATTTCGAGGATGTGTCGTTCCAGGCGGGGCCGGGAATCTCGGAGCCAAGTCCGTCGCGGGGCGCGGCGTTTGGCGACTTCGACAATGACGGGGACGTCGACGTCGTCGTCAATACCGTCAACGACTATCCGCAGCTGTTGCGCTGTGACTCGAAACTCGATCACAACTGGATCAAGGTACGCACCATCGGAACGAAATCGAATCGCAGCGGAATTGGCGCGCGGCTGGTGTGTGTGACGCATGCGCCCGGAGAAACGAAGCCGCACCGGCAGATCGACGAAGTGCGCAGCGGCGGCGGTTATTTTTCACAGAATGATCTTCGGGTTCACTTCGGACTGGGGAAGGCCGAGAAGGTCGATCTGTTGGAAGTGCACTGGCCGAGCGGGCAGGTTGATACGCTGAAAGACATCAAAGTGAACCAGGTGATCTTCGTGAAGGAAGGCGAGGGAATCACCCGCACGCAGCAGTTCCCGAAAAATCCTAAGCCTGGGAAATGATCTACCGCTTCTTGGTGTCCGGTTCGACTGCGGCTCCCGCGCCCTCTTTGAGCGTGTGAATCTGGTCTACCGGAAGATTCGCAAAGCGCTCGGTCAGGCCGCTGGGCCAGCGGATCTCCACCCACTCGATTTTCGCAGCCGATCCCAGGCCGAAGTGCACCCGCATGTCGCTGTTGGAAATGTAACTCGACCCGCTGCGAATTTCGTCGACCAGGATGCGCGCCGGAGTCTTTACGCGAATGCGAGCGCCAATGCCGTCGCGATTCGATTTCGTTCCCACCGTATGAATCGCGAGCCAGTGATTCGCATTGTGAACCTGATTCACCAGCAGGCTGGGCTCGGCATTCATGTTGCTGATGACAATCGAAATCCTGCCATCATTCCAAAGATCGCCAACCGCGAGGCCGCGCGAGGAGGCCGCGGTAGTGATGCCTGCTCCAGCTGACGCAGAGATGTCGCGGAACGTCCCGTCGCCATTGTTGCGAAAAAGAATTCGCGGCTCTTTGTAACTGCTGCCCAAATGCTGGCTATCGACTTCGGGATAGACGTGGCCGTTCACCAGGATTAAGTCAGGCCAGCCGTCGTTGTCCATGTCGAAGAACATCGTTCCCCAGCCCAGATATTGCGTGTAGAGGCCCAGGCCCGCGGCAGTGGTGGCATCGGTAAAGGTGCTGTCACCGTTGTTCTTGTAGAGCGTCGAAGTGTCGTCGGAGAAATTCGTCTTGAAGATGTCGAGGTGGCCGTCGCCGTTGTAATCCGCGATGGTCGAGCCCATCCCCGCCTGCTCGCGGCCGTCTTCGTTGAAGGCCGCGCCTGACGTGACCGCGACATCGGTGAACGTTCCGTCGTGGTTGTTGCGATACAGAATGCTGGGCGTGCTGTCACAGGCGATGAAGATGTCGGGCCAGCCGTCTTCGTCGAAATCGAGGGTCGAGACGCTGAAGGCGTAGTGGCCGTCGGTGCGGTCGATGTGCGCTTTCGTGGTCACATCTTCAAAGATCCCATCGCCGCGATTATGGTAGAGGATGTTCTTCGCTCCGGGCAGGCCGCGCGGGCCGCACATCACCGGAACACCCTTCCAGATGCAGGTCGGACGATCTCCGGGCGCGGGCGCGGTGGCCAGATCAAAATCCACGTAGTTCGCCACGACGAGATCGAGGCGGCCGTCGCGATCGTAGTCGACGAAGGCGCAACCGGTGCCCCACGCCTTGCCCGATCCCGCGACGCCAGACTTCTCGGCGACTTCCGCGAACACTCCGTTCTGATTGTGGTAGAGGCGATTCTTGCCGTAGTAAGTGATGTAGAGGTCTTCCCATCCGTCGTTGTCGTAGTCGCCAACGCAGACGCCCTGGCCCCATCCGGTCGCGGTCAGGCCGACTTTGGCGGTCACGTCGGTAAAGGTGCCGTCGTGGTTGTTGCGATAGAGACGGTTGCTGGGGCCTTTGCCGGCGGGAAATCCCTCGATCTTGGTGCCGTTCACTAGAAAGATGTCGGGCCAGCCATCGTTGTCGTAGTCAAAGATGGCGACACCCGTTCCAGTGGTTTCAATGATGTATTTCTTGGTGTCGAGACCGCCAAAAACATTCGGCGCGGTCAGGCCGGCTTTTTCGGCAATGTCGGTAAAGGTAGCGATGGGTGGAGGCGGAGAGGCCGGCGGCTTCGCTTGCTGCGCGTGCAGCGGCATCGCAAGAAGCAGGAAAGCTCCGCAGGCGAGCATGCGTGGGACGCGGCTGCTCGCGGAGAAAGAAGGAATCTGAAATTGCATGGGCCCCAGTCGATGGTAGGGTCGGCAAGGGTAGAGGGTCAAGCCGGGCCGTGTGTCTAATGATGCATCGGTGCTTCCGCGACACCGACGTAGGTATCGGCACCGCCGTAGTAGAAGAGGTATCGACCAGTCTGCTTCACCATGCCTTCCACGAAGACTACGTTGGGCACTTGCCCGACTTTCTCCCAGTCCTTCTCGGGAGAGAAAATCGGGCTCGTCGCTCCGCCAAAGTAGTTTGCGTGGATCGTTGCGGTCGAAGATCGCGATTCCGGTGCGATAGACGAGCTTGTCGTCAGCACCGTTGTAGACCAGGACGATGCCGTCCGGAGTGACGATGGGCGATGGGCCCGGTTCCGCGACTCGCGAGTCGAAATGGCCGGGTCTTACGGGCAGCGCCGGCGTCTGAGTAGCCTCTGTCCAGTGAAGTAAGTCGGTGGAGGACGCCAAGCCACCCTGATCTTTGTTGTCAGCAGTCGTGCCCAGGAAGTACATCCAGTATTTTCCGTCGATCTTCTCAGGGACGATGGCGCCCGACTTCGTCCACTTCACATTCCAGTTCCCTTTGTAAGCGGGAATGATGACGCCTTTGCGCTCCCAGTGAATCAGGTCGGTGGAAGTCGCCAGGCAGAGCTGCGCATCTTTCTTGTTGTAGCCGGTGTAGGTCAAATAGTAGGTATCGCCGAATTGAACCAGTCGGGGATCTTCGACGCCGCCATCTTTCTCGTATGCTTCGGTGGGACTTAAAACCGGCTCGTCTCGGGGCGTGAAATGAATGCCGTCTTTGCTCTCGGCATATCCGAGACGTGAGGTCCCTTGCTTGTCCTGGGCGCGATAGAGCATCACGATCTTATCCCCGCGCACCACGACTGCCGGATTGAAAGTTCCAGCCGATTCCCATCCGTTGCCGCGCGGAGCAATCACGGGAGTGTCGGACAAACGGTGCCACGGGCCGAACGGCAGCGGCCTGCTGCCCTGCGCGGCCACGACGACGAGCAGCGCAAGCACTGTCAAGAATTTCTTAGGCATGAAGCGGAGCATCGAGATCACCCCATCGCGGCCGGCTTTCCTTATGGCAAGCAAGAAAAACGGCAGGGCCGACCCCCTGCCGTTCTGGCAATCTTGCATTGCTGGTTCGGACTACTTCTTGTTGACGGATTTCTTGAGCTCAGCCCCAGGACTAAACTTCGCGACTTTGCGGGCAGCGATTTTGATGGTGGCGCCGGTTTGTGGATTGCGTCCGTTCCGAGCTTTTCTCTGCGACACGGAGAAGGTTCCGAAGCCAATCAACGCTACCCGATCCCCTTTGCGAAGGGCACCAGTGATGCTATCGACGGCGGTATCAATGGCGGTCGTGGCCTGCGCTTTGCTGATTTCGCAAGCGCCTGAAATTTTGTCAACCAGATCGGCCTTATTCATTAGATTCTCCTCGCAGGTCTCTTTGCATACGCAGCCTATAACGGCAGAAAACTGGCTATGGCTGAGTTGGGAAACCTGACGGATCGTATTCTCCTCCGTCTGTGGCGAAAGTCAACTGTGAAAATCCGCGCCGGAAGCCTGTTTCGCACTCCTTAGTGCCGAATCAGGGCGACCCGAGCGGCTTTTCAGGCTCCCCGGGAGGGTTTTTCCTACGCCCTCCACAGGGCACTGCCTTCGTTCACAGGATGTACACAGGGAGACATGGTTTCCGGCTTGCGCGAAAGCGGCCCGCGGGTGCAAAGTCGAAAGAGGAGAATTTGTTTGAAGATGCAAGGGTCCCAGGTGGTGAAGGCTCCGGCGGCGGTTTGTCCGCTCTGCGAGGGTACAGGATGGAAGACGGCGGCAGCCGGTGGCAGCCCGAACGACCGCCGGGTCACGCGCTGCGACTGCCGCCTACGGGCTCGGGGCGAGTCGCTGCTAACGGCCGCCCGCATTCCGAAGAGATACGAGCACTGCGAGCTTTCCAACTACGACACAGACTTTCCGGGCGCCCATCCTTCGCTGGAGGAGGCTCATTTCATTGCGTCCGGCTTCGCCAAGAAGTGCGATCCGCGCGGCGACAAGGGCCTGTTAATCATCGGCAAGATCGGCACTGGCAAGACTCACCTGGCGGTGGGGATCCTCAAAGAATTGATCGTCAACCGGGGCATCCCGTGCCTGTTTTACGACTACCGCGAACTGCTGAAGGAAATCCAGAACTCGTACAACTCGACGGTGCAGACCACGGAGTTGGACGTGCTGCGTCCGGTGTTCGAGACCGACGTTCTGGTGCTGGATGAACTGGGCGCGGTGAAGCCGACGGAGTGGGTATGGGATACGGTTAGCCTGATCCTGAACACGCGGTACAACGACAACCGCACCACTATCATCACCACGAATTTTGACGATCAGCCAGCGGCGGGAACTGGCGGGTCGATTTCGCCCGCACGGGCTGCGTCGCGCGGCGAGACGCTGGGAGACCGCATCGGCGAGCGCATGCGTTCGCGGCTCCATGAGATGTGCCGGATCGTCACCCTGGAAGGCACGGACTTCCGCCAGAAATTCCGCAACGCGAACTTCCGCTAACTTCTTCGCCACGGATCCACACGGATTCTCACGGATAAACGAGCCGGTTGGTCTGCCGGGCCGACCGTTCCCAGGAAGGGCTCGTTCGGGAAGATTTCTATCCGTGTGATCCGCGTAGATCCGTGGCAAAAGAAGTTCTCCCGAGTGTTCTGGAGAGCCAGTGGACACTAGAATAACTTCGTGCTGACTGAGCGCCTGGAATTCGCGCCCGAGCTGGATGCAGAGGTATTTGCCGCGGCCCCAGCGGCTCCGGCCGTCTTTCTTCTGCGGGCGGCGGACGCCCTGGCCGAACCGTACATCAGCAAAACTGCGAATCTGCGACGGCGGCTGCAGCGGTTGCTAGGGCCCGTGGAAGAGCGCACGAAAAAGCTCAACCTCCGCGATCGCGTTCGCGTGGTCGAGTACGCACCGACAGGATCCGACTTCGAGTCCGGATTCCTGCTCTACGGCGTGCTGCGGTCCGCATTTCCTAAGACATACTCAGACCGGATGCGCTTCCGCTTCGCACCGCTGGTGAAGCTGCATCTGGAAAACGAATACCCGCGAGCCTCCATCACGACGCGTCTTGGGCGGCTGGGTGGAGGCTCTCTTTACTACGGGCCGTTTGTCTCGCGGGTCGCCGCCGAGAAGTTCATGAACGATTCGCTGGACTTCTTCAAGATGCGGCGCTGCGTCGACGATCTGCATCCCGACCCGAAATTCCCGGGCTGCATTTATTCCGAGATGAAGATGTGCCAGGCTCCGTGTTTCAAGGGATGTAGCGATGAAGAATACGCTGCGGAGGTGAGGCGCGTGCAGGCCTACTTTGATTCCGCTGGAGATTCTCTGAGCCGCGAGCTCTCAGCCGAGCGGGAAGCGGCGTCTTCCAGACTCGCGTTTGAAGATGCAGCGGCGATTCACGTGCGCGTGGAGAAGCTCAAGCCCATCGTGAGCCAGCTTCCTGAGATCGTGCGGCGCCTCGATCAGCTCTCGGCGCTGATGATTCAGCCGAGTTCTGTCGCGGGCTGCGTTACATTTTTCCGCGTGGAGGGCGGGCGTATCGCCGGCCCCGTCCCTTTCAGCATTCAGGCGACCGACCACGCAAAATCGCAGTCGATGGAAGCGCGGGTGAACGAAGTTCTGCAATCCTTGCCGCCGGCAAAAGCAAAGTCAGCGCTGGAGAATATGGAGCATCTCGCCGTGCTCAAGCGCTGGTACTACCGCGGGAGCCGCACTGGCGAAATCTTCTTCGCGGATGCCAAAGGCGAGTTGCCCATGCGCCGCATTGTTCGCGGCATCTCGCGGGTGTTTCGTGGCGAGAAGGCGGAGTCAGAGGTGACCAGCCCGCCCGAAAAAGTGTAACCAGCGTCGTATCCGGTAGCTGGCGAAATGTTCTTTCGCCCCTTCGGGGCTGGCTCATTTTCACACTGGCGACCCACGGCTTGCGCCGTGGGCTGCATTCTTCCGCCGCTTTGCGGCTGCATGCGAGATGGCTGCTCACCCTTGCAAGGGCGCTTCGGTCCAACCAAACCGCCGTCGTCCTACCCACAACACGGTCTTCCACCCCAGCGCCGTTCCGATCACAATCGTGCCCACCCACAACAGCACCGCCGCGTGGGCTGCGCGGGCACGCTGACCGGATGGCTAACGCCACCTTCTTGCGGTCCGGATCACTCCATAGGCCACGAGGCAGAACCAGAAGTCCAGAATCAACCCCAAGTCCATGTGGAAGGGGCGATGGCGAGCGACGGGCGGCAACTGCGGAATCAGGGCGAAGTACACCAAGTTGCCCAATATGATCGCCAGCAGAGCTTGGAGAAAATTGAGGAGCACTGATGGTTTAGACACCAAAGGGGGCTTCCTAGGCTGCCCTCCTATTTACGCGGGTGCCGGATTGTTTGCAAGGGTTTAAGTCGAATCGAGCGCGGCATCAAAGCCCATCTATATCGGCCTAGGGAAACTCTGATTAAGTGCAACAGAACCAAAAGCAGGTTTCTCGACTCCGCAGAATTGCCCGAAAGACGGGCAATTCCGCTGCGCTCGAAATGACAGCTCCGAGTTGATCAGAGCTTCCCTGGGTCCATCCCGTTGGCTTTCCGGGCAGCCCCCAATTTTGCACCGATTTTCTCACGGTGGGGAATTAACCATTCTGCGCGCACTTTGAGCAACATTTGAGCCGCGATATACTGCCGCGCATGTCCAAGGGGCGGCGGGGCGGGTGTCTGGCCAGGATTTTAGGAGTACTGTTACTCGGCGTGGGTGTCGTCTATACGGTGGCTGCGATCACCAGTCCGTGGTCTTTTCATATCGGCGGCCGCTGGACGCCGTTCTTGACCTGGTCCGGATACGGCAAGCTGGTGACGAAAAATGGGACCTATCCCCTCTACATTACCTTCTACCCGTCCTCGCACTTCTCCCGGCTTCACCTCGACGGCTTACGTCCCACCGGGGGCCTGCAGGGTAACGGGTGGCTGTGTACGTCGCCGGGCACGATTGAACGCCTGAAGCTCTCCGGCACGATTTACAACGGCTGGAGCACCACCGAAGGAAGCCTGATGGGATTTCGCCTGAATGAATGGAATGCCATCAATCTAGGCCAACATCGGGGTTACTTCGATCTTTATGGCCGCTGGCAGGGGCTGCAACTAGTGATGGACGATCGCGGCGCATACAGCGCGCCCCTTCGCTCGGGCCTGCGACCGGAACACGCATCCGTGAGCTTCGACTGGGGCTCTTACTCGGAGTTCAAGTCCGCGTGCGCCAGCGCGAAGATGGTTCCGCCACATCCATGACTACCGAGAATGACCGACTCGTCAGTCGAAACAGCGAGCTTTTGGGATCGGCGAGCGGGCCTTCGCCTGCTCCTGCTAACATCTTTTTTCACGCCCACGGTACCCTAGCGCATGCTCGAACTCTCCACGCCCGTCCAATATGTGAAGGGCGTTGGTCCGCGCATCGGGGAAGTACTCGCCGCTAAAGGGATTTACACCGTCGGCGACCTGCTGCATTATCTGCCCTTTCGCTATGAAGACCGGCTCAACCCGCGCGGGATTTCCGAATTGCGTCCCGGCGAGATGGCCACGGTGGTCGGAGAAGTGCGCAATTCCGGGCTGTTCCGCACGCGGAAGATGCCGATTTTTCAGCTGACCGTCGGACAGGGGCGGGCGCGCCTGCGTTGCCTGTTTTTCAATGCCACTTACTTACAGGACAAGTTCACGCCCGGGCAGATGATCGCACTCTACGGCAAGGTTGAAGAGGACGAGCGCAGCCGTGAGTTGCAGATCATTCAGCCGCAGTTCGAGATCCTGGGGGACCCGACTCCGGCGACAACGGCGCGGAGAAGAAGGCCGCGGAGTCTTTGGAGATCGGCCGCATTGTTCCCATCTATGAGGCGATTGGACGGCTGACGCCGCGCTGGTTCCGCAAAGCGATTCGCACCGCGCTCGATAATCTCACGCCGGACTTGCCGGATCCGATTCCGGCTGCCGTGCGCGCGCACTTGGGGCTGATCTCGCCGCGGGCCGCGCTGTGGAACGTGCACTGGCCGGAGCCGGGGGAAAGCTTCGAGGCGTTGCAGTCTTCGCGCACGCCGGCGCATATTCGAATGATCTTTGACGAACTGTTCTTCGTGGAACTGGGGATGGAGTTGAAGCGGCGCCAGCAGAAGGCGCAGACCGGAATCGCATTTCGGCTGGATGACCGGGTGCGGGCGGCGATCAAGAAGATTTTGCCGTTTCATCCCACGGTTGCGCAGAAGCGGGTGCTGAAAGAGATTGCGGGCGACATGGAGAAGCCTTATCCCATGCGGCGATTGCTACAGGGGGATGTGGGGTCGGGCAAGACCATCGTCGGCTTCGAGGCGGCCATCATTGCGATTGAGAACGGGTGCCAGGTGGCGTTGATGGCGCCGACAGAGATCCTGGCGCAGCAACATTATTTCTCGGCGCGGCGGATTCTGGAGAATGCCGGGTACCGCATTGTGCTGCTGACGGGATCGCTGGAAGCGGACCGCAAGCGGGAGGTGCGGCGGCATATCGCTCAGGGGAACGCGCAGCTGGTGATCGGGACGCATGCGCTGCTGGAGGAGAAAGTTGAATTCGCGAAGCTGGGGCTCGTCATTGTGGACGAGCAGCATCGGTTTGGGGTGTTGCAGCGGTTGAAGTTGATGAGGAAGTCGGGAGAAGTTGAGGAAACCAGCCGAGCGGCGCTCGGCGGGACGGGCGAAGGCGCCCGTCCCCACATTAACCCAGATCCCCACATGAAGGCCGCGCCTGCTGAGCCTGACGTTCTGGTGATGACGGCGACTCCTATTCCGCGGACGCTGGCGCTTACGCTTTATGGCGACCTTGATCTGAGCGTGCTCGATGAACTGCCGCCGGGGCGCACGCCGATTGCGACGCGGTGCGTGGCGGATGACCAGTCTTCGAAGGTTTGGGAGTTTGTTCGCAAGCAGGTAACTGCTGGGCACCAGGTCTACGTGGTCTATCCGGTGATCGCCGAGAATGAAGAGAGTGAACTGAAGGCCGCGATCAAAATGTACCGCGAATTGAGCGGTAAGATCTTCGCGGATTTGAAAGTCGGACTCTTGCATGGCCGTCTCGATGCTGAGTTGAAAGAGCAAGTCATGCGCATGTTTCAGCGCGGCGAGTTGCAGATTCTGGTCGCGACGACCGTGATCGAGGTCGGCGTGGATGTGCCCAACGCGACCGTGATGGTGATCGAGCATGCCGAGCGCTTTGGCCTGGCGCAGCTGCATCAGTTGCGGGGACGCATCGGCCGCGGTGCGGCGAAGTCGTATTGCATCCTGATGACCGGGGGAAAGGTCAGCGAGGAGGGCCAGCGTCGCCTGGACGCGATGGTGCAGACCAACGACGGCTTCAAAATCGCCGAACTCGACCTCGAACTGCGCGGGCCTGGCGAATTTTTTGGTACGCGCCAAGCAGGGACGCCGAGCTTCCGCGTGGCCAACATCATCCGCGATGCGCAATTGCTGGAGGCGGCGAAGCACGAAGCGGCTTTCGTGATCGCCGGACCGAACGCGGAGATCTCTGCCGAAGAAATCAGTCGCGCGCTAGTGCATATGCGGGCGCGCTGGCAGCACACGTACGGATTGGTCGAAGTGGGGTAAGCGCTGCAGGCCGAAGAAAACCTCGGAACTGATAGAATCGAAAGGATGGCCGGGTCTTCCCAATTAATTCAGATTGAGCTGGGCGCTCCGCAGAGGGTGCCCAAGCCGTCGTGGCTGCGGGCGAAAGCTCCCGTGGGCGACAACTTCCACAATCTGAAGAAACTTGCCCGGGGCATGGGGTTGCACACGGTGTGCGAGTCGGCGCAGTGCCCGAACATTGGCGAGTGCTGGAACCACAAGACGGCGACGTTCATGCTTCTGGGCGATATTTGCACGAGGCGCTGCGGGTTCTGCGCCGTGCCCAAGGGGCGGCCGGAGCCCATCGACTTAGACGAGCCGCGGCGCGTGGCGGAGGCAGTTGCTACGCTGGGACTGAAGCATGCGGTCGTGACCAGCGTGAACCGCGATGACGACAACATTGGCAGCGCGCGAATTTTCGCTGAGACCATCCGCGAGATTCGTGAGTTGACGCCCGATTGCCGGGTCGAGGTGCTGATCCCTGATTTCCAGGGTTTGGAAGAGTCGTTGCGGATCGTGCTCGATGCCAAGCCGGACGTGCTGAACCACAATACCGAGACGGTGCCGCGGTTGTATCGCGCGGTGCGATCTGGCGCGCGCTACGAACGCACGCTGACACTGCTCGAGAACGCCAAGAAATTTTCCCCCGGCATGGTGACCAAGAGCGGCGTCATGGTGGGCCTGGGCGAGTCGTCGGAAGAGTTGATCGAGGTCTTCCGCGATCTGGGCACGCGCGGTGTTGACATCCTCACGGTCGGGCAGTATCTGCGGCCGTCGAAGGATCACTTGCCCATCGCCCGCTTCTACGAGCCTCAGGAATTTGTTTATCTGCGGGAGCAGGCTCTGCGCTTTGGTTTCCGCCACGTTGAATCCGGGCCGATGGTTCGGTCCAGCTACCACGCGCACGAGCATGCCGATGCCGCTGCGCTGCCGCGGGCGGTGACATAGCTTGCGGCTGACGGGCTTCCCCGCCAACATTGTTTTTCTTAAGGCCAACGTTCCCAGTTCTAGTATCCCCATCGAACAAATCGGCATTCGGAGGGCTCCGCTCCCGTGGTAACCGTTCTTCTGGTGGTCCTTGGATTCTTCGCTGGTTTGCTGGGCGCGCTGACCGGAATCGGTGGCGGCGTGCTGCTCACGCCGATTCTCGCGTTGCATTTCGATATCACGATTCGCCAGGCCATTGGAACGAGCCTGGTCGCGGTGATTACGACTTCAGCTGCGAGTTCGTCGGTCCACCTGCAGCGCCATACCACTGACATTCGCCTGGGCATGACGCTCGAGTTGGCGACCGCATTCGGCGCGGCCGTCACGGCGTATCTGGTGGGCTACTTCAACCGTAATGCGCTCGAAGGATTGTTTGCCGGATTCCTGTTGTACAGCGCGATCACCATCCTGACCAAGGGCGGCAAAGTGAAGCCGCTAGAAGACGAGTCTGCTCTGATTGTCGACGCGACCGTGATTCCACCTTACGAGCCGAAGCGCTATCCGCTGGGACTCGCGGCGTCGCTGGTCGCGGGCGCGCTCTCGGGGTTACTCGGGATTGGGGGCGGGCCCATCAAAGTTCCGGTCATGTACATCTTCATGAACGTGCCGCTGATGGTGGCCACGGCTACTTCGAACTTCATGATCGGCGTGACCGCAGCGGCCAGCGCCATGGTCTATTACCGGCGCGGCGACATTCTGGTGCAATATGCAGCGCCGCTGGCGGTGGGAGTGTTTGTGGGATCGCTCCTGGGCGCTCGTCTGGCTCCCCGGATTCACAATAAGGTCGTGGTGTATCTGCTGGTCGGCGTGATGTTCTACCTTGCGGGACACCTGATTGAGCACTTGCTGCTGGGGTGGCTATGAGCGAGGTACGCGAACCCGGCTTCGACCGCATCGTAGCGCTGGTGCTGCGCGTGGGGGCTTTCAGTTGCTTCTTCGTTATGTTGGCCGGGCTGATCGTGGGATTGTTTGTGCACGGACGCATTCCCCTCGGCATTGAGCGCGTGGGCGTCCTGCTGATGCTGGCCACTCCGGTCGTGCGAGTGATCGTGGCCTGCTTTCTATTCTTTCGCGAAAAGGACATGAAATATGGATGGATCTCGCTGGGCGTGCTGGTGATCCTGATGCTGGGGTCGGTGTTCGGAATCGGGGAGCACTGAGGGAGCCAAAATCCCCACGTCTCGCAAAAAGACGCGAGACATGGGGCACCCGCCTGAAGCCGTGCCCTTCGCAAGCCTTCCCGCCCATTCTTAGAAGATGTGCAGCTTGATGCTCAGGTATTTCTTGGGATTTTCGCGGATGCCCTTCACCAGGTCGCGGGTCTCGACCAGCATCTGGTTGGCGTTGTTGTAGAGGGCTTCATCTTTGAAGAGCTTACCGGCGGTGCCCTGTCCGGCTTCGAGTTCGGTGGTCAACTCCGAGAGTTTGCTGATCGTGTTGTCGAGCTTCTTGGCCAGTTCCTCATCCTTGGTCAACTTGCCGATGGTGCCCTTGCCGGCGTTGATGTCGTCGGTCAGCTTCTTTACGTTGGCGATGGTGTCGTTGGCGTTGTTGTAGAGGGAGGGATCTTTCAGGAACTTTCCAGCCGTGCCTTTGCCCTGCTGGAGATCGTCGACCACGCCATTCATCTTGTCGAGCGTGGCGATGAATTTGTCGTAGGCATCGTTGCGGCTGATCAGCCGTCCAAGGCTGCCTTCGCCGCTGCCGACTTCGTGTACGATCCCTTGGAATTCCGCAACGGTCGAGGAGAAGCGGTTGTAAAGCGTCGGATCGTAGATGAGTTTTCCGAGCGATCCCTTGCCGCTTTCGGCGAAGGCCAGAATGCGGTCGGCCCGTTTCAACAGGGCGTCCAGGTTCTCCAGCGTACTCTGGCTGGCGCGCACGACCTGGTTGAAGTCGGGATGCACTTGCGTCGGCAACGTGTCCCCATCTTGCGCCGGAGGGCCGACGGCCTGGGCGCTCTCGATGTCGAGGTAGGTTTCGCCGAGCACACCCGCGGTGTCGAGCGAGGTCACTGAATCGCGGTGCAAGGCGTAGCCGTACTTCGTGCTGAGTTTCATCGTGATTTCGACGGGAGTGAGTTGCTTGTCTTTGTCGGGCACGATGCGAATGTTGGTTACGTTGCCGATGTCCACGCCGCTGAGACGCACGGGAGCGCCTTGGCGGAGACCCTGTGCATTATCGAAATACGATTTCAGCGTGATGCGAGGGGTGAAGAACCCGGCGGTTCCGGACATGAGGAATAGCAGGAATCCCAGCGTCAGACTGGCAACGATCACCGTGATCCCAACGCGCAGTTGCGACCACTTGAGCTGCTTCTGGCTAGGCAAATCGTTTCCTCATGATGCCAGTCTGGATGGATTGCGCCGGCTGCGCCAACAGCTCAGGGTCGCAACCAGTCCTCGCAGCATGATAACAAAACCGGAGCCAGACCTAGACTGCTTTCGTGCGCAGGGCGGGCGTCAGCAGCAGGGCAATCAGGTAGGCGGTGGCGCCGCAGGCCAGAGTGACGGTCAGTCCGAACTGGATGGCGATGACCATCGCCAGCACGGATCCGAGCACACTGGCCGCTGCATTCATAGCCCACGCCCATTCGACCGAGTTGTCGGAGGCGCCTTGGCCGCTGGGAAACTCCGGAGCAGGCAGGGCAGCGAGCGCGCGTAATCCCGTGGGAAAAGGCATGCCCATCACGAATCCTAGCGGGATGAGGAGGACGCCGCTTACCAGCAGGCGATAGCCGAAATCCAGGCCAACCAGCGCCGCCAGACGGCCGGGCAGGAAAAATACGTCGGCGAGAAGAGTCACGATAACGAGGACGAGCGGGACCCAGGCTAAATTTGTGCGAGGCAGCCAGAGTCGTGAGAACAGGCTGCCTGCTCCGCTGGAGATCATCAGCAAAAAAATCACGACCGTGAGTGCGTATGTAGGGTGGCCGAGGAATAGCACGAAGCGCTGGATGAAAGCGATTTCCACCAGGATATAGCCCAGACCCACGGCAACGAAGTACAGCAGTGGGAACGGGGACTGGCGGGCGTTACGGCTTCGAAGGGCCAGGGGCAGAACCAGGAATGCCAGCACTGCGATCAGAGAAATCACCAGCACAAGCAGAAGAACGAGCACGCCCAGATTCACTTTCCAGTCGATGCCCTGGCGCAGGCCTTTTTCGCCCAGGATCTGCCCAGCCTTCAGCGTGAAGAAGAAAAAGGGAGCGTTGTCGGTTACGGGCGCGACGTTGTAGGCATAGCCGCGTGCAAAGGCGTAGGGATCGTTGCTCGCGATCAGATCAGAGAACGGATTTTTGCCGGGCTGCGACGGTAGATACAGGGGGTCGAGTTCCGAATAGCGATCGAAATGCGCGATCACCGCCGTCTCTTCCGCCGGCGTGAACGGAGTCTTTTTGGCGAGCACGACGACCGGGATGCCATCCGCATCGAGGTCACCCTGAGAGGCGACGATGAAGTTGCGCGCAGGATTCTCTATACCCAGCCGGTGCAGTGCTTCCATGGCCACCGCGACCACGCGCAACGCTTCCCGCGGATGGCGGAATTCCCAGCGGGTGATGGCGATCATTCCATCGGGCTTGAGGTGATTGAAATATTCGCTGAACGCTTCGACGGTATAGAGATTGTTTTCGCTGAGTGCGAACGCGCCAGCGGCGGTCGAGGCCCAGGTATCGACCAGAGTCATCTGCACGACATCAAAATGCTGCGGAGTCGAGCGCAGAAAGGAGCGGCCATCGGTCACGTGGATATGCACGTCGGGCCGATCGTAGAGATGCTGCGCGTAGTCAGCGTACCGCTCGCGCATGATGGTGGTAGCGATGATGGGATTGATCTCGATCCCGGTCACGCTCGGACTGCCGTTGGCCACGGCTCGCAGAACGTCGACGCCGCCGCCGGGACCGATGATGGCGAACTCTCCGTGGGGACGGAGAACGTTGGCCAGCGCGGGCGGCGCGGCCATCAGGTTGTGCTCCCACACCGTGCCCTGCCAGTGCGCCAGATCGGCATTCATGATGTAGGTGGAAGCGTCGGCGTCAATGACGATTGCCTTGGCCTGCCCCTGGCGGTCGACCTCCACGCGCGAGAGCGCATTCCAGCGCGCGAACTCCACCCACGCGGGATCGCGGAACATGCCCTTGGCGTATACCACGTCGATGAGGCGTCCGGAGTAGTTCGCGCCGATCAGAGCCACCAGCGCGAGCGCGAGCAGCGCGGCATTTCTGCGCAGCGAACGGAACTCCGCCCAGATAGTGCCGGCTGCGGCCATGGTCGCTCCGGCGACCAGAATGACGTTGGGTCCGCCCACCCAGTTCAGCAGGGGGACAACCGCCAGGCAGGCCAGTGCTCCGCCGCAGAGATCGGCGCCATAGAGTCGCGGGATACGGCGTGTTTCGCGCGCGAAGACGACTGCGAAAAGAAGTCCCGTCAGAAAAAATGGGACGGCTGCGGCCAGGTAGAGTACCGTCAGCCGCGCGAAGTTTCCCCACGAGACTCGCAGCGCGACAGGAACGTGCAGCACGATCTCGAGCACCACGAGGACGACCACGGAATTCGCCATGCACAGCCGAGCGGCCAGCGTGCGTGTGTCGGTGGCGGCGAGCCGGGCTTTTAGCAGATAGGCGAACACGCCTCCGGCGCCCAGCCCAAGCAGGGCAATCGAAATCGCGAGGAAGGCAAAGTGGTAAAAGAGCACGACAGAAAATAATCGAGTCAGCGCCAGTTCCAGCAGCAGGGCGGAGAAACTGGTGAGGGCGAGGCCCGCCAGCAGAGTTGTTTCCGGAATTTCAATGCGGTTGGGAGTTGGTATCGGTGTCGTAGCGATAACGGGCATAAATGAATAGGAAGGCGACAGTCTAGCAGATGGCGGGCGGCGGGTTGGCGCGAGTCGGCGCGTGGAGAGCTCTAACTCTCGAGGATGACTTGAGCGATTGCCTGTTCCTCAGTGTGTGAAATCGAGAGAGCGGTATTCTTCACGCCGAGTTTCGCGGCGAATTCTCCAGCCTTGCCGTGGAATGCCATGGTCGGACGCCCGCCCGGCATGCGGACCACTTCGCAATCGCGCCACCGTACACCATGGTTCCAGCCGGTGCCCAGAGCCTTCATGGCGGCTTCCTTGGCTGCGAAGCGAGCGGCGTAACGCTCCATGCGATTTGCCTTGGAATCGCAATAGCGCATCTCTCCCGGAGTGTAGATGCGCTGCAAAAAACGCTGCCCGAAACGCTCGATGGACTGGCGAATGCGGGGAACTTCTGCGATGTCGATGCCGGTGCCCACGATCATGTCGGGGATGTCCTCGGTATTAAATCTTACAGCAACCGATCTCCACGATAGATCAGACGTCCGTCAACCATGCGGGCTTCCGCTGTCAGCGTATGCGGTTTGACTGGACCCTCAGCATCGATGTGTAAGACTTCATGCCCGTGGGCGACCAGCCAGTCGGAAACCAGCATGCGGTGGCAACGGAAATATAGGCGCTCGGCGCACATGTACGCGGTGCGGGAGCTTTCAGCGAATGCCAGCAGATCCGACATGGCGCGGTCGAATTCCGGCGTTAGCATGTAGTCCGCATAGTTGCGGAAGCTCTGGTTGCGCAGGCCAACGTTGGGCGACTCCTCAAGGGTCTTCTTGCGATAGCCTCCCAGCGCCTTCAGCCACACATAACGAATTCCCGCGGCCGGCAGAGTCTGTTCCAGCGATTCGCGATTGAACTGAGGCAGCCGCCGCGACATGGGGAACGCGCGGATGTCCACGAGAGTCTGAACCTGATGCGCCCTCAGTGCGCCAATCAAGTCTTCGATGGAGCGAGTCGAATGTCCGATGGTGTAGAGAACGGCCAATGGTTCTTGGATGCGGAAGGTCTAAGACACGATTCGTTTGAGCGCAACTGCGATGAGCGGGTCCTGGTCGGCAAAGACGGTGCGCAAATCCAGCAGGACTCGTCCTTGTTCCACGCGGGCAATGATTGCCGGATCCGACGCACGCAGACGGGCGGACAACTCGTCGGCACTCAGGCCTTCGCAACTCAAAGCCAGCAGGCGAGTCGGCAGCGTGGAAGAAGGCGCGGCGCCACCGCCGATTACAGATTCGCCGTCGGTAATCTCGATGCTGAGTTTCGACG
This sequence comes from uncultured Acidobacteriaceae bacterium, assembly GCA_963811095.1. Lineage (GTDB taxonomy): Bacteria > Acidobacteriota > Terriglobia > Terriglobales > Acidobacteriaceae > Sulfotelmatobacter. Next base: position 123,405 of record CAWEQA010000004.1, on the reverse strand, counting down.
AGCGGACCTGCGCTGCCAGTGCTTCGGCGCGTTCGCCGATCTCCTCTTTTGTCAGCCGCATCATCTTCAGCGTGGGAATGGCGTCGTGGTCGCGCTTTAGGTATGCCAGCAGCGTAGCCTCGAGAGCGGCATAGGTGAGTTTGTCCACGCGGAGCGCGCGAAACAGGGAGTTGGAGCGCATGCGGGCGACGAGGTCGGCACGGCCGCTGATCAATCCGGCTTGCGGGCCGCCCAGCAGTTTGTCGCCGCTGTAGGTGACAACGTCGACGCCGGCGCGCAGGCTGTCGAGCACGCTGGCTTCGCCGCTGATGCCGAAGTTCTGCAAGTCCACAAGCGCACCGCTGCCGAGATCTTCCATTAACGGGAGGCCACGCTTGCGGGATAGTTCGACCAGTTCGACTGTGGATGCCTGTTCGGTGAAGCCGGTGATTTCGAAATTCGAGCGGTGCACGCGCAGCAGCAGGCGCGTGTGATCGGTAATTGCCTTTTCGTAGTCGGAGACGCGGGTGCGGTTGGTCGTGCCGACTTCACGCAGCGTTGCACCCGACTTCGCCATCACGTCTGGGATGCGGAAGGAGCCACCGATCTCGACTAATTCGCCACGCGAGACGATGACTTCGCCGCCGTCTGCCAGGGTGTTCAGCGCAAGCAGGACCGCCGCGGCGTTGTTGTTAACCACGATGGTTGAGATGCTGCTCGGAACTTCCGCCGGGCTTCGCCCCTTCGGCTCGCTGCGCTCGCTCAGGGCAGGCTCCGGCTGGACGGCCGAGGCGGCCGTCCCCACATGAGCTGATGTCGCGCCGTCACTGAGAAGACTGCGGAAGAGGCGATCTACGTGAGTGTCCCGTTTGCCGCGTTCACCGGCGTCGATGTCGAACTCAAGATTGGAAAAGCGTCCGGCGGTTTCGCGGATGTGCGCCAGGGCAGACTCGGCCAGCGGGGCGCGGCCCAGGTTCGTATGCAGAATGACCCCAGTCGCGTTGATCACCGGACGCAGGGAATGTCCGAGTGCCTGACGCAGCTGTCCTTCGATTGCGGCTGTGATTCCGGTAAGAGCCAGTTGCAGCGCTGACTGATTCAGCAAGCCGGAAGCAATTTCACGCCGCAAGCGAGCGACCACGGCACGTGCAGCCTCGGTGACCGGCGCAATTCCATGGCCGGCTGCGAGAGTTGCTACGCCGGGTATCCGCAGAACTTCGTCGACCGACGGCAGTTCGCGAAAAAGCTCCGATTTCGCCGTGGTTTTCATTCCCGGATTATCCCATGAAAACTGCGCCACGCACCTTAGGGAGCTAAAGCGTGTGCAGGTACGCGAGCAGATCCTGAATATCCTGTGAGTTGAGTGTCTGGCTGTAGCCGGGCATTTCATTACGGCCCAGGCGGACGATATCGGTGACGCGCTCGTCATTGGCGGGCAGCCCACTGAGGGAAAGATATTTGTGTTGGAATATTCCCTTGAGCCCCGGGCCTTTTTTCCCGCGGGTGGAATACGGTTCGTGGCAGCGGTCGCAGCGGTCGTCGTAGATTCTGCGGCCGGCGGATTGCTGTGGGTTGAGGCCGAGTTCGGCGTCGGACTTGCGGCGCTCGACGTCGCAAGCGAAGAGCGCAATCAATGCCAGCAGAACTGCCATCTCTCCGAGAAGAACCTTCTTACTTCTATTCCCCATGATCTGACCCATCCACCCGAAATCTTGCACTTGCATGAACTATCCCTCGATCGTGCCATATGCGGCGCTGCCGGCCGCTTTACAATAATAAGACAGAGCACGATCGAGCCCACCCCATGACAGTCGCCATTAAACGTGTTTACGAACCCGCGTCGCGCACCGACGGGGCGCGCGTGCTCGTCGACCGTTTGTGGCCGCGTGGTCTCACGAAAGCCAAGGCTGCGGTCGACGAGTGGCTGCGCGACCTGGCTCCGTCTGACGAACTGCGCCGCTGGTACCACGCGCGACCCGATCGCTGGCAGGACTTCCGCAAGAAGTATCTGAAGGAGTTGAAGCTGCCGGAGGCCCAGGAACCGCTGCTCCTGCTTTACAAGCTTGCCCACAAGAGAAAACGCGTAACCCTTCTGTTTGCCTCGAAGAACGAGACCAGCAATAACGCGGTCGTCCTCAAGGAATTGCTCGATGGAATGCGCAAGCCTCCGACGGGAACGGGTCCGGGAGCGATTGGCGTCATGCGGCGCGAGGCTGCTGTGCGGCGCAGGTAGCGCCGTCCCACACAGAGCCCTTCTGCACTCTCCATTTAGATTTAGAATCGGTGCCGCATGAGATCTGTCTTTCAGTGGAACCTGGGTGGGCGTGCGCTCGAACTCGGCAAGCGCACGTTGATCATGGGGATCGTCAATGTGACGCCGGATTCGTTCTCCGACGGCGGGCAGTTTCTGGATCGCGACCAGGCTATCGCACACGCGGAGCGATTGCTCGAAGAAGGCGCGGACATTCTCGATATCGGAGGAGAGTCGACACGGCCGGGAGCGAGGGTCGACGCTGGTGTTTCGAAGCCAGCTAAGGGGGAAAAGGGTCCGGCAGCGAATCTCAAGGCGGGTGCGCCAGCGGTGAGTGCGCCGACGGTTAGCGTGGAAGAAGAACTCAAGCGCGTGCTGCCGGTCATCGCCGAGTTGAAGAAGAAACATCCTGCAGCCGTGCTCTCTGTCGACACCTACAAGGCGGACGTCGCCCGCGCGGCCGCCGTCGCCGGAGCCGAGATTATCAACGACGTTAGCGGATTCCGCTGGGACGCGCGCATGGCCAAGACCGTCGCTGAACTGAAGTGTGGCGCCGTTCTGATGCATATGCGAGGACGTCCCGAAGAATGGCGCACGCTGCCGCCGCCGGGGGACATCGTGCTGCTGGTTAAGCGCGAACTCAAGGAGTGGGCAGAAGAGGCAGTACTGGCGGGCGTGCGACGCGAGCGGATCGTGCTGGATCCCGGTTTTGGATTCGGAAAGAGTTTCGATGAAAACTATCCGCTGCTGGGACGCTTCAGCGAATTGCAGGCGGCAGGATTTCCCCTGCTGGCGGGTACTTCGCGGAAGTCATTCATTGGACGAACCCTGGGGCGAGACGGGAAAGATGTTCCACCTGATGGCAGACTCTTTGGAACGCTCGCCACTCAGACGGCGCTGATTCTCAAGGGCGCACATATTTTGCGCACGCACGACGTCAAGGCGGCAGTGGACGCGGCGCGCGTTGCGGATGCGATTTTGCAGGCGCACTAGGGCCGCGGATGAAATCTCGGTTCGGCGGGCGAGACGCCCCTTCGGCAAGCTCAGGGCAGGCTCCCGGGACAGCCGGCAAGATGCCGGCGCTACTTTTTTCTGCTGGGGAAATATCCGCCTTTTATTTTTCTTGCGGCGCAATACAGCCGACTCAACACCTCGTTCATGCTCGGCAACGCTCTACACTTGATCCGTCGGCCTCTGATGGATGATCTGATCAGACTCTCGCAAGATCCTCGCGTAACCGTGAGGCGTACTGGACCGCCTGATCCGGACGCCGCGTGCGTCGTTTACTGGATGCAGCGTGCCCAGCGCGGCGTCGACAATCCTGCGCTGGATGTAGCAGTCTCGGCGGCCAATGCTCTGCGGAAGCCGGTTGTTGTCTTTCTGGCTCCGGTGCCGTTTTATCCGAATGCGAATCTGCGGCACTACCGTTTTCTTGCCGAGGGCATTCCCGATATCGCCGACGACCTTGCCAAAAGAAATGTTGGATTCGTACTGCGCCGCTTTCCCGAGCACAGCCTGCTCCAGTTCTGCAAGGAAGTGAAGGCCGCGCTGGTCATCGGCGACGAGAATCCGATGCGCGAACCCGAAGCGTGGCGGCGCACTGCGGCGAAGAAATTGAGGGTTCCGTTGTGGACCGTCGATGCTGATGTCATCGTGCCCTCCAAGCTGCTGGAGAAGGCGCAGTATGCGGCGCACATCATCCGGCCGCGATTGCTGGCGCTTCTGAAACAATTCCTTGTCCCGCCGCACAATCCGCGGGCTCACGTGACGTGGAAGAGGCCCCAAACTCTCGCTTCGCTCGAACCCGATTTCGACATCACGCAAGGCTGGGAACTGGATCGCTCGGTCTCTCCGGTCTCCGGTTGGCGCGGCGGAACCGCGGCGGCCCTGCGTTTGCTCGAAGAGTTTATCCAGCACAATCTGCAGCGCTACGGCACGCAGCGCAACAAGCCGGAAAATCACCACACCAGCCGGCTGTCGCCGTATTTGCATTTCGGCCACATCAGTCCGATTACGGTGGCTCTCGCCGCCGAAAGAGCGGATGCGCCGAAGGCCGACAAAGAGGCGTTCCTGAACCAGATCGTTACGTGGCGCGAACTCGCGGTGAACCTGGTGCGGTTCAATCCTGACTACGACAGTTTCGAATGCGCGGAGCCGTGGGCACACCGCACGCTGGCGAAGCATGCTGCCGATCCGAGGCCGGTGCGCTATTCCGCGACACAGTTAGAGCACGCCGAGACGCGCGATCCGCTCTGGAACGCGGCGCAAATGCAGATGGTTACAACCGGGTGGATGCATAACTACATGCGTATGTACTGGGCCAAAAAAATCCTGGAATGGAGCCGATCTCCCGCTGAGGCGCACTGCATCGCCGTGCGGCTCAATGACAAGTATGAACTCGACGGACGCGATCCCAACGGCTACGCGGGGATTGCCTGGGCGATTGTGGGGAAGTTCGACCGTCCATGGTTCGAGCGGCCCATCTTTGGGCAGATTCGTTATATGTCAGGCGAAAGCACGGGAAGGAAGTTCGACAGTAAGAAATATATTCAGCAGAATTTGCCGGCAGGTTTGTTCAGCAAGGATTAGCCGCGGCAGACGCTGATCGGTCGAGCATTTGGCGAAACACAAGACAGGCCTCACAAAAAAAGGCGCCCGAAAACTCGGACGCCCTTTCCCGTTGCTTGATTCAGTGATCTACCCCACTCCTAGTGGGGCTTCTGATCCTGCTTGCGCTGTTCGTCTTGCTTTTTCTTCTCCTCGGGAGTAAGCGGACGAGGCTGAGGCTGGGCCGGGCGTGCTTGCGCAGGCGGGGTATGCTGCGGCGGTTGCGGTTGAGCGTTGGGTTGAGCCGCAGGCGGACGATCATTGCGGGCCGGCGGTTGAGCCGGACGATTGTTCGCGGGCGGTGGAGTCGGCTGTGGCCGATTGGGCTCGGGCCGGTTGTTGGGCTGAGGCTGGCTCGGCTGGGGTTGAGATGGTTCTAGTCGATTGTTGGGCTGCGCCGCGGACGGACGATCGTTCCGTGTCGGTGGTTCAGCCGGACGATTATTGGCCGGTGGCGGAGTCGGCTGTGGCCGATTGGTCTCGGGCCGGTTGTTCGGCTGAGGCTGACTCGGCTGGGGCTGAGGTTGGTCTGGCCGGTTGTTTGGTTGAGCCACAGCCGGACGATCATTCCGTGTCGGTGGTTCAGCCGGACGATTGTTCGCGGGCGGCTGATTGGGCTGCGGCCGATTCGGTTCGGGCCGGTTGTTGGGCTGAGGCTGACTCGGCTGGGGCTGAGGTTGTTCCGGCCGGTTGTTGGGTTGCGCCGCAGCCGGATGGTCGTTCTTCGCCGGTGGCACAAGCGGCCGGTTGTTCGCGGGCGGCTGACTATTCGATGCCGGACGATTCGGTTGTCCAGGAGTGGCTCCCGGCCGCTCGTTCGCAGCCGGCGGAGTGCCCGGCCGGTTCGCCGGTTGATTCGCGGGCGCGCTTGCCGGTTGGTTCACGGGCCGACCCATGGTCGGTGTCGCGGGTTTTCCCGGAGGCGCCTGCTTCACTTGAGGCTGCGCAGCCGGCGTATTCGCGGGACGCAAGCGTGCCAGGTCCTGCCGAGCGATCGGCTGCCCCGGATGGGCCGCCATCACTTGCTGCCGGGCTGCGAAGGATACCGGTGGAGGCGGAGCAGTTGCCTTGGCAACCACCGCGCGATTCGCCACGGCGGCCGGAGGCGCTGCCACCCGATTCGCCGTATTGGCATGGACTCCCAGCACGCTGTTGGAAGTAGGCGCGACGACGGCTCTGGCATTCACCGGGGCCGCGGCAATTTCCCGAGCGTTCACCCGCACGGCCACGTGACTAACGGGCTGTCCGCTGCTGAAAGCTTTTTGCGGAACCGCCGTCACCGCACCGGAGACATTCTTATTCACATACGTGACGTTGTTAATGACGGTCGTCTTGTTGACGATCGTGGTGTTATAGACATTCGTCACCTGCGTGACATTCACAGTCGTGTTGCTGACGTTGACGCGATTGACATACCCGCGGCTTACCGGATACGACGGTACGTACACTTCGCGCGGACCTAAGGGGAACCATGCCATGTTTCCCGCGAAACCGCCGCCTCCGCCTACAAATACGACGAGGGCAGGCGCATAGACCGGCCGCACCTCCACCGGTCCCGGCACCCAGCCCCAGCGGCCTCGAATCGAGACCCAGCGGCCGTAATGAAAGGGAGCGTAGCCCCATGGTTCGTCATCGACCCAGGTCCATCCCCAGGGATCGATCCAGGCCCAGTGACCGTCGCGATACGGAGCCCAACCGGCGTAAACGCGCGGGTACCAGACATTGCCGTAACCCGGATCGGGGCGCCAGTCGCCGTTGTCATCCAGGTCTTCGTATCCGACGACCTCGTGAGAAACGTACCTCGCTGACGGCGAATTCTCGTAGCGGTGGTCCCGAGCATAGGTCCAGTTGTCGAAGTCATCGGGATCGCCGAGATCCTCCACTTGGGCCCGCAGGCGGTCGGTCCCCTCGAAGGTGCCACGCTGTCCGCTATGCAGGGCGTAGGTTTGCCCGTTGCCGGTGGACTCGCCCTCGCCTTCACGAATGCTGACCACGGTGTAAGTTCCATCTTCACTGGCCTCGACGCGATAGCGGCCGGGCTGGAAGATGGAGAACGCCTGGTTGGGTGTATCGATCTCAAACACTTCGTCGCGATCCAAATGCCGGAGGCGCACGCTGATCGATCCTGAACTTAGTTGGATCTGCGCTGTGCGGTCGTCAAGATTCAGGAAGGAGATGCCGGTGTTGCTGTTCAGGTCGATCACCGCCGTCCCGAGCGACAGTTCGGCGCGGGAGTCCCGGTCTGACCAGAGTTTGTCGCCCGTGGTCAGCGGCCGGTTTCGGGCCGCCTCGACCCACTCCGACTCTCCGGCCGGCTGGAACGAAATGGAGCCTTGCATGTAGCCGAGACGCGCGACGCGGCTCGGGGGATCATCTTGATCGGGCTGGTCTTGCGCGACTACCCGCTGCACGAGAGCAATACTTACCACCGCGATGGCCAGCACTGAGATGGTCCGGCGCAGGCCTTTCGTAAACTGGTTCATAAGTGAAGCCATCCTTTTTGGGGGAGCGGAGCTTATCACCCCCGCTCTCACTTGCAGCGAATGCCGGCCCAAGTCCGGGCGCACTCGTTCGCACGAGCTTCGGACGTAGACCCCGACTTAAGATGCATTTGGGGAACAGGGTGCCCCTACAGCCAAAACCCGATGCATCAATTGTCAATCTTCCCGGCGGGAACCGCAATAACCGAAAGGACGGTTGAGGTTGCGCACCTTTGGGTATGCTGCCCGAGGATGACGCGCTAGAACGCTTTGCCGGAATCCAGCAGGATGGTGACCGGCCCCTCGTTGACCAACTCGACTTGCATCATTTCCTGGAAGCGGCCGGTTTCGCAGCGCAGGCCGGAGGCCCGGACGCGCTCGACAAAAAACTCATACAGCCGGCGGGCGTGCTCTGGCGGCGCCGCGGCATCGAAGGATGGGCGCTTGCCCCGGCGCACATCTCCGTACAGAGTGAACTGCGAGACCACGAGCACGCTTCCGTCCAAGTCCTGAACGCTGCGGTTCATTTTCCCGTCAGCGTCTTCGAAAATGCGCAGGCCCGCGATCTTCTCAGCGAGATACCTGGCGTCGGTTTCGGAGTCGTCGCGGCCCACGCCCAGCAGAACCAGCAATCCCTGGCCGATCTCGCCGCTGGTCCAGGCATTGTTGCTCTGATCGTTGATCGTGACTTTGGCGCGGCTCACGCGCTGCACGACGGCCCGCATTCGACTTCCCTCGCTCTTAATGACTCGCTTCGGTCAACATCGATTCATGCCCGGCAACACACTGCCAGCGCCCTTCGCGGTACTCGTACACATCGGTGAAGCGCACCTTGGCCACGATCTTGCCCTGCGGGTCCGTGGCTGTTGCGAGTCCCCGGATGTAGCCAAAGTCGCCATGGACCGTCGCGCGCAGATCCGAGAGCGCATGATGAATGGCGGGATGTTCGCCGGCTTTCGCGAGAGTAGTGGCACGGTCGGTTAGTTTGCCGTCGGGTCCGGCATCCTCGAACTCGTCCGCCAGAATGCAGTTCAGAGTTGCCGTATCCCGTTGCTCCAGGGCGCGGGCCCATGTCTGCTCGGTTTGAATCAGGACATTGTCGTTGCGTGCGGTGCCCGTGGGACACGGGGCCGCAACAGCCAGGGGACAAAGCAGCAACAAGCAGAGTGCATATTTCACGCCAGACTCCTTGGGATAAGCGCCGAACCGACCCATCATACCCCGGCGGACGTTTGACCCCGGCAATGCCCTGCCTTTAGGATTCAAGGGTGCAATTCCATGTCAGCGGAGCCTTTGCCGAAAGAGCCAAGGCCCTTCCTTTACACTAATTCACCGGGACAATTACACTACACACTCGCCTTTATTCGTATCGCAGTGCGTAAGACGTAGCGGAGTTGTGGAGGGCCGAGGTCCGAGCAGAAACAGGCGCTGCAATTGCGCGACGCAAACAACCGAATTCAAATCTAATCGAGGCAAGCGAGGAGACACATGGCAGCCGTAGAAGAGAAGGTAAAACAGATTATCGTGGAGCAGTTGGGAGTGGATGAGGGCGAAGTCACCTCGAGCGCGTCGTTCGTAGACGATCTGGGCGCCGATTCGCTCGACACTGTCGAACTGGTCATGGCTTTCGAAGAAGCCTTCGACATCGAAATCCCCGACGAGGACGCGGAGAAGATCCGCACCGTACAGGACGCGGTCGACTACATTGGCAAGCACGCGAAAGCGGGGAAATAGTTGGGACGCAGGGTCGTAGTTACAGGTCTTGGATTGATCTGTGGCGTAGGCAATACCACCGATGTGGTGTGGAAAGCCTTGCTTGCGGGCCAGAGCGGTGTCGGACGCATCACCGGGTTCGACCCCACGGCCTTCGCCTGCCAGATTGCCGCCGAGGTCAAGAACTTCGACCCTCTGAATTTCATCGAGAAAAAAGAAGTCAAGAAGATGGGCCGCTTCATTCACGTGGCCATCGCCGCCGCGGATGAAGCGCTGAAGATGTCGGAACTGAAGATCACTCCAGAGAACGACGAGCGCGTCGGTGTTCACATCGGGTCGGGGATCGGAGGGTTTGACATCATCGAACGCGAGCACTTGGCGCTGATGGAAGGCGGGCCGCGCAAGATCTCTCCATTTTTCATTCCGGCCGCCATCATCAACCTCGCCGCCGGGCAGGTGTCCATGCGCTGCGGGGCCAAGGGACCGAACGAGGCCACGGCCACCGCCTGCACGACCAGCGCGCATTCCATTGGAGATTCCTTCCGCATCATTCAGCACAACGATGCCGACGTGATGATTGCCGGCGGCGCCGAGGCCGCCATTACTCCCATGGGCGTGGGCGGATTCGCCGCCATGCGCGCGCTCTCGACGCGCAACGATGCGCCGGAGAAGGCCAGCCGCCCCTGGGACCGCGACCGCGACGGATTTGTGATCGGCGAAGGCGCGGGCATTTTAATCCTGGAAGAATTGGAATTTGCCCGCAAGCGCGGCGCCCGCATTCTGGCGGAAATCGCTGGATACGGCATGAGCGGCGATGCTTACCACATGACGCAGCCGGCACCCGAGCATGAAGGCGGCTTCCGCGTCATGCGCAATGCCGTACGCGATGCCGGTGTGACGCCTGACGTTGTGGGATATGTGAACGCCCACGGCACTTCGACACCGATCGGCGACACGCTCGAAGCGCACGCCATTCGCAACTTTTTCGGCGAGCGCAAGGTCGCAGTCAGTTCCACGAAATCGATGACCGGGCATCTTCTCGGTGGGGCGGGAGGACTTGAGGCCGGCATCACCGTGCTGGCCTTGCGCGACCAGATCCTGCCTCCCACCATCAATCTGGAAAATCCCGAGCCTGATACGGCAGGGATGGACCTGGTTCCCAATCACGCGCGCAAGGCGGAACTTGAATACGCGATGTCGAATTCATTCGGCTTCGGCGGGACCAATGGTGCACTGCTGTTCCGGCGCTGGAGTGAATAGAATTTTCTCAGTGGCCTCTCTGTCCTCTTTGCCATCCACTCCAAGCACCTGATTTGATGCGGCTTTTGGCGCGTAATGTCCCTTCTCCCGCATTCGCTGAAAAAGTAATGCGACTTTGGTACTTCGCCCGTTGGCCCTTTGTGTCTTTTCAACGAGGGCGGCTGCATCCACAATGGGTTTCGAAAGTGGAGTCTCCCCCAAACTTTATGGATAAAGTTTTCGCCACACACTTCACACCCGCCCCGTTCACCCGAAAAGCAGCTGCCCGCACCGCGCTGGTAGGCCTGGACGAACCGGCCCGCGCGCTGCTGGCGGAAGGCTTTCGCCAGTTCGGTATTGAAACCGTGGTCGTGACCGCAGACGCTGCCGAGCGGCTGAAGAGGGAAAAATTCGAGGCCTGCGTGCTGAGCCTGGGAGAGGGCGCCGATGCCGTGATGGAAGCGGCCCGCTCCTCCCCGTCGAACAGCCGCTGCGTAATCTACGGAGTCGGCGGCAACGCGCAAGAAGCCATGAGCTACTCCAAGTTCGGCATCAACGCCATGTTCAGCGAGCCGCTGGAGCGGCCGGCCGCGCTCAAGCTGATTCGCGCCACCCGCCTGCTGGTGCTGCATGAATTCCGCCGCTACGTGCGCATCCCGGTGATGACCTCGGTCTCTCTGGTTGGCGACGGCCGTCGTGTCTCCGCAAGCAGCATCGAAATCAGCAGCGGGGGCATGTCGGTCAAAAGTGCCGAAGATTTTTCCATTGGCGCGAATGTGGAGGTTTCTTTCGCGCTGATGACCTTACCCCGCGTCAATCTGAAAGGGGTCGTGAGCTGGTGCCAGCCCAAGTCGATCGGAGTGCGGTTCGCCTCCGCCGACGAACACCGCCAGAGGATCAAGACCTGGATCGATTCCTACCTGGAAAACTGAGGCGCGGCCTGCCGTTACAATGTTCTGGTGCCTGAAGCCAGCACTCGCATCGGCGCGGCGCCCGCGCTACCTCCCATCGACCCGCAGCGTTTTAGCCTTCGCCAGCGCGTCGTGCTGCGCGTCATCATCTTTCTGGGACACTCCATCATTCGCCTGATCGGGCCGACCTTGCGTGTCTCGGTGTCCTACGAAAAAGGTGGGCAGCAGACGCTGGACCAGCGCCCGCTGGTCGCCTCGTTTTGGCATTCCTGCATGATCCCGGCGACCTACATCTTCCGCGACATGGGCATCCGGGTGATGAGCAGTGATAGTTATGACGGCCAGTACATGGGCAGAATTATCCACAAGTTCGGCTTCGTTGCAGTGAAAGGATCGAGCAGTCGCAACGCCGTGCGCGCCCTGCTCGGCCTGCGGCGCGCGCTGGAAGAAGGCTGGACCGTGGCCTTCACCCTCGATGGCCCAAGGGGACCGCGCCATAAAGTAAAGCCCGGACCGGTCGCGCTCGCGCGGTCGTCCGGATTGGCAATGACCATGTTCCACGCGGCGGTCGACAAAGCCTGGGTCCTCAACAGCTGGGACCGCTTGATGATCCCGAAGCCTTTCTCCCGGGTGCTGGTGCGCTTCGGGAAGCTGATTCCAGTGCCGGAAGGCGCGACCGACGAAGATATGGAGCGCTACACAGGGGAACTGCAGGCGTCTCTGGATCGAGTCTGCGAATTTGCCGAGGCGAACGTGAATCAGGTAGGGACGAGCGAATTCCCCTACTACCAGCGCAATTGATGGATAGAATCCCGTTGGATCGTTGCGCAGGCTTGCGGGGTCAGGTCTCGCGGAAAGCATCCCGCAGCGGCTAAAGCCTTGACATTGGTGAGAGCTTTACGGCACAACTGGAGTCGTGCCCTTCCCGTTATTCGAGGGTTGAGCCCAACTGCTGGTATCTGTATTTCTTCCCGTCCCAATAAATGACCGAAGACGTGTCTTCGCCCTCGCCCTTTTCCTCCATGTAAATGCCGAGGATCGTCTTTTTCTTCAGGGCGAATCTTTTCACGGTCAGTGTCTTGAAGGGCAGATTGATCAGCAGGAATTTTCCCTTGGGCTTGTCGGCGCGCCATGCGTCCTGGTCGGCGCCATGAATGATGAGCAAACTGATGCCACGGCGATCGGGTTCGTCGGAAGCGAACGTGGAGGTGACCTTCACATCGCTATAGCCCAGGAAGCTGTCGTAGGGATCGGCGACGACGAAGCTGTATTCGTCCTTGTCAGCCATCGGGTTTTTGCATTTCGCAGCGACGACTAGATCGTCGACGCCGTCGTCATCCAGGTCAGCGACAAACTGCGGCGGCCCCGGCAAGATCGAGCAGTTGTCCCCAAACTGTTTGTGGATGAGTTCGTCGGTGACTGGGGGCGACGGATGAGTCGCGTGCGCTGGCGGCGGAGGCGGCTGTTTCTTTTGGGCAGCAGCAGCGACCGTTAGCAGGAGAACGAGTGCTGGGAGGAGAAGCCATTTACTGGACGACATGTTCCTACTCTAGTCCCGTTTTGTGACCTCGGGTAGAGACTGAGTGGTGACGGAAGTAACGATGGGCCTAACGTTTGCAGGATTCCATCGGTGGTTTGTCATCCCAAGCAGAGCGAAGGACCTGGCATCTTGCCGGCGCCACACCAGCTGCCAAAAAGTGCACAGATCCTTCGGCCCGCATAGAACGCGGGCGTCGGGATGACAAGTCTTATCGTTTGCGGAAGTGCTCCCAGCCTTTCGGCTCAAGCTGGTAGGCGACGCCCTTGAGATTGCGGACGAGAATGAGTCGCGAACGAGTGATGTGGCCGATGTGGGTGAGCGCGACTCCGGCGACGTGCGGCGGGACCCGCTTGCCGGGCCGAGCCGTGAACAGCAGTTCGTAGTCCTCCCCGCCGTGGAGAGCCAGGTCGAGATCCACCTCGCGCGCGGGCTTGCCCACACTGGCGCGGGGAATAAGTACGGCTTCGACCTCCGCTCCGACACCACTTTCCTCGCAGAGGTGGGCGAGATCGGTGGAAAGCCCGTCGCTGGTGTCAATCATGGCGGAGGCCAGGCCCTTCTCGCGGAGAATCCGGCCGAGTTCGACGCGCGGCTCGGGGTAGAAGTGCCGAGGATAGTCGCGAGGCCTCACCTTCTTCTGCGGCTTGGTCCTCATCTGCACGACTGCGGCGGCCGAGCCACCCATTTCACCGCTGACGAAGATGCGGTCGCCGGGGCGGGCGCCGGAGCGCAGCACCGATCTACCTTTTGGCGCGGTCCCGACCACGATGATGTCGGCCAGGATCCCGTCGGGAGATTCGGCGGTGTCGCCTCCGGCGAGGGTGACGCCGAATCTTTCCCCGAGACTGATCAGACTGCGGGCAAAGCGCCCTACCCAAACTTGGGGCAGATCGCGGGGCAAGGCGAGCGAGAGGAAGGCCGCGACGGGCTCGCCACCCATGGCCGCAATATCGCTCAGCCCGCGGGCCAGGCAGCGGTGGCCGACCGAATCCGGGGGATGCCAGTCGCGCCGGAAGTGAATGCCTTCCAGCGTGAAGTCGGTCGTGACCAGGGATTCGCGTCCCGGCAGCAGGCGCAGCACGGCGCAGTCGTCTCCAATTGCTGTGGAAATCGTACGGTTCGAGTCGCGAGCGCGCCCACGGGTGGAGGATGTCGCCATGCGGCGAAGCTGGGCAATCAGCGCTTTTTCGGGAAGCGGCACGGCGCAACTACTATACCGCTGACCTTCAGATGGCAGGTTTTGTCCGCAAGATTCACAAACCCGGGACTTCGGAAAGCGTACATCGGTAACCTGTCCCATGGTCGCCCCTTGTTACCCCGTCTTCGGTAACCGGAAATGCCCTAGTGCGTCGTTGACAGGGGGAACCCAGTTTGTTACCGTTAACCAGTCATTCACAATAACCTTTGGCCGAGCTAAGTTCTGCAAGCGGTATGAATTGCAGACAGGTAGTGTTTTTAGCTTAGTCGTGAGTTCTCGGTAGGTGTAGGGCACGAGAAAGTTTCCATTCCCAAGATGGGAGCGTAGCCCGAAAAAGTCAGGTGGTCCGAACAGGCGTTTCGGCAACTAAGAAACTGGGCCTGGAGTTCCGGACCTGATGTTTCAACAACCAGAGGAGCGAATTGCAGAAACGCTTTTACATCCTTTTTGTGGCCCGCGGGGACGATGGCCAGTTGCGCAAAATCTCCATCCCCGTGCATTACCTGTACGTATTTGTTGTGGGCGCCGCAATCGGATTCCTCAGCCTGACCGGCATTGCCAGCTCTTATACCCGCATGCTCTTGAAGGTTTCCCGCTACAACGAGTTGCGGACGGAAAAAGATCAGCTGAAAAACAATTATTCGCGCCTCGAGCAGGTGGCCAAAGAGCGCGACGTGCAGGTCGCGTCGCTGGGCTCGATTGCCGGGGAAGTTTCGGCTCTCTACGGGCTCAAGGCGCAGCCTACGCTGGTGACGGCAACCTCAGAGCAGATCCAGGATGCCGACGTAACTTCTTCGCTCGACCAGTTGCATGCCCTGCGGACTTCGGCCCTGACCGGGGCGACGATGGTCGGCCTGACCATGGGCCTGACCCGCAATGCCACCACGGCCGACTGGTTCAAGGCTAATTCGGCTCCCAACCTATGGCCGGTCGAAGGCCAGGTGACGGGCAGCTTTGGCGAGCGGATTGATCCATTCAACGGAGAAGGCGCGTTCCACAGCGGCGTGGATATCGGCAGTACCTATGGCGCCCCGATTATCGCTCCGGCGGACGGCAAGGTGGTATTCAGCGACTTGATGGGCGGCTACGGCAAGGCCATCATGATCGATCACGGCAACGGTATCAGCACCCGCTTCGGCCACCTTTCCGGCTACGCGGTGACGGCTGGCCAGGCGGTGCACCGCGGCGACGTGATCGGCTATGTGGGAGAGAGCGGACGCTCGACCGGGCCCCATCTTCACTACGAAGTCCGCATCAACGACACTCCAGTCAATCCCTACAAGTACCTCCGCATTACGGTCGCCCACAGCGGCGGCTTCGCTGCAGGAAGCTAGAAACCAGCTTTCAGCCATCAGCTCTCAGCCTTCAGCTAAGACAAGTCTCGTCCTGCCACCTTCAAATCGTGGAAAGCCCGCAGTCGTGCAGCGCGTGTCAGGATTCCTCTCAGGTCGATAGTTTGGGAACTGAAGCTGAGCTGAGCTGACAGCTCTTAAGGCAGCTGCAGATCCAACGCATAGATCTCGTGCGAGCTGACGTCGCGTACGGTGAGCACACTCCCGTCGGGAGCCACTCCCGACCAGTTTCCCCAGACTCCCCCGAAGCGATGCAAATCATTCCAGGAGAGAAAACGTTCGGAAACGTTTGCGCCGAGTTTGAGCGTGTGCATGGAAGGCTCAGCGGCGAGAAAACGTTCAATGTAGATGGATTTGCTGTCTCGAGCCCAAACCGGGTAACCGATAGTCCCATCTTCGGTGCGCAGCCATTCAGACCACTGGCGGGTGCTGATGTTGAATAGCATCAGCTTTTTCGAATCCGACGCCAGCGCCACCAGGTAACGGCCATCAGGAGACCAGCGAGGGCTGAACATGCCCCGAGAGCCAGGCACGGCGGAAGATTGTCGCGTCGACAGGTCAAGAATCTGAATCTCGAGCTCGCCCAAGTCCATTCCGTACGAGGGACGGCCGAAGGCGATCTGTTTGCCATCCGGCGACCATGTGGCGTCGTTTTCCTGGCGGTCCTGGGGGAGCAGTTCCTGTGGCGTGCCGCCTTGCGCCGAGATCAGGTAGATCTTCCAGGGCTTCCCCGTTTCGGTTCCGATGAAGGCGATCTGCTTGCCATCCGGCGACCAGCGCGGCAGGGTGGCAAAGATGGGCCAGTACGTAAGCTGCATTTTTTGCGATCCGTCAGCGCGAGCCCGCCAAAGCGTCAACTCCGGATAATTGATGTACACGATCCATTCGCCATCGGACGAGAAGTCCGCCTCACCGGCGGAAATACTGGAAAGGTAGGGAAGGAACTGGCCCGAGCGCGAATCGTAGCGCACCAACTCTCCCTGAAGCAGTTCCCCATTGGCGAAGATGCGATTTCCTTCGGGACTGGAAACGGAGTCCATATACCACAGCGGCCCGGTGGTGAGTTGCACGGGCTCAGGATGGCGATGGAAAAGGCTCTGGCGTTCGCGCACGGCCCACAAGTCCCTGGTGCCAGTCGAAGGCTGGACTTCGAAGATGTAATAGCGGCCGTCGCGCGTCCAGTCCCCGCAGCACACCATGGCCTCGGTCTTCCATCCCGGGAATACCGGGTGCAGATCAGAACCATCCGGCTTCATCTCCCAAAGAGAAGAGACGTTGTTTCCGGTTGCCTTGAGCGTCATTCGCAAACGCTGGCTGTCGGGCGAAAAGCGGATGTTGCCGGGGATCTCGGAGAACGTCTTCACCTTTCGCGCCTGGCTGCCATCCGCATTTGCGAGGAAGACGTCCAGTCCTTTCACGAATATGAGACGCTGACCATCCGGGGACCACGCAGCCTCCCGAGCTTCAATGTCATCAAGTCGCCGAGGCGAGCCGGCTGGCAGGGGCAGAGCCCAGAGCGGCGCAGGGGACGCACCCTTGTAGTCCGATATCAGCAGCGCGGAATGATCTGAACTCAAGCCGAAGATATTGACGTTCTGGAACGGCACTGCAATGGGGAAGGTCTCACCCCCGGAGGCAGAAACCTGTCCTGCGACCATGTGGCCGCCCGAGAACTCAGAAAAATAGATGCGCGAGCCGTCGGTGACGAGCTGCTCCTTGAACATACCGTCACGCGTAATCTGCTTCAGGCCCACGACCTTGGGTGGAGCAATGGGTAGCACGAACCAGGCAACAGCAACCACCGCAACGATCACGGCCAGCACAGCTGTTGCGACGGCTACCGGACGCTTCATCTTCTTCTTCTCTTGCTGCAGCGCGGCTGTGGAGCGCGAGACATGGCCCGTGGCGGAGAGCACTTTGTCGGAATCGGTGTCGCGCTTGAGTCGCTTCAAGTCCGCGCGAAGTTCCGAGGCACTCTGGTAGCGGACGTCGCGCTCCTTCTCCAGTGCGGTATTGATAATTCGCTCACACTCGGGGGGCAACGCTGGATTGAGACGCCCCACGGGACCCGGGATCTTGTGGAGGATGGAATCAAAGATGCCAGCCGTCGTGTTCCCGGAAAACGGCAAAGCGCCGGTGGCCATTTCATACAGCACGGTCCCGAAGGAGAACAAATCGGTGCGAGGGTCGAGGTCCTTGCCCAAAGCCTGCTCCGGAGACATGTAGGCGACGGTCCCCAACGCGGTTCCCGGACTGGTGAGATTGCTTTCGCTGGCCGTGGTGGCCATGCCGATGGCAAGCGGCACGCTCAACTTCGCCAGACCGAAGTCGAGCAACTTGGCGTGCCCGCGGTTGGTGACGAAGATGTTCCCGGGCTTGATGTCGCGATGGATAATGCCGCGGGCATGCGCGGCATCGAGGGCATCCGCAATCTCGATGGCGAGTTCCAGCAGGCGGTCGAACTCCAGCGGCGCACCCCGAATCAACTCCCGCAAGGAATGGCCCTCCAGACACTCCATCGCAATAAAGAAGTTGCCCTGCTGCTCTCCGACTTCGTAAATGGTGCAGATGTTGGGGTGATTCAGCGCCGAAGCGGCACGTGCTTCCCGCCGCAAGCGTTCGTAGGCTTGGGTGTCATGAGCCAGGTCGTCCGACAAAAACTTGAGGGCAACGAAGCGGCCGAGTTCCAGGTCTTCGGCTTTATAGACCACACTCATCCCGCCGCTGCCGAGACGCTCTAAAACGCGGTAGTGGGAGATGGACTGGCCCGCAATGGCATGCAGTGTAGACACCGGTACGGTACCCCTTGGAATGCTACAAAGCCGCTCCCCAGGGGGAAGTGCCCGAAGTCACACGAACCTGTGATTTCAGGATCCAGCGGCAAGCCTCGCCGACGCCCTGAAGATCCCCGCCACGGACGCGTTATTTCCCTGGTTTGGAGAGGCAAGAGGGGGCGTTACCGGGGTAATGGACCGATGCAAACAGGGTGCAGGATCACCGCGCTCCCCGCGCTACCATACTAGAAGTCCCCTTCCAGTTAGTGGCAGTTCGAACGCTGTGCCCCAAGGACGACTCCATGGAGACTCCCGAGATCAAACGGTTTGGCCGCTACGAGATCGTGGCTGAATTGGGCCGCGGGGCCATGGGTGTGGTTTACAAAGCTCTGGACCCGCAGATCGGTCGCACGGTCGCGGTGAAAACCGTTTCGCTATCGGGCCAGGAGCCGGACGAGGAAAAAGAATTTCGCCTGCGGTTTAATCACGAGGCGCAGGCCGCCGGACGTCTGCACCATCCCGGCATTGTTGCCATTTTTGATGTCGGAGAGGATCCCGAAAACCGCGACCCCTACATTGTGCTGGAGTACGTTGCGGGCGAGTCCCTGAACCGGATTCTGGCGCGCGAAAAGAAACTCCCGTTAGACAGGGCGCTCCAACTGGTGGAAGAGCTCGCCGAGGCGCTCGACTACGCCCACGCGCAGGGCGTGATTCATCGCGACGTTAAGCCCGGCAACATTCTTCTGACCGAGGATGGCCACGCCAAGATTGCCGACTTCGGCATTGCCAAGTTGAACCTTGCGCACTTCACCCTGCCCGGAAAAGTGCTGGGAACTCCCGCCTACATGTCGCCCGAGCAGTTGAGCGGCGAAGCGGTGGACGGGCGCTCGGACCTGTTTTCGCTCGGCGTAATTCTGTACGCCATGGTCACCGGCCATTCTCCGTTTCAGGGGGACAGCGCCACCACGGTGTGCTTCAAGGTGGCGAATCGTGAACCCGTGGCCGCGAGCGCGCTGGACCTGACCTTGCCCCCGGAACTGGATGAAGTGATCGCGCGAGCCATGGCGAAGAATCCAGAAGAACGCTACCAGCGCGGCGCGGAATTGGCAGAGGACGTACGCCAGCTACAGCAGGTCTTCAAGCCGGGCTCGACCACGACGTCGCTGCGGGCAGTCGCACCGCTTGCCACGGCCTCGACGGGAACGCGCAATCGAACGACCCGTCAGGCGGCGGCTCCAGCAACCAATCGCGTGGCACAGGTTGCGAAGGCTGACAAGGCAGTGCGCACCGCGATTCGAAAAGCGCCGATCCGGGATCTGATTCTGGGTGCGGCCACGCTGATCGCTTTGGTGTTTGTTGCTTCCCAAACCAGACTGCAGGTTACATCCTCCAAAGAGGTGAACGCGTACGTTGCTCCTCCCGCCGTGGGTTCCAGTCCGAACTCTGCGAAGGATGTGCCTGGCGCAGCGGCAGTTGCAGTTCCGGCGACGCCAGCCCCCGCTAGCGTCCCGCCGCGGAAACATCGCTCCCCAACTGCACATGCGACCAGTCCAATTGTTGTGCCCCTTTCCAATCTCGATCTCGCGGTGCAGCATCAGTTCAAAGATGCCACCCTGTTCGTTTGGGTCGATGACAAGCTGATATTGACGAAGCCGCTGCACGGGGCCGCGCAGAAGCATCTGGTCGTGTTCAATGGATTGAAGGGTGTGGAGTCGGAGACCCTGAAGATCCCTGCGGGAAAGCATGTGATCCGCGTAAGGGCACTCTCGGCCGATGAGACGATCGACCTTTCCCGGACGGCATCCGGTGAGTTTATCGGAGGCGCCGACAAGGCTCTTCACGTCACCATCGACAGGCACAACACAGTCATGCGGCTGAGTTGGGGTCAGTAGGAACCTGCCGCAAGCCTTCACAGTTTGCTGAGAAACTCGCCTTTGGGTGGCGCAACGCTTTGAGCAGAGCCGCTCGCCCAAGCTCCCCGTCTACAAACATAATTGGTTCAATGAACGTAACGTGATTTCGCAAACCAAGCCTTGCGCAAACCCTGCCATGGAGCCTCAGGTCAGAGGAATTAGCCCGAGATTACCACGTAGATACTGTGTGCAATTGTGTATGAGCTTTATTGACCATGCACATCATATTCCCGAGCCATATGATTTATTTTTCTATACGGAGGACGGTACCCCCCAATTGCATTGATTGTACCGAGGAGACAGATGGCGATTGAACAAACTCTCGGTTTCAGTTCCACAGTTTTCCGCAAAAAGTTCGGTTCCGCGATGACTGTGCGGAGCTTGCGAGACAACGAGATCATTTTTTCGCAAGGGGACAAAGCCGATGCAGTTTTCTATATCCAGAGCGGTACGGTTAAGCTCACGATGGCCGCTACGCGTCGCAAAAAAGCGATAATCGCCGTCCTGCTGCGGGGTAGCTTTTTTGGCGAAGGCTGCCTCGGCGGGCAATCTCTGCGGATGTACACGGCACGATCGATTGGGCCTTCCAATATCTCTCGCTTGCAGAAGGAGAGCACGCTTCGCATGCTCAAGAGCGACAAGCAGTTTGCAGCGTTGCTTAATGCGTATCTGCTTTCCCGAGTTATTCGAGTCGAGGAAGACCTGGCAGATCAATTCTTCAATTTCAGCGAAAAGCGACTGGCACGGGTTCTGCTGTTGTTTGGGCAAATATCCAAGGAATCAAAGCCAGAGACCCCCCTGAAGGTGAGCCAAGCAACCCTTGCGGAAATGGTTGGTACCACCCGCGCAAGGGTAAGCAAATTTATGAGTGCGTTCAAGAAGAAAGGCTTCGTTAGCTACAACGGCGGCTTGCAAATAAATAGCCCACTCATCAGCTCCTTTCTGCAGAATCGGCCGATGTCCGTTGTCAGCAGGGCGTAGACCGTCCGGATAAGCCTCCCGGAACTTGTCTCATTGACGACCCCTTTGTACTGGAGGTTTGTGTGACAAAAGAACTCAGCCCAAAGCAGGCGCTCGCGGTTCAGTGTCCGACTTGTGGAGCCGCTCCGGGAGAGAAGTGCGAACTCAGTACTGGGCAACCGCGCACCAGTCCGCATCACGAACGCGTATGGGATCGCAAAGGATCGTTCGCAATCACTCCCCTAACGCAATTTGTTGGAAGGCCGGGTGGTAATCGCATCGTATAATCCGCATGTTCAGTTACACTCCCCGACTGAATCTTCCAGTAAACTGTTTTATCGGCACACGCCTGAACACAATGACCCGCTACTCGTCCCGCAGGGCCACCATCGGATCAACTTTCGTTGCGCGCCTCGCCGGGATGTAACAAGCCAGCAGGGCCACCGCAACCAGCAAGAGCGTTACGCCTCCGAATGTGACCGGATCGGTTGCCGTCACGCCGAACAACAGCGACGACACCGCCCGCGTTAGCGCAAAGGACCCTACGATTCCAATCGCCACGCCGATCAGGATCGTCCGCATGCCTTGCCCTAGAACCATGCGGAGCACGTCGCTTGAGGTGGCACCAAGCGCGACCCGCACGCCGAACTCGCGCGTCCGCCGACTTACCGAGTAGGCCATCACGCCAAAGACTCCGGCGGCCGCCAGCAACAGCGCCGTGACTCCGAAGAATCCAATCAGGATCACATTAAACTTTCGCGAGCCCAGCGACGCGGAATACACCTGCCGAAATGTTTGGAACTTCGCGGGAATCTCCGGATTCAGATCCCGAAGAATCTCCCGCGCGGCCGAGCTTACCAAGCGAGTATCGGCATCGCTCAGCATTGTTACCGTTATCTCGGCGCGCGGCCGTTGGAACAAATTCACATAGACCGTCGGGCGCGCGGGCTCATCGAGACCGTATTCGTGCGTGTCGCCCACGATTCCCACGATGGTCAGCAGGCGCAGATCGCCGTCCATATTTCCAAATTCAATGGTGTGTCCGATCGGGTCTTGATGGGGCCAGCGATCGTGCGCGAGCGACTCGCTGATGACCGCCACGTGCGGCGCGTTGGCGCTGTCGCGTTCGTCGAACATTCGTCCGCGGAGCAGCGGAATTCCCAGCACCCGGAAATATCCGTCGGTCGCAACACCGAAATCCGCGGTGCCGAGCCGTTCCTTTTGCTGGAAAAGAGCTTCGAAACCGTCCATCGATTTGGGGGCTTCAGCCTGCGTCATCAGCAGAAACATTCCGTCGGGCAACCCGCCGGTCATGGGCAGCGCGCTGGCCGCTCCGACCCCGCGCACGCCGGGAATTTGCTTGAGCCGGTCAATCAGGATCGAAAAGAAAACCCCCTGAGCTGCTTTTATTTTGGGATCTTCCACCCACGGCAACGAGACGTCCATCGCCACAATCTTGTCGACGCGGAAGCCGGGATTCACTTCGAGTACTTTCAATAAGCTGCGTCCCAACAGCCCCGCGCCGATCACCAGCACCAGCGTAATGGCGATCTGCGCCGCGACCAGCGCACGCCCGATGCGCTGACTCCCCTGTGACCCGGCCTGTCCGCGTCCACCCTCTGTAAGGCCTTTCCTCAAATCGCCTCGCGTCGCTCGCGTGGCGGTAAAGGCACCCAGCCCAGCCGCGACCGCAGCACAGAGCAGGAACGCAAACCAAAGCACCGGGAGGCTTAGCGAGACGCTGTCGAGCCGCGGCAACTGCTCTGGCGCCAGCGCCACCAATCCCGCGACGCCCCACAACGCGGCGAGAACTCCCAGCGCCCCGCCGATCAGCGAGAGCAAGAATGCTTCACTCAAGAATTGCCGGATAAGCCGGCCGCGGGCCGCGCCCAGCGCGATGCGGATTGAAAGTTCGCGCTCGCGCACCGACGCCTGCGCCAGCAGCAGGTTCGCAACGTTCGCGCAGGCGACAAGCAGCAGGAAGCCCACCGCTCCCAACAGAATCAGCAGAGGCGACCGCACCGTACCGGTAATGGAATCCTGGAGCGGAACGACGCTTCCGTCCCGGAGCAAGTAATCGCTCTTCTCATTCGCCTGGTAGATCCTGCGCGCAATTGCGCGGATGTCTTCGCGAGCTTGCTCGACGCTGATG
Organism: uncultured Acidobacteriaceae bacterium; assembly: GCA_963811095.1. Classification (GTDB taxonomy): domain Bacteria; phylum Acidobacteriota; class Terriglobia; order Terriglobales; family Acidobacteriaceae; genus Sulfotelmatobacter. The sequence continues at coordinate 100,336 of CAWEQA010000004.1, read as the reverse complement.
CCATCCTTCAACCGGCCGACTCCGGAGTAGTTGTGCGCCGTGCGGCTCGGGTTCTCGCCTTCGGTGTCAGCGGCAAACCACACTTCCGCGTCTTCCGGAAATCGAAATCCGGGCGGCAGCACGCCAATCACCGAGTAGACGGAGTTGTTGATCTTCAGGTGAGACCGCGAAAGATCCTGTGCCGATCCGAGGGACTGCCTCCAGTAACCGTAACTCACGAGCGTGACTGGCTCCGCTCCCTTCTTGTTGTCAGTCGCAGTGAAGTCCCGGCCCATGATCGGCTCCACGTTGAATACCGTGAGGAACTCCGGCGTCACCGAAGCCGCGGTCGTGCGCGTCGGCTGCGACGTTCCGGAGATGGAAACTGGATAGGCCGAGTACTTCGCGATGGATTGAAAGCTGTGGCTCTGGTCGCGGAAGTCGTCGAAGTTCGGGTCCGCGAGGCGCGAAGGCCGACCGTGGGAGTTCACTTCCGAGATCGCCATGATGCGATCGGCGCCGGCATAAGGCAACGGGCGCAACAAAACTCCATACACGACGCTGAAAATCGCCGTGGCCGCCCCGATCGCCAGGGCCAGCGTGAACACCATGATGGAGGTGACGCCGGGATTCTTGGCAAATCCTCGCGCCGCGTACCGGAAATCCTGCCAAAGTCCGCTCATGTTAGCCTCGCGGGTTATCATCCCCCCGCGATGCCTACTGGCGCAACCCCATCCAGTTTTCCGAGACGACCAGGGAATTTCCGGGATTCTGCGGATCGTACTTCACCGACGTGTGCAGCCCGAGACGGCAGGAATGCAGGTTGATCCAATGCCGCAGGTAGGTGACGTCCTGCGAGCATTCGTAGGTCACGCCCGCCACGTCGTATTTATAGATGAGCATGATGGCAGCGTGGTAGTTGCTCGTGACCGCCAGTTCCTGGACATCAATCACGGTGCCGTCGGTGATGCGGCCTGTGCCCTCAAGCCACGCCCTGCGCTCGCGCTCCAGATCGTCGGCCGTCTTCGGCTTGCGTCGCAGCAGCGCGTACGCGCCCAGCACTGCCACGCTGCCCGCTGCAACCAGCCCATAGAGTCGAAGTGAATCCATACGTAAGGTGGGTTGAAATCGGTTCGTGTTCCGCCGACTTCTCTATCAGCATAAGCTGAAAGCGATGTGCGTGGAAGTAGTTGTGGGGTTACGGAGGTGCCACCGCCTGTGAAAAACTTACGGGCGGCGGAAATGTCCCATCTTGATCTAGAATCAGCCGCGGGTTTTGTTCAGCGGAGGCAGATGAATTTCGCGACGATCTGTGCGTGCGTTCTGGCTTTGAGCGTGCTGACAACTGCCGGCGCGGGGCCTGGGCCAGCGTCGGCAAAGTCCACAGAAAAGAATTCGCGCCACGACTGGGCCGCGTATGGCGGGACTCCTGAGAACAATCATTTTTCCCCTCTGAAGCAGATCAATCGCAGCAACGTGAAGCAACTCACGGTCGCCTGGACCTTCGACACCGAAGAAGAAGGCGGGCTGCAGACCAGCCCGATTGTCGTCGACGGAGTTCTGTACGGGCTGACGCCTTCGCAAAAAGTATTTGCCCTGAATGCGGCCACGGGAAAGCTGTTATGGAAATTCGACTCCGGAATCAAGGGGACGCAGCCGGATCGCGGGCTGGCTTATTGGAGCGACAACAAAGAGCGCCGAATCGTGGTGGCGGTAATGAACTTCGTCTACGCCCTCGATGCCGCGACCGGCAAGCCGATTTCACGCTTCGGGAAAGACGGGCGCATCGATCTCCGCGAGGACCTCGGACGCGACCCGACGGCGCAGTCGATTTATGTGACCAGCCCGGTCGTGATTTACAAAGATCTCATGATCGTCGGCGGGCGGGAGTCCGAGACGTTGCCGGCATCTCCGGGCGACGTGCGGGCCTACGACGTGCGCAGCGGAAAACTGCGCTGGTCGTTCCATAGCATTCCGCATCCCGGCGAGTTCGGCTACGACACGTGGCCGAAGGAAGCGTGGAAGACGAGCGGCGCGGCCAACAACTGGGCCGGGATGACGGTCGATGCGCAGCGCGGGATCGTCTACGTCCCGACTGGTTCGGCCGCGTTCGATTTCTACGGAGCAGACCGGGTTGGCGACGATCTATTCGCGAACAGCCTAATCGCGCTGAACGCCGCGACCGGCGAGCGCATCTGGCATTTTCAGGGCGTAAAGCACGATCTCTGGGACCGCGACTTCCCCGCGCCGCCGGTGCTCTTAACCGTGGAGCGAGATGGCAAGAAAGTGGACGCAGTCGCGCAGACCACCAAGCAAGGGTTCGTTTTTCTCTTCGACCGCTTGAACGGCAAACCCCTGTTCCCCATCGAGTGCCGTAACTATCCCCCGAGTAATGTCCCGGGAGAAGTGGCCGCGCAACAACAGTGCCTTCCTGCGAAGCCGGCGCCGTTTGCGCGCCAGTTGCTGACCGAGAATCTTCTAAGCGAGCGCACGCCCGAAGTGCATCAGTGGGCGCTGGAAAAGTTCCGCAGCTTTCGCAGCGAGGGGCAGTTCGTTCCATTCAGCGTTGGAAAAGATACGGTCATACTTCCTGGATTCGATGGCGGCGCGGAGTGGGGCGGCGCGGCCGCTGATCCTGAAACCGGGATTCTCTACGTCAATGCGAACGATGTAGCCTGGACCGGTGCGCTCGCCGAGAACACCGACGAAAACAGCCCAAAAGCTGTGTACCTGAATCAGTGCGCCGTGTGTCACGGCGAAAAGATGGCTGGATCGCCTCCGGCGATTCCGTCCCTGGTGGGCGTTCGCGATCGGATGCCGCCTGCGGACGTCGCCGCTACGATCAGGAACGGCAAGGGCCGCATGCCCGGCTTCGCCAACCTGGAGAAGGACAGCGAGCAGTGGTACGGACTGCTTTCATATGTGATGAGCGGGGGCAAGGACGGTGGCACCAAAGAAAACGATGCCAAGGAAGTGGCCCGTTCCGGGCCCGCATTGCCGGCGATGAAATACCACTTCACCGGATATCACAAGTTTCTCGATCCAGAAGGCTATCCCGCGGTGGCGCCGCCATGGGGAACGCTGAACGCCATCAATCTCAACACCGGCGAGTACGTCTGGAAAATCCCGCTGGGCGAGTACCCGGATCTCGCCGCGAAGGGCCAGAAAGATACGGGAACAGAAAACTATGGTGGGCCCGTTGTAACCGCAGGTGGCCTGCTATTCATCGGCGCTACGAACTTCGACAAGAAGTTCCGCGCCTTCGATAAAACGACCGGAGCGCTTCTCTGGGAGACGCTCCTGCCCTTCGCCGGAAACGCAACTCCGGCAACGTACGAAGTGGATGGACGGCAGTTCGTGGTGATCGGGGCGGGAGGCGGGAAGGATCCGAAGTCGAAGTCGGGCGGAGTCTACGTGGCGTTTGCCCTGAAGCAATAAGACCGTGATGGCTTGGGTTCCTTCGTGAACCTTCGTGGCCTTAGTGGTTATAGCTTTCGTGGTTGGAGGTTTCGGATAGCTACTTGCTCTGGCTGCAGACGTCCTTACTCACGAGGTCGACGAAGCCGCCCTCCGGAAGCTTGCCGAACTGGTCGTCATGCGTGGCTTTCTTGCTGACGACGAAGCGTCCACTGTGGTCGCGGGAGTAGAACCATTCCGTGGTGGGGGCGGCGGCGCCGCTGCTGCAGTTGAAGCGCACACGGGCGCGCATTTCGACGAACGGTCCACCCTGCGGAAGTTCCGCCGGTTCCTTATACTCGATGCGGACCAGCGCCAGCCGCTGATTATTCTTCAGGACGCGCACGGAACTGACGGAGACTTTATCGCCGGCTTCGGTCTGCCCGATGGCGCGCCAGTCTCCTGCCGCCCGGACAACCAGGCTGACCGCGAGCACGAGCGCCATCACGGCGAAAACGATAAGGGTCTTTTTCAACGCCAGACTTTCCCAAGCACCAAATTGCAGACACACTCTCGTCGAAAAAGGCGGTTCTGTCAACCCGGTTCCGCAATAAAAGACCGCTTGCAATTCAATGCCCGTGCTATGGTAATGGACGCAGCCGGTTGCACTGCAAACTTGGTGGCTTGTATGGAAACCCTTCATTCCACGATGTTTATATCTCCGGTCGGGCCATTGTTCCTGGCCGCGTCCGACCGCGGCCTGGTAGCGCTGGAGTTTGACGCTCGACTGCCCGGGCAGCAGACGATTCGTCCCAACCCGCGCGATCTGCGGGCCGAGACGAAATCCGTCCGCTTCGAGGAATCGGCCCGCGCATTGCGTCCGTATGTGCGTGAGTTAGAGGAATATTTTGCGGGCAAGAGGCGCGAGTTCGAATTCGCCCTTGATCTCCGCGGCACGAATTTTCAGCTCGCCTGCTGGCGCGCCCTGGTCGCGATTCCCTATGGCGAGACTCGCTCGTATGGCGACATAGCGCGCGCGGTGGGCACGCCGCAAGGATTTCGCGCGGTAGGAATGGCGAACAATCGTAATCCCATAGCGATCGTTGTTCCCTGCCACCGCGTGATCGCGTCCGATGGCACCCTGTGCGGTTACGGCGGCGGCCTCGACGTGAAGCGAAAGCTTTTGGAACTGGAAGGCGCGCTGAGCGGGACGCTGGCGGCGTAGCCATCCAATTCCCCGATTATTGATTGATGATCGTTGATTGAAAAGCTAGAGCGGGTTTTCAATCATCAATCAACAATCAACAATTCTCAATTGACCACCAACGGCAAATCTTCCACTCTACGCAAGGCCGGCCTCTTCTACCTCGTCTTCGTCATGTTTTCCTACACGACGGGCGGGCCCTTCGGACTCGAAGACATGGTCACCACCTCGGGCCCGGGGATGACGCTGATCTATCTGCTGATCCTCCCGTTTTTCTGGTGCATCCCCGTGTCGCTGGTTTCCGCCGAGTTAACCACCGCCATGCCTGTCGAAGGCGGCTTCTACCGCTGGACCCGTGCCGCTTTTGGCGACTTCTGGGGATTCCTCGCCGGCTGGTGGAACTGGTCGGCCTCATTCCTGCTCGGCGGCGCCTACGCGGTCCTGTTCACCGATTATCTGGTGTACTACTTTCCCAAGATGACCTGGTGGGAGCACTACCTCGTCTCGGTCGCGCTCATCGTCGTGCTCACCTGGATTAACGTGCGTGGCATTGAGATGGTGGGCCAGGTCGCGACTGCCTTGGAAATTTTCATCTTCATCCCGGTGGCGACGATGATCGTCATCGCTCTGATGCACTGGCACCACAATCCGTTCCTGCCCTGGGTGCCTCCGCATCAGGCCACATTTAAGGTCTTCGGCGTGGGACTGGCGCTGGGGTTGTGGCTGTACTCAGGCTACGAACAGCTCTCGACGGTGGCTGAAGAAGTCGAGAACCCGCAGCGGTCCTACCCTCGAGCGCTGGCCGTCGTGGTGCCGCTCTCGATCGCAGCGTACTTCCTGCCGACATTGGCAGGACTCGCATCGGCAGGTAACTGGGAGAAGTGGCATACGGGTTTTTTCTCGAACGCCGCCAGCATGATTGGCGGTCCGTGGCTGGGAACATGGATGACCCTTGCCGCCATGATCGGCTTTGTCGCCCTATTGAACAGCACAATCCTGACCACGACGCGCATGCCCTTCGCCATGGCCGAAGACGGATATCTGCCGCAAGTTCTTACCCGCAAGCACTCGCGCTACGGGACGCCGTGGCTGGCGATTGTCGTGTCGGCGGTGATCTACGGCCTGCTCGCCTGGCAGAGCCTCGCTGAACTGATCTCGGTGTACATCTGGCTGCGTTCGGCGACCACAGTGTTGACGGTGCTCTCTGCCTGGAAATTGCGGAGCAGCCAGCCGGAACTGAAGCGGACGTTCAGGATTCCCGGCGGCCGCGTGGGATTGCTCTACGTCGTAGGCGCGCCAGTGGTGATGGCGTTAGTCGCGCTTCTGGGCAGCGACCGGTTCGGCCTGATGGGCGGCGCGATCGCAATTGTGGCGGGGCCGCTAGTGTACGGTTTACTGAGGAAGAAATCAGATTCTCAGAGTTAGGGGTGCGTGTAGTTTTCAATTTGCTTCGTTTTGATGCTAGATGTGAAATGTGCCAAAGACAGTATCGCTCGGCTGTCGGAGTGATGTCTGCCACATGTCAATGAGTTCCTCGGGAGAATCCGGGATTTCCATTCTCGATTCTAGAAGCTGCACGTCGTCGAGTTCGACTAGGATGCAGTCAAGTCCTTCTACGTGCCGCTTCACTTTTTCTTCAAATGCAGCCTGACAATCTGCCCAGGCAACTATGTTGACGTACGCTCCTTTTCCCTTGCCGAACCTCCGGAAGTTTTTCACTGCCGGATTCGCTTTCAGACAAGCGAGACCAAACCAGATGTCGCCATTAATCACAAGACTCGCTCCGGTTCACGAAATCTAGATCTTGCGCCCTGCTGCCGCTTGACCCGCGAGAAGAAATGTCTTGGGATATTTGCCTTCGCCGCAGAGTTTAAACGAGCCAAAATCCTTGTACCAGGGTCCTTCTGGCACTTCCGGCTTCGTTTCCATCCACAGACGGAGTTGATTTAAGTCCGGCAGACTGATGTTGCGGTCGCGCATGCGTTCGACCAGGTGATCGCGGAGCGCTGCGGGAAGGCGAGGCCAAGTCTCGATCTGCGGCATTATTCACCGAAGACGAAACGCCCCATCTCATCACCTAGTTGCTTCACTTCTTTCGGATCGGCGGCGGATCGAAAGCGTTCCGCCAATGCAAAGAAGGCTTTTTCCTTTTCCTTCTGCGCTTCGAGCCCCTGCTCGACCAGTTCCACAAGGACGCGGTTGTCGCTGAGGCGTCTCTTCTTGGCAATGCGGTCGACCTGTTCCGCCAGTCGCGTGGGGAGGGTTACGCTTCTTCGGACTTGTTTGGTAGCCGCCATAGCACCATTGTACACCGATATGGTGCATCAGGCATTTTCAGTGGCTAACTCGCAGACTACTTCACTCCCGACGTCACCGACGCGGTCAAACCGAGGAATTCGGCTTCGATCAAAGTTGCGTAAACGCCAGCATAGATATACACTTTATAAGTATATCCATGGAGGAAACATGCAGGTTGCGAAATGGGGAAACAGTTTGGCTGTGCGCTTGCCCGCGGCAGTGGTCGAAGCCCTCGAACTGAAGGAGGGTGATCAGATCGAGATTCGAATTGCGCATGGCAGGGCCTTTGAAGTAAGCCGCGACCAGAGCCGGGAGCGAGCGTTGGCCCGCCTGCGGAAACTGCGGCGCCCATTGCCTCCAGGCTTCGTGTTCGACCGAGCGGACGCGAATGCCAGGTAAGAATTTTTTCGATACGAACGTTCTGATCTACGCGATTGCGCAGAACGATCCCCGTGGCCCGCGCGCGGAGGCTCTCTTAGCGACTGGCGGCATGGTGGGAGTGCAAGGGTTGAACGAATTTGTCTCCGTCGCCCGTCGCAAGATGCGCATGCCATGGAAGGAGGTAACCGAAGCGCTGGAAGCGATTCGAGTACTTTGCCCGTCGCCTGTTCCCATCGAAATTTCCACCCACGAAGCAGCGCTGAAGATTGCTGAAGACCGCGGCTACGGAATCTATGACGCACTCGTGATCGCAGCCGCAGTGGAGGCTGGCTGCACGACGCTCTATTCCGAAGACTTGCAGGACGGGCAGATCATCGCCGGCAAGCTGACAATTCGGAATCCCTTCAAGTGACTGGACTCGCGACAGTTTAGCTCACCCAATCTAAAAACTTGTACCACGCTCCCGCCAACGGCAAAAACCACGGCCTCCCGTTGTACATTCCTAGCGGCGCGCCGGGAAACGGAATGCCGACGAAAGGATTCTCTGGCTTGTCTCCCGCCATCAGTTCGGCAATCTTCTGGCCTTGATACGTCGCCATGGCGACGCCGTGCCCGGCATAACCTACAGCGTAGTACATGCCGTCCATCTGACCCGCGTGCGGCATAATGTCGAACGCGAAATCGAGGGTGCCTCCCCATACGTAGTCGATCTTCGCGTCGCTGAGTTGCGGATAGACGTCGATCATGCCGCGCCGCAGGATCCCGGCGCTCTGGCGGACCGTCTGATCCGTCTCGGGAAAGAACGCGGCGCGGCCGCCGAATAGCATGCGCCGGTCCGGAGTCAGGCGGTAGTAGTACAGAAAGTTTTTCGAATCGTAGATCATGCGATTGCGCGGGCTGAGTTCGCGCGCCAGCGCTTCAGGAAGAATTTCGGTGGTAATGATGAACGAGCCAATGGGAATCAGCTTCTTCTGCAGAGCAGGTGTGGCGCGACCCGTGTAGCCGCTGGTGCCGACGAAGACTTCGTGCGCCCACATAGCGCCACGCGAGGTTCCCAGCTTCCAGCCCAGTTCGCCTTGCCGCGAGTCGCGCTCGATGCTTTGCACGCGCGCATGTTCGAAGAGCTCCGCCCCAGCTTTTATCGCGGCCCGACCGAGCCCCGCAACGTACCGCGCAGGATTCGCTCCCGCGCTCACTTCATCCACCATGCCGCCGTGGTAAATCTCTGAGCCAATCTCAGAACTCAACTCGTGTTTCTGCACCACCCGCAGGGTGTGGTTGAACTCACGAGCGATCACTTCAGCCTGCCGGGCATAGCCGTCGAAGTGCTTCTGCTTGCAGGCGACTTCCAGGTGCCCGCAGCGCGCGAAGTCGCAGTCGATCTTTTCCTCGCGGACAATCTGCTCCACGCAATCTATGGACGCAAGCGACGCGGCGTACATGCGCCGGGTCCGTTCCCGTCCGTACATGGAGATGAGCTTGTTGACCCCTAGCTTCATCCCGGTCAGAACCATCCCCCCGTTGCGCGAACTTGCGCCCCAGCCGATAGTCTCGGATTCGAGCACTGCCACTCTCGCTCCGCGCTGGGCGAGGGTGCGCGCGGCGGATAGCCCGGTAAACCCTGCCCCGATCACAGCTACATCGACAACCTCTGGGATGGGGCGGGAAGCATCAACGGCGGGGAATTCGGTCGTACTGAGCCAGTAGTTATGTTCTTGCAAGGGCATAGAGTTACGGGAGCCGAACTGCAAACAGCCACCCAGGCACAAGAGCAACACAGCCAGGCCACTGGGTTTAGGACCGAGCATTCTAGCAAGCGCCCTCTCCAGTAGTACATGTACCTCCGGACCGGATGGGTGGCCATGCGGCCCCCTCAGTAATCTTGCCGTCGTTACTGGCTACCCCTAGTCTGAAGGTGCATGGTCCTTCGCTGCCTCTTGTTCTCCTCGGACGCAGGGACGTCTACGCCTGTTCTTCAGGTGCTGGCCGGTCTCGATGTAGAGGGAGAGCACTGTTCCGACGCGGTGGCCACCGTTGAGAAGGTCACCCACCAGAATTTCCAGCTGGTCATCATTGATTGGGATCAGCAACCGGAAGCCGGGCTGCTCCTCACGGCAGCCCGCGAGCGCAAGGCGGCCGAACGTCCCCTGACCCTGGCTATCGTAAGTGATGACGCCAGCGTTCCGCAGGCACTGCAAGCGGGTGCGAACTCGATTTTGCGCAAGCCGATCATGCTCAATCAGGTCAAAGATACTTTGACCACGGCACGAGATCTGTTGCGCTCGAAGCAGGATTCGGCTGCCACCGCGGCGCAGGCAGCTGCGGCCGGCGCATCCTCCGGTTCGGTTTCGACGATCCCGCACAGCATCGAACCATCCAAAGAGAAAGCACTGCGCGCCGGAGAGTTTTTGCATTCCGCCGGTACGGCTCCGGGTGGCCAGTTCGAGACCGATTCAGATGTGCATGAGTCTCTGGCTCCGAGCTCAGCCGAGCCAGTGGATCCGCTGAAAGATTTGGAACCGATGGCCGCCTCGGTGGCCTCAAACGCAACCGACGAGAAGACGGTGCCCACACCGCCTTCACCTCCACATGCGCCTGTGTCGAGCGAGCCCCGCGGTTTGGAGTGGTACTTGAAAACGCGCGCAGGCGCCACCTTGCCCCCGGTTCCAGCGCACCCGGCGCCGCCTCCGGCGCCCGCGAAACCCGAATTCGTCGGCTTCGAACAGCCGTACTCCCCAACCTCTTCTGCCAATTCAGCAGATGCCACGCCACCGCCGGCTCCTGAACTGAAGCCGAAGCACTCTGACGCCCAGGACCGAAGGCACGAACAGAAGCAGGAGCAGAGGAAGGAAGCGGCACTCTTTGCTTATATCGAAGGCGGAAGCAGCGACGCCGACAAAAAGTCCGGGCCGCGTTTCCGGCACAGGGGGGCAATCATCGGCGCACTGGTGCTGGCCAGTTGCGCGATCGCAATCGCGCCGCAAGCGCCTTGGCATCCGAAACTGCGTACGTTCTGGACCCATCAGCTGCAGGCCTTCCGCGTCTGGCTGAACCCGCAGCCCGTCACTTTGACGCAGTCCCCCGTGGCTCACGAAAACTTTGGCCGTGCCGGGGATGAGTACAAGCTTCCAGTGGCAGAGACCATTCCGGACGCCACCACCGATCCGTCGCAAATCCAGGTGCTGCCCGTAGTGGACCCGACCATCAAGAAACCGAACAGCTTAGGTGGCAACGCGATCCAGCTTCCCCCGGCAGACCCCGCCGCCGCGACTCCGAGTGACCAGACGCCGCCTTCCGGCACCCAGACACCTGAGAATCAGGTGCCGCAACCCACTCCAGAGTCAACGCAGCCCTCTACCACATCCGTTGATACGCCTCCACAATCGCGACCGGTGGCTGTGGTCCCTGTTGTGAGCGCGCCGCAGCATTCCGATCCATTTACGGCGGCGCCCCCGACGGTTGCTTCCGCGCCGCCGCGGCCGGCTCCTCCAAGAAGTCAGGAGCAGCACACGGCGTCAACTCCGGCCAATGTTCCGTCGAGTTTGAAGTCCCACATGGCCGTCATGGCTCCCGATGCCGGCGGTAACAAGTCGCCGGAGTCCGCCATGCCCTCGATTGAGCCGGTCAGCGTTCCCGAATTCACCGAGCGTGCCCTTCTCGTGGAACAGCCACAGACTGCCTATCCCGCCAACACGAAGGCGCAACCGGGAACGGTGGTTCTGCAGGTTCTGATTGGTCGGGACGGCACGGTACAAGATGCCAAGTTCATGCAGGGATCGCTGGCCTTTGCGCACGCCGCGATCGACGGCGTCAAGCTCTGGAAATTCAAGCCCTACCTCATGAACGGGCGCCCGGTGTCAGTGCAGACGCTGCTGACCATCAGCTTCAAACCAGGACAGTGAAAATAAGTTGTTTGTTTTGTTGAAGACCGCAGGGAAACGCCTGCGCCCGATCTCCCTGCCGAATGACCGAACCTGGTTTCGGCCGTCTATTGAAATGAGGGCGGACCTCGATGCCCTTCGTTACCGATGGGGCACAAAAGCAAGCACCCTGGGGATCGAAATCTGCATCTACAGAGATATAATAGGCAGAGTTTCTCAGGAAGCAGTTCCTTCCGGAAAAAGACCAAAGACAGATGTCCATGAAAACCAAAGCAGCGATTCTCGTCACCTCCTTTGCCGTACTACTGTTCGTCGTTGTGGGCTCGATGGGCGGCGTCCACGCCTCCTCGAGCGACGGCTCTTACCGTCAACTGCAGGTCTACAGTGAAGTGCTCTCGCGCGTGCGCAGTGAGTACGTCGAAGAGCCGAACATTCCCAAGGTGACAGACGGCGCGCTGCACGGATTGCTGGAGTCGCTCGACTCCAACTCCAGCTACATGTCGGCCGACGCTTACAAAGCATTCAAGACTCACAAGGCGGAATCGAAAGGTGGCATTGGCGCGGTGGTTTCGAAGCGCTTTGGCTACGCGGCGGTGGTCGCCGTGTTGCCGGGATCGCCCGCCGAGAAGGCAGGCATTGAGCAGACCGATATCTTCGAATCGATTGAAGGCCTGAGCACCCGAGAAATGTCGTTGCCCGAAATCCGCAACTTGCTGGCCGGAGCGCCGGGATCCACGTTGAACGTGGCTGTGGTCCGCGCCCGCAAAGCAGAGCCGCAAAAGGTCGTCATCACGCGCGACGTGGTGACCATTCCCGCGGTGGCCGACAAGATGATGGACGACGGCATCGGCTATGTGAAGGTCGAAGCCCTCACCAAGGGCAAGACGCAGGAGATCGCCGCGAAGATCAAGTCGCTGGAGAAGTCCGGAGCGAAGAAGGTTATCCTCGATCTCCGCAATTGCGCCGAGGGCGAAGAGAGCGAAGGCGTCGCCACCGCGAACCTGTTCCTTAATCACGGAACCATCACTTACCTGCAAGGGCAGAAGTTTCCGCGCGAGGCCTTCAATGCCGATCCGGCAAAGGCGATTACCACTCTTCCCGTCGCGGTTCTGGTAAACCGGGGAACTTCGGGGCCGGCCGAGATTGTCGCGGCTGCGCTTCTGGAGAACGCCCGCGGCGACGTTGTCGGCGACAAGACTTTCGGCGACGGCTCGGTGCAGAAGACGATTGACCTGCCCGATGGCGGCGCCTTGATCCTCTCGATTGCGAAATATTACTCGCCCAGCGGCAAAGCCATTCAAGACGTGGCGATCACGCCCAACGTTCTCGTGGCCGACGTCGCCGACGATGCAGTGGGTCCGGACGACGAAGATAGCGCCGCCACCCCCGACCAGGAAGCCAAACCCAAGAACACGGTCGACGATCAGTTGAAGAAGGCCGTGGAAGTGCTAAAGAGCCGGGCCAGCTAAGTCTATTCCGTCATTCCGAGGGCAGCCGGAGCGCAAGCGAGGCAACCGAGGAATCTGCTTCTTGTTTATGAGTCTGATCGCGCGCCTCCGGGCGCGCGATTTTTCTTCCCGCTCTCGCTCATCTAATATAGTCAGTCCGGCTCATCCTAGGAACGTTCCCGGCAGTTTGAGATCGAGGCTCGTCCGAACACTGTGGAGACCATCACCCATTCACCAGCCTCGCTCGCGCTGCTCTTTCTGGTCTCTGCTGTCGCCATTTTCACCGTCCGCGCCGTGTTCAAGCGTCTGCAACACATAACGCCCGCCACGCGGGGCCTGGAGGTTCCCGTCGAAGCGCTCGGCGGGTTCAGCTACCGCCAGCTCGTGCTCGTCAGCTTCCTCGGCTTGTTTGTGGAAATGCTGATGATCCGCTGGGTCTCTTCCGAGGTCCGAATTTTTGCGTACTTCAAGAACTTCGTTCTGGTGGCCTGTTTCCTCGGTTTCGGACTCGGCTGCTACCTCTGCCGGCGCCGCCTTCAGCTGAGCGCCATAATTTTGCCCCTCCTGCTGCTCACAGCGATTTTGAAGAGCCCGATCTCCCCTCTGCGCCACACAATGTCTGCCCTGCCGCAGCTGCTTGGCGGCGGTGTCGAGGTCCACGTCTGGGGAGTGCCTGCCGCGCCCGCAAGCTGGGGCGGCATGTTTCTCGCGATGGCCGTGGTCGTCCCTCTGTTCGCCGTCATCGCGACCACGTTCATCCCCTTCGGCCAACTCGTGGGATGGTATTTGGAAAATGCTCCGAATGGAGTCGCGGCATACAGCGTCAACATACTGGCCAGCCTAGCCGGAATCGCAGCATTCACGTTGCTGTGCTTCCTTTATCAGCCCCCATGGGTATGGTTCATGGTAGCGGGCATCTTCTCGCTGCTGGTGTTCTGGCGCCATCCCGCAGGCCGCAAGGCTCTCGGCGCCACCTTCCTCGCATGTGTGGCCTTGCTGGCGGTTCCCGACTACAGCAATGCGACTTCGTATTGGTCGCCGTATCAGAAGCTGATTCTGCAGCCGCTCTATCGCAACGGCCAGATTGATACCTACGCCCTGAACACCAACGACGCCTGGTACCAGAAAGTTGTGAACCTCTCACCCGCCTTCGTCCAGTCGCACCCCGAGGAATTTAGCCGCCATCCGGTGGAATGGAACTCCTACAATCTGCCCTACCGCTTCTATCCTTCGCCTCCGTCGGTCTTAGTGTTGGGTTCGGGCATGGGCAACGATGTGGCAGCCGCCCTGCGGAATGGCGCCGGCCGGGTTGTCGCCGTCGAAATCGATCCGTTGATTCTTCGGCTGGGACGTGAGTTGCACTTCGAACACCCCTATCAGGATCCACGCACCCACGTTGTCCTCGATGACGCTCGCAGCTACATTCAGAACAGCCACGAGCAGTTCGATCTCATCGTCTTCTCTCTCCTCGATTCGCACACCACCACGTCGCACTTCACGAATATCCGCATCGACAACTACGTCTATACCCGCGAAGCGATGCAGAGGGCCAAGCGACTGCTCAAGCCGGATGGCTTGTTCATCGTAAAATTCCAGGTCGATAACCCCTGGATCGCCGGTCGCCTGTTCAACCTGATGCAGGACGCGTTCGGTCAGGCACCGATTCAATTCCAGAGCGTTGGCGGCGATTACGACACGTCTGGGCGATTCTTTGTGGGAGGCTCGCGCGACCACCTGGCGCAGGCCGCGTCCGATCCCGCGCTCGCCTCCTACCTCGCGACCCACTCCAAAATGCCCATGCAGGAAGCCACACTGACGACTGACGACTGGCCCTACTTTTACCAGCATGAGCCCGGTCTTCCCATCTCTGTGATCCTGGTCTCCGTGGCGGTACTGATTATCTGTGGCTGGTTTCTCCGCCAAACTGGCGGAGAACGTGGGGGCAGCGAGCTTCACTTCCTGTTTCTAGGAGCCGGCTTCATGCTGCTCGAGGCCCAGATCGTGAGCAAGATGGCGCTCCTGTTCGGCACCACGTGGGTGGTCAACGCCATTGTCGTGTCAGGGCTGCTATGTCTGATCGTGGCCGCCAATCTTTTCTATAGCTCGATGCCGCAGATTCCCCTGTGGATCCCCTACGCCGGCCTGTTCTTTACCCTGGCATTAATGTTTGCGGTCCCGGTAGAAAAGTTGTTCTTCGCATCGTGGCTCGCACGCGCCATCGTGGCCACGCTGGCCCTCTGCGTTCCCGTGTTCTTTGCAGGCATCATTTTCGTCTCCAGCTTTGCCCGGGTCGGTTTTCGCGGAAGTGCTCTCGGATCGAACCTGTTCGGCTCGCTGCTCGGCGGCCTGCTGGAATCGCTCTCCCTGTGGTTTGGCCTAAGGTCGCTGGCGATTCTTGCCGCTGCTCTTTATCTGCTGTCGGCGATCTTCCTTCGGCGCGTCGGAACCGGCAGCCACAACGTCTCCGCGGCACGACCAATCCGCTCCACTTGAAGTGCTATCCTGACTTCGACGGATGAAGTCTCTCTACGAACATCTTCCCTCAGTAGAAATCGGCGGACGCAGGCTGGTCGGGCGTGTCCTGTTCGGCTTGCTTGTGCTGGTAGCCGTGCTGGTGGGCGCGACCGCCGGGCTGCTGCTTGTCTATACCACCGACCTGCCGCAGGTCGACGCTCTAGAAGCTTACCGTCCCAGTTCCATCACCGAACTCGAAGACGATCACGGACGCGTAATCGGATCGTTCGCGCTGCAGCGGCGCGTAGTCGTCGGCTACGACGATTTCCCTCCCGTACTGCGCAACGCGCTGGTCTCCATCGAAGACAAAGACTTCTACGCACACTCCGGCATTAACTTCTGGCGCATCGTGGGCGCCGCGTATCGTGACATCGAGTCGGGCGGCCGGGTGCAGGGAGCGTCGACCCTTACCATGCAACTGGCCCGCAACCTTTTCTTGTCGCCCGACCGTGCCTTCCATCGCAAGGTGAAGGAAACGATGTTAGCCATCCAGATCGAGCGCCGCTTTACCAAGCCGCAGATCTTCACCCTGTATGCCAACCAGATTGCTCTCGGCCACGGGGTGTTCGGCTTCGAGGCCGCGTCAGAGTTCTACTTCAGCAAGCCGGCGAAGCAGTTGACTCTGGAAGAAGCGGCGCTGCTTGCCGGATTGCCCAAGGGCCCCAGCTTGTATTCGCCGATCAATCATCCCGACCGCGCGCAGAAGCGGAGGAACCTGGTCATCAATGCCATGCTGGAAGACGGCAAGATCACCGCCGCGCAGGCTGCCGACGCGCGCTCCGCTCCCCTGGTGCTGCATCTGGCCCACGATCCCAATTCTCTGGCGCCGTATTTTGTCGAGGAGATTCGCCGCTACCTGGAAAACAAATACGGCACGGATCAGGTGCACGAGGGCGGGCTGAAGGTCTATACCACACTCGATGTGGATTTGCAGAAAGCCGCGAACCAGGCGGTGCTCGACGGCCTGGCTGCTTACGAGCGCCGCCACGGCTGGAAGGGACATTTGGAAAATGTCATCGCCGAAGGTGCCACTGTTGATAAATACGTTCATTCCGACTGGGACGACGGGCCCGAAGTTAACGGGTACATCCATGCCTTAGTCACCTTTGCGGGCACTGGTATCGCAACGCTGAAATTTGGGAAATACACCGCGGCCGTCGGGCAGCCTGAGGTTGCCTGGACGCAGCACAAGCTCGCGGACATTCTCAAGACCGGCGACATTTGTTACGTCAAGATTTTGTCGCTCAGTGCCAACGGCGCGGCGCACGTCAGCCTCGAGCAGGATTCCGGAGCCCAAGGATCACTTCTGGCAATCGACAATACCACCGGCGGGATCAAGGCCATGGTCGGCGGCCGCGATTTCAACGAATCGAAGTTTAATCGCGCCACCCAAGCCCTGCGCCAGGTGGGGTCGTCGTTCAAGCCCTATGTCTACACCACAGTCATCGATCAAGGCGCCACTCCTGACGACACCGTTCTCGATGAACCCATTAGCTTTGAAACTCCGTCCGGGCCGTACATTCCTCATAATTACGACGAAAAGTTCGAGGGCATCATCACGCTGCGGCGCGCGCTGGCCCAGTCGCGCAACATTCCGGCGCTGAAACTCGCGAACAAAGTTGGCATCAAGAGCGTGATCGACTACGCCGGACGCTTCGGGATCACCGCAAAGCTGCCGCCCTACCTGCCCGTGGCTCTGGGAGCGGCTGAAATCACATTGATGGAGCAGACATCGGCCTACAGCGTCTTTCCCAATGACGGCGTGCGCGTGATCCCGCGCTACATCACCCGCGTGACCGACTACGAAGGCCGCGTGCTTGAGGAAGACTTTCCCGACGTGAAGGACGTGATCAGCGAGCGTACCGCCCGCATCATGACCTCGATGCTGCGCGAAGTCGTGCTCCACGGCACGGGAGTTGCCGCCGCCAAACTGCCGTTTCCCGTTGCAGGCAAGACCGGCACCACCAACGATTTCACCGACGCCTGGTTCATGGGATTCTCACCGACCATGACCTGCGGAGTCTGGGTGGGATACGACGAAAAAAAATCGCTAGGCGCGAAAGAGACCGGCGCACACGCGGCGCTGCCAATCTGGATCAACTTCATGACAGGAGCCATGGCCGGAAAAGATCCCGGCGATTTCCAGCCCCCGCCATTAGCGCCCCACGCGGTATCGCAAAAAGTAGATACTCCAGACGCCGCCCCAGCCGCGGAAGAATCGCATTAACGTAGCGCCGGCGACTCGCCGGCTGTCGCGGGGGCGTCCCGCCCGCGCGGGTAGTGCTCAAGATGAAGAGTCCGCTTTTATTAGTGCAGTGGTAGCCAGATTCTTGGAGGACCTCATGCGTAGACATGCTCTAAAAGCCTTGCCAATCGTATTTGCGCTAGTCGCCGCCCTCGCGGACGCGCAAACATCCCCGAAGAACGTCGGCTCGGAATCTGCCAAGGCCGTCGAACAAGTCCTCCACACCCAGCAGGACGCCTGGAACCATCACGACCTCGACGCCTTCATGTCCGGCTACTGGAATTCCGCGGACCTGACTTTCTTCTCCGGCGCCAAGCAGACCAGCGGATGGCAGGCCACCCTCGACCGCTACAAAGCAACCTACGCCA
Organism: uncultured Acidobacteriaceae bacterium; assembly: GCA_963811095.1. Taxonomy (GTDB): domain Bacteria; phylum Acidobacteriota; class Terriglobia; order Terriglobales; family Acidobacteriaceae; genus Sulfotelmatobacter. The sequence continues at coordinate 82,622 of CAWEQA010000004.1, read as the reverse complement.
GTCCGGGCCATGAGATGGGAACCCTGGAGTTCTCCGCCCTGCGCATCGAGATGCTGGGACCGGAATCGGCCTTCGTCCGCGGCGCTTGGCATCTGACCATGTCAGACGGCAAAACTCCCCACGGACTCTTTACCTTGGTCTTCCGCAAATTTCCCGCTGGCTGGAAGATCATCCACGACCACACTTCGGCTGCAGAGTAATACAACTAACGCGTGCACCACCGTGGAAGAGCGGCCCTTCCAGGGCCGCGAAAGGCACGTGGAATCGGTGTGGGCTTCAGCCCCTGAGGGTCGCGCTATTTCTTGACTCGCAACTGCACCCGCGTTCCTTCCGGCAGAGTACCGCTCACCAGTTCCACTTTGCCGTTGCGCACGATGCCTTCGAACTCCTGCTGTTGCTGGTTTGAAACTCTCGCGGCCGAGGCGGCCGCGGCCACATGGTCTGTGCCCACACGTGCACTGCTTCTTCCCATGCCCTTATCCATGGCATCGTTCGCCAGCTGGTCCGCTTCTTGATTCTGCTCGCGAAACGCGTGTCCGATCGAGAACCAGTCCATCTGCGCGATCAATTCCTTGGCGCGCCCGTGCAGATCCTGCAGGACCGCGTTCTTCACCTTGTAGATGCCCTTGATCTGCCGCACCAGCAACTCCGAATCGCTGATCAGCTTGAGCGCCTTGGGCCCGTGCTGGATTGCATACTCGAGCGCGGCGATCAGTCCCTGATATTCGGCGAAGTTGTTGGTCTGGTGTCCGAGATACTCGCTCAGCGCCGCGACCTTGCGCCCCGTTTCATCTTTGATCACCACGCCGTAGCCGGCGGGACCAGGGTTGCCGCGCGCGCCGCCATCACTATGAGCGATCAGATAGTGCTCGGGAGGATTCTCGCGGGATTCGAAGAGCGGCTTGTTGCCAGCGCTGCGGGAGGGGTACATGATTCGAGTGTACAAGAGAGGTCTTGGGTCATCGGTCTTGGTCTTAAGTCCAAGCCTGAAACCTAACACCTAGTGCCTAACGCCTACGACCTAACACCCAAGACCTGTCCTTTTATCGTCCCGCCGCCAGCCGCGTGGCCAGCCGCGGAGGCAGCTTTGCGGCGAAGATGCGGTCCTGCGCTTCTTTCAGATTGTAGGGCGTGCGATGGAAATGGACGACCTGCTCGTCCGTATCGAACAGCGCAAACGCCGCGCGCCAGTCGCCATCGCGCGGCTGCCCCACCGACCCGGGATTGATCATATATCGCGCATTGGACTTCAGTTGCAGCGGCACCGATTCCGCTTGCCCCACCGTGCGGTATTCCGGACGGAACCCGTCGGCCGAAGAGCCATTGGCAAAAAATCCGCCTTGCAAATGCGTGTGTCCGAAGAATGTCAAAGGAATGGTCAGCGTGATCAGCGGTGCCAGCGCATCTCCGAGCGAGACCACGTACTCATCCTCATCATTGGGAGACCCGTGGACCAGCTGCACCTCCGGGAAATCCGGCAAGGGAACCGGCCCGTGCGGCAAGTTGCGCAGCCACTCGAGATTCTCGGGAGTCAATTCGTTGCGCGTCCACATGGCGGCCGCAGCCGCCATCGGATTGAAATCATCGAGGTCCATCACGCCGGTCGCGGCCTTATCGTGATTGCCGCGCACGAAGATCGTTCCCAGCTTGCGCGAACGCTCGGCCACATCGTTCGGACTGGCCCCATAGCCCACAATGTCCCCTAGGTTCACCACCGAGTCAAAGGGTGGCGCGCCGGCTAGCACCGCGTCGAGGGCTTCGAGATTGGCGTGGATGTCGCTTAGCAGCAGTATGCGCACGAATCACCGGACAAACTGCCGATTATAGACTGGATACAAGAAATATGGAGCATCCAAGCAGGTGTGGAGAAGGCCTCGGCCGTCCAAGCTAGCACGTAGCCCGGCGCTACGGAGATCAAACGCCGAAGGCTCGCGACCATCCTCACTTAGCAGGTGAGTTGACAACCGGGCAACGAGCCCAGTGTCCAGCCGTGACCTCGACCAGCGGCGGCAATTCGCGGGCGCACTGCGGAATGCGGAATTCGCAGCGCGGCTCGAAGCTGCAGCCCGGAGGGATGTCGTGCAGCGCCGGAACCGTGCCCTCAATCGTCTGCAAGGGGCGAGCGCGGTCGGTCTTGAGATCAGGCACGGCGTGCAACAGTCCACGCGTGTAAGGATGCGCCGGAGCCTGGAAAATATCCCGCTTGGCACCGAGTTCCACCAAGCTGCCCGAGTACATCACGGCAACGCGATCGGCGACCCTCGACACCACCGCCAGGTCGTGGGAGATGAAAAGCATGGCCAGTCCGAACTTGGCGCGCAGTTCGGCAAGCAGATCCAGAATCTGCGCCTGGATCGTGACGTCGAGCGCCGTGGTCGGTTCGTCGGCGATGAGCAACTGTGGGCGGTTGACGATGGCCATGGCGATCATGATGCGCTGGCGCATGCCGCCGGATAGCTGGTGAGGATAATCGCGGGCGCGGCGCGCTGCGTCGGGAATGGCGACGTCGTTCATAGCGTCGACGGCCCGCTGCCAGGCGTCGGACTTCGAGATGGCATGATGCGCGACGACAGCTTCCGCGATCTGATCTCCCACGCGCATGACCGGATTGAGCGCGGTCATCGGTTCCTGAAAGATCATGGCAATTCGCGACCCGCGCAGCTGCCGCATGGTGTCGTCCTCGAGAGTGGAAAGATTCTGCGGGCCGCCTCCATTGTGTGCGAACAGGATTTCACCGGAGACCCGAGCCTGTGGCGGCAACAGTCGCATGATGGCCAAAGACGTAATCGACTTGCCCGACCCAGATTCGCCAACCAGGCCCAGAACTTCGCCCGGCGCGAGGGAGAAACTGAGGTCCCGCACGGCGGCGAGGGTTTGTGTGGGGACAGCTCCCTGAGCCTGCCCTGAGCGCAGTCGAAGGGCAGCGAGGTTTGCTTGCTGTACGGGAAAGTCGATGTTTAACTTGCGGACGTCGAGCAAGGGCTGCACGGCTTCATGGTAGCAGCGCGGGCAAGTGTCGTCGCCCTCCGGGCGACGGACAGCCGATGGCGGCTGTCCCCACATACCTTGTTTCAGCTATTGCCCCAGGATCAGCGGCAGGCCATTCTTGCTATTTCCGATCACCACCACCTTGGAGTTCGGGCTCTTGGCCAGATTCTCCGTAGCTTCGATGCCCTTCCACTCCAGCAGCGACGGCGTAATCCCCTGCGCAACGATCTGCTGGAAGTCGCGGACTCCGGCGGCCTCAATGCGCTTGCGCTGCGCTTCCTGCGTTTCTTTTTGCAGGCGGAAGTTCATGGCCAGCGATTCCTGCTCGGCCTGTTGCTTGGCTTCGATGGCGGCCTTGAGCGCCGTGGGGAGTTGGATATCGCGCAGCAGAACATTTTCCACCGTCAAGCCGCGCTCCTTGAGCTGCGTGCTGACCTGGTCATAAATTTGCTTCGCCACCATTTCCCGCTCGCCGGTGTAAAGAGCGTTCGCCGTATGCGAGGCCGTGGCTTCCCGAATGGCGGACCGCAGCGTCGGCTCGACGACCACGTTTTCATAATCAGCGCCAATCCTCTGAAAGACTTCCGCGGCGCGGTCGGGATTGAGATGGTAGATGAGCGAAGTATCGAGGCTCATCATCAGTCCTTCGCTCGAAGGTACGCTGGCGGATTCCTTAAGCGTCTGTGTCTGAATCGAAAGCTCGTTGTTAGTTTTCAGCGGATTGATGAAGTGAATTCCTTCGCCCAGAGTCTCGCCGGATTGCACCTTGCCAAAAAGCGTGAGCACTCCCACATGCCCGGTGCCCACGCGGGTAATGGAGCTGAAAAGTAGGATCACGAGCAGGAATGCAGCGATTCCCAAGCCGATCAGGCGAAGAAGGGTGCCGCTGCTGCCTCCTCCACCGTCAATAATTCTGCCGCGAGCTGGATCGAAAATCGTCATCGGAATTCTCCCTGAGAGATTCTAGGGTGCTCCGGGTAGGGCACATAAGTGGCTCGTCTGGCTCCGGTGGAGTGGGCGCGGTTCGGTCACGGTTCGTCCAGTCCAACCTGCTTCAGTATGTTTCTAAATCGGGTATTCTTCCAAAGCCGGTCCCACTTGGGATCCCGCAGGAATGTCATGCGTACATCTCGGTCCTGAACGCCACGCTCCAACCATTCAAACATCAGATCGTCCTTGCCGAGTCCGGCATATATGAGTGCGATGTTGAACGGAGGTACGAACTTTCGATTGGCTAGGGCGAGCAATTCCGCTAGCGACTTCTCGGCTTCGGCGGTTCGTCCCGTGGTCGCCAGTACATAGGCTAGAAGAGAAATCGGCTCCGTATTTCCATCGCAGAACGTGCGCGCGACTTCCAACTCTGCAATCGCCCGTCCGGGCTCGCCGATTTGCTCGTAGACCTTGGCGAAGTTCAGGCGCGCCACCCAGAAATTGGGCGCAAGTTCGACGGCATTCTGGAATTCGGCCACGGACTCGTCATAGCGCCGGGCGTGGTAGAGAAATTCTGCAAGCAGGGTACTGAGAATCGGAGACAGCGGATCGAGCTTAACCGCGCGCTTGATTTCAGTCAGAGCTTCTTCGTGCCGGGCCGCATTCGAAAGACAATGCGCCCGGTAGAGCCGTGCGAGTACGTAATTGCAATTGATGCTCAGCGCCCGCTGGTAATATTCCTCCGCTCCCCCCAGTCCCAGTCAAACCAGAATCGGATGGTCCCCAGGGAGGTGTAAGCTTCTGCCAGATTTCCATCGAACTCGAGCGCCCGCTCCGCCGCCGCTCTGGCCTTCGGGAAACATTCCTTGGGCCGCAGGTCGCTCGTAATCGGCAGCGTGATGTAGCAGTCGGCTAATCCGGCGTAGGCTAGCGCATAAGTGGGATCCAAGTCGGTCGCCTTGCCGAAGTATTCGATCGCTCTGCGCGTCTCTGCCAGCGTCCTCTTGGCCCAGTGATAGCGTCCGCGAAGGTAGGCGTCATGAGCTGCCGGATTCTGCTCCGTCCTTGCGGAGGATTGAAACTTTTCCTTCCCGCTTATCTTGAGCTTCACTTTTTGCGCGATTGAGTTTCCGAGTTCGGTCTGCACGCCCAACACGCTCTCGATCTCGCGGTCATAGCTTTCCGCCCACACATGCGTCTGGTCGGCCACCCGAATCAACTGTGCCGTAATCCGGACCCGGCCCTTTTCCCGCCGCACGCTGCCCTCGAGAACATAGTTCACTCCCAATTCTTGCCCGATCTCGGCGATCGTTTTGGTGGCTCGTTTGTAAACCATGGACGACGTACGGGCGATCACTCCCATGCTCTGGGGATCGAGTTGTCCCAGATGCGCGATGGTTTCCTCGGTCAGTCCGTCGCTGAAGTACTCCTGTTCCACGTCATTGCTCAGGTTCTCAAAAGGAAGGACGGCGAGCATGACTGATCGCCCATCCCTGCTGGGCTCTACGCCTTTGTGGACGGCGCTGGCCTCGGTTACCGCGGCGGCAAATCGGTAACCCTTCCCCGGCACGGTTTGGACAAATCGGGGATTGCGGGGATCGTCACGCAGCGTTTGCCGAATCTTGCGGATCGCCGTGTTGATGCCGTTGTCCGTATCGAGAAAAACGCCTTTGCCCCAAAGCTTCTCGATAATCGTTTCTCGGCTCACCAGTTGCCCGGCATTCCCGGCCAGAAGGCAGAGCAAATCCATGGGGATGCGCTCGAGTTTGAGCACCCGTCCTCCACGCCGCAATTCGTAAGCGCGTTGATCCAGTTCGTAATTGTGAAACTTCAGCATTTTCCGCCCAAGATGGCTGGTTTCGATCCAGGCATCTGGCATGTCTTGGATTGCGAGCCATTTTACCCCGGCGGCGATTCGGTGAATCGCCCGGGAAGCCCTGTCCTGCCTTGAGGTTGCAGGTTCATCTCGAATCAACAAGTTCTACAGATGCTCTCCATTGTGCGCCGCCACCTACTGGGAGCACTATGCAATCCACTTGCTGCCGAAAACGCAGCCAGATGAAATTCCAAACTGAGGTGCATATGGACCGTAAATTTGCTGTACGCTTCGTCGCTTGCCTGGCGTTCACTTTGGGAGCTTCCGCCCTGGGGTCCGCACAGAGCAATTCTCCCGCCTGCAACAACAAACTCATTACTGGGAACTATGGATTCAACGTCCAGGGCACAAAACTAGGTGGCGCGGGTTACACCGGCCAACAGGTTGGTGTGGCCATGACCCAATTTGACGGAGTCGGTGCGTTGTCTCAGATCGACACGATCACCATTGCTGGAGAGGTGGTCTCGGACTTCACGCACACCCCCGCGACCGGAACTTACACGGTCAACTCTGATTGCACGGGTACTTTCACCATCAACTTCACCGACGGCCGGCCGCCGATCACCGCGAACTTCGTCGTAGTAGACGGAGGAGCAGAAATCGACACCGTCGTCACCAGCGCAGGCGGAGCCCAGGGAATCGTCGCCACTAGCAGCATCGGAAAACGGCGCTTCTCCAAACAGGGAACCTCGGGTCACTGAGTGCGGGCTGGGGAATTCGCAGAATCGAGGCAGGATCAGTGCAGGGATCCTTCCGACGTCCCGCTGCTCTCGGGCCAGCGGGGCGTCGAGGATTTGCATGCGACGGGCGAACTCGGGGGGTTCCCTGAATCTTGCCGCGCACCTGCCGCATCTCTTACAGTACATCTATGAGCAAAATTCACATTCCTACGCCCTTGCGGCAGTATGTGGGCAAGCAAGCCTCAGTAGAAGTACAAGGCGCGACCGTCGGCGAAGCCATGAACACGCTGGTGGCCCAGCACCCGGACCTGAAGAAGCACCTCTATACCGAGGACGGCAAACTCCGCGCCTTCGTCAACCTCTACGTCAACGACGAGGACATCCGCTACATGCAGAAAGAAGCCACCGCGCTGAAGGAAGGTGATAACATTTCCATCGTGCCTTCCATCGCCGGAGGCGCTGCCTGACTGGGAATTTCTGATTTGAATCCTGTCGCTACAATGCGCTGTTGTTGCTGTTGCCCTTCCTGTTGTTAGCCCGCATTCGCGCGGCCGTCGATTCCATTCCAGCGAACTTTTTGAATTAATGGATTCGACAAGGAAAAGCCTTAACCACCAAGGGCACGAAGTACACGAAGGAAATTCAACCGAGGACACTATGGCCACCACCACCGAACTTCCCGTAACCCTCAATAAGGACGAAATCCTGCGCTACTCGCGCCACCTGATCATGCCCGAGGTCGGCATGGAAGGGCAGCAGAAACTAAAGGCGGCGCGCGTGCTGTGCATCGGCACCGGCGGGCTGGGATCGCCGCTGGCGCTCTATCTCGCAGCGGCGGGCATCGGCACGCTGGGTCTCGTCGACTTCGATGTGGTGGACTACACCAACCTGCAGCGCCAAATCATTCACTCGACCGCCGACGTGGGCCGCAAGAAGCTCGATTCCGCCGCCGACAAGCTGAAAGGGATCAATCCTTTTCTCAATCTAAAGACCTTCGACACCCGCCTGACCAGCGTCAACGCGATGGAACTGTTTCGCGACTTCGACATCATCGCCGACGGCACCGACAACTTTCCCACGCGCTATCTGGTGAACGACGCCTGCGTGCTGACTGGCAAACCCAACGTCTACGGATCGATCTTCCGCTTTGAAGGCCAAGCCAGCGTCTTTGCCACGAAAGATGGACCGTGCTACCGCTGCCTGTATCCCGAGCCGCCACCGCCGGGACTGGTTCCCTCCTGTGCGGAGGGCGGCGTACTCGGCATTCTTCCCGGACTCGTCGGCGTGATGCAAGCTACCGAAGTTATCAAGCTGATTCTCGGCATTGGCGACCCCCTGATCGGTCGCCTGCTGCTGATCGACGCGCTGGGCATGAAGTTCCGCGAGCTCAAGCTGCGCAAGAATCCGGATTGCCCGGTATGCGGCACCCATCCCACGGTCACGAAGCTGATAGACTACAACGAGTTTTGTGGCATTCGTGGGGAGGAAAAGCCTGTGAGCAGCGGAGTCCCTGAGATTCAAGTCGAAGATTTGAAGCGCCGTCTGGACGCGAAAGACGACCTGTTCGTGCTCGACGTGCGCGAGCCCCATGAATACCAGATCTGCAACATCGGCGGATATCTGATCCCGCTGAACGATCTGCCGAAACGCGTCAGTGAACTGGATTCGAGCCGCGAAATCGTCGTCCACTGCAAAATGGGCGGACGCAGCGCCAAGGCCGTCGCCTTTCTGCAGCAAGCCGGATTCAAGAAAGTGCACAACCTGGCGGGAGGAATTACTGCCTGGTCCGATCGCGTGGATCCCAAGGTGCCGAAGTACTGAAGTCGTTCTCAGGAATGCGTCTCAGGAGTTGGTGCCAGGGATTTGTATCAGGGCTTTAGCGATGCCGCCAGAGCGGGATTCGTATCAGGCCATCGCTTTAGCGATGCCGCCGAAGCCGACAAAATCGACGGGCTTTAGCCCCTGCGGCCGTGGATCCAGTTCAAATCCAACGTGAGCCGATGAATAGAGAAACTCCGCTGCGTCGGAAACGAGGCCCCGAGTGACTGGATTGTTGCGAATGTATTCGCCCACTCGTTGAAACGCGTCAGCGTCAAGAACCCGGATTTCTGAGAATCCTTTCTGCCAAACCGGAGCGCTGAATCCAAGCTCCCGTCCCGCTCGAAACGCAAACCCGCCTTTGATGAACTGCATCGCTCGCTCGATGGTCAAATCACAACCCACCGTCAGCAGAAGATGGAAGTGGTCAGGCATGACGACGAACTCGTGCAACCTGAATTTGCCTTGCGCGCGATATTCGTAAACGACGTGCACAAACAGTCCCGCGGAGCGATCCGATTGCAAGAGATTTCGCTTCCTGGAAATCGACGAAGTGACGAAGAAGGTACGAGCGCCGGCAACGGCGTGCGAGGGATCGGAGTGACGAATAGGGATAGACATAGGTGGTGCTAAAGCCGGATCTCTACTTCGAGGCTATGGCACGACCGCAAGGCGTGCCCAATACCAACCTTTACGCCGCGAGGGAATGAATTCGATGTGACGTGGATCACGGGACGAGCACATTATTGTTCGCAGTTCCCGAAGCGGCACGAGACGGTGTGTAGGTTCTCGCGATCCGTATCAGGGCACGGCTTCAAGCCGTGCCGAAGGGAGCCGCAAATTGGTCCGGCTTTAGCCGCTGCGCCTGGGCCGGAACGATAACCAGCGGCTAAAGCCGATTTCCCTTTTCGAGCGCGTTTGAGGTACGCCTGAAGGCGTACCCTGATACAAACCCCTGAAAGCGTACACGCCCTGGCTGCGAAGGGCTCCCCGTTGTTCGCCGCTCCCGATGCGGGACGAGACGGCGGGTAGTTTTTGAAGGTCCGTATCAGGGCACGGCTTCAAGCCGTGCCGAAGGAAGCCGCAAATTGGTCCGGCTTTAGCCGCTGCGCCTGGGCCGGAACGATAACGCAGCGGCTATAAAGCCGATTTCCCTTTTCGAGCGCGTTTGAGGTACGCCTGAAAGGCGTACCCTGATACAAACCCCTGAAAGCGTACACGCCCTGGCTGCGAAGGGCTCCCCGTTGTTCGCCGCTCCCGATGCGGGACGAGACGGCGTAGTTTTTGAAGGTCCGTATCAGGGCACGGCTTCAAGCCGTGCCGAAGGGAGCCGCAAATTGGTCCGGCTTTAGCCGCTGAGCTTGCGCCGGAACGATGACGCAGCGGCTATAAAGCCGATTTCCCTTTTCGAGCGCGTTTGAGGTACGCCTGAAAGGCGTGCCCTGATGCGGTTCTGGGGCGTCCAAGGCCCGGGGGGCCCTCCCTCTTCTTGTGCGCCCAATCACTGCTGGATCACAATCGGAACTGCACAATTATTAGTTCCTTGGCCTCATCCCAAACCGCTTCCTACGGGAGACTCCTCTTGAAGACACTTCTACGCTGGTCACTCTGGCTGGTCCTGATTCCTCTTACCGCCGTTGGCCAAGACAAGCCGACGCAAAGTTCTACCGCTCCGACCACTCAACCACCCGCTGCGGAACAGCCCGCAACGCCAACAAGCTTCACGTCGGCCAAAGGATTCGTACTCGAAGATGGAACGCCGGTGAGGATCCGGCTCAACCGGACCATCTCCTCGGCCGAGGCTCACACAGGAGATACCATCGATTTTGACGTGATCGACGACATCACCGTCAACGGCACTCTCGTGATTGCCAGGGGTTCGCTCGCGTTCGCCACCGTCACCGAAGCACAAGCGAAACGCCGGATGGCGCGCGGCGGAAAGCTGGATATCAACATCGACTACGTCAAGCTGGTGAACAGCGACAGGGCGCCGCTGCGGGCTGTCAAAGACATGAATGGCGGCGGCCACACTGGAGCGATGGTTGGCGGCATGGTGGCCACGAGCATCGTCTTCTTTCCGGCCGCGCCATTCTTTCTCTTCATGCACGGCAAAGACATCAGCATCCCGAAAGGCACGGAGGTCACCGCTTATGTGAGCGGCGACATCAAGATGGATCTCGCGAAGTTCCAGCCCGCTTCTGCCACGCAGGCAGCGGCGGTCGACACCGCTGGCGCCGTAGCTGTTTCCACATCAGCGAAGCTGCAGATGGAATCGAACCCCTCCGGCGCCGACATCGAACTCGATGGCAGCTTCGTGGGTAACACTCCCTCCGATGTGCAAGTGCCCGAGGGTGAGCACACCATCACCGTGAAGAAGGCTGGCTTCAGCGCCTGGGAGCGGAAAATGAAGGTCAGCGGCGGCAGCAGCATCCATCTGAACGCCGAGTTGGAGAAGGTGGCCGGTCAGTAGGCCACCCTCTGCAGATCCGAATTTGAACGGTAGGGCGCCCTTGCCGGTTGTGATCCCAGCCCTTGCATTTTCGCCGAAACTGCCGATAATTACGCTTTCCTTCCCCCCGGGAGGCTTCATGCTGTTTCTTGTCCGCACTCTGCGCACAGCCGTACGAGTGTCTCTGGCTGGGGCGCTTGCCCTGTTCACACTGCTGACGATAATTCTTGTCTGTAACATCGCCCGAGCGCAAAACGCCGCCGCGCAGGGACCAAACTCCGATCCGACCTACCAGGCCCTGCGCAACCTGACGCTAGGCGGCGAAGCCGTGAGCGTCAGCAATCTTGAACTGAAGCGCGAAGCAGGGACATTCCACTTACGTTCCGGCACGGTGTGCTTTGTGGCTCCGGTGGCGGGCAAGGTCACGGGAGCGGTCTTCACCGGGGACGGAAATTTCGTCCTCAATCCGCCCGCGTCGGAACAGAGCATGCTGAAGCTCCTGACCAAGGAAGACGAGTTCAACGAGAACTTCAGTTCGATGGTGTTGCGGTTCACCGATTCGACGTATGACGACATCAAGAAGGCTGGCACCGCAGGCGCGTCCGGTTGCGACGCCGGGCTGCTGAAAGACAGTCAGCACACCACCCGGCACAAGCTCAAGGAGAATCTCGACTCCCGGATTCTGGAAGATGTCCTCAGTTCCGAGCCTGGCGGCCTGTTCGTCGCCTTCATCCACGGCAAGCACTACAACGGCCAGGAACTTTATACGATCGACCCGCACGAAGAACACGATCAGGTCGATTTCATGACCTACGACGACAGCAAGTATGGAGACTGGGCTTCATTCCCCATGTCCGGCGAGCACAAGAAGAGCACGATCGGACAGCCGATCCGCATCGACCATCAGCAACTGGAGACTACGCTGGAGAAGAATGCCAACCTGATTGGTAAATCCAAGACCACATTCACCGCGGAGCTCAACGGCGTGCGGGTAGTGCCCCTGAACCTGTTCCGCACTCTCAGGGTGCGCAAAGTGACCGCCGCCGATGGCCAGCCGTTGCCGTTCATTCAGGAAGACAAGAACGACGATTCCCAATTCGCCGTGATCCTTCCCAAGGCGCTGGCTGCCGGTGAGCCGTTCACGATTACAACCGAATACGAAGGCAAGGAAGCGGTTACCAACGAAGGCGGTGGCAACTACTTTCCCGTCGCCCGGATGAACTGGTATCCGAATAATCCCGGTGGCGGCCTCGGGGAGTACACCAGCTATGACATGACCTTCCGTATTCCCAAAGGGATGCAGATCGCGGCCACGGGCGCACGCGTCAGCGACAATAACGATGGCGGGCAGAACGTGACCGTGTGGAAGAGTGAAGCGCCACAAACGGTGGCCGGGTTCAGCTTCGGCAAATTCAAGGTTGAAGAGGGAAAGCTCGATAAGCTGGAATATGTCGTGCAATCGTACGCCAATCAGGAGTCGCCCAACTGGGTGCAGAACCTGCAGCACGATGCTAGTGGCGATGACCTTCCGACCATGGGATCGCACACTTCGGAAGTCGCTCTGGGTTCGATGAGCACCACCACCCTCAACAAGAAATCTCTCGCCGAAGGTGAACTCGCCGTGCAACTCTACAGCGACTACTTTGGCCCTTCGTTGTTCAAACATCTGCAACTTACGCAGCAGAGCGCGTGCAATTTCGGCCAATCGTGGCCGGAACTGGTTTGGATTCCCATCTGCTACTACTTCGACACCACGGTTCGCCATCAACTTGGGATGGACTGGGGTGACCGGGGATACTGGAAAGTTGTGACTCCCCACGAAGTGGCGCACCAGTGGTGGGGACACACGGTTGGCTTCAGTTCCTATCGCGATCAGTGGATGAGCGAAGGCTTCGCCGACATGTCCGCTTCTCTCTACTTGAGCATGATCGAGAAGAATCCGAAAAAGTTCATCACCTTCTGGAACGATGAGCGCGAACTCCTGCTGGAGCGCGACGCGCAGGGTTTCCGAGCCATCGATGCCGGACCGCTGACCATGGGCTACCGCACCAGCAACTCCCGCACCGGATTCGATACGACCCGCCGGCTGATCTATCCCAAGGGCGCGTACATCCTCCACATGATCCGCATGATGATGCAAGATCCCCGTACGCGCGACCAGCGCTTCAAGGAGACGATGCAGGATTTCGTCACCACCTACCGCGGCAAAGCCGCCACCACCGAAGATTTCAAAGCCATCGTGGAAAAACACATGACCCAGGACATGGACCTGGAGGGCAACCACAAGATGGACTGGTTCTTCAACGAGTACGTCTATGGAACCCAGCTACCGTCCTACCAGACGAACGCAACCTTTGACACGGGAGCCGACGGAGATGTGGTGATGAGCATCAAGCTGTCACAGTCGAACGTGAATGACAGTTTCCGGATGCTGGTGCCCATCTACTTGGAATTGCCGAACGGCATGTACCTCCTGGGAAGAGCGCACCTTACCGGGAACAGCACCTTCGAGCAAAAGATGCCTCTCAAGGGATTGAAAGAGAAGCCCAAGCGGGCACTGATCAACTACTACGACGATGTGCTGGCGTCGGCGAACTAGGAATCAGGCACAGGAAAGAACAAGGGAGCACGCCAGTGCTCCCTTTGATGTCGCGGACAGCGATATTACTTGCTCGACCCGGGTTGCATGCCCTCGCTCGCGTCGCCGAGTTCGAGCGCGAACTTCTTGCCTTCAAAGCGAGCGCCGGCCAGAGTGCTGGTTCCGTCATCATTGTGCCTCACGACGGCTGCGTTGTCGTGCGCCGGCGAGCTCAGATCCACGACCTTCGCGGGTACTTTGGCGAGTACTTTCTTGCCTTGCGTGATGCTGACTTCCACGTTGGGGCCGCTGCCGTCCCACTCGAGCCGGTAGTCGCCGGCTTTGAGTTTGGTTCCGTTGATCGTCGTGGGATTCTGCAACGTCAAGCTGGCTTTTGTGGCTGCGAACGCGCTCGAGGCCAGCAGCACAGCCAACCCCATGACCAGACTCTTTGAAACTGTCGCGAACTTCATAGCTGCTCCTTTTTCTTTCCCGAAGACACGTCGGGAAGCGGTTGGGGCGGCCCGGTTCGCGAACAGCGCGAGAAAACACTTGTGTTTCCCCACGAATCGCATAGAATGCTGCCGCCGGGGTTGTGCAAACAGGTCACAAGCCTGTTCTGCCGCGATGGGGGTTTTCTCACCTGGGCCGCCAAACCGAGTGTGAGAGAATCCCCAGACCCCGCAAATATCAAATCAGTTCCGACCAGCGTCACCTCTGCGCCGGTTTTCCCCACTCTGAGTTGTTACGAATTCGCCCCTGTCGAAGTTCCCTTCGGCTGCGAATCTCTTCGTACTTTCTTGGACGATTGCCACCTCGTTCCGGTAGCAAGGAATGGCTGCGATTTCATTGCGGATTCACCACGAAAAAGGGAACATCAGGCATGTGTTTTGTGAGCGCGCCTTGCGTCGCGAGCCTTATGTGGCGCGGGCGCCCTCGCCCGCGTCTAACCACGAGCAAGAACGATGATTCAATTCCGGACCGCGTGTCGAAGCGCCGGCGTTACCTGCGTCAGTTCGCGTCCCCGTGCTGCCGCTCCACCGACCAGACATTCGCCTGATCTTTCTCGAACGGGTAGACGTGCACCATCCAGTTGAAGATCACAGGATGAAAGGTTCCGCCGGCCGCGTCGCAGGCTTCCTGCGTGGTGATCGATCCCCGCAAACCAAACTGCGGATGCGCCGCCAGCATTTCTTTTCTCTTGTCCGCGGGCGGAGCGCAGAAGTTCACATGCTCGTGCCACTGCGCCACGCTGAGCGGGATGCGCTCGTCGAGTTGCTCTTCCGTGAACCGCTTGGGCGCGGTGTACATCACTCCGATCAGCTTGTAGTCGTCTCCGTGCTTTTCATAGAGCAACGACGTCGGGATGCTCGGGATTGAAACGGAAGGCCGCTTCCATCGCATAGCCGTAATTCGTGAAGTGATACATCTTCTGCGGAACTTCCGGATGAAAAATCTTGTAACCGTCGGCCAGCGCCTGGTGATAGTCCGTATATTTTTCTGAAGCCGTGCGCGCTTCCTCCGCGACTTTCTCTGCACGCTTCGCATCCCCTTCTTTGGGCTGACGCAAGGCGGTCATCTTCATGTGCGGCCCCATGTCCATGTGTCCCTCCATGGACTTCATAACGTGAGCGCTGGTGTCGCTGTCAGCCTCTTTCTCGCCGCCCGCAGGCATGTCTTTCATCTGCATGTTTGACATGTCGTGACCGGACATGTCCATGCCCGGCATGGACTGCTGCCCGGACTGCGCGCCGCTCGACGGAGTGCTCGGTGTTTGTCCCCAGGCGACGCTGCACACGGTGCCGCACATTAAGAGAGCAACAAAGTTCACAAGACGATTCCGCATAGGAAAGTCCCCCACCATCTCACTGGGTATTAACCCTGCTGCAGAATGGATGTTTCGGCAAGAAATCGGCGATTACCTGCAATTACAAAGGTAATCCGGAGGTTCGAGGGATGTCAGTTCTTGCGCTTGTAGTGGATGGGCCATTGCACTTGCCAGGTTTTGCCGTCGTCATGCGAGGCTTCCCAACTCCAGTCGAATTCGCTGGCGGCAATATTCTTCCAGACCATGCGTTGCAGGAATTTCGCGCCATTCGGCCCCGTGGCTTCGCGCTGCAGGACCATCTGGCCGTCCTTGAATTCGCCGGTGAAGTCGAGATACGAGCCTTGATTGTCGACCCACGTCTGCTTCCACTTGCCCGCCTTCAGGTCGAAGATGGAAATACTCGTGCCGCGGAAGGGTGGAGTGCCCTGCCCAACAAAACTCTCCTGCACAACGCACCCATCGAGAACGCGCGTGATGCTGTTCGTGCCGTGCCCCGCCGGGCTGCCGTTTTGCCCGGGCCAGGTCGCATCCCACTCGCCCAGCCAGAAATCCAGTTGTTTCTGTTGCGCGGCCGCGCACGGATTCGGCGGCGCTGCTGTGGTGGATTGCGCCAGCATCACCCCGCATAGCAGTGAGAAGAGAAGTACGCTCAGAAGTCGGTTCATGTTCCTGGCTCACACCATCAGACGAAGCAGATCGCGAAAGGTTATGTCCGTTGGCGGCCCGGCGCGGTTTCTGGTACACCTAACTGCTTGACCCTGGAAACCATCGTCTTCCTCTTTTTCGCCGGAGCGCTTGGCGGAGCGCTGAATTCCGTCGCGGGCGGCGGCAGCTTCATCGCGTTTCCAGCGCTTCTGTTCACCGGCGTGCCCCCAATCCCTGCCAATGCCACGAACACGATCGCGCTGTGGACTGGAGCCGCGGCCAGCGGAGGCGCCTACCGCAATCGGCTTGATGTTCCCCGGCGCGTCATGATTCCGTTACTGACTGCGAGTCTGATCGGCGGTCTGGCGGGTGCTTTCCTGCTACTGAAGACGCCGGCCCACACCTTCATGCGCGTCCTGCCCTGGCTGACGCTGGGCGCGACTCTTCTCTTCGCCTTCGGCAAGAAGATCGCCGGCGGCCGTAAGTCAGTCATCGAGCACGAGGCTTCCACGGCTGCGCTCGCCGGCGACCACGTCTGTTTCAGTTCTGCGTCGCCGTCTACGGAGGCTACTTCGGCGGCGGCATGGGCATTGTGATGCTCGCCATGCTGGCCGCGCTGGGCATGACCGACATCCACGCCATGAATGCGCTGAAGAGCGTGCTCGGATTTGTGATCAACGGTGTCGCCGTGGTGACGTTCGTCGTCGCCCGTGCCGTGTACTGGAAACACGGCATCGTGATGATCATCGGCGGAATTGTCGGAGGCTACCTGGGCGCGCACTACGCGCTGAAGATGCCGCAGAAGTGGATCCGGATGTTTGTCGTGCTGGTAGGCGCGGGCATGACGGTGTACTTCTTCTGGAAGTCGTATTGAACAACAAAGACGGCCACGCATCCCACGGATCTTCACGGATCAAACCGAAGAACTAGATCCCAAGACCTAAGACCCAGGATTTTGAGATTGATCCGTGAGAATCCGTGATAATCCGTGGCCAAGTTCTTACTGCAGCGGCGCAGACACGTGTTCGTGGACGATCAGCCACTTGCCGTCTTCGTTTTCAAAGATCACCGTCCAGCGGAAGTTTCCCATCTCCACTTTTCCGGCCTTGGTCGTCATCTGTTCCGCCACCGTCGCCGTTGCCCAGACCAGATCTCCCTCCGGATGGATGGCCGCATCATCATTCACTGTGAACTTCGCACTCTTGTAGCCGGCGAGAACTCCCTTCACGCCCTTCTCATACTCATCCCAGCTGTTGTACTTGAGCGGCGCGATGTCGAAGAAAGTACGCGGGCCAGTCGCGTAGTACTTGGCGACATTGGCCGGGTCGAGAGTCGACCAGCCGTCCCATACTTTCTGCAGCGCAGCTTTGTCAGGACTGGGCCCAGCGGCGGCCTTCTTCATAGTCGACTTCTTCGTTTGAGCGAAACCAGACAGAGTCACGGCGAGCAGGCACAGCGAAACGGTTAAGAAGCGCTTAAGCATTTGGGGGCTCCTCCGAGGAATCCGGCGGAATTCTCGCACAGCCATGGCAAAACAGCAAAGCGACGGAGCACCACACGCGGCAAGCGGGGTCACCCGCACCCGATTCAGTTTGACCGATTTCCACAGCGCACGTTAGAATAGTGAAGTTTGCCTGTACTGGCCGACCCGTTCTGGGGACGCTTGTCTCGGCTGCTGAAGCGCCGCGGCGGAAAAACAGCAAGCACAGGAAATCAGCAGGCCCCTTGGTTGCGCCCGTGTGCGCCCTGGGGTTCCGTGGATACGATCCGTTAATCCAGTTCCATTTACGGGCTGAATTTCAACGACATTCTTGGAGGCAGGCGTATGTACGCGGTCATCCGCGCCGGTGGAAAGCAGTACCGGGTGGCGCCCGGAGACGTGATTCGAGTGGAGAAAGTCGGCACCGGCACTGACGGTGTGGTGGAGTTCCCCGTGCTGGCGGTTTCCGGCGAAGCGGGCCAGATCGGCCAGCAGTCGGATGCGCGCGTAGTCGGCCAAGTCGTAGAAGAAGGCCGCGGCGCGAAGATCCTGGTGTTCCATTACAAGCGCAAGAAGCAATACAAAAAGCTGCGCGGACACCGGCAGTCTTACACTGCAGTCCGCATCTCTGAGATCGCTTTCGGCGGCCAGAGCTTCAAGGCTCCCGAGCTGCCCAAGAAGGTAGCGAAGCCGAAGAAGGTGAAGCCGGCTGAAGAAGCTCCGGAAGCAGCACGCGGCCGCGAAGAAGACTTCGGCCAAGAAGAAGGCCGCACCGAAGAAGGCGGCCAAGAAGTCGCCGCCGAAGAAGAAGTAAAAGATAACGTAGCGCCGGCGTCGTCCGCCGGCTGTCGCGAGGGCATCTTGCCCTCGCTCTGAGGACAGTCTTATGGCACATAAAAAAGGGCAAGGAACATCACGAAACGGCCGCGATTCAAACGCGCAGCGGCTTGGATTCAAGGCATTCGGCGGGCAGCTCGTGCCCGGCGGCACCATCATCGTGCGCCAGCGCGGCACGCGCGTGAAGCCGGGCCTGAACGTCGGCCGCGGCAAAGACGACACCCTCTTCGCCAAGATCACCGGACGCATCAAGTTCCTGAACAAGGGCTCGATGGGCAAGTTCGTGATGGTCGAGCCCGTCGAAGTCGAGTAGCGCCTCGCTGTCGGAAGGTTCGCGGGGCGGCAACTCCTCCGGCTTCGCTCAGGACAGGTCCGCGCCACACAGCCTCGCCTTCGGGACGAGGCTTTTTGGTTTTTGAAGTTTCCCTTCGTGATCCTTCGTGTCCTTCGTGGTAAATCCGAAACGCGATCACCACGAAGGACACTAAGGTCCACGAAGGTACGAGCAACCACTGCATGTTTATTGATGAGGCGAAAATCAAGGTCAAGGCCGGCGACGGCGGCAACGGCTGCATGGCCTTCCGGCGCGAGAAGTTCGTCCCGCGCGGCGGACCTTCGGGCGGCGACGGCGGCAAGGGCGGCGACATCATCTATGGAATCCAGCGAGCGCCACAACACGCTCGTGCACTTCCGCTTCAATCCCGAGCACACTGCGCAGCGCGGACGTCACGGCGAAGGTTCGAACAAGACCGGGCGCGACGGCGAAGGCATCATTCTGAAAGTTCCGGTCGGGACGATTGTGTTCGACGACGAAACCGGCGACAAGCTTTTCGAGTTCACGCAACCCGACCAGAGCTTCGTCGTTGCCCGCGGCGGCCGCGGCGGACGCGGCAACGCGCGCTTTGCCACCTCGGTACATCAAGCCCCGCGCGAGCATGAAGAGGGGCGTCCGGGCGAAGAGCATGTGTACCGGCTCGAACTCAAGCTGCTGGCCGATGTGGGGCTCGTGGGATATCCGAATGTGGGCAAGTCGACGCTGATCTCGCGCATCTCGGCGGCGCGGCCCAAGATTGCGGACTATCCATTCACCACGCTCGAGCCCAACCTGGGTGTGGTCGCGGTGGGCGACGCCAAGAGTGAAGTCAGTTTTGTGGTCGCCGACATTCCTGGACTGATCGAAGGCGCGCACACCGGCGCCGGACTGGGCACGCAGTTCCTGCGGCACATTGAGCGCACGCGCCTGCTGGTGCATCTGGTCGACGTCTCCGATTCCAGCGGCCGGCCCGATGTGGCCAAGGACGTCGAAGTGATCCTGGCCGAGCTGTGGAGCTTCGGAGCCCATCTCCAAGACAAGCCGATGATCATGGCCGCGTCGAAGATCGATGCCGTCAACAAAGACAAGCTGGCCGCGCTCAAGCGCTATTGCAAGAAACACAAGCTGAAGCTCTACGAGATCTCCGCGGTGACGGGCAAAGGGATCGAAGAGCTGAAGTACGCCATGGCGGACGAAGTCCAGAAGTTCCGTGAGCGGGAGCTGAAGGAAGCGGTGGGGGAGAAATCGTAGGAGAGAGCCCTTCCAGTTTTTTTCTTCGCGATTTCGTAAAATATTCAATTCATTGAGGTTATGGCTGCCGGACCGGCGGCTTTCCCGGCAAAATCTTGAGCCGGAAGGACTTACACGCAAAATCCTGGATAATAAGGAGTTAGCGTCTAGTTTTGGGCCTCTGTTCTGGGCTGCTCTACGTAAAATATTGATTTTGTTGCAGTTGCGCTCGGACGGCTGGGCGCTTTGGCGGCAAAATATTCCAAGATAAGGACTTAGGGCGTGGTCGGTTCGCAGCGAGAGGTTCTCAGTCAGATCTAGGTGGCAGACCGGTGAAGCCGGTTGGTTCGCCGCGTTGAGGGAGTTCTCGCGCACGGAACCATTGTGGGCTTCTCGTAATTCTCAGTAAAGGTTGTCCGTCACACGAAGTACGATTTTGGCTGTGGAAATCGGTGGAAGACACGAAGCCGCAAGCCTGGTCCTTGTCGGGCAGCCCATGTCGTGGTCGTTCGACGGGTGCGCCAGTCCCCTCCGTCTATTCGTTGCGCAACGCCTGTATGGGGTCGACCTGCGTTGCCCGGAGCGCCGGGAGACACATGGCGGACAGGGAGACCACGAGCAGGATCAGCGCCGCGATGCTGTACAACGATGGGTCAAGACTATCGATAGGCATCCATGAATTCTTTGTGAGACGCATCCAAGCCCATGCGGCCGGCATGGCCATTACCAGTCCGAGGAGAACGCCGAGGGCGATCTGGCGAAGACCTCTTTTCATCACTGAGCGGAAGATCGACTGGCGGGTCGCTCCCAGCGTCATCTGAATGCCGAACTCGCGCGTGCGCTGGCTGATGGCGAAGGTGAGCACGCTATAGACGCCGGTAATGGCCAGGAGTACGGCGATGCTGGCCATGAAGAGGATGATCTTAGCCAGGGAGCGCATGTCCGAGGCGTTGCTTTCAAGGAACTCCCAGATAGTGGAAGGAGTGCCCTCTTGTGTCGCATCCAGGCTCTTAACGATCTGTTCGATGGACGCAGCCACAGGCGTGGCGCTGCCGCTGAACCGCACGAAGAGCTGGCCATCGAGCGCTTGCTCATTGCGCAACGTATAAAGCCTGGGCCCGTCGAGGATACTGAAGCGTTCCGAGCGGGTGTCGGCGGCTACCCCAATCACGACCAGACGCCTGTCATCCGGTGTGACGACGATTTTGCCGACAGGGTCGCGATCGGCCCAGAATGCTTTCGCAAATGCCTGGGAGACGATGGCGACCGGGGTACCGTTGTTAGCGGAGACGTCGGAGCGCAGGAATGACCGGCCATGCATTAGGGAGATGCCAAAGGTGGAAAAGAACTCCAGCGACACATTGTCGATGGATGCGGGACGTCCCTGCCCCCGGCTCTGTGTGTCGAGACGAACCTCGCTGAGGGGCGCTCCCGTGAATGGCGCGAGGCTCTCCCATGCCAGGGACTGCACTCCGGGTACCTGGAGGATGCGCGACTCCATCGAGCGCTCGAAGGCCAGTGCCGAAGCCTCCGTGTAGGGAGGAATCTCGACATCAAGCGGAACGGTCATCGTGTTGTGGGTTTCAAAGCCCGGATCGGTATTGACGATCGAAAAAGGCAGGCGCGCGAAGAGAACGGCGGCAGCAAGAAGCACGAAGCTCATGGCAAGCTGCACCACGATCAGCGCGCTCGTTGTCTGTGAGCGCATGGTGGCCGAACCTTCGCGCCCCTTGAGCGCAGTGACCAGATCGAATCGAAATGACTCGCGCATCGGCGCGAGGGCAGAAGCCGCAGTGGCAATGAGTACAAGAGCAGCAAGATAGCCAAAGACCTTCCAGTCCGGCCGTATCGCGGATGCGGCCCCGGCCGTGGCCGGACCGATGGCTGAGAAGAGGAGAAAAGGAAAACGGGCAGCCAGATAGATGCTCGCCACGCCAGCGGCGGCAGCAGTAAAGAAGCTCTCAAGCGTGAGCATGCGGATGAGCCGCGCACGTCCGGCGCCGAGGGCAAGACGGATCGCTATTTCTCCGCGGCGCGTGATGGAGCGTGACAGGAAGAGCATGGTCACGTTGGTGCACGCCAGCAGCAGCACCAGGGCGAGCGGTCCCAAAATCAGGGCCATGAGCATCATCGCTACCGATTGCATTGCCGGATTGCGAATGAACGATCCATCGGTGAGCACCAATGAGGTCTTCCGGTCCAGCGTAAGCACTTTCCGCTCAAAGTAGGATCGGTCGCGCCGGCGAATGATGGTTTGCAACTCCGCGGTTGCATCGGTGCGCGAGTATCCGCGGCGCAGGCGCCCGGCAACCGTAAGCCAGGCCCAATTGGGATCATGGAAGGCGCTGTTGCCATGATTGAACGCGGGCTGCAGACTGTAAGGTATCCAGGCACCCCCGGACAGCATGTTCGCCGAGCGATCGGAGGCGATGCCGACCACTGTCAGTGGCTGGCGGCTGATATAGATGACCTTCCCAATGATGAGCGGGTCGGACGCGTAATAGTTTCTCCAGAAATGCTCGCTGAGCACGGCAATTTGCGCCGCGGTTCCCGGAGCGCACTCATCGGGATTGAAAAAACGTCCCATGAGAGGACGATCGATTCCGAAAACGCGGAAGTAGTTACAGGTGACGAGCATCGACTCACCACCTGGCCGACGTACGTCGTCGAGCGTGGTGCGGATCGTCTGCCATGCCGCCACATCGGCGAGCGAGCGCGATTGGGATTGAATCGCGTCGTAGTCCTCTGCATTGAAGGAAGAGTCCATGGCTGGTCCGGTAGACCAGCCTTGATAGCGAGGATAAATCTGGACAAAACTGGCCGGGTCCTTCTTCGTTGGAGGGTTGAGGAACACGAAATTGAGGATGGCGAAAACGCCCGCATTCAATCCGATGCCGACAGAGAGAGCCAGCACCACGACAAAGGTGAGGAGCGGCGTTCGGCGGGCGGAGCGGATGGCGTAGAGAACGTCTTGCCGGTCAATCAACATCTCGGCAGCTCCTGAGAACCTTCGGGAGACAAGCTTCGCAAAAGCAAAGTCGGTTTGGCAAGATATTGCTCTCGGTTAAGACGCCAACCTCTGCACCTGTACTTCGTAACAGTCTGGGAATGAGGCTGGTGACATCCGCTCCTGGCGCACTGTGAGATACGCCCTTAGCACGACCGCGAGAACATAGAGGCCCCCCTAGAGCGGCCATGAACATGAAGAAGAGGGGATAGCCGGGGCTGGGCGCGCGGGCAAGGCCCGGGGCATTCCCCATGCTCCCATAATTGGTGGGCAACGCGCAGGTTTATCGCGGATTCCCGCTGTCGCGCAATGGCCTTTCAGGTAACGTCAGTAACTTTCACGCGCCGATTCTGTCCACTAACCTAGCCCATGAGGGGAGCCGGGAGAGGACTGTATAACGACGCGCTGAACTGCGAGATCCTGCGCGCCATATCCGGTCGACATCCAGATTTGACCGAGGTTAGAGCGCTTGGAGAAAACACGCGACCAGCAAACCGGCACCGAATCCAAAACGCAGATCGTTGAGCAGATCAACGTCTGTCTGCGTTCGGGCGACTACGCTCGCGCCCTGGATTTGCTGCGAGGCACAGCCGCCGATTTCCCCAACGATGCGGAGCTGTCCGAACTGGAAAAGCTCGCCCAGGATGGCGTCAAGCGCAATGCCGAAGCCGACCGCCTTATCACCGAAAGCCAGGAACTGTTCGCGCAGCGGAAGTCCGCCGAAGCCATTCAGTTGTTGCGCAAAGCCTACGAGCTGGATAAAAACAATTCTCTCGCCCGCGCCATCCTGGCCAATGCCCTGGTCGAGCACGCGCATTCCATGGTAGAAACCGATTGGCTGGAAGCCGAGACGCTGACCAATCAGGCGCTCGCCTTGAACCCTGCGCATCCCACGGCCAAAACGATCCTCGGCCTGATCGTGGACCAGAAAAAAACAAGCTCGGTGGAGGATTGGGTTGCGCAAGCGCGCAAGCTGCAGTCCTCCGGCGATCTATTCGCAGCCCTGGCTTGGATTGCAGAGGGATTGGCGGTTCATCCCGACGATCCCAAGTTGCTTCAGATTCAGGATGCAATCCAGCGCGACCAGGGCGCTCGGCGGCGCCAGGCCCGCCGCGGCGACCTGGAAGACCTGCGGCGCCTGCAGCGCGAAATCGATGGGGCCGCGGACGTTGCTGCAAAACAAGCGTTAGCCGAGCGCATACAAGCGGTGGCCGCCAAGTATTGGACGGATGGCGAAATCTTGTCCATCGCCAATGCCCTGCTCCTCCGCTTGGGATTGGTCCCCCAGGAGAGTTCCGGCGCGTCGCCGCGCAGCAAAGGCGCGACCGTAATTCTTCACGTCCCGCGCCCCAGCGCTCCGAAGG
Source organism: uncultured Acidobacteriaceae bacterium (assembly GCA_963811095.1). GTDB lineage: Bacteria > Acidobacteriota > Terriglobia > Terriglobales > Acidobacteriaceae > Sulfotelmatobacter. The sequence continues at coordinate 58,599 of CAWEQA010000004.1, read as the reverse complement.
CTTCACGCGCCGATACCAGCCAGCCTCTGCCGAGCCAGGCTCCGCCAAGCCCGGTTTTGCCGAGCCCGATTTCGCCGAGCACGGTTCCGGCGAGCACGGTTCCGCCCAAGCCAATCCCACCCGCAAACGTTCCGACGACCGCCTTGTCCCGCCCAGCAAAGCTCCGCCCAGCATTGTGCCGCCGGGCAAAGTCCCGACCACTCCGCCAAAGCCGCAGCTCCCGCCGCCAGCTCCCGCCACCGTTCCCGCCGTCGAGCCTTCCGCACCGGCGGCCAAAGTCACATCCACATCAGCCCGGCCAAAACAGCCCACGAGGTCGAACTCCACAACGCTGATCCTCGTCTCCGCCGCCGCGATCATCCTGGTCGCAGCGATCTTCTTCTTCACGCGAAAACATTACGCTCCGCCAGTAGCGAAGACGCCCCGCCAGCTCGCTCCCACCGCCTCAGCCCCGGCCGTCCCAGTTCCACAGTCCCGGCTCCGGCCGTCCGCACCCACCGCCCCCGCACCAACAACTCCCGAACCATCTCCGCCTGCTTCGCGCGTTTCTTCCGACACCGCCGCCGGAAAAGCCACGCTCGATGATCAGCCGCCCGCCGAGTCCGGTCACAACCTGGGCACGCTCCTTGTCGTTGCCGGTCAAGACGACGCAAGAGTTTTTCTCAACGGAAAACTTCAACGGCAACTCACTCAAGCCGGCCAGTTGCGCCTGCCGAATCTCGAGCTCAAGGACTACGTTGTACAAGTCTCCAAGAGCGGCTTTCAGGATCCTCCCCAGCAAAAGATCCGCATTCGCAAGGGCGAGCAGGCCAGCTTGTCTTCAACCTGCAACCGCAGCCTCGCCTGGCCTCGCTGACCATCCAGGGCGGCGCTCCCGGAACCACGGTTCTCGTCGATCAAACTCTCGTCGGCACCATTCAGCCCGATGGCACGCTCTCCGTCTCCACCGTCAATCCCGGAGACCATACCGTCGAACTGCGCAAAGAGCGATTCAAGCCCCGGCAGTTCAAGAAACACTTCGTGGTGGGCGGAACCATATCTCTCGCTGCTGCGGATGCCGCGCTGGAAGCCGCTCCCGGCGAATTGAAAATTACCTTCGCGCCCGCCGACGCCAGAGTTGCAGTCGTGAAAGGGGACCTTCTGACAATCGTAAGCAGTGGTGTCCCGCTCAATCTTGCCCCCGGCACCTACACTCTTACCGCGCGAACCGCCGACGGGTTTACGCGCTCGTCCACGCTCGAAGTCATCGCCGGTCAATCCAAGACTTTGGATTTGTCTCTCGCCCCGACCGGCATGTCGAAGTGGGATGACCCCGGCGCCTGGAAGCGTGAGAGAGATTCTTTCATTCGCAAAGGGGGAGACTTCGTCCTATACGGAGTCGTTCCTGCCTCGGGCACCTTTGTTTTTTCCGCGATGCCTGCCAAGGGTCACCTCTTGCAGTGGGTGCTCAACTACACCGACCCCAAAAACTACGTCCTCTTCCAAATGGACGACAATAACTTCTACCGCACCGTCATTCGCAACGGAAAGAAGACGGACGAGATCATAGTTCCCCATAAAGGCGACAGAGAAGAAAAGTTTCCGCACGCTCCACATCCGCGTTAGCCCCACGGAGCTCGTCCACCAGATCAAGCACGGTGACAGTTGGACCGTCCTGGATCGCTGGACGCAGCCCGGCGCCAATCTCAGCCAGGGCAAGTTTGGCTTCTACCTACCCGGCAACGACGAAGTCGCGCTCTCCAGCTTCGCCCACTACGCTGACCTGAACATCCGCTAGCAGCCAGCGGCCCAGGCCTTCCATGACCGTCGCAATACTGTTGAAACATCACAATATCTCGCACAATCCCGACGCTTGACGATGCTCGGTACTCTCCCTAATCACAGCGGAGGGCCGCCATCGGGTCGACCCTGCTTGCTCGGTGCGCGGGGAGCCATGCCGCGAACAGCGTCATCGCGCTCACTACCATGAGGGCAACGGTGAACGTCATGGGATCCGGAGCGCTCAGGCCGAATAGCTGGTCTTTGATGTACCTGGTCGTCAACAGCGTCAGGGGCGGATTTATGGAGTTGTCGGGAGTATCGGCGCTGGCAGCAGAGTGCCATAGATCCTTCGGCGCCAAACGACGGCGCCTCAGGATGACAAGCGTCCAGGGAAGGTACAAAGCGATGGCGCGCGAGAGTTTTGGAGTGAAGTTCGAAGGCTGATGAGTGCACCCAGCTCAACTTTACGCAGCAGAGCCAGCCTGGGGCGAGCCCGAAACCAATCACCCTGACTGGTACGGGAGACTGACGTGGCAGAACTGATCGCGCCGGAGGTGCTGGCGCAACGTCAGGCCTCCAGCGCGGGGTTCCAGCCGTCGGCGTGCAATTCCTGGGCGAAGACTGCAAGCTGTCGCTCAGGATGACACCTTCACCATGTTGGCTGCTAATGTCGGCTGCCACCAAATAAAAAAGGCGACCCGAGAGAAGCCGCCTTTCTGATCCGCTTACCGTCCACAAAACCGAGAATCCCTCACGCCCTTGGGAGTGGGCCGTGCTGGAAGTGATACTGCAAAATCCGCGCGGCCAGTGCGGGGGTTAGGGTTGATCCGTTGTGCTCGACCGTTCGGACGACCTCGCCGCGGCAGACGACTTCCGTGGACGAGAGTCCGGCAATTTCTTGCGGGAGCACCAAATTGATTTCCAGTTGCGAGTTGGGCTGCAGGACTTCGTCGGCCTGGAAGAGCATTCCCGACCGGCTGATGTTCTCGGTTGTGCCCACGTGCCAATCTTTCTCGCCGAGGCGGCGATAACGCAGAGGCAAGTGGAGTTGGAATCGTTGCGCGCGCGCCGGGGGAACTTCTCTGGCCCGCGTGGCGTTTTGGGGTTCGGCGGATTGCATGGACATAGCGACCTCCGGGGGAGTTGGTGATGCGTCGAGCACTTCGCGAACCTTGCTCTTCAGGTCGCGAAGGTTAAAGGGCTTCTGGAGCAGGCGGATGCCCGCGTCCAGCATGCCGTTGTGTCCGATCACGTTTTCGGTGTAACCGGACATGTAGAGAATTTTCACGTTGGGACGAATCTCGGCGATGCGCTGGGCCAGCTCGCGGCCGTTCATGCCGGGCATGATGACGTCGGTGAGCAGCAGGTGGATGGTCGCCTCGTGCGCCACGGCAATCTGCATGGCGACGGCGCCGTCGGCGGCCTCGATTACTTTGTAGCCCTGCTTCTCAAGGTATTGGCGCGCGAGGTAGCGCAGGTTGGCTTCGTCTTCGACCAGCAGGATGGTTTCGGTGCCAGGCTCGACTTTGCGATATTCAACAGGCGCGGCAACTTGAGCGGCGGCCGGTTCGCCAATGGAGGCAACGCGCGGCATGTAGATTTTGAACGTCGTGCCCCGGCCCAATTCGCTGTAGACCCAGATGTATCCGCCGCTCTGCTTGACGATGCCGTAGACCGTGGACAGGCCGAGTCCGGTTCCCTTGGGTCCCTTGGTGGTGAAGAACGGCTCGAAGATGTGCGACTGAGTGTCGGTGTCCATGCCGACGCCGGTATCGCTGATGGCGAGCATGACGTAGTCGCCGGGGCGCAACGGGGCGTGGAAACGGGCGTACTCTTCGTCGAGCGTGACGTTGGAGGTCTCGATGGTCAGCTTGCCGCCCGAGGGCATGGCGTCGCGGGCGTTGACCGCGAGGTTCATGATGACCTGGTCGATCTGTCCGGCATCGGCGCGAATGGGCCAGAGATTCTGCGCAGGCACCATGACCAGGTCGATGTCCTCGCCGATCATGCGGGTCAGCATCTTGATGTTTTCGGTGGCGACGTCGTTGAGGTTGACGATGCGGGGAGCCAGCATCTGCTTGCGGCTGAAGGCCAGAAGCTGGCGAGTCAACGAGGAGGCGCGTTCGGCGGCGCTCGAGATCTCCTGCGCGGGGCCGCGCAGGTGGGGCTCAGCCCCGAGGCGTTCGAGCAGGAACTCCGAGTAGCCGAGGATGACCATCAGCAGATTGTTGAAGTCGTGGGCGATGCCGCCGGCGAGACGTCCGACGGCTTCCATCTTCTGGGACTGGCGAAGCTGCTGCTCCAGGGCGCGGCGTTCGGTGACGTCTTCGGCGAAGAGTTCGAAGACCACGCCTTCGCCGCCGTTCAACACCGAGCGCCCGGAGACGCGAACCACGGTGGTGGTGTCGTTCTTGCGCTTCCATTCCGCGGTCAGGCCTTTGAAGGGCTCGGAGGAGCGGAGGAAGTCGGCCAGGTCGAACCACTGATCGTGTTCGGCGTAGAGTCCGAAGATGTGCTGCCCGATCAGTTCGTCGGGGGAAGTGTGGCCGAGCAACTCGAGGAAGGCGGGATTGGCGTCGAGAATCTTGCCGGTCGAATCGCAGCGGCAAATGCCGTAGGGGGCGTTGGTGACCAGCGAGCGGAAGTTCAGCTCGGAGCGGCGCAGGTTCTCCTGGGCCGCACGCAGGGCTGCGTTGAGCCAGCAGATCAGCATGGCCACGAAGAAGAACAGCGACAGGCGGATGATGGCGGTGCGCAATTGTTCCGGTGTGTGTTCGCCAGCAAGAGAGAAGTAGGCGCATACGGTGAGGGCGAAGGCGGTCGCGACCACTCCCGGCTTCCAGCCGCCGTACCAGGCGCTGACCATGACCGCGACGCCGAACAGCGCGAGGCGGCTTTCCGACACGTCCGCCAGCAGCACCGTGGGGATCAGCGCCAGGGCCGTGCTGAGCACGGCCACTCCATACCGAAGGATGGGCGCACGTGCGGGCGGGATGCGGAGTAGGGGGAGGGTTACTCGCATGTCAACCATCCTAGTGCCAAAATAGGAAATCGGAACATTACAGGAGTTCATTTTTTGTACGAGGACGCAGGTGAGATGTCCGTTGGCGGTAGGGACGAGGGCCAGTCGGACAATGGGGCGTGATTCGGCTTGCATCTCCGGGCGGGAATCTGGACACTAGGCGGGGCTGACCTGACTTCATGAATATCGGACTTTTTGGCGGGACCTTCGATCCGGTGCATCGCGGACATATGGCGCTGGCGCGGGCGGCGCTGGAGCAGTACAAACTGCATCGCATTCACTTTGTGCCGGCGAATGTTCCGCCGCATAAACAGCGGCAGCCGCATTCGCCGTTCGTGCACCGCTTTGCGATGCTGGCGCTGGCGACGGCGGAGGAGAAGGCGTTTGTGCCGTCGCTGCTGGAGGCGCCGGAGGAGGGCGTGGTGCCGATCAAGAAAGATCGGGCCGAGAAGCCGAACTACACCATCGACACGATGCGGCGGCTGAAGCAGTCGTTCAAGGCGGCGACAAGCTGTTTCTGCTGATGGGCATGGACGCGTTTGCGGATATCGCGAAGTGGCACCAGGCGGAGGCGCTGTTCCGGGAGTGCGAGTTCGTGGTGGCGAGCCGTCCGGGATATTCGCTGGCCGATGTGGCGAACGCTTTGCCGGAGAGCTTGCGTCCGCGGCCGGAAGTGACTCGGCCGTTTCAGAAGCAGGCGGCCACGGGAGATCTGGTGCTGAAGGGGGTGACCATTCATCTGCTGGCAGATCTGCATCAGCCGGCTTCGGCGACGGCGATCCGCCAGGCTGCTGCGGCGGGGAAGCCTTTGGGACGGTTTGTGGATGCTCCGGTGGCGGAGTACATCAGGAAGATGGGGCTGTATAAGTAGGGGATGTTGTCGCGGATTTCGTGAATCTTTCGCTCGGCAGTTATGATGGATTGGAGGGAACCATAGCGTAGTGGTGACTCGCTTTCCAGATCTTTAACCACCAAGGACACGAAGGTTCACGAAGGAAACACTTCGAACAAATCAGGGCTGGCGTCCCAAACCGCCGGAAGCAGGAGAGACATGGCTCAGAATCACTACGTAACGAAGACCAAACGGCGGAATAAGAGCAAGAAGCGGAAGGATCCAGCAGCGGCTACGATGGCGAAGCTGCGTGAGTTGGCGGCCGCGGAGGCGAAGCGGGCGGGGAAGTGATGCTGTGCGCGCGCTGAGCCGTCCAGATGCGGTTAAGTCCGAGATCCCTTCGAATGCGCTCATACCAAGCTCTTCGCTCCGCCTGAAGAACGGCTCCGCTCAGGATGACAACCGAGCTAGCCGGGCGTTGGTCGGTTACAATTAGAGCGACCTTAAAGTTGACGAAAGAATTAGCCGACGACTGAATGAAGAAGAGCGAACTCAAACAGCAAATTTCCGCCGCCATCCAAGCCTGCCTCGAGAAGAAGGCCGAAGAACTCAGCATCCTGGAAATGGAAAAAGGGTCGGGAGCGTTTACCGACTACTTTGTGCTGTGCAGCGGGACCAATCCGCGGCAGGTGCAGGCCATTGCCGACGAAGTGGAGTTGCGGCTGAAGGCGGCGAACCTGCGTCCGGCGCACGTCGAAGGCTACAAGCAGGCGGAGTGGGTGCTGCTGGACTACGTCGACTTCGTCGTGCACGTGTTCTCCGAGAAGGCGCGGAAGTTCTACGATCTGGAGCGGCTGTGGAAGTCGGCGAAGCGGCTGGAAGCCGGCGATTTACAGGCAGCTCCCAAGAAGAAGAAAGCAGCTGCGCCCAAGCCAGCGGCGGCGAAAGTGCTCTGGCGAAAAAGAAGAAGAAAAAGACAGCCTAGATCTTCTTCGCGATTCTGAAGGCTCCCATGACATCGAAACCAGACTCCGGGCCGGACTGGGGAAACCAGTACCGGCTGGTTGCCTCTGAGAAGTGGAAGGCCAAGTCGGCGGCCATGGGTCAGCCCGTGACCGATGCGCTGGTGGAATATGCGCAGCCCGCGCCGGGCATGCAGGTGCTCGATCTGGCGAGCGGGACGGGAGAGCCGGCGATCAGTCTGGCGTCGCGCGTGGGAGAGCAGGGACATGTTACGGCTCTTGATCTGAGCGCCGGGTTGCTCGAGATCGCCGCGAAGCGGGCCGAGGCGCGTGGGCTGAAGAACTTCACCACGCAGCAGGCAGACGCGCACAGCCTGCCTTTTCCGGACAACAGTTTCGATCTCGCGACTTCGCGCTTCGGGGTGATGTTCTTTCACGATCCGGCAGCTGCGGTGCAGGAATTGCGGCGAGTTTTGCGGCCGGGGGCGCGCGCGTGTTTTCTGGCGTGGGGTCCGATCGAGCAGCCCTATTGGCAGAGCATGATGGGCGTGGTGCACCGGCATGTCGGTGGACCGTTGCTGGCGCCGGATGGGCCGGATCCCTTTCGATTTTCCGAGCCCGGCAGCCTGTCGGCGATTTTTCGCGGCGCTGGATTCAATGCGGTCGAGGAAGAGACCAAAACGCTGCCGTGGACATGGCCCGGCCCCGTCGAAGAATTGTGGGAGTATTCGCAGTCGGTCTCGGTTCCGTTTCGTCCCATGCTGGAGCGCGTGCCGGCGGAGAAGTGGCCGCAGATTCACGCCGAGGTGCACGCAGCGGTGCGGCAGTATTGGGATGGCGAGAAGGTCGCGCTCGGAGCGTCGGTGGTGTTGGCCTCGGGGAAGAAGTGAGGCGATCTCCGCCGGTGAAGATCAAGATTGCATGGATTGGCAAGACGAAGGAGCCGGCGATCGCGTCGCTGACGGACGAGTATCTGAAGCGGATCTCTCGGTATGTGCCGGTGGAGGGAGTCACGCTGAGAGACGAAGCGGCGTTGCTCGATCTAGGGGGGCGAGCGGCGGGGGGAAAGCGGGCGCGAAATCGACGCTGGTGCTGATGGATTCGCGGGGCAAGGAATTCTCGTCCGAGCAGTTCGCCAAGTTTCTAGGGGATTATCAGGACCGCAATCCGTTGCCGCTCATCATCGCCATCGGCGGCGCGGACGGCTTCAGCGATGCGGTACGGGCCGCTGCGCAGCACACCATCTCACTCGGGAAGATGACGCTGGCGCATGAATTGGCGCGAGTCGTCCTGCTGGAGCAGGTCTATCGGGCGTTCACGATTCTGAAGGGTCACCCGTATCACTCGGGACATTAGGTCGAATTGGTTTTTCACGTTCCGGTGATGGACTTCTCAACGACTGGCAAGTCAAAACGTGTAACCGCCTTGTTAACAAGAGTTATGATTGTGCCCGTATGCCTGACTGGGTTTTCTACCGTGACGACAAGCTGACTGAAGCTGAAGTCATGCCGCGATTGGTCGCGGACTTTCCACGCTTTCGTCCCCGATGGGAAAAGCATCTCGAATTGTGGAAAGGAAAACCCGCAGGAAGCTACAACGACATTGCTGAGTTCGCTCATTTCGTCGTAAAAGATCTCTACCCGAATGGCAACTCCGCAGACCTGCAACGTGCATTCGATCTGATGGAACATTGGCTCGTGAAATGGGAAACCAAAATCTGCGTGAACTAATTGCAATCGGATTTCTTGAGGATGTTCAGAATGTGGCGTCGTGGCAGGTGTTTGGAAAAGAAGCGTTCATTCCGTTTCTCGGCCCGCAATCTCGTCAGGCGTGGAATGAAATTGAGAGGATTTGGGCTGATAAAACAAGTCTGATGGAAGTGGTCCGGGACGAACTCAAGAAGCACAAGTAGCGACGCTACAAGTTGGCCAGCGCCAGTCGAGCCATAGTTGGCGAAATATCTGGTAACAACAGTTGACTCCGCTTTTCGTTGATCCGCCATCTCCGCGGGGATAGAGAGACGACGAAAGGTCATCCGATCACCTTGCTGGCCAGTTCCCGGTACATACGCGCTAGGCGGCGGGCCAGCGCGGGATCGATGACCCGAAACCAGAACATCGTTCTGCGGCCGAGGGAGTAGAGCAGTGAGACGCGCCTCCGTCGCTGGAACCGTCTGAGCGCCGCCGTGTCGAGGACTTCCAGCGTCGGTAGCGTACGACGCCGGCGTGAGCGGAAATCCAACCGCCCGCCCTAAGACCGCCTCGCGCAGGCAGGTGCCGAAGGCAGAGCTCTGCGCGTCCCCTTGGTGAATGACGAAATGCTGACCTCCCTCCGCGAAGAGGCGGATCACTCGATGGAGCACCAACTCGGCTTCGTCGGAGCTCAAGATCAGAACGATATCGCCTGGGTGCAGGTCTTCGGCGATCGGCTCGACACTCACCCTGGTCCCCAGTTCGATCGTGGGGGTCATGCTCCCGCTGACGACGTCGACCGCGACCGGGTGCCCTTGATCGAGGACCAGCCTGACAGCCTGTGGATGCAGGTTCACGAGCGCCTAGTATACGGCACGGGCGCACTGTCTCCAGTCGCAGGTCGTTGGCGAAAAATCCCGTTTCACTCATCATCAGTAGAGACTGGGAATGCTGCATCTGGCGGATAGCCGATGTTCGGCGTACCCTGTCCAACATGGGACGCCCAATATATGATGACGAAGAGAAAATTCGGATGCGGCGAGGCACGTTTCTCGTCCTCTACGACGTTCTGGCGAGAACTCTCCGCAACCCCGAAGCACGCAAGGAAAAAATTCCGGGACAATATGAGATTCTATTTCGGGTTGACGAAGCCGAAAAGCGTGCTCTGCATTGGCTAGTGGGAGCCATCGAGCGAGGGGTCCCTGATGCTATGTCCGTCAAAGTGCCAGATATGATTGCAGAGCACAAGCAGTGGATAATGTCGCGGCCAAAATAGGGCCGATTTCCCAAATGGTGAAACATCGCCATTACGCCTGCGCCGTGAAAAGGCGCTGGTTGACTGCGGGTGAAAGTCCCGCCCGGGGCCTGCTGGCGGCGCGTCCCCTCGATGCCGCATTTCCCACGTTATCCTGTTTTTGAGTAATTCTGGCGATGGCTGTTGACCGTTGCGAACGGGTCGCCCGTCGCTTTAAAACAAGCTGGACACCCCAGCCAGGGGCGGTCCACGCATTCGTGGGCAGGATCAGTCGAATATAGCGACGGTCGATCAAAGCGTACGCTGGAAAGCGGCATCACAGCAATTTTTGGTGCCTTCGAGCTGTCAGGGTCGGGCAGCATCCTTAGCAGCGATGTCAGCAACGATCGTAGTAATCGCATAAATCAAACTCCATGCTAATCAGATGACTCCGGATGATGAAATGAAACGAAATTTGCCATCCGATTCGCGTAACCGAAGTAACCAGGAACGCTATGGACTCGGTGCGGTCATCCTGCGCTGAAGGCGAGGTGGGAGCCTGGTGCGGGCTACCGCCGGGCTCCAGCGTGCATCCAAGTTCGAAGACCAGGGGCCATTTCTCGAGTCGGCCGCTCGACAGTGGGTCCCCGCCGCACCTCCGGTTTTCGTCGCGAAGAACCTGAAATGAGGGCACTTTGGTGATCTGGCAAGCGATCAGGGAGAGGATAGAGTTTAGCGATTGATGGCCTTCCAATTTACCTCTTGGCGCCTGGGGTTTGCCCTTGTCGTGTTGGGTGGCGCTACCTGCTTGGGACAGCCCGCTCCGCAAGCTCCTGTGCCCACTCGGGACAACGGTGGGATCCAGCCGGAGATGCCCTCGACCGGCGAGCGGTTACCCGGAAGCGTCAGCGGAACGGTCATGGATTCAAGCGGAGCGGTCGTCGCCGGGGCCCGCGTGGAACTGACTGGCGACAGTGAGGCTGCGAGCCAAGAATCGCAGTCGGGCGCGGATGGGCAATTCTCCTTTACCAATATCACTCCCGGATCTTTTCACCTGACCATCACGGCGTCAGGATTCGCGACGCAGAGAACTTCTGGAACCCTGCATTCGGGCGAGAACTACATTGTCCCCGGTTCCGGGTTAGAGGTGGCCAGGACTGAGACGGATGTGGAGGTCGGAGTCACACGGGTCGAAGTGGCAGAAGACCAGATGAAGGTGGAAGAGCAGCAGCGGGTGTTCGGCGTGCTGCCAAATTTCTACGTGAGCTACGTCCCGAATGCCGCGCCACTCGACGCGAGGCAGAAATTCAAGCTGGCCGCGAGGACGGTGGTGGATCCGTTCACCATTGTATTTGTGGCGGGCGCGGCGGGCGTGGAGCAGGCGCAGAATCACTTTCGCGAATACGGGCAAGGCGCGCAAGGGTACGCCAAACGCTTCGGCGCTGGCTATGCCGACATGGCGGCGGGAACGTTTATCGGAGCCGCAGTCTTGCCAGCGCTGCTGAAACAGGATCCGCGGTATTTCTACAAAGGAACCGGCAGCACGTCTTCGCGGTTTCTGTATGCGATTGTGGCCTCGGTGATCTGCAAGGGCGACAACGGGCGCTGGCAGCCGAATTACTCCAATGTCCTGGGAAACCTTGCGGCGGGCGGGATTTCGAATCTCTACTATCCGGCGCAGGATCGCGATGGGGCAGGGTTGACGCTTGAGAACGGTGCCATCGGAATTGGGGCCACCGCCGTCGCTAATATCTTTCAGGAATTTGTTATCCGGAAGTTGACGCCGAAAGCTCCGAAAAACTAAGTCCAGTTCGGCCTCTAAGCGTGAACCGCCCTCCGACTTTATTTCTGCGGCGCGCTTTCTGTCGCTCCCGCAAGCACTTTCAGGATCTCCCAGGCTAGTTTGTCGGGATCGGCATCTTCCATGTTGGTGAGCACGACGACTCCGGCGCGCAGCGAGGGAGCAAGCAGGAATTGCGTGCTGGTGCCTTGCTGGCCTCCAGAGTGGCCGACGACGGCAAGGCCGTTCTCGGTCCAGGAACCCCAGCCGAGGGCGTAGTTATCCTTCGAGCCGTCGGAGGGCTTCAGCGGAGTCCACATCAGATCGCGTGTGCTGCGCTTGATCAGCTTGTCGTTCAGAATGGCCACTTCAAACTTTGCCATGTCCTCTGCGGAAGAGAGCCATCCGCCACCCGGAATCTTGTAGCTGGAGTCGAGGAAGTCGGTGTTCTGCACCGTGCCCGAGTCGGTCTTGCGATAGAAGCGCGTGCGATAGGGGATGATGGCAAAACGATTGTCGACCTGCGTATTGTCCATGCCGGCAGGGACGAAAACATTTTTCCGCACGAAGTCCACATACTTTGCTTGTGAAGCTCCCTCGATGACGCAGCCGACCAGCGTGTAGCCTTGGGTCGAGTAATGAAACTGCTTGCCGGGGTCGGAGACCAGGGGATCGTTCTTGAAGAAATCGAGTCCGGCCTGGATGGGGTCGTCGAAATGCTTCGTGTTACCGATTTCGGGATCGTCCTGCGAATCGGATTTGTAGTGGCGGATACCGCCGAGATGTCCCATGACCTGTCGCGTGGTGATGGGCGACTGCTTCGGCGGAAATGCCGGGCAGTATTTCTGGACGGGGGCGTCGAGATCGAGTTGTCCGCGCTCGACGAGTTGCATTGCGGCCGTGGCCGTAAGCGACTTGGAAATCGAAGCGAGACGGAAGAGTGTGTGTTCGCTGGCGGGGGCGTTGTTCTCGGCATCGGCGAGGCCGAAGCCTGCGGCCCACTCGTATTCTCCGTTCTCGACGACGGCGACGGAGAGTCCGGGGACGTGGGTTGTCGCCATGTATTTCGTGACGGCGGCTTCGATCTGGGTGCGCTTGGCGGGAGAGAGTTGGGGTTGTTGAGCGTGGGAGGAAGATGCCCAGAGGCGAAGGGCAGGATGAGGAGCAGGAGAGCGTGTCGACGTTTTGGGAGCGAGAGCATGACTGTGCCTTCCATGGGGGATGAGGCCCACATTGTAGGCTAAGTCGCGGACCTTGCGTCAGTGGTGAACCCGCTCAGAATCCCTGTTCCGAGCATTTTGAGCGTAATCGCGATGTTTCAACAGCTACGGTTTGGCGGAGCGTCCCGTCGAGAGTGACGCGCCTTCTGGACGTTTGGCATAGGTACTCTTAAGTGCATTTGAGCGCGAGTACACGATGAAGCAGTATGAAGCCGCGCCAAGTAGGGGGAACAGCATCACCAAGAACCAAGCATCTGTTTCATGGTTGCGATCTTCGAGTGAAACAAAAAGAACTCCATTCCGACAAATGTGATTCCGGCTCCGAGGACACCAGCGAACAGAAGCAGTCTCACGAGTGGGGCAATTGTGGGAGGAATCCTACCGACAAAAACAATATCGCCCACCAACCGAAAAACAGCGCGACCGACAGGGCTGCTGAGGCGCGGTAGACGCGACAGGCCGTGGGCGACACAATCATTCCTTGTTGATGTCTTCGTACTTGAGCTTAAGGGTCCGACCATTCTATTCCGTGCGCTGCAACTCCGAAGAAGAATCCCCAAATTGCCCCGTCCTGGTCAATGAGCGTAATGGCGATTTTTCGCCAATAATCGAAAAGAAAGTGTCGAGCGCGGTTTATGATGAACGCCACCGCAATGTCAGTATCGGGCCTTGGGTAGAGTAATGCACACGCGAGATCATCCCACTGATACCGCTCTAAGGTATCGCCAAAGGATCACTTGGCAAATCATTTGCTTCGTCATTCCGATTTGGTTGTGGCTCTTTCGAGTGGGTGTGCGTCCGCGTTATGCGAGATCCCCATCCACTCGGGGTTTGGGAGCCGCTGATTGGGATATCTTTGGCCCTTGTCTTCGCCGCTCCGGCATTAGTAGCTGTCGGTTTTGTCGTCGCATTTTGGAAACGGAATACCCTGCGAATGCGCAAGGGCTTGTGGACAGCGTTGTTGATTCTGCTGACCTTTTCCTTTCTTGCTAGCATGGTCAGCCTTATTGCGACGTTCGGAGGACATCCGGTTTGGATACAGGGCTACAGGTAGTCCATTATTAACGCGCCCCAAAGGGGTGCTATCTGTCAAGAGCAGGCCATAGCGCTCAAGTGCCCCGCACAAGGCCAGATGAGCGTAATGGCGATGTTTCAACAAATTGATCGAGGATCGCGGTAAAATCGCACTGCGTTTCGTCAGGGAATGGCTCATGATGTTATTGTGCAGGTCGATTTTTCTGCTGATTCTCCTGTTGGCTCCTTGCGTCGCACAGGTTGAGATTGCTGGGTGCAAATCATACGGACCCGCTTCTGTTTTACTCCATGGCACGCTGCTGGAGAAAACTTTCCCCGGGCCACCCAACTATAAAGACGTTCACAAAGGCGACACGCCCGAAACGTTCTGGTTGTTGAAACTGGATTCGCCAATCTGCGTAGCTCAGGACAAGTCCGAACCTGACCTTAACCCAGAGCAGAAAGATGTTCGAGAGGTGGAATTGGTTCTGAGCAACGACCAGGCGCGACGAGTGAATCACCGCCTGAACGATAGGGTTGTGGCAACAGGAACCCTATTTGGAGCACACACGGGTCACCACCACACGCCGGTGGTTCTGACGGTTACCTATCTCGACGTGCCGCACTGGAGATGAGCGGTCAACTGTCGCTATCAGGCCGTTACACGTTTTGACCCGCTCGTCGCCCCGGAGCCCGGGAGTGCTCGAAGCTGATGAACAAGCGCTGGAGCGGTTTGGTCCACTTGACAACGGGTAAAGGCTGTCAAAAAGGGAGGCTTGATCGCAGCGCTAAAAGCGCTGCGCCACCCAAAAGCAACCCAACCCAGCAGAGCAACTCGGCACTAGCAAACCATTCAATCGAACAGGCAAAGCAAACCAGCAGAGGGTACATCATTGCGTGACGGTGGCCTGGTAGCTCACGGCCTGCCAGTGGCCGGTGCGGCGGACCCAGACGCGCGTGTAGCGGTAGGGGCCGCTGAAGTCTTCGCCGAGCTGGTGACCCTTCACGTCGGCGCGGGCGGTGACGACGGCGGTGTCGCCGTAAACGCGCACCACCATGTCACTGACATCGATGGCTTCATAGCGGAGCTGGCCGCTCTTGCGGGCGGAGACGGTGTCCTGCTTGGTCGTGACCTGGCCTAGCGGGGTGATGGCAACGTAATCCTCGGCGAGGGTGCGCTGAGAGAAGTCGGGATCGCGGTGGAGGCTGGCCTCCTTGGCTTGCCGCTCCATCTCCACGATCTCTTTAATCGTGGACTGGTCGCCGGAGTCCATCGACGTCCGCGGATGCACCGCGACATGCTGGCCTGCGAAGGCCGGCAGGGTTACGAGCAGAGGACAACAACAACACTTCACACTTGTTGAGCACGATGAGACCTCCGCGGTTTGCGAGGGGACAGAGATCCGCCTGACCGAGCTACGCAACCTAGGATGCTGGAGTTCCGTGGAAAAGTTATCCGCTGCGACATTTGTATCAACATCAACAACGGGTGAGTGAACGTTCTCAAGTCATAATCGAACGTCTTTCCTTAACAATAAAGACGGTGCCAGAGGCTGTATTGTTTCCTGGAAAATTTCGAGCGCCCCATGTCCTCCAAGATTCCGCCCCGAAGCCGCGGACCCCACATCCACTACCCCGAGTCATAGCAACTCCCCTTCCACGCGGAGTTTGCGCCAAATGCCTGAAATATTGAACCGATCACTCCCTGGAGCCGCTCGGGTTGTCCACTCCGGGACGGGAGTGTCCGGTATCGGACAGGCGTCTTTCCGGGTCGGCGGCTGAGCATCGGCCGATATCGGCGCGCGAGGATGACCGGCGAGGGGCAGCATCTAGTAGAATCAAACCTCCGATTCATGCATGGCTGACATCCGTCGTGGTCTGATTATCGTGAACACCGGCCCGGGCAAAGGCAAGACCACTGCGGCCATGGGAACCGCCCTGCGAGCCGTCGGCCAGGGCATGCGGGTGCTGATGCTGCAGTTCCTGAAGGGCTCGTGGCACTATGGCGAACTCGATGCGGTGCAGGCCTTCGGCGACAAGTTTGTGATGAAGCAGATGGGCCGCGGCTTCGTGAAGGTCGGCGCCGAGAAGCCGGACCCGGAAGATGTTCGCATGGTCGAAGAGGCCTGGGCCGAGGCCGAGCAGGCGATCCAATCGGGCGACATGGGACTTGGTCGTTCTCGACGAGATCAACTATGCCATCAGCTACGGCATGCTGGATCCGGCGAAGGTGGTCGAGAGCCTGAAGAAGAAGCCGGAGATGGTTCACGTCATCTTGACGGGCCGGAACGCGCACCCGACAATTGTCGAGGTCGCCGATACGGTGACCGAAATGCGCCAGGTGAAGCACGCGTACGAAAAGGGCGTGATGGCGCAGAGAGGAATCGAATACTGACATCTAGTACTGCAGTACTCGGTACTCAGTAACTCGGTACGCAGTTGCGGCTTCGAGTTTGAACTGAGTACCGAGTACTGAGTACTGAGAACTGTTCTTATGGCTTGGTTCAAACGCGAAGCCGGCGAGCTGGACACTTCGGGGGAGAAGCGCGTCAAGACCGAAGGCTTGTGGGTGAAGTGTGAGAACTGCCGGCAGATCATCTGGAAGAAGGATCTGGAAGAGAACATGAACGTCTGTCCGAAGTGCGATAAGCACTTCCGGATCGACGCGCGCACGCGGCTGGCCCAACTGCTCGACGACAACCAGTACGAGACGTTCGATGGCGACATCGTCTCGACCGATCCGCTGAAGTTCGTGGACTTGAAGCCGTATTCGTCGCGGCTGAAGCAGGCGCAGGCGGACACGGGCCTGAACGACGCGGTCATCAATGCTCACGGCAAGCTGATGGGACGGCCCGTGGTGGCGAGTGTGATGGAGTATGCCTTCATCGGCGGCAGCATGGGCGCGGTGGTGGGCGAAGCGATTACCCGAGCCGTCGAGCGCGCGGCCGACACGCGCACTCCTCTGATTATTGTTTCCGCGTCGGGCGGCGCCCGCATGATGGAGGGCGTGATCAGCCTGATGCAGTTGGCGAAGATTTCCGCGGCGCTGGCGCGACTGGACAAGGCCAAGGTTCCCTACATTTCGCTGCTCACCGATCCGACCACCGGAGGCGTGACGGCGTCGTTTGCCATGCTGGGCGATTTGAATATCGCGGAACCGGGCGCTCTGATTGGTTTCGCCGGGCCGCGCGTGATTGAGCAGACGATCCGCCAGAAGCTGCCGCCGGGCTTCCAGCGCAGCGAGTTCCTGCTGCAACACGGCATGCTGGACGCAGTGGTTCCCCGCAAAGAGCTGAAGCCTTATATTGCGCGGGCGCTGGATTTCATGGGGAGCTCTTAGCAGTTAGCTTTTAGCTCTTAGCTCAACCCCGTTACCCCAGCCCTCGGTGACCCACCTCCCGCGTTCTCATCGAGCGGACTTGAAGAACAGTTGGGCCCGAATCCCGACCGCCGATTTGATAATCTGAACTGAACAAACCCCAAGCTAACGGCTGAAGGCTAAGAGCTTCCCCATGTCCTACGAAACCGCAGTGGCGAGCATGTTTGCGCTGGGGCACGAGCTGGCCCAGACGCCGTCGAACAAGTTCGACCTGGCGCACATGCGCGTGCTGCTGGCGGCGATGGATCATCCGGAGCGGTCATTTCCCAGCGTGCTGATTGCGGGGACGAACGGGAAAGGCTCGACGGCGGCAACGCTGGCTTCGATTCTGCGCGCGTCTGGGTTGAAGACCGGGCTCTACACCTCGCCGCATCTGGTGCGGATCAACGAACGCATTCGGATCAACGGCGATGAGATTGGCGACGATGATTTTGCCCGGCTGCATGGGGAAGTGGATCGCGTCGCCGAGCGGCTCGTGGGAGAAGGACGAGCTGCCGTGGCATCCCAGCTTTTTCGAAATGATGACCGCGATTGCGTTTGCTCACTTTGCGAGCGAGCGGGTGGCAATTGCTGTCCTCGAAGTGGGGATGGGCGGACGCCTCGATGCGACGAATGTGGTGGAGCCGCTGGTCAGCGTGATTGCCGACATCTCGCTCGATCATCAGAAATTTCTGGGCAATACAGTGAGGGAGATTGCGCGCGAAAAGGTTGGGATCATCCGGCCGGGCGGCGTGGTCGTCACTCTGCCGCAGCAGCCTGAGGCCAACGACGTTATCGGCAACACGATTCTTGAAATGGGCGCGCGCGGAGTCAGTGCGGTGCAGTATGTGCCTCCGGTGTCGCCCGGCAGTACTCAGTACTCAGTACTCGGTACTCAGAGAACTTCATCTAGGGTTGAGCTCGCGAAGAATGCCGACGGGGACGATGCTCAGTACCGCCAGGAATATCCGCTGCAGGTCATGGGGGAGCAGATTCTCGTCGAAACGCCTTTAGTGGGACGTCATCAGTTACGAAACGTCGCACTCGCCTGTAGCGGCCGCGGAAGAGTTGTCGAAGCTGGGACTTGCCGGCATCAGCGCCGAATCGATTGAGTGTGGGATTCGCGAAACGCGCTGGCCTGGGCGATTCCAGGTGCTCGCCTCGAATCCCGGTTGGCCAGAGATTGTGCTCGATGTGGCGCATAATCCGGCGGGTGCGTGGGCCCTCCGCTCCGCCCTTTCAGAGCGCTATGACGACCGTCCGCTGATTTTCGTTTTCGGGGCGATGCGCGACAAGGCAATCTCAGAGATGACCGAGATCCTGTTTCCGCTGGCCGACCGGGTGATCGCCACCAGGCCCGACAATCCGAGGGCGGCGGCGCCGGAAGAGATTCAGCAGGCCGGGAGTCGCACAGGGGCGGAGATCGAAGCGGTCGCCGACGTCGCCGAGGCTCTGCAGCGTGCACGCGATGCCGCCCGACCTGAGAGCGTGCATCGTTGTGACGGGGTCGATTTACCTGGTTGGGGAAGCGATGCGGCTTCTCGGAGCGCGGATTTGAGGTTTACGGGAGTGCGTTCTTCGTTTGTGTCAGGCTGGGTCCGTATCAGGGCATCGCTTTAGCGATGCCGTGTGCGGCTGTAACTATCGGGCGCATTTATGCGCAGCCGAAAGGTTGGGTCGGGCAGCGCCTGAAGGCGCGATCAGCCATAGTTTTTTGCGGTATGCCTGAAGGCATACCCTGATACGAATCGCGACACAGAAAACGGCGGCGGCGCATGTGACGGGGTGTTTCCCCTAGAATGGAAGTGTGCAGGAAGTGAAGTCATCTGTGGATCAAATGGAAAGCGGAGCGGTGGAAGCGCGCCAACTCGACGGCGGTCCCCAGGCTGTGCCGGTCGCATCGTCGATGGCCCCGACCCGCTTCAGCCCCCATGCCATTCCGGGGTTGAAGCACGGCTGGCCGAGCCGGCTGCGATCGTACTTCATTCTTGATCCGCTGATCTGGCTTTACACGCTCGTGATGGGACTGCTGGCGATCCCCGGCGGCGTGTTTGACCGCAGTGGACGGCGGCTGCACTGGTTCTCCTATGCATGGTCGTGGCTGATCATGAAGACGATCTGGTCGCCCGTGAAGGTGATCGGGCTCGACAAGATCGACACTTCGAAGCCGCACGTTTATGCGGTCAATCATGCGTCGGCGCTCGACATTCCCGTGCTCTACACGTATCTTCCGTTTCAGTTCCGCATCGCCTTCAAAAAGGAGTTGCTGTCATATCCCGTGGTGGGGTGGCAGTTGAAGCGGTCGGGGCAGGTCTGCATCGACCAGCAGAACCCGTCGCACTCGATCAGCAGCATCCGGGCGGCGTTGAAGGGACTGAAGGCAGGGTTGCCGCTGGTGATTTATCCAGAAGGTGGTCGCACGCCGGACGGAGAGATTAAACCATTTTTGTCGGGAGCGTTTTTTCTGGCAATCAAGGCGCAGGTGGACATCGTTCCCGTGGCGTTGGTGGGTACCTACGAATTGCTGCCCATGAATACTTACCACATCAAGTGCCGTCCGCTGGAGATGCGGGTGGGAGAGCCCATCTCGACGACGGGGCTGACGATGAAGGACCTGGAGTCGCTTTCGGCGCGAGTGCAGAAAGCCGTTGAGGAACTGTACTACGCCTAGGTCCATTCAATCAGCCGCGCACTTTCGCTAGGCCGCCTTCGACGTTTCATCGCAGCGCTGCTGATAATATTCGCGTCCGCGCTGGTAGCCGAGGGTGAACGCTTCTTCCACTTCCTTGCCCGGGTGTTCGCGCTGGACATCTTCGAGAGCAGCGTCCATTGCGGCCGAGACCTGGTCGAATTCCATGCAGCGGGTGCGCGCATGCAGGGCCGCCTCGAAGCCCCGGCGGAAATATTCTTCGTCCTCGGCGAAGCTCCTGCCTGATTGCGAGTAGTGGCTTTCTTCGGCGCTGCGTAAGCCGATCCACCATTGCTCGCGGGCGGCATCGATCGACTCGGCGCCTTGCGCCTTCAGCAGTTCGCGGAGAAGCGACGCCTGCTGTTTGTCCCCGGCGAGGACGATGACTACACTCCGTCCCTGGCGCAGCGCATCTTCGTAGACGAAGATTTCGTCTTCCGGAAGGCCTTCAGTGGTGGAGTTCTCCAGCTCATTTCCCACGGTTGCGCCAATGGTGGCACCCGCAGCTCCCAGGATCGCGGCTCCGAGAAGCCCGACGGCGGTGATGGCTCCGACGCCGGGTACGAGCGCCATCAGGAGCGCGCCGCCCGTAAATCCGACGCCTCCGCCGGCCAACGCACCAATGGCTTTCCCCATGCCCGGCTGCTCGGCAGCATCGCTGGGAACCGCCAGCATCTCTTTATTGACTTGATCCACGGTGCCGGGAGTCAGGAGCGTGACCCGGTCGGCTGGAATGCCCGCCTTGAGCGCTTCGCTTACCGCGTTTTCGGCACGGGCGCGCGTTTTGAAGACTCCACTGATTGCTTCCATAAGCCACCTCTTTACTTTCGACACTAACGGTCAAGGTCTTGGATGCCACGAGACCCTGCTATAGCTACATGAAATTTTGCGCTCAATTTCCCCCCCGCCGTAACCTTTTTGCCGGCCGGAGCGTTTACCCTAGTGCAGGACCAAACCGGCGGAGATTTCGTTGAAGGCTCTGAAGAAAGAAGCGGACGAGCGGCTTTTGATCGAAGCTGCGCAGAAGGACCCCGCCTGCTTTGCCGACCTTTACGAAATCAATTTTGAGCGCGTGTATGCCTATGTCGTCAAGCGCGTCCGAGACCGGGCTGAGACGGAAGACCTGACGGCGGAAGTCTTTCACCAGGCGCTGGCGAACCTGAAGCGGTTTGAGTGGCGTGGGATACCGTTTGCGGCGTGGCTGTTCCGGATTGCCGCGAACCTGATTTCGGACCGCTGGCAGCGCTCCGGGCGGGAAGTGGCGGACGATTCGGGGCTCATCGATTCGGCGCAAGTGAGTCCGGCAGAGATCGAAGAAGTCGAGCGGCGGGCCACCCTGTTTCGCCTGGTGGATACGTTGCCGGTCGAGCAGCGGCGTGTGGTCGTGCTGCGGTTTGTGGAGCAGAAGAGCATTAAAGAAGTGGCGCGGGAGGTCCGCAAGACTGAGGGTGCGGTGAAGCAACTACAGTTCCGCGCGCTCACGAGCCTGCGGGCGCGCATGGAGGGTGCCGATGCCTAAGCGCTCTCTGAATCCGGGGAATCCCGATACGAAGCAGATTGAACAGCTCAACCAGGCTGTCGAGGCGATGCTGTCGCGGGCGGACGGCAAGCCTCCGAAAGCGGCGGCCAGCATTGAGCCTCTGCTGCAGATCGCCGCCGGTCTGCGCGACCTGCCGCGCGAGAGTTTCAAGGCCCGATTGAAATCCGAATTAGGAGGTAGAAAGCGTATGTCGACCGTTGCCGAACCCGTCGCAGCCGTTCGCATGACTGCATCACCCAGGTTAGCGTTCCGAGACCCTGCCAAAGCGATCGAGTTCTACCAGCGCGCTTTGGGTGCGAAGGAAACCTTCCGCTTCGAAGTTGGAGGACAAATCCCGCACGCCGAAATCATGATTGGCGATTCGACCATCGATATAGCCGGCGAATGGCCCGAGGGGGGCCGCTTCAGCGCCGAAACGCTGGGCCACTCGGCGGTTTCGATGTCCATCCGGGTCGATGATGTCGATGCGTTTACGGAACATGCCGTGGCGGCCGGGATGAAGCTGGTGCGTGCCGCTCAGACCCATTTCTACGGACATCGCGATGCTCTGCTTCAGGATCCCTTTGGCTATTCGTGGGCCGTGGTCACGGTGATAGAAGAGATGTCCGTCGAGGAGATGCACCGGCGCATGCAGGGGATGACCCAGGGTCCCGAGGGCGGCAAGACGCCCGAGCCGAAGAAAGGCGTGAGCCCGGTTCCGACCGGCTATCGCACGGTCACTCCGTATCTGGTTGTGCCCGACGTCGACGCGGTGATCAACCTGGTGAAGAAGACATTCAGCGGCGAAGAAACATTCCGCGCCGTCGGAGGGGCGGGCGGCTACCACTGCGAGGTTCGGGTGGAAGATTCCATGCTGATGATTGGCGGTGGCGGCGCGGGAGTGGCCTGGAAGGGTGAGCCGATGCTGGGCGCGTTCCACGTGTATGTTCGCGATTGCGATGCCGCTTACCAGCGGGCGTTGGAAGCGGGCGGAAAGTCGTTGAGCTGAGCCGGCGGATCAGGAGTATGGAGAGCGCTCGGCGAGTGTGATCGATGCCGCCGGCAATCACTGGTACATCGCGACCGTTCAAAGAGAGCGGCTACAAGTCGGAAGGCGCGCCGAGCGATTCAGCCGTACCTGCACCCGCTGCGGGTGGAACCGGTGGTCAACTTCCTGAAGCGCGCTTTCGGGGCAGAAGAAATGGGGCGGTACACTGTCGCCGGACGGTGTGGTCCACCACACCACGCTCAAGATCGGCGATTCCCACCTGGAGATGGGCGAGGCGCAGGGGCCGTACCAGCCGATGAAGTCGATGTTCTACCTGTATGTGCCGAACGTGGATGATGTGTACCGGACGGCCCTGGCGGCGGGCGCGAAATCGATGAATGAGCCTGCGGACCAGCCTTACGGCGACCGCGTCGGGGCGGTGACCGATGTCTTCGGGAATCAGTGGTGGATCGCCACGCACGTAAAGGATATGCGAACCTAGTTGGTGAAGGCCCCTTGTCCGTTTCCGGACAGCGGATTCCACGTCCGCACAGAATGCAGGGCTCGCGGCGAAACATAACATTCCACCTACTCCCTGAAATCAGCGGCTTGCGGGGTCCGACATTGTGGCCCGCAGTGTGCAATCACTGAACGCATGGAAGCCGCAATGCTGCACGAACCGTACTCAAGAGCACCGATCACGACGGGCCGCGTGTTGATCGCCGACGATCAGAAAGACGTTCTGGATGCGCTGCAGTTGTTACTGAAAGGCTGCGGCTTTTCCACGGAAGCCGCCACGCATCCGCCGCGCGTGCTGAGTTTGCTGGAGACGGGTGAATTCGACGCTGTGGTGATGGATCTGAACTATGCGCGAGATACTACCAGCGGGTTCGAGGGTCTGGAATTGGTGTCGTTGATTCGATTGATGGATCCGCTGTTGCCTGTGATCGTGATGACGGCGTGGGGCAATGTGGACCTGGCCGTGGAAGCCATGCGGCGCGGGGCTTCCGACTTTGTCCAGAAGCCCTGGGACAATCGACAGCTGCTGCAAAAGCTGCACGACCACGTCTCGCGGGCGAAGATGCAGCGATTGGAGCAACGGCAGCACGACGACGAACTGCAGGAAGCCCGCGAGATCCAGGAAAAGCTGCTGCCTAAGAACCTGCCCGAAGTGGCAGGCTACGAGGTGGCGGGTATGACGCAGCCGATGCGGTTCGTGGGCGGCGACTACTACAACGTGGTGCGCGTGGACCCGCAACATATCGCGCTCTGCATCGCCGATGTTGCCGGCAAAGGGTTCGCGGCCGCTCTGCTGATGTCGAGCTTCCAGGCGGCGCTGAGACCGCTGATGTCGCAGAATCTGGCTCCCCGCGAGTTGTGCGGACGGCTGAATCGCATTCTGTGTGACCTGACTCCGGTGGGAAAATTCATTTCATTTTTTTATGCCGTGCTGAACCTCATCGACAGAAAACTCACGTATTGCAATGCCGGGCACAACCCGCCAATTCTCATTCGCACGGACGGGAGATCCACGGAGTTGAATGCTGCGGGCGCGGTCCTGGGGCAGTTCCCCAACTGGCGTTATGAGCAGAGCGATTTCCAGATGAGCAGCGGCGACCGGCTCGTGGTCTTCACCGATGGGCTGGTAGAGGCCTGCAACGTCGACGAAGAACCCTTCGGCGAAGACAGCGTGGTGCGGATCGCACGGGAAAATCCAGGTTTCAGCGCCAGGGAGTTGATGGGCTTGCTAACGCAGGCAGCATCGCGACACTGCGGCGGACATTTGCAGGATGACGCCAGCCTCATTGTGTTGAAGGCCATCCAACCTGAGTCGCTGTTCTTCTGATCAGACAAGGGGATCAAGGCAAACACGAGGCCGGAAAACCAGACGATTCATGGTTTTTCCGTCGCTTCCCTCTCGATTCGGGCAGCCCCTTGGCTCACGTCCTCGCGGAGCTTGCGATTCTTAGGGTTTTGCTCGGGTCGCGCTTCGGTCCGCTTTTCCACTTGATCAGCCTGTCGCAATGCTTTGTCGGATTTTGTTCGCTTCTCTGACATACTCATGGCTCCAGGGCGCACCCAATTGCGCCCCTTGTGGATTCAAGGAGAGCTAGTTTGAACCTAGTTCACGAACTGCTCTGGCATAATCGTCCGTCGCCTTCCTTAACTCGGTGCTAAGGTGGTTCGGATCTTCCGCGCCGGCCTTCTTCAGGGATTCCAGAACCGCTTGCACCTTCTTCTCGGCTGCTCTTACTTCCTCGATGGTTGACATGACTATGCCGCTCTTTTCCCTTGGTTGTTGGATTGAAATCGCGCGCTAGCTATTTTTGCTGAATCGACTCCATGTGCCTGGTGATTGCGTCCAACCTCACTTCTCCCCAGTCCTGGTCCGATTCGACTCGGTGGAAGATTGGCCCCCAGATTGGCATCTCTCGATCGCCTTGGGAGCGCAATCCGGTTTTTCCCCCTTCAATGACTTTCTTTACACGCTGGTACGGGAATTTCCCGCCACTTCGTTGCGAGATTAGGGTCACATCGGGAACCGCATGTTTGAGGACGACCGAGTCTGGTCCATGCCCTCGTCCATCAGCTCCATGACATACGGCGCAGTGGTATTGAAAAATCTTCGCTCCCTCGACGGTGTCACGCGCCGATGGCATCATTTTTTCCTGCTTCTGAGCCGGCAGGAGAACAGCCGGCAGAAGAATCAGGCACAGAAGCAGCATTGGCCATCGTTCTTGCTGGTGCATGGCGCACCTCCGTGTACGGCTGCTTTCAGTTAAGGACGTTAGGAGAATCCAGCTCGCCTGCGGGGGTGCTGCATCCCAATCGGTGGGATCTGCTCTTCGGGGAGGCGAGACTGCATTCCAGACGTTCTAATGCTGCGCGAATGAGCACGAGATGTCAGTGACATGGGTCACATCTGCTCGGCGGGGAGCGCCCAGAGCCACACCTGTTTCAATTTCGACGATTACAAGTTATTGGCTCGATTATGACTGGGGTTCAGCTGCAAATACTGCGCTACCCCCGGCGGCGCTCGATGGGCACAACTGCAGCAGGCAAGTCCGCATGGTCGCCAAGGGCGGCAGAAACTTCGCGGAGTACTGACTCAATACGGAGAACCTCAGCGTTGACTTGTTGAATTGCTCGCTCGCCCCGCTCAGGTACATTGTGGTAGGCGATGACCTGTAGGGCATTGCGAATGTGGTGGTTCAACTCCACAACCCGCTGCAGTCGATCCATCATCGCCTGGTAGCGTTCCTGAATGTCAGTCAGAAGCTGGAACACCAACAACCCAACGGCTAAGGCCACCGCGGCTCCAGCCAACATCAATGATATTCGGGGCAGATATTGACGTGTCACAAACCAATCGAGCACGCCGCCGCTCAAGAAAATGAAGGCTCCAACCGCGCAGCCGACCAGTGCCCGCTGTACTCGGGATGTGCGCGCAAACCAAGGCTGTTGGATGGAAACCTGGAACTGAGGTCGCCCGGAGTCGGAAGACATGGGAGAGCCTATGTGCAAGCATGTTAGGCAATTAGATGAACGAGGTCTATGACTCCAATCACACCGCGCAGGAAGGTTCGAGGCTCGAACTCAGCATGGTGGATCGGCGATTTTTGCCACATTGTCGACGTTAATATCTTCCCATACTCATCGACTCATGGTGATGAAGATCACTGACAGCAGAGGTGGAAGCGCTTGTAATAGAAAGCGGAGGAATCAAAACTGAATACCTCTGAATTGGGCCCGGTCCCGCCAAGGTGCGGTTGCATCTATCAGTCGCCGCTAGGCGGCTAGGGGCCGGGCTTCTAGTTCTCCAGTGGGTTCCTCCGGGCCCCAAGGAAATGGGAAGTCGCCCGCACTTGGGTTGGAAGCGGGCCGAGGTGGCTTATGACACTAACAATCGTGGCGGTGATCTTCGGAGTTTTCGCGATTGGTCTGATCGTCCTCCTGATCTACAAGAGCACACTCACGATGCACAGGGACGACCAGTTGTTTCTGGATGATGCGAGTTCGCACATGCACGAGGAGCAGACGGAACTGTTGGCCAAGGTCAACCGCCTTACTATCCCGTTACGCGCGTTCAGCATCGGGTCTGGGGTATTTTTGCTGGTGCTCGTGGCGATGTTGATCTACCAGAAGCTGAACGAAATACAATAGCCTCGAAAGCGAGGACCCTGCGTCATCCTGCCAAGATCCTTGAGTGGTGCAAGGCGATGGCGGACCGTAGCTCGTAGTTGTCGAAAAATCGTCATATCACCTGCCGGCGAGTTCCGAACCATGTCCACGTGTTCCCCGAAGGAAAGCCACCCTGACGAAGGCGATACAGTCAGACCGCTCCTCTGCAAAGCTTAGTGATCATCGGTAACAACTTCCGACTTGCTTCAAGCTTCGGCACAAAGGCATCGACGGAGGCCAAGGCAGGGGTCGGTACGTCGCTACCCGACAGCAATATAACCATCAGTTCCGGCCGGACGAGCTTTATGGCGCCGGCCACCTCGTGTCCCTTCATTCCTGGCATCTCGAAGTCGACGAGCACGGCATCGCAACGGCACGTTGTCACCAGTCTGAGGCCTTGTTCCCCCGACGCTGCCGTGAGAACCGTGTATCCAGACCTTTCGAGCAGCGCCCGCTCGTAGCACAAGATTGCCTCGTCGTCATCAATGCACAGAATGGTTCGTTTAGCTGCGGGATAAGTTGGGATCAAATTGGCCTCCTGCCAACCTCAGGCCCCGAATCTGACGCGTGCCCCGTGCAGCTCGCAAACCTGATACTCAATAAGAGATAGTGATTTGAGGCAGGAAAGCGTTTCAACAAAAATGAGGGCGGTCGGGCTATCCCTGTTTGACCCTCCCGAATCCGTTCAATAGACTGAAAGATTCAGAACACCTGCAGGTCCCACATTATGGCTGACAGCATTCATGTAAAGCTCCCGGATGGGAGCGTCAAGGAAGTTCCAAAGGGTACGACCGCGCTGGACATTGCGCAGTCGATCAGTCCGCGGCTGGCGGACGCGGCGCTGGCGGCGAAAGCCAACGGCGATCTCATCGACCTGACGCGGCCACTGGAAAAAGACACGGACCTTCGCCTCTTGAAGGAGAAGGATCCCGAGGCGCTCGAAGTCTACCGGCATTCGTCTGCGCACCTGCTGGCGGCCGCAGTGCTGGAGCTTTTCCCCGAGACCAAACTCGGTCACGGTCCCGCGACCGAGACCGGATTTTTCTACGACTTCTACCGGCCCACGCCGTTCACGCCTGAGGATCTGGAGAAGATCGAAAAGAAGATGCAGGAGTTGGTGCAGCAGAACCTGCCGTATGCGCGCGAGTTTCTGCCCCGCGACCAGGGGCTGGCCGAGTTCAAAAAAGATGGCGATTTCATGAAGTGCCATTTCATCGAGCAATTCACCAAGCCCGATGAAAAGATCTCGATCTACCGCACGGGCAAGTTTACCGACTTCTGCCGCGGGCCGCACATCCCGTCGACGGGAAAGATCAAGGCGTTCAAGCTGTTCAACATCGCCGGCGCCTACTGGCTGGGGGACGAGAAGAATCCGCAGCTGCAGCGCATTTACGGAACTTCCTTCTTCTCGAAAAAAGATCTCGACGACTATCTCAAGCAGATCGAGGAAACCAAGAAGCGCGACCACCGCGTGCTGGGCCAGCAGCTGGATCTGTTTTCGATTCAGGAACTGGCCGGGCCGGGACTGATCTTCTGGCATCCCAAGGGCGGCATCATCCGCAAAGAGATGGAAGACTGGATGCGCGAGCAGTACCTGAAGCGCGGCTATTCGCTGGTCTACACGCCGCACGTGGCACGGCGGCAGCTGTTCTTCACCTCGGGGCACGAAGGCTACTACTCGCAGAACATGTTCGATGCCATGGAACTCGACGACGCCGAATATCGCCTGAAGCCGATGAACTGTCCCGGGCATATTCTGATTTACAAAGATTCGCTTAAGTCGTATCGCGATCTGCCGGTGCGGTTGGGCGAGTTGGGCACGGTTTACCGTTACGAGCGGTCCGGCGTGATGCACGGACTGTTGCGCGTGCGCGGCTTCACGCAGGATGACTCGCACATCTTCTGTACTCCGGAGCAGGTCGAAGGCGAGATTACCGGCTGTCTCGA
This sequence comes from uncultured Acidobacteriaceae bacterium, assembly GCA_963811095.1. Classification (GTDB taxonomy): domain Bacteria; phylum Acidobacteriota; class Terriglobia; order Terriglobales; family Acidobacteriaceae; genus Sulfotelmatobacter. The sequence continues at coordinate 30,400 of CAWEQA010000004.1, read as the reverse complement.
GTTTGCCCTGGATGTGCTGAAAGATTTTGGCTTCGAGCAGTTCCAGACTGAGCTTTCAACCTGGGATCCTAACGACCGCAAGAATTTTGTAGGCAGCGAAGAGCAATGGGTCCACGCTACCGAATCGCTCGAAAATGTGCTGAAGCGCAAGAATGTCGAATACAAGACCATCCCGGGCGAGGCGGCGTTTTACGGGCCGAAGATCGATATCAAGCTGGTGGACGCGATCGGGCGGCTGTGGCAACTTTCGACGGTCCAGGTTGACTTCAACCTGCCGCAACGCTTTGGCTTGGAGTATGTGGCGGAAGATGGTTCGCGGAAACAGCCGGTGATGGTGCATCGCGCGCTGTTCGGGTCGATCGAGCGCTTCTTTGGCGTGTTGATCGAGCACTACGCGGGTGCGTTCCCGGTGTGGCTGTCGCCGGTGCAGGCGGTGATGATCCCCATCAGCGAGCGGCATGCGGAGTATGCGAACAGAGTCGCTGCACAGCTCAAGGAGATTGGCGTCCGTGTCGAAGTCGATGCGCGCAACGAAAAGATGAATGCCAAGATCCGCGAGCACGCGATGCAGAAAGTTCCGTTCCTGCTCGTCGTCGGAGATAAAGAGGCCGAGGCGGGGAGGGTGAACGTGCGTTCGCGCGGGAAAGAAAAGACGGAAGACATGCCGGCGGTGGACTTCGTGGAGAAGATTAGGAAGTTGATCGCGGAGAAGAGCCCGAGCGTGTAAATTGCTTGTGCGAGGGGTGAACGCGATATTTACAATCCTAACGACGCCGTCGTGGAATTGCCCGAGTATATAGAGGCTCGGCTCCGACAACGCGCTCCGGAAGGAGTTCGCATCGTTGCTGGCTCGACACCTGTCGTTGCCTTCGGAGATCTCCGAAGGGCGCGTATAGCAACGCTCGCAATTAATCCCAGCCAAGGGGAGTTCCTGTACAAAGAAGGCAATCGCGAGAGAGACGGAGTCGACAGAAGGCTGGAAACGCTGCGATCTTTGCGATGCGAAGATTTGGCCGAGGCTCCACGAGAGTCAATTCAACGAGCTTTTGCTTCCTGCAACGCCTATTTCACCCGACGCCCATATACCTACTTCGGGAAACTGGAGACGGTTCTCCGACACGTAAAGGCAAGCTTCTACGATGGGTCAGCTTGTCATCTTGACCTCGTTCAATGGGCCACCAAGCCAAGGTGGATAAAATTGGAGCCGTGGGAGAGGGAGAATCTCCTTCAGACTGACGTGCCGTTTCTTAAGAAACAGCTCTCGCATGAGCATTTGCGGCTCATAGTCATCAACGGGTCTGGGGTGCGTGAGCAATATGAGAGGTTTTTCGGGACACGGTTGGAAGACGTTCAATTTCCACGACAATCTTCTCTCAAAGTCTCAGGAGGCCCGAGCATTAGTTTTTTTCAGGGTCGCACCTCTTCCGATCAGCATGTCGTCGGTTGGAACATCAATCTTCAAAGTACCTTTGGGGTGTCCACGGAAAATGTGAAGGCAGTTGCGGAACACATAGCTAGGATTGTTTCCCGCTCGGAATCGCGATCCTCGTAGGCTGAGATTTGTGAATGCCGAATCGCCTGGTCCGACGCGGTACCATGTTCCAATGCCTTCCCTTGCTCAGCGCGTGCTTGCTCACATTCGGCGGCTGGAACTGCTGACGGCTGGGGATCGCGTGGGCGTGGCCGTTTCCGGCGGGATTGATTCGGTTGCGCTGTTGCGCGTGCTGCTCGAGTTGCGGGGCGAGTTGGGGATTGTCCTTTCTGTTGTTCACTTCAATCACAAGCTGCGAGGGGCCGAGTCGGACGCGGATCAGGAATTCGTAGCGAAGCTGGCGCGCGAGTTTGATTTGGAATTTCACGTCGATGGCGACGATGTGGCCAGGCATGCGGCAGAAGAACGCGTTAGCGTGGAGACTGCTGCGCGGGAGTTGCGGTATGGATTTTTCCGGCACCTCCTCGGGGAAGACGGAGCAGACCGTCAGGGGCTAAAGCCCGATCACGAGGAGGCGCCTTTTCGCGGCCCTGAAGGGCCGCTCTTCCACGGTGCTGCTCTGACCAAGATCGTCACCGGGCACACGCTCGACGATCAGGCTGAGACCGTGCTCATGCGGATGATTCGCGGGGCAGGGCTGCGCGGGCTGGGCGGGATTCATCCGCGGATTCTGGTCGAGGATGACGGCGGGGACATTTCTGGCGAAATCCTGCGGCCTTTGCTCGGCGTGCGCCGGCGCGACCTGGAGCAGTATCTCAAGGACATCGGTCAATCCTGGCGCGAAGATTCCTCCAACGCTGACGAGCACTTCACGCGCAACCGCGTGCGCAAGCTCGTGGTCCCGCTGCTGGAGCAGGAGTTCAATCCTGCGGTAGCCGAGAATCTTGCCGAGTTGGCGGAGATCGCGCGCGGAGAGGAAGACTACTGGGAGAACGAAGTCTCGGGCTGGCTCGGAACTACCGTGCAGTGGTCGCAGCCGGAATGGGCCCGCGCGCTGTCTGCAGAGACGCGCCTCGTTCATATCTCGCTGGGTTGCCCGAGAGCGGTATCTTCGCACGATGCTGATCTGCGCATGAAAATCGATAGTGCCCCCTGGCTGGTCATGAACGCGTCCGTCAGCCGCATGTGGTTTCTCGGCGAGCCCATCGCCGTGCAGCGCCGTCTGGTCAAGGCGATCGGCGAGAATGCCGGGATCCCGCTGGAGTTCAAGCACGTGGAAGAAATCCTGCGGGTCGCAGCCGAAGACGGGCCATCGGGCAAAGAACTGTCGCTGCCTCTGGGCTGGAAGGTCGTGCGGGAGCCCGAAGATTTGGTGTTCGTAACGCCCGATCTGCGCGAGTCGGCGCCCCCTCAGGACTACGAGTACGACCTCCCAGTACCCGGGCGAATCATGGTTTACGAAGCAGGCTCCTCGATCGAAGCGCGGGCCATTCCAGCGGGCGCAGATGCGGGGTATAATCCTGAGCACCTTCTGGATGCGGAATCTCTGCCCGGACCGTTCAGGGTGCGGAACTGGCGTCCCGGAGACCGGTTCTGGCCGGCCCATACGAAGTCCCCCAAGAAGATTAAGGAACTGCTGCAGGAGCGTCATGTGGCCCAGCCAGAGCGCAAGTCCTGGCCGGTGGTGGTGAGCGGCGACGAAATCGTGTGGCTGCGAGGATTTCCGCTGCCAGCGAAGTGTCGAGCGAAGCCGGGCCGGGCAGCGATCCTGATTGTGGACGAACCTCTGGCCCACGAGCCGGCGGAAGAGTAACAGCGATGCGCCGGGAGGCGCACAAACTTCATGAACGGTTCGCGAATCGAGCCCCTGCGCCCGGTCATTACGACCGACCAGATCCAGAAGCGAGTGAAGGAACTGGCCCGTCAGATATCCGATGACTACAAGGGACAGACCATTCAGATGCTCGCGGTTCTGGAAAACGCCTTCATGTTTCAGGCTGATCTGGTGCGGGCCATCGAGGTGCCGGTGGTGTGCCAGTTCATTAAGCCCAAATACACGCATCCGCAGAGTGGGGCGGCGCACGAAGCGATGGAGATTTTCTTCAGCCACGAACCCGACATCCGCGGGCAGCACATCCTGCTGGTGGAAGGCCTGGTGCATTCCGGGGTGACCAGTGAGTTCCTGATGAGCGACTTGCGATCCCGCGGGGCAGCCTCGGTGAAGCTGGTGACGCTGCTCGACCGGCAGTCGGCGCGCCGCGTGCCCTTGCAGCCGGATTATTTCGGGTTCCTCGTCGATGAAACCTTCCTGGTCGGCTACGGCCTGGGAGCGGTGGAACAGACCAGTCGCAACCTGCCATACCTGGCCGCGGCAACTCCAAAGGCCTCAGTGACTTAGGTCACGGCGGCCGGAACGCGCCTTTTTGTCAGGGAAAAGGTAGAATAAAGTCCGTAAAGGATTTTTACCAATCGAAAGTCGTCGATGGGCATCTAATCGCTGTAGGAGCCTCGGGAGTTGGTGTAGGCAGCTGCCCGTGTCCGGAATTTAGGAGTCTTCTAGGTGAACTCAACTGTAAAGACCGCGCTGTTCTGGTTGCTGATTATCGTGTCCGCGTTCCTCTTGTGGCAAGTGGTCAAGAGCGCGCGTGACGGCCAGAAGGATGCCGAGTTAAACGTCAGCCAGTTCATGACGAACGTCGACCAGAACAACATTCAGGAATTCACGGTCAACGGGATGGAAGTGCGCGGCAAACTCCGCAATAATTCCGCGTTCCATGCCACCGTGCCCGCCAACTATTTCAGCCCGGAAATGCTGAAGAACCTGAATGACAAGAAGGTGTCGTTCACCTTCCGCGACATCAACAGCGGAAGCTTGCCGCTGCAACTGCTGGGCACCTGGGCTCCGCTGATTTTGCTGGGCGCGTTGTGGTTCTTCATGATCCGCCAGATGCAGACCGGCGGCAATAAGGCGCTTTCGTTCGGCAAGAGCCGGGCGCGGTTGCTCTCCATGCAGCAGAAGAAAGTCACGTTCAAAGACGTGGCGGGCGTGGAAGAAGCCAAGGAAGAGTTGCGCGAGATTATCGAGTTCCTGCGCGAGGCGCAGAAGTTCCAGAAACTCGGCGGACGCATTCCCAAGGGCGTGCTGCTGGTCGGGCCTCCGGGAACTGGCAAGACGCTGCTGGCCCGCGCGGTTGCGGGCGAAGCGAACGTTCCCTTCTTCTCGATTTCTGGTTCCGACTTCGTGGAGATGTTTGTGGGCGTCGGCGCCAGCCGCGTGCGCGATCTGTTTGAGCAGGGCAAGAAGAACGCTCCCTGCATCATCTTCATCGACGAAATCGACGCCGTTGGACGTCATCGTGGCGCTGGCCTCGGCGGCGGACACGACGAGCGCGAACAGACTCTGAATCAACTGCTGGTCGAAATGGACGGCTTCGAATCGAACGAAGGCGTCATTCTGATGGCGGCGACCAACCGTCCTGATGTGCTGGATCCCGCGTTGCTGCGGCCTGGCCGTTTTGACCGGCGCGTCGTAGTCAGCCGTCCGGATGTGCGTGGGCGCGAAGAAATCCTGCGCGTGCATACGCGCAAGATTCCTCTTGCGGAAGATGTCGATCTCTCCGTGCTGGCCCGCGGAACACCGGGATTCTCCGGCGCCGACCTGGCCAACATGGTCAACGAAGCGGCTCTGGCGGCGGCGCGGCAGAATCGCAAAGCCGTTCTGCAGTACGACTTCGAACTCGCCAAGGACAAAGTCCTGATGGGCGTGGAGCGCAAGTCGCTGCTGCTCACCGATGCCGAGAAGAAGAATACGGCCTATCACGAGGCGGGACACGCACTCGTGGCAGCGAAGATGCCGAATTCCGATCCGCTGCACAAGGTCACGATTATTCCTCGCGGAATGGCGCTGGGCGTCACCATGCAGTTGCCCACGGACGATCGCCACAACTACTACAAGAACTACCTCGAGACCGAGATCGCGATCCTGATGGGCGGACGCATCGCGGAAGAGTTGTTCCTGAACGTGCTGAGCACGGGCGCCGGCAACGACATTGAGCGGGCCACCGAAATGGCGCGCAAGATGGTCTGCGAGTGGGGCATGAGCGATCTTGGTCCCATGACCTTCGGCAAGAAGGAAGAGCAGATTTTCCTGGGCCGCGAGATTGCGCAGCATCGCGATTACAGCGAAGACACGGCCATCAAGATTGACCAGGAAGTCCGCAAACTTGTGAACGCCGGTTACACCACGGCCAAGCAAGTCATTTCCGACAATCGCGATGTGCTCGAGCGCATTGCCCGGGCCTTGATTGAGCGCGAAGTTCTCGACGCGAACGAGATCAAGATGCTCGTTGAGGGCCAGGAACTGCCCCCGGTCCAACCGCCGCCGACGTCGAAGGACGACGGCGTGCAGCACGTCATCAAGCCGGAGCTACAGCCGGGACGCGCCAAAGGCGGAGAGCGGCCAGCGACAGCGTAAGAGCCAGATTGCTAGATTGTTTTAGGGGCGGCCCCAACAGGCCGCCCTTAGTTTTTGTAGCGGCATTCCTTTGGCTCGGGTCAAGGTCGGCTTGTCTGAGTGATCGGCAGATATTGATCGCAAGATCGCGTTTCCCCTACGATCCTCAAGTGTGGCGAAGGCGATCAAATCCGTTGGGATTGCTCTTCTTCTGCTGTCTTCATCCTTCTTCTGGTTGCTCGCGTTTCGGTTCGTCAGTTTGCCCTTCTTGATTGCTAGCTGTGTGCTCTTCGTTAAGGTTGGCGTCAAGGACCTTCGTCTATCGTTGGCGACATGGGCGGTTTGGCTGGCCTTGACCTTTTCCCCAATAGATGTCTTTCCGATTCCGAAGGGAGGACCGCCGAGGCTAGTACCGTTAGTAATGGGCTTGCCTCGACCCGAAACCGTCGCACGCGCAAAACGCGGGGAAGTGATGTTCGGGTATTGTGACCCGGGTGGGCGCTGTATGTTTCGGGAGTGTTCGAACCAATGTACTCACCGTCTCGCTTTCGTGTACGAGCGTTAGCGACTTCGCAATCATTCTACGCCCGTCCGTTTTGAGCGTAACTAGGCCTTTACGCTCTTCGACCACTGTGCGGTCGATGAGTCCCCCTCCAATTCGTCGTGCTCGCTTTCTGCGTCTCAGCTTTCCCTTGAAAACAAGCCTGTTACTCACTCGATTCAGCGCTTTTCAGGAGGGTCAAAACCCGCCGATTTGTGGTATAATTTGTAGAGCTTGCATACGACCCTAAGTATTAGGAATTTCAATAACTTGAAGTCTTTTGCGGGGCGCTTCAGAGCGGTCGGGGCGGGGCGAAAATTCCAGCCGAATTCCAGGGACTCGCAACACCAGATTCACATAAAAAATCGGGACATTTTCGCGGAGCGGAATGGCCACCAAAGAGATCAATACTCCCATCGCTGATACCAAAACAAAAAACGGGAAAGTGACTCCGATCGACGCACCGAACGGCGCAGGCAACGGAGGCAGCGGCGACTACAACGCCGACTCCATCAAAGTGCTGAGCGGAATGGAACACGTCCGTAAGCGCCCGGCCATGTACATCGGATCGACGGGAGAGGTCGGACTGCATCACCTCGTCTACGAAGTCGTCGACAATTCCGTTGATGAAGCTCTCGCGGGATTCGCGACCAAAGTTGAAGTCACCATTCACGACGACAACTCGATCACGGTGATCGATGACGGCCGCGGTATTCCTGTCGACGACATGGTGATTGATGGCGAGAAAGTTTCCGCGGCCGAAGTCGTCATGACCACGCTGAATGCCGGTGGAAAATTTGACTCGTCGAGCTATAAGGTTTCTGGTGGACTGCACGGTGTCGGCGTGTCGTGCGTCAACGCTCTCAGTGAAGAACTGGAGTTGGAGATCTGGCGCGACGGTGCGACGTGGCAGCAGAACTATGCGAAGGGCGAGCCCACGGCAAAGTTGAAGAAAACCGGTGTCGCCAAAGTGAAAACGGGAACCAAGGTTCACTTTCTGCCCGACCGCTCGATCTTTACCGCTACCGAATACAACTACGACACGCTGGCGCAGCGCCTGCGCGAACTCGCATTCCTTAACAAGGGATTGCAGATCACGCTGACCGACGAGCGCGCCACCGATTCGAAGACCGGCGAAGCGAAGCACACCGAGTTCAAGTACAACGGCGGCATCGCCGAGTTCATCAAGCACCTCAATCGCGGCAAGACGGTGCTGCATGACAAGCCGATCTACATGGAAGACGACCGCAACGGCGTTCACATGGAGATCGGACTGCAATACAACGACGCATATTCCGAGACGATTTTCAGCTTCGCCAACAACATCAATACCGTTGAAGGCGGCACGCATCTTTCCGGGTTCCGCACCGCGCTGACCCGCACCATCAACTACGCCGGGCAGCAGATGGGGCTGTTCAAAGACGTCAAAGAAAATCTGACGGGCGATGACGTGCGCGAAGGACTGGTCGCGGTGATCAGCGTGAAGTTGCCGCAACCGCAGTTCGAAGGCCAGACCAAGGGGAAGTTGAACTCTGATATTGCCGGCACGGTCACGCAGTTCGTCAACGAGCGCCTGGGAGCGTTCTTCGAACAGAACGCAACCGTGGGGCGCAAGATCATCAACAAGGCGGTCGACGCCGCGCGCGCCCGCGAAGCCGCTCGCAAAGCGCGCGATCTGACGCGCCGCAAGGGCGCACTCGATTCCGGAGGCCTGCCGGGCAAACTGGCGGATTGTTCCGAGCGCGATCCCAACCGCTGCGAATTGTTCCTGGTCGAAGGCGAGTCGGCAGGTGGGACCGCCAAGCAGGGCCGCGATCGCCGCTTCCAGGCGATTCTTCCGCTAAAGGGCAAAATCCTGAACGTAGAGAAGGCCCGCTACGACAAGATGCTCGCCCACGAAGAAATTCGCTGCATGATCACGGCGCTGGGCACCGGCATCTCGAAGGAAGATTTCGATCCGACGAAAGTGCGCTACGGCAAGATCATCCTGATGACCGACGCCGACGTTGACGGCAGCCACATCCGCACGCTGCTGCTGACGTTCTTCTTCCGCCACATGCAGGACCTGATCAAGCGCGGTAACGTGTTCATCGCGCAGCCGCCGCTGTTCTCGCTCAAGAAGGGCAAGTCGCAGCAGTACATCAAGGACGAGCGCGAATTCGTGAAAGTCATGGTGAAGCGCGCCGCCGACGGGCTGACCGTTCGCTACGGCGAGGGCGCGGCCAAGATCGAAGGCAAAGACTTGGCGCGCTTCATGACCGTGCTCGACGAGTATCTCGGCTTCTTCGAGAAGCTCGACAAGCGCGTGCGCAACGAACGCGTCACCGAACTGATTCCCAAACTCGACCTGGCCAAGCGCGCCGATTTCGAAGGCGACAAGAAAGCGCCGCCCAAGAAAATCGAGCGTCTCGAAAAAGAACTGAAGAAGCTGCAGAAGGACGAGGGCTTCAAGAGCGTCGAGTCTCGCTTCGACGAAGAGCACAACCTGTGGGAAGTGCACTTCGTCAACAAGCACGGCGCCGAGCACGTCATCAACTGGGTGCTGGCATCGAGCGCGGAGTGCCGCCAGTTGATCGCGAAATACAAGCAGATTGAGCCCTACATGGAGCCACCATTTGTAGTCGAAACGCTGGCTAAGGCTGCGCCTGCCGCCAGCAATGGCGATGGCGCGGACGGTGAGGTCGCCGACGAAGACAAGAACGAGAAAAAGACGGTGAAGCCCGCCGCCAAGCGCAAGACCGAGATCGAAGTGGTGGAGAAGACCAACGTCCGCGACCTTCGCGACTATGTCATCAACGAAGGCCGCAAGGACTTCACCATCCAGCGCTACAAAGGTCTGGGCGAGATGACCGCTCCGCAGTTGTGGGAAACGACCATGGATCCCGAACGGCGCACTCTGCTGTCGGTGCGGCTCGAAGACATTGCCGAGTGCGAGACCATCTTCACCACGCTGATGGGCGAAGACGTCGAGGCGCGGCGCAAGTTCATCGAAGAGAATGCTCTGGATGTGAAGAACCTGGACATCTAGAACTTCTCTGCCACGGATCTTCACGGATTCACACGGATAGAAAATACGAAACTCTCGGGCGGCCTTCGGGTCGCCCGTTTGGTTTGCGGGCCGCAATCAGGCCCTGACGGCTTACAATGTGCCGTTATGATCCGACTCAGCGCTCTCATTTGCCTTCTGTCATTCGCCCTGCTGACGCCTGCGCTGCACGCAGTTGATCCCGTCGCCTCCACTCCACCTATGGGCTGGAACAGCTGGGATTCTTACGGCACCACGGTGCGCGAAGCGCAGGTCAAAGCCAACGCGGACTGGATGGCCGACCATCTCGCGAAATACGGATGGAAGTACATCGTCGTCGACATTCAGTGGTACGAGCCGAACGCCCAGGGACACGACTACAAGCCAGGCGCGCCGCTGACCATGGACGAGTTCGGCCGCCTACTGCCCGCGGTGAATCGCTTCCCGTCTTCCGCGAACGGCGCGGGATTCAAGCCGCTGGCGGATTATGTTCACAGCAAAGGCCTGAAGTTCGGCATTCACATCATGCGCGGCATTCCGCGTCAGGCCGTTGAGAAGAATCTTCCGATCAAGGGCACGCGCTACCACGCCGCCGATATTGCCGACAAAGACAATGCATGCCGCTGGAATCCCGATATGTGGGGTGTGGACACGACCAAGCCCGGCGCTCAGGCTTATTACGATTCCATCGCCGAGCTTTATGCCTCGTGGGGCGTCGATTTCATCAAGGCCGACGACATGGGGAGCCACCTCTACCAGCCCGCCGAGATGAAGGCGCTGAGTGTAGCGATGCGCAAGACGGGGCGTCCGATGGTGCTCAGCATTTCGCCCGGGCCCGCGCCGGTTTCGGAAGCGGAGTTTTTCGAAAAGTATGCGCAGATGTGGCGCATCTCCGACGATTTCTGGGACGACTGGAAACTACTGCGCCAGCAGTTCGACTTCACCCGCGACTGGGCGCAATTCGTGGGCAAGAACGGAACCTGGCCCGACGCGGACATGCTTCCCCTCGGCAAATTGAAAGTGACCGACCAAGAAGGCGGCGGCACGCCCACCAACTTCACGCCCGATGAGCAGCAGACTGTGATGACCCTGTGGAGCATCTTCCGCTCGCCGCTGATCTTCGGCGGAGACCTGCCCAGCAACGACGCCGCGACCACCGCGCTGATCACGAACGAGGAAGTGCTCGAAGTCAACCAGCACAGTCACGGTGGACATCAGGCGCTAGATCAAGGAAGCATCCGCGGGTGGGTTGCCGACGCCACAAAGCCGGGAGAGCATTACGTTGCCGTCTTCAATGTCGGAGATTCTGCCCAGAAAGTAGAACTGCGGTGGAGCGATGTCGGGCTCACCGCGAAAGCTGTTGCAATCCGCGACCTGTGGGCGCACAAGAACCTGGGAAGAGCCGATAGGATGCAGGTCCAGTTGCCGGCACATGCGAGCGTTCTGTATCGCGTCGACGAATAACACTCTGCGTGGTTACCGCGGATATGTACATATGAAGCCTCCGGCAAGGCGGACCCGTGCCAGCGTTCTTTCTGCGGGAGGGAGACCAAGTCGACTTTGGTGGAATCACTCGGAGGGGTCAAGAAACCTTGGCAGTGGATGGTAATCGGCGGAGGGATCGAATCCGACGTTACTTTCGGCACCTCGGTAACCTCTTTTCCCCATCGTACAATTCGTTCGACCATGCCGAAACTCGCAGTCCTATACGATGCCGGCCAGGCCGTGCTCTCCACCTTTGATTTGGACGAGGTGTTGCAGAGAATTCTGGCGATCGCGCGGGACTATTTCCATCTGCCGAACGTGGCCATCCTGCTGCTCGACCAGGAATCCAGTCAGTTGTGCGTCCGTTCGCAGATCGGCTGGGATGCCGGCAAAGACAAGATTTGTTTGGGACAACACGACGGCCTCACCGGAGCCGCGGTCCTGAAGAAGCAACCGGTCTACGCCCCCGACGTAACCAAAGACCCGCGCTACATCTGTGCTGCGCAGTCCACGCGCTCAGAGTTGGCCATCCCGCTCATGGTGCGCGATGAAGTCGTAGGCGTGCTCGACTGCCAGAGTGACCGCGTCGATCGTTTCGACCACGAAACCATCGAACTGCTGACCTTGTTTTCCACGCACGCCTCCATCGCTCTGCAGAATGCCCATTTGTACTCGCTGGAACGCCAGCGGGCGCGGCAATTGGAAGCCATCAACATCATCGCCCAACAAAGTACCGCGGTCATGGAACTGGAGGATCTGCTGGTCCGCGTGTGCGCCGTAATTCAACACGCGTTTCAGGTCTCCCATGTATCCCTTTTATTGCGGGAGGAAGGGGATTTGGTCATGCGGGCGCATCAAGGCGAGCTCACGCCATGTATACCGTCCGGCGGGCGTATCCCGGTAAACGAGGATCCGTGGTCGCGCATCATCGAAACCAGTGGCACCATCATCGAAAAAGATCTGAGCAGCACACCCGAGTCCCTCCGGCTCTTCAAAGAGTGCGCCTCGCGCATGAGCATTCCGCTCATTTCATTTGGTCAGACCCTCGGCGTGCTCACGCTGCACAGCGCCCAGACCAATGCCTTCCGCGAGAGCGAACTGCAGTCCCTCGAGTCGGTCGCCGACATTTGCGCCACCTCCATCCAGAATGCGCACTACGTGGAGCGGGTCAAGCAACTGGCGTACCTCGATGGCCTCACTGGAATCTTCAACCGCCGTTTCTTTGAGCTTCGGATCATGGAAGAGATCGAGCGCGCCCGCCGCTACGGCAGCGGCATGGCCGTGATCATGGCCGACATCGATGAGTTCAAGCGGCTGAATGATGAGTTCGGCCACCTGCTGGGGGACGAGGTCCTGCGCCAGGTCTCTTCGCTCTTTCACCGGCAGTTGCGCAAGATTGACGTTGTATGCCGTTACGGCGGAGAGGAATTCGCGATCCTGTTGACCCAGATCAATGCCGCTCAGGCGGTCGGCATCGCTGAAAAATTGCGGCGGATGGTAGAGACACACCCGTTTCCCGGAGTGCCCAGGTCGGTGACGATCAGCTCGGGAGTCGCGGCTTTCCCCGCCCACGGCAAGAGCCGGGACGAACTGATTCGCGCGGCCGACAACGGTCTCTATGCTGCAAAGCAGGCAGGACGCAACCGCGTCTGCCTTGCCACTCTCACCCGCGCGGCCGCAACCGGCCGCTAGCGGCTTGAGTCCGTTAGATGTCTGCCCAGGTCCGCAACCTGAGGTTGCGGCGCATCTGGTCCATCTTCAGCCTCAGGTCTCGTTCCTGCTTCCTGATTTCCGTGCGCTGCTTTGAGCTTTCTTCGCGAAGTTTCTTCTGCTGGTCGCACAAAGACTTGCGCAGTTCTTCCGCGGATTTACGATAGTCCTTCGCCGCCAGCTCCATCTGCGGTCTCAGCTTGGCGATTTCGTTCTGCAACTCGCCCAACTCCACTCGCGAATCCGCGTCGATCCACAGATCGTCCGAGCTCTCTTCTTCCAGAAGATCACCAGACTCCCTGCGATCCGGCAGCGACAACGTCAGGGTCTGCTCCTTCTTGTCGCGCACCACCACGACATTGACCGAGTTGCCGCTGCGCGACTTCATGCCGTGCGAGAAGTCGCTGGTGTCGTGCACCGCCTGATCGTTCACCTTGACGATCACGTCGCCTGCGCGGAACCCGGCCTTTTCGGCGCGGCTGCCTTTTTCCACCGAACGTATCAGCACTCCATTGCCGTTCTTCACCCCGAAGAACTCGCCCAACTGCTGCGTAATGTTCTCCATCGTGAGCCCGCTGCGCGCCGACGACGTTACCATGACTTGAATCGCCGGAATGTCGATATCCGGCACGTGAATCTCCGGAATCTGGAAATGGAAATCGCCCGGCTTGGGACTGTGCACCGAAAACTCGCTGTGCTTGTCGGCCAGTTGCACCTTCAGCGTCATGGGCTGGCCATCCCGGCTCAAGCCGAAGCTCACCACGCGGCCCGGCGGCATTTCGTGAATCATCCGCCGCAGTTGCGCTCCGCTCTCAATCGACGTCCCGTTCATCGTTAGAATGACGTCGTGCTCCTTAATGCCCGCCTTCCCCGCAGGCGCGTCCTGGTCGACCATCGTTACCTCGACGCCCTTTTCCTCTTTCAGCTTCAGGGCGCTCAGCCGCTCCGTGGTCACGTCTGAAATATCGACTCCGAGATAGGAACTCGTCCCGCTGTCTTCGCTGGAGAACACCCAGGGCGCAGCCGGCGGATCGACCGACCAGTTCTGAGCGGCGTGCGAAAAGGTAACGAGCAATGGCAACAACACGATGCTGGTCATAACGTATTTGCGCATGGTCATTCCCTCAACGTGAATTGTTGGCTCGCGGATTCGGCGACACAGCCGCACCAATCCGCGTTCGTTCAGCAATGCCTCTCAATGGCCGGCACGCTTAAAAGTGATATCGCCACTCGCCGTGCGCACCTTCAGTGTCGGACCGCCCCCGTTCAGCCTGCCCTCCGCATTCAGAGTCTTGGCTTCCCACTGGCCGCCCTCGCTGCTGATGTGGATGTCCGGGAACTCGGAGGTGATGTGGTGTCCATTGCCCATATCCACGCTGGCACGCACGTTGACCGCTACATCCGCCGCCAGATAGACGGTGATGTCGCCTGCGCCCGTTTCCAGATCGGAGTCGCGGCGCTCGCCGCCGGTATTCACCAGCTTCACGGTGATCCCACCCGCGCCCGTTTCAGCGGACGCCGAAGGCACGCCATACAACTCAATGCCTCCACCACCGGTCTCCGCGTGAACGTGTCCCTTGGCCGAGTTCAGGCGAATACTGCCGCCCCCGGTCTCGATCTCCGCGGGGCCACCAATATCGCTCAGATCGACGCTGCCACCGCCGGTCGATGCTTTGACCATTCCATTGCAATGGCGCACGCTGATGCTGCTGCCCCCGGTTTCAATGACCGCGCCCTGTGCGCAGGACTGGATCTCGACGCTCCCGCCACCGGTTTCGGCGACGAGTTTGCCGTTGGCCTGGCGAACTTGAATGGAACCTCCGCCGGTATGCAGTCCGAGATCGCCGCCGATTGTTCCCACTTCGATCGATCCGCCTCCGGTTTCGGCATTCGCTCCCCCACCAATATCGTCGAACCGCACCGTCCCGCCGCCGCTCTCCGCTTCCACCCGTCCCGAGACGCCTGTAGCGTCCACGTTGCCGCCCTCGGTTTCCAGCTTCACCAGCGCCATTTCGCGTGGCACCATGACGGAGAATTCCGACGAACAATGACGGGGACGCCTGCCGCCCTGCCAATCCCCTACGATCCAGGCGGTATCACCCTTTACATATGCGGTGACCTTGTACTGCTCGAACTGGCGGCGCGCTTCTTGCTCGGAAGAAGAACCAAAACGAGTATGAATAACGTAATTGATGCCTTGCTGCTGCCCGCCGCGCACCACTACGGAGCCCATGTCGACTTTAATTCTTAAGTTCTTCACCGCGGCCAGCGAACCCGTGATCTCCTGACCCCAGGCTCCGCCTTCGCGGGTTACTCGTGTTTCCTGCGCCCAGCTCTTGGAAACAAAAGCCAGCGGCGCAAGCAGGGCCAGCACACCGGCCAGCCCGACGATTTGTAGCGCACGTTTCAAAATAGCCACCTCTTTTTCTTTGTAGCGCCGCCGCATCCCGAGTCACATAGCTGCAGCCGCTACTCTTCCAAATTCCTAATCAATCTCCGGCAACTGCGCCAGCATGGTACGGGCCTGCGACTTGATGTACGTGCTCTGATCCTTCGCAGCCAGCGCCATCAGCACTCCGCGCACGCTGCCATCGGCCTTCACCGGCTCGATCAACCGCAACGCTTCAATACGCACTCCCGAATTGCTATCATTCACCAGCGCCCGCAACACCGAGTCGCGCACGTTGGTATCGTTCTTGACGTAATTGCCCAGCGCGTCCAGCGACTTCAGCCGCACTCCCGGATTCGTGTCGTTCTGCAGCGTGTACATCAGGGCCTCGCGCACCTGCATGTCGCCCGTCTTCTGCGCCAGCAGATCGACTGAATCCACGCGCACGCCCGAGTTGTAATTGCTGCGCGCCGCGTACAGCAGCAACTGCTGGATCTTCTGATCGTTCAGCGATCCCTGTGCTTCCTGCGTTGACACAGTGTTGTACTTGATGCTGACCTGATTCGTGCCCGGGTCCTGGACGATGGAACTGATGCTGGCGATGGAAGCTTCGGTGGGAACTGCGGTTTGGCTCGGCGTGTTCGGAACTCCGGCCGTAGTCGTGGGGCGCGCGATCTCGCGCATGGTTAGAACTCCACCCAGAAAGCCGAAAATCAGAATCGCTGCCGCCAGAGCCGGAGAGAATTTCATCTGCAGCAGCCAGTTCGCCGGATCGAACGCCAGCCGGCTCCAGAAGCTGCCTTGCTTGGCCGTCTCCAGCGCTTCCTGCAGCCGCATGCGCGAAGCCGCCAGCAGATTCGGCGACGGATCGTTGAGCAATGGATCGGCCGCGCGATCCTGTGCGAGCAGCGCGTGGAAGTCCTGCTCCGCCTTCAGTTCGGCCGCGCAGTCAGCGCAGCGGGCCACGTGCTGCTCCAGTTCATGGCGGGCGTCATCCGCCAACTCGCCATAAACCTGAAGCACGATATTCTCTCGAACCCATTCACACTTCATCGTTGCACCCTGATCAACTTATGTGGGACCGGGTCTTCGACCCGGTCGCCGAGCTCAGCTCGGCCTTTTTTCATCGCATATCCGCCAGCGCCCCCCGCAACTTCTGCGTGGCGCGGAAGAGGGTATTCTTGGCGGTCTCTTCCGTGGTCTTCAAAATCTCCCCCACGGTGCGCAGCTTCAATCCGTGGTAATGCTTCAACTCAAACACCATGCGCTCGCGCGGCGTCAGTTTCTCCAGTGCTCCGGCAATGCGCGCTCCCAACTGCCGGCGCAGCAAATCGCGCTCCGGATTCGCTCCCGCCCGCACGTCCGGCACCTGGTCGAGCAAATCGTACTCGCCCCCCGACGGATCCTTCGCCACCGGCGCGTCCTCCTTGCGCACGTTCTTTTTGCGCAAGTGATCGAGACACAGATTGGTCACGATCCGGTAAATCCAGGTGTAGAAGGAACACTCGAACCGGAAATTTCCGATGTTCTTGTAGGCTTTGAGGAAGGCGTCCTGATAGACGTCCTGCGCGTCCTGCTCGGTTCCGGTGAGATGGAGAGCCAGGCGCAACACGGCCTGGTCATAATGACGCACCAGTTCCTCGAAGGCGGCGCGGTTTCCGCGCTGCGCCTCTCGGATCAACATCGTGTCATCGATGCGGCGTTCTTGCCCAGCCATGCGGCCCCGCGCGGGGTCATGGTTCTCGCTGAATCTCTCCGCCCTCTCGCTTTTCTCTTTCGAGCGGGCCCTGTCGCCAACCGCAAGTGGTAATGCCCATACACCGGCCGGCATGTTTCGTCGTTCCTCTGTCGCCCGTATTTACCGTCTTCGGGCTTGCACAGGAATAGACGAACCGTCAGTGGAACCGTGAGCAGAAATTATAGGCTCTACGGGGATTTTTGGGGGGCCTAGGTTGTTCTGGGGCAAACATTTAGGGGGAAACAGAACAAACCGCACACAAGCTCAGCTCTCCCTTTGGCATGGAAAGTGCCCTGATTCTGAGGCAGATCCGCCACATCGCCCCGCCAGTGCAAGAGTTAGGCGATTCATACAGTCATCGCAACGGGGGGCATCGCAACGGGACCTTGACCCTCAACCTCCTCCAAGGTAGGATGCTGGGGCTCGGACCGCACTGCGTTCCCCTTCGCCGTGCGACACAGATTCGCGGCTGTTCCCCAGCCCAGAACCTAATTTCGGACAATTCAATTCGGATCTCACAGGATTGCCGTGACCCAACCCAGACTTTGGAACCCATCTGTTCGCACCCACGCCACCCGTCTCAAGCCGTCTCACCGTACCCAATGGACTACTTTGAAAGCGGCCATCATTGGGTTTCTTCTCAGTCTTGCAGCCGCGACTGCCTCGCCCGGGCAGACCTATACAACTTTGTTTAGTTTCGGGGGAACAAACGGTGCAAACCCTTTTGCCGGACTGGTCCAAGGGTTCGATGGAGACTTTTACGGCATGACGCCAACCGGCGGTAGTACGAGCGGCAGCTCTGCTTGTCCATTCGGGTGTGGCACCGTTTTCAAACTCACCCCAGCGGGCGCGGTCACTACGCTCTACAATTTCTGTTCCCAAACCAATTGCCCGGACGGCGAGTTACCCTACGGCGGGCTGATGCTCGCTACCAATGGAAATCTATATGGAACGACCGCTGGCGGCGGGGCCAACGGTTACGGCACAGTCTTCGAAATCACTCCGAAGGGGAAGCTGACAACACTCCATAGCTTCTGCTCCGAACCAAGTTGCGCGGACGGTTCGGGCTCGATTGCGGGACTAGTGCAGGGTACCTCGGGGAACTTCTATGGAACTGCTGTCCATGGCGGGGCAAACAACACCTGTTCACAAGGTTGTGGCACGATCTTCAAAATGACACCCGGGGGAAAGCTGACGACACTGTATAGCTTCTGCTCACAAGCGAAATGTGCGGACGGCCAATATCCACAATCTAACCTTGTACAGGGCTCCAACGGGAGTTTCTACGGGACCACAGGTGCGGGTGGCAGTTCGATCTGCACCTACGGCTGCGGCACAGCCTTCGAAATCACCCCGGCGGGCAAGCTGACCACCCTATACACTTTCTGCTCCCAATCGCCGTGCGCCGATGGTCAGTTTCCAGTTGGTGCGCTGGTGCAGTCGAACGATGGGACATTCTACGGGGTGACGAGCTACGGTGGGGCCCATAACAGCGGCTCGATCTTTGGAATGAGTCCCTCGGGTACGCTGACCACGCTCTACAGCTTCTGCCTTGAGAATTTTTGCGCTGACGGCGGGTATCCCTACGCCGGGTTGGTACAAGCGACGGACGGAAATTTGTATGGAGTCACAGGAGGAGGCGGAGCCTTCGGCCATGGTTCGATCTTTGAAATGAGTTCCAGCGGTGCGCTGACCCCACTCTACGGCTTCTGCCTGCAGAGCGGTTGCGCTGACGGCGCATACCCTTGGACCGCACTAACACAAGGGACCGATGGGAAATTCTACGGAACGACTTACGGGGGTGGAATTGACAACAGCACCGATTGCCCATCCGGATGCGGCACAATGTTCAGCCTGTCAACCGGTTTATCCCATTTCGTCGAGACCCTGCCTAACTCAGGCAGGGTGGGAGCGACCGTGATTGTCTTAGGGAACAGCCTGACGGCCTCAACCAGCGTCAGCTTCAACGGCACACCGGCAACTTTCAAAGTTATTTCGGCTACCGAAATCAAGGCTGCCGTGCCCGCGGGCGCAACCACCGGGAAAATCAAGGTGGTCACTACCCACGGCACTCTCGTCAGCAATTTGGTTTTTCGCGTTACGCCGTAAACAGAACCGCCGCGCATCAAGACCAAATTTCTTTCTTCTCTTCAGCCGGATCGAGCTGAACGAGATCGCAACATCCCATCGATTCTCGTGTTCGAAGCGATGTGGGATGCTGAGCCTCTGTCATCAGTCTTCCCCCCGCATCAAGGCGAAATCAAACTCGAGGTACCCTCATGCCGTTCCGATTGCAGCTAGCCTCCCTTGCCTTACTAGCCAGCTTCTTCCAGCTTTCTTCCGAAGTCAGCAAGGCGCAGACTCTCTCTCAGCTCTGCCGTCCCATACTTACTCCGCCCGTCGTGGTCGCCACTCCAGCGCAGCGCCAAGCGGCAGGAGCCAGGGCGGAACCGCCGCTGACCGACATGTTCGACTGGCCCGACACGCCGCTCGGCGTCATCAAGACCGCCAGGGGCTACGAGTTTTTCGGCAGCGACGGTGGATACCACGCCCGGCAAATCTGGCAGGGGCACTGGGTCGGCAACAACAAGTGGGGTTCGTTCACAACCACCGTGGGAACACTCGATAACCCCCTCGGAGTTGACGCTCCCGGGGATGTAAGCGTTTCGCGAAACCCCGACGCTTCGATCAACGCAACTTACCCCACCTACGGCTACATGGGCGGAGGCCCGGTGTACCAAGTTCCCGAAAGAATGCCCGGCGCCGGCAACCTTCTCGCAACCTATCACGCCGAACTTCCCAACGACGCTCTCTACGCCGCTCTTGGACTCGCCGCCTCCACCGATAACGGCCAAACCTGGACGGACCTCGGCGAAATCATCCGCCTGAATCAGGCTTATTCCGTGGGACTCGACGGCTTCGAAATTGGCGACGGCCCCCTCGTCCTCTCGCCCGATCACAAATATTTCTACCTCTATTTTCCCGACTGGATCGCCAACGGCACGCTTCACCTCACCGATGCCCAAGGTGTCAACACTACGACGATTGTTTCGGTTGCGCGCGCCCCAGTCTCCGCCGTGCTCGCCGCAGCCTTCGGACCCGAGCCCCATCACGCCGTCGTCTTCCAGAAGTTTTACCAAGGCAGTTGGCTCCTGCAACCCGCTATCGGCGGCGCTTCCACCGACCTCAATGCCCATTCCCAATATCAAGGCTATCTCGATATCCACTTCAGCGGTTTTCTGCAACGCTATGTGATGATCATCTCCAACGACACATCCTTCGGTTATTCCGAATCGCTCGACGGGCTTACATGGACTGTGCCCATCTTGCTTGGGAACTTCCAGACGATCGCGGCTTATCCTACCGCCGTCGGATTGGGCGATGACCCGCACATTCTAGGAAAGAGTTTTTACGTTTACTTCACGCACTTGCCGACCGACGGCACGGGATGGACGAATGGCTCCCTGCACAGGTTCACGCTGACGTGCCAGTGATTGGCCTACCCGGTGATCGGTCACCGTGCAGAGACATGCAGGACAACAGAAAGCCCGGGCAGGGCGCCCGGGCCGCATTGCGAACTCCTACTCCGCGACCGCTTCCTTCTCGATAACCACCTTCAAGTGCGCGGTCACGTCCTTATGCAGCTTGACCGGGACCGAGAACTCGCCGACGGTCTTCAGCGGCTCGTGCAGCTGGATCTTGCGGCGGTCGATGTTGAAGCCCTTCTTGGTCAGCGCGTCGCCGATGTCGCTCGACGTGACCGAGCCAAAGAGCTGATCGTGCTCGCCCGTGCGCCGCTGGAACGACACTGAGGCGCCCTCGAACTGCTTGGCCAGTTCCTCGGCCTGCGTCTTCTCCTTGGCGGAGCGCCGCACCGAAGCGGCCTTCATCTGCGCGATGACGGCCTTGTTGCCCTCGTTGGCCTGAATCGCCAGCTTCTGCGGCAACAGATAGTTCCGTCCATATCCTTCCGCGACCTTCACCACGTCGCCGCGGGATCCCAACTTCGCTACATCTTCTTTCAGAATGACTTCCATGGGAATGACTCCGATCTTTTCAGCTATTAGCTGTTAGCTCTTAGCCTTTAGCCAAACCCCTCCACTCCGGCTCGATGTGATTGAGCTAAGAGCTAAGGGCTAACGGCTAAAAGCTGCCCTACGATGCTCGTCCCGCAAACGGCAGCAACGCGATGTTCCGCGCCTTTTTGATGGCCGCCGACAGACGGTGCTGGTGCGGTGCGCATACGCCGGTCAGGCGCCGCGGCACGATCTTGCCGCTCTCGGCCACGAACTGCCCGAGCATGCGGTAATCCTTGTAGTTGATGTCTTCAATTTTCTCGACGCAGAACTTGCAGACTTTCTTGCGCCGGAAAAACTTGCGTCCTCCACCGCCTTCGCGCGGAGGACCGCCGGGCCCGCGTCCGCCACCACCACCGCCAAACCGCGGACGATCTCCTCCCGGACGGGGACCATCGAAACGCGGCCTCTCGCTCGGGGTGGATTGCTCTGGTGCTTTCGTTTCGTCAGCCATAATTCTCCTCTGTGTGGGTCGCCGTACTTCACGACGCCTGATGCCTTGTCATTCCGAGAGAAGCGAGGAATCCGCTTTCGCTTGAGATCTCGACGAGCCTCGCCAGGATTTCTCGCAGCCCTACGCCGTCGCCGGCGCTTCTGCCGCCGGAGCCGCAGGTGCCTCCGCCGCTGGTGCCGGAGCCGCCGGCTGCGCGCTTACCTTCTTCTTCGCATCGCGCAGAGCCTTCACCTTGTCCAGCCGCTTCTGCTCCTCATCCGTACGCACGGTCAGGAACTTGATAACCGGCTCGGTCACGCGCAGGCGGCGCTCCAACTCGTGAATCACTGCGCCTCCGCCTTCCACCACCATCAGCACGTAAATGCCTTCGTGGAACCGGCGCACGGTGTAGGCCAGACGGCGCTTGCCCATCTTGTCGACGCGCTGCACGCTTCCGCCCGAGGTCGGAACCACGCCGCTCAAAGTTGCAATCAGCTTGTCCAGATCCTCTTCCGTCATATCCGGCCGAACAATGAACATCAATTCATAGGTACGATTCATGCTTTTCTCCAATTCCAAACTTGTCATCCTGAGCGAGACGCCTTTTGTCTCGCGAAGGATCTGGGCGCGCCGCGCGATCAATCTCGCGTCTTTCGCGAGATTGCGAAACCGCGGGTTTGGCGCGCTTCCTTACTCTTCCGGCTTCCGGTTGAAGCGGTTCATCGCCGCCGCCGGACCTTCCTTCAAAATCACTTTCACCGCGTCTTCGGCGGTATCGAGCATGCCGTCCACAATCGCCAACTCCGGCTTGCGCATCGGAGCCAGCAAGTACGCCGCGCCGTCTCCAACTTTCCGCTCGGGCGCCACGCCGATCCGGATGCGCAAAAAATCCTGCGTGCCCAGCGCCCCGATAATCGACTCGATGCCGTTGTGCCCCGCCGAACTCCGCCGCGTATGAATGCGCAACGTGCCCAACGGAAAATCCAGCTCGTCCTGAATCACGATCAGGTCCGACTCCGGCTTCGCTTCGTACTCCTCGACCAGTTCCCGCACCGAGACGCCACTCAAATTCATGAACGTCTCCGGCTTGGCCAGCAGCACCGTCTGATCGGCAATCACCGCCCGAGCCGTCTGCGCCCGGCACTGCCGGTTTCTCACTTCCACTCCCAGGCCGCTCGCGATTCGATCAATCGCCAGAAAGCCCAGGTTATGCGGCGTGAACTGATACTCGATACCAGGATTGCCGAGACCAACGATCAGTTTCACGCTTTAATAGCTTCCTCAATCCAAACCACTTGTCATCCTGAGCGAGACGCTTTCTGTCTCGCGAAGGATCTGGGCGAGCCGCGCGATGCGTCGCGCCCTTTTGCGACGCAATAATCGCGCGATCGGCTCGCTTCCTTATTTCTTCTCCTTCTTCTCGGCCTTCTCCGGCTTCGCTGCCGGAGCCTCGGCGCCTTCTTCCTCCGTCTCCTGCTTGCCCTTCTTGATGACTTCAGGCTCAGCCGGAGCCGCCGCTTCCGCTGCTGTCGCGTCAGGAGTGGCCACCACTTCTTCCTTCACCGCGGTGACGTGCGCCACGGGCTGGTTCTCGTCGGTAATGAACTTGATCTTGTCCGAGTGCGGTAACTCCGAAACGCGCAGCACCTTGCCAAAAGTCAGGTGGCTGACGTCGGCATCGATGTGGCTCGGAATATCCGCCGGCAAGCACTCGATCTCGACTTCGCGCAGCATCTGTTCCATGATGCCGCCCTCCTGCTTCACGCCCGCCGCTTCGCCCACGAGATAGACGGGGACGCTGACCTTCAGCACCTTGTCGAGCGCGATGCGCTTCAAGTCGATGTGCAGCAGATTGCCCTTGATGGGCTCATACTGCCAGTCGACAATCATCGCCTTGGTCGGCTCGCCGCCGGTCAGTGCGAGATCAAAAATCGTGTTGTGGCCAGTCTCCGAGTTCAGGATGCGCGCCACATGCCGCGGATCCACAGTGATCGCGAGCGATTCCTTGCCCGCTCCATACACCACGGCCGGAATCTTTCCGCCACGGCGCACGGCGCGCGCATCATTCTTCGTCCCTGCTTCGCGCGGTTGCGCTTCGAGTACGTTCTGTTCCAATGTTGTCGCCATAGAATTTCAATTCCTCACTTGATTGTCTTCCTGAGGCGACAGCTTTCGTCGCCGAAGGATCTAGGCGAGCCACGCTATGCGTCGCGTTCTTTGCGACGCAATCATCGCGCGTTCGGCTCGCTTCCTTATCAAACTTCCAACTACGTAAATAACTTGCTGACCGAAGTCTCTTCGTGATTCGCCTGAATCGCCCGGCCAATCAATCCCGCTATCGAGAGGACGCTGATCTTTCCTCCCTTTTCAGTCCGTGCCGCATCCGCCTCGGCCGTCAGTGGGATCGTGTTCGTGACCACCACTTCCTTGATGACCGAGTTCTTGATGTTCTCCACTGCCGGCCCCGACAGCACCGCATGCGAAGCACAGGCGAACACCGAAGTCGCCCCGTTCTCCACCAGCGCCGCAGCCGTCTTGACCAGCGTTCCCGCCGTGTCAATCAAATCGTCGATGATCAAGCACGTGCGCCCGTTCACGTCGCCGATCACGTGCATCACTTCGGCCACGTTCATCTCGACGCGCCGCTTGTCGACGATGGCCAGGGCCGCATCGACTTTCTTGGCGAAAAACCGCGCCCGTTCCACGCCGCCCGCATCCGGTGAAACCACTGTCAGATTCGGCAGCGCCAGCTTCCGAAAGTGATCCACCAGCACCGGCGAAGCGAACAAATGATCCACCGGGATATTAAAAAATCCCTGCAACTGCGGCGTATGCAAATCCACAATCAACGCCCGGTGCGCGCCCGCCGTGGTCAGCAGATCGGCCACCAGCTTCGACGAAATCGGACTGCGCGGCTTGTCCTTGCGGTCCTGCCGGGCATACCCGAAGTACGGAATCACCGCCGTGATGCGCCGCGCCGAAGCGCGCTTCAGCGCATCGATCATGAGCAACAACTCCATCAGGTGCTCGTCCACCGGACGGCACGTCGGCTGCATCACGAAAACGTCGGCGCCGCGTACGTTCTCCTGAATCTGGACGTAACACTCGCCGTCGCGAAAGCGAATCACCTGCGCCTGCCCGCGCGTCATCCCAAGAAATTGACAGACTTCATCGGCCAGGTGTTCGTTCGCTGTGCCGCTGAATATCTTGAACTTCTCGTCAGAGCGCGGGCGCTGCTTCCGCTCGGTCTTGTCGTCAGTCACTGGCGGAGTCTTCTTTTCAACTTTCTCTGTCTTGTCGGGCGGCGTCACTAAAGTAGCCATGGTTGTCTCTGGGCTCCTGGCTTGCTCTTAGCTCTTAGCCTCTAGCTCTTAGCCAAACCTTTTTAACCCCTGTGCCGTGCTCGACAAAGCTAAGGGCTAAAGGCTAACAGCTAAAAGCTGATTCTCTGGCTGGGCCGCTAGGATTCGAACCTAGACAAAGTGCTCCAAAGGCACTTGACCTACCATTAGTCGACGGCCCAGTAAGCCATTGTTGATTGCCTGATTGTTGATTGAACCCCTAGCCGGGGCACGGTTAGATTTTCAATCAACAATCAAAAATCAACAATCAAAAATTCGCCGACCGCCACAGATTATGTGGGGACGGGCGCCTCGCCCGTCCAGCGAAGCCAAAGGCGAGCCTGGTGGCACAAGCCCAGCCCGCAAGCCCTAGCCCGCAACAATCCGCTTCCAATAAGCCCGCCGCGTCACCGTCGCCGTAGCCTGCGCCGCCCAGCCCTGCTTCCGCAGCCTAGCCGTCGCCTGCCCCGCCGCCTCCCGCGAGGCAAACAGCCCGTACAGCGTCGAGCCAGAGCCCGACAACGACGCATACTTCGCGCCCGCGCGCAAAAGCGCACTCTTCCCACTACTCAGCTCGGGATATTCAGGAAAGACAACTTCTTCGAAGTCGTTCTTGATCCCAGCCCGGACAAGCCAGAGAAGCGGATTCTCGGCCCGGCCCCCTCTTGCCAGCAAATCAGAAGGAGCACTGGAGCACATCTCACTCAGCCACGCCGACAACCCGCGACCAAGCTCACTCATTCTATCGGAGCCCACAGACGCCGTCAATTTCCCCCCACTGCCCGCGTGGGAGTCGCTCGTGTGGGGACGGGCGCCTTCGCCCGTCCATGTTTGTGTGGGACCTGTTTGTGTGGGACCGGGTCTTTGACCCGGTCGGGCCGAGCGAAGCTCGGCGGGTACTTCGTTGGCCGGCAGCGAGCTGGAGGGCACCGACCCTGCCCGCATCGCCGTGGAAGAGCGGCCCTTCAGAGCTTGCCCTGAGCCTGCCGAAGGGGCCGCGTCAAGTCCCACCAAATGACCGGGCTTTAGCCCCTGCCCCGCACCCCTCAACCGGTCCCAATCCGCAAACGCCTTCGGCGTCGACACCCCAACCGTCGGCGTCACCACCACACAAGCCATCGCCGGCAACTCCGGCAGCGGATAAACCTGCTCCCCCCGCCCCACCCCGAGCACCGTCCCACCCACCAAAAACAACGGCAGATCGGATCCAACCTCCGCTGCAATCCGCAACCGCTCCGCCGCAGGCAGCTCTTTTCGAAGCGCCCGCTCCAACCCGAGCAGCGTAGCCACAGCATTGGCCGACGCCCCACCCAACCCGCCCTGCACCGGCAACCGCTTCTCAATCTCGATGACCACGCGCCCCTTGGCGCGCAACGCCCGCATGGCCCTCTCGACGATGCGGAAGCATGTATTCGATTCGTCCCTCGGCACCCGCGGATCCGCACACTGAATCTCAATCCCATTCCCGCGTCCCACGCTGACCCGAATCACATCATGCAGCCCGATCGTCTGATACACGGTCAACAGCTCATGAAACCCGTCCTCCCGAGCCGCGCCAATCCGCAACCCGAGATTAATCTTCGCAAACGATCGCACCGTCACAGTCATGGACGGATGATTGTAAAACCTCAACTGAGGTTTGCGGTTGTGAATCGGGAAGACACGCCTTCACAGTTGCGGAGAGACTACAAACGCATGCACGACCGTGGAAGAGCGGCGCTTCAGCACCGCGAAACCCAGCCACCTACAAGCGCTTCAGCCCCTGGGGGAAGCTCGCCACCCATATCCGTGTCTAACCGATCCGGGTGCCCCACCCTTCTCGCGCCTTTTGCGAGAGGGTGGGGATTTTGACTGTACAATCCTCGTTCAAGCGTCTGCCTAAAAGTAAGTGATCCCCCGCTCCAAAGCGCCTCTCCTCCTGCTCGCGGTCGCAGTCCTGATCGCGATTATCGCGCTATTCCTCCCGCCGATCCCGCAACCTCTCGCCTACCACAACTTCGCGGACCACCGCGGCTGGCTCGGCATCCCCAACTTCGGAGACGTGGTCTCGAACCTCCCCTTCGCACTTGTCGGAATATGCGGCCTGATCTTCTTGATCCAACCGAACTCCGCAACATTCTCCGATCACCGCGAGCGCCGGCTCTACCTCGTCATGTTCGCCAGCCTGATCCTCACCGCGTTCGGTTCCGTCTACTACCATCTCGATCCAGGAAATGCCCGACTGGTCTGGGACCGCATTCCCATCATGATGGTCTTCATGGCGCTGCTGGCAGCCGTGATCGCCGAGCGTGTAAGCGTCGCCGCCGGACTCTGGCTGTTCCCAGTTCTGCAAGCCGCCGGCATTGGCAGCGTTCTGCTCTGGCGTGCCGGAGAACTCCAAGACCACGGCGACCTGCGCTTCTATGCCGCGGTGCAGGCTTACGCCATCCTCACTCTGCTGCTGCTGTTGCTGGTTCCGGCAAAGTACACGCGCGGATCCGATCTCGTAGTGGTGGTCGGCTTCTACGTCCTTGCCAAAATGCTGGAAGAAAGTGACCGCCAGATCTTCGCCGTCGCTCACCTCGTCAGCGGACACACCCTGAAACATCTCGCCGCCGCCGCGGCCGGCTACTGGATCCTGCGCATGCTGCAGAAGAGAGTATTGATCACCCCATAAGCTGAAGATTCGGGTGTCCCACTAAGCGAGGTTCCGGTACCCCATTTCTCGCGCGCCCTTTGCGCGAGAAGTGGAAATTGTGAACTGGTTTATCCATCCATAGAGGTCCCTCCCATCCGAGGCAAAAAAATTGGATGAACGCGGAGGCGAATGAACCGCGGAATTGAATGAACCGTAGCGTTGGATGAACCGTGGAAGGGCACGGCTTCAGCCGTGCCGTCAGAGTTCGACCAAATGCCGGGCTTCAGCCCCTGAGGGAACTCAGCTGAAGAGAGACGCGGTTATTGCTCGATCCGTGCAAATCCGTGGCGAAGACCTTGCCTTACCCCCGCCGCTTGTACAGCACCGCAAACTCGAATCCCGTATTCGGCGGAAACAACTCCGCGACTTTGCGCAGTCGCTCGGCCAGCGCCGACGGCGCCAGCAGCGGATAGTCGCGCTCCCGCAGATCGTAATAATCCACGTCGAGATACAGCGACAACAGATAAATCGAAATCGTGTCGGAGAACGTCGCGTCCAGATATTCGTTCTTGAAGCGCTCCGCGTCCGGCCCTCCGGCAGTAGCCAATTTGCGCGCTTCCCAGGCGTCGAGAGAAGTCTCGCCCCGAACTCCCGCTTCCACCTGGCTCCACGCCAACTCGCTGAAGTCGTGCGAAACTCCCGCGCGCTCGACCAACGCATGCCCCACGTTGATATAGAACTCGAACGCCACGGAAAACTTATCGTCCATCAATCGCGTGGAAATGAAAACGCACTGCGAGTCGCCCAGGTTCAGGTTGCGATGGCAGACAGCGTTGTCGCTGAGCGCCACATCATAGCGGTCGGCGATCACCGTTTCGTCACCCTGGCTCACCGCCAGCGGGACGAAGTAATACGCCTTGCGCTCGAGCGCAGCCGCGACCTTGGTCGGCACAGCGGCGATCATCCGTTCCAAATCAAACGAGTTGACCGCGACCTCGCCGGCGACGGCGTAGCAAATGCCGTTCGGCGCCTGAGAAACCGGCGTGACCCGAACCACTTCGGCCGGGCTGCGTGTAATTGCTGGGGCTGCCTGAGACATCTGCCCTATTCTACACACAGCGACGCGGCCCTCAGGTCTTCTGTGATATCTGCCCCGGGGGGAGTTCCACAGACCGGGAACGTCACGATTTACACTCCTGCCGCCAGATGGCCGAAATGCATCAGCTTCGCAATCTGCCGAAAAACTCGCTTTTGGCTGAAAAGGCGTGGGCTTCAAAGGTTTTCTGAAAAGCTCACTTCTCGCTGGCGCAACGCTTGGAGCGGTGCGATAAAGCGTTTCGTTTCTGTTGGGAACCCGCTCGGAAGGGTCACTAGGGCGCCCCATTGCTTGTTCGTCAGCTTGGAGTCGCGTGCGGAATCTCCCGGCCTCGTTACGTTCTGCGTAGGGCCAAGATGGTCTCCCTTGAATTCAACTTTGACGTTGATATTCAGAACACACTATCCGATTCGGCAAATGCCTCCGCTAAGTTTCGAGCGGAGCATGTCTTCGACCGCTCGATCCGCTGAGTGCAGACCAACAGGGCCCTCCTGGAGGATGATTTCCCAAATGTTGCTCAGATTCACTTTGGGGAAATGTACAGAAGTGAGCAGTTATTGAAACGGCTAACAAGGTACCGTCTTCACTGAGAAGGTTGATACGCGGGCCCTCTTACACCGAGAGGGAGTCTAGGTTACTTCTGAGATTTCGATCTTCAAGCTCCTGAAAGGAAAGTTTTATGATGAGCAATTGGTCGACGCCTACAAGGATTCCCGTCAGACGCCAGCGAGCAGCGAATGTCGCGATGGCGCTGGCAATGATGGCTTTGATCATGGCCTTCGCAACTGAATCACTCCAAGCGCAGACCCTGACTTTGCGTCACGCGTTTAATGGTTCCCCGGATGGCTCTAGTCCCTGGGCACCACCAATCCAGGACAGCCAAGGCAATTTTTATGGAACCACTTGGGCCGGCGGCACGCTTGGTTACGGATCAATTTACGAGGTGGACTCGACCGGCAAGGAAACCACGCTGCACAACTTTGCTGGACGGAAGGACGGATCCAATCCCTGGTCAGGTCTGACGATGGACGCTGCAGGAAATCTCTACGGAACAACCAACTCCGGCGGGGGTCCTTACTGCTTCAACAACTATGGCTGTGGAGTCGTCTTCAAGCTCTCCCACGGTACACAGGGGTGGAAGGAAACGATACTCTACGCGTTCAAGGGCGCTCCCGACGGCGCAAACCCAGGATACGGAGCCTTGGCCATCGACACGGCAGGCAACTTATACGGTACGACCATTTACGGCGGCACGGGCTACTGTTCCAATGGCTGCGGGACCGTCTTCAAGTTAACTCAAACATCCGGCATCTGGCACGAGCACGTGCTGCACACCTTCACCGCCCTGTCGCAGACCGACGGCGCGACCCCGCGCGGGGGAGTAGTTCTGGATGCTGCCGGAAACGTGTACGGCACGACCTCCATCGGCGGCAACTCTAGCTGCGGCTGCGGAACCGTTTACAAGTTGGACGCGACCGGTGCGGAAACAATCCTCTACAGCTTTCAAGGTGGGGCTGACGGCGCCGAGCCCTTTGCGTCTCTCGTACGAGACAAGCTTGGCAACCTCTACGGCACCACTCTTTTTGGGGGCAACAGCTTGAACTACGGAACTGTCTTCGAGCTGGATGCGAATGGCACAGAAACCGTTTTGCACGTCTTCGCTGGATATCCCACGGATGGAGGCTACCCTTACGCGCCGTTAGTGCGGGACGGGGCCGGAAACCTCTACGGCACGACCTACATTGGCGGCAACAGCAGCGGCGGCGGTTTCTGTGAAACGAACAATCAGCCCCAGGGTTGCGGCACCGTATTCAGGGTGGCTGCGAACGGCCAGGAAACCATCCTTTATAACTTTTCCTATTTCGTGACCGGAGCGGAAACCACGGCGGGGGTCATTTTCGATACGATGGGCCAAGCACTTTACGGAGCGACCGCTGTGGGCGGACCCTCGACCAATCACGGTGGGGTTTTGTTCAAGCTGGGCAAGTAACCGGACGGGGATTGGCGCGGAAATTTGGCTCCGGGAGATTCTATCCCAGACGTGGTCGACTGTTGGCGAAATCG
>CAWEQA010000003.1:0-29891 GCA_963811095.1 uncultured Acidobacteriaceae bacterium | reverse complement strand
ACTCAGCTTTTATAATCACAATCCGAATCGCCCTCTGGAGTTGATTCGCATGAAATTGCAGTTGCCGTTGGCGGTCTGGCTGGTCTAAGGCTCCCTCGCGGCAGCACAGGACGTACCGTCCTCCCACGTTCGATTCTTTAACGATCTGCGAAAGCGGTTAGCTTCTTCGTCGATGGCCAATTCGGCTGCTCTGTTCCAGCAAACCCCGAGGGGAACGATGCATACTGTGACGCGCATTATTGAGGGTCTCGAGCGTAATCGCGACGTTGCAACCTTTGCGGTGCCGAACATCAGGTGTGACCCTCGTCACTGACATGACGCGCTCATCCGCTCAGCATTAAAACGTCTCGAAAAAGTCTCGCCTCTCCAAAGAGCGGTCCCCACCAAGGAGACGCCCCAAAAAGGTGACCCTTAACTTAATCAGGAGGTTCCGATGAGACATAACAGATTCCTTGCAATGTTGCTCTTCGCCACTCTGTGTTGCGCAGCACAAAGTTCGAGATCGACGCCGCTCAGTTCCAAGCGTTGGATTCCAGCCGGTGCCTGTCACACCAATAACGGACTGGAACTGGAGTGTGTTCGCGAGATGGCCGACGCGAGACTGCGTCTGGTCCATCGCAACTTCGGCCAAAGGGATTCAGACACGGGTTTCCAGTTCGGTGCCGCTTCCCTGAGCTTCGCTCACCCTTCGTCAATCAAAAGTATCACCACAGATGTGGTGGTCCAAAGGATTGAGGAATCGAATTGTCTGGCGAATCCAGAGTATGGGGCGCACGCGGACATTGATGCCACATTCTTCAATACGGGTACGGGCGATCCTATCGATGACGTAGGAACCGTCTTGGCTCTCGGGCGCAGCTTTTCAGACCCGCTTGGACAGCTCACCGTATTCAGCCAAATCGGGCAGGGCGGCAACTACTCCTACTTCTTTCTGGGCACCGTCGCCATTGGGACCCCGGTCACCTTGACGACGACGTGGGATCGGCCCAATCACCAGTTTCTTGTGAGTTGGACAAACCTCGTCACTCATGTGAAGACAGACCAGACCATGCCTTACTCCTTTTCCGACACGACTCCTGCGGTGAACCCCGGCAAGGTCCTAACCGTAAACACCTTTCCTGCCAACTGCACGGCCCAAGAAACGTGGGTGTACATAGACGCGTCGTTTAAGGATGTGTATGTGAACAACCGTTTTTATGACTTCTGAGGTTCTGCGCCGAGATAAGATGAGCCAATACGCGAAAGGCAGCCGCTCGATGTCCGGGCGGCTTTTCGTTGTGGCGTCGCCGTGCCGTGGCCAGTCCATTTCACTCAAGTGCCCCGCGCAAGGCCGCATGAGTGATATGGAGATGTTACGTCAACAATTCTCAACCAGTGACTCGGCACGCTCGTGTGCGTGTAGCCTGGCTTTGGAGAACCTATGTGAATGGAAAAACCTTCGCGACTGAGAACGCGAAGGCACAGGATTGTTACCGGACTCTTTTCGACGAGGATGCCGGGCGTCGCCGCACTCCAGCCCGCGCGGTTTGCGCTGGGGTTGAGAGCTGTCTTTTCGGACGACTCCCGGCCTACCTTTTTCTTAGTTCAACACTCCCCAAATTGCAGTGACTGGGAGCACTGAGTGCAAGAATACTCTAGGTCCCGCCTCGCCTTGCGCGAGGATGCCCGGGAGGATGACGCTCGACGCTACTGTACCGCGTTCAGGTTCTGGTAGATCAACATCGCCGTGAGCACCATCAGAAATACTCCAGACCCGATGCTGAACACTCGCGTCGGGATGATTAGCCGGTTGACCTTGGCCAACAGTTCCGTCTGCTCAGCGTGCATGTGCGAACTCGCGTCATCCAGAAACAGCTGGTCATCCCTGTGCATCGTGAGTGTGCTCTTGTAGATCAGGAGGACGATCAGACCAATAGCGAAAACTCCGAAGATCAACGCCACGATTGTCAGCGTCATAGTCCACCTCTCGCAGATCCCACTAGCTAGCTAGGATGGTCCCACATTCCAGGACACGAAACTGATCAATAATGGTCATTACGGGCGGGAGGACGCGGGCAGGCAACCTCAGAATTTGTGATTGAGGTCACAGGTGCCTGTGATGTGTGTGGAAATTGAGCGAAATTGCGCATTCTTGCACCATGAAACGTCGTATCATGCGTTCATGAAGACCAAGGAGCTCACCCCAAAACAGCTATTATCCGTGCGTTGCCCTACCTGTGGAGCAGCACCCGGAGAAGTTTGTGAACTCAACAGTGGTGCCCCGCGCACCGAGCCACACCGAGACCGGAAGTATTCTGCAGCCGACGCCGTAGAAATGAAGCTCAGCAGACGTAGTCTAATTAGCCCACTACGTGATGCGGCCGTTCATGACTCATTGGCTATTCCGGATTGACGGACTACCCGGATGCGTCCACTTGGTTGACAGGGTTGACCGACAGGCCTTCGGAGCATTGATTCTTGATGTAACAAGCGTTGGGAGTTTTCGTGGCAGCGCTCATATTCACCCCCGAGACGAGAAAATGGGTTGCCAGTTTAGCGCACGGGACGGCGCTTCGTCAGTACGCTTTCGTACGCAGTATCTCCGAATGCCCCCAATGCTCCCAGCACTTCCCCCGCTGACACTCCGCCACAAAGTTCGGTAGAATTTCCCGCGCTAACCCTTTTCATTTGGAGGCGCGAGATGACCCCCGAAGAACAAGAGCGAATGCAATACCTATGCCAGAGGATCGCGAGAGAAAAAGACCCAACAATCTTCGATCAATTGGTAAGGGAATTGAACGATCTGCTGGAGGTCAAGCACGGTCGAATCCATCCTGAACATAAGACGAAATCAAACTGATCCACGGTTGCTTTTTCGTAAATCACAGTCCGCGAAAGCTGCCTGCCCGACAGCTCAACTGTCGAACAGGCCTTAGCGCTCAAATTTCGACTTCTTTCGATTCACTTCACATCTGGAGCGTCCGAAACTGGCCGGCGGGAGCAGCTCACGTAAAGCAAGGATGCTGTACGTGAGCGCCTATGCTTGCCCGGCTTCCTCAAAATGATCGCCTTGGTCCTACCCATCCGCCCCGCCAAATGCGACAATAGAAGCTCTTCCCATGGCCACCTCTTTAACCTCTGCCTTTTCTCCGGAGATCCTCCGGCAGCACGGCCTTACGCCTGATGAATACGAGAAGGTCAAGCAACTTCTCGGCGGCCGCGAGCCCACCCTTACCGAACTCGGCATTTTCAGCGTGATGTGGAGCGAGCACTGCTCCTACAAGTCGTCGCGCGTGCATCTCAAGCGCCTGCCCACGCGCAGCAAGATCGTGCTGCAGGGACCGGGCGAGAACGCCGGGATCATCGACATTGGCGACGGCTGGGCCTGTGCTTTCAAGATCGAATCGCACAATCATCCGTCGTTCATCGAACCCTTTCAGGGCGCGACCACGGGCGTGGGCGGCATTCTGCGCGACATCTTCACCATGGGCGCGAGGCCGGTCGCGGTGATGGACTCGCTGCGGTTTGGGCCGATCACGGCATCCAAGGATGTCTCGCAGAAAGAGTTGCACAAGAATCATTCCGTCCTCGAAGGCGTGGTCAGTGGAGTCGCTTCCTACGGAA
Organism: uncultured Acidobacteriaceae bacterium; assembly: GCA_963811095.1. GTDB lineage: Bacteria > Acidobacteriota > Terriglobia > Terriglobales > Acidobacteriaceae > Sulfotelmatobacter. The sequence goes on along the minus strand of CAWEQA010000003.1, from coordinate 26,288 downwards.
ACTGTTTCGGGGTCCCCAACCTGGGCGGGGAGACCAAGTTCGAACCTTGCTACTCGGGCAATCCGCTGGTAAACGCGTTTGCGCTGGGGCTGGTCCGCAAGAACGAAATCTTTTATGCGAAAGCCGCCGGCGAAGGCAACCCCGTGATCTACGTTGGCGCCAAGACCGGGCGCGACGGCATTCACGGCGCGACCATGGCTAGCGAGGAGTTCAGCGAAGCATCCGAAGCGAAGCGCCCGAACGTGCAGGTCGGCGACCCGTTCCTGGAGAAACTCCTGCTCGAAGCCTGCCTTGAAGCCATGCAAACCGGCGCAATCGTCGGCATTCAAGATATGGGCGCCGCCGGACTGACTTGCTCGACCTGCGAAATGGGCGGACGCGGCGGGGTAGGCATTGAGATCGAACTCGACCGCGTGCCGCAGCGTGAAACCGGCATGACCCCCTACGAGATCATGCTCAGCGAGTCGCAGGAGCGCATGCTGCTGGTGGCGCAAAAAGGGCGCGAGGACGAAGTCTTCCGCGTCTTCGAGAAGTGGGGACTCGACGCAGTCGAGGTCGGCACGGTCACAACCGGTAACAGGCTGCGAGTCCTGGAGCATGGCAAAGTCGTCGCAGAGATTCCAAATCCCGCACTGACCGACGAGGCCCCACTCTACAAGCGCCCGCTGGCGCGATGGGAACCGCCTGTGCCGCGGGAGACGCCGGAACATCTCAAACTCGGCGTTGTCAGCGACTTCACTGCGAATCTGAAGCAATTGCTGGCCAGCCCCAATATCTGCGGCAAACGCTGGGTCTGGCAACAATACGACCACATGGTGCAGACCAACACCGTCGATGCTCCGGGCGCGGGTGACGCAGGTGTGATCCGCATCAAAGGCTCGCAACGCGGGCTCTCGATGGCACTCGATGGCAATGGGCGCTGGTGCTATCTCGATCCGTGGCTGGGCGCGATGCACGCGGTCGCCGAGGCGGCACGCAAAGTGGCGTGCTCGGGAGCGACTCCGGTGGGCGCGACCAATTGCCTGAACTTCGGCAATCCCGAGAAGCCGCACATCATGTGGCAGTTCTCGCAAACCATTGATGGCATCACGAAAGCTTGCGAAGAATTAGAAATCCCCATCACCGGCGGCAACGTCAGCTTCTACAACGAGACGCTCGGCGAGGGCATTTATCCCACGCCCGTGCTCGGCGTTGTCGGAATCCTCGAAGACGTTCACAAGGCCGCGAAAATGCATTTCGCCGCGCCCGGACGCACGATCGTGCTATTGCGCGCGGGTGAAGCGGGCGATATCACCGATGCAGAGAGCGAGTTTGGGTCCTCGGAATACGCGAAGGAAATTCTGGGCACGTTGTGGGGATATCCGCCAGAACTTGATCTGGAAAAAGAAGGTGGCTTGCAGAAGGCGGTCATCGAATTAATCCAGCACGGCTTGGTGGATTCCGTGCACGACTGCGCCGATGGCGGCCTGGCCGTCGCATTGACGGAGAAAGCACTGCCCAAGGGCATAGGCGCCCGGGTGAACTTGGCCTCTGGAGGCCTGTTTGCGGAGTTTGCCCTCTTTGGCGAAGATTCCAGCCGGATCGTGATCTCTTGCGACCCAGCGAACGTGGCGCGAATCAAAGAAGTAGCGGAGAGTCACGGCTCGGCTGCGGACGTCATTGGCGAAACGATTCCCGAACGGCTGGAAATCTCGCTCGACGGCAAGGTTGTGATTTCCGCCCCGGTCTCGGAATTGAGCTCAGCGTATGAAAGCGCCTTGGAATTAGCGTTGCGAACGGATCCGGAACTGGTGGTGGCGGATTGATGCAGGTCAGGAACTTGAGCCCCAGAAGCACATAAGAAAACAGAAGGCGTTTTGAGCTAAGAGCTAAAGGCTAACAGCTAAGAGCTACGACCCGGGAGCGAAATTGCACACTTCTGACAAATTTCACGACGAATGCGGCGTGGTGGCGATCTTCGCCCATCCTGAAGCTGAGAAACTGGCCTACCTGGGCCTGCATGCGCTGCAGCATCGGGGCCAGGAATCGGCCGGGATCGTCACGTCCGACGGTCTGACTTCGCACGCGCACAAGGCCATGGGCTCGGTCGCCGACATTTTCACAGAAGATGTCCTCTCGAAAATGCGAGGCACTCTGGCCATCGGCCATACGCGCTACTCTACGGCCGGAGACTCTGCGCTGCTGAATGCGCAACCGATCCTGGTGCAGTCGAACAAAGGATCAATCGCCGTCGCCCACAACGGAAATCTCACCAACGCACAGCACGTGCGGGCGCGGCTGGAGAGTCAGGGCTCGATTTTTCAAACCAACAGCGACACCGAAGTCATCGTTCACCTGATCGCCCTGTCGAAGGAGCACACTCTCCCGGAAGCCGTGGCCGATGCCCTGCGGCGCGTCGAAGGCGCGTTTTCACTGGTAATGATGAGTAACGATCGCGTTTTCGCCGTCCGCGACCCCCGTGGATTCAGGCCCCTGGCCATGGGCCGCATTCCCGCGCTGGAGGGGCAGAAGCAGGACACCATCGTCTTTGCCTCCGAAACCTGCGCCTTTGACCTGATTGGCGCCGAGTACATCCGCGATGTGAAGCCGGGCGAACTGATCGTCGTCGGTCCGGAAGGGATCAACTCGCGCTTCTATTCGACGGCAGCTCCGCAATCGAGTTGCATCTTCGAGCACGTGTACTTCTCGCGCCCCGACAGCCTGGTCTTCGGCCGTGCGGTGCAGACCAGCCGCGAGGAACTTGGCCGCCAGTTGGCTCGAGAGGCGGGCGTCGATGCCGACCTTGTGGTCCCCGTCCCTGACTCTGGCGTAACCGCTGCGGTCGGCTATGCTGCCGAGAGCGGGCTCCCCTTCCGCTTTGCCTTGATCCGCAACCACTATGTGGGACGAACCTTCATCGAGCCCAGCCAGAGCGTGCGCGATTTTGGCGTGAAGCTGAAACTGAATCCAGTGCGCTCCCTGCTGCAAGGCAAGCGCGTAGTGCTGATCGATGACTCGATCGTCCGCGGCACTACCAGCCGGAAGATTGTGCGCATGATTCGCAGCGCCGGCGCAAAAGAAGTGCACATGCGCATCTCCTGTCCGCCCACGATCTCGCCTTGTTATTACGGCGTCGACACGCCTTCGAAGAAGCAGCTCATCGCCGCCAACAAATCAGTAGACGAGATTCGCGAATACATTGGCGCCGATTCCCTGGCTTATCTCTCGCTGGAAGGTCTCAAGAAAGCTTGCGGTGAGGGCGAGAAGATCTCTTACTGCTCGGCCTGCTACACGGGGAACTATCCCACCGACATCATCGATGTCGAGGAGATTCAGCCAGCAGCGTTGCGGCGGTAACGATACTCACGGCCTCGGTTTCCGCGCCTGTGCAACCCGCGGGATAGACTGCAAATCCGGCCGGATTTTCACCTCATCCCAGCCATCGAGCAGAGGTTTCGTCTCGTCCGCAATTGTCCCGCTTATCTCTACAATGAGCCAGCCGCCCGGACGCAGGGCCGCTCGCGCCTGAGGAATCAGGCGCGCGATCACCTCGGTTCCGGTGTCTCCGGCAAACACCGCACTCCGAGGCTCATACTTGCGAACTTCCAATTGCACTTGCTCTTCTTCTGACTCTCCGACGTACGGCGGGTTGGAGACGACGAAGTCCAAGTCGGCAAGGTCGAGACCCTCCAGCAGGTCTGATTGGTGAAACTGGATGCGGTGATCCAGTTGATGCCGGGCCGCGTTGGCGCGCGCAATTTCCAGCGCGGTGGCAGATATGTCCGTGGCATGAATTTCCGCGTGCGGAAATTCTTTTGCGAGAGCCAAAGCGATGCAGCCAGAGCCGGTGCCGATGTCGGCGATCTTCAGTTTCTGTCGCCCCTCCGGGGCTGGCTCGGTCTTCTGGGCGGACCCACGGCTTGCGCCGTGGGCTGCATTCTTGCGCCGCTCCGCGGCTGCTCCATCACGGGGTGAGCCGGCGAGTTCCAGCACGGCCTCGATCACGTGCTCTGTCTCGGGGCGCGGAATAAGCACCGCCGGGGTAACGATCAGGTCCATCCCCCAGAATTCCTGATGTCCGGTGATGTACTGCGTCGGAACACCGTGCGCCCGTTCGACGAGAACCGCCGCATAGCTCGCCTGTTCTTCGGCGCCCAACTTACGTTCGGGGTGGGCAAAGAGATAGGCACGATCGACGCCAAGAATGAACATAAGCAGCAACTCCGCATTCAGACGCGGCGACGGAACCTGGTCATTGGTAAAACGGGTGATCGCGGAGGTAAGCGCTTGCTTAAGCTGCACTGGTTTATTTCACCACGGGAGACCCTGAGACACTGCGATTGGGACCAAAACAAATCCGGCTGCGAATTCTTACTTCGGGTTTGCTCCTTGCTGCCACTGATAGCCAAGGTAGATCATCTGCCCAATGTGATGCTGCAGGTGCGCGGCACATTGCAGGATCATGTCGAGGCGCGTTTTGGCATCCGTGCCAGCACCTGAATATTCCGCTGACCAATCCTCCGACGACTGCGCAGCGATGGTTTTCACCACCATGGCAACCGCATCATCGAAGCGTTTCAAGGCCTCTGCTTTCGAGGGCGGATTCGGGTCGTTGAATTCGCGCGGACGGTCGCGAACATAGCCGGTCCCCGCGATCTGGGCGCCAATGTAGTAATTCAAGTTGCCGGTCAGATGCAGGACCAAATGGCCAAAGCTGTTTCCGTAAGGAAATGGCTTCTGCCAGAACTGTCCGTCGGTAATCGGCTCGGCCAACGCCCGAACGCGAGCCGCATTCGCAAGGCATCGGCTGGCGAGAACGAGTACCAGCGTCCCATCCAGTTTGGGCATATTCTCTCCCACGTCGCGGGCGCGAACGCCCACGTTCGTCATCTAAACCGCGGTGGCCGCTTCCTGCTTCAGCTTTTCCGCCTGGTAGTGTGTCGTGAGCGCCTCGATCAGCGGCTGCAGTTTGCCGTCCATCACAGCTTCGAGTTGATGGATCGTAAATCCAATGCGGTGATCGGTAAGCCGGTTCTGCGGGAAGTTGTAGGTGCGAATCTTTTCGCTGCGGTCGCCGGAGCCAACCATCGCCTTGCGCTCTTTGGCCAACGCCTGCTGCTGTTTATCCATTTCAATTTCGTAAAGCCGCGAGCGCAGCACACGCATCCCTTTCTCGCGATTCTTGATCTGCGACTTTTCGTCCTGGCAACTTACAACGGTATTGGTCGGAATATGCGTAATGCGGACAGCCGAGTAAGTAGTATTCACCGATTGCCCGCCGGGTCCGGAAGAGCAGAACGTGTCAATGCGCAAATCTTTGGCTTCGATCTTGACGTCCACGTCTTCGGCTTCGGGCAGGACTGCAACCGTCACTGCCGATGTATGCACGCGCCCCTGCTGTTCGGTGGCAGGCACACGCTGCACCCGGTGCACGCCGCTCTCGTACTTCAATTGCGAGAAGACACGGTGTCCTTCAATAATGGCGATCACTTCCTTCAGTCCCCCGGCCGACGATTCCGAAGACGAAAGCACTTCGACCTTCCAGCGTTGCGTCTCCGCGTACCGCGTATACATCCGAAAAATCTCAGCGGCGAAAAGCGTGGCTTCGTCTCCGCCAGTCCCGGCGCGGATTTCCAGGATAATGTTCTTCTCGTCGTTCGGATCCTTGGGCAGGAGCAGGACTTTCAGGTCTTCCTCCACCGCCTTCACTCGGCCTTCCAGTTGAGTGAGTTCATCCTGAGCATAGGCGCGCATCTCGGGATCTTTTTCATCGGCCAGCATCGCCTTGCTCTCTGCGATGCCCTTGGTCAGATCTTTGTATTCACGATATTTGTCAACGATCGGCGCAATTTCGGCATGCGCCTTGGCAGTCTTCTGGTATCGTGCCGAGTCGTTCACGATGTCCGGCGAAGCCAGAGCGTTGGTCAGTTCTTCGTAGCGGCTTTCGATTTGGTCCAGTCGTTCAAACATTGGAATCTTTCGTGGAGACGCAGCTCGCTACGTCTCGGTTCGGCCGCAGCCCGGCTTCTCGCCACGGGCAAAAGGGACGTAACCAGTTACGTCTCTACGGCATTGTAGTGTTGTGAGGAAGCAGAGCGAAAGTATGCGCGGCGGGACCGCTAGGCAATCACCAACTCGCCCCCGCGCTCTTTCTCGAGCGACATGGCCTGATCCAGGGCGGTAATCGCGCATTGCGCCATCTCGTCAGACGGAGGCTTGGTGGTAATGCGCTGCAGCCACAGCCCAGGCGCGGTCATCAGCGCGAACAGTGATCCGCGATGCTTGGCCGCGAAGCGAATAATCTCGTAGGACACTCCAGCGATCACCGGCAGCAATACGATGCGCGACGCAAAGCGCGCCCAGAACGTCGTGAACGGGATCAGCATGTAGAAGCCGATCGAAATCAGCATCACTGTCATCAGAAAGCTCGTTCCGCACCGCGGATGATATGTCGAATACTTCTGCACGCTGGCGGTGTTGAGCGGGTCACCATTCTCGAACGCAAAGACCGTCTTGTGCTCGGCGCCGTGATACTCATAGACGCGCCGAATATCCTTCCACAGCGACACTCCCCAAATGAAGAGCAGGAACAGCAGCAGGCGAATCCCGCCGTCGATCAGATTGAAAACGATTCGTCCACCCAGAGCGGGGTCAATCTTTTTGAGTTCCGTCGCCGCCAGCAGCGGAACGTACTTGTACATGAAAATGAAGAACGCCAAAGAGATCAGAAGATTCCCTGCCGCCAGCCAGTTGCTCACCGTGGCAGCCTTCTCGCGCGCCTGAGAGGACTCTGCAACCGTCGGCGTTGGCGGGGCAGCCGCGGCTGTCTCCACGGAACCTTTCCCTTCACCTTCCTGCATCATGTCTTCGATGGCAACGTTAGCCGAGAACCGCAGCGCGCGGTAGCCGAGATTCATTGCATAACCGAGCGTCATCACGCCGCGCACAATGGGCCAAGCCATCCACTTATGTTTCTCTGATGGCCGCTCGAGCGGTTCGCTCATGGTGACCACTTCGCCCGATGGCTTGCGGCAGGCAATCGCCCACGCGTGCGGGGAGCGCATCATCACGCCCTCGAGCACGGCTTGTCCGCCGACCAGAGTCTCTTCCCCGCTCTCGAGGGCGGGAAGCAGTTGCACGGCGGCAAGGAATCGCAGGTAATTAGTCAGTTTGCGCACAACGATTTAGATGCTCCTTAACAACTCACGACGCACCTGCTAGGTTATCACAGGCTGGGATCGGGGGGATAAGATTGCACTGACGCTAAGTCCAAGTAATCGCGAGGGTTAGGACGAGCAACATAGCTCAACCCTGGCCTCTCTCATGACGGCTGGGGTGGTTGCGTGCGTTACGATTCCAAGTTCATGAAGCAGTTGGCAACAGCCTGCGAGGCGATCGCCGCCACCACGAAGAAGTTGCTGAAAACGGGGATCGTCGCGCGACTACCTGAAGTCGCGCACGGTAGACGAGGCAGCCGTGTCAGCAGTCTTCCTCTCGGGACGGGCATTCCCCGCCTGGGAAGAGACCACGCTGCAAGTCGGCGGCCGCTCGCTTTGGCAGATTGTTTCGGAACTGTCTGGGAAGGATGAAGCCGCCCTCAACGCCGCCTACCGCCGCCACGGCGACCTGGGAGCGGTCGCAGGCGAGGTGCTTCCCGAACGCCCCGGTCAGGGGTTAGGGGTATTGGAGGTCGAGACGACATTGCGACAGATCGCGGCGGCTCGCGGGCCGACTGCGAAGGCCACCATCGTGCGCGATCTGATTTCCCGCGCCACACCCGCTCGAGGCCAAGTACATCATCAAGATCATGACCGGCGATCTCCGCATCGGCCTGAAGGAAAGCCTGGTCGAAGAAGCGATTGCCCGGGCCTTTGGCGGGACGCTTATCGAAGCCCAGCGCGCCAACATGCTCCTCGGGGACATTGGCGAAACCGTGCGCCTGGCCGCCGAGGGAAGACTCTCCGCGGCAGAAATGCGCCTCTTCCATCCTCTGGGATTCATGCTGGCGAGTCCGATCGCATCGCCCGAAGAGGGCTTGAGTTACTTTGCGGAAGCCGCGGTGGAAGACAAGTACGACGGCATCCGCGCCCAGGCTCATGTAGCGAACGGCGAGGTGAGGTTCTTCTCGCGTACTCGGGACGAGATCACCGAGTCGTTCCCCGAGTTGCCGGACACCCTCGCTCAGCTGCGACAGACCGCCATTCTGGATGGAGAAATCGTGGCGTGGGACTATCCGGCCAAACGCGCGCGGCCCTTCAGCGTCTTGCAACAGCGCCTCGGTAGAAAGAAAGTCAGCGACAAGATGCTGCGGGAAACTCCGGTCGCGTTCCTGGCCTTCGACGTGTTGTACGCCGGAGGCGAACTCGTGATCGACCGTCCGCTGCGCGAGCGCGCGAAGATCCTGGACGAGTTGCTGATGGAGAATAATCGCTCTCATTCCGAAAGAACTGGATCAAGCGGGAAAGCAGTCAAGCCGGGAACGCAAAGCAAGCTGTCTTTCGGAGATGAAGAAGAATCCGTAGCCGCTCAAGTCATTCGTGCCTCGGTCTTTCACGCCGCATCCCCCGCGGAACTGGAGGAGTTGTTTGCCGCAGCTCAGGACCGCGGCAATGAAGGCCTGATGATCAAAGATCTCAACTCACCCTACACGCCCGGCAGGCGCGGGAAGTCGTGGCTGAAGATGAAACGCGAACTGACCACGCTCGATGTAGTCGTGACTGCGGTCGAGTACGGACACGGCAAGCGCGTGGGTGTCCTGAGCGATTACACCTTCGCCGTTTGGGATGCGAGTAAAGACCGGCTGGTGAACATCGGCAAGGCCTATTCCGGCCTGACCGACGCCGAGATCGCCGAGATGACGCAGTGGTTTCTCGACCACACTTTAGAAGATCAGGGATTCCGCCTGGTCGTCGAGCCGAAGATCGTCCTGGAGGTAGCGTTCAACAACTTGATGAAATCCGACCGGCACGAGAGCGGATACGCGTTGCGCTTCCCGAGAATCGTCCGCCTCCGGCCCGACAAATCACCTGAAGAAGCGGATACGATTGAACGAGTGCGGGAACTACCCGTCTCTACAGTCTGACTCAAACTCCCTCACTGAAGTAGCGACTGCCGGACGAGTAGTAGCCCCTGTCCTGCACCACGGAGTAATCCCCGCTCCCCTGCGTCAGCGTCAAAACTGACGCTAGGCAGAGCGGGGCTCTCTCCTAAATGAAGGAACCGTTTCATTTCTCGACGACGAGAACGACAAAGCTGTCGGGAACCATCGGAGGCCGGGGATGAGGATTGTCCGCCGTCGCCGCAGGTCGCGGCCCAAACTGCGCCGTCACCACGAACACGTTGTGCGTTTTGGAATCGAGCGCCATGGTGCGCGCTCCCTTCTGCGTCGTCACATTCTCGGGTGTGAACTTGCCCGGCGATTCTTCTTTCACGACGGTGAGCACGCCGTCCCCACCGCACGAGGCGAACGCGAGTCCGGTGTCGGCATCGAATGCGGTCGCATCCACACCCTCGCCAATTGCAGGAGTAGCCAGTATCTTTCCGCTGTCCGCGTCGACGATGGCCATCATTTTGTTATCGCAACCGACGTACAACCGCCGGTTCTTGCGGTCGATCGCAAGTCCGCTCGGCTCGGTGCACGGCGCCAACGGCCACTTCGCCTTGACCTCCAGCTTGTTGGGATCGATCGCCACCAGTTCGCTCTTGTCCTCGATGTTGACGAAGATCTCGCCCTTCGCATCGCTGGCCGCGAACTCCGGCTTGCCACCCAGTTTGATCGTGCCCAGCACTTTTCCGTTGGTGGCGTCGATGGCCGTCGAATCCGCACTGCGCCCGTTGAAGGTGAAGACGCGCTTCGTTGCCGGATCGTAAAGAATGGCGTCAGGATTGTCCCCCACTTTCACTTTGCTGCTGGTCGCCAGCGTCTTCATGTCGAAAATGCTGACTGTGCTCTTCGCGGCCGTTGCTCGTGAACCCGCTTTCCCAATTCAGGCGCCAGTGCAATGCCATGCACGCCCGGAGTGTCGGCGATATCACCAACGCTCTTACCGGAATCTGCGTCGAGCACCATGACGTGCGTTCCGCGGGAAAGGTAGACGTGCCGCGCTTCGGAGTCGACAGTCAGATAATCCCAACCTCCCTCACCACCGACTTTGTACGTTGTGACCACGTGATATCCCGGACCAGCCGCGGCCAAAGCCACTGCCGCCAGGGACACACTGATGATGGATACCAACCACCTGGACTTCATTCGCATCACTTCCTCCTGGTAACTCTTTGGAATCGCGATGCCCTTCCGGGGCCCCTTCCCAGATCGCGCACCGCGTTTTTGGCATCGAACCCGGTAGGATCCGAACCGAAGTAACTTTACCTCATTTCGCACGTGATCCTAGACTCTTCTATATATGGATGTGTTCCGGCCACCGTTTTCGAACCAGGCACCACAATCGGGACCCGCGCCCGTGGGCGATCCGCGGCTGCAGCCGACGCCCGACTTCGGCACGCTGGGCCCGGGCTCCGATCTGGATAGCGGTGGACCCATCTCGAGGCCGGGCTCCCCTGGCTGGCCAGTGCACCCCAGACGCTTCGCCCCGCTCTTCGCAGTTGCGCTCGGAGTGCTGCTCGCAGTCTTGACCGCAAACGCCGGCAGTGCTCATGCCGCCTGGACGCGCTTCACCAGTCTTTTTTCTGTGCCCGCAGCCCCGCTCACCTCCGCCAAAGACTCCCACCAACTCGATCGCATGAAACCACAGAAGCAAGCTGAGGCGCTGCTGGAACTGGCGGTCGGCCGCAGCGACGGCGCCGTCGACCAGATTTCATCCCGCGTCGATCACTGGCAGGGAAAAGTAAAGTGGAATTCGCAAATCGCAACCCTGACCACCGCTGCGCTCAACTCCAACGACATGCGCGTGCGTGAGTCCGGCATCGAAGTCGAACTCGCGGCTTACGGTTTGGGTAAAAACTCCGCCAGCCTCACCTATGTATTGAAGAGCGCCGAATCTCCCAATCACGCGCAGAAGATTTGGGGACTATGGGCGCTCGGCTTGATGGCAAACCGCGGCGTCGAAACCGACCGCGGCGTGCAAGTCTTAACCGCTCATCTGAAAGACACCGATGAAGACTCGCGACGCTGGGCCGTCGAAGGTCTGGCACTGGCGGGCTCGGCTCAAACCATCGAGCCTTTGCTGAAGACCATGCACGACGATCCTTCGGCCACCGTACGTGAGAGGGCCGCGTGCAGTCTGGCGGAGTCTGGCATGTTCACGCACGAGCAGCGCCTCTCCGCGGTTCCGCAACTGTTGAACTACACCGACGATCCGGCGCTCGACGCCCAGACGCACAACTGGGCCTTTCAGGCGCTGCATGACATCACCGGCCAGCGCTTACCCAACGACTCCAACGCCTGGCGGAGCTGGTACGAGTCTTCGAGAGTCGACTAAACATCGATCAGATTGGTTCCTGCCGTAGAAGTCTTTGTCAGCACTTACAGTCTGTGTAACAATCCAGCATCGAAGGGAACTCCGCAACGAGGCCCATGGAAAAACTGAACGTAGTTGTTGCTCTTACCACAAGAGAGAACGATTACCAGGCAGAACAAGCGGTCGCCGTGACCGAAATGGCCGCGCGACTCGGCGTCAACATTCAAATCATCTACGCCGATAACGACGCCGTGAACCAGACGCAACAACTCATCAAGATCATTCAGGACCCAGCGCAGCATCCCACCGCGATCCTGGTCGAACCCGTCGGCACCGGGATGCCTCAAGTCGCGAAGGCCGCTGTCGCGGCCGGCATCGGGTGGGGAATCATCAACAGCGATCCCGACTACATCGCTGAGCTTCGCCGCGGAGGTGAGGTCCCGGTCTTCTCGGTCAGCACCGACCAATCCGAAGTCGGCCGCATCCAGGGCCAGCAAATCAGCATCCTCGTTCCCGAGGGAAACGTTCTCTATATCGAAGGCCCCTTCAACAGCACGGCGACTCAGCAGCGAACGAAAGGGATGCTCTCCACCAAGCCAGCCGCCGTCGTACTGAAAACCCTGAAAGGCGACTGGACCGAGCGCAGCGCTCATAACGCGGCAAAGTCCTGGCTCTCCCTCGGGTCCTCGCGCGACCTTCAAATTCGAGGCGTCATCTGCCAGAACGATGCCATGGCCATGGGCGCCCGAAAAGCCGTGGTCGACCTTACGGAAAAAGATCGCGAGCGCTGGTTGAGCATTCCCTTCACGGGCTGCGACGGCGTCACCAAGACCGGTCAGGACTGGGTTCTCCGAGGACTCTTGAAGGCCACCATCATCACCGCCCCAGCAGCGGGAACCGCACTCGAACTCCTGGTGAAAGCGGTCAACGCCGGTTCCATGCCTCCTGATCGCACGTTGATTCCGCCCAAGTCGTTCCCCTCGATCGCAGAACTAGCAAAGAGCCAAAAGGCCAGCGGCTAGAACTGATCTCATCAATCGATGTGGCATTGCACGGCTTCAGAGGTTGCAGCAAAGTTAAACATGCGCGCACCACCTGTGGAAGAGCCGCCCCGCCTGCGTGCACCGACCGTGGAAGAGCGGCCCTTCTAGGGGCCGCGTAAAGCAGTTTGAAATCGGGTTGGGCTTCAGCCCCTGTGGTCGCTTTTTCGTTGATCGAGCGCTCCTCCGCAACCTCTTCAGCCGTGCCCCAGCAGCTGAAAACCCGCCTTTGGGTGGCCCAGCGCTTAGGCGCTGCGATCAGGCGCCTTTTCGATTTAGGGCTTCAGCCCCTGACGGCCTCCTCAATCGGCCATCTTCGCCACGTGCACTTCAAACCCAGTCTTCGGCAGCAACGATGTCAGCGAAAACGCCTTAAATCCGTCGCCCGTGATTTCCGTGTGACGGTAGATTCCCGGCTCGCTCTCGATCATCTCCCGCCGCCCTTCCATGTCCGCCAGGAAGGCCTGCGCCTGGCTCACGCCGACCTCAACTTCCTTTGCGCGCGTGACCACCGCCTCAGAAGCGTACGAGCGCACCAGCTTGGGCCAATATTTCTCCAGCAAATCCGCGCTGGCAAAGATATCGGCCCAAATGATGCGCCCGTTCACCGCCACCACAACCCCCACGGCATTGCGATCGCGCAGCTGCCGGATCAGGCTCTGGTAATTCTGCTCGATCGGCTTCGCGACCGAGTCCACCTGTTTCCTGACCGCCTCGTTTTCATTCACCTTGGCATACGAAGACGTACTCCTAATCTCCGTGGCCACTTCGGGAGCTGCCGCACTGACCGCAACCGTCTCCATCGCCGCCTGCTGTTTGCGCACCTCCGCCCAGACCTGGTTCTGATCCTTGTCAGCCATCGCCTTGGCACGCACCGACGGCTGCGCCATCATCGCCATCGGAGGTTGCCCATGCTTCATGGCACCGCCGACAGCCCCGCCATACATCGCCTCCGACGCCCCAAAATTGCTGCTCGTCGCAACCCACCGCCCCGGCTCCACGCAGAACACACTCAGATCCACCGGATCGCTCTCCGCCGGAACAATGCGATCTTTGCCGATCACACGATCCTGCTTGCCACCAGTAACGATCTCCCCTGCCAACAATAACAACGGCCGTTTGGAATTGTTCACCAGCACCAGCCGGTTGACCTGCGCGCCCTCGCTCCGAATCGCCGGCGTAGGATGCCGCCGAATCAACCCCTGCACATTGCCTGCTTCGGTCACCACGACTTCTCCCGAACGCAGCCCCTCATCCAGAGTCAGAAACTCTCCAGTCGGATAGCTCTTCGCCGCGACCACCGGAAACACCGTCAGATTGCCATGCCGGATCGGCTCCAGAACTTTGTAGCCCGGCGGCGGAGTCACCTCGCCCGCCCGCGCCTCGCGCTGGTCCACCACGCACACGCCAGCCACCGTTACCAGTAACGCCAATGCCAAGAAACCCTTCGGATTCAAGCTCGGATTCATAAGTCGCCCTCCACCGTTCGGATCAGCGGGGGACCAGAATGCGGGTGCCCCATTTCTCGCGTCCTTTGCGAGAAGTGGGGATTTCGCGTGACCGCGCCGCCCACCTCGACTCTGTCGGAAGAACGACACTGCCCGCACGCCTTGCGGACAAAATTCGCACCTCCGGCGCCCCATCTACGTGCCTACCGTGGAAGAGCGGCCCTTCAGGGCCGCGTTAGCCACATGAAGTCTGTGTGGGCTTTAGCCCCTGAGGGCCAGGAGGAGTCTCGTTTTAGGCATTCGACGCTCGGAAATCAGCGCGCCCAATCCCGCCCGCCAGCTATTCCCCTGTAAAATTGAATCAGCGATCCTGGAGCCACTTCCGCATTGTCTTTTCTCGACCAACTGAACCCGCAGCAGCGCGAAGCCGTCGAAACCACCGAAGGCCCCGTGCTGATCCTCGCCGGCGCCGGCAGCGGCAAAACGCGCGTCATCACCTACCGCATCGCCTACCTGATCGAACACAAAGGCGTCATGCCGGAGTCCATCCTGGCGATGACCTTCACCAACAAAGCCGCCGCCGAAATGGGCGAGCGCGTCGAAAAACTGGTAGGCGGCCTGAGCATCGCCAAGCCGGTCATCTCAACCTTCCATTCGTTCTGCGTGCGCGTGCTGCGGCGCGACATCGAAGCCATGCGCATCCCGTCGGCCACACCTGGAAAGCCGCCGGGCAATCTGGGCACACCAAGAATTTCGTCATCTACGACGAGAGCGATCAACAAGCCGTCGTCAAAAGCGTGATGAAGCGCCTCGGCCTCGACGACAAGCAACTCACGCCGCGCACCGTCCTCGGCCGAATCTCCTGGGCGAAGAACCACATGCTCGATCCGCAGGAACTCTACCTGCAATCCGCTGATCCCAAGACCGAAAAGATCGCGCATCTCTACGAGGAGTACCGCAAGGAACTGCGCAAAGCGAATGCCCTCGACTTCGACGACCTGCTGCTCGAAGCCGTCCGCCTGCTGAAGTCCGCGGCGCAGGTGCGCGACTACTACAACCGCCGCTTCCAGTACCTGCTGATCGACGAATATCAGGACACGAACCGCCCGCAGTACGAACTCATGCGCATGCTCGCCGGAGAGCGCCACAACGTCTGCGCCGTCGGTGATGAGGACCAGTCGATCTATTCCTGGCGCGGCGCCGACATCCGCAACATCCTCGAGTTCGAGCAGGATTTCCCCGAAGCCAAAATCATCCGCCTCGAGCAGAACTACCGCTCCACACAAAACATTCTGCAAGCGGCGTCGGCCGTGGTCGCCAACAACATCCGCCGCAAAGGCAAGAATCTCTGGACCGCGCGCCAGGGCGGCACCAAGATCGGCTACTACGAAGCTCCCGACGGCGAGAACGAAGCCCTCTTCGCCGCCGACCACATCGCCAAGTACTTGCGCGAAGCGACCGAAAAAGGCGAGACCCCGCGCGCCGCCGTGCTCTACCGCACCAACTCGCAGTCGCGCCTGTTTGAAGAAGCCATGCGCCGCTACGGCCTGAAATATCACGTAGTCGGCGGATTCTCCTTCTACGAGCGCTCCGAAATCAAAGACCTGATCTCGTACCTCAAAGTCATCCAGAATCCCGACGACACAATTTCGCTGCTGCGCGTCATCAACACCCCGACGCGCGGCATCGGCAAAGGCACCATCGACACGCTGGAGCGCGTAGCCCTGGAAACCGGCCTGTCGCTCTGGGGCGCGATCGGCGAAGCTATCCGCCGCCAACTCCTGCCCCAACGAGCCCTGTTGTCGCTCAAGAGTTTCCAGCAGCTAATCGAAGACGCCAGAGCAATGCTGGCGGGAAGCTTCGCGGAGCAACTGGAAGGAACGAACGTGTGGCAGCGGGCGACTCGCCCGCGAACTCGGCGGATGCACCGGGCAGCGACGGCGAGCAGATGCGAGTCCCGAAGGGACGGAATTTGATCGCCCAGGACGGAAGTCCTGGGTAGGCGAGGATGAAGGAACGAGTCCCGTCAGGGACGGCACCAACTCCGACGACGCCACAGCCTTCGATCCGAATGAATTCGGCAATTTCTCCTTCGACTTCGGTGCGCGACCGACAGTAGCGCTCGCGTCGATCCGCGCGGAGCGGACGCCTCCACGACAGCCGACGAGACCAACGGACGCCGCCAGATCCCCAGATCGGCTCAGTGCCGGATTCCTTCCCCGCGCCCACCGTCAACACCGCCGACCTCCTCAAATTCCTCATCGACCGCACCAACTACATCAAGCTCCTCGAAGAAGAAGACACGCCCGAAGCCTTCTCCCGCATCGAGAACCTGCGCGAACTGGTCAACGCCGCCATGGACTCGCGCGACCGCGCCGAAACGCTCGACCAGTTCCTCGACCACGCCGCGCTCGTCGCCGACGCCGACGACTACGACGCCCGCGCCCAGATCACGCTGATGAGCCTGCACGCCGCCAAAGGCCTCGAGTTCCCGCTGATTTTTCTCAGCGGCCTCGAAGAAGGCCTCTTCCCGCACTCCCGCACCATGCTCGTCCCCGAAGACATCGAAGAAGAGCGCCGCCTCTGCTACGTCGGCATGACCCGCGCCATGGACCAACTCATCCTGACCCGCGCCGTCTACCGCCGCCGCTACGGCACCGACCTCCCCGAAGCCAGCGTTCCCTCTAGATTTCTGGAAGAAGTCCCCGCCCCCCTTCTGGAAGAATTGGGAACAAGGCGCGCCAGCACAGCACGTGTGGGGACGGGCGCCTTCGCCCGTCCAGGTGTGCGGAGCCCAGCCTACGAATCGGAAGCCACCCACTACTCCTACGAAGACGAAGACCAGAGCACCTCGTGGCACTCCGGAGACCCCACCCGCAGCCAGCCGCGCGCTCCGAAGCCAACCGCCCCGGCTCGCCCCTACAACTCGATCGAGAACATCGCCGAGTTCTTCGCCAGCCGCGGCAAGAAGTTCACCGTCCCCAAAACGAAGGTCGAAGAGCCCACCGGCAAGCGTGGATTCCGCCCCGGCCAGCGAGTCCGCCACCCGAAATATGGCGAAGGAACGGTCTACCAGCGCGAAGGAGAAGGCGAAGAAGCCAAGATTACGGTACAATTTCCTCGCTTCGGCTTAAAGAAACTGGTAGAGAAGTACGCCCAGCTGGAACGCGCATAACCCAGTCCCATGCACGACCCATGTGGGGACAGCCGCCTCGGCTGTCCAGCCGAGCAAAGCGAGGCGAATCAAGCACGGAACCAGCCGCGAAAGCGGCGCAAGAGTTCAGCCCACGGCGTAAGCCGTGGGAGCAAGCCACACGAGATTTCAGCCCCGAAGGGGCGGAAGAACCCGAGGCGCAACCCGCCCGGACATCCGCACGACAGAAGAGGACGTTCACAGCATTCATGGCAAACACATCGAAGTTAACCAAGGAAGAACGCAAGAAAGCCAAACGCACCGCCCGCAAGAAACGCAAGGCGGAAAAACCGCTTAAGCCCCGCGATTATCCCCGCGGATCGAAGAAGCCCAAGGTCAAGAAACTGGCCCGCGGTCAAGCGAAGCGGTAAGGCAGCCCAGAACTCGTGTGGGAGCGGGCGATTCGCCCGCTCCGTCGCGAAGCGACGCAAGTTCTTGAAGCTGAAAGCTGATGGCTGATAGCTGAAAGCTGCACCCAGGAGACCACAACCGCTTGTCACAAGCCACGGAACCCGCCGACGTCATCCGTACCTCCGACAAACAGATTTTCTGCTGCAAGTCGATCGACAAGCTGATCTCCGAATCGGAGTCGCCGGGCCAGCGCCTGCAGAAGACGCTTGGGCCCTGGTCGCTCACGGCCTTGGGGATCGGCGCCATCATCGGCTCCGGCATTTTCGTGCTCACCGGGACGGCGGCCGCCGGAGAGTATTTCCAGGCGCCTTCCCTCCTGCATGCCCAAGCGCTCGACGTGATCGTGAATTTTCTGCGTACCGGCAGCACGGCGGGAGCGCTCATGCACGGACGCCCGCCCGCCGGACCATCCATTGCGATTTCATTCTTCCTCGTGGCCATCGCCTGCAGCTTCGCCGGACTGTGTTACGCCGAACTGGCCTCGATGATCCCCATCGCCGGCAGCGCTTATACATACTCCTACGCCACGCTCGGCGAAATTTTCGCCTGGATCATCGGCTGGGACCTGATCCTCGAATACGTAGTCTCGAACGTGGCGGTCGCGGTTGGCTTTGCCGGTTATACAAAAGCGCAACTAGCAGTATTCGGCCTCAACTTGCCCGACAAATGGTCGAGTCCGGTCTGGGCCGGCGGGCAATGGACCGGCTCCTATTTCAATCTGCCCGGCTTCCTCATTGTTTTCGTTCTAACGCTGCTGCTGGTGCGCGGAGTGAAAGAGTCGGCGGAGACCAATAACATCATGGTCGCCGTCAAAATTGGCGCCATCCTCACCTTCCTGGTCGTCGGTGCAATGCTCGTGAAGCCTGCGAACTGGTCACCCTTCGCACCCTCTGGCTTTGCCGGAATCGTCACCGGAGGAGCCATCGTTTTCTTTACCTACATCGGATTCGATTCCGTCTCCACAGCCGCTGAGGAAGCGCGCAATCCGCAAAAAGATTTACCGTTCGGCATCATCATGTCGCTGATTGTCTGCACCCTGCTCTATGTCGGCGTTGCCGTGGTGCTGCTCGGCATGATGAAGTACACGACCTTCGTATCCGGTGAGGCCGCGGAAGCGCCGGTGGCCTACGCGTTGAAGTATCTGGGCGTGCACCCGTTCTTCCGCTCGGTCATCGTGATCGGAGCGCTGACCGGCATGATCTCTTCCCTGCTCGTCTTCCAGTACGGGCAGGCACGCATCTGGTACGCCATGTCCCGCGACGGCTTGCTGCCGAAGCTATTCTCGGCGGTGCACCCGGTGTTTAAGACGCCGCACTGGTCCACATGGATCGCTTGTTTCGCCGTAGGAATTCCCGCCGGCCTCGTCGACATTGGCGATGCCGCCGACCTCGCCAACATCGGCACCTTGTTTGCCTTCGTCCTGGTTTCTCTGGGCGTGATCTTCCTCCGCCGCAAGCAACCCGATCGCAAGCGTGCCTTCCGAGTCCCGTTTGTGCCGTGGTTTCCGCTGATTTCAGTGCTGCTGTGTGGTGGCCTGATGTTCGGGCTCACCCTCATAACATGGCTGCGCTTCGTCATCTGGCTTGCCCTCGGCCTGCTCATCTACATCTTCTACAGCCGCCATCGCAGCGAGTTCGCAAGGAAGTAGCGCATTGTCATCCTGAACGAAGCAGGCCGATTCGCCTAAGCGAATCGGCCTGCGTAGTGAAGGATCTCTGCACTCCAATGTTGCTGCTGTCGCCCCTATTTGGCCCACGCCCCCGCCAGAAACAAATACCGCTCCCGCAACTCATCCCTATGCGCCGCAGACTTCGCGTCCAAAAACATCACCTGCCATCCGTCCGCCTGCGGAATACACAGGCCACTTCGGCAGTCCCGCCCCATTCGGATCGCCACTCTTCGCGAAGTTCGCCCAATACTTCTGCATCGCTTCGCTGAGCGCACGATCCTCCGCTCGCCACGCCACTCCCGCCTTCGAATCGAGCTGCCCAAACACATACTCAATCTCCGCCGAGTGATACGCGCCCAGCTGCGGTGCCTTGGGATCCGACGGTGGCCCCAGATCAAAGCGATAACGATAGATCGGCTGTTTGCCCGTCTTGGTCTGCGACTCCATCCAATCCCAAGTCGAGAAGGCGATGAACCGGTCTCCCGCAAAATCCTGCGCGGAACGCAACGTCTGTTCGGCAGTGCCGGACGGATAGAGCTTCAAAAACTCCGCCGCCTTGTCGCCGAATTCCTTCTGCGCCGTGGCCTTCAAACTTTCCGCCGTCGGCTTCTGCGGAGAGAACGCAATCTCGAAGCTGGCTTCGTCGCGATTCCATCCCGCCAGCAGTGGCACGTCGTTCTGTTTTCCCGCCGCAAAGATGGCCGGCACCGGCTCCGGCAGAAAATATCCGTCTACATCCGGGCCAAAATCAAATCCCTCCGACTGCGGCGGCGAGAAAGCATCGAGCAGTTTCTGCGCCGGAACTGCCCGCAACTCAGCCAGCGTACTCAATCCCAGTTTTGCGCTCACAGCCTTCACGTCCTTGTCTTCCCGCGCTGACAGAGACTCGAACGAGAGTCCGCCGCTGTGAAACGCCGCTCCGCTCTCTCCAATCGCCTTCTGGAACAATCCCTTGGCCAGTGGCGACGCCATCTGCGCACTCACCGAAAATGATCCTGCACTTTCCCCGAAGATCGTCACATTCCCCGGATCTCCCCCAAACGCCGCAATATTGTCATGCACCCACTGCAGCGCGGCCACCTGGTCGAGCAATCCGTAATTCCCCGCCGCATTCCGCCCAGACTCTTTCGCCAGTTCCGGATGCACGAAAAATCCGAAAACTCCCAAACGATAGTTCATCGAAACCACGATCACGCCCTGCTGCGCCAGATGCGTTCCATCCTGCCGCTCTTCGGAAGTGGTCCCTGCGGCGTACCCTCCACCATAAATCCACACCATGACCGGCAGCTTCGCCGCCGCACCCTTTGCCGGAACCCACACGTTCAGCGTCAAGCAGTCCTCACTGCCGCCCGCGTCCCGAAAGTTCATATCGCCATAGATTTTTCCCTGCATGCAGTGCGAGCCAAACTCCGTGGCCTTGCGCACGCCGTCCCACTTCGCCGCAGCCACCGGCGGCTTCCAACGCAGATCACCCACCGGCGCTGCCGCGTACGGGATTCCAAGAAACGCGTGCACCATCCCGTCGTCCTTCCCTTCGACCACACCAGAAGTGGTCTTCACCTGCGGGCCCGACGTCGCCCCATACAAGCCCAGCGGTGAGGCCAGCATTGCCCAGACAACCAGCGACCTGCGAATGATCTTGACGTTCATGCACTCTCCTCGTCCCGACCTGAGAACAGCGAATTGTACCCGAAAGAAGCGCCAGGGAGGTTCTGCGCAGTAGGTCAGTGAACCTCGACATTATCCGCCGGCACTTCCTTCGTGTCCCTTCGTGTCCTTCGTGGTAAGAGTCTTGAACAGGACTCCCACAGATGATCTCGCTCCCTCGCAAATCTCCCTTCAAGAATCTACAATCAGATGCATGACCGCAGCAGTAGACCGTCCTCCGAATGCCTTCATCCGTCAGCTTCCTAAAGCAGAGTTGCACCTGCACCTCGAGGGAGCGGTCGAGCCCGCGACCCTGCTCGAACTCCGCAAGCTCCACGGCGATCATTCCACTCTGGCCGAGGTCCAGGAACTCTACGGCTATACCGATTTCCAAAGCTTCCTGATGGCCTTCAAGGCCGTGAGCGCCCACCTGCGCGGCCCGGACGATTACGAACTCATTACGTACCGCCTCATGCAGCGCCTGAAAGAAGAGAATGTCCTGCATGCGGAGGTCTATATCGCCGTCGGTGTCTGCCTCTTCCGCAAGCAGGATTTCTCCGCGATCTTCGAAGGTCTGGAACGTGGACGCGCCCGTGGTGCCCGTGATTTCGGCGTCTCATTGCTGTGGATCTTCGACGCCACCCGTCACTTCGGAGTCGAGGAAGCACAGAAAGTTTTCGAACTCGCCGCACGCTATCGTGACCGCCACGTCGTCGGCGTCGGCATCGGTGGCGATGAACTGAAAGCCCCGCCGGAACTCTTCCGCGGCGTCTATAGCTACGCCGCCGATCAGGGCTTGCGCCTCACCGCGCACGCCGGCGAGACCGGCCCTCCAGAATCCATCTGGGGAGCACTCAACCTGCGCGCCGAGCGCATCGGCCATGCCTTCACCGCCGCCCACGACGCAGACCTGATCGAAGAGCTAGCCCAGCGCCAGATCCCCGTGGAACTATGCATCACCAGCAACCTCCGCACGGGAGTGTGCAAGGCAATCGCGGACCATCCAACGAAGAACTATTTCGACCATGGCGTCATGATCACGCTCAACACCGACGACCCGGCCCTGTTCGGCACCACGCTATCGCGCGAATACCAACTCGCCCAGGAAACGTTCGGATTCACCGACGAGCACCTGAGAGAACTAGCCCGCAACTCCTTTGAAGCCTCGTTCCTGCCGGCGGAGAAGAAGCTGGAACTCCTGAGCCTGTTCGACGCCGCCGCGGCCAGGTGAGAGTTGGCGCACTGAGAAACTGAAATGCCTGTTCGTCCCATCCTCCAACTCGGCAACCCGCTCCTGCGGCAGAAAGCTCTCCCCGTGGTCGATCCGACCGCGCCCGAGATCGATGCTCTGGTCACAGATCTCGCCGACACCCTCGCCCACTGGCGCTCCCAAACCGGCTACGGACGCGGTATCTCCGCTCCCCAACTCGGCATCCTGCAGCGCGTCATCTTTCTAAAACTTCCAGATGCCGGCCCCTGGCCGCTGATCAATCCGGAAATTATCCAACGAAGTGAAGAAAAGATCATCGTCTGGGACGCCTGCCTCAGCTTCCTCTCGATCTTCATGCAGGTCGAACGCCACCGCCAGATCACCGTCCGCTATCAGAATCTCGACGGCAAGACCCTCGAATTCGAAGCCGGCGACGACCGCAACCTCTCCGAACTCCTGCAGCACGAAATCGATCACCTCGACGGCATCCTCGCCATCGACCGGGTCATCGACGTAAAGACCATCTGCACCAGGGAAGAATTCGAAAAGCGCTATCGCGATGCGAGCCCGTACGCGGTCACCCCAGCTACAATCGATCACTGAACTGAGAACCGGCAACTGATGTTACACATTGGCATCGTCGCATCCAGCGCGGAAGGCGCCGCGCTCTGTTATCGCACCATCTGCGTGGAAGGCGCGGACTTGCTCGGCCCCTACAACCATCCCGAAGTATCGATGCACGGACATCCCTTCATTCAATACAAGAACTGCATCGACGCCAACGATTGGGCCGGAGTCGCGGAACTCATGCTCTCCTCTTCAGAAAAACTGGCAAAAGCCGGAGCCGATTTTCTCATCGCTCCGGTCAATACGGTGCACCAAGCCTTCGATC
Source organism: uncultured Acidobacteriaceae bacterium (assembly GCA_963811095.1). Taxonomy (GTDB): domain Bacteria; phylum Acidobacteriota; class Terriglobia; order Terriglobales; family Acidobacteriaceae; genus Sulfotelmatobacter. The sequence continues at coordinate 3,382 of CAWEQA010000003.1, read as the reverse complement.
TGGTCGAGCACCGCTCTCCCCGCCCCTGGCTGCACATCGCGGTTGAGGTCGCGAACGAAGCCAAACGCCACAACTACAAACGTCTCGGAGTCCTCGGCACCCGCTCTCTGATGGACGGCCCGGTCTACCGCGACACGCTGAAAGCTGCCGGCATCGAGCATCGCGTCCCCGCCGCGGACCAGCGCGAGCGCATCCACCACATCATCTTCGACGAACTGGTCCAGGGGACTTTCCTGCCGCGCACCCAGGCCTATTTCACGGAAGTAATCCGCGGCTTGAAAGACGAAGGCTGCGATGCCGTCGCCCTGGCCTGCACCGAGATTCCGCTGCTGATGACACCCGAGTCCTCCCCGCTCCCCATGCTTGACTCGACGCGCATCCTGGCAAGAGCAGCCCTGCGCAAAGCCGTGGAAGGTTAGGTGTTCTGTGTGTGGGTTATGTGGGGACAGCCGCCTTCGGCTGTCCGTCGAGCAAAGCTCGGTGGTGTTCCCACTCCTCGAAGCGGTGTCCGCCGTGTTAAAAGAAGCTTTGTCATTTCGAGCGAGCCGGAGCGAATGCGACGGCGAGTCGAGAAACCTGCTGCTTTAGCTTTTACACTTATGACGAACGCAAATCGGAAAGACGAACTCCCCCGCGGCAACCACCACCTCAAATTCCGCCAACTCTCCGGTCCCTACGCCATCGTCCGCCTCGCCCCTGACACCCCTGTCCCCGACTGGGCCACGAAAGGCAACTTCACCTCAATCACCCGCACCCCCGACGAACTCTCCATCGTCTGCCCGGCAGACAATCTTCCGCGAGACGTTCACTCTCCACACCGCTGGATCTGCCTGAAGCTCGAAGGCCCGTTCCCCTTTGAACTGACTGGAGTGCTGCTGTCCTTCATCGAGCCGTTGTCGGGAAACGGCGTCCCAATCTTTGCCATCTCGACCTACGACACGGACTACGTGCTGATCCAGGAAGAACACGCGCGGGCGCTCGACATCCTTCGCGAAGCCGGCCACGAGCTTGTCTGTTGACACCAGTGCTGGCTGCGTAAACTGAATGCATGCCGCGCTCGCAGAACTGTCGAGCGACGTAACCCTGCTGCTTTAGGTTGCCATTCAACCTCGCTCGCACAGCAGCACCAACCGCAGATTTCCGAGAACGATATCAAGAAGCCTTCAGCAACCCTCGTCTGCGCAGGGGTTGCTCTCAACCATCTCGTGCACTTCGATTTCGCGGGAGACGGAAATGAGGAGGTCGTCGTTGTGGCGTCCACGCGCGCGACCGGCACCGCGTGCCCTGATGTCCTCGCATTTCTCACCCACCAATCGTACGGTTCGCTCGCCAAGCTCAAGATCTCTGACGCTAGCGAGCAACAGCAAGCCCAGCTCTTCGGATGAACTTTCTATGAACTCAGCCTCGATAAAGGATGGCTGGTCGAAACCTATCTCGATCAGTCCGTACGCGACAATCCGCTGGTGATCCGAATCCGTTCGAATCCACAGCGCAACCAATTCCAGACTGCAGAAGTAAAAGTAGCACGCGTACAACGCCAGCTTCGATTGCGACAAGGCTACAACTCAGAGGAAAATGCTATTTCCCGCTCCTCTAAAGCAGCGGCACTCGATCTGCGTTTGAACGACCGCTTTAAGTCATGGCTTGACCATTTGAATAATGCTGATAGTGACGTCCTCGTGAAGGAACAGCGAGAGGGGCTGCGGAAAGCAATACGATCTGCGCGAAGACGCGGAGATCTCACCTCTCTGAGGTTCTCTATCGCGCTCGAATGCTGAACTCGAGCAGTTTAAACAAATGCATCCGTGAGTTCGTTACAGCGCTTTCTGCCCGCGTGCCTCGCCGTTCGCTGCCGATTTCTACCAAACGCTGTTGCCGCGCATGCGCATAGCCCCTGCCTGTGCTGTAATAGAAGCACTTAACCCTCATGCCTTCTGTTCTTACAACCCTGCGACGCCGCGCCAAAGCCTTGCACCGCAACCTGCGCGGGGCGAATATGGCCGTGAGTGCGCTGGCCTCGACCGACCATCCGCTGCTGGCGCATATCATTCCGATGCGGCGCTGCAACCTGGCCTGCACCTACTGCAACGAGTTCGACGATTTCTCCAAGCCTGTGCCGATCGACGAAATGTACCGCCGCATCGACAAGCTGGGCGCGCTGGGCACGGCGGTCGTGACCATCTCCGGCGGTGAGCCGCTGATGCATCCCGAACTCGATGACGTGATCCGCCGCATTCGCGCCAACGGGATGATCGCCGGACTGATCACGAACGGATACCTGCTGGTCGCCGAGCGCATCCAGCGCCTGAACCGCGCCGGACTGGAGTGGCTGCAGATTTCCATCGACAACGTGAATCCCGACGAGGTCTCGAAGAAGAGCCTGAAGGTTCTCGACAAGAAGCTGCAACTGCTCGCCGAGCACGCCGACTTTCACGTGAACATCAACTCGGTGGTGGGCGGCGGCATTGCTCATCCGCAGGATGCGCTGGTGATCGGCAAGCGCGCGATTGAACTCGGATTCACTTCGACCATCGGCATCATTCACGATGGCAGCGGGCAGGTGCAGCCGCTGGGCGAAGAAGAGCGCCGCATCTACCACGAAATGCAGGCGCTGGAAAAAAGCAGCTTCACCCGCGTCAACGCGTTTCAGGACAACATTGCCAAGGGCCAGCCCAACGACTGGCGTTGCCGCGCCGGGGCACGCTATCTCTACATCTGCGAAGAGGGGCTCGTGCACTACTGCTCGCAGCAGCGCGGCTATCCGGGAGTTCCGCTCGCCACCTATACCACGGACGATCTGCGCCGCGAATATCTCACTGAAAAATCCTGCGCCCCGCACTGCACGGTATCGTGCGTGCACCAGGTTTCGATCTTCGATTCCTGGCGCGCCCCGCAGCATGCCGCTGCGGCGACTCCAGCCGCACCCGCGGCGAACGAACTCGTGCAGATCAAATAGCAGTTGGCTAGGCCTGACCCTGCAACCGTCGGCGCGAGCCAGAAATTCTCAATGAGCGAAATGGCCTGTTTTCAATAGTTACGTTGAATATCAATGCAGGGTAGGCCAGAATAATGGGACCAGAATGAACCAAACTTCGTGGACGAAAGAACGAAAGCTCGGCGTCGCAGGGGTTACCGGTGTTGCCACGGGCTGGGTGATGCTTCTGTACGTCCAGACTTTTTCATCCGTCTGTGGCTTGTCCGCCTACGGCTTGCGTGGGCTGTCCTTATAACCAGTCTAGCCTCTCCAATCGCGATTCTCTGGGCGGCAGTTAGGGACAAGTGGTGGTGGGCGATTGGACCGCTCGCCCGCTGCATTCCTCCTATTGAGCTTCATGGGAACCTTCGAGGGCTGCTGACGCAAAGCCGTAAGTGTGGAAACATC
>CAWEQA010000002.1:0-142780 GCA_963811095.1 uncultured Acidobacteriaceae bacterium | reverse complement strand
CCACGCCTGCTAACGTCAACTATAGCGTAACAACTCTTTACCCGATTGCTGCGCTCCTTGACAGGTTTCGGAGTTATACTTCCCGTCGATGCCAACTTTGGACGAGATCCCGCCTGAGGTTCGTTCAGTTGGCCGGAGGTGCTGTAAGCGGCTCTCCGTACTCTTCTTTGCGAGCACTCTGCTGATTCCAATCATCGCATCTGCACAACAAGGCGCTGCACCTCCTGCTCCCCCGACTGCTACGTCGGACCGCCCGGCGTCCCTCCGGACTCAAGATGCCCCTCTCCCGCCAACCTCCGTTCCGATAAAGGAACTGCTGGAGGGCCCCGACCGCCAAGACATCGCATGGAAGGTCGAGGTCTTCCAGAATCTGACGCTCCAGCAGCGGCACCTCGTTCAAGTCCTGGCAGCAATCAGTGGACACGACTACCTCGATGGCGGGTCATCTCGTGATCTTCACTTCGTCACTAAGGTCGCCGACGAACGCGGCAACTGGCTCGACGGAGAGTCCTACACCCATTTCGTCCAGCCCGGCAATTTCGCCCAGAGTGATTCGGTTCATGCGTTCGCCAATCTTTACCTCCGACCGGGGAGCTACACCATCGCGATGATCGCCTATGATTCCGCGCACGGTGTGGGCAATGTCTGGCGAACCAGTCTCACTGTGATTCCCATCAGTGCGCCGCTGGCCGACCTTGATCGGGATTTTCCGGTGATCGAGTTTCTTCCCCCGGCGGCGGCCGCGCTCAACTTGAAAGCTGGAGATTGGACCTCAACGAGGGGTCCGTCACGGGAAGGGCTCACCTGGAAAGGTGCCGATTGGGACTACATGACGAGCCACGCCCTTGAAAGTAGTCTCCTCCTCGACCCTCTAACACTGGGACACGGTATAGCCCGTCTCCCCGTTTCGAACAAAAGACCGGCCCGGATTGACGTGATCGTGAATCTATCTGGCTACTACACGCTGTTTCTCAGCCGGCTTCGCCAGGGGTGCGGCGAATGGGCAGGAAGCTCCAGCAGGAATATTTGTACCTATCTTAAGCTTTCTGATCGAGATTCAACAGCGTACAAGTTCGACCAGGGACTGGCGCTGCAAGTTGGGAATCTCGTTTCGCAACTGAGTCCCCAAGCCGGCTGCGTGCGCTTTAGCGCCATGGATGTACTTCGCCAGGAACTATTCGCTGATCGAGTCGAAGCTTCCCAGGTCGATTGGGACAGTCTCTCCAGAAAAATTACTTCAGAGGATCTCCGCGAAATCGATGTGAGGGCGGACCACGTGCACGATCACATCGTCTGGTTCAAGCAATTTATAGAGAACGTCAATAAGGACAAATACGAGTGTGGTTTGACTGGAACTACCGATCACGTGCTGGTCGTCGTAAGCATGGCGATGCCGTTTTCGACTTATACCTCAATCGGCCCCGATGCCTCGCCGTTTTCGACTTATACACCAATCGGCCCCGATACCTCAATCCCCCTCGTCAAGTCATACCTACCCCGGCCAGCCTGTTACCATCTCGAGATGTTCGGTTCACCGAGGGCTTCCGCCAGTGAGGAACAGACCGAGATCCTGCTGAGCCCCCTGAAGCCGAAGTTTCTGCCGTTCTCCGGTTCCGACCAACTCCGACAAACGCTCGATTTCATCATCAAAGACTTGGCGATCTTTTAGGAACGAAGCTCGACATCGCACTCCACGTCACGCACCAGACTTGGATGGTTGTCGAAAAATCGCGGTTACACTCATTAACCCGCGTTGTAACCGGATCGGAGCCGATTCGGGCAAGGCTCTTACTTGATGAACACGCGTTGAGGCAGTTTTGTCTTGGGCGATAGTCCCCGCGGCGGACTCTACTTGCCCGCCCCGGTTGCCGGTTGCGCGCCAGCGTAATACCCGCTCTTGGTGCGCACCATCATCTTGCCGTGGCCCTTGGCTTTGGCCTCGACGCGAATCTGCCGGAAACCGCCGTCTGCTCTCGGCCTGGTCGGCTTGTAGCCAATCGCGTACTGGTTCCGAATGTCGGCCGCGACGGTCCGGCTGATCGCATCTACCTCATCCAGCGTCTTGGGGAAAAATGCGATCCCACCGGTATGCTGCGCGATAATGTCCAGCGCTTTCCTGGCACGCTTGGGATGTTCTTCGTCCCCAAGAATTCCAATGGCATACACCGACGGGCCGTTTTCTTCCTGCAGGTGCTTCACCGCCTGCTCCAGAGTCTCGTTGCTGGCGTTATCTTCGCCGTCGGTGACGACGAACAACACTTTCTTTTCGAGATGAGCAAAACGCTTCAGATGCTCGGCCGACGCGACGATCGCATCGTACAACGCAGTGCCTCCGCGGGCGTCAATCTTTTCCAGCGCTTCCTTCAGCTTCAGCAGGTTATTGGTGAAGTCCTGGTCGAGATAGTACTCGTCGTTGAAATTCACGACGAAGACTTCGTCCTTGGGATTGCTTGAGCGCACCAGATTGAGAGCCGCCTGGTTCACCTTGCTGCGCTTCTCCCGCATCGATCCTGAGTTGTCGATGACGATGCCCATCGCCACCGGAATATCCACATGATGAAACGAAATAATGTTCTGCGGCTTCCCGTCTTCAAACACAGTGAACGCCGTGCGGTCGAGCGTGGTCACGATATGCTGCTTGTCGTCGATCACGGTGGCATGCAGCAGCACTTCGTCGACGTCTTTGCGGAAGACGAAGACTCCCTGATCATTGAGCTTGTTGTCCTGATCGTCCTGCGTTTTCGGAGGGGTTGTTTCGGACGCCGGCGCCGGGGCAGAAGGCGGAGCCGGCGCGGATTCTTTCTGAGGCGGGGCAGCTTGTGGCCAGGCCAGTAACTCCACTCCGGCCCAAATCACAAACATGAACAGCACAAACCTCGCAGCCCTATTGCTGAGGCGCGTAATATCCCGTCCTGGCATACACCCGTAGAGGCGGCAATCCTTTCGGTGGCAGCAGCTTCACTTTTATCTTACGCCATTTGCCGTCGCGCACCACTTTGCTCGGACGGTATCCCAGGACATACTGATTGCGCAGTTCGACTCCAATCTTCGTCGCCACATCCCCTAGGTCGTTGGGATTGTCGATGGTAAACGCCCGTCCCCCGGTCAACTCGGTGATGTCGCTCAGCAGTTGCGGGCCCAGGCGTTCTTCCATGGCGGAAGCGTAACGGTCGTAAATGCCGATGGCGTAGATCATCACGTCGGCTTCCTTAACGAGCGACTTGATCTCGCCTTCCGTGTACCGGCTGTGATTGTCTCCTCCGTCCGAGATGATCAGCAGGGCCTTCTTGGCGTACTTGGCTTGCCGCATCTTGCTCACGCCCATGTAGATGGCGTCGAGCAGCGCCGTGCGATGACGGGGCACGGCAAAAACCAGCTTGTTCTGAATCTCGTCCACCGAACTGGTGAAATCGCTCACCGTCTCCGGTTCGTCGGAGAAGGTGATCATGAAGAACTCATCCTGCGGATTTGCCGTCTTGAAGAACTCGATGACGGCGTCTTTGGCGCGATCCATTTTGCTGCTCATGCTGCCGCTGGAATCGAAGATCACGCCGAGTGATACCGGAGCATCCTCGCTGGAGAAACTTCGAATCTCCTGCGATGAGTTGCCTTCGTAGAGCTGGAAGTTTTCTTTGTCGAGTCCAGTCACCAACCGGTTCATCGGATCGGTGATCGTCACCGGGACCAGCACCAGATCCACGTCGACCTTCAGCGGACGCACATGTGCGCTGAGTCCGGTGGTCGTCGCGAGGAGTTCGGGTTTAGGGGGCTCCGGCGACTTCTCCATTTCTCGCGGCGTGACGTGCACATCATTGACGTCGGTTTGCGCGAACGCGGGGACGCACAGCCATGCGAATGCAACGAGAGAGAGGGAAAGCCACAACCACAAGTTGGTGGTAGCAGGATTTTTGCGCAGCCGGGCTGAAGTCGGGTCCCAGGGGAGAACCTGACAGCCGCTTCGAACTAAGGCCATCGGGTGAGATGACCAGCGCCCAACGTATAGGCGGGCCATAAATACCTCGTTGTGGCGCATGTTAGCACAGCTTTTGCCCCGTGGCGCAGGCTTTTTGTCAAAATCTAGTGACAAATCTTACAGTTGAATTTTAGCTGTGATTTGTGACGGGAGAGTTGTATTTGAGACCTGTCGAAATACCGTTTCTTGGAGGTCTCCTCCCGAAAAGCGGTGAAGTCCAGCCTCTGGAGACTCTTCATATTGCTGGAAGACCACAGGACGGATCGCGTATTCCCGGGGAGTGCCGCCAACTTGTTACAATCAAAAGTTTCCCATGGCAGACATACTTCCCTTTCGGGCTCTCCGCTACGACTTGCAGCGAGTATCCGCCTCGCAGGTCGTCACTCAACCCTACGACAAGATCACCCCCGCAATGCAGGACCGCTACTACGCTGCCAGCCCCTACAACCTGGTGCGCATTGTCCTGGGCCGTCGCGAGCCGGGCGACAACGCCGGCCACAACGTCTACACCCGGGCCGCCTCATTCGCCCGGCAGTGGCGGAATGACGGGATCCTGCGGCAGGACTCCGCCCCGTCGATTTATACCTACTCGCAGACTTTCACCGCCCCGTCGGGCGCCACGTTCGAGCGCCGCGGATTCATCGCTCTCGGTCGCGTGGAGGACTATGCGGCCAAAGTTGTGTACCGGCACGAGCAAACTCTCTCCAAGCCGAAAGCCGACCGGCTCGATTTGCTTCGAACCACGCGCGCGCACTACGAACAGCTCTTTCTGCTCTATGAAGATGCCGGGGAGGTCGCTTCCCTGCTGACTCCCAAGCCCGGGACCGCCCCAACAATCGACGTAGCCGACGAATACGGAGTCGCGCACCGCGTCTGGCAAATCTCTGATGCTGGCGCTGTCGCATCTGTTCAGGCAAAGATGCGCAACAAGAAGCTGGTTATCGCCGACGGCCACCACCGCTACGAAACCGCGCTCAACTTCCGCGACGAATGTCGCGCCGCCGCAGGAACAGGTTCGAATCCGCAGGCCCCGTACGAGTTTGTGATGATGACGTTCGTCAACATGAACGATCCCGGCCTGCTGGTGCTGCCCACCCATCGAGTCGTGCATTCTCTCGGGTCGTTCTCGGTGGATGAGTTTCAGAAATCCAGCAGCGCCATCTACGAAGTCGAAGAAGTGGACAGCGCGCTCGACGCCGACCACGCCAACGCCCTTCTGCAAGAACGGGGCCGCAAGGGAACAGCTCTGCTGGCGGTCACTGCCAACCGCGCATTCCTGCTGCACTCTCCAAAGCCAGCAGGCTCCAGGTTCTTTGCCGGGCTCTCCGCTCGCCAGCAAGCGCTCGATGTTGTTCAATTGCACAAATGCCTGCTGGAAGGCGTACTGAAGCTTTCGGAAGAATCCATCCGCAACCAGCAGAACCTCTCGTACCTGCGCGATGCCTCCGAAGCGCTGGCGCAGGTTCGAACCGGCGCGGCCAACGTTACATTCCTAATGAACGCTTGCCCAGTATCGCAAGTGCGCGACGTGGCGTTCGCGGGCGAAGTCATGCCCCAGAAGTCCACCGATTTCTACCCCAAGCTGCTCAGTGGATTGACTGCCTATGCGCTGGACTAGCAAGCCAAGTAGCGCTGGCGTCCCGCCGGCGCGGCGCACACGAATCATCGCGACGTGGGTAGGAATCGCGATCGGCGCGATTCTGGCGTGCGCCATTCTCTTGGCGGGCGCCCCGCCCGACAAGCGCCTAGCGGTCTACTCCGTGGCGGCAAACTATTCCCTTCCCCTGGTGCAGCGCGAAGGCCGCGCTTACGTAGGCCTGCTCGAAGTGCTCGAACCCCTGGGCAAAGTCAGCGCCAAGTCCGAGGGCAAGGGGTGGCGCCTGCACTATAACAATGTCGACGGCGATTTTCAGGTTGGCAAGACCCGCGCCCGCGTGCAAGGCCGCGACGCCGATCTCGGCGGGAAATTTCTGGTCGAAAATAATCGTGGACTCGTGCCCGTCGGTTCCCTGCCTTCGCTGCTCCCACGCTTTCTCGGCGGACCTGTCACCTTGCACGAAGAATCCGGACGCCTCTTCATCGGCAGCGTCGCCACTCACTTCACGGCGTCGTTGTCAGGCGACAATCCTCCCCGGCTGGTCTTCCATTTCTCCGCGCCGGTAAACCCAATGATCGCCACCGAACCGGGTGCGCTGCGCATGACTTTCTCCCGCGAACCGGTAGTCGCTCCTGCGTCGCCCACTCTCACCTTCGGCAACAAGACCATCCCGTCGGCGATTTACAGCGAGAGCAATGGAGCCGCGGTCGTCACGGTCAATGCGGCGATTCCGGTGATCGCCAGTTTCAGCAATGACGGACGCACGGTGATTATCTCTGCCACATCGGCTTCGGCGTCCGCGCAAAATTCCGCGCAGAATACGACACCGCCGGCGACTGGAACTGCCACCAGCAGCGGGCAGCCCACCCCTGCCGCGACCAATCCATCCGCGGCGGCACCCCCGGTCGGGCGTCGCTATTTCGCTGTCGTCGATGCCAGCCACGGAGGCGACGATCACGGAGAAACCTTCAGTAGCACTCTGCTCGAAAAGGACGTCACCGTCGCGCTCGCCCGCAGCCTGCGCCAGGAGCTCCAAAGCCGCGGCATCCCGACCCTGGTGCTTCGTGACTCCGACGCGAACCTTTCCGTCGATCAGCGAGCGATTTTCGCCAACGCCGATCGTGCCGCCATCTACATTGCGGTGCACGCCGCTTCTAATGGCCATGGTGTGCGCGTGTATACCGCGATGCTTCCGTTCGGCGCCGAAGATCGCGGCACTTTCCGGGCCTGGTCCACCGCTCAGCATGCTTCCCTGTCTCTAAGCCAGAGCACCGCGAACGCCGTCGCCGCCGAGTTCCAGAGACGGCAAATTCCAGTGCGCACTCTGACGGCGCCGCTCCGTCCCTTGAATAACGTCACCGGACCCGCGATTGCGGTCGAGGTCGCCCCTCAGGGGGCCGATGTCTCTCAACTCACCGCGCCCGACTACCAGCAACTCGTCACCAGCGCCGTTGCCACGGCGATTGCCGCGTCCCGCGATCAACTCGGAGCCGTACAATGATTCCGCAAAGTATGAGGCGCACCGTATGATCCCCCGCCATCTTGTCATCGCGATGTCGGTGCTGCTGGTAGCGGTCCTGGGCCTGAGTGGGTACGCGTGGCACATGCGAAAAACCGTGGCCGCCACACCCGTAACCTCAACGGATACGCGCCCGCTGGCGCCTCCGATCGCAGGACCCACCGAGCAGGTCACGCTTTACGTCGCGCACGATGACAGTGGCAGTCTGCAGGCCGAATCGGCCAAGATTCCGTTGCCCTCCGGACGTCAACAGCGTGCCGAAGAACTTCTGCGCGCTCTGCTCTCGCTGTACCTCGACAAATCGTCGCCTCACGTACTGGGCTCCGGCGCCGATATCCGCAGCGTCTTTCTGGTCGATCCCGGTGTCGCTGTCATCGACCTGAACTCCGCCTTTGCCGATACCCACCGCTCCGGCGTGCTCGTTGAGGAACTGACCGTAACGTCGCTGATCCACACCATCTCGGCCAACACTCCCGGAATCCTGAAAGTCAAGATTCTGGTCGATGGCAAAGAACGGGATACCCTCGCGGGACACGCCGACCTTTCAGATTTCTATGATGTAACCGCAGTTAATCAACTGGCTACCCAACTACAGCCAGGGCAATAAGAAACCTTTGTCATTCCGAAGCAAAGCGAGGAATCTGCTTCCTGCCGGCGTCCGGCAGAAGGCCAGATTCCTCGTCGCTTCACTCCTCGAAATGACAAAAAGCTCTACGCCGTCTTCTCCAGCCCTTCGATGTCGTGCTTCGCGCGCTCCAGAATCTCGCGGATCTTCGCGATCTTTGCCGAATCGTGCGAGCCTCGAGTCGCCGTCTTAAGAGCCGCCTTCATGACCTCTGCCGCCGGACGCATCACCTCCGCGCCCTCCATCCCCATCCACGGCGCCCAGTCTCCCGCCTGTTCTGCCCGCTGCCAGATCTTTTTCACAGTCTCAGCCTCGCGCTGCAACTCGGCCCTGCCTGCGTCCGTGAGCGAATACGTTCGCTTCCCCGCCGCCGTGTCCGACGTCACCAGGCCCTCATCTTCCAGTTGCTGCAGCGCCGGATAAATCGCCCCCGCACTCGCCTTGTAGATGCCGCCCGACTTCGTCTCCAATTCCTTCATCAACTCGTAGCCGTGCTTCGATCCGCCTTCCAACATTGAGAGCAACGCCAACCGGATCTCGCCCGGCCCAAAGAATCGTCCCCAACGTCCACCACGGCCCCAGGGGAATCCTCCCCCCATGAATGGCGTTGCGAATCCGCCACGCCACCAACTTCCACATCTTCCGTACATACTCAGACTCCTTAAGATCGATTCAAACAGCATCATTCGATCTGTCGATAACTATATCGTTAGATATATCTTCTGTCAACAGGTCGTTGGTCAGCATTCGCTCTCTTGGGAAGATGCGGAAACGGTAGCTCAGTGCTCTTTATCGTTATCCTCGCCGACCCGTGTCTGATCCGTAATCCAGTTCACCTCCCACGTCTTGCCTCCATCTTCTGAAAAGGACTGCTCAAAATGAGGCATATTCGTCGTCGTATTGGACCAGATAAATCGAATCAAGATGGTCTTGCCGTTGATTGTGCCCTGCGTTCGTATCAAAAACTCACCTTCTCCATTCCTGAATTCGCCGATCTGAGGCGGGTCCAGGATCGCCGATCTTGCTATTGGCCCAATAGAGGCTCCACTGGTGGGATTGCGGATTGTACGTACGCAGGGTCAGGCCTTCAATGTGGCCGGCGGCCGCGCTATCGGTTTCGAATTGCTCCAACTGAGAACGGCCATTCCAGACCTTTCGAGTCACGGAGGTGCCGTCAAATTCCACCCACTCCTTGGAACCGGTTAGTGGATGCATGAGTTTCTTTAAATGAATTTTCCAGCTGCCAAGTTCGAAGTCAAAATCATGCTGTCCATCCCGCTCCGCGGAAGTCGTTTTCGAATCTGAACCCTGCTGAGCGCGTCCCGGAACGGAACCAAAGACAACCGTCAAGCTCCACGCCACGAGAAAAACTCCAATGCGTCTGATGTTCATCACTGCCCTCCTAGTTGATGTCGTGTTTGGCTTCGAGTTGGCTGACCAACCCATCCAGATAACTCTTCTGCCCCTCGGGGCCCGTTGCCAGCGCGATCTTCATTTCCTTGACCGCGTCATCAAACTTGCCCTGCGCGCAGTACATCCGGGCCAGGCCGGTATGCACAAACCACTGGTCGGGATGTTTCTTCGCATTTTCGCGATAGATCGCGAAGGCTTCATCGGCGCGCTTGTCACCCTGCAATTGCCGAGCGAACATGTGCATCTGCAGCGGGCTGGCAAAGTCCAGCGCTTTCTTCTGCGCGGTTGCCGCCTCGTCCTTGCGGTTGAGCGCCGTCAGCACCTTCGATTTCGTGATTTCGTTTTCGTAGCGATCCTCATTCTCAATCGACTTGTCCGCATACTTCAGCGCATCGTCCAACGCAACCTTTTCCGTCAACAGATAGTTCGCAGCATCGTCCCAGCTGATCCACGTGTACTGTGAGAGATCGCGCAGTTGCTTCTTCAGGCTGGCCTGCACCAGGTCATGCACGCCGACCGACACGGTGAACGGCACCGCGATCTTCTCCCACTCCATTTCCACGACAGTCGAATCAGGCTGTAAGTCGTCGAACTCGTAGGTCAGGGCGTTGTGTGGATCCGCGGCCCGAGGCTTCGCCGTTACGCGCAGTGCATCCTCTGCCTGGTCGTAGGTGAATGATCCCCACGACGTCGAGTTTTTCGAGAAGATGACCGTCCATTCCTCCGCGTTCGGAATCATGTGCAGGCCGTAGGTTCCCTTATCGAGCGGCTTGCCATCGATCAACACAGGATCACTGAACGTAATCGTGGTGTTCTCATTCGCACCCGCGCGCCACACTTTGCCGTAGGGAACCAGTCCGTTCCAGATTTTGCGATCCTTCGCCAGCGGCCGATGATAGTGAATCGTGATCTCGGTTAACCCGATTCTCTGCGAGATGTCTGCGCGCTGGCTGGCAGCAGGCAGATCGAGCACGAACGATTGCGCCTGGCTCGCTCCCGGCATCGCGGCCAGGAACAGGCAGACCAGGAACCCTCTCCATACGACCCTCAGCATGGGTACGCCTCCTTGACGTGACGGACTTTTTCGCCCTGAAGGACATCTAGCCACGGTTAGTGGTCTATCGCAATAGCCACTTTTAGTTGATACAATATAACCACTCTAGAAACGTTCAGTACATAACATGGAGTAGGTGTCGCAGCATGCCACGCATTGCAGCCAGTTTCCTTCCGCCGATCGCGCTCGACCATCGCAGCCGAATCCCGATGTACCGCCAGCTGTATGACTGGTTTCGCAAGGCCGTCACCGACGGCCACCTGCGCCCCCGACATCGAGTCCCCTCCACCCGGAGCCTGGCCTCCGAGCTGAACATCTCGCGCATTCCGGTGTTGCAGGCCTACGAACAACTGCTGGCCGAAGGGTACTTTGAAACTTTCGTGGGAGCTGGCACGTGTGTAGCCGCATCGATCCCGGACGAAACGCTGCGTCCCGCGGTCTCGAGGAGAGCGCTCCATGAAATAGTTCAGAAACCAGGTCCCCGCCGAATCTCGCGTCGAGGGACTGCGCTGATGCACGCGCCAGCTCAACCATGGTTAAGCGTCTCGGGTGCATTCCGAGTCAGCCTGCCCGCGCTCGACCACTTCCCCACCGGCATCTGGTCGAAGCTCGTGGCTCGCCACTCGCGCAGGCCGCCAAGGGGCATCATGGCTTACGGCGATGCCATGGGATACCGGCCCTTCCGCGAAGCCATCGCGGAGTATCTCGGCGCGTCCCGCGGAGTGCGATGTGAGTCATCGCAAATACTGGTGACGACCGGGTCGCAGTTAGCCTTGCAACTCTCCGCACAAGTTTTGCTGAACCCCAAGGATCACGTCTGGATGGAAGAGCCCGGCTATCCCGGCGCGCGCCAGGCTTTTCTCACTGCCGGAGCTCGAGTGCTTCCGGCTCCGGTGGATGACGAGGGCATCAACGTTGCAGATATCATTCGCCGAGATCAGGGCGCCCGTGCTGTGTACATCACGCCTTCGCATCAATATCCACTGGGCACAACGATGAGCGCCACGCGCCGCATGCAGCTCCTCCATTGGGTAGTACGCTCCGGTGCCTGGATCATCGAAGACGACTACGACAGCGAGTATCGCTTCGGAAGCCGCCCCATCGCGGCGCTGCAAGGTCATCGACTCGGATGCCAGGGTGATTTATGTCGGGACCTTCAGCAAAGTCATGTTTCCCGCGTTACGACTGGGTTACATGGTGATTCCCAAGGATCTCGTGCCCGCTTTCTCCGCCGCCCGCGATGCCGCCGACATCTTTTCTTCGACGCTCTATCAGGCCGTCATGACCGACTTCATCCGCGAGGGACACTTCGCCCGCCACATCCGCCGCATGCGCATGCTCTACATGGAGCGGCGCAGCACGCTCGTAAAAGCGATCCAACTCCAGATGGGCGATTGGCTAGAAGTGATTGGCGCTGACGCAGGAATGCATCTCGTAGCACTGCTCCCGCCCCGTGTAAACGATATGGCGGTCGCTGAGAAAGCGGTGCAGAACGGCATTTCCGCAGCGCCCCTGTCCAGTTGCTATTCAAAACCTCCTGTCAGGGGCGGTTTGATTCTAGGCTATGGAGGTGCGAGCGTTTACCAGATTCACGAGGGCGTGCGCAAACTCAGACTCTGCATACCGGGCGCGCACTGAGCGGAGCGCTGCGTCGATGGCGTCGGATACCAGCGGCATTTACAATCGCCAGCATGTTCTATCGTTCTGATAACCGTTCTCCCGACCAACTTCGCCCCGTCGTCCTGACTCCAGAGTTCATCACGACCGCGGAAGGCTCCGTCCTGATCGAAGTGGGCAACACACGCGTCATCTGCACCGCGTCGATCGAAGAGACCGTCCCGCAGTTCATGCGCAACAGCGGCAAAGGATGGATCTCAAGCGAGTACAGCATGCTTCCCCGCTCCACGCTGACGCGCACTCCGCGCGAAGTTTCCAAGGGACGCCAGAGCGGACGCACCCACGAGATCCAGCGCCTGATCGGCCGGTCGTTACGGGCCGTTACCGATCTCACGCGCCTCGGCGAACGCACCATCTGGATCGACTGCGATGTGATCCAGGCCGACGGCGGCACGCGCACCGCCTCCATCACGGGTGCCTTCGTGGCTCTGGGCCTGGCTCTGGAAAAACTGGTGGACGCCGGAACTCTGACTTCGGTCCCGCTCAAGGATTTTGTGGCAGCGGTCAGCGTTGGAATTGTCGATGGAGAAATCCTGCTCGATCTCTGTTACGAAGAAGATTCCCGCGCGGACGTCGACATGAATTTCGTCATGACGGCCGGCCACAAACTAGTGGAAGTCCAGGCCACCGCCGAGCACCAGGTCTTCGACGACCAGCAACTGGCCAAGATGATCGCCTTCGCCAAACAAGGCGTGCAGTCGCTGATCGCCAAGCAGCAGGCCGTGCTGAAAGCGCTCACCCTAAGACAGTAGGAATGCAACACCTGTTAATGAGTGGAGTCGAGAACAGGCGCAGTAGCGGTAGTCTCCCGGTGGCATACGTAAGCACTGCTTTCGCAGGGCGCGCCTCAGTCCGGTTTGGCATGGCTCTGTTTCCTGTTCCCGCTCATCGAACCGGACAGGCGCGTCTCGCGCATCCGGCTCTCGGAGAAAGTTTCACGATTTCGCCCACGGAAAGCTGCTTGTCCGAGTGGTAAGTTCGACAAGGCCCAGCACCTGATGCAGGACGGTAATTGAAAACTGCTTTGTTGCCTGCCCTCGCAGCTTGTGCTTGGCGCACAGCCACTGTCGTAACCTTTTGCGAGCATGTCGTTCGACCGCTCGATAGGCACTACTGACTGGCCCCAAACAGAAATAATTAGCCCACCCAATCATCATTCGATTGAGTGTCGTGATTACTGTTGCTTGGGCCAGCAGGGTCTTGTTCCGTCCGGTTTCCTGGCTGATCGCCTTGCAGATGCGCTGCACCCGTTTCGTTGACGGTTTTGCCCCTAGATGGACCCTTCCCGTCTTCGGCGAGTAGCATCGCCCGAACGTATACCCTAAGAAGTCGAACTTCTCTCCCGGCAGCTTGCAGACCCGCGTCTTCTTCTCGTTCACCGTCAGCTTCAGCTTCGACATCATGTTCCGCATCGTGACTAAGGTTTCTTCGGCCCTGTTCCGACAACAGATCACAAGATCATCGGCATAGTTAACGATGTACGCTTTCAGACGTCTCTCGTGCCCTAATTTCTTCCACCCGAGCACGAACCGGCGCATGTACAGATTACTCAGCAACGGGCTGATCGGAGAGCCTTGTGGACTACCCCGACCTTCATCCCGATTTCGCGTGCCTCGACGCTTATTTCCCCACTCATCCGTTTCCTCGACCGGAGCTTCCAGCCACATCTTGATCAGATGGAGCATGTTCCCGTCTACGACCCGGCGAGCTACCGACTTTAGAAGCTCGGAATGGGGAAGAGTGTCGAAGTAGGAGCTGAGATCTGCATCTACGATTTCTCCGTGGCCAGTGTTGATCAGCTTATGGACGTGTCTTACTGCGTCCAGTGCGCTGTGGTCTTTCCGATAGGCGTACTGTTCCGGCTGCAGGTCGGCTTCGAATATAGGCTCGAGAACCAGAACTGCTGCCATTTGCGCTACCCGGTCGCGGATAGCCGGCACTCCTAACGGCCGCTGTTTCCCATCTGGTTTGGGTATGTACACTCGCCGGACAGGAAGTGGTTGATAGCTTCGGTTCTTCAGCTCTTGCGCCAGTTCGTCCAACCATCGCTCCTTGCCGTATGCCTCGATGTCCTCGAACGTTCGCCCGTCCACTCCTGCCGCTCCGCCATTGGCTTTGCAGCATTCGTAAGCGAACGCTAGAACGTCCTTGCGGTACACCTTGTCATACAGTGCATAGAAGCGAAAGTTGGGCGCTTCCTTCGCTTTGTCGTGCAACGCCGTCTGCAACTTCTGAACGCTTGCTGGGGTTGATAGACTCAACGTCAATCCCTCCGTCTTCGTCGCTTCTTGCGTTTCCTTTCAACTGAGGCCCCTTCCCTCCACCGGCATTACCCGGCTTCATCAGTACTACGGGCCTCTCCGTCACCCCTTACGGCCTAACCTGTCTCTCGCGAGTTGTCAGTTGATCCGGACCGCGATCACCGCTGGGGCTTCCCGTGTTGCTGCTGGTCCACTTTGCCTACATGCCGTCGCCATTACCCCGGCAGGTCTGATGGAACTCGTTCGCTCGTACTGTCCCATCAACGGCGGCCCGCCCACATAACACGGGGGGAGGGCTCCTGCGTTAATCGTTTCGAGGCCTGCTCAGCGTTCACTTCACGTTACGGCCTGCATGCTCGCCAAGTCGCCTAAGCGACCTTCTACACCGGAGGCTCCGACGGCTTCGTTTCCTCCTCCGCCGCTCCGATTGCTTCCGGGTGGAGCGAACCCAGTTCCCGGGCGGGACTTTCACCCGCAGTCAACCAGCGCCTTTTCACGGCGCACGTGATATGGCGATTTAACGTCAGTTCACTTTTTAAGCGAACCCATTCTTCTTAGGCGCTCGAGGGTTTGTTTCATCTCACTCCCGCTGATCCCGACGCTTCGTCTCCAATCAAGGTATTCGTTAACACTCTGCTCGTACACTCTCACACATTCGGCCAGATTCGTTTGCTTGACATCGTTAGGCTGCCTCGTCTGAAAAGCCCTCTCAACCAGCTGATCGGGTGCGACCAAGCCGCAGTGAAAACAGCTATCGGGTTTGTAGTGTTGCAGTCCGCAATCCTCTAGGTTGTCAAAGCCAACGGTGGAACCGTCGTTTTTCATAACCGTGACTTCCGAATAGACCCCGCGTGACTTGGCGTCAACGATCGTCGCAAAAAGTCCGGGTTCGTCGCTAAGCCAAAACTCCACGATCCACTTCTGCGGCGAGGCTACAAACGTACCGTTCCGTCGGAAACCAAGCGATTCAAATGCCGTTTTCGACTGTTCATACTTTGACGGCTGGCTCCAAGAATGCGAAGTGATTTCGTTGAAAGATATCTTCTGCGGGATGATCTTCGCGGCGGCAATCTCGCCCCACTTCTTGAAAATCGCGTCTTCGGACCTCATGTCATCGGCGCTGAAACCAAGTTTGCGCAAGCGCCTTCGAGCAACTTGTCTTTGAATCCACCAACCAGACACTGCCCAGACCGAGACGACGACCACAAGTGCCCCTATAAACCACAGGAGGATGTCCTGAGTGTGGATAACGTATACATGCCACAAGCCCATGCCGTCGGATTCATGGCCATAGGTATAGAACCGAACGACATTAAGTACCAGCCACACAGATGAGAGGCCGAAACCAGCCACGATGAGGGACAGGAAGACGAATCGTGCTCCAGTGCTCGTCTTGCGATATGCCAGCCATTGGTAAAGCATTAGGGTGATACACGCAACCGCCACCGCGGCGCGGAGGACTTCCGACTGAAGAAATCCTGTGAAAAGCAGAAACCAGACCAAGGCCGGTATCATGAGGGGCCAATGGCGCGTTAATAGGCGAGACTGGAGCGACTCACTCACCCCAGCACTCTACGCCCGACGCAGGCTTATTTCCAGACGACTGTCACTATCAGCCCTATCACTCATTGAGGCTCACTACCCTCTGCCCCTACGCCACCCACACCGTCTTCGCTTTCAGAATAAGCGTCAGTTCTCCAGCACTCCCGCCAGCAGCGCATGTTTTTTCGCCGCAAACGGATTCACCACCGTGACCCCGCCCCAGGTGAATCCTTCTTGCATATCCTCGGAGAGCAGTAATCGGCACCCGGCCGCAGCTGCCGCCGAAAGGATGATCGCGTCCCAGATGCTCAGACCATGGTCGGCGGCGACATCGAGCGCGGCGACCAGAATCGGGGGTGAAGTTTCGATCAGCGGAAAAGTATCCTGCCAGCTCAGAATCGCCGCCCGCGCCCGCTTCGCAGGCCAAGCCGCTTTCCCCACCAGCACGCGGTAGAGTTCTCCCAAAACCTGCACCGGCACGAAGGTGGATTCGGCGGGCAGCCTGCCAGTGACTTCGAGGCCGGCCTTTTTTCGAACCGGTCCGTTCACTCCCTCAGCATAAGCAAGAATGTTGGTGTCGACAGCGAGTCTCACAAGAGCAGCCTAATCGTACAACTCGTCGCGCGTCCAAGGGCCAATATCGATGACCGGCTGCGATCGCAGCCGCGCCAGCAAGGCTGTCTTGGCTTTGCTGCGGCGCTCTGCCGTCACCGGAGCGATGCGAGCAACGGGCCGGCCGTGGCTGGTCACCACGTAACTTCTGCCCTCCCGCACTTCCCGCAGGAGTTGGGAGAACTTCCGGTTCGCCTCGGACGCTGAAATGGCTTTTTCCATAGTCCCTCTAAAGTAGTTATATTACATACTTTTGTGCAGAAGGTGTCAAGCTCTCAGAGAGTCGTTTTCAGAACATTTCCCGAAATGACACTGCTCCTACGACCTTCGTTCCTCGAGCCGCCCTTCGAGCATTTACACGCCTGCTCCTCCAACGCTAGCGTTGAGGGCATGGGAAATCTGCGCAGCATTAACGGACGCAGCATCGATGGCGCCAGCACAGACCGCCGGCGCGAACCGCGCACCGATATCGACCTCGGACTCACCGTTTGGGGCGTAGACACGCGGGGCGACCGCTTCCTGCAGGAAGCCCACGCCCGTGACGTCAGCTTGAGCGGAGCACTGATTCTCGGCCTCAATTGCGAGCTGCGCTCTGGCGATGTGATTGGGATTCTCTACCGCGGGAAGAAGGCGCGCTACCGCGTGGTTTGGGTCCACTTCATTGGAACGAGCGACAAGATACAAGCCGCTGTTCATCGCTTCCCCCCCGATGACTGCCCCTGGAAGGACTTGCTCACCGAACAACCCGCAGACGCCGAGGCAACAGTCAGCCCGTCAGTTCCGGACTCTCTCCATTGAGTCTCCGTGGACTCAGTGTCCCAGGTGGTTGAGGGTTGTTCTTCCAACTACGCCACCCAAACCGTCTTCGCGTTGAGGAACTCGCGAATCCCCACCGCGCCTAACTCGCGCCCATGCCCGGACTGCTTCACCCCGCCGAACGGAATGCGCGGATCGGAGGCGACCATCTTGTTGATGAATACCATCCCGGCTTCGAGTTCGTTGATGAAGCGCTCGCGCTCCTTGTCATCGTTGGTCCACGCGCTCGCGCCCAACCCGAATCGCACGTCGTTGGCGATCCGGATCGCCTCATCCTGATCTTTCACCCGAAAAATCGACGCCACCGGGCCAAAGAATTCCTCGCCATAGGCCGGCGAGTCTTTTGGAATGTTGGTCAACACCGTGGGCGCGTAATAATTCCCCTTCTGCTTCAGCGGATGCCCGCCCGTCAGCAGTTTTGCCCCGGCCTTCACCGTTTTCTGCACGTCGGCATCGAGCGTGGTGACCGCATCGGCCGTGGCCAGCGGACCAAGCTCCGTCTTCTCGTCAAACGGATCACCGACTTTCAAGCTTTCCATGCGCGCCACAAACTTCTTCTCGAACTCCGCCGCAATCGAATCGGCCACGATGAAACGCTTGGCCGCGATGCAGGACTGCCCGTTGTTGAGGATGCGCGCTTCCACAGCTGTCTTGACCGCCGCGTCCAGGTCGGCCGATGGCATCACGATGAACGGATCGCTGCCGCCCAACTCGAGCACAACTTTCTTGATCCGCTTGGCCGCCCCAATGCCCACCTGAATCCCGGCCTGCTCGCTACCTGTGAGCGTGGCCGCCACCACCCGCGGATCATTCAGCAGCGCGTCCACTTGCCCCGAGCCGATCAGCAGTGTCTGAAACACGCCCGCGGGGAACCCAGCCTCCAGAAAAATCTCCTCGATAGCCAGCGCGCACTGCGGCACGTTCGAGGCATGCTTCAGCAGTCCAACATTGCCCGCCATCAGCGCCGGCGCTGCAAAGCGGATCACCTGCCAGAACGGAAAATTCCACGGCATCACCGCCAGAATCGGCCCGATCGGCAAATAACGGATGAAACTCTTCTTCGCCCCCGTCTCGACTGGCTCGTCGGCCATGAAGCGCTCGGTGTTCTCGGCATAGTAGCGGCAGGCGGTCGTGCATTTCACCGCTTCGGCCACGGCGGCCTTGTAGGGCTTGCCCATTTCGAGCGTCATCAGATGCGCGAACTTCTCCTTGTCGCGCTCCAGGATCTCGGCCGCCTTCAGCATGCGCTTGGCGCGCACAGCGAACGGCGTCTTGCGCTCTGCCTTGAACGCGCTGACTGAGAGCTGCAACTTCTTCTCGATCTCAGCCTCAGTAAGCGCCTGGAATGTCTTGACGACCTCGCCCGTGGCGGGATTAATCGTTGCAATGGCCATAAATTGCGTTGTCCTTCCGTGGTCGCCTTCGTCCAAGAGGTGGCGATCGAAATCCTACCGCGCTATTGTTCAGTCTCTAAAATAGCAGGGAAAATCAGCGGTCATACCACTATACCATTGGTCTGGTTTCTGCGCTAAACCCAGTTGATGCACTCCGCCGTACAAGCCTCCGTCCGCAGATGCGCCTCAGGGATTCAAACTGCCGCTTCTGAGAATGGCGGGAACGCCTTGGTCGAAGCAGGAAAGCTCTACTTGAACGGATGTGCCGGCTGCCACGGCACGCCTGGCAAGCCTGCGGAGGACCTCAGCCACAATCCCCCGTTCCGCAACTGCCGCAGGTCGGCACGCACTACCTAGAACCGGAGATCCACTGGATCATTCAGCACGGCATCCGCAACACCGCCATGTCGGCTTATGGACCGTTCTACTCTGACAAGGAGATGTGGGCACTCGCCAGTTTCCTCAGGCGAATCGACAATCTGCCCCCGGGAGTGTTGCAACGCATTCAGGCAAAAAAAGCTCCCGACACCGGCACGAACTGACGCGCTCGCACTTGGACCTTATCGGTGGTGCGTCCGGATTGCTGGGTGCCCTTCGCGGCGCCTCGTGGAATGGGGCCACAAGTCCTCGAACTCGGCGTACGCACCGAGGCCGAAGAGGAAGACCGCCCCCACCGCGCAGAAAAGCATGAGCAGCATTAACATCGCGTCACCTCCAAACCTGTCGTGGTGGCAGGTGACTTTCCGGCCTCAGAATACCCCCCCGAAAGGATTTGATTCAGTGACGGCCATCACCGATGGCGTCCCGTTCACGTGGTGCTCGCGCAACCTTGCCGGTACTCTTGGCAGAACCCTTGCGGCCCCCCTCCATTGTGTATATACTCTATGTATATACATTCGAGGAGGCAAGCTCATGGGGACAGCGCGAGTATTCCGCTCCGGTAACAGCCAGGCAGTTCGCCTGCCAAAACAATTCCGCTTCAAGAGCGCGGAAGTTGAAATCTTCCGCCGCGGGGATGAGATCGTTCTGCGCGAAAAAGATGGCGACATGACTCGGGCCTTCCACCTCCTCGCCTCCCTACCCGAAGATCTCGACCTCGCCGGGCGCAGAGATGATCCTCCCCAGAAGCGCAAGGATCTCTAAGAATTGACGCGGGCGCCCACGCCCGCGCGGGGAGTTTATGGAATCTCGCTACCTGCTGGATACGAATATCTGCATCTACATCCGCCATAGCAGGCCGGAACAAGTCTTGCGCCGCTTCCGCAAACTTCGGGCCGGAGAGGCGGCGCTTTCCGTCATCACCTACGGCGAACTGCTTTATGGCGCGGCTAAGAGCACACACACGACAGCGGCTCTTGAGCGACTGCGCGAGTTAGTTCAGTTACTGCCCGCGCTCCCCTTGCCGGAAACTGCAGCCGAGACGTATGGGACTGTTCGCGCCGAACTGGAATCGAAGGGCGAGATGATCGGCAACAACGATCTCTGGATCGCGGCCCACGCCCTGGCATCGGGACTGATACTGGTCACTAACACCGAGAAGGAATTCCGCCGCGTGCGCGGGCTCAAGATCCAGAACTGGGCCGCGTAGCGTAAGAGCCTTTCCCGAACACGGCTTTTCCTGCTCCCTTGGTTTACAATGATCGGTACTCCAAGCAAAGCACTCATCATTCGTCCTCAGGAGGATTCTCATGAAGCTCACCCCGGGCAAACTTGCCGGTCTCAAGAAAGTCTCGAACGAACGCGGCATCATCGCCGCCGCGGCCATGGACCAGCGCGGCTCCCTGCAGAAATCCCTGGCCAAGGAAAAGGGCGGCGAAATCACCGACGCCATGATGGAAGAATTCAAAATCCTGGTCAGCGAGGTTCTCACCCCGCACGCCACCGCCATCCTGCTCGATCCCGAGTGGGGACTGCCCGCCTCCAAGCGCCGCGCCAAGAACGCCGGCCTGCTGCTCGCTTATGAAAAGACCGGATACGACAAGACCGGCCCCGGCCGCCTGCCCGACCTGCTTGATGTATGGTCCGCGCGCCGCCTGAAAGAAGCCGGCGCCGACTGCGTCAAGATTCTGCTGTACTACACCCCCGACGATCCCAAGCACGTCAACGAAATCAAACACGCCTGGGTCGAGCGCATCGGCGACGAATGCCGCGCCAACGACATCCCGTACTTCCTGGAGTTCGTGGGCTACGAAGAGGGCGCCGACGAAAAGGGCCTCGACTACGCCAAGAAGAAACCGCACATCGTCACCGAGAGCATGCGCGAGTTCAGCAAAGACCGCTACGGCGTCGACGTGCTGAAGGTCGAAGTGCCGGTGAACATGAAGTTCGTCGAAGGCACCAAGTCATTCGGCGGACAGAAGGCCTACACCAAGAAAGAAGCCATCGACCTGTTCCACAAAGCCGCCAACGTCGCGACCAAGCCGTTCATTTACCTGTCGGCCGGCGTCAGCAACGCGGAATTCAGCGAGACGCTCGAACTCGCCGGAGAGTCCGGAGTGAAGTTCAACGGCGTCCTCTGCGGCCGCGCCACCTGGAAAGACGGCATCCCCATCTACGCCAAGCAGGGCGCAGCCGCCTTCCGCAAGTGGCTCGAAACCGAAGGCGTAAAGAACATCCACAACGTCAACGACAAGCTGAAAGCCGCGACGTCGTGGCACTCGATCTACGGCGTGGAACTCGTGCACGCGTAGAATCTAAGTCGTTATGTGGCGCGGGCGCCCTCGCCCGCGCTTTTTTTTGTTGAGTGGAAACGTAGCAAGCTTAACGAGCTTTGAGCCGGAGTTTCAGTCTTGACAAAGATCGCCGAAGTTACCACTCGTCCATCTCTTGTCTCCCGTGAATTTGAAAGTGAGCATCCAACCCGTGATGCCGGTGTTAGTTCTCACCTGCACCCACCACTCTTTCACACCGTTCTTAACAATCACGAGGTTGCACTGACTCTTGTCGGCGAACCCGCAGCTGTCGCCCTTCGCGGCGATGTTCTCGTAGGAATACGTGAACCAGATGCCCCTGGCCCAGGCATCGTAGTCCCCATCACTGTGGAAACCGTAGAGAAAAACCTCGTCGCCAGCCTTGAGCGAGAGGTCCGCATCTGGTCGCCTGGTCAACGCTCTGTCGGGTTCCCGGATCACGTTCACACCTGCAAGTACCGTTACCTTGTCTCCCGCTTTCAGCGCACCGGCTGAGACACGCTCGTCTTCCCACGAGGAATAGATCCTGTCGTCCCTTTCGATTTTCACGTGCGGAACAGTGCGGCCCTCGCCCGGGCAAGCCTTGTAGTCGATCACGGGAAGCTTAGGCTCAGGGACACTGGATTTTGCAGACTTGGAGGGTGCGGTTTGTTGAGCAGCCGCGAGCGTGGCGACCAAGAGAAATGCACTGAGTCGTATCGCGATCATGCCTAGAGAATACTGCGGGACAATCGACAACTGACATTACTCAAGTACCCGCGGTGGTGTGGTCGCACACGGCGCCGACGAGCTCGGGCCCGGCGCCGCGCAACTGCACGCCCGCTGGCAGCGTTGAGTGTAGAAATGCGGCGCGTGTGCCCTCGTCCGTGCTTTTTTGTTCTAATAGGTTCAGCGAGCGTACATCATTTGAAGCGAAAGATCCTTCTCTCGTGGAGCAGCGGCAAAGACAGCGCCTGGTCTCTCCACGTACTTCGCCAACGCGACGACGTCGAAGTTGTCGGTCTGCTAACCACGATCAACACGAATTTCCAGCGCGTCGCCATGCACGGCACGCGACACGCGCTGCTGAAGGCTCAAGCCACTGCCGCCCGCGTGCCGCTCTGGGAGGTTCCCCTACCCTGGCCCTGCAGCAACGACGTCTATGAAGAAGCGATGTCAGCCGCCTGCGCCTCGGCCGTTCAGCAAGGGATTTCCGCCGTTGCTTTCGGCGATCTCTTTCTCGAAGACGTCCGTCGCTACCGCGAAGAGCGTCTGCGCGGTACTGGCCTCGAACCTGTGTTCCCGCTCTGGGGATGCAATACTCGGGAGTTACTCCTAGAAATGCTGGATGCTGGTCTCCGTGCCCGGATCATCTGTGCCGATCCTTCCAAACTGGCCGGCGATTTCATCGGCCGCGATCTGGACTACGATTTATTAACTCGGCTGCCAGCCGCGGTTGATCCCTGCGGCGAGAACGGGGAGTTTCACACCTTCACTCACGCCGGGCCTATGTTCTCTCAACCCATTCCCATCAAGGATGGCGAAACCGTAATGCGCGACGGTTTCCTCTTCGCGGATGTCCTGCCCGAATCCGAGATGTCCGCCTGACCACGATCGTTAGACGCAGGAATTACACTGATACCAGAAGAAACCGCTATGTCAGCGACAACCGTCCTCATCACCGGCGCCTCCGGCGGCATCGGATACGAACTCGCCAAGCTCTTCGCCCGCGACCATCACAACCTGGTCCTCGTCGCTCGCAGCGCTGACAAACTCGCGCAGGTCGCTGCCGAACTGCAGACTCACGGCGTCACGGTTAAGACCATATCCCTCGATCTCGCCGCTCCGCCCGCGCCCAAGTTCCTCTTCGATCAACTCCAGCGCGAAGGCATCGCCATCGACATCCTGATCAACAACGCCGGCTTCGGCGCCTTCGGCGAATTCGCCCAAATGCCCGAAGAAGAAATCCGCGGCCAGATCGACCTCAACATCACCGCGCTCACAGCCCTCACCCGCCTCTTCCTGCCGCCTATGGTGCAGCGCCACAGCGGCCGCATTATGAACGTCGCCTCCACTGCCGGATTCCAGCCCGGCCCCCTGATGGCCGTCTACTATGCGACCAAGGCCTACGTGATTTCCTTCTCCGAAGCGATCGCCAACGAACTGCGCCACTCCGGCGTCACCGTAACCTGCTTCTGTCCGGGCGCCACCAATACCGGCTTCGCCAAACGCGCAGGCAACGATCAATCCCGAGTGTTCAAGCAAGTTTGGCGCGATGAGCGCAGAAAAAGTCGCACTCGACGGCTATCGCGCCGTCATGGAAGGCCGGACGCTTGCGATTTCCGGAATGCAAAACTGGCTGGTCGCTCAGTCCACCCGTTTCGCCCCCCGCAAGATGGTCACCTGCCATCTCCCGCTGGATCAGCGAAAAAGCCGATTAGCAGCCCCAACAAATACCGCAGGAAGGAATTGAGGTCTGCCTTCGTGTACCTTCGTGTCCTTTGTGGTGAATGATTTTCACCCTTCATCTGCCTGAGTATTGACCGCAGCCGCGGGTGTTGCGAAATTGCATCAAACCCCGCGACCGGCAAAGCTTTTTACAAATCTCTACCGGCTCTTTGCAAACCTTTACCAACGCAAACGCTACCTTTGTATAGGACAAGGGTCTAACCCAATGGGAGCCCAAGTTCCTCTCCCCCGCTTCCGCACGAAATCGAAACTTCCGCACAAGCGGGAGCCTTCGACAGGAGGTAGCAAATGGCGAACACTCGTGGTATCTCTCGACCCGTTTCGACCATGTTTGCCTTTCTGAATCTGGCCGGGACCAATGCGAGGCGACCCCTCGCGGCTCTTTCAACTCTGTTTCTTGCCGTCAGTTGCTTGGCCCAAAATCAAGATCAACCTCAACCGCTTCCGCCCCCGGATTCCCAGACTAATCTGCAAGCCTCGGCAATCCCAAATCCAGTCAGCGAGACGATTCCCGCCGGAACCAGGTTTGCGCTCGTACTCACTCATCCCATCCAAAGCCGCTACCTCCATCGCGGAGATGATATCTACGCCCAAATCACCGCTCCCATCACGCTGGGCAATGATGTGGTGATCCCACCCGGCGCGCTGGTGGACGGAATCGTGGACAAACTCCAACGCAGAAGCGGACGAGGCGAACTGTATCTGCAGTCGATGACGATCACATTCCCCGATGGCTACGTGGTTCCCGTCTCCGGACCCGCAGTCCTCGAAACGGTTCAGGGGTACGCTGTGGTTGACCCCGGCCCGGGGCGGACCGTCGGAATGTTCGCGCTACCTGCGGCGGGGGCCGGCATCGGCGCATTGATTGGCCACTCCGTCGGACAGCCGCAATCCGAAGTCACTTCCGCGTTTCCGCCCGGTTGCATCGGAGGACCGCCCTTTTGCACGACGACCAGCATGCCCGTCTTCGGCACAAAGGGCAAGGACGCGATCATCGGCGCGGGCATCGGTGGCGCGATCGGAGCAGTGATGTCCATGACGTTGCTGTTCAGTTCGCATCATTTCTTCCTCGATGTGGGATCGCCAGTTGATATGGTGCTGCATCAACCGCTCACGAATCGAGCACGACCCGGTCAGTGCCGCCGTCCGACAGTCGGAACAGCGGCCGGTACCAATTCAACCCGTCGCCCCGCGCCCTCTGCCGCCGCCTCAACTCCCAGATACCGGCCCTCCGCCGGGCATGCCCGGATCACCAGGCACGCCACCCACGGTCATTCCTGGAGCGACTGGACCCGACGGAGTCCCAGGGCCGCCAACCATCATTCCCGGCACGCCCCCCGGCACGCCTTAATCCCGGCTGGAACCGAATTGGAGGACCGGAAATCCGCTCTTCGGTCCTCCATGGTTTTATTGGATGGGCAATGAACCAGCTGAACCCATCTTCCGAACCACTCTGCGTTGAAAGCTCTTGTAGTACCCTAAACCGGAAGCCGAGAGCCGGAAGCCCGACCCATGCCTACACTCATCCCGCAGCCCACTCGTATCCAATCCGCCGGCAACAAGCCCAAACTCATCGATGAATATGTCGGCCGGGTCAACTCGAAGACCTCGGCCGCAAGCGTCGCGCACATGCGCAGCCCACAAGGATGGCTCGAGCCCGGCCAGACCCCCGAGTTCGATGAGTTCACGATCGTGCTGAAAGGGATGCTGCGGGTGGAACACAGGAGTTCGAATGGAACGATGGGTGCCCTCGATGTCGCTGCCGGGCAGGCCGTTGTCGCCCATGCCGGCGAGTGGGTGCGCTACTCCACTCCGCAAGAAGGCGGTGCCGAATATGTCGCCGTCTGCCTGCCCGCGTTCTCCATGGAAACGGTCCACCGCGACGAATAAGGCCGCACCACCCTGGCACTGCCCAGGCGCGTCAAATTCTTTAACATCGAAATGCGCACTGGAAGACAACGGACGAAGACTATCCCTAACGGTTCTGAGGTCAGCTAAGAGCTAGGAGCTAACAGCCAAGAGCTTGTTTATTCCCACTCAATCGTTCCCGGCGGCTTCGAAGTGATGTCATACACCACGCGATTCACGCCCTTCACTTCATTCACAATCCGCGTGGAGATGGTTTTCAGCACTTCGTGCGGCAGCGGCACCCAATCGGCGGTCATGCCGTCTTCCGAACTCACGGCCCGGATGGCGCAGGTATAGGCATACGTTCGCATATCACCCATCACGCCGACAGACATTATCGGCAGCAGAACAGCGAACGATTGCCAGACCTTGTTGTAGAGCCCTGCCTCTTTGATTTCGCTGACCACAATGTCATCGCACTCGCGCAGCAGCGCCAGTCGCTCGGGCGTGACCTCTCCCAGCACGCGCACCGCAAGACCGGGACCGGGAAACGGCTGCCGCTGCAGAATCTCTTCCGGCATTCCGAGGTCGCGGCCTATCTTGCGGACCTCATCCTTGAACAGGTCCTTTAGCGGCTCGATCAGCTTAAGCTTCATCTTCGCAGGCAGGCCGCCGACGTTATGATGCGACTTGATCACCTGCGACGGCCCGCGCACCGAGCGTGACTCGATGACGTCTGGATAAAGCGTACCCTGCACCAGCCATTTCACCTTGCCCTCGGTCTTCTCGATCCGGAGGGCTTCCTTCTCAAACACTTTGATGAATTCGTTGCCGATGATCTTGCGTTTCTTCTCCGGATCGCTGACGCCCGCGAGTTTCTTCATGAACCGGTCGGTCGCGTCTACGGCCTCCAGTTTGAGGTTCAGCTTGTCGCGCAATACCTTTTGCACCTTCTCGAATTCGTTCTTGCGCAACACGCCGTTGTTCACGAAGACGCACGTCAGTCGCGACTTGCCTTTGGCATCGCGCAGTGCGCGATCAACCAGCACCGCCGCGACCGAAGAATCCACCCCACCCGAAAGCGCGCAGATGGCGCGTCCGCTGCCCACCTCCTGTTTCACTTGCTCGACGGTTGAGTCAATGAACCGCCGTGGAGTCCAGGTAGGCTTCGCACCACAGATCTCGAAGATGAAATTCCTCAGCATCTGCGTGCCTTGCGGCGTGTGGTGCACCTCAGGATGGAACTGCACCGCGTACCACTTCTTGGCGGTGTTCTGAATTCCCGCCACTGCGTAGTGAGTCTTGGCCATCAATTCGAAGCCCGGAGGCAATTCCAGTGCTTCGTCGCCATGCGACATCCACACCGCCAGCTTCTTGGCCATCCCCTGAAACAGAACCGACGCCGAAACCACGTCGATTTCCGCGTGGCCATACTCGCGCT
This sequence comes from uncultured Acidobacteriaceae bacterium, assembly GCA_963811095.1. Taxonomy (GTDB): domain Bacteria; phylum Acidobacteriota; class Terriglobia; order Terriglobales; family Acidobacteriaceae; genus Sulfotelmatobacter. Next base: position 115,870 of record CAWEQA010000002.1, on the reverse strand, counting down.
TGTCGGCCGGGCGCACCTTGCCGCCCAGCGTGTGCACCATGAACTGCAATCCATAGCAGATTCCCAGCACAGGCACGCCTAGTTCGAACACGCGCGCGTCGGCAGGCGGCGCGTCCTTGTCATACACCGACCACGGCGCGCCCGACAAAATGATGCCTACGGGGTCATAGCTCTTGACCTCGTCAAGCTTAGCCGTACAAGGCAGCACAACCGAGAACACATTCTGTTCGCGGATGCGGCGCGCGATGAGTTGGGTGTACTGCGCGCCAAAGTCGAGGATTACGATGCTCTGGCCGAGTGAAATTGGATTGTGCGGGGATTTGGTTTCCACAAATGAGTTTCTCAAATTCGGGGAGACGGTGTAAAGAGAGTGCCGTCCCACGCCCGTAGAGACGTTGTTCGCAACGTCTCTCTCGCCACCACCCGTGCTGCCGCAGAGACGTATCCAGCTACGTCTCTGCGGCTAAATTTGGCAGGTCACTCAGAATGGGTTCGTCGCGGTCAATCGTGGTCTGAACCGGCGGCCCAGAGATAGTGGGGGGCACAGACGGCGCAGGCGGCAGGGGCGAGAGCAGCGCCTCCGGCGTTTCCGCGATGCAGACATATCCCGCCAACCTCGCCATATAAAGCCAGTCAGCGACCGCAAAATAAGCCACAGTTACGAAAATTACTCCCAAAAACACCAACCGCCACGGCAGTACTCCGGCAAAGCCCAGCGGCATGGAGACAACTACGCTAGCTCCCACGAACGCGACCAGGTGAGCCAGACCCGTCCAGGTACTGACCGCGAACACGGCCCCAGTGCGCTCGCGGCAAAACGCCACCGCCGCAGCAATCGCCCCGACTGCATCCTCGCCGTCACGCACCGGAAAAATCCCTGCCAGCGACAACAGCCAGTTCAACGCCCACCACACCCAGCAGATCATCGCCGCCAGCGGCAGAAACAGGAAGAAGGCGAGTCCAGGCTGGGGATGGGTGTCCGGCGAGGCCAATCCGGCCAGGATCGACGCTCCCGCAAATCCGAATACCGCGGCCACTGCCACCGCAGCCCGCAGAAAGTTAATGCGAAGCAAAGCCTGCAATGGCGCACCATTCGTAGAGACCTTGCTGGCAACGTCTCTCTCACCATCATCCCGAATGCCGCCCGCAGAAACGCTCCGAGCCACATCTCGACGGAAATACTCCAGCAACCCGCGCACCGTGGCGATCCGCCCCACAGACGCAGCGACGATCCACAACATTCCAAGCATCAACGCGCCAAACAATCCGGCGATCACGACGCGGTTTAGACTCCCGCGCAGAATGTGCGCGATTGCCTCTCCCACCAGGTAAGGATGCCGCGTCCGGAGAAACAGCAGCTCTCCGTTGGTGACAGGCAGAGTGTTGAGGTATTCGAAGAGGCCGAAGACGAATAAAGCCGCTGCGGTCGCGCCCGCAGTCCAGCGCCACATGATCTCCGCCAGCGTAACCGACGGCCGCCGGAAGGCGGCGCGAAACCCTTCGGCAGTGGGAGAGATGGCCATGCAGCCTCAGGATAACTCATTCCCTGGCATCCATCACGTTGTGTCATCCTGAGCGCTGCAGCGGCCCCACAAAGTGGGGCCGCTGCGGAGTCGAAGGATCCCTATAGTCAGTGCCTCACCCGCCAATCCTCACGGTATTTGGCGCAGACAGGCTCATCGCCAGAAACGCTAGCGACACTTACCAATGGGAGGTGGTAGGGATCCTTCGACTGCGTAGCTGCATCGCGTTCGCGATGCAGCCACTTCGCTCAGGATCCGAACAAAGAGAGGAGGCTCACTTCACCACGATATTCACCAGCTTGCCCGGAACGTAAATCTTCTTCACCACCTGCTTGCCGGCAATCGCAGCCCGCACCTTCTCATCAGCAAGCGCACGCTCGAGCACCGTCTCTTCGCTGGAATCCGCAGGCACGACAACACGGCTGCGCAGCTTGCCATTGACCTGCACCGGAATCTCAAGCTCTTCTTCCTTAGCCAACTCCGCGTCGAACTTCGGCCACGCCGCCTTAAGCAGGTTCCCCTTTTCGCCAAGCATCTCCCACAACTCGTGCGCCAGATACGGCGAGAACGGCGCCAACAACAAAACGAGATTGCGCTGCACATCCGCCAGGAACGGAACTGGAACCTCACTCCGGCCAATCGCCTCTTCGGCCGCATACAGAACGTTCACCAGTTCCATGATCGCGGAGATGCAGGTGTTGAAGTGCCAGCGCCCTTGGAAATCGTCGCTAACCCGTTTGATCGTCTGGTGCAATTTGCGCTGGATGCCTCGCGCCGCCGGCGGCAACTCCGAAGGCACCGGCTTTTGCAAATCCGGATGATCCGGCCGCTTGTTGCGCATCACAAACCGGTACACCCGCCCCAGAAATCGCTGAATGCCTTCAATTCCCGAGTCCTGCCAGTCAAGATCGCGATCCGGCGGCGCCGCAAACAAACTGTAGAGACGCGCCGCGTCGGCCCCATAGCGCGCAACCATCACGTCGGGCGACACCACGTTGCCGATGTTCTTCGACATCTTCCTGCCGTCCTTGATCACCATCCCCTGCGTGAACAGACGGTCGGCCGGTTCGTCGTTCGTGATCATCCCGAGGTCGCGCATGAACTTCGTCCAGAAGCGCGAATAAATCAGGTGCAAGATAGCGTGCTCAACCCCGCCGATGTACTGATCGATCGGGAACCAGTATTGCGCGGCCTTGCCATCGAATGGTGCGCGATCATTGTGCGCGTCGGTGTAACGATAGAAATACCACGACGAATCGACGAACGTATCCATCGTGTCAGTCTCACGCCGCGCCGGGCCGCCGCACTTCGGGCAAGTGGCGTTGACGAATTCGGGAACATTACCCAGCGGAGATCCACCAGCCAGCGTGACCTCCACATTGTCCGGCAAGATCACCGGCAAATCTTTTTCCGGCACCGCCACGATGCCATCCTTCTCGCAATACAACAGCGGGATCGGTGTGCCCCAGTAGCGCTGCCGCGAAATTCCCCAATCTTTCAGGCGGTACGTAACGGTGGCTTTGCCGAACTTGTTCTCCTCGGCGTAAGCGGACATCTTTCGGATCGCGTCATCACACGCCAAAGTGTTGTACCGCCCAGAATTGATGAGCATGCCCTCGTGCCCAGCGAAAGGCAACTGAGGTTCGGCGACGGTATCATCCGGATCGCCCGACATCGGCAAAATCACGATGCGAATTTCCAAACCGTATTTCTTGGCGAACTCGTAGTCGCGCTCGTCGTGCGCCGGCACGCTCATGATGGCGCCCGTTCCGTAGTCCATCAAAATGTAATTCGCGACCCACACCGGCACCCGCTCGCTATTGAACGGATTGATGGCATAGCGCCCGGTAAAGACGCCGTGCTTTTCGATCTCCCCGATGTCGCCTTTTTCCCGGGCCTTGCGCTGCTCGGCGATGAGTTGATCGACCTTCGCGCGCAGGTCAGGATTCTCTGCCGCAAGATCTTTGACGATCGGATGCTCCGGCGCAAGCTGCACTGACGTCGCGCCGAAAATCGTATCCACCCGCGTAGTAAAGACTGGAATCGTCGATCCCGCCGGACCAAACCCGGTATGGTTCTCCGCGTAGTCGAGTTTGAAATCGACCAGCGTGCCCTCGCTGCGCCCGATCCAGTTGCGCTGCATGGTGCGGACTTTTTCCGGCCAGCCTTCCAACTTGTCGAGCCCGCTCAGCAGTTCGTCGGCATACTTCGTCGTGCGCACGAACCACTGCTCGAGCTCGCGCTGTTCGACCAAAGTATCTTCATGCCGCCAGCAGCATCCATTAACGACCTGTTCATTGGCAAGAACGGTCGCGCACTTGGGACACCAGTTCACCTTGCTCTTCTTGCGGTAAGCCAATCCCTGCTCAAAGAGCCTGAGGAAGAACCACTGGTTCCATCGATAATAGTCAGGAAGACAGGTGGTCACTTCGCGGGCCCAGTCGTAAGCGAAGCCGAGGCGCTTCATCTGCGCCTTCATGTTCGCAATGTTGCGCAGGGTCCACTCGCGCGGTGGCGTGTTGTTCTGAATGGCGGCATTTTCCGCCGGCAAGCCAAACGAATCCCATCCCATGGGATGGAGCACGTTGTAGCCATTCATCCACATGTAGCGGGCCAGCGCGTCGCCGATGGCATAGTTGCGCACATGTCCCATGTGCAGCGCACCCGAGGGATACGGCAACATCTCCAGAACGTAGTATTTCTTCTTGGTGGAGTCCGGTTCAGCGGCGTATAGCGCAGCATCCTGCTGCCAGCGCTCGAACCACTTGGTCTCGACGCGCTGCGCGTCGTAACGCTCGTCGTTGGGACGGTCCGCGGGAACTCCAGGTTCAGAGCCGCTGGTCACACCGTTGACAGTTTTTTCTCCGATAGCCATAGCGAGGCAGACACCAGTAAATAGTCCTCTATTTTACACGCCGCGCGGCAAAGCCCGGAGCCGCGATATGAGTAGGGTTCTTCATGGAGGGCGTCATCCTGAGCGCAGCCGTTCTTCAGGCGGAGCGAAGGATCTCGCGCGAACCGAGAACGCACCAACCACGACCGCGGGCGCACACTTCATCCCACCGTATTCACCAGAGTCCCAATCGGCGCAATCGTGATCCGGATCTCGTCCCCGGCCTTCAACGTAAACGAATCCGGAGGCACGACGCCCGTCCCGGTCAGCAGATAGCACCCCTGCGGAAAACTGTTGTTGCGGTAGAGATATTCAACCAGTTCCTCCGGCTTCCGCTTCATTTCCTTCAGCGTAGTCGCGCCGGAAAATGCCAACGCACCCCCACGTCGAATCTCCAGCGCAATTTCCGTGGTAGCAGGCAATGGCTCGTCCGGAATCAGAAGACACGGTCCCAGAGCACAGCTGCGGTCATACACTTTGGCCTGCGGAAGATACAAAGGATTCTCGCCTTCAATGTCCCGCGAACTCATGTCGTTCCCGATGGTGTAGCCGGCAATCTCTCCGCCCCTCGACACAAACAGCGTCAACTCCGGCTCCGGCACCGACCACGACGCATCGTCGCGGATCGCCACCTTCGCGCCTGGTCCCACCACCCGATGCGGCGCCGATTTGAAGAACAGCTCCGGCCGCGTCGCGTGATAGACGCGGTCGTAGAAGTCTCCGCCGCCCGCGGTTTTCGCTTCCTCCATCCGCGCATCGCGGCTGCGGTAATACGTCACGCCCGCCGCCCATACCTCCTGACTGCCGATGGGCGGAAGCAGATCCTGCAGCGCCACCGCATCCGCAGGCTTGCCCTCAGCAATCCCATGTTCGAGATAATCCCGCAGATCCTCACGCGCAACCACGTCGTCCCAGGACGACGCATTCAACGTGTAATAGCGACCAGCCTGCTCGGCCACAAAGCCATGGCGAGAACGGTAGAGCTTCATGCAGAAGAGTATCGGGCCACGGAGTCGTTGCTGGCAACGTCTCCTGATCCAGCCGCGACTATGTCTCTGCCACAAGCCTTTTCAGAGCATCGACGTTTCGCCGGTCGTCTCCCGGTTTCTCGATCGGCGTTTCTGCGATAAACGCTGCATGGGCCAAGCGAAGATCATTGAGCAGCACACGAAACGTCTCCTTGCCGATCATTCCCTTCCCGATCTGTTGATGCCGGTCGAGTTTCGATCCCCGCGCGGCCTTGGCGTCGTTGCAGTGCCAAACCTTAACGTGATTCAGCCCGACCGTGGCATCGAGATGCTGCAACGTGAGATAAAGTCCCGCTTCGCTGGTGATGTCGTATCCCGCAACGTGCGTGTGGCATGTGTCGATGCACGCACCCGCAGGAACCACGCCCCGCAGCCGCTCCAGAATCTCCGCCACCTGCTCGAAGCTGCCGCCGAGGGAGAACTCCGCCCCAGCCGTGTTCTCGATCAGGATGGTCAAACCTCCCTTGGCAAGGTCAAGCCTCTGCGTTGCTGCCGCGATCGCAGCAGCGGTCCGCAGCAGTCCCTGTTCGCGATTGCTACCGCGAAAGGACCCAGGGTGCAGCACCAAATATTCCGCACACAAAGCAAGCGCCCGCTCAACCTCCCCGCGAAATGCCTCCATCGACTTCTGCAGAAAGAGCTCATTCGAACTGGCGAGGTTCACCAGGTAGTTCGTGTGAATCACCAGTGGCTTCAGGTCGTACTTCGCCCGCAACCGGTTCATCTCGGCACACTGCGACCCGCCTAACTCATACGGAGCCCACTGGCGCGGGCTGGAAGAAAACATCTGGAACGTGTTGCACCCCAGCCGGTAGGCGCGCTCGGCGGCGTTCTGCACACCTCCAGCCGAAGAGGTGTGAATGCCAATGCGACGGGACGTCAGGCGGGGCGGGCGTTTCGGCGCGGACCGCTTGAGAACGTCCTGTTCGCGCGCCATCGAGTGGGGCATCGCAGAAGTATATCGAGCCGTGGTTGCTCGGCGGGATGGGAGGTGCGCCCGTCCCATGCCCGACCTTCATCGGAGTTAGTTCATCGTGATCACTGCCCGGAATCGCACCTTGCCATCTGCCACGCGGTCATACGCCTTGGCGATGTCCTCGAGCTTGTACGTTTCCGCGACTACCTTCACCTTGCCCTTCGCCGCATAGTCCAGCGCTTCGTACAGATACTCCGGCCCGTTCTGAGCGGACCCGATCAGCCGCACACGCTTGAACATCAGTTCGGGATTGTAGTTCAGCGGCTCGTGACCCACTCCCATCAGAATGATGCGGCCATCAGGACGCATGCCCTTCGCGGCCTCGGCGGTCGCAGCCCACGAATTCGACGTCGCCAACAGCACATCCGCTCCTCCCGCAGCCAGCAGCTTCTCTCCGCTCTCGACCACTTCGTCGGCTCCCAGTTCGCGAATCATCTTCTCTTTGTCTTTCGACTTGGTTACCGCAATCGTCTCGAAGCCCGACGCCTTGGAATACTGCAGCGCCAGGTGGCCAAGCCCTCCAATGCCTACAACCGCGACTCGCTCGTGCGGCTTGGGATCGGCCAGCCGCAACCCGCTCCATACGGTGTATCCCGCACAGAAAATAGGCGCCGCCTGCTCGTAGCCGAGCGCGTCCGGAATCAGCATGGTCGCATCCGCGTAGGCGAGCATATATTCGGCGTGACTCCCCTGTGTGGAAATGCCGGTAGAGATGTTGTTCTGGCACAACTCCTTTTTGCCACGCAGACACCACTCGCACCGCCCACAGCCTTTTTGCACCCAAGCGACGCCGACCCGGTCTCCGACCTTGCGCGTGGTCACACCCGGACCGACCTCGACAATCTCTCCAACCGGCTCATGCCCAAGCACGCGCGGAAACTGCAGCGGGAACAAACCGTGGGTCAAGTGCACGTCCGTATAACAAAGCCCGCTGGCGTGAATTTTCATGACCACCTGATTCGGACCGGCCTTGGGAGTCTGCCACTCTTTCACTTCCCACTTGCCATTCACAGACGGAACGACTGCTGCCTTCATGAAGAACTCTCCCGGAAAACTGGAACGGATTGTCAATAGTCTTTTCGTTGGATGCTCCCCGAGTTCGCCGGATTCACCTGGACTGCTCTATTTGCGGTGCAGGTGCGCGGAACGGTAGACTTGCAGTGCGGCTTCTCCTGCAGCCGCGGTGAGAAAGTCGAGCCTCGCTCGACCGGACAGCCGATCTGCTGTCCCCACCCGAAACACTCTCAGGGTGAACTTATGCTCGTCGTCATGAAGGCCCAGGCCACCGAAGAACAGGTGCGCGCCGTATGCCAGAGAATCGAAAAACTCGGATACCGCGCCCATTCCATGCCCGGCGCAACCCGCACCGCCATTGGCATCACCGGCAACAAGGGCGAAGTCGAACAGGGCACGCTCGAAGAAATGCCGGGTGTGCAGGAAGTCATCCAGGTTTCGAAGCCCTACAAGTTGGTCAGCCGTGACGTGAAGGAAGACAACACGGTCATCACCTTCTCGGGGACCGCCGCCACCATCGGCGGCCCTGGGCTCGCCATCGTCGCCGGACCATGCGCTATCGAGAACCGCGACCAGGCCTTCACCGTGGCCGAGCGCGTGCATCGCGCCGGAGCGCAATTCTTCCGCGGCGGCGCCTACAAGCCCCGCACCTCTCCCTACTCGTTTCAAGGACTCGGCGAGGAAGGCCTGCGCATCATGGCCGAAATCCGCCAGCAATTTGGCATGAAAATCATCACCGAGGCCATCGACCACGAATCGCTCGACCTCGTCGAAGAATATGCCGACGTGATCCAGATCGGCGCCCGCAATATGCAGAATTTTTCTCTACTGAAGCGCGCCGGACGCGCCCGCAAGCCTGTTCTGCTGAAGCGCGGCATGTCGGCCACGCTGGAAGAATTCCTCATGGCCGCCGAATACATCATGAGTGAAGGCAACTACAACGTCGCGCTCTGCGAACGCGGCGTGCGCACCTTCGCCGACCACACTCGCAACACGCTCGACCTGAGCGTTGTCCCGGCGGTGCAGCGTCTCAGCCACCTTCCGATCCTGGTCGATCCCAGCCACGGCACCGGCAAGCGCAACAAAGTCACTCCGCTGTCGCGCGCAGCCGTTGCGGTAGGAGCCGACGGATTGATGGTGGAGGTTCACAATCAGCCCGATCAGGCGATGTCCGACGGCCCACAGTCGCTCTTCCCCGATCAGTTCGATACGTTAATGGAGCAAGTGCGCCAGATCGCCGCGGTCGTGGGACGCACGGTTCCGGCGATTGGAGTGCGAGAACCGATGGCAGTAAGCAAGTAGGGCAAGTCGCGTCGAGTCTGGAGCCTCTCATGAGGACTATCAGTTCGTTTCTCGTTCACGTTGTCGTGCTTCTGAGTGTCATCGCGCTTCCGATTGGCGGCGTCCTCTATGCACAGCAGCAACCGGACCCTTACGGCGTATACGAGGTAGGAAGTGGCGTGGCGCCACCCACGCCCTTGTCCATGCCAAATCCCGAGTACACCGACAAAGCTCGGAAAAAGAAACTCAACGGGACTGTACTGGTTGCGATGATTGTTACGCCAGAGGGCGCGGTCCGCGACCCCAAGGTCACCAAGAGCCTCGACAAAGACCTCGACAAACAGGCGCTAGCCGCCGTTCGTACGTGGAAATTTGAACCGGCAACAAGAGACGGAAAGCCGGTGGCAGTGCACGTCAAAGCTGAGGTCGACTTCCGACTGTACTAGGACTTCTGATCTGCCTCTGTCTGGTAATCTTTCTCTTCCGCCATTGCGGCTTCTATTTTGAGAAAGCTCCTCTTCATCGCAGTCCTGATTCCCATCCTCGCCGGAGCGGGCTGGTGGTACTTCCGCGAGCAGGCCCTGCCCGACTACGGCCCCGCCTACCGTGAATACGCCTACGTCTCCAACGGCAAGAGCAACACGGTCAGCGTGATTGACCTGCGCACTTTCGCCCTGGCGAAGACCATCCCTGTCGGCAGTGAACCCACTGGCCTCGCCGCCAACACCAAGAAGAATGAGATTTACGTCGTGAACACCGGATCGAACAACGTCAGCGTGATCAACGCCGAGTCGAACACCGTGGTCGCGACGATCGGTGTGCACGGGCGTCCGTACTTCATCGACGTTGCGGAAGACGGCAACCGCGCTTACGTCGCCAACTCAGGCTCGTCCAACGTCAGCGTGATCGATCTCGAGAATCGGCTGGTAATCGGCAACGTGAAAGTGGGTGCTTCTCCTGGTATGGCGCGGGTCTCGCCGGACGGGTCAACGATCGTCGTCAGCAACCGTGGCGACAACACCGTATCCCTGATCGATGCAAAAGCCTTGCGCGTGCGCACGACGTTGCCCGTCTGCCAGCAGCCAGAGGACATCGCAATCCTGCCAGACTCGAGCAAGGCCTTCGTCTCCTGCTCCGGATCTTCGCAAGTCGCCTCGATGGCGCTAAGAAATGACTCGGCCAAAAGCGGCGACCAGAAAGACGACCGCGTCCTCGCCCTGCTCGACGTGGGCCGCACCCCGGTCAGCCTCACCCTCAAGCCCGACGGCGGCGAACTGATGGTCTGCAACTTCGACTCCGACAGCATCTCGATCATCGAGACCGGCAACGACGAAGTCGGCAGCAGCCAGGAAATCGGGCAGCATCCATCCCGTGGCGTGGTCACGCTCGACAACTCGCGGCTCTACGTGACGAATTTCGGGTCGAACAGCGTTGCGGTATACGACATCGATATGGGCCGCCGCATCTGGACCTTGACCGTAGGCAGCAGGCCGGACGGCCTCGCCCTCACCCCGAATCAGAACTATCTGCTGGTACTCGACACGCAATCGGGCGACGTGACCGTCATCCAGAAGCGCAGGCCGAAGCGCACCCTGGAGACATCGGAGTACTCGCTTCTCACTCTGATTCCGGTAGGAGTGCAGCCGAACGCAATCGTGGTCAAAGCCTTCATGGCCACTACGGGATCGAAGAAATAGGCAGTCGAACCTGGCGCGGGCATTGCGCCCGCGCCACGAAGCTACACCGCGGCTGGCTTTCCGCAGAACTTATCAAAAGCCGCCTTCAGATCCGCCGCAATGGCCGGCGCTTCCCGCGATTCGATGTCGCGGCGCGGCATCAGGTAAACAAGCTGCCCGTCACGCAGAATCCCGATCGACGGCGACGACGGCAACTGTCCCGTGAAATAACTGCGGGCCTGTTCCGTCGCTTCCTTCTCTTGTCCAGCAAACACCGAGTAGGCGTGGTCCGGCCGGGTAGAATTCTGCATCGCCATCCGGACCGCAGGCCGCATGCGTCCGGCGGCGCATCCGCAAATCGAGTTCACCACCACCATCGTGGTGCCTGGACGGTTCTTCAGCGCCTGGTCCACTTCCTCAGGCGTGCGCAGTTCTTCAATCCCTAGACGCGTCAACTCCTCGCGCATCGGGATCACCATTATTTCGGGATACATCGGCATGTCAGTTTTATTCCTCTGATTGGATTGAGTGATCTCATTGTAACGTGTCGGCGTCCCGCAGCGAACTTGTCATTCGCATTTCTGCCGCCCAGTGTCATCCTGAGCGAAGGAACGGCTTCGCGAACGCGAAGCCGTTCCGCAGTCGAAGAGCCTGCCCTGAGCTTGCCGAAGGGATCCCTACCCCAATCCACCGCCATGCCCGTATATTGAAAGCACTCATGCTGCTTCAGGAGAATGTCCCGCTGGCCGCGCTGACCACCTTCCACATCGGAGGCCCAGCCCGTTTCTTCGTGGAAGCGAAGTCAGCCCCAGAGGTGCAGCAGGCAGTCACCTTCGCTCAGTCAAAGTCTCTGCCGATTTTTGTTCTTGGCGGAGGCAGCAATCTTAGTAGTCGCCGACTCAGGCTGGCCCGGTCTAGTCCTGAAAGTCGCGATCTCCGGGATCGAGCAGCGTCCAGGCCACGACGACGAAGGCCGTGTTCTTTACCACGTCGGCGCCGGAGAATCCTGGGACCGCTTCGTCTCGCACGCCGTCATGGCACAGTGCGCGGGCGTCGAATGCCTGAGCGGAATCCCCGGCAGCGTGGGTGGCACGCCGGTCCAGAACGTAGGCGCCTACGGACAGGAAGTGTCCGAAACCATCGAGTCGGTCGAAGTCTACGATCGGAAAGACGGTCAGGTACGCGAACTCTGCCGCGAGGCCTGCGGCTTCACCTACCGCTCCAGCATTTTCAACACGACCGAGCGCGGACGGTTCATCATCTTGCGAGTCACCTACGCCCTCACTCCCGGCGGCGAGGCCCACCTCGAATATGCCGACCTGAAGCGCCACTTCGAAGGCCGCGAGACTCGTCCCAATCTTGCCGAGACGCGCGAGGCCGTGCGCCACATTCGCGCGCGCAAAGGCATGTTGATCGTTCCCGGTGATCCCGATTGCCAGAGCGCAGGTTCGTTCTTCAAGAATCCCGTGCTCTCCGAGCAGCAGCATGCAGACCTGCAGAAACGAGCCGAAGCGAAGGGACTGACTCTGCCCAGCTATCCCGCGCTGGAGAAAAGCAGAAAAGTTTCAGCAGCGTGGCTGGTCGAGAAATCCGGATTCACCCGCGGATACGGCTTCGGCCACGTCGGCATTTCGAGCAAACATGCGCTTGCGATTGTGAATCACGGCGAAGCCACAGCCGCTGAAGTGCTCGCCCTGAAAGATCAGATCCAGCAGCGCGTTGAAGAACTCTGGGGAGTGCACCTTGAACCAGAACCTGTGATGGTCGGCTTCTAGGACTCAAGTTCCCCAGCCCAGTCTCCTTTATTCGTCATTCCGAGCGAAGCGAGGAATCTGCTTCGTCTCGCCGGCAGAACAGCGGCTTCTTCGCGTCAAAACCAAGCCGCTCGGAATGACACTCTTCTTTAGGTGCGCAAGCGCTGCCTCGGTCTCCGTTCTCCCTAAGAATTTCCTGAACAAAACTGACCCCAAGCAGGTCTTCATGAGTGAGGGCAAACGAGTGGTGGCGGGAGAGGCGATCCTGAGCGGAGTAGCGACGATCCAGCGCAAAGAAGCCGAGCGCCGCCGGGCCGAAAGCAGGCACGACGTGCTCGAACGCCTGGTCCACGACCACTCCCGCCTGGTCTACCGCATCGCGTATGCGGTCCTGCGCCGCCACCACGATGCCGAAGACTCCACCCAGGAAACGTTCATGCGAGTCCTGCGCTACAGTTCGAAGCTCCCGGAGGTGGAAGATCCCAAGACGTGGCTGGCGCGAATCGCCTGGCGCGTCGCCATCGACCGCAGCAAGCATCGCGGTCGTAGCGCGGGAGATTCCTCTGGAAGATCCCGAGAAGCCGATCGCAGAAGTAGCGTCGTCCGACACTCCGGCCGATCAGACCGTGCAGGGCACGCAGGTCAGCGTGGCGCTGGAGAAGCTGATCGCGGCCCTTCCAGAAAAGCTACGCCAGCCGCTGATCCTATCGACGATCGAAGAAATGTCGCCTAGAGAGGTCGCCGCGACCTTGGGCATCAACGAAGCGGCCGTGCGCTCCCGAGTCTTCCGCGCGCGGCAGATCTTGAAGGAGAAGCTGGCCCAACGGACAGGTAGGAGACAGGTGGAACCATGACGGATCAGAATCACGAGCAAGCGCACGTGGCAGGATCCGCAGAACGACGAACTCGATCGCGACTGGATGCTGCTCTGACAAAGTACTCGTCGGTCGATCCGCGGGCAGGATTGGAAGAACGAATCCTGGCGAATCTTCGCGCGAGCCGACGGCGCCAAGTCATGCGTGGTGGAGATGGGGACTGGCTGGGGCTCTGGCGGTAATGGTGTTGTAGCCCTGGCTGTTGCGTGGAGATCGGGCAAGCCATCGCATTCACAATTGGCCAGGCATCCGACGAACACTGAACAGATTCGCCGGCCCGCAAATCCGCCGGAAGCAACTGCGAGCGAACGCCTCCTCGGAAACGCTCCGACTAGAGCCACGCACCGCGGGGCGCGATTGCGGTGAAGAGGTCTGCGCCCCGGGCTCGAGCAGTTGCCGAGGCAGATCCCAAACTGGATGTCTTTCCTTCACCGCAGCCGCTGAGCTGAAGAAGAATTGGCGCTCGCGCGATATGTTCGAAATTTTCCCAGCGACGCGAAGCTGGTTGCACAGGCGCAAGAGGCATCCGAAAGAGAAGTTCTGGCCAAGATGCAAGCGCTGGCCGACCGAATCCACTGATCTAACTAAGAAAGGTTGAACAACATGCGAAAACGAACGCTCCTGGTCCCCACGTTGTTATTTATGATCGCGGTCTTCGGATGTACACGAAAAGCAAGCGCACAAGAGGAACCCAAGGAATCCGGCGCATCCAAGACCGCCAAGGCTGAAGATTCAGTGGATGCCTATCGCCTCGATGTTTCTTTCAACGAACTCGAGGATGGCAAGAAACTGAACACTCGGCATTACTCCATTGATCTTGACGGGCGGAACGCCAAACGATATCAAAATCGGCACCAGGGTCCCCGTTGTCACCGCCAATTGCAACTCATCTTCTGCATCTTCTCCGTCAGGCGGCGCGTCCGAGCAGTATCAATACCTGGATCTCGGGACTCATCTGAGCGCACAACTGATTAGCCACGGGGACGAACTGCATGTCTCCGGTGACATCAGCAGCCTCGACCGTCAGCCAGGCCCGAGACAAGTGCAAGGCTAGGTCCCGTAATTCGGCAGATCAAAATTGAAGGCAGTACGGCGCTTGTCCTGGGAAAGCCCATCCTCATCGGCAGCGCGGACGATCCCAACTCCAAGCGCCAGTTCCAACTCGAAGTGACAGTCACAAAGCTACGATGAACCGTGTGGGGCGGACACTCCTGTCCGCCTGCTTGCAGTGGCAAGAGATTTCAACGGGAGCACTCTTGGCCCGCAGGCCTCATCGGAATCAGACAAGGATTCCCGCCCGACAACTAACCGGCGCCGCCCCGGTTCGCAACCCAGCTTTTTCGGCTATACCCTCGAGTGAGGGACGGTTGAACGAACCGGCGCAAGCGGCGCCTCAGTGTCCTTATCGGCAATTCTTGCCGCCGCTTGAAAGATTTCGACAAACATTTTCCGCGTGAGCTTGCCTGTCTGCGTGTTCTGGTTCGACGGATGGTACGACGCCAGCAACACCTTACCGTCGGGCACCCGGTAACTGGCGCCGTGCTTGAAGACGTAAGCCTTCTTGCTCGCAAGCAGCCCCGCACGCTTCAGGTAGTTGAGGTAAGCTTCGAAGCCGATTTTCCCGAGCGCAACCACCACCTTTACATCTTTCAGTCCTCCCAACTCCCGATCGAGAAAATGCGAGCACTCGACCAGTTCCTCCGGCAGCGGCTTGTTGTCCGGCGGCGCACAGCGTACGGCAGCCGTAATATAGAGATCCTTTAACTCCATCCCGTCGTTGCGGTCGACCGCCGTCGGCTGGCTGGCAAACCCAGTTTCATACAGCACGGGATACATGAAGTTACCCGACGCATCTCCCGTGAACGGACGTCCCGTGCGGTTCGAGCCGTGGGCGCCCGGGGCCAGGCCCATAATGAGCACCCGCGCCCGTGGATCCCCGAACCCCGGCACCGGCTTCCCCCAATATTCCCAGCTGAGATACGCGCGCCGCTTAACCCGCGCCACTTCCTGCCGGTACGCGACCAGACGGGGACAGCGCGTGCAGGCGACGACTTCGCGGTTGAGAACAGTCAGCCAGTTCACCCGCTCATTAGACCACAGGGGCGAATTCCGCTTCTGGGAGTGCGTCGACAATCCGGCACAAATGCCCCCTTCCATCGTTTGACGCTGCTCTCCCTTAGTCTTTACACTCAAGATGAACGGCGTGTGAACAAGGATTGGTCCTTGTGCTCAAGGACCCTCGGATCCGGCCGGATTTTGCCAGGCAAGCCGAAAGGTTAAACGTGAGTCCCACAGAAACAGTCGACGCGAAAAAAGACGGCGTCAAACGCGAAATCTCGGTCGAAATCCCCGCCGAAGATGTCGCTCGCGAAATGGAAGTGATCGTCCAGAAATACCAGAAGGTGGCGCGCCTGCCGGGCTTCCGCTCCGGTCACGTGCCCCCTTCCATCATCAAGCAGCGCTTCAAAGAAGACCTCAAGAGCGACGTGGTCGAGGCCCTCGTCCCACGCTACTTCCGCAAGGAAGCCGAAAAGCAGGGCATGATTCCAGTCTCCCAGCCGCGCGTCACCGACCTGCACATTCACGACGGCGAACCGCTGCGCTTCAAGGCCAGCTTCGAAGTCCTGCCTGAGATCGTGGTCGAAGGCTACAAGGAGCTTCGCGCCGACCACCCCGAGATCGTTGTAAAAGACGAAGAAGTCGAAGCTGCGGTCAACAGCGTGCGCGAGCAGCACGCCACCTACACCTCGGTTGAAGGGCGTCCCCTGGCCGACGGCGACTTCGCCCAATCCTCGATGGACGGCAAGCCCAAACAGGACGACGGCACCTCCCAGCCCGTACACATGGACGAAGTCCTCATCGAAATCGGCGGCAAGAACACCGTCGCTGAGTTCACCGAGACACCTGCGCGGCGCCAATGCCGGAGACGAGCGCGAATTCGAAGTGAGTTATCCCGAAGACGTTGCCGACAAGCGCCTGGCCGGCAAGACGTTCATCTACACCGTCAAGGTTCAGGGGATCAAGCAGAAGAACCTGCCCGAACTGAATGACGATTTCGCCAAAGAACTGGGCGAGTTCACCAGCCTCGACCAGGTGCGCAAACAGATTCGCGAGAACATGGAACATGAGCGCAAGCACGATGCCGAGCGCGAAGCCAAAGACAAACTGGTCGCCGAACTGGTCAAGCGCAATGATTTCGAAGTGCCGGAGTCGCTGGTCGACCGGCAAATCGATGTGCGTCTCGAACGTGGCCTGCGCGCCCTCGCCGCACAGGGCATGAAGATGGAAGACCTCAAGAAAATGGACCTTCCCCGCTTGCGGGTAGGCCAGCGCGATCAGGCGGTGCAGGATGTGAAGTCGTCGTTGTTACTGGAACGCGTCGCGGATCTGGAAAAAATCGAGGTTGGCGAGGACGAAGTGAATCATGAGATTGAAGCCCTTGCCCAGCAGTCGAAACAGACTCCCGAAGCGGTCCGCGCTCGTTTGACACAGGATGGGGGCCTCGATAGAATCCGGAACAGAATCCGCAGCGAAAAGACCCTCGATTTTCTGTATCACCAGTCCGCGTAAGTCCGAGAAAAAACGCGGGCCACTTTCGATTCCTCCCCAGCAAGCTAGCCGTTGCGTCGGGGCGGAGTGTGACAGGTGAACATGAAGCAAAATGATGGAAACAAGAACGACGCACACATGATGCTCGTTCCGATGGTCATCGAGCAGACCGGGCGGGGCGAACGCGCCTACGACATCTATTCCCGGCTGCTGCGCGACAACATTATCTTCATCGGCACACCCATTGACGACAACATCGCCAACCTGGTGATCGCCCAAATGTTGTTTCTGGCTCAGGAAGATCCCGAGAAAGACATCCAGCTTTACATCAACTCTCCGGGTGGCTCCATCACCGCCGGCATGGCGATTTATGACACCATGCAGTACGTCAAAAACGACGTGATGACGCTGTGCGTGGGACAGGCTGCCTCCATGGCCGCGTTACTATTGGCATCAGGCGAACCTAAAAAGAGATTGGCACTTCCGAATTCGAGGATTCTAATACATCAGCCCTCCATGGGAGGTTTGTCGGGACAAGCCACCGACATTGACATCCACGCCCGCGAGATCCTGCGCATGCGCGAGATTACGAACCAGTTACTCTCGAAGCACAGCGGTCAGAAACTGGACAAGGTGGAAAAGGATGTCGAGCGCGACTTCATCATGAACGCGCAGCAGGCTAAGGAATATGGAATCATAGACGATATCATCTATAAGACGGCAAAAGCGGTATGATCTGCCTTCGCTCCTGACCGTTAGGTCGGCGGCGAAACAAAGCGGAACGGCGGAACGGGCCGAAGCACGCTGGGATCCCGGTCTTGCCGGAGACACATTAAGGAGTAGAGCCGAGTGAAAACCAAGTCGGGCTCCGACGAGATTCTGCGCTGTTCGTTCTGCCACAAGTCGCAGGACGCTGTAGCCAAACTGATTTCGTCGCCCAGCGATTATCCCCGCGCCTATATTTGCGATGAGTGCGTGGCGGTCTGCAATTCCATTCTGGAAGACGACCGCACGGCCACTCCCCAGACCAGCACCCCCAACCAACTGCCCAAGCCGCAGGAAGTGAAGACCTTCCTCGACGAGTACGTCATCGGGCAGGAGCAGACCAAGAAGAAGCTGGCGGTCGCCGTCTACAACCACTACAAGCGCATCTTCATGAACCGCCAGAAGACCGGCGACGGCATCGAGTTGAGCAAGTCGAACATCATGCTCATCGGACCGACTGGAACCGGCAAGACGCTGCTGGCGCAGACTCTGGCCCGCATGCTCGATGTGCCCTTCGCCATTGTCGATGCCACCACGCTGACCGAAGCCGGCTACGTCGGCGAAGATGTCGAGAACATCATCCTCAAGCTGCTGCAGGCGGCCGACGGCGACGTAAGCCGCGCCCAGACCGGCATCATCTATATCGATGAAGTCGACAAGATCGGGCGCAAGGACGAGAACCCCTCGATCACCCGCGACGTTTCCGGCGAAGGCGTCCAGCAGGCTCTGTTGAAGATTCTGGAAGGCACCATCGCCAACGTTCCGCCCCAAGGCGGACGCAAGCATCCTCACCAGGAATTCACTCCCGTCGATACCACCAACATCCTCTTTATCTGCGGCGGAGCCTTCGTCGGCCTCGACAAGATCATCTCCCGCAGAATCGGCAAGAAATCGCTCGGCTTCCGCAGCGGCGAAGATGCGGATAAGGAAGATGCGATCACCTCCAAGAAGCGCACCCAGGAACTGCTCACCGAGATCCAGCCCGAAGACCTCATCAAGTTCGGCCTGATTCCAGAATTTGTCGGCCGCTTGCCCGTCGTCGGCATGCTGGAAGATCTCGACGAGTTCGCGCTCATCGAAATCCTGACCCGTCCGAAGAATGCCATCGTCAAGCAATACCAGCGTCTGTTCGAGTTCGAGAACGTGCGCCTCAAGTTCCACGATGAGGCCCTGCGGGCCATCGCGCGGCAGGCCATGGCGCGCAAGGTTGGAGCCCGCGGGCTCCGCATGATCCTGGAAGAACTCATGCTCGACCTGATGTTCAATCTGCCCAGCCAGAAGAAACTGAAAGAGTTCGAAGTCACGCGCGAAATGGTGGAGAAGCGCACCGCTTCCTTCGCCACCGTGATGGAAAAGGCCGGGTAGGCCGTCGTAGAGGCTTAAGTCCCTACATGGTCGGTAAGTGCTATGTTGCCGGACGTGCTGGGCGCGGTAGAATCGAGCAGGGCTATCCGTTGACCGCTATCGTTGACTGTTAGCTTGGACCTTTACCCAGGGAGACTCAGTGACCACATCCAAGGAAAAGTTCGAATCCAGGAAGCTGCCCATGATGCCCATCCGGGACGTGGTCATCTTCCCTTTCATGATGACGCCGTTCGTGGTGGGCCGCGAATCGAGCGTACGAGCCTTGGAAGAGGCGCTGGCGGCCGACAAGAAGATTTTCCTCGCCACCCAGCACGATGCCTCCATCGATGAGCCGAAAGCCACCGAGATTTACCAGGTCGGCACGATCGTCAACATCGTGCAGAGCCTGAAGCTCCCCGACGGCAACATTAAGGTCCTGGTCGAAGGCGTGGAACGCGGCAAGATTCTGCAGGTCGTCGACACCGAAGGCTTCATGCAGGCCACGGTCCGCGTCGCCCGCTATGGCACCGAACCCAATCCCGCGCTCGAAGCCAGCATGCAGCGCGTCACTTCCCTGTTCGAGCAATACGTCAAGCTGTGCCAGGCGCTGAACTACGAGACCATGATTTCGGCCGTGCGCATGGAAGACCCGGCCAAGCTGACCGACGTCATCTCCGCCAACCTGCAGCTCTCCATCGAAGAAAAGCAGGAGTTGCTCGAAATCTTCGATCCCGCCGAGCGCCTGACCCGCATCGCCGACGTGCTCGACATCGAAATCGAGAAACTGAACGTCGATCGCACCATCCAGTCGCGCGTGAAGCGCCAGATGGAGAAGGCCCAGAAAGAGTACTACCTCAACGAGAAGATCAAGGCCATCCAGAAGGAACTGGGCCGCGGCGAAAAGAGCGAATTCGACGAACTGAAAAAGAAGATCGAATCCGCCGGCATGCCGAAAGAAGTCAAGGACAAGGCCCTGCAGGAACTCAAAAAGCTGGAAGCCATGCCGCCCATGTCGGCTGAATCCACGGTTTCCCGCAACTATCTCGACTGGCTGCTGGCCGTGCCCTGGAAGAAGCGCTCCAAGGAAATCCGCAACATTTCCCGCGCTGAAAAAGTTCTAAACGAAGATCACTATGGCCTGGAGAAAATCAAGGAACGCATCCTTGAATTCCTGGCCGTGCGCCAACTAGTCAAGAATCCCAAGGGCTCGATCCTCTGTTTCGTCGGCCCTCCCGGCGTCGGCAAAACTTCGCTGGGCATGTCCATCGCCAAGGCTACCGGGCGTAAGTTTGTCCGCATGTCGCTGGGCGGCGTGCGCGATGAAGCTGAAATCCGCGGCCACCGCCGCACCTACATCGGCGCCCTTCCCGGCCAGATCATCCAGATGATGAAGAAGGCCGGCACCAAGAACCCGGTCTTCATGCTCGACGAAGTCGACAAAATGTCGATGGATTTCCGCGGCGATCCATCCGCCGCCCTGCTCGAAGTGCTCGATCCCGAGCAGAACTTCATGTTCGTCGATCACTACCTCGACGTGGAATACGATTTGTCGCAAGTCTTCTTCGTGGCGACAGCCAACGTGATGCATACCATTCCAGCGGCCCTGCAAGACCGCATGGAAGTGCTCCGCCTGCACGGCTACACCGAGCAGGAAAAGGTCGAGATCGCCAAGCAGTTCCTGGTCAAGAAGCAGATGCTGGCCGCCGGCCTCTCGGAAAAGAACATCAAGTTCACCGACGAAGCCATCACCGGCCTCATCCGCTCCTACACGCGCGAAGCCGGCGTCCGCAACCTGGAGCGCGAAATCGGCAACGTCTGCCGCAAAGTCGCCCGCAAGGTTGTCAAAGAAGGCGAGAACTACAACGTCACCATCACCGGCGAAAACGTCAACGACTTCCTCGGTGTCATCAAGTTCCGCGACACCCTGGCGCACGAAAAGTCCGAAGTCGGCCTCGTTACCGGCCTGGCTTGGACCGAAGTCGGCGGCTCCATCCTCAGCACCGAAGCCAGCGTCGTCGACGGCAAAGGCAAGCTCACGCTCACCGGCAAACTCGGCGACGTCATGCAGGAATCCGCCCAGGCCGCCATGTCCTATGTTCGCTCACGCGCGCAACGCCTCGGCCTCAGCCGCGATTTCTACCGCAACCTCGATCTGCACGTCCACGTCCCCGAAGGCGCCATCCCGAAAGACGGCCCCTCGGCGGGCATCACCATCGCCACGGCCATCTCCAGTGCACTGAGTAAGATTCCCGTGCGCCGCGATCTGGCTATGACCGGCGAGATCACGCTGCGCGGCAAGGTTCTGCCCATCGGTGGCCTGAAAGAGAAGCTCCTGGCCGCTCACCGGGCAGGACTCTTCGAAGTGATTCTGCCCAAAGATAACGAGAAAGACGTTGCCGAGGTCCCCGAGAATTTGCGCAAAGCCATGAAGCTGCATTTCGTGGATACCATGGACCAGGTTCTGCAGATCGCTTTGGAGTCTCCGCTGCCCACACAGTTGGACGAAGAAGTGGTCCAACCGATTGCGCCGCTCACCAGCGAAACCACGGAATCTCCCACCGCCCACCAGTAGCACGGCTGACACATCATTTGAAAAGGCCCGCTCTCGCGGGCCTTTTTCGTTCCTCCAGCGTCTGGTCTCCCAACCTTACGCGCACACCACCCGCATCCTCCCGCACAATTCCGCCAGCGACCGCTCGACGCAATCCGTCATCCACTGCTCCAGCACCACCCGCTCGTCCTCTGGAATATAACTGAACTTGACACCGCAAGAATGGCGTGTCGTCCACACTACCCTTCCCGTGGTGTGCAGAATCTCCCCGCCGCCGGGCAGGGCAAACCGAACGTCCAGTTCCTCCCCGGCATTCAGCACCACCCGCGCCATTTCGTTCTGGGCATCGGTCTGCAGCCCCATTCCGCCTTCGCTCAGATTCACAATGATCGCTTCGGTAAACGGCTGCGTGCGCGTGCTGACGGTCGCCAAAATTCGGACCGGCTCGCGGTGTTGCTTCCGCCGTCGCGCCACCGTAGCGCTGTAGGCCGCCCGCAGGCAGCGCTCAATCTGCACCGCCGACGCCGGTTTGTGAATCAGAAAGTGCACCCCCGCGGCAAATGCCTGCCGCAGATCCAGCAGGTCGCGCATGATCGCCACCAGCACACACTCCTGGTTCTTCTTCGATTTCCGCACCGCACAAAGGAAGTCCGCCAGATTGTCGAGTTCGCGCCAGTCCACAACGATCACGTCAAACTCATGCTCTTGAATCAGCGCCAGCGCCGCGTCGCAGTTGCCCACAATCTTCGGCGTCACCTGCAACTGGTTCAGCACGTTCCGGGTGATCCCCAGAAAC
Organism: uncultured Acidobacteriaceae bacterium; assembly: GCA_963811095.1. Taxonomy (GTDB): domain Bacteria; phylum Acidobacteriota; class Terriglobia; order Terriglobales; family Acidobacteriaceae; genus Sulfotelmatobacter. The sequence continues at coordinate 93,845 of CAWEQA010000002.1, read as the reverse complement.
TGAACGTCCGCGCAAAGCAGCAGAGTATGCATTTCAAGTGTCGTCTTCCGGATGCTTTCCATTTTGAGTCTCTCCGTGCTGCTACTGACTCAATCGGCGGCCCGGGAGCCAAGGTTGACTCCGCAGCCAGACCCCCCGGTGTGCGGTTGGTTACCTAGGTTTAGGAGGGCATTGAAGTTTTCCTAGAGACGTAGCTTGCTACGTCTCTGCCGGCAGCTTGTCAAGCGATGGCGCGGCGAAGAACTCAACTCGCGATGGTTTCCTTTGTGATCCTTCGTGTCCTTAGAGGTTTATGGGTTGCCTGGTCCAGCGCCCCCCGACCCCCTCGCTTGCTAATTTCCCGCCCTCCGTTGCAAACTTGAGCATGAGGGTTCTCTCCCGCTTCATGGCGTCTGCGACCGACGCCGCCCAATTCCCCGCCCCCAGCCTGCCCGAGATCGCCTTCCTGGGCCGCTCCAACGTCGGCAAATCCAGCGTTATCAACTCCCTCGTCGGCGATAAAGTAGCGCGCACCAGTTCCACCCCTGGCCGCACTCGCGCCATCAACTTCTTCGAGATCCGCTGGCCCGGCAAACCACGTCCCGAACTGATCTTCGCGGATCTCCCCGGCTACGGTTATGCCAAGATTTCGCGCGAGATCTCCCAGGAATGGCCCAAGTTCATTGAGCCTTACCTCAACGAGCGCCCCACGCTGTGCCTGAGCATCGTCCTGGTCGACTCCAACGTTCCTCCCCAACAGAGCGACCGCCAACTCTTGGACTTCCTGACCTCCTCCGACCGCGAATTCCTGCTCGTCGCCACCAAAAGTGACCGCCTCTCCAACAATCAGCTGAGCGGCGCCCTGCGCACTCTGACCCAGGAATATCCCACCGCCCGCCTGCTTCCCTTCTCCGCCAAGACCGGTGCCGGACGCGACGAACTGTGGAAGCAGATCCGTCAGGTCGCGCAGCAGATGACCCAGACCGAAACCTCCTCCGGAACGTCCATCCCTTAGTATTTTCCTAATGTCAGCCCTCCCTGCCCATGACTAATGTTCCAGCTTGATCCTCCCGATAGACGGATCAGAGTTCCCGGCAACGCTCGTCCTCCTCTGAAGAGCCGCACCGGGTCTGACATGAGACATGAGCGGAAATAGCTTGTCCGCAACGGGACACCTATGGCACAGGAAATCGACGACGGCGTTGCCTATCTGAGGGCCTTGAAACAATCTGCCACTCCACTCGCCGCAACCGCGGCCAAACCCGCAACAGAAGCGAACTCGGAAACCCACCCAACTCCAGCCGCCGACGCGGGCGATCGCTTCAAGGGCGCGGAAAAACGTCGCAGCGCGAGGTACAAGTGTGAGGGAAGCGCCGAAATGTGCGAGGCCGGGCACGACGTCCGGACCTGGGCCACCTTCAGCGACATCAGCCTGCACGGCTGTTACGTGGAAGCCCAGGCCACCTATCCCGCTGGCACCATTCTGCACATGAAGCTGGAAGCCAACGGCGTCCGCCTCGAGACCAAAGGCAACGTGCGCGTCAACTATCCCTACCTCGGTATGGGGATTGCCTTCGTGGAGACGTCGGACGAGAGCCAGTCTCGACTGCGCGCCCTGCTGGCCACCATCACCCGGCCAACCGTGATCATGGGCCCAGGAATCGCTTCCTCCCTGCCCGCCGGCGGGCCACTGGAGGCCGTCCCCCCGATCGCCAATCCCTCAGCAGCCCTCGAGGCTCTCACCGAATTCTTCGAAAACCGCCAGATGTTAATGCGGGAAGACTTTCTGAGAATCCTCCGTAAGAGCCAACGAACCGAAACCACGGAGTAAGCCTTCCCATTAGACTTTAACCTTCGTACTTTTAACTTCTGACCTCGCGCTCACCGTTACCGCCGGAATCTCTTCCGTTCCAGACCACGTGTCTTCCGTTTATGATGAAAAGCTATGGCTCTCTATCTGATTACTGGCATCGGTGGCTTCATCGGATCGTCTCTCGCGCGCGCACTTCTTTCCCGCGGCGAACAGGTACGCGGCGTCGACAACTTCTCCACCGGCAAGCACCAAAACATCGCAGACATTCAGGACCGCATCGATTTCCGCGAAGCCGACATTACCGACCTCGACGCGATGCACAGCGCGTGCGCCGGGGTGGACTTCGTCCTGCACCAGGCAGCCATTCCCTCCGTCCCGAAATCTGTCCTCGACCCCTTGGGCAGCAACCGCGCCAATGTCGACGGCACCGTCAACGTGCTGGTGGCGGCGCGCGACGCCAAAGTTAAGCGCGTGATCTTTGCCGCTTCGTCCTCTGCCTACGGCGACACACCTACCCTGCCCAAGCACGAAGATATGAAGCCCGATCCCATTTCACCCTACGCCGTGGCCAAGCTGGCGAGTGAGCACTACCTCATCTCCTTTTACCGCTGTTATCAGCTCGAAACCGTGGCTCTGCGCTACTTCAACATCTTCGGACCGCGGCAGGATCCATCGTCTCCCTACTCTGGCGTGCTCGCGAAGTTCATCACCGTAATGCTGCGCGGCGAACAGCCCACAATCTTCGGTGACGGAGAACAAAGCCGCGACTTCACCTATATCGACAACGCCGTCGAGGCCAATCTGCTGGCCTGCAAAGCTCCCAAAGCCCAGGTCGCGGGGCAGATGTTCAACGTCGCCACCGGACGCCGAGTCACGCTCAACCAAACCTTCAAACTCCTGCAGGGCCTGACCTCCTATACCGGCCAGCCCCATTACGGCCCCGAGCGCGGCGGCGACATCAAACACTCGCTGGCCGACATCTCCAAGGCGGAAGCCGGCCTCGGCTACAAGCCCACAGTTGATTTCGAAGAGGGCCTACGCCGCACCGTGGACTGGTATCGGCGGAAGTGAGTGCCCGGCCAGAACGCCCGCGTTTCGAAGGTGTGCAATTTTGAACAGCACGGAGTGGGCCCCTGCTGTAGCCTCGGGAAAATTGGCGTGGAAGGGTCGATGCAACCTCACTCGGTCTGGGCTTCTCTACAGAATTTCAAACGAAACGTTAAACTCAGGATCAGCCGTATCAAGTCCCCTCAGACCATTCCCATGGGGATCGCCCTGATCGCTTGGATGGCGCTGATCCCCGTCCCGAAGCTCATGAGCGCCGATTCGGGATCGGCGCCGCCGTCGTTACCATCCATCTCTCTCTCTGCCGATCAGGTAGTCGACAACCTCGTGCGCAAGAATCAGGAACGCGCGCAGGCCCTGATGCACTCCGAGGGAACTCGAGTCTACCACCTCGCCTACCGCGGGTTCCCCAGCAACCGTGACGCCGAAATGACCGTGAAGGCCACCTACGACAGCCCTTCCTCGAAGGAATTTAGGATCGTTTCCGAGAGCGGATCGAAGCTGATTCTGAATCGCGTCTTCAAGAAACTTCTGGAAGGTGAAAAAGAGGCAGCCCAACCGGCCATCAACGCTCGGACGCAGTTGAATCGCGACAATTACGACTTTGAACTTGTGGGATACGATCCTTCGAGCCCCGCTGGCGAATATGTGTTGCAGGTCAACCCGAAATCCCGCAGCAAATACGTCTACCGCGGCAAGGTGTGGGTGGATGCGGTCGATTTCGCTGTCACCCGCATCGAAGTCGAACCCACTCAGAACCCATCGTTTTGGACCAAGAAGAGTGAGATCCACCACGAATACAAGAAGGTCGGAGCCTTCTGGCTGCCCGCGCGAAATGAATCGGTCAGCTACATTCGCCTGGGAGGACGCGCCACTCTGACTATCGAGTACACCGACTATCGCGTGAATGCTGCCGATCCACCGCCGCAACATTAACCATTGCTTGCCGTTGGCGCCAAATCACACCCACAACCCGCTAAGCGGTTAATCGCGATCCCGCCGTCGACAAGAACTCCGGAAGCTGAAGCCGAGCGCCGGAAGCCCTCTCATTACGTTGGTTATCTACGGCAACGTTACCGACACCGCTAGAGTGAGTGCATGACACTTTCCTCGATGGTGGTTTCGCGCGACTGGCAGGAAGTCAGTGTTCTGGAATGCATCCTCGGCGGTCTTCACATGGACGTCTCCGTCGAGAACGAACCGCAGCGAGCCCTGGCCCGGCTCAACAAATCCAAAATCGACGCTCTCATCGTGGACTGCGATCTCAACGGAAGCTCGCAATTCCTGCGCGAACTGCAAACGCTGGAGAGCCCCAGAACTGTGCCCCTGGTCATCATGGGCGCTCCGCGCTGCAACCAGAATCTGGACGACAGCGGCGCGCTCTTCGCCTTCGAGAAACCAATTTCCGTCGAACAAGCCGTCCGCACGCTTTCCGCGGCGCGCAGCATGATTCTCGACGGGCGCCTCCGTTATCACCGCGCTGGGCTGGAAGTGCCCGTCTCTCTGAGTTGCAAGGGACAAAAGCCGGTGGACGCCTTCCTGATTAACGTGAGCCAGGGCGGCATGCAGATTCACACCAAGAACGCGGTCGAGCCTGTAAAGTCCCTGCAAGTCTCCTTCGATCTGCCCGGCGCCCGGTCCAGTCTGAAGGCCAAAGCGGAAATCGCTTGGCAGGACAAGCATGGCAATACCGGCATTCGCTTCGTCAAGCTCGCGCCGCAACAGCAACGCACCCTGCAGCTCTGGTTGGCGCAGCAGTATTTCGCGAACTAATTTCGCAAACTAGATCCCGCGAATAAAGGCGCCGTCCGAACGCTTACGCGAACCTCAGCGAAAGCGGGCGTCGGCCTCTTCTTCTTCCAGATCGCACCCCACCAGACGCGCCAATCGCGCCCCTGGGCTCGATCCTCCGAACATCTGAAAGAATCCCCAATACAACGCGCCTACGACGACCATCGCCACTCCCATCATGGCGAACGGCCTGGTTGGAGGTTCCCGGGTAACCGCGAGAAACACCAGTCCGAACAGCAACAGAGCCGCCACCACCACAAGCGCATTGATCGTCCACACCAGGCTCCGTCCAGAGAGCGGCTGCGAGAGCCAGTCGAGTTGAGTAGAAGGTGGGGCCGTCTCGTCGCCCGCGTGCGCCGGCTCGGAGGCTTCGGGCCGCACCGGCAACGCGATCACCTTCAGCGGCGCCGCCGAAACCATCAACCCGTCCTCTTCCTCGGCCACCGCGGGCACAGCAAACATGGTTCCTGCGTGATCCGCATGCAGTGCGGCTCCTTCCAGCAGGTCACCAAGAATCCACTCGTTGATCTGGCGTGTCATGCGCGGCGACAAGTCAGGGAACCGTATGCCGCACTGTCCTGACAACGTGGACCAAGTCACTTCTCCACGCGTTTCCACCCGCAGACGCGGGTGGCGCAACTCGAAGCGCACTCGCAATTGCTGCCTCGGTCGCAGCGCCGCTACCGCCTGCACTCCGATGCCCTCATGGCTCAGATTGCGGACGATGCCGCCATTCGCCTGATCGAGCGTAACGTAAACGAGAGTGCGCAGCTCGTGCCGGTGCTTCGCCCTGGCTTGCCGCGCGGGAAACGTTCCTACATCCATACTTCACCACCGGAGATCAGGTCGGCCAGGGCCCTATCCGCTGAATGTTATCTCCGATCCTACGTACCGCCTTAGTAACTATGATGGTTCAAACTGTCCCGGTCGCAGAGACCTAGATTGCTACATCTCAGCCGCACCAGATCGGACGATAAAGGGATACGTGTGGCCACCATTTTACGAAGGGTTCGGTTCCCTGCCCAGAAGAGCTTCTTTCGCTCGACGCCCCGAGGCTTGCCAGATCTTGACGGCTTCAAACAGAATCACCGTGCCATACGTGACCGCAAGCCAAACCATCACAGCCTCGATCGGCAGGCCGGACCAGGCGCCAATAAAAAGGCCCATCATCGCGGCGTGCTGATAGTTCCACCAGCCGTACGGCAACGCCAGAGTGGCTTCCCAAAGCATGCTGACCAGCAAGATGAAGAACATCGTCAGGCTCATCGCGCGCCAGTTAATGAACCGCCGCACGACCGGATAGAAGCTCACCGAGGGAATCAGTCCTCCGGCCACCAGCACAATGAAATAGCCGGGCCAACCGCCAGGCACGGAAGAAAACCATTTCTTGTAGACAATCGCAACCGCAATCAGCGCCAGCCCCAGACCCAGCGACGCAGGATGAAACTGCAGCAGCCGACCCAACGCGCGCGCTTCACCGCGATAGTCACCCACACTATAGGCAGACAGCCAGTACTCGCTGAGCCAGACATACAGCAATAGAATAGTCATGAAACCGGTTAGATAAAAAACATACTCTTCGATGGGAACCGGCTTCCCCAGCGCGGGCGCGAGTATGCCCAGCGTCGCTTTCGGGTTGGGGAAACAGAAGAACCACTGGGCGAAGATCACGTCCAACAGGCATCCGATGGGCGCGAGAATGCCGATGGTCCGCCAGAACGAGCGCCTCGGAATCTCCAGACCTTCACTGGGAAAAAACCATAACAGCATCGCGATAATCGGAACCACAAACAGCAGCAGGCTCCAGGTATACCCGTGGGGCGAGGGATCCGATCCGACCTCCAGCTTTCCCGGAGAACTCACCGAACGCAGGGTGAATACGGCGGGAATGACTACCATGGCCAGCATACCGATGACGATCGACGCGGCAACGGTCGGGCTGGGTGATGCGTGCCTGCGCGTTTGGGGCATGGCGCTTTCCTCGTTTCTGGATTGTGGATTCTACTCCGGGAGGGAGCCGTCAGATAAACTTTCGGAATGTATCCGGAAAAGCGAAAACGGTGCACAATGACTAACTAAAGTACATGCCCAAAGGGGCATGCCCAAGTAATTGCAACTCGGGCCAAACCCCGATAACTTACAAGTGAACTGTCTCTAAATGGCGACGACCACCACTAAACCGGACCTGGACGTGACTACTCCGTTCGCTGGTGCTGGTGTGCCCGGATGGCCACGGGAGCATGGCGATTCCACCGCCTCCAATCGTCCCAAGGACGATCCCTCAAAGCCCTCGCAGCGCGACGCTCTGCAGGCGCTGCTCGCTTTCTCTGCGCTGCACGATCAGGTGCGCCGCAGAAAGACGCTGGCCGCGCGAAACCACGGGTTCGATGCGGTTGCGCCGGCCGCGGAGTTTGACCAGCAAGAGCTGTTTGTTCTCGATGAAGTCCTGCAACTCGTCGCCGAGCGCGCCGTCGCCATCACCGGCGCCGACGGCCTCGCCATCGCTCTGGCGGAAAACAACGAGATTGTCTTGCGCGCAGCCGCGGGCGCGATTCGCCCCGACATCGGTGCGCGCATCGACCGCGATTCTGCCTTCTCCGGCGCCAGCTTCCGTACCGCACAAACCGTGATGTGCGACGACACCGAGACCGATCCCCGCGTGAACCTCGAAGCCTGCCGCAAGTTGGGCGCGCGTTCCATGGTCGCGGTGCCGCTGTGCGGCCGCCGCCGCGTCATCGGCCTGCTCGAGGCGTTTTCCGAATGGCCCTTCGCCTTCAACGAGAGCGACATCCGCAATCTAAGCCTGCTGGCCGAACTGGTCCTGGGCGCACTCAAGCCGGAAGATGAAGATCGCTTCGCCGAATCCGCGCAGGCTGCCGCTCCCAAGCTGGAACCGGCACCGCGCGTACTAACTAAGCCCGCTGCCGTCGAGCCGGCTAAAACCGTGACCGTGGCGCCAGCCCTTGCCGTCAAGATCGCGCCAACCCCCGTCGCACCCAACCCGGTCGCGCCCACTCCCGCGGCTCCTGCTCCGCCTGTAGCTGTTGCCGCTGCATCTGCTGCAACGGCGGTTGCTCCTGCTGTGGTTGTCTCGGTTCCGGTTGTACCCGCGAAAGATTCAAGGATTGCCGAGTCAAAGGCGGCCGATTCGAAGACCCCCGCTGCCCAGGCGAGTGCAACTCCTGCACCTCCGATCCCCGACAAGCCCTTGATTGTTGTCACACCCGCGGAGAAGCCTCAGGTCGATCTCGTTGTTACGCCCACTGTAGCCGCCGCACCCGAGTTCGCCGCGCCGGAGACTGAGTCCGCCGCGAACCGGCCGTTCGTGCTGATCCTCCTCGTGTTCATCGTCATCGTTACCGCATTCGCCGGCGGCGTTTGGTGGAAGATCAAGACGGCGCAGTTGAGCAGCGCCATGATCCACACCGAAGAAATGCCGGTCAAGCCAGCCAACTCATCTGCGAAAGAAACGGCTGCGGCTGCAACCACAAGCGCGACTCCCGCAGGCATCGAAAACACGACTCCCGACGAAGCCTCCGATGCCAGCCAGCCGGAAAGCGCGCCCGCAACCCCGCAGGAGTTGTCGAAATTCCCGAAGGTCACCGGAATCCGCCACTGGTCGTCCGCCGACTCCAGTACCATCGTGCTCGATCTCGAGGACCAGATTCAGTACGAGGCCCACCGCCTCTCCGGCCCGGACCGCATTTACTTCGATCTGCGCGACACGCGACTCGCTCCCGATCTGCTGGGAAAATCGATCGAGATCGGCGACTCCTTCGTCGGCCGCATCCGCATGGCCCAACCCGTGGCGGGCATGACGCGCGTAGTGCTGGAGACCAGGGCTAACTCCACTTTCTCAGTCAGCCTGGAACCGAATCCGTATCGCCTTGTGGTCGAAGTCCGCAAGGTGGGCGCGACTCCCAAAGGCGCGGTCAACCTCTTCCCGAACGCTGGCGAAACCGAAAAGAACAAACTCGCAATCGTAGTTCCACCTCCGACCAAAGAAGACCTGCAACTGCGCGCGCGCGTACCCAAGATGCGCATCGTCGTCGATGCCGGACACGGCGGCTGGGACCTCGGCACCGTCGGCCGTCGCGGTCTGTTGGAAAAAGATCTGGTGCTGGAAATCTCGCAGCGTCTCGGCAAGTTGCTCGAAAGCCGCCTGGGGATGGAAGTGCTCTACACGCGTCCCGACGATAACTACATCACGCTCGACGACCGCGCCAGCATAGCCAACACGGCCCAGGCGGACTTGTTCATCTCAGTTCACGCCAACTACAGCGACCTGCCCTCCGCCCGCGGCGTGGAAACCTACTACACCAATCTGTTTTCGGCACCCGGATCGAAAGATGTTGATACCCACGCTAACACTGCCAAGCCGGCTGCAAAAGCGACACTCTCGCCGGCCGACCTGCATGAGCGCATCGAGCAATCGCGGCACCTGGCGGCCAGCGTGCAACGCTCCCTCTACGGCACGCTCTCAGCCCAGAATCCCGGCCTGCGCGACCGCGGCATCAAAGAAGCCGGATTCGTCGTTCTGACCGAAAGCGCCATGCCCGGAATTCTGGCGGAAGTCTCCTTCGTCAGCAGCCCCACCGACGAACAAAAACTGCGCAGTGACGGCTACCGCGAACAGATCGCCGAAGCCCTCTACAAAGGCATCGCCCGCTACGCAGCTGCGTCACATGGTGTGAAAGTCGCCAGCGCCGCTAAGTAGCGCTCGCCTGACCAAGTGTTGAGTTCCCTATTTCTCCGCCGATTGAAACGGATTCACAATACGGATCCCGTCGATCTCGCGCTCCTGTTGCAGGTCTTCCGAGAACAGTACGCTGCATCCGGCCTGCTTCGCTGCGCGCAGGATCAGGGCATCCCAAAAGGAAAACCCGTGAAGGCGGTGCAAGTCGATTGCCGCCAGAATGTCCTGTACTTCGGGGACAGCGACGTCGAACTCCGCTAGCAGTTCGATCTTGCGCCGTGCAATGGCAGCATCCACGCGCAGTTTCCGCGTGACCGCAACGAAATACTCCTGCAGCACCTGCAGCGACACAACTCCGGTCCTTGCGCGCCGATGCTCGGCCACCAGCTCGAGTGCTCTTCGCTGCTTTTTCGGAACCGCCTTGTCATCGGCGTAGATCAGGACGTTGGTGTCGAAAAAACTACGGACGCTCATGAATCTCGTCCCGGTTGAAGCGCCATCCGCGCGAGTGGCCTTGACCCGAGAGACGATTGAACTCCGCAATGCTTCGCTCGGGATCGTCCCCGCCAGCCACCGTCTGCAGGTAATCCCGAATCATCTGATTGAGACTCTTCCCCAGCGCTTCGGCTTTCTTCCGGGCTCGAGCCACAAGCTGCTCTTCGATCGACAGGGTGACATTCATGGACACATTATACGTGCGCACATGTTATGTGTCAACAAAGCTCTCTGTCTGCTTGGCGCCGCCGCGGCAATGGCGCTCGCTACTTCTGCTCAGCCGCGTTCTCCTTCTGGTACGACGCACTAAGTGTCCCCTTGCTCTGCGCGATCGGCAGCAGCGTGGGATAGAACTGGACGAACGTCGTGTCCACCGCTGCATGGTCGGCGTGGCAACTGTAGCATTCCATCGTCGTCGGGACCATCTTGGCAGTCTTCGCGTCGCCGAAAATAAAGAAGGCCCACTTCCCCGGAAAGCGTACTTCATCTTTCACGTGCGCCTCGATCCCCATGATCTCGGTGCTCTGAAAGTTGCCCTTCTGATTGATCGACCCTTTCCCTTGCGCCATGCGGCCTTCGAGCATCAGCACGGTCTTGTCGGGCCACGTCCCAGTCTGCCGAAACGCCGCGTACGCCTCCGGATTGACGAACACGTTATCGAACATGTGGTGGTCCATCTGCATCGCGGCCTTGTTGTAGCTCATGTCGAATCCCGTCGTCAGGTAGACCCACTGCCGATAGTTTTCCGGAAGCTTCATCTGCGCGTCGCTCGTATATTCCGGGCCCGAACCCGGCGGCGTTGCAGAGTTGAGCAGGGCGGCAGAGCACAGTACGACCAGGGCAGCGAGTAGCAGAGCGGACTTCCGATTCGTCTTCATGCCGGGCAGTATGGACCCCGATGTCCCTGAAGCGCTAGACCGCCCGCTGCACCCCTCCGGCGATTGGCTGCATTGTTCCCCTTTCAGGCTGGTCGTAGAATACGATCCTGCCTATGGACAAGCCTCGCAGCCAATCTGAATCCTCGCGCTGGCTGTGGCTCGCCGCCATCTGGTTCGGCATGGGGCTGTTCGACGCGACGCAGAATGTTTTTGTTATGCGCGCGGAGGGCATGCACCATTACTGGGGACGCCTGTTCTTCACGCTGCTGATTTCCTGGGTGCCATGGATTCTCGCCACTCCGCTGGTTTTGCGGTTGGCTCATCGCTACCCTCCGGCGCAGTGGAAACGATTCTCGACGTGGGCCACGCATCTTGCCGCCTGCGGCTGCATGGGTCTCCTACACGCCGCATGGATCTCGATGTGGGAAGAGTGGCTGAATCCGTGGGCATTGATGCCCGGTCCAGACCCGTTCCCTCAACTCTGGATGCACAAGTTCTACGCCGGAATGCTCTCGTACCTGGTGCTTTACGGCATGATTCTGCTGATCAATCACGTGCTCGATGCCAGAGAGCAACTGGCCTTCCAGCAAACCGAGACGGCGCGTCTCAACGAGCAACTCTCGAAGGCGCAACTCAGTGCACTGCGGCGGCAGATCGAACCGCACTTCCTATTCAACACGCTCAACGCCATTGCCGGACTGGTGCGCGAAAAAAGAAACGACGCGGCCGTGAGCATGATCGTCGGTCTGAGCGACTTCCTGCGGCGAGTGGTGGAGGATTCCGACCGCCAGCAAGTTCCCCTCGGTGAAGAACTGGAGTTCACCCAGAAGTATCTGGACATTCAGAAGGCACGTTTCGCCGAGCGTCTGCAGTTCAGCGTCGACGTTCCCCAGGAACTTCTTGCCCGCGCAGATTCCCAGCCTGATTCTGCAGCCCATGGTCGAGAACGCAGTCAAACACGGCATTGCACGCCGCGTGCAGGGTGGCGCGATCCGCATCACGGCGTCGCGCTCGAACGGAACGCTGACCGTCCGCGTCTATAACGACGGGCCCAGTTTGCCCGTGGGCTGGGAAACCGCCCAGTCGGGAATCGGCATCCTCAATGTGCGCACGCGCCTGCAAAACCTGTATGGCAATCAGTTCGAGCTGAACATGCGGAATCAGCAACCCGGAGGCGTGGAAGCCACGGTTTCCGTGCCCTTCGTTTCTCTGCCTGCCTCCGGAAAAACCAAGGGCTAACTTCGTGCCCGCAGACGCACATTCCGCAAAAATACGTGCACTGATTGTCGACGACGAACCCTTGGCGCGCAGCAACCTTCTCGTCCTGTTGCGTACGGACCCGGAAATTGGAATCGTCGGCGAATGCGGCTCGGGAGCCGAGGCCCTGAGTGAGATCCGAGTCGCGAATCCCGATCTGCTCTTTCTCGACGTGCAAATGCCCGAGTGCGACGGCTTCGATGTGCTCGAGATGCTGGGTAGCAATCTGCCGCCCGCCATTGTCTTTGTTACCGCATACGACCAGTACGCCCTGCGCGCCTTCGAAGCCGGCGCGCTCGACTACCTGCTCAAGCCCTTCGACAACGCCCGCTTTGAGCTGGCCCTCAGCCGCGCCAAACAAAGGATACGCCTCGGCAGAAATCGCACCCAAAAACTGGAGCGCGTGGCCATCAAGAACGCCGGCCAGGTTTGCTTCGTGAACATCTCCGAGATCGATTGGATCGAAGCCGCCGACTATTACGCCTGCCTGCACGTCGGCCCGAAAAGCCACCTCCTGCGCCGCACCTTGTCGGACCTGGAAGAAGATCTGGACCCAAATATCTTTTGCCGCGTCCACCGCTCGAACATCGTGAACCTGGAGCGCGTCCGAGGATTGAAACTCCGGCAGGACGGCGAATACGAAGTCTTGCTCGACAACGGCGCGACCGTCCGCTTGAGCCGCCGCTACCGCAAGCACCTGCAAGCCCGACTCGGCGTCCGCAAGGGTGTGGCGCAGGACGTGGACTAGCGCCACCTTACCGACTCTTGCGAAGCAACCGGGAAGGGCACGAGTAAAACTCGTGCCCTTCCCGATTCTCGTCCGGCTTCGTTTGCTTGGCCTTTTCCCCACTCCGCGGCGGGGCTTCGTAGCAGCTATTGGGCAGCGCATTCCGCTTCGTCCTCTTGTGTGTCCTCTGATTCGCCCTCCTCGCCGTCGCCGTCAAAATCTTCTTCGAACCACTGCGGGCCATTGATGCAGGTGGCGCTGACGGTGTCGCGGTCGATTACGATGTCGCTTACCTCGTCGACTTCAAAATCGGCGTTGCGCAGGTTGACGCTGGCGGTTTGCAGGGCGTAGAGCATGAGTCCGGCGGTTTTGTGATCGATTTGTCCGCTGCCGAGCTGCTGGATCACCTTCATGAGGGACAACTGCACCGCATTTGCGTCTTCGAGCAGGGGCAGATCGAACCTGACCAGCGAGTTCCGGGCCGCAATCCTTGCCTGCTCGCCCCGGACCTTGTCATGAAAATAGCAATGTCTCCGACGGCGAAGGGCGGGAGACCCGCACTGCGTGCCGTTTACCTTGATGTGCTGACAGCGTGGAACATTTTCCAGACCCATATTTTTTCTCCTATCCTCAACTTCGCGCAACGGAGGGGTATCCCCCTTCCCCCCGTGATCTTTGGAATCATGGGGTTAGCGCGAAATTCCTGGCAAAATCCGCATGACAAAGAAGTTAGATATCAAAATCCGTAAAACAAAGGACTTAGCGCCGCGCGGTTTGCTCTTGGCCAGACCGTTGCGGCTGGGTCCATCATTTACCGGTTGAAATTCTCAGTCAAGGTTGTCCGTCACATTGCGGGCTGTGGAAAACTAACAAGGGGATCAGTAATTGCGATTGGAGATTGGGCCGTCCCGCCTACAATAAAACAATGGAAATCTCTCTAGCTCCCGAGCTTGAGGCGAGGCTGACCAGGATCGCTTCCGAAGCGGGCAAGGCCGCGAACCAAGTCGTGCAGGAATTGGTTGCGGACTATCTTGAGCATGACGAGTGGTTCAAGCGGGAAGTGCAGAAAGGGATGGATTCCCTGGACAGCGGCAAGTTTGTGTCGCATGAAGAAGTTGGCCGGCAAATCGAGCGGATCCTGCGATCCTGATGACGGTTCGCTGATCTCCTGAAGCCGCAGCCGATTTGGCGGCGATTGTTGAGTACATCCGCCAGCAGAATCTCTGAGCAGCCGAGCGCGTAGCGCACAAAATCTACGAGGGCGTGGCGTCGCTGGGATCGTTCCCCAATCAAGGACGTCCCGGAAGAATCAAAGGTACCCGTGAGTTGGTGTTCTCGCCTCTTCCCTTTGTTGTTGTCTACCGAGTGAAGGACGAAGCGGTGGAAATTGCGCGGGTGCTGCATGGGGCACAGCGCTGGCCGTGAGGTCGCTCGCTGCGTGGCCGACGACGAGTCGATCGAATTAAAAAAGGCTTTCGCTGCAGGCTTCACCTTTCCCACCCTTGCAAAGAGCGCAAGGATGGGGCACCCGGCCATTGCGGAACTGGCTGCCCCATCCGTCGCGGTTTTCGACGGATAGGAACCGATACTACTGGCACCAAGGGGCCGCGCACCGAATCACTTCAAGGAAGACATCCTGAATTGAGGTCCGTGGTGCCCAGGCTTCGAAAACCGCGAAGCATGGGGCAGCCAAAGCCGTGGCAGTGCATGCAGGTTTAGGTGGGCCAGCCTCCATTTGAGGCAGGTCATGGGGTTTCTCCGCTTGCGTTCTGCGGAGAAACCAGCCAAAATACGTTTGGGTCTGAGGCGTGGGTCACTCCGCGCTTTGGATTAGCCCCGACAACGGCTCGAACCGCTGCCGGGGCGCTTAGTCAGCTACTCAGTGATTGGTGGAGGCATATTCAACACCTCCTTTCTTGCCGTCCGTCGTGGTCCAAACACGACGGACGGTTTGCTCTTGTAGCAGCAAAGTCATTCGGTGATCTTTTTCACTTCACCGCGAATCGCTCTCGCTTGAAGACGATTGAGCCGGGCCCGTCGTTTCCAGCGATACAGAACATTGAAACCTTCCATCTTTTTTTCCGCGAAACTAGAATCCTCCAAGCGGGCGAGGATTGTGTAAATCGAGGCATAAGGATTTTGGTATTGGCTCAAGTCGAAGCCGCCCTGTTCAAGCCTCTCTTTGATCTCCTTCGCGGAAACATGCTCGGGATACGCCTTCCTGATGACCTCTCGGCAAGCATCGGTAATCCCGAGAGCGCTAAGGTTGCCAGCGTGCGACACGCCGCACAGTGTCGCCAATTCAGCCACAATCCGGCGGATGCTTTCGATCTGTTTGCGCGTATCCTCTCGCTGAACGTCCAACTCGGCAAGCTTCGCCTCAAGCCTTATCTGATCGGCAAGGAATCCGTAGTAACGAGCACGAGCATCATCAAGATTCTCAACCATGATGAGGTATACTAACATGTCTACAGACACTGTCAAGAGACAAATTGAAGAAACAAAAAATAAAATCAAGCGGGCTAAAGAGCAGATTGCATCGCTTGAGAAAACAGTGGAAGAGATGGAAGGTAGATTTTCAACGCAATCGTCTGACCAACCCGCTGGCCAGCAACACAGTGTTTAGGACACTACCCTGCATGGGGCACAGCGCTGGCCGTGAGGTCGCTCGCTGCGTGGCCGACGATGAGTCGATCGAATTAGAAAAGGCTTTCGCTGCAGGCTTCACCTTTCCCACCCTTGCAAAGAACGCAAGGATGGAGCAGCCGGCAGCCGATTCGGCGGTGGTACGGGTTAAGGTGGGCCAGCCGCCTCTTCCACGTTCACTCCTGCTACGCTCGGACCGTGCGCTCCACCACGAAACTGGCTGCCCCATCCGTCGCGGTTTTCGACGGATGGGAACCGATACTCCTGGCACCAAGGGGCCGCGCACCGAATCATTTCAAAGAAGACATTCTGAATTGAGGTCCGTGGTGCCCAGGCTTCGGAAACCGCGAAGCCTGGGGCAGCCGACGCTGTTGGAAATCGCTGCTCTTTTTTGCTGTGGTGTGGTTTCGGGATCGAGTTTAGACTTCATGCGCCTATCGTACTGCATTTTCTTGAGGTGTTCTCATGCCATTGCGCATAGGTCTGACCCATACGCAAATGAAAATGGGTTGGGCGTATAAACGTCTCGACGAACTCAAGGGGGAAGTCGAGAAATTTAGAAAGGATGCATACACCCTCATTGCCAAGGACGATCTTGATCAGTTGCGGCACCATGTGGCAGTCGCACAAAAGACACTCCCGACGCCATCGGAATGCTCATTGGAGAATTCGCCTATTCGCTTCGTTCCAGCCTTGACAATCTCGCATGGCAGCTCGCCCTCCTGAGCACCGACACTCCGGGGAGGAATACGGCCTTCCCGATTGAATCTCAATTCCCCGGCGTTGGGAACAAGGGGCACAACGAAAGGGTCGCTGACATTCCGCAAAATGCCCTCACTGTTATCGAATCGCTTCAACCTTACCACCGTGGATCGGCGTTCAAGAACCATCCCCTTTGGCAGTTGAATAAGCTCTGCAACATCGACAAGCATCGCTCCGTTGCATTGGGTTACATCCAGTTTTCTATCGGAGCATTCGGGATCTCTCAGGCTTGGCGATATGACGACATTTTCCAGCACGCGGTGGTAATAAGTGTCCCGCTGGCGGAAAAAGAAAATCTTGAGCTCAAGGTAGATGTCCCCGGAATCATATTTGGCGAGCCAATTGACAGAACTGACGGAATGAGCGATTTCGAGATCGACCTCGATGGCCTTCGCTCCATATACGACTTCGTCAGAAACGACGTAGTCCCACGATTCGCGAGTTTCTTCCCGTAATCCCCAAACCCCTATTGATTGCATCAGAAAGGAACCTTTGTGGAAATCGATAGACAGAATTTAATTAAGCTTCCTTGCGGATCAAGATTTTGCGGGGATCAGGGGGGTATACCCTTGAGGTAAGTTCTTATGGATCAATATTTTAGGAGAATGCGCGAAAAAAAATTGGGGGTGTCGATCTCATCGAGATGTCATCCTGAGCAACGCGAAGGATCTATGCAAGTTGCTGGCAGCATCGGCGCTGACGGCAATTGCATAGATCCTTCGGCCCGCAAAAAGCGCGGGCCTCAGGATGACAAGTCTTGCGATTAGTTGGAAGAAGCCGGCACGCCGCCGTACTTCTGCAGCCACTTCAACTCTTCGCGGACTTTGATTTTGCCGTGCCAGGGATTCTTCGCCAGGCGGTGGCCTTCGCCGGGGAAGACCAGCAGCTTGTTCGGAATGCCGAGCGAGTAGAGCGCGTGCTCGAGCAAGTAGTCTTCGAGCACGGCGACGCGGATATCGTCGGCGCCGCCCACCATGTGCGTGGGCGTGCGGACTTTGTCCATCTGGAAGATGGCGGCTTCGTCGTGATAGCGCTGCGCGGCTTCCCAGGGACGTCCGCCAAGGAAGTAGGCGTCGTCGTAGGTGGTGTCGTCGTTGCCCCAGTTGCCGATGTGCTCGACCGCGCCCGCGCCGGTGACCGCGGCCTTGAAGCGCGTGGTCTGGGTGATGAGCCAGTTGGTCATGTATCCGCCGTAGCTGTAGCCGCCGATGGTCAGGTGGTCGGGGTCGGCGATGCCGTCTTTCACCAGCGCATCG
Source organism: uncultured Acidobacteriaceae bacterium (assembly GCA_963811095.1). Classification (GTDB taxonomy): domain Bacteria; phylum Acidobacteriota; class Terriglobia; order Terriglobales; family Acidobacteriaceae; genus Sulfotelmatobacter. Next base: position 76,480 of record CAWEQA010000002.1, on the reverse strand, counting down.
ACGCCCGCGAGAATGTCCTTGCCCGGCCGCGAGACGATCTGCGGAACGATCTGCTGGAGGAACTTGTCGCCGTATCCGGTCGAGCCGCGGTAGTTGGGTTCGAAGACCAGCCATCCGTTGGTGGCGGCCAGCGCGGCCCACTGGTACCAGTCGGCCTCGAAGTGATTGCCGTCGGCGTCGGCGGGACCGCCGTGGATGAAGGTCAGCATGGGCAGGTGCTTCGCCTCAAATTTGCCCGGAGGATAGATCAGCATGCCTTCGACGGTAGTGCCGTCGTCGGCCTTCCACTGGTAAGGCTTGCCTTGCGGCAGGTCGCGCTCGGTGAAGAGCTTGTTGAAGGAAGTGATGGCGCGGGCCTGATCGAGTTTGTCGGCGCTGTCGGCGAGGTAGACCTCGTCGGGCTTACCCAGCGAGGAGTACACAAAGGCCACGCGGGGCGAGTGTGCGGCAACCGATATCCCGGCGTACGTGCCAGGCCACGCGCTGATGCGGTGCAGCGATTCCGAGGGCTTGCCCACGGAATACATTTGGACCTCAGTGCCGATGCGAGCGGAGGTCAAGATCTTGTCAGCGGCGACGGCGTAGTGCTCGACGGGACCGATGAAATCCTTGCTCCATTGTTCGGCCTGATCATGCTCAGTCGCGCCCGATTCGGTGTCGACCGAGTAGAGATGCGGCTGCAGGTCGCGGTAGGGGCCCGAGACATCTCCTTCGGAGCTGAACAGGATGTGGCGGCTGTCGTTGGCCCAGCGCGCGCGGGTTTCCGCGGCCTGATTGTGGGTGATGCGGCGCGGCGAGGACGCCGCCGCCTGCAAGTCCACAACATAGATTTCGATGTCGTCGTATTTTTCCTGGCGTTGGTTGATGGCGTTGCTCACGAACGCGAGTTTGCGACCGTCGGGAGAAGTGACCAGACCATCGATACGCAGCGGCGAGGACGTTATGGCGCGCGTGCCAGGCGTGAGATCGGGTTGCTCCTCAGGCTCGCCTTCTTTCTTTGCAGACTTCGTCGGCGCGGCGGCGTGGTGCGCGAGAGCAATCGACAGGTCGAGCGCGAAGATCGTGTCACCGCGTTCAGCAGTCCGGTATTGCACGACGTCTTTCCACTCTTGCTTGTAGTCGTCCTTCTGCTTTCGCGTCCAGGGCTGGCGTGTGGAGAAGTAGATCGTCTGCGAATCGGCCGACCAGGAGAAGGAGTGGACGTCTTCTTCTCCCTGGGTTACCGGGAAGGCTTCGCCGCCGTTGGGCGAGATGAGGTAGAGCTGGCTGGCGGCTTCGTCTTTCGAGTCCGCGTCCGAATCGGAGTCGCCGCCTTTCTCGGTGGAAGTCTTGCGCTCCGAGAGGAAGGCGATCCAGCGTCCGTCAGGCGACCACTTCGGGTCGGAATCGTGCCCGGACTGCGTCAACTGAATCAGGTTGCCAACAGGGCCACCGCCCTTGCCGTCGTCGTGATAGAGCCAGAGATCGGTGCGGAAGATTTGCTGGTCCCAGTCCGCGCGCTCGGTGGCGATGACCACCGAGTTGCCGTCAGGCGAGATCTCCAGCGCCGAATAGCTAACGGAGTTGAAGAACTCGTCGAGCGTGAGCTTGGGCTTGCTTTGAGCCATCACGGCAAGCGCACAGGTCAACATCATCAGGGCGATCAGAGCAGTTTTGTGGAGTCGCATAGGGTTCCCGGTGGGAAGAAGGGTTATACAACGGCGGATTCATTGGAAGCAAGTTTGTGACTCGGAGTTCTGGATGTTTGCCACAGGAAACATAACAACGCAGCGAACATCGGGACAGAGAGTTGGACGTGAGTCCAGCGCGACAAGGGGCCAAGCAGCGGCAGCACGAATGCGAGGTACAGCAAGACGCGCAAAGCCGGCGTGGGGGGATTCTCCGCATGGATGAGAGCCCAATCCGCCAGTAGCAACAAAGCCGGAACCAATGCCAGCAGGTCGTACACGAACAGATGCGGGTTGACGAGTACCGCGGCGAGAGTAAGAGCCGAAAAGCGAAGCGCCAGCGGGGCCGAAGACTTCCAGACGACCGCGGCCACACCAATCACGGCGACGGAACCGAGAGCGTACAGCGCGAGCGCAACTTCGGGCCAGGGGATCAGCAGTGTCCAGAAGGAGCGCAAGGAGTGCATTTGGATCGGCGCCAGATTGAGTTCAGCGGCGTCGATCACGCGTGACACGTGCCCGAGAGTATCGAAGTAAGCGTGCATCACCGCGGGACCGAAATAGATCCACGTGAACGCCAGCTGGGCACCCGCTGCGACGGCCAGTCCTCCGAGTATCTTCCAGGCCTGAGCGAGCAGCAACACCAGCGGGATGGCAACCAGGAACTGCGGCTTGAAGACGAGGAAGCCCAGCGCGATACCCGCCAACCAGTTGCGATCGGAGCGGAACGCCAGAAAGGCGGCCGTAAAGCATGCCGACACGAGAACGGAAGTCTGGCCGCGTACGAAGAAATGAAACAGCGGCGGAAAGGCGAGGGCACAGAGGGCGACAAGTGGTCCGTGAAGACGCAGGCCAGGGCAGGACTTCCAAATCACATACACGCAGAAGCCATAAAGAAGCAGGTTGAGCACGACCCAGATCTGCGCGGCGATCAAGAAGGGGAAGTATGTGAGCGGAACGAATAGGAGTGCGACTTGTGGTCCGTAGAGATTAGGAAGGCGGACGTTGGTGGCGTTATGAACCGCGCCAGGGAGCACGGATTCGCTCCCGGCTAGCTTCGAATCTGGACGGACGAATGCATCCGTCCCCACGTGAGTTCGAACGATTGCGAGCATCTCGGCGGTGCGTGCCTGGTCGTCGTAGAGTTCCGCCGCACGGCCCTGGTGAAGCAGGCGGGCGGAGATGTAGAAGGAAAGGAAATCCTGGAACTTGATGTTGGCAGCGCGGTCGAAGGAGCCGGGAGTAAGAAAGTCGACGGCGCAGACACCCCAAAGGCAAAGGGCGAGAATCATGGCGTGTGCGCGAATGCGGCGTGGGGTCAGCCAGGCGGACGCCGATACAACCCAGGAACGGGGTCCGGCCTCCTGCGTGGTCACTGGGCAGGCTCGGCGTTTTTGAAGGCGTCGTCGAGCGTTTGCACGGAATGCCGAGCGGTTTGCATGAGACGCCAGCCGTCATCGTACTGACGAAATCCGACGGTCGAGGTGTAACGCAGGTCGCCGGAGTAGAGCGCGGCGCCGACTTCATTCAAGGGCACCCATTTCCACGTGAACTCCACATCGGCCTGGTTGCCTTGCTTGCTGATGCCGGTGACGGCGATCAGTTCCCTTCTGGCCACGGGGATAAAGAACGAGGCCTTGTCAGCCTCTTCGGAGGGGACGAGGGCGCGAACGGTGTCGACGCCCGACGGGGTCAGCAGGACATCCCAGCACGGCGGCGGCACCATGGCGGGACCGCAACGGACTGTGGTCGCGGAGATCCAGCCGTGTTGTTGGAGGACGAGATATTCGGGCGAGACATAGTCTTTATTGGAGACGATGCCCGTCTGCAGGGAGAATTGCTGTGGCGTCTTGAACGCATCGGAGGCAGAGATCAGATCGGTGGCGAGGCGGCGCGTCAGGAAGTCGCGCGGCGAACATGCGCATAGGGTGAGAGTCACCAGGAGACAGAGAGCGAGGATCGGTGTTTTATGCATCGGTCCGGTTGATCAATTTGCCGCAACTACTGCCGGGCTACGCCCGGCGGACAGCCGAAGGCGGCTGTCCCCACACAAGCAAAATCAACACATACGCAAAATCAACAGCATCAAGATTCAACGACTTGTGATTGTAAATAAATGCGAGCGTTTGTGTGGAAGGAAAGGACGCGAGGTGATCTGGCCTTCGAAGCGAGCGGCCCAGCGGCCGGGGATCTGGCAGGAGCAGCGCGGGCAGCGGCCTTCGGGGGTGAGGCGGTACTCTTCGATGTGGTATCCGTAGCGGCGGATCAGAGTGTCACTGCATTGCGGGCAGCGGGTATCTTCCCAATGACCTACCGTGCCGGGAAGATTGCCTGCATAGATGTAACGCAATCCCGACGCGCGGCCGATTTCAGCGGCCTGCAACAGATCTTCGACAGTGGTGTCGCGCTGGTCTTCGCCTTGCATCTTGTAGTCGCCATGGAATGCGGTCACGTGCCAGGGAATGTCAGGCGAGATGCCGGCGAGGAATTCCGTCAGGCGGCGCAGTTCGTCGGCGGAGTCATTGAAGCCGGGGATGAGCAGCGTGACGATCTCCAGCCACAATCCCATTTGGTGAATGCGGCGGATGCTGTCGAGGATGGGACCGATGCGTCCGCCGAGTTCGTGATAGTGGCGGTCGTCGAAGCTCTTCAGATCCACTTTATAGAGATCGAGATGGGGGCGGATGAATTCGAGAACCTGCGGTGTGGCATTGCCGTTGGAAACGAATCCGGTGAGCAGGCCGGCGGCCTTCGCTTCTTTGAAAACGGCGACGGCCCATTCGCTGGTGATCAGCGGTTCGTTGTAAGTGCTGACTAGGACTTTCGCACCCTGGTCGAGGGCATCGCGGACCAGCGCTTCAGGCGAAGCTTCGAGGGGCGGCGACACAGCATTCGGATCACGGAGCGCCTGCGACGTAACCCAGTTCTGACAGTAGCCGCAATGCAGGTCGCAGCCCAGCATTCCGAAGCTATAGGCGAGCGCGCCGGGATGGGCGTGGAAGAACGGCTTCTTTTCGATGGGATCGCATTGCATGCCGGCGGTGTATCCCCAGGGGACGTAGAGCGTGCCGCCGCGGTTGTAGCGGACTTTGCAAACGCCGTGCTGGCCTTCGGGAATCGGGCAGCAGTGACCGCAGGAGAAACAGCGGACGCGGTGGTTGTCGAGTTCCTCGTAGAGAGCGGGATCGGCCTCGCGAACTTTGCGGTCGAGGATGTCGCGGAGGGTGGGCACAGGAGCCTCTAAGAGCATTTTAGCGCGGGTACCGAATCAGCAGGTTCGATCCGCGCAAGATCCTTCCCTCCGCCTGAAGAACGGCTCCGGTCAGGATGACGCCCTGAAGGTGGGGATGTAGGCGAGGCGCTAATGGCCTGCGGTGGGCTTGGCGGCTGTCGGGTGTTGGCGCAGCCAGCGATCGGCGTCCAGTTCGATGGATGTGACCTGGGCCCGCGTCAGGCGCGCCCGAACAAATGGTCCGAGAGTTTCGCTGGCATGGTCGCCACTCAAGCGGGCCACGACCATCCAGAAGTAAGCTTGCGTGGAGTCCTGGGGGACACCCCGACCGCTAAAATAAATGGAACCCAACTTGGACTGCGCTGCGACATTGCCCTGCTCGGCAGCCTTGATATACCAGCGAACCGCTTCTCGCTCGTCCAGTTTCACGCCCTCGCCGGTGGCATAGCGAAGTCCCAACATATTCTGGGCCGCGGGGTCGCCCTTCTCGGCCATCTGGTGCAGTTGGTCGAAGGATGCAGTCTCGACCGACGGAGAGACCGCGGCAAGACTCTCCGACTTCGGCGGACGAGATGACGCCAGAACGGTCGGCAGTGTACTGCGGCTACGGTCCTGAAGCTTGCTCTGAATGAAGGGAGCGAGCCCGTAGCCAAGGGCAAGGGGGATGGCAATGGCGGCGCAAATCAGGATAATGAGATGGGTACGCGGCAGGCTGATGCCGCCGGAGATCTTCTCTTCCGAGCCCTCCATCTTTTTTTCTTGACCAGGCTCGGAGGCGAAGAGAACGCTTCCTGTCGTTGGAGGAAACTGGATGGCGGTCGGGTTGGACCCGATGGGCGGAAGATTCTCGGCGCGGGCGGCGCGGTTGACGGCGGCAACGATGGTCTCCGCCAGGCGCTGCATCACGCCGCCATCCGATGCGAAAAATCGATCCGGCTGGTCGGAGAAAACTTCGAGAATCCCAATCGACTTATCGCCCGCACGCACAGGCACGGCCAGAATGGAACGAATGCCGAGGGCGCGGCAGCTTTCGCGATCCACGCGCACATCGACTTCGGAATCATCGCAGCGAAGCAGCACACCGCTCTTCACGCACTCGCCGGAAAAACCGGAGCCCACCTGCAAAGGTGCACCGACGGGCGGAGCATCTGCTCCAGAACTGGCGCGGCACACCATGAAATCCGGATCTGCGTCCGCGAGCGCAATCGCTGCGCCAGAAGCGCGAACCAGAGTTTGTGCGCGCCCGGCAATCAACTGCAGGGCACCGGCCAGATCGGAACCGAGCGCCTCTACCTGCCGCTGCACCGCGGTCACGGCCGCAAGGGTATCGGTGTAGTTGGGACGCAGAGGAGTTGCGTCGCGCGAACCGATAAAGGCGGCAACCTCAGCGTCGCCGTTGGCCACTCCCGCCATCACGTTCACGAAGAGCCACTCGCGCAATCGCGCCACGGACTCGGGCGACAAGTCGGAAAAGCGAAGCCCCGCGCGTCCTGAAGCGTTGGACCAGACCACCTGTCCGGTGGTGTAGATGTGGTCGGCGCAATCGGCCAGGTCCAGACACAGGTTTACGCGCTTAGCCAGTTCCAACGGGGAATGGCATTGAATGGCCACGCCGTCTTCGCTGATGTCAACGATCTCGTGGAGATCGAGCATCGCGCCTTTGGATTCTCCGGTGAACGTGGCATACGCCGGCGTTTGAATCTTGTGCCGCACACGCCGGCGACGGTTGGGTGAAAGCGTCTGCAACGCCGAGGTCATCACAGCCATGGGGAATGGGCCCTAGTTCTTGTGGCTCCATATTAGCGCGGGATGGTTGAAAAGCAAGCGGGCAAAGAAAAATCAGAAGGACGACAGGGGAGGGTTTCCGGCAGGACGCAGCGACGGGAAAGGGTGCGCGAGGAACCTCCTGGGCTAAAAGCCCTAGCAGCAGAGAGCCGCTCAAGCGCAGCGCTCAAAGCGCTGCGCAACCCAAAAGCTCGTTTCGCAAAAAGACTGCGGCCCTTCGCAGCAAGCTGCGGCTCTTCAAGGTGCAGGTCTTCGGAAAACGCCTTAGCCAGCGCGGCGCAGGATTTGGGCCTGGTGCAGGGAGGAGATGCGGGAGATGGCCGCAACCATCATGCTGGAGAGCAGTTGCATGGTGGCTACGTCGCGCTCGTCGAAGGCGCCGGGGGATGAGGACAGTACCTCGAAAACGCCGAGCGTGCGGCGGTAGTGCCGCAGGGGCGAGACGAGGATCGAGCGGACTCCAAGACGGCGGCAGCTGGCGAGATCGACGCGTGGGTTCCGCTCGGCGTCGTGACAGAGCATGATTTCGCCGGAGCGCACGGCTTCGGCGGAAATGCCGGCGTCAGTTTGCAGACGAACGCCGAGGTCGGGGGCAGTTCTTCCGGCGCGGGCACGGCAGACGATTTCGTCGCCCGCGCGCAGAGCGATGGCCGCTCCGGTTGCTCCGGTCAGATGTTGGGCGCGTTCAGTAATCGCGCTGATGGCGGGCTCCAGGTCCAGTTCCGCGGGATGAATCTCGATTTCTTCAGACGACACGGCGCGAAAGCCAGACACTGGATGTGCTGCGTTGGCGACGCGGAGCTGGCTACGCTGCGCCAGAGACGGCATATGAAAATGATCGCCAAGGTTGACGACGTCCGGGTCGGGCACGGTGCGCAGCAGATCGCGCACAAGGTTATTCAGCTCCATGTCGGTGATGAGATGGGCAGTCTGCTGGTGGCGCAGCGATCCGCCCAGCACGCGCGAGAGACCGAGCAGGGCATGGCTGCCGCATGCCAGGCAATAGGGCTTGCTGTTGGTGCTAATGATCTCGCACTGAACGCAGAACGTGGCGGACTGTAAGGGAACGAAATTGACGTCCTTAAAAGTGCTGCCATACAACGTCTTGCCAAACATGGATCGTTCATCCCTCGCTTCTCTTAAGTGCTGTCGAAGGTAAACAGATAGCCAAGGCACAGAAAGTGACGGCAATGGTTCCGGGTGTGGAAAACGGGGTCGCAACCGCTCACCCAGCGCCGGAGTGTGCAGGAACTTGCAACTTCTGCTATCAATTTCATCCTAAAGGCCTTGCGGAAGGCGGATTGCAGCGTCTTATTTTTTTCCGGAAGTATTGATTTCGTCCTGAGGGTCGGCTATGCTAACCGTACGTTTGCGGTCTACCCGTAGAACGATTGACTGGGGGAAATCATGGAATGGACAGCTCCTGCTTTTGAAGAAGTTTGCTTGAACTGCGAAATCAACTCCTACGCCAGCGCGAAACTGTAACCGAAAACGCTCTCCCCTGAAAGCTCACCTGCCGCTCTAGGCTCGTGCGATGGTTGGTGTCGTTCGCCTATACGTTTGCGAGCACTCCGCAACGCCTGCTGTACCCACCCAAGAAAATAGCTAGCTCGTCAACCCATCTTTTCCGTGGGTGCACTTGTCTTTCGCACCGGATGTGGCGGATTGTGCCGGATTAGCCGGCCTGGGCCGAGATCAGCGAGGTGTCGTTCTCGGACAGGGCGATCACCTGTGCCGAGTGCGCCAGGGTGCGGTCAAGGGCGTCGGCCAGCGTGGTGGGAAAGGCCGAAGTGAGCAGATTGATGTCGATCTGCAAGTCCCGCGAACAGTACATCCGTTGCACGGTCAGGGTACCGCGTCGGCGGTTCGCGGAACTCATCAGGTTCAGAGCGAGGTTCCACACCGCCGAGCCGTCGAATGTTCTCGGGGTACCGGCTTTGGTCCAGCGAAACGAATTTCCGGCGCGGCGCGCGGCAGACGAGTCGGACGTTTCGAACGGAACAAGTTCCCCGGGAAGCAACTCGAGCTTCAATTCGAAACCGTCGAAATCGTTGCTATCGAAGGCCGCGGTAAGAATGCGGCGAACCTGATCGTAATCGCGCGCGACCTTGAGTTCCTCGGTAGCACGGCGGATGGCCAGATTGTTGACGAAGATCTGCGGCTGGTCCAAAGTGCGCTGGGCGACGCGGGCCAATTCGCCAAATTCAAGATAGCCGAGATGCTGGACGCCAATCCAGATCCCGATCCCGAGCACCGCGAGCACCAGTCCCAGCGAACTTCCGGTCGGCCACAGCAGGAACAAGCTCAGCATGGCAAAAACGGCCGAGACGCCATACAGAAGAATCACGACCTGGCGGTGGGTCATGCCGTGCTGCAACAGTTTGTGGTGGATATGCTCGCGATCGGCGGTGAAGACCGGACGGCCGCTGATCAGGCGCCGGACGATGGAGAGAGCCGTCTCCAGAATCGGCAAACCGAAAGAGACAACCGGGATGGCGACGGCCACGATGGTGGGAGCCTTTTGGGCACCTTGGAGAGCGAGCGCGCTCAGTACAAATCCGATGAATAAGCTGCCGGAGTCGCCGAGGAAAATGGTGGCAGGATTGAAATTGAAGCGCAGGAATCCGAGAATCGCGCCCGCCAGGGCGATGGTCATCACGGTGACCAGAGAATATCCGCCAAGGAGAGCCACTACAAACGCCACCAGAGTCGAGAACAGGGCCGATCCGGCGGCCAATCCATCGAGGCCGTCAATGAGATTGAACGCGTTGGTGATGGCCAAAACCCATAGAACGGTGAAGGCCCATCCCACGATCCAAGGCAGCTTGATGTCGCCAAACAGGACCGGGATGTTGACGATCTTCAGACCACCCACGTACAGCATGGTCGCGGCTACGCCTTGCACCGAGAATTTGAAATAGGGCCCGACCCCGCGGATGTCGTCATAAACACCCAGCAGGAAAACGAGCGAGGCCGGCAGGAGGATGGTCGACAGAGTCTTTAAGGAAAAGGCTGCGTGGACCCGTGGACTATAAAGGGCCCAAACGGCCGCCATCCCCATGCAGAGGGAGAAGGAAAAGAAAATCGCTACTCCGCCCAGACGCGGGAGCGGGTTGGAATGCAAATGGCGTTCTTGCGTGGGAACCGCCACCCAGCCGTGAACGGTGGCGAAATCGCGGACGTACCGCGTGAGTACAAAGGCCGACAGCAGCGCTACAACAAATGTCCCGAGGAAAACGCCAGTCAACTATGCCCCTTCGGCAAGCAAGCATGCGGACGCGGCATGCCGGCTCGACATTCTTCAGAGTATTGCAGCCATGCCCTGCGGTTAATAGTTAGTGAATAGATTCCTGACGAAGTACCGAGTGCTCCGACTGTAGCAGCACCAGAATGACACTTTCAATCATGGCGGTGCAGAAACCTGTGGAAAACTAATGCCGGGCCCAGCGGATAGCGGGGGCGCAAGCTGCTTCGCTGTGCTAGACTGCTTTCAAATTCTCACTTATCACTTCAGGGGTCTTCTGATGGAGTCGGGCACCTCGGGTTTCGGTCGCTGCGCACGCGTTTTCTTGATTCTGCTTACGGCATGGTTGGTTGCGGTGAGCGGGGCTGTCGCCCAGCAACCAGCGACTGGCGCTCAACCAACTCAGAGCAACACGGCTGGAGAGCTTCCCGCAGCCAAACCGATATCCGAGGCAGCAACAAACGCCTCGGGAGCAGCTCAGACCACCCCTTCTGTTACACCCGAAACGGCGAAAGACTCCCCCGACCAGTCAGCGTTGTTAACGCTGGGCACGGGAGACCTCATCGAAGTGAGCGTGTACAACGTGCCCGAGTTGGCCACGAAGGCGCGGGTCAGCGCATCGGGTGAGGTTTACCTTCCCTTGATCGACTACGTTCATGTCGAAGGCCTGACGCAGGAAGAGGCGCAGACGCTGATCGAGAAACGCCTCGCGGATGGGCAATTCGTGCGCAATCCGCATGTGACGATCTTCGTGGACGAGGCTGCTTCGCAAGGCGTGACGGTAATCGGCGAAGTGATGAAACCCGGCATTTACCCCGATGTCGCGGATCACAAACTCTACGAAGTGATTTCTGAGGCGGGTGGGTTCAGTACGGCTGCTTCCCGCAAGATCGCAGTCATTCGGCGGAGCCAACCGGAGCCGATTCGCATCGATCTGCCGCGGAATCTGGCGGACGATCTGAGCGGTAATATCGACATCCTGCCAGGGGACACGATCACGGTGCCGCGGGCACCTATTATCTATGTGGTCGGAGATGTGGGCCGTCCCAGCGGCCTGCTGGTCGACAACGGCACGCTCAGCGTGCTGCAGGCACTGGCACTGGCCGGAGGCACGAACCACACGGCAAAATTGGGCGGCGCCCGCATCCTTCATAAAGGCCCGACGGGGATGACCGAAACCAAAGTCCAAGTTAAGAAGATGCTGGAGGCCAAGGCCCCAGACGTGACTCTGCAGGCAGACGATATTCTTTTCATTCCCGTCAGCGCCGGCAAGATTGCCGCAGCCAGAACGGCTGAGGCTGCAATGGCAATGGCTACGGCAGTCTCGATTTATGCGGTGCATCCGTAGCGGTTGGTTGCGGCTTCGGAGACACCTCAGGGCTTCTCGATCATCTTCTGAAGAACCTCAATATACTTTTCCGCGGTCGTTCTCCGGGAGAAGTGTTGCACAATGTATTCCCGTCCCTTTTGACCCAACGTAGTGCCCAGTTCTCGATCTGCGGACAGCCGGCTAATCGCTAATACGAGCGCTTGGGCATTTTCGGGCTCGATCGCGATGCCGGCGCCGGCTTCTTCGATAATCTGCCGGGCCTGACCTTCGACGCCGAGAATTACGGGGCGGGCGCAGGACATGAATTCCAGCATCTTGGTGGGAATGACGGTCTTGAAGACATCGGTCTTTTTCAGCAGGACCAGGCAAGCGTCAGAAGCGGAGATGAAGGCGGGGATCTTCTCCCGGGGTTGCTGATCGAGAAAGCGAACGTTAGCCAATCCGCGGGATTGCGCCGTAGCTTTGATTCGTTCCTTTTCCGCGCCCTCGCCCACCAGAAGAAACTGCGCGTTTGAATTTTGACGCTGCAGTTGGGCGGCGGCGGCGAGCAAGGTTTCCAGTCCGTGGGCCATGCCCATGGTACCGATGTAGCAGACCAGGAATTTTCCATCCGCCCCGAGTTCGTGCCGCAATGCGGCGTCGGCAATGGGAGAGGCTGGCGCAAAGAGGCCGGTCTCCACGCCATTCTCGACGATCGAAATTTTCTCTGCGGGAACGCCCCACAGCCGCATAAGATGCTCTTTGAATGCGGGAGTCACGACGACGATGCGGTCGGAACGCCGGTATAGAAAGCTGGCAATCACCGCCAGAGCATGGTGCAGGAGAGAATTTTCGTCGCCAACTCCGACTGCCGTCAACGATTCGGGCCAGAGGTCGCGCACTTCGAAAACGAATGGAACCTGGCGCGCGAAATGGAGCCACCACCCGGAGAGGCCTACGAGAAGTTGTGGCGACGAGGCTATGATCACGTCGGGACGCGGCAGGGTCATGCCACGCAGGCCAGCAGAAAGACAGAACGAAGCGTAGTTGCGCATGCGCTCATGCGCCTTGCGGTTCGGCAAAGGCCAAAGCCATGTGCGAAACACATCAACGCCGTCCACTCGCTCGTGGTAAGTCATCTGGCGCAAACGGCTGCGCCATTCGGCGGGAACCACTCCGGTCGGGTGATTGGGGAACCCGGTGAGCACAGATACTTCGTGGCCGGCCTCTGCCCAGTGGCGGGCGAGTTCGGAGGCACGAGCGGCGGGCGCACCCATCTCCGGCGGAAAATATTGTGAGACGTAAAGGATCTTCACTCGATCTCGAACTCACTTGCTCGCGGCACGCCACTCATAACGCCGCAGCAAGTACAGGGCGTCTTGATTGACATCATCGCTATTCCTAGGCGTCTCACCCCGGAGCACGATTTTATAAGCGTCGCGGAAATTGCCATCTCCATAGATATCTGGGAACCGCGCGCCGGCGAAGGTCAGACGAGTACTAAAAGCCAGCGCCAGTAGTCCAAGCATGCAAAAGACTGAACAGTAGACGACTAAAAGAGGGCGCAAGATGCGGGGTGAGACCATGCGCCTCAGTCCGAGCAGCACGTACCCCATAAGGAACGGCAGAACCGGCAGCCAGAGCCGTGCGTCATTCCAAGGATAGGCAAAGACTATACATCCAAACCCTAACAGGTACAGCAATAGCGAATCAGGTCGTTCGCGTTTCACCCAAAGCCCAACGACGCACGCGAAGATTGCGAACGCTCCAAGGATCTGTAACGGCAAACCGAGTGCGCCTGGCAGCTTTGACGCAGGAGCGTTTGCGGTCATCTCTCCCCACTCCGCAGTGTGGTAGCCAATGTTCGCGGCAACACTGCGGAGTACGCCCCTCCTTTGGAAAATGTGCGCATTGAAGTGCATATATCGAGAATCGAGGATAACCGTACCGACGATCACCAGTGTGACCATCAAGAACAAGAACGTGATGAACCGATGTCGCCGCAACGTGGGGTAAATCCTCCGGGCCCCGGCGACCCCGCCGATCGCTGCCCAAATAAAAGCTGGGATGAAAACGATTCCAATGGTTCGCAACTCGATGCAGAACAAGATGAGCGGAATTAGGAGCGTAAGCCACCAGAGCCGACGAGGTCCTGGATCCACTTCGGCCCTAATCAGTACGAGGAGACACGGTACAGACGCGCCAAAAAAGCAGACGTCGCTTAATGGGTAGGTAACGTTCCGAATCATGAGGAAGGAGAGGAGGGTTAGCAAGGATATGAACCGTGCGACCTCGGACGAAAATCCGAATGAATCGCGCACCACAAAGTAACTCGCCACACATCCGATACCGAGCAGAAGGCAATTCAGGGCAACGATGGCCCAGGACTTCCCGATGCCTGCTTTCGCCAATACCCAAATCAACGCAGGATACCCGGGCGGACGCATGGAACGCACACCGTGAACCAGGAAACCATTTCCGTCTATGGCGGAACTGGCTTGTAACAGATAGTCAACGCCGTCGTTGACAAGCCTGAGGGGGGTCGCGATTTGAACCAAGTACACGATCCCAACCATCACAAACGCGAGGGAGATGATCAGACGGGTTGGGTAGCGCGGGCTCAGCAGACTTGTCTCCGGGAAAGCGATTCGTACCGACGTCCAGCAATCTAGTAATAACAGAGTTTAAAGGCGCTCTTGTAGCAGAGCGCGCGGGTGCGTTTGCTGCGGCTGCGACTGTAACTCTCCCAGCGGTCGGCGACGCGGGCGAAGGTGTCCTCTCCTGTGAGGCGATGCATGATGCGCAATTGCACGATGTGCAACTGATGATAGAAGGGGCTGGCCACCATGGGAAGGCGCGTGCCGGACTGCTCGTAGAGCGACCAGAATCCCAAGTCGTAGCGATCGAGATTGTGCAACATCGTCCGGACAGCGCGCGAAAATAGTTCCCGCACGCGAGGGTCTTCGGTAGCCAGGAAATAGTCATAGATTCCCCACGATGCCCAGATGAATCCGTTGAGAATGTGCGTGGGGGGCGAGACGATGTACTCCTCGAACCACAGGTCGCCGGATTCGTCCGTGAAGGCGACGCCTCCATCTTTCATGGGGACGTGGAAGCAGGCGAGAGCGCGTTGGGCGGCATCGAGATAGCGGGCGTCGCGCGATTCCCTGTGGGCGCGCACCAGCACAGAAATTCCCTGCCCCTGCGCGAGGGCCGAGTACCAGGGGGCACGAAGAGTGTCGCGGTATTCCCAATCGAAGTGGTGGTTCCAAACGGCCAGTCCTTGCGCGTTCTGCTCGAGGTGCGAGCAGAGCCAGTCGGCGACTATGAAAAACTTTCGGCGGCGCTCTGGGTCGGATGTGCGCCGGTACAAGTTGTAGTTTCCGAGTCCGAACTGCGCGATTGCGATGGGGTTGTACTGCAGGCCGATCTGGCCGTGATAGTCGAGTTGGGGAACGCCCGAGGAATCGTAGAAGCCCTGATAGTCCGCCTTCTCGGCGAAGAGCATGTAGTACTCGCCGAGAGCGCCGGGCGTTGCATTCGGATTCTCGGCGGGAGTTTCGTGCCAGAAGGTGAGATGGCTTTTGCCGCCGATGAGGTAGGCGCTGAAGATGCGGCGGTAGTAGTTGAGACGGGGCAAGGGGCTTCAGGTCTGACTCAATTCATATTACGGCAATGCGAGAGGATAGGAGCAGGCTCGAGGCTGTCGAGCTGCGCTCGACGGACAGCCGAAGGCGGCTGTCCCCACTCAGTCTGTCGCCACATTCTGACTCACGGAACCACGGAGTAGATCGATGTGACCATGTCGTCGGATTCGACGGCGATCGTGGTCAAGGCCAGGAATGGCGTCGTGTTGTGGCCATCGGGCAGGAAGGCATTGCCATACTGAAACAGGCCCATCGGCCAGCGGTCTTTTTGCCACGCCCGCAGGAGGTGCCAGTCCGGGGCACTTCCGCCGGTGCTGCCATACAGACGGACGTGACGATCGCGGTTCACTTCGCTGGGTTCCACCATTGTGGAGAAGAACACTCGATCTCCGACGCCGCATCCATAGATAGACGAACTGCTGATGGGAGCAACTTGCAGCAACGATTCCTGACGGTCGAGCCTGTAGATGTAGTTGGGTTCGAGGGGCGTGTCGGAAGAAAAGTAAAGGCCATGTTCAGTAGGAACGGCTGCGACCGCGCGGGTCTGCTGCTGGCCCTGCAAGACCGCTTCGACTCGGCTGAAATCGCAGGCGGCACGCAGGATGCGGCATTCGTCGCCGTAGTCGCCGGTCAACACCCAGAGGCAATCTCCCCAGGGATCGTGGACGATGTTGTGGATGTGACGGATGGCGCCCTTGGGGAAGGTGTAGGCGACGCTCCAAGTGGCGCCGGCATCGGTGGATGCGTAGATGTGGACTTCGTCGCGGGCGCCGTTGTCGAAGTATTCTCCCCAATAAATTGTGCCGTTCGGAACTGCCGTGATGTGCAGCGGGCGCGTGCCGCGCACGATGGTGTGCGTGCGCTGAAATTCGGTCTCCCCGGGACGAAGCGTGACGATCGCTCCGGGGACGGCAGCTACGAGTCCGCCCGACGGTAGCACGGCGAGTGCGTGGAAGCCATCGCGAAACAGGCGCGCGGACAGGCTGTTCATCACCGAGAGGCGGCGACGCCATTCCGCAGGAAACTCGGCCACGGGCTGCCACGTGAGAGCGGAGGAAGGATCCTGAACGCTGCCTCGCAGCACCTGGTAACCGCGCGATGCGTAGAGCTGATCGCCGCACCATGCCAGCACGCGCAGCCGCGGGAAACGCGCGACGCCAATCAGGCGGCCGTGCAGATCGATAGTGGCTTCTTTCATTTCCTTCAGTGCATCCGCGAGTCTACGGCAAGAACGTCTTCATGCAGAAACAGCTTCCGCCTGCTTTTTCAAACTCCGAGGTATCGACGATGAACCGGCGCCAGTCCCTCCTGACGAAGAATGGCTTCCAATGGAGGCGTCATTTGAGACGTGATGTAGCTGCCGTTGACCACGATTCCGTTGCCCATGAAGCGGTGAGCCTCCTCGGCAGTAAGCAGGTGGACCCGTTTCCAGAGCTTATGCAGAGAAGCCAGAGCCTCGGTGGAATAAGCACCGGGAAAAATCAAAGTTGCGTCGTTGTTGAGTGGGCAGAGACAGGTGTCGAGGTGGTAGCAATAAGGATCGACCAACTGCAGGGACACGACTGGGATTCCCATTTCGGACATCGCTGCGGCGAATTTCTCCACGCCGCCGAGCGTGCTGCGGAAGCCATAGCCGCCGTAAATGCGGGAACCGTCGGGATGCCAGAGTAAATCCCCGTGGCCTTCAAGGTAGTCGTCCCCGTAATCGAGGTCGATCAACTTGTAGCCGCGGGCGCGGAACCAGTCCGCATAGAAAGACACTTCGCGATGGCGTGACGGGTAAACCATGCGACTGGGCACGGCGAACTTTCCGTATCCAGGTTTCTCACCGACGAAAACCTGATTGGCGGCAAAGACCATATCTTCGAGGCCGTCGACGGGATCGATGGTTTGAACCTCGCATCCGCTCTGTTGCAAAACACCACACAGGGTTTCCCACTGACTGCGCGCTTTCACGCGGTCCACTGCGGATTCTCTCGACATGTACGGGTTTTTCTGATCGACGACATCGAAATAATGCGGCGGACAGAGCAGGACCGTGGGCATACGATTGATGGTAGCTGGGCGAACAGAGCGGAGGCAAGGAAACCGCGCCGGGATGTCGGCAGTCTTGCCGACTATTCGTCACGATTGGAAGCAGCGACGATCAGCAAGGAGGGCCGCCTCTGGGAAATCCATCATCGGTGCAAAGAAAACTCCGTGGCAAGTGACGTGCTGCTAGTTCGGGATCCAGTGCTCTACAAGTTTGTCTAACCAGAGCAGAAGGCAGTGAGAAGATGCTCAGCCGATGTGCCAATTCACAATGTTGCAAGCCCTTCCTGAAGCTACGAGAGGGCAAGCTGTTTCTGGTCGAGACCGACCGCGTGACCAAGCCGGGAGAATCCGCAGTACCTCCTTTTGTTCGAGCCCGGCAACAGCAACGGTGCGTCGAGCACTACTGGCTCTGTGATGACTGCGCCACGCACTGGACTCTGGTCTATGACCGGGAGCGCGGAGTGGCGCTGGCTACCCTGCATCGCTCCGCGGCGAGCGTTCCGGCAACGGCGCGGACCGAGCGGAGCGAAGTGGCATAAGCGGGAAGTCGAAGAAAAGCCTCATCCGTTCTCTTAGGCATAACCCTGTTTCGTCCAGATCTTCCAGTCGTCCCGGACCGCCGCCAGCATCTCTTGTGTGGCCGCGTGCAACCACTTCCCTTTCTGTTTTTGCATGTGCTTGAGGATTGGCTTGCGGGCCGTTTTTGTGCCGAGATGGATGTTCGCAGCTTCCCATCCCATGGCGCGAAGCAGGCGCAATTCCTTGCCCGGGGCGCGAAGCGTCGCCAGTTCAATGCGCGAACAGTGGGGACTCAGCCGGCGGACAATCCAGCGTCCACGTAACTGAACGAACGGATCGGGACAGCGAACCGCCCGGCTGATGATGGTCTGATACAGAATTTCGGCAGGGCCCTGGTCATCCTTGGCCCAATAGCAGGCGGACGACACCAGTGCCTTGGCTTCGCGGGCGATTCTGCCACCGTGCCAGTCGGTGATGGCGACATAGCGCGCATGCCCCAGGCTGCCCAGACCTGCGACACGACTCGCCAGTCGGTACGGCAAGTCCCGGGAGGGCATCAGGTGCTCGATGGCGTCGATCGCACTGATCGGAACATCGTGTCTCACCGTAGGCAGGGCATCCATTTTCGCCCAGAAGTGGACTGGGTCCCGCAGTTCACTCTCGGCAATCTGCCGCAGCCAGTCATTGTTCTCACCCAGGACAAACGCTAGTCCACCCATGCGTAAGCTTTCGCGATAGCCCTCGAGAATGGCATCGCAGATGTCTTTCTGCTTGAGCGCCAAGTGGCCGCCTTCGGAGGCCAGATGAGCGCTCACGGCCAGGCGGACGAGATCGTTGGCATAGGACATGGGATGGGTTTCGTCGAAGTCGTTGACGCCCCAGATCAAGCGTCCTTCAACGTCGCGCCAGGTACCGAAGTTTTCCACGTGCAGGTCGCCGACCGCCAGCACGCGCGGTCCCTTGGCAAGTTCGGGACACACCTTCGGCCAGATTTGCGCCCACCGGTAATAGGTGGCGCGCAGAAAGGGAAAGACCGCAGCCTTCATGTTGGCGTGCTTGAGGCGGAGATCCTTCTTGACGAGGTCGGTGCGATGGCCGAGCCAGTCTTCGAACTGGCGGGTCGCTTTCACGATGTTCATAGCGCCCGCAACGATAGCGAGCGAGGGGGCGGAAGTCAACGGGTAGAACGATAGGAAAATACCGGGCAGGGACAAGTACCGGGCGTTGGAGAGGGCTGGTTCACCTTGCATCCCACGCCCGGCAAATGCGGAGAGGAACAGGCACATCCTTCAGAACTTAGTGCTTGTAGAATGCCGCGTTCTTCTCGACGAACTCCTTCTTTTCCTCCGGCACATCTTCCAGGGCATGAATTGAATCGGAGGTGCAGGCCGGAATGCAGGCGCCACAGTCGATGCAGCCCTCGGGATCGACGTACATCTGAGTCGCGGCTTCGAAGCCGGGCTCGTCCTGCTTGGGGTGGATGCAGTCGGTGGGGCAGACCTCGACGCAGAGGGAGTCTTTGATGCAGGTATCGGTGATTACATAAGCCATGATGAATCGATCTCCAGAATGAAATGAGCACTTCCGGCTCGCTCAAGAGTGAGTGTAAGAAGTGGGGAGAGATCGGGCGGTGATTTTGATCACAGGCGGCTGTGCGCGGACGAAAAAGACCGAGACCTGGCGGTGAGTTGAGGCAATTCTGCCCTTCGTTGGAGTCATGATGACAATCACGCGGAACTGTGACCGCGGTCACAGAAATTGAAAGGCGACAGGTCTTAAATAGGCACAATTGAACTAGGCCTTCTAGTCATAGGATCGCCCGGCCGCACCCACAGAACCCCACAAGCCGTTACCCCAGACGGCAGCGGCCGGGCGCTTGAAGGCTCCAAGATTCGAGTCGCCCTCCCCGCTCCCCCTTACCCCAAACCACTGGTATCCACACCTAATTTTGTGCCCGAGACTGTGTGTGCTGATAGACACACCGTGGCTTGCCACACACTGATCGGCCCCTCTTTCCAGACACCAACCAGCCTGTTTTCAATTAGATACAGTTTGGCTCCAGTCCTGCCTCTTGCATTGGCGCAAGGCAATTCAATAGGGGGCAGACATGGAACGCACGGCTGGCAGGGCGAAGACGAAGCAGGCAGCGGGAATCATCCTCACGCTCTTTACCCTGGCAGTTGCAAGCCCTTCCCTCGCGCAAGTCACGAAGCCGGCTGAGGCCGCTCCCGTTAACCGCGTCGTGTTGGTGAGCATTCCG
Organism: uncultured Acidobacteriaceae bacterium; assembly: GCA_963811095.1. Classification (GTDB taxonomy): domain Bacteria; phylum Acidobacteriota; class Terriglobia; order Terriglobales; family Acidobacteriaceae; genus Sulfotelmatobacter. The sequence continues at coordinate 56,783 of CAWEQA010000002.1, read as the reverse complement.
GATCGCAAACTTGCCGTCATCGAAAACGGGAACGTAATTGCGACATTCCCGGTCGCAGTCGGCGCAGCGGCGAGCCCCAGCCCCAGCGGTGAATTCCAGATCGTCAACCGCGTTTCCAATCCCACGTACTACCGACCTGGCACGGTGATCCCCAGCGGCAAAGACAATCCCGTGGGAACGCGCTGGGTGGGGCTGAGCCAGAAGGGCTATGGGATTCACGGCACGAATGCGCCGCAGTCTGTGGGACACGCAGCGTCGCACGGATGCATCCGGTTGCGCAATCGGGATATCGAGAAGCTGTTCACCATGGTGCGAGTCGGTGACGTGGTTCAGATTCGCGGCGAGCGCGACGGTCAAGTCGCGCAGATTCTCGGCGGCGGCGCGGACGACACGACCGTGGCTGCGGCGGACGTTGCCGAGCAGGATGGTGGGCAACAACAGCAATCGTCGACATTTTGAGATAGCGGAACCGGAAATTCAAAGTTGAACTCTCAGGAGGACGTTATGCAGATGGCAATCACATTCATGGCAGTGGTGGCAGGAATGATCTTTTCGCTGGCGGTGGCGCTGCTGGCGGAGGAACTGATCTTCGGGCAGGTATTCCGCCTGTTCTTTTCACGGCAGGCGGTCGCAGTGAAATCGGGACAGAAGCGCTAAGGCGCAAAGGAGAAGGACGATGCTGGCGTTGAAGTATTTGCTGATTGCCGGTGGCCTCGGGATGATTCTCGTGGCTGTAAGTATTCTGAGTTATGACTTGTATCGCGAGTTGTTGTACCGGCGTGCGCTCGCTACACCCGGGGCGGGCACGTTGCCGCCGCTACCGGAGTGGCGCTGGCGGACATCGCTGGCGCTGGCTCTGCTGGCTTGGGGACCGATTCTGCTGGCGTTCAGCATTGTCGTGGTGCCGAGCGGCATGGCGGGAATCCGCGTCAGCGAAATGAGTGGGACGGTGCCGGGGACTCTGTATCCAGGGGTCCACTTTGTGACGCCGCTGGTCGAGGACGTCGCGCTGTTCGACACGCGCGATCAGGTCTTCACCACTGGAGTGTCGGAGGATGGAAAGAGCGCTGCGGCGAACGTCTCGAGCAAGTCGCAACTGCTCGACGTGCAGGCCAAGGAAGGACTGACGCTTGGCCTGGCGATCACGGTGCGTTACCGGCTCGATCCCAAACGGCTGGACTACATTCAGAGCAACCTGCCGCGTCCGGTGGAGAAGGAGATTGTTCCACCGATCGTGGCCAGCGTGTGGCGCGAGTTGGTTCCAAACTACACGGTGCGGGATGTGTTCTCGGCAAAACGAGAAGAAGTGCGGCAGCGGGCGGCCGGCATGATCACGCAAAAGCTGTCGGCGGACGGAATCGTGGTGAAAGAAGTGATGCTGCGGGATATCCAGTTGCCGGAAGAGTATGCGAAGGGACTGGAGACGCTGCTGCTGAAAGAACAGGAAAACGATCGCATGGGCGTGGAAACGGAATTGAAGCAGAAGCAGGTTCGCATTGCGGAACTCGAAGCCGAGGCGACGAAGGTGCAGCAGATCAAGGCAGCCGAGGGCGAGGCGCAGGTCCATGTGTTGCAGGCGAAGGGCGAATCCGATGCGATGCAGTACACCCTGCCGCTGAAAGAAAAACAGATCCAGCAGAGCAAACTGGAAGCCGAAGCGCGCAAGGAAGCGACCATTCAAAACGCGGAAGCCGCGGCTCAGGCCAAGGTCATCGACAGCAAGGCCGAGACGGAACGTCGGAAGTTGCTGGCGAAGGCGGAGGCGGATCGCATTCGCGTGACGGCGGCTGCCGATGCAGAGCGGATGTCGAGCGAGGCGGCGATTTTGAAACAGAATCCGCTGCTCATCAACAAAATCGTGGCGGAGCGGCTCTCGGACAAACTCCAGATCATGATGGTTCCGGCGGACGGCAAGTTCTTCTTCGCCAACGATGTGTTGCACAGTATGAGCGCTGCGAACCAGGCTAGCCAGGCTGAGGAACAGCCGAGATAGGTCACAACTGACTACCAGGTCAAAATCCCCACCCCTTCGACTTCGCTCAGGGCAGGCTCTCTCGGTAAAACGGATAGGAGGGGTGGGGCACCCGGAGCAGGCCAGATTCAGCGGTGTCCAAACAGTACAGGGCGTGAGGAATGTCTTATGCGCGCAGCGGTTTATAATTTGGGCATTCCAAACGCCATCCCGAACTCTGTGAAACGCATCTCGCGCACCGCGCACGGCTTCCGCTTTGCGATGCAACTCTCATTCGTGCTGGTGGTGCTGGCAATCGGCATGCGGGCGACGGACTGGAGCGGGCCCGAGCAGCAACTCGCGCGCAAGATTGTTGCGGTGACGGGGCCCGGCGCGGTCGCCCTCACGGTTGAGAACCGCTCATCGCTCGGCAAGCGCGACAGCGAGATTGTTCAGAATGGTTTGCGGGGCACACTCGAAGGGCTCGGAATTCGCTTTGTAAAAGCCGAGCAGTCTGCCGCGACGGTTGCGGTTTATCTTTCCGAGAATCCCGCATCGTATGTATGGGTGGCGGAGATCCGCCAGGGCGCGGGCGAGGCTTCGGTGGTGATGGTATCGGCGCCACGACCTGCGGGTGCGACGACATCCCACGAGTCTGTGCCTCTCAGCTTGCGCAAGATCTCATTGTGGACGCAGGACGACCCGATTCTCGACGTTGCCGTGCTCGAGGAAAATTCGACACCTACGCGCATGGCGGTGCTCGACGCGGATAAGGTTTCCCTCTACCGGTTGCAGGGCGGCAAGTGGCAGCAGGAGCAGACTCTGGGCATCGTCCATGTACGGCCATGGCCAAGGGATTTGCGCGGAAGGCTGATCCCGGCGAAGGATCACCTGCTGGATGCTTATCTTCCCGGAGTCATCTGCCGCATTGCCGCGGGAGCGCCAATGGCGTCGAATTGCCGCGAGACGGATGATCCGTGGCCTCTGGTTCCTGCGGCGCTGAGCGGAGGAACGTTCCCGGTGTTCCCCAGTGCGGGATCGGCTGCGGTGGCAATCCCGCCCATGGGAGCGTTTTACGCGCCGACGCGCAACTTTTTCACCGGCGCGCTAACCCCGGGCGTGGGCAAGTTCACAACCGTGTCCAAGTTTTATTCCGCCGCATTTCTACCGCGTGAGAAGTATCTGCTCTGGCTCTTCGCCGCCATGGATGGCCGCGTGCATATGGTCGATGGCATCAGTGACCAGAACCTCAAACTGGGCTGGGGCAGCGATCTGACAAGCGTGAAGACGTCATGCGGTGCCGGCTGGCAAGTGCTGGCCACGAGCTCGGGAGAAGAGACTGGGGATTCCGTGCGCGCGTATGAGTTTCCCGATCGCGATCCGGTCGCGGTGAGTGCGGCTGTCGATTTCCCGGGTAGCGGCAAAATTACTTCATTGTGGACAGAAGCGAAGGGCGACACCGCAGTCGCGGTGACGAGAAATCGAGAAACAGGAACCTATGAAGCTTTTCGACTGGCGGTCGCTTGTAGTCAGTAGCATGATGATCGCGGCGCTGGCCGCGATGGCCGAGACACGCCCGCAGTATGGAGGCGTGCTGCATGTTGCGATGCGCGCCGCGCCCACGTCGCTGGATCCGGCTGAATTTGATCTGGCGAAGCCTGACCCGCTAAAGAATGTGCAGACGGATTCCTTCGGCCAACGCAGTCTGACCATGCTCATGTTCGACACGCTGGTGGCTACCGACGAAAGTGGACGCACTCAGCCGGGGCTGGCGACGTCGTGGCAGGCGTCGCCGGGAAATCAGCGGTGGCAGTTTCGCATTCGCCGTGGCGTGAAGTTTCATGACGGGACTCCGCTCAGTGCTGAAATCGCAGCCGCGTCCCTGCGCGTGGCAAATCCATCATGGAACGTGAGTGCGGATGCGGACACCGTCGTGATTGAGTATTCCAAGCCCGAAGCCGAGTTGCTGGCGGAACTGGCGTTGCCGCGAAACGCGATTTTGAAGAGGAACCCCGGCGGCACACCCGGCGGCACAGGCCCGTTTCACGTTGCCGATTGGCAGCCGGGAAAGAAGTTGTCTCTGGCAGCGGAGGAGAACTGCTGGCGCGGGCGTCCGTTCCTCGATGCCATCGAGATTGAGATGGGAAAGAGCTTTCGCGATCAGATGACCGCGCTGGAAATGGGGAAATCGGATTTGGTCGAGGTGGCGCCGGAGCAGTCGCACCGGACTTCTCAGGAAGGACGCCGCCTGGTGAGTTCGGCTCCGCTGGAACTACTGGCACTGTTCTTCACGCGCGAGGCGGCGTCACCGGAGGAGAAACTTCTGCGCGAGGCGCTGGCCTGGTGCGTGGAGCGCGGGTCGATTCGCAGCGTCTTGCTGCAGGGCGCAGGCCAACCGGCAGCCGGCATTCTTCCGAATTGGATGAGCGGCTACGGATTCGTGTTCCCCGCCGACGCGGATTTGCCGAAGGCGCGTCGCACTCGCGAGCAAGTTCGTGCTGTGCCGACATGGATGCTGGGGTACGATGCCAGTGATCCGGTGGCACGATTGTTGGCCGAGCGCATCGCGCTCAATGCCAAAGATGCGGAACTGTCATTGCAGCCCACGTCGGGGACAACCGCCGATTTGCGGTTGCTGAGAATTCCGCTGGCCCCCGATCCGGGGATTGCCTTGACGGACGTGGCCGCGCTGGCCGGGGCGCCCGCGGGAAAAGAAGGCGGGGCCGCCGAAGATCTCTACCCGGCAGAACTGGCGCTGTTGGCGACGAAGCGAATCATTCCTCTCTTTCATCTGCCGGTGTCGTACGCTGCATCAGCGAGTCTGAAAGACTGGACGCTGCGCTCCGACGGAAGTTGGGTCCTGGACGACGCCTGGATTGGAAATGGCAAAACATAATCGATGACCTTTCGCCGCAAACTTCTGGCTGTTTTCGCGTTGACGGTATCCCTATCGGTGGCGGCCGTGGCGCTGCTGGTGCTGGGAGTAACTCGCAACGCGTTCGAGAAGACCGAGGACCAGCGCACCACGGCGCTGGTCACGCAGTTTCAGCGCGAGTTTGCCCGCAGGGGAGATGAAGTGGCGCGGCGGGTAGAGGCGATCGCTGCGTCCAATCCCGTCAGCCGAATGGCGACAACGCTGAACGGGACGTCCGCAGATTCCGCCGAGTATTTTGATCTGGCCCGACAGATGGCCGAGGGTTATCAACTCGACTTTCTGGAATTTCTTGACGGGCACGGAGCAATCATCTCGTCGGCGCAATGGCCGGCCAAGTTTGGCTATCCAGACACCGCCTTTGAGAGTCTGTCGGCGTCGAACGGAGAGAGCGCGTTTCTGAAGCGCGAAGAGTTGCAGGACTCCACGGCTTTGGGACTCTTCGCCGTGCGCGCCACGCGCATCAGTGAGCATCCGGTTTACGTGATCGGAGGCCGGCGGCTCGACAAGAATTTTCTGACCGGACTGGACCTCCCGGCGGACATGCGTGTCCTGCTATACCAGAATCGCAGCGATCATTTCGCTCCCGACTCCCTTTTGGATCCGTCTGCGCCGGGGAATGGTCCCGACGCCATGCGGCCCGCCGGCAAGTTCGCGACGTTGGTCGAAGCGGTGCGGCAGTCTAATCAGGAAATGACCGGAATTGTGGCGTGGTCCTCCGATCAGGCAGATGACGAGGTATTTCACGCGCTTCCGTTGCGCGGCGCGGGGAGAGATCGCCCGCTGCTGGGGATCTTACTGGTTGGACATTCGGAACGGTCCTATGTCGAATTGAAGCGGCGTATTCGTGCGTCGGCGCTGCTGGCAGGAGGCGGCGGGATCATTCTGGCGATCCTGCTCAGCAGTTGGGTGGCGGCGCGGGTGACCCGTCCGGTGGTGCAGTTGGCGCACGCAGCGCAGGATGTGGCCGCGGGCAACTGGGATACGCGGGTGGAGATCCACGGCGCCGATGAGGTAGCCCAACTCGCCGAGTCGTTCAATCGCATGACGGCAGAATTGCTGGCGCAGAAAGAACGCCTCGTGCAGACCGAGCGAGTCGCGGCCTGGCGCGAACTGGCACGGCGCCTGGCGCACGAGTTGAAGAATCCTCTGTTCCCCCTTCAACTCACAGTTGAGAATTTGATGCGAGCACGGGCGCAAAGCCCCGAGCAGTTCGACGAGGTATTTCGCGAAAGTGCCGCAACCCTGCTGGCGGAGATCTCGAACCTCAAGAAGATCATCGGCCGCTTCAGCGAGTTTTCGAAGATGCCGCAGCCACAGCTACAAGCGGTGCAGGTGAATGAAATTCTGGGGCAGATCGCAAAGCTCTACCAGGCGCAATTGCAGGCGCCGGGGCGCGCCCCGATAGCCTGCAAGCTGGAGTTGAACGAGAGTCTCGGGACAATCGCAGCCGATCCCGACTTGCTACACCGTGCGCTTTCGAACCTGGTGCTCAATGCGATGGATGCCATGCCGAATGGCGGCACGCTCACGTTGCGAACAAGACGCGACCACGGAAAGGTGATTATCGAAGTCGCCGACACCGGAGATGGGCTCACACCCGAGGAGTGCGCGCGCATATTCACTCCTTATTACACGAGCAAACAGCATGGAACTGGGTTGGGACTCGCGATCGTGCAATCGGTCGTCAGCGATCACGGCGGAAGAATCAGCGTGCAGAGCGAGCCCGGAAGAGGGACGACGTTCGTCATCGAGTTGCCTGATAATCCTGAAGCGCTGCAGAAAACGCCTGCCGCGCGGGACACGAGTAGAAGCACCGGACAGTTTGCCGATCGCAACTAGCGAGGAGGACGGTTGCCACTCAAAGCGCATCTTTTGATCGTCGATGATGAAGCCAACACGCTGGCTTCTCTGTCGCGGGCCTTCCGGCTGGCGGGACACGAAGCCACAGTGTGCGACAACGCGGCGAAGGCTCTGGAACTGGCCAAGACACAGCACTTCGATCTGATTCTTTCTGACGTGGTCATGCCCGGCAAAGACGGACTAACGCTGTTGGAAGAACTGAAACGACAGGGAGTGACGGCGCCAGTGGTCATGATGTCGGGGCAGGCGCACATTGAAATGGCGGTGAAGGCTACGCGACTGGGCGCGCTCGACTTTCTCGAGAAGCCGATCTCCAGCGACAAATTGATGCTGACGGTGGACAATGCGCTGAAGCTGCAACGCCTCGAAAGCGAGAACCGGCAACTTCGCCAGCGACTGGGAAAGCACGAGATCGTGTGGAAGGGTGAAGCGATGCGGCGGTTGATGGCGCAACTGGAACGCGTCGCTGCGAGCGAGTCGCGGGTTTGCATCTTCGGAGAGACGGGCACCGGGAAGGAGCTAGTGGCGCGAACCATTCACGAGCGCAGCCCGCGAGCGGGCGGTCCGTTCGTAACTTTAAACTGCGCGGCTGTACCGGCAGAACTGATCGAGTCTGAACTGTTCGGCCATGAGAAGGGTTCGTTTACGGGAGCTTCCGGGCGACATATCGGCAAGTTTGAGCAGGCCGATCAGGGAACGATTTTTCTCGACGAAATCGGCGATATGCCCCTGAACATGCAGGCCAAGCTGCTGCGCGTGCTGGAAGAAGGCGAAGTCGAACGTATCGGGGGGGACAAACCTGTCAGTGTCAACGTTCGCGTGGTGGTGGCAACGCACCGCGATCTCGAAGCACGTGTCCGCGAGGAGAAATTCCGGCAGGATCTGTTTCATCGCATCCACGTTTTCCCGCTGCTGCTGCCTCCGTTGCGCGAGCGACGCGACGACATTCCTGCGTTGGTGGAGCATTTCGCCACACAAGTGTGCGCGCAGAATGGGTGGAAGCCGGTACCGTTCACGGCCGATGCAATCGAGGCCCTGCAGTCTCACGCCTGGCCGGGGAACGTCCGGGAATTGCGCAATATGGTCGAGCGACTCATGCTATTGGCCACCGAAGGGCAGGTGGATCTGGCAACAGTGCAAATGGCGCTGCCGAAAACTTCTTTCGGAGCTGTTGCGTCCCCTGACACTGGCTCCGGGGCACTCGCCGATCGGGTGCAGTCGTTCGAGCGCGAAGTGATTCTCGCGGAACTGAAACGCAGCCATCAGAACATGAGCCTCGCCGCAAAAACCCTTGGCCTGGAGCGCAGTCACCTGTATAAGAAAGCGGAGCAACTGGGGATCGATCTGCGGGCCATGCGCCGCGAGCAGGGGCCCCACGATTGACTTATGCGCAACTTCCCCACTTCTCGCCAAGAGCGCGAGGGATGGGGCACCCAGACCACGGAGCTGGCTTTGGCAAAAACCGCCTGGATTCTCTGCCTCGTTCTGATTTTTCCTATTTCTATTTTCGCCACTGAGCCGCCATCGCCTCCTACCTACGGCGTCCGCATGGAGCAGGCATGGATTCCCATGAAAGACGGCGTTCGCTTGGCTGCGACTCTTTACATGCCGGATGGAGCGAAGGCGGGCGAGAAGTTCCCTGCCCTGCTCGAATATCTTCCCTACCGCAAAGACGATGGCACAGCGGCCGGCGACTATCCCAAGCACGCTTACTTCGCGCGTCGAGGATACGTGGGCGTACGCGTCGACATTCGCGGATTTGGTGCGAGTGAGGACGTTCCGCCCACGCGCGAGTATTCCGAACAGGAGCAAGTCGACGGGGAGCAGGTCATTGCGTGGCTCGCACGGCAGCCTTGGTGCAATGGCAACGTCGGCATGTTCGGCATTTCGTGGGGAGGATTCACCGCGATGCAGATGGCGATGCGCCATCCGCCGGCGTTGAAGGCGATTGTAGCGGCGCACGCGACCGCCGAGTTGTTTCACGATGACGTCCATTACGTCGACGGGATGGCGCACATTGACGAATTTGAATTGAACATGGACATGGCAGAGGGCTGGGTGGGTGCACCAGATTATTCGCTCGACGAAAAAGTTCTCGGACCGCGCTTCGATTCGCCTCCGTGGTCGCTGCTCTACTTAAAGCATCAGCACGATGGTCCGTTCTGGCGCGACCGCGTGCGCCCGTTAAGTGAGATCACGACGCCGAGCCTTCTGATCGGCGGCATGCAGGACGGCTATCGCGACAACGTCACCGACATGCTGATGAAGTCAAAGGCTCCGATCAGAGCGATTGTCGGGCCGTGGAATCATTCTTACCCTAACGATCCAGACTTCGGACCCAAGGTTGAGTGGCGCGATCAGGCAGTGCGCTGGTTCGACTATTGGCTCAAGGGGCGCGACACTGGAGTTCAGAACGATCCGCGGCTTGTGATCTTCATGCAACACTGGCGTCCGCCGGATCCGGGTCTAACGGAGGTGCCGGGAGAGTGGCGGCGCGAAGATGTATGGCCGCCGAAGGACGAGACTCGCACCACGTTCTATTTGCATGACAATCACACGCTGGAAGGAACTGCTGCGGTTCAGGCAACACACCGGTTGAAATATATTCCCACCGTTGGCGTGGAGGCTGGCTTCTGGTGGGGAGAGCTGTTGAGCGATCCGCGGCCGGTGGACGCATTCAGCCTCGTTTATGATTCGGCGCCGCTGGAAAACGAGGTGGGGATCCTCGGCCGCCCTCACGCGCTGCTGCGGGCTTCGGCAACCGCGCCGCTGGCGGATTGGTTCGCGCGACTGTCGGACGTAGCCCCCGACGGTACGGTCACGCAGGTTACGGGCGCGGGACTGAACGGTGCGCAACGGGAATCGATGACCGACCCGCGCGATCTCGAACCGGGGAAGGTTTATTCGCTGGACATCCAGATGCACCTGACTTCATGGGTATTTCCCAAGGGCCATCGCATCCGTGTGGCGATTTCAAATGCGCTGTGGCCGATGGTGCTGCCCACGCCTTATGCGATGACAACGTCGCTCGAATTGGGCGGCAACGGCGGATCGCGGATTGTTCTGCCTGTTGTTCCGGTGCACGGAGTTGCCGCGCCAGAATTCTCGCCGCCTCAGCCGTCCGAGGAGAGATCTGACATTAAGAATGAAGGATTTCCATGGCCGGGCGAGTGGACCGTCGAACGCGATGAGGCCCACCAGAAAACGACGGTGCACTGGAATGGCAAAGACGGATATACGTATCCCTGGGGCACGGAAAATGATTTCGAGAATCTCACCTACGAAGGCGACGACGCGCATCCCGAGACCTGCTCCGTGCGCGGGGAGGCCGAGAGCGTCTTTACCCTGAGAGGCCGCACGCTGGTGTGGCGCGGCCATCTGCTGGTGACGACGGATCAGAAGAATTTCTACTACAAGTACACGCGGGAACTGCTGAAAGACGGACAGATGATCAAGAGCAAGACTTGGCAGGAGACGATTCCTCGCGATCATCAGTGATTCGAATGCGAGGCGAGTGTTCTGCTCGAGGACGGAAGACCCAGCAAGCTGCGTCTCTACGAGCGAACCGGGCTCCCCTTCAGATCAGCGGCGAGCAACTGATGAAATAATTGTTCGCCCGCTTCACGCCGCACAGAGAGTCGGCCCGCGCCATAAGCCCGCGATTTTAAGCCGCGCTGCACATCTTCGCAAATGCCGAGATCTTCATCCTGCACGCGGTTGCCGACATTGACTGATTCCGTGTTGTAGGCGCGCCGCGCCTCGCTCACGTCGCTGAAATAGAAATCGAAGATCACAGTGCAATGATCGGCGTCCACGGGGATCACATAGTTCGTGTCCATGTATCCCTCGTAACAATTGATCATCAGGTTCGGATATTGCCAGAAATACCAGGCGCGGTCGCCTTTGCGGGTTGCTCCCGTAGCGGCATCTTCGTCGGAGGCAACCATGGGGCTCGACTGCAGGCAATAGCGATCTTCGTTCTCGATGGTGTACTGCTTGTAATCGAGCACGGAACTTAATCCCTTGTGCAGATGGGGCACGTGATATCCACCATCGAGATAATTGTCGACGTAGACTTTCCAGTTGCAGTGAATGTCATAGGAGCGGCGGTCGAAGTAGTGCAACTTGCTGATGCCGAGCGGCGCAAGGCGCTTGACGAGGCCGCCGAGGAACTGCGGCAAGGGCGCGGCCTTAGTATCCAGGTTCACGAACACGAAGCACTCCCAGGTTTCGACTTGGATGGGAACCAGACCATTGTCGGCGCGATCAAAGTTCTGTACGCCATCGAACTCCGGCATACCTTTCAGCGATCCGTCGAGGCCATATTTCCAGCCGTGGTAAGGACACTGAAAAATCTCAGTGTGACCGCAGGGCCGAGTCACAACGGCGGCAGCGTGGTGACGGCAGACGTTATAGAAGGCGCGCAGCGTACCGTCGGTTCCGCGAACGACGACGACTGGTTCTCCGGCCAGCCGCGTGGCTATAAAGTCTCCCGGCTTCTGCAACTGATCGGTGCGGGCGACGAGTTGCCAGGTCTTGCCGAAGACGTTGAGCCGCTCGAGTTCGGCAATTCGTGGATCGACATACCAGGGCGCAGGAATGGTTGACGCCTCAGACAGCGGCGCGCGGTCGTTGTAGCTGGTGAGAATCTGTTCAATCGATGCGGGCATGTTTAGTTTCTCGAAATGAATGCGGTGGCCACTAACGGCGATGACTCCCGCGCGACTTTGGACGCGCCGTGACCGGAGGATGTGGATCGGCACCGATCGCGCGCTGCAACACATCCAAAAACTGCTGGATCCGGGCTTCCTTCTTCTCTGCCAGTTCACCCTGGCGCCGAAACAGCCCCGGGTCGAGCTCCGCTGTGAGCAGCGCATCCTGAAAACGCTCCACCATCCAGTCGATGATGGAAACGATTAACTCGATGTCCATGTCCTTGCGCAGTTCAGCGCGCTCCAGTCCAAAGCGCACAAATGTCACCGTGCCATACGGATCTTCGCTAAGGAGGAAGCGGTTAATCTCGCGCTTCAGAACGAAATCGGTGCCGTAATTCCCCAACAACGAGATGCGATAAGGGATCCAATCCTCATGGACGAGATGTTCGGTGCGCACCAGCCAGTAGCGCAGCACTTCGAAGAAGCCAGCCGCGCGGATTTCCGCGGGCGCATCGAGGTATTTCGCGAACGACCGGACCGAGCTCTTGTACACCTCGAAGAACAAACCGTCCTTGCTGCCAAAGTGCTGGAAGATAGACCCCTTGGCAATACCGAGTTCGATGGCGACGTCACCCACCCGGGCCGCATGATAGCCGTGTTCCGCAAAATGTTTGGTGGCAGCCTCAATGATGCGGGTGCGTTTCGCCTCCGAGCGGGGGCGTACCGGGACCTGGCGTTGGTAGAGCGGCGGACTGACGCGGTTGCTGGCGATTCCCGGCATGGATAGTGACTACAAGTCACGAAAGCATACCTGAGAATTATTTCGGTTTCAACTTCATTTTTGCTGCTATGTGCGATAGTGTGGTTCGATTCAGGACACGCTTCGTGACTTCAAGTCAAGCCAGCAATGCCAAGGGCAGATCGGTGTACGACGCCATCGTGATCGGCGCCGGGCATAACGGACTCACGGCGGCAGCCTATCTGGCGCGAGCGGGCCTCTCCACGCTGGTCCTGGAGCGCCGCGAGATTGTGGGCGGATGTTGTGTGACCGAGGAAATCGCGCCCGGATGCCGCGTGTCCACCACTTCCTATATTGCCAGCATGCTCCGTCCGGAAGTGATCTCTGAATTACAGCTGGCCAGTCACGGCCTACGCATGATTCCGTGCGATCCTGCCATCCAAGTTCCCTTCCCTGATGGGAATGTCGTGCCATGGTGGGTGGATCGCGAGCGAGCGCAAAAAGAATTTTCAAAGATTTCCGCAAAAGATGCAGCACGGTTTGTGCAAGTCGACGATCAGCTGAAAAAACTGGCACGTTACTTGCAACCATTCTTCATGGAACCTCCACCAGAAGTCGACGCCACTACCATGAAGGGCTGGACCGATCTGTTCCGGGTCGGCAAACGGTTTCGTGGCATTTCCAGCGCCGAGATCTCGCAGCTTGTCTCATTCCTCACCGGCAGTCTGGGCGAGTTTCTCGATCACAACTACGAGTCCGAGAAAATGAAGACGATGTTCCTGGCCAACAACGTCTACGGCAAGCACGGTGGACCTTACCAGCCGGGGACAGCCATCGGACTGCTGTTTCACCTGCTCAGCGGGGGAGAACACGAACTGCAGGGCTTCTACGGACACGTGATGGGCGGCATGGGATCGATCACCCAAGCACTGGCGGCCGCCGGAAAGAAACTGGGAGTGGAGATTCGTACTTCGAGTTCGGTCGCTGGTATCGAGGTGCGCAATGGCCGTGCGCGCAGCGTTGTGTTAGAAGACGGCACAGAACTTCGTGCTCGCATGGTTCTTTCCAACGCGGATCCGAAGCGAACCTTCCTGGGTTTGTTGGACGCGAAAGAACTTCCCGAAGATTTTCTGTTCGCAGTGCGCGGAATCAAGATGCAGGGACCGTGCGCAAAAGTGAACATGGTCCTGTCTGACGAGCCGCGATTCACCGGAACCTCGCCGCAGGCGACGGCGCTCGAACGCACGTTTTACACTCTTGTTCCCTCGCTGGCATTCGCAGAACGCTGCTACGACATCGCCAAGTTCGGGGAGATTCCCGAAGAACTCTGGGTGGACTGCGTCGTGTCCTCCAACGCAGATAATTCCCTGGCTCCGCCAGGCAAACACATTCTCACTTGCTTTGTGCAGTACGTGCCTTACCACTTGCGCGAGGGTAATTGGGACGAGAAACGCGATTTGCTGGGAGATCGCGTGGTGAAGAAGATTGCGGAATATGCGCCGAATGTTCCGGGCGCAATCGTGGCGCGGCAGGTACTCACTCCGCTCGACCTGGAGCGCACGTACGGGTTAACCGAGGGCAACATTTTTCACGGCGACTTGCGACTGGAGCAGCTCTTCTTTATGCGCCCGGTACCAGGATGGTCGCAATATCGGACTCCCATTGATGGACTCTATTTGTGCGGAGCGGGTGCGCATCCCGGTGGGGGCGTGACCGGCGCGCCCGGACGCAACGCCGCCCATCAAGCGCTGCGCGACTGGAAGAAGGGACGATTGCAGGAGGCGGCCGCGTGAGTGGGGCAAACGGGCACTCCAATTCGCTGCCGAAGACCGCCGACATCGTAATTCTCGGTGCGGGCGTCATGGGGGCATCGATTGCTTTCCACCTCGCGAAGAGAAGGGCGGGAAACATAGTTGTCCTCGACAAGGATCACGTCGGTCACGGAGGCAGCGGGCGCTCGTCGGCGCTGGTTCGCATGCATTACAGCTACCCTCCTGAAGTGCAACTGGCTTTGATCAGCCTGTTTGTGTTTCAGAACTGGAAGGAGATTGTGGGAACGCCCGGAGACTTCCGCAAGACCGGCTTTGTGCGCATCGTTCATCCCAACGAAACCGCTCGGCTCAAACTCAATATAGAAATGCAGCGCAAGCTGGGAGCAACCGTCGATCTCATCGGAAGAGAGGACCTCCACAAACTCGAGCCTGACTGGAACGTTGACGATGTGGAAGTCGCCGCCTACGAGCCAGACTCCGGATACGGCGACGGCGCTGGGGTCGCGGGAGACTTTCTAAGCGCTGCTCGCGATATGGGCGTGACTTATTTGTCGCGTACGCAGGCGACGGAGTTTGTCGTCGAAGGCGGTGAGGTTCGGGGTGTCGCCACCACCCAGGGAACCATCTCGTCTCCGACGGTCATTTGCGCCACCGGCCCGTGGACGCGTCCGCTGTTTCAACAAGCGGGTTGTGATCTCCCGATCGAATGCGAGTATCACCAGGTCGCAATCCTTCGAAACGCGCCGGCCATGAGAGGCGGAGGCTGTGCCTGCATCGATTCGGTGACCGCAACTTATTTCCGTTCCGACGCCCACGACAAATTTCTGGTCGGTGATTTCTACGGAAAACGGCCCGTCGATCCTGATGATTTCCCGCAACGCGCCTCGGACGAGTCGCTGGAAGAGATCATTGAGCGCGCGTGCCGCCGCGTTCCGAAACTCGCAGGCGCAGAAGTCATGCGCGGTGTGACGGGCGTCTATGACATGACGCCAGACTCACGCCCACTGCTGGGCGAAATCCCGGAGATTGGCGGACTCTACGTGTGCGCCGGATTTTCGGGTATGGGTTTCAAAATCTCCCCCGCGGTCGGCCTGGTGATGAGCGAACTTGTGCTCGATGGCAAAGGCAGATCCGTAGACATCAGCGCATTCCGCCCGAGCCGTTTCGCCGACAACCAGCCGATCAGGGCCGAGTACGAATATGTGGATGACTAACGATTCTCAGGAGCAAGCATGAAGAAAAAAGGCATTCTCGAACGATTGAAAGACGGCCCAGTTCTTGGCGACGGCGGCTATTTGCTCGAACTCGAAAAACGCGGATGGGTGCGCGCGGGTCCGTTCACGCCGGAAGTGGCCCTGACGTATCCGAACGCGCTGCGCGAACTACACATCGAGTTTCGCGAAGCCGGCGCCGAGGTACTGCAGGCGCTGACGTTCTACGCCAGCCGCGACAAACTGGCCACCGTTGGCCTGGAGAACCGACTGGAGGAACTGAATCGCTCAGCGGTCCGCGTGGCCCGCGAGGTCGCGGGAGATCAATGTCTGGTCGCCGGGAACCTGAGCTTGACGTGGATGTACGAGCCCGGCAGTCCGTCCGCCGCCGATCGCGTCCGCAGGACCTTTGACGAGCAACTCGCCGTGCAGGTCGACGAGGGCATCGACTTCATCATCGGCGAGACGTTTTCATGGGTTGGCGAAGCTCTGATTGCGGTGGAGCGCGCCAAGCGCACCGGCCTGCCTGCGATGGTTACCATCTGCTTCGAGAACAAGGATGAAACCGCCGAGGGCATGAATGCAGCCGATGCCGCGAAAACGCTATTTGACGCAGGAGCCGACATCGTCGGAATGAATTGTCTGCGCCCGCCACAGCATATCCTGGGACCGATGGAGCAGATGCGCAAGGCGGTTTCGGGATATCTCGCGTGTCAGCCGGTCGCATATCGAACACCCAAAGACAAGCCAGACTTCACGAGTCTTCCGGAATTTCCCTACGCACTGGATCCTCTGCAACTCACGCGCAAGGATATGGCGGACTATGCCGTCCAAGCTCGTGATCTCGGGATCAACTACATCGGCGCGTGTTGCGGAACCGTCGCCATGCACATTCGCGAGATGGCGCGCGTGCTGAACAAACTGCCCGAAGACTCCCGCATTTGGAAAAAAGGCGGCGAGAAACCAATGTCGGGGTATGAATATTACGACCACGACAACATGAAGGCATAAAACAGCCGTCGAACCCAGCGCGGGCCCTCGTTCACCGAGGGCCCGCATGTCATTCAGGTCCATCCGCATTTTATCTAAATCTGATTATCCCGCTTTGCGTGCGCTGGGTTCCTGCGCGTGCACTAGAGGAACGTCGACCAAGTGCTCGCTCAGAAACCATACCTGCAGTTCGTTGGCGCGCAGAACATCGCTGACTACCAAATCATTGGTGCCATCGTCGCCAAGCTCTGAGGCGCGACGCGCAAGCTGCCGACAGTGACCAATAATAATCCGATGCGCATCCAGCAGCCGCGAGATCTGCACGGGTACCTCTTCCCTGCCGCGCGGCGGACGCTCGATGCGCGTGGTCTCGGCGACATCGGCAGCCATGGATACCGAGACTCCCCCGAGCAATTGGATCCGCTCGGCAATCTCATCAACGATTTCCACTTGCTCGTCGTAGTGCTTATCAAACAAAAGATGAAGCTGATAGAACGTGGGCCCTGCGACCTGCCAATGCGACTTCTTGTACAGATCGCGTAACGTCATCGTATCGGCGAGCAGCAGGTTCAATTGCTCGGTCATTTCCAGGCGAACCGGTTCTTCGAGTTCGAGCGGCAGACCATGAGAGACCGTGCCGTACGCTTGAATCTCGCTGGCACGTTGGTGAATGCGGGGTTGTGCGTTAATTGTGGTTTGACGAGGGGACGAAAGGTCTTTCTTCGCCATAGGACGCCTCCTAATTCAGTATAGGGTTAGCAGGGATGATCGAACTCAGGGAGAAGTCTCGAGAGCATCCCTGCAATACCGCTTGGATGCGGCGCT
Organism: uncultured Acidobacteriaceae bacterium; assembly: GCA_963811095.1. Classification (GTDB taxonomy): domain Bacteria; phylum Acidobacteriota; class Terriglobia; order Terriglobales; family Acidobacteriaceae; genus Sulfotelmatobacter. Next base: position 39,845 of record CAWEQA010000002.1, on the reverse strand, counting down.
CTGCAAGAGGATGCGTGGGTTTTGCGCTATGGAGTGAGACATCGGCAGAACGCGGCCGGCAACCAACGGCCGTCCAGACTGGACGGCGACAAATCAGCATGAATCGACACAAGCCGCGCTTGGGCTCTGAGGAGAAGTTTGACGGCACTCCGACCGGTTGTTATGATCGAAGTGCGGGGTGGAGCAGTCTGGTAGCTCGTTGGGCTCATAACCCAAAGGTCGGTGGTTCAAATCCACCCCCCGCAACCATTTACGGATTTGAGGGACTACGGGCGTAGTCCCCAATTCCAAAATCACTGGATCGTGGCTGTTTCGTGGCCTCAAATTCTTCAGGGAAACTTCCTTCGCCCTATCCTTCAGTTGCCTTTTGATCGCGGGTGGCAAGATCAGATCTGCTACCCGGCTATTGGCTCGCCGCTTCGTCTTCTCAAATGCTGAGCCGTAGGTATTCATGGTCGTCTTGATGTCTGCGTGCCGCATGAGGCGCTGCTGCACCCCGAGCGGCGTGCCGATATCATCAATCAGCGTTCGATACGTGTGACGAAAGCTGTGCCACCCCACTCCTTGCAACCCGATCTTTTCACCCGCCGGTCGCAAGTAGTCTTTCTGAATGGCATCGCCGTGGACCGGGCGTTTCGTATCCGCATTAGCGAATAGCCAAGCCTCCGGCGTTTCGACATATTGCTTTCGCCAATCCTCCAGAACGGACACTAGCTTGGAATCCAGAAACACTTCGTCCTCTGACGCTCCGGTTTTTCCGCCGTTCCAGACGTGGCGGCCCACAATAGATCGGGTCAACGTCAGTATCCGCCCCTTCAAATCAAAGTCCTGCCACTGCAATGCCCTGATCTCACTGATGCGCAAGCCCAGGCACATTGCAATCATGACCATCACTTGAATGTGGTACGGAAGCTCTGCGAGGAGAGCCTGATATTGCTCGATCGTAAGCACAACTTTCTTGCGAACACGTTTCGTCACGCCCTTGATTTCGACTAACTGCATCGGGTTTCTCTGAGTCTCCAAAATTTCCCATTTCATCGCATACTCAAAAATCCGATGCAGGAGACCTTTTATGTTGGACTTCGTTTTGGGAGAATGCTTCAGCTCCTTCAACCACTGTTCCACCTTGAGGGGCTTTTTCACTTCGGCCACGGGAGCCTCGCCCCATTGTGGCAAAATGTGTCTCTTCAAAATGGATACGTAGGACTTCTTGGTTGAATACCGTTCTGGCATTGCCTCGTGCATGTATCGCCTCACCAATGCTCCGAACGATTGACTGGAAGACTGCTCCATCCGCTGGTATCGAAACTCTCTCGATCCCTGCCAGGCATGATCTTCCGTTGGCCATCCTTCCACATCTCCCGCTAACATCACGCTACGCTTTCGCGTAATGCCCATCTCGTCCGGTTCGTAAAAGCGCCAAACCCACACATCCGGGCCTCGCGTTCTCTTCTTGCGGACAATCGTGCCCACGTCTTGCTGTGTGCGTTTCAAGAAGCTTTCCTCCTTAAAGCGCGCACGGATGACGCTTCCGACTCTACACGACAACGCATGTGCGAAACTAGCTCAGAAATTCGAAAACGCCAGCGCTTGCGGACTCCGTTGCCTATGGGATGTGCGGGAAGCCAGCCGTCCCGAGCCATCTTCCTCACGGTGACCGGGCTGATCTTTAGAAAATTTGCTGCTTCTTCAGGCGTTATGAAGGGTTCGTTGTCGTCGGCTGGATTCATTTTCTGCTCCGTCCCGGCTCTTCCGACGCGCCGATTTTGCTGGGAGTGCTGCAAACCTAGCGACGCGCGTCGTGACCGGGGAACAAACGTTGCCCTTGACACTAGCGCATGCGTACCAATACAGTCAATATGTAACGTTACATATTTCATCGTGAGGCGTTAATGGCACAGAAGGCAGCGATGGTACATCAGCCGGTGATTTCCATCCGCATCTCCGAAGCGCTCCGTTCCAGGCTGGAAACACTGAAGGAAGTCATTGCCCATAAGACCGGCAAAACCGTCTCGACATCTGAGGCCGCAAAGCAACTGCTGGAGTCGGCTAGAGACGACCGTCTTGAATTGGCAAACCTGCTCACTGAGCCGACGGATTCTCTGCTCAATATTCGCGGGAAAGCGGAGGCACACGTGCCGCTCACGCAGGCCGAATGGGCTCTCGTTGCCTACTATTGCGCCAAGGGTGCACAGTCCTTTATGAGCACCGAACAAGCCCAGCTTTCTTATGAGTCCCTGGCCGACATTCTTGAGGCATTTCTCGCAGCTTACGATATCGCCCGCAGAAAGAAGAAGCTCTCCTTGGACTTCCTCTATTTTATGACGCTGCCTGAGGACAAACAGGTCGCCGCAAAGGAGCCGGACGATGTCGATAGTGACGACCTCCGTCGAGTCGTTACGCGCACGATTCAGATGCTCAGAGACCCGGCTCAGAAGCGCCGCAGACCGCTACTCGCTGTCCGCAATCTCTACACGCTTTTGGACCAGGAAAAGTTCTCGAACATCGAGCGACTTAACGACGTACTTTGGCCGCACTGGAATACCCTCTGGCGCGTGTGTGCCCGAGGCCATTACGCAGTTCACCGCAAGCCTTTACGACCGAGACCGGCTGGCGACGACGATGACTTTGAAGCCCCAATGCAGCGCGGATTGCCATCCCAGGAGGAGGGCGGATACCGCCTCGATCTGGTGCGAGAAGAGGGGGACGATTTCTCTCCCTACTTGCATTTTCCTGGCCCGCTTGCGCCACGCTATCCGGTGAATGGATACGCGCGGACTGCAGAATTCCGAAGAATGCTGGAAGGGCTCGATTTGACTCGCCCACTGGCTCAATGGAAGGGGCACTATTTCTACGCCCACGTTGGAATCACGGAGACCCAAGAGTTCGATGTGAATTTCTGTGCCTGTGACAACGGAATTAGTTTCGTCTTCCCCATGGAGCACTGGAAGTCCATTCGGAATCTGTTTCGCCGTACATGGCAGTCGCCAGACGTGATGCAGGCGTGGGACACGTTGGCGCTGGAATATGGCGAGATGTGAGCAAGGCGGTGCTTCGCACCGGAAGAATGGGGGACACGTCACCCCCAAATAGGGAACTGCGAAGCGCCAGACGAGCACATCGATGTTTACGCCGGTTAACTTTCGCGGCGTCAACAAATTCGCTGATTGGTTGAATGAGCGCGCTAGCGAACGATAACGTTTGTTTGCGACGAAGTGCTGACAATCGTCGATCACGTAAACACGTTGAAGGGCAAGAGCTTCGTGTGAACTAACAATTACGCAGTTTAATCGCAGCGGAATCAATTGCAGCGGTGCAACAAGGCGGTTCGTCCAATGAGTAGTCCCCGCGTTCAGTCCATTCCACAGTCCAGCTTACCCTTCGGCGACGAGGCGAAACCCGGCTTCCGCACCAAGACCGCGGCCACGCGGCTGACTCCGAACGAACTGGCCGAGATCGAAGCTGCCGCCGAGAGCGCGGGACAGGCTCTCTCCGAGTGGCTGCGCGGGACCGCTCTGTGCGCTGCGCGACAGCGGCCCGCTGATCCCGCCGAACTGGTATTGGCCGAAGTCTGGGCGGTGCGTTACACGCTGCTTAATCTCTTCCACGCAGCCTCTCAAGCGGCATCGGAAGGCAGACAATTGTCGCCTGATTCCGTCCTCAAAATTCGCGACCAAGCAGACGCACGAAAGCGTCAGCAGGCGCGCAAAGTTCTTGATGACTTCTTCGCCCGCGAGGGCAAGGAAAGAGCTCGTATGCCATGAGTGCCATGCCTTTTCCCAGAAGCTTTTCACTCTTGACGCCGTTGCTTTTGGTAGCCGCGATGTTCCTTTTGCTGTTGGCGGTGCGGAGTGTGTTGCAGAACCGATCCTCACGGAAAGGGCGGGATAGAGAGACGATCGAATGGGGCCGACCTCGGCCAAGTTTGATCCAGAGATGGAGGATAAAGATGGGCAGAATCCGATTCAGACTGCCGAGATTTTCGCAACAGCAGATGCCAGAGATCACACCGAAACCAGCGCCATCAGCGCCCGCGAATGATCCCGCCAATCCGCTGAAGAAGCCTACCCAGCCGATGCTCGGGATCTTTGGTTCGACCGTCAATGGTTCGACCATCGGTGCGCCCGAAACCAGACCCAAAGAGGGGTTCCATTGGGAGAAGACGAAGGGAATCGAATGAGGGACAAATTGCCAAGAACACCACTTCAAGATTGAGGAATGCTCGGCATGCTCACGATCTCGAAACCGCTGTCAGCCAGCCAGGCTCGTACTTATCATGCGCGGGAGTTTGTCTCGCAGGAACAGAACTATTGGAGCCGCGATCAGCAGGGTCACAGTGAGTGGCAGGGCAGACTCGCCGAGCAGTGGGGGCTGCAAGGTTCCGTTGGTTCCGAACACTTTGCACGACTGAGTGAAGGCCAACATCCTCACACCGAAGAGCAGCTTGTCCGGCATCAAGTTTCGAGAACATATGAAGGCAAATTTGGCAGGGAGGTAACCAGCGCCGAGCATCGCGCCGGGTGGGACGCCACCTTCTCTGCGCCGAAGTCGGTATCGCTCACCGCGCTTGTGGGTGGCGATAATCGGGTGCGGGAGGCCCATCGGGAGAGTGTACGCGCGGCACTTCGCGAACTTGAACGATACACGCAGGCGCGGATCGGCAATGTCCATGCCCCGGAGACGACCGGCAAATTCATCGCCGCCACCTTCGAGCACGACACCGCGCGGCCCGTCGATGGCTATGCTGCGCCCCAGCTTCATACCCACGCCGTGCTCTTCAACATGACCGAGCGCGAGAACGGTCCCGAAAATGGGAAACAGATGCGAGCTTTGCAGCCACACGAGATGTTCGTGTCACAGCGCTACGCCACGGCGGTCTACCGATCTGAGTTGGCACTGCGTCTGGAAAAGCTGGGCTACGAACTGGAGCGGGGCAAGCATGGACAACCGGAAGTAAAAGGCTACACGAAGGAATATCTGGAGGCTTCCAGTCCGCGACGTGAACAGATCAAAGATCATCTGCGGGAGCAAGGAATCGACGGAGCCACAGCAGCACAGATCGCGGCCCACCATACTCGCGACCGCAAGGAACTGCTGTCGCCGGAAGAAGTCTTACAGCGGCACCGCGAGTTGGCCGCACAGTATGGGCATCAGGCGGACCGCGTCGTCGCACAGGCGCGCCAACATGGGCAATACCAGATACCGGAGCCAGAGGTTCAGGCGAAGCGGGCCGTGACGTGGGCGCGCGATCATGTCTTCGAGAGATCGGCTGTGCAGGACCGCCGCGCGATCCTTGAAACAGCGCTGGTGCGCGGAATGGGAGAAACCACCTATGCCCAGGTCCGGCAGGAGTTGGAGCGCCGGATCGGGGCCGGGGAGTTCCGCGAAGTCTCGCGCGTTGGTGCTGGCCGACAGTACACAACCGCCGTGATGGTCCGCATGGAGCGCGAGATCGTTGGCCGGATGCAGGAGGGCAATCGGCGCGACTATAGCGATCCCATGCTGGTCTCGCCGCAAGTGCGCATCGCCACGGAAGACCGTCACCCGGGGTTGAATGCGTCGCAGCGGCAGGCAGTAGACGAAATCTTTCTTTCGCGTGAGAAGGTTGTCGGTTTAGATGGCATCGCAGGCGCGGGCAAGACAACAACTCTGTCCGTGATCCGCGAAGGCGCGGAGGCTGAGGGCTACAGGGTGGAAGGTTTCGCGCCAACGTCCCGTGCGGCGCAGAAGCTCGGGGAAGCAGGCATGGAGACATCCACACTACAGAAGCATCTGGTGCGTGGACAGCAGCCGGATACCGGCGAGAAACGGCTCTACGTACTCGACGAATCCTCACTCGCTTCCACTCGACACTTGCATGAGTTCATCGAGCGGCTACGTCCCAATGATCGGGTCTTGTTGGTAGGAGATCGGCGACAGCACGAAGCGGTCGAGGCTGGACGCCCCTTCGCGCAACTGCAAGATGCTGGCATGAAGACTGTGAAGCTGGAGCGGATCGTTCGCCAGAAGGACCCCGAGCTGCAACAAGTGGTTCAACAGCTCGCACGGGGCGACGTACGGGAAGCTATCAAGAATCTCAATCAGCAGGGCCGGGTCCACGAAATTCGCGGACATAACGAGCGCGTTTCGGCCATCGCGAAAGAGTATGCGAAGTCGCCGGAAAACACCTTAGTCGTGTCCCCGGATAATCGCTCCCGCATGGAAATCAATGAACGCATTCACGCCGAATTACAAGGCAAGGGCTTGGTCCGAGGCGAAGAGTACCCAATCCGAACCCTAGTGCCGCGCCAGGAGCTCACCGGGGCTGACCGCACGTGGGCAGCAAAGTATGAGGTAGGCGATATTCTGCGTTATTCCCGCGCATCGAAGGAGACCGGAATTGGACAAGGCCAGTACGCGCTGGTGCGGAGCATCGATGCTGCCAGGAACCGGCTCACTGTGCGGCTACAGGACGGAAACGAGCGCATATATGATCCTCGCCGACAGCGGGGCGTCTCTGTCTTCCGCGAGGAGCTACGAAGGTTCTCCGTTGGCGACCGCATTCAATTCACTGCCCCTGCCAACGACCTGAAAATTGCAAATCGCGAATTGGGAGCGATCAGTGACATTGAGGGAGCTGGGCGATTGACTCTGAAGATGGATTCTGGCCGCTCACTCCACATCGATCCCAACAAGCATCCGCATCTTGACCACGGTTATGCAATGACCAGTCACTCCAGCCAGGGACAAACTGCGAATCGCGTCCTTATTTACGTGGATACAGAATTGACCGCCAAGGACCTCCTCAACAGCCGGATGGCTTACGTCTCTGTCTCGCGCGGGGCTGACGATGCGCAACTCTTTACGAATGACCGCGAAACGCTGCCCACGGCCCTCGGTCACGATGTTTCAAAGCAGACCGCGCAGGTGCCCCAGATCAACACGCAGGAGACGATTATGCCGCAGCAGGAAATCTCCACGGGGCCGCAACAGGAGCACAGCACCGATCTGGGAATCGGCCTTTAGAACCCTTGCCTGCCCCGGATAATGGCAGCGTAGCGCGGGCACAAACTCTGTCAAGGCCGACTGAAGGTCGCCGCTATCGCGGGCACGCGCCTTGACAGAGTCTGCTAGGCCCGCGCCAAAATCTCTCCGCCATTCCGGAACAGGCAATGAAAGGGCTACAACTCCCATGGCGTATGCCTTCCGTCGCGCTACTTCAATCCGATTGATACTCCTGATTTTGAAGGCTGACGCCGATGCGATGCAATTGCAGCAACCCGCTCAGTTCGGATTGTCGGATGGGTAGCCTACATTCCTCACTAAGCTACGGAGTTCGGCGGACACTACCGAGATTTTGATGGCTTGAGTACGGTAATGACGATCTTTCCTTCCTAAGCCTGCCGGACAATCACGACGCCCGTACGTTCTCTCACTTGTCGGTTGTGGCTTTCAACAGTGTTTTGGCGACGGCCGAGACCTCCATCGCGACGTACACGGTCGATTCGTCTCCACCAAAGTTGAGCTCGCTTGTTCCGCTTCCGTAGTCGGCAATAAAATTCAAGCGATCCGCGTTGATAAATGTTTCTTTCCCGTGGATATCCTGGAACTTAACCAACTTCATAGACCTCCTCAGCTCCTGTGCGCGTCACTAAATCTCGCCTGGAAATCTGGCTGTATTTTCGCGGGCACTTGCACCGCGCGCATCAGCGAAGTGCCCCGTTGATGGTCATTGCAGCAGATAGAACGTAAAAAAGGCGTAAAGATTCCGATGGTGCGGTTTTACATCGCTGGATGTTTACGTTCTTTTCTTAGTAAGATGCCCCTCTGAGACGACTCTCTCGACTTCAGAACAAGATCAGACTTGCCAGTGCAAGAAGCGCCAAAGCACTCAGCGACGAAACAGAATCAGGAACCCAAGACCAATGAAAACGATTGGCAGTACTCGCTGCGCCCAGCGATCGACGGCACCAAGCACGAGTGAGTGAGTTCCAATCAACCTGCTGCCAAAGCACCAGAATGCAATCAACAAAGCATAGGAAGACAGGATCAACCACAAGTGGGCGCGACCGACGATGAAAAAGGGAATATACAAGCCGATGTTGTCCGCCCCGTTCGAAAATGTGATGAGAGCAATGTAGGCAACTCCCATGGCAGATGCGCTCCGAGGGCCAGCTCCGCGATGCTTCAACAAGTGTCGAACGCCCAGTGCAATTGGCGCGAGTCCCAGTAATCGCACCCAGCGATCTGGAATCGCCAACGCGGCAAAGGCACCCAATAAACTCACGACGACGATGACTGCGAAGCCCAGATATTGACCTGCGACAATACGTCGCGCGGGAATGCGCTGAGCGAATAACAGGGTCAGGAGACAGGCATCGTCTATGTTCGTGAGAGCGAAGGTCGTCACGCTCGCACCTAAGATTCCGAGATATCCGTTCACAATGATCTTGTCTTCCCCCTGGTGCCCGGGTCGGTGCGCACGGCTACTCAGCCGGATGGAAGGTTCGAGAGTCTCTCAGAGAGCTCGGGCATCGCTGACTGCAGCTAAGAATCGATGTGCGAGTTCAGCGATGCGATCGGGCTGTCGTCGTCGAATGGCCTCACGCGGGATCAGTTCTCCCCCTATTCCAAGCCCCACTGCGCCAGCGGCGATGAAGCTGAATGCGGTGCGCTGATTTACGCCACCGGCGGCAATCAGAGGAACGGTGGGAAACATTGCCTTCAGATCGCGAATGTAATTGGCTCCTCCGATGTGGCCACAAGGCACAACCTTGACGAAGTCGGGTTTGAGTTTCCAGGCCGTAACAACGCCAGTGGGAGTCAAGGTCCCTGGAATTACGACAATATTTTGTTCCACCGCAAACCTGACCGTGTCTGGATCAAGACCATCACTGGATAGAAATTGAACTCCTGATTCCAGACAGTGTTTGGCCGTGTCTACGTCGTGAACGCTGCCAGCGCCAACGATCACGTCTGGAGCATTTTTCACAACGTGAGAGATGACTTTGATCGCTTCCGGCACGGTTAAAGTGACTTCAATGATCGGAATTCCCCCGCGAGCCACAGCCTCAGCTGCAAAGAGCGCATCTTCCGTAGTCGACACACGGATCGAAGGAATCACTCCAAGCGATTGAATGCGGTTCCGTACTTCTTGTTTGTTCAAAGAACAGTGCTCCTTGATTCGGACTCCGATGACGACAGAGAAATCAATTGCAACGCAAATCGCAGACAATTCCGATCACTGTAAGTTGCGGGTGCCCACTGCCTGCCGCAATTGCTCCGCGGCCACCAAGTATGAAGCCAAGGCCTGGCGATAGGCGAGTTGAGTGGCGCGGTAATTGCGCTCGGCGTCCAGAAAATCGAGCAGGCTCACCGCGCCGCGTTGGTACGCATACTCGGCGATGTCGCGATCCTTTTGGGCGACATCGAGATAGCCGGACGGTAAAACTGAACAACGCGATCGCTTACGCGCAGTGCTTCATACGCGTCTCGCACATCGGTGAGGGTTTGACCGTTCGCCGCCTTCTCCTGTTCCTGCGCCTGGGTGATGGCGATCCGCGTGTGTTCGATCTGGTCCCTGGTTGCGATTGAAGATCGGAAGGGGAATGTTTCCGTAGAGTGTGACCGCGTTTATCGCATTCACGTGCGAATAGTTCGCCTGTACCGTGACGTCGGGCTTAGCGATTGTCTTCTGCACCTCGTATTGGCTCCTGCGCGGCTATGACGCCCTGCTGCGCGGCTCGCAAATCCGGGCGGTTTTGCAGCGCTTTCAATTGAAAGTCTTCGAGGTTGCCCTTGAGCGGTTGATAGTCGAAGGCACCGACGACATCGTAGTCAGGAGCAACGGATTCGTAGCCGAGTAACTGCCGAAGATCGGACAGCGCCTGTACCTTCGCCAGTTCGGCCTGTTGATAGTCAGTCTCAAACTGCAGGAGCTGCAGCTTGATCTTCAAGTAATCGTCCTCGCTGATTGCGCCTTTGTTGTAGCGCAGTTCGCCGAGTTCGACCGTTTTCTGGAAGCTCTTCAGATCCTTCTCCGCAAGTTCGATCGTCGACTGGGCGAGCTGCACATTGACGAAGAGCGAGGCGACGTTGAAGGTAAGCGTGCGTTCGTTGTCAGCGACCAGCGAACTTGGTTTGCGCCGTGAGGTCCTTAGCGGCCTGCAAGCGGTGCTGCCGTTTCTTGCCGCGCTCGATCAGGTAACTGAGGCCAATGTCGGCTTCTGAATTGTTGTGGAGATAGTCGCCGATGGTCTGACCGCGATAGACATCGGGATTCTGTTTTGCCGGCGACCCGAGCGGCAAGTATTCCCAGTCCGCGAACATCGACGGATTGGGCCGCATATTGGCCGTTTTTTCATCCGCCTCGCTCTGCTGAATCGTGGTTCGCGCCGCCAGCATGTTGTGGTTGTGCTGGAGAGCCATCTGGATGGCTTCGTCGAGCGTGATTGTTGTTGGCCCGGCGCTCTGGCCGAATGCCGTCCCGGCTAGCGCGCACGCTAGCAGCTCGAACGCAATCAAACCTGCTCGGACCCTTCGGAGCAATACAGAACTATTCAAGGGCCGCCTCCGGTTCCGGAAGTTGATCGCCGTCTCTTGCGATCCAGACATATAAAGTCGGCAGCAGCACCAGGCTCATCGCGAGCGCAGCAATTAGGCCGCCCACAATGACAATGGCAAATGGCCGCTGCGAATCAGAGCCAATCGCATGCGAAAGAGCAGCCGGAACCAGTCCGAAGGTTGCCACCAGCATGGTCATCATGATGGGACGAAGCCTGAGCACTGCGCCCTCGATTGCGGCGTCCACGACGGTATAGCCGCGAGCGCGGAGTTGATTGATGTATTCCAGCATGATGACTCCCGTCTGGACCGACACCCCGAAAAGAGCCAGGAAGCCGATGCCGGACGACACGCTGAAGTGCGTGCCAGTCAGCAGCAGTGCCAGCAATCCACCGATTGGAGCCATGGTCACAACCGTAAGAATGAGGAGCGCCCACTTTGCCGAGCGGAACATTGTGTAGAGCAAGATAAAAATGACAAGGACCGTCAGTGGCACGATCACCGCGAGGCGCGCCGAGGCCCGCTTTGCGCTCTCGTACTCTCCCGACCAATCAAGGTGATAGCCCGGCGGAAGTTTGACTTTCTGACTGATCTGAGCCATCGCATCTTCCACCGAGCTGTTCAGATCCCGGCCACGCACGTTGAAGGTCACGCTCACGTAGCGGCTGTTTCCTTCCCGGTAGATGTCATAAGCGCCGTCGCGAATCTCCATCGTGGTGAGCTGCGCCAGGGAGACTCGCTCCCCGGAAGGAGAGAGCAGACGAATGTTGCTGATGGCTTTTGGATCCTTTCGATAAGGCTCCTGGTAACGCACCACCACGTCGTAGCGCTCCGGAGTACCTGCCGGCAGTACCTGGCTCACAGCTTTCCCGCCCACAGCGGTTTCGACGACATCCTGAATGTCGGTAACGTTGATTCCGAAACGTGCCGCTTGCTGCCGGTTGATGATGAAGTTGAGATTGGGCTGACCGGTGTCGCGATACAGCTTGACGTCGGTGATGCCGGGAACCCGCTGCATGATGCCGGCGATCTCGTCGCCCTTCTGCTCGAGTGTTCTGCAAGTCATTCCCGAAGACCTTCAGGGCAAGTTGGCCCTTGGTACCCGTAAGGGTTTCTCCGACGTTGTCTTCAATTGGCTGAGAGAAATTCCAGGTCGCTCCCGGCACCTTTGAGATCTCTCGGTTCATGGCGGCGATGAGTTCCTCTTTGTTTTCTCGAAATACGGGCCGCCATTGCGACTTGGGCTTGAGATCGACGAAGTATTCGGTATTCCCGAAGCCCCCGGTGTCAGTTCCGTCATCCGGCCGACCGATTTCGGAGATGACTTGGTTGACTTCCGGGAAGGACGCAAAAATCAGCCGCGCCTGGTTCATAAAGCGCGTGCCTTCGGTGAGGCTTGTGCTTTGCGCCAAGGTGCCGCGAGCCCAGATTGAACCTTCATCCAGGTGAGGCAGAAATTCCGCGCCAATGACTCCGCTGAAACCCAAGAAACAGTGTGACCAACAGACAAACCACGCCGACGCCGACGGTGATCGTGCGATGTTCCACGCACCAGCGCAGACGGCGCCGATATCGCTCGGTCAGATAAGCCAAGACCGGGTTATGCGACTCCGTGACGCCCTTACGAAACAGCGCGCTCGCAAGTACTGGGACAACCAGGATCGAAAATGTCATCGCGCCAAGCAGGGCAAAGGCGACCGTCCATGCCATCGGCCGGAACAGCCGGCCCTCCACTCGCTGCAGAGTGAAGATGGGCATGTAAGCGGTGATGATGATGAGGATGGCGTAGAACACTGGGCGCTGCACTTCGTGCGCGGCCTCGCGAATCGTCTCTCCGGGTGTCTGCTTCGTCATGATTTTGCCCGGATGTCGACGAACCATTCCTGCGGTGGCTCATGCGCCGCACGATGTTTTCGACCATGACCACCGCGCCGTCCACCACCATCCCGAAATCCAACGCGCCCAGCGAGAGCAGGTTGACCGGAACTTTGGTCAAGTCGAGCAGGATCGAAGCAAAGAAGAGAGCGAACGGTATGGTCAACGAGACGATGAGGGCGGCGCGAGTGTCGAGGAGAAACAGGAAAAGGATGATGGTCACCAGAATCATCCCTTCTCCCAGGTTGTGCAGTACGGTATCCAGCGTGAAGGCCAGCAGATCGCTGCGGTCGATCATCCGCTCCAGCTTCACGCCCGGAGGAAGAATGCCGTGGTTGAGCTGGTCCACTTTGGCGTGAAGTTTTTCCAGCGTCGGTCCCGAGTCGGCGCCCTTGCGCATCATCACCTGGGCGAAGATTACATCGTCGTTGTCCACGATCTTGCCATTATCCCGGCGGATGGCCCTTCCTTCGTGGCCCAGACGGACCTTCGCTCCCTGGCTTACTTCCGCGATATCTTTGACGCGAAGAGGCGTTCCGGACTTTGTGGTCAGAACCGTCTGCTCGATGTCCTTTACGTTGGTGAACAGCCCGAGCGCACGGACGTTCATCTGCTGTGAGCCGGTCTCCACGAAGTTACCGCCAGCGTTGATATTGTTGTTCGCAAGCTGCTGTTCGACCTGGCCGATGCTCAGGCCGTACGACACCAGCTTGTTGGGATCCACCCGCACCTGATATTCCCGCGTGGTGCCTCCGAAGGTGCTGACATCCACAATGTCCGGGACGGACTTGAGTTCCTTGACCACGGTCCAATCCTGGATCGACCTCAGATCCATGACGTCAATCTGAGGGTTGGTGCTTCTCAGCACATACCAATAGATCTGCCCCGTCGTGCTCCAGTCGGTCCCCATGGAGGGCTCAAGGCCTGGCGGCAACTCAGCTTGAGCGATCCGCTCCATCACCTTCTGCCGGTTCCAGTCATTGTTGGAGCTGTCGTCGAAGATCATCAGGACGAAGGACAGGCCGAAAATCGATTCGGATCGAAGATGCGTGAGATGAGGAATCCCATTCATCTGGATCTCGATCGGAATCGTGACCTGTTGTTCCACCTCCTCGGCGGCTCTGCCCGGCCATTGCGTGATGATGGTGGCGTAGTTGTCGGCGATATCGGGATACGCTTCAACGGGCAGATTATGAAACGAGATGGCTCCCCAACCGAGCGCTAAAATCGCGATCGCCAACACCACGAATCGATTGTTGAGTGCAAAATCTACGAGGGCGCGAATCATTGTCTATCTTGTTTCCCCGATGGATACGCCTTGGCCAGCTTCTTTACTGTTCGATCGTGTGTTCCAGGAGCAATGCGTTCGCGACCACCTGCTGACCCGGCGCCAGCCCCGACTTGATCTCTTGCATGTTGCTGGGCATGGCTTCTCCACTGACTACCTCCAAGCGGCGGAATTTCTGGCTTGGCGCGGGCACGTATACCCAGTCGCGATCGTGGATATGCAATATCGCGCTGGCCGGAACCACGGTGTAAGTCTCCTTCTTCTGGCGGTGGAACGTGGCGGTGGCAAACATGCCTAAGCGGATCATTCCCGGGTTTGGCACCTCGATGCGAACCTTGGCTGTCCGAATGCTGGGATCGAGAATGGCGCCGATGTTGCTGATGCGCCCTGTAATCACTTTGTCGGGATACGCATTCAGCCGGACCTCAGCCGTCTCGCCAACGCTAACGTTGGGCAGGTCGTTTTCGTACACATCGCAAACCACCCAGACGTAGGACAAGTCTGAAATCGTGAAAGGGTTTGAACCTAATGCCTGCACTCCCGCGGCATTCGTTACCTGCTGGTCGGTGATCACTCCGGCGATGGGTGCGTAGACCTCCACGACACCAGACGGCTTATCGGGATCATTGCCCAGCAAGCGGAGATGCTCCGCCATGGTTTCGACATCCACCTTGGCCTTGTCTTCCGCATCCTGAGCCACTTGAAGATCGTTCATCGACATGGCGCCGTGATCAAACAGGTCCTTCGCACGCTCCTGTTGCGCGCGCGCCAGGACCTCATCGGCCACAGCCTTGCGGTAGTCGGAAAATCCGCTGGCGACATCGTCGCTGCGAATGCTCAGCAACAACTGTCCCTTCTTCACGGTGTCACCTAACCGCGCATGAATCGCCACCACGCGTCCGGTGGCCAGCGAGATCACGGGCACGTTTCGGGAAATGTCGGGAGCCACCGCGCCTGTCACCACGAGTTTCGGAGCGGTTGCGTACGCAACCGCCGCAGCAAGGGGAAACTGCTCCGGATGGTCCACCGAGAACAAGCTGACGTCGGTATCGCGCTGGACGGTGGAGGGCGGAGGTGATTCCGCGGCAGGGTCGGCGTGTCCGCTACAGGCCACTATAACCAGCAGCGCGGCCAAAGAGAGAGCAAAGAGAAAACGGAGCAACGCCTCCAGTTGGATTCAACTGTCGAACGCCGCTCCGGTTCATGTCGACACATTCTCGTGTTCTCAGTCTCCAATCGTAGCCAGAAGTTAGAACTTGACCATGATGGCCAGTCTGAGGGTTCCTTCATCCTTTCGCAGGTCCGGGCAGAAACCGGTACTTCCTGCAACACAGGTAAGACCCGGCGTCGGGGACAAGAACGGCCCCGGCACAAACGTAGTGTCTCCCACCAAAGCTCCAGCGCCTGGGTTTGGAACGGTGCTAGGAGCGCCGTTAACGCCAGGCGTTATCCCCCCGCGACCCGAAAAATACGCCAACATTTGCGTGGCGATAGCCGTATTCCCAGCGGAAGGTGATGTACTGTTTCGGCATCCAGTCGAAGGTGATCGAACTATCCCAGGCTTTGAATGGGTCGCCCGGGTTCTGCGTGAAAGTAGGGCGAACCGGAGATGGCGTCCGCTCCATTGATGGGTGGAAGCAGCGCCAGATAGCGGCCCGGATTGTTCATCTGGCCGCCGCCGACTGTAAGTCCATACACGTCCTTCTTGAACCAGAAGCGGTTGTAAGCCATCCAGCCTAGGAATGCTTGCTTGTGAGCAGTAATGTTGCCCGATCCATCTCTTTTATCTCCAAAGCAAGCTACGCCGCCGCCATATTCGCATCCGAGATCGCCTGTAAACGAGAACGCCATCTTGTCGAGAGTTTTCTCAGGATGGTCGTAATACTTGACTTCGACACTGTCGTCGGTGTGAATACGACTGCGGCCCAGGCTACCGTTACCGGCGCCCAATGTATCTTCACCCATGCCGTAGTTGTTGAAGACAAACGCCAGCCACGGCTTCGGACGATACAAAATCTGCCCGCCTAGGCCGGGTTTGTGGCCGAACCTGCCATAGGATTGCCAACCGTTGATGATCCAGGGCTCAATCTTTAGCTTCTCGGTAGGAAACCACTGAATGCGCAGCCCGTTGAAAAACCAGGGCGTGTTCGACGACACATAGGACGGTTGATATGCCCAGTTATCGAAGTTGTAATAGCTGAACAGGCCGATGTACGAAACAAAGATTCCAGCGTCGACGTTGAGCCCATGGTTGACGTTGAAGTGGTACCCACCGTAGGCTTCAGAAAAATATTTGTACGCTCCACGCAGATCCCATTGGCCGCGCCCGGGGCTCGCGTCGTTCCTTGGCGTCGTGACGCCGAACATCCCTCCCATGGTCAAGACTCGGCCACGAACATTCTGCCAGTGGAAGTCGCCGCCGAAGCTGATCTGCTCCACTTGAACTTCGTTCGACCGGAAGATTTCGCTCGACCCGCCAATGGTGTCATCTTGGGGATGGTTGAAACTGCTCACGAAATTCGTATCGAACCTGATTTCAGGAGTAAAGAATGGCGAATCCCACACCGCGTCTTTATTGCGGGCAGTGCCGTTCAGCCAGGTCCAGTCCGCGAAAGCAAATGGAACGGACGGCTCCGGTTTGTTGGTTTTGGCTGCGGTATCGCCCGCCTGCGGCGCCTGTGCAGCCACCGGCTGGGCAGTTGCAGGCGCGGGCACGGCTGCGCCCGTCGCGGTTTCCGGAGCCGCGGGCGCTGGCGGCGCCATCCCTGTGCGGGTCTTCAGTTCAGCTTTCAATGCTTCGATTTCTGCCTCCATGGCCGCGAATTGTTTGGCAACCGCCGGCGATATCTCGGGATCAGCGGTCGTCGACGCAGGCGCCACTCTCGTAGCAGCACTATTCGTTACGCCGCCATCCGGACCTCCCTCAACTGAATTGGGATTATGCGATGCCGCCACACTTACTTCCGCTGGCGGTGTCGCCTGTGCACTGCAGCGCAGACTGGGAATGACAATTAGGCTGAGAATTAAAGCGACGGGTAACGCTGCGAGCTGAAAAGCGTTGCGTAATTTCATATCGACGGTCATCATGTACCGGTCTCCCACTGCTCCAGACTTGGAATGCTTTCACTGCGAACGAATGCCCTTACTTCCACATCAGGGTATGCGGGCTTGTCGCGACATTGATTGCACGCCCTGTCAGATTCCATCAGTAAAGTCATAAAAATTGCGTAAATAGTTCAATAAGAATCCGTAAAGATTCGCTGAGCTCCAAGTCGCTCAAAAGAGGAACCTTGCCGCGTCGATTGCAGCTCGGAGCAGCGATGACGTCAAAATGGGTCGCTTAGACAATACGGTCCAAGGCATGAAGAAACCGTGAAGACAGCATTCAAATTTCGACTAGCCTTGATCAGGATTTTTGGCTGATGGAGTCTTCGCAGGAGATTGGCAAAACGCGGCTGAATCAGTTGGATTTCGGAGAACCGAACTCCTGGTTGAGTGGATCACATAGTCGATATCCTACCCAAGGTTCGGTAATGATGTATTGGGGCTCAGAAGGGTTCGGTTCGATCTTCTTCCGTAACGCTTTTACAAAAGAACGCAGATAGTCAAGCTCGGAGCCGTACTCTGGTCCCCAAATGGAACGTAAGAGCTTGACGTGCGTCACGGGGAAGCCCTGGTTCTCCATCAGGAGTGCCAGCAAGTGGAATTCCGTGGGAGTGAGATGAACAGGCTCCCCATTTCGGCGAAGCACCTGGCGTCTCGTATCAAGTTCTAATCCACCGACTCGAAGAACTTCGGGTTCGCCACTATTCTCTGGCCGCATCCGCCGCAATACGGCTCCCATGCGTGCCAGAAGTTCACGGAAGCGAACAGGTTTCGTGATGAAGTCGTCAGCTCCGGCCTCGAGCGCTTGCACGAGATCGCTCTCTCCGTCTCGAACGCTAACCATTACGACACCGACGTCGAGCATTCGGGCGCGAATCTCGCGACAGGTCTGGACTCCTCCGATGCCAGGCATATTGATATCGAGCAAAATCAGGTCAAAGGAACGTTGACGCAGAACCTCAAGAGCCTCTTCACCATTACGTGACTCATCGGTCGCATAGCCGATGGCCGAGAGCGACGTTCTTAGCGCCCTGCGAAACGATGCTTCGTCATCGACAAGAAGTGTGCTGATTCGTTCGTTTGGCATGGAAGTGATTAGAAGAACTGAGGCTGGATAAGCGGCAAAGTTACACGAAAAACGGTCTCTTTCCTGCAAACTGCGGATGTGGTCTCCAATTCCATTCTTCCCCCATGCGCGCGGACAATTTCGTGGGCGAAGTAAAGTCCCAAGCCGGATCCAGGTGCGACCTCCTTGCTTTCCGCACCACGATAAAAGCGTTCAAAAATCCGGGTGCGGTCCCTAGCAGGTATTGCCATTCCGTCATTCAACACTCGCACGATTACATCTTTGCCATTGGCTTCGATGCTCACTTCGATCTCGGCTCCGGGGGAAGAGTATTTACAGGCATTATCGAGCAGTTGTTTCACGGCAAGTTCGAGCAGGTCGCGGTCTGCCAGTACTTCTGCGGCCAGCGCTTCGTTCAAGAAGACAAAAGTGCGATCCACCGATCGTTGGGAATAGTGGCTGACAAGCTTTGTGACTAGACCAGCGATGTTGATGGGCTCCAGGTGCGGTTTTACTGCCTTTCCGTCCAGTCGGCTCGTTCTTAGAATTTGCGAGGTCAGTTGATTCAATCTGGAGGTCTCAGACTCGATCAAGACAGCCAGTTCCATCTGATTAGGGGAGAGCGGCTGCATCTCGCAAAGGCCCCCGGCCGCGGTGAGAATCGTGGCGAGTGGAGTCTTGAACTCGTGCGCCAGTGCGTCGAGTACTGCCGTCCGGAATACTTCTGCCTTCGCAGCTGCCGCACGGGTCGTTAGTTGCGTGATGACCAAGCTCGTAATCAGATACGAAACTAACGCCAGAATATCCAGGGAGTTCGTTACTTCGAAAGAGAAACGCGGTTCAGTAAAGAAGAAATCCAGACAAGCAACTGTCAGCACTGAGACCACCGCAGACGAAGCGAAACTGCCGCGCAACGACTGGAGCACAACGATGATCAAGTAAAGAAAGCTGGTGATGGTGAGATTCAGATGAAAGTAAAAGCAGACATAGGTCGTCAAGGCGACGGCAGCGCAGCCGACGCCGGCGGAAGCAGCCACATTGAGAAAAAACGGTGAATCCGATCGTTCTTGCCTCGCCCGGGACACTCTCATCCTTTCCAAAAGGAAATGATCAAACCGCCTGCGATGATCAACAAACCGCCCGCCAAAACGGGCGGAGTGGTGGGCTGCTGAAATCTGATTTTGGCGACTACCTGCGCGACGACGAAGAAAAACACGACATAGACACCAAGCAGCCTCCCGAAGTCCCAGGTCGGTAGATTCACCGTCAACCCATAAGCAGAAAGCGTTACCGCGCCTCCAATCATCCAAATCCAGCGCCAGACACCAGAGGAACGATGCAAGGCTGTCTGGAAAAAAGAGTCTCCCAATACTTCCAAAATCGCGGCCGCGAGAAGGAGCAGAAAAACTCTTCCAGAGAGAAGAGGTATTTGGTCTAAAAATCGCATGAAATTGATCGCCTCAATAGGAACCTGTCACCACCGCATCTTCCGGATAACCCGGCATTCCAAATTCTGGGACGTCCAAGCCCTCCTCTTCAGATTCCGGAGAAACGCGCATACTCTTCGCCTTGTTTACGAGCTTGAACACGGCGAATGTTGCGCCGAATGCCCATACCGCATACAGTGTCGCCCCCATGAGCTGACACCAGAATTGCCTGGCGTCACCGTGAAGGAGGCCTGTTACTCCTTGACCAGCATGACTTAGATAAGTGGTCGCCCCAATGCCGTTCCATCCGGCACCGTACGTTCCATCGGCAAAAATGCCTACGCAGACCGCTCCCAGCCAGCCACAATAACCGTGTACGGAAATGGCACCGCATGGGTCGTCGATCTTGAGGACCCGCTCGTTGAAAAGAACACCTCCGCAGACGAGGCTGCCAGCGACGATGCCTATGATCACGGAAGATGTTGGAGAAACGAAAGCACACGGCGCTGTGATCGCAACCAGCCCCGCCAGCATTCCGTTACAAGCCATGGTCACATCGGGCTTACCAAAGAGGAAATACCAGATCAACATCGCTGCTGCCGAACCCGCAACTGCGGCGAGATTCGTGTTCACCGCAACCACGGAGATACGCAGATCAGTTGCACCGAGTGTGGACCCGGGATTGAATCCCATCCAACCGAAAAGTAGTAGAAATGTTCCCGTCACTACGTAGACGATGTTGTGAGCGGGGAAGACACGGATCTTTCCTCCCGGCCCAAATTTCCCCAGGCGAGGTCCGAGGACGATTGCGAGAGCCATGGCGGCAAATCCACCGACCGCATGAACCACGGTCGAGCCGGCAAAGTCGACATACCCGTGACCGAGATTCATCGAAGAACCAAGTTGCGACAGCCAGCCACCGCCCCATGTCCAGCAACCGGAAATCGGATAGAGAATGCTGCCCATGAACAGCTCGCATAGCAGAAACGCCCAAAAGGAAATTCGCTCACAGATCGCGCCGACAATGATGTAGCCGGCTGTTTCCATGAACACCACTTCGAATAGAGCAAAACAATTGCTGCCCGCATCATATGCGGGCCCAACGAGAAAGAAACCCTTTCCACCTACGAACCCCCATTGGCCATGGCCGACGAGGAAATGATTTAGAGTTGGCGTTCCGCCCAAGTTGCTGGGTGCCGCGTTGATCGCAACCGCACCGAACTGGAACGCATATCCGACTGCGTAATAGGCAAGAAAGGCGAATACATATGCCGCAAAATTCAACATCATCAAGTGCGCGGCATTTTTCTTGCGGACCAGACCACAGGTGAGAAGTGCGAATCCGGCCTGCATGAACAAGACGAGATACCCTGTGTTGAGAGTCCAGGCAAAATTAGTCGCGACGCGAACGTGGCCGACGCCGTCGGCGAGCTTCATCGCCAAGGGCTCTTTTGCGGCTTGAGCCTGGTACTCGTCAAATGCTTTCTTATTCGCTGCATAGTCCGGTGACGCCTTATCCGTAGGCTCGGTCACGACAAATGGATTACCGGCCGCGTCGACGACCGCCGTCTTGTCTCCCGTGGCGACGCCAGCAGGGTCTGGCTTCGGCCCGTCATCAGCAAAACCCGGCGCTGCCAACCCAAATAACACGCCGAGCGTTAGAACGACTACGACCGATTTTGGATACGATCGACGCAGAGATCGACTCTCTGCTCCCTTTGTCATTTGTCCTGCTCCCTTGAATGATTGGTGCATTTTCACCCTATCTAGGCCGTTGGTATCGGTTGACACTAGTCAAGACTGAATCTTCTGCTCTCCCCAATCTGAACCGGATTGCTAACAGCACTAGGTCGGCTAGTGCCACGACGGCGAATGAGCTCCGCACAAAACGGCGACACTGTAAAGCAGCAGGGCCATCGCCCCGAGCGTCAGCAATACTCCGCCGATTGGATAAGTCCCTAGCGCGAACAACCCACCGAGTAGGCCGATAAATGCTATGACTGATGAACCGAGGTGCACGATTACCATCGCAGTGGCAGCCAATTCTCTCTTGCTCCTCGCAATTGGAGTTTTATTGGCATGCACCACGTATGCGCTATGCCGTGGCAACTCAACTGCCCATTGGTTCATACCGACCACGAGAATGGACCTATGGAATCCGACATCTGTGCACTCATGAATGTTGTATTGACCTCTCTACCCACAGCGATGACGAATTCCTGCAATGCGCGAAAGTAAACGTAGGCCTTCGGGGGCGTCCAATAGATATTTCTTATCGGAAGGATTTGAAAACAGGAGTGGGCAGGATGTAGAGATGCCGATCGCAGGGACGCTTCGGCCATGAGCGGGTCGGGGTGGGGTTTAGTCTTGTAGCTAGAAAAGGACTTCATCCCGGGCGGATTTTTGCACTCCGCCCAGAAGGCACGAGCGTGGAAGCTCCCGTTTTTCGATGTTCTTCAAATTTGCTAGATAGTAGAGCGGTTGGGGAAGTTCAGGTTTGTCCTCTGGTTTCAGTGAACCCTGGCTTGTTTGTTTGCAGGGAACTGATGGTCTAGATCCAGATTCAGCTCTAAGACATTGACTCGAGCTTCGCCCAGAAAACCAAGTTGTCGACCTTCCGTGTGATGATCAACGAGAACCCGCAGGCGATCGACAGTTGTGCCGCGTTCCTTTGCGACGCGAGATAGTTGGAACTCGGCAGCGGCCGGCGTGATGTGTGGATCAAGGCCGGATGCCGATGCGGTCACCAGATCGATCGGTACGAGTGCGCTTGGATTGTCCGCCTGCGCGGTCGCGACGTCGCCCTTCACGCGATCGATAAGCTTCTGATTTGTGGGACCGAATTGTGAGCCATTGCTATTGGCTGCGTCATAGCCGTTTCCTGCACTGGAGGGCCGGGAATGAAAATATCCTGCACCGGAAAAGCCTTGCCCGATAATGCTGGATCCCACAATCTTGCCGTCCTTGTGAATGAGTTGCCCATTCGCTTGTTTCGGAAACAGGACCTGAGCGAGCCCGGTCACGACCAGAGGGTAGATGATTCCCAGCAGAATCGTCGTCGCGACGGTCATTAGCACTGCGGTAATCAGGTTCTTTTTCATTGTCAATTCCTCTTATGCAAGGCCCATGTGTGTAATCAGGATGTCGATAATCTTGATTCCGATGAAGGGGACGATGATTCCACCCACGCCGTAAATCCACAGATTGTTGCGTAACAGCAAAGCGGCCGCCATGGGCCGGTACTTGACCCCGCGTAGGGCCAGCGGGATCAACGCAACGATGATCAACGCGTTGAAGATCACTGCCGACAAAATGGCGGACTCGGGTGTCTTCAGATGCATGATGTTCAAGGCGTTCAGTACGGGAAACGTTCCGGCGAACATTGCTGGGATGATGGCGAAGTATTTCGCGACATCGTTTGCGATGGAAAAAGTCGTCAGTGCGCCGCGGGTCATCAAAAACTGTTTGCCGATTTCGACGATTTCAATGAGCTTGGTGGGGTTCGAGTCAAGGTCCACCATGTTGCCGGCTTCTTTGGCAGCCTGGGTGCCGGTATTCATCGCGACTCCGACGTCGGCTTGCGCCAGTGCCGGTGCATCATTGGTGCCGTCGCCGGTCATCGCCACCAGCTTGCCGTCCGCTTGCTCCTTCTTGATCAAGTCCATCTTGTCTTGCGGAGTCGCCTGGGCGAGAAAATCGTCCACACCGGCCTCGCGCGCGATCGCAGCCGCCGTCAGTGGGTTGTCGCCGGTAATCATGACGGTCCGAATTCCGATGGCCCGTAACTGGTCAAATCGTTCTCTCATTCCTCCCTTAACGATGTCTTTCAGTTCAATGACACCGAGCGCGCCTCGGTTCTTCTCTGCCACTACTAAGGGAGTACCTCCAGAGTGCGAGATCTCTTCCACCGTGGTTTTCACGTCGCTTGGTAGATTGATTCCGTTCTGAGCCAGGTACTTCGCAATAGCATCGGTTGCTCCCTTGCGAATCTCAAAACCATTGAAATCTACGCCAGACATTCGGGTTTGGGCACTGAAAGGCACGAAGTGGGTATCGTGGGACCCTAGTTCTCGTCCACGTAAGCCGTATTTTTCTTTGGCGAGAACAACGATGGATCGTCCTTCCGGGGTTTCGTCGGCGAGAGACGAGAGCTGAGCT
The DNA here is from genome assembly GCA_963811095.1 of uncultured Acidobacteriaceae bacterium. Lineage (GTDB taxonomy): Bacteria > Acidobacteriota > Terriglobia > Terriglobales > Acidobacteriaceae > Sulfotelmatobacter. Next base: position 16,384 of record CAWEQA010000002.1, on the reverse strand, counting down.
GCGTCTGCCAACTCTTGTTCGGATACTCCGGGAGCAGGAACGAATCGAGACGCCTGGCGATTTCCTAGCGTAATCGTTCCCGTCTTGTCCAGTAGGAGTGTGTTGACGTCGCCCGAGGCCTCCACTGCCCGGCCCGACATGGCGAGCACATTGTGCTGCACCAAGCGGTCCATGCCCGCGATGCCGATTGCTGAGAGCAGTCCGCCAATGGTGGTGGGGATCAAGCACACGAGCAACGACACCAAGACAAACACGGTTTGTGGTGCACCGGAGTAAATAGCGAACGGTTGCAGGGTCACAACCGCTAGGAGAAAGATGATCGTCAACCCGGCCAGCAAGATGTTGAGTGCAATCTCGTTCGGGGTCTTCTGACGTTCGGCACCTTCCACCAAAGCGATCATGCGGTCAAGAAAAGTCTCACCAGGGTTGGAAGTGATTTTCACCTTGATTCGGTCCGACAATACGCGAGTGCCGCCCGTCACCGCCGAGCGATCGCCTCCGGCTTCGCGAATGACAGGAGCCGATTCGCCCGTAATGGCTGATTCGTCCACGGACGCGACGCCTTCGATGATTTCGCCGTCCGATGGAATGAACTCTCCGGCCGAAACGAACACCAGATCACCCGCTTTTAACTTCGAACTTGCCACCTGCTCGACACGGCCATCGCCCCCGACGATCCGATTGGCGATCGTCTCGGAGCGAGCTTTCCGAAGCGTGTCTGCCTGGGCTTTGCCGCGGCCTTCCGCCATGGCTTCGGCGAAATTCGCAAACAGCACCGTGAACCACAGCCAGCATGTGATCTGCAGGTTGAACTTGAAAGCTGCGCCACCCTTGAATAGCAGCGCCGTCGTAATCACGCTCCCGATCTCGACCACGAACATGACGGGATTGCCCATCATTTTTCGCGGATTAAGCTTGAGAAAAGCGTCGAGAATGGCGCGGCGAACGATCTTCCATTCCCAGACTGCCTTTTTTCGAGGTTTCATCGGCGAGTGTCCGAGCCTCACTGATTGAACGGACGGCAGCGTTGCTGGTTGCGTTGTCATAGCCATATCAGATTCCTTTAGAACGTCTTGCCGGCAGCCATGAGCAAGTGCTCAAGGATGGGGCCAAGGCTCAATGCCGGGAAAAATGTCAGGGCGCCGACGATCAAGATCACGCCAATCAGGAGCAGCGTAAACAATGGCGTCGTCACGGGAAAGGTGCCTAACGAAGGCGGCACATATTTCTTGCCCGCAAGGTTGCCGGCGATGGCCAACATCGGAATGATCATGAAGAACCGGCCCAGCAGCATGGTTACGCCGATAGTTGTGTCGTACCAGGCGGTGTTCGCGGTTAATCCTCCAAAAGCCGATCCATTGTTGCCAGCACCCGAGGTGAAGGCGTAAAGGATTTCGCTAAATCCGTGAGGACCCGGATTTAGGATCCCGGCAGTACCATACGGATGCACCACTGAAATTGCGGTAAAACCCAAAATCACGAGCGGGAAGATGAGGACGAACAACATCGCCATCTTGACGTCGTAGGCTTCAATCTTCTTACCAAGATATTCTGGTGTTCGTCCTACCATCAGGCCGGCAATGAAGACGGCAAGGATCACATCGACCAGCATCCCGTAGAGTCCTGAACCAACACCACCGAAGATCACTTCGCTCATCATGATGTTGGCAAGCGGAACCAGTCCGCCGAGAGGCGTGAACGAGTCATGCCAGCCGTTAATTGCTCCGCAGCTAGCATCCGTAGTGACAGTAGCGAATAGCGTGCTGGCAGCCATTCCAAAACGAACTTCCTTGCCTTCCATGTTCCCGCCAGGTTGCGTGGCAGTCACATGTTGATTCGTTCCAGCCAGCAGCGGATTTCCACGAGCTTCCGCCCAGTACGCAACCGTGACGCCAGCCAAAAATAAAATTGCCATTGCGGCCCATACCGCCCAGCCGTGGCGTTGCGAACCCGTCATTCGTCCCAGTGTGTAGGTGAGACCACTGCCGATTGTGAAGATCGCGAACATTTCAATCAGGTTGGTCAGCGGTGTTGGGTTCTCGAAAGGATGCGCGCTGTTGGCGTTGAAGAAGCCACCGCCATTCGTTCCGAACTCCTTGATGATCTCCTGCGAAGCGACCGGACCCTGTGCGATGGTTTGATCCGTCACGGTATCCATCACGGGCTTGCCCTGGCCGTCAAACATCGGCTTGCCATCTTGACCGACCTTCTGCACCTGCATCGGCTCGACAAGCTTCGCCGTGTCATATGGCCTCAGGTTCTGAACAACACCTTGGGACACCAGAATGAGGGCGCCGACGATACAGAATGGCAACAGTACCCACAGCGATGAACGGACCAGGTCAACCCAAAAATTTCCAATCGTCTGCATTTGGCGGCGAGCGATGCCGCGGATAAATGCAATCGCCAGTGCAATGCCGGCGGCCGCAGAAACAAAGTTGTGATAGGCAAGCCCTGCCATTTGGGTGAAATAACTCATGGTCGTTTCACCCGCGTAGACTTGCCAATTCGTATTCGTAGTAAACGAGGCTGCAGTGTTGAACGCGAGGTGTGGCGGCGTCACTGCGCCGAATTTTTGCGGATTGAATGGTAAGAATCCCTGCAGGCGCTGTATGAGATAGAGCAGCACCATGGATGCCATGCTGAACAGAAGCACCGATATCGCATATTCTGTCCACCGCATCTCATGATTTTCGTCCACTCCGGTGACATGGTAGAGAAGCCGCTCGATTGGCCTCAACACCGGATCCATGAATGTCTTCTCCCGATTGAACACGCGAACCATGAAGATCCCCATCGGCTTCGCGACGAGGAAGATCAACAACAGAAACAGCAGAATCTGGAACCAACCATTTGCTGTCATATCAGAATTTCTCCGGCCGCAGCAGTGCGTAAACCAGGTAGATCGTCGTCAGCACACTGACGGCAAGCATGATCATCGATTCGAGGCTCATAGTTCGTTCCTCACTTCACTCGTTCACAGAAATGGACATATGCGATTCCCACGGCGAAGAACGCAATCGTAACCGCTATCCAAAGAATGTCTTGCATAACACTCTCCCAAATCCGATGCGTAAACTACGAAACTTCAGCAATCTCGGCACCAGGCACCTACTCAAACTCACTGCGCATAAAGTGTCCTACAAAACTCGTAAAGAATTCATAAAGACGAATGAAGAGCTCTGTGGATGCATGCCAGAGCTATGCCGCAAACGATGACCGGGGCTCGAACCTATAGATGACCCATGGTTCGGTTCTGAGATATTGCTTGCCACCGGCGACGGCTTCGAGCTTTCTTCGGAGACTCAACAATGCCTTAAGGAACTCCGTCTGATGATGGTCATCGTCGGTCCAATTGGTTGCCAGTACCGTACGTGGCGTGACGCAACGCTGTGGGTGAGTCGTCAGGAAGACGAGAACATCGAACTCCTCCGAGGTCAATCTCAGGTTCTCGCCTTGCACAGCGGCCGTGCGTTCGATCGTGTTGATAACGAAATCGCCGATTTCGATCATTGCTGACGAGGAGGGAGCGTCAACGTGTGCTGGTTTTGTCGCACTCTTCGTAAACACTTTTCGTAAACTCCAGATTCCAGCCATACTGATCTCCCTGGCGAGGAACTTGCTGCATTTCGATCAGGACTCAGCAGCCCCACTCGGCTTCCCCTGCCTTCGCAAAATATCGCTTTGACTCTTCCTGCTCGCGCGCAGTTGTTGCCAGTTCCAGCAGGGCCAGACGAGCAGCGGCTACCAGTCGGTGCCGTTCCGGCTCTGGGACGTCGTTCCAGGTTTCGCAAGGCGGCTTGCTCAGAGACCGGGACTCTGGAGCGAGCGCTTGATGATAGTGATGAAACAATTCTGCTAGTTGCTCGGGTACTACTTCTTGGATTGACATTAGGTTCGGTACCTCCTGAACTCGTGAGAGCTGGTGTTTAGCCGGATTTCTGAGATCTGCAGAGCGGCAACCGAAGGATGGGATTTTGACGACTGCTGATCTACTTTCGGCATTTTCTGCAAAAGTCGTGACTCCTTATGGGTCCGGCGCCGGCGTGGTTTCCATTCTTTGCAGAGAGCGACAAGGAATCGCAGGTAAAAGGTCACGCCTCCCACACAAAGCATCGTGATAACGGAAGGGATGAACATTTTCGGTCTCTGCGCGATTCCCTGCTACATTTCGGAATCGCTGCAACTATTGGATACGAAAGGCCGTAAAGTTTGAGTAAAAGGTTCATAAAGAGTTCATAAACGAATGTTCACTATCGCGATGAGGGGAGCCCGAGAGATTCACAATCAGGCCAGTGGGACAGAGAAACTCATTCGCCAGGATTGAACCGGTACCCGACCCATGGTTCCGTCAGGATGTAACGCGGAACCGATTCCTCGGGTTCGATCTTTTTTCGTAGATGGCCGACGCATACCCGTAGATATTCCGTTTGTTCCACGCTATTCGGTCCCCATACGGCCGCAAGCAGAGCGCGGTGGGTAACGACCTTGTCAGGGTGTCTGGCGAGGTACACGAGGACATCGAACTCCTTCGGAGTCAGGCGGACCTCTTGATTTCGCACCTCGACTCTGCGCCCGGGAACATCAATGCGGAAATCGCCAACCTCAATCAGCGAAATTTCCGCTTCCTCGACGGCGGAGTTTCTGCGAAGTGCGGCGCGCACTCGGGCCAACAGTTCGTTAATGCTAAACGGTTTCGTGACGTAGTCGTCCGCGCCTGCGTCGAGAGCTTCCACCTTGATTGTCTCTTCACCCTTAACTGACAAGACAATAATCGGAATTCGCGATTGCGCCCGAACTCTGCGGCACAGTTCCAGACCCTCCATGTTGGGCATTCGCAAATCGGTGATGATCAGATCCGGCGACCAGTTCTTCATTTCTTCTAATGCTTGCACGCCGTCGCCGGCGGATCGAATGCTGTACCCGTGGGCAGACAAGGTCGTCTTGAGCACGCGAGTGATCTGCGGCTCGTCGTCCACTACTAAGATGTTTCGTTTGGCATCCTGAGTGACCACCGGCGTCATTTCATTTCCTGCGTAACAATATGAACATCGACAGGCGGCGCATCGCGAAGAAATCGATGTATCGCGGAAAGATAAAGATACCGCTTCCACCCTGTCTGTGCGGAACGTCCGAATACAACCTGGGTGATGTGATTCTCTCTTACGACTCTGGCGACTTCCTCGGCCACCTTCTTTCCCCTGCTTCTTATCAACTTGGCGCCCAGATTGTCAGCGAACCGCAAGTTTTGGGCGAGGCTACGTTGATCCTCCGGATCATCATCCGCGCCGACATCAATGTACAGGACATACAACTCCGCGTCGATCCGCTGCGCCATGCGTCCCGCACGCGCTATTAAATATTGGGCGGCGGGACTGGAGCTTACACAGACCGCAATTTTTTCTCGCAAGCTGAGATTCTTGCTGACACCCTGATGCTCCAAATATGTTTCGAGACTTCGATCCACAGCACTCGTTACTTGTTGTAACGCCAATTCGCGAAGGGCGATGAGATTGCCAGGCCGAAAGAAGTGACCAAGAGCTTTTTCCGCACGGTCCAGGGGATAGATATCGCCACGGCGCATCCGGGTCTGGAGAGCTTCGGGCGTCAGGTCCGCGAGCACGATCTCGTTGACTTTTTGCATGACCCAGTCGGGTACAGCTTCCCGGACCTGAACTCCCGTGATGTTAAGAACAGTGGGAAGCAAACTCTCGATGTGCTGCACATTCATCGTTGACAGCACATCGATACCTGCATCAACCAGGTCCATCACATCCTGGTACCGCTTCCCATGCTTGGAACCGTCTATGTTCGTGTGTGCTAGTTCGTCGACCAGCACCACTCGCGGCTTTCGCGCGAGAATGGCATCCAAATCCATTTCCTCAAAGGTGGTGCCTCGATACTCGATCATCTTTCGTGGAACAGTCTCCAATTTCGTCGCCAACTCCGCGATTCCTGTTCGACCGTGGGTTTCCACGACGCCGATTACTACGTCCTCGCCGCGACTATGGCGCCGAATGCCTTCACTCAGCATGTTGAAGGTCTTTCCCACCCCAGGCGCATAGCCTAGGAAAAGTTTGAAGACGGATTCTTTCCTCCGTGGCGCGGTTTCCTCAAGCCACTGCTCAGGTGTCTTCGGCATGCTCCTGTATTATCCTCGTAACCGTTCAGAAGTCTAATCGACGAGAGTCGTGCACGTGAAGCGATCGTTTCACAATCCGGCCCTGCGCCTGATCACATGTGTGCTGATCGTGGCGGGCATCGTGGTGGTGTTCTTCCGGCTGCTACACGTCAATCCCACTACAGTTGGGTTCAGTTTCCTGCTCGCGGTCTTGCTCATCTCTACGTTCTGGGGCTTACGCTACGCCACCTTCACCGCCATTCTCGCGACGGCGGCTTACAATTTCTTTTTCTTGCCACCCTTCTTTAGGTTCACAATCGCCGACCCGCAAAACTGGATTGCGCTGTTTGCCTTTCTAGCCACCGCAGGGGTCGCCAGTCAACTTGCCGAGCGGGCACGCCGGGGCACAGCATACGCAGACCAGCGTAGGCGGGAAGTGGAACGGCTGTACGCCTTTAGTCAACAGTTATGGCTTAGCGAGAACGTCTTCGAGTTGCTGAACATCATTCCGAAACACATCGCAGACTCCTTCGATGTCAGCGGTACAGCCCTATTTCTCGAAGGTAAGCAGGAAGCTTACTTCCTGGATGATCGGAGCCGGACTCTATTTCCCACCGACCAGCTCAAATCAATCAGTGATCGGGGAGAGCCGGTCCTCGACCGCCAACAGAGGGTCTGCTTTATGCCCGTCCGGATGGGGGTGAGATCCGTCGGCGCGCTTGGACTGGCTGGATGCGATCTGTCGCGCGAAAGCCTGGAAGCAATTGGCAGCCTTGTTGCAATCGCTATCGAGCGTGCCAACACCGTGGAAAAACTCACGAAAAGTGAAGCGGCTCGCGAGAGCGATCGCCTGCGGTCGGTTCTGTTGGATTCCGTAACTCACGAATTCCGAACTCCGTTAACTTCTATCAAAGCATCGGCGGAAACGCTTCTCTCTGAAGCCAGCCTCGATAAACCGCAACGTACGGATTTGCTGCAGGTGATCAATGAAGAAAGTGACCGGCTTAACCGACTGGTCGGCGAAGCTGGCGAAGTCGCCCAACTAGACGCACATCAGCTTCATTTTCAATTCGGAGCACACCCGTTGCGGGAAGCTGTGGATACAGCCATCAAGAACTCTCAGCCAGCATTACGAAATCATCCAGTCCTGATCTCCATCTTTCCTGAACTTCCGCTTGTGCGCATGGATCTGGAACGAATCACCGAAGTGATTTCTCAGCTCCTCGACAACGCGGGAAAGTATTCTCCAGCAAATGCACCTATTCACATCAGCGCTGAATTACAGGGCTCCGAAGTAATCACCAGTGTGGCAGACCAGGGCCCCGGCATCGACGAGATGGAACAAGAAATGATTTTCGAGAAATTCTATCGGGGACGAGACCAACGGATGTTGATGCCGGGCACCGGCATGGGCCTTCCGATCGCGAAAGCCATCGTGGAACTACATGGAGGAAAAATCGAAGTTATCAGTCAACTCGGCCGAGGTTCAGTCTTCCATTTCTCCTTGCCGACCGCATAGCCATTTTGAGACTTGATTTCTGATTTTGTATGTAAAGCCCTCTTGCACCCTTGCACCGCGACATGTGTGCTGGCACGAATTCCGGTTTATACGTCTGCCTCTAGCCTCATGTCTCGCAGACAGCTCCGAATCCGGAATGGACCTTTCGCAATGGAAGGCCCTCTAACGACTCCATTTCTCTCGCCCGAACACGTAGTTCACCTAGTTCTTGTTCCGTAAGCCTCTCGGCACAACCATCGAGCACACGCGTCGTCATCTCGGCCAGCGATTTTCTATATTCGGAGTTTTGTGTGGTGGAAGCCACATCAGCGAGAGCTCGCAAAAGCCTCAAGCTCACAGCAACATCTCCTTTTGCATAGAGCCGAATCTGATCGAACGCAGAATTGAGCAACCGTTCAAAGCCGATCCATGGGATGCTTACTCGGACTACTCCAGGCGGATCGAAGAGTAGCTGGTCGGCGGGTTCCCGCGCGGCAAAACGGATCAAGATACGGCTCAACTGGTCGATGCAGCTGATTGCGCTCGTAGGGTCATTTACTGCAGGAGAGATGGCCCTTAAAGCAATGTCCACAATTTGCAGAACGCCGAATTCGACATCCAGCTGCAAAGTCCTGGCAGCGCCAATGTCAAAAGCGGCACGAAATTGCTCGCCGGCTTCCCCAGAAACCCTTTCCGGCTTCGATGCAAGCAACAATGGGACCCCAGCCGGAACAAACTGGCCAACGCGCCGAAAAACATGCACCTGCACGTGATGGCTTTTCGTCAAGTCTACAAGTCTGACTCTGTCCACGTATCGGATATATCCGGACGTTTCGTTCAACAGAGCTGGCGCCCAGGTGGTTGGGCTGACAGGATAAGTACCTCCAAGGCGGGGCTGGCGCAGGGGTCTAGGCATTAGATCGTCAATAATGAATTCGGTCTCGGAGGCAATCCGATCCACGATATTGTTGACGCTGATGGCTTGAGATATGTGGTGGATAAAGAACAATAGCAAACAGACACAAGCAAACGCCAGGACCATTGCGCCTAGGACGGTCGCCACTGGCGAGAACGGATAAGGAAAAGAGCGCGCAGCAGGCAAGGCCGCCATGCAGTAGGAAAACGTCCCAAGAAATACGCCGAGTGTCCATTGCGTCACCCGATCCCGCACAAAGCCCGTGAGAATCCTGGGCGAGAATTGCATGGAAGCGAGCGTTAGGGTCATCAGCAGAATCGCAAAAACGATGGAAACGACGGTCATCGTCGAGCCGGCGATGCCACCCAGAATGACCTGCGCCACCTGCGGATCGGTGTGAGTTGGAAACAGCGCCTTTGGCACCCACTCGCTGAAGCCCGGAATGACCTCTTCCAATTCCGATAAAGCTGCTCCCACGAAACCCAATACGAGTGTGATCGCCAGCGGGCGGACGAGAAAGCCGCCTCGCAGGTTGTACATAACGTGGCGGAATAGAAGTGGGAGCCGCTTAATCACGGGGCCGGTCGCAATCTGCTGGGAGAATACGGCAATGACGGGTAGTGGGCAAGAAAAAGCGGGGAGAGCTAGTGCAGCACGGGGCTAACTATGTTACCTCCCCGCGATTCTATGAACAGCGCGAGTCGGAGGGAAGCCCGCTTTGCGAAGTCACTTTTGCATTATTCGCAGCAAGGAATCCGTGTCAAGCAGCCCTTGGGATGGAACCATCCAATACGCGCTCTTCCGGAATTTCGTGCTCGGGGTGGTGAGTCCTTAAGCATACGAGAAAACAAACTCGACGGCGTGCACACTCCTTGCACAGGGCACACACGAACTTCATGTAGAATGCGACGCCGAGCGCACACAGTATCGCCAAGAAGACCGTTAAGACCATGATGAACTCCACCAGTTCGTACTGAGCCAATCTCTTACTCTTTATTGAAAAGCAATCTCCGTAAAATTGGCATAAAAGGTTTATAAAGAATTCGTAAAGTTCGGCCCAAGAACAGGTCCTACTCCTCGGAAACTCTTCCGACGCACTCCTTCGTGTTTGCGCTATTGCTCGCAACGTGTTTGATCGTCATGGTTGCCCTGAGCTACCTTCCTCCCCCTGCTCTTGGCCCGGTACTGGAGCACCTCCAATTCGGAAACTGAAATCCGACCGAATCGAAGTTGGCCAGGAAGACTCGTCGTTGATGTCCAATGGCACACAATGGTGCTTGACTGATGGTGTCCAATGGAGTACAAAGGAATTGTGCAGACGGTCGTCGAGACGCCCACTTACCTCGCCATTGCCAACAAGCTCTTTAGCGAGGAGGAGCGTGCGGACATCGTGGCACTTGTAGCGGCTGACCCGGAATGTGGAGACCTGATCCGCGGAACTGGCGGATTTCGAAAGGTCCGGGTGGCACGCAAAGGAATGGGGAAAAGTGGCGGGGCACGCGTTGTGTATATCTGGCGCAGCGAAAGGTTTCCGGTTTTTCTGATCACGGTTTTTCCGAAGAATGAGAAAGAAAACCTGTCGATGGCGGAACGCAACGCGCTGAAGAAGCGCGCCAATAGTATTTTCGAGACCTACGGGAGGTAGCATGAAAACGCAATTCGAGCAGATGATGGATGGCCTTAACGACGTTGAAGCTTTTCTTGCTGGGAAGCAAGAAGGATTCAGGGCGCATGTGCCCCAGGAGGTTGACGTGAAAGCGATCCGCAATCGACTTGGCATGACACAAGCCAGATTCTCTGACACGTTTGGGTTTAGCCTGGATGCCATCAAGCACTGGGAGGGCGGGCGGAGGACCCCCGAAGCGCCGGCTCGCACGTTGCTCACTGTCATTGATAGGAATCCAGCCGCTGTGCTGACCGCATTGAATCCCGCTGCGTTTGCTGCCGCTGTCGGCCCTTCTAAATCCACTATTGTCCACGCCAGGGGTCATAGAAAGCGTCACGCATCCGGTCGCACTGCAAAACAGAAGGCTTATTCTGCCGAGGGTAGAAGGAGAATCGCGAAGTAGTGAAAAGAAACACTCGTTCAAACTACGACATTAACCCAGCCTGAGAATGGAGGGCTCAAACCAACCAGAGACTGATTGGGGACTGGGGACTAAATTGGGGACTACGGTGTGTTCCTAGCAGTTCCTTACAGTCGCTTAGGTGTCATCCGTGCGCTTGTAAGTTGTTTGGTATCAGTTTCCCTTTGAACTCATAACCCAAAGGTCGGTGGTTCAAATCCACCCCCCGCAACCAACGCAATCATAGAGTTACGGGCAATTGGGCACTTGCAGCAACTGTCCAAAACTGTCCAATAAGGGGAACTGCCACACAGTTCCCCTTATTTATTGAATGGAGACCTCTTGATTGGCAGGCCTTTGCAAGAGGCGTTGCACGATGGGCCGATTGGCTTTGCGCTTGGCCAAGGCCGAGGCATTTCCGTACTGGTCCATTGTGGTTGAGACGTGCGCGTGTCGCATGAGTTTCTGCTGTACGCCCACGGGTGCTCCGGTCTCGTCCAGCCAAGCACGATATGTGTGACGGAACGTGTGAAACCCGATCCTGCCAAGTCCCAATTTCAGACCTGTAGGAACCAGGTAGTCGTCACGAATCGAGTCGGCATGATACGGTCGACCCGTCACCGGGCTCGGGAAAAGCCATCGCTCTTCGGTATCGAGACAGAGCGCTTGCCATTTCCTGAGTTCGAGGATGAAGCCCCGTTCGATTGGAACCTCGTCCTGCGAATACTCCGTCTTCAATTTGTTGAGCCGCTTCCCGACCGCTGATCGTTGAATCAGAACCACCGATCGCTTGAAATCGAAATCCGTCCATCGCAAACCCAGGATTTCGCTGATTCGCAAACCGAAACACAGGCCAATTAGCACGATGGTTCGAAAAGGCTGAACCATTGCGTCGAGTATTTGCCAAGCATCCTTTACCTGAAGGACGCGAGGACGTTTCTTGCGCTTGCTGATGCCCTTCACTTCGACCAAGTCCATGGGGTTTCGTTCCACATTCAGCAATTCCCAAAGCATCGCTTTGTCGAAAAGACGATACATCAGGGACCGAATGTGGCCCTTGTACTTGGGCGAGAGGACGAGCTTGCGAAGCCAATCCTGTACCAAAGCGGGCCGAACGTCTTCGAGATAGGCGTCGCCCCACTTGGGTCGGATGTGTTGGCAAATCATACTTCGGTAGGAGGCTAGAGTATTGTGAGTGATTTGTTCGGCTTCCTCTTCCTGTTTCTGATCGAGAAGGAAACGGTCGAGGATGCCACAGAAGAGAACCGGATCTCGGCGCAACATCCCATCGTTGATCATCAGCCGCATGCCTTCTGCTGCTTTCAAGGCATGGGCCTCCGTCTTGTACTTTTCGACGGTTCCGACGGTGAAACCCCTTCGTGTCCTGCGACCGTCTGAAGTCGGTTCCCACCAACGATAGAGCCATACGTCCGGTCCTGTTACGCGTTTGTTGATCTCAACACTACCGTACTGATACCGCGTTCGCTTAGCCAATGTAATCTCCTTGGGGTTGGCGACGCGGGTGGCTGCCTGAGATTACCTGAGAACGAAGCCAATGGTCTAGCTCCGAGAGATAGAAATGCCAGCGCTTCCGACATGTCCCAACCGGATGCGCGGGAAGCGAGCCCTCACGAGCTTTACGGAGTACGGTCTTAGGATGCAGGTTGAGGAAACGTGCGGCGTATTGTTGGTTGACGGGTGCTTCCCGAACCGAGCGTAGCCGCTCGCGTGGGGGAATTCGAGTGGGCTGGGTCGACATAAGCCATCCCTGCAATGCACAACAGACGTCTAACGAAAGGATTATGCCAAAGAAAGGATTAGAAGTGACATCCGTTTCCAAACCTGTCGTTACAGCGCTCATCAGCGACTATCACTCATATCGGCAACATAGCGGGTCAATGGCGTATCACACGCGAATTGGCCATCAGGAAAATCGACTCCAAGGAAGAAGCGTTCTATACGACTGATCGCTCCACCGGGAAGAAAGGTACGTCTATGTTGTGAGGGGAGATGGGAGCAAAGCCCCCTACCTTCGCACGTATGCTGATGGCAAATGGCAGGACAACCTGTTGGCTTTGGCCGAATGTAACGGAGTGTGCAAGCTGATCGGCTAGCGTGGGGAAACGTACGAAATCGGAGGGCCACCTTCGAAAGGACGGCCCTCCTTTTTCTCGCAAATTGTCTGACATCGACCAACGAACAGTGGTGCGGGCGGAGGGACTTGAACCCTCATGGGCCGTTTAAGCCCTGCGGATTTTCATACCGTCTACGGCTTTCGCCGCCCGGACGTGACGCCTTGGAGGGCTCACGCCAAGTTTGCGGTCTGGACTATCCCTTCACCCTCCTCCGGAAAGTCCGGAGCTTAGGTGCTGGCCGTCTAGTCTCTACACCTTCCCGGCTGGTATCTCTCCGGGCTTGGCTCGGGATTGCCATTTAAGGTTTCCCCGAATTTGAGCAGTTCTGCATCGCCGGTTTCCCAGGCGAGCACTCAAGTTTTCCTTAAGTCCGCTGTGTATGCCATTCCGCCACGCCCGCGCGCGGCTGCCTGACTGCATTTCTATCATAGGGCAGATTCGCCGGGATTTATACTCCACGTGAATTACAGATTTTCGCGAAATCGCTCTGCATAGAACGAGGGACGAAGATGGCGGAACAACACACGATCCTTGGCGGAAAAGTTTACGTCTACAAACGGCCGAACAGCAGCCGCTGGCAATGCTCAAGCTTCTTCGCGGGTAAGAATCGTCGCACCAGCACGAAGGAAGAAAGCCTCGCCAAAGCCAAGGACGTCGCCGAGGACTGGTATCTACAGCTTCGGGGAAAACTTCTCACTGGAGAGCTCAAAGCCGAAAAGACCTTTCGCGAGGTGTCTGAACAATTTTTACGCGAATGCGAGATCATGACGCGTGGAGAACGTAGCAAGCAATACGTGAAGGGCCAGTATTTGCGGTCGAGCGTTCACTTGGTGCCCTTCTTCGGAAACATGGACATCTCGAAGATCACCACGGGAAAAATCGTGGATTATCGAGTTCACAGACACCAACAAGCAATTGCGAAACGCGGCAAGCCGCCGGCACACAGCACCATGCACCACGAAATCGTGACGCTGCGCCAGACCTTGAAGACCGCGCTGTGCCACGGATGGCTCGACCGGCTTCCAGATTTCTCTGAGCCGTACCGGCGATCATCGAAAGTCTCCTACCGGGCATGGTTTTCGCCAGAAGAATACGAGAAACTCTGTGAAGCGACTCGAAAACGCGCACTAGAGCCGAAGAAAAAGGGCTTCAAATGGCAAGCGGAGCAACTGCATGACTATGTCCTCTTCGCGGGCAATACCGGGCTGCGGCCTGATGAGGCACGGCGCCTTGAGTTCCGTGATGTCGAGATCGTTGACGACGAGCCTTCGGGCGAGACGATTCTTGAGATTGAAGTGCGCGGAAAACGGGGATTCGGATATTGCAAGAGTATGCCCGATGCAGTGAGTCCATTTGAGCGACTTAGAAGCAGGCTCCGTCCGAGGCGCGTTGATGGCGTGCGTGCCCCCAGCGAAGTGTCCGACAATTCTGATGTCCGGGGGAAGGAGTGGCGCACGCCCGAACCGACCGACCTCATTTTCCCCAAATGGCAGAGCGAGCTCTTCAAGACCATCACTGAGGAGGAGAATCTTCGGTTCGACAGAGACGGCCGACCACGTACGGCGTACAGCCTACGGCACACGTATATCAGCATGCGGTTGATGGAGGGAGCCAACATCTATCAAATCGCTAAGAACTGTCGCACGAGTGTCGGAATGATCGAGAAATATTACGGGGTGCATGTCAAAAACTCGCTCAACGCCGCTGCCATCAATGTGGTCCGCTCGGGTAAAGACGAGATGGCGGAAGAAGAGCCATGAGCGCAACAACCGATTGCCCGTCTTTCTTCCGAGATCGTGACTGCTTTCCCCACCCCGATAGCGCCATCAACGCCCAGTATATTAGGCTATTTTGATGCATTACCAGTAAAAGCCTCGTATATTAGGCTCATGTTGCCCCTGTTCTCACTAGGCGAGCAGATCGCCATCAAGCCCCTGTATCCAGATTTATTGGAATGCTTCTTCAATCGCGAACTCACCAACCGAGCCATAGTCGAACTTCGATAATACCGGTGAGAATTAAAGGGCGTCAACAGGCCGATTATTATTAGATCTATTCGATCATTGTCGAACTTCGACATCGGCCAGGAAGTTTTTCTGCTGCCGAGTCTGTGACGGGCCTATCATTGAGCAAAGTCTATCGATACAGGGGCGTTTACAGGTATGAATAGCCAGACTCATTGGGACAAGATCTACGCTGAGAAAGCTCCGGATGCTGTTAGTTGGTATCGTCCGCACCTTGAGACCTCCTTGAACCTCATCGAAAGGGTCGCTGCGGATCGTTCCGATTCAATCATCGATGTTGGCGGCGGTGAATCAACACTGGTCGATGACCTTCTCGGTCGTGGATACGAGAAGATCACTGTTCTCGATATTTCCCAAGCTGCCATTGACGCAAACACAAAACGACTAGGGAAGACGTCGGACCGGGTTCGTTGGATCGTTGCGGACATCACAAAAGTCGAGTTGGAGCGATGTGCTTACGATGTGTGGCACGATCGCGCTGTGTTTCATTTCCTTACCTCGCCGAGCGATCGTGTCGCGTACGTGCGGCAAGTCGCTCACGCCGTGAAGCGCGGAGGTCACGTGATTGTTAGCACCTTCGGACCAGAGGGTCCTACCAGATGTAGCGGTCTCGATGTTGTGCGCTACGATGCCGAATCGTTGCACAGGGAATTTGGTGTGCACTTCCGCCTGTTGGGCAGTTCCAAGGAACTACACTGCACCCCGTTCGAGACGGTCCAGCAATTTCTGTATTGCTACTGCAGAGTCGAATGAACCCCCGAAACGCACGCTCGGGTAACGTCGTCTTGGGGTTGTGGCCAGTCGCAGTCCGGCCTCTGAACACGCATCACTGCTGGATCCTGCCATCGGCAATCCGATAAACCCGGTCAAAACCCTCGACCATACGGACGTCGTGGGTGACAACAATCACGGCTGCTTCTTTCTCCCGACTCAGCTTGCGCAGAAGGCCCATGGCAATTTTGCCCCGCTCTGTGTCCAACGCGGCGGTGGGTTCATCGGCCAGCAAGACCGTTGGGTTGTTGGCCAATGCGCGCGCAATTGCGACACGCTGCTGCTCGCCGCCCGAGATTTCGCTCGGGTAGTGATGCCAGCGATGGGCAATCTCCAGGTAGTCGAGGAGTTCCAGAGCGCGCGCTTGCGCTTCTTGCCGGTTCACTTGATTGAGCGTGAGAATCAGCTCCACGTTCTCCAGCACGGTCAGGAACGGAATCAGGTTGTAAGCCTGGAAGATGACTCCCATTTTCTGGCGGCGGAGCGCACGGACGTCGACTCCAGTCCAACCGTCGTCATACACCAGCGTGCCATCCAGTTCGATCCGGCCCCGGCTGGGCTCATTGATGCAACAGACCGAGGTCAGCAGAGTCGTCTTTCCGGAGCCACTGGGACCTAGCAAGGCCACGAGTTCGCCTCTTTCGACGCTCAGGTTGGCATCGACAAGGGCGACCGTTTGCGCATCTCCCTTGCCGATAGATTGTTCGTCAGGTTTTCGACACGAACGACTTCCATGAGCTTATCCCCCGCTTAACGCCGCTGCGGGATCTACCTTCAACGCCCGCCCGATCCCGAGGATGCTGGCGAGGACACAGATCACCACTACAATGAAGAAGAGAACCGCCATGTCCAA
>CAWEQA010000001.1:0-157305 GCA_963811095.1 uncultured Acidobacteriaceae bacterium | reverse complement strand
TTGGCTAATTTGTATGGCTACTCGTAACCGCTGGCGGAAGGTCTCGGAGTTCACGCCGCTCCCTTATGGCCTCGGCGAGTAGCGCGGTGTCGCACCAAAGGAGCAGTATCGGCGATAGCATCCAAGATGATGTTATGGCCAGGAAGAGCAGATCGTGGCGACCGGGTTTTTCTCCGAGCATTTCCCACCAGACCACAAAGCCGAATGGAATAACCCACACGCTTATCACGGGCGCAACTACCGAGAGGACTAATCTTCCGAGCTGTGGCGAGCGCGGCTGGATGATGCCAGCGAACATCAAAAGAATAGCCAGAACAGAGAAAGGCCAATA
Organism: uncultured Acidobacteriaceae bacterium; assembly: GCA_963811095.1. Lineage (GTDB taxonomy): Bacteria > Acidobacteriota > Terriglobia > Terriglobales > Acidobacteriaceae > Sulfotelmatobacter. The sequence continues at coordinate 156,974 of CAWEQA010000001.1, read as the reverse complement.
AAGGCTCAAAAGAGCGCTTCCCGTCACGAGCCCTGTTGCTATCGCCAGCCAACGAATTCTCTGCGGGAGCACTCGCTGTTTGTAACCGACGGATTTCACGGCCTCCTCCTCCATCAGCAGCCTATTCTGCCTCCGCGCAAGAAACAATCAATCTCTTAATGACTGTTGAAATATCGCCATATCACTTATTAATAGGTGTTGCATTCCTACTGTCTTAGGGTAAGCGCTTTCAGCACGGCCTGCTGCTTGGCGATCAGCGACTGGATGCCCTGGCTGGCGCAGGCGATCATCTTCGCCAGTTGCTCGTCGTCGAAGACCTGGTGCTCGGCGGTGGCTTGGACTTCGACGATTTTGTTGCCAGCCGTCATGACGAAATTCATGTCGACGTCAGCGCGGGAATCTTCTTCGTAGCAGAGATCGAGCAAAATTTCGCCGTCGACGATTCCAACGCTTATGGCAGCGACATAATCCTTGAGCGGGACCGAAGTCAGAGTTCCGGCGTCGACCAGTTTTTGGAAGCCAGACCCAGGGCGACGAATGCTCCGGTGATGGAGGCGGTGCGCGTGCCGCCGTCGGCCTGGATCACGTCGCAGTCGATCCAGATGGTGCGTTCGCCGAGGCGACTGAGATCGGTGACGGCGCGCAACGAACGGCCGATCAGGCGCTGGATTTCGTGGGTGCGTCCGCTCTGGCGGCCCTTGGAGACTTCGCGCGGGGTGCGGGTCAGAGTGGAGCGGGGAAGCATGCTGTACTCGCTGGAGATCCATCCTTTGCCGCTGTTGCGCATGAACTGCGGGACGGATTCTTCGATCGATGCGGTGCAGATGACGCGGGTATTGCCCACCTCGATCAGGACGGAGCCTTCCGCGGTCGTGATGAACTCTGGAGTCAGGACGACGGGGCGCAGCTGGTCGGGAGAACGGTTATCAGAACGATAGAACATGCTGGCGATTGTAAATGCCGCTGGTATCCGACGCCATCGACGCAGCGCTCCGCTCAGTGCGCACCCGGCATGCAGAGCCTGAGTTTGTGCACGCCATCGTGAATCTGATGAACGCTGGCGCCTCCATAACCGAGAATCAAACCGCCCCTGGCAGGAGGTTTCGAGTAGCAACTGGATAGGGGCGCTGCGGAAATGCCTTCTGAACCGCTTTCTCGCGACCGCCATATCGTTTATGCCGGGCGGGAGCAGTGCTACGAGATGCATTCCTGCGTCAGCGCCAATCACTTCGAGCCAATCGCCCATCTGGAGTTGGATCGCGTTCACGAGCGCGCTCCGCCGCTCCATGTAGAGCATGCGCATGCGGCGGATGTGGCGGGCGAAGTGTCCCTCGCGGATGAAGTCGGTCATGACGGCCTGATAGAGCGTCGAAGAAAAAATGTCGGCGGCATCGCGGGCGGCGGAGAAAGCGGGCACCAGATCCTTGGGAATCACCATGTAACCCAGGCGCAATGCGGGAAACATGACTTTGCTGAAGGTCCCGACATAAATCACCCTGGCATCCGAGTCGATGCCTTGCAGCGCCGCGATGGGGCGGCTTCCGAAGCGATACTCACTGTCGTAGTCGTCCTCGATGATCCAGGCACCGGAGCGTACTGCCCAATTGAGGAGCTGCATGCGGCGTGTGGCGCTCATCGTTATGCCCAGTGGATATTGATGCGAAGGCGTGACATACACAGCACGGGCGCCCTGATCTCGGCGAATGATATCTGCAACGTTGATGCCCTCGTCATCCACCGGAGCCGGAAGCACTCGAGCTCCGGCAGTGAGAAAAGCCTGGCGCGCGCCGGGATAGCCGGGCTCTTCCATCCAGACGTGATCCTTGGGATTCAGCAAAACTTGTGCGGAGAGTTGCAAGGCTAACTGCGATCCAGTCGTCACCAGTATCTGCGATGGCTCGCATCGCACCCCGCGAGACGCGCCGAGATACTCCGCGATGGCTTCGCGGAAAGGCCGGTATCCCATGGCATCGCCGTAAGCCATGATGCCCCTTGGCGGCCTGCGCGAGTGGCGAGCCACGAGCTTCGACCAGATGCCGATGGGGAAGTGGTCGAGCGCGGGCAGGCTGACTCGGAATGCACCCGAGACGCTTAACCATGGTTGAGCTGGCGCGTGCATCAGCGCAGTCCCTCGACGCGAGATTCGGCGGGGACCTGGCTTCTGAACCATTTCATGGAGCGCCCTCCGCGAGACCGCGGGACGCAGCGTTTCGTCCGGGATCGATGCGGCCACACACGTGCCAGCTCCGACGAAAGTTTCGAAGTACCCTTCGGCCAGCAGTTGTTCGTAGGCCTGCAACACCGGAATGCGCGAGATGTTCAGCTCAGAGGCCAGGCTCCGGGTGGAGGGGACTCGATGTCGGGGGCGCAGTTGGCCGTCGGTGACGGCCTTGCGAAACCAGTCATACAGCTGGCGGTACATCGGAATTCGGCTGCGATGGTCGATCGCGATCGGCGGAAGGAAACTGGCTGCAATGCGTGGCATGCTGCACACCCACTCCATGTTAGGTATTGAGCGTTTCTTGAGTGGTTATATCGTATCAGTTAAAAGTGGCTATTGCGATAGACCACTTAACGTGGCTAGATGTTCCTCAGGGCGAAGAAGTCCGCCACGTCAAGGAGGCGTACCCCATGCTGAGGGTCGTATGGAGAGGGTTCCTGTTCTGCCTATTCCTGGCCGCGATGCCGGGAGCGAGCCATGCGCAATCGTTCGTGCTCGATCTGCCTGCAGCCAGCCAGCGCGCGGACATCTCGCAGAGAATCGGGTTAACCGAGATCACGATCCACTATCACCGGCCGCTGGCGAAAGATCGCAAAATCTGGAACGGACTGGTTCCCTACGGCAAAGTGTGGCGCGCGGGCGCGAATGAGAACACCACGATTACGTTCAGTGATCCTGTGTTGATCGATGGCAAGCCGCTCGATAAGGGAACCTACGGTCTGCACATGATTCCGAACGCGGAGGAATGGACGATCATCTTTTCGAAAAACTCGACGTCCTGGGGATCATTCACCTACGACCAGGCAGAGGATGCGCTACGCGTTACGGCGAAGCTCCGGGCCGCTGACTTGCACAACGCACTGACGTACGAGTTCGGCGACTTACAGCCTGATTCGACCGTGGTGGAAATGGAGTGGGAGAAGATCGCGGTGCCGTTCACCGTGTCGGTCGACGTGCATGACATCGTGCAGGCCAGCCTGAAGAAGCAACTGCGCGAGCTTTCTCAATACACGTGGATCAGCTGGGACGATGCGGCGAACTATCTGCTCGCGGAAAAGGTCGCGTTGGACGATGCGCTGAAGTATGCGGACAAGTCGATTGAGAATGAGGATCGCTACGAAAACGAAATCACGAAGTCGAAGGTGCTGACGGCGCTCAACCGCAAGGACGAGGCCGCAACCGCACAGAAGAAGGCGCTGGACCTCGCCAGCCCGCTGCAGATGCACATGTTCGCTCGCCAATTGCAGGGTGACAAGCGCGCCGATGAGGCCTTCGCGATCTATCGCGAAAATGCGAAGAAACATCCCGACCAGTGGTTTGTGCATACCGGACTGGCTCGAATGTATTGCGCGCAAGGCAAGTTTGATGACGCGGTCAAGGAAATGAAGATCGCGCTGGCTACGGGCCCCGAAGGTCAGAAGACTTATCTGGATGGGTTGGTCAGCCAACTCGAGGCCAAGCACGACATCAACTAGGAGGGCAGTGATGAACATCAGACGCGTTGGAGTTTTTCTCGTGGTGTGGAGTTTGACGGTTGTCTTTGGTTCCGTTCAGGGACGCGCTCAGCAGAGTTCGGATTCGAAAACGGCTTCCGCGGCGCGGGATGGACAGCATGATTTTGACTTCGAACTTGGCAGCTGGAAAATTCATTTGAAGAAACTCATGCATCCACTAACCGGTTCCAAGGATTGGGTGGAATTTGACGGCACCTCGGTGACTCGAAAAGTCTGGAATGGCCGTTCGCAGTTGGAGGAGTTTGAAACCGATAGTCCCGGTGGCGGACACATCGAAGGCATGACCTTGCGCCTGTACGATCCCCAAACCCACCAGTGGAGCCTCTATTGGGCCACCAGCAAGAGCGGTGCGATCGGCATCCCGACGATCGGCGAATTCAGGAATGGAGTCGGGGAATTTTTCGATACGGAACCGACGGGCCCCAAAGGCAGATCCATCCTGGTTCGATTTATCTGGTCGAATACCACGACGAACATGCCCCATTTTGAGCAGTCCTTCTCAGACGACGGAGGCAAGACTTGGGAGGTGAACTGGATTACGGATCAGACGAGGGTCGGCGAGGAGACCGATAAGGCGCACTGAACCCATCGTGCTGCGGCGGCCCCAAGAGATCGAAGGATTTAAGCGACCTGTTGACAGAAGATATATCTAACGATATAGTTATCGACAGATCGAATGATGCTGATGAATCCGATCTTAAGGAGTCTGAGTATGTACGGAAGATGTGGAAGTTGGTGGCGTGGCGGATTCGCAACGCCATTCATGGGGGGAGGATTCCCCTGGGGCCGTGGTGGACGTTGGGGACGATTCTTTGGGCCGGGCGAGATCCGGTTGGCGTTGCTCTCAATGTTGGAAGGCGGATCGAAGCACGGCTACGAGTTGATGAAGGAATTGGAGACGAAGTCGGGCGGCATCTACAAGGCGAGTGCGGGGGCGATTTATCCGGCGCTGCAGCAACTGGAAGATGAGGGCCTGGTGACGTCGGACACGGCGGCGGGGAAGCGAACGTATTCGCTCACGGACGCAGGCAGGGCCGAGTTGCAGCGCGAGGCTGAGACTGTGAAAAAGATCTGGCAGCGCGCAGAACAGGCGGGAGACTGGGCGCCGTGGATGGGGATGGAGGGCGCGGAGGTGATGCGTCCGGCGGCGGAGGTGATGAAGGCGGCGCTGAAGACAGCGACCCGCGGCTCGCACGATTCGGCAAAGATCGCGAAGATTCGCGAGATTCTGGAGCGCGCGAAGCACGACATCGAAGGGCTGGAGAAGACGGCGTAAAGCTTTCTGTCATTTCGAGGAGTGAAGCGACGAGGAATCTGCTGTTCTGCCAGACGCCGGCAGGAGCAGATCCCTCGCTTTGCTTCAGAATGACAAAGGTTTCTTACTGCCCTGGCTGTAGTTGGGTAGCCAGTTGATTAACTGCGGTTACATCATAGAAATCTGAAAGGTCGGCGTGTCCCGCGAGGGTATCCCGTTCTTTGCCATCGACCAGAATCTTGACTTTCAGCACTCCCGGAGTGTTGGCCGAGATGGTGTGGATCAGCGACGTTACGGTGAGTTCCTCAACGAGCACGCCGGAGCGGTGGGTATCGGCAAAGGCGGAGTTCAGGTCGATGACGGCCACGCCAGGATCCACCAGAAAGACGCTGCGGATGTCGGCGCCAGAGCCGAGGACATGGGGTGACGACTTGTCGAGGTACAGCGAGAGCAGAGCGCGCAGAAGTTCTTCGGCGCGCTGTTGCCGTCCGGAGGGCAGCGGAATCTTGGCCGACTCGGCCCGCAGGCTGCCATTGTCATCGTGCGCGACGTAAAGCGTGACCTGCTCGGTGGGTCCTGCGATCGGAGGCGCCAGCGGGCGCGTATCCGCTGAGGTGATGGGCGTGGCGGCCGCGCTTTTGCGCATGTGCCACGCGTACCCACTCAGGCCCAGGGCCGCTACCAGCAGCACCGACATCGCGATAACAAGATGGCGGGGGATCATGCTTCGCGCCTCATATTGAACTCCTCAAATTGAGGATCATTGCGCGGCTCCGAGTTGATCGCGGGACGCGGCAATCGCGGTGGCGACGGCGCTGGTGACGAGTTGCTGGTAGTCCGGCGCGGTCAGTTGGGAGACATCGGATCCCTGGGGCGCGACTTCGACCGCAATCGCCGGTCCGGTGAGGTTATTCAACGGGCGGAGCGGGGCGGTCAAGGTGCGTACCGGGATTTGCCGTCTCTGGAACTCGGAAGCGACGGCGTTCGCGGTGCTCTGACTTAGAGGCAGGGAAGCACGCTGAGCGGTAGACCAGGCCCGGAAAGTGCCGCGATCGTCGTCGCCGAATGGCAGCATCGCAGTGTAAACGCGCACGCCATGACCGTTGGAAGCGGCGTGCACGGCGATGTAGATGGCGGCACGATCGGCGTTGGCAAAAATCGCTCGCTGATCGACAGACAGGTTCGCGTCAGAGTCGCGAAGCACCAGGGTCGGGATGCCGCGGCTTTGGAGTTCCTGGCGCAGGCTGCGAGCGAGCGCGACAGTGACGTCTTTTTCGAGGAGAGTGTTGCTGAAAGTTTCTCCGTGATCGTCGCCTCCGTGGCTGGCGTCGACGACTGCGAAATAACGGCGTCGACCGGGGGTGCCGCCGCGGGTGGATTGGCCGCCGCAGGTGTGGACTGCCCGCTGCTGGTGGCAGTTCCAGTCGCCGGCGGAGTCGTATTCTGCGCGGAATTTTGCGCGGACGCCGAAGCCGACGTGGCAGAGATGGTCACCGTGCGTCCGTCATTGCTGAAACTGGCGATCACCGGAATCGCCGCATTGACCGTGACGACTGCGGCTCCATTGCTCTCGCTGTAAATCGCCGACGGGATGGTCTTGTTGCCGAAGGTGAGAGTGGGCGACGCAGGAGCGACTACCGGTTCGCGGGAGAACGTCATGCGCAGCGCACCCGGTTCGGTGGCGATCATCGGGTTCACGGGCGCGGAGAAATGGAAGACCAGCCGGGGGGGATTGTCGCCGGACAACGACGCCGTGAAGTGAGTGGCTACGCTGCCGATGAAGAGGCGTCCGGAGTCTTCGTGCAAGGTGACTGGTCCGCCGAGAAAACGCGGGAGCAGCGAAGGCAGGGAACCGACGGGCACGAGTCCTCGATTATTTTCGACCAGAAATTTCCCGCCGAGATCGGCGTCGCGGCCTTGCACGCGGGCGCGGGTCTTGCCAACCTGAAAATCGCCGTCGACATTGTTATAGTGCAGGCGCCACCCCTTGCCCTCGGACTTGGCGCTGACTTTGCCCAGGGGTTCGAGCACTTCGAGCAGGCCGACGTAGGCGCGGCCTTCGCGCTGCACGAGTGGGAGCGAATAGTTTGCCGCCACGGAGTAGACCGCGAGGCGCTTGTCGGGCGGGGCGCCTGCCAAAAGAATTGCGCACGCCAGAATCGCGCCGATCGCGATTACCACCCACGTCGCGATGATTCGTGTGCGCCGCGCCGGCGGGACGCCAGCGCTACTTGGCTTGCTAGTCCAGCGCATAGGCAGTCAATCCGCTGAGCAGCTTGGGGTAGAAATCGGTGGACTTCTGGGGCATGACTTCGCCCGCGAACGCCACGTCGCGCACTTGGGATACTGGGCAAGCGTTCATTAGGAATGTAATGTTGGCCGCGCCCGTTCGAACCTGCGCCAGCGCTTCGGAGGCATCGCGCAGATACGAGAGGTTCTGCTGGTTGCGGATGGATTCTTCCGAAAGCTTCAGTACGCCTTCCAGCAGGCATTTGTGCAGTTGCACGACATCGAGCGCTTGCTGCCGAGTGGAGAGCCCGGCAAAGAACTTGGAGCCTGCTGGCTTTGGAGAGTGCAGCAGGAATGCGCGGTTAGCAGTGACCGCCAGCAGGGCTGTTCCCTTGCGGCCGCGTTCTTGCAGAAGGGCGTTGGCGCGGTCGGCGTCGAGCGCGCTGTCCACTTCTTCGACTTCGTAGAAGGCGCTGCTGGATTTCTGAAATTCATCCACCGAGAACGACCCGAGAGAATGCACGACGCGATGGGTGGGCAGCACCAGCAGGCCGGGATCGTTCATGTTGACGAACGTCATCATCACAAACTCGTACGGGGCCTGCGGATTCGAACCTGTTCCTGCGGCGGCGCGACATTCGTCGCGGAAGTTGAGCGCGGTTTCGTAGCGGTGGTGGCCGTCGGCGATAACCAGCTTCTTGTTGCGCATCTTTGCCTGAACAGATGCGACAGCGCCAGCATCGGAGATTTGCCAGACGCGGTGCGCGACTCCGTATTCGTCGGCTACGTCGATTGTTGGGGCGGTCCCGGGCTTGGGAGTCAGCAGGGAAGCGACCTCCCCGGCATCTTCATAGAGCAGGAAGAGCTGTTCGTAGTGCGCGCGCGTGGTTCGAAGCAAATCGAGCCGGTCGGCTTTCGGCTTGGAGAGAGTTTGCTCGTGCCGGTACACAACTTTGGCCGCATAGTCCTCCACGCGACCGAGAGCGATGAATCCGCGGCGCTCGAACGTGGCTCCCGACGGGGCGGTGAAAGTCTGCGAGTAGGTATAAATCGACGGGGCGGAGTCCTGCCGCAGGATCCCGTCATTCCGCCACTGCCGGGCGAATGAGGCGGCCCGGGTGTAGACGTTGTGGCCGGCGTTGTCGCCTGGCTCGCGACGGCCCAGGATAATGCGCACCAGGTTGTAGGGGCTGGCGGCGTAGTAGCGGTCCTGCATTGCGGGGGTGATCTTGTCGTAGGGTTGAGTCACGACCTGCGAGGCGGATACTCGCTGCAAGTCGTAGCGGAGAGCACGAAAGGGAAGTATGTCTGCCATGGGAAACTTTTGATTGTAACAAGTTGGCGGCACTCCCCGGGAATACGCGATCCGTCCTGTGGTCTTCCAGCAATATGAAGAGTCTCCAGAGGCTGGACTTCACCGCTTTTCGGGAGGAGACCTCCAAGAAACGGTAGTTCGACAGGTCTCGAAGACAACTCTCCCGTCACAAATCACAACTAAAATGCAACTGTAAGATTTGTCACTAGATTTTGACAAAAAGCCTGCGCCACGGGGCAAAAGCTGTGCTAACATGCGCCACAACGAGGTATTTATGGCCCGCCTACACGTTGGGCGCTGGTCATCTCACCCGATGGCCTTAGTTCGAAGTGGCTGTCAGGTTCTCCCCTGGGACCCGACTTCAGCCCGGCTGCGCAAAAATCCTGCTACCACCAACCTGTGGTTGTGGCTTTCCCCTCTCTCTCGTTGCATTCGCATGGCTGTGCGTCCCCGCGTTCGCGCAAACCGACGTCAATGATGTGCACGTCACGCCGCGAGAAATGGAGAAGTCGCCGGAGCCCCCTAAGCCCGAACTCCTCGCGACGACCACCGGACTCAGCGCACATGTGCGTCCGCTGAAGGTTGACGTCGATCTGGTGCTGGTCCCGGTGACGATCACCGACCCCATGAACCGGCTGGTGACCGGACTGGACAAGGAAAACTTCCAGCTTTATGAAGGCAACTCTTCGCAGGAGATTCGCACGTTTTCCAGCGAGGATGCTCCGGTATCACTCGGCGTGATCTTCGATTCCAGCGGCAGCATGAGCAGCAAAATGGATCGCGCCAAAGACGCGGTCATCGAGTTCTTCAAGACGGCAAATCCGCAGGATGAGTTCTTCATGATCACCTTCTCCGACGAACCGGAGACGGTGAGCGACTTCACCAGTTCGGTGGACGAGATTCAGAACAAGCTGGTTTTTGCCGTGCCCCGTCATCGCACGGCGCTGCTCGACGCCATCTACATGGGCGTGAGCAAGATGCGGCAAGCCAAGTACGCCAAGAAGGCCCTGCTGATCATCTCTGACGGAGGAGACAATCACAGCCGGTACACGGAAGGCGAGATCAAGTCTCTGGTGAAGGAAGCCGACGTGATGATCTACGCCATCGGCATTTACGACCGTTACGCTTCCGCCATGGAAGAACGCCTGGGCCCGCAACTGCTGAGCGACATCACGGAGTTGACCGGGGGACGGGCGTTTACCATCGACAATCCCAACGACCTGGGGGATGTGGCGACGAAGATTGGAGTAGAACTGCGCAATCAGTATGTCCTGGGATACCGTCCGAGCAAAGTGGTGCGCGACGGCAAATGGCGTAAGATAAAAGTGAAGCTGCTGCCACCGAAAGGATTGCCGCCTCTACGGGTGTATGCCAGGACGGGATATTACGCGCCTCAGCAATAGGGCTGCGAGGGTTTGTGCTGTTCATGCTTGTGATTTGGGCCGGAGTGCAGTTGCTGGCCTGGGCACAGGCCGCCCCGCCTCAGAACGAATCCAACCGGCCGCTCCGCCTGCCGGCGCCCGCCGTCCGAAACAACCTCCTCCGAAAACGCAGGATGATCAAGACAACAAACTCAATGATCAGGGAGTTTTCGTCTTCCGCAAAGACGTGGACGAAGTCCTGCTGCATGCTACCGTGATCGATGACAAGCAGCATATCGTCACCACACTCGACCGCACGGCGTTCACCGTGTTTGAAGACGGCAAGCCGCAGAACATTATTTCGTTTCATCATGTGGATATTCCGGTGGCGATGGGCATCGTCATCGACAACTCAGGATCGATGCGGGAGAAGCGCAGCAAAGTGAACCAGGCGGCTCTGAATCTGGTGCGTTCGAGCAATCCCAAGGACGAAGTCTTCGTCGTGAATTTCAACGACGAGTACTATCTCGACCAGGACTTCACCAATGACCTGCTGAAGCTGAAGGAAGCGCTGGAAAAGATTGACGCCCGCGGAGGCACTGCGTTGTACGATGCGATCGTCGCGTCGGCCGAGCATCTGAAGCGTTTTGCCCATCTCGAAAAGAAAGTGTTGTTCGTCGTCACCGACGGCGAAGATAACGCCAGCAACGAGACTCTGGAGCAGGCGGTGAAGCACCTGCAGGAAGAAAACGGCCCGTCGGTGTATGCCATTGGAATTCTTGGGGACGAAGAACATCCCAAGCGGGCCAGGAAGGCGTTGGACATTATCGCGCAGCATACCGGTGGGATCGCATTCTTCCCCAAGACGCTGGACGAGGTGGACGCGATCAGCCGGACCGTCGCGGCCGACATTCGGAATCAGTATGCGATTGGCTACAAGCCGACCAGGCCGAGAGCAGAAGGCGGCTTCCGGCAGATTCGCGTCGAGGCCAAAGCCAAAGGTCACGGCAAGATGATGGTGCGCACCAAGAGCGGATATTACGCGGGCGCGCAACCCGCGGCTTCGGGGAGCAAGTAAGCGACCAAGACCCCACTTCTCGCAGAAAACGCGAGAAATGGGGCACCCGGACTTTACTAGTGTTCGAGCATCTGCGCCGCTGATTCGATCAGAGCCGATTCTTCTTCCAGCGCTTTCGCCACCCGTACGATTTCCTGGTCCGCCTCGGCGTATCGTTTCTGCTCAATGCCTTCCCGCACGCTGGGGACGGTCTTCACGCCGTATCCGCTATAAACTCCGGGAGCATACAGAAGATGCTTGTACCACGGACGTCGCGGAAGTCCGTCATCGTTGGTCAGTTTGCGCTCGCTCTCGATCAGTTGCTGGTTCAAGGCGCGGAGCGATTCGACTTGGCTCTCGCTCAGAGTCGCCTGCTTGAGCGAGAATGCCTTCTTGTAGTGCTCGGCGCTGCGGGTTAGCGATTCCGCGGCATTCTGCATGGGGGCGAAGTTCAGGTGCGGAGGAACTTCTTCTCGAGGCGGTGCGACCGTAGGCCTCCTTGGGTCCAGTGTCGCCTTGAAGACGCCTTCGTCTAATTGTTGGTTGCGCTCGCGAATTTCTTCCTGCTTGTCCGCCAGCAACTTCTCCAAATCCTTGGTGTATTTCTGAATCGTGTCCGCAAAATCCACGAAATCAAAGGGCAGGATTTCGGCGTCGGCCAGACGCATCACGGAGGTTCCGACGGTCTGAGATAGTGCGCGGCCGTAGACGAAATCATAGTCGGAGAAATGCATGTACCAGTAAAAGTCGTCGTAGATCGAGTGGTAGATTCCCTGTTCGTCTTCGCCGCCGTAACCTAAATCGAGAGACGCGACGCCGATGTGATCGAGAAAGCCGGTGAAGTCTGTGCCGGAACCGAGCGCGTTGATGCGTAGATCGGCCCGCTGCCTCAGTTCCTTGCGATCGTCGGCGGACTTCGCTTCCGCGATCTTCGACAATTGCAGCCGCTGCCAGACCGTCAGCTTGGTCTCAGGGTCCTCGATGTCGCGGGCCACTCCGTTGATGAACTGTTCCAGCGTGTGCGACCCGCCCATCCCGAGAAGGCCCCGGTCGTTGCCGTCCGTGTTGATGTAGACGGCAGCATGCTGGCGTAGTTCGTCGGCATGCGCCTCGACCCATTCGGTTGACCCGAGCAGCATAGGTTCCTCACCGTCCCAAGCGGCGTAGATGATGGTCCGCCGCGGCTTCCAGCCCTGCTTTAGCAGAATTCCCAGCGCGCGCGCTTCTTCCAGCAGAGGAGCCTGGCCGGAGACGGGATCCTCTGCGCCGTTCACCCACGCGTCGTGGTGATTGCCGCGGATGATCCATTCGTCGGGCGCCACGCTGCCGGGAATTTTGGCGATGACGTCGTTCACAGGTTTCGTGTCCCAGTTGAACTCCACTTTGAGATGGACCTTTGCCGGACCCGGCCCCACGTGATAGGAGATGGGGAGACTTCCGCGCCATTCCTCGGGTGCCATGGGGCCTTTGAGCGCGGCGAGCAGAGGCTGCGCGTCACCGTAGGAAATCGGCAAAACAGGAATCTTTGTGATGCTCTTTGCGTCTTTCAGTGCCAGTCGCTTCGCGCCGGGTGTGGCTCCGATTCCCGGAGTCAACGGGTCTCCGGGACTGGCCGACGCGAAGTCCATCACGCTGCCGCGCTGCACGCCGTCCGGGTTGCGCATCGGGCCCAGCGGGAATACGTTGTCGCGCGCGTAGCCGTCATCCTTCGGTTCGGAATAGATCAGACAGCCAATGGCACCGTGCTCCGCAGCGACTTTGGGTTTCACGCCACGCCACGACTCGTAGTACTTCGCGATTACGATCGCGCCCTTCACCGAGATTCCCAGCCGGTCGAGTTTCTCGTAGTCCTCGGGCAGTCCGTAGTTCACGAAGACGAGCGGGGCGGTCACGTCGCCGTCGATGGAATAAGCGTTATAAGTGGGAAGCTGCTCTGATTTCTGATTCGATGTGGGATCGACTGCCAAAGCCGGTTCTTCGAGTTTGGCGGTGAACTTTGTCGGTTCGACCATCTCCAGCACGCGAATCTTGGGAGTTGGGAACAGGACGTCGAAGGTCTCGATGTGCGCGTCGAGTCCCCATTCCTTGAAGCGCGCGAGAATCCACTCGGCGTTGTCTTTGTCGTATGGGGACCCAACGTGGTGCGGCCGCGCGCTCAGCCGCCGCATGTATTCCTTGAGGTTGGCAGGATCAGGGATCGCGCGGAACTTCGCTTCCCACTCGCGTTCAGTCTGGCTGGAGCGGGTTGAATAGCCTGCCAGTGCGGCCTCGTCGGCCCCTAGCGCGAGCGATGGAACAATCAGGTTGAAGATTAGCAGCACGGCGGCGAAGCGTCGCATGCGATTCCTTTCCGTCTCGGGAGGCGTAATTATAGCCTGAGGTGCCGGGACTTTCGCTTGGCCCTCCGTAATTGACGATCCTGCTCGCCTCCCCTTACCCTGTAAGGTGCCTTCGAAAACTTCAGAAATGTCCCGCCTGCGCGTTGCCGACGACATCACCCAACTGGTCGGCGAAACTCCCATGTTGCAGTTGAAGCGGCTGGTCCCGGCCGGATCGGCGCAAGTATTTGCCAAGCTGGAGTACCTGAACCCCGGCGGCAGCGTGAAAGACCGGGCGGCCATTGGCATCATCCGGCGCGCGGAGCAGGAAGGGAAGCTTAAGCCCGGCGGAACGATTGTTGAGGCGACTGCGGGAAACACCGGGATCGGCCTCGCGCTCATCGGCGTGAACCGCGGCTACAAGGTCCGGCTGTTTGTGCCGGAGCGTTTCTCCGAGGAGAAGGTCACGATCATGCGGGCTCTCGGCGCCGAGGTGTTTCGCACTCCTGACGTCGAGGGCATGCAGGGCGCCATCCAGCAGGCGAAGGCGCTGGTGGCCAGCGATCCGTCTGCGTTTATGGCGGGACAGTTCGAAAATCTTGCCAATCCCGACTATCACTACGAGACCACGGCCCACGAGATCTTCGAGCAGATGAACGGAAAAGTGGACGCCGTCGTGCTTGGTTGCGGCACCTGCGGAACGTTCTCTGGGATCGCCCGCTATTTGAAGGAGAAGTCGCCCGCGGTGCTGGCCTATGCAGTAGAAACGCAAGGGTCGACGCTGGGCGGGGGGCAGGCGGGGCCGCACAAGGTGGAAGGCATCGGCACGAGTTTCACTCCCAAGACTTTTGACCGCGCAGTCTGCGATGAAGTGATGATGGTGATGGATGACGACGCGTTCGGCATGGTGAAGACGCTGGCGGCGCAGGAAGGCGTACTGGCGGGGTCGAGCGGGGGAGCCGCGGTGTTTGCGTCGCTGAAAGTTGCGAAGAAGCTGGGCGCGGGGAAACGCGTGGTAACCATCATCCCAGACTCGGCAGAGCGATACTTATCGAAGAAGATTTTTGAGGGCGGCATCTAGCGTTACGAATTCTGGGGCTGCAAATCTCTCGGGTTCACACTCATGAAAAAATCGAAAGAACCAGGTTTTGCCACGCGCGCCATTCACTGTGGGCAGGAGCCCGATCCTTTGACCGGGGCGGTTACGGTGCCCATCTATCCGACTTCGACTTACGTCCAGCAGGGAATCGGCGAGCATAAGGGATACGAATACTCCCGCGTGTCGAACCCAACGCGTGCGCGTTTGGAGACGAATCTTGCCGCGCTCGAAGGTGCCGTTGCGGCCCGCGTGTTTGGCAGCGGGATGGCGGCGATCAATGCCATCGTCAGCATGCTGAAGTCTGGCGACCACGTGGTCTGCGGTAACGATTTGTATGGGGGGACTCCGCGGCTATTCAACCAGGTAATGACCGGCTTTGGGCTGGAGTTTTCTTACGTCGACACTTCCGACGCCGCCAACGTGGAAAGGGGAATCCGCAAGAACACGCGGATGGTGTACGTGGAGACCCCGACGAATCCGTTAATGCGGCTAAGCGACCTCCTGGCGATCAGCCAAATCTGCCGCCGCAAAAAGGTTTTGCTCGTCGTCGACAACACGTTTATGTCTCCATATTTCCAGCAGCCACTCGCGCTGGGAGCGGACATGGTGGTGCACTCCACCACCAAGTTCTTGAACGGCCACAGTGACGGCTTGGGCGGCGTCGTGATGTGCGCCAGACAAGAACACGCCGACCAGTTGGCTTTCCTGCAGAAGGCGGCCGGCGCAATTCTTTCACCGTTCGAATGCTGGCTGGTGCTGCGCGGAGTGAAGACGCTGGCAGCCCGCATGGAGATTCACGACCGCAGCGGGCGCATCGTGGCCGATTTTCTTTCGAAACACAAAAAGGTGAAAGCCGTCTTCTACCCGGGTTTGCCGGATCATCCGCAACACACACTCGCTCGCCGCCAGATGAGCGGCTTCGGATCGATGATCACGTTCGAGACGGGCTCTCTGAAGAATGCGAACAAGATGCTGAAGAAAGTGCGCGTATGTTCTCTGGGCGAATCGCTGGGGGGCGTCGAGACCCTCATCTCGCATCCCGCGACCATGACGCACGCAGCTCTCGGCGTGAAGGGCCGTAAGGCCATCGGCATCACCGACGGCCTGGTTCGGATTTCCGTGGGGATCGAAGATGTGGACGACATTCTGGATGATCTCGACGCCGCGCTGAACGCGATCTGATCGAGGAACTCCAGCCTCTCCGGCCCTTGTTCCAGGCTACAACAAACTACCTACGGTAATTTCTGTAGCGGATTTCGTTCCTCCTACGGCATCGCGGAGGAATCTCCGCAGCGACTTGCCTCGCGCCAGCGGGTTTCACCCCTTAGCCGCCTCGTTTACAAAACTTTATTTTGCGGAGGTAAATCATGCGACGAAACATTTTGGGAGCGATCCTCTTCGTGATGGCGTCCCTGATCGCGTTCGGACAAAGTGCGACGCCGAGCGATGCGGGACAGGATCGCCAGCAGCAGATCGATCGCAACGCCGCTCAGCAAAAGCAGGATGCACGCTCGGACCGGACCAACCTTGCGCAGGACAAAGCTACCTTGCGCAACGACATAAAGAACGGCGACAAGGCTGCCGCGAAGAAGGAGATGAGAGCAGCGCGCCAGGACAAGCGTGAATTGAGCCAGGACAAGCAGAACATCAAGCGCGACCAGAGAATGGCGCGCCAGGCCAGAATGAACGCGCCGCGAGCCGGCCGTCGCTAAGCTGTAACTTCTCCTACCTCGCCACGTGGCAGCGGGACTTGTTCTCGCTGCCTTTTTTGTGAAGCTTGCCTACTTCACCGACTGCTCGATCCATTCCAGGTACTCTGTGCTGCCGTCTTCGATGGCGACTGCGATGCATTCCGGCAGATCGTAGGAGTGTTGTTGCTGGAATGCGTCGCGGATTGCGGGAAATTTGGCAGCCGTGGTCTTGACGATGAGCAGCCACTCGCGACTGGATTCGACTTTGCCCTGCCAGCGGTAGATCGATTCAATGTGAGGGACGATGTTCACGCATGCGGCCAACTGGTTCTCGACCAGGTAGCGCGAAATTTTGCGGGCTTCCTCTTCGGAGCCCGCAGTCGACAGGACGATTCGTTTGTCAGTCATATAAAATCAGCCGTCAGCTCTGAGCCACCGGCTCTCGGCTTGTCGAGGGAGAGATTAGCACCGGTTGCCATAGAATGGTCGAATATGCTCACGCAAATCAAGTTTGGCACTTCGGGATGGCGGGCGGTGATGGCGGAGGAGTTTACGTTCGCCAACGTGCGGCGGGCTGTGGATGGAATCGCGCGCTATGTGGCTTCCCAGAAGCCGCAAGGTGCGCGGGTCATTGTGGGACGCGATCCGCGGTTTCTGGGTGAAACCTTCTGCTCGATGGCGGCGGAAATCCTCAGCGCACACGGAATCGTACCGCTGATGGTTGCCGAACCTGCGCCGACACCAGCGTTTGCCCACGCCGTCGTTCAGAACAAGGCGGATGGCGTGATCAATT
Source organism: uncultured Acidobacteriaceae bacterium (assembly GCA_963811095.1). Lineage (GTDB taxonomy): Bacteria > Acidobacteriota > Terriglobia > Terriglobales > Acidobacteriaceae > Sulfotelmatobacter. The sequence goes on along the minus strand of CAWEQA010000001.1, from coordinate 140,121 downwards.
TCACCGCCTCGCACAATCCGCCGGAATACAACGGAATCAAGTTTTCGACGTCCGACGGCTGCCCGGCGTTGCCCGAGGTCACCAAGAAGATCGAAGCCGAGATTGTTGCGGGCGACATTGACTCCGCAAAGGGTTCCAACAGCGCCCCCGCAACGCCGGCGACCCTTGATCCCAAACCCGGCTATATGAAGCGCCTCGGAGAGATCGTCGATCTGGAAGTGATTCGCAAGGCGAATCTGCGGGTGGCATTTGATCCCATGTGGGGCTCGGCGCGCGGGTATTCCGACGAGTTACTGCGCGGCACGGGCGTGCAAGTGGCCACCGTGCACGACTACCGCGACGTCCTGTTTGGCGGACACGCGCCGGAACCGGATGATCATCTGCTGGAAGATCTGCGAAAGAAGATGCGTGAGACCGGAGCCCAGATCGGCATTGCGACCGACGGCGACGCCGACCGCTTCGGCATCGTCGACGCGGATGGAACCTTTCTGCAGCCCAACTACGTGATTGCTCTGCTGTTCGACTATCTCGTCGAGAGCCGCGGCTGGAAGAACGGCGTGGCGAAATCGGTAGCGACCACGAATCTGATAAATGCGCTGGCCCAGCATCATGAAGTCGAACTGCACGAGACCCCGGTCGGCTTCAAGTACATTGGCGAACTCATCATGAAGGACAAGATCGCCATCGGCGGGGAAGAGAGCGCGGGCCTGTCGATTCGCCATCATGTTCCCGAGAAGGATGGACTGCTCGCCGGCCTGTTGTGCTGCGAAGCAGTGGCGCGCCGAGGGAAGTCCCTGGGCGAACAATTGAAGGCGATATGTAACCAAGTTGGTTCCTATTACCCGGAACGGCAGAACTTCCGCTTGACGCCCGAGGTCAAGGCCAAGTTCACTGAGAAGTTACGGCAGGATCCGAAGGATTTCTGCGGCCACCCGGTCAACCAGGTCGTCCGCACCGACGGTTTGAAGCTGGTTTTCAGCGACGGGTCGTGGGTCTGCTACCGCTTGTCGGGAACCGAGCCTGTAGTGCGTGTCTACACCGAAGCGCGCAGCGAGAAAGGCCTGGAAAAGTTGAGTACGGCCGCGAAGCATTGGATTTTCGAGTGAAGGGATTTGCCTTGAAGTTGTTTTCCAGAATCCCGAGATTTCCGCGCCCGGAGGACGGTTTACGCGCCGTGGTCGAGCGCGCGCCGCAGGCGGAAGCCTTGGCCGTGTCGTGGATCGAGCGGGTTCGGCCGTTGGCGGTCAGCCTCTACACCTTGCGACGGCGCATTGCCACGATTGCTGTGACCGTGCTGGCCGCCTCGCTGTTTGTCCACGTTATGTTCGGGGCGAACGGCATGGTGGTCTACAAACAAAAGCGCGCTGAGTACGAAGCCCTGCGCAAACAGATCGTGCAGGTGCAGCAGGAAAATGACCGCTACACCCAGCAGATTCAGGGACTGAAGAGCGATCAGAAGAGCATCGAAAAAGAAGCGCGCGAGCAGTTGGGCTATGCCAAACCGGGGGAGTATGTGTACGTCCCGCCGGTTCCCGCGAAACTCGCGCCGCCTTCTGCCACGCACTCTGCGAAAAAGTAGCCGGCCTGTTTTTCCTGACGTGCAACTTCTGAGTATAGGTTTTCAGGTCGCGCTGACAATCCCACTGTGGCTCTGTGGTATATTTCCGTTGCCTCATCTCACAATCAAGCGGGGATGGCTGTTCCCGAAGGGACAGCACGATCTGCAACGTAGAGCGGGTTTGCGGTTTGGGGCCGCAATCTGAACTTCCAAAAGGAGAAAAACCGGCCATGAGAAAAGTTCTGTTGATTTGTCTCGCGTTAAGTTTTGTGTTCGCCCTGTCGGCTATGGCGTTCGATGATATGGGCAAGAGCACAACCGTCAATGGATGGCTCGTCGATGCCAAATGCGGCGCCAAGGGCGCTAATGCGGGCGGCGAAGCGTGCACCAAGAAATGCGTGGCCGCCGGCGAGAAGCTGGTCATCGTCACCGATGGCGATTCCAAAGTGCTGGCCGTCGACAACCAGGATGCCGTGAAAGATCATGCTGGCCATCACGTCACCGTGACCGGCACCATGTCGAAGGATTCCATGCACGTGGGCAGCGTGAAAATGATGTAGTTTGGTTCCACGGATTGAAGCAGACTGAGGGCGGCGCAAGCCGCCCTTTCGTTTTCTTAGACCCGTACTTTGCAACTACAAAATTCGGGTGGGCGCCGCGCCATATAGAACCTATCGAACGACGCCTTCGAGCGGCGAACTCGCCGTAGCGTACAGCTTCCTGGGCATGCGACCGGAGAGATAGGCTTGTCGTCCCGCCAGCACCGCGTGGTGCATGGCTTCGGCCATGAGTACGGGATCCTGCGCATTGGCGATGCCGGTATTCATTAGAACAGCGTCTGCGCCGAGTTCCATCGCGATCGCCGCATCTGAGGCCGTGCCTACTCCCGCGTCCACAATCAACGGTACGCCGGTGATCATTTCCCGCAGAATGCGGATGTGTGCCTGGTTCTGAATCCCCATGCCGCTGCCGATAGGCGCGCCCAGCGGCATGATGGTCGCCGCACCCGCATCGATCAGCCGTTTCGCAAAAACGATGTCGTCCGACGTGTAGGGAAGCACCGTAAAGCCTTCTTTCACCAGCACCCGCGTAGCTTCGAGCGTTGCCTGCACATCCGGATAAAGCGTGGCCTGATCGCCGATCACTTCGAGCTTGACCCAGTCGGAGAGGCCGACTTCGCGTCCCAGGCGCGCCGCGCGGATCGCCTCATCGGCGGTGTAGCAGCCCGCGGTGTTGGGCAGCAGGAAATATTTCTTGGCGTCGATGTAGTCGAGCAGTGATTCCTTGCTGCGGTCTAGATTGACGCGTCGTACCGCGACAGTGACCATCTCCGCGCCACTGGCTTCGAGAGCGCGCGCCGTTTCCTGAAAGGACTTGTATTTTCCCGTGCCCACGATCAGGCGCGAGCGGAAAGAACGTCCGGCAATTGTCAATGAGTCCGACATGAAACCATTGTAATGAAAGCGGGGCGCGAGTACACACCCATGCCGGAGCAGTATTTTGTCGACAACCTGCTATCGATTCTTTGAGCGAGTCGTCTACATGTTCGAGTCTTAAGGCAAATCGCATGCCGGGTGGAGAGTGACACCTTGATGATTTCGCGACGCGGGGCAATTCGCCTGTTGGGCGCGGCGTCTGCGGGGGCGTTGGCGGCCGCGCAGTTAGGTCTGAATGCTGTGATTTCGACAAATGCCTTCGCAAAGGATAATGCCGCTCCGTCGCTCGCGCTGGGCTCGCCTTTGTCGCCAGAGAGGCTCGCCGTCATTGAGGCCTTTAAGAAACAGTCGGATGGGCTGGACAAGAAATTCGAAGCGCGCTCCTATAGGAGCGACTGGACGATGCCTTATCGTTTATTTCGGCCCGCAACCAACAAGAGAGTCCCGCTTGTTTTGTATCTGCACGGAAGCGGCGGCTTGGGTGACGACAATCTGAAACAGTTGGGCCTGGGCAACATTTTCGGAACGCGGGTCTGGCTGCTTCCCGAGAACCAGGAGCGCAATCCCTGCTACGTCGCGGTGCCGCAGACCGATCGGGGCTGGGCCCGATACGACTTGTCGCAACAATCCGATGGACCGGCGAAAATGCTCCCAGGCTTAGGAGATGGGGCGCGGTTGGCGCTGGAAATCGTCGCTGCCTTGTGCCGCGAATTTCAGATCGATGAACACCGCATCTATGTGACAGGGCAATCCATGGGCGGGGCGGGGACGTGGCACATGACTGCGCAGCGTCCGAAGCTTTTCGCTGCGGCGGTCGCGTGTTGTGGCAGTCCGACCCTCGAGGCTGCAACGCAATCGATCGCCACTCCTCTCTGGAACTTCCACGGAGATGCCGACGAAAGCGTTCCCGTGGCCGTTTCGCGCGAACGCATTGCAGCCATGCGAAAAGCGGGCGGGCATCCTCTCTACACCGAATACGCGGGCGTCGGCCACAACGTCTGGGAGTGGGCCTACACGGAACCGGAGTTGATCAAGTGGGTGTTCTCTCAGAGCCGCGCGTAGCTCTTCCGATTGTCAGGATGAACACGGATCGCAAGAAAGTGGAGCAGGAATCACGGTTCTACGGGGAGCCCAATGCCATTCAAATCCAACCTGTGCCGCGTGCTCTTTATCGCCGTTTCCATGTGGCTTTTCGGGTCAACGCCAATGTCGGGGCAGACTGCACGAAAAATAACCCAGTTGGCCGATGGCGTCTATGAGATCGAGCATCAAGACGCGCTCGACGGCTTCGCCAGCGGAAATACGACGGTGATTATCGGCACCAGGCAGGTTTTCGTGGTGGATACCTGCTTCCTGCCGTCCGCCGCTCGCGAAGACATCGCTCAAATCCGGCGGTGGACGGACAAACCTGTCAGCTTTGTGCTCAACACACATTTCCATAACGATCACAACCTGGGGAACCGGGCCTACATGGACGCTTTTCCCGCTCTGACCATCATCGCTCATGTGGAAACCAAGAGAGATATGGACATGTTTGGTCCGGGTTCAGAGCGCAGAGAGGAGAAAGGTACCGCATTTCTTCAACTGATGCAGGACACCGGAAAGACCAAGGATGGCAGGCCCCTGACGGCGGAGGAAAAAACAGAGGTGAAGAACGCGCTGGCACGGCGGATCCCCGTGATGCAAGAACTCAAGCAGGTCAAGTTTCAAAGCGCAACTCTGACCTTCGAGCACGATTTCTCCATTGACATCGGCGACCGGGAAGTCCAGGTCAAGTTCCTAGGGCGAGGCAACACAGCCGGGGACGCGGTGGTTTATCTGCCAAAGGAAAAAATCGCGATCGTGGGCGATCTCGTCGTCTATCCGATTCCGTATATCTACGACGGCTATCCCACCGAGTGGATTCAGACCATGCAGAACCTGGGTCAGTTGGATGCGGACACGATTGTTCCGGGACACGGGCCAATCATGCACGACAAGACCTATCTCTCCCTAATCAGAGATTTGTTGAAGAGTGCAGTCGATCAAATGAACGCCGAACTCAAGCGAACTGGACCCGCTATGTTCCAGACTCTCGACGGAGTTAAAGGGGCAGTGGACCTGACGTCTTTTAAGCAACGCTTCGCAGGCAGTGACAAAGATCTGATTTTGGCCTTCGATGACATGGCGTCAAATCTGGTCAAGGTTGTGTTCGAAGAGGCTAGCTTGCGTTGAAGGTCCTTTTCAGAGACATTCCCGGTCGATGTCAAGCGGCTATGCAGATCGACTACAGCACGGGCGTCGCTTCCGCTTGCGCGTATAGTTCATCGATCTGCTTCTTGTAGCGCTCTTCAATCACGCGTCTTTTCAGTTTCATCGTCGGAGTCAGAACGCCGTTGTCGGGGGTGAATTCGTCCGCCACCAATAACACACGCTTCAGTTTTTCGAAGCGCGCCAGGTTTCCGTTGATGCCTTCGACGATCCCTTCGTAGAGCGCCTGCACCTTTGGGTTGGCGATCAGATCAGCCCGTGAGGTGAACGGAATGTTGTTCTCTCGTGCCCACTCTTCCAACAGAGCGAAGTTAGGCGAGATCATGACCGCCGGGAACTTGCGGCGGTCGCCCAGAATGGCGCCGATTCCCACCAGAGGGCTCAGCTTGAGCGAGTTCTCGATGGGCTGCGGGGCGATAAATTTTCCGCCGGAGGTTTTGATGAGATCCTTCTTGCGGTCGGTGACGGAGAGATATCCATCGGCGTCGATGTTGCCGATGTCGCCAGTCTTGAACCATCCGTCGACCAGAGCCGCCTTCGTTTCCTCCGGCCGGTTCCAGTAGCCTTTGAACACCGATGGGCCCTTCACCAAAATCTCGCCATCCTCCGCGATGCGAACCTCCAGATTCGGCAGCGTCTTGCCCACGGTTCCGATGCGGTGATTGATCGGCGTGTTCACCGCGATCACAGGAGACGTTTCCGTGAGCCCGTAGCCTTCGTGAATGCGAATGCCGACGGTGGCATACCACTCGGCCAGTTCGCGCCCCAGCGGCGCACCGCCGGAGATAAAGGTCTCGACGTTGCCGCCCATCCCTTGGCGAATCTTGGAGAAGACCAGCTTGTTCGCCAGCTTCCAACTGCGCGATGTGGGAGTTTTTCCGGCAAGAATTTCCGGCTTATGGCTTTCCCCGACAGCGAGAGCCCAATCGAAGATGGCGCTCTTGGGCAGGCCCTTGGCCTTCTGCTTGGCCTGGGCATAAATCTTCTCGTACACCCGGGGCACCGCGACAAACACGGACGGCTGTACTTCGAGCAGGCTCGCCGGCAGCCGGTCTAGAAACGGACAATAGGCCAACGTCACGCCGTGATACAGCATGGCAAAGTCGACGTGACGCGCGGTGATGTGACAAAGCGGCAGGAAAGAAATGCTGATCAGTCCAGGCCGCATGTTGAAGCCCAGCAGCGAGCACTGAATATTCGAGGCGATGTTGCCATGGGTCAGCATCGCGCCCTTGGAAGTGCCCGTCGTTCCTGAGGTGTAGACAATCGTGGCCAGATCATCGGGACCGATGGAGCGCGCCTTGGTTTCGATCTCGTCGCCGAGGTTCTCCGGGCCCTGCAGCGTAATGTTGTTCATGGTTACGCATTTGCTGGCGAACGGAGCCAGGTCGCCGTTGAACTCCACCGGATCCATGACGACGATTTTCTCAATCTGCGTTTGGGGCAGGATCGACAAGACCTTATGCAGTTGCTGGTCGGACGACAGAAAGATGGTCCGGCAGCCCGAGTCATTCAAAACAAACGCGGTCTGTTCCGGCGTGAGCGTTGTATAGAGCGGGACCGTGACGGCCCCCAGCAGCAGGCTGGCGATATCGGCCGTGGGCCACTCGGGACGATTCTCGCTGAGGATGGCAATGCGATCTCCGGTTCGAACGCCCCAGGCATGCAGCGAGCGCGCGGTTCGGGCGACGCGGATGCCGAACTCTCGCGAGGAAATCGGCAGCCACTTCCCGGCATCGCGGTACAGCATGATGCGGTCCAGGTTGCGTTCCACCGCGGCGAAGAAAATGTCGTTCAGAGTGGTGATGCTCATTGCGTCTTTCGGGTCCCGGCCGCGGAGCCACGCCTTACATTGTCGCAGCCGGCTCCGAACAGAACTTTACTGTCTTGCGGGTGGTTTGGGCAATGCGTCCCGTCACACTAGTTTGGTACTCCCCGGTTTACCGTACGGGGCCCGGCGGCGTATGCTAAGCCATCACTCTATTAGTCATCACTCCGGTGGGAGGAGTTCAATGCATAGAAAACGCTTCGGGGTTCTGGCGTTGGGGTTGCTACTGGCGATGAGCACTGCATTCCCAACGTTCGCGCAAACTAAGAAGGAGGGTTCAAGCATGCCGAAAGTCGGCGACATGGCGCCGGATTTCACGCTGAAACACTTTGACGGCAACGACCTCAAAGACGTGAAGTTAAGCGACTACCGCGGCAAGAAAAACGTCGTCCTGGCGTTCTATATCTTCGCTTTTACCGGTGGTTGAACGCAGCAAATGAAAAACTTCCAGCAGAACTTGAAGAGGCTGGAAGCTTCCGACACCCAGGTCCTGGGTGTGAGCATGGATAGTGCCTTCGCCAACAAAGCCTTCGCCGACCAAATCGGAGTGACCTTCCCCCTTCTCAGTGACTGGGGCGGGAAAATAACCCACGAGTACGGCATCTACAAAGACGAATACCAGGCCCCGCGCCGCGTGAACTTCCTGATCGGCAAAGATGGAAAGATTCTGGAAGAGCAGGTGGACAAAGACGCGATCGATCCCACCAAGATCGTCGATGCCTGCGAGCGCCCGAAGATGAAAGAGTAACCTTGTCATCCTGAGCGGCGTTCTTTGCCGCGAAGGATCTATGTACTCGCCGTCAACTGCGATGCTGCCAGCGAGTGCACAGGTCCTTCGCTCCGCTCAGGATGACAAATCTTTGCAATTTCAATCCACGCAAGTCCGCCCCGTCTAAGCACTTCCGCCGGTGGAAACTAAATGGCTGCTATTGTGTTTACACGCTTGTCGGTAAAATCAAGCCATAGCGACATCGATTCCGACGAGGCTTAACTATGAAAACACGCAAGTTGTGTGCCTGGATACTGGTGCTGGCGAGTTTTGCTTTTGTGCTGCAACTCTCGACCGTCGCGAAGGCGCAAGAGGACACGGCAGATTCTCAGAATCAAGATCAGAATCAAGATCCGAATCAAGACCAGAGTCAGGATCCTCCGGGCCGCGTCGCCCGGCTGAATTTTTCGCAGGGCTCAATCTCGTTTCGTCCCGCGGGCGAAGATGACTGGGTCGCCGGCGTTCCCAACCGGCCCATGGTGACCGGCGACGACCTATGGGCGGACGAGAATTCCCGCGCCGAAGTTCACATTGGTTCCACCGCGATCCGGCTGGGCGCAAAAACCGGCATCACGTTCCTGACTCTCGACGATCGCACCACGCAGATCCGCCTGGCGCAGGGCTCGGTCATCGTGCGCGTCCGGCACGTCGATGACGACGACAACTACGAGATCGACACCCCCAACATCGCGCTGAACATCTTGCAGCCGGGCGAATACCGGGTGGACGTCAGCGAGGACGGCACTCGGACTGTGACCGATGTCTGGCACGGTCGCGGCCGCGTCACCGGTGGAGGCTACACCTGGACCGTAGTCGCAGGCCAGTCGGCGACCTTTACGGGAAACGAACAGCATATCGACTACGATCTCGGGCAGGTCTCCGACCGCGATGACTTCGACAACTGGGCCTTCGAACGGGACGATCGCGAAGATCACGCCGATTCCGCGAATTATGTTTCGCGTGAAATGACCGGCTATGAAGACCTCGACGAGTACGGCGACTGGAGTTATGTGGCCGGCTATGGCCCATGCTGGCGGCCGCGCGCTGTCGTCGTCGGATGGGCTCCCTATCGCTTCGGTCACTGGGTGTATGTCGGCCCGTGGGGCTGGACCTGGGTGGAAGACGAGCCCTGGGGATTCGCTCCCTTCCACTACGGCCGCTGGGCATCGTGAATGGCGGATGGTTCTGGGTGCCAGGACCGGTCGTCATCCGTCCGGTGTGGGCTCCGGCGCTGGTCGCGTTTGTCGGCGGTGGTCCGGGCTTCCACTTCTCGGCAGGCGTTGGCGTGGGATGGTTCCCGCTGGCTCCGGGAGAAGTCTACCTGCCCGGATACCACGTGAGCCGCGCCTACGTGAACAACGTGAACATCACCAACACGACGGTGAATGTCACCAAGGTCACGAATGTGTACAACACGGTGATCGTCAACAAGAGCAGGACGATCAATAACATTACCTACGTCAACCAGCATGTAAACAACGGCGTGACGGTGGTTTCGCATGACACGTTTGTGAATGCCCGGCCGGTGGCGGGGAACGTGATGAGAGTCGATGCCAAAGAGATTGCCTCTGCACCGGTGAGCCATATCGCGCACGCTGAACCGATCCGCACCAGCGTGATCGGGGCTGGACGGACGGTCTCCGTGCGGCCGCCAGCCGCAGTGATCAACCGTCCGGTGGTTGCGGTGCGCACGCCGCCTCCGCCTCCGCGCTCGATGGAGCAGCGGCAGGCGCAGGCGGGGGGACATCTGAATGAGCAGGCGCTGGTTCGTCCAACGGGGCCTGCGCAGCCCGCCCCGACGTATCAACGGCCGCAACCGGGCTTCCGGCCGTTCAGTCAGCCCAGCGGCGGAAATAGTCAGGTCCGTCCGACGCAGCCCGCGCAGCCGCGGACCTACGAGCAGCAGGGAACTCCGCAGACTGAGAACCGTAACGTGCAGCAGCCGGAGAACCGGCAGCCGCAGGAGAATCGCAACACGCAGCCTGCGAACCGGGAATTCCGTCCGGCGCAACCAGAGCAGGCAAGGCCGCCGATCCAGGAGACGCATCCATTAGTGCGGCCTACTCCGCCGGTGCAGCAGCGCAGTCCGCAACAGGAGCAGCAGCAGGAGCAGAAGTTTAATCAGTGGCACCAAGCGCGCCCAGCCGCTCCGCCACCCGCTCCGCGGCCCGCCCCGCGGCCTCCAGAGCCGAGACAGGAGAAGCCGTCCAAGAAGGGACATTGACGCTGACGGCTTTCTTGCGGTGTGATAGGGTTCGCATGAGATGCGCCCGCGGACCACAGAATCAGCAAGAGCAACGCCGGGAGAAGCAGGAATTCTCCCGGCGTCGTTTTTTGCTGCCAAGCGCCTTTACCGTTCGCATCAAGGGCGGTTCGTATCATGGCTACGCTTTAGAATTGCGGAAAAAGTTAACATGTGCGTTCATACAGTGGAAGAGCGGCCCTTCCAGGGCCGCGTAAGGCACGCGAAACAGCGCGGGCTTCAGCCCCTGTGGGCCGCCATCGGCAGAGAGATGAATCTTCAGCAAACTGTTTAGCAGAGTCCAGTAAATGACCGAAACCAAACGCCCTGCGATGAACTGGATGGATGTCCTCTGGCTGGTGTTCCTGCTGGGGCTGGCACTCTTGCCTCCGCTCTGGGAGTGGCATAAGCAGGTCACGCTGTTGGTTTTTGGCATCGTCCAGTTCACTGAAGGATGGATCATCGGGCGGGTGCCGCGGCGCGGCAAGCTTTACGTCGTTCTGATCAAGATTGCCTTGGCTACTGTCCTGGTGGAACATACCGGGGAGATCAGCATCAACAGCAGTTATTGGCCGATCTATTTCTTGCCGGTGGTAACGGCGGCAGAATTTTTCGGTCCATGGGCAACGCTGTTCTGGACAACCATAGCGTCGGCTGCCTATTGTGCTTATCTCTATGATCCTGAAGTTCGGGAATTGGAGATTCCGGCCGAGAGCTACGGCTTGCTCGCCATTCGGGTTCTATTCTTTTTCTTGGCGTCGATGCTGGTCAATCGCTTCGTCGTCGAGAACCGCCGCCAGACCCAGCGCTATCAGGTATTGGCGGAAACCCTTGCTGAAACCAATCTTCGCCTGGAGCAGGCACAGGCCGAAGCCCGGCGGTCCGAGCGTCTGGCCGCGCTCGGACAGCTTTCTGCCGGCCTCGCTCATGAGATTCGCAATCCTCTTGGCGTAATCAAAGGTTCAGCCGAAATGCTCACCCAGAAGCTTGGAGAATCGAATCCGCTTGCCACCGAACTAGCCGGGTATATTTCGACAGAGACCAACCGCCTCAGTGCGCTGGTCACACGCTTCCTGGATTTCGCACGTCCATTGCACGCCGACCTGACCCCGCAAGACATCACCGCCGTGCTCGACCGCGCCTTGAATGACGTTGCGCAATTCTGGAAGGGGGCGCCGGTTCAGGTGGAGAAGGACTATTCGGCCGGTCTGCCGCTGGTGCCGCTGGACGAAAGCCTGGTTGAGCAAGCATTCGTTAATATTGTGCAGAACGCCTACGATGTCATGGGCACAAGCGGCGGCAGACTGCGCGTCCAGGTCCGTAGATCGCGGGCTAGCAATCGCAATGGTGGAGACCTTGAGGGAGTTGAAGTGCGCATCGAAGACACCGGACCGGGGATTCCGCTCGAGTTGCGGGAACAGATATTTAACCCGTTTGTGACCACGAAGAAATCTGGAGTGGGATTGGGACTCTCCATCGTGTCGAAGATTATCGACGGACATCACGGCAGCATCCGGGTGGAAAGCCCTGACCATCTCGCGGAAAATACCGGGCAAGGTGCCGGCGCCCGTTTTGTGATATTTTTCCCCGCGGCCACCGACAAGGTTGCCGCTGGGCAAACGGCTCATCTGGTGATCTCGTGAGACTTCGCGAATCGAGGCTTGGCGAATCGAGGGAAACGGGCGCATGCCGGCAATTCTGATCGTCGAAGATGAAGCCAAGATGCGCCGCCTGCTCGAGTTGAATCTCGGGGAAGACGGGTTCACTACGCACTCGGCCGGGGACGCCGAGACCGGCCTCAAACTTCTGCACGAGAATCCCATCGATCTGGTCCTCACCGATCTCAAACTCCCGGGCATGAACGGCCTGGAGTTCCTGCAGAGCATCAAGCAACACAACTCTGCTCTTCCCGTTGTCGTCATGACCGCATTCGGCAGCGTCGAGACCGCCGTCGAGGCCATGAAGGCCGGAGCCAGCGACTACGTCCTGAAGCCGTTTTCACTGACCGAAATGCGGATGGTGATCCACAAAGAACTGGACGTCCGCAACTTGCGTGAAGAGAACCGGTCTTTGCGGGAGGCTCTGGGTAAGCGTTATTCGCACCCCAATGTAGTGGCCCGCAGCCCCAAGATGCAGGAGGTGCTGGCGACGGTAGAGCGAGTGGCACCCACCAACGCTACCGTGCTTTTGGGTGGTGAGAGCGGTGTTGGCAAAGACTTGATTGCTCGCGCTATTCATGAAAAATCGCGCCGCGCGTCGGGCCCGTTTCTCAAGATCAACAGCACCGCTATCCCTGAGAATCTTCTGGAGAGCGAACTGTTCGGCTTCGAAAAAGGAGCGTTCACCGGTGCGGTCGCGAGCAAGCCCGGCAAGTTCGAACTGGCGGACAAAGGGACGCTGTTCCTCGACGAGATCGGCGACGTGCCTCCGGTCACGCAGGTGAAACTCTTGCGCGTGTTGCAGGAGCGCGAGTTCGAGCGCCTCGGCGGAACCCGCACGGTGAAGGTCGACGTGCGCCTGATCGCGGCTACCAACAAAGACTTGCGCGAGGCCCTCGAGCAAGGCACGTTCCGCGAAGACCTCTACTATCGTTTGAACGTGGTGCCTATCGACATCGCGCCGCTGCGCGAGCGCAAGGAAGATATCCCCGATCTTGCGAACCTGTTCATCTCGCGTTTCACCGGCGAATCTGGCAAGCCCGTGGAAGGCATTACACCCGAAGCGATGCAGATTCTGGTGAATTATCACTGGCCGGGAAATGTCCGCGAGTTGCAGAACATCGTCGAACGGGCGTGTGCACTGGCGAAGGGCAGCGTCCTCACTCCGGCCGATATCCACCTGGATACACGCCCCGCAAAAGACGCGAATGGCGCCGGAGGATTTCTTCCCGAAGGGATGACGTTGGAAAAATGGGAAGATGAAATGGTGCAGGAAGCCCTGCGCCGCGCCAACGGCAACAAGAGCCAGGCCGCGCGGCTGCTGGGCCTGTCGCGCAACGCCTTGCGCTACCGCCTCTCCAAAATCGGCATCGCCGACGAAGGCGAGAAGGAGTCGTAGCCGCGAAGCGGCGAAAGGGCGTCCGTGACATCAATCGCCGGAGACGCCGCACGCAGACGTCTCTTTGATTCGCGCCCTGAATACTTAAGTAAACACTTGACAATCATTCCTGCCCGGAATAACACTTAAGCAGTGACTAAACAAACGGAAGCTGTCCGCTTCCGCCAAAAGGAGAAAGACCATGCGCAAACTGATCGCTTTCAACCACGTGACCCTGGACGGCTACTTCGTCGGCCCGAACGGAGACTTCCGCTGGGCGCATGCGGGGAACGATGATCCCGAGTACTCCAAATTTGTGGCCGAGAATGCCAGCGGCGGAGGCGAGTTGCTCTTCGGCCGCGTCACCTACGAACTCATGGCGGGCTACTGGCCGACGCCGGTCGCCGAGCAACATGATCCCGCCGTGGCCAAAGGCATGAACAGCATGTCGAAAGTCGTCTTCTCGCGAACCTTGACGAAGGCCTCGTGGAGCAATACAAAACTCGTCAAGGGCGACCTCATCTCTGAAATTCGAAAGATGAAGAGTGAATCCGGTCCGGGCATGGCCATTCTGGGTAGCGGCACTATCATCGGGCAGCTGGCCCTGGAGCACGTGATCGACGAGTACCAGATGATCGTGGACCCTGTGGCTCTGGGCAAGGGCCGGTCGATGTTCGACGGCATCCGGGAGCCGCTGAACCTGAAGCTCTCCAAGACACGTACGTTCGGCAATGGTAAGGTCTACCTGTGTTACGAGCCGGCAGCATAGCGCAAGGAGCGATGGATGAAAACGAGATTGACTCTGGTCCTGATTTGCATCCTGGTAACGCCGGCTCGAAGAGTTCACAAGACCCTGCTCAAGTGATGGAGCAGGAGTCTCCGAGCGAGGAGGGGAATCGTGAAGCAGCGGTCCGTCACTCACGCTACATTCGTCATTGAGCGCGGTTATCCTGCAAGCCCAGAGCGCGTATTCGGGGCATTCTCGGATCCGGTCAAGAAACGCCGCTGGTTTATGGGCGATAAGGAGTTCAAGCCGGACGAATTCGAAATGGACTTTCGCGTAGGCGGCAGCGAGCGTTCGAGCTTCCGCTCGCAAGGCGTCACCTGCACCAACGACACGGTGTATCGCGACATCGTACCCAACCGCCGCATCGTGATCGCCTATACGATGACGCTCGGTGATCAGCGGATCTCGTCGTCGCACGCCACGGTGGAACTGCTTCCTAATGAACATGGAACCGATCTCATCTTCACCGAGCAAGGCGCCTTCTTTGAAGGCGCGGATGGACCCCAGATCCGCGAAGAGGGCTGGCGGAAACTGCTCGACGATCTCGCCAAACAGTTGGCTCATTGATCTCCTTGCACGGGAAAGGCACGATGCTCGCCCAAAGAATCCAAGTTGACCGCGTCTTCCACGCCCTGGGCGATCCTACCCGCCGGGCGATGATTGAGAAACTGAGCGAAGGCCCGGTCTCGGTCTCGAAGCTGGCCAAGCCTCTCGACATCACGCTGGCTGCGGTCGTGCAGCACCTGCAGGTATTGGAAAGAAGCGGCCTGGTGCGTACTGAAAAAGTGGGACGAGTCCGAACCTGTAGTGTCGAACCGAAAGGCCTGACCGTGGTCGAGCGCTGGATCTCGGATCGCCGTTCGCTGTGGGAATCCCGCTTCGATCGTCTCGGGAAGCTGCTGGCCGAGCCGGACTAGGGGGCCTCCCTGCTTTTTTTTCGTCCCTCTCTCTAAAATATTCATTCTTAATGACTTGGCGTGTGGGGATGGGGTTGAATCCGCGCAAAATCTTGATCCGCAAGGAGTTACGCGTAAAATATTCGAGAATAAGGACTTAGATTCGGGTGATGAGTCCGCACCTCTTTGTTCGGTTTCGTAAAATATTGATTCTGAACTACTTGTCTATTGTGGATGGGGTCGGGCTTCGCGTAAAATCTTGAGCCACAAGGACTTATAGCTAAAATATTCTGGAATAAGGACTTAGCTGCAGACTGAAGGCCGCTCCGGAGATCGGTGGCTGCGAACTTGTTGGGAGAACCCGCGCGCATGTAGTGAGCTTGCGCTGTCTGAAATTCTCGGTCAAGGTTGTTCGTCACAAGAAGTGGGATTTTTGTTGTGGAGGGCTGTGGAAAAAAGCATAATCTGAAATGCGTAGGGAGCATCCCTCCCCGGTTTTTCCGTCGAGAGGTATCGCGTTTTGGCGAGGGTTCTAGGCGTGAGGTCTTGGCCTCAAGGGAGCGTCAATGAGAGCGTTAATCTCGCTTGATTATTCCGGCTAGACCAGCGACACAGAAGGTCGCCAGCACCCAACCCGCGATAGTCATGAGCCAGAGAAGGACACGCAGCACCGAAGGTTTCCAAATTCGACCGGTGGCCGCGGTCTTGACCTTCGCCCACCTGCCAGCGCGAGGGGCAGAGGTCACGGATGGCCGAGGATTCGGGTCCGGGTGCCAACGATCGGTCTGACCAAACTTGATTAGCGGAACGCAATTCTCAAGAGAGTAAAACGTCGGACTGAACGGCGGGTAATTGTCTGGGAGTCGGCTATTCTTGCGCTGCGCGTCGTAAGCCTTCTCGTCCTTCGGAGCCATCGCCCCGGCACGACGGCACAGAATAAAGCCTAGTCCCCACAGCACCCCTAATTCCCAGAGAGCCCACAATGGGTGGAGTCCGTATCCGACAGTTACTTCGGAGATCGTGTCTCCTGTCCACTGGATCGGCTTAAACAGAATTAGGCTTCGCCTAGCCTGGGACCGAGCGCGGCTCTCCATTTCGAATAAGACCTGCTTCTCGCCCTCATCATCCCCCATCTCGTGCAAAACCCTGGCCAATTGGCGATAGGGCTGCAACTTAAATTCCACATCGCGGTCGAGCCACATGAGACGCGTTCGTGCGTCCTTCGGACTGTCCTTGGAGCGCCGCCCTCCAAGGCGCTTCTCGATTTCCGTAATGTCTTTCTCAGAGATCGCTTCTCCAAAGGTATCCGGCCCTGGAGTCCCCGTGATGCGCCCATACTCGAAACCGTCGAGGTGCAGATTACCTCTCTTTGGCCAGCTGATTTCATCATCCGCAATTGAACCCACCACGGCATTCCGCAGATCAAGCTGACAAACATTGGCATTTTGGATGTGGCTCCAAACAAATATTCCCTTGACGACAATCGTATTCAAAACCACGCGGTCGAAGGCTCCCCCAAAGCAATTAAGAGCTCCGCCGATCTTGGCCACTCCGAGGTTTACAATTCCGTATGCACTGAATCCGTCGAAGAGAAAGACGTTGCCTCCCACGGTAGCGTTTTCGGCGGACAGAGCACTACCTTGCAGATTCTTAAGGATAGCGCCGCTGCATGATAAGTCACCGCCCACGCTGGCACCGTTCAGCATTACTTCGCCGTCTGCCTTAAATCCCTTGCGCAGAAAAATGCCGCCTTCAACCTTGATACGGTCAGCACGAATGGCTCTCCCTCGAGTCTTCTCTTCTCGCGGATCGCTGCACTCCCCGCTGGTGTTGCTGAAGGTGCTGCCTTCGCAGTTTAGAGAGTCGCCAATCCGGGCTCCTATTAGCCGCACCTCTCCCTCAAAGAAGCCGTTCTTAAGAAGGAGATTGCCTTTCACTTCCGCGCCTTCAGCTAACAAACATCGCGTTCGGCTACCGTTCAAGACTACCTCAGGAATCTTCGTATAAGTCAGCTTGACATCGTCAGTCAGACGGCATTGGTCGAGGCGCACTGCGAAAGGGACTGTCGCGTAGGATAGGTCCAGTTTGCCCACGATCTTTGCAGCGAAGATTCGGAGGCCGCGAGCGTCCACTCGTGTGTAAGCCTCTTGGTCCGTGCAGAGCCAGCGAATAAGCTCTGCACGAATTACACGTTCGGGGCCCCAGCCGTCCGCCTTAGCGGGATCATTTGCTGGGACTCCGGTGAGGGAACTCGGTCCGCATTCTGCTACTTCACCCTTAGGGGCGGAAGACAGGAGTCGCGTCTCGGCCTTGCTTAACTGGCCGAATCGTCGAATGCCGAGCGCTTCAAGGTCGTCCATGGCACAACATGATACACGCGCTGGATTTGCTGTCCTGTGTGGTAGCGCGAACGTGACTAATGGAGTAGCTTTGCGTCACGCGGAGTTAGTGGGCACCATTGAAAAAACAAGGGGGGGGCTGGCCACCTTTGCGCCGTCATGACCTGGGCTGCCCCATGCTTCGCGACGTTCGAAGCCGGGTGCCCTAGAGTTCCGCAGGTTTCCCCCCGTTCCAAAACTGTGGGTGCCCCGTCCTTGCGGTTTTTGCAAGGGCGGGTACGATGCGGCCGATATCATGGGATTTGCCGTGCCCAGCGGCCTGCATCGCACCTACGGCGCACATCATCTGCACTTTATCACCTGGTCCTGTTATCGACGATTGCCCTTTCTGATCCGGGCGCGCAGCCGCGGCCGCTTACTTTCGATCCTCGAACAGCTGCGTGTGCGCTATTGATTCGTAGTCGTCGGCTACGTCGTCATGCCGGAACATGTTCACCTGCTCATCACCGAGCCCGAGATCGGAAACCCGTCCATGATCATGCAGATCCCAAAACAGCGCACGGCTCGCGCTTTGCTTCCGAAGCGCAAGAGGAACGATCCGCGACAACGCAATCTGTTTGGCCGGGAAGCCGAACCGAGAGCCTTCTGGCAGGCGCGCTTCTATGACTTCAACGTCTGGACCGAAAAAAAGCGTGTGGAGAAGCTCCGATACATGCATCGCAATCCGGTGAAGCGCGGGCTGGTGGAATCAGCCGAACAGTGGAGATGGAGCAGCTATCGGCGCTATCTCCCCGATGAACCCGGACCAGTGCGGGTGAACGAGGGCTGGAGCGAGATTTCATTTCGCGATTGTGTCGCGTAAAGGGCGCCGCGAAAACCCATCGCTGCAGGCGTCCGGAATTCCCGCCCTTGCAAAAATCGCAAGGACGGGGCACCCACTGTGTTGATGATGCCGGCGAGATCAAAAGCCTGGGGCGGGTGGCCCACCTTTCGAGCGGTGTTCCATATCCGCCATTTCATCTGAGGGTGGCGGGTGGCTCAGGCTTTTGATCTTGCTGCCATCACCAACACCGTGGGTGCCCCGTCCTTCGCGTACTTTGGGCGGGTGGCTCAGGCTTTTGATCTTGCTGCCAATCACCAACACCGAGGGTGCCCCGTCCTTCGCGTACTTTGCGGAGGGCGGGAGTTGAGAATGCCTGCGCAAGTGGTGGTCACGCCGCCGTCACTGGAAACGAAATCTTCGTCCAGCCTTCATTCACTCGCACGGGTGCGGCTTCGTCCAACAGATAGAAACGATAGCTGCTCCAACGCCATTCCTCCGCCGCGCTCACCAAGCCCCGTTGGACTGGATTGCGATGCATATACCTCAGCTTTTCCACGCGCTTCTTTGTCGTCCACACATTGAAGTCATAGAATCGCGCCTGCCAGAAAGGCGTGCGCGAATTTTCGAACAGGCGACGCTGGCGCGCATCCACCCGCTTCCTGTTTGGCAACAGAGCGCGGGCCGTGCGCTGTTTCAGCACTTGCATCACGGTGGACGGAGTTCCGACCCCGGGTTCGGTAATGAGCAAGTGGATGTGTTCCGGCATGACGACGTATCCCACGATCACGAAGCGATAGCGCTCGCGAGTCTGTTCCAGAATCGAGAGGAATCGGTCGCGGCTTCGCGCGGTGCTCAGAAAGGGCAAACGGTGGTAGCAGGAACAGGTGATAAAGTGCAGGTGATGGGCGCCGTAAGTCCGATGCAGGCCGCTCGGCATGACAAACAAAATAGTACAGGGAGCATCGCCACCCGCCCTTGCAAAGAACGCAAGGACGGGGCACCCACGTTCCAGAACGGGAACGAGAAATGCGAAGGCTGGGCGACCCGCCCCTCGGCATGACAAACAAAATAGTACAGGGAGCATCGCCACCCGCCCTTGCAAAGAACGCAAGGACGGGGCACCCACGTTCCGGAACGGGAACCAGAAATGCGAAGGCTGGGCCACCCGCCAGGTGATGCTTCCAGGATGGAACGGAGATGACGAGTGCTTTCTCTGTTTACCGAAGAAATCTTTCCGAGGGATTACCCGCGGGACCTGCCCGAGTTCGGGGCGCGTTTTGCCGACGAGCCGGCCTGTGCTGGTTTACCTGTGCCGACTGCGCTGGCTCGAGGGTTTTCGCTGACTCCATCATCGGAAGAATAGAGGAAATTCTCGATCTCATCGATTCGCTGGCTGGCGTCGTTGTAACCAATCTCGGTGAGAGCGCTCGTGTAGGCTGATGTAAATAGCAAATAACTCATCAGATCGGCACAGGATGCCGCGTCTCGTCCCAGACTGTTTACAAAGTACTGGATAAGATAAGGCATGTCTCTCTGGTGCTGCTCTGCCAGTTGTGACAGGTCGACCGAAGGCGTGATGAGCAAGGATGCTAAAGGCCGAATCTTTTCACATCCTTCAATACCAGACTGGCTAACCTGACCATTGCGGAGCAACTGATTCAAGCGCTCAAGGTGATCGATGTCCGTTGCAAGATGGTCAAGGAACATTACATTAAAAAGAACTCCCATGACTTGCGCTAGCGAAGGATCTCTCTGATCCGCGGGTTCTGCTTGATGTTCGAGATTGTCGCAGCGGACCCCGATGGCGAAAACCTTGTCTGCGCCCAGACGGATGATCGGGCTAAGAGGTTGTTGAAGACGCACACAACCATCGCCGAAAAAAGCCGTTCCTTGCGGGGTCTTAAGTCTTACAGGCTGAAAGATCAAAGGAATGGCAGCCGACGCGCAAACATGATCGATCGTAATCTTGGTGGCAACGGTCACGCGCCGGCTTCTGTTCCACATCGGGTGCCCCTTCAGTCCTTGAATGAAGAGGTAACTTTTGCCTGAGGTATAGTTCGTCGCGGAAATCGCGAGTGCGTAGAGATGCCCACGCTTGATATTGTCCTGGATTCGCTCGCACTGGAGATGTTCGTTGAGAAAATGCCTGAGAGGAGTCGCGTCAAGTAAAGAGCGGGCGTGACCCCCTCCAAGAACTCCTCCAAAGGAAAGATCGAGTATCCAGGTAAGAGAATTGCGGGCCTGCGATAGAACATCGATGTGAAAGATATCGGAAGGTCTGAGACTCGACCAAGCCTGGGCGAGAACTTTGGTCGCCGAGGAAAAATCGTCGCTACCCCCGGCAAGGGCAGCACCATTAATCGCTCCAGCGGAAGAGCCTCCGATGATCGGAAAAGGATTGCCGTGCGCCTGAACTCGTTTTATCTCGCCAATGCGTTTGAGAATGCCGGCTTGATAAGCGCCGCGAGCACCTCCGCCAGTCATCACTAGACCGAGCGTATTTTCCATTGTTTTTCCCATAGTGCCCGCCCGGGGAATGATCTAGACGTTCGAACGCAGAATCCTGCGGCAGTTGAGATTCGTCGGCTTCGCACTGGAACGATCGAGCCGGGGACCTTGCGTTCGCGTATCTCAGCGCTGACCTCGGATTTTCCCGTGTTGTGTCAAAACGCCGGAAGCGGACCGTTTCCAGACATTGACCGCACGAGGTCTAAGCACTCGATTCGTGGCAGGGATTCTTCGACTCGTGTGGCCCGCGTTTCGCACGAGCCACACTTCGCTCAGGATGACAGCTCTGCCTCGTTCCTCTGTCAGGCGGCGGCCGCTGCTGCCTTCTTTTTCCCCCGCACTGCCGGCGTCTTTCCGCGATGAACTGGCTTGGCCGCGTGCTTGTGCTCAGCAGTCGGCTTTACCATTGCATCCATCAAGGTCTTCGGAAGTGGCCGCAGGAGTTCCAGGGTCTTGCCCGTAGTTTTCACGTTGGCGTTCATCTGCTTGCCGGCGACCTCCACCATCTTCTCTTGCGTGTTGATGAACAACTCGGCAGCCTGCCGCGCCAGCTTGGACAACTCGGTCTTCTTGATTTTCTTAATGGCGATGTGTTTGCCGTCGGTGACCTTGGCGGTCTCCTCGGCGATGACATCCAGGAATTGCTTCTGCGCTTTGGCAAAGCTCTCCATACCTTCGCGGGCCAGACTCACCAAGGGTGCTCGCCCTGGTAATGGCTTGCCGGTCTTGGCGGCTTGCGCCCACATATGGGTCTGCTTGCCGGCGATCTTCAGGTACTCCTCCTGCATGTGGATAAACGTATCCACGCTACGGCGCAGCAGGTCGACGGTGGCCTGCGCCGCGGGCCCCTGCCCGATGCGCTCTTTGACCGCGGTCATGAGGATTTCATTCTGTTGCTTGCTCAGATCGAGAAGTACTTTCTGCGCTTCAATGAAGTTCGCCATGCCCTCCCCGGCCATCTCGCTGAGGACGGTGCGAGGAGAATGATGAGGGTCGGACAATTGCTGCTGCAGAAAATGCACCACGTTTGTATTCTGCCGCATGGCGATGTCCAGAAGGTTCCGTGGCGTGGCGAGGAAGTTCTGAACGCCCTGTTGTGCCCAACCCGATAGACTCGAAACGAAAGACGGCTCCCTGGAATGAGTCCGGGAGGTCTTGATTCTTGTAGCTCCTGACATAGTATCCCTCCAAATATGCTGCATTGCAGCATCGACTTAACTATAGGCTGGGTAAGTACTTGTGTCAAGATCTATGTATCCAGGGTGTGCATCGCAAAAGAGCGGAAAACCCTCCGCGGCGGAGTGGGGTGGCTTCTGGTGAGCGCTTTCACGCCAGTCAGTCAAAAGCAGCGGGCAGGGAGTGTCGGCTTCGCACGGGCGGGCGCATTCGAAAACGCGAAAAGCGGGGCGGCCTTGTCGTGGTGATGCGAGAGTGGGCCAGCGTCACTGCTGTGCTAGACCGCGGGCATTGCCGACTCCCACCCTCGGCAAAAGTGCGCGCGAAGGATGGGGCACCCGCGCTCTTGCTGGGGCAAGCGAGATCAAGGGCATGGGCTAGCCGCAAGTGGCCGAAAACCACCACCCTTGGCTGAGGTCGGCCAACTTCATCGAATTCGGTTATTTGGCCTCCCAGGCTGAGCTTCTTTTGCACTGAAAACAAAGGACTTGCATATTGTCCTTCGCGCCCGATTTGGCATGGCAGTTGCCCATCCTTCTGACAGAGAGATTCGTAGATAAGCGGGTTTATATGGTAAGGGCCGGTTGGAAGAGGTGGGTTATGAAAAGCAAACTGATGGCACGTTTGGCAGTCTTAACTGTGACGCTAGCGGGCGTGTTTTCAATCAGCGCTCTGGCGCAGACGACCGAGGACGGTCCCGGTCCGTCGGAGCAGCCGAGCGCTCCGATGGAGATCGGTCAGGATCAAAATGGACCGCAGTCCCAGCCTATGGATGCCCAGCCCACCGAGGCGCAGCCTGGCGGACCGTCGGGCGAGGCGCCGGCGAAGACGGACCAGGGCGTGGCGCGCGTCAGCTTGATTCATGGCGACGTGTCCACGCAGCGCGGTGATTCGGGCGACTGGTCGGCGGCGGTGTTGAACCAGCCGGTCATGACGGGCGACAAGGTGTCGACGGGCGACAGCGCGCGCACCGAGTTGCAACTCGACTTTGCCAACATTCTTCGTCTCGGGCCGAACTCCAAGGCCAACGTCGCAAACCTGACGCAGAAAGATATTCAAATTCAATTGGGCGAGGGCATCGCGAACTACACGGTTTCAAAAGACAGCGACGCCGAGCCCGAGATCGATACTCCGAACGTGTCGGTGCATCCCGCGCATCATGATGGCGTGTTCCGTATTGAAGTCCATCCGGATGGCGACACGATCGTGATCGTGCGCCAGGGCGAAGCGCAGATTTCCACGCCGCAGGGCAGCACTGAAATCCGCAGCGGCGAAATGGCTACAATTCGCGGGAATGCAGATTCGGCGCAGTACAAGATTTCTTCGGCTCCAGATCGCGACGCCTGGGATCAGTGGAATAGCGATCGCGATCACGTGATCCAAAACGCCAGTTCGTGGAGTCATACCAATCGTCGCTACACGGGATCGCAGGATCTCGATGCTTACGGAAATTGGCAGAACGTGCCTGACTACGGCGACGTCTGGGTTCCGAACGAACCAGATGGATGGGTTCCGTATCGTGATGGTACTTGGACTTATCAACCCTATTATGGCTGGACTTGGGTTGGCTATGAACCTTGGGGATGGGCGCCGTATCACTATGGCCGTTGGTTCCCCTACGGCAACTCGTGGGCGTGGTGGCCTGGTCCGGTCTACGCGGGCTACAACCCATTCTGGGCGCCGGCATACGTCTCGTTCTGGGGATGGGGCGGCGGCTTTGGCTTCGGAGGGGGCTTTGGCGGTTGGGGCGGCTTCGGCTGGCTTCCGATCGGACCGTGTGACTATTACCATCCGTGGTGGGGTGGATACCGCGGGCGTTTCGGTGTGGTCAACGTATACAACGTCCACAACTTCCATCAATTCGGTGGAATCGGGCCGCTGCACGGTGGAACGCGATTCTCGAACGTGGCGAACATTCACAACAACCACGTATTCCGAGCGATGTCGACGGTGGATGCGCGACACTTCGGCGCGGGCAGGGTAAACGCGATGGCGGCGAGCCACGCGCAGTTGAGCAGTGCGCGCATGATGGCGGGCAATCTGCCGGTAGTGCCTTCGCACGCCAGTTTGTCGGCGAGCGGCCGCGCGGCCGCGCCGTCCACGTTACGCAACGGCGGTTCGCAGCGTTTCTACGGATCGGTGCATAACAATGTTGCACGGCCAGTATCGTTCCAGCAGCAGACCGCGAGTCTGCGGCAGACGATGCAGCAGAATCATGTGGGCGCGGTTCCGGCTGGCGGCCGCATGAGCGGCGGCCAGTCTGCCGGGGTGCGCGGCACGACTCCGATGAATAACATGCAGCGGCCGAGTGCAGGTACACTCTCGAACCGGCAGATGAACAATCCTGCGAACAGAACGGCAACCAATCAGCCCTCTGCAACGCAACCTGGAAACCGTGGCGGCTTCCGGCCGTTCACGCCGCCGAGCAGCAACACTCGCCCGTCGACCTTTGGCGGCTCGCAACGGACGAACGGGTATCCATCCAGCGTGAATTCGCCAAACACGCGTTCGACCAACATGGGTACGCGAACCCTAGAACCGCAGCGCGGTGTGACGCCGTCTGCTCCGTCCAGCAACCGGAACGGCTTCCGGCCCTTCACTCCGCCATCGGGCAGCCAGGTATCGCGAGGCGCGTCGAGCGCCCCGGTGACACGCGGCAGCAGCGGTGATTACTGGAACCGGACTGCGCCCAGTTCCGTGCAATCGCGTGGGGGAAACTCGTACCCGGGCAGCTACGGGCGGGGATCATCGTCCCGTCCGCAGTTGGATATGCGGCAACCGATCGCGCGGCCGCCTTCCAATGGTGGATATCCGAGCTACCGTGGAGCGCCGAGCTATGGTGGCTCGCGTTCGGCGCCGAGTTATGGCGGATCGCGTGGAGCCCCGAGTTACGGTGGCTCGCACTCAGCCCCTAGCTACGGCGGTGGTGGCCGGCCGAGCGCTCCGAGCGGTGGTGGACATCCCTCAGGTGGGGGAGGAGGGGGTCATCCGTCGGGCGGCGGCGGTGGCGGGCACTCCAGCGGTGGAGGCAGCCACTCCAGTGGAGGCCGTCGCTAAACGTTGGAACAAGTTGCTGTAAACGAAGTGAAGACAGAGGCGGGAAGGGGCGTGCTAAACGGCACGCCCTTTTTCTGTTTGCAAGTTTCAAGGTTTCAGAGGTTTCAAAGTCCACACCGTGAGACCGCCTTTGAACCATTGAGATGTTGAATCGTGCTCCAGGAGGTTGCGGAAGAACGCGCAGATCTGCGAACGAGCTACCACAGGGGCTGAAGCCCACAGTGATTCCACATGCCTTACGCGGCCCTGAAGGGCCGCTCTTCCACCGTTGGGCGGTCCTGAAGGGGCGCTCTTCTACCCTTAGCGCGGCCCTGAAGGTCCTGTCTTCCACCGTTGGGCGGACTGAAGGGCAGCTCTTCTACCCTTGGGCGGCCCTGAAGGGCCGCTCTTCCACGGTGGCGCACGCATTTGTAGTTTTCCGCGACCCTCTAGGGTCTTGCGTATGCGGGGCTGTCGGGGGCGGGGCGATCGTAGTCGCGTCCGTATTTGTTCTTGTGTGCGACCGCGACGTCGGTCTCCGTCAGAGTGAAGGTTCCGAGCGAGGTGTCTCCGGGAGCAATCGTAACCTCGCGGTTCATGGCGCGCAGCGCGTCGGGAGCCACGGAAGTGTGGAAGAACCGCACTTGATAGCGGCCCGGCGGAACGTTGGAAATGCTGACGTCCCCCCGCGCGTCGGAAATGCCATAGTAAGGCGTTGCCAAGGCGATGACCACGGCGCTCATCTGCTCGTGGATGTTGCAGAAGATGAAAGACACGCCCGGCTTGTCGAACTGAACGAAGCGCGTGGTTCCACTCTCGTACAGTCCGAGATCGAAGCGCTTTCCCTCGAACAGCGAAAATACATTATGGAAGAACGGATCGTGGTTGGGAAACTCCACTTTGCCGCCGACCGGGATCACGAGAAGCGAAGGCTGGAAGCTCTTGTTCTTCTGCACCAGTTGTGGAATCCGCGACGATTCCTGACGTGGCAGCTCAAGCGTTGCGCCGATCGGAGTCAGCCAAACGACAGCCTTTGAGGCGTTCGTCAGGGGATGACCATTTCGGTTCAGTTGCACATGACCCCTGAGCGCCTGCTGAGCGGGCGCGCACACAACGGCGGCGAGCACCGCGAGGACCAACATCCCGGAATCGATAGCGCGAGTCTTCAAAACAAGATCCCCACGGATAGATTCAACTGATTGAGCGTGCTGCTGCTGCTGTAGATAGGGAAGGTACGCAATCGTCGGAACTCCGCCGAGAGCACGAGGTCAGAGCGAGGACGAAAGACAACGTTTCCCAAGGCGCCGCGATTGCGTCCAAGAATCTCGCCAAAGTTGTTTTGGTCTGTGGCAAAGCCGCGAATGTTGCCGGTGAAAGCATCGTCGAGGGCGACGGCGCCGTTCAATTCGATCTTGGGAGTCAATTGGAATTTGAGTTGGGTCCATCCGCCTGCAGTGTCGACGCCGCGGATGGGCGTGAAGGACGCGGTCGGGTCGCCGCCATACACAATGGAGGCCCCAATCGCGCCGCCGAGGCCGCCAATGCCGCGACCGCGATAGAACTCACCCGAGAGACCAAGCCGCGGGAGAATGGGAATCTGCCAGTCGGCCAGCGCGGCCCAGGCGTCGACGTTGCGGCCCCAGGTCCAGTCCTGGCGGCCATAGTAGCCGGCGACGCCGAGGCTGAGGGGATGCTCCCGCACCGGGCGCGACCACGCAGTGCGCACCGCGTAAGCCGGTTGTCCGGACATTTCTCCGGCCTGTGACCAACGATAGAACGAATTGGGGGGATACTCCCAGTCGAGGTTGTCGAGCACTCCCGCCTGCACAGTCACGGTTTGCTGGTCGGAGAGCGAGAAGCGGTGCTCGAGTCGCAATTGTGGCGTCCAGCCCCAGAGGTTGCCGGCGAAGGCAAAGGCGGGGGTGGCCAACGAGGCGAACGACGTGGGCGACAGAGGCGAGATGAACAGGGAATCCTGGCCAGCCACGACGGAAGTGTTCTGCCAATCGAAACGCAGGCTAGCGGTCTGCAGGCGGACGATTCCGAAGCTCACGCCGTTGCCGGTCGACGGGAAGCCTCCCGCGAAGTCGAGTTGAACATCAGCCGAAGTCTTCGCCCCGGCGACGTTCGGCCCGAAGATTTCGAATCCGATCTCCGACTGGCGGAGCGTAGCTCCGACATTGACGCTGGACCAGCCGGGTAGGACTGCCTGCGCGTAGTTGGGGAAGTCCAGATTATCGGAGTTGCCGACGTTGCGGAACGCATTCATCAGGACGATGCCGTGAAGCCGCGCCCGATATTTGGAAGCACTCTCAACTTTGGTCTGATACTGCTCATCAATTTTCGATCCGATCAGCGAAGTGGATTCTTCCAGCTTCTGAACTCGCTCTTCAAGCGGGGTCGCGGCTTGGACAGTCGAGGAAGGGGTCATGCCCGGGGCGCTGTTGGCGGCGGTCTCAGGGGCGCTGCCCTTGGGTTCCGCCGGCTGCTCCAATAGAGCGCGCGTGGATTGCAGGTCCTGGCGCAACTGGTGCATCTCGGCGCGAGACTGGGCATTTTCGGCGCGCATCTGATCCACCAGACTACGGAGTTCACGGACCTGCTCCTGTAAATCCCGGACGGCGTTGGCGGTCTCACCGGGCGCCGGAGACGCCGCTGCGGGCGTTTCCTGTGCGCGGCCGAGCGGGTTCAACAAGACGAACGCGGCCACCGCCAGAGCGGTAGCGCGAAGCGCAGGGGTCATTTTCACACCGTCCTCCTACACCATCCAGGGGATAAGGCACTTGGTGAAGAGAGGAATCGCGCCTACCGGCCCGGATGAGAAATGGAATTCTGTCTGGCATCGTCCCGCTGAGCGGGTACAAATGAAGGCATTTCCGCGCCGGTGTTGCTGGCGGGGCGAGAGGCATCCTGCACGTGCCCGGGCAGCACGATCCGGAAAACGGTTCTGCCGTGAGTACGTTCAACCATAATCTCACCGCCGTGATCTTGAACGATTTTCTGCACGACCGCTAGTCCCAATCCAGTGCCATTCTCTTTGCCGTAGCTCACAAAGGGATGAAACAGGCGCTCACGAATGGATTCGGCGATGCCCGGACCGTTGTCCGAGACTGAGATCGTGATCGAACCCGCGACCTCTGCAGCGGTGATTTCGACCGTGCTTCCCAGTGGAGGAGCGGCCTCGCATGCATTCAACAGCAAGTTGTACAGCGCGCGCTCCAACTTGCGTTGATCGAACCATCCCGAAAGCTGGACGCCGCACATCACATCGATGGAGCGGTTGTGATGCCGGGGATGCAAGCGGACCGCGAGAACGGAACGCTGGATAGTCTCCGACACATTGGCGAACGCGGGAGTCAGCGATTCGCGGGTGCGGGCAAATTCAAGCAGGGAATCGATGAGGTCGGTCATCAGATTCACGCCCGAACGAACTTCCTGATACAACTCCTCGCGCTGCACAGGGGTGAGGTGACTGTCGCAAAGGAACTCAGAGTTGGCAACGATGGCTGCCAGCGAATGACGCAGATCGTGGGAAATCGAACTGGCCATGCGTCCGATGGTGGCCAGTTGCTCGGATTCCAGCAGGTCGCGTTGGGTCTTGAGCAGGCTGGCGCGCATGCGATCGAAGGTGTGGGTGAGTTCGGCCACTTCGTCGCCGCCACGAGGATCGAGAGGATGATGGAAGTCTCCGCCTTCGAGGGCCCGCACGCCCGCCACCAAACTTCCCAGCGGGCGCGTGAACGTGTGCGAGATGAAGAAGACCAGTCCACTGCCTACGAGGATCGCCGCGAAGCCGAGGAGGAGCAGATAGCGATTCAGTTGGTCGACAAACTTCGTAGCCTGATCGTAAGAGCCCAGCACACTCAATCGAACCGGTGTCTCTCGAGAGCCGGACAATTGGAGGGAAGTCGCCAGGAAGCGTTCGCTGCCAATCTCGATGTCGCGAGGATCGTCATGGACCGAGCCTGCGATCAGGTTCTGAATGTTGCCGCCTTCGGTCTGCGCCGGCATCAATGTCGTGCCTACGATTTCGCTGCCGCAGGAAAATGCCACCTGGCTGCCTGCGACCTTGCTCACTGACTCTGCCAGGCGGTCGTTGATCTCGTATCCGATGACCAGGAACCCGAGCAGGGTTCCGTCTGTCCGCGAGCCGCGGTAGATGGGCTGAATAAAGGTTTGATAAAGGTGATGCTCTCCCAGCCACCAGTGGCTGGTTTCTCCCCGGTCTTCCTCGAGGGACTGCTGGAAATACTTTTCGGCGGCCTCCTTGGTGAATCCGGGTGTCTTGGTGTGCAGAGCGACCACTCGACCGCCGCGATCGACCATGACAAACAGATCACTGGCCGCGATCTGCGAAATGTCCTGCGACGCGTCCTGAATGGTGACCGGATCGGGACTGGTCATGATCGCGCGAGTAATAGGAAGGTCCGCGAGGAGCGCCACGTCGCTGGTCAACATGGTTTCGCGTTCGTGACGGAAATCCTGGAAGGCCGCGACGGAATTGCGCAGGTTGACGGCAATACTTTGCCGGACGTTGCTACGAATGCTGCGTTGCACCAGAAGCAGGCTGGTGGTCGTCAGGCCGGTGGTGATCAGCAGCATCGAGAGCAGGAAGCGGGTGCGCAGGCGAAGCCGCGGCAGTCCAGCGGCGGACTCGGTCGTTAAATTGGCCTGAGCAGAATGAAGCGCGGGTTCAGTGGACTGGTTCACGGAATTAGCGGACGAACTTGTATCCCATTCCGTGTACCGTGCGGAAATGTACCGGGCTGGACGGGTCTTTCTCCAATTTCTGGCGAAGCTTAAGAATATGGTTGTCGACGGTGCGTGTCGAGGGATAGTTCTGGTAGCCCCACACTTCGTTCAGTAGTTCGTCGCGGCTGATGACCCGGTCGGCGTTCTGCACCAGAAACTGAAACGTCTTAAATTCCTGGGCAGTCAAAACCACGACTCTGCCCTCCCGCTTCACTTCCATCTTCTTGAAGTCGGCGGTGATGTCATCGAAGCTCACGAGCTGCGCCTCCGGCGTGCGCGCGGTATGGCGCAGCGCGGCGCGCACACGGGCCAGCAGTTCCCGAGGGCTGAAGGGCTTGGTGACGTAGTCATCTGCGCCCAACTCCAGCAGTAAGACTTTGTCGGAGACGTCGCTGGCAGCGCTGAGCACGACAATCGGCAACGTGGGGGCCATTGCCTTGATCTCTTTACACACGTCCCGTCCGGAGACCTTGGGAAGGCGCAAGTCCAGCACGACCGCTGCCGGGGCCGCGGACTGAAAACTGTCGAGTGCGGACCTGCCGTCGGACTGTGTTTCTACGGCATAGCCCTCGGTCTCAAACAGCCGCCGCAGTGCTTTTTGCACTGCCGGATCATCTTCGACGACGAGGATACGGCCGGCGGGCTTGGTGGAAGCAGCCGGATTGACTGTTCTGACGGTGCTGAGTGGCGTAGCAAGGTTCCCCATAAGTGATATTTGTCCTGTGATCGGGGGGAACTTCCGGTTGTTTCGAATCGCCCCACCGGAAGTGGCTCGACCTCTGAAGCTTACAATGGTTTTAGGGCAAAATCGCCGCGGGATGGGCGTTTTTGACATTTTTTTTACAATTTAGAATCGATGTCAAAAGACTCGACGGAAGGGCAATTGCGGGAGCAAAACTTCTAGGTGAGTGCTTCTCGCGATGCGGCTTTAAGAGCTGCGAAGATTCCCTTCTCGAAGGGTCTGTGTGCCGCGACCCGGTTGAGGCGCGAACCCGGCTACGGGAATCGCTGTATGGACTGAGATCTGTCGTTTGCCCTACGCTGTGCGAGTCTGCCGCGCCGCTACGTCTTGCCGTTTGGATTCTCATCCCTCGCCTAGGAGTTTGCAATGCGCTTGTCCAGCAAGTTTCTAGTACCTGCCTTGTTGTTGCTGTCATCCCTGATGCTGCCCAACCTATCGTTCGCCACCAGCGGGACGGACTTTAGCAATGCTGGGGGAACACTCTCTGGAACGAATGCGGGTCTTTCACTTAGCGGATCACTATTGGTCGCCGTCAACGGATTCGACGGCGGCGGATTAACTACTGGCAACCTGGGTACTGTAAGCTTCACCACCGGTGCTGTATCCGGGGGGTCGTTGCAGA
The DNA here is from genome assembly GCA_963811095.1 of uncultured Acidobacteriaceae bacterium. Lineage (GTDB taxonomy): Bacteria > Acidobacteriota > Terriglobia > Terriglobales > Acidobacteriaceae > Sulfotelmatobacter. Next base: position 109,321 of record CAWEQA010000001.1, on the reverse strand, counting down.
TGGGAGGAACCTTCGCACCGGGAGGGACCTTCACCATTGACGGCAACGGTACGGGCGGACTTCCGAACGGCACTTTGTTCTCGGGAACATTCTCGGGGACAGTTACCTGGACCCTTACCACCTTGGCGAATGGAACTCACGACTACACCCTCACCGGCGTGGTCACCGGAATGATGGGTGGAACGACCGTGAACGGGGTGAGCGTGCAGTTGACGATCAACACCGGGAAGGGATTCTTCAACGGGTCGACCACGATTTCCGGTGGCGACACGTCGGTGGCAGCCTCGGTTCCGGAGCCCTCGACGCTGGCGCTATTCGGTACTGGCGCATTTGCGTTTGCCGGTGCGCTGCGGCGTAAGATACTGGCCGCGCTCTAGCGACTCGCGAATCACAAAAAGCAGAACGCCCGCCAGGTGAGCGGGCGTTTTTTCTTGCCCCAAGCCCGGCGCTATTCCGTCGAACGGATTCCATACTTGGTGAGCTTGTAGGCCAGCGCGCTGCGGGAGAGTCCCATGCGGCGTGCGGCTTCGGCTTGCGCTCCCTTCGTGGAATTCAGGGTGCGGACGATCAGTTCCTTTTCTGCGCTTTCGAGGACTCCGGTCAGGTCGAACGAGGGCGCGAACGGAATCGAAAGCCCAGCGAGGTGGGCGCCATTCCCGTTGCTGGGTGCGCCTTCTTTTTGCGCGAGGGGCAGATCGTCGGCGCCGATCTCCTGATTGCTGGTGAGAATGTAGGCGCGCTCGATGAGATTCTTCAACTCACGCAGGTTTCCCGGAAAGCGATATTGCTGGAGTTTCTCCAAGGCTTCGGGAGTCAGTCGCCGGCGCGGCATTTTGAGCTCGGTCGCTACCTGATTGCAGAACACGTCGCTGAGGCCGCTGATGTCCTCGCGCCGGTCGCGCAAGGGAGGAATGTGGATGGGGACCACCGCCAGCCTGTAGAACAGATCCTCGCGGAAGATTCCTTCTTTTACTCTCTGTTCGAGATTGCGGTGAGTCGCGACCAGAACGCGGACATCCACTCGCCGCGGACGAGTCGAGCCCACGCGCAACACTTGACCGTCGGTCAGCACGCGGAGGAGTTTGGCTTGAGCCGCGAGCGACATTTCTCCGGCTTCGTCGAGAAACAGGGTGCCCTCATGGGCGGCTTCGAAAAGCCCAAGACGCTGGCGGTCAGCGCCGGTGAAGGCTCCTTTCTCGTGGCCGAAGAGTTCGCTTTCGAGCAAGGTCTCCGTGAACGCAGCACAGTTGACCGCGACGAAGGGCTTGGCGGCGCGCGGACTGTTGCGGTGGATGGCGCGGGCGACGAGTTCCTTGCCGGTGCCGGTTTCGCCCGTGATGAGTACAGTCGCATGGGTCGGCGCGACGCGACCGATGCGGTCGCGTACCTCGAGCACCGACGGGCTGTCGCCGTAGATCTCAGAGGTCCCTTCCAGGCGTACGACTGTATCCTTGAGAAGAATATTCTCGCGCAGGAGGCGGGTGCGTTCGCAGGCACGGCGGACGGTAGCGCGCACCACTTCGGGCTGAAAGGGTTTGGTCAAGAAATCGAAGGCGCCCTTGCGCATGCTGTCCACGGCGAGTTCGATGGTGGCAACCGCGGTGAGGAGGATTACCGCCAGAGTAGGATCGTTTTCCTGAGCCGAGGCGAGGACGGTGAGGCCGTCGCCATCCGGCATCTTCTGATCGGTGATGACGACGTCGAAATCGTTGGCTGCCAGACTATGCTGGGCCTCCTCGACGCCACCCGCTTCCCAGATCTGATGCTGGTCCAAGCGCAGGTTCGACGCCAGAATGCGGCGCATGTTCGGTTCGTCGTCGACTAATAGGATTCGTCCCATGATTTAAGATTCCGTGACTTTCTCTGCCTGCATTATTTTGTTGGAGTGCGGAAGCACCAGCGAGAAACAGACTCGACCCGGGCCGTTCGCAGCGAGGACGAGATCTCCTCCCTGGGCGCGGGCGATGTTGCGTGCGATGGCTAATCCTAGTCCAGTTCCGCGGGGCTTGGTGGTGAAAAACGGTTCGAAAATGCGGCCCAGCGCAGCCTCCGGAATCGGCGGGCCGGCATTTTCGACGTCGATGCGTACTTTCTGATTTCCGTGGTGGCTGCGCAGGAGGATGGCGCCGCCTGCCGGAGAAGCGTCGACTGCATTCAGGAGTAAATTCATCAGAGCCTGCTGCAACTGGCTTTCGTCGGCAAGCACAGTCAACGTTTCGGGAACATCAACCTCAAAGTGGACGCCTTTCTGACTGGCGTGAGCGCGCGAAGCGTCGGCGACGTAGGCGACCGCGTCGGCTACGAAAGTGACCGTGAATTTCGGCGGACGCGTGCTGGCATAATCCAGGAAGTCTGTGGTCATTTGGCTGAGGCGGTTGGCCTCGTCTGAGGCGATGCCGAACATTTCTTCGCGTTCCGCGCCGGAGAGTTCCTTGGCGGTCGCGATAGAACTGGCGATCATCGCGACCGGATTGCGGATCTCATGAGCGATCGCGCTCGACAAACGTCCCATGGCAGCGAGTTTCTCCTCACGCGTTAATCGTTCGCGCGCCTGCTCCAGTTCAAGCACGTTGCTTGCCAGACGATGTTCTTTGCGCCGCAGGTCAGCCAGTAACAGCCAGACCACTACGCCGACGATGACAAAGAGCAGGGACGTGATGCCGGCTTCGAAGTATTCTCCGACGTCGGGAGGCGGATGTTTTGCGAAGAACCACCAGACCTGCCAGAACAGGGAGATATCCACTACCGTCACCACTGCGGCAATGGCGAACACCTCGAAGCGGAAGGCGGCCTCCAGAACTGCCACCACCATCAGCACGAAGTAGGGGGTATCTTCGCGGTCGGTCAGCACCGCGAGCAGCGACGCCAGCGTGATGTTGAGCGCGATGGACGCCCAGGTGAGCGCCGCTACCGTGGCGGGCTGCAGGGGTGTTGAAAGCTGCTGCAGCCAAAGCCATTCCGCGGTTTTCAAAACGACGCCAGCGCCGATAGCCACGATGAGCAGCGGAGCCGGCTTTCCCCAGAAGGCAGCAAAATATGAATGCAGAGAAAACAGAATGGCGAGAATCAGCAGGCTCAATCCAATGAAAATGGACTCCTGGCGCCGGAAGGACGCTAGATCCCAGGCCAGTAACGAGTGGGACGGAAATGGTTTTCTGAGCACGAACCCTCAGCGCCCGAGACAGGCCAACCGCTTCGGCCTCAATTCGCTGAACCCCCACAATCAGGGTGCCTGAGGTATGTCACTCATGTAAGTGATTCAAATCACATCTTGCTGCTGGTCCGCGGACCGATCAGCATGTTCCTGGGTCAAAGCGTACAAAAAACTTTCGGGGTTTCGTTCAGGAATCTGTACTGTTTCGCAGATCAGAAAGATGACTCCTGCCGGGATGGCCGGATTGACCGGGATAGCGTTGAACCAAAGGCTCGCTCTGGAGTGTACTCCTGGTGACTAGTGCGTTCCGTCACTGCGCACTAGACTGCAAATCATTAGCACTGGTTACGAACGTGCGGTCTGAAATCCGCGAGGGCTCGGTGCGGGGCAAGACAGAGAGAGCAAGACTTCAGGCAGTGTCTGAGAACCTAGCTGCACGGTGCTGCTGGAAGACCCTCGTGCGCACCGCGTCACTGAGCATCCCGGTATTTTTCGCGCTGGCGTATTTGGTTTTTTCAGTGCCAGCAGCCTCGGCACAAATCTCCCCCGGACCACTGTCGCGGCCGCACCAATCGCTGAACGGACCCACCAATTGCGCCAGTTGCCACAAGTTTGGCGGGCAGGCGGCGCTGAAGTGTCTGGACTGTCACACCGAAATCGCCACCCGACTCTCGGCGCGCAAAGGGCTGCACGCCACCTATAACATTCCTGCCGGTTCCAGCCAGGAATGCGCCCGGTGCCATTCGGAGCACAACGGGGAAGACTTCCCGCTGATCAAGTGGGACATCAAGACCTTCAATCACAAAGACACGGGATATCTGCTGGAAGGCAAGCACCAAGGCTTAACCTGTAATAAGTGCCACAATCCCACCCGCATCTCACCCCAAGAACGAGCGTCCATCAAGATCAAAGATCCGAGCCGGACGTACTTGGGGCTGTCGACCGGCTGCATCAGTTGCCACGAAGACCAGCACAAGGGCCGGCTCGGCCCGAACTGTCTGCAGTGCCACAATTTTGTGGACTGGAAGAGCATTAATGTTAGCCAGTCAGGGCAATCGCAGTTCGATCACTCGAAGACGCGCTATCCCCTGACCGGGCTGCATGTGCAGGTGCAGTGCGCCAAATGCCATACGAATGGAGCAGACGGCAAGCCGCAGTACGTGGGCATTGCGTTCAACCAGTGCTCCGATTGCCACAAGGACCCGCACCACGGCAGTTTCCCGCAAGGCTGCCAGTCCTGCCACAGCACCAGCGGTTGGAAGAAGGTTTCTCTGCAGGCGGTTAACGAGCACTTCGACCATTCCAAGACGAAGTTTCCGCTGGAAGGCAAGCACGCCGCCGTCGATTGCGCCCAGTGCCACGCCGGCGGAGATTTCAAAAAGCCGCTGGTGTTCCAGAAGTGCATGGACTGCCACAAGCCCGATCCGCACAACGGGCAGTTTGCCAAGCGTCCGGACGGCGGAGAGTGCGCCTCCTGCCACACGGTGAAGGGATGGAAGCCTTCGACATTTACGGTGAAGGAGCACGCCTCCAGCGCATATCCGTTGCAGGGCAAGCATGCGCGACTGGAGTGCGCGCAGTGCCACACTCCGAAAGGGAAGGACACGCTGTTCAAGGTGAAGTTCGAGCGCTGCACCGACTGTCACGCCGACAAGCATGCGGCGCAGTTTGCGGCGGCTCCTTACTTCAATGCCTGCGACCGCTGCCACAATCTGGAGAGCTACAAACCTTCCACCTTCAGTCTGGCAAAGCACAAGGAGACGCATTTTGTGCTGACGGGCGGGCACATCGCGGTTCCATGCGCCGACTGTCACAAGGAATCGGCGGAGTTCCAGCCGCAGCCGGCAGTGATCTATCACTGGAAGAGTCTGAACTGTACCAGTTGCCACAATGATCCGCACAAAGGACAGTTCAAGGAGCGCATGCAGCAGGCGCGGGCCGACGGTTCAGCGGCGGGATGCGAGGCTTGCCACACCACGAAATCATGGAAGGAACTCTCCGGCTTCGACCACTCCAAGACAAAGTTTGCCTTGCTCGGCGCACATCGCGCGACGGCGTGCATGGATTGCCATAAGCCGCCCAATCTGGAAACCAAATTGATGAACGTGGACTTCAAGGCGGCGCCGAGCCAATGCGAGGACTGCCACCAGGACATCCACGGAAAGCAGTTTGCCAAAGAAGACATCACGCGCTGCGCCGAGTGCCACACCAGCATGAAGTGGAAACCGTCGCTCTTTGACCATGAAAAGCGAACGACTTTTCCATTGCGCGGTGCGCACCAGAACGTGCGCTGCGGGGAATGCCACAAGCTGACCAAAGTAGTTGCGGCCAAGACTGTGCTGTTCTACAAGCCCACGCCGAAGGACTGCGCTGCCTGCCACGGCGCGACGAATCCTGTGCCTGTGGGCAAGAAAACCGGAATTTGACCGGTAAAACGCGCCCTTCCAGGCGCGTGAAGTTGTACAACCTTCCATTTTGTTCTGATGCTGCCGAGGTATATCTCCAAGGAACAGCCGGTAGCGCGACAAAAATCTGCTCAGCTTTTTGTACGGAGTCTAGTTTTCTGAACACCTTTAATTCAAGGCAAAAAGTGCAGGGCAATGCGCAGAACTTACATTTGACTCATAGTAATAGTGCGCTCGATGGTAATCGGAACAATGCACCAGTCGCCGCTTCGAACAGGGCCTTGCGTAACTTTCGAAGAGGGCACTTAGATCGCTACTCTATGTGGACAGAAAATTGCATCACTCGTCATACATCTTCATAACAAATTTTTCTGATGCAGTGCGGGACCAAAGCAAGGGGCGAGTCATGTCGGCATCGGGGGGCGTACTCAATCTAGTTGCAGTGCTGCTGTTGTCACTTTCCGGACTTTGGGGAAGCGCGCAGGCGCAGGTCTCAACAGGTACGCACAGTCCGCACGGAAATTTGAACGTGCCCTGTCAAAACTGCCACACCGCTGCCGGATGGAAACCGATCCGCGCGGTTCCAGAATTCGATCACAATCAGACGCGATACCCGCTGCGCGGCCTGCACCAGTCCGTGGCCTGCATTCAGTGTCACGTGAAGCCCGTGTTCTCCAACGTCGGACAACGATGCCAGGACTGCCACGCTGATATTCATAAGCGGCAACTGGGAGCGAATTGCGAGCAGTGCCACACGGTGCGCGGCTGGCAGGTATCGATTCAACAGATCCAGCAGCACAATAACCGGTTCCCGCTGACCGGAGCGCACGCCGCCGTCGACTGCGACTCCTGCCACAAGGGCGCGGCCAATAGCCAGTTTCAGGCGATGTCCACGCAATGCTATTCCTGCCACGCGGCAGACTTCACGAAAACGTCGAATCCCAACCACGTGAGCGCGCAGTTCTCGACCACATGCGAGAACTGCCACTCCACCGACAACTGGCTGAACGCGAAGTTCGACCACTCTTCGGTAGGGTTCCCGCTGACCGGCGGACACGCGGTGCCGCCGCGGCAGTGCGCGGATTGTCACGCCAACAACAACTACAACCTGACCAGTACCACCTGCGTTAACTGCCATCTGAAGGATTTTCAGGGCGCGACGAACCCGAATCACGTCTCGGCAAATTTTCCCTCCACCTGCCAGCAGTGCCATACCACAGTGGCCTGGTCCCCAGCGACCTTCGATCACTCGATGGTGAATTTCGCTTTGACCGGAGCGCACACGGTGCCGCCGCGGCAGTGCACCGATTGCCACGCTAACAATAACTACAACTTGACCAGCATCACCTGCGTCTCGTGCCACTTGAAGGATTTCAACAGCGCGACGAACCCCAATCACGTCACGGGCGGCTTCGCGCAGACCTGCGAGACGTGCCACAACACTTCAGCCTGGCAGCCGGCAACATTTGATCACACAAAATCGGGGTTCCCGCTGACCGGGGCGCATACCGTGCCGCCGCGGCAGTGTGCCGATTGTCACGTCAACAACAACTACAGCATCACCACTACGGCGTGCGTTAGCTGCCACCAGAGCGACTACAACACAGCGACGACGCCGGTGCCGCACACGGGCTTCCCCACGACGTGCGAGCAGTGCCACGACACCGTGCTGTGGGCCGATGGCAAGTTTGATCACTCCACCACCGGGTTTACGTTGACGGGCCTGCACACCGTTCCGCCGCGGCAGTGTACCGACTGCCACGTCAATAACAACTACACGCTGAACAGCACGGCGTGCGTCACGTGCCACTTGAAGGACTACCAGGGCACGACGAATCCGAATCACGTGACGGCCAACTTCCCGCAGACTTGCGACCAGTGCCACAGCACGTCAACCTGGCTGAACGCGACGTTCAACCACAACAGCACGGGGTTCCCGCTGACCGGGGCCCACACGTCCCCACCGCGGCAATGTACGGATTGCCACGTCAACAACAATTACAACCTGACCAGCACCACCTGCGTGTCGTGCCATCAGACCGATTACAACAATGCGACCACGCCGGTGAATCACATCGCGGCGGGCTTCCCGACCACATGCGAAACCTGCCACGACACCGTGCTCTGGACCGATGCGACCTTTAACCACACCACCACTGGTTTTCAGCTGACGGGCGCGCATACGGTGCCTCCGCGGCTGTGCACTGACTGCCACGTCAACAACAACTATGCCTTGAACAGCACGTTGTGCTACTCGTGCCATCAAAAGGATTACTCCGGCACGACGAATCCGGCGCACGCGTCGGCCGGCTTCCCGACCACGTGCGAACTGTGCCATGACACGACGGTGTGGACGGACTCCACCTTTAATCACAACACCACGACGTTCCCGCTGACCGGTTCGCATACGGTTCCGCCCCGGGTATGCACCGACTGCCACGTCAACAATAACTACACCACGCTGCCAACCGCTTGTGTTGGCTGCCACCAGACCGACTACAACAACACGACGAACCCGGGACACGCGGCGCAGCAGCAGTTCTTCCCAACGACATGCCAGAACTGCCACAACACGACCGCTTGGACCGGCGCCACGTTCAACCACACGCAATACACGCAGTTCCCGACGAGCCACGGCAACGCGAACAACGTGTGCTCGACCTGCCATACAAACTCGAACGACTACTCCGTATTCCAATGCACGGGTTGTCACGGCGGAAACAACGCCAACAATTTCCAGCACGACCATGTGACTGGGTATGTCTACAACAGCATTAATTGCTACCAGTGCCATCAGAACGGACAGGGCGGCGGATAAGCGAGTTTGGCGAGTTACGTGCTCAACCAAAAGCAGACGGCGGCGACGCTGAATTTCAGGCGGCAAGTGGAGCGCCAGCGAGTGTCAGCACAGAATGATGGCAGTTCAGAAACATCTCGGGACCTTGATGCTCTTGTTGTCTTGTGCCGCGGCGCAGAACGCAGCGGGGCCAGCGACGTTGCAAAGCGTGACCACGGCTCGCCAGGGAGGCGATCTGCGCGTGGAAGTTACGCTCAGCAGCCCGGTAAAACCTTCGTTCGACACCGCGTCTAATCCTGACCGGATTCTGCTGGATCTTCCCGAGACGCGGGCCAACGATGGCGTAAAAAATCTTCCGGTCCATCTGAACGGAGTGCGGCGCGTGCGCGCGGGGCAGCACAGCACCAGCCCTCTCGTCACGCGCGTGGTTCTCGATCTCGACCAGACCCATCCCTACACGGTAAAGACGGAAGGGAACAAGATCATCGTCACGATCGGCGCCGTCGAACATGCGCGCAGAGCCACGCAAGGCGCTCCGGTAGCGGCCACATCGGGCAATTTGATTGGTGTGTTCCATAGACGACACGACACCGCAGTGGCACTCCCGGAAGACAATTCCACGGACTTTCCTACGCCTGCACCGCCACCTACTACTGCGGGTCCCGGGTTCGAGCCTCCTTCTAATAGTTCCTCGGTCGCCGCCGCTCCCCCTCCACCCTTAACGGCTCCGGTCCCGCAGAGCCAGCCGGGCTCGCCCGCTCCGGCGAGCGCCGCACCAACTGTCGCAGCCAATGCCGCTCCACAACCTTCTTCTGTCGAGCAGAATCAGATCGCCACAGCAACAACGCCAGCGGTCACGACGAGCAAGTCTTCACCTGCAACTGCATCCCCGTCCACGAAGGCTGCTATCGCAGTCGAACCAGCTGCTGCGTCGGCGCCTGCGCCCAGGATTGCGAAGAACGACGAATCTGCGGCGCCCGTCTCCAGTGCCCCGGCGATTACGCCCAGCCCTTCCCCAGAAACGTCCACGATGATTGCGCGGTCTGATGATCCCAGCCTGCGCACCGTCTTCAAGGTGAAGTACGTAGCCGAAGGCGTTGCCTACCTCGAAGGTGGACGTGCGCAAGGGCTGAAAGAAGGAATGAAACTGGAGGTCGTGGATAAGAACCTTCCTGCCACCCAGGGCGACAGCGCGAACGCTGCCGATCCTCGCGTGGTGGCCGAACTGGAAGTGAGCGGCGTTGCTGAAACCTCGGCCGTTACCGACATTCATTCCCCCAAGCGTCCCGTGAAGGCAGGCGACCTGGCGTACCTCTCGAGCGGCGATGCGGAAGCCCTGGTGCAACAGCGCGCGCTGAGCGCGACACGGCAGTATCCTGCGGTCATCTCGTTCACCGAAGGCGACACGCTCGATGAAGAAGCCCGCGAAGAAGTTCCCCGGCCTCCGCTGCCATCGGTGAACCGGGCTCGAGGACGCATCGGGTTCGATGCCATCGAAACCATCAGCCACGGGACGAGCAGTGTAACCAGTTCCGACGTGGGTATGGTCTTCCGCGGCGACATTACGCGAATTGGTGGCACGTACTGGAATCTCAGCGGCTACTGGCGTGGACGGCTGACCAAGGAATCGGTGGCCAGCCAGCAGACGCTGCAGAACCTGATCAACCGCACGTACCACCTGAACATGACCTACGACAATCCCAACTCGACGCTGGTCGCGGGATTCGGCCGGCTCTATCTGCCGTGGGCGCCGAGCCTCGACACGATCGACGGCGGCTACTTTGGCAAGCGGCTTTCCAAGGGGAGCACGCTGGGACTTTTCGGCGGCTCCACGCCCGATCCTTCGTCGTGGGATTACAGTCCGAACCGCGTCATCAGCGGCGCTTTCATCAACTTCGAAGGCGGGGAATACAACGGGTTCCACTACAGCAGCACCAGCGGCGCCGGTATCAGCATGGTCAACTGGGCGGTTGACCGGCCGTTTGTCTTCTTTGAAGACTCGCTCTCGTACAAGCGCGATATCGCCATCTACGAGTCGGCGCAGGTGGATGATCCCAAGGGCAATTCCGTCACGCCGTCCCCTGGCGTTGGGCTGGGCCGCAACTTCTTTACGCTGCGGGTGAATCCTCAGGCTCGCGTCGAACTGGACTTCAACTACAACTATTTTCGCGATATCCCAACCTTTGATTCGACCCTGATCGGGACCGGACTGCTCGACAAGTATTTGTTCCAGGGATTCAGCGCGGGTGGGCGCGTCGAGGTGTGGAAGCAGATTTGGCTCTCCTCCAGTCTTGGCCGGAGCAGTGGCAGCGGAGACGCCAAGAGTTCGCTGAATGAAATGTTCGGGATCACGTTTGCGCGACTGCCGTGGGTGAGACTGCGCGCCGATGCGCACTACGCCAAGTTCGACAGTTCCTTCGGCAGCGGCTCGTACGAATCGATCTCGCTCTCGAAGCAGATGAGCGACCGCCTGCGCCTCGAGGTCCTGCTGGGGCAACAGAACTTTGCTTCCACGTTGACGACCAGCAATCGCGGCCGCTTTGTTACTGGGACCGTCGAGACCACTCTCGGGCCGCACTACTACCTGCAGAGTAGTTTCACCACCAACCGTGGGGACCTGAGCTACGACCAGTTCATGTTCTCGGTCGGCTACCGCTTCGATTCGAAGAGGAAGGGGGAATAATGGACCTCGCAAAAACTGTCACGCGATGCGGACGCAAAGCCCCGCTCCTGGCTGTGGGATTGTTCCTTCTGGCTGCTCTTGGCTTTGCGCGAACCACATCTGCATCCCCGGAGGCGGAACGGTTGAATGATCTGCTGACGCGCACCGCCAATCAGACTTCGCTATTCCTCGACCAATTTTCCGATGTGAAGTGTACGGAGCAGGTGCGGCAGGAAAAGTTGGGGAAAGATGACAAGATCGAACTGAAAGAAGACTCGACTTACGACTATCTCGTCATCCTGACCAACGCCGGAGGCGAGCTGAATCTCTCCGAATCCCGCATTCCCATGCACGCCGCAAAGCGGGACCGCAAGAACACGTCCATGTTGCTGAGCAACGGCTTTGCCACGTTGTTCCTGGTCTTTCACCCGTATTATGCGGAAGCGTTCAAATTCACCCTGGTGGGTGAGGAAGTTGTCGCGGGCCGGACCCTGCAGAAAGTCAGTTTCGAGCATGTTCCCGGCATGAAGTCTCCGGCCGCGCTGGCCCTGCGCGGCAGGGAGTACCCGTTGGAACTCACTGGTACGGCTTGGATCGACCCGCAGAGCGGCTCGATTACGAAGATTCAGGCGGGAATCGCGGACTCCCTGCAGGATGTTGGTCTGAAGGCGCTGAACTCCGAAATCGATTTCGCGCCGGTGCCCTTCTCCGATTCGAAGGTTGTGTACTGGTTTCCTACCTCGGCCCGCGTGGAGGTCGAGACTCCCAGACAGCACTGGCGTAACTTGCACCAGTTCACGGCATACAAGAAATTTACTGTCAGCACCGAGGAGCAGGTCACCCAGAAATGAGCGCGAACGCCACAGCAACCGCCCGCATCGCTACCGGGGCGAAGACCGTCCCTGACGCGGAGAGAGGCCACCGTGTGCGCCTCTATTTCCTCTATGTCTTTGCCATTGCGTCGAATCTTGCCATCTTTTTTTATGGCTTCGACTATTACAAGCTGTCGTCCATCGACCGTCCATTTTCGCCCAAGCATCACATGCTGCGGCCCAGCGGGCCGATTGGTCTTTACCTGGGATTTGCCGGCGTCGCGTTGTTCGCGGGAATCTTCCTGTACCCAATCCGCAAGCATTGGGCGTGGCTCGGATCGAAAGGCAGTACGCGACACTGGCTCGACATCCATGTGCTGATGGGATTGACGGCGCCCTTCATCGTGGCGTTTCACTCGACGTTGAAATTCAAGGGCATCGCGGGGATGGCGTTCTGGATCATGTTTGCGGTCTCGACCAGCGGGGTTGTCGGCCGCTACCTGTACGCGCAGATTCCGCGCAAAGTGACCACGGCAGAATTATCGATGAAAGAACTGCAGGAGTTGCAGGAGAACCTGGCGCAGCAGCTGGCGGCGCAACACGTGCTGCCGGAAGCGGACCTGCGCGCCTTATTGCGCATGCCGGACGCGAACCGTGTTTCCCGGCTGCCGATCGTCGTGGCGCTGGTCTACATGATGATCCTCGATGTGATTCGTGTGTTTCGCGTGGCCCGCTTGCGGCGCCATGCGCTGAGCTTTGGAGAATCGTTCAAGACGCTGGCTGGATTCCTTCCAACGCAGAATCGTGAACTCGAAAAGGCGATTCGCGCCGCGGCGGAAGAAGCAGCCCTGTCGAAGCGGGTCTTGTTTCTCTCACGCTCGCAGAAAGTATTCCATCTGTGGCACGTGGTGCACAAGCCGTTCAGCTATGCCTTTGCCGTGCTCGCCATGATCCATATCGGATTGCAATTCTTTCTGGGGTACTTCTAGCAGCTGGCCATGGACACGCTCATCACATACGGGATTGGCGGCCTGATTTGCCTCTTCTTTCTCACGTTCTATCTCAAGAGCCTGAAGAAGAAAGAAGCCCGCGCGCGCGAGGCCGCTGAAAAGGGGAAGCTCTTCTCGGAGGGTCCGAAGGCGCAGCATCCTCACATCGACAACAACTACTGCATCGGCTGTGGAACCTGCACCAGCGTTTGTCCTGAGGGCGATGTGCTGGCGATGATCGGGGGCAAGGCCGTGATCGTCAACGGACACAAGTGCATCGGCCACGGCCTGTGTGCGGACGCCTGCCCGGTCGGCGCGATCACCATGGTGATGGCGAGCCCCAGCATGGCAGCGGACATGCCGTACCTGACGCCGGAATATGAGACCAGCGTGCCGAATCTGTTCATCGTCGGAGAGCTCGGCGGCCTGGCGCTGATCAAGAACGCCGTGAACCAGGGCCGCGACTGCGTGGACACGATTGCCGCCCGCCTCAAAGCGAATGGAGCGGCGCAGCCAGTTCCCGGCGTCCACGATCTTTTGGTGATCGGAGCGGGGCCCGCCGGAATCAGCGCCTCGCTGCGGGCGATTGAAAACAAACTCAACTACCTGACGATCGAGCGCGATGAGATTGGCGGCACGGTTGCGAAATATCCGCGGCAGAAGCTGGTGATGACGAGTCCCGTGGAATTTCCCATGTATGGCAAGTTCAAGAAGATGCAGCTTTCCAAAGAGAACCTGCTTGCCTTCTGGGACATGATTCTCAACCGGGCCGACTTCAACGTGTCCACCGGCGAGAAAGTGGAAGACGTTAAGCGCGGCGAAGACGGCATCTTCACCGTCATGACCGCGACGAATCAATATCGCGCGCGCGCGGTCATCCTCGCGCTGGGCAAGGCGGGCGAACCCCGCAAACTCGGCGTCAAAGGGGAAGAGTTGCCCAAGGTGATGTATCGCCTCATCGAGGCGGACCATTACATCAATAAGAAGATCCTGGTCGTCGGCGGCGGGGATAGCGCGGTGGAAGCCGCCATGGGACTCGCCTGTCAGACCGGCAACCAAGTAACCGTCTCCTACCGCAGCGAACGTTTCAGCCGCATCAAAGAGCGCAACGCGAACCGCATCGAAGACTTCATGCGCTCCGGGAAACTGAAGGTGTTGTTCAATTCGAATCCGGTCGAGTTCAAGGCGGAATCGGTCATTATTGAAGTCAACGGCAGCAAGCAGGAGATTGCGAACGATTTTGTGTGGATCTTTGCCGGGGGCACTCCGCCGAACGGTTTCCTGAAGAAGATCGGCGTGGGCTTTGGAGCGCGCGACTTGACGCTCGAAGCCAGCAAGGAAGCCAAGAACGCCGCCGCAGAACGGAAACAACTCGCCCAGGCCGCTGCTGCGCCGTCTCGCTGAAGCGGCCTCAGCCTCATCCTCGTCGCTGGACCCACCTGTCGTAAAATTGAACGCTTGCCTGTCCTCTCAGAACTCGACGGACTCGTGGTCGTTTTGGTGCGTCCGCGCAATCCCCTGAATATTGGCGCCGCCGCTCGTGCGATGAGCAATTTCGGTGCGCACCGGCTGCGCCTGGTGAATGCCTTTCGCGGAGGGATTTCGCGAGGCCCGTTCGGCCGTAGGCGCCTCCGACTTGCTCAAGAAGGCCGAAGAATATAAGACAGTTGCCGAGGCGGTTGCTGACTGCGCTCTGGTCGTGGGCACGACTGCGGTACGCAATCGGGCGTTGCAGCAGCCGGTACGCCATCTCGACGAACCCTCCGGCAGCGCGATTCGCCAGCAACTTCAGACGGAGCGGGTCGCTCTCCTGTTTGGTTCCGAAAAAATCGGGTTGACGAATAAAGACTTCAGCCACTGTCACTGGCTGCTGAACATTCCGACCAAGGAACAGAACATCTCGATGAATCTGGGGCAGGCGGTCGCGGTCTGTCTCTACGAACTGGCGCGGGGCACGTCAGTCCCACCAGCGAAAGAGGAGGTCGAGCCTGCGTCAGCTGGCCAGACCGAGCAAATCACCGAGGGATTGCTCGAAGCGCTTCGCATCAGCGGCTACGTGAAGCCTGGGACGGACGCCATGTTCGAGAAGAAAGCCCGGCGCCTGATCCTGCGCTTTGGTCTGGAAGCCTATGACGCCAAGCTGCTGCTGGGCATGGTGAGACAGATCGTCTGGAAGTTGCGTCAGGCGCCTAAGCCTTAACGCGTCACTCGTTGGGGAACGGCCTGGGTTGAGTTTCGCTTGAAGCGGAATTGAACCAGCCACGCGCTGGCCGTTGGTTGGCCGTCGACGACGGGAGCTGAGAACTCCCAGCGTTGCGCCGCTTTGAGAGCCAGACCTGCGAAATACTTGCTGGGCCCGGGCGACGTCAGCTTCGCGGCTATCACCTTGCCAGACAGGATCCACCTCAACCCTTACTCCAACCTTCACTGTTCCCGTGATTGTGTGCTGCGCGCTCTTAGAAACATCGGGCAGCACCTGATGCAAGACTTCGCCGCCGGAAGCGGCCGCCTTCTTCGGAACTGTAACCGGCGGGGCAGCCGCCGGCTTGGGTGCCACTGCCGGCGCGGTTTGGGGCGCTGGCTGAGGTGCAACCGTCTGAGGTTCGGATTGAGGTGAACGTTGAGGTGCGGTTTGAACGGCTGGCTGCTCAGTCGTGGCGGAGTCCGGCGAAGGTGCGCTTTTCCCGCGAGAGAAATAGATGATCAATCCCACCAGGACCACAGCCACCAGCAACGCGGCCGCAACCGGCGCGCGTTTGATCGGGCGTCTCGGAGGCAACGGCGCTTCAAACTCGGCCGGCACCGAACGCGCGGCAGGCTGCAATCGCGCTTGAATTTCCGCGATGGAGCAGCGCCGCTTGGGATCGAGATGCAAGCACTCACGAGCAATTCCACGGAATGGCGGGGGAACAGTTTCCGGCGGGTCGGGATCACCGCGCAGCGTCTCGCCTTCAAACGCTACGTTCTGCGTGAGCGCGGCGATCAACGTCACTCCGATGGACCACACGTCACCCGCAGGCGAGACTATTCCGGCCGCCGTTTCGGGAGCATCGTATACGTCGCGCCGTTTGGGAGCGGGGTTCAACTCCGCGGAAGAAACGATCTGATCTGCGGAGAGCTTCAACTGGTCGCCCAAGGCGTGCACGTTCGACGGCTTGATGCGCCCGTGCACAAATCCTTTGCCATGCAGGTAAGACAGCGAGTCCAGCACAGGCGGAAGCAGATCCGTCACTTCGGCAGCCGCCAACGGCCGATGTGGAAGGATCTGCGATAGGTCCTCCTCCGCATATTCCATGACGAAATAAAGGAGGGGCGTACCATCCAGGCGGCAACGTCCGGCTTCATAGATGCGCATCAGGTGAGGGTGCGAGAGTTGGGCCGCGGCACGCCAGCGCGAAAGTTGGCGGTCCGCGTCGGCATCGGCCGCGATCAGTTTGATCGCGACTTTTTCATCGGCGTGTCCGGGGCGCTCCGTCAGAAAAACCGCGCTATGCTCCGAGCCGCCGAGCCAGTGCCGCAGCGGAAATTTCCCGTCGACGCGCCCTTCCCATTTCTTCCATTCCTCAGGACTGCTCATGAGCGGCTCCCCGCGAACCGTCATTCTAAGCCATTGGCAAGAAAGCGGTAAACACGGTGGTTCTCGCGAGGCCGCTCATGGCCGAGAAACCAGTTCACCTGCTCTTGTAGCTGAACGTCACCTTCGTCTCCTCGTCGAGAACCAGCGGCCGGACGAAACTGAACGAAGTGCCAGCTCGCGGAACATCAATCGCCACCGGCAAGACTCCAGCCACTCTGCGCTGCAGGTTGACGACATTCGCCGAAGCTGTATTTTGGTTTGCGACCCCGGGGCCCAGCCTCTCCAATGAGGTGATGCTTTGGCCATTGATCGGGCCGCCGATACTGCCGTCATACGCCTTGATTGAGAAACTCCTTCTTTTCGCTCTTCGTTGTTTGAGGCATCGTGCTCGAAACCTCCACGGATTCAGCCGCGGTCGCAACGCTCAACGGAAAGTTGTAGCTCGAGGGCTTGTTGGCATCGTAGTTGAGATTGAAGATGCTGGTTCGAAAACCAGGCATCTCCGTCTTGGCTCTGAAGTTTCCTGATCCCAGTCCGGCGACTGCCCAGTGACCCGCGCCGTCCGTAGTTGCGGTTCGGCTCGAGCCATTGCTCGCGGTGATTGTGACCCGCGCGTTCGGAATCACGGCTCCACTGGGATCGGTTACGTAACCGCCCATTTGCCCGGGAGGAGCCTCCAAAATTGCGTTGCTGTACAGGTTCGAGTCACGATTTTCCGCGTTGATCGCGTCTTCTTCGCGGAACGGCTGAGGCACACGGTTGGCCGCAATTACATCGCCGCCGAAATCCTTCACCTTGTATTGTTCCGGCAGAAATACTTCCCAACTCAACAGGCTGATGGGAATGTCCATACTCGGAAGGCTGAGATCGGCCCCGCCCTTCTTCGCAAACGGCGCTCCAGAGTGCATGAATACGAACGATACCTCGTACGAACCGGTCGGACGAAATCCTGGCCGCAGAAGAGGGACACGGCTACCGTCCGGGGCTTGCACTGGTTTCACGCGCTCGCCTCCGACTTCCGCCGAGAGAATGCTGACGCCCGCGGGCAGCGCCACTTTCAGGAACGGCTGCGCCTGGTTCTTCACGATCAGCTTGACCTCGGTGAGCGACTTGCCCTCCGAGGTGACCATGGTCGTGACCACTGCGCTCTCGGCAACCGCGGCGAGCACGCTACCGTCGGGAAAGCGCACCCACTGCAGCGCCAGAGCCGGTGTCTCGCTGGCCTGCTTGTGATAGCGGAACGCCGCCTGCGCCGGGAAGTGCGCCAGCGACCGCAGATACGGATTCGCTTCTTTCACGTCCATACGCTTCAGGCCGCCGCCTTCGGTTGCCGTCAGTTCCATTGTGCCCGAGCCTTCGACCAGCACTTCGCCAGTCTCGCGCTGGGCTCGCTTGAAGCTGAGGAAGGGCGCGTCGGCCTTCTCACCGCTGATGGAGCGCTCCAGAGAAATCAGAAACTGGTGGTTGCGTTGGTTGGGCGCATTTACCTTCAGGGTTAAGACTCCCGAGTTCGTTTCGGTGGAATCGAGGGTAGCGCCGGTAACTCCAGTGACCTCAAATCCCTCGGGAACGTCCACGTGAAATTGCGACGGCTCACCCTGCACGACCGTGATGTCGGCGAGCACGGCTACGCGCATCTCTGCCTCGCTGACGGAAATGAGTGTCTTTGCGTCGGAGAGAAACCGCACTTCACGCACTACCGTGGGAGTCACGGCCTCCCGCGTGGTCCACCAGATGTTCGCGGGCTGTCCCGGTACCAGCGTGGCTTCGATCGTGGTATGTCCGTTCTCCGATTTCCGGCTGGTGATGATGCCGGGATTGATGTTGGCAAAGGTATGATCGCCAGGAATCACGAGCGCCAGTTGCACACTGCCCGCCGCGGGTGCGGGAAGGCTGAAGGACGCGCGTCCCGCCTCGATTCGCAGCGGCAGCCCGGTGTCGAGGGCGACGGAAAATTCGCCCGGCCCCGGCAGCAACGCCATGTGCGTGCCATTCTCCTGCAGCAAAGGAACGCCCTTGCCGTTCTGGTGTGCGTCGAGTACGGTCATTCCGCTGGTCAGCGGAACTTTGCTCAGGCCCTTGCGGAAGACTTCTCCGTCCAGGCGCACCGTTCCGCACACAGCGTCGTTCTCAACGTGCAACTTCATATCCACATGCTTGACGGAGTAGGGAAGTGGTGCGACATCGGATTTCTTTGGCGGCTTCGCCGCGAGTTCCACCAGCTTGTTGTATTCGTCGAGGCTCAGTGTGACATTGCCGGAATCGGGCAACGGCAGGGTGGTTTTCTCCTCCCCCGGAGGCACCTGGGCCATGCACATCGAGCAAAGCACCAACATCACGAATATGTTTTTCATCGCACACCTGCCTTTTTGTCGCGCTGGAAGTTGAATTCTGCCGCAGGAAACTGGTTCTCGCTGGTGAGTTCAGAAACCAGGAATATGGATGGGCCGAATGCCGGGAATGCCACATCGATCGGCAGGATGCCGGTCACCTTTCCGGACGACGATTTTGCTTTAAACGTATCGAGGAGAGCCTGAGTGGCGTCTTTCTTCTCCTTGTCGTCGGCGCCCTGCAACTTGGCGAACTGGTCCACTCGATCGAACTCTTTGGGACTTGCGGGAGCAGTCGAGGACGCCCTTGTCACTGCGACGTCGCCCTGATGTTCCAGCACTGCAGAAACCGGATTCACATACTCCTGGGTGCGAAACGTTCCCGGCTCTGCCGAAACCTTGAACAGAGGCGGGTAGTAAAGCAACAATCCGGTGCGGGAGATTGGAAGATCCAGCGCTGGAAGAGTTACCTTCTGCTGGCCTTTGTCGTTCCAAGTCCCCGCTTTTGTGAGATAGAGGATCTCGACGGCGAACGCAGGCGCATCGTCGCCCCCGCGTGATTTCTCGAGTGGCAGCAACAAGCTACCGTCCGGCGATTGGCCCGGGCGAACCGGCCTTCCTGCCAGCGTGACGCTCCAGACTGTTGCCCCGGGGGGCAGCGTTACCTTTACGAAGTTCCGCTGATTGTTGCGGACCGCGTAGCGGGCCTGCACCAGTTCCTTGCCGTCGGCGCTCATCAGCACCTGGTAGCGAGCCTCTTCAATGTTCGCCATCAGAACGGCCTGCTGGTCGTAGCGTGCGACGTTCACGCTTAAAGACCGCGTCGCGCCAGCCTCTCCCGACCGTGCTCGAAACGCGACCAGGGCAGGAGACTGCCGGTTTGCCACCATCTCGCCGAGATCAGTGGCGTCGGCATCTTCCAGACCCTGCGCTTTCTGGTCTTTGATTTCGCCGGCTCCGAGAATTTCCACGGCCACTCCTCCTGTGTCGCGCTCCGTGTTGAGAAGCCGCAGCAGCGGAATGTCGATGATGCCGTCTTTTGGCAGCCGCGCTTCGCCGCTGATGACGAATCGAGCGCTGTGCTCGACCGGTTCCAGGAAGGTCACGGCAAGTTCGCCGTTCTTCATCTCCCAATCGGCCACCAGCGCGCCAGAAACCTGATTGATGGTTATCTTGTCTGGCAGTAGGATGTGCACCTCGCGGGCCGCGCCCTGCACGACCTCGAAGTTGGCTTCGGCGTAGACGGAAGTCGAGTCCTCCCCCAGGCTGGTCAATTGGGTCAACGATCCTCGCAGGCGCAGCGGTAGTTCGACATGATGATCTTCCGTCTTCCGCCGCCAGGTGAAAGTCAGGGCTTCATTTCCACGTGCATAAGCGAGCCACTTGGTCTCGCCCGCGGTTTCCGATTTCTCGGAAAGCAATCCGCCGCCGACTCTCAGATCGACTCCCTGCCGCGGAAGTAAAACCGTGGCCCGCGTCACTCCCGATTCTGTGGAAGGCAGAGAGATGCTCTCGTCGCCCGCGGAAGTTGTGACTGGCACGTCTACATCCAGCAGCAGTTCGAAGCGCCCCGCATGAGAGAGCAGCGCCGAGAGATGCGTTCCTCCTTTGCCTTGACCCTGTGCGCCCGGCACCAGTGATACGGGCTTGCCGTCAAGGCGCGCCTCGCGCACCAGCAGGCCTGCAGGCACGGGCACGCGCACCCATCCGTCCTTCAATACGTCGACGGTCAGGCTGGCGCGGCCGGCCGCCAAGTCGCCGGCAACGTGCAGGTCGTAGTCCACGCGCGTCAGCGTGGCGTCCGTGGGAGGCGGTTCGGGATCGTGCTCGACGGGGTAAGCTTTCGCCCGCAGCACGCGATATTCGTTCACCGGAATGACCACCCATCCCGCGATGTGCGAGGGCTCAGCGGGCTTCTCCTCCGCTCGAGGCGCGGCTTGCGCAGCGGCTCCCCAACAGACCGAAGCAGCCACGATGCAGGGGAAAAACGGTCTCAGAGCAAATCGTCTGAGTTGCGGAAACACGGCGAGAATTGACTTTTTCATGGTTCAAGCCTCACTCCATGGAATCTGGGGATGCGCTTCTTTCTCCGGGAGATGTTTCAAGGATCGCGGTCATGCAGAGTAAGAATGGTCGGGCGACAGGAAATTGCAGGGCAAATTAGGTAATGGTTACCGGGCAGGGCAGGTGGGAAGGCGCGTCAGACGGTGACTCTGCTGTACCATAGCAAGTCGAAAGTAGCGCTGCCTTCCCGGCGGCTGTCGTGTTGGCGTCCCGCCGCCACTGCCGGCGCTACCCGGAGGTCCGATTGCCTTTCAGCACGGAAAAGTCGAAGCAGATTTACGAGCGCACCCTGGGCGTGCTGATCGAGGCCAGCAGTTCCTCTTCGCGCGGCCCGGCGAACTTCGGCAAGTATCCCATCTTTATGGAGCGCGCCCGCGGCTCGCGTATATACGACGTCGACGGCAACGAGTACATCGACTGGATGATGGCCTTCGGAGCGCTTCCCCTAGGGCATGCGCATCCCGAGATTGTGGAAGCCATCACCGAAGCGGCGACCACGGGCGCGCACTTCGCCACCGCGACGCCCGTCGAATTGGAAGTCGCCGAAATGCTGCGGCACATGGTTCCGAACGCCGAGCGGGTGCGCTTTGCGAACACCGGCACCGAAGCCATGATGGCGGCAATTCGGCTGGCGCGCGGCGTGACCGGACGCCCTAAGATCCTAAAGTTCGAGGGCCACTACCACGGATGGCACGACGATCTGCTGGTCAGCTCCAATGTCCTGCCGCCAAGTGCTCTAGGATTGCGCTCCGATCCCATCAAGATTCCCGATAGTTCCGGTCTGAATCGAACCGCGCTCGATGACACGATTGTCGTTCCCTGGAATGATCTGCCAGGGCTGCAGAGGGCGATTGAAAACCATCCCGGTCAGATCGCGGCGATCATCACCGAAGGGATCATGGCGAACATGGGCGTGATTCCTCCGGCGGAAGGATATTTGCGCGGCCTTCAGGAACTCGCGCGAGCGAACGGAATTCTCTTCATCCTGGATGAGACCGTCACCGGATTCCGCATCGCTCCCGGAGGCTGCCAGGAATACTACAAACTGTCTCCCGACCTTGTGACCTTCGGCAAAGCGCTGGGCTGCGGCTTGCCGGTCGCGGCGTTGTGTTGGACGCGCCGACAGTGATGGATGCGTTGCAGTGGGGAGGCGTTCTGCACTACGGCACGCACAACGGCTCGCGCATCGGAATGTACGCCGCGCGGGCCAACCTGCGCGTGCTCACCCGCGACAACAACGCCTCCTTCCGCCACACCTGGCGGATCGCAGAACGCCTGTGCGCGGGATATAGAGAGTTGTTCAAGAAGAAAGGCCGCGCGGCCGTCGTCCAGAACGTGGGCCCGATGTTCCAATTGATATTCACCGACCAGCCCGCGATCCGCGACTACCGCGACTTCTGCCAGTTCGTGGACCGCGCCGCCTTCCAGAAGTTTGTGCTGTCGCTGTTTCCCTACGGCGTTTATGCATCACCGTCTGCCGCGCTGCATTCGATTGTGACGCTGGCGCATACGGATCAGGACGTTGCCTTCACGATAGAGGCTGCTGGCAGAGCCTTGGACGTCGCAGCCGGAGCAATGCGATGAGCCATGGAGCGCCAACGATCCCGCAACGGGCGGTCCAACTTCTTTCTTTGGAAGGTAAGGTCGCGATGGTCACCGGAGCGGCTTCCGGGATCGGGCGCGGCATCGCGCATCGACTGGCTGAGATGGGAGCCTTCGTCGCTGTCCTCGACATCGACGAGACAAAGGGACGCCAAACTGCCACCGAAATCGAAGCTCACGGAGGCGAAGCCGTCTTCCTGAAGTGCGATGTCCGTAGCGCTGCGGATTGCCGACAGGCGGTTGTTACCATCATCGAAAAATCTAGCAGGATCGATATTCTCTGCAACTGCGCCGGCGTCGCCATCCGAAAAGACATCGTCGAGCTCACCGAGGACGAATGGGACCTCGCTCTCGATGTGACGCTCAAGGGAATCTATTTGCTCTCGCGCGAGGTTGTGCCTCACATGGTCCGCAACGGGGGAGGCAGCATTATCAACATCGGCTCGGGATGGTCGCTTAAGGGAGGCCCGCGGGCCGCGTCCTACTGCGCCGCTAAAGGCGGTGTCGTGAACCTGACGCGCGCCATGGCCATTGACCACGGCAAGCAGAACATCCGCGTGAACTGCGTGTGTCCGGGGGATGTCGAGACTCCCATGCTGCTCAGCGAGTGCGCCCAGCTTGGCGGGGACAGGGAAGCGTTCATGCGGGAAGCCGCCAATCGTCCGCTGGCGAGGGTCGGCACGCCCGATGACATTGCGAACGCAGTCTTGTTCCTGGCGAGTCCCAATGTCGAGTTGGATCACCGGGGCGGCCTTGGTGGTGGATGGCGGCGGATTGGCCTGAAGATTCAATCGAGAGAGAGGCATTCGCGGGAAAGGCCCCCACAGGGGCTAAAGCCCAGGGAGATTCTAACCGCTTTACGCGGCCCTGAAGGGCCGCTCTTCCACAGGAGAGAGATCTGCTCCACCGGAAAGACGGCTGCTTCAGCTGAAGGGCCGCTCTTCCACCTGAAAGACGGCTGCTCCAGTTGCAAGACGGCTGTCCTCCAACTAATGGGCCGCCCATGCACATGAGTTTACTGTCCCCGTCTTTGCCGCGCTGCCTCGTATAGCACGATGCTTCCTGCAACGCCCGCATTGAGAGATTCCACCTGAGTTGTATGCGGAATCGCAATTAACTCATCCGCCTGCGCCAGCAGCGCGCGCGGCAGGCCCGATCCCTCGCTTCCAACGAAGACTGCCGCCGCCACAGTGAGGTTCGCCTGATCGAGCGGCGTGCCCTTGTGCGAAGAGGTTGCTATCAGCCGCACACTCTGCGCGCGTAGTTTCGCGGAAATTTCTTCCAGGCCGCCCGCGGTTTTCCCAACGATAACCGGCAGCCGGAACACCGATCCGGCCGAGGCGCGAATCACCTTCGAATTAAGCGGACTCACCGTGCCCTCGCCCAGCACCACGCCCGCGCTGCCAAAGGCTTCGGCCGAGCGCAGGATCGTCCCTAAATTTCCCGGATCCTGCAGTCCTGCGAGAACGATGACGGGGCCGATCTGTAACCGCTCCAGCACGTCCGCGAGCGAGAATTCCTTCAGCCGAACCAGGGCCGCGACTCCCTGCGGCGTCTCGGTCGGAACCGTGGCGTCGAAGAGTTTGTCGGGAAGCAGCAGAGTATCGACGTTGGCGCCAATCTGAGGCAGGAGACGCTCCGCCAGATTTTGCGCGGATTCCTTGAAGAACACCGCCTGAAAGCGGAGCCCGCTGCGGATTGCCTCTTCCACAATGCGCAATCCTTCGATGGCGCAGCTTCCATCTTCGGTGCGTTCGGCACGTGCGAAAGCCTGGCGCAGTTCCTTGACGAGTGCGTTGTGGCGGCCTTCAATGCGGCGGAGGCGGTGCTGGGCGCTGGGGGCGGATTCCGGGGTTCGAGTCATCTGGGTTGCTTCATGCGTTCAATGCCACTCTGCAGAAAGAAAAAACCGTGAACCACGAAGGACACGAAGTATCACGAAGGCCTTGATTTCCATGGATTCCTTTGTGCGACTTAACGTTCTTGGTGGTTAAGGCCGTTCGCTCTGTTCACTCTGAATCATACGCTGCCGCTTCCTCTAGCCGCGTTTTGCCGTATTATGGTAAGTTTCGCGGTTTAATTAAACTCTAGTCTGTTGCATATAGAAGGGAGCGCCCGTGCGCGCCGAGATCTTAAAAATTAATAGCGAAACTCCTGAATTGTCCCTGGTGAAGTATGCCGCCGATCAGATCCGTTCCGGCGAAGTGCTGGGCATGCCTACCGACACTTTCTATGGACTAGCCGCCGACCCGTTCAACCTGCGCGCGGTCGATAAGGTTTACGACATCAAGACCCGCTCGCGTCACAAGCCGCTGTCTCTGCTGATTGCCAGCACCGACCAGGCGGAGGAACTTGCCAAGCCGCTGCCCGAAGAGTTCTATGCGCTGGCTCGGAAATTCTGGCCAGGCCCCCTGACCATCATCGTGAACGCCGGATCGCGCCTGCCGCTCAAAGTGACGGCCAATACCGGCAACGTGGCGCTGCGTGTGCCGAACGCTCAGATTCCGTTAGCGGTGGTAACGGCCGCCGCCATTCCGATCACCGCGACTTCCGCGAATCTCAGCGGCGCCTCGGAGTGTACCAGCGCTGAGCAGGTGCGCGAACAACTCGAAGGCCGCATTAACATCATCGTCGATGGTGGCGTGTCTCCGCGGGATGTTGCCTCCACCATCATCGATCTCACGGACGAAGCCACACGCTGGCGCATCATCCGCGAAGGCGCCATCGCCGGCGAGGAAATTTCCAAGTTCTTCGCGCAAGGGTGAATGCCTAACGTTGATCGCCCATAGGATGACTGTCTAAGGAATGACCGATGAAGCCGCCAACCAGCATCCACATCCGCGATGGTGGCTTCGTCTGTTGCTTTTGTTTGTCGCGGCCGTTGTATTGTTCCTGATCATTACCGCCGTTCAGGTGGCGCACACGGCGTCGCTGCAGGAAATCCATCCCGCCGACGCGATTGTCGTCTTCGGAGCTGCCGAGTATTCCGGGCGCCCGTCTCCCGTGCTGCGTGCGCGACTCGATCATGCTCTCGAGGTCTTCCACCGCGGAGTGGCGCCCGTGGTGATCACAAC
The DNA here is from genome assembly GCA_963811095.1 of uncultured Acidobacteriaceae bacterium. Lineage (GTDB taxonomy): Bacteria > Acidobacteriota > Terriglobia > Terriglobales > Acidobacteriaceae > Sulfotelmatobacter. Next base: position 83,855 of record CAWEQA010000001.1, on the reverse strand, counting down.
AGGAGGGGCCGCTGCTGATCCCACCTTCAGCGAGGGAGGCGTGGGCCGCGACTATCTGATGCGCCACGGTGTCCCGGAGCGCAGCTTGATTGCTGAAACCCAAGGCCACGACACATCTGAATCGGCGGTGCGAGTGGGCGTAATTATGCGTGCCAACGGTCTGCACAGTTGTGTTGCGGTCAGCGACGCCTACCACGTCTTTCGTATCCGCAAACTCCTGGAGCACGAAGGCATCGCGCCCGTTTACGTAGCGCCGCGTCCGGACTCGCTTCCGCACAGCCTATGGCAGCGCTCAGTTGCGGTCCTCCGCGAAACAGCCAGCTATTTTTTGTGGAAACTGGGGATCACTTAGAGTGTCGCTTGAGAAGTAGCCAGCGCAGATGAAGAGGGTTTGCATTCCTCGCCTAGCCTATCGAGGCAGCCGGACTCCGGAAAGATGGCCTTAGTTTGCCGCCACTCGTATGAAAGTGATCTCCGCAAGCTACCAGCCTTCGCGGTCACGCAGGCTTGTGATGTGGCTCACGTGATGCCGACCATGCCACGCATAAAGAGCCAGCGTCTTCTCCAGGGTCATCGCGCCCAAGTCCGGGTGGCGAAACGTGCGCTTCCACTCCTGTGGAGTCAGCGACCGCAGCAGGCGCACCCAGCGATCGTGTAGAGATTCGAGCAGCGTCAGAGAGACCTCAACCGGAGTCGCCTTCGTGTCAGCCAGTTCCGCCCAGCGATCTTCCGCATATGGCTTGATGGTGGGTTCGTCTTCGGTGAGTGCGAGCTTGAAACGTACATAGGAATTCAGATGGCTGTCCGGGACGTGATGCACGACCTGGCGCACGGTCCATCCGCCGGGACGATACGGCGTGTCGAGTTGAGCCGCGGACAGGCCCTTGATCGCGGCGCGCAGGTTCGCGGGCGCCTGATCGATGTCGTCCAGACAGGTCTTCTTTTGCTGTTCGGTGAGTGGTGCGGCGAAGTGGAACTTGCCAATGGGATAGCGAAGGTCGGTCATCTTTCCCTCCTCGTCAAAACCGTAGCAAATGCACGCGCGGAGACGATCCGCGTGGCCTTGTGGCATTCAAGCACAAGCATCCCACTCTTGTCGCCGGTGACCAGATAGTCCGCCCCTCCCGCTTCAGAGAGGGCCAGGAGAAAATCGTCGGTGTGATCAGGAGACCGCCGGACGCGCGGTAGCCGGTCAACGCTCTCGGCAAGTTTTCTTATTTCATTGACCAGGCCGCCAGCCCTGTGAGGTTTGATGTGCTCGGCGATTGCAGGCTTCCGCAGGGTCGCGCGCAATTCGTCGAGGTGTTCCGCGCAGGTTAGAAGCGTGAAGCGCCCCTCTTGCCAGGCACGATAGATGGCGGCGGGGTTTCCTGTGTGAATCATGAGGGCGGAAATCAGGATGTTGGTATCGAGAACCACCCGCATCACGCTTTGTCAGCCTTTCGCTTGGCATGGCGCTCGGCGCGAACCTCGCTCACGGTTTCGTCGATGATGCGTTGCAGTTCGTCGGGGTCCAAATCGATGTTGCGCGCCCGGATGTCCTCCACGGTCTGATGAAATACACGCCAGCGGACAGCCTCCTCAATGAATTTTGAGAGGTCGCCCTTTTTGGCGCCGCGCGCCCCGAGAAAGGTGCGCAGAGTCAGATCGGTTTCCTTCGAGACCTTGATGTTCCAGCGAACGGCTTCTTCCATGGACCGTAACCGCCTTCTAGGTAGATAAACACTTATACACCTAATCTAATTTGGTATATGGAGCTAAGCAAGTCCCTAGTATCGAATTGCCGGAACCCGCCTCGTTAACTACCACCTCTAGTACCGACCCTTCACCGACCCCATCCCCTCCGGCTTCGAATTTCGATTCCTCCCGCCCCCAACAGGCCACTCGATTGATGCATCCAATGTGCTTTCTAGGCTAAACTCTCTGAGCGGTTGAGTTTAGCTAACTCGGTTCCCGAATCCAGCTCGAGACGCTGCGGGAATTGCCTGCGAGGGGAACGATGCCATCGTCGGTGTGGTCTGGTCACTTAACCTTCGGACTTATCTCCATGCCGGTGCGTCTGTTTTCCGGCGCGCGCAGCAGCGGCATTTCCTTCAACATGCTGCATCGCACCGACAAGTCGCGGCTCAAGCAGCAGTACGTTTGCCAGGCGGATGGCCAGGTCGTCGACCGCGCCGACATCGTGAAAGGCTACGAGTTTCGCAAGGACGAATACATCATCATCGAGCCCGACGAGATCAAGAAGATCGAGCCGCAGACCGCCAAGACCATGGAGATCCTCGAATTCGTGAAGACCAGCGAGGTCGATCCCGTCTATTTCGAGTCGTCGTACTACATGATGCCCGAGGAAGCGGGCCGCCGCCCCTACGCGCTGCTCACCAAGGCGCTCGAAGAGAGCGAATACGTCGCCATCGCCAAGATCACCATGCACAACCGCGAGTACACGGTATTCCTGCGTCCGCACGAAGGCGGAATGATGTTGCATACCATGTATTACGCCGAAGAAGTGAAGAAGGTGGAAGGGTTCGGCGCCCCCGACGTGGAGTTGAAGGAAGCTGAAGTGAAGGTCGCCCACCAGTTGATCGAAGCGCTAGCCGACGAGTGGGATCCCGAGAAGTACAAAGACAACTTCCAGGAGAATTTGAAGCAGCTGATCGAGACCAAGCTCGAGGGCGGGGAAGTGGCCGCCGTCGAGAAGCCAAAGAAGCTGGCGCCTGTGGTCGATTTGATGGCGGCTCTGAAACAAAGCCTGGCTCAGATGGAAGGCAAGAAAAAGCCTGCTGCCACGATCAAATCCGAGGAACCGGCCGCAGCAGCGGCAAAGTCTCGCCGAAGGTAGCGGGCTGGGGTCCGTCTATCGGGTTCCGCAGCCCTAAGCTACAGGGGCATCCCCAGGGTCCAACTGAGCACCTGCATCAGGCATCCCGCGCCGTTTCCTCCGCATCCCTTGGCTGAGTGCTAGAGCAGGGAGCCGAAAGCCGGAAGCCGACCTAGCGCATACGGCGCACAATCGTTACAATAATCGCTTCTGTCTTTAAATCATTCGAACTTAATCCTTCGAATCAGAACTTCTTCTTCGGGGTGCCGATGAGTTTCCGACGTGTGGGCTGGGTGGCAGCGATCGCGCTGGCAACTTTGCTCGAAATTTCCTGTGGTGAGGTCTATCGGCCCGTAGTCATTCCGGTAAACACGACTCCGCCGAATCCGGCGAATTTCCACACGGTCTTTGGCATCAGCGCCAATGTCCCCTTGAACCCCGGAGCCGCGCTCCAGATCGACGTTTCTGGAGATACGGACATCGGCCAGGCGACCATGGGCGTGAATCCCACCCATGCCGCCATTCTTTCCAATAATGCGCGGGTTTTCGTAGCCAACGCCGGCGCCAGCCTGTGTGCTGGAGGCACCGACTCCGTTACGGCGTTCTTTCCAGCGGGCAACAGCGCGATTTCGATTGGGCTGGGTACGACAACTACCTTCACTTTCCCCAACGTCGGCACGTCGCAGTCGTCGTCGATCACTGCGATCAGCGAGGCTGGTAATCTGGTGACACTCTCGCTCAGTGCCCCGATCAGTGCAGCCATCGTGGGTTCTCAGATCGTGATTTCCGGTGTATCGATCCTGGGCGCGAATCCTGCAGCCTACGACGGGTGCTTCCCCATTGTTTCCGTCAGCGGCACAACCATCCAGTATGTGAATCCCCTCACAAATCTGCCGCCAGTCACAGGTGGAGTTGCGACCGTTCCGACGTTTTGTCCCTATCTTCCTGACTACGTGGCAACCACTCAAAATAATGCCGCCTACGTCGCGAACTACGGGGCCGAAGGCGATCCGAATTGCAATCGCGCGAGCACCGATTCCGTTATGGTGCTCAATTCGGCCACAAACACGATCAGCAACGTTGCCTACCTTCCCGCGGCGGCGCATCCTGTGGCGATGGTCGAGACGCCCAGCGGATTAGACCTTTACGTTCTTAACCAGGGCAACAACACGGTCACCGATCTTTCACCCATCGACTTATCGACCGTGGCTACGATACCGGTAGCGTCCTCTCCGGTGTGGGCAGTTTCGCGCCCGGACAGCCAGCGGGTGTACGTCGTCACCCAGGGGGATGCGTCGTCTTCTGTGCCGTCGCAACTCTATGCAATTAGCACGGCAACCAATGCCGTGATTCCGCAATCTCCGCAGTCTGTCGGTGTCGCAGGCGCGAATTTTGTCCTCTATGACAAGAGCCAGAACCGTTTGTACGTGACCAATCCCAACCAGGGGGCGGTGTACGCTTTCGACGCGACCACGGATCCGCCGACGCCCGTGGGAAATCCCGCGGGCATCAGCATCCCTTTGCCACCGAAGTGTTCCAGTACGACTTGCACCGCGGCAGTGCCTGTGTCCGTGGCGGCATTGCCAGATGGCAGCCGGTTCTATGTTGCCAGCTATGCGACCGCGAAGTCCGGCTGTCCTGATCCAACCTTAGCCGCAGCTGGCTGTGTGATTCCGCAGGTGACCGTTTTCGACGCACGGTCTTTAACCGTAAAAACGACGGTATTCCCGCTGCTGCCCCCGGTGACGACTTCCACTGGAATAGTCGCCCCATACGCGCTGGCGCCGTCCACGTTCTGCGCGCCGCTAACGAGCTATACTCCGGCCGTGGCGCGCTTCCGCATGTCCGCCGTCGCTGCCGCCGACAGCAGTCGCGTTTATGCCAGCCTTTGTGATGGAGGTTCGGTGGCGATCGTGAACGCCACCACAAGTTCAATCGCTAGCGGCGGGACCAACACGCCCGATACGCTGGTGAACGATCTTCCCGCTCCGTTCAGCGCGGCGCCTGCGCAGTTGGGGCAGGAACCCCCACCGCAGAATCCTGTCTTCCTGCTGATTGGCCAATAAGGATTGAAAAAGGGCCGGATCCGTCAGGACCAGTCCTATATCTTGGCGGGAACTTCTTCTTCCTTGGCGGCCTCTCTCGCCGCGTAGTGGGAATCGACGTATTCGTCGAGAATCCCGATAAACTCCGCGACGATGCGATCACCCTTCAGTGTAGTGAACAGCCGTCCGTCAACGTAGACCGGCGCCTTGGGTTCCTCGAACGTGCCCGGCAGGGAAATGCCGATGTTGGCGTGCTTCGATTCGCCCGGGCCGTTGACCACGCATCCCATGACGGCGAGCTTCATCTCTTCGACCCCCACGTAGCGCCCCTTCCATCCGGGCATCTGCTCGCGTAGATAGGTCTGAATCTGCTCGGCCATCTCCTGGAAGAACGTGCTGGTGGTACGCCCGCAACCCGGGCACGCTGTCACCTGCGGCGTAAAGCTGCGAATTCCCATCGACTGCAGAATCTGCTGTGCCACCCGGACTTCCTCCGTGCGGTCGCCGCCCGGAGCAGGAGTCAGCGAAACGCGAATGGTGTCGCCGATGCCTTCCTGCAGCACTACGCCCATCGCCGCGCTTGATGCAACCACGCCCTTCGCACCCATCCCGGCCTCGGTCAGGCCCAGATGCAGCGGATAGTTGCAGCGTGCCGCCAGCGCTCGGTAGACGTCGATCAAATCCTGTACGCCGCTGACCTTGGCGCTCAGAATGATCTGGTCGGGGCGCAGCCCAAATTGCTCCGCCAGTTGTGCCGAATTCAGCGCGCTCACCACCATCGCTTCCATGGTCACTTCGCGCGCATCTTTCGGCTCGTCGAGCTTCGAATTCTCGTCCATCATGCGAGTCAGCAGCGTCTGGTCCAGCGATCCCCAGTTCACGCCAATGCGCACCGGCTTCTGATACTTCACCGCGACTTCGATCATGGTGCGGAAATTCGAGTCGCCGGTCTTGCCGATGCTGGCGTTGCCGGGATTGATGCGGTACTTGGCCAAATCGCGCGCGCACTCGGGATACTTCGTCAGCAGAACGTGCCCGTTGTAGTGGAAGTCGCCGATGATGGGTACGCGGATGCCCTGTTTGTCGAGTTGCTCGACAATATGCGGGACGGCCGCAGCCGCCTCGTCGTTGTTCACGGTCACGCGCACCAGTTCCGACCCAGCGCGCGCCAACTGCGCCACCTGCTGCACTGTCGAGGGGATATCGGCCGTATCGGTATTGGTCATGGACTGCACCACAATTGGTGCATCCGACCCCACGCGCACACCGCCGACAAGGGCGGTCACGGTCTTTCTGCGTTGAATATCAGCCATATGGGAAATTCCATTTTACCACGTGAATAGCGGGTTCCAGGCGTTTGGGTGGCGCAGCGCTGAAAGCGTTGCGCCACCCAAAATCTGGCTACCGCGGCTGCCAGAACTTGATCCCAGACCCCTGCGCTGCCGAGACTTCCACAATGCCACACCGCTGCCGAATTCGGCTGATCAGTTCCGTGGCCTCTGGCTCATCGATGTCCGCCCCGAAAGTGACGGTCTTGGCACCGTAGTCGAAGGCGATCCGGCTCGCGGTGCGGCCCTTGCCCACGCCGGCGGCGGCCTGAAAGCGGAGATTCCGCATTTCAGGCACCCGATAGGATTTCGCCAGGCCCAGCCGGAAGATCTCTGTCCGGATCGTGACGGTTTCCGAATTGACGAGGATCACCTCGCGTCCCCCGATCGCGTACAGCACGATATAGGTCACCACAACCTCTCCAACCGCCCACCCGATCAGCCAGAAGCAAAGGAACAGGTTGAAGTGACGGAACAGGGTGAGTCCCGCAGTGACTCCACCCACCGTCCACCCGCACAGCCACGCGGCGAAAAAGAGGATGGCCCAACTCCACTTCGAAGGGATGCAGATGCGCAACCCTCCTATGTCCTCAGTGACGCTCGAGCGCAGGGCGGCAGGTTCAACGACGGTCGGCATTTGGTTCATTCATAGAACCAAAACTGCCTCGACGCAATAGCATTCCAACCTCCCAGAGGTTACGGATTTCGTAACAAAAGTTGGATCGGGAGGCGATCACTTCCCCCAACCAATATTGTCACTGGGACCGGCCCTAGACCTGTTGTTTCAACGGCGCCAATCTGGACGGCGACCGCCGAAAACGCAGAAGAATCCCGGATTTTATAAAGAACGGGCTTGAGGCATCGTAACGTCGGCGGGATCTAGCATGGCCTCCCCTCTGTTGGGAAACGACTGAACCGTCCTCCCGCAGAACTAAAGGCCTGTAACGGGGCGCCCCGATTCCTCACTATAATTTGTCCGCAATGGAGGTTTTGTGTATGAGTCACCGCATCAAGGCAACTTCCACCGGTAAGAAACCCCTCGAAATCCACCGCGACAATCCCGTCGCCCCCGCCTGGCCCAGCTATAAGGGCACTTCGGAGTTTGTAGGAACCAGTCCCAGTGGCCGAGTGACCGTTTACGTCGACCCCTCGCTGGGAGACCCAGGGCTGCAGAATGCGCAGGATCTGGTCAATGACGCCGATCGCGTTGTGACCGCCAACGATGGCATCTTCGGCACCACCGGAGGTCCGGTCAGCGTCATTGTGTTTGCTCTCGGCGGCGCGACCGACGGCACCGGCGGCGCCGACCATATGGGCTGCGATTACACCTCAGGAGCGGCGATCGAAGCCTGTGCTTCCTTCGGCAACTCCGCCCGAGTCTCCGCTCTATTCGAAGCCGAACTGAGCGAGTGCTCCATGAACGGAAACCTATGCGGCCTGAGCACCGGAGAAGCCTTGTCACGCTGGTGCGCCAACGTGATCGGCAATAACGCTCTTGCCGATTTCGCGACTGCCCCGACGTGGGCGCAGGACGGCGAACCGGACTTTGTCACGCCAAACCGATCAACACCGACCAGGGCGCCGACAGCACCGGCTGCGGCATGGCGTTCCTCTCATGGCTGATCAGTCAGGGCTTCGGTCTGGAGAAGATCGCGCCGACGATGGTCAGCCTGGGCGACGCCGGAACTCTGGCCCAGCTCTACGCCAACTTAACCTCGGATTCGGCCGACAACGCGTTCCCGAACTTCCAGAACGCAATTCAGAACCTGCCGAACGGCATTACCAATGACGATCCATTCGGCGGGTTGGCTCAGCCCTCGCAAATGACGCATCTGGCTCCACGGACTGCGGAGCTGGTGGGCAGGATTTTCGCAGCCATGGTTTCTGACCTCGCCGCAGGACGGCAGCCGGAACAAATCATGGCCAACGTGCGCGCCGCCATGCTTCCCGTTTCCAACGCGAAGGCGCCCACGGTGTGTGCGCCCAAGTCGAAGCGTTTGCTGCCACCGTCCAAGGGTGCGTCCGGAACAGGCGAATCCCGCCGTACCACGAAGTCGGCTTAGAAAGACGGCAAAAAGAAAAGCCGGCGGCTGATCAGTCAGCCGCCGGCCTTTATTCGTCAGCCCAGAAATATCTAAGGCAGTCTGTCCGCCAGCCCCGGAATCGTCTTCTTCAAATCGTTGTAGATCACCATGACCGCGAACAGTACCAGGAAGACGAAGGCGAACTGGTAGACGCGCTCCTTGATGTTCAGGCTGATGTCGCGGCGCATCAGGCCCTCGATCAGCAGGAACAGGATCACTCCGCCATCGAGAATCGGAATCGGCAGCAGGTTGAAGATGCCAAGATTCAGGCTGATGGCCGCAGTCAGTCCCATCAGCGGAGTCCAGCCCTTGCGGCGAGCGGCTTCGCCTGCGGCCTGGCCGATACGGATCGGCCCTTCAATCGACTTCGTGGAAATCTTGCCCTGCGCCATCTTCTTGACCAATTCCAGGATCAGCAGTGCATTCTGGCGGTTCTCGTGCAGCGACAGGTCCAGGGCCTCCGCGAAGGGCAGCGTCTTCACCTTCATCTGCATGGTGCCGATGCCAATGCGGTAGCGCTTTTCCAGAAGAACCGGCTGCAACGTAAATGTCTTCTGCTCGCCGTTCCGAAGCACGGTGAGCGCGATCGGCTTGTCCTTCGAGACTTCCAGACTCTCGATCATCTCCGCCAGCGCCGGCACCGGTTTGCCGTCAAGCGCGAGGATCTTGTCGCCTTCCTTCAGCCCCGCTTTCTCCGCCGGCATCCCTTCCTGCAAATCGACGATGGTGACCGTGTCTTCTTTCGGTGCCCAGCCGGCGTACCCGATCTGGTCGAGTCCCATCGCTTCTGGCACGACAGTCTTTTCCAGCGTCTGGCCGTTGCGATCGACACTGACCGCGAGCGGCTGCCCGGGACTCAGCGCCTGCTTCAAATCAACCTGCTCCCACGTGGGATTCTGCACATCATCAATGCGCGTAATGCGGTCGCCCACCTGGAAACCTGCCTTAGCGGCGGGTGTGTCTTTCGCCACCCAGCCAATCACGGGGGCCTCGTCGTAGACGGCGGGATATTCGTAATGCACCATGTAGACGGTCGTGAGTAGAACGATCGCCAGCAGGATGTTCATGGTTGGCCCGGCAATGGCAATCAGGAAGCGGTGCCAGCGCGAGTGGTTCATGAACTCGCGCGGATCATCCGAACGCTCGTCCATTGGATTCTCGCCACTCATCTTGACGTAGCCGCCCAGCGGAATCGCGTTGATGCGGTAGTCCGTCTCGCCTTTGCGGAAGCCGATCAGCCTCTTGCCGAAGCCAATGGCGAATTGCTCCACTCGCACGCCCAGCCACTTGGCCACGGCATAATGGCCAAACTCGTGGATCAGGATCATGAAGCCCAGGACCGCCACCACCGCTACGAGGGAAGTCAAAAAGTCAGACATAATCGAGGTACGTACTCTCCAGCTGTTTAGATTCCGAAATTATGCGAACGATGTTGCCCGGGGCCGTTCAATTTTCTTTCCGTCCGCCACCCGCTGTTGCGCTAGCCGGCGGGCCTCGGCGTCCGCTTCCAGCACTTTCCCAATGGACTCCAGTTTTCCAGAGCTGGTTGCTGCCAGAACGTCTTCAATGATCCTGGGAATATCGTTGAAGCCGATGCTGCCTTCCAGAAACGCTGCCACCGCCACTTCGTCGGCCGCGTTCAGTGCCACGGTTTTCGCGCCGCCAGCCTCCGCCGCCTCGTAGGCCAGACGGAGACAAGGGAATTTTTTCAGGTCTGGAGGGCAGAAGTCCAGATGACGCAAGTCACTCACCGCAAAGCGCATATCCGACTGAATCCGGTCAGGATATGTTAGGGCGTACAGGATCGGCAGCCGCATATCGGTCACTGATATTTGGGCAAGTATGCTGCCATCCACAAACTCCACCATGGAATGGATTGTCGACTGCGGGTGGACAATCACTTCCACGTTTGCCGGCGGCATGTGAAACAATCTGCACGCCTCGATCACTTCAAACCCCTTGTTCATCAGCGTGGCCGAGTCGATGGTGATTCGCCGCCCCATCTTCCACGTGGGATGGTTCAGAGCCTGCTCCACCGTGATCGACGCAAACTCCGACTGCGGCTTGTTGAGAAACGGCCCGCCGGAAGCGGTCAGCCAGACGCGCTCCACTTCGTCCATGCGCCCGCCGCGCAGGCATTGATGCACGGCATTGTGCTCGCTGTCGATCGGCAGCAGTGGCTTGCCTTGCTTGCGGGCCTCGGCCGTGATCAACTCGCCGGCGGCGACCAGACATTCTTTATTAGCAAGACCCAGAAGCTTCCCCGCGCGCACCGCCTCGTAGGTCGCTTCGAGTCCGGCCACACCGACGATGGCGCTGACCACGAAGTCTACTTCCGCATGCGTCGCGACTCGTACTGTCCCGGCCGCGCCATGGACGACTTCAATCTCGCCAAGCCCTTCCTTCTTCAGGCGAGCGCGGAAAGAGTTGGCATCGGCCTCTGCCGCCATCGACATCACGCGCGGCCGCCAGCGTTTCGCCTGCTCAAACGCGGCTTCGAGATTCGATCCCGCCGCCAGCGTCACAATCTGAAACCGGTCCGGATACGACTCGGCCACACTGAGCGTGCTGCGCCCAATCGAGCCGGTTGAGCCGAGGATGGCGATTCGTTTCATGATTTAGTGCCGCGTTGACACAGACTCCTTATTTTACGCGCTTCTGGCTTGCGCTGTTTGGGGAGGATACGGGGAGGTTACTGCATCACGCGCCAAGCCGTATAAAACCATAATACCGGAGCCGCAAACAGCAGCGCGTCGATGCGGTCGAACATGCCGCCATGCCCCGGCAGAATGGCTCCCGAATCCTTCACGCCGGCACCACGCTTGATCAGCGACTCCACTAGATCGCCAAGCTGGGCCGCGATATTGAGCGCAATCGTCAGCAGAATGACGGGTCCCATCGCTGGCTGCTCCAGCCCGAACAGACCGTCGCGCCGCTCAATCAGCCCGACCCGCAACAGAGCAGAGCTCAGGGGGAGTGCGTAGTGAAACAGCAGCCATCCGACGCCGACGCTCGCCGCGAGCGAAGCCGCTGCCCCTTCCCAGGTTTTCTTCGGGCTGATGCGCGGCGACATCAAATGCCGCCCAATCGACTTGCCCACGAAATACGCGAAAATGTCTCCCGCCCAAACCACCAGCAGCAAATACAGCAGATAAAACGCTCCCGCCCACTGCTGCCGAAGTTGCACCAGCATCCCCATGGGCAGCGCAATGTAGGTGAACGCGAACACCGAGGCTGCCGCCGCCGGATATCCGCTGCGCAGGTCGACTCGCAACATCAAGATGCTCAACGCCAGAAATGGCGCAATCGCCGCCGCAAATCCCAGGCAGTAGACAAACACCGCCGTGGACAGCAGCGGCTTTTCATTCCCCACATTGAGCGCCAGCAACAGAAAGAAGACACCAACGAAAATATACGTCGGCAGGCGCAGTGGTTGGACGCCGTAGGATTCCGTCAGCTTGAGGAATTCAAAAATGGTAAGCAACGCCACCACTGCGGCCACGACCGCCAGCACCGGCACTGGCGCCCGCAGAATCAGCGCCAGCACAATCGGAATGAGGACGACCGCGGTCGCGATGCGTTTTAACAAGGGAAGTGTTTGCGATCTAAAGTCAAGGTGCCGTTACGATCTTTGCACGAATTCAAAAATTTAACCACAGAGGACACAGAGAAGCACAGAGCCTTCCTCTGTGTCCTCCGTGTCCACTGTGGTTTAAGATTTCGCGGCAGTAGCCGAAACGTCTCTACTGCCGCGTGCCCGTCGCCATGGTTCGACTCGGGATGGTTCAGCCCGCCGTAGCGCCGCTCGCGCTTCTGATATTCCGCAATGCCCTCGAGCAGATGCACCCCACGAAAATCCGGCCACAAAGTCGGCGTCACGTAAATCTCGGCATACGCCAACTGCCACAGCAGGAAATTGCTCAGCCGCATCTCCCCCGAAGTCCGCACCACCAGATCCGGATCCGGCAGGTTCCGCGTATACAAATGCCGCCCCACCATGTCCTCATCAATGTGCAGATGCTCGATGCCGCCATTCTGCGCGGCCGCGTTCACCATCGACCGGAACGCATCCACCAGTTCGCTGCGCGCGCTATAGTTCAGCGCCAGCGTCAGCACCATGCCCGAGTTGCGAGACGTCGCCTCGCGGGCCCATTCCATGCGCTCTTGCACGTCCTCCGGCAGTTCGTGCTGTCGTCCGATATATTCCAGCCGGATATTATTCTTGTTCAGCGTAGGGACTTCCGCCTTCAGATACCGGCTCAACAGTCCCATCAGAAAGCCCACTTCGCTCTTGGGACGCTTCTTCCAGTTCTCTTCGGAAAACGCGTAAAGCGTGAGCGCAGGAATATGAATGCGCGCGGCCGTCTCCACCGTTGAACGCACGGCCGACACTCCGGCACGATGTCCCGGCCACGCGCGGCATGTGGCGCCGCTTGGCCCAGCGACCATTGCCGTCCATGATGATCGCGATATGTTTCGGGAGCCGTGCTGGATCCAGCCGCCGGTAAACTTCGGTTTCCTTGCGGTCGAGCCCCGTGGGTACTTTGTCGTACAAAGTGGCCTCTCAACTAGAGGCTAACACAGCAGGGAAGTGCCGCGCAATGACCGAAAGGTAGCCAGGCTCATGTGGCGCGGGCGCCCCGCCCGCGAACTGCCGGCAGAATCGTAATTGTGCCATGGGACAGCCGCAGCGGCTGTCCCGCCACGCAACTCCCGCCGGGTAGCTGCGCGGGCGAGGGCGCCCGCGCCACATATCAACTACCTTGCTTCCTCCGGCACGACCTTCAGCTCCAGTTTCTCCGTCCACCGCAGCACGGTCAGCGAGCAGCTCACCCCCACGCGCACGTCGGTCAGCACGCGATGCAGATCATCCACTCCGGCGACCGGTTGCCCTTCCAGCGCCACGATGATGTCCCCCTCGCGCAGTCCCGCCCGCTTCGCCGGACTGTTCTCTTCCACGCCAAGCACCACCACGCCCATCTCTTTCGGCAGATCGTAGAAGCGCACCACGCGCCGGTGTACCGGCACCGTCTGCGCCGAGACGCCAATATAGCTGCGCCGGATGCGTCCATCGCGCAGCAGTCGGCTGGCCACAAACTTCGCGGTGTTGATGCCGATGGCAAAACAGATCCCCTGCGCCGGCAGAATCGTTGCCGTATTCACGCCCACCACGCGCCCCGCGGAATCGACCAGCGGCCCGCCCGAGTTTCCAGGATTCAGCGACGCATCGGTCTGGATCACGTCATCAATCAGCCGCCCCGAATACGATCGCAGCGACCGCCCCAGCGCGCTGACCACGCCCGCCGTCACCGTCGACTGAAATCCGTACGGCGCGCCAATCGCAATCACGATCTGTCCCACTCGCAACCGCTGCGAATCGCCCAGCGCGGCCGCAGTCACCCCAGGTTCGCCGGAGTGCGGTTGATCCAGGCGAATCACCGCCAGATCGCTCGCCGGATCGTCGCCAATCACCGTGGCCGGCATGCGCCGCCCATCGGCCAGCGTCACCGCGATTCGCACCGCATCATGCACTACGTGGCTGTTTGTAAGGATCAGCCCATCCGGCGTGAACACGAATCCCGAGCCGCCGCCCTGCCGTTCCCGCGGCTCGCCCGACCGCGTCCGTCCCGCCGACTGGTGCACTTCAATATTCACCACCGACGGACTAATGCGCTCAACCGCTCCGGTCACGGCCGTCGAATAATCGTCCAGCAGGGAATCGTCGCCCGCGGCGCTTCCAGCCAAGGCTCCGGTGCCGCGCGCATCGTCCCAGGTCTTACCGTCTGAAACTTCCGAATTCGGCGTCGCCACCGGCGACGTCGCAGAGTACTCCCACCCGACTTCGTTCATGCAGAATAGATGTCCGTCAATCTGCTTCGGATTCAATGGCCCCGAAAAGGGTTCTCCGTGGCCCTCTGTGCCCCCGTGGTCCAAGCTCTTGATTCACAAAAAAGCCGGGACCAGAGGATCGTTCCGGCAAGTGATTGGCTGCCCCGAGAAGCGTTAGTCGCTGATGCACACATATCGCATGGCCGGAAGCAAGCCCGCAGAAAGATCCATGCCTGGCTCCATGCACGCTTGGCGTCTTCTGAACTTTTCTCGACAGCAAGGCCGGCGCGATAGTGTTCCAGCGCTTTAGCATGTGCGGGTTCGGGATCGCTCTTCTCGAAGTCGCCATTGGGATCGTATCCTTTCCCGATTGTGAAGACGTCCGAATATGCGTCCCCAATCATGAAATGCACCAGCGCCGCGGTAGGCGCATCAAGATCCTTTTTCAAAAGACCCTCTCCCTCGCTGATTACTTTGTTGAACAAATCCGATCCAAATCCGGCCATATCGCACGAGCCGCGGTCCATCCATCCAATCGCCGCCATCTTTCCGGCGGGGCTATCGGGATCGAGTTCTCGCGCTTCTTTCTCCCAGTTGCCCGTGTAAAAATAATAGTTTCCGATCCCGTTCAGCGCGAAGACGGCGCCTAGTTTTTGTAACGCAGAAGATTTTTCGGGCCAGCCCGGAGTTCCGCCAGCTTCCTGGGCTGCCTCGAGTAAGTGATCGGCGGCGAGCAAGCCTGCGGCGCGTTGCGACGGCGGTGCGATTTTCAAAGCAGCCAGCCACTCCCCTAATAGCGGCAGAAATGATTCTCGCCAGTTGACATTCTCGGGACGCTTGGCCTCTTCCTCTGAGATACCAGCCTGAAAGACCTGCTCATAAAGGCCCTCGAATCGTTTGGAGAGAGCCGCATCCGCTTTCGCCAAAGCGATGGCCTGATGAAATTGTGATTTTGGAATTGAACGATAGCCATAAATCACTGAGTGATCATGTTTTACCCCAACCATCTCCAGGCTCGCACGCACGTATACAGCAGGGCCGTCGACGAGTCCGCCAAAAGGGCTACCTTGCGGGTTGTACCCGGAGACGATTTCCGCACCGTGTATCCAGCGGGCACCGTCTCTGGCCAAAATATTTCCTTGCCCCCATACGGCGTCGTCTTTTCTGCCGATGCTTTCGCCGTACAGCTTCGTGAACCGCTGCCTGACTGCTTGGTCGAGCGTGCTGCCGAACTGCCGGACCTGTGCGTCTGGTTCCAGTGCAGGGGCAAAGTCCGAAGTAGCAGCCGCCGCTTCCAGCCGGACGATAGTAAGCAAGCAGCCATTGATCAGTTCTTGTCCGCTCCGTGTCGGAAAAACTGCCGGAGACGGCGCCGGCGGCGAGTAGAAATAAACCGCCTCTGTGACTCCTACGCCTGAGGGCAGTTTCGCGGTCCTCCAATAACTCAGACACTCAGGACCCGGCAGGCTTGTAGGTGTAACAGGCTCTTCCGGAATTCTCCTCCAGCCTTCGCGCTCGCCCCGTTCACTCATCCATTGAGCAAGCGTGACCCCTTCGTGAAGTTGCGCCACCTCGCTTTCGGCGGCCAATGCGAATGCCGTGGCATCCGAGTCACCTTCCAATATCAAGGACGACGGAGGCGGGACCGGATTATTGGCGAGTGCAGATGCGGCAGCATTCGCATCAGCTTCTGATGTGTGGGGCGGCGGCGTTAAGACCGGCTCAGGGATCGGCGGAGGTGCGGCAGCGACAGTTTTCATCCTAACTACTGTGGATGCTCTTGCGATCGCCTCCCGACGTGCGTTGCGTATCAATACAGTGCCGGCAGCGATCACGATGGCCACGACCGCCCACAAGATGATCCGAATGGCGGACTTTAGTTTCATTCGTTTTCCCGACAGATGGACAACGAATCGTAGCCCGGCTCAGCTTCTCAGTCGAGATAACTTCGGTGCTTCGGCGTCAAGAAAAAAAAAAGCCGGGACCCAAACATCAGTCCCGGCATTAGTGTTGGCTGGTTGCCCGGATAAACTTGTTTTGCATCAACCGGGGCTAAAGCCCGCTTGATTCTGTTGACACTGACGCGGCCCTGAAGGGCCGCTCTTCCACGTTACGCGTTTCGTCTCTACGCGCTTCTCCGCGGCCGCACCGTCAAATCCCGCACCTGGGTCAGGATGCTCGACATCTGCATCCCGTTCAGTTGCGCGACAAACGGCAGCAACTCCGCGATAAACTGATCTTTCATCAATTCGTTGACTTCTTCCTGACGGGTGCGTTCGCCGCCGCTGAGCAGATCGGGCACGGTGACCTCCAGTGCACGCGCCAGCCGTTCCAGGGAAGACAGCGTAGGCGTTGCCTTTTCGTTTTCGATTTTCGATACGTAGGTGCGCGGCACCGACATGCGTCCCGCGAGTTGTCGTTGGCTGAGCCCGTTACGCAGGCGCAGGGAGCGGATGGAGGTCGCCAGGTTCAGGTGTCCGCGTCCGTTCGTGCCGGGCACGGGCATCATCATCGGTGGCGCTACCATGATGGGTTCAGGTTCAGGTTCCTCGTCCAGGGACGCGTGGCAGCGTCGGCAATTATTATTGGATGTACGGAACTGGACCAGCAGGCAGTGATCGCATCGTACGACTTCCCGTGAATCTACCGGGGCAAGAGTCGTGGCCATCGGGTTGTGGGAGTGCCAGAGCGGGCTACTCCTTACAGCCTTGGTGCACAGGAACCAATTGGGGGAGAGGTTCCGACTGCTTGGTCAATCTGCGGCATAAGCCCTGTGGAAGTCAAGGTTAAAATGCTGGAACCCCTCGAATTGTGCGGGTGGAAACAGAAGCAACAGATGAAATATACGGAGAAAGCGGGCGAATCCCATGATTCATCGCGAATCCGCGGGATGTTTACTAACTGTATTCCAAGGGAGCGTTGTGAAAACGTAACGTACTCAGTTCCCAACGTGCAAAAAATCCAGGATACTCACGATCGCCGGACCATGGTGTTTGTGGGACGGTGCGCAACGAAGGCCACCACTGTCGACGTCAGGGAAGTGACTTAGGGCATCGACCTCGTCTGCTGTATTTCCCTTGCCATGTTGGGAGACCAAGCTAAAAGCCGGATCGCAGCTAAAGGGTTCCCGTCATTTAGACTGAGTTTTGGGTAATGTTCTGCCCAGAGTTCTGGAGGCTCCGAGGAGTAAGCGGGTGAACTCAAACAAAGATGGGCTTTGGTACAAGGACGCGATCATATATCAGGTTCATGTCCGCACATTCCAGGACAGCAACGGCGATGGGATTGGTGATTTCCTCGGGCTTGAACAGAAGCTCGATTACCTCCAGGAACTGGGGATCAGCGCGATCTGGCTCATGCCATTCTTCCCATCGCCCCTGCGCGATGATGGCTACGACATCGCGGATTACGATTCGGTCCATCCCAGCTACGGGACACTGGAGGACTTCCGCAAGGTTCTCGACTCGGCTCACCGGCGCGGTATCCGGGTCATCATCGAAATGGTGTTGAACCACACCTCCGATCAGCACCCGTGGTTTCAGGAGGCGCGAAGTTCTCAGGATAATCCCCGCCGCGACTGGTACGTGTGGGGTGACACTGACACCCGGTACAAGGACACCCGCATCATCTTTCTCGATACCGAGAAGTCCAACTGGGCATGGGATCCAACTTCAAAATCCTTCTATTGGCATCGCTTTTTCAGTCACCAGCCTGATCTCAACTATGACAATCCTGCGGTGCGGGAGCAGATGTGGAGTGTGATGAGGTTCTGGCTGGAGATGGGCGTGGACGGCTTCCGGCTTGACGCGGTGCCGTATCTGGTCGAACGCGAGGGCACAAATTGTGAGAACCTGCCGGAGACCCACAATATTCTCAAGGAACTGCGGCGAAGACTGGATGAACACTTCCCCGGAAGAATGCTTCTAGCGGAAGCCAACCAGTGGCCTGCGGACCTGCGTCCATATTTCGGAGACTCCGACGAATTTCATATGGCGTTTCATTTTCCGCTGATGCCGCGGATGTTCATGGGGCTCAAGCTAGAAGACCGTAAGCCGATCACAGAGATCTTGCAGCAAACTCCAGAGATACCGCCCTCCTGCCAGTGGTCCCTCTTTCTGCGCAACCATGACGAGTTGACCCTCGAAATGGTCACCGACATTGAGCGCGACTACATGTACGACATGTACGCCCAGGACAAAACGATGCGGCTGAACCTGGGAATTCGGAGGAGACTCGCTCCATTATTGAATAATGACCGCAGGCGGATTGAGTTGATGAACGCGATGTTGATGTCTCTGCCAGGCACTCCGATCATCTATTACGGAGATGAAATCGGAATGGGCGACAACATAAGCCTGGGCGACCGCAACGGAGTCAGGACTCCCATGCAGTGGAGCGGAGGATGGAACGCTGGTTTTTCAACCGCGGAGCCGGAAAGGCTGTATGCTCCAATCATTCATGATCCGGTATATGGGTATCCCGCCGTTAATGTCGTATCTCAGAGGGAGAGTGAACATTCTCTGTTTCACTGGATGCGGCGCATCATCGCGGTCCGAAAATCCAGTGCCGTGTTCGGCAGAGGGGCGATTGAGTTTCTCTATCCAGCGAATCACAGAATACTGGCTTACTTGCGGCGACTCGGTAATGAAACCATCCTGATCGTCAACAATCTTTCGAGTGCTGCGCAGGCCGTCGAACTGGATTTGCGGCGTTACAAGGGAAATGTCCTGATCGAAATGTTCGGCAATAATCTTTTTCCCCGCGTCGGCGACCTGCCTTATCTGCTGACCCTGGGGCCTTACCAGTCTTATTGGTTTCGGCTGCGACGAGTCTAGGCAAACGGGGACGATGAACCAGTGTCGAATGCCGGAGATTGACCAAAACCACACGGGAATTCTGAAGTGGAAGACGGAAATTTTCTTACCGATGATTTTCTCCGCCAGCTCATCAATGTTGGCGAGGTCGATATCCTTGTCGGCCTGCCCACTCATAACAATGCCAAGACTGTGGGCGCAATCGTGCACACGATTCGAAGCGGCATCCTGCGCGGTTTTCCCCGCGAGCGGGCGGTCATCATCAATGCCGACGGAGGATCACGCGACGGCACGCCGGAATTGGTCACCGGCGTTTCCATCGATGATGTGCGTCCGGCCTCCAGTGTGTACGCGCTGCGCACGCTGCACGCGATAAGCACGAAGTATGCCAGCACCCCGCACAGCGGAGTTGCGCTGCGGACAATTCTGGCGGCCGCCGAACTGCTCCGAGCCAAGGCGTGCATCGTGATCTCCCCAGAATCCGAACGCATCACCCCGGAATGGATCTCCAATCTCCTCCGACCCGTATATTACGACGGCTTTGATCTCGTCTCTCCCACCTATCGCAGACACAAGTTTGACGGACTATTGATGACGAACCTGCTATATCCGGTGGTGCGCGCGCTCTATGGAGTAAGGATCCGCGAATCCTACATGTCCGAGTTCGGATTCTCAAGCCGTCTCGGAAGCCAATTCCTTGGCCAGAATCGATGGAACGAGGGAATCGGCGAGGACGGGATAGAGCTCCGCTTGACCCTGGCTGCCGTCACCAGCGGATTCCGCGTCTGCCAGTCCTTTCTGGGGAAAAAGGATCCCGCCGAACGGCGCGCCGCTGACCTGGTCCCAACATTGCGGCAGTCCGTTGGTGTGTTGTTCTCCGCGTTAGAGTCCGACTTCCCGGTGTGGAGCGGAGTCTCTGGTTCTCAGGAGGTGCCTACAAACGGGAGTGACCAGGAGTTAGTCCTGGATCCCTTGCGGGTCAACCGGAAGCGGCTGCGGGAGATGTTCGTTCGGGGAGTATCAGAATTGGAATCCGTCTTTCAGTCGATTCTCTCTCCTTCCACCCTGGCGGAGCTGAAGCGGATCGCGGGCTTGGGCGAAGAGGAGTTTCGTTACCCTGCGGAACTATGGGTTAAGACGGTCTATGAGTTTGCAGCGGCTCATCAAAAATCTGTGATCAATCGGGATCACATTATTCAGGCACTCGCCCCGCTCTTTCGCGGGAGAGTATTCACGTTCGTCGTCGAAAACCGTAACGGATCCGCAAATGACGTCGCGAATAACATCGAAGGCTTATGCCTTGAGTTCGAACGCTTGAAACCATATCTGCTCGAGATGTGGAAATCGAAAGAGTGAGGGTATTATGCGGGAAATGATTGTCAACGAACTGACTCAGGCGGTGCAGGACCTCGCCAGAGGTTTCGCCCACTACCTTCCTCGTCTCATCGTAATGCTCATCCTCGCATTCGTGGGATGGCTGATCGCGTACGTGGTCAAGGTAATTCTGCGCAGCATTCTCCGGCTCATCAAGTTCGACCGGCTGTCGGAGAATGCCGGCGCTTCTCAACTGCTGGCTAAAGCGGCTCTCCCTTCGGCAACCGAGATGTTGAGCCGGTTTGTTTTCTGGGTCACCTGGTTTGGCTTCATTCTGCTGGGGGTGAGCGTACTGGGAATCCTGGGCCTGCAGGAGCAAATCGCGAGATTTTTCCTCTTCCTGCCGCGTCTGTTCGTGGCAGTGTTGATCCTGTTTTTTGGCATGCTTGCCGCGGGCTTTTCTGCTCGCGCTGCCCTGCTGGCGGCGGTGAATGCAAATGTTCCGTCCCCTCGCCTTCTGAGCCTTGCCGTCCGCAGCATCATTATGGTTTTCGTATTGTCTATCGTCTTCGAAGAACTGGGCTTGGCGGAACAGACCATGCTGGTTGCCTTCGGTATTGCTTTCGGAGCCCTTATGCTTGGTTTGGCCATCGCATTTGGCATTGGCGGCAGGGATCTGGCGCGGCGCTTCTTGGAAGAGAAGTTCGTTCGTGTCAAGAAAGAGCAGGACGAAGATGAACTTTCGCCGCTTTAACACATTCTGCTTGCTCCTACCGCGGGCCAAGCGTTCCTAGGGAAGGTCAGGCTTCTTCTTGAGGAGGCGAGGAGATTGACGCTGTACACTATCGCCGCACGCCGCCATGAGAACCAGATTCACAGATTTCAACGGTCGTACATAACTGTTAGAGCTCGTAATTTTTCACGAACTTCCTTCGTGAGACTATCCGCCTTGCAGCGCCACCTCCAGTTTCCGCTCACAGTACCAGGCAAATTCATTCGAGCTTCGCTGCCCAGGCCTAACACGTCCTGTAACGGAACCATGGCAGTATTCGCCACAGAGGCCAGGACGGTGCGAATGAATACCCAGTTGATCTCCTCATTTTGAAATCCTAGATATTTACGGGTGAAGTCGTGTTCCTCGCGGATATCCTCTTCCGTTCGAGTGCTTTCGCCCACTCCTGCACTCGTCCACCACCCTACAGTAGTGTCGTTGTCGTGTCCGCCCGTGTACGCGACCAGTTCACGAGAATAGTTGTGCGGGCGGAAGCCGGGACCTTGGGGATCTTTTCCGAAGGCAAACTGCAGAATGCTCATTCCTGGAAACCCAAAACGATTGCGAAGCGCTTCTACACCAGGAGTAATAACGCCGAGATTTTCGGCAACAAATGGCAGTTCTTTTAACTCAGCTTGCAAAACCCGAAAAAACTCTGCA
Organism: uncultured Acidobacteriaceae bacterium; assembly: GCA_963811095.1. Taxonomy (GTDB): domain Bacteria; phylum Acidobacteriota; class Terriglobia; order Terriglobales; family Acidobacteriaceae; genus Sulfotelmatobacter. Next base: position 62,191 of record CAWEQA010000001.1, on the reverse strand, counting down.
CCTGGGCCCTCTACCCACTTTCCTTCAGCGGCCGTTGAAGCGGTGGCCGGAATCTCCCAGTACGCTTCGAAACCGCGAAAGTGATCCACCCTCACCAGATCAAACATAGCGAGGGACGCGCGGCAGCGATCAATCCACCATCGGTGCCCGGAAGACGCAGAAACATCCCAGCGATAAAGAGGGTTGCCCCAAAGTTGACCTGTGGCGCTGAAATAGTCGGGCGGAACGCCGGCAATGGCAGTGGGCTGCCCTCGTTCATTCAGGCGAAATAGCTCCGGATGAGCCCACACATCAGCGCTATCGTGAGCGATGTAGATTGGAAGGTCGCCCATGATGCTAATGCCGTGACCACGACAACGGTTTCTAACCGCCTCCCATTGCCGAAAAAATTGGAACTGCACAAACCGATGAAACTCCAATTCAGACCACAATTCGTTCTGCCATTGCTTCACGACGGCCGGATCCCGTTGCCGTATTCCCGCATCCCAATGGACCCAAGCCGCGTCATTGTGGACTTTCTTGCTTGCCATGAAGAGCGCATAGTCGTCCAGCCACTCCGTGTTCTTCTGGCAAAAAGTATTGAAGGCCCGACGGTCGGCCTCTGTTCTGTCTGCAAAGAACGTGTGAGCAGCGTTGCGAAGGAGTTCCTGTTTGAAGGCGATTACTCGGTCGTAGGCCACACGCTCGTCCGGAAAATTCGGAGCACTGGCCAAGTCCGCGGCCGACAGAAGTCCTTCCTCGCGAAGAGCTCCCAGATTTATGAACAGGGGATTTCCGGCAAATGCAGAGAAGCACTGATAGGGGGAATCGCCGTATCCGGTGGGGTTCAGCGGCAGGACCTGCCAGATTTTTTGCCCTGACCCGGCTAGGAATTCGATGAACTCATAAGCGGACTCTCCGAAATCACCTATACCGTGGCCGCCGGGCAAAGACGTGACATGGAGAAGGATTCCACTGCGCCGGGGGAGGATCACCCGACTAAAGTAATGCCTCCGATGCAAGCACGCAATAGGCGACGCGGGCGTATCGCTTCCATGGGGCGGCTCGCGACGAGACTTCCACGGGCCTATCCTGCGGGCGCGGCTGGCTAATCAGGGAGTCTGAAAAGGCCGCACCGGTCGTGATCCGGGCGACTGTCTGGCCGCGATCTCTCCGCTGGCTTTTGCAGTGCCTCCTTCCAGGAGTTCCTGGAAGGTACTCTTGGGTGAGATTTTGTCAGTTTGCCGTACGTGCCGTGTACATGGTTGGCGTAACTCCTTTGCTGGCAACCATGCTCAGAGTTCATAAACAAAGCCGGGCGGGTCCGATGGACCGACGCCCGGCTTTGCTGTACGAGGAGCGAGTCTCTCAGGAGGACTTTCCTCGTTCAGGGTGAGCAAGACAGCGGCTTGCACTCGAAGACTCTTCCGGCCCTGTCCGGGCCGGCGCGTCGAAAAACCTAGGCGCCTTTCGTCTAAAGCTTCGACTGAAGCCGCCGTCTCTCGTTGATGGTTCGTCCGCTACGGACAGGACCCTCAGCGACCTGCCTTTCTCAGGTGCCGGGGGGAGGCTGGAGGTCGCGTTATCCGCGCCTCATCGCATGCCAGTGCGTCTCTTTAGCCTTCCGCTCTGGCGGACATTCCCAGCAACTGCACGTATTTTGAGATTGTTCGAAAAAAAAATCTGTAACAGCGGTCACGGTTGTTCGTGACGGCGGTCAAGCCGGGTGCGACGAGTTTTCTGTGCTTCCACGCACAGGTCGGATGATGTCGGATGACGATGGATTCGAAGGCCTGCCAGTGGTTGGAGGGAGGCCTACTTCTCTCTTGCGACAACAAATTCTGGCGCCCAGAGCAGTGCACGCTTGATCTCCGTGTCGGGGAAGGAATGGATGGCTTCTTGCGCCGATTCCGCATACTGAGCGGCACGGGCGGTGGCGGCTTCCAGCGATCCGTAGCGCCGCAGGATTTCCAGAATCTCGGCATGCGTGACGCCGTTGAAAGCTCCATGGAGCAACACCGTCTCGATTTTGGAGCGCTCTTCCGGCGTGCAGCGCTCCAGCGCATGAATCACCGCCATCGTGGCCTTGCCCTCGCGCAGATCGCTGGCTACGGGCTTGCCCAGCACGTCTTCCGACGCGGTCAGGTCGAGGACATCATCGACAATCTGAAACGCCATTCCGAGATCATGTCCGTACTGGCCGAGAGCCGCTTCCTGCTCGGGGGTGGCGCCGGCGAGAATCGCTCCCAGGCGCATGCAGACTGAGAACAGGCACGCGGTTTTACGAAAGATGAGGTCGAAGTGCTCGTCCAAGGTAATCAGCTTGCCCAGCTTTTCCATCTGCAGCAGTTCGCCCTCGACCATCTGCTGCGTGAGTTCGATCAGGGTATCAAGAATACGGAAATTGCGTTCCTGCACCGCGATCTTGAAGGCCTGCATGTAGAGCCAGTCGCCGGCGAGCACACATTTTGAATTGCCCCACTGCGTGTTAGCAGCGGGACGGCCGCGCCGCGTCTTGGCTTCGTCGATGATGTCGTCGTGCACCAGGGTGGCGGTATGGATGATCTCGACTACCGCTCCCAACCGGACTGCCCCTTGACCCTGGTAGTCGAGCAGTTTTGCGGAAAGCAGCAGCAATGCGGGCCGGATTCGCTTGCCGCCACCCGCGCGCAAATACTCGCCAATCTCGGTGATGGCTTGAACGCGCGAAACGGTGTCGCGGCCGAACTCGACCTCCAGCGCGACGAGGTCGTCCCGCAGCAGATCGAATACTTCTTTTCCGTTAATGGCGGCCGGGGCGCTCACGTGGATCAGACCTCTGACCTTAGACCTCCGACCTTAGACCTTAGGTTGTGCGAGGTCCGAGGTCCAAGGTCTGAAGTCGCGATTTTAGTTTGTTCGGTAGTTCGTAAATTGCAAGTCGATGCCAAAGTCGTGCCCCTTCAGCAGGGCGATTGTCTCCTGCAAAGTGTCGCGGTCCTTGCTGCTGATGCGGACAAGGTCTCCCTGAATCGAAGCCTGCGCCTTCTTTTTTGAGTCTTTGACCAGCTTTACGATCTCGCGCGCCTTTTCGATGGCGATACCTTGCTGCATCGTGACTTTGCGTTTCGCCGTTCCCCCTGCCGCTGGCTCGACTGCGCCGTAAGTCAGTCCTTTGAGCGAAACCCCCCGCTTCACCAGCTTCTGTTGCAGGATGTCGTTCACGGCCTTCAGCTTGTATTCATCGGCCGAGTGCAGCACGATGGCATCTTTTTCGAGTTCGATATTCGACTTCGAATCCTTCAGGTCGAAACGCGTGTGAATCTCCTTCAGCGCCTGCTGAATGGCGTTCGAGACCTCGTTCAGGTCGATCTTGCTCACCACGTCGAAGCTGTTATCGGGCATACATTTCTAATCTTTCTGAAATAAGGGAATTCTTTACCTGAGATTATCAGACCGCCGGGCTTAGCGTGCCGGAACTTTGCTTTCAATCATTTCAGCCAATTTGAAAAAATTGTAGAAATTATGGGACGTGTGCTCTCCCACCTCGTCCATGGAGAGCCCGCGTAATTCGCCCAATCTGCGGGCTGTTTCCTTCACGAAGGAGGGCTCGTTGCGCTTGCCGCGGTGCGGAACGGGAGCCAGATACGGCGCATCGGTCTCGATCAGGATGCGGTCGAGCGGGACTTCCAGGGCCGCGTCGCGAATCTGCTGCGCCTTGGGGAAGGTTAGATTTCCCGCGAAGGAAATCATGAAACCCATGTCGAGCGCTCGCTTGGCCTGGTCCCAGTTCCCGGTAAAGCAATGCAGAATCCCGCCCAGCCCGTTCGGGGCCCACAGCTCTTGAATCATGCCGAGGCAGTCTTCCCAGGCGTTGTCGCTGCCGTCCGACGGCCGGCAGTGAATCACGATGGGCAACTTCGCCGCCCCTGCAAGTTCCATCTGCCGGGCGAAGACCTGCTTCTGCGTGTCCCGGGGAGAATGATCGTAGTGGTAGTCCAAGCCGATCTCGCCCCATGCGATCACCTTGGGATGCCGCGCCAGTTGCTCCATCGTCTGATAGGCGGCGTCATCCGCGAGGCGGGCTTCGTGCGGATGGATCCCGATAGTTGCGTACATGAACGGGTGCTTTTCCGCGAGTTGAATTCCAGCATCGAGCGTCGGTGGGCCATCGCCGTTACCGATCGCGACCATGGTTCGCACGCCGGCCTCGCGAGCGCGAGTGATCACCTGCTCGCGATCGGAGTCGAACTGCTTGCCGTCGAGATGTGCGTGCGAATCTACGAACATTGCTTATGTTGTGGTTGTGTGGGGACGGGCGCCTTCGCCCGTCCGCCGAGCGAAGCTCGGCTGGTGTTGCCCATTCCTATTTCAGTCGAGCGCCGACCGGTACATCCTCCAGAAAGCTAGCCAACACCGGCTTTCCGCCTTCCAAAGATGCTGCCACGATCATCCCATTCGACTCCAGTCCGCGCAGCTTGCGCGGAGCCAGGTTGGCCACGATGACGACCTTACGGCCGACGAGAGTCTCGGGCGCGTACGCTTCGGCGATTCCGGCCAGCACCTGCCGCACCTCGGTGCCGATATCGATTTCCAGTCGCAGCAGTTTGTCCGCCTTGGGCACCCGCTCGGCGACCTTCACAACGCCGACACGCAATTCGATCTTGGCGAAGTCGTCGATCGTGATCTTTCCGCCGTCGGTCGGGGCAGGGGGCGCAGGTGTCACGGCGGCCGGCGGCGCGTTCACGGCGGCCGGTGCGCTGGCGGGCGGTGCGACCGGCTCTTTCGATTCTTCAACCGCCGGACTTCTTTGCTGATCTTCCATCTGTTGCATCCTTTCAATTGCGCTTTTGTCGGCGCGCGGGAAAACCGGGTGGATGTCGCCAAGTTTCGTGCCCAGCGGCAACTGTCCCCACGCCAGATCGGCCAGAGCTAGTTTCTTGATGTCGCCGAGCCCCATCTGCGCCCAGATCTTGGCCGTGGCATCGGGCATGACCGGGTGCGCCAGAGCGGTGGCGATCCGCAGAGCTTCTGCCGAGGTGTAAAGAACTGTGGCTAGGCGGGCGCGGCTTTCGTCGTCCTGCTTTTCGCCCAGCGACCATGGCTCGTTCTCGACGATGTATTTGTCGACCGCCGCCACCAGACCCCACGCGGTCTCCAGCGCCCGCGAAAAATGGAATTGATCGAACAATACGCCAAATTCGCGAATGGTCTTGCGCGCCGTTTCAGCAATCGCCTCATCGCCCGGAAGTTTCGACGCCGAGGGCGACGGATAAGGCACCTCGCCCTTGAAGTATCGGTTAATCATGGTTAACGTGCGGCTGGCCAAATTACCCAACCCATTCGCGAGGTCGGAGTTGTAGCGCTGCACGAGAGCGTCGAAGGAGAATGACCCATCCTGGCCGAATACGACCTCACGTAGAAGAAAATATCGCAAGGCATCCGCGCCCAGCACGTCGAGAATCGTCTCGGTGCGCACAATGTTGCCGCGCGACTTCGACATCTTGCTCTCTTCAAACAGCAGCCATCCATGCGCCACAATCGCTTTGGGCAACGGCAGGCCCGCCGCCAGCAGGAATGCCGGCCAGTACACGCAGTGGAAGCGGACGATTTCCTTGCCGATCATGTGAACGTCGGCCGGCCAGTACTTCTTGAAAGCTTCCTGCGCACCCGCATGGGCTGAGCCATAGCCGATGGCGGTGAGGTAGTTGGCCAGCGCATCCAGCCACACATAAATGACGTGCCCGGGATCGTCGGGTACCGGAATGCCCCACGAGAAGGTCGATCGGCTGATCGAAAGGTCCCGCAGACCCGATCGCACGAACGAAATCACTTCATTGCGCCGGCTCTCGGGCCGAATGAAATCCGGGTTCGCATAAAGCTCGAGCAGTTTGTCTTGAAACGCCGAGAGCTTGAAGAAGTAATTCTCTTCGTGGACCGTTTCGGTGATGCGCCCGCAGGTTGGGCACGGATCGCCGGGTTGCGCACCGTCGACATAGAGTTCGTCGGACACGCAGTACTGGCCGGTGTATGTGCCCTTGTAGATGTAGCCGTTGTCGCGAATGCGGCGAAACAGTTCCTGCACTCGCTTCGTGTGGCGCTCTTCGGTGGTGCGGATGAAGTCGTCGTTCGAAATACCCATCCGCTTCCAGAGGTTGCGGAACTCGGCCGAAATCTCATCGGCGTACTGCTGCGGAGTTTTGCCGGCGGCCTGTGCGGCGCGTTCGATCTTCTGGCCGTGCTCATCGGTTCCGGTGAGGAAAAACGTGTCGGCGCCCAGCAACCGTTGCCGCCGCGCAATCGTGTCGCAGGCGATCGTAGTGTAAGCGTGGCCAATGTGCGGCCGCGCGTTCACGTAGTAAATCGGAGTCGTGATGTAGAACTTTCGAGTCATACGTTCTTTTTTCAACCACGAAGGACACGAAGTAACACGAAGGAAACCACGATGTCTCTGTGGACTCCGTGTCCTCTGTGGTTAATGCTTTTTGCCTTTCCCGAGATACTCGCGCGAGGCTTCCTGCATCACCGTCTTTAGCGGCACGCGGTGCTCGGCCGCGATGCGGCGGCAGTCTTCATATTCCGGCGCGTAGTTGGTGACGGTTCCGTTCATGCTGGCAATCTTGATGCGCACCTCGCCCCATTGGGTGCGGACATTTTCCCAGCGGCGAGCCAGTGTCTGGCGCATTTCATCCCGCCGCCGCACGCCGAGAGTTGTAGTTTCGGTGAACAGAAGTTGCGTTAGCTTGCTCGCATCTTCGGGCTTGCAGAGCACCGTGAGCAGTGTGCCGGGGCGATTCTTCTTCATCTGTACCGGCATGCCGAACACGTCCAGCGCACCTTCTTCGAGCAGACGATCCATCACGTATCCGAAGACCTGCGGATTCAGATCATCGAGATTTGCTTCCAGCACGGTTACAGTTTCGGAGGCAGTTTTCGCCGCGAGCGTTGATGCGGATTCACCGATGGTCAATCGCACGACATTCGGAAGGCCAGGAAACTCGCGCGTCCCGGCGCCGTAGCCCGACTTCTCGATCTTCATCTCGGGGAACGCGGCAAAGCGCTTGGCCAAGATCTTCACGATAGCGGCTCCGGTAGGAGTCACCAATTCCGCCTGCACGCCAGAGGAGTACACCGGCGCATCTTTCAACAGTTCGACCGTGGCCGGGGCCGGGACCGGGAAGGTGCCATGCGCGCACTGCACCGATCCGCCCCCGACGTTGAGAGAGGAGCAGATAATCTCGTCCACGCCTAGGGCGTCTGCCCCTACGGCGGCGCAGACGATGTCGACCATGGCGTCCACCGCGCCTACTTCGTGGAAATGCACTTTCTCGACAGATGTGGCGTGAATCTTCGCTTCGGCGGTTCCCAGAGCTTCAAAGATGGCGATAGCGGTCTTCTTGGCGGTTTCGCGGATCCCAGATTTGCCGATGATCTCGCGAATCTCGGTTAATCCACGGCCGTGCTCATGAGGGCCTTCGTGGGAATGTTTATGTGGCGCGGGCGCCCCCGCCCGCGAGGCTTCGTGATCATGATGATCCTTGTCCCCATGGTGATGCTCGTGCTCGTGATGATGCTCGTGCTCTTGGTGGGCGTGCGCGGGCGTGGGCGCCCGCGCCACATTTTGATTTTGCTTCTTCCAGTACTCTTCCCGAGGAAGATCTTTCTCCCCATCCACCCAAACGTCGACCTTGGTCGCTGAAATGCCGCTGCGGACGACTCGTGAAATTTCCAGTCGCGCTCCTACGCCCAGCGCCGCGACGGTGTCTTCCAGCAGTCGCGGCGGAACTCCGGCGTCGATGAGAGCGCCTAGGAACATGTCGCCGCTGATGCCGGAAAAGCACTCTAAATAGGCAATGCGCATATGAAAATCGTCGCTGGTCGTTAGTCGCTAGTCGTTGGGACCAACGACCAAAGACCAACGGCCAACGACGGAACTTTCATCATAGGGAAGCAATCCACCTCCGTCAAACGCGCGCCCGCCGCGTCCTCTGGTAAAATCACTGTTTCTTCAATCACTTAGAGGGACTTCTTGTACCGTTATCTGGAACATCGTTTAGCCCAGCGCGTGCTGGAGTGTCTGCAGAACAAGTATCCCGGCGCAGCCTTGCCCGGCGTGGTCGTGGAACAGCCTCCGAAGGTCGAACTGGGGGACTTCGCGATTCCAATTTTCCCTTTCGCCAAGCCTCTGCGCTCGGCGCCGCTGAAGATTGTCGAGGCTATTCGGGCCGAGATCGGCACGATTGAAGGCATCGCCGAAATGCAGGTAGCGCCTCCCGGATATTTGAATGTCAGGATTGATCGGGGATGGATGGCCTCCGCTCTCGCTGCGGACCAGAAGCCGAACGCCGAGGTTCCTGCGGGCAAGATTCTGGTTGAGCACTCGAGCATCAATCCCAACAAGGCCGCTCACATCGGGCACCTGCGGAACGCGATTCTCGGCGACACGTTTGTCCGGCTTCTGCGTTTTGAGGGCAGGGAAGTGGATATTCAGAACTACATCGACAATACCGGCGTGCAGGTGGCTGATGTCGTCGTGGGCTTCACCCACATTGAGAAGAAGTCTCGTGCGGAAATCGAGGCTCTCACCCGGCAGCCGCGATTCGACTACTACTGCTGGGATCTGTATGCCCGGGTTTCGCAGTGGTACGAGGCGGATAAGCAGAACTTGCAAGTCCGCCTGCAGACCTTGCACGCGATTGAGGATGCCTCCACGGAAACGGCTGCCGTCGCCGAACTCATCTCGGTTGCGGTTCTCCGCCGCCATCTGGAGACCATGGACCGGCTCGACATCGAATACGATTTCCTTCCGCGAGAGAGCGAGATACTGCACCTCCATTTTTGGGATGCGGCTTTTGGCAAGCTGAAAGAAGCCGGGGTGCTCACCTTCGAGACTGAAGGGAAGAACAAAGGATGCTGGGTCATGCGGCGCGCCGGGACTGCAAAACCAGGTTCCACCACAGAGGACACTGAGGGCACAGAGGAAGACAAGATCACTGAGGAAGATCAAAAGGTCATCGTTCGTTCCAACGGGACCGTCGGCTATGTGGGCAAGGACATTGCCTACCACATGTGGAAGTTCGGGCTGCTGGGGCGGGACTTTGGGTATCGCAAGTTTTACCGCTATCCCAACGGCCACGACTGCTGGATCTCGACCGCGAACGGTGAAAAGGATCATCCCCACTTCGGCGACGTTGCTGAAATCTATAACGTGATTGATGCCCGGCAGTCGGAGGCGCAGAACACGGTCATCGAAGCGCTGCGCGGACTGGGCCACGGCGAGGCCGCGGAACACTACACGCATTTTTCCTACGAAATGGTTGCGCTCACTCCGCGCTGCGCCGCGGAACTGGGGTACAAGCTGAGCGAGGAGGACAAGGCGCGCTCCTACATCGAGGTCAGTGGGCGCAAGGGCTTTGGCGTGAAAGCGGACGATCTCCTAGACCAGCTCATTGCGTCCGCCAGGAAGGAAGTCGACTCGCGCCATCCGCAGGTCAGTGAGCCGGAACGTTTGCAAATTGCCACGCAGATTGCCATCGGCGCTTTGCGCTACTTCATGCTGAAGTACACCAAGCAGTCGGTGATAGCTTTCGATTTCAAAGAGGCCCTCAGCTTCGAGGGCGAGACTGGGCCCTACGCGCAGTATGCGGTCGTGCGCGCGACCAGCATCTTCCGTAAGGCGGGATTTGATCCTGAGACTTTTTTCGGAGACAGTGCCGGTCAGATCTCAGCTGCGGATTTGTCGAATTCTCTAAAGGGCGATGCTGCCAACGAAATCTGGGAACTGTGGCTGGCATCGTCGAAGACATCCTCGGTGATCGACCAGTGCATCGCCACCACCGAACCCGCGTACCTGGCCAAGCATGTGTTCCAGCTAGGTCAGCTTTTCAACACCTTCTACCACCGCCATCCCATCCTTAGCGAGCCGGACGAAAAGCGGAAGCAGTTCCTATTGGCCACGGTTGCGGTGGTTCGCCGCGAGTTAATTCGATGCCTGGCAGTCATGGGCATCACGGTGCCGCCCGTCATGTAGAATACGGGGCACTACGGCGCGGGGCCGTCGCGCCGGGTATCGCTGTTCACCCATGCCAAACGCTGCTCCCCCGATACGCGCCGTCCCATCCGTGGCTCCGCCGCATCCTCCTCGCCATGTTCTTGTTCGTGCTCGCCCTTGTCGTTCTCGGAATGATCTACGAGAACATTTCCGAAGCCCGCGATCGGCGATTCAATCCCGAACAGGGGTGGCGCTTTGACGTCGGCGGATTCAAGATGCACATGTACTGCACAGGGGAGGGAAGTCCGACGGTTATTCTCGAGTCTGGCCTGGGAGACGCCTACGTTTCCTGGCGCAAGGTGCAGCCGCAGATTGCGAAGTTCACGCGAGTCTGTTCCTACGACCGCGCAGGAATCGGCTACAGCGATTCCAGTTCGCAACCTCGTACCAGCAAAGTGATGGCCGCTGAGCTGCACGCATTGTTGCATGCCGCGGGAGTTCCACCACCTTACGTTCTCGTCGGCCATTCAATGGGTGGATACAACGTGCGTCTGTATGCCAGCCTCTATCGCAGTGAGGTGGCGGGGATGGTGCTGGTCGATGCGTCTCATCCCGACCAGGACAACCGGTTTCCACCCGAGCTCAAGAACATAGAAGGCAGCTGGGTGCGTGAGGCTGAGTTCCTGGAATACACCACTCCGCTCGGTATCCCGCGGCTCATCGGGCTGTGTGACCCGGATCCCGTGCAGCGGGCAGCGGAGTGCAATTTTCACAGTGCGCGCGAAGGCGTGGCGGAACTGAAAGGTTTTGCGGAAAGCGCGGTCCAGACGGCTGCGACCGGATCGCTTGGTGACCTGCCTCTGGCCGTCCTTTCGCACGACCCCGAGAAACCGTCCGCCGATCTTCCCTCCGACCTGGCCAAGCCCACCAACGAAGCATGGGAGAGGATGCAGGAGGAGCTAGCGCACCTCTCGACGCGCGGGACGCAAGTGATTGCAAAGAACAGTTCGCACTACATCCAACTGGATCGGCCCGACGTTGTCATCGAGGCGGTCCGAGGTGTGGTGGAGCAGGCTCGCGTGGCTCAGAACGGCGCGCCTTCCAAATCCAACTAATACTCTGAACCTTCCTTTGCGGATCTGCTTGCTCAAACCTGCTAACCTTTTTCTCTCACCTTGGAATCGTCGCATGAGTGCCGGTCGGCTTCCGTACCTTAGGAGTACATGATGAGATCAACAAATCGGACTGCCTTGTCCCCGATCGCTCTTGGCTTTTTGCTGTGTACTTTTTTGCCGCTCTTTTTGGTTGCCCAGGACACTCCATCGATCGCGCAACCACCAGTTCCCGCTACTCGTCCGCGAATTGGTCTCGCTCTCAGCGGTGGTGGCGCGATGGGTCTGGCCGAGATCGGGGTGATCCGCTGGATGGAAGAGAACCGTATCCCCGTCGATCGCATTGCCGGCACCAGCATGGGAAGCATCATTGGGGCTATGTATGCTGCCGGGATGTCGCCATCCGAGATCCAGAAATTTGCGGAAAAGATTGACTGGGACGAAGCTTTCGTGCCCGAGCCGGTTTATACGCAGCTCTCTTACCGAAGGAAACAGGATCGACGCGATTTCCTGATTCAGGCACCCTTAGGCCTGAAGCATGGCCTCAATGGGCCCAACGGTTTCAATTCCGGCCAGGGGGTAGGACTGCTGCTCGATCGCATCGCGTTCCCAGAATCCGGTATCGCCAGCTTTGACGACCTGCCCATCCCATTCCGTTGCGTCGCCACTGACATGTTGAGCGGCGAAGGCGTGGTGCTACGCGACGGCCACTTGGCCCAGGCAGTGCGAGCTTCCATGGCGATCCCGGGTGTGTTCACTCCGGTAGAGATCGATGGCCGCGTGCTGGCAGACGGCGGCATGGTGCAGAACATTCCGGTGGAAACCGTCCTTGCGATGGATGCGGACGCCGTCATCGCCGTCGAATTGCGCCTTCCTCCGGGCAAGCCCGCTGAATTGGAGACGCTTACGGGTGTGCTCACGCGCGCCGTCGACGTGATGATCGCCCAGAACGAGCGGCGGTCTCTGGCGCTGGCCAAGGCTACGGTGAGCATTGTCATGACCGGATTCGCGGCGAGCGATTACTCGCGGGTCAAAGAACTCGTGGACATTGGGTACAAGAGTGCGGCCAGCCAGTCCGCCGTTCTTCTGCCGTACGCGATCCACGATCCGGGGGAATGGCAGGAATACCTGGCCGCGCGTGCCGCGCGCAAACACCGGCCGCCTGACAAGGTGGAATTCGTCGAAGTAGTCGGCGCCGATCCCGACACGGCTGTCCGAATTCAGAACCGGCTCAGCAAGGCGCTTCGAGGCCCGCTGGATCTCTCTAAGGTCGACACCCAACTGACCCGAATTGCCGGCGAAGGCCAGTTCGCCCGGTTGGGATATGAGGGTTTTACGCAGAATGGACTTCCTGCCCTGCGCATCTCCACACACGATAAGTCGTACGGGCCGCCATTTGTGGATCTCGCCGTCAACGTCGACGGCTCCGGCGTGGCGGCATTCGATTTCTCTGCCGGCGCGCGCGTCACCTTCATGGACGTGGCTCATCACGGTGGCGAATGGCGCAACGATCTGCTGTTCGGATCCAGTAACCTGGCGGCCAGCGAGTTCTACCAGCCCTTGGGCCAGTCGCCTTTCTTCGTTGCCCCGTACGCATTTGCGTCCAAGTTTGCGCGCAACTCCTTCAGCGGTTTGACTCGCGTCGCGGTCTTCGGCGACGAGCGCGCCGGAGGCGGCTTCGACATCGGTTACAACTCCGGACGCCGCGGCGAATTCCGCGTCGGCTACGAAATCTTCGACGGAAAGCTGAGTCCGCTGATCGGCGCCTCGGGGCTGCCCATCGTCGACGGCAGCACCGGAGAGTTCCGCGCGCGTTACGTATGGGACGGCGAGGACAGCCCTTCGGTGCCCGGTAGCGGTACGCGATTGGTAGTCACGGCCTCACGCGTTCTGCAAAGCCCCGGTCTGGCGCATCCGATCGGGCAACTCGACGTGCAGACCGCTAGCTTTGTCCCGATCAGTCCGAAGGCTTCGCTCTTCTTTGCTATCTCGGGCGGCACAACCTTCCATGGTTCCGCGGGGCCCTTTCAAATGTTCGCGCTGGGCGGACCATTTCGACTGGGAGCCTACCTTCCTTATGAATTCCTGGGGAACAACTACGCATATTCGTCGCTCGGATTTCGCCGCGAACTCTACCGCCTGCCCGCGCTGGTCGGCAAGAAGATTTACTGGGGTGGATGGTATGAGGCCGGCACGGCGTTCGGCACGACAACCGACGATCCCGGGCCGGTGGTGGTGCGCGGAACATTCAACTTGGGAGTCATCGCAGACACGATCGTCGGGCCGATCGCGCTCGCGGGCAGCGTCAGTCCCACCGGACAGAGTCGCGTGAACTTCTCCATCGGGCGACTGTTCTGACGCGGGGACCCCGGATGCAGCGTCAGCCTTTGGCGAGTGACGCCATGTCGATCACGAAGCGGTAGCGCACATCACTCTTCAGCACGCGCTCGTACGCCTCGTTGACCTTCTGGATGGGGACGACCTCGATGTCGCAGGCTACGCTGTGCTTGCCGCAGAAATCCAGCATCTCCTGCGTCTCACGAATGCCGCCGATCTGCGAGCCCGCCAGACTGCGTCGTCCTGCAGTCAGCGAGAAGGCTGCGATAGGAATGTCCCTCTCAGGAAGGCCCACCACGACCATGGTCCCGTCGACCTTCAACAGGGACAGGTATTGGTTCCAGTCCATCTTTGCGGAAACCGTGTTGATGATCAGGTCGAACGAGCCTGCCAATTTGGTGAACGTTTCTGGGTCCGAAGTGGCGTAGAAGTGATCGGCGCCTAGGCGTTTGCCATCAGCTTGTTTCTTCAGAGACTGGCTGAGCACGGTGACTTCGGCGCCCAGTGCATGTGCCAGTTTGACGCCCATGTGCCCGAGGCCACCGAGGCCGACGATGGCGACGTTCTTCCCCGGACCCGCCTTCCAATGGCGCAGCGGAGAGTAGAGCGTGATTCCGGCGCACAGCAGGGGCGCGCAGGCATCGAGGGGAAGATTGTCGGGCAGGCGCAGTACATAGTTTTCGTCGACCACAATTCTGTCGGAGTAGCCACCATACGTCGGCGCGCCTTCCTTGTCGCGGCCGTTGTAGGTCCAGACCGTCTGGACGCGGCAGTATTGCTCGAGGCCTTGCTGACACTCCGCGCAGGTGCGGCAGGAATCGACGAAGCAACCAACGCCTACTTTGTCGCCCACCTTGTGTTTTGTGACCTTGTTCCCGACCGCGCTCACAACTCCGGCGATCTCGTGCCCGGGGACCATGGGGAAGATCGATTCTTCCTGGTAGTCGCTCCACTCGTCGCGGGTCTGGTGAATGTCGGAATGACATATCCCGCAATATTTAATGTCGATGACGATATCGTGCTCGCGCGGTTCGCGACGTTCGAACGAATAGGGCGCCAACGGTGCTTTGGCGGTCAGTGCGGCGTAGCCCTTGCTCTTGCTCATGATTCCACTCGCTTTCCGAAAAATGTGAGACGGATGATTTTTTCTATAGATGACGTTTCTGGCAATCGGTTTCGCAAACTGACTACAGCACCGGCAGTTTCCCCAGTCTATCGCGGATTGATATACTTCGCCCCTCGGTTCATCTCTAGAAGCTGCCCGGAGGAAAACTGGTGCGCTCGCCCATTCTTCGTTTGGTCCTTCTTTTGTCCGTCGCTATTTCGGTCGCCGCACAACAGGCTACGCAAACGCCTGCGGCCAAGCCGTTGTTCAAGATACAGGAGGTGATGATTCCGGTACGGGATGGAGTTCATCTGCAGACAGCAATCCTCACTCCTGTCGATCGGCACGGTCCGTTGCCCATCTTGTTTCGCCGCACGCCTTACGGGGTGCCGGAAAAAGCGCCTGAGCAGATACCTGCTTCCCTGAAGGAACTCGCGCAAGACGGCTACATTTTCGTCTTCCAGAACCTGCGGGGACGGTTCAAATCCGAGGGAGCGTTCAACCTTTCTTCCTGGGTCGATTTGAAGGATCCGAAGGCCACCAACGAGACCACCGACGCCTACGACTCGATCGAATGGCTGCTCAAGAATGTCCCCAACAACAATGGGAAGGTCGGAATGTTCGGCGTCTCCTACGATGGTCTGACGACCGCCCTCACGCTCCTGCATCCACATCCGGCACTCATGGCCATCAGCGAACAGGCGTCACCCGTCGACCAGTGGATGAACGATGACGACCACCGCTTCGGCGCACTGCGCGAGAGCTACGATTTTGAATACGCGGTGATGGAACAATCTGACAAAAACAAGAACACACACTTCGATTTTGAAACCTACGACACCTACGAGTGGTATCTCAACCTTGGATCGCTTTCGAACATCAATGCGAAATACCTGCACGGATCGATTCCGTACTGGAACTCCAGCGTCGATCATCCCGATTACGACGACTTCTGGAAAAAGGAAGCATGGGTGAGCCAGCTTCACGCCTCAACCGTGCCCAATCTGAACGTTGCGGGATTCTGGGATCAGGAGGACCCGTGGGGACCGTGGCAGATCTTCCGTCACGCGGAAGAGAACGATCCGCAGCACACGAACTTCATCGTTGCCGGTCCGTGGTTCCATGGGGAATGGCAGACTCCGAAAGGAGATCAGATCGGGATCATTCCGTTCGGAGGACACGAGACGGCCCGCGAATTCCGCGAGAATATCCAAGCGCCGTTCTTTCGCTACTACCTGCACGGGCAGGGCGAGAAGCCGGCCTGGCAGGCCAGCACGTTTCAGAGTGGCTCGAATACCTGGCGCGCCTACCCGGCGTGGCCTCCGAAGGAAGCGAAGCCCACCAACCTTTATCTACATACGGATGGTACGCTTTCGTTCACCGCACCGGATGCGGTCAAGTCCGGGCCATCTTACCGGGAGTACGTCAGCGATCCCGCGAATCCCGTGCCGTATCGCCAGCGTCCCATCTCGCCCACGTATCCGGCGGGTGACTGGCGAACCTGGGAGGTGGCTGACCAGCGCTTCGTCGATCGACGTCCCGACGTTCTCTCGTTCACCAGCGAGCCGCTCGACCACGATCTCACCGTTACCGGCCCGCTCGCGGCGAATCTATATGCCTCGACTTCTGGAACCGACAGCGATTTCGTGGTCAAGCTGATCGATGTATATCCGCAAGACGCGCAGAAAAACGCATGGAGCCCTGACGAGGGCCCGAAGCCCGGCCAGTATGCCCAGTCGTTGAATGGATATGAACTGCCTATCGCGATGGAGGTGCGCCGGGGCCGCTATCTTGCAAGCTACGAGAAGCCATCTCCTCTGACGCCGAACAAACCGGCGGAGTGGAATATCCCCCTGCGCGATCACGACCACGTCTTTCTGAAAGGCCACCGCATCATGGTGCAGATTCAATCGACGTGGTTTCCCGTGATCGACCGCAATCCGCAGAAGTTCGTGCCCAGCATCTACAAGGCGACAGCAGCTGATTTCGTGCCCGCGACGCAGAGGATTTACTGTTCACCCGATCTGCCCTCGCATCTGGTGCTGCCCGTGGTGCCGTAATCGTGTTCGAGTAGCGCCGCCGTCCCGGCGGCAAGATGCCGGCGCTACAAAAAGTGCCCAATAAAAAAGGCCCGGAGTGTTTCCCGGGCCGCGTTACCTTTCCTAACTTCTACTTCCCGCCGGCAGTGCCGCGCTTTCCCAGCCACGACGCCAATTGTGTTTCTTGTTGCGACTTCAGGTCGACGCAGTTATTGATCCGTTCGATGGACTGTTTATAGGTGCGCTCCGCCGCCGCGATCTTGTGAGCGGAAAAGAATTCTGTCACCTGATCGCGCTTGCCCGCATCGCAGAAAACGCTGGTCGCGCCCACAACTTGTGCGCTGGCGAAGGGGCCACCTGCTTTTTCAATTTCCGTCCAGTGCTGGCGAATGAAATCCCACGCCAGTTGCTGGCCGGCCGGATTCCCCAGCACGCTGGTGATCAGGCCCAGAGCATCCTGAGATCGCACGTCCGGGGAAATTCCGAAGTCCAGCGTGCGCTGCAGCAGTTTCGGATCCGTGAACTGGGGCAATGTGTAGAGGTATATGTAGTACTCTTCAGGTGATTTTGGACTCTTGGTCGCCGCCATCACCTTGTCGTAAAAGGCAGCGTCTCCATTCAACGCTGCAAGAGCGAAGGCGCCACCCGCCATTTCGCGATCGACCGATGCGGGATCGGCCAAGGCTTTGTCCGCGATTCTGCTCGCTTGCTGCAACGTCTCTGGATCACGCGCGTCGTGGCCCAGCGCATTGAACAGACGGGACCGCAGGGTCCGCTGTTCGTCGCTTTCGCCGGGCTTGGGCTCGTAACCCACTTCCTTCATGGGCGGCGTCAGATACTGGCGCAGCCACATCCGGTAGGAGTCCCGATCACCGTCGCTCACCAGGTACTGGCCGATGTAATTGAGTCGCCCCAGAGCGTCTTCCAGCACGGCGCGGTTGCGGTCCGCTTGCAGACCTTGCGCGAAGGCGAGGTAGTCGCCCACGGGTTCGCGGCCGACTCTCACGGAAGCCCATATGTCGCCTTGCAAAGAGATGCGCTCGGCAGGAGTCAACTTCGTTTCAGCATCGGTGGCCAAAGAGCGAACCGCATCCTCGGAGTAGCCGGTGCGGTAATAGCCAGTCGCGCCCGCATTTGCCATGACCCAGGTGGAGCAACCCGGGAGCGTGAAAGTCTCTTCGCGCTTGGTCATAAGTTCGCACTTTGCTGCTCCGCTGGCCGACCCTTTCAGGCACAAAGGAACTTGCCAGAGCTGATCGTTGCCTGCTTCGAACTTGGACCGGTCAATGTAATACCGCTGTTGAGTCAAGTGAACGCTGGTGGAGCTGCCGGAGCACTGCGCCTTTACGTTGATGATTGGAGTGCCCGGCTGCTTGACCCAGGTGGGCATGATCTGATCGACCGGTTTATGAGAGGTCTTGGCCTGCGTGTCCCAGAAGTCGTCTGCCGTCGCGTTGGCATACTGATGCTCTTTTAGATATGCGTTGACGCCCGCCCGGAAGGTCTCCTCGCCAAGATACGCTTCCAGCATGCGCAGCACCGATGCTGCCTTGCCGTATGCGATTCCGTCAAACAGTTCCTGAATCTGCGCCGGAGTTTCGGCATCCTGATGAATCGGTCGTGTGTTCGCCAGGGAATCTACGTTGAGAGTTCCGCCGGTCCCGCTTACATCGTCCAGATCATAGTTCCACTCGGGCTTCCATTTCTGAACCGGCTTGCTTTCCATCCATGTGGCGAAGCCTTCGTTGAGCCAGATGTCGTCCCACCACTTCATGGTGACCAGGTCGCCGAACCACATATGAGCGATCTCGTGAGCGGTGACGGAGGCGATCGTTTTCTTAAGATCGATCGATCCCTGTTTCTCGTCAATCAGCAAAATCACTTCGCGAAAGGTGATGCAGCCGACATTCTCCATGGCGCCGGCGGAAAAATCGGGCAGGCCGACCAGATCGAGCTTTCCGTACGGATACTTGATCCCAAAGTACTTGTCGTAATAGCCGACGATGTACTCCGCCGCATCGAGGGCGAACTTCCCCATCTCCTTTTTGCCCGGGGTGCTGTACACGCGAATCGGAATGCCATCGACGGAACCCTCGATGTATTCGAATTTGCCCACGATTAGCGCCGCCAAATACGACGACATCTTCGCGGTGGTGGCAAACTTCACGGTATGTTTATTGCCAGGACCCGGGGTGTCGGACACCACTTTGTAGTTGGAGATTGCGACCTGGTCACTGTCAGCCACCGCCGTGATGTCGAAGGTCGCTTTGTAGTCTGGTTCGTCGAACGAGGGGAAAGCGCGCCGCGCATCCGTGGCCTCAAATTGCGTGGCAGCGTACTTGCGGCCTTTGTCGTCCTTGCCCAGGTACAACCCGCGCATCTCGTCGTTGAGAATGCCGGTGTAGGTAATGTGTATGGTGGCGGCGCCCGCGGCCAGTGGCTTCTCAACCGAGAGCACAACCATCTCTTTCTCTTTTTCGGGCGTGACTTTGGCCTTCTGGGTGGTTCCACCGCTCGTGATGGTGACGTTGTGGAAGTCGATGTCGACTGCGTTTAGAGTGATCTCTGCGGTCGGTTTCAATACGCGGATCGCGATTGTTTCGTCGCCTTCGAACTTCGCCTTCTCCAGATCCGGCGTGAAGGTGAGCTTGTAGTTTTCTGGTCTGGCCACCTCGGGCAGGCGCTGCGCAGCGGCGAGCGAGATGGTCAGCACGAGAAAGGTCATTACCGCAAAGATGCGCTTCATGGTTTTGTCCTCAGCAGATTGAGTCGGATTGCTTTCTTAATGGTATTTTCCGGAATAGCGAGTGCCCCAAACGCGGTTCCACAACTTCACTCCAGCTGGATACGGATAGCGCTTCGCGAAAGTTCATTCGCGCGATGCCACCACTCCATTCAGAACGGTCATCGCACAGTGATTGGCGCCGAACCAGTACGGGATCTCGCGATAGTCCTCCACGTCAAAGACCGCCAAATCCGCATCTTTTCCCGGCTCGATGCTGCCTTTTCGATCCGCCACCCGGAGTGCCCATGCCCCGTTGATCGTGGCCGCCGCGACCGCTTCCGCGGGCGACATCTTCATGTGCGTGCAGGCCAGCGACATTGCCGTCGGGATGCTGATCGTCGGCGACGTGCCTGGGTTATAGTCGGTCGCCAGCGCGACGGGCACGCCGGCATCGATCAACCGGCGCGCATCCGGATAGTCCTTCAATCCCAGAAAATAGTTGGCTCCCGGAACCAGAGTGGCCACCGTATCCCGCTTGGCCAACCGCGAGATGTCGTCTTCGTTTACGTGATCCATGTGGTCGAACGACGCTGGATTGAAGTGTAAGAACGGCTCCAAAACTGTTTCGGACAGCTGGCCCATGTGCGCGCGAACGCTCAACCCGTGCTTCTCCGCGGCGGCAAAAATCTGCTCCGTTTCCTTTGGAGTGAACGCCCCCTTGTCGCAGAAGACATCCACGAATTGGGCGAATTTCCGCTTCGCCGCCTGGGGAATCATCTCTTTACAGACGATCTCAACGTACTTTTGTGAGCAACCCTGAAATTCTTTTGGGACGACGTGGGCTCCGAGGAGGGTGGAGACCACGGTGCCGGGCCAGTGGGAGGCCGCCTCTTTGATCGCTTCCAGGGACTTCAATTCCGATTCGAGGGTCAGTCCGTATCCTGATTTGGCTTCGACCGTGGTCGTACCGTGCGCGGCCATTTCTTCCAGCGCCGTCATGACTTTCGAAGCCAAAACGCTCCTGGCAGTTTTCCGAACAGCTTCCAGGCTTGATCGGATGCCTCCCCCCGCTGCCGCAATGTCCTCGTAGGAAGCGCCTTCGATCCGCTTCTCAAAGTCCACCAGCCGCGGGCTCACAAAGACGGGGTGCGTGTGCGAATCGACAAATCCAGGCAGGACGACCTTACCGGCGCAATCGATCTCCGTGACGTTCCGACGATTTCGCTTGAGCCAGGGGTCGCGGAGGGCGTCTTTGGTAGTTCCAACCGAGACGATCTTGCCGCCGAGGCAGAGAACTGCGCCGTCGTTGATGATGGCCAGCTCTTTCAACGCAGGGCCGCGACGCGGACCAGGTTTCGCGCCTGCGGCCTGCAAAGTAAGAAGCTGGCCGGCGTTCACCAGCAGAATTCCGGATGGTTGGGGAGGCCTTCGCTTTGCGCTCACGCGTGTTTTAGTCTAGCAGCCCTTTTGGGTGGGAGGGCAAAGAGAGGTTGTCGACTCGCTTCGGAGACAGCCGCACACGCGTCGGACCTCTTTTGATACCCCGCAGGTCCCATGCCTGCGCAATTGGTCGAAGATGGTTTGTCTGAATATCGGGCGCAGCATTATCCCATCGGTATTTTCACGCCGGTCTTTTTCGCGAACTCCTTTGCCTCGTCGTATCCTGCGTCCACGTGGCGGATCACACCCATGCCCGGGTCCGTCGTGAGGACGCGCTCGATGCGCTTGGCCATCTCGTCGGTGCCGTCGGCGACCGTCACCTGCCCGGCGTGCAGTGAGTAGCCGATGCCGACGCCACCGCCGTTGTGGATTGAAACCCACGATGCGCCCGCGGCGGTGTTCAACAGTGCGTTGAGCAGCGGCCAGTCGGCGACGGCGTCGGAGCCGTCTTTCATGCTCTCGGTTTCGCGGAATGGTGACGCTACCGAGCCGCAGTCAAGATGATCGCGGCCAATCACAATCGGTGCTTTGATCTTGCCTTTCTTCACGAGATCGTTCATAGCCAGCCCAAACTGCGCGCGCTCGCCATATCCCAGCCAGCAGATGCGGGCGGGCAAGCCCTGGAACTTGATGCGCTTCTTCGCCAGATCAATCCATCGCCGGAGGATGCGGTTCTCTGGGAATAGCTCCAGGACGAGATCGTCGGTTACATGAATGTCGGAGGGTTCGCCCGACAAGGCCACCCAGCGGAACGGGCCACGGCCTTCGCAGAACAGCGGGCGAATATATGCCGGAACGAATCCGGGGAAGTCGTAGGCATTCTTGACGCCGCGCTGAAAAGCGAAGGTGCGAATATTGTTTCCGTAGTCGAAGGTGACGGAGCCCATCTTCTGCAGGCGCAACATGCCTTCGACGTGGCGCGCGATCGCATCGAGCGACTTCTCCTGATACGCCTTCGGATCTTTCTTCCGTAACTCGACAGCCTCTGCGAACGTCATGCCGTTCGGTATATATCCGTTCAAGGGATCGTGCGCCGAGGTCTGGTCGGTCAAGATGTCAGGAACAACGCCGCGCTCGGCCAGTTCTGGAATGACGTCCGCGCAATTGCCCACCAGCCCGACGGAAACATTTTCTTTCTTGCGGATGGCGTTCTTCAGAATGCGCAGGGCTTCATCGAGCGTCGTAACCATGAAGTCGCAATAGCCGGTCTTCAGCCGCTTCTTGATGCGTTCGGGATCGACGTCAATGCCGAGAAAAGCCGCGCCAGTCATGGTTGCTGCAAGAGGCTGGGCTCCGCCCATTCCGCCCATGCCACCCGACACGATCAGTTTGCCGGCGAGATCGCCGCCGAAATGTTTCTCTCCCGCGGCGGAAAAGGTCTCAAAGGTTCCCTGCACAATTCCTTGCGAGCCGATGTAGATCCAGGAGCCGGCGGTCATCTGTCCATACATCATGAGGCCGGCGCGTTCCAGTTCGTTGAACTTCTCCCAGTTGGACCAGTGGCCGACCAGGTTTGAATTCGCAATGAGCACGCGCGGGGCGTGGTCGTGCGTTTTGAAAACGCCCACCGGCTTGCCCGACTGCACCAGCAGGGTTTCGTCGTTGGCAAGAGTCTTCAGCGTCTGGATGATGGCGCGGTAGGCTTCCCAACTGCGGGCGGCTCGTCCGGTTCCGCCATAAACGACCAGGTCTTTGGGGCGCTCGGCGACCTCTTCGTCGAGGTTGTTCATGAGCATGCGCATGGCGGCTTCCTGCTGCCAGCCTTTGCAGGTGATGGAGTTGCCGCGCGGCGCGCGAATGGAAGCGGGGGCCTGGATTTCTGTCTCGACGGGCATGGGTAGATGGTACTTCTCAGCGCGGATCAGCACAAACTGTGTCCTGTAGACGAGGCCAGGTTCACCGCCGATGGCTGCGGGCTTTCAGAGTGTGCTCCTGAGAATCGTCGGAAGCGAGAAGTGAGATTGCGGCATGAGATATGGCTCACATTTTTTTCTTTCGTGTTCTGTAAAATCTTCATTCGTAAGAACTTACCGTGAGTGGATCGTGTGAGATCTGGGTAAAATCTTGAGCCGCAAGGAGTTAGAGGCAAAATATTGCGGAATAAGGACTTAGCGGCGGAACGCGGTCCGCTTGCGGGATTCGTGGTCGAGAGGTTGTGAGGACAGTCCTCGCGCATGGAACGAGCTTGCGCTTTCTGGATTTCTCAGTAAAGGTTGTTCGTCACACGAATCGGGAATTGTTGTGTGGAAGGCTGTGGAAAAAGAACTTCGGGCTAACGACGAGACTCCCCAATCACCCTCGACTGGCGTCGGGCTTGTCCGCTGCTGCTGGATATTGTGGGCAAGCGGCCCGAATGCCACTTCCACTCTCCAGAACCATTTCCAGGCTCGGAGGTCCGGGAGCCACATGTCCCAGATGGCGGAACCGCTCCGGGTCCGAGGGGCGACCCAACGTATCGAGCGGGAGATTTCGATTAATTACGTTCTTTGTTTCTTTATGTTTCGTTAGTCTGCTATTGTGTTCGTGTCATCCGTTCAATGGCCAGATGGGCGGCCAGGCGACGGGTGTCGCGGTCGAACTCCTTACCCCGAGGAGTTGGTGATGAAAAAGTCACGGTTCGTTGCGGTCCTACTGCTTCTCTGCGGATTGTCGTTTGCTTCAACCGGGTCGTTTACACAGCCCCGGTTGGCAGTCTTTCTGAGCAAGACCAGCTATCACCACGCCTGGGAAACCAGTCAACTGGCCGGGCACGGCTGGGTCGGTATCGCGACGCTGGCGGGTATTCCTTACGACACGCTCTTTGTGGAGGAAATGCCCGGTGACCAGGAACTGTCGAGGTACTCCACACTCGTGTTTGCCCAGGCGACGCTGGTGGATGATGCGACGTACTCACAGATCGTCCTTCGCTTGCGCGCCTATCTTGTGGGCAACCACGGTGTAATCCTCGACGGGCCACTCGCGACCAAAGACGAGAACGAGAAAGAGCGCGATCACCACGCTCTCGATGATCTGCTCGGACTGGAATACAAGGGACTGCAGGGCGGAACCGAATACCGGATTCGAGTCGCTTCAAATGATCATTATGTAACCCGTGGATTCGAGGTGTCGCAGTTCCTAACGCCGGTGCTCGCGTCCGCCACGAATGTGCTGCAGCCGAAATCCGGCGGAGCCGTACTGCTGGTCTCTACCGATGGCCAGCACAGTTTTCCCTACCTTTCCTGTGTGACGCAGGGGAGCAGCCGCGTTGTTCTCCTGAGTGACTTTGGCACCGCAGCCGGCGCAGGAACCTTTTTTCGCAACGATCCGCCGCAGGTCGCGTATGCGAACCAACTCTGGAATGCGATGATCGGCGCGGCTCAGTGGGCTACCTATGGCGATGTGGACGCCCCGTTTCCGGCTCCGCAGATCTCCAACGCCAACCTGACCGCGGTGGTGCGATTCGATGGGGACAACAGCGGCGACTTGAACTACCAACTCAAGACGCTCAATTTTCTTACCGGTGTAGCGCAGGATACCGGCGTCGTGCCGCTCTACACCTGGGTATCCAGCTTCGTGAAGAAGGCAGGTTGGGACAAGCTCGCCCCGCTCGGCAAGGGTCTTGAGGACCTGGGGGGCGAGATCGGAACTCATAGCAAGTTCCACGAAATCGATCGCAAAATGACTCCCGACCGCTGGCGCGAGGAACTCGACGGGTCGGTCGAAGAAATCGAGCAGAACATGCGGGCGCAGGGCTATCCCATTCGCAAGATCCAGTCCATGATCAATCCGGGCGACACGATCCCGATGGAGGATTATGGCGAAGTAGCAGCACGCTTCTCGTTCTACATGACCCATGGCCTGGAGCAGAGCGTGCCGCTAGGTTTTGGCAACATGACCTGGTTTACCGGTAAGAACAAGGATTTCGTTTTGCTGGAGAATTCTCCTCACCCGGACTACCAGTGGTTCTATGACCCCACATGGAGCTATACGACAGCGCAGATAAGCGCCAACGAAGAAGCCATATTCGACCACATGTTCCAGAATGTCGGGCGCGGTGTGATCTTCAACGAGATGTGGCACGACTACTCGATCTCTTCTGCGCCCGTGAATGAAGGCAAGGACAAGCGCATTACCAATGAGAACAACTTCCCGTTCTACGAGGCAATGAAGACGAAGTTCGGGACGCTTCCGATCTATTGTCCGGAGCCGCAGGAACTCGCGCAGAAACTGCGTGCAATGGCGCAATGGAACTACTCATGGAAGGCATCGGACGACGCGCTCGAGATGACGATTGACCTCTCAAGTCTGCGCCGGAGCGATACTGCCGATTCGCTGGGTGGTATGGGAGTCCGGGTTGAGAACACTCGGAAATTCATCCAGTCGGTTCTGATCGATGGACGCGAGCATCCCGCCTTTGATGACCGCCTGTTGATTCTGCCGAATCTCGCGCCGGACAAAAAGCACAGCATCACGATCAAGCTGGGGGCTCAGCCAACGACTGCGCCCCATCTGACATACGTGTCGAAGCTGATGACCGAGGCGATGCCGACGCGAACCGGGTTGGCCTTCAACGTAAAGGCGAAATCCAAGGCCAGATTCGCAATTGCGGCCGCGGACCCGGCGGTGGCACTGAATGCTGACTGGCAGGAGTGGGACGCCAGCAACGGTCACATCAAAGGGTTCGTGCGCTCGGACCGTCGGATTGAGCTAGTAAAGGTATCGACCTCCGGATTTCATCTCACGCGTGCAAACCTGCCGATCCTCGCAGTGAATGAAAAGCCCGGCACGTTGGCATTGCGACTCGCGGCGCCAGGCCTGGAGCCGGGACTGGTTAGCCTTCGATCGGACCGACAATTGCAGCGAGCGACACTGGGCGGCCAGGATCTGAAAATAGGAAACATCGGCCGGACGTATGAATTGGAACTCCCTCCTTTCACGAAAGAATCCGAACTGATTCTCCACTTCCTGGAAACAAACCGATGAACGAGTACGCAGCGAACAACCGTCGCGCAGGAGTTCTGATCGACCCGCGAGTTCTTTTTCCGTGCATCGCGGGTCTCGCGTACCGAGTCTTGCGCACCGTCATGCTCTGCGTTCACGAAAATAGTCATAGGAGTCAATATGCAATCAAAGCTGCTAATCAGATACGCAATTCTTGCAGGTACGATGTTGATGGTCACGTTCGCGCAGGAAAAGCCTGGAACATGGACGCCCGATACTGACTGGGGGCATTGGCGACTGGGGCAGAAGGCGGACCTGGAATTCCTGAAGACAAATAATATGACCATCACGTTCGGAAGCGGCGCGCCCAGCTTCGAGGATGTGACTCGCGAAGAGTTCAATCGCGGGATGGAGCAGGCGAAGATCAATAATCGCACTCTCCACGACAAAGGGTTCATCGTGCTTCGATATCTTACGAGTTCGATCCACGGGCGTTCGGCATCGAACAAAGACGAACCGCAAAAAGACCAGATCCGAATGCTGCAATTCTGGCGCGAAGGCTGGAACGCCTATGAAGACTACCTGGGTCCCAAGCCGTCCGACGACCCAACGACATGGATCACCGTTCGGCCGGACGGCAGCTTTCCGCACTATCGCTATGCTCCCTACGGGCAGGAAACGACGAACGAATTCGAAACCTGGGGCTGCCCCAACAATCCGTACTTCACTCGATTGATGGAAGGCCGGATACGCGCGCAGGCGGAAACCGGGATTGACGGTTCCTACATCGACTGGACACAGATCGCGGGCGGAACGTGCTACTGCGGGTACTGCAAACGGAATTTCGCTGCGTATCTGAAGAAGAACCTTCCCGCGAAGGTAGCGCAGACCAAGTATGGCGCAGACGACTATGACAACATCGCCCTGCCGAAGAAGCGCGGTGAACCGTTCTGGGCGGAGTGGAATACCTTCCGTGGTTATTCCGTAGCTGAATTCCATCATCGCCTGCGCGAAGTGGCCCGGAAATACAACCCCAATTTTATGATTTCAGGAAATGTGTTTGGCGGATTCGGCTACGGTCCAATCAGTTATGACGCTGCCGGCAACATGGAAATGCTCGGGCGCGAGGGATACGACGACTTCGTCTACTCCGAAGTGCAGGAATACCTCGACTCGGCGCCCCGCAAAGACGAGCAGGGCACGAAAATTACGAATAGTCCGGCGTTCAAGTTCCTGGCCGCAGCCACACATGGAAAGCCGGTGATCGTGTATGCCACAGAGATCACGCCTCCGATTTTTCCCCACCCCACTGAGGGCTGCTTGAATGCAATGTCCCAGATCAACATCGCGGAGGCGGTGGCGAACCACGCCGTTTTCCGGGAAAAGCGATTGACGCCAGCCGGCGCCACTCAGATGTACCGCTTTCTGGCGGCGAATGAGGAGAGTCTGCGCAACGTACGAATGCACGCAAACGTCGCGGTAGTCGCCTCGTTGCGACAGTATCTGGCGGATGAGTTGAGTTTTGCCTTTAGCGCTTCACGTGTGCTGGCGGACAACGGGATCGCTCACGTCATGCTGACCGAGGACGATTTGTCGAGTCCGGCCATCAACCAATTCGACATGGTGATCGTTCCATATCTTCCGCTGATGAGTTCGGAAGATCAGCAAGCGCTGGTCCGCTATGCCAAGGCCGGCGGCACATTGCTTGTTCTAGGTGCCAGTGGCAATAAAGATCAGTACGGCCTCGCGCAACGCCAGGTTCCTTTGGCGCAATCATTGGGCAACGGGCAATATCCCGCCGCCGAAGTGACGCGGAGAGTCGGCAAAGGACAGGTGCTGTTCGTCCCGGTCCAGATTCCGCCATCCCGTTTCCTGATCCCGATGAAGTCGCACGGTGACTACACAACCTTTGGTCCGACGATGGCCGACGTCTTTGCTGACATCCCGGAGGGCTATACACGGAACCGTATCGATCCCGACTTGCGCAAACTGCTGGAGCGAGTTGCCAGCAAAGTGCAGGAGAGTCTCGGCCCGCGCGTGACACGCCTCACATCTGCAGCTCCGTTTGTCGAAATTACTACGATGATGGAAAAGACCGATCGACGGATGCTGCTCCACGTCGTCAATTACGACGTGACGGTGGACGGTACGATCACGCCTGCACGGGACGTAAAGGTGCAAGTGGCGATACCTCGCGGCAGAACCGCTAGAAGCGTTACCTGGAGTGGGACGCTCGCCGAGATGAAACCCGTGAAGTACAAGGCCGTGAACAGCGGGGGCCGTCAGATGCTGACACTCGACCTGGATGATCTGAGCATTTATGGGCTCGCGAAGATCGAACTCGATTGACTCACTCGCCGAAGCGAAGAGGATGTTCTGCCAATAATTCCATCCGAACCGCGTAAGTGGCACAAGAATCGATCCATCAGGCCAGCGGGCAGTCTGGCCTGACACACACTCCGCTAGAACACTCAGAGACAACCCGTTATGGAAGAGTGGCCAGCCACTCCTACAGAATCGCCGGTCCCCGGGCCATTTCCTGACTTCTTGGATGTTGTGCCCGGATGGCGGGTAACCCTGACATAATCCCACGGTAAGGGTTGCCGACAATCCACCCGTCTAGTGGATTCGTGTTATTGATCGACCATTTCCTCACGCGTACAGTGGCGGACACGCTGTGGGTGAAAGATGTGGGGTAATGCCGGAATTGCACCTCCAAACCCAGAGATCGAAATGCGTAATCCCGTGGCACTCTTCTCGAGAGACGGAGTCTATGCAAAAGTATTTCCTGCTGTTGCTGGTTCTGGCGTTAGCGCTGTCTGCCAATGCGCAGAGTAACTACGGGGTGGTTAAGGGCACAGTTACTGATCCGCAGCATTTACCGGTGGTGGGAGCGGCGCTCCAGATGAAGGCCGTGAGCACTGGCGCCACTCGGCATCTGGTCACGAACCAACGAGGTATCTTCGAAGCGTCCGCACTGCTGCCGGACGATTATGTGCTGACCACGGAAGCACCAGGATTTGCCCCGCAAACACAATCACTTCGGCTTGAGGTTGGGCAGGAACTCGCGGTTGCCGTCAGCCTGACTGTGAATCCGGTCAAGCAGGGAGTCGACGTCACGGGCGCGAATGAGGTGCTGCACACTTCCGATGCCAGCGTTGGCGAGGTGGTTGAGCCTAAGTCTATCCGCGAGTTACCACTTAACGGACGAATGCTGATCGATCTGGTGCTCACGGTACCGGGAGCCCACGTGGGATTTGGCGCACAAACTGGCTCGACGAATCCTCTTTATTGGCGTCCAGGCCAGCGCTCCGCGGTTGTGCTTGGCGGCAGCCGCGCGAATGCGAATTTTTTCCTGCTGGACGGTGCGACCAACACCGATCCGACCTTCAACACCCAAAACCTGAGCCCCTCTCCCGACGCGGTCAAAGAATTCCAGGTGGAAACCAGCAGCTACACGGCGGACATGGGGGGAGCGGGAGGCGGTCAGATCAACATTGTCACGCACTCGGGATCGAATCAATTCCATGGGACGGCCTACGAGTTTCTTCGGAACGGAGCGATGGATGCCAGTTCGTTCGGTTCGATGGGAAACAACCATCTGGTACAGAATAACTTTGGCGCCTCCTTCGGCGGACCACTCCCGGGGGGAAAGACTTTCTTTTTCCTGAACTACGAAGGTTTCCGTTTGGCGCAATCGGATGCGCAGATTCTGACTGTGCCTACGCCAGCTGAGATCCAGGGGGATTTCAGCATGAGCCCCACCAAAATCTACGATCCAACCACCGCGGTAGCGAATCCGAACTATGATCCGAGCCAGCCGACCGGGCCATCGAACTATCCCTACACCCGCTCTCAGTTTCCCGGTAATCAGATACCGTCGGGAAGAATCAATCCGCTGCTGACCGCCTTCCTCATGCAATACGTGCCCATGCCGAACATGATGATGACGGATGGCGCTGCCGATTCCAACAACTACCTCGATGTGCGCACTGAAACGCACTTCCAGAATCAGGGCACTCTGCGTGTCGATCACGACTTCTCGAACGGCGACACTCTTTTCGGAAGGTACAGCATTGGAACAGAGAAGGGATTCTCCCCCAGCAGTGGCGTGACCGCGACCACCGAGAACCTTCCTGGATTCGGAGCAGATTTCGACAACCGCTCGCAGCAAGCCGTGATTTCCTGGAACCATATCTTCGCCCCCAACAAGGTCAATACCGGGTCGTTTGCGGTTTCCCGTTTGTCGATGGACCGTACATCGCAAAATGACGGAGTGAATGACATCGTCGGCGCACTGGGCATCCAGGGCGTCGGATTCGGCGGTCCGGGTGCATGGGGCGCTCCCTGGTTTGCGGCGCAGGGTTACACGGGCATTGGAGACACGTTTGCCGCCACACCCATGCACGCCTGGGACACGATGTACGAGTTCCGGGATTCTTACGCATGGCAGCGGGGACGCCACGGAATCAAAGTCGGCGGCGACTTTCATTGGTATACGTGGCCGATGTGGGGATTTTTCCAGAACCGCGGCTACTACCAGTACACCAACGGGTACACGACCGAATTCGGATTCAATGACGGGACCGGCTCCGGGTTTGCCAGTATGCTGCTGAGCCTGCCTGCCGTCAAGCAGCGCCAGGCGGGCATTCCACAAATGAATTTGCGCAACTGGGGAAGCGATGCGTTTGTCGAAGATAGCTGGCAGGTAACGTCGACCACAACGCTGAATCTTGGCGTGCGCTACGAATACTCCGACCCGCTCTACGACAAGGACAACACCAACACGAATCTGATCTTCCAGGATGGCGCTCCCTCGGTTTTCGTCGGCGGAAGCCAAGGCTACCCGAAGGGTCTGATGTTTGCGAACAAGCACAACTTTGCGCCTCGCATCGGAATCGCCAAGAGCCTTCCGGACCACGGGCTGGTGCTGCATGCCTCCTACGGCATCTTCTTTACGCCGGTGGATCAGAACACATGGTGCAACCAGCGCCACAATGTCCCTTACGTTTTTCCGGAAACGCAGCAAGCCGACAACTTCACTCCTCCCGCCTCCCTCTATACGAACGGGTTGAACTTCGGCACGCCAGTTCTGGGAACGGGCACGCTCCCGGCGACCACGGTGAGTTTTACCGCCTTCGATCCGCACGCGCCGGCACAATACGTTCAGCAGTGGAATGGTTCCGTGCAAAAAACTCTGGGGAAGAATACATCCCTGGAAATGGGGTATCTGGGCGCGCGCGGTTTTCACCTGCAGCGGTCGCACCTGATCAACAATGCGCCTCCCGGCCCCGGCCCAATCGGACCGAGGCGCCCGTTCAAGACGCTGACGTTCGTTCCCGATACCACGTTGCCGCCCAGCAGTGCGACGGATGCAGTGATCCAGAGCTCGACGTTCCCGGTCAGCACCATCAACCTGCTGGAAAATACTGCCCAGAGTTGGTACGACGCGGGCTACGTCAATGTGCGCCGCCGCTATTCGCACGGATTAAGCTTCCTGGCCAATTACACCTACTCCAAGAACCTGACCAACGCGCCGGATTTTCGTTCGCCGATGGATGAAGCCGCCATCCCGCAAAACAACAATGATCTGGCCGCCGAAAAAGGACCGGGGTGCGACGTGCGCCATCGCTTCGCGCTGAGCAGCGTTTACGACATACCTGCATTTCGCCGGGCAGAGTGGGTTGGGCTGGTCACGCAGAACTGGCATTTGTCCACCATCTATCAGGTTCAATCGGGAATGCCGTTCACGATTTCCGTCTTCGGAGACACGGCGAATTCCGGAACTGTTCTGGGGGAAAACCCCATACGGGCCAACGTTACCGGTCAACCCGTATTCGGCCCTGGTACCCACACCGCCGCGGAGTGGTTCAATCCCGCTGCTTTCGTTGCGCCCGCGGCCTACACCTTTGGCGACGCCGGCCGGAATTCCGTCTACGGCCCGCCCCTGCAGTCGCTCGACCTTGCTCTGGAGCGTTCTTTCAACCTCACGGAAAGGGCCTCCTTGCAATTCCGTGCGGAGGCCTTCAACGCGCTCAACAAGACGAACCTAGGTACGCCGAACCGTTTCGTGAACACTCCGCAGTTCGGAACGATCACGATGGCGATGTCTCCGGCACGCGAACTGCAGGTCAGTGCAAGGCTTTCATTCTAAGAAGCTGAACGGCTAACGATTAAACTCAGAATCTGTGTTCCTGGCAGTTTGAGTGTAATGGCGATGTTTCGCCAGTCGTAATAAGCGGGCGACAGAGAAGTTCACGGAGCGCCCGGCTAAGCCGCTACACTTGTGACATGCCCAGATGCGCCTTTTGTTTGCGCACCGCCACGCTCACCGGAGAACACCTGTGGAGTGAGTGGATGGGCGATCTCCTTCCCCAAGAACGATACATTTTCGCTAAGCAGTTCGCTGGCGACCCAGTGGTGAAGATATGGGAAAGCAAGGAGATGAACGCCAAGGCCAAAGTCGTTTGCGAGAATTGCAACAACGGTTGGATGAGTGATCTGGAGAACGAGCACGCAAAGCCAGCGATGCGAGACCTCATTGTGTCGGACAGTCCTGATCAACTCGGGCCAGAACGAATCTACTCCATCACAGTATTTGCGTATAAAGCCGCCCTAATCGGCCATCTTCTGCAGCGAAAAGTCTCTCCGTTCTTTCCCGCGTCCGTCTTTACCTTTCGCAACCTTCGGAGATTCGCAGATAAGCTGGCGCTCCCTACGGGGATTCAGGTCTGGGTGGGCTGCATCGGCGTTGACGACCCAAGGCATGGAGTATTTCGGATGCGTTACTCTAAAACGCCATCCGGGGCGACGAACGGTTTCAAGTTGTACATATGTACATTTGGCCTCGGGCGGTTTGTGCTTCAGCTTGTTGCGTCGGAGTGGACGAACGGAAGGCAGCGACGTTTGTCCTTTCCGATGCTCACACAAGATCCAGTCTGGAACGGCTGCGCTTTTCAGGTTTGGCCGATGCCTCCTCGAGGGCTGGTTGTTGACTGGCCGCCCGTCCAGCACATAAGCGGTGGCCGTATGGACGACTTCAGTGATAGATGGAAACGGATTGCGGTTCTGGCAACCTGAGGGTCAATGAGTGAAATCGCGATGTTACGCCAGCCATGCCACTGTGGGAACCGCTATGTCATTGGTGGTGTCTAGCTTGAGCATGGGAAAGAACGCGAATGTAAACCAACAACAGCCACTCTCCGCAACAGTTAATGCACAAACTTCCGTAACTGGTATCGGGCGCACAGGGCTGTGAACATTGCATTATGCAGATTGAAACAAGGCTCTCCTGGCTAATCGCATTCTCAGTCATCGCGGCATCGCTGTGTCAGGCTCAGGCAGATAAGAACTCCACGGAGGGTGCGAACGCTGGGCCAGTTTATATGCGACAGCAAGAAGCGGAGGCCGGAGATCGTGAAGCTCAAAACGACTTGGGCTTACTTGCTCAGTACAAGCACGACTATCGGGGAGCATTTCACTGGTTCCAGCTTGCGGCGAACCAAGGATTGAGCAAGGCCCAAGTGAGCCTCGGGTTCTTCTACGACATGGGACTCGGCGTGGAAAAAGACTTCGAGCAAGCGGCCTATTGGTACGGTTTGGCGGCCGCTCAGGGCGACCCAGACGGAGAATTTGATCTAGCAATGTCTTACCTACATGGCGAGGGAGTCGAGCAGGATCTGACTCTTGCGAGAAAGTGGTTTTCTTCTGCTATCAAGCACGGAGATGGCGGCCGATCCCTTAACGGCATGGGGCTAACCTACGACAACGGGCCCCAAAGAGGCAGAAACTATGAGGAGGCTCTGCGCTGGTACATGAAGGCCGCGGAAGCGGGAGACGGCGACGCGCAATACAACATCTGCAGAATAACATCACAGGGACTTGGTGTTCCGGCTGACTATTCTGAGGCCGTAAAGTGGTGCTCGAAGGCGGCGGACAGCGGCGACGAGTTTGGGCAGTTAGGGATGGGGCGGATTTATGAGAATGGCACAGGCGTGCCGCCCGATCTTGCAAAAGCGGCCGAGTGGTACAGGAAGTCCGCCGAACAGGGAAATCCCGCTGCACAGCTTAGTTTGGGAGCCATGTACTCGGATGGCAGGGGCGTTCGACGCGATCTCGTTAAGGCGTATATGTGGATAGCCGTGGCGGTCTCCGGGAAGCACCCGGAAGCGCTAGCCGCTCTTGAGGCCGTCACCGACATGATGAATAACCGCCAAATATCTGCGGCCCAAGCCCTTGCTCTGAAATGGACGCAGGAACACCCACGCGATCCTGAGAAGAGTCTGGATCACATCGAGTACAACCCACAATAATGTCGGAGACCCGTCAGTCCGCTTTCTCCGAGAAATCTGCGTGATTGGCGCCGCGAAATCGGCTGACGAGAACAGGCCGTTACGCTCAGAATCCCTGTTCCGGCCATTTTGGGCGTAATGGCTGAACAACGCTTACGCTAGTAATAGGTCAGCTTGCGGCGACGGACAGGGCCGGGTGCAAACGGTGCTCCTGGGTCAGAGCGGCTGGCAGCGGTCAGCTCGGTCCAATTGCCATGCGCGTCGTGTTGGTAAGAGCATTGTGTTTCGAAGACGGTAGCTGGCTGCGCGCGCTGAGGTGGCCCATCGGGAATCAGAGTTCCGGCTTCGGTGAGGCTGTACACCCTTCCTACCTCCGGATTCATGACCGTAGTTGTACCCTCCGAAGCCTTGTCCCCGTGGTCGTTATACTTTGTAATCGTCACCTCGTCGCCAAAAGGTCCGCCACTCCTGTGCCGCTCCGTAACGCGACTTTGGGCATCGTAAGAGTAGGAGTTAGCTCTGTTCTCCATGCTAGCTGCAACCGCGCCCATAGCCTTGATCTGTTCTGGATTGAGCCTTGATCGGATCTCTTCCGGAAGCATGAAATCCCGAGTGGCATCCGCGAACTGCTCCTCTGCAACGATGCGACCTTCTGCATCGAACTTTCGCACAATGTGACCCTGGAGTTTTCCCTCCGTATCGCGGAACTCCGCACCCGTTGCGACCCCCTGCTCGTTGTACAACGTCGCAACAGTACCGCCGAGATAGGTAGCAAATCCCAGATCGGTTCCTTCCCAATGTGGCGCGTAAGCCGTATTTGGACGTAGGGGCTTTGATTCGTAGGTTTCAATGCCAGACTTGCGCCCCTTGTCGTCATATTGATAGCGCACTTGCACCTTCTCGCCCGATTTCACCCCGACCAGCTTTTGTGCATCGTCGTACAAATAGGTCGTTTCAGAACTGGGGGCAGAATTCACGTTCGCGAAGGCAGTTTTCAGCAGGCGTCCATCCGAATGATAGGTGTAGCTCGTTCCCCGTCCGGAGCCGTCCGGGTTTTTCGTTCGGTCTTCCAGAATCCGGCCATCGGGCGCGTAGTGCGTTGTAGTAGTTGTGAACCACTGCTGGCCGTTGGCACCCGAAAAGGTCTGCTCTTCGAGCACTGTCTTAACCGGACCTCGAAGCCCGGCTTTGTCGCGGTCCGACATGAAAGCACCTGTTTGGGAAGACTGTTGTGCCAGAGCAAGGCACGCAGACGAAGCGGTCAATCACAGAATGCTGGCGAAAGAGAGCCAAGTCTGTATTTGCGCAGCTCGCAGCGAGGAAACTCAATTCTACTCTGGAATGGCGGAACCGAGGTATGGCTTGTATGGGGTAACGAGAAGCAGGCGATAGCGTTCAAGACCCTGGCGGGGCAATGAGTGAGATGGGGTATTACATTGAGGGTTTTGAGCGTAATGGCGAATGTTATGTCAGCTGTGACTGTCATCACTGATCTCGCCTGATCGTTCGGAAGATAATCTTTGTGGCGTATTCTCCGCCTCCTCGAAGAGTTTTCTCACGAGTTGAGACGCACACCCCCCGAGGCGACCAAATAACCGGACAATGATGTAGACGGCAAGCCACCAATCTTGCCGGAGAGGGGCAAATCATGGCGACCCATCCTGTTATCAGCAGGGAAGGCGGACACACCAATGTCCACAAGTTGGATGTGTTTGCATGGAGCTTCTTTTTCCTTTGGGTAGGCATTGCATTGCTTTCCCATCTCGGTTGGGGAATAGGTCTCCTGGGAGTTGGGATCATCATCCTCGGTAAACAAGCCACAAGGAAATACATGGCATTGGGACTCGAGACGTTCGGGGTTGTGTGCGGCGTGCTTTTCGTCCTAGGCGGCGTGTGGGAGTTGCTCAGCGTTCGTGTCAGCCTGGTACCAGTCGTCTGCATTGCAGCGGGTGTGGCGCTCCTTCTATCTGCGCTCTTTGGCAAAGTAACCGATTAGCCGGGCCAATGTTTTGCGCGAGCGTTAACCACCCAAGCCAGACCCTGCGAGGGAATCACGTCTTTTGGTCAAGGGGCGTAGCCCACCATTTCGCTCACTGAGGGTTCGGTGTGTAATGGCGGGGCCATAACACTCAGAATCCCTGTTCCGGGCATTTTGAGCGGAATGGGGATTTTGCGACAACGGGTAGTCAGGACTCGGAATCTCCGCCTGGTCTGCGATTCATTAGCGCTGGTCAGCGAACACTGGCTGCCCGCAGAGCCGGTTCGCCATTGTCGATATCACAGTCCTTCAGTTTCACTGAGACCTCTTCCACGCTCAGGGGCTTGCTGAAGTAATAACCCTGAATTTCGTCACACTGGTGAGAGCGCAAGAACTCCATCTGAGCTTCGGTCTCCACCCCTTCTGCGATCACTTTCAATTTCAAGCTCTTCCCCATGCTGATGATCGCGGAGGCAATCGTTGCGTCTTCGGGATTCACGGCTACATCTCGGATGAACGACTGATCGATTTTTAACTTGTTGAGATGAAGTTGCCGGAGATAGCTGAAGCTGGAATATCCTGTTCCGAAGTCGTCGATGGCAACCGTGATTCCCAGAGCTTTTAACTCCCTGACGACCGATATCATCGCCTCAGCATTTGCCAGCAACAAGCTCTCCGTCAGCTCCAGCTCAAGGCACCGCGGATCAAGACCACTATCGGATAAAGCGCTCCTGACCAAGTCGCAGAAACCTTCCTGGCGGAACTGTACGGCAGACACGTTTACCGCCACAGAAACTTTCGGCAGCCCTGCGTTCCGCCATTCCCGTGCCTGACGGCAGGCGGTCCTTAGAACCCATTCCCCCAGGGGCACGATTAATCCGCTATTTTCAGCGATGGGTATGAACCGGTCTGGCGGCACGAGGCCGAGGCTTGGGTGTCGCCAGCGGAGAAGCGCCTCCAGACCGGTGATTCTTCCGGTGGCAATGTCCATCTGCGGCTGGTAAACCAAGAACAGCTCGTCCTTCCCCATCGCCGATCTCAAGCTGTGCTCTAGAGTGATGCGTTCCAGGACCTGAGCACTCATGTCCGAGGTGAAGAAGCGAAGATTGTTCCGGCCATTCGCCTTGGCGTTATACATCGCGGCGTCGGCGTTCTTGATCAGGGTCTCTCCATCTGCTCCGTCGCTGGGGTACATGCTGATCCCAATGCTGCAACTGATTGTGACGCAGTGGCCTTGAATGGCGAAAGGCCGGCACATCGAATCCATGAGGCGCTCAGCGGCAACTGCGGCGTCGGGTGAATCCTTTACATGCGTTAGCATGATCAGGAACTCATCGCCACCAACG
This sequence comes from uncultured Acidobacteriaceae bacterium, assembly GCA_963811095.1. Lineage (GTDB taxonomy): Bacteria > Acidobacteriota > Terriglobia > Terriglobales > Acidobacteriaceae > Sulfotelmatobacter. The sequence goes on along the minus strand of CAWEQA010000001.1, from coordinate 24,949 downwards.
CGGGCAATCGTGTCTTGAGCCCGCCCCCAGGCCTTGAGTCGTTCCGCGACTTCCTGCAGCAGCAAATCACCCACCGCATGACCCAAGGAATCGTTGATGTCTTTAAATCGGTCAAGATCAAGAAAGAGGAATGCGACCTGATGTTTCTGGCGGCGAGCACTGGGTAGAGCTTTCGACATTCGATCGCGAAACAGTGTGCGGTTCGCTAGTCCGGTCAGCGCATCGTAGTATGCCAGGAACTTTGCTCGTTCCTCAGAGATTCTTCGATCTGTGATATCGCGAAAATACCAGATTCGGCCTCGGTACGTTCCTTTCGAATCGACTAAAGGTGCTGAGTATCGATCGAAGATCTTCCCATCCTTCAGCTTCAGCTCATCTCGGCTTTTCTCATCTCGATGTTCGTTCAGATAGCGAATATTCGCCATAAAAGTTTCTGGATCTTCTACCTGATCCATAACGTACTCGCGAACCGCCAGATCATCCCGCTTGTTCAGCATTTCTTCCGGTATGCCAAAGGTCAGTCCAAAGCGTTTGTTGGCCAGAATGATTCGGTCAAATTCGTCGACGGCCAGGATGCCATCGATGGTGGTTTCCGCCTGCGCCTCGAGCAGGGCTGTCTTTAACAGCAGAGCTTCGTCGGCCACCCGGCGCTCGGTCACATCCCGCTTGATCGCGATGAAGTAGGTGGCCGTGGTGCCATGACACTCATGGGTCACGGGCGTTATCGTCATTTCCTCCGTGTATGTTGTTCCATCTTTTCGCCGGTTAATCAGTTCGCCGCTCCAGGGCTTGCCGGATCGAATGGTAGCCCAGAGCGACGCGTAGTAGCTCTCAGGCTGTCCGCCTGATTTCAGCACACGTGGGTTCTTTCCCACGATCTCCGCTTTGTCGTACCCCGTCATGGCAGTGAACGCAGCATTTACCCATAGGATTGTGCCGTTAGAGTCAGTAATCACAATCGCATTCGCTGCGGCCTCAAGTGCGGCAGACTGTAAACGCAGCTGTTCTTCCGCAGACTGGCGCGCCCTGGCGGCGGTGAAGAGCTGCGATTCTTTTCTAAAGATCGTGACACACAGACCAAGCGTAAGGAGCAGCAGGAATGTCACCCGGAAGATGCGAAGCAGCCACACTCCCCCATGCTGGTGAATAAACCACGTAGCGGTTTCTGCAGCGATCAGTGCCATCGCCGCGCCAGCGATCACAAGAAATATAGGGACCAATCGCCGCGCCAGCGACCAGTCAGTGGACTCTTTCAATTCGGCTCCCCAAATCCGCCAAAAAGAAGGGACAGGACTTGTGTTTCAGTACTTGCAACGTTGCAATACTGGCAAGGCTTTCGCCCTCATCACTCTAAACGTCAGGTCGGTTGAGCGCATGCCAACGAGCGAGCTAGAGATCAAGTAATCATTAGAGTCTCTAACGTCGCTGGAACTATCAGGTTCAGCAGTGCACGATTTAGACCAAAGGATGAGGATTAGAACGTTCTTTTAAACCACGGGCCCCGTTGGAGATGCCTCCTGCAACGCGATGTCGTGACCATCCTGCGGGAGGACCGAGCGTTTCGAAAACAATATAGGTGTCCAGAATGCGGACATGAGAAGGGAACGTACCGTTTCGGGTAGGAGCGCTTTAGGGAGCTACCATCGGCCTTAAAACCCCACGAGGCAAGATCCGCTGTCCAAGGGAATGTTTGTTTTCGACCAGCGATGCGTACCGACGGTAAGGGTTTCCGTTGCGAGCATGGTTCGGCAAAATCAAAGCTGGGCCATCCGCCAACGCAGGTCACCAGGTGCTGTAGGCTGTTCCGTCGGTGGAAGTACCAGATGATGCCGAGTGCACGTCGGTGATGCCGGGTTCCTGCTGGTCCACCGCCATCATCACATCTTCCTGCACCACTTCCCAGTTGGTTTCCTTGGTCATGGGATCGACTGGAATTTGCCGCAGGTATCCGGCTTGGACGAGATCGTCGAGCGACTGAGGAGCTTTCTGCTTGTCGAGGGTGTACTGCGAGATGACGCTACGCAAGGTGCTCAAGTTGGATCGCAAAACTGATTCGCGCGATTGAATGACGGTGCGGTTGTAATTTGGGATGGCGACCGCCATCAAAATGATGATGATGCTGATGACAATCATCATCTCCAGCAGGGTGAATCCGAGGGCATGGTTGGGTTTGCGGCCGCGCGCAAGGGAACGCCGGGACGCGCGCCCGCGCAGTCCGCTCGCGTTGTGCCCCAAATTGTTCACGCCCCCTAGCATTTACCAGTCCTTGTACTTCGTACCGTCGAGCGCCGTGCCTTGGGATTTGGTGTAGACATCGAACACGCTTTGTCCGCCCCAGGAATCGGAGTCGGGATCGTCCTGCATCGAGCGCATGCCCCACTCTTTGCTCTTGGTCATGGGATCTACGGGAATAGAACGCAGGAAGCGGATCTTCTTGCCACCCTGCGCTTCAATTCCCTTGGTTAGTTCCTCCAGCGTAGGGGGATAGTGCTGGGCGTCGACCTTGGTCTGAAACATGTTCAGATCGGCAGCATCTTTGTAGCGGTCGATGGCGTCGCGCATTTCCCACAGGGCCTGACGGAGTTCTTTTTCCTTCTCGCGCTGAATGGTGACTCGCGCCAGCGGCAGAGCCATGAGCGTGAGAATCGACATGATGGTCGTCGCGATGACTAACTCCAGGAGCGTGAAACCACGCTCTGGCTTCGGGTCCGGCCCGTGATGGAATCTATGAACTGTCATTGTCCTAAGCTCTCACACGCCAGACCGCCATCAACGTGTTCGGAGTGATGCAAATCTTGCTCGGACCAAAATAAGGTTGCACGAACAAGCGACCACAGGGGCTGAAGCCCACCCTGATTTCAGATACCTTACGCGGCCCTGGAAGGGCCGCTCTTCCACGGTAGCGCACGCATTTATAGTTCTTCCGCAACCTCTCAAGCTGCGCTCTTCTAAAGCCATGCCCTTCCCGAACCGCTCCAGGTCCAGTTGAATTGAAGGTCGGAACGCCGACCTTCTACTGGATCGTGACGGATGCCTGCGCTCCGTTAACCGTGATGGCCTGCAAGCCGGGGTCGCGTGCTCCGCCTCGAGTAATGGTCAGAGGAGTTTGTCCATCTGTTTTCGCCTGGAACGTGAGCGTGACCACGGCGCCTTGCCCGGAGACTCCTCCCACGCCGGGCGGGCGCGAGGCCGTGATCTGCGATTGTCCGACCATTTCGTCTTCGCGATGAGCCAGGGTAACGATCTGGCCATCCTGCGAGAGAAAGCCGCCATTCGACACGTTGACCAGTTGTAGCATTTTCGGATCGTAGTTCAACTGCACCGGCACGGAATGCACGTTCTGAGCGCCGGAAAGCAGCAGGTTCACCATGAATGTTCCACCCTTTGCCGCCTGAATGGTCGGAGGATCAAACAGGAAGCTGGCAGTGCCGCTGGGAGCCGCGTTCGGTGCCGGCGGCTGCGCGGCTGGCGCCGGATTTCCCTGGGGCTGTATCGATGGCGTGGCGGGTTGCGTTGGCGCCTGCGCCGGAGCGGGCTGCGGCCTGCTCGAATGGCGCAATCCGATCGTGGTCGAGGTGCCGATATCGATGGCCCGCTGGTTGATCTCGCTCACTTCGGTGCCCCGGATAATGTGAGGAACGATGGCAAAAATGATCTCGTTTTCGGAATGATCCTGGGTGGTCTGACCGAAGAGGTACTTGAGAATGGGAATCTGCGCCAATCCTGGAATTCCGGAGAGGGATTTCGTCTGCTGGTCTTCCATGATGCCGCCGAGCAAATTGGCTTCGCCGTCGCGGAGGCGAATCTCATGTTCGATCTTGCGCTGCCCGATGATGGGCTGGCTGATGCCGCCAATGTTGGACTGGCCCGTAACCGCCGAAACGTCCATGGTGATCTTCAGCGTGACCTCGCCGTTGGCGTGCACGTGGGGCGTGATTTCGATGTTCACGCCCACGTCGAGATACTGGAACTGTGTGTTCACGAGCGGGTTGATGCCAACACCGCCGATACCCGGCTGGAATGATCCGGTTGCGACCGGCACACGGTCGCCGATCTTGAGGGAGGCTTTCTGCCCGTCCAGAGCGCGAATTTGCGGGTTCTGAAGGAGTTTGGTGTCGCTATTGTTCATGAGTGCCGACAAGTTGGCAGAGGGAATGGTGATCTGGAAATTCGTGGCATTCAGGTTTGCCAGACTGTTGAGGTTGATCCCATTCGCTCCTGTGCCGGTGGTCGTGGTTCCAGTCGTCCCCGTGGTCGTGCCGGTAGTGGTCGTGTTGATGTTGTCCTGCAGCGTGACGGTGGCGCTGGTCGGCGGACTCAGTCCCAGCGTGCGCGACCTGTCTTTGCTGACTTGCATGACCGCGATGTCAACGATTACTTCCGGACGCGCCTTGTCCAGATCTTCCACGAGTTTTTCCGCCAGCGCGATCTGATCAGGGGTGCCGCGCACAACCAGGGCGTTCTGGGAAAGCAACTGCTGCACGCGCTGCACATCGAGCACGGCGCGAATTGCATTCACCACATCCTGCAGTTCGGTGGGAGCCGAGAGATTCGTGAGATAGAAAGTCTTGAGGACGCTCTGTTCCAATTCTTTGCGCTTGGCGGGATTGTCGGTGGCGACGAAGATCGTATTCAGGGTGACCGGCCGCCAGAAGGTTTTCGACTCCAGCGCCGTAATCTCCAGCGCCTCTTCCAGCGTGACTCCGTTCAGTTCGACCTTGATCTGTTTCGGAGTGTAATCGGGATCGAACAGCACATTAATGCCGGCCAGTTGGCCGATGGTTCGATAAACGGTGTCGGACTTGTCGGTCAGCTTGACCGTGATGGGGATGTTCGAGATGGGAGCGAGTTCGACCGGACCGGCAGCTTCGCGAATCTTGCGCTCCAATCCAGTTGGTGGCCCGGCGGCCTGCGGCTGAGGATTCCGCAGATCGTTAATCATTTTAATGGTGCGGTTCAGTTCCTGCTTGGCGATGAACAGCGACGGATCGATAGTCAGCGCTTTCTGGAACTCGGCTACGGCCTCATCGAGCTTGCCGTCTTCGCGGAGCTTCTGCCCGTTGTGGACAATCGAGGCCGCCGCTTCAAAACGGATCCGTTGGAGAGAGGCCCGATAGCGCAGATCCTTGGGCTTGAGGTCGTAGCACTGCTTGAAGAAACCATAGGCCACCTCGTACTGCTGGCGAGCCTCGGCGTCCTGACCTTTGGCATACAGATCTTTGACTTTGTCGGCGATGGCGGGGAGCGTGGCAATGGCGACCAGCAACAGCAGTAGTGCCGGGCGCATCAGGCGTCTCATTCGATATTCCTCACGAGATGATCCTCTTTATTACAGTGTTCGCCGGGGAAGCAGTTTTCCCACGCTTGGGCGCAGTCCGTTTAGGATTTTTGCGCGGAAAATCCACTTCAAATACGCGAAAAAACTCTCGGTGAGGCGATTATAGCATCGCCATTTCCAGCTCCCGAAGTGCTTGTGCACATGGGAGTTACACTCTTTGGTCGTAGGCCTAATGGGTCGGGTCCGGCTTTTGGCGTTGCGGCTTCCGGAAACTGGCATCCGAATCTTCAGGGGATCCGATCCCCGATCCCGAAAGCCGAAAGCCGAAAGCCGAGTCATGCGCTAAGATAACTACTCCATAACCCCATGGCGCGCCAATCCACCCACCAGACCAAGCCTAACCCGGAGAAAGCCCCGCGCCGCGACCCGACCGCCTCCGGGGACCGGGACGCCGCTGTTAATAGGATCGCTTCACATAACTACTTCTTGCTGGAAAAATTTGAGGCTGGGGTGGTTCTGACGGGGACCGAAGTCAAGTCGGTCCGGGGCGGACTGGCAAACCTCAAGGACTCATACGGCCTGGTGAAAGACAACGCAGTGTGGCTCTTGAACGCCCACATTGGTCCCTACGAACACGGCAACATCTTTAACCATGCCCCGTTGCGCACCCGCAAATTGCTGATGCATCGGGAGGAGATCCGCAAGCTGATCGGCAAGACGCAGCAGAAGGGCCTAACCCTGATCCCGACCCGGATGTACTTCAAGAACGGCAGGGTGAAGGTTGAGTTGGCGTTGGCCAAGGGCAAGCAGCTCTGGGACAAGCGCGAGACCGAGCGGCGTCGCACCGCGGATAAAGAAGCCCGGGATGCGGTCGCTCGCGGAAGAAACAGGAAATAGCGTTTGGGTGCCTGGAATGACGGAGCTCCCTCGGCCTTTCGTTCGCACGAGAAAATGATTCGATTTTCGCCCTGCCATTAAAACGTTTGATGAAAACCCCGGACGGAGTCGTCGATAGTGCAGAGTCCCTGTCCCTAGCCGCATTCCACACTTCGTCCCAACCGACCGCCCGGCTCTTTCGAGCTTCAAAGACGTTGTTCGGATTTCCTAGATTACAAAATAATCCTCAACGAGACATTCAACCTCCGTTATGATGCCAACTATTTTGCCTAGTAGTCAGGTTGGAAAACGTCACCAGAAGTCCGCTTCTTGAGGGAGCGCGCCTCGTCGTTAAATCAAATCCGATTTGGAAGCCCAGGAGGAAGATATGTCGACACCAACCCCTGTTACCCTTCGGCGTTTTGCGCTGGCGGTAATGTTGTCGCTAACCGCTTCTCTATTTGCCCAGTCGGGTCCGACTACTGTCCGGCGTGATGTTCATCACGATGTTTCTCCGCCGCTGTCAGAGATGATCAGGCACGCTCCTCCGCCGTCGCTCGAGAGGCGCCCCGGAGAGCCCATGAAACTCATTCCTCTTCCTCGGGAATTGCGGGACAGGAAGATCCGGTAATCCAAGTGGGCACTGTGGCTCCCCCAACGCCGCCGGTGACGCAGAGTTTCGAGGGCCTGGAAAATGGGCAATACGGTTTCAGCGTGACCAGCGCTCCGCCGGATACTGAAGGAACGGTTGGTGCCACCCAGTACGTGCAATGGGTGAACACCTCGTTCGCGATCTTCAATAAGTCTACGGGCGCGCTAGTCGCCGGACCGACCGCAGGTAACACGCTGTGGTCGGGTTTTGGCGGCGGCTGCCAGACCAATAACGACGGCGATCCGATCGTCCTGTACGACAAGACTGCGCAGCGCTGGATATTCAGCCAGTTCTCGGTTTCGACGACTCCGTATTTGCAGTGCATCGCGGTATCGACTACTTCCGATGCGACCGGAACCTACAATCGCTACTCTCTTTCAGTACTCCAATTTCGACGACTATCCCAAGATGGGGGTTTGGCCGGACGCCTATTACGAGACGTTCAACATGTTTAGCGGGCGGTACGACGTTTGTGGGAGCCGACGCTTGTGCCTACGACCGCAACGCCATGCTGGCGGGCAGCGCCGCCACCCAAGTCTGCTTCCAGCAGGGAACTTCCGTCGGCGGGTTGCTGCCCTCCGATCTAGACGGCACGACCGCTCCTCCGGCGGGTTCGCCCAACTACATGATGTATTTCGGGACGAACAATCTGAACCTCTTCAAATTCCATGTGGACTTCGCCACATCCAGCCAACTCCACGTTCACCGGACCAACTGTGATCAACGTGGCGGCCTTCAGTCCTCTGTGTGGCAGGCGGCACCTGCGTTCCGCAGCCCAGCACCACGCAGCAGCTCGACTCGCTGGCCGACCGGCTCATGTACCGACTGGCCTATCGCAACTTCGGCACGCATGAGTCGCTGGTGGTGAATCACTCGGTCGTGGCGGGCTCGCGGCGGAGGCGTCCGCTGGTATGAAATCCAGAATCCCTTCGGGCACACCGGTAGTAGCGCAGCAGAGTACCTTCGCCCCCGATTCCAACTACCGCTGGATGGGATCGCGTTGCCATGGACCAGGCCGGCGATTTGGCCCTTGGCTACAGCGTATCGAGCAGTTCGCTGTCTCGCCATCAGTTCGTTATCGCAGGGCGGGTTCCCACCGACCCCGCAGGCACGCTCGAAGCAGAGGTGAATATTGTCAGCGGAACCGGATCGCAGAGCGGCAACAGTCTCTCCCGCTGGGGCGACTACAGCGCCATGCAAGTAGATCCAGTCGACGACTGTACCTTCTGGTTTACGCGAGGAGTATATGAAGACCGACTGGCAGCTTTAACTGGAACACCCGCATCGCGAATTTCAAGTTTCCCGGCTGCGGAACGACGTCGACGCCTGATTTTTCCATTGGCGCCGCGCCCAGCTTCACTCACCGTCACGCAAGGTTCAAATGGAACCAGCACCATCACCATCACGAGCTTGAACGGCTTCAACTCGGCGACCACGCTCAGCGCTTCAGGTTTGCCCAGCGGGGTGACCGCGGCGTTCTCGCACGAACCCCGTGACTCCTCCAGCGAATGGCAGCGCCACATCCACCTTGACTCTGACCGCGTCGTCGACGGCGACCACCGGCACAGCCACGGTGACCATCACCGGCACATCGGGCTCTACTACTCATACCGCAACGATTGCTCTGACGGTGAACGCGACTGCCCAGCCTAACTTTACGATCGGCGCGTCGCCATCGACCGTGACGGTCACTCAAGGCGGCAATGGAACCAGCACGGTTACCATCACCAGTCAGAACAGCTTCAGTTCGGCGACGACTCTCAGCACAACTGGCTTGCCCAGCGGCGTGACGGCAGCGTTCTCGACCAACCCGGTGACTCCGCCCGGCGAATGGCAGCGCGACTTCGACGCTCACGCTGACCGCGTCGGCGACGGCGACTACCGGCACCGCCACGGTGACCATCACCGGCACGTCCGGTTCGCTCACGCACAGCACAACGATTGCGCTCACGGTGAATTCGTCGGTCGGCTTGCAGACTGCGGTCTACGATTCCACTCTGAAGGCTCCGAAGTGCGCGAGCGCAAGCTCGGGATGTGACTCGGGTCCATCACTGTTGCTTGGCCGAGATACGATGTCTGGCGGAGCCGAACCGAATCAACCCAACACCATCAACAACTCTTGCGCTGACGGAACCTCGGGCACGTTCCACTCCGACGAGTCCAACGACCGCCTTGTCGTCTCCACGACCGATGGCAGCACGCTCGCCGCGGGCAAGACGGTAAAGGTCAGTGCGACGGTGTGGGCGTACAGTTCGTTCACCGCAGACCACCTCGACCTTTACTACACGGCCAACGCAAATAGCCCCTCCTGGGTGCTGATCGGAACGATCACTCCGGCAGCAGCCGGAGCGCAAACCCTGTCGGCGAACTACACGTTGCCCAGCGGCAGCCTACAGGCGGTGCGCGCTCAGTTCCGCTACCAGGGCAGCGCCTCTTCTTGTACCGCGGGTTCCTACAACGACCACGACGACCTGATCTTCGCCGTGGGAGCGGGAACCCCGGGGTTCACGGTTTCCAATTCGCCGAATGCCGTGAGCATGCACGCAGGGAACCAACGCGACCAGCACCACCACGGTTACCAGCCAGAACGGATTCAACTCGGCTACAACTCTGAGTGTTTCCGGCCTGCCCAGCGGCGTGACGGCAGCTTTCTCCACCAACCCGGTCACTCCTCCGGCCAATGGCAGCGCGACGTCAACCTTGACGTTTACGGCTTCGTCGACAGCAACCACGGGTACGAGCACCGTAACTGTCACCGGTACCTCGGGGACGATCACGCAAACCGCAACCATCACCTTGACGGTGACGGCCCCCTCCACACAGTTGATCCAGAATGGCGGCTTCGAAACCGGCACTCTGGCCAACTGGACGACAGGAGGCGTGATGTTACCGGTGATTTCAACCGTCCAAAAACACAGCGGAACTTACAGCGCCCTCGCCGGCTCAAGTTCCGGCAGCGAACCCAACGGGGATGATTTCCTCTACCAGACCATCACCGTCCCCAGCACCGCCACCAAGGCCACGCTGACGTTCTACTACTGGCCATCGACCACTGACACCATCACCTACGACTGGCAGGAGGCACAGGTGCAAAACGCCTCCGGCACCATGCTGGCGCAGATTATGAAGGTGTGCTCGAATGCGCAAGCATGGACGCTGGTCACCTATGATCTGACCTCGTATAAGGGGCAGACCATTCGCGTGTACTTCAACGATCACCAGGACGGGTTCGGCGACCTGACCTACATGTACGTGGATGATGTCACGGTAACCGTGCAGTAATTTCGAAAAGTTCAATGAGATGGCGCCGCAGCTTCAGCGGCGCCGTTTTTTTGAGCCTGGGATCTCCGGAGGGATAGGCATCAGTTGGAGAAACGCTGATATCGGGTTCCGGTTCTGCATCTAAAACCGCCGGGATCCTGATTCATGAGAGACTGCGGCTGAGGTTTTGCCATTAAAACTGTAAACCTCAAGTCCGATATGCCCTCGGTTCAAGAGGCCCTGCAACGGCTGGACCGGGCAATTGCGCTTGCGCGCCAAGAGCGGCATTCTATTCTTAAGGTGGTCCACGGGTACGGATCGACTGGCGTGGGTGGCGACATCCGAATTGCAGTGCAGAAGCGTTTGCAGGAACTGAGTGAGGGCGGGCAGATTCGCGGGCGCATTTTTGGAGAAGACTGGTCGAAGACCGACGACGCGACGTGGCGTTTATTGCAGAAGGAACCGGCCTTGAAGAGTGATCCCGACCTGGGCCGACGCAACCAGGGCATCACCATCGTCTTGCTGTGAGAGTGCTTTCGATTCCTTTCATCCCGACCCCCGATCGGTTAGTACCAGTGCTCGGGTTCGCATCTTACAGGGATGACCTGATTGACGCGCCCGACCTGCTTGAAGCCTGATAGGGGACATGGCCGCGCCTGCTTCGAGTCAACCGAGGGGTTTGCACCTCTCCCCGAGCTTTCGTTGTTATTCACGGCAAAAAGCGACGCCGTCGCTGGCCCTGGGTTGCTGGATTCCTGCTGCTGGTGGCGGTAGCCACTCTCCTGGAAACTCGCCATCTCCTTACGCACGCCCAGCCCATCTTGCGCGCCCGAGTCATTGAAACTCTCTCGGCGCGCTTCAAGACGAAAGTTGAACTAGCCGATCTTGACGTGGGGCTCGCCGACGGACTGAACGTCTCTGGCAAGGGACTGAAAATTTTCGGTCCCACGGATCCCAACCCGGCCGAAGCAGGCGTGCAGGCATTGATCAGTATTCGGGAATTTCGCTTTCGCACCGGGCTGGCAAGCCTGTTCCACTCTCCCATGCACGTCGCCACCGTTTATGTCAGAGGCATGGAACTGAACATTCCTCCTAGAGAAGACCAACGGCGGTTGAGCAACATGCGCGACAGCTCGGGCGAGAAGATCAATAAAATGAAGATGACGATCTTCGTGGACAAATTTGTTTGCGAGGACACACGGCTCGTCGTCAATACTTACAAGCCGGGCAAGGCGCCGATCGTCTTCCAGATCAGCCATCTCGATATGAAGGAAATCGGGCCCGGCCAGCCGCTGCGCTTCGATGCCACGCTGGTGAATCCCAAACCGGTCGGGAATATCCAGTCGACGGGATCGTTTGGCCCATTCCGTGAAGACGCTCCGCGCGCCACGGCGGTTGCCGGCGACTACTCCTTTACCCATGCCGATCTCGGAACTCTGCCGGGCATCGCGGGCATGCTGTCATCGACGGGCAAGTATGGCGGGACCTTAGGGAAGATCGAAGTTTCCGGTGCGACCGATACGCCCGATTTCCGTCTCGCCACAAGCGGCCATCCGGTGGCGCTGCACACCGACTTTCACGCGATCGTCGATGGCATGGATGGAGACACATATCTCGAGCCCGTGAAGGCGCGTTTTCTGCATTCGTCGTTCACGGCGCGGGGCAAGGTGATTCGCACGCGGAATCCGAAAGGCCACGACATCGAACTCAGCGTGGTGATGGATCACGCGCGGGTCGAGGATCTGCTGCTGTTGGGCGTCAAGACTGATCCTCCGATCATGAGCGGACCGGTCGCGATGCAAGCGAAAATGAGTATCCTGCCCGGAGCGGCGGATGTCGCCAACCGTTTAAAACTCGACGGCACCTTCAAAATCACCGCGGGACTCTTTTCCAATGAAAAGATTCAGGACCGGATTGACTCTCTGAGCCTGCGCAGCCGGGGCGAGCCCAAGCAGGCAAAGGAACACTCCGAGGTGGGCGTACCGTCAGAACTTGGGGGCGCATTCCGGCTCGACGAGGGACTTTTCACATTCTCGCTGCTGCACTTTGCGGTGCCCGGGACGCATGCCGACGTTGCCGGCCAGTACAGTCTGAACGGCGACATTTTCGATTTTCACGGCACTGTCAAACTCGATGCCAAACTCTCGCAGATGATGACGGGATGGAAGTCCGTCTTGCTGAAACCGGTGGATCCGTTCTTCAGCAAACATGGAGCGGGGACGGAACTGCCGTTCAAGGTAACGGGCACGCGCTCCGAGCCGAAATTCGGACTGGATCTCGGCCAGAAGGCGGAGGCTGCCCGCGAGCCGAGCCCGGTGTCAGAAAAGTCCCACTAACGATCGAGCTGTTAGGTGCCCTCGGGCACAGGCGGCGGGGTCGTCGGCGGAATGATCGGCGCGGCCACCGCCACCGGCTGAGCAACTATGGGTTCCACCACCGCGACGGGCACGAGCATGTGCTGTTGCCAGTACGACACAACGACTCCGCGCTGCCAGAAGCGCGGGATCAGACAGCAAGATCAGAATGAGTTGGCCGATGAGGTATGCGCCGGCCACGCTTTCTGGACGGACCGCCTTCATCCACACCCAGATGCCACCCACGAGGATGATCGCCGCGAAAATCGTAGCTACCACATAGCTCGTGAGCAATCGCGCGAAACCGCGGAAGGTGTGACGGAAACCTGCGGCGATCGATTTGCGCACAGCGCGCTGATCGCTCAGGACAACGTCGGCCTCAGCCAGATCGAACCAGATGCGGAACACGGTCATGATCAGGAAAATCACGAAAAGTCCGATGAAGCGCACTTCTGGCGACAGCAGTTCGTTCGTGCTCTCCCCGGCTTTGCGCACCAGAGCGCCCTGAAGGCTAAACAGCAGCCCCGCGACGATTCCCATCACAATGCCAGCGATCAACATGAGCCGGATATATCGCCACAGATTTCTGCCGCAGGCGCGGAAGAAATCCTCGCGAGGCAGGCGGTAGGTTGACGCGTATCCCTGGAACACGCCGGGAAGGAACAGGGCCGTCGCCAGGAAAAAGAGGAATCCGAAGTAGAGTGCGGGAGTGGTCATTGCCGACATCGACCCAAACTCCGGGCGCGCAAACAGGTCAGACATCACCGTCACGTCGAAGCCATGAACCAGGCCACCCGCGGCGAGGCTGTGGTCGAGAACCGCGTGCGCGCTCTTGCGAAAGGCCGACGTGCCAAATTCAGCGAGAGTCAGGTTCAATAACCAGAACCAGAAAATATAGCGTTTGTTCCGCAGGACCATTCCCCATCCGCTGCTCAGTAAACCTTTGTGATCATTCATTCGATTCTGTCCTCGATCCCAGTCTGCCGCTCTGCGAGCTGTGAAGGCGATTTCCTAGACGGCCCACCACGCCAAGGCTTGGCTTACCCACTGCGTAACGAAAAGCCAGTACGTCGACAGTTTATAGGTTGGCTTGGGATTGGCTTCGACCACGAAGCTGTTGTTGAAATCATTGCGGTCAATCTGCACGGTGTGGTCGGGATCAAGTTCCGCCGACACGGCCTTCGCCTTTTTCTGGTAGCCGAAGCGTGTCCAGCGGCCCTTTCCGTCCCAGTGCTCGCGGACCTTCTCACCGTTATCAAACGTGATCTCGACTTCGACCGGCAGGACGAAATCTTCTTTGCGATGCAGGGTCACGTAGGACTGGTAAAGCGTGTCGTCCTTCGCGCCTTTCTTGGTGTCCTTCTTATCTTTCTTTTCTTCGTACCAGTTCACCGGAAAGGAATTGACGCTGAGCACTTCGTAGTCCATGACTTGTGACCCGTATACGGCCTGGTCGAAGTACCAGCGCAGATCCTTGCCCGACACTTCCTCGATCGTCTTGAGGAAGTCTTCTTTTGTGGGATGGGTAAAGCGGTACTTCATGAAATACGAATGCATTGCCTTCGCCATGGTGTCTTCGCCGACGATGCCTTCGAGGGTTAGCAGTACACTGGCGGTTTTACCGTAGGTTACGCCGGCATAAGAGCCAGAAGTGGAATACTCGTACGCCTTCTGCGCCATCGGATCACGATCCGCGACACCGATGTAAGTCAGCCGTTGAAGTTCGCGCTCGCCAGCCGTAGCACCCGCCATGTTGATCACGGATGTGTTCTTGCCGAGAATCGAATCCATAACCTTGACTTCGGTGTAGCTGTTGATGCCTTCGTCCATCCAGGCGTCCTCAAATTCGTTAGTAGCGACCATGCCGTACCAGTACTGATGCCCGAACTCGTGCTCCACCACCAACTCCACCAGGTGGAAGCCGTCCGGCATGAACCAGCTCGAGTCGCCGGTAATGAACGTCGGATACTCCATCCCTCCCGCCGCTGAGTCGGGTTCGGGATCGACCACAGTGAGGGTCTTGTATGGATATGGTCCGTAGAATTTCTCAAACCGGTCGAGCGTGTCGCGCGTGATCTTCTCGTGCCGCTCTGCCTGGCTCCAGTGCGCGGGCTGCATCAGGAAGCGCAGCTTGATCGGTCCCATCTGGGATTGATACGTACTCTCCCGCACTTTGTAGCGCGGGCTCGCGGTCCAGGCGAAGTCGTGGATGTCGTCGCCGTGGTAGGTCACGGTCTTGGTATTGTCCGAATTGCTCTTTTCGTCGACCTGCACTCCGCTGGCGCCCACGACTTCATAGGCCGGCACGGTGAGCTTGACGTCGTACACGCCAAAGTCGGCGAAGAACTCGGTGGTGTTGTGATACTGGTGGCAATTCCAGGCTCCGTGCCAGAACACTCCGACCTTGGGGAACCACTGGCCGCCGAGGACGAAATCACGCTTCCATCCGGAACGTGCCTGCGTTTCGGGAAACTTGGTTTGAAACGCGATCTTGAACTGGACAAAGGCGCCCGGCGCGATGGGCTTGGCGAGCTTGAGGTCAACTACGGTCTTGTCGTCTTTGTTGCCATCGTCGGGCGCGATGTACTGCAGCTGTGAAGTTAGATCGCCCTGGCCCACCACTTCGAGGCTCTTGATGTCCTCCGAACCGTAATACTTGTCTTCCCAAGTCGCGTAGGAAGTGTCGCGGCTGCCCATCAGTTTGGAGTCACGGACGAACGTGGCCTTGGGCTGGAAGGCATTTTGATAGAGGTGGAAAGGGAAGTGGTCGAGCGCCTGCCCGGTCAGGTTGTGGTAAGTGAGCACCTCGCTCGCATCGACAATGTGTTTGTCGGCGTTGTACTTGGCGTCGATCTCGTAATGCACTACGCGCTCCGACATGGGCTTGTCGGAGTTGATGGCGAGCGTGGTGTCGGGGATAGAAACTCCTCCGGATGCGGCGTCCTTGGCGCTCTTTGCCGCAGGCGCCGCCTTAACCCCTGGAGCCGCTGCCTGCGGGGCGGCTGCGGTCGCCGTCTTCCGGCTCATTAGTGCAGTGAATCCTAGCGTCAACGCGGCAATCAAAACGACAATCTTCCAGCGGATCTGCATGAAGAACCTCACCTGTATCGGCTGCGGCTTTGAATCATAGCGCAGGTGCACGGTTGGCGCCATCTCGGGTGCCCTTCCTGATGACGTCTGACAGTACGTTTTGGGTAGCAAACTTGTTCAATGATTCTTCGTGGCAGCCCTCGCGGGTAGGCCGTTTTTTACTAACCTTGACCATGTTTATATATTGCGAAATCGACTGCTGACTTATTATCGGAATCGGCTGGACGGGATGTCGTCGGCTTGCACTTTTCCCCATCCGCCGACGATACTGGATGGTCGGACCAGAACTCTAATTTTCAATATTCAAACTATGAAAACGATCATTTCGCTCTCTGTACCTGCTGAACTGGAAACCGAATCGCTGGTCGCCGTGGTGCTCGACCACGCTGAGCCTGCGCCCAACGTCAAAGAGAAAGACAAGAAGGCACAACTCAAAGTTGCCACGAGCGACCCTGCAGTGCAGTCGGTGGCCGCTGACCTGCTGGCGAGCGGCGAAGTGGCGGGCAAGCCGTTTGAGACAAACCTGCTGCACAAGCCGGCCATGGCGAAGGCGAAGCGTCTGCTGCTGGTTTCGGGGGGCAGCGCGAAAAAGTTCTCGAGCTACGACTTGCGCCGCCTTGCCGGGGTGGCGGTCCGCGCGCTCAAGTCGCGCGGAATTCGCAGCTTTGCGTTCATCGCTCCGCCCAGTATTCCCGCCGAAGAAGCTGTGCGCGCCATTGTGGAAGGCGCCCACGTGGGCAACTTCGACCCCGACTACTACCGCAGC
This sequence comes from uncultured Acidobacteriaceae bacterium, assembly GCA_963811095.1. Lineage (GTDB taxonomy): Bacteria > Acidobacteriota > Terriglobia > Terriglobales > Acidobacteriaceae > Sulfotelmatobacter. The sequence continues at coordinate 8,672 of CAWEQA010000001.1, read as the reverse complement.
GACCGTAAAGATCAGAAGATTGACTCGCTCACCATGGTCACCAGCGGAGACAAATCGGCCCTCGAAAAGGCGGCGAGCGAGGCGCAGGTGATCGGCGAATCGCAGAACTTTACCCGCGATCTGGTGAATGAGCCTTCGAATCGCATGACGCCTACGATCCTGGCCGATCGCGCCAAGAAGATGTCGCAGGAAGTCGGTTTGAAGTGCGAAGTCTACGGCGCCGATAAGATCAAAGAACTAAAGATGGGCGCATTTTGGAGTGTGGCGCAAGGTTCCGACGAACCACCCGCGCTGATTGTCATGCGCTACGAGCCCGCGGGTGCACCCGAGAAGCCGGTGCTGGGGCTGGTGGGGAAGGGAATTACCTTCGATACCGGGGGCATCTCGATCAAGCCCGCCGACGGCATGGAGAAGATGAAATACGACATGGCTGGCGGCGCAACCATGATCGGCGCGATGCGCGCCATCGCGCTCCTGAAGCCGAAAGTCAAAGTCATCGGCATCGTGTGTGCGACCGAGAATATGCCCTCCGGCAAAGCCCAGAAACCGGGGGACGTGCAGATTGCGATGTCGGGCAAGTCGATTGAGATCATCAATACCGACGCCGAAGGCCGCCTCGTCTTAGCCGACGGCCTCTTCTACGCGCGCCAACTCGGCTGCACGCATCTGGTCGATGCGGCCACGCTGACAGGCGCCGTGGTAGTTGCGCTCGGCTACAACAATGCGGGAATTTTCGCGAACGACGACGACATGTACGACCGTTTCCACAGCGCGAACGCGAAGGCCGGCGAAAAGATGTGGCGCATGCCTCTGGATGACGAATACAAAGAGCAGATTCGCTCCGGCATCGCGGACATCGTTAATTCGGGTGGGCGCTGGGGCGGTGCCATTACGGCGGCGATGTTCCTGAAAGAATTCGCAGAAGAAACACCGTGGATTCACCTCGATATCGCGGGCACCGCATGGATGGAAGATCAGAAGCCGTGGATCGCGAAAGGCCCGTCCGGCATTGCTCTGCGCAGTCTGGTGGAGTTTGTGAAGAGTTTCGCGGGATAGGACTTCAGCCACGGATTTGGACGGAGTTTCACGGATATTTCTCTGGTGAATATCCGTGAGGATCTGTGAAATCCGTGGCGGCCCTTACTTGTCCTGCAAAGAAAAACGCGCGGCGAACATTGAGGGAAATCCGCGCGGTTGTTATAATCGAGAACGTTCCGCACGCTTCCGGCACTGGAGCAGTTTCGTTCGGTTGCGAATCCCGCCAAAATCAGCGTGAAGTGAACAGTCCTCGCAGCCTGCGAACAGCAGGTTCCGAAACGTGGCCAGGTAGCTCAGGGGTAGAGCGCAGCCCTGAAAAGGCTGGCGTCGGCGGTTCAATTCCGTCCCTGGCCACCATCATTCCAAAGGACTTAGCGGCGAAGAGCAGAAATTTCCAACCCACGATCCAACCCATGATTCTCACTGAACTCGCTCTGTGAGCAGGTGAATTCTGTCCCCCATGAGCTGTTCCAGGAACTTGCCTTGCGCATCCCGCATGGCGTCCATGTCGGACTGTGCATACAGTTCCATCGTTGTGCCAAAGTCCTCGTGCCGCAGAACACCCTGCACGGTTTTGGGGTCCACTTTCAGTTTCACCAGTGCCGTCGCCAGTGAATGGCGAAAGTTGTGAAAACCGAAGCGTCCCTTCCAGTTCGCAGCAATCACGCCGGCGCTGATGGCTGCGGGGCGCAAGTATTTCTGCACCATGATGGACGCGGACAGCGGCTTCTTGCCTCTCAGCTTTACGCTGGGAAACACATAGTCGCCTTCCTTGGCATACTTCGTTCTCTCGCGCCATGCGAGGAGGAAGCCAGCCAAAAGTGGATGCATGGGAACGGGAGCCTTTGAAGCTTTCGACTTCGGCTCTTTGAATCTTCCCCACACATAAGCTCGTCTCACGTAAATCACCAACCCTTCGAAATCGAGATCCATCCACATCAAGCCCAACAGTTCTGATACGCGAAGAGCAGTGGCCGCGTCGCTTAGAGTCAACGTGCGCCTTGGCTCTGGAGTATTGAGAAGAACCTCGAACGCCTGCTTCGGCGTCATGACTATCGCCCGGTAGTCGCTCGTGGTTCGTTGGCTCACCCAGTTCATGGGATTGCCTTCCTGCTGGCGAGGGAGGAAATTGCATCGCTGCCCGTGCTTGAAGACCAGGCTCATGATGCGGCGGATTTTGTCGATCGTAGGATCGGCTAACGGTTTCACCTTCTTCTGAGCGTTCCCCTTGCGAAGTTCCCGAAACCACGCCTCGACATCCCTCGATTCCACGGCTAAGGGTGCTAATCTCCCCCATCGTGGAATGATGCGTTTGATCAGGTGTCGCTCGTAGGTTTCGACTGTGGGAAATGCTTTGGGACGCGCTGATTCCGATTGGTCGATTCGCAGCTCGTTTTCGATATAGTCCTGACAAAGCTGACCAAACGTTCTCGGCGTTCCTTGGAAGGGCTGCAATTGGTTGATGGTTTCGCGCAGTTTCTGACGATCGACTTCTCTCGATGCATCCGCCGGGCTGGGACCGATATCTTTGACAAGACCTATAGCGGTCGTGCGTTCGACTCGTTTCCCATCCGAGCGAGTAGCGTAATAGCGAAGCACCCACGTCAGACCCTCCGCGCGCATTATCTTGCGTAGACTGCCTATTTGATACCTGGGCATCAAACCCTCCTTGGTGGTTTGCGTGCTCCAGGTGGCCGTGTTTCGCAGCTTACCATGTAGGCGTGGAGTTCCGATAAAAGAAACCTCCAGTCCTTCTTTTCTGCCGATGGATCGAGCGCGTGACCGGGAATTTTGCCATCGCGGACTTTTTGCAGCAGCGTTCGTCGCGTGATACCTAGGAACGTGGCCGCTGTGTCTCCGTCGACGAAGTGTTCGAAAGTTGGGACTGGTGCGGTGGCACCGAGGAGTTGGCTGGCTGTCATAGAGGAACCTCAAGAAACAACGTTGCCCTTGACACTAGCCCAGACATACCAATACAGTCAACATGTATCGTTACAAAATTTCAACGAGGATGGCGCATGGCAAAAAAAACGGCAACCGCTCATCAGCCGGTGATTTCCATCCGTATCTCCGAAGAACTCCGTTCCAGGCTGGAAACACTGAAGGAAGTCATTGCCCAGAAGACCGGCCAAACCGTCTCGACATCCGAGGCCGCAAAGCAACTGCTGGAGTCGGCTAGAGACGACCGTCTTGAGTTGGCCAACCTGCTCACTGAGCCGACCGATTCTCTGCTCAACATTCGCGGGAAAGCGGAGGCACACATGCCGCTCACGCAGGCTGAATGGGCTCTCGTTGCCTACTATTGCGCCAAGGGTGCGCAGTCATTTATGAGTACCGAACAAGGCCAGCTTTCTTATGACTCTCTGGCCGAGATTCTTGAGGCATTTCTCGCCGTTTACGCAATCGCCCGCAGAAGGAAGAAGCTTTCCCTAGACTTCCTCTATTTGATGACGCTTCCCGAGGACAAACAAGTCGCTGCAAAGGAGCCGGACGGTGTCGATAGTGACGACCTCCGTCGAGTCGTTACGCGAACGATTCAGATGCTCAGAGACCCGGCTCAGAAGCGCCGACGACCACTACTCGCCGTTCGCAATCTCTACACGCTCTTGGATCAGGAAACGTTCTCGAATATCGAAAAGCTGAACGAGGTACTTTGGCCGCACTGGAATACCCTCTGGCGCGTCTGTGCCCGAGGCCATTACGCAGTTCACCGCAAGCCCTTACGACCGAAACCCGCTAGCGACGACGATGACTTTGAAGCCCCAATGCAGCGCGGATTGCCGTCCCAGGAGGAGGGCGGATACCGCCTCGATCTGGTGCGAGAGGAGGCGAACGATTTCTCTCCCTACCTGCATTTTCCCGGGCCGCTTGCGCCACGCTATCCGGTAAATGGATACGCGCGAACTGCGGAATTCCGAAGGATGCTGGAAGGGCTCGATTTGACTCGCCCACTGGCTCAATGGAAAGGACACTATTTCTACGCCCACGTTGGAATCATGGAGAACCAAGAGTTCGATGTGAATTTCTGTGCCTGTGACAACGGAATTAGTTTCGTCTTCCCCACGGAGCACTGGAAGTCCATTCAGAATCTGTTTCGCCGTGCATGGCAGTCGCCAGACGTGATGCAGGCGTGGGACACGTTGGCGTTGGAATATGGCGAGATGTAGAAGCGCGGTGCTTCGCACCGGAAGAATGGTGGGACACGTCACCCCCAAGTTGGGAACTGCAGAGCGCCGAGGATGGCTCTGGTGTTTACGCAGGTTAACTTTCGCTGCATCAACAGATTCGTTCATTCGCTCAATGGGCGCGGTAACGAACGATAACGTTTGTGGGCGACGACGCGCTCCTGAGCGTCGATCGCGTAAACGTGTTGAAGCGCAGCAGCTTCCTGCGAAATAGCGATTACGCAGCTTAATCGCAGCGGAATCAAGCGCTGTAGTGCAACAAGGCGATTCATCCAATGAGTAGTCCCCGCGTTCAAGCTAATCCGCAGTCCAGTTTGCCGTTCGGAGAAGAAGCGAAGCCCGGCTTCCGCACCAAGACCGCGGCAACGCGACTGACTCCCGAAGAACTAGGAGAATTAGAAGCTGCCGCCGAAAGCGCGGGACAAGCGCTCTCCGAGTGGCTGCGTGGGGCCGCTCTCTGCGCTGCGCGACAGCGGCCCGCTGATCCCGCCGAATTGGTATTGGCCGAAGTCTGGGCGGTACGTTATGCGCTGCTTAATCTCTTCCATGCAGCCGCCCAAGCGGCATCGGAAGGTAGACAACTGTTGCCCGATTCCGTCCTCAAAATTCGCGACCAGGCAGACGCACGAAAGCTTCAGCAGGCGCGCAAACTGCTGGATGACTTCTTTGCCCGCGAGGGCAAGGAAAGTGGTCGTACGCCATGAGTGCCATGCTTTTCCCCAGAAGCTTTTCACTCTTGACGCCGTTGCTTTGGACAGCCGCGATGTTCCTTTTACTCCTGGGGCTCCGGAGCGTGTTGCAGAGCCGGTCCTCAAGTAAACGGCGGGATAGGGAGACGATCGAATGGGGCCGACCTCTGCCAACTTTGATCCAGAGATGGAGGATAAAGATGGGCAGAATCCGATTCAGACCGCCGAGATTTTCGCAACGGCAGATGCCAAAGATCGAGCCGAAACCAGCGCCATCAGTGCCCGCGAGTGCTCCTGCCGATCCGCTGAAAAAGCCCACTCAGCCGATGCTCGCGCTCTTTGCTTCGACCGTCACTGGTTCGACTATCGGTGCGCCGGAGACCAAACCCAAAGAGGCATTCGCCTGGGAGAAAACGAAGGGAATCGAATGAGAGACAAATTGCCAAGAACTCCACTTGACGCTTGAGGAACGCTCGGTATGCTCACGATCTCGAAACCGCTGTCAGCCAGCCAGGCGCAGACCTACCATGTGCGGGAGTTTGCCTCGCAGGAACAGAACTACTGGAGCCGCGATCAGCAGGGTCACAGTGAGTGGCAGGGCAGACTCGCCGAGCAGTGGGGGTTGCAAGGTGGCGTTGGTTCCGAACACTTTGCACGACTGAGTGAAGGCCAACATCCGCACACCGAAGAGCAGCTCGTACGGCATCAAGTTTCGAGAACCTATGAAGGCAAATTTGGCAGAGACGTGACCAGCGCCGAGCATCGCGCCGGGTGGGACGCCACCTTCTCTGCGCCGAAGTCGGTATCGCTTACCGCGCTTGTGGGCGGCGATGATCGGGTGCGGGAAGCCCATCGGGAGAGTGTACGCGCGGCGCTTCAGGAACTTGAGCGATACACGCAGGCGCGGATCGGCAATGTCCATGCCCCGGAGACGACCGGGAAATTCATCGCCGCCACCTTCGAGCACGATACCGCGCGGCCCGTCGATGGCTATGCTGCGCCCCAGCTTCATACCCATGCCGTGATCTTCAACATGACCGAGCGGGAGAGCGGTCTCGAAAACGGGAAACAGATGCGAGCTTTGCAGCCGCACGAGATGTTCGTGTCACAGCGCTACGTCACGGCGGTCTACCGATCCGAATTGGCTCTGCGTCTGGAAAAGCTGGGCTACGAACTGGAGCGCGGCAAGCATGGACAGCCGGAAATAAAAGGCTACACGAAGGAATATCTGGAGGCTTCCAGTCCGCGACGTGAACAGATCAAAGACCATCTCCGGGAACAAGGAATCGACGGAGCCGCGGCGGCACAGATCGCGGCCCACCATACGCGCGACCGCAAGGAACTGCTGTCGCCTGGAGAAGTCTTACAGCGGCACCGCGAGTTGGCCGCACAGTACGGGCATCAGGCGGACCGCGTCGTCGCACAGGCGCGCCAACATGGGCAATACCAGATGCCGGAGCCAGAGGTTCAGGCGAAGCAGGCCGTGACATGGGCGCGCGATCATGTCTTCGAGAGATCGGCTGTGCAGGACCGCCGCGCGATCCTTGAAACAGCGCTGGTGCGCGGCATGGGAGAAACCACCTATGCCCAGGTCCGGCAGGAGTTCGAGCGCCGGATCGAGGCCGGGGAGTTCCGCGAAGTCTCGCACGTTGGTGCTGGCAGACAGTACACAACCGCCGTGATGGTACGCATGGAGCGTGAGATCGTTGGCCGGATGCAGGAAGGCAATCGGCGCGACTACAGCGATCCCATGCTGGTCTCGCCGCAAGTGCGCATCGCCACGGAAGACCGCCACCCGGAGTTGAATGCGTCGCAGCGCCAAGCAGTAGACGAAATCTTTCTTTCGCGGGAGAAGGTTGTCGGTTTAGATGGCATCGCAGGCGCGGGCAAGACAACAACTCTGTCCGTGATCCGCGAAGGCGCGGAGGCCGAGGGCTACAGGGTGGAAGGTTTCGCGCCAACGTCCCGCGCGGCGCAGAAGCTCGGGGAAGCAGGCATGGAGACATCCACACTACAGAAGCATCTGGTACGTGGACAGCAGCCGGATACCGGCGAGAAACGGCTCTATGTGCTCGACGAATCCTCTCTGGCATCGACCAGGCAGGTGCATGAGTTTGTGAACCGGCTCCATCCGAATGACCGTGTGTTGCTCGTCGGCGACCGGCGGCAACATGAGGCGGTTGAGGCCGGGAGGCCCTTCGCGCAGCTCCAGGACGCCGGCATGAAAACGGTGAAGCTCGAAGAGATCGTGCGCCAGAAAGACCCAGAACTGAAACAGGTAGTCGAGCAGCTTGCGCGGGGCGAAGTGCGCGAGGCGATACAGAATCTTGACCGGCAGGGCCGAGTCCATGAGATTCAAGGCCACGACGAGCGCATCGCCGCTATTGCGAAGGAGTACGCAAAATCGCCGGAGAACACGCTGGTGATTTCTCCCGATAATCGCTCTCGCATGGAGATCAACGAGCGCATCCATGCGGAATTGCAGCGGAGTGGCCTCGTCAGCAACGAGGAGCACCGCATCAGGACGCTAGTGCCGCGCCAAGACCTCACCGGCGCGGACCGCACATGGGCCGAGCGCTATGAGGTGGGCGATGTGCTGCGCTACTCGCGCGCATCGAAGGAGACCGGCATCGGGAAAGGCGAGTACGCACAGGTGAAGAGCATCGACGCTCCGAAAAACCGGCTGACAGTCGAACTGCAGGACGGCACGGAGCGAACTTACGATCCGCGCCGACAGCAGGGAGTCTCGGTCTTTCGGGAGGAGATGCGGAGTTTTTCAGTGGGCGACCGCATCCAGTTCACCGCGCCGGCCAACGAACTCAAAGTTGCGAACCGCGAGTTGGGGACCATCGAGAGCATCGACGAAGACGGGCGGCTGCGCTTGAAGATGGACGGTGGCCGCGCGGTCGAACTCGATCCGCGCAAGCATCCGCATCTCGACCATGGCTATGCCATGACCAGCCACTCCAGCCAGGGACAGACTGCCGACCGTGTCCTGATTCACGTGGACACCGAGTTGGGCGCTAAGGATCTGCTCAACAGCCGCATGGCCTATGTCTCTGTCTCGCGTGGACGCTATGACGCGCAGATTTATACGAACAACGCACAGACGCTCGGGCAAGAACTCAGCCGCGACGTGTCCCATTCGCCCGCGATTCAGCAAGAGCCAGGAGCGCACAAGATAGAACCACAAACCACGCACACGAATCAGATCAGTCAGGGTTTCGGTCTTGGTCTGTGATGCAGCATTCCCGAATGACATGCCCCGGATAGCCAGAGCATAGCCGAGGCCCGGCCAGTGTCAAGGCCGCGCTTCGCGCGCCGCGTTCGCGGTCGAAGAGCCTTGACACTGGCCTTTGCGCCTCGGCTTATTATTCAGCTATCCGGGGAATGTCAGATTTCTAGTTCTACGAACCGGGCTCCGCCCCAAGTTGAATCGCTGTTGATGGCAATTGTCCTCTTACACATCGAGACAGTGCAAAAACCGCTGTCTTTTTGGAGGAAATCTGGACTTGAGAAAGGCGAGTTCAAACAAGCATTCTCCTACAAGCATGAAAATCATTACTTATAGCGACCTGCATCTTGAATTTGGCTCGGGCTGGATCTTACCGCCAGTAATGCCAACGGAGATGTCATGATCCTGGCAGGCGATATCGTCACGCTCAGGGATTATGAGCCGCTCGACCAGATTCTGCGGAAGTGGAAAAAACCGGTCCTCTATGTGACGGAAAACCACGAATATTACACGCGGCGGCCAATG